>NZ_CAJYDW010000020.1 GCF_913774235.1 uncultured Pseudomonas sp. | reverse complement strand
GCCGATCCATGCCCTGGGCCTGTTCACCACCTGCCTGCGCAATGCCAACCTGGGCGCGGCGGAGCGGCAACTGGTGGACAACGTCGACCGCTCCCTGGAGAGTCTGGAAGGGCTGTTCCGCTCCCTGCTGGACATCTACACCCTGGATCAGGAGCAGATGCGGCCCCAGGTGCGGCCGCTGGACCTGGACGAGCTGCTCGCCGACGTGGTGCAGCAGAACGCCGCCGCGGCGAGTCGGGCGGGGGTGGAGATCCGGCTGAGGCCCAGTCATCTGCAGGTGAACAGCGATCCGGCGTTGCTCACTACCGTGGTGCAGAACCTGCTCTCCAATGCCTTCAAGTACGCGGCGGGCAAGCCCGTGCTGCTGGGTGTGCGACGGCACGGTGCCCTGCGCAGCCTGGTGCTCTACGACCAGGGCCGTGGCATCGCGCCGGAGCACCTGCCGCATCTGGGCGAAGAGTTCTATCGGGTACGCGAGGACCGCGACCGGGACATCGAAGGGGTCGGGCTGGGGCTGAACATCGTCCAGCGCATCGCCACCTTGCTCGGCCTGCGCCTGGTCATCCGTTCACGCCGGGGATGGGGCACCCTGGTCGCCCTGGAAGGGCTGGTACCGGTGGCCGGTGAGCTGCCGTCCAGGCGGTTACCCAGCCTGTCGCCCAGCGCCCAACCCCTCTCGGGCCTACGCATCCTGCTGATCGAAGACGAGGCCAGCGTGCTGCTGGCCACGGCGACGCTGCTGCGCCATTGGGGTTGCGAGGTGCAGACCGCCACGGGAATTCCCGAAGGCTTCACCCCCTGCGATCTGGTGATCACCGACTTCGACCTGGACCGCACCGCCTCGGGCGCCGATTGCCTGGCCTATCTGCGCGACTTGCAGGGCCAGCACGTGCCGGCCATCGTCATCTCCGGGCACGACGTGGCCCAGGTGCAAAAGGCCATCGACGATCCGCGGGTACCGATCCTGTCCAAGCCGGTCCGGCCCCACGAACTGCGCGCGCTGCTGCGGACCTTCAAGCTGGAGTCGACGGCTCCCGCAGCGCCGGTCTGAGCCCGGCCTGCATGCCCACGGCCACGGCGGCGCAGCGGCTGTTGACCTCCAGGGCGCGCAGCAGCGAGGACACGTGCAGGCGCACGGTGAAGGGGGAGATGCCGAGCTCGCGGGCGATCTCCTTGTTGCTCAGCCCCTGTACCAGGCCTTGCAACACCTCCAGCTGACGGGGCGTCAAGGCGCTCAGGGCGCCGCCGGCATGGGTATCGGCCGGGCGGCTGGGCATCGCCTGCACCACGAATTCTCCAGCACGGATCTTGCGAATGGCGGCGGCGATGGTGGCCGGGGGGAGGCCCTTGCCGATGAAGCCATCGGCACCCGCGGCCATCACCTGGTCGATGACGTCGGGGCTTTCCAGCATGGAGATGACGATCAGGGAGCTGCGGCGGAATTCGCTGCGTAGGGCGTGCAGCGAGGGCCGCAGATCCTGTCCATGGAAGAGCAGATCGAGCAGCAAGCCGGCCGGCGGCTCACCCTGGCGGGCCAAGTCGAGCGCCTGCTGCAGGGTGCCGGCTTCCTCGACATGGAGATCGGAAAATTCCTGGCGCAGGATACGCACCAGGCCATCGCGAAAGAGCGGATGGTCGTCAGCGACTATGAAGCGTTCCATCGGCATGATCCTGACTGGCCTGTCGTTACCCCCTGCTTGATGGACAAAGGGCGTTCCTTGGACAGTCATCCTACCTCACTATGCCGGAGCGCTCTACCTCAAGGTCTGTAGGGTTTAACCCGGCTACTCGGGCCGCTGATTGCTGGCGCATCAACCACTCGAAAGCACCGGTCAGCAGCAGTGCCGCACAGGCCAGTCCAAATGCCAGGCCCCACCAGACGCCATGGGGGCCGATACCTAGCTGGACGCCCAGCAGCCAGGCGCCACTGGCGCCGATCAGGCAGTAGCAGAGCAAGCCACCATAGAAGCCGAGCCGTGCCTGGCGGATGCCGCGCAGGGCGCCCTGAGCGATGCTCTGGGTACCATCGAAGATCACGAATACCGCCGCGATCAGCACCAGCTGGCGCGCCAGTTCCGCCACCGGGCTCTGCGCATCCGGCAGGAACAGCCCCACCAGCCAGCCGGGAAAGGACCAGAACAGCAGGGCGATGCCCAGCATCACCAGCGCACCGCCGCCGATGGCCAGCCGCCCCACCAGCAAGGCTTCGCGAGGCCGCCCGGCGCCCTGGTGCTGGCCGATACGGATGCTGGTGGCGTAGGAGAGTCCGGCGGGCAACATGAACACCAGATACACCAGCTGATTGGCGATCTGATGGGCCGCCAGGGCGGTGGCGCCCAGGGCGCCCATGCACAGCGCCGCTGACAGGAACAGGCAGGCTTCCACCGCATAGGTACCGCTGATCGCCAGGCCCTGGCCGAGGGTATCGGTCAGGGCGCGGCGTTCCGGGCGACGCAGATAGTGGGCGAGGGGATAGACGGCGTAGGCCGGATGGCGCGCGATGTGCAACGCCAGGCACAGTGCCGCGCCGTTCATCACCACCGCGGTCACCGCGCCTATGCCCGCCAGCCCAGGGCGTGGCAGGCCGCCCCAGCCGTGCAGCAAGGCCAGATTGAGCAGGGCGTTGAGTGCCGCGGCGCCGAGCACGATGACCAGCACCGGGCCGGGGCGGTCCAGGGCGCTGGTGAAGCCGCGCAGGGTCATGAACAGCAGGTGGCCGGGCAGAGCGAAGGCCAGGCAACGCAGGAAGGTCCCGGCGGCCTGGCGACTGTCCTCTGGTTGACCGGCCAGGGCCAGCAACGGCTCGATGTGCCACAGCAGGCTGCCGGCCAGTACCGCCAGCACCCCGGCGATCCAGATACCGGCTGCCGTCACCGCCGCCACGCCCTGGGTATCGCCTGCGCCCCGGCGCAGCGCCGCCAGGTTGGCCACCGCGGTGATCACGCCCACGCAGATCACCGAGACGAAGGAATACACCGCCGCGCCCAGGCCGCCTCCGGCCAACGCCGCCGGCCCCAGGCGTCCCATCATCAGGGTATCGGTGAACACCATGGCCACGTAGGCCAACTGAGCACCGATCAGCGGCAGGGCCAGGCGCAGCAGGGCGAGCAGTTCGTGACGCGGCGAAGACATGGGACGATCTCGAGCGGGATGACAGACGCCAGCGGCGATAAGAACTCATTGTTCGTTGCTGCCGTACCGCCCACAATCGGAAAATAACCATGGTACCCATGAGTCTGAGTCATGTCTGAGTCGGCCCCACGACTGCCGCCGCTCTATGCCTTGCGCGCCTTCGAGGCGGCCGCGCGGCAAGGTTCCTTCACCCGCGCCGCCCAGGAGCTGTCGCTCACCCAAAGCGCGGTCAGTCGTCATGTGCGGACGTTGGAAGAGACCTTCGGCTGCCGCCTGTTCGAGCGCGCCGGGCGGCAACTGCTGCTGACCGAAGCAGGCAAGCTCTTGCTGCCGGGGCTGACCGAAGGCTTCGAGGCTCTGGCGCGGGCCTGCGGCAATCTCGCCGTGGAAGAAGGCACCCTGCGCCTGAAGGCACCCACCAGCCTGTCGTTGCGCTGGCTGCTGGCGCGCCTGGGGCGCTTCCGTCAGGCCAATCCACAGCTGGACATCCAGCTCACCAGTGTCTGGATGGCCAGCGACCGCGTCGACTTCTTCCACGAACCCTTCGATTGCGCCGTACTGCTGGGCGATGGCCGCTTTCCAGCGGAGTGGGAGGTGGTGCCCCTGTTCGAGGAGTGGCTGGTACCGGTCTGCTCGCCGGCTGCCGCCCGCAGCGGCACCTGGGACGTAGCCCGGCTGCAGCGCGAAGAGCTGCTGCATCCGACCTTCGATCGCCGCGACTGGCGGCGCTGGCTGCAGGCCATGGGGCTGGACCAGGCGGTGCCCCTGGCTGGCGGTCAGGTGTTCGATACCCTCGAACTGGGCATGGCCGCCGCCGCCCGTGGCTATGGCGTCTCCATCGGCGACCTGGTGATGCTCGCCGAAGACGTGGCCGCCGGCCTCATCGCCCTGCCCTGGCCCGACGCCGTGGCCAGTGGCGATGGCTACTATCTGGTCTGGCCGCGCAATCGCCGGGGCCAGGGCCGTTTAAAGCGGCTGGCCGAGTTCCTGCGGCAGGAGCTGCAGCAGCAGCCTCTGCCAGACGTGCGTCGTCATATGTGAATCTATTTAACAAAGAGCTGAAGTTCCGCAGGGCGACGCCGATAATGGCAGAGAACCTTTCTGGCAAGCAGCCTCCAGAGCTGCCCCTTTCGCCTTGTCATGCTACGCGCCGACCGGATAGTCAGGCGCGCAGGAGCCGCCATGTCCACTCTTCGTCGTAAAAGTATCGCCCGACAACTTGCCTTGGCCCTCAGTCTGGTACTGATGATCGTCATCGCCGGTAGTTGCCTGTTCGCCCTGCACGCCCTCAGCGTGTCCATCGAAGGCACCCAGCGCAAGCACCTCGGCAGCGAGGCCCGTCTGCTCGCCGACCAGCAGCAGACCTTCCTCGGCACCCTCAAGGTCAGCACCCAGCGCCTCGCCAATCTGTTCGAGCGCCGCTTCGATGGCGGCCTGAGCCTGTCCGGCGAGCGCCTGCCGCTGGGCAGCGCCACGGCGCCCGCGCTGCTGTTCGCCGGTCAGGCGCTGAACAGCGACTTCAGCCAGGTCGACGACTTCACCCGGCTGACCGGCGGCGTCGCCACCATCTTCGTGCGTGACGGCGACGACTTCACCCGCATCACCACCTCGCTCAAGAAGCAGGATGGCAGCCGCGCCATCGGTACCCAGCTCGATCGCAAGCATCCCGCCTATGCCGGACTGCTGCAGGGTCAGAACTACGTGGGCCGCGCTCTGCTGTTCGGGCGCTCCTACATGACCCAGTACACCCCGGTCCGCGACGGCGCCGGCAAGGTCATCGCCGTGCTCTTCGTCGGCTTCGACTACACCGACGCCCAGGCCCAGCAACTGGCCCAGCTGAGCCAGCTGCGCATCGGCGAGACCGGCTCCCTGGCCCTGGTCGATGAACAAGGCAACTGGCTGGTCGCTCCGGCCAACGCCAAGCAGACCGACGAATTGCTCGCCGCTCTCAAGCGTGACCCCAAGCAGCGCGAGCTCAGCTGGCAGGATGGCAACCAGGACTTCCTCAGCGTCATGGCCCCCGTCGTCGGAGAAGGCTGGACCGTGGTCGCCACCCTCCCCAAGGCGGAACTCGACGCCCCGGTCCATGCCGTCGGCCTGCGCCTGGCCATCGGCAGCCTGATCGCCCTGCTGCTGGCCGTGGCCGCCTCCGTCGTCCTACTGCGCCGCAAGCTCAGCCCGCTGGCCCAACTGGTGGAACGCGCCCAGGCCCTCGGCCGCGGCCAGCTCAGCGTGCGGGTCGACGCTCGCAGCAACGACGAGATCGGCGAACTCGCCCATAGCTTCAACCAGATGGCCGATGCCCTGGCCACCACCGTCGAGCAGGTCCGTGGCTCCTCCCGCGCGGTCACCGAGCGCTCCCAGGAACTGAGCCAGCTCTCCGACCAGACCCTGCGTCGCTCCGCCGAGCAGTCCACCCAGATCGACAGCATGGCCAGCGCCGTGGAGGAATTCAGCGCCACCGCCCAGAACATCGCCGACGGCATGCAGCGCACCGAGCGCCTGGTGCAGGAAAACGCCCAACAGACCCGCACCGGCACCCAGGCCATGCAGGGCGCCTCGGGCGCGCTGGAGCAGATCGCCGATTCCCTGTCGAGCACTGCCGAACTCATCAAGGGCCTGGACGATCGTTCCCAGCAGATCGGTGGGATCATCGGTGTCATCAGTGGCATCGCCGAGCAGACCAACCTGCTGGCGCTCAACGCCGCCATCGAAGCCGCCCGCGCTGGCGAGCAGGGCCGTGGCTTCGCCGTGGTCGCCGATGAAGTCCGTCAATTGGCCGGCCGCACCAGCTCCGCCACCCGTGAGATCTCCCAGATGATCGGCGCGGTGCAGGACGAAACCCAGCGGGCCATGGGCGCCATCGACGAAGGCAATCGCCTCATGGAGCAAGGCCTGGCGCGCAACGCCGATGTCGCCCAGGCGCTGCGCAGCATCGACCAGCAGGTCGCCGAAGCGGTGGAGCAATTCTCCGGCATTGCCCAGGCCACCGCCGAGCAGAGCACCACCGCCACCGCTCTGAGCCGTAACATCCAGGCCATCGCCGTGGACAACGCCGCCCAACGCGACGCCGCCGAGGTCCTGGCGGGCACCGCGGGCGAACTCCGCCACCTGGCCGAAGACCTGAGCGCCGAGGTCGGTCGCTTCAGTTGAGAATCCCTAGGTAATGGAAAAAGGGAGGCCTCGGCCTCCCTTTTTCCATTCTGCTCACTAAGGCGCTTGCCGGCCGGCAATACTCTGACTACTGTATGCAAATACAGTGCAAGAGGAGGGGTGACATGGGCGTATCCAACGAGGCGGTGCAGGCCGTCGAGCGCATGCTGAGCACGCTGCGCGCGGAGCGGGACGACTATCGCGAACTGGCTCACCAGTGGCGGGCCATGTGTTTCGAGCTGGCGCAGGAGAACCAGGCGCTACGGGATCGGCTACAGGATCCGCCCCGGCTTTACCGCGAAGACGCCGGCCGCTAGTGGGCTGGTCGATATTGCAGCGCCTCCGCCAGTTGCGCTCGCTGGATCTCGGCTTGACCTGACAGGTCGGCCAGGGTCCGGGCCACCTTTATGACCCGGTGCAGGGCACGCAGCGATAGATTGAGCCGCTCGCCTGCGCCCTCCAGCCAGCGTTGATCCGCCTCACTCAATGCACAAACCTGGTGCAGCTGATCCAGCCCGAGCAGCGCGTTCGGTCGCCCTTGGCGTGCCATCTGGATGGCCCGTGCCTCTGCCACCTGACGGGCGGCCTCCGCCGTGGTGAGTTCGGCAACGGGCGAAGCGCCCAGGCGCAGATTCTCCCGGGCCACGGTTAGATGCAGATCGATCCGGTCGAGCAAGGGGCCGGAGAGCTTGGCGCGATAGCGCTGCACCTGCTCCGGGCTGCAACGACACCGCCCGGTGGGATCGCCGAGATAGCCGCAGGGGCAGGGATTCATCGCCGCTACCAATTGGAAGCGCGCCGGAAAGCGCACGCGCTCGCGCGCCCGGGCGATGACGATCTCGCCACTCTCCAACGGCTCGCGCAGTACCTCCAGCACCTTGCGGTCGAACTCCGGTAATTCGTCGAGAAACAGCACGCCGCGGTGGGCCAGGGTGATCTCGCCCGGACCTGGCCGGCTGCCGCCGCCGACCAGGGCTGGGCCGGACGCCGAATGGTGCGGCTGGCGAAACGGTCGCTGCGGCCAATGTTCCAGCGGCTCGGGACCGGCCACCGAATGGATGGCGGCCACCTGCAGGGCTTCGTCCTCGTCCAGGGGCGGCAGCAGTCCGGGCAGACGGCTGGCGAGCAGCGTCTTGCCGGTTCCCGGTGGACCGGCCAGCAATAGATTGTGGGCACCCGCTGCGGCCACCACCAGGGCGCGCTTGGCGGCCTGCTGCCCCTGGACTTCCGCCAGATCCGGATAGGGCAAAGGCGTGCGCAGCAGGCCGCTGGGCTGATAGTGGGCAAGGGGTGCCTGACCACTCAGGTGGCCGGCGAATTCCAGCAGATGATCCACCGCCAGCACCTGCAGGCCACTGGCCAGGCAGGCCTCCTCGGCATTGGCGCGGGGCACCACCAGTACCCGTCCGGCGGCACGGGCGGCGAGGGCTGCGGGCAGCACGCCGCGGATCGGTCGCACTGCACCTGACAACGCCAGCTCACCGAGGCATTCATAGCCGTCGAGTGCCTGGGCCGGCAGCTGTCCGCTGGCGGCAAGGATGCCGATGGCCAGGGCCAGGTCGAAGCGTCCACCGTCCTTGGGCAGGTCGGCCGGGGCGAGATTGAGCGTGATGCGGCGGCTGGGGAATTCGAAGCCGGCATTGAGGATGGCGCTCCGCACTCTATCCTTGGCTTCGCGCACCGCCGTTTCCGGCAGGCCGACGAGAGTCAGGGCAGGCAGGCCGTTGGCTAGATGTGCCTCGACGACTACCGGTGGAGCTTCTACGCCCACCTGGGCGCGGGCATGAACGAGGGCAAGCGACATGATCTCTCCTTGATCGCAGTGCGCCAGTCGAAGACTGCGCCATCCTGGCGCAGCCGATACGGATCAGTCGGCGGGTGCGACGTCCGTGGCCGGGGTCACCGGCGGGGTGACGCTGCCGGATTGGGCCTGCTCCAGTTCGGTCAGGCGCAGTTCGAGGGCTTCCAGCCGGGCGCGGGTGCGTGCCAGTACCGCCATCTGGGCATCGAATTCCTCGCGACTCACGACGTCGAGCTTGGCCAGGGCGCCCTGCAGCAGTGCCTTGAACTGGCTCTCGATCTCCGCCTTGGGCAACGGCGAATCCTGACCGAACAGCCGGCTGGCCTGCTGAGTCAGGGAATCGAACAACGAACGGGTCGTAGACATGGTCATCCCCTGCCGGATCAAAAGCCCGAGTGTAGCACAGCGCCTTCCGGCACCCGCCTGGCAGGTCTTGCACTGCTTCGGTGCGAGTCTGCTGCCAGGGATGATCGGTATTGGTGCAAAGTCTTGCCCGCCCGTGGCGAATCTGCCCCGTCAAGTGGCGCGCGAAGCGTGCGGCCCGCGGAATCCGTACCCGTTCGCAAAACTGGCAAGCTTTCTGCTACTGCCGATTCAAACACGGGCGTCGGAGGGCGCCTGGCCAGAGGCGCGCCACGGCCGCTTCTGCCACGACCACGGCGATCACACGTCGGCGGTTAAACAGACGGTCACTGCGCTAGACTTGGGCCGGGGTTTGTTTTCCTGGGGCAAGTCCACTCAATCGGGAGAAGTTCATGAAACTAGTCACCGCCATCATCAAGCCATTCAAGCTCGACGACGTGCGTGAGTCGCTGTCCGAGATCGGTGTGCAAGGCATCACCGTTACCGAGGTCAAGGGCTTCGGCCGCCAGAAGGGCCATACCGAACTCTATCGCGGCGCTGAATACGTCGTCGATTTCCTGCCCAAGGTCAAGATCGACGTCGCCATCGCCGACGATCAGCTCGACCGGGTCATCGAGGCCATCACCAAGGCCGCCAACACCGGCAAGATCGGCGACGGCAAGATCTTCGTGGTGAACCTCGAGCAGGCCATCCGCATCCGTACCGGCGAAACCGACACAGACGCCATCTGACGATTTAAACCGACAGCCCAACCCCAAACGAGCCCCAGGAGAAACAACGATGACTCTGCGCACGTACGCAGGGCTAGGAGCCCTCATGTCTTTCGTAGCGCTGCCGGGCCTGGCCATGGCCCAGGAAGCGGCTGCGGTCCCTGTCCCTGCCATCAACAGCGGCGATACCGCCTGGATGCTGGTCTCGACGGCACTCGTGCTGTTCATGACCATTCCCGGCCTCGCACTCTTCTACGGCGGCATGGTCCGCGCCAAGAACGTTCTCTCGGTGATGATGCAGTGCTTCGCCATCACCGGTCTCGTCAGCATTCTGTGGATGCTCTACGGCTATAGCCTGGCCTTCGACACCACCGGCATGGAGAAGGGCGTCACCAACTTCAATTCCTTCATCGGTGGTCTGGGCAAGGCCTTCCTGTCCAGCCTGCAGCACGACGCCGTCACCTCGGCCACCGCGCTGTTCCCGGAAAGTGTCTTCGTCACCTTCCAGATGACCTTCGCCATCATCACCCCGGCGCTGATCGTCGGTGCCTTCGCCGAGCGCATGAAGTTCTCCGCCATGCTGGTCTTCACCGGCCTGTGGTTCACCTTCGTCTATGCCCCCATCGCCCACATGGTCTGGAGCGGTGACGGCGGTCTGCTGTGGGACTGGGGCGTGCTGGACTTCGCCGGCGGTACCGTGGTGCACATCAACGCCGGTGTCGCCGGTCTGGTCGCGGCCCTGGTACTGGGCAAGCGCAAGGGCTACCCGACCACTCCCATGGCCCCGCACAACCTGGGCTACACCCTGGTCGGCGCCGCCATGCTGTGGGTCGGCTGGTTCGGCTTCAACGCCGGTTCCGCCGCTGCCGCCAATGGCACCGCCGGCATGGCCATGCTGACCACCCAGATCGCCACCGCCGCTGCCGCCCTGGGCTGGATGTTCGCCGAGTGGATCACTCATGGTAAGCCGAGCGCCCTGGGCATCGCCTCCGGTGTGGTCGCTGGCCTGGTCGCCATCACCCCGGCCGCCGGTACCGCCGGCCCCATGGGCGCCCTGATCATCGGCCTGGCCGCTGGCGTGCTGTGCTTCTTCTGCGCCACCAGCCTCAAGCGCAAGCTGGGCTACGACGATTCCCTGGATGCCTTCGGCGTGCATGGCATCGGCGGCATCGTCGGCGCCCTGCTGACCGGCGTCTTCGCGGCACCAGCCCTGGGTGGCTTCGGTACCGTGACCGACATCGGTGCCCAGCTCTTCATCCAGTTCAAGGGCGTGGCCTTCACCATCGTCTACACCGGTATCGTCACCTTCGTGATCCTCAAGGTGCTGGACGTGGTCATGGGCCTGAGAGTCAACGAGGAAGAAGAGACCGTGGGTCTGGACCTCACCCTGCACAACGAGCGCGGCTACAACCTGTAAGCCCGACTCTGCCGAAAAAGGCGCCGCGAGGCGCCTTTTTCACGTCTGCCATACGGCTGGAACAACCGCCGTCGTGCTGTGTCTAGACTGCACGCCAGCGGTGAGCATTCACCGCTTTGCTTTTCCGAGCGTCGCGCTAGAATGCGCGCGCCTATCGATCAGCGGTGATTGCTCATGTGGCTGCAGCGGACCTTTGCCCTGCGCGCACGCGCGCGGGGCTTCCATCTGATCACCGATGAGGTGCTGGATCAGCTGCCTGAGCTGAGCCGCTGCCGAATCGGCCTGTTGCACCTCTGGCTGCAACACACCTCGGCCTCCCTGACCATCAACGAGAATGCCGATGGGGCAGTACGGCGTGACTTCGAGCGGTTCTTCAACCGGCTGGTGCCCCAGGGGCAGGCGGGTTACGAACACGACTACGAAGGCCCGGACGATCTGCCCGCGCATTTCAAGAGCAGTCTGCTCGGGTGCAGCCTCAGCCTGCCGGTGGAGCAGGGCCGCCTGGCCCTGGGTACCTGGCAGGGCATCTACCTGGGCGAGCATCGCGATCAGGGTGGGGCGCGTCGCGTGATCGCGACGCTGCAAGGCGAATAGCCAGGAATTTTTCTTAGGAGGTCGCGTCAAAACGCGCGGCCCGATTTTCCCAATGTGTTTGGAGGCGGTTTATGAGCGACGAAGAACTGGAACAGGACGACCTGGAGACAGGCGCGGAAGAAGAGGGCGATAACGACGATTTCGCCGCGGCGACCGAAGACGCCGAGTCGGAAGAGAGCAGCGACAACGACAGCGAAGCGCCTGCGACTGGCGGTAAGGCCAAGAAGAAGCGTGAAGCCGAGCCCGAGGAACTGCCCTCGGTAGAAGCCAAGCAGCGCGAACGGGAAGCCCTGGAAAGAGCCATGCAGGAATTCCTGGCGCGAGGTGGCAAGGTGCAGGAAATCGACGCCAACGTGGTGGCCGACCCGCCCAAGAAGCCCGACAGCAAATATGGCAGTCGTCCCATCTAGGATCGCGCCATACCGCCTACGAAACCCCGCCTCCGCGGGGTTTCGTCCATCTGGAGATCACAGCAGCGCCATTACCATGATGAAGCCGGTGAAGGCCGCAGCCATGGTCGCCAGGCAGGCCATGCAGATTACATCGTCTCTCTCGTACATGTCGGTAGCCCTGGAAGCCCTAGTGGGTGATGGCATTCTGCTCTTCTGGCCAATACCTGCCTGTGCGACTCATCGCAAAAGGCCATCATCCGAACTCGGCTCTGCCAAGTGGTTCACCAATGCCGCGGCGGTCCGTAATAGGGGCGCGGTTCATAGGCGGGCTGGGCGGGGTAGTAACCGGGTGGCAGGGGGCGCCAGTGCGGCGCACCGTAGCCGGGCTGGGGGTAGGGCTGGTAATAGCTGTAGGGATAACGATCGCGCAGATAGTAGGGATGATGCCGATGATGCCGCCGGTACTCGCCCACCGGCACGAAGCCAGCCGTATCGGCGCTGGCGCCGTCCCAGCGCGCGCGCTCGGTGCCTGGATATTCGTGCGCCGCGGCCAGGCCGCTGGCGGTCAGGGTGGCGGTCAACAGCAGTATCAACGACGCTCGGGGTGCCATGGTGTTCTCCTCGCGGCGCTCGTTGGGCCGCGTCACCATGAAACACCTTTGGCTGTCAGCGGGCGTCAGGCCAGGTAAAGGTCTGGTAAGACCGGCTCAACCCCAGTCCAGCCCTTGAATGCTCACGGCGACGATCAGGGCCAGCGCCAGCAGGCCGATGCCGCACATCAGGATCACCAGTTCGAGTTGATCCAGGCGTCGCTTCATCCCTGCCACCAGTGCCAGAAGGTAAAAACGACCAGCGCTAGGACCAGGCCGAGGAACAGTCGGTTGAGCCACCGGCTGACGCCTTCGAGCAGGCTCAGCCAGAGAGGCGGCGCCGGCTCGGTGGTCGGGGTCTTGCGTACCTGGGTGCCGGCGTGGGGCAGGACGGGTAAGGGCTGATTCATGCAGGTAATCGAACGATTGGGCATTCAGCGAGCGCCTCCTTGCGCCTTCAGCGAGGATTGGCCGCCCGGTCGCATTCGCGCGGAGGGGCAGCCGCGATCGGCAGTTTAGAGAGGCCACCGGTCGCGCTGCCGATCATCGCTGAAAATCTCGCCACGTGGGTGACGACTCGATGAAAAGGTCTGGCCGTTCCCACTCTTGCTGGTATTTATCGGCCAGGGCGAGCGCTGGAGGATGGACAAGGGCCTGCAACTGGCGCTTGAGTGGACGACGCGACGGTTGCAGGCTCGCTGGAGCACGCACGACCTTGCCGACACCAGCCGAGAAAACGTCATGACCAATCTCTTCATCGACCTGCCCGAGGCGATCACGGCGGAGGTGTTCACCACCCTGCTCGATCGCCCCGGCTGCCGCCTCGAACGCATTCTCTCACAGGGCCAGACCACGCCCCCGGAGGCTCCCTACCAACAGCCGCACGACGAATGGGTACTGCTGCTCGCGGGTGCGGCGCGGGTCGCTCTGGAGGGCCGGGAAGTCGCGCTGCGGCCGGGCGATACGCTATTCATCCCGGCGCACACCGAACATTGGGTGACCTATACCGATCCTGCTGTTATCAGCGTCTGGCTGGCGGTTCATATCGGCGAAGCTGGGCCGCCAGCTGCGCAGGTCTCGGCATGAGGATGGTTGGCGCTGCCTGGGCGTCTGAAGCGCCCGACAGCGCCCGCGACCTCAGTCGACCAGGGTCACCGGGCCGTGGTCGTCGCAATGGCCGTCGTGGACGTGGTGCAGGCGGCCATCCACCAGGTAGTCGACATGATCGCCATGGGGGACGGCTTCGTGGCCGCAATCGGGACCATGGACGTGATCGGCCGCATGGCCGCTGCTTTGGCCGTGGGTGCACTGGTCGGGATTGGTGGCACTGACGGCGAGGACGTGCTCGTCCACGTGATCGCCATGCATGTGGTGCAGGTGGCCGTCGTGAAGATAGTCGACGTGCCCGTCGTGCTCGATGGCGGTGTGTCCGCAATTCGGCCCATGTTGATGGCTGTGATTGGCGTGATGCTTGGCGCTGCAACTGCTCATGGTACTGACTCCGAAAGGGATTGCTGTTGGGGGACGCCAAACCATTACAAAGTCTGAAGTGGGTAGAGAGTCAAGGGTGCCAGGCGATTTTGAATCGAGAGCAAGGCCTCTGGCACGGGCGTTGGCGTGCTGGGAGGGGTGGGAAAGGGCAGGGCGCCAGTCCCAAATTGCACAGGCACAAAAAAACCGGCGCTAGGCCGGTTTCTCTGCTCTCCAGATGCCATTGCACCTTGGAGGTGTGTCTTGGTGCCCAGGGACGGAATCGAACCGCCGACACGGGGATTTTCAATCCCCTGCTCTACCAACTGAGCTACCTGGGCAACGGGGCGCATTAAAAGCGTTTCTCGACCTTGTGTCAACAGCGAGCCGAAAAAAATTTAGATTTTTCGGGCGCTTAGCGGTTGGTCAGGCGCTTGGTGGCACGTAACCCTCGGCCTGGGCGTAGTCTTCGCCGGAGAGGAACTTGTCCATCTCGGCCTGGAGGAACTTGCGATCCTCGGCGTTCATCATGTTCAGCCGACGCTCGTTGATCAGCATGGTCTGGTGTTTCTGCCACTCTTCCCAGGCCTGCTTGGAGACGTGCTGGTAGATGTCTTCGCCCTTGGCGCCGGGGTAGGGCGGACGGTCGAGGCCGGGCAGCCCCTGCTTGTGCTTGCGGCACATCACGGTGCGGGTCATGCGGATTCTCCTTTGAGCGCCTGCTCGGCGCGCTTGAGCAGTTTCTGCACCGGGGCGGCGAGGCCCAGGCGCGGCGGGGAGGCGAGGTTATACCAAAGCCAGTCCCCCTCGGCCACGGCGTGGCGGCGATGGTCCACCTGCACCAGCCAGGGTTCGATGGCCAGCTGGAAGTGGCTGAAGGTATGCACCAGGCCGGGCAGCGCCTGGCGTTCGTCGACGCTCAGGCCCTGGCGTTGGGCGAGGGCCAGGAGCTCGGCTTCGTCGGCCACTTCCGGTGGTCCCCAGAGGCCGCCCCAGAGACCGGTGGAAGGCCGACGCTGCAGCAGCACGGCGTTGTCGTCGTTGACGAACAGTGGCATCAGGGTGTGCCGCTGCGGCAGGGTCTTGCGCGGCTTGGACGCGGGGAAGTCGGTTTCCTGGCCCAGCAGATGGGCGCGGCAGCCGGGCTTGACCGGACACAGCAGGCAGCTGGGTTTGCTGCGGGTGCAGAGGGTAGCGCCCAGGTCCATCATCGCCTGGGTGTAGTGGCCCACCCGCTCGTGGGGCATCAATCGCTCGGCCACCTCCCACAGGCGCCGGGCCACGGCGGGTTCGCCCGGGTAACCGGGGGTGGCGGTATAGCGGGCCAGGACGCGCTTGACGTTGCCGTCGAGGATGGGCGCACGGATACCCAGGCTCAGGCTGGCGATGGCACCGGCGGTGGAGCGACCGATGCCGGGCAGCTCGGCCAGGGCCTCGACGCTGCGTGGGAATTCACCGCCATGGCGCTCGACCACGGTCTTGGCGGCCTTGTGCAGGTTGCGCGCACGGCTGTAGTAGCCCAGGCCGGTCCAGAGGTGCAGCACCTCGTCTTCGGGGGCGGCGGCCAGGGCCTCGACGGTGGGTAGGGCCTGCATGAAGCGGTCGAAGTAGCCCAGCACAGTGGCGACCTGGGTCTGCTGGAGCATGATCTCCGAGACCCAGACGCGATAGGGCGTCACGGCTTGCTGCCAGGGCAGGTCCTTGCGCCCGTGCAGGTCGTACCAGGCCAGTACGGCGGTACCAAAGGCGTCGTCAGTCATCGGCGTTGCAGCAGCCCTCGGATGGCGTTCTGGATGTCGGGGCTGATTTTATCACCGAGCTTCTCTTCGATTTTTTCGTTCAGACGATTGCCGGCGGCGCGGGCGATGATCTGGCCCATGGCCTCGCGATCCAGGCGGCAGGCCTTGGCACCCAGTTCCAGGGGGCCGCGGCACTGCAAGGGCCACTCGATGTCCGCATAGCGCTCGCCGACCTGGCAGCCAGGATCGGCAGCGGCATTGGTGTCGCCCTGTACGGTGATGCCGAGGCGGTAGTCGAGGCCGAGGGTGCGCAGGTCGATGTCGCCGCTGCCCTTCACCGCCAGGCCCGGCACGCTGACGCTCAGGTCCTGATTGCGCGCCACGCCATTGACGATGGTGAGGCTGCCACTCAGTTGGCGGAAGGGGGTGTTCTGGCCGCCATGGGGCAGCTCCAGCGGCTTGCGGTTGAGCAGGGCGATACCCTGGCACAGCTGGCTTTCCACGTTGGCGTCGATCAACTGGCCGTTGCGCAGGGCGAAGCGGGCGGTGCCGCCCAGATTGTCGATCAACGCGCGCTGGCTGGCGCCGCTGCTGCGCAGGTCGGCGTCCAGGTCGAGCAGGCCTTCCACCGGCGGCTTCTGCCCCTGGGCCTGGAGGATGCGTTCCACCGGCACGCCCTTGATGCGTTCCTGGGCGGTCAGTTGCGGCTGCGCGCCGCGTACGTCGAGGGCGCCGTTGGCCTGGAAGTGGCCACCGAAGAGTTCCCCTTCCAGAGCGCTCAGCTGCAGCTGGCCGGCGGCGGCCTTGGCCTTGAGGCTGGCGTTCTCGAAGGGCAGGCGGTTGAGGGTCAGGCCCTGCAGACTCAGGTCGACGTCGGCATCCAGGCTGCGCAGGCGCTCCACCGGTAGCAGCGTCTCCTGGCTCCAGGCGTGCTGGGTGGGGGCTTCCGGCAGCGGCGAGTTGCCCTGGGTGGCGGTGGCATCGACCTGGGCGACTTCCGCTTCCCGCGCCTGGTTGGCCTGACGCGCGGCGGCAGCCTTGGCCGGCAGGTAGCGGTCCAGGTCCAGGGTGTCGCCACTGAGCTGGACGCGCAGGGCGCGGCGGGCGATGTCGTCCAGGGCGACGCGGCCCTTGAGGGTGCTGTCGTCCAGGTTGAAGTTGAAGTCGTTCAGTACCAGGGCGTTGCGGCTGGCCTGCAGCTGGGCATTCATCTCGAAGCGTTGCAGGGTCTTGTCGTCGGCCATGGCCGGCAGCTCGACACCGATGCCGGTGAGGAAGGCGCGCAGGTCCAGGCGGGCGATGGATAGGCCGCCGGTCAATTGGGGCGCGGTTTCGAGACCGGTCAGCTTGAGATCGCCCAGGGCCTTGAGTTCGTTGGCGGTGAGCTTGAGGCTGGTCCATTCGGCGGTCTGGGCGCGACGGTCGACGGCCAACTGGCCGCTGGCGGAATAGTTGACCAGCTTGCCGTTGAAGGGCTCGCCCGTGGCGTCACCGGTGAGCTGGAGATTGTCCAGGGCGTATTGCTGGCTAGCCGGATCGAAGCGGAATTCGCCGCTGAGCTGCACGGTGGCGTTCACCGGCGGCTGGGTGGTGCTGGCGGTGCCGGCCAGCTTGAGTGGGATGGGCGTGCCGGCGTAGATGGCGCCGGTTTCCAGGTCGATGCCTTCGAAGGCGTAGCGGGCACCGCTCTGGGCATCGCTGTACTCGATGCGCGAGTTGCGCACGGTGAGACTCTCGACGTTGAGCTTGAGCGGCTGGCGAGCGCTCTTCGGCTCGGTGGGCGCCGAATCGTCGGCCGGGGTGTTGGCGGGCGTTTCGTGCTGGCCAGGCTGAGGGGCGGGGCGGCCGATCTCGGCCCAGTTGCTGCGGCCCTGATCGTCACGGCTGGCGGTGAGGTCCAGCCCGTCGATCTTGATGTCGCTCATCTCCAGGTCGCGGCGCAGCAGCAGCGGCAGCAGGCGCACCGAAAGGATCAGCCGCTGCACCTGGGCCAGCTGGCGGTCCGGGGTGGCGGCGCTGGCCAGGGTGGCGTCGTGCAGTTCGACGCCCAGCCAGGGGAACAGGCTCCAGCCGATGTCGCCCTTGAGCTGCAGGTCGACGTTGGCCTTGTCGCGCGCCAGCTGGCGAATCTCGTCCTTGTAGTCGTTGGGGTCGACCAGGTGGGTGAGGGCGAAGCCTACGGCGACCAGCAGGAGCAGCAGGCCGACGAGAACGATACCCAGCACTTTGGCGAAAGCTTTCATGGCGAGGAAATTCCTGTTCCGACGGGCGATGGCACGACTGGCCAGTATAAGGGCTTGGGCTGGCCCTGATGACATCGAGGTGTCGGGCCTGTGACAGCAGTGGTGATCCCCCGTTTCGTCGGACAACTGATGCCGCCCGTACCTTGCCAAATGAGAAAGGCTGGCAGTTGGCCAGGGGTGCGCTTTAATGTCGCGCACCTACAGTTGGTTGACGCCTTTTCTTTGACTCTTCCCCGTGGAGACGTGCAAGGAATGTCCACCGGCTTGCCGCTTTACACTCGAAAAGGGCTATACCCATGAGCAGTACTCTCACCGCTGGTGCCGGCGCCTCGCCGCAACCGGCCTTCCTGTCCAAGGAACGCATCGTTGCCAAGCCTGGCTTCAACCGCTGGCTGGTACCGCCGGCGGCGCTGGCCATCCACCTGTGCATCGGCATGGCCTATGGCTTCTCGGTGTTCTGGCTGCCGTTGTCCAAGGCCATCGGCATCACCGCCGCCGTGGCCTGCCCGGTGGAAATGGGCTTCTTCGAGCAGATCTTCAGCGCTACCTGCGACTGGAAGATCTCCCAGCTCGGCTGGATCTACACCCTGTTCTTCATCTTCCTCGGCTGCTCGGCCGCCCTGTTCGGTGGCTGGCTGGAGCATGCCGGTCCGCGCAAGGCCGGTGTCGTCTCGGCGCTGTGCTGGTGCGGTGGTTTGCTGATCTCCGCTCTGGGCATCTACACCCATCAGATCTGGATGCTGTGGCTGGGTTCGGGGGTGATCGGCGGTATCGGTCTGGGCCTGGGCTACATCTCGCCGGTGTCGACCCTGATCAAGTGGTTCCCGGACAAGCGCGGCATGGCCACTGGCATGGCGATCATGGGCTTCGGTGGCGGCGCCATGGTGGGTGCTCCCCTGGCCGATGCCCTGATGCGTCACTTCGCTTCGGCCACCGAAATCGGTGTCTGGCAGACCTTCCTGGTCATGGCGGTGATCTACTTCGTCTTCATGATGAGCGGCGCCCTGGGCTACCGCGTACCGCCGACTGGCTGGAAGCCCGCCGGCTGGACGCCTTCCACCAAGAAGGCCGGCAGCAACATGATCACCAATCGCCACGTGCACGTGAGCAAGATCTGGGGCATCCCGCAGTTCTGGCTGGTCTGGGCCGTGCTGTGCCTGAACGTCACCGCTGGTATCGGTATCCTCGGCATGGCGTCGCCGCTGCTGCAGGAAGTCTTCGGTGGTCGTCTGCTGGGCAATGGGCTGACCTACGGTGAACTCAGCGCCGACCAGCTCAAGCAGATCGCCGCCATCGCCGCCGGCTTCACCGGTCTGCTGAGCCTGTTCAACATCGGCGGGCGCTTCTTCTGGGCATCCTTCTCCGATTACATCGGCCGCAAGATGACCTACTTCGTCTTCTTCACCCTGGGCTTCGTGCTCTATGCCATCGTGCCCTGGACCGGTCACCTGGGCAGCGTGGCGCTGTTCGTCTTCGCCTTCTGCCTGATCCTGTCCATGTACGGCGGCGGTTTCGCCACCGTGCCGGCCTACCTCGCCGACCTGTTCGGTACCCAGATGGTCGGCGCCATCCACGGTCGCCTGCTCACCGCCTGGGCCGCCGCCGGCGTCTTCGGTCCGGTGCTGGTCAACTACCTGCGCGAATACCAGCTGAGCATGGGCATCCCCCGCGCCCAGGTGTACGACATCACCCTGTACATCCTGGCCGGCCTGCTGGTGCTGGGCTTCATCTGCAACCTGCTGGTGCGTCCGGTCGCCGACAAGCACTTCATGACCGAAGCCGAACTCGCCGTCGAGCGCGCCAAGAGCCATGACAGCAGCGCCGGCAGTGTCCAGGTACTGGAATGGAGCGCCGATCCCAAGACCAAGCCGCTGGCCATCGCCGCCTGGCTGGCCGTAGGCATCCCGCTGGCCTGGGGTATCTGGATCACCCTGCAGAAAACTGCCGCGCTGTTCAGCTAACTACTCGTTCAGCTCAGCGGCAGCGGGCGCCCGAAGAGGGCGCCCCTCGCGGTGGGACGCCCGTCCCGCCGCGCTTTCGATCCAGCCCCCGCGCGCCTATAATATCGGCCCTTTCGCCCACCGATTTTCGCGGAGCAGGCTATGGCCGAACGCAAGGCAACCGTCGAGCGCAACACCCTGGAAACCCAGGTCAAGGTATCCCTGGACCTGGATGGCACTGGCGCAGCGCGCTTCGACACCGGGGTGCCCTTCCTCGAGCACATGCTCGACCAGATCGCCCGCCACGGCCTGATCGACCTCGACATCCACTGCCGCGGCGACCTGCACATCGACGACCACCATACGGTGGAAGACATCGGCATCACCCTCGGCCAGGCCTTCGCCAAGGCCGTTGGCGACAAGAAGGGCATCCAGCGCTACGGCCATGCCTATGTGCCCCTGGACGAAGCCCTGTCGCGCGTGGTCATCGACTTTTCCGGCCGGCCCGGGCTGCACTGGAACGTGCCCTTCACCCGCGCCACCGTGGGCCGCATGGACGTCGACCTCTTCCTCGAATTCTTCCAGGGCTTCACCAATCACGCCCAGGTGACCCTGCACGTCGACAACCTGCGTGGCGTCAACAGCCACCACCAGATCGAGACGGTGTTCAAGGCCTTCGGCCGCGCCCTGCGCATGGCCCTCGCCGAGGACCCGCGCATGGCCGGTGTCATGCCCTCCACCAAGGGGTGCCTGTGATGCAGACGGTAGCCGTCATCGACTACGGCATGGGCAACCTGCACTCCGTGGCCAAGGCCCTGGAGCACGCCGGTAGCCATCAGGTGCTGGTGACCGGCGATCCCGCGGTGATCCGCGAGGCGGACCGCATCGTGCTGCCCGGCGTCGGTGCCATCCGCGACTGCATGGCCGAGATCCGCCGCCAGGGCATCGATGAGCTGGTGCGCGAAGTCAGCCAGGATCGACCCTTCCTCGGCGTCTGCGTCGGCATGCAGGCGCTGATGCAGCGCAGCGAAGAGAACGGCGGCGTGGATTGCATCGGCCTGTTCCCCGGCGCCGTGCGGCGCTTCCCGGGCGGCATGCAGGAAGAGGGCGAGGCCCTCAAGGTGCCACACATGGGCTGGAACGAGGTCAGCCATGTGCTCGACCATCCGCTCTGGCACGCCATCCCCGATCGCGCCCGCTTCTATTTCGTCCACAGTTTCTATGTCGAGGCCGGCAATCCGCGCCAGGTGGTCGGTCGCGGTCGCTACGGCCTGGACTTCGCCGCCGCCCTGGCCGACGGCTCGCGTTTCGCCACCCAGTTCCACCCCGAGAAGAGCGCCGACTGCGGTCTGCAGCTCTATGCCAACTTCCTCGCCTGGGACGGCCGCTGGTAATGGCGCGCAAGCCGCCCGCGCCGCTGGTGACGCTCGAGCCCGAGCAGACCCAGCGGCTGGTCACGGCCTTGCAAAGCCTGCTGGACGATAGCTTCGAGGTCCGCCTGGGGCGTTTCGAAGTCGAGGAACTGCTGGATTTCTTCGCCCGCGAGTGCGGGCCGCTGTACTACAACAAGGCGGTTGCCGACGTGCAGGCCCTGCTCAGGGAACGCGTCGACAGCCTGGAAAGCGACATCTGGGCGCTGGAAAAGCCCTAGATCGCCCTCACCCCGAGAGCCCAAGGTATTGCCATGCTGATCATCCCCGCCATCGACCTCAAGGACGGCGCCTGTGTCCGCCTGCGCCAGGGGCGCATGGAAGACTCCACCGTATTCTCCGACGATCCCGTGGCCATGGCCGCCCAGTGGGTCGACGGCGGCTGCCGCCGGTTGCACCTGGTCGATCTCAACGGCGCCTTCGAAGGCCAGCCGGTCAACGGCGAGGTGGTCACCGCCATCGCCAAGCGCTATCCCGGCCTGCCGATCCAGATCGGCGGCGGCATTCGCTCGCTGGAGACCATCGAGCACTATGTCCGCGCCGGCGTCAGCTACGTGATCATCGGCACCAAGGCGGTCAAGCAGCCGGAATTCGTTGGTGAGGCCTGCCGCGCCTTCCCCGGCAAGGTCATCGTCGGCCTGGATGCCAAGGACGGTTTCGTCGCCACCGACGGCTGGGCCGAGGTCAGCGAGCTGCAGGTCACCGACCTGGCCCGCCGCTTCGAGGCCGATGGCGTCAGCGCCATCGTCTACACCGACATCGCCCGCGACGGCATGATGCAGGGCTGCAACGTCCCGGCCACCCGCGCCCTGGCCGAAGCCACCAGCATCCCGGTGATCGCCTCCGGCGGCATCCACAACCTGGGTGACATCCAGAACCTGCTCGACGCCCGCAGCCCGGGCATCATCGGCGCCATCACCGGCCGGGCGATCTACGAGGGTACCCTCGACGTCGCCGAAGCCCAGGCGCTGTGCGACAACTTCAAGGTCTGAGGACGCAGTCATGGCGCTGGCGAAACGCATCATCCCCTGCCTGGACGTGGACAATGGCCGCGTGGTCAAGGGCGTCAAGTTCGAGAACATCCGCGATGCCGGCGATCCGGTGGAGATCGCCCGCCGCTACAACGAGCAGGGCGCCGACGAGATCACCTTCCTCGACATCACCGCCAGCCACCAGGGCCGTGACACCACCCTGCACACCGTGGAACGCATGGCCAGCCAGGTGTTCATCCCGCTGACCGTGGGCGGTGGCGTGCGCACCGTGCAGGACATCCGCAACCTGCTCAACGCCGGCGCCGACAAGGTCTCGATCAACACCGCGGCGGTCTTCACCCCCGAATTCGTCGGCGAAGCCGCGGCGCGCTTCGGCTCCCAGTGCATCGTGGTGGCCATCGACGCCAAGCGCGTCAGCGGCCCTGGTGAAACCCCGCGCTGGGAGATCTTCACCCATGGCGGGCGCAAGCCCACCGGCCTCGATGCCGTGGCCTGGGCACAGAAGATGGAAGGCCTGGGCGCCGGCGAGATCCTGCTCACCAGCATGGACCAGGACGGCATGAAGAACGGTTTCGACCTGGGCGTGACCCGCGCCGTGAGCGAAGCCGTGGGCATCCCGGTGATCGCCTCCGGTGGCGTCGGCAATCTGCAGCACCTGGCCGACGGCATCCTCGAGGGCAAGGCTTCTGCGGTGCTGGCCGCCAGCATCTTCCATTTCGGCGAATGCACCATTCCCGAGGCCAAGCGGTATCTGGCCGAAAAAGGGATTGTGATACGCTCCGCAAAATCTTGAATACCGGCGGTGCCGGCGGGGAGTTGGGGGCGTGCGCAAGGGATTCTGGGCCGGCTTGGTAGGGCTGCTGTTGTTGACGACGGCAGCGAAGGCGGAGCTTCCCGCTGGCTACCAACTGACGTTATTGACCGAGAACTTCCCGCCCTACAACTTCGCGGTGGATGGCAAGAACTTCGCCCGCGAGGACAACCTCAAGGGCATCGCCGTCGACATGGTCCGCGAGATGTGCCAGCGCGCCGGCATCTCCTGTAGCCTGACCCTGAGATTTCCCTGGGAGCGCATCTACGGCACGGCACTGAACCAGGTCGACCATGGCGTCTTCGTCACCGCCCGCCTGCCCGAGCGCGAGGCCCTGTTCAAATGGGTCGGCCCCATCGGGCCGGACGACTGGGTGCTGTTCGGCCGTCCCGATAGCCGTCTGCAGGTCCGCAGCCTGGATGATGCCCGCAAGCAGCAACTCAAGATTGGCGCCTACAGGGGCGACGCCATCGCCGACAGCCTAGTGCAGCAAGGCTTCACGCCGGAACTGGCGCTGCGCGACCAGGAAAACGTGCAGCGCCTGCTCAAGGGGGAGATCGATGTCTGGGCCACGGGCGATCCCGCGGGTCGCTACCTGGCCCGCCAGGAAGACGTCAGCGGACTCAAGACCTTGCTGCGCTTCAACAGTGGCGAGCTGTTCCTCGCCCTGAACAAGCAGACCCCCGACGAAGTGGTGCAAAAACTGCAGAAGGCGCTCGACGAAATGCGCCAGACGGGCGAAGTGCAGAACATCTTCAATCGTTACCTGTAAGGTCGTCCGGCCGGGCCGGCCTGGGATCGAGCGGTCGCTCAAGGAGAGGGAAATGCGCAAGTCGTGGTTGAGTATCGCGGGTGCTCTGCTGAGTTGCACCCTGGCACTGGGTACGGCGCGGGCGGAGTTGCCGCCGGGGTATCGCGTCGTTCTGCTGACCGAGAACTTCCCACCGTTCAACATGGCGGTGGATGACAAGAATTTCGCGCGGGACGAGGCCATCGACGGGATCAGCACCGACCTGGTGCGCGAGATGTTCAAGCGCGCCAAGATCGATTACAACCTGTCGCTGCGCTTTCCCTGGGATCGTATCTACAACCTGACGATGGACAGCCCCAACTACGGCCTTTTCTCCGTTTCCCGTACCGAGGCGCGGATACCGCTGTTCAAGTGGGTAGGCCCCCTGGGCAAGACGCGCAAGGTGTTCATGGCGCTGCCGGGCAGCACCGTCAAGGTGCCCGACATGGCCGCTGCGGCCAAGCTGCGCGTGGGCGCCTACAAGAACTCCGCGGTGAGCCTGATGATCCAGGAGAAGGGCATCGTCCCCATCGACGCCCTGCGTGATCAGGAGAACATCGCCAAGCTGCAGAAGGGCGAGATCGACGTCTGGGCCACCACCGACGTGGTTGCTCGCTACCTGGCCAAGCAGCAGGGCGTGAGCAATCTGCAGACGCTGCTGAGCTTTCAGGAGTCCGACCTCTACCTGGCGCTGAACAAGGATACCCCCGACGAGGTGGTGACCCGCCTGCAGCAGGCCCTCGACGCCATGCGCCAGGAAGGCGTGGTCGACAGCGTTACCAACAACTACCTCTGAGCCAGCGGCGACCATCGGTCGCGCCAGGGCGGCAGCAAGTCGTTCGGAGTCGGCCCAGGCAGCATGACCATGCTAATGATGGCACCTGGCTTGCTACCTGGCCCGAGCGGGGCCTGACAAGGGGCTCGCAGAGGGCTCGGTCGCCGGATCGAGCGGGATAGGCAACCATCGCAGTGGCAGCAGCGGGACGGAGGTAGCGGTCCTGGGGGTGGCGCGCGGCGAAAAATCGACCTTCGAGGCGATTAGGGAGTAGCGATGCGAACGAGCGTGTTGCGTCTGGCCGCTGTACTGCTGGGTTGCGTCCTGGGCACGACCCAGGTCCACGCCGAACTGCCGGAAGGCTATCGGGTGGTGCTCTTCACCGAGAACTTCCCGCCGTTCAACATGGCGGTGGACGGGAAGAACTTCGCACGGGACGAGGCCATCAATGGCATCAGCACTGACCTGGTGCGTGAGATGTTCAAGCGCGCCAAGATCGATTACAACCTGTCACTGCGTTTTCCCTGGGATCGCATCTACAACCTCACGCTGGAAAACGCCAACTACGGCATCTTCTCCACCACCCGCACGCCCGAACGCGAGGGTCTGTTCAAGTGGGTGGGTCCCCTGGCGACCAGTTCCTGGGTGGTGATGGCGCCGCAGAACAGCAACATCACCGTCAGCGACGTCAAGGACCTGGGCAAGTACCGCGTCGGCGCCTACAAGAACGATGCCGTCAGTCTCTTCCTTGAGGGCCAGGGCCTCATGCCGATCAATGCCCTGCGCGACCAGGAGAATGTGGCCAAGCTGCAGTCGGGACAGCTGGACCTCTGGGCCACCACCGATCCGGTCGGCCGCTACCTGGCCAAGCAGGCCGGCGTCAGCAATCTCAAGATCGTGCTGCGCCTGCGGGAGGCGACGCTGTACCTGGCGTTGAACAAGGACACCCCCGACGAGGTGGTGAATCGCCTGCAGCAGGCGCTGGATGCCATGCGCCAGGAAGGCGTGGTCGAGCGCATCACCAGGAACTACCTCTGATCGCTAGCGATAGAGCCCGTCGCGCCCGTGGCCGGCCATGGCGCGATTGGCACGCAGGGCGATCATCTGCGGCAGGTCGATGATTTCCACGCCCTGGGCCTTGAGGCCAGGCAACTGCTGGGCGAGCACGGCCAGGGTCGCCGGATGCGGATGGCCGATCAGTACGGCGCTGCCCTGGCGTCTTGCCAGACGCACCCCTTCGGCCAGCTGCGCGGCAACCGCCGCCGGCGTCGCTTCGTTATCCAGGAAGACATCGCGCGAGGCGCTGGCCAGGCCGATCTTCTGGGCTTCCGCCGCGGCGACCGTAGCGGCGCTGGTGCGACTGTCGAGAAACAGCAGGTGGCGCTCCTGCAGGACCTGCATCAGCTCTGCCATGGCCGGCCGGTCGGCGGTCATGCGGCTGCCCTCGTGATTGTTCACCCCATCCGCCTCGGGTACCCGCTCCAGGGCGCGATCCAGGCGTTGCAGGCGCTCGGCCGACGCCATTTCCGGATGCCAGGCATAGGGTCCGCCGGCCGGGTCCATGGGCAGGTGCAGCAGCACCGTGCGACCGGCGCGATGGGCCTCGGCGGCCAGCTCCGCGGCGTGCTGGGTCTCGGGAATGATCGCCAGCACCACCGGCGCCGGAAGGGCCAGCACCTGGCGATCCCGCGCCAGATTCTGGCCGAGATCGTCGATGACGATGGTCAGGCGGGCGGGGTCGGCGTGGGCGAAGCTACTGGCCGCGAGGACCACGGCCAGTAGCCAGGCGCGCAGCCTCACGGCGTATGGGTGACGTTCAGTCCCTTGAGCAGCGACAACGCCTGGGACAGCTGGAAGTCGTCATCCTGCGGCCGCGGACTCTGGTTGGGGGCCTTGCTGCCGGTGGGCCGATCGGCGCCGCCATTGCCATTGCCCAGGTGGCCGGCGAGGTCCGCTTCGCGGAAGTACTCGTCGCCACCGCTCTGGGGCGTGACCTTGGCCGGCGCCACGGCGATGTCCGGGGTGATGCCCTGGGCCTGGATGGAGCGGCCGCTCGGCGTGTAGTAAAGCGCCGTGGTGAGCTTGAGGGCGCGGTCGTTGTTGAGCGGCAGCACCGTCTGCACCGAGCCCTTGCCGAAACTGTCGGTGCCCATGAGGATGCCACGCTTGGAGTCCTGCAGGGCGCCGGCGACGATCTCCGCCGCCGAGGCGCTGCCGCCGTTGATCAGCACCACCAGGGGTACCTTCTCGCTGGGGTCGGCGGCATCCGCCGAGAAGCGCAGTTCGGAATTGGGCAGGCGGCCCTTGGTGTAGACGATCAGGCCATGGGTCATGAAGGCGTCGGCAACCTCGACCGCCGCCTGCAGGACGCCACCCGGGTTGTTTCTCAGGTCGAGCACCAGCCCCTTGAGCTTGCCCTTGTTCTCCTGGCGCAGCTTGTTCAGCGCCTTGACCGTTTCCTCGCCGGTGTTGACCTGGAACTGCGAGATGCGCAGCAGGCCGTAGCCCGGCTCGAGCAACTGGCTCTTGACGCTGTTGACCTTGATCACCGCCCGCGCCAGCTTGACGTCGAACGGCTGGCCGCCCCCGCGGACGATGGTCAGCACGATGGGGCTGCCGGGCTTGCCGCGCATCTTGTCGACGGCCTCGTTGATGGCCAGGCCCTTGGTGGGCTGGCCATCGATCTTGACGATCAGGTCGCCCGGCTGCAGGCGCGCCTTGGCCGCCGGGGTGTCGTCGATGGGCGAGACCACCTTGATGAAGCCGTTTTCCTGGCCGACTTCCAGGCCCAGGCCGCCGAATTCACCACTGGTGGTTTCCTGCAGTTCGGCGAAGTCCTTGGGTTCGAGGTAGGCCGAGTGCGGGTCCAGGTTGCTGAGCATGCCCTTGATGGCGTTCTCCAGCAGGACCTTGTCCGAGACCGGCTCCACGTAGGCGGCCTTGATGCGATCGAACACCTCGGCGAAGGTGCGCAGCTCGTCCAGGGGCAGCGGAGCGCTGGCCGGGGCATCGCTGGCGGTGCCCGGGGCGACCGGGGTCACGGCCGCCGGCGTACTCTGCGGCGATTGCGCCTGGACGACTCCGACGCCACCGAACAACAGGGCGAGGACCAGGACGGTGGGACGAAAGCGATGCGGCATGTGCAGCTCCTAAACCGGGGTGTGTCGCGCTATCCCTGAGCACGACACCAGATGACCGGGTCCGTCGGGCGACCCTGTTGGCGAATGGCGAAATACAAGGCGGAGGCTTCCTGACCGCCGCTGGCACCGACGGTCGCGATGGCATCTCCAGCCTTGACCACGTCACCCGCAGACTTCAGCAGGCTCTGATTATGTCCATACAGGCTGAGATAGCCATTCCCATGATCGATGATAACCAGTTGGCCGGCGCCTCTTAGCCAGTCGGCGAACACCACCCGACCGTCGTGCACCGCCTTGACCCGGGTACCCGCGCCGGCGGCGATCAGCACGCCGTCCCATTTCGCCCGGGGATCGTCGCCGCGGGGGCTGCCGAAGCGCGCCACCAGGCGACCGTCGACCGGCCAGGGCAACTTGCCCCGGGCATTGGCGAAGGCACCGCCAAACGCAGGTGCTGCACTAGACACCGCTATCTCCGGGGCGTTCGAGCTGCGCGGGGCTTTCGTGTCGCTTTCCGCCTGGCGCCGCGCAGCGTCCCGAGCGGCCAGCGCCCGGGCTTCGGCCAACTGGCGCTGGCGAGCTTCCTCGGCCTCGCGGGCCTGGCGGGCAAGGGTTTCCTCGATGGTCTTGAGCACCTTGTTCAGCGCCGCCTGATCCTGCTCGCGGGCCTGGATCTCGCGACTCTTGTCGCGGTAGTCGTCGTTGATCTTGGCCAGCGCCGCCTGGCGTTCCTTGCGCACCTCGGCCAGTTCCGCCTGGCGCTTCTCCAGGTCCTCGCGGCGGGCGACCAGTTCGCCCTGTTCCTGCTGGATACCCTGTTCCACCTCGCGCAGTTCGCGCAGGGTGTCGTTGAAGGTGGCGAGCTGATCCAGCCGGGTGCGGTTCAGGTAGTTGTAGTAGGTGAGGGTACGACTGACCTTTTCGGGATGCTCCTGGTTGAGCAAGAGCTTCAGGTATTCCTGGCGCCCGCTCTGGTAGGCGGCGCGGATCTGCACGGCGATCAGTTGCTGTTGTTCAGCGCGGGACTGGTCGAGCTTCTTCTTGCGCCCGTCCAGCTCTTGCAGCTTTTTTTCGCCGTTCTCCAGCTGCTTCTGCAGCGAGTCCACCTGCTTTTCCAGCTCGCCCAGCTGGGTTTCGGTGCCCTGCAGCTGCTTCTGCACGCTGGACTTCTCGGCCTGCACCTGCTTGAGCACCTTCTGCATTTCCTGGATTTCCCGGCGAGTCTGCTCGATCTGCCGCTGGGTTTCGGCGCGATCGTCGGCCAGGGCAGGGGCGAGGACGCTGGCTAACAGGAGAAAGGCGAGAACACGGCGCATGCGAGGTCGTACATTGCGAGGGCGAAGCCCCTAGTATGCCCGTCACATCCGGCAAAAAAAACGGCAAGGCGCGCCGTTCAGCGTTCACGGCCCGACCTGGCGGCCAGGCTGCGAACGGGGGAGCATTTCTATTCTAGTAGCCGATCGTGAAGCGGGTGCGGTGATGAGCGGGCCGTTCGACCTCATCCAGCAGGGCCATGGCGTAGTCCTCGTAGGAAATATGGCTGTTGCCGGCGGCATCGAACAGCAAGGCGTCGCGGCCCAGGCGGAACTGGCCGGTGCGCTCACCGGCGGCGAAGACCATCTGCGGGCTGACGAAGGCCCAATCCAGATCCTGGACGTCGCGCAGCGCCTCCAGGGTGGCGATGCCGGCGCCGGCCTCGGTGCGGTACTCGGCGGGGAAGGCGGGGGCGTCGAACAGCCGCGAGCCGTCCGGCAGGTTCAGGCTGGCCGCGCCGCCGACCACTAGCAGGCGCGGAATGCCGGAGGCGCGGGCGAAGGCGACCAGGGTGGCCGGGGGCACGTCGGCGAATCTCAGGCTGCTGATCAGCACCTCGCAACCGGCCAGGGCGCGGGCGGTTTCCGGGTTGGCGACATCGCCGGCAGCGACGGTCAGGCCAGGCCGGGGAGCCAGGCGGGCAGGGTCGCGGACCAGGGCGGTGACCTGGTGACCGCGGGAAAGGGCTTCGGCGAGCAGGCGGCTGCCGACATTGCCGGTGGCGCCGAGCAGAGCGATGGAGGTCATGGCGGGATCCTGGTGATGAAGGGAATCCCAGCCTAGCCAGAGCGCTGCGACCGGCCAAGCAGGCAGTTCGCGGTGTGCTGGTTACCTGGCGATAACCCTCTGGCGGCCAGGGTATGGCGCCACCGGGGGGCTGTGTATACTGGCCGGCATTTTTAGCCCTTCTTGGATAGCTCCTTCATCATGGAATTTCTCGGTCGGGTGGTCGAATTCGCCACCCATCATCCGCTGCTCGTCGCCGCCTTCCTCGCCATCGTCGCCCTGATGCTGTTCAACGAGACCCGCCGGGGCGGTCGTAGCCTGTCCACCAGCGAGCTCACCACCCTGCTCAATCGCGAAGAGGGCGTGGTGCTCGACATCCGTCCGAGCAAGGACTTCGCCGCCGGGCATATCGTCGGCGCGCTGAACATCGCTCAGGAGAAAGTCGCCAGCAGCCTGTCTCTACTGGAGAAGCACAAGGCCAAGACCCTGATCGTGGTGGACAGTGCCGGCCAGCAGGCCGGTGCCGTGTGCGGCGACCTGCAGAAGGCCGGCTTCACCGCCGCGCGTCTGAACGGCGGTATCGCCACCTGGCGCGCAGAGAATCTGCCCCTGGTGAAGTGAACCCTTGCGTGGCCGCAGCCTCGGCCACTGGAGACCGCGTATGACCGACGTCGTCATCTATACCAGTGCCTGGTGCCCCTATTGCCATCGTGCCAAGCACCTGCTCGATCGCAAGAACGTGGCCTACCGGGAAATCTCCGTCGACGGCCAACCGGCCCTGCGTAGCGAGATGGCCCGCAAGGCCGGCCGCACCAGCGTGCCGCAGATCTGGATCGGCAGCACCCATGTCGGCGGTTGCGACGATCTCTATGCCCTAGACCGAAGCGGACGCCTCGATCCGCTGCTGTTCGCCTGACCAACACTCACGTCATCACTCAAGGCCCTACCATGACCGATCAAGCCAACGGCGCCCAGGAAGACGGCGCCCAGTTCTCCCTCCAGCGCATCTACATCCGCGACCTGTCCTTCGAGGCGCCCAAGAGCCCCGAGATCTTTCGCCAGGACTGGCAGCCCAACGTCAACCTGGACCTGGCCACCCGCCAGAAGACCCTGGGCGACGACTTCCACGAAGTGGTGCTGACCCTGACCGTGACCGTCAAGAACAAGGAAGAGACCGCCTTCATCGCCGAAGTGCAGCAGGGTGGCATCTTCCTGATCAAGGGCCTGGACGCCGCCTCCATGGCTCACGCTCTGGGCGCCTTCTGCCCCAACATCCTGTTCCCCTACGCCCGTGAGGCGCTGGACAACATGGTGGTGCGCGGCTCCTTCCCGGCGCTGATGCTGCAGCCGGTGAACTTCGACGCCCTGTACGCCCAGGAACTGGCGCGCATGCAGACCGCCGGCGAAGCCTGATCGGCTCACCGCGGTATCGAACGCCCCTTGCCAGGGGCGTTCTGCTATCTGGCCTTCAGCTTGCGGCTGGCACGCCAGAGATCGAAGCTGAACACCGCCAGCCCGGTCCAGATGCAGAGGAAGGCGAACAGCCGCTCGCGTGGGAAGGGCTCGCCATAGAGCCAGACCGCTTGGATCAGTACCAGGGTCGGGGCGATGTACTGCAGGAAGCCCAGGGTGGAATACGGCAGCTTGCGCGCCGCGGCGTTGAAGCACAGCAGCGGAATCAGGGTGATGGGTCCGCAGAGCACCACCAGCAGGCCCAGCGACGACTGCCAGGTCGACGCCTGCAGACTCACGCCCTGGGTCAGTAGCGGCAAGGCGATCAGCGCGACCGGCACCAGCATCCAGCTCTCCACCACCATGCCGGGTAGGGCGGCTACCGGTGTCTGCCTGCGCACCAGGCCGTAGAAGGCGAAGGTCAGCGCCAGCGCCAGGGAGACCCAGGGCAACTGGCCCAGCGTCCACAGCTGTTGCGCCACGCCCAGTACCGCCAGGCCCACGGCGAGCCATTGCAGGGGGCGCAGCCGCTCGCGCAGGATCACCAGGGCGAGCAGGATGTTGACCAGCGGGTTGATGTAGTAACCCAGGCTGGCCTCCACCACGTGAGCATTGTTCACCGCCCAGATGTAGACCAGCCAGTTGCAGGCCACCAGGGCGCCGGACAACGCCAGCCAGGCCAGCCGCCGCGGATGGGCGCGCAGCTCTGCCCACCAGCCGCGGTGCCGCCAGACCATCAGCAGCAGGGCGCTGAACAGGGCGGACCAGAGGATGCGCTGGAACAGGATCTCGATGGACGGCAGCGCCGCCAGCAGCTTGAAGAACAACGGAAACAAGCCCCACAGCCCGTAGGCGGTGAGGCCCAGGGCATAACCCTGGCGCAAGGCAGACATGGAAGGTCCTTAGGCAGGCAACGTTCTTGTCCGGGCAGGATAGCGCAAGGGGCGGTGGGATGTTGGGGTGAGGAGGTGCGCTTGTGGTGTGACTGTCGAGACGGTCGATCGCGGCCATGGGCCGCTCCTACAGAGGGTGATGCTTTTGTAGGAGCGGCCCATGGCCGCGATCAGTGTTGTAGCCTGGAAAACGACGCAGTCTTTTCCACCGGAGAAGTCTTCACGAGGCCTACCCTCACCCCGGCCCTCTCCCAGAGAGAGAGGGGGTATTCGAGCGCCCAGGCTAGAACAGTCGCAAGGGCGCCTCGTCCAGGGCCGCGCGTTGTTCGCGCAAGGTGAGGATCTGGTCGCCCCAATAGCGTTCGCTGCCGAACCAGGGAAAGCTCTTGGGAAAGGCCGGGTCGTCCCAGCGGCGCGCCAGCCAGGCGCTGTAGTGCATCAGCCGCAGACTGCGCAGGCCTTCGATCAGCGCCAGCTCGCGCGGTTGGAAGTCGTGGAACTCCTCGTAGCCGTCCATCAGTTCGGAGAGCTGCGTCAGCCGCTCCTGGCGATCACCGGCCAGCAGCATCCAGAGGTCCTGCATGGCCGGGCCGTGACGGCAGTCGTCGAGATCGACGATGTGGTAGGCGTCGTCGCGGCAGAGCAGGTTGCCCGGATGGCAATCGCCGTGCAGGCGGATGACGTCGTAGCTGACGCCCTCGAAGAGTTCGTCGAGACGCAGCAGCAGATCACGGGCCACCGACTCGTAGGCGGGCAGCAGGCTCTTGGGAATGAAGTTGCCGGTCAGCAGGGTATCCAGGGAGGCATGGCCATAGCTCTGGACGTCCAGCGTCTCGCGGTGCTGGAAGGGGCGGCTGGCGCCTACCGCGTGCAGCCGGCCGAGCAACTGGCCCAGGCGATGCAACTGGTTGAGATCGCCTGGCTCCGGCGCCCGGCCGCCGCGGCGGGGGAAGAGGGCGAAGCGGAAACCGGCATGCTCGAACAGCGTGCGGCCCTCGCGCTGCAGCGGTGCCACCACGGGCACCTCGCGTTCTTCCAGCTCCGCGGAAAAGGCGTGTTCTTCGAGAATGGCCGCGTCCGTCCAGCGGTCCGGGCGATAGAACTTGGCGATCAGCGGGGTCTCGCCCTCGATGCCGATCTGATAGACGCGGTTCTCGTAGCTGTTGAGGGCCAGGACGCGGGCATCGCTGAGATAACCCAGGCTTTCGATGGCGTCGATGACCAGGTCGGGACTCAAATTGTCGAACGGATGGGACATGGCGCGCTCCTCGGTCACGGGGGACGATGGCGATTGCCACCCTGCATCCGGGAGATGCTAGCGCATGCCCGAGCCTCGTGGCCAAGGCTCGGGTGCTATCCGCCCGCCGGTCAGGCGCCGATCACGCCGCCGTCTTCCCGGGTGATGACCATCACCGAGGAGCGTGGCTGGCCGTTCGGCTGTTGTTCCGGGAACTGGGAGCCGCCTTCCTCGCCTGGGTGCTGGATGCCGACGAACATCGTCCGGTAGTCCGGCGAGAAGGCCAGGCCGGTGACCTCGCAACCCACGGGTCCGACCAGGAAGCGGCGCAGCTCGCCGCTACGGGGATCGGCGCAGAGCATCTGGTTGTTGCCCATGCCCTCGTAGTCGCCCTTGTTGCTGTACTTGCCGTCGGTGAGCACCCACAGCCGGCCGGCGGCGTCGAAGCCCAGGCCGTCGGGGCTGTTGAACATGTTCTCCGCATTGATCTGCGACGAGCCGGCTTCCGGCTTGCCCGGATGCACCTTGGGATTGCCGGCGATGACGAACAGGTCCCAGTTGAAGGTCAGGGCGGCGGCATCGTCACCGTCTTCGCGCCAACGCACGATCTGACCATAGAGGTTGTTGGCGCGGGGGTTGGGGCCGCCCACTGGCATGCCGTCCTCGCCGCGCTTGGTGTTGTTGGTCAGGGTGCAATAGACCTGGCCGTCCTTGGGGCTGACGGCGATCCACTCGGGACGGTCCATGCGCGTGGCGCCGACCTGGGTGCCGGCCTGGCGGGCGTGGATCAGTACCACGGCCTGGCTGGGGAAGCCATTGGCGGCGGTCAGGCCGTTCTCGCCATGCACCAGCGGCAACCACTGGCCGCGGCCCTTGGGGCGGTTCGGATCATGGTCACCCTCGTCGAAGCGGGCGACGTAGAGGGTGCCGTGGTCGAGCAGGTCGCGATTGGCCTTGGGGTCGTCCTGCAGGCGGTCGCGGCTGACGAACTTGTAGATGAATTCGCCGCGTTCGTCGTCGCCCATGTAGACCACCACGCGGCCGTCGCGGGTGCGGGTAAGGGCGGCGTTCTCGTGCTTGAAGCGGCCCAGGGCGGTGCGCTTGACCGGCTTGGCCTGGGGATCGAAGGGGTCGATCTCGGTGATCCAGCCATGGCGGTTGAGCTCGTTGGGATTCTGCGCCAGGTCGAAGCGATCGTCGTGCAGGTGCCAGTCATTCTCCACGCTGGCGTGCTTGACGCTGTATCTCTTCTGGGCGGCATCGAACTTCAGCTCGGCGTTGCGGCTGCCGAAGACGTCGGTGAAGTTCTCTTCGCAGGTCAGGTAGGTATGCCAGGGTGTGGCGCCACTGGAGCAGTTCTGGAAGGTGCCCAGCACCTCGCGTCCCGCCGGATCGGCGGCGGTCTTGAGCAGGTCATGGCCAGCGGCCGGACCGCTGATGGCGATGGGCGTGTTGCCGTGGATGCGTCTGTTGTAGGGCGAACCCTGGACGAAGTGCCACTGGCCGTCCACGCGCTTCACCTCGATCACCGAGACGCCCTCGGCAGCCTGGGCCTTGCGGGTGTCTTCCAGGGACTTGGGCGGCGTGCCGTGGCTGAGCAGGTAGCGATAGTTGGTGTATTCGTTGTTGATCGCCATCAGCGCCCGATCCGGATCGTCCGGGAAGGGGAAGAAGGCCATGCCGTCGTTGTTGTCGCCGAATTGCACGGCCTGGTCGGCGGCGCTGGGGCTGCCGTCGGGGCGGAAGGCCGGGCCATCGGTGTGCAGCGGCTGGCCCCAGCTGATGAGCACGCTGGCGCGATAGCCAGGCGGTACCACCAGGGTATCGGCGGTGGAGGCCGGGATGTTGGCGAAGCCGATCAGCGGATCGCCGTTGGCTGCACTTACCGCGTCGGCGAGGGCGCTACGGCCGAGCAGGCCGCCACCCAGGAACAGGGCGGCGCCGGCCAGGGCCCCGGCGCCGATGAAGCGGCGCCGGCTGAGATGGACGAGGCGTTCGAGATCGGTCTGTTCGCTGTGCATGCTTAAGGTTTCCTTACGGTGTGCAGGCGAGGCTAGTCAGACTGGATGACGTTTTGGTGACATCGCTATTCCCCGGGTGGCGGTGTCCGGGCCAGGCAATAGACATCGACCCGCCGAACCCCGGCACGCTTGAGCAGGCGTGCCAGACTATCCGCAGTGGCGCCGGTGGTGAGCACGTCGTCCACCAGGGCCAGATGGCGACCGGTCAGCTCGGCCTCACTCACCAGGGCGAAGGCCTGCTTGAGATTGCGTCGCCGCTCGCTGGCGGTAAGGCCCTGCTGGCTGTGCTGTTCCTGTACCCGTTGCAAGAGCTTGGCGTTCACCGGCAGTCCCAGCGGCTTGCCGAGCCAGTCGGCCAGCAGCGCGGCCTGGTTGAAGCCGCGCTGACGCAGCCGCTGCGGTGACAGCGGTACCGGCAATAACAGTTCCGGCCGCGGCTGGCCTTCGTCGAACAGGTGCTGCAGATGACGGGCCAGCAGTGCCCCGGCCAGCCGTCCGAGGCTGCCCTGGTCGCGGTGCTTGAAGGCGTTGATCAGGCTGTCGACCGGAAAGGCATAGCGCCAGGGCGCCAGCACCTGGTCGAAGGCCGGCGAGTCGGCGAGGCAGCCGCCGCAGATGAGACCGTCCACCGAGAGTGGCAAGGCGCAGCGTTGGCAGTGGGCGCCGAGCCAGGGCAGCTCGGTCTCGCAGCCTTCGCACAGGGCCAGGCCGGGCGGTAGCCAACTGGCACAGAGGGCGCAGGAGGTTCCAGGCCGTAGACGCTGCCAGTGGCGCTTCAGGTAGTGTTGAACGGGCTTGAGCATATCGGCATCCGTGCCGAGAACGAGCCGCTACTGTGCCAGGCCGAGGACCTGCTCACCAGTCAGCCGCGGATCAGCCAGCTCATCACCATCAGGCCGAGGATCAGCCAGATAACGCCGCCGACGATCGAGCGGGCCATGAAGGCGCGCACCGCGGCGTAGAGCAGCAGCAGGCCGATGGCGAGGACGACGAAGCTGATGTAGGAGTCGTCCATGCCGATGGAGCGCGCCATGCCATGGAGAAAGTCGTGCACGGCGTCGGCGATGCCGCCGAGGACCGAGCCGAAGAGGTCGATGATGAAGCGGATGACCTGGCCGAGCGCGGCGCCGAGCCAGTCGAAGAAGCCTTCAGTACGCATGGATGTTTCCGAATCCTTGGCAATGTCCCTTGGAACCCGCAAAGCCCGCCGGGTTCGCCAGCGATCCGCGCTACACTGCGCGTTTTCCGCCGCACCCTTCAAGTCCCTGCGAAATGACAACCACCCCTGCCTTGCCCCTGGTCCTGCTCCCCGGCCTGCTCTGTGACGAGCGTCTCTGGACCACTCAAGCGGCCGACCTGGCCGCTACCTGTGCCGTGCACATCCCCGATCTCACCCGCGACGCCAGCATCGCCGGCATGGCCCAGCGAGTACTGGCCGAGGCGCCGCCACGCTTCGCCCTGGGGGCGCTGTCCATGGGCGGCTACGTGGCCTTCGAGATCCTGCGCCAGGCGCCGGAGCGCGTGGCGCGGCTGGCCCTGTTCGACACCATGGCCAGTCCGGATGGCGAGGCGCGCGCCGCCCAGCGCCGGGCCATGCTCGAACTGGCCGAGCGTGGCCGTTTCCTCGGCATCAGCCCGCAACTGCTGCCGCGACTGATCCATGCCTCGCGCCTGGGCACCCCGGTCGCCGATACCGTGGTGGCCATGGGCAAGGCGGTGGGCAAGGCGGCCTTCCTGCGCCAGCAACAGGCGATCATCGAGCGGCCCGATTCGCGCCCGACCCTGGCCACCATCCAGGTGTCGACCCTGGTCGTGGTCGGCGCCCAGGACCAACTCACCCCACCCGCCGAAGCCGAGCTGATGCATCGCGGCATCCAGGGTTCGCGGCTGGTGGTGCTGGATGACTGCGGTCATCTGCCACCGCTGGAATTGCCGGAGCGCACCACGGCGCTGCTGCGGGAGTGGCTGGGCTAGTCCTGCGAGCCCTCCGGTGCGAGCAGGGCGGCCAGCGTAGCGCCTGGAATGGCCTCCTTGGCATAGCTGAAGGTGCCTTGGGTACGCACCTCCTGGGCCGCTCTGAGCAAGGCCCCGAAGGCGGCGCGGGCGAAGGAGCCGCCCACGCTGATCCTGCGCACCCCTACGGCAGTGAGTTCCGCGACGGAAAACGTCGGACCGGCCAGTCCCATGACCACGTTCACCGGCTTGTCGACCGCCGCGCAGACCATCCTGATCGATTCCAGGTCCGGCAAGCCCGGTGCATAGAGGACGTCCGCTCCCGCCGCTGAGAAGGCCTGCAGGCGTCTGATGGTGTCATCCAGATCCGGGCGCCCGCACAGGTAATTCTCGGCACGCGCCGTTAACAGGAAGGAGCGGTTCCGCACGGCCTCCGCAGCGGCCTGGATACGCTCCACCGCCAGGGAAAAGTCATAGAGCGGTCTGGTGGGATCACCGCTCGCGTCCTCGATGGAGCCGCCGACCAGGCCCACGTCACAGGCCAGGCGCAGGGTCTCGGCACAGGTTTCCGGCGCCATACCGAACCCCGCCTCCAGGTCAGCCGATACCGGTAGGTGGGTAGCGGCGACGATTTCCGCGGCATTGGCCAGCAGTTCTTCACGGCTGAGCGTAGCGCTGGAGTCGCGCTTGCCCTTGGCGAAGGCGTAGCCGGCGCTGCTGGTGGCCAGGGCCTCGAAGCCTAGACTGGTCAGCAGTCGTGCGGAGCCGGCATCCCAAGGGTTGGGGATGACGAAGGCATCTTCCCTGGCATGCAGGTGCTGGAAGCGAGCGTACTTCTCTCGTCGGTCCATCATGGGCGCTCCTTATGTAGACGGCAGGAAACTATAGCCAGGGAAAGTTACGCCCCGTCCAGTATCAGGAACCCCGACGCCAGGGCGGCCTCCATTGGCAAAGCCCTGGAGAAAAGCACCATGCCTCGCCAACGCTCCCTGTCCATCCTGTCCCTGGTGCTGGGCCTGGCGCCCACTGTCCTGGCCCTGGCCGCTCCAGTCGCCGCCGACGAGCCCGAGCGCCTGTACTTCGCCGACGACGGCATCATCCCCAACAGCCGCTTGCCGGTGCTGCTCTATCGCCAGGTTCCTCTGTCGGGTGACGACCAAGCAACGGCGCTGGAACGGCTATTTGCCGCCCATGACTGGCCGCCGCAGTGGCGCTACGGTGTCTACAGCTACCACCACTACCACCCCAACGCCCATGAAGTCCTCGGTGTGGCCCGGGGCGAGGCGACCCTGCGCCTGGGGGGCGAGCAGGGGCAGGACGTGAGTGTGGCAGCGGGCGATGTGCTGGTGCTGCCGGCGGGGACCGGCCATCGCAGTCTGGAATCCAGCGCGGATTTTCTGGTGGTAGGGGCCTATCCGCCTGGCCAGGAAGATTTCATCACCCAGCGCGCCGATCCGGCGGCCCATGCCCGATCACTGGAGCTGATCGTCCAGGTGCCCTTGCCGGCGACCGATCCCGTGACTGGCCGCGAGGGACTCTGGCGTTAGCAGAGCCGCTCCAGGGTCGCCTCGTCCGGCTGGCCGGCGAAGAAGGTCTTCAGGGCCTGGCGAAAGGGCTCGGGATCTTCGGCCACGGCGGCGAAGAGGGTCAGGCTGGAGTGGAACTTGAGGTCGTCCGGTTGCCCGAACAGCGCCGTGGCGGATTGCTCGGGATGCGCCAGCGCTGCCGCGGTGATCTCCCGCAGCCGTGGTCCCAGCAGGGGATGCGCCAGATAGGCGCTGGCCTCTTCGCGGGAGGCGATAGCGTAGCGCTGCGCCGTGTCGCTGCGACCGAGTCCCTGGATCTGCGGGAAGACGAACCACATCCAGTGGCTGCGCTTGCGACCGGCGCGGATCTCCGCCAGGGCGGTCGCGTAGGTGCTGGCCTGGGCGTCGATGAAGCGTTGCAGATCGTGGGTGGCGGGCATGGTGGAAACTCCGGGGCCTTCTGCCTATCGGCAGGGCGGCCCGGAGGAAGTGCCAACTATGGGACGAGCGGTCAGCCGCGTACCGCGCGATAGCCGGGCTCGCTGCTGTCGGGAATTTCGTCCAGGTCGATCCGCGAGGTCTCGGGCAGGCTCAGGCCACCGACCAGGCCGAGCAGGGCGATCAGGATCAGATACAGCGCCGGCGAGAGATTACTGCCGGTGGCGCCGATCAGCCAGGTCGCCATCAGCGGTGCGGTGCCGCCGAAGATGGTGTAGGCCAGGTTGTAGGTGATGGCCCCGGCGGTGTAGCGGGTGCGGGTCGGGAAGACCTCGCTGAGCAGCGGCGCCGTCACCACGTTGCACAGCACCGCGCCGGCACCCAGCAATAGGGAACCCAGCAGGGCACTGCCGAACTGGCCGCTGCTGGCCAGCAGCAGCGCCGGATAGACGCCGACGGCCAATACCAGACTGGCCAGCACCGTGGTCAGGCGGCGGCCGATCCGGTCGGTGACCCGCCCCAGCAGCGGGCAGGCGGCCGCGGCGGCGAACAGGGTGATCAGGCTGATGGCCAGGGCCGCGGCCCGGTCGAAGCCGCCGGCCAGTTGCAGGTAGGTGGAGAAATAGGTGGTGAACATATAGAAGGACAGCGCCGTCAGCGAGATGAAGGCGCCCAGGCGCAGGATGGAGCGGCCCTGCAGGCGCAGCGTCTCGCCTAGCGGTGAGTGGCTGACCTCGTGGCCGGCTTCCAGCGCCTGGAAGGCCGGGGTCTCGTCGAGCTTGAGCCGCAGGTAGAGACCGATCAGACCCAGTGGCGCAGCGGCCAGGAAGGGGATGCGCCAGCCCCAGTCGGCCATGGCCGTAGCGCCCAACAAGCGTTCCAGACCCCAGGCGGTGAGGGCCGCGCTGGCGAAGGCGAGGAAGGTGGAGACCGGCACGAAGCTGCCGTAGCGGCCGCGGCGATCATGGGGCGAATGTTCCATCACGTAGGCACAGGCCCCGGCGTATTCGCCGCCCGCGGAAAAGCCCTGGGCGCAGCGGATCACCGTCAGCAGGATCGGCGCCCAGATGCCGATGGTGGCGTAGCTGGGCAGGATGCCGATCAGCGCGGTGGCACCGGCCATGATCAGGATGGTCAGCGCCAGGGTGCGCTTGCGGCCGATGCGGTCGCCGAGCAGTCCGAACACGATGCCGCCCAGCGGCCGGAAGGCGAAGGCCACGGCGAACACGGCGAAGGTCTTGAGTAGCCCGGCGGTGGCATCGCCACTGGGAAAGAAGTGGGCGGCGAGCAGGGTGGCGAGAAAGCCGTAGAGGGCGAAATCGAACCACTCGACGAAGTTGCCGATGGACGCGGCGGAGATGACCTTGCGCAGGGTGGCGGGAGAAACGGACGTCGCTGTCTGACTCATGGCGGGCCTCAGGGAAAAGAAGGATACGGAGGCAGAACGGGGGCGCCTTGGTTATGGTGGTGGAAGCGGGGCGTACCGCAGGATCGACGCTAGTCCTTTTCACGCCTGAGAGTAGTCCCCGCAGCGACTTTTCCACCGTTGGAACCGACTTCAGGAGCTGCCCATGTCCATGACCACCGCCTATGCCGCCCAGGAGCCCATGCGGACCGAGGTCGATGCCCTGCCCGGGGTGACTCTGTTGGAGTTCGGCGCGCCCTGGTGCGGTCATTGCCGCGCCGTTCAGCCACCGCTCGCCACCGTCCTGGCGGAGCGTCCGGCCGTGCGTCATCTCAAGATCGAGGACGGCTCCGGGCGGCCTCTGGGGCGCAGTTTCCGCATCAAGCTCTGGCCGACCCTGGTCCTGCTGCGGGACGGCCAGGAATTGGCGCGGTTGGTGCGTCCGCGCGACGCCCAGGCGCTGGACGAAATGCTGGCCTTGGCCGACTGACCGGTCGCCTGTCGCCGCTTGACAAGGACAGGGCTAGAACATAAGTTTCAAACAACTGTTTAAACGCTCGCGGGCAGCGGCCCGCCTTCCTCGACAACAAGCATTAGCAAGAGGTAACAGTCATGCCCGATTACAAGGCTCCCCTGCGGGACATCCGCTTCGTTCGCGACGAACTGCTGGGTTATGACGCGCACTACCAGAGCCTGCCCGGCTGCGGCGACGCCACCCCCGACATGGTGTCCGCCATCCTCGAAGAAGGCGCCAAGTTCTGCGAGCAGGTGCTGGCCCCGCTGAATCGCATCGGCGACCAGCAGGGCTGTACCTGGAGCGAGGAGGGCGTGAAGACCCCCGATGGCTTCAAGGAAGCCTATGCCCAGTTCGTCGAAGGCGGCTGGCCGAGTCTGGCGCACAATCCGGCCCACGGTGGCCAGGGCCTGCCCGAATCCCTCGGCATTTCCCTGTCGGAAATGGTCGGCCAGGCCAACTGGTCCTGGGGCATGTACCCCGGCCTGTCCCACGGCGCCATGAACACCCTGGAGCAGCACGGCACCGACGAGCAGAAGCACACCTACCTGGAAAAGCTGGTCACTGGCGAATGGACCGGCACCATGTGCCTGACCGAGCCCCACTGCGGTTCCGACCTGGGCATGCTGCGCACCAAGGCCGAGCCGCGTGCGGACGGTAGCTATGCCATCACCGGCACCAAGATCTTCATCTCCGCTGGTGAGCACGACATGGCCGAGAACATCGTCCACATCGTGCTGGCCCGCTTGCCCGACGCCCCCGCCGGCACCAAGGGCATCTCGCTGTTCATCGTGCCCAAGCGCCTGCCGGATGCCAGCGGCGCGGCCGGCGAGCGCAATGCCGTGCACTGCGGTTCCCTCGAACACAAGATGGGCATCCATGGCAACGCCACCTGCGTGATGAACTTCGATGGCGCCACCGGTTTCCTGATCGGCCCGCCCAACCGCGGCCTGAACTGCATGTTCACCTTTATGAACTTCGCCCGTATCGGCACCGCCCTGCAGGGCCTGGCCCATGCCGAGGTGGCCTTCCAGGGCGGCCTGAAGTACGCCCGCGAGCGGCTGCAGATGAGATCCCTAACCGGTCCCAAGGCGCCCGAGAAACCCGCCGACCCCATCATCGTGCACCCCGATGTGCGCCGCATGCTGCTGACCATGAAGGCCTTCGCCGAAGGCAGCCGGGCGATGATCTACTACACCGCCAAGCTGGTGGACATCCTCAAGTACAGCCAGGACGAGGAGCAGAAGCAGCAGGTCGAGACCCAGCTGGCCTTCCTCACTCCCATCGCCAAGGCCTTCATGACCGAGGTCGGCTTCGAGGCCGCCAGCCACGGCGTGCAGATCTACGGTGGCCACGGCTACATCGCCGAGTGGGGCATGGAGCAGAATCTGCGCGATGCCCGTATCGCCATGCTCTACGAGGGCACCACCGGCATCCAGGCCATCGACCTGTTGGGTCGCAAGGTGCTGATGACCCAGGGTGAGTCGCTCAAGGCCTTCACCAAGGTGGTGCACAAGTTCTGCCAGGCCCAGGCCGAGAACGCCGAGCTCAAGGCCTTCGTCGAGCCGCTGGCCAAGCTGAACAAGGAGTGGGGCGAGATCACCCTCAAGGTCGGCATGGCCGCCATGAAGGATCGTGAGGAAGTGGGCGCCGCCGCCGTCGACTACCTGATGTACTCCGGCTATTGCTGCCTGGCCTACTTCTGGGCCGACATGGCGCGGGTCGCCGCCGAGAAGCTGGCCGCCGGTACCGACGAAGCCGCCTTCTACCAGGCCAAGCTGGCCACCGCACGCTTCTACTACCAGCGCCTGCTGCCCCGTACCCGCGCCCATGCCGAGGCGCTGCTGGCCGGCGCCGGCAGCCTGATGGCCCTGGCCGAAGAGGACTTCGGTCTGGGCTACTGATCCACGGCGTTACACCCGCGAAAACCCCGCCACGGCGGGGTTTTCGTCTTTCAGGGGCGACCTCCGATCGGCTGACCATGTGGTCAGATCATGAACCTATGTCTCCCTTCCGGTTCGGTCTTACACTCAAGTCATACCGACAAGAACACCTTCCGAGGAGACTCGACATGGCTGACTACACCCCGCCGCTTCGCGACATCCGTTTCGTGCTGGATGCCGTCCTCAAGGTCAAGGAGCGCTGGAGCCAATGGCCCGCGCTGGCCGAGGTGGTCGATGGCGAGACCGCCGACGCCATTCTCGAGGAAGCCGGCAAGCTGTGCGCCCAGGAGCTGGCGCCGCTCAATCGCAATTCCGACGAAGAAGGCTGCCACTGGCAAGACGGCGAGGTGACCACGCCTCAGGGCTTTCGCGCGGCCTATCAGGCTTTCGCCGAGGGCGGCTGGGTCGGCGTCGGTGGCGACCCCGAGTACGGCGGCATGGGCATGCCCAAGGTGCTCACCGCCCAGGTCGAGGAAATGATGCACGCCAGCTGCCTGGCCTTCGGTCTCTATCCGATGCTCAGCGCCGGCGCCTGCCTGGCCTTGCACGCCCATGGCAGCGAAGACCTGAAGCAGGCCTATCTGCCCAATCTCTACAGCGGCCAGTGGTCTGGCTCCATGTGCCTGACCGAGCCCCACGCCGGTACCGACCTGGGCCTGATCCGTACCCGCGCCGAGCCCCAGGCCGACGGCAGCTACCGCGTGACCGGCACTAAGATCTTCATCACCGCCGGCGAGCACGACCTGACCGAGAACATCATCCACCTGGTACTGGCCAAGCTGCCCGATGCGCCGGCCGGCTCCAAGGGCATCTCGCTGTTCCTGGTGCCCAAGATTTTGGTGGACGAGGCGGGCAACCTCGGTGAGCGCAACGCCGTGGCCTGCGGCTCCCTGGAACACAAGATGGGCATCAAGGGTGCCGCCACCTGCGTGATGAATTTCGATGGCGCCGTCGGCTACCTGGTGGGCGAGGTCAACAAGGGCCTGGCCGCCATGTTCACCATGATGAACTACGAGCGCCTGGGCGTCGGCATCCAGGGCCTGGGGTCGAGCGAGCGTTCCTACCAGAATGCCCTGGCCTATGCCCGCGAGCGCTTGCAGAGCCGTTCGCCCGCCGGTGTCCAGCAACCGGCCAAGAGCGCCGACCCGATCATCGTCCATCCCGACGTGCGTCGCATGCTGCTGACCATGAAGGCGCTCAACGAAGGCGGCCGCCTGTTCTCCAGCTATGTCGCGCTGCAACTCGACACCGCCAAGTACAGCCCCGAGCCGGCCGAGCGCGAGCGCGCCGACGCCCTGGTGGCGCTGCTCACCCCGGTGGCCAAGGGCTTTCTCACCGATCTCGGCCTGGAACTCTGCGTGGCTGGACAGCAGGTGTTCGGCGGCCACGGCTACATCCGCGAATGGGGTCAGGAGCAACTGGTGCGCGACGTACGTATCACCCAGATCTACGAAGGTACCAACGGCATCCAGGCACTCGACCTGGTGGGGCGCAAGCTGGCGGGTAGCCGCGGTGCCCTCTATCGTCCCTTCAGCGAAGAGGTACACCAGTATCTCGCCGGTCTGCCGGCGGACGATGAATTCGCCGCGCCCCTGCGCCAGGCGCTGGATCAGCTGGACGGTGTGACCGAATGGCTGCTGCAGGCCGGGGCTGCCGATGCCCAGCAGCTGGGTGCTGCCTCGGTGGATTACCTGCATCTGTTCGGCTACGTCGCCTATGGCTATCTCTGGGCGCGGGCCGCCGCGGCGGCCAAGGGGGAAGAGGCGTCCTTCGCCGCCGCCAAGCTGGCTACCGCCCGCTTCTATTTCGCCCGGCTGTTGCCGCGTACCTTGAGCCTGGCGGCCGCCGTGCGCAGTGGCGCGCAGCCACTCTACGCCCTGGCTGAGGAGGCTTTCTAAGCTGTTGACTGACAAGCTAAAAAGCGTGGCCGTGTAAGCCATGGCTTACATCACGCCGCCGCGATAAGCCATCGCCCAGGCGTGGGAGGCTGCGTAATCTACACCCATCGGATCGCGGTACAGGATGTACCCAGCGCTCCAGATGACTTCAAGGAAATGTGGCCAGGATGGCCCCCCGGCAAGGATGTCGGGCAGAGACTCTCAGGGATAGATGGCCAAGGATTGGCGGCCCGACATGGATGTCGGGTTAAGTCTGCGAAACCCCGCTTCGGCGGGGTTTTTTATTGCCTGTCGGAACCTGATTCAGGCCGTACCAGTCTTAGAGGCATCTTCTTGTCTGCCCTGTACTGGAGTCTGGAATGGACCTCATCCGCCTCATTTTCGCCATCATCCTGCCGCCCGTGGGCGTCTTCCTCCAGGTCGGCTTCGGTGGCGCCTTCTGGCTGAATATCCTGCTGACGCTGCTGGGCTACATTCCGGGTATCATCCACGCGGTCTGGGTGATTGCCCGTCGCTGATACGAGGCGCCAAGGCCCTCGTCCCGCCTGAAGCCTGCCGCTGGGCCCGCGAGTCGGAGCCAAGCGCGATGACGGCGCCGACGGTTGCCAGCGCTGTCACTGCTACAGCGAGGCGCCTGAGTTCGTTCGTCACGAGTCGATCCTGCCGCGCAGGACTGCTGCGCAGCTTTGGATCGCGCTCCGATCGGTGACGGCACTCTCCCGCAGGTGGAGGCTCTGCCGTCGCCGCTCGTTTCGTCCTGTACAAGGCTTTCAGACCCCATGAATCGCGAGTCGCTTCTCGATCAGACGCACTTCAGCAAGATACTCAAACGCAATCTGACCCTGCCCCTGGGTATCGGCGTCTTCAGCGCGATCTTCTTCATCGCCATCATCCTCTATCTGCTGCGGGTGACCCAGTGGGTCGAGCATACGGACCGCGTCATCAGCCAGGCCAATGCCAATTTCCGCCTGGTGGTCGATCTGGAAACCGGCATGCGCGGCTACCTGCTCAGTGGTAATACGAGCTTCCTGCAGCCCTACGAGCGGGCCCTGCCCCAGGTCGAGCCTCAACTGGATGAGCTCAAGGAGCTGGTCAGCGACAGCGCGGTGCAGGTGCGGCGCCTGGAGCGCATCCAGGCCACCCACCGCGACTGGCAGCAGTACGCCGCCCAGGTCATAGACGCGCGACGCACCGGGGGCGATTTCCAGACCTCGTTGAACGATGGCCAGGGCAAGAACCGCATCGACAGCATCCGCCGCGACTACACCGATTTCATCGCCTACGAGGAGCAGATGCGCGCCGAGCGCACCGAGACCGCCAGCCGCATGACGGTGGTCTTCGTCGTCGCCTTCCTGGTGGTCAGCCTGCTGCTCTCGGCGGTCATGGCCTTCTTCGGCCGGCGCGAACTGCTGGGGCTGTCCGCGACCTACAACCGCCTGCTCGACCAGCAGGCCGAGCACACCGAGAATCTGGAGCGGCAGAGCTGGTTCCGTTCGGGCCAGAATCAGCTGTCGGAGGCCGTCATCGGCCAGGCCGCGCTGGGGGCCCTGGGACAGAGCATCCTGCAATTCCTGGCGCGCTACCTGGGCGCCGCGGCGGGGGCGCTCTATGTGCGCCTCGACGACGGCAGTCTCGAACGGGTGGCCGACTACGCTCTGGACGACGAGGGCCGGCGGCGTCGCCAGCGCCTGGCGCCGGGTGAAGGGCTAGCCGGGCAGGCGGTGCTGGAGGGGCGCAGCGTGGCGCTGGACCAGTTGCCGGCCGACTATCTCAAGGTCAACTCGGCACTGGGCGACCGCGACGCCAGCGCCGCGCTCATCGTGCCCATCGAGAACGATGGGCGGGTCAATGGCGTGATCGAGCTGGGCTTCCTGCGCGCCCTGCGGCCGCAGGACGAAGAGCTGCTGACGCTGATCGCCGACTCCATCGGTTCTTCGGTGGAGGCCGCGCGCTATCGCGAGCGGCTGCAACAGGTGCTGGCGGAAACCCAGCAGCTCAACGAGGAATTGCAGGTGCAGCAGGAAGAACTGCGCACCGCCAACGAGGAGCTGGAAGAACAATCCCAGGCGCTCAAGGAGTCCCAGGTCCATCTGGAGCAGCAGCAGGCGGAGCTGGAGCAGACCAACGAGCAGCTGTCGGAGCAGGCCCAGGAACTGCTGCAGCAGCGCGACGTACTGGATGACCGCAACAACCGGCTCAACGAAGCCCAGGAAATGCTCGAAGAGCGCGCCCGCGAGCTGGAGCGCGCCAGCCAGTACAAGTCCGAGTTCCTGGCGAACATGTCCCACGAGTTGCGCACGCCGCTGAACAGCTCGCTGATCCTGTCCAAGCTGCTGGCGGACAATCCCGCCGGCAACCTGAGCGACGAGCAGGTGCGCTACGCCGAGTCCATCTATTCGGCGGGCAACGACCTGCTGACCCTGATCAACGACATCCTCGACATCTCCAAGGTCGAGGCCGGCATGCTGGAGATCCGCCCGGAGCAGGTCTCCCTGCGTCGCCTGGTGGAGAGCCTGAAGACCGCCTTCGAGCCGGTGGCCCAGAACAAGGGCGTCGCCTTCGTGGTAGAGCTGGATGCGCGGATGCCGCCGGCGTTCTTCAGCGATCGCCAGCGGGTCGAGCAGATTCTCAAGAACCTGCTCTCCAATGCCTTCAAGTTCACCGAGCACGGCCAGGTCAGCCTGCGCCTGTCCCTGGAAGACGGCCAGCCCAGCTTCGCGGTCAGCGATACCGGTATCGGTATCGCCGCCGAGCAGCAGGAGCTGATCTTCGAGGCCTTCCGCCAGGCCGACGGCGCCATCACCCGGCGTTATGGCGGTACCGGTTTGGGGCTGTCGATCTCCCGTGACCTGGCATTGTTGCTGGGCGGCACCTTGAGCGTCACCAGCCAACCGGGCGAGGGCAGTACCTTCACCCTGCGCCTGCCACTGGAATACCAGGAGGGCGCCGCGCCGGATCTGCCGCTGACGCCGGTCGTTGCGTCGGCAGCCGCGACTGCATCTGCACCGACGCCGGCCCCAGTGGCCGCGGTCCCGCCCCGTCCGCCGGCGGCTCCTCCGGTCACCGAGGCGGCCGCGCCGGTCGGCACGGTCTTCGCCGACGACCGTGACAGCTGGCCCTATCCGGATCGCCGGGTGCTGGTGATCGAGGACGAGCAGCCCTTCGCACAGATCCTCTTCGATCTCGCCCACGAGCTGAAGTACAGCTGCCTGGTGGCCCATCGCGCCGAGGAAGGCTTCGCCGCCGCCTTGGAGTACCGCCCCGACGCCATTCTGCTGGACATGGGCCTGCCGGATCATTCCGGTCTCACGGTGCTGGAGCGACTCAAGGAAAATCCGCTGACCCGCCACATCCCGGTGCACGTGGTCTCGGCCTCGGATCGCATCGAGACCGCCATGCACATGGGCGCGGTCGGCTATGCCATCAAGCCCACCACCCGCGACGAGCTCAAGGAAGCCTTCAATCGCCTGGAAGCCAAGTTCGCCGCCGGCCTCAAGCGGGTGTTGCTGGTCGAGGACGACGCCCTGCAGCGCGACAGCATCGCCAAGCTGATCGGCGACGTGGACGTGGAGATCACCGCGGTGGAGCTGGGCAGCCAGGCCCTGGAACTGCTGCGCGACGAGGTCTACGACTGCATGGTCATCGACCTCAAGCTGCCCGACATGGAGGGCGGTGAGTTGCTCGAACGGATGGCCAGCGAGGACATCTGCTCCTTCCCGCCGGTGATCGTCTACACCGGGCGCAGCCTCTCGCGCGACGAAGAAGCCGCGCTGCTCAAGTATTCCCGCTCCATCATCATCAAGGGCGCCCGTTCGCCGGAGCGGCTGCTCGACGAGGTGACGCTGTTCCTGCACAAGATCGAGGCCGATATGCCGCTGGATCGCCAGCGCATGCTGGAAAGCGCCCGCAGCCGCGAGAAGGCCTTCGATGGCCGCACCCTGCTGCTGGTGGACGACGACGTGCGTAACATCTTCGCCCTCACCAGCGCCTTGGAACAGAAGGGCGCCAAGGTGGAGATCGCCCGCAACGGCCTGGAGGCGCTGGAGAAGCTCGACAACAGCGACACCATCGACCTGGTGCTGATGGACATCATGATGCCGATGATGGACGGCTACGAAGCCATGCGCGAGATCCGCAAGCGGCCGCACATGAAGAAGCTGCCGATCATCGCCATCACCGCCAAGGCCATGAAGGATGACCAGGAGCGCTGCCTTGCCGCGGGCGCCAGCGACTACCTGGCCAAGCCCATCGACCTGGATCGGCTGTTCTCGCTGATCCGCGTCTGGATGCCGTCGCTGGAGCGCCTCTAGGTCATGAGCGAGCGGCTGCAGGACATCGAGCTGAGGTTGCTGCTGGAAGGCATCTTCCTGAGGTACAGCCACGACTTCCGCAACTACTCCAAGGCCTCGCTCAAGCGCCGGGTGCTGCAGGCGCTGACGCGCTTCGACTGCCCGAGCATCTCGGCGCTGCAGGAGCGGGTGCTGCGCGATCCGGCGCTGTTCGCCGAGCTGCTGCAGTTCATCACCATCCCGGTGAGCGAGATGTTCCGTGACCCGGGCTACTTCCTTGCCCTGCGCGAGCAGGTGGTACCGGTGCTGCGCACCTATCCCTCGCTCAAGGTGTGGATCGCCGGCTGCAGCACCGGCGAAGAAGTCTTCTCCATGGCCATCCTGTTCCAGGAAGAGGGCCTGCTCGACCGCACCCTGTTCTACGCCACCGACATCAATCCCCGCTCCCTGGAAAAGGCCCGGCAGGGCATCTTTCCGCTGGAGAAGATGCGGGCCTACACCGCCAGCTATCAGCGCGCTGGTGGCACGCGGGCCTTTTCCGACTATTACACCGCGGCCTATGACGGCGCTCTGTTCGACAAGTCGCTGATCGCCAACGTGACCTTCGCCGACCACAGCCTGGCCACCGACAGCGTCTTCTCCGAGACGCAGCTGGTGTCCTGCCGCAACGTGCTCATCTACTTCAACAAGAATCTGCAGAATCGGGCGCTCGGTTTGTTCCACGAGTCCCTGAGTCACCGCGGCTTTCTCGGCCTGGGCAGCAAGGAGTCGCTAGACTTCTCCGCCTATGCCAGCCACTTCGAGCCGGTGGTGAAGCAGGAACGACTGTTCCGCAGGCTCTAGCGTGTTTCCGCCTCCGAAGCCATTGCGCCTGATCGTCATCGGTGCCTCCGCTGGTGGGCTGCAGGCGCTGTTGCGTCTGTTCGGCGGCCTGCCGGCCAGCTATCGCCTGCCCATCGCCGTGGTGCTGCACCTGCCCGACGACCGCGCCTCGCGGCTGGCCGAGCTATTCCAGGCCCGCCTTGCCTTGCGCGTCCGGGAAGCCGAGGACAAGGAGGCTATACTGCCGGGCACCCTGTATTTCGCGCCGCCGGGCTATCACCTGCTGGTGGAGGACGACCTGACCCTCTCGCTATCCCGCGATGAGCCGGTGCAGTTTTCCCGGCCCTCCATCGACGTGCTGTTCGACAGCGCGGCCGATGCCCTGGGCGAGCAGGTCTGCGGCATCCTGCTGACCGGCGCCAACCACGATGGCGCCAGCGGCCTGCACGCCCTGGCCAAGGCCGGTGGCGTGACGGTGGTCCAATCGCCGCAATCGGCCGAGGTGCCGACCATGCCCGAGGCGGCGCTGAAGAGATTCCACCCGGATTTCGTGCTGGATGTTCCGGGCATCCATCTATTGCTCATCGAGCTGGAACGCGACCATGGCTGATGTACCCGTCGAACAGGCGAAGCTCCTGCTCGTAGACGACCTGCCGGAGAATCTCCTGGCACTGGAAGCCTTGCTGCGTAGCGAGGCGCTGGAGATCTTCCAGGCCACCTCCGCCGAGGCGGCGCTGGAATTGCTGCTGATGCACGAATTCGCCCTGGCGATCCTCGATGTGCAGATGCCGGGCATGAACGGCTTCGAACTGGCGGAAATGATGCGGGGCCTGGAAAAGACCCGGCACATCCCCATTGTCTTCGTCAGCGCCGCCGGCCGCGACCTGAACTATGCCTTCAAGGGCTACGAGAGCGGTGCGGTGGACTTCCTGCACAAGCCCCTCGATGTCCACGCGGTGAAGAGCAAGACCCGGGTGTTCGTCGACCTCTACTGGCACCGCAAGCGTCTGGCCGAGCAACTGGTGGCCCTGGAGCAGAGCCGCCAGGAGCAGGAGGTACTGCTCGCCGAGTTGCGCCAGACCCAGGTGGAACTGCAGCAGGCGGTGCGCACCCGGGACGACTTCATGTCCATGGTCTCCCATGAACTTAAGACGCCGCTCAACACCCTGATGCTCGAAGCCCAGCTGCGCCGCATGTACCTGGATAAGGGCAAGCTGGAGGCCTTCACTCCCGACAAGCTGGCCAGCATGGCCGAGCGCGACGAGCGCCAGATCCAGCGCCTGGTGCACCTGATCGACGACATGCTCGACATCTCGCGCATCCGCACCGGTAAGCTCTCCATCCGCCCTTCGCAATGCGATCTGGCCGCCCTGGTCAACACCGTGGTCGACAGCTTCGCCTCGCAATTCGCCGCCGCCGGTTGCCCGGTCGAGCTGCATGCGGAAGGTCCGGCACCGGGATTCTGGGACGAATTCCGCATCGAACAGGTGATCACCAACCTGCTGACCAACGCCATGCGTTATGGCGCCGGGCGTCCGGTGGAGATCGCCTTGCGCAGCGATGGCGTCGAGGTGGAACTGAGCGTCAAGGACCACGGCATCGGCATCCCGGTGGAACACCAGTCGCTGATCTTCCGCCAGTTCGAGCGCGCCAGCGGCACCGAGAACATCGCTGGCCTGGGCCTCGGCCTCTATATCGCCGACCAGATCGTCAAGGCGCACCGCGGCAGCCTGCACGTGGAAAGTATCGCCGGCCAGGGCGCGACCTTCAGGCTGCGGCTGCCCTGCCTGCCGGCCTAGTTGGCATTGACAGGGCCCCAGGCGCCCGCGAGAATCTTGAAAAGAGGTGGGATGTCGTACCTCTTGCCAGATAACTCCATAAGAAGGCGCCCGTCATGTCCGAAGTCCAATCGTCACCCTTCCATCGCCTGCTGCTAACCGGCGCCGCCGGTGGTCTGGGCAAGGAGCTGCGCCAGCGGCTCAAGCCCCATGCTCAGATCCTGCGCCTGTCCGACATCGCGCCGATGGACGCCGCCCAGGGCCCGGCGGAAGAGGTGGTGACCTGCGACCTCGCCGATAAGGCCGGCGTCCATGCCCTGGTGGAAGGAGTCGACGCCATCCTGCACTTCGGCGGCATCTCCACCGAGCACGCCTTCGAACCCATCCTCGAAGCCAACATCCGTGGCACCTTCAATCTTTATGAGGCCGCGCGCCGCCATGGCGTGAAGCGCATCGTCTTCGCCAGCTCCAACCACGTCATCGGCTTCTATCGCCAGGACCAGCGCATCGACGCCAGCGTGCCCCAGCGACCGGACAGCTACTACGGTCTGTCCAAGGCCTTCGGCGAGGACCTGGCCAGCTTCTATTTCGACCGCCATGGCATCGAGACGGTGAGCATCCGCATCGGCTCCTCCTTTCCCGAGGCGCAGAATCGCCGCATGCTCGCCACCTGGCTGAGCTACGAAGACCTCACCGACCTCATCCTGCGCAGCCTGACCACTCCCGACGTCGGCCACACCATCGTCTACGGCGCTTCCAACAATCGCGACAGCTGGTGGGACAACCGCTTGGCCGCGCACCTGGGCTTCCAGCCCAAGGATAGCTCCGAGCAATTCCGCGCCAAGGTCGAGGCCCAGCCGCTGCCGGCGGCCGATGATCCTTCGCGGGTCTACCAAGGCGGTGCCTTCGTCGCTACCGGCCCCTTCGACGACTGAGGGGCCTGCGATGACTGCCGAACTGCTGGTCGATGCCCGCAACGCCACCGGCGAGTGCCCGGTCTGGCAGGTCGCCGAACAGGCGCTCTACTGGGTCGACATCCCCGCCAAGCGCCTGCACCGCTGGAGCTCAGACGGCACTCTGGACAGCTGGAGCGCACCGGAAATGCTCGCCTGCATCGCCGCTCGCCAGGGCAGTGGCTGGCTCGCCGGCCTGGAAAGCGGCCTCTTCGCCTTGCAGCCCGAAGCCTCCGGCGAGCTGAGTGGCGAATGCCTGGTCACCCTCGACCACGCCCAGCCGGCCATGAGATGCAACGACGGTCGCTGCGATCGCCAGGGCCGCTTCCTGGTCGGCACCATGGTGCAGGACATGGCCCAGGGCATCCCGGCCGGTCGTCTCTACAGCCACACGGCAGGCGAGGGCGCCCGGCTGCTGCTGGACGACCTCATCGTGCCCAACGGGCTGGCCCTGAGTCCCGATGGTCGCACCCTCTACCTGTCCGACTCCCATCCCAGCCGCCAGTTGATTTGGGCCTTCGACTACGACCCGGATACCGGCACGCCCAGTAACCGGCGGCTGTTCGTCGACATGAACGCCCATCCCGGCCGACCCGACGGCGCCGCGGTGGACGTCGACGGCTGCTACTGGATCTGCGGCAACGACGCCGGCCTGATCCACCGCTTCACCCCGGATGGTCGCCTGGATCGCTCCCTGGCCGTGCCGGTGAAGAAACCCGCCATGTGCGCCTTCGGCGGTCGTAACCTGGACGTTCTGTTCGTCACCTCCATTCGCCCAGGTGGCGACCTGAGCGACCAGCCTTTGGCGGGTGGCCTGTTCGCCTTGAACCCTGGGGTACAGGGTCTGGCGGAGCCGGCTTTCGCGGGTTAGCGGGAAGGGCGAAGCCGCGTCCTGATCGGTGGCCCGTAACCTCGGGACACCGGTTGTCATGGTTTTGTCATCTTCTGTGCCGGGTTCGGCGTCTGGGCGGCTTATAATCAGGTTTTACCGCCGTACTGCCCGCCATGACGACTCCCGCTGCCCTGCGCCCCACCGTCCGTTACTACGGCCTGGAATGGCTGAGATTCCTCATGGCGCTGTACATGGTCGTCTACCATCTGGGCGGGCTCTACAGCGATCTGCCGGACGCCTTCCGCCGCCTGGCCGGCATGGGCTTCTTCGCTACCAGCACCTTCTTCCTGCTTTCTGGCTTCCTGCTGGCCCACGTCAGCCTGGATCGCCAGGGCGCACTCAAGGGCAGCTCCCGTGGCTTCGTGCTGCGGCGCCTGTGCAACCTCTACCCCATCCACCTGCTCACCCTGCTGGTCGCGCTGGGGCTGGCCTATTGGCTGTCCCAGGACTCCTGGCTGGAGCACGGGGTGCCGGTCTACTACAACCAGCATCCCTACCTGCACCTGGAGGAAGGCAACGAGCTGGAGGAGATGTTGCCGCTGTCCTGGCTGGCCGCCACCACCCACGTACTCCTGCAACTGCTCCTGCTGCAATCCTGGGAGCCGCGCTTCCTCTGGCTCAATGGTGCCGCCTGGTCTATCTCGGCGCTGCTGTTCTTCTACCTGCTGTTCCCGTTGCTCGGCCCGCGATTGATGCGCCTGCGCCGCTGGGCCCTGGCCACCGTCGTCCTCTGGGGGCTCTATCTGCTTGGTCCGCTGCTGGCCACCTGGGCCCAGGCCTTCGATACCGTCACCGTCGGCGTCATCCACCGCAATCCGCTGATCCGCCTGCCGGAATTCCTGCTCGGCATCCTGCTCTATCGCGCCGTGCAGGAGCCCTGGGTGGCCGCGACGACCCAGCGCCTGCGCGTGCCGCTGCTGCTGTTCGGCCTGACCGGCCTCTGGCTCGGCGCCCTGCTGCTGGAAGGCGATGGCCGCCGCTGGTTCTACCTGGTCCACAACGGCCTGCTGACACCCTTCCAGGCCGCGGTGCTGTTGGCCTGCGCCACCTTCGGCGAACCCGGTCGCGCCGGTGTACGCCGTCTGGCTCAGCGCCTTGGCGAAGCCTCCCTGTGCATCTTCGCCGTCCATACGCCCCTGATCGGCGTGCTCGAACCCTGGACCCGTACATTGCTGGGCTGGATGCATCTGGCCGGCGACAGCCTGGAAGACCTGGCCGAAGACGTCGGCGAGGCGCTGGCACTGCCCATCCCCATTCCCGGCTGGATGCTGCCGCTGCACCTGGTGCTGATCGTGCTGCTCGGCCTGGCCATGCAGCGCTGGGTGGCCGGTCCGCTGCGCCGCTGGTTGCAGGCGCGCCTGCTCAACTCTTAAGAAGGCCTTAAGCCAGCCCGGCTAGCCTCGCCGCAGGAATCCGCAGCGGAGCTGAGCCTTGTCCAGCGAATACGAAGTCCACGGCCCCCACGACCACGAAGTGGAGCACGCCGCCCACGGCGCCCATCGCCGCGATAGCCTCACCGGCCGCATCGCCGTCACCACCGCCATCCTGGCGACGCTAGGCGCCCTCTGCGCCTACCAGGGCGGCAATGCTGAAAGCCTGGCGCTCTACTATAAGAACGAAGAAGCCATCGCCAAGACCGAAGCCGCCAACCAGTGGGGCTACTACCAGGCCAAGGGCGAAAAACAGAACCTCGCCGACTTGGGCGCTGCCCTCGCGACCAACCCCGACACTGCCCAGCGCTTCACCGAAGACAGCCAACGCTACGCCAAGCAAAAGGTGGAGATCCGCACCAAGGCCGAAGCCCTGGAAGTGAAGGTGCAAGCCAACGAGGCCCTGAGCGAAACCCAACTCCACCGCCATCACCGCTGGGCCCAGGCCACCATGCTGATGCAGGTCGCCATCTCCCTGGCCGCCATCACCCTGCTGACCAGGCGGCGTTGGCTGCAGGCGGCGGTGTATGGGGTGGCGGGAGCAGGGGTGGTGGTTGGGACGTTGGCGCTACTGCATGTCTAGCTATCAAGGCTTTGCCTAAGAGAGTGTGTGATCCTTCGGTGGCTCCAGCTGGGATAGCCTGCTGCGGGCGATAGAATTAGCTTTACTGGTCTCTTGAGTTCCGTATACGTTACAAATCATAGAATTTGTTATGTATACGGAACATGGATAGCGAGCTGATCAGCCAGCGTCTCGGCGCCCAACTCCGCCAGCGTCGTGTCAATCGAGGCTTGACCCAGGCGGATCTTGCCGAGCTGGCGGGGTTGACCCGTCAGAAGGTCATCGCCGTGGAGCGAGGAGATCCGCGGGTCGGTATGGCAGCCTATGCGCGCGCACTTGCAGCCTTGGATTGTGAACTGGCGGTAGTCCCCGCTGCCTTGCCGACACTGGACGAGATCCAAGGGATATTCGACTGATGAAGACCCGGATGCGAGTCGCCATGCCTGCAGGTGAAAGCGGAACTCTCGTGGCTCAGGATGGCGACTGCCTGTTCCGTTACCAAGACAGTGCTTCGACACGGGCTGCCATCCGGCACTGCGCTGCGCCCTTCGTGCAGACGTTCGGCTGAAGCAGTAGGGCTCAGGAAAGACAGGGCAAAAGCCCAAATCCCAGGCATGAAAAAGCCGCGCAACGCGCGGCTCCTGAAAGCTGGTGGGCCCACACGGACTCGAACCGTGGACCAAAGGATTATGAGTCCTCTGCTCTAACCAACTGAGCTATAGGCCCTATAGCGCGGTGGAGTATACCGGGGTGGGGGAGGATCGCCAAACCCTTGTCGGGCATAAAAAAACCGGAGCCTGGGCTCCGGTTTTTCGTACAGCGGCTGCGCCTTACTCGTCGAGGAAGGAGCGCAGGTGTTCGCTGCGGGACGGGTGGCGCAGCTTGCGCAGCGCCTTGGCTTCGATCTGGCGGATACGCTCGCGGGTGACGTCGAACTGCTTGCCCACTTCCTCGAGGGTGTGGTCGGTGTTCATGTCGATGCCGAAGCGCATGCGCAGCACCTTGGCTTCACGGGCGGTGAGGCCGGAGAGCACGTCGCGGGTGGCTTCCTTGAGGCTTTCGCTGGTGGCCACTTCGATCGGGGACTGCATGGTGCTGTCCTCGATGAAGTCGCCCAGGTGCGAATCCTCGTCGTCGCCGATGGGCGTCTCCATGGAGATCGGTTCCTTGGCGATCTTGAGCACCTTGCGGATCTTGTCCTCGGGCATCTCCATGCGCTCGCCCAGCTCTTCCGGGGTCGGCTCGCGACCCATCTCCTGCAGCATCTGGCGGGAGATCCGGTTCAGCTTGTTGATCGTCTCGATCATGTGCACCGGAATCCGGATGGTACGCGCCTGGTCGGCGATGGAGCGGGTGATGGCCTGGCGAATCCACCAGGTGGCGTAGGTGGAGAACTTGTAGCCACGGCGGTATTCGAACTTGTCCACCGCCTTCATCAGGCCGATGTTGCCTTCTTGGATCAGATCGAGGAATTGCAGGCCGCGGTTGGTGTACTTCTTGGCGATGGAGATCACCAGACGCAGGTTGGCCTCGACCATTTCCTTCTTGGCGCGGCGGGCCTTGGCCTCGCCGATGGACATGGCGCGGTTGATGTCCTTGATCTGGGCGACTTTCAGCTCGTAGTCACGCTCCAGCTCGGCCAGCTGGGTCTGCTTGGCCTGGATGTCGGCCTGGAAGCGCTCGAGACCTTCGGCGTACTTGGGCTTGCCCTTGAGCAGGCCGGCGGTCCAGTCGGTGTTGGTCTCGTTGCCCGGGAAGTGGCGCAGGAAGTCGGCACGCGGCATGCGCGCATCGCGCACGGCCAGTTGCATGATGGCGCGCTCGAGGCCACGCACCCGCTCCAGTGCCTCGCGAACGCGGGTCACCAGGGCTTCGTACTGCTTGGGCACCAGCTTGATCGGCGAGAACAGCACGGCCAGGGCGACGAATTCTTCCACGGTGCGATCATCGTCGCGGCCATGTTTCTTCATCACCTTCTGGGTCTTGTCCAGCTGCTCGGCGACCGCGCCGAAACGCAGGCGGGCTTCTTCCGGATCCGGACCGCCGTCGCCTTCTTCCTCGTCGGCGTCGTCGCTCTCTTCCTCGTCGTCCTTCTCGTCGTCCACGGCCTTGGCATCGGTGGCCTTGTTCGGGACGGGCAGCTCTTCGCTCTCGTTCGGCAGGCTGCCGTCATCGGGATCGATGTAGCCGGCGAGGACGTCGGACAGGCGACCGCCTTCGGTGGTGACGCGGGTGTATTCGCTGAGGATGTAGTCGACGGTGCCCGGAAACTGGGCGATGGCGCCCATGACTTCGCGGATGCCTTCCTCGATGCGCTTGGCGATCTCGATCTCGCCTTCGCGGGTCAGCAGTTCCACGGTACCCATTTCACGCATGTACATGCGCACCGGGTCGGTGGTGCGGCCGACATCGCTCTCCACCGCGGCCAGGGCGGCGGCGGCTTCTTCGGCGGCGGCTTCGTCGGTATCGGTCTCCGCCAGCAGCAGGGCATCGGCGTCCGGCGCGGTCTCGAATACGTTGATCCCCATGTCATTGATCATGCGGATGATGTCTTCCACCTGTTCCGGATCTGAAATATCCTCCGGTAGGTGGTCATTGACCTCCGCGTAAGTCAGGTAGCCCTGCTCACGCCCACGGGCGATCAATTCTTTCAGACGGGATTGCTGTTGCGCTTTTCCGGACATAGGTACCCTTCCACTGAAGGCTTAGGCGGGCAAAAATAAGCTGAACATTATAGCCGGTTAGACGGTGTCCGTGCTAGTTAGGTCACGGTGCCCGCTGGACGGCTAAGGAGTTCGCGTAGGCGGTCCTTGTCTTCGGAGCTCAGCTCGCTCTGTCGCGCCTTGCGTAGGAGTTGCTCCAGCGAGCGATCACGCTGGCTGGCGGCTAACCTCGTTATGGTGTCGAAAAACTGTTGTTCAAGGTTATCGCCGGCGATCAGCCATTCTTTTTCCGCCAGGGCGCGCAAGAGCCGTCCCTGTTCGGTGCCGTGCCAGCGAGCGATGAGTTGCAGGGTGCTCTGCCCTGGTTTCTTCTGCAGTGCCTCGACCAGGGCGACCAATAGCTGGGCGTACTGATCGCTTTCCTCGGCCAGGTTGCGGGCATCCTGCACCGCCTGGGCCAGGGTCGGGTGGTGCAGCAGGCTGCGCAGCGCGGCCAGTACGGGGGTTTCCACCTTGACCGGCGGCTGGCGCGGAATGCGTTCACCGCTGCCCTTGCCATTGAAGTCCTTTTTCCAGCCCTTGCCGTCGCGCCCGCCCTTGCCCTCACGGCGTGGCGTCCATTGCTGCTGGGTCGGCGCTTCCTCGGCATGGGCGTAGGCATAGTCGCCATAGTCCGACGGCGGGGCGTCCTGCGGCGGGGCGGCCGGTGCCAGCTGGTTCAGGGCATCGTTGCCGAGGCCGGTGAGTTCGCTCAGGCGCTGGCGCATCAGCAGGCGCAGGTTGTTACCCGGAATCTTCTCGATCAGCGGGGCGGCCAGGGTGGCCAGGTGCGCCTTGCCCTCCAGGGTGGCCGGGTCCGCCTCGATCATCAGTTGCTGGAAGAAGTATTCGGCCAATGGCTGGGCCTGCTGGACGAAGCGGGCCTGGAAGGCGTCCGCACCCTCGGCGCGTACCAGGCTGTCCGGGTCCTCGCCTTCGGGCAGGAACAGGAAGCGCACGCGGAAGCCGTCCTTGAGCACCGGTAGCGCCGACTCCAGGGCGCGCCAGGCGGCACTGCGGCCGGCCTGGTCGCCGTCGAAGCAGAACAGGATGCTCGGCACGATGCGGAACAGGCGCTTGATGTGCTCCTCACTGGTGGCGGTACCCAGGGTCGCGACGGCATTGCGGATGCCTTGCTGGGCCAGGGCGATGACGTCCATGTAGCCTTCCACGACGAGGATCTCGTCCAGGTCGCGGTTGTGCTTGCGCGCCTCGAACAGGCCGTAGAGTTCCTGGCCTTTGTGGAATACCGGGGTCTCCGGCGAGTTGAGGTACTTGGGCTTGTCGTCGCCCAGCACCCGGCCGCCGAAGGCGATGACCCGGCCACGGCTGTCGCGGATCGGGAAGATCACCCGGTCGCGGAAGCGGTCGTACCTCTTGCCGCTCTCGGCGTTCTCCACCAACAGGCCGGCGTCGAACATGGCCTTCTGCTGCAGGTCGTCGCCACCCAGGTGCTTGCCCAGGTTGTCCCAGCCGGGCGGGGCGAAGCCCAGGCCGAAATCACGGGCGATCTCGCCGGTAAGGCCGCGCTTCTTCAGGTAGTCCACCGCGGCCTGGCGCTTGGGGTGGTTGCGCAGCGCCAGGCGGTAGTATTCCGCGGCGGCGGCCAGCAGGGGGTAGAGCGGGGAATCCGTGGGTTGCCGTGGTTTGCGCCGGCCGCCGCTCTCTTCCCGCGGTACGTCCACGCCGGCCTTTTTGGCCAGTTCCTCGACCGCCTCGGGGAATTCGAGGTTGTCGTGGTCCATGATGAAGCCAAGGGCGTTGCCGCCGGCGCCGCAGCCGAAGCAGTAGTAGAACTGCTTGTCCGGGCTGACGCTGAAGGAGGGCGTCTTCTCGTTATGGAAGGGACAGCAGGCCATCCAGTTCTTGCCGGCCTTCTTGAGCTTCACCCGCGCGCCCACCACCTCGACGATGTCGGTGCGGTTGAGCAGGTCGTCGATGAAGCCTTGCGGGATGAGTCCGGCCATGGTCAGCGTCTGGATGGAGGGGCGAAGATCGGCGGATGAAGCGAGGAGAGCAGTCTAGCGCCAGAGTGCGCCAGGGCGAAGCGGGGTGATAGAAACGAACAACCCGACCAGGGGTCGGGTTGTTTGATAACGCCAGGAGAACGCTGTAACTCAGTACAGGCGCTCGCGACGGCGCTGCTCGCGCTGTACTTTCTTGGCGTGGCGCTTGACCGCGGCGGCAGCTTTACGCTTGCGCTCGGCGGTGGGCTTTTCGTAGAACTCGCGGCTACGAACTTCGGCCAGTACACCGGCCTTCTCGCAGGAACGCTTGAAACGACGCAGCGCTACGTCGAAGGGTTCGTTTTCTTTGACTTTGACGTTGGGCATCCAGGTCGTACCTTCAAATTTACCGAGGTTTAATCCAACGCTAGCGGCAAAAGGGCACGGGAAGCGTCGGTTTTTAAGGGTTGCGGATAGTAACGCCTCAACCGCCCCGCTGCCAAGCCCCGGCGGACGAAAAGCGCTGGCCGGTGCTGGAAGCGGCGCTTATCATGCGCAGCCTGACATTCTATACCCTCGAAGGCTTATCTCCATGCGTGTTCTGGGACTGGAAACGTCCTGCGATGAAACCGGCGTCGCGCTCTACGACAGCGAACGGGGCCTGCTGTCCGATGCGCTGTTCAGCCAGATAGATCTGCACCGCGTCTACGGTGGCGTGGTGCCGGAGCTGGCCTCGCGCGACCACGTCAAACGCATGCTGCCGCTGATCCGCGAAGTGCTGGACGCCGCGGGCAGCCGCCCGGACGAAGTGGACGCCATCGCCTATACCGCCGGCCCCGGCCTGGTCGGTGCCCTGCTGGTGGGCGCGGCCTGCGCCCAGGCGCTGGCGCTGGCCTGGGGCGTACCGGCCCTGGGCGTGCACCATATGGAAGGTCATCTGCTGGCGCCCATGCTCGAAGAGACGCCGCCGCAGTTTCCCTTCGTCGCCCTGCTGGTGTCCGGCGGCCACACCCAGCTGGTGCAGGTCGATGGCATAGGTCGCTACACCGTGCTGGGCGAGTCCCTGGACGACGCTGCCGGCGAGGCCTTCGACAAGACCGCCAAGCTGCTGGGCCTGAGCTATCCCGGTGGACCGGAAATCGCCCGGCTGGCCGAGCGTGGCGTGCCGGGTCGCTTCGTCTTCCCGCGGCCCATGACCGATCGGCCGGGGCTGGAATTCAGCTTCAGTGGTCTGAAGACCTTCACCCTCACCACTTGGCAGCGCTGCCAGGCGGCTGGAGACGACAGCGAGCAGACCCGCTGCGACATCGCCCTGGCTTTCCAGACGGCGGTGGTCGAGACCCTGGCGATCAAGTGCAAGCGCGCCCTGAAGCAGGCTGGGCTGAAGTCGCTGGTGATCGCCGGTGGCGTCAGTGCCAACCGTGCGCTGCGCGAGAACCTGGAGCAGATGCTCGGTGAGCTGGGTGGGCACGTCTTCTATGCCCGCCCGCGCTTCTGCACCGACAACGGCGCCATGATCGCCTATGCCGGTTGCCAGCGGCTGCTGGCTGGCCAGCAGGAAGGCCCGGCCATTGCCGTCAAGGCGCGCTGGCCCATGGAGCAACTGGCGGCGCTCTGAGACGGGTGGAGGACGTAGCGGGGCAATCCCCAAGCGGCACCGGGGTCAAAAATGACGCTCGGTCCCCTGGCGCAGGGCGCGCAGATTGTGTCTATGGCGAATCAGGATAAGCACGGCGAGCAACAGCATTGGCGCCAGCAGATCCGGGCGCTGCCAGGCGAACAGCGGCAGGATGCCGAGCATGGCGATCAGCGATGCCAGGGAGGCGATCCTCAGGCTGGCGAACACCGCAGCCCAGAGGACCAGGCCCAGCAGGGCAGCCGGTGGATAGAGCCCCAGCAGCAGACCGGCGGCCGTGGCCACGCCCTTGCCACCCCTGAAGTGAAAGTACAGTGGATAGAGGTGGCCGATCACGGCGGCGAGGCCGATCCAGGCCTGTTGCAGTGGGGAGAGTCCCAGCTGCTGGGCGATGAGCACCGGAACGAGGCTCTTGGCCAGGTCGCCGGCCAGGGTCAGCAGCGCCAGCTTGCGCCCGGCCAGGCGCAACATGTTGCTGGCCCCGGGATTGCCGGAGCCGTCGTGACGCGGGTCGCGGGTGCCGAACAGGTGACTGAGCAGCACGGCGAAGGACAGCGAGCCCAGCAGATAGGCCAGCAGGAGCAGCAGCCAGAACATGGTAGGGTTCCGCGCCAGAATATGGTTCGATTCTACCGACAGCCCGCCGCCTGACGATAGGCCGGCGGCGACGATCAACAGAGCACGGCAAAGGTGCGAGGCGAAGGCAGTGGACAAGGTTTTCATCGAGGGGCTGGAGGTCGACACCGTGATAGGGGTGTACGACTGGGAGCGTGACATCCGCCAGTGCCTACGCATCGATCTCACCATGGGCTGGGACATCCGTCCTGCCGCCGAGCACGACGAACTCGAGCACACCCTGAACTACGCGGCTGTGGCCGAGCGCATCACCACCTTCGCCCACGAAACATCCTTCGAACTGGTCGAGACCTTCGCCGAGCGGCTGGCTGCCTTGCTGCAGGCGGAGTTCGGCCTGCCCTGGCTGCGCCTGCGCATCACCAAACCCGGCGCGGTGCCGACCGCCCGCGGCGTGGGCGTGGAGATCGAGCGGGGCCAGGTGTGATCCGGGTCTACCTGGGGCTGGGCAGCAACATCCAGCGCGAGCGACATCTAGGCATGGCCTTGGACGAACTGGCGACGCTGTTGGTCGACCTGCGGTGCTCGCCGGTCTTCGAGAGCGAGGCGGTGGGTATCCGCAGTGCGCCCTTCTTCAATCTGGTGGTCGCGGGCGATACCGACCTCGATCCCGCGGTCCTGAGCCAGCAGCTCAAGGCCATCGAGACCCGCAGCGGGCGCTATGCGCCGGATCGCCAGGGCCTGCCGCTGGACATCGACATCCTGCTCTTCGGCGAGCTGACCGGCGAGGTCGCCGGCCTGACCCTGCCGCGGGCCGAGATCCTGCGCAATGCCTTCGTGCTCTGGCCCCTGGCGCTGCTGGCCGGCGAACGACGGCATCCGGGCGATGGCCGTCGCTTCGACGAGTTGTGGCAGGAGATGCGTGGCCAGACGACCCAGGTGTTGCGCCCGGTGTCCTTCAGTTGGCAGGGGATGGATCTCACCCCGCCGACATTGCTTGGCGTCGACCTGGCGTAGCGCCTTTATGTTTGGCTGAGTACAGCGGGCCCAAGATTATCTTGTGAGGGTCACCTTCGGCTTTCGGGAGCATCGCGGCCATGGGCCGCTCCTACAAAAGCCTCACCCACTGTAGGAGCGGCCGCATCGGCGGACCGCCATGGCCGCGATAAAGTGCGATAAGAACAGTTGTTCCTTCCTACAGAAGCATCGATCTCTAGTAAGGGCGGGTCGCTAAGGCGCATAGGCATGGCCGTGATATACGCGGGTTCCTGCGTCGAAGCCCAGCATCGGGTTCGGTCTGGCAGCGTTGGGCTTCGCTGTGCTCAACCCCACCTAAGAGAGTTGTGCCAGGGCGTCGATACGCGCCTGCTTGAGCGCCTCACCTAGGGCCGCTCCCTTGAAGCCCTGGGCGACCAGAGGCTGGACGTCCACTCCGCGCACTGCCTCGGCGGCCTGGCGCAGCAACGCCAGGGGCGGCTGCCCTTCGTCTGTCCTGACCGCTGCCGCACAGGCGCAGGCTTGCAGGAATTCATCGAAGCGCGCCGGTCGCCGCAGCACATCGAAACCTTGCAGCAGCTCGAACCAGGCTTCTGGCGTCAGGCGTTCTGCTTGCAGCGCGGTAGGCCAATGGCGGGCCAGCAAGAGCGCCAGTTCTGCGGGGTCGCGCGGCACCTTGAGACGGGCGTTGATCGTAGCGTGTTGTTCCTCGGGCACGTCCAGCAGCAGGCAGGCCCAGCGCACGTTCAATGGGGCCTGCACCTCGGCGGTCCGGCGCAGGGTGGCATAGAGTTGATCGGTTGATCCGGGCGCAGAGCGGGCTACCAGTTCGGGCAAGAGCACGGCCAAGGCGCCGCAGTCGTGCAGCATGCGAATGAAGACGTCCGGGCGGTCTTCGAGCAGGGCGCGGGAGATTTCCTTCCACATTCGCTCGGCGGTCAGGGCGTCGAGTTCGCCGCTGGCGACCATCTCCTGCATCAGTCGCAGCGTCTCCGGCGCCACTTCGAAACCCAGGGCGCTATAGCGGGCGGCGAAGCGGGCAACGCGCAGCACGCGCAAGGGATCTTCAGCGAAGGCCGGGGAGACGTGGCGCAGCAGGCGCGCGTCGAGATCGGCGCGACCCCCGTAGGGATCTATGACGTTGCCGTGATCGTCCTCGGCCATGGCGTTGATGGTGAGGTCGCGGCGGATCAGGTCCTGTTCGAGGGTGACGTCCGGTGCAGCATGGAAGGTGAAGCCGCCGTAGCCGCGCCCGCTCTTGCGTTCGGTGCGGGCCAGTGCGTACTCCTCGCCGGTTTCGGGATGCAGGAACACCGGGAAGTCGGCGCCCACCGGGCGATAGCCCTGGGCGGCCAGGGTTTCGGCATCGGCACCCACCACGACCCAGTCGACCTCGGTGACCGGCCGGCCGAGCAGGCGATCGCGGACGGCGCCGCCCACCTTGAAGATTTGCATAGAAAAAGACCTCCTTGCGGAGGTCTAGGATAGCGGAAAGAGGCTCGGGGCTCAGATCGGCGAGGCCAGGTCCAGGCGCCGATCATGGTCGCGGCTCTCGTGACGCGGTGGGACGTGGAAGCTCTGGGCGATTTCCTCGCCCCTCATGCTCTCCAGGCGGATGTCGAAGCCCCACAGTCGATGCAGGTGCTTGAGCACCTCGTCCGTGGAATTGCCCAGGGGTTTGCGGTCGTGCTGGAAGTGCCTCAGGGTGAGGGATCTATCGCCGCGACGGTCGACGTTCCAGATCTGCACGTTGGGCTCGCGGTTGCCCAGGTTGTACTGGGCAGCGAGTTGTTCGCGGATCAGGCGATAGCCGCCGTCGTCGTGGATAGCCGCCACTTCCAGTTCGTCGCGCTGGTCGTCATCGAGGATGCTGAACAGCTTGAGGTCGCGGATCACCTTGGGCGAGAGGAACTGGAGGATGAAGCTTTCGTCCTTGAAGCTCTTCATGGCGAAGGTGACGGTGGCCAGCCAGTCGCTGCCAGCGATATCGGGGAACCAGCGACGGTCCTCGTCCGTGGGGTTCTCGCAGATCCGGCGGATGTCGCGGAACATGGCGAAGCCCAGGGTGTAGGGGTTGATGCCGCTGTAGTAGGGACTGTCGAAGCCCGGCTGGTAGATGACCCCGGCATGGGATTGCAGGAATTCGAACATGAAGCCGTCGGTGACCAGGCCTTCGTCGTAGAGGTCGTTGAGCAGGGTGTAGTGCCAGAAGGTGGCCCAGCCCTCGTTCATCACCTGGGTCTGGCGCTGGGGATAGAAGTACTGGGCGATCTTGCGCACGATGCGGATCACCTCGCGCTGCCAGGGCTCCAGTAGCGGCGCATGCTTTTCCAGGAAATAGAGGATGTTTTCCTGGGGTTCGGCGGGGAAGCGCGCGCCCTCGTCATGCAGCTCCTTGCCAGCCAGCTTGGGAATGGTCCGCCAAAGGTCGTTGACCTGGCGCTGCAGCTGCTCCTCGCGCTCCTTCTGCCGCTGGCGTTCCTCGGCGGCGGAAATGGGGTAGGGCCGCTTGTAACGGTCCACGCCATAGTTCATCAAGGCATGGCAGGAATCCAGCAGCTCTTCCACGGCATCGATGCCATGGCGTTCCTCGCACTGGGTGATGTACTGCTTGGCGAACACCAGGTAGTCGATGATGGAGCTGGCATCGGTCCAGGTACGGAACAGGTAGTTGCCCTTGAAGAAGCTGTTGTGGCCATAGCAGGCGTGGGCGATCACCAGCGCCTGCATGGTCATGGTGTTCTCTTCCATGAGGTAGGCGATGCAGGGATCGGAGTTGATCACGATCTCGTAGGCCAACCCCATCTGGCCGCGGCTGTAGTGCTTCTCGGTGCGCAGGAAGTGCTTGCCGTAGGACCAGTGATTGTAGCCGATGGGCATGCCGACGGAGGCGTAGGCGTCCATCATCTGCTCGGCGGTGATCACCTCGATCTGGTTGGGATAGGTATCCAGGGCATAACGCTTGGCGATCCGGGCAATCTCCCGGTCGTAGGTCTGGATCAGCTCGAAGGTCCATTCCGAGCCGGTGGAAATGGGTTCACGTTTCATGACACGAGTCTCCGCTGGAACAGTTCGCGGAACACGGGGTAGATATCGCCCGCCGAGACGATCTGCTGCTGCGAGAAGGTATCCGGGAAGCTGCCACGGACGTTCTCGTACTCATACCACAGCGCCTGGTGTTCGCGCGGGGTGATCTCTACGTAGGTGTAGTACTGCATGAACGGCAGGATCTGCTTGGTCAGGATCTCCCGGCAGATGGGGGAATCGTCGTTCCAGTTGTCGCCGTCGGAGGCCTGGGCGGCATAGAGATTCCACTCGTTGACCGGATAGCGCTCGGCCATGACTTCCTGCATCAGCTTGAGGGCGCTGGAGACGATGGTGCCGCCGGTTTCTCGGGAATAGAAGAACTCTTCCTCGTCCACTTCCTTGGCGCTGGTGTGGTGACGGATGAACACCACCTCGATGCGCTCGTAGTTTCGCTTGAGGAACAGGTAGAGCAGGATGTAGAAGCGCTTGGCGATGTCCTTGGTGGCCTGGGTCATGGAGCCGGACACGTCCATCAGGCAGAACATCACCGCCTTGGAGCTGGGGCTGGGTTGCTTGGAGAGCAGGTTGTACTTGAGGTCGAAGGTGTCGAGGAAGGGCACCTTGTCGATGCGCGCCCGCAGCCGCTCGATCTCGGCTTCCAGGGTCTGGATGTCGCCCAGGTTATCCGGCTCCTCCACCCGCAGCCGTGCCAATTCGGCCTTGGCTTCGCGCAGCTTGTTGCGACTACCGCCGGACAGGGCGATACGCCGGGCATGGGAGGCGCGCAGGGTGCGGATGATGTTGATGCGGGCGGGATTGCCCTCGTTGCTGATACCGGCGCGGACCGTCTTGAAGGTGTCGGTACCGGTCAGTTGCTTCTTGACCAGGTTGGGCAATTCCAGGTCCTCGAACATGAAGTCGAGGAATTCGTCCTGGGTGATCTGGAAGGCGAATTCGTCCATGCCTTCGCCGCTGTTGCTGGCTTTGCCCTGGCCTTGCCCGCCGCCGCCACCCTGGGGGCGCGGGATGCGTTCACCGCTGACGAATTCCTTGTTGCCGGGATGGACGATGGTCTGGCGTCCGCCCTTGCCCTGATAGAGGGCGGGTTCGTCAATGTCGCGGGCAGGGATGCTGATCTGCTCGCCATGCTCCATGTCGGTGATGGAGCGCCGGCTCACGGCTTCCTCGACCGCCTTCTTGATGTGCTCGCGATAACGCCGCAGAAACCGCGTGCGGTTCACAGTGCTCTTGTTCTTGCCGTTTAGACGCCGGTCGATGACATAACTCATACAGGCCCTCCGGGCTATTGCAGGACGCCGCGACGACGCGTCTGGCGCGCCGTCGCGGGTTCAGCCTCAGGCTGCCTTACTGCGACTTGCGTACCCGTGAATACCACTCGGACAACAGTCGTACCTGCTTCTCGGTGTACCCGCGCTGGACCATGCGGGTGACGAAGTCGCTGTGCTTCTGCTGATCTTCCTTGCTGGCCTTGGCGTTGAAGCTGATGACCGGCAAGAGCTCCTCGGTGTTGGAGAACATCTTCTTCTCGATCACCGCACGCAGCTTCTCGTAGGACAGCCAGCTCGGGTTCTTGCCGTTATTGTTGGCACGGGCGCGCAACACGAAGTTGACGATTTCGTTGCGGAAATCCTTCGGATTGCTGATGCCGGCCGGCTTCTCGATCTTTTCCAATTCCTCGTTGAGGGAGGCGCGATTGAGGATCTCGCCAGTTTCCGGGTCGCGGTATTCCTGATCCTGAATCCAGAAGTCCGCATAAAGCACATAGCGGTCGAAGATGTTCTGGCCGTATTCGCTGTAGGACTCGAGGTAGGCGGTCTGGATCTCCTTGCCGATGAACTCCACGTAGCGCGGCGCCAGGTATTCCTTGATGAATCTCATGTAGCGCTCGCGGGTCTCGGCCGGGAACTGCTCGGCCTCGATCTGCTGTTCCAGCACATAGAGCAGGTGTACCGGGTTGGCTGCTACTTCATTGGCGTCGAAGTTGAAGACTCGCGAGAGGATCTTGAAGGCGAAGCGGGTGGAAAGGCCGTTCATGCCCTCGTCGACCCCGGCGCTGTCGCGGTATTCCTGGATCGACTTGGCCTTGGGATCGGTGTCCTTGAGGTTCTCGCCGTCGTAGACGCGCATCTTCGAGTAGATGTTGGAGTTCTCCGGCTCCTTCAGACGCGAGAGCACCGAGAACTGCGCCAGCATCTTGAGGGTGTCCGGCGCGCAATGCGCCTTGGCCAGGGAGCTGTTGACCAACAGCTTGTCGTAGATGTGGATCTCGTCAGAGACGCGCAGGCAATAGGGCACCTTGACGATGTAGATCCGGTCGATGAAGGCCTCGTTGTTCTTGTTGTTGCGGAAGGTGTGCCACTCGGATTCGTTGGAGTGGGCCAGGATGATGCCGCTGTAGGGCAGGGCGCCGAGGCCCTCGGTGCTGTTGTAGTTGCCTTCCTGGGTCGCGGTCAGCAGCGGGTGCAGGACCTTGATCGGGGCCTTGAACATCTCCACGAATTCCATCAGGCCCTGGTTCGCCCGGCACAGGGCGCCGGAATAGCTGTAGGCATCCGCATCGTTCTGCGGGTATTCCTCCAGCTTGCGGATGTCCACCTTGCCCACCAGGGCGGAGATGTCCTGGTTGTTTTCGTCGCCCGGTTCGGTCTTGGCGATGGCGACCTGGTTGAGAATGGAGGGGTAGAGCTTGACCACCTTGAACTTGCTGATGTCACCGCCGAATTCCTGTAGCCGCTTGGCCGCCCAGGGCGACATGATGCTGCGCAGGTAGTGACGGGGAATGCCGTAGTCCTCTTCGAGGATCTGGCCGTCTTCGTCGGGATTGAACAGCCCCAGGGGCGATTCGAACACCGGCGAGCCCTTGATGGCGTAGAAGGGGACCTTCTCGATCAGGTGCTTGAGTTTCTCTGCGAGGGACGACTTGCCGCCACCCACCGGGCCGAGCAGATAGAGAATCTGCTTCTTCTCTTCCAGGCCCTGCGCCGCGTGGCGGAAGTAGGACACGATCTGCTCGATGCAGTCTTCCATGCCATGGAAGTCGGCAAAGGCGGGATAGCGACGAATGACCTTGTTGGAAAAGATGCGGGATAGACGTGAGTCGCTGGTGGTATCCACCAGCTCGGGTTCGCCGATGGCCATGAGCATGCGCTCGGCGGCACTGGCAAAGGCGGTACGATCCTTCTTGCAGATCTCAAGGTATTCCTGAAGGGAATACTCTTCCTGACGAGTCGCTTCGAAACGCTCCTGGAAGTGACTGAAAATGCTCATGACGTCTCCTCGCTGGATACCCTGGACCAGCTTGGAATCGATGCCTGGAGCCTTGCCTTGCTGCCGGTGGGGAGCGGTCACGCCGGGCGACGAACGATAACGTCTGAACTACCTTCGCTGTCGTCTTGCCTGATCGATCCTTATCGCCTGCAGAGTAGGGTTGGGTTTCGAGAGACGCACGAAGGAGACCGATGGAGACGGTCCCCCTGGAATTCCCCCGAATCTCCAGTGGTTACACCGATGGTCCAAAGCCGGTTATCGAGCCCGACGTTTCCGCCGAGCCTGATTCCAGAATAGTCCTATCTGCGAGATGTGGAAGAGCCAATTCGGTTTATTCTTGTAACCACAGCGTCAATCGTCTGTGTTATGCGGACTGCTTGCGCGTTCAGAGCCTGCTCAAAGGCTCATGAGCTAAGGCCAAGTCACGCCTAGGCGGTCTCGCGAAAACACCTCGCGAAGCGGATCGGACTCGCGCTCGACCGGGCTCACGAACGGGTTTACGAGTGCTGAATGAGTATTGCGGCGGGGCTGCCCAGGCCGGTCTGGCGACCCAGGCTCTTTTCAATGCAGTTTGGCCGATGCGCAGCAGCCTTTGGATAGGCTCAGGCCTGACCGCTCTCGGTCTGGTCGGGATAGCGGGTGCGCCAGTGCTCGAAGCCGCCGTCGACGCTGTAGACCTGGCTGAAACCCTGGCCGGCGAAGAAGGCCGCCGCGCTCTGGCTGGAGTGGCCGTGGTAGCAGAACACCAGCAGCGGCGCGTCGAGATCGGCGGCGGCGATGAAGTCGTGGATGTTCTGGTTGTCGACCCGCAGCGCCCCGGCCACGTGGAGGCTGGCGTAGCTGTGCGGATCGCGGATGTCGACGATGCGGGCGCCCTGGTCGCGCAGTTCGAGGGCGCGTTCGGGGGAGATACAGGTGAATTCGCTCATTTCTTCTCCTTGCAACTGCACAGATAACGGCGCTGGCCGTCGACGTCGAGCAGGGTCATGTCGCCACCCCAGACGCAGCCGCTGTCGAGCGGCTCGACATTGGGCGCTGCGCAGCGACCCTTTAGCGCGGCCCAGTGACCGAAGAGGATGCGCACGTCGCGGGTCAGCCGGTGCTCGTGGCTGAACCAGGGGGCGAAGCCGGCCGGCGCGCTGTCCAGGCCTTCCTTGCTCTTGAACTCCAACTGGCCTTCCGGGCTACAGAATCTCATGCGCGTCAGGTAGTTGGTGATCAGACGCAGACGCTCTTGGCCCTGCAGCTCATCATGCCAGAGCGCCGGTTCATTGCCATACATCTGCTCGAGAAAAGGCACATGGGCCTGGTCGTCGCGCAGCACGGCTTCCACTTCGCCGGCTAGGCTCAGCGCCTGGGCTAACGTCCACTGGGGTGGCAGACCGGCATGGACCAGCACGCAGTTGCGTTCGGCATCGTGCTGGATCAGCGGCAGGTGGCGCAGCCAGTGCAGCAGTTCGTCGCGATCCGGTGCGGCGAGGATGTCGCTCAGGGTGTCCTGCTTCTTCAGCTTGGCGCCGCCCAAGGCCACCGCCAACAGATGCAGGTCGTGATTGCCCAGCACGCTCACTACCGAGTCGCGCAGGGCGTAAAGGTATCTCAAGGTTTCCAGCGACTGAGGTCCGCGGTTGACCAGATCACCCACCAGCCAGAGGCGGTCCTGCGCGGGATCGAAGCGGACCTCGTCGAGGAGGCATTTGAGCGGGTCGAGGCAACCCTGGAGGTCGCCCACGGCGTACAGCGTCATCGGCAGTCCTAGTGTAGCGAGCCCGGTACGGCCAGGCGGAAGGTGGGAATGGCAGCCTCGAAGGTATGACCATCGCTGGCGACCATCTGGTAGCTGCCGCTCATGCTGCCCACCTGGGTGGGCAGCAGGGTGCCGCTAGAGTAGCTGTGGGTCTCGCCTGGCGCGATCAGCGGCTGCTCGCCAACCACGCCCGGGCCGCGGACTTCCTGCACCTCGCCATTGCCGTCGGTGATGATCCAGTGGCGGCTGAGCAACTGCGCCGGTAGGCGACCATCATTGCGAATGCGCACGTCGTAGGCGAAGGCGTAGCGTTCCTGGCTGGCGCTGGATTGCTCGGGCAGGTAGCGGGTGGTGACCTGCACGGTGATGAGGTAGCGCGGATCGGACTCGGTCACGTGAATGTTCTCTACGAAGGGGAGGGACTCAGTGGGCCGCCAGCTGATTGGCCAGGCGCACGTAGGCGGCCAGGTCCAGTTGTTCGGGCCGCAGGCCGGGGTCGACGTCGGCGGCCTCGATGGCAGCGCTGTCCAGGGTGCCCTTTAGGGTGTTTCTGAGGGTCTTGCGGCGCTGGCCGAAGGCCTCGCGCACCACGCGTTCCAGCAGGGCTGGGTCCTTAGCGGTGTGCGGTCGCTCGCTGTGGGGCACCAGGCGCACGATGGCCGAATCCACCTTGGGCGGCGGATTGAAGGCGCCGGGCCCGACGTTGAACAGGTGCTCCACGCGGCAGTGGTACTGCACCATGATCGACAGTCGCCCCCAGTCACCATTGCCAGGCACGGCGGCCAGGCGCTCCACCACTTCCTTCTGCAGCATGAAGTGCATGTCGGCGATGACGTCGGCGAAGCTGAGCAGGTGGAAGATCAGCGGGGTGGAGATGTTGTAGGGCAGGTTGCCCACCACCCGCAGCCGCTCGCCATTGGCGATGCTGGCGAGGTCGTACTTCATGGCGTCACCCTGGTGCAGGGTGAACAGGGGGTTGAGGCCGAACTTGAGTTTGAGCAGCGGGATCAGGTCTTGGTCCAGCTCGATGACGTCGAGGTGCGCGCCACTGTTCAGCAAGCCCTCGGTCAGGGCACCCTGGCCTGGACCGATCTCCAGCAGCCGCTCGCCGGGCCGCCCATGGATGGCGCGCAGGATGCGATGGATCACGCCCGCGTCGTGCAGGAAATTCTGGCCGAACCTCTTGCGGGCGCGGTGTTGGTAGAGCTCGGTCATCAGGTGCTCCGGCGCAGGCGCCGAGCCTGCGATTCAAGACGGCAAAGACCCACCAGTTTAGCAGACCCTTTACCCCCACCGGAGCGCTCAGGTCACCGAACGGCGATGGGCCGCCATGGCGTAGGCGGTGTCGAGGGCCACCTTTAGACTGCCGGTGTCGATCCGGCCGCTGCCGGCCAGGTCCAGGGCGGTGCCGTGGTCGACCGAGGTGCGGATGATCGGCAGGCCCAGGGTCACGTTGACCGCGGCGCCGAAGCCCTTGTGCTTGAGCACCGGCAGGCCCTGGTCGTGATACATGGCCAGGACCGCGTCACAGTGCTCTAGGTGCTTAGGAGTGAAGAGGGTATCGGCGGGCAGCGGACCGACGAGGTCGAGGCCTTCGGCGCGCAGGGTGGCCAGGGCCGGTTCGATGATCTCGATCTCCTCGCGGCCCAGGTGCCCGCCTTCGCCGGCATGGGGGTTGAGGCCGCAGACCAGGATGCGCGGCCGGGCGATGCCGAAATAGCGACGCAGGTCGCCGTCGAGGATGCGGGTCACGTCCAGCAGGGTCTGGCGGTCGATGACATCTGCCACCTCGCGCAGTGGCAGATGGGTGGTAACCAGCGCGACTCTCAGGCCCGCGGTCGCCAGCAGCATCACCACCTGAGGCGTCGCAGTGAGTTCGGCGAGAAATTCGGTATGGCCGGAGAAGGCCACGCCGCCGTCGTTGATCACGCCCTTGTGCACCGGGGCGGTGATCATGCCGGCGAAGGTGCCGTCCAGGCAGCCTTGGCCGGCGCGAGTCAGGGTTTCCAGGACGTAGGCAGCATTGGCGGTATCGAGCTGGCCCGTGACCACGGGTGCACCCAGCGGGGTATCCCAGACGTGGAGCGCACCTGCCGGTGCGGGGCGGTCGGGCCAGGCGGCCGGCGATACCTCGATCAGGTCGATGGCGAGGCTCAGTTGGGCGGCGCGCGCGGCCAGCAGGTCGCGGCTGGCGATGGCGATCAGGGCATGCGGCTGGGCCTCACGGGCGAGCAGCAGGCAGAGATCGGGGCCGATACCGGCAGGTTCACCGGGGGTGAGGGCGAAGCGCAGGACCATGCACAGCTCCTGAAACAGACAGGCCGCAGGGGATGCCTGCGGCCTGGGGGTTACTGCTTGATCTCGACGTAGGCTTCGTCGCGGATCTGTCTCAGCCAGGTCTGTAGCTCCTGGTCGTACTTGCGGTTACGCAGGAGATTCAGCGCCTGCTGTTCGCGGGCCTGCTGGGTGTTGTCGGTGGCCCGACGGCCCAGGACTTCCAGGATGTGCCAGCCGAAGGAGGTACGGAACGGCTGCGACAGCTGGTTGACCGGCGAGTTGTTCATGACCTCGCGGAATTCTGGGACCAGGGACTCCGGGTTGATCCAGCCCAGGTCGCCGCCGTTGAGCGCCGAACCCGGATCTTCCGAGAAACTCTTGGCCAGGGTGGCGAAATCCTCGCCGTTCTGGATGCGCTCGCGCAGCCGAGCGGCCAGGCGCTGGGTCTCGGCATCGCTGCGCACCGCGTTGGGCTTGAGCAGGATGTGGCGGACATGGACTTCGTCGACGATGCTCGCCTCGCCACCGCGCTTCTCTTCCACTTTCAGGATCACGAAGCCACCGGGTACACGCACCGGCTGGGTGATGCCACCGACGCCGACGCTGCCGATCAGGCGGTCGAAGGGCGGGGGCAGCTGGGCGGCCTTGCGCCAACCGATCTCGCCACCATCCAGGGCGTTGTCGCCGGCCGAGCGGGCGATGGCCAACTGGTTGAAGTCGGCGCCCTGGCGCAGCTGGTTGTAGGTGTCCTGGGCCTGGCGCGCGGCGGCGTCGAGGCCCGCGGTACCGGCGTTGTCCGCGACCGGGATCAGGATGTTGGCCAGCCGATACTCTTCGGAGAGCTGCAGCTTGCCCAGGTCCGAGGCGAGGAAGTTCTGCACTTCCTGCTGGGTGACCTGAACGCGCTGGCCGACCTGGCGCTGACGCACCCGGCTGATCATCATCTCGCGCCGGACCTGTTCGCGGGCCGCGTCATAGGAGAGACCATCGCGGGCCAGGGCCTGGCGGAACTCGGCCACGCTCAGGCCATTGCGCTGGGCGATGGTGGCGACGGCCTGGTTGAGTTCGTCGTCGGAAATCTTCACGCCCATGCGCCCGGCCAGCTGCAGCTGGATGTCTTCCAGGATCAGGCGTTCGAGTACCTGCTGACGCAGCTCGCTTTCCGGCGGTGCCGCCGCGCCGCGGCGGGTGATGTTCTGCTTGACCTCGTTGAGACGCTGATCGAGCTGGCTCTGCATGACCACGTCGTTGTCGACGATGGCCACGACCTTGTCCAGCGGTACCACAGCAGCCTGAGCCAGAGGGGTAAGAGCGAGCGCCGCGCCCAGGGCGAGCGGGCGCAGGGCGTTACATAGCTTGGTCTTCACGTTCACGATAGCCTTGAATGCCTCTGTCCAGGAAGCCTTCGGTCTTGCCGCCGAAGACGTTGCCGAGCCCTTTGAGCACGATCTGCAGGAATACCCCGCGGTCGGCTTGGGAGCTTTGCGATGTGTAGTAGACGTCGTCTTCGCTCTTGAGCCAGTAGCGGCTGATCAGACGTAGCTTCCAGCAGCAATTGTCGTATTCGAAGCCACCGAAGGCTTCCAGGGTACGGCTCTTGTTGTAGTCGAACTGCCAGCGGGCGATGGCCGACCACTGCGGCACGATGGGCCAGATGAAGGAGATGTCGTGCTGGTCGATCTTGTAGTCGTCGCTGTTGTAGGTGAAGCGGCCGAGGTTGGGATCGTAGACCCGGACGTTGTCGCGGTAGCGATAGCCAAGGTTCAGGACCTTGCCCGGCTGGGCTTCCGGCTGGTAGTGGAACATGACGCTGCCGGAGTCGGTGTGGTGCAGCACCGGGTCCCAGTTGTATTCACCATTCACGCGCCAGTCACGGTTGAAGCGATACATGCCGGCCAGGGCATAGGGCGAGCGCGAGGTGGTGGCATCGGCTGGCAGGTCGTTTTCCAGGCCGGGCAGTTGGACGTCGCGGTCGCGGAAATAGAACAGCTCGCCAAAGCTTACGTTGGCGCGCTCGAAGCCATTGGGCTCGATGAAGCGGCTGGTGGCGCCCAGGGCGACCTGATTGGCATCGCCCATGCGGTCGGCACCGGTAAAGCGGTTGTCGCGCCACAACGAGCTGTAGCTGAAGGTGTACTCGCCGGTATCGAAGACCGGAATGTTGCTCTGGTCGCGGTAGGGTACATAGAGGTACTTGGCGCGGGGTTCCAGGGTCTGTTTGCCACCTTCGCCGAACAGGTTGGAACTGCGGTCGAAATAGAGGCCGCTGTCCAGGCTGAACAGGGGGACGCTACGACTGGGATTGCTGTCGTAATTGCCACCGGACTGCGCGATCTGGTTCTGGCCCTGGGTGTCCAGATCCAGGTCGTACTGGGTGTAGTAGTAACGTACCGCGGGGGTCAGGAAGCCCCAGCTCTGGGTCATGGGCAGGGCGATACCGGGCGCCAGGTTGTAGCGATTGCCGTTGGCACGAGCCAGGCCAAAGATATTGACGTCGGGGCGGGTACGGATGTTGGTCCGGTTGCCGTTGTCATCCAGATCGAAGTAGACGTTGTCGTCGAAGCTGCGCTCGAAGCGTACCGCCTCGGTGTCGTAGGTGAAGTCCAGGCCGCCCGGATGGTAGGGCAGGGCACCGTTGACGGTCAGCTGCGGCAGGCGGTTGTAGGGCGTCACGTCGGAAACGGTCGCCAGCTGGTAGGCCTGGGCGTTGAGTGCGGCGGTGAAGGTGTCGCCGCGGTAGGTCAGGCGCCCCTGCTGGTTGACATAGGTCGGCTTGTTGATGCCGAGGTCGGTGTCCAGGTCCTGGAAGTAGTAGGGATCGCTGATGCGGGTGTAGTCCACCTCGGCCATCAGGCGCGAATCCAGGCCGCTGCGGTTCTTCCAACCGTACAGCCAGCGGTTGTCGGTGGCTTCCGGCTCGCCGGCGTGCTCGGGATCGCTGTCCTTGAGGTAGGAGCCGTAGACCTGGCCTTCGCTGCTGTGGGTCAGGTAGCGGAACTCACCCTCGGTCTGCAGGCCGTGCTTGGCCATGAAGCGCGGATAGAGGGTGGCGTCGTAGTTGGGCGCCAGGTTGAAGTAGTAGGGCGTGGTGATCGCGAAGCCGGTGTCGCTGGAGGTGCTGATCGAGGGCGCCAGGAAGCCGGACTGCCGACGGTCGTCGATCGGGAAATAGATGAACGGTGTGTAGAGGACCGGGATGTCCTTCACCCTCAGGGTGGCGTTGGTCGCGTAGCCCAGGCCGGTCGCCGGGTTCAGGGTGACGGTGTTGCCCTTGACCTGCCAGGCGTTGCTGCCTGGTTCGCAGGTGGTGTAGGTGCCGTCCTTCAAGCGGATGATGGCGTCGTCGCCGCGCTTGGCGTAGAGCGCGCTGCCGCGGGCATGGCTCTGGTGCATGACGAATTCGGCGTTGTCGACCTGGACCTGGCCGTTGTCCAGCTGCAGATCGGCCTTGTCGCCGACCATCAGCAGGCCGTTGTCGCGGAATTTGACGTTGCCCTTGAGCTCGCCGCGATTCTCCAGTTGGTGCAGGTTGGCTTCCTGGGACTCCACCTGCATGCCGCCCTGACGCAGAACCACGTCACCGGCGAGGGTGGCCACCTGCTGCTCCTGCTCGTAGCGCGAGGCCTTGGCGGAGATGTAGGTGGGAGCCTTGGCGGTCGGGGTGTCGTCGTACATGCCCGGACGCACCGGCTCGACGTAGGCGCCGCTGCAATAAGGCGCGGTCTCGGCCAACTGGGCCGGGGTGAGTCGATCGCGCGGGACCCAGTCCAGGTGACTGTAGTCGGCGCTGCGGGACTTCAGGGCGCGGCCCTTGCTCTCGGTCACCAGCACAGCGTCGTCGCCCTTGCGCGCGGCGGGCTGCGCCGCGACACCCGCGGTCTCGCCCTTGCTCGGACGCGGCGGCAGCGCCGCTGCCGGGGCCTGGGTGTTGCAGGACCAGCCACCGCCAGCACCGGCACTACAGTTGAACTGCTCGGCGGGCGCGGCGATCAGGGCGGTGACGGGCTGCATGGCGAGCAGGCTGCCGGTTACCAAGAGGGGAAATTTTCTGCGAAACGCGGGGGTTTTCACGGCCATCCTTAAAGTCGTCCTGCACGCCAGCCATTAAGGGGCCGCGGCCTCTCGATGGGCTCAAAAAGATAGCGGATAATAAAACATGACCTGCGCATCGGCTAGGGCCGGGGGATCCGCTGTAAATGACTGAAGATGTTCGCTTAAACCAGATAGAAGACTGGCTGGCTACCGTTTTGCCGGAAATTTTCCGGGAGCAGGCCTGGGGCGAGGTGCCGTCCGGCAGCCTGACCGCGGCCAGCAGCGATGCCAGTTTCCGCCGTTATTTTCGCTGGGCGGGCGAGGGGCGCAGCCTGATCGTGATGGATGCCCCGCCGCCGCAAGAGGACTGCCGTCCCTTCGTGCGGGTGGCTGCGCTGCTGGCCGCTGCCGGGGTGCACGTACCGCGCATCCTGGCCCAGGATCTGGAGCGCGGTTTCCTGCTGTTGAGCGACCTCGGCCAGCTCACCTACCTGGAGGTGATCAACGCGGCGAACGCCGACGATTATTTCGCGGCCGCCATCGAAGCGCTCCTGGCCTTGCAGCTCAAGCAGCCGACGAACGGCAGTCTGCCGCTCTACGATGAGGCTCTGCTGGCGCGGGAATTGGCGCTGTTTCCCGAGTGGTACGTCGGCCGCGAGCTGGATAGGAGCTTCAGCGAGACGCAACGCGCGCGCTGGCAGGCGGTCTGCCGCCTGCTGATCGACAGCGCCCTGGCACAGCCCCAGGTACTGGTCCATCGGGACTTCATGCCGCGCAATCTGATGCTCAGTACCCCCAATCCGGGCGTGCTGGATTTCCAGGATGCGGTCATCGGCCCGGTCACCTACGACATCACCAGTCTGTTCAAGGATGCCTTCCTCAGTTGGCCGGAGCCGCTGGTGCAGCGTTGGCTGCTGGGCTATTGGGAGCAGGCACGCGCCGCCGGGGTACCGGTGCAGGCCGAGTTCGCCGACTTCCAGCGCGCCTCGGACCTCATGGGCGTGCAGCGTCATCTCAAGGTGCTGGGCATCTTCGCCCGTATCTGGCATCGCGACGGCAAGCCTCGCTATGTCGCCGATACCCCGCGCTTTCTCGCCTACATCCGCACCGTGGTGGCGCGGCGGCCTGAGCTGGCCGACCTGGGCACGCTGCTGGACGAGTTGCACGCCGAGCGGGGCGAGGCATGAAGGCCATGATCCTGGCGGCCGGCAAGGGCGAGCGGATGCGGCCGCTGACGCTGACCCGGCCTAAGCCGCTGATCGAGGCGAACGGTCGGCCGCTGATCGAGCACCATATACGGGCCCTGGCCGCGGCTGGTATTACCGAGCTTGTGATCAACCACGCTTGGCTGGGCGATCAGCTGGAGGCCGCGCTCGGCGATGGCCGCCGGTTGGGCGTTGCCATCCGCTTCTCCGCCGAGGGTGAGCCGCTGGAGACCGGCGGCGGTATCTTCCGCGCCTTGCCACTGTTGGGCAGCGCGCCCTTCGTGCTGGTCAATGGCGATATCCGCACCGATTTCGACTTCGGCGCCCTGGCACTGCCGGCGGACTGCCTGGCACACCTGGTGCTGGTCGATAACCCCGTCCATCACCCGAGCGGCGATTTCGCCCTGGTGGATGGGCGGATCAGCTTGGATGTCCCAGAAATGCTCACCTACAGCGGTATCGCCGTGCTGCATCCGCAGCTGTTCGCCGGCTGCACGGCCGGGGCCTTCAAGCTGGTGGACGTCCTGCGCCCGGCCATCGCGGCAGGGCGCGTTTCCGGCGAGCGCTGGCCGGGGCGCTGGGTTGACGTGGGCACACTGGAGCGTCTGGCAGAAGCGGAGTCGCTATTCGGGACCGCCTCTTGAAGCTCTGGTTCTGGCCGCTGACGCTGCTGGGCTTCCTGGCCGGCTGGGCCGTGGCCAGCATCCCGGGCGCCTTGCTGGTGGCGTTGCTCGCCCATGCGGGGGAGCGCCAACTGGGGCTGACCTCCGTGGCGGGTTGGCAGGCCCGTTGGCGAGGGCGACCCGGTCGTTTCGAGCATCGGGCGCAATTTCAGATGCTCGGGCGCCTGGCTAAGCGCGGTGGCCGCGTGCTCACCGCCCACATCCGCCAGGCCGAAGGCGAGATCGAGCGGTTGGCCCTGAGCGCTGAAGATCGTCGCCGCGCCATCGCCGCTTTCGAAGAGGGCAAGGGCGGAACCTTGCCGTCGACCCCTGAATTGCAAGGCCTCAGCGAGCGCGCCGAACCCATCCTGCGCGCCTGTTGGCGCATGGTCTGGATCAGCGGCAGCGTGCGTCCTGGCGATCGTGACGAAATCCTCGGTTGGGGGCAGGCGATGGGCCTGGCCGAAGCCCAGGTGCTGGCCTTGCAGCCGCCGGTGCAGGCGGCACCGCGGCAGCCCACCCCTGACGAGAAGTACCGCCAGGCTCTGCGCCTGCTCGGCGTCACCGAGGACGCCGATGCCGCCACCGTCAAACAGGCCTATCGACGCCTGCTCAGCCGCCATCATCCGGACAAGAAGGCGGGCGCCGGCGCGGCCCAGTCGGCGGTCTATGCCGCTGCCCAGCGCACCGCCGAACTGCATGCCGCCTACCAACTGATCAAGACGCGGCGGGGCTTCCGCTAGCGGCCGGGGCGGGAGCCAGGTGGTCGAGCCAGCCACGCAGGCGGCGCATGATCTGCTGCTGCTCGTCGGCGCGATCACCGAAATGTACCGGCAGCTCGATCTGCCGGTAGTTCTTGTTGCCCTTCTGCGAGGCGCGGTCCTTGCGACTCACGGCGGCTGCTGAATTCGGCTGGCGCACCAGGTCGGCGATCTGCAGATCGCTTTTGCCCATGGTGGCGACCAGGCGGGGCGGCATATCGCGCGGCTCGCTGCCGTCGATGAGGACCAGTTGGTGGATCTCACTAGGTTCCTTTTCCGCCAGGTAGCGCGCGGCCCAGTAGGCACCGGTACCGTGGCCGACCAGGATGATGGGCTTGGTGCCCTGCTGCAGGGCGAGGTCGATGCCGGCAGCGAGGTGGGCCAGGACCCGTTCAGCGTGGGCGTTGGCCAGCGCCTCCGGGTCGACCGGCGCGGTGGCCGCCTGGGCCGGTTCGCCGGAACCGGCTTCGGCCTGAGTCTGGGGCGCCGTCGCCGTACCGCTGCCGCCGGTCACCGGCGGAGGCGTCTGCTCGGCAGTAGCCTGGGCGTCGCTGTCCGCCGGGGCTGTGCTGCGGCGTAGCGCGGCTAGGGGATCGTAGGGATCGGGCAGGCTTAGGCTGAGGGTGTCCCAGCCATAGCTGGGCAGATCGTTGCGCAGTGGCGCCACCACGTTGGGCCAGTCGGCGGATTCACCATCGCCCGGCACCAGGATCAGGATGCCGCGGGCCTTGGCCGGGATCGATGGGCGCAACAGCGCCAGAAAGCTTTCGTCACCGGCCTGCAGCTGCTTCTGCTGCTCGGCCGGTAGTCCCCGTTTCAGCGCCTCTTGTTGCTCGGCGCTGCGGGTCGGGGCAGGGGCAAGGGCGGCCACCGGGGTGGGCGGGGCGGCTGCCGCTGCCGGTGGTGCCTCTTCGGCCTGTACGGCTGCGGCCAGGGCCAGCAAGAGCAGCGATCCGGCACGCAGCCACAGGGATGACGATGACATCGAATGGACTTCCTCGAACGGATGGACGGCAGGGGTCAGCGATGGACCCCGACGAGCCTACCGCCGTTCAGGCCGGCTGGGCAGCGGGAACGCGGCGGCCTCCTGCGGATCTTCGTTACAATGCTGCCACTCACCTTAGCCGAGGCTATCCCATGCAACCCTTCGCCATCGCTCCCTCGATCCTGTCCGCCGATTTCGCCCGTCTCGGCGAGGAAGTCGACAAGGTCCTCGCCGCCGGTGCCGACATGGTCCATTTCGACGTGATGGACAACCACTATGTGCCCAACCTCACCATTGGCCCCATGGTCTGCAAGGCGCTGCGCAACTATGGGGTGACCGCGCCCATCGACGTGCACCTGATGGTCAAGCCGGTGGATCGCATCATCGGCGACTTCATCGAAGCCGGCGCCACCGACATCACCTTCCACCCCGAGGCCTCCGAGCACATCGACCGCTCGCTGCAACTGATCAAGGATGGCGGTTGCCGGGCCGGCCTGGTGTTCAATCCGGCCACCTCCCTGGATGCCCTGAAGTACGTCATGGACAAGATCGACATGGTGCTGCTGATGAGCGTCAACCCCGGCTTCGGCGGCCAGAAATTCATCCCCGGCACCCTCGACAAGCTGCGCGAGGCCCGCGCCCTGATCGACGCCTCGGGTCGGCCGATCCGCCTGGAGATCGATGGTGGGGTCAACGTCAAGAACATCGGCGAGATCGCCCGCGCCGGGGCCGACACCTTCGTCGCCGGCTCGGCCATCTTCGGTCAGCCGGACTATGCCGCGGTGATCCAGGCGATGCGAGCCGAGCTGGCCAAGGCCCAATCGGTATGAGCGCCCTGGTGCGGCTCGGCAGCGGGCATCCGCCCGAGCTGGTGATGTTCGACCTCGATGGCACCCTGCTGGATTCCGCGCCGGACCTGGCTGCGGCGGTGGATGCCATGCTCGCACGCCTGGGCCGCGCCCCGGCCGGTCTGGCCAAGGTGCGGCTGTGGATCGGTAACGGCGCCCGGGTGCTGGTGCGTCGCGCCCTGGCCGACGACATGGCGCATGCCGCGGTGGACGACGCCGCCGCCGACGAGGCCCTGGCGCTGTTCATGGAACTCTATGGCGGCAGTCATGCCCTGACTCGCGTCTATCCCGGCGTGTTGGACAGTCTGGCACTGCTGCGCACCCTGGGCGTGCGCCTGGCGGTGATCACCAACAAGCCGGAGCGCTTCGTCGCACCGTTGCTGGCCTACATGGGGCTGGGCGAATTCGACTGGATCGTCGGCGGCGATACCCTGCCGCAGCAGAAGCCCGATCCAGCCGGGCTGCTGTTGGTGATGAATAAGGCTGGTGTGTCTGCCGACCACGCCCTGTTCATCGGCGACTCGCGCAACGACATCCGCGCCGCCCGCGCTGCCGGGGTACGCTGCGTGGCCCTGAGCTACGGCTACAACCATGGCGAGCCCATCGCCAACGAGCAACCCGATCTGGTGGTCGACGATCTGCGCGAGCTGTTCATCTAGCCTCAGGCATGGCCGGCCGGTTGCCATGCCGCGCCGGCTAGGCTAACGTGGCTCTTCACCCCAAGAGCACGAGATCGCATCGTGGTGGTCACCCGCACAGGCTCCTCGCGAGCATGGATGAAAGTCATCAAGGCCCTGGCCCGCTGGCGCTGGCGCGCCTGACTTCGTCTTGGCCGGTAGTAGACCGGCGCGCTGTGCACCTGACCTTTCGTTTTCCTCGCCACGAGGCTGATCATGACCCGCGACGACTTCCTGCGCCTGGCCGCTCAAGGCTATAACCGCATTCCCCTGGCCTTCGAAACCCTGGCCGACTTCGACACCCCCCTCTCTCTTTACTTGAAGCTGGCCGATGCGCCGAATTCCTATCTGCTGGAGTCGGTGCAGGGCGGCGAGAAGTGGGGGCGCTACTCGATCATCGGCCTGCCGTGCCGGACGCTGCTACGGGTGCACGGCTACCAGGTGACGGTGCACGAGGGCGAGCAGCAACTCGAAGCCTCTACCGTCGAGGATCCGCTGGCCTTCGTCGAGGCCTTCAAGAGCCGCTATCGTGTGCCGGTGGTGCCCAATCTGCCGAAATTCGATGGCGGTCTGGTGGGTTACTTCGGCTATGACTGCGTGCGTTACGTGGAAAAACGCCTGGGTGCCTCGCCCAATCCCGATCCGCTGGGCACGCCGGACATCCTGCTGATGGTGTCGGACGAGGTGGTGGTCTTCGACAACCTCGCCGGCAAGCTGCACTGCATCGTGCTGGTGGACCCGGCCCAGCCGGAGGCCTACGAGCAGGGCCAGGCGCGTCTGGCCGCGTTGCGCGAGCGCATCCGCCAGCCTATCGCACCGCGTCTGGGTCTGGACTTCACTGCCATGCAGGTGCCTGGCGAGCCGGCTTTCCGCTCCAGCTACAGCCGTGACGACTACGAGAATGCGGTGGCGCGGATCAAGGATTACATCCTGGCCGGCGACTGCATGCAGGTGGTGCCGTCGCAGCGCATGACCATCGATTTTAAGGCCGCGCCCATCGATCTCTATCGAGCGCTGCGCTGCTTCAACCCCACGCCCTACATGTACTTCTTCAACTTCGGCGACTTCCATGTGGTCGGCAGTTCGCCCGAGGTGCTGGTGCGGGTGGAGGACGGCGAGATCACCGTGCGCCCCATCGCCGGTACCCGCCCGCGCGGGGCTACCGAAGAGGCCGACCTGGCGCTGGAGCGCGACCTGCTGGCCGACGCCAAGGAACTGGCCGAGCACCTGATGCTGATCGACCTGGGCCGCAACGACGTGGGCCGGGTCTCCGCCACCGGCAGCGTGACCCTGACCGAGAAGATGGTCATCGAGCGCTATTCCAACGTGATGCACATCGTCAGCAACGTCACCGGGCGGCTCAAGCCCGAGCTCTCCGCCATGGACGCCCTGCGTGCCATCCTGCCGGCCGGCACCCTGTCTGGGGCGCCGAAGATCCGCGCCATGGAGATCATCGACGAACTGGAGCCGGTCAAGCGTGGCATCTACGGCGGCGCCGTGGGCTATCTGGCCTGGAACGGCAACATGGACACCGCCATCGCCATCCGCACCGCGGTGATCAAGGACGGCGAGCTGCATGTGCAGGCGGGCGGCGGCATCGTCGCCGACTCCCAGCCGGCGGCGGAGTGGGAAGAGACCCTCAACAAGCGTCGCGCCATGTTCCGCGCGGTGAAGTTGGCGGAAGGGAAGGTTTAGGGCTTAGCCAACGCGGCCGCTCCTGGAAGATTCCGGCGTTTTGCTGATCGCGGCCATGGGCCGCTCCTACAGGTTAGCTCAGTGCCCGTAGGAGCGGCCGCATCGGCGGACCGCCATGGCCGCGATAAGGCACTCCACCTAAACGTCCTCGATCCGTCCCAGGACGGCGCCAGCCGCCAGGTAGTCTCCGGCCGCCTGGGTGATCGCCAGGCGCCCGGCGCGGGGGGCGAGGACCTGGGTTTCCATCTTCATCGCTTCCATCACCGCTACCACCTGACCGGCTGCGACCGCGGCGCCGTCCTCCACCGTCCAGGCGTGCAGGTTGCCGGCCACCGGGGTGGTGAGGGCATTGGCGTCTGCGGCCGGTGCGGCCGCGACCGCTTCGGCCGCTGGGGCATTGACCGCCAGGCCGCGTAGCAGAGCGCTGGGTAGGCCCAGGGCATGGCGGCGGCCGTCGATCTCGACGAAGGTGCGCAGCACGCCGTCGTCCGCCGGCTCGCTGCGTGGCGCCAGGGCGATCTGCTCGGCGAATACCGTCTCGATCCAGCGGGTGTGCACGGCGAAGGCCGCGCCGGTGAAGTCGGCGTGGGCCATCACCGCCTGGTGGAAGGGCAGTACCGTGGCCACGCCTTCCACGCTGAATTCGGCCAGGGCGCGACGGGCGCGGGCGATGGCCTGCTCGCGGGTGGCGCCGGTGACGATCAGCTTGGCGACCATGGAGTCGAAGTTGGGCGCTACCTGGGAGCCGGCCGCCACGCCGCTGTCCAGGCGGATGCCGGGACCGCTGGGAGCGCGGAAGGCGGTGATGGGGCCCGGAGTCGGCAGGAAGCCGCGACCCGGGTCTTCGGCATTGATGCGGAATTCGAAGCTGTGTCCGCGGGGTGCCGGCACCTCGTTGAAGGACAGCGGCAGGCCGTCGGCGATGCGCAGTTGCTCGACCACCAGGTCCAGACCGCTGGTTTCCTCGGTGACCGGGTGCTCCACCTGCAGGCGGGTGTTGACCTCCAGGAAGGACAGGGTGCCGTCCTGGCTGAGCAGGAATTCCACGGTGCCGGCGCCGACGTAGCCGGCGGCGGCGCAGATGTCGCGGGCGGAGGCGTGGATGCGCTGGCGCAGGGCGTCGTCGAGGAAGGGCGCGGGCGCCTCTTCCACCAGTTTCTGGTTGCGCCGCTGCAGCGAGCAGTCGCGGGTACCCACCACCTCGACCCGGCCATGGCGGTCGGCCAGGACCTGGGCTTCGATGTGCCGCGGACGGTCGAGGAAGCGCTCGACGAAGCATTCGCCGCGGCCGAAGGCGGCAGTGGCCTCGCGGACCGCCGATTCGTACAGCTCGGCCACCTCGTCCAGGCGCCAGGCCACCTTGAGGCCACGTCCACCGCCGCCAAAGGCCGCCTTGATGGCGATGGGCAGGCCGTGCTCCTCGGCGAAGGCCAGCACCTCGGCGGCGCCGCTCACCGGGTCTTCGGTGCCGGCCACCAGCGGCGCACCGACGCCCAGGGCGATGCGCCGGGCCTGCACCTTGTCGCCCAGGGCGTCGATGGTGTCCGGATTCGGACCGATCCAGGTCAGGCCGGCTGCCTGCACCGCGCGGGCGAAGTCGGCGCGCTCGGAGAGGAAGCCGTAGCCGGGGTGGACGGCATCGGCGCCGGCGCGGCGAGCCACGTCCAGCAGCTTGGCGATGTCCAGGTAGGTCTCGGCCGGACGCTGGCCGTTCAGGCCATAGGCCTCGTCGGCCAGGTGCACGTGCAGGGCGTCGAAGTCGGCGTCGGCATAGACGGCTACCGAGGCCACACCGTAGTCACGGCAGGCGCGGACGATGCGGACGGCGATCTCGCCGCGGTTGGCGATCAGGACTTTTTTCATCGGGTGTTCTCGGCAGCAGGGGAAGCGCTGGGGCGCAGTTCAGCAAAGGGGCCCAGCGGATTGAAGCGGATACGGGCGCCGACCGGGATCTGCCCGGCCAGGTCCAGGTGGTGGCTGGCGACGGCACCGATCACCGGATAGCCGCCGGTGAGCGGATGGTCGGCGAGGAACAGCACCGGCTGGCCGTTGGGCGGTACCTGGATGGCGCCCAGGGCGGTGCCTTCGCTGGGCAGCTCGCCGGCCACCTGGCGTTCCAGGGGCGTCTCGCCGGCCAGGCGGATGCCGACCCGGTCGGACTGGGGCGTGACGCGCCAGCTCTGCCCGGCCAGGGTCTCCAGGGCGGTGGCGGTGAACCAGTCGCTGCGTGGGCCGAGGACCACGTCGAGCATCACTTCCTGGTCGGCGCTGGGCAGCGCCAGGGGAGCGGTTTCGTTGCAGGACACGGCAGTGCCACCGACCAGGGGATGGAAGCCCAGGTGGTCGCCGGCGGCCAGGGGCGCCGGGCCGACGTTGGCCAGGGTATCGAATGCCAGGCTGCCCAGTACCGGGGCCACGGCGAAGCCGCCGCGCAGTGCCAGGTAGCTGCGTAGCCCGGTGGGCGGACTGCCCAGGCTCAGGCGGTCGCCGTCTTCCAAGAGGAAAGGTTGGTAGGGCGCGGGCTGCAACCGGCGACCGCTGCGGGTCAGCACCTCCAGCGGCGCCGGGGCGCCGGTGACGGCGACCAGGGCCTGGCCGTGGCAGACGCAACTGAAGCCGCCCAGCAGGATTTCCAGGCAGCCGCTGCTCGGTTCGTTGCCCACCGCGCGATTGGCCGCGCGCAGGGCGCCGCGATCCAGGGCGCCGGAGGCGGAGACGCCCTGGCCGGTCTGGCCCGGGCGGCCAAGGTCCTGCAGCAGGGTGCGTAGGCCGGGGGTGAGGATTTCCAGATAGTCCGCGGTGACCGGCGCGGCGGGGGCTGCGACCGGTGCTTCGGGCAGGCCGCCGGTGGGCAGCGGGCCGGCGTCATGGAAGCGCACCCGGTAGCCGGGACGCAGCAGCGCCGGCTCGGGGCGCGACAGGTCCCAGAGGTGCAGGGGTGTCACCCCCAGCAGTTGCCAGCCACCAGGACTGGCCTGGGGGTAGACGGCGGCGAACCCTCCGGCGATAGCCACCGAGCCGGCCGGCACCCGGGTACGCGGTGAAGCGCGCCGCGGCACCTGGAAGCCTGGGCCGCCGCTGAGATAGCCGAAGCCCGGGGCGAAGCCGCAGAAGGCCACCTGGTAGTCGCTGCCGGTATGGCGGCGGATCACCTCGGCCAAGCTCAGGCCGAGCAGCCGGGCCACTTCGTCCAGGTCCTCACCGTTGTAGTGCACCGGGATCTCGACGAGCTTGCCGGCCTCGCGGCCACCACCGTCGAGGGGCAGGGCGGCGATATGGTCCACCAGGTCGGCCGCTTTCAGGGCGCTGGGACGGAACTGGACCAGCAGGGTGCGGGCTGCCGGGACGATCTCCTCGATCCCGGGCAGCGGCCGGGTCTGCAGGGCGTCGAACAGGGCTAGGGTCTCGTCGAGATCGGCCAGCTCCACCAGCAGTGCATCCAGGTTGACGGGCAGAAAACGCAAGGGCTTCTCCTAGACGTGGTAGGTGCGATCGGGCACGTCGGTGATGAACATGTGGCCGGGCGCATGGGTAATGGCGAAGGGCACCTTGGAGGCCATGACCGCTGCCTGGGGGGTGACGCCGCAGCCCCAGAACACCGGGATCTCACCCGGCTCGATGCGCACGGCATCGCCGAAGTCCGGCCGCGCCAGGTCGGCGATGCCCAGCCGCGCCGGTTCGCCGATGTGCACCGGGGCACCATGCACCGCCGGATAGCGGCCGGTGATGGTGGCCGCCTCGGCGACCCGCTCGGCCGGGATGGGGCGCATGGACACCACCATCTCGCCATGCAGGCGGCCCGCCGGGCGGCAGGCGCGGTTGGTGCGGTACATGGGCACGTTGCAGCCATCGGTGATGTGGCGGATCTCGATGCCGGCTTCCAGCAGGCCGGTCTCGAAGGTGAAGCTGCAGCCGATCAGGAAGGTCACCAGGTCCCCATGCTCGGCCCAGGCGGCGCGGCCGTCGGCCACTTCCTCCACCAGTACGCCGTCGCGCCAGACGCGATACAGCGGCAGGTCGGTGCGCAGGTCGGCGCCCTCGGCCAGCGGCGTGCGGTAGCTACCGGCATCGGTGACGTCCAGCACCGGGCAGGCCTGGGGATTGCGCTGGGCATAGAGCAGGAAGTCGTAGGCCCAGTCGCGCGGCAGGGCGATGAGATTGGCCTGGGTCATGCCGGGGGCGACGCCGGCACTGGGGGCGACCAGGCCGTCGCGATAGCGGGCGCGGGCCTCGCGGGCGGCGGCGATGGCGGCGTCCTGGGCGGCTTTGAGCGGATTCATGGTTGGACCTCCGTGAAGGCGCGGGGGATGACCCCGGCGAGTTCGAGATGGCGACGCAGGGCGCGGGCCATGTCCACCGCGCCGGGGCTGTCGCCATGGACGCAGATGGACTCGGCCTCGATGGGTGTCAGGCTGCCGTCGATGGCCTCCACCACGCCGTCCTGCACCAGGCGCAGCATGCGTTGGGCGACGAGTTCGGCATCGTGCAGCACCGCGCCGGGCAGGCGTCGCGAGACCAGGGTGCCTTCCGGCGTATAGGCGCGGTCGGCGAAGGCCTCAGCGACGCAGGTCAGGCCGGCGTCCCGCGCCCAGCCGAGCAGCGGCGAGCCGGCCAGGCAGACCAGCACCAGGCCTTGGTCCAGCTGGCGCAGGGCGGCGATCACCGCCTGCGCCTGGCGTTCGTCCTGGGCGATGGTGTTGTACAGGGCGCCGTGCGGCTTGACGTAGCTCACCCGCGTCCCGGCGGCGCGTGCCAGGGCCTGCAGGGCGCCAATCTGGTAGAGCACGTCGGCGGTCAGCTCGTCGCTGGCGATGTCCAGATTGCGCCGGCCGAAACCCACCAGGTCGGGATAGGCGACGTGGGCACCCACCGCCACGCCCTTGGCGGCGGCTGCCTGCAGGGTGCGCAGGATGCCGGCGGGATCGCCGGCGTGGAAGCCGCAGGCGACGTTGGCGCTGGTGACGATGTCGAGCATGGCGGCATCGTCGCCCATCTGCCACTGACCGAAGCTTTCGCCCAGGTCGCTGTTCAGATCGATGGTCGGCATAGGGATCTCCCGGGATCAGGCGGCGTTGAGCAGGGCGAAGATGGGACCGGCGGACTTGACCGCCATGTACCACGACAGCAGGCAGGTGAGGGCACCGAGCACCAGCAGCCAGCGGGGGTAGTGGTAGCCCTCCATGAGGTCGGAGCGGCGCCAGCCGACGTACATGAACAGCGTCAAGCCGAGCGGCAGGATCAGGCCGTTGAAGCCACCGGCGAACACCAGCAGGGCGGCCGGCGGTTTGCCGATCAGCAGGTAGATGGCCAGGGCGATCAGCACGAAGACCACGGTGCAGAGATTGCGCGCCCGCTCGGTGATGTTCTTCGAGAACACGGTGATGAAGGTCATCGAGGTGTAGGAGGCGCCGATGATGCTGCTGATGCCGGCGGCCCAGAGGATCAGGCCGAACACGCGCAGACCGTATTCGCCGAGACTGGCGTCGAAGGCCTGGGCGGCCGGGTTGGCGGCCTGGCCGGAGACGTCGATCACCACACCGCTGGCGACCACCCCGAAGATGGCCAGGAACAGCACGTAGCGGGCGATGCCGGTGACCAGGATGCCGCTGAGCGCAGCCTTGGAGACCGCCTCGAGGTTTTCCACGCCGACGGTGCCGCGGTCCAGCAGGCGGTGAGCGCCGGCGTAGGTGATGTAGCCGCCTACGGTACCGCCGACGATGGTGGTGATGGAGGCGAAGTCCAGCACGTCCGGGAAGATCGTCTGGCGCAGGGCCTCGCCCACGGGCGGATGGGAGGCGAAACAGGCGAGCACGATCAGCGCCACCTTGAACACCCCCAGCACCACCATGATGCGATCCATGGCAACCCCGGCGCGGTGCGACAGGAAGATGCCGATCGCCACCAGCGCACTGAGGGCGCCACCCCAGGCCGGGTCGAGGCCGAGCAGCGCATTCAGGCCGAGGCCGGCGCCGGCGATGTTGCCCAGGCTGAACACCAGGCCGCCGGAGATCACCAGTACCGCCAACAGATAGCCGCTGCCGGGAATGGCCGCATTGGCGATATCCGAGGCGCGCATGCGGGTCAGGGCGACGATGCGCCAGACGTTCAGCTGGACCACGAAGTCGATGAGGATGGAGGCAAGGATGCCGAAGGCGAAGGCGGCGCCCAGCTTGGCGGTGAAGGTGGCGGTCTGGGTGAGGAAACCGGGGCCGATGGCCGAGGTGGCCATCAGGAAGATGGCGGCGATCAGTGAGGCTCGGCGGTCCTTGGCAAAGGCATTGGCAGTGGTGGCGGTCTGGGTCACGGGGGCGTTCCTTGACGAGAGGTCGTGCTCCGGCCAACGCAACCTCTGTGCCACCCAAGGACAAAAAACGATATTTGTAGGTTTTACATGGATTTATTGTTCAACAAAAATATTGTCATAGTTCTTTCATGTGCACCAAGTTGTTACTCGATTACTCAAAAATGCTACCTCCTGGTGCGCAGGTACCAGGTTTTCTTGCCTTAGCCTTCGCCCTCGGACACCATCGCACCGCGACTGCCTGCCCCGGAACATCCATGAAGACCCCTGTGCCCGACAATGCCCGTACCCTCGGCGAGTCCGTGACCGCCGAGATCCGCCGCCAACTGGTGGAAGGCGAGCTCAAGCCTGGCCAACGCCTGTCCGAAGCGGCGCTGGCGGAACGCCTGGAGATCTCCCGCAATACCCTGCGCGAGGCCTTCCGGGTGCTGACCCAGGAGGGCTTGCTCAAGCACGAACCCAATCGCGGGGTGTTCGTCTGCGTACCCGACATGGCCTCGATCATCGACATCTACCGGGTACGCCGCTTCATCGAGTGCCAGGCGCTGGCTCAAGCCTATCCACGCCATCCCGGCGCGCTGCGCATGCGCGAGGCGGTCACGGCGGCCCAGCAGGCGCGGGCGGCCCAGGACTGGGTCGCGGTGGGTACCGCCAACATGGCCTTTCACGCCGCCATCGTCGAACTGGCCGACAGCCCGCGACTGTCGGCCTTCTATGACCAACTCTCCGCCGAGTTGCGGCTGGCCTTCGGCCTGCTCAAGGATCCGGAATTCCTCCACGCTCCCTACCTGGAGATGAACGTCGCCATCATCGAGTTGCTGGAGGCGGGTAAACCCATCGAGGCCACGGCGGCGCTGGAAAGCTACCTGGTGCAGTCCGAGCGGACCGTGCTGGCGGCCTATGGTCGACTCGGGAGCTGAACCGCCAGCGGTTGCACCGGGCCGCCGGCTGGGCTACTGTGCGGAGAGAACCACGTCGGAATCCATCCCGTGACCTGCAGCGCCGCCCTCTCGATGCCTCTCTTCAAGGCCCACGCCCGTTGGCGCTGGCGCGCCTGACATCCCCCTGCCGGTGCGTCCGGCCCGCCTTGTCGTTCCAGCCCCCGGCCAGCCACTTCCGGCGCCGTGGCGAAGCTGAGTCCATTTCCACAGCTGCAATCGATTCCAAGGGTGATCCGCCATGCTGCTGATGCTCGATAACTACGATTCCTTTACCTACAACCTGGTGCAGTACCTGGGCGAGCTGGGCGCCGAGGTCAAGGTGGTGCGCAACGACGAAGTGCCGGTCGAGGCACTCGAAGAACTGGCACCGGAGCGCATCGTCGTCTCCCCCGGCCCTTGCACGCCCAACGAGGCCGGCATCTCCCTGGCCACCCTGGAGCGCTTCGCCGGCAAGCTGCCGGTGCTGGGTGTCTGCCTGGGTCACCAGAGCCTGGGCCAGGCCTTCGGTGGCGAGGTGGTGCGGGCGCGCGAGCCGATGCATGGCAAGACCAGCCCGGTCTACCACAACGGCGAGGGCGTCTTCGCCGGCCTGCCCAATCCCTTCACCGTGACCCGCTACCACTCGCTGGTGGTCAAGCGCGAAACCCTGCCCGACTGCCTGGAGATCACCGCCTGGACCCAGCATCCGGACGGCAGCATCGATGAGATCATGGGGCTGCGGCACCGTGAGTTCATGATCGAGGGGGTGCAGTTCCACCCCGAGTCAATCCTCACCGAGCACGGTCACGATCTGCTGGCCAACTTCCTCAAGCAGCAGGGAGGGCGCCGCTAGATGGACATCAAGCAGGCCCTGAATCGCATCAGCGGACAACTCGACCTCAATGTGGCCGAGATGCAGGCGGTGATGCGCCAGATCATGACCGGCGGCGCCGACGAAGCGCAGATCGGTGCCTTCCTCATGGGCATGCGCATCAAGAGCGAGACCATCGACGAGATCTGCGGCGCGGTCAGCGTGATGCGCGAGCTGGCCACCCCGGTGGTGCTGCCGACGCTCGACCACGTGGTCGACGTGGTAGGCACCGGTGGCGATGGCGCCAACATCTTCAACGTCTCCTCGGCCTCGGTGTTCGTGGTCGCGGCGGCGGGCGGCAAGGTGGCCAAGCACGGCAATCGCGCCGTGTCCGGCAAGAGCGGCAGCGCCGACCTGCTGGAGGCCGCCGGCATCTACCTGGAGTTGACGCCCGCGCAGATCGCTCGCTGCGTCGAGCAGGTGGGCGTCGGCTTCATGTTCGCCCAGGCGCACCACAGCGCCATGCGCCATGCCGCCGGCCCGCGTCGCTCCCTGGGGTTGCGCACCCTGTTCAACATGCTCGGCCCCCTGACCAATCCGGCCGGCGTGCGCCACCAGGTGGTCGGGGTGTTCAGCGCCGCCCTCTGTCGGCCGCTGGCCGAGGTCCTGCAGCGCCTGGGCAGCCACCACGTGTTGGTGGTGCACTCCCGCGATGGGCTGGACGAATTCAGCCTGGCCGCGGCGACCCAGGTCGCCGAACTCAAGGACGGCAGCATCAGTGAGTACGAGGTGCTGCCCGAGGACCTGGGCATCAAGAGCCAGACCCTGGTCGGCCTCACCGTGGACGGCCCCGAGGCCTCCCTGGCGCTGATCCGCGATGCCCTCGGTCGGCGCAAGACCGAAGCCGGCCAGAAGGCCGCCGACATGATCGTGCTCAATGCCGGCGCGGCGCTCTACGCTGCGGATCTCGCCCATAGCCTGCACGAGGGGGTTCTGCTCGCCCACGATGCGCTCTACAGTGGGCTGGCTCGGGAAAAACTCGAGGAATTGGCCCATTTCACGTCCGTCTATCGAGAGGAGAATCGCACGTGACCGTGCCCACCGTGTTGCAGAAGATCCTGGCCCGCAAGGCCGAGGAAATCGCCCAGCTCAAGGCTCGTACCAGCCTGGCCGAACTCGAGGCCCAGGCCCGCGCCGCCGATGCCCCGCGCGGCTTCGCCCGCGCCCTGCAGGCCCAGGTGGCGCGCAAGCAGGCGGCGGTCATCGCCGAGGTGAAGAAGGCCTCGCCGAGCAAGGGCGTGATCCGTGAACACTTCGTCCCGGCGGAGATCGCCCACAGTTACGCCCTGGGCGGTGCTACCTGCCTGAGCGTGCTCACCGACGTGGATTTCTTCCAGGGCGGCAACGCCTATCTGCAGCAGGCCCGCGCCGCCTGCCAGCTGCCGGTGATCCGCAAGGATTTCCTCGTCGATCCCATCCAGGTGGTGGAAGCCCGCGCCATCGGCGCCGACTGCATCCTGCTGATCGTCGCGGCGCTGGACGATGGCCAGATGGCCGAACTGGCTGCTACCGCGAAGAGCGTCGGCCTGGACGTGCTGGTCGAGGTGCATGATGGTGACGAGCTGGAGCGCGCGCTGACCGTGCTGGACACTCCGCTGGTGGGTATCAACAACCGCAACCTGCACACCTTCGAGGTCACGCTGGACCACACCCTGGAATTGCTGCCGCGCATTCCCCAGGATCGTCTGGTGATCACCGAGAGCGGCATCCTCAATCGCGCCGACGTGGAACTGATGGAAACCAACGAGGTGCGGGCCTTCCTGGTCGGCGAAGCCTTCATGCGCGCCGACGAGCCCGGGCAGGAGTTGCAGCGGCTGTTCTTCCCGGAGCGGGGCTTCCCCCTCGACGCCTGATCCCCAGGCCGCAAAGCAAAAGGCCCCGGTGGATGACACCGGGGCCTTTTCGTTCGCCATGGGGAAGACGGTAGGTTCAGCGGGTGCCGAACACCACCATCGTCTTGCCCTTGACGTGGACCAGTCCCTGCTCTTCGAGGGACTTCAGCACGCGGCCGACCATCTCGCGGGAGCAGCCGACGATACGGCCGATTTCCTGGCGGGTGATCTTGATCTGCATGCCATCCGGGTGGGTCATGGCGTCGGGCTGCTTGCACAGGTCGAGCAGGGTGCGGGCCACGCGACCGGTGACGTCGAGGAAGGCCAGGTCGCCCACCTTGCGGGTGGTCTGGCGCAGGCGCTCGGCCATCTGGCGACCGAGGGAGAAGAGCATGTCCGGGTCCTGCTGGCTCAGTTCGCGGAACTGGCTGTAGCTGATCTCGGCGACTTCGCATTCGGTACGGGCGCGCACCCAGGCGCTGCGCTCGGGCTCGCTGCCCTCCTTGGCGAACAGACCCATCTCACCGAAGAAATCCCCGGCGTTGAGATAGGCGATGATCATTTCGCGGCCTTCGTCGTCCTCGATGAGGATGGTGACCGACCCCTTGAGAATGAAGAACAGGCTTTCGCTGTTGTCGCCAGCGTAGATGATGGTGGTTTTCGCCGTGTAGCGACGACGCGAGCAATGCGCGAGCAACTTGTCGATGTGCTGTAACTTCGCGGGAGGGATGATAGCGGCCATGCTGATTCCTGAGGTTGAAAACTAACCTGAGTCGGGGGCACCGATGTCCGAACCGGTGCATGCATAAGCTGCGCCGGTTCCGATTCAAAGACCGAAATAAGAACATGCGCAGTGTAAATGCGAGCTGAATAACCCAGCACCACCAGGCAGTTTACGACATTCAACATGTTAAGCTGATCACCATTTGCATATAAAAGTAGGACGAAAGCGATGAAGGCACGCATTCAGTGGGCCGGCGAGGCCATGTTCCTCGGCGAATCCGGCAGTGGTCACGTGGTGGTCATGGACGGTCCGCCGGAAAGCGGCGGGCGTAACCTCGGCGTGCGGCCGATGGAAACAGTGCTGATCGGTCTGGGTGGCTGCGCCAGCTACGACGTGGTCAGCATCCTGCGCAAGGCGCGCCAGCCGGTGGAAAGCTGCGAGGCCTTTCTCGAGGCCGACCGCGCCGACACCGAGCCCAAGGTGTTTACCCGTATCCACCTGAAGTTCGTGGTCAAGGGCCGCGGCCTCAAGGAAGCCCAGGTCAAGCGGGCCATCGAATTGTCAGCGGAAAAGTATTGCTCGGCCTCCATCATGCTCGGCCGGGCCGGCGTCGAGATCAGTCACAGCTACGAGCTCGTCGAACTCGCCTGAGTCACCCCGCGCGCGACGCCCGGTCGGGCGTCGCTACGACGAGCGTCGCCTGCCGGCCCGGGCTGTCCGCCAGCGCCTTGATGGCGGCTTCTCGCCCTGGGCCGACATCAATTCATCACCTGCCCTCGGCAGACTCTGGCCCCAGCCGCTGCCGATCTGCATAATGCGCCGCTCTTAAGGGGTCCCGGCCCCGACAAGTACAGCCAATCGCCATCGCGAAGAGGTGTTCGCCGCCCTACGCAGCTTGCGCAATCCGCAACTGACGGGCATTCAGGACCGCGGTCAGAGACCGCACGACGGGAGCTTTACCACCGTGAAAAGCAAACTCAGGCTCCATGGGTTCAATAACCTGACCAAGACCTTGAGCTTCAACATCTACGACATCTGCTACGCCGAGACGTCGGAAGATCAACAGGCCTATGTTCAGTACATCGACGAGGAATACGACGCCGAGCGTCTGACCCAGATCCTGACCGACGTAGTCGACATCATCGGGGCCAACATCCTCAACATCGCGCGTCAGGATTACGATCCCCAGGGCGCCAGCGTGACCATCCTGATCTCCGAGCAACCGGTCGAGCCGACCGAGAGCCAGATCGAGGAGTCGCCCGGTCCGCTGCGCGAGACCATCCTCGGTCACCTGGACAAGAGCCACATCACGGTGCACACCTATCCGGAGATCCATCCGGACGACGGCATCGCCACCTTCCGCGTCGACATCGACGTCTCCACCTGTGGCGTGATCTCCCCGCTCAAGGCCCTGAACTACCTGATCCATCAGTTCGACTCGGACATCGTCACCGTGGACTACCGGGTGCGCGGCTTCACCCGCGACATCGAAGGGCGCAAGCACTTCATCGACCACGAGATCAATTCGATCCAGAACTACCTGTCCGAAGACACCCGTGCGGCCTATCAGATGACCGACGTGAACGTGTACCAGGACAACCTGTTCCACACCAAGATGCTGCTCAAGGAATTCGAACTGGACAACTACCTGTTCGGCGACGCCTCCCGCAGTCTCTCGGCCGAGCAGCGCCAGCAGATCACCCAGCGTCTCAAGCACGAGATGCGCGAGATCTTCTCCGGGCGCAACCTGCCGCGCTGAGCGCCGCGCCCTGTCACAGAGAACCCCGCCTCGGCGGGGTTCTTTCCTTTCCGGGCCTCAGTGGTGTTCGTCGCGGGCGACCGGCGCCTGACCGGTGACACCCTTGACCACCCGGCCGATGGTCAGGCCCTGGCCGAGGATGGACACCAGCACCACGATATAGGTCAGCGCCAGGATCAGATCCCGCTCGGGACCGGCCGGCAGACTCAGCGCCAGGGCCACCGAGACACCGCCGCGCAGCGCACCCCAGGTGAGAATGCGCGCCGTGCCGCGGGTCATGTTGCGCCAGTGCGGACTGAGCAGCACCACCGGCGCCACGCTGATCCAGCGAGCGAAGAGGATCGCCAGGGTCACCAGCAGCGCGGCGCCCAGGTGCGTCCAGCTGAACGGCAGCACCAGCAGTTCCATGCCGATCAGGGCGAACAGCAGGGCGTTGAGGATCTCGTCGATCAGCTCCCAGAAGCCATCCAGGTAGCGGCGGGTGAAGTCGTTCATGGCCTTGGTACGGCCCAGGTTGCCGATGATCAGGCCTGCCACCACCATGGCGATGGGACCGGAGACGTGCAGGTGGCTGGCCAGGGTCGAGCCGCCGATCACCAGCGCCAGGGACAGCATCACCTCGATCTGGTGCTGCTCGATGCTCAGCATCAGCCAGTAGCAGAGGAAGCCGATCACCAGGCCGAAGAGGATGCCGCCACCGGCTTCTTCGAGGAACAGCCAGAGCGCGGCATGCACGGTAGGCGTCTCGCCCAGCTGGATCACCCCCAGCAGCACCGAATAGACCACCACGGCTACGCCGTCGTTGAACAGGGCCTCGCCGACGATGGTGGTCTCCAGCGACTTGGGGGCGCCTGCCGAGCGCAGGATGCCGAGCACGGCGATGGGGTCGGTGGGCGAGATCAGGGCGCCGAAGATCAGGCAGTAGAGCAGGTCGACGTGCCAGCCGAGCCAACCGAAGATCCAGAAGGTCAGGTAGCCGATCAGCACCGTGGAGATCACCACGCCGAGGGTAGCCAGGCCACCGATGGCCCACTTGTAGTCGCGCAGATCCTTGAGATTGACGTGCAGCGCACCGGCGAACAGCAGGAAGCCGAGCATCCAGTTCATCAGCAGGTCGTTGAAGTCGATCTGTCCGAGCAGTTCGCCGATACGATGTTCCAGGCCGGGAAAGCCCAGCCAGGTCAGACTCTGCAGGCCGACCGAGAAGATCAGCGCGATGACCATGACACCGATGGTGGGTGGCAGACCGACGAAGCGGTAGTTGAGGTAGGTCAGCAGGGAGGTGAAGCAGATGAAGGCAGCAGCGAGTTCGAGCATGGGCGTTCCAGATCCATCAGACAGCGAGACCTCGCGAACGCGAGGCCTGGAAGTAGGATGGGGTGGACAGCGCAAAAGTTACATAATTAATAGCCGGCTATCGAAAAGGCCATTGGAGCGGGCATGGAGTCATACCCGGTGGCCGTTTGAATCGTGGCCACCGGGATGACTTTCAGTATGAGTAGTGGAGGCCGCTAGAGCGGTACGCTCGCGGCTGGTGCCGCCTCGCGCAGGGGTAGCGGATGGGGCGCGGCGATGCGCGCTTCCAGGGTGGCGACGTAACTACGGGCGTCGGCTTCGCTGAGAAAGGTGATGGCTTGCTTGTCGAGACAGACCTGCCAGGCACTGGTGCTGGACTTGCGCAACGGACGGACCACGATCTTCATGCTGATGCCCTCGGGAACAGACGAAAGGTGGAACGTCGAGTCTAGAGCGGTTTCGTTTGCAGGACAGTGACAGTTCGTCGCTTAATTTCAGGCGCGAGTCCGCTGGCGCTCGGTGTACCAGACCTCGAACTCCCGGGGTGGCAGCGGCTGGCTGAACAGAAAGCCCTGGCACTGTTGGCAGCCCAGCTTGCGCAGGATGTCCCACTGCTCGGTGGTTTCCACCCCCTCGGCCAGTACGTCCAGGTCCAGGCCCTGGCCCAAGGCGATGATGGCCGCGGCGATGGCCTGGCTGCTGTGGGCGCCGCTGTCGCTACGCAGCTCGTGCATGAAGCTCTGGTCGATCTTGAGCTTGTCCAGCGGGAAGCGGCGCAGGTAGGCCAGCGAGGAATAGCCGGTGCCGAAGTCGTCCACCGCGATGCGCACGCCCAGCGTCTTGAGGGTCGCGAGCGAGAGCAGCGCTTCCTCGACGTTGTCCATCAGGGTGCCTTCGGTGATCTCCAGCTCCAGGTGCTCCGCCGGCAGGCGGCTGCGCGCCAGGGCCCGGGAGATGGTGCTGGCCAGGTCGCGCTTGGCGAATTGGCGAGGCGAGATGTTGATGGCCAAGGTGTGCAGTTCCAGACCGCGCTCCAGCCAATCGTGCATCTGCTGGCAGGCCGCCTCGATGATCCAATCGCCCAGGGGCACGATGAGCCCGGTCTCTTCGGCCAGGGGAATGAATTCCGCCGGCGGGATCAGCCCCAGCTCCGGGTCCTGCCAGCGGACCAAGGCTTCCACGCCGATGGTCTGCGCCGTGCTCACGCTCATCAGCGGCTGGTAGTGCAGGACGAAGTCACCACGCTTGAGCGCCGTGCGCAGCCGCGATTCCAGGTTGAGACGGCGCCGCGACTGTTCGGTGAGGGCCTGGGTATAGAAGCGGAAGGTATCGCGACCCTGGTCCTTGGCCTGGTGCATCGCCGCATCGGCATTGCGCATGAGATCGTCGGCGGTGGCGCCGTCGTCGGGAAAGAGGCTGATGCCGATGCTGGCGTTCAGATAGATGTCGTGGTCGCCGAGGTGGAAGGGCTGCTCCAGCTTGGCGAGCATCGCCTGGGCGATCTGGGCGGCGAATTCGGGGCGGTCGAGGCGCTCGATGATGACCAGGTACTCATCGCCGCCGAGCCGCGCCAGGGTGATGTCTTCGCTGAGCAGGGCCCGCAGCCGCGCGGCGAACTCCACCAGCAGTTCGTCGCCCAGGGCATGGCCGTGGCTTTCGTTGACCGTGCGGAAATGATCGAAATCCAGGACCAGCACCGCGACCAGGTATTCCTGGGGCTCGGCCAGGGCCAGGGCATGTTCCAGCCGGGTACGGGCCAGCAGGCGATTGGGCAGGTCGGTAAGGGGGTCGTGGTGGGCCAGATGGCTCAGGCGCGCCTCGCTTTCGTGCAGGCGAGAGGTATCGCTGACGGTGACGGTGTACTGGCGTCTTTCCCGTGGGTAGAGGGTGTCGATGGCGGTCCAGGCCGGGAAGGTACTACCGTCGAGTCGTGGCCAGAGCAGTTCGCCTTCCCAGCGTCCCTCGCGGCGCACCGTGCGCCAGAGGTCGCGGTAGAAACGCTGGTCCTGGCGGCCGCCGCTGGGCAGGCCGAGGCGCTGGCCGAGCAGGGTGCCTTCCTGGGTGCCCAGCAGGCGGGCGAAGGCCGGATTCACCGCCAGGATCCAGCGGCGCTCGTCCAGCAGCAGCAGGCCGTCGCGGCTGTTCTCGAACATGGCTGCAGCCTGGCGCAGGCTTTCCTCCTGTTGCTTGCGCAGGGTGATGTCCTGGGCGGTGCTGATGAAGTACTGGGGAACGCCCTGGTCGTCGCGGATCAGCCGGGTGGTGACGTTGGCCCAGACCGGCTGGCCGTTGCGGTGCAGGTAGCGCTTCTCCAGGGTGTAGCGATCCTGGCCGGTATCGACCAACTGCTGCCGGAGCGCAGCGCCCAGCGGCCGTTCGTCGGGGTGGGTGACCGAGGCGGCATCGCGCTGCAGGAGTTCCGGCTGCGAATAGCCGAGCATCTGGCAGAAGTGGTGGTTGACGCTCAGCCAGCGGCCATGCAGGTCGCTGAGCATGATGCCGGTGTAGGCCTGCTCGAAGATGCCGCGATAGCGCGCCTCGCTGGCGCGTTGGGCCTGGACGACTCGCTGCTGACGGATCGCCAGCACCGCCAGGCGGGTGAATTCGGTGATCAGCGCCTGGGTTTCCGGCTCCGGCAGCCGCGGTTCGCCGTAGTAGATGCCCAGGGCGCCAACCGCCCGCTGCTGCTCGTCCTGCAAGGGCAAGGCCCAGGCACCGCGAATACCGGCGGCCAGGGCGGCCGGCAACAGCGGCTGCCAGGCCGGGTCCAGTTCGATGTCGATGGTGAAGACCGGGGCGTTGCTGGCGACGGCACTACAGCAGCCCTGGTCGTGGCGTTGCCGCGGAACGCTTTCCAGGGCCGCCCGAAAGGCGGGCGGCAGACTGGGCGCCGCGGCCACGCGCAAATGTTCGCCCTGGTCATCCAGCAGCAGGGCGACGCGCATCTCCGGATAGATGCGCTCCAGGCGCAGGGCGATCCCCTGCTGGATTTCCGCCAGCGGCAGACCGGTCAACAGGTCGTCGAGAACATCGCTACGGGCCTGCTGCAGCTGCTGGGCCTGGTAGTCGTGATGGATGTCGGTCAGGGTGCCCTGGATCTCGCCGTCCAGGCCGGCGCGCAGTTCCATCTGCATCCAGCGGTGACTTTCCACCGACAGGCGCAACCGCACCACGCCACTCCAGTGCAGGCGCTGGCCGCCGGCGAACTCGGCAACCAGCTGACGCAGGCGGGCGCCATCCTGCGGATGGAAGGCCTGGTCCAGGGGCTGGTTGAGCTGCTGGGTCGGGCCCTGGCCGGTGAGCGCCTCCCAGGCCGGGTTGAGGAATTGCCAGCGGCCGCGATGATCGCTGGCGAACACCACCAGCGGCAGGTGCTGGACCAGCTCACGATAGCGCCGCTGGCTGTCCTGCAGGGCCTGCTCGGCCAGCTTGTGGCTGGTGATGTCGACCAGGGCGCCGCGGGTGACGCCGGCCTCGTCGAAGTCGCTCTGCCAGTTGAGCCAGCGCCAACTGCCCGCACCGTCGTCGAAATGCGCGGAGAAGTTCAGCGGGCCCTGCATGTGCAGCAGGCGTTCGAGCATGCTGCGCACGTGATCACGATCATCGGCGCGTGCGCAGGCGACGATGGTGGCGAAATCCAAGGGGTCGCTGCCCTTGGGCTGATGCAGCATCACCAGGGTGCGTTCGGAACAGAGCAGGCGGCCATCGGGCAGCAGCTGCCAGTCGCCGGTATTGGTCAGCCGCTGGATGAAGTCCTGGGTGGCGCGTTGCGCCTCCAGCGCCAAGATGACGCCCTCGCGCTGGCGGAACTGTCGCTGCATCAGGCCATAGAGCACCAGTGCCACCAGAGTGACGAAGCCCAGTCCCTTGAAGGTCTGCCAGGGATAGTGGCTGGCCTCCTCGCCGATCAGCGCCTGCAACAGGGCATCGCTGCCGACTACCCAAAGGGTGCTCAGCACCAGATACGTCAGGGCAATGCGTGCAGGAGAAGGAAGCCGCATCCCGGATCCTCTAAGGCCCGATCATGGGGGTCGGGTTCAATTGAGCATTGACCTGTAAAACGTGCGGCAGTTCTGGTTTCACCGGGCAGAAAAATACCGAATCACGACGCCCTGTCCCCGGTCCTTGGTCTGGCGGAAGACGCTCGCCAGAGCCCGGGGTTGCTGCTGGCCGTCACCGTGCAATTTGCCTGGCGATTTTATCGACGGATTGCATTTTGCCCGCTCCTTGCCAACGGAGTTTTTACTTAAATAATTGATTTTATTAGTCTTTTAAACTCTTTGGAATTCGGCGAAACCGTTGCGCTCTACATGGAAGTCGCTGCTGCCAGGACCGGGCGCAGTACAACCAAGGAAAACAGGAGTCACCTCATGAAAAAGACTTTCGGTACCTTTGCCCTCGCTGCCGTCACCGCTTCCGTACTGAGCCTGCCGCTGGCCGGCGGTGCCTTTGCTGCCACCAGCCAGAACATGACCCTGGCCGCCAACAACACCGTGGACAAGACCGAAGAAGCCGCCTCCGACACCTGGATCACCAGCAAGGTCAAGGCGTCCTTCCTGGCTGACGAACACATCAAGGGTACTGCCATCAAGGTCGAGACCAACAAGGGCGTCGTTTCCCTGTCCGGCACCGTGGCTACCGAAGCCCAGCGCGACCTGGCGATCAAAGAAGCCAAGGCCATCAAGGGTGTCAAGGCCGTTTCGGCCGATGCGCTCAAAGCCGCGCAGTAACGCCTGACACCGACGGCAGCCCGCTCGACGGGTTGCCGTTGCCCATCACCCTGGAGAAGCGTCATGACCAGCACGACCGAAACCCTCAACGATCTGATCGAGATCGCCCGTGATGGCAAGAATTTCTACGAGCATGCCCTCACCGAAGTGAAGAATCCCGAGCTCAAGGCGCTGTTCACCGAGATCGCCCATAGCAAGACCGAGATCATCAGCGCCCTGAGCAGCCAGGTCTCGGCCGCTGGCGAGAAGCCCGCCGAGCAAGGCACCTTCGCCGGCAGCTTCCGCAAGTACTACACCGACGTCAAAACTTCCTTCGCCAGCAAGGAGAAGGAAGAAGTCACCTACGTCAGCGAACTGGAAGAGCAGGAAGACCGCCTGCTGCACGCCCTGGAACGCGCCGTGAACGAACATGCCACGCCGGATGCCCAGGCCAACCTGCGCAGCCAGCTGGAAAAGGCCCGTGCGACCCATGATCGCATGCGTGACCTCAAGCACCGGATGCAGGCCGCCCACTAACGAGCAGCCTCGTAAAAAAAAGCTTCGCCTGTGGTAGCTGTGGCGCAATTCGCCCTGCGCTTTCAGCTACCTTGGTGAGCACAGAGAACACCGCGTTTCTTCGAAAAGAACGCGGTGTTCTGCTTTGAGTGATCGGCATTGGGTCTCTTGCACGGGCAACCACCGGGACCTCTACCGCAGCCGCTTTAGCGCAGCCACAACGGTTAGCCGCTGCGGACGTTTCGATCGCGGCCATGGGCCGCTCCTACAGATAGGGTCCGCTGTAGGAGCGGCCCATGGCCGCGATGGTGTCATTCAAGCTCGATCCAAGCCTCAGCCGTGGGCACCCAGCCTATCTTCCCTGATGCGGGGCTCTTCATTGGGTGCCGTTCAGCCCTGGTCGGCGCGGTTGAGTCGCGCCTCGATCAGGCTGTCGACCACCGACGGATCGGCGAGGGTCGAGGTATCGCCCAGGCTGTCCAGCTCATCACAGGCGATCTTGCGCAGGATGCGTCTCATGATCTTGCCCGAGCGCGTCTTGGGCAGCGCGGGGGCCCACTGCAGGAATTCCGGCTTGGCGAAGCTGCCGATCTCGTCGGCCACCTGCTGGCGCAGCCGGGCCTTGAGTTCGTCGCTTGGCGTTACCCCGCCCTTGGTGGTGACGAAGGCGTAAACCGCCTGGCCCTTCACCTCGTGGGGGCAGCCCACCACCGCGGCCTCGGCGACGTCCGGATGCTCGGTGAGTACGCTCTCCACCTCGGCGGTACCGATGCGATGGCCGGAGACGTTAAGCACGTCGTCGACACGTCCGGTGATCCAGTAGTAGCCGTCTTCGTCACGCCGCGCACCGTCGCCGGTGAAGTAGTAACCAGGATAGGCACTGAAATAGGTGTCGATCAGCCGCTGGTGATCGCCATACACCGTGCGGATCTGGCTCGGCCAACTGGCCTTGATCGCCAGGACACCACTGCCGGGCCCGTCGATTTCCTTGCCCTGCTCGTCCAGCAGCACTGGCTGGACACCGAAGAAGGGCAGGGTGGCCGAGCCCGGTTTCAGCGCCAGGGCGCCGGGTGGCGGAGCGATGAGGATGCTGCCGGTCTCGGTCTGCCACCAGGTGTCGACGATGGGGCAACGCCCTTCGCCTACCACCCGGTGATACCACTCCCAGGCCTCGGGATTGATCGGCTCGCCGACGCTGCCCAGCAGTTGCAGGCTCTGGCGCGAGGTGCGCTGTACCGGGGCGTCGCCTTCGCGCATCAGGGCGCGCAGGGCGGTGGGCGCGGTGTAGAAGATGTTGACCTGATGCTTGTCCACCACCTGCCAGAGGCGACTGGCATCGGGATAGCTCGGTACCCCCTCGAACATCAGGGTGGTGGCGCCGTTGGCCAGAGGGCCGTAGACGATGTAACTGTGCCCAGTGACCCAGCCGACGTCGGCGGTGCACCAGAAGACCTGCCCCTCGTGGTAGTCGAACAGGTACTTGAAGCTCAGGGTGGCACCGAGCAGATAGCCGCCGGTGGTGTGCAGCACGCCCTTGGGTTTGCCGGTGGAGCCGGAGGTGTAGAGGATGAACAACGGGTCCTCGGCGTCCATGGGCTCCGCCGGACACTCGGCCGAGGCTGCGGAGACCGCCTGGGCGTAGGGCAGGTCGCGCCCCTCCTGGCGGGCCACGGCGGCGCCGGTTCGCTCGACCATGATTACCGTGTGGACGTCCGGGCACTTGGCCAGGGCCTTGTCGACGTTGGCCTTGAGCGAGATATGCTTGCCGCCGCGTACGCCCTCGTCGGCGGTGATCACCACCCGGCAATCGGAATCGAGGATGCGGTCGCGCAACGCCTCGGGCGAGAAGCCGCCGAATACCACCGAATGCACCGCACCGATGCGCGCGCAGGCCAGCATGGCGTAGGCGGCTTCGGGGATCATCGGCATATAGAGGCAGACCCGATCGCCCTTCTTGACCCCGCGATCCTTGAGCACATTGGCCAGGCGGCAAACGCGTTCGTGCAGTTGGCGATAGGAAATGGCCTGGCTGTCGGCGGGGTCGTCGCCTTCCCAGAGGATGGCGGTCTGGTCGCCGCGGGCGCCCAGGTGGCGGTCGATGCAGTTGTAGGCGACGTTGAGCTGGCCGCCGCTGAACCAGCGGGTCTGTCCCTTGCGCAGGTCACCGCTGTGCACCTCGTCCCAGGTGCGGAACCAGTCGAGCAGGGCATTGGCCTGCTCGCTCCAGAAGCGTTCCGGCTGCTCCACCGAGCGCTGGTAGAGTTCGCGATAACGGGCTTCGTCGAGATGGGCGCGGGCGCCCAGGCTGTCGGGCACGGGGTAGCGTTGGCTCATGGCCGGCTCCTTCTTGGTGTTGTTGTGCTCCTAGTTTAGGCCGCGGATGCCCTGCCGGGGTTCAGCGAGGCGACAAAACGAAAAAGCGCCGCAGAGCGGCGCCTTTCGGAACGGACCGGAGACGATCAGCCGCGATGACGACCGCGGAAGTAATCAATCAGACCCTGGGTCGAACCATCGTCGGCCTTGCCTTCGGCGCGGCCGATGATGTGCTGGTAGACGTCCTTGCCCAGTTCCTTGCCCAGCTCCACGCCCCACTGGTCGAAGCAGTTGATGCCCCAGATGACGCTCTGCACGAACACCTTGTGCTCGTACAGCGCCACTAGCGCGCCCAGGCGCCGCGGCGAGATGCGCTCCAGTACCAGGGTATTGCTCGGGCGGTTGCCCGGGATCACCTTGTGCGGCGCCAGCTTGGCGATCTCGGCTTCGCCCAGGCCCTTCTCGCGCAGCTCGGCCTCGGCTTCTTCGCGGGTCTTGCCCAGCATCAGCGCCTGGCTCTGCGACAGACAGTTGGCATAGAGCCACTGCTGGTGATCGGCCACCGGGTTGTGGCTCACCACCGGCACGATGAAGTCGCCGGGGATCAGTTGGGTGCCCTGGTGCAGCAACTGGTGGTAGGCGTGCTGACCGTTGCAGCCGACGCCACCCCAGATCACCGGACCGGTCTCCAGGCTCACCGGCGAGCCGTCCTGGCGCACGCTCTTGCCGTTGGACTCCATGTCCAGCTGCTGCAGGTGCTTCACGAAGTTACGCAGATGGTGGTCGTAGGGCAGGATGGCATGGCTGGTGGCGCCCCAGAAGTTGCCGTACCAGACCCCGAGCAGGCCCAGCAGCACCGGCATGTTCTCTTCGAAGGGGGCGCTGGTGAAGTGCTGGTCCATGGCGTAGGCGCCGGCCAGCAGGTCCTTGAAGTTGGACATGCCGATGGCCAGGGCGATGGGCAAGCCGATGGCCGACCACAGCGAATAGCGCCCACCGACCCAATCCCACATGGGGAAGATGTTCTCTTCGGCGATACCGAATTCCACCGCTACCTTGACGTTGCTGGAGACGGCGATGAAGTGCTTGTGCAGTTCCGGCTCCGGGCAGCCCTGGGCCAGGCACCAGGCACGGGCGGCCTGGGCGTTCTTCAGGGTCTCCAGGGTGCCGAAGGACTTGGAGGAGACGATGAACAGGGTGGTATCGGCGGCGAGCTTGGAGGTCACCTCGCGGAATTCGCTGCCGTCGATGTTGGCCAGGTAGTGGCAACGCACGCCGCGCTGGGTGAAGGGCACCAGCGCCTCGGAGACCAGCTGCGGGCCGAGGAAGGAGCCACCGATACCGATGTTGACCACGTCGGTGATCGGCTTCTCGGTGTAGCCGCGCCAGAGGCCGTTGTGGATGCGGGTGACCAGCTGGGTCATCTGGTTCAGGACCCGGTGCACCTCGGGCATGATGTCCTGGCCATCGATCCGGACACTGTCGCCCACCGGGCGGCGCAGGGCGGTATGCAGGGCCGGGCGATGCTCGGACGAGTTGACGTAGGCGCCGTCGAACAGGGTACGGATGGCCCCTTCGAGACCCGCTTCACGGGCCAGGTTCACCAGCAGCTCACGGGTCTGCTCGGTGATGAGGTTCTTGGAGTAGTCGAGGAACAGACCACTGCTGCTCAGGGAAAAGTGCTTGAAGCGCTGCGGGTCGGCCGCGAAGGCATCGCGCATGCGGAAATTCTGCATGGCCTTGCGGTGTTCCTGCAGGGCTTTCCAGGAGGCGAGCTGGGTCACGTCGAGGGGGTGTTGATAGTACTCCATGGCTAGGCTTTTCCTTGGTGGCTCTTGTTTGCTGTTGTGCCCCACAAGCCGCTGGCTTGCAAGAGAAAGTCGGTGACCGCGAGACGCCGGTCGTGGCGTCGCGCTTCGAGCATGAAAAAGCCCGGTATGTTCCGGGCTTCCAGGGTTCAGGCAGGTTCGGGTGAGCTAACCTTCGGTTGCGTCACACTCGGGCCCTGCGGCGAAAGCTCAGATTGTCGATCAGGCGGGTTCGGCCGAGGTAGGCCGCTACCAGCAGGACCAGCGCGGCGCTGTCCGGACCGGCCGGTTGCAAGCTCAGCTGCTCACGCAATTCCAGATAGTCGACCTTAAGCCCCTGAGCTTGCAATTCGGCGACACCGGCGGCCAGCGTCGGCTCGACCGCCGCACCGGCTGCGAGCTGATCGGCCAGACGCCTGAGCAGGCTGTACAGGCAGGGCGCACTGGCGCGCTGGTGGTCATCGAGATAGCCGTTGCGCGACGACAGCGCCAGACCGTCGATGGCTCTTACCGTGGGTTGGGCGACGATGTCGATGGGCATGTCCAGGTCCTGGACCAGCTTGCGGATCACCGCCAGCTGCTGATAGTCCTTTTCGCCGAAGACCGCCACGTCCGGTTGCGCCATCTGGAACAGCTTGGTGACCACCGTCGCCACGCCTTCGAAATGCCCGGGGCGGCGCGCACCGCAGAGGCCTTCGGAGACGCCGGGGACGTTCACCCGAGTCAGGCCGTCCATGCCATTGGGATACATCTCGCTCACCGCCGGCGCGAACAGCAGGTCGCAATGAGCCTCGTTCAGCTGGCGACTGTCTTCCGCCAGGGTGCGCGGGTACTTGTCCAGATCCTCGCTCGGGCCGAATTGCAGCGGGTTGACGAAGATGCTGGTCACCACGAAATCGGCGTGGCGCCGGGCGGTTTCCACCAGGGCGATGTGCCCGGCGTGCAGGTTGCCCATGGTGGGGACCAGGCCGATGCGCAGGCCCTGGCGGCGCGCGGCGGCGACCGCGGCGCGCAGTTCGCGGACGCTATGGACCGTCTTCATGCGGAAAATCCGTGTTCGGGAGCGGGAAAGCTGCCGTCCTTGACGGCGGCGACGTAGGCCGCCAGGGCAGCCTGGATGCTGTCCTGACCAGCCATGAAGTTACGCACGAACTTGGGCGTACGGCCGCGTAGCGCCAGACCGAGCATGTCGTGCAGCACCAGTACCTGGCCGTCGGTGGCGGCTCCGGCGCCGATGCCGATCACCGGCACCTGGGCGGCGCGGGTGATCTCTTCGGCCAGGGCCGAGGGGACACACTCGAGCAACAGCATGGCGGCGCCTGCCTCCTCCAGTTCCTTGGCCGCATCACGCAGTTGCTGGGCGCGCAGCGGATCGCGCCCCTGCACCTTGAAGCCGCCGAAGACGTTGACCGATTGGGGGGTGAGGCCCAGGTGCGCGCAGACCGGCACGCCATTGGCCGCCAGGCGACGAATGGGCTCGGCCAGCCAGCCATCGCCTTCCAGCTTGACCATCTGGGCGCCGGCCTGCATCAGGCGGCCGGCGCTGGTCAGGGTCTGCTCCAGGGTGGCGTAGGTCATGAACGACAGGTCGGCGACGAGGAAGGCCCCGGCCTGGCCGCGCTTGACGCAGGCGGTGTGGTAGACCATGTCGTCGAGGGTGACCGGCAGGGTGCTGTCGTGGCCCTGCAGCACCATGCCGAGGGAGTCACCGACGAGCAGCATCTCGACGCCGGCTTGGCTGGCGGCCTGGGCGAAGGTGGCATCGTAGGCGGTCAGCATGGCGATCTTCTCGCCACGTTGCTTGAGTCCCTGGAGGGTCGTGAGGCTGATATCAGGCATGCAAAGGGTCCTCGTGGGACGGCGCTATGGTTATTGTCTGGCGCCGCGGGCGCGGAGTGACCGCGCGAAAACGGCTGCTATAGTCCCGGCGCGCTCGGTACAAGTCAATGCTCGGTGTTACGGCTGTGTTACCGCACTGACGACGACGGTAGCAGTCGCTCCAGGCCTTCGAAAGGACAGGCGGACAGCAGGTCCGGCAACCGGCGGCCATCGGGCAGCTGCAGCGCGGGCGCGAGATCGGCCAGGGGATAGAGCACGAAGGCCCGGGCGTGCAGATGGTAGTGCGGCACCTGTAGGCGCGGCTCGTCGATCAGCCGTTCGCCGAACAGCAGGATGTCGATGTCCAGGGTGCGCGGTCCCCAGCGCTCGTCCTTGCGCACACGGCCCTGCTGTTGCTCGATCGCCTGGGTGGCGTCGAGCAGCGCCAGAGGCGCGAGGTTGGTATCCAGGGCGGCCACGGCGTTGACGTAGCGCGGCTGGTCGGGTGGCCCCAGGGGATCGCTGGCGTAGAAGGCCGACACCGCGACCAGGTGGCTGGCGGGCAGGGCGGCCAGGGCGGCCAGGGCTGCCTCCAGTTGGCGCCGTGGTTCGGCCAGGTTGCTGCCGAGGCCGAGGTAGACCCGCTCCATCATTCTTCGCCGGACGACGGGGTGTCGGCGCTGCGCCGCTTGCGATTGCTGCCGCCACGGCGCCGACGCTTGGCCGGTGCGCCTTCTTCGCGGCTGAGGTTCTTGATCATCTCGCGCCGCTGGCTGTCACCGACTTCCTGGTAACGGGTCCACCATTCGCCCAGGCCACCGGTTTCCTCGCCGGCGCTCTCGCGCAGCAGCAGGAAGTCATAGCCGGCACGGAAGCGCGGATTCTCCAGCAGCAGGTCGGCGCGCTTGCCCTGGCGCCGCGGCAGACGCTCCTGCATGTCCCAGATCTCGCGCATGGGCATGGTGAAACGCTTGGGCACGGCGGTGCGCTGGCATTGCTGCAGGGTGAGGTCGTGGGCGGCTTCCTGCATGGCCGGAATGGGCGGCAGACCAAGCGCCTGGTGATGGCGGACACGCTCGGGCAGCGCGGGCCAGAGCAGGGCGGCGAAGAGGAAGGCCGGGGTGACCGGCTTGCCTTCGCGGATGCGCGCATCGGTATTGGCCAGGGCCTGGCGGATCAGGTTGCCGGCATACTCGGGATCGCGCTCCAGGGCTTCGCCGCTGGCGGGGAACAGCGGGGCGAACAGACCGTACTGGCAGAGCAGCTCGAAGGTCCGCTCGGCCTTGCCGCCGAGCAGCAGCTTGATCACCTCGTCGAATAGCCGCGGCGCCGGGATATCGCGCAGTAGCGGGGCCAGACGGGCAATGGGCTCGGCGGTGGCCGTCTCGATCTCGAAGTCCAGCTTGGCGGCGAAGCGCACAGCGCGCAGCATCCGTACCGGATCTTCCTGGTAGCGCTGTTCGGGATCGCCGATCAGGCGAATCTGCCGCAGGCGGATGTCCTGGGCACCGTTGGCGTAGTCGAGGATGCGTTCGCCGCTGGCATCGTAGTAGAGCGCATTGATGGTGAAGTCGCGGCGCTGGGCATCCTGTTCCTGGTTGCCGTAGATGTTGTCGCGCAGAATCCGGCCGCTCTCATGACGCGACCCTTGGGTCTCGTCCTCGGCATCGCCGGTGGGATGGTTGGCGCGGAAGGTGGCCACTTCGATGATCTCGCGGCCGAAGTGCACATGGACCAGCTTGAAGCGGCGGCCGATGACCCGGGCGTTGCGGAATTCGGCGCGGACCTGTTCGGGGGTGGCGCTGGTGGCCACGTCGAAGTCCTTGGGCGTGAAGCCCAGCAGCAGGTCCCGTACGCAACCGCCCACCAGATAGGCCTGATAGCCAGCCTTTTCCAGCCGGTCGACGACGCTCAGGGCGTGACGGCTGATGCGCTCTCGTTCCAGAGCATGCTGACTGCGGGGCAGTTCGATGGGCAGGGCAGGCGCGGGCGGAGTGCGCCGCAGGGGCGAACGCAGGGTCTGGATCAGCTTCTTCAGCATGCGAGTTTCTGTTCGGAGAGACGGCTATACGCAAGCTGGACCTTGGGAGGGACCATTGCGCAATAGATAAGGAGGGGATCTTGAACGAGGGAGGGAAGGCTGTCAAAGGCACTGGGGGAGCCGAAGCTCCCCCCCAAAGTGGTACGTGCTTTGTTTTTATTGTGTATCCAGACCTCTTGTTTTTCTTGTGTGGTCTGTCCCGTGCGGTTACCGGCCGCCGGAAAGGCTCTGAAGTCTAGAGCCAAGAGCAAACGGATTACTTTGGAAGCTGATGCCGTCAGGATCATGCCTGCTCTGCCTGGTACGGGTGCTGCCTCGGGGCAGTTTTGTTGTTCTCTGTCCTGACATCGCGCGGACCATCCCGCAAGACGACTCTTCTCCAAAATGATCAGTTAGCTACGCCTCCGCCTGCTTGTTCTTATTGTGCTGGAGTCGCTACGTCTTGTTTTTGTTATGGAGTGGGTACGTTTTTATTGTTCTTGTGCCAGAACATAAAGCAGATGCCGTGCCAGTTTTTTAAAACCCTCATTTTTCAATGACTTATGAGAAATGTAGTCTTTTGCCAGGGAGGCTACAGGCAATTTTTCGTTACCGCTGGACCCGCTTCCTGTTACGGCGGTAACACATTGCAAAGGACGGGGCGGGTGGGAGAGGGGTGTTACCGCAGGAGCGCCAGGAGGTTCCCGCGCTCCGGTAAAAACCTCAGGAGGCGTCGCTGCTGGCACTGGCCTTGCGGCGGGGGATGCCCAGGCGCTGACGCCGCTCCCAGAGGCACTTGCGGCTGACGCCGAGCTTGCGGGCGAGCTCGGTCTCGGTCATGTGATCCTGATGTTCGAGGACGAAGTGCTGGAAGTAGTCCTCCAGGGACAGGTCCTCGGTGGGCTCGTGGGCGCCGTTGCCGTTACCCAGGCCGGTGGCGGGCAGCGGATCGAGGTAGCTGTCGGCCAGGTCCAGTTCGCCCAGCTCGACGTCGATGCCCAGTTGGTCGGCATTGATCTCCTGGCCTTCGCTGAGGATGACCGAGCGCTCGATGGCGTTCTCCAGTTCGCGGACGTTACCCGGCCAGCTGTAGTGCCGAATGGCGGCTTCGGCTTCGGCGCCGAACTTCAGTCCCGGACGACTCATGCGTGCCGACTGCCGGGCGAGGAACACCCGGGCGATCTCCATCACGTCGCCACCGCGCTCGCGCAGGGCGGGCAGGCGCAGGGAGATGACATTGAGGCGATAGAAGAGGTCTTCGCGGAATTGGCCGACCTTGGACAGGCCCTTGAGATCGCGGTGGGTGGCGGCGATCAGGCGCACGTCGACCTTCTGCGACTGCACCGAGCCGACCCGACGGATCTCGCCTTCCTGCAGCACGCGCAAGAGGCGTGCCTGGGCTTCCAGGGGCAATTCGCCGATTTCGTCGAGGAACAGGGTGCCACCGTCTGCCGCTTCCACCAGGCCGGTGCGGCTGGCACTGGCACCGGTGAAGGCGCCCTTCTCATGACCGAAGAGTTCGGATTCGATCAGCGTCTCGGGGATGGCCGCGCAGTTGACCGAGATCAGCGGCGCCTTGGCCCGGCGCGAGAGGTTGTGCAGCGCCCGTGCTACCAGCTCCTTGCCGGTGCCCGATTCCCCCTGGATGAGCACGGTGGAGTCGGTGGGCGCGACCTTGCGGATCTTGCCGAACAGGTCCTGCATCGGCGCGCAGTTGCCGATGATGCCGATCTCGCCGGTGGCAGGTGCCGGGGCAGGGCTTTCCTCGACGGCGCTCGGCGTCCGCTGTTCGCGCTCCACCAGGATGCGCGCCACAGCCTGCAGCATCTCGTCGTGGTCGAAGGGCTTGGCGATGTAGTCCACCGCGCCCTGCTTCATGGAGTCGACCGCCGATCTCAGGCTGGCGTAGCTGGTCATGATCAGCACCGGCTTGCCCTTAGCGAGATCGATCATCTCGGTGCCGGGCGCACCGGGCAGGCGGAGATCGCTGATGACGAGGTCGAAGCTCGCGACGTCGTAGAGATCCTGGGCCTCCTGGACGGAGCCGGCCTCGCTGACGCGGAACTGGTTGCGTTCGAGCAGCCGGCGTAGCGCCGAGCGGATGATCTTCTCGTCTTCGACAATCAGAATATGGGCCATCAAGTGCGCTCTCTTACGGGAAGGCAGGCCGACCCACGCCAGGCAGCGTGTCGTGTCGCGGTGGTCTGGACTTCCGAATGCTTTAGCAGAGCCATCCAGCAGGCGGATGGGTCCGTCACGGCGCCTCCGGCAACCCGAGATAACGCGGCAGCAGCACCCGAATGCGGGTGCCCTGGCCGGTCACGGGGTCGGTAGGGCTATCGATCATTATCTGACCATAATGCTCTTCTACGATGGAATAGACCAGAGCCAAGCCGAGCCCTGTCCCCTTGCCCGGGTCCTTGGTGGTGAAGAAGGGTTCGAACAGCCGGCTGACGATGGCCTTGGGGATGCCGCTGCCCTCGTCCTCGACGCTCAGGGTCACTGTCTGCGCCTGGGCCTCGCTGCGCACGCGGATCGGCGCGCCGGGCGGCGAGGCGTCGCGGGCGTTGGACAGCAGGTTGATCATCACCTGCACCAGCCGCTGGGGATCGCCCTGCACGAAGTGATCGGGGTCGCAGAGATTGAAGAAGTCGACGTCCACGCTCTGGCGATTCAGCGAGAGCAGGGCGATGGCCTCCTGGGCCGCCTCGGCCACGCAGACCGGCTCGTGGGCCTGCTGGCGGCCGCCGGCATGGGCGAAGCTCATTAGCGACTGGACGATGCGGGTGATGCGGCGGGTCTGCTCGATGATCTGGCTGCTGATCTCGTCGATCTCCTCGTCCGCCTCGCGCTCCTCGCGCAGATTCTGCGCCAGGCAGGCGATACCGGTGACGGGATTGCCGATCTCATGGGCCACGCCCGCCGCCAGCCGGCCGATGGAGGCCAGGCGCTCGGAGTGGATCAGGCGGTCTTCCAGCAGTTGGGTCTCGCTGATGTCTTCCACCACCAGCACCGTGCCGTTGCTGCCCACCGCCAGGGGTTCGTCGATGGTCGCCTTGTGTAGGTTGAGCCAGCGCTGCTCGTGTTCCTGGGGCAGTCGTTGTTTATAGAGGTGTTGCTGGGCCGGTTCGGCGAGAAAGCGCTCGAACAGGTCCTGCCAGGGATCGGGCAGGGCGTTGAGCCGTGAGCCCACCACCCGGGCGCCATCGATGCCGGTGAGTTCTTCCATGGCGCGGTTCCACATGAGGATCTCGCGATCCCGCGCCAGGGAGCAGACGCCCATGGGCAGTTCCTGCAGGGTCTGGCGGTGATAGCGGCGCAGGGCGTCCAGCTCGGCGGCAAGACCGGTCAGGCGTGACTGGTAGTCTTCCAGGCGGTTCTCGATGAAGTGGATGTCCTCGGTGGCATAGGCCTCGCTCTCCGCCTTGAACGGCAGGAAGGTCTCGACGATGTCCTGGGCCACCCGCGGGCCCATCAGGCCGGAGAGGTTGGCTTCGATGCGGTCGCGGAGCCGGCGCAGCGCATAGGGGCGGCGCTCGTCGTAGGGCAACAACAGGTCGGCCAGGGCGCGTTCGACCTCCTTCTGCGCGGTCTTGGCGCCGAGCGGCTTGGCCAACTGGGCGGCGAAGTCCTGGGGCGAGCCGGCAGCCAGTTCACGGCGTTGCGGGCGGCGGACGTTGTCCACCGCGCAGGCCTCGGCGGCGCTCTTCTCCTCCTCGCTAGCCTCTGTGAACAGCGAGACCAGGGCGAACACCAGGACGTTGACGGTCAGGGAGGCGACCGCCGCCAGGTGCCAGTTGCTGGCGCTGATGCGATAGCCGAAGGCGCCGATCTGCAGCGGATTGATGTCGGCCACCAGCGGCATGAGCATACTCAGGAACCAGAGGCCCAGGCCACACAGCAGGCCGGCGATGAAGCCCTTGCGGTTGGCCGTCTGCCAATAGAGCACCGACAGCGCGCCAGGCAGGAATTGCACGGTGGCGACGAAGGAGACGATGCCCAGGCTGGAGAGATCGCCGTGGCCCTGCAGCAGGCGATAGAAGCCGTAGCTGCCGAGGATGATGGCGGCGATCAGCATGCGTCGGGTCATGCGCAGCCAGCGATAGATGTTGCCGTCGGTGGGCGGCTGATAGAGCGGCAGCACGATGTGGTTGAGCAGCATGCCGGACAGCGCCATGGTCACCACGATGATCAGGCCGCTGGCCGCCGACAGCCCGCCGACGAAGGCCACCAGCGCCAGCAGCGGGTTGTCCAGCGCCAGGCCCACGCCCAGGGTGAAGTACTCCGGTGGCGTCGGTGAACCCAGCGCCAGCCCACCCCAGAGAATCGGCGGCACCGCCAGGCTGATCAGCAGCAGGAACAGCGGCAGGCCCCAGCTGGCGCTGACCAGCGCCTGGGGGCTGAGGTTCTCGGTGAAGGCCATGTGGTACATGTGCGGTGTGACGATGGCCGCGGCGAAGAACACCAGCAGCAGGATTCGCCAGGGGCCTTCCTGTAGCGGGGTGTGCAGGGTGGAGAGGGCGCTCTGGTTCTGCTGCAGCCAGGTCTCCAGGCCGTTGGGACCGCCGAACACCGTATAGAGGGTGACGCCGCCGACGATGCCCAGAGCCAGCAGCTTGACCAGGGATTCGAAGGCGATGGCCACCACCAGGCCTTCGTGGCGTTCCTTGGAGTTGATCTGGCGCGCGCCGAAGAGCATGGCGAACAGGGTGATCAGCAGGCAGAAGCCCAGCGCCGGAGCGTCCTGGGCGCGGGCCTGCACCAGGATGCCGGTGCTGGTGGCCACCGCCTGGATCTGCAATGCCAGCAGCGGCAGCACGGCGATCAGCATGCCCAGGCTGGTCAGGGCGCCGGCCCAGGTGCTGCGGAAGCGGAAGGCGAAGAGATCGGCCAGGGACGCCAGCTGGTAGGCGCGGGTCAGCCGCAGGATGGGATAGAGCAACACCGGCGCCAGCAGGAAGGCGCCGCACAGGCCCAGGTAATAGGCGAGAAAGCCGTAGCCGTAGTCGTAGGCCAGGCCCACGGTGCCATAGAAGGCCCAGGCGCTGGCGTAGACCCCGAGCGACAGGGTGTAGATCAGCGGATGGCGCACCAGCCGGCGCGGCACCCAGCCCTTCTCGGTCATCCAGGCGACGCCGAAGAAGATCAGCAGGTAGCCGGCGCTGATCAGCACCAGCTGGGACAGACTAAAGCTCGTCGGCATCGCGCTGGCTCTGCAGGATGAAGGTCACCACGATGAGGATGAGCCACAGCAGGTAGGGGCGATACCAGGCGCCGCTGGGGGCGATCCACCAATCCATGATGGCGGGGGAGAACAGATAGATGCCTACCACGAGGAGCAGGACCAGCCGATAGATGTACATGCGCGCTTCCCGAACGGCGATGGCGCCATGGTAAAGCAAAAGCGCTGTACCCCGGAGGGCGACGGTTCTACCGTAAGGGCTTCTTTGCCGTTGGAGATCTTCGATGACCGCCCCTCGGCTTCAGGCCGTTCTGGAAACCGCGCTCTATGTCGCCGATCTGCCCAGGGCCCGGCGCTTCTATGAAGAGGTGCTGGGGCTCACGCCCACGTTCGCCGACGAACGTCTGGCCGCCTACGCAATAGGTGCCAGCGTGCTGCTGCTGTTTCAGCAGGGCAGCACCGAGCAGGCGGTGGAGCTGCCCTGCGGGCGCATTCCGCCCCATGGCGCCCAGGGTTGCCAGCACCTTGCCTTGGCGATCACCGCCGCCGAGCTGGACGCCTGGGTGGTCCACCTGGAGGCCGCCGGGGTAGCCACCGAGGAACGCACCCCGTGGCCGCGCGGCGCCATCAGTCTGTATTTCCGCGACCCGGATGGGCATCTGCTGGAGCTTGCCACGCCCGGGCTCTGGCCCAATTACTGAGCCGGCAGCTGGGCCTCGGCCAGATGACGCACTCGCGGGATCCGCTCGGCATCCCAATGGGCGACGCCCCAGGCCAGCACCCGGGCGGGCGTTTCCTCGGCCAGGTCAGTCGCGACGGGCTGGCCCAGGGTGCGCAGGGCGCGTACCAATAGGGCCCCGGCCTGTTCCGGGGGCAGCGGCGGTGAGCGATAGCGCTTGCCCAGCTTATGGCCGTCGGGCTGGATCAGCAGCGGCACATGCAGATAGCGCGGCGCCGGATGGCCGAGCAGTTCCTGCAGGTAGAGCTGGCGCGGCGTGGAGTCGAGCAGGTCGGCGCCGCGTACCACGTCGGTCATGCCCTGCAGGGCGTCGTCCATGACCACCGCCAACTGATAGGCGATCAGGCCGTCGCGGCGCTGGATGACGAAGTCGCCCACCTCGCTGCCCAGATGCTGGCGGAATTCGCCCTGCACCCGGTCGACGAAGCGATACTCCAGTTCCGGTACACGGATGCGGATGGCGGCCTCTGCGCTGGGCAGGCCGCGGTTACGGCAGTAGCCGGGATAGAGGCCGCCGCTGCCTTCGAGTTGCTTGCGCGAGCAGTCGCAGGCGTAAGCCAGGCCGCTGGCCAGCCACTGCTGGATGACCGCGCGATAGGCGTCCAGGCGTTCGCTCTGGCGCAGCACCGGGCCATCCCACTCGAAACCGTAGGCTTCCAGGGTCTGGAGGATGGCGGCCTGGGCACCGGGCATCTCGCGGGGTGGGTCCAGGTCTTCCATGCGCACCAGCCAACGACCACCGGCGGCGCGGGCATCCAGGTAGGAGGCAAGGGCCGCCACCAGCGAGCCGAAATGCAGGTAGCCACTGGGGGTAGGGGCGAAACGACCGACATAGGGGCGCCTGGACATAGCTCATCCTGTGAATGCCGGATAGAACAAAGGGCGCCGTAGCGCCCTCGTCGGTGAGGCAGCAGGACTCAGGTCCCGGTCTGCTTCTCGCGGATTTCCGCCAGCGTCTTGCAATCGATGCACAGGCTGGCGGTGGGACGGGCTTCCAGGCGGCGGATACCGATTTCCACGCCGCAGGAATCGCACCAGCCGTACTCGTTGTCTTCGATCAGCTGCAGGGTTTCGTCGATCTTCTTGATCAGCTTGCGCTCGCGGTCGCGGGCGCGCAGTTCCAGGCTGAATTCCTCTTCCTGGGTAGCGCGATCGGCCGGATCGGCGAAGTTGGCCGCTTCTTCCTTCATATGGTGCACGGTGCGGTCGACTTCCTCGCGCAGTTCCTGCTTCCACTTGTTCAGGATGGCGGTGAAGTGGGCGCGCATACGCTCACTCATGTATTCCTCGCCCTTGGTGGGCTCATAGGGTTCGTAGCCACGGGCCAGATGATTGTTCTGCTGATTTGCTTCGCTGGGCATGATTGACCCTCTCACTTTCGCTGATCCTGTCCACAGGCTGGATGCGTTTCCAGGCCTCTCCATGATGGAACGCCCGGGGGCTGGGGATGCCAGCGGCGTTCCGCGCATTGCCGACGCCAGGCTGAATATGTTCTCGACTGGCCAGTCGCCCTGCGGATGCAAGCCGGCGAACTTACCAGAAGCTTCCAGGGGGCGCTACTACCGGCCTCCCGCTCCGTGCTGACGCGGCGGATGCCGGTCTGCGAAGCCTTGGTTAGAATCCCGCCTTCGCCACAAGTTCGGACCTCGTCCATGTCCAATTCCTACAGCGCCCGCAGCCAGGCCATCGAGCCCTTCCACGTCATGGCTCTGCTGGAGCGTGCCAACCAGCTCCAGGCCGCCGGGCACGACGTCATCCACCTGGAGATCGGCGAACCCGACTTCACCACCGCCGCGCCGGTGGTCGCCGCCGGTCAGGCCGCCTTGGCCGCGGGCCAGACCCGCTACACCGCGGCCCGTGGCCTGCCGGAGTTGCGCCGCGCCATCGCCTCCTTCTATGGCGAGCGCTACGGCGTCGACCTCGACCCGGAGCGGGTGCTGGTCACCCCGGGCGGCTCCGGTGCCCTGCTGCTGGCCAGTGCCCTGCTGGTCGATCCCGGTCGTCACTGGCTGTTGGCCGATCCCGGTTATCCCTGCAATCGCCACTTCCTGCGGCTGGTAGAGGGCGCGGCCCAGTTGATCCCGGTCGGTGCCGATAGCCGCTATCAACTCACCCCTGAACTGGTCGAGCGCCATTGGCAGCCGGACAGTGTCGGTGCCCTGGTGGCCTCGCCGGCCAATCCGACCGGGACCCTGCTCGATCGCGAGGAACTCGCCGCCTTGTCGGCCAGTCTCCAGGCGCGTGGTGGGCATCTGGTGGTGGACGAGATCTACCACGGCCTGACCTATGGCCTGGATGCCCCCAGCGTGCTGGAGGTGGATGACTCGGCCTTCGTGCTCAACAGCTTCTCCAAGTATTTCGGCATGACCGGCTGGCGGCTCGGCTGGCTAGTGGCGCCGCGTGCCGCCGTGCCGGAGCTGGAAAAGCTGGCGCAGAATCTCTACATCAGCGCCTCCACCGTCGCCCAGCAGGCCGCCCTGGCCTGTTTCACCCCGGAGGCCATGGCCATCTTCGAGGAGCGCCGCGCCGAATTCGCCCGTCGCCGCGACTACCTGCTGCCGGCGCTGCGTGGGCTGGGCTTCGAGATCGCCGTCGAGCCTCAGGGCGCCTTCTATCTCTATGCCGACATTTCCGCCTTCGGTGGCGATGCCTATGCCTTCTGCCAGTTCCTGCTGGAGACCGAGCACGTGGCCATCACCCCCGGCCTGGACTTCGGTCGCCATCGCGCCGACACCCATGTGCGCTTCGCCTACACCCAGTCGCTGCCGCGCCTGGAAGAGGCCGTCGCCCGCATCGCCCAGGGCCTGCAACGCTGGAGCGCGCGGTGAGATTCGACCCACCGCTGGAGGAAGGCCGCCTGCTGCGCCGCTACAAGCGCTTTCTCGCCGACATCGAGACCGCCAGCGGCGAGGTGCTGACCCTGCACTGCCCCAACACCGGGTCCATGCTCAATTGCCAACCGGCTAGAGCCCGGGTCTGGTTCAGCCGGGCCAGCGGGCCGAAGCGCAAGCTGCCGGGCACCTGGGAATTGGTGGAGACGGATCACGGGCGCCTGGCCTGCATCAATACCGCCCGCGCCAATCGCCTGGTGGAGGAAGCCCTGTTGGCCGGCGCCATCCCCGAGCTGGCCGGCTTCACCAGCCTACGGCGGGAAGTGGCCTACGGCCTGGAAAACAGTCGTGCCGACTTTCGCCTGGAGTATCCCGCCGGGCCGCTGTACCTGGAGGTGAAGAGCGTCACCCTGGGCTTCGCCGACAGCGCCATCGCCGCCTTCCCCGATGCGGTCACCACCCGCGGTGCCCGCCATCTGCGCGAGTTGGCGGCGCTGGCTGCGGCAGGGCAGCGTGCGGTATTGCTCTATTGCGTGCTGCTCGACGGCATCGAGGCGGTGCGCCCGGCGGCGGAAATCGATGCCGCCTATGCCCTGGCCCTGGCCGAGGCGCGCCGGCAGGGCGTGCAGGTACTGGCCTATGGTGCGCAGCTCTCGCCCGCGGGTCTGCAATTGGCACAACCGCTGCGTCTCGCTGACTGACCAGTCACAAAAAAGCTGATCGCCCAGACAGGATCTGGCAGGCGCCTTGCTTACGGATTTCGCCCATCGATCGCCGCAATCGGCGATCCTGTTGAGGAGTCCGTCGATGATCTCTGTGTTGGGCATGCTGTTGCTGGTGGCGATCGCCATCCTCTTCTCCCGTCAGCGCCGCGCCATTCGAGTGCGTACCGTACTCGCCGCCTTCCTCTTGCAGGCCGGTCTTGGCCTGTTCGTGCTCTATATCCCCTGGGGTCAGGAGGTACTCGGCGGTGTCTCCGGCGCCGTCGCCTCGCTGCAGCTCTATGCCGACAAGGGCATTGAATTCCTCTTCGGCGGTCTCGCCGGACCCAAGATGTTCGAGTACTTCGGTAACGGCGGCTTCGTCTTCGCCGTACGGGTGCTGCCGCTGATCGTCTTCTTCGGCAGCCTGATCGCGGTGCTCTACTACCTGGGCATCATGGGCTGGATCATTCGCCTGGTGGGCGGCGCGCTGCATGCCCTGCTCGGCACCAGCCGGGTGGAGTCCACCACGGTCACCGCCACGCTGTTCCTCGGTCAGTCGGAAATGCCCCTGGTGGTACGGCCCTTCATCGCCGATCTCACGCGCTCGGAGTTGTTCGCCATCATGGTCGGGGGCTTCGCCGCGGTGGCTGGCTCGGTGCTGCTGGGCTACGCTGGCATGGGGGTGGAGCTGAAATACCTGATCGCCGCCAGCTTCATGGCCGCGCCAGGCGGTCTGCTGATGGCCAAGCTGATGGAGCCGGAGACCGAGCAGCCGCGCGACCAGACCATGAAGACCCTGGGGGAGGGCGAGGAGCGTCCGGCCAACGTCATAGACGCGGCGGCGGAGGGGGCCCAGGTCGGCTTGCGCATCGCCCTGGCGGTGGGCGCCATGCTGCTGGCCTTCATCGCCCTGATTGCCCTGCTCAACGGCATCCTTGGCTGGTGCGGTGGCTGGTTCGGCATGCCGCAACTGAGCATGCAACTGGTGCTGGGCTATCTGTTGGCGCCGGTGGCCTTCCTCATCGGCGTGCCCTGGAGCGAGGCGGTGCAGGCCGGCGGCTTCATCGGCCAGAAGCTGGTGCTCAACGAATTCGTCGCCTACGCCGATCTCTCGACCTACTTGGACCCGGTCAAGTCCGCGGCCGCCGGTGTCCAGCCGCTGTCGGCGCATACCCAGGTCATCGTCACCTTCGCCCTCTGTGGCTTCGCCAATTTCTCTTCCATCGCCATCCAGCTCGGCGGTCTGGGTGGCATCGCGCCTCAGCGCCGTCACGAACTGGCGCAACTGGGTCTGCGCGCCATGCTTGGCGGCACCCTGGCCAATCTGATGAGCGCGGCTCTGGCCGGCTTCTTCATCGGTCTCTAGCTCGATGTCGATTGGACCATTCGGTCCACTTTATGGTGCACAGCTGTCCTGGATGCGCCAAAACGTAACAGCGGATGACCGTGGTGCGCCCCTGCTTCGCCGCCACGAGCCGTCCGCGGCTTCTTAAAGTCTTAGCTCAGGAACAACTCCGCATGACGTTTTCCCGCCTCCGTCGCGCGCACCTCGGCGCGCTACCGCTCCTCTTCTGCTGCAGTGCTCCGCTATTCGCCGCCCCTGCCGTCGCTACCGACAGCGCCCAGGGCGAGACCGCCAGTCCCGCCGCGCAACAGACGGACAATCGCTCGCCCTATCTGTCGTCCTGGTACAACCAGGATCTGACCCTGATCGGCAGCAAGGACATCAGCTTCGGCCCGCAGCCCGTGGACGACGTCTATCTGGAGTACGAGTACTTCGGCCGCAAGGGGCCCTTCGAACTCTATGGCTACATCGACGTACCCAGGGTACTGGGCATCGGCAACAGCCATGACAGCGGGGTATGGGATCGCGGTTCGCCGCTGTTCATGGAACACGAGCCGCGGATTTCCATCGATCAGTTAACCGGTCGCTCGCTGGCCTTCGGACCGTTCAAGGAGTGGTACCTGGCCTTCGACTGGATCTACGATCACGGCAGCAGCCAGGCCAGTCGGCAGAACACCCTCTACGCCGGCTTCGGTACCGACATCGAGACCCATACCCCGGTACTGCTGTCCGCCAACCTCTACGGCCGCCGCCAGTGGGAAAACTATGGCGCCGCCAACGAGGATTCCTGGGACGGCTATCGGGCGCAGCTCAAGTACATCTGGCCGCTGGCCAAGTTCGATAACGGCGCCTCCCTGACCTATGTCGGCTTCACCAACTTCGATTTCGGCTCGAAGTTGGGCGACGAGCCGGGCCGCACGGCCAACGCCACCGTGTCCACCAACGTGCTGCTCTATGCCTTCACCCACCTGCGCTTCATGTTCGCCGCGCGCCACTTCCACAATGGCGGCAACTGGCGGGATGGCACCGAGCTGAATTTCGGCGAGGGCTCCTTCGAGGGGCGCTCCAACGGCTGGGGCTACTATGCGGGGGTGGGCTATCAATTCTGATCGGGAGACTGACATGAGCACCAACTTGCCTGCGCACCTGGCCGCGCTGCTGCCGGAAGCGGTCACCGCTGCCTCGCGCGCCTATTGCCCGCACTCCGAGTTTCCCGTGGGCGCCGCCCTGCTGACTGCCGAGGGCGGGGTCGTCCACGGCTGCAACGTGGAGAACATCTCCTACGGCCTGACCAACTGCGCCGAACGCAGCGCCCTGTTCGCCGCCATCAGCCAGGGCCTGCCGCCGCGCAGCTTCACCGCCATGGCCATCCATGCGCCGGGTGTGCCCCTGATCAGTCCCTGCGGTGCCTGTCGCCAGGTGCTGCTGGAGCTGATGGCGCCCGACGCCACCATCGTCTGCAGCGGCAGCCAGCCGGGTCTGACCCGTACTTGGACCCTGGCCGAACTGCTGCCCGGCGCCTTCGACGACTTCTAAGGAGTCCGCCCATGTGGCTCGCCCAAGAGGTGATCCGCCAGAAGCGTGATGGCCTGGAGCTGTCCGCGGCGGACCTGCAGCGCTTCGTGCAAGGCATCGCCGACGACAGCCTCAGCGAAGGCCAGATCGCCGCCTTCGCCATGGCCACCCTGCTGCGTGGCATGACCGCCGCCGAGCGTACCGCCCTGACCCTGGCCATGCGCGACAGCGGCCAGGTGCTGCGCTGGGACCTGCCCGGTCCGGTGGTGGACAAGCATTCCACCGGCGGCGTGGGCGATCTCACCAGCCTGGTGCTGGCGCCCCTGCTCGCCGCCTGTGGTTGCCATGTGCCGATGATATCCGGGCGCGGCCTGGGGCATACCGGTGGCACCCTGGACAAGCTGGAGAGCATTCCCGGCTATCGCATTCGCCCCGGGCTGGCGCGCTTTCGCCAGGTGGTGGCCGAGGTGGGGTGCGCCATCGTCGGCCCCGACGCCGATCTCGCCCCGGCCGATCGTCGGCTCTATGCCATCCGCGACGTCACGGCCACGGTGGAATCCGTCGACCTCATCACCGCCTCCATCCTGGCGAAGAAACTCGCTGCCGGCCTCGACGTACTGGTCATGGACGTCAAGACCGGCGGCGGCGCCTTCATGGCCGAGACGGAGGCGGCGCAGCGCCTGGCCGACAGCATCGTCCAGGTCGCCGAGGCCGCTGGCGTACGCACCCGCGCCCTGGTCACCGATATGGAGCAGCCTCTGGCCCGCAGCGCCGGCAATGCCTTGGAGGTGGCGGAGGCCATCGCCTTGCTGGCTGGGGAGGTCCGCAGCGAGCGCCTCTGGCAGGTGGTCCTGGCGCTGGCCGAAGAGGCCTTGCAACTGGCTGGACTGGCAGCAGATGCCATGGCGGCCAGGCGCCAGTTGCTCGCAGCTTGGCACAGCGGCGCGGCCTTGGAGCGCTTCGCCGCCATGAACCAGGCCTTGGGTGGTCCCCCTGGCCTGACGACGTCTCCCTGGCAGCACCTGTCGCGGGCGCCGGTGGTGCGCGCCGTCCAGCCGTCGAGTCCGGCGTGGGTACGGCGGATCGATACCCGTGCCCTGGGGCTGCTGGTGGTGACGCTCGGCGGAGGACGACAGCGCCCGGAAGACGCCATAGATCCCGCCGTAGGCCTTGCCGAGCTGGCCCTACCAGGCGAGTGGGTGGGCGAGGGACGACCCTTGGGCCTCATCCATGCCCGGGACGACGCAGCCGCAGCTCAGGCCGACGCTCAGCTAAGGGCCGCCTATGAGCTCACCGACTACCGGCCGGTGGGGTTCGCTCCGCCGGTATTCGACCGGCGCTGATTCAGGAATCGCAGACAAAAAAAGACCCGGCAGAGCCGGGTCCAAAACCGTGATTAGCCTGATGAGGAGATAACCCGAAAGACCAACTGCTGGACCTTCAGTTATCGACCAGTCTCGCGACCGGCTGAGTTGAATAATAACAATTCTCATTCCAGCGTCAAGCGTATTCGAGAATATTTCTTAATTGCTTCCGGAAGGTCGTTCCGGGATGCCCCGCAGGCGGGTCACTTCCTTGTTCAGCGAGTCGATATGGCGCGCCATGTTCTCGATCAGGCTGTGGGCGATCCGCGGGGTGGTCTCCATCAGTGCGACGAACTGGTCCTGGGGGATCACCAGCACCGTGCAGGCGGTCTTGGCGATCACGCTGGCCGTGCGCGGCGTATGGGTGAAGACCGCCAGGGCGCCGACGATCTCATCCTGGCAAACCTCTCCGACCTTGCAGCCGTCGACCCAGGCCTCGGCGTGGCCCTCGGTGATGACGAAGACGTGCTCGGCGGAATCGCCCTGGCGGATGATCTCGTCGCCCGCTGCATAGCGGCGAAAGCCCGTGGCCGGCTGGGTCATCGGTGGCTTGAGGCGGATCAGTGCCTGGGCCAGCAGCGCCTGCTGGCCCAGCAGATAGCGCAGCAAGGCGTCGCGCTGGGCAGGGGTGGCGGTCGCCGCCGCCAGGAAGGCTTCGCGGCCATAGGGCTGGATCAGCACCTCGGCCTCGCTCTCGTAGCCGAGGCTGGGCAGGTCGAGCGTCTGGCCCAGGCCGATCAGGTCGCCCTCGTCGAGCTGGAACAGTGCCCGCTGATCCAGCACCACCCGCAAGGGGCCCTGCTGGATCAGATAGACCTCGTCGTCACGCATCCAGTCCTGCAGCAGCTCGGCCGGACTCAGGTACAGGGGCTGCCGACTCGGCGTCACGCCACTGAGCAGTTGCGCGGGAAGGGCCTGCAGCGCCTGGCGCAACTGATCGACATAGGGAGGCTGATCGCCGATGAGGTACATGGTGCCAATTCCTTCTTGTTACGCAGAGGTTGTGACGTGGATCGCACGATAAGCCGCTCGTCGGCGACGGTAAATCCGCAACCCTACGCGCTGTGACGGAACGCTTGTTCTGTCCTCCGAGAGGTTACGCTCATGGCTGAATGCGGCCCAGCCGGCGGCTGATGCGAGCGGGCAGGGCCTCCAACTGTCCGGTGCGGCCCAATTCCACCACCAGGGCGAGATCCTGCTCGGCCGGCGTCAGGCTGTCCTGCGCCTGGCGCTGCGCCGCCACCACGGCAAGGGTAGCCTCGGACGGATCGGTCCCCGCGGCCTGGCGCTCCTGCAGCCAGCGGGCGATGAGTTCGTCGTCCGCCTGGCAGTCGATGATCAGCAGGGGCGCCGCCTGGGCTTCGGCCAGGGTCTGGGCGGCCTCGCGCTGGCTCTGCTTGAGATAGGTGGCGTCGAGTACCAGCGGATAGCCGGCCGCCAGCACCTGGGCGCCCAGTTCGTGCAGCCGAGCATAGGTCGCCTCGCCGGCCGCGGCGCTGTAGCGCGTGGCTTCGTCGCTGTCGGCATAGAGCCGCTGGCGCTCGACGTCGGATCTTAGGCGAATGGCGCCAAGCGCCTCCACCAGCGCCAGGGCCACGGTGCTCTTGCCGATGCCCGACACGCCATGCATCACCGCCACGAAGGGCTGGGGCACCCGGGTGTAGCCTTCGGCCAGCGCAGTGTAGCTGCGATAGGCGGCGAGGATCTCGGCGCGCAGCGCCGCATCCTCGGCCTGGCCTAGGCGGAACAGGGCGATCTTGGCGCGCACCATGGCGCGATAGGCCTTGTAGAAGTCGAGCAGGGCCAGCCCCTGGTAATCGCCGGTCGCCTCGAAGTAGGCATTGACGAATCTGTTGCTCAGCGCCCCAAGGCCGCGGTCCTCCAGGTCCATGGCCAGGAAGCCGGCGTCGCCCAGGGTATCGGTCAGGCGGAAGGGTTCGTTGAATTCGATGCAGTCGAACAGCACCACCTCGCCATCGAGCAGGGTGGCGTTGGCCAGGTGGATGTCGCCGTGGCATTCGCGGATGTAGCCCTCGCGGCAACGCGCCTCGAACAGTGGTAGCAGGCGGGCGTAGCTGGCCTCGGCCCAGGCTTCGAGCTGATCGAGTTGCCTGAGATCGGCGGCCTCGTCGAGCATGGCACGGATCTGCTCGAAGTTCTGCCGTACCGGCGCCATGGCGGCGTTCGGCGTGCACAGCGGATGCTCCGGTGCCACTCGTGGCGCCGCCAGATGGAAGCGGGCGATCTGCTCGGCCAGGGCGTCGATGTGCGCCTCGGTCAGTTCGCCGCGTTGCTGCACCTCGCTGAGCAACTGACTTTGGGGAAATTCCCGCATGCGCAGGGCGTACTCGATCACGGGACCGTCGCCACCCAGTTGCGGCGCGTTTTCGCTGCCAGTGATGGCCACCACGTCTTGATAGAGATCGCGGGTCAGGCGCTGGTTGAGGCGCAGCTCCTCACGGCAGAAATGGCCGCGCGCCTCCAGCTCGGTGAAGTCGAGAAAGCCGAAGTTCACCGGCTTCTTGATCTTGTAGGCGACTTCGCCCGTCAGCACGACCCAGGAAATGTGGGTTTCGATGACCCGAAACGCCGACGTCGGGTGGGGATAGAGCGCCGGGTTCTGCAGGGCGGAAATCAGGAGCTGGCTCACGGGCGATCCTTAATAGAAATGGATGCCGGCATTATCCCTGCCAAAGCTCCCCACGCAAGCCGCGCGCCCTTCATGGAGGCCATGAACGAGAGCTGACGAAGCGTTGGTCGACCGGTGCCGAGCGCTGGGCAACCTGCGTATAATCCGCCGCCATGAAGCGACCCCGATCCTCCCGTTCCCGCAAGCGCAAGACCTTCGACTGGCGCCGTCTCTCCGGCTGGGCAATCAAGCTCGGCCTGGTCGCGCTGGTTGGCCTGGCCGGCCTGTGCATCTATCTCGATGCCGTGGTCCAGGAAAAATTCTCCGGCAAGCGCTGGACCATCCCGGCCAAGGTCTATGCCCGGCCGCTGGAATTGTTCAACGGCGTCAAGCTGAGCCGCGACGACTTCCTCACCGAGCTCGATGCCCTCGGCTATCGCCGCGAAAAGACCGTGGACGGTCCCGGCAGCGTCGCCGTGGGTGCCTCCACGGTCGATCTGAATACCCGCGGCTTCCAGTTCTACGAGGGTGTCGAGCCGCCCCGGGCGATCCGCGTGCGCTTCGCCGGCGGCACCGTGTCGGGCGTCAGCGCCCTGGATGGCAGCAACCTCGCCGTAGCCCGCCTCGAGCCGCTGATGATCGGCGGCATCTATCCGGCGCACAATGAAGACCGCATCCTCATCAAGCTGGACCAGGCGCCGCCGCACCTGGTCGATGGCCTGGTGGCGGTCGAAGACCGTGAGTTCTGGCATCACCACGGCGTCTCGCCCAAGTCCATCGCCCGCGCCGTCTGGGTCAACGCCACCAGCGGCCAGGTTCGCCAGGGCGGCAGTACCCTGACCCAGCAGCTGGTGAAGAACTTCTACCTCACCAACGAGCGCAGCATCACCCGCAAGGGCACCGAAGCGCTCATGGCGCTGCTGCTGGAGCTGCACTACAGCAAGCAGGAAATCCTCGAGGCCTACCTCAACGAGGTTTTCCTCGGTCAAGACGGCTCCCGCGCCATCCACGGTTTCGGTCTGGCTGCCCAGTACTTCTTCGGCCAGCCCTTCAGCGAACTGAAGCTGCACCAGGTGGCCTTGCTGATCGGTCTGGTGAAGGGACCCTCCTACTACAATCCGCGTCGCTATCCCGAGCGTGCGATGGCGCGCCGCAATCTGGTGCTCGACCTCATGGCCGAGCAGGGCGTGGTCAGTCCCACCGAAGCCGAGGCTGCCAAGGCCCGGCCGCTGGGTATCACCAAGGCCGGCAGCCTGACCAACAGCTCCTTCCCGGCGTTCGTCGATCTGGTCAAGCGCCAGCTGAAGCAGGATTACCGCGACGAAGACCTTACCGAGGAAGGCCTGCGCATCTTCACCAGCTTCGATCCGATCCTGCAGACCAAGGCCGAGGCCGCCATGGCCGAGGCCTTGAAGCGCATCGATGGCCGCAAGGGCGCGGAAAACGTCGAGTCGGCCATGGTGGTGACCAACCCGGAAACCGGTGAGGTCCAAGCCCTGCTCGGCGGTCGCGATCCGCGCTTCGCCGGCTACAACCGCGCCCTCGATGCGGTCCGTCAGGTCGGCTCGCTGATCAAGCCGGCGGTCTACCTCACTGCCCTGGAGCGGCCCAGCAAGTACACCCTGACCACCCTGATCCAGGACGAACCCTTCTCGGTCAAGGGTGCCGACGGTCAGGTCTGGCGGCCGCAGAACTACGAGCACAAGGCCCACGGCACCATCTTCCTCTACCAGGGGCTGGCGCACTCCTACAACCTGTCCACCGCGCGCCTGGGCCTCGACCTGGGCGTGCCCGAGGTGCTCAAGACCGTCCAGCGCCTGGGCGTGAGCCGTGCCCTGCCTCCTTATCCGGCGACCCTGCTCGGTGCTGGCGCCCTGACGCCCATGGAAGTGGCGACCATGTACCAGACGCTGGCCAACGGCGGTTTCAACACCCCGTTGCGCAGCATCCGCAGCGTGCTCGACGCCAATGGCGAGCCGCTCAAGCGCTATCCCTTCCAGATCGAACAGCGCTTCGACACCGGCGCCATCTACCTGGTGCAGTACGCCATGCAGCGTGTCATGCGCGAAGGTACCGGGCGCTCGGTCTACAACCAGATTCCCACCAGCGTGAACCTGGCGGGCAAGACCGGTACCACCAACGACTCCCGCGACAGCTGGTTCTCCGGCTTCAGCCAGGACCTGCTCGCGGTGGTCTGGCTGGGTCGCGACGACAACGGCAAAACCCCCCTGACCGGCGCGACCGGCGCCCTGCAGGTGTGGAGCAACTTCATGCGCCGCGCCGATCCGGTCTCGCTGGACATGCCGGTGCCCGACAACGTGGTCCAGGCCTGGGTGGATGCCACGACCGGTCGCGGCACCGACCCCTCGTGTCCCAATGCCGTGCAGATGCCTTATATTCGCGGCAGTGAGCCGCCGCCGGGTGCCTCCTGTGGCGCGCCGGCCGCACCCGCCGCCGGGCAGAGCGGCAACGGCGGCAATCCGGTCATGGATTGGGTCAAGGGTTGGTTGAATTGAGAGGTCCCAAGGTGACGAAAGCAGTCTGGCCGGTGATGATCGCCGGCGTTCTTCTCGCCGGTTGCGCCACGCCGCAGCGTGGCGCCATTCCCGTGGTCGACTCCGGTGGCCCCGTCTCCAATGGCGAACTCTATCGCCAGGGCAACAACCGGCCCATGCCGGTCCAGCGCCAGGCGCCGGTCGCCACTGCGCCCAGTGCGCCGGCCGACTCCGGGGTGACCGTCATGGTGCCGAGCGGCAGTTCCGCACCCCTGGAGACCTATGCCGCCCCGGCCGCGTCCGCGCCGCTGATCACCTCGTCCAGTCCCAGCGCGCCTGCCGCCCAGGCGCCGGCGCAGCCCAGCTACTCCCAACCGGTCTATCCGCCGGCCAATCAGACCGGCTACGGCGCCGCCAGCAGTGCCCCTTCGGGCATTCCGTCTGCGGGCGCCGCCACCGGTGGCGGTCTGGCCGCCGACGAACAGCTGGACGGGCCGGTCCTGGCGCTGCTCACCACTGCGCAGCAACAGCAGACCGGTGGCGACCTCAACGGTGCCTCCTCGAGTCTGGAGCGGGCCATGCGCATCGCGCCACGGGAGCCCCAGGTGCTCTATCGGCTGGCGCAGGTGCGTCTGGCACAGAACGATCCCGCCCAGGGCGAGCAACTGGCTCGCCGTGCCCTTACCTATGCCAACGGTCGGCCGGCGCTGCAAGCGAGTCTCTGGCAACTGATCGCCCAGGCCCGCGAAGCCCAGGGCGATGCGTCCGGCGCCGCCCTGGCACGGCAGAAAGCCCAGGCGGGCACCTGATGGACGAGCGCCTGCCCGCCCTGGCCGATCAGTTGCTGCAGATCGAGCGTGAATTGCGCCTGCTCGGCTGGTGGTCGGTGCACGCGCCCAGTGCCGAAGCCCTGGCCAGCCAGGAGCCCTTCTGCGTCGACACCCTGAGCTTCGCCCAGTGGCTGCAGTGGATTTTCCTGCCACGGATGAAACTGATCATCGAGAGCGACGGCACGCTACCGGTACGCTCGGGTATCCGGCCGATGGCCGAGGTCGTCTACCAGGGCGACCTCGATCCCGTGCTGCCCCTGCTGGCCTCCCTGGCCGAATTCGATCGGCTCATCGAAAGCGCCTGAGTCACTTGCCGCAATTCTGCTCGATCGACAGCTGGATCTCCGCGGCCCGCTGCTCGCGCTCTTCCTCGGTCAGGCGGCGGGTTTCGCCCCGACCCGACTGCACCATGACGCGGGGATTGTTGCGCAGCTGGGCCAGATTCTGGCGTGACTGGTCGCAGTACGCCTGTACCTTGGCCTGATCCTCGCGCACCTGCGCCTTCACCTTGCGCTCGAGTTCCTGCTGCTGGGCGTCGTTGGAGACCGATGGCTGCTGGGCACCGTTGGGCAGCTTGTAGGTGGGCGCACTGCCACCGCCATTGATCTGGGGTGCCACCTTCACGTCCACCTCATTGGCCTTCTGGCCCTCGGGCGGCTGGGCACTGAAGTGGGTAACGCCCTTGTCGTCGGTCCACTTGTAGACCTGGGCGGCCTGGGCGGACAGGCTGCAGACGAAAACCAGGGCAGGAAGCCAGAAGATCGAGCGCATGGGAATCCTATAGGCGGAAGGGCAAGGCCCCACTATAAGAGTTGGCGTCGACCATTTCACCAGGGCCGACCACCGGCCGCCGATTGTGGGCAACCGCACCTTTCGGCTTGACTTGCGTCGGACGAATGCGAACAATCCAAAGTTCGCTGTAGCGAATCGGCCCAAAGCTGACTCCTCGGCAGACCATGAGGTGCCTACCCGCGCCGCCACAGTCAAATACCCTGCACCGCGTTACCTCGCGTCGGGTGGAAGCTCCAGCATTCATCGGAATCTTCCAACAAGGCTTTCTAGGCAGCTGAATCGTCGGTGATCACCGTCGCCCGTGCTCTGCCTTGCAGTCAACCGAACCTTGAACGTCCCAGATGGGCGTTCGCCACGCGTGGAATGAGGTGATACGTGGAGCTATTAACTGGCGCTGAGATGGTCGTCCGCTTCTTGCGCGACGAGGGCGTGAAACACATCTACGGGTACCCGGGTGGTGCCCTGCTGCACATCTATGACGCCCTGTTCAAGGAACCGGCGCTCAACCACATCCTGGTTCGTCACGAACAAGCCGCCACCCACATGGCCGACGGCTACGCCCGCGCTACCGGCAAGGCCGGCGTGGTCCTGGTGACCTCCGGTCCCGGCGCGACCAATGCCATCACCGGTATCGCCACCGCCTACATGGACTCCATCCCCATGGTGGTCCTATCCGGCCAGGTGCCGAGCAACATGGTCGGCACCGATGCCTTCCAGGAAACCGACATGGTCGGCATCTCCCGGCCGATCGTGAAGCACAGCTTCATCATCAAGCATCCTTCCGAGATCCCTGAAGTCCTCAAGAAGGCCTTCTACCTCGCCGAGTCCGGCCGTCCCGGCCCGGTGGTGGTGGACATCCCCAAGGACATGGGTGATCCGACCAAGAAGTACGAATACGTCTATCCGAAGAAGGTCAAGCTGCGCTCCTACAACCCGGCGCAACGCGGTCACTCCGGCCAGATCCGCAAGGCCATCGAGATGCTGGTCGCGGCCAAGCGGCCGATCCTCTATGCGGGCGGTGGTGTCATCCTCGGTGGTGCCTCCAGTGCCCTCACCGAGCTGGCCCGCCTGCTCAACCTGCCGGTCACCAACACCCTGATGGGTTTGGGTAGCTATCCCGGCAGCGATCGCCAGTTCCTCGGCATGCTCGGCATGCATGGCAGCTACCAGGCCAACCTGGCCATGCACCACAGCGACGTCATCCTCGCCGTGGGTGCCCGTTTCGATGACCGCGTCATCAACGGCGCCAAGCGCTTCTGCCCGAACGCCAAGATCATCCACGTCGATATCGACCCGGCCTCCATCTCCAAGACCATCAAGGCCGACGTGCCCATCGTCGGACCGGTGGACAGCGTCCTCGCCGAGATGGTCGCCGTGGTCCGCGAGCTGAGCGAGAAGCCCCACGCCGAAAGCCAGGCCGCCTGGTGGAAGCAGATCGAGGAATGGCGTGGCGGTCGCGAGATGTTCCCCTACAACAAGGGCGACGGCAGCATCATCAAGCCGCAAACCGTCATCGAGACCCTGTACGACGTCACCGCGGGCGATGCCTACATCACCTCCGACGTGGGTCAGCACCAGATGTTCGCTGCCCAGTACTACCGCTATGACAAGCCCAATCGCTGGATCAACTCCGGCGGCCTGGGCACCATGGGCTTCGGCTTCCCGGCGGCCATGGGCGTCAAGCTCAACTTCCCCGATGCCGACGTCGCCTGCGTCACCGGCGAAGGCAGTGTGCAGATGAACATCCAGGAACTCTCCACCTGCATGCAGTACGACCTGCCGGTGAAGATCGTCTGCCTCAACAACGGTGCCCTGGGCATGGTCCGCCAATGGCAGGACATGCAGTACAGCAGCCGCTACTCCCACTCCTACATGGAATCCCTGCCGGACTTCGTCAAGCTGGCCGAGGCCTATGGCCACGTCGGCATGCGCATCCAGCGTCTGGAAGACCTCAAGCCGATGATGGCCGAAGCCTTCGCCATGAAGGATCGCCTGGTCTTCCTCGACATCGCCGTGGACAACACCGAGCACGTCTACCCGATGCAGATCAAGGATGGCGCGATGCGCGACATGTGGCTGAGCAAGACGGAGCGGACCTGACCATGAGACACATCATCTCCCTGCTGCTGGAAAACGAGCCCGGCGCCCTGTCCCGCGTGGTCGGCCTGTTCTCCCAGCGCAACTACAACATCGAGAGCCTCACGGTCGCCGCGACCGAGGACCCGACCCTGTCGCGCCTGACCCTGACCACCATCGGCCAGGAAGAGACGGTCGAGCAGATCACCAAGAACCTCAACAAGCTCATCGAGGTGGTGAAACTGGTCAATCTGTCCGAGAGCGCCCACATCGAGCGCGAACTCCTGCTGATCAAGGTCAAGGCCACCGGCGCCCAACGCGCCGAGGTCAAGCGCACCACCGACATCTTCCGCGGCCAGATCGTGGACGTCGGCAGCAGCGTGTATACCATTCAGCTGGCGGGCACCAGCGAGAAGATCGACAGCTTCATCCAGGCGATCGGCGCCGCGTCCATCCTCGAGGTGGTGCGTAGCGGCGTGACCGGAATATCCCGTGGCGACAAAGCCCTGAGCATCTGATACCCCCTTTTCCAGGAGAACCTGCAATGCGCGTTTACTACGACAAAGACTGTGACCTTTCCATCATCCAGGGCAAGAAGGTCGCCATCATCGGCTACGGCTCCCAGGGCCACGCCCACGCCTGCAACCTGAAAGACTCCGGCGTCGACGTCGTCGTCGGTCTGCGTAGCGGCTCCGCCACCGTGGCCAAGGCCGAAGCCCATGGCCTGACCGTCAAGCCGGTGAAGGACGCCGTCGCCTCCGCCGACGTGGTCATGATCCTGACCCCCGACGAATTCCAGTCCAAGCTGTACAAGGACGAGATCGAGCCGAACCTGAAGCAGGGCGCTACCCTGGCCTTCGCCCACGGCTTCGCCATCCACTATAACCAGGTCGTGCCCCGCGCTGACCTGGACGTCATCATGATCGCTCCCAAGGCTCCGGGTCACACCGTGCGCTCCGAGTTCGTCAAGGGTGGCGGCATCCCTGACCTGGTCGCCGTTCACCAGGACGCTTCCGGCAATGCCAAGAACGTTGCCCTGTCCTACGCCTGCGGCGTCGGCGGCGGCCGTACCGGCATCATCGAAACCACCTTCAAGGACGAGACCGAAACCGACCTGTTCGGCGAGCAGGCCGTGCTGTGCGGTGGTGCGGTCGAGCTGGTCAAGGCCGGTTTCGAAACCCTGGTCGAAGCTGGCTACGCGCCGGAAATGGCCTACTTCGAGTGCCTGCACGAACTCAAGCTGATCGTCGACCTCATGTACGAAGGCGGCATCGCCAACATGAACTACTCGATCTCCAACAACGCCGAGTACGGCGAGTACGTGACCGGCCCCGAGGTGATCAACGCCGAGTCCCGCGCCGCCATGAAGAATGCGCTCAAGCGCATCCAGAATGGCGAGTACGCCAAGATGTTCGTGGCCGAGGGTGCGTCCAACTACGCCTCCATGACCGCCTACCGCCGCAACAACGCTGCTCACCCCATCGAGCAGGTCGGCGAGAAGCTGCGGGCCATGATGCCCTGGATCGCGTCGAACAAGATCGTCGACAAGACCAAGAACTGATCGGGCAGGGCGCTGCCCTGTAACGAACGGTAAAGACGCGGCCTCGGCCGCGTTTTTTATTGCACTGCCCACGACCACGGCAATGCCTTAGCATGGGAGGTTAGGCTGAACCCTGCCCGCATGGGGTCAGTCCAACCCGTCAGGTAATGCCCAAGGAAAATCCATGAGCGAGCGTCCCGAAGAAACCCCGTCCCCTTCCACCACCGACGGCCTCATCCCTGTGGATGAGCACATCGAGGAAACCCAGGACGCCCAGGGGCGCAAGATCAGACGCCGTGGCGTGTACCTGTTGCCCAACCTTTTCACCACCGCGGCGCTCTTCGCCGGCCTCTATTCCATCATCAAGGGCGTCGCTGCCCAGACCGCCTTCACCCAGGGGCAATACGACGTCGCCTCCGCCGGCTTCTCGGCTGCGGCCGCGGCGATCTTCATTGCCATGGTCCTCGATGGCCTGGATGGTCGCGTCGCCCGCATGACCAATACCCAGAGTGCCTTCGGCGAACAATACGATTCGCTGTCCGACATGGTCGCCTTCGGTGTCGCCCCGGCGATCCTGGCTTATCAGTGGGCGCTTAGCGGCCTGGGTAACGTCGGCTGGGCCGTCGCCTTCATCTATGTGGCCGGCGCCGCCTTGCGTCTGGCCCGCTTCAACACCCAGATTGGCTCGGTGGATAAGCGCTACTTCATTGGCCTGGCCAGTCCTTCGGCTGCCGCTCTGGTAGCCGGTACCGTCTGGTGCTTCAGTGACTTCGGCATCCTCGGCTCCAAGCTGTCCTTGCTCGTTGCCCTGATGGTGGCCGCGGCCGGCATGCTCATGGTCAGCAACTTCAAGTATTGGAGCTTCAAAACCCTGGGGCTGAAAGGGCGGGTACCTTTCGTAGTCATCCTGATCGCCGTACTCATCTTCGCCGTCATCTTCACCGATCCGCCACGCGTCCTGCTGCTGGGCTTCTTGGCCTACGCCGTCTCCGGTCCTGTGATGACGCTTTGGCGCGGTCGTCGCACCGGTTGAGCCTGGGTCTCTAAAGAAGGGGCTGCGCAAGCAGCCCCTTCTTTTTTGCCTTTTTGAAAAATAACCTGTTGACCTGTCCTGAAACTCCCCTATAATGCGCCCCACTTCCGGCGCAGACGCTGAAGCGGCTTGAAAATCAAGCACTTAGGTCTGAGTCGGGCGAGGGGTCTGCGGAGTCCTCGCCATTTGAGCCTTCACCTTCGGGTGGCGACGAAATGAAGGGGAGGGGTTGACAGCGTCTTGGGATGCTGTAGGATTCGCCTCCCGCTGCCGCGATCGGTTGATCTGGTCAGGCAGGCGCAAGTGGTTGAGTTGAAACGAAAAAGTTCAAATCAACGCTTGACAGGATGTGAGGCTAGCGTAGAATGCGCGCCTCGGTTAGCGGCTACGGTCGCAACCAACTGCTCTTTAACAAGTTGAATCAAGCAATTCGTGTGGGTGCTTGTGAGATAAGTCTGATGTCGCAAGATTATCAGCAACACA
>NZ_CAJYDW010000019.1 GCF_913774235.1 uncultured Pseudomonas sp. | reverse complement strand
TTGCCTGACCAGTTCAACCGATCGCGGCAGCGGGAGGCGAATCCTACAGCATCCCAAGACCCTGTCAACCCCTCCCCTTCATTTCGTTGCCACCCGAAGGTGAAGACCAAACGGCGAAGAATCCCTGAACCCCTCGCCCGACTCAGACCTAAGTGCTTGATTTTCAAGCACTTCAGCGTCTGCGCCGGAAGTGGGGCGCATTATAGGGGAGTTTCAGGACAGGTCAACAGGTTATTTCAAGATTCTTCAATAAAGGGGAATTGGTGCCAGGCGATAGCCCGCCTCGGTGCCGATGATCCGGTATTGCTTGATCTCGCCGGGCGCCAAGAGGATGGACTGGGACACGGCACTGGCCATGGGGGCGGCGCAGGCGCCAGGCCCGGACGAGGTGAGGCTCACCACGACCTCACCCGGAGGCAGGTTGAAGGAAGCACTCTGGCCGGCCATGAGCGTCCCGGCCAGGCGGCCCTGGATCACCAGGCCGATATCACACCCCGAACCTGAGTAGGCGTCGTTGCGCGTGATCATCAGGATGCCCGGCTGCCCGGTCCCGCCCTGGGCGACCTGGGCAAGCGCAGAGGTACTACAGAGCAGGACGGCGAACATACCAGCGAGCCACTTCATGACGGTCTCCTCCGAGTCGTTACGAACCTTAGCACCGGCCAGCCGGAACCGCGCTCTCTTTCGAAGCACAGCTACCCAAGCGGACGCCTGCCCTGCACAGAAACTGAGCGAGCGGTCAGGTTCCAGCTCGGAACAGTCGCCTGCAGTCATCCCTATCAATGTCTATATCATTGAAAAAAAATAACTTTATTCGCTTTCACGAAAGTGGCTTCGATATTGCTAAAGACGGCGATACCTGACCATAGGGACAGGAAGCCATAACGAGAAAGTCATCTGGGGAACTGAAATGCGCAGAATCTTAACCACCACACTACTGATGGGCTGCCTGCTGGCCACGGCTACAGTCGAGGCCGATGACAGCCCGCTGCTGTGGCATGGCGAAAGCCTCACCTATCTATATGGCAAGGATTTCCGGGTCGATCCGCATATTCAGCAGACCATCACCTTCGAGCACGCCAGCGCCTGGACCTGGGGCGACCTCTTCCTGTTCGTCGACAGCATCTGGTTCAACGGCGCGAGCAATGCCAGCGACGGACACCAGGGCTTCTATGGCGAGGTCAGTCCGCGGCTGTCGTTCGGCAAGTTGTCCGGTAAGGATCTCTCCTTCGGACCGGTCAGCGATGTCCTGCTGGCCACGACGCTGGAATACGACCAGAACGATGGCAGGGGCGCCGGCCGCGACCAGCGCAACTATCTGGTGGGCCCAGGCTTCGATCTCAAGGTGCCGGGCTTCGACTATTTCCAGCTGAATCTCTATTACCGCAAGCCCGACGGCGGCAGCGCTTCCTCCGGGGCCTGGCAGCTCACGCCGGTATGGGCCTATACCCTGCCGCTGGGCAACTCGGACCTGCTCATCGATGGCTATATGGATTGGGTGATGAACAACAAGGGCAGCTACCACGCCAACCTGCACTTCAATCCGCAGATCAAGTACGACCTGGGCAAGGCCATGGGCTACGACGCCAAGCACCTTTATGTAGGTACCGAGTACGACTACTGGTCGGACAAGTACGGCATTAAGGACAGCGAAGGTTTCCGTACCGACCAGAGCGTCTTCAGCTTCCTGGTGAAGTATCAATTCTAAGTCGCCCGGGCCGTCCACGGTCCTGCCGCCGTCCGCACCCGCGGATCCGATGCGAGGTAATCATCCATGACCACTCCTTCCCGGGACGATCTTCTCTATGGCCTGGAGGATCGCCCAGCGCCCCTCGCGGCTTTTTGCGCCGCGCTGCAGCATGTGCTCGCCAGCTTCGTGGGAATCGTCACCCCGCCGCTGATCATCGCCGGCGCCCTCGGCCTGCAAGAACACCTGCCCTATCTGATCAGCATGGGCTTGATGGTGTCGGGCGTCGGCACCTTCCTGCAGGCGCGGGCCCCTGGCGGGCTGGGTGCGGGCATGATCTGCCTGCAGGGCACCAGTTTCTCCTTCCTGTCGGCGGTACTGGCGGCGGGGATGCTGGTGAAGCAGCGTGGCGGCACGCCGGAGGACATCCTGGCGATGATCTTCGGCGTCTGTTTCTTCGGCGCCTTCGTGCAGATCGGTCTGAGCCAGTGCCTGGGGCTGTTGCGCCGGGTGATCACGCCCCTGGTGACGGGTATCGTCATCACCCTGATCGGTGTAAGCCTGATCAGGGTGGGCGTCACCGACCTCGGTGGCGGCGCCAAGGCGGCTGACTTCGGCGCACCGACCAACCTGGCGCTTGGCGGACTGGTGCTGGTGGTCATCATCGGCCTGAATCTGTCACGACGGCCCTGGCTACGGCTGTCGGCGGTGGTGATCGGCCTGCTGGTCGGCTCTCTGGCCGCCTGGGCCTGCAGCCTGCTGAAACCCCAGCCCTTGCCACCGCTGCCTTGGGTGAGCGTTCCCCTCCCCTTCCACTTCGGCTTCGCCTTCGACTGGTCGGCCTTCCTGCCGGTGGCGCTGATCTATCTGATCAGCACCCTCGAAACCACCGGCGACCTGACCGCCAACTGCTTGATCTCGCGGCAGCCGATCGAAGGACCGGCCTATCTGCGGCGCATCCGCGGCGGCGTGCTGGGCGATGGCGTCGCCTGCCTGGTGGCGGCTACCTTCAATACCTTTCCCAGCACCACCTTCGCGCAGAACAACGGTGTGATCCAGCTCACCGGCGTGGCCAGTCGCTACGTGGGCTACTGGATCGGCGGCATCCTGCTGCTGCTCGGCCTGTTCCCGGTACTGGGCGCCGTCCTGCAGCAGATCCCCAAGCCGGTGCTGGGCGGTGCGACGCTGGTGCTGTTCGGCAGCGTCGCTGCGGCGGGCATCCGCCTGCTGGCGCAGTGCAGCCTGGACCGCCGCAGCCTGCTGATCATCGCCACCTCCCTAGGCGTGGGGCTGGGCGTAGCCAGCCAGCCGACACTGCTGGATCAATTGCCGCCGCTGGTGAAGAATCTGTTCGATACCGCGATCACCAGTGGCGGCATCACCGCCATCCTCCTCAACCTGCTGCTGCCCGAGGAGCGCACCGCACCGGTGACCGAGGGCAATCCTTCGGCGCAGCACCCTTGAGCGGAGACTTGTGTCCAGGGCAAGGGGTGCGCTATTGATGCCTGCCCCGCCTTCGGACCCTGCAGTCGTCATGACCCTACTCGTACCCGCCCACTACACCGGCCAGGACAAACCGGCCGGTCGCATCCGGCAGAAGAACGAGGAACTGATCCTCGCCGCGGCGGAGGAGGAATTCGCCCGCAATGGCTTCAAGGGCACCAGCATGAACACCATCGCCCAGCGCGTGGGGCTGCCCAAGGCCAATCTCCACTACTATTTCAACAACAAGCTCGGCCTCTACATGGCGGTGTTGGGCAATATCCTCGAGCTGTGGGACAGCACCTTCAACCACCTGACGGTGGATGACGATCCGGCCGAGGCGCTGGCCCGCTACATTCGCGCCAAGCTGGAGTTCTCTCGCCGCCAGCCACTGGCCTCGCGGATCTTCGCCATGGAGATCATCGGCGGCGGCACCTGCCTGTACGAGTATTTCAACCAGGACTACCAGGCCTGGTTCCGCAGCCGGGCAGCGGTGTTCGAGGCCTGGATCGCTGCCGGGAAGATGGACCCGGTGGACCCCATCCACCTCATCTTCCTGCTCTGGAGCAGCACCCAGCACTATGCCGACTTCGCCAGCCAGATCTGCCGGGTGACTGGACGTACGCGCCTGACGCGGCAGGATTTCGAGGAGGCGTCCCGAACACTGACCCATGTCGTGCTGAAGGGACTGGGTCTCCAGGCACCATGACGTTCACGTTGACGCAGGATGCCTCCTGCGAAGAAGAGGTACGCAAGAGCCGTTTTCTCGCCCTTGCCGCCCCCGTGGCGAGCGTGGACGCCGCCATGGCCTTCATCGAGCGGGTGAGCGTGCCGACCGCGACCCACAACTGCTGGGCCTGGAAGCTCGGCAACCAGTATCGCTTCAACGACGATGGCGAACCCGGAGGTACCGCCGGCCGCCCCATTCTGGCCGCCATCGAGGGGCAGGATTGCGATCAGGTCGTGGTAGTGGTCATTCGCTGGTATGGCGGTATCAAGTTGGGAACGGGCGGACTGGTGCGAGCCTATGGCGGTTGTGCCGCGCGCTGTCTGCAACAGGCGGGCAAGCAGCCGCTGGTAGTGCGCCAGGAGTTCGGCTTCGCCTGCACCTATGCGGAGTGGCCGTTGCTCAAGGCACGACTGGCGACCCTGGCGGTCATGGTGCTCGACGAGGACTACCAGGCCCTGGAGGTCGCGCTGCGGATCGCGGTGGAGCCGCAGCGACGGGACGAGGTGGCGACGCTCCTGAGCAATGTGAGCAGTGGACGCATCATCCTGCACGCCCTCTAGCGGCACGACCCTTGCTATTTGGCGGTGCACGCCTTAACGAACCGCACCGCCTTGGCGCACCCCTGCGCCATTCCAGTCCTGAGTTCTGTCTGGCGGCAAGAATAGACCTGCCGAGAGCCGTATTGCGCACAAAAATAGCGCATCAAACGGCCGATGAGCATGTTTTTGGTGCAAACCCTTTCAGAAGACTGCCCTGATGAACGAACTGCCTTCCGCTGTGGCCACCCTGGTCCATGGTGCCAATACCCTGTTCCTGCTGGCGGGTGCCGTGATGGTGCTGGCGATGCATGCCGGTTTCGCCTTTCTCGAGGCCGGCACGGTGCGTCACAAGAATCAGGTGAACGCCCTGTCCAAGATTCTCGCCGACTTCGCCATTTCCACCCTGGTGTATTTCTTTATCGGTTACTGGATCGCCTATGGCGTGACCTTCTTCGCCCCGGCGCAGGCACTGACCGCCGACAGTGGCTACGGACTGGTGAAGTTCTTTTTCCTGGCGACCTTCGCCGCGGCTATCCCGGCCATCATTTCCGGCGGCATCGCCGAACGCGCGCGCTTCGCACCACAGCTGTGCGCTACCGCGCTGATCGTGGCCTTCGTCTATCCGTGCTTCGAGGGCCTGATGTGGAACAACAACCTAGGCCTGCAGGACAGGTTCGCAGCGCTGTTCGGCGCGCGTTTCCATGATTTCGCCGGCTCGGTGGTGGTGCATGCCGTAGGCGGCTGGCTGGCGCTGGCGGCGGTACTGCTGCTGGGGCCGCGGCAGGGGCGGTATCGCGAAGGGCGGCTGGTGGCCTTTCCGCCGTCGAACATTCCCTTCTTGGCGCTGGGCTCCTGGATCCTGATCGTCGGCTGGTTCGGCTTCAACGTGATGAGCGCCCAGAGCCTGGCCGGCGTCAGTGGCCTGGTAGCCCTGAATTCGCTGATGGCCATGGTCGGCGGGACAGTCGCCGCCCTGCTGCTGGGCCGCAACGACCCAGGCTTTCTGCACAACGGACCGCTGGCCGGACTGGTAGCCGTCTGCGCCGGTTCCGATCTGATGCATCCCATCGCCGCGCTGGGGACTGGACTGGTGGCAGGAGCACTGTTCGTCTGGGCTTTCACCGCGGTGCAGACGCGCTGGAAGCTGGATGACGTCCTGGGGGTCTGGCCACTGCACGGACTCTGCGGCGCCTGGGGCGGCATCGCCTGCGGCCTGTTCGGCCAGACGGCGCTCGGCGGGCTGGGCGGCGTGAGCCTATTGGCGCAACTGGCCGGCACGGCGCTGGGTATCGCCATCGCCCTGGTCGGCGGGCTGGCGGTGTACGGACTGCTCAAGGCGGTGCTGGGTCTGCGCCTGAGTCAGGAAGAGGAATACCAGGGCGCCGACCTGTCGATCCATCGCATCGCCGCCAACAGCCAGGACGGCTGAGCGCGCAGTTACCCACAGGGGCCGTGCACAGGGATGTGGATAACCCGTGCATGAAGCCACGAGAGCGCCATGGGCACGGGGCCGGCGGCGGCTGGTGAAGAAATGAACACGCTGCGCCGTCGACCCAGCATGTCGTGGCGACGACCGTGGACGGCGGGACATCGGTAGCCTGCTGACCGCTGGAGTCGGTAGAGTGAGCGACCCCTTTTCCAGGAGCGCCCCATGTCCGCCCTTTCCGCCCTGCTGCCCTGGCTTCGCGAGGTGGACCGCAGCACCCTGAAAGCCGATCTGGGCGCGGGCCTGCTAGGGGCGGTGCTGGCGCTGCCCCAGGGCGTGGCCTTCGCCACCCTGGCCGGATTGCCGCCGCAGTACGGGGTATACGGCGCCGTGGTGCCCTGCATCGTCGCCGCCCTGGCGGGTTCCAGCCGCCATGTGGTCACCGGGCCGACCAACGCCAATTCGCTAGCCCTGCTCGCCGCCCTCTCGCCGTTGGCGCTCGCCGGCTCCGGGCCTTACATCGACCTGGCCCTGGCGGTGACCTTGTTGGTCGGCCTGCTGCAGTTGACGGTGGGGGCGCTGCGTCTCGGCGCGGTGGCCAACTTCATCTCGCCGTCGGTGCTGCTGGGGTTCATGAGCGGCGCCGCCGTGCTGATCGGCCTCTATTCGCTGAAGGATCTGTTCAGGCTGTCGCCGCCCCTGGGCACCTCGGCGTTCGGCATCCTCGGCTACCTCTTCGCTCATCCACTGGCGATCCACTGGCCGTCACTGGTGATCGGCCTAGTGACCCTGGCGGCTACCCTCCTCCTACGCCGTTTCCGCCCCCGCTGGCCGACCATGCTGCTGGGTCTGCTGGCCGGCTGCCTGTGCGCCTGGCTGCTGGAGCGTGGCCTGCCCGGCGCGGCCCAGGGGATCGCCACGGTGGGACGCATCCCTTCGGCGTTGCCGCCCTTCCATCTGCCGGATGTCACCCTGACGGACCTGGGCAATCTCTCCGGGATCGCCGTGGCCTTGACCCTGGTAGCGCTGGGGCAGTCGCTGTCCATCGCCAAGGCAGTCGCCCAGCGCTCCGGCCAGCGGCTGGACATCAATCGCGAATTCATCGGGCAGGGGCTGGGCAATCTGGCCGGTGGTTGCTTCTCGGCCTACGTATCCTGCGGGTCGCTGAACAGATCCATGCCCAACTTGGAAGCCGGCGCCCGCACACCGCTGGCGGCGGTATTCGCCGCCCTGCTGGTGGTGGCCTTGGTAGCCTTCGGCGGCGCGCTGATCGCCGCCATTCCGCTGGCGGCGATTTCCGCCACCCTGCTGCTGGTGGCCCGCGGCCTGCTGGACGTGGGGCGTTGGCGCGAGGTGCTGCGGGTCAGCCGGACCGAGGCGCTGGTGGCAGGGGTGACCTTCCTGGCGACCCTGACCATTGCGCTGGACCGGGCGGTGCTACTGGGTACCCTGGTGTCGCTGGTGGCCTATCTCTATCGCACCTCGCATCCGGCGATCCGGCCACTGGTGCCGGACCCGAGTACGCCCGAGCGCCGTTTCACGCCACTGGACGAGCTGGGGCGGACGGTGCAGGAGTGCCCGCAACTGAAGCTGGTACGGGTGGAAGGTTCGGTGTTCTTCGGCGCCGTGCAGCATGTCACCGACCAGTTGGACGGCTTCCGCCGTGCCCAGCCGAGCCAGAAGCACGCGCTGTTCATGACCAAGAGCATGAATTTCATCGATCTGGCCGGTAACGACCTCTGGCGCCGCGAGTGGCGCGAGCGCCGCGCCCAGGGCGGCGATCTCTATTTCCATCGCCCACGGACGCCGGTGCTACAGCTGTTCGCCAAGACCGGCTTCCTCAAGGAGCTGGGCGAGGGCCATGTGTTCTCGTCCAAGGACCAGGCCTTGCGCAGCATCTATCCACGGCTGGACCCGGAGGTGTGCCGCACCTGTACGGCGCGGACCTTCGTGGAGTGCGCGGCGCGGGCGGCGGAGTCCCCTAAGGACGGGACCCGGACGGACTGCTAAGCTGGCGGTTTTACCCTGCCGCTGGAGAAGCTCATGCCTGCCGTCCTGTCTCGTGCCCGTTCGCTCGCCCTGGCCTGTCTGCTGTTACCGGGCCTGGCGCTGGCCCATGGTCATCTCAAGAGTGCAGAGCCGGCGCCCGACAGCACTAGCAGCCAGGCACCGAAGCAACTGAGCCTGACCTTTTCCGAGGGCATCGAGGCATCGCTCAGCCAGGTGCAGCTGCAACGCCTGGATGGTCAGGCCAGCACGGCGATCACCACCGGCAAGGTCATTTCCGGCACCGATGCCCGCACCCTGGAGGTGCCGCTGGAAGCGCCGCTGCCGGCCGGTCGCTATGAGGTGAAATGGCGGGTACTGGCCAAGGATGGACACAAGACCCAGGGTGATTACCGCTTTACCGTCCAATAAGCCTACCCGTGATCGACGCCGGACTGGCGACGCCCGAGGCCTGGCGTCCGCTCACCCGTACCCTGCTGCTACTGCCGCTGCTGCTGACCTGGGGTTATCTGTCCCTGGCGCTCTGGCTCGCCAAGCCCAGGCTGCGTACCTGGTTGCTGGCACGGGCCAGGTCGAGCGCACGGCTATTGGGCGGACTGTTGTCACTCGGCGTGCTGGCGCAATTGCCGTTGCAGGCCGCCTTGATCGGTGATGGCTGGACGGACGCCGGCAACCTGACGCTATGGCGCCTGGTCCTGGCCACCGACGCCGGGCAGGTTTGGCGCTGGCAACTGCCCCTGGGGCTGCTGGTGGCCTTGTGGTTGCTGGCAGGGCCACGCGAACGAGGCTCTGGGGTGCTCTGGGTCCTGAGCGGCGCACTACTGGCCAGTCTGGCACTGGGCGGCCATGCGGCGGCGACGGGTGGCGCCCTGGGCATCGCGCATCAGGTGAATCAAGGGGTGCACCTGCTGAGCAGCGGTCTCTGGCTGGGCAGTCTGCCCGGCGTGCTGCTATGCCTGTATCGGCCACCTGCCACCTTGAAAAACGAGCTCCGCGAACTGCTGCGGGGCTATTCGCTGCCGGGCCAGGTGAGCGTGGCGCTGGCGCTGCTCAGCGGTGTCCTCAACAGCCTGTTGATCCTCGGACCCGAGGGACTGTGGCAGCTGACTCCCTACTCGGCCCTGCTGCTGGCCAAGGTGCTGGTGGTGGCAGGGATGGTGGGGCTGGCGCTGCTCAATCGCTATGGGCTGGTGCCGCGCTTGGCGCAAGGACCGGGTGCCTTGCAGTGGCTCCGTCGGGCCACCCTGGTGGAGATCGCCTTGGGCGTGATAGCCGTGGCCTTGGTAGCGATTTTTTCCGGCCTCGATCCCTACCGCTGAAACGCGGGGCGGCGCGCACCGCCCCGGCACGCCTTAGAAGTAGACGTTCATGCCCAGATAGATTTCCTTGGTGCTGTCGAGCTCGGTCGAGCCAAGCTTGGTACCGTCTTCGTCGATGTCGGGCTTGGCGTTGCTGCGCAGATAGCGATAGCCGGCCTCCAACGAGGTGCGGTCGTTGACCTGCTGCAGGATGCCCGCCTGGACCCCGGCCAGGTAGCCGGTATCGCCGTTGTGGCTGTAGTTGGAGCCATCCTGGGTAACCCGCGTCAGGCCCAGGGTGCCGCCGCCGAACAGCTTGGTGCTGTCGCTCAACGGGTAGAAGGCGTCGTAGCTGCCGGTGAGATCCTGCTGCCGGAGCTTGATGCCATCGCTGCTGCCGCTGACCTGGTCGACGGTCGCATAGTAGCGCCCGGCGTCGTTCTGCTGACCGAGGCGCAGACCCCAGGTGTTGTTGCCGTCGATGGCACCATCGGTGTCGGGGCTGTTCAGGTTGCTGTTGAGCGCGTGACTGTTGTCGAAGTTGTCGTAACTTCTGCCGTAGGTGAGGCCGGCGAAGTTCTGGGTACCGGCGGCGAAGACCGAATGGCTGGCCAGGGCCAGTAGACCGAAGAGGACGACACGGGATTTCAAAGCGTTCATGTTGATAGATCCTCACGCGATTCGAATACAGCCTGACCGGCTGCGAGGCCATCTTCGCGGCGCGCAGGTTATCGGCGGATTAACGGTACTGAATCGAAGCTGAACGGCATGAGGCAGGAAGGCAACCGGACCGCCCCTTGCAGGCGGCCCGGCCGGGGGGATCAGCGCTGACGGTGGTATTCGGTCACGCGCAGGACTTCTTCCTTGGAGCCCAGGAACACGGCTACCCGCTGGTGCAGGGCGTCGGGCTGGACGTCGAGGATGCGCTGGTGGCCATTGGTGGCGGCGCCACCGGCCTGCTCGACCAGCATGGCCATGGGGTTGGCTTCGTACATCAGGCGCAGCTTGCCGGGCTTCTCGGGCTCGCGGGCATCGCGGGGGTACATGAAGATGCCGCCACGGGTGAGGATGCGATGGACGTCGGCCACCATGGAGGCGATCCAACGCATGTTGTAGTTCTTGCCCAGGGGGCCTTCCTTGCCGGCCAGCATCTCGTCGACGTAGCGCTTGACCGGGGCATCCCAGTGGCGCTGGTTGGACATGTTGATGGCGAATTCAGCGGTGCTTTCCGGGATGGAGATGTCTTCGTGGGTGAGCACGAAGCTGCCCAGCTCGCGATCCAGGGTGAAGCCCTTGACGCCGTCGCCCAGGGTCAGCACCAGCATGGTCTGGGGACCGTAGATGGCGTAGCCGGCGGCGACCTGCTCGGTACCCTTCTGCATGAAGGCTTCTTCGGTCACGTCACCGGTGGTGCTGCTGACGAAGTCCTTGCGCAGGATGGAGAAGATGGTGCCGACGGAGACGTTGACGTCGATGTTGGACGAGCCGTCCAGCGGGTCGAACATCAGCAGGTAGGCGCCCTTGGGGTAGTGACCGGGGATCTGATGGACCTGATCCATTTCCTCGGAGGCCATGCCGGCCAGGGTGCCACCCCATTCGTTGGCTTCCAGCAGGATTTCATTGGACAGCACGTCCAGCTTCTTCTGCACCTCGCCCTGGACGTTCTCGGTGCCCATGCTGCCGAGCACGCCACCCAGCGCTCCCTTGGACACCTCGTAGCTGATGCGCTTGCACGCCCGCGCCACGACTTCGATGAGGAAGCGCAGGTCGGCCGGGGTCTTGTGACTGCGGGTCTGCTCGATGAGGTAACGACTGAGGGATATCCGGGACATCGCGGTGCTCCTTGTAATGATGGGCGCGAGTGTAGCGCCAAAGCTCAAGCTCCGTCTCAAGCAGAGCGAAGGGACCAGCCAGGGCCGGGACGCACTGCACGCCAGGAAGCGACGCCGGCCCAGGGCGGGCGTCGCCGACATCACCAGGGGCGACGTCGCGCAGGCGTTCAGGACGCGTCCGGGGTCTCCACGGCCAGCAGTACGCCTCGGCCAGTACGGAGATTTTCGGCGCTGGGATAGACTGCCGAGTCAGGTTCCAGTTCAGGGTGGCGACTGTCCAGCTGTATCAGCCAGTGATGTCCGTCACGTGACGGGGGCAGGCGCAACGCGATTTGCTCGCGACGCGGTTGGAAGGCCAGCCAGAGTCGGGCCGCCTGGGGCTGACCCTCACCGTCTAGGGGTTCGAGGGTGAGGGCGAGCGGCTGGCTGCCGGCGGCCTGCCAGCGACCTTCATCCATGGGGCTGCCGTCGGCATCGAACCATTCGATGTGGACCCAACCGTTGGGGTCGGGCCGCCCAAGCAGGCGCCGGGCCTGCAGGGCGGGATGGGCGCGGCGCAAGGCCATAAGCCGACCGACGAAGGCGCTCTGCCGTTGCCCTGCAGGGCTGGCGGCCTGCTGCCAGTCAAGCCAGGAGAGTGCGTTGTCCTGCACATAGGCATTGTTGTTGCCCTGCTGGGTACGACCGAACTCGTCGCCGGCGGTAAGCATGGGTTCGCCCCCGGCGAGGATCAGGGTCGCCAGCAGAGCACGCTGATCGGCGGCGCGGGCCTCCTGCACGGCCGGATCGTCGCTCGGCCCTTCCACGCCGTTGTTCCAGCTCTTGTTGTCGGTGGTGCCGTCGCGATTGCCCTCGCCATTGGTCTCGTTGTGTTTTTCGGCGTAGCTGACCAGGTCGGCCAGGGTGAAGCCATCGTGGGCGGTGATGAAGTTGACGCTGGCGTGCAGCAGGCGATCGCCTGCGCCGAACAGGTCGGCGCTGCCAGCCAGCCGGGTAGCCAGGGCGCCGCGCAGCCCTTCGTCGCCGCGCCAGAAACGGCGCACGTCGTCGCGGAAGGCATCGTTCCACTCTTGCCAGGGCGCACGGAAGGCGCCGACCTGATGGCCGCCGGGGCCGATGTCCCAGGGTTCGGCCACCAACCTTACCTGGCGCAGCAGCGGGTCCTGGGCCAGGGCCTGGAGCAGCGGCGCATCGCGGTGGAAACCGCTCTCCAGGCGTCCCAAGGCCGGTGCCAGGTCGAAGCGAAAGCCATCGACGCCCGCGGCGGTGACCCAGTGGCGCAGGCTGTCCAGGGTCAGGCGCAGCGCCGGCGGGCTGTACAGCGCCAGGCAGTTGCCGCAGCCCATGTCGTTGATGTAGCGCGCCGGATCGTCCGGCTGCAGGCGGTAGTAACCGGCATTGTCCAGGCCGCGCAGGTTGAAGGTGGGACCGAGTTCGTCGCCTTCGCCGGTGTGGTTGAAGACCACGTCGAGCAAGACCTCGAAGCCGGCCGCCTGCAAGGTGGCGACCGTCTCGCGCAACTCGCCCAGGGCATCGGCCCCGGCCAGGCGCGGATCGACGGCGGCCATGACCACCGGGTTGTAGCCCCAGTAGTTGGCCAGCCCCAGGGCCGGCAGGTGGCGGTCGTCGGCCCAGGCGGCGATGGGCAGCAGTTCCAGGGTGGTTACGCCCAGGCGCTGCCAGTGCTCGATCAACTCCGGATGGCGCAGCGCGGCAAGGGTGCCGCGCTGGCGGGCCGGGACCTTGGGGTGCAGCTTGGTCTGGCCGCGTACGTGCAGTTCGTAGATCAGGCCGGCGTCGCGGCGTTTGGGCGCCGGTGTCAGGGCTGGCACGGGCGCCAGGACGATGGCCTTGGGCACGTGGGGGCCACTGTCGCGTTCGTCCGGGCGGTTGGGGTCGTCGGGGTGAAAGCCGTAGGTGCTGGGGTGCAGTTGGAAGGGTCGATCCACTGCCAGGGCCCAGGGGTCCACCAGCAACTTGTGGGCATTGAACCTGAGGCCGTCCTGGGGTCGATAGGCGCCCTGGGCGCGCAGGCCATATCTCAGCCCCGGCTTGGCGCCGGGCAGGAAGCCGTGCCAGACGCCGCCTTCGTGCTCACGAAAAGCCAAGCGCAGGGTTTCAGCCTCGCCCTTGGCATCGTAGAGGCAGAGTTCAACGGCTTCGGCGGCGGGCGACCAGACGGCGAAGTTGATGCCGTCCTCGACGAAGGTTGCTCCGTAGTGGGTGGGGGTGCCCGCTTCGAGGCGGGTGGGGGTGCGGGGCATGGAGGCTCCAGGTGGACGGCTTGCGGGGCGGGTGCTTCAAGGATGTAGACGCTGGGATAAACGGTGGTTCTCAGCCGGCGCACCGCTGATCGCGGCCATGGGCCGCTCCTACAGGAATATCGAGCATCCGTAGGAGCGGCCGCAGCGGCGGACCGCCATGGCCGCGGTTGCCGCCGCATGCGTCTGACTACAGTGCCTTCCAGATATCCGTGGCGTATTCGCGGATGGTCCGGTCCGAGGAGAACCAGCCCATGCTGGCGGTGTTGATCACCGCCGATTGCCACCACTTGTCCGGCTGTTGCCAGCGATTCTCGACCTGGCGCTGGGCGTCCCAGTAGGCGTCGAAGTCGGCGCAGACCAGGAAGCGGTCGTGCCAGGTCAGGACGTCCAGCAGGCTGTTGTAGCGCGCCGGATCCTCGGGCGAGAACTGGCCGCCGCGCAGGCCCGCCAGCACCTGCGAGAGGCGCGGCGAATTCTCGATGATGTCCGAGGAAATGCCGCCGCTGCGCTGGCGCTCTTCCACCTCGGCGGCCTTGAGACCGAAGATGAACATGTGCTCGGCGCCGATCAGCTCGCACATCTCCACGTTGGCGCCATCGAGGGTGCCGATGGTGAGGGCGCCATTGAGGCCGAACTTCATGTTGCTGGTGCCCGAGGCCTCCATGCCGGCGGTGGATATCTGCTCGGACAGATCCGCCGCCGGGATCATGACCTCGGCCAGGCTGACGTTGTAGTTGGGCAGGAAGACCACCTTGAGCAGGTCGCGGGTCAGGGGGTCGTTGTTGACCACCTTGGCCACGTCGTTGGCCAGCTTGATGATCAGCTTGGCTTGGTGATAGCTGGCGGCGGCCTTGCCGGCGAAGATCTTGACCCGCGGCGTCCAGTCGCCGTTGGGGTTGTCCCGGATCGCCTGGTACAGCGCGATGGTCTGCAGCAGGTTCATCAACTGCCGCTTGTACTCGTGGATGCGCTTGATCTGGACATCGAAGAGTGCAGCGGGATCGAGATCGATCTCCAGGCGCTGTTTGACCAGACTGACGAAGGTGTCCTTGTTTCTCTGGCGTTGCAGGGCGAAGCGCTCGCGGAAGGTGCTGTCGTTGGCATAGGGCCTGAGCTGCGGCAGGGTCTTCTCGGGATCGTGCAGCACGCCCTGGCCCAGGGTGTCCACCAAGAGGTCGGTGAGCGCCGGGTTGGCCTGGTGCAGCCAGCGGCGGAAGGTGATGCCGTTGGTCTTGTTGTTGATCCGCTCGGGGTAGAGCCGATGCAGCGAGCGAAAGACCGTCTTGCGCATCAGGTCGGTATGCAGCCCCGACACGCCATTGATGCTGTGGGAACCGAGGAAGGCCAGGTTGCCCATGCGCACCCGGCGGCCCTGGCTTTCGTCGATCAGGGAGACATAGGAGATCATGCCGCCGTCGGTCTCGCCACGGGCGCGCAGGGAGTCGAGGAACTGGGCGTTGATCAGGTAGATGATCTGCATGTGCCGCGGCAGCAGGCGTTCCATCAGCTGCACCGGCCAGGTCTCCAGGGCCTCGGGCAGCAGGGTGTGGTTGGTGTAGCTGAGGGTGCCGACGGTGGTGCTCCAGGCTGCGTCCCAGGGAATGCCGTGGACGTCCACCAGCAGCCGCATCAGCTCGGCCACGGCGATGGCCGGGTGGGTGTCGTTGAGCTGGATGGACACGTGCTCGGGCAGGCTGAGCAGGTCGCTGTGCTGCTTGAGGTGGCGCCGGGTCAGGTCGGCCAGGGAGGCGGCGACGAAGAAATATTCCTGGCGCAGGCGCAGTTCCTGGCCGGCCTCGCTGCTGTCGGCCGGATAGAGCACCCGCGAGATGCTCTCGGCGCGCGCCTCGTTGGCCACGGCGCCGACGTGGTCGCCGGCGTTGAAGGTTTCCAGGTGGAGGATCTCCAGCGGCCGGGCTCGCCAGAGTCTCAGGGTGTTGGCGCCCTCCCCGCCCCAGCCGATCACCGGGGTGTCGTAGGCCACCGCGCGGATGCGCTCGCCGGGATGCCAGATCTGCCGCCGCGGATCGCCTTCGCCGTAAGGCGCGACGCTGCCGCCGAAGCCGATCTCGTACACCACCTCGGCACGCTCGAATTCCCAGGGGTTGCCGAAGTCCAGCCAGTTTTCCGGTTGCTCCAGCTGGAAGCCGTCGGCGATCACCTGGCGGAACAGGCCATGTTCGTAGCGGATGCCGTAGCCATGGCTGGCGATGCCCAGGGTGGCCATGCTCTCCATGAAGCAGGCAGCCAGGCGGCCGAGACCGCCGTTGCCGAGGGCGGCGTCCGGCTCCAGGCCGCGGATGCGCTCCAGGTCGACCCCGAGATCAGCCAGGGCGCGGCGAGTCTCTTCGAGGATGCCGAGATTGGACAGGCTGTCGATCAGCAGGCGACCGATGAGGAATTCCAGGGAGAGGTAGTAGACGCGCTTCTGCCCGGTGCGATAGGCCTCGCGGGTGCGGCTCATCCAGCGGTCGACGATGTAGTCGCGCGCGGCCAGGGCGGTGGCCTGGAACCAGTCGTGGTCGAGGGCGTTGTCCGGGTCCTTGCCGACGGCATAGGTGAGCTTGGAGAGGATGTTGGTACGCAGGGCGGAAACTTCGTTGGGCGAGATGAAGCGGGGTCTCGTCATCAGGATTGACCTCTGCAAGCGCTTAGGAATCAGATCGCGAAGTGGCCGCGTACAGCGCGGCTGGAGCCTTTCCCCTTACTTGTAGGCGAAACGCCGGGCAGCTCCAAGCTTTTTTCGACCAGCCAGGCGGCGGAAGGTCCCCTACCACCCTCTCTATCGTCAGCTTTTCCCAGACGCCCGCTACCGGAACGGGACGACCAGGCTCAGGGGTGCCGGGGCGTCACCGCGTCCAGTACCTGCCGCGCCAGGGCGTGGTAGAGGGGTACCGGCATCAGCCAACCGGACACCGCGGCGGCCAGCAGGCAGGCAGCCAGTACCGGCAGCGCCATGTCCGGACTGTGGGCGAGTTCCAGGGTGATGACGGTGGCGGTCAGCGGCGTGCGAGTGACACCCGCGAGATAGGCGGCCAGCCCCAGCAGGGCGCCCTGGGCCAGGCCGATGCCGGGCAGCCAGTCGACCAGCCCGGCGCCCAGGGCGGCGCCCACCGCCAGCGAGGGCGAGAACAGCCCGCCCGGCACGCCGGCCAGGTAGGAAACGACGTTGGCGAGGAATTTCCATAGCAGGAAGTCGTTCCCGGTCATGGGTTCGCCGGCGAGGATGGCATGGGTCTCGGCATAGCCAGTGCCGAACACGTGCTGGCCGGAGACCAATCCCAACGCCGCCAGCATCAGGCCGCAACCGGCGGCGAAGGCCACCGGGCGTCGCCGACGCAGGGCGTTCAGCCGGCCCAGCCAGCCCTGGTCGGTGGGCAGCACCAGGCGTCCATAGCCGCCGCCCAGCAGGCCGCCGACCAGGCCGATGACGGCCACGGCGATCCAACCCAGCCCCCAGTTCAGGTGCAGATCCAGGGCGCCGAGGTAGCTGTAGGGGCCGACGATGCCCAGAGTGACGATCCCGCCGAGCAGTACGGCGGTCAGCACCAGGCCACTGAAGCGCTGCTCGAAGGTGTGGGTCAGCTCCTCGATGGCGAAGACCACCCCGCCCAGGGGCGTGTTGAAGGCCGCGGCGATCCCGGCGGCGCCGCCAGCGAGGATGAGTCCGGACAGGGTGCGGCGGCCATGCAGGCCGAGCCGCTTGCCGAAGCCGTAGAGCAAGGCGGCGCCGACATGAACGGTGGGTCCTTCCCGCCCTACCGAGCCGCCCACCAGCAGGGCACCGGCCGTGAGCAGCAGCTTGGCCAGGGCGATGGGGGGCGCCAGCAGCCGGGCGCGCAGGTCCGCCTCGGGACGTTCGAGGGTGGCGATGACCTGGGGAATACCGCTGCCACGGGCGTCGCGCAGCACGCCTTGGGTCAGCCAGACCAGCAAGGCGAAGCCCAGGGGCGTCACTAGCCACGGCCAGACGGCGCTGTGCTGCAGCATCTGCTGAAACAGGCCGAAGGAGGCGTCGGCCAACCAGGCGAAGGCCAGACCGGCCAGGCCCACCAGTACGGCCCCGACCCAGAAGGCGATGCGCTGGCGCCATTCGCGCAGCCGACGACGTCGACGGTGACGCTGCAGGTGCAACTGGCGGCGGGCAGCGACTTGGGGATCGGTATCGGGAAAGACGGGATCGGACATGGACGCAAGAGCACCGGGAGGCCAGAGCCTCCCAGTGTAACCGCTTGTTACCGCAGTGTTGCCAGGACCTGGATCAGGCCGCGGGGACCAGTTCGGTAGCGGCTTCGTTGCGCTTGAGCACGGCGTAGATCACCCCGGTCACCACACTGCCGGCGGCGATGGCGCCCAGGTACAGCCAGGCGTGGCTGATGGCATTGGGGATCAGCAGCACGAAGAGGCCACCGTGGGGCGCCATCAACTTGCAGTTGAACAGCATCACCAGGGCGCCAGTCAGGGCACCACCGATGACGCTGGCCGGGATCACCCGCAGCGGGTCCTTGGCGGCGAAGGGAATCGCCCCTTCGGAGATGAAGCACAGCCCCAGTACCGAGGCCGCCTTGCCGGCCTCACGCTCGCTCTGGGCGAACTTGTGGCGCGCCAGCAGCGTGGCGATGCCCATGCCGATGGGCGGCACCATGCCGGCGGCCATGGTGGCGGCCATCGGCCCGTAGGTCTTGGACGCCAGCAGGCCGACGGTGAAGGCGTAGGCGGCCTTGTTGATCGGCCCGCCGAAGTCGATGCACATCATGGCGCCGAGGATGAGGCCGAGCAGTACGGCATTGCTGGTGCCGAGGTTGTTGAGGAAGTCGGTGAGTCGACTCAGGGCGCCGGCCACCGGCGTGCCGACCAGATAGATCATCACCAGACCGACGATCAGGCTGGCGAACAGCGGGATGATCAGGATCGGCTTGAGCGCCTCGACGCTGGCCGGCAGCTTGACGTGCTGGGCGATGGCCTTGGCCACGTAGCCGGCCAGGAAGCCGGCGATGATGCCACCGATGAAACCGCTGCCCAGGCTCGCCGCCAGCCAGCCGCCGATCATGCCGGGCGCGAGACCCGGACGGTCGGCGATGGAATAGGCGATGTAGCCGGCCAGTACCGGGACCATCAGTTTGAAGGCCGATTCACCACCGATCTGCATCAGCGCCGCGGCCAGGGTACCCGGCTCCTTGAAGGCCTCGATGCCGAAGACGAAGGACAGAGCGATCAGCAGACCGCCCGCCACCACCATCGGCAGCATGTAGGATACCCCGGTGAGCAGGTGCTTGTAGACGCCTGCGCCTTCCTTCTTGGCCGGCTTGGCGCCCTCGCCCGCCGCTGGCGCGGCACTGCCGGCCAGGGTCTCGCCCTCGGCCAGGGCCTTCTTGATGGTCGCCTCGGGTTGCTTGAGGGCGACGCCAGTTCCGCAGCGATAGACGCGCTTGCCGGCGAAGCGCTCGACATTGACCTCGATGTCGGTGGCCAGCAGCACCACGTCGGCCTCGCGAATGGCTTCGGCCGGCAGCGGATTGCGCGCGCCTACCGAACCCTGAGTCTCCAGGTGCAGGCGATAGCCGAGCTTCTTGGCGGCGTTCTGCAAGGCTTCGGCCGCCATGAAGGTGTGGGCGACCCCGGTCGGGCAGGCGGTGATGGCCACCAGCCGGGGCGTTTCGCTGGCGCCAGCGGGTGTCGGGGCAGCGGCAGTGCCCGAGGTCGGGGCCTGCTCAAGGACCTTGGCTTCGCTGGCGGCGCGCTGCAGGAAGGCATCGACGTCGCGCAGGGCTTCCGCCGGGGTGGCGCGGTAGACGCGCTTGCCGACGAAGCGCGCCAGATCGACGGGACCGGTATGGACCACGACGACCAATTCGGCGCGTGCCACCTGGTCGTCGCTGAGCAGGGTGGCCTCGGGGCCGTCGTGGATCTCGACGCTGGTGGTCCAGCCGCGGCGCTGGGCAGCGGCATCCAGCAGGCGCGCGCTGAGCACGCTGGTGACCATGCCGGTCGGGCAGGTCGTGACGATGGCGATGTTCATGGGGTTACCCCTGATTCTTGTTCTAGCGGAAAGTCGGGCAGGCGGCGCACGCGCACCTGGTCTTCGAAGGCAGCGAGCTGCACGGGATCTTGGATGCCGAAGCCGATCTGGGTGACCGCCAGGGCGGCAATGGCGGTGGCCGTGGTCAGGGTGCGCTCGGGCGTCTGGCCGGTGAGCAGGCCGTGCAGCATGCCGGCCAGCAGGGAATCCCCCGCGCCGACGGTGCTGGCCACGGTGACCTTGGGCGGCTGGGCCTCCAGGGTCTGCTGACCGTACCAGCGCACCCCGTCGGCACCCTGGGAGATCACCAGGTGCTCGATGCCCAGGGCACGCAGTTGCTCGACCAGCAGCGCCTGCTCGGTAGCCGTCTCGGCGGGTGCACCACAGGCTTCGGCCAGTTCTTCGGTATTGGGCTTGATCAGCCAGGGACCGGCGGCCAGAGCGGCGCGCAGGGCGGCGCCACTGGTGTCCAGCGCCACCGGCAGCCCCAGCGACTTGAGCCGGCCGACCAGGGCGGCCAGCCACTCGGGGGTCACCCCGCGCGGCAGGCTGCCCGCCACCACTACGGCGTCATGCCCTGCGGCCAGGCGATCGAGGGTCTCCAGCAATTCCTGCTGGGCGGCCGCGGACACCTCCGGGCCGGGCCCATTGATGTCGGTGATGCGACCGTCGGCCTCGGCTAGTTTGAGATTGCTACGCGTCTCGCCGGGTACCCGGACGAAGGCGTCGGTGAAACCGCGGCGGGCGAACAGCGCTTCGAAGGTCGCAGCGTTATCAGCGCCAAGGAAACCGCTCACCGTCAGCTCATGGCCGAGATCGGCCAGTACCTGGGCGACGTTGATGCCCTTGCCGGCGGCATGCACGATCACCGCCTCGCTGCGGTTCACCGCGCCGGGCTTGAGTTCGGGCAGCTGGACGGTCAGGTCCAGCGCCGGGTTGAGGGTCAGAGTGAGGACACGGCTCATCGCAGGGCCTCCACGCTCTGCCGCACTTCCGCGGCAGTGGCCAGTTCCAGCGCCCGGGCGGCGCAGGACTGCACCAGGCGCAGCTCCAGTTCACGCACCCGCGCCTTGACCAGCGGCACGCTACGCGCCGAGACCGACAGCTCATCCACGCCCAGGCCCACCAGCAACGGCACCGCCAGGGGATCGGCCGCCAGCTCGCCACAGACGCCCACCCACTTGCCGTGGGCATGGGCGGCGCGCACCGTCATGTCGATCAGGCGCAGCACGCTGGGGTGCAGACCGTCGGCCTCGCCGGAGAGCAGCGGATGGCCGCGGTCGATGGCCAGGGTGTATTGCGTCAGGTCGTTGGTGCCGACGCTGAAGAAGTCCACTTCCGGCGCCAGCACCGGCGCCAGCAAGGCGGCCGAGGGCACTTCGATCATGATGCCGACCTGCAGATCGGTGGTCGGAATCTCCTGACGCAGGCGGTCGAGGATGTCACGCGCCTGACGCCACTCCTCGACCCGCCCGATCATGGGGAACATGATCCGCAGCGGCCGGCCATCGGCGGCCTTGAGCAGGGCGCGCAGCTGGGTTTCCAGCAGCTCGGGGCGACGCAGGGTCAGGCGGATGCCGCGGATGCCGAGGAAGGGATTCTCTTCCGGCGGCAGCGGCAGATAGGGCAGCGGCTTGTCGCCACCGACGTCCAGGGTACGGACCACCAGCGGCTTGCCGGCCAGGCCATCGAGGGCGCGGCGGTATTCCGCTTCCTGGGCGGTCTCGTCGGGCGCGCTGTCATGGCTCATGAACACCAGTTCGGTCCGCAGCAGGCCGACGGCTTCGGCGCCCTGCTCCACCGCGGCGGCGGCCTGAGCGGTGTCGCCCAGGTTCACGGCGATCTCGACGTGGTGGCCGTCACGGGTGGTGGCGCTGTCGAAGCGCCGCGCCTCGGCGGCACGACGCCGCTCGGCCTGGACCTCGCGCTCGCGCTGCACGGCCTCGATGCGCTCCGGGTTCGGGGCGACTTCCAGGGTGCCCTTGTCGCCATCCAGCAGCAGCACGCTGCGCGGCGCCAGGTCCAGCACCCGGCGACCGGCACCGACGATGGCCGGAATGCCCAGGGCGCGGGCGACGATGGCGCTGTGGGAGCTGGCGCCGCCACGAGCGGTGAGGATGCCGCAGACGCGCTCACGATCCAGCCGCGCCACATCGCCCGGGCCGACCTCGTCCATCACCAGTACATAGGGTTCTTCGGGTTCGCGGACGGATTCGACGCCGCACAGCTGGGCCAGTACCCGGCGACCGACGTCGCGCAGATCGGCGGCGCGCTCGGCCAGCAGCTTGTCGTGCAGGGCTTCCTGCTGGCTGGCCGCCTCCTCGATCTGGGCGTCCCAGGCCGCGGCGGCACTGGCGTTGGCCTTGAGCCGGGTAGCGATGCCCTGCTGCAGATCCGGGTCTTCCAGCATCTCCAGGTGGGTCAGGAAGATCTCGCGCAGGGCGCTGGCTTCGCTGCGCGCAATCAACGCCTCGATGTCGGCGCGTACCGCAGCCAGGGCCGCGTCCAGCCGCTGGCGTTCGGCGGCGGCGCCTTCACCCGTGGCGGGATAATCGAAGTGCTGCGGCGCCACCACATGGGCCGGCCCCACGGCCAGGCCCGGCGCGGCGGCCACGGCCTGAGCGCGGTCGCCCGGTGCCAGTGGCAGTTGCTCTGCGGGGTCCACCAGGCTGATAGCGGTGACTCGGGCGGCACCGGCCGGGGCCGGAGCACTGGCGGTGACCGGCTCGACCTCTTCGCCGAGGCCGGCCTGAACGGCGCCGATCAGGTCGTTCAGCGCGGCTTCTGCCGGGGTGCCGGGCTCGACCAGGAATTCCAGGGTCTGGCCACGACGAGCGCCCAGCGCCAGCAGGCGTGACAGGCTCTTGGCCGAGACCGGCGCACCGCCATCGACGCGCACGCGGATCTCGCCGTCATAGGCCTTGGCCAGCCGTGCCAGCTCCTTGGCCGGACGGGCATGCAGGCCATGGGCATTGGCCAGCACCACCTGGGCGCTGGGCCAGTCCGGGGCGACTTCGCCGCCCAGGGCTTCGAGTACGGCACGCCGGGAAGTGGCCTGGGCCAGCTCCTGTCCCCGCCCGGCCACCAGCAGATCGCACAGCCGTTCGAGCAGGGCGCGATGGCCCTCGCCCAGGCTGGCCAGGCAGAACAGGCCACGCACTGGCTGATCCTGATGCTGCAGGGGCTGCAGCGGGGTGACAAAGGCCAGACCCGGACGCTTCACCGCGGTCTCGCTGTTCAACCACCAGAGGCCATCGCCCAGGGGCAGGGGCTGGCTGGCCTGTAGGGCACCGGCGAAACCGGCCCCCACGCATTCCATGTGCTTGAGCATGCGCGCACCTTGCCAGGCCAGGTCTTCCAGGTCCTCGGCGTCGATGGCCAGCTGCACCAGCTCTTCATCCAGCGCCAGGGCCTGAGGCGCCCCCTGCATCAGGTCGAGGATCTGCTGGGGTTCGCGGGCCTCGCGCAGGGCCTGTTGGAGATCGCTCTCGCCCAGGGCGCGGGTCAGCAGCTGCAGGATGCGCAGGTGCTCGTCGGATTTGGCGGCGATGGCGATGGCCAGGTAGGTCAGCTGACCGTCGCCCCAGTCCACGCCTTGCGGGAACTGCATCATCCGTACGCCGGTGACGAACACCTGGTCGCGGGTCTGGGGCGTTCCGTGGGGAATGGCGATACCCTGGCCGAGGTAGGTGGAGCCCTGGGCCTCGCGGGCCTTGAGGCCCTCGAGATAACCCGGGGCGACCAGGCCGTCGGCTACCAGGGACTCGGCGAGCATGGCCAGGGCGGTCGCCTTGTCCGGCGCCTGCTGGGCCATGCGGATATGCTGGGCATTGAGTTCGAACATGGAAGAATACCTCCGGCGCCGCGCGCCCGATCCTGGCGCCGTGCCTTTCTTGTAATAGATGCTTGCCGGCTCGCTCGGCCCTGCAAAGGCGCCGGAAGCGGCGGCGCAGAGCCCTGGGCAGATAAGTGTCAGCCCTCGGACAACGGAAAGCTGAAACGTTTCACCCAATGGGACTGGAACGTTACTCGATAATCACCGATCCTTGAAGCACAACACACAATTAAGACCGCCCCGCTCGCGTCGTACAGCGCGGCAAGGGCAGGTCCGATGAGGAACAGGCGTGAAACTCAGCGACATCGCCCAACTGGCTGGCGTATCCCTCACCACCGCGAGCTATGTCATCAACGGCAAGGCAGCGCAACGGCGCATCAGCGCGGCCACCGTGGCACGCGTCATGGCAGTGGTCGAAGCCCATGGCTACCAGCCCGACCAGCGCGCCGCCGGTCTGCGCCGCGGGGCGACCCACACCCTCGGTTTTCTGCTGCCTGACCTGGAAAACCCCAGCTATGCCCGCCTCGCCAAGCAACTGGAGGGACGCGCCCGGGCGCGCGGCTACCAGTTGCTGATCGCCTGCACGGACGACGATCCGGACAGCGAACGCCAGCTCATCGCGCTGTTCCGTGCCCGGCGCTGCGACGGCCTGTTCACCGCCAGCAGCCTGGCCGAGGACGACGCGCCCTATCGGCAGTTGCAGGAGCACAACATCCCGATCATCGCCATCGACCGTCAGCTCGATCCCGCGCAGTTCTGCTCGGTGGTCAGCGACGATCACGCTGCCGGCCGACAACTGGCAGCCACCCTGCTCACCCCCGACACCCACAGCATCGCCCTGATCGGCGCGCGCCCCGACCTGGTCATCAGCCGTGAGCGCGCCGCCGGCTTCGCCGCGGCCATCGCCGATCACCCGGCGCGGCACTGGGAACGCCATGCGCCTCACTACAGCCGTGACGGCGGCCGCGCCCAGGCCCAGGCGATGATCGAGGAACTCGGCCACTGGCCCGAAGCCCTGCTGACCACCTCCTACGTCCTGCTGCAGGGCGTGCTCGATGTACTGAGGGATCATCCACTGGCGGACGGCACCGGTCTGCGCCTGGCCACCTTCGGTGACACCCAGTTGCTGGACTACCTGCCGTTCAAGGTCAACGCCATCTCCCAGCAACACGAGGTCATCACCGAGCGCGCCCTGGAGCTGATGCTGGGCGCCCTGGAGAACGACGAATACCTGCCCGGCGTGCGGGCCATTCCGCGGGTGCTCAAGCGCCGCCTGCCATGAGCCCGCTGATCGACACCCACAACCACCTGGACTATCCGGGTTTCGACGCCGAGCGGCCGGCCCTGCTGGCCGAGTGCGCGCAGCTGGGCGTGGTGCGCCAGGTGTTGATCGGCGTGGAGCGCGAGCAGTGGCCGCAACTCTGGCGGGTCACCACGGGAAATCCGGGTCTGTACGCCGCGCCCGGCCTGCATCCGCTGTACCTGTCGCGGCACCAGGAAGCCGATATCGAGGCGCTGCGAGCTTTCTGCCTCGACCATCGAGAGAATGAACGGCTTTGCGCCATTGGCGAGATCGGCCTGGACTATTTCATCGAGGCGCCGGACAAGGCGCGCCAGGCCTGGTTCTTCGAGCAGCAGGTGCGCCTGGCCATGGAATTGGACTTGCCGGTGCTGCTGCACGTACGCCGCGCCCATGCCGACGTGGTCAAGATCCTCAAGCGCTTGAGGCCACCCCGGGCCGGTATCGCCCATGCCTTTTCCGGCAGCTACGAGGAAGCCCGCGAATACCTGCGCCTGGGTTTCAAGCTCGGCCTGGGCGGTGCACCCACCTGGCCCCAGGCCAGGAGATTGCAGCGGGTACTGCCGCGACTACCCCTGGATGCCATCGTCCTGGAGACCGATGCCCCGGACATGCCGCCGGCGATGTATCCGGACGTGCGCAACAGCCCCACCCATCTACCGGCCATCTGCGCGGCCCTGGCGCCGCTATGGGACGTCTCGGCGGAAACCCTCGCGGCCACCACCACGCGCAATGCCTGCGCGGTGTTCGGTTGGGACGACAGCCACCTCGCCTAAGGTCCGTCGGCGCCCAGTTCGCGATGCAACCGCGCCCAATCGAAGGCTGGACCAGGATCGGTCTTGCGTCCCGGCGCTATGTCGCTGTGACCCTGGATGCGCTCGGCAGTGATCGCTGGATAGGCCCGCTGCAGCGCCCGCGTCAGCCGGCCCAGGGCGAGATACTGGGCGTCGGTGTAGGCCAGGTCGTCGGTGCCTTCGAGTTCGATGCCAACGGAGAAGTCGTTGCAGTTCTCGCGACCGTCGAAACGGGAGACCCCGGCATGCCAGGCCCGCTGGTCGCAGGAGACGAACTGGGTCACGGCACCGTCGCGTTCGATGAGGAAGTGGGCCGCCACCCGCAGGTCGACGATCTCCTGGAAGAACGGATGGGCGCTGTGGTCGAGGCCATTCTGGAAGAAGGCCTGGACGCAGCCCGTGCCGAATTGCCCGGGCGGCAGGCTGATATTGTGGATCACCAGCAGGGACACCGCCGTCCCCACAGGCCGCTCGTTATGGTTGGGCGACGGGCAGCGTTGCGCCTCGCGGTACCAACCCTCGGTGAACGCCCCTGCCATCAGCGCGCCTTGGCCTTGAGCGCATCGCGCAGGGCGGTGGCGTCGCTGAATTCACGCTGACCGACGAAGCGGCCATGATCGAGCATCACCCAGAGCACCTTGTCGGCATCGCCAGGAAAGCGCGGCACGATGCGCGATTCCCGGTCCAGCAACACCCGGTAACCGTACTTGCGCATCGCCGGCACGGCAAACATCTTTGTGATGGCGGCCGGCATGCTACTGATGTCGGCGATGTAGGCCACCCGGGTGCCGTCGATGAAGGCAGCCGGCTGATCGCGCATCGCCTCTTTCACCAGGCCGGAACCGGTCATACTGCGGGCGATGAGCAGCACCTGCAGGCGGTCGTCGAAGGTATAGGGCTGGTCGCGCTGGTCGAGCAGCGTGAAGGGCGCAACCCGCTCGCCCGGCTCCAGCGCCAGGGCGGTCAAGGGCAGCAATAGACACGACAACAACAACGCCAGAGCTCTTGCGCGCATGGCATCCTCTCTTGAGTGATCCAACGAGGTCGCTATCCTGCCCTACCGATTCGGCAGGCACCACCTTGGCATCGAGAACTGCATGATTCCACTGAACGTATTGCTCGCCCAGGTTCCCCAGCGCGGCGCGGTCCGCTGGATAGGCGTCAGACCCGCCGGCCGTGCACCCATGGTCGAGATCGACGCCGTGGAAGCTCGCCGGGATGCCGGCCTGACCGGCGATCATGCTCGTCCCACCGCCCGTAACCAGCGCCAGGTCACCCTCATCCAGTGGGAGCATCTGCCGGTGGTCGCGGCCCTGACCGGCCGGCCAATCGCACCGGCCGATCTCAGGCGCAACCTGGCGATCGCCGGGATCAACCTCTTCAGCCTGAAGAATCGCCGCTTCCGCATCGGCCAGGCCGTGCTGGAAACCACCGGCTGGTGCCAACCCTGCGCCCGCCTGGAAGAACGCCTGGGGCCCGGCACCTTCCAGGCCATGCGCGGCCACGGCGGTCTTACCGCGCGCGTGCTGGAGAGCGGCATCATCCGCCTCGGCGACCAGGTACAGGTGCTGGATTGACCCCAGTTTCCCTAGGGTCGAATGGCTCGGCCAGCCCGGTTAAACTAGCGCTACCTCTCGTCGCTGCAGACGTCCTTGCCAGAGCAGATGCAGGCCGCTTCCCTTGAAAGTCACGACTTTTCGCCCATCTTCCTCGCTAGATGTCTCGATTCTCGCGCGCTGCGACGACCCCAGATTTCCACCGACCCGGGACTGCGCCCGCTTGCGGCGACGCGCCCGGTCCGGCCTACGCTTTCCTTCTCTATGAGTGCTCTCCATGACCCATCGCATCGTTATCGTCGGCGGCGGCGCCGGCGGCCTGGAACTGGCCACCCGCCTGGGCCGTAGCCTCGGCAAGCGCGGCCAGGCGCAGATCGTGCTGATCGACGCCAATGCCACCCACATCTGGAAGCCCCTGCTGCACGAGGTCGCCGCCGGCTCGCTCAATTCCACCGACGACGAACTGAGCTACGTGGCCCAGGCCAAGTGGAATCACTTCGACTTCCAATTGGGCCGCATGACCGGTCTGGATCGTGAGCGCCGCAAGGTCCAACTGGCGGCCATTGAGGACGACGGCGCGATCCTGGTACCCGAGCGGGAGATCGGCTATGACTCCCTGGTACTGGCCATCGGCAGCACCACCAACGACTTCGGCACGCCGGGCGCTGCGGATCACTGCATCTTCCTCGACACCCGCGCCCAGGCCGAGCGCTTCCATCGCAAGCTGCTGACCCATTACCTGCGCGCCCATGTCAGCGAACAGCCGGGCGAATTCATCGAGGTGGCCATCGTTGGCGCCGGGGCCACGGGCGTGGAGCTGGCCGCCGAGCTGCGCAACGCCGCCGAAGAGCTGCAGGCCTATGGCCTGGATCGCATCCGCCCGGAAGACCTGCGCATCACCGTGGTCGAGGCCGGCCCCCGCATCCTCCCGGCCCTGCCCGAGCGCATCGCCGGCCAGGCGCATCGCACCCTGGAAAAACTCGGCGTGCGGGTCCTCACCGGCTCGGCGGTCAAGGAAGTGCGCGCGGACGGCCTACAGACCGCCGGCGAATTCGTCCCGGCCAGCCTCAAGGTCTGGGCGGCCGGTATCCGTGCCCCGGCCTTCCTCAAGGACCTGGCGGGCCTGGAGACCAACCGCATCAACCAGTTGGTGGTCAACTCGACGCTACAAACCACCCGCGACCCGAACGTCTTCGCCTTGGGCGACTGCGCCGCCTGCCCCCTGACGCCCGGCGACACCCGTACCGTGCCGCCCCGGGCCCAGTCCGCGCACCAGCAGGCCTCCCTGCTGGTCAAGACCTTCAAAGCGCTTCTGGAAGGCAAGCCGTTGCCCGAATACGTCTACAAGGACTACGGTTCGTTGATCTCGCTGTCGCGCTTCAGCGCGGTGGGCAACCTCATGGGCGGTGCCCTGGGCAGCCTGACCCTGGAAGGCTGGCTGGCCCGGACCTTCTATGTGTCCCTCTACCGCATGCACCAGGTCGCGCTGTACGGCCCGTTGCGCGCCCTGGCGCTGTTCGCTGGCGATCACCTGAGACGCAAGACCGAGCCGCGCCTCAAGCTGCACTAGAGTTTCTTGCTCAGGCACAAAAAAGCCGTCCCTCGGGACGGCTTTTTGCTTTCCGCAGAACACTCAGGACGACTGACCACGCAGGTTGCCGATCACCGAGGTCATGGCCCGATCGAACAGTAGCGCATCGTCGAGCAGCCGTACGCGGCCCTCCTGATAATCCAGGGCCAGCTCGTCGCGCGTGCGATCCAGCACCTTCATGCCGGTACGATTCACGAACACCAGCCGGCCCATTGGGCGAATGACCGCGGCCAGCTTGCAGCGCAGCTTCTGGTCCTCGTCCTGGATCTCGAGCCAGGCTCCGACCGACAGGCTATCCACCCAGTCCAGGGATTCGTCCGTCAAACCCGCGATGCGCTCGGCCGCCCCCGGCAGTTCGAAGGGCGCATCGACCACGCTGCCGGCCGCCGGTATGGCTGGCGCCTCGACGCTAGCACCCTCGGCGAGGTCGGTGCGGGTCTGCTGGAAGGTCTGCACGTGCAGGGATTCCAGTTCGGTGAAGAATTCCGAGGTGGAGAAGGGATCGAAGGCCGCACTCGCCAGGCCTTCCCGCAGGGCCTTGAGCAAGCCGGGCACCATCTCCAGCAGACGCTGGCGCGAGGCCACGTCGTGGTGCGGCTGGATGCTCCAGATCAGATCGTCCATGGTCTGGAGCGCCGCGCGCCATTCACTGGACTCGTAGCCCTGCTTCAGGCAGGTCAACAGCAGTACCTGGCTCCAGGCCTCGCGCAGTACTCGCTGCACGGCTGCCGGCAGTTGGTGCTCCTGCAGCCGCTGGCTGAGTACGTGCTCCACTTGCAGCCGGGCGATCTCGGCCCGGGCCCGCCCCTCTTCGGCGTCGCGGGTGCGCTGTTCGAGCAGTTCGCTACGGCGCTGCTCGTCGCTGACGTAGGCCATGAAGTCGGCCAGCAGCTCGGCGAAGATCTCCGGGTCGTCGACGAAATCGGTGAGCAGCCGCTGCACGATCTGCTCGATCTTCTGGTACAGCCCGTCGCGCTGCAGATCGCTCTGCTCGCCCCAGCCGAGAGAGGCCGCGGCGATCTCGTTCAGCAGACGCCGGGCCGGATGGCTGCCGCGACTGAAGAAGGTCTTGTCGAGCACCGCCACCTTGAGCATGGGGATTTGCAGCCGGGCGATCAGCGCCTTGAGCGAATCCGGCAGGGTGAGATCGTCGAGAATGAATTCGAAGAGCATCCCCACCAGGTTGATGACGTCTTCGTCGACCTGCCCTACCACTCGCTTTCGACCGGAGCGTTCGCTGATGCGACCCAGCGCCATGTCCAGTTGCGCCCGCAGGTCATAGCCGTCCAGGGACTGGCTGGGAACCTGCTGCTGCAGATGGGACAGCAGCCGCATGAGGTCGTAGCTGGTGATCGCTTGGTCGACTCCGGCCGCCAAGCCCTCGCCGCTGCCGCTGGAGGCGCCCGCGATGGGCGCCGAGGCGGGTACGCGCAGCTGGGCCAGCAGGCCCTGCAAGGTACCGAAGAGTTCCTGGCCGTCCTCTTCGCTGTTGACGTGAGCCGGGGTACGACCACTGTAGCCCTTGGCGCTGCGCCCCGGCACCTGCTGGGGAACGGCCTTGAGCTGGGGCAATACACCTGCCTCCACCAGTTGCCGATTGGATTCCGCGTACAGCTGGCCGAGGCCGTTGAGCACGAAGCGTTCGAACAGCTTGTAGATGATCAGCTTGACCTTGATGTCGGTATCCAGGTCGCGACAGGCCTCGACGAAGGCTTCGCACAGGCGCCGCGGGCCCAGGGGATGGGTCGCGTCGTCGAGCTTGCTCGACAGCTGGGTATTGAACCTGATGGTCAGGTGGCTGATGGCCATGGCGTTGTTGCTCAGCGCCTTGGCCACCATGGTGTCCACTGCGACGCTCTCTTCGAGGGCATCGTTCTGCACCAGGCTCAGGTCTTCGTAGGACACACTGTCGAGGCGCATCTCCGGCTTGCCGCTGACCAGGTTGTTGAGGGCGGCGAAGCGCTCGAAATACTGCTGGAGAAAACTGCGCTCTATGCTCTTGCGTCTCAGGCGCAGGTCACGCATCGCCTCGAAGTAGAGACTTTGTTCCTGATTGCTGCCGGCACGATCAGCCATCTCGAACAGAGCATCGTCGGCATTGTCGAAGAGCTGCTGCAAGGACGCGTTGAGTCGCTGAGCGGCGCGATCTCTGACCGGCAAAAGCACTGCGGGCAATCGGGAAGAGGACTCCCCAAGCGCCTTGAAATGAACCACATTTACGTCGTTCTGCACCACCGCCTCCCACAACCGTTCTTGCGTTCGGCTGAATCGCGTTCCACTACAGGAGCATTGAACAACGTTGGCCGCCCTGGCCGCGAGGTGAAACGTTGTCGATGTGCCATTATTTGCTCAGCTAAGGCATCGACCAATCGGCATCTGCACAGTACATGACAGGGTTCACAAGGCACCTGTCAGACGACGCCTGCCCTTCGAATCATTCAACGTTGTCTATCTCAGATCGTCAACGTCGCCTAAAGTTGCCCGTCCGCCCCCTGCAGCCCCTCATCGGAGTACCCTCATGTCCAGCACCATCCTGCCCGACCTCGCTCAGGTCGTCACCGAAAACGTCGCCGCCGCCTTGCGCGAAGACATCGGCAGCGGCGATCTCACGGCAGGCCTGATCCCCGAGCGGCAGAGCGCCCGCGCGCGGATCATCACCCGCGAGGCGGCGGTCGTGGCGGGAACGGCTTGGGTCGACGAAGTCTTCCGGGTGCTGGACCCCCGCGTCGAGGTCAGCTGGCAGGTCCGTGACGGCGACCGGGTCGCGCCCGACCAGGTGCTGTTCGAACTCCAGGGTCCGGCTCGCGCCCTGCTCACCGGCGAACGGAGCGCCCTCAATTTCCTGCAGTTGCTCTCCGGCACCGCTACTCGCTGCCGGCATTACGCGGATCTGGTGCAGGACACCGCCGTGAAGCTGCTGGATACCCGCAAGACGCTGCCAGGCCTGCGCCGCGCCCAGAAATACGCGGTCACCTGCGGCGGTTGCCACAATCATCGAATCGGTCTGTTCGACGCCTTCCTGATCAAGGAAAACCACATCGCCGCCTGCGGCGGCATCGCCCAGGCAGTGGCGACCGCTCGCCAGCTCGCACCCGGTCGCCCGGTGGAAGTGGAGGTGGAGGATCTCGGCGAACTGCAACAGGCCCTGGCCGCGGGCGCGGACATCGTCATGCTCGACGAACTGAGCCTGGCGGACATGCGCACCGCCGTCACCCTCACCGCTGGCCGAGCCAAGCTGGAGGCTTCCGGCGGGGTCAACGAGGCCACCCTGCTAGGTATCGCCCAGACCGGGGTCGACTACATTTCCATCGGTACCCTGACCAAGGACGTCAAGTCCATCGACCTGTCGATGCGCCTCCTCGCCCAGTAGGCAAAGTGCCACGCGGCGGCTAGACTCGGTAGCCGCGCCCCAGGCGCGCCTACCCAGGAGCACTCCACGAGGAGCGCTCCCCTCTCGCGACACTCGAACAAGATCGAACCCGTGACCAAAGATCAACTTCGCGCTGAACTGGAACGCCAGGCCCAGCGCTATCAGGATGTCTACGGTGGCGAAATCGTCACCTACGCTGCGCAACCCAAGCCCGATCGCAAACCCTGGAAGAAGCGTCCTACCGTGCAGGATGAGGTGTTCGCCTCGGAAGTGCGCAAGATCGCCGATCTCAAGGCCAAGACCGTCGCCGACAACGAGCCTCAGGACGACTGAGCCGTTTCCCCGTCATCGGCGGCCGAATCTGCCGCTTCCGCCCGCAGGCGACGCCACAGGGCCGCTGCCGCGCTGAAGTCAGCGCCCAGATGCTCGTCTGCGGCCTGCAGGTCGTAGCGAGCCAGGCAACCCTCGCCCAGTCGCGGCGGCGCCTCGGCCGTGCCGGGGGCCGCCATGGCGGATTCCTGGTCAGTCGAAGATGACGGTCTTGTTGCCATGTACCATGACCCGGTCTTGCAGGTGGTATCTCAGACCGCGGGACAGCGCCATCTTCTCCACGTCCTTGCCCAGGCGAACCATGTCTTCGACATTGTCCCTATGGCTGACGCGCACCACGTCCTGCTCGATGATCGGCCCGGCGTCCAGCTCCTCGGTCACGTAGTGACAGGTGGCGCCGATCAGCTTCACGCCCCGCTGCGCCGCCTGGTGATAGGGCTTGGCGCCGACGAAGGACGGCAGGAAGCTGTGGTGGATGTTGATCACTTGGTGAGCATAGCGCTGGCACAGCTCGGGCGGCAGGATCTGCATATAGCGCGCGAGCACCACGGTGTCCGCCTGGTGCAGGTCGATCAGCCGGGAGACCTCGTCGAAGGCCGGCTGCTTGTCGCTGGGGTCGACCGGCACATGGAAGAAGGGTATGCCGTGCCATTCGACCATGCTGCGCAGGGTGTCGTGGTTGGAGATGACGCAGGGGATCTCGCAGTCCAGCTCGCCGCTGTGCCAGCGGTGCAGCAGGTCGGCCAGGCAGTGGGATTCGCGACTGGCCATGAGCACCACGCGCTGGCGCTGGGCCGAGTCGGTGATGCGCCACTGCATGGAAAACTCCCGGGCGATGGGCGCGAAGGCCTGCCGGAAGCCTGCCAGATCGAACGGCAGGGAATCGGCGCGGATTTCGTGGCGCATGAAGAACCAGCCACTTTCCGTATCCGAATGATGACTCGCTTCGGTAATCCAGCCGTTATAGGTCGCCAGGAAGTTGCTGACCTTGGCAACGATACCTACCCCGTCCGGACAGGCGATCACCAGACGAAACGTTTGCATAGGAAAACCTCGCGCGAAAAGGGGCTGCATTCTAGGCGCAGTCGCCAGCAGCGTCGAGCGGCGCAGCGGTGATCCCATCGGGAGTTCGCGGCACCCTAGACAGACGGAGCCGGACAATTATCGAAGCACAAGTTTCCCGCTCCACCGCTTGGGTTTAACAATCGGCGTCACACCCCTTGTTTCAAGTCTTTCCGCGACACCAATATTAAATATTGAACGTCTTCCCCGCCCTGTTTACTTATCTCAATAGCCAATCTATGATTGGCCCACTTATCTTTTTTGCACCACCACCGAGCAAAGGCCAATCATGTCGCTTATCAACGAATATCGTCAGACCGAAGAAGCCATCAAGGAACTGCAGGAGCGCCTGAAGTCCCTGCAAGAGGACGACAAGCTGCAGAAGGAACTGGAGTTCGAAAAGAAACTCCGTTCGCTGATGGGCGAATATCAAAAGTCCCTGCGTGACATCATCGGCATTCTCGATGCCGATGCCAAACCGGCACGTCAAGCTCGCACCAACAAGAGCAATGCCTCTGGCACCCCCAAGCGCGCGCGCAAGGTCAAGCAGTACAAGAACCCGCACAACGGTGAAGTGATTGAAACCAAGGGCGGCAATCACAAGACGCTCAAAGAGTGGAAAGCCAAGTGGGGCTCCGACGACGTGGAGTCCTGGGCTACCCTCCTGGACTGATCGAAAAAAACGCCGGCTTGCCGGCGTTTTTTTTGCCCTGCGCGGCCTGGCAGGGCGGCTCGGGCAGACGGCGGTGGCCGCGGCCCCGGCACTAGCCACTGCGCATCGATTCCGCTAATGCACTTTAATCGCCAGACTGTTACCTACCCTGGCAGCGACAGCCGCTCTTCAGCGCTCCTCTCGATTCGGTTGAAATCAGCATAGCCACGCCTATTTCTACCCACGCCATGTCAATTGGAAACTCCAGACTTCGCCGTAATTAGCCAGGCGCGACTTCATGTCGCATCGTCGATACTTTCATCCAGGTACGCGACCAGGCGTCGAACATGATCGGACCAGGCATCGAGTACCGCTAATTGATCGACGGACGCCTCGCGACGAAACTCCTCGGTCAGCGCGAGGAATTGACCACAGGTCAGCTGCCCCTCGGCCTCTCCTGTGAGCAGTCGCTGACGGCAGAACTGTCGCCAAAGTGTGGCCTCCTGCGCGGTCAGCAATTCCGGGAAGTTGCGCGCGCGGTAACGAAAGAAAAGTTCCGGGTGCCGGTTGTCACGAAAGGACCAAGTTCGTTCGCCAAGTTCCGCAGGCGGACACTGGCGAAGTTGATCGCACAGTTGCCGTTCTTCGGCATCGATGAAGCCGTCGTAAAGTCTCAATTCAGCGTCCAGCGTTTCCGTCTGGATAGCGGGTGAGGCATAGATCAGCGGTAGCTTGGGGCGCCAGACTTCGCTTCGATCGAGGATCTGCCGTACCGTCCGCCATACCGCAGCCGTATCGAACTGCAAGCGCTCCTGATCTTCCGGGCGCAGGACGCTGAACGGCGCCAGGATCGGGCACTTGTTGATCTGCACCAACTTGAGCGGTACCGGCAGCTCGCCCGCGGCCAGGGCGTCGCGGCGGGTGTAGAGTCGCTGGCGCAGGGCCTCGGCATCCAGCTCGAACAGCAGGTCTGGCGCTGCCGCGAGATCACAGACGATCAGGGCATTGCGATTCACCGGATGCCAGGCTAGCGGCAGGACGGGGGCGAGGAAGTGGCGTTCGGCACTGAAACGGCCAGAGACGTGCAGCACGGGCTCGAGCAGGCATATCCGCGCCTGCGCCGCCTTCTTCTGCCGTAGCGACCAGAGATAGTCATAGAGCCGTGGCTGGCGCTGCCTGACCAGATGCGCCAGAGCCACGGTCGCCCGGACATCCGCCAGGGCGTCATGGGCCTGGGCGTGCTCGATGCCATTGGCCAGGGTCAGGCGATCCAGACGCAGGGACGGGCGGTCGTTCTCTTGCGGCCAGTTCAGGCTTTCCGGCCGGAAGGCATAGAGCGCCCGGATCAGCCCGAGCACATCCCAGCGGCTGTTGCCCTGCTGCCATTCCCGGCCATAGGGATCGTGGAAGTTACGATAGAGGCTATGACGCAGCATCTCGTCATCGAAACGCAGATTGTTGTAGCCGACCGTGCAGGTCTGCGGTCGGGCGAGCTCGGCGTGCAGGCGCTGGATGAAGTCCCGCTCGCGCAGCCCCAGCCGCTGTAGGGTTTCCGGCAGGATACCGGTGACCAGGCAGGCCGCCGGGTGTGGCAGGACATCCTCGCTCAGGCGGCAATGCAGATTAAGCGGCTCGCCGATCTCCCTGAGATCCAAATCGGTACGCACCCCGGCGACTTGCAGCGGGCGATCCCGGCGAGGATCGATGCCGGTGGTCTCGAAGTCGTACCAGAAGATGCTCTGCGTCACACTACCCTCCCCTAGAATCGGCGCAGTCTAGCATCGCCTGCCGCCTTGCCCAGGATCACCCGCACCCGCTAGGCTCTGGTCCTTGTTTCCAGGCGTAGCTTTTCCTGCATGCGTTCAGTCGATCGGCTCTTCCCTCGCGCCTGGTGTCGCCTCGCCGGCCAGCGCCTGGGCGCCTGGCTCTTCGCCCTGACGCTACCCCTTACCTGCCTCGCCCAGGCGGAGCCACTGTCCTGCCCCTTGCCACCCCAAGCCGACAGCGGACCGGCCAGCCTGCGGCTGACTCGCCAGGGGCTCGATAGCCAGGCGGCCCGCCAGATCGTCACCCAGCTGCCCGCGGCAATCTCTCGCGATCCTGAGCCTTTGGCCCTGGCCGCCGCCTTCCTGCAGCATTTCGGCAGTCCGGTGACGCGCTTTTCCGCCGAGCATCTCGACGATCTTCAGGCCCAAGGCGTACGGCTCTGGCTGGCTGGCAATTCCCCGCTTCAGGAACAGCAGGCCCAGGAGTTGCTGGACTGGGTGGCAGCCGGAGGCCAGCTCGTGGCGGTCGCGGACGACAGCACCCTGGCCCTGAGCGCCACCCTGGGCGTGCGACCTATGCCGACCCGCGAGCTGGGCGGTGTCGCGCAGCCCATCATGGCGCTACCCCTGTGGCCCAACCTGACCCAGCTCTATCTGGCCGAGGACGATGCCCCGGCCTACCTGGGCTTCGACGACAGTCGGCATCTGTTCGATGTCGGCGACCAGGCCACGGCCTGGGCCAGCAGTGCCAGCGCCACCCACATGCTGCTGCTGCCCTGGGGCGCAGGCAGCGTCACCCTGCTGTCGGACACCGAGCTCTGGAGCAATGCCCGGCTCGGCCAGTACGACAATGCCTGGCTGCTGTGGTATCTGACCCAGGGCGCACCGGTCGCCCTCATCGCCCCGACGCCGCCCGTCCCCCTTTGGCAAGAGGCGCTACAGCGCTTCGGCCTCACGCTGGTCCTGCTGCTGGCGACCCTTATCGCCTGGCAGTGGCGACGCCGGCGCGACGGGGCGGCCCGGCCCGCTCGACCGCCGGAGCCCTGGCCGGAGCTGATCGCCACCTTGCAACGTGACATCCAGCGACGACTGCAGCGCCGCCGTCCGGAACTGGCCGACCAGGGTGTGGCCGAGCGCTGGCAATACCTGGCCCGCGTGAGCGGTCTGTCCACCCGCGTGGTGGGCGAAGCCATGCGCCCCTGCCCGCCCCGGCCCAGCGGTCGCGAGATCACCCGGCGCGTCAGGCAACTGCGCCAACTGCGGCTGGCCTTGCGCACCCCAACCTCCGAGGACTCCCGATGACCGATAGCTCCACTCCCGAAGGAACCGTGGCGGACACTGGCGAAGCCGGCGTCAAGGCACGCGCCCTGGCGCGGCTGCAGGCGTTGCGCCAAGCGTTGCTCAGGGTGCTGCCACAGCAGGAGCTCGCGGTGGACGGACTGCTGGCCACCCTGCTGGCCGGCGGCCACCTGTTGCTCGAAGGACCGCCCGGGGCCGGCAAGACCCTTCTGGTCCGCGCCCTGGCGGCCAGCCTGGAAACCAGCTTTGGCCGCCTGCATGGCCATGCGGGGCAAACCGTGGCCGAGGTGGCCGGCGAGATCATCGTGGAAGCGGGCGCCGAGAATGCCCGCCTCCGCCGCGGACCGCTGTTCAGTCAGTTGCTGCTGATCGAGGATCTGCCGCGCGCGCCGGCCGTCGTCCAGAATCTGCTGACCGAGGCCCTGCAGACGCGGCAGCTGATCCTGGAAGGCCGTAGCGTGCCCCTGCCCAATCCGTTCCTGGTGATCGCCACCCGCAGCCCGGGCAGCGATCTGCCCCTGGCGGTGCGTGATCGCTTCCTCGCCCAGTTGCGCCTGGACTGGCCGACGGAGAGCCAGGAACTCGCCGCCTTGCGCCAGGCAGTGCAACAGGGGCATGCCGATCCGCTGGAAGCGGCGGGCCTGCGCCCCCTGCTGCAGGCGCGCGACCTGCCGCCACTGCAGCGCCTGGTCGCCAGTCTGCCGGTGGCCGAACCGGTACTGGAGTTCGGCCTACGCCTGATCCGTCTGACCCGCGACTGGCCCGCCTTCGAACAGGGTGCCAGTCCCCGGGCGGCCCAGGCGCTGCTGCGCCTCGCCCAGGCATTCGCCTTCCTCAGGGGCGGCGACAGCGTCGCGGCCGAGGATGTGCGCCAGGCGCTGCCCGGCGTCCTGCGTCCGCGCGTCCGCCTGACGCCGGAGCGGGAGTTCGAGGGCGACAGCCTCGATGGCCAGATCCTCAGGCTGCTGGGACAGTGTCCGGCGCCGCGCCCGTGAGGCCGAGTCGCCGCCTGCTATTCGGGCTGGCCAGCCTGACGCTCGCCAGCCTGGTGCTGGGACTCGCCCTGCCACCAGGTTGGCAAGGCCTGCCCGCGGCCGCGGCGATCCTGCTGCTGGCCCTGGCCATGCTGGAACGCCGGCATCCCCGCTGGCGCCGGGCAGGACTCTGGCACCATCCGCCCAGGCCCCTCGCGGCCGACCGTGCCCGACGCCGCCGGAGCACCCTGCATCTGCTGATCGACAACCGTGCGCCGGCGGGTCGCAGCGCCTGGCAGCAGGACCATGACCAGGCCCTTGGCTTCGCCAGGGGCGTCGCCGCCAGCGGCAACGCCGTCCGCGTCTATGGACTCGATCCCGACTTGCGCCTGCTCGCCGCCACCGCCCCCGAACGCACTCCGCCCCTGCCCCCGACTGTCGCGTTGCAGCCCGGTACCGGCGGCGAGCTCAAGGCCGCCCTGGCGCAGCTGTGCCGCCAGGTCGGTCCGGATGGCCTGATCGTGGTGGTCGCGCCGCTGGAAGAAGAGTGTCTGGAATGGCTCGCGCGCCTGGAGCTCGCTCGGCGTGGTCTGACGCTCTGGCTGGTCGGTACGCAACCACGCGGCCCGTTGGAGCCGAGCCAGCTACGCGGGCCGCGCACGGCCAGGGCCTACGCCGAGAGCTGGAAAACCCAGATTCGCCACGAACGCCTGGCCTCGCGTCTGGCCCGACTGGGCATCACCTGGTTGCCGGCGAGCGGCGAAGCCAGTCTGCAGACGCGCCTGCTGGCGCTGTGGGAGGCGGCCGACGAGGGTCAGACCGCCGACTGGGAGAGTCGACCGAAGGTGAAATAGTGCTGCAACACACCGATCAGCTCGGCGAACTCGGGCGGCGGCTCGGCAACGCTGAAGCCGGAGTCGTAGTTGCCCGGCGTGACGTCTTCGTGGCTCCACTGGCAGCGGGCATCGAAGTCGACGAAATGCAACTGGCCGTCCTGGCCGGGAATCTTCAGCCGCAGTTCGAACCGCGCGTTCACCAGCATGGGCAGTTGGCTGATCATCAACAGCCCCTCGCGGGAGATGTTGCCGATATAGCCCATGGGCTTGTCGGTGAAACGGTTGAACACCTTCAGGTAGTAGGGCAGTTGGTGGCGCTCGATACGACGATTCTGGGTCATGGTGCGATTCATCCTGCACACGGTAAAGCCACTTTACCGACAACGTCCTGGAAAGCTCAGCGCTGCGGTAGGGAGCGCACCGGTTGGGGCGTCGCGACGGCCGCTGTTCCATCTAGCCCCATTTGACGCAGGGTGTCCAGTCGCGCCTGGGCCCGATAGGCATATTCGCTTGCCGGATAGCGAGTTTGGATGAAGCGATAGGTCTGGGCCGCATCGGCATAGAGTTGCTGCTGCTCCAGGCACTGGCCGCGCAGCATGGACATCTCCGGCTGCAGCCAGGGCCGGGCGCGGCTCTTGCGCTCGGCCTGGGAGATCTGCAGCAGGGCGTCGTTGCAGTCGCCCTCGGAATAGGATTTGTAGGCGGCATCGAGATAGGAATTCATCGAGACGCTGGTGCAGCCGGTCAGGCCGAGCAACAGGAACAGGCAAAGATAAGGGCGCATGGAAAGTCCTCCTGCTCGCTAGATCGGCGCGAGTGCCCGCTTCTTGAGCAGAAACGACCATAGGTGTGACGAAGCTGCAAAAAGCCGTCATGTGCTGGCCACGCGACGGCGCTACAATGAGTCGCGCTCCGTGTTCTACGTCGACTCGGCGCTGAGGCGTCGACTCATGATTGCAATCCGCTAAAGGAAAGACTGCATGATTTATCGCCGTACCAAGATCGTCGCCACCCTAGGCCCGGCCAGCAATTCTCCGGAAGTCCTCGAGCAGCTCATCATCGCCGGCATCGACGTCGCCCGCCTGAACTTCTCGCACGGAACGCCCGACGAGCACCGAGCCCGTGGCCAGTTGGTACGGGATCTCGCCGCCAAGCACGGTCGCCATGTCGCCCTGCTCGGCGACCTCCAGGGTCCGAAGATCCGTATCGCCAAGTTCGTCAACAAGCGCATCGAACTCAAGGTCGGCGATCCCTTCCGCCTGTCCATCGCCCATCCCCGCACCGAGGGCACCGAGGAAGTGGTCGGCATCGACTACCCGGGCCTGGTCGCCGACTGCCGCGTGGGCGACGAACTGCTGCTGGACGACGGCCGCGTGGTCCTGCGCGTGGAAGGCGTGACCGCCACCGAACTGCATTGCGTGACCCTGATCGGTGGGCCGCTGTCCGACCACAAGGGCATCAACCGTCGCGGTGGCGGCCTGACCGCACCGGCCCTGACCGACAAGGACCGCGAAGACATCAAGCTGGCCGCTTCCATGGAGGTGGACTACCTGGCGGTGTCCTTCCCCCGTGACGCCGAAGACATGAACGAGGCCCGGCGCCTGATGGAAGCCGCTGGCGGCAAGTCCTGGCTGGTGGCCAAGATCGAGCGCGCCGAGGCCGTGGCCGACGACGAAGCCCTGGATGGCCTGATCCTGGCCAGTGACGCCGTCATGGTGGCCCGTGGCGACCTCGGCGTGGAAATCGGCGATGCCGAGCTGGTGGGTATCCAGAAGCGCATCATTTCCCACGCCCGCCGCCTCAACAAGGCGGTGATCACCGCGACCCAGATGATGGAGTCGATGATCAGCAGCCCGATGCCAACCCGTGCGGAAGTCTCCGACGTGGCCAACGCCGTGCTGGACAACACCGACGCCGTGATGCTCTCCGCCGAGAGCGCCGCCGGCCAGTACCCGGTGGAAGCGGTCAAGGCCATGGCGCGGGTCTGCGTCGGTGCCGAGAAGCAGCCTACCAGCAAGCTGTCCAGCCACCGTCTGGGCCAGACCTTCACCCGCTGGGACGAGAGTATCGCCCTGGCCTCGATCTACGTGGCCAACCACTTCCCCGGCGTGAAGGCCATCATCAGCCTGACCGACACCGGCTACACCCCGCTGATCATGTCGCGCCTGCGTTCCTCGGTACCGATCTTCTCCTTCGCTTCCAGCCGTGCCACCCAGGCCCGCACCGCGCTGTTCCGCAACGTGCACACCATCCCCTTCGACCCGACCTCGATGCCGGCGAACAAGGTGAGCCAGGCGGCGGTGGACGAGCTGCTCAAGCGTGGCATCGTCGAGCACGGTGACTGGGTCATCCTGACCAAGGGCGACAGCTACACCAAGCGCGACGGCACCAACACCATGAAGATGTACCGCGTGGGCGACCTGCTGGTCTGATCCGCCCCGCGTCGACTGCCAACGACGCGGTAGAAAAAGCCCCGGCCAGGTGACTGGTCGGGGCTTTTTCCTGGGCGCTGCCAATCGGAAGGATCAGCGCCCGCCAAATGCGAGATAGCCGAGGTGCAGCGTCGCGGCGACCAGTACACCCAGGCTGCAGACCACGAGCAGGGCTCGCTGCAACGAACGCAGTCGCCCTTCTCGCCGGTCTTCCACCGGGCGAGTATTGGCCGAAGTCAGATTAGCTAACTGTTGCTCGCGCATCGCCTTGCCCTCGATCTCCTTAATTGCACTATATTCTCATTCTCACATAGTGCAAGGGAGTCCGACGAGCCACGGAGCGACTGTGGCAGAATAGCCGGTTTGGTACGAACAGCCTGGGTGAACGATGGCGTTACGTTTCGAACGGCTCAAGTGGCAGGACTGGAAAGGCGCCTTCACGGAGCGCAACTACGAGCGCGGTCGGCGCCTGGCGCTGGACGGCCTGGTGCGTATCCGCTCGGCCGCCAAGGGACAGCTCTACGCCGAATGCAGCAGTCCGGCCGGCCCGGCCTATCGCCAGGCGATCAGCCTGCGGCCGGGCGAGAGCGTGTGGCGGGTGGACGCCCGCTGCACCTGCCCGGTCGGCCGCCAGTGCAAGCATGCCGCTGCGGCCCTCATCGAACTGGAACGCCTGCAGCGCGACCAGGCCGACCTGCCGACCGCGCCGGTCGTCAACCCGGACCTGCCGCAGCCGGTGCTGACCCTGGGCAGCCACACCCAGATCGACTACGACCGCCACGTCGGCAAGATGCGGCCGACCGTTCGCCATCGGGCGGCCCTGGCTTTCCAGTACGGCAAGCAACGGCTGTTCGGCGCCCCGCCCAGAAGCCCGGGCGCCGACTACCCCGCCCGCCAGCTGCCGGCCGAACAGCGCTGGCGCCAGACCTTGCTCGATCTCGGCCTGCGCCCGGCGACCCGCCGCAGCGCTGCCCTGCCCGACGACAGTGGCGAGATGTTCGAATTGCCCGACGATCCCGCCTGGCTGAGATTCGTCCAGCAGGGGCTTCCCGCCCTGCGCGAGACCGGTTGGCAGATCGAGGCCCACCCCGAATTCACCTTCGACCTCACCCCGGTCGAGGGTTGGTACGGGCACCTCGAAGAAGTCGAGGACAAGACCACCGCCACCGGCCTCTTCGACGTCGAACTGGGCATCCGCCTGGGGCAGCGCCGGGTGAGCCTGATCCCCTTGTTGATCGAGGCCATTCGCCGCGAACCCTCGCAATACGAACCCGCGACCCTGGCCAAGCGCGCCGACGACGAACCCGTGCTGCTGCGCATCGAGCCGCCGCGCCTGGCTGGCCAGCAGGGCCGCGTCCAGCGGGTCGCCGTGCCCCTGGGCCGACTAAAGCCCATCCTGCAGATCCTCGGCGAGCTCTATGCCACCGACCGCCTCACCCATGACCGTGCCCTGCGTCTGCCGCGTCTGGACGCCGCACGCCTCGCCGAGCTGGAAGAACGCCTCCCCCTGGAGTGGGAGGGCGGCGAACGCCTGCGCAGCTTCGCCGAGCGACTGCGCAGCTATGCCGCCGAGCCGGTGGTACTGCCGGAGACCCTACACGCCGAACTGCGCCCCTATCAACGCGAAGGCGTGGCCTGGCTGCAGGCTCTGCGCGAACTGGAGGTCGGCGGCATCCTCGCCGACGACATGGGCCTGGGCAAGACGCTGCAGACCCTGGCGCACATCCTCGTCGAGCAGGCCGCCGGCCGCCTGACCGCCCCGGCGCTGATCGTCATGCCGACCAGCCTGATTCCCAACTGGCAGGACGAGATCGCCCGCTTCGCTCCTGGGCTGCGGGTCCTCACCCTGCAGGGCAGCGCCCGCAGCAGCCGCTTCGAACGCATTCCCGAGCATGACGTGGTGCTCACCACCTATGCCCTGCTCCCTCGGGATGCCGAGCGCCTGGCCGACTATGACTTCCACCTGCAGGTGCTGGACGAGGCCCAGTCGATCAAGAACGCCGCCACCAAGGCCGCCCAAGCCGCTCGCCATCTGCGCGCCCGCCATCGTCTCTGCCTGACCGGTACGCCGCTGGAAAACCACCTGGGCGAGCTCTGGTCGCAATTCCACTTCCTCATGCCCGGCTGGTTGGGCGATGAGAAGACCTTCAAGCAGCACTACCGCATCCCCGTCGAACGCGAGGGCGACGTCCAGCGCCTGGCAGCGCTGAAGGCGCGGGTGCGGCCCTTCATGCTGCGCCGCACCAAGCAGCGGGTGGCCAGCGAATTGCCGCCGAAGACCGAGATCGTCCAGCTGGTGGAGCTCAGCACGGCCCAGCGCGAACGCTACGAGGCGCTACGCCTGATGCTGGACGAGCGGGTACGCGCCGAAATCGCCCGCCAGGGGATCGGCCGTAGCCAGTTGCTGATTCTCGATGCCCTGCTGCGCCTGCGCCAGGTCTGTTGCGATCTGCGCCTGGTGCCCAACGAAGACGAATCCGTGGCCAAGCCCTCGGCGAAGCTGGCGGCGCTGAACGAAAGACTCGACGCCCTGCTCCCGGGCGGTAGCCGGGTCCTGGTGTTCTCCCAATTCACCAGCATGCTCGATCTGATCGCAGCGGATCTCGATCAACGCGGCATCGACTACGTCAGCCTGACCGGCGAGACCCGCGACCGCCGCACGCCGGTGCAGCGCTTCCAGAGTGGCGAGGTACCGGTGTTCCTGCTCAGTCTCAAGGCCGGCGGCAGCGGTCTCAACCTGACCGCCGCGGACACCGTCATCCACTTCGATCCCTGGTGGAACCCCGCCGCCGAGCAACAGGCCAGCGATCGCGCCTACCGCATCGGCCAGGATCGCCCGGTGTTCGTCTACAAGTTGATCGCCCGCGGCACCCTGGAAGAGCGCATCCAGCAACTCCAGCAGGAAAAGGCCCGGCTGAGCGCCGGCATCCTCAGCGAGAACGCTGGCGATTGGCGCCTGACCGAGGCCGACCTGGCCCAGTTGCTGGCGCCCCTGGATCGCTAGGGGTTCTGCCCCGCTCGCCTTGCTGAAGGTGCGGCGCCCGGCTGGACGAGCCATGTCGCCAGGACCAGAGGGCAAGAAGCGCCGGTGAAGCTCAAGCGCTGCCCGGCAGAGGGTGTTTACCCACGAAAACCCACAGCGGCAGGCGCCCCTACTGGGGCACTGCCGCCGGCAGCCGTCCGCCACGAGACGACGGCAGGCCGCCATCCGCAGCGCCAGCCTGGCGTTCCAGGCTATTTTTCCGCGTTATCCCCCACGACATCCCCAGTCGCATCGATCGCCTTGCTGGAGGGAAACTTGTTCGAGGCGATTCTGACCGCCAGCACCGCAAGCGACAGCAGGAAGATCCCGCCACAGAGATACAGCAGCCCGATATCCGGCGGTCGGTGGTGCGAGACATCGCCGATCAGGTAGCGGGTCAGCGCCGTGATGGCGATGTAGAGCAGGAAGCGGATGGGCAGGTGATTGGTCTTGAAGTAGATGCCGACCATGGCACCCAGCTCCAGATAGATGAAGAGCAGGAGAATGTCATCGATGCTCGCCTGGCCTTTGTTGAACATCTCCATGAAGGCCATCACCGACGCCCAGGCCGTGGCCGCGCCGATGGCGAACAAACCGAAGTAGTGGAAGCCCTCCACCATCAGGTTGCCGATCGAGTTCGCCCCGTCGTGCATGCGTTTGCGACTGCTATCTGCCCACTTCATACCCGGTCGCTCCATCCAGACTGCCAGTGACCACCGGACCGGCCTGCCAGCAGCTCGTCCCGTCCATCGGCCAATAGATACTCACGCTGGCAAAGACGCCCGCTCGAAGATTCGTCCATGCTGGAAACTCCCGTTCGTCAGGTTGCTCTGGCCCCAGGGCCAGCCGTTCTTATAGCGAGAAGCCGGACGGCCGGCCAGTGCATAACTGTCGCAGACTGGACGAGCGCGCCCGCGCAGGCTAAAAACGAGAGGAAAAGCCCCGAGGGCCTGGAGTCTGCCGTGGAGCCGCGCCTTGCCTGTCTCGCCTGTCTGGACCGCACCGATCCGCGGCTGCTGGAAGCCGCCCTGTGGATCGCGGCCGAGCATCGTCAGGCACTCGAACCCCGGGTGCTGCTGCGCTCGCTGGACGACCTGGCCCTGCAGCTGGACGCCCGCCTCGACGGCGATGCCAGTCATTCCGAGCGGGCCCAGGCCTTGCTGCGGCAGCTGTGCGAGGCGGGCTTCCGTGCGGCGGAATGGCCGCTCCGTCCCGGTGCGGCGCTGCTCGACGAGGTGCTGGCTCGCCGCCGTGGCCAGCCGCTGTCCATCGCCCTGGTGGCACTCGAACTGGCCCGGCGCCTGGAGATCAACCTGCAGGGCATCGGCTTTCCCGGTCACTTCCTGCTGCGGGTCCCAGGCGCCGACCACCTGCTCGAACCTTTCGGTGGCCGCCGCCTGTACATGAGCGACTGTCGCCAGCTGCTGGTGGATCAATTCGGCGCGAATGCGCGCCTGCAGGCCACCCACCTGGCCCCCCTCACGCCCCGCCAGATGATGCAGCGGCTGTCACGCAACCTGCGCGAGCTGCATCGACAGGGCGACCAGCCCCTGGCAGCGCTCAAGGATGCCCAGCGGGTCATCGAACTCGGCGCGGCCGGTGTCGCCGACCATCTGGCACGGGCCGACCTCTATCGCCAGCTCGAATGTCCCCAGGCCGAGCGCTACGACTTGCAGCACGCCCTGCTGATCAGCGAGGACGACGCTGAGCGCGATCAGCTGCGGCGGCGTCTCGAGCGACTCGGCGCGCCCGCGACCACGTTGCACTAGCCACGCAGCAACCAGAGCACGAGCTGGGCACCGAGCAGATTGCTCAGACCGGCGAGCACCATGACCAGGCCGGCCACGGTGCCCTCCTCCAAGCCGACCTCATAGGCCTTGCTGGTGCCGACGCCATGGGCCCCCATGCCGAACAGGGCACCCCGGGCCAGGGCCGACTTGAGCGGCAGCAGCTTGATCAGCAGGCTGCCGAGGATGGCACCACCCAGCCCGGTGATCATCACGAAGGCGGCGGTCAGCTCGGGCACTCCGCCGACGTCGGCGGACATCGGCATGGCGAAGGGCGTGCTGATGGAGCGCGGCAGCATGGACAGCAGCACCCGGTCATCGAGCAACAGCAGCCGGGCCAGCAGCCAGGAGCTGCCGATGGCGACCCCACTGCCGACGCACAGCCCTACCAGCAGGGCCTGCCAGTAACGCGCCAGTAGGCGTCGCTGTTGCCAGATGGGGACCGCGAAGGCTACCGTCGCCGGCCCCAGCAGGGTGATCAGCCAACGGCTGTAGTGGGCGTACTGGGCGTAGCTGACCTGCTGCCAGAGCGTGGTGGCATAGAGCAGCACGGTGACGAAGATGATCGGGCTGACCAGGTACCAGCGCAGTCGGGCATAGAGCAGGCGACTCACCACGTAGCCGGCCACCGTCAGCAATAGCCAAAAGAGTCCGGGCAGATCAAGCATCGCGACGTCCTCGGCGGCGGAACATGAAGTCCACCGTCAGGGCGGTGGCCACCATGGTCAGCACGGTGCTGAGCAGGATCGCCAGCAGAATACGTACCCCCTCCTGACGCAGCAGGGGGCCATAGTCGAGCAGGCTCAGCAGGGCCGGAATGAAGAACAGCAGCATCTCGCCCAGCAACAATCGGACGCCACCCTGCAGCCACTCCGGCTCGACGATCCGCGCTGCCAGCAGGAGCAGCAACATGACCAAGCCCACCACGCCTCCCGGTACCGGCCAGGCGAAGTAATTCGCCAACAGCGTGCCCAACCCCCACAGCGCCCCCAGGGCGCACAGTTCCAGAGCCAGGCGCAGATATCTATTCACCCAGGGCCCCATCTCGCAAAGAATTCAGCCTGCAAGGATACGCAGGCCGGTGGGTCGAGGACAGCCACCGGGATGCCTCAGCCGCTGGCTGGGCGCGTAACGCTTCTTTGCCCGTCAGGCAACGTCGGTCGCCAGGGCCGCTACCACCTGGTCGGCCCAGCGCGCGGCGTCCACGTCCGGCGTCACCGTCTCGCTGGCATCGACCCTCAGCATGGGCAGCAGCTCACGCAGTCCCAATTCGACGAACAGTTCCTGCATCAACTCGCCGCCGCCACAATAGGTATCGCCATAGCTGGAATCACCCAGCGCCAGCACGGCGCCCGGCCGGCCGCGCCACGGCGGCAGGCGATCGCGCAGCTGGAAGTACAGGGTTTCCAGGTTGGCGGGCAGTTCACCCATGCCGGTCGTCGAGGTGATGGCCAGCAGCGCCTGGGGGGCGAAGGCCTCCAGCGCGGCGAGATCGGCATTCGGCTGATGCCAGACCTCATGCCCCGCCGCGGTCAGCCGAGTCTTCACCTGGCGCGCTATGTCTTCCGCGGTGCCGAATACCGATCCATTCAAGAGTGCGACTTTCATGCAGACCTCAAGCTGTGACGGCCGGCCAGTATGCCTCGAACGAGGTCGTTTTTGCGCCCCGACCATCCTGGAAACGTCAGGCGCTGCCACGCTGTCTCAAGGCTTGCTATGCTAGCGGCGCCTGCTACCCCAGGCATTCTTTCGCCACCTCGCTCGCCTATCCGGCAGCTTGACGGCATCCGGCCTATCCGGCCCGATCGCCCGGAGTTGATGCATGAACCAGCCCGTTACCCTCATGGTCGCGCGCCGCGTCGCGGCCGGCCAATACGACGCCTTCCTGGTCTGGCTGCGCGAAGGCGAAGCCCTGGCGACGGCCTACCCCGGTTATCTCGGCTCGGGTGTCCTGACCCCACCGCCCGGTGACAACCTGGTGCAGATCATCTTCCGCTTCGCCTGCCCGCGCACCCTCGACGAGTGGGAACACTCCGAGACGCGCCGCCATTGGCTGGAACGTGGCCAAGGCCTGTTCGAAGCCCCCCAGGCGCGGCGTGCCCAGGGCATGGACGACTGGTTCGGCACCGGCCTGCAGGCGCCGCCGCGCTGGAAGCAGAGCATCGCCGTCTGGCTGGCCTTCTTTCCCATCTCGCTGCTGTTCAACGCCGCCTTCGGGGACTACCTCACACATTTGCCGCTGTTGCCGCGCATCCTGCTGAGCACCCTGATCCTCACACCGGTGATGGTCTGCGTCTTCATTCCGCTGATCACCCGCGCGCTCAAAGGCTGGCTGCATGGCTCACCCTCTCGCGCCGGCCACCTCAGAGGCAGTGCCCGCTAGACCACCATGGATAGGCCTGCGGCCTGATGAGTCGAATGCGTACAATAGGGAATCAGTTCCCTGGCCGCTTCGCTCATCAGGATCGGGTACCGTCCATGTCAGCAACCCTTCCCCTTCTGGTCACCGGTGCCAATCGCCGTGTCGGCCTCGCACTGACCCGTCGGCTGCTCGCCGCAGGTCAACCGGTCATCGCCGTCTACCGCGACGATCCAGGGCCATTGCGCGAGCTGGAAATCGAGGCCTATCAGGTCGATCTGGCCGAAGAGGGGCCACGCACTGCCCTGCTGCAGCAATTGCACGAACGTCATCAGGCCCTGCGCGGCATCGTGCACAACGCCTCGGTGTGGGCGGAAGACGGCCTGGACAATCTGCGTCTGCTCTACCGCCTGCACCTGGAAGCGCCCTATCACCTCAACCTAGGCCTGCAGGACCTGTTCCTAGCCGCGCCGCGCGCCGACATCATCCACATCGGCGACGACAGCGCGACTCGTGGCAGCCGCAATCACATCGGCTATGCCGCTACCAAGGCGGCGCTGCACAACTTGACGCTGTCCTTCGCCGAAGCCCTGGCCCCCACCGTGCGGGTCAACACCATCGCGCCTGGCCTACTGATCTTCAAGGAAGGCGCCGACGAGGCCTATCGCCAGGCGACCCTGGACAAGGCGCTGCTGGACTTCGAACCTGGCGCCGATCCCATCGTGGATACCGTGTTCTATCTGCTGTCGACCCAATACGCGACCGGCAGCACCTTCACCGTCAACGGCGGGCGCCACCTGCGCCATGGCCGTCGTTAGCCAAAGGAGTCACCCATGACCGAACAAGACCGCCTGGAACTTGAGGCTGCCGCCTTCCGCACCCTGGTACAGCACCTGCGCAAGCGCACCGATGTACAGAACATCGACCTGATGAACCTCTCCGGCTTCTGCCGCAATTGCCTGTCCAAGTGGTACAAGGCCGCGGCCGATGAAAAGGGCCTGGAGTTAAGCCTGGATGACGCCCGCGAGGTGGTCTACGGCATGCCCTATGCCGACTGGAAGGCCCAGTATCAGGCCGAAGCCAGCCCTGCCCAGGCCGCCGCCTTCCAGGAGCAGCAGTCCAAATGAGCGACCTGTCCAGCTTCCGCGCGAGCCTCGCCAGCGGCACTCATGCCTTCGCCGACACCCTGGCCTTCGTTGCCGCGCACTACCACTACCAGCCGACCGCCTTTCGCAACGGCGAGGTGCAGAACGCTGCCGGCCAGAACGAGGGTTCCTGCAAGACCCTGGGCCTGGCCAAGCTCGAAGGCCTGAGCGATGAGGAAGCCTTGCTGGCCTTTGGCGAGCACTATCGCAGCGTGCTGCAGACCCCCGAGGGCAGCGACCACGGCAACATCCGCGCGCTCATCGCCCATGGCCTGGCCGGTGTCAGCTTCCAGGGTGAGCCCCTGAGTCGCCGCTGAGGCTTTTCGGCGCCCATAAAAAAGCCCTGCATCTGCAGGGCTTTTTTATGGAGCCAGGCTCAGACAGCAGCCGCGGGTCTCATGTAGGAAATGGGTGCCAGACCGGAGTCTTCGAAGGTCACCACTTCCCAGGCATCGCGATCAGCCAACAGCGCGCGCAGCAGGCGATTGTTCATGGCGTGGCCGGATTTGTAGCCACGGAACTCGCCGATGAGGCTCTTGCCGAGCAGGTACAGGTCGCCGATGGCGTCGAGGATCTTGTGTTTGACGAATTCGTCCTCGTAGCGGAGGCCGTCTTCGTTGATCACACCCTTCTCGTCCACCACGATGGCGTTGTCGACGCTGCCACCCAGGGCCAGGTTGTGCGAACGCAGGAATTCCAGGTCACGCATGAAGCCGAAGGTACGGGCGCGGCTGACTTCCTTGAGGAAGGAAGTGCTCGAAAAATCCACCGAGGCCTTCTGGGTGCGGTTGTTGACCACCGGATGATCGAAATCTATCTCGAAAGTCACCTTGAAACCGTCGAAGGGCACGAAGGTAGCGCGCTTGTCGCCATCGACGACGGTCACTTCGCGCTTGATGCGAATGAACTGCTTGGCCGCTTCCTGTTCCTGCAGACCCGCGGACTGGATCAGGAAGACGAAGGGACCGGCGCTGCCGTCCATGATCGGGACTTCGACCGCCGACAGCTCGACGTAGGCGTTGTCGATACCCAGGCCGGCCATGGCCGACAGCAGGTGCTCGACGGTACCGACCTTGACGCCGTCATCGCTGAACAGGTTGGTCGACATGGTGGTTTCACCCACGTTCTCAGCCCAGGCCGGAATTTCCACAACCGGATCGAGATCGGTGCGACGGAACACGATGCCGGTGTCCACGGGAGCCGGTTTCAGGGTCAGGTAAACCTTTTCCCCGGAATGCAGGCCCACGCCGGTCGCGCGGATGGTGTTCTTGAGGGTGCGTTGTCTAATCATGCCAGGGCCGCTCGGTCGCAGGGTGCGAATGGTGGTCAACGAAATCGCGATGATAACAGAAGCGAAAATCGATGCCCACTAATCACACCCGCGCTTGTAATATACCCGATCAATCAGCCTGACGACGGAGGAAGGCCGGGATGTCCAGGTAATCCAGATCGTCGTTGGGATTGACCTTGGCCGCTGCCGCCGAGCCGCCATGATTCTGGCTACCACGACCGGAGCGCATCGAGGTCGGGTACTTGAGGTCGTCGTAGTTGACCGGGGCCGTTTCCTGGCGCGCGGCGGCCAGGGTTTGGGTGGTGTTGTCCACCACCTTGACCGGCTTCTCGATGCGCGCGCCCAGGCCGGTAGCGACCACGGTGACGTGCAGCTCGTCGCGCATTTCCGGATCGATCACCGCACCGACCTTGACGGTCGCGTGCTCGGACGCGAAGTCCTCGATGATCTCACCCACGGCGGCGTATTCGCCCAGGGACAGATCCAGGCCGGCGGTGATGTTGACCAGGATACCGCGAGCACCGTGCAGGTTGACGTCTTCCAGCAGCGGGTTGCGGATAGCGGCTTCGGTGGCTTCGCGCGCACGGTTCGGACCGCTGGCGTGGCCGGTACCCATCATGGCCATGCCCATCTCGCCCATCACGGTCTTGACGTCGGCGAAGTCGACGTTCATCAGGCCGGGACGCTGCATGATGTCGGAGATACCGCGAACGGCGCCGGCGAGGACGTCGTCGGCCTTGGCGAAGGCGGCCAGCAGGCTGGCGTCCTTGCCGAGGATGGTCAGCAGCTTCTCGTTGGGGATGGTGATCAGCGAGTCGACGCATTCGGACAGGGCACGGATACCCTCGTCGGCGACCTGCATGCGCTTGCGGCCTTCGAAGGGGAACGGACGGGTGACCACGGCGACGGTCAGGATGCCCATTTCCTTGGCGACCTCGGCGATGATCGGCGCGGCGCCGGTACCGGTGCCACCGCCCATGCCGGTGGTGATGAAGACCATGTCGGCGCCTTCGAGGACTTCGGCGATGCGCTCACGATCTTCCATGGCCGCCTGGCGACCGATTTCCGGATTGGTGCCGGCGCCCAGACCCTTGGTGACGCCTGGGCCGAGTTGCAGCACGGTACGGGATGTGACGTTCTTCAGTGCCTGGGCGTCGGTATTTGCACAGATGAATTCGACGCCTTCTACACCGCTTTTGACCATGTGGTTGACGGCATTGCCACCGCCACCGCCCACGCCGATGACTTTGATCACGGCGCTTTGTGGAATGTTGTCTACGAGTTCGAACATGGTCCCCTCTCTTCCTTTCGGATAATTCGCCTACTGCCGCGGTTTAATTGTGAATTACAAGTTGCCCTGGACCCAACGCTTTATGCGTTCCAGGACTGTGGATTTGGTTTCGCTGCTATATCCGCCAGAAACAACCGGCAAAGGATCGGTCTGTTTTTGCAGACCATAGAGCAACAAGCCGACGCCTGTGGAATAGATAGGATTGCTGACGACATCCGTCAGTCCCTTCACCGTCTGGGGCACCCCCAGGCGTACTGGCATATGGAAAATCTCTTCGGCCAGCTCGACCGCGCCTTCCATCTTCGCGGTCCCACCGGTGAGTACGATCCCTGCCGGGATCAGATCCTCGTAACCACTGCGGCGCAATTCCGCTTGCACCAACGTAAATAGCTCATCGTAACGGGGCTCGACCACTTCTGCGAGGGCCTGACGCGATAATTCTCGCGGCGGACGATCACCCACGCTGGGAACCTTGATGGTTTCACCCGGGCCGGCCAGCTTCGCCAAGGCACAAGCATACCGAATCTTGATTTCTTCGGCATATTGCGTTGGGGTCCGCAACGCCATGGCGATGTCATTTGTGACTTGGTCGCCAGCAATAGGTATCACGGCGGTATGGCGAATGGCGCCCTCGGTGAAGATGGCGATATCGGTGGTGCCGCCGCCGATATCGACGAGGCAGACACCCAATTCCTTTTCATCGTCGGTCAATACCGAATAGGCCGACGCCAATTGTTCGAGAATGATGTCGTCGACTTCCAGGCCGCAACGTCTGACGCACTTTTCGATGTTCTGGGCGGCGTTGACGGCGCAGGTCACGACATGGACCTTGGCTTCCAGGCGCACGCCGGACATGCCCAGGGGTTCACGCACCCCTTCCTGGTTGTCGATCACGTAGTCCTGGGCCAGGGTGTGCAGCACGCGCTGGTCGGCGGGAATGGCCACGGCCTGGGCGGCGTCGAGTACCCGCTCGATGTCCGCGGGGCTCACTTCGCGGTCACGGATCGCCACGATACCGTGGGAGTTCAGGCTGCGGATGTGATTGCCGGCAATGCCGACGAAGGCCGAATGGATCCGGCAACCGGCCATCAGCTGGGCTTCTTCGATGGCCCGCTGGATGGAGGCGACAGTGGATTCGATGTTGACCACCACGCCCTTCTTGAGCCCGCGCGACGGATGGGTGCCGATTCCGACGATCTCGATCTGACCATCGGAAGACACTTCGCCGACCAGAGCCACGACCTTGGAAGTGCCGATGTCGAGGCCGACGATCATCTTGCCGCTTTGCACGCTTGCCATAGTTAGAAACTTCTCCTCAATGCTTGGCCGGTTCGGTCACGGGGGCGGCGGCGATAGCGGGATCGCGCCAGGCCACGGCCAGACCGTTCGGATAGCGCAGGTCGATCCGCGCGATATTGTCCATCTGTGCCCTGAGCACCTGATCGTACAGGCGCATGAAGCGGCGCATCTTTTCCACCAGTTGGTCGCGGCCGAACACCAGTTCCAGGCCTTGACCGGTGGTGAGGTACCAACTGCCGCGCTCCTGCATTTCCAGCCGCGCCACGGTGAAACCGAGCGGCCGGAGCATCTGGCTGAACATCTGGTACTGCTGCATCACTTGCTGTTGCGCCCGCTTGGGCCCGTACAGCCGCGGTAGATTGTCATAGTTGGCCAGATCCTGCGGGGCAAAAGCCTCACCCTGGTTATTCAGCAGGGCTTCGTCGCCCCAACGGGCGATGGGCATCTGCTCTTCCAGGCGGATGCTGATCTCGTCCGGCCAGACCCGGCGCACCTCGGCATGGGCGATCCAGGGCATGGTCTCCAGCTCGTGGCGCATGTCGGCCAGGTCGACCTGGAAGAAGGTGGTGCCCACGAAGGGCGCGATCCGCTGCTGTACCGCCTGCTGGCTGAGGTAGGACAGATCGCCCTTGACGCTGACCTTGGCGATCGGGCGATCGGCGTAGGGCAGCAGCTTCTGGGCGCCTTCGTAGGTACCGAAGCCCAGGCCCAGCAGCAGGAACGGCCAGAGGATGCGCTTGAGCAGCCCCAGGCTCGGGCGTGGCAGGCGGACCGATAGAGGCTCTTCGGCGACCAGGCGGCTCGCACCGCGCGGCTCGACCTGCCGCGAACGGCCGAAGGGTTGGCTGTGACGTAGGGTGGCGACCAAGGTTCAGCCCTCCACGTGTGCGCCGGCGACGGAGGTCACCGGCTGGAAAGAAGAAAGTTGACGGCTCATGAGGAGCCTCCGGCCGGCGCGGTGGCAGCGGCGAACAGCGGGTGCTTGAGCAACTGGGGCGCCAGGGCACCGATGTCGCCGGCACCTTGGCAGAGCAGGATGTCGCCGGGACGCAGCAGCGGCTTGACCAGCGGCGCGATGTTGGCGCCCCGCTCCACATAGATGGGATCGAGCTGGCCGCGCTGGCGGATGCTGTGGCAGAGCTGACGGCTATCGGCACCTGGAATGGGCTCTTCACCGGCCGGATAGACTTCCATCAGCAACAGGACGTTGGCGTCGGCCAGTACCTGGACGAAGTCCTCATAGAGATCGCGGGTACGGCTGAAACGGTGCGGCTGATAGACCATCACCAACCGGCGCTCCGGCCAGCCACCGCGCACGGCCTTGATCACCGCGGCGACTTCGCGCGGATGGTGGCCGTAGTCGTCCACCAGCATGACGCTGCCACCGGCGACCGGCAGGTCGCCATAGACCTGGAAGCGGCGCCCTACCCCTTGGAAGCCGGACAGGCCATTGCGGATGGCTTCGTCGCTGACGCCCTCGTCGGTAGCGATAGCGATGGTGGCCAGGGCGTTGAGCACGTTGTGTACGCCGGGCATGTTGACCGACACGGCTAGGGGCGCATGGCCGTCGCGCAGCACGGTGAAATGGGTGCGCATGCCTTCCTGGCGGATATCCACGGCGCGCACGTCGGCGTCTTCGGCAGTGCCGTAGGTGACGGTGGGCCGGGCGACCTGGGGAATGATCTCGCGGACCACCGGGTCGTCGACGCAGAGCACGGCCAGGCCATAGAACGGCAGGTTGTGCAGGAAGTCGACGAAGGTGCGCTTGAGCCGATTGAAGTCACCTTCGTAGGTGCTCATGTGGTCGGCGTCGATGTTGGTGACCACGGCGACCATGGGCTGCAGGTGCAGGAAGCTGGCGTCGCTTTCGTCGGCTTCGGCCACCAGATAGCGGCTGGTGCCGAGCTGGGCGTTGGTGCCGGCGGCGTTGAGACGACCACCGATGACGAAGGTGGGGTCCAGGCCCTCGGCGGCGAACACCGACGCGATCAGGCTGGTGGTGGTGGTCTTACCATGGGTACCGGCGACGGCGATGCCGTGGCGATAACGCATCAGCTCGGCGAGCATCTCGGCGCGGGGTACCACGGGAATGCGCTGGTCGAGGGCGGCGGATACCTCGGGGTTGGACTTGTTGATGGCGCTGGACACCACCAGCACATCGACCTGGTCCAGATTCTCGGCGCGATGGCCGATGTAGATGCGCGCACCGAACTGCTGCAGGCGCGCGGTCACCGCGGACTCCTTGAGGTCCGATCCCGAGACTTCGTAGCCCAGGTTCAGCAGTACCTCGGCGATACCGCACATGCCGACGCCGCCGATCCCGACGAAATGGATGCGCCGGATGCTGCGCATACGCCGAACTTCGGCCTGAATGGCGCTTTGCGACTTAACCACGGGCCACCTCCAGGCAGGCGTCCACTACCGCACGGGTAGCCTCGGGTTTGGCCAGGGCACGGCTACGGGTGGCCATGTCGGCGAGACGTTCGGGATGCATCAGGACCTCGGTGAGCTGCGCGGCGAGATCCGCCGGGCGGGTGGAATGTTGGGGCAGCACCACGCCGGCACCGGCACGCTCCAGAAAGCGGGCGTTGCTGGTCTGGTGGTCGTCGATGGCGTGGGGCAAGGGAATCAGCAGCGCCGGCAGGCCGGTGGCGGTGAGTTCGGCCACGGTCAGGGCGCCAGCGCGGCAGATCACCAAGTCAGCCCAGGCGTAGGCGGCGGCCATGTCGCCGATAAAAGGCTGGACCTCGGCCTCGACGGCGGCCTGGGCATAACGCTCGGCGGTGACCTCGGCATGCTGGCGACCGGCCTGGTGGCGAACCTGCGGGCGCAGTCCGGCCGGCAGTTGCGCCAGGGCCTCGGGCAGCAGCTTGTTCAGCGGCTCGGCGCCCAGGCTGCCACCCAGCACCAGCAGGTTGGCCGGACGCTCGTCCAGCGGCGCACGAGTGACCGGGTTGAAGAGTTCGGCCCGTACCGGATTGCCGGTGGACAGGCGCTTGGCCGAGGCCGGGAAGGTCTCGGGGAAGCCTTCGCAGACGCGCGCGGCCAGGGGCACCAGCATGCGGTTGGCGGTACCGGCATGGGCGTTCTGTTCGTGGATCACCAGCGGGACGTTGCACAGCTTGGCCGCCAGGCCGCCGGGACCGGTGACGAAGCCGCCCAGGCCCAGCACGCAGACCGGCTTGAGCCGGCGCATCAGGCCGACGGCCTGCAACAGCGCACCGCTCAGTTGCAGCGGTGCCTTCACCAGGGAGCGCACCCCCTTGCCCCGCAGGCCGGTGACCTGGATGTGATGCAGGGGAATGCCGGCCTTGGGCACCACGTCGTTCTCGATGCCGCGCGGGGTGCCGAGCCAGTGCACGGTGTAGCCGCGGGCCTGGAATTCTCGGGCGCAGGCCAGTGCGGGGAAGACGTGCCCGCCGGTGCCACCGGCCATGATCAGGACGTTAGCGGACATCGGCGAAATCCTCTTCGGTGAATTCCACATCCTCGGTATCCACCAGCGTTCGGCGCTCCCACTCGATGCGCAGCAGCAAGCCCATGCTCACGCAGCAGATCACCAGGGAGCTGCCGCCGTAGCTGAGGAAGGGCAGCGTCAGACCCTTGGTAGGCAGCAGGCCGACGTTCACGCCGATGTTGATCAGGAACTGGCCGATCCAGAGCATCGACAGGCCGTAGGCGACGTAGGCCGAGAAGAACTGCTTGGACTGCTCCGCCCAGTGACCGATGAACAGGCCGCGGACGCAGACGAAGAGGAACAGGCCGACGGTGGCCATGGCGCCGATCAGGCCGAGCTCTTCGGCCAGTACGGCGAAGAGGAAGTCGGTATGGGCTTCGGGCAGGTAGAACTGCTTCTGGATGCTGTTGCCCAGGCCCAGGCCGGTCCAGCCGCCACGGCCGAAGGCGATCAGCGCCTGGGTCAGCTGGTAGCCTGAGCCGAACTGGTCGGCCCAGGGGTCGGTGAAGGTGATCAGGCGCTGCATCCGGTAGGACTGGGTCTGCACCAGGACGAATACCGCCAGCACCGCCAGGGCGACCATCAGCAGGAAGCGGAACAGGCCGACGCCGCCAAGGAACAGCATGGCGCCGGCAGCGCCCATCATCACCACGGTGGCGCCGAAGTCGGGTTCGCGCAGCAGCAGCATGGCCATCGGCAAGAGCACGATGAAGGGCTTGAAGAAGCCCGCCCAGGTGTGACGTACCTCATGCTGGCGACGGACCAGATAGCCGGCCAGGTAGAGCACCACGAAGACCTTGGCGACCTCGGACGGCTGCACGTTGAAGAAGCCGAAGCCGATCCAGCGCAGGGAGCCGTTCACCTCGCGACCGATGCCCGGCACCAGCACCGCCACCAGCAGCAGGAAGGCGATGATCAGCAACGGAAAGCCGAATCGCTGCCAGGTGGCCATGGGGATCAGCATCACCACGCCGCAGGAGACGAAGCCGATGGCCAGGTAGATGAGGTGGCGGTACATGAAGTACAGCGGGTTGCCGGACTGGGCGGCGGCGACCTCGGACGACGCCGAAGTGACCATGACCAGGCCCAGGCCGAGCAGCAGCAGGCAGCCGGCCAGCAATGGGAAGTCGAGGTCGATGCCTTGGCGACTGGCCAGTGGCGAAGGATAGGGACGCAGCAGGCTGAGGATCATGCCAAGTCCCCCACGGCCTGGGCGAACAGGCGTCCGCGCTCTTCGAAATTGCGGAACATGTCGAGGCTGGCGCAGGCCGGCGACAGCAGCACGGCGTCGCCCGGCTGGGCCAGCCGGCGGCTCTCGGCCACGGCTTCTTCCAGGGTGGTGACACGCACCTGCTGTACGGTGGCCGGCAGGATCTCGGCGATCCGTGCCGCATCGCGACCCAGCAGCACCACGGCGCGGCAGTGCCGGCCGATGGGCTCGCGCAGGGCAGTGAAGTCGGCGCCCTTGCCATCGCCACCGGCGATCAGCACCAACTGGCCGGCGATGTCGTCGCCCAGGCCTTCGACAGCGGCCAGGGCCGCGCCGACATTGGTCGCCTTGGAGTCGTTGTAATAGTTGACGCCTGCCACCTCGCCCACCCACTGGCAGCGGTGTTCGAGACCGGGGAAGGCACGCAGCGCCTCCAGCATGGGCTCTAGCGGCAAGCCAGCCGCCTGGCCCAGGGCCAGCGCAGCCAGGGCATTGCTGTGGTTGTGGGTGCCACGGATCTTGAGCTCTTCGACATCCAGCAGGTTGTCGAAGGCCAGCGCCAGGTAGCGGCGACCCTCCTCCTCGCGAATGCCGAAGGCACGGAAATCCGGGCGCCCCAGGCCGAAGGTCAGGCAGGGCACGCCATCAGCGATCAGCGGCCGCGACAGCGGATCGTCGCGATTGACCACGACCTGGCGGGCGCCGCGGAAGATGCGGTGCTTGGCCTGATGGTAGGCCGGCATGCCGGTGTAGCGGTCCATGTGGTCTTCGCTGACGTTGAGCACTGTGGCCACCTCGGCGTTCAGGCGCTCGCAGGTTTCCAGTTGGAAGCTCGACAACTCCAGAACGTAGAGCTCGACGTCATCGGCCAGCAGATCCAGCGCCGGGGTACCGAGGTTGCCGCCCACGGCGACGCGCTTGCCGGCGCGTTGTGCCATGTCGCCGACCAGGGTGGTGACGGTGCTCTTGGCATTGGAACCGGTAATGGCGACCAGGGGCGCCTTGGCGTGGCGCACGAACAGGTCGATATCGCCCGACAGCCGAACGCCACGGGCAGCGGCCTCCTGCAAGGCGGGAGTTTCCAATGCCAGACCAGGGCTTACATAGAGCTCCGACGCGCGGCAGAGGAAGTCGACATCCAGCTCGCCGCAACGCACCTCTACCTGGGGATACTGGGTTCTCAGGGTCGCAAGTTCCGGCGGCTGTTCCCGCGTGTCGGCCACGGCAAAGGGCACGCCGCGGCGCGCGAGGAAGCGCACCAGCGACATGCCACTCTTGCCGAGGCCGACGACGATACGGAACTGGTCGGAAGCGATGAGCACTGGGATTACCTCAGCTTCAGGGTGGCGAGACCGAACAGCACCAGGATCACGGTGATGATCCAGAAGCGCACGATGACCCGGGGTTCGGGCCAGCCCTTCAGTTCGAAATGGTGGTGGATCGGCGCCATGCGGAAGACGCGCTTGCCGGTCAACTTGAAGGAGGCGACCTGGATGACCACCGAGAGGGTCTCCATGACGAAGACGCCGCCCATGATGAACAGCACCACTTCCTGGCGGACGATAACGGCGATGGTGCCAAGGGCGGCGCCCAGCGCCAGGGCGCCAACGTCACCCATAAAGACCATGGCCGGATAGGTGTTGAACCAGAGGAAACCCAGGCCCGCCCCGATCAGGGCGCCGCAGAACACGATCAGTTCGCCGGAGCCTTCCACATAGGGGATCAGCAGGTAGTCGGCGAACTTCACGTTGCCCGACAGGTAGCAGAAGATGCCCAGGGCGCCACCGACCATCACGGTGGGCATGATCGCCAGGCCGTCGAGGCCGTCGGTGAGGTTGACCGCGTTGCTCGAGCCGACGATGACGAAGTAGGTCAGCACAACGAAGAAAATCCCCAGCGGGATTTCGATGTTCTTCAGCAGCGGCAGGATCAGCGTCGTTTCGATCGGCGCCTTGGCCGTCAGGTAGAGGAAGATCGCCGCCCCCAGGCCGAATACCGATTGCCAGAAGTACTTCCAGCGGCTGGGCAGGCCCCGGGAATTCTTCTCGATCACCTTGCGATAGTCATCGACCCAACCGATGGCGCCGAACAGGAAGGTCACGGCCAGCACGGTCCAGACATAGCGGTTGTGCAGATCGGCCCACAGCAGAGTGCTGATGCCGATGGTGGTGAGGATCAGGGCGCCGCCCATGGTGGGGGTGCCGGATTTGGACAGGTGCGACTGGGGACCATCGTTGCGCACGGCCTGGCCGATCTGGCGGATCTGCAGGGTGCGGATCATCCAGGGGCCGAGCCACAACGACAGCAACAGAGCGGTGAGCACGCCCAGAATGCCGCGCAGGCTGAGGTATTGAAAGACGGCGAAGCCTTTGTAGAACTGTTGCAGGAACTCCGCCAACAGCAGCAGCATCAGTGTTTCTCCTCGGTATTGATGGCGCAGAGCGCAGCGACGACCTTATCCATCGCGGCACTGCGGGATCCCTTGATCAGCAGGGTGGTTCCGGCCCGGTCCTCGTCCGCCAGGGCCTCGATCAACTGTTCACGATCAGCGAAGTGCCGAGCCTCGGCGCCATAGGCGCGGGCCGCATGGGCCATCGAGGGACCGACGCTATAGAAGGCGTCGACCTTGCCGCGGGCGTGCTCGCCCACCTCGCGATGGCCCTCTTCGGTCCACTCGCCCAGTTCGGCGATGTCGCCCAGGACCACCACCCGGCGGCCCGCCAGGGCGGCCAGCAGGTCGATACCGGCCTTAACCGATGCGGGGTTGGCGTTATAGCTGTCGTCGATGACCTGGGCGCCGCGCTGGCTGGTCCGGGTCAGGGTGCGACCCTGCACCGGCGCGGCCTCGGCGAGACCGTGGGCGACGGTGGGCAGGTCGAGGCCCAGGCTGAGGGCCGCGGCGGCGGCCGCCAGGGCATTGCCGACGTTGTGGGCACCCAGCAGTTGCAGGGTGATGCGCGCCTCGCCTTGGGCCGTGTGCAGGGTGAAGCTCGGACGGCCCTGGCTGTCCAGGCTCACGTCTGACGCGCGGACATCGGCGCGGACATCCAGGCCGAAGGCGACGACCTTGCGACCAGCCGCGCGGCGCTGCCAGGTCTCGAAGGCCGCGTCGTCGCGGTTAAGCACCACGGTGCCCGCCTCGCCCACGCCTTCGATGATTTCGCCCTTGGCCTCGATGATGCGGTCGACGCCGCCGAATTCGCCCACATGGGCCTGGCCGGCGTTGGTAATGATAACGACATCCGGGCGTGTCAGGCTCACGGTGTAGGCAATGTCGCCGACATGGGAAGCACCCAGCTCGATGACGCCGAAGGCGTGCTCGGCGGCCAGCTGCAGCAGGGTCAGGGGCGCGCCCAGGTCGTTGTTCAGGTTGCCCTGGGTGGCCAGCGTCGGACCCCGTTGACGCAGGACGGCCGCGAGCAGTTCCTTGACCGTGGTCTTGCCACTGGAACCGGTCACGGCGGCAACCTGGCCATGGAACAGATCACGGTTGAAGGCGCCCAGGCGGCCGAGCGCCAGGCGCGTATCCGCCACCACCAGCTGGGGCAGATGAACTTCGGGCACGGCACGCTCGACCAGGGCCGCGGCAGCCCCTTGGGCGGCCACGTCGGCCAGGTAGGCATGTCCATCGAAGCGTGGGCCAGTCAGGGCGACGAACAGCTGCCCGGCGACCGCCTTGCGGCTGTCGGTACCGACGCCATCGAACAGGGCATCGGCGCCCAGCAGATTGCCGGTCAGGGCCTCGGCCACTTCGGTGAGGGTGAAGGATCTAAGCATGCTCTTGCTCCCAGGCGGTCAGGGCCCGCTCGGCCTGGTCCAGATCGGAAAAGTAATGACGGACACCGGCGATTTCCTGATAGGGCTCATGGCCCTTGCCGGCCAGCACCACGACGTCTTGCGGCTTGGCCTCGGCGATTGCCAGAGCGATGGCCGCCTCGCGACCACCGGCGAAGCGCACCCGCTCAGGATGCTGAAAACCGGCGCGAATGTCGGCGATGATGGTGGCGGGATCTTCCGTACGAGGATTGTCGTCGGTCACCACCACCTGGTCGGCCAGCCGCTCGGCCAGCGCGGCCATCTCCGGACGCTTGCCGCGATCGCGATCGCCGCCGCAACCGAAGACGCAGACCAGCCGGCCAGCGGCGCCCACATGAGGGCGCAGCGCGGTGAGCACCTTGTCCAGGGCATCGGGTGTATGGGCGTAGTCCACCACCACCAGTGGCCGACCGGCGCCGCCCAGGCGCTGCATGCGTCCGGCAGGACCCTGCAGTTGTGGGAGGATGGCGAGAATGTCGTCGAGACGATGGCCCAGGCCCAGCAAGGCGCCGATGGCGGCCAGCAGGTTGCTCAGGTTGAAACGCCCGATCAACTGGCTGCGCAGTTCACCCGCGCCCTGGACGGTGACCAGACGGGCACGCACGCCGTGATCATCGAACTGGATATCCTGGCAATAGAGACTGGCCGCCGGATCGCTCAGGCTATAGGTCTGGGTCGCCGCCGTGCTGGGACGCCCTGCCAGTTCCCGGCCGAAGGCATCGTCCAGATTGAGGACGCGGGTACCAAGTGCCGGCCAGGCGAACAATCTGGCCTTGGCTTCGCCATAGGCTTCCATGGTGCCGTGGAAATCGAGGTGGTCGCGGGTCAGGTTGGTGAACACCGCCACCTTGAAGGCTAGCGCTGCCACTCGCCCCTGGGCCAGACCATGGGAAGAGACTTCCATGGCCACGTTAGCGGCACCGGCAGCGGCCAGCTCGGCCAGGGTCGCCTGTAATTTGATGGCGTCAGGCGTGGTGTGGCGGCCTTCGGCGAGGGCACCATGGAAGCCGCTACCCATGGTACCGACGATACCGCAGCGCTGGCCGAGCAGGTCACAGCCCTGGGCGATCAGTTGGCTGACGCTGGTCTTGCCATTGGTACCGGTCACCCCGACCAGGGTCAGGCGCTGGCTGGGTTCGCCGTGATAACGACCGGCGATGGCGGACAGTTGCCCGGCCAACCCCTGAACGGGAACGAGGGGAATGTCCAGCACCGGCAGCGCGGGCGCGTTCTCGGCTTCATAGGCGATAGCCGCGGCACCCCGCTCGGCGGCACTGGCGATATGGGCACGACCGTCGCTATGCAAACCGGGGATGGCGAGGAACAGGAAGCCCGGCTGGACTTCGCGACTGTCCAGCGCCAGACCGACGATCTCGACGGCGGCAGTGGCACCTGGCAGAAGATCGGGCAGCAGACGGCTCATCGATCACGCTCCCCGACCAGCAAGGTCTTGGCGGCCACCTGGGCCTGCTGCTGTTGCACTGGCAGCGGCTGGAGGTTGTCCGGCTGGATGTTCATCAGGCGCAGGGCGCCGGACATCACCCGGCTGAACACCGGCGCCGAGACCACGCCACCGTAGTAGCCGCCCTTGCTCGGACGATCGATCACCACCACCGCGGCCAGGCGCGGATTGCTGGTAGGACCGAAACCGGCGAACAGGGAGCGATAGGAATTCTCGGCATAGCCACGGGTGCCAGTGCTGGTCTTGCGCGCGGTGCCGCTCTTGCCGGCGACGTGATAGCCAGGCACCTGGGCGCGGAAGGCACCGCCGGGGGCTTCCACCACCTGTTGCAGCATGCCCTGCAGGGTCTTGGCGACGCGCGCTTCCACCACCTGGTCGCTGGCAGGGGCCTCGTCCAGGCGGACCATGGACAGCGGAACCGAACGGCCGTCGTTGGCCAGCACCGAATAGGCATGGGCCAGTTGCACGGCGGTCACCGCCAGGCCGTAGCCATAAGACAGGGTTGCCGTCTCGGCCGGACGCCAGTTGCGGTGGTTGGGCAGATTGCCGACGCGTTCGCCGGGGAAGCCCAGGCCGGTGTCCTGGCCCAGCCCCACGGCGCGCATGGCGTTGTAGATGTTCTCGCCACCGACGTCGAAGGCGATCTTGCTCATGCCGACGTTGCTGGACTTGATGAGGATGCCGGTCAGGTCCAGGACGCCATCGCTGTGGGAGACGTCCTTGATGGTGTAGCGACCGATCTGCAGCGAGCCGGGATAGACGTTGACCTTGTCGGTGGGTTTCCAGCGGCCGCTGGCCAGCGCGGCGGTCATGGAGATCGGCTTCATCACCGAGCCGGGCTCCATGACGTCGATCATCGCCCGGTTGCGCATGGCGGCCGGTTCGAGGCTGCGACGGTTGTTGGGGTTGTAGGTGGGCATGTTGACCATGGCCAGGACCTCACCGGTCTTGACGTCGACGATGGTCAGGCTGCCGGCCTCGGCTTCGAACTGGGTCAGGGCATTACGCAATTCGCGGGCCGCCAGGTACTGCAGGCGCAGGTCGATGGACAGCGCCAGGGTGTTGCCCGGCTTGGCGTTCTTGGCGACCTGGACATCGCGGATCAGGCGACCGCGGCGATCCTTGACCACCTGGCGACGACCCGGCACGCCGGCCAGCCAGTCGTTGAAGGCCAATTCGATGCCTTCGCGGCCGTGGTCGTCGATGTCGGTGAAGCCAACCACATGGGCCGCCACCTCGCCCGCCGGGTAGAAACGACGAAATTCCTCGATGTCGTAGACACCAGGAATCTTGTGCGCCTTGACGTGCGTCATCACCGCCTCGCCCTGTTCGGGCGTCAGCCCGCGGGCGAGGTAGAGGAATTCCTTGCTGGCATTCTGCTCGATGCGCTTGGCCAGCTCCCCCCGCGGTTGCCCCACGGCATCGGCCAGGATCGCCCAGCGATCCTCGGCGCCGATCAACTCCTTGGGATTGATCCACAGGGTGGTGACCGGGGTGCTCACGGCCAGCGGCTCGCCGTTGCGATCGGTGATCAGGCCACGGTGAGCCGGAATCGGAATGGTGCGCACGCTGCGCGCATCGCCCTGTCCCTTGAGGAAGGCGCGATCGATCACGTGCAGGTCGACGATGCGCCAGACGATGGTACCGACCATGACCAGCAACAGCCCGATGATCAGGCTGAAGCGCCAGGGCAGGCGCGCGATCAGGCCTTTCACGGATTGACCATCCGAATTTCGGTGGGATCGGGAATGCGCATCTGTAGTTGACCGCTGGCCAGGGCCTCGACCCGGCTGTGGGCGGTCCAGGTGCTCTGCTCCAGCAGCAGCCGGCCGTACTCGGCCTGAGCCTTGTCGCGGATGGCCATCTCGCCATAGAGGGTATTGAGTAGCTGGCGATTCCAGTGGGCGCTGTAGGCCACGGCCACCGCCGAGAGCAGCACGCCCGCGAAGAGGATCAGCATGACGCTGCTGCCCAGGGGCAGTTTCTTCACGAAGAGGCGGCTCATTTCAGTTTCTCGGCAACGCGCATCACCGCGCTACGGGCACGGGGATTAGCGGCAAGTTCGCCTTCGCTGGCATAGACCGGCTTGCCCAGCAGGCGCAGACAGGGTTCGAAGGGGGTAACGCGGATGGGCAGATTGCGCGGCAGTTGATCGGCCTCGCCCTTGGCCAGCCGACGCATGAACTGCTTGACGATGCGGTCTTCGAGGGAATGGAAGCTGATCACCACCAGCCGGCCACCCACCGCCAGTTGCTCGTAGGCCGCTTGCAGCCCCTGCTCCAGATCGCTCAGTTCGCGGTTGATATAGATGCGCAGGCCCTGGAAGGCACGGGTGGCGGGATGCTTGCCCTTTTCCCAGGCCGGATTGGCCTCGGTGAGCACCTTGGCCAGATCGCCGGTGCGCTCGAAGGGCTGGACGTCACGTCGCTGGACCACGGCGCGGGCCATGCGCTTGGCGAAACGCTCTTCGCCGAAGTCCTTGAATACCTGGGCGATGTCGGCCTCGGGCGCCGTGGCGATCCAGGCCGCAGCGCTCTGGCCACGACTGGGATCCATGCGCATGTCCAGCGGACCGTCCTGCATGAAGCTGAAGCCGCGTTCGGGGTCGTCGAGCTGGGGCGAGGAGACGCCGAGATCCAGCAATACACCGTCGACCTGGCCGGACCAGCCGCGGGCGGCGAGTTCATCGCCCAATTCGGCGAAGCTGCGCTGGACGATCTCGAAACGGGAGTCTTCCACAGCCAGCGCCTGGCCGGCGGCGATCGCCTGGGGATCCTTGTCGAAACCCAGCAGGCGCCCTTCCCCACCCAGCAGGCGCAGCACGGCCCGGCTGTGACCGCCGCGGCCGAAGGTTCCGTCCAGGTAGCGGCCGGCAGGCTGGATCGCCAATGCCTGTACGGCCTCGTCCAGGAGAACGGAGACGTGCTGGAAGACTGGGTTCATGGTCACAGGATCAAATCGCGCATTTCATCCGGCATACCGCCGGGTTCCTTAATTGCCTGGAGATCCGCATCGCACACGGCGCTCCAGGCGTCCTCATCCCATAACTGGAACTTGTTGAGCTGGCCGACCAGCATCACGCGCCGGTCCAGCTTGGCGTAGTCACGCAGACGCGGTGGCACCAGGAAACGGCCACTGCCGTCGAGTTCCAGGTCCACCGCGTTGCCGATCAGCAAGCGCTGCAAGCGGCGAGTCTCCTCACGTAGCGAGGGCAACTGCCGCAGCTTGCTTTCGATGATTTCCCATTCGGGTAGCGGATAGACGCAGAGGCAGGGGTCGACGGCATCGATCGTCACGATGAGCTGGCCGGCACAACGCTCCATGAGCTCGTCGCGATACCGGCTCGGCATCGCGGCGCGCCCTTTGGCGTCGAGACTGATGGCGTTCGCTCCCCGGAACAATTTCGCGTCCTCTAATAGGCTGTCCTTGCCATTTAATCCCACTTCGCCCCACTTCGTACCACCGGACGCCACTATATTGAGGAGGCCCACTTTCAGTCAAGGTAAGTGAGGGGGTTCCCAGGCCGCGTGGGGCGCGGATTTCAAGCAAATTGCACGAGTTCACGACCAAGACGGACGACATCGATTTCCGACAAACGGAAATGAAGTCAATCAATTGGCGCAATTGATTAAAGTGATGTGTGAAGAGGGAGTTTTGACGCCAGGCGCAGCGGCCTGGAAAGAGGGAGTGCGAGAGCCGACCTGTAAGCCGGGTTCTGTCGAGGACAGTCATTCCTCTGGGACAGCCATCGCTGGCTGCCTCTAGCGACCTACCCGAATCCAGCGCGGGCCACGCCTATGGATTCCTATTTGGTCTTGCTCCAGGTGGGGTTTACCTAGCCACGAACTGTTGCCAGCCGTGCGGTGCGCTCTTACCGCACCTTTTCACCCTTACCGGCGCTTGCGCGCTTAGGCGGTTATTTTCTGTGGCACTTTCCGTAGGCTCACGCCTCCCAGGCGTTACCTGGCACCTCGCCCTATGGAGCCCGGACTTTCCTCCCTCGCGATCCTTGCGGATCACGACAGCGACTGCCCGGTCGGCTCTCGCGGCGCAAGGGTATAGAGAGTGCCGCGAGATAACAAGGAAAGATGTCACCCGGACGCCGATCACTCCGCCTTGCGTTCCAGCGCCAGCTGATAGAGCAGGTTCTTGCGGGCACCGGTGATCTGCGCGGCCAGGGCCGCGGCGCGCTTGACCGGCAGCTCGGCCAGCAGCAGGTCGAGGATGCGCAGTGTCTCGGCGTCGATCTCGGCATCTTCGGGCGCCGCCCAGCCGGCCACCAGCAGCACGCATTCGCCGCGCTGCTGATCGAGGTCTTCGCGAATCCAGGCGAGCAGTTCCCCTGCGGGCAGGCCCCGCAGGGTTTCGAAGGTCTTGGTCAGCTCGCGACCGAGCACGAGGTGCCGGTCGGGGCCGAAGGTGGTCACCATGTCGGCGACGCATTCTTCGAGGCGATGGGGCGCCTCATAGAAGATGAGGGTGCGCGGATCTTCGCGCAGCGCGGCCAGTCGCCCCTGGCGACCCACCGCCTTGGCCGGCAGGAAGCCCTCGAAGCTGAAGCGATCCGACGGCAGCCCGGCCGCCGACAGTGCCGCGATCAGGGCACAGGCGCCCGGTATCGGTGAGACCCGGATGCCCTGGGCGCGGGCCGCCCGCACCAGGTGGAAGCCCGGATCGGAAATCAGCGGCGTGCCTGCATCGGAGATCAGGGCGACGTCGTCCCCCGCCTGCAGACGGGTGATGAAGCGGCCGCCGGCATCGCGCTCGTTGTGATCGTGACAGGCCGCCAGCGGCGTTTCGATGCCGAAATGACGCAGCAAGCGGGACGAATGCCGGGTGTCTTCGGCGGCGATCAGGGCGACTTCGCGCAAGACCTTCAGCGCGCGTGCGGTGATGTCGTCCAGGTTGCCGATGGGGGTGGCAACCACATAAAGAGTACCCGGCGAAATCATGATGAAACCTGATGGACTGGAAATAGCCCAACAGTGTACGCCGCTCTCGCCCTCGGCGTTCGCAGCACCCGGGTGCTGTGAGACAATCGGCCTCTTTCCCGACCCTTGCTCAGGAACCACCGCATGAAGTTCCGCCTGCGTCCGCTGCTCTGCGCCACCGCCTTCGCCCTGCTCGCCGCGTGCAGCAGCACGCCCATGACGAGTAGCCTCGGAGAGCTGCCTCAGCCCAGCCAAGCCAGCATCGAGCAACTGCTGAACCAGGCCGGCGCCAGTCAGTCCGAACAGGCCAACCTGTTGCGCCTGACCGCGGCCGACAAGGCCTATGCCCAGCAGAATTCCCGCGAGGCACGGCAGATCCTCGGCTCCATCAATCTGGAAGGCCTCAAGCCGGCGCAGCAGATGTTCGCCCAGACCCTGCTGGCCCAACTCGACCTACTGGACAAGCAACCGGCGCAGGCACTCAAGCGCTTCGACCACCTGAGCTTCGCCCAGCTGGGCGAATTGCCCGTTCAGCAGCAGCTTCGCAGCGGCCTGATCAAGGCCGATGCCCTGGCAGCCAATAATCAGGCGTTGGCCGCGGCCCAGGAGCGGATCTTCCTCGGCCCGCTGCTCGACGGCGATGCCGCCCATGACAACCGCGAGCAGATCTGGCAGTTGGTCACCAGCCTGCCGGACGCCCAGTTGCGCCAGAGCGTCAAGGACGCCGACCTCAACGGCTGGCTGGCCCTCGCCGCCGCCACCCGCGGCAATCTGGCCCTGGACCAGCAACTGGCCGCCATCGAGGAATGGCAGAAGCAGCATCCCGGCCATCCCGCCGCACGGCAGTTGCCCGATGACCTGGAACGCCTGAAGACCCTGGCCCGCGAGCCGCTCAACCGCGTCGCCCTGCTGCTGCCGCTGCAGGGGCAGCTTGCCGGGGTCTCCCGCGCCCTGCAGGATGGCTTCATGGCCGCCCGCTACGAGGCGCTGGCCGCCGGCCAGGCCGCACCGGCCGTGACCGTCTACGACAGCTCCCAGATCGGCACCCTGGACAACTTCTATCGCCAGGCTCAGGCCGCGGGCATTCAGTTGGTGGTAGGTCCGCTGGAGAAGAATCTGGTCAAGCAGCTGAGCGATCGCCCGCAGTTGCCGATCAACACCCTGGCGCTGAACTATGGCGACAGCCAGGGCGCCCAGCCGCCACAGCTCTTCCAGTTCGGCCTGGCCGCCGAGGACGAAGCCCGCGAAGCCGCGCGCCGGGCCTGGGCCGACGGCAAGCGCAGTGCCGGTGCCATGGTGCCCCAGGGTGACTGGGGCACCCGCGTGCTGGCCGCCTTCCAGGACGAATGGCAGAAGCTGGGCGGCCGCCTGGTCGCCGCCGAGCGGATCGGCCAGCCGGTGGAGATCGCCAATCGCATCACCAGTCTGCTGCAGATGCGCCAGGGCATGGATTTCATTTTCCTCGCGGCGACCCCGGCGCAGGCGCGGCAGATCAACCCCATCCTGGCCTATCAGAACGCCCGCGACCTGCCGGTGTACGCCACCTCCAACCTCAACAGCGGGGTTAACGAACCCGGGGTCAACCAGGATCTGAACGGCATCCTGTTCTGCGAAACGCCCTGGCTGCTCGACCCGAGCAATCCGTTGCGCGCCAAGATCACCGCCCAGTGGCCCCAGGCCGGTACCAGCATCGGGCGCCTCTATGCCATGGGCGCCGACGCCTACCTGCTGGCGCTGCACCTGCAGCAGCTCAAGGCGCTGCCCAACTCCGAGCTGCCCGGCCTGTCCGGCAACCTCAGCGTCGCGGCCGATCAGCGTGTGGTGCGCCACCTGCCCTGGGCGGAATTCCGCAACGGCACGGCCCAGCCGCTGCCCGCCAGCACTGCGCCGCTGCCGGCCACCGCTGTGCCACCGTCGCTCAGCACGCCGTGACCGAGGCCCCGCATCTCAAGCGCGGCAGGCAGGGCGAAGAACGCGCCCTGCAATACCTCCAGGCGCGCGGCCTGCAACCGATCGCGCGCAACTGGCGCTGGCGCGGTGGTGAGCTCGATCTGGTCATGCTCGACGGCGATACAGTAGTATTCGTCGAGGTACGCGCCCGCAGGCACACCGCCTGGGGCGGCGCCGCGGAAAGCATAGATGCCCGCAAGCGGCAGCGACTGGTCAACAGCGCCGCCCTCTTTCTGCAATCCGAAGCGCGCTGGGCCAAGCGGCCCTGCCGGTTCGACGTGATCGCGATCGGCCCCGCGGCCGGCGCATCCCCTCAGGCGCTCGAATGGATCAAACAGGCCTTCGAGGCCTGAGGCCCTCCACTGCACAGGTCAAAGATATCGCGATGGACACCCACGCCCGCATCCAGAAACTCTTCCGGGACAGCATCGAAACCAAGCGTCAGGCCATGGAAGTCCTGATTCCTCATATCGATCTGGCCAGCCAAGTCATGGTCGCGGCCCTGCTCAACGAAGGTAAGATCCTCACCTGTGGCAATGGCGGCTCCGCCGGCGACGCCCAGCACTTCTCCTCCGAACTGCTGAACCGCTTCGAACGCGAACGCCCCAGCCTGCCCGCCTTGGCGCTGACCACTGACACCTCGACGCTGACCTCCATCGCCAACGACTACAGCTACAACGAGGTGTTCTCCAAGCAGATCCGCGCCCTGGGCCAGCCCGGTGACATCCTCCTGGCCATCTCCACCAGTGGCAACTCGGCCAACGTCATCCAGGCGATCCAGGCTGCCCACGACCGCGAGATGACCGTGGTCGCCCTCACCGGTCGCGACGGCGGCGGCATGGCCTCACTGCTACTGCCCGAAGACGTGGAGATCCGCGTACCGTCCAAGGTCACCGCCCGCATCCAGGAAGTGCACCTGCTGGTGATCCACTGCCTGTGCGACCAGATCGATCAGCAACTGTTCGGAAGCGAAGAATGAAGAAAGCTCCCCTGCTCGCCCTCCTGGCGCTGTCCTTCGTCGTGGCCGGCTGCAGCAACGTGGTCACCGCCAGCCGCGACAAGCCCATCGACGACAACCGTGGCACCCGTACCCTGGGCAGCACCGTGGACGATGCCCTGATCGAGACCAAGGCCTCGGTCAACATCTCCAAGGCCAGCCCCGATCTCGCCAGCTCGCACATCGTGGTGGTGAGCTACAACGGCGTGGTGCTGATCGCCGGCCAGACGCCGCGGGCCGACCTCAAGGCCTTGGCCGAGCAGGCGGTACGCAGCGTGCAGCGGGTCAAGACGGTCCACAACGAGCTGCAGGTGACCGCCAACTCCTCGCTGCTGGCACGTAGCAACGATTCCTGGCTGACCACGCGCATCAAGACACAGATGTTCGCCGACGAAGACATTCCCGGCTCGCGCATCAAGGTGGTGACGGAAAACGGCATCGTCTATCTGCTGGGCCTGGTGACCCAGCAGGAAGCCAACCACGCCGTGCAGTTGATCCAGAGCGTCTCGGGTGTCCAGCGCATCGTGAAGTTGTTCGAATACATCAACTGAAGCTCGATCCACGCCCAAACAAAAGCCCCGCAGTTGCGGGGCTTTTGTTTGGGCGGCGGCAGGCGTCAGGCGGCTTGCCACTCGCGCTCGGCTTCGTCGCGCGTCTTGACCAGGCGCACCTGGGTGCCGTCTACCGACTTCACCCAGCTCAGCGGGATGTAGTGGTGCTTGCCCTGGGCATCCTGATCGCGCTTGGTCAGCTTGATGCGATCGGCGCCTTCCATGTGGTCGACGGTGCCGACGTGCTGGCCGTCCGAACCGACGACTTCCGCATGCTCTTTGATCTGGGTTGCATCTACCATGGTCGTTTCTCCGGCAGTTTGAACAAGAAGGCCTCTCGCGAGTGCCTGCAGGATAGGAGGCATGGAGCGCCGCCTGGGTTCGCCTCTTGCCGACGAAAGGCCATCGGCATGGTCAGACCTTCAGCCCCGTCAACGAGGATGCCTAAATGAGCGACGAGCCAAGCAAGCTGACCCGCGCCAAGCAGCGCTGGGCCGAGGAAGGCCGCTTTCTCACCGGTCATACCGCGCGCCCGGAAAGCGAGCGCCTGCCGCCCGGCCAGCACCGGGTCAACAACTGGCCGGTACTGGACCTGGGCGTACGACCGGAGGTCAGCCACGCACGCTGGCAACTGGCGGTGACCGGGGCGGTCCAGCGGACCCTGCGCTGGGACTGGGAGACGTTCGCCGCACGCGCCACCACCCAGGCGGTCAGCGATATGCATTGCGTCACCACCTGGTCCCGCTACGACAATCGCTGGGTCGGCCTGCCGGTCAGCGAATTGCTGGAGGAAGTCCAGCCGCGGGACGAGGCCACCCATGTACTGCTGCACAGCTACGACGGCTACATCACCAACCTGCCGCTGGCCGATTTCGCGGCGCCCGGCGCCATGCTGGTGCACAGCTGGGAAGGTCAGCCGCTGACCGCCGAGCACGGTGGCCCGGTACGGGCACTGATCCCGCACCTCTATCTGTGGAAAAGCGCCAAGTGGCTCAGGCGCATCGACTTCCGTGTGGGCGATACGCCAGGCTTCTGGGAGATGCGCGGCTACCACGACCGCGGCGATCCCTGGCAGGAACAGCGCTACTCAGATGACGCCTGAAGCCCGCACCAAGCTTTGTGGAGCCGAAAACAAAAAGGCCTGGACGAAGAGTCCAGGCCTTTTTGCACTGCTGTCTTCGAGCAATATTCAGGGCGCTGCCGGAGCCAGTTGCAGCTCCACCGGTTCACCGGGATTGAGACTGCGAATGCGGAACTCGTCGCGCTTGAGACTGAGGATTTCCGTCGGGTAGGTGATGCCTTCCTCGATGAGGTTGAGGCCTTTCTCGGTACGCGCCCAGCGCCCCAGCGAGGGCTGGCTGCTCGGCGAGGCCATCACCAGGGTGCCGTCGCTGAGGAAGACGTACAGCATGCCCGGTTCGATGCTGTTGCTGGTCTTGATCTGCCACACCTTGTTAACGAAGCTTTCCTGGGCGGTGCCGGACTTGTCGCCCCCGCTCTTGCCGTAGCCGATCAAGCCAGCCACCACGCACAGGGCGCCTATCGCCAGTACCACTACACGCCAGTAGCGCCGCGCCTTGTCCTGCAAACTCATGTCACTCCTTGGGTGTTCTTCAGGCTGGCCAGATAGCTGCCCAGCGGTGGCCGCTCCTGGAAGTAGCCGTGCAGACCGGCGAAGATCGAATCGGCCAGCTGCTTCTGGTGCCGGCTGTCGAGCAGGCGGCGGCAGTCGCGATCATTGGAGATGAAGCCCGTCTCGACCAGGATCGAGGGGATGTCCGGCGATTTGAGCACGGCGAAGCCCGCCTGCTCCACTCGTTTCTGGTGCAGGTTGGTGATGCTCGACAATTGCCCCAGCACCTTGTGGCCCAGATCCAGGCTCGAGGAGATGGTGGCGTTCATCGACATGTCCAGCAGCACGCCGGCGAGCATGGGGTCGCGCCCCTTGAGGATCTCGTTGGCGCCGATCAGGTCGACGTTGTTCTCGCTGTCGGCCAGGAAACGCGCTGTGGTGGACGTCGCGCCACGCTCGGACAGGGCGTAGACCGAGGCGCCGTAGGCCGTACGCCGCGGTGCCGCGTCGGCATGCACCGAGACGAACATGTCAGCGTTGTAGCTGCGGGCGACCTCGACGCGCTTGCGTAGCGGCACGAAGAAGTCGTCGTTGCGCACCAGCTTGGCCTTGAAACCCTTCTGCAGGTTGATGCGGCGCGCCAGGTTCTGCGCCACGATCAGGGCGATGTCCTTCTCGCGATCGCCGCGCGCGCTCAAGGCCCCGGGGTCCTTGCCACCATGACCGGCGTCGACTACCACCACGATGTCGCGCCCGCTGGCGAGGCCCTTGCCACGCTTCACTTCCAGCGGCGGTTCCGCATCCACCGGCTTGCGCGCCGCCACGGCCGGCGCACCGGCACGCTTGAGATCCAGCACCAGGCGATTGGCCGCGCCTTCGCCCGGGCCGAGGATGAAACTTTCCATGTCCACCGGATGCGCCAGCTCCAGCACCACACGGGTGTCCTGGGCGCCATAGCGGGCGCTGCGCACGGCCTTCACCGGCGACCCCTGGAGGGCCAGATGATTGAGCACCGCGGGCGCCTGGGTATCGGCGAGATCGAGAATGATGCGATCCGGCGCCACCAGAGTGAAGGTCTTGTAGCGCACCGGGCCGGTGAGATCGAAGACCAGGCGGAGCTTGTCGGCATCCTGCCAGGCCCGGGCCCCTTTGAGTTGCTGACGCGCAGCAAATACCGGCAGCCCGACGGGCAAGGTCATGCCGGCCAGGATCAGATTGAGCAAACGACGGCGGTTCATGGAGTCCTCGCGAGAAACGAGAAACAGGGAAAGGGTTACAACATAACGGCAAAGATCGCTCGCCGCCGGTCTCCTGTCAACTGCCGTTCGGACAAAATACTCCTTAAAAAACCGACATATAGCGTTCGTTTGCAGAATCAGCTTTAGATACAGTCACTTGCCGAAGCACCAGATGATCCGGCGTCAGGGATGAACGGCGAGAAGTGCGGCGGAGAGCGAATTTATCGGCGCCGTCATCGTCGAAGGGTCAGGCACTTCCGCCTTTGAAGGGATCACCACCATGAACAAAAAGATTGCAGTCGCGACCGCCCTGTTGGCCGGCACCGTCCTGGCCGGTTGCGCCTCGGTGAAGAACACCGCCGACTACACCGTGGGTCGCGTGGAATTTCGCGAGCAGCCCCTGGTGAAGCAGGTGGAAAAAGGCATGTCCAAGGCCGACGTTCTGCGCATCGGCGGCACCCCGTCGAGCACCTACACCCGCAAGTACCGTCCGGGCACCTGCAACAACTATGTGCTCAACAAGGATGGCAAGGAGCAGGTCTACTCGATCGGCTTCGACAGCATGAACCGCGTCGACAGCAAGGATTTCGAGACCTGCGAAAGCGCCGACCGCGCCTGAGGCCTGGCTTGGACCGGCCATTCGGGCCGGGTGTCCTGAAGGACGCTGGCGGCGTCTGATGGACAGGACGGGAGAGCGGTATCACCATGGGCTCTCCCGTCCACGACCGTTGCGCCGATGCCCTGCACTGCGGAGCGACGCGTGCACGGCCAACGCCGCCAAGCTTCACCCATCGTTCCAAGGAATTCAGGCATGTCCAGACGTCACCTCATACTCACAGCTGCGGTGCTTTCCCTGACTGGCTGCGGTGGCTATGACTACAGCTGCGATGCGGCCAAGACCGCCGAACAGGTTCGTCAGCAGTACGCCCAGACCATCAACGAGATCTATGCGGACGACATCGCCGCCGGCCAGCCGCCGCTGGATGCCAGCCAGGTCTCGCTGGTGGACATCAAGACCCAGGAAGAACCTTCGGACAGCGGCGATGCAGGCTTCTACACCTGCAATGCCACCGTCGAGGCGACCTGGCCCAAGGCTGCGTTGGAGCGTCTGACCCCGGCGACCGCCCAGCTGGCCAGTGTCGGCGCCATCCTCGAGAATGGACACCTGCGCCATGCCCTCAGCTATGAGTCGTCCCTGGAAGGCGGCGACAAGCAGCAGGTCGATATCACCCTGCCCGAGGCCGTGGAGCTGAGTCTGAAGACCCTGGCCGGCCAGGAGCCGATGGACGAGTACCTGGAAGACGCTCCCGACGGCGAACAGGAAGCCCCCTGATCTGCCGGGCGCCGGCCCTGCTGTGCAGCCCCGGCGCCCGCGTGTATGATCCGAGTTCCCCTCCGCCAGCATCCTCCGGCGGGTTCGTGAGCCCTGGCAGCCCCTGCGGAGATCCCGCATGACGGTGTTGCCCTCCGGCCCGGCATTCGTCACTCCGCGTTTGCACCGTGCCCCGCCTGCGCTCACGATGAGCAGAACCGTGACCTAGAAAGCCGCCTCGGAGTGCCGCTTCATGCCTGACTATCGTTCGAAAACCTCCACCCAGGGCCGCAACATGGCTGGCGCCCGGGCGCTCTGGCGCGCCACCGGGATGAAGGACGAAGACTTCAAGAAACCCATCATCGCCATAGCCAACTCCTTCACTCAGTTCGTGCCCGGCCATGTCCACCTCAAGGACCTCGGCCAACTGGTCGCCCGGGAGATCGAGAAGGTCGGCGGCGTGGCCAAGGAATTCAACACCATCGCCGTGGACGACGGCATCGCCATGGGCCACGACGGCATGCTCTATTCGCTGCCGAGTCGCGAGATCATCGCCGACGCCGTGGAGTACATGGTCAACGCCCACTGCGCTGATGCCCTGGTGTGCATCTCCAACTGCGACAAGATCACCCCCGGCATGCTGATGGCCGCGTTGCGCCTGAACATTCCCGTGGTGTTCGTCTCCGGCGGCCCCATGGAAGCCGGCAAGACCAAGCTCGCCAGCCACGGCCTGGACCTGGTGGACGCCATGGTCATCGCCGCCGACAGCTCGGCCAGCGACGAGAAGGTCGCCGAGTACGAGCGCAGTGCCTGCCCCACCTGTGGCAGCTGCTCGGGCATGTTCACCGCCAATTCCATGAACTGCCTGGTCGAGGCCCTGGGCCTGGCGCTGCCGGGCAACGGCTCGACCCTGGCCACCCATGCCGACCGCAAGGAGCTGTTCCTGCGGGCCGGCCGGACCATCGTCGAGCTATGCCGCCGCTACTACCAGGAGAACGATGAGTCGGCGCTGCCGCGCAACATCGCCTCCTACGCGGCCTTCGAGAACGCCATGACCCTGGACATCGCCATGGGCGGCTCGACCAACACCATCCTGCACCTGCTGGCCGCGGCCCAGGAAGCCGAGGTGGACTTCGACCTGCGCAACATCGATGCCCTGTCGCGCAAGGTGCCCCAGCTGTGCAAGGTGGCGCCGAACATCCAGAAATACCACATGGAAGACGTGCACCGTGCCGGTGGCATCTTCAGCATCCTCGGCGAGCTGGCCCGGGGTGGCCTGCTGCATACCGACCTGCCCACCGTGCACAGCCGTAGCCTCGGTGAAGCCATCGAGCAATGGGACATCACCCTGACTCAGGACGAGGCGGTGAAGACCTTCTTCCGCGCCGGTCCAGCCGGTATCCCGACCCAGGAAGCCTTCAGCCAGGCGACTCGCTATGACACCCTGGACGACGACCGCGCCGAGGGCTGCATCCGCAGCGTCGCGCACGCCTATTCCCAGGAAGGCGGCCTGGCCGTGCTGTACGGCAACATCGCCCTGGACGGCTGCGTGGTGAAGACCGCCGGGGTGGATGAGTCCATCCACGTCTTCGAGGGCACCGCCAAGGTGTTCGAGAGCCAGGACGCCGCGGTAAGGGGTATCCTGGCCGACGAGGTCAAGGCTGGCGACATCGTCATCATCCGCTACGAAGGCCCCAAGGGCGGTCCGGGCATGCAGGAAATGCTCTATCCCACCAGCTACCTGAAGTCCAAGGGGCTGGGCAAGCAATGCGCCCTGCTCACCGACGGGCGCTTCTCCGGCGGCACCTCGGGTCTGTCCATCGGCCACGCCTCGCCGGAAGCGGCCGCGGGGGGCGCCATCGGCCTGGTGCGCGACGGCGACAAGGTGCTCATCGACATTCCCCAGCGCAGCATCAACCTGCTGGTGAGCGACGAAGAGCTGTCCCATCGCCGCATCGAGCAGGACAAGCTGGGCTGGAAACCCGTCCAGCCGCGCGCGCGCCGCGTCACCACCGCGCTCAAGGCCTATGCCCTGCTGGCCACCAGTGCCGACAAGGGCGGGGTCCGCGACAAGGCCCTGCTGGGCTGACCCGCGACACCCGGGCGACGGCTCCTGCCGTCGCCCTGCCCGCGCCTCCGTGTTTCTTCCTCCCGCTTCACCCCCTCCTTCTGGCGTTGCTCTACCCCATTCCAGAGCGGTTCCACCGTTGCTTGGCTAGCTATGCGTGTAGAAGCGCAACCTGTGATTCAGCTCACATTTCCTTTCAAGTCGCCCGCTAGGCCGTTGAGTGATCAAAGGCTACCCTCCGTCTGCCGCTGAATTGATTCAGCGACCGGTTTGTAGTCTGGTTACCGCCAATGGTCACACCTTAGAGCTGCTTCTGGAGCACAACTCGGCGTGACCAGGCTGCATTGCTGAACACAAAAACAATAATTCAGGGAAAAACATGAAGAAGAAAAAGGCTGTCCCGCTGGCCAGGGTTTCCGCTGCGTCCCTGCTAGGCACTCTCCTCCTCGTCCCCTCCGCTCACGCCTTCGAAACCACCGGCTACTTCCGTACCGGCCTGGGTGATTCATCCGGTTCCGATTCGATGCGCTGCTTCAAGTTGCCGGGAGCCCAATCCAAGTACCGCCTGGGTAACGAATGCGAGCAATACGGCGAATTCGCCGCCAAGCAGGACGTGCTGACGCTGGACGATGGCTCCGCCGTCGGCGTCTACGGCATGGCCAGCCTGTACAACCAGTACGACCGCACTCCGACCTTCCATGGCGACAACGGCCAGATCCGGCTGCCGCAGGCCTACGCCTACTGGAACAACATCGCCGCCCTCAACGGCGGTAACGTCTGGGCAGGCCGTCGTTACTACAAGCGTAACGACATCCATATCTCCGACTTCTTCTACTGGAACCAGAGCGCCACCGGCGGCGGTATCGAGGACGTCAACATCGGCGGCCTGAAATACAGCGTGGCCTTCTCGCGCAAGGACAACCAGAACCAGAAGGACTTCCAGAACCGCTTCGACTTCAACGTCGCCGGCTTCAACACCAACCCCAACGGCTCGCTGGAGATCGGCGTCAGCTACTTGGACAAGCCCACCAACCAGCCCAACGCCAACAGCGGCTTCGCCGTGACCTTGCAGCACAAGCAGGCCAACTTCCTGGGCTGGGGCGGCGTCAACACCTTCGCCGTGCAGCGTGGCCAGGGTCCGGGTACCGCCCTGGGCAGTACCGGCGACCCGACCCTGAGCAGCTCGGACGTGTCCTACCGGGTGGTGGACTTCTTCGACTGGCAGATCAGCCGCTACTGGGGTGGTCAGGTGGCCGCCGTGTACCAGAAGGACGAACGTCCCAACGGTAACGACCTGCGCTGGACCTCCCTCGGTGGGCGCCTGGTGTACGGCATCAGCGACCAATTCAAGTTCTCCACCGAACTGGGCCACGACCAGGTGGAAGCCCCCGGTGGCACCCGCAAGCTGACCAAGCTGACCCTGGCGCCTACCTGGTCGCCCAAGGGACCGGAATTCAAAAGCCGTCCGGAATTCCGCCTGTTCTACACCTATGCTGTGTGGAACCGGGCGGCGCAGAACGCAGCCGACCAGTTCGATCCGGGTTCGGCGCTGTCCAGCACCGGCACCTTCGGCAACGATCTGCACGGCTCCAACGTCGGCTTCCAGATCGAGCAGTGGTGGTAACCACGCGGTGGCGACCGGCTGCAGTGCCGGTCGCTCTCTCTTCGTCCCATCCGAGCGCACAACAATGAAAAGAACCGTCTCCCTGTCTTCCTTCGCCGGCTGCGTGCTGGCAGCGGCCCTGAGCGTCGGCACCGCCCAGGCCGCGCCGGTTTCCGCCTGCCTCATCACCAAGACCGACACCAACCCCTTCTTCGTGAAGATGAAGGAAGGCGCCACCGCCAAGGCCAAGGAACTGGGCATGACGCTCAAGACCTACGCCGGCAAGATCGACGGCGACAGCGAAAGCCAGGTGGCCGCCATCGAAACCTGCATCGCCGATGGGGTAAAGGGCATTCTGATCACCGCCTCGGACACCAAGGGCATCGTGCCCAACCTGCAGAAGGCCCGAGAGGCCGGCATCCTGGTGATCGCCCTGGATACGCCGCTGGACCCGGCGAGCGCCGCCGATATGACCTTCGCCACCGACAACCTGTTGGCCGGCAAGCTGATCGGCCAGTGGGCGAAGGAAACCCTGGGCGACAAGGCCAAGGACGCCCGGGTGGCCTTTCTCGACCTGAACGCTTCGCAACCGTCGGTGGACGTCTTGCGCGATCAGGGCTTCATGCTCGGCTTCGGCATAGATCCCAAGGACCCGAACGTCATCGGCGACGAAAGCGATCCGCGCATCGTCGGCCACGACGTGACCAACGGCAACGAGGAAGGCGGCCGGGCAGCGATGGAGAACCTGCTGCAAAAAGACCCCAATATCAACGTGGTGCATACCATCAACGAACCGGCCGCCGCCGGTGCCTACGAGGCGCTCAAGGCCGTCGGCCGCGAGAAGGACGTGCTCATCGTCTCCATCGATGGCGGTTGCCCCGGCGTGCGCAACGTGGCGGACGGCGTGATCGGCGCCACCTCCCAGCAGTACCCGCTGCAGATGGCGGCACTGGGCATCGACGCGGTGAAGACCTTCGCCGACACCGGTGCCAAGCCGGTCCCCACCCAGGGCAAGGACTACGTCAACACCGGTGTCCAGCTGGTGACCGACAAGCCGGTGCCGGGCGTACGCTCCATCGACAGCAAGGCCGGCCTGAAGAAGTGCTGGGGCTAGTGACCCGGCGTCAAGGCTGACCAGGCAGGTCGTCCACACCGGCAGCCCGAGGCGCCGGTGCGGACGCCCGCCCCTCGGCCCGTTTTCCCGCCATCAGGAGATTGCCATGAGCGATCCGATCCCGCCCTCCTCGGCCGGTCAGCCGTTCGAGCAGGTGCTCAAGCACAGCGCGACGGAGGTCGCCTCCTTCCAACGCGACGAGCGCAGCGCGCTGCTCAAATTCCGCCACTTCCTGCATTCGCGCCCCTCAGCCGTGTCGCTGCTGGTGTTGCTGCTGTCCCTGGGCATCTTCGGCGCCCTGCTGGGCGGCAAGTTCTTTTCCGCCTTCGCCCTCACCCTGATCCTCCAGCAGGTCGCCATCACCGGCATCGTCGGCGCGGCCCAGACGCTGGTGGTGGTCACCGCCGGTATCGACCTCTCGGTGGGCGCCATCATGGTGCTGTCCTCGGTGGTCATGGGCCAATTCACCTTCCGCTACGGCCTGCCGGTGGAGCTGTCGATCCTCTGTGGCCTGGTGGTGGGCGCCCTGTGCGGCATGGCCAACGGCTGGCTGGTGGCGCGCATCAAGTTGCCGCCCTTCATCGTCACCCTGGGGATGTGGCAGATCGTGCTGGCGGCGAATTTCCTCTATTCGCGCAACGAGACCATCCGCGCCCAGGAAATCGGCGCGACGGCGCCGCTGCTACAGGTGTTCGGCGAGAACTTCCGCGTAGGTGGCGCCGTCTTCACCTACGGCGTGATCGCCCTGGTGGCGCTGGTCGCCCTGCTCTGGTACGTGCTCAACCACACCGCCTGGGGTCGGCATCTCTATGCCGTGGGCGACGACCCGGAGGCGGCGGCCCTGGCCGGGGTCAATGTGCGGCGCATGCTGATCACCGTGTACGGACTGTCCGGCCTCATCTGCGCCTTCGCCGGCTGGGTGCTGATCGGCCGCATCGGCTCGGTCTCGCCCACGGCCGGCCAGTTCGCCAACATCGAGTCCATCACCGCTGTGGTGATCGGTGGCATCTCGCTGTTCGGCGGCCGCGGCTCGATCCTCGGCATGCTGTTCGGTGCCCTGATCGTCGGCGTCTTCGCCCTCGGCCTGCGGCTGCTGGGCACCGACGTGCAATGGACCTATCTGCTGATCGGCACGCTCATCATCGCGGCCGTGGCTATCGACCAATGGATCAGAAAGGCGGCGAGCTGATGACGACCGAACCCCTGCTGATGGCCCGCGGCCTGGTGAAGCGCTACGGCCGCGTCACGGCCCTCGACCATGCCGATTTCGACCTGCTGCCGGGCGAGATCCTCGCCGTGATCGGCGACAACGGCGCCGGCAAGTCCTCGCTGATCAAGGCTATCTCCGGCGCCCTGCGCCCGGACGAGGGCGAGATCCGCTTCGAGGGTAAGCCGATCCAGTTCGCCTCCCCCATCGAGGCCCGCCGCGCCGGCATCGAGACGGTGTACCAGAACCTGGCGCTGTCGCCGGCGCTGTCCATCGCCGACAATCTCTTCCTCGGCCGCGAGTTGCGCAAGCCAGGACTGGTGGGCAGCCTGTTCCGCACCCTGGACCGCAAGGCCATGGAACGCATCGCCCGGGAGAAGCTGTCCGAGCTGGGCCTGATGACCATCCAGAACATCAACCAGGCGGTGGAGACGCTCTCGGGCGGTCAGCGCCAGGGGGTGGCGGTGGCGCGGGCGGCGGCCTTCGGCTCCAAGGTGATCATCCTCGACGAACCGACCGCGGCGCTGGGGGTGAAGGAAAGTCGCAAGGTGCTGGAGCTGATCCTCGACGTGCGCGCCCGGGGCATCGCCATCGTGCTGATCTCCCACAACATGCCCCATGTGTTCGAGATCGCCGATCGCATCCATATTCACCGGCTCGGTCGTCGGCTGACGGTGATAGATCCCCGCGAGCACTCCATGGCCGACGCCGTGGCGCTGATGACCGGCGCCCAGAGTGTAGCGGCCTGAAGCCCAGGCGAGGGGCGTCGCCCTTCGCCTGCGCCGAACCCTCAGCTCGGGTAAGATCGGCGCTTTTTCCGCGACGGCCCGCCGATGTCCCAGTCCTCCCGCCCCGAACTGCTCTACGGTCCCCAGGACCGGCCGCGTCCGCTGATCGCCCTGCTGGCCGCCATCCAGCACCTGCTGGCGATCATCGTGCCCATCGTCACCCCCGGCCTGCTGATCTGCCAGGCCCTGGGCGTCGCGCCGCGCGACACCAACCTGATCGTCTCCATGTCGCTGGTGATCTCCGGCATCGCCACCTTCGTCCAATGCCGGCGCTTCGGCCCCTTCGGCGCCGGGCTGCTGATCGTCCAGGGCACCAGCTTCAACTTCGTCGGCCCGCTGATCGCCGGCGGTGCCCTGATGGTGAAGAGTGGTACCCCGGTGGAAGCGGTGATGGCCGCCATCTTCGGCGTGGTCATGGCCGGTTCCTTCGTCGAGATGGGCGTGTCGCGGGTACTGCCCTTCGTCAAAAGACTGATCACCCCGCTGGTGACCGGCATCGTGGTGCTGATGATCGGCCTGACGCTGATCAAGGTCGGCCTGATCAGCATGGGCGGCGGCTTCGCGGCCCTGGGTAACGGTACCTTTGCCAACGGCGAGAACCTGCTGCTGTCCGGCACGGTGCTGGCGACCATCGTGGTGCTCAACCGCCTCCCGCTGCGAGGCCTGCGCAGCAGTGCCATCGTCGTCGCCCTGCTGCTGGGCTATGCCCTGGCCGCCTGGCTGGGTCGGCTGGACTTCACCGGCATGCATGCAGCGGCCTGGGTGCAGATCCCTATGCCCCTGCATTTCGGCCTGGGCTTTTCCTGGTCGCTGTTCGTGCCGCTGCTGGTGATCTATCTGGTGACCTCCCTGGAGGCCATCGGCGACATCACCGCCACCAGCAAGGTCTCCCGCGAACCGGTGGAAGGCCCGCGGTGGATGCAGCGGATCAAGGGCGGGGTGCTGGTCAACGGCGCCAATTCGCTGCTGGCCGGGCTGTTCAATACCTTTCCCAGCTCGGTGTTCGCCCAGAACAACGGGGTGATCCAACTGACCGGCATCGCCAGCCGCCACGTCGGCCTGTGGATCGCCGTCATCCTGGTGCTGCTGGGACTGTTCCCGGCAGTGGCGGGCGTGATCCAGGCAGTACCCGAGCCGGTGCTCGGCGGCGCGGCCATGGTGATGTTCGGCGCGGTGGCCGCCTCGGGCATCAACATCCTCGCCGGGGTCGAGCTGGATCGCCGGGCGCTGCTGATCATCGCCGTGTCCCTGGCACTGGGCCTGGGCATCTCCCAGGTGCCGGAATTTCTCGCCCACCTGCCCGCCGGCCTGCGCGCGGTGCTGGAGTCTGGCGTCGCCACCGGCGGCCTATGCGCCCTGCTGCTGAACTGGTTCCTGCCGGAAAGCCCCAGGGCTGCTGACTAGCCCAACTTTTTCATCCCGGCGCTGAAGTTCCAAAAAGAGGTGCCGATAGCTTGGGCAAGTCACCTGTGGACTCGCCCACGTGCGTCGTTTCGCGCGCCGGCGCTCCACCCAGCAGAGCGCCCATGATCAGCCCGGATGTTCCTGTCGTTAAGGTCCCGCTGCGCGAGTATGCGGCCCTGGCCCGTGCCATGGGGGCCACCGTCTTCGCGCAGCACCTTGAGAAGCAGCCCGGCGAGCTGGTGGGTTGGCGCTTTCCCAAGGGTTGCTTCGTGCAGAAGGCACACTTCCAGTGCCTGCTGGGGCGCCAGCCGGACACCCTCTAGGCGTTGGCCTCCAGCGCCGTCAGCGCCTGTTGCGCCGCGGCCAGTTCGTCCTCATTGAACACTCTGACACCCGCACGCTTCAGCGCCGCCGCCGTGACCCCCTCGCCAGCGACCCGGGTACCGCTGAAGGTGCCATCGTAGTTTTCCAGGTTGCCGCAGGACGGACTGCGCGCCTTGAGTACCGCCAGGCGGATGCCATGACGGGCGACCAGTTCGAGCGCGGCCGCGGCCCCGGCGACGAAGGCGGCGGTCACGTCCGCGCCGCCATCGGTCATGACCGGCCGCTGGCCATCCAGCACCGCCCCACCCTGGCCACCGGGGATCTCCGCCGGTGGCCGCGGCGTGGGCAGGCCGCCCGCCACCTCCGGACACAGCGGCACGATGCGGCCTTCGGCCTGCCAGAGGCCCAGCAGATCGAAGGGGCCATGGGCGCCGCCGTCATAGCGCACCCGGTGACCCAGCAGGCAACGACTCACCAGAATCTTTTCCATGCGTCCTCCACGAGCAGAAGCCTCGGTACGCCTCAGCCCTGCAACGGATTGTCGCCACGGCGGCGGAACCAGCCGGTGAGCGACAGCCGCTCGCGTGTGGCGGGTAGCACCTCATGGGGCAGTTGGCCGGACAGGAAGCACACCAGGCTGCCACCGAGGGGCAACACGTCCTGGTGGCGCTGCTCGTCCAGGTAAAGACGCAGCTCGCCGCCCTGCTCCGGCAGCCAGGCGTCGTTGAGATAGAGCACCAGGGAGACCATACGCCGGTCATCGTCGCGAAAGCGATCCAGATGACGGGCATAGAAGGCGCCCGGCGGATAGAGGGCGAAATGGCTCTCGTAGTCCTCGAGCCCGAGGAACAGGGTGCGATTGAAGGCCTCGCGCAGGATATCCATGAGTTGCAGATAGCGTTGCACGCCCGGATGGGCGTCGTCCGGCTCCAGCCAGGCGATGTGATCGCCGCGCACCCCTTCGCGAATCAGCGGACTCTCGCCCCGGCCGATGCCGGCACGTTCCAGCTCGCCCCGCGCATGACGCAGCCGGCACTCGGCAGCCAGGTCGGCGGTCAGCTCCAGCGGCAGGAAGATGCTCTGCCGTGACCAGCCGTGCTCGGCGAGATCGTCGACGATACGTTGCAACAGGGGATGCTCGGGGTGCAGCGCCATCGGGAAAACCGTGAGTAACCGGACGCAGCCGGCGGGAGGGAGAGTGTAAGAGAAGTCCGCCACTCCTGCGCGTCCGCCAGGACCAGGCGACGAATGCCCGGGACGAGCGCCTCGACAGCCAGCCTGGGGTTGCCGACAATGGCGGACTTTCCGGCTCTGCGCCGCTGCTCGAGGTGTCCATGCGCGTTCTGTTCGCTTCCCTGCTTTTCGCCGTCGCCCTGCCGACCCTCGCCGACGACACGGTCAGCCTCTACCAGGCCGCAGGCTGGCCCGAGCAGCGCGGACACTTCCGCGATGCCCTGCAGGCTGCGCAGCAGCGCTACCAGAACAGCCTGCCGCCGGCGCTCTACCAGAGCCTGGTGGACAACAGCAACAAACGCTACACCGCCGCGGCCATCGACCAGCGCGCCCTCGCCGCCCTACGGCAAAACCTGCCGGCCGAAGGGCCCGCTTTGCAGTTTTTCCAGTCGCCGGTGGGCCAGAAGGTGGTCGCAGCGGAGATCGCCGCGACCCGCAGCGACCAGTTGGCCAAGAACGCCAATGGCGTCCCCCAGATGCAGGCCAGTCCGGCACGCCGGGCCCTGGCCAAGCGCCTGGCCACCGCCCTGCCGGTGCGTGAAGCCGGTGCCGAGGTGAGCGTGGCCCTGGCGGGCCTCGCGGCCGACAGCTTGAGTTCGATGCTGCCGGGCCTGCTGGGCCAGCAGCAGTCCGGCGGGATGATCGAGCAGCAGCGCCAGAGATTCATCCAGCAGATGAACGCCGGCGATCTGGAAAATACCCTGCTCTATGTCTATCGCACCCTGAACGACAACGAACTCGGCCAGTTCGCCGACTTCGCCAGCTCGCCCAATGGCACGGCCTACTACCGGGCGGCAGTGGCCGCCCTGCGCGCCGGTCTGGGCGGCGGCGGTCAGTAGGACAGCTCAGGCGAGGCGCTCGTCCAGCCAGCGGAAGTAACGCTGGCGCAGCGTCTCGGTTTCGTTGACCAGGTGGTGCCGCGCCTCGGGCAGGCGCAGAACCTCGGGCCGGACGAACTTGGCCTCCAGCACCCCCAGATTATGCCGCCAGTCGACGGTGAAATCCTGCTCGCCCTGGATCACCAGGGGCGTGCGGGTACTGGGCGCCGCGGCCTCCAGCTGGGGAATCCAGCGCGCCAGGGCACCGACCCACTGGGCAGGCAGTTCCCGAGGCTGCAAGCCATCGCGCTGCAGGAAATCGAGAAAGGCCGGATCGCCGGAATTCACCGAGAAGCGCCGCGGCAGCGCGCGCACGAAGGGTTTCACCAGGCGATAGGTCCAGAGCCCCTGCCGCCAGGCATGGGGGCGCACCAGGGGCGCCAGCAGCACCGTCTCCCCCACCTCGGGCGCCGGCGTTCCCCGTAGCAGATAGTCCAGCAGGATGGCGCCACCGGTGCTCTGGCCGAGCAGATGCCAGGGGCGTGGCAGGTCCAGGCGACGGGCCTCGGCGATCAGCGCCGCCAAGGCGCTCTGGTATTCGGCGAAGTCATTGATGCTGGCGCGCGCGCCGCTCGACAGCCCATGTCCGGGCAGGTCGCAGGCCAGTACCGCCAGTTGCCTCGACAGCGCCCAGTCCACCACGTGGCCATAGAGCCCCATGTGATCGTAGTAGCCGTGCAGCATCAGCACGCTGCCCCGCGGCGCGGACGGCCACCAGCCCTGTACCGCCAGCTGGTAGTCGCCCGCCGCCAGGCTACCCAGGGCCACCGTCACCTCCGGTCGTACCAGACTGTCGGCGAGCCGGTAATAGCGGCGATAGCCCTGGTGTTCGGCATCGGGCGGCAGATCGAAGCGCAACGGCACCAACGCCTGGCGCAGTCGGTCTAGATCGAAGGAAGCGGTCATCACAGCAGATCGTTCAGGCAAGGGCCGACCATGATCGGTGGCCAGGATGGTCGACGACAAGACCCGGCGGCGACCATTACCAATTGTTTCAATAATCGTAAGACAGTTGCCCGCAATGATGACTGAATATTTCACTGCCTAGGCAGTATTCTGGAACCGCTTGATTGCCTGGGCAGATACTGCAATGTCACATTTCGACCGAAGCAACTTTCCCCTGCGCTATTCCGTGGGCCATCTCATCCACCTCGCGAACCAGTACAAGGATCGCCTGCTGGACAGTCACCTCGCGCCCTATGACATCACCGCCGCCCAGTTCAAGGTGTTGCTGCTGCTCGCCCGTGACCTGACCGATACCCCCGCCGAACTCAGCCGCTGCCTGTCCCTCGACAGCGGCGCCATGACCCGCATGCTCGACCGCCTCGAAGCCAAGGACCTGTTGCGCCGGGTGCGCAGCCTGAGCGATCGCCGCCAGGTGCGCCTGGAGCTGACCGACCAGGGCAAGGCGCTGAGCAGCGAACTCATGCAGATCGGCGTGGATGCCCTCAACGACCTCACCCAGTGCCTGGATCGCCAGGAGCTGGATGAACTGGAACGCCTGCTACGCCGCGTACTCGGCCCCTCCGGCCTGTTGCCGGAGAACTCTGGAGACCTCTGAACCATGACCTTCCGCCTGCCGTTGACCGCCCTCTGCACCGCCCTGCTGCTGGCAGGTTGCGTGTCGTCCGCGGGTCTGAATCCCCAGGGGCACGCCGTGGATCCGGCGACCCTCAAGGGTGAGGCCACCTTCGCCAGCGACCGTCTCTCGCCTGCCCACTGGCCGAGCGCCGACTGGTGGACCCGCCTGGGCGATCCGCAATTGGACAGCCTGATCCGCGAGGCCCTGCGTGACAGCCCCTCGCTGCAGGAAGCCGATGCCCGCAGCCGCCAGGCAGATGCCGCGGTGCTCGCCGCCGATGCCGACCGCTATCCGCAGATCGACGCCAACGGGGGCGTGACCCGCTCGCGCCTGGCGCGGCCGGACGACCCGCTGGGCCAGGGCGACCGCTACAGCACCTTGCGCCAGCTCGACCTCAGCGGCAGCTACAGCTTCGACCTCTGGGGTGGCCAGCGCGCCGCCTGGGAAGCGGCCCTCGGTCGGGCTCGCGCCGGCGAAGTGGATCGCCAGGCCGCACGCCTGACCCTGGCCGCCAATGTCAGCCGCGCCTACAACCAACTCGGCCTGGCCTATGCCAACCTGGACGTGGCCCAGCAGGACCTGGAGCGCACCCGCGGTATGCTCGATCTGGCCCAGCGCCGGGTGGATGCCGGCCTCGACAGCGACTATCAGCTGCAACAGACCCAGAGCCTGGAAGCCAGTGCGGCGTCTTCGCACACGGCCGCCGCGCAACAGGTGCGCAGTGCCCAGATCCGTCTCGCCGTGCTGCTGGGCAAGGGGCCCGACCGCGGCGCCGAGATCCCGCGCCCCAGGCTGATCGCCCCCGCAGCGGTGAGCCTGCCGGCCCAGCTGCCCGCCGAACTGGTAGGGCGCCGCCCGGACCTGATCGCCGCCCGCTGGCGCGTGGAAGCCGCGAGCAAGGATATCGCCGCGAGCAAGACCAATTTCTACCCCAACCTGAACCTGACGGTGGCCGCCGGCAGCAAGGCCATCCTCGGCGATGCGCTGTTCGGTGCTCCAGCGCGCTTCTTCAACGTCGGTCCGGCGCTGTCGCTGCCGATCTTCGACGGCGGACGGCGCCGCGCCGATCTGGCCAGCCGGGATGCCGACTACGACCTGGCCGTGGCCCAGTACAACCAGACCCTGGTGCAGGCGCTGGGCGACATCGCCGACGCCATCACCCGCCAGCGCTCGCTGGAGCAGCAGCTGGTCGACCAGCAACGGGCGAGGGATATCGCCAAGAGCTCCTTCGACATCGCCATGCAGCGCTATGGCGCCGGCATCGGCAACTACCTCGACGCCCTGACCGTCGAGCAGCAGTTGCTGCAGGCCGATCGCCAACTCGCCAGCCTCCAGGCCGACCGCATCGACAGCGGCGTGCTGCTGATGCAAGCCCTGGGTGGCGGCTTCCAACCGTCCAAACTGCCGCCGGCGCCCGCCGCCGCGGCCACTCACTGATACCGAGGTCGCGATCATGGCCGATACTGCCGCACCCCCCCAAGACAACGCCCAGCAGCAGCAGCCGCAGCGCTCCGGCAAACGCAAGTTCCTCCTGTTGCTCCTGCTGCTGGTGGTGATCCTGGCTGGCGTGGGCGTCTACTGCTACCACCTGTTCTATGGCCGCTTCCACGCCAGCACCGACGACGCCTACGTCAACGGCAACCTGGTGCAGATCACGCCCCAGGTCACAGGCACCGTCATCAGCATCGCCGTGGACGACGGTGATTTCGTCCGCGAAGGCCAGCCGCTGGTGGAATTCGATCCCAGCGACACCGCCGTGGCCCAGCAGAGCGCCGAGGCTAACCTGGCCAAGACCGTGCGCCAGGTGCGCGGCCTGTACAGCAACGTCGACAGCTACAAGGCCCAGGTCGCCGCCCGTCGCGTCGAGGTGGATCGCGCCCGCGCCGATTACGCCCGGCGCCAGCAACTGGCCAAGGGCGGTGCCATCTCCAAGGAAGAGCTGGCCCACGCCCGCGACACCCTGGTGGCAGCCCAGAGCTCCCTGACCTCCGCCCAGCAGCAGCTGGACACCAACCAGGCGCTGGTGGACGACACCGAAATCGCCTCGCACCCGGACGTCAAGGCCGCCGCCGCCCAACTGCGCCAGGCCTATCTGAACCACGCCCGCAGCACCCTGGTGGCACCGGTCAGTGGCTACGTCGCCAAGCGCTCCGTGCAGGTGGGCAGTCGCGTGCAACCCGGCGCGGCGCTAATGGCCGTGGTCCCCCTGGACCAGATCTGGATTGACGCCAACTTCAAGGAAACCCAGCTCGCCGAGATGCGCATCGGCCAGCCGGTGGAAATCCACTCCGACCTCTATGGCGACGACGTGCGCTATCGCGGCACCGTGGAGAGCCTGGGCGTGGGTACTGGCAGTGCCTTCTCGCTACTACCGGCGCAGAACGCCACCGGCAACTGGATCAAGATCGTCCAGCGCCTGCCCGTGCGGATTCGCCTGGAAGGCGACAACCTGGACAAGCATCCGCTGCGCATCGGCCTGTCGACGGTGGTCGATGTCGACCTGCACGACCAGGACGGCGCTCGCCTGCCCACCACCACGCCGAAGCAGCCGCGCTACAGCACCGACGTCTACGACCATCAGTTGGCCGAGGCCGATCAGCTGATCCAGCAGATCGTCCACAACAACGGTCCGGCCGCCCGCGCCGCCGGCGTCGCCAAGCGCTGACAGCCAAGGAGGCTCGCCGCTGAGCCTCCCCGTCCACCCCTTCTGGTAATCCGTCATGAGCGATAACGCCTTTCGCCCGGCGAGCCTGGTGCTCGCCACGGTGGGCCTGTCCCTGGCCACCTTCATGCAGGTGCTCGACACCACCATCGCCAACGTCGCCCTGACCACCATTTCCGGCAACCTCGGGGTGAGTTCGGAACAGGGCACCTGGGTCATCACCGCCTTCGCCGTGAGCAACGCCATCGCCCTGCCGCTGACCGGCTGGATGGCGCGCCGCTTCGGCGAGGTCAAGCTGTTCATGGCCGCCGTGGTGCTGTTCGTCATCACCTCCTTCCTCTGCGGCATCGCCACCTCCATGCCCGAGCTGGTGATCTTCCGCGCCATGCAGGGCTTCGTCGCCGGGCCGCTCTACCCCATGGCCCAGACCCTGCTGCTGGCGATCTTTCCTGCCGCCAAGCGCGGCATGGCTCTGGCGTTGCTGGCCATGGTGACGGTGGTAGCGCCCATCATCGGCCCCATCGCCGGCGGCTGGATCACCGACAACTACAGCTGGCCCTGGATCTTCTTCATCAATGTGCCCATCGGCATCTTCGCCACCCTGGTGGTCTGGAGCCAACTGGGCAAGAAGCCGGAAAAACTGGTGAGCCAGCCCATCGACTACGTCGGACTGATCCTGCTGGTAATCGGCGTCGGTGTGCTGCAGGTGGTGTTGGACAAGGGCAACGACCTGGACTGGTTCGAATCCAACCTGATCTGCCTGGGCGCCGCCGTCTCCGCCGTGGCCCTGACCGCCCTGGTGATCTGGGAGCTGACGGACAAGCACCCCATCATCAACCTGCGGCTGTTCCGCTATCGCAACTTCAGCTTCGGCACCCTGGCCCTGGTACTGGGCTATTCGGGCTTCTTCGGCATCAACCTGCTGCTACCCCAGTGGCTGCAGACCCAGCTCGGCTACACCCCGGTGTGGGCGGGCCTGGCCGCGGCACCCATTGGCATCCTGCCAGTGATGCTCTCTCCGCTGGTGGGCAAGTTCGCGCACAAGACCGACCTGCGGCTGCTGGCCGGGGGCTCCTTCCTGGTGATCGGCGCCTCCTGCTTCATGAGAGCCACCTTCAACAACGAGGTCGACTATCGCCACATCGCCGAGGTGCAGACCTTCATGGGCCTGGGCGTGGCGCTGTTCTTCATGCCCACCACCAGCATCCTGCTGTCCAGCCTCAAGCCTTCGGAACTGGCGGACGGCGGCGGCCTGGCCACCTTCCTGCGGGTCCTGGGCGGCAGCTTCGCGTCCTCCCTGACCACCTGGCTGTGGCAGCGCCGTGCCATCCATCACCACGCCCAGCTGACCGAGGACGTGACCCTCTACAGCCCGGCCACCCAGCACTACCTGGACGCCCTCGGCGGGCCGTCGCAGCAGGCCTATGCCCAGTTGGACAAGGTGGTGGAAAGCCAGGCGTACATGCTCTCCACGGTGGACTACTTCACCCTGCTCGGCTGGATCTTCATGGGGCTGTTCCTGATCATCTGGCTGGCCAAGCCGCCCTTTGCGGCCAAGCCGGGGGCAGGTGGCGGCGACCACTAGAAAAGGCTCTAGGGCGCGCGATGCTGGGTCTGCAGATAGTCGGCGATATCGCCCAGGTCGTCGGCGTCGCCGATGCCCCAGAATCTCATCTTGGTGCCCGGCACCTTCGCCTCGGGATCGCGCAGGAAGGCCGCCAGGGCCTCGCGATCCCAGGCGAAGCCGGCGTTACGCATGGCGTCGGAGTAGTTATAGCCGGCCAGGCTGCCGGCCTGGCGACCGAAGAGGTCGTTGAGCTGGGGCCCGAAGCCCGATTGGGCACCCGGCCCGACGGAATGGCAGTTGTGGCAGCGCCGCAGGAACAGATTGCGGCCATTGTCGGCATCGGCCCAGGCCGCCTCACCGCCCAGCAGCGTCAGCAGGACCACACCGGCCAGGATCTTCACCGCTGGCATTTCCGGCAGTAGACGCTGGCCCGCTGGCCAAGGCGGATCTCCTGCAGGCCGGTGCCGCAGATCTTGCAGAACTCGCCCTTGCGGCCGTAGACGAACAGCTCCTGCTTGAAATAGCCCGGCGCGCCGTCGCCGCCGATGAAGTCGCGCAGGGTGGTGCCGCCACTCTCGATGGAGCGCGCCAACACCTTCTTGATCTCTTCGGCCAGGCGATCGTAGCGCGCCCGGGAAATGCTGCCGGCGGCACGGCGGGGATCGATGCCGGCAGCGAACAGCGCCTCGGCGGCGTAGATATTGCCCACCCCCACCACCACGGCGTTGTCCATGATGAAGGGCTTCACCGCCATGCTGCGCCCACGGGACAACTCGAACAGGCGGCCGCCGTCGAAGGCCGCGGTCAGCGGCTCGGGGCCCAGCTTGCTGAGCAGTACATGGGCATGGGGGTCCTGGGTCCAGAGCAGCGCGCCGAACCGCCGCGGATCGGTATAGCGCAGCGACAGCCCGGACTCCAGTTCGATGTCGACATGCTCGTGCTTGGCCGGCGGCTGGTCGGCCGGTACCAGGCGCAGACTGCCGGACATGCCCAGGTGACCGATCAGGGTGCCGCTCTCGGCGCGGATCAGCAGGTACTTGGCCCGCCGCTCGACGGCCTCGATGCGCTGTCCGGACAGGCGCACGTCCAGGTCCTCGGGCACCGGCCAGCGCAGCCGGGCATCGCGGACGATAACCCGGCGCACACGCTGACCGACGACATGGGGCTCGATGCCCCGGCGGGTGGTTTCGACTTCAGGTAGTTCGGGCATGGAGATCCAGGGGGTTTATTCCAGAGATTTGGCTTAAAAGGCGCCGAGCGAAGGTCAGGCAAGGCGCAACGACCAACGGGAGTAACAGCCGAAGGCTGGCCCGAAGGGTGAGCGCCAGCGAATCAAAACAGCGAGGAAGCGGACCGGGCTCGCGCACGAGTTTACAAAGGTAAATGAGCATTCCGACCGGGCTGGCGAACCAGCTGGTTTTCAACGCCGCATGGCCGAGCGCAGGCCCTTTTAACCAAATCTAGTAATTGATCCGACCGCTGCCCATCTCAAGGATGGTCTCCTTGAGCGACTCGAAGTCGTATTCGGACAACCCCACATGATCCAGCACCCGCGGGGCGATGGCCACCCACTCGCGATCCTCGTCCTGGCCGCCCAGGGCGCGATAGCAGCCACAGATATGCTCGGCCATCTTCAGCAGGGCCAGCAGATTCTTGATCTGGATGTCAGTGGTCGACTCCTCGTCGAACACCGACTGGGCATTGTGGTGGTTGGCGATGGCCTGGCCAACGTGTTCCGGCAGGCGCCAGGAGCGCGAGATGAAATAGCCCACCACGGCATGGTTGGTGTTGTACAGGCGGTTCTCCACGTCCACCACCCGCACCTGTTCGTTGACGCTGGCGTAGGCCTCTTCCAGCACCGCCATGTAGTTGGGGAAGCGCTTGAGCATCAGCGGGATGCCGCAGTTGTGGAACAGTCCCAGGGCATAGGCCTCATCGGGGGTCGGATAACCGGTCTTCTTGGCCAGGCTCAGGCAGGTCTCGGCCACGTCCTGGGCGGTGTCCCAGAAGCGGTTGAGGATGACGATGGTCTCGTCGGTGAGTTCGCCCTTGATCGACTGGGCGTTGATCAGATTGATGACCGACTGGCTGCCCAGCAGATTGACCGCTCGCTGGATGGAAGTGATGCGGTTGCTCAGGCCGAAGTACGGCGAGTTGACCAGCTTGAGCAGGGCACCCGACAGCCCCGGGTCCTGCCCGATCAGGCGGGCGATGACCTTGAGATCGGGGTTCGGCATGATCTGCTCAAGTTGCAGGTCCACCATGATCTGCGGTTGCGGTGGGATGCTGATGCCTTGCAGAGCCTGGCGGATCTGCTCCTCGGTCAGCTGCGGGGAGGCTTGGGACATGGGGACTACTCTGCGATGGATGTCGCAAATTTACTCCGCGGCGTCGCCGGATGCCATCGGGCGCGACGAAGGAACTTCGTCTGCCTCCCAGGAGCCCGAATGAGGAGCGCTGGCACAAGGCTAGCCGAACTCCGAATTTCCGACTCCGAGGTATCTCATCATGGCTGCATCCCTGAACGGCAAGAAAATCGCCATTCTGGTCACCGATGGCTTCGAACAGGCTGAACTTACCGGCCCCAAGCAGGCCTTGGAGCAGGCGGGCGCCCAGACCCACATCATTTCCGCCGAAGCTGGCCAGGTACAGGGCTGGAACCACACCGACCCGGCCGATTCCTTCGCGGTCGACCTGACCTTCGCCGCCGCCAATGCCGGTGACTACGATGCCGTGCTGCTGCCCGGTGGCGTGGTCAATGCCGACACCATCCGCACCGACGCCAAGGCCCAGCAGCTGACCAAGCAGATCGCCGACGCCGGCAAGCCGGTGGCCGTCATCTGCCATGGTGCCTGGCTGCTGATCTCCGCCGGCCTGGTGCAGGGCAAGACCCTGACCAGTTGGCCGTCGCTGACCGATGACCTGCAGAACGCCGGTGCCACCTGGCAGGATCGCGAGGTCATCGTCGACGGCAAACTGGTCAGCAGCCGCAAGCCAGACGACATTCCAGCCTTCAATCGCGAATTCATCAAGCTACTGGCAGGCTGACGCCGAAGAATGGCACTTTGATCTCATAAGACTGAACTCGTGGCAAAGTGCCAGGTCTTAACGAATGCCCCCAAAGCACTTTTAGCCCGCCCTGCCCGGCGGGCTTTCTTTTGCCCGGCGTTTGGCCCGGAGCCTGTTCAGAATCTTGCGAGCTAGAGTCAAACAAGGTGAAAACGCCTGAGGAAGCGGATCGGATCCGCGCTCGGATTTACGTAGAGTAAATGAGCATTCCGACCGGGCTGGCGATCCAGGGTGTTTTCAACGCGGTTTGGCCGACGCTCAGTAGATTGTGAACAGGCTCTTAGGCCTGGAAATCACCTTGCAAATCCACCAGATGACGCTCGATGTCGGCCAGGCGCTGGCCCTGGTCGTCCATGCCCAGCCAGGCAAGCTTGAGGCGGGGCTCGAAGGGCAGCAGATAGGCCAGCTGGCAGCCCAGGGCCTGACGGTCGGCGACCTCTCCGCCCATGTCCAGGCCGGCCACCATGGGATGCTGGGCCAGGGCCACCAGCAGCGCCACTAGATCACCATCGGCATCGCGCAACGGCTGGGGCGCCGCTTCGGGTAGCCACTCCACCTCGCCCACCACCAGATGATCGGCCTGCTCCTCCTGGCTCAGCAGGCGAAACCGCCGCCCGCCTTCGACGCGGATGCCGAGCAGGCCGTTGCTCTGCTGTTGCCAGTCACGGATCAGGGCTTCGCAACCGTAGGCGCCCAGCCGATTGGGTGCTGCACCGGTCTCGCGGCCCTCGAGAATGGTCACCACGCCGAAGCCGGTTCCCTGCTTGAGGCAGCGCCCGAGCATGTCCAGGTAACGGGCCTCGAACAGCTGCAGATCGAGACGGCAGCCAGGAAACAGGGTGGTATTCAGCGGAAACAGGGGGAGCGACATGGAACCTCCGAGGACAACGGGTCCTGCTGGATGGATCGTCGAACGCCACGAGCATTCCCCGCGCGGCGACGCACGGGGAATGCCGGGTCAGAAGCGGTAGACCTCCGCGCCGGTACGGATGGGCACCACGGCCGGCAAGGCCGGCTTGGCCTGGGCCTCTTCCACGAGTTGCTTGGGCTCCTTGCGGACCGTCTCGTTGTCACGCCTGCTGCGCTGGGCCACCTTGGTGAGATCGGTGGCCAGTCGTGCCGCCAATTGCTGCAGCAGCTCACCCTGGGCGCGCACCTGGGCTGCGCGGTCGCCGTCATGACGGGCCTGCAGATGGACCACCTGGGTATCCAGCAGCTTGCCCTGGGCATCGCGCAACTGCCAGCCGGCATCGAGCACGGCCGGCGCGCGGTCGCCCGCATCGAGGCGGGTGACGTTGAGTTCCAGCCGGTACTGGGGCTCGAAGCCTTCCGGCGGTTCGCCCACCACCACCCGGCCGCTGTTCAGGCGACTGGCGAGCTGGCGTTGCAGCAACTGGCGTACGTTGGCATTGAGCGGACCGGCCCAGTGATCGCGGGTGGTCGCCAAGCTGCCATCGGGCTGACGCTCCAGCAGCACGTCACGCTGCAGGTAGTCGGCCAGTTGCAGACTTTCGATCCACACCGCAACGCCCTTGTCCTTGCCGGCCGGCGCCCGGACGTTGCCGCCATCGAGCTGGTAATAATGAGTGGGGCCGAGGCTGGCACAACCACCCAGGCCAGCCAGCACAGCCACCAACGCCAACCTGGCGAGACGCATCCGTTTCATCGAAGATCGCTCTCGACGGGCCCAGTGGCCCTGCGAGTCCTGGTCGAAAAAATCGGGCCTATGCTAGCGGCTGACCGCAGGCGGCTCAAGTTTCCACCTGTAGCGAGTCCACCCGCTGGAAGCCCCGCGGCAGCTTGTTGCCGCGTCGGCCCCGCTCGGCACGATAGTGTTCCAGGTCGCTGCCCTTGAGCGTGTAGGGTCGCTTGCCCGCCTGCAGCGTTAAGGACGCGCCTGCCGGTACCACGGCCAGGTCGACCACGTATTCCTCGCGCTTGGCAACCCGCTCGCCGGGGATGGAGATCAGCTTGTTGCCCTTGCCCTTGGCCAGTTGCGGTAGCTCGCTGATGGCGAACACCAGCAGGCGACCTTCGTTGGTGACCACCGCGATGGAGGTGTCATCCAGGGAAGCCACGGGCTTGGGCGGCAACACCTTGGCACCGTTGGGCAGGCTGATCAGTGCCTTGCCGGCCTTGTTCTTGGCCTGCAGGTCCTCGCCCTTGACCACGAAGCCGTAGCCGGCATCCGAGGCCAGGACATAGAGGCCGCTGTCGTCCGGCAGCAGCAGGCATTCGAAGCTGGCGCCCGGCGGCGGTGTCAGGCGTCCGGTCAGGGGCTCGCCTTGGCCGCGGGCCGAGGGCAGCGAATGGGCGGCCACCGAATAGCTGCGGCCGGTGGAATCGATGAATACCGCGAACTGGTTGGAGCGCCCCAGGGCCGCCGCCTTGAAACCGTCGCCGGCCTTGTAGGACAGCCCGGTCGGGTCGACGTCGTGGCCCTTGGCCTGGCGTACCCAGCCCTTCTCGGAGAGCACCACGGTGACCGGCTCGGTGGGCATCAGCTCGGTTTCGGACAGCGCCTTGGCCTCGGCGCGCTCGACGATGGGCGAGCGACGGTCGTCGCCATAGGTCTCGGCGTCCTTGAGCAGTTCGTCACGGACCAGGCCGCGCAGCTTCTTGTCGCTACCCAGCAGGGTCTGCAGGCGCTTCTGCTCCTTGAGCAGCTCGGCCTGCTCGCCGCGGATCTTCATCTCTTCCAGCCGCGCCAGCTGGCGCAGGCGAGTTTCCAGGATGTAGTCGGCTTGCTCTTCGGAGAGTTCGAAGCGGGCCATCAGCGCCTGCTTGGGATGCTCCTCGGTACGGATGATGTGGATCACCTCGTCCAGGTTGAGGAAGGCGATCAGCAGGCCGTCCAGCAGGTGCAGGCGGCGCTCGACCTTGTCCAAGCGGAATTGCAGCCGGCGGCGCACCGTGCCGATGCGATAGATCAGCCACTCCTGGAGGATCTGCCGCAGGTCCTTGACCTGGGGCTTGCCGTCCAGACCGATGACGTTGAGATTGACCCGGTAGCTGGACTCCAGATCGGTGGTGGCGAACAGGTGCTGCATCAGCTCGTCGGCATCGATACGGTTGGAGCGCGGCACGATGACGATACGGGTCGGATTCTCGTGGTCCGACTCGTCGCGCAGGTCGGCTACCATGGGCAGCTTCTTGGCCTGCATCTGGGCGGCGATCTGTTCCAGCACCTTGGAGCCGGAGACCTGGTGCGGCAGCGCGGTGATGATCACGTCACCATCCTCGCGGCGATAGACGGCGCGCATGCGCACCGAGCCGCGGCCGGTCTCGTAGATCTTGCGCAGGTCGGCGCGCGGCGTGACGATCTCGGCCTCGGTGGGGAAGTCCGGACCGGGCAAGTGTTCGAGCAGTTCCGGTACCCCGGCGATGGGATCGTCCAGCAGGCGAATGCAGGCGGCCGCCACCTCGCGCAGGTTGTGCGGTGGAATGTCGGTGGCCATGCCCACGGCGATGCCGGTGGTGCCGTTGAGCAGCAGGTTGGGCAGCCGCGCCGGCAGCACCGCCGGCTCGTTCAGGGTGCCGTCGAAGTTGGGTACCCAGTCGACGGTGCCCTGCCCCAGTTCGCTGAGCAACACCTCGGAATAGCGTGACAGCCGCGCCTCGGTGTAGCGCATAGCGGCGAAGGACTTGGGATCGTCGGGCGCGCCCCAGTTGCCCTGGCCGTCCACCAGCGGATAGCGGTAGGAGAACGGCTGGGCCATGAGCACCATGGCTTCGTAGCAGGCCGAGTCGCCGTGGGGATGGTACTTACCGAGCACGTCACCGACGGTACGGGCGGATTTCTTGTGCTTGGCGTCGGCGTCCAGGCCCAGCTCGCTCATGGCATAGACGATGCGGCGCTGCACCGGCTTGAGGCCGTCGCCGATGTGCGGCAGGGCGCGGTCCATGATGACGTACATGGAGTAGTTCAGGTACGCCTGCTCGGTGAAGTCGGCCAGCGAGCGGCGTTCGACGCCGTCCAGGCTCAGGTCGAGGGGTGCACTCATGGGAATCCTTTGGTGTTACGTCGGTAATCGGGGTGTCGTGTCCATCGCGGCCATGGGCCGCTCCTACGGCCCCTGTAGGAGCGGCCCATGGCCGCGATAGGCGCAGCCAACATATTTAGAGCAGCACTTCCGCGCGGTCGCCCTTGGACTCCAGCCAGCTCTTGCGGTCGCTGGACCTTTTCTTGGCCAGCAGCATGTCCATCATCTCGAGGGTGCCGGGCACGTCCTCGAGGGTGAGCTGCACCAGGCGGCGGGTGTTGGGGTCCATGGTGGTCTCGCGCAGTTGCAGCGGATTCATCTCGCCGAGACCTTTGAAGCGGGTGACCTGGGGCTTGCCGCGCTTCTTCTCCGCCGCCAGGCGATCGAGGATGCCATCGCGCTCGGCTTCGTCGAGGGCGTAGTGGACCTCCTTGCCGAGGTCGATGCGATACAGCGGCGGCATGGCCACGTAGACGTGACCGGCATCCACCAGCGGGCGGAAGTGCTGCACGAACAGGGCGCACAGCAGGGTGGCGATGTGCAGGCCGTCGGAGTCGGCGTCGGCGAGGATGCAGATCTTGCCGTATCTGAGACCGCTCAGGTCGGCGCTGCCCGGGTCGATGCCGATGGCCACGGCGATGTCGTGCACCTCCTGGCTGCCCAGCACCTCGCTGCCGTCCACTTCCCAGGTGTTCAGGATCTTGCCGCGCAGCGGCATGATGGCCTGGAATTCCTTGCTGCGCGCCTGCTTGGCGCTGCCGCCGGCGGAGTCACCCTCCACCAGGAACAGCTCGGATCTCATCGGGTCCTGGCCGGCGCAATCGGCCAGCTTGCCGGGCAGCGCCGGGCCCTGGGTGATCTTCTTGCGCTCGACCTTCTTGCCCGCCTTGAGGCGGCGGCCGGCGTTGTTGATGGCCAGTTCGGCGATCTGCTGCCCCAGTTCGGGATGGGCGTTGAGCCAGAGGCTGAAGGCATCCTTGACCACCCCGGCGACGAAAGCCGCGGCCTCGCGGGAGGACAGGCGCTCCTTGGTCTGGCCGGAGAACTGCGGCTCCTGCATCTTCATCGAGAGGACGAAGGCGATGCGCTCCCAGACATCTTCCGGCGCCAGCTTGAGCCCGCGCGGCAGCAGGTTGCGGAATTCGCAGAATTCACGGATGGCGTCCAGCAGGCCCTGGCGCAGGCCATTGACGTGGGTGCCGCCCTGGGCAGTGGGGATCAGGTTGACGTAGCTTTCCTGCACCGACTCGCCACCTTCGGGCAGCCAGAACAGTGCCCAGTCCACCGCTTCCCGGGCCGAAGCCAGGCTGCCATGGAAAGGCGCCTCGGGCAGCCGCAGGGCATCGCCCACAGTGTCCACCAGGTAGGATCTCAGGCCGTCTTCGTAGTGCCACTCGCTGCGCTCACCGCTGGCTTCGTCGTGGAAGCTCACGGCCAGGCCCGGGCAGAGCACTGCCTTGGCCTTGAGTACGTGCTTCAGGCGGCTGACGGAGAACTTGGGCGAATCGAAATACTTGGGGTCCGGCCAGAAGTGCACGCTGGTGCCGGTATTGCGCTTGCCGACGCTACCGACCACGGCCAGCTCGCTGGCCTTGAAGCCGTCGGCGAAGGCCATGGCGTATTCGTTGCCTTCCCGCCGGACGCGTACCTCGACGCGGGTCGACAGGGCGTTCACCACGGAGATGCCCACGCCGTGCAGACCACCGGAGAACTGGTAGTTCTTGTTGGAGAACTTACCGCCGGCGTGCAGCTTGGTGAGGATCAGTTCGACGCCGGAGACGCCCTCTTCCGGGTGGATGTCCACTGGCATGCCACGGCCGTCGTCGATCACCTCGAGGGAGTTGTCGGCGTGCAGGATCACCTGCACCGCGCGGGCATGGCCCGCCAGGGCCTCGTCGACGCTGTTGTCGATGACTTCCTGGGCCAGGTGGTTGGGCCGGGAGGTGTCGGTGTACATGCCGGGGCGCTTGCGCACCGGGTCGAGTCCGGAGAGGACTTCGATGGCGTCGGCGTTGTAGGCGTTTTGCGTGGCCATGGGGTCTCTATTCGAAGGTGGTGAAATCCAGGTCGCGCCAGAGCGACGGGGCGAAGCCGGCCAGTTCCAGCAGCAGCGGCAACTGGCGGTGGAAGCCCTGGAAGCCATGGTCGCCGCCCTGCTCGATGCGCAGGGTACAGGCACCGTAGTAACGCTCGGCGTCGCGGTAGTCGAGGGTCTCGTCACCGGTCTGCAGCCAGACGTGAAACCGCTCCGGATCCGCCGGCGCGGCGACTTCCAGTGCCCGCAGGGCCTCGACGTGGGCCTCGGTGAGGGTCCAGGTCTCGCCGGTGTAGTGATTGCGCTGCGGCCCCAGGTAGTGCTCCATGAAGCGCCAGGGGCGGACCGCCGGGTTGATCAGCACGGCCTTGAGCCCGTGGCGCTCGGCCAGGACGGTGGCATAGTAGCCGCCCAGGGAGCTGCCGACCAGCAAGGGGGCGTCCAGCTCGGTCAGTTGGCGCTCCAGCAGGGCGCAGGCGGCGCTGGCGTTGTTGGGCAGCGCGGGAGCCCGCAGCCGATCGGCCAGACCCAGCCGGGTCATGCAGGCGGTCAGCTGCTGCGCCTTGTGGGACGCAGGTGAACTGTTGAAGCCATGGATGTAGAGGATCGACGGCATCGGGCCGCTCCTACTGGATAAAAAAACAGGTAAAAGAGTAACCCGTTTCGACCCCGACACCAAGGTGGCCGACCCGTGTTCGGCCTGGAATCCGTCCGCGCGAGGCGCGCTCGCCTCAATAGCCCGCCGCGTTGTGGTCCACAGTGAACCCGTGCTGTTGCAGGCGCGAGACACCGGTTTCCAGCTCGCCATCGGGCAGCAGCCGCAACCAGCGATAGCCTGGCGCCTGGTCGCCGGCCTTGAAATCCTGGCTGCCCGGCTCGAACTGCAGGCCGGTGGAAGGCGACGCCAGCAGCCGTACCCCGTTGCGCAGCTGATCGAATTCCTGGTGGATATGACCCCAAAGCACCACCCTGACCTGCGGATGGCGATCCAGCACGGCGAACAGCTCGTCCGGGCGATGCAGGCCCAGGGGCTCCATCCAGCCGCAGCCCACGGGCACCGGGTGATGGTGCAGGCAGATCAGCGCCGGCCGCTCGGGCGCGGCAGCCAGGGCCTGGTCCAGGGCAGCGAGTTGCCCCTGCTCCAGTTCGCCGAACACGCAGCCCCGCACGGTGCTGTCGAGCAGGATGAGGCGCCAGGCGCCCAGGTCGGTGACCGTCTCCATGAAATCGCGGTCGCCGCAGGCCTTGGCCATGGGCGCGTTCTCGTCGTGATTGCCCGCCAGCCAGCGCATGGGGGCGCCGAGGGGCTCGGTCAGTTCGCAGAAGCGTTGATAGGAGGCCACCGAGCCGTCCTGGGAGAGGTCACCACTGGCCAGCAGCAGGTCGATGCGTGGCTGTTCCGCCATGACCTGGGCGACGACCTGCCGCAAACTAGCGGCGGTGTCGATGCCCAACAACTTGCCATCCGCCCGGGCGAACAGATGGCTGTCGGTCAATTGGACGACGAGGGGAGCATTGACACTATCCGGCGAACTCACCAAAGCCTCCTAGGCAAAGAGAACAACGAGCGCAGGCAGGGTGCAGAAAAGTTCCCGAAAACTTGCGTGCACAGCTCACATTTTCGCAGTTTGGTTATCGCGATGGAAGATGCGGCTGTCGGCGTTGCGCCTTGGTGCTCACCGCTGCAGGATCGGCTCGGCTTCGTGACCGCAGGCGAGGCAATGGCTGAGCCACTCGCCGAGGAATAGATTGAGCTGGCTCTTCTCGTCCGGCTGGTGCATCGCCTGGTTCGGATAGGGATAGCGCCCGAGCAGGTGCCGGGAGGCGCCGGCCGACACCACTTCCGCCATGCGCGCGTCGTGGTACACCCGCACCTCGAGTTCGGGAACCGGCAGCCAGGGCAGCCCCAGTTCCTGGCGCACCCGCAGCGCCGTCGTGTAGGGACAGGCCTCGGTGACTTCCAGTGCCAGCACCCCCAAGGGGCGCTCGCCCTGCGACAGCATGACGCGCCGTGAGATCACCGCCTCGCGCATCTTGGGCAGAAGCCGCATCAGCCGCACGTAGTTGGCCTCGCACGTGGCCTGCAGGCCCGGCAGGTCAACCCGGTAGCGATCTCGCAGTTTCAGCCCCATAACCCTCTTACCTCGGCGCGATTGAGCGCCAGCCATTGCAGGGCGATGATCGCCGCCGCGTTATTGATTCGACCGTCTCGTACCCCCGCCAGTGCCTCGTCCAGGGACCAGACATGCACGCGAATGTCTTCGCCCTCTTCTTCCAGGCCGTGGACGCCACCGGCCTGGGCGGTGCTGCAGCGCCCCAGGTAAAGATAGACCTGTTCGTTGCTGCCACCGGGCGAGGGGAAGTAGGTGGAGATCGGCCAGAGCGATTGCAAGGTCAGGCCGGCTTCTTCCTCGGCTTCCCGATGAGCGACCGCCTCGACGTCTTCGCCCTGCTTGTCCACCAAGCCAGCCACCGGCTCAAGCAGCCAGGGATGAGCGGTCTTTTCCATGACGCCGACGCGAAACTGCTCGATCAGCACCACCTCGTCGCGCACGGCGTCGTAAGGCAGCACGCAGACGGCATCGGGCCGCACGAAGACCTCGCGCTCCAGTTCCGGCCCCATCCCGCCGGAAAACTGCCGGTGACGCAGCCGGAAACGGGCCATGCGGTAGAAGCCCTGGAAGCAGATCTCGCGACTCAGGATGTCGACGGCGGGCGCCTGGGACTCGTTGGCTTGGTTCATGGACGCTCCAGCGCTGGTGACAGGTAATCAGATCATCCTAGCGCGCCGCCTGCACTCGTGCAGCCCCTGGCGGGACAAGTCGCGAAACGGGCAACAAGCCGGGAATCCTGCGCCCGGTCCTGGCAAACTTATGGCGCCAGACGGGTTCGAAAGCCGTCGCGTCCTGTTTCGCCAAAAAAGGTTTCAACGAAAAGGAATCCCATGCGTATCCGCCCGTTCCTCCTGCTCGCCGCCCTGCTGCTCGGTGGTTGCCAAAGTGTCTTCGGTCCGAATCTCGACAAACCCCTCACGCCGCGCCACCAGGCCTGGGAACACCGGCCCGCCGGCTGCCAGGGCGAAGACTGCCCGCTGGTCAACATCGACTATGTGGAATTCGGCGAACCGGCGCTGGACGCCCTGGTGCAACGCCACCTACTCGGCCTGGCCCGGGCCGAACCGGGTGCGCCCATCCCCGCCTCCCTGGCGAGCTATGAGCATGACTTTCTCGGTAAGGCCCAGCCGCGCTGGAGCAGCTATCTGCAGGCCAAGGTGCGCGAACAGCATGACGGTCTGGTGATCATCGAGTTCTCCAGCTACCTGGCCAATGGCGGCGCCCATGGCCTGGCCGGACGCGACTTCGTCACCTGGGATCGTCATCTGAATCGACAGATCACCCTCGGCGACATGCTGGTCCCCGGGCAGGAAGCCGAGTTCTGGCGGCTGGCGCAGCTGTCCCGCGAGGCCTGGATGCTCAGCAACAATGTCGGCGATGCCGAATTCCGCCAGCAGTGGCCCTTCCTCAAGACCAACAACGTGGCCCTGGACTTCGGCGCCCTGACGCTGAAGTACGACATCGGCAGCATCGCGCCCTACGCCATGGGCCATCCAGAGCTGAAGATCCCCTATCCGAAGCTCAATGGCATTCTCAAGCCCGAGTATTTCCCGGGCCGGGGCAAGGCGCGACAGCCGTAGGAATTGGTCAACCGAAATCATCTGCCGCAATCGGGTTTGATCGCGGCCATGGGCCGCTCCTACAAGAGCATCACGCCCTGTAGGAGCGGCCCATGGCCGCGATTGGCAAAGGTGACCAGCGCCGTAGGAGCGGCCGCATCGGCGGACCGCCATGGCCGCGATACCCCCACCCCAACCCTCCCCCGCACGCGGGAGAGAGGGCCGGTCGGCATTCGGGATAACCTTTCCGCGCTGGATTACAGCTCGCACAGGTTGGGCTGAACACCGCGAAGCCCAATAGCTCGGCCTATACCCGCTTCAAGCCCAATACCGCCTGCGCAGTCCCCGCCACCACGATGGCTGGCAGGGTCGCGCCCCAGGCCGGCAGCAGCGTCGGCAGCAGGTGGTAGACGGCCACGCCCAAGGCCCAGGCGATCAGGGACTCCAGGCGCAGCGCCTTCACCTGCGCGGGTGCCCGGCGGCGGCGCAGCAGGAAATGATCCACCAGCACCACACCGAACAGCGGGGCGAACACCGAGCCGATCAGCAGCAGGAAGTGCTCGTACTGGGCCAGGGGCACCAAGAGCGCCAGCAGGGTGCAGAGGATGCCGATGGCCAGGGTCAGCTGCCAGATTTTTACCTGGGCGAGGATGCCGGTGGCGACCGCCGCCGAGTGATAGGCGGCGAAGGCGTTTTCCGACTCGTCCAGCAGGATCAGCAGCAGCGGCAGCCCCAGGCCGGCCACGGCCAGGGCGCGCAGCAGGGCGTCGGCTTCACCACCGCTGGCGAAGGCCAGGGTGTAGGCGAAGCCCAGGCCCATCAGCCAGAGGTTGCCGCAGAAGTAGCCCAGCATGACGCCGCGACCGGCGCTGCGGCCGGTACGGGCGAAACGGGTGTAGTCGGCGATCACCGGCAGCCAGGACAGCGGCATGGCCACCACCAGGTCGAAGCCCAGGGCCTGGGTCAGGGAGCCGTCGCCGGGACGCTGCCAGAGCGCGGTCAGGTCGGCACGCAGGATTAGATCCAGGGTCAGCCAGGTGCAGGCGGCGAGCAGCAGCCAGATGCCCCAGCGGCTGAGAAAGCGGCGAACAAAGGTCAAGGGACCGGCCACCGCCAGCGCCGTGGCCAGGGCGCCGAAGACCAGGGTCCAGAGGACGGGCGAGGCCCAACTCTGCAGGCCCCAGCTGCCCAGCAGCACGCTGGCCGCTTCGCGCATCACCACCAGTTCGAAGGCGCCCCAGCCGATCAGTTGGGTGATGTTGAGCACCGCCGGCAACAGCGCCCCGCGCTGGCCGAGGCTCTGCCCCAGGGCGGTCATGCCGGCGAGGCCGGTGTCGCTGCCCACCAGGCCGGCGGCCGCCAGCAGCAGCACCCCGACGAGGGTGCCGAGCACCAGTACCAGCAGGCCATCGGCCAGGCCCAGTCCGGGCGCCAGCAGGGCGCCGGCCTGGGCGACCATGAGGCCGATGCCGAGGGAGAACCAGAGGGTGAAGAGGTCACGCCCGCCGAGGACGCGGCGCTCCGCTGGTACGGGGACGGTGGGGGTATAGAGGCCGGGGGCCTGAGCCATGATGAATCTCGTGCAAGAGGGATTAGGGAAAATGGAGGTCAGCGCGAGACGGCACTCTCGAGCCCGCTACCTCGGGCTCGGGGTGGTCCTGTCAGGCCGCGCCCAGCCTACCGAGGAAACAGCGGCGGCTTCATCCTTGAAGCTCGCCGATACATGAAAGCGCGGGACGCGGCTGGGCCTGTACCTGCCCGGCCAACAGCGGCATCAGACCTGCTTGTAGATGACGCCGCCTTCGTCCTTGAAGCGCGCCGCCTGTTCCTGGAAGCCGGCCTCGATGGCCTTCTGCTCGTCGGTCAGGCCGTTTTCCTTGGCGTAGTCACGGACTTCCTGGGTGATCTTCATGGAGCAGAACTTGGGTCCGCACATGGAGCAGAAGTGCGCCACCTTGGCCGAGTCCTTAGGCAGAGTCTCGTCGTGGAAGGCGCGCGCCGTGTCCGGGTCCAGGCCCAGGTTGAACTGGTCTTCCCAGCGGAATTCGAAACGCGCCTTGGACAGGGCGTTGTCGCGGATCTGGGCGCCCGGATGCCCCTTGGCCAGGTCGGCGGCATGGGCGGCGATCTTGTAGGTGATGATGCCGGTCTTGACGTCGTCCTTGTTGGGCAGGCCGAGGTGCTCCTTGGGCGTCACGTAGCAGAGCATGGCACAGCCGAACCAGCCGATCATGGCAGCGCCGATGCCGCTGGTGATGTGGTCGTAGCCGGGGGCGATGTCGGTGGTCAGCGGGCCGAGGGTATAGAACGGCGCCTCGTCGCAGCACTCCAGCTGCTTGTCCATGTTCTCCTTGATCAGTTGCATGGGTACGTGGCCCGGGCCTTCGATCATGGTCTGGACGTCATGCTTCCAGGCGATCTTGGTCAGCTCGCCGAGGGTTTCCAGCTCACCGAACTGGGCGGCGTCGTTGGCATCGGCGATGGAGCCCGGGCGCAGGCCGTCACCCAGGGAGAAGCTCACGTCGTAGGCCTGCATGATCTCGCAGATGTCTTCGAAGTGGGTGTAGAGGAAGTTCTCCTTATGATGCGCCAGGCACCACTTGGCCATGATGGAGCCGCCGCGGGAGACGATGCCGGTGACACGCTTGGCGGTCAGGGGCACGTAGTGCAGGCGCACCCCGGCGTGGATGGTGAAGTAGTCCACGCCCTGCTCCGCCTGCTCGATGAGGGTGTCGCGGAACAGCTCCCAGGTCAGTTCCTCGGCGACGCCGCCGACCTTTTCCAGGGCCTGGTAGATGGGCACGGTGCCGATCGGGACCGGCGAGTTGCGGATGATCCACTCGCGGGTCTCGTGGATGTGCTTGCCGGTGGACAGGTCCATCACGGTATCGGCGCCCCAGCGGATGCCCCAGGTCAGCTTTTCCACCTCTTCTTCGATGGAGGAGCCCAGGGCGCTGTTGCCGATGTTGCCGTTGATCTTCACCAGGAAGTTGCGGCCGATGATCATCGGCTCCAGCTCCAGGTGGTTGATGTTGGCCGGAATGATGGCGCGGCCACGGGCCACCTCGTCGCGGACGAACTCCGGGGTGATCTCCTGGGGGATGCTGGCGCCGAAACTCTGGCCACGGTGCTGGTTGCCGAGCAGGCCGGCGGCGCGGGCCTCCTGCAGCTTCATGTTCTCGCGAATGGCGATGTATTCCATCTCCGGGGTGACGATGCCCTGGCGGGCATAGTGCATCTGGGAGACGTTGCGCCCGGCCTTGGCCCGCCGCGGCTGGCGCGCCAGGTCGAATCTCAGGGCGGCGAGACTCGGATCGGCCAGGCGCGCCTGGCCGAATTCGGAGGACAGCCCGGCCAGCAGCTCGGTGTCGCCGCGCTCTTCGATCCAGCGCGAACGTACGTCCGGCAGGCCCTTGCGCAGGTCGATGCGAGCCGCCGGGTCGGTGTAGGGGCCGGAGGTGTCATAGACGAACACCGGAGCGTTCTTCTCGCCGCCAAAGGCGGTGGGGGTGTCGGCAAGGGAAATTTCCCGCACCGGCACGCGGATGTCGGGACGCGAGCCGGCCAGATAGACCTTGCGCGAATTGGGCAGCGGCTGGGTGGACTGGCGGTCGACGCGGGTGAAGTCGGTGACGTTGTTCTGCTTGTTCATCGAGGCTCTCCTGGTGGGCGCGTTGCCGAGGGAAGAACCTGGACGAAGGGTGGGCACGCAAGAAGAGGCAAGCCCGGACGGATGGCGACCACGGAATAAGGCTGCGGACGCCCTCTTGTTCCCTACGCAGGTTGACGCACCGCCATGCGACGCGCCTAGCCTGATCAGGTTCAACGGGATCCGGGACTACCCGATCTCAGCGCCTCGTAGCGCACCCCGACAAGAACGCGGCCAGTGTAAACCCAGAGCAGCAGAAACTTCGACCGCTATTTCTTCTCCTATGGCGGATTCGGACGAAGTCCCTACACTGGGGCGGTCCCTCAAGGAAGGCTCCAATAATGCGACTATTCCTGCTGCTCGCGGCGCTCTGCAGCGCTGCCGGCCTGGCCCAGGCCCAGGTGGCCGGCAGCGGCCTGCTCGACGTCTATCGCGAGGCGCTGGACAACAACGCCGACCTCGCCGCCGAGCGCGCCGGGCTCGGCGCCCAGCGTGAGGCGGTACCTCAGGCGCGCGCCGGTCTGTTGCCGCAACTCGGCCTCGGCGCCCAGTTCAACGACACCCACACCAGCCTGCAGCTCAAGGACAACCCGGCGCTGGGCGTCCAGGGTGGCCGCTACGATAGCGATCGGAGCAGCCAGCTGATCCAGGCCACCCTCAGCCAGCCGCTGTTCCGCGCCGACCGCTGGTTCCAGCTCAAGGCCGCCCAGGCCGCCACCGAGCAGGCCGAGCTGCAATTCTCCGCCGCCCAGCAGCAACTCATCCTGCAGACCGCCGAGGGCTATTTCAGCGCCCTGCGTGCCCAGGACGCCCTGGCCACCGCCCGCGCCGAGGAAAAGGCGCTGTACCGCCAGCTGGACCAGTCTCGCGAGCGCTACAAGGTCGGCCTGACCGATGACACCGACGTGCTCCAGGCCCAGGCCAGTTTCGACAACGCCCAGGCCAACCGCTCCCAGAGCGAGCAGCAGGTGGCCGACGCCTTCCAGGCCCTGACCCGGCTGACCGATCGCGACTACGGCAGCATCGCCGGCATCCGCCACGACCTGCCGATCCTGCCGCCGCAACCCAACGATGCACGGCTGTGGGTGGACACCGCCATGCGCCAGAATCTGCAGCTGCTCGCCGCCGGCCAGGGCGTCAACGCCGCCCAGGAGACCCTGCGCCAGCGCCGTGCCGGGCACCTGCCGACGGTGGATGCGGTGGCGCGCTACAGCCACAGCGACAACGATGCGGTGAATCTGCCCAACGCCGAGCAGCTGTCCCTGTTCGGCAGCCCGGTCAACAGCCGCAGCATCGGCATCCAGGTGGAGGTGCCGCTGTACAGCGGCGGCGCCACCAGCTCCCAGGCGCGCCAGGCCTATCAGCAACTGGACCAGAGCGAACAGCGCCAGGAGAGTCTGCGCCGCCAAGTGGTGCAGAACACCCGCAACGCCCACCGCGCGATCAACACCGACATCGAGCAGGTGCGCGCCCGGCGGCTGTCCATCGCCTCCAGCCAGCGCGCCCTGAGAGCCACCGAGATCGCCTACCAAGTGGGCAGCCGCACCATCGTCGACGTGCTCGACGCCCAGCGGCTGCTGTACAACGCCGTGCGCCAGTACAACGACGCCCGCTACAACTACATCCTGGACAATCTGAGACTCAAGCAGGCGGCCGGCACCCTGGCGCCCAACGACCTGCTGGCGCTGTCCGGCTATCTCGATCCCCACTACGACCCGGATCGCGACTTCCTGCCGCCGGACCTGGCCAAGACTCGCGCCGACGTGCTCCCGGCGCGCTCGGCTCAGGGGGTGAGCAATTTATCCAGTCCGGAGAGCAGGCGCTCCAGCGCGCCCTGATTGGCGGCCAGCACCGCCAGGCCCGCCTGCCGGCGCCGCGCGACCTCCGCCGGCGCGGCCCAGAGGCGGGCCACGGCGGCAGCGATGGCCGGGGCTTCCGCCACGGTTTCCAGGGCGCCGGCGTCGCGCAGCTGGGCGACGATGTCGAGAAAGTTGAACACGTGGGGACCGCTGAGCACCGGCACGCCGAGGGCGGCCGGCTCCAGCGGATTGTGACCACCCCGCTCGATCAGACTGCCGCCGACGAAGGCGACGTCCGCCAGGGCGTAGAGAAACAGCAATTCGCCCATGGTGTCGCCCAGCAGCACCTGGGTATGCGGCTGCACCGCCTCTCCCGTCGAGCGCTGCACCACGCCGAAACCTTCACCCCGCACCTCGGCCAATACGTCGGGAAAGCGTTCGGGATGACGCGGCACCAGGATCAGCAGCGCATCGGGGCGCGCGGCCAGCAGTTGGCGATGGGCCTGGAGCAGGATCTCGTCTTCGCCGGCATGGGTACTGGCGGCGATCCATACCGGGCGCCGGCCCCAGCTCTGGCGCAGCGCAGCGGCGCGGACCGGCAGCTCGGGGTCGATGCGCAGGTCGAACTTGATGGAGCCAGTCACCGAGACGCGCTCGGCGCGGGCGCCGAGGGCACGGAAGCGCTCGGCTTCCACCGGCGTCTGCACCGCCAGCCAGGCCAGCTCCGCCAGCATCGGCCCGGTCACCCCGCCCAGTTTGCCGTAGCCGCGGGCGGAACGCTCGGACAGCCGACCGTTGGCCAGGGCGATGGGAATGTCGCGCCGCGCCGCCTGGTGGATGAGGTTGGGCCAGAGTTCGGTTTCCATCACCACCCCCAGTCGCGGCCTTAGCCGGTCGAGGAAGCGCCCGGCCAGCCAGGGCAGATCGTAGGGCAGGTAGCAGTGGTGGACGTCATCACCGAACAGGGCGCGAATGCGCTCCGAGCCGGTGGGCGTCATGCAGGTCACGGTGATCGGCAGGTCGGGATGGCGCTGGCGCAGGGCGCGGATCACCGGCGCGGCGGCGATGCTCTCCCCTACCGACACCGCATGCACCCAGATGCCGCCGGGCGGCACCGCAGGCAAGCCCAACGCCAGGCGCTCGCCGATGCGGTGTCTATAGGCGGGAGCCTTGCGTCCGCGCCAGAGCAGGCGCAGGAGGATGAAGGGCAAGGCCAGGGTGAAGATCAGGGTATAGAGGGTAAGATTCATGGCGGCAGAGCTTAATGAAGCAGGGCCGCCAGTGCGAGCCCGTTCAACCTAGTGAGAATGCCGCGGCACCCCGCCTTCGCGAGCGATCACCTTCAGGTGCAGGGTCGCCGGCTCCAGGCAGCCGCCGGTGGAGAGCTGGCCCACCAGTTGCCGGTAGAGCTCCTGCCAGGGGGTCTGGGACGGCGGCAGGTTGGGTGTCCACTCGGCGCGGCGGCGCTCCAGTTCGGCGGGGTCGAGCAGCACATCGACGCGGCGGGCATTGAGGTCCACGCGCAGGCGATCATTGGTCTGGAGCAGCGCCAGGCCACCGCCCACCGCCGCCTCGGGTGACATGTTTAGGATCGAGGGGCTGGCAGAGGTGCCGCTCTGGCGACCGTCGCCCAGGCACGGCAGGGAGTCGATACCCTTCTTGATCAGGGCCGCCGGTGGCGCCATGTTGACCACCTCGGCGCTGCCCGGATAACCCACCGGGCCGGCACCGCGGATCACCAGGATGCAGCGCTCGTCGATGTCCAGCGCCGGATCGTCGATGCGTGCGTGATAGTCCTCCGGGCCTTCGAAGACGATGGCCCGCGCCTCGAAGCTGTTTTCCTTGCCGGGTTCGGCCAGGTAGGTCTGGCGAAAGGCCTCGCCCACTACCGACATCTTCATGATGGCACTATCGAAGAAGTTGCCGCTGAGCACCATGAAGCCGGCACGGTGCTTGAGCGGTGCCTCATAGGGCTGGATTACCGCCGGGTCGGCGCTGGCGGCGCCTTCGGCGATGGCACCGATGGTGCGACCGGAGACGGTCAGGCAGTCGCCGTGCAGGCGACCGGCCTTGAGCAGTTCGTGGAGCACCGCCGGCACCCCGCCAGCACGATGGAAGCCCTCGCCCAGGTATTTGCCGGCCGGCATGCAGTTGGCCAGCAGCGGGATGTCTTCGCCCAGGCGCTGCCAGTCGTCCAGCGATAGCTCGATACCCATGTGGCGGGCGATGGCGATCAGGTGCGGCGGACAGTTGCTGGAGGCGCCCAGGGCCGAGGCCACCACGATGGCGTTCTCGAAGGCCTCGCGGGTCATGATCTGCGAGGGGCGGACATCGTCCAGCACCAGCTGGCAGATGCGCTTGCCGGTGGCATAGGCCATCTGGCCGCGTTCACGGTAAGGCGCGGGGATGCTGGCGCAACCGGGCAGCGACATGCCCAGGGTCTCGGCCAGGGCATTCATCGACAGGGCCGTGCCCATGGTGTTGCAGTGACCCACCGAGGGCGAGGCGGCGGTGGTCAGGGCCATGAAGCCCTCGTAGTCGATCTCGCCGGTCGCCAGCAGGTTGCGCGCGTGCCAGAGCACCGTGCCGGAGCCGATCAGCTCGCCCTTGAAGTGCCCGTCGAGCATGGGTCCGCCGGACAGTACGATGGCCGGCAGGTCGGTGGTGGCCGCGGCCATCAGGCAGGCCGGGGTGGTCTTGTCGCAGCCGGTGGTGAGCACCACGCCATCCAACGGGAAGCCATGGAGGATCTCTACCAGGCCGAGGTAGGCCAGGTTGCGATCCAGGGCTGCGGTGGGCCGGCGACTCTGCTCGGCGATGGGGTGCACCGGGAATTCCATGGGGATGCCACCGGCGTCGCGGATGCCGGCCTTGACCCGCTGGGCCAGTTCCAGGTGGTGGCGATTGCAGGGGGTGAGATCGCTGCCGGTCTGGGCGATGCCGATGATGGGGCGGCCGGACTGGAGTTCGTCGCGGGTCAGGCCGTAGTTCATGTAGCGCTCGACATAGAGCGCGGTCATGTCGGCGTGGGCAGGGTCGTCGAACCAGAGCTGGCTGCGCAGCGGGCGTTTGGCGGAAGTCATGATGGTCTCTAGTTGTTATTAGGAAAGAAAGGATCAGCGACCCAGCAGGCCACGGGCGGCCAGGTTGTGCATCAGGGCGCCGAGGCCGAAGCGCCAGGGCGGGGCTTGGTCGCTGGTGGTCACCCGGTTGTGCAGGGTACCCAGCAAGGGGCTGGCGATGCTCACCCGGTCACCCACCTTGTGGGTGAAGCCACCACCGGGTGCGTCACGGTCCTGGGTCGGGGCGAACAGGGTGCCGAGAAACAGCACGAAGCCGTCGGGATACTGGTGGTTGGCATTGAGGGTCTGGGCGGCGAGATCGGCGGGATCGCGACTGATCTGCGCCATGGAGCTGCTGCCCTGGAGTCGGAAGCCGTCTTCGCCCTGGACTTCCAGGGTCACCACGCACTGGCGGACCCGGTCGAGATCGAAGGTCTCGTCGAACAGGCGGATGAAGGGGCCCAGGGCGCAGGAGGCGTTGTTGTCCTTGGCCTTGCTCAGCAGCAGGGCGCTGCGGCCCTCGATGTCGCGCAGGTTGACGTCATTGCCCAGGGTGGCGCCATGGATGCGGCCGCGGCTGTCCGCCACCAGCACCACCTCGGGCTCGGGATTGTTCCACTGGGAGACGGGATGGATGCCGATGGCGCTGCCCGTGCCGACCGCGGCCAGCACCGGCGCCTTGGTGAAGATCTCGGCGTCCGGGCCGATGCCCACCTCTAGGTATTGCGACCACAGGCCCTGCTCGATCAGCAGCGTCTTGAGCGCCTGGGCACGGGGACTGCCCGGCTCCAGGCCCTGCAGGTCCATGCCGATCACCGCCTGCACCTGCTCACGAATGGCCGCGGCGCGCCCGGCATCGCCGCCGGCCTGCTCTTCGATCACTCGCTCCAGCATGCTGGCGGCGAAGGTCACCCCGGCGGCCTTGATCACCTGCAGATCGGCGGGCGGCAACAGGTGCAGGCGGGTCGGATCGGCTTGTTCGCCACTGTTGGCCAGCAACTCTTCAAGGCTGCCGAGGTAGCGCCCGGGGGTGTCGCGCAGGGCCTGCAGCGGCGCCTCTTCTTCGAACAGGGCGCTGAGGGTGGCGAAACGCTGGGAGACGTCGAAGACGCCATCTTCGCGCAACACCACGGGCGAGGGTCCGGCCAGCGGGCCGGGCACCCAGGCGCGGCCCACCAGGGTGCCGGCCAGGCCGTCGATGGGAAGGGTGTTGGCGGGCGAGAGACGAAGGGACATGGGCAGGACTCCGGAAGGGATGGGTCCACGCTAGGCAGGCAGACTGATAAACTCAAATGGGCTTATCTCATCATTCGATAACCGGCGTTTATCACGCAGGAAGGCATCCATGTCCGAGCCATCGTTCAGCCATATCTGCCACTGGCTCAAGTTCCGCCACCTGCTGCTGATCGACACCCTGGGGCGCACCCGCAACATGCACCTGGCCGCGCAGCAGATGAATCTCAGCCAGCCGGCCGTCAGCAAGATGCTCAAGGAGATCGAGCACCTGCTGGGCTTCGCCCTGTTCGAACGCCTGCCGCGCGCCATGCCGCCCACCGCCCTGGGCGAGCACGTGCTGCGCTATGCCCGGGTGGCGCTCAACGAGGCGCGTGACTTCGCCGAGCAGATCGACAGCCTGAGGCGTGGCGGCCATGGCCAGCTCAAGGTGGGCGGCATCTTCGCCGCCACCGCCGTGGCGCTGCCGCAGGCCATCGTCGCGATCAAGCAGCGCTGGCCGCTGCTGGCCATCGAGGTGGTGGAGCAGACCAGCGATCACCTGATGGAGATGCTCGACGACAAGCTGCTGCACCTGGCGGTGGCGCGCTTCACCGACGAGGCCCAGGCCCAGCGCTTCGACTTCCGCCCGCTGGCACCCGAGCCCTTCCGCTTCGTGGTCAACGAACAGCATCCGCTGGCAGGCAGCGGCCCCGTGGCGCTCGACCAGGTGCTGGCCTGGCCCTGGATCCTCTATCCCCGGGGCACCCCCATCCGCGGCCGCATGGAGCAGGCTTTCGCCGCCGCCGGCCTGCCGGTGCCGAGCAACACCATCGACACCATCTCCATGCAGACCTTTCTCCAGGTGCTGCACGCCGGCCCCATGATCGGCATGCTGCCCGAGGCCATGGTGGAACCCTATCTCGCCAGCGGCGCCCTGAGCATCCTGGAGCTGCCCCTGCACCTGCCGGCCCAGGACTACGGCATCCTCACCCGCAAGGACGAACCCCTGGGCGAGGCCGCGCGGGAATTCGCCGCCATCCTGCTCAGCCATGCCGGACGCGAGCAAACCCTCAGCTAGAGCAGTCGATAACGCGCCGTTATCGAATGATCCGCAAATGCCATTGGGAAAGAATCGCTCGTCCTCCTAGAGTGGCCTGGCGTTTCAGACGACCGGTCCCGCTTCGCCGGCCGCCTTCGACCTCCTCATAACAACAACGGGCCCCAAGGCCCCGAAGGTCATTCCCATGTTCGAGACCACCGCTCCCCAGGGCGCCGCTGGCGACGCCTTCGAAGAACGCACCTATCGCAAGGTGGTGCTGCGCATCCTGCCGATCCTGCTGCTGTGCTACATCGCCGCCTACCTGGATCGCCTCAACGTCGGCTTCGCCAAGCTGGACATGCTCGACGACCTCGGCTTCAGCAACACCGTCTACGCCCTCGGCGCCAGCATGTTCTTCTGGGGCTACTTCCTCTTCGAGGTCCCCAGCAACCTGCTGCTGCACCGCTACGGCGCGCGCTTCTGGATCGCCCGCATCATGCTCAGTTGGGCGATCATCTCCATGGCGGTGGCCTTCACCCAGCCGCTGGCGCAGCTCTTCGGCCTGCAGTCGAGCACTCTCTTCTATGTGCTGCGCTTCCTGCTGGGCGTCTGCGAGGCGGGCTTCTTTCCCGGGGTGATCCTCTATCTCAACTACTGGTTCCCGACCCGCCGGCAGAGTCGGGTGATGTCGGGCTTCCTCATCGCCCTGCCCTTCAGCCTGAGCTTTGGCGGCGTGCTCTCCGGCTGGCTGATGAGCAGCCTGCACAACTGGCACGGCCTGGCCGGCTGGCAGTGGATGCTGCTGGTGGAAGGGGTGCCCTCGATCATCATGGCGGTGGTGGTGTTCTGCTGCCTGAGCGACAACATCGACAAGGCGCCCTGGCTGGACGCACGGGAAAAGGCCCTGCTCAAGCGCAACCTGGACCAGCACAACACCGGCAAGGCGTCGCGGCTCAGCGAGGTGTTCTTCAATCCGCGGGTCTGGCTGCTGGTGTTCATCCTGCTGACCTTCAACACCGGCTTCTACGGCCTGGCCTTCTGGATGCCCTCGATCATCAAGAATGCCGGGGTCAGCGGCAGCCTGCAGATCGGTCTGCTCACCGCCATCCCCTACAGCGTCGCCCTGGTGGTCATGCTGCTCAACGCCCGTCATTCGGCGCGGACCGGCGAGCAACGGCTACACGCCGCGGTACCGGCCTTCGTCGGCGCCCTGGGCCTGGTGCTGAGCGCCTGGTTCATCCACAACATCGTGCTGTCGATCTTCTTCCTCACCGTGGCCGCCTCGGGGCTGCTGGCGCTGATGCCGATCTTCTGGTCGCTGCCCGGCACCCTGCTCTCCGGCGTCGCCGCGGCGGCGGGCATCGGCATGATCAACGCCATCGGCAACCTCTCCGGCTTCACCGGCTCCATGATCACCGCGACCATGGAAACCCTCACCGGCGACATCAACAACGGCACCTATGTGCTCGGTGCCTGCCTGTTCGTCAGCGGTCTGCTGATCCTGGCGATTCCGCGCTCGATGCTGCAGGCGTCGTCCCGCCAGGCTCGCCAACCGACCCTGGCGCCGGAGGCCGCATGAGACTCGACGGCAAGCGCGTCCTGATCACCGCTGCTGGCCAGGGCATCGGCCTGGCCAGCGCCCGACTGTTCGCCGAGGCCGGTGCCAAGGTCATCGCCACCGATATCCGCCTGGATGCCCTGCAAGAGCTACCCGGCGTCGAGCCACGCGAACTGGACGTCACCTCGGCGGCGGCCATCGACGAGTTGTCGGCCGCCCTGGGCGGCATCGACGTCCTCTTCAACTGCGCCGGCTACGTGCATGCCGGCACCATCCTGGACTGCGATGAGAGCGCCTGGCACCGTTCCTTCGACATCAACGTCACCGCTATGTACCGCCTCATCCGCGCCTTCCTGCCGGCGATGATCGAACGCGGCGGCGGCTCCATCATCAACATGGCATCCGTGGCCTCCAGTGTGAAAGCCGTCCCGGATCGCCTGGCCTACACGGCCAGCAAGGCCGCGGTGATCGGCCTGACCAAGGCCATCGCCATCGATCACGTCCGCCAGGGCATCCGCTGCAACGCCATCTGCCCCGGCACGGTCGACTCACCGTCGCTGCAACAGCGTATCGTGGCAGCAGCGCAGGCTGAACAGTTGCCCCTCGAGGCCGTCCGGGAGCGCTTCATCGCCCGGCAGCCCATGGGACGCTTCGGTCAGACCGAGGAAATCGCCAGGCTCGCCCTCTATCTGGCCAGCGATGCCTCCCAGTACATGACCGGTGCCGTACAGGTGATCGATGGCGGCATGAGTCTCTAGCTTCTTTATCCCGACAGGAGAACCCCATGAAACTGTTGCGCTATGGCGAAAAGGGCCAGGAGAAACCGGGCCTGCTGGATGAGCAGGGCATCCTCCGCGATCTGTCCGCTCACATCCCCGACATCACCGGCTCGATACTGGGGGCCGACACCCTGGACCGACTGGCCCGCCTCGACCCGGCCAGCCTGCCGCGCGTCGAGGGCCAGCCGCGCCTCGGCCCCTGCGTCGGTAATGTCGGCAAGTTCATCTGCATCGGCCTAAACTACGCCGACCACGCCGCCGAAGCCGGCATGGCCATCCCCACGGAGCCGATCATCTTCAACAAGTGGACCAGCGCCATCTGCGGCCCCAACGATGCGGTGGAGATTCCTCGCGGCTCGCAGAAGACCGATTGGGAGGTCGAGCTGGGCGTGGTGATCGGCAAGGGCGGGCGCTATATCGACGAGGCGAACGCCCTGGAGCACGTGGCCGGTTACTGCGTGATCAACGACGTCTCCGAGCGCGAATGGCAGCTCGAACGCGGCGGCACCTGGGACAAGGGCAAGGGCTTCGACACCTTTGGCCCCCTCGGCCCCTGGCTGGTGACCCGTGACGAGGTGCCCGACCCGCACGCCCTGGACCTCTGGCTGGAAGTGGACGGCCAGCGCTACCAGGACGGCAATACCCGCACCCTGATCTTCAAGATCCCGCAACTGATCGCCTACCTCAGCCGCTGCATGAGCCTGCAACCCGGCGACGTCATCTCCACCGGCACGCCCCCCGGCGTCGGCATGGGCATCAAGCCGCAGCCGGTCTTCCTCAAGCCCGGCCAGACCATGCGCCTGGGCATCACCGGCCTGGGCGAACAGAGCCAGATCACCGTTCAGGCTGACTGAGCGACGCCCACCACCTGGGCCGGCCGGCGTCCTATCCCCAAGGCCATCAACGCCGCCAGGATGCCCGTCAGGCCGGCCAGGACCAGGGCCTCCTGATAGGAGCCGAAGTGCTCGCGCAGGGCGCCGGCCAGGAAGGCGGCACAGGCGGCGCCGAGCATGTGGCCGCAGAACACCCAGCCGAACACCACCGGTGCGGTCTTTTCACCAAAGCTCTGGTTGGTCAGCTTGACCGTGGGCGGCACGGTGGCGATCCAGTCCAGGCCGTAGAAGATGCCGAACAGCAACAACTGCTCGGGGGCGAAACCGGAGAACGGCAGGTAGATCAGCGAGAGGCCGCGCAGGCTGTAGTAGACGAACAGCAGGCGGCGCGGATCGTAACGGTCGGTCAGCCAGCCGGAGGCGGTGGTACCCACCAGGTCGAAGATGCCCATCAGCGCGAGGATGCCCGCGGCCTGGACCTGGGACAGGCCGTGGTCGTGGCCCATGGCGATGAAGTGGGTGCCGATCAGGCCATTGGTGGTGAAGCCACAGACGAAGAAGGTGAGGAACAGCAGCCAGAAGTCGCGCCGGCGGCTGGCCATGGCCAGGGTGCCGAGGGTCACGCGAAACAGATTGCCCGGTGCAGTAGCGGCCGGCGCCTGATAGTCCGCCGGGGCACCGTGGGGCCGCAGGCCGACGTCTGCCGGGCGCTCCGGCAGCAGCCAGGCCACCAGCGGGATCAGGGCAGCGCTGGCCACGGCGACCGTCAGTACCACCGTCTGCCAGCCCTCGTGACTGGCGAGATGGGCCAGCAGCGGCAGGAACACCAGGTTGCCGGTGGCGGTGCTGGCCGCCAGCAGGCCCATCATCAGCCCACGGCGGGCGACGAACCAGCGATTGACGATGGCGGCGCCCAGCACCATGGCCACGCAACCGGTGCCCAGGCCGCTGAGCACGCCCCAGGTGGCTACCAGATGCCAGGGTTCGCGCATCAGGGTGCTCAGGGCGGTGGCCAGGCTGATCAGGGCGAGGCCACAGAGCAGGGTGCGGCGGATACCCAGGGTCTGCATCAGGGCCGCGGCGAAGGGCCCGACCAGGCCATAGAGGAAGATACCCACGGCGGCGGCGAAGGACACGCTTTCGCGGCTCCAGCCAAAGGTCTCCTGCAGTGGCAGGAGCAGCACGCCGGGGGTGGACCTCACTCCAGCCGAGACCAGCAGGGCGAAAAAGATCAGTGCCAGGACGACGAAGACGTAGCGCTGGCCGAGGGCGGGGATTCTGGTCATGGCGATCATCGCAGGTCAGAAGGATGAACGGAGTATCGCAGCGGTCAGGCCCTGGCGCTGGCCAAGCTGCCCCACGGATCTGGCCAGAATATGGCTGTCGTAGGTGGGTACTGAGTGCAGCGAAACCCGACCAGTCGGCCTCATCCTATCGCCCGCAACTCCTCCGCCAACCGCTGCGCCAGCCAACGCGCTGCCGGACCGGGCGCGGCATTGCGGCGCCAGGCCAGCTCCACCACCAGCGCCGGCGGCACCCAATCGCACTCCAGTTCGGCCAGCAGGCCCTGGTAGGAGGGATAGCGCGCCACGTGGCGGGGCAGCCAGCCCCAGCCGAGACCCCGCATCAGCAGTTCGGCCAGGAGGTAGAAGCTGTCGGCACGCCAGACCTGGGGCGCGATCTGCTCGCCGCCGGGATAGGCATTCTCCAGCGGCGCGATGAGCAGTTGCCGATGGCGGGCCAATTCGCGCCGCCCTACCCCACGCTGCCCCGCCAGGGGATGGCTGGCACTGCAGGCGGTGACCTGGGCCACATCGCCCAACGCCTGGCGCTCCAGGGCCTGGGGCATGTGCTCATGGCGGAACAGCAGGCCAAGGTCGGCCTGATTGGTCAACAGCTTGCGCGCCACGTCACCCTGAGCGCTGCTGGTGAGCTGGACTTCCAGATGAGGAAAGGCGGTGGCCAGGGCGTCCAGGGCATCCAGTACCGGCTGATAGGGCATGGCCTCGTCCAGCGCCAGGCGCAGCAGCGGTTCCTGCCCGGCGCAGAGCGCCTGGGCGCGGCTGTCCAGGCGCTGGCACTGGCGCAACACCTCGCGGGCCTCTTCCAGCAGGGCCTGGCCGGCCGCGGTGATGACCGGGGTGCGACCATTGCTGCGCTCGAACAACTCGACGCCCAGGTCGGTCTCCAACAGGGCGATGGCCGAGCTGACCGCCGACTGGGACCGCCCCAGACGGCGGCCCATAGCGGAAAAACTCGCGCCCTCGGCGATCCCGACGAAGATTTCCAACTGCTCCAGATTCCACTGCATGACCCATCTCCTCAGCAGATAGGTATTAACTTTTACCTATCGAAGCTTGAGGCACAATGGGCTCATTCGACAGGAGGACTCACCATGAGCGGATACATCTACCTGGCCATCGCCATCGCCGCCGAAGTCGTCGCCACCACCTCGATGAAGGCCGTGAGCGGCTTCAGCAAACCGCTGCCGCTAATCCTGGTCATCGGTGGCTATGCTCTGGCCTTCTCGATGCTGACCCTGGTGGTGCGCAGCATCCCCGTCGGCATCGCCTATGCCATCTGGGCCGGGCTGGGCATCGTGCTGGTGAGCATCGCCGCGGCCTTCCTCTACAACCAGAAGCTGGACCTACCCGCCATGCTCGGCATGGGCCTGATCGTCGCCGGGGTGGTGGTGATCCAGTTGTTTTCGGGCAGCACGGGGCATTGAGACCAGCGGTTGCGTTGAGCGTGTAAAATCACGATCTGTGGTTTTTTCCCAATAAAATCCGCATTTCGTGGTTTCTCAACGCAAGCAGGCCGTTCATGTCCCAACCCTGGTCCACCGATATCCTCATCGTCGGCGGCGGCGTCGCCGGCCTCTGGCTCAACGCCCGCCTCAGGCGCGCCGGCTACGCCACCGTGCTGGTGGAAAGCGGCGCCCTGGGTGGCGGCCAGAGCGGCAAGTCCCAGGGCATCATCCATGGCGGTACCAAGTACGCCCTGACCGGGATGCTCACCGGCGCCTCCGAGGCTATCGCCGACATGCCGCGGCGCTGGCGCGAGAGCCTGGCCGGCACGGGCGAGCTGGATCTGTCCGGCGTGCGCCTGCTCTCCGAAGCCCACTACCTCTGGTCGCCCGGCAGCCTGGCCGGCAACCTCACCAGCTTCTTCGCCAGCAAGGCGGTGCGCGGCCGGGTGGATGCGGTCAAGGGTGACGAACTGCCCCCCGCCCTGCGCGACCGCGCCTTCAAGGGCAAGGTCTATCGCCTGGCCGAACTGGTGCTGGACGTGCCCAGTCTGGTCGCGCGCCTGGCCGAGCTGGCCGGCGATAGCCTACTGGCCGGACGCGATCTGCAACCGCTACGCGAAGACGGCGAGTTGACCGGCCTGGTGGTGGACGGCCAGCCGATCCGCGCCCGGCGCATCGTGCTCACCGCCGGCGCCGGCATGGCCGATCTGCTCAGGGCCCTGGGTCTCGAACAACCGGCCATGCAGCGCCGCCCGCTGCACATGGTGGTGGTCAAGGGCCCCATGCTCAAACCCCTCTATGCCCATTGCCTGGGCGGCGGTCCCAAGCCAAGGGTGACCATCACCAGCCACCCCACCACCGACGGCCAGTGGCTGTGGTACCTGGGCGGCGACCTGGCCGAGGCCGAAGGCGTGGCCCGCGAGCCGGCGGCGCAGGTCGCCACGGCGCGGGACGAATTGCAGCGCCTGCTGCCCTGGATCGATTTCGCTGGCGCCCAGTGGGCGACCCTGAGGGTGGACCGCGCCGAGCCGGCGCAATCCGGCCTGGTGCGACCGGACAATGCCTTCGTCGCCGAGGAAGGTCGCCTGCTGGTGGGCTGGCCGACCAAACTGGCCTTGTCGCCGGACCTGGCCGATCGCGTCCTGGCCAATCTCGACCGCGATGGCATCGCCCCCGGGCAGCACCCCGCCCTGCCCGTCCATCCGCAACCACCGGTGGCGGCGCCCTTCTGGGAGGAGCTGCTGCCATGAGCCTGCGCGATCTGCATGGTCTGCACCGCCCCCTGGGCAGCACCGGCCTCGAGATTTCCCCACTGGGCCTGGGCACGGTCAAATTCGGCCGCGACCAGGGTGTGAAATACCCCAACGGCTTCACCATCCCCGACGACCGCGCCGCCGCCGACCTGCTCAGCCTGGCCCGCGACCTGGGTATCAACCTGTTGGACACCGCGCCAGCCTATGGCCGCAGTGAAGAACGCCTGGGTCCGCTGTTGCGCGGCCAGCGCCAGCACTGGGTTATCGCTAGCAAAGTCGGCGAGGAATTCGAAGGCGGCCTGTCCAGCTTCGATTTCAGCCCGGCCCACACCCGCCGCTCGGTGGAGCGCAGCCTGCAACGCCTGGAAACCGAATGGCTGGACCTGGTGCTGGTGCACTCCGACGGCAACGACCTGGCCATCCTGCAGGACAGCGGCTGCTACGAGACCCTGGCCGAGCTCAAACGTGAGGGATTGATCCGCGCCTTCGGCTTTTCCGGCAAGACCGTGGCCGGTGGCCTCAAGGCCCTGGAGAGCGGCGATTGCGCCATGGTCACCTTCAATCTCAACGAAGATGCCGAGATCCCGGTGATTCGGGCCGCCGCCGCCCTGGGCAAGGGCATCCTGATCAAGAAGGCGCTGGCCAGCGGTCACGCCGTGCTGGGCGCCGGCCAGGACCCGGTGCGGGCGAGCTTCGCCCGGGTGTTCGGCGAACCCGGGGTAAGCGGTGCGATAGTCGGCACTATCGATCCCCTGCACCTGTCACATAATGTCCGTACTCTGGCCGAAGTGATCACCGCTCGGCCCTGATCCAGAGCGTTTCGCTGAACCCTTGCCTTCGTCCGCTGGACGCCCTTGCCGGGTCGCCCGGGACGACGCGTCCGCGGCACACTACAACAGGAGTCGGCTATGCCCCAGCTCATCGCCCGCCACAATCCCAAGGCGTTCAAGACCCTGCCTCTGACGGTGGAGGCCAACCATGATGGCCTTACCTACCAGGCCCTCGGCCAACCCCTGAACTTCGGCGAGATGCTGGAGCGGCGCAAGCCCATCGAGATCGGCGACGCTCAGCACTTCAGCGTCAAGCTCGCCAACCTGGGCGTCTCGGTACGTCTGACCCTGAACTGGCAGGGCCAGGATCACTGGCTGCTGGTGCGCCAGCGCCGACCCGACCGCGGCGATGTGGTGCTCAAGCTGATCTCCGGTTACATCCCGACCCACGAACTGGCGCTGCCGCTGCTCACCGCCGTGCAAGAGGTGGCCGAGGAGTGCCTGATCGAGACGCCGCGCGGCTGGCTGGCCGGGCGCTTCGCCGACACCTGGCTGCCGACACCCTATGCCCCGGCCCTGCCCTATCGCGAGGACGTGTCCTTCCGCCTGACCCCGCGCTCGGGCGCGGCACGCCCGGTACGCTGTGGCAGCCTGGCGCTGCTGGAGCGCCCGCGCGCCTATGTGCATACGCCCACCGCTTCACTGCAGCTGGTCTATGACCTGCTGCTGGAACTGCCCAAGGAGTGCAAGGCGCCGAGCCTGTTCCACGTCGACGAGAAGATCGAGAACGGTCAGTTGCTGGCCCGCCTGGCGCGGCAACGCCCGGATCTCTATCTGGTCGCCCTGGACGACGGCAAGCCTACCGGCGAGCTCTACACCCTATCCGCCGGGCAACGCCTGCCAGTATCGACCCGCGGCCTCTGGCTGTCGGAAAGCTTCGCCCGCCAGGACGGCTGGCTGGTCCACGACAGCCGGGTGCGTTGGCGCGACTGGCTGGAGCGCATGGTGCCGCAGAGCGCGCTACAACGGGCCTAGCTGGCTAGTCCCCGCCGGCACGGCGCTCCCCTACCGTGCCGCCGGCCGCGGCCTGGACCCGACCGGCTAATCGAGAAAAAGGCAGCGTCTGGATCCACACCGTGCCGTGGCCACTCAGGGTGGCCAGCACCAGGCCTTCGCCGCCGAACAGCATGCTGCGCAGGCCACCCGCCAGCTTGATGTTGTAGTCAATGCCATTGGTGAATCCCACCAGGCAACCGGTGTCCAGGCGCAGGGTCTCGCCCCTTAGCTCCTTACGGATCACCGTGCCGCCGGCATGCACGAAGGCCATGCCATCGCCTTCCAGGCGCTGCAGGATAAAGCCCTCGCCACCGAAGAAACCGGCGCCCAGGCGACGGGTGAAGGCCACGCCGAGGCGGGTGCCCTTGGCCGCGCAGAGAAAGGAATCGCGCTGGCAAAACAGGGTACCGCCCAGGGCAGCGAGATCCACCGGCACCACCTGCCCCGGATAGGGCGCGGCGAAGGCGACGTGGCGTTTCTCGCGGCCCTGGTTGGTGAAGTGGGTCATGAACAGCGATTCGCCACCGAGCATGCGCTTGCCGGCGCCCCAGAGTTTGCCGAGCAGGCCAGCGGAGCCGTCGCCCATGCGCGCGGTGAAGTCGATGTCGGCTTCCATGTAGGTCATAGCGCCGGCCTCGGCGATCACCGTCTCGCCCGGATCGAGGCCGATCTCCACCGCCTGCAGGGATTCACCGAGGATGCGATGGTCGAGGATATGGCTGGGCATGGCTGTCGAACTCCTGGTGTAGCGTGGAAAACGCTGCGCGGTTTTCCACCCTACAATATCGCGGCCATGGGCCGCTCTTACAGGGCTCATCCGCAGCTGTAGGAGCGGCCCATGGCCGCGATTATGGAACCATACCTTGGAAACCCGCATCCGGCTCCCTCACCCCCGCCCTCTCCCAGAGGGAGAGGGGGCGATTCGGTGCGAACGGAAGTTCTGCAGGTTGGGCCGAGCACAGCAAAGCCCAACCCGGCCAGGCTCAAGCCCGGCCGTTGGGCCTCGACAATGGAGCCGTCTCAACCTGCCTAAGGCTCCGCTCAAACATCCCGTAGCTCGCCGGCGAAACGCGCCAAGCGCTGGCGCAGCCGCTGGTTCTCGCGGCGCAGCTCTTCCACCTCATCCAGCAGGTGTAGGGCCAGGGCGGTAGCGGACCAATCCAGTTCCAGTTCGCGTCTCAGGCGCACGGCGCGGCGGGCGCGGTGCAGGGCGCTGGTATCGAAGTGCCAGTCGGCCGGGCGCTTGCCCCGCTGCGGCGCCAGGATGCCGTGCTCGACGATTTCCACCACCACGGGCTCGCTCACCTCGCAGAGCACGCAGAATTCCTGCAGGACGATCAGACTGCTCATCAGACTTTCCTCCAGTCGCGGCGGGGATCGAAGGCCGCCCGCTCGGCCAGTTGGCGCCACAGCGCCTGGGTTTCTTCATCGCCTTTGGGCGGCATCACCACCTTGAGCAGGGCATGCAGATCGCCCTGCCTGGCTTTGCCCGCCAGGCCCTTGCCCCGTACCCGCAACCGCGCACCGTTCTGGCTGCCGGCCGGGATACTGAGCATGATCTGCCCATCCAGCGTCGGCACCTGCACCTTGGCGCCCAACGCAGCTTCCCAGGGGGCGAGCGGTACAGTGACCACCAGGTCCTGACCATCCACATCGAACAGGGGATGGGGCACCAGGCGGATGACCAGATAGAGATCACCCGCCTCCGCGCCGCCAATACCCGGTTCACCCTGCCCTTTCAGGCGAATGCGTTCGCCGTCGGTACTGCCGGCGGGAATCTTGACGTTGAGGGTCTTGGTGGTCTCGCCGACCCGGCGGCCGAGCTCGTCGCGCTGCGGCAAGCTGAAACTCAGCGGCTTGGTGCTGCCGGCCTGGCTCTCTTCGAGAAACAGCGGCAATTCCAGCTCGACGTCGCGGCCGCGGCGGGCGAAGCCACCCTGGTGCGAGCGCCCGGCGGCACCGAACAGGGATTCGAAGAAGTCGGAATAATCCTCGCCGAAGCCGGCGTGGGGATCACTGTAGTCATCGCCCGACCCCGGCTGCCAGTCCGGCGGCACCTGGAAGCGCTCGCCCTGCTGCTGATAGAGGCGCACCTGGTCGTACTCGGCGCGCTTGTGCGGATCGCGCAAGACGTCATAGGCCTCGGCCACCTCCTTGAAGCGGGCCTCGGCGTCGGCCTCCTTGCTCACGTCGGGATGGTACTTGCGCGCCAGTTTGCGATAGGCGGTCTTGAGCGTCTTGTCGTCGACGTCGGGGGCGACGCCGAGTACCTCGTAGTAGTCCTTGAAGTCCATTGCGGTCTCCAGTAACGGTTCCCCTAGAGACCGCGGCGTGCCCCCAGGGGTTGCATGCGGCTGATCAGTCGCCGCGCTTGCGGAACGCCCAGGTACCAGCCAGTACCGTAAAGGTGGCCACCAGCGCCACCAGGATCCAGAAGCCATGGGGCGAGCTGGCCAGCGGGATGCCGCCGACGTTCATGCCGAAGAAACCGGCGATGATGTTGATCGGCAAGGCCAGCACCGTGACCAGGGTCAGGGTGAACAAGGTGCGGTTGGTCTGCTCGGCGGAAGCGGCGGCGATCTCTTCCTGCAAGAGCTTGAGCCGCTCCACCAGGGCGGCGAGGTCGTCCAGCACCCGGTCGAATTCCTCGGTGGCTTCGCGCAGGGTCTGGATGTCGTCGCGGCGCAGCCAGGCTGGCGGCCGGTTCAGGAGCCGCAGTAGGGAGCCCGGTTCCAGGGCCAGCAGCCGTTGCAGCCGCACCAGGGCCCGCCTCAGGCTGCCCAGTTCGGCGCGACTGGCGGCCAGCCGTTGGGACAGCAGCCGATCCTCGATGGCATCCACCTTGACCGTGGTGTCGCGGATGATGCCGGTGAGCACGTCGGCCTGGTCGCGCAGCAGATGCACCAGCAGTTCCAGGGTCGAGCCGAAGCCCTCGCCACGACGCACCGCATGGCGCAGGCGATCCACCGAGCGCAGCGGCTGGGCGCGGGCGGTCACCAGCAGCCCAGGCCGGGCGCAGGCCCAAAGGGTGGCGACATCCACCGAGACCTGGCCGTAGGCCAGGGTCACGTCGTTCACCACCCCGAGCAGGGTGTCGTCGGCCGGCTCCAGGCGGGTCGAATGGGAACCCGCGTGCAGGGATTCGAAGAATTCCTCGGGCAGCCCCAGGTGCTCGCGCATCCAGCGTTCGGCGGCAGCATGGGCCAGGTTGAAATGCAGCCAGCGAAAGCCGCCCTCCTCTGCTTCCCAGGGGTCTTCCGGGGCCATGGTCAGGGCGTGGCCAGGCTGACCGGAGGTGAAGTGATAGGCGTAGAGCAGCCCCAGCCGTTCGGCGGCCGGATGCAGGGGAATCAGGGTGTTGGTCATGGCTACCTGCGGAGGGGACGCGACATCAGGGCTCTGTTAGCAGGTCCAAATGAACCTTTGATGACAGAGCCCCGGTCGGCAGGAGCCGGAGCGACGCCCCGGGCGGGGCGCCACTCTTATTGCGGGCGCATGTGCGGGAAGAGGATGACGTCGCGGATCGACGGCGAGTTGGTCAGCAGCATTACCAGGCGGTCGATGCCGATGCCTTCGCCGGCGGTGGGCGGCATGCCGTATTCCAGGGCGTTGATGAAGTCGGCGTCGTAGTGCATCGCCTCGTCGTCACCGGCATCCTTTTCCTGGACCTGCAGCATGAAGCGCGCGGCCTGGTCTTCGGCGTCGTTGAGCTCGGAGTAGGCGTTGGCGATCTCGCGGCCACCGATGAACAGCTCGAAACGGTCGGTGACGTTGGGATTCTGGTCGTTGCGGCGCGCCAGCGGCGAGACCTCGAAGGGGTACTCGGTGATGAAGTGCGGCTGCTCCAGCTTGCTCTCCACCAGTTCCTCGAAAATCATCACCTGCAGCTTGCCCAGGCCTTCGTGGCCGAGCACCTTGGCGCCGGCTTTCTTGGCGATGGCGCGGGCCTTCTCGACGTCGTTGAGATCGGCCGCGGTGAGGTCCGGGTTGTACTTGAGGATGGAGTCGTACACCGACAGGCGCACGAAGGGCTCGCCGAAGTGGAAGACCTTGTCGCCATAGGGCACGTCGGTGCTGCCGAGCACGGCCTGGGCCAGCTCGCGGAACAGTTCCTCGGTGAGGTCCATGTTGTCTTCGTAGTCGGCGTAGGCCTGGTAGAACTCGAGCATGGTGAACTCGGGGTTGTGCCGGGTCGAGACGCCTTCGTTACGGAAGTTGCGGTTGATCTCGAAGACCTTCTCAAAGCCACCCACTACCAGGCGCTTGAGGTACAGCTCCGGCGCGATACGCAGGAACATGGCCATGTCCAGGGCGTTGTGGTGGGTCTCGAAGGGCTTGGCCGCCGCGCCGCCGGGGATGGTCTGCAGCATGGGGGTCTCCACTTCGAGGAAACCCCGCTCCATGAGGAAGCGGCGGATGTGGGCGATGACCTGGGAGCGCACGCGGAAGGTCTGGCGCACCTCTTCGTTGACGATCAGGTCGACATAGCGCTGGCGATAGCGCAGCTCGGTATCGGTCAGGCCGTGGTGCTTGTCGGGCAGCGGGCGCAGCGACTTGGTCAGCAGGCGCACGTCGCTCATGTTGACGTAGAGATCGCCCTTGCCGGAGCGGGCCAGGGTGCCCTCGGTGGCGATGATGTCGCCCAGGTCCCAGGTCTTGACCGCTTCCAGGGTCTCGGCCGGCAGGGTCTTGCGGTCGACGTAGACCTGGATGCGCCCACTGGTGTCCTGCAGCACCATGAAGGCGCCGCGGTTGAGCATGATGCGGCCGGCCACCTTGACCTTGATGCCCGCGGCTTCCAGCTCTTCCTTGGTCTTGTCGGCGTACTGCTTTTGCAGGTCACCGGCCAGGCTGTCGCGACGGAAGTCGTTGGGGAAGGGAATGGCCTGCTGGTCGCGGAGCGCGGAGAGCTTTTCCTTGCGCTGGGCGATCAGCTTGTTGTCTTCCTGTTCCTGGGCTTGGGGGTCTAGGGGTTGTTCGCTCATGTCTGCTGTTTACCTGGGTAGCTGACCGTAGGAGCGGCCCATGGCCGCGATAACTAGCAGGATCGCGGCCTGGGGGAATCGCGGCCATGGGCCGCTCCTACAGAGATAAGTTGGTTAGATGCCCTGCTTGAGGCTGGCTTCGAGGTATTCGTCCAGATCGCCGTCTAGCACCTTGTCGCAATCGCTGCGTTCCACACCGGTGCGCAGATCCTTGATCCGCGAGGCGTCGAGCACATAGGAGCGAATCTGGTGGCCCCAGCCGATATCGGACTTGGAATCTTCCAGCGCCTGGGAGGCGGCGTTGCGCTTCTGCATCTCCAGCTCGTACAACTTGGCCCGCAGCATCTTCATGGCGGTGTCGCGGTTGGCGTGCTGGGAGCGCTCGTTCTGGCAGGCCACCACGGTGTTGGTGGGCACGTGGGTGATCCGCACCGCGGAGTCGGTGGTGTTCACGTGCTGACCACCGGCGCCGGAGGAGCGGTAGGTGTCGACGCGCAGATCGGACGGATTGATCTCGATCTCAATGTTGTCGTCGATCTCGGGAGAGACGAACACCGCGGTGAAGGAGGTGTGGCGCCGGTTGCCCGAGTCGAAGGGACTCTTGCGCACCAGGCGGTGCACGCCGATCTCGGTGCGCAGCCAGCCGAAGGCGTATTCGCCCTTGATATGCACGGTGGCGCCCTTGATGCCGGCGACCTCGCCTTCGGAGAGTTCGACGATCTCGGCGCTGAAGCCGTGCTGGTCGGCCCAGCGCAGGTACATGCGCAGGAGCATGTTGGCCCAGTCCTGGGCCTCGGTGCCGCCGGAGCCGGCCTGGATGTCCAGGTAGCAGTTGTTGGGGTCCATCTCGCCGCTGAACATGCGGCGGAATTCCAGCTTCTCGAGGATGCCGCGCAGGCGCTCCACCTCGGCCGCCACGTCATCGACCGCGCCCTGGTCTTCCTCTTCGGCCGCCATCTCCAGCAGGTCGCTGGCATCGGCCAGGCCGCCGGTCAGCTCGTCCAGGGTACCGACCACCTGGGCCAGTTGGGCGCGCTCGCGACCGAGGTTCTGGGCGTACTCGGGCTTGTTCCAGACATTCGGGTCTTCGAGCTCACGCTCGACTTCGACCAGCCGATCCTTTTTCAGATCGTAGTCAAAGATACCCCCGAATGGTCTGGGTACGGCTGGAGAGGTCCTTGATGCTGGTGACGATCGGGTTGATTTCCATGGGGGAAACACTCGCGAGAAAAGCTGTGGAAAAGCTCGCGAGTATAACCCAATCGGCGGCGAAACTCAGCGGGCAGCGGGGTTAGCCGCCCGCCCGGACCTCAATCGGCGTCGAGGTCGCGGTGGCGGGTTTCCGGTAGGCACAGCAGTCCCACCACCAGGCTGATCCCGGTCACCAGCACCGGATACCAGAGGCCGTAGAAGATGTCGCCGGTATAGACCACCAGGGCGAAGGACACCGTGGGCAGGAAGCCGCCGAACCAGCCATTGCCGATGTGGTACGGCAACGACATGGAGGTGTAGCGGATGCGCGTGGGAAACAGCTCCACCATCAGCGCCGCCAGGGGGCCGTAGCAGAGGGTGGCGATGAGGATCAGGGCGAAGATCACCGCCACCACCATGGGCTTGTTGACCTGGGCGGCATCGGCCTTGGCCGGATAGCCGGCGGCCTGCACGGCGGCGCGCAGGGCCGGCTCGTCGTAGCCGACGATGAGCTTGTCACCGACGCTGACCTGCACGGCATCGCCCGGTGCCGCGTCGACGCTCCGATAGGGCAGCCCGCTCTTGGCCAGCAGCGTCTTGACCCGATCGCAGGGACTGTCGAAGCGGGCCTTGCCCACCGGATCGAACTGGAAGGTGCAGGTGGCCGGGTCGGCGGTCACCACGATGGGTGCCTGCTGGCTGGCCTGGTAGATCTGCGGATTGGCGTAGTGGGTCAGGGCCTTGAACAGCGGGAAGTAGAGCAGCGTGGCCAGCAGCAGGCCGAGCATGAGGATCGGCTTGCGACCGACCTTGTCCGACAGCCAGCCGGCGATGACGAAGAAGGGCGCGCCGAGGATGACGCTGACGATGAGCAGGTTGTTGGCCAGCACCGGGTCCAGCTTGAGCGTCTGGGTGAGAAAGAACATCACGTAGAACTGCGCGAGGTAAAAGGTCACCGCCTGGCCGCCGTTGATGCTGAACAGGGCGATCAGCACCACCTTGAGATTGCTCCAGTTGGTGAAGGAATCGCGGATCGGCGCCTTGCTCTGCTTGCCCTCGGCCTTCATGCGCAGGAAGGCCGGGGATTCGTGCATGGACAGGCGAATCCAGGTGGAGATGGCCAGCAGGAAGATCGACAGCAGGAACGGCAGGCGCCAGCCCCAGACCTCGAACTGGTCACCGGTCAGATAGCGGCAGACCAGGATCACCACCAGCGACAGCAACAGGCCCAGGGTCGCGGTGGATTGCAGCCAGCTGGTATGGGCGCCGCGCTTGCCGGGCGGTGCGTGCTCGGCGATGTAAGTGGCGGCGCCGCCGTATTCGCCGCCCAGCGCCAGCCCCTGCAAGAGACGCAGCACCACCAGGATGATGGGCGCGGCCACGCCGATGCTGGCGTAGGTGGGCAGCAGACCGACGCCGAAGGTGGCGATGCCCATGAGGATGATGGTGGCGAGAAAGGTGTACTTGCGCCCGACCAGGTCGCCCAGGCGGCCGAACACCAGGGCACCGAAGGGTCGCACCACGAAGCCGGCGGCGAAGGCCAACAGGGCGAAGATGAAGGCGGTGGTGTCGTTGACCCCGGCGAAGAATTGCTTGCTGATCACCGCCGCCAGGGCGCCGTAGAGAAAGAAGTCGTACCACTCGAAGACGGTTCCCAGGGACGAGGCGAAGATCACCTTGCGTTCTTCGCGGCGACTCACGGTCGCGCGGGGTTGTACCCGGGGTTGGGCATAGTCGGACATCGCACGTTCTCCTGGCCCGGGAGCGCCGGGCTGATTGTTGTTATGGGCGACAGCTACTACGGTGGAAACGGCGGGGGCCCCGCCGCGGGATGAAACTAGGCGGCCGTGACCGCGCTGGTCCGGGCGACCGCCGCGGGCAATTCGCTGCGGCCCTGTTCCCGGGCTTCCGCCAGCATGAAGGTGGCGGCCTGCTCGGCAATCATCAGCGTTGGCGAACAGCTGTTGCCGGACACCAGGGTCGGCATGATGGAGGCGTCGGCCACCCGTAAGCCTGGAATGCCGTGCACCCGCAGGCGGGCATCGACCACGGCGTCGGCATCCTGCCCCATGCGGCAGGTGCCGGAGGGATGAAAGATGGTGGTGCCGATGGCCCCGGCAGCCTGCTGCAAGTCCTCTTCGCTCTGGTAGGCCAGCCCCGGCAGGTATTCCTCGGGTTGGTAGGCGGCTAGGGCCGGCGCGGCGACGATGCGCCGGGTCAGGCGGATGGCGTCGGCGGCGACCTTGAGATCCTCCGGCGCACTGAGATAACGCGGCTGGATCAGCGGCGCCGCCAGCGGGTCGGCACTGCGGATGGCCACTTGGCCGCGACTGGCCGGGCGTAGGTTGCACACCGAGGCAGTGAAGGCGGGAAAGCCGTGCAGGGGCTCGCCGAAGCGCTCCAGCGACAGCGGCTGCACGTGATACTGCAGATTGGCCGAGGGTTGGCCCGGATCGGACCGGGCGAAGGCCCCCAGCTGACTCGGTGCCATGGCCAGGGGGCCGCTGCGCTGCCAGAGATATTCCAGGCCCATGCCCAGCTTGCCCCAGAGACTGCCGGCCAGGGCATTAAGGGTCGGTACGCCGTGCACCCGGTAGATCAGCCGCAATTGCAGGTGGTCTTGCAGATTGCCGCCCACACCTTCCAGCCGATGCTGGACCCCGATGCCGAGCCCTTCGAGCAACGCCCGCGGCCCTATGCCGGAGCGCTGCAGCAAGGTCGGCGAGCCGATGGCCCCGGCGCAGAGCACGATCTCGCGCCGTGCGCTCAGGCGCTGGGCTGCGGCCTGGCCCGGCAGCCGCGCCAGTACCGCTCGCGCCCTGCCCTCCTCCAGCAGCACCCGCTCCACCTGGACGCCGGTCAACACCTCCAGATTGGCGCGCTGGCGGATCGGCCGGAGAAAGGCCTTGGCCGCATTCCAACGCACCCCGTTGCGCTGGTTGACCTGGAAATAGCCGCAGCCCTCGTTGTCACCGGTATTGAAGTCCTCTACCGGCGCGATGCCGGTTTCGCCGGCGGCGTCGCGGAAGGCATCGAGCAGCGTCCAGTGCAGGCGCTGGCGCTCCACCCGCCATTCGCCGCCAGCACCGTGGAACGCTGAATTGCCGTCGCAGTGATCCTCCATGCGCTTGAACAGTGGCAGTACGTCGCTCCAGCCCCAGCCGGGATTGCCGGCAGCGGCCCAGCCGTCATAGTCGCGGGCCTGGCCACGCATGTAGATCATGCCATTAATGGACGAACAGCCACCCAGCACCCGACCGCGCGGATAATTGAGCGCCCGGCCGCCCAACCCCTCTTCCACCTCGGTCTTGAAGCACCAGTCGGTGCGTGGATTGCCGATGCAGAACAAATAGCCGACGGGGATATGGATCCAGGGATGGTTGTCGCGTCCGCCGGCTTCCAGCAGCAGCACGCGATGGGCCGGATCGGCGGACAGTCGATTGGCCAGCAGGCAGCCAGCCGGACCGGCGCCGACGATGATGAAGTCATATTCCTGGGCAGAACCGGGCATGACCGTCCCTCGCTTTTTTGTTGTTGTGGCTCCTATCCTAGTGTGGTCATCCGCGAACAGCAGTCGCCGAAAACGGGCAATGGCTGTGCAATTCTGCACAGCACCGGGGAAGCGGCCCGCTAGACCAGAACAAGAGAGGCGGCATGTTCGACTGGAACGATCTGCGCGTTTTCCTTGAAGTACAGCGCCATGGTCGGTTACTGACCGCCGCCCGCAGCCTGGGCGTCAGCCACGCTACCGTGTCTCGCCACCTGGAGGCACTGGAACGCGCCCTGGGCAGCCAGTTGCTGGTACAGCAGGCCAGCGGCTACCAGCTCACCCCTGCGGGCCAGGCCCTGCTGACCCACGCCCAGGCAATGGAGGAGGCGGCGTTGCTGGCCCAGGAGGCGGTGACCCAGAGACTCAACCCGCTGGGCCAGGTCCGGGTAGGGGTGACCGAGGGCCTGGGAACGGGCTTCCTGGCCAAACGCCTGGGTGGTCTACTCAGGAGCTATCCTGGTCTGGAAGTAGAACTGGTCTCGGTGCCGCGCTTCGTCAGCGTCACCAACCGCGAGGCGGACATCGCCATCACCCTGGAGCGCCCGACCGCCGAAGGCCTGATCGGTCGGCGACTGACGCCCTATCGGCTGCGCTTCTATGCCAGTCGGGCCTATCTGGACCGGGCTCCGCCCCTGGATGCCCAGGCCGATCTCGGCGAGCAGACCTTCATTGGCTACGTCGACGACCTGCTATACACCCGAGAGCTGCAATTCATCCAGGGACTCTGCCCCGATCCGCGCATCGTCTTTCGCAGCACCAGTGTCATCGCCCAACGCGAGGCGGCCTGCGCCGGCGTCGGTCTGGCCGTGTTGCCTTGCTACCTGGTTGACCGGGACAGCGCACTGGAAGGCGTGCTGCCAGAACGCTCCTTCACCCGCGAGTACTGGATTTCGACCCATCGGGAGCTACACCGCTCCGCGCGCCTGCGCGTGGTCTGGGACTTCCTGCTGCAACTCTGCGCCACGGAGCGGGCTCTGCTACTGGGTGAGGCGCCACCGGCCGACGCACGACCGGCAACGGATTAGCCTTCAGACCCCCGCGGCCTGGCGCTCCAGCTCGGCGCGCAGTCCAGGGTCCAGCCGCAGCTGGCGCGCCAGCTCCTCCAGGTAGGCCTTTTCCATGTATTGCTGATCGTCGATCAGCATCAGGCTGGCCAGATACATCTCGGCGGCCATCTCCGGTGTCTCGGCCGCTGTCGCTACCTTGGCCGGGTCCAGCGGCTGCTCCAGCTCGCGCTGCAACCAGCTGCGCAACTCGGGATCGTCGTGCAGCTTGGCCATCTCGGCCTCGATGGCCTGGCGCTCCTGGGCATCTACATGGCCATCGGCCTTGGCCGCGGCGATCAGGGCGATGAGCACCGCTCGGCCATGGGCCTCGGCTTCGTGCTCGGGCACCCGGTCGACGGTGCGCGGTTCGACAACCTGCCCGCCCTGCGCCTGATTGGCCTGCCAGGATTGATAGGCCTTGTAGGCCACCATGCCGAGCGCCGCCAGACCGCCGTAACCGACCGCCTTGCCACCCAGGCTGCGGCCACGCTTGCTGCCCAGCAGCGCCGTTAGCGCGCCGGCGGCCAGGCCGCTGTTGCCCAGACCGGAGAGCAGACCACCGAGCGGGTCCTTGCCGGCCGGCGCCGCGCCGACATGGGGCCGCGCCGTCGCCTGGCCAGTCTTCTTGGCCAGGGCCTGCTGGCCAGCTTTGAGCAGTTGATCGAGCAAACCTCGGGTGTTCATGCAGGAACTCCATGAGCAAGGGATTCAACGTCTTGAGACCGCCTCGCGGACCGTCTGGCTCAAGCCTCCTGCTTACCGGATGTTGCAGCCTGCCAGGCCCCGCTTGGCGAGCCGCTACAAAATATTGCTGACCGACACGGGCGCTCGGCGCTACTCTTGCGCCTTTCCCTCGCAGTTGCCGGAGACACCCCATGCGTTCGCGTCTGGCTGTGCTGTTCGCGCTTTCGCTCGCCCTCACCGCCGGCCAGGTTCAGGCCGCTGCCGAGGACGCCCGCCTCATCGCCAATCGCTATCTCGATGCCTGGAACGATCACGATGCCGAGGCCGCCAGTGCCCTGCTCGATCCCAAGGTGCAGTATTTCGACAGCGGTGCCGCCACCACCGAGACCAGCCGCACCACCGCCCGCGACCGGATCGTCAAGGTCACCCTCAAGGCCGTGCCGGATCTGCAGGTGAAGATGGTGCACAAACCGGTCATCGGCCCACGCAGCATTGCCTTCGAATGGGAGCTTACCGGCAACACTGCCACTGCCACTGGCAAGCAGCCGGTGAAGATCCGCGGCGCCAGCATCATGAGAATCCGCGACGGTCGCATCTGGTACCTGGGCGACTACTACGACAGCGACGCCTTGGAAGCGGTACTGCGACCGGTCAAGCCCTGACCCGGGAGCCATCCGGACGGATGGCTCCGTTCCTCCCCTATTCCACCCCGAACGGCTTGCGCAGCGGCGTATCCCGGTGCGCAGCGCGGACGTACTGCGGCGGCCAGGAGACCTTCTCGCGCAGCGCTTCGGCGGCGTTCAGTGGCCAGTAGGGATCGCGCAGCAGCTCACGGGCCAGCAGTACGAGATCGGCCTGGCCGGTGCGCAGCACGTGCTCGGCCTGGGCCGCGTCAGTGATCATGCCCACCGCGCCACTGGGAATCTCGGCTTCCTTGCGCACCCGCTCGGCGAACTGGGTCTGGTAGCCGGGCCCGGTGGGGATATCGGCTTGGGCGGCGGTGCCGCCTGAGGAAACGTCGATCAAATCGACACCGATCGTCTTCAGCCGCCGTGCCAGTTCCACCGTTTCATCGACGTCCCAACCGTCCTCCACCCAATCAGTGGCCGAGACCCGCACGAACAGTGGCAACTCCGCCGGCCAGACCGCCCGCACATCGGCAGTCACCTCCAGCAGCAGGCGGATGCGATTCTCGAAATTGCCGCCGTAGTCGTCGTCGCGGCGGTTGGAGAGTGGCGAGAGGAACTGGTGCAGCAGATAACCGTGGGCCGCGTGGATCTCGGCCACCTTGAAGCCGGCTGCCAGGGCGCGCTCGGCGGTGGCGACGAAGGCCCGGCGAATGCTGGCGATGTCATCGCGATCCAGCGTGGTGGGTCGGGTGTGCTGGGGATCGAAGGCGATGGCCGAAGGCGCTACCGGTACCCAGCCGCCTTCGGCGACGGGCACGCTGCCGTGCTTACCGACCCACGGCTGCCAGGTGCTGGCCTTGCGCCCGGCGTGGGCCAGCTGGATACCGGCGACGCTGCCCTGGCCTTCGATGAACTGGGTGATGCGCCGCAGCGGCTCGATCTGCTCGTCCTTCCACAGGCCGAGATCCTGGGGCGTGATACGACCGTCGGGGGTGACCGCGGTGGCCTCGAAGATCACCAGGCCGGCGCCGCCGACGGCGCGACTGCCGAGGTGGACCAGGTGCCAATCGTTGGCGAAACCGTCTTCGCTGGAGTACTGGCACATGGGGGAGACCACCACCCGATTGGGCAGGGTCAGCTGACGCAGGGTCAGGGGCTGGAACAGGAGACTCATGGTGGACCTCGTCTGATCGGTATGCACGGCATTGGAGTGCTACCAAACAGAATAGATCGCCGATCCGACAAGACTCGTCTGAAAAGTCGCCGAGCACCACCCAGCACAAGTAGCGCTCGGCGATGCCTAACGTGGCGCCAGATGCACTACCAACAACTGCACGCTTTCGTTGCCGCGAAACTCGTTCACATCCAGCCGATAGGCCAGTTCGGCCCAGCGGATGTTGGGATCAGGCCAGGTCTCGCGGTCGATGTTGAAGGCGATACCGTCCAGCTCGGGTCCGCCCTGCTCGCTGCGCAGGGTCAGCTTCAGATGCCGTTCCTTGAGCAGACGCTGGGAGAGGATCTCGAAGGTACCGTGGAACAGCGGCTCGGGAAATTGCTGGCCCCAGGGACCGGCCTGACGCAGGGCCTGGGCCAGGTCGAGCTGGAATTCGGTTGGGGCGAGGCAGCCATCGGTCTGCAACCGCCCGCTCAGGTCATCGGCCTGCAGATGGCGGCGCACCTCGGCATCGAAGGCCGCGGCGAAGGTCTCGTAGTGCGCCTGGGGCAGGCTGAGACCAGCCGCCATGGCGTGACCGCCGAACTTGGTGATCAGCCCCGGATGACGGGTCGCCACGGCATCCAGGGCATCGCGGATGTGCAGTCCGGCTACCGAGCGCGCCGAGCCCTTGAGCATGCCGGTGCCGCTGCCGTCGTCGGCGAAGGCCAGCGCCGGGCGGTGGTACTTCTCCTTGAGTCGCGAGGCGAGGATGCCGATCACGCCCTGGTGCCACTCCGGATCGAACAGGCAAAGGCCGAAGGGCAGATTGTCTTCCGGCAATTCCTTGAGCTGCTTGAGCGCCTCGCGCTGCATGCCCTGCTCGATGCTCTTGCGATCCTTGTTGAAGTCGTCCAGCTGCTGAGCGTATTCCTGCGCGAGCTGCGGGTCTTCGCAGAGTAGCAACTCGATGCCGATGGACATGTCGTCCAGGCGACCCGCCGCATTGAGCCGCGGCCCGAGGATGAAGCCCAGGTCGCTGGAGGCCACCTTGCCCGGCTGGCGCCCCGCCACTTCCAGCAGCGCCTTCAGCCCCGGCCGTGCGCGGCCGGCGCGGATACGCATCAGCCCTTGGTGCACCAGGATGCGGTTGTTGGCATCCAGTGGCACCACATCGGCGACGCTGCCGAGGGCGACCAGATCGAGCAACTCGGCCAGATTGGGCTCGGCGAGGCCCTGACGGCTGAACCAGCCGCTTTCGCGCAGGCGACTGCGCAGGGCCAGCATCACATAGAAGATCACCCCCACTCCGGCGATGCACTTGCTGGGGAAGGCACAGGCCGGCTGATTCGGATTGACGATGGCATCGGCGGCGGGCAATTCGGCGCCAGGCAGGTGGTGGTCGGTGATGACCACTTGCAAGCCAGCGGCTTTGGCCGCGGCCACGCCATCGAGGCTGGAGATGCCGTTGTCGACGGTGAGCAGCACCTCGGGTTCGCGCTGCAGGGCCACGGCGACGATCTCGGGCGTCAGGCCGTAGCCGTACTCGAAACGATTGGGCACCAGGTAGTCGACCCAGGCCGCACCCAGCCGGCGCAGCGCCAGCACACCCACAGCACTGGCGGTGGCACCATCGGCGTCGAAGTCACCGACGATGAGGATGCGCCGGCGCTCTTCCAGGGCGCGGGCCAGCAGGTCCACCGCTGCCTCGATGCCCTTGAGCTGGTGATAGGGCACCAGTCGCGCCAGGCCCTTGTCCAGTTCTTCAGGCTGGGTCACGCCGCGGGCGGCATAGAGCCGGGTGAGCAGCGGCGGCAGGTCGCCCAGGTCGGGCAATACCGGCGGTAGCGGGCGAGGCTCCAGACGCATCAACGCTCGCCCAGCAGCCATTCCAGCTGCAGTTCGTGCTGACCGCGGTCGTCGGTGACGAACAGGGTGCCTTCGCTGATCATCACCTGCCAGGAAATGCTGCGCGGCAGGTCGCGGGCCAGTTCGGCCAGGGGCTCGGCGGGGACCGCGGCGATGTGCAGATTCTTCAGGCCCTTGACCGCGTCCATCACCTTGGTCTGCCAGACACGCAGGTTGCCGTAGGCCAGCAGGCTGGTGCGCTCGGTGCGGCGGCTGCACCAGGTCAGGCGCTCGGCATCGGGCTGGCCGACTTCGATCCAGTGCAGCACCCGGCCATCGAGACTCTTTTCCCACAGCGCCGGCTCGTCGACGTCGGACAGGCCGCGCCCGAAGGCCAGTTGCTCGTTGTACCAGAGCACATAGGCCAGCAGCCGCACCGCCAGCCGCTCCTCGGTCTCGGAGGGATGCCGCGCCACGGTCAGGCGCAGATTCTCGTAGACCCCACGATCCAGATCGGTGAGGTTGAGTTCGACTTTGTAGGGCGTGGCTTGCAGAGCCATGGCGGGTCACCGGCAGGGAAAGCCGGGCATTGTACCGGAAAAGGGGAAGAGGCTTGGGATCATCGCGGCCATGCCGGTGCGCCGTAGCGACCGCTCCTACAGAGGCATCCGTACCTGTAGGAGCGGCCCGTGGCCGCGATCAGCAGAACACCAGAATCGGCCGCATCGGCGGACCACCACAGCAGCGATTCAGTTACAGCGGCTGACCACGCTTACCGTGGCGGGCGACGAAGGCCTGAACGGCGGCCAGGTCGTTGGGCAGCACGGTGCAGCGCTCTTCGCGTTGCAGCAGGTCGGCCAGGTGGGTCGGCAGGCTGAGGGTCGCACCGATGCCAGCCTGTTCCACCGCTTCGGGGAATTTCACCGGGTGGGCGGTGCCCAGCACCACCATGGGGGTGGCCAAGCTGCGGCGGCATTCGCGGGCCGCGCGCACGCCGATGGCGGTGTGCGGGTCCAGCACTTCACCGGTGGCAGCATAGACCTCGGCGATGGTGGCGCAGGTCTCTTCGTCGTTCACGGCGAGGGAGTCGAACAGCTTGCGTGCCTCGGTCCAGCGATCGTCCGCCACCGTCAGGGTGCCGCTGCTGCGGAAGTTCGCCATCAACTCGGCCAGGGCCAGACCATCGCGACCGTGCAGGTCGAACAACAGGCGCTCGAAGTTGGACGAGACCATGATGTCCATGGACGGCGACAGGGTGGCTTCCAGCTGCTGCTTGTCGTAGCGATTGCCGGACATGAAGCGGTGCAGGATGTCGTTGCGATTGGTGGCCACCACCAGCTGGCTCACCGGCAGGCCCATGTTGCGCGCCAGGTAACCGGCGAAGATGTCGCCGAAGTTGCCGGTGGGCACCGAGAAGGCGATGGAGCGCGCCGGGGCGCCCAGCTGCAGGGCCGCATGGAAGTAGTAGACGATCTGGGCCATGATCCGCGCCCAGTTGATCGAGTTGACCGCCACCAGTGGTGTGCCCTTGAGGAAGCCCTGGGCGGCGAAGCTGGCCTTGACCATCTCCTGGCAGTCGTCGAAGTTGCCTTCGATGGCGATGTTGTGGATGTTGTCGCCCAGCAGCGTGGTCATCTGCCGACGCTGCACTTCCGACACCCGCTGGTGCGGATGGAGGATGAAGATGTCCACGTTCTCACAGCGCTTACAGCCTTCGATGGCCGCCGAGCCGGTATCGCCGGAGGTGGCGCCCATGATCACCACGCGCTCGCCGCGCTTGGCCAGCACATGATCGAGCAGCCGCCCCAGCAGTTGCAGGGCGAAGTCCTTGAAGGCCAGGGTCGGGCCGTGGAACAGCTCCAGTACCCACTCGTTGGCGTCCAGCTGGCGCAGCGGCGCAATGGAGCTATGGGCAAAACCGGCGTAGGTCTCTTCCAGGATGGCCTTGAATTCGGCATCGGCGATGGAGCCGGCGACGAAGGGCTTCATCACCCGGAAGGCCAGCTCGTGGTAGGGCAGACCGGCCCAGGAGGCGATCTCCTCCAGGGAAAAGCGCGGCAGGTTCTCCGGTACGTAGAGACCGCCATCGCTGGCGAGACCCGCCAGCAGCACTTCTTCGAAATTCAGCGCGGGCGCCTGGCCGCGGGTACTGATGTAACGCATGACTCGACCTCGGGAAAGACGGCGGCGCCGGGCGCCGCCAGGCTGCTCAGTTAAGGTGCTCGACGCGGATGCGGACGACATCGCCGACGACATCGTCCAGGGCTTCCAGGGCGGCGATGGCTTCGACCATGTGGCGCTCGGTCACGCGATGGGTCAGCAGGATCATGGGCACCAGGCCGTCATGTTCCTCGGCTTCCTTCTGCATGATGGACTCGATGTTGATGCCGCGCGCCGAGAGGATGCTCGCCACCTGGGCCAGCACGCCGGGATGATCCTTGGCCTGGATGCGTAGATAGTAGGCGCTCTCGCAGGCGTCGATCGGCAGCACCGGATGGTCGGACAGCGCATCGGGCTGGAAGGCCAGGTGCGGCACGCGATTCTCCGGATCGGAGGTCATGGCGCGAACCACGTCCACCAGGTCGGCCACCACCGCCGAGGCGGTCGGCTCCTGCCCGGCACCGGCGCCATAGAACAGCGTCGAGCCAACGGCGTCGCCATTGACCATGACCGCGTTCATCACGCCATTGACGTTGGCGATCAGGCGATCGGCCGGGATCAGCGTCGGGTGCACCCGCAGCTCGATGCCCTGGGCGGTGCTGCGCGCCACACCCAGGTGCTTGATGCGATAGCCCAGCGCCTCGGCATAGCCGACGTCGGCGGTGGTCAGGCGAGTGATGCCCTCGGTGTAGGCCTTGTCGAATTGCAGCGGGATGCCGAAGGCGATGGAAGCCAGGATGGTCAGCTTGTGGGCGGCATCGATGCCTTCCACGTCGAAGGTCGGATCGGCCTCGGCATAGCCCAGCGCCTGGGCTTCGGCCAGGACGTCGGGAAAGGTGCGACCCTTCTCGCGCATCTCGGAGAGGATGAAGTTGCCGGTGCCGTTGATGATGCCGGCCACCCAGTTGATGCGGTTGGCCGCCAGGCCTTCGCGCAGCGCCTTGATCACCGGGATGCCGCCGGCCACCGAGGCCTCGAAGGCGACGATCACGCCCTGCTCGCGCGCCTTGGCGAAGATCTCGTTACCGTGCACGGCGATCAGCGCCTTGTTGGCGGTGACCACGTGCTTGCCGTTGGCGATGGCGCGCAGCACCAGTTCGCGGGCCAGGGTGTAGCCGCCGATCAATTCGACGACCACGTCGATCTCGGGGTTGTCCGCCACGGCCAGCACATCGGCAGTGATCGGCGTGTTGCCGGTATCGCACTGGGGATTGGGTCGACGCTGGGCGATCTGCGCCACCTCGATACCCCGTCCGGCGCGCCGGGCGATTTCCTCGGCGTTGCGCTTGAGTACGTTGAAGGTCCCGCTGCCCACGGTACCCAGACCACAGATGCCTACTTTGACCGGCTTCACACCCTTATCCCCATGTCGTGTGGCGCCGCTCCGCGGCCCCGTTGAAATCTCAAATTCAAGGCGCTCAACGCGCGCCGATTGCCGCTTCCGCCAACTGGTCGGCCGGCTGGTAGCCCGGGATCATCTGGCCATCGGCGAGGATGATCGCCGGCGTACCCTGGATACCCATGTTCTGCCCCAGCGCGAACTGCTCGGCGACCGGATCCTTGCAGCTCTCGGACTTGACCTCACGGCCGGTGAACATCTGGTTCAGCGCCGCCGGCTTGTCCTTGGCACACCACACCGCCTCCAGTTGCTTGGAGCCCGGCGAGCCCATGCCCTGGCGCGGGAAGGCCAGGTAGCGCACCTCGATGCCGCGCTTGTTCAGCTCGGGTACCTCGGCGTGCAGCTTCTGGCAATAGGGGCAGGTGGTGTCGGTGAAGACGGTGATGTGCGCCTTGGTCTCGCCTTGGGCGGGATAGACGATCATCTGGCTGCGGTCGAGGCCATTGATCTGCCGCGCCACGGCGACGTTCTCGGCCTTCTCGGTCAGGTTGGCGGCCTTACCGTCCTTGACCTGGTACAGATAGCCCTGCATGACGAACTGGCCATCGCCGCTGGCGTAGAGCACCCGGCCGCCCTTGAGCTGGACCTGGTAGAGGCCTTCCAGCGGACTCTTGGCGATGGACTCGATGGCGAGATTGGGTTGCAGCGCGGTCAGGCTCTGGCGAATGGCCTGCTCAGGTTCGGCCTGAGCCAGTTGCACGCCGAGCCCCAGGCAAGCGGCGAGCAACAGTTGGGAAATACGCATGTTTGACTCCTATTGAGACGCCGGCAAGCCTACCACAGACGCACCGGCTAAGAGCCTGTTCAAAGGCTCGCGAGCTAGAGCCAAACAAGGCGAAAATGGCTGAGGAAGCGGAGTTTACAGGTAGTAAATGAGCATTCCGAAGCCATTTTCAACGCCGTTTGGCCGACGCGCAGCAGACTTTGAACAGGCTCTAAGGCGATTCCGCCCTAGCCACGCGGATGGTGCTGCGCGTGCAGTTGCTGCAGCCGCACCCGGGCGACATGGGTGTAGATCTGGGTGGTGGAGAGACTGGTATGGCCGAGCAGCATCTGCACGGTACGCAGGTCGGCGCCGTGGTTGAGCAGATGGGTGGCGAAGGCATGCCTCAGGGTATGCGGTGACAGCGAGGTGCGGATGCCGGCCACCTGGGCGTGCAGCTTGATGCGATGCCAAAAGGTCTGGCGGGTCATGACCGTGCCCCTCTGGCTGGGAAAGAGGACGTCGCCGGGCTGACCACCCAGCAGCAGCGGTCGCGCGGTCTTAAGGTAATCCTCCAGCCAGGCGATGGCCTCCTCCCCCAGGGGAATCAGCCGCTCCTTGCTGCCCTTGCCGAATACCCGCAGCGACCCCTCGCGCAGATTGACCTCGTCCAGGGTCAGGCTGACCAGCTCGGTCACCCGCAGGCCGGTGGCATAGAGCACCTCGAGCATGGTGCGATCACGCAGGCCGAGGGTGTCCTCGGTATCGGGCGCAGCCAGCAGGGCTTCCACGTCCGCTTCGGACAGACTCTTGGGCAAGGGTGCGCCCAGCTGCGGCATGCTCACCAGCAGCGTGGGATCCTCGGCGATGCGGTTCTCGCGCACGGCGTATTTATAGAAGCTGCGCAGACCGGAGAGAAAGCGCGCGGTGGAACGCGCCTGGTAGCCCTCGCTCAGCCGCCAGCCGAGGTGATCGAGCACGGCATCGCGGCCGACCGTCTCCAGGGTCAGGCCCCTAGCCTCCAGCCAGCGGGCGAAGGCCAGCAGGTCGGTCCGGTAGGCGCTACGGGTATGGGGCGACAGGCCCTTTTCCAGCCACAGGGCGTCGAGGAATTCCTCGATCAGCCGTTCGCTGCTCACGCGGCGAATCCGGGCAGGACCGGCGTCGGCTTGCCCGCCTCATCGACGGCGACGAAGCTGAACGCCCCGTTGATGGCACGTTCGCGCCCTTCCGCCAGCATGCCTTCGACGAACACCTCGACCTGCACCTTGAGGCTGGTATTGCCGACCTTCACCACCCGCCCGATCAGTTCGACGATGGAACCGGCGGGAATCGGATGGTTGAAGTCGATGCGATCGGTAGAGACGGTGACCAGTGGCTTACGGCAGAAACGCGTCGCCGTGATGAAGGAGACCTCGTCCATCCAGGCCAGGGCCGTGCCGCCGAACAGGGTGTCGTGATGGTTGGTGGTGGGCGGGAACACCGCCTTGGCCACCCGGGTTTCCGACAGCGCGGTGCGCCGCTGGATTTCCGCTTCGCGGGTTGTCATTGCTTACCTCGAACCTCAGAAACGAAAAAAGCAGCCGAGGCTGCTTTTTTCTGGTCACGCTGCAATCAGGAAAGCTTTTCCTTGATGCGAGCGGCCTTGCCGGACAGTTCGCGCAGGTAGTACAGCTTGGCCTTGCGCACGTCGCCGCGACGCTTGACGCTGACGCTGTCGACCAGGGGGCTGTAGGTCTGGAAGGTACGCTCGACGCCAACACCGCTGGAGATCTTGCGTACGGTGAAGGCGCTGTTCAGGCCGCGGTTACGCTTGCCGATCACCACGCCTTCGAAGGCTTGCAGACGCTGACGGTCGCCTTCCTTCACCTTCACCTGGACAATCACGGTGTCGCCGGGGGCGAACGCCGGGATTTCTTTGTTCATCTGCTCAGCTTCGATCTGGGCAATGATTTTGTTGGTCATGTCACTCTGCTCCTAAGACAGGCCGCGGCCCGCCATCGATACCTAACTATCGTTCCGCTGACGGAGATATTCCGCCAACAGGTTCTGCTCTTCTCCAGAAAGCGAGCGGCCATCCAGAAGATCGGCGCGGCGCTCCGCAGTGCGTCCCAGGGACTGCTGCAGGCGCCAGCGCCGGATATGCTCGTGGTTACCACTGAGCAACACGTCAGGTACGCGACGTCCCTCGTACACCTCGGGTCGGGTGTAGTGCGGGCAATCGAGCAGGCCGTCGGTGAACGAGTCCTGCTCGGCGGAATCCACATGCCCCAAGGCTCCGGGCAGCAGTCGCGTAACCCCATCGATCAGCACCATGGCCGGCAATTCACCGCCGGACAGCACATAGTCGCCAATCGACCATTCCTCATCCACGTGCGTCTCGATGAAACGCTCGTCGATGCCTTCGTAACGCCCGGCGATGAGGATCAGATGTTCCTCCTGCGCCAGTTCCCGTACCGCCGCTTGGTCGAGTTTGCGACCCTGGGGGGACAGGTAGATCACCTTCGCCGACGCCGACTCACCCTTGGCATCGGCCAGGGCGCGCTCCAGCGGCTGGATCTTCATGACCATCCCGGGACCGCCGCCGAAAGGCCGGTCGTCCACGGTCTGGTGGCGATCCTCGGTATAGCTGCGCGGGTTGTAGCAGGTCAGCTCCAGGAGCCCCTGCTTCATCGCGCGACCGCTCACGCCATAGGCGCTGACGGCCTCGAACATCTCGGGAAAGATGCTGATGACATCGATACGCATGGATTAGAAATCCGCGTCCCAGTCGACCTGCATCTCACCCTTGGCCAGATCCACCGCCAGTACGTACTGGTCGGGCAGATAGGGCAACAGACGCTCACGATCGTCGAGGCTGCCAGCACAGGGCTTGACCAGCATGACGTCGTTGGCCCCGGTCTCCAGCAGATGATCCACCACGCCCAGCCACTGGCCTTCGCGATTGATCACCTTGAGACCTTCCAACTGATGCCAGTAGTAGTCACCGGCGCCCAGTTGGGGCAATTCACTGCGCGGCACGCAGATCTCGAAACCAGCCATGAGGCGGGCTTCTTCGCGATCATCCAGGCCCTGCAGACGAACCGTCAGGACCTTGCCGTGCAACCGACCGCCGAGCACCTTGACCTGCCGGATCTCGCCTTCGCGCCGCAGCGTCCAGGTCCGATAGTCCAGCAGATTGTCGAGCGGATCGGTAAAGGAGTAGATCTTGAGCTCACCGCGTACGCCGAAGACCGAAACTATCTTGCCCAGGACCACCAGGTCGGGGGCGGAGGTCGGCGTACTCATGATCTTCAGGCGGTAGCCTGAGCGCTCTTGAGCAGCTGAGCGACGCGCTCGGACGGCTGGGCGCCCTGCGACAGCCAGTAGTTGGCGCGCTCTTGGTCCACCGACAGACGAACTTCGGCGCCGCTGGCGATCGGGTTGAAGAAACCGATGCGCTCGACGAAGCGACCATCACGCGCATTGCGGCTGTTGGTCACGGTCAGGTGGTAGAAGGGGCGCTTCTTGGAGCCGCCACGGGCTAGACGGATGGTTACCATTGAACTTCGTTCCTGTAGTCGGTGCTTGTAACTGTGGGCACACTGGGCCACATGGCCCGAAAGGCCGCATATTCTAAGGGCTGTTACCCAGTTTGCCAATGGCTTTCGATGGCACCAGGGGCAATGGGACGAACCGCGAGCTCGCGCGCCTGCGCCGAGCCGCTCGCGAAGGCGCACCAGCACTGGCGCCGATACGCTCCGCGGAGCCTGTTCCGCTGCCGACCATCTGGCGACGGGCGGCAGGCGGGGATCACATCTTGGGCATGCCGCCGCCGGGGAACATACTGCCCATGCCTCTCATCATCTTGGCCATGCCGCCCTTGGCGGTGACCTTCTTCATCATCTTCTGCATCTGCTTGTGCTGCTTGATGAGGCGGCCGACGTCCTGCACCTGGGTACCGGAACCCAGGGCGATGCGTTTCTTGCGCGAGCCGCTGATCATTTCCGGATCGCGACGCTCGGCCGGGGTCATGGAGTCGATGATGGCTTCCATCTGCTTGAAATGCTTTTCCGCGGCGCCCTGGGCGTTGCCCATCTGCTGGATGTTCATGCCACCCATCATGGTCGGCAACTTGTCCATCAAAGAACCCAGGCCACCCATGTTCTTCATCTGGCGCAACTGGTCGCGGAAGTCTTCGAGATCGAAGCCCTTGCCCTTCTTGAGCTTCTTGGCCAGCTTGTCAGCCTTCTCGCGATCCAGGGTCTGCTCGGCCTGCTCGATCAGCGAGAGGACGTCGCCCATGCCGAGGATGCGCGAGGCGACGCGATCCGGGTGGAAGGGGTCGAGGGCTTCGCTCTTCTCGCCCATGCCGATGAACTTGATCGGCTTACCGGTGATGTGGCGGACCGACAGGGCGGCACCGCCGCGGGCGTCACCATCGACCTTGGTCAGGATCACGCCGGTGAGCGGCAGGGCGTCGTTGAAGGCCTTGGCGGTATTGGCGGCGTCCTGGCCGGTCATGGCGTCGACCACGAACAAGGTCTCGGCCGGCTTGGTGGCGGCGTGGACCTGCTGGATCTCGTCCATCATCTCACTGTCGACGTGCAGGCGACCGGCGGTGTCGACGATGACCACGTCGATGAACTTGAGCTTGGCCTCGCGGATGGCGGCCTGGGCAATGTCCACCGGCTTCTGGCTGAGGTCGGAGGGGAAGAAGGTGACGCCCACCTCGCCGGCCAGGGTTTCCAGCTGCTTGATGGCGGCCGGACGGTAGACGTCGGCGGAGACGACCATGACGGTCTTCTTCTTGCGTTCCTTGAGAAAGCGCGCCAGCTTGCCGGCGGTGGTGGTCTTGCCCGCACCCTGCAGGCCGGCCATGAGGATCACCGCCGGCGGCGTGACATTGAGCGCCAGGTCTTCGTTGGCCGCGCCCATGATGGCTTCGAGCTCGGCGCGGACGATCTTCACGAAGGCCTGGCCCGGGGTCAGGCTCTTGGACACCTCGGTGCCGACCGCACGCTCCTTGACCCGGTTGACGAATTCCTTGACCACCGGCAGGGCGACGTCCGCCTCGAGCAGCGCCATGCGCACCTCGCGCAGGGTGTCCTTGATATTGTCTTCGGTGAGCTTGGCCTTGCCGGTAATGTGGCGCAGGCTTTGTGACAGGCGGTCTGTGAGATTCTCGAACATGCGGACATCCAGGGCGGAAACGGCGGCTGACCGCCGAGTATAGCGAAGACCGCCAGGCCAGGGTATCCGCCAGGCTTTCTGTGCCGGCCGGTCTGTGCCACACTCGCCTGCTTTCCGCTCTGCTGAAAACGGACCCATGCACGCCCTGCTGCCCACCCTCCTGGCCGCCGTCCTGTACCTCGCCGCGACCCTCTACCAGGGCAGTTGCCTGCTGCGCAAGCGGCCTTCGAACAAACCGCTGGTGCTGGGCGCCGGCATCCTGGCCCTGCTGCCCCATGCGCTGGCGGTCTATCTGCAGATGACCCTCGAGCCGACCCTCAGCCTGGACTTCTTCGACGCTTCCAGCCTGATCGCCGCGACCGCCATCGCGCTGATGCTGATCGGCTGCCTGCGCATGCCGCTGCAGCCCCTGCTGGTGCTGGTCTATCCTCTTGGCGCGGTGACCGCGCTATTGGCGGAATTCGTGCCGCCCGGCACGGTGGCACCGCTGGACGTCTCGCCCAGGATCGTGGTGCACGTGCTGCTGTCGATCATCGCCTACGGCTTGCTCACTCTGGCGGCGTTGCAGTCCTGCCTGGTGCTGCTGCAGAACCATCAACTCAAGAACAAGCATCCCTCCGGACTGATTCGCAGCTTTCCACCGCTGCAGACCATGGAAAGCCTGCTGTTCGGCTTTCTCTGGGCCGGCTGGGTGGTGCTGTCGCTGGCACTGATCTCCGGCTGGTTCTTCGTCGAGGACATGTTCGCCCAGCACCTGATCCACAAGACGGTGCTCTCCTGCATCGCCTGGGTGGTGTTCGGCATCCTGCTATGGGGTCGCCATCGCCTGGGTTGGCGCGGTCATAGAGCGATCCGCTGGACGCTGCTCGGCTTCATCCTGCTGATGCTGGCCTACTTCGGCAGCAAGCTGGTGCGGGAATTCATCCTGCATCGTTGACAGCCGTCCTTCCGCTGCCTGCATAATCGAACGACCGAACCACGTTCGGCGCGCCCCGGCCAACCGCCGCGTCGCGCCCGGCACGTCATAATCCGGTCGTCCCGCCCGTCCCCATCCTCGGACAGCCGCTGCCCCACCGGGCCGCTCCGGCAGACGCCTCCTACAAGAACGACTGCCCGGTAACTCTGCATGTCCACGACCGCCGCCGCCTTCGACGCGTCTACACCCGCTCCGCGCAATTCCCCGACCCGCGTGGCCACCGCCAGCTTCATCGGCACCGCGATCGAGTTCTACGATTTCTACGTCTACGCCACGGCCGCCGCCCTGGTGATCGGCCCGGTGTTCTTTCCCCAGGGCTCGGGCGTGGCCCAGACCCTGAGCGCCTTCATCACCTTCGGCATCGCCTTCCTCGCGCGCCCGCTGGGTTCGCTGCTTTTCGGCCATTTCGGTGATCGCATCGGTCGTAAGTCCACCCTGGTGGCGTCGCTGTTGCTGATGGGCATCTCCACCACCCTGATCGGCCTCTTGCCCGGTTACGCCAGTATCGGCGTCTGGGCGCCGATACTCCTGTGCGTGCTGAGATTCGCCCAGGGGCTGGGCCTGGGTGGCGAATGGGGCGGCGCAGCGCTGCTGGCCACCGAGAATGCTCCACCCGGCAAGCGTGCCTGGTTCGGCATGTTCCCCCAGCTCGGCCCCTCCATCGGCTTCCTGCTGGCCAACGGCCTGTTCCTCGCCCTGGCGCTGCTGTTGGACGATGAGCAATTCCGCGCCTGGGGCTGGCGCATCCCCTTCCTGCTCAGCGCCCTGCTGGTAGTGGTGGGCCTCTATGTACGACTGTCGCTGCACGAGACGCCGGTGTTCGCCGAGGCCATGGCCCGCCGCGAGAAGCTACGCCTGCCCATGGCCGAGACCTTCGGCAAGCATGGCAAGGCGGTGCTGCTGGGCGCCCTGAGCATGGTGGTGTGCTACGCCCTCTTCTATATCTCCACGGTGTTTTCGCTGAGCTACGGGGTGAAGAACCTCGGCTACAGTCGGCAGGAATTCCTCGGCCTGCTGTGCATCGCGGTGCTGTTCATGGCCCTGGCCACGCCGCTGTCGGCCTGGCTGGCCGATCGCTTCGGCCGCAAGCCGGTGCTGGCGGTGAGCGCCATCGCCGCCCTGCTGTCGGGCTTCGCCATGGAACCGTTGCTGACCCATGGCTCCAGCCAGGCGGTGGGGCTGTTCCTGGCCTTGGAGCTATTCCTCATGGGCATGACCTTCGGCCCCATGGGCGCTCTGCTGCCGGAGATATTTCCGACCCGGGTGCGCTACACCGGCGCCTCGGCGGCCTACAACCTGGGCGGCATCCTCGGTGCCTCGCTGGCACCCTATGCGGCGCAGCAACTGGTGGAAGCCGGCGGCCTGAGCTGGGTGGGCGGCTATGTCTCGGCAGCGGCCGTCATCAGCCTCGTGGCGGTGCTCTGCATGCGCGAAACGCGCGATCAATCGCTGTAGAGCGCTTTCCAGCGCGTAAAAAAGGGCCCCGCGGGGCCTTTTTTGTGGCGAGCAGCTGCCGTTACAGTTCGACCTTCACCGCCTGGGAGGCGCGCACGGCCTTGGCACGAGCGGCCTCGATGCTTTCGTCGCGCGCCAGGGTCACGCCCATGCGGCGCTGGCCCTTGACCTCCGGCTTGCCGAACAGGCGCAGCGCGGTATCGGGCTCGGCCAGGGCCGCGCCCAGGTTGGCGAAGGCAGTCTGGCGCGACTCGCCGTCTACCAGGATCACAGCCGAGGCCGAGGGGCCGAACTGGCGGATGGCCGGGATCGGCAAGCCGAGGATGGCCCGGGCATGCAGGGCGAATTCGGAGAGATCCTGGGAAATCAGGGTTACCAGACCGGTGTCGTGTGGCCGCGGCGAGACTTCGCTGAACCAGACCTGGTCACCCTTGACGAACAGTTCCACGCCGAATAGACCACGGCCGCCCAGAGCCTCGGTGACGGCACGGGCGACCCGCTCGGATTCGGCCAGGGCCTTCTCGCTCATCGCTTGGGGCTGCCAGGACTCGTGGTAGTCGCCCTTGACCTGGCGATGGCCGACCGGCGCGCAGAAGGCGGTGCCGCCGACGTGACGCACGGTGAGCAGGGTGATCTCGTAGTCGAAATCGACGAAGCCCTCGACGATCACCCGACCCTTGCCGGCGCGTCCGCCTTCCTGGGCGTACTGCCAGGCGGCCTGGAGCTCGTCGGCGCTGCGCAGCAGGCTCTGCCCCTTGCCCGAGGAACTCATGATCGGCTTGACCACGCAGGGATAGCCGAGTGCTTCGGCCGCGGCGGCGTAGTCTTCGTAGGTGTCGGCGAAATGATAGGGCGAGGTGGGCAGGCCCAGTTCCTCGGCGGCCAGGCGGCGGATGCCTTCGCGATTCATGGTGAGCTGAGCGGCGCGGGCGGTGGGCACCACGGTGTAGCCCTCGCCTTCCAGCTCCACCAGGGTGGCGGTGGCGATGGCTTCGATTTCCGGCACGATGAAGTGCGGCTGCTCGCGCTCGATCACCGCGCGCAGGGCGGCGCCGTCGAGCATGTCGATGACGTGGCTGCGGTGGGCGACCTGCATGGCCGGGGCATCGGCGTAGCGATCCACGGCGATGACTTCGACGCCCAGGCGCTGCAGTTCGATGACGACTTCCTTGCCCAGCTCGCCGGAGCCGCAGAGCAGCACGCGGGTGGCGCTGGGGGACAGGGGGGTACCGATACGGGGCATGACAGATCTCTCCGGCTGATGTCAGGTCAGGAAGGCCGCACCGCTCGCCTGGGCGCGCTCGTCACAACGCAGCAGCACCTCGCGGCGCTCGGCGTCGCTCATGGTCATCCAGCGGGTGATCTCGGCGGCGCTACGTTGGCAACCGATGCAGATGTCCTGTTCGTCCAGGGCACAGACATGGACACAGGGCGAACGCACGGGTGAATCGGCGGTGGTCATGCGGCTTCCCTCGAATGGCCGCGCATTGTGCCCGTTAATGCCCGCCTTGGCATGTGCCTTTACCTTGCCGTACCCGGCTCAACCGCGCCTGGGCGGTGCCTTGAGCACTATGTCGGCGTCGTACAGCAGATTGACCAGTTCGACGATGATCACCGCCGTCAGTCCCCAGATGCGGTACTCGCCGTACTGGTAGCTGGGCACCTGCCAGCGCAGACCGTCGTGGTCGACCCTCAGGGTGTAGTCCGGTGGCACCTCGCAGAAGAACTGCAGCGGCACGGTGAAGACCGCGGCGATCTCGGCTTCGCTGGGGACGTACTCGAGCTGATCGGGGATGAGGGCGACGATGGGTGTCACCGCCAGGCCGTAGCGCGACACCAGCGGACTCAGCGGCGCGATCACCTCCACCAGGCCCGGTGGCAGGCCGACTTCTTCATGGGCCTCGCGCAGGGCAGTGGCGACCAGGTCGACGTCCTCGGGATCGCGACGCCCGCCGGGCAGCGCCACCTCGCCGCCGTGGGTGGACAGATTGCTGGCGCGCAGGGTGAGCAGCAACTCGGGATGCTCACCCCGAATGATGGGCACCAGTACCGCCGCTTCCTGGTAGGTCTCGGCGCCGCTCAGGGTGCGCGGCTGGTAGTGACGCAGGCGCTGGAGCAACTCATCCACGCCGGAACTCTCCTAACTCATCGTATCCCGATGGATCATGGCACGCCCGCGGGGCAATCCCAAGTCCAGCCATCGCTTGCGGGCGGCGGGATGGCCCCGGCACACTGCAGTAAAACGAGGATGAACGATGAAGCATTGCAACCACTGTGGCGGGCTGCTGGAGGAACGCATTCCGGCAGGCGACAACCGGATGCGCCTGGTCTGCTGTCAGTGTGGCGCGGTGCATTACCAGAATCCCCGCGTGGTGGCCGGCTGCCTGGCGACCTGGGAAGGCAAGGTGTTGCTCTGCCAGCGCGCCATCGAACCGCGCCGAGGCTACTGGACGCTGCCGGCAGGCTTCATGGAAAACGGCGAGACCACCCCCGAGGCCGCCGCCCGCGAGACCCTCGAGGAAGCCGGCGCCGCCGTGCAGGGTCTGGCGCTCTATACCCTCTTCGACCTGCCGCACATCAACCAGATCTACATGCTGTTTCGCGGCGAACTGGTCGATGGGCGCTTCGCCGTGGGCGAGGAAAGCCTGGATGTGCGCCTTCTGGACGAAGCCGACATCCCCTGGTCGTCTCTGGCTTTTCCGGTCATCACGCGAACACTAGAATGCTTTTTCGCCGACCGACGCCAGGGCGTCTTCCCGTTGCGCCATGAAGGCATGGCACCCATGGTGGTCGAGCGCAAGCCTGCCTGAGCTCTTCCGAGGATCTACCCGACATGCGTCCGTTGCACCTGTTGTTGGCGCTCTGCTATGTGCTGTGCGGTTCCTTGCTTCCCCACCTGGCCCAGGCCAGTACCAGCGTCACGGTGATCCGCCAGCCCACCGCACCGCTGATCGACAAGGTGCTGGTCATCAAGTCGCGCAATCAGCTGCAACTGCTCAGCGGCGCTACCGTGATGAAGTCCTATCGCGTCTCGTTGGGCAAGAATCCCCGCGGACCCAAGTTGCGCGAGGGCGACCAGCGCACTCCGGAAGGCTTCTATTGGATCGATTGGCGCAAGACCAGCGACAAGTTCAACCTGGCCATGCACATCTCCTATCCCAATCGGGAAGATCTGGCGCGCGCCCACAAGGCTGGGGTACCACCCGGCAGTATGATCATGCTGCACGGTACCCCCGTCGACGAGGAGTACCCGGAGTGGTACTTCAACACGCTGAACTGGACCAATGGCTGCATTGCCCTGACCAACCACGACATGCGCGAGATCTGGGGCCTGGTCAAGGATGGCACCCTGATCGAGATCCGCCCCTGAGAGCCTATCCAAAGGCTGTTGCGCGTCGGCCAAACCGAGTTGAAAAGGCCCTGGGTCGCCAGCCCGGCCTAGGCGGCCCCATCGGAATGCTCATTTACAACTCGTAAACTCGCGCGCGAGTTCGATCCGCTTCCTCAGGCCTTTTCGCGGGGCCGCCTAGGCCTTGTTTGGCTCTAGCTCGCGAGCCTTTGAACAGACTGTGTGCCGATAGGCTTACCGCGCCCTACCCCGCCACCTGCTCCGCCGGCGAGACGATGCTGGTCTTGCCGCGTGACCGCCCACTGCTCAGGTAGTCGGCGATGGATTCCTGGGTTACCTCGCCGAGGAAGTCGTTGTCGGCGCTGAGTACCGGCAGCCAGGAGCTGTTGAACTGGTACATGCGCGACAGGAGGATGCGCAGGTGCTCGTCGAAGGCCGCGGTGGCCTTGAACGGGGTGATGAAGGGCGCCACCGGTCCGCTCTGGCCGCGCAGGTCGCGGCGACGCACGTAGCCCAGGCCCTTGTTGGCGGCATCCGTCACCACGACATGGCGGCGGTCATGCTCCTCCATCAACTCCACGGCATCGCCGATCAGGGTCTCGGCCTGGATCGAAGGCGCATTGTCGGCGGCATCCTCGGCGCGGATCAGCAGCAGGCGCTTGAGGGTGCTGTCCTGGCCAACGAAGTTGCTGACGAACTCGTCCTTGGGATGGGCCAGCAGGGTGTCCGGGTGATCGAACTGCACCAGGCGCCCACCACGGAACACGGCGATCTTGTCGCCCAGGCGAATGGCCTCGTCGATGTCGTGGCTGACCATGATCACCGTCTTGTTCAGCGCCCGCTGCATCTGGAAGAACTCGTTCTGGATGGCGTCGCGGTTGATCGGGTCCACCGCGCCGAAGGGTTCGTCCATCAGCAGCAGCGGCGCCTCGGCCGCCAGGGCGCGGATCACCCCGATACGTTGCTGCTGACCACCGGACAGCTCGCGCGGATAGCGCGACAGGTACTGCTTGGGATCGAGCTGCACCATGCTCATCAGCTCGGTGGCGCGTTCGCGGCATTTCTTCTTGTCCCAGCCCAAGAGCTTGGGCACCACGGTGATGTTTTCCTCGATGGTCATGTTGGGGAACAGACCAATCTGCTGGATCACGTAGCCGATATGGCGCCGCAACGTCACCTCGTCGATGCCGGTGGTGTCCTCGCCATTGATCAGCACTCGCCCCGAGGTGGGCTCGATGAGGCGGTTGATCATCTTCAGGGTGGTGGTCTTGCCGCAACCGGAGGGTCCGAGGAAGACGCAGATCTGGCCCTCCTCCACGGTGAGGCTCACGGCGTCCACTGCGGTCACGTCCTTGCCGTGTTGCTTGAAGGTCTTGGTCAGGCGGTCGAGTTCGATCATCTGGGACTCCTTAATGGGCGTTGCGCAGGCCGCGCGGGGTGAGGCGGCGCTGCAGCCACTGCAGGACGAGGTCGGCGACGATGGCCAGTAGGCTGACCAGCACGGCACCAACGATGAGGGTAGCCATGTCGCTGCGGCTGATGGCGGTAAGGATGAGCACGCCTAGGCCACCGGCGCCGATGGTGGCGGCGATGGTCATGACGCCGATGTTCATGACCACGGCCGTACGCACCCCGGCGAGGATCACCGGCAGGGCGATGGGCAGCTCGACCATGCGCAAGCGCTGCCAGAAGGTCATGCCGATACCGGCACCCGCCTCACGGATGCCTGGCTCGACATTGGTCAGCGCCAGGTAGGTGTTTCTCAGGATCGGCAGCAACGAATAGAGGAACACCGCGGTGATGGCCGGCAGCGGACCGAGGCCCTGGCCGAACTTGGAATAGAACGGCAGCAGGAGCCCGAACAGGGCGATGGAGGGCAGCGTCATGACCACCGTGGCCACCGCCTGCAGCGGCCCGGCCAGCCAGGGGTAGCGGGTCATGAGGATACCCAGGGGCACGCCCACCAGGATCGCCAGGGTCACGGCGATGCCCACCAGGGTGATGTGCTGGCGGGTCAATTCGAGGACCTGCAGCCAGTCGATATGATTGAAGGAGGTGACGAAATCCATGGGTCATTGCCCTCCGTCTAGGGGGTGCTGGGCGAGGAAGTCGCGGGCCACCTGGGCTGGCGTCTGCCGCTCGATGTCCACCTTGGCGTTGAGCTGGCGCATGGTGGCCTGGTCCAGGCTTTCCGCCAGGGGTTTGAGCAAGGCGGCGAGATCCGGGTGCTTGGCCAGGTATCCGGCGTTCACCACGGGAGCAGCGGTGTAGTCGGGGAAGTAGCCCTTGTCGTCTTCCAGCACCTTGAGTCTGAAGGCATCCAGGCGGCCATCCGTGGTGTAGACCAGGCCGGTGAAGACCTGGCCGTTGCGCAGCGCGGTGTAGACCAGGCCCGGGTCCATCTGACGAATGTCGTCACGGGTGTAGGTCAGGCCATAGGCCTTGACCAGGCCGGCGAGACCGTCGGAGCGGTTGGCGAATTCGATGTCCAGGGCGGTCAAGTGACGCTTGCCGGCCTCGGTCTCGAGCAGGCGAGCCAGGTCGCTGATGGTGTTCAGCTCGGGATGGGCCAAGGCGACCTTTTCCGGCAGCGCCAGGGCATAGGTGTTGTTGAAGCGCGTGGGCGCGAGCCAGGCCAGCCCGGTCTTGGCGTCCAGCTCCTTGACCCTCTGGTAGGAGGCCTCCTTGTCCAATCGTTCGGTGACGTGGTTATAGGCCACCAGGGAGGTCCCGGTGTATTCCCAGGTGAGGTCGAGCTGGGCGTTCTTCACGCCGTTCCAGGCGATGGTACTGCCCAGGCCGCCGACGATCTCCGGCTGGTAGCCGTGCTTGGCCAGGTACTGGCCGGTGAGCTCGGCGAGGATGGCCTGCTCGGTGAAGACCTTGGCACCGATACGGATGGGGTCGGCCTGGGCACCACTGGCCAGGGTCAGACTGAACCAGGCGGCGCCCAGGGCGATAAGCAACTTCTTCATCTCGTCTCCTTAGCGGGCCAGGCCGCGTTCCAGCCAGAGGCGACTGGCGAGCAGCACCAGGCCATCGAGCAGCAGCGCCAGCAGGGCGGTGGCGGCGGCGCCCAGCAGCAGCTGCGACTGGTTCTCCAGGGCGATGGCGGGGAAGATCAGGCTGCCCAGGCTGTTGGCGCCGATCAGGAACACCAGCGGCGTGGTGCCGACGTTGATCGCCAGGGCCACCCGTACCCCGCCGACGATGATGGGCACGGCATTGGGCAGCTCCACCTTGGTCAGCACCTGGGTGGGCGTCATGCCGATACCCGTAGCGGCCTCCTTGAGCGAGGCAGGCACGTTCTTCAGCCCCTCGTAGGTGTTGCGCACGATGGGCAGCAGCGAGGCGAGGAACAGCGCCAGGATGGCGGGGCCGTCACCGATGCCGACGATGCCCAGGGCGATGGCCAGCACCGCCAGCGGCGGTACGGTATTGCCGATGTTGAATACCTGCATGAAGCGCTCGGCGCTGCGGGCGAAGCGCGGCCGGCTGAGCACCACGCCCGCGGGAATGCCCACCAGCAGTGCCGCGAGCATGGAGAGCGCCACCAGATAGAGATGAGCCTGGAGATAGAACCAGAGGTCTGCGCGATAGGTACGCAGCGTATCCATACCGATCCAGTGCACCAGCAGTGCCAGGATCACCACTCCCACGGCCGTGCCGAGCAGGAGGGTCTTGAACTTCGCCATGTCAGGCTCCTTCAACGGGCGGACAGGCCACGTGCCTTCCAACGGCGGAACTCGCGCCAAGGGCGAGGTGCACGACGGCTGCCCGGATTCAGGGTCGAGACACAGCGGGGCATGGGGGGATGCCGGCTGGACCAACGGGGTGATGCGGCTCTCGAAAGTCCGCAGCGCCCTTGGGTGTCCTCTACGCAGGTAGCGACATGGCACTTTGCCTCGACCGAAGAGATTGACGCCCATCGCAGTCGATAGTTCGCCAACTCCTTTTCAGGCTAACCCAATAGACTGGCTCAATGCCAACCCTGATCAGCTGGCCGGAAGGATGGCGGGCGGCCCCGCGCCCATGCGCAGGCCTCCGCCAGCCCGGACGATCAGTGGGCATCCGCGCCGCCCTTTCCTTGAGTAGCAGCACACAAACTTAATAGCCTTACTGTTATCGCGTTGGCATTGGCGGCGTGAAGACTTTCACGAATGACTGAAACGGCCGTTTCGGTTTCGTGGAAGAGGACACAGCCCAGCTGACGTATGGTCATGGTTGAAACATCTTTCTGTGCACCAGTACATCGCCGGGCTTTTGGCACCTCTCTATCATTCTGACGAGTGGCTGACGCATCGAGGGATCATTCAGCCATCCCAAGGTCAATAGGTGGCCCAGTGACAGCACTCGATGCCGCTCCTGGTGCCGCTATAACAACAGACTATTTAACGAGCTAACTTCAAAGGGAACGTTATGAATGACATGACGGCTTGTGCATCGTTGGACTCCGCTACCCTCTCTCCTGCCCCCGTCCTGCTGCTGCAACCCAAGGTGGAAAATTGGGTGGTGGTATATGCCCACGGCGGCCTGATCACCGAATTCAGCGACGAGGCTTCGGCCCGCCGCGAAGCCGAGCAATGGGCAGGCATCTGCCTGCGCCGCTGAAGACCGTCGCTGGATGATCTGCTCTGCGCCGTCGTCAGACGGAAAGCCGTCGCAGGCAGTTCATCGATCGCCTCGATACCCTCGACGTCCGCCGTTCCATGGCCTTTCGGGCGCCTTCGCGACAACTCCCCTGCCCCTCCGCCAAAACACAGCTCGCAATTTCACGGTCTTGGCGCGGCATTAACGTTGCCTGCCTCACCTTCTGAACACGACGACTGCAACTTCCCGGCGTCTATTCTGGCCTCATGGGCGAGTCGGGCAGCGCCTGCCCGCGATCACCGTCCTCCGTCACTGCCAAGGACCTAGCCGATGACGCTTCGCCTGAAATTCGCTTTCGCGCCTCTCGTCCTGCTGTTCAGCCTCGGTACCGCGTCAGCCGCTCCCAGCGACGCCAGGGAATTTCCCACCGACCTGGTCGGCCTGAATTTTTCCGGCGCCGGCTTCGCTCCCCACGTCCTGCCGGGCAAGCCCGGGACCAACTATTTCTTTCCCGATGCCGGCCACTACCGGCGCTGGGCGGCCAAGGGCATCCGAGTCATCCGCTTCCCGATCATCTGGGAGCGTTTGCAGCCCCGTCTCGGCGCGGACCTCGATCCGACCTACGCCAAGCTGATCGACCAGACGCTGGACAACGCCAAGCGCTACCGCATGCGCGTGGTGCTCGATCTGCACAACTACATGAGATACCGCGGCCAGGTCATCGGCAGCCCAGCCGTGCCCTACGAGGCCTATGCCGACGTGCTACGGCGTCTCGCCCAGCGCTGGCATGGGCACCCCGCGCTGGTCGCCTACGACATCATGAACGAGCCCCACGATGCGGTTGAGCAATGGCCGATCGCTGCCCAGCACGGCATCGACGCCGTGCGCCAGGTGGATAAATCCCGGCCAATTCTGGTCGAGGGCAATGGCTGGTCCAGCAGCTACCTTTGGCCGCGCTACAACGCCAAGTTGCTCGAACTCAAGGATCCGGCGGACAACCTGATCTATTCCGCGCACGTCTATTTCGACAACGACGGCGGCGGCAAGTACCTCAAGAAGGATATGACCGACTTTGATCCGGACGTCGGCATCCGCCGTGTGGAGCCCTTCCTCACCTGGCTCAAGCAGCATGGCAAGCGAGGCCACATCGGCGAATTCGGCGTGCCGGACAATGACCCACGCTGGCTGGCGGCGATGGATCGGCTGCTGGCGCGCCTGCGTCAGGAATGCATCCCGGCAATGTACTGGGCGGCTGGTCCCAATTGGGGCAACTACGCGCTGGCCATCGAGCCGGTGAATGGCAAGCCGCGCCCGCAATGGGCCGTCCTGCAGAAGTACGTCAAGCCCTCCGACTGCCAGACGCTCGGCCCCCGCTGAACGAAGCGCCGCCAGCCAAGCCAGGCGGCGTCTTCTTGCAGTTGTGCGACAACCTATCCAAAAATTGGTGACTGCAATCACAAAAAAGCCTGGCCACGGATGGCCTAGCAAGAACTCGTGGGCTTTTGGTGATCAAAGTGTAACAGCAAGTAATAGTTCGACTATTGGAAGCCGCTTGCGATGCACAAGAGCCAGGATGCCATGCCACCCCTCGTTTACCTCCCCGATTCGCTATCCCCATCGCCCTAGCGCCAGCGCACCCACTCGCTGCCCTTCTTCGTCGTGCCCACAGGGAAGTCCCATGGAAAGATTCGTCGCTTTGGATAGCTTTCGCGGCCTGCTGGCCGTGGCGGTGGTCCTGTTCCACACCTATGTCGCCCAGGCCGCCTCGGAAAATCCGCTGATCGCCAACGCCTATCTATTCGTCGAGTTCTTCTTCGTGCTCAGCGGTTTCGTGCTGATGCACACCTACGAAACCCGTCTGCGCTCCCCGAACGACTACCGCGACTTCGCCATCAGTCGCTCAGCCCGCATCCTGCCGTTGCATCTGGCCATGCTCGCGCTCTATGTGCTGCTCGAGACCGGCCGCCTGCTGGCCGAGCGTCTGGGCATCACCTTCAACGATCCAGCCTTCAGCGGCGCCACCGGCCCCGAACAGTTCCTGCCCAACCTGCTGTTGCTGCAGTCCTGGCTGGGCGAAGCCATCACCGGCTCGTTCAACTATCCATCCTGGAGCATCAGCATCGAGTATTACCTCTACCTGATGTTCGGCCTGCTGGTCCTCAAAGGCCAGGGACACCACCGCCAATGGTTCCTGGTGATCGCCCTGCTGGCCTTCCTGCAGTTGCTGTTCCCCGTGCTGCCGCTGAAGACCGAGATCTTCCGTGGACTGTCGTGCTTCTTCGGCGGCGCCTGCACCTATCGCCTTTATGTCTGGATCAAGACCCGCCAGCCGGAGCAGTTCGGTGGCACCCTGCTGGAGGTGGCCTGCCTGATCGCCGCCACCGCAGTGATGACCTCCGACCTGCCGGTCCCTAAGAAAGGCGTACTGGCCAGCCTGGTGTTCTGCTTCACCATCCTCACCTTCGCCTTCGAGCGTGGGCTGATTTCCAGCGTGCTGCACCAGGGCGTTTTCGTCCGCCTGGGCGTGCTCTCCTACTCGATCTACCTTGGCCACGCCGCGGTGATCTTCGTATTCAAGAGCGCCGTCATCGTGCTAGGCAAGCTGCTGCACCGGGACTTCACGGTGGTGGCCCCCTCTCACGACGTCCCGGTGCCCTTCATGATCCGCTACATCGCCACCGGCAGTCCGCTGCTGGACAACCTGCTGGTGCTGCTGGAACTGGTGGTGGTCTTCGCCCTGGCTTGCCTGACCTACAGATACATCGAGATCCCTGGCATGGCCCTGGGCAAGCGCCTGGTGCGCCAGAGACGCGGTGCGCCACGCTGTGAAGGTAGGGTTCCGGCGCAACGGTGAGCGACAGCCGCTCCGGGGCCGATGATCCCCATCAAGTGCCATCATTGTGCGAATGTAAGCCTGGATGCATCCTTGAGACGGGCAGCGAAAGGTAGGAGATAGACGTCTTCGCTGGTGACGCGACAGGGATGGATCCTGACATGCAGCGACACTACGACGAGCTGATACGGCTCTGCTACGAATGCGTCCTGGACGAGAGCCGCTGGGATGCCTTGCTGGAACGCCTGATCCCGCTCAGCGGGCGACAGCAAGGAGGGGTGGTGATCCAGGCGCGAGGCGAGCGCTATGGCAAGGTCACCCAGTACCATAGATGCAGTGAAACGGCACTCCAGAGCTACGCCGAATATTTTCATCAGTTGGACCCTGGGCTGGACTGCATGCCCCAGCGCCAAATCGGGCTCTGGTATCACGACTGGCAGCACTTGAGCGCCAAGACCCTGAGCCACCACCCCTACTATCAGGAGTTCATGCGGCCAGTCGACATGGGGCACAACTCCTACGTGAAGCTGTACGAAACCCCCAGCCACAACGCCTATCTGACCCTGATTACCGAAACGGACTGCAGGACACCCGCAGCGGAACAGCAAGAGCTACTCGAACGGCTTTCGCCGCATCTACGGCTGGCGGGAGCCTTCGCCAGCCACCTGGCGACCCTGACCAGACAGCTTCATCAGCAATCGCTACTGCTCGCCCAATCCGGCCCCTGCTGCTGGCTGGTCGATGATCAGGGACGCCTGGAGTTCGCCAGCCCGCGCGGCGAGGCGCTGTTACGGCAGCCGGACGCCCCCTTGCGTCTCCACCAGGGCGGGCTGAGAGCGCGGCGTGACGGCGTGCCGCTCGGCAAGGCGATTCAACGCGCAGCCGGTCACGGCGGTCCGCCAAGCGCCGGCCTAATCAGGCTCGAAGAACATGCCAGCCAACTACTCCTTGTGGTTCCCGTAGCCCCCAGCATTCTGCCGGACGCCCGCTCTCCCCTCGTCTTGCTGACGCTCTCCAGCCAGCCTATCGATCCGGACAGAATGCGTGACCTGTTCAAGCTCACGCCCGCCGAGACCCGTCTAGCGCTACTGCTGATGGAAGGCCTGACACCCGAGGCCTGCGCGATACGGCTGAAGGTGAGCATCACCACCATTCGCAGCCAGCTACGCGCACTCTTGCGCAAGACGGAGACCGAACGCCAGGCGGAGCTGGTGGCGTTGTTGGGGCGCGTGGCGGGAGGCTGAAGCTTTCTTTCATCCAAACGGAGGATGAACTGCAGTCGGGAAGCGCTCTAGCCTGGCCTTCCCTGGGTAGTCGGCGCCTAGGTTCCGCCAGGGAAAGGACACGCTGGGACAATTGGACCAGCGTCTCGCCAGAGCTTTCCGAGGACGAACCATGCGCGCGAGATATCTTCTTCCGTTGATTGTCGTGATAGGGCTGTCGGGTTGTGCTAATTGGAGCACCCTATATAGAAAACCAGACCTCAGTCATGAGCACTCTGATTCGCTATTGACCGATATCAATGCACGCCTACTGCTTGTCAGTCCAAACACCCAAAAAGGAGAAACCAAAAGGATACTACGCAATCGACCAGAAACCATTGTCTGTGCTGAGCCAAGCCCGGATGCTCTGACTGTTTATGCTGCCAATTTCAATGCCAATAAGAGCGCACCTGAGAGCTTAACCATTAGCGCCGGAGCAAGTTACAATTCAACAGGGCTTTATGTGGGCAACCGCACTCAAACCGTTCAATTGTTGCGAGATCAGATGTATCGGCTCTGTGAAGCTTATGCAAATGGGATCATAGATTCTGGTACGTACGAGATGATGATGACTCGAAGCCAGAGATACACTGTGGCCTTGGCACTCATAGATAGCGCCACAGTCGCTACCTCGAGTACAGAAATTGGCGCGTCTCTTCCCGAGAATAAAGATAAGCAACCACCGAAGCCTGAGAACAAGAAAGATTCGCCACAAAAGCAAACAACACCCGCAAAACTAAGCAATGAGTATGCATCAGCCATCACTACACTATTGGGAGCGGGAGACGAGGGCTATTTGTGCCTGAATTTTTTGAAATCCCTAGACAACGGCATCCCCGCAAAGGGCAGCGGCATTGAAATCTTCTACAACTTCTGCAATACCTTCTTTAAAGAAAGGGAGGAAACTGAAAAAACAATTCAGTCAGCAGCACAAGGTGAAGCGGCCAAAGCCAGAGAGATTAAAATTCAACAAAAACCCAAATCAGCTTTTTAGAAGATCCCTACTTGTAAAAAATGCGTCTGCTCGCCAAAACGCGACAGGCGCACGCCACCCTCTCTGCTATACTCCGCCCCCTCTTTTTTCGCTCTCGCCCAGGTTCATCCATGACCACCCAGGCCGCCGAAGTCGCCAAGCGCCGTACCTTCGCCATCATCTCCCACCCCGACGCGGGCAAGACCACCATCACCGAGAAGCTGCTGCTGATGGGCCAGGCCATCGCCGTGGCGGGCACGGTGAAGTCGCGTAAGTCCGACCGCCATGCGACCTCCGACTGGATGGAGATGGAGAAGCAGCGCGGCATCTCCATCACCACCTCGGTGATGCAGTTCCCCTACCGCGAGCACATGATCAACCTGCTCGACACCCCCGGCCACGAGGACTTCTCCGAAGACACCTACCGCACCCTGACCGCGGTGGACTCGGCGCTGATGGTGCTCGACGGTGGTAAGGGCGTCGAACCCCGCACCATCGCCCTGATGGATGTCTGCCGCCTGCGCGATACCCCCATCGTCAGCTTCATCAACAAGCTCGACCGCGACATCCGCGATCCCATCGAACTGCTCGACGAGATCGAGGCGGTGCTCAAGATCAAGGCCGCGCCCATCACCTGGCCGATCGGCAGCTATCGCGACTTCAAGGGCGTCTATCACCTCTCGGACGACCGCATCTACGTCTACACCCCCGGCCATGGCCACGAGCGCATCGCCACCAAGACCATCGATAAGCTGGACTCCGACGAGGCACGCGCCCACCTGGGCGATCTCTACGAGAGATTCGTCGAGGAACTGGAGCTGGTGCAGGGCGCCTGCCACGAATTCGATGGCGAGGCCTTCCTGCGCGGCGAGATGACCCCGGTATTCTTCGGCACCGCCCTGGGCAACTTCGGTGTCGACCAGGTGCTCGACGCCGTGGTCGACTGGGCGCCGCGTCCGCTGTCGCGCGCCGCCCACGAGCGCGTGGTGGAACCGGTGGAAGAGAAATTCTCCGGCTTCGTGTTCAAGATCCAGGCGAACATGGATCCCAAGCATCGCGACCGCATCGCCTTCATGCGCATCTGCTCGGGCAAGTACGAGAAGGGCATGAAGCTGCGCCACGTGCGGATCAAGAAGGATCTGAAGGTCGCCGACGCCCTGACCTTCTTCTCCAGCGAGCGCGAGCACCTGGAAGAGGCCTTCGCCGGTGACATCATCGGCCTGCACAACCACGGCACCATCCAGATCGGCGACACCTTCACCGAAGGCGAGCAACTGGGCTTCACCGGCATCCCGCACTTCGCCCCGGAACTGTTCCGCCGGGTGCGGCTGAAGGACCCGCTGAAATCCAAGCAGCTGCGCCAGGGTCTGCAGGAGCTCGCCGAGGAAGGCGCTACCCAGGTGTTCTTCCCGGAGCGCAACAACGACATCGTGCTCGGCGCGGTGGGGGTGCTGCAGTTCGACGTGGTCGCCAGCCGCCTGAAGGAGGAATACAAGGTGGAGTGCGCCTACGAGGCCATCAACGTCTGGTCGGCGCGCTGGATCGAGTGCGACGACAAGAAGAAGCTCGAAGACTTCAAGACCAAGGCCTTCGAGAACCTAGCGGTGGACGGTGGCGGCCACCTCACCTACCTGGCGCCAACCCGCGTCAACCTGGCCTTGATGGAAGAGCGCTGGCCGGAGATTACTTTCCGCGCCACTCGCGAGCACCACTAAGCGCTACTGCCCTGACCGGTGCGCCTGGCACCGGTCAGGCGCGCTGTGTCCTCCTCCCGGAATCAAAGCGCCGGATCAGCTCTGGTCGGAAGACTCGGCCGCGGCTTCAAGCTCGACCATCGTCAACTCCAGCTCCGCGCGCTCGGTCCACTGGCCATCCAGCTCGGTGCGGACCGCCACGCCCAGCTCCTTGAAGTCGGCCACCTGCTTGACCAGGTTGCCCGGCCCACCCACCAGTTGCCCGCAGGCCTTGCGATAGGCTTCGCCGGCCTTGTCCAGGCTCTTGCCGATGCCATCCATGCTGCCGAGGAAGGTGCGCAGCTTGTCGTAGACCTTGGCCGCGCGCTCGGCCAGTTCGGCGGTGTGACGGTTCTGGTCCTCGAAGCGCCAGAGCTGGCGGACGATGTTGAGGCTGGTGAGCAGGGTGGTCGGGGTGGCTACCAGGACATTCTGTTCGATAGCACGCTGGAACAGACTCTCGTCGGCCTTGAGGGCCTCGACGAAGGCCGATTCGATGGGGATGAACAGGAAGACCATCTCCGGCGAATTCAGCCCCGGCAGGCTGAAGTATTCGCGGTCGGCCAGTTCACGGATGCGCTCGCCCACGGCGCGCACATGCTCGCCCAGGGCCAGGCGCCGCTCGCCCTCGTCTTCGCTGTTGACGTAGCGGGTATAGGCGTTGAGCGACACCTTGGCGTCCACCACCAGGTGCTTCTTCTGCGGTAGATGGACCAGCACGTCCGGCCGCCGCCGCCCGGTCTCGGTGGTGAAGCTGCGTTCGCGAACGAAGTCGCGCCCCTCGCGCAGGCCAGAGCGTTCCAGCACGTTTTCCAGGATGAGTTCGCCCCAGTTGCCCTGGGCCTTCTTCTGGCCGCGCAGGGCAGTGGCCAGGTCATGGGCCTCCTGGGTGATCTGGCGATTGAGTTCCTTGAGGTCGAGCAACTGCTGGCCGAGTGCGGCCTGCTGTTGGACGTCCTTGTGGTGGATGTCCTCGACCTTGGCGCGAAAGCCTTCGATCTGCTCGCGGAAGGGGCGTAGCAAAGCATCCAACGACTGCTGACTGTGCTGGGCGAAGGCCTGGCCCTTGGCCTCGAAGATGCGCCCGGCCAGTTGCTCGAACTCCAGCTTGAGCTGCTCGCGACTCTCGCGCAGCAGTTGGTGCTGCGCCTGGAAGTGCTCTTCCTTCTGCGCCAGGGTGGTCTTAAGGGTAGCGTGCTCTTCAGCCAGGCGCGCATGGCGCTCCTGCACTTCGGCGTGCAGTTGCTGCTCACGGTGCTGGCGCTCACGCAGTTCGGCGAGTTGCTCCTGGATACCCTGCAACTGGGCGCGGCTAGCCTCGGCCAGAGCGTGCTGCTCGGCGGCCTGCAGCTGGGCCTGGCGGGTCTGCTGGCGCAACTCGGCCTCCAGCTCGCGATTGGCCTCCAGCTGGCGCTGCAGGGCGGCGGTGCGTTCGCGCTCGGCGCCCAGCTCCACCACCTGGCGACCATTGGCCAGTTCGGCCCGTTGCAGGTCGTCGCGCAGCATGTCGTAGCGCTCGGCGGCGCTGTCGAGCTGCTGTTGCAGATAGCGCTGGCGGCCGGTCAGCCAGATGGCCGAACCGGCCCAGCCGGCCAGTAGCAACAGCGGAAGCACAAGGGAAACGAAAGGCAGGGAAGTCATGGCGCTCTCATCACGGACGGCTCCCCCTCACCTTAGGCAGGCCAGGCGGGAGCGTCCAGCGTTTATCTGTATATTTACACAGTATTTCGCAAATCCAGGTCCAGCCCACTGACGCGACGGACCCGGCGCGCCACCGCTTCGGCGAAGATGCCGCCACGGGCCTCGATAAGGGTGAAGTCATCGCGCGCCCGGGTGATGCCGGTGTAGACCAGCTCCTTGGTCAGCACCGGGCTGAGTTGCTCGGGCAAAAGCAGCGCGGTGTGGGCGAATTCCGAGCCCTGGGACTTGTGCACCGTCATGGCGAACACCGTCTCCACCGCCGCCAGGCGGCTGGGCAGGACGAATCTCAGACCGCCACTGCCATCGCCCCGGGGAAAGACGACCCGCAGCACCTTGCGCCCCGGTTGGGTGGCGTCGGGCAGGCAGAGGGTGATGCCGATGTCACCGTTCATCAGCCCCAGGCTATAGTCGTTGCGCGTCACCAGCACCGGGCGGCCCTCGTACCAGCCGTGCTCACCCGCGAGCAGGCCCGCCGCCAGCAGGGCGCTTGCGATACGCAGGTTGAGGCCTTCCACACCCCAGGGGCCCTTGCGCACGGCGCAGAGCAGCTGAAAGTCGTCGAAAGCCGCCAGTACCTGGCCGGCCCAAAGCGCCCAGGCCGGATCTTCCTGCACGGTGTCGGCCTGGGGCCGTGCCTGCTGCAAGAGCTCCAGATAGTGGCGATAACCGCGAGCACGCCCGCGGCCCTCCAGCACCAGACGCTCCAGAGCGCGATCCTCCGGTCCCTTGAGCAGTACCCGATGCAGATCGGCGTAGCCGCCGTCGACCAGTACCTGCTGGGCGCCCGGCCCATCCTGGGCATTGACCCGCCGCGCCAACTGGCCGATACCGCTGCCGGCGCCGAAGCGGCGTGAGCGGCGCAGCATCACCACCTGCTGGGCCAGGGCGTCGGCTTGATCATCACCCACGGCCAGGGTGGTAGCCGCCAGTGACTGGCCACTCACCGCTTCCAGCCAGGCGCGGGTAGCGGGGCTGTAGCGCCCGGCCTCGGCGTCGCGACAGAGATCACCCAGCACCGCGCCCGCCTCCACCGAGGCCAACTGGTCCTTGTCACCGAGCAGGATGAGTCGCGCCCGCGGCGGCAAGGCCGCCAATAGGCTGGCCATCATCTCCAGGTCGATCATCGAGGCCTCATCCACCACCAGCACGTCCAGCGGCAGTGGATGACCGCGGTGATGGCGGAAATGGCGAGTATTGGGCCGACTGCCCAGCAGCCGGTGGACCGTGGTCACTCCCGTGGGGATATGCCGACGCAGCTCCTCGTCCACCGGCAGGCGACTGACCTGGCCGCCGATGGATTCGGTGAGGCGCGCGGCCGCCTTGCCGGTAGGCGCAGCCAGGCGAATGCGCAGGGGCCGACCGGCCGCCACCGCTGGCGCTTGGAGCAGCGCCAGCAGGCGGACCACGGTGGTGGTCTTGCCGGTGCCGGGACCGCCGGTGACGATGCTGAAGGCGCCCCGCACCGCCAGGGCGCAGGCCAGTTTTTGCCAGTCGGGCTCGCCGTCTGCCGCGGCATCCGGCGGAAACAAGAGATCGAGGCGAGCGGCGAGATCCGCCGGCAATGGCTCCGACGTAGCTAGGCGCTGGCGCAGGCTGGCAGCCACCTCGCGCTCGTAGTTCCAGTAGCGGCGCAGATAGAGGCGCTCGCCGCCCAGCACCAGGGGTCGCTCCGGCGCGCTGCCATCGCCATCGACCAGAGCGCTGGCCAGCAGCGCCTGGCGCCAGGCTTCCAGGCTGTAACCCTGGAGCAGTTGCGAGGGCAGCAGCGAGCTGCGCGCCTCGTCGCCCTCCGGCGGCAGCGACAGGGCCGCATCGGGATTGCGCAGGGTGGCGGCGAGATCCAGGCAGACATGGCCATGGCCGAGTTGATGACTGGCCAGGGCCGCCGCTAGCAGCACCGCCGCCTCGCCATTCGCTTCGAGCTCGCCGAGAAAGCTAGTGAAGGCGCGGTCGACCTGGCGTAGCCAGCCGCGCTGGACCCAGAGTTCCAGCAGACGAAAGAGGTCGTCACGTTGGCTGAGGGGCGCAAGCGGGCGCTCTTCAACCAGGGACGCCAGGCGCAAGAGCCGTTCGGTGGCAGGGCTGAAGTCAGACATGAGCATTCTCCGCACCGCTGAACAGCAGATCCAGGGTCTCGATCAGGGCCTGGGCGGGACGCTCGACGAAGACACCGTGGCCAGCCGGGTCGCAGCCGCGCAGGAAGAGATAGACGGCGCCGCCGAAGTGGCGCTCGTAGCTGTAGTCGGGTAAGCGCGCCTTGAGCAGGCGGTGCACGGCCAGGCTGTAGAGCACGTACTGCAGGTCATAGCGCTTGGCCAGGACGGCGCTTTCCATGGCCATGCGGGTATAGGCCGCGGCCTCGGCCCCCAGCCAGTTGGATTTGTAGTCCACCACGAAATAGCGCCCCTCGTGCTCGAAGACCAGGTCGATGAAGCCCTTGAACAGACCGTTGAGCTGCCCCGGTTCGAGTACCGGTCGCGCCTGGCCGCCATGAGTACCGCGACGGACCAGTTCATCCAGACGTTCCAGATCGACACCGTGGGTGGCGAACCAGAACTCCATCTCCACCTGGTAGCACGCCAGCTCACCCAAGCGCTGAGTGCCGCTTGGCAGGGGTAGTGGCAGGGCCAGTAACTGGCGCAGCCAGGTCTGCAGGATGGGAATCCAGTGATTCCAGCCGCGCCGCTGGCAGCGCCGGGCGATTAGGTCGTCGAGCCGCTCGGGCGCCGTCTGGATGGCGGCGAAGCCCTCCTCGCCGACCCACTCCAGCAGGCTGTGCAGGAAGGTGCCCGGGCCGGGACCGCGGGGGAAGCGATGCAGGTCTTCGCCGGCGGCGGGCTGGCGGGCCTCGTCCGGGGCGAGACGGTCGTCGTCGAACAGCTTCTGGGCTGCGGGGGTATCCAGGTCCAGCTCCAGCGTCAGCTGGCCCTCCTCCCGCGCCTCGCCTAGGCGAGTACCGATGCGCAGGGCACTGTAGGAGGCGATCCACCAGTCCTCGCGCGCCGCACGCCGGGCGGTCAGGGCCTTGAGGGTCACCGGAGTTTCACGCGCCTCCGGTAGCCGGTCAGCACTGGCCTCCGGCAGCGGCAGGATGAGGCTGTCGGGCTGCGCGCCGATCAGGGTGCTCAGCGCGGTGGTCAGGGCCGCTGAACTTGCCAGCGGCTCGCCACCGGTCGCCAAATAGCCCAGGGCACTACGGGCGAAGCCGGAGTCCTTGCTGCGCCCGCGCTTGAGATCGGCCACGCCAACCCAGCAGGCATGCCGGGCGCGGGTCAGGGCGACATAGAGCAGCCGCAGGTCTTCGGCCAGGCGCTCGTCGTCGGCGCGGGCCAGTTCGTCGGCGGAGGGGCGGAAGGTCCGTTGCACCCGGCCCTGGTCGTCGTGATAGCGCAGCGGCAGGCTGGCACCCTCCTCGGCGCGGTAGGCGCAGGCGAAGGGCAGGAACACCAGCGGGTATTCCAGGCCCTTGGACTTGTGCACCGTCACCACCTTGACCAGCTCGGCGTCGCTTTCCAGCCGCAGGATCTGCTCGTCGGCTGCGCCCTGGGCGGCCAGTTGCTCGGCCAGGTGCCGAATCAGCGCCTGCTCGCCATCCAGCTCGCCAGCGGCGCGCTGCAAGAGTTCGGCGAGGTGCAGCAGGTTGGTCAGCACCCGCTCGCCGTCGGCGCGGGCCATCAGCCGCTGCGGCAGGCGGAAGTCCTGCAGCAGGCGGCGCAGCATGGGCAGCACGCCCTGGGTGCGCCAGAGCTGGCGATAGCCGCGGAATTGCAGCACCCGCGCCTCCCAGGCCTGCTCGTCGTGGTTGAGGGCATCCAGTTCAGCCAATGGCAGATCGAGGGTCAGGCTGCCCAGGGCGGCGCGCAGGCGGCGATCCACGTCGGGCTCGGCGCAGGCCTTGAGCCAGTCCAGCAGGCAGCGGGCCTCCTGGGCAGTGAACACCGAATCCTTGTCCGACAGATAGACGCTGCGCACCCCGCGCCGCACCAGGGCCTGGCGCACCGCCTGGGCCTCGCTGCCGGCGCGCACCAGGATGGCGATATCGGCCGGTCGCAGCGGCTTGAGCTCGCCGTCTTGGTGGCGAAAGCCCGCGCCCCCCTCGACAGCCAGCGTCAGCAGCCGGACGATCTCGCTGGCGGTGCTCTCGGCCAAGCTGGCGCGATAGGCGGTGCCGGCCAGGGGCTCGTCGCCGGCCAGATGCCAGAAGGTCAGGACTGCACTCGCTAGGCCATCGATTTCCAGCACCTCACGTCGCCCCTGGGCGCGGACCGGCTCGAAGGGCACCGGATTGTCCGCGCCCTGGCGAAACAGGAAGGCCGCGCGCGGCGCCGTCGCCTCGCCATGCTGGAACACCTGGTTGACCGCGGCGACCATGGCGGCGGTGGAACGGAAGTTGGTGTCCAGCGAATGCAGGTGGCCGGCATTAGCACGGCGAGCCTGCAGATAGGTATGGATATCGGCGCCCCGGAAGGCATAGATGGCCTGCTTGGGATCACCGATGAGAAATAACCCGGTGCCCTCCCCCGCACCGTAGATGGCGCTGAAGATGCGGTATTGCACCGGATCGGTGTCCTGGAACTCATCGATCAGCGCCACCGGAAATTGCTCGCGGATCAGCGCCGCCAGCCGCGCGCCGGCGCCATCGGCCTGCAGCGCCTTATCCAGCCGGGTGAGGATGTCGTCGAAACCCAGCTCGGCGCGGCGCAGCTTCTCCCGTTCGAACTTCTGCTGCACCCAGGCCGCGGCATGCTCCAGCAGCGGCACCTCGGGGCTGGGCAGCTCGGCCAGTTGCCCGGGCAGGCGCGCCATGGCCGCCAGGGCCGGGTGATCCGGCGGGCTGGCCTTGGTCCAGACCTCGGCGAAGCCCTGCTCGGTCAGCCGGGTGAAACCGGTACCGATATCCAACTCCTCACTGGCGGAATCTGCCGCCCAGGCGCCCAGCTTGTCGCACCAGGGCCCGAAGAATCTCTTCTGCAACTTGCGACCATCGACCACCTTGGCGTCGCAACCAGCCTGGCAGAGGTCCCGCAGCTCTTCCGCCCATTGGGCCCAAGGCGCCTTGAGTGTTGCCAGTCGCGCCTGACGTTCGGCCAGGGCGGTGGCCAGCAGCGTGGTGGGATCGCCCTGGGGCTCACCCAGCGCTTCGCTCAACAGAGGTCGCAGACGCGCCGCCAGGGCGCGGGGCTCACCCCAGTGCTCGATGACCCAGTCCAGCGCCTCCCCATCCAGCGGATAGCAGAAGCGTCGCCAGTAGTCGCGCACCACCTGGGCGAACAATTCGCTCTGGTCCTGCTCCAGGTTCTGTACGAAGAGGCTGCCACTGTCGAAGGCGTGCTCGCGCAGCATCCGCTGGCACCAACTGTGGATGGTGGACACCGCCGCCTCGTCCATCCACTGGGCGGCGATGTCCAGGCGCCGGGCGCAGTCGGCCCAGCGCTCGACCGGGAAGTCCTCGCGCAAGGCATCGAGCAGCGGATCGGGCGCTGCGATCTCGTCACGGAAGAACCGCGCCGCCTCGGCCAGCCGATGGCGGATACGGTCACGCAATTCCTGGGTGGCGGCCTCGGTAAAGGTCACCACCAGAATCTGTGGCGGCAGCAACTCCCGGCCGAAAGCCGTTTCAGGGGTGCCATGGCCCAGCACCAGGCGGACATAGAGCGCAGAGATGGTGAAGGTCTTGCCGGTGCCGGCACTGGCCTCGATGAGTTGATTGCCCTGCAGCGGAAAACGCAGGGCGAGCGGACGTTGACTCATGCCTGCCCCTCCCCGCCCATGACCTGCCAACCGGCGGTATACACCGGCGCATAGAGGGTCTGGCACCAGCCATCGAATTCCTCGTCGGCCAGCAGCGCAGCGAAGTCCGGATACTGCCGGCGCAACGCCGGATGGGTCGCCGCCTCGCCCTGATAGGCCTGCTCGGCGGCGGCTAAGGCCTTCTCCGGTTCATTGGCCAGCCAGGCGAAGGCGGTGCGGGGTGCGACGGGTAGCGGCCGGCGCTGACCCAGCGCCCAGGCATCGAGCAATTCGTTGAGCTGACGCCGGGCCAGCTCGGCGTCCAACGGCGCCAGCAGCAGGGTCAGATCGGTCGCCACCACCGCGGTGGTGAGCTGCAGACCACCGGCCGCCGCGACCAGGTGCTGCACCCAGGGTCGCAGCAGCCGATGCCACTTGCGGGTGCGGGCATTGCCCAGGCCATTGGCCTGGGCGGTCAGGGCCAGTAGCCCCTCGGGGCCCCGGCGTAAGCGTTCGAGGTTGGCCACCAGCTGCAACTCGCGATGTTCGAGATCCAGGGTTACGGCTTCCTCCAGGGGCTCGGGCCAGCGCAGCGTCAGGGCCTCGACCTGGGCGACCACGGCAGGCAGCGGTTCGCGCAGCGCCCGCCCGGCTCGCTCGCCAAAACCTGCCAGCGGCAGGCGACCGCTGCCGCGCAGGCGTTCAGCCGCCGCGGTGAGCGCTCGGTCGACGGCTTCCGGCTCGGCCAGCGCCGCCGCCAGCAGGCCTTCGCCTAGTTGGTAACGGGTCAGGGCGTCCAGACCGAAGGGTTCTTCGTCTTCCGCCGGGGCGTCGGGCGCCTCGAAATGCACCTTGAGGCGATTGGCGAAGAACAGATCTACCGGCCCGCGTAGAAAGCGCGCCAGGTCGTCGAGGCCCAGCGGCTCTTCCAATACCAGCGGCGGCAACAGGGCATCCTCATCCCGCGTGGTACGGTCGTGCACGCCCAACCACTCGGCGGCAAAGCTGAAATAACCGCGTTCGCCGCGGAAATAGCGGGCACTGAAGGGTTGCAACGGATGCTCCTGAGTCAGAGCCGCGAGCAGACGCTCGGGCTCTTCTTCATGGCCGGCCAGCCGCCAACCGGCCTGGAGATGATCACGCAACTGGGCGATCAGCACCGACGGTGGTCGCTCGCTGTTGTCGCGGATGCTGCGCCCCACCCAGCTGGCATAGAACTGATCGCGCGCCGAGAGCAGCGCCTCCAGCAGCAGATAGCGGTCGTCCTCGCGCCGCGAACGGTCGCCGGGGCGATAGTCCTGGGCCATGAGGTCGAAATCCAGCGGCGGCTGGATGCGCGGATAGGCGCCGTCGTGCATGCCCAGCAGGCAGACCACGCGGAAGGGAATGGCGCGCATGGGCATCAGGGTGCAGAAATTGACTGCCCCGGCGAGAAAGCGCTGGGCCAGGCCGCCGGCATCCAGCCCGGCCAGCCAGGCCTCGCGGACCACGGTGAGCGGCAGCTCTTCGTCCAGGGCCACGTCCTCGCACAGTTCCAGCCAGCGCTCGCGCAGATTTTCCATCTGCTCCAGCAGGTATTCGTCATGCTCGTCCTGGGCGCTGAAGAACAACGCCAATAGCGCCTGCAGGCGGGCGCCCCACTCGGCCGGCCGAGCCGGCTGCGCCAGCGCCGCCTGGGCTGCGTCCAGCGCATCGAGCAGATCGACCAGCGGTCCGACCAGGGCCGCATCAAGACCACCCACCTCGTCGAAGGGTTCGATATCGCCGAGGGCCGCACCGCCGCCGACCGCATAGCCCAGCAGCATGCGCCTCAGGCCGAAGCGCCAGGTGTTCTGCGTCAGGCCCTCGGGCAGGTCGAGACGACTGCGCTGTTCGGCATCCAGCCCCCAGCGCACGCCGGCGCCTTCCAGCCAGAGGTGCAGGGTCGGCAGATCGGTCTCGCGCAAGCCGAAGCGAGCACGCAGTGCCGGTACGTCCAGCAGATCGAGGATCTCGCTCAGGGCGAAGCGACTGTCCGGCAACTGCAGCAAATGCTCCAGGGCGATCAGCAAGGGCTGGAAGCCACGCTGGTGCTGGTCGGCCAGGCTGAAGGGAATGAAGCGGGGATCGCCACGCTCGAGCTGGCCAAACACCGCGCGGATATGCGGCGCATAGGCATCGATGTCCGGCACCATGACGATGACATCGCGCGGCCTGAGGCTCCCATCGCTGTTGAAGCGCGCCAGCAACTGGTCGTGGAGGATCTCCACCTCGCGTTGCGGACTGTGGGCCACATGGAAACGCACGGACCTGTCCCGCGCCGGATCGACCGCCGGCCAGCGCTGGCGCGTCTCGGCCAGGGGACGCAGTTCGAGGATGTCGTCCTGCAACTGGCCCAACAGATGCTGCGGCTCGGTCTCGGCGAAGAGGTCGATGCGCCCGCCGTTGAGGTCTTCGAACAGCCGGCGATAGCCGTCCGGTTCGTCGAATTTGTCCAGCAGATGGATATAGTCGCGGCCCTGCTTGCCCCAGCTCGCCAGCAGCGGCTGACCATGCTGGTGCAGCGCCTCGGCATCCAGGGTCTGCGGCATGCCCGGCTTGCGCTGCTGGCGGCGATAGTTCTGCCGCAGCAGATCCTGGTCGGCGACGATATCGGACCAGTGATGGCGACAGGGATTGTGCACACAGAGCAGCACCTGGCTAAATTGGGCCAGGGCCGCCAAGGCTTCGAGGGTCTGCGCCGGAATCGCCGACAGGCCGAAGATCACTACCCGCCGCGGTAGGCCGACCGGCGGTTCGGTCGCGTCCTGCATCACCTGTAGAAAGCGCCGATGCACTCCGGCCCGACTACGGGCCAGACCGCCGTCGCCGACATCGGCCAGCAGGGCGCGCCACAGTTGCGCCTGCCAGCGGCAGTTCTCCGGCAAGGGGCGCCGGCTGTCACGCAGGCTGGCCAGCAGATCCCGGCCTGCCGCCCAGTCGTTGAGCCAGTCGGCGCGATAGACCTGATAGCCATCGTAGAGATCGGCCAGGCGCTCGGCCAGTTGGTATCTCTTGCGCAGATCGCCGTCATCGTCGAGAAAGCGCCGCAGCGCGGCGAAGTCCGGCTGCATGAGCAGGGTCGGCAGCAGGCGCATCAGCCGCCAGGTGAGGGGCGCTCTATCCAGCGGCGAGGATGGCGGCACGCTGTCGCGGCCCAGCACCTGACGATAGGTGCGCCAGAGAAAGGCCGCCGGCAACTGCACCTCGAGGGCCGCAGCCACGCCGCAACCGCCCTCGTCGTCACCGCGCGGATCCTCGGCCAGCGCCAGCTTCAGCCACTGGGCGATGCCGTTGCTCTGCACCAGCACCTGTTCGTTTTCCAGCGGTGCCAGGGGATACCGACGCATCCAGCCAACCGCCAGGCTGCGCAGCTCTTCGAGCCGATTGCCGTGTACCACCATGAATCCGGGAGTGAGTACCTCGGACATCCTACGCCTCGCTGTTCGCTATCTGTGGCAAGGGTAAGGATCACCCGCCCTGGACACCAGCCCGCAATGTGGTCGCCTGCGCATGACGCAGTGCACAGCCGCCTCTTCCACCCGCCTGCAACGGGCCGCCAGTCGGTAGACTCACCGCCTATCGGCCGCCGGCCATCGACAGGATGTTTTCATGCGTTTTTTCGCTGCTCTCCCCCTGCTCCTGAGCGCCGCCCTCGCCCACGCCGCCGATGGCGGAGAGCCCATCGACTGCGCCAGCCTGCAGGCCCAGTTACCGCTACCAGTGCTGCAGCAGACCTCTGGCCTGCCCCTGGCCTATGCCCGCCAGATCGCTGGTGGTTGTGCCTTCACTGATCGCGACACCGGCCAACCGTCCAACTACCTGCTGGGGCTATCGGCGGGCTACGAGAATGGCGGCCGGGCGCTACCCAAGCTGCGGCGACAGGTGCAATCGCTCAGCGAACAGCTGGAATGCAAAACCATCGACGGCCTCGGCGAAGGCGCCAGCGCTTGCAGCAAGCCGCTGCTGGGTACCCAGATCTTTTTCATCAAGCGCGACCGCATCCATACGGTGACGGCTTCCAGCCCACTGGAATACGAAAAGCCTGAACTAGCAGCCAAGTTGCACCAGGCTGCCCTAGCGACGGCCAAGGCCTGGGCGCAGCGCTTGTAAAGACGGCGTAGGCCCTAGTGGCCGCGCCGATTGAGATCTTCAGAATAAAGATCGTCTTCGAGCTCATTGCCGGGAATGGCATGCTCTTCCGCCGCCCAGGCGCCCAGATCGATCAGCTTGCAACGGTCGGAGCAGAAGGGTCGATTGGGACTCTTCTCGCTCCATTCCACGGGTGCGCCGCAGGTGGGGCAATCCACGGTGAGAGTGCTCATGCTTGGCCTCCGTCAAGGGTCAGATAAAAGGAATGCAAGCGTTCCACTTCGGCGTGGAGCGCGGCGAGATTACCGTCGTTGCAAATGACGTCATCCGCCTTGGCCAGCCGCTCGGTACGCGGCAACTGCGCCGCCAAGATGGCCCGCACCTGGGTTTCGTCCACCCCGTCACGGCGCATGGCCCGTTCGAGCTGCAGCTCTTCCGGCGCATCTATCACCAACCCCCGCTGGACCAGCGCCCGCTGCCCGGATTCGAACAGCAGCGGCGACACCAGGATCGCATAGGGCGACGTTGCCTGGGCCAAAACGGCCAGGATCTCCTGACGAATGATCGGATGCAGCAAGGCTTCCAGCCAACGCCGCTCGGCCGGATCGGCGAAGATCGCCGCCCGCAGCGCCGCCCGGTTCAGGCTGCCATCCGGTTGGAGTACTGCGGACGAAAAGTGTCCGGCAATTTCGGCCAGCGCGGGTCGTCCCGGCTCGACCACCCAACGGGCGGCCTGGTCAGCGTCGACACAGGTAATACCCAGACGGGCGAAGTGCTCGGCAGCGGCGCTCTTGCCACTGCCGATACCCCCGGTCAGGCCGAGGGTCCAGGCAGAAGTCATCGGAATCCGGCGAAGTTCAGGTACAGGCCGGTTATTTGATCACCCCAGAGCAAGGCAATCCACCCCGCCACGGCAAGATAGGGACCGAAGGGCAAGGGCGTACTGGTTTCCGCCCGGCGTAAACGCAGGGTGATGATGCCCAGAATGGCGCCTACCAGCGACGACAGCAGGATGGTCAAAGGCAGGATCTGCCAACCGCCCCAGGCGCCGAGCAGCGCCAGCAGCTTGAAATCGCCATAGCCCATGCCATCCTTGCCGGTCACCAGGCGGAACAGCTGGAACACCAGCCAAAGGCTCAGGTAGCCCGCCACTGCGCCCCAGACGGCGTCAGTCAAACTGGCGAATAGCGCGAACTGATTGACGATCAGCCCAAGCCACAATAATGGCAGGACGATTACATCCGGCAGGAGCTGATGATCGGCATCGATCAGACTGGCCGCCAGCAACCCCCAGGTCAGCAGCAGAAAAGTCCCGCCTTGCCAGGTTACACCCAGATGCCAGATCACCCAGGCCGACAATAGTCCACAAGCAAGCTCGACCAGCGGATAACGCAGACTGATGGTCGCCTGACAGCCCTTGCAACGACCGCGCAAGAGCAGATAGCTCAGCACCGGCACGTTCTCCCAGGGTCGCACGGCGCGCTGGCAATGAGGACACCGCGAAGCAGGTCGTGCCAGATTGAAAGGGGCTCCGACTGGCTCAGGCGGCAGCTCCAGCACCTCGCGCGCCTCCGCCTGCCAATCGCGTCTCAGCATTACCGGCAAACGATAGACCACTACATTGAGAAAGCTTCCCACTAGCAGCCCCAAGATCAGCGCACACAAGGCTGCGGCCAGCGGAGCGCTGGCCAGGAACTCGAGCAGCGCCATCAGACGACGTTGCCGAGCTGGAAGATCGGCAGGTACATGGCGATGATCAGACCACCCACCAATACCCCCAGCACCGCCATGATCATCGGCTCCATCAGGGTAGTGAGGTTGTCGACCATGTTGTCGACCTCATCCTCATAGAAGGTCGCGACCTTGGACAGCATCTCGTCCAACGAACCCGACTCCTCACCGATGGCCGTCATCTGAATGGCCATGGAGGAAAACACCCCGGTGGTGCGCATGGAAAAATTCAGCTGCATACCAGTGGAGACATCGGCCTTGATCTTCTCCACGGCATTGCGGAACACCACGTTGCCCGTCGCACCGGCAACCGAATCAAGTGCATCAACAAGGGGTACACCAGCAGCGAAGGTGGTAGCCAGGGTACGGGCGTAACGCGCGATAGCCGATTTATAGAGGATGGAGCCGATCAACGGGATCTTCAGCAGACCACGATCCGTGGCATCACGGAATTTCTCCGACTTCTTGTAGAAGTGCCTTAGCACGAAGCCAAGCACGAACAACGCACCAAGTACCAGCAGCCACCACTCTTGCAGGATTTCGGAGATGCCGATGACGAACAGGGTGAATGCCGGTAGCTGGGCGCCAAAGCCTTCGAATACGGATTGGAATTGCGGCACTACCTTGATTAGCAAAATGGCCGACACGACGATCGCCACGACGACCACCGCCGCCGGATAGGTCATGGCCTTCTTGATCTTCTTCTTCAGGGCTTCGGTCTTTTCCTTGTAGGTTGCTACACGATCTAGCAAGGTCTCCAGCGCACCGGATTGCTCACCGGCATCCACCAGGTTGCAATAGAGGTCATCGAAATACTGGGGCTGCTTGCGCAGGGAGTTAGCCAGGCTGTTACCCGCTGCGACATCCTGCTTGATATCGTCCACCAGCTTGCGCATGTTGGGATTATCGAAACCCTCGCCAATGATATCGAAGGCCTGCAACAGGGGTACGCCCGCGCTCATCATGGTCGCCAGCTGCCGGGTGAAGAGCGCGATATCCAGGGGCTTGATCTTCTTGCCCTTGCTGAACAGCGACACCGACTTCTTGCGCACCCGAGTCGGATTGATCCCCTGCTTGCGCAACTGCGCCTTGATCAGCGCGGGATTCAAGCCCGTCATCTCGCCCTTCACCTTGGTCCCTTTGCGATCGGTACCCTCCCAGGTGAAGTTGCCCAACTTGATAGCTTTATCGGCCATGGCCTCGACTCATCGAAGACTCGGCCCGCCGCAGCGGACCCGTCAAAAGAATGCTCTCTGCAGAGCGGGTTGCGGCTTTAAAGGCAAGCATCGCGCCAAATGCCGGCGTATTCAACGCCTTGAAGTCTCGGGCGCATGCGAAAATGGCTATCCAAAGCTCCGTTCTAGTCCCCTCTCCCTCTGGGAGAGGGTTAGGGTGAGGGAACCCATCAATCCTTGGTCACCCGATTGATCTCTTCCAGACTGGTGATGCCCTGCATCGCCTTGACCAGGCCAGACCGCCGCAGGTCATTGAAGCCCTCAGCTCTCATCCGTGCCGATATCTCGATGGAGTTGCCTTCCTCCATGATCATCTGCTGCAGCGCCGGGGTGATCTTCACCACCTCATAGATCCCCACTCGCCCACGGTAGCCGGCGTTGCACTCTTCGCAGCCAATGGGCTGGTAGAGGGTAAAACTACCCACCTCATCCTCGCTGAATCCTTCGGCTAGCAGCGCCTCCTGGGGCACCTCATGAACGCGCTTGCACTTGTTGCACAACTTACGGGCCAGACGCTGGGCAATGATCAGGTTGACCGAGGTCGCCAGGTTGAAGGCGGGCACGCCCATGTTGCGCAGGCGCGTCAGGGTTTCCGCCGCGCTGTTGGTGTGCAGGGTCGACATCACCATGTGGCCGGTCTGGGCCGCCTTGATGGCGATCTCCGCCGTCTCGAGATCGCGAATCTCACCCACCATGATCACGTCGGGATCCTGGCGCAAGAAGGCACGCAGTGCCTGGGTAAAGTCCAGGCCCTGACGAGGATTGACGTTGACCTGATTGATCCCTTCCAGGTTGATTTCCACCGGATCTTCCGCCGTGGAAATATTGATGTCTTCGGTATTGAGAATATTGAGCCCGGTATAGAGGGATACCGTCTTACCCGAACCCGTGGGACCGGTCACCAGGATCATCCCCTGCGGCTGCTTGAGTGCCTGCAGATAGAGCTGCTTTTGCACATCCTCGTAGCCCAGCGCATCGATCCCCATCTGGGCGCTGGAAGAGTCGAGAATCCGCATCACGATCTTCTCGCCCCAGAGCGTGGGTAGGGTATTGACCCGGAAATCGATGGACTTGGTCTTGGACACCTTGAGCTTGACGCGGCCATCCTGCGGCTTGCGTCGCTCGGAGATGTCCATATTGGACATCACCTTGAGCCGTGCCGAGATACGCGACACCAACTGCACCGGCGGCCGTGCGACCTCATGCAGGATGCCATCGGTGCGGAAGCGCACGCGGTACATCTTTTCATAGGGCTCGAAATGCAGATCGGACGAACCCTTCTTGATGGCATCGAGCAGCATCTTGTTGACGAATTTCACAACGGGCGCATCGTCGGCATCGTTGCCGGTAACCGCCTCCTGAGGTCGTTCGCCGCTCTCCAGCTCTACGTCCAGGTCGATCTCGCCAAGATCCAGCCCCCCCGTACCGCCATCGAGATACTTCTCGATCGCCTGGTGGAGCTTGTCGTCCTCGACCAGCACCACTTCCACGGCCAGCTTGCTGCCAAAGGAAACGTCATTGACGGCCTGCTGATTGGTCGGATCGGAAAGCGCGATGAACAGCTTGTTGCCCCTCTTGCTTAGCGGCAAGAAGTGGTGCTGTTGCATCAGCTTTTCATTGACGACGTCCTTGGGCAATTGCTCCTTATCAATGGCAGCCAGATCGAGAAAAGGAACGCCAAACTCTTGAGCGGCCAGCTCCGCGAGCGGGCGGCTCTGCACCAGGCGTTGCTGAACGAGGTAGGTGACCAACGGCACCTTGGCCTGCTTGGCCTTGACCACTGCCTGCTGCGCGGCCGACTCTGCCAGCAACTGCGCATCCACCAACTGCCGCGCCAACCCCGACAGCATCACTGTCTCGTTCATCATCCGTCACCTGCGCTTGCGTTAGCTGGCCTTATAGCACCCCCTGCTCCGCCCGCAAAATGGCGCCGGATGACTGACATTTTTTGTCATGACCTGCCCCTTTACCGAAATGCATCACATCAGGAACGTGCTGTAGTCGCCACTTTTATTTGGCACGGCCTATGCTATACCTCAAAAAGGCACGTTGGCCTGACCCAACCCGGAGATTAAAATGAACGCTCAGAAAGGCTTTACCCTGATTGAACTGATGATCGTAGTTGCGATCATCGGTATTTTGGCGGCGATCGCTCTGCCTGCCTATCAAGACTATACCGTCCGCGCACGTGTTACCGAGGGTTTGACGCAAGCTTCCGCCGCCAAAGCCCTGGTTGCGGAGAACGCAGCCAACGGAGCCTCTTCGCTGAGTACTGGTTGGGCCTTTAGTGGTCCTACTACAAACGTTTCTACGGTTACTATCGCATCGAACGGCCAGATTAGCGTTGTTATGAACTCCAACGCACAAAACGTAAGCTTGACTTTGACGCCCTCGTCTGGCGGAAGCGCGCTAAGCGCAGGCACAGTGCCTACTGGCGTAATAACCTGGGTTTGCGGAACGAACTCGACGACGATGAAGTACGTACCATCTGAATGCCGCCACTAATAAGACAAAAGCCCCCTCTGGGGGCTTTTTTTATGATCATGACCAGAAAAATCTACCTAATTTCAAGCTCTGCACTCCTGCTGATTTTATTTTTAACCTATTTAAAAACCTTACAGTTCGATTATGTCTGGGACGACGTAGCACTTTTCCTAGACAACTCTGGCTTGCGCAATCCTACGGACCTTTGGGAGGCCCTAAGCAAGTCTATTCTACCAGGCACCACTTATTTTAGACCTGCGGTGTTACTAAGCTTCATTTTGGAATTCAAACTATTTGGCGCCACCCCTACATACTCCCATCTCATAAACGTATTACTCTTAGCACTTAACACCTTACTTACCGGCACCTTGGCGCTAAGACTAGCAGCCTATTCGCACCAAACAAAAAAATATGCTTTTTCACTTCTAAGCATGGCCATATATGGCCTCCATCCAAGTCTCGTAGAGCCGACCGTCTGGGTGGCCGGCCGATTTGACCTCCTATGCACAAGTTTTTTCCTGCTAGCACTAGTGTCTTTTTATCACTTGAAAGGCATAACGAAAAACATATTGATCGGCGCATTTTTCTTTCTTGCATTGTGCTCGAAGGAAATGGCAATCACTTTGCCAGCCATTATTTTTACTTTGATTTTTGCAGAAAACAAAATAGTCAAACCGAGAAAGCTTGAACCGATAGAGCTATTGAAGGAAAACAAACCCCTCATAATCTCAATAACTTTGTCCCTCCTTGCTTACTTAGCCATTAGGTATCAAGCCCACCCGAATCTCCTTGTAGCAAATCAAAGCCTACAAGCCGAGCTATCACCTATACAAAAGGTAAGCTTCATCTCCTACAGCTTAGAATTTTACGTAAGGATGACCTTCCTTCCATTCTTAGACATAAACCCAATGCACCCGTTTGATGTACGAGACAGATCCATATCGCAAAACATACTCAGCATCGTAGGTTTAATTTGTTTTTTGAGCCTAGCTCTCTGGGCCGCATTAAAAAGACCATTAAAAATAACAACAGCATTACTCATCAGCTATTTAATAAGCCTCGCGCCGGTTCTTAATATACTACCCTTAAATATTGGAGGAAATCTGGGTCATGAAAGATTCCTTACCCTTCCTCTGGTATTCGCATCAATAGCAGCATCCAGTGTCATTATCGATATAGCAAAAGCAAGGAAAGCCGCTGCGGCCCTATTTCTAATTGGCTGGTTATTTATTGCATTCGCAACCACAGCCACTACCATCCCGCTTTGGCGGAACGAATTTTCACTCTGGTATTGGGCTTATGAAAAGCATCCAAACTTAAAATTTGTACAATTCAACTATCTTTCCTCTGCGATTTTCATGGGCCAACTCGAAACTGCGGAAAGAGCGTTGGAGCAGATAAAATCCACGCACGAAGAGCTTGGTCGACTGAAAGCTGTAGAGGGGCAACTACAGGTTAGGCAAGGCAATTATAAAGAAGCAATAAAGACCTTAAACATGGCCCTTGAAGGTGAATACCAACCGCACTTGGAGGTTCAATCAAAAGGCATTCCCTTACCACAAACCACAATAGTTAGAGACAACGTTCAAAACGCGTGGCTATTGAGATACATCTACGGATCTCTTGCAGAAGCCTATCTAAAGTCTGGAAATTATCCCGAAGCATTAGCCAACCTTGAGATAGTCGAATTCTATGGTCCAGGCTACCCTGTCGTTTCACTAATGAGGTCCCTGGCAGAATATGGCCTTGGAAATACTGAAGAGGGAAATAGACAATTTGAAAAAGCAGAAGCAGAGTTTGCCCCCAAATTCATGCCTCAGGTAAGAAAAGCACGAGAAGACTTTCTAGAAAACAACAAACTGCATTCCTCCAAAGCTCTCGAAGATATACTCAAATCGACAACACCGAAATAGACACACAACCAAAAAAGACTACCCCCACCCTTTAACCTATCGCATTCATAACGTAGTTTCGCTTTAAACCCTCACAACACTTTGATGCGCAACCCCAGCTGTTGAAGCCATGACTACAATAGAAAACACCTTTAAGAAGCCAGACAATACTTACCGAAACCTAACTCTTTTTTCTGGAATAATACTAGCCTCGCTACTAACATTTTACATTTGGCCGACGAATTATCCTCTTGACGACGCCTATATAACGCAACACTCCGCCAGATCACTTTGGGATTGGCATGACTCGAAATACGGTACACCCGCACTGTCTGGTGTAACAAGCCCACTTCACGCAGCACTAATTTTCGCCTCAAGCCTGATTCTGCCGCTATGGATAGCCCAAGTGGCAATAGCTTTATTCTCTTTTCTACTATTTAACTTGGCCTGCTATGAAATGGGAATATTAGCAGGGCTTAGAAGTATCCAAGCCATGCTCATAGCTATTCTCGCCATGGCTTCAGGGCCAATAATCTTTCAGTTTTCCAATGGATTAGAAACCGGCCTCGCAATAACGGCCCTATCTTGGACATTAATAGCCTTCAGCAAACGCGAGCCCTCTCCTTACTGGTATTCTTTGCTATGGGCATTACCCTTTATAAGACCCGAACTAATTATAGTCTCTATTTTTTTTACCCTCCAATCCATTTATCATAAAAAAGACAATATAGGCGCACTCTGCAAGCCATTTATTTTTTCACTACTCATCGCCCTCCCAGTATTCCTACTAACATGGGCTAATACCGGGAATTACTTTCCTGCAACCATCAATGCAAAAAAAATATTCTTTAACGAAGCATGCCAGCCATTTCAAGCAAAAATCAAGTTAGAATCGCTCGGAGTTTTTGCATTTCTGAAAACCATAGGAATTTTTGCATTCGGTGTTTGTGGTGTACTGCTTTTGAAGCAGCGAATAGTGTTTTTATTCTTTACCGCCTCCCTACTCACATCCTTTCTCCTCAATTTACCTGGTGGGGTTTGGCACAATGGATTCAGATATCTGTTCATATTGACACCTTTTTTAGTGCTAGGAATTGCAGCAATATTCAAAAAACTACCCCTTAGCACGAAAACTTCAACTGTTCTGCTTTTGCTATCCGTAATAGTTTGCAGCACTTCAATTCCAAACTCGTACAAAGGCTATAGCGCCGGCGTTGAGCAAGTACATGATTTATCTGAGATAGCAAGCTGGCTAGAAAAGCGTACCGATGAAGGCGACACCATCCTAGTTCATGATGCGGGATACATCTCACTCTTTGGAAACTATCGACTGGTTGACATTGTTGGATTAAAGACCCCTAGCAGCATAGAGATCCATCAACGTCTCACGACACCCATCTGCAACATGCGAAATGCTTTAGCAATAGATGAAATAGCCAGAAGACCCCCCCCCCAATACGTCATTGTATCCGAAGACTGGGACAGAATATTTGGCATAAGCAGATCTTTAGAGATGACTAACTGGAAGCTATCGACGGTGAATGACGTTGCCGGTCTGAAATACAAGCTATTCAAAGTAAATAATTCACAGGCCACGCCTTGGCAAGACAAAGACCAGCCCAACTTTAATTAAAAATTACCAACATCGACGCAAATCAAAATGGTTTAGGAAAATCATCGCCCTGTACAAACGCGCCGTGCCAAGCATATCGCCAGAGAACTTCTAACAGGAAGCAAATCAACGAGCCCTATTCATTTTTTCAATTATCGAGACATCGGACCTAGAAGGTTTAGAGCAGATTCATCTTGACCACTTTATATCATGCCATAGCCACAATACAAGATCTCTTTTATTCAAGATTAAAATTTCTATCGAACCAACATAGCCGATATTCGACTTGCACAGTCTAAAATCAATAAAACTTAGCTCTAAAGAAGCACATTAACCACTATAAAAACACCAAAGCAATCTCATATTTCACCAGAATGCGCCCATACCTTGCTTGCAACACTAACAGGGCAATAGACCCAATACTTTTAGCACTACTAAAAATCATTGCGACTAAACTCACGCCACATCACCGACCAACTTAATTCAGTATAAATAGCGGCGCGATTTGCTAGAACCCCTGTGCGACCGGAATGAACAGCATGCTTGAAAGAGGGCCAAATCACTATTTAACCTGTATTGGCGAAACAGGCTGAAATCGATCCTCTTGGATTAGAACAACCGCCATGAATAGTTAAAATCCAACAATGCAAAACTTCAGCATCAACCAAAAAATATATCTTTGCCTATATTACTTTTCTCCGAACGAGCTTTCGGAAACATATGACTAAAAATCAATCAACTAAGGGCGTCCGACGCAAACGACTACGCAGCTACTTCTAGTGCATTGCGATGCCATTTATAGCGAGACTCCTTCAATTCGTGGTCACCGTTCTTATAGTCAGGAACAGATTTCATGTCACTTGCTTCACGGCATCACCTTCCCCCAAACGCCCCCACCACCGTCCCCGTACTGAAGCTCGCATTTTCTTCCGCCAAAGCCACATACAGCGACGCCAACTCCGCCGGCTGCCCAGCCCGTCCCAGCAGCGTGTCCTGACCGAACTCCTTTATCTGCCCTTCCAGTTACCCACCCGCCACTTGCAGCGGCGTCCATACCGGACCTAGTGCTACGGCATTTACACGGATGCCCTTCTTGGCGAGTTGCTTGGCCATGCCCTTGGTGAGATTGAGGATGGCGGCCTTGGTAGCCGCATAGTCGATCAGCTCTTCGCCCGGATCGTAGGAATTCACCGAGACGGTGTTGATGATGCTGGCGCCCGGCGGCAGGTGGGGGATGGCCGCCTTGCTGAAGCGAAAGACGTGATAGACGTTGGTCTTGAAGGTGCGATCGAACTGCTCGTCGGTGATTTTGAGGATATTGGCCTTGCTCTGCTGGTAGGCCGCGTTGTTCACCAAGAGATCCAGACCGCCGAGTTGCTCGAAGGCCTTGCCGACCACCTCTTCGCAGGCGGCCTGGCTGCGGATGTCGGCCGGGAGGGTGATGGCCTTGCGGCCGGCCGTAACGATCAGCTTGACTACCTCCTGGGCATCGGACTCCTCGTCAGGGTGGTAGTTGATGGCGACGTTAGCCCCTCCGCGGGCGAAGGCGATGGCCACTGCGCGACCAATGCCGCTGTCGACGCCGGTGATCAGCGCCTTGCAGACGGCCAGCTGGCCCGAGCCGTGGTAGCTAGTTTCGCCATGATCGGGACGCGGCTCCATCCTGCAGGTTAGGGCGGGCCATTCCTGGCGCTGCTCCTTGAATGGTCCCCGGGTGTACTAGGTGCGCGGATCCTGCAGCGGCTTCGCTGGACGACTGGCCGCTTGGGCAACGGTAGCGTCCGACGCAGCGTGGCGAGCCCTACCGCGGAGTCGACGAGGACGTGACGACGTGTCATTGAGTAGTCGGTCATCGGAATTTCCAGAGCGGTGAGTTCTCAGAGCATCGAGAACGGATCGCGCCGCGCGTGACCGCCGAAGAGTAGGTATGACGATTAGCCCGAAGGTTTCCCCTATCCGCCACACCAACGAACCGGGTCGGCAGCGACCGCTGGCCGGCATAAAAGCGCCTTTAGACGCGGTTTGAGGCAGCCCGCACAACACTGCGACACATCGCCACAGGCATGCACGACCTCAGGATCCTCAGACTTGCGCATAAAGCTGCTAGGGCTTTATCATTGAAAGCTTCGTGCCGGTGTAGCTCAGTTGGTAGAGCGGCGCATTCGTAATGCGAAGGTCGTAGGTTCGACTCCTATCTCCGGCACCATCCTTCCGCTGTTTCCTCCCTCTGCCTTTTCAGAGCCTTCAAGGCCTTAGCCGCCTTGGGGCGCGACTTCCTGCGCGTTTCCCCGTTATCCAGCCCCCCGCATCGGTCCGAGCAAAAAGCGCTCGTCGACCTGGCAGCCGCGGCCTGCTCAGCTACTCTTACCCGGCGCATGACAGTGCCTTACGCCAGCGGTTTGGGCCTTTCTTGACGGCCGGCAATACCTGAATGGCGGCTGACCAAAGGGTCGAATATCCCTCCCCTCTGTGGCACCATACCGCGCTGCGAAATCCCGCAATTTCCGCAATCCATCAGCCTGCCGCACGGATGCCTGTCCGTTGCGGAGCGTGAGGCTGGCGACAGGCACGTTGAGAGAATAACCACGATGAGCCGCTCTACTGAGGTCGTGAGATGAAACTAACGAAGTATCTAAAACCAACCGGTTGGCTTCTAGCCGGTGCCGCCGCGCTGCTGCTCAGCGGGTGCGACGCCGTGCTGCTGGATCCGAAAGGCTCCATCGGCGTGCAAGAACGCAACCTCATCTACACAGCGTTCGGCCTCATGCTGATCGTGGTGATCCCGGTCATCGTGATGACCTTCCTGTTCGCCTGGAAGTACCGCGCTGATAACAAGGAAGCCAAGTACACCCCGAACTGGGCTCACTCCTACAAGATCGAAGCCGTGGTCTGGCTGGTCCCGCTGGCCATCGTGGTGTTCCTGAGCATCCTGTCCTGGAAGACCTCCCACGAACTCGATCCCTTCAAGCCGCTGGATCATCCCGAGCAGCCGCTGGTGATCGAAGCCGTCTCGATGGACTGGAAATGGCTGTTCATCTATCCGGAGCAGGGCATCGCCTCGGTCAACGAGATCGCCATTCCGGTCAACCGTCCGGTGCAGTTCAAGATCACCTCCGAGTCGGTCATGAACACCCTGTCGATCCCGGCCCTGGGCGGCATGATCTACGCCATGTCCGGCATGCAGAGCCAGTTGCACCTGATCGCCGATCATCCCGGCGTCTTCGAAGGTCGCTCGGCCAACTACAGCGGCGCCGGTTTCTCCGACATGATCTTCACCGTGCACGCGGTTCCCACCGCCGGCGACTTCGACGCCTGGGTGGCCAAGGTCAAGCAGTCGGGTGGCAAGACCCTGGACCAGGCGAGCTACACCGAGCTGGCCAAGCCCAGCGAGAAGCAGCCGGTCGCCTACTACTCGGCGGTCGAGCCGGACCTGTTCAGAACGGTCATCAAGAAGTTCATGAAGTCCGACTTCAGCAAGCAGACCGACCACGTGATGGACATGAGCCAGCACGCCGGTCAACACGGTACCGAGGAATAAGTTATGTTCGGTAAATTAACTCTTGCGGATATTCCGTATCACGAGCCGATCATTCTCGTGACGTTCGTCGTGGTCGCCCTGGGTGGCCTCGGGCTACTCGGCGCGATCAGCTACTACGGCAAGTGGGGCTACCTCTGGAAAGAGTGGCTGACCACCGTCGACCACAAAAAAATCGGCGTGATGTACTTCATCGTCGCGCTCGTCATGCTGCTGCGCGGCTTCTCCGACGCCATCCTCATGCGTAGCCAGCAAGCCATCGCCTCCGGCGGCGCCGAGGGCTACCTGCCACCGCATCACTACGACCAGATCTTCACCGCCCACGGCGTGATCATGATCTTCTTCGTGGCGATGCCCTTCGTGGCCGGCCTGATGAACGTGGTGACACCGCTGCAAATCGGTGCTCGCGACGTGGCCTTCCCCTTCCTGAACTCGCTGAGCTTCTGGCTGTTCGTGGCCGGTGCCGTGCTGGTGATGCTGTCGCTGTTCGTGGGCGAGTTCGCCGCGACCGGCTGGGTGGCCTATCCGCCGCTGTCGGGCATTCAGTACAGTCCAGGGGTAGGGGTTGACTACTACATCTGGGCACTACAGCTATCGGGTATCGGAACGACCCTGACCGGTGTGAACTTCTTCGTCACCGTGCTGAAGATGCGTACCAAGGGCATGACCCTGATGCGTATGCCGATCTTCACCTGGACCTCGTTCTGCACCGCCATCCTGATCATGGCCGCGTTCCCGATCCTGACCGTGACCCTGGCACTGCTGACCCTGGACCGTTACCTGGGCTTCCACTTCTTCACTGCGGAAGCCGGCGGCAACCAGATGATGTACACCAACCTGATCTGGGCCTGGGGCCACCCCGAGGTTTACATCCTGATCCTGCCGGCCTTCGGTGTGTTCTCGGAAGTGACCTCCACCTTCAGCAAGAAGCGTCTGTTCGGCTACGTCTCGATGGTCTGGGCCACCGTGGCGATCACCGTGCTGTCCTTCATCGTTTGGCTGCACCACTTCTTCACCATGGGCTCGGGCGGCAACGTCAACGCCTTCTTCGGCATCGCGACCATGATCATTGCGATCCCGACGGGTGTGAAGATCTTCACCTGGCTGTTCACCATGTACCAGGGCCGCATCCAGTTCACCTCGCCGATGCTCTGGACCCTGGGCTTCATCGTGACCTTCAGCATCGGCGGCATGACCGGCGTCCTGCTGGCGGTACCGGGTGCCGACTTCGTGCTGCACAACAGCCTGTTCCTGATCGCTCACTTCCACAACGTGATCATCGGCGGCGCCGTGTTCGGCTACTTCGCCGGCATGATCTACTGGTTCCCTAAGGTGTTCGGCTTCAAGCTGAACGAGCGCCTGAACAAGCAGGCCTTCTGGTGCTGGCTGATCGGCTTCTATGTCGCCTTCATGCCGCTGTACATGCTGGGCTTCATGGGCATGACCCGTCGTCTGAACCACTACGACAACCCCGACTGGCACCCCTTCCTGGTGACCGCCGCCATCGGCGCCGGCATCATCGCCATCGGCATCCTCAGCCAGCTGTGGATGTTCTACGTCAGTATCCGCGACCGCAATCTGCCGGAGAACGTGGACGTGACCGGCGATCCGTGGGATGGCCGTACCCTGGAATGGTCGACTTCCTCGCCGCCGCCCTTCTACAACTTCGCTGAAGTGCCGGAAGTGCACGACATCGACGCCTACTGGGGCATGAAGGAAAAAGGCATCACCGAGAAGAAGGATGCGGACTACAAGCAGATCCACATGCCGCGCAACACTGGCGCCGGCATCGTGATCAGCCTCTTCGCCCTGATCCTCGGCTTCGCCCTGATCTGGCACATCTGGTGGCTGGCCATCGCCAGCTTCGTGGGCTGCATCGTCACTGCGGTCATCCGCAGCTACGACGAAGACGTCGACTACTACGTACCAGCGGAAGAAGTGGCGCGCATCGAAACCGCCCGCATCCAGTCCCTGGCGAAATTGAAGCAGGCCTAACCCAATGGCGAATCAAGTTATGCATAACGAAGTCGCCCATGCCGAGGAGCATGGGCACCACGATGCCGGATCGATGAAGACATTCGGCTTCTGGTCCTACCTGATGACCGACTGCATTCTGTTCGGGACGCTGTTCGCGACCTATGCAGTGCTGAGCGGGGCCCATGCCGATGGCCCCTCGCAGAAGGACATCTTCGAACTGTCGTTCGTGCTGGTGGAAACCTTCCTCCTGCTGTTCTCCAGTATCACCTACGGCTTCGCCATGATTGCCCAGCACAAGGGCAGCAAGGGCGGCGTCCTGGGCTGGCTGGCGATCACCTGGTTGTTCGGTGCCGGCTTCATCGGCATGGAAGTCTATGAGTTCCATCACCTGATCGAAGAGGGCTACGGTCCGGATCGCAGTGCCTTCCTGTCGTCCTTCTTCGCGCTGGTCGGCACCCACGGTCTGCACGTGAGCTCCGGTCTGATCTGGATGATCGTGTTGATGCTGCAGGTCGCTTCCAAGGGCCTGACCACCACCAACGTGACCCGCCTGTCGTGCCTGAGCCTGTTCTGGCACTTCCTGGACATCATCTGGATCTTCGTCTTCACCATCGTCTATCTGATGGGGGTGCTGTAATGGCGCACGACCATAACGCCCACGGGCACACCGCCGAGAGCCATGGCACTTTCAAGAGCTACATGGTCGGCTTCATCCTGTCGGTCATCCTGACGGTCATTCCCTTCGGCCTGGTGATGTTCCCCACCTTCTCCAAGGGCGCGACCCTGGCGATCGTGGTGATCATGGCGGTGGTACAGCTGCTGGTGCACCTGTACTTCTTCCTGCACCTGAACACCTCCGAAGAGCAGCGTTGGAACGTGATCTCCTTCGGTTTCACCGTGGTTATCGTCGGCATCGTGGTCGTGGGGTCCCTGTGGATCATGTACCACATGCACCAGAACATGATGATCCACTGAACCGGGCCGACGTGATGATCAAGAAGTACCTTCTCGTGACCAAGCCGGGCATCATCTTCGGCAACCTGATCTCGGTTGCCGGCGGGTTCTTCCTGGCTTCCAAAGGAAGCATCGACCCGCTGTTGCTGCTGGCGACGGCCATCGGGGTATCGTTGGTCATTGCTTCCGGCTGTGTGTTCAACAACGTGATCGACAGGGACATCGATCAGAAGATGGAAAGGACCCGCAATCGTGCCCTGGTCCAGGGCACGATCTCCTCGAAGGTGGCGCTGGCCTATGCCACCCTCCTCGGCCTGGCCGGGGTGGGGCTGCTGTATGGGGCGACCAATCTGGTCGCCACCGCCTTCGCGGTGATGGGTTTCGTGGTGTACGTGGGGCTCTACAGCCTCTGGCTCAAGCGCACCTCGGTGTACGGCACCCTGGTCGGCAGCCTGTCCGGTGCCGCCCCGCCGGTGATCGGCTACTGCGCCGCCAGTGGCCAGTTCGACAGCGGCGCCGCGGTGCTGCTGCTGATCTTCTGCCTCTGGCAGATGCCGCACTCCTACGCCATCGCCATCTTCCGTCTCAAGGACTACACCGCGGCCTCGATTCCGGTCCTGCCGGTGGCCAAGGGCATCTCGGTGACCAAGCGGCACATCGTCTGGTATACCGTGGCCTTCCTGGCTGCCACCCTGCTGCTGACCGTGCTCGGCTACGCCGGCTACGTCTATCTGGCAGTGGCTTTCGTGATCGGCGCCTGGTGGCTGCGCCTGGCGTTCATGGGCTATCAGGCCGAGAACGATGTCCAGTGGGCACGCAAGCTGTTCGGGTTCTCCATCATCGCCATCACCGCGCTTTCCGTGATGATGTCGGTGGACTTCCAGATCCCGGGCGACGTGCTGCTGACCTACGCGCGTTGAGACGCCTAGTTCCATGAAAAAGCCCGGCCCAGTGCCGGGCTTTTTCATGGGCGCTCGTCATGCCAGCTCCCTGGCTAATCCTGGTTGCTGATGACCCGCCAGGTCTGCCGCCGACTGGGCGGCTGCTTGCCGGTCAAGCCTTCCCGCTGGGGGCCACCATCGCTACCACCGAGAACCGCATCGGCCAGGGTGCCTTCTACGCTGAAGTTGCCGTTGCCGTAGACGAAGGGCACGATGCCGCCCAGCAGGCCGTCCAGCTGGATACGGCCATAGGCCGTGTCCACACCCAGGTTGAACAGCCCACTGTTGTTGCCGCCGGTGTAGGGGTCCAAGGCATAGAGATAGGTGGTGACGCCAGCGGTACAGGCATCGGTGCTGGGTATCAGCGAACTCATCAGCAGGGTGCCGCTGAACAGCAGGGGCTTGTTGATGACCAGCTCGCCGTTGAGCGGCAGGTTGAGGTACCAGCCCTGCTTGCCACTGGCGGCCGTCGCGGGGTCGTACCAACTCACCGAATTGGTGGACACGATGTTCGCCGTGCTGCTGACGCTGGAGCCACCGGCACCGGTATAGCTGATGAGCTGGTCGACCCCCAGGGTCTGCTGCTGCAGGTTGGCCACCGTCAGACTAGGCGTGCTGCCCGCCGCCGAGCCATCGGTCTGGCGATCCCAGATGCCATAGAGGGTCATGGCCTTGCTGGGATTGGCGATGGCATCGCCGGGCTCCAGGTACTTGCCGGTGCCGAAGATCACCAGATGCCCCGTGCCGGTGGGATGGGCGATCACTGTCGGGCTGGCGGTGATGGGCTGCACCAGATTGGTGGTGCCGGAGGCCAGGCTGCTGGCCCGGGCGGTATAGAGCGGACTGCCGCCGAAGGCCACCCGGAAGTTGTCCGCCGCGGCGACCGCGGTCAGGGAGCTACCGGTCAGGTCGAAGCGCCAGAGGTTGCCGCGCAGATCGCCGGCATAGGCGTAGTCGCCGATCAGATCGCCGTCGACATCGGCCACGAAGGGTGCACCCAGGCCGTTGGGCGTAGTCAGGGCATCGCTCACCGGCAGGGCCTTGATCAGGCTGCCGTCGGCGACGTTCATCACGTACAGCACGGCGTTGTCCCTGGCGCTGTTGTAGCCATTGCTCAGCACTACGCCCCAGCCGCCCGTATGCAGCCGCGTGATGACGGGCTTGCCATAGGTGAAGCCCAGATCAGCGTAGTCGGCATCGCTGGCGGACTTTTCCCAGAGCAGCGTGGGGGCGTTCGGGTCGGTGATGTCCAGGGCGAAGATGCCCTGCCCTCCCCCGCGCAGGGTACCGATCAGTACGGTACGCCAGCGGCCACCGCTATAGACGTCACCCACCACGGGCGTGTTGTCGACGTAGGACTGGTGGCCACCGTTGTAGCCACGGTCGGTCAGCTTGTTGAGCGCTGGGATGACCGCACTGGGGATGAAGGCGAAGACTTCCGCCCCCTGATCGTTGAAGGCGTGCAACATGCCGTCGTTGGCCCCCACGTAGATACGCCGCTCGCGTCCCAGGTTGGCGTTGCGGAAATCGGCGTAGGAGGTATCGCCGACCGTGGCGTTCATCAGGGCGATGGGACTGTTGGGGGCACCGACCACCACGGGCGAAGAATTCACCATGTCGCCGAGGATGTGGTTGCGCGGGCGGAAGGACGGCGTCACGCCAGGCGCCTCCTGGCTGCGGTCACCCCGCAGGTAGTCCACCCGGCGGCTGCCGTAGGTATCGGGGTTACCAGCTGCGGTGCGATTGAGATAACCCTGCTGGGTGGCGGTCAGGCTTGCCCAGGTGAAAGGAGTAAGGGCGCCGCGGCTGGCGAAGTAGATCGTCCGGCTCGCGTAGCCGGTATTGCCCACCGGGAAACGGCTGTCGAGCTGTTGACCCGCACTCCAGATACGCGTCCGGTTGGTCGCCGTGCGCTGGTACTTGATCAGATCGCCGCTCCAATCGGTGCTGGAGAAGGACGGCACATAGGTATAGAGCGCGGTGCTGTCGCCCTCCTGGGTCGGCGAGACGGTCTGGCTGGCACCGACGCTGGTGGACTGGCTGATGCGCGAGACCACCTCGCTCAGAGAGGTGATGAGATCGCTGGCGTTTTCCGCGCTGAAGAATTCCCCTCGCGAGTTGATCGCCGCATGCCAGAGATCGTAGACGTTGTTCTGGTTGACCGAATTGTCCGCGCCGGCGACCGGCCAGGCCGTGCTGCCCGCCGCCAGCCCGGCATAGCCTCCGGAGAAGGTATCGCCACCCCAGGCCGGGTTGACCAGGGCGCTGCTCAGGCCGATGCCCACGTAGAAGCCGGTGAGGTGCTGCCAGGTGGCGGGATCGTTGCGCGGATTCCAGTAGGGCGTAAGGGTGCGGCTGCCCTGAACTTCGTTGCTGCTCACGGTGTTGTAGGGCGGCACCTTGTTGTCCAGGTTGGGCTGGGCATCGGTACGCCAATAGAGGAAGGCCAGGTCGGCCAGGGTGCTGGCCGTACTGTCCTGGAACGGGGCCTGCGGGGAATATTGCTGGCCATCCGGCAGGGTGGCGGCCGTGCCATCGACGTTGCTGGTGGTGAAGGCCGCATTCCAGATGCCGTCGGTCACCACCAGACTGTAGCTGGCCCGGCAACCGTAGACCGGCGTTTCGCTGGTACCCGGCTGGAAGGCGTAGGGACTTTCGCTGCCACTGGTCTTGAGCAGTTCTCCGACCCGGGCGACCGCCTGCAACAGGGGCGTGCTCTGGTTGTAATAGACATCGCCCAGCCAGGTGAAGAAGGCCGCCCGGTGCGCGCCGGTGAACGGCCGCAGGCGATTGTCGTAGGTCGTCGTGCTGGTGCTGCTGATCCCGCGGCAGTTGGCATTGGTAGTCACCAGGATGCAGCTGTCGCTGGTGCCCAGGGCCTGCCAACCGACCCGGATGTTTTCCGAAGCATCCGCCAGGGCCAGATTGGTGGCGGTCTGCGCGGCCAGGGCGCGACTGCGATAGAAGGAGTACCAATTGGCGAAGTTCTGCCGCTCGTCCGTGCCATTGGGCCCCGAGGAAGCGCTGACGAGGACGCGGCGATAGCAGCCTTCGGTCTGCAGGGAGGCCGAGGTGCAGGTACTCAGGGTGGTGTCGTAGAGGTAGTAGTAGGCCGGCACGCCGGTGATGGCGCCGGAAGTGCTGGTGTTCGCCGTAACCGTATAGTTGGCTGAAGTGATGGCGCCAGCGAACCCGTACTGGACGTTGCGGGTGCAGGTCACGTTGCTGTAGGTGACGCTGCTGGTGTTGGCGATGCTCGCCGTGCAGCCGCCGGTCAGGGAGCCGCCGAACAGCAGCCGGGCCAGCAGGGAAGGATCGCTGATGCTGACCTGGGCACCGTTGATGCTCTCGGTGAATCCCGTCCCCACCAGGATGTTCACCAGGGTCAGGCTGCCATAGGTGCTGCTGGTGCCCTGGTAGGTACCTGTGCTTTGGAAATCCTGCGACGGATTCTCCGCCAGCATGCTCGGACTGTTGTTCTGCAATCCCGGATTGCCGTAGGTGTTGCCGCGCGCCACATTGGGATCGGTGGTCACCAGGTTGGGGTTGTAGCTCCAGCTCACCCGATAGTCGCTGGCGAGATTCACGCTGCCCAGGCCAGGCCGATAGCCGTTGACGTAGGCACTGGTAAAGCTGGTGCTCAGGCGTGTGCGGGTCAGGCCAGTGGTAGCGCTGTAGCTCACCGCATAGGGCGCGGGATAGCTGATCGCCGGATTGTAGTAGAGGCTGTTGAAGGCCGCCGACTTGGCGCGTCGGGTCGGGCGGATGGTATCGGTATTGGAGGCATCCGGCACCACGGCCATCTGCATGCTGGTGGAGTTGTCCAGGGTGACGAAGAGATTGGGGCCGACGCTGTTGGTGAGGAACAGGGGCTGCTGACTGAGATTCAGGGCCGCGCCCTGAACGCCGCTGGTGACGACGGCAGCCCACAGAGCGATGGATGCCGGTATGGCTCGGCTCATGGCACCTCCAGGGAGACGACGCTCTGCAGGATCACCGGGAAGCGGCCACCGCGATCCTGGGCGATGGCGGTGACTCGGAATAGCTTGGTGGCGGGTGCGGAGATATCGACAGAATTGCTACCAATGGCGGTCACCACCCAGCGCGGCGTACGGGCGAACGTCGCGCTGCCATCGGAGCCGCTGTAGGCCACCGAGCGTGCCGTCGGTGTCTTGTCGGTCGCCTGCAACGCGGTCGCCGCCCAGGTCTGGGTCTGGGCGCTGGTAGTGAGATCGCTGGCCTTGGTCAGGATGCACAGATCGCCACTGGGCGGCTTGGCAAAGGCGCCGCGGACCGCCGCCACACTTTCGCTACAGCTGGCGAAGCCCGCGCTGAAGGCGGTGAAGGCCGGCTGCTGGCTGAGCGCGACCAGGCGTCGCTCGCCTTCGCGCAAGGCGGCCTCCGCGGCATTGAACGCCTGGACATTCTCCAGGGCGGCGCCACCGCTACGGGTCTGCAACAGGGTCTGGCGCATGCTGGACGCCGCCAGCAGCGACAACAGGAGCAACATCACCAGGGTGACCAGCAAGGTCGCGCCCCGTTGCCCGACCGGGACACGACTCATAGCGCAAGATTCCTCAGGGTGACGGTGCTCTGCACCATCTGCATGGGCCGGGTCGTCTCGTCGAGCTGCTGGCCGGTCAGGGTCTGCCAGTTGGCCGCGGCGTTGCTGGCGACATCGCTTGGCACCGCGTCGCTGGTGCTGAGCAGCGCGGCGTAGCGTACGGCCGGGGCGTCCGCCTTCGGCGGGATGGACCAGCGAAAATCCCGTAGTCCCTGCACCAGCACGGCACTGCCCTTGCGCGTCAGCGCCCCTGCCTGCTCGCTCCAGACGGTGCAACTCAGGGTTCCGGCGCCGGGCGTAGCGCTCGCCAGATAACGCAGCTTGAGCAGGACGTTGCCACCGGTATTGAGATTCACCCGAGGAATGACGTTGCCGAGGCAATCCAGATCCTTGCCATCCAGCGCGCCCTGGTAGCGAATGCATACCCCTGTGGGGGTGTCGACGCTATCGGTGGTGGCCGCGAAAGTGACCCCGGCAGCAAAGGCCGGACAGCTGATACCGTCGGTGTCCGCCACGGCACTGGTGGCAGGAAAGGCCGTCGCCAGATTGCTCTGGTAGCGGATATCGGCGCGAAAACCGGTGCGGGCCAACTGGCGGTCGAGTAACTGCAGGGTCAGTTGGGCATTGTTCCGGTTGCCGGTCTGCCCCTGCTGGAAGAGAAAGCTGCGTTTGTTGTCGAGGTAGATCTGCGAAACGCCCAGTACCAGGAAGGCGCCCACGGTCAGGGCGATCATCATCTCGATGAGCGAAAATCCCTGCAGCCGATCGCGCCTAAGAAACCGATGATCCATGCTCAAAGCTCCGAGCGTAGGGCGTAATAGCAAACGCCCTTGGGACAGTTCACCGCGTCGTTGCTGACGTCCTGCCAGGCGATCACCACCATCATCGCTGCACGCGCCGTGGTCTCGCAGGCGTTAAGCGGCGTGGTGCTCCCCGAGGTATCGCTGGCCGGCAAGGGAGGCACACCGGACGCCGGGCAGACGGCGAAACTGCTAGTGATCAGGGCATCGGTCACCGGCAGCAGCACCTTGACCTGCGCCAGCCAGCAGCCGAGATCCTGACCGGCGACCGTCTCGCCACCGGCCGAGCGATCCCGGGTCAGGCAGGTCTTGCCGGCATCCAGCGTCTTGGTACGAAAGGTGCCACCCGCCTGCTTGGCATAGACTCCATCGGGCTTGACCTTGTCGCTCGCCAGGACCTGATCGCGATTGCTGCGCATCAGCTCGAGCAGATCATTGGCCAGTACCATGGCATTGCTGCGCTGTATGGAATCCTGGGACAGGGCGACACTGCGCGTCTGCAAGGCGACCATGCCCAGCACCCCAAGGCAGATGATCACCAAGCTAACCAGCACCTCGATCATGCTGAACGCCCGCTGCACCCGCCTCATCTAGCCGCACCCCACGGCACTGGCCCGGGTGGGCACGAAGTCGGTCACCGTGAGGACGCCACCGAGGCTAAGGGTGAATTGCTTGCCCGGGGTGAGCGCATTGGTGGCACAGACGCGCAGGGTGGCGTCCGCAGCGATGCGCACGCTGCCATTGGGCTGGAAGGTCAGGCTGGTCAAGGGGCTTCCTCCCACGCTGCCGGTACCGTTGACGCCAGTGCCCAGGCCGCCGCTGTACTGGCGCAGCACCTCGGCCGTGGGTAGCACCACGGTCTTGACGGTGCTGATCTTCAGGGCGCCGGTCCAGCCATTGGCGTCCTCCGGATCGGTGGTGACGATGACGTTCACCCCCCTGCTCATGGCCTCGCTACGGGCGTAGTACAGGGCTCGCTGCAACTCCCCCGCCGCGGCCTGGATACGATTGTTCTGCACCAGGCTGGCGAAGCCCGGCGCCGCCAGAGCGGTGACGATGCCCAGCAAGGCGACGACGACCAAGACCTCGATGAGGGTGAAGCCCGAGAGGTGTTTCGACCGCATTCCACCGCCCTGAAAACCGGATTCCTGTCTTGATAGTAGTCAGACGATAGGGGGTCACTACTACCGACTATCGCCTGGCTATCGGCTGGATGCCGTTCGAATTCTGGTGATCGAAGCAGATCAGCGGAGTAGAGCCCTTCCCCTGCTCGTACCGCCAGCGACGGTTTAGGGGCGAAGGGACTGAGGGAGCGAGGCCGAGCGGCCGGGATTGGCCATCAATCGCCTATGCGAGATGACCAGGGCTGTACATCGCCCCATGGCGGACCGGCATGAAGCCAGAACTCCCGAGAACACAGGCAGTACCAAAGGTTGGTCTGGAACTGCAAAACCCTACTTGCGCTGAGTTTCCGGTGATGAGGGTGGAGCAGGATCCGCCTTACCCTTTGCTTGGCAAGGCGCCGAGCGTGAGCCCCGCCGGCTTTTCGATCACGAGACCGCGGCTGACACCCTGATCTTGAAATGGCAAAGACCGGCATCGTATCGTTCAATGGTTATGAAGATACATCAAATCACGCAGAGGTCATCGAACCGCATAAACGCAAGTTGTGAGTCGGGCCGACGCCACCCTTCTATGCATTGATTAAAACATGGAGCTGTCCAGTGGAGGATCCGAGCTTATAAGCCTCCAAGGCAGGCGTTATCTATTCTTCCCGACCTCTAATCAAGCGGACCCGGAACTGCACGGGGCGAATTTAAAAGGAATAGGAATGAAACGTTTACTGGGTAGCGCCTTGATCGTCGCGAGCTCCTTATCTTTTGCCGGCACTCCGGCGCCGGTTATCGACACCGAGTCAGGCAAAGTCCAGGGATACCGTACCGATGAGGGCATCAGCGTTTACAAAGGGATTCCTTACGCAGCCAACCCCTTTACGCCGGAGCGACGGTTCAAGAACCCTCAACCCGTGGAGCCCTGGGAGGGGATTAAAGCCACCGTCTCCGACTCACCTGTGCCGCAACCGGGGCGGAGCAAGGCGCAACCTCTGGTCGGTCAGGCTGGCGATCTGACGCTCAACCTGTGGCGGCCTGACAATGCCGAAGAGAAGCTGCCCGTCATGGTATGGATTCCCGGAGGCGCCTGGATCCGAGAAGACGCCACGGAGGCGGTTTATGACGGAAGCGTGTTCGCTAAAAAGGGGGTCATGGTCGTCACGGTAAACTACCGGGTGGGCGTAGATGGCTTCATGCATTTTGCCCAACGTCCAGACAACCGCGGCATCGCAGACCAGATTGCCGCGCTTAAATGGGTTCAGCGGAACATCTCCAGCTTCGGAGGCGATCCGAGCAGAGTGACCCTCTTTGGACAATCCGCGGGAGCGGGAAGCGTCGCCATCCATCTAGGCAATGCAGAAACCAAAGGGCTTTACCAGCAGGCTATTCTGCAGAGCCCGCCGATGCAGTGGATCAGCCAGGCCGATGCAACCCGAGTCACCCGGCAATTTACCGACAATCTGGGGATTTCTGATGATCCCGAAGCCGTCGCCAAGGTGCCTTTTGAGGATCTGGTTCAGAACGTCCTGAAAGTCGGGGAGCAAATCAAAGATACCGCCCACTGGGGAAGACTTTCCCTTGGCGGCACGGCATTTTTGCCAGTTGCGGACGGTAAAATCATCGTCAAGAGCCCCATGGAAGATCTGGCATCGAATGACAATAACCGCGTGCCCGTTATTGTCGGCAGTACCGACAGCGAGTCCAGACTCTATATGGTCCCTGGGGACGGATTACAAAAAATCACCAGCAAGGATGTGAGCACGGTCATCCAGGAGTTGGGGCTCCCCGCAAAAGCGCTCCAGGAGTATGGGGAAAACAGTATCAACGCGGAGAGTCCGGGTGACGTCTACGCTCAGATCATGTCGGACTATACGTTCAGGATGCCAGCGCTGAGCATAGCCCGCCTGTTGAGCCGCAACCAAAACACGTGGTTTTACCAGTTCTCCTGGCGGTCACCGGCCTACAACGGTCGCCTGGGCGCCGCCCATTTCGTGGATGTGCCCTTCAAGTTCGGAACCATTCATACACAAGAAGCGGGAAATTTTCTCGGTTCCAACCCACCTCAGTCCTTGTCCGACAGCATGAATGATGCCTGGGCCGCCTTTGCCAAAGATGGCAATCCAGGATGGCCGCTTTATTCAGAGCACGATAATGAGGCGATGATCTTTGATACCAATAGCCGGATGGGAACCCTAAAGGATCCGCAGATCTCGGCGCTGTGGAATGGATTCCGATACTGACTATTCATCTACCGTGCCCTTGCTGGCTATGAGGCCGCGCCCGGCAAGAAACGGACTCATCCTGATTTCACTGCCTGGCCTATAATCAAGGTCGATAGAAATTTGATGTCTGCAGTCTGGTTTGATCCGACGCGTCAGGGATGACATCGCGTGAGTACTCACGCTGATTCCGGGGGAGATACCCCATTCGGGGATTCGGGCCTCTTCCGAGAGACGTAAGCTCTCAGGAGATCCGTACCGCACAACGACTGCCAGGCGAGCTTGCTTGGCCTTCAAACGCGGTACGGGCAAGCAGTCGGCATAAGGATCGCAGTTTGACCGCATCGATTGCGATACGATGTTTCACGAAAGGCGGCGGCTTGATTCAGCTGCCACAAACGCAAAAACCCTCCTTGCGGAGGGTTTCTGGTGAAAATGGTGGGTCGTGTAGGATTCGAACCTACGACCAATTGGTTAAAAGCCAACTGCTCTACCGACTGAGCTAACGACCCAAAAGATGGTCGGGGTAGGGGGATTCGAACTCCCGACATCCTGCTCCCAAAGCAGGCGCGCTACCGGGCTGCGCTATACCCCGAGAATGGAAGTGGCTCCGCGACCTGGACTCGAACCAGGGACCCAATGATTAACAGTCATTTGCTCTACCGACTGAGCTATCGCGGAATTTCTCTCTTCCAACCCCTCTTACTTCAAGGCCTTTCAGGCTTTGCCGTAAGTGAGGTGCGCCATTTTACGGAAGTAGAAACGGACGTCAACACCTAGCCTGCTGTTTTTTCACAAAATTATGCGAAACGCCGGGCGACGCTCGGGCCACCCGGCCTTCCGTCAGGCGAAGACGATCTCGTCGCCCTCCACCCGGCCCTGGATACGGCTGCCTGGCGCGAAGGCGCCGGACAGGATGCGCTGGGCCAACGGGTTCTCGATCCAGCGCTGGATCGCCCGCTTGAGCGGTCGCGCGCCATAGACCGGGTCGTAACCCACGGCCACCAGCTTGTCCAAGGCCTCGGGCGACAGCTCCAGTTGCAGATCGCGCTCGGCCAGGCGCTGACGCAGGTGCTGCAGCTGGATCTCGGCGATACCGGCGATCTGCTCGCGACCTAGGGGCTCGAACACCACCACCTCGTCGATACGGTTGACGAACTCGGGGCGGAAGTGGCTCGCCACCGCATCCATCACTGCCGCGCGCTGGGCATCAGGATCGCCGACCAGCTCCTGGATCTGCGCCGAGCCCAGGTTGGAGGTCATGACGATCACCGCATTGCGGAAGTCCACCGTACGGCCCTGGCTGTCGGTCAGGCGCCCGTCGTCCAGCACCTGCAGGAGAATGTTGAAGACGTCTGGATGAGCCTTCTCCACCTCGTCCAGCAGGACCACCGAGTAAGGTTTGCGCCGCACGGCTTCGGTCAGGTAGCCCCCCTCCTCGTAGCCGACGTAGCCGGGCGGTGCGCCGATCAGGCGAGCGACGGAGTGCTTCTCCATGAACTCGGACATGTCGATGCGCACCATGGCGTCCTCGGTATCGAAGAGGAATTCCGCCAGCGACTTGCACAGTTCGGTCTTGCCCACCCCGGTCGGGCCGAGGAAGAGGAAGGAGCCACTAGGCTTGTTGGGATCGGACAACCCCGCCCGCGAACGCCGCACCGCGTTGGCCACGGCGGTGACCGCCTCGTCCTGGCCGATCACCCGGTTGTGCAGCGCTTCTTCCATGCGCAAGAGCTTGTCGCGCTCGCCTTCGAGCATCTTGCTCACCGGGATGCCGGTCCACTTGGAGACCACCTCGGCGATCTCGTCTTCGGTGACCTTGTTGCGCAGGAGCTGGTTGGCCGGCTTCTCGTGCTGGTCGACCATCTGCAGGCTGCGCTCCAGATCAGGAATGGTGCCGTACTGCAGTTCAGCCATGCGGTTGAGGTCCCCCTTGCGGCGGGCGGCCTCCAGTTCGGTACGGGCCTGCTCGATGCGCTGCTGCAGTTGGGCGGAATCCTGCACCTCGGCCTTCTCGGCCTTCCAGACTTCCTCTAGGTCGGCGTACTCCTGCTCGAGACGGGCGATGTCCTCGTCGAGCTTTTCCAGACGCTTGCGCGCCGCTTCGTCTTCTTCCTTCTTCAGCGCCTGGCGTTCCACCTTGAGCTGGATCAGCCGGCGATCCAGGCGATCCAGGGCCTCGGGTTTGGAATCGATCTCCATGCGGATACGGCTGGCGGCCTCGTCGATCAGGTCGATGGCCTTGTCCGGCAACTGGCGATCGGTGATGTAGCGATGGGACAGCTTGGCCGCGGCGATGATGGCGCCGTCGGTGATGGCCACCTTGTGGTGCACCTCGTAGCGCTCCTTGAGGCCACGCAGGATGGCGATGGTGTCTTCCTCGCTCGGCTCGTCCACCAGCACCTTTTGGAAGCGTCGTTCCAGGGCGGCGTCCTTCTCGATGAACTGGCGATACTCGTCGAGGGTGGTGGCGCCCACGCAGTGCAACTCACCGCGGGCCAGGGCCGGCTTGAGCATGTTGCCAGCATCCATGGCGCCCTCGGCCTTGCCGGCGCCAACCATGGTGTGCAGCTCGTCGATGAACAGGATGATGCGGCCTTCCTGCTTGCCCAGTTCGTTGAGCACGCCTTTCAGGCGCTCCTCGAATTCGCCACGGAACTTGGCCCCGGCGATCAGGGCACCCATGTCCAGCGCCAGCAGGCGCTTGTCCTTGAGGCCATCGGGCACTTCGCCGTTGACGATGCGCTGGGCCAGGCCCTCGGCGATGGCCGTCTTGCCCACGCCGGGTTCGCCGATCAGCACCGGATTGTTCTTGGTCCGGCGCTGCAGGACCTGAATGGTACGACGGATCTCGTCGTCACGACCGATCACCGGATCGAGCTTGCCGTCCTCGGCGCGTTTGGTGAGGTCGACGGTGAACTTGTCCAGGGCCTTGCGGCTGTCCTCGGCATTGGGGTCGTTGACCGCTTCGCCGCCGCGCAGGTTGTTGATGGCGTTCTCCAGGGCCTTGCGCGAAACGCCCTGCCCCAGCAGCAACTTGCCGAGGCGGGTGTTCTCGTCCATGGCGGCGAGCAGCACCAGCTCGCTGGAAATGAACTGATCACCTTTCTGCTGAGCCAGGCGATCGGCCTGGTTGAGCAGGCGCGCCAGGTCTTGGGAGAGATTCACGTCGCCGGTGGGATTCTGGATCTTGGGCAGCTTGTCCAGCTCTTCGGCGAGGGTCTTGCGCAGGCTGGCGAGGTCGAAGCCGACCTGGCGCAGCAGTGGGGGAATGGAACCGCCCTGCTGGTCGAGCAAGGCAGAGAACAGGTGCAGGGGCTCGATGGCTGGATGGTCGTGGCCAACGGCCAGGGACTGGGCATCCGCCAGGGCGAGCTGCAATTTGCTGGTGAAACGATCTATACGCATGGGTAAGGTCCTATCTGAGACGCGGGACGGCGCGGCAGAAGGCGCTTTCGATTACCCGCGGGAATGACCTTTAGATAGGGGCGATGCGTGACGATTCAAGCACGATGATGCGCCACGTCGGAAAAGAACTCAGGGCTTGATCCAGATCAGGCTGGCGAAGCGTCCCGTGCGGGCGGCACGCCGATAGGAGAAGAAGCGCTGGTGATCGGCGAAGGTATCGAAACCGCCGCCGTACACCGCCGTGATGCCTTGGGCGGCGAGGCGCAAGCGGGCCAGGGCATAGAGATCGCCCAGGTACTTGTCCCCTCCCCGCGCCACGAAACATTGCTCGGCTGCGGCGTGCTGGGCAATGAAGGCCGCACGCACCTCGGCGCCCACTTCGAAACTGGCCGGGCCGATGGCCGGCCCCAGCCAGACCAGCACCTCTGCCGGAGCTACGGCAAGGCTGGCCGCGGCAGCTTCCAGTACGCCACCGGCCAGACCGCGCCAGCCAGCATGAGCGGCGGCGACACGGGAGCCGTCGCGGCGACAGAACAGTGCTGGCAGGCAATCGGCGGTCATCATGGTCACGGCGATACCCGGGGTGTCGCTCCAGGCCGCGTCGGCGCGTAGCACCCGATCGGGATCGGCCTCGACGACGTCGGTCCCGTGCACCTGTTCGAGCCAGGCGGGGCGACAGCCCAGAGCCTCGCCCAGGCGGCGGCGATTCTCGGCGACCGCGGCCGGCTCGTCATCGACATGGGTACCCAGGTTGAAGCTGGCGAACGGCCCTTGGCTGACACCCCCCGCGCGGGTGGTGACGCAGGCCTGGACGCCGACCGGCGCCGGCCAGTCCGGCCGCAGCCAGTCGGCGCCGATCATTCGAAGGATTCCCGGTCCTGCCGCAGCAGGTCCAGCAGCCAGACCAGGTCCTCCGGCAGCGGCGACTCCCAGCGCAGACGCGCGCCGGTCACCGGATGATCCAGTTCGAGGAAGCGGGCGTGCAGTGCCTGGCGAGGGAATTCGCGCAGGGTCTTGATCAGGGTCGGATTGGTCGCCGGCGGGATCTTGAAGCGGCCGCCATAGACCGGATCCCCCACCAGCGGAAAGCCGACGTGGGTCATGTGCACGCGGATCTGGTGGGTCCGCCCGGTTTCCAGTTTGACCCGGGTATGGGTGTAGGCGCGGAAGCGCTCCAGCACCCGGTAGTGACTGACCGCGGGCTTGCCACCAGCGATCACTGCCATCTGCTGGCGCCGCTGGGAATGGCGGCCGATGGGCGCATTGACCGTGCCCCCGGCGACGATTACCCCGGCGACGATGGCCTCATAGATGCGACTCACCGAGCGCGCCTGCAACTGGGCGACCAGATGGGTATGGGCTTCCAGGGTCTTGGCCACCACCATGAGGCCGGTGGTGTCCTTGTCCAGGCGATGGACGATGCCGGCCCGCGGTACGCTCTCCAGACCCGGCACATGGTGCAACAGAGCGTTGAGCAGGGTACCGTCGGCATGGCCGGCAGCCGGATGGACCACCAGGCCGGCCGGCTTGTCGAGCACCAGCAGGTGATCGTCCTCGTAGACGATGTCCAGCTCGATGTCCTGGGCCACCCATTCACCCTGGGCCTCGCGCTCGGCGCGCAACGCCAGCTGGGCACCGCCATGGACGGTATCGCGCGGGCGCAGCACGGCGCCGTCGACGGTCAGGCTGCCGTCTTTGATCCAGGCGGCGAGACGCGAGCGGGAGTGTTCGGCGAACAGCTGGGCAGCGACCTGGTCGAGGCGCTGGCCACCGAGTTCGGAGGGGACTTCGGCATTGAGAACGATGGATTCGGACATGGATCTGCGCGGGCAATGGCAGGGCTTTTGGAATCGGCCCGACCCTGTGGTTAAATACGGCGACTTTTTTGCCCCGGCATTCCGGGTCGATCATCATAACAGGACGGTTCCGGCCCCGTCACAGGCTAGGTGAGAGCTCTCCGCCCTCATCCCTGCACCGCCGACCGTTTCGGGGAATCCAAGCCGCCATGCAATTGAAGCACCTGCTGCTGGTCACCAGCCTAGTCCTCACCGCCGCCTGCTCCTCGAAAGCACCCGAGGTTCCGGAGAACCTGCCCGAGGGCGAGCTCTATACCCAGGCTCAGCGCGATATCTCCAACAGCAGCTACACCGACGCCATCAGCAAGCTGAAGGCCCTCGAGTCGCGCTATCCCTTCGGTCGCTATGCCGAGCAGGCCCAGCTCGAGCTGATCTACGCCAACTATAAGAATGGCGAGCCCGAGGCGGCGCGCACGGCGGCGGATCGCTTCATCCGTCTACACCCGCAACACCCCAACGTCGACTACGCCTACTACATGAAGGGCGTGTCCTCCTTCGAACAGGACCGCGGCCTGCTGGCGCGTTTCCTGCCGCTGGACATGACCAAGCGTGACCCGGGCGCCGCGCGCGATTCGTTCAACGACTTCGCCCAGTTCACCAGCCGCTTCCCCAACAGCCGCTACGCCCCTGACGCCAAGGCGCGCATGGTCTACCTGCGCAATCTGCTGGCGGCCTACGACATCCACGTCGGCCACTACTACCTAACCCGCAAGGCCTACGTCGCCGCCGCCAACCGGGGTCGCTACGTGGTCGAGAACTTCCAGGGTACCCCGTCCGTGGGCGATGGCCTGGCGCTGATGACCGAAGCCTACCAGCACATGGGGCTGAACGACCTGGCGGCCTCCAGCCTGGAAACCCTGAAGCTGAACTATCCGGACAACGTCAGCTTGAAGAACGGCGAGTTCCAGCTGCGCGAACCGGACGACAAGGACGAGCAGCGCTCCTGGCTGACTCGCGCGACCCTGGGCCTGATCGATCGCCCGAACGATCCGCTGCCGCCCGGCGAGACCCGCGCCAGCCAGGACATCCAGCGCAAGTACCAGGAAGAGCGTGACAACCTGGCGCCCGAGCTGCGCATCGTCGACCCGGCGGAAGCCGAGAAGGCCGGCGGCGCAACGCCCGCGCCCGCCAAGCGCTCCTGGTTCAGCCGCCTGACCTTCGGCCTGTTCGACTGATCCCGGACGGGATATGAAAAGGGGAAGCCAATCGGCTTCCCCTTTTTCGTTGCGCCCTTTTGTGCCGAGGCGTGAGCCCCGGCGCAAAAGGGGCTCAGTCGCCGATGCGCCAGCCCGAGGTGATCGGGTAGCGCCGGTCCCGCCCGAACCCGCGCTGGGTCACCCGCGCACCGACCGCGGCCTGGCGCCGCTTGTACTCGTTGAGATCCACCAGGCGCAGCACCTTGCGCACCGTTTCCTCGGCGAAGCCGGCGGCGACGATGTCCACCGCCGAGAGGTCCTGCTCGACGTACAGACGCAGGATCTCGTCGAGCACCGGATAGGGCGGTAGCGAGTCCTCATCCTTCTGGTCCGGCGACAACTCGGCGGACGGCGGCCGGTCGATCACCCGCTGGGGGATCACCACGCCCCCACGATTACGGTACTCGCACAGGCGGAACACCAGAGTCTTGGGCACGTCCTTGAGTACGTCGAAGCCCCCAGCCATGTCGCCATAGAGGGTCGCGTAGCCCACCGCCATCTCGCTCTTGTTGCCGGTGGTCAGCACCAGATAGCCCTTCTTGTTGGAAATGGCCATCAACAGGGTGCCACGGCAGCGCGCCTGTAGATTCTCCTCGGTGGTATCCCGCCCGAGTCCGGCGAATTCACCGGCCAGGGTCTGCTGGAAGGCCTCGACCATGGGCGCGATGGGCAGCACGCTGTAGCGCACGCCCAGCGCCCGGGCTTCGGCCTCGGCGTCTTCCAGGCTGATCTGGGCGGTGTAGTGGTAGGGCATCATCACCGCCTCCACCTGCTCCGCGCCCAGGGCATCCGCGGCCACTGCCAACACCAGCGCCGAGTCGATCCCGCCGGACAGGCCCAGCACCACGCCCTTGAAGCCGTTCTTGCGCACGTAGTCGCGCACGCCGAGCACCAGGGCGTCGTAGACGCTGGCCTCCAGCGAGGCGACGGGGGCGAGTTCGGCCGGCTGCGGTTGCAGGTCCTCATCGACGATCACCGGATAGAGACCCTCGACGAAGGCCGGCGCTCGCTGGGTGACCTGGCCGGTCGCATCCACCACGAAGGAATGGCCGTCGAACACCAGTTCGTCCTGCCCTCCTACCTGATTGACGTAGATCACCGGCATGCCACCCTCCCGGGCCCGCTCGGCCACTACCGCCTCGCGCTCGGGCTGCTTGCCGCCGTGGAAGGGCGAGGCGTTCAGATTGAGCATCAGCCGCGCCCCGGCGGCGCGCGCCTTGGCCATCGGCTCGGCGAACCAGATGTCCTCGCAGATGGTGACGCCGATGGGTACGCCTTGATAATCGAACACCGCAGCGCTGTCGCCCGGCTCGAAATAGCGTTTCTCGTCGAACACCCGGTAATTGGGCAACTGCTGCTTGCGATAGAAGGCCAGTTCGGCGCCATCGCGATAGACCGCGCAGGCGTTGTAGCGCCGCCCGTCCTCCTGCCAGGGAAAGCCCACCAGCACATGGATGCCGGCGACTTCCGCGCGAATTCGCTGCAGGCCCTGCTCGATGCGCCGCTGCATGCTGGAACGCAGCAGCAGATCCTCGGGCGGATAGCCACACAACGACAGCTCGGGAAAGACGATCAGATCGCCTCCTAGTTGGTCGCGGGCCTCGCAGGCCGCCGCGATGATGCGCTCGACGTTGCCATGGATGTCGCCCACCTTGAGGTTCAATTGCGCCATCACGACGTTCAGCAGCTGACTCATGCATACTTCCTTGCCCGGTTGATCGCGGCATTTTCCCGCATGCGGCCAAGCCGGACAATCGCAGCCGCACGGCGCGCTCCCGGCGCCGGGCCGCCCTGCTAAACTGCCCCATCATTTACGCCGCGAGATCATCCATGGGTCTGCTTCGCCTGCTGTTGTGGCTCGTCCTGCTGGGCGCGCTGTTCTGGATGGTCAGACGCTGGTGGCGCGGCAAGACACAGCCGCAGACCACCAAGGCCCGGCCACTGCCGCCCAATCCCATGGTGCGCTGTGCCCATTGCGGGGTCCATGTGCCCCAGGAGCGCGCACTGCCCGATGGCGACCACCAACGCTGGTACTGCAGCGCCGAACATCGCCGGTTGCAGCATGAGCCGCGAAACTGACGCGAGCCTCCTGAGAGCCGAGGCAGTCCTGCGGCTCTATCACCTCTATCGCATCGTCATCGGCCTGGCGCTGGTGGTGCTGATCTCCAGCGATCTGGACCAGCAGTGGCTGCGCACGGTGGACGGCCAGCTGTTCCGCCAGTCCAGCTGGGCCTATCTCGCCATCAACGTCGTCCTGGCGCTGAGCCAGCGCTACTGGCGCAGCCATGCCTTCGCCCTGGCGCTGCTCGATATCCTCGCCCTCGGCGGTCTGTTCTTCCTGGCAGGCGGGATCGCCAGCGGCATGGGCAGCCTGCTGGTGGTGACGGTAGGGGTCTCCAACGTCCTGATCCGCGGGCGGCGCGGCCTGCTCATCGCCGCGCTGGCGGCCATCGCCCTGCTGCTCGCGACCGGCTATCTGGACCTGCGCCGTGGCGATGGTGGCAGCGGCTACGTCCAGGCCGCCGGCCTGGGCACGCTCTGCTTCGCCACCGCACTGCTGGTCCAGGGCCTGGTCCGGCGCCTGCTGGACAGCCAGGCCCTGGCCGAGACGCGGGCCACCGCCGTGGCCGAACTGGAAGCGCTCAACGCCCTCATCCTCGAGCGGATGCGCACCGGCATCCTGGTGTTCGATACCGAGTACCGGGTGCTGCTGGCCAACCCCGCTGCCCGCCGCCTGCTCGGGGTCGACGACGATACCGCCATCACCCCGCTGACCTCGGGTCTGGCCCAGCGTCTGGAGGAGTGGGAACGCAATCCCAGCATCCGCCCGGCGACGTTGCGCGCCTATGCCAATGGCCCCTCCTTGCAGCCGACCTTCGCCCGCCTGCAACAGGGCGAGGGCGAGCGCATCCTGACCTTTCTCGAAGATGTCTCGCGCATCGCCCAGCAGGCACAGCAGCTCAAGCTCGCCTCCCTCGGCCGCCTGACGGCAGGCATCGCCCACGAGATCCGCAATCCGCTGGGCGCCATCAGCCACGCGGCGCAACTGCTGCAAGAATCCGAGGAGCTGACCACGCCAGACCGGCGCCTGGCGCAGATCATCCAGGACCAGTCGCGGCGGATGAACCGGGTGGTGGAAAACGTCCTGCAGCTTTCCCGGCGGCGCCAGTCGGCCCCCCAACTGATCGACCTGCGCTACTGGGCCCACCGTTTCGCTGGCGAGCTGCGCCCTACCCTGCCCGCTGGCCAGACGCTGCACGTCAAGACCGAACCCGGCACCCTGCAGACCCACATGGACCCTCACCAGTTGGGGCAGATCCTCACCAACCTGGTGCAGAACGGCCTGCGCTACAGCGTCACCGGTCAGGTCTGGCTCAGCGTGTACCGCGATCCCGAGAGCGACCTGCCCATTCTCGACGTGGTAGACGACGGCCCGGGCGTCGCCGCCGAACAGCTCGATCACCTCTTCGAGCCCTTCTTCACTACGGAGAACAAGGGCACCGGGCTAGGGCTGTACATTTCCCGTGAGCTTTGCGAAAGCAACCAGGCCAGACTTGGCTATCATCCCCTGGCGAGCGGCAGCTGTTTCCGCATCACCTTCGCCCATCCCCGCACAATGAGCTGAGCATGGCCAGACAGAAAGTCCTGATCGTCGATGACGAACCCGATATCCGCGAACTCTTGGAAATCACCCTCGGCCGGATGAAGCTCGATACCGCCAGCGCCAAGAACATCGCCGATGCGCGCGCCATCCTCGAACGGGAAAGCTTCGACCTCTGCCTGACCGACATGCGCCTGCCGGATGGCTCCGGCCTCGAGCTGATCCAGTTCATCCAGCAGCGCCTGCCACAGTTGCCGGTGGCCATGATCACCGCCTTCGGCAGCCTGGAAACCGCCGTCCAGGCGCTCAAGGCCGGTGCCTTCGACTACCTCACCAAGCCCGTGGACCTGCCGCGCCTGCGCGAGCTGGTGGGTACCGCCCTGCGCCTGTCCGGCCCTGCCAGTCCGGCCGCTGGTTCCAGCGAGACGCAACTGCTCGGCGAGTCGCCCCCCATGCAGGCCCTGCGTACCCAGATCGCCAAGCTGGCGCGCAGCCAGGCGCCGGTTTACATCAGCGGTGAATCGGGCAGCGGCAAGGAGCGCGTGGCGCGCCTGATCCATGAACAGGGGCCCCGCTCTGGCAAGCCGTTCGTCCCGGTCAACTGCGGTGCCATCCCCTCGGAGCTGATGGAGAGCGAATTCTTCGGTCATCGCAAGGGCAGCTTCACCGGCGCCATCGAAGACAAGCAGGGCCTGTTCCAGGCTGCCCATGGCGGCACCCTGTTCCTCGACGAGGTAGCCGATTTGCCGCTGCCGATGCAGGTCAAGCTGCTACGCGCCATCCAGGAAAAGGCCGTGCGCCCGGTGGGCAGCCAGCAGGAGATCAACCTCGACGTGCGCATCCTCAGCGCCACCCACAAGGATCTGGCCGCCGAAGTCGCCGCCGGCAACTTCCGCCAGGATCTCTACTACCGCCTCAACGTCATCGAATTGCAGGTACCGGCCCTGCGCGAGCGCCGTGAAGACATCGGCGCGCTGGCCAACCACATGCTCGAACGCCTGGCACGCGATTCCGGGCTGGCTGCGGCAACGCTGAGTGAGGATGCCCTGGCCAAACTCAAGAGCTACCGCTTCCCGGGCAATGTCCGTGAGCTGGAAAACATGCTGGAACGCGCCTACACCCTCTGCGAGGGTGACGTCATCCGGCCGAACGACCTGCGGCTGGCCGACGCGCCGGCCGCGACCACCAACGGCGAGGCCAGTCTGGCCAACATCGACAACCTCGAGGACCACTTGGAATCCATCGAGCGCCAGCTGATCATGCAGGCGCTCGAGGAAACCCGCTGGAATCGTACCGCTGCGGCAGAACGCCTGGGTCTGTCGTTCCGCTCCATGCGCTATCGCCTGAAGAAGCTCGGCATCGACTGATCAGCCCAGCGTCAGCCGCGCCGCTGGTGCGTAGGGTGCCGGATCGATGGTGGGCGCGCGCGCGGTGAGCAGGTCGGTGAGCAACTGGCAGGACGCCGGTGCCAGCACCAGGCCATTGCGATAGTGACCGCAATTCAGCCAGAGCCCAGGCAGGTCCGGCACCGGGCCGATGAAGGGTACGCCATCCGGCGACCCCGGTCGCAAGCCGGCCCAATGCGCCACGGGTTCCTGACCAGACAACGCCGGCAGCAACTCGATCGCCGAGGCCTGCAGACTGGCCAGCGCCTCGGCCGTCGGCGTCTTGTCGAACTCGGCATGCTCCAGGGTGCTGCCGATCAGGATATGACCATCGCGACGAGGTATGGCGTAGCGCCCCTTGGCCAGCACCATGCTGCTCAGATAACCCACTGGCTGCCGATAGAGCAACATCTGCCCCTTCACCGGACTCACCGGCACCGCCAGGCCCAGGGTGCGCAACAACTCGCCACTCCAGGCTCCGGCACAGACCACCACAGACTCGGCATGGATGGCCTCGCGCGCCGTCTGCACCCCCGTTACACGCTCGCCCTGGCGCAGGAAGCCGGTCACCGGCGACTCGCGCAATAGCGTCACGTTCGGCATGCGCAACAAGGCTTCGCGCAGGGAGCGCACCAAGCGCGGATTGCGGACGTTGGCCACCCCGGCCATGAACACCGCGCGCTCGTAGCCCGCCCCCAGTACCGGTACCCGGCCGCGCACCTCGTCCATCGACACCGACGAGAGCGGCCTGACATTACGCCGCGCCCACTCCAGTGCCTCGGCTTCGTCCTCCAGATCCAGCCAGTACAGGCCGGTCACCTCGACCTCCGGGTCGATGTCCGTCTCCTGCCGCAGGCGCTCGCCCAGCACCGGATAGAAATCCTGCGACCAGTGCGCCAGCGCCGTCACAGCCGGCTGATAGCGCCACGGATAGAGCGGCGAGACGATCCCGCCACCCGCCCAGGACGCCTCCCGCCCAGGCTCGCCCCGCTCCACCAACACTACCCGCCGACCGCTCAAGGACAGGTGATAGGCCGACAACAAGCCAATGGCACCGGCCCCTACCACAGCCACATCGAAACTCACGTCACACCTCTAGCACCTGGGAATTGACTCGCCAGCACGCCGTCATTAAATCGCTTCTTCGGCCAGGAAGGCCGGAAGATCACGCAAGGACGTCGACATGGCATATCGCAACGCACGAGGCGTCAGCCTCTTCGAACTGCTCAGCTGTCTCAGTGTACTCGGCATCGTCACGGCGCTGGCGGCGCCCGCGTTCGGCGAACTGCTGCAACGTAATCGCCAGCAGATCGCCATCGACCACCTGAGGGAAACGGTCAACTTCGCCCGTACCGCCGCCATCACCAGGAAAGGCAGCGTCACCATCTGCCATGCGCCAGCGGCTGCCTGCGAAGCCACCAGTCGCTGGTCAGCCGCGACGCGCGTCTTCCCCGATCTCGATCGTGATGGGCAGCAGTCCGCCGAAGAGGCGACGCTACTGGTCAGCGAACTGCCGGAAGGCCTGCACTGGTATTGGAACAACTTCCGCACCCAGCCCCATCTCACCTTCCTGGGCAACGGCACCACCGACTCACTGAATGGCAGTTTCATCCTCTGCCGAGGCGACACTCCACTGGCCCGCCTCGTCCTGAACAAAGCGGGACGGATCGAACCGGCGAATCTCCGCGAGAGCGACCGCTGCGCTTAAACCCGCGTACCAGACACGTTCCTGTTTCGACCGGACGTCCGTAGCCCGCTACTCCAGAGCCACAGAATCCCCCATGCTACGAACCCCAACATGGTGAAGTCGACGATGCGTACCCAGTACGGTTTCACTCTTATCGAAACGATGGTAGCGATCGCCATCTTGGCGATCGTGATCAGCATTGCTGCGCCTTCCTTTACCCGCATGCTGCAAAGCAATCGTGCAGCTGTTCTAAGTAATGAGCTGCTAGGAACCCTGCAAATCGCTCGTTCCGAAGCCCTCAAGCGGAGAACCAACGTCGTACTGTGTCGTAGCACGACAGGCAGCAGCAACTGCGTAAACGGTACGGACTGGTCGTCCGGCTGGCTCCTGATGCAGGGCAACACCGTATTACGGACCTGGGAACCAATCAGTGGCGGTACTCTTCTGGGCCCCAATGCTGGCATGACCTATCAGGGTAACGGCCTGACCACGCTTGCAGGCGGCACCCAGGCGACATTCACCATAACGACCTCATCCACGTGCAGCCGTACCATCCAGGTCAGTACGACTGGCAACGCCACGGTTAGCGCAGGTGGCTGCCCATGACTGGACCCAGGCGACAAAACGGCGCCACGCTGATCGAAGTGCTGGTTGCCATGCTCATACTCGCCATCGGATTGCTTGGCCTGGCAGGTTTGCAGACCATCAGTGTCCAGAGCAATCAAGGGGCCTACTTCCGCTCTCAAGCCACTATCCTGGCCAATGACATAGTTGATCGTATGCGCGCGAACCGCGTTGCGGCCCTGGCTAATCGCAGCAGCTATTCGGTCAGTTTTCCGACCTCGAACGGTAACAACACAATAGCTGGCACCGTCGCCCAGCAAGATGTCAACGGCTGGTTGAACGCCCTTGCTCTAACTCTTCCTCAGGGCACGGGTAGTCTTAGCCTTGATAACACAAACAATGTCACTGTCATCGTCTGCTGGAATGATCGCCGAGCAGCCATCAAATCGGCTCAGGCCGTGGCGGCGACAAATGACACCTGCAACAACCCTGCAAGCAGTAACAGTAGCCTTGAGCGCTTCACCTACAGGACTCAGCTATGAGGAGAGTCTCAGCTAAAGCTCAGCGCGGACTTTCCATCATCGAACTGATGATCGCCTTACTGCTCGGGTTGCTGTTGATGGGAGGCGTGCTCCAACTGTTCCTCTCATCCAAACGTACCTACCTGACTAACGCAGCACTGTCTCAGGTACAGGAGTCCGGACGTTTTGCGCTCGAGTTCCTCGCCTATGATCTACGCAATGCGGGCTATAGAGGTGAGTGCCTGAGTCCCCTAAAGCCTCTGCCTACGACGCTCACTCAACAAGCCAACGGCCAAGACGATCTTCGCCTCGTCATGGGCGCGGGAATCCAAGGTTGGAGCACCGCGAGTAACGCACAGAATCCAGCCAATACGCCCGCGTGGCTGACTTCCATATTCAACGCGCGGGCCAATGGTTCCGATGTGATACTGCTCAAACACGCAGCGGACGCACCAACTGGTGTGGTTATCAATGGATCGACTACATCTCAGATTTCCACCACTGGTGCAACTGGGTTACCACAGAACAGGCTCCTGGTCATTGACGATCCAAGTGCCTGCTTCTTGTTCGCCAACCAAAGTGGGCCGACCGACAGTAACGTATCTGTGGGAGGAGGCCAAAGTTTTGGCCGCCAATACCGCACCACAGCTCATCTGCTGCTCTACCAAAGCGCGGTCTACTATCTGCGGGACAATGGTGCGGGGATTCCCTCGCTCTGGAGACAGGTCTATTACGCGCCTAATCAGCCTGCAGAGGAGTTAGTTGGAGGCATCCAACAACTGCAGATCCGCTATGCAGTGGGCCAGTCCAGCGGTCAAGTGGGCCTTGCCGCCAACGGCCAGGCTTACCAGGATGCAAGCACCATCACGGATTGGCAGAGCGTGATCGCCGCCCAGATAAGCCTGATTGCGGTCAGCAATGCCACCAACGTCGTCGCACCTGATCAACAGGTGCTCTTCAACAATGCCGTGGTGACCATACCCAACGGCCGCCTTGCTCAGGTATTCACCCTGACCGTCAGCCTGCGAAACCACCTGCCATGAATCCCGTTCCCTCATCCCAGCGCGGCGCGATCTTGATCGTTACCCTGGTAATGCTCCTACTGCTGACCTTACTGGCCTTGGGCAGCATGCGTGGAACCACGCTGGAGGAGCGCATGGCCGGTAACCTGCGCGACGAAAGCCAAGCCTTCCAGGCCGCGGAGATGGCGCAGCGAGCGGCGGAAGTCCAGCTGAAGAGTATCAGCGTCGCACAGCTGCAAGGAATGACCACTGCGCAGACAACCACCCTGAACCCGACAGACCTACAGCCCGCGACCTACAGTCTAGTCCCACTGCCAGGCGTCAGATTTGTAGCCGCAGGCGAAAGCATCGACTCAACGGAGCCTAGCAAGGTTAGCGTCATACGTATCACCAGTCGTGGTCAGGGCGCCGCTCAGGATGCCTCTCAGGGCATCAGCGCGACACCCACTACCAGCTCAACCGTCAACATAAGCACCCTCTATATCAGGCGTTAGGTTTCGGAGAGCATTTCATGTATCGATCTTCCGCATTCCATGATTACCTCCGTCCTTTGAGCTTGTTGGCCGGCCTGGTTCTGACCCCGCTCGTCCAAGCCGTTCAACCGCCAGTTTCTCAGACGCCCTTGGCAACCGGGGGCAACATCCCGGGCAGTCTCGCTCTGGTACCGTCCGTAGAGTGGCCAACCGTGCTATCAGTGGCCAACTTAGGCAGCTATAGCTCTGCCAATACCTATAGTGGCTATTTCGATTCCAACAAATGCTACCTATATACCTACGCCAACGCAGGCGGCCCCTCGGGCTCTTCTAACTTAGACAATAGCTGGTTCCAACCCAATTCTACCGCCACCAACCGTCAATGCACTGGTACCAAACAATGGAGCGGTAATTTTCTCAATTGGGTTGCGACGCCTACCATCGACCCTTTTCGTAGCGCCCTCACGGGAGGCGCACGCGTCAGAGACACTACAAGTCTGACTGTCTTGCAGAAGGCCCGACACGATGGTCAAAACGATGCGGGCAACCGTCTCAACTCCAACCAAGGATTGATCCCTCAATCTGAGATTGCTGGAGCTACTCCGTTCGCAGCCACTTGGGACCGCCTTTATGTTCGCCTTCAAGGCCAAGGCTTTGACATGCTGTTTTCCTATTGGAATGATCGGATTGGCGGCGGTGGCTCCCAAGGAGAAATGCAGAGTGTCTGGACAGACTTCAACCCCAACGACACATCAGGCCAATGGAATGGAAACACGTTAAATAAAGACTACTATCCAAACAACAACAATCAACAACCAAGATACAGCGTCTACAGAGTTCGCATTCAAGTAAAGGTGTGCGACCCAAACATTGGACTAGAAAGCAACTGCAAGCGCTACTCCGCCACGAACTATAAACCTGAAGGCCTACTGCAGCAATACTCCGACAGACTGCGTTATTCAGTATTCAGCTACCTAAATGATTCAAACCAACTTCGAGATGGCGGGGTACTGCGCGCCAAACAAAAATTTATTGCCCCTCTTAATCCAGACCAGACTACCAACCCCCTTGCCGAATGGAGTGCCACGACTGGCATCCAAAATATAAACCCCAACCCAACGGAGGCCAGTGATACGCCAAACACCACTGGAATCACCAATAGTGGCGTCCTAAATTACCTGAATAAATTCGGCTCAATGCCCTATGACAATCAAAATAATTATCGTGCCCTGAAGAGCTATGACCCGGTTAGCGAGCTTTATTACACAGCCCTTCGCTACTTCAAGCATCAAGGCAACGTTTCTGCCTATAGCAATCTTACGGGAGATGATCCTACCAGCCGCTATGCACAGGCTGACGGCTTTCCCGTGGTCACTCGATGGGATGACCCTATCACTTACTCCTGCCAGAAAAACGTGATTCTCGGCATCGGCGATACCAACACCTGGGACGACAAGAATCTTCCAGGCGGGAACACTTCATCTGGCGGGGAGCCCGCGATGCCTGCAGAGGTTGCTGCAGACAATACGCTTAACGTGGAAACCGCCACTCAGAAAGTCGCATCGCTCGAAGGGATCACGATCAACACACCCTTCACTGGCCGCGGCAACTCTGCCTATATCGCCGGTCTTGCCTACGACGCTCATACTAACGACCAACGCAGCGATCTTACGGGCAGCCAGATAATTTCCACCTACTGGATGGATGTGCGTGAGAACCAAACACTGGCCGGGCGCACAAGCAACCAGTATTGGCTAGCCGCGAAGTACGGCGGCTTCAGCGTTCCTCAGAACTTTTCTTCGAGTAACGCCACCAGCGCCAGCATTACCGACAACCTCTGGTGGACTAGCGGTGACATCCTAGCAACGGGGGACAAAAGACCCGATAACTTCTTCGTGGCCAGCGATGCTCAAGCCATGACGACCAGCTTGAAGAAAGCCTTCGCCCAGATCGCCAGTGAAACCAGCACCACCAGTACTGCACTCGGGGCCAGTGGTACCGAACTTAATACTGGCGCGGCCCTGTTCCAGGCCAGTTTCAGCCCCAAATACTGGAGCGGCGACTTGGTTGCCCGGGCATTCAATCAAGACGGTACCCTGAGCGCGACTAGCACTTGGAACGCCGCAGCCAAACTGGATACCCAAGATTTAACTTCGCGTGCCAATCATATCTTCACGATAAGTGCACCTACTAATGGAAGCTTAGTGGCAACCGGAGGCCTCGCCTTCAAGTGGGCTAGCCTAGACGCCGATGCAAAGGCAGCATTACGTGATAATGGGGACGGTACCTTGGCCAGCGACGCCGAAGGTCAGCGACGCTTGGAGTATCTGCAGGGTGATCGCACTCAAGAAACCGTTGCCACGAGCCCCTTGCGCAAGAGGGCCAGCCGTCTAGGTGATATCGTCAATTCCGACCCCCTGTACATTGGGCAACCGGATTACGGTTACAACCTATTGCCGGATGCTATGGGCGGTGGTGATGCCTACATAACGTTTCGTACAGGCAATGCGAGCCGTACCCCTATGGTGGCCGTCGGTGCCAACGACGGCATGTTGCACGTGTTCGATGCCAGCCTCGGCACCTCGGGCGGCAATGAGCTCTTCGCTTATGTTCCTCGAGGAGTCCTGAGCAACCTGTATCAATTGACTCGACAGGACTATAGCCACAAGTATTACGTCGACGGTCCTGCTGCTTCCTCCGATGTTTATTACAGCGGTGGCTGGCACACTCTGCTAGTGGGTACCACGGGTGCTGGTGGCAACTCCGTGTTCGCGTTAGACCTACCCAGTAACGGCCAAATGGCCAGTACCAATGTACTCTGGGAATTTTCTTCTCCCGACATGCATTACCCTATTCAGAAGCCAGCTATCGTTGCCCTACCCAATGGCAAATTTGGTGTCATCATCACCAGCGGCTTCAGCGATGGCGACCTAACCAGCGGCAAAGTATGGATATTGGATGCGAGTAACGGTCAAGTTCTCAAGGATTTCACCTTGACGACTACGGGCGGGCTAGGCGCCCCTTTGGCCGTCGACCTGAACAACGATCGCATGGCCGACTCTCTCTATGTGGGCGATACAGTCGGCAATCTGTGGAAATTCGATATTTCCAGCACCGACCCAAACAATTGGCAGACTCCCACCACTCCGTTATTTACCGCAACCACCGGCTCAAGCTATGGCAATATTCCACAGCCCATTACCGCTCCTCTTAGTGCGGCGCTTAATACGGACGGCAAAGCCATCATCCTCTTCGGTACCGGTAGCTATTATCGAGTGGGCGACAACATCATCCCCGCCCAGCCACGTCTGGAAAGCTTTTACGCCATCATCGACCGGGGCCAGACGGTCACCCGTGATCAGTTGCTCGAACAGCGAATCATCGCCCAGGGAACGGTAGGCACGAGCCAGGCAAGAGCAACGAGCAATTTCGCTCTTGGCTCAGGGCAGGCAGGCTGGTTCATGAATTTGACCTGGAAAGCAGCGGAAGGAGGCACAGGCGCCTTGACCGGTGAAAGGGTGATAGCCAAGGCCTCACTGCACGGCGGGGCGGTCGTTTTCACCAGCATGACACCCTCTAGCGACCCCTGTACGGGGGGCGGTACCAGTTGGGTCATGGCGGTCAATGCACTGAACGGTAGCCGGTTCAGCTACAGCTACTTTGATCTCAATAAAGACGGTCAGCTAAACGCCAGCGATTACATTACCCAGGGCAACCTGTCGATACCGGCGTCAGGGGTGCTCAATGAGGGGGGAGCCTCTAAAGGCGTCTTTTTGGGCAACCAACCTACCGACACTCAATCGGGAACCGATACGATCTGCGTTTCTCAAGCCAATGGCGGGATAAAATGCAGTGTCATTCCGCAGGGCAGCCGCACCTCCGGACGAATGTCTTGGCGAGAGGTCAGGAATTAGCGATGAAGAAATCTACCAAGCCCCTGCAAAGGGGCTTCACCCTCATCGAAGTAATGATCGTGGTGGCCATCGTCGGCATTCTGGCCGCCATTGCCTACCCGTCCTATATGGAACACATCCGCAAGGGCAATCGGGCCGATGCCGAGGCGACGCTTATGCAGCTGTCGCAATTCATGGAACGCTATTACACGGGGACGGGGCGTTATTCGAAGACGGCCGGGCAGACGGATGTGCCGGACAACCCGGCCCCGCCCTACCCTACAGGAACCAATTACACCTTCACGATTACGGTCGGAAACGCCGGCACGTCCTATACCGCCACGGCGACGCCGAACAGCTCGGGGGTAATGGCCAACGATAAGTGTGGCAATCTAACGCTTACCAATACCGGCCTCAAAGGCCAGACAGGCACGGGCGCCACTACCGCCGACTGCTGGCGCCGCTAGGGCGCCAGCGACGTCCTATACCGCCTTTACCCTGAGCTCCCGGGGCAGGGTGAAGGTGATGTTCTCCGGCTCGCCTTCCAGCTCCACTTCGCTGGTGGCGCCCCAGCTCTGCAGCCGGTCGATAACGCCGCGCACCAGCACCTCGGGAGCCGAGGCGCCGGCGGTGACGCCGATGCGTTGTACACCTTCGAACCAGCTCTGCTGCATATCCTCGGCGCCATCGATGAGGTAGGCCGGGGTGCCCAGGCGTTCGGCGAGTTCGCGCAGGCGATTGGAGTTGGAGCTGCTGGGGCTGCCCACTACCAGCACCACGTCGCTTTCCAGCGCCAGGGTCTTTACCGCGTCCTGGCGGTTGGTGGTGGCGTAGCAGATGTCGTTCTTGCGCGGGCCATTGATGCGGGGAAACTTGGCGCGCAGGGCGTCGATCACCTTGCGGGTGTCGTCCATCGACAGGGTAGTCTGGGAGACGTAGAACAGGGCTTCGGGGTTGCGTACCTCGAGCTTTTCCACGTCTTCCTCGTCTTCCACCAGATAGATGGCACCACCGGCACGATCATCGTACTGACCCATGGTGCCCTCCACTTCCGGATGCCCGGCGTGGCCGATGAGGATGCACTCCTGGCCGTCGCGGCTATAGCGCGCCACTTCCATGTGCACCTTGGTCACCAGCGGACAGGTGGCGTCGAACACCTTCAGACCACGCTCGGCGGCCTCGCGGCGCACGGCCTGGGAGACGCCGTGGGCGCTGAAGATGAGGATGACGTCATCTGGTACGTCGGCCACGTCTTCGACGAAGACGGCGCCACGGGCACGCAAGTTGTCGACCACGAACTTGTTGTGCACCACTTCGTGACGCACATAGATAGGCGGGCCGAAGACGTCCAGCGCCCGGTCGACAATGTCGATGGCGCGGTCCACGCCGGCGCAGAAGCCGCGGGGATTGGCGAGCTTGATCTGCATAGGCTCCTCTGCCCGCTTCACGGGCGGCGTTGGATCAATGGGAGACGGCAGGCTCGATGGCCAGGATTTCCACGTCGAAGGTCAGCACACGGCCGGCCAGCGGGTGGTTGAAGTCGATGACCACCTGCTCGTCGTCGAAGCTCTTGACCACGCCGGGCATCTCGCCACCGGCGGCGTCGCTGAAGATGATCAGCAGACCTGGCGACAGCTCCATGTCACTGAAGTCGTCGCGCGTCATGGTCTGCAGGTTACCGTCGTTGGGCTGGCCGAAGCCGCGCTCCGGCGGGATGGTCAGGCTGGTCTTAGCGCCGGCCTCAAGGCCGAACAGCGCCTGCTCGAAACCGGGCAGCAGGTTGCCATCGCCGACGGTGAAGGTGGCCGGCGCCTTGTCGAAGGTGCTGTCCACCACGTCGCCATTCTGCAGCTTGATGGCGAAATGCAGAGTGACCCGGGTATCCGGGCCGATGGTGATCTCAGCCATGGGCTTCCTCGGGCTTTTTCTTGCGGAACATGTCCAGGGCCAGCATCACGGCGCCGACGGTAATGGCGCTGTCGGCCAGGTTGAAGGCCGGGTAGTACCACTCCTGGCGCCAGTGCACCAGGATGAAGTCGATGACGTGGCCCAGGACCAGGCGGTCATAGAGATTGCCCAGCGCGCCACCGAGGATCAGGGCCAGGGCGATGGCGGTCCAGGTGTCGTTGCGCAGGCGCTTGAGCCAGACCACCAGGACCACGCTCACCACCGCCGCGATGCCGGCGAAGAACCAGCGCTGCCAACCGGAGTGATCGGCCAGGAAGCTGAAGGCGGCGCCCGGGTTGTAGGCCAGGGTCCAGCTGAGGATGTCCGGAATCACCGGCACCTGCTGGTAGAGCGACAGGTTGGCCTGGAAGTAGAGCTTGGTCAGCTGATCCAGCAGGATCACCAGCACACTCAGGGCCAACCAGGGCAAGGCACCGAAACGCGAGGCGTCACGCATGCTCGCGCACCTCGCCGGCACCGTAGACGTTGGTTACGCAGCGCTCGCAGATCTCTGGGTGCGCGGCATCCTGGCCGACGCTGTGGCTGTGGTGCCAGCAGCGGGCGCACTTGGGTGCCTCGGACTTGCGGACCACCAGCTTGAGGCCGCTCAGTTCGCTGGCCACGGCGCCTTCCGGAGCCTTTTCCAGCGGCTGGACAGCGGCCTGGGACGAGATGAGCACGAACCTGAGTTCGTTGCCCAGGGCTTCCAGCACGGCCTGCAGGGCGCTGTCGGCATAGAGGGTGATCTCCGCCTGCAGGCTGCCACCCAGGGTCTTGGCGGCGCGCTGGTTCTCCAGCTCCTTGTTGACCGCGGCCTTGACCGCCATCACCTGATCCCAATAGGCGCGATCCAGGGTCGCGCCTTCGGGCAGGGCGAAGAGGCCGTCGTACCAGGTAGTCAGCATTACCGACTCTTCCCGCTCGCCCGGCAGGTACTGCCAGATCTCGTCGGCGGTGAAGGACAGGATGGGCGCGATCCAGCGCACCAGCGCCTCGGCGATGAGGTACAGCGCGGTCTGGCAGGAGCGGCGCGGCAGGCTATCGGCGCCAGTGGTGTACTGGCGATCCTTGATGATGTCGAGGTAGAAACCACCCAGCTCCTGCACGCAGAAGTTGTGCACCTTCTGGTAGACGTTGAGGAAACGGTACTCGGCGTAGGCCTGCTCGATTTCCTTCTGCAGCAGCAGGGCGCGATCCACCGCCCAACGATCCAGGTCGATCATGTCCTCGGGAGCGACCCGATTGACCGCCGGATCGAAGCCGGAGAGGTTGGAAAGCAAGAAACGCGCGGTGTTGCGGATGCGGCGATAGGAGTCGGCGCTGCGCTGCAGGATCTGGTCGGAGACCGCCATCTCGCCGGTGTAGTCGGTGGAAGCGACCCAGAGGCGCAGGATGTCGGCGCCCAGGCTGTCGATGACCTTCTGCGGGGCGACCACGTTGCCCAGCGACTTGGACTGCTTGCGACCCTGCTCGTCCACGGTGAAGCCGTGGGTCAGCAATTCCTTGTAGGGGGCATGGCCGTCGATGGCGCAGCCGGTCAGCAGAGAGGAATGGAACCAGCCACGGTGCTGGTCGGAGCCTTCCAGGTAGAGATCGGCCACCGGACCCTGGGTATGGCCGAGCTCAGCGTGGGAGCCGCGCAGCACATGCCAATGGGTGGTGCCGGAATCGAACCAGACGTCGAGGGTATCGCGACTCTTGTCGTACTGGCCGGCTTCGTCACCGAGCAGTTCAGCGGGATCGAGCTTGAACCAGGCTTCGATACCCTCACGCTCGACGCGCTGGGCGACCTCTTCCATCAGTTCGACGGTACGCGGATGCAGCTCGCCGCTTGCCTTGTGGGTAAAGAAGGGAATGGGCACGCCCCAGTTGCGCTGGCGCGAGATGCACCAGTCGGGCCGGCCGGCGATCATGCCGTGCAGCCGCGCCTGGCCCCAGGCCGGAACGAACTGAGTCTGCTCGATGGCCGCCAGGGAGCGCTCACGCAGGGTGGCGCCCTCGTTGGGCTGCTTGCCTGACGCGGCCCGGTCCATACCAACGAACCACTGGGCGGTGGCGCGATAGATCAGCGGCGTCTTGTGGCGCCAGCAGTGCATGTAGCTGTGGTTGATCGTCTCGTGCTTGAGCAGGGCGCCCGCCTCTTTTAGGGCGGCGACGATGACCGGATTGGCCTTCCAGATGAACTGGCCACCAAACAGCGGCAGCGACTCGGCGTAGACGCCGTTGCTCTGCACCGGATTGAGGATGTCGTCGTTGCTCAGACCGTACTGCTTGCAGATGCGGAAGTCGTCTTCGCCATAGGCAGGCGAGCAGTGCACGATGCCCGTACCGGCGCCCAGCTCGACGTATTCGGCCAGGTAGATGGGCGACAGGCGCTCGTACAGCGGGTGACGGAAGTTGATCAGCTCCAGGGCGGTACCGGGGGCAGTGGCGATCACCTCGCCCTGCAGGCCGTAGCGCGCCAGGCAGCTTTCCACCAGCTCTTCGGCCAGCAGCAGCAGGCGGTCACCGACGTCCACCAGCGCATAGGTGAACTCAGGGTGCACGTTGAGCGCCTGGTTGGCCGGGATGGTCCAGGGGGTGGTGGTCCAGATGACGATGGCAGTGGGCTTGGCCAGCTCACCGAGGCCGAAGGCGGCTGCCAGCTTGTCGGCATCGGCGATCGGGAAGGCCACGTCGATGGCGTCGGAACGCTTGTCCTGGTACTCCACCTCGGCTTCGGCCAGGGCCGAGCCGCAGTCGAAGCAGAAGTTGACCGGCTTGAGGCCCTTGAACACGAAGCCGTTCTTGACTATCTCCGCCAGGGCGCGGATCTCGCCGGCCTCGTTGGCGAAGTTCATGGTCAGGTAGGGATTGCTCCAATCACCCAGCACGCCCAGGCGGACGAAGCCGGCCTTCTGCTCTTCGATCTGCTCGCTGGCATAGGCGCGGCAGCGCTCGCGGGTCAGATCCGCCGGCTGATTCTTGCCGAAGGTGGTCTCCACCTTGTGCTCGATGGGCAGGCCATGGCAGTCCCAGCCCGGCACATAGGGGGCATCGAAGCCGGCCAGGGTCTTGGAGCGGGTGATGATGTCCTTGAGGATCTTGTTCAGCGCATGACCGATGTGGATGCTGCCGTTGGCATAGGGCGGACCGTCATGCAGGATGAAGGTCGGACGGCCCTTGCCGATGGCGCGCAGCTTCCCGTACAGGTCGATGTCCTGCCAGCGCTTGAGCGCTTCCGGCTCGCGCTGCGGCAGGCCGGCTTTCATCGGGAATGCCGTTTCCGGCAGGTTGAGCGTCGCTTTGTAATCGGTCATGTCAGTCCAGGCTCGTTGACGGTTGCCCCTGCCAGAAGGCGCGGGCCGTGGCGACGTCCGCTTCGATCGCCGCCTTGAGGGCCTCCAGAGAGGCGAATTTCTGTTCGTCGCGGACCTTCTGCACGAAGGTCACGCTGAGATGGCGGCCATAGAGGTCGCCGGCAAAGTCCAGCAGATGGATCTCCAGGTGCGGACGGCCATCGCCCTGCACCGTTGGCCGTTGGCCGATATTGGCCACGCCCGGTACCACCCGCCCATCGATCAGGCTGCTGACCAGGAAGACGCCCCGCAGTGGCGGGCGGCGCCGCTTGAGCTGAACGTTGGCCGTGGGCCAACCCAGCTGGCGCGCCAGCTTCTGGCCGTGCAACACCCGCCCCGAGAGACTGTAGGGCCGGCCCAGCATGCGCGCGGCCAGGGCCAGATCGCCGTCGGCCAGGGCCTTGCGGATCAGGGTACTGCTCACCCGCAGCCCGTCCAGCTCGACGGTGGTGGCGGCCTCCAGGGTGAACCCGTGGTCGCGGGCAGCCAGGTTCAGGTAGGTGAAGTCGCCGGCGCGATCGCAGCCGAAGCGGAAGTCGTCACCTATCTCCAGGTGTTTCACCCCCAGGCCTTCCACCAGCACCTGCCGGACGAAGGCCTCGGCAGACAACTCGCGCAGCCGGCGATTGAAGTTCAGGCACAGCACGTTGTCCACGCCCAGGCGCGCGAAGCATTCCAGTTTCTCGCGCAGGCGGGTCAGGCGTACCGGCGCCACGTCGGGCAGGAAGAATTCACGCGGCTGCGGTTCGAAGATCACCACGCAACTGGGCACACCGAGCTCCGCCGCCCGCTCACGCAACCGCGCGAGGATGGCCTGGTGCCCCAGGTGAACCCCGTCGAAGTTGCCGATGGTGGCAACGCAGCCCTTGGGCAGGGCATCGAGATGATGGAGACCGCGAAACAGCTGCATGGGTAGGTATTGCTCAGAAATTAATCGATTATATCTGGATGGCCGCGCCGAGGACAGGCGCACGCCCCGGCTTCGTGCAATCCTCGGGCGGGCTAGATCAGTGCCTTCCGATTGAAGTCCCGCAGGCGGAAGCCGAGCAGGAAGAGGCTGGCGAAATAGGCCAACACACCCGCCGCTACCAGAGCGCCCAGGCGCAGCAGGCGGTGCCACATCAGGCCTTCGCTCCAGTTGGGCAGCAGTTGCATGAGGCCGAACAGCACCGCACTCATCACCCCCACGGCCACTAGCAGGCGCAACAGGAAACTCGCCCAGCCAGCCTGAGGGATGAACAGGTTATGGCGGCGCAACTGCCAGAATAAAAGGCCCGCGTTGAGACAGGCCGCCAGCCCTATGGCGAGTGCCAGGCCGACGTGCTGCAGCGGCCCGATCAGGAGCAGGTTGAGCACCTGGGTGACCGCCAGGGTGAAGATCGCGATCTTCACCGGCGTCTTGATGTTCTGCTGGGCATAAAAGCCGGGCGCCAGCACCTTGACCAGGATGATGCCGAGCAAACCTACGGCGTAGGCGACCAGCGCCCGCTGGGTCATCAGGGCGTCATGGGCATCGAAACGCCCATATTGGAACAGCGAGACGGTCAGCGGCTCGGACAGCAGCGCCAGGGCGGCGGCACAGGGCAGCACCAGCAGGAAGCACAGTCGCAGGCCCCAGTCGAGCAGGCGCGAGTACTCCTGGCGATCGGCCTTGGCATAGGTGCGCGACAGCGCCGGCAACAGGATGGTCCCCAGGGCCACTCCCAGCACGCCGGAGGGCAGCTCCATCAGACGGTCGGCGTAGTACATCCAGGACACCGAGCCAGCGGCCAGGAAGGAGGCGAAGATGGTGTTGATGATCAGCGAGATCTGGCTGACCGACACCCCGAGGATCGCCGGCCCCATCTGCTTCATGACCCGCCAGACGCCGCTGTCGCGCAGATTCAGCCGCGGCAGCACCAGCATGCCGATGCGTTTCAGGTGCGGCAGCTGATAGAGGAACTGTGCCAGGCCACCCACCAGCGTCGCCCAGGCCAGGGCCATGATCGGCGGGTTGAAATAGGGCGTCAGGAACAGCGCGAAGACGATCATGCTGATGTTGAGCAGCGTTGGCACGAAGGCCGGCACGCTGAACCTGTTCCAGGTGTTGAGCACGGCGCCGGCCAGGGACGCCAGGGAGATCAGCAGGATGTAAGGAAAGGTCACCCGCAGCAGATCGGACGTGAGGGCGAATTTTTCCGGCGTATCGGCGAAGCCCGGCGCAGTGACCCAGATCACCAGTGGCGCCGCCAGCATGCCGAGCACCGTGACCACCGCCAGCACCAGGGTCAGCAGGCCACTGACGTAGGCCAGGAAGGTGCGGGTGGCCTCCTCGCCCTGCTGGGCCTTGTACTCGGCCAGGATGGGCACGAAGGCCTGGGAAAAGGCACCTTCGGCGAAGATCCGCCGCAAGAGGTTGGGCAGCTTGAAGGCGACGAAAAAGGCATCGGTGGCCATGCCGGCGCCGAAGGTACGGGCGACGATGGTGTCGCGGACGAACCCCAGCACGCGGGACAACATGGTCATGGAGCTGACGGCGGCCAGGGACTTGAGCAGATTCATGGCAGGGAGAGGACTCGGTGAACGCCGCGAGGCGTAGCGAAAGGCGCGGGTTGGTGCGATCGCGCGGTTTGCGCAAGAGGCCGAGTGTAACGAGGCCCTTCATCGGCGACCAGCCGGATATCCATCCAGACAGCCTTGACAGCCGCCGCCAGGGACGTCAAGATTCGCGACCTTAATTTAGCTCTGTACTTGCTACAGAGTTCGCTCTGTACCTAATACAGTCTTTTTCGAAGGAGCTCCACGGTGGCTAACTCCCCCTCCGCCAAAAAACGCGCCAAACAGGCTGAGAAGCGTCGCAGCCACAATGCGAGCCTGCGCTCCATGGTGCGTACTTACATCAAGAACGTCGTCAAGGCGATCGAAGCCAAGGACCTGGAAAAAGCCAAGTCCGCTTATGTTGCTGCCGTTCCGGTCATCGACCGCATGGCCGACAAGGGCATCATCGACAAGAACAAGGCCGCTCGCCACAAGAGCCGCCTGAACGCTCACATCAAGGCCCTGGCTACCCCCGCCGCTGCCTGATAAGCGTTCAAGTAAAAAACCGGCTTCGGCCGGTTTTTTATTGCCCGGGATTCGAGAGCCCAACGCCTCCGGAGAGGCGCCAGGATCGATGATCGTCAGACCAGGACGAGGTTGTCCCGGTGGATCAGTTCAGGCTCATAGACGTAGCCGAGTTCGACCACGATGGCATCCGAAGGCCGCCCCAGGATGCGCCGCGCCTCGGTTGCACTGTAGTTGACCAGCCCCCGCGCCACCTCGCGCCCATCGGGCGCGACGCAGGCGACCATCTCGCCACGACGGAAGCTGCCTTCCAGGTCCTGCACGCCCACGGGTAGCAGACTCCGATGCCCACCAACCAGGGCCTGGACCGCACCGGCGTCCAGGCGCAGCGTACCGCGCACCTGCAGGTGTCCCGCCAGCCATTGCTTGCGCGCCGCCACCAGGCCGCGCTCGGGCGACAGCAGGGTACCCAACTGCTCGCCCTGCTGCAGGCGACTGAGTACCTGCTGGATACGTCCACCGACGATGACCGTGTAGGCACCGGACCGCGCCGCCAGCCGCGCAGCACGCAGCTTGGTCTGCATACCGCCACGCCCCAGGGCACCACCGGTACCGCCAGCGACCAGATCCAGGGCCGGATCGTCGGCCCGCGCCTCACTGATGAGGCTGGCGTCGGGATTGCTGCGCGGATCGGCGTCGAACATGCCGTCGCGATCGGTGAGGATCACCAGCAGGTCGGCCTCGACCAGATTGGCCACCAGGGCGGCCAGGGTGTCGTTGTCGCCGAAGCGGATCTCGTCGGTGACGACGGTATCATTCTCGTTGATCACCGGCACCACGCCCAGGCTCACCAGGGTGCGCAAGGTACTGCGAGCATTGAGGTAGCGCTTGCGGTCGGAAAGGTCGTCATGAGTGAGCAGGATCTGCGCGGTCTGCACCTGATGCTCGGCGAAGCTGGATTCCCAGGCCTGCACCAAGCCCATCTGCCCCACCGCCGCCGCTGCCTGCAACTCGTTGATAGCGGTCGGACGCTGCGCCCAGCCGAGCCGACTCATGCCGGCCGCCACGGCACCCGAGGACACCAGCACCAGCTCGATGCCCGCCTGGTGCAGGGCCACCATCTGCTCGACCCAGCCAGCCATGGCCCCGCCATCCAGACAACGACCATCATCGGTCAGCAGGGCACTGCCGATCTTCACCACCCAGCGCTGGGCGCCAGACACCTGATCACGCATGGGCAAGCTCCTTTCTTACCGTACGTAGAAGATTTCCGGACCGTCACCGTCGTCTTCGTCATCGTCGAAGTCGTCGTCTTCGTCCACCGACTTGACACCGGAACGACGCAGGGCACGCTGGTCGTCCAGCGCCTGCAACCGTGCCCGCGCCTCATCTTCGATCCGCTGATCGAGCTCTTCCAGCGCCTCGGCATAGGCCGGGTCCTCGGCGATACGCAGCGAGCGCTCGTCAAGGTACTGCATTATGGCCTGGCAGAGTTGCTCGGTGCCTTCGCGCTCCAGCGCGGAGATAACGAAGACCGGGCCTTGCCAATCCAGACGCTCGACGACCGCCTTGAGACGCTCGTCGCGCTCCTCGTCGAGCAACTGGTCGGCCTTGTTCAGCACCAGCCAGCGATCACGCTCGCCCAACGCCGGACTGAACTTGGTCAGCTCATTGATGATGGTCTCGGCGGCTTCGGCCGGATCGCTCTCGTCCAGGGGCGCCATGTCGACCAGGTGCAGCAGCAAGCGGGTACGCGCCAGGTGCTTGAGGAAGCGGATGCCCAGGCCGGCACCTTCGGAGGCGCCTTCGATCAGCCCGGGGATGTCGGCGACCACGAAGCTCTTGAAGCGCCCCACACTGACTACGCCAAGGTTTGGCACCAGGGTAGTGAAGGGATAGTCCGCCACCTTGGGCTTGGCCGCCGACACCGCACGAATGAAGGTGCTCTTGCCGGCATTGGGCAGGCCGAGCAGACCGATGTCCGCCAGCACCTTGAGCTCCAGTTTGAGATCGCGCTCTTCCCCGGGCTTGCCGGGCGTGGTCTGCCGCGGCGCGCGATTGGTGCTGGACTTGAACCGGGTATTGCCCAGGCCGTGCCAGCCGCCCTGGACGACGCGGATGCGCTGACCGGGCTGAGTCAGGTCACCGATGATTTCCTGGGTCGCCGCATCGATCACCGTGGTACCTACCGGCACCGGCAGCACCAGGTCTTCACCCTTGGCCCCCGTGCACTCGGTACTGCCGCCCTTTTCACCGTTCTGCGCGGTGAAGCGGCGGGTGTAACGGTAATCGACCAGGGTGTTCAGGTTGATATCGGCTTCGAGCCAGATCGACCCACCATCGCCGCCATCACCACCATTGGGGCCACCCTTTTCGATGAATTTCTCCCGGCGGAAACTCATCATGCCGTTGCCGCCGTCACCCGCTTTTACGTGTATGGATACTTCATCGACGAATTTCATCTGGACCTCCCGCGCTCGCGGGCCGCTGCAAACAAGGAACTAGTGTGGTGTTTCAGAAGTTCGCGCAAGAATTGGCGAGTGATTTTTTGCCCTGGGCTAGGCGCCGTGACGAGTCATAGCAGGGCCATGGCGAGGAGTGGCAACAACGCCTAGGCCGAAAAAGCGCCGCCAAAATTGTGCAGGTAATTTCTGAAACACCACACTAGCTTAACTACAAACGAAAAAGCCCCGTCGGGTAGACAGGGCTTTTCTTTCGTCACGAGCCTTAGGCGGCGGCGACGATGCTCACGTAACGACGGCCGAAGGCGCCCTTCACGTCGAACTTGATCACGCCGTCCACTTTCGCGAACAGGGTGTGATCCTTGCCGAGGCCCACGCCGTAACCGGCATGGTACTGGGTGCCGCGCTGACGCACGATGATGTTGCCGGCCTTGACGACCTGGCCGCCGTACAGCTTCACGCCAAGGCGTTTGCTTTCGGAATCGCGACCGTTACGAGTAGAACCACCCGCTTTTTTGTGTGCCATGAGTCAATTCTCCGTTAGAGGCGAGATCAGGCCTGGATGCCAGTGATCTTGATTTCAGTGAACCACTGACGGTGGCCCTGACGCTTCATGTGATGCTTACGACGACGGAATTTGATGATGGTGACCTTGTTGTGACGGCCCTGGGCGGTCACTTCGGCGGTCACTTTGGCACCATCAACGACCGGCAGACCGATCTTGACGTCGTCACCGTTGCCAACCAGCAGAACCTGGTCGAAGGTGACGGTTTCACCGGTGGCGATGTCGAGTTTCTCGACCTTCAGGTATTCGCCTTCGGCGACCTTGTATTGCTTGCCACCGGTAACGATAACTGCGTAGGACATGGTAAATCTCCGTTTAACCTGCTCACCCGGTGCTTTATAGGAGGTATCGTCGACCGGCATGGCTGCGCGGGACCGGAAGGAGCGCCGCGCAATTGCGTAAGACAGGGGGTTAACCCTAGGAATGTTCAGGGCCCGCGATTCTACGCAAGCAGCGAGCAGGAGGCAAGAGCCGCCGGCCCGCGCCTTGACAGGCCCCCACCCCACCCCTAGCATGCCGCGCAACCTCGTTCAGCAGCCATGCCGGGCCGGAGCTGGCCCGAAATCGGCAGCCGCGAGAGCGCGAAGGCTTTCCCTGGGCATGGCACTCGGGCCGGTCCCTAGGGCATAGTCTGGCGGTGATGCGCCATCCGGCCGCCTGAATCTTGCCCGGAACTCCAGTGGACACCTCTCAATGACGCAGCAATCCCAGTCCTTCTATCGCGTGGTGACGGACGACTTCGCCGCCGTAGACGGCATCATCCGCCAGCAGCTGACTTCGCGCGTGCCGCTGGTCGAGAAGATTGGCGACTACATCGTCTCCGCCGGCGGCAAGCGCCTGCGTCCGCTGCTGGTGCTGCTGGCCGGCAAGGCCCTCGGGCGCGCGGATCACGACCTGCAGTTGCTGGCGGCCACCATCGAGTTCCTGCACACCTCCACCCTGCTGCACGACGATGTGGTCGACGCCTCGGGTATGCGCCGCGGTCGTTCCACCGCCAACGCCCTCTGGGGCAATGCGCCGAGCGTGCTGGTGGGCGACTTCCTCTATGCCCGCTCCTTCGAGATGATGGTGGCCCTCGGCTCGATGGAAGTGATGCGCATCATCTCCCAGGCGACCCGTGTCATCGCCGAGGGCGAAGTGCTGCAGCTGTCGAAGATTCGCGACGCCAGCACCACCGAAGAGATCTACATGGAGGTCATCCGCGGCAAGACCGCCATGCTCTTCGAAGCCTCCACCCACAGCGCGGCGATCCTGGCCGGGGCGAGCCCCGAGCAGGCGGAAGCCCTGCGTCGCTATGGCGATCACCTGGGTGTCGCCTTCCAGCTGGTCGACGACCTGCTGGACTACCAAGGCGACGCCGCTACCTTGGGCAAGAACGTCGGTGACGACCTGGCCGAAGGCAAGCCCACCCTGCCGCTGATCGTGACCATGCGCGAAGGCACTGCCGAGCAGGCCGCCCTGGTACGCCAGGCGATCCGCCAGGGCGGTAGCCAGGACCTGGAGAGCGTGCGCGCCGCCGTCGAAGCCGCCGGTGCCCTCGACTACACCGCACGCAAGGCCCAGGAATTCGCCGAGCGCGCGATTGCCTGCCTGGAAGTCCTGCCCGCCAGCCCCTATCGAGACGCCCTGGTTGAACTTGGCCAGTTCTCGGTCGCACGTACCCACTGACCGCTCACTGCAACGAAAAGCCCGCCGTCGAAAGACCGCGGGCTTTTTCATGTCCGACCAAAAAAGTCAGGTAATCCCCTTGCCTTTTAGATAATAAGAATTATTCTCATAAATAGCGACACAGGAGCGCCTACCATGACTTATCTGATCGACGCCTGGCTGGACCGACCCCATCCCTATCTGCGCATCCTCAACCGGGAAACCGGCAAGGTCTGCGCGGAGCTGGACGAAACGGCCCTGGAAGAACTCAAGGACCTGGGCGAGCTGGATCTGCACAGTCTCACCTCCAGCGAGCCGCGGGTGGTGAAGGAACAGATCCGCCAGGTCTTCCTCTTCAGCTACGCCCTGGCGCTGCGCCCGGAAAACGAGACGCTGCGCCTGGACGCCTGACATCTCAGAGGACGTCGAGCAACTCGACGTCGAATACCAGCACGCTGTGCGGCGGGATGCCACCGACGCCCTGGGCGCCATAGGCCAGTTCGCTGGGCACGTGCAGGCGCCACTTGCTACCGGCCGGCATCAGTTGCAGGGCCTCGGTCCAGCCGGCGATGACACCACCTACCGGAAACTCGGCGGGCTGGCCGCGCTCGTAGGAGCTGTCGAAGACGCTGCCGTCGATCAGGGTACCGTGGTAGTGGGTACGCACCTGGTCTTCACGGGTGGGCGTGGCGCCCTCCCCTTGCGTCAGCACCTCGTACTGCAGCCCCGAGGGCAACACCACCACACCCGGGCGCTCGGCGTTGGCCTTCAGGTAGTCGACACCTTCCTGGGCTGCGGCAGCGGCCTTGACCTTGGCCTCTTCCTGCATGCGCTCGCGGATGACGCGGAAGCTGGCGTTCAACGCCTCGACGTCCACCTTGGAGGCCTGGCCGGCGAATGCCTCGGTGAGACCGGCGAGCACGGCGGCCAGTTGCATGCCCGGGACCGGGTTCTGGCGCAGCTGATCGCCCAGCTGGCGGCCGATACCGTAGCTGACGCGGGCTTCGTCGGTGTCGAGGAGGATGTCGTTCATAGCGGCTTGTCCATGGCGGAAAAAAGAGCCGAGCCTAGCACATCAGGGGCTGGCCTCGCCGCCGGTGGCGCTGCGCTGGCGGCGACAACGCTCGGAGCAATAGCGCACCTCGTCCCAGTTGCGCTCCCATTTCTTGCGCCAGGCGAAAGGACGCTGGCAGACCGGGCAGAGTTTGGTAGGCAGATCGCTCTTTTTCATAGGGATTCGCCCGCATCCAGCCGCGCCAGCAATGCTTGGCCCCGCTGCCAGAGGGCCTGCTGCCGCTCGGGGGCCTGGCGGTCGAGATTGCGGTAGAGGTTACGCATTCGCGGATAGCTGGCGAAGCGGCCGCGATGCCGGATCAGGAAGTGCCAGTAAAGGGCATTGAAGGGACAGGCTGTTTCGCCTAGCGCTTCGCTGACCTGGTAGTGACAGCCCTTGCAGTAGTTGGACTGGCGGCGGATGTACTGGCCGCTCGCGCAATAGGGTTTGCTGCCGAGATAGCCACCGTCCGCATGCATGACCATCGCCTGGGTATTGGGCAGCTCGACCCACTCGAAGGCATCGAGATACACCGCCAGGTACCATTCACCGATGGCCTGGGGCGCAATGCCGGCGAGCAGGGCGAAATTACCCGTGACCATCAGCCGCTGGATGTGGTGGGCATAGGCCAGCTCCAGGGTCTGGCCGATGCTCTCGCGCATGCAGGCCATACTGGTATCGCCGGTCCAGTAGAACTCCGGCAGAGCACGGTGGTTACCCAGGACGTTGAGTTCGGCATAGTCCGGCATGCGCAGCCAGTAGATGCCGCGCACGTACTCACGCCAACCGATGAGCTGCCGCAGGAAACCTTCTGCACTGTTCAGCGGTACCCGCCCCTCGCGATAGGCCGTGTCGATGTCTTCGCACAGGTGCCGCACGTCCAGCAGACCGACATTGAGCGCCGCGCTGATCCGGGCGTGATAGAGATAGGGCTCGCCGCGGGCCATGGCGTCTTGGTAGTCGCCAAAATCGTGCAGGCCCGAATCGAGGAAGTGTTGCCAGAGACGTTCGGCGTCTTCGCGCGTCACCGGATAGTCGAATCCCTCCAGCCGGCCATAATGGTGGGCGAAACGCTGGCCGACGAGGGCAAGGACCTCGCGGGTACAGGCGTCAGGGGGAGACGCGAATGTCTCCGGAACGACGTAGGCTTTGGGCAGGGCCTTGCGATTGTCCTTGTCCAGATTCCAGGCGCCACCGCAGGGTTCGTCCGGCCCGGCCATCAACCAGCCATGGCGCCGGCGCATACCGCGATAGAAGCTCTCCATGCGCAGACTTGACTTGGCCCCGGCCCAGCGGGCGAAGGCCGCGCGACTGCAGAGGAAGCGGTCATCACGGTGCCACTGCACCGGCACAGGCAGTTCCAGCTCGCGCAGGGCCTGCTCCAGCCGCCACTCGCCGGTCTCGGTGAGATGCACCTCGGCCGCCTGGAGAGCCGCGCTCCAGTGGGCGATCTCGGCCGGCAGTGAGCCCTGGTTATCTGGATCGTCCAGCGTACGGTATACGACCCGGAAGCCACGCTCCCGTAGCTCTTCGGCGAAGTGCCGCATGGCGCTGAAGATGAAGGCGATCTTGCGCGGATGGTGGGGTACGTAAGAGGTTTCGCTGGGGACTTCCGCCAGCAGCAGCACGTCCTGCGCAGGGTCGGCCTGGCGCAGGGATGCCAGCCGGGGCGAGAGCTGGTCGCCGAAGACCGGCAGCAGGCGCCGAACGGCGCCCGGCCTCAAGAGGCGTTCCGGTAGTTCAGCGGAATCTTCAGGGGCTCGCTGGAGCGCGGCGCCATGCCGACCATTTCGTCGTAGGCGCTGTGCTGGATGAGAAAGCACGGCAACGCCGGCAGGTCGGCCAATAGCCGGCGGGCCTGGGCGGCCGAGCCCAGGCGATAGAAGTGGCCGTCACGGCCGGTCAGTTGCGTGCGGCCTTCCTGGGTGAGCACCTCGAGCACGTAGAAACCGCCCTCGATGGACAGCAGGTTGAGCTCCCGGACCTCTCCGGCCTGGGCGCGCTGAGTCAATTCCGTCAACTGCATGGGGACCTCCGGGTCGAGCTGGGAGCCGGGAGCGGCACCGAGCGGCGGCTGCGAGCATTGGACAACCTAGGCCAGGCAAGCGCAGCGGCGCAATCCACAAAGCGTAAGCGAAAGATGCCAGCGCCAGACGAGCGGCGTCCTTCAGTGCTTGGTCAGGCGATCCAGATAGCCCATGGCGAAGGCCGACACCACGAACACCAAGTGAATGATCACGTACCACTTCAGGTATTCGGGATTGGTGTTCTGGGCATCCATAAAGATGCGCAACAGATGGATCGAAGAAATGGCGACGATGGAGGCGGCGACCTTGTTCTTCAGCGACCCCGAATCCATCTTGCCCAGCCAGCTGAGCTTCTCCGAGCCTTCGTCGATGTCCAGCTGGGAAACGAAGTTCTCGTAGCCGGAGATCATCACCATGACCAGCAGACCACCCACCAGGGCCATGTCGATGAGCGATAGCACCAGCAAAATAAGCTCGGCTTCGGTGGATTCGAAGATGTGCGGCAGGACGTGAAAGACTTCCTGAAAGAACTTCAGCGCCAGCAGAATGAGCGCTAGCGACAGGCCCATATAGATGGGTGCCAACAGCCAACGGGAGGCGTAAAGGACTTTTTCGATCAGACGTTCCATGCGATCTCGCTCGGTTTACCAGGGCCGGGCGAGTATACCGAGGCGTTGAGGCCTGACCAATGCGGCAGGTTGACCGCCGTTCAGGCGTCGGGACCGACCTGGAAACGCACCTGGTGATGGGTGCGCTCGCCGTTCATCTTGCGCAGCTCGCCCTGCATGTGCAGACGCCAGATCTGGGTCTCTTCGACCTGGATGTAACCTTGCTCCACCAGGTTCTCGGCGATAGCCGTCATCACGCCTTCGGCAGCCTTGGGACCGTGGAAGGGGCCTTGAGCCTTGATGGCGGTAGGCTGCTGGCCATTGAGGCCGGCGGCGCACAGCAGTGTCCAGAGCCCCTGCTCCTGACCGAGCGGCTTGATCTCGCATTCGATACGGGTGACGAGGCCCAGGCAGGGACGGATCAGGGTGATGGTACGGGACATGGCGTCATCCTCTCGAAGCGCTGGATACTCGCCGGTCCTAGCACCAGAGGTATCCACACAAGCTGTGGACAACCCTGTTGGTCGACAGGGGGCAAGCGGGTCTGGGCGCCGTGCTACTTGGGCTGCAGCGCCTTGTACAAAATCCGACCGGCCCCCTGGGACTCAGTTCTACTCCGCTTCGTTGTTTTTCCCTTTTGCCTTGGAGTTATCACTGAGTTTGTCGGCCAGTTCATCTTCCAGCTCGAGCTCGGCGATTTCCTTGAGACGCTGTACCACCCGGGCATTGACGCTGCCCGCGGGAAAGCGACCCTTGGCATCCGGCGCACCAGCGGGCTCGCCCACCAGCAGCGACAGGGCCTCGTCCGCCTGACGCACGGCATAGACGTGGAACCGGCCTTCGCGCACGGCTTCCAGGACCGTCTCGTCGAGCATCAGGTTGGTCACGTTGGCGCGGGGGATGATGACGCCCTGCTCGCCGGTGAGGCCTCGCGCCTGGCAGAGGCGGAAGAAGCCTTCGATCTTCTCGTTCACCCCGCCAACCGGCTGCACCTCGCCGAACTGGTTGATGGAACCGGTGATGGCGAAGCACTGCTTGAGCGGTGTGCGCGACAGGGCGGAGATCAGGGTGCAGGCCTCGCCGAGGGAGGCGCTGTCGCCATCCACGTAGCCATAGGACTGCTCCAGGGCGATGCTGGCCGAGATCGACAGGGGGAATTCCTGGGCATAGCGACTGCCGAGGTAGCCGGTGAGGATCATCACGCCCTTGGAGTGGATCGGCTGGCCGAGGCTGACCTCCCGCTCGATGTCGAGGATGCCGCTGGCGCCCGGATAGACGGTGGCGGAAATCCGCGCCGGCATGCCGAAGGCGGAATCGGCCACTTCCAGCACGGTGAGGCCGTTGCACTTGCCTACCGCGGCGCCCTGGGTATCGATGAGAATCAGCCCGGTGAGCATGTCGTCCAGCACCCTGGCGCAGACGCGGCCGGTACGGGTTTCCTTGGCCTTGAGCGCCCGCTCGACGTGCCCCTTGTCGGTAAGGGCGTCTCCGGCCAGATGGCGAATGAAGTCGGCCTCGCTGACCAGTTGGAACAGATCACCGATGCGCGCCGACAGCCGCCCCTGGTGCTCGGCCAGGCGGGCGCTGTAGGTGGCCAGCCGGGCCACGGCAGCCGACGTCAGGGGCGCCATGCCCTCTTCCGAGGTCCGGGTCTTGAGCAACTGGGCGAACTGCTCGAGGCTTTCGTCACGCAGCGGCAGCTCTTCGTCGAAGTCCACCAGCACCCGGAACATCTCCTGGAAGTCCGAATCGACCTCTTGCAGGGTGTAATAGATGTTCCGCGAACCGATGATGATGACCTTGAGCTGAAGGGGAATCTGCTGCGGCGCCAGGCTCATGGCGGTGAGGCGCCCCAGCTCGGCCAGCGGCGATTCCATCTTCAGCTGGCGGGAATGCAGGGCACGCTTGAGGGCATCCCAGACGAAGGGCTCGGTCAGAAGCTTTTCCGCCTCGACGATAAGGAAGCCGCCATTGGCGCGATGCAACGCACCCGGGCGCAGTTGGCGATAGTTGGTGTAGAGCGCGCCCTGGTCGGACTGGTATTCGATGCGCCCGAAGAGATTGTCGTAGGTCGGGTGGGATTCGAACACCACAGGGGCGCCACCGGTGGCGTGGTGGCCGATGATCAGATTGGGCTCGTACTGCTCGCGCAGCTCCTTGCGCCGCTGCATGTCGGGCTTGGCGTCGTCAGCCAGTTGCTCGACCACGGTCTTGAGCAGGTCCACCTGCATGGCCTGCAGGTAGGCGCAGACCCCGGGGTTATCGTTGTACTTCTCCGACAGCGGCGCCAGCAGCGGCTGCAGGGCCTGGATGATGGTGTCTTCGTTGAGCGCCCGCAGTTGATTGCTCGATTCGCGCCGCCACTGCGGCAGGCTGGCCAGCTCTTCGTTGAGGCGCTCTTCCAGACTGGAGATGTCGGCATGGAAGCGCTCGCGCTCGGCCTCCGGCAACTGGGCGAAGTCGGCCTCGTCCAGCGCCTTGCCCTCTTTCATCGGGGTAAAGGCGACGTTGTTGGCATCGCGGTAGAGCGCGATGTCCTTTTCCAGGGCGAGCTTTTCCACCACATCCAGGGCCTGGTCGTAGCGTTGGTTGAAGGCCCGCTCGATGGCGTTCTTCTTTTGCTGGAACGCCGGGTGCTCGAACACGGCCGGAAAGGTAGCCAGCAGGTTGTCGATGAAATGCGCCATGTCGGCGACGAAGGTTTCACCCTCACCCGGCGGCAGCTCCAGCACCTTGGGCGCGCGGGGCTCGTCGAAATGGTTCAGGTAGACCCAGTCGTTGGGGGTGGGCTGGCGCTTGGCCTCGGCCTTGAGATAGCGCTGGACGAAGGAGAAGCGACCGGTGCCCGGCTCGCCCATGACGAAGACGTTGTAGCCAGGCCGCGGCATGGCCACCCCGAACTGCAAGGCTTCCACCGCCCGCTCCTGGCCGAGGATGCCGCGGAAGGGTTCGAGTTGATCGGTATCGGTGAAGGAGAATTGTTCGGGAGCGAAGGGGCGGGTCAACTCATCGGGAGCGAGCCGGAGACCGGCCGCGACGGGATCGTGCATCGTAAGTCCTTGTCAGGCATGCAGGCAGTGTCCGCATTCTGCGACCGGGGCGACGACGGAGGCAAGGCGAGCAACGCCCTGCCATGCATTTTGTCGGCGCCCGCCACCACGCCCGTCGGCAAGTTGTCGCCACTGCGTTTTTTGACGAATTTCTCACAGGGCGCTGTCTAAGCTGTAGGTATAGGGATCGGTTGTAGTATCCCGCGAGGAGGCCCCATGGCTATCTTCCGTCGCGTTGCCTTGTTGTCCGCGTTGCTGTCCGCTCTGACGGCCTGTGCCAGCTATCACGATCAGTTGATCGCCCAGGGCTATCCGCCCGCCTACGCCGACGGCTTCAGCGACGGTTGCCAGACCGGCAAGCAGGCGGTCAACGGCATCGGCTACGTGCACAAGGACCTGCGCCGCTTCGCTGCGGAGAAGCCCTACCAGCAAGGCTGGGACGCCGGCTACGCCCGTTGCGTGCAGGTCGCGCAGAGCGAAGAGCAGCAGCGCTACCTCGAGCAGGTCCACGAGAATCGCGATAGCCCCGAGCAGCTGCGCCTGCGCTCCAAAACACATTGAGGTCGCAGTTGAACTTGCGGCACAGGTAGGATGACCTATGCTGGCGGGCCCGCTAGTCGAGCCCTGCCGATGTCTGCCCGCTCTCCGCTGTTCGCCGTCGCCCTCCTGCTGGTCGCCATGACCTCGATCCAGGCCAGTGCCAGCCTGGCCAAGACGCTGTTCCTGCGCCTCGATCCGGTGGGCGTCACCACCCTGCGACTGATCTTCGCTGCCCTGGTGCTACTCGCCGTGCTGCGGCCCTGGCGCACCTTTCGCCGCGAGGCCCTGGGCAGCCTGCTGGGCTATGGCGTCGCCATGGGCGTGATGAACCTGACGATCTACCTGGCCATGCAACGCCTGCCGATCGGCATCGCCGTGGGCCTGGAGTTCGTCGGGCCACTGGTGGTGGCGATCTGCGCCCTGCGCCGCTGGCTGGACCTGCTATGGATAGCCCTGGTGATCGCCGGCCTGGCGGTGCTGCTGCCCTTCGGCCACAACACCTCGGCACTCGATCCCCTGGGTACCGCCCTGGCCCTGGGCGCCGGGGCCTGCTGGGCGATCTACATCGTGCTGGGCAAGCGGGCGGGCGCGGTACACGGCACCGGGACGGTCGCCTTCGGTGCCACCATCGGCGCCCTGGTCATCCTGCCCATCGGCATCGCCCACAGCGGTGCCCATCTGCTGCAACCCGACATCTGGCCCCTGGCACTGGGCCTGGCACTGCTGTCCACGGCGATTCCCTATGCCCTGGAAATGGTGGCGCTGACCCGCCTACCCGCGTCCACCTTCGGCACCCTGATGAGTCTGGAGCCCGCACTGGGCGCCCTCTCCGGCTGGGTGTTCCTCGGCGAGATTCTCGGCCTGCCGCAGTGGTTCGCACTGGCCTGCATCATCGCCGCCTCCATCGGTGCCACCTGGAGCAGTCGTCTGCGGCCGGAGCAAACGCCGCTCTAGGGACTCTATAGCGAGGCGAACCCTCACGCGGAGTGCCGACGATGATCTACCTGATAATGGGCGTCTCGGGCAGTGGCAAGACCACCCTGGGCGAATTGCTCGCCAGCCGACTGGGCTGTCGTTTCGACGACGCCGACACCTTCCACAGCCAGGCCAACAAGGACAAGATGGCCCAGGGCATCGCCCTCACCGATGAAGATCGCTGGCCCTGGCTGGACGCCATCCACGCCGCCATGCAGCAGGCCCAGGCCGAGGGCACGACACGGGTGTTCGCCTGCTCGGCACTCAAGCAGGTCTATCGCGATCGGCTGCTGGACGGGCTCGCAGGTGTTCGCCTGCTGTTCCTCAAGGGCTCGCCGGAACTGCTGGCCGAGCGCATCGGCAAGCGCCGTGGCCACTTCTTCGACCCCAAGCTGCTGCAGAGTCAGCTCGACACCCTGGAAGCGCCTGGAAACCTGGATGCCCAGGTACTGGACGTGCGCAAGCCGCCGGAACAGCTGGTGGATGAAGTGCTGGCACACGACCGGACCGCCTGAAGCGATCCGGCCGCAGACTCAGATGGCGACTGGCGCCTTGATGTGCGGATGGGCCTGGTAGCCCTGCAGCTCGAAGTCTTCGAAGCGAAAGGCGAACAGATCCTGCACCGCCGGATTGAGCTGCATGGTCGGCAGCGGCAGGGGGTCGCGAGTCAGCTGCAGATCAGCCTGCTCCAGGTGGTTGGCGTAGAGATGGCAGTCGCCGCCGGTCCAGATGAATTCACCCGGTTGCAGGCCGGTGACCTGGGCCACCATCAGGGTCAGCAGCGCATAGCTGGCGATGTTGAAGGGCACGCCAAGGAAGATGTCGGCGGACCTCTGATACAGCTGGCAACTCAGGCGACCGTCGGCCACGTAGAACTGGAACAGCGCATGGCACGGCGGCAGGGCCATCTCATCCACCAGCGCCGGATTCCAGGCCGAGACGATCAGCCGGCGTGAATCGGGCTTGGCGCGGATCATGTCCACCACTCCGGCGATCTGGTCGATGTGGCGACCGTCCGGTGCTGGCCAGCTGCGCCACTGGTAGCCGTAGACCGGTCCAAGCTCGCCGTTCTCGTCGGCCCATTCGTCCCAGATGGAGACGCCGTTGTCCTTCAGGTAGCGAATGTTGGTATCGCCCTGCAGGAACCACAGCAGTTCGTGGATGATGGATCTGAGGTGGCACTTCTTGGTGGTGACCAGGGGGAAGCCATCGGCCAGATCGAATCTCATCTGGTAGCCGAACACGCTATAGGTGCCGGTGCCGGTGCGGTCGCTCTTGAAGGTGCCGTGGTCGCGCACATGGCGCATCAGGTCGAGGTACTGTTTCATGGGGGCCGCTTATCGTTGCAGTGCTTCGAATTTTAGCAAACAACCGCCCTCACCCTAACCCTCTCCCACAGGGAGAGGGACGAAGCGTCACCTAGCTGCCAGCCGGCGGCGCCCGAGGGGTCGCCGTTTCCCGTGCTCACATCCTCGCAGTGCATGGCCGGTTGGCAAACAGCGGCCCGCACCCTGACCCTCTCCCGGCGGGAGAGGAAACGAAGCACAACTCAGCTGTTGGCCGGCGGGGCTGTGAGGGTCGTCGTTTCGCGTTCGCGCTGGGTGATCTCGGAGGTCGTGGCATCCATGGCTTCCTGCAGCCCCTGGATACGCTTCTTCTCGGCGCGGCGGGTGAAGTACCAGGCCAGGAAGGTGAACAGCGAGACCGCCAGCAGGATGAGGCTGGCGATGGCGTTGATCTCCGGCTTCACGCCCAGGCGCACGGCGGAGAACACCTCCATCGGCAGGGTGGTCGAGCCGGGGCCGGAGACGAAGCTCGCCAGCACCAGATCATCCAGCGACAGGGCGAAGGACATCATGCCGCCCGCCGCCAGCGAGGGCGCGATCATGGGGATGGTGATCAGCAGGAACACCTTCCAGGGCCGGGCGCCCAGGTCCATGGCCGCTTCCTCGATAGAGAGGTCCAGCTCGCGCAGGCGCGAGGACACCACCACCGCCACATAGGAGGCGCAGAAGCTGGTGTGGGCGATCCAGATGGTCACCACGCCTCGGTCCTGGGGCCAGCCGATCAGTTGCGCCATGGAGACGAACAACAGCAGCAGCGACAGGCCGGTGATGACCTCGGGCATGACCAGCGGCGCCGTGACCATGCCGCCGAACAGGGTACGGCCGCGGAAGCGCGGGATGCGGGTCAGCACGAAGGCCGCCAGGGTACCGAGGATCACCGAGGAGATGGCCGTGTAGAAGGCGATCTCCAGGGAGCGGAACACCGCGCTCATCAGCTGATTGTTGTCCAGCAGGCCGACGTACCACTTCACCGACCAGCCGCCCCAGACGGTCACCAGGCGCGACTCGTTGAAGGAGTAGATGACCAGGATGACCATCGGCAGGTAGATGAACAGCAGTCCCAGCACCAGCATCAGGTTGGTGAACTTGAGGCCTCTCATAGTTTGCCCTCCAGTTCTTTAGCCTGGTTTTTGTTGAACAGCACGATGGGCACGATGAGGATCAGCAGCATCACCACCGCCAGGGCCGAGGCCACCGGCCAGTCGCGGTTGTTGAAGAATTCCTGCCAGAGCACGCGGCCGATCATCAGGGTCTCCGGGCCACCGAGCAGTTCGGGAATGACGAATTCGCCCACCGCCGGGATGAACACCAGCATGCAGCCGGCGATGATGCCGTTCTTCGACAGCGGCACGGTGATCTTCCAGAAGCTGGTGAAACGGCTGGCACCGAGGTCCCCCGCCGCTTCCAGCAGGGTCAGGTCGTGCTTCACCAAGTTGGCGAACAGCGGCAGGATCATGAACGGCAGGTAGGAATAGACGATGCCCAGGTACACCGCGAAGTTGGTGTTGAGCATCTGCAGCGGATTGCTGATGATCCCGAGACTCATCAGGAAGCTGTTGATCAGGCCGTTGGTGGAAAGCAGCCCCATCCAGGCGTAGACGCGGATGAGGATGGCGGTCCAGGTCGGCATCATGATCAGCAGCAGCAGGACCGTCTGCTTCTCGCGGCTGGCACGGGCGATGGCATAGGCCATCGGGTAGCCCACCACCAGGCAGATCAGGGTGCTGATGCCGGCCATCTTCAGCGAGCCGAGGTAGGCGTCCAGATACAGCGGATCGCCGGCGAACATCAGGTAGTTGCCGAAGTTGAGCGCGATATCCAGTTGCTGGTCGGCGTAGCTGAACAGCTCGGTATAGGGCGGGATGGCCACGTCCGCCAGCGAGAAGCTGATCTTCAGCACGATCAGGAACGGCAGCAGGAAGAACAGTAACAGCCAGACGAAGGGCACGCCGATGGTCAGGCGGCGGCCATCCAGCAGGCGCTTGAGCAAGGGAGGTCTGGTCATGCTTGCAGTACCACGCCGCTGTCGTCTTCCCAGTACACCACCACGGGATCGTCCCAGGTGGGCCGCTTGCCGAGGCGCTCGGCGTTGGCGATGAAGCATTGGACGATAGGCCCGGTAACCAGCTTGACGTAGTACACCGAATGGCCGCCCAGGTAGGCGATGTCATGCACGGTGCCGCTGCACCAGTTGTAATCCGGATGTTCATGATCCGCCGGCAGGCTGGTGCCCATCAGCAGCTTTTCGGGCCGCACCGCGAAGGTGATCTGCTTTTCCTGGGCGCGGGTGCTGATGCCGTGACCGATGTAGATCGGGCGCTCCAGTTGCGGACTCCGGATGATGGCGTGGTCGGCGCCGTCGTCGGTCAGCTCGCCATCGAAGATATTGACGCTGCCGATGAACTCGCAGACCAGCCGGCTCGCCGGGGTTTCGTAGATGTCCATGGGGCTGCCCACCTGGGCGATCCAGCCCAGGTGCATGATGGCGATGCGCTCGGCCATGGTCATGGCCTCTTCCTGGTCGTGGGTTACCATCACGCAGGTCACGCCCACGCGCTCAATGATCTCCACCAACTCCAGCTGCATCTGCGAGCGCAGCTTCTTGTCCAGGGCGCCCATGGGCTCGTCGAGCAGCAACAGCTTGGGCCGCTTGGCCAGGGAGCGCGCCAGGGCTACCCGCTGGCGCTGGCCACCGGAGAGCTGGTGCGGCTTGCGCTTGGCGTACTGGGTCATGTGCACCAGCTTGAGCATCTCGGCCACGCGGGCGTCGATCTCGGCCTTGGGCAGCTTGTCCTGCTTGAGGCCGAAGGCGATGTTCTGCTCCACGCTCATGTGCGGGAACAGCGCATAGGACTGGAACATCATATTGATCGGCCGCTCGTAGGGCGGCATGTCGGTGATGTCCACGCCATCGAGGAAGATGCGTCCTTCGCTCGGCCGCTCGAAGCCCGCCAGCATGCGCAGCAGGGTCGACTTGCCCGAACCCGAGCCGCCGAGCAGGGCGAAGATCTCGCCCTTGTTGATGGTCAGGGAGACGTCGTCGACAGCGACGGTTTCATCGAACTTCTTGGTGACCCGGTCGATCTTGACCAGGACTTCCTTGGCTTTCTGGTCGCCGGTGGCGGCTTTCTTGAAGGCACTGGTGGCGGTCGCCATGTACATCTCCCCAGGAAAATCGAGGGACCGGCCCGGCCGGTCCGCTTAGCGTTGATTATTTACCGGACTTGACCCGCGTCCAGCTGCGGGTCTCCAGGCGCAGGATCTGCGGGGGCAGCTCCTTCATGACGTACAGCTTGTCCATCACCGCTTGCGGGGGATAGACGGTCTCGTCCTGCCGCAATTCGGCATTCATCAACTCGCCAGCCTTGGGATTGGGGTTGGCGTAGCCGACGTAGTCACTGACCTTGGCGATCACCTCGGGCTGCAGCAGATAGTTGATGAAGGCATGGGCCTCCTTCACGTTCTTGGCATCCTTGGGGATGGCCAGCAGGTCGAACCAGAGGTTCGCGCCTTCCTTGGGAATCGCGTAGCCGATGTTGACGCCCTTCTTCGCCTCCGCGGCACGCGAACGTGCCTGGAACACATCGCCGGAGTACCCGAAGGCCACGCAGATATTGCCGTTGGCCAGGTCCGAGATGTACTTGGAGGAATGGAAGTAGGTGATGTACGGACGCACCTTGAGCAGTTGCGCCTCGGCCTTCTTGTAGTCTTCAGGGTTGGTGCTGTTGGGGTCGAGCCCCAGGTATTGCAGGACGGCCGGATAGACCTCATCGGGCGAATCCATGAAGGAGACGCCGCACTTGCTCAGCTTCTTGAGGTTCTCGGGTTCGAACAGGATGGCCCAGGAATCGAGCTTGTCGGTGCCCAGCGCGGCCTTGACCTTGTCGACGTTGTAGCCGATGCCGTTGGTACCCCACAGGTAGGGAACCCCGTACTGGTTGCCCGGATCGCTCTTTTCCAGCTGCTTGAGCAGCGCCGGATCGAGATTCTGCCAATTCGGCAACTGGCTTTTGTCCAGCTTCTGGAAGGCGCCCGCCTTGATCTGCTTGGCCAGGAAGTTGCTCGAGGGCACCACCACGTCGTACCCGGTGTGGCCTGCCAGCAGCTTGCCTTCGAGGGTCTCGTTGGAGTCGAACACGTCGTACACCGGGGTGATGCCGGTGGCCTTCTGGAAGTCTTCGAGGGTGGTCTCGCCGACGTAATCGCTCCAGTTGTAGACACGTACGGTCGGCTCGGCGACGGCAGTGCCCATGACGGTCAGGGTGGTCACGGCCAGCAGGGTTTTACGCAACGAAAGCACGGGCGGCTCCTTGGTGGGTGGGCATCGGTACCGATGCCCTTTCAGCGGTCCATACAGACGTACGGCACGCCGGAGTCGATCCGGCGTGCCGTCCTTTCATCCGCGCGAGGCGGAAGACATCACTTGCCGGACTTGATGGTGGTCCAGGTACGCGTCATCAGACGCTGAGTCTTGGCCGGAAGGTCCGGGAAGGCATACAGCTTGGTCATGGTTTCCTGGGTCGGGTAGATGCCGGGATTGGTGCGGATCTCTTCGGCCACCAGCGGGGTCGCCGCCTTGTTGCCGTTGGGATACTGCACGTAGTCGCTGATCGCGGCGATCACCTTGGGCTCCATGATGTAGTTGATGAACTTGAGCGCGCCCTCGGGGTTCTCGGCGTCCTTCGGAATGGCCATGGTGTCGAAGAAGGTACCGGCGCCTTCCTTGGGAATGTTGTAGGCCACGGTCACGCCGTTCTTGGCGTCGGCCGCACGGGCCTTGGCCTGGGCGATGTCGCCGGAGTAGCCGACGGCCACGCAGACGTTGCCGTTGGCCAGGTCCGAGATGTACTTGGAGCTGTGGAAATAGGTGATGTACGGACGCACCTTGAGGAACAGGTCCTCGGCGGCCTTGATCTCCTTGGGATCCTGGCTATCCGACTTGTAGCCGAGGTAGTGCAGGCCGGCCGGGATGATCTCGGTGGGCGAATCCAGCACGGCGACACCACAGCCCTTGAGCTTGGACAGGTTCTCAGGCTTGAAGATCAGGTCCCAGGAATCCACCGGGGCGTTGTCACCCAGCGCAGCCTTGACCTTGGCCGGGTTGTAGCCGATGCCGATGGTGCCCCACAGGTAGGGGATGGCGTACTTGTTGCCCGGATCGCTGACTTCCAGGGTCTTCATCAGCTGCGGATCCAGGTTGCCGTAGTTGGACAGCTTGGATTTGTCCAGCGGCTGGTAGACGCCGGCCTTGATCTGCTTGGCCAGGAAGGAGTTGGACGGCACCACCACGTCATAGCCGGAACGGCCGGCCAGCAGCTTGGCCTCGAGGGTCTCGTTGCTGTCGTAGACGTCATAGACCACCTTGATGCCCGACTCCTTCTCGAAGTTGGCGATGGTGTCCTCGGCAATGTAGTCGTTCCAGTTGTAGACGTGCAGCACCTTGGGATCCGCCGAGGCGTTGCCGGCGAAGAGGCCGGCCAGGCTCAGCGCTAGAAGAGTCTTGCCAAAAACATTCATGCGGTGGTGCTCCTCAGGTCATCGTTTGGTCTGTTTTTCTTGGTGCGCGGCCAGCGCCCGCGCGCAGTCTGGCAAGGTCCGCCGCTCGGCTCAAGCCTTGCGGCCATTAGCCACGGTCACGCAGTACCGCATGGGTCTGATCGAGGCTCCGGCGAGCCAGGGTGACCAGCTCGTCGATGGACTCGTGGGTGATGACCAGGGGTGGTGCGATGATCATGGTATCGCCCACCGCCCGCATCACCAGGCCATTGCGGAAACAGTGCTCGCGGCAGAGCATGCCTGCCCCGCCCTCGTAGCGAGTCCGCGTCCGCTTGTCGCGCACCAGTTCCAGCGCGGCGAGCATGCCGACGCCACGGGTCTCGCCCACCAGGGGATGATCCGCCAGCTCCGCCCAGCGTTTCTGCAAATAGGGTGCCGTGCTGCTGCGCACCCGCTCGACGATGCCCTCGTCGCGCAGGAGGCGGATGTTCTCCAACGCTACGGCCGCCGCCACCGGATGCCCGGAATAGGTGAAGCCGTGATAGAACTCGCCGCCCTCGTCCAGCACCTTGACCACTTCGTCGCGCACGATAACCCCGCCCATGGGCACGTAGCCGGACGTGAGCCCCTTGGCGATGGGCATCAGGTCTGGGGCATTGCCGTAGTATTGGCTGCCGAACCATTCGCCGGTACGGCCGAAACCGCAGATGACCTCGTCGGCGATGAAGAGAATGTCGTACTTGGCAAGGATCTCGCGCACCCGCGGCCAGTAGCTTTCCGGCGGGATGACCACGCCACCGGCGCCCTGGATCGGCTCGGCGATGAAGGCGGCGACGCGTTCTTCACCGACTTCGAGGATCTTCTGCTCCAGCTGATCGGCCGCCCAGATGCCGAATTCTTCTGGACTCTTCTCGCCGCCTTCGCCGAACCAGTAGGGCTGCGGAATGTGGACGATGTCGGGCAACAGACCGCCCTGCTCATGCATGGCCGCCATGCCGCCAAGGCTGGCGCCAGCCATGGTCGAGCCGTGGTAGCCGTTCCAGCGGCCGATGACCACTCGCTTCTCCGGCTGACCCTTGATCGCCCAGTAGTGGCGCACCAGGCGCAGCACGGTGTCGTTGGCTTCCGACCCCGAACCGGTGAAGAAGACATGGTTCATGCCCTCCGGCGCCAGCTCGGCGATGGTCTTGGCCAGCTCCAGCACCGGCGGATGGGCGGTCTGGAAGAACAGGTTGTAGTAGGGCAATTCGCGCATCTGGCGGCTGGCCGCCTCGACCAGCTCCTCCCGCCCGTAGCCGACGTTGACGCACCACAGCCCGGCCATGCCGTCGAGGATGCGCTGGCCATCGCTGTCCCAAAGGTGCACGCCCTCGGCCTTGGTGATGATGCGCGCGCCCTTTTCGTTGAGCTGGCGGTAGTCGGTGAAGGGCGCCAGCAGATGCCGGCGACTCAGGTCCTGCCAATGGGCGGTGGTGTAGCTGTTCACGAAGCCTCTCCTCGGATCGCGCTCAGACGCTCAGCAGCAGGAATTCCCGCTCCCACGAACTGATCACGCGCTTGTAGTTCTCGTGCTCGGCGCGCTTCACCGCGACGTAGCCACGGGTGAAGCGATTGCCCAGGTAGCGTTCCAGGGTCGCCGACTGTTCCATGCGCTCCAACGCCGCCTCCAGGGTCAGCGGCAGGCGCAAGTTGCGACGCTCGTAGCCGCGCCCCTGCACCGGTGCGCTCGGCTCCACGCCCTCCACCATGCCCAGATAGCCGCAAAGCAGACTAGCAGCGAGGGCCAGGTAGGGATTGGCGTCGGCTCCGGCCAGGCGGTTCTCCACCCGGCGATTCTGCGGATCGGATTCCGGTACCCGCAGGCCGACGGTGCGGTTCTCCTCGCCCCACTCCACGTTCACCGGCGCCGAAGTATCGGGCAGGAAGCGGCGGAAGGAATTGACGTTGGGCGCGAACAGCGGCAACGCCTCGGGGATGTACTTCTGCAGTCCGCCGATATGGTGCAGGAACAGCTCGCTCATGCTGCCGTCGGGGTTGGAGAAGACCGTCTTACCGGTCTTGGGATCCACCACGCTCTGGTGCAGGTGCATGGCGCTGCCCGGCTCGCCTGTCATGGGCTTGGCCATGAAGGTGGCGGTGACATTGTGCTTGAGGGCCGCCTCGCGCAGGGTGCGCTTGAAGACGAAGATCTGGTCGGCCAGGTGCAGCGGATCGCCATGACGGAAGTTGATCTCCATCTGGGCGGTACCTTCTTCATGGATCAGGGTATCCAGATCCAGCTCCTGGGCTTCACACCAGTCGTACATGTCCTCGAACAGCGGATCGAATTCGTTGGCGGCGTCGATGGAAAAAGACTGGCGCCCGGTCTCCTGGCGGCCGGAACGACCCACCGGGGGTTGCAGCGGATAGTCGGGATCGTCGCTGCGCTTGGTCAGGTAGAACTCCATCTCCGGCGCGACGATGGGCTGCCAGCCACGTTCGGCGTAGAGCTTGAGCACCTTCTTGAGCAGGTTGCGCGGCGACAGTTCGATGGGGATGCCGCGCTTGTCATAGGTGTCGTGGATCACCAGGGCGGTAGGCTCCAGCGCCCAGGGCACCAGGAAGATCGCCCGGTCATCCGGTCGGCAGTGCATGTCGATGTCGGCCGGGTCGAGCAACTCGTAGTAGATGTCGTCGTCGACGTAGTCGCCGGTCACGCTCTGCAGGAGCACGCTCTCCGGCAGGCGCATGCCCTTTTCGTTGAGGAACTTGGCGGTGGGTGAAATCTTGCCGCGGGCGATGCCGGTCAGGTCGGCGACCAGACATTCCACTTCGGTGATCTTGCGTTCTTTCAACCAGGCGGTCAGCCGGTCAAGGGGGGTGCTCATAAAGACCTCGAAGGTTCGAGCGGGATAGACAGTCAACGACCGGCAGCGCGCTCCTGGCAAGCGGTGCCGAACGCCTTGAACAGGGCAAGGTACACGGGATGGCTGCGCACCTGCCATTCCGGGTGCCACTGCACACCGCAGGCGAAGGCACGGGCGTCCTTCACAGAAACGGCTTCGATCAGGCCATCGGGGGCCAGCGCCTCGGCGCGCAGTCCAGGGGCGAGCCGGTCGATGCCCTGGCCATGGATGGAATTCACCTCGAAACTCGCCGGCAGGTCCAGGTCCTCGAATACCCCACCCGGCTGGACCTCGACCGGATGGTGCAGGCCATAGTGCTCTTCCAGCGTCTCGCCCCGCTCGCGGTGATCCATGAACGGACCGGCCTCGTGGACTTTCTGGTGCAGGCTGCCGCCGAAGGCCACGTTCATCTCCTGGAAGCCACGGCAGATGCCCAGCACCGGCACGCCCGCGGCCACGGCGGCGCGCAGCAGCGGCAGGGTCACGGCATCCCGGGCGGCGTCGTGGAGGGTACCGGGTTCGCTGGGCGTACCCTGGTAGTGGTGGGGTTCGACATTGGAGGGCGAACCGGTGAACAACAGCCCATCGAGCCGCTCCACCAGCGCCTGGGTAGCGATGAGATCGGCCAGGGCCGGGATCACCAGCGGCATGCCCCCGGCACCCTCCACCACCGCGCGCAGGTACTTGTCGCCGGCGATGTGGAAGGGATGCAGGCCAAGTTGCTTGGTACAGGCTGTGACACCTATGAGCGGCAGCGTGGACATGGGACACCGGGGCGATCTGGGATCATCCGAGCCTAGTCTTGTTCGTTTTTTTTCACAACCACCGGCAAAAACTTTCGAGATTCTGCACAGACGAGCTCTGAAGCGGCTCATTTATGGCCGGGGAATGCGCCAAAAACAGGCGCTCGCGCACCACCGGCGGGCAAGCTCGACCCCAGTTGACTTTGGCCTGCCTTTCGGATTGACTCCAGTGTGGTAACTCCGCTGATTGATATTTTTAACAGGGGCGCTGGCAAAGCGTCGGAGCGCAGGCGAGACCGTACTCTCAGGTCGCTGTCGGATCGACAGCGGGCACTCGTGCCCTCACTGCGGTTGGCCCACTGGGCAAACAGGCGCGTCAGGCGCTAACCGTTTTGTCGAGCGCAGCCAAAAGCAAAGGTGTTTCATCATGTCGGTACCCCCGCGTGCCGTTCGTTTGGATGAAGCGACCGACTTCCTCAGGGAACACCCCGAGGTCCAGTTCGTCGATCTTCTGATTGCGGATATGAATGGCGTGGTGCGTGGCAAACGCATCGAGCGCAACAATCTGCCCAAAGTCTTCGAGAAAGGAATCAACCTCCCCGCTTCGCTCTTCGCCCTCGATATCACCGGCTCCACCGTCGAAAGCACCGGTCTTGGTCTCGACATAGGCGACGCCGACCGCGTCTGCTTCCCCATCACCGGCACCCTTTCCATGGAGCCCTGGCAGAAGCGCCCCACCGCGCAACTGCTGATGACCATGCACGAGATGGAAGGCGAGCCCTTCTTCGCCGACCCCCGTGAGGTCCTCCGCCAGGTCGTCCAGCGCTTCGACGAACTCGGGCTAACCGTCTGCGCTGCCTTCGAGCTGGAGTTCTATCTGATCGATCAGGAGAACATCAACGGCCGCCCGCAACCACCGCGCTCGCCCATTTCTGGCAAGCGGCCCCAGTCGGTCCAGGTCTATTCCATGGACGACCTCGATGAATATGCCGACTGCCTGCAGGACATCATCGACGGCGCTCGTGCCCAGGGTATTCCGGCCGACGCCATCGTCGCCGAATCGGCGCCGGCGCAATTCGAGGTCAACCTCAACCACGTCGCCGACCCGATCAAGGCCTGCGACTACGCCGTGCTGCTCAAGCGCCTGATCAAGAACGTCGCCTACGACCATGAGATGGATACCACCTTCATGGCCAAGCCCTATCCGGGCCAGGCGGGCAACGGCCTGCACGTGCATATTTCCCTGCTGGACAAGGAAGGTCGCAACATCTTCGCCGGCGAGGATCCCGAGCAGAACGCCGCCTTGCGTCACGCCATCGGCGGTGTGCTCGAGACCCTGCCCGCCTGCATGGCCTTCCTCTGCCCCAACGTGAACAGCTATCGCCGCTTCGGCTCACAGTTCTTCGTGCCCAATGCCCCGAGCTGGGGCCTGGACAACCGCACCACTGCGCTGCGCGTCCCGACCGGCACCCCGGAAGCCCATCGCATCGAGCATCGGGTAGCGGGCGCCGACGCCAACCCCTATCTGCTGCTGGCTGGCGTCCTGGCCGGCGTGCACCATGGCATCACGCGGCAGATCGAGCCCGGCCCGGTCACCGAGGGCAACTCCTACGAGCAGCACGAGCAGAGCCTGCCGAACAACCTACGCGACGCCCTACGCTATCTGGACGACAGCTCGGTGATGGCGGAGTACATAGATCCCAAGTACATCGACATCTTCGTCGCCTGCAAGGAGCACGAGCTGGAGGAGTTCGAACACTCCATCTCCGACCTTGAGTACAACTGGTACCTGCATACCGTGTGAGCCGCGCCTTGCCGATCGCTCTGGAATTGATCGGCAAGGCTCCTCCACTCGCGATCGGCGGCTCCCCGCCTCCCGCATCGCGGACACTCCGTACCACTCAGAAGATAGACTGCGGACTTCGCGCGCCCCATGGTGTACCGGCTGCAACCCTCCCGGACGCTCCCGCGCCAACTGTCCCGCACCTTCCAAAGCCACGAAGACTCTGACGGAGAGCCTTGCCATGACCACCCTCACCACGCCGCGTGCCGACGGCTTTCACATGCCCGCCGAATGGGCCGACCAGCGCCAGATCTGGATGGTCTGGCCCGAGCGCGCCGATAACTGGCGCCTCGGCGGCAAGCCAGCGCAGGCCGCCTTCACCGCCGTCGCCCAGGCCATCGCTCGCTTCGAGCCGGTCACCGTCGGTGCCTCCGCAGGCCAGTACGAGAATGCCCGGGCGCGCCTGCAGCACCCGAACATCCGCGTGGTGGAAATCAGCAACGATGACGCCTGGTGCCGCGACACCGGCCCCACCTTCGTCAGCGACGGCCACGGCGGCGTACGCGGCGTGGACTGGAGCTTCAATGCCTGGGGCGGCCTGGATGGCGGTCTCTACTTTCCCTGGCAGCGCGACGACCAGGTGGCCGGCAAGATCCTGGCGATCGAGAATCTGCCGGGTTACCGCACACCGGACTTCGTCCTCGAAGGCGGCTCCATCCACGTGGATGGCGAAGGCACCCTGATCACCACCGAGGAATGCCTGCTCAATCCCAATCGCAATCCACATCTGGATCGCTCCGAGATCGAGCGCTACCTGAGCGACTACCTGGCGGTGGACAAGGTCGTCTGGTTGCCCCACGGCCTCTATAACGACGAGACCAATGGTCACGTGGACAACTTCTGCTGCTACGTGCGCCCCGGGGAGGTACTGCTGAGCTGGTGCGACGACGCAGCGGACCCCAACTACAGCCGCTGCCGCGAGGCCTTGGCCGTGCTGGAGCGAGAGACCGATGCCCGCGGCCGTCCCTTCAAGGTGCACCGCATCGTCACCCCCGGCCCGCTGTTCGCCCGCGAGGAGGAATGCCGCGACGTGGACGTCTGCCTGGGCACCCAGCCTCGGCGTGCCGGCGAGCGCCTGGCCGCTTCCTACGTCAACTTCCTCATCGTCAACGGCGGCATCATCGCCCCGACCTTCGACGTCCCTGAGGACGCCGAGGCCTTGCGCACCCTGCAGGCCTGCTTCCCGGAACATGAAGTGGTGCAGGTGCCCGGTCGCGAGATCTTGCTGGGGGGCGGCAACATCCACTGCATCACCCAGCAGCAGCCGACCGGTCGCTGAGGTTTTTTGCGGCGATAAAAAAGCCCGTCTTGCGACGGGCTTTTTCTTGACCTGGACGCGGCTTAGAGCAGCGGCAGGGTGTAGCTGACGATCAGACGGTTCTCGTCCTGATCACGCTGGGTAGCGGCCGGCAGGTCGGTACGCAGCATGGCGTTACGCCAGGTGAAGCCCAGACCTTTCAGCTGGCCTTCCGGAATGACGTAGCTGACGGTCAGGTCGCGCTCCCACTCCATGAAATCACTACCAGCGGAGGTGCGGATGTTGTCGCCGCGCTGATAGATGACACCAGCGGTCAGGCCCTTCACGCCCAGCTGACCGAAGTCATAGGAGTAGCGAGCTTGCCAGGTGTCTTCGCCGGAACGGGTGAAGTTGTTGATCTGAATATCGGTGATGGTGTAGGTCGAAGCACCACCAGCCTCGTTCAGATACGGGAAGTTGCTGTCGCCGCTGGTGTTCTGGTAGCCCAGGCCCAGGGTGTGGCCGTAGATGGAGTAGGTGAACAGGCCGCTGTAGAGACGGTTATCCACTTCGCCACGGGTACGGGTGCCACCGTAGTAGCCCGAAGAAGCATAAAAGGCGCCTTGGGTATCGGCGTCCTTGTTATCGCCATTGCCTTTGCTATTGAAGTAGCGCAGGTCGGTCTTGAAGGTACCGTCGCCCAGCTTGACGCTGTGGGTCAGACCCAGGAAGTGCTGGTTGTAGAAGTCTTCCAGCTGACCGAAGTAGTACTGCAGGGTCAGGTCTTTGGTGACCTTGTAATCACCGCCGATGAAGTTGAACTTGTTGCTGTCACGTGCAGTGGTACCGCTGTTGGAGCCAGCGATGGACAGTTGGTCCTGATCGGTGGAGTTACGGTTTTTCGCGCTCTGCAACTGGCCGCCGGTCAGGGTCAGGTTCTTGATGTCCTTGGACGTCACCTGAGCACCTTGGTAGGTCTGCGGCAGCAGACGACCGTCGTTGAAGACCACAACCGGCAGCTTGGGCATCAGGGTGCCGTAGCGGAACTCGGTTTCGGAGATCTTCATCTTGGCAGTAGCACCGACGCTTGAGAACTCGTCGACGGAGCTGTTGTCGGTCTCGCGCGGGAACATGGTGCCCGGCTGGTTGGAGTTGGTAGCACGACCGGCATGGCCGCTGCCATCAAGGCGCAGGCCCAGCATGCCGATGGCGTCGACACCGAAACCAACGGTGCCCTGGGTGAAGCCCGACTGATAGTTCAGCAGGAAGCCCTGGCCCCACTCCTCGACCTTGGAGGGGTTGCGGGCAGCGTAGGAGGCTTCGTTGCGGTTGTCGTTGTTGTAGTAGAAGTTGCGCAGGCTCAGCGTGGCTTTGCTGTCCTCGATGAAGCCGGCGGCTTGCGAGGCGGCGATCAGGGACAGGTTCAGGCAGGCTGCGGAGACCGCAACCACCAGGGGCTTCTTGACCATATGTGCTCCAAGGGTAAATCGTTGTTATGCAGTCACCAGAGGTGTCAGCGCCTGCTGGTGAAATGCCCGACGGGCCATGCGGAAGGGAAAGCTAGAGGGCTTTTGTTTCAATTTGAGGAATTTTCCGTGCCTGATCGACTTTTTGATTGCGATCTCCAGCACAGTCCCCCTGCCACTGTCTTCCACGTTGCGAAAGCTAATTGCAAAAAAGCATTTCGTCTAGCCGTGAACGATCTGATCTTTACCCTGCCGCTTGGCTTGGTACATGGCCTCGTCCGCGCGTACGTAGAGGGTATCGAGCGAAACATCACCCTCACGCAGTACCGCCAAACCCTGACTGATGGTTACTTTGAGTGGACCATCGGTCGTGGGGACCGCGAGCTGCCGAACCGCGCGTTGTAGACGGCTTCCGATCTGCAGGGCGAGTTCTGCATCGCAACCGGGCAGCAGCAGCGCGAACTCTTCACCGCCGATGCGACCGAACAGGTCGCCGCGCCGGGTGGTCTGGGCCCCGCATTCGGCAACACGCTGTAACACCTGATCGCCCATCTGGTGGCCGAAACGGTCGTTGATCTTCTTGAAGTCGTCGATGTCGAGCAACAGGAAAGCCAGGGACTCGCCTTCGCTCTGGGCGAACTCGAAGGCGCGTTGCGCGCTTTCGAAGAAATGCCGGCGGTTGCTGCTACGGGTCAGGACATCGGTGGTGGCGAGCCGCTGCAGCTCTTCCTCCATGCGTTTCTTTTCGGTGATGTCTTCGGCGATGCCTACCACCAGCAGGGGCATGCCCGCCTCGCTGCGCTGGCTGACGAAGCACTTGTCGCTGAGCCAGCGGATCTCCCCGTCGGCGCGGATGATACGGTACTCCCGCGACTCCACGGCACCCTGGTCGATCACTTGCTCCAACGTGCGCTGGGCGTACTCGAGGTCATCCGGATAGATGTTGTTGAGCCAGGTGCTGTAGTCGCTCAACACCAGCGACTGGGAGCGGCCGAAGATCTGTTCGTAGGCGGGGCTAACGTAGATGATCTGCCGGGTGCGCCAATCCAGCGCCCAGAGCACGGCGTTGACGCTTTCCAGGAGCGCGCTGAACAGCTGCTCGCGATCACGCAGGCGGTCTGTCTCGGCCCGGGCATGCAGCAGAGCCAGCAGATTCTCCTCCGGGGTGGGAAGAGCAGACAGCAGGGGTTGTTCGTCCATAATACAAATGCGCCTACGCGGGGTCCTGAGGGGATTAGAGCCGATCAGAGCCCGCCAGGTTCAATCAGTGCACGGCGCCGCCCGCCGCTTCGGCGGGCTTTTGTGAAGCCCTTCTCAGGCGGTCCCGGCAGGCCTCAGGGAGTAGGTCTTCAGCTGCTCGGCGAACTCACGCAGGGACTGGATGCCACTGGCCTCCGCCTCGCCAATCCACTGCCGGGTCGCCGCCAGCATGTCGTGTCCGTTGGCGCTGGTGCGCGCCCAGATCTGTTGCAGCGCCAGGCGCTTTTCGTAGATCAGCCTGAGCGCCTGGCTGTGCTCGAGGAGTTCGTCGATGCGCAGCTGATGACGGGCCTTTAGCAGGCTGGTTTCGCGAGCCAGCAGGCCACGGGCACGGCGGAACAGCGGACGCTGGGCGGGGGCGGCGCTGCCACGCTCCTGACGCAGCAGCGGGCCGATCACCTGCTTGCGGTACTGGGCCATGATCTGGAAACGGTTGTTGAGGATGGCCATGGCGGTATCCATGTCCAGCTGTCCCTTGCCCTCGATGCGATGGGCGATGGGCGCGATGCGATTGACCTTGGCCAGACGCAGCCAGGTGAACAGCTTGATCCAGGCCCAACCCATGTCGAATTCCCAGCGCTTGACCGACAGCTTGGCCGAATTCGGATAGGTGTGGTGGTTGTTGTGCAGCTCTTCACCGCCAATGACGATGCCCCAGGGCACCAGGTTGGTCGCGGCGTCGCGGCATTCGAAGTTGCGATAACCCACCGCATGGCCCAGGCCATTGACCACACCGGCGGCCCAGAAGGGAATCCAGACCATCTGGATCGCCCAGACGGTGAGGCCCAGGGCACCGAACAGGGCGACATCGATCAGCAGCATCAGCACGACGCCCAGGTTGCGAGTACGCTGATTGGAATAGAGCTTGCGCTCGATCCAGTCGTCCGGGCAGTTCTTGCCATAGATACGCAGCGTCTCGGCGTTACTCGCCTCGGCCTTGTACAGCTCGGCGCCACGGCGAACCACCGTGGCCAGCCCCTTGTGCACTGGGCTGTGGGGATCGTCCACGGTTTCGCATTTGGCGTGGTGCTTGCGGTGGATGGCGGTCCACTCACGAGTGTTCATCGCCGTGGTCAGCCACAGCCAGAAGCGAAAGGCATGCTTGAGCGCAGGGTGCAGCTCCAGCGATCGGTGGGCGGAGTAGCGATGCAGGTAGACGGTGACGCTGACGATGGTCAGGTGGGTCAGCACCAGGGTGACCAGCACCAGTTGCCAGACCGTCAGGTCGAGCAGGCCGTTGTAGCTCATGGACGCAGAAGACCTCGCGCGAGATGGTGTAGTGCAGCTGTCACGGAAAGTTCAGTGAACAGGCGTTCGCGCATTATTGACAGGGTGGCGGAGAAATCCACCCCTCCCTTTTGCTACACAACGTGTCCCTCACAGACTGCTAATTCTAAAATTGCATAAACAAAGCATTATTAGCAATTTTAAGAAATAAATATCGACCCCCTAAGATGGCGCCACCTCTTCGCCAACCACCTCGCCCGAGGACGCCATCCCATGAGCCCCGTTCCGTTCCGCAGCCTGGAAAACCAGGACGAAACCGCACTGCTCCGCGACATTCAGCAGGCCCTGCGTGGCCTCAGGTTCGGCGCCATCGAGATCACCGTGCACAACGGCCAGGTGGTGCAGATCGAGCGCAAGGAAAAATTCCGGCCCCAGACCGGCCAAGCCAACAAGCACTGAGTTCACGAGGTCAGCGGACGAGCGGGCAAGACGCCCGCCAGACGGTGTCCGGCTTTCTCACTTCAAGGAGCGTTTTCATGTCGATTCGCCGTTTTGCCCTAGCCGCCCTGGCCAGCGCCCTGTTCGCCACCCAGGTCCATGCCGTCGAACTGCTCAATGTGTCCTACGACCCGACCCGTGAGCTCTACCAACAGTACAACGCGGCCTTCGCCAAGCACTGGAAGGCCGAGACTGGCGAAGACGTGACCATCAAGAATTCCCACGGTGGCTCCGGCAAACAGGCGCGCTCGGTGATCGATGGCCTGCAGGCCGATGTGGTGACTCTGGCGCTGTCGGGTGACATCGATGCGCTGAATCTGCACCAGCAACTGGTCGATCCGAACTGGCAGAAGCGTCTGGCGGACAACAGCACGCCCTACACCTCCACCATCGTGTTCCTGGTACGCAAGGGCAATCCCAAGGGCATCAAGGACTGGGACGATCTGGTGAAGAAGGACGTCCAAGTCATCACCCCCAATCCCAAGACCTCCGGCGGCGCCCGCTGGAACTTCCTCGCCGCCTGGGCCTATGCCAAGGCCAAGTACGGCAGCGATGCCGAGGCGTTGAAGTTCGTCACCGAGCTCTATCGCCACGCCCCGGTGCTGGATACCGGCGCTCGCGGCGCCACCATCAGCTTCGTGCAGCGTCAGTTGGGCGACGTGCTGATCGCCTGGGAGAACGAGGCCTATCTGTCGCTCAAGGAAGAAGGCGGCGATCAACTGGAAATCGTCACCCCGTCGCTGTCGATCCTGGCCGAGCCGCCGGTCGCGGTGGTGGACAAGGTGGTCGACAAGAAGGGTACCCGCAAGCAGGCCGAGGCCTACCTGCAATACCTCTACAGCCCCGAGGGTCAGCGCATCGCCGCACAGAACTTCTATCGCCCCCGCGATCCGAAGGTAGCGGCGGACTTCAAGGACCAGTTCAAGCCGGTCAAGCTGGTGACCATCGATAAGGAGTTCGGTGGCTGGAAAGAAGCCCAACCGAAGTACTTCGCCGACGGCGGCGTGTTCGACAAGATCTTCGCCGACATCAACAAGTAAGCAGCTGGCCGGGACGGCTCACGCTGACCGGCCCGGAACAGGTATCGTTCCCCCCTCTGCGCCCTGGCGAACGTTTCGCCGGGGCGCCTTGCAGAAGGACGTCTCATGTCTCGTCGTCTCTCCCCGGTCATACCCGGCTTCGGGTTGACCCTGGGATTCACCCTGACCTACCTCGCGCTGATCGTGCTGATCCCGCTGGGCGCCATGTTTCTCCACGCCAGTCAGCTGACCCTCGGGCAGTTCTGGTCACTGATCACCGGGCGCCAGGTGCTGGCCGCGCTGCAGCTGTCCTTCGGCACCGCGCTGCTCGCCGCCTTCGTCAACGGTATCCTCGGCACCCTGCTGGCCTGGGTGCTGGTGCGCTATGAATTCCCCGGTCGCAAGCTGATCGATGCCATGGTCGATCTGCCCTTCGCCCTGCCCACCGCGGTGGCCGGCATCGCCCTGACGGCCCTCTACGCGCCCAATGGCCTGATCGGCTCGCTGTTTCCCTTCAAGATCGCCTACACCCCCATCGGCATCACCCTGGCGCTGATCTTTGTCACCCTGCCCTTCGTGGTCCGCACCCTGCAGCCAGTGCTGGCGGATATCCCCAAGGAGATCGAGGAAGCCGCCACCTGCCTGGGCGCGCGTCCCTGGCAGGTGTTCCGCTACGTGCTGGTGCCAACGCTGCTGCCGGCCTGGTTGACCGGTTTCGCCCTGGCCTTCGCCCGCGGCGTGGGCGAGTACGGCTCGGTGGTGTTCATCGCCGGCAACATCCCGTTCAAGACCGAGATCCTGCCGCTGCTCATCGTCTCCAAGCTGGACCAGTACGACTACACCGGGGCCACCGGCATCGGCGTGTTCATGCTGCTGGTGTCCTTCGTCATGCTGCTGCTGATCAATCTCCTGCAGCGCCGCATCCAGCCCAATATCTAAGGACGTTCGCATGAGCCTCATGACCTCGACCAAAGCCGATGCACGGGCCAGGGCGCAGCGTACGCCGGTGGCCATCGCCCTGATCGCCAGCGCCTGGCTGATCTTTCTGCTGATACTCGTCCTACCTCTATATATGGTGCTGACCCAGGGCCTGGCCAATGGCATAGGCGCCTTCTGGGATGCCATCAGCGAGCCGGATGCCCTCTCGGCGCTGAAGCTGACGCTCTTCGCCACCGCCATCTCGGTGCCTTTGAACCTGGCCTTCGGCCTGGCCGCGGCCTGGTGCGTGACCAAGTTCGAGTTCACCGGCAAGAGCCTGCTGATCACCCTGATCGACCTGCCTTTCTCGGTCTCGCCGGTGATCGCCGGCCTGATCTATGTGCTGCTGTTCGGTGCCCAGGGCTTGATGGGCCCCTACCTGCAGAGCGTCAACGTGCAGATCGTCTTCGCCGTTCCCGGCATCGTGCTGGCGACCATCTTCGTTACCTTCCCCTATGTGGCCCGCGAGCTGATCCCGCTGATGCAGGAACAGGGCACCCAGGAGGAAGAGGCGGCGCGGCTGCTGGGGGCCAATGGCTGGCAGCTGTTCTGGCACGTGACCCTGCCCAACGTGAAGTGGGCGCTGATCTATGGGGTGGTGCTGTGCACCGCGCGGGCCATGGGTGAGTTCGGCGCGGTATCGGTGGTCTCCGGCCACATCCGCGGCCTGACCAACACCCTGCCGCTGCACATCGAGATTCTCTACAACGAATACAACATCGTCGCCGCCTTCAGCGTGGCGATCCTGCTGTTGCTGATGGCCCTGGTGATCCTGCTGCTGCGGCAGTGGAGCGAAAGCCGGCTGAGCAATCAATTGCAGCACCGTGATGAGGAATAAGGCGCCATGAGCATCGAGATCCAGGGTATCAATAAGCGTTTCGGCGCCTTCCAGGCGCTCAAGGACATCAACCTGCACATCGAGAGCGGCGAGCTGGTCGCCCTGCTCGGCCCGTCCGGTTGCGGCAAGACCACCCTGCTGCGCATCATCGCCGGCCTGGAAGCGCCGGATGCCGGCAACATCGGCTTCCATGGCGAGGACGTTTCCGGGCGCGACGTGCGCGATCGCAACGTCGGCTTCGTCTTCCAGCACTATGCGCTGTTCCGCCACATGACGGTGTTCGACAACGTGGCCTTCGGCCTGCGCATGAAGCCGCGCCGCGAGCGGCCGAGCGAGGCGCAGATCGCCAGCAAGGTGCACGAGCTGCTGAACATGGTGCAGCTCGACTGGCTGGCCGACCGTTATCCCGAGCAGCTCTCCGGTGGTCAGCGCCAACGTATCGCCCTGGCCCGCGCCCTGGCGGTGGAGCCCAAGATCCTGCTGCTCGACGAACCCTTCGGCGCGCTGGATGCCAAGGTGCGCAAGGAGCTGCGCCGCTGGCTGGCGCGGCTGCACGAAGAGATCCATCTGACCTCGGTGTTCGTCACCCACGATCAGGAGGAGGCCATGGAGGTGGCCGACCGCATCGTGGTGATGAACAAGGGGCAGATCGAGCAGGTCGGCTCGCCGGGCGAGGTCTACGAACAGCCGGCGAGCGACTTCGTCTACCACTTCCTCGGCGACTCCAATCGCCTGGCGCTGGGCGAGCAGGAGCTGCTGTTCCGCCCCCACGAGGTGGAGCTCGAGCGGGAGGCGCGGCCGGGCTATCACGCTGCCGAAGTACGGGACATCCGTCCGCTCGGCGCCATTACCCGGGTGACCCTGCGGGTGCCGGAGCAGACCGAGATGATCGAGGTGGAGTTGGTCAAGGATCACCCGGTGCTGGCCGGTCTGCAGCGCGGTACCGCCCTGCACTTCCTGCCGCGGACGCCCTGAGGGGCGGCTCAAGGCTGCGACGAAAGTCGTAGCCACTATCGTCAGACAAGGATTGCAACCTCTGGAAAGCTGGCTCCATGATCGAGCCCTATCGACTCCATCACGGTGTCGACCTCGACCTGAGCACAAGAACAAGGAGGTCGCATGCCCCTTCGCTGGCAAACGGCGTTGCCATTGCATCTGCTGACACTCGCCGGCGCCTTGTCGCTCTGGCAGTTCCTGACCTTGCCGACCCCAGCGGGCATCGGCCTGACGCTGGCAGCCGGACTCTGGCCATGGCTGCTGCGACGCGTGCCCGCGCCGCCTGCATCCGCGCCCGCCCAAGGGCTCGATGACCTCACTCGCGATCTCTCGCGCAGCACGGCGCGTAACGCCGTGGCCATCGCCGGGGTCGCCTTTGCCGCCCAGCAACTGGCAGGCAAGGTCCAGTCCCAGGCCAGCGCCGCCGCGCAGATCTCCAGCAGTGCGGCAGCCCTCACCCAGACCGAACAGGACAGCGCCGGCAGCGCGCGCCAAGCCCTGGACGTGGTGCAACAGGTACACCAGCGCAGCGAGGCCGGCCAGACGGCCTTGAACTCGGCGATCCACGCCATCCAGGCACTGAGCGAACACGCCCGCGAAAGCCGGGAGCTGATCGCTGGCCTGAGCGCCCGCACCGACAAGATCCAGCAGGTCACCGAGGTCATCCAGGCCATCGCCAGCCAGACCAACCTGCTCGCGCTCAATGCCGCCATCGAAGCCGCGCGCGCCGGCGAGCATGGCCGCGGTTTCGCCGTGGTGGCCGACGAGGTGCGTGGCCTGGCGGCGAGGACGTCCCAAGCCACCGGCGAGGTCGGATTGATCGTCGCCGACATCGGCCAGCAGACCGGCGCGGTGGTCCAGCAGATCCAGCAGTTGGCCGCTTCCCTCGAGGATGGCGTGCACCAAGTGGAGCGCACCGGCGAAGGCCTGCGGGAAATCGCCCAGCTGGCGCAGACCGCCGAGCGTCAGGCCGAGGATATCGCCCAGGGCACCGCGGCCAATCTCAGCCAGCTGGAGAGCCTGGCCCAGGCGGTGGATCAGGTGCACGCCGACCTGGCCGACAGCGAGCGGCAGACCAATCGCCTGAGCCATGCCGCCGACGAACTGGTGGACATGGCCGAAGCCAGCAGCGAACGCCTGGCCGAGATCGGCCTGGACAGCTATCACCAACGCATCTTCGAACTGGCGCGCCAGGGGGCGGACGCCATCGCCCGGCGCTTCGAGGAAGACCTGGCCGCCGGCCGCATCACCCAGGATGCCCTCTTCGACCGCCAGTACCAGCCCATCCCCGGCTGCCAGCCGCCCAAGTACCGCACCCGCTTCGACAGCTACACCGATGGCGTGCTGCCGGCGATCCAGGAGCCGCTGCTGGAGCAGCACCCAGGCCTGGTGTTCGTCATCGCCTGTACGCCGGAGGGCTATGTGCCCACCCACAACCGCGCCTTCGCCCATGCGCCCACTGGCGACCTGGCGGTGGACACGGCACGCAGCCGCAGCAAGCGCCTCTTCGCTGATCGCACCGGCCGACGCTGCGGCAGCCACCAGCAGCGACTGCTGCTGCAGACCTACATGAGGGATACCGGCGAGGTGATGCACGATCTCTCGGTGCCGATCCTGGTGAACGGTCGGCACTGGGGCGGACTGCGCCTGGGTTATCGACCCGACGAAGCCAGCTAGGAGAGCCTGAGCTGGCTGACGGCCAGCTTCCACACTGGCGCTTCCAGGCCGAGCATACGCCCGGCCTTGTGCTCGACGAGGGCTTCGAGCTCTTCGTCCGCGGCCAGGCTCGCGGCCTGGGCGGCCAGGTGCAGGATCAGCGACGGCTTGGGCAGCACCCCGTGCAGGCTGTGCACCGCCGCCACCAGCTCGCGCAACTCCAGCGGCAGGCGCCAATGGCGTTGCAGCTCGGCGGAGAATTCCAGGCTGTAGCTCACCAGGGCACGCTCCACCGCTGCCTCATCGATCTGGCCGCCGCCGTCGCACCAGCGCTGCAGCCCCTGCAGCACGGCCAGCTCACCCAGGCGATGCAGCAGGGCACCGGTATAGCAGCGCTCGGCGTCCTCACGGGTGTAGCGCAGCGCGAGCAGCCTGGCGCAGTCAGCGGCACGCTGGGCAAACTGCAGATAGCGCTCGGCGCGCTCGGCCAACAAGGGATGGTCGAGCCTAGTCGCCCGCCTCAAGCTGAGGCCCAGGACCAGATTGAGGGTGAAGCCGACGCCCAGGCGCGGCAGGGCCTGACTGAGCGTCTGGCAGGATTGCCCCACGCGCTGGGAAGCGCTGTTGGCCGCCGCGATCAGGGTCGCGGTGACCAGCGGGTCCTGACCGAACTCCGTTTCCAACTCGCCCAGGCTGCAGCTTTCGCTATCGCGACAACGCTGGATGATGCCGGGCAGGTCGGCGAACAGCGGCACGGCGTCGATTTCCGCTGCCAGCCGTTGCAGATAGTCATCCAGCGTTCCCAGCGGCGTGGCCTGGTCGGCATGGGGATCGTCGCCCGCGGGCGGCAACAGGCTGCGCAGGCGGCGCAACACCTCTTCGGCAACGTATGGCTTTACCAGATAAGCGGTGGGCGCCAGACGCAGCGCGGCGCGCACATAGGCGGCATCGGCCTGGTCGGACAGCAGGATGACTGGCTGCAGGGGCTGGACACCGCGCTGGCGAATGCGTCGCAGCAGGTCGAGTCCATCGCAGTCGGCGGGGCTTTCGACGATGACCAGGGCGCATCTCTTGCGCCGATCCAGTTCGGCAAGCGCCTGGTAGCCGTGGCTGTATTCGTGGACCAAGGCATCGGCGCGCACGGCCAGGATGAGCGACTTGAGCAGGTCACGGGTCCAGGGATTGGCGTCGACGATCAGTATCAGGGGCGGCATCCCAACCCACTCCTGCGTGAGGCAAGCGAGGCGGCGGATGATGCGTCAAATTCAGGCTTTTTGCCAAGTCCGTCACAGCCGAACCGCCCTCTTTCGAGGGCGGCCGGCTAGCACTCAGGCCAATTCGGCGAAACACTCGCCGATAATGGCCAAGCCGCGATCCAGCTCTTCGTCGCTGGCGGTCAGGGGTACCAGGATGCGCAACACGTTGCCATAGCTGCCACAGCTGAGCAGGATCAGGCCCTTCTGCCGCGCGCGGACCACGATCTGGCTGGTCAGCTCGGCGTCGGGCTGCTCGACGTCACCGCCCTTGCCCAGCTCAACGGCGATCATGGCGCCCAGGCCACGGACATCGCAGATCTGCTGATGCTTGGCGGCCAGCTCGCGCAGCCCGGCGGTGAGGTGTTCGCCCACGGCCTTGGAGCGATCCAACAGGTTCTCCTGCTCGAAGGTCTCGATCACCGCCAGGGCCGCGGCACAGGCGATGGGGCTGCCGGCGTAGGTACCGCCCAGGCCACCGGGAGCGACGGCATCCATCACCGTGGCGCGGCCGGTCACGCCCGACAGCGGGAAGCCGCCGGCGATGGACTTGGCGAAGGTCACCAGGTCGGCATCGACGCCCATCTGCTCCATGGCGAAGAAGGTACCGGTACGACCAGCGCCGGACTGTACTTCGTCGGCGATCAAGAGGATGCCGTGGGTGTCGCACAGCTTGCGCAGGCGCTGCATGAAGTCCTTGGGCGCGGCGTAGAAGCCGCCCTCGCCCTGCACCGGCTCGAGGATGATGGCGGCCACGTCACCGGGCGCGGCATCGTTCTTGAAGATGCGCTCGACGCTGGCGATGGCGTCATCGACGCTGATGCCGTGCAGCTCGCAGGGATAGAGCGCGCGGTAGACGCCACCGGGCATCAGGCCCATGCCGGCCGAATAGGGAGCGACCTTGCCGGTCAGTGACAGGGTCATCATGGTGCGACCGTGGTAAGCGCTGGAGAAGGCGATGACACCGGCGCGCTGGGTGGCAGCGCGGGCAATCTTGATGGCGTTCTCCACGGCTTCGGAGCCGGAGTTGAACAGCACGCTCTTCTTGGGGAAGTTGCCTGGCACCAGCTCGTTGAGCTTTTCGCAGACCTCGACGTAGGGCTCGTAGGCCAGCACCTGGAAGCAGGTATGGGAGACCTTGGTCAGTTGCTCCTGCACGGCCGCCACCACGCGCGGATGCAGGTGGCCGGTGTTGAGCACGGCGATGCCGCCGGCGAAGTCCAGGAACTCGTTGCCCTCGACGTCCCAGACCTTGGCGTTCTCCGCACGGGCGACGAAGATCGGATGGGTCTGGCCGACGCCACGGGCGACGGCGGCACTGCGGCGATGCATCAGGGAATCGTTGGTGTGGCTCATTGCAGTCCTCGATGGCCGCTCATCGTGCGGCCGGCTACGGGAAAAAGCGCGGACTGGATTCCGGGCAGCATACGATGATCGACTGCCAACGGCCCGGCATCCGCGCCGGGAAAAGCAGGGATGGGGCCTCGACGCCAAAGCCGTCTTGGCCCCATCCAGGGAGTGGATCAGATACCCAGGCAGAGGTACTTGATTTCCAGGTAGTCCTCGATGCCGTACTTGGAGCCTTCGCGGCCCAGGCCCGAGGCCTTGACGCCACCGAAGGGGGCGACCTCGTTGGAGATCAGGCCGGTGTTGATGCCGACCATGCCGTACTCCAGCGCCTCGGCGACGCGGAACACGCGGGACAGGTCGCGGGCATAGAAGTAGGAGGCCAGGCCGAATTCGGTGTCGTTGGCCAGCTCGATGACCTCGGCCTCGTCCTTGAAGCGGAACAGCGGCGCCAGCGGGCCGAAGGTCTCTTCCTTGGACACCTTGGCGCTGCGCGGCACCTCGGCGAGAATGGTCGGCTCGAAATAGCTGCCGCCGTTGGCGTGGGCCTTGCCGCCGGCGATGACCTTGGCGCCCTGGCTCACGGCGTCGTCGATGTGCTCCTTGACCTTGGCGGCGGCCTTGGCATCGATCAGCGGGCCGATGGTGACGCCCTCTTCCAGGCCGTTACCGACCTTGAGCTTGGCCACGGCGGCCTTGAACTTCTCGGCGAAGGCCTCGTAGACGCCGTCCTGGATATAGAGGCGATTGACGCAGACGCAGGTCTGGCCGGCGTTGCGGTACTTGGAGGCGATGGCGCCTTCCACGGCCTTGTCCAGGTCGGCATCGTCGAAAACGATGAAGGGCGCGTTGCCGCCCAGCTCCAGCGACAGCTTCTTGATGGTGGGCGCGCTCTGCTCCATCAGCTTGGCGCCGATCTCGGTGGAGCCGGTGAAGGAAATCTTGCGCACGATGGGATTTTCGGTCAGCTCGGCACCGATCTCGGTGGCGGAGCCGGTGACCACGCTCAACACGCCCTTGGGAATGCCGGCGCGCTCGGCCAGTTCGGCCAGGGCCAGCGCCGAGTACGGGGTCTGGCTGGCGGGCTTGATGACCATGGTGCAGCCGGCGGCCAGGGCCGGGCCGGCCTTGCGGGTGATCATCGCGGTGGGGAAGTTCCACGGCGTGATGGCGGCGGTGACGCCGATGGGCTGCTTGATCACCAGGATGCGCTTGTCGGCCTGATGGCCGGGGATGGTGTCGCCATAGATGCGCTTGGCTTCCTCGGCGAACCACTCGATGAAGGAGGCAGCGTAGGCGATCTCGCCCTTGGCTTCGGCCAGCGGCTTGCCCTGCTCCAGGGTCATCAGGCGACCCAGGTCGTCCTGGTTCTCGATCATCAGCTCGTACCAGCGACGCAGCTTGGCCGAACGCTCCTTGGCGGTCAGCGCCCGCCAGGCCGGCAGGGCACGGTTGGCGGCGTCGATGGCACGCTTGGTCTCGGCGCGGCCGAGCTTGGGAATGGTACCCAGGGTCTCGCCGGTGGCGGGGTTGTCCACCTTGACGCTGGCGCCGCTGTCGGCATCGATCCAGACGCCGTCGACATAGGCTTGCTGGCGGAACAGGGAAGCATCTTTGAGCTGCATTACGGTCTCCTTGGCTGAAAGGGCCGGAAGCAAGGGCGAAAACCCCTGCGCCTGCGAAAGGGTCAGGCTTGGAAACGATGGTCAAACCACCGTTCGGTGCCAGCGATGAAACCTTCGAATCGCCGCAAGCGTTCGAAATATTGAACGCATCCTAGGAGAATCCTGAACCCCTGTGCAAGAGCGATCGGGAGGTTTTCTCACCGGCTGTTCCACGGTTTATCCAAGCTCGTTCACCGCCGAAGAAACACTCGTTCAAAATCAACAACATCGTGCATCCGGGCATGGACGGTCCGGTGCAAGGTGAGTATGATGGCGACCGATTCAGCGTCACCGAATCGCTGCACTCGTAGCTCAGCTGGATAGAGTACTGCCCTCCGAAGGCAGGGGTCGTGGGTTCGAATCCCGCCGAGTGCGCCATCTTCAGTTCACGGCCATGACAGCCGCGTGAACGCCAGCGAAGCCCGCCCTTGAGCGGGCTTTGTCGTTTCTGGCCGCTGAACCAAGCGCTTCGAGCAGGCTCTCAAGCACGTCTCACCTGCTGACGAGGCCAAGATGAAGTCACTGATTCCCTTCCTGTTGCTGCCCCTCGCCCTCGGCGCCTGCACCCTGCAGCAAGCTCGACCCGACGATCTCGGCCTGCCCAGTTGCGATCTGGCGCAGCAGCGTGCGCTGCCCGGTGAGCTAGGTGGCTCGATCAGCGATCCGCGGCAGGCGCATGTGTCGATGCGCGCCAATGTCTTGCAGGCGGATGTGAGCACGGCGCGCAAGGCGCGACGGATCAGCCAGGAGCAGGCGACGGCGTTCAGCGCGCGCATCGCCCAGGTGCGTGGCCAGAGCGATGCCCTGGTGCAGCAGCAGGGCTTCCTCAGTGCCGCGGAGCGCGCGAGCTTCGACCGGGCGTTCGATGAGATCGCCGTGCAGATCTGCCAACGCCCCTAGAGACGGCGCCGGGTCGAAAGACCTGGGCGCGAACGGCTAGGATAGCCGCGCCGATCAGGCGGTGACGCCGATCACCACCCTCTTCCATAGCCCGCGGGGACGACCCCGGTGATCGGTGGGCAGCGTTCCGGGACGGCCCGGTGTCATAGGAGGCCGTTCTTGGCTTGGTTCTATCTGGTGTGTGCGGGATTGCTCGAGGTGCTCTGGGCGTTCTGCATGAAGCAGTCAGCGGGCTTCACCCGCCTTACGCCGACGGTGATCACCCTGGTCGCCATGGTGGCGAGCGTGGCGCTGCTATCCATCTCCATGCGCAGCCTGCCGCTGGGCACCGCCTATACCATCTGGACCGGCATCGGCGCGGTGGGCGCCTTCGTGGTGGGCATCCTGCTGCTGGGCGAAGCGGCGAGTCCGTTGCGCATCCTGGCCGCGGCGCTGATTGTCAGCGGGCTGGTACTGATGAAGCTGACCTCGTCCTGACGCCAATCAGAGCGCTACATCCACCTGCGCCGGTGTGGGTCGCGGGCGCATCAGCCAGATAAACAGCAAGCCGCCGAGCAGGCCACCCACGGCCATCGCCAACAGGCCATCCAGGGTGCGAGTGGCATAAATGAGCACCGGCATGGGCGCGAAGGCATCGATCAGGCGGATGGCAGCGATCAGGCTGACGCTGGTGGCGAGCGGCAGCAGACAGCCGCGGTAGGCACCCTTGCGACGGCCCAGCCAGAAGGCGGCGGCAAAGGCTGGTAACCAAGCGGCGAGCACGATGGCGGCATAGACAGGTCCGAAGCCCAGCAGATCCTGTAACGAGGTCTGCCAGCGGGTGGCAGCGTTTATCGACTGCCCCAGGCCCTGCAGCGCGGCCAGGTTGTACTGGGTCTGCACCAGGCTGCCCCAGGCGGTGGCGAGCAGCAGGGCAGCGGCGAACGCCAGCAGCGGGCGGGGTCTGAATAAGGCGCGCCAGAGCGGTCTGGACATGATCGGTCGGTCTCGAAGAGAGGTAATGATGGTCGCGAACGTGGGTGCCTGTGGTAGACCTCGGCCATTACGTAAAGCTTCCCGGTACTGGGCCGGGTTTGTGTTGCTAATGGTTGTGCTGGGCGGTCCGCTGGCCAAGGCGGCGCCCGCCTACCGGATCGAGACGGTGGCGACCGGACTCGAACGGCCCTGGTCGCTGGCCTTTCTACCCGATGGCCGGGCGCTGTTGACCGAGGGTGCCGGACGGCTGCGCGTGCTGGTGCCGGATGGCCAGGGCCGGCTCAGTCTGCAGGCGGAGGCCGTGAGTGGACTGCCCGAGCTATATAACGAGGGCCAGGCCGGGTTGTTCGAGGTGCTGCCGGACCCGGACTTCAGCAAGAACCAATTGCTCTATCTTTCCTACGCATCAGGCACGCGCCAGGCCAATCACCTCAAGGTGATGAGGGCCAGGCTGGACGGTACGCGTCTGCAGGACGTCCGCATCCTCTTCACCAGCCAACCGGCCAAGGCCTTCGGCCAGCACTTCGGAGCGCGGATGGCGCTGCTCGGCGACGGCACCCTGGCCATTGCCCTGGGTGATGGCAACGTGGAACGTACCGACGCCCAGCGGCTGGATACCCATCTGGGCAAGATCGTGCGGGTGACCCGCGACGGTGGGGTGCCGGCGGACAATCCCTTCGTCAATCGCCCTGGCGCCCTGCCGGAGATCTACAGCCTCGGCCATCGCAATCCCCAGGGTCTGGTGTGGGTGCCCGAGCGTCAGGCGCTTTACGAGCACGAGCACGGTTCCAAAGGTGGCGATGAACTGAACCTGATCCGCGCCGGGGCCAACTATGGCTGGCCGCTGACCACCGGCGGCGTGGACTACACCGGTGCGCGCATCACGCCTTTTCGCGATTTGCCGGGGATCACCCCGCCGTTGCTGGAGTGGACGCCCTCCATCGCCCCGGCCGGTCTGACCTGGTACGACGGCGTGGGCTTTCCCGCCTGGCGCGGCAGTCTCTTCGTCGCGGCGCTGCGGGAGAAGTCGGTGCGGCGGGTGCCCTTGGTGAAGGGCGAACCCGGCGAGCAGGAGGTGCTGTTCCAGGAGCTGGATCAACGCCTGCGCGACGTGCGTGGCGGACCGGACGGCAATCTCTGGTTGCTCACGGATGGCGAGGAAGGTCAGGTGTTGCGGGTGGTGCCGGGGTAGGAGCAGCTAGTTGGTTGCGGCCATGGCGGTCCGTTGAGGCCGCCGCTCGAATGGATCTTATCGCGGCCATGGGCCGCTCCTACGGGATGCATCGGCAGTCCTTAGGGGCGGTACTTCGAAACCTAAGCGAGACGTCTCGTCGAAACGACGAAAACACCGACGAATCGTCAAATAAGAGACAACGATTCGACGCTCTGACACTCACATTCGACAGCACCGCTTCTTAAGCTGGAGCCTTCAACCACGGAGGATCCGCCATGAAAGTCACCCTGCTCGGCGCCGGCCACATCGGCTACACCATTTCGCAATTGCTGCATGCCAGTGGCGACTATCAGGTGACGGTGGCGGATCGTGACGAGCGCGCCCTGGCGACCATCGCTGCCCTGGGCGTGCAGACCCGCACCCTGGATACCGCCGATGCCAGCGCCCTGACTGCCGCCCTGGACGATCAGGACGTGGTGCTCAACGCCCTGCCCTATCATCTGGCGATTCCCGTGGCCCAGGCGGCCAAGGCCACCAATACCCACTACTTCGACCTGACCGAAGACGTGAAGGCCACCAAGACCATCCGCCAACTGGCCGAGGGCGCGAGCAATGCCTTCATGCCCCAGTGTGGCCTGGCGCCCGGTTTCATCGGCATTGCCGCTCATTCGCTGGCCAAGCGCTTCGACAGCGTGCGCGAAGTGAAGATGCGCGTCGGCGCCCTGCCGGAATTCCCCACCAATGCGCTGAAGTACAACCTGACCTGGAGCGTCGACGGCCTGGTCAACGAGTACTGCCACCCCTGCGAGGCGGTGCGCAACGGCGAGCTGCAACTGGTGCAGCCGCTGGAAGGCCTGGAGCACTTCTCCCTGGACGGCGTGGAATACGAGGCCTTCAACACCTCGGGTGGCCTGGGCACCCTCTGCGAGACCCTGCAGGGCCAGGTGGAGACCCTCGACTACAAGACTGTGCGCTACCCCGGTCACCGCGACCTGATGAAGTTCCTGCTGGAAGACCTGCGCCTGGCGGGTGACCAGGAGCAGCTCAAGAACATCCTGCGCGGCGCCGTGCCCACCACCATGCAAGACGTGGTGCTGGTGTTCGTGACCGTGAGTGGTCTGCGCAATGGCAAGCTGGTGCAGGATGTTTTCAGCCGCAAGATCTTCGCCGCCGAGCGCGACGGCCATCTGACCAGCGCCATCCAGATCACCACCGCGGCCGGCATCTGCACCGCCCTGGACCTGTTCCGCGAAGGCAAGCTGCCGCAACAGGGCTTCATCGCCCAGGAGCAGGTGGACATGGACGCCTTCCTGGCCAACCGTTTCGGTAAGGCCTACCAGCCGGTCTGATCGACGAAGCCCAGCGGCGCACCTGGGGTCCATAACGGTACGACCACCGTTAGAGGACCCTTTTTCATGCTCAGCGTCGCCATCGTCGGTTGCGAACAGATCCACGCCCAGGACTACCTGGACACCAGCCTGGCCGATCCGCGGGTGCGCGTGGTGGCCGTAGCCAGCGAGCGCGATCCCGCCCGGGCGCAGCGACTGGCCGCGCCCCATGGCCTGCCGGTGCTGGACGACTTCAACCAACTGCCCGACGTGGACCTGGCCTTCGTCACCACGGCCATCGATGACCACGAAGCGGCGGTGACCGCCCTGCTCCCTCGTGCCCGTCATCTGTTCGTGGAAAAGCCCCTGGCCGTCTCGGCCGCGCGGGCCACGCCCCTGGCCGAACGCCTGGCTGATCACTCCTGCTTCAGCGGCTTCTATCTGCGGACCGACCCGGCCTTGCAACAGCTACGGCAGCTCGCGCGCGATGGCGCCATCGGCACCCTCTCGCACCTGTCGCTGACCGCGGGCCATCCGGGGCTACTGGAGGGCTGGCTCGGCGAATGGCCGGCCCATCTGGACGAGGCGCGCATGGGCTATGGCGCCTTCGGCGATCTGGCGGTGCACCTGCTCGACTTCAGCGCCTGGCTCACCGACCAGCCGCTGACGGTGGAGCATTGCCGACTGGAGCGCGACGCCCGCTGGCCGCTGGATCATGGCGGCGAGGCACTGCTGTGGGCAGGAGACCTGCCGATCCATCTCCGCGCCAGCGCCACCCTGCGCGGGCCGCGCCTGGCCATTCGCCTGGATGGCAGCGTGGGGACCCTGGAACTTGCCGCGGGACGCTTGGTGCGGCACGACGCCCAGGGAAACCATCGAGTGCTGGCTCATGACGTGGCGCCTGGCGTTCCTCAGGGTGCCGTGGCGGTGTTCGACCAACTGCTCGGAGCCTCACGCCCGGAATTGGCCGGCCTGGCCGACGCCCTGGCGACCAATCGCCTGTTGGACGACCTCTACCTGCGAGCCTGAGTGGCCAGCGATGCTCCCGGCTAATCGTCTGACTGAATTAAAGCTCGTCTGACGAGTGCCGATAGCCAGGGCATCCACCGCGCTACTCGGTTTTCCTCGGCTCAAAGGACACGTTCATGGTCTGGTTCAACAATCTGGCATTGGCAAAGAAGCTCGCCATCGCCTTCGGCCTGTGCACCCTCATCACCCTCGGCATCGGGGCCATCGGCCTGCGCGGCATCGGCAGCCTCAACACCCTGCTGGACTCGGTGTTGAACAACAACATGAGGTCCATCACTCAGCTCAACGACACCAAGAGCAACGTGATAGGCCACAACCGCGATCTGTTCCGTCTCCTGTCCATGGTCTACGCCAACGCGCCCCAGGCCGAGCAGGACCGCATCACCGCCTCCCTGCGCAGCAACCAGGCCGATGCCGAGGCGCCTTTCGCCGACTATCGGCAGACTCCCCTGGAGCCCGATGAAAAGGCCGCCGGGGATGCCTTCGTGCAGGACTGGCAGAGCTATCTCGCCGGGACGGAAACCGTCCTGGCGCGCCTGGCCGCCAAGGATACGAATGGCGCGGCGCAGCTGCTCAACGACCAGGTGCAGCCCACCTATCGCAAGACTATGGCTTCGTTCAAGATCATGGTGAATTCCAACAAACGCCAGGGCGCCGAATCCGGGGTCCTGGCGATCGCGACCTACCGCCAGGCGCTCTGGACCCTGGGCGGTGGCATCCTGCTGGCCCTGGTCTGCGCCCTGGCGCTGGGCATCGTGATCACCCGGATGATCGTCGCGCCGATTCGCGAAGCCGTGACCAGCGCCGAGCGCGTCGCCCAGGGTGATCTGACCCAGCCGATCCAGAGCGCGCGCCGCGATGAAGCCGGCCAACTCCTGCAGGCCCTGGGCGGCATGCAGCGCAGCCTGAAGGACACTGTACAGCGGATGGCCGGGGCCTCCAGCCAGCTCGCCACGGCTGCCGAAGAGCTACATGCGGTCACCGAGGAAGCCTCCCGTGGCCAGGTGCGCCAGCATGACGAGGTGCAACAAGCCGCAACGGCCGTCAACGAGATGACCGCCGCCGTGGAAGAGGTGGCGCGCAATGCCGTCTCCACCTCCACCGCCTCCCAGGAAACCAACCGCGAGGCCCAGCTGGGTCGCGAGCAGGTGCGACAGGCGGCCCAGGCCATGACGGTGATGACTGCCGAGCTCGGCGACTCCACCCACAAGGTGCAGACCCTGGAAGGTCAGATTCGTGAGATCGGCCAGGTGCTGGCGGTGATCCGTGGCATCGCCGAGCAGACCAATCTGCTGGCGCTCAACGCCGCCATCGAGGCCGCCCGTGCCGGCGAGCAAGGCCGCGGCTTCGCCGTGGTGGCGGACGAGGTCCGCGCCCTGGCCCACCGAACCCAGGGTTCCACCGGCGAGATCGAACGCATGATGAACGCCGTGCGCGGCAGCGCCGAAGAGGCGGTGAACGCCATGCACAAGAGCCAGACCCTGGCCGACGACACCCAGCAACGCGCCAACCGGGCTGGCGAGGCCCTGGAGCGGATCACCGAAGGCGTGGCCCGCATCGAGGAACGCAACCTGGTGATCGCCAGCGCCGCGGAAGAGCAGGCCCAGGTCGCCCGCGAGGTGGACCGCAACCTGGTGAACATCCAGGACCTGTCGACCCAGACCGCCACCGGTGCCCAGCAGACCGCCGCCTCCAGCCAGGAGCTGTCGCGTCTGGCGACCTCCTTCCAGGGCCTGGTGGCACAATTCCGTCTCTAAGCCAAGACCCGGCAGCGCCGTCGCCCCAACGGGCTGACGGTGCCAGCGGGAACATTGGGCAGCGCAGCGGTTCTGAGCTGGACACCCTGAATGGATGCTCCCATGCGCTTTACCTACGACGCCCGCCGCAGCTATCGCCTGATCAGTCTGGACGATGGTCGGCTGGCGGGTCAGCTGCTCTGCGGCCAGCTGTACATCATGGTCGCGGGCGATGGCACCCAGCCAATGCCCTACGCCCAGCTCGCGGATGACCAACTGCGCACCGCTGCGGGAGACCTGATCGGCTGTCGCGAGGCGGACATCCTCACTCTCAGGCGTACCGGCGCCGCCCTACGCCTGGAGCCCGTCGAGTCCTAGCGCGGACCGACGAAGCCGGGACCGCCGCCGGGTCCACCATGCCCCCCCGGCCCTCCACCCGGGCCGCCATGGCCACCGCCGGGCGGTGGCATAAACCACCAGCAACCGGACAGCGACAGCAGTACGGCCAGTACGGCCACCTTGCAGCTCTTCACCCACATCGACCTTCTCCTGCAGAGGGACCTCCCCTCCTTCCTGTCGTTGGACGCCTGGCGTCGGCGAAAGAACCGTAGCCGGGAGTAAAGCCTGGGTAAGAAGGCTGTCGAAATAGATACGTCTGCCGATGACCGCAAGGAACCTCGGCCAGGGTTTGCCTTTCCATTTCCTTGAACGTCATCGAAAAGGGCTCATTCAGTGCCCTTCTCACCGCTTCAGGAGATGTCATGCCCAGCGATAACCAGTACGCCATGCAGAACCCCCTCACCCAGTATCCCCAGCCGGAATTTCCCAAGCAGCCCCAGGAGGCGCCCGGTCTGGCCCAGGTGATGCAGCCGCGCCCCGACCATGGCGAGACCAGCTACCAGGGCTTTGGCCGCTTGGCTGGGCGCAAGGCGCTGATCACCGGCGCGGGCTCGGGTATCGGGCGGGCGACCGCCATCGCCTATGCCCGCGAGGGCGCTGACCTGGTGCTCAACTACCTGCCCGCGGAAGAGGCCGATGCCCAGGAGGTGGTGGCGCTGGTGGAAGCCGAAGGTCGCAAGGCCTTTTGCGTGCCCGGCGACCTGAAGGACGAGGCCTTCTGCAACCAGCTGGTAGCCAAGGCAAAGGATGCTCTCGGCGGTCTCGATATCCTGGTCAACGTGGCTGGCAAGCAGACCGCTGTGGAGGACATCGCCGAGCTGACCACCGAGCAATTCGACGCCACCTTCAAGACCAACGTCTACGCCCTGTTCTGGCTGTGCAAGGCCGCGCTGCCGCACCTGCCGGCCGGCGCCACCATCATCAACACCACCTCGATCCAGGCCACCCAGCCTTCGGAGTTCCTGCTGGACTACGCCTCGACCAAGGCGGCCATCACCAACTTCACCAAGGCCCTGGCCAAGCAGGTCGCCAGCAAGGGCATCCGCGTCAATGCCGTGGCTCCCGGCCCCTTCTGGACACCGCTGCAGCCCAGCGGTGGCCAGCCCCAGGAAAAGATCCCCACCTTCGGTGGCGAGACGGTGTTCAAGCGTCCCGGACAGCCGGCGGAACTGGCGCCCCTCTATGTGCTGCTGGCTTCCCAGGAGTCGAGCTACGTGACCGGTGAGGTCTACGGCGCCACCGGAGGCATGGGCTGACGGCCTTGGCGGCCTGCGATCCTGCGCGCCAGGATGGCTATGCGCCCCTGGCCCGCGACGGTCACAGCCCCGATGCCCTGTGCGGCCGCTGGGAGCGCGAGCGCGACCGCATCCGCGACGGGGCCAACCAGCACTGCTGGAGCGGGCGCAAGCAGGCCTATACCTTCTATGCTGGCGCCGAACGTGAGGAAAGCGCCTTTCTCGCCTGCTTCTACTGGATGGTCGAGGCCCATGCCGTGCTGGGCGAAGTGGATCAGGCGCGCGAACTGATGTGCGAGGTCCTGGCCGCCAGTCTCGATGGCGTTGGCCTGATGACCGAGATGCGCGCCCCCCGTGACGGCGCGGCGCTGGGCAACTTCCCCCAGGGCCTGAGCCACCTGGCCAGGATGCATGCCGCGCTGATCCTGGAAGAACCGGAGCCAGAGGCGTGAGCGACCTGGATTTCAACCGCCCGGTGGACGAGGTCGCCCGGCAACTGATCGGCGCCACGCTCAGGGTCCAGGGCGTCGGTGGCCTCATCGTCGAGACCGAGGCCTACGACGGCGAAGACCCGGCCTCCCACAGCTTTTCCGGTCCCACGCCGCGCAACCGGGCCATGTTCGGTCCGCCCGGCCATGCCTATGTCTATCGCTCCTACGGCATCCACTGGTGCTTCAACCTGGTCTGCCGCGAAGCCGGCCATGGCGCTGGGGTGCTAATCCGCGCCCTGGAGCCGCTGTGGGGAATCGAAACCATGCGCGAACGCCGCGGCGGCCTGGCCGATCGACTGCTCTGTGCCGGCCCAGGGCGGGTGTGCCAGGCGCTGGGTATCGATGCCCGTCACGATGGCCTGCCGCTGGGCGAATCGCCTTTCCAACTGGAGCCGGCTACCGCTGCCGTGGCCGTGGTGCAAGGCCCACGCATCGGCATCACCCGCGCAGTCGAGGTGCCCTGGCGCTTCGGCCTGGCCGGTTCGCGCTATCTGAGCCGGCGTTTTCCGGGTTAGCCACTGGCTGCCGCTGCTGACGCCAGCCGCGCCGCAGATCGACGATCAGGGTCAGCAGGCCAAAGGCCAGAATCGCCAGGACGATGCCCAGGCCGAACAGCTGTCTTTCCATGATTACCTCCAGGCCGCATGCGCGGCGGATTCGGGCCGGCGGCGCAAGGCGCGGCGCCGGATTGAGATCAGCGGAAGGTGCACAGCAGGACTCGCTCAGGGCGCGCCTACCAGCCCTGGCGCCGTTGCTCCAGGCGGCGGACGAAGTCCTCCAGCACCCGTCGATACAGGGCCTCGCCGAGCACGCCGTCTTCGATGCCGGCATCCAGGTTGGGGTTGTCGTTGACCTCGATGACCACCAAGCGCTCGGCATCCTGCTTGAGGTCGACGCCATAGAGGCCATCGCCGATCAGCCCCGCCGCCTTGACCGCCAGGTCCACCACCGCAGGCGGCGCCGCGGCGATGGGCACCGCCTCGCAGCGTCCGCCAGTGCTGCCCGGCGCGGCCTTGTGGTTGTAGATCTGCCAGTGCCCGGCGGACATGAAGTAGCGGCAGGCATAGAGCGGCTCGCCGGCGAGCACGCCGATGCGCCAGTCGAATTCGGTGTAGAGGTATTCCTGCGCCAGCAGCAGCACCGAGCGCTCGAACAGCTCCGTCGCCGCCTGCCGCAACTCGAAGGCGTCGGCCACCTTGAGCACGCCGCGCGAGAAACAGCCATCGGGAATCTTCAGCACCAGCGGATAGCCCAGGCGCCGGCCGACCTCCTCCAGCTCCTCGGGTCGCTCGCGATAGAGGATCTCGGTGCGCGGCATGCCCAGGCCGTGCTGGGCCAGCAGATCGTTGAGAAAGACCTTGTTGGTGCAGCGCAGGATGGAGGTGGGATCGTCGAGTACCACCAGCCCCTCGCTCTCGGCCTTGCGGGCGAATCTGTAGGTGTGGTCGTCGACCCGGGTGGTGGCGCGAATGAACAGGGCGTCGTACTCCGCCAGGCGCCCATAGTCCTTGCGCTCGATCAGCTCCACCGCCACCCCCAGGTCGCGACCGGCGGCGACGAAACCGGCCAGGGCCGCGGCATTGGACGGCGGCAGGCCTTCCTCGGGATCGTGCAGGATGGCCAGGTCGTAGCGCGCCTGGCGGCGTGAAGCCGGTTGCCGCCAGATGCGTCGGTTGAAGGCGTCCAAGGCATCGGCGAAGGCATATTGCTGGGCGTCCTGCAGACGATGCAGGGCACCGCTCTTCACCCCGGCGATGTGCCAGTGGCGACTGCGCCGCAGCTCCACCTGCAGGATCGGACAGGGCAAGGCGTCGAACAGCTGCCGCGCCAGGGCCTGCAACGGTGCGAAGTCGGTCCGCCCAAAATAGAGATTGAGGGTGAAGCTCTCGGTGGCGCCCAGGGGATGCTCGGCCAGGGCCTGGTCCACCAGGGCGTCGAGGTCTTCCAGCATCAGACCGTAGAGCGCCTTGCGATTGAGTTCGCTCAGGGTCCGCACCGAGGGAATGACCCGGTGCCCGCGGGCCTCCGCCAGTAGCGAGCAATAGTAGCCGTGCCCGAGATAACGGTAGTTGCGGCAGAGATTGAGTACCTGGATGCGACCGCCACCCTGGGTGAAGCGGCGCTCCTCCAGGTACTGCTGGGCGGTGACGATGCTCTCGCTGGGCAGGTAGTCGGACCAGTCTTCCTTGCGCTCGACGATGATCAGCAAGGTGCTGCTGGGCGGCAGATGCAGGACGGGTTCGGGGCGGGGAACGGGGGTGGCGACGGGCAGGCGGGCTTGGATCGCGACCATGGTGCGGACAGGGCTCATGCGGAAGGGGTGTCCAGCAATACGCCTTCCGCTGGCGGATGTCCCGCGACGTTATGCAGGCTTTATGGCCGGCGCCGGATGTTGACCGAGATTTTGCGCCAGCGCGGTTCCGAGGGTTGGCTAGGCTTGGCGGACGTCCTGCCCCAGCGTCTCGTCGAGGACGGCGACAGCGTCGACCAGGTCCTCGCCGCAACAACAACACCCAAATTCAAGGCGGCCGAGACCCCATTCTGGTCTGGTTGAACGCCATCACGGCTACGGCGGTCCGCCGACGCGGCCGCTGTGACCTTCACTAGCGCGGCCATGGGCCGCTCCTACGGGTGGCTACAGCGTCATGGCCGCGAGCCGTAGGGTGGAAAACGGCGCAGCCTTTTCCACGTGGAAGCCAGTGCCCGGGGTGGCCCTCACCCCAACCCTCTCCCTCGGGGAGAGGGGGCTGTTCGAGCGGGCGTTTGTCTCCAGCGCTCCAGGACAGATCGCGATCGGCCGCTGCGATAGGACTTTCAGCAGCGAATCGCGGCCGCATCGACGGACCGCCATGGCCGCGATAAGACAGTTGCTCCTAGAGGGAGTGATGCTCTTGTAGGAACGGCCCATGAAAAAAGGCCACTCCAGGGAGTGGCCTTCGTCGACGGCGGCGAGGCTTCAGCCGAAGCGACCGGTGATGTAGTCCTCGGTCTGCTTCTTGTCCGGCTTGGTGAAGATCTTGTCGGTCTTGTCCACCTCGATCAGCTCACCCAGGTACATGAAGGCGGTGACGTCGGAACAGCGCGCCGCCTGCTGCATGTTGTGGGTGACGATGACCACCGTGAACTCCTGCTTGAGCTCGGCCAGCAACTGCTCGATGCGCGCGGTGGAGATGGGGTCCAACGCCGAGGTGGGTTCGTCCAGCAGCAGCACCCGCGGCCGCAGGGCGATGGTGCGGGCGATGCACAGGCGTTGCTGCTGACCGCCGGAGAGGCCCAGGGCGCTCTGGTTCAGCTTGTCCTTCACCTCATCCCACAGCGCGGCGCCGCGCAGGGCCTGCTCGACGCGATCCTGCAACTCCACGCGCGACAGTCGCTCGTGATGGCGGATGCCGTAGGCGACGTTGTCGGCGATGGACATCGGGAAGGGCACCGGCTTCTGGAACACCATGCCGATGGTGCTGCGCAGGCGGCTCAGCGAGTACTTGGGATCGAGGATGTTCTCCCCGTCCATGAGGATCTCGCCGGTCGCTTCCAGCCCCGGGTATTCGGAGTAGATGCGGTTGAAGATCCGCAGCAGCGTGGACTTGCCACAGCCGGACGGGCCGATGATGGCGGTGATCTGCTTGGCCGCGATGTCCAGGTTGATCGACTTGAGCGCCTGGTGGCCCTTGTAACGGAAGCCGACGTCGCGCGCCTGCAGTTCCGGTATCTGCGTCTGCATGGTAGTCACTTGGAATCCCGGTTGCGAAAGAAGAAGCGAGAGGAAAGGTTCAGGAACAGCACGAACAGGGTCAGCAGCAGGGCGCCGGCCCAGGCCAGTTGCTGCCAGTTCTCGAACGGACTCATGGCGAACTGGAAGATGGTCACGGGGACGCTGGCCATGGGCTTGAGCAGGTCCGCGTTCCAGTACTGGTTGCCGAAGGCGGTGAACAGCAGCGGGGCGGTCTCGCCGGTGATGCGGGCGATGGACAGCAGCACCCCGGTCACCACGCCGGCGCGGGAGGCGCGTAGCAGGACCTGCAGGGTCACCTTCCACTGCGGGATGCCCAGGGCCAGGGCCGCTTCGCGCATGGCCGCCGGTTGCAGCTGCATCATCTCGTCGGTGGTACGGGTCACCACCGGCACCACCAGCATGGCCAGCGCCAGGGCCCCGGCGAAGCCGGAGAAGCCGATGCTGCCGCCGGTGGCCTGGTTGAGCTGCACGACCACGGCGGTGTAGATGAACAGGCCGATGACGATGGAGGGCGCCGACAGGAGGATGTCGTTGACGAAGCGCACCACCAGGCCGAGCTTGGAATGGCGCGCGTACTCCGCCAGCCATAGCCCGGCGAGGATGCCGATGGGTGCACCGATGGCGGTGGCCAGCAGCGTGATCAGCACACTGCCGAACAGGGCGTTGGCCAGGCCGCCGTCGGCGGCGCCGGGCGGCGGCGTCATCTCGATGAAGATGCTCGGACTCAGAGCCGACAGCCCCTTGATCAGGGTGGTGCCGAGGATCCAGGTCAGAAAGCCCAGGCCGAGTACGGCGGCGGCGCTGCCAAAGATCAGCGCGATGCCGTTCTTGATCCGGCGCTTGCGGTAGAGATAGGCGTCGACTTGCATCAGTTACCTGCCTTGCGCGACAGCTGCGACAGCATCAGACGGGCCGCCAGCAGCACGAAGAAGGTCACCACGAACAGCAGGAAGCCCAGAGCGATCAGCGAGGAACGGTGCAGATCGGTGTAGGCCTCGTTGAATTCGTTGGCGATCACCGAAGCGATGGAGCTGCTCGGCATCATCAGCGAAGCGGAGAACTGGTGGGCGTTACCCAGCACGAAGGTCACCGCCATGGTCTCGCCCAGGGCGCGCCCCAGACCGAGGAAGGCGCCACCGACCACCGCCGAACGGGTGTAGGGCAGCACGATGTCCCAGCAGACTTCCCAGGTGGTGGAACCCAGGGCGTAGGCCGATTCCTTGAGCTGCGGTGGCACGCTGCGGAACACCTCGTACATCACCGAGGTAATGAACGGCAGGATCATGATCGCCAGGATGATGCCAGCGGTGAGCATGCCGATGCCCAGCGGCGGGCCCTGGAACAGCACGCCGATGACCGGGATGGCGCCCAGGTAGTCGTTGATGAAGGGCGAGATGTGCGCGGCCATGAAGGGGCCGAAGACGAACAGGCCCCACATGCCATAGATGATCGAGGGGATGCCGGCGAGCAATTCGACGGCGGTCGCCACCGGGCCACGCAGCCAGGTCGGCGCAATCTCGGAGAGGAACAGGGCGATGCCGAAACTGGTGGGCACGGCCAGCACCAGGGCGATCAGCGAGGTCATCAGGGTGCCGTAGATGGGCACCAGGGCACCGAATTTCTCGGCACCGACGTCCCATTCGGTGGACGTCAGGAAATCCAGGCCGAAGGTCATGAAGGCCTGGCGGCCACCCCAGAGGGTGGACAGGGCTGCCCCGACCAGCACCAGCAGGACCAGCAGGGCGGCAGAGAACAGCAGGCGCCGGAACCAGGTGTCCGCGCGGGTATCCCGACGGATACGCTCTTCCTGAGCGGCCGAAAGGGGAAGGGTTTGATCGGTCATGGCGATTTCCGGTCAGCAGATCGGGATGCGCGAAGCCGCCCGGGCCCCGTGGGGGTTCCCGGACGGCAGGCGGTCTTGCTTACTTCTTGAAGTCAGACGCCCAGTAGCCTTCGATCTGCTTGACCAGGGCATCGGGGACCGGGACGTAGTCCAGGGCAGACGCTTCCTTCTGGCCGTTTTCCAGGGACCATTTGAAGAAGTCGAAGGCGACCTTGCTACGCTCTTCGTTCTTCGGCTCCTTGTACATCACGATCCAGGTGGTGGCGGTGATCGGCCAGGCGTCGGCGCCCGGGGCGTTGGTCATCAGCAGGTTGAAGTCCTTGGCGCTTTTCCAGTCGGCGGTAGCGGCGGCGGCCTGGAAGCTCTTGGCATCCGGCTGCACGAAGTTGCCGGCGGCGTTCTTCAGCTGCACGTGGGACATCTTGTTGGTCAGCGCATAGGCGTACTCGACGTAGCCGATGGAGCCCTTGATCTGCTTCACGTAGGCGGCGATACCCTCGTTACCCTTGCCGCCTACACCGACCGGCCAGTTGACGGTAGTGCCGAAGTTGAACTTCTCCTTCCACTCCGGGCTAACCTTGGCCAGGTAGTTGGTGAAGTTGTAGGAGGTGCCCGAGCCGTCGGAACGACGGACCACGGTGATGGCGGTGTCGGGCAGTTTCATGCCCGGGTTGAGCGCGGCGATGGCCGGGTCGTTCCAGGTCTTGACCTCACCCATGAAGATCTTGGCCAGCAGCGGGCCGTCAAGCTTCAGCTTGCCGGGCTCGATACCTTCCACGTTCACCACCGGCACGATGCCGCCGATGATGGTCGGGAACTGGCCCAGGCCGCCTTTCTGCAGGTCTTCGGTGCTCATGGGGGCATCGGTGGCGCCGAAGTCCACGGTGGCCGCCTTGATCTGGGCGATGCCGCCGCCGGAACCGATGGATTGGTAGTTGATGCGGTTGCCGGTCTTCTCGCTGAAGGTCTGCGACCACTTCGACAGGACCGGGTAAACGAAGCTCGAGCCTGCGCCCGTGACATCCACGGCGTGAGCGGCAGTGCTCAGGCAAAAGGCCGACAACAACAGGGAGAGGCTGAACGTGCGTTTCATTGGTTGCTCCATTACCTAGTGAGGGCTGGCGCTAGGCTATTGCCGAAATGTGACAATTAAGTGTCAGCGCCATGACGAAACGGGGACGGCAGAGCGCCACCATAGCCACGCCCTCCACGCCCAGCGCCTGGGCGCGCCTTGAGCCTCACTCCCCGCACCGGGCGCGCCTGCGGTGCCCTGCCCGGTCTTCCCAAAGAGGCCGCCCGCTGCCTCCCACCCGCCCTCTTGACCCGCACATGGGCGACTTCCAGTGGTCACCGAACGACATCCCCTGAGGTCGATAGACGCCTTTTTCGCCTATCGCCGGCATCCTGTGCCGCCATAAAACCGCTCTATAACGATACTTTCAGATGAATTCCGGGTGTGGTCAGGCTCAGCAACGGTAGAAGATTTAGCCAAGGCTATATATATTAGAACTATCTACAAGATAGACTTTCTCTATCCGGCTAGGTAAGGTGGCGGCCTCTTTGGGGAGTAGCCTGCTTCCGCTGCGGCGGAAAGCGTCCTGGTCAACATACTCGGCAACCGCCGTGGTCAGGACAGCCAGTCAGGGTTGGCGAGACCAGAGACATCACCGTGCCATACCGGGCGTGCGGGGGTGTCTTATGGATCGAGCCCGGTCGGCACTGTCACGATGAATCCCGCTTCCCTGATGTTCCTGGCCTTCGCCATGTCCACCGATGCCTTCGCCGCTGCCGTCGGCAAGGGCGCCAGCCTGCACAAGCCCTGTCTGCGCGAAGCCCTGCGCACCGGTGCCATCTTCGGCGTCATCGAAGCCATCACCCCGGTGATCGGCTGGGCCGTCGGCCTCACCGCCGCCCAGTACGTCCAGCCCTGGGACCACTGGATCGCCTTCACCCTGCTCACCGTACTCGGCCTGCGCATGATCTGGGCTGGCTTCAGCGCGCCCGAAGCCGAAGAGGAAAAGCCCCGCCAGCACTCCTTCCTGCTGCTCGCGCTCACCGCCGTGGCCACCAGCATCGACGCCCTCGCCGTGGGCGTGGGCCTGGCCTTCATCGACGTCAACATCGTCACCGCGGCCCTGGCCATCGGCCTCGCCACCATGGTCATGGTCACCACCGGGGTGATGCTGGGTCGGGTGATGGGTAATCTGGTCGGCAAGCGCGCGGAAATGCTCGGTGGCGTGGTGCTGATCGTGATCGGCGGCGCCATCCTCTACGAACACCTGGGAACCGTCGCCGCATGATGGTACGCGGCTGGCGTTACGGTCTCCTCGCCCTGGCCGCCCCGCTGCTGGCAGCGGTTGGCTTTCTCGCCTGGCAGCGCTTCTGGCCGGCCCAGGCCGCCCCTGGCTGGCACTACGAGGTGGCCTATGCCGACGTCGCCAAGGCCAGCGCCCTGGCCTGGCAGGGCGATGCCCTGCTCGCCGCGGAAGAACTCAAGGACGGCAAGGGGCGTCTGCTGCGCATCGATGCCGGCGGCCAGCGCCAGGTATTGCGTGAGGGGCTGTACAAACCCGATGGCCTGATCCCCTACCGCGACGGCTTCGCCTACAGCCAGGAAGGCGGTACCCACCCGGTGCGCTGGTTCGACGCCGCCGCCAGTCGCGATCTCTTCACCGGCATCAACGCTCAGGGCCTCTGGGCCGAAGGCGAACACCTCTACGCCGTGGAGGATCGCAAGGGCGAAGGTCGCCTGCTGCGCTACGACGCCCGCGATGGCAGCCTGACCGTGCTGCGCGACCGCCTGGACGAGGCGGAGTCCTTCACCCGCTGCCCGGATGGCACTGCCTTCTATACCGAGAAGAGCCGCGGGCTGGTGCGTCAGCTGAGCGACGACGGTCGCGACCCACCGGCCCTGAGCGACCTGCGGGAGCCCAGCTTCTTGCTCTGCGACCGACGCGGCCTGTGGATCAGCGAAGACTCCACCCACCGCGCGCGCCTGCTGCTCTGGGATCGCCAGTCCGCCCCCCGCACCATCCTCAGCTTCCTGCGCGCGCCCCAGGCCTTGCTACCCAAGGGCGACGGCTACCTGCTGGCCGAAGGCGGCCGCGATCGCGTCATCGCCCTCTATCCGCGCTAGGCCAAGGCGCGATGGCTAGAGCATACGCTTGAGGGTATCGTCGCGCCGGATCAGGTGGTGCCACAGCGCGGCCACGAGGTGCAGGCCGATCACCCAATAGAAGGCCTTGCCCAACCAGACGTGCACGCCCTTGAGCGACTTGGCCAGCTCCGGATCAACCGCGAAGGGCGAAGGCAGCGCCCAGGTGCTGGCAGGAATCTTCACCGCGCCGATGGTCAGCCACACCGTGAACAGCCCGAGCAGCGGCTGGGCCAGCAGGAAGCCGTACAGGGCGTAGTGGGTCAGCCGGCCAAGGGTCTCCAGGCTCCGTGCCAGCGGTGGCGTGATGGGCGGCACCGGATGCCGGTGGCGCACCCAGAGCCGTGGCAGCACCAGCGCCAGGACCACCAGCCCTACCCAGAAATGACTGAGCACCACCCACTGGCGCTCTAGGGAACCCCGCTCGAACTGCCCGCGGCTGAGGATCAGGCCATAGGCCAGGAGCACCAGCAGGGCCATGAGCCAATGCAGTCGTCGGGCACTGCGGGCATAGCGGGAAGGGGAAGAATCAGTGGACATGGCGAAGTCCTTGCGCGATGAACGTGAACGGGCGCCAGCAGTGTAGCGGCGCCCGAATGGTGGGAGTAAGACCCGAGAGACTAGCCACAGGGGTTGGTGGGGGTATCCAGCAGCAGCTTGCTCAGTTGCTGCGGCGGCTGGTGCACCAGGCCGGTGGGCGACTCGCAGACGCGCTGCACGAAGTTGTCGCTGAACAGCAGCTTGCCGTGGACGAAGTGCTCGTCCGGTCGACGATTGGGGTTGTCGATGCGAGTACCCAGGCGTTCCGCCAGCCAGCTGCCGGCCTCGTAATGGCTGATCCAGCGCTCGCCTTGCAGACTGGCGAGGGCCTGCTCCGGGGCGTCCCGGGCTACCACGATCACCGGGACGTCGCTGACCTCCGGCACCAGGTCGTTGTGGCCCCAATGGCCCCCCTCCCCCAGCCGCTGGCCGTGGTCGCCAGTGATGATCAGGTAGCGCTCACCCTCCAGGCGGTCGAAGTCGGCGAGGATCTCGGCGAGCAGCCCGTCGAGGTAATGCAGCGAATTGTCGTAGGCGTTGGCCTGCCCCTCGGCGCCGGTGTCCGGCCAGGGCGCCGGCGTAGTCTCGTGCCGGTAGTTCTGTGCATAGGGCAGGTGCGCGGTGCGCAGGTTGAGCACCACGAAGTTGCGCGGCGCCCAGCGTTGCTCGTCGAGGATGTCCAGCAGGGCGCGATCCTGGCGTTGCAGGAAGCGCAGCGGATGGTCCTCGCGGGTGATGGAGACGTCCAGGTAGCGACTGCCCAGGTGCGCCAGCAGCTTGGACTCCTGGGACGACAGCCAGTGGGTGCGAAAGCCGGCGGCCTGGGCGAAGCGGAACAGATTGATCTCGCCGGTGCGCAGACGCTGGTCCTGCCCCGGCTCGCGGATCGGATTGAGCAGATAGGGCAGGCTCACGTCGGTGGCCACCCCTGCCGCCACGCCGGGTCGTGTCAGCGCCTGGGGATTCCCCTCGAGATAGGCCGATAGCCTGGGCGTGGTGTCTCTGGCATAGCCGAAGGCGCCCAGGCGATCGCTGCGCAGCGAATCGGCCACCACCAGCCAGACGTGGCGTGCCGTGCTCGGTACCTGGGCCAATTGGTAGGGGGCATAGGCGGTCGGCGGCAGCACGACATCGTCACGCCCGGCGAGGCGCACCGCCCAGGCGGAAAAGGCGTTGAGGCTATTGTGCAGCCCGCTACGCGCGGGGCTGGGGACGAAGGCGTCGAGGTTGCGGTAGGTGGCGCGATAGGGTTTGGACAGCAGCACCGCGGCGATCAGGACCAGCGCCCAGCGGCTCGCCGGTAGCGGCACCCGGCCGGGCAGGTAGAGGTGCAGAGCGATCAACAGGCCATAGGGCAGGCCTACGCAGAGCAGCACCGGCCAGTGCTCGGGCAGACTGAGCCAAAGGGCCTGACGCACCTCGGCGGTGTCGCCCAGCATGGCCTGGATGTCGATGGCGCTGAGCGGCTCGCCGAAGAAGCTCAGGTTGCCCAGCTGCAGCAGCTGCATCAGCGCGAACAGGAACAGGATGGCGGCCGCCAGCCGCGGCAGGTTGCACAGCCACAGGGCCAGGCTGAACACCCAGAGCGCGGCGACGTAGCCCGCCTCCAGTTCGGCGCGATTGTTGGGAGTGAACAGCTGCTGGAGGAAGTCGTCGGCCAGCAGCAGCAGGCAGCTCAGGCTGGCGAGCAACGACAGGTTGCGCCAGGGACGCCAGCCGGTGGCGGAGGTACGGAGCGGCAGGACGAGCATCAGCGCGGCTCGCACGGCGACTGCGGAACGGAACGAGCAGGCATGGCCGGCCTCCAGCGATGGAAAGCCGCCACCCTGAGGGACGAACCTTAATGCAGTCTTAGTGGCTAACCTGAGGTTACAGATGACTGCCCGGTCGCTGACGGCGCGGTGAAGCCCTTGACCCTGAAGTGACTTCAGGCTTCAGGCTGCTCGCCAAGCGACACCTGTCCCCTTCCCCACGAGAGACCTATCGATGAGTGGCTCCACCCACCACGACCATCACGATCACGATCACGATCACGATCACGATCACGATCACGATCACGATCACGATCACGATCACGATCATCAGCATGATCACGGCCACGCTCATGGCCATGGCCATGGCCATGGCCATGGCCATTCCCATGCTCCGCGGGTCACCGCCAGCAACGAGCGCAAGCTCAAGCTGGTCTTCGCCCTGACCTTCGGCTACGCCATCGTCCAGGCATTGGGCGGCTGGTGGTCCGGCTCGCTGGCGCTGATCGCCGACTCCGGCCACATGGTCTCGGACGCCGCCGCCCTGCTGCTGGCCCTGGTGGCCTATCGCGTGGCCGCCAAGGCGGCCAATGCCCGCTTCACCTATGGCTTCCACCGGGTGCGCATCCTGGCGGCCCTGACCAATGGGGTCGCCCTGCTGTTGCTGGTGCTGTGGATCGGCTGGGAAGCCATCACGCGGCTGCGCGAGCCCACCGAGGTGCTGTCCGGCCCCATGCTGGTGGTGGCGGTGATCGGCCTAGTGGTCAACATCGTCGGCTTCCTGGTGCTCAACGGCGGGCACAAGGACGACAGCAACCTGCGCGGTGCCCTGTTGCACGTGGCCGGCGACCTGCTCGGATCGGTCGGCGCCATCCTCGCCGCCCTGGGGATTCTCTGGACCGGCTGGACCTGGCTCGATCCGGTGCTGTCGATCCTGGTCGCCCTGCTCATCGTCAAGTCGGCCTGGTCGCTGGTCCGGGATGCCGGCGCGGTGCTGCTGCAGGCGGCCCCCCGGGAATTCGACACCACCGGCGCCACGGCGGCCGTCCAGGCGCTGCCCGGCGTCGCCGAGGTGGGCCACCTGCACGTCTGGACCCTGACCGACGAGACGCGGATCGCCACCCTGCACATCACCCCGGCGCCGGGCAGCGATCCGCTGCAGTTGCCCAACCTGGTGGGCGAGGTGTTGCGCAGGCGGCACGGGCTGCAGCACGTGACGGTGCAGGTGGATCCGCCCGGGACCCTTGGCGGGCACTGCGCTTAGGGACGCTGGGAGTCGTCGTCGAGGGGACGCCGGCGGCCGGTCAGCATGGACAGCGGCAGGTTGTCGCGCACCCTCAGGCTTTCCACCACGGCCGCCACGGCGTGCAGGCAGACCAGGGCGAGCAGCGCGTTGGCGATGAGGGCGTGCAGGTCCTGGGGCCAGTCGGCGCCCCAGAGGGCGTCCACTTCGCGCATGAGAAAACCGGTCACGCCCAGACCGCCGATGGCCACCATCATCAGCAGCATGACCAGCGCACCCAGCGGCGAGTGACCGAGGCGGTGATAGGGTCGCCCCTGCCAAAGCGCGCTCAAATGGGCCTCGAGGCGGGCGCGGCTCGGCCAGAAATCGCTCCAGCGCGCACTGCGCGGGCCGATGAAACCCCACAGCAGGCGGACCAGCAGCCAGGCGCTGGCGTAGTAGCCGATCCAGCGGTGCCAGAAGGCGCCCTTCTCGTTGAAGAAGTAGTTGGCGAAGAAGGCGGCGGCGACCGACAGGTGGAACAGCCGCACCAGGGGATCCCAGAGCCGTACGGTCGCCGCGCTCATCAGCTGCCGATCTCGCTCTTGACTGCTTTGCCGCTCACCGGATCGTGGTAGATCTCGACCTTGCGCTTGTCCTTGTCGAAGCCGTAGATCTCATAGCAGTTGCCCTTGGTGATCTTGAACTTCTTGATCTCGTAACCCTGCTCGCGCAGCTTGGCCTGGAATTGCTCGGCATTCTGCCAGGTGGACTTGTCGGCCTGGGTGCACTGGGGCTCGGAAGCGAGCGCGAGGGGACTGATGAACAGCAGCGGAAGCAGCAGGCGGCGCATGATGGAACTCCTCTTGTTGGGGAAGCCCAGGCTCGGCGCCGAACCTTAATGCAATCTTAGGACGCAACGCCTGGTAACAGTTGGCCCAGGCGGGTCCGCGACGCGGCGGCGATGATGGGCGGCTACCGAGACAACGAGTGGAGGAGCAAGCCGTGCGGGTACTCCTGGTGGAAGACGACGCCGCCCTGGCGCAGGGCATCCGCATGGCCCTGCGGGGCGAAGGCTATACCCTGGACTGGGTAGCCGATGGCCTGGCCGCCGAGCACGCCCTGGCCGCCGAGGCGTTCGACCTTGTGTTGCTGGACCTGGGCCTGCCGCGGCTGGACGGCCTCGAGCTGTTGCGCCGGCTGCGCAGTCAGCCCGCGGGCGACGTGCCGGTGCTGGTGCTCACCTCCCGCGACGCCAAGGCCGACCGCATCCAGGGCCTGGATGCCGGCGCCGACGACTATCTAATCAAGCCCTGCGACCTGGACGAACTCAAGGCCCGCATCCGCGCCCTGATCCGCCGCAGCTGCGGACGAGCCCAGCCGCTGCTGGAGCACGGTGGCATTAGCCTCGACCCGGCCAGCCAGGCGGTGCGCTTCCGCGGCGCCGAGGTGATCGTGACGCCCATGGAATACCAGTTGCTGCATCAATTGCTGCTGCGCCCCGGCGCCGTCATCACCCGCGAGCGGCTGAGCAACGCCCTCTACGGCTGGCAGGAAGCGGCCTCGGGCAACACCCTGGAAGTCCTCATCCACAATCTGCGCAAGAAGCTCGACAGCAGCCTCATCCGCACGGTGCGAGGTGTCGGCTACCTGCTGGAGCGCCAACCATGATCGCCATCCGCACCCGCATCCTCGCGCCGACCCTGGCCCTGGTGATGGCTGGCAGCCTGACCCTCGCCCTGCTGGCCCTGCGCGACAGTCATCGCGAGATCGAGGGCATCTACGACGCCCAGCTGGTGCAGGGCGCACGGCTGCTGGAAGGGCTGCTGCAGACCGGCCTGCCGACGGCGGACACCTGGCCCGCCCTGACCCGGGTGTTCGACCGCGCCATGCAGCCCGCCCCCGGCGTGACGGCGCATCCCTACGAGAACCAGCTGACCTTCCAGATCTGGACCGCCGACGGCCAGTTGCTGGTGCGCTCCGGCAACGCGCCCCAGTTGCGCGAAGTGCCGCCCGAGGGGCTGCACGAGGTCTTCGACAACGGCCGCGAATGGTGCGGGATGCTGGTACGGACCGCCGACAGCGGCCTGCGCATCTGGGTCGGCGAGCGCGAGGATCTGCGCCAGGACCTCATCCAGCGCATCGTCAGCCACACCCTCTGGCCGACCCTGGTCGGCCTGCCACTGCTGGTCGCGGTGCTCTGGCTGCTGCTCGGCTGGGGCCTGCGCCCGCTGCAGGACTTCGCCCGCGGCTTGCGCGAGCGTGACCAACACAGCCTGGCGCCGCTGCCGGCCGGCCCGCTGCCGCCGGAACTGCAACCCATGCACAGCGCCCTCGACCACCTGCTCGCCCAGCTGCGCGCCCTGCTCGACCGCGAACGGCGCTTCATCGCCGACGCCGCCCACGAATTGCGCACGCCGCTGGCGATCCTCGACCTGCACGCGCAGAACGCCCAGCGCGCCGAGACCGCGGCGGAGCGCGACGAAGCCCTCGGTTACCTACGCCAAGGCGTGAGCCGGGCCACCCGGCTGGCCAGCCAGTTGCTCACCCTGGCCCGCCTGGAACCGGGCGCCACCCAGGCGCGGCCCTTGGAGCTGGAACCCCTGGTACGGGAAGAACTGGCGGAACTCACGCCCCTGGCGCTGGATCGCCAGGTGGAGCTGGTGCTGGCGGCGCAGCCGGGGCAACCGGTACTGGGCGATCCGGACGCCATCGCCATCGCCCTGCAGAATCTGGTCGCCAACGCCCTGGCCTTCGCCCCGGCCGGCAGCGCGGTGGAGGTGGGTATCGAAGCCGGTCAGGACGACAGGGTGCTGCTGAGAGTCGAGGATCGCGGCCCGGGGGTGGACGAAGCCGAACTGGCACGCCTGTGCGACCGCTTCTACAGTGCCGGCAACCCTCAGGGGGCCGGGCTGGGCCTGGCCATCGTCGAGACCATCACCCGGCGACTGGGCGGCGCCCTGAGCTTCAGCAATCGCGCCCGCGGCGGCTTCTGCGTGGAATTGCGCCTGCCGCGCGCGACCTAGGCCTCCTGGCAGCGCGTCGCCAGCACCGACCGCTCGGGGCGGGTCAGGCCCAGCCCCAGGCCCATCAGCAGCAGCACACCCAGCGCCATCAGCAGCCAGGCGTTGGCCAGGCTGTCGAGCTGGTCGCGCAGGATGCCGGCGGCCAGGGGCGCCAGGCTGGCGATGAGATAGCCACCACCCTGGACGAAACCCAGCAAGGCACCCGCCTCGGTCGGATCGCGCACCTGGTCCATCGCCAGGATCAGCGACAGCGGGAACAGCGCGCCGATGCCCAGGCCGAGCAGGATGGCGGTGGGGATCGCCAGGCGCAGCGGGGCCAGGGCCAGGCACAGCAGGCCCACCAGCACCACGCCGAGCACGCCCAGCACCAGCGGCCGGCGATGGCGCAACCGGGCGATGGTCGCCGAGAGCAACAGGCCCGCACTGACCTCGGCCAGGCTCACCCCGCCCAGCAGCAGCCCGCTGTCGGCCGGGCGCCAGCCAAGGCCGGTGTAGTACGGCGGCAGCCAGGCCAGCACCAGGGTGTAGGCGGCGGTGCCGATGCCGAAGAAGGCCAGCAGTAGCCAAGCCTGCCGCGAGCGCCAGGGCTGTGCGCGGGTTACAGCGGCCACCACCAGCGCGTCGGGTCGCGCCAGGACCAGCCAGGTCACTAGGGCCAACAGGACCGGCAGCGTCCAGACCGCCAGGCCCTGGGTCCAACCCAGTCGCTCGGCCAGGGGCGCAGCCGTGGCCGCCGCCACGGCTGCACCTCCCATGATGCCGGTGGTATAGAGCCCCATCAGGGTGCTGGTGCGAGCGGGATGACAGCGGCGGATATAGGCCGGGATCAGCGCCTGCACCAGGGCGATGCCGACGCCGCCGAGGCCGGCGGTGAGGATCAGCCCCAGGCTGCCGGGCTCCTCCCAGCGCGCGGCATTGGCCAGCGCCAACAGCAGCAGACCGAGGGCGATGCCGCGGCGCTCGCCGAGCCAGGCCTGCAAGCGAGCGCCCGCCAGGGCGCAAAGCCCCATGGCGGCGATGGGCAGGGTGGTGAGCGTCCCGGCGCCACTGCCGTCGAGGCCGGTGGCGGCCTGGATGCCGTCCAGCAGCGGGCCGACGGCGGCCAGGATCGGCCGCAGATTGAGGCCGACCAGCAGCACCAGCAAGACGGCCAGGAGAGCATCCTGCCGGGGTGAGGTAGCGCTCGGGGATGATGGTGACGCGGAAAGCATGGACAATCTCCAGGAAGAAACGGGTATTTCTCTTGATGAGAAGTATCTTAACATCAAGATATATTGCCGAGGTAATCCAATGGCCGATCGTGCCGAATTCGCCGTGGACCAGTGGCGCCGGGAGCGGCCCGACCTGGACGCCCTGCCCATGCGCCTGGTCGGCCGTCTCGGCGAGATGGCCCAGATCCTCAGCCGTGACGTGCTCCAGCCATTCTTCGACGAACATCGGCTGCACTATGGCGAATTCGATGTCCTGGCCACCCTGAGGCGTGCCGGCGAGCCCTATGCGCTGAGTCCGACGGTGCTCTACGAATCGGCGATGATCTCTTCCGGCGGCATGACCAATCGCCTCGACCGCCTGGAGCGCGCCGGTCTGATCGAGCGGCAGAAGAATCCCGAGGACCGCCGCAGCACCCTGGTCGCCCTCACCCCCTCCGGCTTCGCGCTGATCGACGGGCTCATGGCCGCCCACGTGGACAACGAGCGCCGCGCCCTGGCCGTGCTCAGCGACGACGAACAACGCCAGCTGGACGCCCTGCTGGGCAAGTGGCTGGCCAGCCACGCGCCGGCCTGACGGCCATGCTCGTCGACGTCAGCTTCTGCAACGGCCTGTACGCCCTGTCCCAGGACTATGCCCATGGCGACCGGGTACCCGCGCATCGCCATCGTCAGGCGCAACTGATCCAGGCGCTCTGTGGCGTGGTGGTGGTCAACACCGCCCAGGGCCGCTGGGTGGCGCCGCCGGGGCGGGGCGTCTGGATACCCGCCGGCGAGGAGCACGACCTGCACCTGCTGGGGCGAACCGAGGTACGCACCCTGTTCGTCGAGCCCGAGGCCCGGGCCGACCTACCGACCCGCAGCCAGTTGATCGCCGTCTCGCCGCTGTTGCGCGAGTTAATCCTCGCCGCCCTGCCCTTGCCCGCCGATCGACCGGCCGAGGGTCGCGGCCGGCATATCCTGCAACTGATACTCGAGGAAGTGCAGGGCTCGCCCGCCGCGGGACTGCACCTGCCCTGGCCAGGCGACCGGCCACTCGCCGAGCTGTGTCGTCACTTGCGCCAGCACCCGGGCGAACCCTGGACGCTGGCCCGGGCCGCCGCACGCCTGGCGGTCAGCGAGCGTACCCTGAGCCGGCTGTTCCTCAAGGAGACCGGGCTGAGCTTCGGCCAGTGGCTGCAACGGGCGCGGCTGGATTCCAGCCTGACCTCCCTGGCCGCCGGCCACGCCATCGTCGACGTGGCCCTGGATCACGGCTACGCCAGTCCCAGCGCCTTCGCCACCCGCTTTCGCCAGGTGCTGGGCGTGTCGCCCTCGGCCTATCGGGGGCAGGCGGACCTGCCCGACGCCACTACCCCAGCCGCGCTGCCAGACCGAGATCGGCCGGATCGATGAGCCCCAGGGCCGCGCCCTGCTCCGGATAGGCAGCCAGGGCCAGGCGACCGCCATAGGGATGCCGCGGGTGGATCGCCAGCTGATTGCAGGCCTCCACCACGCTGGCCACCTCTTCCAGCCGTGAGAAGTCGATGCCCGGATCGACCCCCTGGCTGTAGAGATTCAGCGCCAGGGTTACCAGATCCACGTTGCCGGTGCGTTCGCCGTTGCCGAACAGGCAGCCTTCCACCCGCGTCGCGCCGGCCAGCTGGGCCAGCTCGGCGCAGGCGACGCCAGTGCCGCGATCGTTGTGTGGATGGACGCTGATGGTCACGTGGGGCGCCAGGCCCAGGCCGCGGATGAAGCCTTCGATCTGATCGGCATAGACGTTGGGCGTCGCCACCTCCACCGTCGCCGGCAGGTTGAGGATCAGCGGCCGCTCCGCCGACGGCTGCCAGGCCTCGCGCACTGCCTGGCAGATCTCCAGGGCGAAGTCCGGCTCGGTGAAGCAGAAGGTCTCGGGCGAGTATTGATAGGTCCAGGCGGTCTCCGGCTGGGCGTCGCAGCAGGCGCGCACCCGCTGGGTGCCGGCCACCGCCATCGCCAGGGTGGCGGCGTGATCCTGGCCGAAGACCACCCGACGAAACACCGGCGCGGTGGCGTTGTAGAGGTGCACGATGGCGCGCGGTACCCCGACCAGGGCAGCGAAGGTGCGGTCGATCAGTTCGCCGCGCGCCGGCGTCATCACCTGCAACCAGAGATCGTCCGGCAGGTCGTCCCGCCCGACCAGCTCCCGGACGAAGTCGAAATCGGTCTGGGAGGCGGCGGGAAAGGCAACCTCGATTTCCCGGTAACCCACCGCCACCAGCAGCTCGAAGAAGCGCCGCTTGCGCGCCAGGCCCATGGGTTCGATCAGCGCCTGGTTGCCGTCGCGCAGGTCGGTAGAGCACCAGCGCGGCGCCTGGCTGAGTTGGCGGCCTGGCCACTGCCGATCAGGCAGGCGCGGCGCGGAGAAGGCTCGGTACTTGGTCTGAGGCTGCTTGAGCATGGGGGACTCCGATAGGCTGGAGTCGGGAGTCTGACCGGCCGTCCTGCTCCCTGCGCTCGCGAGCAGGACAGCCCCCTGCGCGATCCGGACAGGCACGCCATGAAAAAGGCCGCCTGGGGATACCAGGCGGCCTTGGTCTTCGCTCGGGCTGGGCTTCAGTCCACCGCGATCCGCTCCAGCGGCACCGGCTTGAGGCGCGGCGTGAGGAAATGGATCACCAGGATAGCCACCAGATAGGCGCTGCCGGCGACGATGAAGATCGGCTGGTAGGACTTGAAGATCTCCAGGATGTAGCCGTTGTAGGTGGTCATCAGCATGCCGCCGATGGCACCGGCGGTGCCGCCGATGCCGATCACCGAGGCCACGGCTTCCTTGGGGAAGAGATCCGACGGCAGGGTCATCAGGTTGGCCGACCAGGCCTGGTGGGCGGCGGCGGCGAGACCGATGATGCCGACCACCAGCCACAGGCTGGAGACGAACTGGGCGGTGACGATGGGCACCACGGCCAGGGCGCAGAGCAGCATGGTGGTCTTGCGCGCCAGGTTGGCGTTGCGACCCAGCTTCATCTGCTTGGACGAGCCCCAGCCGCCCAGCACCGAGCCGATGTCGGCGAGGATGTAGATGGCGATCAGCGGCGGGCCGAAGGACTTGAGATTCAGGCCATAGGTCTTGCCAAGGAAGTCCGGCAGCCAGAACAGATACAGCCACCAGATCGGATCGGTGAGGAACTTGCCGGCGGCATAGGCCCAGGTCTCGCGGAAGGTCAGCAGCTTGAACCAGGAGATCTTGGTCTGGCTGGTCGGGGTGGCGGCCACCGGGGAGCCATCGTCGGCCTGGATATGGGCCAGTTCCTCACGGCTCACCTTGGGATGCTCGTGGGGGCGACGATAGATCAGCAGCCAGGCGATCAGCCACAGCGCGGTGACGATGCCGATGGAGATGAAGGCCGCGCGCCAGCCCCAGGTCAGGGTGATGATCGGCACCAGCAAAGGTGTGATGATCGGCCCCATGGCGGTACCGGCGTTGAAGATGCCGGTGGCCTGGGCGCGCTCCTTCTGCGGAAACCATTCCGACACCGCCTTGAGGCTGGCCGGAAAGCTCCCGGATTCGCCGAAGCCGAGGGTGAAACGCACCAGCACGAAGTGGGTGACGGTATGGGCGATGCCGTGGCCGATGCTGGCAATGGTCCAGATGGTGAAGGCCAGGGCGTAGCCGATGCGCACCCCCACCTTGTCGATGATGCGCCCGAAGGTGAGGAAGCCGATGGCATAGGCGCACTGGAACCAGAACACGATCTTGGCGTAGTCGGTCTCCGTCCAACCCAGGTCCGCCTGCAGCGTGGGCTTGAGGATGCCGATCATCTGGCGGTCGATGTAGTTGATGCCGATGGCGATGAACAGCAGGGCGCAGATCAACCAGCGATAGCGGGTGAAGCGGGAGGCTTGGTGCGCGGAGGCGACGGGCGAGACCTGCGGCCGCGGGGCGGAGTCCGTCCCGGGAGTGACCTGGATAGTCATGTAGTGGGCTTCCTGACTTGTTGTTATGGCCGGCATGAACCGGGGTCGTTGGAAAGCTGTTACCAGATATTCATATGACATCGTATGAGTGACTTTCCGAGGTGTCAATCCACCCAAGGCCTAGTGGCCAGGCGATCAGGCAGTCGCTATCCGCGAGGTGGGCAGACCCCGCTCATCCCCTGGAACGCACCGTCCAGACCGCCAGGTGACGTGTCTGGCACTTTTCAATGCGGCAGCGTCTAATGCCCACCCTCGAAGCCAAGTCTTCTCCTCCTCTTCCCGTCGTAGAGAGTGTCGTGTCCGTCGCAGACCTACCCGCCCTGATGGCCCGTCTTGCGCAGCTGGAGCAGAGCAACGACGAGCTGCGCCGCCAGCTCGAAGTCCGCGACCAGCCGTCGGCGGGGACCTCGGCCCTGGCCAGCGAGCGCTACCAGTTCCTGTTCAACGCCATGGACGAAGGCTTCTGCATCATCGAATTCCTCGACGGCCCCCATGGCCCGCTGAGCGACTACCTCCACGTCGAAGCCAACCCGGCCTACGCCGCCCACGCCGGCATCCCCAACGTGGTGGGCCAGAAGCTGCGCGACATGGTCGGCGACGAGGCCCAGGCCTGGCTCGACCGCTACGGCCACGTGCTGCGCACCGGCGAATCCATTCGCTTCGAGCAAGAATTGGTGGCCACCGGGCGCTACCTGGACGTGACCGCCTTTCGCATCGAGCCCGCCAGCCGGCGCCAGGTCGCAGTGCTGTTCCAGGACATCACCCCGCGCAAGCGCGCCGAGGCGGCGTTGCGCCAGCTCAACGAGACGCTGGAAGAGCGGGTGCAGGCGACCCTGGCGGCCAACCGCATCCTGGCCAGCGTGGTGGACGGCGCCAGCGCCCTCATCCAGGTGCTGGACTACAATTTCCGCTGGCTGGCGATCAATGGCACGGGCGCCGCGGTGTTCGAACGGCTGATCGGCGTCCAGCCGCGGATCGGCGATTCCTTCCTGGAAGCCCTGGCTGGCCATCCCGAACTGCGCGACCGGGTACTGCCGCTGTGGCGGCGGGCCTTCGCCGGAGAGGAATTCAGCGAGGTCATCAGCGTCGGCGAAGAGCCGACGACCCGCCATTACGAATTGCAGTTCAGCGTGCTGCGCGACGCCGACGGCCGTGCCCTCGGCGCCTATCAATTCGCCTACGACGTCACCAGCCGCCTGGAGGAGCAGCAGCGCCTCAAGGTCATGGAAGAAGCGTTGCGGCATTCCCAGAAGATGGAAGCCGTCGGCCAGCTCACCGGTGGCATCGCCCATGACTTCAACAATCTGCTCACCGGCGTCCTGGGTTCGCTGGAAATGCTCGACCTGCGCCTGCGCCAGGGCCGCCTGCAGGACCTCGACCGCTACACCGGCACCGCCCGCAGCGCCGCCCAACGCGCCGCCGCCCTCACCCATCGCCTGCTGGCCTTCTCCCGCCGGCAGACCCTGGATCCCCAGCCGGTGGCCCTGGAACAGCTGGTGCTCGGCCTCGAAGACCTCATCCAGCGCAGCATAGGTCCGCAGATCGTGCTGGAGCGCGAGGCCGATCCCGACCTCTGGCTGACCCACGTCGACGCCTCGCAGCTGGAGAACGCCCTGCTCAACCTCTGCCTCAATGCCCGCGACGCCATGCCGGAGGGCGGGCGCATCCGCATCGTGCTGGCCAACGAGCGCCTGGGCGAAGGCCGCGCTCCGCGCGGTAGCCTGACCGAAGGCGACTACGTGCGCCTGAGCGTGGGCGATACCGGCAGCGGCATGAGCGAGGAGATCCGCGCGCGGGTGTTCGATCCCTTCTTCACCACCAAGCCCCTTGGCCAGGGCACCGGCCTGGGCCTGTCCATGGTGCATGGCTTCGTGCTGCAGTCGGGCGGCAGCATCCAGATCGAATCGACGCCCGGCGCCGGCACCTGGGTCCACCTCTGCCTGCCGCGCCATCACCTCGTGCCGGTCGAGCCGACGCCCGTCTACCCCGAGCAGCAACGACTGGTGCCGGGCCACGGCGAAACCCTGCTGGTGGTGGATGACGAACCCACCATCCGTGCGCTGGTGACGGAGGCCATGACCGCCCAGGGCTACCAGGTGCTGGAAGCGGCCGAAGGTGCCAGCGCCCTCGACCTGATCCGGAGCGGCGCCGCCGTGGACCTGCTGGTCACCGACGTTGGCCTGCCCGGTGCCCTCAACGGTCGCCAGCTCGCCGATGCGGTGCGCAGCCTGAGGCCACAGCTGCCAGTGCTGTTCATCACCGGCTACGCGGAAAGCCACGCCATCGGCGACGGCGACCTGGATACCGGCATGCGCGTGCTGATCAAACCCTTCACCCTGGATACCCTCGAACGTCGGGTCCAGCTGATGCTGGGCGATCCCCTCGCCGAGGGCGGCGACGGCGATACCCTTTAGTGGCTTTTTGCTATCATCGCCCGAACGATGATGGATCGTCCCGCGAGAAGCCCATGGACAAGCTTTCCCCCCTGAAACTGCTGTTGATCTTCGCCGTGATCGCCGCCATGGCGCTCCTGGCCGCCCAGATTCGCTAGGCGGGCCGCGGGCTTACCCGCAACTGGAATCTTTTCACCGCGATCGGCATTCGTTAAGCCAGTCCTAAGCCGCAGCTGCCAGTCTGTGCCCATGCCGTCATGGCATCGTAGAAGCTGACATCTGCGTTTTAGCCCGGGTAGGACCCGGGCTTTTTTTCGTCTGCGCAAAAATTGAGCAGCAGTCCACGCCTCGAAGGTTTGCCACTGCGGCCTCACCGGCAGGCCCTGGCATCATGGATTTCTCGTCCAGGAGGGACACCCCATGATCACCAGGATGCCGTCCGCTACCGCCCTGCCGCTCGCCTACGACGTCTGTCCGCTGGGAATGGACGTACCGGCGCTCTCCCTCGAGATCCTGCGTCGGGGTTTTCTGGCGCTGGATCATCACGGCCAGCGCGACGTCGGTCGCGCCATCAAGCAGCACCTGCGCGAACGCCTGGTGGCCGACCTGGCCGGCGAACTGCCGCTGGCCGCCCTGCAGAGCGGCGCTGACGCCAGCGACGCCTGCGCGCAGCCCGTGCGCCGTCATCAGTCCCGGTAATCCGGCTCCAGGCGCAACAGCTGGCGCTTCACGCTTTCCAGGTGCAGCCGGGCGCTGTCGGCGTTGCCCTGCAGCATCTGCTGGCAGGCGGCGTGGGCGATGCTCGGGGCCACCGGCTTGAGCGGTCGGCCGCTGGCCATGGCCTTGAGCTGTACCTCGGCAGCGCGCTCCAGGTAATAGAGGTCGTCCCACGCCTCGGCGATGCTCGGGCCGAGCACCAGCGGACCGTGATTCTTCAACAGCACCACGGCGGCGTCCCCGGCGGCCCGGGCGATACGCTCGCCCTCGGCGTAGTCCAGCGCCAGGCCGTTGTAGTCCTCGTCCACGGTGAGGCGATCATAGAACTTCAGCGCGGTCTGCCCGGCCCAGACGAAGGGCTCGCCCTCCAGCAGGCAGAGCGCCGTGGCGTTGGGCATATGGGTGTGGAAGGCCGCCCGCGCCTGCGGGTTGAGGCGATGCAACTGGGCATGGATATAGAAGGCGGTGGCTTCGGGCGCGCCGTCGCCGGCCACCACGCCGCCGGTAAAATCGCAGATCAGCAGCGAAGAGGCGGTGACCTCGGCGAAGGCCAGGCCGTAGGGATTGACCAGGAACAGATCGTCGTGCCCCGGCACTACGAAGGAGAAGTGGTTGCAGATCCCCTCGCCCAGGCCCAGGCGGGCAGCCATGCGGAAACAGGCGGCCAGATCGATGCGTGCCTGGCGAATGGCCGGGGTGTCGAGATCACGGAAGGAAGCGGCGGTGGAAACAGCGGGATCGAAGGCGTGGGCCATGGAAAGCTCCTTGGAAAGAGGCCGTAACGTTGCACAAAGGATGCCGAGGGCCTGTCACCTCGCTGTCATCATAAAAATGCAGCAATCTCTTGTTACACCTCTGCCTCCACTCTTCAACTCTCAGGGATCCTTCCATGGCGTTCATCCCCACCCTGCTCGCCCGTGCCTGCTGCCTCACCCTGCTCGCCAGTTCGGCCGCCATGGCCGCCGCACCGGCGCGCAACGTGATTCTCTTCATCCCCGACGGCCTGCGCGCCGGCATCGTCGATGAGCAGACCGCACCGAACCTGGCCCAGCTGCGCCGTGAGGGGGTGAACTTCCAGAACAGCCATTCGCTCTTCCCCACCTTCACCACGCCCAACGCCTCGGCCATGGCCACCGGGCACTACCTGGGCGATACCGGGGATTTCGGTAACACCCTCTACACCGGCTTCCCGGTGCCGGGCGCGGGGGGCAGCGTCACCCCCTTCCTGGAGAACGACGAAGTATTGGGCGACGTGGACGAACACTTCGCCGGCAACTACCTGGACGAGGAAACCCTGCTGGCCGCCGCGCGCGAAGCCGGGCTGTCCACCGCCGCCGTCGGCAAGCTCGGCCCGGTGGCCATCCAGGACGTGACCGCCCGCGATGGCGAGAAGACCGTGATCGTCGACGACTCCACCGGCCACCCCACCGGCATTCCGCTGAGCGCCGCCATGCAGGACGCCCTGAAACAGGCCGGCCTGCCCCTGGAAGCCCCGAGCCGGGGCGCCAACGGCAAGGCCGGCAACGCCACCACCCCGGGCACCCTGAGCGCCAACGTCGAGCAGCAGCGCTACTTCCTCGACGTCACCAACCAGGTGCTGCTGCCGCGCTTCAAGGAGAGCGGCAAGCCCTTCGTGCTGGTGTTCTGGTCGCGCGATCCGGACGGCACCCAGCACAACCAGGGCGACAGCCTGGGCAAGGTCACCCCCGGCATCAACGGCCCCACCAGCCTGGCCGCCATCCGCAACGTCGACACCAACCTCGGCGCCCTGCGCGCCCGGCTGAAGGAGCTGGGGCTGGACGGCAACACCGACATCTTCGTCAGCGCCGACCACGGCTTCTCCACCATCTCCAAGGAGAGCAAGACCAGTCCGGCGGCCCAGGCCAGCTACCAAGACGTGCCCAAGGGCCAGCTGCCGCCCGGCTTCCTCGCCCTGGATATCGCCGCCGCGCTGAAATTGCCGCTGCTCGATCCGGACGCCAAGAGCGCTGCGGTGGAGATGGACAAGGGCCAGCACCCGAGCAAGGCCAACGGCCTGATCGGCCCCGACCCGGCCAAGCCGGAGGTGGTGGTGGCGGCCAACGGTGGTTCGGATCTGGTCTATCTGCCGCAGGGCGATGCCAAGGCGCTGGCGCCCAAGGTGGTCGCGGCACTGCTCAAGCAGGATTACGTCAGCGGCCTGTTCGTCGATGACGACCTGGGCAAGATCCCCGGCACCCTGCCGCTGTCGGCCATCAACCTCAAGGGCTCGGCGCTGACCCCTTACCCGGCCATCGTGGTCAACTTCCGTTCCTACGACAGCGGCTGCGGCAAGCCCGACGTCTGCGCCGTGGAAGTGGCCGACACCGGTCTGCAACAGGGCCAGGGCATGCACGGCAGCTTCAGCCGCGGCGATACCCACAACTTCATGGCGGCCATCGGCCCGGACTTCCGCAAAGGCTTCGTCGACCCCAGCCCGGCCAGCAACGCCGACGTCGGCCAGACCCTGGCGCACCTGCTGCACCTGCAGATTCCGGCCAAGGGCCAACTGGTCGGCCGGGTGCTCGATGAAAGCCTCGAAGGCGGCAAGCCGGTCAAGGCCAGCCACCAAGAACAGCGCTCGCAACCGGCGCAGGACGGCCTGGTCACCGAGCTGAAGACCCAGACCGTGGGCAAGACCCGCTACTTCGACGTCGCCGGTTTCAAGGGGCGTTCGGTCGGGTTGTAAGGGGTTGGCGGACGCTCGACGGAGCGTCCGCCTTCAGAGCTCCAGGGTGCCGCGGATGCAGTCCTGCACCGCGCCGCCCACCCAGATACGGCCGTCGATGCGCGCCACCCGCACCCGTCCGCGCCGGCCCATGGCCGTGCCCTGGCTGGCCAGGTAGCGCTCCGGCGCCAGGCCCGCCGGGATCAGCCACTGCGCCAGGCTGGCGTTGAGGCTACCGGTGACCGGGTCCTCGGCGAATTCCTCACCCATCAGCGCCCGCACCTCGAAGTGCGCCTCGGCCGCCGCGCCGCTCCAGGGTGCTATCAGGCCGACGTTCAGTCCTTCCAGGGCGCTGTAGTCCGGGCGGATCGCCAGCAACTCCTCGCGACTCTCCAACAGCACCGCCACCCAGCCTGGGCCGTTATCAGCCCATTGGCTGGCCTGGATGCGCTCAGGCGCCAGACCGGTGCCGCGGGCGATGCGCGCCAGCACCTCGGGCTCCACCGGCCCACCGCGCAGCAAGGGTGGCGCGGCGAAGGCCAGCTCCTCACCCGCCGCGCGGATCGGCACCAGGCCGGCACCGCACTCCTGGATCACCTCGACGCCCTTCGGCCGCCCGCCTTCGCGCAACCAGACATGGCAACTGCCCAGGGTCGGATGACCGGCGAAGGGCAGTTCGCGCTGCGGGGTGAAGATGCGCACCCGGTAGTCCGCCGCCGGATCGGTGGGTGCGAGCAGGAAGGTGGTTTCCGATAGGTTGGTCCAACGGGCAAGGGCGGCCATCTGCTTGGTGGAGAGATGGTCAGCACCGCAGACCACCGCCAGGGCGTTGCCCTCCAGGGGGCGCTGGGCGAAGACATCGACCTGATGAAAGACGAGGGACATGCTGGCGGACTCCTGAGGGCAAAGAGCCGATTGTCCGCACCTGCAGCGCCTGTCGACCAGCTACAGCCAGAGGGGGAAGCGGCCGTACAGAAACGTAGCCCTCACCCCAACTCTCTCCCGGAGGGAGAGGGGTCGCCCAGTGCATCGAGGAAACGCCTGGTATTCGATCGATGCCTACGTGGAAAACGCTACGCGGTTTTCCACACTACGCACGGCCCCCGCAGTGTGGACAACGGCGCAGCCTTGTCCACGTTACAGACCGGTAGGACGGATGACGGCGCAGCCTCATCCAAACGCCAGCTGTGTGGGAAAACCATGCCGCGTTTTCCACCTGAATACCCGCTAACACCAAAGCCTTACCAAAGTACCGAGCAACCCCCTCTCCCCCTGGGAGAGGGTTGGGGTGAGGGCTTCGCCCACGGTCGGCAGGGTGGCCTCCTCCACACGCAGGCCCTGACCCTAGCGCTTCGGACTCAAGGGACTGTCGTCCAGGTCCTCGCGCTCTTCTGTGGTGGTGGTATTGGCCGAGTCGGGCACGTCGCCGTATTCGTCGTAGTCGTGAGGGGTCTGCTGGTCGTCCGCGGATTCGGGATGCATGGGGTACTCCAGTGAGAGAGACACCCCTGATGGAGTCCGCCGGCCTGGGCGCGTTCCCGTCAGACCAGCGCCACCAGACGCTCGGCCACCCGGTCGAAGGGTTCGATGCTGCGCTGGGCACGGCACAACGGGATCACCCCCTGCACCGCCGCCACCAGCAAGGTGGCCAGCCCGGTGGCTGCATCCGCCGAATGCCCATGCTCCACCAGCGCCAGCTGCAAACGCGCCTCCCAGCGGCGATAGATGCTCGCTGCCGCATCCAGCTCGCGCTGGGCGATCTCGTCCACCGGCTCTTCCACCGCCACCGCCATCACCGGGCAGCCGACGCGAAAGTCCGAGTCCAGCAGGATGTCGCGCCACAGCCGCAGGAAGCCCTGGATACCCGCCCGCGCCCCGGCCTGCAGCTGCTGTTCCAGGTCGCGACTGACCTGGGCGCCCGCCAGCTCCACCGCCTCCACCACCAGTTGGTGCTTGCCGCCGGGGAAATGATGATAGGTGGAGCCCAGCGGCGCCTCGGCGCGCTTGATGGTCTCGCGGATGCTGGTGGCATTGAGGCCGTGCTGGGCCAGCATGGCCGAGGCCGCTACCACCACCCGCTGCCGTACCTTCGACTGCTCGGTCATCCATTCTCCTTGCTATGACAGCTGTCATAACCTACCGTCCAGGCATTATAACAACTGTCATAGGGACCACCCCATGCCCAGCGACGCCCTCGTCGAGGAATTGATCACCGCGGACGGTTATCGCCTCAGCACCAGTCGCTTTCCGGCCCAGGGGCCGCTGCAAGGACGGCTGATCGTCGCCGGCGCCACCGCCGTGCCTCAGGGCTTCTACCGCCGCTTCGCTCAGCACGCCGCCGCCCGCGGCTTCGAGACTCTGACCCTGGACTACCGCGGCGTCGGCCGCTCGGCGCCGGCCTCGCTCAAGGGCTTTCGCATGGACCTGCTGGACTGGGCGCGCCAGGACCTCGCCGCCGCCGTGGACGCCATGGCCCAGGACGACGTGCCGCTCTACCTGGTCGGCCACTCCTATGGCGGCCATGCCTTCGGCCTCTTGCCCAACCACGCCAAGGTGGCCGGCTTCTATGTCTTCGGCACCAGCGCCGGCTGGTACGGCTATATGCCGCCGCTGGAGCGCCTCAAGGTGCTGACCATGTGGAAACTGGTGCTGCCGGTGCTGACCTGGTGGAAGGGTTACTGCCCCTGGAGCGCCCTGGGCCTGGGCGAAGACCTGCCGCGCGACGTCTATCGCCAGTGGCGCCACTGGTGCAGCCTGCCCCACTACTTCTTCGACGACCCGGCCATGCGCGGCATCGAAGTCGGCTTCGCCGCGGTGCGCACCCCCATCGTCGCGGTCAACGCCCTGGACGACCTCTGGGCCACCCCGCAATCGCGTGATGCCTTCATGCAGGCCTATCGCAACACCGATCTCCAGCGCGAAGACCTCGACCCGCGCCTGCACGGCGGTGCCATCGGCCATATGGGCTACTTTCGCGCCAGCGCGGAGCCGCTGTGGGATAGAGCGTTGGATTGGTTCACTGCCCTGCCCCAGGCGCCAAGCCCGAGTTGAGCAGTGAATAGGCGCACTGCGCAGCACCCATGACCAGGGCTGGGGCGGACTAACATCTCCAGCCCACACCTCTTAAAGTCAGGGGATCAAGCCCCACATACCGCGACCGCCTGGATGGTCGTGGTGACAGCTCGTCGACTCCAGCACCCGCCTGATTTGGTGCTACCACCGCGCTCGCCTTAAGCCGAAGCCCCGCGAACTCTCGGTTTCAGCCCTATTACTCGTAAAATCGTCGGACTTAATTGCAAAAATGAGCTCGACTCCGGCACTTCGCCAGCCTTGACGCTCTCCCGCCTGCCACCTAACGTGAAATCCATCACAAGGAAGTGGCCGGAACGATCTCTCGTCCCGGCCCGGCCAGGAGGCCGCATGCCCGCCAAAGATCGCCATGGCAAGACCGCGCAAGACTACCGAAGCGCGCTCATCGCCGAACTCGATGTCGTTCCCGAATACCGCCGCCGCAAGCCCCGGCCCTCTCCCCTGCTGCTCATCTGGCTGCTGATGCCCGTTGCCCTGCTCTGGCTCAACTGGCCTTGGGTACAGCGTTGGCTGCATACCGCTCCTCTGGCTGAACAGCCGCTCGACGTTTCAGAAGCCCAAGCCCCTACGTGACAACCGCAACGTTTGCATAAGTCACTAAAAGGGCTCGATTTAGTATAGAGGCACAAAAAAGGAAAAAATTAGCAATTTATCTCCAGCACCCAAATATAAAATCCAAACTGGCCAGAAATAAAATCACACCAAAGGCAATAAACCTGAAAAATCCAACAAATTAATTCACAACTCTAAACACACATACGGAAAAACTGAGAAACCATTTCATAAAAATCCAAACCTAAAGATAAATTGAGCCATCGAAAAAGTTAGCCATGAAAAATAAAGATACAGAAATAACACCCATTATAAATAAGATCATATCCATAACAAAAGAAAAATCGCTCGAATATTTTTCTTGGAAAATACCTTCTGATTGCCCTATAAAAATCCCCACCTCATTGAGAAATAATTATGAAAGAAATATCTATCTAAAAGAAAATTTCGTCAAAAACATTACAAATCCAGCGGGTGACGATTATTACTGGATAATAAACAAATGGGGAAGAATCACATCCTTCAAGAAAAATGAAAAAAACGATATGCTACTAACTTCATTCAGGAGAGAAATTGAGTCTGGAACGCTATCTAGCGATAGTTTTAGTCGTATCTCGTCGCTATCTAAAGTAGCTTCTTTTTTAAACCCAACCAAATATGCCATCTATGACTCAAGAGCAATATTTAGTCTGAACTGGATAATTTATACGCATGCTAATCAACTAGATTTATACCCACAACCTCCAGGACGGCCCTCTAAAATTTCTGCATTAGACTGCAAGACCATTTTCACCCTTCACAATCCAAAGGTAAGATATCATCCGCATCAAATAGCATATCATCATTATTGCGAGCTAATGCGCACACTTAGCCAGGCTGTTTTCGGAGAAGCATCCAAACCTTACAAGATAGAAATGCTCTTATTTTTACTGGCACCGAGCTATATAGTCAACGAAATAAAAGAAGGCACCACAATAACCATTAAGCAACCCAACCAAGCCAACCCAGGTCAAATTCAAACCAAAGGCTAGCAAACTAACATGTATAATTTATTTGTTACAGCAGAAGAAAACGCATGAGAATCGCAAGGATATGAATATAGCCGAAGCAGGTTTCTCGAGTACACCAATGAGGAATTGGCTAGAAAATTTAAGTCTCTCGACGCTGAACAAGTTGAATATCTGAAAAGCATTCCTTGCTTGTTCGCCTACGAGGGCTTTAACCAAGAAATAAAAATAGGCCGCCTAACGAACATCCAAGACCGAGGAAAAAATATATCGATAGAATATGAATTTCATCCTGACATCCGCCCATTGGATCACACAGAAATTGTGCGCCTTTCTACTCTACTCGACATCCGCAAATGGGAAATTAACCGCACCCACTGGGCTATTAAAAACGAAGAACTATACGACAGACTCAAGTCAGAAAACCTAATCCCTCAGAACACCAAAGAGTGGCCAGAAAGAACAGTACAAAAACGTCAACCACCTGAGTCCAAGGGAAATTCAGCTCGTATAAGTACGGTTGCAGGATTCATCAAAAAGGTCACAAACGATATAGACTCCACGGGCCACGAAGTTTTTTATAGAGGCCATTCAGACCGGCGCACATATAAGCTTGAACCTTCGCTTTTCAGAAAAGACCCAAGCGGCAACTACGTATACTTACATAATGAGCACATCCTATACCGAGAACTCATTGTTTCGAACGCAATTGACTTTGAGTCTGATCAATACACCCTTGATCGCTTAGTCCGAATGCAGCACTACTCACTACCCACCCGCCTCCTGGATATAACATCAAACCCTCTCATTGCATTGTATTTTGCGTGCAAATCCAAATACGGGGAGCCGGTAAATGGAAAGTACGAAGGGGAAACCGAAGGCGAAGTTATTGTATTCCTAATAACCGAGAGCAAAATTAAATACTTTGATTCTGACAAGGCCAGTTGTATTGCGAATCTAGCGCGCATGCCAAAAACAGACAAAGATCAAATTACGTTTGAAACTGAAGATATCTGCACTTTTAACGATCAGCCATCCATAAAGCGACTTACACACTTCATCAGAGAAGAAAAGCCATTCTTCAAACCAGAAATAATCGCCAATCATTTGAAAGATATAGTTTGTGTGAAAAGCAAAAGAACTAATGCCAGGATACATTCACAATCCGGCGCATTTTTATTATTTGGCATAGATGCGGTACTAGATGAAAGCGGATCAAATGAAATCAAGGTCATAAGAATGTCTATTTCAAACAAGGCATCAATACTAAAAGAGCTGGACCGCTTAAATATAAACGAAAGCACCGTTTTTCCATACATCGAAAATTCAGCAAAGTATATTGCCAACAGATATAAATTTATCGCACCCACACCGAAATAACCAACCGTCCAAACAGCGAAAAGACCGCCCCAATACGAAAAACACATTAGAATAAGAACCTAGAAACAGCACAAATCAAAACCAGTATCTCACCCCAAGAAAATCGCTTAGAAAAACTTCTTTAATACCAATCTTTTGGTCGATTGCACGCTTGAACCCACTAAGTAAACTATCGTTGGAGCGCTTCCGTTAATGCCAGCAATTAATGCCAGCGACTGCCCCTAACTAACACGGACCGTCCCCATGCCCACCTCCCGCTCCCTCATGATGCTGTTGCTCTTGGCCAACACCTCCGCCAGCTGGGCCGCGTCCCAGACGGCGAATGTCCAGCAAAGCGGTGGCTTCAACGTGGTGAACCTGGACCAGGGTAGTGGGCTAGCGGCGCGGAACCAGGCGGATATCCAGCAGAGCGGTAGCTTCCTGAACGCCCAGGTCACCCAGCAGAACGATGCCGATGACAGCGTTCGGTTGGTGCAGGACAGCGGCAAGAGCGTGGCGGTGGTCAACCAGAGCTGGGGCGCGCGGCGGCGGGTGGATATCGAGCAGGTGGATGCCGGCTACGGGCGGGTGGAGGTGAATCAGGGGCCGGGCGCGGACAACGAGACGGTGGTGCGGCAGAGCGGTCTGCGGCAGGACACCCTGGTGCAGCAGGATGGCGGCTCGCACCGGATCACCATCGATCAGACCGGCGAGCGCGCGGGCGACAACACCCTCAGCGTACGGCAGAACGGGCTGAACGGCACCCTGGACCTGCGTCAGTACGGCGATGCTCTGGATCTGCAGGTGGTCAGCGTCGGGTTGCGCAACGCGGCCTGGATCAATCAGAACGGCAACGCTTCGACCACCCTCATCGAGCAGAACGGCAACGACAACTACGTGGGCCTCAAGCAGGCCGGCGAGCGGGTGGATACCAAGGTAGTGCAGCAGGGCGACGGCAACGATGTCCGCGGCCAGCACGCCAGTGGCTATTCGCGGCCCAGCACCCTGGACGTCGCCCAGCGTGGCGATCTCAACCGCGCGGAGGTGAATGTCTATGGCGTGGGTAGCCAGCTGACCCTGGCGCAGACCGGGGACGGCAATGGCGCCTCGGCCATCGTCTCGGGCGAGGGCAATCAGCTGGATCTGGTGTCCACTGGCGACGGCAATGGCATCACGGCCTACTACCTGGGCAATGATGGCCAGCTGAAGGTGGATCAGCAAGGCAGCGGCCTCGGGGTGACGACCTATGTCACGGGCGATACCTCGAGCATCAGCGTCAATCAGAGCGGCTTCCAGCACACCGCCAACCTGACCCAGGCCACGGCCGGCAATGCCATCAACCTGACCCAGAGCGGGTTTTCCAATCACGCGGTGATTACCCAGTAGGTTGCGGCGGGCTGACAAGGAAGAGCTGGGGTACCGCCTCGGTCGTCCATCAGCCCAGCGTGCTGTGCAGCCACTGGCGCGGTGTTTCGGACGGTATCCAGGCAAGGTCGGCGGCGCTGCCATTCCCTGCCATGGCACTGCCCTGACTCGTCGCAGCGTCTGGTCCTCCGAAAAATCACCTGCCGCTGCGTGCGCGAGCGTCCGAGGCACCGCACTAGCCCTTTTGAGCTATTGCGCCTGCCGCTTCAGGCATTAGCTTACTGACGACGAGTTTCTCAACTTCCGCGCACCGCTCGTCACAGCAACGCTGCTGCCGTACCCCAGTCGTAACCCGCTACCAGGACAAGCCCCCATGCATACCTCCCGCGTTGCCATGATGATGTTGCTGCTGACCAGCATCGGGATGGCCTGGGCGGACGACCAGCCGGACAACGGGGAAGACACCCGCCGTTCGTTGCCGCCGATCCATGTTCGCCAGAGCGTGGAACTGACCTACCAGGGCGTCAACGAGGCGCGGGCGAACTATCTGGCGGCCCTGCGCGACTGCCAGGCGGGTGGATTGCAAAGCCGCGCGCTGGCCGATCAAGACGTCGCCTTGCTCGGCACTACCCGCTATGAGCTGTGGTTCGCGCGGGATATCGAGGTGGTTCGCGAGACGAGTTGGAGGGTCGCCAACGACGGCCCAGGCGGTACCTGCCTGTTCCGCCTGGAGACCACCGGCACCCAGGAAACCACCACCGACAGCTCTTACCAGCGGGTGGATCTGGCAACGGGTGAAAAGACCGAAGAGGCCGCAGCGCCAGACGCCTTGAGCCGTATGCCGGTGGAAAGGAGCGCGCCGGCCGCGCTGGGCGATTTCCAGGGGCCGACCCCACGGACGGTGGCCGGGCAGCCGTGTGATGACTGGGTCAAGCCGAATGGCCTGCACCAGTGCGTCTGGTCGGCGGGGGCGAAGTGGGGCTTCGCGGCCGAGCCGCTGAACGACCATCGGCCCAATCGGGGTTTCATCGTGCTGGAGCAGCTACCCGGCGCCGACTCGGAGTACAGGGTCACCACCCAGGCGATGAGTGTGGGCGAGCCGTTCGACCCGGCCGCGCTGGTTGCACCAAGGGTATCGGGGAAGCGCGACTAGGGGCTGGATGAACGGAGCTTGGGCGGCATCGGGACAGCGCTGGCGCGCGAGCCAGGCCTGAGGGTTCCGTTTCATGGGTGGCCTGCGTGCAACGAGGGACAGGGCGCTCGACATCACGCCTGGCAGCCCGGGATGGCAGCCTCAATCTTTCCCCCAAGCCGCCGCTAACCTTGCCTACCCTTCGAAGATGGAGTTCGCCATGTCCGGCCTAGGATCGGTGAAAGGTATCGGCAGCGGCATCCTGCATCCCGTCACCCTCAGGCTGAGTGGCGCGGCCAAGCCCAAGGACGAGGACCTAGCGGCCGCCCAGGCCGCGCACGCCAAGCAGCCCAAGGGCATCGGCAAGCCCAACCCGCTCGATGGGATCAAGGCCAAGGCCGATGCTGCAGCCAGCGGCAACGAGAAAGGCAGCACCGGCAACAGCACCCTGGATGCGCTGCAGAAGGCCATCGACATGGCCAAGCGGCAACTGGAGTTGGCGCAGAAGCAGTTGCGTGCGGTGGAAGCCCAGAGCAAGGGCGCCAGCGAGGAAGACCGGGACGCCAGCCAGGCCGCGCGGGAAGCCGCCCAGGCCAACGTGACGGCCGCCAGCGAGGCGCTGATGAATGCCTATGCCGCCTACACCGAAGCGCTGAAGAAGGCCGGCGGCAGCAGCGGTGGGGTCAGCGCCAAGGCCTGATCTGCGCTCAACGGCTTGGGTTACCCTTGGGGGCTCATGCACCGCTGGAGGAATCCACTATGGCCAACCGACTGCTCGCCAAGACCGCACTGGTCACCGGCGCGGCCCAGGGCATAGGCGCGGCCATCGCCCGGGCCTTCGTGGCGGAAGGTGCCTTCGTCTATGTCACCGACCTGAACGACGAGTTGGGCCGCGCCGTTGCGACCGAGTTGGGCGACCAGGCGCGCTATCTGCACCTGGATGTGCGTGACGAAGCTCAATGGCAGCAGGTGACGGGGCAGATCCTCACCGAGCGCGGACGGCTCGACGTGCTGGTGAACAATGCCGGGATCACCGGATTCGAGCAGGGGATGGTGGCCCACGACCCGGAACACGCCGCCCTGGAAGACTGGCAGGCGGTGCATCGCACCAATCTGGATGGCGTCTTCCTCGGCTGCAAGCATGGCATCCGTGCCATGCGCCCGGCGGGGGCTGGGGCCATCATCAATGTCTCGTCGCGCTCCGGGTTGGTGGGTATTCCCGGTGCGGCGGCCTACGCCTCGTCCAAGGCCGCGGTGCGTAACCACAGCAAGACGGTGGCGCTCTATTGCGCCGAACAGGGCCTGGCCATCCGCTGCAATTCGATCCACCCCGCTGCCATCCTCACGCCAATGTGGGAGCCCATGCTGGGCGACGGCCCGGAGCGCGAGGCACGCATGGCGGCGCTGGTGCGGGACACGCCGCTGCGGCGCTTCGGTCGCCCCGAGGAAGTAGCCGCCCTGGCAGTGCTGCTGGCCTCCGACGAGGCCGCCTACATGACCGGCAGCGAGCTGAATCTGGACGGTGGCCTGCTGGCGGGCTCGGCGGTAACGCCGGCCGTGACGGAAGAGTCCTAGCCCGCTACTGCTTGACCTTGAAGCTCAGCCGCAACTCGGTACCCCGTTGCCCGGCCGCTGACCACTGCGCCTGACCACCAATCTGGGCGGCCAGGCCCTCGATCAGCTTCATGCCGGTGCCGGACCCGGGCCTGGCGGCGGGGGCCTGCTGCGGCAGTCCCTTGCCGTCGTCACGGATGTGCACGCGCCAGGCGTCGCCGGTGGTGCTCTCGATGGTCACGGCGAGCCGACCGCCCTCGCCGTCGAAGGCGTACTTGAGGCTGTTGGAGGCGAATTCGGTGAGGATCAGCCCCAGGGGCACAGCGGTGTCGGGGCTCAGGTCGACGTCTTCGATGGCGATTTCCAGGCGCACCTGGCCGGAGTGTTCCTGGTGCAGGTGGCACAGGTTCTCCAGCAACTGCATGACGAAGGGCCGCAGCCGCAATTGCTTGGCGGTGTTGGCAACATAGAGCTGCTCGTGCACCAGGCGCAGGGTGTCGATGCGCGCGCCGATGGACTGCAGTTCCTGGCGCGTCTCGTCCGACTGGGCGGCGCGGGCGCGCAGCCAGACCAGCCCGGCGATGATGGCGATGTGGTTCTTGATGCGGTGTTGCATCTCCTGCATCAGCCGGGTGTTGGTTTCCAGAGCGACGTGCAGGTCGAGGGTCTTGAGCAGGCGGTCGATCACCGGGCCGAGGATGGTGGCGTAGGTGCGCAGGAATTCCACCTCTTCCTCGCCGAAATCCCGGGGCTCGCGGGCATCCACCTGCAGCAGGCCGTAGGGCCGGCCGCCGGGCAAGAAGATGGGCACGTTCACCAGCGCCCGCACGCCATGCTCGCGGAGGAATTCGGGGAGGTCGAAGCGCTCTTCCTTATCGATGTCCTCGGTGATCACCGGACGGCTGACCTTGATCGAATAGGCTTCGGAGGAGCGCTCGCCCAGGGAGATGCGGGCCTGGCCCACTACGCCGGGCTTCCAGCCGACGCCCGCGCGGACCAGCGCCGCATGCTCGCCGCGCTCGATCTCCAGGATCTTGGCCAGGTCGGTGCCCAGGGCATCGCCCACCAGGTGGCAGGCGCGGGTAAGGATCTCGTCCAGGTCTTCACAGCGCAGGGCGAAGTCACCGAAGTCCGCCAGCAGCTTCTGTCGGCGGATGAGGGTCTGGATGCGCGGGTGGTCGCTCATGGCGTCACGCTCTTCGTGCAGGGCTGGCGGGGGCGGTTTTTCAGGAACCGCTGGAAGCGGCCGGCTTGGGGCGGTCGTCGGGGTAGATGTCCTGGTCGGTGATGGCCGGATGGGTGCCCAGGGCGCGCAGTTCGTTCACCGCATCGCGGATCACGTCATAGAGCAGCGAGGTGTTGCGCACCAGGGTCTGGCTGAGGGTACGACTGACTCGCGCCGGGCGGGTCGGATCAATAAGGACGATCACCAGGTTGTCACCCTGGGACTGGAGCTCGTGCTTGATGGGCGGGTCCAGCGCCGCCAACTGGGTACGAAGGGCTTGCATGAGGCCAGGTGTTCTCCAAGAACTGTTGCTCATTCCGACTCGACCGCTGGCGCAAGCGTTCCAGCGTTGCGCTCGCCAACGCCGGCCAAGGGGAGTCGGCGAAGGGCACGGCCTCGCGGTGATGGCCGGCGCGGTGCGGTCACTGGCGGGTCGTGCGACGCAGGCGCTCGACCGCGGCCGATCCATCCGGTCCGCAAGGCGCACGTCCCGGCAGCGAATTGTCGGGGGGTGGGGTTTGGCTTTATAACCCTCTATCGTCAACTTCAATAACAATAGGAAAGCCTTCGATGACCAGGGCTCTTGATTGGCGACGCGCGATTGGCAGCCTTTGCTCTGCCGTTACCCTCCTTCTGCTGACCACCCAGACCGTCCAGGCGGACGAGCCACCCAAGCCGGTCGAAGGCGACTTCGAGCTGCCGCGCTTCACCTTCCATACCGGTCAAACCCTCGACAACTTCCGTCTGCACTATCTGACGCTGGGCAAACCGGGCAACCCGGCGATCCTGGTACTGCACGGCACCGGTCAGCAGGGCGCGGCGATGTTGAGCAAGGATGTGGGCGGCCAGCTGTTCGGCCCGGGCCAGCCGCTGGATGCGAGCAAGTATTTCATCGTCATTCCGGATGCAATCGGCACGGGTAAGTCGACCAAGCCCTCGGATGGCTTGCGCGCCGCCTTTCCCCAGTACGACTACGCCGACATGGTGCAGGCGCAATACCTGCTGCTCACCCAGGGTCTGGGGATCAAGCACCTGCGGCTGATCATCGGCAATTCGATGGGGGGCATGCAGACCTGGCTGTGGGGCGGCCTGCACCCCGGTTTCGCCGATGGCCTGGTGCCCATGGCGGCGCAGCCGACGGAGATGGCCGGCCGCAACTGGATCATGAGGCGCATGCTGGTGGAATCCATCAAGCAGGACCCGGCCTGGGATCACGGTAACTACCAGACCCAGCCGCCGTCCCTGCGCCTGGCCAAGACCATGTTCGAATTCGCCACCAGTGGCGGCACCCTGAACTACCAGGAGATCGCCGGCACCCATGCCAAGGCTGACGAACTGATCGACAAGCGCCTGGCCGCACCGGTCACGGTCGACGCCAATGACTTCATCTACCAGTGGGAGGCCTCGGCCGACTACAACGCCATGCCGGGACTGAGCAAGATCAAGGTGCCGGTGCTGGCCATCAACGCGGCGGACGACGAGCGCAATCCACCCGAAACGGGCCTCATGCAGGAGGCACTGAAGCAGGTGCCCAGCGCCCAGTATCTGCTGATCCCGGGCAGCGCCGACACGCGCGGTCACGGCACGACCGGCTTGGCCAGGCTCTATGCGGCGGAGCTGGCGCAATTCGTCGATAAACTGCCCTAGCCCTTTAGGCGGCAGGCCGCTCGCCCAGCGGGCCAGGCTTGCTGCCATGCACGACAGCATGAGGCGCAACCCAAGATGATGACCACGACGCCGAACGTGTTCCGCGAGCCCCTGCCATGAGCCCTCTGGACATCGGCACCTTCATCGCCCGCTGGCCGACGCTGGGCCTGGTGCCCGCCGATCCCTGGCGGATCACCCAGGAGTGCGAGGCGAATATCCGCGCCCTGCTGGAACGACTCGGCCCGGGCTTTCGCCGCGAGGGAGACCAGGCCATCCATGACAGTGCCGTGGTGGAGGCCGGCGTGGTATTGAAGGGGCCCTTGATCATCGGCGCTGGAGCCTTCGTGGCGACCGGGGCCTATCTGCGCGGTGGGGTCTATCTCGGCACAGGCTGCGGTGTAGGTCCGGCGTGCGAGGTGAAGAGCAGCCTGCTGCTGGACGGCAGCAAGCTGGCGCACTTCAACTTCGTCGGGGATTCGCTGATCGGCGCCGGGGTGAATCTGGAAGCCGGAGCCATCGTCGCCAACTACCGCAACGAGCTCGACGGCGCGCCCATCCGCATCCGCCATGGCGAGCGGGTGATCGAGACCGGGGTGCGCAAGTTCGGTGCCCTCATCGGTGATGGGTGCAAAGTGGGCGCCAATGCAGTGCTGGCACCCGGCACCCTGCTCCCCCCGGGAACCCGCGTGCCGCGGCTGGGACTGGTCGACCAGGGCGCCGACTAGCTGCACCTAGAGCGGCGTCTCTTCCTGCTGGTAGATCCGCAACCCACGCGCCTGGTAGTTGGCCAGGGCGGCCGGGTGGTCGAGGGTGCAGGTGTGCACCCAGACGCGCTCGGTGCCCGGCCAGTCCCAGGCGCTGCGCAGGGCATGGCTGAGCAGCGGTCCGCCGAAACCCAGGCCCATGAAGGCGCCGGCCAGGCCGAAGTAGCGGATCTCGACGTTGCGACCATCGGGGCGATACAGCTCGTAGTAACCGGCGATGGCGCCGCGGTGATAGGCGACCCAGGTGCGATGCCCTTCCTGCTCCACCAGCGCCCGCCATTGCTCATCGCTCCAGCGATTCAGATCGGTCCAATCCCAGGCCTTGCCGACCAGGGCATAGAGAAAGCGATTGAATTCGGGTTGCGGCACCTCGCACTCGACGATCTGCAGGTCGGGCCGCTGGGGCTTCTCGCGCAGCTCGGCCGATGAGGTCATTTCGAGGTAGAAGGTGGTGCAGGTCCGGTCCATCGCCAAGACTCCCTGGAAAGGTCAGACCTTATTGTGACCAGGGCCAGGGGCTTGGTGCCAGCCTGAATACGACCTCACAGGGACGCATTGAGCTCGTGACGGACTCTCCGATGGCTGAGCGCCTACCTCCACCGTGGTTGCCCTGCGAGGCACGGGATGGAAGCATCCAGGCCGTAGTGCCTGCTCATCCACCCATGACTCTGGGAGCCCCCGAATGCCGATCTCATCGCGCCTGACCCCGCTGTCCGAGCAGAACACGACGCCCGAGCAACAGCGGGTGCTGGACGCCATCCTCAGCGGCCCGCGGGGCAATCTCGATGGCCCCTTCCTGGCCTGGGTGCACAGCCCGGCGCTGGCCGACCATGCCCAGCGGCTGGGGGCCTTCTGCCGCTACGGCACCCGGCTGGAAGTGCGCCTCACCGAGCTGGCGATCCTCACCACCGCGGCCTGGTGGCGCTCCCAGGCGGAATGGCAGATCCACGAACCCATCGCCCGTCAGGCGGGGCTGGCGGACGCGGTGATCGAGGCGCTCCGGCAGCGCAACGTGCCGGCGTTCGCAACGCCCGAGGACGCCTGCGTGTATGCCATCGGCATGGCGCTGTACCACACCCGGCGGGTTCCCGATGAGCTCTATCGCCAAGGGGTGACGCTGTTCGGCGAAGCCGGGATGGTGGAGTTGATCGGGGTGTATGGCTACTACAGCCTGGTCGCCATGACCCTCAATGCCTTCGCGGTGGATCGGGGCGGCGACACGCCCCTCCCCTTCGCCGAGTGAGCTCGACTCGCCGCTAGCCGGCCACGGCCGCGCCGGTCGCCCGACCGCGCCAGGCCAGGACCAGGGTCATCGCCAGGCCCAGGGCAGCCATGCCGGCGCCGGCCAGGGAGATGGCCGGATAGCCGAGACCGGCGTCGATCACCGCGCCACCCAGGGCCGCGCCCAGGGCATTGCCCAGGTTGAAGGCGCCGATATTGACCGCCGAGGCCAGGTTGGGGGCGTCCTTGGCGGCTTCCATCACCCGCATCTGCAGCGGCGGCACCAGGGCGAAGCTGGCGATGCCCCAGACGAGGATGGCCACGGCAGCCGCCAGCGGCCAGCGCATCAGCACGCTGAAGGCCAGCAGCACCACGATGAGCACGCCCAGGGAGGCGATCAGGGTGCGGTCGATGGATTTGTCCGCCGCCTTGCCGCCCCAGAGATTGCCCAGGGTCAGGCCGACGCCGAACAGGACCAGCATGGCGGTGATGAAGGCGGTGGACGCGTGCGTCTCGCTGCTCAGGATGGGCGCGATGTAGGTGAAGACGGTGAACATGGCACCCGAGCCGACCACGGTCAGTCCCAGAGCGGCCAGCACCGGGGGGCGAGCCAGCACGCGGATCTCGGCCAGCACCCCGTCGCTCGGCGGCAGGGCCACATTGGGCAGGGCGAACCAGAGCGCGGCCATGGTCAGCAGGCCGAGGCCGGCGATGCCCCAGAAGGCCTGGCGCCAGCCGAGCAATTCACCGAACCAGGTGGCCAGCGGCACCCCGCCGATGGTCGCCAGGGTCAGCCCCATGAACATGGCGGCGACCGCGCCGGCACGCTTGTCCGGGGCCACCACGCTGGCCGCCACCAGGGCGCCGACACCGAAGAAGGCGCCATGGTTGAGCGAGGTCACTACCCGGGCGATCAGTAGGCTGGTGTAGTCGGTCGCCAGGGCTGACAGCAGATTGCCCAGGGTGAAGATGGCCATCAGGCCGATCAGCAGTTGGCGGCGCGGAATGCGGCCGGTGGTCAGGGTCATCAGCGGCGCGCCGATCAGCACGCCCAGGGCATAGGCGCTGATCAAGAGGCCCGCCGCCGGAATGGACACGCCGAGATCGGCGGCGATACCGGGCAGCATGCCCATGGGCGCGAACTCGGTGACGCCGATGCCGAAGGCACCGGTGGCCAGGGCCAGCAAGGGAGGATTGATACGCATGGGAAAGACTCCTTATCTATGCCACGAATGCTAAGCTCCACGCTCAAGCGCCGGTAGACGGCCGTTTTGGCATGCACCTTTGCCCTGGAGTCACAAGTGGATCTGAATGGTCGCTCGGGAGAGATGGCGGTGTTCGCCCAGGTGGTGGAGGCCGGCAGCCTGTCTGCCGCCGCCAGAGCCCTGGGCCTGACGCCTTCCGCGGTAAGTCGCTCCCTCGCCCGCACCGAGCAACGCCTGGGTACCCGCCTGCTGCTGCGCACCACCCGGGCCATCACCCTCACGGCCGAAGGCGAGGCCTATCTGCGCGCGGCGCGACGCATCCTGGCGGATCTGGCCGAGGTGGAAGAGGCCATCGCCGACCAGGGCGTGCCCCAGGGGCGCTTGCGCGTCAGTGCCGCTCTCTACCATGGCCGCATGATCCTGCTGCCCCTGGTGGCGGCCTTCAGCGCCCGCTATCCGGACATCGTGGTGGATCTGGCGCTGGGCGACGAGGTGGTCGATATTCTCGCCGGCCAGGCCGACGTGGCGATCCGTTTCGGCCATTTGGCCGACAGCCCCCTCACCGCACGCCCCCTCGGTGCCACCGGCCAGGTGATAGTGGCCTCCCCCGCCTATCTCGCGCGTCACGGTACGCCCCAGGTGCCGGAAGACCTGCTCGCCCACAACTGTCTGAAATTCAATTTCCGCCGCGCGGCGCCGGACTGGCCCTTTCTGCGTGACGGCCGCCGCTTCGCGCTGAAGATCGCCGGCAACATCGAGTGCAACAGCGGCGAGGCCCTGGCGCAGCTGGCCCGGGAAGGCGCCGGTATCGCCCGCATCGGCGCCTTCAGCGTGGTCGACGACCTGCGCAGCGGCGCCCTGGTGCCGCTGCTGGAAGCCTGGAATCCGGGTGACCAGGAGCCCATCCACGCGGTGTTCGTCGGCGGCGCCGCCATGCCGGCACGGGTGCGGCTGTTCGTGGATTTCCTGGTGGAACGCCTGGGGACCTGAGTGACCGCCATGCCGCGCGCGGAACTCCAACCCACATCCCGGCCCTAATCAGCCACGCCGTTACCCGTGGCGCTCCTTCGCTGACTCGAAACGTCACTCTCGTTCGCTTCGCTGGCGACGGCTGCGCCTGCGTGCCGGCACTTTCGTGTCTAGCCAGGATTTTGCTCTGCCATGTCTGCACCCGCTGCCGTTTCTTCCGCTACCGCCCCTGACCAGCAGGCTTCGGCCCGCCGGCTGATCTTCATCACCGTGCTGGTCGCCACCATGGGCGCCCTGGCCTTCGGCTACGACACCGGCATCATCGCCGGCGCCCTGCCCTTCATGACCCTGCCGGCCGACCAGGGCGGGCTGGGGCTCAACGCCTACACCGAGGGGCTGGTCACCGCCGCGCTGATCGTCGGCGCGGCCTTCGGCTCACTGGCGGCGGGTTATCTCGCTGATCGCCATGGCCGCCGCACCACCCTGCGCCTGCTGTCGATCCTCTTCGTGTTGGGCGCCCTGGGTACCGCGGTGGCGCCCTCGGTGGAGCTGATGGTCGTCGCGCGCTTCGTGCTCGGCCTGGCGGTAGGCGGCGGTTCGGCCACGGTGCCGGTGTTCATCGCCGAGATCGCCGGCCCCAAGCGCCGCGGTCGGCTGGTGAGTCGCAACGAACTGATGATCGTCAGCGGCCAGTTGCTGGCCTATGTGCTCAGCGCCCTGCTCGCCTGGCTGGTGCACGACAACGGCATCTGGCGCTACATGCTGGCCATCGCCATGGTGCCGGGCATCCTGCTGTTCGCCGGCACCTTCCTCTTGCCCACCTCGCCGCGCTGGCTGGCGGCCAAGGGCCGCATCGAAGAAGCCGAGGCGGTACTGGAGCGTCTGCGCGATACGCCCGAAGAGGTGAAACGTGAGGTGCAGGAGATGCGCGAGGCCGAAGATCAGGCCAAGCACCGCCCGCCGCTACGCGAACTGCTCGGCCAGGGCTGGGTGGTCAAGCTGCTCCTGCTGGGCATCGGCCTGGGCTTCGTCGCCCAGTTCACCGGGGTCAACGCCTTCATGTACTACACGCCGATCATCCTCAAGAGCACCGGCATGGGCACCAGTGCGGCCCTCACCGCCACCATCGGCAATGGCGTGGTCTCGGTGATCGCCACCCTGCTCGGCATCTGGGCCATCGGCCGCGCCGGCCGCCGTACCCTGCTGCTGATCGGCCTGGTGATCGTGGTGCTGGCGCAACTGGCGCTGGGCAGCGTGCTGCTCTGGCTGCCCCAGGACCTCACCCAGAGCTACCTGGCGCTGGCCTGCATCCTGGTGTTCCTGCTGTTCATGCAGATGTGCGTCGCCCCGGTGTACTGGCTGCTGATGTCGGAGCTATTTCCCAACCAGGTTCGCGGCCTGCTCACCGGGGTGGCAGTGGCCGTGCAGTGGCTGTGCAACGCCACCGTGGCCTTCAGCTTTCCGGTGGCCCTGGAGGCCATCGGCAACTACACCTTCTACGTCTTCGCGGCGATCAACCTGGGCTCGCTGGTGTTCGTGTTCTGCTGCCTGCCGGAGACGCGCGGCAAGTCCCTGGAGGAAATCGAGCGCCATTTGAAGAAGGAGCTGTAACGGGTCGTTGGCCGACCGATCGGCGATTTTCCGGCTTGCTGCGGAGCAAATGGAATAATTTATTACCCAGTATCAAGTCGAACCATCCCGAGCCGATGCAGAGTGAAGGCATGTCGCCGCCATTTCTCTCGTCAGGCGCAATCGGGGCTCTTCGATGAACATCAAACAGAAATTGACATCGCTCTTCATAGTGACCGCCTGCGTACCAGTCATCCTGGTGGCAGGCATAGTCATCATGACTATTCGCAGCCAGGCCACCGACGACTTTCTCGATGGCAGCGGCCGCGAAATCCGCCAGATCGACCGCAACATCCAGCAGTTCTTTTCCGGCATCCAGCAGAACATCGACTTCCTGGCCAAGGAACCCTTCATCCTCGGCCTGAACGGCTTGAAGCAGTACATGGGCGCCGATGCGGCCCAGCTGCCGCAGCCCCAAATCGGCCAACAGGCGCTGGACTACTTCGCCCGTTTCGCCAAGACCCATCCCACTACCGCCTACCTCTCGGTCGGGCTGACCGACGGCGGCTACGTCAGTTGGCCGGACGACACCAAGCTGGCCAACTACGATCCGCGCGTGCGCCCCTGGTACCAGACCGCGATGGCCAATCCGGGCAAGGTGGTCCGGACGCCGGCCTATTACTGGGCCGCCGATGACGTTTCCCTGATGGGCGTGGTGCGCACCATCGAAGACGCCAGCGGCAAGGTGCGCGGGGTGGTCGGCCTGGACATCTCCCTCAAGCAGCTGACCGACCTGGTGAAGAGCATCACCCTCGGCAAGAGCGGCTACCTAATGCTGGTGGAAGACAACGGCAACGTGCTGGTCGACCCCCGCGAGCCCAAACATAACTTCAAGCAGCTCAAGGAGCTGGGCGACGCCTACCAGACCCTGAGCGGCATCCAGAGCGGCCTGGGTGAGGTCACCATCGACGGCACCGACTACATGGTCAACGTCTATCAGGCCAAGGACCTGGGCTGGAAATTCATCGGCCTGATCGAGCGTAGCGAGGTGATGGGCAAGGCCACTCACCTGACCTGGCTGATCGCCGGCATCACCGCCGTGCTGGCGCTGGTGTTCGCCCTGCTCGGCGCCGCCTTCGCCGGCATGATCGTGCGGCCGATCCGTGGCGTGTCCGCCGGCCTGGAATCCATCGCCCAGGGCGAAGGCGACCTGACCAAGAGCCTGAACGTCCAGGGCAAGGACGAAACCGCCACCCTGGCCGGCTGGTTCAACCAGTTCCTCGCCAGCATTCGCCAACTGGTGCAACGCATCGGCCAGGCCTCCAACGACCTGCAACAGGCCTCCGAGACCACCACCCAGGCCGCCGCCAGCATGAACGAGGTGGCCGGGCGCCAGCGCGAGGCCGTGGAACTGGTGTCCACCGCCTTCAACGAGATGGTCGCCACCTCCAACGAGGTCGCCCGCTCCTGCAGCCAGGCCGCGGCGTCCGCCGATGTCGGCCATCACAAGGTGCAGGAAGGTTACGGCCAGATCGAACGCGCCACCGGCAATGTCAACCAACTCAGCGGCAGCCTGGCCCAGTCGGCCCAGGCCATGGCCGTGCTGGAGCAGGACAGCCAGAACATCAACACCATCCTCGACACCATCCGCGGCATCGCCGAACAGACCAACCTGCTGGCCCTCAACGCGGCCATCGAAGCGGCCCGTGCCGGCGAGCAAGGTCGCGGCTTCGCCGTGGTAGCCGACGAGGTGCGCGCCCTGGCCAAGCGCACCGCCGACTCCACCGGCGAGATCGACGGCCTGCTGGGCAACCTGGCGCGCAAGACCCAGGAGGTCACCCGCCAGATCGAGACCAGTCTGCAGCTGTCGCAGACCAGCGTGACCTCGATCAGCGAGGCGCGCGGCAGCTTCGAAGGCATCCGCCACTCGGTGGACGACATCCGCAACCAGGCCCTGCAGATCGCCGCAGCGGCCGAGGAACAACACCAGGTGGCCGAGGACATCAATCGCCACATCGCCCAGATCCAGGACGATGCCCAGCAGGTGGAAGGCCTGGCCCAGTCCACCAGCCACGACTCCTCGCGCCTGTCGCAACTCTCCGGCGAACTGAACGGCCTGGTTCGCCGCTTCAGGACCTGATGGCTGCCTGGTGGTAGCAAAAGCCCCGCGGGTGATCCCGGCGGGGCTTTTTTTGTTGGGCGAGTTTCGATGATGCAGCGCCGTTGTTCACGTTAGGAGCACGGCACTGCGCAGCCCGACAAGGTGGGCGTATCAGCGCAAGAGCGCCCTCACCCCAGCCCTCTCCCAGAGGGAGAGGGGGTGGAGTCATCTTCCGCGCCGGGTAGCCCCCTCGGAGCAGGAGGAGGCGGTAGTCAGCACTCAAACCGGATGGCTACTCTCCCGTGCGCGGGGAAGGAGGTGGTAGTGCCCCACGCCGGACAGCCCCCTCTCCCGCCTGCGGGAGAGGGTTGGGGCGAGGGTGCCTCTAGCAAAATCGTAGCGTGGAAAACGGCGTAGCCTTTTCCACTTCTGGCCCACCCTGGCGCCCCTCAAGCCCCGGACGGCGAGCCCTGGTCGCGGTCGCTGCGCAGGCTGCTGTGGGCGGCCTTGCAGATCTCGCGCAGGCCGGTCTTGAGGCCTTCCTCCAGCGTCGGATGGTAGAACGGCATGTCGAGCAGCGAGCTGGCGGTCTCGCCATGGATCAGCGCCAGTACCAGCAGATGGCCGATATGATCCATGCCCGGCCCGACCATGGCGGCGCCGGTCAGCTTGCCGGTGCCTGGCTCGGCGTAGAAGCGGGCGATGCCCTGGTTACGCGCCTCGACCCGGGCACGACCCTGGTCGTGATAGGAAGAGGTACCGATCAGGCTGCCCGCGTCGGGCGGGTTGCCCAGCACGGCCACCGGCGGATCGGTGAAGATCAGCGAGAACGCCGGCGATCTCGGGGTGGGTCGCACCTCGGGATAGCAGGCGGCATTGTGCCCGGCGATGGCGCCTTCGTCGGACGCCTCATGGAGAACGGGCCGATCATGGTCGGCATCGCCGGCGATGAAGATCGACGAGTCACCGCACTGCATCGTCTGGGGGTCGTAGAGCGGGGTGCCATGGTCGTCCAGCTCGAGGCCGGTGGTCTCCAGCCCCAGGCCCTGCAGTCGTGGCGGTCGCCCAGCAGCCACCAGCACGAAGTCGAAATCGCCCTCGCCGCTCGCCGCGCCGGACCAGGACAGCCGCGCACCCTCGCCTTCGCGCCGGGCATCCACCTCGACATTCAGGTACAGGGTCAGGTCCTGCTCCAGGATCTGGCGCAATTCGGCCTTCACCTCGGCGTCCTTGAGCGCGCCGAGGCCGTCGTCCTGCCCGAACAGGGTGACCGCCACCCCCAGGCGAGCCATGGCCTGGGCCAGCTCCAGGCCGACCGGGCCGGTGCCGATGACCGCCAGGGAGCGTGGCAGGTCTGGCAACTCGAAGATCGTATCATTGGTCAGTGCACGGTCGCCGAGCCGGTCGAACGGGGCCGGTACCAGCGGATAGGAGCCGGTGGCGATGACCACGCTGCGGGCCTGAATGGTCCGACCATCGCTGAGCTGCAGGCGGTCTGCCGCTACGAAGCGAGCGGTGGCGCACTGGGCCACGCCCGCGGGCAACTTCTCGAATCCCTGCTTGGTGGCGGCGACGAAATGGTCGCGCTCGCGACGCACCCGCGCCATGACCGCCGCGCCATCGACCCTGATGCCGCCCACCTCGATGCCGAAGGTGCCGGCCCGCTGCACAGCGTGGTGGGCCTCGCCAGCGACGATCAGCAACTTGGACGGCATGCAGCCCACCGAGGCGCAGGTGGTACCGGCCCAGCGGTCGTCGATCAACAGGGTGCTAGCGCCCTGGCGGCGGGCCGCGCGTTCGGCGGCGAGGCCGGCGGTGCCGGCACCGATCACGGCGACATCGCAGTGCAGATCCGGGGTGTTCGAAGACTGTACGGGGTCACTCATCACGTCACCTGACATTTCGGAGGGTTACCCGACTCGCGCCAGGGCTCTAGCTAGGGACCCTAAGCGCAGCGTTGAGGTTGCATCGCCAAGGCGTGACCCACTTCGACAAAAATCCGACATTTTTTGTCAGTAGCGTCAAAATTCATGCCGCTGGTCGCCTTATACTGGCGTTATGGAACCATCGAGGTGTGACGCCCTCAATCTAGTCAACTTAAATGGACGAAGGCCCTCACATGGAACGTGATCTCAGCAAGATTTCGCTCATCACCGATTGGTCATACCTGATCGCCCTGGAGACCGGCCTGTTCACTCGCGGTGAACTCAGCGGCGCGGTACTCAAGGCCCTCAACGACCAGGCCCGCCTACTCTCCCGGCGTTACCTGGTGCAGAAGTCCAAACTGGACGTGCGCCGGTTGACTCCCGCGGAAACCGAGATCCTCGACACCCTGAGCGAGACCGCCGCGAACCTGCGCCGACGTCAGCGGCTGCCGCACAACATCGTCAAGAGCCTGCGCGCCGGTGGCCTGATCGCCGCTGTCGAGCGCAGTGTCTGCGCCGCGGGCGTCCTGCAGTGCCACAACGGCTTTTACGAAGACGGCCTGGAACCCGGTGCCTTCGAACGCATCGTCATGCGCCATCCGCAGGAATTCGGCGACCACGCCCGGCAGAGCGCCGCGCTCTACTTCGCCGAGCACGCCCCGCCGGTCACCCTCGACCAACCGCTGCAGGCCAGCGCCTGATGCGCGGGACGCGCGTGCCCGACGTGGCGGCCGGGAGGCCCCAGTCCACGTCCGCGCGCGCGCGTCCCTCGTTCTGGGTTGCCACCGCCATGCTGCCCTGCCCCCGTCCCCGGCGTCCGCTGCCGCCCACGCGCGACCCGCTCAGCCCCCCATAGCTCCCCGCCCTCGCCGGCCGGCCGATCGTCCCGATCGCGTCCGCTGCCACCCACCCGTTGCCGGCACTGCCGGCAACGGCCTTTGCTGCGCTCGCCCCGAGGCGAGCGCGCCTGCCGAGGTCGACGTCCCTCCCTGCGCCTGCTGATCATCGCCGGGCGTTGGGTGCGACCGTGACCGCGGCCGCGAGGAGCAACCATGCCTACTCCACCCGTCACTCACGAACGCAACAACTTCGATTTCCTCCGCTTCGCCGCCGCTTCCACCGTGGTCGTCGGCCACGGCTTCTGGCTCTCGGGCCGTCTCGACGCCGAGCCCATCCTGCAACTCACCGGCTTCACCGATGCCGCCAGCATCGCCGTCTACGTGTTCTTCGTGATCAGCGGCTTCCTGATCACCGCGTCCTTCCAGCGCAGTCGCCACCCGCTGGACTTCCTCGCCAAACGTGCCCTGCGGATCTTTCCGGCGCTGATCGTCTCGGTGCTCTTCTCGGTACTGGTAGTGGGCTGGCTCGCCACCACCCATGACACCGGCGCCTATTTCAGCGACCGCCAGACCCTGGGCTTCTTCAAGAACATCCTCCTGCTGACCCGCTTCGAACTGCCCGGGGTGTTCGCCGACAACCCCTTTCCCGACACGGTGAACGGCAGCTACTGGACCCTGCCCTACGAGGTGTTCATGTACCTCTCGGTGCTGATTATCGGGGTGCTGGGGCTGCTGACTCGCTCGGTGGTCATGGCCACCCTGGTGGTGCTGGTACTGGGCAACTTCCTGTTGCTGCCGCAGATGGGCATTGCCAGCTTCGTACTGCACAAGGTGTTCAGCCTGGGGATGTTCTTCTTCGCCGGCGCCCTGCTGCAGCTCGCGGGACCGCGCATCCCCTGGCGCCTGGACATCGCCCTGGCGCTCTGCCTGCTGTCACTGGCGGCCGTCGTCTGGCATGTCCTGCCGGTGATCCACCTGGTATCGCTGTCCTACGTGATCATCTACCTGGCCCGGGCCCGGGTCCCGCTGCTGCACGGCTTCGGCCGCTGCGGCGACTATTCCTACGGCCTCTACCTGTTCAACTTCCCGGTGCAGCAATTGCTCATGCACAGCTTTCCCGACAGCTTCTCGCTGGGTGGCTTCCTGCTGCTGAGCTATGGCCTCACGCTGGGCCTCGCGGTGCTGTCCTGGCACCTGATCGAGGCGCCGGCGCTGAGATTCAAGCCAAGGCGCAAGGCCCTGGCGCCCTCCACGCCCCAGCCCTGAGGGCACCTGGCCGCGCGGCTCAGCCGAGTCGCGCGGCCAGGGCGAAGCCCGCCAGGGTCATGAGCAGCGAACCCAGCACATGGGCGCTGACGGTGAGCGCCGCCCAGCCGAGGCGGCCGCTCTGCAACAGGCTCACCACCTCGGCGGAAAAGGTCGAGAAGGTGGTGAAGCCGCCGCAGAAACCGGTCACCAGGAGCAGCTTCCAGTTCGGGTCCAGTCCGGGATAGCGGGCGAAGAGGCCGAGCGCCAGCCCGATGACGAAGCCGCCGACCAGATTCACCAGCAGGGTTCCCAGGGGCAACTGGGCGAGCACGGCGTTGAGCCGCAGACCGATCCACCAGCGGCAGGCGCTACCCACCGCTCCCCCGAGCATTACCGCGAACAACGCATAGGGCATGACCTTTCCTCTCAACGACGCGCCGCGAACAGCAGGACGGCGACACCCGCCAGGGCCGACAGCAAGGACCCCAGCAGCACGCCGATCTTGACCTCGTCCACCAGGAAGGGCGCCGTGGGAAAGGCCAGGGCGCCGATGAACAGGCTCATGGTGAAGCCGATGCCGCACAGCAGGGCCACGCCATAGAGCTGCAGCCAGCTGGCACCTTCCGGCAGCCGCGCCAGGCCACTGCGGATGGCCAACAGCACCAGCAGCGAGATGCCGACCTGCTTGCCGAGGAACAGTCCCAGGGCCACGCCGAGGGGCACCGGGTCCAGCAGATTGGCGGGCGCGATGCCGGCCAGGGAGACCCCGGCATTGGCGAAGCCGAACAGCGGCACGATGAGGAAGGCCACCCAGGGATGCAGGGCGGACTCCAACCGGAGCAGCGGCGAGGCGGCGTCGGCCTCGGTGTCGCCCAGGGGAATGTACAGCGCCAGGATCACCCCGGCCAGGGTCGCATGGATACCCGAGCGCAGCATGCAGAACCACAGCAGCGCCCCGACCAGCAGATAAGGCAGCAGCGCCGTGACCTTGAGCCGATTGAGCACCAGGAGCACCGCCACCAGACCGGCCGCGGCCAGCAGCATGGCGGTGGACAGGTCGCTGGTGTAGAACAGGGCGATGATCAGCACGGCGCCGAGGTCGTCGAGGATCGCCAGCGCCGAGAGGAATACCTTGAGCGAGGGCGGCACGCGCGAGCCCAGCAGCGACAGCACGCCGAGGGCGAAGGCGATGTCGGTGGCGGCAGGAATCGCCCAGCCGGCGAGGGTCTGGGAATCGTGGCGATTGACCAGGGCATAGAGCAGTGCCGGCACCAGCATGCCACCCAGGGCCGCCAGCCCTGGCAGGGCGCGGTCGCTCCAGCGGGCGAGTTGGCCGACCACCATCTCGCGCTTGATCTCCAGGCCCACCAGCAAGAAGAACAGGGCCATCAGGCCGTCGTTGATCCAGTGGCCGAGGGACAGGCCGCCGACAACGGCGTGCAGGCTGGCGAAATAGGTGTCGGCCAGGGGCGAGTTGGCGACGACGAGGGCAATGGCGGCGGCGAGCATCAGCACGATGCCGCCCGCGGCTTCGGCCGCACAGAATTTGTTGAGAAAGGCCAGGGCCTTGGCCGGAGCGAGAGAGGAAGTCACGGGCAGCCTAACTCCGCGCGGCGGCCCGACCTGCGCTTGATTCAACCTGTCCTTCCGCACGATTGCGGCGACACCCAGCCGCCGATGGTACACCGCTCCAGCCTTCCTGCGCAGCCGCCAATCCGGCGACCGCTCTGGCACGGGGTCGGCCGCAACCGCGCTCGCCGTCCAGGCGCGCGGACCTTGCCAGGGGCGCCTTGGCGGAGGACCATCAGCGCCCGTTCTGCCCGCCCGTCGCCGTGCCATGTCCCAGGATTCCCCATCGCCCGCTGCCACCCGCTGCTCCCGCCTCGCCCAGGGCCTGCGCGCCTTCTGGCCGGCGCCCCTGGCCATCGACGGCCGCGAGCGCCTGCGCGCCAGCCTTGGCGCCGGACTCGGCATCCTGCTCGCCGCGCTGTTGGCGGCCTGGTGGCTGGAAGGCCAGCCGGTGCATCAGCATGGCGCCCTGGCGCTGGCCCTGGTGGCACCACTGGGTGCCAGCGCCGTACTGGTGTTCGCCCTGCCCGCCAGTCCGCTGGCGCAGCCCTGGTCGGTGGTAGGTGGCAATACCCTCTCGGCGCTGATCGGCATCGCCTGCGCGCTGTGGATTCCCGAGGCCAACCTGGCCGCCGCCGTGGCGGTGGCCCTGGCCATCGCCGCCATGTTCGCCCTGCGTTGCCTGCATCCGCCGGGCGGGGCTTCGGCGCTGCTGATGGTGCTGATCGGCGCCCAGGATTTCAGCTACGCCTGGAGCCCGGTAGCGCTGGACTCGTTGCTGCTGGTCGCTGCCGGACTGCTCTACAACAACCTTACCCGCCGTCCCTGGCCCCATGTGCCGCGCCCGGCCGAACCGAGCGGCGAGACGCGCCTGCAGCGCGCCGACCTCGACGCGGTGCTGGCGCGCTACAACCAGGTGCTGGACATCAGCCGCGACGACCTCGCCGAGCTGCTCGAACAGGTGGAGGCCCGCGCCTACCAGCGCAAGATGGGCGAGTTGCGCTGCGCCGATGTGATGAGTCGCGAGCCGGTGACGGCCCGCGCCGAGATGCCGCTGCAGGAAGCCTGGGCGCTGATGCGCGCCCGGCGCATCAAAGCGCTGCCGGTCACCGACCGCCAGGGCCATCTGCTGGGTATCGTCACCGTCGCCGACTTCATGCGCCAGATCGACCTGGACGTCCACGAAGGCCTCGGCTGGCGCCTGCGCTCCCTGGTCCGCCCGCGGGCCCGCCAGGGCGAGCGCACCGTGGGCCTGATCATGACCCGTACCGTGCGGGTGGCCAGCGCCGACCGCCTGCTGATCGACCTGGTGCCGGTGTTCTCCGAGAACGGCCACCGGCACGTCCCCATCATCGACGGGTCGCGGCGCCTGGTGGGCATCATCACCCAGTCGGACCTGATCCGCGCGCTGTACCAGGCGGTGCGGGCCTAGCCGTCACACCTGGAAGCGATTCACCAGGCCCTGCAGGTCCACCGCCAGCCGCGACAGCTCCTGGCTGGCGGCGCTGGTCTGGCGCGCACCGTCCGCGGACTGGGTGGAGAGATCGCGGATATTGACCAGGTTGCGGTCCACCTCGCGGGCTACCTGGGCCTGCTCCTCGGCGGCGCTGGCGATCACCAGGTTGCGCTCGTACATCTCGCCGATGCGACTATTGATCTCCACCAGGGCCTCCCCGGCGGTTTCCGCCAGCGCCCGGGTGGACTGGGCGCGCTGGCTGCTGTCCTGCATGGAATCCAACGCCTGGCTGGCGCCGCTGCGCATGCCGGAGACCATCTGCTCGATCTCGTGGGTGGACTGCTGGGTACGGCTGGCCAGGGCGCGCACCTCGTCGGCCACCACGGCGAAACCCCGTCCGGCCTCCCCGGCACGGGCCGCCTCGATGGCGGCGTTGAGCGCCAGCAGGTTGGTCTGCTCGGCGATGGCGCGGATCACGTCGAGTACCTTGCCGATGTCCTGGGACTGCTCGGCCAGGCGCTGCACCACGTTGCCGGTGGCGGCGACCTCATCGGACAGCGCACCGATGGCGCCCAGGGTATCGGCCACCCGCGCCTGCCCTTGCTGCGCTGCCTGGCTGGAAGCACGCGAGGCTTCGGAGGTGGAGACCGCGTTGCGCGCCACTTCGTCCACCGCAGTGCTCATCTCGGTGACGGCGGTGGCCGCCTGCTCGATTTCCTCGTTCTGCCGCTGCAGGCCCTGGCCGGCCGCCTCGGTCACCGCATTGAGCTGCTCGGCGGCGGTGGCGAGCTGAGTGGAAGAACCGGCGATACGCGACAGGGTCTCGCGCAGTTGTTCCTGCATCTGCTGCAGGGCACGCTGCAATTCGCTGACCTCATCGCGCCCCGTTACCGCCAGGGTCTGGGTCAGGTCGCCCTGGGCGACGCGGCGGGCGGCCAGCAAGGCGTCGCGCAGCGGCCGGACGATGCTCACGGTCAGTAACCAGGCCATCACCACCGTGGCCAGGGCGGCCAGGGCCATCACCGCGATGACGATCAGCCGTGAGGCGTCGTAGCGCTCGGCGGATATCTGGCCGTCGCGCTCGATGCCTGCGGCGTAGAAGTCGCCCAGCTCGCCCAGCTGCTTGCCGGTGCCATCCACCACCGGCTTCATGTCTACCAGGGTAAGCTTGTTGAGCGCGGCGGTATCGCCCTTGCGGGCCAGCGCGAAGGCGTCGGTCATGCCCTGCTGGTAGGTGGCGAAGTCGCGCTTGAACAGGTCCCAGCGCTGCCGTTCCTCGGGAGAGTCGACGAACCCTTCGTAGGCCTTGATGCCTTCCAGCAGGACCTTGTTGCGTGCCTCGTACTGGCTCACGTAGGTATCGATGTTGCGTGGGTCCGGGTCCAGCGCCAGGCGCAGGGAGATGGTCCTGATGCGCAGCATGTTCTCGCGGATGGCATCCACCGCGCGGATGCTCGGCACCCAGTCACGCTCAGTGACCACCTGGCGCTCACGAATACCCGCCATCTGCGCCAGGGAGAACCAGCCGAGAAAGGCCACCATCAGGGCGATCAGGCCGAAGCCCAGCGCCGCTCGGGGCGCGATGTTGCAGGTGCGTAGCAGCATGGAGATCCTCGTGGCCGGCGGCCCTATTGTTGTCTGACAACGTATATCGGCCGCATCCGTGCCAGCTTGAGCGCAGCGAACCTCGCCGCGTTTTCGTCGTCTCAAAGGCACTGTCGCCCATTTCGGGCGACCTGACAGGAAAGTTCGGATGAAAACCGGTCCCTCTCGTGCCTCCTCGTTCTCCGCGCCGCGCGCGCTGCTGGCCAGCCTGGTCCTGGGCGGCGGTCTGCTGCTGGCGGGCTGCGCCGGCAATCCGCCGACCGCGCAGATGGCCGTGACCCAGTCGGCCGTCAATGAAGCCGTCAGCTCCGGCGGCAACCAGTACGCCCCCATCGAGACCAAGTCGGCCCAGGACAAATGGACCCAGGCCCAGACCGCCCTCTCCAACGAGAAATACGCCGAAGCCAAGCAACTGGCCGAGCAGGCCGAGTGGGATGCCCGCCTGGCCACCCGCAAGACCCAGGCCGCCAAGGCCGAGGCGGCGCTCAAGGATGCGCAGAACAGCATCCAGCAGATCCGCGAAGAAGGTCAGATCAACCTGCAGTTGCAACAGAATCTACAGAAAAAAGTGCAGCAGTAAGCTGCCGCTCTCTTGAAGGACAAAGCCCATGCGTAAATCTTTCCTGCTTCCGGTGCTGTCGGCGCTGACCCTGACCCTGGCCGCCTGCGCCACCCCGCCCAACCCCAACCTGGAAAAGGCGCGCAACGACTACGCCGCCCTGGAATCCCAGCCCCAGGCTGCCCAACTGGCCGCCCTGGAGACCAAGGATGCCGGTACCTGGCTGGCCAAGGCCGACAAGGCCTACAAGGACGGTGAGAACGAGAAGACCGTCGACCAACTGGCCTACCTGACCCAGCAGCGCATCCAGACCGCCATGCAGACCATCAAGCTGCGCCTGGCCGAAGCCGAGCTGAAGAAGACCGATGCCGAGCGCGGCGAAGCCCGCCTGAATACCCGCACCCAGCAGTTGCAACAGCTGCAGAAAGCGGTCAAGTAAGGTCTTGGGTCACGGCGCCTGGGCTCCGTGACCTTTCCCGCCCCTCAGCCGTCCTGGCGGCGGATACGCCCGGCCGGTTCGCCCTGCCCTGCTGGCCGCCCCTGCCGGTCCTGCTGCACCAGATAACGCTCCAGCGCCTCCAGATCGGTGATCTTCATCGCCAGACGATTACTGCCCGCCTTCAGCAAAGTCGCCCCATCGCCACCATCGGCGAGGAAACTATTGACCACCAGGCGATAGATCCGCCGATCATCCAGCGCCTGGCCATCCAGGCGCACACTGCCAGGTACCACCCGTTGCCCGATCGGACGCCGGGCGTCCCAGGCGTAGGTGAAGCCGGCGGATACCTGGAAGGGCTCGACAGGATCGCGGCGCCATGGCTGCTCCAACAGCTCACGTAGCTGAGCGCCGGTCAGGTCGATCAGGGTCAGGCGATTGGCGAAGGGTTGGCAACTGAACAACTGGGCATAGGTGAGCCGTTCCTGGCCAGGTGCCAGGGCCAGCTCATTGCGGATGCCGCCGCTGTTGGTCAGGGCGAGCTGCGCCCCCAGGGGCCGCGCCGCCGCCAACTGGGCATCGGCGATCAGGTCGCCCAGGGCGCTTTCTCCAGCGCTGTTGACGCCTTTCTCCAGACGCGGCGTACCCAGCCGGGCGATGGGCCGCTCCAGTACCGCCTGGCTGCGCGCCGCCACCCGGGCCACCAGCGCGGCCAGTTGCGGATCGGCCGGATACTGGCGGGGAATCACCGGCAGGTTTTCCACCTGCACCCGGGTGACCCGGTGCTGGCGCGGGTCGATCTGCAGGCTCACATGGCTGACCAACTGGCCGTAGGCGCCACCCTGGAATACCGGTATCCGCCCTACGTGGCAGGTGTAGGCCTGGTGGCTATGGGCGCTGGCCACCAGGTCCACCGCCGGGCCGAGGCGCTTGACCACCTCGACGATGGGGCCCTGCAGGTCGTGGCAGTCACGGCCCGGGTCCTCGCTGGTACCACCCTGGTGGATGACCGCGACGATGGCGTCCACGCCCTGGGCGCGCAACTCAGGAATCAGCGCCTTGATGCTGTCGGCCTCGTCGGTGACCTTCAGGCCCACCAGGCCCTTGGGCGCCACCACCTGGTCCAGTTCTTTGAGCACCGCCCCGACGAAGGCGATCTTCTGACCGTGGGCGGTGAGGATGCGATAGGCCGGAAACAGCGGCTTGCCGGTCTGGGCGTCCAGCAGATTGGCGGCCAGATAGGGAAAGCGCGCGCCCTGCCAGTGCGGTTCGAACTGGCAAGCCTTGGCTGGCCGGTCGGAGTCGCAGCCGCCATGGGCCAGCCGCAGCAATTCGGCCTTGCCATTGTCCAGCTCGTGGTTGCCGACCGCCGAGAGTTGCAGGCCGAGCAGGTTCATGGCCTGCAGGGTGGGTTCGTCGGCCCACAGCGCCGACACCGCCGGGCTGGCGCCGATCAGGTCGCCACTGCCGATCACCAGGGTCTGGGGATCCTGCTGCCGCAGGTGGTCGATCACCCCGCCGACGTTGGCCACGCCGCCGACCAATTGCCCCGGCTGGCCCTGGCCGAACAGCGCCGGATTGGGCTGCAAGTAACCGTGGAAATCATTGATCAGCGCCAGGTTGACCGTGACCGATTCAGGCGGAGCATGGGCACAGCCAAGCAGCAGCAGGGACAGGGCGGCAAGGGGCATGACACGAGAGGACATCGGCTAATTCCTGGGCTAACCCGCGCGCTAGAGCGGCGCGACTCGATTCGGGGGCGGTAGTCTGCTCGGCTTAGATGACAGTCCGACGTCGTCCAAAAACTGACGTCAAACCGTCAACGGCAAGTAAAGAACACGTCACCGAAGCGTCAAGGACGCTTGTTAGGGTCTCCGGCTTCCGACCAACGGTAGACCCCGATCATGAAAGCCTGGGACGAACCCAAGAAGCGCAAGGCCCACATCGAACTCATCCCGATGATCGACGTGATGATGTTCCTGCTGGTGTTCTTCGTGCTGATCAGCCTCAACGTGATTCCCGCCCTGGGCATCAAGACCCAGTTGCCCGGCGCCAGCAGCGCCCAGCTACTCAAGCCACAGAACAAGGCCATCGTCACCCTGGCCGCCAACGGCGAGCTCCAGCTCGACGGTGAGGCCGTGACCCTGGCCGAGTTGCCGGAACGGCTCAAGGCCCAGGCCAAGCCCGACAGCCAGACCACCATCATCATCAACGGTGACAAGGAAGTCGCCATCGAGCGATTGGTGGAGGTGATGGACAGCCTGCGCCAGGGTGGCTTCAACGCCATCTCCATCGCCACCCGCAAGCGCTGACCATGTACGCCCTCTACCGCTCCCGTCACTTCCTCGGCTGGTTGCCGGCGCTGCTGGCGGCCGTGCTCATCGCCTGGACCCTGCAGCGGGTACCGCTGAAGATCGAGCCCCACTACGACGCCACCCCGGTGCAACTGGCCCTCGCCGAGCCGGAAGCCGACCCCGTGGCACCGCCGGTGCCGGTGGTGGAAACGCCGCCGCCCCCGCCGCCGACCGTGCAGCCCGAGCCCGAGCCAGAGGTGCCGCCGGTGGTCACCGAAGAACCGGTCGCCCCGCCGCCTCCGTCGCCCAAGCCGCACATCGAGCCCAAACCCCAGCCGAAACCGAAACCGCGGGTCGAGCCTCACCCCAAACCCGTGGCCAAGCCGCACCCGACCGAAGCCCCCGCTCCGGCCCCAACCAGAGTGGTGGAGACCGCCCCCCGGCCGGCACCGCCTGCCCCACCGGCGCCACCGCCACGACCGGCGGTGGATACCGGCGCCCTGGAAGGCGGCTATCTGCACGGCGTGCGCGATGACCTGGAGCGCTACAAGCAATACCCCAGCGGCCGCCAGGCGTCCCTGGAGCGCCCCAGCGGCAAGGTGGTGGTCTGGCTGCTCGTCGACCGCAACGGCAAGGTCCTCGACCGCGGCCTGGAAGAGCGCGCCAGCAGCATGCTGCTCAATCGCGCCGCCCTCACCAGCCTGGGACGCATCGAGCAGGTCAAGCCCTTCCCGGCGGAAGCCTTCGCCGGACGTAGCCAGCTGCGCATCACCGCCACCTTCGACTATTCGCCCCGTTAACTACCAGCCTTTCGAGGATTCGAGATGAACCGCAGTAAACTCTATCTCGCCATCATGGCGGCCAGTCTGGGCCCCGGCGTGGTCTGGGCCGATAACACCGCCGAACGCGACGTGGGCACCATCGGTGTCCAGGGCAACACCACCCTGGGCGGCGGCTACCTGCCCCCGGAGCAGAGCACCAAGTCACGCTCCACCATCACCCGCGAGGCGATGGACAAGCAGACCGCCACGGCCAACGCCATCGACCGCCTCCAATACACCCCCGGCCTACACATCACCAGCAACGACGCCACCGGCATCTCCGGCTTCAACTTCACCATGCGCGGCCTCGCCGCCAACCAGGTCGGCATGTCCGTCGACGGCATGCCGCTCAACGATTCGGGCAGCTACAGCCTCTACGCCAACCTGCTGGGCGATCCGGAGAACCTGGACCAGATCTTCGTCACCCAGGGCGCCTCGGAACTGGACGGCCCGCACATCGGCTCCAGTGGCGGCAACATCGGCCTCACCACCCTGCGGCCGACCAAGGACAGCGATGTCTTCGTCCAGCAGGCGGTCGGCAACAATGGCCTGACCAGGACCTTCGCCCGGCTCAACACCGGCGAGGTCAATGGCTTCAGCAACTGGCTGTCAGCCTCCCATACCGAGGGCGAGCTGTGGCGGGGCAAGGGCGCGGTGCGCGGCGACCGGGTGGAATTCAACAGCTTCTTCGACCAGGGCAACGGCAACACCGGCAACCTGATCCTCAAGTACTACCGCCAGGACAACGACGGCTACACCAAGCTGACCAAGGCCCAGTTCGAGCAATACGGCCGCAGCTACACCCCGGCGCCAGGCACGCCGGTGCGCGGCAGCAACGGCAAGATCGCCAGCTACTACGAGCTGGGCAAGAATCCCTTCGAGAACTTCAGCGCCGTCTTCAACGGCCATCTGCAGCTGCAGGACAACCTGGCGTTGACCCTCAACCCCTATTTCTATTGGGGCGATGGCAGCGGCAGCAGCTACTCCACCAGCGCCCTGAATCGCACCTCCGGCCGCAACGGCGTCTACGACCTGAGCAACCTCAACACCGCCGCGGGCTACGCCGCCGACGGCACGCCCAACTCCGGCGTCTACTATCGCCCCTCGCGCACCCAGACCTGGCGCCCGGGCATGACCACCAAACTGAACTGGGACGTCAACGACGCCCACAGCCTGCAATTCGGCTACTGGTTCGAAATCGCGCGCCAATCCCAGACCCAGCCCTTCATCCCGATCAACGCGGCAGGCAAGGCCGACGGCGACTTCTGGCCGGACGCCCGCAGCGTGGTGGATGCCAAGGGCAACCGGGTCCAGGGGCGCAATCGCTACACCGAGACCCCGGCGCAGAAGCTCTGGGTGCAGGACACCTGGACCCTGGCCCCGGACTGGACGCTGAACATCGGCACCGCCTACCAGCAGGTGGAACGCAAGGCCGACAACCACGGTGACCTGAGCACCCAGCCCTACCAGCGCTCGCGTACCTATGACGCCTTCCTGCCCAGCGCCGGCCTGAGCTACCAGCTCGATGCGCAGAACCAGCTGTTCTACAACATCAATCGCAACATGCGCGTGCCGGCCAACTACGTGCTGTACGACACCAGCCCCGACGCCCTCAACCTGCGCCCGGAAACCAGCTGGAACCAGGAATTGGGCTGGCGTCAGCAGCGCGAGACCATGGCCTTCTCGGCCAGCCTGTTCTTCCTCAAGTTCAAGGATCGCCAGGTGTCGTCCAAGGACATCAACGGCGACAGCGTCGACTTCAACGGCGGCGACGTCGACAACAGCGGCCTGGAGCTGGCCTGGAGCGGCCTCCTGCCCCACCATTTCAACTACTACACCTCCTACACCTACACCCGCTCCATCCAGCAGGACAACCTGCCGGTCTACTACAACGGCCAGCGCATCGAGCTGCCGACCAAGGGCAAGCAATTCGCCAACGTGCCGCGCAACATGCTGGCCGCCAACCTCGGCTGGGACAACGGCCGCTACTACGGCACCTTCGGCGGCAAGTACAGCAGCAAGCTCTACGGCGACCTGACCAATGACGAAAGCGTGCCGGGTGGCACGGTATTCAACCTGGGCGCCGGCATCTACCTGCCCACCGACAAGCGCTTCCTCAAGGAAGCCACCCTGCGCCTGAACGTCGACAACCTGTTCGACAAGAAGTACCTGGACGGCGTGGACAGCGTGCAGACCAACGCGGTCACCTACCAGCGCTATGCCGGTAGCAGCCCGATCTACAACGTCGCCGTGGAACGTACCGTGACCCTGTCCCTGGAAGGCCATTTCTGAGCCCGGAGCACCCCATGAATACCCAACTCCTGCACGACGCCACCTTCTACATCCTCTATGGCTGCATCGCCCTGGCGCTGTTCATCGCCATCGAACGGGGCCTGTTCTTCGCCTACACCCGTCGCCAGGCCGGACGCCTGGCGACGGCGCTGCTCCAGCGCGAGGTACAGCAGAGCGGTCGGCTACCGGCCGCCCTGGCCGAGCGACCTGGGCTGGCGGTCACCATGGTCGAGCCGATCCTGGCCCAGCGCGACCGGCTCGATCACCAGGCGCTGGAGGATCTGGTCGATACCCAGTACCTGGCCACCCGGGCACCGCTGGCGCGCAGCCTGTGGATCATCGAGACCATCACCACCGCCGCCCCGCTGCTGGGCCTGCTCGGTACCATCCTCGGCATCATCGACACCTTCAAGGCACTGGCTTCAGCCGGGGTGTCCGATCCGGGGCAGATCTCCGGTGGCATCGGCACGGCCCTGTTCGCCACCGGCCTGGGCATCGCCGTGGCCCTGATCTGCGTGGTCTTCCATAATTTCTTCCAGGACCGCCAGGAGCGCATCAACGAACAGCTCAAGATCGTGCTGATCCGGGCGCGTGGCGTCACCGGCTCGCTCACCCAGGCCGAGCGGACTGAAGAGCCGTCGCCCGCGCGGCTGCGCCAGGCGTGAATCGAGGACCTCGCGGCGCGCCGCGAGGACTCCCCTGCCTCTGCCGGAGGACCTCCATGCTGCCGCAACCGAGCCTGCTGACCGAACGTCTGGCGCTACGCCCCTGCCGCGAGCGGGACGTCCCCGCCCTGGTGGCCCTGGCCGGCGACCTGCGGATCGCCGCCACCACCGGCACCGTGCCCCATCCCTATACCCCAGCGGCCGCTTACGGCTGGCTGGCCACCCATGCCCCGGCCTGGACCGCCGACAGCCAGGTCCACTTCGCCATTGTCGATCGCTCTCTCGACGAACTGCGCGGCGTCATCTCGCTGCGCCGCGAGGGTGAGGGTATAGCCAATGTCGGCTACTGGATCGGCGTGCCCTATTGGGGCCACGGCCTGGCGACCGAAGCCTGCGCCACCCTGGTCGCCTTCGGCTTCGACCATTGGGCGCTGAGGGCCATCAACGGTCGCCACCTGCCGGAGAATCCCGCCTCGGGTCGAGTCCTGCTCAAGAACGGCTTCATCCGCCAGGGACGGGTCCGCGCCCTGTTCCCCTTGCGTGGCGGTGAGGAGGAGCTGGACAGCTACCAGTTGACCCGCGAACTCTGGCTGACTCGTCTGCTGGATTGAATTCCCGCGCGGCGCCTGGGGTCCCTTCTGGATCGGCCGGCCAACCGCGGCCTGCCCCCCCTGAGGAGACCTGACATGCATGCCATACGCCTACGCAAACCCGGTGGACTCGATCAGTTGGAAAGCTGCGAGCTGCCCGATCCCGGCCAGCCCGGTGCCGGCGAGATCCGCGTCCGCATCAAGGCCAGTTCGCTGAACTTCCATGACCTCGGCGTCGTGCTCGGCAAGATGCCCGCCGCCGACGGTCGTATCCCCATGTCCGATGGCGCCGGGGTGGTCGAGGCCGTAGGATCGGGCGTCAGTGAGTTCGCCGTAGGCGATTCCGTGGTCTCCACCTTCTTCCCCACCTGGCTCGACGGCGAACCGCCCCTCGACGACTTTTCCACCACGCCGGGCGATGGCGTCGACGGCTTCGCCTGCGAGGTGGTGGTGCGCCCGGCCACGGCCTTCACCCGCGCACCCCGGGGCTACAGTCATGCCGAGGCGGCGACCCTGACCACCGCCGGCCTCACCGCCTGGCGTGCCCTGGTGGTGAACGGTGGCCTCAAGGCCGGCGACAGCGTGCTGGTGATGGGCACCGGTGGCGTGTCCATCTTCGCCCTGCAACTGGCCAAGGCCATGGGCGCCACGGTGATCGCCACCTCCTCCTCGGACGAGAAGCTGCAGCGCGCCTATGCCCTGGGCGCCGATCACCTGATCAATTACCGCGACGAGCCGGAATGGGGAGCCAAGGTGCGGACCATCACCGGCGGTCGCGGGGTGGACATCGTGGTGGAAGTCGGCGGGCCGGCGACTCTGGCGCAGTCGATCCAGGCCGCCCGTATCCACGGCCACCTGGCGCTGATCGGGGTGCTCACCGGCGTCGAGGGCCAGGTCCCCACCGCCAACCTGATGCGCCGCCACCAGCGCCTGCAGGGCCTGATCGTCGGCAGTCGCCGCCATCAGCAGGAGATGATCCGCGCCCTGGAGAGTACCGGGATCAAGCCGGTGATCGACCGCCACTACCCCTTGGCGGAAATCGCCCAGGCCTTCGCCTTCCAGAAGGACGGCAGCCACTTCGGCAAGATCGTCCTGGATATATAAATTAGTCATACCATAAAACTGCTAAGCTTCCGGAAGTCGCCCTCGCGTGAATTCCGGAACGCTCGATGAATCCAGTCAGCGCCCTTCCCTATGCCGTCGTCATCGAAGACAACGCGCTGCTCGGCGAACTGCTGGGCAATCACCTCGAAGCCAGCCTGGGCTGGACCTGCCTGAGGTTCGACACGGCCGACGAAGCCCTGGTGCAGCTGCTGCAGCGGCCGGCGCCGCCGGCCCTGCTGGTCACCGACCACCTCATGCCCGGCCAGCTGAGCGGGGGTGAACTGGTGCAGCTGCTGAGTCAGCGCTGGCCGGACCTGCCCATGCTGATCACCTCGGGCTACGGCTACGAGATCACCACCAGGCTGCCGCCGCGGGTGGTCTTCCTGCAGAAGCCCTGGCGGCTCGACGAGGTGGATGCGGCAGTCCGCCTGGCCCAGACGCGCCAGGCACAAGACTAGGCTAGATGCCGAGCTGGTGGCAGGCGTCCAGCAACTGGTCGATGGTCCAGGGCTTGGCGAGGAACAGTGCGCGCTCTTCGCGCTCGGCGTACTGCTGGCCGGTATAGCCGGAAGAGACCAGGATGGGCAGCTCGGTAAAGCGCTGGCGTACCTGCCTGGCCAGGGCCAGGCCATCGAGGCGCCCCGGCATGCGCACATCGGTGAAGAGCAGGTTCGGTGGCGTGGGATCGTCGTCCAGCCAGGCCCAGGCCGCATCGGCGGTGGCGAAGGACTGCACGGCGTAGCCTTCCATCTCGAACACCTCCGTCGCCAGGGAACGCAGCACCGGATCGTCCTCGACGACCAGCACGGTGGTAACGGCAGCGGGTGTTATTGCATCGGTCATGGCAACGCTACTTCATTAGTACGACTAATATGGACCGACTTTACCTGACTTGGATCACAGGATGCGGATGAACGGCTGGTCGCTACCCCTCCGCACCTGTCTGATGCGCCAGCGACGACTTAATTCCCGACCGCTCGGAAAAATTTGCCGGAATCCCTGCGTCTCGCCGGACTCTCTTATCTAGGATTTCCAGGCTTCACACTCTCAGGTACCGGCTACCCTCCGCCCCGACGACCCCATGGCTGAACAGACTCCCTCCTACGCTGACCTCCAGGCGGAAGTGCACCGCCTCCGCGTCGCCCTCGACGCCCGCTGCGCCCTGCAGCCGCAGGATACCCAGCGGCGCCTGGCGATCTTCGATGGCGCCATCGACTTCGCCATGATCGTGCTCGACCCCAAGGGCATCATCACCGATTGGAACAGTGGTGCCGAACGCCTGCTGGGCTGGACCGCCGAGGAGATGCGTGGCAGCCCGGCCGAGCGCTTCTTCACCCCGGAAGACAATAGCAACGACCGCGCCGGCCTGGAAATGCGGCTGGCGCTACGCGACGGTCGGGCCGAGGACGAGCGCTGGCACCTGCGCCGCGACGGGGCACGCTTCTGGGCCAGCGGCGAGATGCACCCGCTGCACGACGACGCCGGTCGCCATACCGGCTTCGTCAAGATCCTGCGCGATCGCACCGCCCAGCACCTGGCCGGCGAAGCCCTGCGCGCCAGCGAACTCAGCCTCGGCGACGTCCAGCGGCGCCTGCTGGAAAGCGAGCGCTACTGGCGCGACCTGTTCGAACAACTGGAGGAAGGTTTCATCCTCGGCACCATCCTGCGCGATGAACAGGGACGGGGACGGGATTGGCGCTACGACCAGGTCAACCGCGCCTGGTCGAACCACTTCGGGCTGAGCGCGGAGCAAACCGTCGGCCGTAGCGCTCGTGAACTCTTTCCCGGGCTGGAAGACAGCTGGGTGGAGGATTTCACCCGGGTGGTCGATACCGGCCAGTCGTTCAGCTACGTGCGGCAATTCCACCACGACGGGCGCTGGTACGAAGGCCATGCGCACAAGGCCGGCCCGGATAGCTTCCTGGTGCTGTTCCTGGAGGTCACCGAACGGGAGCTGGCTGCCCAGGCCAAGCGCCACGAAGAGCGCTATCGCCTGGCGCTGCTGGAACTCGGCGAGCGCTTCAGTCACCTCGACGACATCGCGGCCGTCACCGAGGTGGCCTGCGCCACCCTGGGCACCACCCTCGGCGCCCACCTGGTCGGCTATGGCCTGGTGGACGCCGACGCCGAAACCATCACCGTGGCGCGCGACTGGACCGTCCCGGGCGCCCGGAGTCTGGTGGGCACCCTGAATTTCCGCGACTACGGCAGCTATATCGAGGACTTCAAGCGCGGCGAGACGGTGGTGATCGAAGACGTCCGGGAAGATCCCCGTACCCGCGACAACCTCGCCGCCCTGCAGACCCTGGACACCCGCGCCTTCGTCAACACTCCGCTGTTCGAGCACCACCGCTTCGTCGCCCTGCTCTACGTCAGCTCCCGCACGCCGCGCCAGTGGGCGCCCCACGAACTCCAGTTCATCCGCGAAGTCGCCAGTCGCACCCGCTCGGCCACCGCGCGCCTCACCGCGGAGCACGCGCTGCACGACAGTGAGATGAACCTGCGCCTAGTGGCCGACACCCTGCCCTGCCTGATCGCCTTCGTCGATCGCCAGCTGATCTATCGCTTCGCCAACGCCGAGGCGCCCAGGTGGTTCAAGGAGGCCCCCGATAACCTCGTCGGGCGCAGCATGCCCGAGGTCTTCTCGCCCGCGCTGTTCGCCGCCCGCCAGCAAGCCATCCAGGCCGCCCTGGACGGCACCCCGGCGCGCCTCGACCTGCCCTGGCCCTGGCCGGATGGCCGCCGCCGCATCGCCGACATCCACTACCGGCCACGGCGCGATGCCCGAGGCGCCGTGGACGGCTTCTACGTCTTCGCCCAGGACGTCACCACCCAGCGTGACGCCCAGGCGCTGATCCAGGCGCAGAACCTGAGTCTCAGCCAGGAGGTACAGGCCCGCACCGCCGAGCGCGACCGGCTCTGGGCGCTCAGCGAAGACCTGCTGCTGGTGGCCGATTTCACCGGGCAGCTGTTGCGGGTGAGTCCGTCCTGGTCCCGGCACCTGGGTTATTCCGAAGCGGAACTGCTCAGCCGGCCCTACACCGAACTCATCCATCCCGACGACCTGCCGAAGGTGCTGGCGGCCCTCGACGAGCTGCGTCGCAGCGGCCTGCCGGCGCGGCTGGAGAATCGTGTGCTGGCGGCCAGCGGTAGCTGGCACTGGCTCTCCTGGACACTCTCCCTGGACCCCGATCAAGACCACCTCACCGGCGCCGGGCGCGACATCACACGCGAAAAGGAAGCCGCCGAGGCCCAGGCGTTGCTGGAAGAGCAACTGCGCCAATCGCAGAAGATGGAGGCGGTCGGCCAGCTCACCGGCGGTCTGGCCCACGACTTCAACAACCTGCTCGCCGGCATCGTCGGCAGTCTCGACCTGCTCACCGTGCGCATCGGCCAGGGCCGCCTGAACGATCTCGAACGCTATACCACCGCCGCCCAGGGTGCCGCCATTCGCGCCGCCGCCCTCACCCACCGGCTGCTGGCCTTCTCCCGCCGGCAGACGCTGGACCCCAAGCCCACCGACATCAATCGCCTGGTGGCCGGCATGGAAGACCTGATCCGCCGCACCGTGGGCCCGGCGATCCAGATCGAGGTGGTGGCGGCCAGCGATCTCTGGTCGACCCTGGTCGATCCACCGCAGCTGGAAAACGCCCTGCTCAATCTCTGCATCAACGCCCGCGACGCCATGCCCGAAGGCGGTCGCATCTACATCGAGACCGCCAACCGTGCCCTGGATGCGCGCATGGGGCGCATGCGCGACCTGGAGCCCGGCGAATACATCGCCCTCTCCGTGACCGACAACGGCTGCGGCATGCCGCCCGAGGTGATCGCCAAGGCCTTCGACCCCTTCTTCACCACCAAGCCCATCGGCGTCGGCACCGGCCTGGGCCTGTCGATGATCTATGGTTTCGTCCGCCAGTCCGGTGGCCAGGCGCGCATCCATTCCCAGGTCGACCAGGGCACCAGCGTCACCCTGTTCCTGCCGCGCCACCGCGAGGCCGCCGTCAGCGCCGAGCGAGCCGCCAGCCAACCGGCGCTGCCCCGCGTCGGCCACGGCGAGACGGTACTGGTGGTGGACGACGAGCCCACGGTAAGGATGCTGGTCACCGAGGTCCTCGAAGAACTGGGCTACGCCGCCCTGGAAGCGGCCGACGCCAGCTCCGGGCTACGGCTGCTGGAGTCCGACGTGCGCATCGACCTGCTGGTCAGCGACGTCGGCCTGCCCGGCGGGATGAACGGCCGGCAGATGGCCGACGCCGCCCGCCAGCACCGCCCGGGACTCAAGGTACTGTTCATCACCGGCTACGCCGAAAACGCCGTGATCGGCAACGGCCACCTGGAGCCCGGCATGCACGTGATGACCAAGCCCTTCGCCATGGACGCCCTGGCGATCCGTATCCGCGATTTGATCGAAGGGACCTGAAGCACCCACGGCGTCCCTCGGTTGGCCCTGGGCGCAGTGCGGCCCAACGCTGCCTGTATCCAGCAGGACGCTGTGCGGATCGCGGCCATGGGCCGCTCCTACAGGCACGGAAGCTACTGTAGGAGCGGCCGCATCGGCGGACCGCCATGGCCGCGATAAGACAAGAGCCCTACTCCCTTTAGGAGCAGCTGTACAACGGCTTTACGGATACAGCACGTAGCGTGGAAAACGGCGCAGCCTTTTCCACTGGCGGCTTCGTGGCGAGGGGGCACCCTCACCCCAACCCTCTCCCGAGGGGAGAGGGGGCTATCCGAGCAGGCGTTCGGTGACCTCAGGCCGGCAACATCACGATCAGCCAGCAAGCCTCCACCCGTAGGAGCGGCCGCCTCGGCGGACCGCCACGGCCGCGATAAGACCGAAGGATTGCGCCGTCGCCGTCACAGGCGCCGGACTTGACCGCCCCCTCTCCCCCTGGGAGAGGGCTGGGGTGAGGGCGCCTGGGCGCAGGGTTTCAGTCTTGTTGGGCGCGCCCCATGCAGCGCACTAGCCCCCGCCGGTACCCGCACCCAGCCTTCCATGAGTCGCCGGGCGCTGCGGCTCATGATGGCCTTTTCCACCTGCCAGTTGCCCGCGACCTCGCGGGCCTGGGCGCCGACCGTGACGACGCCGGCGGTATGGCCGATGCGCACCTGGCGGCCGGCGAGGTCACCGGTCAGCTGGTTGACCAGGGTACCGGGCAACGCCGCGGCTACGGACACCGCGACCGCACCGGTGCCGGGGATGGCATGGTGCAACTGGCCCATGGAGATCATGCGAGCGATGAGATCGAGTTCGTCCGCTTGCAGCTGTTTGCCACCGGCCACCCGATAGGTCTGCGGCGGGGCGATCAGGCACAGCTTGGGCGTGTGCGGGCGCTCCGCGGTGGCCTGGGCGGCGCTGGCGGCCAGGCCCATGGCCACGGCACCGGCGGCCCGCAGCTGCTCCAGGCGCTGCAGCAATTCCGCATCGCCGTTGACCTGCGCCTGGGTCTCGGTACCCTTGAGGCCGAGCGACTCGGCGCGGGCGAAGATGGTCGGATTGCCGGCGTTGAGCAGCGTCACGGCGACCACGCCGAGGCCAGGGACCTCCAGCTCGTCGAGGACTCGGCCGGTAGGCAGCACGCTGCCATCGCTGCCGGCCGGATCGAGGAATTCGAGCACCACTTCGGCGGCCGGGAAGGCCACGCCGTCGAAGCGGAAGTCGCCCTCCTCCTGCACCTCGCCGTTCACCATGGGTACCCGGGCGAGGATGCACTTGCCGAGGTTGGCCTGCCAGATGCGCACCGTGGCCAAACCGTCCCGTGGGGCCTGGACCAGGCCCTCGCTGATAGCGAAGGGGCCGACGGCGGCGCTGAGATTGCCGCAATTGCCCGACCAGTCGATCACCGGCGCCTCGATGGCCGGCGCGCCGAACAGGTAGTCGACGTCGCAGTCCGGGCGGCAGGACGGGGCGATCACTACCACCTTGCTGGTGCTGGAGGTGGCGCCGCCCATTCCGTCGATCTGTTTGCCATAGGGATCGGGACTGCCGATCACCCGTAGCAACAGGGCATCGCGAGCGGGGCCGGCAGGTGGCAGGTCGCGGGCATGGAAGAACACCCCCTTGCTGGAACCGCCGCGCATATAGACGGCGGGAATACGCTGTTGCGGCATCGGCTTCTCCGTCGATGTCAGGCGAGGTAACGCCCGAACCAGCCCAGGGTACGTTCCCAGGCCAGCTTGGCCGCGGCTTCGTCGTAGCGCGGCGTGGAATCATTGTGGAAGCCGTGGGTGGTGCCCGGATAGCGCTGCACCTCGAAGGTCTTGCCCTGGGCCTTGAGCGCGGCTTCGTAGGCGGCGGCGCCTTCGTTGATGCGCGGATCGTTCTCGGCGTAGTGGATCAGCAGCGGCGCCTTGATCTGCGCCACCTCCTCCACACGCGGCTGGCGGCCGTAGAAGGGTACCGCCGCGGCCAGTTCGGGATAGGCCACGGCGGCGGCATTGGCCACCCCGCCGCCATAGCAGAAGCCGGTGATGCCGACCTTGCCGGTGCTGAATTCATGACTCATCAGGGTTTCCACCGCGGCGAAGAAGTCGTTCATCAACTTCGCGGGATCGACCTGCTGCTGCAGCTCGCGACCCTTGTCGTCATTGCCGGGATAGCCGCCCATCGACGTCAGGCCATCCGGTGCCAGAGCCAGGTAGCCGGCCTTGGCCAGGCGCCGGGCGACGTCCTCGATATAGGGATTGAGCCCACGATTCTCGTGCACCACCACCACCGCCGGCACCTTGCCGCTGGCTTTGGCCGGCCGCACCAGGTAGCCGCGCACCCGCCCATGGCCCTGGGGCGAGGGGTAGTAGACGTATTCGGCGACGATGTCCGGATCGGTGAATTCCACCTGGGTAGCCAGGGCGTAGTTGGGGCTCAACGCCGCCAGCACCCCGGTGGCCGACAGCCCCAGTACCGCGGCGCAGGCGCCGGCGCGGTCGAGGAAGTCGCGCCGGCTGATGCGGCCATGGACGTAGAAGTCGTAGAGTTCGAGCAGTTCGGGCGAGAAATCCTTGGCGGTGAGGCGGGTCATCGCGGTGCTCCTCTGGCGGGAATCGGGGCGTCCGACCCGGATGGGTCGGCGCCCCGGCTGGAGCCGAGTGTGCCGTGAATCGTCTGACTATGTCACCACCCGCGCAGCGCTCCGGCTTCAGCCGGACGCCCGCAATTCGTGCAGCACGGCGATCAGCGCCTCGAAGCTGACCGGCTTGTTCAGGTGCCGGGCGAAGCCCGCCGCCCGCGCCTTGTCGACATCCAGCCGCGAGCCATAGCCGGACAGCGCCACCGCCGGGGTGCCGACGTTGCGGTCGCCGCTGCGGATCTGGCGCAGGAATTCATGGCCGTCCATTTCCGGCATACCGATGTCGGAGAGGATGACGTCGAAGTCCTGGGCCTGGGCCAGCGCCAGGCCGCCGCGGGATTCGGTGGCCGCGGTGACCGCCACGCCTTCTTCCTCCAGCAGCAGTTGCAGGGTCTCGACGATGTCGGGAGAGTCGTCCACCAGTAGCACCCGCAGCCCGGCCACGGAGCGGCCGTCGGTACGGGGCTCCGCCGCGCAGGGCCGCTCGCCCTGGCACAACGGCAGCCAGACGCTGAACTGGGCACCCTGGCCGAGCCCCGCGGAATGGGCCTCGATGCGCCCGCCGTGGGCCTCCACCAGTTGCTTGACCAGCGCCAGCCCTATGCCCAGACCGTGCTGGGCGCGCGCGGTATATTTCATTTCCGCCTGGCCGAACATCTCGAACACCCGCGGCAGGAAGTCGGGAGCTATGCCCTGGCCGGTATCCCTGACGTCCAGCCGTGCGTCCTCGCCGTCCACCCCCAGGGCGATCTCCACCTGGCCACCGGCCGGAGTGAACTTGATGGCGTTGTTGAGCAGGTTCCAGACGATCTGGCCGATGCGGGTGGCGTCCGCCCGGACATACAGCGGGGTCTTGGGCAACTGCACGCAGCTGACCTCGACCTCCCCCGCGAGCGGCCTGACCACCTCGGCGATCTCGCGCAACTGCTGGGCCAGGTCCAGGCTCTGCCGCTCCAGCTTGAGCTTGCCGGTGCGGATGCGCGACAGGTCCAGCAGGTCGTCGATGATCTGCGCCTGGCTGCGTACCGCGCGCTGGATGGCCTCGGTGGCCCGGCGCGCCAGGGGCACGTCGCGCAGCACCGGGGAGCGGGTCAGCAGCTCGCTGTTGAGCTGGATCAGATTGAGCGGGTGCTTGAGCTCATGGGACATCACCGCGAAGAACTCGTCCTTGAGCTGCCCCAGGGCGCGCTGCTGGGCCTGCTGGGTGGCCGCCTCGCTGGAACGCACGTGGTCAGCGGTGGCGTCGCGGGCGATCTTGGCGTAGCCCCGCCCGCCGGAGGCATTGCTCATGCGGCTGAGTACCCCGGTGCAATACAGGCGACTGCCGTCCTTGCGCCTCAGCCAGCGCTCGTCCTGGGCCGCGCCGTGCTCGTCGGCCTGGCGCATTTCCGCTTCCGGCACCTGGGCGGCGACGTCTTCCGGGGTGAAGATCAGCTCCACCGGCTGGCCCAGGGCCTCGCGCTCGCTGTAGCCGAACAGCCGGGTGGCGCCGCCGTTCCAGCTGTTGATGATGCCGGCGGCGTCCAGGGTGACGATGGCGTAGTCCTGGATGTTCTGCGCCACCAGGCGCATGTTCTCCTCGCCGGCGCGGGCGCGATCCTGGGCCAGGCGCCGCTCGGTGACGTCGATGAAGGTCAGCACCGCGCCCTCGATGCGATCCTCGGCGGTGCGGTAGGGCAGCAGCCGCGCCAGGTACCAGTGCTCGTCGTGGCTGCGCACTTCACGCTCGATCAGCCCGAGGGATTCGAACACCTGGTTGGCATCGGCGGCCAGTTCCGGGTAGTCCAGCCGGTGAGTGATGTCCAGCAGCGACCGCCCGGTGTCGCTGACGATGATGTTGAAGATGCTGGCGGCGCGCGGGGTGAATCTCTTGATGCGCATGCCGCGATCAACGAACACCGTGGCGATGTCGGTGGAGGTGATGAGGTTCTGCAGATCGTCGTTGATCTTGCCGGTTTCCTCGATCTTGGATTTCAGCTCGTAGTTGACGGTGATCAGCTCTTCGTTGATCGATTGCAACTCTTCCTTGCTGGTCTCCAGCTCCTCGGTGGCCGAGCGCAATTCCTCGTTGATCGCCTGCAATTCCTCGTTGGAGGCCTTGAGTTCTTCGGTGGAGGTCTCGGATTGCTCGATGGTCAGCTGCAACTGCTCCTTGGTGCGCTGCAACTCGGCTTCCAGCTGGGTGAGGACGCTGTCCTTGGCCTCGGTGTGGTCACTGGTGGAATCGGTGCTCATGACGTCTTCGACTTCGTCGAACAGCACCAGCAGGTAGTCGGTGCTGGTGTCGCTGTCGCGGAAGGGCCGTACCACCATGTTGATGTAGTAGCTGCGCTCGTCGCGCTGGATGTGCACGCGGCGCGCCTCGACGCTCTTGTTGCTCTGCAGCGCCTGGAACAGCGCGGTACGCAGCTCCAGGCGCAGCTCCTCGAGCACCAGCGCCGGCAGGTTGTAGCTGGGCTCGCCGCCGACGTAGCGCAGGAAGCGCCCGGCCCGCTCGGACAGGTGCACGATGTTGGATTCGCGGTCGACGATAATGCTCGGCGGAGCGTACTGCTCCAGTACCCGCTGGTGCACCTCGGCGAAGGATACCTTCTTGCGCCGGCCCACCTGGTGCGGTGGCAGGCGCACGCTGTGGATCCCCGGGTTGAGGTTGAGCATGGGCGTCGGGCGGCCCACGCTGGTGGTGTGCTTGGCGCGGTAGATGCGGTTCTTCTTGTCCACCGTGGCGAACAGGCTGCTCTGCACGTCGGCCGACTCGGAGCTGCCGAGGAACAGGTAGCCACCCGGCTTGAGGGCGAAGTGGAAGGTGTGCAGGATCTCGGCCTGCACCTCGCGATCCAGGTAGATCAGCAGGTTGCGGCAGCTGATGAGGTCGAGGCGGGAAAACGGTGGATCGCTGAGCAGGTTGTGCTGGGCGAACAGCACCTTCTCGCGCAGCTCCTTCTTCACCCGGTACTGGTTCTGCTCCTTGAGCAGGTGCTGACGAAGCCGGGCGGGGGCGACGTCGGTGACGATGGAACCGGGATAGACGCCATGGCGAGCCAGCGCCAGGGCCTGCTCGTCGAGATCGGTGGCGAACACCTGCAACCGCGCGCCGGACTGGCACAGCTCGGCCTGCTCGGTCAGCAACATGGCCAGGGAGTAGGCCTCTTCGCCACTGGAGCAGGCCGCGCTCCAAATGCGCAGCTCCTGGTCGTCTTCGTTGCCCGGCAGGTGCTCGAACAACTCCGGGATGACATAGCGCTCCAGGGCTTCGAAGGCTTCACGGTCGCGGAAGAAGTTGGTCACGCCGATGAGCATGTCCTTGAGCAGCGCCGGGGTTTCCTCGGGATGGTCATGGAGAAAGCCGGCGTAGGCGGGCATGTCGGCGATGGCGTTGACCTGCATGCGCCGCTCCACCCGGCGCAGCACCGTGGCGGTCTTGTACTGCTTGAAGTTGTGTCCGGTGCGGGTGCGCAACAGGGTGAGGATGTCGCGCAGCGCCAGTTGCATGGCCTTGCTCGACGGCCCCGGCACTCGCGACTCCAGGTCCAGCTGGCGCAGCTCGCCTTGGTTGAGGGTGCTGAGGGTCGTGGCCAGCTCCAGCAGCTTCTGCGGCATCTCTACCACCGGCAGCACGAAGTCCACCACCCCGGCGGCGATGGCGCTACTGGGCATGGAATCGAACTCGGCGTCTTCCGGCGCCTGGGCCAGGGTCACCCCGCCCTGCTCCTTGACCCGACCGAGGCCTACCGAGCCGTCGGCGCCGTTGCCGGAGAGGACGATGGCGATGGCGCGGGTCTTGTGCACCTCGGCCAGGGCGCGGAAGAACAGGTCCACCGCTACGTGATCGCCCTGGGGCCGCTCCGCCGGACTCAGGCGCAGATAGCCATCGTTCATGGTCAGGTCGGCGCCGGGCGGAATCACATAGACGTGCTCGGCCTGGATGGGTACCGGCTGGGTGACTTGCCGTACCGGCAGGCGGGTCGCGCGCTGCAGGATTCGGTCGAGATTGCTCTGGTGCTCGGGCGACAGATGCATCACCACCACGAAGGTCAGGCCACAATCCGCCGGCAGGGCCTCGAAGAAGCGCAGCAGGGCCTGGATACCGCCAGCGGAGGCACCGATGCCCACCACCGGAAACGGCAGGTCGCTCGGGGTCAGGTGCCTGGAGTCGTTGGGTTTGGCCACATCCGCCTGGTTGCTCATCTATCCGCCGTCTGAAAATCCATGAGAATTCGTGGTTGCCACGAGCGCCGCGGCCAGGTCGTCCATCCTTTTCGCACGGAAACGACGCCAAGCCGCTCAGTATAACGAGGGCTCGCCGGGAGGGCCGGCATCATCCTGCAGAGAGGCGACCCAGCCGACGTTTAACCCTCCGCGGAATAGGACTGACGGAGCACTCGCGAGTGCGGGCGAAGCGTGCGGCCCGACGCCGGATAGTCCTCTCTCCCGCCGGCGGGAGAGGGTAGTCGGTTAGTCCCGGCGCGAAGCTGGTGGATGAGGCTGCGCCGTCAGCCACCCTATGCAAGGCTCATCGCGGTCATAGCGTTCCGCCGATGCGGCCGCTCCGCACTCCTTGGCTTATCGCGGCCATGGGCCGCTCCTACAGGCACGGAAGCTACCGTAGGAGCGGCCCATGGCCGCGATAAGACAGTTGCTCCTACAGGCTGTAGGAGCGGTCGCTACGGCGCACCGGCATGGCCGCGATAGACCCCACGCGAGACCCGCCCACCTGCACCGGACCGCCTCTCCCATCAAAACAACCCCAGTTGCCGATCCAGCAGCCGGTCGAAGCGATCACCGACGAAGGGCAAGATGGCATCGGCCACCGGCGCCAGCTGGCGCTCCATGTAGTGGTCGTAGTCCGGTGGCGCATGGGGTAGCTCGACCGGTTCGGCGCCAGCGGTGGTGATCAGGTAGCTGATCCAGCCGCCGCGGCGGAACTGGCTGCGGCGGCCGAGGCGAGCGTTTTCCGCTTCCACCAGCCGCGCGGCGCGCACCTGGGGCGAGAGGTTGCTCTGGTATTCCTCCAGCGGCCGACGCAGGCGCTTGCGATAGACCAGCAGGTCGTCGAACTCACCCGCGCGGGTACGGGCGACGAAGTCCCGTACATAGTCGGCATGGGGCGCACCGGTGAAGACACGCAGGTACAGTTCGCGCTGGAAGCGCTGGGCCAGGGGCGACCAGTCGCTGCGCACCGTCTCCAGGCCCTTGAACACCAGTTCCGGCTGGCCGTCCGCGCCGGGCCGGAGCCCGGCGTATCTCTTCTTGCTGCCTTCCTCCGCGCCGCGGATGGTGGGCATGAGAAAACGGGCGAAGTGGGTCTCGTATTGCAGCTCAAGGTGGCTTTCCAGCCCCAGCTCGGCCTGCAGGTGATCACGCCAGTGGGCGTTGACCGCCGCCACCAGCTCGCGGCCGATGCGCTCGGCGTCGGCTTCCTCATGGGCGTGGCCGAGCCAGACGAAGGTGGAGTCGGTGTCGCCATAGATCACCTGGTGGCCGCGCGCCTCGATCAATTCGCGGGTACGGTGCATCACCGCATGGCCGCGCAGGGTGATGGACGAGGCCAGGCGATGATCGAAGAAGCGGCAGTGCGGCGTGCCCAGCACCCCGTAGAAGCTGTTCATGATGATCTTCAGCGCCTGGGCCAGGGGTGCGTTGCCGGCGCGCTTGGCGGCGTCACGCCCCTCCCAGACCCGCGCCACCATCTCCGGCAGGCAATGCCGGGTGCGATGGAAACGGGCGCCGCGAAAGCCGGGAACCGTCTCGGCCTCGGGCAGCGCCAGGCCCTCCACCAGCCCCACCGGGTCGATGAGAAAGGTGCGGATCAGCGAGGGATAGAGGCTCTTGTAGTCCAGCACCAGCACCGAATCGTAGAGCCCCGGCCGGGAATCCATGACGAAGCCGCCGGGACTGGCCTCGGGCGGCTGGGCGCCGAGGTTGGGTGCAACGAAGCCCTGGCGGTGCATCAATGGAAGATAGAGGTGGTAGAAGGCGGCGATGGAGGCGCCATGGCGCTCCAGCGGCAGGCCGGTCACGCTGGCCCGCTCCAGGAGGAAACGCAGCAACTCGGTCTTGGCGAAGATGCGCGTGACCAGTTCGCAGTCCACCAGGTTGTAGCGCGCCAGGGCACTCTTCTCGCTGGCGAACATCCGGTTGATGGAGGCCATGCGGTCGTGGGGATTGTCGATGGCCTTGCCGTCGCCCAGCAGGCTGCGCGAGACGTTCTCCAGGCTGTAGGAGGGAAACACCCAGGTCGCCGACTTGAGCGCCTCCACCCCATCGATGATCGGCCGCCCGGCCAGCAGAGCGGAGAACGGCCGCCCCTGACCGCCGGCTTCGTAGCGATCGTCCTCGGGCGTCCCCCGGCCCAGGTGCAAGGTCACACCCAGCTTGCGGGCATGCTCGTGGAGCACGCGGATGTCGAACTGCAGCACGCTCCAACCGATGATGACGTCGGGATCATGGCGCGCCAGCCAGGCGTTGAGGCGTTCCAGCAAGGTGGCGCGGTCGGCGACGTATTCCAGGTCGAAGTCCACCGCCGCCTCTTCCCCGGTAGGCGGGCCGAGCATGTACACCTGGCGCTGGCCGCAGCCGTGCAGGCCGATGCTGTAGAGCTCGCCGCGCTCGCTGGTCTCGATGTCCAGCGACAGGGTACGCAGCTGCGGACGGTAGTCGGGCGCGGGCCGCAGCGGCGCGGACTCGCCGTCCGGCAGCTGGACCGGCGCAGTGATGAAACGCTCCATGAGGAAGCGATCAGCCGGGGCGATGTCGGCCTCGTAGACCTCGATGCCCGCCGCCGTGAGCCGCTGCTCCAGGTCACGCAGGGTGCGATGACGCGGCGCATAGAGCCCCAGGACGGGGCGCCGGTGGAAGTCCTGCAACGCCAACTCGCGCAGCTCCACCCCGGCCGGTAGCAGACGTTCGATGTCCGCTCGTCGCTCCGCGGGGGCGAAGGCTACCGCCTGTTGGGCCGGTATCCGCAGCTGCCGCGGCCCTGCGTCGGTGGCGAACCAGAACACCAATTCCGTTCCGGTTGGAGTCTCGCGCCAGAGGCGTGTCAGCAGAAAACCCTGGGCGGCGGCCACGGCCATCGCGCTCCTCTCATTCGCTCGGGGCGCCATTCTCGCAAGGCTGGCCGGGCGGGGCGACCCCGGCACGCCCAATGGTCCACTCGTCGCGCCGACCAAAAGCTCTGTGTCCTATGGCGATGATCTTGCATCGAATGCCCACACCCGTCGTAGAGCCGACTCGTTCGGTTACTGGGCGCCTCCTTGATTACCGTTTCAGGCAGTGTCATGAATTCGTTGTCGTCGTCCGTTCCCCGCTACAACGCCCAGCAAGGGCTCGTCCGCGAGCAGGCCCGCCGCTGGTTGGAACAGGACGTGCTGGTACTGGATACCGAGGCGACCGGCCTGGGCGAGGAGGCGCAGCTTATCGAGGTGGCGGTGATGACCCTCGGTGGCCGGGTGTTGCTCGATACCCTGGTCCGCCCCACCATCGCCGTGCCGCGCGAGGCGACCCTGATCCACGGCCTGACCGATGCCGATCTGGCTCAGGCACCCCGCTTCCCCGAGGTGTTCGCCCGACTCTGGCCGCTGCTGCAGGGCCGCACCGTGCTGGCCTACGGCATGCCTTTCGATTACCGCCTGCTGGGCTACAACGCCCACCTGCACGGCCTGGCGCTGCCGCCGGAACTGGAGCGCGAGACGCCACCGGTGCAGCTGGTGGACGGCACTCGCCTGCATTGCCTGATGCAGCTCTATGCCCAGTTCTGGCAGGAGCCGAGTCTGGATAGCCGCAACCAGGACGGCTGGCGCCGCAAGGCCCTGGCCATGGCCGCCCGCCAACAGGGCATCCCGGTCCAGGAAACCCATCGCGCCCTGCCCGACTGCCGCCTCAAGGCCGCCCTGGTCCAGGCCCTGGCCGGCGAGTCACCGGCCACCTGGCAGGCCGTGCGGGCGCTGGCGGGCTAGTCGACCAGATAGTCCACCGGCAGGCGCCGCTCGCTTTTCAGCTCACGCAGGCAGAGGTTGGAGCGGATGTTGAACACGCCCGGCAGCTTGCGCAGCACCTGCTCGACGAAACGGCTGTAGTCGTCCAGGTCGCGGGCCACCACGTGCAATAGGAAGTCCGCCTCGCCGGTGACGTTGTAGCAGGCCAGTACATTGCTCGAAGCGCCGATGATGGCCTCGAATTGCGCCGTCACCTCTTCACTGTGCTGGGTGCACCCGATCTGCACGAAGGCCATCACCCCGATTCCCAGGCGCCGCCGATTGACCACCGCCTGGTAGCCCTCGATGACGCCCGCCTCTTCCAGCCGCTTCTGCCGGCGCCAGCAGGAGGCTTCACTCATTGACAGCTGTTCGGCCAGGCGCGCATTGGACAGCCGGCCATCACGCTGCAGGCGCTCGACGATGGCGGCGTCGAGACGATCAAACTTCCCCATTGAAAGCCCCTTCCATAACTAGCGTGTGGACGAAAGGATATTTCACCTTACTGGCTTCCAAGAAGGCATTCAGACAGGCTAATTCAGGCCGCCCCGCCATACTGGAGGAATTCTCCCGCTCGAGGTCGCCCCATGAAAGCCGTCGTCTACGAAGCCTTTTCCGCGCCGCCACGCCTGACCACGGTGGCAGACCCCACCCCCGAGCCCCACGGCGTGGTGCTCAAGGTCATGGCGACCGGCGTCTGCCGCAGCGACTGGCACGGCTGGGTCGGCCACGATCCCGATATCGAACTGCCCCATGTGCCCGGTCACGAACTGGCCGGAATCGTCGAGGCGGTTGGCAAGGACGTGACCCGCTGGCAGGTCGGCGACCGGGTGACGGTACCCTTCGTCGGCGGCTGCGGCGCCTGCCCCCAGTGCCATGCCGGCCACCAGCAGGTCTGCGATCACCAGTTCCAGCCGGGCTTCACCCACTGGGGTTCCTTCGCCCAGTACGTCGGCATCCATCAGGCCGACCTCAACCTGGTCGCTTTGCCCGAGACGCTGGGCTTCGCCACTGCGGCGAGCCTGGGCTGCCGCTTCGTCACCTCCTTTCGCGCCGTGGTCGACCAGGGCAAGGTCAGCGCGGGCCAGTGGGTGGCGGTGCATGGCTGCGGCGGCGTCGGACTCTCGGCCATCATGATCGCCAGCAGCCTGGGCGCCCAGGTGGTAGCCATCGACATCGCCGCGGACAAACTTGAGCTGGCCCGCCGCCTGGGCGCCGTGGCCACCCTCGATGCCACCCAGGTGACCAGCGTGCCCGAGGCGGTGCGGGAGATCACCGGGGGCGGCGCCCACGTCTCCCTCGACGCCCTGGGTCATCCCACCACCTGCTGCAATTCCATTACCAGCCTGCGCAAACGTGGCAAGCACGTCCAGGTGGGCCTGTTACTGGGTGACCAGGCGACGCCCGCGCTGCCGATGGATCGAGTGATCGCCCATGAACTGGAGATCCTCGGCAGCCACGGCATGCAGGCCCATCGCTACGATGTGCTGATGGCCATGCTGCGCCAGGGCACCCTGGCACCGGACAAACTGATTGGCCGGGAAATCAGCCTTGCCGATTCCATCGCGGCGCTGATGCAGATGGATAGCTTCCAGGGTACCGGGGTCACGGTGATCACCGATTTCAGCTAGGCCACACTAATCGGCCTCGGCCGCTTGCAGTACCCAGCGCAAGCCCTGCAGATCCTCGGCGGACAGGGTCTCGCGCAGGCGGCAGAGGCGATAGTGAACACGGGTGTTCATGGCCACCCACTCCAGGTCCTGGCGGGTGGGCTGAGCGACGAAGTACTCACCGTAACGCTCGTCCAGCCCGGCCATGCGGTACTGACCCTTGAGCGGCAGGTAGAGTTGCCCGTTCATTTCCCAGCGACTGGCGCTGCAGCCATGGAAGCGCACCCTGTCGCCGAAGGTGGAGAGCTGGGTGCGGAAATCGGTGGTGGCGTGGCCGGCACTGGTCTTGAACTGACTGGCGATCACGCTGAAGACGATGCCTTCGGGCGAGGGCGCGCCACGCCACTCGATGACTCGGCGATTGAGCGCCGTATCGAAGGCATCGGTGAAGATGCCGGCGGCCTGCGCCGGCAGCGTTGGCAGGGTGAGGGCACCCAGCAACGCCATCGTTGTTTTCAAAACGAGCTCCTGGTCGCGACCGGAGCGCCTAGCCTGAGGCAGCAGGCAGAGGCGGCAAAGGGCCAGCGTCACCCTTTGGAGACCCGATTGGCTGAAAGGTGCCCCCGCCGGTCTGGATAAGCGGTATCTTTCACAGTCTGAGGACGAGTTCGCTCCCGTCCACCCCTTGAACCGTCGCCGGCGAGGCGTACGGCCACTCCCCCTGAAACGACCGGCCGAGGCGCCGGAGAGCACTGCGAGGATCTATGAGCGCTGCGGATATCGATTGGAAGACCCTCGGTTTCGACTACATCAAGACCGACTTCCGCTTCATCGCCACCTATCGCAACGGCAGCTGGCAACCCGGCGAGCTGACTCGCGACAACCAACTGCACATCAGCGAAGGCTCCACGGCCATCCACTACGGCCAGCAGTGCTTCGAAGGCCTCAAGGCCTATCGCTGCGAGGACGGCTCGGTCAATCTGTTCCGTCCCGACCGCAACGCCGCGCGCATGCACAAGAGCTGCGCCCGCCTGCTGATGCCGCCGGTGCCCACCGAGCTGTTCATCGACGCCTGCCAGCAGGTGGTCAAGGCCAACGACGCCTGGATTCCGCCCTATGGCAGCGGCGGCGCCTTCTACCTGCGTCCCTTCGTCATCGGTGTGGGTGACAACATCGGCGTGCGCACCGCCCCCGAATTCCACTTCGTGGTGTTCGGCATCCCGGTCGGCGCCTACTTCAAGGGCGGCATGACCCCGCACAACTTCGTCATTTCCAGCTACGACCGCGCCGCGCCCCAGGGCACCGGTGCCGCCAAGGTCGGCGGCAACTACGCCGCCAGCCTGATGCCCGGCGCCCAGGCCAAGGCCGAAGGCTTCGCCGACTGCATCTACCTGGACCCGCTGACCCATCGCAAGATCGAAGAAGTCGGCTCGGCCAACTTCTTCGCCATCACCGGCGACGGCAAGTTCATCACCCCGCGCTCCGAATCGGTGCTGCCGGGCGTAACTCGAATGTCGCTGATGGAACTGGCCCGCGACCGCCTGAACCTGGAGGTGGTAGAGGGCGATGTCTTCATCGACCAGCTCGACCAGTTCGTCGAAGCCGGCGCCTGCGGCACCGCGGCGGTCATCACCCCCATCGGCGGCATCCAGTACGGCGAGAAGCTACACGTCTTCCACAGCCTGACCGACGTCGGCCCAGTGACGCGCAAGCTGTACGAGGAACTGACCGGCATCCAGACCGGCGACAAGCCTGCTCCGGAAGGCTGGATCGTTAAGGTCTGAGTCGGGGTTTGATTGGTTTGGAGAAGGCGCCTTGGGGCGCCTTTTTCGTTGGGGGCTGGCGTTGAGCGCGGCGAAGCCCAACGTTGCCAGGGTTAACTCTCATATTGGTGCCCTAGCTATTTATCGAGCTTCGTTGGTACTTCTTGTTTCGCCCACCCGGGCGAGTCACTTTTTTCAGTCGCGGCTGCGCGCCCCGGAAAAAAGTAAGCAAAAACGCTTGCCCCACCATCCTGCCCTACGCTGCGCTCCGGGTGACTCGCGTTGCTCGCCCTTCGGGCCAGCCTGCGGCTGTTACTCCGCTACGCTACGTCTCGCTCACGCCAGCGCCGTTCCGGGGTCGGTCCAGATGGGCCGTCCATGGCCCACTGGACCTCTCGCCGCATCCATGCGGCTCGACCCACTCCACGACCCTGGCGTTCGCCCTTCTGAACGGGGCGATTCGCTAGCCGGAAAGTTTTGGTTGAAGAACCCGTAGCGTGGACAACGGCAAAGCCTTGTCCACTGATGGCTGAGTGCTCACCGGTGTAAAACGCCACCACGACCTGACGCAGCTGAAATCGCGGCCATGGGCCGCTCCTACGGGGTATCCGGCTTCTGTAGGAGCGGCCCATGGCCGCGATAAAGGCAGTGCCTTAAGGTTCCTGGGTTTCGATGATTGAGGGACTGCCCGTGGAAAACACTGCGCGGTTTTCCACGCTACAGCTCCACGAACACCCAAGCCTCAGGCTGGCGCCCCGTCCCCGTCAGTGAGGCCGAGTTCCGGTGTCGTGGCGGGGGTTGCGAGGCAGGACGCCGAGCAAGGCGCGAGGGGCAGGAGGCCCCTTCGTGCCGTGCCCCCGCCACGGCGCCGGGACGAGGGCACCCGGAGCGCAGCGGAGGGCCGAAACGTGGGGACAAGCGTTTTTGGTTACTTTTTTGGCGTTTGAAAAAAGTGACTCGCCCGGGTGGGCGAAACAGAAACCATCAGCAAACCGCGATAATCAGCCAGTACAACAACTCAAACCCCAAAAGCCTTTGGCTTCGCTTGCACTCAACCCAACCTAAGCAGCAACCCTCCCCCTACACCTCCTCCCGCCGCCGCAACACCAGGTGCGCGGCGACAAACAGCACCGCCACGCAGATCGCCGCCGCGATCAGCCAGCGCTTCGACACGTGATGCTCGGCGAAGAAATCCCGCAGGATCTCCCCCACCGCATAGCCGATGCCAGTCATCACGAAGCCCCAGAGCAACGCCCCGATGACGTTGTAGAATAGGAAGCGCCGCGGTCGTACGCCGCTGGCGCCGATCAGCAGCGGGCCGATCAGGCGGAAGCCGTAGGCAAAGCGGATGCCGATGATCCACAGCGCCTCGTGGCGATGGATGCGGCTGCGTAGCCAGTCGATGCGCGCCTGCTGGCGTTTGAAGCGGCGCAGGATGCCATCGCCATAGCGGCGGCCGAGGAAGAACAGCGTCTGGTCACCGATGAAGCCGCCCAGGGCTACGCAAACCGCCGTGAGCGGAAACAGCAGGTAGCCATGGCGCGCGGCGATGCCGGCCAGGATGGCGACGCCATCGCCCTCGATCAGGGCACCCAGGACGGCGGCGCCGTAGCCGTAGTTGCTGATGACCTCGCTGTCGATCATGGCGCGTCCTTAGAGACCGAGAATGGTCAGCATGATGAAGGTACCGAACAGCACGAAGTGGGTCATGCCCTCGATGGCATTGGTCTCGCCATCGTTGAGGTTGATGGCGGCGACGATCAGGGTCACGGCCATCATCACCGTTTGCACCGGCGTCATCGCCATCTGGATCGGCTGGCCATTGAACAGGGCGATGGCTTCCACCACCGGCACGGTGAGGATGACGGTGGACAGACTGGCGCCCAGGGCGATGTTGATCACCGACTGCATGCGGTTGGCCATGGCCGCACGCAGCGCCGTGAGGATCTCGGGGCTGGCGGAGATCACCGCCACCACCAACGCCGGCACCAGGGCGGGGACGGCCAGGCCTTCCAGGCCGGTGTCCAGGGACTTGGACATCACCTCGGCCAGGGCGCCGGTGGCGACGATGCCGACGATCAGCAGGCCGATGGACAGCGCCGCGCTGCTCTCGCCATGACCAGCCGTCTCGCCCTGCCCTTCGACGGCCGGACGTTTGCGCTTCTTCTCGGGATAGCTGTAGCTGAAGAAGTAGCTGTGCGGGCCGGTCTGCATGCGCAGGAACAGGGCATAGAGCAGTGCCATGGCGCCGATGGTGAAGAAGGAATAGACGTGCCACTGGGCCGAGGGGATGAACTCGGGAACCAGCATGGAGATGCTCACCGCGGTCATGATCATCACGCCGTAGCTGCGGCTGGAATCGTCGTTGTAGGGCTGCTCGCCGTGCTTGAGGCCACCGAGCAGCGCGGCCAGGCCGATGATGCCGTTCATGTCCAGCATCACCGCGGCGTAGATGGTGTCGCGGGCCAGGGTCGGCGAGTGGTCGTGGCTCATCATGATCGCCAGGATGATCACCTCCACCAGCACGGCGGAGAGGGTCAGGATCATGGTGCCGTAGGGGTCGCCGACCTTTTCCGCCAGCAATTCGGCGTGGTGGGCCACGCGCATGGCGGCGCAGATAATGGCGGCGATCAGGCCACCGGCGGCGACCAGGGCCAGAGTCTGGCCGCCGCCGAGCAGCGCGTGTTCGAACACATAGGCCAGCACCGTGGCGCCGATGGCGACCAGCAGCAGGGTTTCGTCTTTGAGGGCGGCGAGCATGGAGAAAGGCGTCCTTGAATGAGCAATGCCTTGTTACGACCGCCGTAGACGGCAAAACGCTCGCATCCGCGCCAAACCGCCGCGTCCCACCTGCAGCGGCGGCCTCTTCATGCCCCTCAGTGCAGCCGCAGCCCCGGTGCCAGGCGCTTCCACACCGCCTTGGTGCCCGTCGCGCAGGCCTGGCGATAGCCCAGCGCATGGCGCTCCACCAGGTACCAGGACACCACCGCCAGCGGCAGGGTGATACCGATGGAGAGCAGCACCATGGTCCAGGCCTCGATGCCGGGGATCACCGCCGCCAGGGTCTGCTGCACCGGGAAGGAGTAGATGTAGAGTCCGTAGGAATAGTCGCCCACCTCGTTGAAGGCGCGGATGCGTCCGGCCGGGACGAAGGCGAGATAGAGCAGCACATAGCCCAGGACCAGGTTGTAGACCAGGAAGAAGCTGTCACGGTCGGGGGTGGCCACCACCAGCAGCGCCACGGCGGCGACGAAGGCCGCGCGTGACAGCGGGATGTAGGCGCGCAGCACATAGAAGGCGCCGCCGAGGAAGAACATCTGGAACAGCCGCAACAGGTGCGATTCGCTGGCGAAGAAGTAGTAGGCGAACAGCTTGAACAGCGCCGCGCCCGCGGCGAACAGCAGGATGGCGCGCTGGAAGTGCCGGCTGTCGAGCCGCAGCCAGAGGACGAACAACCACAGCAGCGCCAGGGCGCCGTACATGCCCACCTCGAACGGCAACGTCCACAGCGAGCCATTGACGATGGTCTGCAAGGGATTACCCTCGAACAGGCCGGGCAGGTCGAACTCGGCGCCGGCGATCAGGCCGGTGTTCTTCAGCAGGTAGAGCCAGGTCTCGCCATCGCTCAGATAATCCTGCAGCGGCGCCCGGGTCAGCCAGGCACCGAGGCCCAGCACGGTCAGCACCAGCATCACCAGCAGGCCCGGCACCACGCGCAGGGCGCGACCCCAGACGAAATCGATGATGTCGGCGCGGCTGAGCAGGCTCTTGGTGACCAGAAATCCGCTGGTGATGAAGAAGATGTCGACCGCGATGTCGCCGAGGGTCATGCCGAGGCTCTCGCGGCCGGGCTCTGCCGTAGGGGTGCCGCTGGAGATGGCGAAGCTGTGGCTGAAGACCACGGCGAGCGCCGCGAGCATGCGAATCAGATTGAGATTGTTGTTCTTGCCGCCAACATGATCCTGAACGGTCTGCACGGATACCTCACGCCTGGTGTTTGGAGCCATGCTTCCCGATTCTAGTCAGATTCGGACCCGCTGCGGGCGTTATGGCCTTTTGCTGGCCCAAAGCGTGGAATGCTGGGAATTTCTGGCGACCAGGACCACCGTACATCGGTCAGGGGGAACCCGGAGGGCTGCGGAAAACCGGGCAAAGCGTGCGACAATCGTCCATCTTTTCTTGATTCAAGCTATCCCGAGGTTTCCATGTACGACTGGCTCAATGCCCTGCCCAAGGCCGAACTGCACCTGCACCTGGAAGGCACCCTGGAGCCCGAGCTGCTGTTCAAGCTGGCCGAGCGCCATGGCGTCACCCTGCCCTGGCAGGACGTCGAAGCCCTGCGTGCCGCCTACAACTTCGGCAACCTGCAGGAATTCCTCGACCTCTACTACGCTGGCGCCGACGTGCTGCGCACCGAGCAGGACTTCTACGACCTGACCTGGGCCTATCTGCAGAAGTGCAAGGAACAGAACGTCATCCACACTGAGCCCTTCTTCGATCCCCAGACCCACACCGACCGCGGCATTCCCTTCGAGGTGGTGGTGCGCGGCATCACCCAGGCGCTGGCCGACGGGGAAAAGCAACTGGGCGTGACCAGCGGGCTGATCCTGAGCTTCCTGCGCCATCTCTCCGAAGACGCCGCCCAGGCCACCCTGGACCAGGCGCTGCCGTTCCGTGACCATTTCATCGCCGTCGGCCTGGACAGCTCCGAGCAGGGCCATCCGCCGAGCAAGTTCAAGCGCGTCTTCGCCCGCGCCCGCGCCGAGGGTTTTCCGGCCGTGGCCCACGCCGGCGAGGAAGGTCCGCCAGAATACATCTGGGAGGCCCTGGACCAGCTCGGCGTGGTGCGGATCGACCATGGCGTGCGCGCCTTCGAGGACGAGCGCCTGATGGCCCGCCTGATCGACCAGCAGATCCCGCTCACCGTCTGCCCGCTGTCCAACACCAAGCTCTGCGTGTTCGACGACATGAGCCAGCACACCATCCTCAAGATGCTCGATCGCGGCCTCAAGGTCACGGTCAACTCGGACGACCCGGCCTACTTCGGCGGCTACGTCACCGAGAACTTCATAGCCCTGCACGAAGGCCTGGGCATGACCCAGGAGCAGGCCCGGCGCCTGGCGCAGAACAGCCTCGATGCACGCCTGGTGAAATGAGCATGAGCCTGACCGCTGCCGAGATTTCCTACTACGAACGCTTCGCCGAGCGCCTGGCCGACGCCGCCGCCGTGGCTATCCAGCCCTACTTCCGTGCCCAGCTGGCAGTGGACGACAAGGGCGACGCCGCCGTCGCCGGTCGCCGCTACGACCCGGTCACCGTGGCCGACAAGGCCGCCGAACGCGCCATGCGCGAACTCATCCAGGACGCCCATCCGGACCACGGCATCCTCGGTGAAGAAGAGGAAAACGTTGCCGGTAGCAGCCCCCTGACCTGGGTGCTGGACCCCATCGACGGCACCCGCGCCTTCATCACCGGCCTGCCGCTGTGGGGCACCCTGGTGGCGCTCAACGACGGCAACCGCCCGGTGATCGGGGTGATGAACCAGCCCTTCACCGGCGAACGCTACCTGGGTACCCCGGCCGGCGCCTGGCGCAACGGCGCCGCCCTGCGCACCCGCCCCTGCGCCAGCCTGGCCCAGGCGCGGCTGATGTGCACCAGCCGCGACATCTTCGACACTCCCGAACGCCTGGCCGCCTTCGACGCCGTGGCCGCCGAGGTGCAGCTGGCCCGTTTCGGCGGCGATTGCTACGCCTACTGCATGCTGGCCTCGGGCTTCGTCGACGTGATCATCGAGGCGGGCCTGCAGCCCTACGACGTTCAGGCGCTGATCCCCATCATCGAAGGCGCCGGCGGGCGCATGACCGCCTGGGATGGCGGTGACGCCCAGCAGGGCGGGGCCATCCTGGCCTGTGGTGATCCGAAGTTGCATGAGCTGTTGGTGGAGCGGTTGAAGCATCTGGCGTAGGGACGCCTGCTTTCGTAGGTTGGGTTGAGCGTAAGCGAAGCCCAACATTACGGAGCTGCAATCTTGGCTTTACAAATGCCCAGCTGCTTACTGAGTTCTGCTGACACCTCTTGTTTCGCCTTGCCGGCGACTCACTTTTCTTTGCTTGTGCAAAGAAAAGTAAGCAAAAGAAAGCACACCCCAACAGTTCGGCCCTACGCTTCGCTCCGGGTCCCCTCGCTCCGGTGCCTCTCCGAGGGCACGGCACGAAGGGGCCTCCTGCCCCTCGCGCCTTGCTCGGCGTCCTGCCTCGCATCCCCCTCCGCGACACCTACACTCGGCCTCACTGACGGGGACGGGGCGCCAGCCTGAGAATTCGGTATTTAAATAGGCGGCATAGTGATTCATAGCGTGGAAAACCGCGCAGCGTTTTTCACTGGTAGGCACCCACACCATCAGTGGACAAGGCTCCGGCGTTGTCCACGCTACGGGCTCCTCAACCAAAATTTTCAGGCTGGCGAAATCGCCCCGTTCAGGAGGGCGAACGCCAGTGCCGTGGAGTGGGTCGAGCCGCAGGGATGCGGCGAGAGGTCCAGTGGGCCATGGACGGCCCATCTGGACCGACCCCGGAACGGCGCTGGCGTGAGCGGACCCGGAGCGCAGCGCAGGGCCGGATGTCCGGGGCAAGCGTTTTTGGTTACTTTTGCCGCGATTGGCAAAAGTGACTCGCCCGGGTGGGCGAAACAAAAAGCCTCAACAGACCTCGATAACCAGCCAAGACACCAAAAGCAATCGCGGCCATGGGCCGCTCCTACAGGTTGATCGGATCTGTAGGAGCGGCCCATGGCCGCGATTGCCCCCTGCCCATACCCGTCATCCCCCCGTCACATCCTTAAGCCCCCTCTAAGCCAAATCCCGTATACCGGCAGGATTCTGCCAAGAGTCCCTGCCGTGCTCCCCTCTTCTTCCCCTGCCGCCCCAAGAGCCGCACAACTGGAGCGGACGCTGCTGCTCTGCTGCCTGGCCGCCTACCTGCTCGCCGGGCTGTTCGGCCGTGGGTTGTGGAAGGCCGACGAGCCCTACTCCTTCGGTATGGTGTGGAATTTCCTCACCACCCCGGACTGGCTGATCCCCCGGGTGGGCGATGCGCCCTTCATGGAAAAGCCGCCGCTGATGTACTGGAGCGGCGCCCTCACCGCCTCGCTGTTCTCGCCCTGGCTCGGTGAGCCGGACGGCGCGCGGCTGGCGGTGCTGGGCTGGATGCTGGTGACCCTGGCGGCCCTGGCCTGGCTGACCCAACAGCTGCTGCCCGGGCGTGCCCGCCAGGCATTGCTCGCCCTGCTGGGCATGCTCGGCGTGGTGCAGCACAGCCATCTGTTGATTGCCGACGTGCCCCAGCTGGCCGGCGCCACCCTGGGCTTGGCCGGCCTCGCCGCCTATCTCCACGATGGCGAAAACCCTTGGCAGCGCGGGCTGCTGTTCGGCAGCGGCCTGGGTATCGCCTTCATGAGCAAGGGCCTGCTGGTACCGGGGGTGCTGGGTCTCACCGGAGGACTCTGCGCGCTCTGCTGGCCACAGCGCCTGGTCGAGCCGGCCACTCGTCGCTGGCTGCTCGCGGCCATTCTCGCCGCCCTGCCCTGGCTGCTGATCTGGCCGGCGCTGCTCTGGCGCCAGGCACCGGAGCTGTTCCATACCTGGCTATGGACCAACAACATCGGCCGCTTCTTCGGCCTGGAGGCACGCAACAGCGATACCGACGGCCTGCTTTCCAGCCTGGCGGACCTGGCGGCGCTGTCCTTTCCCACCGGACTGGTCCTGCTCGGCGCCACGCTCTGGCAGCTGTATCGCCGCGGCGGCAGCCCCCTGAGGCGGCTGGGCCGGCATCCGGGATTGGCCACGGTGGTGCTTTACGCCTTCGTCTGCCTGGGGGTGCTGCTCAAGTCGGCGGTCTTCCGCAGCCTCTATCTGCTGCCGCTGTTTCCTGCCCTGGCGCTGCTGGCAGCGCGGCTGGAGCCACCACCGGCCATCGCCCGCCTCGGCCGTGACGCCAGCTACGCGTTCTGGACCCCTGTCATTGCCCTGCTGGCCCTGGGCGGTATCGGTCTGGCCCTGGGCTGGGCCTTGCCCTGGCCGCATCTGGTGCGCGATCACCTGCCGATCGCGGAACGCCTGTCACTGAGCCCCCTGGCCTGGGCGGTCGGCCTGCTGGCCCTGGTCGGCTGGGGCGTAGCGCTCGGGCTGCGTGCACAGTTGGGCGCTGCCAGCACCTGGTTCGTCGGCCTGACCCTCAGCTGGACCCTGGCCAATACCCTGTGGCTGCCCTGGGTCGACCTGGGCAACAGCTACGCGCGGCCTTTCACCGAGTTGCAGCGGGTACTCCCGGCGGCGGACTGCGTGGCCAGTTACGGCCTGGGCGAGTCGGAGCGCTCCATGCTGCACGTCTACAGCGGTTATCCCCCGCAGGAACAGGTCAGCCTGCGCCAGGTGCCCTGCCAGGTGCTGGTGGTGCAGGACGAGTGGCACGAACCGGTGGCGGTGCCGCCGGGCTGGCACCTGCTCTGGCAGGGCGCCCGGCCCGGCAATCTCAAGGAGCGTTTCCGCGCCTTTAGCCGGATGACGACGCTGCCCTGACGGCACCGTCCTCGCCCCAGGCCGCGAGCAGATCCTGGGATTCCATCACCAGTCCCAGGTGCAGAGAGACCATGCTCAACGCCGCCCGCTCCAGACCTTCGTCGGTCCCCCGCACCAAGTCGCGCAAGACGATCACCCGGTAGGTGCGGTTGCTGGCGTCGAAGGCGGTGTTGAGTACGCAGCAGTCGGTGAAGCCACCGTCCAGCACCACGGTGGTGATGCGCTGGTTGCGCAGCAGAAAATCGAGGTCGGTGGGATAGAAGGCCGACAGCCGCCGCTTGTTTTCCACCCGCAGGTCTTCGGGCAGCACCTCGGTGAGCAGCTCGGTCCAGGGCGAGCCTTCCAGGGCATGGGCGTCGGCATTGGGAATCGGCCCGACGTGCAGCGGAAAGGTCCGCCGCCAGGCCGCGGGAATGCCGCCCAGGTCATCGGCGCCATTGGTGCGCAGCACCGACTTCACGTGGACGATGCGCACGCCCAGGGCCCGCGCCTGGCGGTGGAAGGCATCCACCGGCGCCACCAGGTCACGGGCGCGGGGCGCCGGGCAGGGGCAATCCGGCGTGGCGTCCAGGTGGCCGCGGTGCAGGTCGATGGACAGCACCGCGGTGGTGGCCAGGTCCAGGTAATCGGCGAAGTCCGCCCGCGCCAGCAGCCGGGGTTCCTCGTAGACGAAAGCACGCAGGCTCATCGGCGCTCCTCACGGACAAAGGCTTCGCCCAGGGCGCCGGGTTGGCTCAGGCGGTCACGCCCGGCCAGGGCGACCCAGATCATCACGCCGAGGGTGACGGCATAGGGCGCCATCAGGATGAAGTATTGCGACAGCCGCACCCCGGCGGCGGCCAGTTGCGGAATCAGCGCCTCGATGCAGCCGAACAGCAGCGCCCCGGCCAGGGCGCGCCAGGGCGACCAGCGCGCGAAGATCACCAGGGCCACGGCGATCCAGCCGCGACCGCCGGTCATCTCGGCGATCCACAGCTTGGTGCTGAGCACGGCGATGTAGCCCCCGGCGAGACCCACCAGGGCCGCGCCGGCCAGGATCGCCAGCAGCCGATAGCCCGCCACCGAGAGCCCCGCCGCATCGGCCGCCTGGGGATTCTCGCCCACCGCCCGCAGGCGCAGGCCGGGGGTGGTGCGTTCGAGCCAGGCGATGACGGCGAGGAAGATCAGCGGGGTCAGGTAGACCAGCAGGTTCTGCTGGAACAGCCGACCCACCAGCGGCAAATCGGAGAGTGGCCAGAGTGCCAGCGCTGGCAGGCCGGCCACCGGCTGGTTGGTCCAGCCCCAGAGGGTGCCGAGCAGGCCGGTGAGGCCCTGGCAGAAGAACACCAGGGTCAGGCCGGCGATCACCTGGTTGATGCGCAGCCAGATCACCATGACCGCGAACAGCAGCGAGACCAGCGCCGCCGCGCCCATGGCCGCCAGCAGCGCCAGGCCGGCATTGCCCAGCGCCAGTTGCGCCCCTATGCCGAACAGGGCGCCGACCAGCATCAGCCCCTCGGCATGCAGGGCCAGCACCCCGGATCGCTCGGTGAGGATCAGCCCCAGCGCCGCCAGGGCGTAGGGCACGGCGAAGTCGGGTACGTTACCCAGCCAGCTGGCGAGCAGGTTCAAGCGGCACCTCCCTGGCTGCGTCTGAGCCGATGGCGGATGAAGAAGTCCGAAGAGGCCACGCAGATGACGATCAGCGCCTGGATCAGCTGCACCATGGCGAAGGGGATCTGGTAGAACACCTGCAGATTGCGCCCGGCGACGAACAGGGTCGCCACCAGGAAGGCCACCACCGCCGCGGCCAGCGGGTTGTTGCGCGCCAGGAAGGCGATGAGGATGCCGGAGAAGCCGTAGCCCTGGTAGAAGGACTGGGTCAGCCGCCCCTCCTGCCCCGCTGCCACCACGAAGCCGGCCAGCCCGGCCAGGGCACCGGAGGCCAGCACCGTGGCGAGGATGGTGGCGCGCACCGGCACGCCCACGGCGCCCGCCACCCGCGGATTGGCGTCGACGAATCTCAGGTACAGCCCGGCGCGACTCAGGGCCACGAACCACCAAGCCAGCACCGCTACCAGCAACGCCAGGGGCACCGCCAGGCTCAACCCGGGCAGCAATTCCGGCAGCCGCTCGAAGGGGCGGAACAGCGGCGAATAGGGAAAGGCGTCGCGCGGGTCCTTCCAGGGGCCGAACACCAGGTGCAGCAGAAAGTTGGCAGCGATGTAGTTGAGCATCAGCGAGGCGATGATCTCGTTCACCCCCAGGCGCAGCTTGAGCAGCAAGGGCGCCAGCGCCCAGAGCAGCCCGCCGAGCAGCGCCGCGACCAGCATCAGCGGCAGGCGCAGGGCCTCCGGGCCGATCTCGAACAGCGACACCGCCGTGGCGCCGATGGCGCCCCAGATCATCTGGCCTTCCAGGCCCAGGTTCCAGAAGCGCGCGCGAAAGGCCAGGCAACCGGCCAGCCCCACCAGGATCACCGGCGCGGCCTGGAACAGGGTGGCCTGTAGGCTCTGGGCATCGAACAGGGTGGCGACCACGAATTCGTTGAGCAGCTCGCCGGCGGGCACCCCAGCCAGCACCAGGATGGCGGCCGACAGACCCAGGCCCAGCAAGAGCGCCAGGCCGAGGATCAGGGCCTGCCAGGGCCAGGCCAGTTGCTGACGGATCTCCAGGGTGTAGCGACGACTGAACAGCGGTTGCCGCGGTCGCACGACCGAACTCTGCACCAGCGGCGGATTCAAGGGTTCAAGCATGATTCACCATGGCATGGCCGATCGCCTGGCGATCGGCGGGTCGCTGGAATTCGGCGACGAGGCGCCCGGCGCTCATCACCCCGATGCGGTCGGCGAGGACCAGTACCTCGTCCAGGTCTTCGCTGATCAACAACACCGCGGCGCCGGCCTCGCGGGCGGCCAGCAGCCGCGCCTGCACCTCGGCGCCGGCGCGCACGTCCAGGCCCCGGCTGGGGCTGTGGGCCAGCACCAGCCGCGGCTCGCGGCCGAATTCCCGGGCGATCACCAGCTTCTGGGCGTTGCCGCCCGACAGCAGCGCCGCCTTCTGCCGCACCGAGCGCACGCCCTGGACATCGAATTGCGCCACCGCCGTCTGGGTCGCCGCCTCCTGGGCGCCTCTATCCAGGCGGGCGAAGCCACCGAAGCGACCGCTGTGCACCGCACCGATGGCGAAGTTGTCGGCCACCGACAGGGACCCGGCCAGGGCACTGCCATAGCGGTCGGCGGGAATGGCGGCGATACGCAAGTCGCGGCGCCCGGCGCTGGTGGTGGCGGCCAGATCGCCGAAGCCTTCCAGCCGCACCTCGCCTTCATAGGGTTGCGGCAGGCCCATCAAGACATCGGCCAGCTCGCCCTGGCCGTTGCCGCCGACGCCGGCGATGCCGTAGATCTCGCCGGCGTGCAATTGCAGATCGATGCCGTCCAGGGCCCGCCGGCCGCCGCGTTCCGGGGTCCGCAGGCCACGTACCGTCAGCAGCGGCGCCCCGGCCGTGCTGCGCGGGGTATCGGCCAGCGGCTGGGCGTCGCCCACGGTGAGGCGCACCAATTCGTCCACCGACACCTCGGCGGGGTCCAGGCTGCGCAGGGTGCGGCCGCCGCGCATCACCGTGAGGCGGTCGGCATAGGTCAGGGCGTCCTGCATGCGATGGGTCACCAGTACCACCGCCGCGCCTTCCGCGGCCAGGGCGCGCAGGGTCTGCAGCAGCCGCTCGCCCTCGCCATCGGTGAGCACCGCGGTGGGTTCGTCGAGAATGAGGATGCGCGCCCCGGCCAGCAGCACCTTGAGGATCTCCACCCGCTGCTGCTCGGCGATGGACAGCTCCGCCACCCGCTGCTCGGGGCGGATGGCGAAACCCAGGGCGGCGGCTTGCTCACGGATGCGCTCGCTGATCTCGGCCAGGCGTCTTCGATGACTGCCCGCCCCCGCCGGCAGGCCGAGCAGCACGTTCTCGGCGACGCTGAAGGGCCGGACCAGCTTGAAGTGCTGGTGGACCATGCCGATGCGCAAGCGAGCGGCGTCCGCCGGGCCGCGCAGCCGTACAGGGTTGTCGTCCATCAGCAACTCGCCGGTCTCCGGTGCATAGAGACCGGCGGCGATGTTCATCAGCGTCGACTTGCCCGCGCCGTTCTCGCCGAGCAGCGCATGCACCTCGCCCCAGCGCACCAGGAAATCCGCCTGCTGCAGCGCCTGGAAACCATCGAAGGTCTTGCCGACGCCACGCAGTTGCAGGGCGTTATGTCTTTTCATGAGGGTCGCCCTCTGTCCAGGCATCGCTTTCGTGGAAAACGCGGCGCGGTTTTCCACCCTACGCATGAGAGAACCGCTACTTCTGCGTCGTCACGCCCTGGACGAACCAGTCCATCTGCCACAGCGCCGGGTCGGACAGCACCTGGCCGGCGGCGACCCGCTCCTTGCCGTCGCGGTCGCTCAGGGGACCGGCGTAGATCTGCTTGCCCTTGAGGATGGCCTCGCGCTCGGCGAGGATCTTCTCCTGGGCCGCCTTGGGTACGCCGTCGCCGAAGCCGGCGATGTCGGTGCCGCCGTCGGCCATGGAGACGAAGGCGCCATGGGGCGCGGGCTTCCAGTTGCCGGCCATGACCCGCTTGAGCTCCGGCACCAGGAAGCGATCCCAGACCCATACCGAGGAACAGAGGGTGGCCTTGGGCGCGAATTGGCGCATGTCGCGGTGGTGGCCAGTGCCATAGACGCCGCGCTCCTGGGCGACGATCTGCGGCGTGGGGGTGTCCACGTGCTGGCCGATGACATCGGCGCCCTGGTCGATCAGCGCCGCGGCGGCGGCGCGTTCCTTGACCGGGTCGTTCCAGCTGCCGGTGTAGATCACCGTGAGGGTGGCATTGGGATTCATCTGCCGGGCGCCCAGCTCGTAGGCATTGATGGTCCAGTTCACCACGCCGAAGGGATTGGCGGCGACGAAGCCCAGCTTACCGGTCTTGGACGTCGCGCCCGCGGCCATGCCGCAGAGATACTGGCTTTCGTAGGTACGACCGTAGAAGGATTCCAGGTTGCGCCCGTTGGTGGTGCCCGAAGCATTGAGGAAGGCCACCTCGGGATATTGCTCGGCCAGTTGCTTGAAGGTGTCGGAATAGCCGAAGGCGGTGCCGATGACGATATTGGCGCCGCGTTTGATGAAGCGTTCGGCGGCCGGGCGGATGGCCGAGGCGGTTTCCGGCACGTTTTCCACGAACTGGATCTTCATGCCCAGCTCCTTCTCGATCTTCACCCGCGCCTCGTCCATGGCCTGGGTCCAGCCGCCGTCGTTCTTGGCCGTGAAATACAGCATGGCGATCTTCGGCTCGCCCTTGAGGGTGAAGCCCTCGTCGTCCGCCCGCGCCACCGCGCCCAGCCCTACCAGCGCCAGCACGCACGCCACTCTTCCCAGCCATCTGCTCAGCATCGTCTCGTCCTTAGTCTTGTCTACAGCATGTGGTTGATACGGAACACGTTGCCTTCCGGGTCCAGCAGTACGGCCTGGTACCAGTGGTAGTAGGTTTCGTAGGGCGCCTTCACCAGGCGCGCACCGGCGGCCTCGGCCACCGGCACCAGCCGATCCACCTCCGCGCGGCTGTCCACCTCCAGGTTGAGCAGGAAGCGGCAGCCTTCACTGCCGGCGAAATCGCCCAGCCCCAGCAGTTCATAGGCCTCCGGCGCGTTGAAGCCGATGGCGGTCTTGCCCGTATCAAGGCCGCGGAAGATTGGCGAGCGGATCGCCTCGATCTCGGGAAAGCCGAACACCCGCTGGTAGAAGCCGCTCAGGGCCACCACGTCCTGGGCGAAGACGTTGACGTAGGAGAGGCTCGGCATCAGGCCACCCGCACGCCGGACTGGGTACCGCCGAAGGTGGTCTGCTTGACGAATTTGGATCTCAGGTGATCGCCCGAGGTGATGGGCGCGTGGCGCGGCGGCGTGCCGGGCGTAGCGCAGCCGGGCAGGCATTCGATAAGGGTGTCGTAGTTGGGCTGATGGAAGAACACCAGGGATTGGCGGCGGGTATCGCAACCGGCATCCGCCGGTGGATTCACCACCCGGTGCAGGGTCGAGACCCAGCGATCGTTGGTCCACTGCATCATCAGGTCGCCGATGTTGACCACGAAGCCGCCCGGCACCTTGGGCACGTCCACCCACTCGCCATCGGCATTGCGCACCTGCAGGCCGCCAGGGGCGTCGTCGGGACGGACGATAGTCAGGCTGCCGTAGTCGGTATGGGCCCCGGCGCGCAGCTGGCCGGGCAGCGCCGCCTCCTTCTGGTGGGGATAGCAGAGGGTGCGGAACATGCTGATGTGGCGATCGATGCGGCTGTCGAAGTAGGTCTCCGGCAACTCCAGCCCCAGGGCGAAGAGGCGCATCAGGGTGCGCGCCAGGTCGCTCATGGCGGCGAAGTACTCGGCATAGGCCTGGCGAAAACCGGGGATGGCCGTCGGCCAGACATTGGGCGCGAAGTGCGGCCCGGCTTCGGGGCCGCGGTAATAGGCCGTCTCTGGGACCTCCAGCGGTCCGATGGAGAAGGACTCCTTGAGATCGCCGGGCGCCGCCTCTTCCAGGCTGTAGGACAGGCTTTCCTCGGCCACCGCGCTATAGCCGCGCACCTGGTCCGGACGCGGCCGATCGGCCTTGCGTTTCTCGGCCAGCGGCAGGTCGAAGAAGGCCCGCGACAGGCGCGAGACGCGCTCGACCAGTTCTTCGGGCACCTGATGGTGGGTGATGACCAGAAAGCCGATATCGCGGCAGGCCTGGTCGACGGCCTTGGCCACCGCCTGCTTGCCGGCGGTCGAACCCTCGAAGTAGGGAGCCAGATCGATGATGGGAACACTGGACAGCGGCATGACGAACCTCACGAGTGGGACGAAAGGAGACAGCGCGACGCACGTTCACCGGGCAGGGCGGCAGCAGGGCAAGTGCAACCGTTGTGCCATCTTTGGACCATTTGGTAAAAACTAAAAAGTTCTTCTAAACCAAATACTTGAGTGAAACAGCTGAATCACGAGGCCGACCGGGCGCACCGTGACCGATCAACGTGCACCGCGGTAGCTCGCAGTGGCGCGTCCTTAGGCCATGGCCTGGGCGGTAGCGCTGCCCAACGAGACCGTGCCGGCGTGGACCGGACCTCACGCCAACTCGTGATAACGCCGATCGAAGTACAGCAGGCCACCCTTGCCGCCCGGTTCGGCCACGCCCAGCACCTCGCAGAGCAGCAGGTCGTGGCTGCCCACCGACTGCACCCCGGCGATGCGGCAATCGCAGGCCACCAGGGCGCCGTCCAGCACCGGCGCACCGCTGGCGAGGCGCGTCCAACTGGCGGCGGCGAAGCGCTCGGCCATGGCGGTCTTGCCGCCGAAGAGGTTGGCCAGCGCCTGCTGGCCGGCGGCCAGGACGTTGACGCAGAGCACCCCGTTGGCGCTGAAGGCCGGATGCACCGAGGCACCCCGGTTGAGGCAGACCAGCAGGGTCGGCGGGGTATCGCTGACGCTGCACACGGCGGTGGCGGTGAAGCCGGCGGGCCCGGCCGGGCCGTCGGTGGTGACGAGGTTGACCGCAGCGCCCAGGCGCGCCATGGCCCCACGAAAGAGGTCGCGTTCGACCGGGGTGGCGGGCGCCGTGGCAGGCGGCAAGGCATGGGCAACGGACATGGCGCTATTCCTCGGAAGGTTGGCTGAGATAGTCGAGCACCACCCGGTCGAAGGTGGTGGGATCGGTGACGCTGGAGGCATGGCCGCCCCACTCCAGCAACTGGAAGGTGGCCTGGGGCAGGCCGGCGGCCAGTCGCTGGGACGAATTCCAAGGCACCAGCACATCGTCGCGATTGGCCAGCACCAGGGTCGGCACCTCGATCCGCGCCAACTCGGCGTCCACGTCGAAGGCCAACAGGGCACCGATGCGCCGCAGCACATTGGCCTCACCGGGGAAGTGCGCCAGGGCATGGGCTTCGTCGGCGGCCAGGCGTTCGCCGTGTTCGGCGATCCAGGTGGCCGGATAGAGAAAGATCGCCTGGGCCTGGACATAGGCCGCGGCGCCGCTGTCGCGCAGCAGCCGCTGACGCAGGGCGAAGCAGCGCCCGGTGTGCGGATTGGGTCGGCTCCAGGCATTGACCAACACCTGGCGGCGGATCAGGCCTGGCCGCAGCAGATTGGCCTGCAGTCCCACCAGGCCGCCCAGGGCATGGCCCATGAACAGGCAACTATCGAGTTCCAGGCGGTCGGCCAGGGCCAGCAGATCCTCGGCCATATGCTGGATGCGGTAGTCGGCCGGTAGCTCGGCCGGGCTCTTGCCGGTGCCGGTCTGGTCGTAGACCACCACCCGGAATCTTTCGCCCAGAGCCGCCAGCTGTGGCGTCCAGAAGGCCCCGGCGCCGCCCAGCCCGGAGCTGAGCAGCAAGGTGTCGGCCGCCGGGTCCTGGCGGCCATGGAGTTCGAAATGCATGGGCGGTCCTCGGTGGTTCAGTGGTTGGGGCTTCCCTCACCCCAGCCCTCTCCCAGGGGGAGAGGGGGCTAAACGGAGCGCAGCCCTAGCCGATATGGGCGATGCTGGCGATCTCGATCAGGGCGTCGGGCTTCACCAGGCCGCACTGGATGCAGTAGCGCGCCGGCTTCTCGCCGGGAAAGAACTCGGCGTACACCACGTTGATGGCGGCGTAATTGGCCCAGTCGGTGAGCATGATCATGTTGAAGGTGACATCGGCCATGCTGCCGCCGGCCGCCTCCACCACGCCCTGGATGGTGGTGAGCACGTGGCGTGCCTGGGCGGCGGCGTCGCCGACGTGGACGACGTTGTTCTGGGCATCGAACGGCAGGGTGCCGGAGACATAGAGAATTCCGTCGGCCAGGCTGCCAGGCACGAAGGGGGCGATGGGAGTACCGGTACCGGCGGGGATCACGGCTTGCTTGGGCATGGCGGCTCAGTCCTTGGCGAAGGTGGTGTGGAAGTCGGCGCAGCTGGCGACCCAGCCGAAGAAGGTCTCGATGTTGAACAGTGCGGCCTCGTGGGCCGAACGGGGCCCGGCCTGGTGGCAGGCGTCGTGCAGGCAGACGCCGAAGTATTCGAGGAAGAAGCCGTCCCTCAGGGTCGACTCCACGCAGACGTTGGTGGCGACGCCGACGAACACCAGGTTGCGGATGCCACGGGCGCGCAGCAGGCTGTCCAGGTTGGTGTTGTAGAAGCCGCTGTAGCGGGTCTTGGGCACCACCAGGTCTTCCGCCGCCGGTTGCAGCCGATCCACCAGGGCGTAGTCCCAGCCGCCCTTGGCCAGCAGCTGACCCTGCAATTCGGGTCGCTTGCGCATGGTCTTCAGCGCATTGGACTTGTGCCAGTTGGGCGAACCGGGGCCGCCGGCCTCGCGGTACTCCGGATCCCAGCCATTCTGGAACCAGACCACCTGGATACCCGCGCCGCGGGCGGTCTCCACCACCGCGGCGACGTTCTCGATCACCGGTTCGGTGGCCGAGACGTCGAAGCCGGCCAGGTCCAGATAGCCGCCCTGGCTGGCGTAGGCGTTCTGCATGTCCACCACGATCAGGGCGGTCTCGCTGGCCTTGAGCCGCAGCGGCTCGGGTCGTGCCGGCAGGGTCAGGGCTTCGGCGTCGCTCGCGGGCAGGGCATAGCCCGCCAGGGTTTCCACAGCGTTCATCAGGCACTCTCCTTGAGCAGGTCGACATGACGGCGGCTCTGCATCAGCGGCTGGATGCGCTCGCCGAAGTCGGTCACGCCCTGGACGAAATCATCGAAGGTCAGCAGCACGCCGCTGGCACCCGGCACCTCGGCGATCTCGTCGAGCATCCGCGCCACGCTGGCGAAGGAGCCCACCAGGGTGCCCATGTTGATGTTCACCGCCGAGGTCGGATCGGCCATCTGGCGGACGTTGGTGTCGCTGCCGGACTTGGTGTCGGCGGCGGCCTGGGCGCCCAGCCAGGCGATGGCCTCCTCGTCGGCGCCGGCCTTGTAGTGCTCCCACTTGGCGCGGGCCGCCTCGTCGGTCTCGGCGGCGATGATCATGAACAGGGCGATGGAGGTGACGTCGCGCCCGGTCTTGGCGGTGGCCGCCTGCAGCCGCTCCACCGCCGGGGCGAAGGCCTTGGGCGTGTTCACCCCCTTGCCGAAGACGAAGCTGTAGTCGGCGTGTTCGGCGGCGAAGGCCAGGCCGGCATCGCTCGCCCCGGCGCAGACGATTTCCATGGGCGCCTGGGGTTGGGGGCTCACCCGGCAGTCCTCCATCCGGAAGTGCGCGCCCTGGAAGTCCGAGCGACCGGTGCCCCAGAGATCGCGCAGCACCTGGGCGTATTCACCGAGGTACTGGTAGCGGCTGGCGAAGAAGTCGTCGCCCGGCCAAAGGCCCATCTGGCTGTACTCGGGCTTCTGCCAGCCGGTGACCAGATTCACGCCGAAGCGGCCGCCGGAGATGGAGTCGATGGTGGACGCCATGCGCGCGACGATGGCCGGCGGCAGGGTCAGGGTCGCGGCGGTGGCGAACAGCTTGATGCGCGAGGTCACCGCGGCCAGCCCGGCCATCAGGGTGAAGGATTCCAGGTTGTGGTCCCAGAATTCGGTCTTACCGCCGAAGCCGCGCAACTTGATCATCGACAGGGCGAAGTCGAAGCCATAGTGCTCGGCGCGCTGCACGATCTCGCGATTCAACTCGAAGGTGGGCCGGTACTGAGGCGCATTTTCCGAGAGCAGCCAGCCGTTGTTGCCGATGGGAATGAAGACACCGATGTTCATCGCTCGCACTCTCCCGCAGTCAGGAATCGGAACGCACCCGAGGGCGCCGTTGCTGCAGGATGAGAGCAGAAAGCTTGCCAAGTTCTGAAAATTCAACTCAATCAATCACTTGGATCGAACGCCGAATTAGATTCAGACTATTTGGTCCACATTAGAGCACCCGGTTTGTGCAAGACGCCCGAATCCGGGGCATGAATAGCCATTCCACATGCTAGAGTTGAACCTTTGGCGGCCATCGCGGCGCCGCCATTTGTTCGTCGCCAGGATGGTGCGAACCGAGCGACCGTGCCTGAACCGAGTGACTGGCACGCGTCAGACATCGATAAGGCCCAAGGAGCAGTTCGTGAGTCAGGCCAGTGACGCTTCGCCCCCACGCAAGTCCCGCACCCCCAGCCCGGCCGCCCAGCAGCGACGGCTACGGCAGATCGAGGCCAAGCGCGCGCAGATCCTCGGTGCGGCCCTCGACATCTTTTCCCGCTTCGGCCTGCATGGCGCCAGCCTGGATCAGGTCGCGCTGCAGGCGGACGTCTCCAAGACCAATCTCCTGTACTACTTCAGCAACAAGGAAGAGCTGTACCTGGCCGTGTTGCGCCAGTTGCTCGCGACCTGGCTGACCCCGCTGCGTACCTTCAGCGAAGATCAGGAACCGCTCGACGCCCTGCGTGGCTATCTGCGCCAGAAGCTGGAGATGTCCCGCGATTATCCGGCCGAGTCCCGTCTGTTCTGTCTGGAAATGGTCCAGGGCGCGCCGCTGTTGCTGCCGGAGTTGCAGGGCAGCCTGCATGAGCTGATGGATGAAAAGGCCAGGGTGATCCGCGCCTGGATCGCCGCGGGCAAGTTGGCACCGGTGGACCCGCACCACCTGATCTTCAGCATCTGGGCCACCACCCAGCATTACGCGGACTTCCGGGTACAGGTACAGGTCCTCTGCGGGCGCAACCTGACCGACCCGGACTTCTTCGACGAGGTGTTGCAAGGCCTCGAGACCCTGATCATCGAGGGCCTGAGGCCCCGTCCCGCCACCTGAGCGCGGAATCAGGGCGCCAGGAAGAAGTCGGCGAACAGCTGGCTCAACCGCGGCCACAGCGGCGCCGGCAGGTCATGCGCCATTTCCGGGATGAGTTCGAAGCGTGACCCGGGGATGGCTCGCGCCACGGCGCGACCACAGGCGGGCTTGAGCAGCGGATCGCAGGCGCCGTGCACCACCAGGGTCGGTGCCTGGATACGCCGCGCGTAGGGGCGCAGGTCACCGCTGCCGAGCAGGGCGAACAGCTGCCGTTGCACTCCATCTACATCCACGCCGCGCGCCAGGATGCGCTGCACCAGCCGTTCGAGGTCGGCGTCGCTCTGCCGGTAGCTGGGGCTTTCGATGCCGCGCAGCAGCGCCTTCTGCCGCGCGATCGCCGCGTCCAGCGGCAGCTCGGCCGGTGGCCGCAACAGCAGGCTGCCGAGCAACTTGAACGACGGCGGCGGCAACAGCGGCTGGTTGGTCGACGAGAACAGGATACCCAGCCGCTTCACCCGCTGTGGCCAGTCGGCGGCGAGAATCTGGGCGATCATGCCGCCCATGGAGCCGCCCAGCACATGGGCGCGGTCGATGCCCAGGTGATCGAGCAGGCCGATGGCATCCGCGGCCATGGCCTCCAGGCGATAGGGCACCGCGCTGGTCTTGCCCAGTTGCGCCCGGCCCAGCACCGGCCACAGCGAAGGCGGCTGGCCACCCGGCCAGCTCAGCCGCGAGGACTGGCCAACGTCGCGATTGTCGAAACGGATCACCCGCAGGCCGCGCCGCACCAGGGCCTCGCAGAAACCCTCCGGCCACAGCAGCAACTGGGCGCCGAAGCCCATGATGAGCAGCAGCGCCGGATCGGCGGGATCGCCCCAGTCCTCGTAGGCCAGCTCCAGCGCGCCGACCCGGGCCCGCCCTTCACGAATGTCCATGCTTCACCACGACCGGGCAAAAGCTCATGCTACTCCAGGGACGCACCGGCGAAAGCACGAGAACCCGGTGGTCACGAACCTGTACGCGCGGAGAACAACGCCATGCCCCCGGCACACCTGGAATATCGCCTCACCGACGAGCCACGCGAGGACCTGCGCGACGCCATAGCCGCACCGCTCCGGCAGTACAACGAGGATCAGGTCGGCCCGAGCGGCTATCGCGCCCTGGTCGTCACCCTGACACGCTCGGGCGTCCCGCTGGGCGGCCTCTGGGGCTACACCAGCTATGGCTGGCTCTATGTGCAGTTGCTGGCGGTGGACGAAGCCGTTCGCGGTCAGGGTGCCGGCCGGGAGCTGCTGCTGCGCGCCGAGGCCGAAGCGATCAGCCGCGGCTGCCATGGTGCCTGGCTCGACACCCACGAATTCCAGGCCCGGGGTTTCTACGAACGCCTGGGCTATGAGCTGTTCGGCGAGCTGACGGATTATCCGCCTGGCTTCGCACGGTTTTTCCTGCGCAAGACGCTTAGGCCGGCCTGAGCGTCAGGCTCGCTCACTGATCGGTGAGGAAGTTGCCGATCCGCGCGTTCTCCTGCCCGCCATCCAGCAGCGGCACCTCGGCCTCGTCCTTGAGTTGCACGCCAGACAGCTTGCGGCGATCCGCCTCGCGCATCAGGTAGAGCAGCTTATGCGCCGCCAGGCCATAGGCGAGACCTTCCAGTCGCACGTTGGAGATGCAGTTGCGATAGGCGTCGTTGAGGCCGGGCCGCGGCCCGTAGGTGAAATAGAGGCCGAGGCTGTCGGGCGAGCTCAAACCTGGGCGCTCGCCGATCAGCATCACCAGCAGGCGCGCCTTGAGCAGGCCGCCGATCTCGTCGCCCAACGCTACCCGGCCCTGCTCCACCAGGGTCACCGGCGCCCAACGCCAGCCCTCGGCCTGGGCCTGGTCGGCCAGGCGCTCGAGGAACGGCAGCGCGTGGCGATGTACCGCCAGAGCGGAGAGACCATCGGCGATGACCACGGCGACGTCGAAGCCCTCGGGATGGTCGACGGCGTAGGCCTGTAGCTCACGCGCGGATTCTTCGGACAGCCTGCGCCCCAGGTCGGGGCGTTGCAGATAGGTATGACGATCCGGCGCGGCGCTCTTCAGCACCAGGGTCTCGCGGCCCTGGGCGGTCAGGCCTTCACGCAGGGCCTGATGATCGAAGGCCAGATGCACGGCATCGCGGGCCTGGGCGTGGGCGGCCTGGAAATCCAGCTGGGCGGCGGTCGGTAGGCTGGTACCGGCACGGCCCAAGGCGATGCGCGCGGGGGTCAGCCGACGCAATTCGGCCCAGGGGTCGGGACGGGCGGTGTCGTTGGGGTTCATGGGGAGACTCCTGAGCTATTAGGTTCATCGCGGCACGGAGTAGGCCTGTAGGAGCGGCCCATGGCCGCGATAAGGCCGCATCGGCACATCGACACGGCCGCGATCCTCCCTAAATCTGCGCCAACACCCGCTGGAAAGGCGCCGGCAAGCCCTCGCCGAGGCGGAAGCGGCCATCTTCCAGCCGCAGGATGCCCAGGCGGTCGAGCCAGGAGGCGAATTCCGGCGCCGGCTGCAAGCCCAGCACCTGGCGGGCGTAGAGGGCGTCGTGGAAGGAGGTGGTCTGGTAGTTGAGCATCACGTCGTCCGACCCCGGGATGCCCATGATGAAATTGATGCCCGCCGCGCCCAGCAGGGTCAGCAGCATGTCCATGTCGTCCTGATCGGCCTCGGCATGGTTGGTGTAGCAGATATCGCAACCCATGGGCACGCCGAGCAGCTTGCCGCAGAAGTGATCTTCCAGGCCGGCGCGGATGATCTGCTTGCCGTTGTAGAGGTACTCCGGGCCAATGAAGCCGACCACGGTGTTCACCAGCAGCGGCTTGAATTTGCGCGCCACGGCGTAGGCGCGCACCTCGCAGGTCTGCTGGTCGACGCCATGGTGCGCTCCGGCGGACAGCGCACTGCCCTGCCCCGTCTCGAAATACATGAGGTTGTCGCCCAGGGTGCCACGCCGTTGTGACAGGCCCGCCTCGTAGCCTTCCTGTAGCAGTGCCAGGCTGATGCCGAAGCTTTCGTTGGCGCCCTGGGTACCGGCGATGGACTGGAACACCAGGTCCACCGGTGCGCCGCGTTCGATGGCGGCGATGCTGGTGGTGACGTGGGTCAGGACGCAGGACTGAGTGGGGATCTCGTAGCGCTGGATCACGGCGTCGAGCATCTTCAACAGTTCGCAGATGCCGCTGGTGCTGTCGGTGGCCGGGTTGATGCCGATCACCGCATCGCCGTTGCCATAGAGCAGGCCGTCGAGGACGCTGGCGGCGATGCCGGCCGGATCGTCGGTGGGATGGTTGGGCTGCAGGCGGGTCGACAGCCGCCCGCGCAGGCCGATGGTGTTGCGGAAGCGAGTCACCACCCGGACCTTCTGCGCCACCAGGATCAGGTCCTGGATGCGCATGATCTTGGACACCGCGGCAACCATCTCCGGGGTCAGTCCCGGCGCCAGGGCAGCGAGACTGGTCTCGTCCGCCGCCGGACCCAGCAGCCAGTCGCGAAAGCCGCCCACGGTGAGATGGGCGACCGGGGCGAAGGCTTGGGCATCATGGCTGTCCAGGATTAGCCGGGTGACCTCGTCGGCCTCGTAGGGGATCACCGCCTCGGTGAGAAAGTGCTTGAGCGGCAGCTCCGCCAGGGCCATCTGCGCCGCCACCCGCTCCACATCGCTGCCAGCGGCGACCCCGGCCAGGACATCCCCGGAGCGCGCCGGGGTGGCCTTGGCCAACAGCTCCTTGAGATCGGCGAAGCGCCAGGTCTGGCCGCCCACGCTGTGCTGGAAACCGCTCATGCTACCTCCTGGAGTTGCGCTGCTCAGAGCCTGTTCAAAGGCTCGCGAGCAGACTTTGAGTAGGCTCTCAGGCCTCGCCGAAAGCGGCGTCGGGGGCGATGTCGCTCTGTCTACGGCTGAGACCGCAGACCAGCGCGCCTATCACCATCAGCACCACGAAGACGCTGGCGATCACCGGGTTGTACCAGACCATGGCGATCAGGCAGACCACCGCCAGCACCAGGGCGATGGCCGGCACCACCGGATAACCGGGGGCACGGAAGGTGCGCTCCAGGTTCGGCTCGCTGCGGCGCAGCTTGAACAGGCTGAGCATGCTCATGATGTACATGACGATGGCGCCAAATACGCTCATGGTGATCATGGCGGCGGTCAGGGTCATGCCCTGCAGGCTGATCACGCCATCGCTGAAGATGGCGGCGATGCCCACCACGCCACCGGCCAGCACCGCGCGGTGCGGGGTCTGGAAGCGCGACAGCTTGGCCAGGCCATGGGGCAGGAAGCCGGCGCGGGCCAGGGCGAAGAATTGCCGCGAATAACCGAGGATGATGCCGTGGAAGCTGGCCACCAGGCCGAACAGGCCGATGCCCACCAGCAGGTGCAGCCACATCGAGCCCTCGCCCACCACGCCCTTCATGGCCTGGGGCAGCGGATCGTTGATGTTGGACAGGGCGCGCCAGTCGCCCACCCCTCCGGCAAAGATCATCACGCCGATGGCCAGGGTCACCAGGGTAAGGATGCCGGCGATATAGGCCTTGGGAATGGTGCGCTTGGGGTCCTTGGCTTCCTCGGCGGCCATGGCCGCGCCCTCGATGGCGAGGAAGAACCAGATGGCGAAGGGTATGGCGGCGAACATGCCACCCACCGCGGCCAGGGAGAACTGGTCCTGACCGGCCCAGCCGCCGCTGGTGAAGTTGGTCAGGCTGAAGCCCGGTGCCACTACGCCCATGAAGATCAGCAACTCGATCACCGCCAGCACCGTGACCACCAGCTCGAAGGTGGCGGCGATGCTCACTCCGAGGATGTTCAGGGTCATGAAGATGAAATAGGCCGCCACCGCGCAGAGCTTGGGATCGAGGGTGGGAAACTGCACGTTGAGATAGGCGCCGATGGCCATGGCGATGGCCGGTGGGGCGAAGACGAATTCGATCAGGGTGGCGATCCCGGCGAGGGTACCGCCGACCGGACCGAAGGCCCGCCGGCTATAGGCGAAGGGCCCGCCGGCGTGGGGAATGGCGGTGGTCAACTCGGTGAAGCTGAAGATGAAACAGGTGTACATCACCGCCACCACCAGCGCGGTGATCAGGAAGCCCAGCGTCCCGGCAACGCCCCAGCCGTAGCTCCAGCCGAAGTATTCCCCGGAGATCACCAAGCCCACGGCAATGCCCCAGAGATGCAGGGTGCCGAGGGTCGGCTTGAGTTTCTCGTTGCTCATGACAGGCCACTCCCCTTGTAGCGACAAGATCCAAATGGGTCACCGCGATCCCGCGATGCCCGGCTTTTTCGAGCTTAGCGAGCCTGGGGCCATGCCGACTTGACCCGTCAGCACGGTCGCTGCGACCGCGGGTCAAGTTGGCGTTACCCCTCTTCCCAGAGTGCTACCCGAGACCGCACCACCAGGGTGCGCACCTATAGGGATCGCCCTAGAATGTGGCGTAGCAAGGACGGTAATACCGTGAAACCCTCGGCGTCTTGACGGTCCCCGGCGGCCATTCCTCGCCCAGGGGCACAGCCTTTGCTTCATCCGTGCCTACTCTCTCCACGGACCCCACCCATGTCTCTGGCCGCCTCCAGCTTCGCCGCCCTGACCTCACCGTCGCGCAACCTCGGCGTGCTCTCCGCGGCCGCCAGCGGACTGGATGCCGTCATCACCAGCCACGGCGGCGATGTGGACCGCATCTTCGGCACCGCCGGCATCGACCCCGAACAGCTGCAGCACCCCACCCTCAGCCTCGGGCTGGGCAACTATTGCCGGGTGCTGGAAGAAGCCGCCGCCCAATCCGGCTGCGACAATTTCGGCCTGCACTACGGCCAGCAATTCAAGCCGCAGATGCTCGGCCTGCTGGGCTACGTGGGGCTCTGCTCGCCTACCGCCGAGGCGGCGCTGCAGAACTTCGCCGCCGCCTTTCCCTTCCACCAGCACAGCACCCTGATCCAGCTGGTGGATGCCGGCGACTGCTGGCGCTTCGACTACCAGGTGCGCCATGGCGCCATCGTCGCCCGCCGCCAGGACGCCGAATTGACCCTGGGTATGCTGCTCAATCTCTTGCGCCACGTGCTCGGCCCGACCTGGGCGCCGCGTGCGGTGCACTTCGAACACCCGCGCCCCGAAGGCTGGCACGAGCACCGCCGGCTGTTCGACGCTCCGGTCAGCTTCGGCCACCCCTGCAACGCCATGCTGGTACCCAAGGCCGACCTGCGCGGCCGCGCCATGCCCGACCACGATCCGCTGCTCCTCTTGGTGGTGCAGGACGCCATCCGCCAACTCGGTCAACGCCTGCCACAGGTGGAACTGCTCGAAGAAGTCCGCGCCTCGGTGCGCCTGGCGCTGCCGCTGGGCGAGCCCAGCCTGGAGTCCATCGCCCAGCGCCTGGATCTTTCCACCAGCCAGTTGCAACGCCGCCTGCGCGATCAGGGCGCGAGTTTCTCGGCGCTGGTCGAGGGCGTCCGCCGCGATCTGGCGCAGCATTACCTGCGGCAGCGGCTGCCGGTCACCGACCTGGCGCCGCTGCTGGGCTATTCCGAGACGAGCGCCTTTTCGCGGGCGTTTCGACGGTGGTTTCAGGTGAGTCCAAGGCAGTGGCGGCAGCAGGCCTAGGTTGGCTTAGGCGCCGCTGGCAGCGGCACGCGTAGGTTGGCGCTGAGCGCAGCGAAGCCCAACATTGCGACCTTGGCTGCGATGCCTTGATTATCACTGCCCTGGCTGCTTATCGCGTGGCCTGATGGTTTTTATTTCGCCCACCCGGGCGACTCACTTTTTTCAGTCGCGAAAAAAGTAAGCAAAAACGCTGTCCCCACGCTTCGGCCCTCCGCTGCGCTCCGGGTCCCCTCGCTCCGGCGCCGCTCCGGGGGCACGGCACGAAGGGGCTTCCTGCCCCTCGCGCCTTGCTCGGCGTCCTGCCTCGCATCCCCCTCCGCAACACCTACACTCGGCCTCACTGACGGGGACGGGACGCCAGCCTGATGCTTGGGTGTTCACGAGATCTGTAGCGTGGAAAACCGCGAAGCGTTTTCCACAGATGTACATGATCGCAGAGTGTGGAAGGCTTTGCCGTTATCCACGGCTACGGGCTGTTCATGTCTCTTCAACCAACACTTTCAAGCTGGCGAATCGCCCCGTTCAGCAGGGCGAACGCCAGTGTCGTGGAGCGGGTCGAGCCGCAGGGAGGCGGCGAGAGGCCTAACGGGCCATGGACGGCCCGTGTAGGCCGACCCCGGAACGGCGCTGGCGTGAGCGAGACGTAGCGTAGCGGAGTAACAGCCGCAGGCTGGCCCGAAGGGCGAGCAACGCGAGTCACCCGCAGCGCAGCGTAGGGCCGGATGGTGGGGCAAGCGTTTTTGGTTACTTTTGCCGCGATTGGCAAAAGTGACTCGCCCGGGTGGGCGAAACAAGAGGTATCAGCAAAACTCGGTAAGCAGCTGAGGAACCAATAAAAGCAATTTTGCACCATCGCAACGTTGGGCTTCGCTCCGCTCAGCGCCAACCTACCGAAACGGTGAAGGTGATGCGTCTGGGTGGGCGAAATATAAGCATCATCAAAACGCGATAATCAGCCAAACACCCCTAACAATACCCAGCCGAAAGGCAACCTCTGTCCAACCGGTCAGATTCTTGCAAGGCCAACCGAAACCGCCCCAACCAGAACAACGAACTCACCCAAACGATGACCTCCGCCCTGCCCCCTGCCCTCTTCACCCCCGCCTGGCTGGCGCGCCTGGAGCTGGCCTATGCCCGCCAGGGCGACTGGACGCGCCCCACCACCCGCCGCCACCTCGGCCCCTTGCGGGTGCAGAAACACCTCCACGCCGAAGGCCCTGAGGTCTGCCAACACATCCTGGTGCACCCCCCAGGCGGCATCGCCGGTGGCGATCGGCTGGATATCGAGGTCAGCGTCGGCGAGACCGCCTGGGCCCAACTCACCAGCCCCGGCGCGGCCAAGTGGTATCGCGCCGACAGCGCCGCGTACCAGCAGATCGAGCTGCGCGTGGCCGCCGGCGCCACCCTGGAATGGCTGCCCCAGGAGACCATCGTCTTCTCCGGCGCCCAGGCCCATCTCGCCACCCGTATCGAGTTGGAAGGCGACGCCCGCCTCTGCTATTGGGACATCGTCGCCCTGGGTCGCCCGGCCAGCGCCGAGCGCTTCACCGACGGCCTGTTCCAGGCGCACCTGGACATCCGCCGCGACGGCACCCCGCTGTGGCACGAGCGCCAGCGTCTCATCGGTGCGGATCGCCTGCTGGACTCGCCCATCGGCCTCGCCGGCCAACCGGTGTTCGCTACTCTCCTGATCACCGGCACCCTGGACGCCGACAACCTCGAACGCTGCCGCGCGCTCAGCCTACCGGTGCGGGGCGATCTGACCCAACTCCCCGGCCTAGTAGTCGCCCGCTGTCTGGCCGCCGAATCCTTGCAGGCCCGCGCCTGGCTGATCGAAGTCTGGCGCCTGCTGCGCCCGGCGCTGCTCGGCCGCGCCGCCGTACCGCCGCGAATCTGGAGTACCTGATATCTTCGTGATCGCGGCCATGGGCCGCTCCTACATGGAAGCGCAGAATTGTAGGAGCGGCCCATGGCCGCGATGCCCTTCGCCAAAGAGAACACCCATGGACCTGACGCCCCGCGAGAAAGACAAACTGCTCATCTTCACCGCCGGCCTGGTGGCCGAACGCCGCCTGGCGCGTGGGGTGAAGCTCAACTACCCGGAAGCCATGGCGCTGATCTCCGCCGCCCTGCTCGAAGGCGCGCGCGACGGCCGCACCGTGGCCGAGCTGATGCACTACGGCACCACCCTGCTGACCCGCGACCAGGTGATGGAAGGCGTTCCGGAAATGATCCCGGAGATCCAGGTGGAAGCCACCTTCCCCGACGGTACCAAGCTGGTCACCGTCCACCAGCCCATCGCCTAGGGAAGCCAGCATGAGCCTGATCGTCCGCGACGCCACCCCCGCCGATCTGCCGGCGCTCCTGGCCATCTACAACGATGCCGTGGCCAACACCACGGCGATCTGGAACGACAACCTCGTCGACCTGGCCAACCGCCAGGCCTGGTTCGACCTGCGCGCCGACCAGGGCTACCCCATCCTGGTGGCCGAGAACGCCAACGACGAGGTGGTGGGCTACTCCTCCTTCGGCGACTGGCGGCCCTTCGACGGCTTTCGCCACACCGTCGAGCACTCGGTCTACGTGCGCAACGACCAGCGTGGCCAGGGCATCGGCCCGCGGCTGATGACGGTGCTCATCGAACGCGCCCGCGCCTGCGACAAGCACGTGATGGTGGCCGCCATCGAGAGCGGCAACCTGGCCTCCATCCGCCTGCACGAACGCCTGGGCTTCCTCACCACCGGGCAGATGCCCCAGGTCGGCACCAAGTTCGGTCGCTGGCTGGACCTCACCTTCATGCAACTCATGCTGGAGCAACGCCCATGATCCCCGGCGAATACCAGATCCAGGACGGCGAGATAGAACTCAACGCCGGCCGCCGCACCTTGAGCCTGACGGTCGCCAACAGCGGCGACCGACCGATCCAGGTGGGCTCCCACTACCACTTCCACGAGACCAACGACGCCCTGGTGTTCGACCGCGCCCTGGCGCGCGGTATGCGCCTGAACATCGCCGCCGGCACCGCGGTGCGCTTCGAACCGGGCCAAAGCCGCGAGGTGGAGCTGGTCGAGCTGGCTGGCCTGCGCACCGTCTACGGCTTCGCCGGGCGGGTGATGGGGAAGTTGTAGGGGCGCTCGGGCCCTTCGCCTTTACGCCCCCCCTCACCCCAACCCTCTCCCAAGGGGAGAGGGGGCTAAAAGCAGAGACCGTGCCTTTCGCCCTTACCTCTTGCTCCGCGAGAAGTGCGCGGAGCGAAAAGCCAAACCGGAACACCCGCCCTTCCCCTCTCCCCCTGGGAGAGGGCCGGGGTGAGGGCAAACCAGAACACCCAGCCTCCCAGGGACAACTCCCTGCACGAGGCAACAGGATGCCACCCGCTCCTCCCCCTCTCCCTCCGGGAGAGGGTCGGGGTGAGGGCAAACCAGAACACCCAGCCTCTCAGGGACAACTCCCTGCACGAGGCAACAGGATGCCACCCGCCCCTCCCCCTCTCCCTCCGGGAGAGGGTCGGGGTGAGGGCAAACCGGACCACCTATATTCGGGATCAACGCCTATGAAAATCTCCCGCCAAGCCTATGCCGACATGTTCGGCCCCACCACCGGCGACCGGGTGCGCCTGGCCGATACCGATCTCTGGATCGAGGTCGAAGAGGACCACACGGTCTACGGCGAAGAAGTGAAATTCGGTGGCGGCAAGGTCATCCGCGACGGCATGGGCCAGAGCCAGCTGCCCGCCGCCGAGGTGGTCGATACCGTCATCACCAATGCCCTGATCGTCGATCACTGGGGCATCGTCAAGGCCGACGTCGGCCTCAAGCACGGCCGCATCCACGCCATCGGCAAGGCCGGCAACCCGGACATCCAGCCCGGCGTCAGCGTCCCTATCGGCGCCGCCACCGAGGTCATCGCCGGCGAGGGCATGATCCTCACCGCGGGCGGTATCGACTCCCACATCCACTTCATCTGCCCGCAGCAGATCGAAGAGGCGCTCATGAGCGGCACCACCACCATGATCGGCGGCGGCACCGGGCCGGCCACCGGCACCTATGCCACCACCGTCACCCCCGGTCCCTGGCACATGGCGCAGATGCTCAAGGCCGCCGACGCCTTCCCGATGAACATCGGCTTCACCGGCAAGGGCAACGCCAGCCTGCCCGGGCCGCTGGAAGAGCAGGTCCGCGCCGGCGCCATCGGCTTGAAACTCCACGAGGACTGGGGCACCACCCCGGCCGCCATCGACAACTGCCTGGCGGTAGCCGATCGCTTCGACATCCAGGTAGCCATCCACACCGATACCCTCAACGAATCCGGCTTCGTCGAGACCACCCTGGGCGCCTTCAAGGGCCGCACCATCCACACCTACCACACCGAGGGTGCCGGTGGCGGCCACGCGCCGGACATCATCAAGGCCTGCGGCTTCCTCAACGTGCTGCCCAGCTCCACCAACCCGACGCGGCCCTTCACCAAGAACACCATCGACGAGCACCTGGACATGCTCATGGTCTGCCACCACCTGGACCCGAGCATCGCCGAGGACGTGGCCTTCGCCGAGAGTCGTATCCGCCGCGAGACCATCGCCGCCGAGGACATCCTCCACGACCTCGGCGCCTTCGCCATGATCAGCTCCGACAGCCAGGCCATGGGCCGCGTCGGCGAGGTCATCACCCGCACCTGGCAGACCGCGGACAAGATGAAGAAGCAGCGCGGCCCGCTGCCCGAGGATGGCGCCGGCAACGACAATTTCCGGGTCAAGCGCTACATCGCCAAGTACACCATCAATCCGGCCATCACCCACGGCATCAGCCATGAGGTGGGCTCCATCGAGGTGGGCAAATTCGCCGACCTGGTGCTCTGGCGCCCGGCCTTCTTCGGCGTCAAGCCAACGCTGATCCTCAAGGGCGGTGCCATCGCCGCGAGCCTGATGGGCGACGCCAACGCCTCCATCCCGACCCCGCAGCCGGTGCACTACCGCCCCATGTTCGGCAGCTACGCCGGCATGCTCCACGACACCAGCCTGACCTTCATCAGCCAGGCCGCCTTCGAGGCCGGGGTACCCGAGCAACTGGGGCTGAAGAAGCGCATCGGCGTGGTCAAGGGCTGCCGCACCGCGCAGAAGAGCGACCTCATCCACAACGACTATCTGCCGACCATCGAGGTCGATCCGCAGAACTACCAGGTCAAGGCCGACGGCCAGCTGCTCTGGTGCGAACCGGCCGAGGTGCTACCCATGGCGCAGCGCTACTTCCTGTTCTAGGGATAGGCACAGCACCCGCTCCCTCTCCCCCTGGGAGAGGGTTGGGGTGAGGGCGCGGAGGCGGTAACCTAACCGGCAGTCAACCCTTCTTCGCCGCCTCGTAGAGCGGCATCACCTTGGGAATCGCCGCTTCCAGCGCCTTGGTGCGGCTGGCGTCGGAGGGGTGGGTGCTGAGGAACTCGGCCGGCTGCTTGCCCTGGCTGGCCTGGGCCATCTTCTGCCAGAGGGTGATGGCCGCATTGGGGTTGTAGCCGGCGCGGGCGGCCAGTTCCAGGCCGATGAGGTCGGCTTCGTTCTCGTTGCCACGGCTGAATGGCAGCGTCAGGGCCACCTGGGAGACCTGGTCGGCCAGCTGCATGCCACCTTGGCCGACACCCAGCAGGGCACCACCAAGGTTCTCGCCCATCTGGATCGCGTAGGCGCGCGACATCTGTTCGCGGCTATGCTCGCGCAGGGCGTGGGCGATCTCGTGGCCCATCACCGCCGCCAACTCGTCGTCGGTCAGCTTGAGCTGATCGATGAGGCCGCTGTAGACGAAGATCTTGCCGCCCGGACCGCAGTTGGCGTTCAGTTCGTCGCTCTGCACCAGATTGACCTGCCAATCCCAGTTCACCGCATCCGGGCGGAAGGCCGCGGTCTGCGGGATGAGTCGCGTGGCGATGGCGGCGACGCGCTTGCCATCAGCCGTGTCGTTGGCCAGCTTGCCCGCCAGCTTGGCCTCGTTCACCGTCTTGGCATAGGACTGGGCGTACATCTGGTTGACTTGTTGTTCGGACAACATGCTGAACATGTACTGCTTGCGCTGCACCCCGACCGCGCCACCCGAGGTGGTGTTGACGGTCTGGCAGGCGACCAGCAGCAGGCTCAAGGACAGGCCCGCGAGGGGAAGGATACGGCGCATGGAAATCTCCAAGTATCGAGGCGGATACAGAATAGAGAGGCCTAGCGGGGCCGGCAACTTGCCAACCATTTCTGACGGGAAGACCTCAGGTGGCCTGGCTCGATGCCGATAACCTGTCGCCACTTACGCTAATGGAGTGCTCCTAAATGTCTTTCCGCTCAGTCCGTACAAGCATCACGCTGCTGTCTGGCAGTTGCGTCCTCGCCGTCGTCGTGGCACTGGTGGGCTACGTGCTCTTCGCCGGCATGCGGACCCAGAGCCTGGTGGACACCCATACCACAGCACTCGCCGAACGCGGCGCCCAGGCCCGCTTGGACGCCCAGGCCCAGGCCATCGCCGGCGCCCTGAAGCAGAAGCTCGAGCTGCCGCTGACAATCGCCCGGGGCATCGCCCAGCTCAATGCCCAGACGGCGACCTCTGCCGAGCACCCGCTCCGAATCGATCGGGACGGCATCTCCAACCTGCTCCAGCAGACCCTGCTGGACAACCCGGAGCTGCTCGACGTCTACGCCGGCTGGGAGCCCAACGCCTTCGACGGCCAGGATGCCCAATACGCCGGGCGCAGCGAGGCCGGCTACGACGCCACCGGCCGCTTCATGCCCTGGTGGTATCGCAAGCCTGAGGGTGGGCTGAAGGTCGAGCCCCTGGGGCCGACCATGGAAAGCCAGACCGTGCTGCCCACCGGGGTTCGCGAGGGTGAGTACTATCTCTGCCCGCGGCAGAGCCTCAAGCCCTGCATCGTCGACCCGGCGCCCTACGAGATGAATGGGCAGAAGATTTTGATGTCGTCCTTCAACGTGCCCATCCTGGTGCAGGGCGCTTTCAAGGGCGTGGTGGGTGCCGATCTGTCCCTGGCCTTCATCCAGGACCAACTCAAGCAAGCCAACGCCGACCTCTACCAGGGCGCCGGCAGCATGGCGCTGGTGGCCAGCCATGGCACCCTGGTGGCCTATACCAAGGATAACCAGGTACTCGGGCAACCCGCAGCCCAGATTCTCGGGGACGCGGCCAAGGGCCTGGCGCAGCTCGGCGCGGGCGTGACCAGCCGCTTCGACAGCCAGCGTGATCTCTACCAGGTCTATCTGCCACTGCGCATGGGCGGCGATGCCAGCGCCTGGACGCTGATCCTGCAACTGCCCCGCGCGGCGGTCCTCAGCGACCTGCAGCTGTTGCAACAGGCACTCGCCGAGCAGCGCCGCAGCGACCTGGCCGGCATGCTGCTGGTCGGGCTGGCGGTGGCCGGCGCGGGCCTGGCGCTGCTGTGGCTGGTCAGCCTGCGCATCGCCCGGCCGCTGCGGCAATTGGTAGGCATGCTGAACGACATCGCCCAGGGCGACGGTGACCTCACCCGCCGCCTGACGGTCAATCGCCGCGACGAACTCGGCGCCATCGCCGCCGGTTTCAATACCTTCCTGGATTCTCTGCAGGGCCTTATTGGTCAGTTGGTGAATTCGGTCCGCGAGGTGAACACCGCCGCGACCCAGACCTCGGATATCGCCCAGCGCACCCGCGACGGCGTCCAGCGGCAATTGCAGGAGATCGACCAGGTGGCTACCGCCATGCAGGAGATGACCGCTACCGCCCAGGACGTCGCCAGCAATGCCGGGCGCGCCGCCCAGGCGGCGACCCAGGCCGACCAGGCCGTCGGCGACGGCCAACGGGTGGTGCACCAGAACGTGCGCGAATGCGCCGCCCTCGCCCAGGAGATCGAACGCGCGGTGACCCAGGTACGGCTGGTGGCCGACGACAGCGAGAACATCGGTTCCATCCTCACCACCATCAACGGTATCGCCGAGCAGACCAATCTGCTGGCGCTCAACGCTGCCATCGAAGCGGCGCGGGCGGGGGAGCAAGGTCGAGGCTTCGCCGTGGTGGCCGACGAGGTGCGCAATCTGGCACAAAAGACCCAGGTCGCCACCGGCGAGATCCAGAGCATGATCCAGCGGCTGCAGAGCGGCACCCGCGAGACGGTGGCGCTGATGCAGAACAGTCACGCCCAGACCAGCAATCAGGTGGCCCAGACCCAGGCCGCCAGCCGCGCCCTTGACGTGATCCTCAGCGCCGTCGGCGAGATCACCGAGATGAATCTGCAAATCGCCAGTGCGGCCGAGGAGCAGAGCGCCGTGGCCGAGGACATCAACCGCAATGTGGTCAACATCGGCCAGGCAGCCCATGGGGTGCACGAGCAGGCCGATCAGGCCTCGCGGGCGGGTGGCCACCTGAGCGAACTGGCCGAGCGGCAGCGGCAGTTGGCGGCGCGCTTCAAGGTCTGACTAAAGCGGCGTCAGGCACTCCGGCCCGTCCACCTCGGGTCGGTTGACGATGTCGGCCAGCACCCGCTCGCGCAACGGCATGCCGCCCGCTGCTAGCAGCGCCTGCAGGGCCTCGGGCGGGCTGTCCGGGTCGAGCCAGAGTGCGCGCCCTGCCTCGTCCAGCAGGATCGGCCGGCGCAGCGGTCCGGCCGCCTGGGTGACCATGGCCGTCGACAGCCAGACCTGGTCACCGGCGGGATAGGCTTCCCAGAGGGCAGCGAACCAGGCCAGGGGTTCGCCGTTGAGCATCCAGTAGGGTCGCTTGCGGTGATTGCCGCGCCATTCATAGAAACCATTGGCCGGCAGCAGGCAGCGGCGCAGGCGAAAGGCCTCGCGAAACATCGGCTGGGTGGCCAGGCTTTCGGCGCGGGCATGGGTAGGGGTGCGGGAAAGATCGGTGAGCCAGGGCGGCGTCAGCCCCCAACGGCCGCTGTCGACCCGCTCGCCCTCCTCCGTGCGGCGCTGCAGCAACACCTGCTGGTGGGGCGAGATGTTCCAACGCGGCGGATGCCGTTCGGGAAATCCCGGCAGGGCGGCGAATTCGGCGGGCCAACGGAACAGGGCGAAACGTCCGGACATGCAAACCTTTCAGCAAAGGAGAATGCCCTGCTCGGGAGAAGGATCCTCTCCCGGCAGGGGCGTGGCGGCATTGTACGCGGCGATCAGCGCCTGCGCGCGCGAGGCCTGCTCATCTTCAACCAGCAGGCCGAGCAATCCCACCGCAGGCAGGTCGCCAATGGCGCCCAGCAGGTGGCGTCCGGCGAGAAAGGCGTCGATGCCTTCGCTGGCCAGCACCGCCAGCAGCAACTCGGCCTCGTGCAGCGAAGCCGGCTCGTAGATGCGCCGCATCAGTCGTCCTCCCGCCGGACCTCGAGGGTCCAGTCCGCGCCATCGGTCTGCAGGCCGAAGCGGATCGGTCGACAGCAGACGGCGCAGTCCTCGTAGTAGTCCTGGTCGCCACCGCTGAGGTCCAGCACCACCTCGCCCGGCTCGCCGCAGTAGGGGCAATCGTATTCCTGGCTTTCCAGCATCTTTTCCGCTCTCCCTTCGCCGCCACTGGCGCCCATCCGGCCCCTGGCGCTTGCATCTGGCGTCACGCGCTCTACTATGGCCGCCGGAATTTCTACAAGAGAACACCATGGGCGAGTTCGAAGCCATTCGACCCTATAACGACGCGGAAGTCCCCGGGGTTCTGGCCCGCCTGATCGACGACGACCACTTCATCTCCATCCTGGCCGGTTATCGCTTCCCGCGCCTGTCCAAGGGACTCGGCTGGGTGGTGCGCCCGCTGCTGCGCACCCGCCTGCGCCAGGAGCTGGGCAACATCCGGAGCGTCGCCGCGCTGCAGGACAAGCTCGAACCCTATGTGGATCGTGCCATCGAGAAGGCCTCCGACGGCGTGACCTACTCCGGCATCGACCAGCTGCGCAGCGGTCGCGCCTATCTGTTCCTGGCCAACCATCGTGACATCGTGATGGACCCGGCCTTCGTCAACTATGCCGTCTACCATGCCGGTCTGCCGACGCCACGCATCGCCATCGGCGACAACCTGCTGCAGAAGCCCTTCGTCAGCGACCTGATGCGGCTGAACAAGAGCTTCATCGTACACCGCTCCATCAGCGGGCGGCGCGAGAAGCTGGCGGCCTATCAGAATCTGTCCGCCTACATCAATCACTCGATCCGCCAGGATGGCCAGTCCATCTGGATCGCCCAGGCCGAAGGCCGGGCCAAGGACGGCGACGACCGCACCGATTCGGCCATCCTCAAGATGTTCCACATGAGCTGCAAGGACGAGCCCTTCGCCGAGCTGGTCAAGGCGCTGAACATCGTGCCGGTGTCCATCAGCTACGAATTCGATCCCTGCGACCAGGCCAAGGCCCGCGAACTGCACATCCGCGCCACCACCGGCAGCTATACCAAGGCGCCGGGCGAGGATGACGTCAGCATCGCCCTGGGCATCACCGGCTACAAGGGCCGAGTGCACGTGGCCTTCGGCGAGCCGGTCACGGGTGAGTTCGAGGATGCCAAGGCCCTGGCTCAGGAGATGGATCGGCAGATCCTCGGCAACTACCGGCTATTCCCGGCCAGCTACCTGGCCTATGCCGCCTGGGACGGCCAGGACCCGACGCTCGCCGTGCCCGCGGTGGACGCCCTGTTTCCCGCCGAGGAAATCGAAGCGGCCGGCGCCGAGTGGCAGCGCCGCCTGGCCGAGTGCCCAGCAGAGTACCGCGCGCAGTTGGTGCGCCAGTACGCCCAGCCGGTGCTGAACAAATACCGCGTCCAGGCCGGCCTGGAGTAGCGGTCATCCGCCCATGAAAAAGCCCGGCCAATGCCGGGCTTTTTCATGGGCGACGGGCCTCAGTGGCCGCTGAGCACCTGGACCACGGTCGGGTCCTTGAACACCCGGGTCAGGGCATCGCTCAGCACATCGCTGACCAGCTTGGTGTTGGCTTCAGCATTGGGCGCCATGCCGAAACGCTGGTCCAGACTCGCGCCGTAGCGCCCCTTGTAGCCACGCTGGCTATTGCGCACGTCCACCTGGAAGGTGGCACCGACGTTGGACGAGGTGACGTACAGCTCCTTGGGCGACTGGTAGCTCAGGTCGGCCAGGGTCAGGGTCAACTGGGGCGCGCCATAGGCATTGGGCGATGGCGTGAAGCCCATTTCGCGCACGGCCTTCTCCGCGGCGGCCTGCAGCTTGGGAATCACGTCCTGGCTCTGCACCACCACCACGCTGGTGTCGGGATAGAGACCACCACGGGTACCCAGGGTGAAGGAGGAACGCCCGTCGACCACCCGGACCGAGACCGGCTGGCCCTGGCCGACCGGGGCGATGGGCGCGGTGATCTGGGGTTGCGGACTCAATTGCTGGGGGCTGCTGGCACAACCGACCAGGGTCAGACCAGTGGCGGCGAGCAGGCCGAGCAACAGGCGATAGCGCATGCAGAGACTCCGGAAGAAAGGGACAGGGGGCAGTATACCCAGCGCTCCGGCGGCGTCGATAGACAGGGCCGCGGACAAAGAAAAGCCGGCACGGGGCCGGCGTTTTTCAAACCAAGGCTACTACGGCTTGGCCGCCAAGGGCGGTCGCGTCTGACTGTGTTCCAACCAGCCACCGCCGAGGGCCTTGTACAGGGTGACCCCGCTGTTGAGCTGGTTGAGCCGATCAGTGATCAGCTGCTGCTGGGCGCTGTACAGCGAGCGCTGGGCGTCGAGTACCGTCAGGTAGTTGTCGATGCCCTGGCGATAACGCAGGTTGGCCAGGTCGTAGTACTCCTGGCTGGCCTGCACCAGGTCCTGCTGGGCCTTGAGCTGATCGTCGTAGGTGCCCTTCGCGGCCAGGGCGTCGGCCACTTCGCGGAAGGCGGTCTGGATCGACTTCTCGTAGGTGGCGACGTTGATGTCCTTCTGGATCTTGGCCGCATCCAGGCTGGCCTTCAGGCTGCCGGCGGTGAAGATGGGGATGTTGATGCTCGGCGAGAAGGTCCAGTAGCCGGAACCACCCTTGAACAGGCCATCCAAATCGCGACTGGCCGTGCCGCCCTGGGCGGTCAGGCTGATACGCGGGAAGAACGCCGCCCGCGCCGCGCCGATGTTGGCATTGGCCGCGCGTAGCTGCAGTTCGGCCTGGAGGATGTCCGGGCGCTTCTGCAAGAGATCCGACGGCAGGTTGGCCGGCAGATCGGCGAGCAGGTCGTTGCCGTCCAGGCCCTTGCCTTGCGGCAGGTCCGTCGGGATCGAGGTGCCCAGCAGCAGCGCCAGGGCGTTGCGATCCTGGGCCACCTGGCGGGTGTACTGGGCCAGGTTCGCCCGCGCCCCTTCCAGGGCGGTGCGCGACTGCCGCAGGTCCAGGCCGCTGGCCACGCCATTCTCCACGGTCTGGCGAGTCAGGTCGTAGGAGCGCTGGTAGGCCGCCAGGGTCTCGCGGGTCAGTTGCAGCATGCGCTGGTCGGTGAGCCAGGCGTAGTAGGCGTTGGCCACTTCCGACACCAGGGAGATCTGGGTGCTGCGGCGTCCTTCGCTGGTGGCGAAGTAGTTGAGCAGCGCCTGCTCGCTGAGGCTGCGCAGGCGACCGAACAGATCCAGCTCATAGGAGGTGAAGCCCAGGGTGACGCTGTACTGGCTGCCAATGGAGCCGCCCGGACTGCCCGCCTGGGGATTTAGGATCTGCTGGATGGCCGCTGCAGTACTCAGATCCGCCGGGGTCCGGGTACGACTACCGGTACCGCTGACCGCGATGTCGGGGAACAGCTCGGCGCGCTGCACGCGGTACTGCGCCTGATAGAGACGCACGTTGAGCGCGGCCTGGCGCAGGTCGCGGTTGTTGTCCAGCGACAGCTGGATCAGCCGCTGCAGGGCCGGGTCGCGATAGAAATCGCGCCAGCCGATGTCGGCCGCCTGCTGGTCGCGATTGACCGTCAGGGCATCGTAGGCCTGGCCATGGGGCCAGGCGTTCTCCACCGGCGCATCGGGCCGCTGGTAGTCGGGGATCAGGCTGCAGCCGGAGACGGCCAGCATGCCCACGATCACCGCCAAGACAGACTTCTTCATATCAGTGTCCTTCCTTGCCATGGGCTTCCTGCTCCTTGGTGGCCTTGTCCTTGAATAGGCTGCTGACCACCACGTAGAACATGGGAATCCAGAAGATCGCCAGCACCGTGGCGGTCAGCATGCCGCCGATCACACCGGTACCGACCGCGTGCTGGCTGCCCGAGCTTGCGCCCGAGGAGATGGCCAGCGGTACCACGCCCAGGATGAAGGCCATGGAGGTCATGATGATGGGGCGCAAGCGCATCCGCGCCGCTTCCACCGCCGCATCGACGATGTTCTTACCGCCTTCGTGCAGCTCCTTGGCGAATTCGACGATGAGGATGGCGTTCTTCGCCGCGAGGCCCACGGTGGTCAACAGGCCGACCTTGAAGAAGACGTCGTTGCCCAGGCCGCGGAAATAGGTGGCGGCAATGGCGCCCACGACGCCCAGCGGCACGACCAGGATGACCGCCACCGGGATCGACCAGCTCTCGTAGAGGGCCGCCAGGCAGAGGAACACCACCAGCAGCGAGAGCAGGTAGAGGTACAGTTCCTGGGAACCGGCCAGGCGCTCCTCGTAGGACAGCCCCGTCCAGGCGATGCCCACGCCCTGGGGCAGCTGCCCGACCATGTTCTCGATCTCGGCCATGGCGTCACCGGTGCTGTAGCCCGGCGCCGGCGAACCCTGGATCTCCATGGAGGACACGCCGTTGTAGCGCTCCAGCTTGGGCGAACCGTAGATCCACTCGCCGCGGGCGAAGGCCGAGACCGGCACCATCTCGCCCGAGGCGTTGCGCACGTACCACTTGTCGAAGTCCTCGGGGTTCATCCGCGCACTGGCTTCGCCCTGCAGGTACACCTTCTTCACCCGACCACGGTCGATGAAGTCGTTGACGTAGCTCGAAGCCCAGCCGATGGACAGCGTCTGGTTGACGTCGCTCTGGGACACGCCCAACGCCCGGACCTTCTCGTCGTCGACGATGAGCTTGAACTGCGGCTCGTCGTTGAGGCCGTTCGGACGGGTCTGCATCAGCTTGGGATTCTGCGCGGCCATGCCGAGCAACTGGTTGCGCGCGGCCATGAGCGCCTCGTGGCCGATGCCGCCCTGGTCCTGCAGGTAGAAGTCGAAACCGGTGGCGTTACCCAGCTCCAGTACCGCCGGCGGGACGATGGCATAGACGATGGCGTCCTTGATGCCCGACAGATAGCCCATGGCCCGGCCGGCGACAGCGCTGGCGCCATCCTTGGCATCGGGACGCTGGTCCCAGGGCTTGAGCTGGATGAAGGCCAGGCCCGAGCTCTGACCGCGACCGGCGAAGTTGAAGCCGTTGACGGTGAACATCGAGCTGATGGCGCTGGAGTCGTTCTTCATCATCATCTCACGCATGGTGTCGAGCACCTTTTGCGTGCGCTCGGCACTGGAGCCGGGCGGCGTGGTGACCTGGGCGAAGATCACGCCCTGGTCTTCTTCCGGCAGGAAGGAGGACTGCACGCGCGTGAAGAGGAAGGCCATCACGGCGACGATGGCCACGTACAACAGCAGGAAGGGCACCTTGTGGCGGATCACCGCGGCCACACTTCGCTCGTAGCGGTGCTGACCGCTCTCGAACTTGCGGTTGAACCAGCCGAAGAAACCACGCTTCTCGTGATGCCCCTGTTGCACCGGCTTGAGCAGGGTGGCGCACAGCGCCGGCGTGAGGATCAGGGCCACCAGCACCGACAGAACCATCGAGGAAACGATGGTGATGGAGAACTGGCGATAGATCACCCCGGTGGACCCGCCGAAGAAGGCCATGGGCACGAACACCGCCGACAGCACCATGGCGATACCCACCAGGGCGCCCTGAATCTGGCCCATGGACTTGCGGGTCGCCTCCTTGGGCGAGAGCCCCTCCTCGGCCATCACCCGCTCGACGTTCTCCACCACCACGATGGCGTCGTCCACCAGCAGACCGATGGCCAGCACCATGCCGAACATGGTCAGGATGTTGATGGTGAAACCGGCCGCCAGGAGCACGGCGAAGGTTCCCAGCAGCACCACAGGTACGGCGATGGTGGGAATCAGGGTGGCCCGGAAGTTCTGCAGGAACAGGAACATCACCAGGAACACCAGGAGCACGGCTTCGCCCAGGGTCTTCACCACCTCGTGAATCGAGGCCGTCACCACCGGGGTGGTGTCATAGGGATAGACCACGTCCATGCCGGCCGGCATGAAGGGCTTGAGCCGGTCGATGGTGGCGCGCACCGCCTTGGCGGTATCCAGGGCGTTGGCCCCGGTAGCCAGGCGCAGCGCCATGCCCGAGGCCGGCTTGCCATCGAACTGGGCATCGATGGCGTAGTTCTCGCCGCCGAGTTCGATGCGCGCCACGTCGCGCAGGCGTACCTGGGAACCGTCCTGGTTGACCTTGAGGAAGATCTTGCCGAATTCCTCGGCCGAGGTCAGGCGGGTCTTGCCGATGATGGTGGCGTTGAGCTGCTGCCCGTCCACCGCCGGCAGGCCGCCGAGCTGGCCGGAGGCGATCTGCACGTTCTGGCTCTGGATGGCGCTGCTGACGTCCACCGGCGTCAGCTGGTACTTCACCAGCTTGGCCGGATCGAGCCAGATGCGCATGGCGTACTGGGCGCCGAAGACCTGGAAGTCGCCTACGCCGCTGGTCCGCGCGATGGGATCGCGCATGTTGGAGACGATGTAGTTGGACAGGTCTTCCTTGGTCATGGAGCCGTCGCGCGACACCAGACCCACCACCATCATGAAGTTACGCTGGTACTTGGCGACCCGCATGCCCTGCTGTTGCACTTCCTGGGGCAGCAGGGGCGTCGCCAGTTGCAGCTTGTTCTGCACCTGAACCTGGGCGATGTCGGGGTTGGTACCCTGGTTGAAGGTGACGATGATGGTCATGCTGCCATCGGAGTTGGACTCCGAGGAGATGTACCTGAGGTTGTCGATCCCGTTCATCTGCTGTTCGATGACCTGGACCACGGTGTCCTGCACCGTCTGCGCCGAGGCGCCCGGGTAGGTCACCTGGATGGAGACCGCCGGTGCCGCGATGTTCGGGTACTGGTTGATCGGCAAATTGAGGATCGACAGGATGCCGGCGAGCATGATCACCAGGGCGATCACCCAGGCGAAGATGGGCCGGTCGATGAAGAACTTGGACATCGGGCGCTCCCCTTACTGACCCTGACCCGCCGGCTGCTGCGCGGCGGAGGCGACGTTGCTCGCCGGCTTGGCGGTGACGGTGGCACCGGGCTTGATCTTCTGCAGGCCCTCGGTGATGACCTTGTCACCAGCCTTCAGACCATCGGTGACCAACCAGTCGGCACCGACGGTGCGTTCGGTCTTGAGCACCCGTTGCTCGACCTTGCCTTCGCCATTGACCACCATGGCGGTGGGCTGGCCCTTGATGTCACGGGTCACGCCCTGTTGCGGTACCAGCAAGGCGTTCTGGCGCACCCCGGACTGCAGCTGGGCGCGCACGAACATGCCGGGCAGCAGCAGCTTGTCGGGGTTGGGGAATTCGGCACGGATGGTAACCGAGCCAGTGCTCGGATCCACCGACACCTCGGCGAACTTGAGCTTGCCGGGCCGACTGTAGGCGCTGCCGTCTTCCAGCATCAACTTCACTTCGGCGGAATTCTCACCCTGCACGCGCTGCAGCTGGCCGCTGTCCAGCTCACGACGCAGGCGCAGTAGATCGGTGGCGGACTGGGTCACGTCGACATAGATGGGATCGAGCTGGTTGATGGTCGCCAGGGCGGTGGTCTGGTCGGCGGTGACCAGGGCACCCTCGGTCACCATCGAGCGGCTGATGCGCCCGGAGATGGGCGCGGCGACCTTGGTGTAGGCCAGGTTGATCTCGGCGTTGCGCAGCGCGGCCTTGGCCGATTCCACCTGGGCTTCGTTCTGCCGCTGGACCGACAGGGCATCGTCGGCTTCCTGCTTGCTGATCGCCTGCTCCTTGACCAGCGCGCCATAGCGCTGCGCCTTGAGCCGGTTCGAGGCCAGGGTCGCCTGGGCCTGGGCCAGCGATGCCTTGGCCGAATTCACGTTGGCTTCATAGGTGCGCGGATCGATCTGGTACAGCTGCTGGCCGGCCTTGACGTCCCCGCCTTCGGTGAAGTTGCGCTTGAGCAGGATGCCACTCACCTGGGGACGCACCTCGGCGATGCGGAAGGCGGAGGTACGACCGGGCAGCTCGTCGGTCAGGGTCACGGTGCGCGGCTCGATGGTCACCACGCCGACTTCCGGGGGTTTCTGTTGCTGCTGTTGCTGCTGGTCCTTGTTGTCCTGCTTGCCGCAGGCACCCAGCGCCAAGGCGAGGGCGAGCAGGGCGGGAGCGAAGAAGGCATGCGCCGGCTTGATCTGCATATCTGAAGTCCTTGAAAGCGGGGGAATGAGCATGCGCAGCGCGCCTTGTATGGATCCGCACCGGCTCGAACGTGGAATTATTATCAGACCAATATACTTACGTTCACGACTGTTTGTAAATAACCCAAGCGTTGTGCTCGGGTATCTCGCCAGGGCGATCCGACTACTCGTGAGGACGACTGAATCAAGCAAGGATGGGCCCGGGCGACCGATCTGGGTAGCAGACCATGGGACCTGGGCCAAGTTCTGAGACGCAAATCGCTCAACCACAGCGCCACTGGGAAAACAGGCGCCCACAAAAATGCCGGACGAATCCGGCATCTTTGGTTACAACCTGAGGGCGTCCTGTTACTGGCGCACGCCTTCGAAGGACATCATCAACTCCACGTCCTGGGACTTCGGCCCCAGGTCCTTCTGGATGTTGAAGTCCTTGAGCTTGAGGGTGGTGGTGCCCTCGAAGCCGGCGCGGTAGCCACCCCAGGGATCCTTGCCTTCGCCGAGGAAGTGCGCCTTGATGACGACCGGCTTGGTCACACCATTGAGGGTCAGGTCGCCCGTGACGTCGGCAGTGCCTTCGCCAGTGGGGGTGACCTTGGTCGACACGAAGGTGGCCTGCGGATGGGCGGCGACGTTGAGGAAGTCGGCGCTGCGCAGGTGCTTGTCGCGCTCGGCGTGGTTAGTGTCGACGCTGTCGGTGTTGATGGTCACCTTGACCTTGTCGGCGGACGGGTCCTTGGCATCGAAGGTAAAGGAGCCATCGAAGTCCTTGAAGGTACCGTACAGCCAGCTGTAGCCCAGGTGCTGGATCCGGAACTGGATGAAGGCATGCTGGCCCTGCTTGTCGATCTTGTAGTCGGCGGCCATGGCCTGGCCGGCGCCCAGCAGAGCGGTGCCCAGGGCCAGGGCGGCGAAGGTTTTCTTCAGCATTGGATGAAGCTCCAGGTGGTTGTTGGAAGCGGAGGATCAGGAAGGGTTGTGCACGCGGCCGAGCATGCGCACCAGGGTGCCATCGCGGTCGACGAAGTGATGCTTGAGCGCGGCCAGCACGTGCAGACCGGCCAGGACGATCAGCGTCCAGGCGAACCAGAGATGGATCTTGCCGGCGGTGTCGGCTTGATCCGGCAGCCCGCTGAGGGTCGCCGGGACCTTGAACCAGCCGAACACATCGATGGCCACGCCATCGGCGGTGGAGATCAGGTAGCCAGCCACCATGACGGTGAGCATCAGTCCATAGAGCAGGAAGTGGCCGACGCCCGCGGCGCGGCGCACCAGGGGGCTGCCCTCCACCGGTGGCGGCGGACTGACCAGGCGCCAGAGCAGGCGCAGCACCAGGGCGATCAGCAGCAGGATGCCGGCGCTCTTATGCAGTTCGGGGGCGGTGTGGTACCAGCTGTCGTAGTAGTCCAGGGTACGCATCCACAGGCCGGAGGCGAACATGGCGACGATCGCCAGAGCCATGACCCAATGCAGAACCAGACTGACCAGACCGTAACGAAGGCCGTCGTTGCGCCAGTGCATCGCTTTTCTCTCCTGAAAAAGCTTTGCCTAAGCCTAGCTGCAAACGTATCGAAGGAAAGCGGAAAAAGTCTCGAATCAATATCGAAGGAATCGATGCATCGGACGCGGCGACTGCGTCCCGTCCGATCCACCACAGGCGCTGGGAGAGACCAGCGCCTGTGCCTAGGCCGGGATCAGAACGACCAGTGGAACAGCTTCCAGAAGAAGCCGTGCTCGCCGCTGTCCTTGGCCGGCGCGGCCTCGGCAGGCTTGGGCGTAGCGGCCGGCTGGGCCGGGGTGGCCGCGGCCTTGGCGCTGGCGACCACCGGGACCACGGCCTTGCCGGCCTTGAGGTCGCGGACCTGCTCGGCGGCACGTTGACCACTGGCCAGGGCGCCTTCCAGGGTGCCCGGATGCAACGGATCGGTGTGCTCGCCGGCGAAGATCACTCGGCCCGTGGGCTTTTCCCACAGTCGCCAGTAGCGGGTGATCTGCCCCGGACCGTAGGCCAGGTAGGCACCACCCACGCCCGGATCGCGGCTGTAGCGACGCACTTCGTAGCCGGAGAAGGCTCCGCGCGCCTTGGGATAGAAGGCATGGAAGCGGATCAGTACCTGATCGACCATCTGCTTGTCGCCGAAGGCCTGTACCAGGCGCGCGCTGTCGCCGGCCAGGTTGACCAGCACGTTGGCGCCGCCCTTGACGTCCGGTTCCACCCACAGCATGCCCAGGCCCTGGTCGCTGTAGATCTCGCCGCTCATGCGCGACTTGCTGTCCCACACCGGGGTCTTGAACTTGAGCAGGATCTGGTCGCGCCAGCCGTAGGTGGTGCCCTTGATGGCCGCCTGCTGAGTGGCGTCCAGCGCCGGCGTCATCTGCACCTGACCCAGGGCACGCAACGGCACCGCCATCACCACGTAGTCCGCCTTGTAGCCGGAGTTGCCGGCCTTGACCACGACACCGTCCTTATCCTGGACAATGCTCGTGACCTTGCTGTCGGTCTTGATCGTCTTGATCTGCTTGACGAAGGCCTGGGCCAGGACCTCGCTGCCACCGGGCAGGCGGGCGGCGCGCAGGTCCTTGTCGTCGACGCCGCGATAGACGCGGGTCTGCTGGGCCAGATAGAGCAGCGACAGCCGCGAGGGCTCGTCGTAGCGGGTGCGGATGCGCTGGTTGATCAGTTGGCGGGCCACCGGCGGCAGGCTCTGCTTGTCCAGCCAGGTGGCGGCGTTGATCTGGTCGAGGGCGTGCAGGGTCGGGGTGGCGGTCGGCTGCAGCGGATCGCTGATGGCAGCGGCCAGATCGTCCAGGGATTTGTCGACGCGCTTCAAGGCATCGGCCACGGCCGGCATCTTCTGCGCCAGGTCGTCCTGGGAATAGTACTGGCCTTCGATCAGATAGCCCGGAGTACGCACGAAGGAAGGCGCGTCGACGGTCTTGAGCTTGAAGGTATCCAGGTAATGATTGAGCACCGGCTGGGCCTTGGTGTCGCCGATCCATTCGCTGGAGGCCAGGCCGGAGCGACCACCGACGCGAGGGCCGGCTTCGAGCAGGGTCACGTTCCAGCCAGCCTGCTGCAGTTCATAGGCCGAGGCCAGACCGGCCATGCCGGCACCGACCACGATCGCCGAGGGCCCACTGGGCGCGGCGGGGGCAGCGGCGGCTTTCTCCGGTGCCTTGTGCACCTCTTTATGGGCGTCTTTGTGCGCCTTCTCGGCAGCGCCTGCGCTCAGGCTGGTGGCGAATACCCCGGCTGCCAAGCAGACGGTAAAACCTGTCCAACGCGACGACATCTTCTCTAGACTCCTGGGACCGGGAAACGGCGGTGGCGCAGCATACGCGAGCGGCAACGGGGCAACCAGACGCCGCCACGACCGGCAATCGGCCCGCGCCTTGCTCCTGTCGTGCGGCCTGACTTAGGCTTGCGCCCCCTTTTTGCCGCCGGGCCAGCGCCGGGAGATCGCCATGACCAATCACGACTGGATGCGCCGCGACCTGGAGGTGCTCTGGCACCCCTGCACCCAGATGAAGGATCACGAACAGCTGCCGGTGATCCCGATCCGCCGTGGCGAGGGCGTCTGGCTGGAGGACTTCGACGGCAAGCGTTACCTGGACGCCGTCAGCTCCTGGTGGGTCAACGTCTTCGGCCACGCCAATCCGCGCATCAACGCGCGTATCAAGGCCCAGGTCGACCAGTTGGAACACGTCATCCTCGCCGGCTTCAGCCACCAGCCGGTGATCGAGCTGTCCGAACGCCTGGTCGCCCTCACCCCGGCCGGCCTCGACCGGGTGTTCTACGCCGACAACGGCTCCTCGTGCATCGAGGTAGCGCTGAAGATGAGCTACCACTACTGGCGCAACGTCGGTCAGCCGCAGAAGCGCCGCTTCGTCACCCTGACCAACAGCTACCACGGCGAGACCGTGGCGGCCATGTCGGTGGGGGACGTGGCGCTGTTCACCGAGACCTACCAGGGCCTGTTGCTGGACACCCTCAAGGTGCCGAGCCCCGATTGCTACCTGCGCCCCGAGGGAATAGGTTGGGAAGAACACTCCCGGCAGATGTTCGCGCACATGGAACGCACCCTGGCCGAGCATCACCAGAGCGTCGCCGCGGTCATCGTCGAACCGCTGATCCAGGGCGCCACCGGCATGCGCATGTACCACCCGGTCTATCTGCGCCTCCTGCGCGAAGCCTGCGACCGCTATGGCGTGCACCTGATCCACGACGAAATCGCCGTGGGCTTCGGCCGCACCGGGACGATGTTCGCCTGCGAGCAGGCCGGCATCCGCCCGGACTTCCTCTGCCTGTCCAAGGCGCTCACCGGCGGCTACCTGCCGCTGGCCGCCTGCCTGACTACCGACACCGTCTACCAGGCCTTCTACGACGACTACCACACCCTGCGCGCCTTCCTGCACTCCCACAGCTATACCGGCAACCCGCTGGCCTGCGCCGCCGCCCTGGCGACCCTGGACATCTTCGAACAGGACGACGTCATCGCAGCCAACCAGCCGCTGGCCCGACGCATGGCCGAGGCCACCGCGCACCTGGCCGAGCACCCGCAGGTCGGCGAGGTGCGCCAGACCGGCATGGCCCTGGCCATCGAGATGACCGCCGACAAGGCCAACCGCACCCCCTACCCCTGGCAGGAGCGCCGCGGCCTGGCGGTCTATAAGCACGCCCTCTCCCGTGGTGCCCTGTTGCGCCCCCTGGGCAACGTGGTCTACTTCCTGCCGCCCTATGTCATCACCCCCGAGCAGATCGACTTCCTCGCCGAGGTGGCGAGCGAAGGCATCGACCTCGCCACCCGTACCTCGGTCAGCGTCGCCCTGAGCGACCTACACCCCAACCATCGCGATCCCGGCTGATCTGGAGCCTGCCATGCGTCTCACCCGCTGCCATCTCGACCTGCCCCTGGCCCTCGGCCGCTTGGACCTGCCCGAGGCCCAGGCCCACTACCTGGGCCGGGTGCTGCGCCTGGCGCCGGGGGATGCCGTGCAGCTGTTCGACGGCAGTGGCCAGGAATACCTGGGTCAGGTGACGGAAGTGGGCAAGAAGAGCCTCAGCGTGGAGCTCACCGAGGAACTGCCCGGCCAGCCCGATTCACCCCTGCACATCCACCTCGGCCAGGGCCTGTCCCGTGGTGAACGCATGGACTGGGCGATCCAGAAGGCCACCGAACTAGGCGTAGCCGAGATCACCCCGCTGGTCAGCGAACGCTGCGAGGTGCGCCTCAAGGACGAACGTGCCGACAAGCGCCTGCAGCATTGGCGCCAGGTGGCCATCAGCGCCTGCGAGCAATGTGGGCGGTCCAGCGTGCCGCTGATCCATCCGCCGCAGTTGCTGGCCGACTGGCAGGCCAGCGTGGCTGCCGATCTCAAGCTGGTGCTGCATCCGGTGGCCGAGCCCCTGGAAAGCCACGCCCGCCCGGCCCGCCTGGCGCTGCTGATCGGCCCGGAAGGCGGCCTGAGCGAGGCCGAGGTCGCCGCCGCGCGGGCTGCCGATTTCCAGCCGGCGCGCCTGGGCCCGCGAGTGCTACGCACCGAAACCGCGCCCGTGGTCGCCCTCAGCGTCGCCCAGCAACTCTGGGGCGACTTCCAGACCTCGTGAGCTGCATGAGCGATCGCTGCCAGGCGGCGGTCCAACCCTTCCCCCAACGGATAGTTTCGGAGCCCTGGATGACCCTGCCCTCTCGCCCCTACGCCGCCTTCCTCTTCGACATGGACGGCACCCTGCTCACCAGCGTGGCCTCCGCCGAACGCGCCTGGAGCACCTGGGCCCTCGGCCACGGCCTCGATCCGGCGGACGTATTGGCCGTGATGCACGGGGTGCGGGCGGTGGAGACGGTGAAGCGCTTCGCCCCGCCCGGCGCTGACATCGAGGCCGAGACCCGCGCCATCACCGAGCTGGAGATAGCCGACGTCCACGACATCCAGGAAATCCCCGGCGCGGCGGCCTTTCTCGCCAACCTGCCAGCCGGCAGCTGGGCGCTGGTCACCTCGGCCTCGCGCCGGCTGGCCGAGGTCCGTCTCGCCGCCGCTGGCATGAGTCTGCCGCCGGTGATGATCTGCGCTGAAGACGTCACCCAGGGCAAGCCCGCGCCGGACTGCTTCCTGGCCGGTGCACGCAAGCTGGGGGTGGCGATCGGCGATTGCCTGGTGTTCGAGGATGCCCATGCCGGCTTCGCCGCAGCCAAGGCGGCGGGCGCCGATGCCGTCGCCATCACGGCGACCCATCGCGAACCTCTGGATCTGGGTCTGCCGACCCTGGCCGACTATCGTGGGGTGAGCGTCGTCCGCGACGAAGCCGGCGGGATGCGTCTCACCCGCTAGAACACGCCGGCCTCGGCCAGGCGTTCTTCCACCCCGATCAGATCGGGAATGCGCGCCGTGCCGCCTTCGTAGGCCACGGCCCCCAGCTCCAGGGCGGCCAGGGGCACCTCGGCGGCAGCCAGTTCCGGGGTGATGCGCAGCGAGCGCGGAATGCTGCGGATCAACAAAGCGAGAAAGCGCACCCGGTCGCGTCCGCCGAGGGCATTGAGGATGGCCACCCGCGCATGGCGGTCACCATCGAACTGGGCGGCGCTGCCACTGGACAGCGCCTCGAAGCTGATCAGCGGCAGGCGCAGGTCGCGCCAGGCGACCTGGCCCAGGCACCAATCGGGCTGCACCGGCAGCGGCCGGATCTCGCGGCAGGGCACCAGCTCGGCCACCGCCGCGTTGGGCAGCAGCAGGGTGCGATCGGCCAGGGTCAGCAGCAGGCCGGTCAGGTGTTCGTTGGCGGAGGCAGTGGTCGACATGGTTGGACTCTTTAGCTGTGCTGCTCGGCCAGGCGCGCCACCAGGGCTTCGGCCAGGCCGCGGGGATCGGCGGTAAAGGTCGCCAGGCCCGACTCACGCAGGCTTTCCGGCATGCTGGAGGCCACACAGGTGCTGGCCGACTGGGTCCAGAGGGTGCCGCCGCGGCGGCGCACGTAGGGCGCCGAGGCAGTACCGTCGTTGCCCATGCCGCTGAAGACGATGACCCCGCAACGCGCGCCGAAATGCTGGGCCAGGTTGAGCATCATCTGGCTGATCGAGGGGGTATAGGGTTCTGGCCAGGCCCGCTCGACGATGTCCAGCGCGCCATTGGCGCTGAAGGTGAGTTCCTGCTGGGTCGGCACCACCACCACCTCGCCACAGCGGATCGGCTCCCCCGGACGCACGCCCTGGATGTGCCACTGGCTGTGGCGGCCGACCGCGCGCAGCAGATTGGCAGCGAAGCCGTCGCCAATGTGCTGGGCATAGAGGAAGCCGACCGGCAGGCCACCCGGCAAGGCATCGAGAAAGGCCTTCACCGCGGCCGGACCGCCAATGGACGCAGCCAGCAACCAGACCTCGGGGGCCGGATCGCCGGCCGGCAACGGCAGGTTGGCCAGCGGCTCGGGCAACGCCAGGCGCGGCGGGCGCGGCTGGTCCTGCAGCAGAGTTTCCAGCGCCGGACCGACCGCCGCGACCGGATCGCCGATCAATCGCTTGAGCTTGCCGATCAGCCGCTTCTCCCAGTGGTTGAAGGGATCGGTGAAGCGCTCCGGTGCCTGGCCCTCGCCGAACAGGATGGGCACCTCGGCCTCTTCCAGCAGGACGTCCACCAGGGGCGACTCTTCCAGCTGGCTCAGGTCGATCAACCACAGGTCGGTCGCCACCGACGGCCATTCGGCCTCGTCGAAACGCTCGGGATCGCTGTTGAGGACTACGTGATAGCCATTGTCGGCCAGCACCTGCTGCAGCACGTGGCGCTGCAGGGGGCTATCGGCCAGGATGGCGACGCGGGCGGTATGCATCTCAGTCATGTTCCCTGACCAGTCGATGAATGTGGGCCAGGAGTTCACTTTCCTGGTAGGGCTTGCCCAGGTACTCGTTCACGCCCAGGCTCAGCGCGCGCTCACGGTGCTTTTCCCCGGTACGGGAGGTGATCATCACGATCGGCAGGTCCTTGAGTCGGGCATCGTGGCGGACCAGCGTGGCCACCTCGAAACCGTCCATGCGCGGCATCTCGATATCCAGCAGCAGGATGTCCGGCTGGCGTTCCTGGAGCTGGGCGATGGCGTCCACCCCGTCCTTGGCGGTGAAGACCTCCATGCCATGGCGCTCCAGCAACCGGCTGGTCACCTTGCGTACCGTCACCGAATCGTCCACCACCATGACCAGGACCGGGCGGCTGGCTTCCACCGACGCCTGCAGGTTCTGGGCCAGATGTGCAGCGTCGTCGGCAGCACTGCGCTGGCTACGGATCATGGCCAGCAGGTCGAGGATCACCACCACGCGCCCGTCGCCGAGCAGGGTAGCGCCGGAGAGGCCCGGCACCCCGGCGAACTGCGGCCCCAGGCCCTTCACCACGATTTCCCGCGAACCGGCCACCGCATCCACCTGGATGGCCACGGCATGCTCGGCCGAGCGCACCAGGACCACCGGCAGCGGCAGACTCTGGCCGGTCAGCTTGGGCTGCTGGCCGTTGCCGAGCAGGTGGCCCAGGTAGCGCAGATCGTAGCGCTGGCCGCCGTATTCGAAGGCTTCCGCCCCTGGGCGATAGAAACGTTCGAGATCAGCCGCGGTTACCCGCACGATGCCTTCGATGGTGTTCAGCGGTACGGCATAGAGGTCGTCGCCGGCATGCACCATCAGTGCCCGGTTCACCGACACGGTGAATGGCAGGCGGATGGTGAAGCGCGTGCCCTCGCCCGCCACGCTGTGGATGTCCATGCTGCCGCCGAGCTGCTTCACCTCCTGGTGCACCACGTCCATGCCGACGCCGCGCCCGGAAATCTGGGTGATGGAGGCGGCCGTGGAGAAGCCCGACTCCAGGATGAACTGCAGCACCTCGGCATCGGGCAGCTCGACGCCTTCGGCCATCAGGCCGCGCTCGATCGCCTTGCGGCGCACCGCATCGAGGTCGATACCGCGGCCATCGTCGGCCAGGGTGAGGATGATGTCGCCGCCCTCACGCCGCAGATCCAGGCTGATGACGCCCTCGGTCGGCTTGCCGGCGCGCTGGCGCCCGGCGGGATCTTCGATGCCGTGGTCGATGGCGTTGCGCAGCATGTGCTCCAGTGGCGGAATGATCCGCTCGAGCACGGTGCGATCCAGCTCGCCCTCGGCATTGCCGACCCGCAGCTCCACCGGCTTGTCCAGCTCGCCGCTGACCTGGCGCACGACCCGATGCAGCCGCGGCACCATGCGCTCGAAGGGCACCATGCGCGTCTGCATGAGGCTTTCCTGCAGCTCGGTATTGACCCGGGCCTGTTGCAGCAGGAGCGTCTCGGCGTCGCGGTTGCGCTGCCCGAGGGTGTTCTTCAGGTCCAGCAGGTCGGATGCTGATTCGAACAGTGCGCGAGACAGCTGCTGCAGCTGGGAGTAGCGATCCAGCTCCAGCGGATCGAAATCCTCGTAGCCGATGCGGTCGACGTCCTCATGGTGGCGACTGATGATCTGCGCCTGGGTCTCGGTGTCCAGGCGTCGCAACTGATCGCGGACCCGCTCGATGGTGGCTTCCATCTCGCCCAGGGTGGTGCCTATATCGCTCACCTGCTGTTCGACGCGACCGCGGAAGATCGAGGTCTCGCCCGCCAGGTTGACCAGTTGTTCCAGCAATGCCGCCGGGACCCGGACCAGTTCCTGGGACGACCGGCGCTGCGCCGCCTGCTGGCGGACCTGTTGCAGTCGCTGCACGAAAGGCAGCACGGCGACCGGTGCACTGCGCTGCTCGGGAGCCACCATGATGGGCGCCGCCGCGCGCTCGGGCTCGGGCACCGCACGGGCCAGGACCTCGGGTTCGGCCGCGACGGGCTCATCCGGCGCTTCCTCGCTGGACTGTTCGTCGGCAGGTGCTGCCTCGGCCAGCCCCGACGGCGCCTCGACCGGCAGCTCGGGGAGGTCGGCTGGCTCGCGTTCGGCGGCCGGGGGCGTGGCCGCAGCGGGCAGCGCCCCCGGCGCCGACAGCTGGGCGACGCCCATCTGCAACTGGTCGACGCCCTTCACCGCCAGATCCCGCACGCCAGCGCCTTCGCCCTCGTTCAGGCCCACGGCCAGCGAACGCAGCTCGGCGAGTCGTTGCTCCAGGTCGTGGGCCTGTTCACCCAGGCCATGAAGACCGGCCAGCCGTGCCCCACCCTTCAAGGTGTGCAGGCAGCGCAGCAGCTCGTCCACCGCCACGTCGGGCGCCGCGGACCAGCGCGCCAGCGCGGTATCCATGCTGGCCAGCAGATCCTGGGCTTCCTCGATGAAAATCTCGAGGATTTCCGCATCCGTTTCCTCGTCGAAGACCGGTGCTGCGACCGTCAGCGGTGCGCCCGGCTCGTCGGCAGTGGCCGGTTGCGCACGATAGTCGCGCAGGGCTTCGATCAGCTCCTCGGCGGTGGGCGGCGTCTGCCCCGCGGCGAGGGCTTCGAGTTGCTCGTGCAGGCGGTCATGGCAGCGGTGCAGCAGCCCGCCGAGGCTCGGCCCCGGTTTGATCCGGCCCCGCGCCAGCCCCTCGTAGAAGGCCTCCAGGGCATGGGCGAGATCGCCGATGGCGTCCACCTCGGCGAGGCGCGCGCCGCCCTTGAGGGTGTGCAGATCGCGCAGCAGCGATTCCAGTTCGATGCCGTTGCGCGGATCCCTTTCCCAGGCGCTCAGCGACGCCGCCATGCTATCCAGCAGGTCGCGGCTTTCCTCGACATAGATGGCCAGCAACTCGGCGTCGGGACCATCGGCCGCGGGCGGGGACGGCACTGGCGACTCGGCCTCGAGCACCTCTTCCGTCGGCGCCTCGATCAGGGGCGATGGTTCGGCCAGAGCAGCGGTCGGCGTCTCGTCGGCCTCGTTCGTCAAGTCATCGAGATGGCCGGCACGAATGCGCTGCAGACGCTCGATTTCGTCCTCGCACTCGCTGATCGGCGCGCCGCTCTCAAGCTCCTCGAGCTGGCTGGCGAGACAGGCATGGGCATCCCGTAGCGGGGCGCCCAGCTCGGCGCCACCCGCGAGGCGGCCGTCGAGCAGTCCCTCGTAGATGGCATCCAGCTCGGTGGCCAGGGCGGCAACCGGAGCGATCTCGGCGAGGTTGGCGCCACCCTTGAGGGTATGCAGGTCACGCTGCAGGGTGCCGAGGTGGAAGCGTTGCTGCGGTTCGGCCAGCCAGCGCTCCAGCGCCCGGTCGGCGCTGTCCAGCAGGTCCAGGGCTTCTTCGAGGAAGATCAGCTGCATCTCGCGATCGACTTCGTCAGTCGCGTGCGTAGCCGACGCCACTGTTGCCTCGGTCTGTTGGCGCAGCTTTTCCGCTTCGGCGTCGGATCGGGGCTCGGCTTCGGCCTCGACTACAGGCTCAGCCTCCGGCTCCGATCCAGCTTCAGCTTCAGCTTCAGCTGTAACGTCTGGTTCAACCTCGGCCACCGATTCAACTTCGGCCGCGACGTCCGGTTCAGCCTCGGGCTCCGGTTCGGCTTCGGCTTCGGCTTCGGCTTCGGCTTCGGCTGACAGTTCGAGCTCGAGCGCCGCGGCCGGTTCGACCGGCGTGGCCACGTCGGTGGCCAGGTAGGCTTCGGGTTCTGGCTCACCCAGCAGCGCCGTCGCCGTTTCGGGTAGCCCGGCGAAGATGCTGACCAGCAAGGCGCGCAGCCCGTCGATACGCTCGTCGCAGGGGGTCGCGCGGGTACCACTGGCCAGCTGGTTGAGCATGCTGATCAGGGCTTCCTGGGCATCTTCCGCTTCCCGGAAGAAGGCCTCGTCAGCCGGCAGCGAACCGCTGGCCACCGCGGCATAGACCGCCTGCAGGGCTTCGGCGAGTTGCTCCACATCGACCAGGCCGACCCGCGCCGCACCATCAGCGAAGGTATTCAGCCGTTCGGCCAGCAGATCCGGGCAGGCGTCGGCCGCACCACCCGTGCGCCACGCCACCAGGCGTTCGTCGGCGTCCAGCAGCAGGTCCATCGCCGGCATCAGGAAATCGGCCAGGCGCAGGACTTCACGCCGCTCCGGCACCGGCGCTTCAGGCACCGGCAATTCCTCGCCCAGTTGCTCCAGCAAGGCTTCGCACTCGGCGATCAGCGCCGGTGCCCCCGCCAGGGGCTCCATCAGGGAGCCATCCGTGAGGATGGCGAGCCGCGCCTCCAGCAGATCCGCACCGCGAGCGAGCAATTCGCGCTCCGGCACGGTGAAGGGAACATGGGCGAGCTTGTATTCCTTGGCCAGACGCTCCAGCGCCGAAGCCAGTTCGGCCACCGGCGAGCTGCCGGCCATGTGGGCACTGCCCTTGAGCGTGTGCAAGGCACGCAGCAGGGCATCGGACACCGCCTGGCCGCTGGCGGATTCGGCCTGCTCCAGGTAACGGCGCACGATTTCCAGATGCGCCTGGGCTTCGGTACGGAAGATCTCCAGCAGTTGGTTGTCGGCCTCGCTGATGGCTTCTTCCAGTGCAGCGGTATCGACGTCAGCCACCTCGACCAGGGGCAGCGCCGCGATCTCGACCGGCGCCGGCGCCTGGACGGCGCCGCGCTCGGGCAGCGCCTCGTTGCGGGCCAGGGCATGGGCGGCATGGGCCAGCCAGTCGACGTCGTCGCGCTGCCGCTGACGATCCTCGGCGTACTCCGTCACCAGTTCCGGCAACAGGGCGCAGACGTCGTCCACCACGGTCTGCAGCGCGGCGCTGTGGCCGACGCTGTGGTCCAGGCGGCGATTGAGCAGATTCTCCACGGCCCAGGCCAGTTCACCGATGACCAGAGCCTGGACCATCCGGCCGCTGCCCTTGAGGGTGTGGAAATTGCGCCGCAACTCGGCGAGCGCCGGGCGACCCTCGGGGTCGGCATGCCAGGTCGGCAGCCAGCGCTCCAGCTCCGCCTGGACCTCGCCGGCCTCTTCGATGAAGACCTCGCGCAGCTCCTCCTCGATCGGCTCGGCGTCGGCAGGCGGCGGCAGCAAGGCGTGGGGTACCTGGGCTGCCGGGGGATTGATGGGATTGACCGATGCCGCCAGTACCTCGGCCACCGAATCGACATCCGCGCCCAGGGGCTCGAGCTGGTCCAGCTCGATGCCGGCCAGCAGCTCTTCGGGCTCTTCGGGCTCTTCGGGCTCTTCGATGTCTTCGTCGACGTCCGGAGTGGGCAGGGGCTCATCCGGCAGCGCCGCGTCGCTGTCCTCGGGGCTCGCAGCGAACTCGTCCACCGGCTCGAGGGTCAGCGACTCGTCCTCGAGGTCTGGTTCCTCGGCGCCTGGCTCCTCGAGGATCGGCTCCTCGAAGATCGACGTCAGTTCGAGCGACCCTTCGCGGTGCTCGTCGACGCTCGGCTCTGCGCTGACGGGGAGGCTCTCCAGCGGAGTTTCATCCGGCAGCCCCTCAAGCTCCAACACGGCAGCCTCGGCGGCCGGGAGCAGGTCTTCGTCGACGGCAGCGGCGTCCAGTACTGGCGCGCCAAGGGGAGACGCCGGCGAAGCTACTGCGGTCGGCGCCTCGTCATGCACCACGCGGGCGGGATAGCCAAGGGCGATGAGGCTCTCGTCGGCGATGTCGAGGATCATCTCGTGGGGCGTGGACGGATCCTCGGCCAGGCGCTCCAGGTAGTACTCGACACTGGTGATGGCGTCGGCCAGGGTATCCAGGCTCTGCCAGTCCGGCACCGCCTGCTTGCCCAGGAGCTGCTCGCAGATGTAGTCGTTCGCGGCCTGGACCTGGGCGGCGGCCCGTTCCAGGGGAATCATCGCCAGGCCGCCACGGACCTGGGTCAGCAGCAGAGGCACCGGCTCCAGGTGGACGTGGTTCCACTGGGAGGCGATGAATTCGATGATGGCGTCCTTGGATTGCTCCAGGCCATTGCGCGCCTCGCGCACCACCACTCGATGCAGCTGATCGATGTCGGTGGTGGGCAGCCGGCTTTCCTCGGAATCGCCCGAGTCATTGCCGCTGACCATGCCAGCGAGGGTCGCTTCCACGTAGAGCAGCGCACCGGCGATGTCCATCAGGGCCGCGTCGTTGGCTTCGCGCGAGCCCTCGGCCAGTTCACCGACGGCTTCGTGTTGTTCCAGCACCACCTTGCGCGGCTGGCCGAAGCCCAGCACCGCCAGGGTATCGGCGATCTGCTTGAGCGGCGCCAGGAGGCCGCGCAGGCTGCCGACCTGCTGGCGGTCGCTGCGCACGAAGAGATCAAGGCTGTCCTTGATCTGCACCAGCTCTTCGCACAACGCGGTGACCACCGAGCGCATGGCCTCGCGGTCGGGACCGACGATGCGCGAGCGCTCGAAGCCCACCAGCTCGGCATCCGGCAGGGCTTCGTCGAGGCGGTAGTGGGCTTTGAGTGCAGCGATACGCGGACTCTGCACCGGCGCCTTGGCCAGATAGAACAGCAGATTCTTGAGCAGGTCCGCCGGCGCCGGCTGGTTGAGCGTCACCACGCCATCGCTGATCAGGCGCTTGAGCTCACGGTCGAGCTGGCGCAACAAGCCACGGATGGAACTGCTGTTGTCCAGCTCGCCGGCCTTGAGCAATTCGGTGAGACCCGCCGCCACCGGCCAGAGGGCGCCGAAGGGCGACCCGGCGCAGAGCTGATCCAGGCGCTCGAACACCCGCAGTAGGTAATCCAGGTGCAAGTGGACGTCGCGGTCGCGGAACAGCCCGACCTGGGCCCCCTGCAGGGCCTGGCGCAACTTGCGCAGCCGCGGCAGCCAATCCGGCGAAGCGCGATCGGCCAGCTCCGCATCGCTCAGGGACAGCGGCACGGCGGAGAAATCCGGCGAGAACAGGCTGGTTTCCGATAGCAGCTTCTCGCCACGAGCCGAACGCAGGTCATTGAGCAGCGGCAGGATGGCCAGGGGCAGGTCGCGGCGTGCCTCCAGTACCCGGTCAAGATAGGGCGGCACCTGCAGGATGGCCTGCATCAGCACTTCCAGCGCCTCGTCCGGGCTGGTCACCCGACCTTCGTGGAGTTCCTGCAGCAGCAGCTCCATTTCCTCGGCCAGCAGGGCGGCGCCGTAGAATTCCACCATCTGCAGGGTGCCGTAGACCTGGTGCACATAGGTCCGGCAAAAGCCCAGGCGGCTACGGTCCTGCGGGTTGTCGACGAAGGCCTCCAGCGCCTTGCGGGCCTGCTGCAAGGTTTCGGCGATCTCTCCCTTGACCCACTCGAGGGCTACGTAGTCGTGTCGATCGATCATCTCGGCTCCTGTCATGCCGGGCAGTCCGCCTGGCGGACGAACGCCAGGACCTCGGGATGCTCGGCGGGCACCAGTTGCGGGTGGCTCCAATTGCTCACCTCACCAACGCCCAAAACCAACAACCCACCCGGTGCAAGCCGCTGGACCAACTGGTTGAGCAGGTCTCGGCGCAGCCAGCGGCGGAAGTAAATCAGCAGGTTCTGACAAAAAATGACATTGAGCCCCTGCAAGGGGGCCTGGCTCAGTTCCAGCACATTGAGCCGGGCGAAGCAGAGGCGCTCCGCCAGGCGCGGACAGATCTGATAGCTGCCGTCCTCGCGGGAGCGGAAGTAACGCTCGCGCAGGGTCGCCGGTACACCATCCAGCCGCTGCCGGCTGAAGGTGCCCTGGCGCGCCTGGCGCAGGGCTTCGCTGCTGATGTCCGTTCCGGTCAGCGAGAACGTCATGGACTGCCCCTGCCGGGATAAGACTTCGGCGGTGCTGATGGCCATCGAAAAGGCTTCCTCTCCACTGGAACAGCCCAGACTCCACAGGGCCAGGGACTGGCCCGCGGCGGTCTGGACGAACTCACTCACATAGGCTTCCAGCAGGGCGAACGATGGCGGGTGGCGGAAGAAACGCGTCGCCTGGATGGTCAGGCGATCGAGTAGACGAACCCACTCGATCCGCCCGCTGACCCCTTCGCAGACGATCCGGTAGTAGCCTTCGTAGTCCGCAATGGCCAGCTCGCGCATGCGGGCGGCCAACTGGATCTGCAGAAAGCTGCGCTGCCGGTCGTCCAGCACCATCCCCGCGCGTACTTCGAGCAACTGTCGCCAGCGCTCGAAATCCGCATCCGGTAGCTCGGGAGCGCGGCACAACGCCCAACTCGACTCCCTCCCCACGTTTCCCCCTCGCCACGCCTCGGCGTGGCCGATGCGCTCAGCCCTGCGGCTGCTCGTTCGGCAGATTGAAGCCCGATACCGAACGACGCATCTCGCTAGCCAGCTTGGCCAGCTCGCCGATGCTGCGGGCGGTGGCAGTGGTGCCGGCCGAGGTCTGCGAGGTGATCTCCTGGATGACGTTCATGGTGCTGGAGATGTGGCTGGCGGACGAAGACTGCTGCCGTGCGGCGTTGGAAATGTTCTGGATCAGCCCGGCGAGGCTCTGGGATACCTTCTCGATCTCTTCCAGGGCTACCCCGGCGTCCTGGGCCAGCGCGGCCCCGCGCACCACTTCCGAGGTGGTCTGCTCCATGGAGATGACCGCCTCGTTGGTATCGGTCTGGATCGCCTTGACCAGGGCCTCGATCTGCTTGGTGGCACCGGAGGAACGTTCGGCGAGGCGCTGGACCTCGTCGGCGACCACGGCGAAACCACGACCGGCGTCACCGGCCATGGAGGCCTGGATGGCGGCGTTCAGTGCCAGGATGTTGGTCTGGTCGGCGATGTCGTTGATCAGGCCGACGATGTCGCCGATCTCCTGGGACGATTCGCCCAGGCGCTTGATCCGCTTGGAGGTGTCCTGGATCTGCTCGCGAATGCTGTCCATGCCGATGATGGTGTTGTGCACCACCTGGTTGCCCTTGTTGGCGATGGCCACGGAGCGCTCCGCCACCGCGGTGGATTCGGAGGCGTTGGTGGATACCTGGTCGATGGACACGGCCATTTCGTTGATCGCCGCGGAGGCCCCGGCGATTTCCTGGGCCTGATGCTCCGAGGCCTCGGCCAGCACGGTCGCGGTGTGCTGGGACTCCTGAGCCGCGGCGGCCACCTGCAGGGCGGTCTGGTTGATGGTTTCCACCAGTTCGCGCAGCTGGTCGATGGAGTAGTTGATGGAGTCGGCGATGGCGCCGGTGAAATCCTCGGTCACCGTGGCCTGGACGGTCAGGTCACCGTCGGCGAGGTCGGCGATTTCATCCAGCAGGCGCAGAATGGCGGCCTGGTTGCGCTGGTTCTTCTCGTCAGTCTCGGCCAGACGGCGACGGGTGTCGCGCACCAGGATGAAGCCGATGCAGAGAATGGCGGCCAGGGCGATGAACACCAGCAGATAGCTGCCCACGGTGTTGATCTTGCGGCTCTGGGTCAGGGAGGCGTAGCCGGTGCTCAACTCGGAAACGGAGCCGAGCAGGGCCTGGGAACCCGTGTAGATCTGGCCAACCGCGGCGCGGACCTGCAACAGCTCGGGCGAGGTGGCGAGGATCTCGTCGACGTTGCCGGAGACGAATTCGAACAGCTTGTTGGCTTCGTTCAGGCGCCCAACCGCTTCCGGGTCGGTGACCTTGGCGATGCCCATGGAGGCGTTGCCTTCGCGCATGGCCTTGAGCACGCGGCCGAACAGGCTGGCATCGCGCCCGAAACTGTCGGCAGCCTGCACGGCGGCTTCGTCGCCGGTGAGGATCTTGTTGATGGAGCCGAGGATCCGTTCGGCCAGCAGGGCCTGGCGCTGGGCCACCACCACCTGGCTCGCCGGGGCGTTCCGCTCGATCAGGATGTCGACGATCTCCTCGTTCTCGACCTGCAGCTGTGGGATGGTTTCCGCCAGGGCACTGGCCAGCTGGTGCAGCGACAATACCGTCTGCTCGCTGCCCAGCATGGTGTCGACCTGGCTACGCAGGGCGGACCACTGCCCCTCTACGGTATCCATGCGCGGCTTCAGCAGTGCAGGCGAGGGCGGCAGCCCGGTGTTCGGATCGCCATGGTTCAGGATGTTCCAGCGGCGCTCGAATTCGCTGCGGGCCACGCGCAGGTCCTGGAAGGCTTGGGGTTTGCCGGTGGCGGCCTCACTGGCGCTCTTGGCGAGCTGCTGCGAGAGGATACGCAATTCGGTGGCCTGGCCCTGGTACTGGCTGTCGTAGCCGGCCTGAGTGCTCAGGTACGCGAAGTTGGCGAACAGCAGTACGATCGCGACGATCAGTACCACGAACATGCCCGCGACCCACGCGTTGAGTTTCCCTGTATTGAGTTTGTTCATCAGCGGCCCCCGCCTGGACCTTGGTTCCTTTGATTCGATTCCTTGTCGGTCGCCGTACCCTTTCGCTTGAAAGCGGTGCGTATCGACCTACCCCCATCCGTCGGTTATGGCTACTGCCATCCCGCTCCCGCAACCCGTGCAGCGGAGCCTGGGCTCAGGCCGCGACGTCCATGAATTCGGGATGCTCGACCAAGGCACGTGGGCTGCACACCAGCCACGGAACGTCGCGTTGGAAGACGCCTTCCAGAAAGAATTGCAGCCCCGGCGGCACGCTGTCGTCGTGCTCGCGGTAGGCCTCGATGTCGAAATGCTGCATGCCCAGGACTTCGTCAACCGCCAATCCGACGAAGAGGTCGCCATGGTCGACGATCAGGATGCGCCGCTGTTTGCGCAGTGCCTGGATCTTCACGCCGAGAAATTGTCCGAGGTCGGCGATCGGCAGCAGGCGACCGCGCACGTTGGCCACGCCCTTGAGCCAGGGCTTGACCCCAGGCAGCGCGGTGAAGCGCGGCTCCGGCAGGATCTCGCTGACCTCGCCCATGGGGATGACGAAGCGCAGCTCACCCAGTCGGAAGCCGATACCACTCCAGGTCTGCTGGTTTTCCTGTTGCGCCGGCAGACCCGCAGCCCGCTCGCGGCAGCGCAGATCGATCAGGCGCAAGAGTTCGTAGGGCGTGGTAGCGTCGCTCATGAGATTCCCTGCCCACTAGGGCGCTGCCGCAAAAGACGGACGAATTGCGTCAGCCCTGCAAAACACCTGCCAGGGTGCGCAGCAGGGTGTCTTCGTCGATGGGCTTGGTCAGGTAATCCTTGGCGCCCTGGCGTTTGCCCCAGACCTTGTCGGTCTCCTGGTCCTTGGTGGTGACGATGACGACCGGGATATGGCTGGTTTCGGCGTCCTTGGTCAGCTGGCGCGTGGCCTGGAAGCCGTTGAGGCCCGGCATGACGATATCCATCAGGACCGCATCCGGCTTCTCCTGGCGCGCCAGGGCGACGCCATCGGCGCCGTTCTCGGCTTTGAGCACCTGATGCCCGTGCTTCTCGAGCATGGCGGTGAGCTTGTACATCTCGGTCGGAGAGTCGTCGACGATCAGAATTCGAGCCATGAAAATTTCCTACTAGATTGAATCACCCGTCCCAGAACGCTCAGGACGCCTGTTCGAGCGGCGTGAAGCTGGGGACGTGGGTCTTGATCGCACCGATCAGCTCTTCTTTGCTGAAGGGTTTGGTGAGGTACTGGTCGGAGCCGACGATGCGGCCCTTGGCCTTGTCGAACAGACCATCACGCGAAGACAGCATGATGACGGGCGTCGCACGGAAGGCACTGTTGTTCTTGATCAGCGCGCAGGTCTGATACCCATCCAGTCGCGGCATCATGATGTCGACGAAGATGATGTGGGGATGACTATCGGCGATCTTGGCGAGCGCATCGAATCCATCGATGGCGGTAATGACCTCGCAGCCAACTTTCTTGAGCAGGGTCTCGGCGGTACGGCGAATCGTCTTCGAATCGTCGATCACCATGACCTTGAGCCCTTCCGAATACTGTTCCATGTTCAAGCTACCAGCTCATCGTCTGATGAAACGTGAATGATGTCGATCCGGGCCCCTTGGCGGCGCCTCTTTGTAGCACACAATACCGTGACGTACCACGCAGATCCCCTGGCGGCGGACCGCCGGCCCGCCCGCCACGACGATCGCGCAAGCATGGCACTCGGGGCGATCGAAGGGCTATTCTGACGCCTTGCCCACGTAAAACCGAGGTCTAGCGTCAATGAGTATCCGCCTGGGGATCGTCATGGATCCCATCGAACGCATCTCCTATAAGAAGGATAGCTCCCTGGCCATGCTGTGGGCGGCCAAGGCCCGCGGCTGGACACTGCATTACTTCGAGATGCAGGACCTGTACCAGGTCGATGGCGAAGCCCGTGGCCGGGGTCGCCAGCTGGAGGTCTTCCAGGACCCGGAGCGCTGGTTCGCCTTCGGCGAGAGCGTCGACCTGCCGTTGCGCGAGCTGGACGTCATCCTGATGCGCAAGGACCCGCCCTTCGACAACGAATTCGTCTACGCCACCTACCTGCTGGAGCAGGCCGAGCGGGGCGGTACCCTGGTGGTCAATCGCCCGGCGAGCCTGCGCGACTGCAACGAGAAGTTCTTCGCCACCCTCTTCCCCGAGCTGGCGCCGCCGACCCTGGTCAGCCGCCGTGCCGACATCATCCGCGAATTCGCCCGCAGCCATGGCGACGTCATCCTCAAGCCGCTGGATGGCATGGGCGGCAGCTCGGTGTTCCGTCACCGCGAGGGCGATCCCAACCTCTCGGTGATCCTGGAGACCCTCACGGCCCATGGCACCCAGCAGATCATCGCCCAGCGCTACCTGCCGGGCATCAAGGATGGCGACAAGCGCATCCTGATGATCGCTGGCGAGCCGGTGGAATACTGCCTGGCGCGCATTCCCGCCCAGGGCGAGACCCGCGGCAATCTGGCCGCCGGCGGGCGTGGCGTCGCCCAGCCGCTGTCGACGCGGGATCGCGAGATCGCCGAGGCGGTTGGCCCGGAACTGCGCAAGCGCGGCCTGCTGTTCGTGGGCCTGGACGTGATCGGCGAGCATCTCACCGAGATCAACGTCACCAGCCCGACCTGCATCCGCGAGATCGATGCGGCCTACGACACTCGGATCGCCGAGCGGCTGATGGAGGTGATCGCGCAGCACCGCGCAGGCTAAGGCCGTCGTCCATGCCGCCACGCGCGGCATGGACAAGCCCGTACACAATCCGCAGACTGGCGCCAGCCTCAACGCGCCTCTTTCGCCCTTGCCGACCCCGTCCATGCCCAGCACCGCTCCGCACCCCGCCGCCCAGGTTCGCGCTGCCGACCGCCTGGGCTTCACGTTGCTCATGGCAACCCTGCTGCACGTGGTGCTGATCCTGGGCGTCGGCTTCTCCCTGCCCGAGCCGAACCAGATCAGTCGCACCCTGGAGGTGACCCTGGCGAGCTTCAAGAGCGACGAGTCGCCCAAGCAGGCGGACTTCCTCGCCCAGGAGAACCAGCAGGGCAGCGGTACCCTGGACAAGGCAGCGGCGCCGAGCACGCCGGTGCAGGCGCCCTTCCACGACAGCGAGATCCGCGAGGCCGCTCCGCCGGCCCGCAAGCCCGCGGCGGATCGCGCCCAGGCGCCCAAGGCGGCGCTGACCACCCGCGCCAGTCGCCCGACCAAGGCCGAACCCAGCCGCGAGACGCCCGAGCAGGAACAGCGCGACGCCCCCGCGCCGGAGGCCGATAGCCAGGCCGCCGAACTCGCCAGCCTGGAAGCCCAGCTCGCCGAGGAGCGCCAGCAGTACGCCAAGCGGCCGAAGATCTGGCGGATCAACGCCGCCTCGACGCAAAAGGACAAGGGCGCCCGCTACAAGGAAGAATGGCGGCGCAAGATCGAGCGCATCGGCAATCTCAACTATCCCGAGCAGGCCAAGCGCGACCGCCTCTATGGCAGCCTGCGGCTTCTGGTGGCCATCAACAAGGACGGCTCGCTCTACGAGGTGCAGGTGCTGGAATCCTCGGGCCGTCCGGTGCTGGATCAGGCCGCCCTGCGCATCGTCCGCCTGGCGGCACCCTTCGCCCCCTTCAGCGGCGATCTATCCGACATCGACCGGCTGGAGATCATCCGCACCTGGCGTTTCGAGCGTGGCGACCGCCTGTCCAGTCAATAGCCGCGCGCGTCGTTGGACTTGAAGCCGGACCGCGCAACCGGGAAACTTGCCGGTCATGAAGCCGACCTCCAGCACCACCCTACAGCACCAGCTCCTGATCGCCATGCCGCAGATGGACGATCCCCATTTCGCCGAGACGGTGATCTACCTGGTCGACCACGGCCCCGACGGCGCCATGGGCCTGGTGATCAACCGCCCCAACGGCCTGCACCTCGACGATCTGCTCGAACAGCTGCGCCCCGAGGTGCCCGCCACCCTGGAAGACACCCAGATCGCCCTCTATGCCGGCGGTCCGGTGCAGACCGATCGCGGCTTCGTCCTGCACGACGCGGGGCCGGTCTTCCAGAACACCCTGGAACTCGATGACCTGAGCCTGACCACCTCGCCGGACGTGCTGTTCGCCCTCTCCGACGGCAGCGGCCCGGCCCGCCACCTGATCACCCTGGGCTACAGCGGCTGGGGTCCCGGCCAGCTGGAAGAAGAGCTGGCGGCCAACCTCTGGCTCACCACCCCGGCGACCTCCGCGCTGCTGTTCGACACTCCCAGCGAGCAACGCCTGGGCGCCGCCGCCCTGCTCGGGGTCGACCTGCGCCTGCTGTCGCGCCAGGCGGGCCACGCATGAGCACGCCCACGGGCCTCTACCTCGGCTTCGACTACGGCACCCGGCAGATCGGCGTCGCCGTCGGCCAGGCCGTCACCGGCCAGGCCCGCGAGCTGGTCACCCTCAAGGCGCAGAACGGCGTGCCCGACTGGCAGCAGGTCCAGCGGCTGCTGGACGAATGGCGCCCGACCGCCCTGGTGGTCGGGCTGCCGCTGAACATGGACGGCACCCCCAGCGAGATGAGCGAGCGTGCCGAGCGTTTCGCCCGCCGCCTGCACGGCCGCTATGGTCTGCCGGTGCACACCCATGACGAACGCCTCACCACCTATGCCGCCAAGGGCGAACGCCTGCAGGGCGGCCAGCGCGACGGCTATCGCGAGCGCCCGGTGGACGCCCTCGCCGCCGCCCTCCTTCTGGAAGGCTGGCTGACCCAACAACTGGAACGGGCCGCGCGCCCGCAATCGGAGTAGCCATGCACCTGCCCTCTCCCGCCGAGCTGCTGCCGCGGCTGGCCGCCGACCTGCGCCTGTCGCTGGATCGTCGTGGCATCACCGATCCCGGCTTCGTCGGTATCCATACCGGCGGCCTCTGGGTCGCCGAGGCCCTGCTGGCCGAACTCGGCCTGGATACCCCCCTGGGCAGCCTGGACGTGTCCTTCTATCGCGACGACTTCACCCAGAAGGGCCTGCACCCCCAGGTGCGCCCCTCGGCGCTGCCCTTCGAGGTCGATGGCCGGCACCTGGTGCTGGTGGACGATGTGCTGATGAGCGGCCGTACCGTGCGTGCGGCGCTCAACGAACTCTTCGACTATGGCCGTCCGGCCAGTGTGACCCTGGTCTGCCTGCTCGACGTCAATGCCCGCGAATTGCCGATCCAGCCCGACGTGGTGGGGGCCACCCTGAGCCTCGCGCCCACCCAGCGCGTCAAGCTGACCGGCCCCACGCCGCTCGCCCTCGAATACCGCGACGTCCCCGCCGCCTGACCTGGATCCGCCGCCATGACCGACGCCACGCGTTCGCTGCAACTCAACGCCCAGGGCCAATTGCGCCATTTCCTGTCACTCGATGACCTGCCCGCCGAACTCCTGACGGAGCTGCTCGATACCGCCGACTCCTTCCTCGAGGTCGGCGCCCGGGCGGTGAAGAAGGTGCCGCTGCTGCGCGGCAAGACGGTGTGCAACGTCTTCTTCGAGAACTCCACCCGTACCCGCACCACCTTCGAACTGGCGGCCAAGCGGCTGTCGGCGGACGTCATCACCCTCAACGTCTCCACCTCCTCCACCAGCAAGGGCGAGACGCTGTTCGACACTCTGCGCAACCTGGAGGCCATGGCCGCCGACATGTTCGTGGTGCGCCATGCCGATTCCGGCGCCGCCCACTTCATCGCCGAGCACGTCTGCCCCGACGTCGCCATCATCAACGGCGGCGACGGCCGCCATGCTCACCCCACCCAGGGCATGCTGGACATGCTGACCATCCGCCGGCACAAGGGCGACTTCGCCAACCTGTCGGTGGCCATCGTCGGCGACATCCTGCACTCGCGGGTCGCCCGCTCCGACATGCTGGCGCTGCGCACCCTGGGTTGCCGCGACATCCGCGTGATCGCCCCGCGCACCCTGCTGCCGGTCGGTCTCGAGGATCTCTATGGCGTGCGCACCTATACCGACCTGGCCGAGGGCCTGGACGGCGTGGACGTGGTGATCATGCTGCGCCTGCAACGCGAGCGCATGCAGGGCGGCCTGCTGCCCAGCGAAGGCGAGTACTACCGGCTGTTCGGCCTAACTCGCCAGCGGCTGGCACGGGCCAAGCCCGACGCCATCGTCATGCATCCAGGCCCGATCAACCGGGGCGTGGAGATCGAATCCGCGGTCGCCGATGGCGAGCAGTCGGTCATCCTCAACCAGGTCACCTACGGCATCGCGGTCCGCATGGCGGTGCTGTCGATGGCCATGAGCGGGCAGACGGCCCAGCGTCAGCTACAGGAGAATGCCCAGTGAGCCTGAGCATCCGCAATGCCCGGGTGATCGACCCGGCCACCGGCCTCGACCAGGTCGGCGACGTCCATATCGACGAGGGTCGCATTCTCGCCATCGGCGAAGCCCCCGGGGGCTTCACGGCCGCCGAGCAGCTGGACGCCAGCGGCCTGATCCTGGCGCCGGGCCTGGTCGACCTGGACGTCGCCCTGTGCGAGCCGGGCCTGACCCGCAAGGGCAACGTCGCCAGCGAAACCCGCGCCGCTGCCGCCGGTGGCGTGACCAGCCTGTGCTGCCCGCCGACCACTCGCCCGGTGCTGGACACCACCGCGGTGGCCGAACTCATCCTCGACCGCGCGCGTACCGCGGACCATGTCCGCGTCAACCCCATCGGCGCCCTGACCCGCGGGATGGCCGGCGAGCAGCTGTCCGAGCTGATGGCCCTGCGCGATGCCGGCTGCGTGGCCTTCACCAACGGCCTGCAGCGTTTCGAGAATCTGCGGGTACAGCGCCGCGCGCTGGAATATGCGGCCACCTTCGACCTGACCGTGGTCTTCAACGCCCTGGACGCCGACCTGGCCGACGGCGGTCTGGCCCACGAAGGCCCCACCGCCAGCTTCCTGGGTCTCACCGGCATTCCCGAGACCGCCGAAACCATCGCCCTGGCCCGCGACCTGCTGCTGGTGGAGCAGAGCGGCGTGCGCGCCCACTTCGGCCTGCTCACCAGCGCCCGCGCGGTGGAGATGATCGCTGCCGCCCAGGCCCGCGGCCTGCCGGTGACCGCCGACGTGGCCCTCTATCAGCTGCTGCTCACCGACGAGGCGCTGCAGGGCTTCTCCAGCCTCTATCACGTCAAGCCGCCGCTGCGTACCGCGCGCGACCGTGATGCCCTGCGCGCCGGGGTACGGGATGGGGTGATCGGTGCCATCTCCAGTCATCACCAGCCCCAGGAGGCGGATGCCAAGCTGGCACCCTTCGCCGCCACCGAGCCGGGCATCAGCAGCGTCGAACTGCTGTTGCCGCTGGCCCTGACCCTGGTGGCCGACGGCCTGCTGGACCTGCCTACACTACTGGCACGCCTGACCACCGGCCCGGCCGACGCCCTGCGCCTGCCAGTGGGTCGCCTGGCCAAGGGCCAGCCGGCGGACCTGGTGCTGTTCTCCCAGCAAGCCACCGCCCAGGCGGACACCCCCTGGCTGTCGCGCGGGCGCAATTGCCCCTTCCACGGCATGACCTTGCCAGGACGGGTCGAGCGCACCCTGGTGGGCGGCCGCGCGACCTACCATCGCGGGGAGTGAAAGCAAGAAGGGGCTCCACGGAGCCCCTTCTCTTTAGTCCGACCGAACTGGCCTAGCGCACCAGGCGCCGACGATTCTCTTCGGAAATCTGCGAATTGAGCGTCCAGAAGTCGTAAAGCACGCCCAGCAGGAAGAAACCCGCCGTAAAGAAATAAAGAATGGCGGTGACCCATTTCCCCAGATAGAGACGATGCACGCCGAAGAGGCCGAGGAAGGTCAGCAGGATCCAGGCCAGGCTGTAGTTGAGGGAGCCAGACTGGAAGCGTAGGTCCGCCTCGCGATCCATGGACGGGATCAGGAACAGATCGATCAGCCAGCCGATGCCCAGCAGACCCAGGGTACAGAACCAGATGGTGCCGGTGACCGGCTTGCCATAGTAGAAGCGGTGAGCGCCGAGGAAACCGAAGATCCACAGCAGATAGCCCATGACCTTGCTGTGGGTGTCCTGATACTGCATGTCTGCGACCTCGCAAATACTGGGAAAGACGCGCCTTACCTACACCCTTACCTTCACCGTGATTTTATGTCGAAAACTGGATGAATGCCCAGGGAGTCTCACTGGTTGGCGCTCTAGGGACCTCACTTTCCGCTAAAAATTACATAAATTCTTGATGAGAGGTGCACAAAATATCCACAGGGTTGGTATAGAATCCCTCGCTTCGATCTTCAGACACCCCTACGACAATGCGTCTATTCCTCCTGACATGGCTCTCCGCCTGTCTTGTGCTGCCAGTGGCGGCGCAAGCGAAAGAGAACTCTGCAGCGCGCACTGCCGCTCCGGTCCACAAGGTCGCAGCCCGGCATGTTACCGCCGCACCAACCGTCAAGCCCGCAGCCCGTCACGTCACCGCTGCCGACAATCACACCCAGGCGGCCTCCGCGGCTCGCGCCAAGCGCGCAGCGCGGGCGAGCAGCGCCCTGCACCGTAAGCAGGCCACCGCCCAGGCCGCGACGCGCAACGTCGGCGCCCAGGTCGCGACCCGCGCCATGGACCTGGTCGGTACGCCCTACCGCTTCGGTGGTACCAGCCCGAAGAACGGCCTGGACTGCAGCGGCCTGGTGAACTACGTCTATCGTGACGTGCACAACGTCAAGCTGCCGCGCACCTCCCGCGAGCTGGCCCAGCTCAAGGGCCCCAAGGTCGCCCGTAGCGACCTCAAGGCCGGTGACCTGGTGTTCTTCAAGACCGGTCAGCGCAGCGGCATCGACCACGTCGCCATCTACCTGGGCAACGACCGTTTCGTCCATGCCCCGCGCAGTGGCGAGAGCGTTCGCGTCGATCACCTGAGCAAGCCGTACTGGACCAAGCGTTTCGCTTCCGCCAAGCGCGTCCTGCCGCAGCCCACTACCCTGGCCGCCGAAGCCGACCCCGTCGTCGACAAGCCGCGCGCCAAGCGTACCCGCAAGTCCTGATCCCTCCCCTCGCTCCGCCGGGCCGCTACCGCCCGGCGGAGTGTCGCTCCACTCGGCGCCGCCCGGCGCAAAGCCATTGAACGACGCTCCGCTTCCTGGATACTGTATGCAATCACAGTCCAGGAGATCTCGATGGAGCTCGCCGACAAGCTGATCATTCTCGCCGACGCCGCCAAGTACGACGTGTCCTGCGCCAGCAGCGGCGCGCCCAAGCGCAGCTCCAAGGGCAAGGACGGCCTGGGCTCGACCGATGGCATGGGCATCTGCCACAGCTTCACCCCCGATGGGCGCTGCGTGGCGCTGCTCAAGGTGTTGCTGACCAACTTCTGCCTGTACGACTGCCAGTACTGCGTCAACCGCCGCAGCAGCAACGTACCCCGGGCGCGCTTCACGCCCGAGGAAGTGGTGCAGCTGACCCTCGACTTCTACCGACGCAACGTCATCAGCGGGCTGTTCCTCAGTTCCGGCATCATCCGCTCCTCCAACTACACCATGGAGCAGCTGACCCGGGTGGCCCAGTTGCTGCGCGAAGAACACCAGTTCCGCGGCTACATCCACCTCAAGACCATTCCCGACGCCGACCCCGAGCTTATCGCCCAGGCCGGCCGCTATGCCGATCGCCTCTCGGTGAACATCGAGCTGCCCACCGAGAGCGGCCTGATCAAACTGGCGCCGGAAAAGAACGGCAGCAGCATCCGCAAGACCATGGGCAACATCCGCCTGGGGCTGGAAGAGGCCGAGGCCGAGGCCAAGGCGCCGCGCTTCGCTCCGGCGGGCCAGAGCACCCAGATGATTGTCGGCGCCGACGCCACCGACGACCGCACCATCCTCGACACCGCCCAGACGCTCTATGGTGCCTACCGCCTCAAGCGCGTCTACTACTCGGCCTTCAGCCCCATTCCGGAAAGCCCGGGTACGGTACCGCTGCAGCCACCACCCCTGCTGCGCGAGCACCGGCTGTACCAGGCCGACTTCCTCATGCGTGGCTATGGTTTCCAGGCGGCGGAGCTACCCACCGAAGACGGTCAGCTGCCGCTGGACGTGGACCCCAAGCTGGCCTGGGCGCTGCACAATCGCGCCATCTTCCCGCTGGACCTCAATCGCGCCGACCAGGTGCTGATCGCCCGGGTCCCCGGCATCGGCGTGCTTTCGGCCAAGCGGCTGGTGGAGCTGCGACGGGAAAGGCGCATCCGCTACGCCGACCTGATCCGGCTCAGGTGCAGCGTGGAGAAGGCCCGTCCCTTCATCGTCACCCAGGACTATCGCCCGCAACCGCGCCTGGCCGAATCCCTCGATCTGCGCCGCCAACTCGCCGAGCCGCCCGCGCAACTCGCCCTGCTGTAGATGCTCAAGGTCAACTTCGACGGCACCTTCGCCGGCTGGCGGCAGGAGGCGCGCCGCCTACTGCAGGCCGGCATCTCGCCGGCCCAGGTGAGCTGGCAGGAAAGCCGCGGGCTGGGCGATCTGTTCGATGAACCGGTCGAGGCCGTGGCGACCCCGCCCAGCGGCGCCGTGCGCATTCCGCCACAACTGGCCGAGGCCCTGACCTATGCCGCCTGCTTTCGCAGCGACGATCGCTGGGCCCTGCTCTATCAGGTCCTCTGGCGGGTCGCCCGTGGAGACCGGGCGGCGATGCTGGCCGGCGACGAAGACGGCAGCGAATTGCAGCGCCGGGTCAAGGCGATCCGTCGCGAGATCCACCACGTACATGCCTTCCTCCGCTTCCGACCGCGCGCCGACAGCGCCGGTCCGCCGGCCTGGGTGGCCTGGCACCAGCCGGCCCATGACGTCCTGGCCCTGGCGGCACCGCACTTCTGCGATCGGATGGGCAACAGCAGCTGGCTGATCGCCACGCCGGAGGCCGCGGCGCTCTGGGATGGCCAGGCGCTGCAAGTGCTGGAGCCCTGTCCCGCCGAGCTGCAGCAACTGGCCCGCCAGACCCCGGAAGACGATGACCGCAACGCTGGCGACGAACTTTGGCGCGCCTACTACCGCAGCACCTTCAATCCGGCCCGCGCCAATCCGCGCACGCTGCGCGGCAACATGCCGGCGCGCTTCTGGAAGGACCTGCCGGAAGGCCCGCTGATCCCGGCACTGCTCAGCGAAGCGCGTGCCGGTGCCCAACGCCTCGCCCAAGCTGAAGCAGTCGGCCGGCAGTCCGGTCGCGAGGTGTTGATCGCCGCCGAGCGTGCCCAACCCGAACGCCCGCTACCCACCACCCTGGACGAATGCCGCCGCTGCGAGCTCTGGGAAAAGGCCACCCAGCCGGTGGCCGGCGAAGGCCCGCGTACGGCGCGTATCCTTTTGCTCGGCGAGCAACCCGGTGACCGGGAAGACCTGGCGGGTCGCCCCTTCGTCGGTCCGGCCGGGCAGGTACTGATGGCGGCACTGGCCGAGGCGGGACTCGACCGCGACGAGGTGTTCCTGACCAACGCGGTCAAGCACTTCAAATGGATTCCCCAGGGCCTGAGACGCAAGCACGTCACCCCGGGACCGGAGATAGCACCCTGCCGCTATTGGCTGGAGCAGGAGTTGCGCGACATCCAGCCAGTGGTGGTGGTAGCACTCGGCTCGACGGCGCTGGAAGCCCTGCTAAGACGCAAACCGCGCGGCTTGGCCCAGTTCATGGGCCGACCGCTGCGGCTGGACGAGCGCTGGATCATCGCCACCTACCACCCGTCCTTCATCCTGCGCACACCCGACGCCACGCAGCAGGCACAAGCACGTCAGGCTCTGGTCGCCGCGCTGCGCGAAGCCAAGGCCATCGCGGCCGACAGCGACTAGCGAAAACGCTTGGGCGGCTCGTCGCCCATGTCCACCGTCAGGTTACGGGTGACCTGGTTGAGATGGTCGGCATCGGTTTCCGAACCCAGCTTGATCATCAATCTCAGGTCGTTGGCGGAATCGGCGTGGGCCAGGGCCGCCTCGTAGCTGATCTCGCCATCGCGATAGAGGGCATAGAGCGACTGGTCGAAGGTCTGCATGCCCAGCTCACCGGACTTCTTCATCAGCGCCTTGAGTTCGTGCACCTCGCCCTTGCGGATCATATCGGCGGCCAGCGGGGTGTTGAGCAGGACCTCGATCACCGCCCGGCGCCCCTGGCCGTCGGTGGTGGGCACCAGTTGCTGGGCGACGATGCCCTTGAGGTTGAGCGACAGATCCATCCAGGTCTGGATGTGGCGATCGGCCGGGAAGAAATGGATGATCCGGTCCAGCGCCTGGTTGGCGTTGTTGGCGTGCAGCGTCGCCAGGCAGAGGTGGCCGGTCTCGGCGAAGGCCAGGGCGTGCTCCATGGTGTCCCGGCTGCGGATCTCACCGATCATGATGACGTCCGGTGCCTGGCGCAGGGTGTTCTTCAGCGCCACCTCGAAAGACTCGGTGTCGATGCCCACCTCGCGCTGGGTGACGATGCAACCCTGGTGCTGATGGATGTATTCGATGGGATCCTCGATGGAGATGATGTGCCCCGCCGAGTTCTTGTTGCGGTGGCCGATCATGGCGGCCAGCGAGGTAGACTTGCCGGTGCCGGTGGCGCCGACGAAGATCACCAGGCCGCGCTTGGTCATGGCCAGCTTCTTGATGATCTCCGGCAGGCGCAGTTGCTCCACCGTGGGGATGTTCACCTCGATGCGACGCAGCACCATGCCCACCAGGTTGCGCTGGTAGAAGGCACTGACCCGGAAGCGACCGATGCCGCGGGCACTGATGGCGAAATTGCACTCGCGCTTCTGCTGGAATTCCTGGCGCTGCTCCTCGTTCATCACGCCCAGCACGATGGCCCGGCATTGATCCGGCGAGAGTGAATCCTTGGTGACCGGCGTCATGCGGCCGTTGATCTTCATCGACGGCGGTACGCCCGTGGTGATGAAGAGGTCCGAGGCCCCCTTGTCCACCATCAGTTGCAGGAACTTGTCGAATTCCATCAGAAGTTCTCCGGCGTCTTGGCCTTCTCGCGCGCCGCGTCGCGGCTGATCAGCCCCTTGGACAGCAGCGCCTTGAGGCACATGTCCAGGGTCTGCATGCCCAGTCCGCCACCGGTCTGGATTGCCGAATACATCTGCGCCACCTTGTCCTCACGGATCAGGTTACGGATGGCCGGGGTGCCGATCATGATCTCGTGGGCCGCCACCCGGCCGCCGCCGACCTTCTTGAGCAGGGTCTGGGAGACCACTGCCTGCAGGGATTCGGACAGCATGGAGCGCACCATGGCTTTCTCTTCCGCCGGGAAGACGTCCACCACCCGATCGATGGTCTTGGCCGCCGAGGTGGTGTGCAGGGTGCCGAACACCAAGTGGCCGGTCTCGGCCGCGGTCAACGCCAGACGAATGGTCTCCAGGTCGCGCAGCTCGCCCACCAGGATGACGTCCGGGTCTTCACGCAGGGCCGAGCGCAGAGCTTCGGAAAACCCCAGGGTATCGCGGTGCACCTCGCGCTGGTTGACCAGGCACTTCTTGGATTCGTGGACGAACTCGATGGGGTCCTCGATGGTGAGGATGTGGTGGTACTTATGGTTGTTGAGATAGTCGAGCATGGCTGCCAGGGTGGTGGACTTGCCCGAACCGGTCGGCCCGGTTACCAGCACCAGTCCACGCGGCACGTCGGTGATCTTCCTGAACACCTCGCCCATGCCCAGCTCCTCCATGCTCAGCACCTTGGAGGGAATGGTCCGGAACACCGCGCCGGCACCGCGATTCTGGTTGAAGGCGTTGACCCGGAAGCGCGCCACGCCCGGCACCTCGAAGGAGAAGTCGGTCTCCAGGAACTCCTCGAAGTCCTTGCGCTGCTTGTCGTTCATGATGTCGTAGATCAGCCCGTGCACCTGCTTGTGCTCGAAAGCCGGCAGGTTGATGCGGCGCACGTCGCCGTCGACGCGGATCATCGGCGGCAGGCCGGCGGACAGGTGCAGGTCGGAGGCGCCTTGCCGCGCGGAAAAGGCCAGCAATTCGGTGATATCCATGGGACTCCCAGATGTCGAGCAAGCAGGTAGAATGCCGCGCAGCACTGGCGGTCTGACCTGGTCACCGCCACTCATTCATCCGGTACGCCGAGGCCTGCCGGATGCGCCGACGCAAGCAGGGGCTGAATGTCCACGATAGCCGAGAATAGCGCAACCGTACTCGAACGCATCGCCGCGGCCAGCCGGACGGCAGGCCGCGATCCCGCGACCGTCGGCCTGCTGGCGGTGAGCAAGACCAAACCCGCCGCCGCCCTGCGCGAAGCCTGGGCTGCAGGCCTGCGCGACTTCGGCGAGAACTATCTGCAGGAGGCGCTGGACAAGCAGGCCGAACTCGTCGATCTGCCCCTGGTATGGCATTTCATCGGCCCCATCCAGTCCAACAAGACCCGCGCCATCGCCAGCCATTTCGACTGGGTGCACTCGGTGGATCGGCTCAAGATCGCCCAGCGCCTGGCCGAACAGCGCCCCGCTGAACGTGGACCGCTGAATGTCTGCCTGCAGGTCAACGTCAGCGGCGAAGCCAGCAAGTCCGGCTGCCACCCCGATGAGTTGCCGGCCCTGGCTGCCGCCGTGAGCCAACTGCCCAACCTGCGCCTGCGCGGCCTGATGGCCATTCCCGAACCCACCGACGACCCAGCCAGCCAGCGCGCCGCCTTCGCCCGGCTGCGTGCCTTGAGCGAAGCGCTGAACCTGGACCTGGACACCCTGTCCATGGGCATGAGCCAGGACCTGGAAGCCGCCATCGCCGAGGGCGCCACCTGGGTCCGCATCGGTACCGCCCTGTTCGGCGCCCGCGACTACGGCGCCACCGCCTCTTCAACCTAGGAAGTCTCGATGAACGACACCCGCATCGCCTTCATCGGCGCTGGCAACATGGCCGGCGCCATCATCGGCGGGCTGCTCGCCCAGGGCGTGCCGGCCCGCCAGCTCAGTGCCAGCAATCGCAATCCGGCCAAGCGCGAGGCGCTGGCCCAGGCGTACGGCATCCGCGTCGAAGCCAGCAACACCGCGGTCCTGGACGACGCCGACGTGGTGGTCCTGGGCGTGAAGCCCCAGGTGATGGGCGAGGTCTGCGCCGAACTAGCGCCGCACCTGCGTCCGGAGCAGCTGATCGTCTCGGTCGCCGCCGGCATCACCTGCGCCAGCCTGACGCGCTGGCTGGGCGAACGTCCGCTAGTACGCTGCATGCCCAACGTGCCCTCGCAGCTGCGCCTCGGTGCCAGCGGCCTGTTCGCCAACGTGCAGGTCAGCCCGGAACAGCGCGCCCGTGCCCAGGAAATCCTCGCCGCGGTCGGCCTGGCTCTCTGGGTCGAGGAAGAGCAGCAACTGGATGCGGTCACCGCCGTCTCCGGCAGCGGTCCGGCCTACTTCTTCCTGCTGATGGAAGCCATGACCGAGGCCGGCACCAAGCTCGGCCTGCCGGCCGCGGTGGCCGAGCAACTGACCCTACACACCGCCCGCGGCGCCGCCGCCATGGCCTGCCAGGGCGACCGCAGCCCCGAACAATTGCGTCGTTCGGTGATGTCCCCCAAGGGCACCACCGAGCGCGCCATCGAAACCTTCCAAGCCGGGGCCTTCGCGGACCTGGTGGAAGAAGCCCTCACCGCCGCGGCCGACCGGGCTGCGGAACTGGCCCAGTTGCCGGATCGATAAGGAGTATCCATGTCCGCTCTCGCGCAAGCTCTCGTCTACGTCATCCAGACCCTCGGCAGTCTCTACCTGCTGATCATCCTGCTGCGCTTCATCCTGCAGCTGGTCCGCGCCGACTTCTACAATCCGCTGTCGCAATTCACCGTTCGCGCCACCCAGCCTCTGCTCAAACCCCTGCGTCGGGTCATTCCCGGCTTCGGCGGCGTCGATCTGGCGGCCCTGGTACTGGCCATCCTGGTCCAGCTGGCCCTGATGATGGTCGTGGTGGTACTGCTCGGCGCCAGCATCGGCGGTCTGTTCCCGGCTCTGCTGATCTGGGCCCTGCTCGGCGTGGCCTCGCTGTTCCTCAAGGTGTTCTTCTTCGCCCTGATCGTCAGCGTCATCCTCTCCTGGGTCGCGCCCCAGACCCACAACCCCGCCGCCGAATTGGTCAACCAGATCTGCGAGCCACTGCTGGCGCCCTTCCGCCGTATCCTGCCCAACCTGGGTGGCCTGGATCTGTCGCCGATCTTCGCCTTCATCGTGATCAACCTGCTGGATCGCTTCGTCATCGGCCAACTGGCCGCCGCCAGCGGCATGCCGCAGATCCTCGCGCCCTTCCTCTAACGTACGACGTCCGCCACCGCTCGCCCCTCCGTCACGACCGCCCGCCGCGTCGTGACGGAGCCGGCATTGACGCGGCCTGGAGGCTGGGGCACCGTCCAGGCTTTAGCTGTCCAGGTCAAGGAAGTCCCCATGGAACGTCTGTTCCGCCACGTCGATGCCTATGCCACGTGGAAAGCCGAACTCGATACCCAATTGGGCCGCTACCGCGACTGGTTGCAGCGTAATCGCCTCGCCTCCCCCGCCCTGGACGCCGCCCTGGCCAGTTGCCAGAACGAACTCCAGGCCGATGGCATCACCCTGGCCTTCGCCGGCGAGTTCTCCCGCGGCAAGACCGAGCTGATCAACGCCCTTTTCTTCGCCGACTACGGCCAGCGCATGCTGCCGTCCCAGGCTGGGCGCACCACCATGTGCCCTACCGAAATCTTCTTCGATGCCGGCGCCGACGGGCCCTACCTGCAGTTGCTGCCCATCGACAGCCGGCTGGACGACCGCAGCCTGGGCGCCTGGCGCAAGGCACCCGAGGCCTGGCAGCGCTTTCCGCTGGATGATCGCCATCCGGATGCCATGGCCGCCCTGCTGGCCAAGGTCACCGAGACCCGCGAAGTGACGGCGGAAACGGCAGCGCAACTGGGCTTCGATCCCGAACAGCTGGAACAGCTCGGCGATGCCGGCCTGGTCAGCGTCCCGGCCTGGCGCCATGCGCTGATCAGCATCGATCATCCGCTGCTGCGCCAGGGCCTGCGCATCCTCGACACGCCCGGCCTCAACGCCCTGGGTGCCGAACCCGAGCTGACCCTCTCGCTGCTGCCCCACGCCCAGGCGGTGCTCTTCCTGATCGGCGCCGACACCGGCGTCACCGCCTCGGACCTGGCGCTCTGGGAACAATGCGTCAAGCCGGCCCTGGGCGACAGTCCCGAGCGACTGTTCGCGGTGATGAACAAGATCGACAGTCTCTGGGACGACCTCGGCGGTGCTGCCCATGTCGCCCATTCGCTGGAGAACGTCCGCCAGGCCAGCGCCCGGCAACTGGCCCTGCCCGCCGAGCACATCCTGCCGCTGTCGGCCAAGCAGGCGCTGCTGGGCAAGGTGCGTGGCGACCTGGAACTGCTCGCCCGCAGCCAGCTGGACGGCCTCGAACAACTGCTCGCCGATCGTATCGTCGGTGCCCGCGAGCGGCTGCTGCAGCAACGCATCGTGCAACAGGCCAGTGGCCTGCTGGGTGCCAGTCGTACGCTCATCGAACAACGTCTGGAGGCCATCCGGGCGCAGTATGCGCAACTGGCCGACGAAGAGCTGCCGGGTGCCGGGCTCGAATTGCAGACCGCCCGCACCCGCCAGGAGTACGACCAGTACCACCGTCGCCTGCTGGATCTGCGCACCACCCAGAACATGCTGGCTGGCCAGCGCAAGCTACTCATCGACCTGGTCGCTCCGGAGCGCCTGGACACCCACCTGGACACCGCTCGCCGCGAATTTCGCAGCAGCCTGACCACCGTGGGGATCAACCAGTCCATCGAGCGGTTCTTCCGCATGGTCGAGCACGACCTGCTGGCGCTGGACAACGAAGCCGATCGCGCCAACAAGGTGCTCGGCGCGGTCTATCAGCGGCACAACCTGGAAAATCCCCTGCATCCCCTGGAAGCGCCGCGGCTGCGCATCCGTCCCTACGTCCGCGAACTGCGTCAGCTGCAGCTCAAGACCGAGGAAATCCAGCGCCAGGTGAAGACCCTGCTCACCGAACAGAGCGCCCTGGCGCGCCGCTTCTTCGCTACCGTGGCCCAGGAAGTCCAGGCCCTGCAGGAAGGCGCCCATGCTCAGGTGCTGCGCTGGAACGATGGCGCCCTGACGCCGCTGGTGCAGCACACCCGCGAGCAGAAGCAGTTGCTGGAGACCAGCATGCTGGCCCTCAAGCAGCTCACCCAGCAGAACCTCAACAGCCAGGAACAGGTACGCCGGCTGCAGGTACACGAAGACGTGCTGCACAAGCAGCTCACCGAGGTCAGCGACATGCTCAAGCAGATCGCCCGCCCGGCGCCTTCCCAGCGTCACGACAACGTGGTCGTCCTGCCCCTGGCCCGCGTCGTCTAGGGCCCCTGGCCGCGCCGCCCTCGCGGTGGCTCGGCGAAGGCGCCACGCCTGCCCTTGCCGCTCCCCGCGGTGCTCTTTAGACTGGCGAGCCCCGCCCCGGACGAGCCGTCAATGCCCAGCGTCATCCCCGAAGATTCCGTCGGCCTGGTCACCCCCGAGCTGCTGCATTTCAGCGAGCCCCTGGCCCTGGCCTGTGGTCGCACCCTGCCGGCCTACGACCTGATGGTCGAGACCTACGGCGAGCTCAACGCCACGGCCAGCAACGCCGTGCTGATCTGCCACGCGCTCTCCGGCCATCACCACGCGGCCGGCTACCACAGCCTGGACGACCGCAAGCCCGGCTGGTGGGACAGCTGCATCGGCCCCGGCAAGCCCATCGACACCCGCAAGTTCTTCGTCGTCGCCCTGAACAACCTGGGCGGCTGCAACGGCTCCACCGGGCCGAGCAGCCCGAATCCGGACACCGGTCGCCCCTACGGCGCGGACTTCCCGGTGCTGACCGTGGAAGACTGGGTCCACAGCCAGGCGCGGCTGGCAGATCGCCTGGGCATCCAGCAGTGGGCAGCGGTGATCGGCGGCAGCCTGGGCGGCATGCAGGCGCTGCAATGGACCATCAGCTACCCGGAGCGCATCCGCCACTGCCTGGCCATCGCCTCGGCGCCCAAGCTGTCGGCGGAGAACATCGCCTTCAACGAGGTGGCGCGCCAGGCCATCCTCTCGGACCCGGATTTTCACGCCGGCCACTTCCAGGAAAAGGGCGTGATCCCCAAGCGCGGCCTGATGCTGGCGCGCATGGTCGGCCATATCACCTACCTCTCCGATGAGGCCATGGGCGAGAAATTCGGTCGCGAACTCAAGACAGACCAGCTCAACTACGATTTCCACAGCGTCGAATTCCAAGTGGAGAGCTATCTGCGCTACCAGGGTGAGGAATTCTCCGGCCGCTTCGACGCCAACACCTACCTGCTGATGACCAAGGCGCTGGACTACTTCGATCCGGCCCATGCCCAGGGCGGCGACCTGGCCAAGACCCTGGCCGGGGTGCAGGCGCGCTTTTTGATCGTCTCCTTCACCACCGACTGGCGCTTCTCGCCGGCCCGCTCCAAGGAGATCGTCAACGCCCTGATGGCGGCGCGCAAGGACGTCAGCTACCTGGAGGTGGACGCCCCCCAGGGCCACGATGCCTTCCTCATCCCCATCCCGCGCTACCTGCAGGCCTTCTCCCACTACATGACCCGTATCGAGGTATAGCTGTCGTGCGCGCCGATCTGGACATCATTCAGGAATGGATCCCCGCCGGCAGCCGGGTGCTCGACCTCGGCTGCGGCACCGGCGAGCTGCTCGCCTGGCTGCGCGACCACAAGCAGGTCACCGGCTACGGCCTGGAGATCGACCCGGACAAGATCGCCGAATGCCTGCTCAAGGACGTCAACGTCATCGAGCAGGACCTCGACGGTGGCCTGGCCAACTTCGCCAGCGACAGCTTCGACGTGGTGGTCATGACCCAGTCGCTGCAAGCCCTGCAGTACCCCGATCGCATCCTCCAGGAGATGCTCAGGGTCGGGCGCCAGTGCATCATCACCTTCCCCAACTTCGGCCACTGGCGCTGCCGCCTGTACCTGGGCACCAAGGGCCGCATGCCGGTCTCGGACTTCCTGCCCTACACCTGGTACAACACCCCGAACATCCACTTCTGCACCTTCGAGGACTTCGAGCGCCTGTGCCGCGAGCAGCGCGCCCAGGTGCTGGATCGCCTCGCCGTGGATCGCCAGCACCGCCACGGCTGGGCCAGCAAGCTATGGCCCAACCTGCTTGGCGAGATCGGCATCTACCGGGTCAGCGCCCCACGCCTGCAGGAGCATCGCGTCGCCGTGTGATCGGCGGCGCGGCCAGCCTGGGCCTGGCTTCGCGTACAATACGCCGCCATCCTCAACGCGACGCGGTGTCCCTATGTCCGACCTAACCGAACTGGTCCTCGCCAGCCACAACGCCGGCAAGCTCAAGGAACTCCAGGCCATGCTCGGCGGCCAGGTACGGATACGCTCAGTGGGCGAATTCAGCCAGGTCGAGCCCGAGGAGACCGGGCTATCCTTCGTCGAGAACGCCATCCTCAAGGCGCGCAACGCCGCGCGCCTGTCCGGCCTGCCGGCCCTGGCCGACGATTCGGGCCTGGCGGTGGACGCCCTCGGCGGCGCGCCTGGCATCTATTCCGCACGCTACGCCGATGGTCAGGGCGATGCGGCCAACAACGCCAAGCTGCTCGACGCCTTGAAGGACGTCCCCGACGCCCAGCGCACCGCCCAGTTCGTCTGCGTGCTGGCCCTGGTACGCCACGCCGACGATCCGTTGCCGATCCTCTGCGAAGGGATCTGGCCTGGGCACATCCTGCATGCCGCCCAGGGCGAGCACGGCTTCGGCTACGATCCGCTGTTCCAGCCCGACGGCGAGACGGTCTCCGCCGCCGAACTGGCGCCGACGGAAAAGAACCAGCGCAGCCATCGCGCCCGCGCCATGGCCCTGCTCAAGCAAAGACTCCAGCTGTGACTCACGCCTTCACCCTGCCGCCGCTGGCGCTCTACGTCCATATCCCCTGGTGCGTACGCAAGTGCCCCTACTGCGACTTCAATTCCCACGCCGCCGGTCCGACGCTGCCGGAAGCGGAGTACGTCGACGCCCTGCTGGCGGACCTGGACAACGACCTGGCCCATGTCCATGGCCGGACGCTGACCTCCATCTTCTTCGGCGGCGGTACGCCTAGTCTGTTCTCCGCGGCCGCCCTGGGCCGGCTGCTGGAGGGCGTAGCGCAGCGCCTGGACTTCGCTCCGGACATCGAGATCACCCTGGAAGCCAATCCCGGAACCTTCGAGCAGGCCAAGTTCGTCGCCTATCGCGGTCTGGGCATCAATCGGCTGTCCATCGGCATCCAGAGCTTCCAGGACGCGAAGCTCAAGGCCCTGGGGCGCATCCACGACCGCGACGAAGCCATCCGCGCCGCCGACCGGGCCCGCGCCGCCGGCTTCGACAACTTCAACCTGGACCTCATGCACGGCCTGCCCGGCCAGAGCCTGGCCGACGCCCTCGGTGACCTGGAGCAGGCCATCGCCCTGGCGCCCACGCACCTGTCCTGGTACCAGCTGACCATGGAGCCCAATACGGTATTCTGGAGCCAGCCGCCGGAGTTGCCCGAGGACGATACCCTCTGGGATATCCAGGAAGCCGGCCAGGCCCGGCTGGCCGCCGCCGGCTATCGCCAGTACGAGACCTCCGCCTACGCCCAACCCGGGCGCCAGGCGCGACACAATCTCAACTACTGGGGCTTCGGCGACTTCCTCGGCATCGGCGCCGGTGCCCACGCCAAGCTGAGCGCGCCGGACGGCCGCCTGCTGCGTACCTGGAAGACTCGTCTGCCCAAGGATTATCTCGATCCGACCAAGCCCTTCCAGGCCGGCGAGAAGCACCTGGAACCCGCCGATCTACCCTTCGAATTCATGATGAACGCCCTGCGCCTGGTGGACGGCGTGCCGGCTGCCTGGTATCCGCAGCGCACCGGCCAGCCGCTGGATAGCCTGGCGCCCGCGCTGGCCGCGGCACGCCGCGACGGCCTGCTGGTGGACGATCCGCAGCGCCTACAGCCGACCGCGCGCGGCCAACTGTTCCTGAACGATCTCTTGCAATCCTTCCTGCCTGACTGACGAGGAGCTCTGCCTTGGACTTCGTGCTCGCCCACATCGCCGACCTCTCCCGCTGGAGCCGTAGCCACCTGGACGAGGTGGCCCTGGCGGTCACCGCCACCCTGCTGGTGCTGTTCGGCAGCCAGGTCAACGCCTTCATCCAGGCACGCCTGGGCAGTCTGCCGACCGCCATTCGCGTACCGGCCTTCGCCCTGGCCTGCCTGGCCGTCTACGGCGCCGCCATGATTTTCCTCACGCCCTGGGTGGTCAAGGGACTGGCCCAGTTCAACAACTATGCCCTGGCCCCGGTATTGCTGATCGGCGTTTGCCTGCTGGGCGTGCTGGCCGAGCGCCGTAGCTAGAACGGCACTTCCGTTGGTGGCGACAGCACCCTGCTGCGGACCGCCGCTACGTCACCGCGGCTCAAAGCTGGGCGTAGTCCACCACGCCGGCCAGCAACAGCAGGCTTTCCAGCGACTGTGGCCGGCCGAGCAGGAAACCCTGGAAGCAGTCCACCCCTAGGCTCTTGAGCAGGTCGAATTGCGCCTGGGTTTCCACCCCTTCGGCGACGATCTGCATGTTCAGCGCCCGGCATAGGCTGACGATGCCCGCCAGCAGCTGCCGCGAGCGGGCATCGCGATCCACCGACAGCAGGAAGCTGCGGTCGATCTTGATGGTGTCGAAGGACAGGCGATGCAGATAGCTCAGGGACGAGTAGCCGGTACCGAAGTCATCCATGGCCACCCGGAAGCCCTGGTCCCGCAGGCGGCTGAGACGCCGCTCCGGGGTCCCGCGCTGCAGGAACACCGACTCGGTCACCTCCAGCTCCAGCGCACGCGGCCGTACGCCGAATTCGGCGCAGGCGCGCTCCAGCACCACGCCCAGCTCATCGTCCGCCACCTGGCGGGCCGAGATGTTCACCGCTACCGGGATACCCACCCCGGCGCGCTGCAATTCGCGGGCATAGGCCGCCGCGCGCCGGATCGCCAGGCGGCCGAGGGACGAAGCCATGCCATTCTGCTCGGCTAGGGCGACGAAGACGCAGGGCAGCACCGAGCCCACGCCGGGGCAGTCCCAGCGCGCCAGCAGCTCGGCACTGACCAGCTGCCGCTGGGCATCGAACTTGGGCTGCAGGACGAAACTGATGTCCTCCGCCTCGATAGCGGCATGCAGGTGGGCCAGCAGGGTGACCTTGCGCAGCGCCTCGGCGGTGAACTCCGGATCGTAAAAACGCGCCCGACTCTTGCCTGCGCTCTTGGCCGCGTACATGGCGGCATCGGCGTTGCTGAGCAGGGCCTCGGCGCTTTGGCCGTCTTCGGGGCTCAGGCTCAGACCGATGCTGGCGGACACGCGGATATCGTGTTCGGCGATGCGCTGCGGCCGACCCACCACCTGCAGCAGCCGCTCGGCGATCTGCCGGGCCTGGCTGCGCCCGTCCACCGCGATGGCGGCGACGAATTCATCACCGCCCCAGCGAGCCAGCAACTCGTCATGGCCCAGGCTGTCCTGCAACCCGGCGGCCAGGACACGCAGCAATTCGTCGCCCGCCTCATGGCCAAGGGAGTCGTTGACCTCCTTGAAGCCATCCACGTCGATGAACAGCACGGCCAGACTGCGACCCGGGGCGAGAGCGCGCAGGCAGTCGTCGAAGCGGCGATAGAAGCCGCCGCGATTGGGCAAATGGGTGAGGCCGTCGCTCAGCGCCAGGCGCTCCAAGGCCTGCTCGGCGCGCTTGCGATCGGTGATGTCGCGCAGGCTGGCGATGACGTAGCCCTCGGCGCCGCCTTCGCCGGCAAAACGGCTGAGACTGATCTCCATCGGAGTCACGCGCTTGGCCGAGACGTGGAAACTCGCCTCGGACAGGGCATAGCCATGTCGCTCGAATTCCTGAATGGCGGACTCGGGCAACTTGATGTAGTGGGACAGGTATTGGCCAGCCACGCTCTTGCCGGCGCTGAGCATGAGCTTGCACAGCGCCTCGTTGGCCTCGATGATCTGGCCGTTCTCGCTGAGCACGGCCATGGCGTCACGGCAAAGGGCGAAGGCCGAGGCCATCAGATGCAGGGAGCGTTCGGTGCGCTGGCGGGCACTTCGCTCGACTTGCAGCTGACGCAAGGCATCAAGCGCCTCTTCAGGCTCCAGGATCACCGTACGATCCCAGGCGAACGGCGCCTTGGTTCACGGTTGTGATAGGCAGGCATCTCGCATGTCCCTAGACTGATCGATGGCTAGCCCCATCGCGGCAAAACGCCATCATGCCAAACAGGCTACCGCTGGCTCAACCCCACCTCATCCGCGACGTACGGTCAGGCATTGCGCTCGAATTTCAGATCCCAGACGCCATGCCCCAGGCGCTCGCCGCGGCGCTCGAACTTGGTGATGGGCCGCTCCTCGGGCCGCGGCACATAGCCGGAGGCATCGCCCAGATTGCGATAGCCCGGTGCGGCGCTCATGACCTCGAGCATGTGCTCGGCATAGGCCTCCCAGTCGGTGGCCATGTGCAGCACGCCACCGACCTTGAGCTTCTGCCGGACCAGTTCGGCGAAGGCCGGCTGGACGATACGCCGCTTGTGGTGACGACTCTTGTGCCAGGGGTCGGGGAAAAACAGCAGCACCCGGTCCAGGCTGGCATCGGCCACGCACTGGCGCAGCACCTCCAGGGCATCGCAGCTGTAGACCCGCAGGTTGGTCAGTCCCTGGGTCATGGCGCCGTTGAGCAGTGCGCCAACGCCCGGACGATGCACCTCGACGCCGATGAAGTCCTGTCCCGGGGCCGCGGCGGCCATCTCCAGGGTGGAATGGCCCATGCCGAAACCGATCTCGAAGGTGCGTGGCGCCTGACGGCCGAACACCCGGTCGAAATCCTGCGGGCCGTCGGCCAGCTCCAGTCCGAAGCGCGGCCAGCCCTGGTCGAGACCACGCTGCTGGCCTTCGGTCATACGGCCGGCGCGCATCACGAAGCTCTTGATGGTGCGCAGGGGGCGGTCAGGGGTCTGGTCGTCTTGATGATCGGTCATGGCGTTATCGATAGTGAGAAAAAGAGACGCCCGGCAGAGCCGGGCGCGTGAGAGAGGGCGCCGGGTCTTAGGTGACCAGGCCGTCCAACGGCGAGGACGCCGTGGCGTAGAGCTTGCGCGGCATCCGTCCGGCCAGGTAGGCCAGGCGCCCGGCGACGATGGCGTGCTTCATGGCCTCGGCCATCAACACCGGCTCGCGGGCATGGGCGATGGCACTGTTCATCAGCACCGCCGCGCAGCCCAGTTCCATGGCGATGGTGGCGTCGGAGGCAGTGCCTACCCCGGCGTCGACCAGCACCGGCACCTTGGCCTCTTCGAGGATGATGCGCAGGTTGTAGGGATTGCAGATACCCAGGCCCGAGCCGATCAGGCCAGCCAGGGGCATGACGGCGATGCAGCCGATAGCCTCCAGCTGACGGGCGACGATGGGGTCGTCACTGGTGTAGACCATGACGTCGAAGCCGTCCGCCACCAGCGTCTCGGCGGCCTTGAGGGTCTCGATGACATTGGGGAAGAGGGTCTTCTGGTCGGCCAGGACTTCCAGCTTGACCAGGTTGTGGCCATCGAGCAGTTCACGGGCCAGGCGGCAGGTGCGTACCGCTTCCACCGCGTCATAGCAGCCAGCGGTATTGGGCAGGATGGTGTAGCGCTCGGGCGAGATCACGTCGAGCAGATTGGGCTCGCCGGGATTCTGGCCGAGGTTGGTGCGACGCACCGCGACGGTGACGATCTCGGCGCCGGAGGCTTCGATGGCCAGGCGGGTCTCTTCGAGATCGCGATACTTGCCGGTACCGACCAGTAGGCGCGACTCATAGGTGCGCCCGGCCAGGGTCAAGGGAGTGTCTTTCATCTGGATTCCTCTTTCGCGGCTAGCCGCCGCCGATGGCGTGGACCACTTCCAGCCGGTCGCCGTCCGCCAGGGCGGTGGTGGCATGCTGGCTACGCGGCACGATGTCGAGGTTGCGTTCCACCGCGACCCGTCGCCCGGTCAATTCGAGACGCACGAGCAGGTCGGCGACGGTGGTACCGTGCGGCAGCTCAAGGGATTCGCCGTTCAACAGGATCTGCATGGAAAAAGCATCGTCGCTGGGTGAACCGGCATTCTACGCCGGTCGGGCGCTCATTGCAGCGACGCCCGATCCGGAGGGCGCGCTCAGAGGCTGCTCAGACGCCAGGCGAGCAACGCCAGGCAGCCCCAGCCGGCGAGAAAGCACAGGCCGCCGAAGGGGGTGACGATGCCCAGCCGCGAGATACCGGTCAGCGTCAGCAGATAGAGGCTGCCGGAAAACAGCAGGATGCCGGCGATGAAGAAACCACCGGCCCAGGCCACCAGGCGGCCCTGGAAATGCAGCGACAGCAGCGCCACGCCGAGCAGCGCCAGGGCATGGATCAGCTGATAGAGCACTCCGGTCTGGAACACGGCCAAATAGTCGGCGGACAACCGCCCCTTGAGTCCATGGGCGGCGAAGGCACCCAGGCCGACACCGGTGAAACCGGCCAGGGCCGCGAAGAGCAGGAAGAGACGCAACATGGGTTTTCCCGGGCGATGAAAGGTGAGCGCTGGTTATAATGGCCCGCTAACCGTCAAAGACCAAGCCGATGCTGCGTACCCTCCTCCGTCGTCTCCTGCGTGTCGCCCTCTGGTTCGCCGCCCTCAGCGCCGCCGTGGTGCTGGTCCTGCGCTGGGTACCACCGCCGGGCAGCATGCTGATGGTCGAACGCAAGGTCGAATCCTGGATCGATGGCAAGCCCATCGACCTGCAGCGCGACTGGCGCCCCTGGAAGGAGCTGCCGGACGATCTCAAGATGGCGGTCATCGCCGGCGAAGACCAGCACTTCGCCGAGCACTGGGGCTTCGACCTGGCGGCGATCCGCCAGGCCTTCAGCCACAACGAAGCCGGCGGCTCCCTGCGCGGCGCCAGCACCATCAGCCAGCAGACCGCCAAGAATCTCTTTCTCTGGAGCGGGCGCAGCTATGTGCGCAAGGCCTTCGAGGCCTGGTTCACCGTGCTGCTGGAAACCTTCTGGTCCAAGCAGCGCATTCTCGAGGTCTATCTCAACAGCGTGGAATGGGACGACGGGGTGTTCGGCGCCGAAGCCGCGGCCCGTCATCACTTCGGCATAGGCGCCCCTTACCTGTCCGACCGCCAGGCCAGCCTGCTGGCCGCCGTGTTGCCCAATCCCCGCGAATGGAGCCCGAACCGCCCGAGCGCCTACGTCGCCGAACGCGCCGCCTGGATTCGCCAGCAGGAACGCCAGCTGGGCGGCAGCGAGTATTTGCGGCGGATGACCGGACAGTAGGGTGAAAAACGGCGCAGCATTTTCCACCCTACCCGCGTTCGATCGCGGCCATGGGCCGCTCCTACGGATTACCGGCACCTCTAGCAGCGGCCGCATGGAGAGCGCCTATGTCGCCGAACGTGCCGCCTGGGTTCGCCAGTTGGGCAGCAGCAACTATCTGCAGCGGATGACCGGGCAGTAGCGTGGAAACGGCGCAGCCTTTTCCACTGAAGGCGCAGGTTGTCCCACCATGCAATGCTCACGCGTGGAAAACACTGCGCGGTTTTCCACCCTACCGACTCAATCGCGGCCATGGGCCGCTCCTACAGCGGCCGGATATTCCGTAGGAGCGGCCCATGGCCGCGATAGCGCTGGACCGGCCCGTACTTTGGGTCACAACAGGCGACTTCGCAGGCAAAAAAAACCGCACTCCAGGGTGCGGTCCTTCGGGCAGGGCCCGGATCAGGCAGCGATGTTGCCCTTGAGCTTGTTCATCGCGTTCTTTTCCAACTGACGGATGCGCTCCGCCGAGACGTTGTATTTGGCCGCCAGCTCGTGCAGCGTCGCCTTTTCCTCGGCCAACCAACGCTGGTAGAGGATGTCGCGGCTGCGGTCATCCAGGCGCTCCAGAGCCTCGTGCAGATTGGCCGTGGAGCTATCGCTCCAGTCGGCTTCCTCCAGTTGGCGCGCCGGATCGTAGCGGCTGTCTTCCAGATACTGCGCGGGCGACTGATAGGCGGCATCGTCGTCGGCATCGCTGGCCGGGTCGAAGGCCATGTCCTGACCGGTCAGGCGGCTCTCCATCTCACGGACTTCCCGCGGCTCGACGCCCAGGGTTTCCGCCACGCGATGGACCTCGTCGTTGTTAAGCCAGGCCAGCCGCTTCTTCTGGCTGCGCAGGTTGAAGAACAGCTTGCGCTGGGCCTTGGTGGTGGCCACCTTAACGATGCGCCAGTTGCGCAGGATGAATTCATGGATCTCGGCCTTGATCCAATGCACGGCAAAGGACACCAGGCGTACGCCCATCTCGGGGTTGAAGCGCTTCACGGCCTTCATCAGGCCGACGTTGCCTTCTTGGATCAGGTCGGCCTGGGCCAAGCCATAGCCGGAATAACTCTTGGCGATATGCACCACGAAACGCAGGTGCGCGAGCACCAACTGCCGGGCGGCCTCGACGTCTTCCTTGTAGAAGAGGCGCTCGGCCAGTTCACGCTCCCGCTCCGGAGTGAGCAGCGGGATGCTGTTCACCGAATGCACATAGGCTTCCAGGCTGGCGCCGGGAACCAATGTAGGAACAGGTTGCAAAGAAGTGGTCATGCGAATCCTCCGATTCACTAAGCACTGGGCAGTCTAGCACTGTTTTTTTGGACAGCGCCAGAGTAACCCGGGTTCCCTTAACCCCAGCTGAAAATGGCCGCGAAAAGCCTGATTCTGCAAGGGTTTGGACCGTTTCCAGACGTTGCGGAAACGGCCATCCGTCAGCGCGGGGCGAGTTCGCGCAGGTGGCGGGCGACGGCCAGCCAGGCACCGATGTAGCCCAGCAGCACGGCACCTATCAGTAGTTGCAGACCATCTTCAACCGCAACGCTACCCAGGGCGAAATCGCTGCCATAGAGGCCGGCCAGTTCCATCACCGCGGCGTTGAGCCAGTTCAGGCCGAACACCAGCAGCGCCCAGGCGGCGATGCCGGCACCCAGGCCGAACAGCGCACCCATGTAGAGGAAGGGCCGGCGGACGTAGCCGTCGGTGCCACCCACCAGCTTGACCACCTCGATCTCGGTACGGCGATTCTCGATGGCCAGGCGGATGGTGTTGCCGATCACCAGCAGCAGGGCGATCACCAGCACCACGGTCAGGCCGAAAACGAAACGCTCGCCCAGCTTGAGGATGGCGGTGAGGCGTTCGACCCACTGCATGTCCAGTTGCACCTGCTGCACGCCGTTCAGCTCGGCCAGCTGGCTGCGCAGCATGTCGAGGCGGCTCTTGTCGATTTCCTTGGGCGTCACGGCGATGACGCCGGGCAAGGGATTCTGCGGCAGCTCGCGCAGCGCTTCGCCCAGGCCGGCGTCCTGCTGCAATTCCTTCAGGGCATCGTCCGGACTGATCCAGCGCGCCTCGGCGACATCGGGCAGCACCTTGATCTGGCTCATCAGCACCTCGGCCTGGTCCTGACCGGTGCGCAGGTCGAGGAACACCGAGATCTGGGCGGCACGCTGCCACGAGCCGCCGAGGCGCTCGACGTTCTTCAGCAGCAGGGATACCCCCATGGGCAGCGCCAGGGCGATGCCCATCACCAGGCAGGTGAGGAAGGTACCTATGGGTTGCTGCACCATGCGTCTGAGGCTGTCCCTCAGGCCGGTGCGATGGGCTTCGAGATAGGCGTGCAGCGGGCCGCGCCAGTCGCTCTTGGGCGGCTTGGGTGCCTGGCGTTGCGGACGCTGGGGCTTGCCGCCCTGCTCCTGGCCACGGGGCAGTTCGGTGGCGCTCATGGCTGGCTCTCCTCTTCGTCGCCGATCAGGCGGCCGCGCTGCAGGGTGAGCATGCGGTGGCGCAGCCGGGCGATGAGGGCGTGGTCGTGACTGGCGATCAGCACCGTGGTGCCGAGGCTGTTGATGTCCTCGAAGACGCCCATGATTTCCGAGGCCAGGCGTGGGTCGAGGTTACCTGTGGGTTCGTCGGCGAGCAGCAGGGCTGGCCGATGGACCACGGCGCGGGCGATGCCGACTCGCTGCTGCTGGCCGGTGGACAGCTCGGCCGGATAGTCGTCGAGCTTATCCTTGAGGCTGACTCGCTCCAGCGCCGCGGCCACCCGCTTGGCGATCTCGGGCTTGGACAGGCCGAGGATCTGCAGCGGCAGGGCGACGTTGTCGAACACGGTGCGGTCATAGAGCAGCTGGTGGTTCTGGAAGACCACCCCGATCTGCCGACGCAGGAAGGGAATCTGTGCATTGGTGATGCGCGAGATGTCCTGGCCGGCCAGGGTCAGCTTGCCGCCGGTGGGCCTTTCCATGGCCAGGATCAGCCGCATCAGGGTGCTCTTGCCGGCACCGGAATGACCGGTGACGAAAAGGATCTCGCCGCGTTCGGCACGGAAGCTCAGTTCCTGCAGGCCGACGTGACCGTTGGGATAGCGCTTGGAGACGCGGTCGAACTGGATCATGAGACGCCACGCTCCGCGAACAGGGCCTGGACGAAGGGCCGCGCCTCGAAGGGACGCAGGTCGTCGATGCTTTCGCCGACGCCGACGTAGCGGATCGGCAGGGCACTCTGCTTGGCCAGGGCGAAGATCACCCCGCCCTTGGCGGTACCGTCGAGCTTGGTCAGCGCCAGGCCGGTCAGGGGCACCGCATTGTGGAATTGCTTGGCCTGATTGAGGGCGTTCTGGCCGGTGCCGGCGTCCAGCACCAGCAGGGTCTCGTGGGGCGCCGCCTCGTCCAGCTTGCCGATCACCCGGCGCACCTTGCGCAGCTCTTCCATGAGATTGTCCTTGGTGTGCAACCGGCCGGCGGTATCGGCGATCAGCACATCGATGCCGCGGGCCTTGGCGGCCTGGACGGCGTCGAAGATCACCGAGGCGGAATCGGCGCCGGTGTGCTGGGCGATCACCGGGATGCGGTTACGCTCGCCCCAGACCTGCAGCTGTTCCACGGCGGCGGCGCGGAAGGTGTCGCCGGCCGCCAGCATGACCTTCTTGCCCTCGTTCTGCAGGCGCTTGGCCAGCTTGCCGATGGTGGTGGTCTTGCCGGCGCCGTTCACGCCGACCACCAGGATGACGTAGGGCTTGTGCGAGGTATCGATCACCAGCGGCCGCTCCACCGGCAGCAGCATCTCGGTGAGCTCCTGCTGCAGCGCCTGGTAGAGCGCTTCGCTATCGGCCAACTGCTTGCGCGCCACCTTCTGGGTCAGGTTGCGCATGATGACACCGGTGGCCTCGACGCCGACGTCAGCGGTCAGCAGGCGGGTCTCCAGCTCTTCGAGCAGGTCATCGTCGATGGCCTTCTTGCCGAGGAACAGGCTGGCCATGCCTTCGCCCAGGCTGGCGCTGGTCTTGGACAGCCCCTGGCGCAGGCGGGCGAAGAAGCCCAGCTTGGCCGGTTCGGCGGCAGCCGCGACCGGCTGCGGAGCAGGCTCCGGCTCAGGCGCAACGACCGGCTCCGGTCGGGCCGGCACGATGGGCGCAACGGGTACGACCGGCGCGGCGACGGACTCGGGCTCGGGCTCGGAAGCAGGCTCCACCTCGGGCGGAACCTCGACCGGCGGCACGATGGGATCGGCCACCAGCGGCTCGACCAGCGCCGTGAGGGCGACCGGCGACGGGGCTTCCTCCTCGGCCACCGGGGCAGGCGCGACCGAGGGAATGGCCTCGGGCGGTTCGGGCACCGGCTCCGGGTGCACTATCGGCGCGCTGGTCGGCGGCTCGGCGGCGCGCTCCTCGGCGGTGTTCGCCGGCGCTGCGGCGGGGGTCTCGTCGGGTTCGGCGGTCTTCTTGCGGAACCAGCCGAACAGGCCTTTCTTCTCCGCGGGGGGAGACTTCTTGTCGTCGGATCCAAACATGCGCGGCTCTGTGTCGAACGGACGACCAGGCTGCGGGAGCTCCGCCAGGCGGCGCTCGACCGTCAGCCATGGCCGTCGGGAAAAGGGATGCGTATCCTAGCAGCCTGCCGTGCGGAAGACCTCCCCGTCGGCGAAAAACGCGCGGCCGTCCCCAGGACACCACGCTTCGTTTCCCACCGCGTCCCAAGGCCTGCTCTCGCGATGCCCGCCTACCGCCTCCTGCACGCCACCCTGATCGGTCTGCTCTGCCTGCTTCCCACTGTCGCCCTCGCCGACGCCGGCCGGCAGAACACCCAGGAATTCACCCTCGACAACGGCCTGAAGCTGGTGGTCCGCGAAGATCACCGGGCGCCGGTCGCCGTGGTGCAACTCTGGTATCGCGTGGGCTCGAGCCTCGAGGCGCCGGGCGCGACCGGTCTTTCCCACGCCCTGGAACACCTGATGTTCAAAGGCAGCCGCAAGCTCGGTGCCGGTGAGGCCTCGCACCTGCTGCGCGACCTGGGCGCCGAGGAAAACGCCTTCACCACCGACGACTACACCGTCTATTACCAGTTGCTGGCGCGCGATCGCTTGCCGATCGCCCTGGAGCTGGAAGCCGATCGCATGCAGTACCTGCGCCTGGCGCCGGACGAGGTCACTCGCGAGCTGGAAGTCATCAAGGAAGAACGCCGGCTGCGCACCGACGACCGCCCGGAGGCGCTGTCCTTCGAAAGATTCAAGGCGGCGGCCTATCCGGCCAGCGGCTATCGCAACCCCACCATCGGTTGGCCCCAGGATCTGCAGCGCCTCGGCGTGGACGACCTGCGCCGCTGGTACCAGACCTGGTACGCGCCCAACAACGCCACCCTGGTGGTGGTGGGCGATGTCGAGCCCCAGGCGATCCGTGCCGAGGTGCAACGCTGGTTCGGCGCCATCCCGCGCAGCGACCTGCCCGCGCCCCGGCGGCCGCTGGAACTGCCGGCACCGGGTGAGCGTCGCCTGGCCCTGCAGGCCCGCGAGGTGCCCAGTCTGCTGATGGGGTTCAACGTGCCGAGCCTGGCCACCGCTGCCCAGCCACGCGACGCCTATGCCCTGCAGTTGCTGGCCGCTCTACTCAGCGGCGGCTCGGGCGCGCGCCTGCCCAGTCGTCTCGAACGCGGCCAGGAAGTGGCCAGCAGCGTACGCGCGGCTTATGGCGCCTACACCCGCGGTGATAGCCTCTTCCTGCTCAGCGGCACCCCCAACACCCAACGTGGCAAGACCCTCGAACAGCTGGAAGCGACCTTCTGGGAACAGTTGGACCTGCTCAAGCGCGAAGCACCCAGCACGGAAGAGCTCGCCCGGGTCCGCGCCCTGCTGGTGGCCGGTCTGGTCTATGGCCGCGACTCCATCACCGCCCAGGCCAGCAGCATCGGCCAGCTGGAAAGCGTCGGCCTCGGTTGGCGCCAGGGTGATCTCCTGCTCGACGAACTGAACCAGGTCACCCCCGACGACCTCCGTCGCGTAGCCCGCACCTATTTCACCCGCGAGCGGCTGACCCTCGCCCAGTTGCGCCCCGCCGCCGCGGAGACCCAACGATGAAACGCCTGCTCTGCCTCTCGCTATGCCTGCTGGCCGGTTGCCAGACTCCTTCACCGGTCGGCGACCTGGCCCGCGCCTATCCCACCGTGGACAGCCTGAAGACGCTCAAGGCCGCCCCTCCCCTGGGCCGCCAGCTGGACATCCAGCGCTGGCGCACCGCCGAGGGCGCCCAGGTCCTCTTCGTGCCGGCGCCGGAATTGCCGATGTTCGACGTGCGCCTGATCTTCGCGGCCGGCAGCAGCCAGGACGGCGCCACCCCGGGCCTGGCCATGCTGACCAACGGCCTGCTCAACGAAGGCACGCCGGGACGCGATGCCGGTGCCATCGCCGACGGCTTCGAGCGCCTGGGCGCCGACTTCAGCAACGGCGCCTATCGTGACCAGGCGGTGGTGGGTCTGCGTACCCTGGCCGATCCGGCCCATAGCGAACCGGCCTTGGCCCTGCTCGCCGAGGTCATCGGCCGGCCGACCTTCCCTGCCGAGGCCATCGCGCGCATCCGCAACCAGTCGCTGATCCTGATCGCCGCCAGTCGCCGCGAACCGGCCAGCCTGGCGAGCGAAGCCCTGCAGGAACGGCTCTACGGCAACCATCCCTATGCCCACTCGCCCCGCGGTACCGCAGCGGGCCTGGCGCCCCTCGACGGGGCCGCCCTGCGGGCCTTCCATGCCCGAGCCTATGCCGCCGGCAACGCGGTGATCGCCATCACCGGCGACCTTGATCGCGCCCGCGCCGAGCGTATCGCCGCCCAGCTGTCCCGGGCCCTGCCCCCAGGCCCCGCGCTGCCGCCATTACCCGCTCCGCGCCCCGTCGCGCCGACCGTAGTGCACCTGGAGATTCCTGCCCAGCAAACGCGCCTGCTGCTCGGTCAACTCGGCATCACCCGCCACGATCCGGACTACGCGGCACTGTTCGTCGGCAACCAGATCCTCGGGGGTGGCGGCTTCGGCAGTCGCCTGATGACAGAACTGCGCGAACGCCGCGGGCTCACCTATGGCGTCAATTCGGGCTTCACCCCCATGCGCCAGCCAGGCCCCTTCACCCTGAGCTTGCAGACCCGCGCCGAACTGGGCGACGCCACCCTCGCCCTAGTCCGCGAGCTGCTGCGCGACTACCTCGCCCAGGGGCCCACCCAGGCCGAGCTGGACCGCGCCAAGCGCCAGATCGAAGGCAGTTTCCCGCTGGCCAACGCCAGTAATGGAGCCATCGTCGCCCAATTGGGCAACATCGGTTTCTACGACCTGCCCAGCAGCTACCTCGACGACTTCCTCCAGCAGATCCGCGCCCTCACCGTCGAGCAGGTGCGTGCTGCCCTGCAGCGGCACCTGGACCCGGCGCAGTTCGTCGTGGTCACCGCCGGCCCCACCGTCGCCCAGCAGCCGCTGCCACCACCGCGTCCCCTCACCTCACTGCCGCCCAGCGGCGTCCCGGAGCACTGACATGGCCCAGAAGACCGCCAACCAACTGCGCATCATCGGTGGCGACTGGCGCAGCCGGCGCTTCGTCTTTCCCGATGCCCTGGGCCTGAGGCCCACGCCGGATCGGGTCCGCGAGACGCTGTTCAACTGGCTCGCCGCCGTGACCCCGGGCGCTCGGGTGCTCGACCCCTTCGCCGGCAGTGGTGCCTTGCTGCTGGAAGCCTTGTCCCGTGGCGCCAGCCAGGCGCTGGCCTTCGACCTCAATGCCCAGGCGGCCAATGCCCTGCGCGGCCACCTGCAGACCCTTGGCTGTACCCAGGCCGAGGTGCGCCAGACCGACGCCCTGCAGGCCCTGACCAAACCGGCGGAGACGCCCTTCGACCTGGCCTTCCTCGATCCGCCCTTCGGCAAGGATCTGCTGGAACCGGCTTGCCAGGCTTTGGAAGCCAATGGCTGGCTGGCCGCGGATGCCTGGGTGTATACGGAGAGCGAAACCCAACCCTCGCGCCTGAGCCTGCCCACCACCTGGCAGTTGCACCGCGAGAAGAAGACCGGGAACGTCCACTACGCCCTCTGGCATCGCCAGGCGTGACCGGCGCGCCCTTCCGACCGGCGCGCTGGCTGCCCGGTCCGCACCTGCAGACCCTCTGGGGTTCGCTGTGGCGCCGCCTGCCGCCCATCACCCGGCCGCGGGAACGGCTGTGGCTGGAGGATGGCGACTTCCTCGATCTCGACTGGTACCACGCCGACGACACTCGGGCGCCCCTGGTGCTGATCGCCCACGGCCTCACCGGCAGCTCCGGCTCCCACTATGTCCTCGGCCTGCAATTCGCCCTCGCCGCCCGCGGCTGGGCCAGCGTCGGCCTCAACTGGCGCGGCTGCTCCGGCGAGCCCAATCGCCTGCCGCGGGGCTACCACTCGGGTGTCAGCGAAGACCTGGCCGCCGTGGTCCGCCATCTACAGACCAGTCGTCCGGAGGCTCCACTGTTCGGCGTGGGCTTTTCCCTCGGCGGCAACGTGCTGCTCAAGTACCTGGGCGAGCGCGGCGCGGACAGCGGCCTGCGCGCCGCCGCGGCGGTCTCGGTGCCCTTTCGCCTGGATCTCTGCGCCGATCGCATCGGCATCGGCTTCTCGCGGATCTACCAGCGGCATTTCATCCGCGAACTGGCCCGCTACGTGCGCGACAAGCAGGCGCTGTTCGATCGCGAACGCCATCCCGAGCAGCACGAGATCCTCGCCCGCCTGGGCCCACCCGAGGGGCTGAAGACCTTCTGGGATTTCGATGATAGATACACCGCGCCGCTGCACGGCTTTCGCGACGCCCGGGACTACTATCGCCAGGCTTCCAGTCGCTACTATCTAGGCGGCATCCGCATCCCCACCCTGTTGATCCAGGCCGAGGACGACCCCTTCATCGGCACCGACGCCCTGCCAGCGCGCGCCGAACTGGCGCCTGACACCCTGTTCGAGCGCCTGCCCCATGGCGGCCACGTGGGCTTCGTCGGCGGTTCCTTCCGCGCGCCGGACTACTATCTGGAAAGGCGCATCCCCGACTGGCTGGTCAGCCAGTCGGCAGTGCCATCCGGCCGATAAACGCCCACGGCGCCGCGATCCCGCGCCTGCTCGCCTTGGCCCCATTCCGCCCCTGAGCTACCATCCAAGCCCCAACAGCTTCACCCCCAAGGACAGCGTCATGAACCGAGTGCTATACCCCGGCACCTTCGACCCCATCACCAAGGGCCATGGCGATCTGGTGGAGCGCGCCTCGCGGCTGTTCGACGAAGTCGTGGTAGCGGTGGCGGCCAGCCCCAAGAAGAATCCGCTGTTTCCCCTGGAGCGACGCGTGGAGCTGGCCAAGGCGGTCACGGCGCACCTGCCCAACGTCGAGGTGATCGGCTTCAGCTGCCTGCTGGCCACCCTGGTGGAGCAACAGAAAGCGACCATCATCCTGCGCGGCCTGCGCGCGGTGTCGGACTTCGAATTCGAATTCCAGCTGGCCAACATGAACCGCGTCCTGGCGCCCCAGGCCGAGAGCATGTTCCTCACCCCATCGGAACATTACTCCTACCTTTCCTCCACCCTGGTGCGGGAGATCGCGGCACTCGGTGGCGACGTGACCAAGTTCGTCCATCCCACCGTGCACCAGGCATTGCTGGAGCGTTTTCCGCCGGCAGGCTGATTAACCCCAAGGACTGTCGGGTGCAGCCGGCGCGCGGATGGGGCAAAATGCGCGCCTGACTTTTGGATCGCCGCGCAGCCGTGTGGCGAGGAGCCGACGATGTCCCTCATCATTACCGACGATTGCATCAACTGCGACGTGTGCGAGCCCGAGTGCCCGAACGGCGCCATCTCTCAGGGCGCGGAGATCTACGTGATCGATCCGAACCTGTGCACCGAGTGCGTGGGCCACTACGACGAACCCCAGTGCCAGCAGGTCTGCCCGGTGGACTGCATCCCCCTCGACGAGAACCACGTCGAGACCAAGGAGCAGTTGCATGAAAAGTACCTGAAGATCAGCGGCCAGGCCTGACGCCCGGCCCTGAGAGCCTGTTCATAATCTAGCGAGCTAGAGCCATTTTCAACGCAGTTTGGCCGACGCGCAGCAGATTTTGAACAGGCTCTGACCCCGTTATTCCTCGTTAGTACGGCCGTAACCGCTCTGGGTGCATCCCAGGCAGCGGACGAAGGCCGCCTTGCCCGGCTCGACCACCAGCGCCTTGCCGGCCTTGCCGACATTGCCACCCGCAGCGGTGAACGGCAGGCTGATCACGAAGGCGCCGGCCCCGATCACGGTGGCGGCGATCAGCAACGGCCGCGCGATCAGCAGATCGCCGATCATCGAGAAGGCCTCGGGCGCCCGGGCTTCACCGAAGGCCTGGTCCGCGGTCTGGTACTCGGTGATTTCACCCTGAGCCTGCTGAGCCTGCACCGGCAAGGCCTGGAAGGTCAGGGCCAGGGCCAGCACGGCAGCCAGGCTACGGAACGGATTCATACGGCTGATCCCTTGCGCGAAAAGATTGGTGGTTCCTGAACTATAACAGGCCGCCCGCACTTGTCATGCGGGCGGGCCCCAGACGTCATTCGGCGCGGACGACCGGCTGCGACGCCCGGCGATAGGCATAGACCATGAGGGCGATACCGCCCAGCACCATGGGTACGCAGAGCACCTGGCCCATGGTCAGCCAGCCCCAGGCCAGATAGCCGAGCTGGGCATCCGGCACCCGGACGAATTCGACGACGAAGCGGAAGATGCCGTAGCAGAGCACGAACAGCCCGGACACGGCCATGGTCGGCCGCGGCTTGCGCGAGTAGAGCCAGAGGATGACGAACAGCGCCACGCCTTCCAGGGCGAACTGATAGAGCTGCGAGGGATGGCGCGGCAACTGCGCCGGGTCGCTATAGGGCGGGAAGATCATCGCCCAGGGCACGTCGGTGGGCTTGCCCCAGAGTTCGGCGTTGATGAAGTTGCCGATGCGCCCAGCGCCGAGGCCGATGGGCACCAGCGGGGCGATGAAGTCCATCAGCTCGAAGAAGCCCTTGTTGTGACGCTTGCCGAACCACCAGACCGCCAGGATCACCCCGAGCAGGCCACCATGGAAGGACATGCCGCCCTTCCAGACCTCGAAGATCAGTGTCGGATTGGCGATGTATTCCGCCAGGTTGTAGAACAGCACGTAACCCAGGCGTCCGCCGGCGATGACCCCCAGCGCCACCCAGAACACCAGGTCAGACAGGGTTTCGCTGGTCCAGCGCGGGTCGAAACGATTCAGCCGGCGCTTGGCCAGCCACCAGGCGCCGCCGATGCCCACCAGGTACATGAGGCCGTACCAGTGGATCTTCAGCGGGCCCAGTGACAGGGCCACCGGGTCTATTTGCGGATACGGCAGCATGGTGCCTCCTTGATGGGAATCAGAGTAAGAAATTGAGCCCGACGCCGAACAGCAGCAGGGCGAACAGCCGTTTGAGCAGCCGCGGCGACAGGCGATGAGCCAGCCGGGCACCGAAGCGGGCGAAGAACATGCTGGTCAGGGCGATACCCAGCAACGCCGGCAGATAGACATAGCCCAGGCTCCAGGCGGGCAGACCCGGCTCCTGCCAGCCGACGAGGATGAACGAGAGCGCCCCGGACAGGGCGATGGGCAGGCCACAAGCCGCCGAGGTGGCCACCGCCTGCTGCATCGACAGGCTGCGCCAGACCAGGAAGGGTACGGTGAGCGAGCCGCCGCCGATGCCGAAGATGGCCGATGCCCAGCCGATCACCACGCCCGCCACTGTCAGCGCCGGCTTGCCCGGTTCGCTGGCCTGGGCCTTGGGTCGCAGGTCCAGGGCCAACTGGATGGCGATCAGGATGGCGAAGGTGCCGATGATCTTCTGCAGCAGCGGGCCGTGGATGGCGGCCGCCGTGACGGCGCCCAGGGCGCTGCCGCCGACGATGCCCAGCGCCATCCAGGCGAACAGGCGCCAGCGTACCGCGCCCAGGCGGTGGTGGGCCCAGACCGAGTTGAGCGAGGTGAAGACGATGGTGGCCAGTGAGGTGCCCACCGCCAGGTGGGTGAGGATGTCTGGATCGAGGCCCTTGGCGGTGAAGCTGTAGACCAGCACCGGCACGATGATGAGGCCGCCACCGACCCCGAACAGTCCGGCCAGCACCCCGGCGCAGGCGCCGAGCACCAGGAAAAGCAAGAGATCCATCATCACCTCGGGCGCAAGAAGCGGCATGGTACGCCGCTACTTGCCGGGCGGGAAGCCAAGGCCCCGCCCGGCACGCTCAGCTCTGGACGCTGGCCGCCGGGTTGATCACCCGACCCAGGCCGAGGTTGCGCAGGGCCAGGTGCAGGGCGCTGTGGATCACCTGGGGGTTATCGATCTGGCGCATCTGCTGTACCAGCTCCTGGGCCTTTTCCAGGGTGACCTGGCGCAGCAGCCACTTCACCTTGGGCAGGTTGGTGGCGTTCATCGACAGGGTGTCGAAGCCCATGCCCATGAGCAGCACCGCCGCCGCCGGATCGCCGGCCATCTCGCCGCAGATGCTCACCGGTACGCCTTCGGCATGGGCACCGTCCACTACCTGCTGCAGCGCCTGCAGCACCGCCGGATGGAAGTAGTCGTAGAGATCGGCCACCCGCGGATTGTTGCGATCCACCGCCAGCAGGTACTGGGTCAGGTCGTTGGACCCCACGGAGATGAAGTCGACCTGGCGCGCCAGGTCGCGAGCCTGGTACACCGCCGAGGGCACCTCGACCATGACGCCCACCGGTGGCATGGGAATGTCGACGCCTTCGTCACGCACCTCGCACCAGGCACGATGCAGTAGATGCTGGGATTCCTCCACCTCGTGCACACCGGAAATCATCGGCAGCATGATGCGCAGGTTGTTCAGCCCCTCGCTGGCCTTGAGCATGGCGCGGGTCTGCACCAGGAAGATTTCCGGATGGTCCAGGGTGACGCGGATGCCGCGCCAGCCGAGGAAGGGGTTGTCTTCCTTGATCGGGAAATAGGACAGCGCCTTGTCGCCGCCGACGTCCAGCGTTCTCATGGTCACCGGTGCCGGGTGGAAGGCCGCCAGCTGCTCGCGATAAATGGAAAGCTGTTCCTTCTCGCTGGGGAAGCGCTCGTTGACCATGAAGGGGACTTCGGTGCGGTACAGCCCCACCCCTTCGGCGCCCCTTTGCTGGGCACGCGCCACGTCGGCCATGAGGCCGGTGTTGACCCACAGCGGCATGCGGTGGCCGTCGAGGGTCTCGCAGGGCAGGCTGCGCAGGGCATCCAGGCCCTGGGTCAGCTGGCGCTCCTCTTCCACCACGTCGCCGTATTGCTTGATCAGCGTCGGCGAGGGGTTGGTGAAGATCTCGCCGTGGTAGCCATCGACGATGAGGTCGATGCCATCCACCTTGGAGTACGGCAGGTCCACCGCGCCCATCACCGTGGGAATACCCATGGCGCGCGCCAGGATGGCGACGTGGGAGTTGCCCGAGCCGAGTACCGAGATCAGGCCGACCAGGCGGCCTTCGGGCACCTCGCCGAGCATGGCCGGCGAGAGCTCCTCGCTGACCAGGATGGTATTTTCCGGATAGATCAGGCAGGCCTGGTGGGCCTGTTGTAGATAGGCCAGCAGCCGGCGGCCGAGGTCACGCACGTCGGCGGCGCGCTCACGCAGATAGGCGTCGTCCATCAGCTCGAAACGCTGGACGTGCTCCATCACCACCTGGCGCAGGGCGCCCTGGGCCCACTGGCCGCTCTTGATGATGGTGGTCACCTCGTTACCGAGGGCAGCGTCGTCGAGCATCATCAGATAGACGTCGAACAGCGCCCGCTCTTCCTTGCGCAACTGGGTCGACAGCCGCTTGGACAGCGCCTTCATGTCCGCCCTCACGCCCTCGAGGGCGGAGCGGAACAGCTGCAGCTCGGCGTCGATGTCGGTGACGGTCTTGTCGGGCACAACTTCCAGATCGGCCGGCGGCAAGACCACCACGGCCTTGCCGACGCCAACGCCGGGCGAACCGGGAATGCCGACGAAACGGGCTTCCTGGATGCCCTTGCCCTGCCGATCCAGGCCACGGATGGTCCCGGTGGCCTCGGCGTGGGCTATCACCCCGGCGAGCTGGGCGCTCATGGTGACCAGGAAGGCTTCCTCGCCCTCGTCGAACTGACGACGTTCCTTCTGCTGCACCACCAGCACGCCCATGACGCGCCGGTGGTGGATGATGGGGGCACCGAGGAAAGACGCATAGCGCTCCTCACCGGTCTCGGCGAAATAGCGGAAGCGGGGATGGCTGGCGGCGTCTTCGAGATTGAGCGGCTCTTCGCGGGTGCCGACCAGGCCCACCAGGCCCTCGTTGGGGGCCATGCTGACCCGGCCGATGGACTTCTTGTTCAGGCCTTCGGTGGCCATGAGCACGAAACGATTGGTGTCCGGGTCCAGCAGATAGACGGAGCAGACCTGGGACTGCATGGCCGCGCGGACGCGCTGTACGATGATGGACAATGCCGACCCCAGATCCTTGGCGGCATTGACCTCCTGGACGATCTTGCGCAGAACTGCAAGCATCTAGCGCCTCCGCAGTCGACGCCCGGCGAGCCCGCCGGCGTGCATCACGTGTCGTTCATCCTGCATGACCACAGCTTCTCCTCACCTCTTTCGCACCGGCCAAGCCGGTAATCAGGCCAGCAAGCGGGGTGCCAACTCCTTGAGCGCCCGCCGATAGACCTCTCGCTTGAAGGTCACCACCTGGCCCAAGGGGTACCAGTAGCTCACCCAGCGCCAGCCATCGAATTCCGGCTTGCCCGTCACGTCCATCCGCACGCGCTGCTCTTCCGCCGTCAGCCGCAGCAGGAACCACTTCTGCTTCTGGCCGATGCACAGCGGCCGGCTGTGCGTGCGCACCATGCGCTGCGGCAGACGATAGCGCAGCCAGCCCCGGGTACAGGCCAGGATACGGACGTCGTCGGGGCTCAGCCCTACCTCTTCGTTCAGCTCCCGGTACAGCGCCTCTTCGGGCGTCTCCCGATCATCGATCCCACCCTGGGGAAACTGCCAGGCATCCTGGTTGATCCGGCGGGCCCACAGTACTTGGCCGGCATCGTTGGCGAGAATGATGCCGACATTGGGGCGAAAACCATCAGCGTCGATCACGGCTGCCACCCTTGAAAAATGTCGTTGCCCGCATTGTTCCACAAAGCTCGACAGCCCAGCAATGCAAGCTCCGGACCGACTGGAACGTGGCCGACCGGCGCAGTCTTCCGGCGACTGGCACGACCGGCAAGGGTCAGCAGTATGGTAGCTGCTCGCTGAACGTCGGCTTAAGGCCTGGCGATCGGTCGGCGCTAGCGGAAATGGCGCTGGATGGCCATGTAGACGGCCAGCGCCAGGCCGATCCAACCGACCAGCCAGAAGTAGTCGAGATAGCCCAGCACCTGGCTCTGGCGGGTGACCAGACTGGAGATCTGGGCCAGGGCGCTGTCCGTCCCAGTCGCCTGCCGATAGCGCTCGCCATAGGCCTGGTAGGTCTGGGCATAGGGCGTGACCGCAGCGCTGAGCACCGTGGCATGGAAGGCATCGCGCCACTGCAGAAAGACGTTGGACAGCACGATGCCCAGGGGCATGACCAGTTGCTGGGTCATGTTCTTGATCTGGTAGGCCTGGCTGAAATAGGCCGGCTCGACGCGCATGAAGGTGTACATGATGATCACCGCGAAGGTGCCGATCAGGTAGGTGCCGTGCATCATCAAGCCCGGAACCAACTGCTGATAGAGAGGCACGTCGGCGTGCTGGCGCACCATCCAGAAACCATAGCCGGCCAGCAGCAGATAGCCGCCCACCAGGTACTTGCGAAAGCCGCCCCAGGGAAAGCGCTCGCGCAGCCGCACCGAGGTGATCATCAACAGCGGCGCCAGGCCGCACAGCCAGCCGAGCGCCATGACCCCACCCGCGGTATAAACCGGCGCCTGCAGGGCATTGACCACGTACTGGGGGATGATGAAGTTGTAGGCGCCGAGCAGGAAGTAGTTGAGCATCATGAACAGCATGCCGGCGAGGAAGCCCGGCGTGATGGCGTGCTTGAAGTCCAGGGTCGGCCGCGCCAGGCCCCGCTCGTAATAGATGTAGAGCCCGAGGATGACCACCCCAGCCAGCAACTCCAGGGCCAGCCGCGGCCCATCGCTGAAGAAGTCGAAGGCCAGCCGCTGGGTGGTGATGGTGAGCAACAGACTGCCACCGGCCAACAGCACCATGGACAGCAGCGAGGGCGCGCCGGAGTTCTCCAGCGGATGGGAGCGCCGGGGCAGCGACAGCCAGACGCACAATGCCACCAGCAGGCAGGCCAGCGCCGGCACCATGAAGATGGCGCGCCACTGGTGACCTTCCAGCAACTCCGCGGTGGTGAAGGAGGCCAGCGCACCACCCAAGGGCACGCCCGAGGCGAAGGCGCGGATGCCGGTCGGCAATTGGGGCCCGGAGAAGTACATCTGCACCAGCACCCGCGCCCCGGCGAAGAAGGTGGCGGCGCCGGCGCCCATCAGCACGCGACCGGCGATGAAGGTCGGCAGATCGGTGGCGACCAGGCAGAACACCTGGCCGACCAGGTGGATGCCGACCGCGGCGAAGATCAGGTTGCGATAGCCCAGGCGCTGGGCGAACCACTGGTGCGGCGCGCTGGTAAGGATGACCGCGGCGCTGTAGCAGGCGGTGGCCAGGGTGTAGCTGCGCTGGTCGATGCCCAGGCCGCCATAGACGTAGCGATTGGCCAGGGCGATGGACAGATTGTCGAGGAAGTACACGAGCACCATGAGGGTGATGCTCAGCAGCAGCAGACCTCGGTGATGGGGGCGGTCGGTGTCGTCGGCGTACATGAAGACCCAGGCTGGCACGAAAAGGGGCCAGCCGTGGACCTTGAGCCTGCGACGGGGTTCAGAGGTCGGGGCGTCGCAGTCCTCTGCAGGTGACGCGGATCGCGCTGAGCATCAGCCCGGCAGCAACGCCCGGACGTCGGCGAGCAACTCGTCCGGTACCTCCAGCCAGCCGCGGGCGGTATTACGTTCCCGCGCCTGGTAGCGCCGCTGCGACGGCAGCCGGGCACCCTGGGCCTCGATACCGGCGAACAGCGCTTCAGCGCGCTGTTGATAGTCGGCCACCGCAGCGCCGAGAAAACGCTGGGGGTCGAAGGCCAGGATGAGTTCGCCATGATAGGGCAGCCCGCCGGCGCCGGCGTCGAAGTCGGAAGACTCGGGGCTGGTGAGATCACCGATCAGCGGGCCGGCCAGCAACTCGATCATCGCAGCCAGGGCGGACCCCTTGTGGCCACCGAAGGTGAGCATGGCGCCCTCCTCCAGCACGGTGCGGGCATCGCTGCTGGACGCGCCGTCGGCATCCACGCCCCAACCCTCCGGCAGAGCCTTGCCGGCACGGCGATGCAGCTCGATCTCACCACGGGCAACGGCGCTGGTGGCGAAGTCGAAGACGAAGGGATTCCCTTCGGGCCGCGGCCAGCCGAAGGCGATGGGATTGGTGCCGAACAGGGGGCGACGACCACCCGCCGGAGCGACATAGGCCTGGGTCGGATTGCAGGCCAGGGCGACCAGGCCACGGGCGGTGAGGGCTTCCATTTCCACCCAGAGCGCCGAGAAGTGTACGCAGCGGTTGATCGCCAGGGCCGCCAGGCCGCAGGCGCGGGCCTTGGCCTCCAGCAAGGACAAGCCGGCCTCGAAGGCCAGCGGTGAGAAACCACCACCGGCATCGACGCGGACGATGGCCGGGGCCAGGTCCTCTACCGTCGGCTCGGCATCGGGCACCACCTTGCCGGCCTTGAGCGTCTTGACGATGCCCAGCAGCCGATAGATGCCATGGGAGGCGCAGTCGTCGCGCTGGCCGGCCACCATCATGGCGGCGATGGCCGCGCCCTGCGCCGGGCTGAAGCCATGGGCCTGGAGCACGTCCTCGGCCAGTTGCTGCAAGTCTTCCGGGGTCATCTGGGCCATGGCGGCGCTCCATCGGGAAAACCCCGACTATGCCGCAACCGGCAGCGACTCGCTCGCTCGAACTGGGATCGGCGGTGCCGATCCCGGCACAGTCAACCCTGGTGGTAACGCCCGGACAACTCGTGCACCGCCTCGATGAAGGCGCCGGCATGGGTCGGGTCCACCTCGGGGGTGATGCCGTGGCCGAGGTTGAAGACGTGGCCGCTGCCCTGGCCATAGCTTTCCAGGATGCGCCCTACCTCGGCCCGAATGGCCGCCGGCTTGGCGTAGAGCACGCTGGGGTCCATGTTGCCCTGCAGGGCGACCTTGCTGCCAACGCGGCGGCGCGCTTCGCCGAGGTCGCAGGTCCAGTCCAGGCCCAGGGCCTCGGCGCCGCTGTCCGCCAGACTTTCCAGCCAGAGACCGCCGTTCTTGGTGAAGAGGATCACCGGCACCCGGCGTCCTTCATGTTCGCGGATCAGCCCGGCGACGATCTTGCGCATATAGGCCAGGGAAAATTCCTGGTAGGCCGCCGCCGACAGGTTGCCGCCCCAGGTATCGAAGATCTGCACCGCCTGGGCGCCGGCGCGAATCTGGCCGTTGAGGTAGGCGGTGACCGCCTGGGCCAGCTTGTCCAGCAACAGGTGCAGGGCTTCGGGGGTGTCGTAGAGCATGGCCTTGGCCTTGCGGAAATCCTTGCTGGAGCCGCCTTCGATCATGTAGGTCGCCAGGGTCCAGGGGCTGCCGGAAAAGCCGATCAAGGGTACCCGGCCATCCAGGGCGGCGCGGATGGTGCGCACCGCGTCCATCACGTAGCCCAGATCCTTTTCGGCATCGGGAATCGGCAGCGCCTCGATGTCCGCCGGAGTATCGATCACCTTACGAAAGCGCGGGCCCTCGCCGGTCTCGAAGTACAGGCCCTGACCCATGGCATCGGGGATGGTGAGGATGTCGGAGAAGAGGATGGCCGCATCCAGCGGATAGCGTTCCAGCGGCTGCAGGGTCACCTCGCAGGCGAACTGCGGGTTCTTGCACAGACTCATGAAGTCCCCGGCGCGGGCCCGGCTGGCGCGGTACTCGGGCAGGTAACGCCCGGCCTGGCGCATCATCCACACCGGGGTGACATCCACCGGCTGCTTGAGCAGGGCACGCAGGAAACGGTCGTTCTTCAGGGCGGTCATGGCGACATCCGGCAGCAAAAGTGCCGGCATTGTCGCAAAGCGGCTGGCAAAAGGCACGGCGCCGGGGCGTGCCTTTTGTCTATCGCGGTGATCGGTTCACCAGCTCTTGTAGGGCAGGAACTTGCCGTTGAGGACGATCTGCACCCGGTCGCCCTTGGGATCGGCCACCCGCGAGATGTCCATGCTGAAGTCGATGGCGCTCATGATGCCGTCGCCAAATTCTTCGTGGATCAGGGTTTTGATGGTATCGCCGTAGACGTTGATCATCTCGTAGAAGCGATAGATCAGCGGATCGGTCGGCACGGCCTTGTCCCAATGCTTATGCGGAAAGGCTTGCAGGGCCAGGGATACCTCGGCCGGCAACTCCAGGACCTGGCACAGGCGCTCCGCTACCTCGGGCGCCATGCTGTTCATGCCCAGGCAGGCTGAAGTAGTCCAGACCGGCGACATTTCCAGGCTGGCGGCGATCGCGGCCCAGCTCAGGCCCAGGCGCTGCTTGGCAGCGAGAATGGCAGCGGTCATTTCAGGCTTGTTCATGGCAGTACCTCGGAAGAGAGAACCGGGATCTTTGCAGACCCTGTGCCAGGGCGCGGCGAGCGCTCTGGCACGGCCTCCCCAACACCCTCCCCCGCCTCTCGCTGCACCAGAACGCAGCCCCGCCCCCGAATAGCGCCCAAGAAAAAGCCGATCGGCCCGGCACCGCTCAACTCTTGTCCACCCATGGCGACTTAGCCGCCTAGGTGGTCGAGGATTCCCGCGGCGGCGTTGCGGCCATGCCATTGCGCCTTAGCGATCGCTCCTACAGAGGCATCACTTCCCGTAGGAGCGGTCGCTACGGCGCACCGGCATGGCCGCGATAATCTTTCAGCCACAAAAAAGCCGACCGGCTCGGCACCGGTCGGCTGCTGTACAGCCGTCGGACGTTAGACGCCCAGGTAGTCGAGGATGCCCTCGGCGGCGTTGCGGCCTTCGAAGATAGCAGTCACCACCAGGTCGGACCCACGCACCATGTCGCCACCGGCGAAGATCTTCGGGTTGCTGGTCTGGTGCTTGAACTCGCTCAGGCCAGGCGCGACGACGCGACCCTGGCTGTCGAGGTCGATGCCGAATTGGTCGAACCAGGGCGCCGGACTCGGGCGGAAACCGAAGGCGATGACGACTGCATCGGCCGGCAGGATTTCCTCGGAACCGGGGATCGGCTCGGGGCTGCGGCGGCCGCGGGCATCGGGCTCACCCAGGCGGGTCTCCACCACCTTGACGCCTTCTACCTTGTCTTCGCCGATGATGGCAATGGGCTGGCGGTTGAACAGGAACTTCACCCCCTCTTCCTTGGCGTTCTTCACTTCCTTGCGCGAGCCCGGCATATTGGCGGCGTCGCGGCGGTAGGCGCAGGTCACGCTCTTGGCGCCCTGGCGGATGGAGGTGCGGTTGCAGTCCATGGCGGTGTCACCGCCACCCAGTACCACCACGCGCTTGCCCTTCATGTCCACGAAGTCGGCCGCATCCTTTTCGAAGCCCAGGTTGCGATTGACGTTGGCCACCAGGAAATCCAGGGCATCGTGCACGCCGGGCAGGTCTTCACCCGGGAAGCCACCCTTCATGTAGGTGTAGGTGCCCATGCCGAGGAAGACCGCATCGAACTCCTCGAGCAGCTGGTCCATGGTCACGTCCTTGCCCACCTCGGTGTTGAGGCGGAATTCCACGCCCATCCCGCCGAAGACCTCACGACGACGACTGAGTACGGTCTTTTCCAGCTTGAACTCTGGAATACCGAAGGTCAGCAGGCCGCCGATCTCGGGGTGCTTGTCGAACACCACCGGCGTCACGCCATTGCGCACCAGGATGTCGGCACAGCCCAGGCCGGCCGGACCGGCACCGATGACGGCGACGCGCTTGCCGGTGGGCTTGACCTTGGACATGTCCGGGCGCCAGCCCATGGCGAAGGCGGTATCGGTGATGTATTTCTCCACCGAGCCGATGGTCACCGCGCCGAAGCCGTCGTTGAGGGTGCAGGCCCCCTCGCAGAGACGATCCTGCGGGCAGACCCGGCCACAGACCTCGGGCAGGGTATTGGTCTGGTGCGACAGTTCAGCCGCGGCCAGGATGTTGCCCTCGGACACCAGCTTGAGCCAGTTGGGAATGAAGTTGTGCACCGGGCACTTCCATTCGCAATAGGGGTTGCCGCAGCCCAGGCAGCGGTGCGCCTGCTCGGCGGCCTGCTGCGGCTTGAAGGGATCGTGGATCTCGACGAATTCCTTCTTGCGCTGACGCAGCAGCTTCTTCTTCGGATCCTTGCGACCGACCTCGATGAACTGGAAGTCGTTGTTCAGACGTTCAGCCATTTCCAAACCTCTTGAAGCGACGCCCCTTCAACTGGGCGTCACGAGCTAGCACGGTGAAACCGGCGCCCTGCGGAGCCGGCATCGAAGTCGTTATTCCGGACGGGCGCGGGTGCTGACCAGCAGCGAGGCCAGGCTCGCGGCCTTGGGCTTCACCAGCCAGAACTTGCGCAGGTAGTCGTCCAGGTTCTCATGGAGATGGCTGCCCCAGGCACTGCCGGTCTCGCGCACGTACTCGGCCAGCACCCCTTCCAGGTGGCTACGATAGGCTTCCATGGCCTCGCTGTTGATGCGCTGGATTTCCACCAATTCGTGGTTGACCCGGTCGTAGAAGCCGTTGTCCAGGTCCAGCACATAGGCGAAGCCGCCGGTCATGCCCGAGCCGAAGTTGTAGCCGGTCTTGCCCAGGACGCAGACGAAGCCGCCGGTCATGTATTCGCAGCAATGGTCACCGGTACCTTCCACCACGGTATGGGCGCCGGAGTTACGCACTCCGAAACGCTCACCGGCGGTGCCGGCGGCGAACAGTTTGCCACCGGTGGCGCCGTAGAGGCAGGTGTTGCCGATGATGGCCGACTCCTGGCTCTTGAAACCCGCGCCCTGGGGCGGGGTGATGACCAGCTTGCCGCCGGTCATGCCCTTGCCCACGTAGTCGTTGGCATCGCCTTCCAGATACAGATGCAGGCCACCGGCGTTCCACACGCCAAAGCTTTGGCCGGCGGTGCCCTTGAAGCGGAAGGTCACTGGCGCCTTGACCATGCCCTGGTTGCCATGGCGCCGGGCGATTTCGCCGGAGACGCGGGCACCGATGGAGCGGTCGCAGTTGCCGATGCTCAGGCTGAATTCGCCGCCCTCGAGCTTTTCGATGCCCGGCAGTGCCAGGCGCACCATTTCCTCGGCCAGCAGCCCCTGGTCGAACGGCGGGTTCTTCTCCACCTGGCAGAACTGCGGCTTCTCCGCCGGAATATGGTCGCTACCCAGCAGCGGGGTGAGATCCAGGTGCTGCTGCTTGGCGGTCTCGCCCGGCAGGATCTCCAGCAGGTCGGTACGGCCGATCAGCTCGCCCAGGCTGCGCACACCCAGCTTGGCCAGCCACTCGCGGGTTTCCTCGGCGATGAAGGTGAAGAAATTCATCACCATCTCCACCGTGCCGATGAAGTGTTCCTTGCGCAGCCGGTCGTTCTGGGTGGCGACGCCGGTGGCGCAGTTGTTCAGGTGGCAGATGCGCAGGTACTTGCAGCCCAGGGCGATCATCGGCGCGGTGCCGAAGCCGAAGCTCTCGGCGCCGAGGATGGCCGCCTTGATCACGTCCAGGCCGGTCTTCAGGCCACCGTCGGTCTGCACCCGCACCTTGCCGCGCAGGTCGTTGCCTCTCAGGGTCTGGTGCGCCTCGGCCAGGCCCAGTTCCCAGGGCGAGCCGGCGTACTTGATGGAAGTGACCGGCGAAGCGCCGGTACCGCCGTCGTAGCCGGAGATGGTGATGAGGTCGGCATAGGCCTTGGCCACACCCGCGGCTACGGTGCCCACGCCCGGCTCGGAGACCAGCTTGACCGACACCAGCGCCTTGGGGTTGACCTGCTTGAGGTCGAAGATCAGTTGGGCCAGGTCTTCGATGGAATAGATGTCGTGGTGCGGCGGCGGCGAGATCAGGGTCACGCCGGGCACCGCATAGCGCAGCTTGGCGATCAGGCCGTTGACCTTGCCACCGGGCAGCTGGCCGCCCTCGCCGGGCTTGGCGCCCTGGGCCACCTTGATCTGCAGCACCTCGGCGTTGACCAGGTACTCGGGGGTGACGCCGAAGCGGCCGGTGGCCACCTGCTTGATCTTGGAGCTCTTGATGGTGCCGTAGCGCGCCGGGTCCTCGCCACCCTCACCGGAATTGGAGCGACCGCCCAGACGGTTCATGGCCTCGGCCAGGGCCTCGTGGGCCTCCGGCGACAGGGCACCCAGGGAGATACCGGCGGCATCGAAGCGGGTGAAGATGTTGGCCAGCGGCTCGACCTCTTCCAGGGCCAGGGGCTGGTCGCTGGTCTTGACCTTGAGCAGGTCGCGGATCATGGCCACCGGGCGCTGGTCCACCAGCGCGGTGTATTCGCGGAACTTGGCGTAGTCGCCCTGTTGCACGGCGGCCTGCAGCAGATTGACCACGTCCGGGTTGTAAGCGTGGTACTCGCCGCCATAGACGAACTTGAGCAGGCCACCCGGCTGGATCGGCTTGCGGTTGTTCCAGGCTTCACCGGCCAGCAGCTTCTGCTCGGCTTCCAGGTCGACGAAGCGCGCACCCTTGATGCGGCTGGTGACACCGGGGAAGCAGAGGTCGGTGACCTCGTCCGCCAGGCCCACGGCTTCGAACAGCTGGGCGCCGCGATAGGAGGCGACGGTGGAGATGCCCATCTTGGAGATCACCTTGAGCAGGCCCTTGGTGATGCCCTTGCGGTAGTACTTGAATACCTCGTAGAGATCGCCCAGCACCTCGCCGGTGCGGATCAGGTCGCCCAGCACCTCGTAGGCCAGGAACGGATAGACCGCGGTGGCACCGAAGCCCAGCAGCACGGCGAAGTGGTGCGGATCACGGGCGGTGGCGGTCTCCACCAGGATGTTGCTGCTGGTGCGCAGGCCCAGGTTGACCAGGTGGTGATGCACGGCGCCGGTGGCCAGCACCGCGTGCACCGGCAGCTTGCCCGGCTCGATGTGACGGTCGGTCAGCACCAGCAGCACCTTGCCGGCGCGCACGGCCTCCTCGGCCTGCTCGACGATGTTGCGTAGCGCCGCCTCGAGGCCCATGGACTCGGGGTAGTTGAGGTCGATCTTGACATGCTCGAAGCCGGGCTTGGGCATGTTGAGGATCGTCCGCCACTTGGCCGGCGAGATCACCGGGCTGCTCAGGATGGCGCGATCGGCGTGTTCGGCGGTTTCCTCGAAGACGTTGCGCTCGGCACCCAGGCAGGTCTCCAGGGACATGACGATGGACTCGCGCAGCGGGTCGATCGGCGGGTTGGTGACCTGGGCGAATTGCTGGCGGAAGTAGTCGTAGGGGGAGCGGATACGGCGCGACAGCACCGCCATGGGGGTGTCGTCACCCATGGAGCCCACGGCTTCCTGGCCCTGCTCGCCCAGCGGGCGCAAGACTTGGTCACGCTCTTCGAAGGTAACCTGGAACATCTTCATGTACTGGCGCAGCTGATCCTGGTCGTAGAAGGCCGAACCGTGATCGTTGTCGTCCAGGGTCGCCTGGATACGCATGGCGTTCTTGCGCAGCCACTGCTTGTAGGGATGACGTGCCTTGAGGCGGCTGTCGATATCGTCGGTCTGCAGCACCTCGCCGGTCTCGGTGTCCACGGCGAGGATCTGACCCGGACCGACCCGGCCCTTGGCGATGACGTCATCGGGCTGGTAGTTCCAGACGCCGACTTCCGAGGCCAGGGTGATGTAGCCGTTCTTGGTGGTCACCCAGCGCGCCGGGCGCAGGCCGTTGCGGTCGAGCAGGCAGACGGCGTAGCGGCCTTCGGTCAGCACCACGCCGGCCGGACCGTCCCAGGGCTCCATGTGCATGGAGTTGAATTCGTAGAAGGCGCGCAGATCGGCGTCCATGGTCTCGACGTTCTGCCAGGCCGGCGGAATGATCATGCGCACGGCGCGGAACAGATCCATGCCGCCGGTCACCAGCAGCTCCAGCATGTTGTCCATGCTGGAGGAGTCGGAACCGACGCGGTTCACCAGCGGACCGAGCTGGTCAAGGTCCGGGATCAGCTCGTTGACGAACTTGGTCCGCCGCGCCTGCGCCCAGTTGCGGTTGCCGGTGATGGTGTTGATCTCGCCGTTGTGGGCGAGATAGCGGAAGGGCTGCGCCAGCGGCCACTTCGGCAGGGTATTGGTGGAGAAGCGCTGGTGGAACACGCAGATGGCGGTGGCCAGGCGCGGATCGCCGAGGTCCGGATAGAAGGCAGCCAGATCCGCCGGCATCATCAGGCCTTTATAGACGATCACCTTGGACGACAGGCTGCAGATGTAGTGCTCGGCGTCCTCGGCGTTGCGCACCGAGGAGCGGCGGCGGGCGGAGAACAGCTTGACCCCGAACTGCTGGTCGTCGAGACCGGGACCGGCGACGAACACCTGCTCGATGCGCGGCAGGCGGGCCAGGGCCAGCTCACCCAGCACGGAGGTATCGATGGGTACCTGGCGCCAGCCGACCAGGGTCAGGCCAGCGGCCTCGATCTCCAGGTTCATGTTGGCACGGGCCTGCTCGGCACGGGCCTCGTCCTGGTTGAAGAACACCACGCCGGCGGCGTATTGCTCGGGCAATTCGGCGCCGAACTGCTCCTGGGCGATGGCGCGCAGGAAGGCGTCCGGCTTCTGCATGAGCAGACCGCAACCGTCGCCGGTCTTGCCATCGGCGTTGATACCGCCACGGTGGGTCATGCAGGTCAGGGCTTCGATGGCCGTTTCCAGCAGGTCATGGCTGGGCTCGCCCTGCATATGGGCGATCAGGCCGAAGCCGCAGTTGTCCTTGAAGCTATCGGGATTGAACAGGCCTGCTTTCATAGCGCTCTCACCGGCAATCAGGTTATTGCGAAGGCATCACAAAACGGTCCGTTTATTTGAACTTTTTTCGGACAGTCAAAGGCCGTCCAGTGTAGCGAAAAAAATGGCTTCGACAAACACCGATGACACCTGATGAAAATTCAATGACGCAAAAAAGAAAGCCCCGGCGTCACTCTCGTGATAGCACCGGGGCTTTCCTTTCGTGTCAAGCAAGAATCAACGACTGGTAGCGATGTCCTGCTGAATGCTGGCGAAGGTGCGCGGCCAGGGTTTACTGGCCTGGACCTTGGCCGGCAGCTGCTTGACCGCCGCCTCGGCTGCCGCGCGATTGGCGAAGCTACCGTAGGTCACCACATAGAGCGCCTTGCCCTGGTAGCTCTTCTTGAAATAACGGAAGTTGCCACTGTCGGCCTGGCTGGCGATGAACGCCTGGGCGGCCTTCTCGGTGCTGGTCCCCACGACCTGCAGGGCATACTTGCTCCCGGACTGGCTGCCGTACCAGCCAGCGGCGGCACCTCCGGCAGCATGGGCCGGAGCAGCGGCAGGAGCCGGCTTGGCGGGTGTCGGAGCCGTCGGCGCGGACGCCGTGTGCTTGGGCGCCGGTGCGGCGACCGCCGGGGCACTGGGCGCCGGCGTGCGCGCGGGCGTGCGGCTGGGCAGCTCATCTTCATCGCTGATCGGCGGCGCGTCCGTGGTCACGGTCGGCGGTACTCCGCCCGCCCCCAGGTCATTGCCCGCTGCGGTACCAGCCTGGCGACCCCCGGCCGCTTCCGCCAGGGGCTCGCGGATCACCGGCTGCGATTCACCTACCAGCGGCAGGGGCAGCGGCTTGGAAGAGCCATCGAACTGGATAGGCGCGACCTGGGCGTCCTTGCTGGCCGAGGCCGAGCCCTGACCACCCAGCGGCAGCGCCTGGCCGCTCGCGGCAGTGGCCGGCGCCTCGCTCTTGCCGCCCTTGAGCGACAGCGCCGCGGCACCCACCGCCAGCACCACGACGCCCAGGATGACCAGATGCTTGCGCGGCAAGGCGGCCAGCAGGTTGCGCGAGCTCTTGGCCGGCGCAGCGGCCTTCTTGCGGCGGGCGCTCATGCCAGCCACCAGCACGTCCCGCGCTTCCTCGTTGAGCCGTCCCGGCCAGCCGCCGGAGCGTTCGTGAATGGTCGCGAGTTGCTCGTCGGTGAAGATCTCCAGGCCTTGGCCGGCACCTTCCAGGCGTTGGGCCAGATATTCTTCGGCCTCGCTCTCGCTGTAGGGCAGCAATTCGATGGCGTGGTAGCGCTCTTCACCCTGGGCGATGTCCTCGAGGCGCATCACTACCTCGGCCTCGCCGAACAGGAAGACGTGCAGACGTTCCTTCTCGGCGCCACCAGCCAGTTCCAGCAGGGCTTCCAGCGCGGGAGTGGCCAGCGCCTCGGCGTCATCCACCAGGATATAGACCTCCTGCCCCGCCAGGCGCACTTCCGCCGCCTGCTCGAGGATGGCCGCGGGAGTCTGGCTGCTCGCCCCGACCCCCTTGGCGACCTGGCCCAGCACGGTACGGGCGTCGCCGCCGTTCTGTGCGGAGATCACCACGCAATGCACGGCTTCCTTCTTGGTGCTGGCCACCAGCGCCTGGCGCAGCAGCGTCTTGCCACTGCCCTGCGGACCGCTGACCACCAGCAGCAACTGGCTGTAACGTGCCAGGTGGTGCAGTTGCCCCAGCACCGGCTTGCGTTGCGCCGGGAAGAACTTGAAGCCGGGTACCCGAGCGGCGAAGGGATCGTGAGTGAACTGATAGTGACCGAGGAAGGCTTCGTCGGCGTGCAGATTGGACATGGGACTCTCTTGTTCTCCTTACTGGGCGGTCAGCGCTTGGTAATCGGTACGCAGCGTCTGCTCGAGAATGTCGCGGGCGAAGTCGGCGGTCACCACGGCCTGGCCCAGGTCACTGAGCAGCACCAGCCGGAGTTGTCCATCCAGGACCTTCTTGTCCACCGCCATGAGGCGTTCGAAATCGGCCGGCTGCATGTCCGCCGGCGGCACCACGGGAAGCCCTACCCGCACCAGCAGGCGAATGGCGCGGTCGCGCTGCTCGGCACTCAACCAGCCCAGCAACAGGGACATCTGCAACGCCATCACCATCCCGGCCGAGACGGCTTCGCCGTGCAGCCAGACACCATAGCCCTGGTGGGTCTCGATGGCATGACCGAAGGTATGGCCGAGGTTGAGGATGGCACGCAGCCCCGACTCCCGCTCATCGGTACCCACCACGGCGGCCTTGGCGGCACAGGAACGCTCGATGGCCTCGGTGAGCGCCGCCTGGTCGAGGGACAGCAGAGCCTCGGCGTGCTCTTCGAGCCAGCCGAGGAAGGGCTCGTCGCAGATCAGGCCGTACTTGATGACTTCGGCCAGCCCGGCCGACAGCTCACGCGCCGGCAGGCTGGACAGGCTGTCGGTGTCGATGACCACCGCCTTGGGCTGGTAGAAGGCACCGATCATGTTCTTGCCGAGCGGGTGGTTGATGCCGGTCTTGCCACCCACCGAGGAATCCACCTGGGACAGTAGGGTGGTCGGCACCTGGATGAAGTCCACACCGCGCTGGTAGCAGGCGGCGGCGAAGCCGCCCATGTCGCCGATCACCCCGCCCCCCAGGGCGATGAGAGTGGTCTTGCGGTCGTGGCGGTCCTGCAGCAGACCGTCGAAGATCAGCTGCAGGGTTTCCCAATTCTTGTGCGCCTCGCCATCGGGCAGCACGATCGAGCTGATCGGTCGATCACCCAGCGTCCGCATCAGACGCTCCAGATAGAGCGGCGCGATGGTGTCGTTGGTGACGATGGCCACCTTGCGCCCGGCGAGATGCGGCAGGAAGCATTCCGGCCGATCCAGAAGGCCCTGGCCGATGTAGATCGGGTAGCTGCGCTCACCGAGCTCGACGTGAAGAGTCCGCATGCCGTCACCTTGATTCAAAGGGCGCCTAGCATAGCGCAGAACGCCTGCGGCTTTAATGCGGCGCCAGGGCTTTCAGACGGTCGAGTATCTGCAACACCACCAGCCGCGGCGGCCGCTCATCGGTTTCGATGACGATGTCGGCGATCTCGCGATAGAGCGGATCGCGCATGGCCATCAGGTTGCGCAGGACCGCCGCCGGATCGGCCGTCTGCAGCAGCGGGCGGTTGCGATCGCGGGCGGTGCGCTCGATCTGCTGCTCGATGGAGGCATGCAGATAGATCACCCGGCCACCGCGCTTGAGCGCCTGGCGATTATCCTCGCGCAGCACCGCGCCGCCTCCGGTCGCCATGACCAGGCCGTTTTCGGCGCACAGGTCGGCGATCGCGGCTCTCTCGCGCTCGCGAAAGCCTTGCTCGCCTTCCACATCGAAGATCCAGGGAATGTCGGCACCGGTGCGTTCTTCGATTACCTTGTCGGAATCCTTGAACGGCAACCGCAACTCCTTCGCCAGAAGCCGACCGATGGTGCTCTTGCCCGAGCCCATCGGCCCTACCAGAAACAGATTACGCACTTATGTCATCGACCAACCGCTATCGCCTGGTTGTTCATGATACGCGGCGTGAGGAAAATCAGCAGCTCCACTTTGCTGTCGGTGACCGCATCCCGGCGGAACAGCCGCCCTACATAGGGAATGTCGCCCAACATAGGCACCTTGATGGTGGATCGGGTCTGGGTATTGGAGAACACCCCACCGAGCACGATGGTCTCGCCATCGCTCACCAGCACCTTGGCATTGACCTCGTTCTTGCTGATCGGCGGTACGCCATTCAGGGCATTCTGGTAGTCCGGCGCATCCTTGTTGACCTTGACCTCCATGATGATGCGATTGTCCGGCGTGATCTGCGGGGTCACCTCCAGCGACAGAGCGGCCTGCTTGAAGCTGGTGCTGGTGGCGCCACTGGAACTGGCTTCCTGGTAGGGAATCTCGGTACCGCGCAGGATCTTGGCGGTCTCCTTGTCCGAGGTCACCACCTTGGGCTGGGAGATGATTTCACCATTACCGCTGGCCTGGAGAGCGGACAGCTGCAGGTCGAGCATCTTGCCGCCGACCATGAAGCCGATACCGATACCCGAGGTGCTGCCGCTGACACCCATGTCGACGAAGGGCGTAGGGGCCACACCACTAGTCGCGGTGTAGTTGCCGATGGTGGTCGTGCCGGGAAGGTAGACCTGCCCTGTCGTCTGGTTGACCGTGGTAGCGCCGTCCTTGCCGTAGACCGCGAAGTTACCCGAAGTGGCATTGCCCCCCCAGCGCACGCCCAACTGCTTGCTGTAGTCGACGTTGGCTTCCACCAGCCGCGCCTCGATCATTACCTGGCGCACCGGGATGTCCAGCTGGGAAACGATCCGCCGCAGCTCGTCCAGGCGGTTCTGGGTCTGGTAGGCGATGATGCTGTTGGTGCGCTCGTCCACCGAGATGGAGCCACGCTCGTCGGCGGTCTTGTCGGCGCTGGTCACCGACTGGAACAGCTTGGCGATGTCGGCCGCCTTGGCGTAGTTGACCTGGATGAGGTCACGGCGCAGCGGGGCCAGTTGCTGGATCTGCTTCTGGGATTCCAGCTCCTGGCGCTCGCGGGCGGCGATCTCGTCGGCTGGCGCCACCAGCAGCACGTTGCCGATCTGGCGCTTGTCGAGCCCCTTGGTCTTGAGGATCAGATCCAGGGCCTGGTCCCAGGGCACGTTCTGCAGGCGCAGGGTGATGTTGCCCTGCACGGTGTCGCTCGCCACCAGGTTGAGGTTGGTGAAGTCGGCGATCAACTGCAGCACCGAGCGCACGTCGATATCCTGGAAGTTGAGCGACAGCTTCTCACCGGTGTAGGTGAAGCGATCGGCGGCGCGCTTTTCCTTCTCCTCGGTGGTGAGCGGCTTGACGCTCAGGGTCAGGCGGTTGTTGGTCTGGTAGGCCAGGTAGTCGTAGGTACCGGTCGGCTCGATGACGATGGAGGCACCGCTACTGTCAGCCGAGGCGTTGACGAACTGCACCGGGGTGGCGAAATCCTTGACGTCCAACCGTACCCGCAGCTCTTCGGGCAGCTGGGTACCGGCAAAGGTCAGGCGAATCTTGCCGCCCTGCTCCTGGATATCCGGATTGATGCCGGTCTCGCTCAGGTCGATGACCACGTTGCCCTCACCCTGGGGACCGCGCTGGAAATCGATATGGCGGATCGCCTTGCCACGCAGTTGCGGTCGGGCGGTGGTCATGGCCGCCACGCTGGACGTAGCCGGGGTGGCTGGCGAGACCGTCCGTGCCACGCCACCCGTCGCCGGGGCGGTCACGGTGGCGGGGGCTACCGCGCGCGGCAGATTGGGGGTCAGGCCACCCTGGGCGGCGGCCGTCTGCCGGCCCGCCGTGCCACCGATGGTGACGAAGAGATTACGCCCGTCGACGCGGGTATCGTAACTGGCCAGGTTGGTGAGGTTGATGATCAGCCGGGTGCGGTTGCCGGCCTCCACCACCGTCACGCTGCGGGCATTGCCATTACCCAGGTCGCGGCTCTTGGTACCCAGCTTGTTGGATACCCCGGGCAGGTCCAGGGCGATGCGCGCTGGCTGCTCGATGGTATAGCCCTTGGGCGCGGCGACCGGCTGGTCGAAGGTCAGCTTGAGCTCGACGCGATCCCCGGGCAGGGAGGCGACGTTCAAGGCCTGCAGATCCGCCGCCAGCACTTGGCCGGCCAGGCTGCTCAGCAGCAGGGCCAGGCCCAGCCCCAGTCGTCCCGCGATAGTAGTGTTCACAGTGCTCGCCCTGCCCATTTAAGTCTTTTCCTTCAAGGTGATGGTGAGCGGCCGTTCCAGCCAGCCACCCTCGCCATCCGGGACGATTTCGATCACGTCGATCTCACCGTCGGTAATCTTGGTGATGCGTCCGTCGTTACGCCCCAGGTAATCCCCTACCTTGACGCGATGCACGCCGCCAGCACCGCTGACCAGCGCATAGCGGCCACTGGCATTGGCCAGGATGCCCACCATGCTGAAGGTGTCGATATTGAAGCCTTCGAGAAACTGCTTGGGTCGATTCGGGTCCGGCTTGATGTTGCCGGTACCCCGCTGACGCACCGTGGGATCTATACGTATCGGCGCCTGAAAGGGACTGCGCAAGGCCGACGCGGAATAGGTGAAAGGCTCGTAGGCGCGAAACTGCGGCAGCGGTTCGATGGAGCCGCGCGGCTTGGCGCGGGTCTCGTCCATGAACGCCTGCAGATCGCTGGTATCGCTGGAACCGCAGCCCACCAGCACGGTGGTCAGCAAGCAGAGCAACAGGGGCGTTCTCATTTGCCGAGCCCCTTGTCGTTGTAGCGATAGGTCTTGGCCAGGACGTTCATGCGCAACTTGCCGCCACCTCCGGAAACAGTGCCGCCACCGACCCCGTTCTTGTCGCCCACGGGCTTGAGATCGAAGTCGTGCAGGGTGACGATGCGCGGCAGGCTGGACACGCTGCTGACGAAGGTCGCCAGGTCATGATAGCTGCCGACGACGGTGATCTGGATCGGCAATTCGACATAGAACTGCTGCGTCACCTCCGGCAGCAGCTTGATCTGCTCGAACTCGAGACCACTGCCGAGCCCGGTACGGGTGATGTCCTCCAGCAGTGCCGGCACCTCGGTGTCGCCCGGCAATTGGCGTAGCAAGGCACCGAAGGACTCCTCCATCTCCACCATCTGCTGCTTGTAGGCGTCGAGGTTGGCGGCTTGGAAGGCCTTGCTGGCATATTGCTGCTTGAGGGCTTCTTCCTGGGCCCTCTGGCTTTCCAACTGCGCTTCCATGTCGCTGAGGTGGAACTGATAGCCGAGCAGCAGCACCACCAGCACGATCAGAAGACAGGCGATGACCTTGATCGGCTTGGGCCAGGAACCAAGGTTCTCGAAGTCCAGGTCATTGATGTCGATCTTGCGCAGACTGGCCAGGGAATCGGCGAGACTCATGGTTTGCCTCCCTTGGCGAGCGGTGCCGGCGTGGGCGCAGGACCACCGGGCTGGGTCTGCTTGACGGTGAGCTGGAAGGTGTTGGCCTGGTCCACCGCACCCGCGGTGGTCGCCTTCACTTCGATCAGCGTAGGCGAGGCGAACCAGTCCGAGGCATCCAGGTTACGCATCAGGTTGGATACCCGGTTGTTGGACTCCGCCTCGCCGCTGATGGACAGGGTGTCACCCTGCATCTTCAGTTCGCGGAAAAACACGCCGTCCGGCAGCGTCCGCACCAGTTGATCGAACACATGGCCGATTACCGGGCGGTTGCCCTGCAGGTCCTGGATGATCTTCATCCGCGCCAGCAACTGCTGGCGACGGGTCTTGAGCTCGCTGATCTCCTTGATGCGGACGTCCAGCTGGGCAATGTTCTGCTGGAGGAAAGCATTGCGCGCCTCCTGATGGGCGATTTCCCCGGACAGGTACTGATCGGCGAGGAACACGGCGCCGCACGACAGCACGAAGATGCCGCCCAGGATCACCAGGAACTGCTTGCGCCTTTCTTCGCGCAGCTGTTCCCGCCAGGGCAAGAGGTTGATGCGGGCCATTTAGTCGAAACTCCTCATGGCCAGGCCACAGGCGATCATCAGCGCCGGAGCATCCCCCGTCAGAGCCGCCGCGTTGACCTTGTTGCTGACGCTCATGTCGGCAAAGGGATTGGCGAGGACGGTCGGGGTGCCGATTTTCTGCTGGATCAAGCGGTCGAGTCCGGAAATTGACGCTGTTCCTCCGGCAAGCAAGATGTAGTCCACATCATTGTATTGCCCGGCGGCGAAGAAGAACTGCAGCGAGCGCGCCACCTGCTGCACCACCGCCTCGCGGAAGGGGGTCAGGACCTCGCTCTGGTAATCGTCCGGCAGTCCACCCTGTTTCTTGGCCAGGCCCGCCTCTTCCACCGACAGGCCATAGCGCCGCTGGATTTCCTCGGTCAGCTGACGGCCGCCGAACAGTTGCTCGCGGGTGTAGATGGTCTTGCCGTTGTGCAGCACGCTCAGGGTGGTCATGGTGGCGCCGATGTCGACGACCGCCACGGTCAGGTCATCGACGTGGCCACCCAACTGGTTGGCGAGCAACTGATAGGCCCGCTCCAGGGCGTAGGCCTCGACATCGACCACCTTGGCCGAGACGCCGGCCAGTGCCAGGGCCGCCTCACGGACCTCGACGTTTTCCTTCCGGCAGGCGGCAAGGAGCACCTCAACGCGCTCGGCATTGCGCGGCGACGGGCCTTGCACCTCGAAGTCGATGGCGACCTCGTCCAGCGGATAGGGGATGTACTGGTCGGCTTCGAGCTTGATCTGATTTTCCAGCTCGTCGTCGGACAGACCGGCATCCATCTCGATGGTCTTGGCGATCACCGCCGATCCGGACACCGCCACGGCAGCGCTACGGGCGGAGGTACGGGCCTTGACCAGCACCCGCCCGATGGCCAGGCCGACGCCTTCCAGCTCGGCGATGTTCTTCTCGACCACGGCGTTGGCCGGCAAGGGTTCCACCGCATAGGCTTCCACCCGATAGCGTCCGCCCGAACGGCTCAACTCGATGAGTTTCACGGATGTCGAACTGACGTCGATACCCAGCAGCGTATTCGCCTTCTTTCTGAATAGCCCTAGCACATCAGTTCCCTATGAGCGACGGTGGTGTTCCGCGGACGCGCATTAGATAACAGACTTGACACCCGAGCAAATAGCGGCCAACCGCCAAACGCGCCTATAATGGCGACGCCGTGTAGGCTGACCGTCACCTGTCGCCCTTTCCCTCTTTCCATTCGAAAAGTCTCTTGATGCGTGTTCTGAAGTTTTTCTGGTGGTCGCTGGTCGCCCTGGTCTGCAGCCTGTTGCTGGGCCTGAGCGGCGCCTTCCTCTACCTCAGCCCCAGCCTGCCCTCCATCGACGCCCTGCGTAACGTCCAGCTGCAGATACCACTGCGGGTGTACAGCGCCGATGGCAAACTCATCGCCGAATTCGGTGAGATGCGCCGCTCGCCGCTGCGCTTCAGCGAAATTCCGCCCGATTTCATCCATGCCCTGCTCTCCGCCGAAGACGACAACTTCGCCAATCATTATGGCGTCGATGTGAAAAGCCTGATGCGCGCGGTGAGCCAGCTGGTCAAGACGGGACACATCCAGACCGGCGGCAGCACCATCACCATGCAGGTCGCCAAGAACTACTTCCTTACCAGCGAGCGTAGCTTCTCGCGCAAATTCACCGAGATTTTGTTGGCCCTGCAAATCGAGCGCCAACTGACCAAGGACGAGATCCTCGAGCTCTACGTCAACAAGATCTACCTGGGCAACCGCGCCTACGGCATCGAGGCCGCCGCCCAGGTCTACTACGGCAAGTCCATCAAGGACCTGACCGTCGCCCAGATGGCGATGATCGCCGGCCTGCCCAAGGCGCCGTCCCGTTACAATCCGGTCGCTAATCCTGAGCGTAGCCTGGAAAGACGCAACTGGATCCTCGAACGCATGTTCAAGCTCGGTTACATCGACCAGGCGGCCTACCAGGCCGGCATCGCCGAGCCGCTCGAGGCCTATCACCACGTCGCCGTGCCGGAACTCAATGCCCCCTACATCGCCGAGATGGCGCGGGCGGAGATGGTCGGACGCTATGGTGGCGATGCCTACACCGATGGCTATCAGGTCTACACCACCATCGACAGCCGGCTGCAGACGGACGCCTTCGAGGCCGTGCGCGACGGCCTGACCGAATACGACCGCCGCCACGGCTATCGCGGCCCCGAGGCCCAGTGGCCGAACCAGAGTCGCGCCGAATGGGCCGCGCTGATCCAGAAGCAGCGCATCGTCGGCGGCCAGGACCCGGCCGTGGTCACCCAGGTGGAGAAGAGCGGCATCCTGGTCATGACCCGCGATGGCAAGGAAGAGGCCGTATCCTGGGAGTCCATGAAGTGGGCCCGCCCCTATCTCAGCGCCAACAGCCTGGGCCCGCGCCCGAATGGCCCTGGCGACGTGGTCAAGGTCGGCGACCTGATTCGCGTGCAGCGTCAGGATGACGGCAGCCTGAAGTTCTCGCAGATCCCCAAGGCGCAGAGCGCCCTGGTGTCCCTCGACCCGCAGGATGGCGCCATTCGCGCCCTGATCGGCGGCTTCTCCTTCGAGCAGAGCAACTACAACCGCGCGACCCAGGCGCGGCGCCAGCCTGGCTCCAGCTTCAAGCCGTTCATCTACAGCGCGGCGCTGGAAAAGGGCTTCACTGCGGCCAGCCTGGTCAACGATGCGCCCATCGTCTTCATGGACGAGAATCCCGACGAAGCCTGGCGTCCGAAGAACGACAACAATACCTTCCTCGGCCCGATCCGGCTGCGCGAGGCCCTCTATCGCTCGCGTAACCTGGTGTCCATCCGCGTCCTGCAGGCCATCGGCATCGACTACGCCCTGGACTACGTCAGCCGCTTCGGCTTCGAGCGGGACCAGTTGCCGCGCAACCTGTCCCTGGCTCTCGGCACCCCAGGCCTGACGCCACTGGAAGTGGCGACCGGTTGGTCGGTATTCGCCAACGAGGGCTACAAGGTGACGCCCTACGTGGTCGACCATGTGGCCGACCGTGACGGCAAGGTGGTCTATCGTGCCGCGCCGCCGCGTGTCCCCCAACAGCCCCAGGCGCAGGCGGCAGCGGGCGTCCAGGTCACGCCAGCGACGGATACCGCAGCGGCGGATCCCGCCAATCCAGCCCCGGTGTTCGCCCCCCAGGTGATCGACCCGCGCAATGCCTACATCATGAACAGCATGCTGCAGGACGTGATCAAGCGTGGTACCGGTCGTAAGGCGCTGGAGCTGGGACGCAACGACCTGGCTGGCAAGACCGGGACCACCAACGAATCCAAGGACACCTGGTTCTCCGGCTACAACGGCGACTACGTGACCACGGTGTGGGCGGGCTTCGACCAGCCCGACACCCTGGGCCGTCAGGAATTCGGTGGTACCGTGGCGCTACCGATCTGGATGAGCTACATGGGCGCCGCGCTCAAGGACAAGCCGCCGCATCAGCTCAAGGAGCCGGACGGCATCGTGTCCATCCGGGTCGATCCCACCACCGGCCGGGCGGCGCCGCCTGGCACACCCAACGCCTACTTCGAGCTGTTCAAGAGTGAGGACACTCCGCCCAGCCTGGACGAACTGCCGCCTGGCGTGGCGCCCGGCACGCCGCTGCCCTCCAGCGAAACCGTGCCCATGGACATCTTCTGATCTCAGGCCAATAAAAAACCCCGCCAAGGCGGGGTTTTTTATTGCACCAAGACTTACTTGGCGAAGACGTCGTCCACCGACTTCAGCGGATAGTTCGCCGGGTAGGGCAGCGTGGCTACGCCGGTCTCGATGGCGGCCTTGGCCACGGCATCGGATACCAGGGTGATCAGGCGCGCGTCCATCGGCTTGGGAATGATGTACTCGCGGCCGAAGCTCAGGCTGTCGACCTTGTAGGCCTCGCAGACTTCCTTGGGTACCGGCAGCTTGGCCAGGTCACGCAGGGCCAGGGCAGCGGCGATCTTCATCTCTTCGTTGATGACCCGGGCACGCACGTCCAGGGCGCCACGGAAGATGAAGGGGAAGCCCAGGACGTTGTTGACCTGGTTCGGATAGTCGGAACGGCCGGTGGCCATGATCACGTCGTCGCGGGTGGCGTGGGCCAGCTCGGGGGTGATTTCCGGGTCCGGGTTGGAGCAGGCGAAGACGATGGGGTTAGCCGCCATGCGCTTGAGGCCTTCGGCCGACAGCAGGTTCGGGCCGGACAGACCGACGAAGACGTCGGCACCCTCGAGGGCGTCGTCCAGGGTGCGCTTGCTGGTCTCGGTGGCGAAGGTCGCCTTGTACTGGTTCAGGTCGTTACGACCGCTGTGGACCACGCCCTGACGGTCGACCATGTAGATGTTCTCGACCTTGGCACCCATGCTCGCCAGCAGGCGCATGCAGGAGATGGCGGCGGCACCGGCGCCCAGGCAGACGATCTTGGCGTCTTCCAGGCGTTTGCCGGCGATTTCCAGGGCGTTGAGCATGCCGGCGGCGGTGACGATGGCGGTGCCGTGCTGGTCATCATGGAAGACCGGGATATCGCATTGCTCGATCAGGGCGCGCTCGATCTCGAAGCACTCGGGTGCCTTGATGTCTTCCAGGTTGATGCCGCCGAAGGTGATGGAGATGCGCTTGACGGTATCGATGAAGGCCTGAGGGCTCTCGGCGTCGACCTCGATGTCGAAGACGTCCACGCCGGCGAAGCGCTTGAACAGCACGCCCTTGCCTTCCATCACCGGCTTGGAGGCCAGCGGGCCAAGGTTGCCCAGGCCGAGGATGGCGGTGCCGTCGGAGATCACGGCGACCAGGTTGCCCTTGCCGGTGTAGCGATAGGCCAGTTCCGGGTCACGGCCGATTTCGCGGACCGGTTCGGCGACGCCGGGACTGTAGGCCAGGGACAGGTCACGAGCGGTCGCGGTGGGCTTGGTCAGCTCGACGCTGAGTTTGCCGGGACGCGGCTGGGCATGGTATTCGAGGGCGGCGGTTTTGAGATCAGACATTATTGGTATATCCGCGTGGTGTGGGTCTTGGGTCGGGCGAGAATACGCAAAGACTCAAGGTGCCACAAGCAATCGGCCATATGCCTGAAATCAATCGCAATACGACTTTCGGCTAAAACGATTCAACCCGCAGCCCCAGCATGTGCGGGTCGCTTACCGTCATCTGCCAACGCGCCCGACCGGCTTCCTGGCGGCGGCTACGATCGGAAATCCAACCCCGTGCCTCGAGGTTGCGGCCGATCCATTGCCGCAGCGGCACGCCGTCGAATGCATCGACGAATCGATTCGGGACATTGATCACCAGGTCGCCGTCGAACTGCAGCCAGAGGCCACCGCGATTGCGCTCGACATCCTGCAGGCGACCCTGCACCACGGCGAAACCACCTTCCACGATATTGGTGGCCGCGAGGGTCGGATCCTTTTTCCACACCCCAAGGCGAGCCTTGCGCGCCGCGCCTTCCGCCGCGGCCTGGCAGTCAGCCAGCCGGGTATTGGGGGCGATGGCCACCGCATAGCCGAGACCTTCGGCGATCAGTTGGGCTTCGAGATTTTGTCCCCGGCGGTCATAGAGGTGCGCCAGGGTCCGGCCGAAGCGGTCGGCTTCCTCGACACCGGGGACCAGCGTGAGGCGCTCGTCGCTGGCCTCGACCAGCGCCTGCAGACGCCGCCGGGCGGCTTCGGCGTAGGGCTGGGCCGTACCGCCGGACTTGCCCAGCTCGGGAGCATTGACGCCGATCAGCCGCACGGAGCGGCCGTCGACCAGGCGCAGGGTATCGCCATCCACCACCTGCCGGACCGTCACCTCCTGGCCATTCGGCAGCAAGGGACACGCCGCGGCTAGAACCTGCGGCGCCGTAACCAGGGCCCAAACGAAAAAGGCGCCCCAGAGGGACGCCTTTTTCAGTGTCGAACCATACGCAGATGGTCGACGACAGCCCATTACTTGCTGCTGCCGAACACGCCGAAGCGCTGCTTGAAGCGGTCGATACGGCCGCCAGCGTCCAGGACCTTCTGCTTGCCGGTGTAGAACGGGTGGCATTCGGAGCAGACGTCCAGGTGAATGTTCTTGCTCAGGGTAGAGCGGGTCTTGATGACGTTACCGCAGCTGCAGGTAGCTTCGATGGCTTCGTACTGCGGATGGATGTCAGCTTTCATGGGGCTATCCTCGGGGTCTAGCTGTGCCGCCACCCGGCGCCATTGCCGGATACCGCACAGATTTGGGCTGCAAATCATACCAGAGCAGCAGGGAGGCGCAAGCGACCCTCGCGCCACCCGTCTGCTACCATCGGGCTTTCCGCCCGCGAGCCCTGCCGTGCCTCCGATCCTGCGCCTGGCCCTGCCTTCCCCGCTGCGCCGCCTATTCGACTACCTGCCGCCCAAGGGCGTGGCAGCGGAACAGTTGCGCCCGGGCGTGCGCCTGCGCGTACCCTTCGGTCGGCGTGAAATGGTGGGAGTGTTGATCGAGATCGCCCAGGACAGCGAGGTCCCCGCGGACAAGCTGCGCCAGGCTCTACAACTGCTCGACGAGCGTCCACCGCTGCCGAGCGCCCTCTTCGAACTCTGTCAGTGGTCTGCTCAGTACTACCAGCACAGCCTCGGCGACACCTTGAGCTGGGCACTTCCTGCCCTTTTGCGTCAGGGAGAACCCGCGGAACGCCGGCTGCAGCGCTTCTGGATCGCCCAGCCCGATGCCCACCCGGAAGACCCGCGCCTGGCCCGGGCTCCGCGGCAGCGCGAAGCGCTCAAGACCCTGCGCCAGCACCCCCATGGCGTGCTGCACGAATTGCTCGGCCAGCTCGGCCTGGTCAAGGACAGTCTCGATCTGCTGCTGGCCAAGGGGCTGGTCAAGGTGGAGACCCGCTATCACCAGCCGACCCGGCACCAGGGTTCCTGGCTCGCCCAGGCCGAGTTGCCGCTCAACGGCGAGCAGCGCCTGGCCTATGAAGCGGTCCGCGCCGGCAGCGGCTTTCATTGCTATCTATTGGAGGGGGTGACCGGCAGCGGCAAGACCGAGGTCTATCTACAACTGATCCGTGCCACCCTGGAAGCGGGGCGCCAGGCGCTGTTGCTGATTCCGGAGATCAATCTGGGCCCCCAGACCCTGGGACGCTTCGAGCAACGCTTCAATGCCCGTATCGCCCTGCTGCATTCGGCACTGACCGATCGCGAACGCATGGACATCTGGCTGGCCGCCCGCGACGGCGAGGTGGACATAGTAGTGGGTACCCGCTCGGCGCTGTTCACCCCACTCAAGCATCCCGGCCTGCTGATTGTCGACGAAGAACACGACGCCTCCTATAAACAGCAGGAAGGCCTGAGGTATCACGCCCGCGACCTGGCAGTGGTGCGCGCCCGCCTGGAGAATTTGCCGGTGGTGCTGGGCTCGGCCACGCCGTCATTGGAAAGCCTGCACAACGCCGAGCAGGGGCGTTACGCCCATCTGCGCCTGTCGCTGCGTGCCGGTGGGGCCCAGCCACCGCGCTTCGAGCGGCTAGACGTGCGCAGTCGCCCACTGGACAGCGGCCTGTCGCAGCCACTGCTCAAAGCCATGGGCGCGACCCTGGAGCGTGGCCAGCAGGTGCTGGTGTTCCTCAATCGTCGCGGCTTCGCCCCCACCCTGCTCTGCCACGACTGCGGCTGGCTGGCCCAGTGCCCGCGTTGCGATGCGCGCATGACCTATCACCGCGGCTCCGGTGAGTTGCGCTGCCATCATTGCGATCAACGCGAGCGGCCGCCACGCCACTGCCCGTCCTGCGGCAAGCTCGATCTACGTCCGGTGGGCGCCGGGACCGAAAGAGCCGAGGAACGCCTGCAGCTGTTGTTCCCGGACATCCCGGTACTGCGCATCGACCGTGACACCACGGCGCGCAAGGACGCTCTGGGCAAGCTGCTGAGGACCATCCACAGCGGCGCACCCTGCATCCTGGTCGGCACCCAGATGCTCGCCAAGGGTCACCATTTCCCCAAGGTGACCCTGGTCGCCGTGCTGGATGCCGACAGCGGGCTGTTTTCCGCCGATTTCCGCGCCAGCGAACGCATGGCGCAGCAGATCGTCCAGGTGGCCGGTCGCGCCGGTCGCGCTGAAGAACCCGGGCAGGTGCTGATCCAGACCCACCTGGCCGACCATCCGCTGATGGTGCAACTGGCCGAGGAAGGCTATCCGGCCTTTGCCCGCCAGGCCCTGCAGGAGCGACGATCCGCCGGACTGCCGCCATTCGCCTATCTGGCGCTGCTGCGTGCCGACGCCCATCGCCAGGACCAGGTGGAGAATTTCCTCGAAGCGGCCTATCACGTGGCCGAGGGCCTGGCGGTGAATCTCGCCCTGCCCCAGGTGGAACTGCTCGGTCCGGTACCGGCGCCGATGGAAAGACGCGCCGGTCGCCATCGCGCCCAGTTGCTGCTGCAGAGCAGCAGCCGTGCGCCCCTGCATCGCCTGCTGGGCATCTGGGTTGTCCAGCTGGAAAGCCTGCCTGAAGCCCGCCAGGTGCGCTGGTCGCTGGACGTCGATCCCATCGATCTCTTCTAGTGGCACCGGCTTACCATTGGCAAGGCCGGGCCAGCCACGGATAATGCCGGGTTTTCATCGCAGTGCGCGCTCGGCGCACGCCGAAGGCCAACGACCATGAAAGACAGCATCCGCCAGCTCATCCAGCACGCCCTCGACCGCCTGATCGCCGACGGCACCCTGCCGGCCGACGTGGCCCCGGCCATCCAGGTCGAGAACACCAAGGACAAGAGCCACGGCGACTTCGCCAGCAACGTCGCCCTGCTGCTGGCCAAGCCGGCCCGGGCCAAGCCGCGCGACCTGGCCGAGAAACTGCTGGCCGCCCTACCCGCCGACCCGGCGGTGAGCAAGGTGGAGATCGCCGGCCCCGGCTTCCTCAACTTCTTCCAGAATCACGCGCAACTGGCCGCGCGGCTGGATGCGGCCTTCGCCGATCCGCACCTGGGCGTGCCCCAGCACGAGCCGCGGCAGCGCGTGGTGGTGGACCTCTCCTCGCCGAACCTGGCCAAGGAGATGCACGTCGGCCACCTGCGTTCTACCATCATCGGCGACGCCGTGGCGCGGGTGCTGGAATTCCTCGGCGACGAGGTGATCCGCCAGAACCACGTGGGCGACTGGGGTACCCAGTTCGGCATGCTGCTGGCCTACATGGAAGAGCAGCCCCAGGCCGCCGAGGGTGAGTTGGCCGATCTGGAGGTGTTCTACCGCGCCGCCAAGGGCCGCTTCGATGCCTCGCCGGAATTTGCCGCCCGCGCCCGCGAACTGGTGGTAGCGCTGCAGGCGGGCGATGCCCACTGCCTGCGCCTGTGGGAGCGCTTCAACGCCGTCTCCCTGTCCCACTGCCAGGAGGTCTACGACCGCCTCAACGTCAAGCTGACCCCGGCCGACGTCAAGGGCGAGAGCGCCTACAACGACGACCTGGCCCAGGTGGTGGCCGATCTGGACGCCGCCGGCCTGCTCACCGAGAGCGATGGCGCCCGCTGCGTCTTCCTCGAAGAATTCAAGAACGTCGAAGGCAATCCCCTGCCGGTGATCGTGCAGAAGGCCGGTGGCGGCTACCTCTATTCCACCACCGACCTCGCCGCCATGCGCTATCGCAGCCGCCAGCTGCATGCCGACCGCGCGCTCTACTTCGTTGACCAGCGCCAGGCCCTGCACTTCCAGATGGCCTTCGAGGTGGCGCGCCGCGCCGGCTTCGTCGACCCAGCCATGGACCTGGAGCACATGGGCTTCGGCACCATGAACGGTGCCGATGGCAGGCCGTTCAAGACCCGCGATGGCGGCACCGTGAAGCTGGTCGATCTGCTCGACGAAGCCGAAGAGCGCGCCTACCAACTGGTCAAGGAGCGCAATGCCGGTCGCGCCGAGCGCGGCGAAGCGCCGTTCAGCGAAGAAGAGTTGCGCCACATCGGCCGCGTGGTGGGCATCGCCTCGGTCAAGTACGCCGATCTGTCCAAGCACCGGACCAGCGACTACAGCTTCAACTTCGAGCAGATGCTCAGCTTCGAGGGCAACACCGCGCCCTATCTGCTGTACGCCTACACCCGCGTCGCCAGCGTGCTGCGCAAGGCCGAGCAGAGCGAACCCGCCGGCAGCATCCGCCTGGACGCGCCGCAGGAGCAGGACCTGGGCGGGCGTCTGGCGCAATTCGGCGAGATCCTCGCCAGCGTCGGCGACAAGGGCACCCCGCACCTGCTGTGTAGCTACCTCTATGACCTGGCCGGCCTGTTCTCCAGCTTCTACGAGAATTGCCCGATCCTGACTGCCGAGGACCCCGAACTGCGCCAGAGCCGCCTGCGCCTGGCCGCCCTCACCGGGCGCACCCTCAAGCAGGGTCTGGAACTGCTTGGTCTGCACACCCTGGAACGCATGTAAGAGACGGATCCCCGCCTGATGGCCACCAAGAAAGCCCCACCCAAGCGCGGCGCCAGTCGCAATACCTCGGCCCCCAAGAAACAGCCGCTGCCAGGCTGGGTCTGGCTCGCCTCGGGTCTGGCCATCGGTGCCTTCGTGGTCTTCCTGATGAAGCTCGAACCGGGCAACAAGGCAGTGCAGCGCACCAAGCCGGACGAGGGTCGGCCGGCGGCCACGGCGGGCAATGGCAAGGCACCGGCCGCGGCAGCCAAGACCGAGGCCACCCCGCCCACCCCGATCAAGCCCAAGTACGACTTCTACACCCTGCTGCCCGAATCTGAAGTGATCGTGCCGCCGGACGCCGTGCCGCGTAATCCGGCGGCCAAGCCGACCACCCCGACCAAGCCGGATGCCACGGCGACTCCGGCGCAGCCCGCCAGCACCACGGCGCCGGCTACGACCGCGACCACGCCTGGCCAGACCGCCGCCACGCCGCCCAAGGAAGCCACCACCAAGCCCCAGCCGCCAGTGACGCTATTCTTCCTCCAGGCCGGCTCTTTCCGCACCCAGGCCGATGCCGACCGGGTGCGCGCCCAGATCATCATGCTCGGCCAGGACGTGCGGGTGGAATCGGGCAAGGTCAAGGACGACACCTGGTACCGGGTGCTGGTCGGCCCCTACAGCGATCGCGACCAACTGACCCAGGCGCAGAAGCAGCTCGCCGGCAGTGGCTTCAAGAATCTGTTGCTGCAACAGCGCCGCGGTCACTGATTAGGCGAATCCCCTCGCCGCGACGCTTGAAGGGCGTCGCGGCCATCCCCATATCTCCGCGTAACCGGGGCTGACTGCCCCAAGCAACGCGGAGAGATTCCCTTGACCACCATCGTTTCTGTACGCCGCAACGGCAAGGTCGTGATCGGCGGCGACGGCCAGGTTTCCCTGGGCAATACCGTCATGAAAGGCAACGCCAAGAAAGTCCGGCGGCTGTACCGGGGCGAGGTGCTGGCCGGTTTCGCCGGCGGTACCGCCGACGCCTTCACCCTCTTCGAGCGCTTCGAGGCGCAACTGGAGAAACACCAGGGCCATCTGGTCCGCGCCGCTGTCGAGCTGGCCAAGGACTGGCGTACCGATCGTGCCCTGCGTCGCCTGGAAGCCATGCTGGCGGTCGCCAACAAGGACGCCTCCCTGATCATCACCGGCAATGGCGACGTGGTGGAGCCCGAGGAAGGCCTGATCGCCATGGGTTCCGGTGGCGCCTATGCCCAGGCCGCCGCCCGCGCCCTGCTGATGCACACCGACCTCAGTGCCCGCGAGATCGCCGAGACCGCGCTCAACATCGCCGGTGACATCTGCGTGTTCACCAACCGCAACCTGACCATCGAGGAGCTGGACGCGCCCGAGGCGTGATCCGGCTTAGAGACTGCCCATGTCCATGACCCCCCGCGAAATCGTCCACGAACTCAATCGCCACATCATCGGCCAGGACGACGCCAAGCGCGCCGTGGCCATCGCGCTGCGCAATCGCTGGCGGCGCATGCAACTGCCCGCCGAACTGCGCCCCGAGGTCACGCCGAAGAACATCCTGATGATCGGCCCCACGGGCGTGGGCAAGACCGAGATCGCCCGGCGCCTGGCCAAGCTGGCCAATGCGCCCTTCCTCAAGGTGGAAGCCACCAAGTTCACCGAGGTCGGCTATGTCGGCCGCGACGTCGAGTCTATCATCCGCGACCTCGCCGATGCCGCGGTGAAGATGCTGCGCGAACAGGAAATGGTGCGTAATCGCCACCGCGCCGAAGACGCCGCCGAAGAGCGCATCCTCGATGCCCTGTTGCCCGCTGCGCGTCCCTCGGTGGGCTTCAGTAACGAGCCGCAGCCGGCCGCGACCGATAGCAACACCCGTCAGCTGTTCCGCAAGCGCCTGCGCGAAGGCCAGCTGGACGACAAGGAAATCGAGATCGAGGTGGCCGACACCCCGGCCGGCGTCGAGATCATGACCCCGCCCGGCATGGAGGAGATGACCAGCCAGCTGCAGAATCTCTTCGCCGGCATGCAGAAGGGCAAGACCAAGCAACGCAAACTCAAGGTCAAGGAAGCCCTCAAGCTGGTCCGCGACGAAGAAGCCGCGCGCCTGGTCAACGAGGAAGAACTCAAGGGCCGCGCCCTGGAAGCCGTCGAGCAGCACGGCATCGTCTTCATCGACGAGATCGACAAGGTGGCCAAGCGCGGTAACACCAGCGGCGCCGATGTCTCCCGCGAGGGCGTGCAGCGCGACCTGCTGCCGTTGATCGAAGGCTGCACCGTCAACACCAAGCTGGGCATGGTCAAGACCGACCACATCCTGTTCATCGCCTCGGGTGCCTTCCACCTGTCCAAGCCCAGCGACCTGGTGCCGGAACTGCAGGGCCGTCTGCCGATCCGCGTCGAGCTCAAGGCGCTGACCCCGCAGGACTTCGAGCGCATCCTCACCGAGCCGCACGCCTCCCTCACCGAGCAGTATCGCGAACTGCTCAAGACCGAGGGGCTGCACGTGGAGTTCGCTGCCGACGGCATCACCCGCATCGCCGAGATCGCCTGGCAGGTCAACGAGAAGACCGAGAACATCGGTGCCCGGCGCCTACACACCTTGCTGGAGCGCCTGCTGGAGGAGGTTTCCTTCAGCGCCGCCGACCTGGCCGGCCAGCAGAATGGCGAGCCCATCGTCATCGACGCGGCCTACGTCAACGGCCACCTGGGCGAACTGGCCCAGGACGAAGACCTGTCGCGCTATATACTGTGATGGTAGGTTTGGTGCCTAGGTAACGTCACTGCGCCCACCCTCGTCCCGCCTTATCGCGGCCATGGGCCGCTCCTACAGCAGCCGGATATTCTGTAGGAGCGGCCCATGGCCGCGATAAATCTGCTCGCCACCTTGAGCTAGGCCACAGGCTCCGCCAGAGAATCTCAACATGCGCACCCCCATCGCCATCCAGCTGCACAAGGCCTCGAAGACCCTCAGCGTCAGCTATGGCGCGGAAACTTTCGACCTGCCCGCCGAATTCCTGCGGGTGCATTCGCCCTCGGCCGAGGTCCAGGGGCATGGCAACCCGGTGCTGCAATTCGGCAAGCAGCACGTCGGCATCACCGCGGTGGAACCGGCCGGGCGCTACGCCATCAAGTTGACCTTCGACGACGGCCACGACAGCGGCCTGTTCAGTTGGGACTATCTCTACGAACTCGGCACCCGCCGCGACCAGCTCTGGGCCGATTACCTGGAAAAACTGGCCCGCGCCGGCAAGACGCGGGATCCGCACGTCAGCGCGGTCAAGCTGATGCTCTAGCCTGGTCTCAGGCCGCCAGCGCCTTGTCCAGCTTCCGCTCGATCTCTTTCTCGATCTGGCCGCTGAGCATCGAGAACATCATGCCCAGGGTCGCCAATACCCGCACGCGGTCTTCCGCCACCTCGATCCGCCCATCCACACCACTGCGCGCGAACTTCAGGGTATCGCCTTCCCAGGTGCAGGCCACTCCATAGTCGCGCGTGAGTTTTTCGGCCAGTTGATCGGCCTTCTGGCGAACGCCCTCCAGGCCTAGGGAGTGGCTGCGTTCGATGGTGATCTGGGACATCGGGGAACTCCGGTTGAGGGGCCCTGACTATAGCGAGGGCCCGTCACCTCGCCAATCGCGAGAACCGAGCGGTCAGCGCAGGTTTTAGCCAGGCAAGCCGGGCGATCCCCCTGCTAGAATGCCCTCTTGTCCCTGTCCCAGGTGTAGCCCCATGAGCGATCCGCGCAAAGGCCCCGAGGCCGAATCCCAGACCCACTTCGGCTACCAGAGCGTTCCGGAGAGCCAGAAGGCTTACAAGGTCGCGGAAGTCTTCCATTCGGTGGCGGCCAAGTACGATGTGATGAACGACCTGATGTCGGCGGGCATCCACCGGCTGTGGAAGAGATTCACCATCGAACTGTCCGGCGTGCGCCGTGGCAATCGCGTACTGGACATCGCCGGCGGCACGGGCGATCTGACCAAGCAGTTCGCCCGCCTGGTCGGCCCCACCGGCGAGGTGGTCCTGGCCGACATCAACGACTCCATGCTCAAGGTCGGTCGCGACCGCCTGCTCGACGAAGGCGTGGCGAGCAATGTGCGCTTCGTCCAGGCCGACGCCGAGAAGCTGCCCTTCCCCGACAATCACTTCGACTGCATCACCATCGCCTTCGGCCTGCGTAACGTCACCCACAAGGACCAGGCCCTGGCGTCCATGCTGCGCGTGCTCAAGCCCGGTGGCCGGTTGCTGGTGCTGGAATTTTCCAAGCCCACCAATCCGCTGGTGTCCAAGGCCTATGACGCCTACTCCTTCGGCCTGCTGCCGCTGATGGGCAAGCTGGTGGCCGGCGATGCCGAGAGCTACCGCTACCTGGCCGAATCCATCCGCATGCACCCCGATCAGCAGACCCTCAAGGCCATGATGGAAGAGACCGGCTTCGCCCGCGTCACGTACCACAACATGACCGGCGGCGTGGTCGCCCTGCACCGCGGTATCAAGCCCTGATGGCGCTCGTCACCCAGGCCTTGCTGGCTGCGCTGGAGCGTGGCCTGAATCCGCTGCTGGCGCTCGACCCGGTAGCGCTGCCGCGGCTGGCGGGTCTGACCGGTCGCGTCATCGCCGTGCAGTCGCGGCAACCCGCCTTGCGGCTCTATGTACTGCCGGCGGGTGACGGCCTGCATTTCGCCGCCCATCACGAAGGCGACATCGACTGCACCCTGAGTGCTCCGGCGACGCGCCTGGCCGAGCTGGCGCTAGCCCGCGACAAGCAGAAGGTCCTGCACCAGCCCGACGTGCGGCTGGAGGGTGACAGCACCCTGCTGATCGAACTGGCCGACATCCTGCAGAACCTGGAGCTGGACTGGCAACACGAGGTCAGCCGCTGGCTGGGCCCGCTGCCAGCCGCGGCCCTGGGCGATCTCGCTCGGCGCGGCCAGGCCTTCGGCGAGCAGAGCCGTGACAGCCTGCGGCTGACGCTGTCCAACTGGCTTAACGAGGAAAGCCGGCACCTGGTAGGTCGTCTCGAAGGCGAAGCTCGCTTCGCCGAGATCGACGCCCTGCGCCTGGACGTGGATCGCCTCGACGCTCGCCTCGCCCGCCTGGGCGCCGCCCGCTCCGCCAGGGATAACCCCGACGAATGAAGCTGTTCGCTGCTCTCAACCGCCTGTTGCGGATCTTCTTCGTCGTCATCCGCTACCGGCTGGACGACATCGTCTACGCCCTGCCGCTGCCCTGGTACCTGCGTGCTACCCGCTATGCGCTGCCCTGGCGCTGGCTGCCGCGGCCGAGCAAGACGCTGCCGCGCGGAGCCCGGCTGCGCCTGGCCCTGGAAGGCCTGGGGCCGGTGTTCATCAAGTTCGGCCAGATCCTCTCTACCCGCCGCGACCTCATGCCCGAGGATATCGCCGACGAGCTTATGTTCCTGCAGGACAAGGTCCCGCCCTTTCCGCCGGAGAAGGCCGTAGCGCTCATCGAGTCGCAACTCGGGGTGCCCATCAAGCAGGCCTTCGCCCGCTTCGACCACCAGCCGCTGGCCTCGGCCTCGGTGGCCCAGGTCCATGCCGCCCAGCTGCGCACCGGCGAAGAAGTGGTGGTCAAGGTGGTGCGGCCCGGTCTGAAAGGCATCATCAGCCAGGACATCGCCTGGCTGTTCCTGCTGGCGCGCACCGCTGAACGCCTCTCCGCCGAAGCGCGCCGGCTGCACCCGGTAGACGTGGTCAGTGACTACGAAAAAACCATCTACGACGAATTGGACCTGTTGCGCGAGGCCGCCAACTCCAGCCAGCTGCGGCGCAATTTCGAGGGCTCCGAGCGGCTTTATGTGCCCCAGGTCTACTGGGACTGGTGCCGCGAGCGGGTGCTGGTCATGGAGCGCATCTACGGCATTCCGGTGACCGACCTGGCTGCCCTGCGCGACCAGGGCACCGACTTCAAGCTGCTGGCCGAACGCGGCGTGGAGATCTTCTTCACCCAGGTGTTCCGCGACAGCTTCTTCCACGCCGACATGCACCCCGGCAACATCTTTGTCAGCACCGCCAAGCCCTGGGACCCGCTCTACATCGCGGTGGACTGCGGCATCATCGGTAGCCTGACCCCCGAGGACCAGGACTACCTGGCGCGCAACCTCTGGGCCTTCTTCCAGCGCGACTACCGCAAGGTCGCCCAGTTGCACATCGACTCCGGCTGGGTGCCCGCCAACACCCAGGTCAACGAACTGGAAGCGGCCATCCGTACCGTCTGCGAACCCATCTTCGAGAAGCCGCTCAAGGACATCTCCTTCGGCCAACTGCTGCTGCGTCTGTTCCAGGTGGCGCGCCGCTTTAACATGGAGATCCAGCCGCAGCTGGTGCTGCTGCAGAAGACCCTGCTCAACATCGAAGGTCTGGGCCGGCAGCTCTATCCGGACCTGGATCTCTGGTCCACCGCCAAGCCCTATCTGGAAAAGTGGATGCGCAAGCGGCTGAGCCCGCCGCAGATCGCCCGCAACATCCAGCAGCAACTGGAGCAGATTCCGCACCTGGCGCAGATGGCGCGCGATACCCTGGAGCGCATCACCCAGCCGCACCGCAAGGACCCGCCCAACCCCTGGGGCGACCGTCGCGACGACTGGATCGTGCGGGTGATCGGCGCGGTACTGCTTGTTGGCGCTACCCAACTGGGCCTCGAGCCTCATGCCCAGGCCTGGCCGGCCTGGGCCATGCTGGTCGGTGGCCTGGTGATGGTGATCCGGCGCTGAACTCCTTTAAGCTGTCAGCCGCGCCCTGTTCATCGGGCGACATACAACCCCTCAGCCGCTGGTGCCTTGCCGCTGTATTCGGATCGCGTCTTGTGCGAGGCTGGCATTCTAATCGGTAGTATCGAACAGGCACATGAGCAACTGGCTAGACGAGATCCACTGGAACAGCGATGGCCTGGTACCGGCCATTGCCCAGGACCCCGCCACGGGGCGTATCCTGATGATGGCCTGGATGAATCGCGAATCCCTGGCCCTAACCGCCGCCGAAGGCCGTGCCGTCTACTGGTCGCGTTCGCGCAACCGACTGTGGCGCAAGGGCGAAGAATCCGGTCATATCCAGCGCGTCCTCGAACTGCGCCTGGATTGTGATGCCGACGTGGTGGTACTGCAGGTGGAACAGCTCGGTGGCATCGCCTGCCACACGGGCCGGGAAAGCTGCTTCTATCGCGTACTGCGCGACGGTCAGTGGGAGATCGTCGATCCCGTGCGCAAGGACCCCAGCGCCATCTATGCCGGAGGTCACGGCCATGACTGACACCCTCACGCGCCTGGCGCAGGTGCTGGAAGAACGCAAACAGGCGGCGCCGGATTCCTCCTACGTGGCCAGCCTCTACCACAAGGGTCTGAACAAGATCCTGGAAAAGGTTGGCGAAGAAAGCGTCGAGACCATCCTCGCCGCCAAGGACGCCGCCACCAGCGGTCAGTACGACGATGTCATCTACGAGACCGCCGACCTCTGGTTCCACAGCCTGATCATGCTCTCGGCCCTGGGTCAGCATCCCCAGGCCGTACTGGACGAACTGGACCGCCGTTTCGGCCTCTCCGGGCATGCCGAAAAGGCCGCCCGCACTCAATCCTGACCCCAAGCTTCGCAACGAGGAAAGACCATGGGTATCTTCGACTGGAAACACTGGATCGTCATCCTGCTCGTCGTGGTAATCGTCTTCGGCACCAAACGCCTGAAGAATCTCGGCTCGGACGTGGGCGAAGCCATCAAAGGCTTCCGCAAGGCCATGCATACCGACGAAGACGAGAAGGCCGAGCAGCCGCCGGCCACCACCGCAGCCAACCCCAATGCGCCCCTGAATCGCCCCCAAACCTTCGAGGCCGAGCACCGCAAGGTCGAAGAGCCGGTGGTGCGCAAGGACTAAGGCCCCGCCATGTTCGGAATCAGCTTTCCCGAGATGATGCTGGTGGGCTTCGTCGCCCTATTGGTGCTGGGTCCGGAGCGCCTGCCCGGTGCTGCGCGCACCGCGGGTCTGTGGATCGGTCGCCTGAGGCGCAGCTTCAACAGCATTCGCCAGGAAGTGGAGCGCGAGATCGGCGCCGACGAAATTCGCCAGCAGTTGCGCAACGAGCATATCCTCTCCCTGGAACAGCGCGACAATCGGCCCAAGCCCGGGGCGTCCACCCCTGAGGCCCAGACACCTCCTGCCGTCGCCGCTCCGCCCATGCCCCAGGACGTGGTTGCCGAACGCCCGCAGGATCCGCCCCAGACGCCGCCAAGAGCACCATGAGCGACCAGCCTTCCGAACACGACGACCAGGAAATGCCCCTGGTCTCGCACCTGACCGAATTGCGTACGCGCATCCTGAGATGCGTACTGGCGACCTTTCTGATCTTCCTCGGGCTGTTCTACTTCGCCCAGAAGATCTATGCCTTCGCCTCCGAACCGATCCGCCGCGTGCTGCCCGAAGGCGCGACCATGATCTCCACGGATGTCACCTCGCCGTTCCTCGCACCCTTCAAGCTTACGCTGGTGGTGTCGCTGTTCATCGCCATGCCGGTGATCCTGCACCAGGTCTGGGGCTTCGTGGCCCCCGGGCTCTATCGCCACGAGAAGAAGGTGGCCATCCCGCTGCTGATCTCCAGCATCCTGCTGTTCTATGCCGGCATGGCCTTCGCCTATTTCCTGGTGTTCCCGATCATCTTCCACTTCTTCAGCAGCATCACGCCGGAAGGCGCGATGATGATGCCGGACCTGAACGCCTATCTGGATTTCATCCTGACGCTGTTCTTCGCCTTCGGCGTGGCCTTCGAGATCCCGGTGGCCACGGTGCTGCTGATCTGGATCGGCGTAGTCGACGTCACCTACCTGAAGAAGATCCGCCCCTACGTCATCATCGGCTGCTTCGTGGTCGGCATGATCCTGACGCCGCCGGATGTCTTCTCCCAGACCATGCTCGCCGTGCCCATGTGGCTACTGTTCGAGATCGGACTGCTGTTCGGCCGCTTCGTGCAGAAGCGCGAGCGCCCGCTGGGTGACGAAGACGCCAGCCCCGAAGCCCAGCCGCCTGCCGAACGCCCGTGAATCTGATCCTGCTCGACGCGGCCGACTTCACGGCCGCTGACCGGGTCGTGCTGCGCGATCCGCGGCGTCTTGCCCATCTGCGCGAGGTGCACCAGGCGGCCACCGGCGATCGGATGCGCGTGGGCCTGCTGAATGGCCTGATGGGCTCCGGTCATATCGAGTCCCTCGATGCGAGCCAGGCCTGCCTGACCGTCACCCTCGACCAGCCGCCACCGGCCAAGCTGCCGCTCACCCTGCTGCTGGCCCTGCCCCGCCCCAAGATGCTGCGCCGGGTGCTACAGACCGTCTCTGCCATGGGCGTCGCGCGCCTGGTGCTGCTCAACAGCTACCGGGTGGAAAAGAGTTTTTGGCAGACCCCCTTCCTCGAACCGACCGCCATCGAGGAGCAACTGCGCCTGGGGCTGGAGCAGGCGCGGGACACGGTGTTGCCGGAGGTGCTGATCGAAAAGCGCTTCAAGCCCTTCGTCGAGGATCGGCTACCGGCATTGGCGGCCGGCACTCGCGGTCTGGTCGGCCATCCAGGCGACTACCCGACCTGCCCACGCGCACTCAGCGAGCCCGTAACGCTGGCGATCGGCCCGGAGGGTGGCTGGATCCCCTACGAGGTCGAGAAGCTGCAGGAGGCGGGCCTGGCGCCCGTACAGCTCGGTCAGCGCATCCTGCGCGTCGAGAACGCCGTACCTGCCCTCCTCGCCCGTCTGTTCTAGCCAGATCACTGACAAGAAAAAGCCCCGGCGTCTCGCGACACTGGGGCTTTTTAATGCGCGGAATGCCTCCTCAGGAGGCGGGCCGCGGGCTCAGGTTGGTCGGCTTGGCCAGGGCTTCCGCGGCCGAATCGCTGTGGGAGCGCGGCCGGAGGGTGGCATAGGCTTCCCGCCAGTTGCGATGCTCCTCGGCTTTCCAGACCTGCAGGTGCAATTGCGCCATGCCATCCGGATCGCTGAGCAGACGCCACTGATCGTCACCCTTGGTCTTGTCCGGACCGGCGGCCAGTACCCGGGCCACCCGCTCCTCACGCAGCCGGCGTGCTGGCTCCACCACCTTGCCGTGGCGACCGCGGGCCATGGCGATGGCCAGGGCGTTGAGCACCGGATCGACGGTGGCGCGCAGGAAGCCCTTGGTCAGGGCGTTGCGGTTGTTCAGGTGCAGGTACTCGTCGGTCGCCACCAATTCCCGCGGCGGAGCGTACTCTTCCGGAATCAGGAACAGGTGATGGCGACGACTGCCCAGGCCCAGGTTGGTCCGGCTGGAAATCACCGACACCGGCGCCGACAGGATCAGCGACACCACGATGGGCGACAGCCACCAGAGGAAACGCGGGTCGAGCCAGGCTACGCCGGCGGTCCAGATCAGACCGAGCAGCATCTGCGAACCATGGCGGCGGAAGGCTTCGCTCCAAGGCGTGTCGTTGTCGTCCCGCTGGGGCGAATTCCACTGCACCGACCAGCCGAGGAAGGCGGCGGTGACGAACACCGTGTGGAACAGCATCCGCACCGGTGCCAGGAGCACCGAGAAGAGCATTTCCAACAGCATGGAGAGGGACAGCCGCAGACCGCCGCCGAATTCCTTGGCGCCCTTGGCGATGATCAGCACGACGCTGAGCAGCTTGGGCAGGAACAGCAGCACCAGGGTGGTGGAAAACAGCGCGATGGCCTGCTCCGGATGCCACTGCGGCCAGACCGGGAACAGCTGCCGCGGCTGGAAGAAGTATTGGGGCTCCAGCAGCTTATGGATCGCCAGCAGCGCGGTGGACAGCACCAGGAACAGGAACCACAGCGGCGCCGACAGGTAGGACATCACGCCGGTGAGGAACACCGCGCGGTGCACCGGGTGCATACCCTTGACCAGGAACAGCCGGAAGTTCATCAGGTTGCCGTGGCACCAGCGACGGTCCCGCTTGAGTTCGTCCAGCAGGTTCGGCGGCAATTCTTCGTAGCTGCCCGGCAAGTCGTAGGCGATCCAGACACCCCAGCCGGAACGACGCATCAGCGCGGCTTCGACGAAGTCGTGGGACAGGATGGCGCCTGCGAAGGAACCGGTACCCGGCAGGGGAGCCAGGGCGCAGTGGTCAATGAACGGCTTGACCCGGATGATGGCGTTGTGACCCCAGTAGTGGGATTCACCCAGCTGCCAGAAGTGCAGGCCAGCGGTGAACAAGGGTCCGTACACCCGAGTGGCGAATTGCTGCAGGCGCGCATAGAGGGTATCCATGCCCGACGCCTTGGGCGCGGTCTGGATGATGCCGGCACGGGGGTTGGCTTCCATCAGCCGGACCAGACTGGCCAGGCATTCGCCGCTCATCACGCTGTCGGCGTCGAGCACCACCATGTACTTGTACTGGCTGCCCCAGCGACGGCAGAAGTCGTCGATGTTGCCGCTCTTGCGCTTCACCCGACGGCGGCGACGGCGATAGAAGATATGCCCGAAACCACCGACCTCGCGGCACAGCTCCAGCCAGGCCTTCTCTTCGGCCACGCATTTGTCCGGATCGTTGCTATCGCTGAGGATGAAGAAGTCGAAGTGCTCCAGCTCACCGCTGGCCCGCACCGACTCGTAAGTGGCTCTCAGACCGGCGAAGACACGCGGGACGTCTTCGTTGGCGATGGGCATCACCAGGGCGGTGCGCGACTGGGGATCGATGGGCTCGGTCCCGGTGGAGCTGGCCGAGATGCTGTACTTGTCGCGGCCGCTGAGGAGCTGCCAGAAGCCCATCAGGGCGGTCCAGAAGCCGGCGGAGACCCAGCAGAACAACAGGGCGAAGAGCAGCAGAATGCTGGTCTGCACCACGTAGGGCAATACCTGACGGATGGACTCGCCCCAGCCTTGACGGTAGACCTCGCTGAGATCGACCAGCGCCCAACCCTGATAGGGCAGTACGGCCTTCATGTACCAGGTGGCGATGCCGGTCTGCACCAGCATGAGGATCAGCAGGATGAAGCGCCGGAAGGAACCGACCTTGCGCCAGTGCGCATGGGCGTCGGCCTCGGGATCGGGTTGCCAGCGGCTGTGGTCCTTGCGGCCGAGCAGACGCTTCCAGCTCCGCGCCACGGGATTGGTGCGCCAGGGATCGGGCACCATCATGGAGCGGGTCATGGGCGGAGTGGCCTTGATGAAGACACGGCCCTGGGCATCGCTGCCCAGCAGCTCGCCATCTTCCAGGGTGTCGTCCCAACCGGCGGCGAGGCGCGCCTCGGTGGAGGCGATCACCGCGTCGGCGCCCTGGGCACCCTCGCCACGGGTACCGGCCAGTTGCCGGTGCAGCGTCTCGACGTCGGTGGCCGAAGCCAGCGCCTGCCGCTGCCCAGCGGGCAACGGCAGGTGCTCCAGGTAGTCGCCGGTAGCGGCGACCGAGGTATCACGGGTGCTGTTATTCATTGGCAGGTAGCTGGTAGGTCCAGGTTTCGCTGAGCGGCTTGTCACCCTGGGCGAGGTTGGCGCGCATTTCCACCGGCTTGGTCTGATCCTTGACCTTGAGTCTCAAGGTCAGACGATAGCCCTTGGTAACCGGGTTGTAGCGCACAGAGTTCTCGACCAGTTCACCGTTGGCGTCCAGGCTGACCTGGGAGCCGACCTGGGAATCCTCGGGCAGGTCATCGAGGTTCGGACCTTCGAAGTCGATGATGTAGGCCAGGCTGCCATCGGTCTGGCGTACCAGGTTGGACTGGCGCACGTCACCGGTGGACAGACGGGTCTGGGAGACCCAGGCCAGATCCTTGGTGTGCAGCGCCGGCTCATCGGTGGTGAAGTGCAGCCGGTAGCTCATCTCGATCGGCTGGCCCTTCTCGGGCAGCTTATCCGGCGTCCAGAAGGCCACGATGTTGTCGTTGGTCTCGTCCGGGGTGGGGATCTCCACCAGTTCGATGTGGCCCTTGCCCCAGTCGCCCTTGGGCTCGACCCAGCCGCTGGGACGCTTGTCGTAGCGCTCGTCCAGGTCCTGGTACTTGTAGAACTCGTGGCCACGTTGCAGCAGGCCGAAGCCGCGCGGATTCTCGATGGTGTAGGTGCTGACCGAGAGGCGCCGCGGGTTGTTCAGCGGACGCCACAGCCACTCGCCATTGCCGGCGGCGATGGCCAGGCCGTTGGAATCATGCAGGGCCGGACGGTAGTTGACCTGGGGGCTCGGCTGGTTGGGGCCGAACAGGTACATGCTGGTCAGCGGGGCGAGGCCGAGCTTGTTGACGTTGTCACGCAGGAACACCTTGGACTCGACGTCAACCGTGCTGTCCTTGCCGGGCGTCAGCACGAAGCGATAGGCGCCGGTGGCGCGCGGCGAGTCGAGCAGCGCATAGATCACCAGATTGCGGCGATCCGCCTGGGGCTGTTCGATCCAGAATTCGGTGAAGCGCGGGAATTCCTCGCCGGACGGCAGGGCGGTATCTATGGCCAGGCCGCGAGCCGACAGGCCGTAGACCTGGTTCTTGCCGATCACCCGGAAGTAGCTGGCGCCGAGCATGGTCATGACTTCGTCGTACTTGTCCGCCTTGTTCAGCGGATAGAGCACCTTGAAGCCGGCGAAACCGAGATCCTTGAGCTGACTCTGGTCGATCTGCAGGTTGCCGAAGTTGAACATCGAAGGATCGTACTTGATCTCCTCGACGTTGGTGGCCGTGACCTCGTTGATCTTCACCGGCACGCTGTAGTGCATGCCCTCGTGATAGAAGTTGAGGCGGAAGGGGGTCTTGGCATCCTTCCAGTAGGCCTTGTCCTGATTGAAGGTGATCTGCTGATAGTCGGCGTACTTCATGCCGCTGAAGGATGCCGGCAGGTTGCTCTTGGGCGCGACGAACTTCTGGCCGGAAAGCTCCTTGGCCTTGGCAGCCACGTCGTCCAGGCTGAAGGCCAGGGCCTGGGCACTGAACAGGCCCAGCGCGAGGGTGAGCCCGGCAAGGGCGAAGCCCTGCTTGCCCGGCTTAACTTTGGAATTGGATAACACGCAGCCTCCTAAATCAGCGTACGAATACGTTCGGCGACCCCTGGTCGCGAAACGGATAGGCAGAGGTCCGACTCCCTCAGGGGGTAATGATTCCCCGGTTGGACGACCGTTCAAACTCGAACTGCGCAATCATAGACACTTGGCAGGGCGCTGTAAGGGGCACCCTCACTAAATCGACAATAAAAATGTCACTGGGCCGTCGTTGACCAGGGAAACCTGCATATCGGCACCGAAACGCCCGGTCTGCACCTGCGGATGCAGGTCGCGGGCGAGGCTCACCAGATGACTGAACAGTCGCTCGCCCTGGGCCGGCGGCGCGGCAGTGGAAAAGCTCGGGCGGCGCCCGCTGCGGGTATCGGCCGCCAGGGTGAACTGGGACACCAGCAGCAGGCCACCATCGACGTCCTGCAGGGAGAGATTCATGCGCTGCTCGCCGTCGGCGAACACCCGATACTCCAGCAGACGCTTGAGCATCCGGCCACAGGCCGCTTCGTCATCCGCGGGCTCGATGCCGACGAAGACCAACAGGCCCGGGCCGATGGCACCGACCGTGACGCCTTCGACCTCGACCGCGGCGCGGCTGACCCGCTGCAGCAGCGCCTTCATTCGGCCTCCTGGGGCAGATCGAGCAGTTGGCGGGCGATCTGGTCGGTCGCCCGTACCAGGGCGTCGCAGATGCCGGGTTCGCTGGCCGCATGACCGGCGTCACGGATGATCTGCAATTCACTGCCCGGCCAGGCCTGGTGCAGTGCCCAGGCATTGTCCAGCGGACAGATCATGTCGTAGCGGCCATGGACGATCACCGCCGGGATATGAGCGATCCTGGGCATGTCACGCAGCAACTGGTCGGGCTCGAGGAAGGCGTCGTTGACGAAGTAGTGGCATTCGATGCGGGCGATGGCCAGGGCGTGCTCGCTGAATTTCTCCATGACGTCGGGGTTGGGTCTCAGGGTGGCGGTACGGCCTTCCCAGCAGGACCAGGCACGGGCGGCCGACATCTGCGCCAGTTCGTCCGGGCCGGTCAGGCGGCGGTAGTAGGCATTGATCAGGTCGCCGCGCTCGTCTTCGGCGATGGGATTGAGGTAGTCCTGCCAGAAATCCGGGAAGAGCCGGCTCGCTCCTTCCTGGTAGAACCACTGCAGATCCACCGGTCGGCAGAGAAAGATGCCGCGGACGATCATCGCCCGGACGCGCTCGGGATGGCGTTGGGCGTAGGCCAGTGCCAGGGTCGAACCCCAGGAGCCGCCGAACAGCACCCACTGCTCGATGCCCAGGTGCTCGCGCAGGCGCTCGATGTCTTCCACCAGGTGCCAGGTGGTGTTGTTCTCCAGACTGGCATAGGGCGTGGAACGCCCGCAGCCGCGCTGGTCGAAGGTGACGATGCGATAGAGATTGGGATCGAAGAAGCGCCGACTCAGGCGATCGCAGCCGGAGCCGGGGCCGCCGTGGATGAACAGTACCGGCAGCCCGTCGGGCGAACCGCTTTCGTCGGCATAGAGCACATGGGGCGCTTCGACGGCCAGCTCGTGGCGGGCGTAGGGCTTGATTTCCGGGTACAGATTCAGCATGTCGCGCTCCGCGGTGCAAGATCGGCCTGTTCATCATAGACCTGCACCTTACCGGGTTTCCACGCCGCCCGGGGCTTGCCTGCCGTCGGTACCTGCCCGCACCATCATCAGCCCTTCGTCCGAGGAGTCCCCATGTTCGAGTCCAAGCTGCAGCTGCTGCTGATCGACCCGCAGAACGACTTCTGCGATCTGCCGGGCGCCGCCCTGCCCGTCCCCGGCGCGGTCGCCGGCCTGCAGCGTGTCGCTGCTCTGGTCGAACGCCTCGGCCCACACCTCGACCAGGTGCACCTGACGCTGGACTCCCACCAGCCTTTGCATATCGCCCATCCACACTGGTGGCAGGACGCCCAAGGTCAGCCGCCAGCACCCTTCACTCAGATCGGCGCCGACGAAGTGGCCAGCGGACGCTGGCAGACTCGTGATCCGGCCCAGCAGGACCACGGCCTGGCCTATGTGCAGGCCTTGGAGGCCGGCGGGCGTTATCGACTGGTGATCTGGCCGGAGCACTGCCTGGTGGGCGGCTGGGGACACGGGGTGCAGCAGGACGTCCATCGGGCACTCAATACTTGGGGACGAACGCAGGGACGCCTGGTGGACTTCATCGCCAAGGGCGGCAATCCGCGGACGGAGCATTATTCGGCCCTGCGCGCCGAGGTGCCGGACCCGGCAGATCCGGACACTGCACTCGATGCCCGCCTGATCGCCCGCCTGCAAGACGCCGATACCCTGCTGGTGGCGGGCGAAGCCCTGTCGCATTGCGTGGCCAGCACCCTGCGCGATCTACTCGAGGTCTGGCCGGCGGACCGGCGCCAGCAGTTGGTGCTGCTGACCGACTGCAGTCATTCGGTACCTGGTTTCGAGGCTCAGGGTGAAGCCTTCCTGGCCGAGATGCGCGCCGCGGGCGTGCGGCTGGCGGTATCGACGGACGAGCTGTTCTAGCTCGTCCGTTCAGTACCCTATTTGATCTCGTAGAGACCGGTATAGGTCGCAGAGGCCAACTGGTTCAGGTGGATCATGAAGCGACCGACGGCATTGGTCGCGTCCGCTGGCACCGGCAGTTGATCGACCTTGAGCGCATGCAGCTGGAAGATGTAGCGGTGCGGTTTGTCACCCTTGGGCGGCGCCGCGCCGCCGAAGCCGCGGGTGCCGTAGTCGTTGATCAGTTGCAGGGCGCCCGCCGGCAGGCCCGAGCCATCGGCACGGCCGGCGTCTTCCGCCAGGCCCTGGGTGCCGACCGGGATGTTGACCACGACCCAGTGCCAGAAGCCGCTGCCGGTAGGGGCATCCGGATCGTAGACGGTCAGCGCCAGGCTCTTGGCGTCGGCCGGCAGGTCGGCCCATTGCAGGGCAGGCGAGACGTTGTCGCCGTGGGCGCTGAAGTCGGCCACATCGAATTCGTGGCGCTTGGGCATGAAGCCGTTGTCGGCGAAGGCATCGGTCCAGAGTTTCATGAACGGGCTCCTGTCACTCAAGGCATATGGGCGTCGGTCTCGCGCCAGACCAGACGATTGAGGTTGTAGCCCTTCTCACGGGCGATACGCAGCAGCTTCTCGCTTTGCGCCGACGATATCTCGGGACTGCGCGCCAGCAGCCAGAGGTACTTGCGGTCGGGACTACCCACCAGCGCGGTCTTGTAGTCGTCGTCGACGTAGAGAATCCAGTACGGCCCTTTGGCGACGTTGGGCAATACCCCGCTGAACCAGGTATCGAAGCGGACTTCCAGGCGATCGGTCACGCCCGGCTTGATCGGCGTGGCAGTGCCCGTGGCTTCCTGGACCTTGCCATCCAGGGTGCGGCAACGGTTGAACACCGCGACCTTGCCATCGGCCATGACGTGGTAGTTGGCCTCGGACTGGGCGCAGTTGCGCTGGAAGAACATCGGCAGCCGCGCCAGTTCGTACCAGTGCCCCTGGTAGCGCTGCAGGTCGACGTTGCCGGCGGTGAGCGGCGGTACCGGCTTCGGGCCACTGGCGCAGGCCGCTAGCAGACCGGCGGCACCCGCCAGCAGCAACAGTTTGGTAGAAGTTTTCATCGCAGCCCCTGCCCGGCGAACATCGCCACCTTGTCGTTGAGATACTGCACGCTGATGAAGGAGCCGCGATCACCCCAGGTACAGGTGGTGACGCCCAGGGCACCGGCGCATTCCGTGGGCGCGCCCAGGATCTGCTCCACTTCCGCCTTGGTCTGGCCGGCCTTGAGCCGGGAATAGTTTTCCTGGGTCACCTTGCCGCACGCGGCCAGTACCAGGCAGCTCAACAGCAGCGACGCCGTACGCAGCTTCATGAATCCTCTCCTCCATCCTGACGGCAAGGCTATAGAGCCTACCCGGCCGTCAGGGTTCGCCGTCTCAGCCAGCCAGATAGGAAGAGCGGGTCAGCCCCAGGCGCATGGCGTCGAGGAACTGGGTCCGCTCGCGGGCGGTGAGCCGGGCGCTGGCGACCTTGTCGCGGTAATAGGTCATCAGCTCTTCGGGCGAGAGGTGCACGTACCTGAGCATGTCCTCGATGGTGTCGTGAGTCTCGATGCCGCCATGGCGCACGCTGCCGTCGGCGTCCTGGTAGACGTTCACCGAGTCGGTGTCGCCGAACAGGTTGTGCATGTCGCCGAGGATCTCCTGGTAGGCCCCCACCAGGAACACCGCCAGCAGGTAGTCCTCGCCTTCCCGCACCTCGTGCACCGGCAGGCTGGTCTCGATGCTCTGCTCGTCGACGTATTGCTTGATCTTGCCGTCGGAGTCGCAGGTGAGGTCCTGTAGCACGGCGCGGCGCACCGGCTCCTCGTCCAGGCGAGTGAGGGGCACGATGGGCAGGATCTGGTCGATTGCCCAGGTATCCGGCAGGCTCTGGAACACCGAGAAGTTGCAGATGTACTTGTCGGCCAGCTTGTCGTTGAGTTCGTCGAGCACCTGGCGGTGGGAGCGCTGGCGCGCCTTGAGCTGGTTGTACAGGCGCCGGCAGATGGCGAAGTAGCACTGCTCGGCCAACGCCTTGTCGCCCAGGCTGAGGCTGCCCGCGGCGTACTGGGCGGCGGCCTCGCTGACGTACTGGGTGGCGCGCCAGTAGGTTTCGGTGACCATCTCCGGATCGGTGTCGCCGAGCAGCTCGGCCAGCCACTGCACCACCTCGGCCTTGCCTTCGAAACGCTCGCTGGCCGGCACGCTGTCGTTGTGGCGCTCGACGTCGGTGACCTGCATCACCAGCATGGCGTGGTGCGCGGTCATGGCGCGGCCGCTTTCCGAAAAGATGTTCGGATGCGGCAATTCCTGCTGGTCGCAGAACTCCTTGAGCATGCCGACCACGGTACCGGCGTAGTCGTCCATGTCGTAGTTGATGGAGCTGGCATTGCGCGAGTGGGTGCCGTCGTAGTCCACGCCCAGACCGCCACCGACGTCGATGTGATCCAGCGGCAGGCCCAGGGCGCGCAGCTCGGCGTAGTAGCGGATGGCTTCGCGGAAGCCCTGGCGGTAGTCGGCCAGGTTGGCGATCTGCGAGCCCATGTGGAAGTGCAGCAGGCGCACGCCTTGCTCCAGTCCGGCGGCGCGGAAGCGCTCGATCACCGACAGCAGCTGGGCGGCGGACAGGCCGAACTTGGATTTCTCGCCACCCGTATCGGCCCACTTGCTCGAGGCCAAGGACGACAGCCGTACCCGTAGGCCGACCTGGGGCGTGACCTTGAGTTCGGCGGCCTCCTCGATCACCAACGGCACCTCGGATTCCTTCTCGATGACGATGAAGACACTATGCCCGAGCTTCTGGCCCATCAGCGCCAGGCGGATGAATTCGCGGTCCTTGTAGCCGTTGCAGACGATGGTGCCGCCCTTGGGCGCCAGCGCCAGCACCGCCATTAGTTCCGGCTTGGAACCGGCTTCCAGGCCGATGGAGACGTCGCGGGTGGCGATGATGTTCTCCACCACCGCTTCCTGCTGGTTGACCTTGATCGGATAGAGGGCGGTGTAGCGGCCCTGGTAGTCGAGCCGCTCGATGTTGCGGTCGAAGGCGCCGGTCAGGTGGCGTACCTGGCCCTGGAGAATATCGGGGAAACGCACCAGCAGCGGCAGCGAGAGCCCTGCCTCGCGCAACTGGCCGACCAGCACGTGCAGGTCGATCGGCTGACCGTCCGGACCATGGGGGCGTACTTCCACGTTGCCGGCGTCGCTGATGGCGAAGTAGCCGGCGCCCCAGTGGCGAATACCGTAGACACTGCGGCTGTCCGCCACGGTCCACTGGCTGCCGTCGTCTTTGCGCGTGCGTCGTGGGGACATTCGCGGGAATCTCCTGTAGGGAATCTTGCTTGGATGGACCGCCGACAGGGGCGGTAAGTTGTATGCCGGGGCCAGACCAGACGTGCTAGCCGCCCGAGCGTTTGGTCTTGAAGCCGCGCTTCTCGAGTTCGCCGACCAGCAGTTCGACGTGGTCGCCCTGGATCTCGATGACGCCCTCCTTGAGCGCACCGCCGGTGCCGCAGCGGCGTTTCAGCGCGCTGGCCAGGTCCTTGAGTTCATCACCCTCGAGTGGCACGCCGGTGACAGTGGTCACCGTCTTGCCGCCGCGGCCCTTGGTCTCGCGCCGCACCCGGGCGATGCCGTCGCCGGTGGGCTTAGGGGCGGCCGGCTCTTCCGGACGAATACGCCCCACGTCGGTGGAATACACCAGACGGCTGAGGTCCGACAGGGATGTGGATTTCTTGCTCAAGGGGCGGTCCTCCCAGCTCGGGGACAGGCGTCGGGCACCAGGCGACGGACGCCTGGAGGCAACCTTGGAAGCTGCGCCGGCCGGCTCGGGCCGCGCTATTCCGGGGCCGCGCAATGTAGCAGCATCGTCGCCGGATGCTAAGGGACGAATGCGAGAAATTAAGGCAGGGATGCGACATCGGCACCGTTCAGGACGAGCCGCAGCGCGGCCAGCGAGTCCGGGCAATAGGGCACCTCGCGGGCCTGCTCGACGATGACCGCGGGCGCAAGAAAGCGCGCCTCCAGTACCTCTTCCGGCTGCAGTCGCAGCGGGCCGTCCCAGCGGGCGCTGAACACCCCGCCCCAGAGCCGATTGCCCGGCTCCTCGTAATAGAAGGTGCCGTGCTCGCGCAGGGGGACGCCACTCACGCCCAGTTCCTCCGCCAGTTCCCGCGCCGCGGACTCGGCGTAGCTTTCCCCCGGCGCCACCATGCCACCGGCGGCCACGTCCCAGTAGCCCGGGTAGAGCGCCTTGCTCAGGGTACGGCGGTGCACGCAGAGTTCGCCCGCGCCATTGAACAGCAGGATGAAGGTGCAGCGACCGATCAAGCCACGAGCGCGTAATTCCGCCCGTGGCAGGTGGCCCTGGATACGGTCGTCACGATCGACCCAGACCACCGCTTCCCGGTCGGACGCGGCGCGATGGGCCGCCTCGCGCTCGTCGATCACCATCAGCCCTGTTCCAGTAGCTGGCGCAGATCGATGATGGCGGCATTGGCGCGGGAGATGTAGTTGGCGATCACCAGCGAGTGGTTGGCCAGGATGCCGAAGCCGCTGCCGTTGAGGATCATCGGACTCCAGATCGGCTGCTGCGCCGCCTCCAGCTCGCGGATGATCTCGCGCACGTTCACCGTGGCGTTCTTCTTGGCCAGGGTGTCGGCGAAGTCCACCTCGATGGCGCGCAGGATGTGCGACAGCGCCCAGGCCTGGCCACGGGCTTCGTAGAAGACGTTGTCGATCTGCAGCCAGGGCGTCTCGACGCGCTGCTCGTGTACCTCCGGCACCTGGCCGGCGGGGATGTCCTGGTCCGGCCGCACCTCGGCATCCAGGCGCACGCGGCCGACGCTGGCGGAGAGCCGCTGGGACAGCGAGCCCAGGCGGGTTTCGACGTCACCCAGCCAGTTGCGCAGGTTGTCGGAGCGCGAATAGAAGTAGGCGGCTGGCTGGCCCTGGGTATTCTGGCCACCCAGGCGGGCCAGGTAGCGATCCAGGGAGGCAATGCCGGCGCGATACTCGGATTCCGACGAGGGCATGGCCCAGCTGTGGTTGTCGAAGTTGAAGCGCGGCTCGGCCTGGGCCAGGTCGACGTCCTCGGTGGACTGCGACTGGGAGCGGGCGAAGTCCTTACGCAGGGCGCGGGCTAGGTCGCGGGTCTGCACCAACACGCCGTATTCCCAGGACGGCATGTCGTCCAGCCAGACGCCCGGTGGCAGGATGTCGTTGGAGAGGTAGCCGCCCGGCTTGTCGAGCAGGGTGGAGGCCACCTGCTTGAGCGTCTCGACGGTGGTGTAGCCCAGCACCAGCTTGCGTCCGCTGGCGGCAGCGGCCTCCTGGGCGTGCTGCTGCACCGGGAAGAACTCCGGTTCGCGACTCCAGTACCAGCCGATCGCCAGGGTGACCAGCAGATAGAGTGCCACCAGCACCGCTACCAGCCGGAGCCATCCCGACCTCATATTCCACTCCCGCATGGGCAATTCCTTGCAATGATTTCAAAGGGGTCTGCGCTTGGACTGTCGCCGGCGCCGCCGGTTGCGCGCTTGGATCGGGCGCAGGCGGCAGGGTCGCGTCGGCGGTCATCCTCGAGACTAGGGTAACAGGCGACGGACGCTACTCCAGAAGCGACCGGCAGTGTCCGTGCGAGCGGCATCGCCGCCGCTAACCAGGGTAACGTCTCTTCCCTGCCGGTCTTCAATTGGTAGCATAGAGCCATCAACTCAAGAATGACGGATCATTTCGTGAGCGAACCTGAAGACCCGAGCCGCGACCGCCTGAAGCTGCACTTCGCCCAGCGGGTCATTCATCAGTCGCGCCAGGTCCTCGAGATCTGGCAGCGACTGCAGCGGGACGAGTGGAACGCCAGCAGTCTCGCCGAGCTGACCGATGCCAACGTCCGCCTGCTGCAATATGCCAAGCGCTTCGACCAGCAGGGACACGCCGAACTCGCCGAGACCATAGGTGCCACCCTGGGTCAGGTCGCGGCCAATCGCGGCCGCCTCAACAGCCAGGCCATCACCGAGCTCAGCCAGGCCATGCAGAGCCTGTCGCGCACCGGCCTGCGCCAGGGCGACCAACTGGAAACCACCAGCCTGCCGCCGCTGCGCAAGCCGATCTACATCGCCCTGCTCGATACCGAGCGTGCCGAGCGCCTGGCGCAGCAGATGGAATACTTCGGTGTGGTGATCCAGATCTGCCGCGGCGCCGAGGAATTCCGCCAGATGATGGACAGCCGCCACCCGGCGGTCATCGTCATGGACGTGGACTTCGGCGGCGTCGGCGCCGGCATCCGGTTGGCGCTGGAGGCCCAGGCCGGCCTGGAGCGCAAGCTGCCGGTGCTGTTCTACAGCCACCAGGAAGCCGACACCCCCTTTCGCCTGGCCGCGGTCCGCGCTGGCGGCCAGGAGTTCTACACCGGGACCCTGGATTCGGCGCGACTGCTGGAGAAGATCGAGAGCCTCACCCGCACCGTCTACTACGATCCGATCCGCGCCCTGGTGGTGGACGACTCCCGCGCCCAGGCCATGGCCACGGAAATGGCGCTCAACAGTGCCGGCATCGTTACCCGCACCCTGATGCAGCCGGGCGCGGTGATGTCCCACCTGGCCGAATTCGTGCCCGATCTGATCATCCTCGACATGTACATGCCCGAGTGCATCGGCACCGAACTGGCCAAGGTCATCCGCCAGCACGAGCGCTATGTCAGCGTGCCCATCATCTATCTCTCGGCCGAGGACGATCTCGACAAGCAGCTGGACGCCATGAGCGAAGGCGGCGACGACTTCCTCACCAAACCGATCAAGCCGCGTCACCTGATCGCCACCGTCCGCACCCGCGCCGCCCGGGCGCGCAGCCTGCAGGCGCGCATCGTCCAGGACAGCCTCACCGGCCTGTACAACCACACCCATACCCTGCAGTTGCTGGAAGATGCCTGCTTCCGCGCCCGCCGCACCCAACGGCCGATCACCTTCGCCATGCTGGACATCGACCACTTCAAGCAGGTCAACGACCACTACGGCCACCCCATGGGTGACCGGGTGATCAAGAGCCTGGCGCTGTTCCTCAAGCAGCGGCTACGCAAGTCCGACCACATCGGTCGCTACGGTGGCGAGGAATTCGCCATCGTCCTGCCCGACACCGACTTGGCCACCGCCACCCGGCTGATCGACGAGATCCGCCAGCGCTTCGCCGAGATCCACTATCCCGCCCCGCCCAAGGAACTCAGCTGCACCTTCAGCGCCGGCCTGGCGCAGCTGCAGCCCAACCAGGAGATGACGCTGCTGGCCAAGCAGGCCGACCAGGCGCTCTACGCGGCCAAGCGCGCCGGCCGCAACTGCGTGCGCCAGTACGGCCAGGATTAGCCGGAAGCCGCCATCGCCTCTGCTATGATCGGCCGCTGTCGATCGTCGAGAAGCCCATGCGTGTCCTGCTGTTCCTGCTCACCCTGCTGCTGACCCTGCCCGCCGCCGCGGGTCTGTTCGACGCGCCACGCCCGGCCGCCGACCTGGGGCTGGGCGGCCAGCGTCCCAGTCAGCAATTCCTGCCGGTGGATCAGGCCTTTCGCCTGGAGCAGCGCCGCGATGCCGAGGGTCGTCCCCAGGTGCGCTTCATCATCGCCGAAGGCTATTACCTCTATCGGCAACGCTTCGCCTTCGACGCCGACCCCGGTCTGCTGACCGCGCCGGTGGCCCTGCCGCCCGGCGAGCCCAAGCACGATGAATGGTTCGGCGACGTCCAGGTCTATCACGCCGGCGTCGACATCCCCCTGCCCCTGACGCCCGACCGCGGCGGCCAGATAAAGGTGACCTACCAGGGCTGCGCCGATCGCGGTCTCTGCTATCCGCCGGAAACCCGTACTCTGGACATCGCCGGACCTGCGATGTCGACCGCAGCGACCCCGGCGGCGGCCGCTACGGTCCCCGATCAGCTCGGCTGGAACAGGATCCTGCTGGCCTTTCTCGCCGGACTCGGGCTGACCTTCACTCCCTGCGTCCTGCCGATGCTGCCCATCGTCTCGGCGGTGGTCCTGGCCGGCAAGGCGCGTCCCGGACGTGGCCTGCTGCTGGCACTGGCCTACGTGGTGCCCATGGCCCTGAGCTTCGCTGCCCTGGGCGCGCTCATGGGGGTCTTTGGCGCCAGTCTCAACCTGCAGGCGCAATTGCAGTCGGCCTGGGTGCTGATTCCCTTCGCCGCGCTGTTCGCGATGTTCGCCCTGGCCATGTTCGGTCTCTTCGAACTGCGCCTGCCGGCGGTCCTCCGCGATCGCCTGGAACAGCTGGCCAGCGGCACCCGCGGCGGCTCCCTGGGTGGCGCGGCCACCCTGGGCGTGCTCTCCAGCCTGATCGTCTCGCCGTGCGTCTCGGCGCCCCTGGCGGGCCTGCTGCTCTATATCAGCAGCACCGCCGACTGGCTCGGCGGCGGACTGGCGCTGTTCGCCCTGGGCCTGGGCATGGGTACCCCGCTGATCCTCATCGCCGCCGGTGGTGGCGCCCTGCTGCCACGCAGCGGCGCCTGGCTGGTGGGCATGCGCAACGCCTTCGGCGTTCTGCTGTTGGCGGTGGCCCTGTGGCTGCTCGAACGGTTGCTCCCGGGGCCATTGGCCCTGGCCGCCTGGGGCCTGCTGGCGGCCGGCGTCGGGCTGTTTCTCGGCGCCCTGGAATTCGTGCCCAAGCCACCCCGTCAGCGGCTGCTGCAACTGGCCGGCCTGACCCTGGTGGTCTATGGCGCGGCGGCCGGCATCGGCGCCCTGCGCGGTGCCAGCGATCCCTTGCGCCCCCTGGGCGATGCCGCGGCGCCTGCCGTGGCCGCCCGCGCGGACGTCATGCACAGCCTCAGCGATCCGGCGGCCTTGGCCAGCAGTCTCGGCCAGGGGCGACCGGTGCTGGTGGATGTCTATGCCGACTGGTGCATCAGCTGCAAACTCATCGAGCGCGAGGTGTTCGGCGATCCCAAGGTGCAGGCGCAGTTGCAGGATTTCACACTGATCCGCTTCGATATGACGGCGAGCGACCGGGAACAGCGGCAATGGTTGGAGCGCCAGGGCCTGTTCGGCCCCCCAGCGATCCTGTTCTACGATGCCAAGGGCCAGGAACAGACCTCGGCTCGCATCGTCGGCGAAATCGACGCCACCGGCTTTCTCGCCCGCCTGGCTGAGGTAAAAAGGCTCAGCTCCAGCGATTAAAAGAAATTTCGCCCAACGTGCTGGCATTTCCGGCAAACGTCCAGCGACTGGACAGTCACCTCAGGTTGCGGCATAGTCCGCGGCCAATCTGGTTGCGAAAACGTGAGGCAAAGCGGCTATGGCGCATCTGCTGGTACTGCATGGGCCCAACCTGAATCTGCTGGGAACCCGAGAGCCGGGCGTCTACGGTGCCACCACCCTGGCCCAGATCAACGCCGATCTCGAAGCCCGCGCCAGCGCCGCCGGGCATCGCCTGCACTACCTGCAAAGCAACGCCGAGCACCAACTGATCGACCGCATCCATGCCGCGCGTGACGAAGGGGTGGATTTCATCCTGATCAATCCGGCCGCCTTTACCCATACCAGCGTCGCCCTACGTGACGCCTTGCTCGCGGTGAGCATCCCATTCATCGAAGTGCACCTCTCCAACGTGCACAAGCGCGAACCCTTCCGCCACCACTCCTACTTTTCCGACGTGGCGGTCGGGGTCATCTGCGGGCTCGGCGCCAGTGGCTACCGCCTGGCGCTGGAAGCCGCCTGCGAACAGCTCGCCGCCCGCGGCTGAACGCGACCCAATTTCTAGAACATCACCAGAACCCGAGGGGAGAGCCAACGCCAATGGACATCCGTAAAGTCAAGAAACTGATCGAGCTGCTGGAAGAGTCCGGTATCGACGAGCTGGAAATCCGCGAAGGCGAAGAATCCGTCCGCATCAGCCGCAACACCGGCCGTGGCCAGGGCATGCAGACCGTCTATGCCGCGGCCCCCGCTCCGGTCGCCGCCCCGGCTCCGGCTGCCGCGCCGGCCGCTGCTGCGCCCGCCGCCGAGGCTGCCGCTCCGCAACTGACCGGTAACGTGGCTCGTTCGCCCATGGTCGGCACCTTCTACCGCGCTTCCTCGCCCACCACCCCGCCCTTCGTCGAAGTCGGCCAACAGGTGAAGAAAGGCGACATCCTGTGCATCGTCGAAGCCATGAAGATGATGAACCACATCGAAGCCGAAGCCAGCGGCACCATCGGCCAGGTGCTGGTCGAGAACGGTCAGCCCGTCGAATTCGACCAGCCGTTGTTCACCATTGTCTAAGCCCGTGGAGCCCACGATGCTGGAAAAAGTCCTGATCGCCAACCGCGGGGAAATCGCCCTGCGCGTGGTGCGTGCCTGCAAGGAGCTGGGCATCAAGACGGTGGCGGTTCATTCCACCGCCGACCGCGAACTGATGCATCTGTCCCTCGCCGACGAATCGGTGTGCATCGGCCCGGCCCCCTCGCCCCAGTCCTACCTGAACATCCCGGCCATCATCAGTGCCGCGGAAGTCACTGGCGCCACCGCCATCCACCCCGGCTACGGCTTCCTCGCCGAGAACGCCGACTTCGCCGAGCAGGTGGAGCAATCCGGCTTCGCCTTCGTCGGCCCCACCGCTGACGTGATTCGCCTGATGGGCGACAAGGTGTCCGCCAAGAACGCCATGAAGCAGGCCGGCGTCCCCACCGTGCCGGGCTCCGATGGCGCCCTGCCGGATGACGAGGCCGAGTGCCTGCGCATCGGCCGCGAAGTCGGCTATCCGGTGATCATCAAGGCCGCCGGTGGCGGTGGTGGTCGCGGCATGCGCGTGGTCGAGGACGAGGCCGAGCTGATCAAGTCGATCAAGCTGACCCAGACCGAAGCCGGCGCCGCCTTCGGCAACTCCATGGTCTACATGGAGAAGTTCCTCGGCAATCCGCGTCACGTGGAAGTCCAGGTGCTCTCCGATGGCCAGGGCAACGCCGTGCACCTCTACGACCGCGACTGCTCGCTGCAGCGTCGTCACCAGAAGGTCATCGAGGAGGCGCCTGCGCCCCAGATCGACGAGAAGGCCCGCGAAGAAGTCCTGGCGCGCTGCGTCAAGGCCTGCATCGACATCGGCTACCGCGGCGCCGGCACCTTCGAGTTCCTCTACGAAGACGGTCGCTTCTACTTCATCGAGATGAACACCCGCGTGCAGGTGGAGCATCCGGTGACCGAGATGATCACTGGCGTCGACATCGTCAAGGAGATGCTCAGCATCGCTGCGGGCAACAAACTGTCGATCAAGCAGGAAGACATCAAGATCACCGGCCACGCCATCGAGTGCCGGATCAACGCCGAAGATCCCAAGACCTTCATGCCCTCCCCGGGCCTGGTCAAGCACTACCATGCGCCGGGCGGCAATGGCGTGCGGGTGGATTCGCACCTGTACAGCGGTTACAAGGTTCCGCCGAACTACGATTCGCTGATCGCCAAGCTGATCACCTGGGGCAAGACCCGCGACGAGGCCATGGCCCGGATGCGCAACGCCCTGGACGAGCTGATCGTCGACGGCATCAAGACCAATGCCGATCTGCACCGGATGCTGACTCGCGACCAGGCCTTCGGCCAGGGCGGCGTGAACATCCACTACCTGGAGAAGAAGCTCGGTCTCCGTCACTAAGCACGTGACCGCTTCTGATCCAGTGAACGGGCTGCCCTCGGGCAGCCCGTTTTCATTTACCCTCCCCGCTTTGATCCGATTCAGGTAGCCCACCATGTCCTGGCTGCAAGTCCGCCTCGCCCTCACCCCCGCCCAGGCGGAAACCTACGAAGACCTCATGCTCGAACTGGGCGCCGTCTCGGTGACCTTCATGGACGCCGAGGACCAGCCGATCTTCGAGCCGGATCTCGGCACCACCCCGCTGTGGTCCCAGACTCATCTGCTGGCCCTGTTCGAAGGCGATACCGACGCTGCGGCCCTGGAGCAGCGTGTCCAACTCTTGGCCAACGGCCTGACCTACGAGGTGGAGCGCCTGGAAGACCAGGAATGGGAGCGCAGCTGGATGGACAACTTCCAGCCCATGCGCTTCGGCCAGCGACTGTGGATCGTGCCCAGCTGGCACGAGGCGCCGGAGCCGGAGGCGGTCAACCTGCTGCTGGACCCGGGCCTGGCCTTCGGTACCGGCACCCACCCCACCACCTCCCTATGCCTGCAATGGCTGGACGGCGAGCCGGTCGAGGGCCGTCAGGTGCTGGATTTCGGCTGCGGCTCGGGGATTCTCGCCATCGCCGCCCTACTGCTGGGCGCCGAGCGCGCAGTAGGCACCGACATCGACGTCCAGGCACTGGAAGCCTCGCGGGAGAACGCCAACCGCAACGGCATCGACCCGGCACGCTTTCCGCTGTACCTGCCTGCCGACCTGCCGAGCGAGCCGGCCGACGTGGTGGTGGCCAACATCCTCGCCGGTCCGCTGGTCGGCCTGGCGGAGCAGATCACCCGCCTGACCCGCGTCGGCGGCCGCCTCGCGCTCTCCGGCATCCTCGCCGAGCAGGCCGAGGACGTACGCGCCGCCTACGCCGGCAGCTTCGACCTGGAGCCCACCGCCACCCTGGACGGCTGGGTCCGCATCAGCGGTACCCGCCGTCAGTAGGCAACCGCTACGCCGCCGGACCGCTCACCGGGCGGGCCGGCGGAAGCCCTTCTTTCGCCAGGACCTTCGGGTACACTAGCGCGCTTAAATTCCCTGGCTGTCGCCTCGCCATGACCGATTCCCTCGTCGCCCAGTGTCCGCATTGCCATACTCGCTTCCGCGTCACCCAGGAACATCTGGCCGCTGCGGACGGTGACGTCAGGTGCGGCGTCTGTCTGGAAGTCTTCAATGCCAGCAACCAGGCCGCACCCCTGACCGCTCCGGTCGCCGCGCCCGCCCCGGCGGCCCCACCGCCGGCTGCGCCGACGCCGAGCGAAGCCGCCTGGCCGCACGACGAGCTGGATCTCAGCCACCTGGAGCTCGACGCCGAGGTCGCCCGCCTCGGCGCCCTGGAAGAGCAGCGTCGTGTTCCGGCCATGCCCGCTGTCGCCCCCTCGGTGCAGACACCACAGGAAGAACCGGCGCCGGAGCGCGGCCTGGCCGCGCGTCGTCCCGAGGACGACGAGGACCCGCTGGAACTGCCGGCACTGGGCGCCGTGACCGCCGAGCGGGAAGCCGACCCCGAGCCGCTGGCGCTGCACGCCGCTGCCGAGCCGGAACTCGACGACCACCCCGAGCCCGAAGTAGAGCCCGAGCCCGTCATCGCCCCGCGGTCGATCGCCCCTCTGACGCCCATCGCTGCCGGCACGGCGCCCCTGCGCCCGGCCGCCCCGCCGCCGCCCGCCCCGCTCACGGTGCCCGCGCGCGAACGCCAGGAGCCGGCCCTCGGCCGCGTCGACGCCGAGGACGACGACCGTGCCGAACCCGGGCTGGGCCGCCTGGACGACTGGCAAGAGCCGGTCGCGGAGCCGCTCAGCGCCGATCGTGACGGCGAAGACGAAGCCCTGCCGGCCAAGTCGGCCACCGCGTTGCGCAGCGAGCCGGAATGGCAGGACGATCCCCTGGTGGACCTGCACGACGATCCCCTGCTGCTGGACACCCGTCGCGAACGGCCACGCTGGGGGCGGCGCCTGCTGTGGGGCTTCCTCTGCCTGCTGGCCCTGCTGGCCCTCGCCGGTCAGTACGTCTACTACCACTTCGACGAATTGGCGCGGCAGGACGGCTATCGCCCGCTGTTCGTCCAGGCCTGCGCCAGCCTTGGCTGCAAGGTGCCGTCCAAGGTCGACGTCGCGCAAATCCGCAGCAGTAACCTGGTGGTGCGCAGCCATCCGCAGTTCTCCGGCGCCCTGCGCGTCGATGCCATCCTCTACAACCGGGCGCCCTTCTCGCAGCCCTTCCCGCTGCTGGAACTGCGCTTCGCCGACCTCAACGGGCAGTTGCTCGCCAGCCGCCGTTTCAAGCCCGGCGAATACCTGAACGGCGAACTCAAGGGCCAGGACGAGATGCCGCCGCAGACGCCGATCCACATCGCCCTGGACATCCTCGATCCCGGGCCACGGGCGGTGAATTACAGCCTGAGCTTCTTTTCGCCGGAGTGAGGGCACCCGGGAATTGCTCATAAACTAGCCAACTCGCGCTTTATCCGGAGGCGGCGAGCGGGTATCATTCCCAACCCTTTTCAAGCACAGCAGTCCCTGTCCGCGGCCGGTTTCCGGCGCAGGCGGAACAGGTGCCTATTCGCCAGGGAAAAAGATATGTCGATGGTACGCATCGGCCCTTATACCTTGCCCAATCCGCTGATTCTCGCGCCCATGGCCGGGGTCACCGACCTGCCCTTCCGCCGCCTGTGCCTCGCACTGGGCGCCGGCATGGCCGTGTCGGAAATGGTCACCAGCGACGTGCGTCTCTACGACAGCCGCAAGTCGCGGCTGCGCCTGATCCACGCCAGCGAGCAGGAGCCGCGCTCGGTGCAGATCGCTGGCGGCGATCCGGCGATGCTGGCCGAAGCGGCCCAGCGCAATGTCGAGCTCGGCGCCCAGATCATCGATATCAACATGGGCTGCCCGGCCAAGAAGGTCTGCAACAAGGCCGCCGGCTCGGCGCTGATGAAGGACGAGGCCCTGGTGGCCGAGATCCTCGCCGCGGTGGTGGCCGCCGTGGAGGTGCCCGTCACCCTGAAGATCCGCACCGGCTGGGATCCCGAGCACCGCAACGGCCCGCGCATCGCGCGCCTGGCCGAGGATGCCGGCATCCAGGCCCTGGCCGTGCATGGCCGCACCCGTGACGACAGATTCCTCGGCGCCGCCGAATACGACACCATCGCCACTATCAAGCAGGCGGTCGGCATCCCGGTATTCGCCAATGGCGACATCGACAGCCCGGAAAAGGCCCGGGCTGTGCTCGAACACACCCGTTGCGACGGCCTGCTGATCGGCCGCGCCGCCCAGGGCCGGCCCTGGATCTTCCGCGAGATCGCCCATTACCTGGCCACCGGCGAACATCTGCCGGCCCCCAGTGATGCCGAGGTGGAACGCATCCTGCTTGAGCATCTCGCCGCACTTCACGCCTTCTATGGCCCGGAGATGGGCGTGCGCATCGCCCGCAAGCACGTCGGCTGGTACCTCGCCGACCGTCCTGGCGCCGCGGAATCGCGCGCCCTGTTCAATCGTTTGCAAGACGCGGACGCGCAGTACGCCAGCATTCGCGCCTTCTTCGCGCAGCCCCCGATCGGGAAGCAGGTGGCATGAATTCGATGACCCAGACCCCTTTGACTGGAATAGCGCCCGTGAGCGAAAACGGCGACTTGAAGCAGCACCTGACCGCTCCCCTGCAGGAGGGCCAGACGCTGCGCGACAGCGTCGAGAAGGCGCTACGCAATTATTTCGCCCATCTCGATGGGCAGCCGGTGACCGACGTCTACAACATGGTGCTCTGCGAAGTGGAAGCACCGCTGCTCGAAAGCGTGATGAATTACGTCAAGGGCAACCAGACCAAGGCTTCGGAAATGCTCGGCCTCAATCGCGGCACCCTGCGCAAGAAGCTCAAGCAGTACGACCTGCTCTGATCCGCCTCCTCGCCGGCGGCCCTGAGGGCTCGGCCGGCGGCCTCTCTTCTCCTGATGGACATGACCATGACCGACCAGACCTCTCGCCTCCCCGTCCGCCGTGCGCTGATCAGCGTGTCCGACAAGACGGGCGTCGTCGACTTCGCCCGTGAACTCGCGGCCATCGGCGTGGAAATCCTGTCCACCGGCGGCACCTACAAGCTGCTGCGCGACGAAGGCATCCCGGCCGTGGAAGTCGCCGACTACACCGGCTTCCCGGAGATGATGGACGGTCGCGTCAAGACCCTGCACCCGAAGATCCACGGTGGCATCCTCGGCCGCCGCGGCGTCGATCATGAGGTGATGAGCGAGCACGGCATTCGCCCCATCGACCTGGTCGCGGTCAACCTCTATCCCTTCGCCGCCACCGTGGCCAAGCCCGGTTGCAGCCTGGCCGACGCCATCGAGAACATCGACATCGGCGGCCCGACCATGGTCCGCAGCGCGGCCAAGAACCACAAGGACGTTGCCATCGTGGTCAATGCCAGCGACTACGCGGCCATCCTCGACGACCTCAAGGCCGGTGGCCTGAGCTATGCCCAGCGTTTCGACCTGGCGCTCAAGGCCTTCGAGCACACCGCCGCCTACGACGGCATGATCGCCAACTACCTGGGCAGTATCGACCAGCAGGCCGAGACCCTGTCCACCGAAGGCCGCGCCGCCTTCCCGCGCACCTTCAGCGCCCAGTTCATCAAGGCGCAGGACATGCGCTATGGCGAGAACCCTCACCAGCAGGCGGCCTTCTACGTCGAGCACGCCAGCGAAGCCTGCGTGGCCACCGCCACCCAGCTGCAGGGCAAGGAACTGTCCTTCAACAACGTCGCCGACACCGACGCCGCCCTGGAAACCGTGAAGAGCTACGAGGAGCCGGCCTGCGTCATCGTCAAGCACGCCAATCCCTGCGGCGTGGCCGTGGCCGGCGACATCCGCCAGGCCTATGAACTGGCCTATGCCACCGACAACGAGTCGGCCTTCGGCGGCATCATCGCCTTCAACCGTGAGCTGGACGCCGAGACCGCCCGTGCCATCGTCGAACGCCAGTTCGTCGAGGTGATCATCGCCCCGCGCGTCAGCGCCGAAGCCCGCGAAGTCGTCGCCGCCAAGGCCAACGTCCGCCTGCTGGAGTGCGGCGAGTGGCCCGCCGAGCGCAAGCCTGGCCTGGACCTCAAGCGCGTCAACGGCGGCCTGCTGGTGCAGAGCCGCGACATCGCCATGATCACCGCCGCCGACCTCAAGGTAGTGACCCAGCGCGCACCCAGCGAGCAGGAGCTGCAGGACCTGATCTTCGCCTGGAAGGTGGCCAAGTTCGTCAAATCCAACGCCATCGTCTACGCCAAGGGCCAGCAGACCGTGGGCATCGGCGCGGGCCAGATGAGCCGCGTCAACTCGGCGCGCATCGCCGCCATCAAGGCCGAGCACGCCGGTCTGGCCGTGGCCGGGGCGGTCATGGCCTCGGACGCCTTCTTCCCCTTCCGCGACGGCATCGACAACGCTGCGGCGGTCGGCATCACCGCGGTGATCCAGCCAGGCGGCTCCATGCGTGACGCCGAGGTCATCGCCGCCGCCGACGAAGCGGGCATCGCCATGGTCTTCACCGGCATGCGCCACTTCCGCCACTAAGCGCCTGCCACGGCGCGGCCGCCAGGCCTCGCCGTCACGCCAATTTTCAGCGGCGGCCGCTCCGATGCGGCCGTCCGAGAGGAACTCTGCATGAACGTACTCATCATCGGCAGCGGCGGTCGCGAACACGCCCTGGCCTGGAAGGTCGCCCAGGACAGCCGGGTGACCAAGGTCTATGTCGCTCCGGGCAACGCCGGCACCGCCACCGAAGCCAAGTGCGAGAACGTCGCCCTCGACGTCCTGGCCCTGGAACAACTGGCCGATTTCGCCGCCGCCAACGTCCAGCTGACCATCGTCGGCCCCGAGGCGCCCCTGGTGGCCGGCGTGGTCGACCTGTTCCGCCGCCGCGGCCTGCCCTGCTTCGGCCCCACCGCCGGCGCGGCCCAGCTGGAAGGCTCCAAGGCCTTCACCAAGGACTTCCTGGCACGCCATCAGATTCCTACCGCCGCCTATGCCAACTTCACCGAGGTGGAGCCGGCCCTGGCCTATCTGCGCGAGCAGGGTGCCCCCATCGTCATCAAGGCCGACGGTCTGGCCGCCGGCAAGGGCGTGATCGTCGCCATGACCCTGGCCGAAGCCGAGGACGCGGTGCGTGACATGCTCTCCGGCAATGCCTTCGGCGACGCGGGCGCGCGGGTGGTGATCGAGGAATTCCTCGATGGCGAGGAAGCCAGCTTCATCGTCATGGTCGACGGCAAGAACGTCCTGCCCATGGCCACCAGCCAGGACCACAAGCGCGTCGGCGATGGCGACAGCGGCCCCAATACCGGCGGCATGGGCGCCTACTCTCCGGCGCCGGTGGTGACCCCCGAGGTCCACGCCCGGGTCATGCGCGAGATCATCGAGCCCACCGTGGCCGGGATGGCCGCCGAAGGCAATGTCTACACCGGCTTCCTCTACGCCGGCCTGATGATCGATGCCAGCGGTGCGCCCAAGGTCATCGAATTCAACTGCCGCTTCGGCGATCCCGAGACCCAGCCGGTGATGCTGCGCCTGCAGTCCAGCCTGGTACTGCTGGTGGAAGCGGCACTGGCCGAGGCGCTCGACAAGATCGAAGCACGCTGGGATCCGCGCCCGAGTCTGGGCATCGTCCTGGCCGCCGGTGGCTACCCGGGTGACTACGCCAAGGGCGACGCCATCGCTGGCCTGGAAGCCGCCGCGGCCCTGCCGGGCAAGGTGTTCCATGCCGGCACCAGCCTGCGCGACGGTCAGGTGGTAACAGCCGGTGGTCGGGTGCTGTGCGCCACGGCGTTGGGTGATACGGTTTCCGCTGCCCAGCAGAACGCCTATGCCCTGGCTCGGGAAATTTCCTGGAATGGCTGTTTCTTCCGTAGCGACATCGGCTACCGTGCCATCGCCCGCGAGCGAGAGTGACGCTCGTCCGAAATTCGTCCGTCCAGCCGATGACGTCACCGGCTGCGACGGGCTGATCTATACTCGCTACCTGCATCCGCGAAGGGAACTCTCGTGCACCGGCTCTGGATCGCCCTAGGCTTTGTGGTCAGCTGGCTACTGTTGCTGGCGGTGGCCAACTCCGTGCAAGCCGAGAACCCGCCAGATGCGGGCTGGGCGCAGTACGAAGACGCCACCGGCGAATTCCGCCTGGATGACGTGCGCGACCGTCTCTCCGCCTTCAAGCCGCTGATCGCCAACAAGACCCACAGACCGGCCGGCCCAGGCGCCCTCTGGCTGCACACCCGGGTCTCGCCCGACACCCAGCAGCGGTTGCTGCGCATCATCTCGCCCAACGTCGGCTACCTGGATTTCTACGCCTACAGCGAAGACCAGTTGCTCAGCGAGATTCGCGATGGCCTGGCCCGACCGCTGCTCAATCCCCAGCAGATCAGCCGCGACTTCGTCTTCACCATCCCGCCCAGCACCGAGCCGCTGGACCTGTTCCTGAGATTCGAATCGCCCCAGCCGATGCGCATCGCGCTGACCCTCAGCAACAGCGCCGAGGCCGAGATCACCCATCGCCTGGTGATGTTCGGCGTGTTGCTCGGCTGCCTGGCCATGCTCGCCCTGTACAATGGCATCCAGCTGCTCTACCACCGCAGCCGCGCCACCAGTGCCCTGACCGTCCTGCTGGTGATGTTGGTGTGCGTGGCGCTCAATCTCTTCGGCCTGAGCAAGTTCCTGCTCGGCAGTTTCAAGAATCAGGCGCCGTTGCTGACCGATCTGTCGGTCCTCGCCTGCAGCGCAGCCGGACTGCACCTGGTCGCCGCCTTCTTCGGCTGGCGCCGGCTGCCGCTCTGGACCCGCCGGGTGATCCGGGCCCTGCTGGCCCTGGTGGCCCTGGCGGCCGCGGGACGGGTACTCGCCGGCGACCTCTACGTCGGCGACTGGCTGATGCTGGTCAACGGCCTGGTGCTGTTCGCCTGCCTGGCGATCGCCAGCGAGCGCTGGCACCAGGGCGCTCGCTATGCGCGGCTGCTGGTGGTCTGTTGTGCCCTGCTGGGATTGTCCGGCCTGATCGCCCTGCCGATCCTCAGCGGCTACGCCAATGCACCGTTGTGGCTGGGGCGGGCGCTGATGAGCAGTTGCATGCTCGGCGGCATCCTGCTCACCCTGGCCTTGGAAGAACGCCGCCGCTACCTGCGCGAGGAGCAATTCACCCGCACCCGCGATCGCGCCGCCAACCACGCCGAGCTCAAGGGCAAGGCCGAATTCCTCTCGCGCATCAGCCATGAGATCCGCACCCCCATGAACGGCGTGCTGGGCATGACCGAACTGCTGCAGGGCACGGCGCTGTCGGCCAAGCAGCGCGACTACGTGCAGACCATCCACAGCGCCGGCGCCGAATTGCTCAATCTGATCAACGAGATCATCGACATCACCCGCCTGGAAAGCGGCCAGATCGAACTGGAAGAGGTGACCTTCGATCTCAATGCCCTGCTCGACGACTGCCTGGACATCTTCCGCCCCCGCGCCGAGGAACACCGGGTCGAACTGCTCAGTTTCATCCAGCCCCAGGTACCGCGCCGCTTCATCGGCGACCCGACCCGTCTGCGTCAGATTCTGCTCAACCTGCTGGAAAACGCCTTCCAGCGGACCGAAGAGGGCGAGATCCTGCTGGTGATCTCCCTGGAAGAGGCCGCCGGCCACGCCCCGCGGCTGCGCATCTCCGTGCAGGACAGCGGCACGCCGCTGGATGCCACCCTCAGCCGCCAGCTGCTGTCCAGCCATCTCGACAGCCGTGACTTCCTCACCGGCGACACCGACAGCCTCGACTTCGGCCTGATCATCGCCCGCCAGCTGGTGCTGCTGATGCAGGGTGAATTCGGCATCCAGAACAATGCCGAGGGCGGCTCCAGTTTCTGGATCAGCCTGCCCATCCCGGCCCAGGCCCTGGTGCTGTCCCGCGGCGACAGCGACTACCCGCTGCAGGACGTTCGCGTCCTGGTGGTCGACGACAACGAGCTGTGCCGCAAGGTCTTGCAGCAGCAATGCAGTGCCTGGGGCATGCAGGTGGTCACCGCCGCCTCCGGCCGCGAGGCCCTGGCGCTGCTGCGCACCCAATCGCACCTGCGCGAATACTTCGACGTCGTCCTGCTCGACCAGCAGATGCCCGGCATGACCGGCATGCAACTGGCGGCGCGTATCAACGAAGACGAGAACCTTAACCACGACCTGCTGCTGATCATGCTCACCGGGCTGAGCAACGCGCCCAGCAAGGTCATCGCCCGCAATGCCGGCATCAAGCGCATCATGGCCAAGCCGGTGGCTGGCTATACCCTCAGAGCCACCCTCGCCGACGAACTGTCCCGCCGCGGCCAGCGCGCCAGCGAACCGGAACCCCAGGAGCAGCCGAGCGGCGTTCCGGCCGACTTCCGGGTGCTGGTGGCCGAGGACAACAGCATCTCGGTCAAGGTGATCCGCGGCATGCTCAAGAAGCTCGGCGTGGAGCCCGACACCGTGAGCAACGGCCTGGAGGCCTTCGAGAAGCTCCAGCAGAACACCTATGACCTGATCCTGATGGACTGCGAGATGCCCCTGCTCGACGGCTTCGGTGCCACGCGCCGGTTGCGCGCCTGGGAGCAACAGAACCACAGGTCGCGTACCCCGGTGGTGGCACTGACCGCCCACATCCTCGCCGAGCACAAGGATCGCGCCCAGGAGGCCGGCATGGACGGCCACATGGGCAAGCCGATCGAACTATCCCAGCTACGCGAGCTGCTGCTCTACTGGGCCGAGCGCCGGCGCCTGGACGTGAGCAAGCCCGGTCTCAAGGCGCATCCTTGAATCTGTCCTTGACGTAGGTGATCTCGGTCTTGCCGTGCGGCACCGGATTGCCGTCCTCGTCGAGGTTGACGAAGACGATCTTGTCGATGGTGAGGATGCTCTTGCGGGTGATCTTGTTGCGCACCTCGCATCTCAGAGTAATGGAGGTCCGGCCGAACTCGGTGGCGGTGATGCCCAGTTCGATGATGTCGCCCTGGCGCGAGGCGCTGATGAAGTTGATCTCCGAGATGTACTTGGTCACCACCTTGGGATTTTCCAGCTGGACGATGGCGTAGATCGCCGCCTCCTCATCGATCCATTTCAGCAGGCTGCCGCCGAACAGGGTGCCATTGGCGTTGAGGTCCTCGGGTTTCACCCATTTGCGGGTATGGAAGTTCATCAGGGTTCCTTGAATGTCCAGGGGGTTGGGGCATCAGATCAGGGCGCGCGCGGTAGATTCCGGTGGACATGAGGCAGAGCGCCACCCTTTGGGTTTGGTGCGATCCTCGTTATACTGCCCGCGCATCGCGGCCACCAGGCCGCCCCGCCTTCCGCTCGAGGGGCGCTGCAGCACGCTGCGTTATCCCATCCTAGCCGACCCGCCGCCGCTGCGGGAATCTCGGCGGGCATGACGCCAGACGTTGTCAGGCTCGAGTGGAGCGTTATCAGAACGCATCAACGGCGCCCATTCGCACCTAACGAATGGAGACTCTTCAATGAGCGCTGTCCTCACGCCTGCCGCTTTCAACGATTTCAAGGTCGCCGACATTTCCCTGGCCGACTGGGGTCGTCGCGAAGTCATCATCGCCGAATCGGAAATGCCCGCTCTGATGGGCCTGCGCCGCAAGTACGCCGGCGAGCAACCCCTGGCCGGTGCCAAGATCCTCGGCTGCATCCACATGACCATCCAGACCGCCGTGCTCATCGAGACCCTGGTGGCCCTGGGCGCCGAAGTGCGCTGGTCCAGCTGCAACATCTTCTCCACCCAAGACCAGGCCGCGGCCGCCATCGCCGCCGCCGGCATCCCGGTGTTCGCCTGGAAGGGCGAGACCGAAGCCGAATACGAGTGGTGCATCGAGCAGACCATCCTCAAGGACGGCCAGCCCTGGGACGCCAACATGGTGCTGGACGACGGTGGTGACCTGACCCAGATCCTGCACGACAAGTACCCGCAGGTGCTGGAACGCGTCCACGGCATCACCGAAGAGACCACCACCGGCGTGCACCGCCTGCTGGACATGCTCAAGGACGGCACCCTCAAGGTCCCGGCGATCAACGTCAACGACTCGGTCACCAAGAGCAAGAACGACAACAAGTATGGCTGCCGCCACAGCCTCAACGACGCCATCAAGCGCGCCACCGACCACCTGCTGTCTGGCAAGCAGGCGCTGGTGATTGGCTACGGCGACGTGGGCAAGGGCTCGGCCGCCTCGCTGCGTCAGGAAGGCATGATCGTCAAGGTCTCGGAAGTCGATCCGATCTGCGCCATGCAGGCCTGCATGGATGGTTACGAGCTGGTCTCGCCCTATGTCGACGGCCTGAACGACGGCAGTGAAGGCTCCGTGGATCGCGCCCTGCTGGGCAAGATCGATCTGATCGTCACCACCACCGGCAACGTCAACGTCTGTGACGCCCACATGCTCAAGGCGCTGAAGAAGCGCGCCGTGGTCTGCAACATCGGTCACTTCGACAACGAGATCGACACCGCCTTCATGCGCCAGCACTGGGGCTGGGAAGAGGTGAAGCCGCAGGTGCACAAGATCCACCGCACCGGCTTGACCGTCGACCCGACCAACGACGACTACCTGATCCTGCTGGCCGAGGGCCGGCTGGTGAACCTGGGCAACGCTACCGGCCACCCCAGCCGCATCATGGATGGCTCCTTCGCCAACCAGGTACTGGCCCAGATCCACCTGTACCAGGAGAAGTTCGCCGACCTGCCGGTCGCCGAGAAAACCGCCAACGTCACCGTCATGGTCCTGCCCAAGAAGCTCGACGAAGAAGTGGCCCTGGAAATGGTGAAAGGCTTCGGTGGCGTCGTCACCCGCCTGACCGAGGCTCAGGCCAAGTACATCGGCGTGACCCAGGACGGCCCCTTCAAGCCGGACAGCTACCGCTACTGATGGCGCGCCCCGCCCGCGCGGGCGGGGCTTCTCACGAGAGAGACGACGTGAAACCCAGTCTGAGTTTCGAATTCTTTCCCTGCAAGACCGAAGCGGGCCACGAGAAGCTGATCGCCACCGCGCGGCAGTTAGCCGGCCACGGGCCGGAGTTCTTCTCCTGCACCTACGGCGCCGGCGGCTCGACCCGCGATGGCACCTACCGCACCGTGCGCCAGCTCAACGACGAGGTCGGCGTGCCGACCGCGCCGCATCTGTCCTGCGTCGGCGACAGCAAGGCCAAGCTGCGCGAACTGCTGCAGCAGTACCAGGAAGCCGGCATCAACCGCATCGTCGCCCTGCGCGGTGACCTGCCCTCCGGCATGGGCCTGTCCGGTGGCGGCGAGTTGCGTCACGCCAGCGACCTGGTCGCCTTTATCCGCGAGGAAACCGGCGACCACTTCCATATCGAGGTCGCCGCCTATCCGGAAACCCATCCGCAGGCGCGCAGCTTTACGGACGACGTGCGCAATTTCGTGTACAAGATGCAGGCGGGTGCCGACCGCGCGGTCACCCAGTACTTCTTCAATGCCGATTGCTACTTCCATTTTGTGGAACGTGTCCGCAAACTGGGAGTCGAAGCTCCTGTGATCCCTGGCATCATGCCGATCACCAACTACAGCAAGTTGGCACGCTTCTCCGATGCCTGTGGCGCTGAACTGCCGCGCTGGCTGCGGAAGCAATTGGAAGCTTACGGTGATGATACCCAGAGCATCCAAGCCTTCGGCGAAGAAGTCATGACCGCCCTGTGCGAGCGTCTGCTCGAAGGTGGGGCACCCGGCGTGCACTTCTACACCTTGAACCAAGCGGAACCTTGCATCGCCATCTGGCGAAACCTCGGTTTCTGAAGCCGGCCACGCGTTTTGGCGGCGGCTTCGCCCAATCGTGATTACCGCTTCCGGTCATCGCCCGGCTCTTCATCCAGCGCAGGATGACGAGTGCGGGCGAGACGTTCGAACCTTTCGGACGTCAACCAGGAGCGCAACCGCGCCCCCACGTCGGCGGGACGCCGACAGAGACAGGAACCCCGCATGTCCTTCATTTCCCTCGGTCTCTCCGAGGCCCTTGCCCGCGCCGTGGAAGACGCCGGCTACCTGAACCCCACTCCCGTCCAGCAACGCGCCATTCCGGCCGTCCTGCAGGGTCGCGATCTGATGGTGGCGGCCCAGACCGGCACCGGCAAGACCGGCGGTTTCGCCCTGCCGGTCCTGGAGCGACTGTTCCCCAACGGTCATCCCGATGGTCACCACTATGTCGCCAAGCAACCGCGCGTCCTGGTGCTGACCCCGACCCGCGAGCTGGCGGCCCAGGTGCACGACAGCTTCAAGGTCTATGCCCATGACCTGCCCATGCGCAGTGCCTGCGTCTTCGGCGGCGTCGGCCTCAAGCCGCAGGTCACTGCCCTGGCCAAGGGTGTCGACGTGCTGGTCGCCTGCCCCGGCCGCCTGCTGGACCTCGCCGGTCAGCAGAGCGTCGATCTGTCCGCCGTCGAGATCCTGGTGCTGGACGAAGCCGACCGCATGCTCGACATGGGCTTCATCCATGACGTGAAGAAGGTCCTGGCCCGCCTGCCGGCGCAGCGCCAGAACCTGCTGTTCTCGGCGACCTTCTCCAAGGACATCACCGACCTTGCCGGCAAGCTGCTGCAGGACCCGGAGCGCATCGAGGTCACCCCGCCGAACACCACGGTGGAGCGCATCGAACAGCGCCTGTTCCGCATCCCGGCCAACCAGAAGCGCGCCCTGCTCGCCCACCTGATCACCCTGGGTGCCTGGGAGCAGGTGCTGGTGTTCACCCGCACCAAGCATGGCGCCAACCGCCTGGCCGAGTACCTGAACAAGCATGGCCTGCCGGCCGCGCCGATCCATGGCAACAAGAGCCAGAACGCGCGCACCAAGGCCCTGGCCGACTTCAAGAGCAACGACATCCGCGTACTGGTGGCCACCGACATCGCCGCCCGCGGCCTGGACATCGATCAGTTACCCCACGTGGTCAACTTCGAGCTGCCCAATGTCGAGGAAGACTATGTGCACCGCATCGGCCGTACCGGCCGGGCCGGTCGTAGCGGCGAGGCCATCTCGTTGGTGGCGCCGGACGAAGAGAAGCTGCTCAAGGCCATCGAGCGCCTGACCAAGCAGAGCATCCCCGACGGCGACATGCAGGGCTTCGACCCCGCCAGCGTCCCGCCGGAGCAACCGGAAGTGCGGGCGCCGCGCGAGCCGCGTGGCAAGCCGCAGCAGAATCGCCAGAAGAAGGCCGACAAGCCGGCGCGCAGCGAAGGCCAGGGGCAGAATCAAGGCCAGGGCCAGGGCAAAGCCAGCAATAGTGAGCAGTCCGGTGCGCAGCAGCCCCAGGGCGAGCGCAAGGGCCGTACGCGCAATCGTCGCAACCGCCGTGATCGTGATGACGCCGGTCAGGACAAGGCTGCCCAGCCCGGCCAGGCCGTTGCCCAACAGCCGCGCAATCGTGATCCGGAAGAATTCCTGGACGACGATTACGACAACTTCGGCAACAGCGTCGACTACGTGAGCCCCTACCAGGGCAAGGGCCGCAAAGGCCCGCGCAGTGGCAACGGCGGCAATGGTGCCCGTCCCGCCGCCGCTACCGGCAATGGCCAGCCCCGTCAGGGTCAGGGCCAGGGCGCTGCCCGTGGTCAGCGTGGCCAGCAACAGCAGCAGCCCGGCAAGCGTCGCGGCCAGAACGGCGGCCAGCCCCGCGCGGCCCGGCCTTACGAGGCCAGCCCCAACGAGGCGCGTTCCTACGCTGCCGAAGAGCGAGCGCCGAGCAAGCCGCAGCCGAAGATCGTGCACAAGCCGTCCCGTGCCGACCGCCTGCCGACGCTGGAGCAACTGGAAGAGCTGCCAAGCCGGCCGCGTAGCGAGAAACCCGCGCTGCTGACCCGCAACCGCGAAGCCTGATGGATCACGGGCCGCTCAGGCGGCTCGTTTTCCAGGCAAAAAGAAACCCCGCCATGGCGGGGTTTCTTTTTTAGGCTTGTTTGAGAAGTAGCCGAGCGAAGGTCAGGCAAGGCAAAAATCGGCGAGGAAGCGGAGTTTACAAAGGGTAAATGAGCATTCCGAGCCGGTTTTTAACGCAGCATGACCGAGCGCAGGCACTTATCAACCGAATCAGGCGTGGGCGGCGCGCAGGGCGTCGATATAGGGCTCGGCCTGGCGATGGCTGCGGATCAGCGCGATGAAGTCTTCACCCTCGGCATTGCGTGCATCGAGATCGTAGCCCGCTTCGACGAAGAAGCCGACGAAGCGCTCGAAGTCGTCAGGACGCAACCCGCGATAGGCCTTGACCAGCTTGTGCAGAGACGCTGGGGTATCGTCCGCCGGTTCGACGTCGAGGAACAGCTTGATCTGCTCGTCACTGATCTCTTCACCGATGACCTGCTTTTTATCCTTGCGCATCCTTTGGCTACCTGTGCTGGGGGATTTGAGGGAGGGTCGATTCTACCCCCGCCATCCGCCGCCCCGCCAGTGACAAAGCCATGGCAATACCGCGAGGCCGACCAAAAGTTCAATCGAACTGAGCACGCATCCAGGCGCGATAGCGGTCGGCATCCGCTGCCCCTTCCAACGGCGCCCAGGCGGGTCGCTCTCCCTCGCCGAGGGGGACGAAGGGGCCGGCCTTGCATTCGAAGAACAGGCAATCGCCGCCCAGGGCGACCAGGGCATGGAAATGCCCGGGTGCCAGATCGACACCCAGGCAACCGGCGGCCTGGGACAGCTCGCGACGCAGCAATACCTGCCCGTCTTCGGCGAAGGTCAGCAGCCCCAGCCGCCCCTGCAGCACCAGCAGGCTCTCGGCCTTGCGCGGGTCCAGGTGGCGATGGGGTGGCACGTAGCTGTCTTCGCACAGGCCCACCACCAGCCGGTGGCAGGGCTCGTCCATGGAATGCAGATTGTGATGGGCGCGCCGGCGCGGACTGGCCGCCGCCTGCCGGAGCAGGTCGGCGAACAGTGCCTGATCGAACAGGCGGGCGGTCACAGTCCCTTCACGGCGTAGATGCCGGGGGCGTTGCGCCAGTAGCCCTTGTAGTCCATGCCGTAGCCGAAGATGTAGCGATCGATGCAGGGCAGGCCGACGTAGGTGGCTTCCAGGCCCTTGACCTTGCGGTCGTGGGTCTTGTCGATCAGCACCGCGGTATGGACTTCGCGGGCGCCGGCGTGGCGGCAGAAGTCGATGATGGCCTTGAGGGTATGGCCCTCGTCGAAGATGTCGTCGACGATCAGCACATCGCGATCGATGAAGGACACCTCGGGCTTGGCCTTCCAGAACAGCTCGCCGCCGGTGGTCTCGTTGCGATAACGGGTGGCGTGCAGATAGGACATCTCCAGCGGGAAATTCAGCCGGGTGGCCAGCTTGCCGGTGAAGATCAGGCCGCCATTCATCACGCAGAAGACCACCGGATTACGCTCGGCGAGATCGGCGGTGATGGCCGCGGCGATCCGGTCGATGGCCGCTTCGACCTGGGCTTCGTCATAGAGGCAATCGGCCTCCTGCATGACCTGGCGGATGTGGGCGAGATCGGCGGACATGGGGCTTCTCCGGGGGACGGGGCGCCTGCCGGGTGGTTGGCGCGGATAAAAGGCGGCAAAGGTACAGACACCGCCGGCCGATCTCAAGCGCCGGCAGGCGGCTAGTATTGTCGCAGGGTACTGCCCAGCTCGAGTCGGATGCTTTAATGTACCGCGGTTTTTTTATGGCTTGCCCTACCCTGCGGCAAGCCTTCGGGCCGCCGGTCGTACCGACACCCGCCTCGCTCGCGGCGATCCGCTGCCCCACCGTCTCTGGAGAATCCCATGCCCGTCCACGAAATCCGCCACCCGCTCATCCGCCACAAGCTGGGCCTGATGCGCCGCGCCGACATCAGCACCAAGAATTTCCGCGAGTTGGCCCAGGAGGTCGGCGCCCTGCTCACCTACGAGGCGACCCAGGATCTGCCTGTGGAAACGGTGGACATCGAAGGCTGGTGCGGCACCGTGCAGGTGGAGAAGATCTCCGGCAAGAAGGTGACCGTAGTGCCCATCCTGCGCGCCGGCATCGGCATGCTCGACGGCGTGCTCAGCCTGATCCCCAGCGCCCGGGTCAGCGTGGTGGGCCTGGCCCGCAACGAATCCACCCTGCAGGCCCACACCTACCTGGAAAAGCTGGTGGGTGAATTGGACCAGCGCCTGGCCATGATCATCGATCCCATGCTGGCCACCGGCGGCTCCATGATCGCCACCATCGACCTGCTGAAGAAGGCCGGCGCCAAGGAAATCCGCGCTCTGGTGCTGGTGGCCGCGCCCGAGGGCATTGCCGCGGTCGAAGCCGCCCATCCGGACGTGCGCCTCTACACCGCCTCCATCGACGAGCGCCTCAACGAGCACGGCTACATCCTGCCGGGCCTGGGCGACGCCGGTGACAAGATCTTCGGCACCAAGCAGAAGGACGCCTGAGCGTGACGACGCGGGAACCGCTGTGGCGGGAAATCGTAGTCGGTGCCCAGATGCTCTTCGTGGCCTTCGGCGCCCTGGTCCTGATGCCGCTGATCACCGGCATGGACCCCAATGTCGCCCTCTTCACCGCCGGCTTCGGCACCCTGCTGTTCCATCTGGTCACCGGCCGCCAGGTGCCGGTGTTCCTGGCCTCGAGCTTCGCCTTCATCGCCCCGATCATCGCTGCCAAGGCTGAGTTCGGCCTGCCGGCGGTACTCGGCGGGGTGGTGGCGGCCGGTTTCGTCTACACCTTCCTCGGCTTGGCGGTGAAGCTGCGCGGCGTGGGATTCATCGACCGGCTGCTGCCGCCGGTGGTGATCGCTCCGGTGATCATTTCCATTGGCTTGGGACTGTCACCCGTGGCGGCCAACATGGCCATGGGCAAGGCCGGTGATGGCAGCGCCCAACTAGTGCCCTATGCCACGGCGATGCTGATCTCCATGCCGGCGCTGGTCACCACCCTGCTGGTGGCCATCTACGGCAAGGGTATGTTCCGCCTGGTCCCCATCCTCGCCGGGGTCTTCGTCGGCTATGCCCTGGCCTTCGTCTTCGGCATCGTCCATACCGAAGGCATAGGCGCTGCGCCCTGGCTGGCGATCCCGGCCTTCGTCGCGCCGGAATTCCATTGGGGTGCCATCCTGTTCATGGTCCCGGTAGCCCTGGCGCCGGCCATCGAGCACGTCGGCGGGGTGATCGCGGTGGGCGGGGTGACCGGCAAGAACTACCTCAAGCAGCCCGGCCTGCACCGCACCCTGCTGGGCGATGGCCTGGCCACCTCCTCCGCCGGCCTGTTCGGCGGCCCGCCCAACACCACCTACGCCGAGGTGACCGGCGCGGTGATGCTGACCAAGAACCACAACCCAAGGGTCATGCTGTGGGCGGCGGGCTTCGCCATGGTGCTGGCCTTCGTCGGCAAGTTCGGCGCGGCGCTGCAGACCATCCCGGTGCCGGTCATGGGCGGCATCCTCTGCCTGCTGTTCGGCTCCATCGCGGTGGTGGGCCTGAACATCCTGATCCGCCACCAGGTAGACCTGTCCGAGGCGCGCAACCTGGTGATCGTCTCGGTGACCCTGGTATTCGGCATCGGCGGCATCGTCTTCGGCAACGGCGAGATCGGCCTCAAGGGCATCTCCCTCTGCGGCCTGATCGCCATCGGCCTCAACCTGGTCCTGCCGGGTCACAACGCCTGGAAGAAGGATGCCGAACCGCCAGAGCGCCCGCTGCTCTGACGGCCCACCCAAGCCGCCGCTTACGCCGGCAGCTTGGGCTGTTCGATGGGCTGCGGCGGCAGCTCCGCCACCTCTTCGCACAGCTCCACCAACGCCGCTACCCAGGCCGGGTGATCGTTCACGCAGGGAATCAGCACCAGCTCCTGGCCGCCGGCTTCGATAAACTGCTCGCGCCCGCGGTCGCCGATCTCCTCCAGCGTCTCGATGCAGTCGGCGACGAACGCCGGGCACATCACCAGCAGGCGCTTGACCCCCGCCTTGGCCAGCTCGTCCAGCCGCGCCTCGGTGTAGGGCTCGATCCACTTGTCCTTGCCCAGTCGTGACTGGAAGGACACCGACCACTTGCCATCGGGGATGCCTAGGCGCTTGGCCAGCAGCTCGGCGGTGCGCTGGCACTGGCTGCGATAGCAGACGGCCAAGGCCTTGGCGCTGACCTTGCTGCTGTCGGGGGCGCGCAGGTCGTGACTGCGATCCTTGACCAGCTTGCGGATATGCCGTTCGGGCAAGCCGTGGAAGGACAGCAGCAGGTGATCGTAGGGCTCCTGCAGATAGGGTTCGACGCTGGCCGCCAGCGCCGCCTGGTATTCCGGACGATCGTAGAAAGGCGGCAGGATCTTCAGCGTCAGCGGCAGGTTATGAGCCTCGATCACCCGCCGCGCTTCGACGATGGCAGTGGTGGTGGTGCTGTCGGCGAATTGCGGATAGAGCGGCGCATAGGTCACCTCGCGGATGCCCTGGCTGGCCAGGCGCTTGAGCACCGACTCCACGGAGGGCTCGCCGTATCTCATGCACAGTTCGACCGGCCCATGCGGCCAATGTGGACGCACCGCCTCCTGCAGACGGCGACTGAGCACGATCAGGGGCGAGCCATCGTCCCACCAGATCGACTCATAGGCCTCGGCCGAGGCCGCGGGGCGCTTGATCAGCACCAGCGAGACCAGCAGGCGTCGCAGCGGCCAGGGCAGGTCGACCACATGGGGATCCATCAGGAACTGGTTCAGGTAGCGCTTCACGTCGGGAACGTGGGGCGAATCGGGCGAACCCAGGTTGGCGAGCAGCAGAGCGTTGGCAGTCATCGTGAATCCTTGGCAGCGAGCAGGTCGGCCAGGGCCGCGTCCAGCTCGGGATAGCGAAAGACGTACCCGGCCGCGAGCAGGCGCTCGGGGCGGGCGCGCTGGCCACCCAGCAGCAGGATGGACAGCTCTCCCATCAGGCGCAGGGCGAAGGCGGGAATCAGCAATCGCGCCGGGCGCCGCAAGGCCCGGCCCAGGGCTGCGGTGAAGTCGCGGTTGCGCACCGGCTGGGGGGCACAGAGATTATAGGGACCCTGGGCGTCGCTGCGGTTGAGAAGAAAATCGATAGCCCCGATTTGATCCTGCAAATGAATCCAGGGCATCCACTGGCGTCCGTTGCCCAGGCGGGCGCCCAGACCGAAGCGGAAGGGAGGCAACAGGCGCAGCAGAAAGCCATCGTCGGCGGCCAACACCAGGCCGGTACGCAGATTGACCACCCGGATGCCCAGTTTCTCAGCCTCGTTGGCCACCTGCTCCCAGGCCAGGCACAGCTCGCCGGCGAAGTCGGGGCCGGCCAGGCTGTCGGTCTCGCTCACCGGCTTCTCGCCGCTGTCGCCATAGAAGCCGGTCGCCGAGCCCGAGAGCAGTACCGCGGGCCGCTGACTGCGCCCGCGCAGCCAGTCGACCAGCCGTTCGGTGGTGCCGATCCGGCTTTCCCAGAGCTCGGCCTTGCGACTACGGGTCCAGGGCTTGTCGGCGATGGGCGCGCCGGCCAGATTGACCACGGCGTCCAGGGATTCTTCACCCAGCTCTTCCAGCCGGGCGATGCCGCGCACGCCCGGCCCGCACTCCCGGGCGACGCGTTGCGGATCACGGCTGAGCACGCTGAGCTGGTGCCCGGCCGCCGTCCATTGGCGGCACAGGGCGCGGCCGATCAGTCCGGTACCACCCGTCAGCAGGATATGCATGTCGTCACTTCCTTCTCGTGAAGCCCTCTCGCCAATTGGCATCTGGACGATAGGGATGAGGATTGTTTGTTATGGTCGTGGGTCGAAAGATCCAGAACGGTTGCCAGTCGTAGCCGTAGAGCCCTTGCGCACGCAAACGTTCGTCGAGGGCGATTCGTCAGACAAGCGAGGTCCATCATGACTGCCCCTATCGCCATCATTGGCGCAGGAATAGCCGGACTTTCCGCTGCTCAAACGCTGATTCGCGCCGGGCAGCAGGTCCAGATCTTCGACAAGAGCCGCGGCAGCGGCGGCCGCATGGCCAGCAAACGCAGCGAAGCCGGTGCCCTGGACCTGGGCGCCCAGTATTTCACGGCGCGGGATCGCCGCTTCATCGATGCCTTGAACGAATGGCGTCGCGCCGGCTGCGCGGCCGAATGGAATCCGTCGCTCTACCAGTACCGCGACGGCCGCCTGAGTCCATCCCAGGACGAGCAGCCGCGCTGGGTCGGAGTGCCGCGCATGAGCGCCATCACCCGTCACCTGCTGGCCGATCTGCCGACCACCTTCGATTGCCGCATCACCGAGGTCTTCCGCGGGGCCAAGCACTGGCATCTGCTGGATGCCAATGGCGAGACCCATGGTCCCTTCGCCCAGGTGATCATCGCCATGCCGGCGCCCCAGGCCGCCGCGCTGCTGTCCAGCGTGCCCAAGCTGGCGTCGACCGTAGCCGGCGTCAGCATGGAGCCGACCTGGTCGGTGGCCCTGGCCTTCGCCACTCCCTTGCAGACACCGGTGGAGGGTTGCTTCGTGCAAGACAGCGAGTTGGACTGGCTGGCGCGCAACCGCTGCAAGCCCGGCCGCGATACCACCCTGGACACCTGGGTGTTGCACGCCACCAGCGCCTGGAGCAAGGCGCACATCGATGCCGCCAAGGACGAGGTGATCGAACGGCTGCACGGCGCCTTCGCCGAGCTGATCGGCTGTCCGCTGCCAGCGCCGACCTTCACCCTGGCCCATCGCTGGCTCTATGCTCGGCCGGCCCAGCCGCATCAGTGGGGTGCCCTGGCCGATCCGGACATGGGCGTCTTCGCCTGTGGCGACTGGTGTTCCACCGGGCGGGTGGAAGGGGCCTGGTTGAGTGGTCATGAGGCGGCGCAACAGCTCCTGGGTAGTCTGGACTAAACGACGAAGCGCACGCCGTTGGTAACCTGTGGCGAATCTTTTGTGGCGGCCCCCTGTCGAAAGTTGCACCAAACTTGTACAAGTAGGAAATTCTTGTACAAGAAAATACACGACAGGGGATCGCCATGCCTTCCAACGCCGCCAGCCTGCCCCGCCCGCGCCTGGGTATCAGCGCCTGCCTGCTGGGTGACGAAGTCCGCTACAACGGCGGGCACAAAGAATCCCGTCTGTGCAGCCAGACCTTCGCCGAGCACTTCGATTTCGTCCGGGTCTGCCCGGAAATGGCCATCGGCCTGGGAACGCCCCGCGAGCCGATTCGCCTGGTGGGCGATTCGCAGGCACCGCGTGCGGTGGGTACCGTCGACCCCAGCCTGGATGTGACCGATGCCCTCACCGCCTATGGTGAGAAGATGGCAGGAGAGTTCTCCGACCTGTCCGGTTTCATCTTCATGCAGAAATCGCCTTCCTGCGGCATGGAGCGGGTCAAGGTCTATCACGCCAATGGCCAGGGCAGCGACAGCGACGGTCGGGGCCTGTTCGCCGCCGCCATCATGCGTCTACGACCGGACTTGCCGGTGGAAGAAGCCGGTCGGCTGAACGACCCGGTGCTGCGGGAAAACTTCGTCACTCGCGTCTTCGCTCACGCCCACTGGCTGCAACTGGTGCAACAAGGCCTGACGGCACGGGCACTATTGTCATACCATTCCCGTTACAAGTATCAGCTGATGGCTCACGATCCGCATCGCGCTCGGGCCCTCGGTCAACTGGTCGGCAGCATCGGCCAACGCAACCTGGACGAGCTGGGCCAGGAGTATTTCAGTGGCTTGATGGCGGCTCTCAAGCGCTGTGCAACCCGTGGCACCCATTGCAATGTGCTCTATCATCTTTTCGGTTATCTGCGTCGGGTGCTGAGCGACAGCGAGAAGCAGGAGATGCAACAGCTGATCGAGCAGTACCATGAGGGAATCGTCCCGCTGGTGGTGCCCCTGACCCTACTCAAGCATCACTTCCGCCAGCATCCGGATCGCTATGTGAACGAGCAGGCCTACCTGCAACCGCACCCCGAACGTCTGAGTCTGCGAAATGCCATCTAGTGCTACCCCTTTGCCTTCGTTGCCTGGCAGCGAGGATCAGGACTACGATTCAGCCCTCCATGAGGGGTGGCTGCCCATCCGTGAAATCGCCCGGCGGACCGGGGTGAACGCCGTGACGCTGCGGGCCTGGGAGCGTCGCTATGGGCTGCTGGTACCCAAGCGCACCCCCAAGGGGCATCGTCTGTACAGTGAGGCCCATGTGGTCCGCGTGCAGCAGGTTCTCGCCTGGATCGCCCGGGGCGTGGCGGTCAGCCAGGTCAAGGGACTGCTCGACGAGCAACGGCCGGCGGTGCTGCCGAGCGATACACCCTGGCAGGGCATCCATCGGGAGATGATGGACGCCATTGGCCGGCTCGCATCGCGATCACTGGACGAAGCCTACAACCGCGCGGCGTCCCTCTATCCACCGCGGGTACTGCTGGACCAGTTGCTGGCGCCCCTGCTGCGCGAACTGGAACGGCTGTGTCAGGCCACCGACGACGGTCGACTGCAGCAGGTGTTCTTCCACTCCTGGTTGCGCAGCAAGCTGGGCGCACGCATCTACCACAGCCAGCACAGTCTGCGCGGTGCCCCACTGGTGCTGCTGAACCTCGACGACACGCCGATGAACGCGTCGCTCTGGCTGTGTGCCTGGTTGATCAGCGCCGCGGATTGTCCGGTGGAGCTGGTGGAATGGTCGATTCCGGCCAGCAATCTGGATCGCCTGGTCGAACAGCTCGAACCTCGCGCACTGATCCTCTGCCGCGACAGCCGTCCCGACAGCGATCTGCGGCGTCAGCTGCAAGCCTTCGCCAGCCGACATGCGCTGCCCTGTCTGACCCTGGGTGCGCTGGGCGAGTCCCTGACCGCCGATGCCGCGCCGGCTCGCGGGCCGGGAGAAGCCTTCGATCGGCTGCAGAGTGCCGGGCTACTGCGTCAGGAACGCCATGCATGAGTGGCCTCGTCTGGTTTCGAACCGACCTGCGCCACCTTGACCATCCCGCCCTTCACGCCGCCGCTGAGCAAGGATCGGTCACTGCCGTCTTCCTGGTAAGTCCTGCGCAGTGGCAGGCGCACGACGAGGCGCCGGTCAAGGTCGACTTCTGGCTGCGCAATCTCGCCGAGCTGGGTAAGGTCTTGGAAGCGATGGGCATTCCTCTGCTGGTCCGCACGGCCGACACCTGGGAGCAGGCGCCGCAGGTGCTGCTCGACCTGGCGCGGGAAGTCGAGGCCCAGCATCTCTATTTCAATGACGAATACGGCCTCAACGAAGCCGCTCGTGACGAAGCCGTAGTCAAGGCCTTCGATGCCGCGGGGTTCGCTACGCACCGCTATCTGGACCAGACCCTGTTCGCCCCGGGTACGGTGCTGACCAAGAGCGGCGGCTACTTCAAGGTCTTCGGCCAGTTCAAGAAGACCTGTCTAGCGCGCCTGGAGACCGGGTTGCCCAAACTGCTGCCAGCGCCTGGCAAGCGGCAGAAGGCTGCACGTCGGTCTGACGAGTTGCCTACTCGGATCGACGGCTTCCCCGAGCCGACGGTCGAGGTGCGCCAGCTTTGGCCGGCAGGTGAGCAGGCGGCCTTGCAACGCCTGAAGACCTTCATCCGCGATGATCTGGACGACTATCACCAGGCGCGTGACATTCCGTCCGAGCCCGGTACCAGCCAGCTATCGGCCTATCTGAACGCCGGCGTGCTGTCGCCACGGCAGTGCCTGCAGGCGGCGGTCGAGGCCAACGGGGGGCGCTTGAGCGGCGGTAGCCAAGGCGCGGCGACCTGGATCACCGAACTGCTCTGGCGCGAATTCTATCGCCATGTGCTGGTAGGCTACCCCTGGGTCTCGCGGCATCAACCCTTCAATCGCGAGCTCGCCGCCCTGCCCTGGCGCGACGATCCCGACGGCCTCGCCGCCTGGCAGCAAGGTCGTACCGGCATTCCCATCATCGATGCGGCCATGCGCCAACTCCAGCAGACCGGCTGGATGCACAATCGCATGCGCATGCTCACCGCCATGTTTCTCTGCAAGAACCTGCTGATCGACTGGCGCGAGGGCGAACGCTGGTTCATGCGGCACCTCATCGACGGCGACCTGGCCTCCAACAACGGCGGCTGGCAGTGGAGCGCCTCCACCGGCACGGATTCGGTGCCCTACTTCCGGGTGTTCAATCCCCAGACCCAGGCGCTGAAGATAGATGCACGGGGCGACTACGTGCGCACCTGGGTACCGGAACTGGCTGAGCTCAAGGGCAAGGCCGTGCACACCCCGGGTGCCCGCTACCTGGCGCCCCTGGTGGATCTGGGCGAGAGTCGCCAGCGCGCCCTCGCCGCCTATCGCGGCATGGCAAAGCGCAGAGACACAAAAAAGCCGGACTGAGTCCGGCTTTTTTCATCCCAGTCGGGTTTACAGGCTGTGGCTGTAGAACAGGGCGTACGACTCAATGCCATCGTTGGGCTGCTTGATGCCCGCATTGGAATAGTGGGTGGCACGGATGCCCACGCGCTGGGTTTCGCCGAACTTCAGACCCAGGCCGATGCGGTCTTCGAAGTTGAACGCCGAACCCAGGTCTTGCTCACCGACCTTGGTGCTGGAGAACACCGCCACGCCGATACCGGCCTCGACGAAGGGCTTCACGTAGCCCTTGCCGAATTCATAGACGAATACCGGGGCGAAGGACAGCGAATGCTGGTCGGAGGAACGGCCATTGTCGCCTTCCCAGTAGGTGTAGCCAGCATCCCAGTAACCAGTCAGACGGCCCGTGGAGCTTTCCCACCAGCTCTTGTCCCAATTCCAGCCAGCGCCAAGGCGATAGGTCATGCCGCTCTGGCTGGTCGCTCCGACCGCACCGGTGATCTCGGTGGCCTGTACCGACGCCACTCCACCTAGCGAAAGCGCGGCGGCTACTGCGAGGGAAAGCAATTTGTTCATGAGAGTGCCCTTATGAATGTTTCTAGTTTTTACGAACTGCCAGCATTGACCAGCAAGGCGTGAAGGGGTTCACAGGCTGGGACATTTTTACCTACAAGGTCGGATGCTAGTCGCTGGACAAGACTTTGGCGAGCGAAACCCTGACAGATAGTCAGACGAACGCCTGTACCTCGGCGCCCGCCGGCCATAGCTGGGGCAGCACTCCAACCAGCTCGGCGGGATCACCCGAGGTCCAGACACAGGTCGGGCCGGCCGGCCCCTGCGCGAGGCAGCCTTTGACCGCCAGCAGACTATGCAGCCGGCGCGCCACGGCCGCGCCGGTGTCCACCAGGATGACCTCGGGCGGCACCAGCTCGGCCAACAGCGGACGCAGGAAGGGATAGTGGGTGCAACCCAGGATCAGGGTGTCGCAGCCGGCCGCCAGCAGCGGTTCGACGAAGCCCTGCAGCAACTGCCGGGTCTGGGGCCCCGAGAGGTCGCCGCGCTCGACCTGTTCCACCAGGCCCGGACAGGGCTGAGTAAGGACCTGAACGCCATGGGCGAAACGATCCAGCAGGGCGGCGAACTTGGCGCTCTGCAGCGTGCCGGTGGTCGCCAGGACCCCGACCACGCCATTGCGCGTGGCGGCCGCTGCCGGCTTGACCGCGGGCTCCATGCCGACGATGGGCCAGTCGGGATAGCGTTCGCGCAGATCGGCCACCGCGGCCACCGTGGCGGTATTGCAGGCCACCACCAGTGCCTTGGCACCCTGCTCGCGCAACCGCGCCGCAATCACCTGGCAGCGTTCGCGGATGTATTCCGGGGTTTTCTCGCCATAGGGGATATGGCCGCAATCGGCCACGTAATGCAGGGTTTCCGCCGGCAATAGCCGGCGAATCTCCGCCAGCACCGACAGGCCGCCGACGCCCGAATCGAAGACCCCGACCGGCGCCTCGTCAGCCATGGCGGGCGCCGCACACCGGGCAAGCCGGATCGCGCTTGACGCGCAATTCGCGGAAGCGACTGGCCGCCGCATCCACCAGCAGCAGGCGACCGACCAGGGGCTCACCGAAGCCGGCCAGCAGCTTGAGCGCTTCCAGCGCCTGCAGACTGCCCACCAGCCCCACCACCGGACCGAGCACGCCAGCCTCGCTGCAGCTGAGTTCGGCTTCGCTACCTTCGCCGTAAAGGCAGTGGTAGCAGGGGCTGTCGGCGCGGCGCGGATCGAAGACGCTGAGCTGGCCTTCCAGGCGGATGGCCGCACCACTCACCAGGGGGCGACCGGTAGCCACGCAGGCGGCATTCACCGCCGCGCGGGTGGTGAAGTTGTCGGAGCAATCCAATACCAGATCCACCGCGGCGACTCGTGCTTGCAGGCTGTCGGCGTCCAGCGCCTCGCGGAGCGGCACCAGGCGCACCTCGGGATTGAGCGCTGCCAGGCGTTGCAGGGCGGAATCCACCTTGCCCTGGCCGATCAGGCGTTCGTCGTGCAGCACCTGGCGTTGCAGATTGCTCAGGTCGACCCGGTCGAAGTCGGCCAGGTGCAACTCACCGACCCCGGCCGCGGCCAGATAGAGCGCCACCGGCGAGCCCAGGCCGCCGAGCCCGACGATAAGCACCTTGGCCTGCTTTAGTTTCAGCTGTCCGGCGATATCCACCTGGGCCAGCAGGATCTGCCGGCTGTAACGCAGCAGCTCGCTATCGCTCAGCATGGCCAACGGCCTCCGCTGATCCGTTCGTGACCGCCCAGGTCGCGCCGACTTTCGACCTCGGCGAAGCCCTGGCGTACCAGCAGCTCGCGCACCGCGGCGGCCTGCTCGAAGCCATGCTCCAGCCACAGCCAGCCACAGGACTGCAGGTGGGCGGGCGCTGCCGCGATCAAAGCGCGGATGTCGTCCAGGCCATCGGCGCCGGCGACCAGGGCGCTGCGTGGCTCGAAGCGCACATCGCCTTCATCCAGGTGATGATCGCTACCGGCGATATAGGGCGGGTTGCTGACGATGAGTTCGAAACGCTGGCCTTCCAAGGCACTGAACCAATGACTCTCGGCGAAGTGGGCATTGCCCAGGCGCAGGCGCCCGGCATTGCGACGGGCCAGTTCGACGGCGGCGGGAATACGATCCACCCCGAGGACCTGCCAGCGCGGCCGCTCATGGGCCAGGGCCAGAGCGATGGCGCCGGTACCGGTGCCCAGATCCAGCACCCGTGCCTCGTCGGCCAGCGGCAACGCCAGGGCGGTCTCCACCAGCACCTCGGTGTCCGGACGGGGAATCAGGGTGTCGGGGCTCACCTCCAGGTCCAGCGACCAGAAGCCCTGCTGTCCGAGGATGTAGGCCACCGGCTCGCCCTGACGGCGCCGCTCCAGATCGGCCTGGAAGCGCGCCAAGACCTCGCGCGGCACCAGCTTTTCCGGCCAGGTGCGCAGGTAGCTGCGCGGCTTGCCCAGGGCGGCGGCGAGCAACAACTCCACGTCGAGACGCGCACTGGGCGAGTCGGGCAACTGGGTTTCACGCAGCAAGGCGCCGATGGTGGCCATGGTTCAGTCTCCCAGCGCCGCCAGTTGGTCGGCCTGGTATTCCTGCAGCAGCGGATCGATCACCTGCTGGACGTCGCCATTCATCACCTCGCCCAGGGAATAGAGGGTCAGGTTGATGCGGTGATCGGTCACCCGGCCCTGGGGGAAGTTGTAGGTACGGATGCGTTCGGATCTATCGCCCGAGCCCACTAGCAGACGGCGGGTATCGGACATTTCCTTGTGCGCCGCCGCGTCCTGCTGGTCGTTGAGCTTGGCCGACAGCCAGGCCATGGCCTTGGCGCGGTTCTTGTGCTGGGAGCGCTCTTCCTGGCACTCCACCACGATACCGGTGGGCAGGTGAGTGATGCGCACGGCGGAGTCGGTCTTGTTGACGTGCTGACCGCCCGCGCCGGAGGAACGATAGGTGTCGACGCGCAGATCGGCCGGGTTGATCTCGATGGCCTGCTGCTCGTCGGGCTCGGGCAGCACGGCGACGGTGCAGGCCGAGGTGTGGATGCGGCCCTGGGACTCGGTCTCGGGGACGCGCTGCACCCGATGCGCACCAGACTCGAATTTGAGCTTGGCGTAGACGTTGTCACCCTCGACCCGGGCGATGACTTCCTTGAAGCCACCGTGCTCGCCCTCGTTCTCCGAGAGCACTTCCAGTCGCCAGCCCTGGCGCTCGGCATAGCGCGAATACATGCGGAACAGGTCGCCGGCGAAGATCGCCGCCTCGTCGCCACCGGTGCCGGCGCGGATTTCCAGGAAGACGTTGCGCCCGTCGTTGGGGTCCTTAGGCAGCATCATGCGCTGCAATTCGTCTTCCAGCTCCTGCAACCGTGCCCTGGCGGTGGTGACCTCTTCCTCGGCCATCTCGCGCAGGTCCGGATCGCTGTCCTTGAGCAGCGCCTGGGCGCCCTCCAGGTCGGCCTGCACCTTGCGATACTCGCTGAACGCCTGGCTGACCGGCTCGAGTTCGGCGTATTCCTTGGAATAGGCGCGGAACTGGGTCTGGTCGCTGATGACCTCGGCGTCGCCGAGCAGCGCCGTCAGTTCCTCGAAACGATCCTGCAGACCGTCGAGCTTGTGCAACAGAGAGGTCTTCATGTCTTGTCCAAACCCTCGTCGAGGGCGAAGAGTTCCTGGGCCAGGGTCAGCGCATCGACGCGCCCCTCGGCGGATAGTTTCTTGAGCTGCACGCTGGGTGCGTGCATCAGCTTGTTGGTCAGGCTACGCGCCAGGGCCGCCAGGGCTTCCTGGGGATCGGCGCCATTGGCCAGCAGGCGCTGGGCACGGGCCAGTTCGTCGTCGCGGATCTGCTCGCCCTGCTGGCGATAGGCGCGGACCACGTCCACCGCGGCGCGCTCGCGCAACCGCTGCATGAAGTCCTCGACCCCGGCCAGCACCAGCTTCTCGGCGGCCTGGGCGGCGCCCTGGCGACTCTTGAGATTCTCCGCCACCACCTCGTGCAGGTCGTCCACCGTATAGAGGTAGACGTCCTCCAGCTCGCTCACCTCCGGCTCGATGTCGCGCGGGACGGCGATGTCGACCATGAAGATGGGCTTGTGCCGGCGCTGCCTGAGCGCCCGCTCCACCGCGCCCTTGCCGAGGATGGGCAACTGGCTGGCGGTGGAGCTGATGACGATGTCGCTGTTGACCAGCTCGTCGGGAATGTCGGACAGCAGCACGGTGTGGGCGCCGAATTCTTCCGCCAGGTGGCTGGCGCGCTCCAGGGTGCGGTTGGCGACCACGATACGGCGCACGCCCTGCTCGTGGAGATGGCGGGCGACCAGGGTGATGGTCTCGCCGGCACCGATCAGCAGCGCCTGGCTGCGACTCAGATCGCTGAAGATCTGCTTGGCCAGGCTGACCGCCGCGAAGGCCACCGACACCGGGTTCTCGCCGATGGCCGTATCGGTGCGCACCGTCTTGGCGGTGTTGAAGGTGGCCTGGAACAGCCGCCCCAGCAGCGGCCCCACGGTGCCGGCCTCGCGGGCCACGGCATAGGCCGACTTCAGCTGGCCGAGGATCTGCGGCTCGCCCAGCACCATGGAATCCAGGCCCGCCGCCACCCGCATCATGTGCCGCACGGCGGCTTCGTCCTGGTGCAGATAGATGCTGGCGCGCAGGTCTTCCAGCGGCACCCGGTGATACTGGGCGAGCCAGGCCAGCACGGCATCCGCCAGACTGGGCTCCACCTCCAGGTAGAGTTCACTGCGGTTGCAGGTGGAGAGAATGGCCGCTTCGCGACTATGAGTGGCCTGCTCCAGCTGGCGCAGGGCCTCGACCGTCTGCTCCGGAGTGAAAGCCACGCGTTCGCGCACCTCAACCGAGGCGGTCTTGTGATTGATGCCGAGCGCGAGAAAGGCCATGGACGCAAGCAGTCGAACGGATTGGGAAAGCCGAACATTGTCCTACGCGCGGGCGGTGGCGACAACCAGCAGCGACGAGCCGTCGGACAATGGCCGTCATAGCCTGGGCAAATGAATCTTGCCGGACAAAAGGCGTCAACAGCCTCGACCACCGCACTTCCCGTGCGCGTCGCTACGCGTGGGCAACGCGGCCACGGCGACTCTTGTGGCATGATGGACCGACTGTAAAAAGGCCGCCCCGACCCTATGACCAGATACCTCGCGCTGCTGACGACCGCCCTATTGCTCGCCGGCTGCCAGAATCTCGGCCGTCAGCCGACGCCCGAAGCCACCATTCCCGCGCCCACCGCCAAGACGAGCACGCCACAACCGGCCGGCTCCTTCCGCGAAGACACCCTCTACGACCTGCTGGTCGCCGAGCTGGCCGGTCAGCGCAATAGATTCGACATCGCCCTGACCAACTACGTCGAGCAGGCCAAGTCGACCCAGGATCCGGGCGTGGCCGAACGGGCCTTCCGCATCGCCGAATACCTCGGCGCCGACAGCCCCGCACTGGAAACCGCGCAGATCTGGGCCCGCAACGCTCCGGACAACCTGGACGCCCAGCGCGCCGCGGCCATCATGCTGGCCCGCGCCGGGCGCTATGACGAATCCATGGCCTACATGGAAAAGGTGCTCCAGGGCCAGGGCGATACCCATTTCGACTTCCTCGCCCTGTCCGCGGCGGAAACCGACGAGACCACCCGCGCTGGCCTGCTCAAGAGCTTCGACCGGCTGCTGACCAAGTATCCGCACAACGGCCAGCTGCTGTTCGGCAAGGCGCTGCTGCTGCAGCAGGACGGGCGTGCCGACGAAGCCCTGAAACTGCTGGAGCGCAATCCGGCGGCCAAGCGCGAAGTCGCCCCGCTGCTGCTGCGCGCCCGCCTGCTGCAGAGCGAGGATCGCAGCGCCGAGGCCCTGCCGCTGCTCGAGGCCGGCATTCGCCAGCATCCGGAAGACCGTCGCCTGCGCCTGGCCCATGCGCGCCTACTGGTGGAGCTGGATCGCCTGGACCAGGCCAAGCGCGAATTCGCCGAGCTGGTCAGCCAGTTCCCCGATGACGACGACCTCAGATTCTCCCTGGCGCTGGTCTGCCTTGAGGCCCAGGCCTGGCAGGAAGCCCAGGTCTACCTCAAGGAGCTGATCGCCCGCGGCAGCCATGTGGACGCCGCGCACCTCAACCTGGGGCGCAGCTACGAAGAACTCGACCAGCCCGAACAGGCCCTGGCCGAATACGCCCTGGTCGGTCCCGGTACCGACTACCTGGCCGCCCAGCAGCGCCAGACGGAAATCCTGCTCGGCGCCGGCCGCACCGTCGAGGCGCGCCAGCGTCTGGCCGACGCCCGTAAGCGCCAGAGCGAATATGCCGTGCCGCTGTACCTGCTCGAAGCCGAAGGCCTGGCCAGCGCCGACCAGCTCGCCCTCGCCGAGCAGACCGTGCAGCAGGCCCTGCAGCAATACCCCAACGACCTCAACCTGCTCTACGTCCGCTCCATGCTGGCGGAGAAGCGTGGCGATCTCGGTCAGCTGGAAAGCGACCTGCGCTACATCATCGCCCACGACCCCGACAACGCCATGGCGCTCAATGCCCTGGGCTACACCCTGGCCGATCGCACCCCCCGCCTGGCCGAGGCGCGCCAGTTGATCGACAAGGCGCACCAGCTGAGCCCGGACGATCCGGCCATCCTCGACAGCATGGGCTGGGTCCGCTATCGCCAGGGCGAACTGGTCGAGGCCGAGCGTTACCTGCGCCAGGCCTTCGAACGCTTCCCCGATGCCGAGGTGGCCGCCCACTTCGGCGAGGTGCTCTGGGCCCAGGGCAAGCGCAGCGAAGCCCGCAAGGTCTGGCGCGCCGGTCTCGAGGCCGATGCCGACGACGCCATCCTGCGCAGCACCCTCAAACGCCTGACTGGAAGCGAAACCCTCCGATGATCCGCGTGCGTACTCTCCTCACCCTGTTCCTGCTCGTCCTGCTGGCCGGCTGCGCCAGCACCTCTCGCCAGGAGGCCGTGGAAGGCCAGGGCAACGCCGCCCAGTGGCAGGCCCACAAGCAGCGCATCGCCGCCCTCGACGGCTGGCAGATCGATGGCAAGGTCGGCATCCGCGCCCCGCGCGATTCCGGCAGCGGCACCCTGTTCTGGCTGCAGCGCCAGGACTACTACGACATCCGCCTGGCCGGCCCCTTGGGCCGCGGCGCCACTCGCCTCACCGGGCGTCCGGGCGCCGTCACCCTCGACGTCTCCGGCCAGGGCAGCTACCAGGCCGACTCCCCCGAAGCCCTGCTGGAACAGCAACTCGGCTGGCGCCTGCCGGTCTCGCACCTGCTCTGGTGGGTCCGCGGTCTGCCGGCCCCGGACAGCCGCAGCCAGCTGACCCTGGACGCCGACAGCCACCTGGCGCGCCTGGTGCAGGACGGCTGGACCGTCGAATATACCCGCTACACCGAACAGAACGGCTACACCCTGCCCGAGCGCCTGAAGCTCACCGGTAAGGACTTGGAAGTCATCCTGGTGGTGAAGAGCTGGCAGCCGCGTGAGCTGGGCAAATGACCGCGGTACCCGCCTTCACCCTGCCGGCGCCGGCCAAGCTCAATCTGTTCCTGCACATCCTCGGTCGCCGGCCGGACGGCTATCACGAACTGCAGACGCTCTTCCAATTCCTCGACTGGGGCGACGACCTGGGCTTCGCCGCCCGTGACGACGGCGCCCTCGAGTTGCACGACGGCCTGCCCGGGGTCCCTCCGGAACAGAACCTGATCCTGCGCGCCGCCCGTCTGCTGCAAGAGGAAAGCGGTACCCCCCGCGGCGCCGATCTCTGGCTGACCAAGCGCCTACCCATGGGTGGCGGTATCGGCGGCGGCAGCTCGGATGCCGCCACCACCCTGCTCGGCCTCAACCACCTCTGGGGCCTCGGCGCCAGCCTCGACGATCTGGCCACCCTGGGTTTGCGCCTGGGCGCCGACGTCCCGGTGTTCGTTCGTGGCCAGGCCGCCTTCGCCGAGGGCGTGGGGGAAAAGCTCACGCCAGTTACGCCGCCGGAACCCTGGTATCTGGTGGCCGTGCCGCAAGTCTCTGTTAGTACTGCAGAAATTTTTTCCGATCCGCTGTTGACACGTGACACTCCCGCCATTAAAGTTTGCGCCGTTCTCGAGTGGACAGGTCGGAATGACTGCCAGAGTACGGTCGAGAAGCGTTACCCAGAAATTCGTAACGCTTTGATCTTGCTAAACAAATTTGTTTCAGCTAGATTAACCGGCACTGGAGGTTGCATATTTGGAAGCTTTCCAAATAAGACCGAAGCTGATACAGTAGCGAGCCAGCTACCAGCATCACTTCCAGGCTTCGTAGCCAAAGGCAGCAACGTTTCGATGTTGCACCGAGCGCTGGCAAGTCTGACCAGAGAATGAGTACAGCTAGTACTCAGCAAGATACAGGGGCGTCGCCAAGCGGTAAGGCAGCAGGTTTTGATCCTGCCATGCGTTGGTTCGAATCCAGCCGCCCCTGCCATTTTCCTTCCAAGACCCACCTCAAGCCGCAGGAACTGCAGCGTGTCCAAGATGATGGTCTTCACGGGGAACGCCAACCCCGATCTGGCACGGCGCATCGTGCGCCAGCTGCACATCCCTCTCGGTGACGTCTCCGTCGGTAAATTCTCCGATGGCGAGATCAGCGTCGAAATCAACGAGAACGTGCGCGGCAAGGATGTCTTCATCATCCAGCCAACCTGCGAGCCGACCAACGACAACCTGATGGAACTGGTGGTGATGGCCGATGCCTTCCGCCGCTCCTCGGCCACTCGTATCACCGCAGTCATCCCCTATTTCGGCTATGCGCGCCAGGATCGCCGTCCGCGTTCCGCGCGGGTCGCCATCAGCGCCAAGGTCGTGGCCGACATGCTGACCGTGGTGGGCATCAACCGGGTGCTCACCGTCGACCTGCACGCTGACCAGATCCAAGGCTTCTTCGATATTCCCGTGGACAACATCTACGGCTCCCCCGCCCTGGTGGATGACATCGAAGACCAGCGTTTCGAGAATCTGATGATCGTTTCCCCGGACATCGGCGGCGTAGTGCGCGCCCGTGCCGTGGCCAAGAGCCTGGGTGTGGACCTGGCGATCATCGACAAGCGTCGCCCCAAGGCCAACCAGTCGGAAGTGATGCACATCATCGGTGACATCCAGGACCGCACCTGCGTGTTGGTCGACGACATGGTCGATACCGCCGGCACCCTGTGCCACGCGGCCAAGGCCCTGAAGGAACACGGCGCCGCCAAGGTCCTGGCCTATTGCACCCACCCGGTGCTGTCGGGTCGGGCCATCGAGAACATCGACAACTCCGTGCTGGACGAGCTGGTGGTGACCAACACCATTCCGCTGTCCGCCGCGGCTCAGGCCTGCAGCCGGATCCGCCAACTGGACATCGCGCCGGTGGTGGCCGAGGCGGTACGCCGGATCAGTAACGAAGAATCCATCAGCGCGATGTTCCGTTAAGGAACAGCCGCTCTGGAAGCGCCCCGGAAGGCCGTGACGGTCTACCGGGGCTTTTTAGTCGGTAGGGCCGTAGAACTGGTCGCAAGTCTCGGTCTGCCGATTCCTTATCCTGGAGATTCACAATGGTAGATTTCACTCTGAATGCCGAAGTGCGTTCCGACCTGGGGAAAGGTGCGAGCCGCCGCCTGCGTCGTAATGCCGGTAACGTTCCCGCCGTGATCTACGGTGGCGACAAGGCTCCGACCTCCATCACCCTGGTCGGCAAAGACCTGGCCAAGATGCTGGAAAGCGAAGCCGCTTTCGCCAGCGTCATCACCCTGAAGGTCGGCGGCAGCAACGAAAGCGTCCTGGTCAAGGCCCTGCAGCGTCATCCCTCCAAGGGCTACGTCATGCACGCCGACTTCCTGCGCGTCATCGCCGGCCAGAAGCTGACCGCCCACGTCCCCCTGCACTTCATGAACCAGGAAACCTCCGTGGGCGTGAAGCAGCAAGGTGGCGAGATCCTGCACACCATCAACGAAGTCGAAGTCTCCTGCCTGCCGAAAGACCTGCCGGAATTCATCGAAGTCGACATGGCCAAGGTCGAGCTGGACCAGATCGTTCACCTGAGCGACCTGAACGTCCCGGCTGGCGTCGAGCTGGTGTCCCTGGCCCACGGCAGCGATCTGCCGGTTGCCAGCATCCACCTGCCGCGCATCCGTGAAGAAGCCGAAGACGGTGCTGCCGAAGAAGGCGCTGCCGAGTAAGCTCGTGCACGCCTGACCGAGAAGGGCCCCTGACATGACTGCCGTTCAACTGATCGTCGGCCTGGGTAATCCAGGCCCCGAATACGACCAGACCCGGCATAATGCAGGGGCCCTTTTCGTTGAGCGCTTGGCAGCCGCCCAAGGTGCGAGCCTGGCTGCCGACCGCAAGTATCACGGCCTCGTGGGGCGCTTTCGCCACGCGGGCAACGATGTTCGTCTGCTCATTCCCACCACCTACATGAACCGCAGCGGCCAGGCCGTGGCGGCGCTCGCCGGCTTCTTCCGCATTCCGCCGGCGGCCATCCTGGTGGCCCACGACGAACTCGACCTACCACCCGGCACCGCGCGCCTCAAGACCGGCGGCGGCCATGGTGGCCACAACGGGCTGCGCGACATCATCGCCCAGCTCGGCAATCAAAACGGTTTCCAGCGCCTGCGCCTGGGCATCGGCCATCCGGGGCATGCCAGCCTGGTCTCCAACTTCGTGCTGGGCCGCGCACCGCGCAGCGAGCAGGAGCTGCTCGACGCCAGCATCGACGCCGCCCTGGAGGTGGTACCGGAGCTGCTCTCCGGTGACCTGACCCGCGCCATGCAGCGCCTGCACAGCCGCAAGGCCTGACCCACCCTACCCTCTTCCCTTTCTTCCGCGAGGACACACACCATGGGATTCAATTGCGGCATCGTCGGCCTGCCCAACGTCGGCAAGTCCACCCTGTTCAATGCCCTGACCCAATCCGGTATCGCGGCGGAAAACTTCCCCTTCTGCACCATCGAGCCCAACAGTGGCATCGTGCCCATGCCCGATGCGCGGCTGAACGCCCTGGCGGAGATCGTCAAGCCCGAGCGGGTCATCCCCACCACCATGGAATTCGTCGACATCGCCGGCCTGGTGGCAGGTGCGTCCAAGGGTGAAGGCCTGGGCAACAAGTTCCTTGCCAATATCCGCGAGACCGATGCCATCGCCCACGTGGTGCGCTGCTTCGAAGACGAGAACGTCATCCACGTGGCCAACTCCGTGGACCCCAAGCGGGATATCGAGGTGATCGACTTGGAGCTGATCTTCGCCGACCTCGACAGCTGCGAGAAGCAACTGCAGCGCGTCACCCGCAACGCCAAGGGCGGCGACAAGGAAGCCCTGGCACAGAAGGCCCTGCTGGAGAAGCTGATTCCCCACTTCGAGGCCGGCAAGCCCGCCCGCAGTCTGATGAAGGGCCTGGACGAGGAGCAGAAGCGCCTGGTGCGCAGCTTCCACCTGCTGACCAGCAAGCCGGTGATGTATATCGCCAACGTCGCCGAGGACGGCTTCGAAGATAACCCGCACCTGGACGTGGTCCGCGCCATCGCCGAAGAAGAAGGCGCCGTGGTGGTGCCGGTGTGCAACAAGATCGAGGCGGAAATCGCCGAACTGGATGACGACGAGGAAAAGCAGATGTTCCTCGAATCCATGGGCATGGAAGAGCCGGGCCTGAACCGGGTGATCCGCGCCGGCTACGAACTGCTCAACCTGCAGACCTACTTCACCGCCGGGGTGAAGGAAGTCCGCGCCTGGACCGTACGCATCGGCGCCACCGCGCCCCAGGCCGCCGCCGTCATCCACACCGATTTCGAGAAAGGCTTCATCCGCGCCGAAGTGGTGGCCTACGACGACTTCATCGCCTTCAAGGGCGAGAACGGCGCCAAGGAAGCCGGCAAATGGCGCCTGGAAGGCAAGGACTACATCGTCAAGGACGGTGATGTCATGCACTTCCGCTTCAACGTCTGATCTAGGCGAACGCCAGAGCCCCCTCCCTACCGCAAGGTGGCGAGGGGGTTTTCTTTTGCGCGCAATTTGGCTGTACCGGAGCAAAGGCGCGGTCCCTGCCGCACCGATTTGGCACAATGGCGGCCGCCTGATCACCTGTGAAAGCGCTACCCGTTGCCTGGATGCCGCCATGAATTTCGAAGACCTGCGCCTGTTCGTCACCACCCTGAACGAGGGCAGTTTCACCGCCGCCGCCGACAAGCTGGGGCTGTCCAAGCAGTTCGTCAGTCGGCGGACCCTGTTGCTGGAAGAGAGCCTGGGGGTGCGGTTGATCAATCGCACCACGCGGCGGCTGCAGGCGACCGAGCTGGGGGTGCTGCTCTATGAGCGGGCGGTGAAGATTCTCGAGGACGTCAACGACACCGAGGAGTTGCTGTCCAGCCGGCGCACGGTACCTCAGGGAGTACTGAGAGTCAGTGCACCCATGACCTTCGGCACGCTGCACCTGAGCCCCTTGCTGCCGGACTTCCTCTCGGCCTATCCACAGATTCGCCTGGAGCTGGATCTCAATGATCGCGCGGTGGATCTGCTGGCGGAGGGTTACGACATGTCGATCCGCATCGGCACCCTGGCCGATTCCAGTCTGATCGCCAAGCGGCTGACCGAGATGCAGCTGGTGACCTGTGCCAGTCCGGACTATCTAAAGAAGGCGCCGCCGCTGTTGCAGCCGGAGGATCTGGCCGGGCACAGCTGTCTGCTCTATGGGCATGGCCGCCAGGTGGAATGGCGCTTCCAGCGTGGAGGCAAGCCGCTGGTGCTGCCCATGCAGGGGCAACTCAGGGCCAACAACGGAGAGGTGGTGCGGGATGCGGCCATCGCCGGCCAGGGGATAGCGGTGCTGCCGACCTTCATCGTGGGCGCGGCGCTGGCCTCAGGGGCGCTGGTGCAGGTGCTGGAGGACTACGCCCTGCCCAGTGCCGCGGTCTATGCGGTCTATCCCCAGCATCGCCAGTCGGCGCGCATCGTCCAGCTGTTCTCGGACTATCTGCGCGACCGGCTGACGGTCTAGCCAACTCACGCTACGGAGCCATGGGTCGGCTGGCGCTGGGGCCATTGCTGGAGGGTGCGCTCGGCACCGTCGGCAGCCAGGCGTTGGCCATCCAGGCGATTCTGCTGACGTTCGATCGAGGGCTGCAGGCTGCGGTCGGCGCCGTTCTCGGCCAGGGCGCGGCGGTCCAGGCGATCCTGCTGGCGCTGGATCGACGGCTGCAGGCTACGGTCGGTACCGTTTTCGGCCAGGGCGCGGCGGTCCAGGCGATCCTGCTGGCGCTGGATCGACGGCTGCAGGCTACGATCGGCGCCATTTTCGGCAAGGGTACGGTCGGTTTGCTGCTGTTTCTCGATCAGCGAGCCCAGGGGGCGCAGGGCGCTTTCCTCAGCCTGGGCCGACTGGACGACGGCAGCGGTGAGCAGGGTGGCGGCGAAGAGGGCGGTGAGAGTTTTCATGGCGTGTACCTTGTCGGGTGGGTGTGAGCTCATTGTCCCCACCCTGCCCCTCGCCTAGAAATCGTCCCGCGGGATAGCGATCATCGACCGCAGTGATGACCGCCCAGGGCTAGCCCCGTGCCTGGCGTTGGCGCAGCAGGAATAGGCACCAGACGCCCAGCGCCGTGGCCGCCAGCAGGCAGCCGGCCAGGCTC
>NZ_CAJYDW010000018.1 GCF_913774235.1 uncultured Pseudomonas sp. | reverse complement strand
AGGTGGTGGCGTACCTGCAGCCCGAATGGGTCATCAACGGCTATGGCCCGACCGAAACCGTCATCACCCCGACCCTCTGGCGTGCACCCGCAGCCACGGCGGATTTCAGCAGCGCCTATGCGCCCATCGGCGATCTGGTGGGTGAACGCCAGGGCTATGTGCTGGACGCCGATCTCAACCTGCTGCCGGTGGGTGTGGAGGGCGAGCTCTATCTGGGTGGCGCCCTGGCCCGTGGCTATCTGGAGCGCCCCGGCGAGACGGCGCAGCGCTTCGTGCCCAATCCCTTCCGCGCCGGCGAGCGGCTCTACCGTACCGGCGACCGGGTGCGGCTCAACGCCGAGGGGCTACTGGAATACCTCGGTCGTGCCGACCAGCAGATCAAGCTGCGCGGCTTCCGTATCGAGACCGGCGAGATCGAGGCGGCGCTCAAGGCCTGCCCGGGCGTGCGCGAGGCCTTGGTCATGGTCCGCGAGACCCCGGCTGGCATGCGCCTGGTGGGCTATGTCGGCGGCGCCCAGCTACAGGAGACGGCGCTGCTGGAACGACTGCGCCAGCGCCTGCCGGGCCATCTGGTCCCGCAGCATCTGGTGCTCCTGGAGCGCCTGCCGCAGCTGCCCAACGGCAAGCTGGATCGCCGGGCGCTACCGCCACCGGAACTCGTCAGCCAGCCCCTCGATGAGGAGCCCCAGGGCCCCCGTGAGGAACTGCTGGCTGCACTCTGGCGCGAACTGCTGGGCGTCGAGCGGGTCGGGCGGGCGTCCGGCTTCTTCGAGCTGGGTGGAGACTCCATCCAGTCCCTGGCGCTGATCAGTCGCCTGCAACGCGCGGGCTGGCACCTGGGGCCCAAGGAGGTCTTCCGTAGCCCGAGACTCGCCGACCTGGCGCTCTGTCTCCAACCCCTCGCCACCCAACCCGCCTGGGAGCCGGCCCAGGGCGAACAGCGCCTGACGCCGATCCAGGCGCACTTCTTCGCTCAGCCGCTACCCAATCCCGCGCACTGGAACCAGGCCCTGCTGCTGGAGGTGCGCGAGCCCCTGGACCCGGCGCGGCTGGCGGCTACCGTGGCCTGGCTGCTGCAACGGCACGACGTACTGCGCCTGGCCTTCTGGCCAACCAGCGAGGGCTGGCAGGCCGGCTACCGTGACGATGTCCGCGTCGAACATGTGCTGCAGCAGGTCGAGGTGGCCGATGCAGCGGCGCTGGAAGCCCTCTGCGCGCGGACCCAGCGCAGCTTCGACCTGGCCCGTGGCGGGCTGCTGCGGCTGGTCCTGGCGCGCTATCCAGAGGGCGATCAGCGCCTGTTCCTCTGCGCCCACCACCTGATCATGGACGGTGTTTCCTGGCGGCTGCTGCTGGACGACCTCGGGCGGATCTATTCGGCCCTGGGGCGCGACGAACCCCTGATCGACGAGCCCCGCCCCCCGGCCTACCAGGCCTGGGCCGAACGCCTGGCAGAATGGTCGGCGCAGCCCGTAGCCCAGTCCCGCCTGGCGTTCTGGCAGGCCCTGGTGCCGCGGCCGGACTGGCCGGTGGACCAGCCCACGGGCGGCGCCATCCAGGACCAGGTGTGTACGGCCGAAGTGCAACTCGATCCCGCCCGCACCCGTTGGCTGCTGCGCGAGGCCCCGACCGCCCTAGGCGCGCGGCTCGACGAGGTGCTGCTGGCGGCCCTGGCCGAGGCGGTGCGCGACTGGAGCGGCCAGGACGGCCATGTCATCGCCCTGGAAGGCCATGGCCGCGAGGCCCTGTTCGCCGATCTCGATCCGGGCCGCACCCTGGGCTGGTTCACTAGTCTCTATCCGCTGCGCTTGAGCTGTGGCGAGAGTCCGCGGGCAACCTTGCAGGGCCTGAGGGCCCAGCTCGCAGCGGGGGGCCAGCGCGGCTTGGACTATGGCGCGCTGCGCTACCTGGCCAAGGCCGCGGCCCTGGTCGACCAGCCGGAACCGCCGCTGGCCTTCAACTACCTGGGCCAACTCGACGGCGCCCTAGGCGATGGTCGTTTCGTCCCGGCTCGGGAGACCTTTGGCGAACTGATCGATCCGGCCACCCCGCTCTTGCGCGAGCTGGAGATCAACGCCCAGGTCTACGACGGCCGCCTAGGACTGAGCTGCCGCTACAGCGGTGAACGCTATGCGGCGGCCACGGTGGAGCGCCTGCTCGCTGCCTTCGACCAGGCCTTGGCCGCTCTCGCCGCCAGCGCCACGGCTGCGGCGCCCGCCGCCGTGGCCCAGGGCGCCGATCCGCGGCTGCACCTAACACCGGGCAGCAGCGGGCAGCCGCCGTTGTTCTGCCCCCATCCGGTCAGCGGCACCCTGGTGGGCTACTACCCCCTGGCCAGTCGGCTGTCTGGCAGCTGGGATGTCTGGGGCCTGCAGAACCGCCAGATCCTCGACCCCAATTGGCGTGACACCAGCCTGGCGCAACTGGCTCGCGACTATGTGCGGGTGCTGCTGGAGACCCAGCCACGCGGCCCCTATCGGCTGCTGGGGTGGTCCCTGGGCGGCGCCCTGGTGTTGGAAATGGCCAGCCTGCTCGAACGCCTGGGCAAGCCGGTGGCCTTCGTCGGGCTGGTCGACGGCTATGTCCCCGGCGCGGGCCTGGTCCGGCGGCCGGCACCCACGGCAGGCGATGCCACGGTCGAGGAGAGCGGTGCCTGGGCGCAGTTGCTGGCCGTCGAGGCCCATCTGCACGGCCTGGCCCACCAACACCCGCACCTGCAGCCCCTGCGCGCTCCGGTCCACGCCTGGTGGGCCAGCCGCTCGCCGGAAAACAACCATAACGGCCAAGCCCTGCTGGAGCAGGGACTGGGACGCCCCCTGGCGCAGTCGCGCTGGATCGATGCCGACCACCTGGGCATCGTCCGCGATCCGCGCCTGCTGGCCGACGTCGCCGAATGCCTGAATTCATCTCTTGCCCATAGCGCCCGCACCCCGGGTTTCGAGGAATACGATCATGTCCGCTAGCCATTCGCTGCCGCGCGTCCCCGCCGATGCCGACTACCGCTTCACCAGCACTCCGCGCCTGGAGCGCCAGGCCGCCCTGGAGTCCAATGCGCGCAGCTATCCGCGGCGGCTGCCGCTGGAGGTGCGCCGGGCCCAGGGCATCCATGTACAGGACAGCGAGGGCCGCTGGTTCATCGACTGCCTGGCTGGCGCCGGCACCCTGGCCCTCGGCCACAACCACCCGGTGGTCCTCGACGCCATGCGCGGCCTGCTCGATGGCGAGCGGCCCCTGCACACCCTCGACCTGATGACCGAAGCCAAGGACGACTTCATCCGCGAGCTCTATGCCCTGTTGCCGGAGGACTTCGCCCGCAACGCGCGCATCCAGTTCTGCGGCCCGGCCGGTACCGATGCGGTGGAAGCCGCCCTCAAGCTGGTGCGTACCGCCACCGGCCGCCGTCAGTTGCTGGCCTGTCACGGCGCCTACCACGGCATGACCCAGGGCGCGCTGGGCCTGATGGGCAGCCATGGACCCAAGCGCCATCTGGACGGTATGAACGGCGGCGTGCAGTTCATACCCTTTCCCCACGCCTATCGTTGTCCCTTCGGCCTGGGCGGCGAACTGGGCGAGCGGGCGGCGCTGAATTATCTGGAGACGATGCTCAACGACCCGGAGAGCGGGGTGCTGCCGCCGGCGGCGCTGATCGTCGAGCCGATCCAGGGGGAGGGCGGGGTGAATCCGGCGTCCATCACCTGGCTGCGCGAGGTCCGGCGGATCACCCGTGAAGCCGGCGTACCCCTGGTGCTGGACGAGATCCAGTCCGGCATCGCCCGCAGCGGCCGGCGCTTCGCCTTCGAGCATGCCGACATCGAACCCGATGTGCTGGTCCTGTCCAAGGCCATCGGCGGCAGCCAGCCACTGGCGGTGGTGGTCTACCACGAGTCGCTGGATCGCTGGGCGCCCGGTGCCCACGCCGGCACCTTCCGCGGCAACCAGCTGGCCATGGCCGCCGGTACCGCCACCTTGCGTCTGGTGCGCGAGCAGCGCCTGGAGTTGCACGCGGCCGCCATGGGCGAGCGCCTCGCCGGGCACCTGCGCGCCTTGCAGCGCGACTATCCGCAATTGGGCGATGTCCGGGGTAGGGGGCTGATGCTCGGGGTGGAGGTGGTACGCCCCGACGGCCCGACCGACCGCCAGGGGCATCCCCTGGCCGATGGGGTATTGGCCGCGCGCCTGCAGCAGGAGTGCCTGCGCCGCGGCCTGATCATCGAAGTCGGTGGACGCCACGGCGCCGTGTTGCGCTTCCTGCCACCGCTCATCGTGCAACCCGAGCAGATCGACCAGATCGCCGAGTGCCTGGCAACCGCATTGCGCTCGGTGATGGCGGCTGCCTAGATCTGGCCACCGGCCAGGGAAGGCCATCGGGCAGGGAACTTTTTCTAAATAGTAACGATTCTGATTTGATATCTTATTGCCATGTAATAAAGTAGTGGCGCTTTAGGGGGAAGCGCGCCTAGCGCGCGGTTTCAAGGATATTTCAAGGACAGTTGGTAGCCATGCACAAAGTCGTAGCTCACGGATTCCATATCACCCTGCTGGCAGCGGCCATCGCCTGGCAGACCCAGGCGGCGGCCCAGACGAAGGAAACACCCGTCACCATCGCGCCGACCACCATCACCGCCGAGGCCGAGCCCTCGCCAGTCGGCCCGGACGTGGGCTACAAGGCCAACAACAGTGCGGCTGCCAGCAAGACCAACACCCCGCTCGCGGAAACCCCGCGTTCGGTGTCGGTCGTCACCCAGCAACGCATCGAGGACCAACAGGCGCAGACCCTGACCGACATCCTCGGCTACACCCCGGGCATCTTCGCGCCGCCGTTCGCCGTGGGCGACGGCCTGGCCGGCGACTACTTCTTCATCCGCGGTTTCAATGCCACCGACTATGGCTACGGCCTCTATCGCGACGGTCTGAGAGTGCAGGGCAACCGCTACGACACCACCTCGGAGCCCTATGGGCTGGAAAGGGTCGAAATATTCCGCGGCCCGAGCTCCATCCTGTACGGCGAGAACGCCCCCGGTGGCCTGGTCAACCTGGTCAGCAAGAGACCCACCGCCGATTCCCGTGGTGAAGTCCAGGCCAGCTATGGCAGCAACAACCGGCGCCAACTGGGCGTGGACGTTTCCGGGCCGCTCACCGACGACGGCAGCGTGCTGGGGCGGGTGGTCATGCTGGGGCGCAAGTCCGACACCCAGGTGGACCATGTCCCCGACGACCGCTTCTATATCGCGCCCTCGATCACCTTCAACCTGAACGACAGCACCGCCCTGACGCTGCTCTCCAGCTACCAGCGCGACCGCACCGCCATCGAACTGGGCTATCCGGCGGCGGGCACCCTGCTCAACAATCCCAATGGCAAGATCAGCCGTCACGCCATGCTCGGCAATCCGGACTGGGACAAGTTCGAGCGCGAGACCTGGAGCCTGGGCTACGAATTCTCCCACCAGTTCAACGACGTCTGGACCTTCCGCCAGAACTCCCGCTACCTGCAGTCGCGCATCGACCGGCATGAGATCTGGCCGAATACCCTCAACCAGGGTGGCTTCGGCACCACCCTGTCGGCCTCGGCCTATGACCGCCAGAACAAGTCCATGGTTTATTCCCTGGATAACCAGCTCGAAGGCAAGTTCGACACCGGCGACTTCCATCACACCCTGCTGTTCGGCGCCGGCTACGACCGCACCTCCTTCAGCCAGGATTGGGATGCCGGGCAGATTAGCAGCATCAACGTGTTCGATCCGGTCTACCGCGGTGACCCGGCCACCCCCCTCTCGGTGACCAACAGCCTGCTCACGCAAAATCTGTACGGCACCTACAGCCAGCTGCAGACCAAGTACGACAACTGGATCATGTTGGTGGGTGGCCGCATGGACTGGGCCCAGAGCGAGTACCGCAACAAGCGGACGCTGCTCAGTCCGGCCCAGGACGATAGCGACTGGAACCACAAGTTCACCTGGCAGACCGGGTTGATGTACCAGTTCGACAACGGCCTGTCGCCCTATGTCAGCTATGCCCGCGGCTTCGTGCCGGTCCAGCAGCCGCCGGTGAACGGCCCGGCGTTCAGCCCCATCACCAGCGAGCAGTACGAAGTCGGGGTGAAGTACGAACCCAAGGGCTGGAATACCAGTGTCACGGCCTCGGCGTTCGACCTGCGCAAGGACAACGACGTCATCACCGAGAACAACCTGCCACGCCAGGTCGGGGAGAGCCGCTCCAAGGGCTTCGAGCTGGAGATCAACAGCAATCTCACCGACAACCTGAACTGGGTGACGGCCTACACCTACACCGACGCCCGGATCACCAAGGATGCCCCTGGCTCGCGCTTCGAGGATCGGCAGATGACCGGGGTGCCGCGCAACTTCGCCTCCAGCTGGCTGACCTACCGCTTCAAGGACGGCGAGCTGCGCGGCCTGCGCCTGTCCGGCGGGGTGCGCTACATCGACAGCGTCTACTCCTACACCACCACCTACGGCAAGCTGGACACCGGCGACGTCACCTTGGTGGACGCCGGTATCGGCTATGACTTCGACCGCCACTGGTCGCTGGACGTCAATGCCAAGAACCTGTTCGACAAGGAGTACGTTTCGGGTTGCAACGATGCCGGGCGTTGCTACTGGGGCGACGAACGCAGCGTTATAGGCACTGTCGCCTATCGCTGGTAAGGTCGAATGCCACGCCGTTGCCGGCGTGGCTCCCGCTCTCCCGTCACGGGCGAAGCCAACTGGCTTCGCCCGCGTTGCTTAAGCGAAGTCTCCATGTCGCAGTCCCCCAGGGGCACCGTCCCGCGGTCGCCCGCTTGGCCTCTTTCCCTCGGTCTGGGCAGCCTGTTGCTGCTTGGCCTGTTTCTCTGGCAGGCGCTGTTCGCCACTGGCTGGCCGAATGCGCAAGCCTGGCTCGCCCCTTGGTCCGCCACGCCCTCCTGGCCGGGATTGGCCCTCTGGTGGTTGCAACTGCCACGCGCCGTGGCCGGCCTGGTGGTAGGGGCGAGCCTGGGGATCGCCGGGGCGCTCATGCAGGTGGTCACCCGTAATCCCCTGGCGTCTCCCGATCTGCTCGGCATCACCGCCGGCGCCCAGGTGGGACTCATCCTGAGCCTGCTGCTGCCGGCCTTTCTCGGGCTGCCACTGGTGTTTCTCGGCGGCCTGCTGGCGGCCCTGTTCACCTTCGCCATGGCTGGCGGCTGGCACACCACGCCCTTGCGCCTGACGCTGGCCGGTGTGGCCATCGCCCAGGCCGCCGCCGCGGCCATCACCCTCTTTCTCAGTCTCAACGACCGGGCCGCCATGGTGCTCTCGCTGTGGAATACCGGTTCGTTGCGGCAGCTGGGTTGGGGGCATCTGCAAGTCGCCGCGCCGCTGCTGCCCCTGGCTTTGCTGGTCGTCTGGCTGCTGCGGCGGCCGTTGGACCTGTCGCGGCTGGGGGATGGCCAGATGCGCGGCCTGGGTCTGCCACCGGCCGGGATCAAGGCCAGCAGCCTGCTGCTGGCCAGCGCCCTGACCGCGCTGGCCATCCAGCTGGCCGGCCCCCTGGGCTTCATCGGCCTGATCGCGCCCAATCTGCTGCGCCTCGGCCTGGGCGTCAGCCGTCCTTCCCACCTGGTCGCGCTGTCCGGACTCTGGGGCGCCGTGCTGACCCTGGCCGCCGATGGGCTGGTCCGCCTGTTGTCCGGCTGGATCAGCCTGCCACTGGGCGTGCTCTCGGCGCTGCTGGGCTCGCTCTGCCTGCTGCTGCTCCTGGGGCGCTTGAGCGTCGGCCCGCGTGCCGCCGTGGGGCTGCTGGCCAGCGAGGCCGGCACACGGCGCGGTGCGGCCTGGCCGCTCGCTGGCGGCCTGCTGGTGCTGTTGCTGGGCCTGATACTGGTCGGTCTCTGCGGTATCGGCCCGGGCGCCTGGGTCTTTCTGCAGACGCTGGTCGCCGGTGCGCCCGAGGCCTGGATACTGCTGGATCTGCGCTTGCCGCGGCTACTGGTGGACGCCGGGGCGGGCGCACTGCTGGCCACCAGCGGGCTGCTGCTGCAGGCGGTGACACGCAATCCCCTGGCCGGACCGGAAATACTCGGGGTCAGCCAGAGCGCCGGACTGGCGGTGCTGGGGGCCATCATCCTGGTCCCGGACCTGGCGGCCGAATGGCGCTTCCCCCTGGCCTGGCTAGGCGCCGGTCTCGCCCTGGCCTGGGTGATAGGTGTCAACCTGCGCCGCGGGCTGGAACCCCTCCGCCTGGTGCTGACCGGCTTTGCCATCAGCGGCCTGGTGCTGGCGCTGTCCAGCGTGCTGATCGCCCAGTATGCGAGCAACGTGGCCCAGGCGCTGACCTGGATGGTGGGCAGCAGTTACGGCCGCACCTGGGACGATGTCAGGGCGCTCTTGCCCTGGCTGGTGCTCGGGCTGGGTGCTGCCAGCCTCACCGCGCGCTGGCTGGATCTGCTGGGGCTGGACGAGGGCGTGGCCAGCGGCCTGGGTCTGTCCGTGGCCAGTCGCCGACTGTTGCTGGTGACCCTGGCCAGTGTGTTGATCGCGGCGGCCGTGGCGGTGGTCGGCCCGGTGGCCTTCGTCGGCTTGCTGGTGCCCCATGGCGTGCGCCTGCTCGGTCTGCACCGGGCGCGTCAGCGCCTGTTGGTGGCGCCGCTGCTGGGGGCCTGCCTGCTGGTGCTGGCCGATCTGCTGGCACGCTGGAGTCTGGCGCCGCTGGACATTCCCCTGGGTATCGCCACCGCGGCCCTCGGTGCGCCGGCCTTCCTGCTGCTGCTGGCGCGCAGCTATCGGCGGGTGCGCCGATGAGCATGCGTGCGTTACTCGTCCTGCTGTTCGCCCTGTTGCTCGCTACAGGCGCGTGCGCCGCCGACGACCTGGTCGCCCGCCAGTCGGCGCAACTGCCCGAACGCCCGCTGCGCATCGTCACCCTCGACGATGTCGCCACCGAACTGGTGACCTCCCTGGGGCTGGCGCCGGTGGGAGTGGCGAACCTGGCCGGCTATCGACGCTATGTCGGACTCGGCGCCGACCTGCTGAAAGACGCCCAGCCCCTCGGCAGCGTCCAGCAACCCGATCTCGAAGCCATCGCCCGGCTACGGCCGGATGTGATCCTCGGCTCCGGCTATCTCCACCTGGGGCTGTTCCGCCGCCTGGAGAGCCTGGGCCCGACGCTGCTCTACCGCTATGGAATGGAGACGGACGATGACGCCGTGGCCCGCGCCAGCGCCCTGCTCAGCGATCTCGGTAGGCGACTCGGCCGGGCAGAGGAGGCGGCGGCGGTGAATCTTCAGGCTGACCGTGCCGTGGCAGACGCCGAGGCCGCCGCCCAGCAGGCGGGCATCGTCGGTCGGCCCTTGGCCGTACTCTTCCCGCTGCCGCAGCAGGGGGTGTTCATCACCCTCAATCGACGGGTGCTGATCAATGCTCTGGTCCGTCGTCTGGGTGGTCGCGACCCCTGGCCGCTGGCCTCCGACCGGATATTGCATCGCTACCACGATGTGCAGGAGATCGCCGCGGTGCCGGACCTCACGGCACTCTTCGTCGGCGAGCAGACCGGGCATCCCTTCTTCCATTCGCGTCTGTGGCAGGCCATGCCGCTGGCATACAGCGGTCGCTATGCCAGTCTGCCTAGTCCCTACTGGACCTTTGGCGGTCCGGCCAGCGTGACGCTGCTGGCGCATCAGGTCGCCACTGCGCTGCGTGGCTTGCCGCCACCGCCGAATGGGCGCTGAACAGCCGTGCCCCTCGTTCGTCCTCTAAGAGGAAAGCCGCACGAGGCGGTTGTCTTGCAGGAGATAGCGATGAGTTTCGACAGCGACACCACCCAGTTCCAGGTCGTCATCAATGCCGAAGAGCAGTATTCGATCTGGCCGGACTACAAGGCCCTGCCGGCCGGCTGGACCGCCGTCGGCGTCAGCGGCGACAAGGCCACCTGCCTGGCTCATATCGAGCAGGTGTGGACCGACATGCGCCCCCTGAGCCTGCGCCAGGCCATGGCCAACTAGAGCGGAGGTCCACCATGAATACGCTACCTGCGGACCTTCTGGAACTGGAGCCCGGCCTGCCGCTCCGCCTATCCCCGCGCGCGCCGGGGTGCGGGCTGGGTGATGTTTCCAGCGCGCTGCATGCCCTGGTGGACCAGCATCTGGAAACAGCCGGCGGTATGCTCCTGCATGGCTTCGCCGATCCGGGCGTCGCCGGCTTCCAGGCCTTCGCCAGCGGCTTCGGTCATCCGCTGCTGAACTACGAGTTCGGTTCCACCCCGCGGAGCCGGGTGACCGCCGACGGCGTCTATACCTCGACCGAATACCCCGCGCGCCAGTGGATACCCCTGCACAACGAGCAGGCCTACACCTGCGACTGGCCCATGCGCATCTGGTTCTATTGCGCCCAGGCCGCCGAAGAGGGCGGTGAGACGCCCATCGCCGATAGCCGCCAGGTGTTCGCCCGCATCGATCCGGCCCTGCGCCGACGCTTCGCCGAACGCCGGCTGAGCTACGTGCGCAATTATGGCAACGGCCTGGACGTGGCCTGGCAGCAGGTGTTCGACACCGCGGACCGCGCGGCCGTGGAGCGCTTTTGCGCCGCCCGTGGCATCGCCTGCGAATGGAAGGCGGACGGCGAATTACGCACCCGCCAGCTCTGCCAGGGCGTCGCCCAGCACCCGCGTACCGGCGACTGGGTCTGGTTCAACCAGGCGCACCTGTTCCACGTCTCGGCGCTGGAGCCGGAGATGCGCGAGGTGTTGCTCGACACCGTCGGCGAGGAAGACCTGCCGCGCAACGTCTTCTATGGCGACGGCGCGCCCCTGGAAGACAGCGCCCTGGACGAGATTCGCGGCGTACTGGACGAGTGTCGCATCCTCTTTCCCTGGCGCACCGGCGACATCCTCTTGCTCGACAACATGCTCACCGCCCACGGGCGTGCCCCCTTCAAGGGCCCGCGCAAGGTGGTGGTGGCCATGACCGAAGGCCGTCACGAAGACCCCCAGCCACGCGAGATCCCGCTATGATCCCGGTCCTGCAACTACCGGGCGGCTTGCGCCTGGTGCATGAGAGCCTCGACGGCCACAGCCTGTGGCGCGTCGGCGACGAACTTTGGCTACGGTGCCGCGAACAGCTGGTGCCGGAGGGGCTGAAGGTCGAGGTCAGGGCAGGGGGCGCCGACCTGACCGTCGAGCGCCTGGCGGTACTCGCCCTGGGCTTGCTACTAAGCGCGCCCGAGGCGCCGGCGCTGCTCTGGGAGGGGCTACCGGCACTGCCCGAGGCCGTGCGCCAGGGACTGCTGACCCAGACCGCCGAGGGTGACTTGCGCACCTGGCGTGCCCAGTTCTGGCAATGGCCGCAGCCCTGGTTGCGCCAGCCGGGCAGCGCGGGCTATCCGGCCTTGCCGCAACTGACCGGCCAGCGCCGGCATCCGTGCCGTCCACCCAAGCCAACGGGTGAAGTCTATCGCCGTTACGATCATCGCTTGGGCGCCTGGATCGCCCTGCGCGCCCTGGCGGTGGAGGACGACCTGCCGCTGTTCCATCGCTGGCAGAATCAGCCGCGGGTAGCGGCCTTCTGGCAAGAGGAGGGCAGCCTCGAGCAACACCGGGCCTACCTGCAGCGGCAGGCCGCCGATCCCCATGTGCTGACCCTGGTCGGCAGCCTTGACGACCAACCCTTCGCCTACTTCGAGGCCTATTGGGCGGCCGAAGACCGCATCGCGCCTTTCTACGCCGTGGATGACTATGATCGTGGTATCCACATGCTGGTGGGCGAGGACAGTCTGCGCGGCCCCCAGCGCGTGGCCTGCTGGCTGCCGGCGCTGGTGCACTACCTGCTGCTGGACGAGCCGCGCACCCGGCGCATCGTCAGCGAACCCCGCGCCGACAACGAACGGATGATCGGCCATCTACAGCGCCAGGGCTTCTATCGGCAGAAAGATTTCGACTTTCCCCACAAGCGCGCGGCGCTCATGCTGCTCGAACGCGAGCGTTTCTTCGACCGTTGCGTGTTGGCATGAGGCGTAAGTCGCCGCCAAACTTGGCCTCGATGGGGCAGCCGCCTAAGGTAAGCGGATGAACCCTGATCTCCTCGCTATCGGATCGCGCAACCGATGATTCCCGCTCTGGCCCCCCTGTTCACCGGTCCCCTCCAGTCGTTCGCCACGGTGCTGCGGCTGCCCACCCCGGGGCAGTCGGTGATCCCGCTGGGCTCTCTGCTCAAAGACGGGCTGCCGGACCTGCTGGACAGCTACGGCGGAGAGCCGGGGCTGGATCGGCGCGCACTGCTCTCGGTCTGGTCCAAGTACTATTTTTCCCGGCTGATTCCTCCCGTCGTGGCGGCGGCGTTGCTGCTGCGCTGGCGGCTGCCCCTGGCGGTGGACCAGCTAGAGCTGGTGTTGAACGAGGACCGGGTGCCGGAAGCCTTTGTGTTGCCCCACGCGGGTGAGGGCTTCGCGGCAGACCATCCGGACCTGCTCCAGCCGCTGGTGCTGGAGAATCTGCGACCCTTCATCGAAGGCGCCTGTGCACAGATCAGGGTGTCGCCCAAGGTGCTCTGGAGCAATGCCGGCAACTACCTGGAATGGTTCGTCGGCGAATTGCGCAAGGTGCGGCCCCAGGCCGGCGCGCTACCACCCTTCGAGCATTGGCTCGACCAACCGACCGATGCCCAGGGCGCGCGCAATCCGCTGTTCAAGCCGGTGATCTACGTCGAACTGCCCCTGGCAGGCGGCGCTGAGCCGGCATCCTGGCAATGGCGGCAGCGACGGGTCTGCTGCATCCGTTACCGCCTGCCGGATAAGGACCTCTGCAGCAATTGCCCGCTGCTCAAGGACCCGCAGCCCGCTGCCTAGCAGTGAAAGCCCAGCGGTGTACCATCGCGAGGATGGGGGAAGACATCCATGGGAATGCCATAGATGGCCTGCAGGGTATCCCCGTTCATCAACTCGGCAGGGCTACCTTCCACCAGCACCCGACCCGCGCGCAGGGCGATCAGGTGATCGCAATAGCGCGCCGCCATGTTGATCTCGTGCAGCACCAGGATGATACCGAGGTCCAGTTGCCGACCCAGCGCCTGGACCTGCTGCAACACCTCGACCTGGTGCGCGATGTCCAGCGCGGAGGTGGGCTCGTCGAGCAGCAGGTAGCGGGTGTCCTGCGCCAGCAACATCGCCAGCCACACCCGCTGTCGCTCACCGCCGGATAGGGTATCCACCAGTTGTTCGGCGAATCGCGCAGTACCCGTTAGCTGCATTGCCCGTTCGACATGAGCGCGATCCTTCTGGCCGTAGCGCCCGAGGGCGCCGTGCCAGGGATAGCGGCCCATGCCGACCAGTTCCCGGACGCTCATGCCTTCCGCGGCGGGCAACTGTTGCGGCAGATAGGCCACCTGCCGGGCATAACGCTGGGTCTTCCAGGTAGCGAGATCCTCGCCGTCCAGGGTCAGGGTGCCGCTGGAGGGGCTGAGCTGACGAGCTAGCAACTTGAGTAGCGTCGACTTTCCCGAGCCATTGTGGCCGATCAGGCCGATGGTGCGACCGCGGGGCAGTTGCAGGGATACCGGATGCAGCAAGGCGCGACCGTTGAGCGAAAAGCCTACCTGGTTTAAATCGAACATCGCTTTCCCTGGGCCGTTTCAGCTTTGGATGAGAATCGTTCCGCCATGCTACCTGGGCAATCGGCAACCCGCCAAATCAAATGCAGGCCGTTGGCGTAGGGTGCTACTCCGGCTTGCTGCCGATCTGCTCGCGGAGCAGCTGTAGATAGCGCCGCGCGCCCAGGCCCTGGGGGCGATTCTTGATCCAGATGACGTCGATCCAGCGGCGGATCTGGCTGGCCATGTTGTCGAATTGCACCTGTTCGAGCAGGCCGGCGGCGATCAGCGGCCGCACCAGCGGGTGGGGCAGATAGGCCCAGCCGAGGCCAGCCTGTACCAGGTCGAGGGTGGCCAGGTAGCTGTCGGTCAGCCAGACCCGTTGCGACAGCACGATCTGCGGGTCCGAGGCATTGCGGTCGCCGCCGGCCACTACGATCTGGCGGGTATCGGCCATCAACGTCTCGTCCAGTGGCCGACCTGCGCGGGTTGACGGATAGCCGGGCGCGGCGACGGCCGTGAGCAACTGGCTGCCGGCTTCGGCGAAGCCTTCGTGCTCGTCGATGCCCGGACGCTCGAAGATCAATGCCATGTCCACGTTGCCGTCGTGCAGCAGGCGGATCGCCTCGGCCCGCGCCGCCGAGCGGATCTCGATTTCCAGTGTCGGAAATTCCTCGGCCAGGCTCACCAGCGGCCGGCTCCAGGCGCCCGTCTGCAGCTCCGGTGCCATCACCAGTACGAAGCGCCGCTCCAGGCCGGCATGCAGCTGCAAGGCGTGGGCATCGAGCAGGTTCAACTGGCTCGCCACCTGGCGGGCCTGGGGTTCGAGGGCGCGGGCCGCCGGGGTCGGTAGGGCCTTGCGGGTGGCGCGATCGAACAACACCAGGTCCAGCTCGGCCTCCAGTTGGGAAATCGCCATGTTGACCGCGGAGGGCACCCGCCCCAAGGCGCGTGCCGCTGCGGAGAAAGAGCCCTCATCGATCACGGCGAGAAAGACCCGTAGCGTTTCGCTGGTGAAGGCCATGGTTGTCAGCTTCGTTGATAACGATCGTCTTTTTGTATCAGCCCTACACGCCTAAAGTCCAACTGAACGCCATAGAGGGAGCGGTCATGAGCGAGACGATGATGGGGCAGGTGGCACTGGTCAGCGGTGCCGGCAGTGAATCCGGTATTGGCATGGCCATCGCCCGGCGGCTGGGCGAGGCAGGGGCACGGTTGGTCGTCACCGCCAGCAGCGCCCGCATTGCCGACCGGGTCGAAGAGCTGCGCGCCGCCGGCTACGCCGTCGAAGGTCGTGCCCTCGATCTGACCGACGAAGCCGCCGTCATCGATTTCGTCCAGTGGGCCGAGGCGCGCTGGGGCCGTATCGACATCCTCGTCAACAACGCCGGCATGACCATGCAAGGCAGCCCCGAGCCCCTGGTCGAGCTGGCGCGGATGAGCCTGGCCGAGTGGAACCTGATCCTGGCGCGCAATCTGACCACCGCCTTCCTGCTCACTCGCGAGGTGCTGCCCGGCATGCAGCAGCGCCGCTATGGCCGCGTCGTCCATGTCAGCTCGGCCACCGGCACCCGGGCAGGCAATCGGGGAGAGGCGGGCTACAGCGCGGCCAAGGCAGCCATGGTCGGCATGAACATGAGCCTGGCGCTGGAGGTGGCGGGGCAGGGCATCACGGTCAATGCCGTGGCGCCCGGCTGGATCGAGACCGCCTCCAGTCTGCCAGAAGAATTGCAGGCGGCGACCCGGGTGCCGGTGGGCCGCGCCGGACGCCCGGCCGAAGTGGCGGCGGCAGTCGCCTTCCTGGCTTCGCCCGAGGCCAGTTACATCACTGGGGAATACCTGGTGGTGGACGGCGGCAACAGCCGCATCGAAAACAAGGGGGCCTGACATGCAGCCTGTCGTCTTGATCAGCGGGGTCCTGGGTGGCATTGGCCAGGCCGTGGGCGAGCAGTTCGTGCGAGGTGGATGGCGGGTCTTCGGCACCGACCTCGATGGTGCGGCGCTGGCTGCTCGCCAGGCCGCAGGCCAACTGGCGGGCTATCACGCCGCCGATCTGCGCCAGGTCGGTGCCCCCCAGGCTGTAGTCGCGGCCGCCCAGGCGACCCTGGGTCGGCTCGACGCCCTGGTCAATTGTGCCGGCGTCTGGCGCGAGGGGCCTGCGGAAACCTTCAGCGAGGAAGACTTCGACTTGGTGCTGGACGTCAATCTCAAGGCCAGCTTCTTTCTCTGCGCCGCCGCCATTCCCGCCCTGCGGGAAACCCGTGGCGCCATCGTCAACCTCAGCAGCGACGCCGGCCGCCAGGGTAATCGCAACGCCGCCGTCTACTGCGCCAGCAAGGGCGCGGTGACCCTGATGACCAAGACGCTGGCACTGGATCTGGCGCCCAGCGGCGTGCGCTGCAACGCCATCTCCCCCGGCGACGTGGCGACGCCCATGCTGAGCTTCCAGGCGGAGCGCTATGGCAACGGCGATCCCGCCGGCTATCTGCAAGACCTGCTCGCCAAGTATCCCCAGGGTGACAGCGCAACCTTCGTCCAACCCGACGAGGTCGCCGCCCTGGCCTTCTTCCTTTGCCAGCCCTCCGCCCGCTCCATCACCGGTGCGGACCTGGCCATAGATCGCGGTATCTCGGCCGGCCATTGAGCCGGACAAGACCCTTCATCCAACCTCGGAGACCTAGCGTCATGACCACCAGTGGTATCAGCGAAGCGGCTGTACAGGCCTTCACCGCTCGCGAGCGCGAGCTCTTCCTCGCGCAGAATCCCAAGTCCCTCGCCCTGGCCGAGCGCGCCCGCCATTCCCTGTTCGGCGGCGTGCCGATGCATTGGATGAGCGACTGGTCGATGCCCAGTGCGCTGTTCGTCAGCCATGCCCAGGGCGCCCGCTTCCATGACGTCGATGGCCATGAATACGTCGACTTCTGCCTGGGCGACACCGGCAGCATGTTCGGCCACTCGCCAGAACCCATCGCTCGGGCGCTGGCGGAGCAGGGCGCTCGCGGCCTTACCACCATGCTGCCGGGGGAGGACGCGATCGTCGCCGGCGAGTTGCTCGCCGAACGCTTCGGCCTGCCGTTCTGGCAGGTGGCGGCCACCGCCACCGATGCCAACCGCTACGTGATCCGCTGGGCGCGTGCCATCACCAATCGCAAGATGCTGCTGGTGTTCGACGGCTGCTATCACGGCACCGTCGATGACGTGATGGTGCGCTATCAGGAGGGTCGCACCGTGCACCGCGGCGGCCTGATCGGCCAGGCGCACAATCTCGCCGAGACCAGCCGGGCGGTACCCTTCAACGATGTGGCGGCGCTGGAGGCGGCGCTGGCGAAAGGCGACGTCGCCGCGCTGATCTGCGAACCGGCCATGACCAACATCGGCATGGTATTGCCCGAGCCGGGCTTCATGGAGCAGGTTCGCGCCCTGACCCGTCAGTACGGTACGCTGCTGATCATCGACGAAACCCATACCCTATCCACCGGCCCCGGTGGCTGTACCCGCGCCTGGAACCTGCAGCCGGACTTCATCACCTTCGGCAAGCCCATCGCCGGCGGTGTGCCCTGTTCGGCCTATGGCTGCACCCATGAAATGGCCCAGGCCATGCGTCTGGCGCAGCAGCACGCCAGCGAGACCAGTCACGGCCATGGCCACAGCGGCATGGGCACCACCCTGTCGGCCAACGCCCTGGCCATGCGTTGCCTGAGGGTCAACCTGGAAGAGGTAATGACGCCCGCGGCCTACTACACCCAGATGCTGCCCATGGCCGCGCGACTGGCCGCGGGCTTACGTAGTCTGATCGCCCGACACGAACTCGCCTGGTCGGTGACCGAGCTGGGCGCCCGTTGCGAATTCCAGTTCTGCACGACGCCGCCCAAGACCGGTGCCCAGGCCGAAGCCGCCTTCCATGACAGCCTGCAGCAGGCGCTGCACCTCTATCTGATCAATCGCGGCATCCTCATCACGCCGTTCCATAACATGACGCTGTGCTGCCCGGACCTCCAGATGGCCGACGTCGATCGGCTGCTGGCCACCCTCGACCAGGGGCTCACCGAGCTCCTGGCCCTACCTGGCGCCCGGGAGATCCAGCCATGAACTTCGCCAATCCCCAGGAAGCCCGGGACTTCCTCGCCGCCCATCCCGAGGTGCGCCACATCGAGCTGCAGCTGATCGACGCCAATGGCATACCCCGCGGCAAGCTGCTGCATCGCGACGAACTGCTGGCCATCTACGAGCAAGGGCGGCCGTTGCCCAGCTCCATCCTGGCGCTGACCATCCAGGGAGAGGACGTCGAGTCCACTGGCCTGGTGTGGGAGGTAGCCGACGCCGACTGCTGGACCTATCCAGTACCCGGCAGCCTGACCCTGCAACCCTGGCGCACCACGCCCACCGGCCAGGTCCAGGTCAGCATGCACCCGACCCAGGGCCTGCCGGCGACCCCGGCCGACCCACGGCATGCGTTGGTGCGCGTCATCGAACGCCTGCAGGCCGATGGCTTCCATCCGGTGATGGCGGTGGAGCTGGAGTTCTATCTGCTGGATCGCGAACGCGATGCCGAGGGGCGCCCGCAGCCGGCGCTGCAAATGAATGGTGGTCGACCCCAGGCGCCCCAGGTCTACGGCGTGTACGAGCTGGAGCAGTTGCAGCCGTTCCTGGACGATCTCTACGCCGCCTGCGAGGTGCAGGGGCTGCCGGTGCGTACCGCCATTTCCGAATACGCACCCGGTCAGGTCGAGCTGACCCTGGAGCATCGCTTCGACGCCCTGCAGGCCATCGACGAAGGCGTGCGCTACAAGCGGCTGGTCAAGGGCGTCGCCAATCGCCACGGCCTGCAGGCCTGCTTCATGGCCAAGCCCTTCGGCGACCGCGCCGGCAGCGGCATGCACCTGCACGTCAGCCTTGCCGACGCCGCGGGCAACAACCTCTATGCCAGCGAAGATCCCCAGGGCACGCCGCTGCTGCGCCACTCCATCGGCGGCATGATGCACAGGCTGCTCGACTCCCTGGCGATCTTCTGCCCCAACGCCAACTCCTATCGGCGCTTCCAGGCCAACAGCTATGCGCCCCTGGCCAAGAGCTGGGGGGTGAACAACCGGACCGTCTCCTTCCGCGTCCCGGGCGGCCCGGCCGTCACTCGCCACATCGAACACCGTATCTGCGGAGCCGACGCCAACCCCTATCTGGCCGCGGCCGCCATCCTCGCCGGCATCCACCAGGGCATCCGCGACGAACTCGATCCAGGCCCGGCCATCGTCGGCAATGGCTACGAGCAGGCCACCGAATTCCTCCCCACCGACTGGTTCACCGCCCTCCGGGCGCTGGAGGGCTCTACCTGGGCACGGGAGGCGCTGGGCGAGCGTTTCATCGAGGTCTACCTCGCCATCAAGCACGCGGAATACCGGCAATTCATGGCCGAGGTGGGCGAGCAGGATTGGCGGTGGTATCTGACCAACAGTTGAGCCAGGTAGCGACGTCGTCGTCACCTAAATTGGTAAAGGAGATCAGGCAGATGGGAGGCTGTTGCCGTTAGCCGGTAAATCCGAAACGGCCGTCCGCTGGCATTTTTGTCGCTGCATCCGACGCTGCATGCTGCCTCTTTTCAAAAAGGCCACGGACGAGAGCCTATGCTGAACATTCCCCCTCTGCTCAAACTTTGCTCCCTGTTTTGCATGGTTTCGCTGGCGGTAGGATGCGCCTCCAGGGTTCCAGCCAAACCTGCTCCGGTCAGTTATCAGACCAACTTCACCCCTACGGATGAATATGCCGTGCTGCTTCTGCGGAGCACGGGTGCCCCTATGCCAGTAGCCTATTCACTGACGTCGAAGGAGCACGGCGAGGTGCAAGTTGGCAAGGTCTACGACGGCGCCACTGGCGACGAGTTGCTATTGCCCTGGATTGCAAAATTTTCCAAGAAGATGAATAGCGGGATGCTCAAGGCGGTGCCCTCTAGAGAAACGGTTCTGGAGGTTGGAGCCGCCTATACGGTGTATGGGAATTCCGAATGGTCGAATGCCTCGGGTGGAAAAGGATCCTGTGGGCCGGTACACAGCACTTTCACGCCTGAGCCCCAAAAGCGCTATCTCGCGTTATTCACCTTTTCCAATGGCTACTGCAGGCAGGAGATATTCGACGTCACCACCGGGGCGCCGATGTTGCTCAAACGTGAAAGCTAGCCGCGGGAGAAGGGAAGGCGACGGCTATCCATTGGACAGGCCGCGCTGATTACGCCAGACGAAGCGTCTGGTACTACCGGTGGGGACTCGCCGTGGTATCGCTCGCTATTGGAAGTTGCCTTCAGCCACCAACGCCCTACGCCACCGCTCATCCCGCTGCGACGGGCGTCGATGCAGGCGTTCGTCCAGCAGGGTGAGTGCCTTGGCGCTTTCTCCGCCACGCATGAGCGCTACCAGCAGGGTGTCTTCGAAGACTTGGCGCTGGGCGCCGCTGCCGCCGATGCGGGCGATATCGGCGCGGACCGGTTCGAGCAGCTGGATGCAGGCGCGATAATCTTCCTCGGCGAAGGCCAGCAGGGCCCGACACAGCAGGGCGACGACGGGGCCAGCGGGGAGGGTACCAGCGGCAGTCCGGGCGGCGAGTCCGTTGAGGCGGGCGTCCACGGCGGACCGGTCGCCTGTCGCCGCGGCAATCATGACCATGTGGACGTCGGCGAAGGGCAGCCCGGGTTGCTCGAACAGCCCGGTGACGCTATCGGCCGTGGCCTGCCATAGGGCCGGCGAGACCTCATGGCGTTGCAACGCCAGGCGCCACAGGAAGGAGGCGTTATCGCTCACCCGGTTGAGCGGGCCGGCGGTGGAATTGGCCGGTGCCACCTGGGCTTCGTAGAGCGCCAGCGCGCCCTGGACATCACCCCGTTCCAAGGCCACCAGCGCACCGTGCCAGGCGATATGCCCGTGCAGGGTGCCATGGCGAGGATAGTCGGGCAGCCAGTCGGCGATCAGCCGTGCCGCCTCTTCGCTGGCGCCGGATTCATGCAGCACATGGGTGAGGGCATGGGCGGCGTTGACGTTCTGGCGGCGCCGTTCGAGGGCACGCTCGGTCAAGGTCCGCCCGCGCACGACGTCGCCATTCTCACCGAGCGCCCAGCCGTGATACGTCTGGAACCACCAGTCATCCGCGGCGAAATGCCGGGCATGGCGTTCACAGAGGTCGACCCGGGCCTGGTCATGGTCGACACGGCCGGAAAACGCCAGCAGACCGAAGGCGCCGAGGGGCAATCCGAGGATCAGGATATCCCGCGGCCAGCATTCGGCGTGGTCCAGGGCGCCTTGCAGTGCCTGGGCGGACTCACCCGCCACCAGCCGCTGCAGCACCTGGACGTGACTGCGTTCGCGCTCCGTCCCGCGCTGTGCGACCAGGCGTTGCGCGCGCTCGATGGCGCTGCGTGCGGCGCTCGCCTGGTTATCGATCAGGTACAGGCGGGCGCGGGCGGCCCAGCCCAGGGCGAAGTCCGGGTCCAGGGCGATCGCTCGCTCCAGGGACCCGGCCGCGCCGGGCCAGAGGGACAACAGCAGGTCCACGCCGGTCCGGTAATGCTCGGCAGCGCTGGAGGAGGTCGAGAGCGGCAGACCGTAGCGGTCGGTGGCAGGCATGGCGATCTAAGCCGAGCGGGTATCCATGGCAGCGGCAACACGGCAGCCAGGCTGCCGTGCTAGCCCTGTTACTGAGCCGCTTCCGCCTGGGGCGTAGGACTGGCCTCGACCGCCTTGTCCTTCGCCGGTGCCTTGTCGCGGCGGGCCTGTGCACGTTTGCGCCGGGCCTGGCGCGCCGCATGCAGTGCCTGGGACGCGGTCACGACGCCAACCGGTTGGCCGGCGAGGTCGAGCCGGGGGGCATTTTCCTTCATGCTCGTCCAGTAGCGATTCCCCTGGCACCAGGCCGCGATGCCCAGTTTCAGCTGGTCGAGGGAGAGGCCGAGCGTTCCCAGGTGCTGTTCGGCATCCTTGAGGATGCCTTCCTTGAGCGGCACCTTGGGCGCCGGATTGACCGGGAAGGCCAGCGGGAAGTGCTTTTGCAGGCGCCGAATGGCCTCGAAAGCCGCTTCCTCTTCGGGCGACCTGACTTCGCGCGGCGGCTTCTGCGGCTTCTGCGGTCTTTGCGCCTTCTGAGACTTCTGCGGAGGTTGCTGCTTGGCAGCAGGTTGCAGCTGCGCCTTTTCGGCGCGGAGCCGGTCGCGAAGCTCGGCTAGTTGTTCAAAACCCATTGTGCAGCTCATCGGTAGCGGATTTGGTCGGGCGCGAGGATACCCTAAGCCACGCCTTGGCACAGCCTTGCCGGCCCGCGGGGACGCGATCAACCGACGAAGGTACCGGCTCCGTGCACACTTCCGGCACTCGGCAAGCGTACCGGGGCGATCGCCTGGCATGCGCCAGCCCGCCGGGTGAATCGACGATAGATGCACGAGGAGGGGGCCGAATCCGCCCGACGAGGTACCCCGCGGGATGCCCTGCCCCTGGAGCCGAAGGTACGCATGGGAGTGCCCTTCGCAACGCTTTCGTCATCGACAGGCGGCGATGGCCAGGGTGGCGGCGGCGGTACGGGTTTCCACGCCGAGCTTCACGTAGACGTGCTCCAGGTGCTTGTTCACCGTGCGCGGTGAGAGGCCGAGGATGTCGCCAATGTCCCGATTGGTCTTGCCGCAGGCCACCCAGTGCAGTACCTCGACCTCGCGGCCGGTCAGTTGGTAGCGGCTGCTGAGGGGCGCGAGGTCCAGCGCGGTCCTGGCCTGGGGCCGGTTCACCGGCAGGCTCCTGGCCGCCTGGAGTTCCCGAGCCGTGCGCAGGTGGGCGGCCACCCGCGCCAGCACCTCGTCGGTCTTCAGCGGCTTGGTGACATAGTCGATACCGCCGGCGGCGAAGGCCTCCACCACGTGCTCGCTGTCGGTCAGGGCGGTCATGAACAGCACCGGAATGTCGGCCAGCTCGGCCTGGGCCTTGATCCGCCGGCAAGTCTCGAAACCGTCCAGGCCAGGCATCACCGCATCGAGCAGCACCACGTCCGGACGGCGGCGCTGCATGCGTTCCAGGGCGCTGGCGCCGTCCATGGCCACCAGCACCATGTAGCCGGTGGCGTCCAGGGCATCGGAGAGCAGCGCGAGGTTGTCGGGGGTGTCATCGACGATCAGCACGACGCCGGCGGGAGCGGGCTGTAGGACGGCATTCATGGGTGTTCTCCTTCCAGGGGCAGGTCGGCCGGCTGCAGGCTGTCCTTGAGGCGGCGATTGAAGTCGTTGAGCTGGAAGCGCTTGACCAGATTGCGCAGGCTGGCGACGTAGGCGGCGCTGAGGGGCTCGTCGCGATCGATGCGGTCCAGGCATTCGAGGATACCCTTGACGTAGCCCAGGGCGCCCAGCTCCCGCAGCTCGGTCAGACTGGCGGCACTGGGTGCCTGCAGGGAGAGCGGGAGCGCCTTGGGCGACACCTCGGGGCGCTCCAGCCACTCCAGGTCCAGGTGCTTCTTGATCTTCTCCAGCAACTGCGGCGTGTGCACCGGCTTGGCCAGGTAGTCATCGCAGGCGGCGGCTGCGCTGCGTTCGCGGTCATCGGCGAAGGCGTTGGCGGAGATGACGATGATCGGCGCCCGAGAGAGGCCGTTGCGGCGAATCAGGGTGCTGGTCTCCAGGCCGTCGAGCTGGGGCATGGCGAGGTCCATGAGGATCAGGTCCGGCTGCCACAGGGCCACCTGGCGGATGGCGTCCTGGCCGTTGCTGGCCTCGGCCAGTTCGAAACCCAGGGGCTCGAGCATGCCGGCGAGCACGCGGCGATGGTCGAGGTGGTCGTCCACCACCAGCACCCGCCGGCGTGGCCCCTGGTAACCGCTGATGTGGTGCTCGACGTGGACCAGCGCCTGGGGCACGCGTACCTCGGAGAGAAACAGCCGCACCACGAAGCGGGTGCCCTGGCCTGGCGTACTCTGGACATCCAGGGCCCCGCCCATCAGGGTCACCAGCATGCGGGTGATGGTCAGGCCCAGGCCGAGGCCGTTGTCCTGGCGCAGTGGGTCACCGCGTTCGAAGGGCTGGAACAGCCGTTCCAGCTGTTCCGGAGCGATCCCCAGGCCACTGTCGAGGATCTCGAAGGTGGCGGTTTCCCGGGCATAGGTCACCCCCAGTACCACGCCACCTTGATCGGTGTAGCGCACGGCATTGCCGAGCAGGTTGATGAGGATCTGGCGGACGCGCTTCTCGTCGCCGCGGACCACCGCCGGCAGGCGTCCCTGGGCGTCGAGCCGGAAGCTCAGGCCCTTGTCCTGGGCCTGGGGGGCGAACATCTGCTGCAATTGCTCGATGAATTCCGGGAAGGGGATTTCCGAGGGTTCCAGGTTGAGCTTGCCGGCCTCGATCTTGGCCACGTCGAGCAGGCCGTCGATCAGCGACAGCAGGTGCGAGCCGCTGCGGTAGATGGTGGCCAGGGCGTCCTGCTGGCGACTGTTGCTCGCCGGGTCGCGCTGCAGGATCTGGGTGTAGCCGAGGATGCTGTTCAGCGGCGTGCGTAATTCGTGGGAGAGGCCGGTGACGTAGCGACTCTTTGCGGCGTTGGCGGCCTCGGAGGCCTCCTTGGCGCGCTGCAGGGCCTCGTCGGTCTTGCGGTGGGCCTGGATCTCCTGCATCAGCAGCGCAGTCTGGCGGGTCGATTCCTCCAGGGCCACGTGGCGGCTCTCGCGCGTCAGCACTACCCACCAGGCCAGCGCCGCGGCGAACAGGGTGAGCACCATGAAGGCCTTGAAGAAGCCCTGGTAGAGCAGGTGGCGCTCGTCGCCCTGGAGGCCCTGGGAGACCTGGCTGTAGATCAATGCCAGGGCACAGAACATCAGCCCGACCATGACCAGCAGGACGCCCAGGTAGTGCGCCAGGCGGGTATGCAGGCGCGGCACCGAGGTGTTCGGCAGCAGCCAGCGCAGCAGGCTGTCGAATTGCGCCGACAGCCGCGCCTCGGGTTTGCACAGGTCGCCACAGCGCGCGTCCAGGGCGCAGCACAGCGAGCAGATGGGCGCTCCGTACGCCGGGCAGAAGGCGATGTCCTCGCGCTCGAAGGCGTTGGCGCAGAGCACGCACTCCAGGTGGACCTGGGCCGGATGGAGCAGCTTCAGCACGCTGGTACGGGCGATGTAGTAGCGCCCCCGGGTGCACCAGGCCAGCAGTGGGGCACAGACCAGCGCGGCGAGCAGGGACACCGCCGGTGAGGCGGCCTGGGCCAGGGCGCCGAACAGCCCGGCATGGGCCAGGCCGGAGAGCAGCGAAGCCAGCAGCATGGCGCCGACGCCCACCGGATTGATGTCGTAGAGGTGCGCGCGCTTGAATTCTATGTGCTTGGGCGACAGGCCCAGCGGCTTGTTGATCACCAGGTCGGCGACCACCGCGCCGATCCAGGCGATGGCGATGTTGGCATAGAGCCCGAGCACCTCCTCGATGGCCTGGAACACCCCCAGCTCCATGAGCATCAGGGCGATCAGCACATTGAACACCAGCCACACCACCCGGCCGGGGTGGCTGTGGGTGACCCGGGCGAAGAAGTTGGACCAGGCCAGGGAGCCGGCATAGGCGTTGGTCAGGTTGATCTTGATCTGGCTGACGATGACGAAGAGCACCATGGCGCCCATGGCCCAGCCTGGTGAAGAGAAGACGTAGCCGAAGGCCACCAGGTACATCTGGGTTGGCTCGGCGGCGCGCTCCAGGGGAATCTCATGCTGCAGGGCGAGAAAGGCCAGGAAGGCGCCGGCCAGCATCTTCAGCGCCCCGGGCAGGATCCAGCCGGGGCCGGCCAGCAGCAACGCCGCCCACCAGCGCCGGCGGTTTTCGGCGGTCTTCTCCGGCAGGAAGCGCAGGTAGTCGACCTGCTCGCCGATCTGGGTCACCAGCGCCAGGCCCACGGTACAGGCGGCGCCGAAGGACAGCAGGTTGAAGGCCCCGGCCTCGCCCTCGCGCCCGGCGAAGGTGGTCCAGTCCGCCAGGGCGCCGGGGTTCTTGGCGGTGACGAAGACGTAGGGCAGGGCCAGCAGGAGCAGCCAGAGCGGTTGGCTCCACAGCTGCAGGCGATTGATCAGGGTGATGCCATAGGTGACCAGGGGGATGATGATGATCGAGCAGATCACGTAGGCCAGGGCCAGGGGGATGCGGAAGTACAGCTCCAGGGCCAGCGCCATGATCGCCGCTTCCAGGGCGAAGAACAGGAAAGTGAAGCTGGCGTAGATCAGCGAGGTGATGGTGGAGCCGATGTAGCCGAAGCCGGCGCCGCGGGTCAGCAGGTCCATGTCCACACCAAAGCGCGCCGCGTAGTAGCTGATCGGCAGGCCGGTGAGGAAGATCACCAGACTCACCGCCAGCACCGCCCAGAGGGTGTTGGTGAAGCCATAGCTGATCGCCAGGGCGCCGCCGATGGCCTCCAGGGCCAGGAAGGACAGGGCGCCCAGCGCCGTGTTGGCGATGCGGAATTCCGACCATTTGCGGAACGAGCGGGGGGTGTAGCGCAGGGCGTAGTCTTCCAGCGTCTCGTCGGCGACCCAGCTGTTGTAGTCCCGGCGGATCTTGGCGATGCGTTGCGTCCCGTTCTGCTGCACGGCAGGGCTCCTGACGGTTCGGCGGTGCGCTCTTCAGGCAAGTTCCGTGCCCTTGCCTGGGCGTGGTGCACAGCGCCTGGGCAGCCTGCTTGTGTGGCTGCGCGCGGGCGCGCGCGAGACAGAGCATGCCCCAGGGCGTTGCAGCGAGCAGTACGTCAGATGACGTATGCCGTTACGTCATCCTGCGTATGTTCCACGCCCGCACCGGCGCCCCATCCTTGCTCCGCAGCCAAAGCCCGGCGGTCCTGGCCACAAGGGACGACGGCAATCACCTAGAGGAGCGAGAAGATGCACAGACCATCGGGCCTGAAACCCAGCCTTCCCCGGCGCCTGGCGTTGGGCGCCGCCGCCCTGTCCCTGCTGGCGGCCAGCGTGTTCAGCCAGGGTGTCCTGGCGGATGCCGCCAACACCACCGGCCTGGCCGTGACCGATACCACGGTGACCGTCGGCCAGTTGCATTCGGCCACCGGCACCATGGCCATCTCCGAGACCGGCGCCATCCAGGCCGAACGCCTGGCCATCGAGCAGATCAATGCCCAGGGCGGTGTGCTCGGCCGGCAGATCAAGATCGTTCAGGAAGACGGCGCCTCCGACTGGCCGACCTTCGCCGAGAAGGCCAAGAAGCTGCTGGAGGCCGACAAGGTCGCCGCGGTGTTCGGCTGCTGGACCTCGGCCTCGCGCAAGGCGGTGCTGCCGATCTTCGAGAAGGACAACGGCCTGCTCTACTACCCGACCTTCTACGAAGGCCTGGAGCAGTCGAAGAACGTCTTCTACACCGGCCAGGAAGCTACCCAGCAGATCCTCTCGGCGCTGGATTGGCTGGCCAAGGAGAAGGGCGCCAAGACCTTCTACCTGGTGGGCTCGGACTACATCTGGCCGCGCACCTCGATGAAGATCGCCCGCAAGCACATCGAGAACGTGCTGCACGGCGAGGTGGTGGGGGAGGAGTACTACCCCCTGGGCGGCACCCAGTTCGGCTCCCTGACCAACAAGATCAAGTTGAAGAAGCCCGACGTGGTCTTCGCTGCGGTGGTCGGCGGTTCCAACGTGGCCTTCTACAAGCAGCTCAAGGCGGCCGGCATCACCTCCGCCAAGCAGAATCTGCTGACCCTCTCGGTGACCGAGGACGAGATGCTCGGCATCGGCGGCGAGAACATGGCCGGCTTCTACTCGTCCATGAAGTACTTCCAGACCCTGGACAATCCCAACAACAAGACCTTCGTCGAAGCGTTCAAGGCCAAGTACGGCAAGGACGCGGTGATCGGCGACGTGACCCAGGCCGCCTACCTCGGCCCCTGGCTGTGGAAGATGGCGGTTGAGAAGGCTGGCAGCTTCGACGTCGACAAGGTGGTCGCGGCCTCGCCGGGCCTGGAACTCAAGACCGCCCCGGAAGGCTACGTGAAGGTGCATGACAACCATCACCTCTGGAGCCGCTCGCGGATCGCCCAGATCCAGCCGGACGGCACCTTCAAGGTGGTCTACGAGTCGCCCGAGCTGATCGAGCCAAACCCCTTCCCCAAAGGCTACCAGTAGAGCGACTGGCAAACCTACTGCGCGTCCGCCAGGCGGGCGCGTGCAGTGCTCGGAATCCTCATGTACCGCCCGTACACTCGTGTGCGAGCCCAGTCCGGTTCCTGCGCGCCGCCCGCACCCGCCTGACAACCGCTCGCTACGGTTTGTCAGCCGCTCTAAGCCTTGCCTGACCGGGACCGCCCCTGCGGCGGTCCCGCCCACCTCCGCGGGAGAGCCTCATGGAAAGCTTATCGGACTTCGGCGCGATCGCCGTGATGCAGGGCTTCAACGGCCTGTCGGTGTTCTGCGTGCTGCTGCTGATGGCGCTGGGCCTGGCGATCATCTTCGGGCAGATGGGGGTGATCAACATGGCCCATGGCGAATTTCTCGCCGTCGGCGCCTACACCACCTATGTCGTGTCCACGCTGATCCAGCATCACCTGCCCGCCTTGCAGCCCTATTACTTCTTCTTCGCCATCGTCCTGGCCTTCTTCGTCGCTGGCGCCATCGGCTGGCTGGTGGAGTGGGCGATGATCAGCCGGCTGTATCAGCGGCCGCTGGACACCCTGCTGGCCACCTGGGGCCTGTCGCTGATCCTGCAGCAACTGTTTCGCTCGGTATTCGGCGCCCGCGAGGTGAGCGCCGAGATGCCGGAATGGCTGATGGGCTCCTGGAGTCCGACCGCCAGCATCGACATTCCCAAGAACGGTCTCTTCGTCATGGCCGTGACGGTGCTGCTGACCTTCACCCTGTTCCTCATGCTCTACCGCTCGCGCTGGGGCCTGCAGGTCCGCGCCACCATGCAGAACCGGCTGATGGCCCGCGCCGTGGGCATCAACACCCGCCGCGTGGACCGCATGACCTTCGCCCTGGGGTGCGGCGTGGCCGGGGTGGCCGGCGCGGCCTTCACCACCATCGGCTCCATCGGCCCCACTGCCGGTTCGCTGTATATCGTCGATACCTTCCTGGTGGTGGTGTTCGGCGGCGCGGCCAGTCTGCTCGGCACCATCGCCTCGGCCTTCGGCATCGCCCAGGCGCAATCGCTGCTGGAATTCTTCCTGTCCGGCTCCATGGCCAAGGTGCTGACCCTGTCGGCGGTGATCCTCATCCTGATGCTGCGGCCCCAGGGGCTGTTCTCGGCAAAAGTCCGCAAGTAGGGAGCGCGAGATGAACAAGGCAATCGACAACCTGCTCGGCGGCCGCCAGGGCGCCCTCGGCCTACTGGTGCTGGCCGCGCTGATCCTGGTGGTATTCCCGCTGGCGCTGGACACCTTCCGCCTCAATCTGGTCGGCAAGTACCTGACCTACGCCTTCGTCGCCGTCGGCCTGGTGCTGTGCTGGGGCTATGGCGGCATCCTCAGCCTCGGCCAGGGCATCTTCTTCGGCCTCGGCGGCTATTGCATGGCGATGTTCCTCAAGCTGGAGGCCTCGGACCCGGCGAGCACCAAGATCCAGTCCACCCCCGGCATTCCCGACTTCATGGACTGGAACCAGATCACCGAACTGCCGTGGATCTGGCAGCCGTTCCACAGTTTCGGCTTCACCCTGGTGGCGGTGATCGCGGTGCCGGTCCTGCTTGCTTTCGTCATCGGCCTGGCCATGTTCAAGCGGCGGGTCGGGGATGTCTATTTCTCCATCGTCACCCAGGCCATCGCTGCCATCCTCAGCATCCTTATCATCGGCCAGCAGGGCCTCACCGGCGGGGTCAACGGCATCACCGATCTGAAGACGGTACTGGGCTGGGATATCCGCCCGGACAGCGCCAAGGTCACTCTCTACTTCGTCAACGCTGCGCTGCTGTTCGCCTGCATCCTGCTCGCCCGCTTCGTGCTGGCCTCCAAGCTCGGTCGGCTGCTGGTGGCCATGCGCGACAAAGAAGAGCGGGTGCGCTTCTCCGGCTACGACGTGGCCAGCTTCAAGATCTTTGTGTTCTGCGTCGCCGCGGCCTTCTCGGCGGTGGGCGGGGCCATGTTCGCCCTGCAGGTGGGCTTCATGTCGCCGTCCTTCGTCGGCATCGTGCCCTCCATCGAGATGGTCATCTTCGCCGCCGTCGGTGGGCGCCTGTCGCTGCTCGGCGCGGTGTACGGCACCCTGCTGGTGAATTTCGGCAAGACTTACTTCTCCGAGTCCTTCCCCGAACTCTGGTTGTACCTGATGGGCGGGCTGTTCATCGCCGTCGTCCTCTACTTCCCCAACGGCCTCGCCGGCCTGTGGAAGAGCCATGGCCTGCCCCTGATTGCCCGCCTTAGACGCCAGCCGGCCCGTGCCGTCGCCGCACCGGCACCGGCCAAGCCCACCCCCGTCAAACCGGCCCCGCTGGAGACCACGCCATGAACACCAGTCCGATTGGTTTCCAGCTGGCCAAGCCGGTATTGGCCATCGAGGGCCTGACCGTCTCCTTCGACGGCTTCAAGGCGGTGAACGACCTCAACCTCTATGTCGATCGCAACGAGGTGCACGTGGTGATCGGCCCCAACGGCGCCGGCAAGACCACGGTGCTCGACCTGATCTGCGGCAAGACCCGCGCCACCGCCGGCAGCATCGAATTCAACGGCCGCGAGCTGACGAAAATGAAGGAGTTCGACATCGTTCGCGCCGGCGTCGGCCGCAAATTCCAGAATCCCTCGATCTACGAGAACCTCACGGTGTTCGAGAACCTGGAGATGTCCTATCCCGAGGGCCGCAAGGTGTTCGGCGCGCTGTTCTTCAAGCGCAGCGCGGCGGTGGTCGCGCGGGTGGAAGAGGTGGCCGGGCAGATCTTTCTCGCCGACCTGCTGCACCAGCAGGCCGACCTGCTCTCCCACGGCCAGAAGCAGTGGCTGGAGATCGGCATGCTGCTGATGCAGGACCCGGAACTCTTGATGCTCGACGAACCGGTGGCGGGCATGAGCGTGTCCGAGCGGGCCCAGACCGCCGAGCTGCTCAACCGCATCAGCCAGGGCCGCTCGGTGCTGGTCATCGAACACGACATGGAATTCGTCAAGAGCATCGCCCACAAGGTCACGGTGCTGCACCAGGGCAAGGTACTGGCCGAAGGCAGCATGGAGGCGGTGCAGAGCGATCCCAAGGTTATCGAGGTGTACCTGGGACACTGATCCTCTTTTTCCATCCAAGCAGCCGATCACGGAGATCCCGGCCATGTTCACCATCCAGAACCTCGTCTCCGGCTACGGCCAGAGCCGCATCCTCCACGAACTCAGCCTGGACGTGGCGAAACAGGAAATCGTTGCCGTCATGGGGCGCAACGGCATGGGCAAGAGCACCTTCTTCCGTAGCCTCATGGGCATCCTGCCGAGTTGGAGCGGCAGCGTGGCGGTGGACGGCCAGGACGTCTCCAAACTGGAGACCCACCAGCGCGTCGAACGCGGCATCGCCTACGTACCCCAGGGGCGGATGATCTTTTCCCACATGACGGTGCTGGAGAACATCCAGACCGGCCTGCCGGCCTCGGCGAAGGGCAGGGTGCCGGACGATCTCTATGCGCTGTTCCCGGTGTTGCACGAGATGCGCCAGCGCAAGGGCGGCAACCTCTCCGGCGGCCAGCAGCAACAGCTGGCCATCGCCCGCGCCCTGGCCACCAATCCCAAGGTGCTGCTGCTGGACGAGCCGACCGAGGGCATCCAGCCATCGATCATCAAGGACATCGCCCGCACCCTGAAGGAGATCCGCACGATGCGGGACCTGACCATCGTGGTATCCGAGCAGGTGCTGTCCTTCACCCTCGACATCGCCGACCGCTTCCTGGTGATCGAGAAGGGCCGCTTCGTGGTGGAGGAGACCCGCGACAGGGTGGATGAGGCGACCATCAGCCGTTACCTGTCGGTCTGAGGTCACGCTTCCCACGGCCGCCCCGCACACGCTGGGCGGCCGTTTCTGCACGTCTAAAAAGAGGCTACAAGCCGCGCCACGCCTGGGCTAAAGGCATACGTCATCCAACGTATTTGCAGGGCCGGTGGCAGCCCCGAGACTGGCTCGGAACCCTCCCGCCACCGGCACAGCAAGGAGCTGCGCGATGACCGATACCCTGATCAAGGTCGACCTCACCCAGGCCGCCACCGAGAACGAGAACGTCCACAACCGCTGGCACCCGGACATCCCCATGGCCTGCTGGGTCAAGCCGGGTGACGACTTCATCCTCGAGACCTACGACTGGACCGGTGGCGCCATCAAGAACGACGACGACGCCAGCGACGTGCGCGATGTCGACCTGTCCACCGTGCACTACCTGTCCGGGCCGGTGGGGGTGCAGGGCGCCGAGCCGGGCGATCTGCTGGTGGTGGACCTGCTCGACATCGGCGCCAAGGCCGATTCGCTGTGGGGCTTCAACGGCTTCTTCTCCAAGCAGAACGGCGGCGGCTTCCTCACCGACTACTTTCCCTCGGCGCAGAAATCCATCTGGGACTTCGAGGGCCTGTTCACCAAGAGCCGGCACATCCCGGGCGTGCGCTTCGCCGGGCTGATCCACCCCGGGCTGATCGGCTGCCTGCCGGACCCCAAGTTGCTGGCCAACTGGAATGCCCGCGAGCAGGAGCTGATCGACAGCAACCCGACCCGGGTACCGCCGCTGGCCAATCCGCCGTTCGCCGCCACCGCGCACCTGGGCAAGCTCACCGGCGCGGCCCGGGATGCCGCCGCCGCGACCGGTGCCCGCACCGTGCCGCCGCGCGAGCATGGCGGCAACTGCGATATCAAGGACCTGTCGCGGGGCTCGAAGATCTTCTTCCCGGTCTACGTGGCAGGCGCCGGGCTCTCGGTGGGTGACCTGCACTTCAGCCAGGGCGATGGCGAGATCACCTTCTGCGGCGCCATCGAGATGGCCGGCTGGGTGCACATGAAGGTCGAGCTGATCAAGGGCGGCATGGCCAAGTACGGCATCAAGAATCCCATCTTCAAGCCCAGCCCCATCGTGCCCACCTACAACAACTTCCTGATTTTCGAAGGCATCTCGGTGGACGATGCCGGCAAGCAGCACTACCTGGACGTCAACCTGGCCTACCAGCAGGCCTGCCTCAATGCCATCGAGTACCTGAAGAAATTCGGCTACAGCGGCGCCCAGGGCTATTCGCTGCTGGGTTCGGCGCCGGTGCAGGGGCATATCAGCGGCGTGGTCGACATCCCCAACGCCTGCGCCACCCTCTGGCTGCCGACCGACATCTTCGAATTCGACATCAACCCCAGCGCCGCCGGCCCGACCCGCTACCTGGACGGCAGCATCGACATGCCCATCGCCTACGACAAATGAGCCGCCCGGGCGCGGCCCTCCGCCGTGCCCAGCCGCCAGGAGCCCGCCATGCCCATCTACGAATATGACTGCCCGCACTGCGGTGACTTCACCCTGCTGCGGCCCATGGCCCAGCGCGACGATCCCTGCAGCTGTCCCGACTGTGCGACGCCGAGCCCGCGGGTGATCCTCAGCGCGCCGGGCCTGGCGACCTTGGCCGGCGGCCAGCGCCGCGCCCACGAAACCAACGAGCGCGCGCGCCACGCACCCCAGTCGCTGGAGGAATACAAAGCCAAGCGCAGCCATGGCGCCGGTTGCAGTTGCTGCGCGCCGAGCAAACCGGTGGCGCGCAGCAAGGCCAATCCCCATGGGCTGAAGACCAGTCAGTCCAACCGGCCCTGGATGATCAGTCACTGATCCCCGGCTCATCCCTTTCCAAGGAGCAACCCGATGCGCCATGGCGATATCTCCAGCAGCCCCGACACCGTCGGCGTGGCTGTCGTCAATTACCGGATGCCGCGTCTGCACAGCAAGGCCGAAGTCCTGGATAACGCCCGCCAGATCGCCGCGATGATCAAGGGCATGAAGCTCGGCCTGCCGGGCATGGACCTGGTGGTGTTCCCCGAGTACAGCACCATGGGGATCATGTACGACCGCGACGAGATGATGGCCACCGCCGCGACCATCCCCGGCGAGGAGACGGCGATCTTCGCCGCCGCCTGCCGCGAGGCCAGGACCTGGGGCATCTTTTCCCTCACCGGCGAGCGCCATGAGGAGCATCCGCACAAGGCCCCGTACAACACCCTGGTGCTGATCAACGACCAGGGCGAGATCGTGCAGAAGTACCGCAAGTGCATTCCCTGGTGCCCCATCGAGGGCTGGTATCCCGGCGACCGCACCTACGTCAGCGAGGGTCCCAAGGGCCTGAAGATCAGCCTGATCATCTGCGACGACGGCAACTACCCGGAGATCTGGCGCGACTGCGCGATGAAGGGCGCCGAGTTGATCGTGCGCTGCCAGGGCTACATGTACCCGGCGAAGGAGCAGCAGGTGCTGATGGCCAAGACCATGGCCTGGGCCAACAACTGCTACGTGGCGGTGGCCAACGCCACCGGCTTCGACGGGGTGTACAGCTACTTCGGCCATTCGGCGCTGATCGGGTTCGATGGCCGCACCCTGGGGGAGTGCGGCGAGGAGGAGATGGGCATCCAGTACGCCCAGCTGTCGGTCTCGCAGATCCGCGACGCCCGTGCCAACGACCAGTCGCAGAACCACCTGTTCAAGTTGCTGCACCGCGGCTACACCGGCGTCTACAACTCCGGTGACGGCGACAAGGGCGTGGCCGACTGTCCTTTCGACTTCTACCGCACCTGGGTATTGGATGCGCAGAAGGCCCAGGCAGACGTCGAGCGGATGACCCGTTCCACCCTCGGCGTGGCGGACTGCCCGGTGGGCGAACTGCCCCATCCCGGTCAGGAACGGCAACTGGGCTGAGTCGGCAGGGAGGAGGGCGCATGCCATTCGTCAACGACCTGCTGGAGCACAATCGCGGCCAACTGGCTCGCGAGGGCCAGGCGCCACTGCCCTCGCGCTTCCTCTTCGAGCCGGCAGCGGTCATGGCGCTACTGCGCGCGCGCATCCTCGGCCAGGACGCCGTGCTCGACCAGGTGGAAGCCCTGCTCAAGGTGGTCAAGGCCGATATCGGCGACCCGGAACGGCCGCTCGGCGTCAGCCTGTTCATCGGCCCCACCGGGGTGGGCAAGACCGAGATCGTGCGGCTGCTGGCCCAGGCCATCCATGGCCGCCCGGATGCCCTCTGCCGTATCGACATGAACACCTTGGCCCAGGAACACTACGCCGCGGCCCTAGCCGGGGCACCGCCGGGCTACGTGGGCAGTAAGGAAGGCACCTCCCTGTTCGATGCCGAGGCCATCGCCGGCAGCTATGGTCGCCCCGGCATCGTGCTGTTCGACGAATTGGAAAAGGCCGATCGCCAGGTCATCCGCACCCTGCTGAACGTGCTCGACAGCGGCCAGCTGGTGCTCAGCGCCGGCAGCAAGCGCCTCGACTTCCGCAACAGCCTCATCTTCATGACCAGCAACCTCGGCGCCCGCGCCGTGCAGGCCTACCGCGCCCGCTTCGAGCGCGGCTGGCGGCGCTGGCTGAACCTCTTACCCCAGGACCAGAGCCTTATCCTGGAAGAGAGCCTGCACCAGCACTTCGATCCGGAATTCCTCAACCGCATCGATCGCATCCTGGCCTTCGAACGCCTCGAACACGACTGGCTGCCCGGCCTGCTCGACATCGAATTGACCAAGCTCAACCAGCGCCTGGGCCGCCACGGGCGCAGCCTGGAGCTGGACGAGCGCGCCAGGGCCTTCCTTTGCCAAGGCCACGATCCCCGCTTCGGTGCTCGCGACCTGGTCAGGCGGCTGCGCCGGCAACTGGAGCCCGCGGTGGCGGACTGTCTGTTGGCGCAACCCGCGGTCTGCCGCCTGCAGGCCGTGGCGGGAGAGGCGGGCATGATCGTTCGGGCGCTCGACTGAGCGAACGGCAACCCCGCCGTTCGAGCGACTCCGCGCCCATAGCCGTAGGGCTAACCGATCCAAAGCGTCGTCGCCCTACTGCTATGAGCGGGGCTGAGCGCGCTCGGCAAAATAGGCCTCTGCCCGGCGTCTCAAGAGTTCGGCCATGTCCGCGCGGGTTTCCAGGGTTACCGCGGCAGCATGGGGTGACAGCAGAACGTTATCGAGTCTCAGCAGCCGCGGATCGACCTCGGGTTCACTGGCGAAGACATCCAGGGCGGCGAAGCCCAGCAGGCCGCCCTGGAGTGCCACGATGAGGTCCTCTTCATTGACCACGCTGCCGCGCGACACATTGATCAGCGTGCCTTGCGCTCCCAGCTTCGCCAGGACGGCCTGGTCGACCAGCCCCTGGGTCTGGGGCGTCGCGGGGCAACAGAGGATGAGGGTGTCGCTCCAGCTGGCCAGCTCCAACAGGCTGTCGACATAGCGATAGGGCGCATCCGTCTTGCGCCGGGGCGTGTGATAGGCCACCTGGGTACCCAGCGCCTCGCAGCGGCTAGCCACCAGGCTGCCGATACGCCCCAGGCCGAGGATGCCGACGCGGCTGCCGGTCACCCGCCGCGTCGGGGCGTTGCGCTGGTTCGACCAGGCGCCGCTGCGCACGAAGCGGTCGCCTTGCGCCAACCTGCGTTTCGCCGCATAGAGCAGGGCGATGGCGAAGTCGGCGGTGTCCTGCGTCACGGCATCGGGCGTGTGATAGATCTCGATGCCGCGCCGCTCGGCGGCGGCCAGGTCGATCCGGTCCAGACCGGCACCGTTGCACAGCACGAGCCTGAGCCGCGGCAACAGCCGCATGGCGCCTTCGCTCAAGCCGAGCATGCTGGTGGTCACCGCCACTTCGAATGCCTGGCTCTCCGTGATTTCTTCCAGCGGCTGCAGGTGAAAGCGATCCTGCAGGGCGATGCTCAGGGCGTCCGGCAAGGGGCCCAGGGTGACCAGCGTGTTGGGATTGAGCATGACGCCTCCGGTGGCGCGCGACGAGGGGGAACGTTCAGCGACCCTGATAGCGCGGCGGGCGCTTTTCCAGGAAGGCGCGCATGCCTTCCTTCTGATCCTGGCTGTCGAACAGCTGGATGAAGGTACTGCGCTCCAGCTTGAGCATGCTGTGCAGCGGGGCGTCTTCGCCGGTAGCCAGCAATTCCTTGATCGCCGCGACGGCCAGCGGGGGTTGCTGGGCGATCCGCCGGGCGAGGGAGCATGCCCGCTCCAGGGCCTGGCCTTCCTCGCACAGGGTGGACACAAGGCCGGCGGCGAAGGCCTCTTCCGCGCCTATGGGCTCGCCGGTCAGGGTGAGCAGCGCGGTGCGGTACTTGCCGAGGGTGCGCAGCAATCGCTGGGTACCGCCGGCGCCAGGCATGATGCCCACGTTGATTTCTGGTTGGCCGAAACGCGCCGTCCGGGCCGCGACGATGATGTCGCAGGCCAGGGCCAATTCGCAGCCGCCGCCCAGGGCATAGCCTTCGATGGCGGCCAGCACGGGCTTGCGGCAGCCATCGACCACCTCGAACAGGCGCCCGGTGCGCAGGGCGTGGTGCTGGCTGGGGGTCAGATCCAGCATTTCGGCGATGTCGGTGCCGGCGACGAAATAGCCACCGGCCCCGGTGAGCACGATGGCGTGCACGGCGGGATCGGCGTCCAGTCTGGCCAGGGTATCGGCCAGGCGGTTCTTGATGTCCAGATTCAGCGCGTTGCGGCGTTCCGGACGATCGAGGGTGACGACGGCGTAGCCATCGGGATGGAGGTCGTGGCGGACGGGTACGGCAGTGGTCATGACGGGGTTCTCTGGAGTGGGCAAGCTTTTAGTGGGCATGCCAGCGGGTATCGCTGAGCGCCTTGCGACGCAGCAGGCTGCTCGCCCGATAGCGGCCGTCGGGGTAGGCACGCGCCAGGTTGTCCAGCACGGTGACCACCGCGGCATTGCCGAAGGTGTCGGCCCAGGCCAGCGGGCCTAGGGGGTAGTTCACCCCCAGTTGCATGGCCCTATCGACCTCCTCGGCGCTGGCGACGCCGTGGCAGACCACCTCGGCCGCCTCGTTGGCCAGCATGCAGAGGGTGCGCGTCACCAGCAGGCCGGGGACATCGTCGATCACCACCACCTGCTTGCCGAGCGCCTGGAAGAAGCCAATGACCGGCGCCAACTGCGCCTCGCTGCAACCGTCGGCATGGGCCAGTACCACCAGGGACGCGCGCTCCAGATCCGTCCAGGTGTCGAACAGCACCAGCGGCGCGCCCGCCCGCTCCGCGGCCAGGGCGGTGGCGCTGCGCCCCAGCGAGGGGCGCAGCACTACCTCGTCGAGCAGCAGCTGACCGTCGCCGGCTTGGACGTCGATCTCGATAGCGGCGGTGGCGGCCAGGCGACAGAGCGTCTCGGCACCCGGAAAGTCGCCCTGGCGGACCACTCGGCGCGGCGGCGGGCAGGCAGTCGCGAGGGGCACCTGCCGTTCCGCCGCGTCCGCCGCGTAGGTATAGAAACCACGACCGATCTTGCGCCCCAGCCAGCCGGCCTCGACCAGCGCCTGCTGGATCAGCGAGGGCCGATAGCGAGGGTCCTGGAAGAAGGCATCATAGAGGCTGCGCGTCACGGCGAAATTGGTGTCGTGGCCGATCAGGTCCATCAGTTCCAGCGGCCCCATGCGAAACCCCCCGGCATCGCGCAGGGCCGCGTCGAGGGTAGCGGGTGCGGCGGCGCCTTCCTGCAGGGCGAGCAGCGCCTCGGCATAGAAGGGGCGGGCGACGCGGTTGACGATGAAGCCCGGCGTCGAGCGGCAAAACACCGGCTGCTTGCCCCAGGCCCTGGCCAGGTCGGCCACGCGCTGGAGAATCTCCGGGGCCGTGGCTTCGCCGCGGACCACCTCCACGAGCGCCAGCACCGTGGCTGGATTGAAGAAATGCATGCCGACTACCCGTTCCGGGTGCGCCAGGGAGGCGGCCAGCGCGGTGATGGAGATGGACGAGGTATTGCTGGCGAGCACGGCGTCCGGCGCGACCAGCGCTTCCAATTGGGCGAACAGTGCCTGCTTGATCGGCAGGCTCTCGACGATGGCTTCGATCACCAGCCCGCAGGAGGCCAGGGCCGCCACGTCGTGGGCGAGCTGCAGGCGCTGGCGACAGGCCTCACGCCCGGCCGCCTCGAGTTCGCCGCGGCGCACCCACCGGTCAAGGCTGGCCTCGACCGCCGTGCGCGCCTGTTCCAGGGCGGACGCGCGGGTGTCGTACAGCCAGACGGAATGACCGGCGCGCAGGGCCAGGGCGACGATGCCCAGGCCCATGGTGCCGGCGCCGACGACGCCGATCGGCATTCCTGAAAGATCAAGGTTCATGACGGGTGCGCCTCTGTGGGAAAGGAAGAGAGCCGCACTCTAGGGGGTTACGCTTTAAAAAGTCAATAACATGACCTTATGGTTTATATCCGTACTGGCCTGTCCCTAAGGTCAATTAAGCAATCATTAGGCTTTATGCAATACTCTGGTCCATCAGCTACAACCACGGACGCGTCTAGCGCGCGAGAGACCATGACAGAGACAGAGTTGCTGGCCGGTCGGCCAGGTGTGGATTTCAGCAAGAGTGGCGTGGCGCGCTACATCCAGTTGGCGACCTTGTTCCGGCGCCGGATCGAGCAGGGGCTGTGGCCGGTAGGGGAGCAGATCCCGACGGTGGACGAGCTGGCCAGCGAGTGCTGCGTGGCGCGGGCGACCGTCCGCCAGGCGCTGGGGCTGCTCGAAGACGACGGACTCATCCGGCGCTACCGGGCCAAGGGTACCTTCGTCATCCAGCAGCCCCAGGACCAGCTCTGGTGCGAAGTCCCGACCGACTGGTCCGGTCTGCTGCTGTCACCCTCCGGCGCCTCTATCGAGGTCCTGTCCTTCGACGTCGAGGCCCAGCCGATCAACGTCCAGCACGAGATCGGCGAGCGGGTGGCCCAATATCGGCGCTGGCGCCGGCGGCACCTGCGCAACGGACGCCCCTATTACGTGGGTGACGCCTACATCGACGCGCGCCTGGCTGCGCAGATTCCCGAGGACATCCTCGCAACCCATACCACCTTGCGGATTCTCAAGGACCTACCAGGACTCACCCTGACCGAGGTGCACCAGACCATCACCGTCGGCACCGCCGATCTCGCCACCGCCGAGGCGCTGGATATCCCGCTCAATGCGCCGGTCGCCTACTGTTACCGCAGCGCCATCGACGACGAGGGGCGGCTGGTGTTCGTCGGTGACGGCGTCTATCGCGGCGACGTGGTGCGCCTGGATGTGAAGGTGAAAATCTGATGAGCGACCTCGTCCTGCATTGGTCGCCACTGTCGCCCTTCGTGCGCAAGGTCATGTGCCTGGTGCACGAGCTGGGGCTCACGCCGCGCGTGAGCTGCGTGCGCACCAGGGTCGCACGGCAGGAGCCGAATCTGGCGCTGATGGCGCTCAATCCGCTGATCCGTATTCCCACCCTGGAATTGGCCGATGGCACGGCGCTGTACGATTCGGTGGTGATCTGCGAGTACCTCGACAGCCTGGTCTCGGACGCCACCCTGTATCCGGCCGCCGGTCCGGCGCGGTGGCAGGCACTGCGCTGGCAGGCGCTCGGTGATGGCCTCTGCGACACCCTGATCCTCTGGCGTCATGAGCGCGACCGCCCGCCGGAGCAACGGCAGGAGGCGATGCTGCGCGCCTCGGCGCTCAAGGTGGAGGCCAGTCTCGCGCTGCTCGAACGAGAGCTCGAGGCCCTGGATGGCGCCGCCTTCGGCATCGGTCATATCGCCATCGGCTGCGCCCTGGGCTACCTGGCGGTGCGATTCGCCGACCTGAACTGGCAAGCCGACTGGCCAGGACTGGCGCAATGGCACGCGGCTTTCGAGTCGCGGCCCGCCAGCCACGCGACCGCGCCACCCAGCGCCTGACGCGGGCGAGAAAAACCACGCACGGGGGATGACAAGGGGCTCAGGGGTGTGTCTATACTGAAAAGGTCATAAAGTTAGCTGATAGGCTTAAAAGTGTCCTTTACCTCTTCCGTACCCCTTGAGGCTCGCCTGGTCCTGCACTGGTCCCCACGCTCGCCCTTTGTCCGCAAGGTGATGATCGTCCTGCACGAAACCGGGCTGCTCGCCGAGGTGGATTGCCTGCGCAGCGTGGTCGGCATGAGCCAGCCCAACGAAACGGTCATGCAGGACAACCCCCTCAACAAGATCCCTACGTTGCTGCTGCCCGATGGCACCGCCTTGTTCGATTCGCGGGTCATCTGCGAGTACCTCGACGGTCTGCACGACGGCGAACGCTTGCTGCCCCGGGAGCGGGACGCCTACTTCCAGGCGCTCACCTGGCAGGCGCTCGGCGACGGCTTTCTCGATCTGCTGCTGCTCTGGCGCAACTGGTATCTGGACCGGGGACTGGCCTATGACCAGGCCGAGGACCCCTATCTCGCGACCTTCGCCCTGAAGACGCAACGCATCCTGGCGGCGCTGGAGGCCCAGGCCGAGCGCCTGGCAGCGACGCCCTTCGGCTTGGGCCACATCGCCATCGGCTGTGCCCTCGGCCAGCTCGACTTCCGTTGGTCCTTTCTCGACTGGCGAGCCCGCTACCCGCGCCTGGCGCAGTGGTACGCGACCTTTCAACAGCGCCCGTCTGTCATCGCGACCCAGATTCGCGACGACCAGGCACCCACCTGAACGCTCACGGAGTCAATCCCATGGCTGGACCTCTTTCCCATGTACGCGTCCTCGATCTCAGCCGCATCATGGCCGGCCCCTGGGCCGGGCAGGTGCTCGCCGATCTCGGCGCCGACGTCATCAAGGTCGAACGCCCCGCGGTGGGTGACGACACCCGCACCTGGGGCCCACCCTTCCTCAAGGATCGCGAAGGCACGGCGACCCGCGAGGCGGGCTACTACCTGGCGGTCAACCGCGGCAAGCGCTCGGTGACCATCGACCTGGCCGATCCGGCCGGACAGGCCATCGTCCGGGAACTGGCGGCGCAGTCGGACATCGTCCTGGAAAACTTCAAGGCCGGCACCCTGAGTCGCTATGGCCTGGGCTACGACGATCTGCTGGCGGTCAAACCCGATCTCATCTATTGCTCCATCACCGGCTTCGGCCAGACCGGCCCCAAGCGCGATCACGCCGCCTACGACTTCATGATCCAGGCCATGGGCGGGCTGATGAGCGTGACCGGCGAACGCGACGACCTGCCGGGTGGCGGTCCGCAGAAGGTCGGCATTCCCATCGTCGACATCATGACCGGCATGTACGCCAGCGTCGCGGTCTTGGCGGCCCTGGCGCATCGCGAACGGACCGGGGAGGGCGAGTACATCGACCTGGCCATGCTCGATGTGCAGACCGCCGTGCTGGCCAACCAGGCGATGAACTTCCTGGTGTCCGGCAAGGTGCCCCAGCGAGCCGGCAACCGGCATCCGAACATCCAGCCGCAGGACGTCTTCAAGTGCGCCGACGGCCATATCGTCCTGGCGGTGGGCAACGACGGCCAGTTCCGCCGCTTCTGCGGGGTCATCGGCCGGCCGGAGCTAGCGGACGATGAACGCTACGCCACCAACCAGGCGCGGGTGAACAACCTGCCGGTCTTGCTGGAACTGATCGCAGCTCGTCTCGTGGAACAGCCGATGCAGACCTGGCTCTCCGCGCTGGAGCAGGAACAGGTGCCGTGCGGGCCGATCAACACCGTGCCCATGGTCTTCGCCGACGAGCAGGTCAAGGCCCGCGCCATGCTGCGCGAGCTGGAGCATCCCCTGGCGGGTAGCGTGCCCCAGGTGGTCAGCCCGATCCGCCTGCGCAATGCACCGCTGGTCTTCGATCGTGCGCCGCCGCTGCTCGGTCAGCACACGGAGGAAGTCTTCCGGGAGCTGGGCATCGCGACGTCCCGCGCCACCGCCGTCACCCAGGAGTGAAAGATGGCCCGAATTCCGTTGTTCGATCCGCAGCACATGACCACCGCCCAGGCCGAGGTCTACAACGCCGTGATTCGCGGTCCCCGCGGGCGACTGGTGGGGCCGCTGCGCGCCGCCATGCACAACCCGGTGCTGGCTGACCGCTGGCAGCGCCTGGGTGAGGTGCTGCGCTACGACTGCGTACTGCCCAAGCGGCTGACCGAGCTGGCCATCCTGGTGACCGCGCGCCGCTGGAACAGCCAGCTCGAATGGCATATCCATGCCGGCGACGCGGCCGCCGCCGGGCTGGACGCAGCCATCGTCCAGGCCATCGCCAACGGGGCGGCGCCCGCGTTCGCCGACCTCGACGAAGCGGACGTCTATGCGTTCGCCCGACAGCTGCAGGGCCACGGCGACGTGGAAGAGGCGCTGTACGAGCGCCTGCACCAGCGCTGGGGGACCGTCGGCATCGTCGAGCTCTCGTCGGTCATCGGCTACTACACCCTGGTGGCCATGACGCTCAATGTGCATCGGATCCCCTTGCCGGAGGGCATCGAAGCGCCGCTCGCGGTATCCACGCCGGCGGACGCCGGCCTGCCACGGCTGGGAGAGCTTTCGCCAGGACGGCTCGTCGCCCGTCACCCGCACGCCCAGGGGGAGCGCTGATGGATACCATAGCGCCGCGTCTGCCACGCCCCACGGCCCGCACGGTACCGCCGGGTGCCTGCGATGTGCATACCCATGTGTTCGGGCCCCTCGACAGCTATCCCACCGGGCCGGCCACCTACGCCATTCCCCTGGCTCCGCCCGCGGTGTATCGGCAGATGCTGGACGCCGTCGGGCTAAGCCGCGGCGTACTCATCCAGCCGGCCCCCTATGGCACCGATACCCGGGCGCTGGTCAAGGCGCTCGCGACGCTCGGCGAGCGCGTCCGTGGTATCGCCGTCGCCACGCCGGACATCACCGACGCCGACCTGGACGCCCTGCACGAGGCGGGCGTAAGGGGTCTGCGTTTCATCGAGATGCGCGATCCGAGCACCGGCCAGCCGTACAAGGGCAGCATCGGCGTGGACAGTCTGCGCCAGCTGGCGCCGCGGCTGCGCGAGCGCGGTTGGCACGCGCACATCTGGGCGAAGGCGGCGGATTGCCCGGCGCTCCATGCGCAAATCGTCCCGCTGGGGGTGCCGGTCGTCTTCGATCACATGGGGCAGTTCGACACGGCCGCTGGTGTCCAGGCGCCCGCTTTCCAGGCCTTCCTCGCCCTGCTGGAGCACGAGGATGTCTGGGTCAAGCTGTCGCTTTGCCGGGTGTCACGGCAGGCCCCGGCCTATACCGAGGTCGAGCCCTTCCACCGCGCCCTGGTGGCGCGTCGCCCGGAGCGGCTGTTGTGGGGATCGGATTGGCCCTTCGTGCGCATGGCCGAAGCCTCTCCGGATGTCGGCGAATTGCTGGACGTCTTCCTGGGCTGGGTCGATGACCCGGCCGTGGCCCGGCAGATCCTCGTCGACAACCCCGCGCATCTCTTCGATTTTCCGCCACAGGAGCTTTGACCATGCAGAACCTCACACTCGAGATCGATAACGGCGTCGCCTGGGTGACCCTGGATCGGCCGCCCGTCAACGCCATTACCCTGGCGCACTATCAGGCCATCGGCGAGCTGTTCGACGCACTCGGGGAGAATCCCGCGGTGAACTGTGCGGTATTCACCGCCGCGGGCGAGCGGGCCTTTTGCGCAGGACTGGATCTGCACGAATTCCTCGCCGCCAAGGTAGAAGACGATCCGGCGCGCGCCGCGGTCGTACGCCAGTGCTTCGCCTCGGTCAGACGCTGTCCGATCCCGGTGATCGCCGCGGTCAATGGGCCCGCCCTGGGCGCCGGTACGGTGCTGGCCACGGTCTGCGACATCCGCCTGGCCTCGACCAGGGCGAGCTTCAGCATGCCGGAGATCAACGTCGGCCGGTGTGGCGGTGGCGCGCACCTGGGGCGGCTGATCGGCCAGGGCAATCTGCGCAAGCTGTTCTTCACCGGCCAACCCATAGGGGCTGCCGAAGCCCTGCGGATTGGCCTGGTGGAGGAGGTCGTGGCGCCGGAGGCACTGCGCGCGCGCGCGGAAGAACTCGCCCGCCTGATCGCCAGCAAGAGTCCGCTCGGCCTACGCCTGGGCAAGGCCTCGCTCAACGAGATCGAGGACTTGCCGGTGGAGGAGGGCTACCGCATTGAGCAAGGCTACAGCACTCGGTTGATGGCGACCGAAGACGCACGCGAAGCGACGCGGGCGGTCGTGGAAAAGCGCGCTCCGGTCTTCGTCGGACGCTGAACCCGGACGGGGCCGGCCTGACCTGGCCGGCTCTCAGAACCTGTTCATAATCTGCTGCGCGTCGGCCAAACTGCGTTCAAAACGCCTTGTTTGGCTCTAGCTCGCGAGATTTTGAACAGGCCCTCAGGGGTGCGGCAAGGTCGCTGCCCAGTCGGCGATGGCATCGGCGGTTTCCCGGGGCTTCTCCGCGGGCAGCGCATGGCTGGCCCCTGGAATGACGGTCACGGTGACCCGCTCGCCGAACTCCGCCTGGGTCTCCTGCCGCGAGGCTGCCGGCCGAAAGGGATCGGCCTCCGCCTGCAAGTCCAGGATGGGCGCCGTCCCGCCGCTCCAGTAGCTCGCCCGCGGGGTACGCTCGCGCGCCTGGCGCTGACTGTTCATCACCTCCGGATGCCAGCCGCCAAGCCAGGGGGTCGGATCGTTGCCGGGTGCGAAGAAGGCCAGCCGTAGGGCAGCCAGACGGGTATCGCGCGAGGAGGCGGGATCGTTGAGGGCGGTGACGGCATCGGACAGCGCCCGGGGCCATTGTCGAGCGCCGCCGGCGAGCAGCACGATGCCGCGGACATCGGCGGGATAGTCCGCAGCCAGGGTCTTGGCGATCCATTGGCCATAGGCGTGCCCGGCGATGATGGCCGGTCCGCCCTCGGCGCGAACGACCCGCTGGAAGTCAGCGGCGAAGTCATGGAAGGACACCTCGTGCAAGGGCCCGATAGAGCCGCCGATGCCGCGTGGTTCGGGCAGGGCGACGCGATAGCCGCGCGCCGCCAGGCGGTCGGCCACTGGCGCCAGTTCCGCGCTGGCGCGGCCGGTCGAGGCGAGCAACAGGATCAGCGGCCCGGCGCCGCGCACGGAGTAGGCGATGGTCACGTCGCCCTGGGTTACCTGGCGCTGCTGCGCCTCGCTGGTAGCCCAGGCGGGCGCCGCCAGGGCACCACCGAGCAGCAGGCCGCCCAGAATCTTCTTCATGCTGGACATCAGTACTTTCCTTCAGGCTGGAGCGGCGCCGGCCTTGCCGCCGGCGCCACGGAGTGAGAGGCGAGGATCAGAGGGCGAAGCGGTATTCCACGATCACCCGATCCTGGTCACTGCCGCGGGCGTAGTTGCTGCGCATCACGCCGTGGCGCCAGCGCACGCCCAGACCCTTGAGGCTGCCCTGGGGAACGGTGTAACCGAGGTCGGTATCGAGTTCGCGTTCGCGGCCTTCGCCGGCGAAGCCGACCACCTCGGCGTTGTCCCCTTTGGTGTAGCGCACGCTGAACAGGAGGCCGGGCAGGCCGACGGCGGAGAAGTCGTAGTCGTAGCGCGCCAGCCAGGAGCGCTCCTGCTCCTTGGTGAAATTGGCGATCATCATCTCGGTCAGCAGATAGGTGGCCGTGCCATCGAGGAAGGGGAAGGCGCCTTCGCCATCCACCTGTTGATAGCCCACCTGCAGGGTATGCCCGCGCCATTCGTAGCCGAACTGGCCGCCGTAGACGCGATTATCGATGCGACCCGCTTCGCTGCGTCCGGTATCGCGCGAGTCGAACAGACGAATATCGCTGACGAAACGCCCGGGTCCGGCCGGCAGCTTGCCTTTGAAACCGAGGAATTGCTGGCGATAGACGTCGTCCAGCCGTGCCAGGTTGTAGACCAACCCGGCGTTCTGGCCGAGCCGATAGCTGGCGGCGAAGTAATCGAAGTCACCGCCGCTCGTCCGCGGATACTGACCATTGGCATAGGCGATGCTGATGCCTTCGTAGTCGGTCGAGTCCCGCAGCCGCTCCCGGTCCAGCCGCCCCGCCTTGAGCGTCAGGCCGGGCAGCGAGGTATTGGTGATTTCGGTACCGCGAAAATCCTGGGTGAACAGGCGCGTTGCGCTGGGCTGCAAAACCCCCAGATCGGGCATGAGCGTGCCGCTGCGCACCTCGGTATCCCGGTACAGGCGCAGCTTGGCGGTCAAGGCCAGCTTGCTGTATTCGTCCTGGGCTTCGCGTGCATAGGCGGGGCCGCCAGGCTGACTCTGGGCATCGCGCGGCAGGAGTCCCGAGCCGCTACGTTCGGGGCTGGAATCCAGCTTGAAGCCGGTCATCAGGGCCGCTTCCAGACCGAAGCCCAGCACGCCTGGCGTATAGCCCGACTGGAAGCGAAAGGTCAGTCCCTGTGCGGCTTCCTCGACGCGATTCTGGCCCGGCCCATCCCGATAGTCGTTCTGGAAGTAGAAGGTGCGGGTATCGATGAAGGTCTTGCTGTCCTTGAAAAAATCAGCGTAGGCGTCGGCCATCACCAACAAGGGTAGGGCGCCAAGCAGGGCTGGCGTAGTCAGGTTGCTTGTCATTGTTGTTGTCCTGGGGGCGGGGGAGAGGCGGCGGTGTTCGGCCGCTCGAAATTGCCCACTCATTACCCGCAAGCCTCGCTTAAAAGTCAATAGGTTATAAAAATGACCTATTGACTTTTAAAGGGCGCCAGCGTCTTATGAAGAGGCGGGCCACCACTGGGTCCGTCGACCTGACCGATGCGCTCAACCCTCTTGGCAAGAGTGCGCGACGATAACAACAACAGGGCCTTCAACGATGATTACAGCGCGCGAAAGTGCCGAGATCCATGTTCCGCTGCGAAACGACGAAGCCTTCGCCCAGCGGACCTTCGCCAAGGTCAAATGGAAGATCCTACCGCTATTGATGATCTGCTACGTCCTGGCACTGGTGGATCGCAATGTCATCGGCTTCGCTCGCCTGGGCTTCATGAGCGACCTGGGCTTTCGCGAGGTGGTCTATGGCATAGGCGCGGGGATCTTCTTCGTCGGCTACATCCTCTTCGAGATCCCGAGCAATCTGATGCTGCAGCGCATCGGTTTTCGCAAGACCGTCCTGCGCATCATGCTGATGTGGGGCCTGGCTTGCGCGTCCTTCTCGATGATGTCGAGCGAGACGATGTTCTACGTCCTGCGGTTCGCGCTGGGCGTCGCCGAGGCGGGATTCTTTCCCGGGGTGCTGCTGTACCTCACCCTCTGGATTCCCCGCGCTCGGCGGGCCAGCGTCACCGCTCTGTTCATGGCCGCCATTCCCATTTCCGGCATGCTCAGCGGGCCCTTGGCCGGCGCCATCATGCAGCACCTGGACGGCCTGTTCGGCCTGAAGAATTGGCAACTGCTGTTCCTGATCGCCGGCTTGCCAGCCTGCGTCATGGGCGTGGTCGCCTACTGCTATCTCGACAACTCGCCGGCCGAGGCGCGTTGGCTGAGCGCTGCCGAGCGGCAGTTGGTCGACGACGAACTCAAGAGCGACGACAGCAGCAACGCCAACGAGCATCACTCGCTATGGGGCGCGCTCAAGGACAAACGGGTCTATGTACTGGCCTTTACCGCGCTGGCGGTGTTCAGCGGGGCCGTGGCCGCTGCCTTCTGGGTTCCCACCATCATCCGTCGTACCGGCGTGACCGACCTGTTCCACATCGGCCTGCTGTCATCCCTGCCGTTCCTGGTGGGCATGATCGCCCAGTACCTGGTGGGCCGGCACTCCGATCGCGTCCTCGAACGCCGCTGGCACGTGGCGATCTGCCTGAGCGTCTCCGCCATCGGCTGGATGCTGTTGTCCATCCTACAACCGGATACCACCCTGTCGGTGATCCTGCTGGTGGTGGCGACCGCCTCGGTGCTGGGGGCGACCGGACCCTTCTGGACCCTGCCAGGCAGCCTGCTCACCGGCAAGGCGGCGGCGGGCAGCATCGCCCTGGTCACCACCCTCGCAGGCGTCGGCGATGTCTTCATGCCGGTCGTCGTCGGCGCGCTCATCGACCTCACCGGCAGCATGGCCGCGTCCCAGGCCGCCTATGGCGTACTGATGCTGGTCGGCGCCGCCATGATCGTGCTCGGCACCCCACCGGAAACCGGCAAGCCCAAGGCATCCACTCACTAGGCCACCCCGCTGCGAAGGAATTCTCGTTCATGCGTGATGTATTTATCTGCGACGCCATCCGTACCCCCATTGGCCGCTACGGCGGCGCGCTGGCCGGGGTACGTGCCGACGACCTGGCCGCCATACCGATCCGCGCCTTGCTGGCGCGCAATCCCGCTGTCGATCCCGCTGCCATCGACGAAGTCTTCCTGGGGTGCGCGAACCAGGCCGGCGAAGACAACCGCAACGTGGCGCGGATGGCCGCGCTCCTGGCCGGGCTCCCCGATTCGGTCCCCGGCGTTACCCTCAACCGGCTCTGCGCCTCGGGCCTGGAAGCCATCGGCAGCGCCTATCGCGCCATCGCCTGCGGCGAAATGGAGCTGGCGATCGCTGGCGGCGTGGAGTCCATGTCGCGAGCGCCTTGGGTCATGGGCAAGGCGGAGTCCGGCTTCGCCCGCACCCAGCAGCTCGAAGACACCACCATCGGCTGGCGCTTCGTCAACCCGCTGATGGCGGAGCGGTATGGCGTGGACAGCATGCCGCAGACCGCGGACAACGTGGCACTGGACTACGAGGTCTCGCGCTCCGACCAGGATGCCTTCGCCTGCCGGAGCCAGGCCCGTGCCGCCGCCGCCCAGGCCAGCGGCTTCTACGCCGAGGAGATCGTGCCGGTGGTGATTCAGAGCCGTAAGGGGCAGACGGTCGTCGCCCAGGACGAGCACCCGCGTCCCGACACCACCCTGGAGACCTTGGGCAGGCTCAAGCCGGTCAACGGCGCCGGCAATAGCGTGACCGCCGGCAACGCCTCGGGGGTCAACGACGGCGCCGCAGCGCTATTCCTCGCCAGTGCCGAGGCCGCGCAGCGCCAGGGACTCAGGCCGCGGGCCCGGATCCTGGGCATGGCCAGCGCCGGTGTCGCGCCGCGGGTCATGGGCATCGGCCCGGTGCCGGCGGTGCGCAAGCTATTGGCTCGGCTCGCGCTGGACATCACCGCCTTCGACGTCATCGAACTCAACGAGGCCTTCGCCAGCCAGAGCCTCGCCGTGGTGCGAGCCCTGGGCCTGGCGGACGATGCCCCACAGCTCAATCCCCAGGGGGGCGCCATCGCCCTGGGCCATCCGCTCGGTATGAGCGGCGCGCGCCTGGTCCTGACCGCCGTGCATGCACTGGAAAGATCCGGCGGCCGGCTGGGGCTGGCGACCCTGTGCGTCGGCGTGGGTCAGGGCCTGGCGCTGGCATTGGAACGGCTCGACGCCCCATCCACCCCCCAAGATGCAACTCAGCTGTCGAGGTAGCCATGGGTACGATTTCTTCCACGCTGTTGCGCCAGGTGACAGCCGAACTGTACGAGCGCTCGCTCAAGAAGATTCCCGAAGACACCAAGGCGGCGTTGGCGAGTGCCAGTGCCGTGGAGCGCAATGCTACCGCCAGGGAAACCCTCGGCGTGATGATCGCCAGTGCTCGCGCCGCCGAAGAGGAAAACCACTTCGTCTGCTCGGATTCGGGGGTGCCGGTGTACTTCGTGAAGGTCGGCACCCGCGTCAACTTCGATGGTCCGGTCAAGCAGGCCATCGTCGATGGCTTCGCCGATTTGGTCGCCAGCATCCAGCCACCGATGCTGCAGCACGTCACCCATCCGCTGACGCTGGAGCGGGGCTATGCCGGCAAGGACATGCCGATCACCACGTTCGAATTGCTCGACGATGCCGATTACATCGAGATCACCTGTTCACCCAAGGCGCTCGGTTCGGGCCGCTGGGCGGCGCTGGAAATCTTCACCTTTCCCACGCTGGACGTCATCGAACGCTACGTGATGGACGTGGTGCTCAAGGCCGGCCCCCAGCATTGCCCACCAGTGGTGGTAGGGGTGGGCATCGGCGGCACCTTCGACTACGCGACCAAGCTCGCCAAGCAGGGCATCCTCAGACCCATCGGCAGCCAGAATCCCGAGCCGATCCTGGCCGAGATGGAAGGGCGGCTGTTCAAGGCGATCAATGCCACGGGGTTCGGCCCCATGGGGACCGGTGGCGACGCCACCACCATGGCGGTGCACATCGACTACGCCGCCGGTCACGGCTTCACCCCGGTCGCTGTCTGCTTCAACTGCTGGATCAACCGACGGCGCTCCGCACGGATTCATCCGGATGGCCGTGTCGACTATTTCGAGTGAGAACGACGAGCATGAAACGACTGACAGCGCCCTTCGATGAAGCCCAGGTTCGCGCGCTCCAGGCTGGCGATCTGGTAACGGTCGACGGCGAAGTGATCATCACCGCCGGGCTGCCGACCCACCAGCGGCTGCTCGAGTGCCTGGAAAGCGGTACGCCACCGCCTTTGGATCTACACGGCCAGGCCTTCTTCCATCTCGGCGGTTACAGCCAAGGGGAGGGCGGTGCCTTCGAAATGCTCTACATCAATCCCACCACCAGCACCCGCTTCAATCCCTATATGCCCCGTCTCATCGAGGGTTTCGGCCTACGCCTGGTGGGCGGCAAAGGCGGCCTGGACGAACACAGCGTACGCGCCATGCAACGCGTGGGCTGCGTCTACCTGTCATTTCTAGGCGGTGGCTGCACCTTGCTGTCGCGCGCCATCGAAGCCGTAATCCAGGTTGGCTGGTCCGAGATGCTGACCCATTACCGCCTATCGAAGATCCGGGTGCACGGGCTCGGTCCCGCCGTGGTGGCCATCGACGCCCATGGCAGGAGCCTGTACGCGGAAACCGCTGCGCAGGCTGAGGGCAATGTCGCTGCCGTATTGGCCGGTTTGGCGCGCTGAATGGCCCTACGTAAAAAGAGATAGGGCTTTAGTAGTACTTATTACCCGTCATGTGGAACTTTTGGAGGACCATAAATCCCCTTATCAATTTTTGCTATAAGTCCCTTCCCATATGACGTAGAAAGAGCTTGCGCTATTTTTGTTTGCCATGAGGCTCCACCTATAAGCTTTAAGTCTTCGTAGCGGCTATATAGCTCTTCTGCAAGCTTTCTATGTGAAATGGTCTTTCCCGGCTTTAGTAGTAGGGCTCTTGATTGGACAAATGCAAGCGCAGAACGGTAAAAATACTTGCCAGGTGGCAAGGCTAATAAATCTAAATTGAACTGCGTTACCCGTTGCTCGGAGTACAGCCTGGCCCCCATTGCGGCCAAGGGGAGAGGCAGTACCTGTAGCTCGACTCTATCGAGAGATACTTGAGGGCCGAGAGCTTTATAAACTAGTTGATCCAACATGGATACGGTAGAAACCACATTGCTTTCTAAAGTAAAACTCTGTGAGCGAGCGAGACAATTGCCGCTCTTGCAAAAGCTGCATTCCTCTGAGTGAATATGGTGCGGCGTGCATTCTTTGCAATCATCACAATAAAAAATACTGTAGAGCATTCTGCTTACATATGGCTCCCCTTTATCATCATCTTTTAGTATTAGGCTAATTTTTCGGCGAGCATCACCACTCCATAGATACACTTTCCATGGCCAATTCTGCACTAAATAATCGGCCCATAATTCGTGCGAGCTACCCTCTGAAGGTGTATGTACAAGCCAACTTGCCCAAGATTTCGACCAGTATAGGTCGACTGTATGTAGGTCGTATCTTGTCACGTCATTCTTGCGAAGTATAATATTTGTGGTGAGGGAGTTGTTGTATGCTCGACTTATTTCTTGCGCATTAGCGTCGTCCTTGGCAAGGATTTTTTGAAATGCACCCTCAATCTTCCGCGTGAGGGTTTCGATCATATAGATTGCTATGCAGAGAGTGGTTGCCCTGGAATAGGCGCAAAACAGCTCGGGGTCGCTCATTCCATCACAGCCAAGTATGATCACCACAGGGGATTCTAAGCCTCTATAGCGGCTGACCAGCGCATGCTTTACTCCTAAGGTGCTAATAAGATTTTTAAGATGATCGGACGGCTCAAGCCGAGTGAGAATCAATATATCTTCTGTTGTCATGCCTCTTGAGCACAACTCATCAATCTGCAGAGTGATATCGCTTGCCCAGTCGTAAGTCAGTATCTCTCTTAGAGTGTCGTCCTCTTCGGGTCGCGGAATGTGTAGTTGGTAGGCGCAGTCCTTGGCTTCAATTAGCCGATTTGTCACCTGTCTTGGCATTCTAATGACCGAAGTCAAGTAGTAAGGTGAATCGGTGCCTACTTCATGGCACAATCCTAATAGTTCTGTTGTGTTTTTTTCAAACGAAAATACTTGCGATTCGTCAGCAAAAAAAACAGCGGGCTTATCGCCCAGCCAGTCAAGTAGAGTTTTATGCCAAGAAATGTTAAAAGCTTGCGCCTCATCGACTACTATTGCATCGTATGCTTTTAAAAGACCTTTTTTTATAGCTTGGGCAAGGTCTTCACAGCATTTATTTTGAAACCACTCCTGTGGCTCTATTTTTTCATCTGCGGCTACACCAAGCTTCTTCTTTGCTTGATGGCAGAATGTGTGCCAGGTCGATACCGTACATTTTCCCGCATCTTTTAGATGAATCTTGATATTTTCTGCCAGCAAAGAATTAAATGTAAGAAATAGGACGTTTTTTCCTTCGCTTGAAAATCTTCTAGCGACCTCTATTCCAATGATTGTTTTTCCTGTGCCCGGCCAGCCTGTTATTACCGTTTTTTTCTTGTTAAGAGCTCTTTCAACAGCCGAGGCTTGCTCTTTAGTTAGTCGTAACCACATGTGATTATCGAATAATATTCTTGCTCCCCATGTCAAGGCTCCATCGTACTGTGGGCACAATGCTGAAAGGATAGCATTTGCTTTCTCCCTCCCTAGGGGAGGATTGCCAAGCGCAGCCTTCCAGTATTTCATGATGTCGACAACTCTGGATGATAGGGCGCCCATCTCATCATGGTGTACAAAGATCTTGGAAGGCAGTGGTGTACTGCGGTCAGTTAAAGCTGGACCTAAGTCGCTTTCTCCAAAACTACTGTCCGGGAAAACGAACCCGTATCCTATTCTTATCCGTAAATTCTCATCACAGCCGAGCCATCTCGCTAGGCCGTGAGAGTTTTTCCGGGTCTGCATAACCGGATTGGATACTCTTTGAGATCGCACATGTACAAAAATTGATCCCTCAACACGGTAGGCGCCACTTTTAATTTCGAGAGCAAGTACGCCGAGGCTTTCATGAATGATAAGAAAGTCGATTTCTCCAGTGGGGGCGAAACTGGAGTCAATTTTTTTAATTGCAGAACAGAGCCATGGGAGGCTATGAATGACCGTATACTCTTCAGGTAAGCCATCTCTCAGCAAGGAAAAGACTGTACGTTCACCAAAGCTGTTTGTGTCAATAGCACCTTGACTAGGTATCATCTTTGCCATTTTCAATACCCAAAACCTGCCCATCGCTCAGGCTAAATAAGAGAGATTTATTCTAAGGGTTCTATCTGATTCTATCGAAGCATGGGGCCACCTCATTAACAAAAGCTTTTGCCGATTCAGTTTGGTTTCAAGCTGAATCGGCAAAAGTCTAATCTATTTTTATTTTGAGTTCACCTTCCGCAGACTCGTCACAGCTCGTCCGTTGCGCGCTTGAGGTCATGCCCACGCTGCTCGATTTAGGCGAGCGAGAATACGGCCGGTGAAAGCGTGGCGACAGTCATGGGTAAGAAATTTAGGCAACACATGGATCGCACGAAGGTGCGCTACTTAGCTAGAACTAACTTGATAATGGCGTTGGTAGACCATCCCATGCAGGGGCTTGTGCTAGCCGGATGAGAATGGCACTGAATCCGCTCACCGACAGTCACCTCATGCCATAAACACGAAGGACATGGCGGTAAAGAGAGTGGAGGCCAAACACGGAATGATCGAATCAGCGCTGCAAAAGACTCAGAAGAGAAGCCAGCGTAATACGTAATTTAACATAATATACATTATGCGAAGTTATGGTTATGGGGGATGGCCCTGGGCCTCGCGCTTTTCACGCTCGAACCTCCACCTTCCTTCGTTGCCCAGCCTACCAGGGTCGTCGCCAAGCGATGCCAGTCACAGACGCTCATGCACCGGCACTGCAGAATCCGAGTGCTCGTTCCGCCTGTGCTCTTCGTTAGCTGGAACTCCAGGCGTATGCCCGCGCCGGTTTGAACAAGTGGTTACCGGCAGCTCTAATCCGATGGCACCTTCGCCACGTCACCATCTATACCTTGGTGGGCGGAGCTTTCCGATTCCATGTCCCGCCGATTCCCATTTCTTCCAAAGGAGCTTTGCATGGCTTATCAAGCCGCTTCCGATCGTTACGACCGTATTCCTTACCGCCGCGTGGGTCGCAGCGGTCTGGTGCTGCCGGCGCTGTCCCTTGGGCTGTGGCACAACTTCGGCGACAGCACGCCACTGGATCGGCAGCGCGCCTTGCTGCGCACCGCCTTCGATCTGGGCATCAATCACTTTGACTTGGCCAACAACTACGGTCCGCCTTATGGCAGCGCCGAGATCAATTTCGGTCGGCTAATGCGCGAAGACTTCGCTACCTACCGCGACGAGCTCATCATCTCCAGCAAGGCTGGCTGGGACATGTGGCCCGGGCCCTATGGCCAAGGTGGCGGCTCGCGTAAATACGTCCTGGCCAGCCTCGACCAGAGCCTCAAGCGCCTGGGGCTGGACTACGTCGACATCTTCTATTCGCACCGTTTCGATGAGCATACGCCGCTGGAAGAAACCGCCGGTGCCCTGGCCACTGCGGTACAGCAAGGCAAGGCCCTCTATATAGGTATCAGCTCCTATTCAGGCACCAAGACCCGCGAAATGGCCAGGCTTTTGGCCGACTGGAAGATTCCGCTGCTGATCCATCAGCCCGCCTATAACCTGCTCAACCGTTGGATCGAAAAGGATCTGCTGGACGCGACCGAAGAGCTGGGTAGTGGCGTGATTGCCTTCACGCCCCTGGCTCAGGGGCTGCTGACCGACAAGTACCTCGATGGCGTGCCCGCCGATGCCCGGGTCAACCAGCCTGGTGGCCAGTCGCTGCAGCAGGGTCATCTGTCAGCCGAAAACCTTCAGCGGGTCCGCGCCTTGAACGCTATCGCCCAGCGCCGCGGCCAGAGCCTGGCCCAGCTGGCTTTGGCCTGGACCCTGCGCGACCCACGCATCACCAGCGCCCTGATCGGCGCCAGCCGGCCGGAGCAGATCGTGGAGAACGTGGCGGCGCTGGACAATCTGGCCTTCACCGCTGAAGAACTGGCCGAGATCGATACCCATGCGGTCGAAGGCGACATCAATCTCTGGGCCAAGCCGTCGAGCGCCGAGTAAAGAGCAATCTGGACGCCAGCGGCGGGCGAGGCACCGCTACCCTCGCCCGCCCTCACCCACCTGGCGCCTGGCTACCAGCAATCCACGCCGATACTCGCTCGGCGTCTGCTGCATTTCGTTGCGGAAATGCCGATTGAAGTTGGACAGATTCGAATAGCCCACCGCGAAGCAGATGGTGGCGATGGACAGTTCCGCCTGCATCAGCAAACGACAGGCACGCTGGATGCGCAACTTGCGTGCCAGCTCGATGAAACCATGGCCGGTGACCTTCTTGAAGAAGCGGGAAAAGCCGGCCTCGCTCATGCCCACCCGCCGGGCGATCTCGGGCAAGCGGATATCCTCGGTCAGCTCGCTGAGGAGATAGTCGAAGGCCTGGTGGACCCGCGCGGCGCTGCGGGCGTCCAGTGCCGGCGCATAACAGGCACTGGCGAGGACCATCACCTCGCTAGCCGGCGCTTCGGCCAGCCGGCCGAGTAGCTGGAACAAGGTAAGCAACCGCGCCGCACCTCGCGCCTGGCCGATGGCCTCGATCAGCTCTGCGGCCTGCCGGGCGGTCTCGCCGCTGAACTCCAGGCCACGCCTGGCCCGTTCCAGCAGCGGTAGATAGGTGCCCAGCTCTGGAGCCAAGGCACTCAGCGCGCGCAGCCAGTCGCCGGTGAACTGGATGACCACGTCGCGCCCGGCGATTACCTGGTCCGGCGGCAGATCACCGATCCAGTCGTGTGGGAGATCCGGGCCGATCAGGGCGACATGACCGGCCGCGAAGGGACCGACATAGTCACCGGCCAACAGTCGTCCGCTGCCCTGGCGGATCAGATGGATCTCGTACTCCGGGTGATGATTCCAGCGGGCGAGCGCATAGGGATAGTCATGCTCGTACCAGCGAAAGCTCTGGTCTGGCTCGGCCAGGATCACCTCCAGCTCGGCAGGCCGGGCTTCGAGGAAGGCGGAAACCGTCATGGCGCTTGCTCGGTTCATTGTTGTGGGACCACTCTGCCCGCCCTCACCTGCCGCGGTCTACCAATGTTTTTTTGATTGCGCCGCACCAGGCGTTTCTCGTCAAAAAAGTATCAGCGAATGGTCAATGGCCAGTTAGCAAAGGCTTCGATGCTGCTGCTGTAATCAGTGCCAGCCGCCACACCGCATCAAATTTCCATCGGCGGTCCTCGATCCAGAACAACAACAAGCTGCCCCTTGCGGCAGCCATGGAGAGACAGGATGAAGCCTTACCTCACTTTGCTGCTATCAACTGCACTGGGCTTGACCGGGGGCGTCCAGGCCGCCGAATCGGTCACCATCGCTACCGTCAACAACAGCGACATGATCCGCATGCAGCGGCTCTCCGAGGTGTTCGAGCAGCAGCATCCCGACATCAAGCTCAACTGGGTGGTTCTAGAAGAGAACGTCCTGCGTCAGCGGCTGACCACCGACATCACCACCGGCGGCGGCCAGTTCGATGTCCTCACCATAGGAACCTACGAGACCCCGTTGTGGGGCGCCAAGGGTTGGCTGGAACCCTTGCAGGATCTGCCGGCGAGCTACGACGTCAACGACATCTTCCCCGCGGTACGCGAGGGGCTGTCGGTCAAGGGCACCCTCTATGCCCTGCCGTTCTATGGCGAGAGCACCGTCACCTACTACCGCAAGGACCTGTTCCAGCAGGCCGGTCTGAGCATGCCTGCCGAGCCTACCTGGTCGCAGCTCGGCGCCTTCGCCGCCAAGCTGAACCAGCCGGACAAGGAGCAGTACGGTCTCTGCCTGAGGGGCAAGCCCGGTTGGGGCGAGAATGTCGCGGTCATTAGCATCCTGGCCAACGCCTTCGGTGCCCGCTGGTTCGACATGCAGTGGCAGCCGCAGCTCACCAGTCCCGAATGGCAGGCGGCCGCCACCTTCTACGTCGACACGCTCAGGAAATACGGTCCGCCCGGCGCTTCCAGCAACGGCTTCAACGAGAACCTGGCGCTGTTCAACAGTGGCAAATGCGCGCTGTGGGTCGATGCCAGTGTGGCGGGCTCCTTCACCACCGACAGCAGCCAGAGCAAGGTGGCCGACCAGGTCGGCTTCGCCGCCTCGCCTCGCGAAGTCACCGACAAGGGCTCTTCCTGGCTGTACGCCTGGTCATTGGCCATTCCGGCGAGTGCCAAGCACAAGGACGCGGCCAAGACCTTCGTGACCTGGGCGACCTCCAAGGAGTACGTACAGCTGGTGGCCGACCGGGATGGCGTCGCCAACGTACCGCCGGGTACCCGCCAATCCACCTACAGCCCGGCCTATCTGGCGGCAGCGCCCTTCGCCAAGATCACCCTGGACATGATGCAGCATGCCGATCCCGCCCATCCCTCGGCCCAACCGGTGCCCTACGTCGGCATCCAGTACGTGACCATCCCCGAATTCCAGGCCCTGGGTACCAGTATCGGCCAACTGTTCGCCGCTGCCCTTACCGGGCAGATGAGCATCGAGCAGGCGCTGACCGCCGCCCAGACCGCGACGGCGCGGGACATGAAGCGCGCCGGCTATCCCAAGTAACCGACCGACCGCCGCAGCGCCCCAGGAGCGCCGCGGCCCCAAGCTGCCCAGCGGAGCAACGAACATGAACAGACTGGAAGGAAAGAGCGCGCTGATCACCGGCGCGGCCCGCGGCATCGGCAAGACCTTTGCCAAGGCCTATCTGGAGCAAGGGGCGACGGTGGCCATCGCCGACATCAACATCGACCAGGCCCGCGAGACCGCCGCGGAGCTGGGTGAGCGCGCCTATGCCGTGCCGCTGGACGTGACCGACCAGGCCGCCATCGACGCCGCCATCGCCCAGGTGGTCGCCACCACCGGCAAGCTGGATATTCTGGTCAACAACGCGGCGCTGTTCGACCTGGCACCCATCGTCGAGATCACTCGCGAAAGCTATGACCGGCTGTTCGCCATCAACGTCGCCGGTACCCTCTTCACCCTGCAGGCCGCCGCGCGGCAGATGATCGCCCAGGGCCATGGCGGCAAGATCATCAACATGGCCAGCCAGGCCGGCCGCCGCGGCGAAGCCCTGGTCGCGGTCTATTGCGCGACCAAGGCCGCGGTGATCAGCCTCACCCAGTCGGCGGGTCTCAACCTCATCGAACACCGTATCAACGTCAATGCCATCGCCCCGGGTGTGGTGGACGGCGAGCACTGGGAGGGTGTGGACGCCCTCTTCGCGCGTTACGAGAAGCGGCCGCTGGGCGAGAAGAAACGCCTGGTCGGCGATGCCGTACCCTACGGCAGGATGGGCACGGCGCAGGACCTGGTGGGCATGGCGCTGTTCCTGGCATCCAGCGACAGCGACTACGTGGTGTCCCAGACCTATAACGTCGACGGTGGCAACTGGATGAGCTGAGCGACGCGCCCTCAGCTCAGGTCGTGCAGGTCTTTGCCGAGCGCCGGACCGATCCGCAGGTCGGCGAAGGTCACTTCCAGGCCTTCGCGTTGCGGCGAACAGCAATAGGGCCCGACCTGGAGGACCCCGCCCTCGCCCTTCGCGAAGCGGCACAGGCGCAGCAACGGCCAGACCTGGCCGTCCAGCGAGTACTGGATGCGCAACACCTCGGCCTGCAGCGTCAGCCGCAGCCAGAAACCATGCAGCGCATCCGGTACCGCCCCCAATGCCCAATCGGAATGCCCCAGGGTCAGGACGCTGCCCAGATGGGCGATGCCGTCGTTGATCTCCAGTCCGGTCTTGCACCACTGCTCGCTGCTTTGACGCACCATCAGCCCAGCCTGGTCATACAGGGCGGTGAAGGTCCCGGTGATCCTGACCTGAGCAGTGAAGTCCGCGTCCACCGGATGGCCGAGAAAATGCCCGCTGTCGCGTGCGAAGCCGTACTGGGTCTTCTGCCAGAAATCACTGTCGGCGTCGGTGCGGACGTGCAGCGAACCCTCGGTCTCGGACCAGCGTTGCGGCTCGTTCAACCAAAGGGGAGACGGGGCGTTCGCGGAGTCCATGGCAGCGTCCAGAGTGAGTTGGGTTGCGGAAACCTTAGTCCAAGGTGCCGCGGCATGCCAAAGAAGGCCGCTGCCGACGCTAGCCGAAGAAGGCCAGCAGCTGATGGGGATAGAGCTTGGTGACCATCATCAGGACGATGACGAACATTCCCAATATCTGCTATCTGCTGATACACAGTACTGGGGGTAGCTTGGCAACCCGGCGAGGCTTTCCAGCAGGCAAGAAAAAAGGGAGCCCTTGGGCTCCCTCATCCAGGTACGTCGTTGTCCTCTTGTTTTTGTTGTCGGACGCCAACGTCATCGATTGTCAGTACGCCCCACCAAGAGGTGGGAAGTGAACAGATTACTTTGGCCACTCGAAGGAGCTCCAAAATGATCGGTTCGCGAGCTTCAGCCGTCTTGTTCTTGTTGTGGGCTTGTAGCGGCGCATCTTGTTGTTCTTGTGCCAATAATAAAGCAGGCACTGTGCCAACATTATTAAGTTATTGAAAATTAAGGATTTTATAAAATGACACCGAGCCAGGTGACTAGGCGTAACGAAGATTTCGTTACCTTTTCACTCGGCAACGAAGGATCTCGTTACGACCTGGCTGTGTTCGGTAACGCCATCGCCTTCCCCGCCTCGCTCAGCGGCTGTAGGTGGAGCGCTTCAGGGTGGCCTCATTGTTGCGCTGGGTAGCCGGCCGTTCCGGATTGTCCGTGGGCAGGTACAGCAGTCGCGTGGCCAGCACTTCGCGACGGGGCTTGATGTCGGGACGCAGCGCGCCGCGCTGGGTACGGTCGAAGTCACGCAGATCCACCACCTGCATGCCGTCCTGCGCGGGGACCACGAACACCGGCAGGTTGGCGTGGATCATGGCGTCGTAACGACTCTCCTCACCGAACCAGAGCATGGCCCTGGGATGAGGCGCGATCTTCTTGTGCCTGACCAGGATGTCGTCATCCGCCATGCGGATCAGCGCCTGATGCTCCTGCCATTCCGGCGTGCGATCCAGGGCAGTGTGTTCTCGATCCGCTCGGGCCAGGGCCAGGGTCTTGAGTTGCTCGCGGACCTTCGCCACCGTGACCCTCTCGCCTCCGGCGGTATGGCCGGCCCAGGTGAAGGTCAGCTGGCGTACCGGATCAGGGAAACCGTGCACCTTGCGGATCAACTGCTTGGTATTGAAGGCCCCGCCCAGTGCCTTGCGCATGATCCGCGGCCGGGCTTCCGGTGCCAGCTCCAACTCCAGCCGGGTCTGCTCGATGGCGGCGCTGAAGGCGTGCTTGCACGCATTGATGGCGAGGATTTCCGCCATCAGGGGTTCGCTCAGGGCGATGTAGCCCGGCAGGCGGCTTACCGTTCCGGGTGCCTGCCCAGGCTGAAGGTGGAAGGCCAACAGGGCTTCCTGGGTCAGCTCCACTGCCGAACTACCCTCGAAGGCTTCAACCTCGATGAGATCGGGCACTCTCTGTTGTGCCAGCAGCGGCAGCCGCCAGACTCTCGCCGCCACTACCCGGCTTGGCCACAACGCATTGAAGGCGACGATACTCGCCTGGAGGTTTTCGAAGGCGCTCTTGATGTCTTCGTACATTGCAGACTCCAGCCAGATAACAGCTAGATTGTAGCATTTGAGCGCCTTATTGCCTTACTTTTGATTACTTGGCACGAGGCTATGTCTGAAATCTATCTATACTGCATGGGTGGTATTACCTCCCTTGGGGCTCAACAGCTGGGTGAACTGAGCCTTGCCATCCAGATCCCTCAAAGTCACTGTCAATTGGCCTGACTGGCCATCGATCTCCACCTCGCCGAAGAATTGGAAACCGGACAAGGGAGAAGTATTGGGCTTGGGCGGTGCCTTCTGAAAAACTACCTCGGGACCGAAGGTGGCATCCAGCGGATTGGGACCGAAGCTGCCGGCATTGAGCGGGCCGGCGACGAATTCCCAGAAGGGTTCGAAATCCTGGAAAGCGGCGCGATCCGGATGGTAGTGGTGCGCCGCGCAGTAATGCACGTCGCCCGTCAGCCAGACGGTGTTGCGGATGCCTTGGCGAGCGATGAAGCTCAGCAATTCCGCGATCTCCAGTTCCCTGCCCTTAGGCGTACCCGGATCGCCATTGGCGATCGCCTCCCACCGCGCCTGCCCCTGGGCATCCTTGCCGTCGGGCACCTGCAGGCCGATGGGCATATCCGCAGCGATGACCTTCCAGGTAGCTCGCGAGGCCTGCAGCTGGCCCTTCAACCAATCCAGTTGCTCACGCCCAAGGAACGCCCCCGCCCCACCGACGTCGCTGCCCTGGTTGCTGTCGTTGCCCGCGCGATAGCTGCGCATGTCCAGCACGAAGACGTCCAGCAGCGGACCATAGGCGATCTGCCGATAGATGCGCCCTGTCCCGTCGGCCGAAACGCCGCGCATAGGGGCGTACTCCAGGAACGCCTGGCGCGCCCTCTGGCTCAGGACGCCGATATCCTTCACCTGGTAACGCTCATCCAGCTCCTTGGTCGGCGACCAATTGTTGGTGGTTTCATGATCGTCCCACTGCCATACCTGCGGCACCTCGGCATTGAAGCGGCGGAGGTGATCGTCCATCAGGTTGTAGCGGTAGTTGCCGCGGAATTCGGCCAGCGTTTCAGCGACCTTGCTCTTGGCCTCCGTGGTGAGATTGCGCCAGATGCGTCCCTCCTCCACGGTCATTTGTGCCGGCACTGGGCCATCGGCATAGATGGTGTCGCCACTGTGCAGGAAGAAATCCGGGCGGCGTTCGCGCATGGCGGTGTAGATCCGCATACCACCAATGTCGGGATTGATGCCGAAGCCTTGGCCCACGGTGTCGGCGCCCCAGACGAAGCGTACATCGCCACGCTGACTCGGGGCCGCGCGCAGATGGCCCGTGACGGCCTCGCTGAGCGCACCGCTATCCACGTCCTCGAAGCGGACCCTATAGAAGATGCGCTGGTCGGCGGGTAATCCGCGCAGGTCGATGCGCGCCGTGTAGTCCTGGGCCGCGGTGGTGACGGGGCCGATGACCTTGCGTGCCGAGGCGAAACTTTCCCGGGTATCCCACTCCACCAACAGGCGCGCCGACTTGTCCGTGCGACTCCAGATCAGGGCGCGATCCTGGGTGACATCACCGGCCTGGACGCCATCGGTGATGGCGGGACGCCCACCGGCCGCCGCCCAGGTACGGCTGCCCAGGGCTGGTAGCAGCAGCGTAGCGCCCAGGCCTTGCAGGACACGACGGCGATCGGGACGGGTCAGGGACATGGCAGGTGCCTCCAGCGGAAAAGCCCTAGCACTACCCCGCCTTGATTACCCGCTTGTGACAAGGAGGAGTATCCAAAGACAGCCTATCTGCTATAGGGGTGGTATTACGCACCGGCATGCCTGGGCCTGGACGGCATGAAATGGCATCATGGCGACTTTGTTGCGACCCGCCGCCATGGCTGTCGCGAAGTTGCCTGGAGCCCCCATGTCCGCGAGACCCTACATCACCGTCACCCCTCCCAACATCGCGCTGCAGGGTCGGATCGCCCCGCCCGGCTCCAAGTCCATCACCAACCGGGCGCTGCTGCTGGCGTCCTTGGCCAAGGGCACCAGCCGTCTCACCGGCGCGCTCAAGAGCGACGACACCCGCCACATGTCCGAGGCGTTGCGGCTAATGGGCGTCACCATCGACGAACCCAACGCCACTACCTTCCTGGTCACCAGCTCAGGTCGCCTGCAACGCCCTGAGCAGCCCCTGTTCCTCGGTAACGCAGGGACCGCGGTGCGCTTTCTCACCGCGGCTGTGGCGACCGTCGACGGCGAGGTGACCCTGACCGGCGACGCCTATATGCAGAAAAGACCCATCGGTCCCCTGCTGGAAACCCTGAGCGCCAACGGCATCCAGGTGGACGCTCCCACTGGGTGCCCACCGGTGACGGTAGCGGGCCAGGGTCGCCTGAACGCGCGCCGCTTCGAGGTGGACGCCGGTCTTTCCAGCCAATACGTCTCCGCCCTGCTGATGCTCGCCGCCCTGGGCAGCGAACCCGTGGAAGTGGCCCTGCGCGGCAGCGAGATCGGCGCCCGTGGCTATGTCGATCTCACCGTGGCCGCCATGCGCGCCTTTGGTGCCGAGGTGGAGCAGCTCGATGCGGCTACCTGGCGCGTCGCCCCGACCGGTTACGTCGCCCGTGACTACTTCATCGAGCCGGATGCGTCTGCCGCCACCTATCTCTGGGCCGCCCAGGCCCTGACCGGCGGCGCCATCGACCTGGGGGTGGCCGACGCGGACTTCACCCAGCCCGATGCCAAGGCCCGCGAGTTCATTGCCGCCTTCCCGCGGCTGCCGGCCGTCATCGATGGCTCGCAGATGCAGGATGCCATCCCTACCCTGGCGGTGCTGGCGGCCTTCAACGAGACCCCGGTGCGCTTCGTCGGCCTGGCCAACCTGCGCGTCAAGGAATGCGACCGCGTCGCGGCCCTGCACGACGGCCTGAACGCCATCCGCCCCGGCCTGGCGACGGTCGAGGGGGACGACCTGTTGGTCGCGGCCGACCCGACCCTCGCAGGCAGCCAGGTCGATGCGGTGATCGAAACCCACGCGGATCACCGCATCGCCATGAGTTTCGCCCTGGCGGGTCTCAAGGTCGCCGGCATTCGCATTCTCGACCCCGAGTGCGTCGGCAAGACCTATCCTGAGTACTGGAATGCCTTGCGCAGTTTGAATGTCCAACTGAGCGAGGGTGTCGAAGCCTGACGCGCCAGTCACAGGGAAGCCACAGATGTCGATTTCTTCGCTCGAGCAGCAGGCGCTAGCGCAGCTGACGTCCCACGCCCTGGTCATCACCGATCGCCAGGGGCGCATCGAGCGCTGGAATCGCGGAGCCGAGCTGCTCTGTGGCTGGTCGGCAACGGACACACTCGGCTGGCTACTCTCCGACTTGCTCGTCGCGGAACGGGATGGCAGCTTCCTCGCCACGGCCCAGCATCAGGCGCTGATCGAGGAGCATGGCCGGGGGGCCGGCTGGATCGGTGTGCGTAGCGGGGAAACCCGCTGGGTGGAGGTGGCGACGACGGCCCTGAAGGAAGCCGACGAGCTCAGGGGGTTCGTCCACGTCCTGCAGGACCGCAGCGAACAGTTGGTGACTGAAGAGCGGGTGCGCCTGGCCCAACTGGTCGGCCGGGTGGGCACCTTCGAATTGCTGCCGGGCGAATCCCGGTTGCTGGTCTCCCCAGGCTTCTGCCAGCTATGGGGGCTCCCGGAAAAGCGCAGCTATAGCCAGGAAGAACTGGTCAAGCAATTGCACCCGGACGACGTGAGCAGTCTGCGGACCCTGACGGCCACCCCCGACGACGACGCCCTGGACTACCTCGAATACCGCATTCGCCGCGTCGATACCGGTGAAGAGCGCTGGCTCGGCCGGCGTGGCCAACTGATGACCGGCCAGGGCGCCGGACGCTACCTCGGGGTCTGCTACGACATCACCGAGCGCAAGCTCAACGAGGCCGCCATCACCGAACGGGATCTCTGGCTGCAGGAGCTCTACCACGGCATGCGCGAGGGCTTCTACATGGCCCAGGCCATCCGCGATGACGTCGGTCGGATGCAGGACTTCCGCTTCCTGGAGGTCAATCCCATCTTCTCCAGCCTCACCGGGGTGCCGCTGGAGCAGGTGGTGGGCAAGACCCTGCGCGAATCCCTGCCGCAGTTGGAGGCGGACCTGTTGCCGGCCTATGCCGACTTCATGAACTCCGATGCGGAGTTCATCCAGTTCGATATCCTGCTGCACCTGCCGCACGAGCACTGGTACGAGGTACGCGCGCACCGCCTGCCAGGCGATCGCTTCGCCGTGCTGTTCATCGACATCAGCGGCCATCGCCGGCAGTCCCAGGAGTTGGCGCGCAACGAAGCGCAGCTGCGCGCCATCATCAACTCCATCGACCAGATGGTCTGGGCCACCCGCCCCGATGGTCACCATTTCTACTTCAACGACCGCTGGTACGAATTCACCGGCGTGCCCGAAGGGTCCACGGAAGGTGATGGCTGGGCCAATGTCTTTCATCCCGATGACCAGGAACGCACCTGGAAGGTCTGGCACCACAGCCTCAGCACTGGCGAGCCCTATCACATCGAGTACCGGCTGCGGCATCGCTCCGGGCGCTATCGCTGGGTGCTCGGTCGGGCCCAGCCGGTTCGCGACGCCACGGGGCGGATCGAGCAGTGGTTCGGTACCTGCACCGACATCCAGAGCATCGTGGACGCCCGTGAGGTGCTCACCCGCTCGCGCCAGGAACTCGAACAGCAGATCGAGCTGCGGACCCGCGAGCGCGATCGGATGTGGCGCATCAGCCACGACCTCATGGTGATCTGCCATACCGACGGCGAGGTGAAGACGGTCAACAGCGCGGCGACCCGCTTGCTGGGTCGCCGCGAGACCGATCTCGCCACCTTGCAACTGACCGAGCTGGTCCATCCGGATGACCAGCACCTGGTCTTCGACACCCTACGCAGCCTGGGCTTGCGCCAAGGCGCTGCGAGCCTCAGGGCGCGCGTCCGCGCCCGTGACGGCAGCTATCGCGTCCTCGACTGGACGGCCAGTGCCGAAGACGGCCTCATCTACGCCGTGGGTCGGGACGTCACAGAACAACAGGAATTGCAGGAACAGCTGCGCCAAGCGCAGAAGATGGAAGCGGTCGGCCAGCTCACCGGCGGTATCGCCCACGACTTCAACAACCTGCTGACCGGCATCATGGGCAGCCTGGACATGCTGCAGCGCCATCACAAGGCCGGGCGCCAGGACAAATTCGACCAGTACCTCAACTCCGCCCTGACCTCCGCCCAGCGCGCGGCCGCCCTCACCCAGCGCCTGCTGGCCTTCTCCCGGCGCCAGGCGCTGGACCTGCAACCGATCCAGGTCAATGCCAGCGTAAGCTCCATGGAGGAGTTGCTGCTGCGCAGCCTGCGTGGCGACATCGCCCTGGTGCTGGATCTGCATGCCGACCTCTGGCAGGCTCTGACGGACGCCCACCAGCTGGAAAGCGCTCTGCTCAATCTGGTCATCAATGCCCGCGATGCCCTGCCCGATGGTGGCACGATCCGCATCGAGACGCGCAACGTCTACCTGAACGAAAGCGGCAACGGCCTGGATGCGGTGAGCGCCGGTGACTACGTCGCGCTGCTGGTGACGGATGACGGTACCGGGATGCCGCCGGAAGTCATGGCGCGCGCCTTCGATCCCTTCTTCACCACCAAACCCATCGGCCAGGGCACTGGGCTGGGCCTGTCGATGATCTACGGCTACGCCAAGCAGTCGAAGGGTCACGTCAGGCTCGACTCAGTACCCGGGCGCGGCACTACCGTGGGTCTGTACCTGCCGCGCTACCTGGGGGCCGACGTCGAGGTGCCGCGTGCGACGCCTTCGACCGTGACGCCCAACGGGGCCGGCAAGACCATCCTGGTGGTCGAGGACGAACCCGTGGTCCGGCAGATGGTGGTGGAGCTGCTGCGGGAACTGGGCTATGCGACCCTGCAAGCCGAGGACGCCCGCGGTGCGCTGCCGATCCTGGAAAGCTCGCGCCCCATCGATCTACTACTGTCGGATGTCGGCCTGCCCGGCATGAACGGTCGCCAACTGGCGGAGATCGCCCGCCAACGCCGGCCCGGCCTCAAGGTCGTCTTCGCCACCGGCTATGCCGAAGGTGCTCACCTGGAAGGCTACCTGGAGCCGGGGATGACCCTGATCGCCAAACCCTTCAACCTGGATGTGCTGGCGGCCCGCGTGGGGGAAACCCTGGCCGCCGCGGATGCCGACCTTAACCCTGGTCCTGCCCGCCGGCACGACGCCGATAGTTGAGCGGACTCTGGCCGGTACCGCGACGAAAGAAGCGGGCGAAGTAGGCGGGATCGGCAAAGCCCAGGGCATCGGCGACCTCCGCGACCGGGGCCTGGGTGAAGGTCAGGCTGCGGCGCGCCTCCAGCAGCAGGCGCTGATGGACGATCGCCAAGGCCGAGGCACCGGCCAACTCGCGGCACAGGGTGTTCAGGTGTACCCCGGAGATGCCCAGGGCCGCGGCGTAACGCCCCAGGTTCCAGTGGGCACGATAGTGCTGTTCGACCAGGGCCAGGAAGCGCCCCAGGTGTTGCTCGGCACGCCGCGGCAGGGTGGCGGCCACCGCTCGGGTCTGCTGGCGCAGCAGCCAGATGGCCAGGCTGTCGAGCAGAGCTTCGAGCATCACCTCGCGCCCGGGTCTGCGCCCTTGGTATTCGCCGACCAATTGGCCGACCAGTTGATCGATCCACCCCGCTTCCGTCGCGGCGAGCGGCAATCGCGCAGCGCTCTGGAACAGCCCCTGGCCGGCCCGCTGGCAGCGTAGCTTGAGACGCTCGACCTGGGGTACCGGCAGGGTGATGACGAAGCCCTCCACCGCCGGATCGAACTCGAAGGCGTGGACGCAGAGGACCGGCAGCACCACCAGCAAGGGCCCGAACAGGGCGCCGTGCCAATCCTCCAGCTGCAGCTTCACCCGCCCCTGGCGGACGTACAACAGCTGCACCAGGTCGGCATGGCGATGGGTCGCGATATTCCAGGCGTGGAGGCGACTACGGCTCTCGATCGTCTCGCAATGCAGCAGATCGGGATCGGGCCAGGCCTGAGCCTCGCCATACAGCTTGAAGATGGGTGGATAGGCGTCAGTCATGATCCGACCTCGGGCGATAGCCGCACGAATCATCGAAAAGTACCAGATTTTAGGTATTCAGGGGCTGACTACCCTGTCGTGAATCGTCCAAAAATACCGGGGAGCCTTACAAGAACGCGGCGATCACGCCCCACAAGAGGACACCTTCATGCATACCCGAGTCGTCATCATCGGCGCCGGCCCTTCCGGCCTGCTCCTCGGTCAGCTACTCACCCGCTCCGGCATCGACAATGTCATCCTCGAGCGCCAGAGCGCCGATCATGTCCTCAGCCGCATTCGTGCCGGCGTCCTCGAACAGGGCACCGTGGACCTGCTCCGCCAGGCCGGCGTCAGTGCGCGCCTGGAACGTGAGGGTCAGGTGCACGAGGGGGTGGAATTCGCCATCGACGGCAAACGCGAGCGTCTGGATCTGAACGACCTGCTGGGCGGGCGCTGTGTCACCGTCTATGGCCAGACCGAGGTGACCCGAGACCTCATGGAGGCGCGTACTGCCAGTGGGGCTACCACCCTGTACGAGGCCAGTGATGTCCAGCCACACCAGCTCAAGGACAAGCGGCCCTACGTCACCTGTAAGGTCGCCGGCGAAACACTGCGGATCGACTGCGACTACATCGCCGGTTGCGACGGCTTCCATGGCGTGTGCCGCCGCGCCATCCCTGCCGGGGTGCTCACCGAATACGAGCGGGTCTATCCCTTCGGCTGGCTCGGCCTACTCAGTGACACCCCGCCCGCCAGCGAGGAGCTGATCTACGCCAGTCATGAACGCGGTTTCGCACTCTGCAGCATGAGATCCGCCACGCGCAGCCGCTATTATCTCCAGGTGGAAGCCGGTGATTCGGTGGAAAACTGGTCGGATGAGCGCTTCTGGGACGAACTCAAGGCCCGTCTCCCCGCCGAAACGGCCGCCCGCCTGGTGACAGGGCCCTCACTGGAAAAGAGCATCGCGCCGCTGCGCAGCTACGTGGTGGAACCCATGCAGTACGGCCGGCTGTTCCTGGTCGGTGATGCCGCTCACATCGTGCCGCCCACGGGGGCCAAGGGCCTCAACCTGGCCTTGGGCGATGTGCGCAATCTGCACCTACTGCTGGAAAGAGCCTACCGTACCGGCGATGCCGCCTGCCTGGAACGCTATTCGACGCTCTGCCTGCAGCGGATCTGGGCCGCCGTGCGTTTCTCCTGGTGGATGACCACCGCCCTGCACCGCTTTCCCGATACCGATGCCTTCACCCAACGCGTCCAGGATGCCGAATGGCGTGCCCTGCTCGATTCCAGAGCGGGGCGTACCACCATCGCGGAGAACTACGTCGGCTTGCCCTTCCCAGCGCTGGATTGAGCAGGGCTCGGCACGGGTGGTGACGGGCACGCGACTGGTGCATGATGGCGCCCCCGTTCCACCTGGCCTGCCCTGCCCATGCTCGATTTCGCTCTGGACCCCACGACCCTGCTGCTGCTCGCCGGGGTCGCCTTCCTCGCCGGTTACATAGACGCCATCGCCGGCGGCGGGGGGCTGCTGACGGTCCCCGCGTTATTGATGGCCGGCGTGCCACCCCACCTGGCCATCGGCACCAACAAGCTCAGCTCCACCTTCGGCAGCGCGACGGCGGCCTATACCTTCTATCGCCGCAAGCTCTTCCAGCCGCGCCAATGGCGTAACGGCCTGATCGCCACGGCCGTCGGGGCCGGCGTGGGTGCGCTGATCGCTCATCACCTACCGGCGGACTTCCTCAATCAGTTGTTGCCGGTGGTGGTGTTCAGCTGCGCCCTTTACCTGTTGTTCGGCGGTACGCCCAAGGCCCCGGTACTCAGCGATGCCCCCGTGGCACAACGACGGCAATGGCCGCAGGGCGTCACCCTGGGCATGTACGACGGCGTCTTCGGCCCGGGTACCGGCGCCTTCTGGACGGTCAGCAGCCTGCTGCTCTACCCGCTCGATCTGCTCAAGGCCAGCGGCGTCGCCCGCACCATGAACTTCGTCAGCAACGGCGTCGCCCTGGCGATGTTCATCGTCCTCGGCCAGGTGCTCTGGGTGCTGGGGCTGAGCATGGGGCTGTCGCTGACCCTGGGTGCCTACCTGGGCGCCCGCAGTGCCATCGCCGGCGGCGCCAAATTCATCCGCCCCGTGTTCATCTGCGTGGTGTTGGCCCTGACCGTAAAACTAATCTGGCAACACTGGTTTGGCGCCGCCTAACCGCTCGACCCGATACAGGTCGATCAGATAGCGGGAGATGGAAAACGGCGGCGGCAGCAGTGGCAGGTCCCGTAGGTCGAACCAGCGGGCATCCTCGATCTCATCGGGCTGGCAGCGAATCTCGCCCGCCAGGTAATCGACGTGATAGCCGAGCATCAACGAATGCGGATAGGGCCAGTTCTGGCTGCCCTGATAGCGCAGGTTGCCGACCGTGACCCCTACCTCCTCCATGATCTCCCGGTGCACGCAGGCTTCCGCCGACTCACCAGGTTCGACGAATCCAGCGAGGGTACTGAAGACCCCCGGCGCGAAGCGCGGCGAGCGCGCCAGCAGCACCTCGTCGCCGCGGGTGACCAAGGCGATCATGCTGGGCGATAGCCGCGGATACTGGGTGAGTCGGCAATTCGGGCAAGAGAGGCCGCGCTGGCCGTCGAGGGCGAAGGTCCGAGTGCCACATTGGCCGCAGAATCTATGCTGCCGAGCCCAGACGCCGATCTGGTTGGCGTAGCCGAGAAGCTTGAACAGCGCATGGGGCGATTGCAGCATCAGAGGGCGCAGCGGCTGCCAGCTGCAGCCTTCGAAGTCACCTGGGGCATCCAGCTCCAGGAGAGTGACCGGCTGGGATTGCCAGTGGCCCAAGCCATGCCGATCGCCTTCCAGTCTCTGGATGCGCGCATCGTCCGCGCTGAAGAGCACGTCCGTTCCACTGCAGAGAAAGGCCTGACCGCTGTGGACTACCAGCAGGCCGGACGACGCCTGGGTCGTCTGGAACCAGCCGGGCTGCCACGCCGTCATGCGGCGGCCGAGGTCCAGCCCAGGGCGCGAATGCTCTGGGCGGCGATGTCGAGGATTTCCGGAGTGCCGTCCTGACCCTCGGCACCCCCGCTCTCGACGAAGAACTCGATACTGCTCAGCGCGTCCGCCAGGACTTCCAGGGTAGCGGGCTCGCAAGCCTGGCCACCTTCGATCATGCAGCGCTGGATGTAGCCGGTGCAGGCACGTACCAACTCGGCGGCGCGGGGGTTACCCAGGAAGAACAGTGCTCCGCGCACGGTATCGAGCAGCGCGGGAACGGTGGCCAGATGCAGGGCATCGCCCCGCGAATCGAGGAAGGCACCAATAGCCCGCTTGGCCTCGTTCAGGCCGTTGTAGGCCTCGCGATGCAACAGGGCCTGAGCCTCGCCCAACTGGTAGTTGGCGACACTGACCTGCACGTCCTCGGCTTCGAGCGGCACGTCGAGCAACTTCCCCTGGCCCTCGGGTTGCGCCACCAGGCTCTCCACCAGCAGCAAGGCGTCCGCCAGAGGAACCAGGTCCTCCAGGGTCAGGGATTTGTCCTTCCATTGGGCAAGCGTCGGCAGGCACCGCTGCAGTACTTCGCCCGCGTTTTGCTGGCCGACCATTTCCAGCGTCTTGCCCAACACCCCGACCTGGACATAGAGCCGGGAGAAGTTGTCAGACACCGCCGAGCGGCCGGAATCGGAGCCTTCGCGGACCTCGTTTTCGATGAGGTCGATCAGGTCCTTGACCGTTTCCAGTTCTTCGCGAATCGCCGCGGACAGCGAATGCATGACGGCATGGCCGGGGCCGGCGAGCCGCTTCTTGCCCGCCTCCAATTGGGCGTCGGTGAAGCCCAGGCGCTCGATACCATAGGCTGCCATCACCTGGCGCGGATGCTCGCTGTCGACACCGGCGAGCGCCAGCAGGTAAAGAAGCTCTTTCAGGGTGCTGCGCGCCGGCTCGTGCAACTCGTTGCCGAGCATCTGCCGCAATTCCCGGTCGACCCGGGCGAACAGCTGCTTGCGCTCGCGGGTGGCGGTCAGGCGACCCTGGGCGAAGCCTTCGGCAGTGGCCGCGGCAACCCACGGCAGGTAGCCGCCGACATGGTCGTGCAACAGGGTCGCGGATCGCTCCAGCGCCCGCGCCATCAGCTTGAGGCTCGCGGCGGTGTTGACGTTGCGCAAGAAGCCCAGCAGACCGATCTGGTACATCCGTCGCATGCTGCGCGCCTGGTTCTGGCGGTCACGATAGGCCAGCCGGGTCGTGGCGCTGATCGAAGGACGCTGATCCAGGCGAACGCTGAAGAAGTAGCTTTCTGGCAATTCCGGCTCGCCACCGGCCAGCCGCAAGGCATTGATGGCCGGCAGCAGCAGCTCGGGCATTTCATCCTGCCCGCTGCGCAGCTGTTCGAGATAACGACGCAGCACATGCAGACCACGGCAGATCGACATCAGGTGCTCGTCGTGTTCGGGGCCGGCACCGGCAGGGATGTCATTGGCGATCTGTAGCGTTTCATGCGCCAACAGTTGGGCGCCTGACAGCTCGATGAGCGTCAGGGCGCCGCGAATCTGGCCGATGCTTTCGACCGCACGTTGCAAGAGGCTGCTGCAATGCCGCTCGACGATGAATCGTTCAAGATGGGATTCAGCTTCCTCGATGGTCGCGAACAGCTGTTCGCGGACCAAACTCAAAGCTCTCGCTCCGGTCACCATGGTGCCTTACGCCTCCTGCGCCATTACAACCTCGCAAACGCCACCCAAGAACGGGATAAAAGGCTTGCTATTCCTGATGAAGCTAAGGTACCCGGATCGTCCTGATCAGGTCACGCCAACCGTCTTTTTCCACCTACGCATCACCGCGGAGGCGTTCGAGCGGAACCTGCTACCTCTGCCGTTGCCCGCGCTGTGATCGTACAAGCACAGCGATCACGTGATTCGCTATAGGAATACGGAAAGTGAACAAAGTTCCACACGACTCGAAATTCGGTACTTCATTCAGGTCCAAACGGTCAGCGTGCACCAACTTTGTTGAACGATAGCTGAAAATTGTGAAGCCTTTCTGTTTATTCGGACGAGCGTAGGCACTGACATCCCGGGTTGCACCCGCCAAGACCGATTAGAGAGCCGTAAGACTATTCGGCGCGCTCACCCGCGAGCCAGAGCGGCGTCTTGCCGCAGCTCTTCTCGATGGCCGCCATGCGCACCGCATGGGCTTCGAGATCGGCAGTCGTGGCACTGATCACCCGGGTACGGGAACGATCGGCCGGCAACCGCCTGATCGGCATGACATAGTTGCCGTCACCGTTGCCTTCCTGGCCGTGGGCCGCCAGCGACAGGCTGGTCTGGCCACCGGTCATGGCGAGGTAGACGTCCGCCAGGATCTCGGCGTCGAGCAGCGCACCGTGGAGTTCGCGGTTGGAGTTGTCTACCCCATAGCGCTTGCACAGCGCATCCAGGCTGTTGCGCTGGCCGGGGTGGCGACCGCGAGCCATGACCAGGGTATCGAGCACCGTGCAGTGCTGGGTGATGTCGGCGCGCTCGGGATGGCTACCCAGCCGGGCGAATTCGGCGTTAATGAAGCCCACGTCGAAGGGCGCGTTGTGGATGATCAGCTCGGCACCTTCGATGAACTCGAAGAAGCTGTCGGCGATCTCGGCGAAGCGCGGCTTGTCGGCGACGAACTCATCGGTGATGCCGTGGACAGCGATGGCGCCTTCGTCGATCTGCCGATCCGGATTGAGATAGACGTGGAAGTGACGCCCGGTCAGGCGCCGGCCGATGACCTCGACGCCGCCGATTTCGATCACCCGGTGACCATCGGTGACCGGCATGCCGGTGGTTTCGGTATCCAGAACTACGTATCTCATCGTTACCTCTCGCGCCGCTAGGCCTTGGCGGCCTGTTTGATCTGTCGGACTTCATCCACCCCACGGTTGGCCAACTGGTCGGCCCGCTCGTTCTCCGGGTGACCGGTATGGCCGCGCACCCAGCGCCATTCCACCTCGTGGCGCTGGACCTGCTCGTCGAGGGCCTGCCAGAGCTCGGCGTTCTTGACCGGTTGCTTGGCCGCCGTCTGCCAGCCGCGCTTCTTCCAGTTCACCAGCCACTGGGTAATGCCCTTCATCACGTACTCGGAATCGGTGGTCAGGCGGATGCGGCACGGCCGCTTGAGCGCTGCCAGGGCCTGGATCGCCGCCATCAGCTCCATGCGGTTGTTGGTAGTATTGGCTTCACCGCCCCAGAGCTCGCGCTCCGCGCCACGAAACTTCAGCAGCGCGCCCCAGCCACCCGGACCGGGATTGCCCTTGCAGGCGCCGTCGGTAAAGACCTCGACGATGTCGTCACTCATTGGATTCACTCGATTCGCGCCGGGCGATCTTGGCCACCGGCATGGGCACCAGCTTGCCGCGCGGTTCCTTGCGGACCTGGGGCACGGGACGCAGCCCGAACATCAGCTTGCGGGCCGACAGCAGATAGAAGCCCGCACCCGCAGCCTGCTCGCTGTGGGGATCGATGTCCCCCTGCTCCATCCAGGCCAGGCGCTGTTGCCACTTGTGGGATGAAAGCGGCGGACGATAACACCCGAAGCGGCGTTTCTCCAGCGCGAAGCCCAGTAGCGACAGCCAGTCGGCGACTCGGCTGGCCCCGTAGCAGCGGGCCTTGCGCAGAGCGTCACGCGCCAGATAGTGACGTACGCCCCAGAGGCTCCAGGGATTGATACCCACCACCACCAGGTGCCCGCCGGGCCGTACGCTCAGGGCCGCCTCGCGCAGCAGCCGGTGCGGCGACAAGGAGAAATCCAGCCCATGTTGCAGCAGCACCACGTCGGCGGCGTGCTCCCCCAACGGCCAGGCCCCCTCCTCGCAGACGATATCGACGTCACCCAGCGGCGGCCCGATGCGTACGGCATGCCGCAGTTGGCCACAATTGGCCGGCGCAGCCGGGTGGGGTCCGTAGTGAACGAGATAGCTGCCGAAGTGCCGCTTGAGTTCCTCGTCGATCAGTACCCGCTCCTGCTCCAGCAGCAACTGCCCCAGAGGGCCGGCCATCCACTCCCGGGCGGAACTCATGAGCTTGAGCCAGCGTGGATCCACCTGGGCCGAGAATTCATCGTGCATCGCCTGGTCCTCATAACAGAAGCCGAAACCGTCGCCGTCCTCGAGACTGCTACCCTAGTGACTCGCGTCCGACCAGAGAGCTGCCCCCATGTTCGACATCCTTCCCCTGCCCGCTTTCAACGATAACTACATCTGGCTGATCAAGGACGCCTCGACGAGACGGGCGGTCGTCGTCGATCCCGGCGAGGCCGGCCCGGTCATGGCCTGGCTCGATGGTCATCCCGACTGGCAACTGAGCGACATCCTCATCACCCACCATCATCACGACCACACCGGCGGCATCGCCGCGCTCAAGCAGCGTACCGGCGCCCGGGTCACAGCGCCGGCCGACGAAGCCATCGCCGACGTCGACCTGCCACTCGCGGACGGCGATCGACTGGAGGTGCTGGACGCGATCTTCGAGGTCATCCGCGTACCGGGGCATACCGCTGGTCACCTCGCCTACTACGTCCCGGGCGAGCAACCACTGCTGTTCAGCGGCGACACCCTCTTTTCCGCAGGCTGTGGCCGACTGTTCGAAGGCACCCCGGCGCAGATGCTGAACTCCCTGCGCCGCCTGGCCAGCCTACCGGACGAGACCCGCGTCTACTGCGGTCACGAATATACCCAAAGTAATCTGCGCTTCGCCCAGGCGGTGGAGCCGGACAATGCCGCCATCCAGGCTGCCGCGGTCGAAACCCAGCGCCTGCGCGCTGTCCAGCGGCCCACGCTGCCAAGCACCCTGGGCCGCGAACGCACCATCAACCCCTTCCTGCGTAGCGGCGAAACCAATGTTCGGCAGCGTCTGCAGCAAGAGCGTGGCGTAGCGGCGGACGCGTCGGAGGATACCTTCTTCGCCGCCCTGCGCGCCTGGAAGGACACGTTCTGACACGCAATGACGAGGCCCGGTAAGGAGGCCGTGGCGCCTAGTTTTCCGTCGTCGTACAGGTCACAGGCTCGTGGGTTGTTCCTTGACCCCCCGGGAGGTGGTTCCTAGAATCGCCCATCCTCCAAATCCCGGAATGCCCAGACCGATGCCGCCAGCGACGCCGAAAACCCGCGAAATAGACGTGCTGGCCACCTCCTTCAAAGTCTCCGCGCTGTGCCTCGCTCTCTTCCTCGCCGGTTGCCAAAGCAACCAGCAACAGCCGGAAAGCGCCTACCAGGCCAATCTGGAAATGACGCCCAACAAGATGCAGCGCCCGCCAGAATGGCTGCGCAAGGCTCCAGCGGCGGCCGCCACCAGCGGTGACATCTGGGACCGGGTAAGGGACGGCTATCAACTGCAGAGCCAGGGCGAGAACACCACCAACCCGCGCATCGACCGCCAGCGGCTGTGGTACGCCAGCCACGAGGCCGCGCTGGCCCAGTCCTGCAGTCGCGGCGCGCCCTATTTGCACTACATCGTCGAGCGGCTGGAAGAGCGCAACATGCCACTGGAACTGGCACTGCTGCCGGTGGTGGAAAGCTCCTTCAATCCCAATGCCCTCTCCCGTAGCGCAGCGGCGGGCCTGTGGCAGTTCATCCCCACCACCGGCGCCTACTTCAACCTGCGCCAGACCCGCTTCTACGATGGCCGCCGCGACATCACCGCTTCCACCAATGCCGCTCTGGACTATCTGAGCAAGTTGCACGACATGTTCGGCGGCGACTGGCTGCTGGCCCTGGCCGCCTACAACGCCGGCGAAGGCACGGTCAGTCGCGCCATCGAGCGTAACCAATCACTGGGCCTGCCGACCGACTACTGGAACCTCTCCTCGCTGCCGCCGGAAACCCAGGATTACGTACCCAAGCTGCTCGCCGTCTCCCAGATCGTGCGCAACCCGGCCGCCTATGGCCTGGCGCTGGAATCGATCCCGGACGAACCCTACTTCGAAGTGGTGGACATCAAGCAGCATCTGGACCTGACCCGGGTCGCAGAGCTGGCCAACCTGGACGCCAACGAACTCTATCGGCTGAATCCGGCCTACACCCAGCGGGTGGCCATGGATGGTCCCAAGCATCTGCTGGTGCCGGCGGAAAAGGCCAAGCGCCTGGTGGCCACCCTGCCCACCATCGCCTCCGATGCCGAGGTGCAATGGCAGGAGTACCGGGTGCGCCGCGGCGACACCCTGCGCACCATCGCCAAGCGCAACAAGGTCAGCATCGAACAGCTCGCCTCGCTCAACAAGCTCAGTAGCAATACCCGCCTGGCCGCTGGCCGTGAACTGATGATCCCGCGCCGGCAAAGCGGCAACGCCACCACGCCGCTGGAGACCATCGCCGTGGCCGAAGAGCCGGTGGTGCGCACCTACAAGGTCCGCACCGGTGACAGCCTCTGGTCCATCGCCCGCGCCAACGACGTCGAACTGGCCGACCTCAAGCGCTGGAACGACCTCGGCAAGCGCGGCCTGAAGGTGGGTGAAACCCTGAAGCTGCACGGCAACGCCGTGGCGACCCGCACCACCGCCGCCGCCGTGCCGGCCTCCTACACGGTCAAGACCGCCAAGAACAGCAAGGGCGCGCCGACCTACTATCGGGTCAAGGCGGGCGATTCGCTTTATCAGATCGCCAAGCGTTACAACATCGGCGTACAGGCGCTGCAGGACTGGAATCCGCGCATCGCGTCCGCCCTGACCCCGGGCCAGACGCTGACGCTGTTCCTCAACTGAGCCGCGACCGCTCACCGCAGCGGTCATCCAGCGCTTTTGTCGAAGGTATCGACCTGCTACCTTACCGCCCCACCCGTGCCTGGCCCCTCCGGGGGACCCGGACAAGGTCTCGCTCTGCTCCGCGCAGAGCCCTGCCCAACCCGGACGCCAGCCTAGCGGCGGTCGCTCCGGATTCAACACAGAAGAGGAAAAAACCATGGGATTTCTCGCCGGTAAGCGCGTTCTCATCGTCGGCGTCGCCAGCAAGCTGTCCATCGCCTCCGGCATCGCCGCCGCCATGCATCGCGAGGGCGCGGAACTGGCCTTCACCTACCAGAACGAGAAGCTCAAGGGCCGCGTCGAGGAATTCGCCGCTGGCTGGGGCTCCAATCCCGAGCTTTGCTTCCCCTGTGACGTCGCCGATGACGCCCAGATCGAAGCCGTGTTCGCCGAGCTGGCGAAGAAGTGGGACGGTCTGGACTGCATCGTGCACTCGGTCGGCTTCGCTCCCGGCGACCAGCTGGACGGCGACTTCACCAGCGTGACCACCCGCGAAGGCTTCAAGATCGCCCACGACATCAGCGCCTACAGCTTCGTCGCCCTGGCCAAGGCCGGTCGCGAGATGATGCGCGGCCGTAACGGCAGCCTGCTGACCCTGTCCTACCTGGGTGCCGAGCGCACCATGCCCAACTACAACGTCATGGGCATGGCCAAGGCCAGCCTGGAAGCCGGCGTGCGTTACCTGGCCGGCAGCCTCGGCCCGGAAGGCACCCGCGTGAACGCAGTGTCCGCCGGTCCCATCCGCACCCTGGCCGCCTCGGGCATCAAGAGCTTCCGCAAGATGCTGGCCGCCAACGAGCGCCAGACGCCCCTGCGTCGCAACGTGACCATCGATGAGGTCGGCAACGCCGGTGCCTTCCTGTGTTCCGACCTGGCCTCGGGCATCAGTGGCGAGATCCTCTACGTCGACGGCGGTTTCAACACCACCGCGATGGGCCAGCTCAACGACGACGAGTGATAGCGGCAGTTGCCTGATCACTGTGAAGGGCCGGCAATTTGCCGGCCCTTCTGCTTTTAGCTGTCGCTGCGTACCTGCGCATGGCTGATCAGCGCGAAGATCAGACTGCCGCCAACGATGTTGCCGGCCAGGGTCGGCCCGGCGAAGGTCAGCCAGAAGTCACCCCAGCTCGCCTCTCCGGCGAACACCAGATAGGCCACCTCCAGACTGCCGACTACGATGTGGGTGAAGTCACCCAGGGCCATCAGGTAGGTGATGAGCACAATGATCCAGATCCTGGCGTGTTCCGCCGCCGGTAGCATCCAGACCATGGTGGCGATCATCCAGCCGGAGACGATGCCCTTGGCGAACATCGCCGAGGCGTCGTTCTCCATGACCTTGGTGCCGATCTCCAGAAATTTGGCGTCGGCTTTGGCATCGAACAGTGGCAGGTGGAGGATCACGTAAGCGACCAGGATGGTCCCGATGAGATTGCCCAGCAGCACCACGCCCCACAGCCGCCCCAGGCGACCGAAGTTGTGCAGGGTGGGCGCGCTCATAACCGGCAGCACCGCTGTCAGGGTGTTTTCGGTGAACAGTTGCTGGCGCGCCAGGATCACCGCCAGGAAACCGGCCGAATAACCAAAGCTGGCGATGACCTTGCTATAGCCACCCTCGGGTAGATTGGCATTGAGCAAGCCCATCGCCATCAGCGACAGCCCCATGGTCAGGCCGGCGGCCAGCGCCGACCAGAACAGTGCGGCGATGGTCCTTTCCAATTCGTGATCACCCTGGGTGCGGATGATCTCGTGCAGCACCACGGCGCGTGGCAACTGGTTCTCGTCGACGTCCTCCTCTTCTTCCCGAGTCAGCTCCGGGTCATCCGGACCCGGTTCCTTGCCCTTGTGGGGCTCTTCGGCCTTTCCCTGGTCATTGTCCATCAGATGGCCTGCTCGTCCCAGAGAAGTTCGTCGTTGTCGCCGATCTCGGTGACTCGATTGAGGGCAGCATCGGCGGCTTCTTCCGCTTCGGAGGCCAAATCGAAATGCCGCTCAGTAGCGACCTTGTGGAAGGTCGGTTTCGCGTCGTCCTGGCGGGCCTTGACCGCGATGACCGCGGCGAATCCCTGCTCAGCCGGAACAGCGGACGAGATGGCTTCGTGATGAGTGAAGTGCTTGATGGCCATGGATGCCCTGGTCTCCCAACCTGCGGCGGCCGGACTGGCCGCACCTGATCAATAGACTGTGCAAGCGGGAAAACGATCTATGGCGTGAAGCGCTCAGTTGCCGAGCAGCTTCTGCACTTGCTGATGCAGGCGTTCCAGAGAGAAAGGCTTGGTAAGCAGAGGGACGCGGCCCAAAAGCGGAGAGCCGGTATCGATGATCTCGGCGGGATAACCGCTGATGAACATGACCTTGAGATCAGGACGCAGCTTGAGCGCCGGCTCGGCAATCATGACCCCCGATACGCCATCGGGTAGCCGAAAATCGGTGATGAGCAGATCGAGGCGAGGTCTGCCGGCGAGGATGCGAAAGGCTTCTACGGAAGAAGGTGCCTGGAGAACGACGTAGCCCAGTTCAGAAAGATAGTCCGCCAGAATCATCAGTATCTGCGGCTCATCCTCGACGACCAGCACCACCTTGCCCGTTTCCACACTCACCATCGAACCCCTGTACGCACGCATTCGGCTCCCTTGGACCCAAGAGACCCGTAAAGTTCCAACTCATCGCAGTAGTTACAGGCCGCCGGCGGTACCGGCGGCCTGTCGCCATTACTGCTGTTTCTTCTGGCCTTGCTCGTTGAGGGTGGTCTTGCCGGCACCGGTCGCGGCGCCTGCGCCCTCACCGGTCTTCTGTCCGGCCGGGGTGCCCATGCCAGCGCTGTTGGCTTTCGGCGGATTACCCGCGGTTTCGGCAGCGAAGGCGGCGCCACTGACGGCGATCAGACCAGCAAACATCAGAGCAGCGGTTTTCTTTGCGTTCATGGTGAGACTCCGGGTTGATTGGACACTGTTTAGGCAGGCCAAGCGCCGATTCGTTCTCTCACCGTGCAGACGGGGGCTGTAACCGAATGCAAACTGCCCCAACAGCGGTAACCTTAACATGAAACGCCGACGCTAGAGCGGTGCGTGAAGGGTGGCTGCCGTGGTCCTCGTTCATTGGTCATTCGCGCCCTGACCGATAGGAGACGGCGTACATTGTCTCGCTGCTCGGCAGCCTTAACCTTGATCCCCGCCCCCGACGGGCAGGACGGTCCCGGTAATGTAGGAGGCGTCGTCCGAGGCCAGGAAGAGGATGGCCCCTACTTGTTCGGCCAGAGTGCCGTAGCGCCCCATAAGACTGCTTTCGCAGGTCTGGTCGACGATCTGCCGATACCACTGGCGGTCCTGCGCCGACTCCGCCTGCTCATTGCGCGGGATACGCCGTGGGGGCGCCTGGGTACCACCCGGCGCGGTGGCATTCACGCGGATACCGCGACCGGCGGTCTCGAAGGCAAGGCAGGCGGTCAGGGCGTTCACACCGCCCTTGGCAGCGCCATAAGGCACCCGGTTGATACCGCGGGTGGCAACGGACGACACATTGACGATGGCGCCCTGCCCTCGCGCCAGCATCAGCGGGAGCACCGCATGGCAGCACCAGAGCGTGGGAAACAGCGAGCGACGGATTTCCGCTTCGATCTCTTCGATCTGGTAATGCTCGAAGGGCTTGGCCCAGATAGTGCCCCCGACATTATTGATCAGCACATCGATTCGTCCCTGCCAGGCCTGCGCCTCGCCGAAGACCCGCTGGCACTCTTCGGCGCGCTCGAGATCGGCGGTGAGGGTCAGGCTGAAGTCATCCCTCAACTCATGGACCAGCTCCGAACGATCGATGGCCACCAGCCGCGCCCCTTCCACCCGCAACCGTTCAGCCACCGCTCGCCCTATGCCTTGCGCCGCGCCGGTCACCACCGCGACTTTGTTGGAAAATCGGCCATTCATGGGGTTCTCCTCAGGCGGCATTGCCGGTAGTCACGACCGTGGGCGTGAATTTCTCGTAGTGGAAGCTGGCGGGCTCGATGCCCTGCTCGCCCAGGTAATGACGAACCGCATCCACCATGGGCGGCGGGCCACAGAGGTAGATATCGACCTCGCCGCCGTTCAGTGCCTGCGCCGGCAGGTGCTGGGTCACGTAGCCCTGACGCGGATGCCGGGTTCGGGGGTCCGCGACGCAGGTCAGGATGCGCAGTCCGGGCAGTTGGCGGGTAAAGGATTCCAGCTCGTCGACCAGTACCAGGTCCTCGTCGCGAGTCACGCCGTAGAGCAGCTGGATCGGCTGCTGGCAGCCCTGCTCGGCCAGCACCGCCAACATCGACAGGAAGGGCGCGAGCCCGGTACCGCCGGCTAGGAACAGCAACGGCCGGCTGACTTCGCGCAGAAAGAAGCTGCCCAGGGGGCCACTCAGGCGCAACTGTTCGCCGACACGCGCCTGGGCCAACCAGCCGCTCATGAGTCCGCCAGGCACCTGCTTGATGAGAAAGCTGGCCGCCATCTTTCCGGGCCGGCTGCTGAAGGAGTAGGCCCGAGTCTGGCCGCTACCCGGCACTTCCAGGTTCATGTACTGCCCTGGAAGGAAGTCCGCCGCACGCTCCAGGGTCAGGCGCAGAACAACTGCGGCGTCGCCCAGTTGCTCGAGTTCGGCGACGCTGGCCTGGTAGGTGGCGACGCCGGTCTTGCAACGGGCCGCGGGGACGGGGATGCGCAGGACGCAATCTGAAGTCACCGTCATCTGGCAGGTCAGCACCCGGCCTTCGGCGGCTTCGCTGGCGCTCAAGGCATCTTCGAGGTAGTCCTCGCCGAGGGCATAGTCACCCTTCTCGCAAAGGCACTTGCAGGTGCCACAGACGCCGTCGGAGCAGTCCATGGGCAGGTTGATACGCTGGCGGTAGGCGGCGTCGAGCACCGTCTCGCCGGGGTTGCAGTCGATGAAGCGGGTGACGCCGTCTTCGAACGTCAGGGCCAGGGTATAGCTCATGGCGGCGTCCTTCTAGCAGTGGTAGATGTCGATGACCTGGTGGATGTAGTCGTTCTTCAGCACTACCTTCTTGCGGGTGATAAGCGGCTGTTCACCGCGCAGATCCAGTCCATAGAAGGAGGTACCGAAGTAGACGTCGGTGGTGCGATAGCGATGGCTCAGGGTCTGCCAGTTGAAGCGCAGCTCGGCCGTCTCGCCATCCATCGCCAAGACTTCCAGATTGGCGATGAAGTGGGCCGTACGCGGCTCCGGGGTGCTGGCACTGGAGCGCTCGGTCTTGATGCGGAAGATGCGATCCTCCAGCCCTTCACGATTGGGGTAATAGATCAGGGAGATATGCGCCTGGGGGTCCTCAACCAACTGGTCGTTGTCGTCCCAGGCGGGCATCCAGAACTGCACCTGGGGGCTGTAGCAGGCGAGCCAATCGTCCCACTGGCGATCATCCAGCAGGCGCGCTTCGCGGTGGACGAAATCGAGAAGCTGGCAGGGGGTGGTGTTCATGCGGCGCTCTCCCCATCGGTAGCGACCAGCTTGGCGCGCTCCCGCTCGATGGCCTGTCCCAGGGCCTGGACCCAGTAGGCATGCTGGCGTACGAAGAGGCCTTCGTCCTCGGTGCGGGGACCAGACAGCAGCGGCGTCATGCCCAGTGCCCGGGCGTTGTCGTCCGCGCCCGTTTGCCAGTGCCGCGCGCCGCGGGAAAGGTCGTTCCACAGATCGGTATTGCCTTGGTAGCCGCTCTGGCAGGCGCGGAATTCCTCCAGGTCGTCTGGCGTACCCATGCCACTGACGTTGAAGAAGTCTTCGTACTGGCGGATGCGCAGGGCGCGGTCGGCGGCGCTTTCGCCCTTGGGGGCGAAGCAATAGATGGTCACCTCGGTCTTGTCGACCGCCAGGGGCCGCACCACCCGGATCTGGGTGGAGAACTGATCCATCAGGTAGACGTTGGGATACAGGCACAGGTTGCGGGTCTGGCCGACGATGAGATCGGCCCGTTGCGCACCGAGCCGCTCCCGAAGCGCCTCGCGGTGCTGGTACACCGGACGCACCTCGGGATTGAGCAACTGGGTCCAGAGCAGGAGGTGGCCGTGCGCGAAACCGTAGACACCGCCGACGCTCTTGGACCAGCCGTTGGCGTCCACGGTGCGGGTGCCCTCGGCTTCGTAGTTGCGCCGCTGCATGGTGGCGGAGTAATTCCAGTGCACGGAGCTGACGTGGTAGCCGTCCGCGCCGTTCTCCATCTGCAGCTTCCAGTTGCCGTCGTAGGTGTAGGTGGAATTGCCGCGCAGCACCTCGATACCTTCGGGCGCCTGGTCGACGATCTGGTCGATGATGACGCGGGTTTCGCCGAGGTAGTCGGACAGCTCGGGCACCGCCGCGCTGAGCGAGCCGAACAGGAAGCCGCGATAGCTCTCGAAGCGGGCCAGGCGGGTCAGGTCATGGGAGCCGTTGCAGTCGAACTGCTGCGGATAGGCGCCGTGCTTGCCATCCTTGACCTTGAGCAACTTGCCGCTGTTGCTGAAGGTCCAGCCGTGGAAGGGACAGGTGAAGGAGCTCTTGTTGCCTTGCCTGCGCCGGCACAGCATGGCACCGCGGTGGGCGCAGGCGTTGACCAGGCCGTGCAGCTCGCCCTGCTTGTCGCGGGTGATCACTACCGGCTGGCGGCCGATCCAGGTGGTGAAGTAGTCATGGATCTCGGGGAACTGGCTTTCGTGGGCCAGGTAGACCCAGCCACCTTCGAAGAGGTGCTTGAGCTCCAGTTCGAACAGCTCGGGATCGGTGAAGACGCTGCGGCGGCAGCGGAAGACGCCACGGGCAGGGTCGTCTTCGACGGCGTCGGCAACCTGCCGGGCGAGGCGGTCGAGTATGCTGATCATGGGATTCACCCTCGGTTGTTGTTGTATCAGGCCAACCCAGGGTAGAAGCGGCGGTACCCCAGCCAATAGCCGAGGCGTGCGGATCGCTATCCGCCGTGTGCGCCCTCCTCGCGCCCGCGCTTCCAGGTGGCCGAGGGCAGCTCGCCGAACCTCTTGCGATAAAGCTCGGCGAAGCGCCCCAGGTGCACGAAACCAAGATCCAGGGCCACGACGGTGACACTGCTGGCGCGCGGGTCCAGCAACCGTTGCCGCACGCGTTCCAGCTTGCATTGGCGGATGTAATCTCCCGGCGCGATACCGACGTGGCGCTCGAACAGGCTGTAAAGGGTGCGCCGGCTGACGTTGGCTACCTGCATCAAGCGCTCGACGCTGATCTCTTCAGCGAGGTGTTCGTCAATGAAGGCCTGCAGCCGCTCGAAGCGTTGGCCGCTGGTGGCGAACACGGCAGGCATCGACCAGGTGCTGTTCTCCACCAGCGCCAGGAGCTTGCTGGCTACCAGGCGCTCGTACAGCGCCGAGATGCCGGGCGTGGCCACCTCCTCCGCCTCCTGGCACAGCAGCTCCAGCAGTGCCAGGAAGCTGCCCACGGCGGCAGCGCCACCGGCCCGGGGTTCGAAGCGCACACCCGTGGCGGGGAGTGGACACCCCTGGGTCAGGCAGGCGGTCTCCAGCACCCGCACGGGCAGGGTGAGAATGAATTTCTCGCAGTCTTCCGAGTAGGTGAGGTCGACCGGCTCGTCGGGATTGATCAGCAGCATCTGCCCCGGCGCATACACCCGCTCCCGCCCTGCCCCGCGCGCCAGGCAGCGCCCTCGGAGTAACACCTGCAGGTGAAAGACGCTTTCCAGCGCCGGACTGGTGACCTGCACCTGCCCGCCATAGCTCAGGCGGCAAAGATCGAGACTGGAAAAGCTCCGGTGCAGAATGCTCGCCTGCGGCCGGCTGCGCACCGGCAGGCGAATGCGATGCTGGCCGACGTGCTCGTTGACGTAGGCCGATACGGTAGCCGCATCGGCCTGGGCGAACACCAGGCTGCGCTCGCTGAGCAAGGTCATGGCAGAACCCCTCTTGTTGTTCTATTCAGTCGAGGCGAACGGCAAAGCCCGGGACGCAAGACGCCCCGGGCTTTCAATGGATCGGAACTGGCTCAGGCCTCCAGCGCACGCACCCGCTCGCGACGTCCTTCGGCGGCCGGCTCGGCGGCGGGCTGCAGCTCGAAGTCGAACTCGATCTCGGCGAAACGGCCAGACACGCCCAGGGCCTCGGCACGGGCCGGGTCTTCGCTGAAGGTGATCTCGGCGATCAATTCGTCACGGGTGGCATAGGCGAAGTCGTCGTGCAGGTACTGATCGCCGGCCAGGTTGATCTGGGTGGTCAGGTGCCGGTGCTGCGGTGCGGAGATGAAGAAGTGCACGTGGGCCGGACGCTGACCATGGCGACCGAGCTGATCGAGCAACTGCTGGGTGGGGCCATCCGGCGGGCAACCGTAGCCGGACGGCACGATGCTCTGGAAACGATAGCGTCCTTCGCTGTCGGTGACGATACGGCGGCGCAGGTTGAATTCGGACTGGCTTGGATCGAAGTAGGAATAGGTGCCGCCGGTGTTGGCGTGCCAGACATCGACGATGGCGCCGGCCAGCGGTTGGCCATTCACGTCGCGGACCACACCCTGCATGAACAGCGGTGTACCGGCGTCGGTACCGTCATCCAGGCGCGCACTCCCTTCGCACAGCGGCGCCCCGGCCACATACAGCGGACCTTCGATGGTCCGCGGAGTACCGCCGACCAGGCCGCGTGCGGCGTCTTCGGCATCCAGACGCAGGTCCAGGTAGTGCTCCAGGCCCAGGCCGGCCACCACCAGCCCTGCTTCCTGGCGGGCCCCTAGCACATTGAGGTAGTGCACGGCGGCCCAGAATTCCTCGGTGGTGATGTCCAGGTCGTCGATGATCTTGATGGTGTCGGTCAGCACCCGATGCAAGATGGCTTTCATGCGCGGATTGCCGCCGGCCTGCTCGAAACCACTGACGGTTTCGAAGAATTTCTGCACGTCGGCGGTCTGGGCGATGCGTACGGTCATGGTGAGCGTCCTCGTATTGTTCTTGTCAGGCAGTCAGGCAAGGTACAGCGTGATCAGCGATCGTCGGCGTGAATCGACGACGGGTGTCGGCACAGCGCGGAGACCTCGATCTCCATGTAGGGATACAGCGGCAATTGCATCAGGGTGTCGTGCAGCGCCTGGGTATCGGGTACGTCGAACAGGCTCACGTTGGCGTAGAGCCCGGCGATACGCCAGAGGTGACGCCAGGTGCCTTCGCGTTGCAGGCGCTGGGCCAGCTCCTTTTCGTCGGCCTTGAGCCGGGCGGCCTGCTCGGCGGGCATGTCGGTGGGTAGCTTCACGGTCATGCGGACATGGAACAGCATCTCGAAGACTCCTCTCTCGAAGGTGATCAGCGACGGGTGAAGCGCGCCAGGCGCTCTTCGTCGAGGGCGATGCCCAGGCCGGGCGCGGACGGTATCAGCAGGTGGAAATCCTGGTAGCGCGGCGGCTCGACGAGGATGTCCTCGGTCAGCAGCAGTGGGCCGAAGAGTTCGGTGTGCCATTCCAGGCGGTCCAGGGTGGCGAAGGCATGGGCGCTGGCCAGGGTGCCGATGCTGCCTTCGAGCATGGTGCCGCCGTAGAGGCCGATGCCCGCGGCTTCGGCGATGGCGGCCGCGCGCAGCACGGCGCGGGGACCACCGGTCTTGGCGATCTTCAGGGCGAAGATGGGCGCGACGCCGGCCTGGGCCAGGGCGAAGGCATCCGGCACCGATTCGATGGCTTCGTCGGCCATCAGCGGGATCGGACTATGGGCGTTGAGGCGGGCCATGCCCAGGCGATCATGGCGCGGCAGGGGCTGCTCGATCAGCTCGACGCCTACCTCGGCCAATTCACGCGCGGCCTTGATGGCCACCGCCTCGCTCCAGGCCTGGTTGACGTCGACCCGGACGGATGCCCGGTCGCCGAGGGCATTCTTGATCTCGCCGACATGGGCGACGTCCTGCGCCGGGGTTCGGCTGCCGATCTTGAGCTTGAAGTGACGGTGGCGGCGCAGATCGAGCATCCGCTCGGCCTCTTCGATATCGCGGGCGGTATCGCCGCTGGCCAGGGTCCAGGCGCATTCCACGCCGTCGCGTACCCGTCCGCCGAGCAATTCGGCTACCGGCAGGCCCAGGCGCTTGCCCTGGGCATCCAGGATGGCGGTCTCGACCGCACTGCGGGCGAAGGTGTTGCCCCTTACGCTACGGTCGAGGCGCTGCATGGCGGCGTTGAGGTTGGTGGCGTCCTGGCCCAGCAGCAGGGGGGCGATCCAGGTATCGAGATTGGTCTTGATGCTTTCCGGGCTTTCCCCGGCATAGCTCAGGCCGCCGATGGTAGTGGCCTCACCCAGGCCGACGATACCGTCGCTGCAGTGGAGCCTCAGGATCACCAGCGTCTGACCGTGCATGGTGTGCATGGCCAGCTTGTGCGGGCGGATGGTCGGCAGGTCGACGATCAAGGTCTCCAGCCGTTCGAAAGTAGGACGGGCCATGGGCTTTGTACCGATGCGCGTTGTTATTTGAGCCGAGATTGACGCGCCGGAAGACCTCCGTCCAATATGGATTAGGTCTGGCTTCATACCCTGGAGGTATCGTGGAACTGCGGCAGCTGCGCTATTTTCGTGTCCTGGCGAACACCCTGAACTTCACCCGCGCCGCCGAGCTGCTGCATATCGCCCAGCCACCGCTGAGCCGGCAGATCCAGCAGATGGAAGAGGAACTCGGGGTGACGCTGGTGGAGCGCGGGCGCCCGCTCAAGCTGACCGATGCCGGGCGCTTCTTCAACGAGCAGGCCTCGCAACTGCTCGAACAGTTCGAACGCCTTTGCGCCGATACCCGACGCATGAGTGCGGCCAGCCGCCGCTTCCTCAGCATCGGCTTCGCGCCCTCGACGTTGTATGGCCAGTTGCCGGAACTGATTCGCCGTCTGCGCGCCCATGGCGACATCGAGCTGAACCTCGCCGAGTTGATCACCCTGCAGCAGATCGAGGCCTTGAAAACCGGGCGTATCGACATCGGCTTCGGTCGCATCTTCCTCGACGACCCGGCCATCACCCAGTTCGTGCTACGCGAAGACCCGCTGGTGGCCGTACTGCCCCAGGGTCATCCGCTGTTGGCGGGGCCGGTGAGCCTGGCCCAGCTCGCCGAGCAGCCGTTCATCCTCTACCCCGGCTCGCCCCGCCCCAGCTATGCGGATCACGTGCTCAAGCTGTTCGCCAGCGAAGGCCTGAGCATCCATGTGGCCCAGACCCCTAACGAGCTGCAGACCGCCATCGGTCTGGTGGCGGCCGGCGTCGGCGTGACCCTGGTGCCGGCCTCGGTGCAGCGCCTGCACCGCGACGACATCGGCTACACCGCCCTGCTGGACTCCCAGGCGACCTCGCCCATCGTCGTCAGCCACCGCACCGGCGACGGCTCGGCGATGCTGCTGGAGGTGTTGGCGGAGTTGCAGCAACTCGCGCCCGTGCCGGCTGCCTCGGACTAGACGGCGAACTCCTGCACCATCCGATTCAGGCCGACGGCGAGCCTCGACACTTCGGCGCTGGCCGTGGCGGTCTGGGTCGCACCCGCCGCGCTCTGGGTCGCGAGATCGCGGATACTGGTGATGTTGCGGTCGATCTCTCGCGCCACCTGAGCCTGCTCTTCCGCCGCGGTGGCGATCACGGCGTTGCGGTCGTTGATCTGGCCGATGGAGCCGGCGATCTGCTCCAGCGAAGCATTGGCCAGTTGCGCCACCGCGCTGGAATCGCCAGCCAGTTGCTGACTCTGTTCCATGGCCCGTACGGCCTGGGACGAATCCTCCTGGATGGCGCCGATCATCTGCTCGATTTCCCGGGTCGACTGCTGGGTACGATGGGCCAGTGCCCGTACCTCGTCGGCTACCACGGCGAAGCCACGGCCCTGCTCGCCGGCCCGCGCCGCCTCGATGGCCGCGTTCAGCGCCAGCAGGTTGGTCTGCTCGGCGATGGAGCGGATCACCTCGACCACGGTGCTGATGTCCTGGGCGCGGGACGACAGCGCCCGTACCTGCTCGCTGGTGCTGAGCACGTTGCGGGTCAGGGCTTCGATGGAGTGGACGGTGCGCGCCACCTTGTCCAGGCCTTCCTCGGTCAGGTCCTGGGTATGGCGAGAGGTGGTCGCGGCATCGGCGGCGTTGAGCGCCACCTCGTCCACCGCCGAACTCATCTCGGTCACGGCGCTGGCGGCCTGGTTGACCTCGTCGTTCTGGCGGATCAGGCCACGACTGGCCTCGTCGATCACGGCCGTCATCTCTTCCGCGGCGGAGGCCAGCTGGGTCGAACTGTCGGCGATGTGGGAAACGGTCTGGCGCAGATTGCCCTGCATCTGGGCCAGGGCCTGGAGCAACCCGGCGGCCTCGTCACGACCGACCACGGTGATCCGCTCGGTCAGGTCCTTGCGGGCGATGCGCTCGGCGATGCGGAGCGCTTCACCCACGGGTCGGGTGATGCTGCGCACCAGCAGCAGCGCCAATACCACGGTGGCCAGGATAGTCAGGCCAATCAAGCCGTAGACCCAGGCCAGACCACTGCTGAAGGTCGTTCCGGCGGCCACCCCGGCAGCCTGGGCGCCCCGCTCGTTGAAGGCCATCAGGTCGGCGATGTTCTTCTCCAGGGCGTTAGTGAGCGGACGGATGGAAGTATTGATCAGGGCGACCGCGCCAGCATTGTCACCGGCGCGCAACTTGGGTTCGAAGGCGTCCAGCAACTGGCTATAGCTCTCGGCCCCCTTGACGACGGCTGCATACAGCCGGCGATCCTCATCGTTGGCCACGGTGGCTTCGTAGCCCTTCACGGCATCGAAGAAAGCTTTGCGATAACCGGGAAAGGCGTTGATGGTCTGCTCACGCAGGGTGGCGTCGGGCGTGGTGGTGCCCCTCAGGCTTTCCAGACGCAGCCGCAGCAGCCCGCTGCCCATACGGGCGGCGAGCTGGTTGCCTGGCAGCCAGTTGGTCTCGACATCCTGCTCAGCGTCGTACAGCCGATTCATCTGCACCACGGCCACAGCGCCAAGGGCGAAAACGATCAGCACGATGACCGAAAAGAACAGCAGAGCACGCGGTGCGACCTTCAGACTACGCAGACTCATAGAGCGACATCCCTGAGATAGATTGACTAAAGGGCTATCGACGGCACTCCACAGCCTTGAGTCGGGAGTGATCAGCGGTCAGCGAGTCGTCTCCAATGGTAGGCCTCTCTTTATAGTCATACTTTAATTATTCATAGCAATCTCAACGGATAGTCGACGATCGCACGCAGTTGGTCGACCGAGCCACCGGTGGACAGTGACCCCCGGTGCCAGGCTTGGCGCACCCGGATCGAAAGCCCCTTCGCCGAGCCGGACTGGACGATGTAGCGACCCTCCAGGTTGAGCTCCCGCTCGCGGTCGTCGGCGCCATAGCGACCTCGATAGGCGCTGTTGGCCTGCAGGTCGCTGCCGTCGATGTCGGTGCCCTTGATATAGCGAGTCATCAGGCTGAGTCCCGGCACGCCCAGGGTCTTGAAGTTCAGGTCGTAGCGCGCCTGCCAGGAGCGTTCGCCTGGTGCGTTGAAGTCGGAAAACATCGAGGCATTGCCGAGGAACAGGCCGCCCCCGACGCGACCGTTGTCACCCAGGCCGACGTAGTCGAAGGGCGTATCGCCGTCGATCCGTTGCCAGCCGAGGGTGAAGGTCTGGGACCCCAGGCTGTAGGCCGCGGCGAGGCTATAGGCGGTATTGTTGATCGGACCGGCCTTGGCCGCGCCGCTGTCGAGCGTTCGGTAGAGGTTGGCGTCGAAGGTCAGCGCCTGGGTACTGGACAGCGACTTCACCAGATTCAAATTGCCGTAGTACTGGTTCCAGATGTCGTCCAGTTGCGCGGCATAGAGGGACAGGCTCACACCCTTGATCGGACTGTACTTGCCGCCGGCGAAGTCGAGGTGGTCGGCGCGCTGCCGCGCGTAACCGGCCCAAAGATCGCCATCGCGGTTGGTGCTGACCTGATCGGTCGCCGAGGTGAAATGCCCGGCTTCCAGCAACAGATCGGCGATATCGGTGCTCGCCAGGCTCCAGCCGGTGGCGGTTTGCGGCAGCAATCGACTGGTGCTGATGGCGAACACCGGTGCACTGGGCGCCTGCTGGCCATAGCGGACCACCGTCTTGGCCAGCCGCAGCTTTACCGCCGCGCCGGCGCGAGAGTATTCGTCGGCAGGCTGGTTACCGGCATGCACCGGCAGGTTACCGGTCCCCCGCCGCCCAGGACCGCCGTCGAGTTTCAGGCCCAAATAGCCGAAGGCATCGACCCCGAGTCCCACGCTGCCCTGGGTGAAGCCGGACTGATAGTCCAGCAGGAAACCCTGGGTCCAGTCTTGCTGATCCAGACGACCATTGCGGCGATCGCTGCCGAAGTAGTAGTTGCGCGCGGTCAGCGTGAGCTTGCTGTCCTCCTCGAACCCCTCGGCTAGCGCCTCCTCGCCACTCCCCAGTAGTGCGTATCCGCCGACTACCCCTAACGCCAGCGGACCGAACAGCCTGCCGAGACCGGGCCGGTGAGCGTTGACGCCTGTTACCGCCTGTTGACTTGAGCGTTGCATGATTTCCCCTGGTTATTGTTGGCGATGGATCCAAATCGCGGATAGCCGCGTGCGAACCGGGGCGGACGGCCGCCCGGTTTGCAGAAAAAAGTGCAAAAATTCGCCCCCGTGTACCTGGGGCGAGGTGCTTTCTCAGGTCAGGTGAGGGCTTCGGCGAGTCGCTCGGTTGACGCGGACGGCCGCTGGACACCGCTAGCCGGATCGCTCAATTGCAGGCGGCGGTCGGCTACGGCCTTGACCAGGTCTTCGTCGTGACTGACCAGCAGGATGGCCGTGCCGGCCTCCTCCGCCGTCTCCACCAGCAGCTCGATCATTTCCTGCTGGGTGATCAGGTCCAGTCGCGAGCTGGGCTCGTCGGCGAAGATCAGCGCGGGCTCTAGCAGCAGTACCCGCAGCAGGGAAAAGCGCTGCAGCTCACCACCGGAAATGTTGCCGGGCAATCGATCCAAAAGGCGCTCGTCGAGGCGCAGTCGTTGCATTAGCCGACCGATGCGCGCGGCATCCAGCCGGTGCAAGCGGACCAGATCCACCAGCAGTTGGCGAATCGTCACCCTAGGGGCGAAGGCCGCCACCGGATCCTGGTGCAGCTTCTGGAAGGCAAAGCGGCTCAAGCCATCCTTGCGCCGCAGGCGACCGCCACTGGCCGGGGCAAGGCCAAGCAGGATGTCGCCGAGGGTGGACTTGCCACAGCCGGACGGCCCGGTCACGCCGAGGATCTCTCCCGGTCTGACCGCGAAGGACAAGCCTTCGAACAGCGGCCGCCCCCCGCGGCTGGCGCTCAGGCCTTCGACCGTTACCAGCGGCTCGCCCTGGGCCTGGCGTTGCGGACGCCGGGCCCAGCGCGCGGGATCGGCCGCCAGCAGTTGCCGGGTATAGGCGTGCCGGGGCTCGCCAAGTACCTGCTCCGCCGGGCCGGATTCGATCACCCGCCCCTTGAGCATGATCATCACCTCGCCACCGAGTCGCCGCGCCACCTCCAGGTCATGGGTGATGATCAGCAGACTGCCACCCTCGGCCAGCAGCGCCTGGAGCAGCTGGATCACCTCGTCGATGCGGTCGCGGTCCAACCCCTTGGTGGGCTCGTCGGCGATCAGCACCGGCGCGCCGCCAGCGTGGGTAGCGGCGAAGGCCAGTCGCTGCGCCATGCCGCCCGACAGCTGGAAGGGATACTTGCGCTCGGCGCCCGCCAGGCCCAGCCGCGCGAGATCCACCGTTGCCTTCTGCCGCGCCTTGGTGCCCGTGAGCCCCACCACCTGGGTGTAGGTCTCGCTTACCTGGGCCAAGGCCCTCATGGTCGGGTCCAGGCTCAGCCAGGGCTCCTGGGGCAGTACCGCCAACCCCTTGCCCCAGTGCCGACGACGCCCGGCCTGGCGGCCTTCTTCGCTGAAGCCGTCCGCCAAGGTGATCTGGCCCTGGGCCTGCAGACCGGCCGGCAGGTTACCGACGACACCCTGGGCGAACAGGCTCTTGCCCGAGCCGGTCTCGCCGATGATCGACAGCACCTGCCCTGGCGCCAGGCTGATGGACAGCGGCTCCACCAATTGCCTTTCAGAGGTGCGGATTTCCAGCGCCACGGTGCTCAGCAAGGTAGTCATGGCTTACGGCCTCCGGTGATGAGCAGCAGCGCCAGCACGGTCAGGAAGATCGCGCAGATCGGCAGGGCGATGACGAAGGGCGCCTCGGCGTAATAAGGCAGCAACTCGGTGATCATCAGCCCCAGCTCGGCGGTGGGCGGCCGCACGCCGATGCTGACGAAACCCAGCGCGGCGATGGCCATGATGGTCGAGGCCGCGCCGAAGGCGGCGATGGTCAGCAGGACTGGCGCCAGTTGCGGCCAGAGGTGCCGGCGGACGATATAGACCGGTCCGAACCCCAGCAACTGACTGGCAGACACCGCCGGCGAAGCCAGCACGGTGCGCGACAGTGCCCGGGTCATGCGGAAGTACTCCACCCACAACACCAGCGCGACGGCACTGTAGAGGGCGACGAAGGAGCCGGGAAACACCGCGACGATCAGCAGCACCAGCAGCAGACCCGGCAGGGCCAGGAATAGCTCGGCCAGCCCGCCCAGCAGCTTGTCCACCACCCCACCCTGCCAGGCGGCGAGAGTGCCCAGCAGCACGCCGGGAATGGCGGCGGTGCAGACGCTGATGAAGGCCAGCCCCAGGGAGAAGCGAATGGCCACCGACAGCCGCGCGAGCATGTCGCGCCCCAGGTGATCGGTGCCGAACGGATAGGCGCTGCTCGGCGGCGAGAGGATGGCGTTGTAGTCCTGACGCGCGATGTCCCCCTGCCAGAGCAGCGGCGTGAGCACCGCGAAGGCGATCAGCACCGCCAGCAGGCCCAGCCCCAACCAGCGTGCCGCTGCACGCTCCGGTGGCGCCGCCAGAACGACGCTACTGTCCAGATTCATACGTTCCTCCCGCGCGGATCGAGCAGATGGTTGGCGAGATCGACGACCGTATTGAGGATGACGAAGAGTAGTCCCATCGCCAGGGCCGTGCCCTGGACCATGGGTACGTCGCGCTGGACGATGGCGTGGACCAGGCCATGGCCGATGCCCGGCCAGGCGAACAGCGTCTCCACCACCACCACGCCCTCGATGAGATACACCAGTTGCACGCCCAGGTAGGTCACCACCGGCACACCGATGTTGCGCAGCCCATGGCGCAGGAAGACGCTGGCACCGCGCAGCCCCTTGAGGCGGCCGAAGCCGTAGTAGGCCGAGGCGGCCACCTCGACGGTGGCATCCCGGGCCACCCGGGACGACACCGATGCCAGCCCCAGGGCCAGGGTCAAGGTCGGCAACACGCTGTGCCAGAAGGTGCCATGCCCGGCCGCCGGAAACAGCTGCCAGGAGATGGCGAACAGCAGCACGAAGATCACCCCCAGCACGAATTGCGGCAGCGCCCGGATCGCCGTGGTCAGCACCAGCACGAAACGATCCAGCAGGCGGCCCGGTCGCAGCCCGGCCAGCACCCCCAGCGGCGGGCCGATCAGCAAGGATACGCAGACGGCGCCAATCGCCAGGCGAATGGAGCTGCCCAGCTCGTGAGCGACCACCTCGATCACCGGCTTGCCGGAGACCAGCGAATGGCCGAGATCCAGGGTCAGCAGCGCGCCGATCCAGGCCAGGAAGCGCCACAGCAGCGGCTGGTCGAGATCGAGCTCCGCACGCACCGCCTCGGCGGCGGCGCTATCCACCAGATCGTAGCCATAGCGGCCGGCGGCGATCCGGTAGGCGGCATCGCCCGGCAGCAGACTCATGAAGAGGAACGTCAGAGCGCCCACCAGCAAGGCCACCAGGCCTGCCTGTAGCAGACGGAAGGTCAACAGGCGCGTCATTCGACCCACCGCAGCTTGCTCAGGCCGAAGGTCCGCTCGAAGGGATCGATGGCCGCCCCTTCAACGGCAGTGGACACGGCGAGGGTCTGTCGATACCAGGCCACCGGAATTACCGGCAGTTCCTGCTGCACCTGGGCCATGGCGATGCGGCGATGCCGCTGCTGCTCGGCAGGGTCGTTGGTGGTCAACAGAGCCGCCAGTGCCTGGTCGAAAGTGGGGTTCTGCCAGCCCAACGGCCCCCACTCGGCCCCGCCGTGACTGAAATCGTTGAGCAGCGTGACCAGGGGATCAGGCACCAGCGCGAAGTTACGACCATAGAGCGCCAACTGCAGCGAGCCATCGTTATGGGCGGCGGGAATGGCGCTGGAGTTCTGCACGGCGACCTCCACGTCCACCCCCACCTCACGCAACTGTGCCTGCAGCGCCGTGGCGATCAGCGGCAGTTCCGGACGATCGGAGTAGGTCAGCAGCTTGAGCCTGAGCGGCGTGCCGTCCTTTTGCAGGATGCCATCGCTGCCCGGCGTCCAGCCCTGCCCGGCCAGCAGCTTGCGCGAAGCCGCGGGATCGTAGGCCAGCGGCGCCAGCTCAGGGTCATGCCAGGCAGGCACGTTCTTGGCGAACAGCTGGGTCGCTGCGGTACCCGGTGCACGCAGCACGGCGGCGGCTACCCCCTCGCGCTGGATGGCCAGACTCAACGCCTGACGAACCTCGACCGGCGCGGTGGCCCCGGCAGCGGAGTTAGGAGTCAGCAGTACCACTCGGGGAACCGGCTCGATCAGCACCTTGAGGCTGCTAGAGCGCTTGAGCTTGGCGATGCTCGGCGGATCCAGCTGGAACACCAGTTCGGCGTCCCCACTCTCGGCCATCAGGGTACGGGTCTCGCCGCGGCCAGCGGCCAGGTAGGTCGTCCTGGCGATCTCCGGCTTGGCTCCCCAGTAACCGGCGAAACGCTCCGCAGCCAGGCGCTGGGGCGGTTCCAGCAGGGTTAGCTGATAAGGCCCCGTGCCGATGATCTTCTGCACCTTGCCTTCCGCATCGTAGGCCGCCGGCGCGAGGATGTTGGTGGAGGAATGGGCCAACAGCGCCAGCAGCGGCCGGAAGGGCCTGGCGAGCTGGATCACCACCTCGTTGCCTTCCGCGTCGACCGACTCTATGCCGGCCTGCCTGAGCACGCCGGGCTTGCCCCGCGCAGCGTTCAAGGCAGCGGCGGCAGCCGCAGCCGTGAGCGGGCTGCCATCATGGAAGCTCACCCCCTGGCGCAGGGAAAGCCGCCAGGTCCTGCCATCCGCCGACGCCTGCCACCTCTCCGCCAGCCCAGGTGCAGGCTGCCCCTGGGCATCCGCCTCCAGCAAGGTCTCCGCGATCTGCATGCGCTGGAAGACGAAGCCGGAGATCGACGGATCCAGGCCGCCGATCTCGAAGGGGCCGACCACGTCGAACACCCGGTCCTGGGCGAAGGCACCTGGCAAGGCTAGAAGGGTCAACGTCGAAGCGGTAACGGCGGAGCGGAAGGAGCGCGGGATAAACATGGTGTTCCTTACGAGCGACTGTCTCAGCGCAGCGCCGAGCCGCGATAGCAGGAAGCGCAACGCGGCGGGTTCTGCGGGTCCAGGATGGCTGACGGCGCTGCACGCCCCTCAGGCTGCAAACCGCCCTCAGGCGATCCGGCTAGCGGCTTGCGCCTGAGCCATCCGACGAAAGGCGCACGTTATATCATAACAATTTCTTGAGATACGTTAGATGCGTGCCCGCGCAACATCCTGAAACAACAGCGTTTTCTGGGAGGTCGGCCGCCCCCGCTGCGCGAGCGCGTCCAACGAAGGCCGAGCGAGGTGATCAGCAGTGCGACCGACGCCTGGAACGAACCCAAGCGCGAACCGTCGAGCACCGCGGGAGGATGGCACAACGCCCGAACGCACCACCCACCCTCGCGGCGGCTCGATCAGGCGGCGACGCTCAGCCCACTGCTGGAGCTGCTGGAAGTGCCATAGCTGCCAATACTCTGGTACTGACGCAACACTGCCTGGACCAACTGATCGTAGGGAGTCGAGGTGGTCTGGCTGGTCGTGTCGCTGGACGAGGACTGAGCCGCGCCAGGCTTCGGCGGTGGGGGTGGCGGCATGCGTCCGTCGCTACCTTCGCTGCTGGCCAAGCCCTCACCGGAGCCCTGGCCTTCACCCGTGGGCGGCGGCGCGAATACCGAAGCGAATTCGCTCTCGCCCACGCTGCCATCGCCGTTTTGATCGAGCATGCCGAGGAGCTTGTCGACGTCGATGTCACCGCTCGCAGCATCGCTGTCCTGGCTGTCACTGGCCGCACTGGCGGCGGTAGTGAGCTCGCTCTTGCTGATGGTGCCATCGCCGTCGCTATCGAGCTTGCTGAACAGCTTCTTCAGCGGATTGTCGTCATCGCTGCCACTGATGCTCTGGTCCGCGCTGCCGCTATTGCTGCAGTTGCCTTTGATCGCGCTGGCACTGCCGTAGTAGCTGGAGTAGCCACTGCCTATTCCGCTGATCATGGGAATTTCTCCTGGAAGATGCGGGACGTAGGTATCCCGCACGCTCCAGTATCCAGTCGCCACGTATCGGCGATTTACCGCCTTTGTATGCCCACCGACACACTAGGGTGGCGAGCGATGCAACGTCACCTGGCAGGTCAGGCCGCCCCCGGGCGTTTCCTCGAGATTCAGCTCGCCGCCCATGTGCGCCGCAGCCTCACGGGCAATGGCCAGCCCCAGCCCCGTGCCACCGGACGATCTGTTGCGTGAGCCTTCGAGGCGATAGAAGGGCTCGAAGACCGCCTCATGCAAGGCCGCGGGAATGCCCGGGCCATGATCGACGATACGAATGATCAGGCGATCGGGTCGTTCCACCAGGCGGATTTCCGCGTGCCCGGCGTAGCGCAGGGCATTCTGCAGCAGATTAGTCAGGCACGAACGCAGCGCCATGGGTGCCACCCACAAGGGCACGCAGGTCCCCTCGACGGACACCTGGGCGCCCTCCTCCTCGGCATCCTCGGCCATGGCCTCGACCAGCGCCTGGACATCGCACAGCACCGGGCACTCCTCGCGATGCTGTTCGCGCAGATACCTCAGGGTGCCGTCGAGCAAGGCGATCATGTCGTCCACGTCCTGGCTGACCCGGGCATGCAGCCGCGGATCGTCGATGTCTTCGATGCGCAGCTTCACCCGGGCCAGGGGCGTGCGCAGGTCGTGAGAGATGGCGGTGAGCATGCGGCCGCGCTGCTGGATCTGCTCGAGCAGGTGCTGGTGCATGCGATTGAGCGCCCGGGCAGCCTCGCGGGTTTCCCAGGGACCGGTGACCGGAATGGGCGAGCCATCGAGATTGTGGCTCAGATGCTCCGCGGTCTGCGTCAGCTGGCGCAACGGCCGCGTCAGCAAACGGGCGCCCAGCCAGGCGGCGATCACCAGGGAGCTGAGCTGGAACACCAGGGGGCCGCCCAGTAGCCATTCCACCCGTCGCCACCAACTGGGCTCACCGTCGGCAAAGTGATCCCGAAACGGCGGTGGCGGCTCAAAGGGCGCTTCCCGCATCGCTAGCGGCGGCCGGGGCGGCGGGCGGTCGCCGAACTCATGGCGGAACCAGAAGAACGCCAGCAGGTGGCCGAGCAGGATGGCCAGCAGAAACACCCCGAACAGCCGCGCGAACAAGGTATCCAGGCGCCGCATGGCTAGGCACCTATCTGCTTGGCATCGAACAGATAGCCTTCTCCGCGCACCGTCTTGATCAGTTGTGGCGCGCGGGGATCATCCCCCAGCTTCTGCCGCAAGCGGGACACCTGCAGGTCGATGCTCCGATCGAAGGCCTCGATGGCCCGCCCCCGCGTGGCATCCAGCAATTGCTCCCGACTCAGGACATGGCGCGGGTGCTCGATGAACACCCACAGCAGCCGCACCTCGGCATTGGACAGGGGCACCATCACCCCCGCCGGCGAATGCAACTGGTGCAGGACCCCGTCCAGCTTCCACCCATCGAAGCTGACACAGGTCCGCGGCGCCTTGCGCGGGGCGTGGCGATTGTCCTGCGTCCGCCGCAACACCGACTGGATACGGGCCACCAGCTCCCGCGGCTCGAACGGCTTGGCCATGTAGTCGTCGGCGCCGAGCTCCAGGCCGATGATCCGATCGGCGGGTTCGCACTGGGCGGTCAGCATCAGGATTGGAATGCCGCTGTCCCGCCGTAGCGCCCGGCAGAGCGACAGGCCATCCTCTCCTGGCAGCATCAGATCCAGCACGACCAGGTCGAACGTCTCCTCCGCCAGCGCCTGACGCATCTCCCGCCCATCGCCCACCCCCCGCGCCTGGATGCTGAAGCGCGCCAGATACCCGCAGATCAGCTCACGAATCGGCGGATCGTCATCCACCAGCAGAATGCGGGACGTCCAGCGCGGGGATTCGGATGGAAGCGACATCGGGGTTACCTGAACAGTCAGACGATCTGGAGCTGCATGCTAGCCGCTCAGCCCGCGAGGCAGCTATGGATTGGTATGTAGGCTTGTGTAAAGGTGGTCAAGGGGTGGATACGCAAAGGGAGCCAGCCAGGCATCCAGCCACCCGCCAGTCGAGAGGGCGTTCGCGCACGTCGGTAATCGCGATTGCGAAACCGTCGATTCGATGGTAAATCGAACCCATCGCCCGTCGCTCTTCCAGTTGGCTGGGGAGTGAAGCCGTCAGGACCAGCACTTCAGAGCTCATCGCAGCGCAGCCATTGCCGGGCAACAATAAAATACTGCTGCGCCTCCTTTCGGAACGCCATCCTTGACGAGCAGATCCGCCGCATCGGCCACCCCTGAACCCAATCCCGAGCCCGTCGCGCTCAATGTCCTGCTGCAGGCCTGTGGCCAGGGTAATCGCCTGGCCTTCGAAACGCTCTACCGCGTGACTTCGAGCAGGCTGTTCGGCGTATGCCTGCAGTACGTGGGAGATCGCGCGGAGGCGGAAGAGGTACTGCAGGAGGCCTATACCGCCATCTGGCTCAAGGCCGATACCTTCGATGCCAGGCTTTCCAGCGCCCTGACCTGGATGGCGACGCTGGCGCGGCACAAGGCCATCGACCGACGCCGCGCCCAACATCGCCACGAGTCGCTCGACAGCCTCGCCGAGAAGCCGGCAACCCAGTCAGTCGCCGAAGACTTCGAAGCCCATCGCCAGAGTCGCCAGATCGATCACTGTCTGAAAACCCTGGGCAAGGATCAGCAGACCTATATCCGGGTCGCCTTCTTCGAGGGCTACTCCTATGCCGAACTGGCTGCCCGCCACAGCATCGCGCTCGGCACGATGAAAAGCTGGATTCGGCGTGGCCTCCTGCAACTACGAGCGTGCCTGGGCCTATGAACGACAAGGAGATCCCTTCTACTGACCGGCAGTCGCTGCTCATCGCGGAGTACGCCCTGGGCGTACTGTCCGCCGAAGAACGCCTGCAGGTGGAGGAGCTCGTGCGGCAGGAGCCTGCTTACCAGGAGCAGTTGGCGGCCTGGCAACGGCATTTCGCCGACTGGCTACCCGAGTTTCCGGTCGTCGAACCGCCGGCTCACGTCTGGCAAGGTATCCAGCAACGGCTGTTCCCCACGAAGGAATCGGCACCCGAGCCGATCCGCCGTTGGAACAACCCGCGCCTATGGCGCTGGACGACGGGGCTGGCGCTAGCCGCGGCCTTCGTGCTGGCGGTGCTCGTGCTGCTGCGCCCGGTCCAGGTCGAGGCGCCCGCCCTGCTCGCCCGCCTGGAACAGAGCAATGGCAGCCTGGCGTTCAGCGTCACCCTGCAAGGGGACGGCCGGCAACTACTGTTCGTACCCGTTGGCAAGTCCAATTGGCCAGACAGGAGCGCCGAGGCCTGGATCATCACGGCGGACGGCAAGCCCCACTCGCTGGGCCTGCTTCAGGACGATACGGCCGTGACCTTGACGGTACCCGCCGGACTCGCACCGGCACTGACGCCAGGGGCGGTACTGGCGGTCTCCCTTGAACCACGGGCCGGTTCGCCGACCGGCTCGCCAACGGGACCGGTCATCGCTCAAGGAAAAATAATCGCGCTTTGATGCATCCGTTTGCCGGGCTGCTCCGTACATTCATCACCCTCATCCGGAGGGCCGAAGAACTCAGGAGACGCAACATGCACACCTTGCTCAAGCGTATCGCCGTTGTAGCCAGTCTCGCGATCCTAGGTGCCACCGCCCCGCTCAGCTTCGCCGCGGATACCGTCATGGTCGGCGGCGCGCCCATGTACCCATCCAAGACCATCGTCGAGAACGCGGTCAATTCCAAGGACCACACCACGCTGGTGGCTGCCGTCAAGGCAGCGGGTCTGGTCGACACCCTCAACGGTAGCGGCCCTTTCACCGTCTTCGCCCCGACCAACGAAGCCTTCGCCAAGCTACCGGCCGGTACCGTCGATACCCTGGTCAAGCCCGAGCACAAGGCCGACCTGACCAAGATCCTGACCTACCACGTAGTGCCCGGTACCCACACCGCCAAGCAGTTGATGGCCGAGGCCAAGATGCATGGCGGCATGACCAAGCTGAAAACCGTCCAGGGCGAAGATCTCACCGTGAAGCTGCACGACGGCAAGCTCTGGCTGGTCGACGCCAAGGGCGGCAAGGCCGCCGTCACCATCGCCGATGTGATGCAGTCCAACGGCGTGATCCATGTGGTCGATACCGTGCTGATGCCGAAGTAACGGGTAGGCGGGATGCGGATACCTGCAAGGGGTATCCGCATCCACCAGGTACTGAGGCTGCCCATGACGGATCGGGCCGACCGAGGCCGAAAAGCCCGTCTGGTGCGGCCTCCAGAGCCTCCCGTTGCGCTTCGTAGCAAATTTGTAGCTCTGACCTCTTCCAGCCCGTTCGTTGACGCCTTAGCCAACGCCTGAACGCCGGCCTGTGAGCGTCTATGAACACCCTCTTGAAAATTGGCAGGCCATCCATCGCCGTCGAGCGGGATTGCGCCCGATACCATTGAGCGAAGCGTACCCGTCGAGCGCAGACTGGGCCCTGCCCCCTCATAGGCTTAACCCATCAGGTAACACGGTGCAGAGCAGCAGAACGAAGGCTTATGTCGCAGGCTTTTTTCCATGGCATTACCAGGTCGAGATCTCCATTCAGGAGTCGAGCCACGGACCTGTCCGAATTACCGTCATTGACCGGTCCCGACGCCGATCAGCTCACCTCTCGGCAACCGTCAGAGAGGTGTTGGACATTAGCTCGATGAGCCTCCTCGCCTCGGATCTTCAGAACGAACTAGATCAGACATAAAGACTATAGGTGTTTCAGGCATACAGTCTGCAAACGCAAGTAGGAAACAGCCGCCTCTACGATCAGGCAATTGATAGCTAAGGCATCAACTCGGCTACGTGCGCATGCGGACTATGACATTGCATTTGCGAAACAATGTCTAGCATCCAAAGCAACGGTTATTAACCATCAACTCAAAGATCAACCACGGCAGTTGGGCCCCGAGACCGCAGAGCCAACCCGAGTTGAAAGGTTTACGAAAGCTTTGTGATTTTATTGTCAATTGACCAAGAACAATCGATTCACCAAAAATTAAATGATCACTATTTAGATTAGCCTTTCGACCAAATGGTCATGATACTGGCAGCCATGTGACGCACATCACACATTTTCTTATTGTCAATTTTTTTACTCCCGCGACGATATGCAACATCTAGCAGATACAAAAGCTATATCGAAAACTAGGGACATCAATGGATTCTTTCGATGATAAATCGCTTTCCGAGCGACTATCCGCGCTCTCTGAATTTAATCGCTCAAGCTTACTTGACTGGACAGACAAAGACACGCAATTCCGAAGAAAGCTTATTGAGGCATTGCGAGAAAGATGTACCGGTAATGACAAGCAACCAGGGGATACCGCACTTCTTCAATGGGCAATCCTAAGAGAGCAATGCTCAGACATTGTCACCTCTTCTCTTGACCCTTTACCTAAGATCACCGATTAGGTTTTCAGCCTATTAGCCAATTGTCGAGACACCCGACCATGCCATTCAGACCCGACAGTAATGCAGTCAGCTCGGACAAGACTCCACTGCAAACCGTAATTTCCTCAGCGATAGTTTTTTTGACTACATTTGGCGTTTTGTTTTACATGTGCCTACAAGTTGAAAAAAAATCAAATACAGCAGTCTCTGCAAATTTTAGAATGTTGGCTGACGAGCGTATAAGCAGAGTTCAGACCAGGTTTCGCTCCGAGCTGGCACGAGTTACCAGCACTAAGAGATTCATAGAAAATTCCGACATTACCACGGAGTCGGAGTTCAATGGCTTTACCTTGCCCTTCCGCCAGACATATGGCAATTACATCCTTGCCAGATTCATCGACACCGAAACAATAGATAAAAAAAGACAAGCAATCCATCAATCTTCGCCATTCAACTATCAAACCTACTCCAGCCCGCCAAACAAAGAACCGATAAATCAAAGCAAGAGCACCGCACTGACAATTATATTTTCCACAACCCCAAGTTCCGAATATCGCACGGGATTTGACCTAAGTTCAAACGAAAGTCTATTTAATAGCTTCCGAAGGGCTCGCGAAACGGGCACGACCACAGTGTCGTCCCCCACCGAACTGGAACCCGGAAAACACCAAGCATTCTTTATCAGCCCAATAGGTTGCGTCAGCAGAAACTGTGAAGAAAATGCAGCCTTTGTTGCCTCCATCGTACCTCTGAGCGAGCTCATGGAGGCCGACATCCCAGCCTCCAGCTCCGGTCAAATGGCAATAGGTCTGACTTTCATCGGTAGCAACGGAGTCTCGTCCACCGTCTACACCAACGGCATCCCACCTGCAAAGCAGGAAGGCCTGATACAGACTAAAACTCTGGTTATGGACGACTTTCAATACGTCATGACTATCGCGGCATCGGACGCCTTTCTACTGTCACAAGGTGAAGAGTTCAAGAGCTCCTATTTGATTGCACTGAGCACTATTGTCAGCAGCCTTCTATCCCTGATGTTCTTTTTTCTTGCCAATCAAAACCGCAAGACCTCGTATCTCGTCCTCAAGAAAACCCATGAGCTCGACGTAATCAACCGAACGGACTTTTTGACGGGGATTTATAACAGACGTCACTTCAATGAAACCATGGAAAGCTTAACCAACGCCATTCATCCAATTTTCATCAAGCACGGAATCGTGGCTTTTGATGTCGATCATTTCAAATCAATAAATGATACCTTCGGCCACGATAAGGGAGATGAAATACTATCCGAGCTTACCACCCTCATATCTAACAACCTTAGGACCAAGGACGTCTTTTGCAGAACAGGCGGAGAGGAGTTCTCTATAGTATGTCCAGACACCAGCATCACAGGCTGCATGGTACTTGGCGAAAAGTTACGCCAAGCTGTAGAAAGCCATGATTTCCCAATAAAACGCAAGGTCACCATTAGCCTGGGAATTACCGAGTTCTCTTATGGACAGCCTATCAGTTCGATAACCAAGAAAGCTGATCAAGCGCTGTATGCTGCGAAAGCAGCTGGTCGAAACCGTATTGAAGTAAGCATGTAGCGTCTGACGTCAGCGCTCTGGTAGATCCTTATTGCTCACGAGACCTTCATTTGTAGGAAATTTCGCCACAAATGTCGCTAGCTGCATCCTAACTGCTCCTCCGCAGCATGACCGACACCGCCGCCCTCGCCCGCCCATCGAGAACCTGATCCGCCTCGGCACCATCGCCGAGGTCGACCATGGCAGTCTCACCGACCAGCGCCCTGCTGACCGGCCAACTGCCCTGGCTCCCCCTGCGCACCGGCAAGAGTCGCGAGTGGGATCCGCCCACCGTGGGCGAGCAGGTCGTCATCTTCAGCCCCAGCGGCCAGACCGCCCAGGGCATCCGTGCCCTGCGGCCTGTTCAGCCAGCAGCTGCCGGCCAACGGCGATCGCGCAGGCGGCGTCACCGACCTGACCAGCCACGACGGCATCAGCATCGTCGGTCCGCTCAACCACCAGGGAATAGATCAGCAGCGTAAGTGCGCCGGGCAAACCGATAGCCAGCGAAAATGTCGGCGCGCAGTCACGCTGTTAAAAATCTGGGGCTCCCATCGCATTAGTCGCTTCAGCTGTTCACCACAGCAGCTGGGACGGTCGCCGCCCGCTCAGAAACCTGGGATTCTTGATAGACTGTTTCCCTCTCGCGGCGCAGCCTGATCTGGGCATAAACATTCACGCCCTAGCGCGTTCTCGCCGTGCCATCCTTCCAGTCTGCTGCCGAGTGTTAGACGTTTTTCCGAGTGCTCGAACTCAGCACTGAGCCAGGAAAAGCACGCTGAAACCGGGCAGAACAGTGCTACAAACGAAGTTTCCGAATGCTTGCCGAAACCGCCTCAAACCCAGTAACCACGCGCCCTGAGCCCTCCCGCCGCTTTTCCGTGGCGCCGATGATGGACTGGACGGACCGCCACTGCCGCTATTTCCATCGCCTGCTCTCGCAACATGCCCTGCTCTATACCGAGATGGTCACCACCGGCGCCCTGTTGCATGGCGATGCCCAGCGCTTCCTGCGCCATGACCGGACCGAGCATCCCGTTGCCCTGCAACTGGGTGGCAGCGTGGCACAGGAGTTGGCCGCGGCGGCACGGCTGGGCGAGCAGGCGGGCTATGACGAGATCAATCTGAACGTTGGCTGCCCCAGCGACCGGGTACAGAACAACCTGATCGGCGCCTGCCTGATGGCCTATCCCGAGCGCGTGGCGGACGTCGTCAAGGCGATGCGCGATGCCGTGGCCATTCCGGTGACGGTCAAGCACCGCATCGGGATCTCCGGCCGCGACAGCTACGACGCGCTGCGGGACTTCGTCGGCCAGGTCGCCGAGGCTGGTTGCCGCAGCTTCACCGTCCACGCCCGCATCGCCATCCTCGAAGGGCTTTCGCCCAAGCAGAATCGCGAGATCCCGCCGCTGCGCTACGAGGTGGCCGCGCAGCTGGTGCAGGATTTCCCGGATCTGGAGTTCATCCTCAATGGCGGCATCAAGACTTTGGAGACCTGCCGCGAGCAGCTGCAGGTCTTCGATGGCGTGATGCTGGGCCGTGAGGCGTACCAGAACCCTTACCTGCTGGCCGAAGTGGACGCCGCGCTGTATGGCGCGGATCATCCGCAGATCAGCCGGCATGAGGTCATGCTGCAGCTACGCCCCTACGTCGAGGCGCATCTGCAGCAGGGTGGCGTCGTCCATCACGTCACTCGGCATGTTCTTGGCCTGGCACAGGGTTTTCCTGGCGCCAGGCGCTTTCGTCAACTGTTGTCCACCGAGTTGCATCGCAGCCCTGATCCGCTGCGCCTGTACGACGAGGCCACTGAACTTCTCAGAGGCCATTGAGTCACGTCTCCACGATGTCCATTCGTTAACCGAAGGAAAGACCTGCCATGAGCAAGCTGGAACAACTCAAGCAATACACCACGGTCGTTGCCGACACCGGCGACCTGGACGCCATTGCCCGCCTCAAGCCCTACGACGCCACGACCAACCCTTCGCTTCTGCTCAAGGCGGCCGCCCTGCCCCGCTACGAAGACCATCTGCAGGCCGCCTTCAGCGGCGCCGGTGGCGACATTGGCCTGGCCTGCGACCGTTTCGCCGTGGCCGTGGGTGGCGAGATCCTCAAGCTGATTCCCGGCCGCATCTCCACCGAGGTGGACGCGCGCCTGTCGTTCGACACCGCCGCCACCCTGGAGCGCGCCCATCGCCTGATCGAACTCTATGAAAAGGCCGGTATCGGCAAGGACCGCGTGCTGATCAAGATCGCCTCCACCTGGGAAGGCATCCGCGCGGCCGAGCAACTGGAGAAGGAAGGCATCCAGACCAACCTGACCCTACTGTTCTCCTTCGCCCAGGCCGCAGCCTGCGCCGACGCCGGCGTATTCCTGATCTCGCCCTTCGTCGGCCGGATCTACGACTGGTACAAGAAGGCCGAAGGCCGTGATTACGAAGGCGCCGAAGATCCGGGCGTGAAGTCCGTGACCCGCATCTACCAGTACTACAAGGCCAACGGCTACAAGACCGTAGTCATGGGCGCCAGCTTCCGCAACCTGAACCAGATCGAGCAACTGGCTGGCTGCGACCGCCTGACCATCAGTCCCGAGCTGCTACAGCAGCTGTCGGACGCCCAGGGCGACCTGCCGCGCGTGCTGACCGCCGACAGCAAGGGCGGTGAGCCCAAGCAGCAACTGAACGAGGCGGCCTTCCGCTGGGCGCACAATGAGGATGCCATGGCCACCGAGAAGCTGGCCGAAGGTATTCGCCAATTCGCGCGTGATCAGGAAAAGCTGGAAGTGCTGCTGCCCGGCAAGCGCTAAGAGCCGACGCGGTCAGTGCCTTTCCAGGGCACTGACCAGATCGCGAAAGGCATTGCGGTTGGATTCATTCAGGCCCATCAACACCCGATGGGCTTCCAACACACGACTGCGCACCTCGGCTTCGGACTGGTCCTGCGGTGGCAGGTCGGTCAGGCACTCCGGGCAAGGCAGCACGGTCTCGACGATATTGAACACCTGATCGAAGCCCATGGAATCCAGCAGCCGCAGGATGTCCGGGTTGTTCGTCGTCAGCATGGGCAGCAGGCCGATGCGCTGCCGCGAGAGGATCGACAGCTTGGCCAGCAGGCCCAGGGTGGTGCTGTCGATACTCTGCGTCTCGGTCAGGTCGATGACGATGGACGAGAAATTCAGCGACGAGAAGATGTGCTCGATGGTCGCATCCAGCGCCGAGCAGAGGGTCAGGCGCACCTCGCCGGTGAATTTCAGGACAAAGGTACCGTCCTGCTCGGCAAATTGGATTTTTCCGGTGCTCATGCCAGATTCCTGCTCAACACCAGCAAAGCGATATCGTCAGGCATGTCATTGACCGCTGCCAGATCAAGGGCTTCACTCAGGCCTGCCAGTGTACCGCCGGCGCGGCGAACGTGATCGGGCAGGCTGCTTTCTTTCTCTTTCAAATTATCTCCCGGCAGCAGATCGAAGATGCCATCCGAAAAGAGGGTCAGGCTGAAGCGCTCCGGCAAGGCCATCTGGTAGTCATTGTAGGTGGCCTCCTTGAACAGGCCCACTGGCAACCCCTTGCCTTCCAGGAAGCGGGTCTCGTCCGGCGTGTGCAGGACCGGCAAGGGCAGGTGCCCACCAATGCTGTAGCTCAGGGTCTCGGTGGTCTCGTCGATCACCCCGCCCAGCATGGTCACGTGTTTGCCCAATTTGCAATCGAGCAAACCCCGATTGATGTGGCCGAGCACATCCGACGGCTTGAATTCGGGTAGCGTCCCGTTGCGCTTGGACTCGTACAGCAGCCGGGTGGTCATGAACTTGAGCAGCACCGTGACGAACGCCGATGAGGCGCCATGTCCGGAAACGTCCGCCAGATAGAAGGCGACCCGATGCTCGTCAATACGAAAGTAGTCGACGAAATCGCCGGACAGGTAAAGCGACGGGATGATCTCGTGGGCAAACTTCAGCCCCTCGGTTTCCCAGGGTGTCACCGGCAGCATGTTCATCTGCACGTGGCGACCGGCGTTTTGGTCTTCCTGCAGCAGGCTCAGGCTGGCCTGCAACTCGCGATTGGTATTCTCCAGCTTGACCCGGTAGCGATCGTTCTCCAGGCGCAGCCGGGCACGATCCAGCGCCCGGTTCACCGAGTGCTCGAGCACCACCAGGTCTTCCAGCGGTTTGATCAGGTAATCGGCGGCGCCCAGGCGCAGGGCCTCGACGACATCGCTCATCACCCCCGCGCCGGACAGCACCAGCACGGGCGTATCGATGGAGAGCTCACTGATCCGGCGCAGCAGCGTCAGCCCATCGACCTGCGGCATGCGCAGGTCGCAGATGATGAGATCAGGCTGTTCACGCTCGAAGATCTGCAGGCCCTGCTGGCCATTGCTGGCTTGCAGGACATTGAAGCCACTGTCCTCGAGATAGTCGGCGAGGCTGAGGCGAACCACCTCGTCATCGTCAATGATCAAGAGCGTGGCAGGCGTATTAGACATAGAGGATCCAGGCATGCACCCGAACGGCTAACCGGCGGACGCTATCCGACACGGGCCACGGTGATTACGACACGGCGAGACACTACTCCCATCCACCCAGGCGTTCAAGCTTGCCAACGGGATGGATTTTCTTTACAGGGTGCCTTTCTTGAGTTTATACCTCAAGCCTAACGCTATCCATCCTCCCACGCAGTAGGATTGCCATGAGTACCAGTGACCGCTCTTACAGTGAAAAGCGCGACTTCATTCGCATGAATGTCGATTCCCAGGCCATCCTCAAGGTGGGAGACCAGAGTTTCGATGCCCGCTGCGTGGACATGTCCAGCACCGGCTTCCAGATCGAAGCGGAAACCGCGCTCTCGGTCGGTGACCGGGTGACGGTGATCATTCCCTCCAGTCATCCCGAACTCAAGGGTTTGGAAGCGGATGCCGAGGTGCTGCGCGTCCAGGCCACCGATTTGGGCAAGCAATTGCTCGGGCTGTCGGTGCTCGAGATGCGCTAGACGCCATAGCAATGAAAAAAGGCAGCCTCAGGGCTGCCTTTTTCGTTTCATCCGTGTCGTGCGCTAGAAATCGTCCACCACGTGGCCATCCTTGACCTTGAATTCCCGGGTCTGCAGATAGGCGTTGCGGATGAACACGTACTTGTCGCCGGTGATCAGGCGCTCGGCCTGCAGCAGCCCGGCGCGGGTGTCGACGGTGCTGAGAGCGAAGGCGCTGTTGCGGACCGCCACGTCGTCCACATAGGGATAGGCGCTGGTGTAGCTGTCCGGGATACGGCCGAGGCCGTCACGTACGCTGCTGGGACCGAAGAACGGCAGCACCAGGTAGGGACCGCTGCTCGCGCCCCACTTGCCCAGGGTCTGGCCGAAATCCTCGTCGTTGCGCTGTAGACCGGCCTTGGTGGCCACGTCCACCAGGCCGAGGCCGCCCAGGGTGGTGTTCATCAGCAGCCGCGCGGTATCGACCCCGGCGTGTTCCACCTTACCCTGCAGCAGGTCGTTGACCAGGTTGCGCACGTCCCCCAGGTTGTTGAAGAAGTTGCTCACGCCCGTCTGCACGAAGCCCGGCGTGAAGCGCTGGTAGCCCTGGGCGACCGGCTTGAGGGCATAGGTGTCCAGGGTGTCGTTGAACACGAAGATCTTGCGGTTGAAGCCCTCCCACGGATCGGGATTCTCGGCTTCCGCCGCCATCGCCTGACCGGCAAACGTCAGGGCTGTCGCCAGCAGCGCGCCCCAGACCCTGGAACCCCGTCGCTCGACCGTCATCGCTTCTCTCCTAGTTGCACTCAGACGCCTGAAAGGCGCCGATTATAGTCATAGCTTTGCTACTTTGGCTCAGTGGCCGAACTCAGTCACTCGATCTTTGACCCGTCGTTGCGGTCAAAGAGTCCGGACACAGGAGAAACGCCATGACCACGTCTCATCTGCAGGAACAACTCGACGAACTCCGCCACCAGCTGGATCAGGATCCGCCGTCTTCGCCCGAGGACCGGGAAAGCCTGGAGCTCCTGATCCGTGACATCGAGTTTCAGCTGGCCAACGAAGACGCCACCCATACCAGCGACAGCAGCCTGGTGGATGGCGTCAATCTGGCGGTAGAGCGTTTCGAAGTCAGTCACCCCACCATGGCCGGTACGCTCAGGTCCATCATGAACAGCCTGAGCAGCATGGGCATCTGATCACTGCCGAACGTAACGTTCGGACCCGGGCTGGATATCGTCGCTGCTGCGGTAGGGATTGATATCCAGCCCACCCCGCCGTACATAGCGGGCGAAAACCGTGAGCCGTGCCGGCTCCAGTACCTGCCAGAGATCCAGATAGATGCGTTCCACGCACTGCTCGTGGAAGTCGGCGTGCTGGCGGAAGGCGACCAGGTAACGCAGCAGGCTCGCTGGGTCCAGCGCTAGCCCTGCTTCGTACTCGACGACAACAGTACCCCAGTCCGGCTGACCGGTAACCGGGCAGTTCGACTTCAGCAGATGACTAAAGAAGCGTTGGCTGTTCCGCGCTTCACCAACGGCCAAGGTCTGCACCTGTGGCTCGGCATAGCGGTCAACAGTGATATCCAGGTCGTCGATGCACTGGCCGGCTGGCCGCTGGATACCCCGGGCGGCCCAGTCGTCCAGCGAGAGCAGCGTGACCCCGACCGGGGCGCCAGCGGCTGCGCTCAGATCCCTGACCAGAATGGCTTCGAGTTCGGCCCAGGAGGCGAACACCGACTGGTTCAGGGAATTGAGATACAGCTTGAACGACTTGGACTCGATGATGTTCGGCGACGCCGCCGGGATGGCGAATTCGGCGATGGCGACCACCGGCTTGCCCGACGGCAGCAGCCAGGACAGCTCGTAGCAGGTCCAGACATCGACACCTCGGAACGGCAGCGACGCCGCGTTCAGGCCCAGCTCCGCCCACTTGGGCGCCCGCGGGATCGGATAGAGCAAGGCCGGTTCGTAGTGGCTGACGTACTCGGTGCTCTTGCCCAGGGGCGATAGTTCTACGCTCTGCATGACTCTTTCGACACTCAATGACGCATGCCACGCCCGCTGACGAGCAGGCGGATGCTGACCAGATAAAGTACGACCACTGCGAACAGCATGAAGGCGATCGCCACCCCGATGCGGATGTCCGATACGCCCAGGATGCCGTAGCGGAAGGCGTTGACCATGTGCAGGATGGGGTTGACCAGGGATACCTTCTGCCAGAACTCGGGCAGCAGGTCGATGGAGTAGAAGACGCCACCCAGGTAGGTCAGCGGCGTCAGCACGAAGGTCGGCACGATGGAGATATCATCGAAGTTGCGTGCGTAGACGGCGTTGATGAAGCCGCCCAGGGCGAAGATCGCCGCGGTCAGGACGATCACCAGTAGCATGATGCCGAGGTGGTGCACCTGCATGTGGGTGAAGAACAGCGACAGCAGGCTGACGATGGCCGCCACGGCCAGGCCGCGCAGGATGCCGCCCATGGCGTAGCCAATGAGGATGACGTGGGGCGAGACCGGCGAGACCAGCAGCTCTTCCACCGAGCGCTGGAACTTGCTGCTGAAGAAGCTGGAGACCACATTGCTGTAGGCGTTGGTGATCACCGACATCATGATCAGGCCCGGCACGATGTACTGCATGTAGGTGAAGCCACCCATGCCACCGATGCGGTTGCCGATCAGGTTACCGAAGATCACGAAGTAGAGGACCATGGTGATCGCCGGAGGCAGCAGCGTCTGGGCCCAGATGCGGGTGAAGCGGCGTACTTCGCGGTGGACGATGGTCCGCAGCGCCACCAGGTTGGCTTGGAATTCGGTACTCATCGGGCGACCTTGGCTAGATTCTTTTCCACCAGGGAGACGAACAGCTCCTCCAGGCGGTTGGCTTTGTTTCTCAGGCTCTGGACCTGGATGCCAGCGGCGTCCAGTTGGCGGAACAGCGCATTGACGCCACTGGCCTTGTCGATCTGCACCTCGAAGGAGTGATCGCCCAGCAGCCGGGTCGGATAGCCTTCCAGTTGCGGCGCCGCCGTCAACGGCTGGACCACGTCGACGATGAAGGTCTCGACGTTGAGCTTCTGCAGCAGCTTGCGCATGCTGGTGTGCTCCACCAGCTCGCCATGGTCGATGATGGCGATGTTGCGGCAGAGTTGCTCGGCCTCTTCGAGATAGTGGGTGGTGAGGATGATGCTGGTCCCCTGCCCGTTCAGCTCGGTGAGGAAATTCCACATGGAGCGGCGCAGCTCGATGTCGACCCCAGCGGTGGGTTCGTCGAGGATCAGCAGGCGTGGCTTGTGGATCAGCGCGCGGGCGATCATCAGGCGGCGCTTCATGCCGCCGGAGAGCATGCGCGAGGGGGTGTCGCGCTTGTCCCACAGCCCGAGTTGGGTCAGGTACTCCTCGGCACGCTCACCGGCGATGCGGGCGGGGATACCGTAGTAGCCGGCCTGGGTCACCAGGATGTCGAAGGCCTTCTCGAACTGGTTGAAGTTGAACTCCTGGGGCACCACGCCCAGGCAACGCTTCAAACCGGACGGGTCACGGTCCAGGTCGTTGCCGAACACCGACACCGAGCCGCCCGACTTGTTGACTAGGGTAGAAAGGATGCCGATGGTGGTCGACTTGCCGGCTCCGTTCGGACCGAGCAGCGCAAAGAAGTCACCTTCGACCACATCGAGGTCGATGCCCTTGAGGGCGGTGAAGCCGTTGTTGTAGGTCTTGGTCAGACCCCGAATGGAGAGAGCTAGACTCATGTGCCTCCCGGCAAGAACTGATTTGCAAAGAAAAGTGCTACTTCCTATAACCCCGGCAGAGGGCAAAGGTTCGATCCTAGTCGAACCAGACAATATCGGACAGTGCCCCTATACTGCGCAGCCGCTTTTTCAGGAGACACCCATGGCCACTTCCTATCTCGATCACCACGTTGCCCTCCTCGCCCAGTTGCGGGCGGTCCTGGCCGACGTCGGCGCGGCCGAGCAGGTGCCCTCGGAGAATCACGCGCTGTTCCTCGACCGCTTCGATGAACTGGTCGCCGGGCTGCCCAAGGCACCCGAGGAATACGCCTATCTCGGTCAGGATCTGCTCAGCCAGATCTTCAGCCGCTATCCGCAGATCGCCCATCGCGTCCCGCGCGACCTGCTGTGGTTCTTTGGTGGCGACTGCCTGCACTTCATGCCGGACGAAGAACTGGCGCTCTATCAACGATTGGACGAGCGCCGCCACGAGGCGGAATCCCGTGGCGAAGACTTCGACTGGGCGCAGGAGCAGCGTCTGATGGCCTTGCCGGATGACGCAGCACGCCACTGAAACGCCGAAGGGCTATCGACCTGATCGATAGCCCTCCGTGGCCGCGAGAGTGCTCTATCAGTAGTAGGCGTTTTCGCGGTTGGTATGGTCGGTCACGTCCCGCACAGCGGTAAGTTCGGGGATCCGCTCCAGCAGGGTGCGCTCGACGCCGTCCTTGAGGGTCAGATCGACCTGGCCGCAACCCTGACAACCGCCGCCGAAACGCAGCACCGCGACGTTGTCGTCGACGATGTCCACCAGGCTGACCATGCCACCATGGCTGGCGAGCCCAGGGTTGATCTCGGTCTGCAGGTAGTAGTCGACACGCTCGTTGAGCGGGCTGTCCTCGTTGACCATGGGCACCTTGGCGTTGGGGGCCTTGATGGTCAGCTGACCGCCCATGCGGTCGGTGGCGTAGTCCACCAGGGCATCTTCGAGGAAGGGCTGGCTGATGGCGTCGATATAGGCGGTGAAGCTCTTCAGACCGATGGGCTGGTCATCGGGCTTCTCTTCGCCGGGCTTGCAATAGGCGATGCAGGTCTCGGCGTACTGGGTACCGGGCTGGGTGATGAAGATGCGGATACCGATCCCAGGGGTGTTCTGCTTTTCCAACAGGTCGGCCAGGTAATCCTGAGCCGCGTCGGTAATGGTGATGGCGCTCATGGTCACTCCTCAACAGGTGTGACAAGTTTACGCCACCCCACCCCTCGACGAAAGCCCTAGTGAAACAGTCGGATAATCGACTCAGTCCAGGCTCTGGACGAAGCTGGTCACCCTATTGCGCCCGCCGTGCTTTGAGTCGTACAGCGCCTTGTCGGCCTGCTGGATCATCTGTTCATGGTTGCCCAGCGGCACGGAGAGGTCGGTGATGCCGATGCTTATGGTGAAGTTTAGCGGCGTTCCGAGCACGTCCAGGCGCATCGCCTCCACCGCTTCGCGTAACCGTTCAGCGAGTAGTCGCGCGCCGTCGACGCCGGTATCGAGCAGCACGATGCCGAACTCCTCGCCGCCGTAGCGGCCGGCGATGTCGGCAGTACGGACGTGGGTCTTGATCATTTCGGCCAGGGCCTTGATGGCCTGGTCACCCACCGCATGGCCATAGGTGTCGTTGATGCGCTTGAAGTGATCGATGTCGAGCATCATCAAGGCCATTCGGCCGCCATAGCGCTGGTGGCGGGCGAATTCCTCGGTGAGGCGCTCCTCCCAGTAGCCCCGGTTGGCCAGGCCGGTGAGCCGGTCGGTACGCGACAGCTCCTGCAGCTTGTCGTTGGAAAGCTCCAGCTGGCGCTTGTTGATGGCGACGTCGGTAACGTCGTAGATCACCACGCAGATGTGTGCGATGGCGCCGGTGGAATCCCGTAGCGGCAGCAAGGTCACGTTCTGGTACATGAAGGCTTCCACGCCGGTGATCGGCTGGTAGCTCTTGAAGTGGACCAGGTAGGGCCGTTGCTCCCAGATCGAGAAGGCCCGGGTGCCCAGCAGGACCACGCTTTCGGCCTTGGCGCGGAACCAGGCCTGGTCGATCTCGGCGAAGACGGCGAACAGCGACTGCTGGCTGACCTCGCTGAGAATCCGGCCGGAGTGGTTTTCCATGAAGCTGTTCCAGACCTCGATGCGGTACTCGAGGTCGAGCACCACCACGCCGACGTCGATGTTCTGCACGATGTCGAGCAGCCAGTGGAGCTCGTTGATGTCGATCTGTGCGGCCATGCTCAACTCATCAGGTAGCCGATCTTGCGGGTGATGCGCTTCACCGAGTCCTCGGTGAACAGCAGCAGCAGATCGAAGTGGACGTTATGGCCTTCCAGGCTGTAGCTGAGTTCGACCGCCAGGGTCTTCTTCCAGCGGGTCTTGTTGACGACGATGAGTTCGTCGATGGACGCATGGTGACCGAGGATGGTGGGGTGCCCCTGGGAGAAGCGGATGTCGAACTGCTCGGCGATGCCGGCGAGGCAGGCGCCGATGATGATGCTCGATAGGTCCAGCAGCATCTCGATGTCGCCGGACTCTCCCGTCTCGCGCCAGCGCACCAGGCGGGCCATGTCGTCGAATTCGGAGTCATGGAAGATCAGCAGGGCTTCGCCGGCGATACCCTCGCCGATGTAGCCCTGGCACACCGCGCTCAGGCGGGTCTCCCGTTGCGCGTCCTGCAGCGTCATGTGCAGCTCGCTGACTTCCAGGATGTTGACGTTGGGGATGGGCAACTGCACGAAGACGTCCAGCGCCTTGGCCAGCAGCGCACCGGCGCGTCCCATGGAGACGTTGACCACCTCGCGCAGGGCATCGCGGAAGCTGACCTGCAGCTCTGGCCGCTCGATCGGCTCGGCGGACTCCGCCGTTGCCGCCGCGTTGGCACTATAGATGCCGTGGCGTTCGAGTACCTTGGCGAGTTCGCCGGGATCGGCCGGTTTGCGGATGAAATCCAGGGCGCCCAGTTCGCGAACGCGTGCGACGGCCTGCTCCTGGACGTCGCCCGAGACCACGATGACCTTGACCGGCAGGCCCTCGCTGCGGATGGCCGCCAGGGTACCGTAGCCGTCCAGGACCGGCATGGTCAGGTCCAGCAGCATGACCTCGCCGAGCCCCTGGCGCAGTGCGGTCAGGGCTTCTTCGCCATTGGTAGCCTGGGTGATGGATACCGCCCAGCCCTCCGGCAGGGAGCGAACCAGCTGCTTGCGCGCCATGTTCGAGTCGTCACAAATCACCAGAGGAATCACGGCCACCTTCCATGACGCAGTTTTGACGCACAGTAAACGTCGGTCACCAGACAGTAAAGCAGCTCGTGCCGCGCCTGCACGCCACTGGCGCCGGACGCCGCGTCCCGCTGGCATGAACGGTGCGCCGGGGCTACATGAGCGGCGCTCATCATCAGAGGTTGCGAGCCACGGGGCTGGCCCCGGCTTTTGCTATGCTGCCGCCCTTCGCCAGTATCTCTTCATCTTTGGAACGCCCATGACCGATCGTACCGCTCGTCTCGCCGCCCTTCGCCAAGCCCTCGCGCAGCGCATCCTCATCCTCGACGGCGGCATGGGCACCATGATCCAGAGCTATCGGCTGGAAGAGGCGGACTATCGCGGCGAGCGCTTCGCCGACTGGCCCAGCGACGTCAAAGGCAACAATGACCTACTGTTGCTGACCCAGCCGAAGATCATCGCCGAGATCGAGAAGGCCTATCTGGATGCCGGCGCCGACATCCTCGAGACCAACACCTTCAACGCCACCCGCGTCTCCCAGGCCGACTACGGCATGGAAGAAATCACCTATGAGCTGAACCTGGCCGGTGCCCGGGTCGCTCGTGAGGTGGCCGACGCCAAGACCCTGGAAACCCCGGATCGCCCGCGTTTCGTCGCCGGGGTGCTCGGTCCGACGAGCCGTACTTGCTCCATCTCTCCGGACGTCAACAACCCCGGCTATCGCAACGTCACCTTCGACGAATTGGTGGAGAACTACACCGAGGCCACCCGTGGCCTGATCGACGGCGGCGCCGATCTGATCCTGATCGAGACCATCTTCGATACCCTGAACGCCAAGGCGGCGATCTTCGCGGTCCAGGGTGTGTTCGAGGAGGTCGGCATAGAACTGCCAATCATGATCTCCGGCACCATCACCGATGCCTCCGGCCGGACGCTGTCCGGCCAGACTACCGAGGCCTTTTGGAACTCGGTGCGTCATGCCAAGCCGATATCCGTCGGCCTCAACTGCGCCCTGGGCGCCAAGGAACTGCGACCCTACGTCGAGGAACTGGCGACCAAGGCCGACACCTTCGTTTCCGCCCACCCCAACGCCGGTCTGCCCAACGCCTTCGGCGAATACGACGAAACCCCGGCGCAGATGGCGGCGGTGGTCGAGGAATTCGCCGCCAGCGGCCTGCTCAACATCGTCGGCGGCTGCTGCGGTACCACCCCAGCGCACATCCGGGCCATCGCCGAAGCGGTCGCCAAGCATCCGCCGCGGCAGTTGCCGGAGATTCCCAAGGCCTGCCGCCTCTCCGGCCTGGAACCCTTCACCATCAGCCGCGAGTCGCTTTTCGTCAACGTCGGCGAGCGCACCAACATCACCGGCTCGGCCAAGTTCGCCCGGCTGATCCGCGAAGAGAACTACGCCGAGGCCCTGGAAGTGGCCCAACAGCAGGTGGAAGCCGGCGCCCAGGTCATCGATATCAACATGGACGAGGGCATGCTGGATTCGAAGGCGGCCATGGTCACCTTCCTCAACCTGATCGCCTCCGAGCCGGACATCTCCCGGGTGCCGATCATGATCGACTCCTCCAAATGGGAGGTGATCGAGGCCGGTCTCAAGTGCATCCAGGGCAAGGGCATCGTCAACTCCATCTCCATGAAGGAAGGCGTCGAGGCCTTCATCCATCACGCCAAGCTGTGCAAGAGATACGGCGCGGCAGTGGTGGTCATGGCCTTCGACGAAGACGGCCAGGCCGATACCGAGGCGCGCAAGAACGAGATCTGCGCCCGCTCCTACGACATCCTGGTCAACCAGGTCGGCTTCCCGCCGGAAGACATCATCTTCGACCCCAACATCTTCGCCGTGGCGACCGGGATCGAGGAACACAACAACTACGCGGTCGACTTCATCAACGCCTGCGCCTTCATCCGCGATAACCTGCCCTACGCCCTCACCTCGGGCGGCGTATCCAACGTTTCCTTCTCCTTCCGCGGCAACAACCCGGTGCGCGAGGCCATCCATTCGGTCTTCCTCTACCACGCCATCCAGAACGGCCTGACCATGGGCATCGTCAACGCCGGCCAGCTGGAGATCTATGACGAGATCCCGGCCGCCCTGCGCGAACGGGTCGAAGACGTGGTGCTCAACCGCACCCCGGCAGGCACCGACGCCCTGCTGGCCATCGCCGACGACTACAAGGGTGGTGGCGCGGTCAAGGAAGCCGAGACCGAGGAATGGCGCGGCCTGCCGGTGGACAAGCGGCTCGAGCACGCCCTGGTCAAGGGCATCACTACCTATATCGTCGAGGACACCGAGGAGTGCCGCCAGCAGTGCGCGCGGCCCATCGAGGTCATCGAGGGCCCGCTGATGAGCGGCATGAACGTGGTCGGCGACCTGTTCGGCTCGGGCAAGATGTTCCTGCCCCAGGTGGTCAAGTCCGCCCGGGTGATGAAGCAGGCGGTGGCCCACCTGATCCCCTTCATCGAGGCGGAAAAAGGCGACAAGCCCGAAGCCAAGGGCAAGATCCTCATGGCCACGGTCAAGGGCGACGTCCACGACATCGGCAAGAACATCGTCGGCGTGGTGCTGGGCTGCAACGGCTACGACATCGTCGACCTCGGCGTCATGGTCCCGGCGGAGAAGATCCTGCAGACGGCCATCGCCGAGAAGTGCGACATCATCGGCCTCTCCGGCCTGATCACCCCCTCGCTGGACGAGATGGTCCATGTCGCCAAGGAAATGCAGCGCCAGGGCTTCACCCTGCCGCTGATGATCGGCGGCGCCACCACCTCCAAAGCGCACACCGCGGTCAAGATCGAGCCGCAGTACAAGAACGATGCCGTGGTCTACGTCACCGACGCCTCGCGCGCCGTAGGCGTGGCCACCCAGTTGCTGTCCAAGGAACTCAAGGCCGGCTTCGTCGAGCGCACCCGCGCCGACTATGTCGAGGTGCGCGAGCGCACCGCCAATCGCAGCGCCCGCACCGAACGCCTGTCCTACGAGAAGGCGGTGGCCAACAAGCCGGCCTTCAACTGGCTGGGCTACCAGGCGACCAAGCCGAGCTTCACCGGCACGCGGGTGCTGGAGAACATCGACCTGGCGGTGCTGGCCGAGTACATCGACTGGACGCCCTTCTTCATCTCCTGGGACCTGGCCGGCAAGTATCCGCGCATCCTCACCGACGAGGTGGTGGGCGAAGCGGCCACCGCGCTGTTCCACGATGCCCAGGCCATGCTGAGGAAGCTGATCGACGAGAAGCTGATCAAGGCCCGCGCCGTGTTCGGCTTCTGGCCGGCCAACCAGGTGCGCGACGACGACCTGGAAGTCTACGGCGAGGACGGTCAGCCACTGGCTACCTTGCATCACCTGCGCCAGCAGACCATCAAGCCCGAGGGCAAACCCAACCTGTCCCTGGCCGACTTCGTCGCACCCAAGGAGACGGGCGTCACCGACTATGTGGGTGGCTTCATCGTCACCGCCGGCATCGGCGCCGAAGAGCTGGCCAAGGATTACGAACGCAAGGGCGACGACTACAACTCCATCATGGTCAAGGCCCTGGCCGACCGCCTCGCCGAGGCCTGCGCCGAGTGGCTGCACGAGCGGGTGCGCAAGGAGCATTGGGGCTATGCCGCCGACGAGACCCTGGACAACGAGGCGCTGATCCGCGAGCAATACAAGGGCATCCGCCCTGCCCCCGGCTACCCCGCCTGCCCCGACCACACCGAGAAGGCCACCCTCTTCAAGCTGCTCGATCCGGAGGCACGCTTCAACGAGGCCGGCCGCAGCGGCGTCTTCCTCACCGAACACTACGCCATGTTCCCAGCCGCCGCCGTCAGCGGCTGGTACTTCGCCCACCCCGAGGCTCAGTACTTCGCCGTGGGCAAGATCGACAAGGATCAGGTGGAGCGTTATACCGAGCGGAAGGGGCAGGAGCTGGCGGTGACGGAGCGGTGGTTGGCGCCGAATTTGGGGTATGACAGCTAATATTTAGCCACCATCTAAACTCGCCAGCCATTCTATGCGGCAAGGAAACTCATGAAAAATGAAAAACCTGTTGATCCCGTCCAGGACTACCGCACCATAACTGCGGAAGTCAGAGAGTGGGAGATACACTTAAACAAAATGACAGGAATGATAGCTTTTACCTTCAGCATTGCTTCACTAGGAACGCCTCAACCACCCCTATGGGCCTTCATTAGCCTGATATTCTTGCTAATATTTCATGTCAGCACCACAAAGGGTAAAATGCTCAAGCTCAAAAGCTTGGACGCAAAAAAAGAAAGATCTGATTACGAGAACTACCTCAGATCAGAAATCAGGAAAAATATAAAAGTAAGGAATGCACCTGCTTTCATAATCGGCATGTCATTACTTTTTTTCCTGTCAGCTGCGCCCGACATTTACAAACTACCAAACAGGGCAGAATTTTTAAAAGGCTTGTATGGAAAAGAGGTTAGCGGCGTTATGGATTTTTTCAGAGCAACGCCCTAATTAATCCGCACTTACCTATACTATATGAATATTCTCTGTCGCCTTACGTAACAAATATCTCTCCCTCACGAATAGCGCTCCTACTAGGGTGTAAGGACTTCCACCGACGAGGATCGCGTGCCCATGAGAGGCCTTACCCTAGCCGCCGGCAGTCTCCTGCTCGGTCTCGCCACCCTGAATGTCAGTGCCGCGCCCCAGGCGCTGAGTGAAGCTCAGTGGCCCTTTACCGCCACCCCACGGGCCACCCTTGACGCACCCTGGGCCATCGCCTTCCTGCCCGATGGCACCGCCCTGGTCACCGAGAAAGGTGGCGCGCTCAAGCATCTGAATGTGCAGACCGGCAAGGCGCAGAACATCAGCGGCGTGCCCAAGGTAGTTCATGCCGGCCAGGGTGGCTTGGGCGATGTCATCCTGCATCCGCAATACGCCGGCAATCATCTGATCTACCTGAGCTATGCCGAAGCCGGCGAAGGCAGCACTCAGGGTGCTGCCGTGGCCCGTGCCAAGTTGACCTTGAAGGAAAACGGCAGCGGCTCGCTCAGCGATCTCAAGGTGATCTGGCGCCAGACGCCCAAGGTCACCGGCAATGGCCACTATGGCCATCGGATGAGATTCGGGCCGGACGGCAAGCTATGGATCACCTCGGGTGAACGGCAGAAATTCACCCCGGCCCAGGATATGACCGGCAACCTGGGCAAGCTCATTCGCCTCAACGACGATGGCAGCATTCCCCAGGACAACCCCTTCGCCCAGCAAGGTGGTGTCGCGGCTCAGGTCTGGTCGCTGGGCCATCGCAATCCGCTGGGGATCGCCTTCGACGCCCAGGGCCGGCTATGGGAACAGGAGATGGGCCCCCAAGGTGGGGACGAGCTGAATCTGATCCAGCGTGGCGGCAACTACGGCTATCCCGAGGTTTCCAACGGCGATCACTACGGTGGCAAGCCGATCCCGGATCATGACACCCGCCCGGAATTCATCCCGCCGAAGATCACCTGGACGCCGGTGATCTCGCCCGCCGGTCTGATGATCTATGAGGGGAATCGCTTCCCCGCCTGGAAGGGCAACGCCTTCATCGGTGGTCTGTCATCCAAGTCGTTGGTGCGGATCGAGCTCAAGGGCGAAGAAGCGCAGGAGGTGGAGCGCTATGCCATGGGCACCCGCATCCGCGACGTCGAGGAAGGCCCCAACGGTAGTCTCTGGGTACTGGAAGACGGTGCGAACGCTCGGCTGCTGGAGTTGCAGCCGAAATGACGGCCAGGGTCACCCGTCTGGGGGTGACCGCCGCCTCAGCGCAGCTCGGAAGGCGAGCGGCGGACGATCTTGATGGAATGCTTGATATCGGGCTTGCGGGTCACGCTGATCGGCCGCTTGGTGACGGTGTCCAGGGTGATGTTCCAGAAGCCGGTGCTGGGTACGGTGATGCGCGCCGGAAAGCGGTCGAAGGCGCCGCCGTGGTAGGTATGGCGGCCGCCGTTCTTGAAGCTGCGGAAATTGGCATCGTTCATCAGGCGGATGTTGCACACCCCCGAACTCTGGATGACGACCAGGTCGCCCTCGTTGAGATGCTCGCGCTGGTGGATGAACTTCATGACGTGTCCTCGTCTTGCAAAGGACTAGGATAGCATCCCTGCACTGGCCTATTATCGCCGCCCGCCCCGACCTGCCCTTTGCCCATGCGTATTTCCGATGTCGTCCAGTTGCTCGCCGATGCTGGCGCCAAGCCCAAGCACAGCGCCCGGATCCTGCGCGCCTGGTGCCAGGGACTGCCGCTGGACACCGGAACTCGCCGCCAGCAGGCGGAGAACTTCCTGCCGCTGGAGGTACGCAAGGCCATCCCGGCGCTGACCGAGCGGCTGGAGGGGCTGGCCCGGGTCACCTCGGAGCATCCGGGCGCCGATGGCTCGGCGCGGATGCTGGTGACCCTGGCGGACGGCCAGGCGGTGGAAAGCGTCCTGCTGCCCCGCGATGGCCTCTGCGTGTCGTCCCAGGTCGGCTGCGCCGTAGGCTGCGTCTTCTGCATGACCGGCAAGAGCGGTCTGCTGCGCCAGGTGGGCAGCGCCGAGATCGTCGCCCAGGTGGCCCTGGCTCGCCGGATCAGAGCGGTGAAGAAGGTGGTCTTCATGGGCATGGGCGAGCCGGCCCACAACCTGGATAACGTGCTGGAGGCCATCGACCTGCTGGGCACCGCCGGCGGTATTGGCCACCGCAACCTGGTGTTCTCCACGGTAGGCGATCCTCGGGTGTTCGAGCGACTACCCCAGCAGGCCGTCAAGCCGGCCCTGGCCCTGTCACTGCACAGCACCAATGCCGAGCGCCGCGCCCGGCTACTGCCCAGAGCGCCACGCTACGAGCCCGCCGAGTTGATCGAACAGGGCGAGACCTATGCCCGGTCGATCGGCTATCCCATCCAGTACCAATGGACTCTGCTGGCCGGCATCAACGACAGCCAGGAGGAAATGGATGAACTGCTGCGCCTGCTGAAAGGCAAGTACGGCGTGCTCAACCTGATCCCTTACAACAGCCTGGAAGTGGACGACTACCAGCGCCCCGACGGCGAGCGAATAGTGCAGATCGTGCGCTACCTGCACAGTCGCGGTGTGCTGACCAAGGTGCGCAATTCCGCCGGGCAGGACGTCGATGGCGGCTGTGGCCAGCTACGGGCACGGGCCGAGGTGATCAGGCCGCGGCGAGTCACCGCCTGACCAGTCGTCCCGCCTAGGACTCCGCCCATCCGTTTCGGCGGAACACTGGCCTGTTCGGTCTTTCTGACTGCTTCTGCACCACTCAGAGGGAAGCACTTCATATGCAGGACCGCAGCTATCGCCATGACCCCTTCATCGCCGGCCTGAAGGAGCGGCTCCCGGAAGAACTACGCGACTCTTTCACCGAGGAACAGCTGGAAGCGCTCAAACTGGCCTTCGGCACCCGCAGTTGGGGCAAGCACAGCATCGACCTGCGCGGCACCCTCAAATTCTGGCATCGCCGCTATTACTTCGTCGTCCTGGCCGGGCGCAACTACCGTCAGCTCTCGCGCCTGGAGCAGGAACTGTCGCTGCTCGGCAAGGCCGTCATGCTGGCGGTGATCCTGCTGGCCTGCGGCCTGGTGGGCCTGGTGCTGCTCTATCTGCTCAAGTCCGCGCTCGGGATCGACATCCTGCCGGATTACCACGTGGGACTTTGGGACTGGTTCAAGGGTCTGTTCGAGTAGCACGGATTCGCTTGACCCTGGCAGGGAGGCTTGCCCATCGGGAGACCTCCTATGCCTCACCTGAATCGCCGCCAGGCCCTCGGCCTGTTCGCCGCCAGTGCCGCCCTGCCCTTGCTGGGCAGCTATCCGCTCCGCGCCCTCGCGGCGAACACCGAGTATCTCGCGCTGGTCGAGAAGGAAGCGCCCGGCGTCGGCTTCTACCGCCTGGCCGACGGCGAGCGCGTCGGTAGCCTGGAGCTGCCTGCGCAACCCCATGAGATCGTCGCTGATCGTCAAGGGCGCTATGCCTATGTCGGCCAGTACGGGGTCAAAAGCTGGCAGGCGCCTGGCGAAGGGGGCCATCAGGTCAGCGTGATCGATCTCGCCGAACGCCGCCTGGTGCGATCCCTCGATCTGTCGCCCTATCATCGCCTGCACGGCATGCGCCTGGATGACCAGGGTCGCCTCTATGTGCTCAGCGAGACCGATTCGCTGCTCATCCGCTTCGACCAGCCCGCCACTGCCGAATACCCCAGCCAGATCGTCCCGGTGGGCGGCACCCGTAGCCACTACTTCGTACTGACCCGTGACGGGCGGCGCGCCTATGTCGCCGACACCCTGAGCGGCCTGGTGATCCTGGTGGATACCCACAATCCCGCCGTCCTGCCGGTGAAAAGACTGCTTGGCCAGGCGCCGGAAGGCTGCTGCCTGAGTCCGGACGAGCGCATCTTCTATGTGCTGGATCGCTTCGCCGGCATCCTTCATGCGTTGGACGCCCGCGACCTATCCCCCATCAGTCAGACCAAGCTGCGCGGCGAAGCCGTACGCGTAGTCGCCTTGCCGGATGGTCGCCTGCTGGTCTCCAATCTGGCGGACAAAAGCCTGTCACTGCTCAGGCCCGACACCTTGGCCGAAGTGGCCTATCTGCCCATGGGCAGTGCCGTACCGGGCCTCAATCTCGATCCCAGCGGCGAGCGACTGTTCGCGGCGCTGGAAGACAACCAGCTGGCGGTGGTCGATCTGCGTAACTGGCGCGAGGTCCGGCGCTTCGCCACGGGTAAGGCGCCCGACACCGCCGTGATCTTCCACGGTTAAGTTCAAAACCACGCGCCAGCCTCCTTGGTGCAGCCCTGGCGAGTAGCCGCACGAGAATCATCCTCATTTAACAAACCGAATCATTGTGATACAAAGTGCCGATTGCGAAAGACGTTCGCTCTTTCTCTTCCCAGTCGGTGATCCACTCCATGCTCGTCCCTTTCCTGATCATGCTCCGCGAAGGTATCGAAGCGGCGCTCATCGTCGGCATCATCGCCAGCTACCTACAACGCACCGGCCGCGGTCACTGGATGCCCGCGGTGTGGATCGGCGTGATGCTGGCAGCGGCCCTTTCGCTCTTCGTCGGCGCCGGTCTGCAACTGGCCAGCGCCGAGTTTCCCCAGCGCCAGCAGGAGCTATTCGAGGCCGTGGTCGGCCTGGCCGCGACCGCCATTCTGACCTCCATGGTGTTCTGGATGCGCAAAGCGGCGCGCTCCATCAAGAGCGAACTACACGAATCCCTGGAGAACGCCCTGTCCGCCTCGCGCCACCAGGTCTATGCCCTGATCGGCATGGTGTTCCTGGCGGTCGCCCGCGAAGGGCTGGAAACCGTGTTCTTCCTGCTGGCCATCTTCCAGCAGAGCGCCGGCCCGGGGGCGCCCCTGGGGGCACTGCTGGGGCTGATCATCGCCATCGGCGTGGGTTATGGCCTCTACACCGGCGGCGTGCGCCTGAACGTCGGCAAGTTCTTCCGTTTCACCGGGCTGTTCATCCTCTTCGTCGCGGCCGGCCTGTTCACCAACTCGGTCAAGGCGCTGCATGAAGCCGGCTTGTGGAATGCCCTGCAGCAGGTGGTGTTCGACTGGAGTGACGTACTGCCCGCCGACGGCCCGGTGGGCACGGTGCTGGCCGGCATGTTCGGCTACCAGGACACCCCGACCGTGAGCACCCTGGGTGCCTACCTGCTGTTCCTCGCCGTAACCCTGCCGCTGTTCTTCCGCACGCCGGCACCGCCGCGCCCGGCCGCGGCGAATCCCTCTACCGCTTCGCTGGAGCGCCAGCCGTGAACGCACCGAACGCCAACCTGCCGAAGAAGACCTCGCCGGCCCTGCGCCTGGCCCTGTTCGGCTCCGCCAGCCTGCTGATCGTGGCGGCCGCGGCCTTCTATTACGCCTCGCGCTCGGCAGGTGAGCGTCATGCCGTCGTGGCCGACGGCGAAATCAAGGTCGACATCCTGGCCAATCGCTGCGAGCCCAATGCCCTGGAAGTGCCCGCCGGACCGGCGCGCTTCCGTATCGTCAACCGCTCGGACCGGGCGGTTGAATGGGAGATTCTCGACGGCGTCCTGGTAGTCGAGGAGCGCGAGAACATCGCCCCCGGCCTCAGTCAGGTCATCAACGCCACCCTCGCTCCCGGTGACTACGCCATCACCTGCGGCCTGCTGAGCAATCCGCGCGGGACGCTGAAGGTACTCCCCACCGCCGCCTCGGAAGCCGCCAGCAAGGCCGGCCCGACCCTGACGCAGTTCATCGGACCGCTGTCGGAATACCGCGTCTACCTGAATCAGCAGAGCCGCCTGCTGTTGCAGGGCATCACTGCGCTGCAGCAAGCCCTGGCCGCTGGCGACCTGGACCAGGCCCGCGCCGCCTACGCTGCCGCCCGCCTGCCCTACCAGCGCCTGGCCGCTACCGCCCAGCGCTTCGCCGAGCTGGACAATCGCCTCAACGCGCGCGCCGACTACTACGAAAAGCGCGAGCAGGATCCCGCCTTCGGTGGTTTCCACCGCCTCGAACAGGGTCTCTTCGTAGCCGACAGCACAGCGGGATTAGAGCCAGTTGTCGCCCAACTGCAACAGGACGCCACGGCGCTACGTGACGCCCTGCTCGGTCAGTCGCTGCCGCCGGAGCAACTCAGCGGCAACGCCGCACGCCTGCTGCACAATCTGGCCACCACGCGCATTTCCGGCGAGGAAGAGCGCTACAGCCAGCTCGTGTTGCCCGGCTTCGCCGCGAACCTGGACGGCACCCGCAAGATCATCGACCTGCTGCGGCCCCTGTTGAGCAAAGGCCACCAGGACCTGCAGCAGCAACTCGACAGCCGGGTCCAGGCCTTCGCTACGGCCCTGGGCGATCAGCAGCGTCCCTATGCCAGCCTCTCCCCCGAAGAACGCAACCGCATCGCCGCAGCGGCCCAGGCCCTGGCCGAGTCTCTCGACCAGGTAGCCCCGGCCCTAGGCCTTGTCGCGACCAAGACCTCGTCATGAAGAAACCTTCCGATCAGCCCAATATCGACCGCCGTCGGCTGCTGAGCGGCCTCGGCGCCACCGGCCTGGCCCTGGCCGGCGCCGGGCTCTGCCCGATGCACGCCCAGGCCGCCAGCACCGCCGAGGTGACCCGCGCCCCGGGCAGCGCCAACACCCATCAACGCCAGGAATTCTTTGGCCGGCACCAAAGCGGCATCGTCACGCCGCGCCCGGCGGCCGGCATGGTCGTGGCCTTCGATGTGCTGGCCAGCGATCGCGAAGACCTGGAACGGCTGCTGCGCACCCTCGACGAGCGAATTCGCTTCCTCATGCAGGGCGGCCCCGTACCCGAGGTGGACCCCAAGCTACCGCCGCTGGACTCCGGCATCCTCGGCCCGGTGGTGACGCCCGACAACCTCACCATCACCGTCTCGGTGGGCGAGTCCCTGTTCGACGACCGCTTCGGCCTGGCGGCGGCCAAGCCCAAGCACCTGCAGCGCATGACCGGCTTTCCCAACGATGCACTGGAAGCGGATTGCTGCCACGGCGATCTCTGCCTGCAGTTCTGTGCCAATACGCCCGACACCAACATCCACGCCCTGCGCGACATCGTGAAGAACCTGCCCGACCTGCTGGCGATCCGCTGGAAGCAGGAAGGCAGCGTGCCCGTGCAGGACCCGGTACCCGGCAAGCCTGCGGAAAGCGCCCGCAACTTCCTCGGCTTCCGCGATGGCTCCGCCAACCCCGATTCCACCGACCAGCAGGCCATGGACCACATCGTCTGGGTGCAGCCCGGCAACGGCGAGCCCGCCTGGGCGGCCCAGGGCAGCTACCAGGCGGTGCGGATCATCCGCAACTTCGTCGAGCGCTGGGATCGCACGCCACTGCAGGAGCAGGAAGCCATCTTCGGGCGGCGCAAGGCCAGCGGTGCGCCCATGTCGGGCGGTCACGAGACCGACGTGCCGGATTACGCCAGCGATCCCAAGGGCAAGGTCACGCCCCTGGACGCCCATATCCGCCTGGCCAACCCGCGTACCCCGGAAAGCCAGCGCAATCTCATCCTGCGCCGCCCCTTCAACTACTCCAACGGTGTGCGCAAGAACGGCCAGCTCGACATGGGTCTGCTGTTCATCGCCTACCAGGCCGATCTCGAGCAGGGCTTCATCGCCGTGCAGAAGCGCCTGGATGGCGAGCCCCTGGAGGAATACATCAAGCCCATCGGCGGCGGTTATTTCTTCGTCCTGCCGGGCGTCACGGATCCAAAGGATTACCTCGGCCGCAGCCTCTTGGCCGCCGCGCAGTCTTGAACCCTCGACAGGAGAAGTCGAATGCAACGCTCGTTCCTCGCCGTAGCCCTCGGTCTGGCGCTCAGCGCGCCGGTGTTCGCCGCCAATTCGCCACTGGACCTGGTCGGCCCCATCTCCGACTACAAGATCTACGTCACCGACAATCTGGAGCAGTTGACCCAGGACACCCAGGCATTCACCGACGCGGTGAAGAAAGGCGACCTGGCCACCGCTCGCAAGCTGTATCCCACCACTCGCATGCACTACGAGGCGATCGAGCCCATCGCCGAACTGTTCAGCGACCTGGATGCCTCCATCGACTCGCGCGAAGACGACCACGAGCATGGCGTCAAGTCGGATGACTTCACCGGCTTCCATCGCCTGGAATACGGCCTGTTCGAGAAGAACAGCACCGACGGCCTGAGCCCGCTGGCCGACAAGCTGATGACCGACGTCAAGGAACTGCAGAAACGCGTGGACGGCCTGACCTTCCCCCCGGAGAAGGTGGTGGGCGGCGCCGCGGCGCTGATGGAAGAAGTGGCGGCGACCAAGGTTTCCGGTGAGGAAGACCGCTACAGTCACACCGACCTCTACGACTTCCAGGCCAACGTCGATGGCGCCAAGAAGATCGTCGACTTGTTCCGCCCGCAGATCGAGAAGCAGGACAAGGCCTTCGTGGCCAAGGTCGACAAGAACTTCGCCACCGTCGACAAGATCCTGGCCAAGTACAAGACCAAGGATGGCGGCTTCGAGACCTACGACAAGGTCAGCGAGCGCGACCGCAAGGCCCTGGTCGGCCCGGTCAATACCCTGGCCGAGGATCTGTCCACCCTGCGTGGCAAGCTGGGCCTTAATTGAGGCCTGGGCGGGCGGCATCCGGCGCCGCCCGCTTTCACCGCTTATCGCCGGAATAGATTTATATATAAAGAAACATCGCTTTTAAGCATATAGCCCTGCTGCTATCGTTCACGGCCTAGAAAAGTCGCTAGCGCACCTTGTGCAGGTGCCGAAGACTTCGATCATGCGCAGCCGTGCGCGCCGCCTGACAGCAGGATGACCATGTACGTTTACGATCAGTACGATCAGCGGATCGTCGAAGAACGTGTCGCCCAGTTTCGCGACCAGACCCGCCGCTTCCTGGCCGGAGAGCTGGGTGGCGAGGAATACCGCCCCCTGCGCCTGCAGAATGGCCTCTACATCCAGCGCTACGCACCCATGCTGCGCGTTGCCGTCCCCTACGGTCTGCTGAACACCACCCAGGTGCGCAAGCTGGCGCAGATCGCCCGCGACTACGACAAGGGCTACGCCCACATCAGTACCCGCCAGAACTTCCAGTTCAACTGGCCGGAGCTGGAAGACGTCCCCGAGATCCTCGCCGAGCTGGCCACCGTGCAGATGCACGCCATCCAGACCAGCGGCAACTGCATCCGTAACACCACTACCGACCAGTTCGCCGGCGTAGCCCATGACGAGGTCATAGATCCGCGCCCCTGGTGCGAGATCATTCGCCAGTGGTCCACCTTTCACCCCGAATTCGCCTTCCTGCCGCGCAAGTTCAAGATTGCCGTCAACGGCGCCGCCCTGGACCGCGCAGCCATCGAGGTGCACGACATCGGCCTGGAAGCGGTACGCAACGACGCCGGCGAGCTGGGCTTCCGCGTACTGGTTGGCGGCGGTCAGGGCCGTACGCCCCACACCGGCGAATTCATCCGTGAATTCCTGCCCTGGCAGCACCTGCTCAGCTACCTGGAAGCCACCCTGCGGGTCTACAACCGCTACGGTCGCCGCGACAACAAGTTCAAGGCGCGCATCAAGATCCTGGTCAAGGCCCTGGGCGCCGACGTCTTCGCCGAAAAGGTCGAAGCCGAATGGGCGCACCTCAAGGATGGTCCCATCACCCTGACCGAGGCTGAAGTCGCGCGGGTTTCCGCCTTCTTCGTCGATCCGCCCTATGCCGAGCTGCAGGACCAGGATGAGGCCCTCGCCCGCCTGGACGCCGAGCATCCGGGCTTCGCCCGCTGGCGTCAGCGCAACACCTTCCGCCACAAGCGTCCGGGCTACGTCGCCGTGACCCTGTCGCTCAAGCCCACCGGCGTGGCCCCAGGTGACGTCACCGACCGTCAGCTGGACGCCATGGCCGATCTGGCCGATCGCTACAGCTTCGGCGAGCTGCGTACCTCCCACCAGCAGAACGTCATCTTCGCCGACGTCCGCCAGGACCAGTTGCTGGAGCTGTGGCACGAGCTGCGCAAACACGGCTTCGCCACGCCCAACATCGGCCTGCTGACCGACATGATCTGCTGCCCGGGCGGTGACTTCTGCTCCCTGGCCAACGCCAAGTCGATCCCCATCGCCGAGTCCATCCAGCGTCGCTTCGACGACCTGGACTACTTGTTCGACATCGGCGAGCTGGACCTCAACATCTCCGGCTGCATGAACGCCTGCGGCCACCACCATGTCGGCCACATCGGCATCCTTGGTGTGGACAAGAAGGGCGAAGAGTTCTACCAGGTTTCCCTGGGCGGCGATGCCGGCCGTGACGCCACCCTGGCCAAGATCCTCGGCCCCTCCTTCGCCCAGGACCAGATGCCCGAGGTAATCGGCAAGCTCATCGATGTCTATGTCGAGCAACGCACCGAAGACGAGCGCTTCATCGACACCTACCGCCGTATCGGTATCGACCCCTTCAAGGAGCGCGTCTATGCAAAGAATCATTAAGGGCGACCAACTGGTCACCGACAACTGGCATCTGCTGCCCAAGGATGTCGCCCTCGAAGACGTCCCCAACAGCGACGACGTGATCATCCCGGCCGCGCTGTGGCTGGAGCACGGTCATGCCCTCACCTGCCGCGACGGCAAACTGGGCATCTGGCTGGACAGCGACGAAGAACCGGAGAGCATCGCCGGCGACCTGGAGCACTTCGCCCTCATCGCCATCAACTTCCCGGCCTTCGTCGATGGCCGTGGCTACTCCTATGCCCGCCTGCTGCGCGAGCGCTTCGGCTGGACCGGCGAGCTGCGCGCCATTGGCGATGTCTTGCAGGATCAGCTGTTCTTCCTCAAGCGTTGCGGCTTCGACGCCTACGTGGTGCGTGCCGACCGCGATCCGGAAGCCGCTTTGAAAGGTCTGCGCGACTTCAGCGAGACCTATCAAGCCGCGGTCGATGAGCCCCAGCCGTTGTTCCGCCGCCGCCAGGCCTGATCGGCCCGGCAACAAGACAAAAGAAAACCCGCCGCGGCGGGTTTTCTTTTACTTGCTCGGCACTAACCCAGATTGACCACCACACGTCCCACCATCTTGCCCGCCAGGATCTGGCTGATGGTATCCGGCAGCTCCTGCAGGCCGATTTCCCGGGTCAGGCTATCCAGGTCGTCCAGTTTCCATTGCACCGAGAGCTTGTCCCAGAGGGCAGCCTTCGCCATCAGCGGCAGCTCCACAGAGTCGACCCCTAGCAGATTCACTCCGCGCAGGATGAAGGGAAAGACGCCCGCTTCGAACTTGGTGCCGGCAGTCATGCCGCAGCAGGCCACGCTGCCGCCGTATTCCAGCGACTTGATGACGTTGAACAGGATGTCGCCACCAACCGTATCCACTGCGCCCGCCCATTGCTGATCCAGCAGTGGCTTGCCGACGCCATCGGCCAGGGTCGCGCGGTCGAGGATCTGCCGGGCGCCGAGGCGATGCAGCCACTCCGCGCGTTCCAGCTTCGCCGTGGACGCCGCCACATGATAGCCGAGCCTGGCCAGCAGCTTGACCGCCAGGCTGCCCACGCCACCGCTGGCGCCGGTGACCAGCACCGTGCCCGCCTCGGGGGTCAGCCCCATCTGTTCGAGCTTCTCGACGCACAGGGCCGCGGTCAGTCCCGCGGTACCCAGCACCATGGCTTCGCGCAGGCCGAGGTTGTCCGGCCGGCGGATCACCCAGGCGGCAGGGACACGGATGTACTGGCCGAAGCCGCCCGCGGTGTTCATGCCCAGGTCGTAGCCGGTGACGATGACCTCGTCACCAGGGGCGAATTCGGCCGCGCTGGAGGCCTCCACCACGCCGGCCGCGTCGATGCCCGGGGTATGGGGATAGCGCCGGGTCACGCCGCGATTTCCGATGGCCGATAGCGCGTCCTTGTAGTTGAGCGAGGAGTAACGCACCCGGACCAGCACCTCACCCGCGGGCAGGTCGTCCAGGGTACGGCTCACCACCTCCTGACGAAATGCCCCATGGGGTCCTTCGGTCACCCAGAGTGCCTGAAAATTGCTCATCGCTGTTTCTCCCTCGAAGTCTTGTTATGGAGTCGGCAAGGCTTGTGGAGCTCAGCGCCAGCGGGTCGACTCGGAGAGCCGCTCCCACCAGGTGGTCACCAGCCGATCCACGCCGAGGCTGGCCGCCATGCCCAGGCGTTCGGGCAGCGACTTCTTCTCGACGAAGCGTACGGCAAAGACATCCACGACCTGCGCGCGTTCGGCCAGGTATTCATCACTGGTGCGCAGTTCGTCCACCAGTTGCTTGCCCAGGGCGGCCTGGCCAAGCCAGACCTCGCCCGTGGCGACCTCTTCGATATTGAGCTGCGGCCGGTAGTGAGCGACGAAGTTCTTGAACAGTTCGTGGGTAGTTTCCAGGTCGTCCTGGAATTTTTCCTTGCCCTTTTCGTCGTTCTCGCCGAACACCGTGACGGTGCGTTTGTATTCGCCGGCGGTGAAGACTTCGAAGTCCACGTCATGCTTCTTCAGCAGGCGATGGACGTTGGGCAACTGGGCGACCACGCCGATGGAACCGAGGATGGCGAAGGGAGCGCTGAGGATGCGGTCGCCGATGCAGGCCATCATGTAGCCGCCGCTGGCCGCCACCTTGTCGACGCAGATGGTCAGAGGCACGCCGGCCTGGCGGATACGCGCCAGTTGCGAGGCGGCCAGGCCGTAGCTGTGCACCAGCCCGCCGCCGCTCTCCAGCCGCACCACCACCTCATCCTTGGGCGTCGCCAGGGTAAGGATGGCGGTGATCTCGTTGCGCAGGTGCTCGTTGGCCGAAGCCTTGATGTCGCCGTGGAAGTCCAGCACATAGACCCGCGACTTGCCGGTTTCGCTCTTGCGCTTGCTCTTCTCGGCCTTGGTCTCACGCTTGCGCAGCGCCTTGAAGGCCTCCTTGCCGAGTACGCTCTGCTGCAATCTCAGGCGCAGATCGCGGTAGACGTCGTTGAGCTTCTGGACCTGGAGTTGTCCGCCCGAACCACGGCGATTACGTCCGCGAATGGCCGCAGTGAAGAGCAGCACGGCGAGGATCGCCACCACCAGGGTGACGGTTTTGGCCAGGAAACTGGCATAGTCGGCAAGAAACTCCACGGACTCTCCTAGAATGGCGGCAGCAATGCCCTACCCAGCATACCGAGTCGCCAGGCCGATAGAAACTCGGCAGCCACCGGCCGGGCATCCGGTCAGGTCTATGGCTTCGTTGGACTGGTTCGAGGTATGCCTCCCAGGCATTCAAACAAGCGTATGAATATCCGTTGACAGGTCACCTGTCGCCCCCTACCCTCGGTCGAGTATCCCAGCCAGGCCACCACGGACCTGGCCTCATCGAAGAAGACCACAAGGACCCTCGCCATGAGCGCAGCCGATGCCATCGCTACCCTGAAGAGCAAATTCGACCCCTCCGCCGCGGCCGGCCTGGATCTCACCTATCAGTTCGACGTCGAGGGCGGTGACAACTACTACGTGGTCATCAAGGACGGCACCTGCGACGTCCAGCAGGGCGATGCCGCCGATCCGGATTGCACCCTGATCATGGACCAGGCCACCCTGGCCGGCATCGTCAGCGGCGAGACCGACGGCATGCAGGCCTTCATGTCCGGCAAGCTGCGCGTCGAAGGCAACATGATGCTGAGCATGAAGCTGGGCGAACTCTTCCCTAACTGAGTCAGATACGAAGGGCTAGAACCGGGCAACTGCCCTGATGCCAATTCGTTAGCCGTGATCGCAGCTTCCAGCTACCCCGATGCTGCCAAAGAACGCCGTGTTCTCTTCACAAGAACGCGGCGTTCTGCCTTAACTGATCAGCATTGGGCTGATGCCGGTCTTGTGATTGCCCCCTCTGGGCTACCTTCTCGCTTTATCGCGGCCATGGGCCGCTATAAATCAGTTGCTCGTACGATCAGAGTGTCGCCGTAGCGTGGAAAACGGCGCAGCCTTTTCCACCGGGCCTTCGTGGCCAGGAGGGCGCCCTCATCCCAACCCTCTCCCGAAGGGAGAGGGAGCTATCCCACCAAGCGCTCATCTCCCCGGCAAGATCGGGATCCTTCCGTAGAAGCGGCGCATCGGCGGCACGCCACAGCGGCGATAGCCCGGCGTTCTCATGCCGGCGCTCAGGGTCTTCGTGCGGGCGCAGGCGGGGTCAGATCGCCATCCCAACCCCCGCCAAGCGCTGCGATCAGTTGTACGCTGGCGCTCAGGCGACTACCCAGCAAGGTCAGGTTGGTGCGCTCGTTGCTCAGGGCGGTGGTCTGCAGGGTGACTACGTCCAGATAGCCGATCAACCCGGCACGGTACTGATTCTCCGCCAATTGCAGGGCCCGCCGGGCGGCGTCCAGGGCCTCCTGGCGGACGCCGGCTTCATCCTCGTAGGTGCGTAGCTGCACCAGGTAGTCTTCGACCTCGCGGAAGCCGTCGAGCACGGTCTGGCGATAGCCGGCGACGCTGGCATCGTAGCTGGCCTCGGCGGACTCCACCTGGGCGCGACGCAGACCGCCATCGAACAGCGACAGGGCGAAGGACGGCCCGATCGACCAGAAGCGATTCGGCGTGCTGACCAGGTTGCCCCACTGGCTGGCGCTGTAGCCGCCGCTGGCGCTCAAGGTCAGGTCGGGGTAGTAGGCGGCTTCGGCGACACCGATGGCGGCATTGGCAGCCATGACCTGCCGCTCGGCCTGGGCGATGTCGGGCCTGCGCTCCAGCAATTGCGAGGGGACTGCGCTCGGCAGGGTCGGAAGCGCGGGGATGGCATTGACCGCCACCAGTTGGAAGTTGGCCGGAACCTCACCGATCAACACGGCGATGGCATTCTCCAGCTGGGCGCGCTGGTATCTGAGGTCGATGGCGTCGGCCTGGGTGCTCTTGAGCTGGGTGGTGGCCTGGGCGACGTCGGCCGGGGTGACGATCCCCGCGCGATACTGGTTCTGGGTCAGCCGCAGCGAGCGCTCGTAGGCGGCGACGGTGGCATCGAGCAGACGTTGCTGGGCGTCCAGCACCCTTAGTTGCAGGTAGTTGGTGGCCAGTTGGGTCTGCAGACTCAGGCGAGTGGCCGCCAGCTGCGCGGCACTGGCCTGGGCGGTGGATCGATCCGACTCCAGCTGACGACGCACCCGCCCCCAGAGATCCACCTCCCAGCTCACCCCCAGGCTGGCGTCGTAGGAGTTGTTGATGGTGCTCACGCCACCACTGCTGACGGTGCCGCTGGTGCCACTGGAATTGCGGATGACGGTGCTGTTGCCCGAACCGCCGCCGCGCCCGGAGCGGGTGGCGCCCAGGCTGCTCGACAGCGTAGGAAAGAGTGCCGAGCGCGCCTGGCGCACCAAGGCCAGCGACTGCCGATAGCTGGCCTCGGCCTGGGCCAGGCCTTGGTTGCGCTGATTCAGCTGGACCATCAGCCGATCCAGGGTGGGATCATCGTAGCGACGCCACCAGTCGCCGCGCAGCTCCAGGTCCTTGGGCGCGGCGGGTTGCCAGCCCTCGGCGTGGCGATAGGCGACCGGTACCGGGGTGGTTGGCCGCTGGTAGTCCGGCCCCAGGGTACAGCCGGCCAGCAGCAGTGCCAGGGTCAGCGTCGGCAGGCGCAGGGTTGGGGTCATAGCGGCGTATCCAGGGCAGCGTCGGTGCGGATGCCGCGCCAGCGATTGACGCGACGGCGCAGGCGTTCGAAATAGAGATAGACCACCGGGGTGGTGTACAGGGTGAGAATCTGGCTCAGCACCAGGCCGCCGACGATCACCAGGCCTAGCGGCTGGCGCATCTCGGCGCCCTCGGTGTTGCCGATCAGCAGCGGCACGGCGCCGAGGATGGCCGCCATGGTGGTCATCAGGATGGGTCTCAGGCGCAGCAGGCAGGCCTGACGGATGCCCTCTTCCGGCGACAGCCCCTGCTGGCGTTCCAGCTGCAGCGCCAGGTCCACCATCATGATGGCGTTCTTTTTCACCACCCCGATCAGCAGGAACAGGCCGAGCATGGAGATCAGGCTGAACTGGCCGCCGGTGAGCTGGATGGCGAGCAAGGCCCCTACCCCGGCCGACGGCAGTGTCGAGAGGATGGTCAGGGGGTGGACATAGCTTTCGTAGAGCACGCCGAGGACGATGTAAACCAGCACCAGGGCGCCGAGGATCATCAGCGGCTGTCCAGATACGGTGCTGGCGAAGATGTTGGCGGAGCCCCCCAGTCGCCCCTGGACGTCGCTGGGCAGGCCGATGGCCGCCACGGCGCGCTGCACTGCCCGGGTCGCCTGCTCCAGGCTGACGTCCGGGGCCAGGTCGAAGTTGATGCTTTCCGAGGCGAACTGGCCATCGTGGGTGACCCGGTCTTCGGCGAGGCTGTTGGTGTAGTAGGCGAAGGCCGCCAGCGGCACCTGGGCACCGCTACTGGTAATGACCCGGACCTGCTCGAGGACGGTCGGGTCCTGGGCATAGCGTGGATTGATCTCCATCACCACCTTGTACTGGTTCAGTGGCTCGTAGATGGTCGAGATTTGCCGCTGGGCGAAGGAATTGTTAAGTACCGCGGCCACGGTCTCCATGTCCACGCCGAGGCGCTTGGCCTTCTCGCGGTCGATCTGCAGGGTGATCTGCTGGGTGCTGCCTTCGCGACCGTCTACCGCGGTCAGCTCCGGCAGGGCCTTGAGCGCGGCCAGCACCTTGGGCTGCCAGGTTTCCAGCAGCCCGACGTCGCCCGAGAGCAGGTTGTACTCATAGGAGGAGGTGCTCTGCTGGCGACCGCCGAATCTCAGGTCCTGGTCGGCCATGAGGAACAGCCGGGCCCCGGGCACCTGGGGCACCGTGGCGCGAATGCGGTCGATGACCTGCTGGGCATCCAGCTTGCGTTCGGCGATAGGCTTGAGGCGGATCAGCATCACCGCGTTGTTCACCCCGCTGCCGGAGCCGGAGCTACCGACGAAGCCGGAGGCGCTGGCCACCGCGGGATCGGCCAGCAGGGCCTTGCGCAGGATCTCGATCTTAGGCTGCATCACCTGGAACGACAGGGCGTTGTCGCCACGGATGAAGCCGATCAGTTGGCCGGTGTCCTGCTGCGGCATGAAGGTCTTGGGCACTACCACATAGAGCGCCACATTCAGGGCTATGGTGGCGAACAGACTGAGCAGGGTCAGCCGCCGATGCCGCAGCGCCCAGCCCAGGGTGCGATCGTAGCCCGCCACCAGGCGACGATGGGTACGCTCACTGAACCGCTGCAAACGACCCTCGTGTTGCGGGTCATGGGGCTTGAGCCAGCGCGCGCAGAGCATGGGCGTCAGCGTCAGGGACACCACCAGCGACACCAGGATGGCCGCCGCCAGGGTCAGGGAGAATTCGCGGAACAGCTTCTCGACGATGCCGCCGATGAACAGGATGGCGACGAAGACGGCGACCAGGGAGACGTTCATCGACAACAGGGTGAAGCCCACCTCGCGGGTACCCTGGTAGGCCGCCTTGAGCGGCGCCATGCCCTCGTCGATATGGCGGGCGATGTTCTCCAGCACCACGATGGCATCGTCCACCACCAGCCCCGCTGCCAGGATCAGCGCCATCAGCGACAGGGTATTGAGCGAGAAGCCAAGGATGTACATGACGGCGAAGGTGCCCACCAGCGAGATGGGCACCGCCAGGGCCGGGATCACCGCGCTGCGCAGCCGGCCGAGGAACAGCCAGACCACACCGATCACCAGGAAGACAGCGATGATCAGGGTCAGCTCGGCTTCGTGCAGGGTGGCCTTGATCACCCCGGATCGGTCCATGGCCACTTCCAGCCGCGCACTGGCCGGGACGATGGCTTCCAGCGCCGGCAGGCGTGCCTTGAGCGCGGCGATGGTCTCGATGATGTTGGCGTTGGCCTGGCGATTGACCACCAGCAACACGGCGCTCTGGTCGTTGAAGAAGCCGGCGTTGTAGCGATCCTCCACGGCATCGCTGACCTTGGCGACGTCGCGCAGGCGCAAGGCCGCCCCGTCCTGGTAGCGGATGATCAACGGGGCGTAGTCGGCAGCCTTGAACAGCTGGTCGTTGGCCTGGATCTGCCAGTTGTGCTCGTCGTTGGCCACCGCGCCCTTGGGCCGGCGCTGATTGGCACTGTTGATGGCGGTGCGGACATCGTCCAGCGCCAGGCCATAGTGCTCCAGCTGGCGCGGTTCCAGCTCGACGCGCACCGCCGGCAGAGAGCTGCCGCCGATCTGCACCTCGCCCACCCCGTTGACCTGGGACAGGCTCTGGGCCAGCACCGTGGAGGCCAGGTCGTAGAGCTCGCCCTTGCTCAGGGTCTTGGAGGTCAGCGAGAACACCATGATGGGTGCCTGGGACGGATTGACCTTGCGGTAGCGCGGCATCTGGCGCATGCCGCTGGGCAAGAGGTTGCGCGAGGCATTGATGGCCGCCTGGACTTCCCGGGCGGCGGTATTGACGTCCTTGTCCAGGTCGAACTGGATGATGATCTGCGTCGAGCCCTGGCTGCTGCGGCTGGTCATGGAGCTGATGCCGGCGATGCTACCCAGGGAACGCTCCAGCGGCGTGGCGACGCTGGAGGCCATCACCTGCGGACTGGCGCCGGAGAGGCTGGCGGAGACGGTTATGGTCGGGAAGTCCATCTGCGGCAGGGGCGCCACCGGTAGCAGGCGGAAGGCGATGGCGCCGGCGAGCAATAGCGCCAGGCTCAGCAGCAGCGTAGCCACCGGCCGGGCGATGAAAGGCGCCGAAAGATTCACCTCAGGCCGCCTTGCGCCGACCCAGGCGCTCGCCCAGGCTGTCGAAGGCCAGGTAGATGACCGGGGTGGTGAACAGCGTCAGCACCTGGCTGACCAGCAGGCCGCCGACCATCACCAGACCCAGCGGCTGGCGCAACTCGGCGCCCGCGCCGGTGGCCAGCATCAGCGGCACCGCGCCGAACAAGGCGGCCAGGGTGGTCATCAGGATCGGCCGAAAGCGCAGCAACGCCGCCTGGTAGATGGCCTCCTCGGGCCTCAGCCCCTGGTGCCGTTCGGCGTCCAGGGCGAAGTCGATCATCATGATGGCGTTCTTCTTGACGATGCCGATGAGCAGGATGATGCCGATCACCGCGATGAGGCCGAGGTCGTTACCGGTGAGCAAGAGCGCCAGCAGCGCACCGATGGCCGCCGAGGGCAGCGTCGAGAGGATGGTTAGGGGGTGGATGAAGCTCTCATAGAGCACCCCGAGGACGATGTACATCACTACCACCGCGGCCAGGATCAGCAACAAGGTGCTGGACAGCGACGCCTGGAAGGCTGCCGCCGCGCCCTGGTAGCGGGTGTTGATGCCGATCGGCAGGCCGATCTCCTGCTTGGCCGCGTCGATGGCGGCCACCGCGGCCCCCAGGGAGACGCCGCTCGCCAGGTTGAAGGACAGCGTCACCGCGGGGAATTGGCTCAGGTGGTTGATCACCAGCCGAGTCGGGCGCTGTTCCATTTTCACCAAGCTCGACAGTCGCACCGGCGCACGAGCGGTATCGGTGGCGGTTTCCGTCGTGGTCGCGGTGCCGGTCCCGCTGCTGCCACTGGAGCTGGTACTACTGCCCGCCTTCACCCAGACCTGGCTCAGGGCGTCTGGCCCCAGGCTGTCGGCAGCGGCGCTGGCGAGCACCACCCGATACTGGTTGGCCTGGGTGTAGATGGTCGAGATCTGCCGCTGGCCCAGGGCATCGTAGAGGGCATCGGTGATGGCCGACACTTGGACACCGAGGCGCGCCGCGGCGTCGCGGTCGATGGTCAGGTACAGCTGCAGGCCCTTGTTCTGCAGGTCGCTGGTGACGTCGGTGAGTTCCGGACGCTGTTGCAGGGCCTGGGTCAGGCGCGGCACCCAGGTGTCGAGCAGGTTGGCATCGGGCGAATCGAGGCTGAGCTGATACTGGGTCCGACTGACGCGATCCTCGACACTGAGATCCTGCACCGGCTGCATGTAGAGGGTAATGCCCACCACCTTGGCGACCTCGGGCCGCAGGCGGTCGATCACCTCCAGGGCGGTCACGTCGCGCTCGCTCTGCGGCTTGAGGTTGATCTGCATGCGCCCGCTGTTGAGGGTGACGTTGTCGCCATCGACGCCGATATAGGACGACAGGCTCGCCACCGCCGGGTCCTGCAGCACCACCTCGGCCAGGGCCTGCTGGCGCTCGCTCATGGCGCGGAAGGAGATGGACTGGGCCGCCTCGGTGATGCCCTGGATGGAGCCGGTGTCCTGGGCCGGGAAGAAGCCCTTGGGCACGAGCAGGTAGAGCACCGCGGTGAGCACGAAGGTCGCCACCGCCAGGAGCAACATCAGCGTCCGGTGCAGCAGCGCCCAACGCAGGGCCCGGCCATAGCCGGCGATCAACCGCTCCAGCCAGACCAAGCGCTGTTCCGCGGCCTGTTCCTGCTTGAGCAGCCGCGCGCACATCATCGGGGTGAGCGTGAGGGAGATCACCAGGGAGATGAGGATGGCCACCGCCAGGGTGATGGCGAATTCGCGGAACAGCCGGCCGACCACGTCCTGCATGAACAGTAGCGGAATCAGCACGGCGATCAGGGAGACGGTCAGGGACACCAGGGTGAAGCCGATCTGCCGGGCGCCCTTGAGCGCGGCTTCCAGTGGGGTGGCGCCCTCCTCCAGATGCCGCGAGATGTTCTCCAGCATGACGATGGCGTCGTCGACGACGAAGCCGGTGGCGATGGTCAGGGCCATCAGCGACAGGTTGTTCAGCGAGAAGCCGGCCAGGTACATGGCGCCGAAGGTGCCGATCAGCGACAGCGGCACCGTGACCGAGGGAATCAGGGTGGCGCTGAAGCGGCGCAGGAAGACGAAGGTGACCATGACCACCAGGCCGACCGCCAGCAGCATCTCGTGCTGGACGTCGGTGACCGCGGCGCGGATGGTCTCGGTGCGGTCGCTGAGCACGGCGATGTCGAGACCGGCCGGGAGGCTTTCCCGCAGGCTGGGCAATAGCGCCTGGATGCGGTCGACGGTCTGGATGACGTTGGCACCGGGCTGGCGCTGGACGTTGACCAGGATGGCACCGCTGCGATTGGCCCAGGCGGCCAGGCGATCGTTTTCCGCGCCCTGGGCGATGGTAGCCACGTCACCCAGACGCAGGGCGCCATTGTCGGCATAGTTGAGGATCAGCTCGCCGTAGGCCTTGGGATCGCGTATCTGGTCGTTGGCGTCCAGGGTGGCCACCCGGGTGGGACCGTCGAAGCTGCCCTTGGGCTGGTTAGTGTTCTCGCTGGTGACCAGGCTGCGCACGTCGGCCAGGGTCAGGTTGTGGGCGGCCAGCTTGTCGGGATCGACCTGGATGCGTACGGCCGGGCGCTGGCCGCCGGCCAGGCTGACCATCCCTACCCCGCTGACCTGGGCCAGCTTCTGCGCCATGCGGGTATCGACCAGGTCGTAAAGGGTGGGCAGCGGCAAGGTCCTGGAACTGATCGCCAGGGTGACGATGGGCGTGTCGGCCGGATTGACCTTGTTGTACACCGGTGGAGCCGGCAGGTCGTTGGGCAAGAGGTTGTTGGCCGCGTTGATCGCCGCCTGGACTTCCTGCTCGGCGACCGACAGGTCGAGCTCCAGGTTGAACCTGAGGGTGATGACCGAGGCGCCACCGGAGCTGGTGGAGGCCATCTGCGATAACCCGGGCATCTGGCCGAACTGGCGCTCCAGTGGCGCGGTGACGGCGCTGGTCATGACGTCGGGACTGGCGCCGGGATAGAGGGTGAGCACCCGGATGGTGGGATAGTCCACCTGCGGCAAGGCAGCCACCGGTAGCAGCCGATAGGCCAGCAGACCGGCGATGAGCAGCGCCACCATCAACAGGGTGGTGGCGACCGGGCGCAGGATGAACGGGCGCGAGATATCCATCGCGGCCGATCAGCCCTGGGTCTTGCCGGGCTTGCGTACCGCCGGCTTGGCCGGTTCGCTGGGTGGCGCCGAGGCACCGGTGACGACTTCCACCTCGGTGCCCTCGCGCAGGCGATCGGTGCCCTCGGTCACCACCCGGTCACCGGCGGCCAGGCCCTCGGTGACTACGGTCAGGCTGCCGTCGTCCGGCCCCAGCTTGAGACTGCGCACCTGGATCTTGTTGTCGGCCCCCACCACGTAGGCGAAGGTGCCATTGGAGCCGAACTGGATGGATGCCGAAGGCAGCACCAGCGCCTGGTCCAGCACCTGCTCGCGCACACGCACGGTGACGAACTGATTGGGGAACAGCGCCTCATCGCCGTTGGCGAAGCGGGCGCGAAACTTGAGGGTGCCGGTGGCGGTGTCGATCTGGTTGTCGAAGCTCTGCAGGGTGCCTTCGGCGACCTTTTGCGTACCGCCGCGATCCCAGGCTTCGACGGCCAGCGCCTGGCCGGCGCGGGCGCGCTTGAGCAACTCGCCGAGCTGGCTTTCCGGCAGGGTGAAGACCACCGAGATCGGCTGGGTCTGGGTGATCACGGCCACCACGGTGCTGTCGTTGGCGGAGAGCAGGTTGCCACCATCCAGCTGGCGCAGGCCGACGCGGCCGGCGATGGGCGCCTTGATCTGGGTGAAGGCCAGGTTCAGCTTGGCGTCGGCCACCGCCGCCTGGCTGTTCTTGAGGGTGCCGCGATACTGGTTGACCAGGGCTTCCTGGGTATCCAGCGTCTGCTTGGCGATGCTGTCTTCGCGGAACAGCCCCTGGTAGCGCTTGAGGTCCAACTCGGCGTTGCGCAGCTGCGCCTGATTCTGTTGCAGGGTGCCCTCGGCCTGCTGCAGGGCCACCTCGTAGGGACGTGGGTCTATGGTCGCCAGCAGCTCGCCGGCCCTGACCTTCTGGCCTTCCTCGAAGGCCACCCGCACCAGCTCGCCGGCGACCCGGGTACGGACGTTCACGGTGTTGAGCGCTGTCACCGTACCGATGGATTTGCGCACGATGGGAAAGCTGCGCTGCTCCACCGCCACCACCCGCACCGGCGTAGGTCCGTTCATGCCGAACGCTCCACGGGCACCTTTCCCCGCCGCCGCGACATTCTGCTGCGTGTGCTGGTGATACCAGTACCAGCCGCCGGCGGCCACCAGGATAACGATGACGAGCGGCCAGAGCAGTCGGCGACGCGAAGCAGTATGGAAAGAAGAGTCGGACATCAGGGATACGTACACGCAGGGAAGGCGAGAAGGTAAGCAGCAGGGATGCAGTAAAAACCAGTCCCTTTACCGCCATTTTACTCAAGGCGAAACGGGCAGACACCAAGGTGCCTGCCCGTTCTACAGGTAGGGTGTTTCAGAAGTTAACTGCACCGGTTGACGATTTCCCGCGTTGACGGACTGCCCGAACAGCATTGCCACGTCCCGCCGGAAAGATCACTCGTCCACTCTTGCGTCAACGTCCCGAGCCCCCCAATGCCCGCCCGGTACCTGCGGCGGACGACGATCGATCAGCCCAGCACCGCCAGGGCCGCGGCGTAGTTCGGCTCCTGGCCGATTTCAGGGACCAGCTCGCTGTGCAGCACCTTGTCCTGCTCGTCCAGCACCACCACGGCACGTGCGGCCAGGCCTTGCAGCGGGCCGCTGGCCAGGGCGACGCCATAGTTCTGCAGGAATTCGGCACCGCGCAGGGTGGAGAGGTTCACCACCTTCTCCAGACCTTCGGCACCGCAGAAACGCTTCTGGGCGAACGGCAGGTCAGCCGAGATGCAGAGCACCAGGGTGTTATCCAGCTTGTCGACTTCCGCGTTGAATTTGCGTACCGAAGCGGCACAGGTCGGGGTATCGACGCTGGGGAAGATGTTGAGCACCTTGCGCTTGCCGGCGAGGCTGGCCAGGGTGACGTCCTGCAGGTCGCCATTGACCAGGCTGAAAGCCGGTGCCTGTTGGCCAGGCTGCGGCAGGTTGCCCTGCACCTCGACCGGATTGCCGCGCAGATTGACGGTTGCCATGAATTGCTCCTTTTCTCATGAGACGGGGACAGGGAGTAAACACGTTTTCCGCGGCCGATCAAAGCCTTGCGCGTCCTCGACTCAAAAATCGCGGCGATAGAAGAAATCCAGGGAGTTGGCCAGGCCACTGGCGATCTCCAGATAGAGCCGGCGGGTGAGCTGGTAACGCAGCGCGACCGTGTTGGCCGAATCGAAAACTCCGACACCATAACGCAGCGACAGCCGATCGGTGAGATTGCCCGACGCGACGACACTGGTCTTGTCGCCGGAACCCGCGGTGTCGAGCTGGAAATTCTGGATACCCAGCCGCTGGGCCAGCTCGCCAGCGGTGCCGGAGCTACCCGCCAGGCCCAGCGCCAGAGCGGCCTGGCCGAGTACGTTGTTGTCCCCTTCGCTGCCGCTGGACAGGGGCCGTCCCAGTACCAGGTAGGCCAGCGCCTGTTCCTGGCTCATGCTCGGCTCGGAGAACACCTCGATACGCGGCTGCTGCACGAAACCGGAGAGCCTCAGGCCGGCGGTGACGTTCTGCTCCTGCACCACCCGCACCGCCTCGACATCGATGTACGGCTGGGCGATGGGCCCCTGGAAGAACAGCCGCGCCCGTCTCATGGTCAGACGCTGGCCATAGGCGTTGTAACGCCCATTGCGCAGATTCAATTCGCCGCGGGTGTCGAGGTTGTCGCCAATATGCACCTTGCCGACGATCTCGGCGGACAGGCCGAAGGCATCGAAGCTGAGCTTGTCGGCGCCGACCAGCACATCGACGTCCATGGCGATCTGCAGCGGTTGCTGCCTGGCCGGGGCTTCCTGGCCGACGATGACGGCATCGTCCGACACCTTCACCGTGGACGGCGGTAGTTGGCGCACCTGGATGTGTCCGCGCGGTACCCGGACTTCGCCGGCCAGTGCCAGGCGCCCGTCCTTCATCAGGATCTTGAGATTGGGCGCCACTTCCAGCTGAGCATAGGGCTCCACGTTGACCGGCAACCTATCGCCGGTGACGGCGACGTTGACGTCCAGCCCCTGGGCCCAGCCGACGCTGCCCTGGATCTGGCCGCGGCCCTGGGTGCCGCTGCGCCAACCGCCATCGAGCACGGCGGTATCACCCTGAATACGGGCGGTCAGGCCGAGGTCCTGCAGCCGGGTCGGCACGCTGCCACCGCCGATATCGCCCCCGGTGAGCTGGAGCTGGCCGTTGACCCGCGGTTGCAGCAGGGTGCCACCCAGCTCGCCTGCGCCATTGATCTTGCCTTCGAGGTGTTCGATGCCTTCGACAAAGGCCTTGCCCAAGGCGAGATTCAGGCCCTGCAACTGGAAACGCCCGGCCAACGCCTGGTTCGGGTCACGCGGGTCCAGGCGTGCCTGGACGTCCAGGCGGCCAAGGTCGGCGCTGGTCAGGCGCACCTGGGTGTCCACCTGCTGAGGCTTCAGGGCGCTGGTCACGTCGAGGCTGTCGTAGCTGAAGGTCTGCCACTGGCCGGCGGCGTCGCGCAGCTTGAGGCTGCCACGTCCGGCCTGGAGACGGACTTCGCCATCGGGCCCGGCCTTGGGCAGGCGCAGGTCCACGTCACCGTCGAGACTGCCCTGCCAGGCGAGCTCCGGCGGCAGCAGCGGTTGCAGGCTGGCCAGGGGGAAGGCGCGCAGGTGCCAGGCCAGGCGGGTATCGGGTAGTAGCTGTTGGTCATCGCCGCAGAGACTGGCCGCGCCCGACCGCCAGCAATGGCGGCCCAGCTCCAGGCGGCCATTGGCCAGGCGTTCGATACGCGCCGGACTCGCCAACGTCCAGTTCTGGCCACTGGCGGCGACCGAGCCCCGGGCCAGTTGTCCCTTCCAGTCGCCATTGTCGGCCAGGGTGCCACCGGCATTCAGGGCCAGCTTGACTGGCGGGCCATCGAGGGTCAGATCGGCCTGCTGCTGGCGACGATCGCCCTGCCCTTGCAGGCGCAGCACGCCAAAATCGCGGCCAGCGGCCTGGAGGCCCTGGGCACTCAGCTCCAGCTTGCCGCGCTGACGCTCGTCCAGATCGGCGGTGAGAGCGAGACCGGCAATGCGATTGTCCGCATAGGCCAGTTGCCGGCCATTGAGCCGCAACTGACCAGCCGGAGCCTTGAGGGTACCGCCGAGATCGAGGCGCCCCTGGGCGCTGCCGGCGAGATCCGGCCAGAGCTGGGCCAGGCGGCGCAGGTCCAGTTGGAGTTGTCCTTGCAGGCGCTGGTCGAGGGCGCCCTGCCCCTGGATGCGGTTATCCCCCAGGCGGATGTCCAGTTGCGAGACCTGCCACTGCTCCCCGGCCCCCTTGGCCTGAGCCGCCAGCACGGCCGGCTGGTTGCGCAGGCGGCCTTTCAGGTCGAGGTCGGCATCCAGTTGCAGGCGTCCGTCCTTGAAGGTACCGGAGCTACGCAGCGGACCGGCCAGGCTGCCCGGCAACTGGGCGACCCAGAAGGCCGGGTCCAGACGGCTGAGATCCAGTGCCACCTGCCAGGTGACGCCCTCGGCGAAGCCCAGGTTGACCTTGCCCTGGGCGCGCCCCTGGCCGGCCTGGAGATCCAGGGACGGCAGGTTGAGCTGGGTGGTGTCACCGCTGAAGGGCGTGACCAGGGTGAAAGCCCCGGCCGGCCCAGTGGCCTCGGCCTTGAGATTGCCCAGGTAGCCGCCATCGCGATAAGCCACCTCGCCCTGCAAACGCTGCAGTGTCACCGGCGGTTCGGCCATGGGATAGAGCCGCCGCCAGGGGAAGTCGCGCCAGTCGAGGGTGGCATCGGCGGCCAGGCCTTGCTGCCAGTCCAGTTGCCCGGCCAGCACCACCCGCTGCTCGGGCGTGGCCTGCAGGCGCAAGGCAGCGATCCGCGCGCCCTTGGCATCGACGGCGCCATCCAGATTCAACGCTACCGGCCCGCCTTCGCCCGGCAACGTCGCCTGGCCGACCAAGGCATAGCCTGCGGCGAGATCACCCCGCGCGGTGAGCTTGAGGTCGTTCAGCCGCAAGGTATCGGGCAGGCTCGCCGCCTTGAAGCCGTTCGCCACCAGTTGCAGATCGGCCGGGACGTGCTCGACCAGAGGCTGGACCGTGCCGGTCAACTGTCCCGGCAGGTAGCCACTGCTGTCGGCCGTCAGGCGCAGGGTCTCTTGCAACTCACCCTCGACCTTCAGCGCCAACGACCAGGGCGCCTGGTCCGGAGCCGGCAGGCCCAGCGTGCCGCTCAGCTGCAGCGGCCAGTCACCCTTGGGTTGCAGGTGCCCCTGGGTATCCAGCGTCAGACCATAGGCCGCACCGGCCAGGCGCTCGATGGCGACGCCGTCGGCCTGCCAGCGCGCCTGCAGTTGCAGGTCGCGAGCCTGTTCGGCGCCGTTGTAGAGCACCTGTCCCAGGCGTACCTCGCCCAGTCGCACAGCCAGGGGCAAGCCCAGCGACGGTAAGCGCACCGGACCGCTCTGCGCCGGCGCCGGTTCGCTGCTCGGCGCCTGGTCGATGGCGACCCGCGACGCGACCAGGGTATCGATGCACAGCTGCAGACGCAGCAGGCAGCCGGGCCGCCAGGCGAATTGCGGCTCATCCACCGTCACCCGCGTAGCTCCGCCCTGCCACACCAACTGCTGGGCCTGCCACTGGCTGCCCAGACGCCCTTGGAAACCGGTCAGGGTCAGGCCAGGCACCTGGCCCAGTAGCGCCCGTCCGATGCTGGCATTGCTCAACACGAGCACCAGCAGCAGGATCAGCGCGCCCAGGAGGGCCGCCAGGATTCCGAGAACGACACCGCCTAGCGACTTCACAGCTCGGGTCCTATGGAGAAATGCAGACGAATGCCGCCGGGTTCGTCGAGGGCGTGGGCCAGGTCGACGCGGATCGGGCCGACCGGCGAGACCCAGCGCACACCCACGCCGATACTCGTCTTGAGTTGATAATTGTTGAGATCATTGAAGGCGCTGCCCTGGTCGACGAAGGTCGCCAGGCGCCACTTGTCCCGCAGCGGATACTGGTACTCGACGCCACCGGCGACCAGGTAGCGACCGCCGACGTAGTCGCCTTCGTCGTTTTCCGGCGACAGGGTCTGGTAGTCGTAGCCACGGACACTCTGGTCACCGCCAGCGAAGAAGCGCAGCGACGGCGGGACCTTGTTGTAGCCATTGGTGAAGTTGCCGCCCAGTTGCAGGCGTCCGAGGAAGCGGTGGCCGTCGCCCACGGTGATCAAGCCCCGGGCCAGCGCCGTGGCATGCACCATGTTGGCGTCCGACAGCAGACCTTCCTTGGCCGCCGATACCCCGAACTGCAGGCGGTAGCCACGATGGGGATCAATACGGTTGTCGCTGCGCAGCAGCGAGAAGTCCACGCCCGGCATCACCAGGTTGGAGGTGCCGTCGTCGTTGCCCAGGCGATAGTTCTCGTTGCGCCACTTCACCGACAGCACCCGCTCCCAACCGTTGGGAAACTTGCGATGCCACTCGGGGCCAACGGTGAGCAGCTGGCTGAGGGAATCGTCGTCGGCGATCTGCTCGTACTGGTAGCCACCGGCGAAGCGGAACTTGTCATTGATCGGGTCCTGGCCCGGGATGTCGTACCAGGTCGCGATGCTCTGGCGCGGCGCCGACAGCTCGGCCTCGGCACCCAGGCTGTGCCCCTGCGGATTGAGCCAGTGATTCTCCCAGGTGAATCTGAGGCGCGGGCCGACGTCGGTGGAGTAGCCCGGGCCGAAGCCGAAGGTTCGCGGCTTGCGGGTGCGCAGGGTCACCGTCACCGGGACTTCGGCGGGCCCCTCGGTCTTGGGATAGGTGTCGAGCCGGGCACCATCGAAAAAGCCGCTGGCCAGCAGATTGCTCTGGAAGTCGGCGATCAGCTCGGAATCGTAGGGGGTGCCGGGGGTGAAGGGCACCATGCGCTGGAGCAGATCGGGATCGAAGGGCGCATCCCCCTCGAAGCTCACCTTGCCCAGGACGAAACGCGGTCCGCTCTCGAACACCAGGGCGATGTCAGCGAAACCAGTGGCCGGATCGATGCGCAGCTGATGCTGGGTGAAGGTCCCGCGGAAGAAGCCGTAGCGCTGTGCCTGGTTCTGGATGAGGCTCTTGGCATCCTCATACAGGCCCTGGTTCAGCGGCTGACCAGGCTTAAGGCCTGCCGGTATGGGGCGCTGGAAGGCCCGTAGCTGGCGCGCCGGCCCCTCGATGCGGATGTCCACGTTGCGCAGCTTGACCGGCTCACCCGGCCGGACCTCCACCACCAAACGGGGCGTTTCGCCGGGGTCGACCCGGGTATCGATTTGCGCATGGTAGAAGCCCAACGCCTGGGCCGCCTGCTCGGCCTGCCGCTCTGCCGCAGGGCGCAGGCGCTGCAGCGCGGCGGCGTCCCGTCCTTCGACAGAGCCGATGTAGGCCTGGATGTTGTCGCGCAGGGGTGTATTGGCCGGTTCGACGCGGACGCTTACCTCGGCCGGCGCTGCCCAGGCCATCCCGTGCAGGCAACAAACTCCAATCAAGGTACGGCGTAGAGCTGTCGGACTATTCATACAGGGATGCTAACGGGCGTTGCGCTGTGAGACAAACGGATGCGCCCAGGGTTCGCTGCCAGGCCGTTTCGCCAGCGCACGGTGGAATAGGCTAGGATGCCTCTTTTCCCAGGACAGCTAGAATGAAGATAATTTGCTTCAATATCAATGGCTTGAGAGCAAGACCTCATCAGCTTTCTGCCATCATCGAACGCTATGATCCTGACGTGATCGGCCTGCAGGAAACCAAGGTCTCGGATGACCAGTTTCCCCAGGCGGAGATCGAGGCGCTGGGCTATCACGTCCATTACCACGGCCAGAAGGGCCATTACGGTGTTGCCCTGCTGTCGCGCCTGGCACCCCTGGAACTGCACAAGGGCTTTCCTGGCGATGGCGAGGAATCCCAGAAGAGATTCATCTATGGCGTCTTCGCCGATCGCCAGGGCCAGCCACTGGTGGTCATGAACGGCTATTTTCCTCAAGGGGAGAACATCGCCCACCCAACCAAATTCCCTGGAAAGAGGAAGTTCTACGCGGATCTTCAGAATCTACTTGAAGAGCGTTTCTCCGCCGATACTCCCTTGTTGTTGATGGGTGACTTCAATATCTCCGCCCAGGACCACGACATCGGCATCGGCGCCGCCAATGCCAAGCGCTGGCTGCGAACGGGCGCCTGCAGCTTCCAGCCCGAAGAACGGGAATGGATGCAGCGTCTGCTGGGCTGGGGGCTGGTCGACAGCTACCGCCACCTGCACCCTGAGGTCGATGATCGCTTCAGTTGGTTCCCCTATCGCAGTCGTGGCTTCGAAGACGAGCCCAAGCGTGGTCTGCGCATCGATACCATTCTCGCCTCCCAGGCCCTGCGCGAGCGCATCGCCGCGGCTGGCGTCGACTACGACATCCGCGGCATGGAAAAGCCCTCCGACCACGCCCCGGTATGGCTTGAATTGCGCTGAACGGCTGTAACGTCGGCGTCATGGAGCAGCCCTAAGGTGGCGGCCTCGTCGTAGGTTCGAGGCCCGACCCATGAACTGCTCCGCCCCGGTATTCCGCCGTACGCTGCTACGGCGGGCGGTGCTGACTCTCTTGCTGCTACCTCTGGCATCGTCCGCCACCTTCGCTGCGGAGACCGACACGCCGCTGCTGCGGCTCCAGGGTTCCAACACGGTAAACGCCCGCCTGGGACCGCGTCTGGTGGCCGGTCTGCTCGCGGAGCGCGGTTACCAGCAACCGCAGACCCTACCCACTGGAGTGATGGATGAGTGGCGTCTGGTGGCTCGCACACCCGACGGCAGCTCCGCGTCCGTGCAGATCGCCGCCCATGGCACCGGCACCGGCTTCACGGCCCTGGCCAACAAGACCACCGATGTCGCCGCTGCCTCGCGTCCCGTCACCGATGCCGAGGCGACCGCCCTCGCGCCCCTGGGCGACCTGCGTAGCCGGCAAGCCGAGTACGTGATCGCCCTGGATGGCCTGGCGATCATCGTGCATCCGGGCAATCCCCTGCGCGAACTCGATCTACAGCGCCTGGCGCAGATCTTCGCCGGCGACATCAGCGATTGGCAGCAACTGGGCGGCCAGCCCGGCGCCATCCATCTCTACGCTCGCGACGACCGCTCCGGCACCTACGATACCTTCCGTGAGCTGGTGTTAACTCCCGCCGGTAAGCGCTTGAGTACACAGGCAAAACGCTATGAATCCAATGAAGAGCTGGCGGAGCAGGTCGCCAGCGATCCCGCCGGTATCGGCTTCACCAGCCTGGCGGCCGCTGCCAAGCTGCCCAGGCTAGCCCTGCGCGATGGTGAAGGACGCGCCATCCTGCCCAGCGAAGCCAGCGTCGCTACCGAGGACTATCCCCTGGCGCGCCGGTTGTTCCTCTATGCGCCGCCCAACGAACGGTCCGACTGGGTGCGCAGCCTGCTGGAATTCAGCCAGACGCCCGCCGGCCAGAACATCGTCCAACAGAGTGGTTTTGTCGCCCAACACATCGAGCCGCTACGAATCACCGACACCCAGGGCATGCCCAAGGCCTATGCCGACCTGGCCCAGCGGGCCCAGCGCCTCACGGTAAATTTTCGTTTCACCGCCGGCAGCGCCCAGCTCGACAACAAGGCCTTGCGCGACGTCGAACGACTGGCCGATTTCATGCGCTTGCCGGAAAACGCCAATCGCCGCCTGGTGCTGGCAGGCTTCAACGATGCCACCGAAGATCCCGCTCGTGCCGCCCTGCTGGCCCGCCTCAGAGCCCTGGCGGTCGCCACGGCGCTGCGCCACCAGAAGGTCTTCGCGGCAGACCTCCTTTCCCTCGGCGACCAACTGCCGGTAGCCGGACTGTCGCCCAACGGCCGGGTGAAGAATCGCCGCGTCGAGGCCTGGCTCCAATAGCGACGCCCCTTGAGCGGTTCCTTGGCCGCTCGACCTGGCCCATGGAGGCAAGAACCCTGGGGCGCGCCTGGTAGCGCAACCCGGCGCGAGCGGTCGCTCCCCAGGTCATGGCCGCGCGGCAGTCATCAGGCGAGCGGTGAACGAGGCGAGCAGCCAGTCGCCTCCGCTCCTGCCCGCTCCCGACGCGGAGAGTCCTGGCAAGGCCTCTGCGCCCTAGCGGTCAGGGCCAACAGCCACCACCTTCAACCAACCTGCTCTCGACAAGCTCGTACCGCTGCCGCCATTCTTTTCGAAGAAGGATTCTTCACGCTCGGCGTCAGCATCGGTCACGCATTCAGCGCACGCGGACTGGAGGAGCGAACTTAAAGTGATTTCTGAAGTTTTTCGATAATTCACGTCAAAAATATAATTTAACTAGCTGATTAAAAAGGCCTTATGAAGAACGAAAAGCGATTCAGCGACAGGGTCTCCGCTTACGAGAAGGGCCGTCCGGGCTATCCCTCAGCCGTGATCCAGCGGTTGGTAGCGGATCTCGCCGCGGATGCCGTAGTGGCGGACGTCGGCGCTGGTACGGGCCTGCTGACCCGGGAGTTCCTGGCGGCGGGCTACACCGTCCACGCCATCGAGCCCAACGCCCCTATGCGCCAGGCCATGGCCGCCAGTCTCGCCCAGCGGGCGGGCTTCCATACCTGGCATGGCACGGCGGAAGACACCGGCCTGGGCGAGCGGAGCGTGGACTTGATCGTCGTGGGCCAGGCCTTCCACTGGTTCGACCGCCAGCGGACGCGGCCGGAGTTCGCCCGGATCCTGCGTCCGGGTGGCACCCTCGCCTTGATCTGGAACTATCGACTGTCCGATGGCAGCCCCTTCATGGCCGGCTACGAGGAGCTGCTGCAGCGCCATGGCACCGATTACCGGCAGGTGGAGCACCGCAATCTGCGTCCGGCGGAACTGGCACGCTTCTTTGGCCCGGAGGGATGCCAGCTCTGGGCGACGAGCAATGCGCAGTGGCTCGATCGCGAGGGCCTGCAGGCACGGGTGGAATCCTCTTCCTACCTGCCTGCCGCCGGCAGCCCAGGCCATGCAGCGCTCAGCGCCGAGGTGGAGCAGCTGTTCGACGCCCACGCCGAACAAGGCCGGGTTCGCTTCGACTACGACACCCTGGTGTACAGCGGCCCGCTCACCTGAGGGCCGGCGGCACCGCAGCCAATCCCTGGATCTTCGTCCCGGCGGCGATACTTCGCCGGGAGAACCAGCCGGTCGCCGTTTCCAGCGCGTAGCGGGCCGGCGCCCGGGAGCAATGGCGGGTATCGGTCTGCGGCTGCATCTCCGCAAGGTTGAGGATGACGCCGTCGGCCGTGATGAAGGCCGCGGCCAGGGCACTGGGCGTATCCCTCATCCACAGACAGCGGATGTCGTCGCCGGGGAAGACGAACAACATGCCCTCGTCGGCCCTCAGCGGGGCACGCCCCATCAGGCCCTGGGTGCGTTGCGCGGGTGTGCCAGCGATCTCCACCCGCAATACCTGATCACCGATGCGCAATTCGACGCGCTCGCCGCCCATGGCGAGGGGCCCAGCCAGAGCGGTCAATAAGGCGACCAGACAGGCCCCCCGCCACCTGCCCATCCGGCTGCCATGGACAAAAAACCTCATCGCGTGTGACCTTTGCCAGGCGAAAGCAATCTATCCCACATTGTCAGACAACCTCCCGAAGCCGATGTCCACCGCCACCTCCACGCCCACGCTTTCGTCTGCCCAAGCCACCCGTATTACCCTGGGTACGGTGCTGTTCACCTTCATCGCCTACCTTACCATCGGCATCCCGCTGGCCGTGCTGCCGGGCTACGTGCATGGCGAACTGGGCTTCAACTCCATCATCGCCGGCCTGGTGATCAGCAGCCAGTATGTCGCCACCCTGCTCTCGCGCTCCCATGCCGGGCGTATCATCGATACGGTCGGGGCCAAGCAGTCGGTACTCTATGGCATGCTCGGCTGTGGCCTCAGCGGCCTGCTGATGCTCGCCTCGGTGCTGCTGCAGCACTGGCCCTGGGTCAGCCTTGCCGCGCTGTTGCTGGGACGCCTGGTGCTGGGCTGCGCGGAGAGCCTCTCGGGTACCGGAGCGATCTCCTGGGCCATCGGCCGGGTAGGCCCGACCAACACCGCCAAGGTGATTTCCTGGAACGGCGTCGCCAGCTACGGCGCCCTCGCCATTGGCGCCCCCCTGGGCGTGGTGCTGGTGGATCTGCTGGGGCTGTGGATCATGGGCGCCAGTATCATGGCCCTCGCCCTGCTCGGCTACCGCATCGCCAAACCCCGCCCGCCCATCGTTCCGGTACGGGGTACGCGACTCCCCTTCACCACGGTGCTCGGTCGGGTGCTGCCCTTTGGCCTCGGTCTAGCCCTGGGCGGCATAGGTTTCGGCACCCTGGCGACCTTCATCACCCTCTACTACGCCAGCCAGGGCTGGAGCGGCGCGGCCCTCTGCCTGTCGGTGTTCGGCTGTTTCTTCATCGGCGTGCGGCTGGTGTTCGCCAATGCCATCAATCGCCACGGCGGCTTCCGCGTCGCCATCGTCAGCCTGGCGGTGGAAGCCGTGGGCCTGGCCATCCTCTGGCTGGCCCCAAGCGTGACGACGGCCCTGGTCGGCGCGGCCCTGACCGGCATCGGCTTCTCCCTGGTCTTCCCGGCACTGGCGGTCGAAGCCGTGCAACGGGTACCCGCGTCCAACCGCGGCGCTGCCCTGGGCGGCTATTCGGTGTTCATCGACCTGTCCCTGGCGGTGACTGGTCCGCTGATCGGCGCCGTGGCCACGCATTTCGGCTACGCCGCCAGTTTCTTCTGCGCCGCCCTGGCCGCCCTCGCCGGCCTGGCGCTCAGCGTCGGCCTGCTCCGCCGCTTCGACGAGTCGTCTCGGGAACAGCCATGACCACGACCGCTCCGCCCACCACCGCGCTTGCCATCAATCTGCGCATCGTCTCCATCGTCATCTTCAGCTTCCTGCTGTTCCTCGCCATCGGCTTGCCGCTGGCGATCCTGCCAGGCTACGTGCATGACGATCTCGGCTATGGCTCGGTGATCGCGGGCCTGGCGATCAGCATCCAGTATCTCGCCACCCTCTTCACCCGTCCGCTCGCCGGCAAGCTGGCGGACAGCATCGGCGCCAAGCGTGGAGTGATCTACGGCCTGTTCGGCTGCGTCGCCTGTGGCGTCCTGACCCTCCTGGCGACGTCTCTGCAGAGCATCCCCGCCGTCAGCCTCGGGCTGCTGATCGTTGGCCGGGTGATCCTGGGCATGTCCCAGGCGATGATCGGGACCGGTTGCCTGAGCTGGGGGATGGGCAGCGTCGGCATGCAGCACGTCAGCAAGGTGATCTCTTGGAACGGCATCGCCGCCTATGGCGCCCTGGCCATAGGGGCACCCCTGGGCGTGGCCATGGTCGCGGGACTGGGCCTGTGGAGCCTGGGCGTCGCCATCGCCCTGCTCGGGGCCATCGGCCTGGCCCTGGCCTGGAACAAGGAAGCGGCGCCGGTCATTCCCGGAGAGCGGCTGCCCTTCCACAAGGTATTCTGGCGCATCAGCCCCTTCGGCCTCTGCCTGCTACTCAGCTCCATCGGCTTCGGCGCCATCGCCACCTTCGTCACCCTCTACTACGCCAGCAATGGCTGGCCCAACGCGGCTTTCTGCCTGACCGCCTTCGGCGCCGCCTTCATCTGCGCACGCCTGCTGTTCGCCGGCGCCATCAACAGGATCGGTGGCTTCCGCGTGGCCCTAGCCTGCTTCACGGTGGAAACCCTCGGCCTACTACTGCTCTGGCTGGCAGTGACGCCACAGATGGCGCTGATCGGCGCGGCCATGGCGGGCTTCGGCCTGTCGTTGGTCTATCCGGCGCTGGGCGTCGAAGCCATCATCAAGGTACCGCCGACCAACCGCAGCGCGGCCCTGGGCGCCTATTCCCTGTGCCTGGACCTGGCCCTGGGTATCACCGGGCCCTTGGCCGGCGCCATCGCCAATGGCTTCGGCTTCAGCGCCATCTTCCTCTTCGCCGGGCTGATGGCGCTGGCCGGCCTCGCGTTGAGCGCCCTGCTCTATCGCAGGGCACTCAACGAGGCTGCGGCAGCCTAGCCTCAGGCGTAGATATCGGCCCGCGACCAGGGCAGCTCGATCCGACCGTCGGCGTGGGGCCGGTTGGCGAGTACCTGGTGAATGTTCACCCAGTTCTTGCGGAAGGCATAGGCGCAACCCGAGAGATACAGGCGCCAGATGCGCAGGGCCTCGGCGGGCACCAGGCGCGCCGCCTCGTCGAGATTCGCCTCCAGGGCGGCACTCCAGAACTCCAGGGTGCGGGCGTAATGCAGGCGCAGGCTTTCGACGTCGACCACCTCCAGTCCCGCGTCGCTCATGTTGGCGATGGCCCGTGACAGATGGGGCAATTCGCCATTGGGAAAGACATAGCGGTCGATGAATTCCCCGCCGCCATGACCGACCGCGCGCTCATCGGCATGCAGCGCGGTGATGCCGTGGTTGAGCACCAGCCCACCAGGGCGTACCGCGGCGAACAACTTGCGAAAGTACAGGGGCAGATTGGCATAGCCGACATGCTCGAACATGCCGACGCTAACCACCTTGTCGTAGCGACCCTCTTCGGGCAAGTCGCGATAATCCAACAGCTCCAGCGTCACGCGATCACTCAAGCCTTCAGCCGCCACTCGCGCCCGGCCCAGGTCGAGCTGCTCGCGAGACAGGGTGATGCCGTGCACCTCGACGCCATGCTCACGAGCGGCATGGCGCGCCAGGCCACCCCAGCCACAGCCCACATCCAGCAACCGCTCGCTCGGCTGCAGCCGCAGCTTGCGGCAGATCAGCTCCAGCTTGTCGCGCTGGGCAGTGGCCAGGTCCTCCGTCCCGGTCTTGAAATAGGCGCAGGAATACACCAGCTCAGGGTCCAGCCACAGGCGATAGAAGTCGTTCGACAGGTCGTAGTGATAGGCAATGGCCGAGGCATCGGTGGCCTTGTCGTGAGCCTGGTGAATCCCATCCGGCGTTTGGGCGAGTCCTCCCAATGCCTGGCTGAGCTGATCGCCGATCTCGATGACCTCGTGAATGTCACCTTCCAGATCGATGCGGGACTCCACGAAGGCCTGGCCCAGGGAATCGAGATTCAACTGGCGCGGGTTCGCCAACAATCCCAGATCCTTGACCACCAGCGTCACCCGTGGCGAGTCACCCAGGTCGATCTCAGGCCCCTGGTCGATGCGAATACGCAAGGGAAGACGTAACTGCTGTAACTCGGCGGGTAGCGCTGAATACATGGCGTGGTCCTCAATGGCATAGTGGGATCTGTGCTGAACCTCGTTTATTGGGTGGGTGGCCGCTGCGCGGTATCACCCTGCAGCACCCTAACGCGTTAAAAAATACTTTGTTACACCTTGAAATGTGTACGAAGCTTTACCTCATCCGCAAGGATGCTAAAGGAACGAAGAAAAACGTCTGGCTGGTGGTTGCTTGGCCGCGCTACAGGGGCCCTGGATCCGGAATGGGAGCCGGCGGCTTGGGCGGCTCGGTCAGGTTCTCGACCACCTCGTCGGGGATGTCGGTATCGATCTCCTCGTCAGCCATGTCGGAGTCGTTGAGCGGTGCCTGGTCGCCGCCCAGCCACCAGACAGTGGGCGAGGCGAAACCAGCGGCAAAGGTCGAGGATGCGATCATGCTGGGGCTCCTGGGTTGGTCGATCTCCAGCTTTAGTGGGTGGTCGATGGCGAATGTTTCACCAAAGCGGCTGCCACGCGTCGCCAAATTCCACGGCTGCCAGCCCTCGTGCCAGAGCGGATGGCGTGGCCAGCATGACTGCCGGACAGCCGCTGGGCCCGCTCTTTCGAGCGCTCGATCCCGCATGCAGCCTGGGCGCGACTAGACTTCAGGGATTCCCACACCTGGAAAAGCCGCGCCTATGGATACCTCGAACCGTCCCGCCCCAACCGCGACGCTGCTCGCGGTCGTTGCCGAAGATGAATTGCTGCTGCAGGCACTGGTACGTGAAGTCCTGAAGCAGGAGGGCTTCAACGTGGAGACCTTCGGCACGGCCGACGCGGCCTTGCAATTCTTGGAGCGGCACTGGCAACAGGTGAACGTGGTGGTGTCGAACGTCCGGATGCCAGGCGTGATCGATGGCATCCAGCTGGCCGGAATCGTTACTGACCGCTGGCCATCGGTGCCCTTCGTGCTGATGTCAGGCTATGCCGGGTTGCGCAACGATATTCCGGCTGGAGTGCCCTTCCTGCATAAGCCCTGGACCCTGGATCAGCTGACCGAGGCGGTCTGGGAAGTGGTACCGCGACCGCAGTAGGCGAACCCCGCCAGCGGCCGGCCTGTCCGCACGACAGATCGCCGGCACCCCTGCGTAGCCGCGTGCACCGGCCTGCGCAGCTATGAGACAATTACGTCAACGTAGAGCCGACTGCGCCTCCCTCGCGGGTCTGTCCGGCTCTCGCTTTCCGCTGCGGCCATCGACCTGCGCCCGCTGGATCTCTTGCCAATCTGACTGGAACGTACCGCCCTCGCTACGCATTGGCGTCGGCGGATGCCTTTCTCCGGTTTGAAACCCTTTACAGGTACCCCCCTTGATCTCCACCGCCAATATCACCATGCAGTTCGGCGCCAAGCCGCTGTTCGAGAATGTGTCCGTCAAATTCGGCAATGGCCATCGCTATGGCCTGATCGGTGCCAACGGCTGCGGCAAGTCCACCTTCATGAAGATCCTTGGGGGCGATCTCGAACCCACCGGTGGCCAGGTGATGCTCGAACCCAATGTGCGCCTGGGCAAGCTGCGCCAGGACCAGTTCGCCTATGAAGACTCCACCGTCATCGACACGGTGATCATGGGCCACGCCGAACTGGCCAAGGTCAAGGCCGAGCGCGACCGCATCTATTCGCTGCCGGAAATGAGCGAAGACGACGGCATGGCCGTGGCCGAGCTGGAAGTCCAGTTCGCCGAGTTCGACGGCTACACCGCCGAAGCCCGCGCCGGCGAGCTGCTGCTCGGCCTGGGTATTCCGCTGGAACAGCACTTCGGCCCCATGAGCGCCGTCGCGCCCGGCTGGAAACTGCGGGTCCTGCTGGCCCAGGCGCTGTTCTCCGACCCGGAAGTACTGCTGCTGGACGAACCGACCAACCACCTGGACATCAACACCATCCGCTGGCTGGAAGGCATCCTGGTGGCGCGCAACAGCACCATGATCATCATTTCCCACGACCGCCACTTCCTCAACAGCGTCTGCACCCACATGGCCGACCTGGACTATGGTGAGTTGCGCCTCTTCCCGGGCAACTACGACGAATACATGACGGCCGCCACCCAGGCCCGCGAGCGCCTGCTGTCGGACAACGCCAAGAAGAAGGCCCAGATCGCCGAACTGCAGCAGTTCGTCAGCCGCTTCTCGGCCAACGCCTCCAAGGCCAAGCAGGCCACCAGCCGGGCACGCCAGATCGACAAGATCCAGCTGGAAGAGGTCAAGCCGTCCAGCCGCGTGAGTCCCTTCATCCGTTTCGAACAGTACAAGAAGCTGCACCGCCAGGCGGTGACCCTGGAGAACGTCACCCAGGGCTTCGACGGCACCCCGCTGTTCAAGCGCCTGGGCCTGCAGATCGAGGCCGGCGAGCGGGTCGCCATCATCGGTCCCAATGGCATCGGCAAGACCACCCTGCTGCGCACCCTGGTGGGCGAGCTGGCACCCCAGAGCGGTGAGGTGAAATGGACCGACAGCGCGGACGTGGGCTACTTCGCCCAGGACCATGCCGAGGACTTCGCCGACGATACGACCCTGTTCGACTGGATGGGCCAATGGACCCAGGGCGGTGAGCAACTGGTACGCGGCACCCTCGGGCGCATGCTGTTCTCCAGCGACGACATCCAGAAATCGGTCAAGGTGATCTCCGGTGGCGAGCAGGGTCGCATGCTGTTCGGCAAGCTGATCCTGAAGAAGCCCAACGTGCTGGTGATGGACGAACCCACCAACCACCTGGACATGGAATCCATCGAAGCGCTGAACCTGGCGCTGGAGAACTATCCGGGCACCCTGATCTTCGTCAGCCACGACCGGGAATTCGTGTCCTCCCTGGCCACCCGTATCCTCGACATGAGCGAGAGCGGCATCGTCGATTTCAGCGGCAGCTACGACGACTATCTGCGCAGCCAGGGCATCAACGGTTGACCTCCAGGCCCGTGTAGTGACTATCAGAACTCACTACACGGGCAAAATAGAGGGTGCCCTAAGCAGTTACCCTAGGTATCATTTCGCACCGAAACGGGTACTCGACCAGGATCGCCGCGATCAATAGCCATCGTTTGCGCCGGGAGACCAGGGGTCTCCTGCCACGTCTCGTAACACGTAGCGCCCCTTCCCGGCACGCTCGACGGGCTCCTTGTCGCACCCTGATCGCCCGCTACATCGTCCGGCTTCCGCAGGAACGCCAGGGCGAATCGCTCCACCCTACCCAATCAGAACATTGCCGGACGGCCGCTGTCGCATCTGACTGCTGCGCCCTACCGGTTGCCTACCCGCGCCTGGCCGTTGGCCGTTGCGGGTCGCCCCATCCGAGGCCAGGCGCCGACGCCTGGTCTCCCTCAGGTGTAATGCGAGACACGGTCTCAGGAGTACGATGAATGCACAGTGGTAACGAAGAGTCGGATTTCGTTTTCGTCGGCGCGGGAATCATGAGCGCGACCCTGGCGGTCATGCTCAAGGAACTGGAGCCCACGAGCACCGTCGAGGTGCTCGAACTGCTCGACGTAGGCGCGGCGGAGAGTTCCAACCCCTGGAACAACGCCGGAACCGGCCATGCGGCGCTCTGCGAGCTGAACTATACGCCCGAGAAGGCCGACGGCAGCATCGACATCACCAAGGCGCTCAGCATCAACGCCATGTTCGAGGCCTCCAAGCAGTTCTGGTCCTACCTGGTCGAGGAAGGCCACTTCGGCTCGCCCCGTGCCTTCATCAGCCCCGTGCCGCACATGTCCTTCGTCCACGGTGCCAAGGACATGGCCTTCCTGCGCAAGCGCTATGAAGCGCTCAAGGACCATGCCTGCTTCGACGGCATGGAGTACTCCGAGGACCACGCCAAGCTGCGCGAGTGGATGCCCCTGGTCATGGAAGGCCGGCCGGCCACCGAAGCCGTGGCGGCCACCCACGTGGCGGGCGGCACCGACGTCAACTTCGGCGCCCTGACCATGAGCCTGCTGGGTCACCTGCAGACCCGCCCCGGCACCCAGGTCCGCTACAACCAGAAGGTGGTCGATCTGACCCGCGAGGCCGACCAGCGCTGGCGCCTGACCATCGAGGACAGCCGCTCCGGTGCCACCCGTACGGTCATCGCCAAGTTCGTCTTCCTCGGTGCCGGTGGCGCGGCGCTGCCGCTGCTGCAGAAGTCCGGCATCCCCGAGGGCGCCGGCTTCGGCGGTTTCCCGGTCAGTGGCCAATGGCTGCGTTGCGACGATCCGCAGATCGTCGAGCGCCACCAGGCCAAGGTCTATGGCCTGGCCGGTGTCAACTCGCCGCCGATGTCGGTCCCGCACCTCGACACCCGCGTGGTCGACGGCAAGAAATCCCTGTTGTTCGGGCCCTTCGCCGGCTTCACCACCAAGTTCCTCAAGCGTGGCTCCTTCCTCGACCTGCCCAAGTCGATCAAGCCGAGCAACATCGGCCCCATGCTCGCCGTGGCGCGGGACAACATGCCGCTGACCCGCTACCTGGTTGGCCAGGTCATGCAGTCCTTCGATCAGCGCGTCGAGGAACTGCGGGCCTTCTACCCGGCCGTGCGCAAGCAGGACTGGCGCCTGGAAGTGGCCGGCCAGCGGGTGCAGATCATCAAGAAGGACCCGCAAAAAGGCGGCATCCTGCAGTTCGGTACCGAGATCGTCGCCTCCGGTGACGGCACCCTGGCCGCCCTGCTGGGCGCCTCTCCCGGCGCTTCCACCTCGGTGTCCATCATGCTGACCCTGGTCGAGCGCTGCTTCCCGAGCCGCTTCCAGAGCGAGGACTGGCAGGCCAAGCTGCGCAAGATGTTCCCCGCCTTCGGCCACAAGCTGGCGGAAGAGCCCGAGCTGCTGCGAGAGGTGCGTTCGCGCACCACCCGCGTGCTGCAACTCGATCAACCCGCGTAACTGCCCTGCTCCGCCCCCTCTCCCTCTGGGAGAGGGCTGGGGTGAAGATCTATCGCCCGTCGGCGAACGACCCTCAATCCCCCAGCGCCGCCCCTTCCCGCCGCGGATCGGCGCCGCCCTGCCAGCCTGAGCCGACCCGGCGGATGACCTGGATGCCACTGGTCATCTCATCCTCGCGCACCTCATGTCCCCGCTGTTCCAGCGCCTTGCGCAAGCCTGGCGTGGTCTCTCCCCGCTCCAGTTCGGTGGGGCCATTGCGGCTGCCGAAATTCGGCAGGCCTGCCGCCGCCTGGGCATCCAGTTGCCAATCCAGCAGGCCGACCAGCGTCTTGACCACATAGCCGGCGATCTGCGAACCGCCGGGCGACCCCAGGGCCGCCACCAGGGCGCCGCTGTCGCGATCGAACACCAGGGTCGGCGACATGGTCGAGCGGGGGCGCTTGCCCGGCTCCACCTGATTGGCCACGGGCAGACCCTTCTCCCGCGGCACGAAGGAGAAGTCCGTCAGCTGGTTGTTGAGCATGAAGCCCTTCACCATCAGGTGGGAGCCGAAGTAGCTCTCCACCGTGGTGGTCATGGATAGCGCCCCACCCCAGGCATCGGCGGCCACCACCTGGGAGGTGGAGATGCGCAGCGGGGAGCGATCCGGTGCCCAGGCCAGCGTCGGCCCCGGCGGACTGCCAGGCGCGGCCTTGCCGATGCTGCGCTCGCCGATCAGTTGTGCGCGACTGGCCAGGTAGCCGCCATCCAGCAGGCCGCTGACATTGACCGGCACGCGATCGGGGTCCGCCACGTACTGAGCGCGGTCGGCGTAGGCCAGGCGCTCGGCCTCGGCGATCAGGTGCACCGCCTCCGGGCGCGGCTCCTGGCCAGCTGGCAGCGCCGTCGGCACCGGTCGCAGGGGCGCGAGGGCCCAGGCAGGATCGCGGGCTTCCAGGGCCTGGAGGATGCCCAGGGTCTGGGCCACGGTGAGGCCACCGGCTGGCGGCGGCATGCCGCAGATACGCCAGCGTCGGTAATCGGTGCAGAGCGGCGTACGGTTCTTGGCGCGATAGCCGGCGAGATCCTGCAGATTCAGGCTGCCCGGATTGGGACTCTGCTGCACCGCGGTCGCGATGGCCTGGGCGAGGTCGCCGCGATAGAGGGCGCTGGCCCCCTCCTTGGCGATCAGGGCCAGGGTCTCCGCCAGCTCGGGATTGCGCAGTAGGCTGCCAACCGGCTTCACCTTTCCGCGCGAATCGAGGTAGAGCGCCGCCATGGCGGGCGAACCCTTCAGGAAAGGATCGTGAAGGAGCTGATTGTGCAGCCGCGGCGAGAGCGGAAAGCCCTCGCGCGCCAGGCGGATGGCCGGCGCGAACAGGCTCTGCCAGGCCAGGCGTCCATGGTCGCGATGCGCCAGTTCCAGGGCGCGCAACACCCCTGGCACCCCGACCGAGCGACCACCGATGCGCGCCTCCTCGAAGGCCATGGGTGTCCCGTCCGGTCGCAGGAACAGCCCTTCCGTGGCACCCGCGGGAGCGGTCTCACGACCATCGTAGGCCTGGACCTTGCGGCCATCCCAATAGAGCAGGAAAGCACCGCCGCCGATGCCCGAGGACTGCGGCTCGACCAGGGTGAGGACCGCCTGCATGGCGATGGCGGCATCGATGGCGCTACCCCCCTGGCGCAGGATCTCGCGGCCGGCCTCGGCTGCCAGGGGATTGGCCGCCGCGGCCATCTGCTGCCGAGCCTGGCTCGGCACCAGTCCCGATCGATAGCCGGAGCCCGCTTCCGGGGCCTTGGGTAGGGTCGTCTCCGGGTGCGACGCACAGGCGGCGAGGGTCAACGACAGCAGCAACGCGGAACAAATCGACGTAGGGGTGCGCAACGGGTTTCTCCTGGGCAGCGAGCGGCGTTCGCCCTGCGGACGATCCGCCTAGCCTAGCCCAAGACAATTGCCTTCGCCTTGGGGGACGCCTCAGAACCCCAGATGACGGGCGAGGAAGCCGCCACAGAGCACGTCCAGCCACAACAGCTGATGCAGGGCGACGATGATGAAGAACACCAGGCGAAAGCTTAGCTTGACCGTCTTGTGGCGAAAGCGCTGCTGGGCGATCAGGGCACCCGGCCAGCCACCCAGGAGTTCGCCCAGGTGCAGCACGCGTTCCGGCACGCGCCAACCCTTGTCACGGGCGCGTTGCTTGTCGTGCCGATAGAGCAGAAAGGTGATGAGACTCGCCAGGGCATAAAGGGCCAGCGGCCAGAGCAGGCCGCGGCCGAAGGCCAGGGACAGCAGACCCACCAGCGGCAGGACGAAGACGCCGATCTGCAGCAGGAGCAGCATGTCCTGCCGGGCGATGGCCGCCCGCTGCTGGTAGGGGGTCAGCGCGGGCGCGCGCTTGGCGGCCTTCGGCGCAGCGGACTGCGCAGACGCACGAGCCGGCTTGCGCCGGCTCTGCGGTTCCTTCTCCGGTTTCACCCGGCCGCCTTGGCCGCGTGCCAGTCGATCCAGCCGAACTGCCAGGTGGCCAGGATCAGCAGCCCGAAGACGATGCGATACCAGCCGAACACCTCATAGCTGTGGTGACCGATGAACTTCAGCAGGGCCTTGACCGCCAGCATGGCGAAGATGAAGGAGGTGACGAAGCCGACCCCGAACACCAGCACATCGCTGGCGGTGAACAGGTGACGGTACTTGTAGACCGAGTAGACGGTCGCCCCGACCATGGTCGGCATGGCCAGGAAGAAGGAGAACTCGGTGGCCGCCTTGCGCGACAGGCCGAACAGCAGGCCGCCGATGATGGTGGAACCGGAACGCGAGGTGCCCGGGATCATCGCCAGGCATTGGGCGCAGCCGACCTTGAGGGCGTCATGCCAGCGCATGTCGTCCACCTCTTCCACGCGGATGCGATGGGTGCGCTTCTCCGCCCAGATCATGATCACACCGCCGATCACCAGGGCGAAGGCTACGGTGATGGGGTTGAACAGATACTCGTGGATCAGGTCGCCAAGGATCACGCCCAGCACGGCAGCCGGCAGGAAGGCGATGATCAGGTTGCCGGTGAACCGCTGCGCATAGGACTTGCGCGGCAGGTCGGTGACGATCTCGAAGACCTTGAAGCGATATTCCCAGACCACGGCCAGGATGGCCGCCAACTGGATGATGATGTTGAAGGCGATGGCCATTTCCCCGCCGAAGCCGATGAGATCGGCGACGACGATCTGGTGGCCGGTACTGGAAATGGGCAGGAATTCCGTGATGCCCTCGACGATCCCCAGAATCAGCGCCTGCAAGGCACTCCATAGGTCCATGGTATTACTCCATCCAAGTGAAACATTTGCAGGTAGCCGGGCCATGAGGCTCCGACGGCAACGGGGTTCGAACCGTGACGCTCCGCGGGGATCAAGCCCTTCGCGGTACCCAAGACAACCAGCGCTAGTGCGTCCGCCCGGCACCTTACCAGAGCGAGACCGGTTGAAGAGACCGATGAACGGCCATTAGGTGCCGTACAATGACGAATCGAATCTCTCCGGATGTGAAGCATGTCGTTTCTGGAACCTCTCACCACCTTTCTGGGTATGTCGACGGTAGAGCTGGTGGCCGCTGTCCTGGGCATCGTCGCGGTCTGGCTCACGGTGCGCCAGAACATCTGGGGCTGGCCGATCGGCCTGGTGATGGTGGTCCTCTACATCTGGATCTTCTACGACGTGAAGCTCTATTCCGACATGCTGCTGCAGGTGGTCTACGCGGTACTGCAGCTCTATGGCTGGTGGCAGTGGCTGAGGGGCGGCCGGCACCACCAAGGTCGAGACGTCACCTCGCTCGGCGTTCCGGCAGTGCTGGCCGGGCTCGCCGTGGGCGCGGTCGGCAGCCTTGCGCTCGGCTATCTCATGGGTACCCATACCGACGCCGCCCTACCCTGGCTGGATGCAGCGCTCACGGGCTTCAGCCTGGTCGCGCAGTTCTGGATGGCGCAGAAGCGGTTGCAGTGCTGGGCGCTGTGGTTCGTACTGGACGTCATCTACGTCGGGCTCTTCTACTACAAAGGCCTCTACCCCACTGCGGTGCTCTATGCCGTCTTCGTCGGCCTGGCGGCCTATGGCTGGCGCGACTGGCGCCGTGCGCTGGCCGGCACGCGATGAAGGTCGTGGTGCTGACCGGCCCCGAGTCGAGCGGCAAATCCTGGCTGGCACGGCACCTGAGCGAGAGCTTCGGCGGTGTCCGGGTGGACGAGTACGTGCGTGAGTATTGCGAGCTGCATGGCACTGACACCACCCTGGCCGATGTGGAGGTGATCGCCCGCGAGCAACTGCGCCGCGAAGACCAGGCGCGGGGCGCCGCGCCGCCGCTGCTGCTGCTGGACACCGACCTACTGAGCAATCTGCTGTGGAGTCGCCTGCTGTTCGGCAGCGCCCCCGCCTGGCTGGAGCCCGCCCTGCTGGCGCGCCGTTACGATCTGCACCTGCTGCTCGATCCCCGCGGCGTCGCCTGGCAGGACGACGGTCAGCGCTGTCAGCCGGGCTTGAGCGAACGTCTCACCTTCTTCGAGAGCTGCCGGGAGTGGTTGCAGGCGCATCGGCAACCCGTACTGGAAATCGCCGGTGACTGGGCCGAGCGGCAAGCTGCCGCGCGGGCGGCAGTGCGTCGGTTGCTGCACGAGGCCTGAGCCGCCGGTAGAATGTCGTCCTGTACCGGAGAACACCATGCACGACGACGATGCCTCTTTCGCCGACTTCACCCGCGGGATCCGTCCGCTCAAGCAGGATCGTGCCGACACCGGCAAACCGCGGGCCGATCGCGGCCAGATCGCCCAAAGACGCGCCGATGCGACCAAGACCTCGACCGTCACCCGTGTCGACGGCCTGAGCGATGCCTTCGTCATCGACGTGGGCGCCGAGGATGAACTCTACTGGGGCCGCGACGGGGTGCAGGACGCCCAGCTGCGGCGCCTCAAGGCCGGCCAGATCCCCTTCGAAGGCAGCCTGGACCTGCACGGCATGACGGTGGAAAAAGCCCGGGAAACCCTTTGGGATTTCCTCGCCGAAGCGACTCGCCTGGAAATCCGCTGCGTGCGGATCACCCATGGCAAGGCCGCGCGGCTGGATGGGCGCCGGCCGCTGATCAAGAGCCACGTCAATACCTGGCTCCGCCAGCATCCACAGGTGCTGGGCTTCACCTCCTGCCTGCCCCGCCATGGCGGTACCGGCTCGCTTTACGTCTTGCTCAAGCGCACCATGCTCGAAGGTCGCGATGAATGAGCCTGTGACTCGGCTGACGTCTCATCCGAGCGCCTTCTTCCTTATCGATAAACAGGAACCCAAATGTCTCTCGAACAGCACTACTCCTCGATTCTGACCGGACTCGGCGAAGACATCGGCCGGGAGGGGCTGGTGGACACGCCCAAGCGGGCCGCCAAGGCCATGCAGTATCTCTGCCGCGGCTACAACCAGACGCTGGAAGAGGTGGTGGGCGAAGCGCTCTTCACTTCCGATAACAGCGAGATGGTGCTGGTCAAGAACATCGAGCTGTACTCCCTCTGCGAGCACCATATGCTGCCCTTCATCGGCAAGGCCCACGTCGCCTATATGCCCAGCGGCAAGGTGCTGGGGCTGTCCAAGGTGGCGCGCATCGTCGATATGTTCGCTCGCCGCCTGCAGATTCAGGAAAACATGACGCGCCAGATCGCCGAGGCCATCGAGAAGGTCACCCAGGCGGCCGGCGTCGCGGTGGTGATCGAAGCGCAGCACATGTGCATGATGATGCGCGGCGTGGAAAAGCAGAACTCCTCCATGGTCACCTCGGTGATGCTGGGTCAGTTCCGCGCCAACGACGCCACCCGCGCCGAATTCCTCAGCCTGATCAATCGCTGAGCCGGCCGCGACGTCCGTCGTCCTGGAGGGTCGAAGATTTCACCCTCCAGGAGCCCCGCCCATGCCGGACGTCCATAGCCTCACCCTGCTCAGAGCCCAACCCGAACGTTCCCAGGCATTGGGCGCCCACCTGCTGGACCTGGCCGCCCTGGCGGTGAAGGATGTCGGCTGCCTGGACTACCAGGTGTTCCAAGGCAGCGAAGAGGGCGATCTCTGGGTGATCCAGGCGCGCTGGACATCGGTCGCTGCCCAGGACGACCACTTCAATCAGCCGCATACCCTCGCCTTCCTCGACGAGTTACCCAAGTTGGCGGATGAGGTGGATCTATATCCGTTGGAGCCGAGAAGACCGGCTGAAACGCCTTGATACGGCTCACAACGTCCTATCGCGGCCATGGGCCGCTCCTACAGAGGGTGATGCTTTTGTAGGAGCGGCCCATGGCCGCGATAGTCCAAGTCAGAGCGGTCGCTACGGCGCACCGCCATGGCCGCGATCAAAGCTGTGATCAATACTCCGACAGCGCAAAACTCGTCAGGGCGAAGGTGGGGATGCCGGCAGCTTCCAGGCGCTTGGAACCACCCAGTTCCGGCAGGTCGACGATAGCCGCGGCTTCGTGGACCTGGGCACCCAGGCGCTTGATCAGGTTGCCGGCGGCGACCAGGGTGCCGCCGGTGGCGATGAGGTCATCGACCAGCAGCACCGAATCACCGGCGCCGACGCTGTCCTTGTGCACCTCGATCACGGAATCACCGTACTCGGTGCTGTAGACCTCGGTCAGCAGCTCGGCCGGCAGCTTGCCCTGCTTGCGGAACAGCACCAGCGGCTTGCCCAGTTCGTAGGCCAGGATCGGACCGATGAGGAAGCCCCGCGCATCCAGCGCCCCGACATGGGTGAAGGAGGCGCCGCGGTAACGCTCCAGCAAGGCTTCCATGACGGCACGCAGGCCCTCGGGCGACTGGAACAGCGGCGTGATGTCCCGGAAGATCACCCCGGCCTTGGGAAAATCGGGCACGGCGCGGATGAGGGATTTCAGGGCGGATTCGGAAAAGGACATGGCAGAGACTCGTCGGCGGCGGGCGCCTGGCAGAAAAACAAGGGGCGCAGTATAGCGGTCCGTGGCAGGCCCAGGCCAACCAGCCGTCCCGTCCTGCTGAATCGATTCATGTAGTGCCGGCGATTGACAGCTACCCGCTCTCGCACCATTCTTTGGCGGACGCAAACGTTTGCGCGACCACAACAACCATAAGAATTCGGAGATCCCCTATGCTGGCCTTCCGTCCTGCCCGCCTGCTGGCGGCCATTGCCCTCACCTCCGCTTCGCTGATCCTGCCGCTCACCGCCAGTCATGCCACGGCCGCCGAGAAGCCCAAGGTCGCGCTGGTCATGAAATCCCTGGCCAACGAATTCTTCCTGACCATGGAAGACGGCGCCAAGACCTACCAGAAAGAGCATGCGGCCGACTTCGACCTGATCTCCAACGGGATCAAGGACGAGACCGATACCTCCAGCCAGATTCGAATCGTCGAGCAGATGATCGTCTCCAAGGTCGATGCCCTGGTCATCGCCCCGGCCGACTCCAAGGCACTGGTCCCGGTGCTGAAGAAGGCCAGCGACGCCGGCATCAAGGTGGTCAACATCGACAACCGCCTGGACCCCGAGGTGCTCAAGTCCAAGTCCCTGGACATCCCCTTCGTTGGCCCCGACAACCGCAAGGGCGCCCGCCTGGTCGGCGAATACCTGGCCAAGCAACTCAAGCAAGGTGACCAGGTCGGGATCATCGAGGGTGTCTCCACCACCACCAACGCCCAGCAGCGCACCGCAGGCTTCAAGGACGCCATGGAAGCGGCCGGCATGAAGATCGTCGGCGTGCAGTCCGGCAACTGGGAGATCGACAAGGGCAACGCCGTCGCCGCGGCCATGCTCAACGAATACCCCGACCTGAAGGCCCTGCTGGCCGGTAACGACAGCATGGCGCTGGGCGCCGTCTCCGCCGTGCGCGCGGCTGGCAAGAAGGGCCAGGTGCAGGTGGTCGGCTACGACAACATCAAGGCCATCCACCCGATGCTCAAGGACGGTCGCGTCCTCGCCACCGCCGACCAGTTCGCCGCCAAGCAGGCCGTGTTCGGCATCGAGGCCGCACTCAAGCTGGTCAAGGGCGAGCCCACCGGTGCCAAGGACGGGGTGATCGAGACGCCGGTCGAACTCGTCACCCAGCCCTGATCCGAGGAGAGCCTCCCATGTCGTCCGAGGTGATCCTCAGCGCCCGTGACATCGGCAAGACCTATGCACAGCCGGTCCTCGGCGGCGTGGACCTGAAACTGCGCGCTGGCGAAGTGCTGGCGCTCACCGGGGAAAACGGCGCCGGCAAGAGCACCCTGTCCAAGATCCTCTGTGGCCTGGTGCAACCCACCACCGGCGAGCTGAGCTTCCTCGGCCGACCCTATGCCCCGGGCAGCCGCCGCGAGGCGGAGGCCCTAGGGGTTCGGATGGTCATGCAGGAACTCAATCTGCTGCCCACCCTCACGGTGGCGGAAAATCTCTTTCTCGACCGCCTGCCGCGGCGGCTGGGCTGGATCGACCGTCGCCAGCTGCGCGAACAGGCGCGGCTGGCGATGGCCCAGGTCGGCCTGGAAGCCATCGACCCGGATACCCCCATCGCCGAACTGGGCGTGGGGCACCAGCAGATGGTGGAAATCGCTCGCAACCTGATTGGCGATTGCCGGGTGCTGATCCTCGACGAACCCACCGCCATGCTCACCTCTCGAGAGGTGGAATTGCTGTTCGAGCAGATCGAGCGCCTGCGCGCCCGGGGCGTAGCGCTGGTCTACATCTCCCATCGCCTGGAAGAACTCAAGCGCATCGCCCAGCAACTGGTGGTGCTGCGCGATGGCCGCCTGGTCGCCGATGCGCCCATGGTGCAATACGACACCGACCAGATCGTCAGTCTCATGGTGGGGCGCGATCTCGGTGAACACCTGGACATGGGCGAACGCCGCTTCGGCCCGCCGCTGCTGGAAGTGCAGGGACTGAACCGCGCCGACAAGGTCCAGGACGTGTCCTTCAGCGTGCGCGCCGGGGAAATCTATGGCATCTCCGGCCTGATCGGCGCCGGTCGTACCGAGCTGCTGCGGCTGATCTTCGGCGCCGACCGGGCCGATTCCGGCGCGGTACGCCTGGCCGGCAAGCCGGTCGACCTGGGTTCGCCGGCCAAGGTGGTGCGCCAGGGCATCGCCCTCATCACCGAGGATCGCAAGGGTGAAGGCCTGCTGCTCAGCCAGCCGATCGCCGCCAACCTTGCCCTGGGCAACATGGACAAGCTGGCGCAGCAGGGCCTGGTCAACGGCGGCCGCGAGACCGAGCTGGCTCAGCGTCATATCAAGGGTCTGCGCATCCGCTGCAACGACGGCACCCAGGCCGTGGGCGAACTGTCCGGCGGCAACCAACAGAAGGTGGTCATCGGCCGCTGGCTGGAGCGCGACTGCCAGGTGCTGCTGTTCGACGAACCCACGCGCGGCATCGACGTCGGCGCCAAGTTCGAGATCTACGGCCTGCTGGCCGAGTTGACCCGTCAGGGCAAGGCCCTGGTGGTGGTATCCAGCGACCTGCGCGAGCTGATGCTGATCTGCGACCGCATCGGCGTGCTGTCCGCCGGCCGCCTGGTAGACACCTTCGAGCGTCATGACTGGGATCAGGAGCGGCTGCTGGCCGCCGCCTTCGCCGGCTATCGCTCCCGCGAAGCCCTGCTGGAAGAACCTATCCCGCCGCAACCCCTTTCTCAGGAAGCCATTCGATGAGCAGTCTTCCCGTCACCTCCTCCCGGCGTGCCTTCGGCCTGGGCCTGGGTACCTACGTGGGCCTGGCCGCCGCGCTGCTGGCGATGATCGTGCTGTTTTCCGTGCTGAGCAGCCATTTCCTCTCCTACGCCACCTTCACCACCCTGGCCAACCAGATCCCCGACCTCATGGTGCTGGCCACCGGGATGACCTTCATCCTCATCATCGGCGGCATCGACCTCTCGGTCGGCTCGGTGGTAGCCCTGGCCGCCGCGGTAGTCAGCGTCGCCACCCTGGAGTGGGGCTGGGGCATCCTGCCGGCCGCCGCCCTGGGCATGCTCGCCGCCGCCCTGACCGGCACCCTCACCGGCAGCGTGACCGTGGCCTGGCGCATCCCCTCCTTCATCGTCTCCCTGGGCGTGCTGGAGATGGCCCGCGGCGCCGCCTACCAGTTGACCGACTCGCGCACCGCCTATATCGGCGATGCCTATGCCTGGCTGTCGACCCCCTTCGCCTTCGGCATCTCGCCCTCCTTCGTCATCGCCCTGCTGGTGATCGTGGTGGCGCAACTGCTGCTGACCCGCTCGGTGCTCGGCCGCTACCTGATCGCCATCGGCACCAACGAGGAAGCGGTCCGCCTGGCCGGGATCAATCCCAAGCCCTACAAGGTCATCGTCTTCGCCCTCATGGGGCTACTGGCGGGCCTGGCCGCGCTGTTCCAGATCTCGCGTCTGGAAGCTGCCGATCCCAATGCCGGCGTCGGCCTGGAGCTGCAGGTGATCGCCGCCGTGGTGATCGGCGGCACCAGCCTGATGGGTGGCCGCGGCTCGGTGATCAGCACCTTCTTCGGCGTGCTGATCATCTCGGTCCTGGCCGCCGGCCTGGCCCAGATCGGCGCCAGCGAACCCACCAAGCGCATCATCACCGGCGCGGTCATCGTGGTCGCCGTGATCCTCGACACCTATCGCAGCCAACGGGCCAAGAGAGCGGCCTGATGGCAACCATCAAGGACGTCGCGGCCCGCGCCGGCATCTCCTACACCACGGTGTCCCACGTGGTGAACAACACCCGTCCGGTCAGTCCGGGGGTGCGGGAGAAGGTGGAGGCCGCCATCGCCGAGCTGGGCTACGTGCCCAGTGGCGTCGCCCGTTCCTTGCGCAACCAGGCCACCGGCACCTTCGGCGTGCTGGTGCCCAATGCGGTGAACCCCTATTTCGCCGAACTGGCCCGCGGTATCGAGGATCACTGCGAACGCCAGGGCTACAGCGTGATCCTGTGCAATTCCGATGACGATGCCGACAAGCAGCTGCGCTACCTCAGGGTCTTGCGCGAACGCCGCATCGATGGCCTGGTGGTCGCCACGGTAGACGGCGATCCGCGCTTCGCCAAGGCGCTGGCCGGGCTGCGCATCCCGCTGGTGCTGGTGGACCGTCCACTGGAAGGGGTCCAGGCCGGGCACATCCGTGTCGACCACCAGCAGGGCGGCCTGCTCGCTACACGCCACCTGCTGGAGCTGGGGCATCGTCGCATCGCCTGCCTCGGTGGCCCAGCCGATTCGCCGGTCGCCAGCGAGCGGGTGGCCGGTTACCAACAAGCCCTGGCCGAGGCAGGTGTCGCATCAGGCGTGATCCGTCGCTGCGCCTTCACGGCGGCCGCCGGCCATGCCGAAGCCCAGGCACTGCTGGCCCAGCCAGGTGCTCCGACGGCGATCTTCGCCGGCAACGACACCATCGCCCTGGGCGTGCTGCGGGCGGCGGCCGAACGCGGCCTGCAGGTACCGGCCCAGCTGTCGGTGGTGGGTTTCGACGACATCGAACTCAGCCGCTACCTCTACCCTGCCCTCACTACCATCGGCCAGTCGATCCGCGACCTCGGCGAGCGGGCAGCCCAACTGCTGCTGGCGCGCCGCGCGACGGTCGGCAGTCCTTCCACCCACGACATCGCCGTACCCCGGCTGGTGCTGCGCGAATCCACCGCGGCGCCTTCTGCACTGGAGACCTCCCATGCACCCTGACGTCGTCGTCATCGGTAGCCTCAACATGGATCTGGTAGTGCGCGCCCCGCGCCTGCCCAAGGGCGGCGAAACCCTCGCCGGCCATGCCTTCGCCACCGCCCCAGGCGGCAAGGGCGCCAATCAGGCGGTAGCCGCCGCGCGCCTGGGTGCCCGGGTCGCCATGATCGGCTGCGTCGGTGCCGATCCCTATGGCGACTTCCTCACCCGCAGCCTGGTCCAGGAAGGCATCGACTGCAGCGGCGTCTCGGTGGCGAACGACGTTCCCACCGGCATCGCTTCCATCCTGGTGGATGATCAGGGGCAGAACGCCATCGTCATCGTCGCCGGCGGCAACGGCGAGCTATCCGGTGCGCACCTGCAGAGCCAGGAATCCCTGCTGGCCTCGGCCAAGATCGTCATCGCCCAGTTGGAAGTGCCCCTCGCCACGGTCGGTGACGCCCTGGCGCGTGCCCGGGCGCTGGGCAAGACGGTGATCTTCAACCCGGCACCCGCGACCGGCCCCCTGCCCGCCGACTGGTACGCCCATATCGACTACCTGGTCCCCAACGAAAGCGAAGCGAGCCTGCTCACCGGCCTCCCCGTGGACAGTCGCGAGCAGGCCGAGATCGCGGCGCGCCAGCTGATCGCCGCCGGTGCACGGCAGGTCCTGCTGACCCTGGGCAGCCAGGGGCTGCTGCAGGTCACGGCCGAGGGGTGCCTGCATCATCCGGCCACGCCGGTGAAGGCGGTGGACACCACCGCGGCTGGCGATACCTTCCTTGGCGGTTTCGCTGCGGGCCTGGCCGAGGGACTGGATGTCGCCGATGCCATTGCCCTTGGCCAACGTGCCGCGGCCATCGCCGTCACTCGCCCAGGCGCCCAGCCGTCCATTCCCACGCGCCAGGAGCTTGCCCGTTGAAGAAAACCGCCCTGCTCAATATTGCCCTGTCACAAGCCGTCGCCAGCCTCGGTCACGGCGATCGCGTGGTCATCGGCGATGCCGGTATGCCGGTGCCGCCCGGTACGCCTCTGGTCGACCTGGCCGTCACCCACGGAGTACCGGATTTTCTCAGCGTGCTGCAGGCGCTGCTTAGCGAGATGCAGGTGGAAAGCCATCTGCTCGCCGAGGAAACCCTCGAGGTACAGCCACCGGCACTGGCCGAGCTGGAACGCCTGACCGCCGCGGGCGCACTCGGCAGCCGCCAGTTGGTCTCCCACGAGGAGCTGAAGGCGCTATGTCAGGGAGCGCGGGTGCAGATCCGTACCGGAGAGTGCCAGCCTTACACCAACCTGATCCTGGTCGCGGGCGTCACTTTCTAATCGCCCAAGGGCGGGGAGCGGCGCTCAGGGGCTGGCGGCCAGCAGTCGGCGGATCGCCGGGAGGTCCATAGGCCGGGCGAAGTGGTAGCCCTGGGCATGGCGGGCGCCCATGTCTTTGAGCAGTTGCAGCGCCTGGTCATCCTCGACGCCCTCGGCGACCACGTCGAGTTCCAGGGACTCGGCCATGCGCACGATGGCGCGCACGATGGCCACGCTGCGCGGGCTCTCCGCCAGGCGCAGCACGAAGGACTTGTCGATCTTGAGGCCGCGGAAGCGGTACTCGTGCACGTAGCCGAGCGACGAGAAGCCCGCACCGAAGTCATCCAGCACCACCGATACCCCGTGGCGATCCAGTGCCTCCATGGTCGCCTTGGCCTGGGCCGGTTCGGCCACCAGCGCTCCCTCGGTCAGTTCCAGGCAGATGCGCGAAGGCGCCACGCCATGGGCGGCCAGGATGCCCAGCACCTCGTCGGCGAATTCCGGCCGCACGATGCTATAGCTGGAGCAGTTGACATGCACCACCGGCCAATCGGCCTGGGCCGGCTCGGCCAGGATGGCGGCGATGCGCGTCAGCATGTAGGTATCCAACCGGCCGATCAGCCGCAAGCCTTCCAGCTCCGGCAGGAAGGCGCCCGGCACCAGGACGCTGCCGTCGTGCTGGCGCCAGCGGATCAAGGCTTCCAGCGCCGCCACCCGGCCGCTCGTTACCTCGACGATGGGCTGGAAGAAGGGCTCCAGCTCGTCATCGTGCTTGAGCGCCTTGCGCAAGGCCCCCTCGCGGACCACCTGGTCCGAGACTACCTGGCGCAGTTCCTGATTGAACACCGCGAAGTTGTCGCGGCCGCCCTGCTTCACGCGGTACATGGCCGTGTCGGCGTCGCGCAGCAGGTCGTCCGGCTGACGGTGGAGACTCGGATCGGCGACCACGATGCCGATGCTGCAGGAGGCGAACAGGCTGTGATCGTCGATCAGCAGCGGGCGGTCGAAAGCCTCGATGATGCGCTGGGCGATGGCTACCGGAAACTCCAGCCCATCGCCGGGCACCAGGATGGCGAACTCATCGCCGCCCAGGCGCGCGAGCAGGTCGGTCTCGCGCAGGCAACCGGACAGCCGCGCCGCGGCCGCCACCAGCAGCAGATCGCCGAAGGGATGGCCGAACTGGTCGTTGACCCGCTTGAAACGGTCCAGATCGAGGAACATCACCGCCAGGCCGCTGCCGTCGCGTTCCAGCGCGCTCCAGAGTTCACCCAGGCGTTGCTGGAAGAAGCTGCGATTGGGCAGACGCGTGAGGGCGTCGTGGTTGTTCTCGTACAGCAGCCGGGCGTTGGCTTCGTCCAGCGCCTTGGTCCGCTCCTGCACCCGCACTTCCAGTGCCAGCCGGGATTGCAGCACCGCCTCCGCAGCGCTGCGCCGCGATAGGGCGGTATCGATGTGGCGGGAGACGAAGGTCAACAGTTCCTGATCACGGGCGCTGTAGTAGACGTCCTCGCGATAGCTCTGCACCGCCAGCACCCCGCGGACGTGCTGACCGTCGTAGAGCGGTATGCCCAGCCAGGAAAAGGCCTCGGGCGTTCCCTCCACGGGCGTGATCTCGCCCCGCGCGATCAGCTCGCGCGCCTTCTGCCGATCGATGAGGCAAGGACGGCGCTGGCGGATGGTGTATTCCGTGTAGCCACGGGTCCTGCGGCGCCTGATCGGCGCCTGGGTACGACCCTCATCGACGAAGTAGGGAAAACTTACCTCGCCGGATGCATCGTCATACAGCGCGATGTAGAAGTTCTGCGCATAGATCAGCTCCCCCACTACCTGGTGTAGACCACTCAGCAGATCGGTCATGTCGGGGCTGGCGCTGGACAGCTCGGCGATGCGGAACAGTGCTACCTGCAGCTGCTCGGCGCGTTCTCGTTCGATGATCTGCTCGCGTAGGCGCGCATTGAGCTCGGACAGCTCCTGGGTGCGCAGCCCCACGGTCGCCTCGAGGTCCTCGTGCCGGAGAATGCGATCCAGCGCCATGGCCACGTCGCGGGCGATGACCTGGAACAGCGCCTGGTCCTCGCTGCCGTAGCGGCGTTCGCGGTCGTAGACCTGCAAGCTGAGCACGCCGAAGGTGCGGTCGGTCCCGTCCTTGAGCGGAACGCCCATCCAGAATTCGGGCACCGTGCCCTGGCAATAGTAGGGACCCTGCTCCTGGGCGAGTTCGATGGCCTCCTTGGGTAGCAGCAGCGGTTCACCGTGGAGCAGTACATGAGCGGTCAGGCTCGGCCGGCTGCGCTCCAGGGGCTCGAAGGAACCGGGCTCGGGCGGAGACTCGTCGCGTTGGTCGAAATAGTAGGGATAGTGGATACGCTCGGATATCGGATCCAGCAGCGCCAGGCAGAAATTCTCGGCATCGATCAGCGCCTTCAGCAACTCGTGGGTGCGCTGCATGAACAGTTGGCGATCCACCGTCGAACTGGCCAGGTAGGTAATGTCGTAGAGCACCTGCTGGATGGCCTGGGCGCGCTCGAGTTGCCGCTGCTGGAGAACGAAGCCGAAACGCAGGGCCAGGGCGGCGAAATCGGTCCGGCCATCGGGGCGGGCGAGCAGCCACCCCGGCGGCGTCGGGCCGCAGCCGGTCGGGAGAGAAAGCACGGTCGGCTCGGCGCGCAGCGCGGCCAACTGGGCATCGTCGAGCGATATCGGCCACGGGTCCGCCGCGTCGCCCTGGGCGGTCCGGCACCAGCCGCCACGGCGCTGATACCAGGCCCAATCGGCGTCGGCGGCCGCCTCGCGCAGTTGCGCGACGATCCGCTCCGGTTCGACGCCCAGGCCGTTCGGGTCGGGCCAGCGACTGCTCTCGTGCCCACCCTGCCCGGTCGAATCCGAGCCCGGATGTCCCTTCTCAGGCACGTTCATGCTGACTCCTTCCCCTGCATCGTCGAATCCTGACACAAATGCCGAGCGTTCCGCCACGCAGTGGGTGAACGGTATCCAGAGCCGTGCGAACGGTAAACATATGACTATAACCGGGCACGGTCGAGACAAGACTTGTACAGCCAAAGCCCTCGCGTACAACAAAAAAGACTGCCAGACCTCCTGCCGCCGCTGGGGTTGTAAAACAAAAGCCGCTCGCCTTCCCCACCGATCCGAAAGGCTCTCGCCGCCCGAATCTCTGCTTCCTCCCGGCCCACTAATGATCAGACAGAACCTGGATTCGGTGGTGGACGACGGCCATCGCCACGGCCCTTTTCCAATAGGAGTTTTCCATGACTGCATCCAGAAAAGACAACCTTATCGATTGGCTTCGCGACGCCCACGGCATGGAAGAGCAGGCGGAGAAAATGCTCACTGCCCAATCGGCCCGGCTGGAGCACTACCCGCGCCTGCGCCAACGCATCGAGCAGCACATCCGGGAAACCCAGGAACAGCGTCAGGTGATCGAGAGTTGCCTGAGCCGCCTGGGCAGCAGCCCCTCCACCCTCAAGGACCTGGGCGGCAAGTTGATGGCGCTGGGCCAGGCCATCGGCGGCGCCCCCATGAGCGATGAGGTCATCAAGGGTGCCATCAGTGGCTACGTCTTCGAGAACCTCGAAATCGCCACCTACACCACGCTGATCGCGGCGGCTGCCGAGATCGGCGACAGCCAAACACAGCAGGCCTGCGAACGCATCCTCGAACAGGAGAAGGCCATGGCGGCCTGGTTGCTGGAAGACCTGCCGGCCACCACCCGAGCCTTCCTGGAACGCTCCGCCGACCCCGACCTGGCCGCGAAGCGCTGAACCACCCCCGCGTTACCCGTGACTAGCCCCTGGAGGTTACATGTTCGTCCATAACAAGCGACTGCAATACACCGTGCGCGTATCCGAACCCAATCCCGGCCTCGCCAACCTGATGCTGGAACAATTCGGCGGTCCCCAAGGCGAACTCGCTGCCGCCATGCGCTATTTCACCCAGGCGATAGCCGAGCTGGACCCGGGTCGCAAGGACATGCTGTTCGACATCGCCACCGAGGAACTCAGCCACCTGGAGATCATCGGCTCGCTGATCGCCATGCTGAACAAGGGCGCCAAGGGCGACCTGGCGGAGAAGACCCAGGCAGAGGCGGAGATGTACCGCTCCCTGACCGGCGCCGGCAACGATTCCCACGTCACCCAGATCCTCTACGGTGGCGGTCCCGCCCTGGTCAACTCAGCTGGCGTACCCTGGACCGCAGCCTACATCGATACCATCGGCGAACCGACCATCGACCTGAGATCCAACATCGCTGCCGAGGCGCGTGCCAAGATCGTTTACGAACGGTTGATCAATGTCACCGATGACCCGGGCATCCAGGACACCCTGAGCTTCCTGATGACCCGGGAGATCGCCCACCAGAAGTCCTTCGAGAACGCCCTGCACTCCATCCAGCCCAACTTCCCCCAGGGCAAGGTGCCACCGCGGCCGGAATTCGCCAGCGTCTACTACAACCTGTCGCAAGGCGAAGGCGATCTGCGCGGCCCCTGGAACCAGGGCCAGGACTGGGAGTACGTCGAACAGCCCGGCACCGCGGTCGATGGTGGCGATGGCCTGGCCAGCGTCACCCTGCCTACGCGGCAGGCCGAAGCCGTGGAGCAGTTGGCCACCCGCACGATGTCGGACCCAAGCGCTGCCCCGATGACCGGTGCCGACCTGGGCGCGGGTCTCGCCCAGAAGCTCGACAAGAACCGTCTGGAAGAGTGATGCCCTGGCTTGCCGACGTGGCGATAACGCGTCGGCAAGGCCTCCCCTCTCAACTGTCGTCTTACCTTTCGTCGGCACGCCGGCAAATCGCCATACCCTCCTACGAACCTGGCCAGTTGCCATGAGTCCTATCGCCATCATCGTAGTAGGGGAAACCTTGATGGAAGATTATCTGTTGGCCTTCGCCATGGTCGCTCTGACCGCCCTGTTCATCGGTCTCACTACCGTCGGTCTGGTAGAAATTACCTGATGGCGCTTTGCCGCCTTCTGCGCTGAACATTTGCCTGGCAGCGTAGTCTGCCGCTGTGCATTGATGCCACCACGTTGCACCGACGTAGTCAGGGACGCCCCACCATGAAACGCCACGCTTTCGCTTTAGCCGTTGCGGTCGCTGCCCTCTGCAGTAGTCCTGCCTTCGCCATGGACCAGGATGCACTGCAGTTCGAGCAGACCACCATGGCCGCCTTCAAGACCTGCGCCAACAAAGCCGTCATCGCCGGCACGCGAATCGGCGACACCGCCCGTTTCGCCGACACCGACAGCTGCGTCGCCGAAGCCCTGTCGCAAATCGAACCGGCCTACCAGAAGGCCCTCACCTCCTTGCAGAACAACGGTACCGCGCGCCGCTGCCTGCAGACCTACTACAGCAACTGGATGGCGCTGATGAAATCCCTGCCGGAATTGCAGACCAAGCCGCCGTCTTCGGTTCTGTTGACCGCCAACGGCGGCGAGCGCCGCCTCAACCAGTACTGGCAGTTCGTGGTCAGCGCGCGCTAGAACGGGCCCGCCAGGCATGCAAAAAGAGCGACCTTGCGTCGCTCTTTCGCTTTCAGCCGATCGGGACGTGGCCGGGTTGGGCAGCGACCCGGGCCAGCCAGGCGCGCAGCGCCGGAAAGTCATCCAGCACGAAGCCCCCTTCGTCGGCCACATGGGTATAGGCATAGAGCGCGATGTCGGCGATGGAATACCGCTCGCCCACCAGGAAGGGGGTTCGCTGCAGTTGCTGCTCCATCACCGCTAGTGCCCGGTAGCCCCGCGCCAGGCACGCCTCGTGCTCGGCCCGACGGGACTCCGGCAGGCCTTGGTAAAGCTGGATGAAACGTGCCACCGCCACATAGGGTTCGTGGCTGTACTGCTCGAAGAACTGCCACTGCAGCACCTGGGTGCGCAGGCGCGGTTCGCTCGGCAGGTAAGGACTGCCCTCCGCCAGGAAGTTGAGGATGGCATTGGACTCCCACAGACAGGTGCCATCGTCCAACTCCAACACCGGAATCTTGCCGTTCGGATTCTTCGCCAGGAACTCCGGGGTACGGGTCTCACCGGCGAGGATGTCGACGTCGTGCCAGCGATACTCCACCCCCAGCAGGTGCAGCATCAACACGACCTTGTAGCAGTTGCCGGAACGGCGATCACCATGGACCTGGTACATGTCATAGCTCCTTGTCGGCGGGGGTGGCTTGCCGGATCACCGCGGCCAGGCGGGCCAAGCCGGTATCGAGGCGTTCGGGTAGCACATGGCTGAAGTTGAGGCGCAGTAGACCACGATGCTGGTCGGGATCGGCGAAGAAGGGCTCACCGGGCATGAAGGCGACCTGCTCCGCCAAGGCCTGGTCCAACAGCGTACGGGTATCGAGGGGCGTTTTCAGTCGCAGCCAGAAGAACAGACCACCCTGGGGCACCTGCCAGTCGGCGATATCGCTGAAATGCCGCTCCAGGGCCACGGCGAAGCTGTCCCGACGCTCCCGGTAGAAATCCCGTATTTCGTCCAGATGCCGGGCATAGCGCTCGCTGCCCAGCCATTGCAGCACCTGCCACTGGCTGACGCGGCAGGTATGCAGGTCGGCCGCCTGCTTGAGCGCGCGCAAGGGTTTGAGCAGCTCCGGCGAGGCGATCAAATAGCCCACGCGCAGGCCGGGTAGCAGTGTCTTGGACAGGCTGCCGGTGTAGATCCAGGCGCTGCGCTGGAGCTGGGCGCAGACTGGCCGCGCCGGTCCACCGTCGTAGCGGAGTTCGCGATAGGGTTCGTCTTCCACCAGGGTGACACCGAACTCGTCCAGCAGCGCCGCCACCGCATCTCGGTTGGCCGGGCTGTAGCGCACCCCGGACGGATTCTGGAAGGTCGGGATGAGATAGGCGAAGGCCGGGCGCCGCGCCGCCAGGCAGTCACGCAGGGCGGCGAGGTCCAGCCCCTCCGGCGTCAGGCTCACGCTCAGGCAGTCTGCGCCAAAGAACTGGAAGCTCTGCAGGGCCGCCAGGTAGGTAGGCCCCTCCACCAGCACCGGGGTACCCACGTCGATGTACAGCTTGGCGATCAGATCCAGGGCCTGCTGCGAGCCGGTGGTCACCAGCACCTGTTCGGCCGTGCAGTCCAGGCCGTAGCTGCGGGCCTGGGCGGCGATGGCTTCGCGCAGCGCGGGCTCGCCCTCGCTCATGCCGTACTGGCCCAGGCCGGCGGGCATGGCCGTCCAGTCCACGGTCGGCAGGCAACGTTCGGCCGGCAGACCACCGGCGAAGGACATCACCTCAGGACGCTGCGCCGCTGCCAGAATATCCCGGATCAGACTGCTCTTGAGTCTGGTCACCCGCTCGGAAAATGCCATCTTCCCTCCGTGGCCTGCGGCCGCCTAATGAGTCAAACTAGTTGACCGACCCTAATCCACCTTGGAAAGACAAGTCAATATGCTTGACCTAAACCAGACTGCCAGCCAACGCCAAGTCATGGAAAGCTTCTTCTTCGGCTACCAGGCGTTCACCGCCAAGGCCGACGACATGCTCGCCCGCCGGGGCCTGAGTCGGGTCCACCAGCGCATCCTGTTCTTCATCGCGCGCGATCCGGGCTTGAGTAACAAGGCGCTGCTGGAGGTGCTCAACGTCAGCAAGCAGGCGCTGAACATCCCGCTGCGGCAGTTGCTGGAGATGCAACTGGTGGTGATGGAGACCGACGCCAGCGACAAGCGCCGGCGCAGGCTATCGCTGACCCGCGGCGGCGCAGCGTTGGAGCAGACCCTGAGACGCGAGCAGATGCGCCTGGTGCAGGCGGCACTGGCCGCGGCCGGGCCGGACGCAGCCGCGGGCTGGCTGGCGTTCAATCAGGCCCTGGCCGGTCGCCAGGCAGTCGATGGCAGCCAGGACAGTTCGGAACACTCGGTCGACGCCTGAAAACTGTACCGCTCGTTCGCGGCCTCGGTGTATGGATACCGGCGCAAGGCGCCTGGCTAAGCTGGCGCAAAGCTCAGGGATGTCCTCATGACCGTCGAACTGCTTTACGCCTTCATGCTCTTCGCCTTCGTCTCCTCCGCCACACCGGGTCCCAACAACATGATGCTGCTGGCCTCCGGGGTCAATTTCGGCTTCCGGCGGACCCTGCCGCACATGTTCGGCATCAGCCTGGGCCATATGCTGCTGGTCATCTGCACCGGCCTCGGCCTGGGTCAGCTGTTCGTGCTCTATCCGCCGCTGCAGATCGCCTTGCGGGTGGTCGGCGGCGCCTATCTGCTGTATCTGGCCTGGAAGCTGGCCACCGCCGCGGCGCCTACGCCGCGGGAGACAGCCAGCGGCAAGCCCTTCGGCTTCTTTCAGGCCGCGGCCTTCCAGTGGGTGAATCCCAAGGCCTGGGTGATGGCCGTCGGTGCGGTCACGGCCTATATTCCGGCCGAGAACTTCACCGCCAATCTGCTGCTGGTGGCCCTGCTCTTCGCCTTGATCAACCTGCCCAGTGTCAGCCTCTGGACGCTGTTCGGCATGGGCCTGCGCCGTCTGCTCAGCAGCCCGGCCCGCCTGCGGGTGTTCAACTGGAGCATGGCGCTGCTGCTGGTGCTGTCGCTCTATCCGATCCTGTTCGGCCACCATTGAGATCCACCATGGACGTCACCACGCGCCGGCTCAGACCGCTGGCCGATACCTCTCCCGCGGCCATCGTTGCCGGTTTCGTCGCCATGCTGGTGGGCTACACCAGCTCCCTGGTGCTGATGTTCCAGGCCGGCCAGAACGCCGGCCTCAGCACCGGGCAGATTTCCTCCTGGATCTGGGCGCTGTCCATCGGCATGGCCCTGACCACCATCGGCCTGTCGCTGAAATACCGGACGCCCATCGTCATCGCCTGGTCGACCCCGGGTGCGGCCCTGCTGGTCACCAGCCTGCCGTCGGTGCCCTACAGCGACGCCATCGGCGCCTTCATCGTCTGCGCGGCCTTGCTGGCTCTGTGCGGCCTCACCGGCAGCGTCGACCGGCTGTTGCGCCGGGTACCGCCGGCCCTGGCCGCTGCACTGCTGGCCGGAATCCTCTTCCGCATCGGCATCGAGATCTGTGCGGCGGCCCAGCACCGGACCGCCCTGGTACTGGGCATGGCGCTGAGCTACCTGGTGGCCAAGCGCCGCTGGCCCCGCTACTGCGTGCTGGTGGCCCTGGTGACCGGCCTGCTGCTGGCGGCCGGCCTCGGCCTGCTGGACTTCAGCCAGCTGCGTCTGGAACTGGCGATCCCGGTCTGGACTGCCCCTACCTTCTCCCTCACCGCCACCATCGGCATCGCCATCCCCCTGTTCGTGGTGGCCATGGCCTCGCAGAACATGCCTGGCATCGCGGTGCTGCGCACCGACGGCTACGCGGTGCCGGCCTCGCCGCTGATCGCCACCACCGGACTTGCCTCCCTGCTGCTCGCCCCCTTCGGCTCCCATGGCATCAACTTGGCGGCCATCAGCGCGGCGATCTGCACCGGTCCCCAGGCCCATGAGGACGCTGGCAAGAGGTACACGGCAGCGGTCTGGTGCGGACTCTTCTATGGCATCGCCGGCCTCTTCGGCGCGACCCTGGCCGCCCTCTTCGCCTCCCTGCCCAGCGAGCTGGTGATCTCGGTGGCTGCCCTGGCGCTGCTTGGCTCGATCATGAACGGCCTGCACGGCGCCCTGGCCGAGCCCAGCCAGCGCGAGCCGGCCCTGATCACCTTCCTGGTGACGGCATCGGGCCTGACGCTGGCCGGGGTGGGATCGGCCTTCTGGGGCCTGGTGGCGGGTCTTGTCGCCAGTTTGCTACTCACCGCACGCCGCACCTAGGAAACGAGTGGGCTCCTGATCGGTCGGAACTTGATCGTTCCCCACAGGAGACCACCATGTCCCGTACCAATCGCCAATTCCTGCTCGCCAAGCGCCCCTCCGGCGAACCCACCGCGGAAACCTTCGAGCGCGTCGAGCAGCCGGTAGGCGAGCCTGGCGCCAGTCAGGTGCTGGTCAAGAACCTCTACCTGTCCCTCGATCCAGCCATGCGCGGCTGGATGAACGAGGGCAAGTCCTACATCAAGCCCATCGGCATCGGCGAGGTCATTCGCGCCCTGGGCGTGGGCGAGGTGGTCGCCTCCCAGCATCCGGACTTCAAGCCAGGCGACACCGTCAACGGCATGCTCGGCATCCAGGATTACTACCTGGGCGAGCCCCAGGGCTTCTACAAGGTGGACCCCAACAAGGCCAGCCTGCCGCAATACCTCTCGGTGCTGGGCATGACCGGCCTGACCGCCTACTTCGGCCTGCTGGAAGTGGGCGCGCCCAAGGCCGGCGAGACCCTCGTGGTGTCCGGCGCTGCTGGCGCGGTCGGCAGCATGGTCGGCCAGATCGGCAAGCTTCAGGCCTGCCATGTGGTGGGTATCGCTGGCGGCGCCGAGAAATGCCGCTACCTGATCGAAGAGCTGGGCTTCGATGCCGCCATCGACTACAAGGCCGAGCCGGACCTGGCCGCGGCCCTGCGCCGGGAATGTCCTAATGGCATCGACATCTACTTCGACAACGTCGGCGGCTCGACGCTGGACGCAGTGCTCGCCCAGATCAACTTCCGTGCCCGGGTAGTGCTCTGTGGCGCCATCAGCCAATACAACAGCGACAAGGTCCAGGGTCCGCAGAACTACCTGGCGCTGCTCAGCAATCGCGCGCGCATGGAAGGCTTCATCGTGCTCGATCATGCCGCACGCTACGCCGAAGCCCAGCAACAACTGGCGACCTGGCTGGCAGACGGCCAGCTCAAGTCCCGTGAACATGTGGTGGAAGGCCTGGATACCTTCCCACAGACACTGATGAAGCTGTTCTCCGGTGAGAACTTCGGCAAGCTGGTGCTGAAGGTCTAGCGCGGTGTTCCCAGAGTTACTGGTTAACTCTTGAAACAGTACCCACGAACCGGGCGTCGGAAAGTCGTCGCGGATCCGACGAAAGACCTGCCGTCTCGCTGTTCGAGAGTCAACTTACCAGCGGCGATTGGCCATCACTTTCGCAAACCGTTGATTTATATGGCATAACGGAGTTGGCACAGTTCTCGCTGTGGAGGGATCATCGGCCAAGGAGAATCCGGCATGGTCCCGCCCTCATCCAACACCATCGATTTCGATCTCGCCCGCCAGCAGCGTAATGCGAGCCCAGCGTCCGTCACTCGCGAAAGCGATCCTGAGGTTCTGGGCGCGCTACGCCAGCGCCTAACAGCGGTACTGCAGGCGTCGCTGGATCTGGAGCGGGTGCTGCAGCTCTTCCAGCAGGAAGTCAGCGCGCTGGTGGACCTGCCCGGCCTGTGCTATCGCCATGCGCGGGAGGGCATCGACATCAGCCTGGGACAGGCAACCGGCCACCAGGTGCACTATCACCTGAGCCAGGGCGACATTCCACTGGGTGATTTGAGCGTGTGCCGCAGCGAGCGCTTCCAAGAGAGCGAGCTCATGGCGCTGGAATTGCTGCTCGGCAGCCTGATGTTTCCCCTGCGCAACGCCCTGCTCTACCGCGAGGCGCTGAACAATGCACTGCGTGATGCCCTTACTGGCGTAGGCAACCGCAACGCTCTGGATCGCGCCCTGGTACGCGAACTGGAACTGGCCCGCCGGACGCAACAGCCGCTGTCGCTGCTGATGCTCGACCTGGACCACTTCAAGCGCATCAACGATCGCTTCGGCCACGGCGTGGGTGACGATGTGCTGCGACAGACCGCCCAGACCATCGCCAGTTGCCTGCGCAGCATGGACATGGTGTTCCGCTTCGGCGGCGAGGAATTCTGCGTGCTGTTGTCGGCCACCTCCCACGAGGCGGCCCACACGGTGGCGGAGCGTCTGAGAGCGGCGGTCGAGACCCAGGCCTCGCGCGAGGGCGCCATACCGCTGTCGGTCACCCTGAGCATTGGCCTGGCGACGCTGCGCGACGTGGAATCGCCGCGCTGCCTGCTGCAGCGCGCCGACAGCGCCCTCTACCAGGCCAAGGCCGGCGGCCGCAATCGCCTGTGCAGCCTGGCCTGAAGGTCGCCTGCCGGGCAGGCGTCCTCATCTTCTAGCGGCGGCCGCCCTTACCGGTACCACCGCCACTCGGGCCGCGACGCGGCGCGATACCCGGGGAGGTGCGTCCCTTGCTCACCGGTTTGCGGCCGACTTCGCTGGGACGCTCGGCCACGGCCGAACCCTGTGTCTTGGTACCCTTGGCGGTCTTGTTACGCGAGCCGCGGCCCGCATCGATGGGACGGGCAGTCTTGCGCTGCTGACGCTCCAGTTTTTCCTTGGTCTTGCCGTCCATGGCCGGCAGGGCCACCGGTGGTAGCCCTACCTCGGCGGCGAGGATGTCCACTTCCGACTGGGTCATTTCGCGCCAGCGCCCGACCGGCAGATCGCTGGTCATGAACACCGGACCGAAGCGCACTCGCTTCAGGCGACTCACCAGGAGGCCCTGGGATTCCCACAGCCGACGCACTTCGCGATTACGGCCTTCCATCACCACGCAATGGAACCAGTGGTTGAAGCCGTCGCCTTCCGGCGCCTGCTGGACGTCGGTGAAGCGTGCCGGACCGTCTTCGAGAATCACGCCATTTTTCAGGCGCAGCAGCATCTCCTCGGTCACCTCACCGCGTACCCGTACCGCGTATTCGCGGTCCATCTGGTAGGACGGGTGCATCAGCCGGTTGGCCAGTTCGCCATCGGTGGTGAACAGCAGCAGGCCAGTGGTATTGATGTCCAGGCGACCGACGTTGATCCAGCGCCCCTGCTTAGGCTTGGGCAGGCGATCGAACACAGTCGGCCGGCCTTCGGGATCGTCGCGGGTGCAGATCTCGCCTTCGGGCTTGTTGTAGATCAGGACGCGGCGCACCACTTCTTCGGCCTGGTCGCGCTTGAGCAGGCGACCGTCGACCGCGATGGCGTCGTTGGGCATCACCCGCAGGCCCAGGGTGGCGACCACCCCGTTGACCTTGATGCGGCCTTCGCCGATCCAGGCTTCGACGTCACGGCGCGAGCCGACGCCCAGGCGTGAAAGGACCTTCTGCAGCTTCTCGCCCGCCGGGGCGGGTGCGGCTTCGTCAAGGGATTCTTTATCGGGGTTTCTATCGAGGGTCATCTGGCACCTCCCGGTGTAGTGGACGACGAGGGCGCCACGGAACGGGCGCCAGGAAAAGAACAAGGGGCGCATGATAGCGCCCCTCCTCCCGCCAGCCTAGCTCGTCTAGCGGGTGACGGATGGCCGCAGCCTCAGTCCAGCGCAGCCAGGGCCTCGCGGCACAGCTGCTCGACGCGGTTCCAGTCCTTGGCCTTCACCACGTCGTTGGGCAGCATCCAGCTGCCACCCACGCAGAGCAGGTTTGATTGCTGGAAGTAGTTCTTCACGTTGCCGGGGTTGACGCCACCGGTGGGGCAGAACTTGAGTTCGGCGAAGGGACCGGCGAAGGCCTTGAGCGCATCCACGCCGCCATAGACGTTGGCCGGAAACAGCTTGAAGCGGCGATAACCCAGGCGATAGGCCTGCATGATCTCCGACGGAGTGGCGATCCCAGGCAGCAGCGGAATGGGCGCGGATACCCCCGCCTGGAGAATTTCCTCGGTGGTACCCGGGGTGACGATGAACTGGGCGCCGGCCTCGACCGCGGCATCGAACATCCGTACGTTGAGCACGGTGCCGACGCCGACGTCTAGATTCGGCCGCTCCTGGCGCAGCAGACGCACCGCATCCAGTCCGTGAGCGGATCTGAGGGTGATCTCCAGCGCGGTGAGGCCGCCGGCCGCCATGGCGTCGGCGAACGGCAACACGTCGGCAGGATCATTGATCACGATCACCGGCAGGATCCGGGCACGCGCGCACAGAGCATCTAGGGTCGCGATCTTGTTCTGCATGTCCACAAACTAACTCCTCGTCAGGGGCACCAATAGACGACCAGGGGTTCGCGCAGGAACGCCTTGATCGGAGTGGCCAACTCGTCGCCCTCGGCCAGAGCGGTTTCCAGTACCTGCCGCTTGCCTGCGCCCTGGATGGCGAGGATCTGCTGCCGCGCCCGGCTCAGGTAGGCACGACTCAGGGTGACGCGACGCTGCGGCGCCGAGGGCGCAAGCCCCGGGAAGCTCAGGCGCTCGCTGGCCGGGTCCAGAGCCTCTTCCAGGCCGGGACTGCCGGGGAACAGCGAGGCGGTATGGGCATCGTCGCCCATGCCCAGCACCAGGACGTCGGGCGTCCCCAGGGCGTCGCGCAAGCGCGCTTCGGTGAGGGCCAGGCCCTCTTCCGGCGTATTCGCCGGGCTGTACAGGTCGACGAACTGCGCCGCTGCGGCAGGCCCCTGGAAGAGATGCTTGCGCAGCAGGCCGGCGTTGCTGTCCGGATCGTCGATGGGGACCCAGCGTTCATCCGCCAGGGTGACCACGACCTTGGCCCAGTCCAGCTCGGCCTTGGCCAGCCGCTCCAGGAAGGGCACCGGACTGCGGCCGCCGGAGACGATCAGCAAGGCTTCGCCACGCGCGGCCAGGGCCTCGCGCAACGCGGTGCTGACCGCCTCGGCCAGCGCCGCGGCATGGGCCTCGCGGTCGGGCAATTCGCGCAGGGTCACGCCCTGCCCCAGATCAGATGTCGCCATACCAGGATCTCCCGTCTCGTGCGATCAGCGCGATGGAGGTCAGCGGACCCCAGCTACCCGCGGCATAGGACTTGGGCGAGTCGCCCATCTTCGACCAGCCGGCCAGCAACTGGTCGCACCATTTCCAGGCCGCCTCGATCTCGTCCTTGCGGACGAACAGCGATTGGTTGCCCTGCATGACTTCCAGCAGCAACCGCTCGTAGGCGTCCGGGGTGCGCAGGTGTTTGAAGGTCTCGGAGAAATTCAGTTGCAGCGGACCGCTGCGCAGTTGCATGCCCTTGCGCAGACCCTGGTCCTTGCTCATCACCTGCAGCGAGATGCCCTCGTCCGGCTGGATGCGGATGATCAGGCGGTTGCTGATCAGGCTGCGCTGCTCGGGGGCGAAGATGTAGTGCGGGGGTTCCTTGAAGTGAATGACGATCTGCGACAACTTCTGCGGCATGCGCTTGCCGGTACGCAGATAGAAAGGCACACCGGACCAGCGCCAGTTGCGGATGTCCGCGCGGATGGCGACGAAGGTCTCGGTGCGGCTCTCGGTGTTGGAGTTGGGCTCTTCGAGATAGCCCGGCACCGGCTTGCCGTCGCTGTAGCCCGAGGTGTACTGACCGAGCACCACGCGGCTGGCGAGCTGGTCGGCGGTGATGGGTTCCAGGGCCTTGAGCACCTTGACCTTCTCGTCACGGATGCTGTCGGCCGACAGGTCCGCCGGCGGGTCCATGGCGGTCAGGCAGAGCAGTTGCAGCAGGTGGTTCTGCACCATGTCGCGCAGCTGGCCGGCCTGGTCGAAGTAGCCCCAGCGCCCCTCGATGCCGACCTTCTCGGCCACGGTGATCTCCACGTGGGAGATGTAGTTCTGGTTCCACTGGGTCTCAAACAGGCTGTTGGCGAAGCGCAGCGCGATGAGGTTCTGCACCGTCTCCTTGCCCAGATAGTGGTCGATGCGATAGACGCGGTCTTCCGGGAAGAAGCGCGCCACGGCGTCGTTCACCACCTTGGACGACTCCAGGTCGTAGCCGATGGGCTTTTCCATCACCACCCGGGTGCGTTCGCACAGACCGACGGCGGCCAGGTTCTCGCAGATGGCACTGTAGACCAGGGCTGGCGTGGCAAAATAGGCGATCAGCGTCTCGGTATCACCCACATCCTCGGCGAGTCCCGTATAGTCTTCGCGGTTGCGGAAGTCGATGGCGCGATAGCCCAGTCGGGCCCGCATCCGCGCGAAGACCGCTTCGTCCCAGTCCGCCTTCGGCACATAGTGGCGCAGCCGTTCCTCGATGTGCTCGAGCTGCTTGACGCCGTCGCCCTGATCGCGCGCCAGCGCCATGATCCGGGTGTCGTCGTGCAGCAGGCCTTCACGATCCAGCTGATACAAGGCAGGGAAAAGTTTACGCAGGGCCAGGTCGCCCAACGCGCCGAAGATTGCCAGGGTACAGGGTAGAACTCGGACGCCAGCCATAAATATTCGTTCTTTTACTTAAAGTTTGAGATATTCCGATCCCATCATAGGGGACGCGGCGCGATTCGCGTAGTCTTAATATCAAAAAAATGCGGCCCGACGGCATCGGCCCAACCCTTTTATAGCCTTAGGATAGAGGCACAACAACCACTAGGAGTTCTCATGGATCGTGCCAGCACCCTGCTGCAAACCATCCAGACGCGCGTTGGCGAACTCAACCGTGCCGAACGCAAGGTCGCTGAAGTCATTCTGCAGAATCCCCGGCAGGCCACCCGCTACACCATCGCGGCCCTGGCCCAGGCGGCCCAGGTCAGTGAACCCACGGTGAACCGCTTCTGTCGGTCGCTGGGGGTGAGCGGCTATCCGGAGATGAAGATCCAGCTGGCCCAGAGCATCGCCAGCGGCGCCGTCTACGTCAGCCAGGCGGTGGAGGCCAACGACGAACCCGAGGCCTATGCCGAGAAGATCTTCAGCAGCACCATCGCCTCGCTGGACAGCGCCCGCCAGCGGCTGGACGCCCGCACGGTGGATCGCGCGGTCGACCTGATGATCCAGGCGCGGCAGATCCATTTCTTCGGCCTGGGCGCTTCGGCACCGGTGGCCCTGGATGCCCAGCACAAGTTCTTCCGCTTCAACATGGCGGTCTCGGCGCACTCGGACGTGCTGATGCAACGGATGCTCGCGTCCATCGCGCGGACCGGCGAACTGTTCGTGATCATCTCCTACACCGGCCGCACCCGCGAGCTGGTGGACGTGGCCAAGCTGGCGCGGGACAACGGCGCCTCGGTGCTCGGCCTCACCGCCAGCAACACCCCGCTGGCCAAGGTTTGCACCCATAGCCTGGACATCCCGCTGCCGGAAGACACCGACATCTACATGCCGATGACTTCGCGGATTATCCAGCTCACCGTGCTGGACATCCTGGCGACCGGGGTGACCCTGAAGCGCGGCGTGGACTTCCAGCCGCACCTGCGCAAGGTCAAGGAAAGCCTGGTGGCGACCCGCTATCCCTCGGAGCCCGACCAGGGCTAAGCGCCCTGCCCGATGTGCAAAACGTGCTTACGATCTCGCGAGCTAGAGCCAAACAAGGCGAAAGCGCCTGAGGAAGCGGAGTTTACATAGAGTAAATGAGCATTCCGACGGGGCTGGCCTTCCAGGGCGATTTCAACGCGGTTTGGCCGACGCGCAGCAGATCGTAAGCAGGTTTTTAGATGTCGTCGCGGTGGCTGAACAGATCCCAGGTGGACATGAACAGTGCGGCGATCAGCGGGCCGATGACGAAGCCGTTCAGGCCGAACAGCGACATGCCGCCGATGGTGGAGATCAGCACCACGTAGTCGGGCATCTTGGTGTCCTTGCCGACCAGGATGGGGCGTAGCAGGTTGTCCACCAGGCCGATCACCACCACGGCGAAGACGATCAGGATCACGCCCTTGATGACCGAACCGGTGGCCAGGAAGTAGATTGCCACCGGCACCCAGATCAGCGCCGAACCCACCGCCGGCAGCAGCGACAGGAAGGCCATCAGGGTGCCCCAGAGCACCGCGCCCTGGACTCCCAGCACGCCGAGGATGAAGCCGCCCAGAGCGCCCTGCACCACCGCGACGATGATGTTGCCCTTGACCGTGGCACGTACCACGGCGGTGAACTTGGCCATCAGGCTGCGCTTGTGCATGTCGCTCAGCGGAATGGCCTTGCGGATCAGCGCCACCAGCTGCGAACCGTCGCGCAGCAGGAAGAACAGCAGATAGAGCATCACGCCGAAGCCGATCAGGAACTGGAAGGTTCCCTGACCGAAGCTGAAAGCCTGGGTGGCGACGAACTGGCTGCCCTGCATCGCGCCTTCGGAGAGCTTTTGGCGAATGCCCTCGAGGTCACCGGCGCCGAAACGCTCCAGCACGCTGCGCACCGAATCCGGCAAGGCGCCCCAGATCTGCTGGTAGTACTGGCCGAAGTTAAGCTGACCGCTGCTGACCTGTTGGTAGAGCAGCGAGCCTTCCTGCACCAGGGAGACGGCGATGAACACCACCGGCAGGATGACGATGAGTAGGATCACGAACAGCGTGCAGAGCGCGCCCAGGTTGCGCCTGTTGTTGAAGCGGCGGACGAACCAGCGCTGCAGCGGCGCGAACAGGATGGCGAGGATGGCGCCCCAGAAGACCGCCCCCAGGAAGGGGGTGAGGATCCAGATGAAGGCGAGCGAGACCACCACCAGCAGGATCAGGAACGTTTTGTTTTCCAGCCGAGCACTTTTCATTGGCTTTCGCGATTCCAAACAAGGATGACGGGCCTTGCTTAGAGCCTCGGAAGCCGTTGGGTTCCCATGAGCGCCCCCAACTCGACCCGAAGAGGCGCGCCGGAGACCCCGGCGCGCCGCTGATCATACACGGAACTGTCGCACCAGCCCGCCCAGACGCTCGCCCAGGCCGACCATGCCGGCAGTACTGGCGGCGCCCTGTTGGGCGCCCTGGGCCATGCTGTCGACGGCCCCGGCGATGGTGTGGACGCTGCGATTGATTTCCTCGGCCACCGCCGTCTGCTCCTCGGCGGCGCTGGCGATCTGGGTGTTCATGGCGTTGATGGTGGCGATCAGTTCGCTGATCGACGCCAGCGCCGCGCCGGCCTGCTCGGCCTGGGCGGTGGTGGCCTCGCCCATGCCACTGGAACGCTCCATGGCGCCTACCGCGCGACCGGTCGCCTGCTGCAGGCGGTCGATCATGCCCTGGATCTCCTGGGTGCTCTGCTGGGTGCGGCTGGCCAGGGCGCGGACTTCGTCGGCCACCACGGCGAAACCGCGTCCCGCCTCGCCCGCCCGGGCGGCTTCGATGGCGGCATTGAGCGCCAGCAGGTTGGTCTGCTCGGCGATGGCACGGATCACGTCGAGCACGCCGACGATGGCGCCGACGTCCTGCTTCAGGCCGTCCAGGGAGACACCGCTCTGGCGCACCTCCTCGACCAGGTCATGGATGCGAGTGACGCTGGAGGCGACCACCTCGCGAGCCATGCGGCCCTGCGCCTCGGTCTGGCGGGTGGCCTCGGAGGCCTGCAGGGCACTGCGCGCCACTTCCTGGGCTGCGGCGGACATCTCGTTGATGGCGGTCGCTACCTGGTCGGTCTCGCTGCGCTGGCGCTGCATGTCGCGATCGGTGCGCTGGGCCTGCTGGGCGACGTCGTCGAGCAGGCCGGTGAGTTGGCGGGTGATGTCGACGACCTGGACGATGGTGCCCTGGATACGATCGACGAAGCGGTTGAAGGAGGCGGCAAGTTCACCGATCTCGTCGCGACCGGTGACGGGAAGACGGCGAGTCAGATCGCCCTCCCCGGCAGCGATGTCGTCGAGATTGGCCCGGATCTGGGCCAGCGGCCGCAGCGTCCGAACCGCGAAGAGTTGCGCGGCGATGCCGATCACCACCAGCAGCACCCCGGCGACGCCGAGGATCAGCCAAAGCTGGCTGCGGGTCCGCTGGGCGACCTGATCGGCTACGGCAGCGACCTCGGCCTCCACACCGTCCAGGTTCACCGCGGAGCCGATCACCAGGTCCCATTTGGGCAGATAGTCGGTGTAGGCGAGCTTGGGCACCAGTACGTCCTTGTTGCCTGGTAGCGACGAACTGTAGCGACTGAAGTGCGAGCCATCCTTGCCGACCCGGACCAGTTCTTGGTTCAGGTAGACGCCATTGGGATCGCGATTGTCCTTGAAGCTCTTGCCGATACCGGCCGGATCGTTGCCTTTGAACAGGCGGACCACGTTGGAATCGTAGCCGAAGATGTAGCCATCCTTGCCGTAGGCGATGGCCGACAATAGGCGAATGGCTTCCTTGCGCGCCGCGGAATCGCCCGGGGCGGCGCTGTCGTACAGCGGCTTGACCACGGTCATGGCCGCTTCGACGGTGTTCTGCAGAGCGCCGCGGCTCTGCGCCATCAGCCGTTCGCGGGCTTCGCTGACGTCCTTGGCCGCCTGCTCGTGCAGCACCCAGTAGGACAAGCCACCCAGGACGATGGTGAAGAGGCAGACAGGCAGGATCGCCAACAGGGTGACTTTCAATTTCAGGCTCATGGGTTCTCCTTGGCAGCAAGAGCTGTGCGGTTATCGGCTGCGCAAGGTCGAACTTGACCAAGAAGTCACACGACAGACTGGTGTTGCCTGCCTCCCGGTGGCGAAGGCAGTTGGATAACCACGGCGAGCCCGCCCAGGGCCGAAGGCTCCAGCGCCAGGGTGCCACCGCAGCTGTCGACGATATCCCTAGCGATGCCCAGGCCGAGACCGTGGCCAGCGACGCCTTCGTCCAGGCGGGTTCCTCGACTCAGGATGGCTTGGCGCTCGCCTTCCGGCACGCCCGGTCCATCGTCCTCGATGCGGATGACATAGCCCTCGGCTCGTTGGGCGATTTCCAGGTGCACCCGCCGATGGGCCCACTTGCCGGCGTTGTCCAGCAAGGTGCCGAACAGTTCCAGCAGATCCTCGCGGTCCCATGGCAGGCGCAGGCCCTCGGGAAGCTGGCAATCGAACACCAAATGCTCGCCATGCAGGCGCTGGAGCAGGACGCAGAGCTCGCGCAACTCCGCTACGTCCAGGTGTGCCCCGGGCAGGGCCTCGCCGGCCAGCCGCGCCCGGCGCAGTTCCCGCTCCAGCCGTTCACGGATGCGCGCCAGTTGCTCGCGCAGGGTGTCGCGCTGCTCAGGCAGAGCTTGCAGTTCGGGTCGCTCGGCCAGACTGGTGAGCACCGCCAGCGGCGTCTTCAAGGCGTGGCCCAGGTTGCCTATACCATGGCGTGCGCGCTTCAGACCCTCTTCGGTGTGGCGCAACAGGGCGTTCATCTCCGCCACCAGCGGCGCGAGCTCGGCGGGCACCGTGGCGTCCAGCGCCGAGCGTCGGCCCTGGTGCAACTGGGCGATCTGTTCGCGCACCTGCTCCAAGGGCCGCAGCGCGCGGCGCACGATCAGGCGCTGCAGCAGGAGCAGCAGCACCAGGATCGCCAGTCCCAGCGCGGCGCCCAAACCGAGGATGCGAGTGAGGCTCGTCAGCAGCGGATTGTAGTCGTCGGCTACCGTCACCCTCACCTGCTGCCCATAGCGCTGGTAATCGGCGCGGTAGGTGAGCAGATGCTGACCGCTGGGTCCCTCGACCAGGGCGTCGCTGAGCCCGGCAGCAGGCGGCGCCTCGAGTTGGGCATCCCACAGGGAGCGCGAGCGCCAGCGGATGTCCAGCGCGGGAATCTCGATCAGAAAATAGCGGCCCGACAGGGGCCGGGTATAGAGACTGCCCAGCCGACCTTCGTCCAGTTGCAGGCCATGGGGTCCGCGCACCAGCGCGGCGAGCAGATTTTCCGTCTCACTGCGCAGGCCGGTTTCCAGGTAGCGACGCAGGGCGTGGTCCACCAACCAGGCGCCGCCCAGCACCAACACCAGACCGGCGACCAGCAGGACGACCACCAGGCCGACCCGCAGGCGGGTCTGGATGGACCTCAATCGACACCGCCCAGGCGATAGCCCTGGCCGCGGCGGGTCTCGATGACGTCCCGCCCGAGCTTGCGCCGCAAGTGGTTGATGTGCACCTCGATGACGTTGGAGTCGCGTTCGCTTTCACCATCGTAAAGGTGATCGTTCAGCCGGGTCTTGGACAGGATCTGTCCCGGGTGCAGCAGGAAGCAGCGCAGCAGGCGGAACTCCGCGGCGCTGAGGACGATGGTCTCGTCGCCGCGAACCACGCACTGGCGCGCTTCGTCCAGCGCCAGCCCGGCCGCCTGCAGCAACGGCTGGTTGGCCAGGCCGCGCACCCGCCGCAACAGGGCGGCGATGCGTAGCCCCAGCTCCTCCGGATGGAAAGGCTTGGTCAGGTAGTCGTCGGCGCCCGCCTTGAGTCCTTCGATGCGTTCCGCCCAGCTGTCGCGGGCAGTGAGGATGAGCACAGGCGTCGCCAGGGCAGCGGCACGCCACTCGCCCAGCACCTCGAGGCCTGGGCGCCCCGGCAGGCCGAGGTCGAGCACGATGAGGTCATAGGGCTCCTGGGCGCCCTGCCAGGCGGCGTCGCGGCCGTCCGCGAGCCAGTCGATGGCGTAGCCCTGGCGGGTCAGGAAGGCCGAGATCTCGTCAGCCAGGGCTACATCGTCTTCTACCAACAACAGGCGCATCTAGTCGTCTACCTCGTCCTTCATGATGGCACCGTCCATGGCACTGATCTCCAGTTCGCGGACCCCGTCGCCGACGAGAATCTCGATCTCGTAGCGGTACTGGCCATCTTCCTCTTCCAGCTCGGCCTCCAGCAGCCGGGCGTTCGGATAGCGTTCGTTGACGCGCTGCATCAGGGTTTCCAGGGGCCGGATCACCCCCTCCTTGCGCAGCTTGAGGGCCTCGTCCTGGTCCAGATCGCGGGCCTGGACCAGGGGGGCGGCGCCGAGCAGGATCAGCCCAGCCAGCACGAGACCTAGTTGTCGCGCTCGTTCTTCAGGACTTCGCCAGTGGTGGCGTCGAGTTCCAGATCCCATTTCACACCTTTGGGGTCACGCAATTCCAGTTGATAGATGTAGCGGCCGTACTGCTCTTCCAGTTCCGTGTCGTGGGTGGTGGAACCCGGATGCGTGGCGACGGCGGCCTGGTTCAGTACCTCGAAGCTCTTTATCTTGCCGCTGTCACGCAGCTTCAGGGCTTCGTCGGGGCCGAGGTCGCGGGCCTGGGCCACGCCCACGCCGGTGAGCAGGAGGGCGGCAGTCGCAAAGGCGGTCAGCTTGTTCATGGTGATTCTCTCTCTGGTTGCGGTTCGTTCTGGGTCCAGAGTAGCGATGCGCCATTAATCGAAACTGAAACGCCGCTTAAACCAAGCTTAATCGGATCGGGCCCTGCCAGGGGCCATCCGGGCTCAAGGCTCGACCCTGCTGGGTCACCTTGAGCCGACCCTCGCGCGCCAACTCGCGGGCGACCTGGCGCAGCGGCTCCATCAGCGGGCGCCAGTCCGCCGCCAGTTCGCGGGCCACCTCCGATGGGCAGAAGGTGGTACCCGGGCGACGCGCCTGGGCCTTGGCCAGCAAGGCTAGGCGTAACTGTGCGTCGGTCGGCTTGAGCGCGGTCATGAGAACCCGGTCCTGTCTCCTGGAGTCCACCGTTTCGACCAGGAAATCGTCGGTGCAGTCATGACCTCTCGCTCGAAAGCCGCAAAAATCGTGCAACGCCTCGCCCAGACCGATCTGCCCATCCCCGCCGATGAGCGTGACGATACCGGCACCGCCCTCTGCACACCGCTGCCGCCGGACCTCAACTACGTCGACGATGCCCAGCCCGGCCTCAGCCGGCGCAAGCTGCGCGGTAAATGGGCCTATTTCACGCCGGACGGCGAACGCATCCGCGATCAGGCGGAAGTCGAGCGCATCAACAAGCTGGCGATTCCGCCGGCCTATACCGACGTCTGGATCTGCGCGGATCCGAACGGCCATTTGCAAGCGACCGGCCGCGATGCCCGGGGACGCAAGCAGTATCGTTACCATCCGCGCTGGCGCGAGATTCGCGATACCGACAAGTACGAGCGGATGCTCGCCTTCGGCCAGGCGCTGCCCAAGCTGCGCCAGCGGGTGGAAGAGGACCTCAATCGGCGCGGCCTGTGTCGCGAGAAGGTCATGGCCACGGTGATCAGCCTGTTGGATGCCACCCTTATCCGTGTCGGCAATGCCCAGTATGCCAAGAGCAACAAGTCCTACGGACTGACCACCTTGCGCAACCGCCATGCCGAGGTGCACGGCAATACCATCGCCTTCCATTTCCGCGGCAAGAGCGGTGTGGAGCATGACGTCAAGGTCAGCGATCCGCGCCTGGCGCGGACCGTGAAGAAATGCCTGGAGCTGCCAGGTCAGCATCTGTTTCAGTACGTGGACGCCGAGGGCGAGCGGCACACGGTGACCTCTTCCGACGTCAACGCCTACCTGCATGAGCTGACCGGCGCGGACTTCACCGCCAAGGACTACCGCACCTGGGCCGGCAGTGCCCTGGCCCTGGAGGCCCTACGCGAGCTGCGCTGCGAAACCCAGACCGAAGCCAAGAAGGAGCTGGTGGACATGGTCAAGGCGGTGTCGCGGACCCTGGGCAATACCCCGGCCGTCTGCCGCAAGTGCTACATCCATCCCGGCGTGCTGGACGCCTTCCTCGCTGGCGATCTCTGCACCCTGCCCCGTCCGCGCAAGCGCAAGGGGTTGAAGGAGGAAGAGGTGCTGCTGCTCAATTTCCTGCAACGGTTGGAGCAGCGCGTCGCGGAAACCCAAGCGGCCTGACGATGGTGGGCGGCGCCCGCCGCCCTGCCGGTTTCCGGCAAGTCAGCAACGTTCCGCTGGTGGCGAGTCCACGCCATCGACCTCGACTGGCCGGATGACAGCATGTAAACGTTATGTTATAACTTTTGCGAGCTAACCAAGGCCTACCCGATGTCCGCCAAGCGTTCCTCCCTACTGCTGCTTTCCGTTCCCACCCGCCTGCTGCTGGCCTGCCTGCCCCTGGCAGCGCTGTGGCTAGCCGTGCGCTGGGCGGTCGCCCTGCCGTGAGCGCCGCCATAGAGTTGCGGGACCTGACCCTGGCCTACCAACGCCATCCCGCTATCCATCATTTGAACGGTCGCTTCGCCGCCGGCAGTCTGACGGCCATCGTCGGCCCAAACGGCGCCGGCAAGTCGACGCTGCTCAAGGCCATCGCCGGCACCCTGCGCCCGGTCAGTGGCCGGGTCGATCGCGCCGTACCGCAGCGCCGCCTCGGCTATCTCCCCCAGGCGGCGGAGATCGACCGTAGCTTTCCCCTGAGCGTGCTGGAAACCGTGGTGCTGGGTGCCTGGCGTGGGCTGGGGCTCTGGCGTGGCGTCACCGCCGCCCAATACCAGGAAGCGCGGGAGGCACTGCAGGCGGTAGGCCTCGAAGGCCTGGAGGAACGGCTGGTGGGAACGCTCTCGTCCGGGCAATTCCAGCGCGTGCTGTTCGCTCGGCTGCTGCTGCAGGACGCCCCCGTGCTGCTGCTGGACGAGCCCTTCACCGCCATTGATGCTCGTACCACCGCCGACCTGCTGACCATCGTCCGCCGCTGGCATGGCCAGGGCCGCACGGTGATCGCCGTGCTGCACGACCTGGAGCAGGTCCGCGAGCACTTCCCCGAAACACTGCTGCTGGCGCGCGAGGCCATCGCCTGGGGCGAGACCCACCAGGTGCTGGTCCCCGACAACCTGGCCAAGGCGCGCAATCTGGCCGAGCACTGGGACGCCAATGCGGCGGTGTGTGAGCGCGCATGACGCTCTATCAACTGCTGCTCGAACCCTTCGTCGAATTCGGCTTCATGCGCCGCGCGCTGGTCGCCTGCCTGGCCCTGGCCCTGGGCGCCGGTCCGGTGGGGGTGCTGCTGATGCTGCGGCGCATGAGCCTGGTGGGCGACGCCATGAGCCATGCCGTCTTGCCGGGCGCCGCACTGGGCTTCATGGTAGCGGGCCTGTCGCTGCCGGCCATGGGCATCGGCGGCATGCTCGCCGGCCTGCTGGTGGCCGGCCTTGCCGGACTGGTCAGCCGGTTCACCAGCCAGCGCGAGGACGCCAGCTTCGCCAGCTTCTACCTGATCTCCCTGGCCGCCGGCGTCCTGATCGTCTCGGCCCATGGCTCCAGCGTGGACCTGCTGCACGTGCTGTTCGGCACCATCCTGGCCATCGACGCCACGGCGCTGTACCTGGTCGCCGGCATCGCCAGCCTGTCGTTGGTGGTCCTGTCGGTGATCTATCGGCCCCTGGCACTGGAATGCTTCGATCCCGGCTTCCTGCGCGCCGTGGGCGGTCGCGGCTCGCTCTATCACCTGCTGTTCCTGCTGCTGGTGGTGCTCAATCTGGTGGCCGGCTTTCAGGCCCTGGGGACCCTGATGGCCGTTGGCCTGATGATGCTCCCGGCCACCGCCGCGCGCTTCTGGGCCCACAGCCTGCCGGGGCTGATGGCGGTAGCCAGCCTGATCGCCAGCCTGAGTGGACTGGTCGGTCTGGTGCTGTCCTACCACCTCGGTTACGCCTCGGGGCCGGCCATCGTCCTCACCGCCGGCGCTTGCTACCTCTTCTCCCTGGTGTTCGGTCGTCTCGGCCTGTATCGGCGACTACGTCCGCGCCCTCATCTCTCTCACTGAAAGGAGTCGTCATGAAATCCCTGTTCTCGCTGGGCGCCGCCCTGTTGTTCGTGTTGGCCGGTCAGGCCCAGGCCGCGCCAGTCAAGGCGGTGGCCACCTTCACCGTGATCGCCGATGTGGTCAAGCAGGTCGGCGGCGATCACGTGCAGGTCACCTCCCTGGTCGGCCCCAACGGCGATCCCCACGCCTACGAACCCACCCCCGCCGATGCTCAGGCGCTCAAGCAGGCCGACGTGGTATTCATGAGCGGCCTGCACCTGGAGGGCTGGATGGATCGGCTGATCAAGGCCTCCGGCCAGGCGCGACCGCCGGTGGTGCTCAGCGAAGGGGTCAAGACCCGCGAGATGGCCGAAGAGGAAGACGAGCACGGCCACGACGACCATGATCACGACCATGGCGGTCTCGACCCCCATGTCTGGAACAATCCGCTCAACGTGGTCGTCTACACCCGCAACGTGGTCAAGGCGCTGTCCGATGTCGATCCGGCGGATGCCGCCTTGTTCAAGGCCAACGGTGATCGCTACATCGCCCAGCTGGAGGCGCTGGACCGCTACGCGCGCGAGCAGATCGGCCAGATTCCCCAGGCGCGCCGCAAGGTGCTGACCTCCCACGACGCCTTCGGCTACTTCGCCGATGCCTATGGCGTGACCTTCATCTCGCCGCTGGGCCTGTCGACGGAAGCCGAGGCCTCGGCCCAGGACGTGGGCAAGCTGATCCGCCAGATCAAGCAGGAGCACGTGGCGGCCTACTTCTTCGAGAACTCCAACGATCCGCGCCTGGTCCAGCAGATCGCCAAGGCCAGTGGTGCTCAACCAGGTGGTGAGCTGTATGTCGAGTCCCTGTCCCCGGCGGACGGCCCGGCACCCACCTACGCCGCCATGTTCCGCTACAACGTGGATACCCTGGTCAAGGCGATGAAGGCGGGGCATTGACACCCCGCTGCTAGCGCGACGGACAGCTTGGGTTTGGCGTAGCAAGGTCCAACCCAACGAGCAGATGTCGCAGGAGCCACTGTCCCGTATCGCGGCCATGGGCCGCTCCTACAAAAGCATCACCCCTTGCAGGAGCGGCCGCATCGGCGGACCGCGATGGCCCTGAAACCAAAGCCGACCGTCTCGCGACGGTCGGCTTTTTTACACCTGCAGTCTGGTGATGCCGTTATTGGGCTTGGCTGCGCTCACCCTAATCTCCCCGGCCCCGCCATTCGCAGGTCGGATTGAGCGTTGCCAAGTCCCACTAGATCTCCGGCACCTCATCCAGATGCCGGTACTCTGCCCCCAGACGTCGGGCGAGCTCCGTAGCCCGACCCAGCCGAAGCGGTCCCAGCTCGATATCCAGTACCAGGGTTCGGCACGTGGGCACCACCAGTCCCGTCAGCTCCCTCAGCCGACCATCGGTGACCAGCAATAGCTGCCTTTCCTCCCCAGGATAGAGGCGGCGACGCCGCTCGAGCCAAGCCCTGGCTTCCGCCAGCCCGGCCAGTAACGGCGTCCCGCCCCCCGCGCCCAGGGTATCCAGCCAGGCCTGTAGCGCCCGGCCACTACGCTGTCCCTGGAAGGACCACTCGGGTCGCTCCCCTGCCGTCTGTAGCACCGCCACCCTGACCCGCTGACGATAGGCCTGCTCGAACCAGTCGGCCAGCAGGCCCTTGGCCTGGGCCAGCGCGCCATGACGACGGGTAGAGGCGGAATGATCGAGGATCACCAACCAGAGTTGGGCGGCACGGCGGCTGCGCGGCTGGCGTACGAGATCACCCACCCGCTGCGGGCGACCACGCAGCAGCGTCGGCACCCAGGCAATGGCCCCTGCAGCACCTGGTGCACGAGCCCCTTGGCGGCCATCCGCAGCCTTGCCCACTCCGGTTCGGGCATCACGATCCGCGGTGCGAGGAGATCGGATGCCTAGGGCTTTTTTGCCCCATCCAGCCGGCGTCTAGGGCCGGTCACCGTCGGCTCCGGTGCCAGAGCGCCCCAGGCATCGCCCTCACCTCCCGCAGGCTCGGCATCCCCTTGTCCTTGTTGATCGCCAGGATCTTGCTCCGGGGTTAGGGAAGGTGAATCGTTCTTTAGGGGTGGTATTATTTCAGGATCATCCGCCAACTCGCGACGCCGATGGCGCAAGGCGAATTCGGCCACGGCGGTGATATCGGTGCTTTCGATCGCTGTGGCACCGCGCCAGGCCGCATGGGCACGAGCGGCACGCAGCCAGACCAGGTCAGCACGCAGGCCGTCGACACCGGCCAGGTGGCAGCCGGCAGTGATGGCTTCCAAGGCTGCATCGTCTAGCGGGATGTCAGCCAACTGCGCGCGGGCCGCGGCGCATCGCTGCCGCAGTTTTGCCTGTACCGGTTCCCATTGGGCAATGAAGGTTGATGGATCGTTATCGAAGGCCAGGCGCCGGCGCAGGATCTCGGCCCGTTCGTGCGGTGCCGGGCGAGAGTCCAAAGCCAGCGCGAAGCCAAAGCGGTCGAGCAACTGGGGACGCAGCTCGCCCTCCTCCGGATTCATGGTGCCGACCAGCAGGAAGCGCGCAGCGTGCTCATGGGAGATACCGTCGCGCTCCACCCGGTTGATGCCGCTGGCGGCGACGTCCAGCAGCAGGTCCACCAGGTGATCCGGCAAGAGGTTGACCTCGTCGACATAGAGCACCCCGCCGTCGGCCGCCGCCAGGACTCCCGGCGCGAAGCGCGCCCGGCCTTCACCGAGGGCAGCGTCCAGATCCAGGGTGCCGACGATGCGTTCTTCACTCGCCCCCAGCGGCAAGGTGACGAAAGAACCGCCGCCGAGCAGGTCGGCCAGGCCCCGGGCCAGGGTGGATTTGGCCATGCCGCGCGGCCCCTCGATCAGCACGCCGCCGATACGCGGGTCGATGGCGTTCAAGCACAACGCCAGCTTCAGCGCGTCCGCGCCGACCACGGCGGCCAGAGGAAAGACGGGAGCGGTCATTCAGGCTTCATCCATATCCATGAGCAGTTGTTCGAGGGCTTCACGGTAGTCGCCCGGTTCCTGCCAAAGGCCACGCTGCTGAGCTTCCAGCAGGCGCTCGGTCATGTCGCGCAGCGCCTCGGGGTTGTGTCTTTCGACGAAGTCACGGGTATCGGCATCCAGCAGATAGGCATCGGCCAGTTGCCGGTACTGGTGATCCTCCACCAGCTCGGTGGTGGCACCGAAGCCGAACAGGTAGTCCACGGTAGCGGCCATCTCGAAGGCGCCTTTGTAGCCATGGCGCTTCATGCCGGCGATCCACTTGGGATTGGCGGCGCGCGAACGGACGACGCGGCCCAGCTCTTCCTTCAGGGTACGGATCTTGGGCAAATCGGCCTGGGCATGGTCGCCAAAGTAGCTAGCGCGACGCTCGCCGCTCAGCGTCTCAGCTGCCGCCAGCATGCCGCCCTGAAACTGGTAGTAGTCGTTGGAATCGAGCAGATCGTGCTCGCGATTGTCCTGGTTCTGCAGCACCGCCTGCAGACGACCGAGGCGGCGGGAGAAGTCGTCACGCGCGGCGGTGCCCTCATCCTCGGCGCCATAGGCGTAGCCGCCCCAGTTGAGGTAGGCGGTGGCCAGCTCGCTGCGATCCTGCCACTGACGCTCTTCCACCGCGCCCTGGACGCCGGCGCCGTAGGCGCCGGGCTGAGCACCGAAGATGCGCCAACCGGCCTGGCGCCGGGCGAGATTGGCATCGGCACCGGCGGCCTCCAGGGCGGCGCGCTCGCGGCGCACCTGGGCGGCCAGGGGATTGAGGTCATCCGGCTCGTCCAGCGCGGCCACCGCCTGGACGGCGGCATCGAACAACCGCACCAGACCACCGAAGGCATCGCGGAAGAAGCCGGAGATACGCAGAGTGACATCCACCCGCGGCCGGTCCAGCAGCGACAACGGCAGAATCTCGAAGTCCTCGACCCGGGCGCTGCCGGTCTGCCATACGGGCCGCACGCCTAGCAGCGCCATGGCCTGGGCAATGTCATCGCCGCCGGTCCTCATGGTGGCGGTGCCCCAGACCGACAGGCCCAGTTGGCGCAGGTGATCGCCCTCCTCCTGGAGATGGCGTTCCAGCAGCAGATTGGCCGACTGCCAACCCAGGCGCCAGGCGGTCATGCTCGGTAGGTTGCGCACATCCACGGAAAAGAAGTTACGCCCGGTGGGCAGCACGTCCAGCCGGCCGCGACTGGGCGCGCCGCTGGGTCCGGCGGGAACGAAGCGCCCATCCAGGGCCGCCAGCAGGCCGCCGATCTCGGCGGGACCACAGCCGTCCAGGGCTGGGGCTACCTGGGTGACCAGGTGTTCCAGTACCAGACGCGTCGCCGGCAGTTCGTCCAGCGCCAATGGCAGGGGCTCGGCATCGATCATCGCGGCAACCAGCGCCAGAGCCAGCAACTCCAGGCGCTCCCGGGTATCGCCCAGGGTGCGCCAGGGTTCGGCGGACAGCGCCGCCAAGCTATCCGGGCGCTCACCCAGCCAGGGCTCGCCCAGGTCGGCGGCCAGGGGATCGAAGTCCAGTTGCAGATCCTTGGCCAGCGCTCGCAACAGGCTGGCATTGGCGCCCTGGGCATCGCCACGCGGGATGCGCAGCAGGGCCACCAGGGTGTCGCGACGCAACTGGCCGGTCGGCGACTCGCCGAACACGTGCAGACCATCGCGGATCTGGGATTCCTTGAGATCGCACAGATAGGCGTCCAGCTGCGGCAGCCAGCTGTCGGGGTCATCGGTGATCACCAGCCCCAGCTCGCGATCCAGGGCGGTCTCGCGCACCAGCTGCAGGATCTCGCCACGCAGTTCGGCGGCGCGGCGCAGGTCCAGCAGGCTGGCGTCGTAGTATTCGTCGGCCAGGCGCTCCAGGTCGCGCAGTGGGCCGTAGCTCTCGGCACGGGTCAGCGGCGGCATCAGGTGGTCGATGATCACCGCCTGGGTCCGCCGCTTGGCCTGGGCACCCTCGCCTGGGTCGTTGACGATGAAGGGATAGACGTTGGGCAGCGGTCCGAGGATGGCGTCTGGCCAACACTCTGCGGACATTCCCACGCCCTTGCCCGGTAGCCACTCCAGATTGCCGTGCTTGCCCAGGTGGACCACCGCCTGAGCGCCATAGACCTCGCGCAACCAGAAGTAGAAGGCCAGGTAGCCATGGGGCGGCACCAGCGCAGGATCGTGGTAGACCGCCGCCGGATCGATGTCGTAGCCACGGGCAGGTTGGATGCCGACGAAGGTCAGGCCGAAGCGCACCCCGGCCACCATCAGCCGACCACGACGGTGCATGGGATCGGCCGCGGGCGCGCCCCAACGCTCGGTCACCGCCTGCTGGAGCGCAAGCGGCAGGCGTTCGAACAAGGCCTGGTAGTCGTCCAGGCTCAGGCTCTGCAAGGCTGGGCGCAGATCGCGCAGAGCACTGTCATTGGTCACCCCACCGAGTAGCCGCTCGATCAGGGCGGTGCCGCTCTCTGGCAGATTGGCCACTGGATAGCCTGCCGCTTGCAATGCCTGCAGCACCTTGAGCGCCGCCGCTGGCGTATCGAGACCGACACCGTTGCCGATGCGGCCGTCGCGGGTCGGATAGTTGGCCAGGATCAGGGCGATGCGCTTGTCCGCCGCGGGACGCCGCGCCAGCTCGATCCAGTTGCGCGCCAGACGCGCGACGAAGGCCATGCGCTCGCCATCGGCCTGGTAGTTGACCACGTCGCTCTGGCTGCGCTCGCAGCGCCAGGCCAGGCCCTTGAAGCTCACTGGCCGGGTGATGATGCGCCCGTCCAGCTCCGGCAGAGCGATATGCATGGCCAGATCGCGAGCGCCCAGGCCCTGGGAATTCTCCAGCCAGCGCTCGCGGTTGTCCTGGGCGCAGATGGCCTGGAGCACCGGCACCGGGCGGCGGAAGGGCGCAAGATTCGGTCGCTCCGGACTGGACTGGGCGAAACCCGTGGTATTGAGGATCAGGGCGGCATTGGTCTCGTCCAGCAGCCGCTCCACCTCGGCCAGACAAGCCGGCTCCTTGAGACTGGCGACGGCGATGGGCAACGGATTCAGGCCCTCGGCCTGTAGTTGCTCGCAGAAGACATCGACGAAGGCGGTGTTGGCCGCCTGCAGATGGGTGCGATAGAACAGCAGCGCCGCCGTCGGCCAGTCCGGCCGCCACTTCGCGCGCCAGCCGTCGAGGCCCAGCCCCTCCACCTGATAGACCGCGACCCGTGGCAACTCCCGTGGCGACTCATAGGCATAGTTCGCGCCCAGGCATTCGGCGGCCAGGCAGTGCAGGAAATCCCGCGCATTGGCCAGGCCGCCCTGGCGCAGATAGCGCCACAGCCGGTCCGCCAGCTCGGGCGCCACGTTACCCAAGGCCAGCAGTTCCGGATCGGGGCGGTCGCAGCCGGGCACCGCGACCAGGGTCAACCCCCGCGCCGCCAGTTCCGCCAGCCGCTCCATGCCATAGCGCCAGTAGCCCTGGCCGCCATGCAGGGAGATGAACACCACCCGCGCCTGGCTCAGCACCTCCTCGACATAGAGGTCCACCGAGGCGTGGTTCTGCAACTGCATGGGATTGGCCAGGCGCAGGCTGGGATAGCCGGCGTCCAGGCTGCGGGTCGCCTTGGCCAACAGCGCCAGGTGCGAATCGCCGCTGCAGAGCACGACGATGTCACCCGGCGTCTGCGCCAGATGGGCAATGCCATCGTCCGGGACGAAGCCGCCCGGCTGGGTACGCAGCAGATGCATCTAGCTTCAGGCTACCGCAGCGCGCAGCTGGGCGGTGATGGCCGCCTGGTCCAGCTCCTGGCCAATCAGCACCAGCTGGGTGCTGCGGGCCTCACCCGCTTGCCAGGCGCGATCGAAGTGCTTGTCGAAACGGGTGCCCACGCCCTGTACCAGCAGGCGCAGCGGCTTGCCGGCGATGGCGGCGAAACCCTTCACCCGCAGCACGCCATGGGTCTTGACCACCTCGGTCAGCGCCGCCAGCAGGGTCGCCTCGGCCACTTCCGGAAGCTCGACGCCGAAGGAGTCGAATTCGTCGTGATCATGGTCTTCATGACCTTCGAGGTCATGGTGGGTCGGACGGCTGTCGATATGGGCCTCGGACTCGGCCTGCAGGCCCAGCAGCACCGACAAGGGCAACACGCCGCGACTGGCTTCGACTACCTTGACCGCCGGCGGCAGCTCTTCGCTCACCTCGGCGCGTACGCGAGCCAGGGCCTCGGCGTCCAGGCCGTCGGCCTTGTTGAGGATCACCAAGTCGGCACTGGCCAACTGGTCTTCGAACAGTTCGTGCAATGGCGACTCGTGGTCGAGGTTAGGGTCCTGGCGGCGCTGGACGTCCACCTGCTCGGGATGGGCGGCGAAGGTGCCGGCCGCCACCGCCGGGCTGTCGACCACGGTGATCACCGCATCCACGGTGCAGGCGTTGCGGATCTCCGGCCACTGGAAGGCCTGCACCAGGGGCTTGGGCAGGGCCAGACCGCTGGTTTCGATGAGGATATGGTCGATATCGCCGCGGCGCGCCACCAGCTCCTTCATCACCGGAAAGAATTCTTCTTGCACGGTGCAGCATAGGCAGCCGTTGGCCAGCTCGAAGACACGGCCCTGGGCTTCTTCTTCGGTGCAGCCAATGCTGCACTGGCGGAGGATCTCGCCATCGATGCCCAGTTCGCCGAATTCGTTGACGATCACCGCGATGCGACGGCCTTCGGCGTGGTCGAGCATATGGCGCAGCAGGGTGGTCTTGCCGGCACCGAGGAAGCCGGTGACGATGGTGACGGGGGTCTTGGCCAGGGTTTTCATGGGCTGCCCTTAGAGAAAAAGCGAAAGAAGACGGGCAGGCATGCCGGACGCTCGCACTGGCGAGGCCCTGGTGGCAGCCCGGATCACCCCGCCCGGTTGCGTATGGAAAACTGGCGAGGCAGGTCTCCTGGCTCGCGGCGCCTGACTCCGGCCTTCCCGCGTGAGCAGTGGCCTTAGAGCCTGTTCATAATTTCGCGAGCTAGAGCCAAACAAGGCGAAAAGGCCTAAGGAAGCGCAGTTTACGCGTGGTAAATGAGCATTCCGAAGGCGTTTTCAACGCAGTTTGGCCGACGCGCAGCAGATTATGGACAGGCTCTTGTGGAGTGGCTGAAGATGCCGCTTACAGTTGCGGGGGCAGCCGCGGTGTCGCACCGCGTTCCCTTTCAAGCTCTTGCCGACAAGAGCACCTCGGAACGCGACAGGCTACGAGTGCCCCGCCGGGGTGTCAATGCGCCAGGCTTGACCGGCGAACAAGACACGTGGTCTGCTCACTGTTGCTTCAGGTGTCGCGACTCCGCCATGGGTCGCGGTGAAACGGGAAGCCGGTCCAAGTCCGGCACTGCCCCCGCAACGGTAGACGAGCGCAGGATCACGATGCCACCCGGCCGGCAAGTCTGGGGAAGGCGATCCTGGTAGTTGCATAGGTATGCGACCCTCGTGAGTCCGGAGACCGGCCTGTCGCTTTCAAGCAACCCGCGGTGGGCGGTCGTGCTGGACGGCGGCCGCCTGCGGCTCGCTGCCTAGGCGCGTCCCTGCCGCTTCGACTCCGAGGCCTTGCCATGACCGTCTCCCGCTCCGCCGCCACCCTGCCCCAGACCACTACCCACACCCAGCGCCTGACCGCCACCCTGCTCGCCTGCCTGCTCGGCCTGGGCCTGGTGTTCCTGGCCGGCTTCTCGCACATCGAGGCGCTGCACAACGGTGCCCACGATACCCGCCACAGCGAAGGCTTCCCCTGCCACTGAAGGAGTTCGCCATGTTCCAGCGTATCGCCTTCAGCGCCGGCGTCGCCGGGCTGCTCGCCGCCCTGTTGCTGAGCGTCCTGCAAAGCCTCTGGATGACGCCGCTCATCCTCCAGGCAGAAACCTACGAGGTCCACACCGAAGCCCCGGCCATGGCCGAGCACCCCGAGCACGGCGACGAAGCCTGGTCGCCGGAAGACGGCTGGCCGCGCACCCTGTCGACCTTCGGCGGCAACCTGGTGGTGGCCGTGGGCTTCGGCCTGGTGCTGGCCGGGCTGTTCAACCTGAAGCCGCCAACCCGTCTGCGCCAGGGACTGCTATGGGGCCTGGCCGGCTATGCCACCTTCTGCCTCGCCCCCAGCCTGGGCCTGCCACCGGAACTGCCGGGCACCGCCGCCGCCGACCTGACCCTACGCCAGGCCTGGTGGATCGGTGCCGCCGCGGCCACCGCGGGCGCCCTGGCCCTGCTGGTTTTCGCCCGGCATCCCGGCTTCAAGCTCGCCGCCCTCGGCCTGCTGGTGCTACCGCATCTGCTTGGCGCCCCGCAGCCAGTCGAGCACGCCAGCCTGGCGCCAGCAGACCTGCAACGGCACTTCCAGCTCGCCGTGCTGGCGAGCAACCTGCCGTTCTGGCTGCTGTTGGGCCTGGCCTGCAGCTGGCTGTTCCGTCGCCAAGGCGCTCGAGGTCGATGACCCGAGTTCTCGGCGTCGGCTGTCGCCAGGGCTGCTCGACGGATGAGCTCGCCACGCTGGCCATGGCCGTGCTCGAAGAAGCGGACTGCGCCTTGGACACCTTGACGGCACTGGCCACCGTAGCCAGCCGGCTGAACGCACCCGCGGTGCAGGCTCTCGCCCAGCGCTGGCAGCTACCGCTACTGGGCTTTCCGGCAGAGCAACTGGCGGGGCAAGGCGATGTAAAGTCTCCCAGCCTCGCCGTGCTGCAGCACACCGGCAGCCCCAGCGTCGCCGAAGCCGCGGCCCTGCTGGCAGCCGGCACGGGCGCCCAGCTCCGGGTGAGCAAACGCAAGAGCGCCGCGGCCACCGCGGCCCTGGCCTACGCCTGAAGCTCTTCTTCCGCGTCGCTGCCGCTGACCCGGGCACGCACGTGGATGGGGCTGAAGGGCTCGTTCTGCACCAGCTCCACCAGGGATTCCTTGACCAGTTCGAGGATGGCCATGAAGGTCACCACCACCCCGAGTCGCCCTTCCTCCAGCGTGAACAGGGCGACGAAGGGCACGAAGGCGCCATCCTTGAGTCGCTCCAGCACCTGGCTCATCCGCTCGCGGGTGGAGAGGATCTCGCGGGTCACCTGGTGGCTCTCGAATAGGTCCGCCCGTCGCAGTACCTCACCCATGGCCAGCAGCAACTCGCCCAGCTCCACCTCGGGCAACAGCTTGCGCGCCCGGGCTTCGGGGGCTGGCAAGGTCGGCACCACGAAATCGCGCCCCTCGCGCGGCAGCTCGTCGAGATCCTCGGCCGCCTTCTTGAAGCGCTCGTATTCCTGCAGGCGGCGGATCAGTTCGGCGCGCGGGTCTTCCTCTTCCGCCTCCAGACCTTCCGGACGCGGCAGCAGCATGCGTGACTTGATCTCCGCCAGCATGGCGGCCATCAGCAGATATTCGGCGGCCAATTCCAGGTGCACGGCCTTCATCAGCTCGACGTAGGTCATGTACTGCCGGGTGATCTCGGCCACGGGGATGTCGAGGATGTCGATGTTCTGCTTGCGAATCAGATAGAGCAGCAGGTCGAGGGGCCCCTCGAAGGCTTCGAGAAAGACCTCCAGTGCGTCCGGCGGGATGTAGAGATCCTGCGGCAGCTCGGTGAAGGCTTCGCCGTAGACCAGCGCCAGGCGGAGCTGCTCGGGTTCGAGCAGTTCCGTGTCGAGCGCCTCGCTCATGCCTCGATCATGAAGGGCGTCGGATCACCGGCCCCGACGCGGATGACCTCGGGTTCGTCGTCCGCCAGGCTGATCACAGTGGAGGGCTGCAGGCCGCCCGGCCCACCCTCGATCACCAGGTCGACGAAGTGCTCCAGACGCTCGCGGATCTCCCAGGCATCGCCCAGCGCCTCGTCGTCCCCGGGTAGGATCAGGCTCACGCTCATCAGCGGCTCGCCCAGGGCCTCCAGCAGCGCCAGGGTGATGGGATGTTGCGGCACCCGCACGCCGATGGTGCGCCGCTTGGGATGCAGCAGCATGCGCGGCACCTCGCGGGTGGCGTTGAGAATGAAGGTGTAGGGGCCGGGGGTGTAGGCCTTGAGCAGGCGGAAGGCGCTGGTATCCACCTTGGCATAGATGCCCAATTCGGAGAGGTCGCAACACACCAGGGTGAAATTGTGCTTGTCGTCGAGCTGACGGATGCGCCGGATGCGCTCCACCGCGCTCTTCTCGCCGATCCGGCAGCCCAGCGCATAGGACGAATCGGTCGGATAGGCGATCACGCCACCGGACTGGATGATATCCACGGCCTGACGAATCAGCCGCGGCTGGGGATTCTGCGGATGAATCTCGATGAACTGGCTCATTGGGGTTCCCGATCCTGAGGGTACAGCGGTTGACTGAAGCGCGCCCAGAGCGGCGGCAGATCCTCGGGCACCGGTCGGTACATACCGAGTTCCGACCAGTCGGCCGGCGCATGGAAGTCGCTGCCTGCGCTCACCATCAGACCGAATTCCCGCGCCAGAATTGCCAGGGTACCCACCTGCTCGGCCGGCTGCACGCCATTGACCACCTCGATGGCATGACCGCCACCGCTGACGAAGTCGCCGATCAGCTTGCGCAACTTGGTGCGGGTAAAGCCATAGGCCAGCGGATGGGCCAGGCTGATCCAGGCCTTGGCCGCCTTGAGCGTGTCCAGCGTCTCGGCCAGCGTCGGCCAGTGCTGCTTGACGTCGCCGAGCTTGCCGCCGCCGAGCCACTTGCGGAAGGCGTCGTTGCGGTCTTCGACGTAGCCCGCCTGGACCAGATGCTCGGCGAAGTGCGGCCGTGCCGGGGCGTTGCGGCTGTCGCCCAGGGCCATCTGCACCGCGCGGGCGCCGTCCAGGGTAGCCGGCATGCCCTTGGCCGCCAGCCGTCGATCGATTTCCCGGGCACGTTCCCAGCGGCCCTCGTGCAGGGCGTCGAGTGCGGCGGTCAGTTCCGGTGCTGCGGGTGCGAAGCCGTAGCCAAGCACGTGCAACGTCGCACCACCCCAGGTGCAGGACATCTCGATCCCCGGCAGGAGCCGGATACCCAGGCCCTGGGCGACGTCCAGCGCCTCGGCGTAGCCGTCCAGCGTGTCGTGATCGGTGATCGCCAGCAGCTGCACGCCGCGCTCATGGGCGCGCCTGACCACCTCGGCAGGCGCGAAGGCACCGTCGGAGGCGGTGGTATGACAGTGCAGGTCGACACGCATGGGCTTTCTCCTCCGGCTTCATCGGGTATTATGCCGTGATGCACGGTTATCGGCTGCGGTAATGAAACAATTCATCGACTTCATCCCCCTCCTGTTGTTCTTCCTCGTCTACAAGCTCGACCCGCGTCCGGTGGAATTCGCCGGGCATGCCTTCACCCTGGGCGGCATCTTCAGTGCCACCGCCGTGCTCATCCTTGCCTCGCTGGTGGTCTATGGCGCCATCTATGTGGCCCAGCGTCGGCTGGAGAAGAGCCAATGGCTGACGCTGCTGGCCTGCCTGGTGTTCGGCGGCATGACCCTGGCCTTCCACAGCGAAACCTTCCTGAAATGGAAGGCGCCGGTGGTGAACTGGCTGTTCGCCCTGGCCTTCCTGGGCAGCCATTTCATCGGTGACAAGCCGCTGATCCAGCGCATGCTCGGCCACGCGGTCAAGCTGCCCGCGCCGATCTGGACGCGCCTGAACATCGCCTGGATCATCTTCTTCATCGTCTGCGGCTGCGCGAATCTCTTCGTCGCCTTCACCTTCGAGAGCATCTGGGTGGACTTCAAGGTCTTCGGCAGCCTGGCGATGACCCTGGTCTTCATGCTCGGCCAGGGCCTCTATCTGGCGCGCCATCTGCAACCCATGGACGAACCGCGAGACTAGCGCCATGAGCCAGATTCTGCTGATCGACGACGACCAGGAACTCTGTGACCTGCTCAGCGCCTGGCTAAAACAGGAAGGCTTCGAGGTCACTGCCTGCCATGCCGGCGTCGATGCGCGCAATCACCTGCGCGAGGCGACGCCCGACGTGGTGGTGCTCGACGTCATGCTGCCCGACGGCAGTGGCCTGGAACTGCTCAAGCAACTGCGCAGCGATCATCCACAGTTGCCGGTGCTGATGCTCTCCGGCCGCGGCGAGCCGCTCGACCGCATCCTCGGTCTGGAGCTGGGCGCCGACGACTATTTGGCCAAGCCCTGCGATCCGCGTGAACTCACCGCACGCCTGAGGGCCATCCTCAGGCGCAGCCATCCGGCGCAGCCCGCCGCGCGCCTGCAACTGGGCGACCTGTCGCTGAGCCTGGCACGCGGCGTAGCCAACATCGGCGAGACCGAGATCACCCTCACGCTGACCGAGAGCCGCATCCTCGAAGCCCTGCTGCGCCAACCGGGCGAGCCCCTGGAAAAGCAGGCGCTGGCCCAGGCTGCGCTGGGGCGCAAGCTGACGCTCTATGATCGCAGCCTGGATATGCACGTCAGCAACCTGAGACGCAAACTCGGCAGCCATGCCGACGGTCGTCCGCGCATCCTAGCCCTGCGTGGCCGCGGCTACTACTACAGCGTCTAGGCGAGGGGCGCTGGTGCTCCAGCCTTTACCCCGCCTTTACGCCCGCTGACCGCCACTGACTCCCCGCCTCCTAGACTTGGGCTCATCCGGTACCGCAACCGGCCATCCCAAGGAGATTTTTCGATGCGCAAACTCATGCCCGCCGTCCTCTTCGCGGCCCTGTTGCCCACCCTCACCCTGGCCGCCACCCCGGACGGCACCGCCGTCACCCCGCCGCCCCAGGCCAAGCCGATGGATGGCGGCCACCGCGGCGAAGGCCCGCTGCGCGGTCTCAAGCTCACCCCCGATCAGCGCGAGCAGGTGGGCAAGCTGATGGGTGAGGAGCGCCACCAGCAGCGTGAGATCGTCAAGAGCTACCTGGACAAGCTCCCCGAGGACCAGCGCAAGGCCCTGCAGGAGCAACTCGACGGCAATCGCGACAAGACCCGCCAGGCCATTCGCGCCCTACTCAAGCCCGACCAGCAGAAGCGCTTCGACGAAATGGAGAAGAAGCGTGAGGATCGCGCCAAGGAGTGGGCCGAATTCCAGCAGTGGAAACAAGACCACAAATCCTCGTAACCCCCGTCCGCCGCGCCGATGGTCCTCGGCGCGGCGTTTGTGCAAGGCGACCGCATGGTTTTTCGCTCTCTCTTCTGGCGCATCTTCGCCACCTTCTGGCTGGCCATTCTCTCCGCGGTCGGCCTGACCATGCTGCTCGGCCACCTGGCCGACCAGGACTCCTGGATCCTCGCGCAGCATCCAGGCTTGCGCGACCTGCCCGAACAATGGGTGCAACGCTATGAAAACGACGGCCCCGCCGCGGCCCAGGGACTCCTCGAACAGCGCAAGGGCCGCTACGGCATCGATGTGCTGGTGCTGGGCGAGAACGGCTCGCCCCTGGTGCGCGGCACCCTGCCACCGCGCCTCTTCGACCAGGATCCCGACCAGCCCCAGCGCCTGCAGCGCCCCGGCCCGGGTGCCCGCGATCCCAACCGACCGCTGCCCTGGCGACGCCTGACCGACGAATACACCAGCCCCAGCGGCCAGAACTACCTGTTCATCTACCATCTGCCCACACCGGAACTGGGCGCCTGGCGCCGTGAGAGCCTGTTCTGGCCGGTCGGCACCCTGGCCATCGCCACCCTGGTACTGACGCTGTTCAGCCTGCTGCTGACGCTCAGCCTGACCCGCCCGCTCAATCACCTGCGGCGTGCCGTCCATGATCTTGGCCAGACCGCCTATCAACAGGACACCCTCGCCCGCCTGGCCCGCCGCAAGGACGAACTGGGCGTGCTGGCCAGTGACTTCAACCGCATGGGTGCGCACCTGCAGCGGCTGATCGACAGCCAGCGTCAGCTGCTGCGCGACGTCTCCCACGAACTGCGCTCGCCCTTGGCCCGACTGCGCATCGCCTTGGCCCTGGCCGAACGCTCGGACCCGCACGACCTGGGCAACATGTGGCCGCGCCTAACCCTGGAGTGCGATCGCCTGGAGACCCTGATCGGTGAGATCCTCGCCCTTGCCCGCCAGGAAGCCGATCCGGGTCCGCCCGAGCAAGTCGAGCTGCACCCATTGCTCAGCGGCCTGGTCGAGGACGCCCAACTCACCGCGCCCCAGCAAAGGGTCGAACTGGACGTGCCTCCCGCCCTGCAGCTGGACGGCTGGCCCGACGTCCTGGAACGCGCGCTGGACAACCTGTTGCGCAACGCCCTGAGATTCAACCCGCCGACACGGCCTATCGTCATCTCGGCGGAGGTCGTGGCCGGCGAGGTGCGCATCCAGGTCCGCGACCACGGTCCCGGTGTCAGGGCCGACGATCTACCCCGACTTGGCGAACCCTTCTTTCGCGCGGATCACCAACAAGCCAACGGCTACGGCCTGGGACTGGCCATCGCCCGCCGGGCGGTACAACGCCACGGCGGCGACCTGCAACTGGCCAATCACCCCGACGGTGGCTTCGTCGCCAGCGTCACTCTGCCGCTGCGACCGGTGCTGGCCAATGGCTGACCTGCCGTCCCAGATCCCTGGGCGCCGGCACCCGCGGCGCCACCTCCGGCGTGCCCAGATAGATGTAGCCCACCAGTTGTTCGTTGGCGGCGAGGCCCAGCCCCTGCAATACCCAGGGGTCGTAGCTGAACTCGCCGGAGCGCCAGACCGCGCCCAGGCCGAGGGCGAAGGCCGCATTGACCAACCCGTGGGCGACGCAGCCGGCGGTGATGACCTGCTCCTGCAGCGGCACCTTGGGGTGTTCCTGGGGAGAGGCAACCACGGCGATCACCAGGGGCGCCCGCAACGGCATGCGCCGGGCCTTGTCCAGGGCCGCGGCGTCCGCCTCGGGCTCGCGCCGCAGCAGCGCCTCGGCATAGAGCTCACCCAGGCGTTCACGCCCTTCACCCGCTACCAGGAGCAGTCGCCAGGGGCGCAGCAGCTTGTGATCCGGCGCGCGATCCGCGGCGCGCAGGAGCAGTTCGAGCTGCGCGGCGGAAGGTCCGGGCTCGGTGAGGCGGCCGACCGACGCGCGATTGCAAAGGGCTTCGAGGGCATCCATGGGTTCACTCCTGGGGAAATGACCCAGTGTAACCCACCGCGACTCCTTGAAATTCGATGTCATACGAGGGGATTTGGTGACATCCTTGGCCGTGCTCTAGCCTCTCGGCTAAAATTGCGACAGCTCAAAACCCGGCCGCTTTCATCGTCGCGAACGGAGTTGCACCGACTTATCGCCTATCTCGAAACGGACCCGTCAGATGAAGTTTGCGCTCAACCGGTTCCTCGCTGCTTCCGGTGACAGCCTGGGCGTCTATTACGCCCGGGTATTCGCCTATCTGATCGCCGCCGCCAGCATCTCCGCCGGCTATTACACCCAGGCCAACGCCGTCGGTCTGTGGCTGATTCCCTACGCCCTGCTCTACCCGCACCTGGCCCAGACCATCAGCCTCAAGCTGAGGCGCGACCGCGGCCCCCAGACCGACATCCTGCTCGCTGCCATCGATGCCATCCACGTCGGCCTCGCCGCGGTGGTGTTGCGGTTCCCGCTGATGCCCACCCTGATGCTGCTGATCATGCTCGGCTATACCAGCATGCTGCGCGGCGGTCCGCGCCTGCTCGGGCTCTGCCTGCTGTTCGCCACCAGCGCCGCGGCACTGGGCAGTGCCACCTTCTTCCAGGGAGTCGACCTGACCAGTCCGCTGCTGGTGGCCGTCACCGCCGTGGTGGGCACCATGCTGCACCTCTGGGGCACCGCCTACTTCCTGCACCGGCAACGCAAGCGCCTGATCCAGATCAACGATGACCTCAAGCGCGAGCAGGAAAAGTCGGCGATCCTGGCGCACAACCTGGCCAAGTACCTGTCGCCCCAGGTGTGGGAATCCATCTTCACCGGCAAGCAGCACATCGCCCTGGGCACCCAGCGCAAGAAACTCACGGTATTCTTCTCCGACATCAAGGGCTTCACCGAGCTGTCCGAGGAACTCGAGGCCGAAGCCCTCACCGACATGCTCAACAACTACCTCAACGAGATGTCGAAGATCGCCGTGAAGTACGGCGGCACCATCGACAAGTTCGTCGGCGACTGCGTCATGGTGTTCTTCGGCGACGCCAACAGCCAGGGCGCCAAGAAGGATGCGGTGGCGGCGGTCTCCATGGCCATCGCCATGCGCAAGCACATGAAGGTGCTGCGCCAGCAATGGCGCAGCCAGGGCATCAACAAGCCGCTGGAAATCCGCATGGGCCTCAATACCGGCTACTGCACGGTGGGCAACTTCGGCTCCAGCACGCGCATGGACTACACCATCATCGGCCGCGAGGTGAACCTGGCCAGCCGGCTAGAGAACGCCGCCGATGCCGGCGAGATCCTGATCAGCCACGAGACCTACTCGCTGATCAAGGACACCATCATGTGCCGCGACAAGAGCCAGATCACGGTCAAGGGCTTCAGCAAGCCGGTGCAGATCTACCAGGTGGTGGATTTCCGCCGCGACCTGGGTGCCTCCCCCAGCTACGTCGAACACGAACTGCCTGGCTTCTCCATGTACCTGGACACCAACAACATCCAGAACTACGACAAGGAGCGGGTCATCCAGGCCCTGCAACTGGCCGCCGAGAAACTGCGCGACAAGGTGATCTTCTAGACCTACCCCGCCGTTCTGGCAGGCAGAAAAAAGCCCCGGATATCCGGGGCTTTTTCGTGTCACCGCGGGATCAGTCCTCGCGATAACGACGCAGGCGCAGGGCCTTGCCGGCGACGCGGGTGTCCTTGAGCTTGGTCAGCAGACGCTCCAGGCCTTCCTCGGGCAGCTCCACCAGGCTGAAGGAGTCACGGATCTGGATGCGGCCGATGGCCTCGCGATCCATGCCGCCTTCATTGATGATGGCACCGAGCAGGTTCTTGGCGGCGACGCCATCGCGCGCGCCCAGGGCGGTACGGCAGCGGACGCGACCTTCCGGCAGCGGCTGCATCGGGCGGCGCTCGCCGCGATCCGGACGCTCGCCACGCTCAGGACGGTCGCCACGCTCGCCGCGCTCGGTACGCGGACGGTCGCTGCGGCCGGCACCGGGGGTCAGCGGCTGCTCGCGACGCACGGACTCGATGTCCAGGGCGCGGCCAGTGGTCAGCTTGGCCAACAGGGCGGCGGCCAGGGTCGAAGGATCGCACTGCAGACGCTCGCACAGCTCCTGACGCAGGGCGCCGTGGGTGGCATCGGCATCGGCCAGCAGCGAACCCACGCCATCGGCCAGGCGGGAGATACGGGCTTCCAGCACAGCTTCGGCGTCGGGCAGGCGGATCTCGCCGACGCGCTGACCGGTGACGCGCTCGATGACCTGTAGCATGCGGCGCTCACGCGGAGTCACCAGCAGCAGCGCGCGACCTTCGCGACCGGCGCGGCCGGTACGGCCGATACGGTGGACGTAGGACTCGGGATCGTAGGGCATGTCCACGTTCAGCACGTGGGTGATACGGGCCACGTCCAGACCGCGAGCAGCGACGTCGGTGGCGACCACGATGTCCAGCGAACCGTCCTTCAGGGACTCGATGGTCTTCTCGCGCTGGGCCTGGGGCATGTCGCCGTTCAGGGCGCTGACGCGATAGCCCTGGCGCTCCAGCAGCTCGGCCAGGTCCAGGGTCGCCTGCTTGGTGCGGACGAAGGCGATCAGGGCGTCGAAGTTCTCCACTTCCAGGAGGCGCAGCACCGACGCCGGCTTCTGGTCGGCGTGGACCATCAGATGCGCCTGCTCGATGCGGGCGACGGTCTGGGTCTTGGCCGCGATGCGGACGTGTTGCGGCTCCTTCAGGTGACGCTCGGCGATGGCGCGGATCGACGGCGGCAGGGTAGCCGAGAACAGCACGGTCTGGCGGGACTCCGGCATGGCCTCGAAGATGAATTCGAGGTCATCCATGAAGCCCAGCTTGAGCATCTCGTCGGCTTCGTCGAGCACCAGGTGCTGGACGGTGGCCAGCAGGTTGTCGTCGCGACGCAAGTGGTCGCACAGACGACCGGGGGTGGCGACCAGTACCTGGGCGCCCATGCGCAGGGACTTCAGCTGCGGACCCATGGGCGCGCCGCCGTAGAGGGCCACGACCTTAACGCCGGGCATCTCGGTGGAATAGGTTTCGCAGGCGGTCGCCACCTGCAGGGCCAGTTCCCGGGTGGGAACCAGCACCAGAATCTGGGGTTCGCGGCGGGACGGGTCGAGCTTAGAGAGCAGCGGCAGAGCGAAGGCTGCGGTCTTGCCGGTACCGGTCTGGGCCTGGCCGATCATGTCGTGGCCGGAGAGAATCACCGGGATGGACTGCGACTGGATGGGCGACGGCTCTTCGTAGCCGACGGCCTTGATGGCGGCGAGGATGGCGGGATTGAGATTGAGCGCAGCGAAACCGCTGGTGTCCTGGGTCATTGTCTTGCCTCGTGTGCTTCGCAAAGACCCCAAAGCCAAGAGCTGCGCTTATCCGAATGACCGAAGTCGCCCAGGCAGCCAAGGTGTGAGCTTTTTGCGAAATAGCGATGAAAAAGGGGTGAAGCGTCTAGGATTGTTCGCCGTCGGGCGAACGCACGACCGGAGTGGCCATGGCGGCGGACCGGGAAAATGCAGTTCCTGAACGGAAGGTCAAAAAGACCGGGGCGAATAATACCCGAACCCTGGACATTTTTCCAGAGGACATTAGCCGATATCCGCTCACGTCGCCGCCCTCAGGTTGTCCAGGTAAGGCTCGAGATCGAAACCCGCCTGCGGCGTCAGGTCGCGCACCCGCGCCCGCACTCCAGCCTCGTCCAGCTCCTGCTCCAGGCTGGCCGGCACCAGCAGAATGACATTGCCTTCGACTACCGGGCATTCCCAGTAGTGGTGGCGGAACAATCCGCGCAGCAAGGGTGCCCCCAGGGGCTTGCCGTCGTTCGTGCTCCACTGGTTGATGACCAGCCAACCACCGGGCTGGAGCTTGGCCTGGCAGTTTTCCAGGAAACGCCAGGCCAGATGGGCACTCGAGGGGCCCACGTCGGTATAGAGATCGACGAAGAGCAGATCCGCCGGGGCCGCCGCCTCGAGCAATTCCATGGCATCGCCGATACGGATGTCGAGCCGCGGATCGTCGCCTAGCCCCAGGTGCTGCCGCGCCAGGCGCGGGACCTCCGGGCGGAGTTCCAGGGCTTCCACCGCCTCCAGCGGCAACCACTTGAGGCAGGCCTGGGTCAGGGTACCGGCGCCCAGGCCGAGGAATAGTGCCCGCCGCGGCGCGGCATGACAGAGCGCCCCCAGCAGCATGGCCCGGTTATAGTCGTATTCCAGCCAGGCCGGGTCCCGGGTGAAGACACAGCTCTGCTCCACCTCCTCGCCGAACTCCAGGAAGCGATAAGGCCCTACCTCCACTACCCGGATCCGCCCATAGGCATCGACGACCTCTTCCAGCAAGACTTCCGTAGCCGCCATCACACCCTCCTCTATTGACCGCCATGGTAGCCGCCATGGCCATAGTCTATCGAGCGCTACCGGCTCCTTCGGTTATCATGGCCGGCTTCGTCGACCCCTTGCAGAGAGAGCCATGTCCGCGCCCTGGAGCCCTAACAGCTGGAGAGGCCTGCCCATCCAGCAACAACCCGAATATCCCGATCAAGCCCGCCTCGCCGAAGTGGAGCGCACCCTGGCCGGCTATCCGCCGCTGGTGTTCGCCGGTGAAGCCCGCGAATTGCGCCGGCAGTTCGCCGAGGTCACCCAGGGTCGGGCCTTCCTGTTGCAGGGCGGCGATTGCGCGGAAAGCTTCTTCGAATTTTCTGCCGGCAAGATTCGCGACACCTTCAAGGTGCTCTTGCAGATGGCGGTGGTCATGACCTTCGCCGCCGGCTGCCCGGTGGTCAAGGTCGGCCGTATGGCGGGCCAGTTCGCCAAGCCGCGCTCCTCGGGCGAGGAAGTCCAGGACGGCGTCTCCCTGCCGGCCTACCGTGGCGACATCGTCAACGGCATCGACTTCACCGAAGGCAGCCGTATCCCCGACCCCCAGCGCCTGATCCAGGCCTACAACCAGTCGACCGCGACGCTCAACCTGCTGCGCGCCTTCGCCCAGGGCGGTTTCGCCGACCTGCACCAGGTGCATCGCTGGAACCTAGACTTCATCGCCAACTCGGCGCTGGCCGACCGCTATCACCAACTGGCGGATCGTATCGACGAGACCCTGGCGTTCATGCGTGCCTGCGGCCTGGACACTGCGCCCCAGGTCAAGGAGACCAACTTCTTCACCGCCCATGAGGCGCTGCTGCTCAACTATGAAGAAGCCTTCGTCCGCCGCGACAGCCTGACCGGCGACTGGTACGACTGTTCCGCGCACATGCTCTGGATCGGCGATCGCACCCGTCAGCCGGGCGGTGCCCACGTGGAATTCCTGCGCGGGGTCAACAACCCCATCGGCGTCAAGGTCGGTCCTTCCACCACCAGCGAGGACCTGATCCGCCTGATCGATACCCTCAACCCCGAGAACGATCCGGGGCGCCTGAATCTGATCGTGCGCATGGGCGTGGGCAAGGTCGGCGACCATCTGCCGCGGCTGATCCAGACCGTGGAGCGCGAAGGTCGCCAGGTGCTGTGGAGTTCCGACCCCATGCACGGCAATACCATCAAGGCCTCCAGCGGCTACAAGACCCGGGATTTCGCCAGCGTGCTGGGCGAGGTCAAGGAGTTCTTCGGCGTGCACAAGGCGGAGGGGACCTACGCGGGTGGCATTCACATCGAGATGACCGGCCAGAACGTCACCGAGTGCATCGGCGGCGCTCGCCCGGTCACCGAAGACGCCCTGTCCGATCGCTACCACACCCATTGCGACCCGCGCCTGAACGCCGACCAGTCCCTGGAACTGGCCTTCATGATCGCCGAGACGCTCAAGGGCATTCGCCGCTAGGCAGAGGGCGCGGCGCGATTCAGTGCCGCGCCACCGCTGCTCGCAAGACCTCCGCCGGCCCGTGCAACTGCAGGTCGGCGAGACCCAGCCAGTCGGCCAGCGCACGCAACTGCCCTGCCAAGGCCTCCCGACCCTCCTCGTCCAGCCCCGCCGGCTCCAGATGCACGGCGTGCACCGCCAGCCGCGACTGTGCCCGCTCGGCGCGCAGGTCCACCCGCGCCGTCAAGCGCTCCCGGTAGAGAAAGGGCAGCACGTAGTAACCGTAGACCCGCTTGGGCGCTGGCATGTAGAGTTCCAGCCGATAGCGGAAGTCGAACAGTTGCTCGGTACGCTCGCGCTCCCAGACCAGGGAGTCGAAGGGCGACAACAGCGCCGCCGCGTGTACCGGCCGTCCTGGATTGGGGCTTTCCGCGACGTAGCCGAGCTTGGACCAGCCTTGTACCTGGATCGGCTGCAGACTGCCCTCCTCGCGCAACTCGGCGATGCCTTGGCGAGCGTCGGCGGGGCTGAGGCGAAAATAATCGCGCAACTGCCCCTCGCTCGCCACGCCCAGCGCCCGCGCGCTGCGCAGCAGCAGTGCTCGCCGCGCCGCGGCCGGTGTCGGCACCGGAGCCGCCAGGATCGCCGCTGGCAGGACTCGCTCGGGCAGATCGTAGAGCCGCTCGAAACCGCGGCGACCGGCCACCGTCACCTCACCCGCGGCAAACAGCCATTCCAGCGCCAGCTTGGTCGGACTCCAGTCCCACCAGGGCCCGGCCTTGTCGGTGCGCTGCGCCAGGCTGCCAGCACCCAGCGGGCCACGCTGCACCACGGCTGCAAGCGTCTCGGCCACCACCTGGGGCTGCTCGACCGCGAAGCGGGCCAACTGCCGATAGATCCCTACGCCCTGCCGCGCTAGCTCCCGCCGCCAGTGCAACTCGGTCCAGACCTCGGCGGGTACCAGCGAGGCCTCATGGGCCCAGCATTCATAGAGCTTACGGGCCCGCCCCTTGCCCCAGGCGAGGACGTCGAAGTCGGTGAAGTCATAGCAACCTAGGCGGCTGAACAGCGGCAGATAGTGGGAGCGCACCAGCGCATTGACCGAGTCGATTTGCAGCACGCCCAAGCGGGTGGCCTGGCGATACAAGGCGCCCGGCCCCACTCCACCCTTGGGCGGGGCGCCGAATCCTTGAGCACGCAGGACCAGCCGACGCGCCTCGCGTAGGGAAAGACTGTCCATCCAGGTTCCTGATCAGGAGGTCCTCCTCACCCTAGCAGGATCGACGCGGGCCTTCCTCTGGCGGTTGTTGCCAGAACGGCTTGTCGGCCTCCTGCCAGGCATCGGCGCGGCTCAGACCCAGATCGCCGAGGGCGGCGTCGTCCAGTCGGTAGAGGGCGCGACGCTGACGCGAGAGTTCCAATGCACGCGCCAGCCAGGCGAAGGCCTTGGCGACGCGCTGCGTCAGTGAACGATTGGTGTTGAAAGCGGCAACGCGACGAGAGGTGAGCTGAGCCATGGCACTGTTCCTCGGTGAGGGCTATAGCTCAAGTCTCCGATTCGGCTTAACATCAATCCAACGAATCTTTCTTATGCGATGCATTCGCCTGGATGATGAAATGAATTATCCCAGCATAGACTCGGATCTACTGCGCACCTTCGTCGCCATCGCCGAGTACGGCGGTTTCACCCGAGCGGCAGAGGTCGTCAGCCGTACCCAATCGGCGGTCAGCATGCAGATGCGCAAGCTGGAAGAAGACGTATTGCAACGTCGGCTGTTCGAACGGGATGGGCGCCAGGTGCGACTGACCGCGGAGGGCCAGATTCTGCTGGGCTACGCGCGGCGCATCCTCAAGCTGCACGGTGAGGTGATGACCACCCTGCGCGAGCCGCACATGGTGGGGACGGTGCGTATCGGCACGCCCGATGACTACGTCATGAGATTCATCCCCGGCATCCTGGCGGGCTTCGCCAAGGCCTATCCGCTGGTGCAGGTGGACGTGCATTGCGAGCCCAGCGCGGGCCTGTTGCAACGCCAGGATCTGGACCTGACCATCGTCACCCGCGAGCCGGGCAACGAGATCGGCCTGCCGCTGCGTCGGGAGCGCTTCGTCTGGGCGGAGGCGCCTGGCTTCGACGTGCACCAGCGCGATCCGCTGCCGCTGGCGATGTTCAACACCTCCTGCTTCCTCAGCGACTGGGCACGCCGCGCCCTGGACAACCGCGGGCGCGGCTATCGCCTGGCCTACAGCAGCCCGAGCCTTGCCGCCCTGCTCGGCATCGTCAAAGCGGGTCTGGCAGTCACCGCGCAGCTGGAAAGCCTGCTGCCGAACGAATTGCGGCGGCTCGGCGAAGCCGACGGCATGCCCGACCTGCCGTCCTGCTCCATCGAACTGCTGCGCAGTCCGCGAAGTGCCTCGCCGATCATCGACACCCTCGCCGAGCATATCGCCGAAGGCTTTCGGCAATAGTCAGCGCAGCGCCAGCAGCACTGCGCACAGCAGCAGGAAAGCGCAGAACAGCAAACGCAGCAGCCGCTCGGGAAGCTGGTGGGCCAGCTTCACGCCCCAGCTCACACTGAGCAGGCCACCAATGGCCAGGGGAATGCCGACGCTCCAATCCACTTCGCCGTGCCAGGCGTAGCTGGCCAGGGTAACGCCGGTGGTGGGCAACGCCATGGCCAGCGACATGCCCTGGGCCGCCACCTGGCTCAGCCCCATCACTCCCGCCAGGATCGGCGTGGCGATCACCGCCCCGCCCACACCGAACAGCCCGCCGACCAGCCCCGCCACCAGCCCCAGTACGCCGAGCCCCAGACGGCTCGGTGTGGTCAGCGGCGGCTGGCCACGCCGATAGAATTGCCAGAGGTTGTAGAGCACCAGCACGAGCAGGAAACCGACGAAGCCGTGGCGCATGGAGCGGGCATCGAGGGAAACCGCCAGTGCCGTACCGACCAGGGCCGAGACCATGCCCGCACCCGCCAGCAACGCGGCGCGCTGCCAGTCGATGCGATTGCGCTGGTTGTACTTGTAGACCGACAGCAGCACGTTAGGCACCACCATCACCAGGGCGGTGCCCTGGGCCAGTTGCTGGTCGAGGCCGAACAACAGCGCCAGCACCGGAATGGCGATCAGGCCCCCGCCGATACCGAACAGCCCACCCACGACACCCAGCAGCGCCCCAAGGACGACATCGATCAACAAGGTAAACAGCGATTCCACGGTGGCACTATCCAGCAGCGAAGGAGGGTTGCAACAGCGGTTGGGCCCGGTAGACACCCAGACAGCAAAAAGCCCGGCAAGCCGGGCTTTTCATCGAGACGCCTGATTTAGAGCCTGTTCAAAGTCTCGCGAGCTAGAGCCAAACAAGGCGAAAATGGCTGAGGAAGCGGAGTTTACGAGTGGTAAATGAGCATTCCGAAGCCATTTTCAACGCCGTTTGGCCGACGCGCAGCAGACTTTGAATAGGTTCTTAGACCTTGGCGCGCGACTTGTACTCGTTGGTACGGGTATCGATCTCGATGTGGTCACCGATATCGCAGAACTCGGAAACCTTCAGCTCATAGCCGTTGTTCAGGCGAGCGGTCTTCATGACCTTGCCCGAGGTATCACCGCGGACGGCCGGCTCGGTGTAGGCGATCTGGCGCACGATGGTGGTCGGCAGCTCGACGGAGATGACGCGATCATTGTAGAACACCGCTTCGCAGACGTCGGTCATGCCGTCTTCGATGAAGGCGATGGCTTCGCCCAGGTCGTCTTTCTCGACTTCGTACTGGTTGTAGTCGGCGTCGACGAAGACGTACAGCGGATCGGCGAAGTAGGAATAGGTAACTTCCTTGCGATCCAGGATGACCGGCTCGAGCTTGTCATCGGCGCGGAAGACGGTTTCGGTCGCGCTGCCGGAGAGCAGGCTCTTCAGCTTCATCTTGACCACTGCAGCGTTACGGCCGGACTTGTTGTATTCAGCTTTCTGGATGACCCAGGGAGCGTTGTCGATCATGGCCACTTGGCCGGCACGGAACTCTTGTGCGGTTTTCATGCGGTTATCCGTATGGATGGAAGAACGGGATTTCGAGGCGCCATATGATAGCCAATCTGTATGGAAAAGCACCAGGCTACTGGCAAGATCGCTATGGGAAGCCATTCTCTCGCTCCAATCGCTCGCCAGTAACCGCCAATCCGCGACCTGCGCCTCGAGTACCGACCAGGCCGCAGCCAGGTCGCCGCGACCATTCCAGGCCAGCCAAAAACCGGTGACCGCCTGGGCCAGCACGGGCGCAGCCGTCTCGACGTAGCGCGCGAGGAAGGCTTCGAGCTTGACGAAATGGGCGTCTTCTTCTTGCGGATAGATGTGCCAGACGAACGGATGGCCGGCCCATTGCGCGCGGACGAAGGAGTCCTCGCCACGAATGGCGTTGAAGTCGCAACACCAGAGCAGACGGTCGTAGTCCTGCTGGGAGACGAAGGGCAGCACCTGGACCCGCAGGGCACCGCGGCGATGGCTGTCGCCGGCCTTGAGCCAGTCGACTCCCAGCCAGGCGGCGACGTTAGCCAGTACCCGCCCCTCGGGCACCAGCAGGCAGGTGGGCCGAGCGCTCGCGCTAAGGGCGTCCAGCCAGTCGATCAGCGCCGGGTTCTCGTAGGCGAACAGCGAGAACAGCCGCTCGTCCGACTGCCGCTTAACCCCGAGGCTGGCGAGAAAGTCGGTACGTGCCTGGGCAGTCGCAAGGAATTCATCCCGCTGGGCGAGCAGACCCTGCTCCCGCAACAGTCCTCCCACCTTGGCCGTGAAGCCGGGGAAGAAAAAATACTTGTTCAGCCCAGTGGGCTGGAGCGATGGCAAGGCATGGCAGCCTTCGATCCACTCCTCGGCACTGAGGTACTCGAGATTTAGCCAGAGCGGCCGCTCGGCGCGGCGTGCCATGGCCGCTACGAAGTCTTCCGGAACCTGGCAGGCGAAGGCTTCCACCACCACGTCGCCCGGCTCTGCCTCGATCTCGCCAGCGCGCCAGAGCCGCACCTCGACGCCCCGATGCCATTGCTGCTCGGCAGTGCCGTCCACGCCCGGCTGGATGCGCGCCAGCGGATAGAGGTCATCGATCCACAGGCGCACCTGCTGTCCATGCTCGGCGACCAACTGCTGGGCCAGCCGCCAGGTGATGCCCGCGTCGCCATAGTTGTCCACCACCGTGCAGAAGATGTCCCAGGCTGCCATGCCTTACCTCTAAGTCATTGATATCGTATCTGTTCCGCGCCAGCGGCGGCATCAGGGCGCGACGGATTCCAGTGAACCCAGTCACACCGCGACCCTGTACGGGTCGGTAGTATCCGCGCTTTTTCGGACGGATTCTCCATGTCGTTGCGCCCCGCCCTGCTGCTCAGCCTGACCCTGGCGTCCCTCAGCGCCCTGGCCACGCCTCAACCGCCCCGCACCTTCAGCGAAGCCAAGCAGGTCGCGGCCAAGGTCTATGCCCAACAGGGGGTGGACTTCTATTGCGGTTGCCACTACAGCGGCAAGACCGTGGACCTCAAGAGCTGCGGCTACGTCCCGCGCAAGAGCGCCCAGCGCGCCAGTCGCATCGAATGGGAACACATCGTCCCCGCCTGGGTGATCGGCCACCAGCGCCAGTGCTGGCAGAAAGGCGGCCGCAAGAACTGCACCGCCCACGACCCGGTGTACCAGAAGGCCGAGGCCGATCTGTTCAACCTGGTGCCGGTGGTCGGTGAGGTCAATGGCGATCGCAGCAACTTCGCCTTCGGCTGGCTGCCGCAGAAGCCGACCCAGTACGGCGCCTGCCAGATGGTGGTGGACTTCAAGGCCAAGACCGCCATGCCACGCCCGGAAATCCGCGGCATGGTCGCCCGCACCTACTTCTATATGAGCGACCGCTACGGCCTGCGCCTGTCCAAGCAGGATCGCCAGCTCTACACCGCCTGGACCAAGCAGTACCCGCCGGAAGCCTGGGAGCGCCAGCGCAACCAGCGCCTGGCCTGCATCATGGGCCGCGGCAATCCCTACGTCGGCGAGACCAAGGCCTGCAAGTAAGGCGGCTCAGGCCACCTGCGGGATACCGCTGTGGAACCTCATCTCGCGGTCGCCGGAGGTGATCAGCTCCACCTCCAGGGCGCGCACCTCAGCGATCTTGGCGTCCACGTCGTCCCGCTCGCCATAGAGATAGGCCAGCTTTAGATAGTCCTGGAAGTGGCGCGCCTCGGAGGCCAGCAGGCCGCTGTAGAACTTGCCCAACTCTTCGTCCAGATGAGGCGCCACGGCGCCGAAGCGCTCGCAGGAACGGCATTCGATGAAGGCGCCGATCACCAGGCTGTCGGTCAGCTTCAGCGGCTCGTGATTGCGGCAGAGCTTGCGCAGGGCGCCGGCATAGCGCGCCGAGCTGACATTGCGATGCTCGATGCCCCGGCGCTTCATGATCTGCAGCACCTGTTCGAAATGCCGTAGTTCCTCGCGGGCGATGCGCGACATCTTCCAGGACAGCTCGGCGCGATTGGAATAGGTGAATAAATAGTGGAAGGCGGCGCCGGCGGCCTTCTTCTCGTTGTTGGCGTGGTCCTGCAGCAGCGTCGGCAGGTCCTGCAGCGCGGCCTCGACCCAGGCGTCCGGCGTGCGGCAACCGAGGAAGTCGTTCATCTCGGGCAAGGACATCAGCGTAATCCCATGCAAAAGCCGCGCATTATAGAGAAAGGCACGCGCCTGGGCAGCGCCGCCTGCCTGCTGGCGTTCAGACGCGGCTGTCGACGCCTTCGAGCAGGAAGCGCGGAGCGATGTAGCGGTCGTAATGGGCTTCGGAGAGCAGGAAGAATTCCCGGTCGATGGCATCGCGCAACTCGGCCAGGGGTCGTTCACGAAATTCCGGCAGGAGGCGAATGCCATAGGCGTCCAGTTGCTGGATATGGCGCGCACCACGGGCCAACAGTTGATAGGCCCAGCAATACTCCGACTGATCGGGTCGGAAGCGGATGCTGCGTTGCTGCAGTTGCTGGCGCAGCAACTCGGCATCGAAGACATCGACCTTGGCCGACACCACCTGCACCAGTAGGAGCTCCAGCCGCGCCCAGACGGCCAGGCGCTCCTCTTCGCTATAGAGATTCCAGTTCACCACCTCGTGGTGGAATCTCTTGCAGCCACGGCAGACGTGATCGCCGAACATCGTCGAGCACAGGCCGACGCAGGGCGTCTTGATGACAGGAGCGGACATGGGTGAAGCGCCTTGGAGCAAAACGCCTAGTCTAGCCCGAAACGCCAGCGGATCCATCACACCGCGGCGGCGCCTCGGGCCGGCAGCGAACTGACGCTGCGACGGCTGAGGACATAGAAGAACAGTCCGCCGAGGAAGCAGCCGGTGAACCAGGCGAAGTTGGCGATCGGCTTGAACCAGGGCACGAAGGTGAAGCACAGCCCGATCAGCGCCGCGGCGACCAACGCCTGGACCGCCACCCAGTTCACGCCACCGCTGTACCAGTAGGCACCGCTGGGGGTGTCATCGAACAGGGCGTCGACGTCGATCTGGCCCTTGCGCAGCAGGTAGTAGTCCACCAGCAGGATGCCGAACAGCGGACCAATGCAGGCCGCCAGCACGTCCAGGGTGTAGTGGATCACCTCGGGGTTGTTGAACAGGTTCCAAGGAGTGATGAAGATCGAGGCTACCGCGGCGATCATGCCGCCGGCGCGCCAGCTGATCTTGCTCGGCGCCACGTTGGCGAAGTCGAAGGCTGGCGAGACGAAGTTGGCGACGATGTTGATGCCGATGGTGGCGGTGACGAAGGTGAAGGCGCCCAGCAGCACCGCGGTGGTGTTGTCGATGCGCGCTACGGTGGCGATGGGATCGTGGATCATCTCGCCGAACACCGGCAGGGTGCCGGAGACGATCACCACGGTGACCAGGGAGAAGGCCAGGAAGTTGATCGGCAGGCCCCAGAAGTTGCCACGGCGGACGTCCTGCATGGAACGGCAGTAGCGGCTGAAGTCACCGAAATTGAGCGTCGGGCCGGAGAAGTAGGACACCACCAGGGCGATGGCCATGATTACCTGACCGAAGGCAGCCCAACCGCTCAGCTGCTTTTCCGCCAGGGTGAAGCTGATGTTGCTCCAGCCGGCGCGCCAGACGATCCAGGCGGCGAGCACGAACATCACCGCGTATACGGCGGGACCCGCCCAGTCGATGAAGCGGCGGATGGATTCCATGCCCGCCCAGAACACGCAGGCCTGCAGCACCCAGAGGGTGAGAAAGCCCATCCAGCCAAGATAGGAGAGCCCGAGGAAGCTGGTATCGCCATAGACGGCCAGGGCCGGGAAGAATCGGAGCACCACAATGACCAGGGCACTGGACGCCAGGTAGGTCTGGATACCGTACCAGGCTACGGCGATAAGACCGCGGATCACCGCCGGGATGTTCGCGCCGAAGACACCGAAGGCCAGCCGGCAGATCACCGGATAGGGCACGGCGGCCTGCTGACTGGGGCGAGCGACCAGATTGGCGATCACCTGGATGATGCAGATACCCACCAGCAGGGCGATCAGCACCTGCCAACTGGCCAGGCCCAGGGCGAACAGGCTGGCGGCGAAGACGTAGCCGCCGACGCTGTGCACGTCGCTCATCCAGAAGGCGAAGATGTTGTACCAGCTCCATTTCTGCGCTACCGGGCCGAGGTCTTCGTTGTACAGACGTGGGCTGTAGCCCGGGGGAATCTGCTGGGTCATGGATCGCCGCCTCCGTGGTGGGCAGGCACCTGCATACGGCGCCTGCTTGATTTTGTATACAATCCACCAGGCAGAGACCGTGCCAGTTGGTGTCAAAACGGCCTAACTGGCTGGTCGAACACGGAAAATTCGGCAGAGAGCGCTCTAGCCCGCCCCTGTAAAGCCGTTGCCTATCGCACTCAACTGGGGCATTCGGTACCAGCAGAGCGCTACCTTGGCGCACAACCACTCGCGCCTTTGCTCATCGTCGCCGACCGAAATCCTGTATACAATTCAGGTAAATCGCTGGAGCACGCCCATGAGTGCAGTACCCTCGCCACTCGCCGTTGCCGCCTCTCCGCGGGACGAGCGGATCTACCAGGACATTCTCGAAGCCATCGTCGAACATCGCCTGGCGCCCGGCACCCGGTTACCGGAAGACACCCTGGCGGAAACCTTCGGCATCAGCCGCACCGGCATCCGCAAGGTGCTCCAGCGCCTGGCCCTGGAACGCCTGGTCACCCTGCGCGCCAACCGCGGCGCCCAGGTGGCTCAGCCCAGCGCCAAGGAAGCCCAGGACATCCTCGCCGCGCGCCAACTGATCGAGCCGGCGCTGATGCCCCTGGTCGCCGCCCGTGTCGATGCCGCTCAGTTGGCACCTCTGCGTCAGCTCTGCGTCGAAGAGCATGAGGCACAGCACAGCGGGCGCCACAGCCTGGCGATCCAGCTGTCCGCCCGCTTCCATGTCGAACTGGCCGCCCTGGCCGACAATCAGGTGCTCACCGAGCAGGTCGCCCAACTCGCCAGTCGTTCCTCGCTGCTCATCGCCATCTATGGCTCACGCCATAGCCTGGGCTGCGATTGCGGCCAGCACGGCGATCTGCTGGATCTGCTCGCGCGAGGCGAAGGCACGGCCGCCAGCGACTGGATGGCGCAGCACCTGCGGCTGATCCGCGAATCCCTTCATATCGACCGGCCCGCCGCGGCCGAGCCGGACTTCCGTAGCATCTTCAAACGCAGTTGAGGCACGCCATGCAGATCCAGGTCATCAACCCCAACACCAGTGCCGCCATGACCGCCAAGATCGGTCGTGCCGCCCAGGCGGTGGCCCGCCCGGGCACCGCCATCCTGGCGAGCAACCCGGACGCCGGCCCCGTCTCCATCGAGAGTCATTACGACGAGGCGGTGGCCGCGGTCGGGGTGATCGAGGAGATGCGCAAGGGCGTCGAGGCGGGTTGCGCGGCCCACGTCATCGCCTGCTTCGGCGATCCGGGACTGCTCGCTGCCCGGGAAATGGCCAAGGGGCCGGTGCTGGGCATCGCCGAGGCCGGCTTCCACCTCGCCAGCCTGCTGGCCACCCGCTTCGCCGTGGTGACCACCCTCACCCGCACCCGCATCATCGCCGAGCATCTGCTGCAGCGTTACGGCTTCGCCGAGCTGTGCACCTCGGTGCGCTGCATCGACCTGCCGGTGCTGGCCCTGGAAGCGGCGGACGACAGCCTGATCGAACTCATCGCCGCCGAAGGTCGGCGGGCGCGGGACGAGGAAGGTGCCGGCGCCATCGTCCTCGGCTGCGGCGGCATGGCCGATCTGCGCGAAGCCCTGAGCGAGGCCATCGGCATTCCGGTGATCGAGGGCGTCAGCGCTGCGGTCAAGCTGGCCGAGTCCCTGGTGGACCTGGGCCTGGGCACCAGCAAGCATGGCGACCTCGCCTACCCCATCGGCAAGCCCTTCACCGGCCGCTTCGCCCACCTCGGCCGCTAGACAGGTCGAGCGCCTAGAGCTCATACAACCCCTGGATGCGGCCAAGGTCTAAGGCCGCATCCCGGGGATGCGACAACGCCGCGCTTAACTTCGCCAGAAGGTTGGCGTAGAATTAGGCAGCCTTATAGGCGCAATGTCCGATACGAAGCTGTTTTCAAAGCGTCACGAGCAAAGTATCCGGTGTCCGGTCAGCGGCGGCCTCATCAACCGCCCAGCTGTCCGGTCAGCTTCCTGGCAACCGGCGTAAAACTTTGAAAACAGCTTCTAGCGGAATGCGTCCGGCGCGACGGTGGTCCTGCCTGCAGCCTCCCCTGTCATCTCTTGCCGGATACATTTCGGGGCACCAGCCCCCGGACGCAATATTGGACCACTGATGAGGGTCAACCTGTGCTTGAAGCCTATCGTAAACACGTAGAAGAGCGTGCCGCCCAGGGCATCGTGCCCCAGCCGCTGAACGCCGAGCAAACGGCCGGTCTGGTCGAACTGCTGAAGAATCCCCCCGCCGGCGAAGAAGAATTCCTCGTCGACCTCATTACCAATCGCGTACCGCCGGGCGTCGATGAAGCCGCCTACGTGAAGGCCGGTTTCCTCTCCGCCATCGCCAAGGGCGAAGCCCAGTCCCCGCTGATCTCCAAGCAGCGCGCCACCGAACTGCTGGGCACCATGCAGGGCGGCTACAACATCGCTACCCTGGTCGAGCTACTGGACGACGCCGAGTTGGGCGCTGTTGCCGCCGAGCAACTCAAGCACACCCTGCTGATGTTCGACGCCTTCCACGACGTGGCCGAGAAAGCCAAGGCGGGCAATGCCCACGCCAAGGCCGTGATGCAGTCCTGGGCCGAAGGCGAGTGGTACCAGAAGCGTCCGGAGATCGCCGAGAAGTACACCCTGACCGTGTTCAAGGTGCCCGGCGAGACCAACACCGACGACCTCTCCCCCGCCCCCGACGCCTGGTCGCGCCCGGACATCCCGCTGCATGCCCTGGCCATGCTGAAGATGGCCCGCGACGGCATCGTCCCCGAGCAGCAAGGCAGCATCGGTCCGCTGAAGCAGATCGAGGAAGTGCGCGCCAAGGGCTTCCCGGTCGCCTACGTCGGTGACGTGGTCGGCACCGGCTCGTCCCGTAAGTCCGCCACCAACTCGGTGCTGTGGTTCTTCGGCGACGACATCCCCTATGTGCCCAACAAGCGCGCCGGTGGTTTCTGCTTCGGCTCCAAGATTGCCCCGATCTTCTACAACACCATGGAAGACGCCGGCGCCCTGCCGATCGAATTCGACGTGTCCGCCCTGGAAATGGGTGACGTCATCGACGTCTATCCGAAGGCCGGCAAGGTCACCCGCCATGGCAGCGACGAGGTGCTCGCCACCTTCGAACTCAAGACCCCCGTGCTGCTGGACGAAGTCCGCGCCGGTGGCCGTATCCCGCTGATCGTCGGCCGTGGCCTGACCGAGAAGGCGCGTGCCGAACTGGGCATGGGCCCGTCCGACCTGTTCAACAAGCCGGACCAGCCGGCCGAGAGCAGCAAGGGCTACACCCTGGCACAGAAGATGGTCGGCAAGGCCTGCGGTGTGGCGGGCGTACGCCCCGGCACCTACTGCGAGCCGAAGATGACCACCGTCGGCTCCCAGGACACCACCGGTCCGATGACCCGTGACGAACTGAAGGACCTGGCCTGCCTGGGCTTCTCCGCCGACCTGGTGATGCAGTCCTTCTGCCACACCGCGGCCTATCCCAAGCCGATCGACGTCAAGACCCACCACACCCTGCCGGACTTCATCCGCACCCGTGGCGGCGTCTCCCTGCGTCCGGGCGACGGCATCATCCACAGCTGGCTGAACCGCATGCTGCTGCCCGACACCGTCGGCACCGGCGGCGATTCCCACACCCGCTTCCCGATCGGTATCTCCTTCCCGGCCGGTTCGGGCCTGGTGGCCTTCGCCGCGGCTACCGGCGTCATGCCGCTGGACATGCCGGAGTCGGTACTGGTGCGCTTCAAGGGCAAGATGCAGCCCGGGATCACCCTGCGTGACCTGGTCCATGCCATCCCCTACTACGCCATCCAGAAGGGTCTGCTGACCGTCGAGAAGAAGGGCAAGAAGAACATCTTCTCCGGCCGCATCCTCGAGATCGAAGGCTTGGAAGACCTGACCGTGGAGCAGGCGTTCGAGCTGTCCGATGCCTCCGCCGAGCGTTCCGCCGCCGGTTGCACCATCAAGCTGTCGCCCGAGTCCATCACCGAGTACCTGCAGTCCAATATCACCCTGCTGCGCTGGATGATCGAGGAAGGCTACGGTGATCCGCGTACCCTGGAGCGCCGCGCGCGCGCCATGGAAGCCTGGATCGCCAACCCGGAACTGCTGTCCGCCGATGCCGACGCCGAATACAGCGAAGTCATCGAGATCGACCTGGCCGAAGTCACCGAGCCGGTGCTGTGCGCCCCGAACGATCCGGACGACGCCCGCCTGCTGTCCCAGGTGGCCGGCGACAAGATCGACGAGGTGTTCATCGGCTCCTGCATGACCAACATCGGTCACTTCCGCGCCGCCGGCAAGCTGCTGGACAAGGTCAAGGGTTCGATCCCGACCCGCCTGTGGCTGTCGCCGCCGACCAAGATGGACCAGCACCAGCTGACCGAGGAAGGCTACTACGGCATCTACGGCAAGGCCGGCGCGCGCATGGAAATGCCGGGCTGCTCGCTGTGCATGGGCAACCAGGCCCGTGTGGCCGCCAACGCCACCGTGGTCTCCACCTCCACCCGTAACTTCCCCAACCGCCTGGGCGACGGTGCCAACGTCTACCTGGCGTCGGCGGAACTGGCGGCGGTGGCCTCGATCCTTGGCAAGCTGCCTACCGTCGAGGAGTACATGGAATATGCGAAGAGCATCGACAGCATGGCCGCGGACGTCTACCGCTACCTGAGCTTCGACCAGATCGCCGAATTCCGTGAAAGCGCCGAGAAGGCCCGCATCGCCGCCGTTGAAGTCTGACGCTAGCGTTCGGTACTGAAAAACCGCCCTTCGGGGCGGTTTTTTTTGACCTCGCAGCAGGGTGGACAACGCGAAGCTTGTCCACCCTGCTGCGAGGTCGAGAGAGGCGTTGGTGGCAAGCAGTGGAAAAGGCTGCGCCGTTTTCCACGCTACGGGAGCCTGGCAGTCGGCGGGAAATGGCAGCCGCATTCAATACGGTGCGAGACGAAGGCACGCGGCCTTAAGCACTAGTTAACCCAGCGCCCCTTACCCTTGGCTCTCCATCCAGCCCGAGGTCCCTTTCATGAAACGTCTTGCTGCCATCACCCTGACCGCCCTCCTGCTCGGCATCAGCCAGACGAGTCTGGCGGCGGGTTGCATCAAGGGCGCCGTGGCAGGCGGGGTGGCCGGGCATGTCGCCGGACACCATGCCATCGCGGGTGCGGTAGCCGGTTGCGCAATCGGCCACCACCTGGCCACCAAGGCCAAGGAAGAGCAGCAGCATCCTCACTCCTGAGGATGTTCCGCACGTCCGAAGCGATATTCCCACGCCCCTTCCGGAGCTTCATGCAGATGCCACGCTCACTCGTTGCAACGCTGTTGTCGCTCGGTCTTTGCAGTGCCACTGCAGCTGTCGGGGCCGCGGAGCCGGTGGAACCCGCCAATCGCTCTTTGGCCGCGGCCTATGCGCCGCGCCTGAAGATCGGCGCCGCCATCGAGCCCGATCAGCTCCAGGGACCCGATGGCGCCTTGCTGGCGCAGCAGTTCAGCAGTGTCGTGGCGGAGAACGCCATGAAGCCCATGCGCATCCACCCCCAGGAGGACCACTACGTCTTCGGGCCGGCAGATGCCATCGTCAACTTCGCCGAGCGCCATGGTATGGCGGTGCGTGGTCATACCTTACTCTGGGGCAGCCATACGCCGGACTGGTTCTGGCAGGGGGATGGCGGCCAACCGGCCTCGCGGGAGCGGGTGTTGCAGCGACTGCGCCAGCACATCGCCACGGTGGTCGGGCACTACCGGGGTCGCGTCTACGCCTGGGATGTGGTCAACGAGGTGATCGACGCCAGTCAGCCGGGGTGCCTGCGTAACGACCGCTGGCTGCAGGTGGTCGGCCCGGACTACCTCGCCGAAGCCTTTCGCGCCGCCCATGCCGCCGATCCCCAGGCACGACTGTTCATCAACGAATTCAATACCCAGGAGCCCGCCAAACGCGATTGCCTGGCGCGGGTGGTCAAGGGCTTGCAGGCCCAGGGGGTGCCGGTACAGGGCATCGGCCACCAGACCCATATCAGCATCTACTGGCCGTCGCTGGCGGCCATCGACCAGTCGCTCACCACCTTCGCCCGGCTGGGACTGGAGAACCAGATCACCGAACTGGATATGAGTCTCTACCAGCACCACGACTATCACCCTACGCTGAGCGTGCAGCAGCGCCTGGACCTTCAGGCAGCGCGCTACCGGGATCTGCTGGCCATGGTCCTGAGCCATCCTGAGGTGACCGCCGTGACCTGGTGGGGCGTGGCGGACGACCATAGCTATCTGAACAACCCGCCGGGCGTGCCGGGGGACGACCAGCCCCTGTTGTTCGACCGCCAGCAGCGGCCGAAACCGGCCTATTGGGCGGTGCTGCATCTGCGGACGCATCAGTAGCACGACTTTCATCCGCTCTCCATGCAGCTACGATTGCCACGTTTATCGCGGCCATACGGTCCGCCGATGCGGCCGCTCCTACAAGGGGTGATGCTTTTGTAGGAGCGGTCGCTACGGCGCACCGCCATGGCCGCGATATGCTCTGCGTGTCTGCACGAATGAATAGGGCAAGAGAACTGGCGAGGCTTGTCTGGGTCAATTGTTACAGGACATTACTTCGCACCCACGAGAGGTCGCCACCATGAAGCTCCTGCCTGCCCTTGCCATCTCCGCCCTGCTGCTGGGCACCAGTCAAGCCACCTTCGCCGCCGGCTGCGTCAAGGGCGCCGTGGTCGGGGGTGCCGCCGGCCATGTCGCCGGTGGTCACGGCGTCGCCGGTGCCGCTGCCGGCTGCGCCATCGGTCACCACGAGGCCAACAAGAAGGCCAAGCAGGAGCAGCAGCAACAGAGCGCACCGCAGCAATGACCGCCAGGCCCCGCCATCCCTGGATGGCGGGGCCGATTTAACGCTTTCTTTACGCCCCTTCGCCTGACCCCGCCTCGCTTCTTTACAGCCCTCCTCACGACAATTTCTCCACGCGGCAATTGCCGTTTGAGGAGAGAGCGCAATGAATCCCTGGAATATCCTGGCCCTGCTGTTGGCAGTCGGCCTGTTCGTCTATCTGCTGGCGGCGCTGCTGCGCGCCGGCCGGTCCTAGGGAGGCGGCATGGACAGCCAAGCCGCGTTCCTGATCCTGGCCTTCCTGGCCCTGACCTTTCTTCCCGCACCCTTTCTAGGGCGCTACTTCTACCGCGCGCTGGAAGGCGAGCGCACCTGGCTGACCTTCATCGGTGCGCCGCTGGAGCGCCTGACGCTCAAGCTCGCCGGCACCGATGACCGCGGCCAGGACTGGCGCACCTACGCTCTGGCGCTGATTCTGTTCAACCTGCTGGGGATCATCCTGCTGTTCGCCATCCTGCTGCTGCAGGGCGAACTGCCGCTCAATCCGCAGCACCTGCCCGGGCTCGAATGGACCCTGGCGCTGAACACCGCCATCAGCTTCGTCACCAACACCAACTGGCAGGCCTACAGCGGCGAAGCTTCGCTGAGCTACTTCAGCCAGATGGTCGGCCTGGGCGTGCAGAACTTCGTCAGCGCCGCCGTAGGCGTAGCCGTGCTGGCCGCGCTATCCCGCGGCATCGCCCGGCGCAGTGCGAAGGAGATCGGCAATTTCTGGGTCGATCTGTTCCGCGCGACCTTCTATGTGCTGTTGCCGCTGTGCATCCCCCTGGCGCTGCTGCTGATCTGGCAGGGCGTACCCCAGACCTTCGCCGCCTACGTGGACGCTACCACGCTGCAGGGAGCCAGCCAGACACTGCCCCTGGGCCCGGCCGCCAGCCAGATCGCCATCAAGCAACTCGGCACCAACGGCGGCGGCTTCTTCGGCGTCAACTCCGCGCATCCCTTCGAGAACCCCACGGCGCTGAGCGATCTGTTGGAGCTGTCGGCCATCCTGCTGATCCCGGCCGCACTGGTATTCAGCTTCGGCCACTACGTGATGGACCGCCGGCAGAGCTGGGCCATCTTCGCCGCCATGTTCGGCCTGCTGGTGCTCGGCGCCGTGGTCGCCATCGGCGCCCAGGGCCATGCCAACCCGACGCTGGCCAGCCTGCCGATCACCCAGGGCGCCTCTCTGGAAGGCCTGGAGACCCGCTTCGGCGCCACGGCTTCGGCACTCTGGGCGACCGTCACCACCGCGGCCTCCAACGGCTCGGTGAACGCCATGCACGATAGCCTGGCGCCGCTGACCGGTCTGATCGCCCTGTTCAACATGATGCTCGGCGAGGTGATCTTCGGCGGTGTCGGCGCCGGCCTCTACGGCATGCTGCTGAACGTGCTGATCGCCGTGTTCATCGCTGGCCTCATGGTCGGCCGCACCCCGGAGTACCTGGGCAAGAAGCTGGAGGCCCCCGAGGTGCGCCTGCTGGTGGCCACCCTGCTGGTGATGCCACTCGGCGTGCTGGTGCTGGGAGCCATCGCCGCCAGCTTGCCGGCGGGCGTAGCGGGCATCGCGGCCAGCGGACCCCACGGCTTCAGCCAGCTGCTCTATGCCTACACCTCGGCCACGGCCAACAACGGCTCGGCCTTCGGCGGCTTCAGCGCCAATACGCCCTTCCACAACCTGATGCTAAGCCTGGCGCTGCTGATCGGTCGCTTCGGCTACATCCTGCCGATCCTGGCCATCGCCGGCAGCCTGGCCGCCAAACGCGCCGTTCCGGTCGGCCCCAATAGCTTCCCGACCCACGGCCCGCTGTTCGTCACCCTGCTGGTCGTCACCATCCTGCTGGTGGGCGGCCTGACCTTCCTGCCGACGCTCGCCCTGGGGCCGATCGCCGATCAATTGCAACTGTTCGGAGTCCGCTGAAATGGATGCCCAGACCCACACCCTACCCACCCCGACCGCCAGCACCCTGTGGCGCCAGGCGCTGCGGCAGGCTTTCGTCAAGCTCGACCCGCGCCAGCAGATCCGCTCGCCGGTGATGTTCGTGGTGGAGATCACGGCACTGTTCTCCACCCTGCTGTGCCTGGTGCCCGAGAATGGCGTCAGCACCGGGGTGGCGGTGCAGATCACCCTCTGGCTGTGGTTCACCCTGCTCTTCGCCAACTTCGCCGAAGCCCTGGCCGAAGGCCGCGGCAAGGCCCGTGCCGACAGCCTCAAGGGCATCGGCCAGAACCTCGCCGCCCGCCTGGAAGAGAATGGCAGCCACCGGATGGTGCCGGCCAGCTCCCTGCGCAAGGGCCAGATCGTACGGGTGGAAGCCGGCGAACTGATCCCCGGTGACGGCGAGATCATCGAGGGCGTGGCGGCGGTCAACGAGGCGGCCATCACCGGCGAATCGGCGCCGGTGATCCGCGAATCGGGCGGCGATCGCTCGGCGGTGACCGGCAACACCCGGGTGGTTTCTGACTGGATTCGGGTGCGCATCACCGCCAATCCGGGCGAATCGACCCTGGACCGGATGATCGCCCTGGTGGAGGGCGCCAAGCGGCAGAAGACGCCCAATGAAGTCGCCCTGGACATCCTGCTGATCGGCCTAACGCTGATCTTCCTGCTGGTGGTGGTGACCCTGCAGCCCTTCGCCGCCCTGGCCGGCGGCCAGTTGCCGCTGCTGTTCCTGGTGGCCCTGCTGGTGACCCTGATCCCCACCACCATCGGCGGCCTGCTTTCGGCCATCGGCATCGCCGGCATGGATCGCCTGGTGCGGCTCAATGTGATCGCCACCTCGGGACGCGCCGTGGAGGCCGCCGGTGACGTCCACACCCTGCTGCTGGACAAGACCGGCACCATCACCTTCGGCAACCGCCGTTGCAGCGCGCTCTATGCCACCCCGGGCGTCACGCCCAAGGCACTGGCCGAGGGCGCGCTCTACGCCTCCCTTGCCGATGAAACTCCGGAAGGCCGTTCGGTGGTGGATTATCTGCGCAACCTGCATCCGCTGGAGGAGCCGCCACGCGCCCAGGTCACGCCCATTCCCTTCAGCGCCGAGACACGGCTGTCGGGCATCGACTGGCAGGGCCGTACCTATCGCAAGGGCGCGGTGGACGCCGTACTGATGTTCCTCGGCCAGAGCCGCGCCGATCTGCCGGAGGTACTGGCTCGGGAGATCGAGACCATCGCCAAGAGCGGCGGCACCCCACTGCTGGTCTGCGGTGAAGGCCGCCTGCTGGGCGCCATTCACCTCAAGGACGTGGTCAAGCCCGGTATCCGCGAACGTTTCGCCGAGCTGCGTACCCTGGGCATCCGTACCGTGATGGTGACCGGCGACAATCCCCTGACCGCCACGGCCATCGCTGCCGAGGCGGGCGTGGATGACGTCATCGCCGAGGCCACGCCGGAGAAGAAGCTGGAGCGCATCCGCAGCGAACAGGCCGAAGGCAAGCTGGTGGCCATGTGCGGCGACGGCGCCAACGACGCCCCGGCGCTGGCCCAGGCCGATGTCGGCATGGCCATGAACGACGGCACCCAGGCCGCCCGCGAGGCCGCCAACCTGGTGGACCTGGACTCCGACCCTACCAAGCTGCTGGACGTGGTGCAGGTGGGCAAGGAACTACTGGTGACCCGCGGCGCCCTGACCACCTTCTCGGTGGCCAACGACGTGGCCAAGTATTTCGCCATCCTGCCCGCGCTGTTCGCCGGCATCTATCCGCAGCTCAACGTACTCAACGTGATGCACCTGGCCAGTCCGCAGAGCGCCATCCTCTCGGCCATCGTGTTCAACGCCCTGATCATCGTCGCGCTGATTCCCCTGGCGCTGCGCGGGGTGCGGGTCAAGGCCGCCAGCGCTGCCGCACTGCTGCGCCGCAATCTGCTGATCTATGGCCTCGGCGGTATCGCCGTGCCCTTCGTCGGCATCAAAGTCATCGACCTGGCGCTCGGCGCCCTGGGTCTGGTCTGAGGAGACCGCCATGCTCATGCAACTCCGTTCCGCCGTGCTCATGCTCGTGTTGCTCACGGCCCTCACCGGCGGTGCCTATCCGCTGCTGATCACGGTACTCGGCCAGGCACTGTTCGCCGACCAGGCTGGTGGCAGCCTGATCCAGCGGGCCGACGGCAGCGTCCTCGGCTCTCGTCTGATCGCGCAGAAATTCACCGGTCCCGAGTGGTTCCAGCCGCGCCCCTCGGCGGGTGACTTCGCCACCGTCTCCAGCAGCGCCAGCAACCTCGCCCAGTCCGCCCCGGCGCTGCGCGAGCGCATCGAGAAGGCGTTGCCCGACGTACTGGTCCAGGACCAGGGCCCGGTCCCCCAGGAGCTGGTGACCACCTCCGCCAGCGGCCTGGACCCGGACCTCAGTCCGGCCGGGGCGCTCTATCAGATCGCTCGCATCGCCGCCGCCCGCGGCCTGGCGCCGGAGCGACTCGAAGCCCTGGTGCGCGAGCAGACGCACACCTCGCTCTTCGGCCCGGCAACGGTTAATGTCCTGCTCCTCAACCTTGCCCTGGCGGAACTGAAGTAAATGACCGACAGCACCGAGCGCGCCGAGGCGCTGCTCGCCGAACACCGCGAAGGACGTGGTCGTCTCAAGGTGTTCCTCGGCGCGGCCCCGGGCGTGGGCAAAACCTACGCCATGCTGCAGGCGGCCCAGACCGCCTTGCGCCAGGGCCGCCGAGTGCGCGCCGGCATCGTCGAGACCCATGGGCGGCGGGAGACCGCCGCCCTGCTCGCCGGCCTGCCCCAGCAGCCGCTACGGCGGGTCGAGCACCGCGGCCTCAAGCTCACCGAGCTGGACCTGGAAGGCCTCCTGGCCGATCCGCCGGAGCTGGTGCTGGTGGACGAACTGGCCCATAGCAACGCGCCGGGCAGTCGCCACGCCAAACGCTGGCAGGACGTCGCCGACCTGCTCGCCGCGGGAATCCACGTCTACACCACGGTCAACGTCCAGCACCTGGAAAGCCTCAACGACGAGGTGCGCGACATCACCGGCGTGCAGGTCCGCGAGACGGTGCCGGACCAGGTGCTGCTCGATGCCGACGAACTGGTGTTGATCGACCTGCCACCGCGCGAGCTGCTGGAGCGGCTGCGCGAGGGCAAGGTCTATGTGCCCGAGCAGGCGCGCGCCGCCATCGACGCCTTCTTCAGCCAGACCAATCTCACCGCCCTGCGCGAACTGGCCATGCGCACCGCTGCCGCCCAGGTAGATTCCACCCTGGCGCTGCGCTATCGGCAGCAGGGCCAGGCCGCACCGCCGTTGCTGGGGCGGCTGATCGTCGGCCTGGGCACCGCGCCGTCCGCCGAGCGTCTGGTGCGCCATGCCAGCCGCCTCGCCGACCAGCGCCACCTGCCCTGGACCCTGGTCCACGTCGACACCGGGCAGCCCCTCGACGCAGCCACCCGCGCCACCCTCCAGGCCAGTCAACGCCTGGCCGAGCGCCTCGGTGGCGAAGTCCTGACCCTGCGCGACAGCGACCCGGCCCGCGCCCTGGTGCGCCATGCCCGCGACCAGCGCGCCAGCGTGCTGCTGATCGGCCGGGGCCGGCCACGCGGCTTCAGCCTGCGGCGCCGCCTTGCCAGTCGCCTGCTGCGCCTGGCTCAGGGCCTGGAAGTGGCGATCCTCGACCTGGACCGCGATACACCGCCCAGCCCCCGGCCGCGCAGCTCCTTGCGGCCCGGTCCCTATGGCGTGGCCGTCCTCGCCACCGCGCTCGCGGCCGTCATCGCCGAGGGGGTCGCCGGTCTGCTGGAACTGCCCAACATCTCGTTGATCTTCCTCGCCGCGGTGCTGCTGGTGGCGGTTCGCAGCAGTCGCGGCCCAGCGCTGTTCTGCGCCCTGCTCGGCTTTCTCGCCTATGACTTCCTGTTCATCCCCCCAGCCTTCTCGCTGACCATCAACCGCGAGCAGGATGTCCTCACCCTGGCCTTCTTCCTGCTCATGGCCCTGCTCACCGGCGACCTCGCGGCCCGCCAACGGCGGCAATTGCAGGCCCTGCGCCTGACCCAGCGCGAAACTCAGGCATTGCTGGACTTCACCCGCCAACTGAGCGCCGCCAGCGATCGCCAGGCGGTAGTCAGCGTCACGCTCAAGCACCTCGGCGACACGACCCGCCACGTATGCCTGCTGCTTCCCGAGGACGGCGGACGGCTGGCGACCCAACCAGGGGATCTGGTGCTGGCCGACAACGAGCGCATCGCCGCCGAGTGGGCCTGGAAGCAGGAAAAGCCCGCCGGCTGTGGTACCGATACCCTGCCTTCCGGTCGCTGGTGGTGGTGGCCGCTGCTGAGCGAAAGCGGCAGTTTGGCGGTCCTGGGGGTGCGGCGCGACGACGCCCAGCCATTGGACCACGATGAACGTCGCCAACTGGCCAGCCTGGGACAGCCGCTGGCCCAGGCGCTGGCGCGGGTGCGACTCAGCGAGGATCTGGAAGCCGCGCGCCTGCACGGCGAGACCGAACAGCTGCGCAGCGCCCTGCTCGCCTCGGTGTCCCATGATCTGCGCACTCCGCTGACGGTCATGCGCGGCTCCATCGATGCTCTCGCCACCCTGGGCGAGGCCATCCCAGCCGCGGATCGCCAGGAGTTGCTGGAGGCTACCCGCCAGGAAGCCGAGCGCCTCGACCGCTACATCCAGAACCTGCTGGACATGACCCGCCTGGGCCACGGCAGCCTGCAGCTGGCGCGGGACTGGGTCGATCCTGGCGACATCCTCGCCAGCGCCTTGCAGCGTCTGCAGCCGTTACTGGCCGGCCTGCAGGTGACCACCCGGGTGGAGCCCGGCCTGCCGCTGCTCTGGGTTCATCCGGCGCTGATCGAACAGGCCCTGGTCAATGTACTGGAGAACGCCATCCGCTTTTCCGCGCCCGGGGGACGACTGGAGATCAGCCTGCAGCGCCAGGACGGCGAACTGCAGATCGCCGTAGCCGATGAAGGCCCGGGCATTCCACAGGAAGACCGTACCCGCATCTTCGACATGTTCTACACCGCCGCGCGGGGTGATCGGGGCGGCCAGGGCACTGGTCTGGGCCTGGCGATCTGCCAGGGCATGGTCGGTGCCCATGGCGGGCGGGTCAGCGTGGACGACGGCCTGGACGGGCGCGGCACCACCCTGCGGATGCATCTGCCACTGCCTGCGCCGCCGGTGGAATAAGGCTGGATCACCCGCTGGTCGCAGCGGCTATGATGACGTCCTCTCGTGTGGAAACCTCGCAGATGCCCGCCCATGTCCTCGTCATCGACGACGAACCCCAGATCCGCAAATTCCTGCGCATCAGCCTCGCCGCCCAGGGCTACCAGGTGAGCGAGGCAGCAACCGGCACCGACGGCCTGGCCCAGGCAGCGCTCGGTCAGCCGGACCTGGTGATCCTCGACCTGGGGCTGCCCGACCGCGACGGCCAGGAGGTGCTGATCGAGCTGCGCGAATGGTCGGCGGTACCCGTGCTGGTGCTGTCGGTACGGGCGGACGAAAAGGAGAAGGTTCGCGCTCTGGACGCCGGCGCCAACGACTACGTGACCAAGCCCTTCGGCATCCAGGAATTCCTCGCCCGTACGCGCGCCCTGCTGCGACAGGCGCCGGCCGCGACCACCCAGCAGGAGGCCGCATTGGAGGTAGGCGAACTGCGGGTGGACTTCGCCTATCGCAAGGTCAGCCTGGCAGGCGCTGAGATCGCCCTGACGCGCAAGGAGTACGCCGTCCTGGCCGTCCTCGCCCAACACCCGGGCCGGGTGGTGACGCAAAGGCAGTTGCTGGTGGACATCTGGGGCCCTACCCATGCCCAGGACAGCCATTACCTGCGCATCGTCATCGGTCATCTTCGCCAGAAGTTGGCCGACGATCCCGTCGCGCCCCGCTTCATCGTCACCGAAGCCGGCGTGGGTTATCGGCTGCGAAACGACGCCTGAACGCTCAGCTGAAGCCTCCCTTTCCCGTAAAAGTTGTCCGGCGGTGACATTCAGCGACAGAGACTCGCTCGAGCGCAATAAGGGCGAGCCAGACCAACTGGCCTGAATTTTATTTGCGCAGCGGCTCACAATTGGCGCCTGTTCAGTGTCGACAACGGGTGCAGAACGGACTGTCGAGGCAGGCAACTAGTAGGGCTGCGCAGCAGTACGTTAAGCCCCTTTGTAACAATCGGGACAACAGCGGCTGCAACATTGACCGATTGCCACACGCCTGGAACGGCGGTGCCTGATCTTGCGCGCGGAGCGGAACAACGAGTGGCGGGTGCCGAATGGAAAAGGCGGAGAGATGGATCTCTTGGCAAGATGCACTAGGTCCTGTACGAAAAGTGCCTGCGCTCGGTGATGCTTCGTTGAAAAAGACTTCGGAATGCTCATTTACCGCTCGTAAACTCCGCTTCCTCAGCCTTTTTCGCCTCGCCTGACCTTCGCTCGGCGACTTTTCGTACAGGACCTAACATCAGGGTTCCAGTCCGGCGCCAGGCATTGCGCCCAGCCCCGGATGAAACACGTAGCGCCTAAACTTACTGCAACCAGCCTTCCACGGTATCGGCACCGTGTTCGGCTTTCCAAGCCTTGAGCAACTTGTGGTTGCCGCCCTTTGTTTCGATGACTTCACCGGTCTTGGGATGCTGATAACGCTTGACGGAGCGCGGACGACGCTTGCCGACCGGCTTTTCCGGATGCGGCGTCTGCGCCTTGTGCTTGGGCGCAGCGTTGGGGTCCAGAATGCCGATGATATCGCCCAGATTCATCTGGTATTCATCCATCAGCGATTGCAGCTTGCTCTCGAATTCAATCTCTTTTTGCAGGGAAGAATCCTGCTTGAGATCTTCGAGCAACTGCAACTGGGCACGCAGCTGTTCTTCGGCAGCACGGAATTCGGCGAGGCGGGACATGGGCGCTCCTGATGGAAGTGGAATGTACGGTAGCTGAGACTACGACATCCCGTGAAAGTTGGCGCAGACAATAGAGCATCGCGCAAGGCGACGCCAGAGGCAGATATAACTATCCCGCGAATTCATAGGAGCCTTATCCAACCGACCTGCTCCGAAGTCCTCTTAATAGCGCGTCGAAGTTGTATGGGATCAAGGCACGGAGCGCTCTTCGACGACAGGTCGAGCTTAAGAGCGCGGAGAGGAAGTCCGCTTGAAAGGCGCGTCGCTGATAGCGGGTGCGCGCTCAGCGACGCGAACGAACCGGAGGCCGGATGAAAAGTTCACGCAACGCGCGATACGTGTTCCGCCGCGGCCTGATTGGCAATCGCCACGGCTTCCAACAGCGGCTCGCCTTCAGCCAGCGCCCGGCTCAGCACGCCGACGAAACAATCCCCGGCGCCATGGGTGCTGACCAACTCGACTTCTATCGCGGGCAACACGCCGCTTTGCCCCTTTTCACTGAAAGCCACACCATGCTCGCCAGCGGTCACCACCACCCTGGCGAAGCTCGCGGATAGCGCCTCTGCCGCCACCCGGGCGCCAACCAGATCCTCCACTGGAAGACCGCTCATGTCGCGCGCTTCCACGGCATTGACCACCAGAACGTCGATGCAGGCTGCCAGTTCGGGCTGGAGGACCCGCGCTGGCGCGGCATTGAGGCATACCGGCACCTGCTGGGCGCGGGCCGCACGGGCGATCTCCAGGTTGAGCCCGGGGGCCACTTCGTTCTGCAGCACCAGCATCGCCACATCATCCCAGAAGCCCGGTGAGTGGCACGCCGCTGCAGCTATGTGGAGATTGGCATTGGAGACCACCACCGCCCCGTAGTCGCCTTCGGCGTCGGTGATCGCCACGCTCATTCCCGAGGGACTGCCCGCCACCACCTGGACACCGGACGCATCGACACCTGCCGCGACGAGATGCCCGAGCAGGAAGCGGCCTTGTTCGTCGTCTCCCACGGCACCGATGAACCTCACCCTGGCGCCGGCCTGCGCGGCTGCTACCGCCTGGTTGCCGCCCTTCCCACCAAACTTATAATCGCAGGCTGTACCCATGACCGTCTCGCCCTTGCGCGGACGATGGTCAGCGTCCAGCATGATGTCGTAGTGCAGACTGCCGGTAACCAGAATGTTCTTCATCTTTAGAGTTCCCGCAGGTCCTGGACCGCACGCTGGGTTTTCATCAGATTCTTTTCCGCCCGCTGCAAATCCTTCTTCGCGATAGCGACGAACAGGGCGTCGAGAATATTCAGCTGGGCGATTCGCGAGGCAGCGTTTTCGCCGAGCAGGTGCGATCCCTGGGACGTTGAGTTGAGCACCACGTGCGCGTGGCGCGCGATGGGTGATTCGGCATAGTTGGTAATGGCGATTACCCGAGCGCCGTTACGGGCCGCGAGCACCACCGGATCTTTGACCGCCCGGGTAGCCCCGGAATGACTGATGGCAATGACCACATCATCATCGGCTAACACGGCGGCCGACATGAGCATGATGTGCGCATCATCGTACGCGGTGGACTTGATTCCAATCTTGAGCATCTTGTGCGACAGATCCCGGGCGACCGCTGCGGAGCCACCCACTGCATAGAGATCGATATGCCGCGCCTTGAAGATGATATCCGCGGCCCGATTGAATTCCGCTATATCCAGAATGGACATCGTTTCTTCGATGGCTTGAATGGACGTCCTAAACACCTTGGCCAGCAATTGTTCCGACGAGTCGCCGGGCTCTATTTCCGCATGTAGCCCGGCCACTTCGGAAGCGTTGTAGTAGATCAAACTACTTCTGAAATCCCGGAAACCCGTGAAGCCAAGTTTCTTGGTGATCTTGACAATCATGGCTTCGGAGACGCCGTTTTCCTGGGCGATTTCCTTCAGCGAAGTTTGTTCGCTGATATCGGAACGGGCGATAAAGGCTTCAACGACACGTCGCTCCAACGGCGTCAATTGCGGCAGACGCATACGAATTTGAGCGCCGATGGCTCGTGGATCCTGCTTCATTACTTGCCTCGAGTGGCCCGATCTATCAACATCGCCAAGATAATAATAAGGCCTATGGCGAGCAACTGATAAAAGGCCTGGATATTGAGAAGCGTGAGGCCATTGCGCAGGGCACCGAGGATGACCACCCCGACCAGGGTGCCGAAGATGCTGCCCTTGCCTCCCATCAGGGAAGCACCGCCGATGGCGGCCGCTGCGATGGCATCGAGCTCCCAGAGGTTGCCGATGGTGGGCTCCGCGGCGCCGAGACGACCGATCAGGATCAAGGACGCCAGCGCGGCCAGGGTGCCCGAAATCACGTAGACGACGACCTTGGTCCTTTTCACTGGCACACCTGCCACCCGGGCGGCCTCTTCGTTGCCGCCGATGGCCAGGATGTACTCGCCCAACGGGGTCTTGTTCAGCACCGTCCACAGCACCAGGGCGATGACCGCGACCACCAGGATGGGTACTGGAATACCCAGCAGGCTACCGTTGACGAGACTGCGAAACTCCATCGGGATGCCGAATACCGGATTGCCGCCGGTATAGATAAGGGCGATGGCCCGAAACAACGAGAGCCCGCCCAGGGTGACGATGAAGGGCTGCAATCCCGCGTAGGCGATCAGCGTTCCGCTGAAGACGCCGCTCGTGACGCCGACGGCGAGTGTCGCCAGGATCGCCAGGGGGACGGGAACGCCGGCCACCATCAGCGTCGCACCCAGGACGGCCGCAAGGGCGGCGGTGGGACCGACGGAAAGATCGATCCCGCCGGAGATGATCACCAGGGTCATGCCCAGGGCGATCAGCGCGCTGATCGACGACTGCTGCAGGATGTTCAATACATTAGGCAGCGTGAAAAAGACCGGCGAAAGTAATGAAAAGGTTACCACGATGATCAACAAACCGATCAGCGTTCCGGCGTCACGCAAGTTGAATTTCAGGCGTGCGGCAGGGCGACCCGCTTGCAGGGATTCCGAGTGCGTCATCATGTTATTTGCCTTTTAGATGAATAAAGGAGGCAGCGTCAGGCCGCTTCCAGATCCTTTATCGCGAAGCGCGCGATATTCTCTTCGGTGATGGCATCACCGGATAATTCTTTGGTGATCCGGCCTTCTCGCATGACCAGGACGCGATCCGCTATCCGCAAGATCTCGGTCATTTCCGAGGAAACGACCACTATGGCTTTACCCGCCTGTGCCAGGCGCTCGATCAAGTTGTAAATTTCCGCCTTGGCGCCGATATCTATTCCGCGGGTCGGCTCGTCGAAGAGAAACACCTTGGTATCCGCCGCCACCCAGCGACCGATGATCACCTTCTGCTGGTTGCCACCGCTGAGCGTGCCTATGGTCTTGTTGATGTCCAGCGGCCGCAGTTTCAGGTCGCTCATGACCTCGAGGGCGACACGGTCGAGCTTCAGTCGCTTGATGATCCCGCCGAAGGTGAACTGGGCCATGGAGGGCAGTGCGAGGTTGGTCTTCACGGCGCGCGCCCTGATGATGCCTTCCTTCTTGCGATCCTCGGGCACCAGGCCGATGCCGGCCCGGATGGCAGCCCGGACATCGTGATTGCGCACCGGCTGGCCATCCACCCAGACCTCCCCGCCGCTGCGCTTATCCAGCCCGGCGATGAGCTTGAGCAGTTCGGTCCGCCCGGCGCCAACCAGGCCGGCGATACCCAGCACTTCACCGGCGCGAACGCTGAACGTGGCTGGCAACACGGCCCGCTCACGGGTGACATTGCTCACCCGCAGCCTTTCCCGATCGGTGACGTAGCTGTTGTGTTCGAGCCTTTCCAGCTCACGCCCCACCATCTTGGCGACGATGCTTTCCTCGGTCTCGTCGCGGATGTCGACGACGCCGACCTGGCGACCATCGCGCATGATGGTCGCCCGATCGCAGACCTTGAAGATCTCGTTCATCTTGTGGGACACGTAGATGAGCGACACCCCCATCGCCTTCAACGCCTCGATCAACTCCGCCAAGCGTTCGAACTCCCGCGGTGTGAGACTGGAGGTAGGTTCATCCATGGCGATGATCCTGGCATCGTCCAGCAGGGCCCGGGCGATCTCCACGATCTGCTGCTGGGACACCTTGAGGTTCTTGATGGCGCTGTCGGGATCTATCCCTGGATCGAGCTGCTGGAGAATTGCCCGGGCCCTGGTGAGTTGCGCCTGCCTGTCGACCCAGCACCCCCACGCCTTGGTCAAGGGACGGCCGAGGAACATGTTCTGGGCGACGGAAAGCTCAGGAACCAGCTGCAGCTCCTGATGAATCATCGCGATCCCCGCCCGCCTGGCGCTGAGCGGCCCCTTCATCTGAACCGGCTGTCCGTCGACGCTGATTTCACCGGCGTCCGCTTCACGAACGCCAGAGAGGATGTTGAGCAGTGTCGATTTTCCCGCGCCGTTCTCGCCGATCAGGCCATGAACCTCACCCGGCTTCACGAGAAAATCGACGTCCTGTAAAGCGGCAGCCGCGCCGTAGGTTTTGCTGATGCCACGCATCATCAAGCGATACTGTTCCATGCCATCCCCGCCCGAGCTAGTGTGCCGTCAGCAGCTGACGCAACGTTGCGTTGTCCTTGGTCGAAAACGCCTCGACGTTTTCCTTGGTGATCAGGGCCTGGGGCGTCGCGACGACCCGCGAGATCTTCTGGCCCTCGATCAAGCGCAGCATGACGTCCATGGCAACCTCGCCGGTGAGGACGGGAAAGCTGTCCACCGTGCCTGTCAGCTCACCACGCTTGATGGACGCATAGGCGTCGGAGATGCCATCGGTGCCGAACACGGCCACCTGATCCGTCTTGTTCTGCGCCCGCACCGCTTCGACGACGCCCAGGGCCATGGTGTCGTTGTTGGCGTAGAAACCGACCAGATCGGGGTGCTGCTGAAGAATCGTGGAGGCGGCGTTGTACGCCTGCTCCCGGCTCCAGTTGGCCGGCACGCTGGCGACGATGGTGAAGGCACTCTGCGTCGCCATGGTTTCCTTGAAACCGCGCGTGCGCTGGCCTGCGGCATAGACGCCGGGCTGGCCTTCGATCACCGCCAGCTTGCCGCCCTGGGGCCGGTTCTGGATGAACCATCGGGCGACCCGTACGCCGTTGTCCTTCTGGACGTTACCCACGTAGTGAGGCGCGTTGGGCATCACCGCGTCGTTCACGTTGACCACCGGTATCTGCTTGCTGGTGGCGGTCTGCAGCGCAGGCTCCAGGTTGATATCGGTCTGGGGCGATACCAGCAGGCCATTGAAGCCCTGGGCGATCATGGTTTCCGCAATCGACAACTGACCGAGCTGGTCGTCTTCGTTGGCGGCAGCCTGATATTCCACGGTGACACCGTACTGTTGGGCGGCGTTCTTGTAGCCCTGGCCAAGCAGTCGCCAGTACTCGTTGGTCAGCGTCTTGGACACCCCGCCGATCTTCAGCGTCTTCTCGGTCTTAGGCAGCGGCCCATAGCGGGTATCGAGCTGGGACCAATCGGTCCGGTCCGGCTCACTATCGGACTTCAGCGGTGTGAGCTCGGCGGCCTGGACACTGGAGCAGAGCCAAGCCGACACCACTGCGGAGAGCAACAGTCTTTTCATCTTTCTGGCCTTCTATTGTTATTGTTGAGATTCAGCGGTGGTAAATGGCGTGGGCCGCGAGGTCAGCCGGCCAACAGGAGATCGTTGACGATCTGCTGCGAGGCGACCGCATCCTGGCGACTGATGGCGTCCGCCAAGGCCGGGTTGTCATTGAGGCGCTCACTCAGCTTTAGGAGGCGCTTGACCGTCGCGATGTTGGTTTCCGCTTCGCGCACCGGATCGAGGCCGCTCGCATCCGGAAAGGTGTCGAAGTAATAGGCGCCGCGATAGCCATCCCGCTGCATCTGCCAGAGGAACTCCAGGGTGGCGCGCGGATTGACCGAGCCCACCATCAGGCCGTCGTCACGCTTGCCCCAGCCATCGTTGAGATCCAGGCCCAGCAGGCGCGAGCGGCGGGCGACCATGGCCGCGGCGAAGGCCGGGACTTCGTTGGCGAACAGCACATGGGCGAAGTCCAGGGTGATACCCAGGTTGGCGCACCCCGCCTCCTCCACCGCCAGCAGGCAGGTCGTGGCGTTGGGAAAGATGCTGAAGGCACGCGGCTCATTGGGCTTGTATTCGATGCTGACGTCGACGTCCGGGGCGTATTCCGCCACTTCCCGGACGGCGCTCACCGCGTCCTCCCAAATCTTCTTGTAGTCGGCCTGGAAGCAATAATCGAAACCGTCCTGCCCCATCCACAAGGTCATCAGGGAAGCGCCGAATTCGCGACCGGCATCGATACCGCGCTTGGTGAGTTCGATCGCCTCACGACGGATTCGGGCGTCCGGATGGGTGAAGGCACCGATCTTGAACTGAGGGGCATCCCAGCGCATCTGCATGCCATTCACCGCCAGGCCCGCGTCTTCGATGCCGTGTTTCAGGGTATCGATATCGGTGGTGAGGTGTTGAGGGTAATTGAGGTCCAAATGCGTCAGCCCCCTCGCGGTACCGGCGCGGGCGATCATCTGCATGACCGAAGGCTTGCCCTGCTGCTCCGGCCAGTAGCGATGCGCGCCGGAAGCGAACGAGTTCAGACGAGTTGCAAACTTGAGTTCAGACATGGCCCCATCCTTCGACAGTCTTGTAATTTACTTTCCTTCTTCACGATATTTCGTAAAGTTGTCGAATAAAATACATGGATTGCCGCGTTGTGCAAGGGGAATCCCGCCGACGCGCTCGACGAAGGGTGGCGGAGGGAGAAAAGCGTCATGTTTCCACATGCAGACAGGGGCAGACGCCGCCGCTGCGCGACCCCTTCCTTGCGCCTAGGCCCTGGGCATTTGCCTATGGGCTGGCCTTGTCATCCGTACCCATGACGTGGCAGCACCCAGACGCAGGGTTGCCAGGCCAAGCGGCCAGGACGCAAGGCGACGGGCATGGCGGTGGGCGCAAGATCCTTGGGTCCGGCCCAGGGTTTGGACGTCCAGGACTCGGAATGATGGGGAGGGCTGGGTACTAGCGGGCATACTCCAGGGGCTGCGCCGCATCTGGCAGGGGACGCCAATTGAAGGTCTCTTCGAACAGCCGCCGGTAAGCCGTGGTAATGGCCACCGGGGTGCGCCGGATGTAGTCGCGCGCATGGGCCTGACGATCGGGATCGAGCTTGCGCAGGTAATCCAGGGCGTCGTCCGCGGATGGCATACGCCGATTGAGGCCGCCCGTGCGCGGCGGCAAGGCGGTCCAGACCACGGCATCCAGGCCGTTGGCCGCCGCCCAGCGGCCGATGCCAGCCTGATAAGGCGATTGGGGTCCATTCGGCCAGCTGCCGATGCACTCCGGCTGCTCCCTAGGGACCCCTTCCCGTTCCCGCAGGCCTTCGCGCGCCTCTTCCAGGGTTGCGACGGCCAGCCGGGCCCAGAGCACCTGCACCTCGGCGACGCCCGCGCAGAGCACCGTGGCCAGTTCGCCGCTGTCACCCTCGCGAGCGAATTCGATGGGCAGCCAGGGGCCATCGGTGAACCAGCTCGAGGCGACCGGCAATTCTGCTGCCTTCCAGATCAACGAACCCCAACCCAGACAGGCAATCTTCATGGCCGCTCCTGCGCGTCGACGATAGGCATTGGAGGTCAACGAAGCGTTGGGGTTTCGCCCCGGCAAGATGGTGCGACAAAAAGACAGGACGAAAAAAAGCGGCCACGAGGGCCGCTTTCTTCGATTCCCGCGAGCCAAGGCTCTTGGGTGACATATGGCGCAGCGGACGGGACTCGAACCCGCGACCCCCGGCGTGACAGGCCGGTATTCTAACCGACTGAACTACCGCTGCGCATGGAAGCCTTGCGGCATCCGGCTGGCTTGAGCGAAGAACCCGTTCAGGGGAGTTCTCTGCGCCAGCGGCCGCTAAGATACTGATTTGCCAGGGAAGATACAACAGGGCAGGGAAAATAAATTATCTGATACGGCGCCAGCGGTGTCTGAGGCCCTGCCCGTCTGCCACTTAGCCCGACTGTTCGCCGGCGCCGGACGGTCGAATCCTGGCCGATCACCGATGAGGCGTTGCCCGTCCAGGATTACAGTTGCAGAACGACCACGTAGCGCACCTAGCTACGGAGTGCGGACCTGGCATGACCCCAAGGCCAGGGTGAGCCCGCCACCTTGAAGTGGCGGGCTCACGCACAGGCGCGGTCTCAGCCGTAGGCCTTCTCGCCATGCTGGAAGAGATCCAGGCCCTGCTCTTCGGTCTGCTCGCAAACACGCAGGCCGCGGGTCAGAGCCCGGGTGACGCAGAGCAGCACGAAGGTCATGACCCCGCAGAAGACCACGGTGAAGACCACGCTCTTGAGCTGGATCATCACCTGGCTGGCGATGACGATGTCCTGGTAGCCGCCCAGGCTCTTGCTGGCGAAGACGCCCGTCAGCAGCGAGCCGACGATGCCGCCGATGCCGTGCAGACCGAAGGCGTCCAGCGCATCGTCGTAGCCGAAGGTACGCTTGAGATAGACCACGGCGGCGTAGCAGATGGCGCCGGTCACCAAGCCCATGGCCAGGGCGCCGGCCGGACCGACGAAGCCGCAGGCCGGGGTGATGGCTATCAGGCCGGCCAGGGCGCCGGAGGCCACACCGAGGGCACTGGCCTTGCCGGTGCGCAGCCACTCCACCGCAAGCCAGCCGAGGATGCCGGCGCAGGCGGCAATCTGGGTGGTGAGCATGGCCATGCCGGCGCTGGCACTGGCGGCCACCGCGGAGCCGACGTTGAAGCCGAACCAGCCGACCCAGAGCAGGGCCGCGCCCGTGAGCGCGAAGCCCAGATTGTGCGGCGGCATGGCCTGAAGGTTGTAACCCTGACGCCGGCCGAGCATCACACAGGCCACCAGCCCGGCGACGCCGGAGTTGATGTGCACCACGGTGCCACCGGCGAATTCGAGGATGCCCCAGTCATAGAGCAGACCACCCGGCCCGCTCCAGGCCATGTGCGCCAGGGGCAGGTAGCAGAAGGTGAACCAGAGGGCGCAGAACAACACGGCGGCGCTGAACTTCATGCGTTCGGCGAAGGAGCCGGCGATGATCATCGGGGTGATCAGGGCGAAGGTCATTTGGAAGGTGGCGAAGACGCTTTCCGGAATGGTGCCCACCAGGCTGTCGCGCACCACATCGAGCAGCATCCAGTGCTTGAAGCCGCCGATCAGGCTATGCAGGTTGAACTCCCCGGCCACCATGCCGGTGGTATCGGCGAACAGACTGTAGCCATAGACCACCCAGAGCACACCGATCACCCCAGCCACGGTGAAGCTCTGGGTGAAGATCGAGAGCAGGTTCTTCGACCGCACCAGGCCGCCATAGAAAAGCGCCAGGCCGGGAACCAGCATCATCAGCACCAGCACGCTGGAGATCATCATCCAGGCCGTGTCGCCCGTGTCGAGCTTGGTATCCTGGGCCAGCGCCATACCGGGCACCCCGAGGGCTGCCACCAGAACCGCAACCGCCTTGCCTTTGCCGATCATGTCGAGCTTCCTTCGCTGAGGGATGAAAGGGAACGTCTTGTGTTGCTGCCTACCGAAGCGAGGCGTGGTACATCGCCCTATCGCGGCCATGGCGGTCCGCCGATGCGGCCGCTCCTACAATCAGGTGCAGTGTGTGCTCCAATCGCGGCCATGGGCCGCTCCTACCGGGAATCTGACTTTGTAGGAGCGGCCCATGGCCGCGATCAGACAGAGCACCTTGGGAGCGGCCGCAGCGGTGCAAGCCATGGCCGCTCAGTCAACCGCCCCACCGGGGAGCGGCCCCTGCTCACTAGAACCCGCTCTGACCCGGCACCCAACTGGTACCCGCCAACGGCACCCGCGCCATGGCTGCTGCCTCGATGGTCAGGGCCACCAGGTCTTCGGGGTCCAGGTTGTGCAGATGGGACTTGCCACAGGCGCGGGCCATGGTCTGGGCTTCCAGCACCAGCACGCGCAGGTAGTTGGCCAGGCGGCGACCACCTTCCACCGGGTCCAGGCGCTTGGCCAGTTCCGGGTCCTGGGTGGTGATGCCGGCCGGGTCGCGGCCGTTCTGCCAGTCGTCGTAGTAGCCGGCAGCGGAGCCGAGCTTGCGCAGTTCGGCGTCCAGCCGCGGATGGTTGTCGCCCAGGGCGATCAGCGCAGCGGTGCCGATGGCCACGGCGTCGGCACCCAGGGCCATGGCCTTGGCCACGTCGGCGCCATTGCGGATGCCACCGGAGACGATCAGTTGCACCTTGCGGTGCATGCCCATCTCCTGCAGCGCCTGTACCGCCTGGGGAATGGCCGGCAGGATGGGGATGCCAACGTGCTCGATGAACACCTCCTGGGTCGCCGCGGTACCGCCCTGCATGCCGTCGAGCACCACCACGTCGGCGCCGGCCTTGACCGCCAGCTTGACGTCGTAATAGGGCCGGCTGGCGCCGATCTTGACGTAGATGGGCTTTTCCCAATCGGTGATCTCGCGCAACTCGGCGATCTTGATCGCCAGGTCGTCCGGGCCGGTCCAGTCGGGATGACGGCAGGCGCTGCGCTGGTCGACACCAATGGGTAGGGTACGCATGCCGGCCACCCGCTCGGTGACCTTCATGCCCAGCAGCATGCCGCCGCCGCCGGGCTTAGCGCCCTGCCCCAGGACGATCTCGATGGCGTCGGCCTTGCGCAGGTCGTCGGGGTTCATGCCGTAGCGCGACGGCAGGTACTGGTAGACCAGGTGCTGGGACTGGCCGCGCTCCTCGGGAGTCATGCCGCCGTCGCCGGTGGTGGTGCTGGTGCCGGCGATGCTGGCGCCGCGGCCAAGGGCTTCCTTGGCGTTGGCCGAGAGCGCGCCGAAGCTCATGCCGGCGATGGTCACCGGGATCTTCAGGTGGATGGGTTTCTTGGCGAAGCGGGTGCCGAGCACCACGTCGGTGCCGCACTTCTCGCGGTAGCCTTCCAGCGGATAGCGCGAGACGCTGGCGCCCAGTAGCAGCAGGTCATCGAAGTGCGGCAGCTTGCGCTTGGTGCCGCCACCGCGGATGTCGTAGATGCCGGTCTCGGCGGCGCGCTGGATTTCCTGGATGGTCAGGCGATCGAAGGTAGCCGATTCGCGCAGCACGGGGGTGTTCTGGTCAGTCATGGTGATTCTCCTGCGCGATCAATAGGCCGAGGCGTTGTCGACCTTGAAGTTGTAGAGCTGGCGGGCGGAGCCATAGCGCTTGAAGTCGCTGGCCCGCTCGGCGAAACCGGCGGTATCGAGCAATTCCTGCAACTCGGCCAGGTGTTCGGCGCGCATCTCCTTCTCGACGCAGTCAGAGCCCAGGGAGGCGACGCTGCCTTTCACGTAGATGCGCGTCTCGTACAGCGAATCGCCCAGGGCGTCGCCGGCATCGCCGCAGACCACCAGGCGTCCGGCCTGGCCCATGAAGCAGCTCATGTGGCCGATGCTGCCACCGACGACGATGTCGACGCCCTTCATGGAGATGCCGCAGCGCGCGCCGGCGTCGCCCTCGATGACCAGCAGCCCGCCGTGGGCGGTGGCGCCGGCAGCCTGGGAGGCGCTGCCCTTGACCCGTACCGAGCCGGACATCATGTTCTCGGCGCAGCCGACACCGACGTTGCCATGCACGGTGATGGCGGCCTGCTGATTCATGCCCGCGCAGTAGTAGCCGGCATGGCCATGGATATCCACGGAGACGGCAGCGTTCACGCCCACGGCGAGGTTGTGGGCGCCATTGGGATGGGAGACCACCCACTCGCGCTCGGCGGCGGTCTGGGCGGCATCGTGCAGAGCCTGGTTGAGCTCGCGCACGGGGGTTTGGGTGAGATCGAAGGTTTTCATGTGCGCTGCTCCTCAGGCCGACTCGCGTTCCCAGACGTACAGGGTGGCCGGTGCCGGCTCCCAGACCTTGGCCTGCTCGATGCCGGGCAGGCTCGACAGCGCCTGGTACTCGGAAGCCATGGCCACGTAGTCGTCGGTTTCGGCGAGGATGGCCGGCTTGCAGGCGATGGGATCGCGGATCACCGCAAAGCCGTTGCGGGTGCCAATGGCGAAGGTGAAGAAACCGTCTAGGTCTTCCAGCGAGCGATCCAGTGCCTGCTTGAGGCTGTCGCCCTCGCGCAGTCGCCAGGTCAGATAGCCGGCGGCCACCTCGGTGTCGTTCTCGGTCTCGAAGGTGATGCCTTCGCGCCGCAGGTTCTGGCGCAGCCGCGAGTGGTTGGACAGCGAGCCGTTGTGCACCAGGCAGAGGTCGGCGCCAGTGGAGAACGGGTGACTGCCTTCCATGGTCACGGCGCTCTCGGTGGCCATGCGGGTATGGCCGATGATGTGACTGCCCTGCATGCCGGCCAGGCCGAAGCGGCTGGCGATCTCCTGGGGCAGGCCCATGCCCTTGAGGATCTCGATGCTGCGCCCGGCGCTCATGATGCGCACCTCCGGCGCCAGTTCGGCCAGGGCAGCGCGCACCTCGGCCTCCGCCGCGCGGATCTTGAGCACGATGGCGCTGGCGTTCTGGAACCAGTCCAGTTCGGCAGCGAGTTTTTGCTGCAACGCGGTGACCAGGGCGCCGAAGTCATAGCCCTCGCTGGTGGCCTGCAGGGTCAACTTGACCCAGCCCTCGGCCACCTCGTCGCCATAGATGGCGAAGCCGGCGCTGTCCGGGCCGCGGTCGGTCATGGCTTCGAGCATGGGCTCGAAGAGGCTGCCGAGCTGGGATTCCAGCGCCGGGTTCTTCAGATAGAGTCCAACGATTCCACACATGGGTGTCACTCCTTCGCAGGCAGAGGGCGCGCCGGGGCGCCCGAAGAAAAGGTCGGGAAAGAATTCAGAGCGATCAGAAGAATTCGGTGTAGCGCTGGATCTCCCAGTCGGAGACGTGGCGGCTGTATTCCACCCACTCCATGCGCTTCAACTTGATGAATTCGTCGACGATTTCCGGGCCGAGCATCTCGCGGAACAGCGGATCGGCATCCAGGGCATCGCAGGCTTCCTTGAGGCTCTGCGGCAGGGTCTCGATGCCCCGCGCGGCGATGGCCTCGAGGCTCAGGTTGTAGAGGTTCTCGTTGCAGGGCTCGCCTGGGTCCAGCTCGCGCTCGATGCCGTCGAGACCGGCGGCGATGATGGCGGCGCTGACCAGGTAGGGATTGCACCCGGCATCGGGCAAACGGAATTCCAGACGGCCATAGGGCACCCGGACCATCGCCGAGCGGTTGTTGGCGCCGTAGGCGATGAAGGCCGGTGCCCAGGTGGCGCCGGACAGCGAGCGTCCCACCACCAGACGCTTGTAGGAGTTCACCGTGGGCGCGGCGAAGGCGCATAGCGCCGGACCATGGGCCAGCAGGCCCGCGAGGAAATGGTAGGCCAGCTTCGATAGCCCCATGCCACGCGGATCGCTGTCGTCGTGGAACAGATTGCGGCTGGTGGCGCTGGCCAGCGACAGGTGGAAATGCATGCCGTTGCCAGCGCGCTTGGGATCGGGCTTGGGCATGAAGGAGCAGATCATGCCCAGTTCGTTGGCGATCTCGCCGGCAGCCATGCGGAAGAAGGTGAAGCGATCCGCCGATTCCAGCGCTTCGCTGTAGGTGTAGTTGATCTCGAACTGACCGTTGGCGTCTTCGTGATCGATCTGATAGATGTCGAAGCCCACCGGTTGCAGCGCTTCGGTGAGCTTTTCCAGGAACAGCCGCGAGCGCGACAAGCCCTTGTAGTCGTAGCAAGGCTTGTCCAGGGTGTCGCTGCCATCCACCAGGGACAGCTTGCCGGCTTCATCGCGGCGCATGAGGAAGAACTCGGGCTCCAACCCTGTGTTCAGGCTCCAGCCCCGCTCGCTCAGCCGCTGCACCTGGCGCTGCAGCACGTAGCGGCTGTCATAGGGATGTGGCTTGCCGTTGACGTGGCCGATGCACACCACCCGCCCGTAGCCGGCTTGCCAGGGTACCGGGATCAGGGTGGAGAGATCGCCGCGGGCCATGAAGTCCGGACCATGGGGCTCCATGCCCATGCCGCAGATGGCGAAGCCGGCGAAGCCCGCGCCCTCTTCCGCCACGGCCGCGAGGCCTGCCACCGGCACGGACTTGGTCTTGGCGGAACCATGGATGTCGACGAACTGGGCCAGGACGTAGCGGATACCGTGCTGGTCGATGAGGTGCTGGGTTTCGCTGGGCAACATGACGGGCTCCTTGGTCGAGATCGGCTATATTCCCAATGGGAATTTATTCTTCTCAACAGGAAAGCAAGGAATTTGCCAAGTCGCGTCGGTTTCACCTGTTGGTATGCCAAAAACTCGCGGACCGCGAGTTAACCCTGCGGATCCCAAGGAAAATCCAGGCAGCAGCCCCCGAGGACTTTTTCCGGCATGATGGGATCCACATCGGACGCCCAGATGCATCCGCCCTCTTTCCTGCACTTTACTGGTGCGAATTTTTTATTCTCAATACTAAAATGATGCAAGAATCTCCGAATCGTGAGCCACGCCTGAAGATCGAGCAGTACATAGGTATCCAGATTCGCCGCCAGCGTCAGGATCAGGGTCTGAAGACCGCCGACGTGGCGCGCATGGCCGGTATCAGCCAGGGCATGCTGAGCAAGATCGAGAACGCCCAGGTCTCCACCAGCCTGGAAACTCTCGGCCGGCTGTGCGACACCCTGGGCCTGCCGCTGTCGCGACTGTTCAGCCAGTACGACCAGCAAGAGCGCGACGCCCTGCTGGTCAAGGCCGGCGAGGGTCTGGAGGTAGTACGCCGGGGGACCGACAAGGGCCACACCTATCACCTGCTCAACCATTCCCGTGGGCCGAAGAAGAGTCTGGAGGCCTATCTCGTCTCCATGGACGATGCCAGCGAGGAATTCCCCACTTTTTCCCATCCCGGTACCGAGTTCATTCACCTGCTCGAAGGCAGCCTGGTCTATCGCCACGGCAACCACCTCTATGAGATGGGCCCGGGCGACAGCCTCACCTTCGACAGCGACATTCCCCACGGCCCGGAGCGGCTGAACCAGGTGCCGATCAAGCTGCTGTCGATCATGACCTTCAAGGATGACTGAGCCTCGTCCGCCTCACCGGTGAAAGGCGATTTCACCGGCGAAAACGCGTAGATAACTGACAGGAAAATTTTATTACTCGACTCTGGACGAGGGCTCGCGCTTGCCCTATAAAAGCTTTCGTGAATTTTATATTCCCAACAGGAAATACCGCCGCAGCGAAATCTTCCTCCACTGGTGAAATCCGGACGCGAACATGGAAACCTTGCCCACCTACATCCTCAACGTCAGTTGCCCGGCCACCTCGGGCATCGTCGCCGCCGTCAGCACCTATCTCGCCCGTAACGACTGCTACATCGCCGAGATGGCGCAGTTCGACGACGATTTCACCGAGCGCTTCTTCATGCGCACGGTGTTTCGCTTCAATCCCGGCGCCAGTACCGGCATAGAGGCGCTGCGCGATGGCTTCGCCACGGTCGCGGCTGACTTCGCGATGGAATGGGAGCTGTACAGCACCGCGCGCCCCACCCGCGTACTGCTGATGGTGAGCAAGTTCGATCACTGCCTCACCGACCTGCTCTATCGCCACCAGAAGGGCGAGTTGCCGATGGAGATCACCGCCATCGTCTCCAATCACCTGGACCTGCGCCCCATGGCCGAACGGGAAGGCATCCGCTTCGTCTACCTGCCGGTGAGCAAGGACAACAAGCACCAGCAGGAGATCGAGCTGCTGCGTCTGGTCGAGGAAACCGGGACCGAGCTGGTGGTGCTGGCGCGCTACATGCAGATCCTCTCGGACGAGCTATGCAAGGAACTGGCCGGCCGCGCCATCAACATCCACCATTCCTTCCTGCCCGGCTTCAAAGGCGCCAAGCCCTACCACCAGGCCTTCGAGCGCGGCGTCAAGCTGATCGGCGCCACCGCCCACTACGTGACCTCGGACCTCGACGAAGGCCCGATCATCGAGCAGGAGGTGCAGCGCGTCGACCACGGCTATCGTCCCGAAGACCTGGTCGCCATCGGCCGGGATACCGAGACGGTGGCGCTGTACAAGGCGGTGAAGTACCACATCGAGCACCGCCTGTTCCTCAATGGCAATCGCGTGGTGGTGTTCCGATGAGCGCCCTGCTCATCGACGGCAAGGCCGCCGCCGCCCGCCTGCTGCAACGGGTCGAGCTGGATGTGGCCGAACTGCGCGAACGCGGCATCCAGCCCGCCTTGGCAGTTATCCTGGTGGGCAGCGACCCCGCCAGCCAGGTGTACGTGCGCAACAAGATCCGCCGCGCCGGCGAGGTAGGTATCCGCTCCCTCAGCCATGAATTGCCGGCGGATCTTGAGCAGACCGAATTGCTCGGCCTGATCGCCACGCTCAATGCCGACCCGGAAGTGCACGGCATCCTGGTGCAATTGCCATTGCCGCCACAGATCGACGAGGCGGCGGTGATTCAGGCCATCCGCCCGGACAAGGACGTCGACGGTTTCCACCGCGAGAACGTCGGCGCCCTGGCCCTCGGCCAACCCGGCCTGGTGCCCTGCACCCCGGCCGGCTGCCTGCGATTGCTGCAGGACCAGTTGGGCGATCTCACCGGCCGCCACGCGGTGGTGGTCGGCCGCTCCAACATCGTCGGCAAGCCCATGGCCGCCCTGCTGTTGCAGGCGCACTGCACGGTGACCCTGGTGCATTCGCGCAGCCGCGACGCCGCCGCACTGTGCCGCCAGGCCGATATCCTGGTGGCCGCGGCCGGCCAGCCCGGCCTGATCACCGCGGAGTGGATCAAGCCCGGCGCGGTGGTCATCGACGTCGGCATCAATCGCGTGGAGCACGCCGGCGGCGCCCGGCTGGTGGGCGACGTCGCCCCCGAGGTAGCGGCCGTGGCCGGTGCCCTCACCCCCGTGCCGGGTGGGGTCGGGCCCATGACCATCGCCTTGCTCCTGCACAACACCCTGAGCGCCGCCCAGCGCCAGCACCCCCACGCCGTCGCGACCTGACCGGGAGCCCACCATGCCTTTCAGCCTGTTGAAATACGGCCTGTCCGCCGAGTACCCGGTGGAGGTCGACCTGCCGCCACCTAAGGAACTCAAGTCCAGCTACGACGTGGTCATCATCGGTGGTGGCGGCCATGGCCTGGCCACCGCCTACTACCTGGCCAAGTACCACGGCATCACCAATGTCGCGGTGCTGGAGAAGGCCTACCTGGGCGGCGGCAACACGGCGCGCAACACCGCGGTGATTCGCTCCAACTACCTCACCAGCGAAGGGGTGAAGTTCTACATCGAGTCGGTGCGGCTGTTCAAAGAGCTGTCCAACGAATTCGACTTCAACATCATGTATTCCGAGCGGGGCCAGCTGACCCTGGCGCACACCGACGCCACGGTGCGCGCCTTCCGCCAGCGCGCCGAGGTAAACAAGCACTTCGGTGGCCGCACCGAGCTGATCGACCGCCAGCAGATCCGCGAACTGGTGCCCTGCCTCAACCTCGATCCCGGTCACCTGCCAGTCCTGGCCGGGCTCTGGCACATCGATGGCGGCACCGCCCGCCACGACGCCGTGGCCTGGGGCTACGCCAAGCAGGCGGCCAAGCGCGGCGTGGAGATCCACCAACTGACCGAGGTGCAGGACTTCGTGGTCGAGCAGGGTCGGATCGCTGCCATCAAGACCAATCGCGGCACGGTGCGCTGCGGCTGTGCGGTGCAGGCGGTGGCCGGTACCAGCTCGCTGCTGATGAACAAGCTGGGCATCCGCGCGCCGCTGCACACCTACCCGCTGCAGGCCATGGTCACCCAGCCGTTCAAGCCCTTCCTCGACCCCCTGGTGAGCTCCAGCGCCCTGCACTGCTACGTGCAGCAGACCAGCCGCGGCGAGATCGTCTTCGGCGGCGGTTCGGACCCCTATCCGCTGTACCACACCCGCTCCACCCTGGACCTCAAGGAAAGCCTGCTGGCCCACGCCATCGAGATGTTCCCCTTCATGGCCAATGCCAAGCTGATGCGCCAATGGGCCGGGATGACCGACATGACCCCGGACTACAGCCCGCTGATGGGCCTGTCGCCCATCGAGGGGTACTACCTGGACGCCGGCTGGGGCACCTGGGGTTTCAAGGCCACGCCCATCTGCGGCAAGACCATGGCCGAACTGGTGGCCAGCGGCGGGCGGGTGCCCGAGCTCATCGCCCCCTTCGGGCTCGACCGGTTCAGCCGCTTCCAGCAGGTCAACGAGATGGGCGCCACCGCGGCCAGCCACTAAGGAGCTGTCATGAAGATTCTCACCTGCCCGCTCAACGGGCCGCGCAACATCAGCGAATTCACCTACGGCGGCGAACTCAAGGCCATGCCCGATCCCAAGGCCAGCAGCACCGCCGAATGGGCCGACTACGTCTTCAACTGCGAGAACCGCCGGGGAGTGGTCACCGAGTGGTGGCTGCACAACGCCTCCAGCTACTGGTTCCTGGCCGAGCGCCACACCGGCACCGACGAGGTGCTGCGCACCTTCGATCCCCGCGAGCTGTTCACCCAGCGCGTCGACTTCACCGCTGCGGAGGTGCGCTCATGACTCGCCTGCCCGCCCCCATGGGGCTGCTGATCGACCGCAACCGCCCGCTCGCCTTCAGCTTCGAAGGCCAGAGCTACCAGGGCTATGCCGGCGATACCCTGGCCAGCGCCCTGCTCGGCGAGGGTCGCTGGCTGCTGTCGCGCTCCTTCAAGTACCACCGCCCCCGCGGCCCCCTGACCCTGGCCGGCCAGGATGCCAACACCCTGGTGCAGCTGCCGGACGAACCCAATGTGCTGGCGGATGAATTGCCGCTGCGCGAAGGGCTCACCGCCAGGGCGCAGAACGTCAGCGGCAGCCTCGAGCGCGACCGCGACGCCCTGCTCGGCAAGTTCTCCAAATTCATGCCGGTGGGCTTCTACTACCGGGCCTTCTACAAGCCCAAGGGCATGTGGAAGCGCTGGGAGCCGCTGATCCGCAAGAAGGCCGGCCTCGGCGTGCTCGACCTGACCTTCGTTCCCACCTACCACGACAAGGCCTATCTGTTCTGCGACGTGGCGGTGATCGGTGCCGGACCCGCCGGTCTCGCCGCTGCGCTGGCCGCCGCCCAGGGCGGTGCCGAGGTACTGCTCATCGAACAGCAGCCGCTGCTCGGCGGTGCCCTGGCCTGGGGCCGCTTCGGCCTCGACGCCGGCCAGGGCGAAGGGCTGCGCGAAGAACTGGTAGCCGCCGTGCGCGCCGAACCACGCATCCGCGTACTGGAGTCGGCCGTGTGCAACGGCTGGTTCGCCGACCACTACCTGCCGGTCATCCAGGGCAACCGGATGTTCAAGGTGCGGGCGCGGCAGACCATCCTCGCCAGCGGCGCCTTCGACCAGCCGGTGATCTTCCGCAACAACGACCTGCCCGGCATCCTGCTGACCAGCGCCGCCCAGCGCCTGATGCGCCTCTATGGCGTGCGGCCGGGCCAGCGTGCCGTGGTCCTGGCCGGCAACGACGATGGCTATCTGGCCGCCCTCGACCTGCAGGAGCAAGGGGTCGCCGTCGCCGCCCTGATCGATCTGCGCACGGAACCGCGGGACGCCCAGTTGCTCCAGGCGGTAAGCGCGCGCGGCATTCCCGTGCACCTCGGCCATACGGTGTACGAGGCCCACGCCGATGCCGATGGTCGCCAGCTGGCACGGGTCGACGTCCGTCCCATCGTCGGCCAGGGCCAGGTCGGCCCCGCGGGCCTGACCCTGGACTGCGACCTGTTGTGCATGTCCGCTGGCTACATGCCGGTCTACCAACTGGCCTGCCAGGCCGGCGGTACCCTGGGCTACGTCGACGACCAGGCCGCCTTCAGCCTCGGCAACCTGCCGCGGGGTCTGCACCTGGCCGGCTCGGTCAATGGCCGTCATGCGCTCCCGCGGGTGCTGGCCGACGGTCGCGCCGCCGCGGCCCGCGCCCTGGCCGAACTGGACCTCGCTCCGCTCGCCACGGAGCAGACCCATGCCGACGATAGCCAGGTCAACTTCCCCTGGCCGATGTTCGCCCACCCCCAGGGCAAGGAGTTCGTCGACTTCGACGAAGACCTGCAGATCGCCGACATCGTCAACGCTACCCGCCACGGCTATCGCGATGTCCAGCTGGTCAAGCGCTTCTCCACCGTCGGCATGGGCCCGTCCCAGGGGCGCCATTCGGCACTGCCCACCGCGCGCCTGGTGGCCGCCGCCACAGCGCGCAGCGTCAGCGACACCGGGGTGACCACCGCCCGACCGCCCTTCACCGCGGAAAAGCTCGCCCACGTCGCCGGCCGCGCCTTCGATCCCTATCGGCGCACCGCCATGCACCGCCGCCACCTGGAACTGGGCGCCAGCCTGATGCCGGCCGGTGTCTGGCAACGACCGGCCTTCTACGGCCCGGCCAGCGAGCGCCAGCGCTGCATCCAGGCCGAGGCCCGCCAGGTGCGCGAGGGCGTGGGACTGATCGACGTCTCCACCCTGGGCGGCCTCGATGTGCGCGGCCCCGATGCCGCCGAGTTGCTGGAGCGGGTCTACACCTTCGGTTTCCGCAAGCTGCCCGTAGGGCGCACCCGCTATGCGCTGATGACCGCCGAGGACGGCGTGGTGATCGACGACGGCGTGGCCGCGCGCCTGGGCGAGCAGCACTTCTATGTGTCGGCCACCACCAGCGGCGTCGACCATGTCTATCGCAGCCTGCTGAAGTGGAACGCCCAATGGCGGCTGGATGTGGACATCGCCAACGTCAGCGCCGCCTTCGCCGCCGTGAATCTGGCCGGTCCGCGCTCGCGAGAGGTACTGCGCGAGCTGTGCCCCGAGCTGGACCTGGCGCCGGAAGCCTTCCCCTACCTCGCCGTGCGCGAGGGCCGCGTCGCCGGGATTCCCGCCCGGCTGTTGCGGGTCGGTTTCGTCGGCGAGCTGGGCTACGAGATCCATGTACCGGCGCGCTTTGGCGAGCGGCTCTGGGATGCACTGATGGCAGCTGGGGACCGCTTCGGCATCCGGCCCTTCGGCGTCGAGGCCCAGCGGCTGCTGCGACTGGAGAAGGGCCACGTGATCATCGGCCAGGACACCGACGGCATGACCCATCCGGCCGAGATCGACATGGGCTGGGCCATCGGCCGCCAGAAGCCCTTCTTCGTCGGGCAGAAGTCCATCGAGATCCTGGAAAGCCAGCCACTGCGACGCAAGCTGGTCGGCTTCACCCTGCCGGCGACCGCCAGCCAGCCGCTGGAGGGCCACCTGGTGCTGCGCGGCGCCGATATCGCTGGCAACGTCACCTCCTGCGAATTCTCCCCCACCCTCGGCTGCATCGTCGGCCTGGCCTATGCCGCCGTCGACCAGGCCGAGCCCGGCACGACCCTGCCGATCCGCGTCGAAGGGGGCGAGATCGTCCAGGCCACGGTGGCACGCCTGCCCTTCTACGATCCCCAGAGCCAACGCCAGGAGTTAGGAGCATGAACCAGCCCCTCATGAGTTTCGACGAGCGCAGCCCCCTGGCCGAACTCCAACTCGATGCACCCGTACTGCAGCATCATGGTCGGATCTTTGCCAAGCACCTGAGCGAGGACGATGAGGCGGGCTTGCTGCATCGCGGTGGCCTGGCCGACCTGTGCAACCTCCCGCGCTTCGGCCTGCGCGGTCCGGCCGCCGCCGGCTACCTGCAGGGCCAGGGCTATGTCCTGCCGGAACGCCCCAACCAGGCACTGCGCCAGCCTGCCGGGGAATGGCTGCTGCGGCTGTCCCAGAGCGAGTACCTGCTGCTCGGCGCCCTGGCCGATGGCGGTGCGCGGGTCGCCGCCCTGGAAGCGGCGGCTGCCGACCTCGGCCCCGGTTGCTACCCGCTGCCGCGCCAGGACTCCCACGCCTGGCTGATCCTCACCGGGACCCAGTTGCCCGCGCTATTCGCCAAGCTATGCGGCGTGGATCTGGGCAAGCCCTTCGCCGTCGGCCAGGTGGTGCAGACCTCGGTGGCCCGACTCAACGCCATCCTGCTCAATGCCGGCGACGGCGACCTGCCGCATGTCCACCTGCTCTGCGACCGCGCCAGCGCCCACTACCTCTGGCATGTGCTGCTGGATGCCCTGGAGGAGTTCGACGGGGGTGCCCTGGGTGTCGCGGTGCTGCTGGAGGTGGGTATCCCATGAACAGCGTTGCCGAAGCGACCGCAGATAGCGACAGTGACTACCTCGTCCCCGCCCTGCTGCGCGGCCTGCGGGTGCTGGAGCTATTCGGTCCCGAGCGACGCCTGCTGACCATGCAGGACATCGCCGACGGCCTTGGTGGCTCGACCTCGTCGGTCTATCGCATCGTCATGACCCTCACCGAACTGGGCTATCTGGAGCGTCACTCCAAGACCGAGTACGGCCTGGGCATCAAGGTGGTCAGCCAGGGCTTCGCCTACCTCGCCAGCCGCGACCTGGTGGATATCGCCCAGCCGCATCTGGAGCGGCTGCGCGACGTCACCTCACTGTCCTGCCACCTGGGCGTCCGTGATCGTACCGAGGTGGTCTATCTCTACCGCGCCATGGCCAGCCAGCGGCTGACGGTGAATGTCCCGGTGGGCACTCGCTTGCCCTGTACCCGCACCGCCCTGGGCCGGGTACTGCTCGGCGGCCTCGACGAGGAGGCCCTGAGCGCCCTCTACCAGTACGAGCGCCTGGACGACCAGCCACCACCCGCGCCCCGCACCCTGCCGGAGTTGTTGCGCCTGGTGGAGGAAGACCGCCGCCAGGGTTGGGTGCTGCACCGCTCCGACTACTCCACCGCCATCGCCACCGGCATCCGCGATCACCGCGGCCAGTTGGTGGCAGCGCTCAACGTCTCCGGCCCCGATGCCGTGATGGACGCTGCCGCGACGCGGGAATGGGTCGGCGCCATGCTGGCCGAGACCGCCGCGCGGATCGCCGCCGAGCTGGGGCATCGCCCCCAGGCTGACCTCCCGCGCCCCGGCTAGGCCTTTGCTGCGATCTGGTATACCGTAAGACCAGAACAATCAACGCAGTGGCCAGCCCGAGGTCAGCATGAGCCTTTCTCCGCGTTTCTGCTGCCAGTGCGGCAGTGCCGAGCTGGTCCGCCGTCGGCCTCCGGGCGACAGTCACGAACGCTTGCAATGCACTGCCTGCCAGCATGTGATTTACGACAATCCGCGGGTGATCGCCGGTTGTCTGGTGGAGTACGAGGGACGCTATCTGCTCTGCCGCCGGGCCATCGAACCGCGGCGTGGCTACTGGACCCTGCCAGCAGGCTTCATGGAGAACGGCGAGAGCGCCGAGCAGGCGGCCTTGCGCGAGACCTGGGAAGAAAGCGGCGTCCGTGCGCGCATTCTGGCGCCCTACTCCATCTTCAACGCCACCACGGTCAACCAGGTCTATCTGATCTTTCGCGCGGAGCTGGTCGAGATCAACGCCGACGCGGGTCCCGAGACCCTGGAGCGGCGCTTCTTCGCGCCGGAGGAACTGCCCTGGGCAGAGCTAGCCTATCCCTCGATCCAGCAGATCCTCGAACGCCGGGTCCGGGAGCAGGCCCTGGGTCGTCACGGCCTATACCTGGGCACCGCGGATAGCGGCCAGCTCCACACCCTGGGCTGACCGCGCCTGGCTCAGCGCGACGTCGCCGCCTGCAATCGCGCTGCCTGGGCGGGCGACCCCTGGTAGGCCAGCCAGAAGTACAGCGGGCAGGTGACCAACAGGCCGACCAGCCACGACAGGTCCGCGCCCGCCACCAGTTCGGCATAGGGCCCCTTGAACAGCGCCGTGTTGGCGAAGGGCAGCTGTACCAGGATGCCGACGGCGTAGGCAGCGATGGCATGGCCATTGAAGCGGCCGTAGCGACCGCCGTCGGCGGCGAACAGCGAGGGGATGTGGTAGTCGCCACGCTTGATCAGATAGAAGTCGATCAGATTGATCGCCGCCCAGGGTACCAGGATCATGGTCATGGCCAACACCAGGCCGATGAATCTCTCGATGAAGTCGGTCGAGGCCATCAGCGCCACCCCCGAACACCCCACCAGCACCAGGCTGGACAACACCACCTTGACCTTGACGCCCGGCGTCCAGCTGGCGGCGAAGGTCTGCACGCAGGTGATGAGGGAGAGCACCGCGCCATAGAGGTTGAGGGCGTTGTGGCTGATGATGTTGAGCAGGAACAGCACCATCAGCACCGGGCCGAGCCAACCGGTGGCCTCGGCCACCGCGGCCATGGTGTCGCCGCCGGCCGGCACCGCCAGCACCGCCACCACACCGAAGGAAAACGCCAGGATGGTACCCAGGGTCGCGCCGAGATAGGTGGCCCAGAAGGGTCGGGCGATGCCTACGGATTCCGGTAGATAGCGTGAATAGTCGCTGGTGTAGGGCGAGAAGCTCAGTTGCCAGATCACCCCGAGCGACAGGGTGGCAACGAAGCCGCTGGCGGTGAACCCGCCGCGGGTGAGGAAGTCCGCCGGCAGCGGCCGGCTGAGCATCAGGGCGAAACCGGCCAGCAGCGCCGCGCCCATCACCCAGGTGCCCCAGCGGTTGAGGCTATGGATGCAGCGATAGCCGATCACCCCGATGACCGTGGCACTCAGGGCGCCGAGCACGATAGCCAGCGGCATGGGCACCGCCGGCACCAGGCCATGGATGGACTTGCCAGCTAGTACCACGTTGGAGGTGAAGAAGCCCAGGTAGATCAGCGCCGTGACGCCGACGATCAGCAGCGCCCCATAACGACCGAACTGGCCACGACTCTGCACCATCTGCGGGATGCCCAGCCGTGGCCCCTGCGCCGAGGCCAGGGCCAGCACCACCCCGCCGAGCAGATGGCCGAGCGCGATGGCGACCAATCCCCAGACCAGATTCAGGTGGAAGGTCTGGATCACCATGGCCCCGGTGACGATGGGCAGCGGGGCGATATTGGTGCTGAACCAGAGGGTGAACAGATCGCGACTATGGCCGTGGCGTTCGGTCGGAGCGACATGATCCACGGTATGGGTTTCGATGGCGACGGCGGAGCGAGGGGCGGCGGACATCCAGGCATTCCATTGTTGTAGTTGTGGAAGACGCCTGCTGGACAGGTCGTCCTGGTCAGAGGAAAATATTATGGTATACCAGATTACGCAACCGCCTTTTGCCAGGACCTAAGTCGTCGCCACACGGGAATACGACACCCCTTGCCATGTCGCGTATTATGGTATACCAATAACGACATCCACCGGCCGCGCTGCCGAGTACTGTCAAACAAGAGCCAGCCGGGCCCCGCCCCGAGCGGGCAGACAAAGAGGTAGGCACCTATGAAGTTTTCCCTGTTCGTGCACATGGAACGCTGGGACGAGAGCGTCAGCCATCGGCAACTGTTCGAAGAACTCACCGAGCTGACGCTGCTGGCCGAAGCCGGCGGCTTCTGCACCGTCTGGGTCGGCGAGCATCACGCCATGGAGTACACCATCTCCCCCAGCCCGATGCCCATCCTCGCCTACCTCGCCGCTCGCACCTCGACCATCCGCCTCGGCGCCGGTACCCTGATCGCGCCCTTCTGGCACCCCCTGCGCGCGGCCGGTGAATGCGCCCTGCTCGACGTGATCAGCGAAGGACGCATGGAAGTAGGCCTGGCCCGCGGTGCCTACCAGGTGGAATTCGATCGCATGGCCGGTGGCCTGCCCGCCACCGCCGGCGGCAAGCACCTGCGCGAACTGGTCCCCGCCCTGCGCAAGCTCTGGGAAGGCGACTACGCCCACGACGGCGAGATCTGGCAATTCCCCACCTCCACCAGCGTGCCCAAGCCGGTCGGCACCCCGCCGGTCTGGATCGCCGCGCGCGACCCCGACTCGCACAACTTCGCAGTGGCCAATGGCTGCAACGTCATGGTCACCCCCCTGATGAAAGGCGACGAAGAGGTGGTGGATCTCAAGCACAAGTTCGACAGCGCCCTGGCCAACAATCCCGGCGTCGCCCGGCCCAAACTGATGGTGCTGCGCCACACCCATGTGCACGCCGCCGAAGAGCCCGAGGGCTGGAAGATCGGCGCCCAGGCCATCGGCCGCTTCTACCGCACCTTCGATGCCTGGTTCGGCAACAAGGAAACCCCGGTCAATGGCTTCCTCGCGCCGAGCCCGGAAGAGAAATTCGCCGGCCGCCCCGAGTTCGAACTGGAGAACATCCGCAAGAACACCATGATCGGCACCCCCGACGAAGTGATCGCCCGCCTGCGCCATTACGAGGAACTGGGCGTCGACGAATTCAGCTTCTGGTGCGACAACAGCCTGCCCTTCGCCGAGAAGAAGAAGTCGCTGCAGCTGTTCATCGACCAGGTGGCACCGGCCTTCGCCTGACCGCCGGGCCGCTCGGAGACGATCGGCCGTAGCACGCCTAAGGCGATGGCATACCATCATTTAACAGACACATCAGGAGTCAACATGAGCTTCGAAATCCGCAAGGTCGTCACCTATCTCGAAGAGACCCATATCGAAGGCGGCAAGGCCACCGACAAGCCGGTGACCATGGCCGGCGTTGCCGTGGTGATCCGCAACCCCTGGGCCGGCAAGGGCTTCGTCGAAGACCTCAAGCCGGAGATCAAGGCCCACTGCTCCGATCTGGGCGCCTTCATCGTCGAGCGCCTGACCCGTGCCATCGGTGGCGCCGAGCGCATCGAGGCCTATGGCAAGGCGGCCGTGGTAGGCGCCGATGGCGAGATCGAACATGCCTCGGCGGTGATCCACACCCTGAGATTCGGCAATCACTACCGCGAGGCGGTGAAGGCCAAGAGCTACCTGAGCTTCACCAACAAGCGCGGCGCCCCGGGTACCTCCATCCAGATCCCCATGATGCACAAGGACGATGAAGGCCTGAGGTCGCACTACATCACCCTGGAAATGCGCATCGAAGATGCGCCGCGCGCCGACGAGATCGTGGTGGTGCTGGGCGCGGCCGATGGCGGTCGCCTGCATCCGCGCATCGGCAACCGCTACATCGACCTAGAGGAACTCGCGGCTGAGAAGGCTCGCTGAGGAGAACCCGCGAATGATCCGGTCTACCGACGCCAAGACCCCTGCCGGCACCGCCTTCAGCATCGCCGGCGACGGCAGCCCCCTCGTCCTGATCCACGGCGTGGGGCTCAGCAAGCAGATGTGGGGCGGTCAACTCGCGGGACTCGCGCCACGTTACCAGGTGATCGCCTACGACATGCTCGGGCACGGTGCCAGCCACCTCCCGCCGCCGGACGCGACCCTCGACGACTACGCCGACCAGCTCGCCGAGTTGCTCGATCATCTCGCCATCCGTACGGCTACGGTGATCGGCTTCTCCATGGGTGGCCTGGTCGCCCGCGCCTTCGCCCTGCGCCATCCGCAGCGACTGGCTGCGCTGGTGATCCTCAACAGCGTGTTCAATCGCTCCGTGGAGCAGCGCACGGGGGTGCTGGAACGCACCCGCCAGGCCGAACTGGAAGGCCCCGACGCCAACCTGGATAGCGCCCTGGCGCGCTGGTTCAGTCGGGAATACCAGGGCGCCAACCCGGCGCAGATCCAGGCGCTGCGCCAGGCCTTCGCCAACAACGACCCCCAGGGCTACCTCACCACCTACGCCCTGTTCGCCACCCAGGATCGCTACGGCGCCGAGCGCCTCGACAGCATCCAGGTGCCGACCCTGGTGGCCACCGGCGAACTGGACAGCGGTTCCACTCCGGAGATGGCGCGGCAACTGGCGGCGCGGATTCCCCAGGCGCGCACTGCCGTGCTGGCCGATCAACGCCATATGATGCCGGTCGAGTCACCCAAGCTGGTCAACGCCCTGCTGCTGGACTTCCTCGACGACGCCCTGGGCACGGCTTCCTCCACCTCCATCAAGGGACACGTGGCATGACCCTGCAACGCTTCCAGATGTGCATCGACGGCGAATGGACCGAGGCTCGCGCGGGCCGCACCTTCGCCAGTCTCAATCCGGCCACCGCCGAGCCCTGGGCCGAGCTGCCCGATGCCGACGCCGAGGACGTCGAGCGCGCCGTCCAGGCCGCCCAGCGCGCCTTCGAGGCGCCCGCCTGGCGCGGCCTGACCGCCACCGCCCGCGGCAAGCTGCTACGCCGGCTGGGCGATCTCATCGCCGAGCACAAGGAAGCCCTGGCCCAGCTGGAGAGCCGCGACAATGGCAAGCTGATCCGCGAGACCCGCGGCCAGGTCGGCTACCTGCCGGAATTCTTCCACTACACCGCGGGCCTGGCCGACAAGCTCGAAGGCGGCACCCTGCCCCTCGACAAGACCGACCTCTTCGCCTACACGGTGCACGAGCCGCTGGGCGTGATTGCCGGCATCGTGCCCTGGAACAGCCCGCTGTACCTGACCGCCATCAAGGTCGCCCCAGCACTGGCCGCCGGCAACACCGTGGTCATCAAGCCCTCCGAGCACGCCTCCGCCACCATCCTGGAACTGGCGCGGCTGGCCCTGGAAGCCGGCATCCCGCCCGGGGTGTTCAACGTGGTGACCGGCTATGGCCCGGGCGCCGGTGCCGCCCTCACCCGCCATCCGCTGGTGCGCAAGATCGCCTTCACCGGCGGCGCGGCCACCGCCCGCCATGTGGTCCGTGCCAGTGCCGAGAACTTCGCCAAGCTGAGCCTGGAACTGGGCGGCAAGTCGCCCAACATCATCTTCGCCGACGCCGACCTCGACAGCGCGGTGAACGGTGCGGTGGCCGGCATCTACGCCGCCTCCGGCCAGAGTTGCGTGGCCGGTTCGCGACTGCTGGTGCAGGACGAGATCTACGAGGAATTCGTCGCCCGGCTAGTGGAACGTGCCCAGCGCATCCGCATCGGCAATCCCCAGGACGACGCCAGCGAGATGGGCCCCATGGCCACCGAGCAGCAACTCGCCATCGTCGAACGGCTGGTGGGCGAGGCCCTGGCCGAAGGCGCCACCCTGCGCCTGGGCGGCAAGCGGCCCGACACCGGTAGCGCCGGTTGGTACTACCAACCCACCCTGCTGGAATGCGACCGGCACTCGCTGCGCATCATGCAGGAGGAAGTCTTCGGCCCGGTGGCCGCGGTGATCCGTTTCAAGGACGAGGCCGAGGCCCTGCGCCTGGCCAACGACAGCGAGCTGGGTCTCGCCGCCGGCATTTGGACCCGTGACCTGGGCCGCGCCCATCGCCTAGCGCGGGATATCCGCTCCGGCATCATCTGGGTCAACACCTATCGCGCCGTCTCGGCCATGGCGCCGATCGGCGGTTTCAAGAACAGCGGCTACGGCCGCGAGAGCGGCATCGACTCGGTACTGGCCTATACCGAAACCAAGACGGTATGGATCAACCTGTCCCAGGCGCCGATGCCCGATCCCTTTGTGATGCGTTGAATGAGGTTGGCAGTCATGATCGATCCCGCAGTCTACAAGCAGGTAATGGGCGCCTTTCCGTCCGGCGTCACCGTGGTCACCACCCTGGATGCCGAAGGCAATCTGGCCGGCCTGACCGCCAGCGCCTTCAGCGCCCTGTCGCTCGACCCGGCGCTGGTGCTGTTCTGTCCCAACTACAGCTCCGACACCTATCCCCTGCTGCGCGATGGCAAGGGCTTCGCCATTCACCTGCTGGGCGCCGAGCAGCAAAGCATCGCCTATGCCTTCGCCAGCAAGGGCAAGGACAAGACCAAGGGCATCGAGTGGACCCGCAGCGCCCTGGGCAACCCGCTGCTGGCCAACGCCACCGCGGTGATCGAGTGCGAGCTGTGGCGCGAGTACGATGGCGGCGATCACGCCATCATCGTCGGCGCGGTGAAAAATCTCATCGTGCCGGAACAGGAGGTCGTACCGATGCTCTATCACAGGGGACGCATGGGGGCCGCACCGGTGCATGCCTGAGGCCGGCACGCTACCGCCGGGCTTATGAGCGCCAAGGGGGCGTGCTAGAATTCTGCCCTTTCGGACAGGCATGAGCCGGGCGGTGACAGCGGCCCGTGGTCGCCCCGGCGCGGCCGACTCCACGACCCGCCCCTCGTCCATCGCCTGTAGAACCGGTCCGCCAGGGAGCCCCATGAGACGCGCGCAACTCGACGACAGCTTCAAGATCACCCGCAGCCCCGTCACGCTTCGCGAGATGGTGTGCAACCGCCTGCGCCAGGCGATCCTGAACTTCCAGTTGCTGCCCGGTGACCGTCTGGTGGAACGCGATCTCTGTGACCGCCTGGGCGTCAGCCGCACCTCGGTACGGGAGGCATTGCGCCATCTCGAATCCGAGGGCCTGGTGGAATTCGCCGATGCCCGCGGACCGCGCGTAGCCATCATCACCCTGGAGGACGCCTGCGACCTCTATGAGCTGCGCTGCGTGCTGGAAGGCATGATCGTGCAGCTGTTCACCCTGCGTGCCGGTGCCAAGGAAATCGAGGCCCTCGAGCGCGCCCTGGCGGAAAACCGCGAGGCCCTGGAAGGCGCCGAGCTGCCGGAGGTGATCGAAAGCGTCCAGCGCTTCTACGACGTCTTGATGGAGGGCTGCGGCAACCGTGTCGCCGCCACCCAGTTGCGTCAGTTGCAGGCGCGCGTCAGCTATCTGCGTGCGACCTCGGTGTCCCAGACCAATCGCCGCCAGGCGAGCAATGCCGAGATGGAGCGCATCGTCGCGGCGATCCGCAGCGGAGACGCCCTGGCCGCCCACCAGGCCTCGGTCGACCACGTGCGCGCCGCTGCCAAGGTGGCCCTCGACTATCTCCAGCGCCAGCAGGAGCACGAGGGCGAAGTCGCCCGCGAACTCTTCGTGCCCCGGGTGCAGGACGAGCCACGCATCGAGCGCTAGGCCGTCTTGTAGACGCCAGGCGTGGCTTCAACCACGCCCGCACACCATCACACGCCCTCGACGATGAAGATCTCCGCCCTCGCCGCCGACTGCCGATGGCCGCAGGCCTCCTGGTATTCCGCCGAGCGATAGCAGGCTAGCGCCTGCTCGTAGGAATCGAATTCGATTACCACCCGGCGCGTCGCCCAACCGTCCCCCTCCAGTTGCTCGGCCCGTCCACCCCGGGCGAGGAAGCGACCGCCATAGCGGGCGAAGGCCGCAGGGGCACGGTCGGTATAGCCGCGATAGGCGTCGGGATCGGTCACGTCGACCTGGGCAATCCAATAACCTTTCATGGAGTTTCACCTCTTTCGCCGTGGTTTGTCTCATGGTATACCAGATTACAAAGCAATTCAGCCTACCCGTGAGGTTACCGTGGCCATTCATCCCATCGAAGCGATCATCGAGGATTTCCGTGCCGGCAAGATGGTCATCCTGGTCGACGACGAAGACCGCGAGAACGAAGGTGACATCCTGCTGGCCGCCGACGCCTGTACCCCCGAGGCGATCAGCTTTATGGCCCGAGAAGCCCGCGGTCTGATTTGCCTAACCCTCACCGAAGAGCGCTGCCGCCAGCTCAACCTGATGCAGATGGTCAGCGACAACGGCACGGTACACGGTACCGCTTTCACCGTCTCCATCGAGGCGGCCACCGGGGTCACCACCGGCATCTCCGCCGCCGACCGGGCCCGCACCATCGAAGCCGCAGTGGCGCCTGATGCCACCCCTCGCGACCTGGTCCAGCCCGGCCATATCTTTCCCCTGCGCGCCCGCGATGGCGGCGTGCTGACCCGTGCCGGCCACACCGAGGCCGGTTGCGATCTGGCCCGCCTGGCCGGGCGCGATCCGTCCGCGGTGATCGTCGAGGTGATGAACGACGATGGCAGCATGGCCCGGCGCCCGGACCTGGAGCATTTCGGCGAACGCCATGGCATCAAGCTCGGCACCATCGCCGACCTCATCCACTACCGGCTACGCCATGAGCACACCGTGGTCCGCATCGGCGAGAGCGAGCTGCCTACCGTGCACGGTACCTTCCGCCTGCTGACCTACGAGGACCGCATCGAAGGTGGCGTCCACCTGGCCATGGTGATGGGCGACCTCGACCGCGAGACGCCCACCCTGGTGCGCGTCCACGCCCTGGACCCGCTGCGCGACCTGGTCGGCGCCGAGTACAGCGGTCCGCCGAGCTGGACCCTGTGGGCCGCACTGCAACGCGTCGCCGAGGAAGGCCATGGCATCGTCGTAGTGCTGGCCAACCACGAATCCTCCCAGGCCCTGCTCGCCCGGGTGCCCTCGCTGACCCAGCCCAGACGGCTGTTCGAGCGCTCCCAGTCACGCATCTATGCCGAAGTGGGGACCGGGGCCCAGATCCTGCAGGACCTGGGCGTCGGCCGCATTCGCCACCTCGGCCTGCCGCTGCGCTATGCCGGCCTGACCGGCTACGAGCTGGAAATCGTCGAGACCCTGCCCTTCTCCGGCTGATGGCAAAACGTCATGCGGGAAAGCTTGCAAAAGGTTTGGAATACCATAATATCGAATTACGCCAAGGCCTGATTCAGACGGGCCCGATAGAACAAGTCAAGGCCTCCTTTTTCTGGCCCCTGGCCGCACTGCTCTTAGAACGAACGAGGTCTCCAGGCCGCGTTGATCCAATAACAGAGAGGGCATCAAGATGTTGCTGAAGCGCAAAGTCGTAACCGTGGTCGTCGCCGGCCTGCTGGCCACCCTGGGCGCTCAAGCCCAGGCGGAAAGCCTCAACTTCACCAGTTGGGGCGGTACCACCCAGGACGCCCAGAAGAAAGCCTGGGCCGAGCCCTTCACCCAGCAGACCGGCATTCAGGTGGTGCAGGACGGCCCTACCGACTACGGCAAGCTGCAGGCCATGGTGCAAAGCGGTAACGTCCAGTGGGACGTGGTCGACGTGGAAGCGGACTTCGCCCTGCGCGCCGCCCAGCAAGGGCTGCTCGAACCCCTGGACTTCAAGACCATCGACCGGACCAAGATCGATCCGCGCTTCGTCAACGATCACGCGGTGGGTTCCTTCTTCTTCTCCTTCGTGCTCGGCTACAACCAGGGCAAGCTGGGCAGCAAGCAGCCCCAGGATTGGTCGGCGCTGTTCGATACCGCCACCTACCCCGGCAAGCGCGCCCTCTACAAGTGGCCGAGTCCCGGCGTGCTCGAATTGGCGCTGCTGGCCGATGGCGTACCCAAGGACAAGCTCTATCCGCTGGACCTGGACCGCGCCTTCAAGAAGCTCGACACCATCAAGAAGGATATCGTCTGGTGGGGCGGTGGCGCCCAGTCCCAGCAGTTGCTCGCCTCCGGTGAAGCGACCCTGGGCCAGTTCTGGAACGGCCGGGTCTATGCCCTGCAGCAGGACGGCGCGCCGGTCGGCGTGAGCTGGAAGCAGAACCTGGTCATGGCCGACATGCTGGTGGTGCCCAAGGGCGCCAAGAACAAGGACGCGGCCATGAAGTTTCTCGCCGAGGCGAGTGGCGCCAAGGGCCAGGCGGACTTCGCCAACCTCACCGCCTACGCGCCGGTCAATGTCGACAGCGTCGCCAAGCTGACGCCCGACCTGGCCAAGAACCTGCCCACGGCCTACGCCAGCGAGCAGGTGACCCTGGACTTCGCCTACTGGGCCCAGCATGGTAGCGAGATCGCCAGTCGCTGGAACGAATGGCTGGTGAAATGACATGTCCGCCTCGAGCTCCAGCCGGGCGGTGCTCGGCACCGCCACGGACCCCAAGCGCGGGGTGAACGACCCAGCGCGCGACCGGGGCGAGAGGGCCGTACGCTGGAAGGGGGCGAGTCATCTCGTCCCTGCCCTGCTGTTCCTCGGCCTGTTCTTCCTGATTCCGCTGATTGGCCTGCTGCTGCGGGGCTTTCTTGAACCTGTGCCAGGACTGGGCAACTACCAGACCCTGTTCGCCAACGGCGCCTACGCCCAGGTGTTGCTCAACACCTTCGGGGTCGCCGCCCTGGTGACCCTGTTCAGCGTGCTGATCGGCTTTCCGCTGGCCTGGACCATCACCCTGATGCCGCGCGGCTGGGGCCGGCTGCTGTTCAACATCGTGCTGCTGTCGATGTGGACCAGCCTGCTCGCCCGCACCTATGCCTGGCTGGTGCTGTTGCAGGGCTCGGGGGTGGTGAACAAGCTGCTGCTGGCCGCCGGCCTGATCGACGAACCGTTGGCGCTGGTCAACAACCTCACCGGGGTGGTGATCGGCATGACCTACATCATGATCCCCTTCATCGTGCTGCCGCTGCAGGCCACCCTGCAAGCCATGGACCCCATGGTGCTGCAGGCGGGCGCCATCTGCGGCGCCAGCCCCTGGACCAACTTCCGCAAGGTGTTCCTGCCCATGTGTCGGTCGGGCCTGGGCTCGGGGGCGCTGATGGTGTTCGTCATGTCCCTCGGCTACTACGTCACCCCGGCACTGCTGGGCGGGGCGCAGAACATGATGCTGCCGGAGTTCATCATCCAGCAGGTGCAATCCTTCCTGAACTGGGGACTGGCCAGCGCCGCCGCGGCCTTGCTGATCGTCATCGCCCTGGTGCTGTTCGCCCTCTATCTGCGCTTGCAGCCGGAATCCCCGGTCGACCCCCAGAACGCGAGGTGACCCATGCTGCTGACTCCCAACGCCATCGGCTGGCGCCTGCGCGGCGGCCTGCTGCTGATCACCGGCGCCATAGCCGCGGTACTGCTGCTGCCCATCGTCTTCATCGTGCTGCTGTCGTTCGGCTCCTCCCAGTGGCTGGTCTTCCCCCCGCCGGGCTGGACGCTGAAGTGGTACCAGCAATTCTTCGCCAACCCGGAATGGATGCAGGCCGCCCTGGCCAGCCTCAAGGTGGCGCTGCTGACCACCCTGGTCTCGGTGGCCCTGGCGCTGCCCTGCGCCTTCGCCCTGGTGCGTGGCAAGTTTCCCGGACGCAAGACGCTCTATGCGATCTTCACCCTGCCGATGATCGTGCCGCTGGTGGTGATCGCCGTGGCCATCTATGCGCTGTTCCTGCGCCTGGGCTATACCGGCACCCTGCTGGCCTTCGTGGTCAGCCACGTGATCGTCGCCCTGCCCTTCGCGCTGATCGCCATCATCAACTCGCTCAAGCTCTTCGATCAGTCCATCGAGGATGCGGCGGTGATCTGCGGTGCCTCGCGCCTGCAGGCCATCTACCGGGTGACCTTGCCGGGCATCTGGCCGGGCGTGTTCGCCGGGGCGCTGTTCGCCTTCCTGGTGTCCTGGGACGAGGTGGTGCTGAGCGTGATGATGGCCAGTCCCAACCTGCAGACCCTGCCGGTGAAGATGTGGTCCACCCTGCGCCAGGACCTGACGCCGGTGATCGCCGTGGCCTCCACCGTCCTGATCGGTCTTTCCCTGCTGGTGATGCTCGCCGCTGCCCTGCTGCGCCGCCGCCAACCCCAATCCCGCTGATACCCGGAGCCCTGCCATGAGCGCCGTCCTTCAGAACACCACCGCCGCGGCCCCCCTGGTCCGCCTGCAGAATCTCAACAAGCACTATGGCGACTTCACCGCGGTGGACGACCTCTCGCTGGACATCCAGGAGGGCGAATTCCTCACCTTCCTGGGCTCCAGCGGCTCGGGCAAATCCACCACCCTGTCGATGCTGGCGGGTTTCGAGACGCCCAGCTCCGGCGCCATCGACGTAGCCGGCCGCTCGCTGCTGCGGGTGCCACCGCACCAGCGCGACATCGGCATGGTGTTCCAGCGCTATTCGCTGTTCCCGCATCTGTCGGTGCGCGACAACATCGGCTTCCCCCTGGACATCCGCAAGATCGGCGCCGCCGAGCGCAACAAGCGGGTGGACGCCATGCTGCGCCTGGTGCAGCTGGAAGCCTTCGCCCATCGCCGGCCGGCGCAGCTCTCCGGCGGTCAACAGCAGCGGGTGGCCATCGCTCGGGCACTGGTGTACGAGCCGCGCATTTTGCTGATGGACGAACCCCTGGGCGCCCTGGACAAGAAGCTGCGCGAAGACCTGCAGGACGAACTGCGCCAACTGCACCGTCGCCTGGGCATCACCATCGTCTATGTGACCCACGACCAGGAGGAGGCCCTGCGGCTGTCCCAGCGCATCGCCATCTTCAGCCATGGGCGCATCGTCGGCCTGGGCAGTGGCTACGACCTCTACCAGAATCCGCCGAACGCCTTCGTCGCCGCCTTCCTCGGCAACTCCAATTTCCTTCGCGTCACCGCTCGCGCCCAGGCCCACTGCGACTTCGAAGGGCAGGAACTGGCGATGCGGCCCACCACAGGCGTCCGCCCGAACCTGCCGTTGCTGCTGATGCTGCGCCCAGAAAAGCTTCATCTGCTGACCACCGAACAGGCGGCCACCGCGCCGAAGCCGGCGGGCTGGAACGAGATCTCCGCGCGGGTCGGCGAGGCCTTGTTCCTCGGCGAAAGTCAGAGCTGTACCCTGCAGACCGCGGGCGGCGCCCAGTTGATGGTCAAGTCGCTGGCCCATGCCCCGGGCCTGCAGCCGGGCCAGGTGGTACGCCTGCGCTGGGCCGCCAGCGACGCCTGCGTCTACAGCGAATGGAACGATGCCGATCTGAGCAAGGCGGCAGCACACTGAGTCGAGCGGAGCGGCAGCCGGGCTGCTCCGCGCTTCACCTCCGCTGAAAGTTTCCCTCCGGCAAGAGCGCGACCAGTCAATCGCTACCGGTCGCCGCTCATCGAAGCGTCTTTGCATTCGCTACTTCCCTACCAAACAATCAGTCCGGCAGAAGCCCGTTCCAGACGGTTTCGTCGTAGACCTCCGCTCGACTTTCGCACCACAGCACAACGCACGGCAGGGATGGTCGCTCGCTCGCGCAAGACAAACCGAGCGCCCCCTGTGGTCAGGCCAAAGGGGATCAGGTCATGAAGAACAAGGGATGGTTGGTAGCGGGCCTGGTGCTGGCGGTGTCAGCGCAAACCGCGGTGGCGGCGGAGGAAGCCAGCTGCCAGACCATCAGCTTCGCGGAAATCGGTTGGACCGATACCACCGTCATTACCAGCGTCGCCCGCTTTCTCCTGGAGCGACTCGACTACCAGACCGCGATCGAGCGCCTGAGCATCCCCGAGACCTTCAAGCAACTCGCCTCCGGTGAGCTGGACGTGCTCATGGGCAACTGGATGCCCAGCCAGAAGGCGGAACTGGACCAGTACCGGACCTCCGTCGACGTCATCAGGGCGAACCTCCAGGGCGCTCGCTACACCCTGGCGGTGCCCCGCTACACCTACGAGGCCGGGGTCAAGACCGTGGACGACCTCGCCGCGCGACAGGAAGAATTCGGCAAGGTCATCTATGGCGTGAAGGACAGCTCGGGTTCCGCCCGGATCGCGCGAATGATCGCCGACAATGCCTACGGCCTCGGTCACTTCACCCTGGAGGAGAAGAGCGAAGCGGTGATGATCGCGACGGCGAAGAACTTTATGGTGCTCAAGCAGCCGGTAGTCTTTCTCGCCTGGGAACCCCACCCGATGAACACCAAACTCGACCTCGAGTACCTGGCCGGTGCGGATCGCTACTTCGGTGAAAACTACGGCAGCTCTACCGTCTACACGGTAGCCAACGGTTCCCTGCGCCGCCGCTGTCCCAACGTCGGCAAGCTGCTGGAAAACCTCTCCTTCACCGTCGCCATGGAAAACGAACTGATGGACCAGGTGCTCAACCAGAACGTCAATCCGCGGCGCGCTGCCCGCGATTGGCTCAAGGGCCATCCCGAGGTGCTGGCAGCCTGGATGAAAGGCGTGACGACCCGCGGCGGTGCGCCTGGTATGCCGGTGGTCGAGAACGACCTGAAGCGTTAACGGACGGATCAGAGCATCCCTCGCGACGCCATCCACGCCGCACGGGTGGATGGCGCTCCGGCATTACAGTCGGAAGCGACTGATGCGCGCCGCCAGTTCCGTACCCAGTTGCCCCAGCTCGCTGCTGGCCGCGGTCAGCTCCTGGCTGGAACTGACGCTGTTCTGCGCCAGCGTCTCGACGACGTGGACACTGCGCTCTACCTCGCCCGCGACCCGGCTCTGCTCTTCCGCCGCCGCGGCGATCTGCAGGTTCATCGATTGCATGGTCGTGACCTGCTCGCCGATGAGCCGCAGGGCCTCCCCGGCATGCTGGATCAGGGTCACGGCCTGACCGGTCTGCGCGCGGCTCGCGTCCACCCGGGCGGCCGCCTGACCGGCTCGGCCCAGCACATCGCTGACGATCCGCTCGATTTCGGTCACCGACTGCTGGGCGGTCCGAGCCAGGTTGCGTACCTCATCGGCCACCACCGCGAAGCCACGCCCGGCTTCGCCCGCTCGTGCCGCCTCGATGGCGGCATTCAGCGCCAACAGATTGGTCTGCTCGGCCACCGTCCGGATCACTCCGGTGACCGTGCCGATGCGCTTGCTTTCGCTCAGCAGGGCATCCATCGCCGTGCCGGCTTCTAGCATCTCCTCGGCGAGGCTGTCCACCGCGGCTATGGCCTGACGCACCTGGGTATCGCCCTCACTGGCTACGCGTTCCGCCTGTTGTGAGGTCTGCGAGGCCATCTCCGCATGGGCAGCGACCTCCTGGGCGCTGGCCGTCAGCTCGACGATGGCGGTGGCCACCAGGCGGGTTTCCTGGCCCTGGCGCTCGACGCCTTCGCGGGTGCGCTCGGCGCTGGCGGTAAACCCTTGCGCCGCCCCCTGCAACTGGGCGGTGCCTTCCTGGACCTGACCGACCAACTCGCGCAGGCCGGTGGTCATCTCGCTCATGCTGGCTTGCAGCTGGCCGAGTTCGTCGCGCCGCGACACGCTGACGGCGGCGGACAGATCGCCGCCAGCGATGCGCCGTGCCTGCCACAGCGACGCCTGCAGTGGCGGGATCAGCTGGCGGGTGATGATCCAGCCGGCGAGCAGTCCGGCCAGCAGCGCCAGGAGGCTGATGCCGGCGAGGCGGCCATAGGCGTTCTGGCTATCCCCCTCGCGCTGGGCGATGGTCTGGGTCGCCAATTGGCGCCCGATCTCGAGCAGGTGATCTTCCAGCAGGCGCAGCGTCTCGGCGGCCTTGGCCTCTTCGCGATGGGCGGCCTGGAAGTCGCCGATGGATTGCTGGTAATGCAGCAGCGCCTGCTCGGCCTGACGCAGGCTGGGCGCATCGCGCGAGGACGCCGTGGCCAGGCGGCGTTGCAGCTCGGCGATGGTGGTGGCCATGTCACCGGTCGCCTTGCTTTCCTGAGCGGCATCGCCACTGAGCAGATAGCTCTGCAGGCTGTATCTCACGTCCCGGACTTTGCGATCCAGCAGGCCGATGGCGCGGAACTGGCCGAGGCGCTGGCCAGGATAGAGCTCCGTCGCATCGCTGCTGGCCAGGTTCTGCTCGATCTCGCCCACCGCCTGCAAGGCCTGGTCGGCGCGGGTACCGAGCAGCGCCGCCGCCTGGGCCTGGCGTTCATGGGCGGTCACCTGCTCGGCGAAGGTCTGCCCATAGCGGCCGGCCAATTCGCTTTGCTCGTCTAGCAGCTTCTGGCTGGCCACGTCGAGCCCCAGGCGCTGCAGGGCTGCCTGCTGCTCCCGCAGCGTCGCCACCCGTGCCTTGACCTGCCCGGCAGTCGCCTCGCTCGCTTGCCCCGCGTAATCCAGGCGGGCGATGCGCAGGTCCTTGGCGGCCGCGGTGAGTTCACCGATGGCAGCCAGGCGATCACTACTGCGCACCAGCATGCCGATGGCGCTCCAGCCGGTCGCGGCGATGGCCAGGGTCAGCAGCAGGACACTGCCAAAGCCCAGGAGCAGCTTGTAGGTCGTCTTCAGATCCTTGAACCAGGTGCCCATACGCATCTCCGTATCGAAGCGAAGCCATTCGGGAAGACAAGGAATGACGACTACCAAGTAGACGATGGTATACCAGAAGACAAGACTGGCATGCTATTTCGTCCCCTGCTTCGCCACGTCTATCCGCTTTCGCAATAAATGCCAGGCTCGGGAACCCATCTAACGCTCACGGGCTTCGCCGCTCGCAGAGCGCAGGAACTGCCGAAACGCCTGGGCTCCCGGACTCAGGCGCTCCTCGGGACTCCAGATCAGACCCAGCTCCATGGGCGGGATGGCATCGGCCACCGGGCGGGCTTCCAGCTTGCGGCCTTCCAGAGACCAGCCGCGATAGAGCATGTCGGAGAGGATGGTCACGCCGAAACCGTGGGCGACCAGGCCGCGTAGGGATTCCATGGACGATGTCTTGAACACCACGTTGGGTTCCAGGCCCGCCGCGCGCCAATAGCGCAGGGTCGAGGTCTCGCCTTCGTCCACCGTTGCCAGGATGTAGGGATAGGGAGCGATGTCGGCCAGGGTCACGCGCTCCGGTGCCAGCAGTGGATGGGCACTAGGCAGCCAGAGCTGGCGTGGCGAGCGCATCAGCAGGTGGCGCTCGAAGGGCTGGGTGGCGTCGACGTTGGAGATGACGGTGAGGCCCAGCTCCAGGGTGCCATCGGTGATGCCGGCTTCGATACTGGGTCGGTCCATGTCGCGCAGGTCGATGTCGATCTGCGGATAGCTGCGCTTGAAGCGCGCCAGCAGGGTCGGCAGGTAGTAGCCGAGCACCGCATAGGAGGCGCCGACCCGCGCCTGGCCGACCAGGGCATGGCTCTGGAACAGCGGCTGGCTGACGGCATCCTGCAGGGTGTCGAGGATATGCCGGGCATGGTGATAGAACTGATGCCCCTCGGCCGTCAGCTTCACCCCATGGGGCAGGCGCTCGAACAGCCGCACGGCGAGTGTCGTCTCCAGTTGGCTAACGGCCGTGGTGACCGCGGACTGGCTGACGTTGACCGCGCTGGCGGCCAGGGAGAACTGGCTGTTCTCCGCCGCGGCGACGAAGTAGCGCAGCTGCCGCATCGAGATGTCCTGGTGCAGTGCCATCTGATTTTCCAATACCTGGATTCTATTTTTATCGTTTCACGATAACGCATTTCTCCTCCTAGACTCAGAAGAACAGGCGCACCGCCTTCCTCTTGCGGTCGCCACGATAAGAACAATGACAGGAGGACGGACCATGAGCGCCCTGGCGCCCGCGTTCCGCACTTGCGCCTCGAGCGCACCCTTGCCCAGCCGTCGGCTCCCACGCCCGGCGTCTTTCCGGCTGCCGCTTCCAGGCCACGCCAGCGCCTGGCCGATGACGCAGCCCCACCCTGCCCCTTTCCGCTCCACGCCGTGCCTGGCGGCCGCCCTGTGCGCGCCTGATCGGCCGACCGCTCTCACCCGACAATCCCAACAACAGGTGACCCCATGAGCTACCCGAGTCTCAACTTCGCCCTGGGCGAGACCCTCGATCTGCTGCGCGATCAGGTACGCACCCTGGTCGCCCGCGAGGTGGCGCCCCGCGCGGGCGAGATCGATGCCAGCAACAGCTTCCCCCTGGATCTCTGGCGCACCTTCGGTGACCTGGGGCTGCTCGGCATCACCGTGGGCGAGGAGTACGGCGGCGCAGGACTCGGCTACCTGGCCCATGCGGTGGCCATGGAAGAGATCAGCCGCGGCTCGGCCTCGGTGGCCCTGTCCTATGGCGCCCATTCCAATCTCTGCGTCAACCAGATTCACCGCAATGGCAGCGCCGCGCAGAAGGCTCGCTACCTGCCCAAACTGGTCAGCGGCGAGCACGTCGGCGCCCTGGCCATGAGCGAACCCAACGCCGGCTCGGACGTGGTCTCCATGAAGCTGCGCGCCGAACGCCGCGGCGATCGCTATGTGCTCAATGGCAGCAAGACCTGGATCACCAACGGGCCCGATGCCCACACCTATGTCATCTACGCCAAGACCGAACCGGAAAAGGCTGCCCATGGCATCACCGCCTTCATCGTCGAGCGCGACTGGAAGGGCTTCAGCCGCGGCAACAAGTTCGACAAGCTGGGCATGCGCGGCTCCAACACCTGCGAGCTGTTCTTCAACGAGGTGGAGGTGCCGGAGGACAACGTGCTGGGCCAGGTCAATGGTGGGGTCAAGGTGCTGATGAGCGGCCTGGATTACGAGCGGGTGGTCCTCGCCGGCGGCCCCGTGGGCATCATGCAGGCCTGCCTGGACGTAGTACTGCCCTACGTCCATGACCGCAAGCAATTCGGCCAGAGCATCGGCGAATTCCAGCTGATCCAGGGCAAGGTGGCCGATCTCTATACCGGCCTCAACGCCAGCCGCGCCTATCTTTATGCGGTGGCCCAGGCCTGCGATCGCGGCGAGACCACCCGCAAGGATGCCGCCGGGGTGATCCTCTATACCGCCGAGAAGGCCACCCAGATGGCCCTGGAAGCCATCCAGATCCTCGGGGGCAACGGCTATATCAACGAATACCCCACCGGCCGCCTGCTGCGCGACGCCAAGCTCTACGAGATAGGCGCCGGCACCAGCGAGATCCGCCGCATGCTGATCGGCCGCGAGCTGTTCAACGAAACCCGGTGAGGAACCTGCCATGACCGTGCTGACCTCCACCTTGAACCGCCGCACCCCGGACTACCAGCGCAACGCCGCCGCCATGGCCGAACAACTGGCCCGGCTCGACGGGCTGCTGGCGCGCATCCGCGAAGGCGGCGGGGCCAAGGCCCAGGCGCGCCACACCACCCGCGGCAAGCTACTGCCCCGCGCGCGCATCGATCTGCTGCTGGACCCAGGTTCGCCCTTCCTGGAGATCGGCGCCCTGGCCGCCCTCGACGTCTATGAGGAAGAGGTACCGGCCGCCGGGGTGGTGGCCGGCATCGGCCGCATCGAGGGAGTCGAGTGCATGATCATCGCCAACGACGCCACGGTGAAGGGCGGCTCCTACTATCCGCTGACGGTGAAGAAGCACCTGCGCGCCCAGGCCATCGCCCTGCAGAATCGCCTACCCTGCCTCTACCTGGTGGATTCCGGCGGCGCCAACCTGCCGCGCCAGGAGGACGTCTTCCCCGACCGCGAGCACTTCGGGCGGATCTTCTTCAACCAGGCGACCATGAGCGCCCAGGGCATCCCGCAGATCGCCGTGGTGATGGGCTCCTGCACCGCCGGTGGCGCCTATGTGCCGGCCATGAGCGACGAGACCATCATGGTGCGCCAGCAGGCCACCATCTTTCTCGCCGGCCCGCCGCTGGTGAAGGCCGCCACCGGCGAGGTGGTCAGCGCCGAGGAGCTAGGCGGCGCCGAGGTCCATTGCCGTACCTCCGGCGTGGCCGATCACTACGCCGAAAACGATGCCCATGCCCTGGCCCTGGCCCGGCGCTGCATCGCCAACCTCAACTGGCGCAAGCTGGGCGAGCTGCAACTGAAGACGCCCAGCGCACCGCTGTACCCGGCCGAGGAGCTGCACGGCCTGGTGCCGGCCGATCCCAAGCAGCCGCTGGAGGTACGCGAGGTGATCGCGCGGCTGGTGGACGGCAGCGTCTTCGATGAATTCAAGGCGCAATTCGGCACCACCCTGGTCTGCGGCTTCGCTCATCTGCACGGCCATCCGCTGGCCATCCTCGGCAACAACGGCATCCTCTTCGCCGAATCGGCGCAAAAAGGCGCGCACTTCATCGAACTGGCCTGCCAGCGCCGCATCCCGCTGCTGTTCCTGCAGAACATCACCGGCTTCATGGTCGGCAAGAAATACGAGGAAGGCGGCATCGCCAAGCACGGCGCCAAGCTGGTCACCGCGGTGGCCTGCGCCCGGGTGCCCAAGTTCACCGTGATCATCGGCGGCAGCTTTGGCGCCGGCAACTACGGCATGTGCGGCCGCGCCTACGATCCGCGCTTCCTGTGGATGTGGCCCAACGCGCGCATCGGCGTCATGGGCGCCGAGCAGGCGGCCGGGGTGCTGGTGCAGGTCAAGCGCGAGCAGGCCGAACGCGCCGGCCAGGCCTTCGACGACGCAGAGGTGGTGCGCATCAAGGCCCCCATCGTCGAGCAGTACGAACGCCAGGCCCACGCCCACTATTCCAGCGCGCGGCTGTGGGACGACGGAGTGATCGACCCGGCCCAGACCCGCGAGGTCCTCGCCCTGGCCCTGTCGGCCAGCCTCAACGCCACTCTCGAGCCGACGACCTTCGGCGTCTTCCGGATGTAGGCCATGACTGACTTCCATACCCTGGAACTGATCCGTGATCCACGCGGCTTCGCCACCCTCTGGCTCGACCGCCCGGATCGCCACAATGCCCTGGATGCGCAGTTGATCGCGGAGCTGGGCAGCGTGCTCGGCGAGATCGCCAGCGACCAGGAACTGCGCTTTCTGCTCCTGCGCGGTCGCGGGCGGCACTTCTGCGCCGGTGCCGACCTCGCCTGGATGCAGGCCGCGGCCCGTCTGGACGCCGCCGCCAACCGCGCCGACACCGAGCGCCTGGCCGAGGTGATGTATCGCCTGCAGGCCCTGCCGATGCCGACCCTGGCGGTGGTCCAAGGCGCGGCCTTTGGGGGCGCGGTGGGCCTGGTCAGCTGCTGCGACCTGGCCCTGGCCGCGAGTGACGCCACCTTCTGCCTGTCGGAGGTGCGCATCGGCCTGGTGCCGGCGGTCATCGCGCCCTTCGTGATCCGCGCCCTGGGCGAACGCGCGGCGCGGCGCTACATGCTCGGCGCCGAGCGCTTTTCCGGCGAACGCGCCGCCGAACTGGGCTTGGTGACCGAGACTGCGCCTGCTGCCGACCTGGAGACCCTGGTCGAGGCCTGGATCGCCCGGTTGCTGGACAACGGCCCCCAGGCGTTGCGCGCCTGCAAGCGGCTGCTGGACGGCGCTGGCGAGGGCGCGCCCAGCGCCGAGGTGCGCCCCTTCACCGAGGACCTGATCGCCGCGGTCCGGGTCACCCCCGAAGCCCAGGAAGGCCTGCAGGCCTTCCTGGAAAAACGTCGCCCCGCCTGGCAGGAGACTTCGCCATGACCTTCGACCGTCTGCTCGTCGCCAACCGCGGCGAGATCGCCTGCCGGGTGATGCGTACCGCCAAAGCCCTTGGCATCGGTACCGTCGCCGTGCACAGCGCCATCGATGCCGGCGCCCGCCACGTGCGCCAGGCCGATCAGGCGGTGGACCTGGGCGGGACCAAGCCGGCCGACAGCTATCTGCTGGGCGAACGAATCATCGCCGCTGCCCAGGCCACCGGCGCCCAGGCGATCCATCCGGGCTACGGCTTCCTGTCCGAAAACGCCGCCTTCGCCGAGGCGGTAGCCGCGGCCGGGCTGGTCTTCGTCGGACCACCCGCCGCGGCGATCCGCGCCATGGGCAGCAAGTCGGCGGCCAAGGCGCTGATGACCGAGGCCGGGGTACCCCTGGTGCCCGGTTACCACGGCGAGGACCAATCCCTGGCCACCTTTCGCGACGCCGCGGCGCGCATCGGCTATCCGGTCCTGCTCAAGGCCACCGCCGGTGGCGGCGGCAAGGGCATGAAGATCGTCGAGCGCGAAGCCGACCTGGCCGAAGGCCTCGCCTCGGCGCAGCGGGAGGCGCTCTCGGCCTTCGGCGATGCGAGGATGCTGGTGGAGAAATACGTGCTGCAACCGCGCCACGTGGAGATCCAGGTGTTCGCTGATCAGCACGGCCACTGCCTCTATCTCAACGAACGTGATTGCTCTATCCAGCGGCGCCACCAGAAGGTGATCGAGGAGGCGCCCGCGCCGGGTCTCACGCCCGAATTGCGCCGGGCCATGGGCGAGGCGGCGGTGCAGGCGGCCCAGGCCATCGGCTACGTCGGCGCGGGCACCGTGGAATTCCTGCTCGATGCCCGTGGCGACTTCTTCTTCATGGAGATGAACACCCGACTGCAGGTAGAACACCCGGTCACCGAGGCCATCACCGGCCTGGACCTGGTGGCCTGGCAACTGCGCGTGGCCGCGGGCGAACCCCTGCCCCTCACCCAGGCGCAGGTGCCCTTGCACGGCCATGCCATCGAGGTGCGACTCTATGCCGAGGACACCGACCAGGGCTTCCTGCCGGCCTCAGGCAACCTGCAACTCTATCGCGAGCCCGCGGCCGGTGCGGGGCGGCGGGTGGACAGCGGCGTGGAGGAAGGCGACGAGGTGTCGCCCTTCTACGATCCCATGCTGGCCAAGCTGATCGCCTGGGGCGACAGCCGCGAACAGGCGCGCAAGCGATTGCTGGCCATGCTCGAAGACACCGCGGTGGGCGGCTTCGCCACCAACCTCGCCTTCCTGCAGCGCCTGCTGGCCCATCCGGCCTTTGCCGCGGCGGAGCTGGACACCGGTTTCATCGAGCGTCATCAGGCGTCCTTGTTGCCTGCACCCACAGAGCTGCCGGAGGCCTTCTGGACCCTGGCGGGCCAAGCCTGGCTGGCGACGCTGCCCGCCGCTGCCGATCCGACCTCGCCCTGGGCGTCCCGCCAGGGTTGGCGCCTGGGCGGACCCCCGCGCGTTGCCCTGCGGCTGGCCTGTCGTGACGAGGTGCGCAACCTGACCCTGGTCGGCCCGGTGGCCGTCGAGCTGAGCAGTGATCGACTCCACTGGCAGGCGGATGGCGTCCGCCAGAGCGCCCGCCTCCATCGCCGTGGGAACACGCTGTTCCTCGAATGGCAGGGCCGGCTGGAAGCCGTCACCTGGGCCGATCCGCTCGCCGAGGTCGCGCGCCAAGCGGATGCGGGTGGACTCACGGCACCGATGAATGCCAGCGTGGTGGCGGTCCCGGTGGCCGTCGGCGATGCCGTGGAAGCCGGGGCCCCGCTGGTGGTGCTGGAGGCGATGAAGATGGAACACAGCATCCGCGCGCCCCGTGCCGGCGTGGTGGCGGCGCTGTTCTGCAGTCCTGGCGAGCTGGTGGCCGAGGGCACCCCGCTGGTGGAGCTGGAGGAATCACCATCATGAGCGATGCCTTGCCGACCCGGGTGCGGCTGGTCGAGGTCGGACCCCGCGATGGCCTGCAGAACGAGCCCCAGGCGCTGGGCGTCGCCGAGCGCATCCAGCTCTGCACGGCGCTGATCGCCAGCGGCGTGCGGCATCTGGAGGTGGGCAGCTTCGTCTCGCCCCGCTGGGTGCCGCAGATGGCCGGAACCGCCGAGGTGCTGGCGGGGCTTGGCCGACCAGTGGGCGTGGTCCGCTCGGTACTGGTGCCCAACATAAGAGGCTTCGAGGCCGCCCTAGCCGTGGGGGTGGACGAGATCGCCGTGTTCGCCGCCGCTTCGGAGGGCTTTTCCCAGCGCAACATCAACTGCTCCATCGCCGAGAGCCTGGCACGCTTCGTGCCCGTGGTCGAGGGCGCGCGGGCGGCGGGCATCCGGGTGCGCGGCTATGTGTCCTGCGTGCTGGGCTGCCCCTACGACGGCGCGATCGCACCCGATCAGGTCGCGAGCGTGACCCGCGAACTGCTGGAGCTGGGCTGCGCCGAGGTTTCCCTGGGCGATACGATCGGCGTCGGCACCCCGGGCCGCACCCGAGCGCTTTGGCAGCGACTGGGGCGGGAGGTGCCGCTCAGCCAACTGGCCGGGCATTTCCACGACACCTATGGCCAGGCCCTGGCCAATGTCTATGCCAGCCTGCTCGAAGGGGTCGCGGTGTTCGATAGCTCCGTCGCCGGCCTGGGCGGCTGTCCCTATGCCCGGGGCGCCAGCGGCAATGTCGCCAGCGAAGACCTGGTCTATCTGCTGGATGGCCTGGGCATAGCGACCGGGCTCGATCTCGCCAGACTGGCCGAGGCCGGACAGCACGTCTCCGCCCTGCTGGGTCGACCCAATCAGTCGCGGGTCGGCCGCGCCCGGGCGGCGCGAGTGGTCGACTAGCAGAAGCTCTGGCGGGCGCCCCATGGCAACCGCCGGGGCTTGCTCTCATAATGGCGGCTTCTCTCATCCAAGGACCCGCTTTGGCCAGGAAGTCCCGACGCGAACTCGCCCAGCAGGGTGGCACCACCGAGCTGCCCCTCACCGTGCGCGAAGTCGCCCTCGCCGCCGGGGTGTCGCCCATCACCGTGTCCCGGGCGCTGCACCGCCCCAGCCTGGTGAGCGACGCCACCCGCGAACATGTCCTGGCCGTGGTCAAGGAGCTGGGCTACGTGCCCAACCTGCTGGCCGGCAGCCTCGCCTCCAGCAAGAGCAAGCTGGTGGCCATCCTGCTGCCCACCATCGCCAATTCCATCTATGCCAGCGTGGTGCAGGCGATCATGGATCGCCTTACCGAGGCGGGCTACCAGGCGCTGATCGGCCCCACCGGCTATTCGCCGGAAAAGGAAGAGGAACTGCTGGAAGCCATCCTCGGCCGCCGCCCCGATGGCATCGTCCTCACCGGCACCCTGCACACCCCGGCCAGTCGCGCGCGGCTGGCGGCGCTGAACATCCCGGTGGTGGAAGCCTGGGATCTCAGTACAGAGGCCCTGGACATGCAGGTGGGCTTTTCCCACGAGCAGGTCGGCGTCGCCCTGGCGGAGCACTTTGTCGCCCGCGGCTATCGCCGCTTCGGGGTGATCTCGGTGGACGACCCCCGCGCCATGCGCCGCAACCTGGCCCTGCAGGCCCGCCTGGTCGAGCTGGGTATCGCCGACTTGCCCATGGAAGTGCTGCCCCTGCCGGCCACCTGGGAAGTCGGCCGGATCGGCCTGGCGCGGCTACTGGAACGCCCCGCGCCGCCGGAGCTGGTGCTGTGCAGCTCCGACACCCTGGCCCTAGGCGTGGTCGCCGAGGCCAGCAGCCGCGGCCTGCGCATCCCCGAACAACTGGCGGTGGTCGGCTTCGGCGACACCACCAACGGCCGCTTCGCCACCCCGGCGCTGTCCACGGTCAGCGTCAATGCCGATGCCATGGGCCAGCGTGTCGCCCAGGCGCTGCTCGATCGCCTCGCGGGTGATAGTGCCGCGGTGAGCCTGGACACCGGTTTCGCCCTGATCGAGCGTCAGAGCTCCTAGCCACTTTTTTGCGCCCGACCACAGATTTAACGGTTGAATGATAGCGTTATCTGTTTAATGATAACGCTATCGTTGTCAGACGACCTACAACCTAAGCTCGCTACACGATGTCAGCCCGCACACAAAAACAAACCAGTGGGAGCTCTCCATGCACGAAACCAAGCAGACCCGCGTCCGCTATCTGATCCTGTTCATGCTGTTCGTGGTGACCACGATCAACTACGCCGACCGCGCCACCATCTCCATCGCCGGCTCCAGCCTGCAGAAAGACCTCGGCATCAGTGCCGTCTCCCTCGGCTACATCTTCTCCGCCTTCGGTTGGGCCTATGTGCTCGGCCAGATTCCCGGCGGCTGGCTGCTCGACCGCTTCGGCTCGAAGAAGGTCTATGCGGCGAGCATCTTCACCTGGTCGGTGTTCACCATGCTGCAAGGCTACATCGGTGAATTCGGCATCGGTACCGCGGTATTCCTGTTGTTCGCCCTGAGATTCATGGTTGGCCTGGCCGAAGCGCCCTCCTTCCCCGGCAACGCGCGCATCGTCGCCGCCTGGTTCCCCACCAAGGAGCGCGGCACCGCCTCGGCCATCTTCAACTCGGCGCAATACTTCGCCACCGTGCTGTTCGCGCCGCTGATGGGCTGGATCGTCTACCACTTCGGCTGGCAGCACGTCTTCGTGGTGATGGGCGCCCTGGGCATCGCCTTCTCGG
>NZ_CAJYDW010000017.1 GCF_913774235.1 uncultured Pseudomonas sp. | reverse complement strand
CAGCGGCGGACCGCCATGGACGTCGTTGCCACTCCTCGCCATAGCCCTGCTATGACTCGTCGCGGCGCCTAGCCCACGAACAAAAATCACTCGCCAATTCTTGCGCGAACTTCTGAAACACCACACTAGCGCTGAGCACAGCACCTTGCCACGCCGGTTGCAAGACCCGCCGGCTCAGGGTGCCCAGCCCCGCACGGACTGACCATCCGACCTTTGCCTAACGCCACGGGAGATGCCCATGAAGATTCGCGAACTCGCCCACCAGTGGGAGCTACAGGCCACGCCAGCGCGCGGCACCCGCCGTTACACCCTGGAGCTGGACCTGGAGACCGCCGCCCGCCTGGAAGCCTTGCATGAGCTCTATCCCCAGCGCACGCCCGAGGCGCTGCTCGGGGAATTGCTGGCGGCGGCGTTCGAGGAGCTCGAAGCCAGTTTTCCCTATGTCCAGGGCGACGAGGTGGTGGCCACCGACGAACTGGGAGACCCCCTCTATGCGGACGCCGGGACGACCCCGCGCTTTCTCGAACTGGCGCGCAAGCACCTGCAGCGCCTGCAGGCGGAAGGCGGCCTCCAGACGCCCTGACCTGCAGTCTTACCTACGGCGCCAACGCTCTGCGAAGGGCCTTGGCGCCGGGGGAAATTCGATAGCCAGTGAACATTTTTAGCGGATGAGCGGTCACAGGATCAGACCGCAGCGCTGGACGAGGGCTGTCTGTAGACGCCCGCCACGGACCTTTCGGAACGGGCAGGGCTTTCTTCCAGGTGCGGCTTTTCCTGACCAGGCGCCCGCCCTGCCCGTGCCGGCGGCGCGCTTTTCGGATCAATAACGGAGCTTGAATCCATGAAGAGTGCCACTGCCCAAAAGTCCCTTTCCAAAGCCTGCACCCTGAAACTAGCAGCCCTTGCGCTGGGCAGCTCGCTGTTGCTGGCCGGTTGTGCCGGCAACCCGCCGACCGCGCAGATGGCCGTGACCCAGTCCGCCGTCAACGAAGCCGTGAGCTCGGGTGGCAACCAGTACGCGCCCATCGAGACCAAGTCGGCGCAGGACAAGTGGACCCAGGCCCAGACCGCCCTCTCCAACGAGAAGTACGACGAAGCCAAGCAGCTGGCTGAGCAGGCCGAATGGGACGCCCGCCTGGCCACCCGCAAGACCCAGGCCGCCAAGGCCGAAGCGGCGCTCAAGGATGCCCAGAACAGCATCCAGCAGATCCGTGAGGAAGGTCAGATCAACCTGCAGCTCCAGCAGAACCTGCAGAAGAAGGTCCAGCAGTAAGCGGCCTTCCCTCCTCACCTTCGCCCATTAAAGGATGACCACCATGCGTAAACACATTCTGATCCCTGCCGTGTCGCTGCTCAGCCTGGCCCTGGCCGCCTGCTCCACGCCGCCCAACCCCAACCTGGAAAAGGCCAAGGCTGACTATTCCGCCCTGGAGTCCCAGCCGCAAGCCGCCCAGCTGGCCGCTCTGGAAACCAAGGACGCCGGCACCTGGCTGCAGAAGACCGAGAAGGCCTACAAGGACGGTGAGAACGAGAAGACCGTCGACCAGTTGGCCTACCTGACCAACCAGCGTATCCAGACCGCCCTGCAGACCATCAAGCTGCGCATGACCGAAGCCGATATGCAGAACGTCGACGCCGAGCGTACCCAGGCCCGTCTGGATGCCCGCACCGCCCAGCTCAAGCAGCTGCAGGACGCCCTGCAGGCCAAGCAGACCGACCGCGGTACCGTGGTGACCTTCGGCAACGTGCTGTTCGACTTCAACAAGGCCGAGCTCAAGCCCCAGGGCTATGCCAACGCCCAGAAGCTGGCCGACTACCTGAAGCAGAATCCCGAACGCAAGGTGATCGTCGAGGGCTATACCGACAGCGTCGGCAGCGACTCCTACAACCAGCAGCTGTCCGAGCGTCGCGCCCAGGCCATCCAGACCGCGCTGATCAGCGCCGGGGTCGAGCCGAGCCGCATCCAGACCCGCGGCTATGGCAAGAACTTCCCGGTGGCCAGCAACAGCAATGCCTCCGACCGCGCCCTGAACCGTCGCGTGGAAGTCACCATCTCCAACGACGCCAACCCGGTCGCCCCGCGCATGTAATCCCTGCGTGAGACGAAAGACCCCGCCTTGGCGGGGTCTTTTTTTTGGCCGAGGGTCAGCGGCGCTTGCTGCCCAGCAGCGAGCCCAGCAAGCCGCGCACCAGTTGGCGACCCAACTGATTGGCCGCCTGGCGGGCCGCACTCTTGAGCGCCTGGCCGGCCAACTCGCCCAGCACATCGCCGAGGGCGCCGCCCTCCTTTGTCTTCGCCGGTGCGGGCGCCTCGTCCGGCACCCGTGCGGCCTGGCGATCGCGCAGGATCTCGTAGGCCGACTCGCGATCCACCGGGCGATCGTAGCGACCCGCCTGGGGCGACTGGCGGATCAGCGCCTGGCGCTCGGCTTCGCTCAGGGGACCGACCCGCGATTGCGGCGGGGCGATGGCTGCCCGCTCCACCATCGCCGGGGTGCCCTTGTCTTCCAGACTGCCCACCAGCGCCTCGCCGATGCCGAGCTCAGTGAGCACCTGCAGGCTGTCGAAGGCCGGATTGGGGCGGAAGCCATCGGCCACCGCGCGCAGGGCCTTCTGCTCCTTGGCGGTGAAGGCGCGCAGGCCGTGCTGGATGCGCAGCCCCAGCTGGGCCAGGATGTCGTCCGGCAGATCGGCAGGCGACTGGGTGACGAAATAGACGCCGACGCCCTTGGAGCGGATCAGCCGGACCACCTGCTCCAGGCGATCGCGCAGCGCCTTGGGCGTATCGCCGAACAGCAGGTGGGCCTCGTCGAAGAACAGCGCCAGCACCGGCTTGTCGGCGTCCCCTCGCTCGGGCAGTTGCTCGAACAACTCGGCCAGCAGCCAGATCAGAAAGGTGGCATAGACCTTGGGAGCCTCGTGCACCAGCCGACTGGCATCGAGCAGGTGGATACGCCCACGGCCATCGGCTTCGGGCCGCAACACGTCCTCCAATTGCAGGGCCGGCTCGCCGAAGAAGGCTTCGGCGCCCTGCTGCTCCAGGGTCGCCAGGCGGCGCAGCAGCGCCTGGGCCGACGCCCCGGCGAACAGGGCGCGGTCCTCGCCGAGCGCCTCGGGTTGCTCGCGCAGGTGATTGAGGACGGCCTTGAGATCCTTGAGATCGAGCAGCAGCAGGCCTTCGCGATCGGCCACCTTGAAGGCAGCGTGCAAGGCGGCCTGCTGGCTGTCGGTCAGCTCCAGCAGATTGCCCAGCAGCAGCGGCCCCATTTCGCTCAGGGTAGTCCGCAACGGATGACCGCTCTGGCCATCGACGTCCCAGAGGGTGACCGGATAGGCCTGCGGCTGGTGCGGCAGGCCCTGGGCAGCGATGCGTTCGGCCAGCTTGCCCTGGGGGACACCGGCCGCACCCAGGCCGCAGAGATCGCCCTTGATGTCGGCGGCGAAGACCGCGACGCCAGCATCGCTGAAGGCCTCGGCGAGGCGCTGCAGGGTGACCGTCTTACCGGTCCCCGTCGCCCCGGCGATCAGGCCGTGGCGATTGGCCAGTTTCAGGGGGTGACCGAGGGGTTGACCATCGGTGCGGGTACCAAGGATCAGTTGGGGCGTCGAGGGCATGGCGCAGCTCCGTAGCGGTTCTGCGCCCAGCTTAACCCGAGCGCTCGCGATCAGGTGCGGTTGCGGATGCGCTCGACGATGGCGGTGGTGGAGCTGTTCTCCACCAGGCCGAGGATGCGCACCTCGCCGCCGTAGCCCTGCACGATCTGGGCCCCGACCACCTCTTCGACGCTCTTGTAGTCTCCCCCCTTCACCAGCACGTCCGGGCGCACCTGTTCCAGCAGGCGCTCCGGGGTGTTCTCGCTGAAGGGGATGACCCAGTCCACCGCGCCAAGGCCGGCCAGTACCGCCATGCGCCGGTCGACGCTGTTGATCGGCCGACCCGGACCCTTGAGGCGGGTAACCGAGGCGTCGTCGTTGACCGCGACGATCAGCCGATCGCCCTGGGCGCGTGCCTGCTCCAGGTAGGTGACATGACCGGCGTGGAGGATGTCGAAGCAGCCGTTGGTGAAGACGATCTTCTCGCCATGGGCGCGGGCGTCCTCGATGGCCAGCTGCAACTGTTCCAAGGTCAGGACACCCCGCTCCGAGCCTTCCGAGCGTTGTACCGCGCGGCGCAGCTCGGGGGCGCTGATGGCGGCGGTACCCAACTTGCCGACCACGATGCCGGCGGCCAGATTGGCCAGGGCTACCGCCTGGGGCAGTTCCTCGCCCGCCGCCAGGGCGGCGGCCAGGGTGGAGATCACGGTGTCGCCGGCGCCGGTGACGTCGAACACCTCGCGGGCGCGGGCCGGTAGGTGCAAGGCGGCCTGACCGGGGCGCAGCAGGGTCATGCCGTGCTCGCCACGGGTCACCAGCAGGGCGCCCAGGTCCAACCGCGCCATCAGCTCGTTGCCCTTGGCCACCAGGTCGGCTTCGTCGGCGCAGACGCCGACGATGGCTTCGAATTCGGAGAGATTCGGCGTGATCAGGCTGGCGCCGCGATAGATGGAGAAGTCCTTGCCCTTGGGATCGGCCAGCACCGGAATGTTGCGCGCCTTGGCCAGCTGGATCAGCGCCTGGTGGTTCTTCAGAGCCCCCTTACCGTAGTCGGACAGCACCAGCACCTTGACCCCGGCCAGCATGGCGGCGGTGTCCGAAGCCAGCGCCTGGGCGTCGGTGTCGAAGGGTTCTTCGAAGTCGACGCGGATCAATTGCTGGTGGCGACTCATGATGCGCAGCTTGACGATGGTCGGCTGCTCGGCGATGCGCTGGAAGCGTACCTGGACATGGGCGGCTCTCAGACTATCGGTCAGGGCATCGGCGGCCTCGTCCTGGCCGGTGACGCCGACCAGGTAGGCCGGTGCGCCCAGGGCGGCGATGTTGAGGGCGACGTTGGCCGCGCCACCGGGACGATCCTCGTGCTGGTCGACCCGTACCACGGGAACCGGCGCCTCGGGGGAGATCCGCGAGGTGGTGCCGTGCCAGTAGCGGTCGAGCATCACGTCGCCGACCACCAGGACCGGCGCGAGATCGAAGCGAGGCATGGTCAGCTTCATAGGGACAGGCTCCAAAGCGCGAAAATGGCGGCGATCATAGCATAGGGGCCAAGGCGCTCCGGAAGCGCCTGCCAGCGGGAGAGGCCGGGGTCAGAGCTCGTCGCGGCGGCTTATCCAGAACAGCTCGTGGCGCCGCACGGCCTTGCGGAAGAACTCGTCTTCCCCGGTGCGCGGCCAGCGGCGGCCGGCCAGCAGCCACTGGATGGCACGGCGCAGGCGCTTCTTGGCCGGCAGTGGTACCAGCAGGTCATGCTGCATGCCCAGGGCCATGGCCTTGTCCAACCGGCGCTCGGGCGTGAGCAACGGACTCCAGGGCACCAGCGGCGCCGGTGTCTCGATGGCCGGCGGCAGGGGGATGCCCCCTTCGGCCGGGCCCATGGGCCAGCGGTCGTTGTCGTGCAGGTGGTTGGCGTAGAGCAGTTCCAACTCGGGCTGCCAGTTGCTCGCGGCCATGGCCTCGCGCAGGGCCTGGGTACTGGCCACGTGATCGGCATGGGGGTCGATCTGCGGATGCGGCAGCACCACCACCTCGGGACGGAAGTGCTCCAGCAGCGCGACCAGATCGGCCACCAGATTACGCCAGGTCGGCACGCCGTTGGCATCGCCGGGCAGATCGAAGGCGTTGTAGTGGCGTGCGCTACGGATGTCGCTCTCGCCGGATTCACGGGAAGCGAAGGCTTCGTCCGGCGCCTGGCGCATGGCTGGCAACTGCAGGCAGTAATAGCCCAGCTGGAAGCAACGCTCGGGCAGTACCCCACCCCACAGGGGGGTGACCAGGCTGTCCCAGGTACGCAGCCGGCCCTTGAGCCGGGCAGCGGCCTGGCGGTCGAGGCCAAGCCGTTGGTAATGCTCGGCCTCGATCTCGCCCTGGGTCAGGGTGACGATGCTGGCTTCCCGCGCCTGACTGTAAAGGCCGAAGGCGGCCAGCTCGGCGTCGTCGGCATGGGGCGCGATGACCATCACCCGCTTGCTGCGGAAATCCGGCTGGGCGAAGACATGCAGGCGCAACTCGCCCTGCAGCCGGCAGAAGCGAGTCCAGAGCTGCAGCTCGCCGCGACGCAGGGCCTCGGTGTAGCCACTGAGGTTGACGTAGCGCCGCCCGGCGACGCCGCGCTCGAAGTCCTGGCGATCGCTGTCATCACCGGCGCGCAGCCGCACCTGGGGGTCCAGCAGTCGGCCCAGCCAGCTGGCGCGCAGGCGGCACTCCAGGAACAGCGTCAGCTCGCCCGGCGGCAGTTCCACCGCCCCCAGGCGACCCTGTTGCAGATGCAGGCCCAGGACCAGGGTCTCGGCAGGAAACTGGTAGCTGTAGTTGTCCCGCGGCGAATAGAAGAGGTGATCGGCGAACCAGGCCTCGTGGCCGAGCCAGACCAGCAGCGCCAGCAGTGGCGCGCTCCACCAGGGCCCGAATACCAGGCAACCGAGCAGCACGACGGCGATGACCGCCAGGGCCAGTCGCTTGTGACGGCGGTGACGTTTGAGCAGGGCTTGTTTGCGGGCGGTCATCTCAGCTCTCGAAGACGGTGACGCGGTGGCACCAACGGTCCTTGTAGTCCCGGTCGGCGCGGCCGAAGGAATAACGCAACGTCTTGCCCAGGGCACGGGCGTCCTGCCAGGCCGCCTGGGTATTCAGATAGGTGAGGACGCTGCCCGGGCTGAGGTCGCTGCAACTGGGCTCGACGCCGCCGTTGACGTACTCGACGCTGAGCCACTCCGGTGCCTCGACCCGATAGAGCACCTGGATGGCCACCGGCCGCTCGCCGAGCATCAGCACCGAGCCGGTCATGAACTCGCGCAGCAGGGCGAACACCTCGGTCAGCCGCGCCTTGCCCGGTACCTCGAAGCCCCAGCGGGCTTCGAACAGTTGGGCATAGATGCGTGCCTGTTCGGCACTGTCCAGCTCGGCCATGGGCAGAGCACGCCCGCCGGCGTCTTCGAAGAGGCGCTGCTCACGACGCTGGTTGTAGCGGAATTTTTTCGACCAGGCCTCCGGCTCACGGAGCATGGCCAGTTCTTCGCTCTGCCGGCGCAGACCGGCGAAACGCTCTTCACACAGTGGCGACAGATAACGGGCTCGCTGGCGCAGAGGTGCAGCAGCGCCCTGGGCAGCGGGCAGGATGATCTCGGCATTGCCCAGGTCGAACAGGGCACGCTGGCGGCGCTTCTTCAGCACCGCGCGGGACAGCGCCAGCTCACGGCCCCAGCAGGGTACCGCCGCCTGCCAGCCCTCTGCGCCGGCCCAGCCCAGGTAGCGCACCGGGATGCCGGCCAGTTCGGCCAGACGGGCAACGACCTCTGGGTGGGTGGCGACACTGCCGCCATAGCGCTGCCAGGTGGCGGCATAGTCGGCGGCGGAAATCGTCGTCCAGCCGCGCTCACGCCAGAAACGCAGTCGGTTCAGCATTCGATCGTCGGCGCCGGCGGCGCGACCTCCTCGAATTGCTTGGCGTGCAGGCGCGCGTAGTAGCCGTTCAGCGCCAGCAGCTCGCTGTGGCTACCACGCTCGACGATGCGGCCATGGTCCATGACCAGGATCAGGTCGGCCTTTTCGATGGTGGAGAGCCGGTGAGCGATCACCAGGGTGGTACGTCCTTGCATGACCCGGTCCAGCGCCGCCTGGATGTGCCGCTCGGATTCGGTGTCCAGGGCCGAGGTGGCCTCGTCGAGGATCAGCAGCGGCGCGTTCTTCAGCAGCGCCCGGGCGATGGCCAGACGCTGGCGCTGACCGCCGGAGAGCAGCACGCCGTTCTCGCCGACCTGGGTGTCGTACTGCTGTGGCAGGCGCTGGATGAACTCGTCGGCATAGGCCGCTTCGGCCGCCGCCTTGACCTGCTCCATGGGCGCCCCGGCCAGATCGCCGTAGGCGATGTTATTGGTGACGCTGTCGTTGAACAGGGTGACGTGCTGGGTCACCAGGGCGATGTGCCGGCGCAGATTGGTCAGGCGATAGTCCTGGATCTCCAAGCCGTCGAGGAGGATCTCGCCCTCTTCGTGCTGGTAGAAGCGCGGGATGAGATTGGCCAGGGTCGACTTGCCGCTGCCCGAGCGACCTACCAGGGCCACCATCTGGCCGGGTTCGGCGACGAAGTCGATGCCTTCCAGTACGGCCTTGTCGGTACCGGGGTAGCGGAAGGTCAGGTTGCGCACCTCCAGGCGACCCTGGACGCGCTCGCGCTCTTCACGGCCATCGTCGCGCTCGGCGGGTTCGTCGAGCTGCTCGAAGATGCTTTCCGCACCGGCCACGCCGCGCTGGATGGTGGAGCTGACCTCGGAAAGCTGGCGGATCGGCTTGGGCAGCAGGCCGGCCATGGTGATGTAGGCCACCAGGTCACCGGCGGAGGCTTCGCCCCGCAGCCAGAGCACCAGGAACATCAGCACCGCCATGGCCGAGTAGATGACCAGTTGCAGCATGGGCGTATAGACCGCGCCGGTCTTGGTCATGGTCAGTTGCTTGTCGGTGTTGGCGATGCTGGAGTCGAGGAAGCGCCGCTGCTCGTAGGTCTCGCCGCCGAAGCTGCGCACCACCCGGTAGCCCTGGATGGCCTCGGAGGTGATGTGGGTGACGTCGCCCATGGCCGACTGGATCTTGCTGCTCTGCTTGCGGAACTTGCGGCTGGCGCTGGTCACCATTAGGGCGATCAGCGGCAGGATGGCGACCATCACCAGGGTCAGCTTCCAGTTCATCCACAGCAGGGAGGCGAACAGGAAGACCACGGTCATGCCCTCGCGGATCACCACCTTGATCGCCTCGGTGGCAGCGCCGGTGACCATTGTGACGTTGAAGGTGATGCGCGAGATCAGGTGCCCCGAGTTATTGGCATCGAAGTAGCGATTGGGCAGACGCAGCATGTGGTTGAACAACGCCACCCGCAGGTCGTGCACCAGCCCCAGGGAAACGCGTGCCAGGAAGTAGTTGCCAAGAAAGGAACCGACACCCTGCCAGGCGGCGATCAGGATGATCATCAGTGGCACCGCTTCGACCAGGTGCAGACCGCCGACGAGGGGCCAGCCCGGAAACATGGAGGCATTGGGGTTGTTCAGGCCGTCGACGAAGTACTTGAGGATGCCCGCCAGCATCGGCTGGGTGGAGGCGAAGATCAGGAAACCGACGATGCTCAGGGCGAACATGCCGATATACGGCCGCACATAGCCGAGCAGGCGGAAATAGATCTTCAGGCTGGAAGTCTGCGCAGGGGAGTCTTGGCTCATGGTCTCGTCGTGACGCAAAAGCGCCATGTTAACACGCACCCGCCGCCGACCCAGCGGCGGGATTTTCCGCTAGGCTTGCCCTCCCCAGCTCCGGAACGTTTGTCATGCCACCGCTGATCGCCAGCTTCGCCGAACTCAAGGACTATTGGCGCCTGGAGGTGCTCGACGCGCCTGGCAAACCGCTGCGGATCAAACGCCTACTACGGCGCGTATCGGCCGGGGAAAGTCCGAGTTTTCTGTTCTGGTATCGCTTGGCGCAGTTCCTCTATTGCCGCCCGCGCGGTCTGCTCAACTATCGCAAGCTGGCCGAGCGCATCAATCGCCGACTGATCCGTCGGCACAACATCGAGATCCTACTGGGCGCGCGCATAGGGCCGGGGCTGCGCCTGCCCCATCGCATGGGTATCTGTGTGTCAAATCTGGCGGTGATCGGGCGTAACGTGATGATCCGCCAGCACACCACCATCGGTATCAAGAGTGACGATCCGGCGCAACTGGTCGGCATCTTCATCGGTGACAACGTCAGCCTCGGCGCCCACGTCTGCATCGTCGGCGATCACCTGACCATCGGCGACAACGTGGTGGTCGGTGCCGGCGCCCTAGTGATGCGCGACATCCCCGCCGACAGTCTCTACTACAGTCGTCACGAAGCGGTGATCCGCCCGCGACCAGGCGTCACGCCCGTGGATGCCGGCCTCTGAAGATGGTCTGCACCATGCGCGGCAGCACGCCGTACAGATAGAGGCGATTGCCCAGCAATTGGCGGACGAGGTAGCGCAGTACCTTGGTGCGCGAGGCGCCTTTGTAGTGCAGGCGCAGCAGCAGGGCGACATAGAATTTCTCGATGTCGCGAAAACGCCGCTGAGCCGGGGTCTCGGCTTCCAGCTCGGACAGCGAATGATCCAGTATCCCGGCGCATAGCAATTCGACCGGCGCTTCCCGGGCCAGCGCCTGGACCCGCAGGAAGAAAGAGACATCGACGCCATAGAGGGCGAATCGCTCGTCGAAGACATCGCCATGGCGGGCGGCGATGCGCTCGGCCAGGCCCTGCGACAGGCACATCCCGGAGCTGATGGTGACGGTGGCCTGAGGTTCCAACGGACCTTCCTCGGTGACCACCTGCTTGTACTGGTGGGGATAGCGGATGGCCCCCGCGCCCAGCACCAGGGGTACCAGTAACTCGGCCTCCCGCCCCAGCGCCGCCAGGTAGCGTCCGTCCACCACAGTGTCCTGATCGAAGATGACCAGCCGTTCGGCGCCCAGGCGTAGTGCCTGGTTGTAGACCCGACTCAGGGGCGGATTGCCGAGGTCTTCCTCGATGAATACCCGGGCCCAGCCCGGGGCGGCCAGCAGTGACTGACGTTCTGCCTCACCCAGAGTCTGGGGACCGTTGTTCCAGATCAGCAGGGCACTGTCCGGCGGTAGGCTGGCGACGGGCAGAGCCAGCAGGCTGCGCAAGGTAGCCGCGTCCACGGGACGCAGGCCATAGAGGACGACGAGAAAGAGCGTTCGCATGTGGAGAGTCCTGAAGGAGTGCCGGCCTAGCCGCGCATCCGCTTGCGCAGGTAATCGAGTGCGGCACTGGCTTCATCGGCCAGGTGGGGACGGGGCAGGTCGTTCGGCCAGATGCCTTCGGCGAACGCCTGGCGGTCACCGCCGCCCAGGCGTTCGCTGAGCGCCCGCTCCCACCAGACGTGGCGGCAGGCGCGGGCATAGCTGTCCTGGGGTGCCAGGCAGCCATAGAGCAGTTTGCGCCCCAGGCTCGCCCGCTGCTTGTCCAGACCGGCCAGTTGCCACTTCACCCGCAATCGAGTCCAGACATCGGGCAACGGCTTGGTCAGGGGCACCTCCTGCCAGTGACGCCGCAACTCGGCCGTGTAGTCCTCGCCATAGCGCTCGAAGAAGTGCGCCAGCATGAAATGCAGAAAGCGCTTTTCCGCGTAGTAGTGGCGGATGGCACCCCGCGCCTCGGTGATGGACAGGTCCGCCAGGTTGAACGACAGGGCGATCTGCTCCAGGGTATGGACTTCGTCGTCGTGCCCCTGCCAGTCGTCGATCAGGCTGATCGCCTGCTCGACCCGCGCCTGGTGGCTGCGCGCCAGCCCGCAGACCCCGCTGTTGTAGAGGCGGGTGTCTTCGGCCGGCTCCTGACGCCGCTCGGCCAACGCAGCGGCGAAGCGGGCGAATTCGGGACGGGCGCGCGCCTTGCGCCAGCGCCACTCTTCGACGTCCATCACTCCACGCTGCTCATCGATACCGTCGAACAGAGGCGAAAGCGGCGCCTGAACCACGGTATCGCTGTCGAGGAACAGCGTCTTGTCCGCCCGCGGCAACGCCCAGGCGATGGCGCAGGCCTTGCTGCGATGCAGGTAGCCGTGCTGCCCCTGCCACGCCTGGAGCGTCGCACCGTCGATGGGCAGCAGTTCCACCGGCCAGCCCTGATAGTCCTGCGGCCGATCGGTCACGACGCGGATGGCGATGTCTTGCTGCTGCCGCCAGTGCAGGGCGCTGAGCAGGCTGAACTTGAGTTCCTGCCGATAGACTTGAGCGCCGCCGTAGACGAAGTACAGCAGCTGACGAGTTGGACGCATGTAAGGGTGCCGGCAAAAATCTGATTCTACCAACAAGCGCGTGGATAGGTCGTAGGGCTTCACAGCCTGCCACCTTCGGGTAACATGCACGCCCTGACGTTGACGGGTCCTGCATGAAGCCTCTCGAACATTCGCGCTATCTCGAACTGCGCGACGCCGCCCAGGTGGTGGAAGCCGATCATCATGGCGACAAGGTCCTGCGCCTCACCGACGGCAGCTACCTCAAGCTGTTCCGCCGCAAGCGGCTGCTGACCTCGGCCGCGCTGTTCCCCTATGCCCAGCGCTTCGCCGACAACGCTCGCCAGCTAGCCGAGCGCGGCATTCCCTGTCCGCAGGTGCTGGAGGTCTATCGCGCCGCCTCGCTGCAGCGCGACGTGGTCCACTACAGCCCGCTACCCGGCCAGACGCTGCGCCAGTTGCGTGAGTCGGCGCAGGCAGAGGAGTTGCGCCCGGCGCTGGGGCACTTCATCGCCGGCCTGCACGACAGTGGCGTCTACTTCCGCTCTCTGCATCTGGGCAACGTGGTGCTGACGCCCGAGGGCCGTCTGGGCCTGATCGACATCGCCGATCTGCGTTGCCACGCCCGCCGCCTGCCGCTGCGCCTGCGGGTGCGCAACTTCCATCACCTGCTGCGTTATAGCGAAGACCGTGACTGGCTGTTCCAGCCCGGCCGCGAACCCTTCCTGCGCGCCTACGCCGAGGCCTGTCGCCAGCCCTTGGACTGGCGCGACCTCGAACGCCAACTACAAGACTAGACCGGCAGCGCCTGGCCCAACGCCAGCTTGCGCCGCCGCTGCACCTCGGCACCGGCGATCATCGCCGCCGGCAACAACACCAGCGGCCACAACTCGTCCGGATTGCCGATCAGCTTGGCGCCGTCGAAGTTGAGCATCAGCAGGGCCACCGCCAAATACAGCCCCCAGGGATCGCGGTGGCGCAGCGCGGCGCCCAGGGTCGCCAGCATCAGCACGCCGAAGATCAGCAGCGACACCAGCCCGGTATAGATACCCAGGGAGACGAAGATGTTGTGCGGATGCTGGATGGCTTCAGTGCCGTGCAGCAGATCGTGACTCTGGTAACCCAGGCCGCAGCCCAGCCACCAACCGCAGCCTTCCCAATCCTTGACCATGAAGTGGAACAGCTCTATGCGCCCGGAATCGGCACGCCCCCAGAAAGACACGAACCAGGCCTCGGTATGCACGACCTGAATGACCCCGGCGATCAGGGCACTGACCAGGACGACGAAAGCCAGGGTCCGCAGCGGAAAGCGTGGGAAGGCGAAGAGCACGCCGAGGGCGGCGAGAAAGCCTATGCCCACCAGGCCGGTACGGGTCTGCAGAGCGAAGGAAATACCGACGATGGCGATCACCACCGCAGCCAGCAACTCGCCCCAGCGCCGCTCGCGAATCCAGGTAGGGGCGGCGAGACCACCCAGGCAGACCAGCCAGATGCTCACGTAGATCGGATTGGAGATCCGCCCCGGGAGATGAACCACCCGCTGGCCAACGGCATAGTGGCCGGTGAGCCAGAAGACCAGGCTGGAGCCCACCGCATAGGCACAGACGATCCAGAAGGCGAGGCGCACCAGACCCGGTCGACGGAAAAAGTCGCCATCCACCAGGCAGGCCACGATCAACACGAACAGCAGCACATAGAGGATGTGCTTGAAGAACATCCCCTCCTCCGCCCACGCGCCCGGCACGATGAACCAGGCGAGGAACACCAACCAGAGCAGCAACAGCGGCGAGCGCCAGTCGATCAGGCGCGGGCGCAGCACGAAGAGGATCAGCGCCGGCAGGGCGATGGTCGCGTAGTAGAAGCTGTTGATCCACTTCGCAACGGGAATGCACAGATAGGCAGCCATGAACACCAGCACCGCCAGGGTGAAGTAACGGCTGTGCTGCAGACGATCGAGCAGGGGTGTCACCACAACAGGGCTCCCAGGAGTGCACCGACCAGGAAGGCCAATGCCAGTTTGATGCGCTCCATGCGCCGACGCTTCTGTTTGTCCTGGCGATCCTTGTCGCTGACCACGTGCTGACCGAAACCGGTATGCAGGACGGCGTCGTTTTCCAGGATCAACGCATAGCGGTTTTCATCGGCATAACGCCGGGAGAGCTCCTTTTCACCGCTCAGCTCGCCATAGGGGGCGTGCAGGAGATAGTCGGCGCGCCGACGCAGACCGGGATTGAAGGAAAAGCCCTGCCATTCGGGCTTGTGCGAGCCGACTTCGTAAAAGGCGATGCCGGCGTGCACCTGCCGCGGCTTGAGATAGACGTAGGGGCTATGGATCGCCAGGTCATGGGCATGGCTGCGCAGCCAGACCTGCAACGCCTGGGGATCGGCCTCCAGCAGTGCCTGGGAATCCTCGATGAAGCGAGGGCGATAGAAGGCCCAATCGTCTTCGCAATGGAAGATCCAGGCCGTTTCGACCCGCGCGTAGGCGGCGTCGACGCTTTTCATCTGGCCAAGCTTGGGATTGTTGACGATGAAGTCGGTGTGCTCGCGCCAGTGTGCGGGGATGCAGTCGCGGACGCGCTCATCACCGGAATCCTCGGTGATGAATACCCGGCGAATGGGGGCGGTGTTGAATTCGTCGAAGGTCGCCAGCGTCTGCGTGAGCAGCTCGAAGCGGCCGCAGCTGGTGACGACCAGGGAAATGTCGCTGTCGGCGGAAAACTGCACGTTCTACCCTTTCTGCCAGGTGAGTCGAAAGCCGGGCCCAGGGCGGCGCATCAGCGTCCCAGCCTGGCCAACAGGCGTTGCAGGAACCCCGGCGCGACCGCCGGCCGCAGCGCTGGGGTTATAGCCGAAACCACGCGTTCACCCAAGTGGCCGAAGGCGAAAGAGTGACGCGCCAGAGCCTCTCCGGCGCGAGCAATGGCTGCGGCGCGCGCGGGATCGGCGCGCAGTGCGGCGAGTTTTTCCCGCAATTCGTCCAGCGAGCGATAGAGCACCACGTTGACGCCATCCACGAAACCCAACGCCTGGTTCTCCTCGTCACCCTGGTCATAGGTGAAGAGCAGGCAGCCGCAAGCCATGGCCTCGAAGTTCTTGATCATGTATTCGCCCATGCCGACGTCGGCGCCGACGAAGAAGCGAATGCGATTGAGCGTCTGCAGGTATTCCTCGCCCGAGCGGGTCTTGGTGATCAGCAGCGGCTCGACCTTGGCCAGGTCTTCCAGCAGCTGCTTGCGCCCGCTGTAGGCCACGCTGCCCAGGCTGCCGACGAAGCCCAGCTCGATGTCACGCTCGATACCCAGGTCACGCAGGCGGCTGTCGTCGTAGCCCTTGGGCACGAAGACGGCGTCCACCCCCTCCTCCTGCAGCCGCCGCGCCACGCCGGCGCCGGAGACCAGCACCCGGATGTGGGGGATGGCCCGGTAGTAGCGGCTGAATTTGCCGGTGTACTTGCAGGGGATGAAGTTCTGGTAGGCGTCGTGCTCCAGCTCGACCAGATTGGGTAGGCTGCGGATGAAGGCGATCTGCTTGAGCTGCTTCTTGAAACGCAGAAACAGCAGGATGCGATCGTATTGCTCGGGCTGGGGTACGGCGCGGCGGAAATAGCCGCGCAGGTCGGCCTGCTCTTCGTCGCTCAGCCAGCGCAGGTCGCAGTCGCACTGGGCGGCGATGCTGGCATAGAAGTGGTCCAGCAGGATGCGTTGTTCCTTCTGGACCAGGAACAGGACTTTCACGGCGCCGGGGCCTTGAAGGCGGCGACCATGGGCAGGCGCCAGAACTCGCGGCGTACCGCCTCGTCGGAGAAGCGTTCGGCCAGGCGTTCACGCATGTGCTGGACGCAGGCACGCTTCTGGCTCGGCGCCAGGCGGCCGAGGTGCTGCAGGCCCTGGCCCAGGGCCTCGGCGTCGCCCAGGGGGAAGAGGAAGCCCACCCCTTCGACGATCTCCCGGGCGCCGCCGCAGGCGGTGGCGATCAGGGGCACGCCGGCGGCCATGGCCTCCAACAGCACCATGCCGAAGGGCTCTTGGTCGGAACTCAGGGCGAAGACGTCGAACGCCTTGAAATAGCGCCGGGCGCCTTCAACCTGGCCGAGGAACAGCACCCGGTCGGCGATGTTCAGCTCGCGGGCCAGATCCTTGAGGCCCTCTTCCAGGCGGCCCTTGCCGAGGATCGCCAGCAGGGCGTCGTTCGGCAGGGTCGGCAAGGCGGCCGCGAAGCCGCGCAGCAGGGTGGCCTGGTCCTTGTCCGGATGCAGACGCCCGACGTTGCCGACGATCCAGGCGTCATGGGGCAGCTTGAGTTCGGCACGGGCCTGGTCGGCCGGCAAGAGTTCGCGCTCCACCGCCTCGACGTCCAGGCGATTGTAGAGGGTCTCGATGCGCTCGGCCGGCCAGTCCTTGAGGCGCTGGCGGAGCTCATCGCGCACCGCATCGGACACGGCGAGCAGGCTCAGGCGTTTGCTCATCAGCTTGGCGAACAGCCGCCGGCCGAGCCGGTCGTAGTCGCCGAAGGCATGGTGGACGCCGATCACCGGCAGGTTGGTGGCCAGACAGGCGATCCAGATCGGCTTGAAGCGATGGGCGATGATGAAGCGGATGCCCCGCGAGCGGACGATCTCGCGCAGCGCCTGGATGGCGCCGAGCTTGAGGCCGCGCACGTCCCGTGAGGAATACTCCAGGAACAGCACCTCGTCGCTGCCGCAACCGGCCGCCACCTCGGCATCGGCGGTGCCGGTGAGAAAGACCGTGGTGACGCGATAGCCGCTGCCCGCGAAGAGGCTGGCGGTCTGGCGGGCGCAGTCGAGGAAGGGACCGTCGTAGCCGTGACAGAACTGCAGCACCCGCGGTTCGGCGGAACGCGTCATAGGCCAGCCCCCTCCTTGACCACCAGGATGTCTTCCATGATCAGGTACTGCAGATCCGAGCCGAAGAACATGTTCAGGGCGTCGGTGGGCGAGCAGACCATGGGCTCGCCGCGGCGGTTGAGCGAGGTGTTGAGCGAGACACCGTTGCCGGTGAGCTTTTCCAGCTCGACCATGAGGTCGTACCAGCGCGGATTGTGCCGGCGTTCCAGCACCTGGGCGCGGGAGGTGCCGTCTTCATGGACCACCTCGGGTACCCGGCTCTTCCACTCCTCGTTGACCTCGAAGGTAAAGGTCATGAAGGGCGAGGGATGATCGACCTTGAGCATCTGCGGTGCCACGGTGTCGAGCATGGAGGGGCAGAACGGCCGCCAGCGCTCGCGGAACTTGATCTGGGCATTGATGCGATCGGCCACGCCCGGCACGCTGGGGCAGCCGATGATGGAGCGACCGCCGAGGGCGCGCGGACCGAACTCCAGGCGCCCCTGGAACCAGGCCACCGGATTGCCGGCCACCATGATCTCGGCGATGCGCTGGGGCATGTTGTCGATCCGCTCCCACTTGGGTGCGTTGGGATGGCGGGCGCAGGCGGCGATGACATCTTCGTTGCTGTAGCCGGGGCCTAGATAGACGTGCTCCATCTTCTCCACCGGCACACCGCGGGCATGGGAGACGTAGGCGGCAGCGCCGACCGCGGTGCCGGCATCGCCCGAGGCGGGCTGGACGAACAGCTCCTTGACCTCGGGACGGGCGATGATCTTCTGGTTGAGCTTGACGTTGAGCGCGCAGCCGCCGGCGAAGGCGATCTTGCCGGTCTCGCGGATGATGTCGCCCAGGTAGTAGTCCATCATCTCCAGCGCCAGGCGTTCGAACAGCGCCTGCATGCTGGCAGCGTAGTGGATGTAGGGATCGTCGGCGATGTCGCCTTCGCGCTTGGGCCCCAGCCACTCGATGAGCTTGGGCGAGAAGTAATAGCCCTTGCCCTTTTCCTTGTAGCGGCGGAAGCCGATGACGTTGGCGTAGTCGGTGTTGATGATCAGCTCGCCGTTCTCGAATTTCGCCAGGCGCGAGAAATCGTACTTGCTGGCATCGCCATAGGGCGCCATGCCCATGACCTTGAATTCGCCGTCGAGCATCTCGAAGCCGAGGAATTCGGTGAGGGCGCCATAGAGGCCACCCAGGGAGTCCGGGTCGTAGAACTCCTTGATCTTGTGGATCTTGCCGTTCTCGCCGTAGCCGAAGAAGGTGGTGGCGTACTCACCTTTGCCGTCGATGCCGAGGATGGCGGTCTTTTCGCTGAAGCCGGAGCAGTGATAGGCACTGGAGGCGTGAGCCAGGTGGTGCTCGACGGCTTCCAGCTTGACCTTCTTCAGGTCGAAGCCCAGTTGCACCAGGCACCATTCGATACGCTTCTGATAACGGTGGTAGCGGCGATTGCCGAACAGGATGGCGTCCAAGGCGCGATCCGGGGCGTAGGCGTAGCGCTTGGCGTAGTGCCAGCGGGCTTCGCCGAACAGGCTGATGGGCGCATAGGGAATGGCCACCACGTCGACGTCGGCGGGGGTGATCCCGGCCTGCTCCAGGCAGAACTTGGCCGCCTCGTAGGGCATGCGGTTCTTGGCATGCTTGTCGCGCACGAAGCGTTCTTCTTCCACCGCGGCGATCAGCTTGCCGTCGATGTAGAGCGCGGCGGAGGGATCGTGGCTGAGGGCGCCGGACAGGCCAAGGACGGTCAGGGACACAGGTAAAGCCTCTGTACAGGGCGAAGTCAGGGGAGTTCGCTGGGGTTTCGCGAGGCCGCTGCAAGCCCGCCTCGCCTCAAAAACGGCGAATTATAGCCGTTCACCGCCGCCGGGGGTAATCGCGCCACGGCACATTGTGGCCAGACAGCTCAGAGGGAAAGGCAGAAACGACGAAGCCCGTCGGATCGCTCCGGCGGGCTTCGCGGGATCAGCGCCTGGAAATCAGCGCTTGTCGGGCAAGGCGTAGGCGATCACGTAGTCACCGCGATCCGGCGACTGGCGGGCACCGCCGGCGCTGATCACCACGTACTGCTTGCCGGTCTTGGGCGAGACATAGGTGATGGGCGTGCCCTGGCTGCCCACTGGCAGGCGTGCGCGCCAGATCTCGCGCCCGGTGCCGCTGTCGTAGGCACGCAGGTAGTAGTCCTGGGTGCCGGCGAAGAACAGCAGGCCGGACTGCGTCGCCAGGGAACCGCCGAGGGTGGGCATGCCGATGGGGATCGGCAGGTGCATCTTGATACCCAGGGGACCGGTGTCCTCCACGGTACCCACCGGCACCTGCCAGGCGACCTTGCGGGTCTTGAGGTCGATGGCGGTCATGGTGCCGTAGGGCGGTGCCTGGCAGGGAATGCCCAGCGGCGAGAGGAAGCGGTTACGCAGCGAGCCGTAGGGCGTGCCGGTCTGGGAGGCGGCACCCATCTCGACGCCACCGGCCTTGTCGCTCTCCATCTGGGCGCGCGGGATCAGTCGCGTCCACAGGCCCAGGCGCATGTCGTTGACGAACAGATAGCCAGTGGTGGGATCGATGGAGTTGCTGCCCCAGTTCATGCCACCCAGGGAGCCGGGCCATTGCAGGGAGACGTCGGTGCTGGGGGCGGTGAACAGGCCGTCATAGCGCATCTTCTTGAACTGGATGCGGCAGAGCAACTGGTCATAGGGGGTGGCGCCCCACATGGCCGACTCGGTGAGGGTCTCGGTGCCGATCGAGGGCAGGCCGACGGAGACTGGCTGGGTCGGGGAATGACGCTCGCCATCCACGGCAGGCACCGGCGCCTTGACCGGCTGCTCGCGCACTTCGGCGATGGGCTGGCCGGTCTCGCGATTGAGCAGGAAGACCTGGCCGGCCTTGGTGGTCTGGATCAGCCCCGGCAGGGTCCCGCCCTGCCCGTCCGGCACGTCGACCAGGGTCGGCTGCGACGGCAGGTCGTAGTCCCAGAGGTCATGGTGGACGGTCTGGTAGACCCAGCGCTCCTGACCGGTCTTGGCGTCCAGGGCGACCACCGCGGAGTTGTACTTGTCGTCATCCGGGGTACGCTCGCCGCCCCAGGCATCGGGGGTGGTATTACCCGTCGGCAGGTAGATCAGCCCGAGCTTGGCGTCATAGGCCATGGAGGTCCAGACGTTGGGCGTGGCGCGATGGTATTCGTTGCCCGGTTGCAGCGGCGTCGACGGCGACGCGCCGCCCAGGTCCCAGAACCAGACGCGCTTGCCGGTGTGGACATCGTAGGCGCGGATCACGCCGCTGGGCTCGTTGACCGCGATGTTGTCGGCCACCCGACCGCCGACCACGATGAGGTCACCCGCCACCAGCGGTGCGGCGGTCAGGGTGTAGAAGCCCGGCTTGACCTCGCCCATGCCGACCTTGAGGTCGACCATGCCATTGTCGCCGAAGTCGGCGCAGGGCTTGCCGGTGTCGGCGTCGAGGGCGAACAGCCGGGCGTCGATGGTGGTGGTGAGGATACGTCTCTGGCAGACGGCCGCCGGCTGGGCGGGAGTGGCCGATGCCTCGGCGCTGGCCTGGGCGGCAGGGGCGTCCTCGTAGTAGCCCACCCCGCGGCAGCGCTGCCAGTTGGGCGCGGTGGCCTTGGGATCGAAGGACCAGCGCTTGGCACCAGTGTCGGCGTCCAGGGCGAACACCTGGTTGTGCGCGGTACAGAGATAGACGCTATTGCCGACCTGCAGCGGCGTCACCTGGTCCTCGGCGCCGAAACCGTTGCTCTGGGGCACGTCGCCGGTACGGAAGGTCCAGGCGACCTGCAAGTCGCCGACGTTGGCCTTGGTGATCTGGTCCAGGGCGGCGAACCGAGTCCCGGCAGTAGTGTTGCCCCAACTCCGCCAATCCTTCTGGGCGGTCTCGGGCGTCACCGGGGTGATGGCCGGCGTGGTGGTGGCAGTCACCAGCGGCTGCGGTTTGAACATCCAGGCGAAGCCCGTCGCGCAAGCCACCGCCAGCAGACCGGCCAGCACGTAGCCGCCCTTGCCGGCCACGCCGCCACGGCTGCGCACCAGCGCCGGATAGGCCAGGGCCACCACCGCGCCGATGGCACCGAACATCAGCAGCCGCGACACCAGCGGCCAGAACACCAGGCCGACATCGGCCAGGGCCCAGATCAGGGTCGCCAGGAGGAACAGACCGTACAGCCAGGCGCCCAGGGGCCGCCGTGCAGCGATCAGGCCACCGGCCAGGGTCATCAAGGCGCCACCGAGGACAAAATAAAGGCTGCCGCCGAGGGTCGCGAGGTAGAGACCTCCGCCGCCCAGCGCCAGGCCCAGCAGCGCGATCAGTACGCCCAAGGCGGATACCAGGAATTTGCAGGCGCTCGAGGCGCCGCCGTTGCCACTCATCGTTGTCTCCTTGAAATACATGCACGCCAGAAGCCCGCCGTTGGCGGGTTCGTCTAATAGGGATCTCGTTCTCGTTATGGAAGCCGGGCGTAACGTAAGGGTCGGTCGCCCTGGCTGGCCCCTCAGGCTGCGGCATTTTGCCACAAAGGTAGCCAGCTAATTAACTAGTCAGTTCATTCTCGAGCGAAACGGGTCGATTATCGAACGGAGCCGTTCAGGCCGGCGGCAGGCGCTCGTCAAGCAGACGGTGCAGGGCGCTGCCAACCGGCCAGTTGCGCAGCAGCCGGGCACGGTCGCGGGCATAGGCGCTGGCGTAGGCGCGGTCGCTGTCATAGGCCTGCAGGGCGTCGAGATCGATCACCAGCCAGCGGCCGTCGTGCCAGAGCAGATTGGTGCCCTTGAAGTCGCCATGGCCGAGGCGCTCGCGGCGCAGGGCCTCGACCAGTGCCAGCAGGGCGTCCAGTTCTGCTGCGGGCGGCGCGGAATCGACATAGGGCGCGAAACGCTCCAGCAGATTGGGACCTTCGACGAAGGGCGTCACCAAATAGGCGCGTCCGCGCAGGCCGAGGAAGCGCCGCTCGCGCACGGCCAAGGGCTCGGGGGTGGGAATGCCAAGGAACAGCAGTCGATGCCCTTCGCGCCAGCTGTGCCAGGCCCGGCTCGGTCGCCAGAAGCGCGTCAGCCAGTGGCCGAAGCCCTTGATGTTGTATCTCTTGAGCACCAGGTCATGGCCCTGCCATTGCACCCGCGCTACGGTGGCGGCACCGCCGTCCTTGAAGGTCGGCAGGCCAGCCAGGGCGGCGTCGGGATCGACGATCAGGCCCTCCAGCGCGGCCAGCCAGCGGCGCCGAATGGCGATCAGGCCGAAGGCGCTACGGGTAACGGCGAACAGGGTGCACTCGCGGCCGCTCTTCTTCAGGTAGTCGGCCAGGCGCCAACGACGGATCTCGGCGGTGCGCGCCAGCAGGGCGTCGAGGCGCAGGGCGTGCTCGGCGTTGACCAGCAGGTAGTGGATCAACAACTCTTCCAGCTGGGCATCCAAGGCCGCCGGCAACTGGGCGAAGAACACCGCCAGGTTTTCCTGTACCCGTGCCTGGGACAGCGGCCGGCCGATGCTCTCGGCCTGGATGTCCGCGGCATCTATCACCAGGACGGTCCCGTCCTTGACCAGCAGATTGTCCAGATGCAGATCAGCCTGCCAGAGGCCCTGAGCGTGCAGCCGCGCTAGGGTGGCGAGGGCGGCGCCGAGCAATTCGTCCTGCGCGGGCGACAAGAGTGGCTCGGTGGCCACCTGCTGCCAGAGCTGGTCGACGCTGGGCGCCGCCTCGATGAAGTCGAACAGTAGCCAGGCGCCCTGCCCGTCTGCCTCGCCGCTCTCCAAGAGTGCCGGGGTCGGGGCCGCGGCAGCCGCCAGCAGCGCGCAGCCCTCACGCTCCCGAGCGAATTGGCGGGCAGCGCGTTCGCCTACCAGCAGCTTGGCCAGCACCCGCCGTCCTTGCCAGAGGGCCTCGCCGACGTAGCGCTGGCCGGGCAGCACCCGCAGCAGCGACAGCAATTCCAACTCGCCGGTGGGCAGTTCGATTCCGAGCGGCAGCGTCGGGGCGCGGCCGGCCTTGGCCAGTTGTTCCAGGGTCATGCCTTGCGTTCCTTGTGCCGACGCCGCCCGGCCAGGCGGCGCGTCCAGTCGCGCACCGCCGCGCTATTCAGCGGTTGCTCCAGATAGCTCGCCAGCAGTTGGGCGACGTCCTGCTCGCTCCATTGCGGCGCACGGCGCAGCAAGGGTTCGAGATCGCGCAGGCGATCGCGCCGACCGAACAGCAGCGGCCGGGTCTTTTCCAGATCGATCAGCCGCGCGACCAGTCCCTCGCCCTGGCGCTGCAGGAACAGGTGCTTGGGATAGAAGCAGCCGTGCAGCTGGCCGGCACCGTGTAGCTGGCGAGCCAGCTCACCGACGGCGACCAGCACCGCCTGGCGCTCGTCCGGCGCCAGGTGCGTCCAGACCCGCAGCCAGCTGTCGAGGTCGCGCCAATCGTCCAGGGCGCGGGTCAGCAGGATGGCGCGCCAGCCCTGGTCGTCACGGCGCTCGCCGTAGAAAGCCAGCTCGAGCGCCGGAACGCCCAGCTCGGCGTAGCGCCGGATGTTGCGGCTTTCGCGAGCAAAGGTCGGTTCGCCGAGCGGGCGGGCCAGGGTACGGGTCAGGTAGTCGCGCTGGCGCTTGAGGTAGTAGCCATGGCCGGCTACGTCCAGGCGAAACACCTGGCTGAAGCCGCCCCGCCCCTGGTTGGGCTCGTCCACCGCGGTCAGCTCCAGCGCCCACAGCGCTTCGAAGCTGTCCAGGCCCTGGCCGGCCAGCACGGCCCGATCCTCGGCCGCCCACACCTCGTTCATTCCCGCCCCTTGAAGTAGTCCAGCACCTCGCGGATGCGCCCCTTGTCGTTATCGCTGAGGCGCGTGCGCCCGCGGTACTGCAGATAGAACCTGAGCCGCTGAGTGCGCGACAGCTGGTACTTGGCCACCTTGTCCAGGCAGGCCAGGTCCTTGACGATGCGCCAGCGCAGCCAGTGGCCGACCCAGAAGGCGCCGGCCGGGCAATCGATGAAATAGAGCACGCCCTGGCCATCCACCAGTAGGTTGCGCCACTTCAGATCGTTGTGGACGAAATGATGGTCGTGGAGGGTACGGGTCGCTGCCGCCAACTGGCGGCTGACGTTGTCCACCCAGACCCGGTCGCGTAGCCGCGGATCTTCGCGCCGCGCCAGTTCGGCGAGGTCCAGGGTGTCGGGAATCTCGCGGGTGATCATGGCGCCGCGGGTGAAGCCCCGCGGCGAGCGCTCCATCCCCCAGGCCACCACCGGCGCCGTGGCGATGCCCCACTTGGCGAAGCGCTTGAGATTCTGCCACTCGGCCTTGACCCGCGGCCGCCCGACGTAGCGCCGCAACCCCTTGCCGGCACCGTGGTAACGCTTGACGTAGTAGCGGATACCGTCGCGCTCGATGCGGATCACCTCCGACAGCGGATCGCTGGTCAGGCGTTCACCCTCGAGGGCGAACACCGCTTCGAGGGTGGCGAACTCGGGAAGATGGGCGACGCTGGAATCGATCCGCCAGTCAGCCATCAGAGTAGATCCCCGTAGCGCTCCTTGCGCTCCAACAGCGCGGCGGCTTTGCGCTCCAGGCGCGCCAACAGCGGTGCCTCGTCGCGCAGGATCTCGCGCAGCGGCCGCTGGAAGTAGCCGCGCAGGAAGCGCAGGAAGTCGCGCCGCGTCAGGCCGATGCCCAGGGCGGAGAAATACAGCCCGGCCAGGTCCTTGTCGCGCCAGCGCCGGGGTACCTGGGCACGGCACTGGGCGCGGTGCAGGTCGATCAGCCACATCCGCAGATTGGCCACGGTGACCGGCTGGGCGGTATCGAGCAGGAAATGGCAGATATAGCAGTCGCGATGGTTGACGCCGGCCCGGTGCATGGCGCCGGTCATGCGCGCCACCTCGGCGATCAGTGCCCGCTTGAGTGCCGGCTCCGGCGGCTGACGGACCCAGTCGAGACTGAAGTCTTCGAGACTGACGGTGGGTGCCAGCTCCTCGGTGATGATGAAGGAGTGCTGGGTCGCCGGATTGGCGCCGCGCTCGCCGAAGGCCACCGCGGTCATGGTCGGCACGCCGACCTGATGCAGCCGCTCGATGGCCTGCCATTCCTGGCGTGCGCCCAGCACCGGCTGCTTGGCCTGCAGCAGATTCTTGGCGATCTCGCCCCAGCCGATACCACGGTGGATCTTGACGAAATAGCCGCGCCCGGCCACCTCGGTGCGCAGGGTGCGGCGTCCGTCCAGTTCACGGTAGACCTGGCCCTGCAGCGCCTCCACGGCGACGAAGGGGTCCTGGCCGGCCCAGAGGCTGGCGAAGGGCTCGCGCAATTCCAGGGTCATGCCACCCCCAGGATGACGTCGGCGGCACGTTCGGGCAGCGAGTAGAGATCGGCGCTGTCGGCGAAGGCCAGGCCATTGCGACCCTGCACCGCGCGGCGCTCGGGATCGGCCAGCAACTCGGCGAGCATCAGATCCAGGGTCTCCTGGGCGAAGGGCGACGGTACCACTTCGCCGGCGCGTGCCTCGTCGATGTAGTGGGCATAGCCGCAGACGTCGGTGACCAGCACCGGCAGCCCGGCGACCAGCGCCTCCAGCAGCACGGTGCCGGTGTTCTCGTTGTAGGCCGGGTGGATCAGCAGGTCGGCGCCGAGCAGGAAGCGCGGGATGTCGCTGCGCCCCTTGAGGATCTGCACCCGGTCGCTCACGCCCAGGGCCTTGGCTTGCAGGATGAACGGCTTGGGATCGTCCTGGCCGATGGCGAACAGCCGGGTGCGCCTACGCAATTCCTTGGGCAAAGAGGCCAGGGCGCGCAGGCTGCGATCCAGCCCCTTGGTCTTGAAGCCGGAGCCGATCTGCACCAGGAGCAGTTCGCCCTCCTCCAGCCCGAATTCGCGGCGGAAGTCGGCACGGATCTCGGCGGCATTGGCCGGCGCCCGGCGATCGGCGGCGATACCCGGCGGCAGGAGGTGGAAGCGCGGCGCCGGTGTCCCGTAATGCTTGACGAACAGAGGCTGCTGCACCTCGGAGATCATCAGGATCTCGGTGCGCGATTCGGGAGCGAACACCGCCCGCTCGTATTCGGCGAAATGGCGATAGCGGCCCCATTGGCGATACAGCGGATTGCGCAGGGTCTGGGCCTTGTCCTCGAAGCAGGGATCGGCGGCGTAGTAGACGTCCAGCCCGGGCATCTTGTTGAAGCCGATCACCCGATCCACCGGATCGCGGGCCAGATCGGCCTGCAACCAGGCGTGGAATTTCTCGTTGCGTCTGTGATTGAACAGGGCGCTGACCTTGGCTACCCGCACATCGAAGCCCTCCGGCACCGGGCCTTCCCAGATCAGGGTATAGACGCGGATGGTATGGCCACGGCGCTGGCACTCCTGGGCGATGCGCAGGAAATCCCGCTGCAGGCCGCCAAAGGGAAAGTACTTGTAGAGCACGAAAGCCAGGGTCATGCGGGGAGGTCTTCCAACAGCAGGGTTTCCAGTTCCAGTTCGACGCGCTTCGGGGTCAGGGCGGCCAGGCTCGCGGCCGGCTGGTCACGCGGCTCGTCGGTGCCGTCCAGGCCCACGGCGCTCAGGTGTACCTGGGAGCGGCCATAGGCACCGACCTTCTTCGGACTGGTCGGGCCATAGAGGGAGACGGTGGGTACATCCAGGGCGGCGGCCAGATGCCCGAGGCCGGTGTCCACCGCCACGCAGGCGCGGGCGCCGGCCAGCACCTTGGCCACCCCGGCCAGATTCAGCCGCGGCAGCACCTGGACGCCGTCGAGACCGTCGGCGATGCGTTCGGCGCGGGCATGCTCCGCCTCGTTGCCCCACAGCAGTCGCACCGGCCAGTCCAACTGGCTCATGCGCTCGGCCAGCTCGCGCCAGTGCGCCTCGGGCCAGTGCTTGCTGACCCAGGTGGTGCCATGCAAAAAGACCACATAGGGCGTCTCGTTGGGCCCGGCCAGGCGCTGCCGGTCCAGGCCGTAATCACCCACGCCCGCCGGCAGCGGATAATCCAGCGCCTGGGCGAACAGCTGGCGTACCCGCTCCAAGGCATGCTGCCCCTTGGCGACGTGGTAACGCTCGTCGTAGAAGCGGCTGGCCAGCGGCTCGCGGGCCGATGTGCGGTCGAGACCAGCCACCGGCGCGTCCGCGTAGCGGGTCAGCCAGGCGCTCTTGAGCAGGCCCTGGGCATCGATCACCCGGTCGTAGCGCTGCTCGCGCACGCGATCCTTGAATTCGCCCCACTCGCCACTGGCCCAGGCGGAAAAGGGTTGCTTGCGCCAACGGCGCAGCGCCACCGGGATCACCTGCCCTACGGCCGGGTGCCAGGCGGGGATCTCGGCGAAGCCCTCCTCCACCACCCAGTCGAAGCAGATACCCGGGATGGCCCGGGCCGCATCGGTCAGCGCCGGCAGGGTATGGATGACGTCGCCCAGGGACGAGGTCTTGACTACTAGCACGCGCATCTAGCCCACCTCGACCGGATCGGCGACCAGGCGGCCGAGCGCCTCCTGCACCTGGCTCGGCTGCAGCAGGCGCAGGCAGTCGTAGTGACCGAAGCGACAGGTGCGGTCGAAACAGGGACTGCACTCCAACCCCAGCCGTACCACCTCGACCTGGCTCGCCAGCGGCGGCGTGAAGCCAGGCGAGGTGGAGCCGTAGACCGCCACCAGCGGGCGGTCCAGGGCGGCGGCCACATGCATCAGCCCGGAATCGTTACTGATCACTGCGCTCGCGCAAGACAACAGGTCGATGGCTTCGGCCAGGGAGGTTCGCCCGGCGAGGTTGTAGACGTCGTCGTCCAGACCGGGGGTGACCCACTCGCGAATCTCTTCCCCGCCGGAGGCGTCCTTCTGCGAGCCGAACAGCCAGACCTGCCAGCCCTGGCGCAGCCGGGCATCGGCCACCTTAGCGTAGTGCCCAGCCGGCCAGCGCTTGGCCTCGCCGAACTCGGCGCCCGGACAGAGCGCCAGCACCGGGCGGTCCAGGGTGAGGCCGAAACGCTCCAGGGCGGCGTCGCGGCTGGCCGGATCGATGGCCAGCCGCGGCTCGGGATAGGGTTTGGGCAAGTCGGCACCCGGCGCATAGGCCAGGGCCATGAAGCGCTCGATCATCAACGGATAGCGCGCCTTGTCCAGGGTGCGGATATCGTTGAGCAGGCCGAATCTCAGCTCGCCCCGCCAGCCGGTGCGCTTGGGAATGCCGGCGAAATAAGGCACCAGCGCCGATTTCAGCGAATTGGGCAGGAGGATCGCCTGGTCGTAGCGACCACGCAGCTGCTGGCCGATGCGCCGCCGCGTGGCCAGTTCCAGGGCGCCATGGCCGAGGGGGAAGCTCAGGGCCTCACGCACTTCGGGCATGCGCTCGAGCAGCGGGCGACTCCACTCGGGGGCGAGGACGTCGATCTGGCAGTCGGGATGCTGGCGCTTGAGGCAGACGAAGAGGGTCTGCGCCATCACCATGTCGCCGACCCAACTGGGTCCGATGATCAGAATATTCATGCTCGAAGGCGTCGGCACCTAGCGGCCAGCCGGCTCCGGCACGACCAGGCCGTGCCTGATCGAAAGGTCCCGCTCGGACATCGACATCTTGCCTCTCCTTACTGATGGCGGCCTAAAGAGTAGCCGGATTGCCGGACGCCATGTCCAGTCCCAGCGCGTGCCAGATGCGGCGCACCTCGTCGCGCTCGGCGAGGAAGCCATCGGCCGGCACCTTGCCCGGTTGCTTCTGCAGCACCAGGCGGTGCAGCGCGGCGCGATAGACCTTGTAGACCTCGCGCAGGGCGATGGCGTCCGTGGCCGGTAGCAGACCGACCGCCTCGAGGGATTCCAGGATGCGGATATTGTCGGGAAAACGCAGCAATTCGGGATGCTGCCACGACCAGGCCAGAACGGCGTATTGGACCATAAATTCGATATCGACGATACCGCCGGCATCCTGCTTGAGGTCGAACCTCTGGGTCGCCGCCCGCGCATTGGCGCCCAGCCCACCGGCGGTCGCCGAGGTCCCCAGGTTGTCGAGCATCTTGGCCCGCATGCCTGCCACGTCGGCCTGCAACGCCGGCAACTCCCGCTGCTGCGCCAGCACCGCGGCCCGCACGGCGGCGAAACGCTCGCCCAGCCGCGGACAGCCGGCGACCACCCGGGCGCGCACCAGCGCCTGGTGCTCCCAGGTCCAGGCCTCACTGCGCTGGTAGCGCTCGAAGGCCTCCAGGGAGCTGACCAGCAGCCCCGCCGCGCCGGACGGCCGCAGCCGCATGTCCACCTCGTAGAGGGTGCCCACCGGGGTGGTGGTGGTGAGCAGGTGGATGAGGCGTTGGCCCAGGCGATTGAAGAACTGGGCACCATCCACCGGCTTGGCACCATCGGTCTCGGCCTGGGGATCGGCGTCATGGATGAATACCAGATCGAGATCCGAGCCATGGCCGAGTTCGATGCCGCCGACCTTGCCGTAGCCGACGATGATGAAATCCGGCTGGCAGAGCGAACCATCGCGCCGCTGCGGCGTGCCGTGCCGCTGCACCAGTTGGCGCCAGGCCAGGGCGAACACCTCTTCGAGAATCACCTCGGCCAGCCAGGTGAGGTAGTCGCTGACCTTCATCAGCGGCAGACTGCCGGCGATCTCGGCCGCTGCCACCCGCAGGCTATGGGCGCGCTTGAAGTGGCGCAGCACGTCCATCTGTTGTTCCAGGTCTTCCTCGGGCAGCCGCATGAGGCGCTCGCGCAATTCGGCGGCCAGCTCCGGCTTCTGCGGCGGATGGTAGAGCCGCCCCTCGTTGAGCAGCTCGTCGAGCAGTGCCGGATAACGGGCGATCTGCTCGGCCACCCAGGCGCTGGCGCCGCACAGCTCCAGCAGCCGCGCCAGGGCTGGTGGATTCTCGCTCAGCAGCACCAGGTAGGCGGAGCGTCGTGCCACCGCCTCCACCAGCGGCAGCACCCGCTCCAGCGCCCGGTCAGGCTGCTCGTCGGCGCTGACCGCGTCCAGCAAGCGCGGCATGAAGGCATCCAGGCGTTCGCGCCCGGCGCGCTGCATGGCGCGTACCTGACCACTGGCGCGTAGGCTGGCCAGCAATTCCAGCGCCTGCTCCGGCGCCTGGAAGCCCGCCTCGCGCAGCCGCGCCAGAGCCTCCTCGGGGTCGAGCAGGTCTTCCCACAGCGGCAACCAGCTGTCTTCCAGCTCGGCGCTCTGGGTCTCCTCCTCTGGATCAGCGATGGTCTGCTGGAAATGCCAGTCGACACGCGTACGCCAGCCATCGAGCGCCGCATTGAATTCTTCCCAGTCGGCGTAGCCCATGAGGAAAGCCACCCGCGCCCGGCCTAGGGGATCCACCGGCAGGGTCTGGGTCTGCTGGTCGGCGACGGCCTGCAGCCCATGCTCGACATAGCGCAGGAAGCAGTAGCCCTCGCGCAATTCGGCCTCGGCCGCTGCCGGCAGATAGCCACGCTCACGCAGACTGGTCAGCACCTTGAGCAGTGGCCGCTGCTGCAGCGCCGGGTCACGCCCACCATGGATCAGCTGGTAGGCCTGGGCGATGAATTCCACCTCACGGATGCCGCCCGCGCCCAGCTTGACGTTGTCGGTCATGCCGCGCCGCCGCACCTCCTGGCGGATCAGCTGCTTCATGCTGCGCAGCGCCTCGATGGCGGAGAAATCCAGGTAGCGGCGATAGACGAAGGGCCGCAACAGGGTCAGCAGCTCGGCGCCACTGGCCTGGTCGCCACCGACCACCCGCGCCTTGATCATGGCGTAGCGTTCCCAGTCACGGCCCTGGTCCTGGTAATAGAGCTCCATGGCGGCGAAGCTGAGCACCAGGGCACCGGCGCTGCCGTAGGGTCGCAGGCGCATGTCGACACGGAACACGAAGCCATCCACCGTGGTGGCGTCCAGCGCCTTGATCAGACGCTGCCCGAGGCGGGTGAAGAACTCCTGATTGTCCTGCTCGCGCCGCGCGCCATGCGTTTCCCCCGCCTCGCCATAGGCGAAGATCAGATCGATGTCGGACGACAGGTTCAGCTCACCCGCGCCCAGCTTGCCCATGCCCAGCACCACCAGCTGTTGCGGCTGGCCGCTATGGCGGCCGGTCGGCACGCCGAACTGGGCACACTGCTGGGCGTACAACCAGGCACAGGCCTGGTCGATGCAGGCATCGGCCAGGTCGCTCAGGTCACGACAGGTTTCCACCAGGTCGGCCTGGCGGGTCAGGTCGCGCCAGACGATGCGCACCTGCTGCAACATGCGAAAGCGTCGCAGGCGCCGTCCCAGCTCCGCCTCGTCCGGGCAGTCCGCTAAAGCCTCGCGCAAACGCTGCGCCATCTCGCCCGGCGCCAGCGCCCGGTGCAGCAACCCGCTGTCGAGCAAGGCCAGGCAGGGCCCTGGCAAGCGGCAGAACTGCTCGACGATGAAATCACTGACGGCGGCCACCCGGCGCCACTCCTCGCGGACCTGCGCGGACCAGCCGGCCTGCTGGGCGGCAGCGGTCGGATCGGCGGCCAGGGCATCGGCCAGGCGACGATCGGCGAGTTCGGCGGCTACGACCAGAGTCGAAGGCAGTTCGTCACGAAGGGGCGGTATCATGGGCAGTCCTGCGCAGGGACGGTCGAACCTCGCCAAGTCCGCCAGAAGCCTCCATTCAGGCACATTCCGACGGACCACCTGGTCCACGCGGGAACCGTCGCCACGTCCGTGGTTCGGAGTTCGCGAGCCCTGGCACAGAGCGTACGACAAACGTCGAATTGTTTTTTATTCCATTACAGCTCGGAGCTGAAACGGATTTGAATTTGTAGTAAAACTACACGCCGGCCGGAACCGTCCGGTCATAAATCCAAGAATTTTCGCTGCCCCCAAGAGGCCGGCGGCGACCCTGAGGCGACCGATTCTGGAAGCCTTTCCGCCCTGGAGCAAGCCATGCAAGATCTCGATCCCGTCGAAACCCAGGAATGGCTGGACGCCCTGGAGTCCGTCCTCGACCACGAAGGCGAGGAGCGCGTTCATTATCTGATGACCCGCATGGGCGAACTGGCCACCCGCAGTGGTACCCAGCTGCCCTACTCCATCAATACCCCCTATCGCAACACCATTCCAGTGACCAAGGAAGCCCATATGCCGGGCGACCTGTTCATGGAGCGGCGCATCCGCTCGCTGGTCCGCTGGAACGCCCTGGCGATGGTCATGCGCGCCAACCTCAAGGATCCGGATCTGGGTGGCCACATCTCCACCTTCGCCTCCAGCGCCACCCTCTATGACATCGGCTTCAACTATTTCTGGAAGGCGCCCAACGAAGAGCACGGCGGCGACCTGATCTACTATCAGGGCCACGCTTCCCCCGGCGTCTACGCCCGTGCCTTCCTGGAAGGCCGCCTCTCCGAAGACCAGATGAACAACTTCCGCCAGGAAGTGGACGGCAAGGGCCTGTCGAGCTACCCGCACCCGCACCTGATGCCCGACTTCTGGCAGTTCCCGACCGTGTCCATGGGTCTGGGTCCGATCACCGCCATCTACCAGGCGCGCTTCATGAAGTACCTGGAGAACCGCGGCTACATCCCCGCCGGCAAGCAGAAGGTCTGGTGCTTCATCGGCGACGGCGAGTGCGACGAGCCGGAAACCCTGGGCGCCATCTCCCTGGCCGGCCGCGAGAACCTCGACAACCTGATCTTCGTCATCAACTGCAACCTGCAGCGCCTCGACGGCCCGGTACGCGGCAACGGCAAGATCGTCCAAGAACTGGAAGGCATCTTCCGTGGCGCCGACTGGAACGTCACCAAGGTCCTCTGGGGCCGCATGTGGGACCCGCTGTTCGCCCGCGACACCGAAGGCCGCATGCAGCAGCGCATGGACGCCGTGGTCGACGGTGAATACCAGAACTACAAGGCCAAGGACGGTGCCTATGTGCGTAAGCACTTCTTCGGCGCCAACCCCGAGCTGCTCAAGATGGTCGAGGACCTGTCCGACGACGAGATCTGGAAGCTCAACCGTGGCGGTCACGACCCCTACAAGGTCTATGCGGCCTACCACCAGGCGGTCAACCACAAGGGCCAGCCCACCGTCATCCTGGCCAAGACCATCAAGGGCTACGGCACTGGCGCGGGCGAAGCCAAGAACACCGCGCACAACACCAAGAAGGTCGATGTTGAGTCGCTGAAGAAATTCCGCGATCGCTTCGACATCCCGCTGAACGACTCCCAGCTCAGCGAGCTGCCCTTCTATCGTCCGGCCGACGACAGCGCCGAGATGAAGTACCTGATGAGCCGTCGCGAAGCCCTGGGCGGTCACCTGCCCCAGCGTCGCGCCCGCAGCATCAGCATCCCCACCCCGCCGCTGGATACCCTGAAGGCGGTGCTGGACGGCTCCGGCGATCGCGAGATCTCCACCACCATGGCCTTCGGCCGCATCCTGTCGCAACTGGTCAAGGACAAGGACCTGGGCAAACGCATCGTGCCCATCCTCGCCGACGAGGCCCGTACCTTCGGCATGGAAGGCATGTTCCGTCAGCTGGGCATCTACTCGCCCCACGGCCAGCTCTATGAGCCGGTCGACCGCGACCAGGTGATGTACTACCGCGAAGAGAAGGACGGCCAGATCCTCCAGGAAGGCCTCAACGAGGCCGGCGCCATGTCCTCCTTCATCGCCGCCGGTACCGCCTACAGCAACTACAACCAGCCCATGCTGCCGGTCTACATCTTCTATTCGATGTTCGGCTTCCAGCGCATCGGCGACCTGGCCTGGGCGGCGGGCGATGCCCAGACCCGCGGCTTCCTGCTCGGCGGCACCTCCGGCCGTACCACCCTGAACGGCGAAGGCCTGCAGCACGAGGACGGTCACAGCCACATCCTGGCCGGCACCATCCCCAACTGCCGCAGCTACGATCCCACCTATGCCTACGAGCTGGCGGTGATCATGCGCGAAGGCATCCATCAGATGATGGAACTGCAGCAGAGCGTCTTCTACTACATCACCGTGATGAACGAGAACTACCAGCAGCCGGCCATGCCCGAGGGTGTCGAGGAAGGCATCATCAAGGGCATGTACCTGCTGGAAGAAGAAAAGGGCGACTTCAAGCACCGCGTCCAGCTGCTGGGCTCGGGCACCATCCTCAACGAGGTCCGCGCTGCCGCGAGCCTGCTGCGCGAGATGGGCGTCGGCGCCGACATCTGGAGCGTCACCAGCTTCAACGAACTGCGCCGTGAAGGCCTGGCCGTGGATCGCTGGAACCGCCTACACCCGCTGGAAGAGCGCCGCCTGACCTACGTCGAGCAGTGCCTGGGCGAGCGCCAGGGTCCGGTCATCGCCTCCACCGACTACATGAAGCTGTTCGCCGACCAGATCCGCCAGTGGGTCCCCACCGAATTCCAGGTGCTGGGTACCGATGGCTTCGGTCGTAGCGACAGCCGCAAGAAGCTGCGTGATCACTTCGAGGTCGATCGCCGTTGGGTCGCCGTCGCCGCTCTGCAGGCGTTGGCCAACCAGGGCAAGCTGGAACGTAAGGTCGTGGCCGATGCCATCACCAAGTTCGGCATCGACACCGAGAAGCGCAATCCCCTGGATTGCTGATGCGGCACACGGATAAGAGGAAACAATTGTGAGCGAGACCATCCGCGTACCCGACATCGGCAGTGGCGACGGCGAAGTCATCGAGCTGCTGGTGAAGGTCGGCGATACCGTCGAGGCCGAACAAAGCCTGGTGGTGCTGGAGTCCGACAAGGCCAGCATGGAGATTCCGGCCCCCAAGGCCGGCAAGATCGCCGCCCTACACATCAAGGTCGGCGACACCCTAAAAACCGGTGATCTGCTGATCGACCTAGAAGGCGACGACGCCGCCTCCGGCAGCGAGCCCGCCGCCGAACCCAAGGCCGAGTCCAAGCAGACCCAGGTCGAGGAAAGCGAAACCCCGACGCCGGCCGGCGACGAGGACGCCTCGGCGTCCGCCGGCGAAGGCGAGTCCCAGGAGATCCACGTCCCCGACATCGGCTCCAGCGGCAAGGCCAGCATCATCGAGGTGGCGGTCAAGCCCGGCGACACCATCGCCGCCGAGCAGACGCTGATCACCCTGGAATCCGACAAGGCCAGCATGGAAATCCCCTCCCCCGCCGCGGGCGTGGTGGAGAGCATTTCCGTCAAGGTCGGCGACGAAGTGGGCACCGGCGATCTGATCCTGGTGCTCAAAGGCGCCGCCAATGCCAAGCCGAGCAAGAGTGTCGAGTCCAAGGCCGGCGACAAGCCCGCCAAGGCAGCCGCCGAGCCCGAGCTGCACGAGCAAGCCGCTGCCGAGCCGGCCGGTGAATCGGTCGAGGAGATCAAGGTCCCCGACATCGGCTCCACCGGCAGTGCCAACGTCATCGAGGTGCTGGTCAAGGCCGGTGACCAGGTCAAGGCCGAGCAGTCGCTGATCGTGCTGGAGTCCGACAAGGCCAGCATGGAAATCCCGGCGCCCAAGGCAGGCGTGGTGGAAAGCGTCGCCATCAAGGTCAATGACCAGGCCAAGACCGGCGATCTGATCCTGACCCTGAAGGTGGCCGGTGCCGCGCCCAAGCAGGCGGCCAAACCGGCTGCTGGCAATGCTGCCAGCGCCCCGGCGCCCGAGAAGAAGGCCGAGGCTCCGGCCAAGGCCGCCGCTCCCGCCAGCGCACCTGCCGCCGGCAAGGGCAAGAAGGTCCATGCCGGTCCGGCGGTGCGCATGGTCGCCCGCGAATTCGGCGTCGACCTGGGCGAGGTCACCCCGACCGGTCCCAAGGGTCGCATCCTCAAGGAAGACGTCCAGACCTACGTCAAGGATCAGCTGCAGAAGAGCAAGGCGGCTCCGGCCGCGGCTGCAGGGGCCACCGGTGGCGCCGGCATCCCGCCGATTCCCACCGTGGACTTCAGCAAGTTCGGCGAGATCGAAGAGGTGCCGATGACGCGCCTCATGCAGGTCGGTGCCAACAACCTGCATCGCAGCTGGCTGAACGTGCCTCACGTGACCCAGTTCGACCAGTCCGACGTGACCGATCTGGAAGCCTTCCGCGTCGGTCAGAAAGCCGTGGCGGAAAAGGCCGGCGTCAAGCTGACTATCCTGCCGTTCCTGCTCAAGGCCTGCGCCCATGTGCTCAAGGAACTACCGGACTTCAACGCCTCCCTGGCCCCCAGTGGCAAGGCGATCATCCGTAAGAAGTACGTGCACATCGGCTTCGCCGTGGACACTCCGGACGGTCTGCTGGTCCCGGTCATCCGCAACGTCGACCAGAAGAGCCTCCTGCAACTCGCCGCCGAAGCCGCCCAGCTGGCGGAAAAGGCGCGGACCAAGAAGCTCAGCGGCGACGACATGCAGGGCGCCTGCTTCACCATCTCCAGCCTGGGTCACATCGGCGGCACCGGCTTCACGCCGATCGTCAATGCCCCGGAAGTGGCGATCCTCGGCGTGTCCAAGGCCAGCATGCAGCCGGTCTGGGACGGCAAGGCCTTCCAGCCGCGCCTGATGCTGCCGCTGTCGCTGTCCTACGATCACCGCGTGATCAACGGGGCCGCCGCCGCGCGCTTCACCAAGCGCCTGGGCGATCTGCTCGCCGAGATCCGCGGCCTGCTGCTGTAACCGCCGACGGCCGGTGTTCGCCAGCGATCACCGGCCAACGGTTGAAAAAATGGGAACCCCGCACACGCGGGGTTCCTGTTTTTTTGTCCTGGAGAAGAGGTAGGATGGCGATCGGCTGCAGGCGCTTGCGCCCTTCCGGTCTGATCGGGCAACCTTGTTAGTCATCCGATATCGCCAGTGAGGCGGAAAGGAAAAAGGGTTAATGATTTGTCTATCCTTTCCGATAACCCTAGGACACTTATCCGTCTTCACAAGGACGCGAACCCGCGCATGAGTATTCATTCCGACGCTGCCGATGCCGCGGTAGCCGATCAGGCAGGCGCTCTCAGTGCTCCTGCCCGATTGGGCTTGCTGCGCTTCGAGCGTCTGAATGAAGCCTCCTGGGCGATGCTCTATCTCGATCCGCGTTGCGATGCCAGCCTTGGCCTGCCTGCTCCGGCGCTCTGCTCGCTCATCGATGCGCCCTATGCCAGCCTGATGGAACCCAGCGTCCGTCACCGGCTGCACGAAGAGATCCAGTTGCAGCTCGCCGAACACGGCAGCTACCAGGTGCGTTACCTGTTCCATTCCCCCAGCGCGCCCTGCCAGGTCGTCGAAGTGGGCGAAAGCCTGCAGCGCCATGGCCGCCCACTGCTGCGCGGCTATCTGCTGCGGGTCGCCAATGACGATGCGCTCTCCAGCCAGTGGGAAGCCCATACCCTGGCGCTACGCTCCAGCCTCGCCCTGCTGCAGGACAATCAGGATCACCACCAGCGCCGCCTGGCGATCGCCCAGGCCCGCCAGGACCTGCTGCTCGGCCTGTCCCGCCTGGCCTTGTGCCAGGACGTGACGGACGCCGAGCTGGCGCAACTCATCCTCGACCAGGGAGCCGCGGCCTTCGACGTGGACCACGTTGGCCTGTGGCGTCTGGACGGCAATGGTCTGAGCGGTCTGACCAGTGATGACCGGATCACCGCGCTGTGCACCGAGTACCGCCGCCTGTTGCGTGAGCAGCAGGTGATCGAAGAGGCGAGCCAGGTACTGCAGGCCCCCAACACCGGTGGCGGAACCGCCCTGGACGTGGCGCTGCTCCAGGACGGGCACCTGGTCGGCGTGCTCTGTCTGAGACGCCAACAGGCCGCCACCTGGACGCCGGAAGACGTTGCCTTCGCCCGCAGCCTGGCCGATTGCCTGGCCGCACTCATCCACAGCGCAGCGAGCCCGCCGGAGCTGACCCACCCGCTCACCCGGGTCATGGAAGCCAGCACCGATGCCTTCCTCCTGCTCGATGCCCAGGGTCGGCTGGAACATGCCACCGACAGCTTCGCCCGGATCACCGGCCATCCCATCACCCAGGCCCAGGGCATGCTCATCGACTCCCTGCCGGCCCTGGAGAACTGGAGCGAATTGCTCTACGAAGCCTGGCAGCGCCTCGCGCACCAGGACAGCTGGCAAGGCGAGATGCGCTGCTACCGGCGCGACGGCGAAAGCTACTGGGGCCTGCTCTCGATCTCCAAGATCCTGCAGCCCAGCGGCGACCTGCAGGGCTACCTGGGGATCTTCCAGGACACCAGCAAGACGCGTTTCGCCCACCAGCACAATGACGAAATCGCCTTCCGCGACAGCCTCACCGGCCTGGCCAACCGCAGCCATTTCATCGCTCGCCTGGAAGCACGTCTGGAGCAGTCCAACGCCAGCCGCGAACACTCGCTGCTGCTGGTGGACGTCGACAACTTCAAGCGGGTCAACGATAGCCTGGGCCATCGCATCGGCGACCAGTTGCTGGTCGGGCTGGCCCGCCGCCTGCGCACCGCCCTGGGCAAGAGCGCGCTGATCGCCCGCATCGCCAGCAACGAATTCGCCGTGCTGCTGGAGGGAATGGACGCCATTGCCGCCGCCGCCCTGGCCCGCGATACCCTGGTGGCCCTCGATCCGCCACTCTACGTGGACGGCCACCCCACCTTGATCAGCTGCTCGATCGGCCTGACTACCGCGCGCCCGCACGAAACCGATCCCCAGACCCTGATCAAGCATGCCGGCCTCGCGCTGCATCGCGCCAAGGCCAATGGTGGCCACCAGGTCCAGATCTTCACCGAGGCGCTGATCGCCGAAGCCAGCAACAAGCTGTTCATGCAGAACAACCTGCGCCGTGCCCTCGAACAGAACGAACTCCTGTTGCACTACCAGCCCAAGGTCTGCCTGAAGCGCGCCCGATTGCTGGGCCTGGAGGCACTGATCCGCTGGCAGCACCCGGAAAAGGGCATGATCCGCCCGGACCAGTTCATCAGCATCGCCGAAGAAACCGGTCTGATCATTCCCATCGGCAAATGGATCATCCGTGAGGTCTGCCGCCAGCTGCACCGGCTGGCCGCGATGGGCTTCGGCGATCTGCAGATCGCCATCAACCTCTCGCCCAAGCAGTTCACCGACCCCGAACTGGTACAGTCCTTCGTCACCATCCTCGACGAAGAGCGCATCGCCCCGGAGCGCCTGGAGCTGGAGCTGACCGAGAGCCTGCTGCTGGACGCCACCGACGCCACCCGCGAAACCCTGGAGGCCCTCAAGCGCCTGGGCATGAGTCTGGCGATGGACGATTTCGGCACCGGTTATTCGTCGCTCAGCTACTTGAAAAAATTCCCCATCGACATCATCAAGATCGACAGGAGTTTCATCAAGGACATCCCGGACAACCAGGACGACATGGAAATCACCTCCGCGGTGATCGCCATGGCCCACAACCTCCGGCTGGAGGTGGTTGCCGAGGGCATAGAGACGACCGAGCAGTTGGCTTTCCTGCGCCATCATCGTTGCGATATCGGCCAGGGCTATCTGTTCGACAAGCCGATCCCGGCCGAGCAGCTCGAAACCGCGCTGGCGCGCTACCTGCCGGTGCGCTGAACCGCCGAGCGGCGCCGATCCTGCCTGGGCGACCTTGCCAACGAGGCGTATTCGCCAGGCCTTCCCCCACGAGGTAACCCATGGTCCTGCGTTCCGAAATTCTGACCAAGAAGAGCCACCTGCCCGCCGCCGACCAAGCCTTGCCCGGCCGCGAGACACCCATGGCCGTCCCCGCTGCCCACTACGTCAACGGCAATCCGCTGCAGGGTCCCTTCCCCGCCGGCCTGCAGAGTCTGGTGGTCGGCATGGGCTGCTTCTGGGGTGTCGAGCGCCGTTTCTGGCAGCAACCGGGGGTCTGGACCACCGCCGCGGGTTACGCCGGCGGCTATACGCCCAATCCGACCTACGAAGAGGTCTGCTCGGGGCTGACTGGCCATACCGAGGTGGTACTGGTGGTGTTCGATCCCGCCCAGACCTCGCTGGAGGCGCTGCTCAAGGTGTTCTGGGAAGCCCACGATCCGACCCAGGGCATGCGCCAGGGCAACGACGTCGGTACCCAGTATCGCTCGGCGCTCTATTACGCCGACGACAGCCAGCGGGAAGCCTTCGAGGCCAGCCAGGCGGCCTTCCAGGCCAAGCTGGCCGAGGCGGGCTATGGCGAGATCACCACCGAGATCGCCCCACTGCCGCCCTTCTACTATGCCGAGGCCTATCACCAGCAGTACCTGGCGAAGAATCCCAACGGCTATTGTGGCCTGGCCGGCACCGGCGTCTGCCTGCCGCCGAGCCTGGCGCGCTAGGCAGCGAGGCCCTGCGCGCTGCCGGACGGCCTTTCGTCCGCTGGCGCCGCCCGCCCCTGGTTCCGCTATTCGGCAATCAACCAGTCCAGCTGGCTGCTGCCTTCAGTCTGGGCCAGGTGCTGGGCCAGCCAGGGCAGCAGGTCACGCAACTCCTCCTCCAGTCCCCAGGGCGCATTGACGATAGCCAGCCCAGAGCCATTGAGCCGGGTCGGATCGTCCGCCGGATTGACTAGCAGTTCGGCCCTCAATAGCTTGGGTGCGCCACTGTTCTGCAGCCCCGCATAGAATCTCTTGAGCTGACGGCGGTCCTTGATTGGATACCAAAGGGCGATCACCGTTTGGCGCATGCGGCCGATGGCTTCCTGCACCGCCTTGACGCAACGCTCCAGTTCATCGGCCTTCTCGAAGGGCGGATCGATCAGCAGCAGTGCCCGGCGCTCGGGCACCGGCAGCAGGGCGCGCGGTAGCAGCCAGCCATCCTTCTGATGCACCGCCACCCGGCGATCACCCGCCATGTTCTCCTTGAGCAACCGCCCGTCCTCGGGATGCAACTCATTGAGCAGCAGTCGATCCTGGTCGCGCAGGGCCTGGCGCATCAACTCGGGTGAACCCGGGTAGTAGCGCAAGGCGCCATCGGGGTTGAGCGCCGCCACCGCTTCCCGATAGCCGGCGAAGGCCGCCGGGGCATCGTCTCGCGCCCACAGCCGGCCGATGCCCTCCCGCCACTCATCGGTACGGCTGGCCTGGTCGCCGGCGAGGTCGTAGCGCCCGACCCCGGAGTGGCTGTCCAGATAGACGAAGGGTGCCTCCTTGCGCGCCAGCAGCGCGGCCAGGCGCAACAGGGTGAGGTGCTTGAAGACATCGGCGTGGTTGCCGGCGTGGAAGGCGTGTCGGTAATTCATGGGATACTCCAGCGTCAGCCCTACAGTGTACCGCCTTCCTCCGCTACCGGCGGCGCTGCGCTTTGACACCCTGGCCGTCCAGCGGGTTAAATCCCCAGGCTATTCAATCCTTTGTTACAGGAGTCGCGCTTGGACGCCGTCACCATCAACAGCTTGTTCTTGATCGGTGCGGTGCTGATCGGCCTGTCGATTCTGGTCAGCTCGATTTCCTCGCGGGTCGGCATCCCGATCCTGGTGATCTTCCTGGTGGTCGGCATGTTCGCCGGGGTAGATGGTCCCGGCCACATCGCCTTCGACAACTATCCCATGGCCTACCTGGTGGGCAACCTGGCGCTGGCGGTGATCCTGCTCGACGGTGGCATGCGCACCCGGGTGTCGAGCTTCCGGGTGGCGCTCTGGCCGGCGCTGTCGCTGGCTACCGTGGGGGTGATGATCACCACCGGCCTGACCGGCGTCGCCGCGGCCTGGCTGTTCGATCTCAGCCTGCTGCAGGGCCTGCTGATCGGTGCCATCGTCGGCTCCACGGACGCCGCGGCGGTGTTCTCCCTGCTCGGCGGTCGCGGCCTCAACGAACGGGTCACCGCCAGCCTGGAGATCGAATCCGGCAGCAACGACCCCATGGCAGTGTTTCTCACCGTCACCCTGATCGACATGCTCGCCAGTGGCCAGAGCGGCTTCAGCTGGAGTCTGCTCGGCCATTTCGTCAGCGAATTCGCCATCGGCGGGGTGATCGGTCTCGGCGGGGGCTGGCTGCTGCTGCAGCTGATCAACCGCATCCACCTCGCCGACGGCCTCTATCCGCTGCTGGCCATCAGCGGTGGTCTGCTGATCTTCGCCCTGACCAACGCCGCCCACGGCAGCGGCATCCTCGCCGTGTACCTGGCCGGTCTGCTGATGGGCAATCTGCCGATCCGCAGCCGCCACGGCATGCTGCACATGCTCGACGGCATGGCCTGGCTGGCGCAGATCGGCATGTTCCTGGTGCTGGGGCTGCTGGTGGAACCCCACAACCTGCTGCCCATCGCCCTACCGGCCCTGGGCTTGGCGCTGTGGATGATCCTGGTCGCCCGTCCGCTGTCGGTGGCCATCGGCCTGCTGCCGTTCCGCGCCTTCCATGATCGCGAGAAGGCCTTCATCGCCTGGGTCGGCCTGCGTGGCGCGGTACCCATCATTCTCGCGGTCTTCCCGATGATGGCCGGCTTGCCCCAGGCGCAGCTGTTCTTCAACGTCGCCTTCTTCATCGTGCTGGTGTCGCTGCTGGTGCAGGGCTCCAGCCTGCCGCTGGCGGCCAAGCTGCTCAAGGTGACGGTTCCCCCGGAACCGGCGCCCTTCTCCCGTGCCGGCCTGCAGGTGCATCCCACCAGCGAGTGGGAGCTGTTCATCTATCGTCTGGGCGCCGAGAAATGGTGCATCGGCGCCGCCCTGCGCGAGCTGAAGATGCCCGAGGGCACCCGTATCGCTGCGCTGTTCCGCGGTGAAACGCTGCTGCACCCTTCCGGCAGCACCACCCTGGAAGCCGGCGACATCCTCTGCGTGGTCGGCCACGAGCACGACCTGCCGGCCCTGGGCCGGTTGTTCAGCCAGGCGCCGCAGCAGACCCAGAGATTCTTCGGCGACTTCGTCCTGGAAGCCGACGCCGAACTCAGCGCCGTGGCCGCGTTGTACGGCCTGCAACTGGGCGAGGTGGACGGCAACCAACGCCTCGGCAGCTTCATCACCCACGAGATCGGCGGCGAACCCATCGTCGGCGACCTGGTGGAATGGAACGGCCTGGTGTGGATCGTCGCGGCCATCGAGAACAAGCGCGTGCGCAAGGTCGGCGTGAAGTTTCCCGAAGGCCAGAGCAGCGGACCCGCGCTCTTTCTTTAACCGCGGATGAACAGGGTTCGCGGCTTGAAGGGTGCCGCCTTGCGCCCTCGGCAGCACCGCTTTAACCTCGCGCCTTTCCACTGCCCGACGCCTGCCGCATGCATCGCCTGTCCGCTCTGCTCCGCGCTGCCGCCCTCTGCAGCTGCCTGTTCACCTTCCCTGTCGTCGCCCAGGATTCCGGGCCGCCCGATGCGCAACAGGTCCAGCAGAGCCTGGACGGTCTGGCCGCGCGCAAGCTGCCCGCTGCCGAGCAGGCCGCCGCCCAGGATAGCCTGCAGCAGACGCTGAAGCTGCTCGACCAGCGCGACCAGTACGTCAAGCAGCTGGCCGACCTGCGCCAGCAATTGGCCCAGGCGCCGCAGCAGACCAAGGATGCCCAGCGCCAGCTCGCCCGGCTGCGCGCCGAACCGGTCAAGCCGGCCGAGCAGCGCTACGCCGGGGCCACGCCCCAGGCCCTGGAGCAGCGCCTGAGCGAGACCAGTCTGGCGCTCAACAGCGTGCAGGACGACCTCAACGCAGCCAACAGCCTGGTGATTAACGCCCAGACCCGCCCCGAGCGCGCCCAGGTGGACATCGCCAACCTGCAGACTCGGCTGCAGCAGATCGCCGATCTGCTCAAGAGCGGTCGCGAGAACAACAAGCCCCTGACCAGCGAGCGACGCAACCAGTTGCTCGCCGAGCAGGCCGCCGACACCGCCCAGATTCAGTTGCTGCGCCAGGAGCTGGCTGGCAACAGCGTGCTGCAGGACCTGGGCGCCATCCGCCGCGAACTCTTCACCGAACAGGTCAAGCGCTACGAACAGGAAACCCTGGACCTACAGACGCTGATCAGCGGCAAGCGCCGCCAGCAATCGGAGAAGACCCTGGCCGAGGCCTCGCGGGAGTCGGAGAAGACCGCCGGCGATGATGTCCTGTCCCAGGAGACCGGCCTCAATCTGCAGCTGTCCGACTACCTGCTGCGCGCCACCGACCGTCTCAACGACCTCAATCGGCGCAACCTCGAGGCCCGCCAGCAGCTGGATCAGCTCAAGCAGACCAGCGAAACCATGGAGCAGCAGATCGGCGTGCTCAAGGGCAGCGTGCTGCTCTCCAAGCTGCTCTACCAGCAGCGCGCCGCCCTGCCGTCGGTCAAGTTGAACAAGGACCTCACCGACGACATCGCCGACTTGCGCCTCTATCAGTTCGAGCTGAACCAGCAGCGTGCCCAGATCGCCAATCCCGACAGCTACGTCAGCAACCTGCTGGCCCAGCAGCCGCCGGAAAAGGTCACGCCCCAGTTGCGGCAGCAACTGCTCGACCTGCTCAAGACCCGCAGCGAATTGCAGGAGCGCCTGAATACCGAGCTCAATGCCCTGCTCAGCGAATCCATCGACCTACAGCTCAACCAGCGCCAGTTGCAAAGCACCATCACCAATCTGCGCGGCACCCTCGACGAGCAGATGTTCTGGATTCCCAGCAACAAGCCGCTGGATTGGAACTGGGTCAAGACCGCCCCGCTCAAGCTGATGCAACAACTGCGGGACGTGCCCTGGGGCTCCAGCCTGCACGAACTCTATGTGGGCCTGGCCGAGCGGCCCCTGCTGCTGCTGCCCCTGGTACTGGCCTTCGCCACCCTGATCTGGCAGCGCCCGCGGCTCTATGCCCGCGTGCGCAAGCTCAATCGGGACATCGGTCACTACCAGCGCGATAGCCAGCTGCACACGCCCCAGGCCATCCTGCTCACCGTCCTGCTCGGCCTGCCGGCGAGCCTGGTGCTCTGGTTGGGCGGTGTCGCCCTGGAGGGTGACGAACGCGGAGTCAACGCCGCCATCGGCGCGGCCCTGCTGGAGATCGCCGCCGGCTGGCTGGTGTTCTATACGGTGTATCGCCTGCTGGCTTCCGGCGGCGTGGCCGAGACCCACTTCCGCTGGGCTCGCCCCCAGGCCCAGTCCCTGCGCCGCCTGGTACGCCGCGTGGGCCTGCTGGCACTGGCGCTGATGGCGGTGGTGGCCATTGCCGAACGCCAGCTGGCGGGGCTCGCCGACGACGTCCTGGGCATCCTCATCGTACTGGTGGCCTACGCCAGCCTGGCCTGGATGCTGGGTCGCTCGCTGCTCAACGCCAGCGCCCGAGAGCGCCTGCCGTTCTTCCGCCTGCTGCTCGGTCTGATGATCACCGCCATCCCGGCCGTGCTGTTCTTCGCCGTGCTGTTCGGCTACTACTACACCGCACTCAAGCTCACCGATCGGCTGGTGGACACCCTCTATGTGCTGATGGCCTGGATCATCCTGGAAGCCACCCTGACCCGCGGCCTGAGCGTGGCCGCGCGGCGCCTGGCCTACCAGCGCGCCCTGCAGAAGCGCCAGGCGCAGCAGGAAGACGCCGAGGGCGTCGAGGTGGTGCAGGAGCCGACCCTGGACATGGAGCAGGTCAACCAGCAGTCCTCGCGCCTGCTGCGCCTGAGTCTGCTGCTGGCCTTCCTCGGCGTGCTCTACCTGGTCTGGGCCGACGTGGTGGCGGTGTTCTCCTACCTGGACAACGTCACCCTCTACCAGTACACCAGCGGCACCGGCGCCACCGCCACCGAGGTGCCCCTGACCCTGCGGGTGTTCATCATCGCCCTGGTCATCGCCGGCCTCACCGTCGCCCTGGCGCGCAACCTGCCCGGCCTGCTGGAGGTGCTGGTGCTGTCGCGCCTCAATCTGGCCCAGGGCAGCGCCTACGCCACCACCACCCTGCTCTCCTACGTCATCGTCGGGGTCGGTGTCGTCACCACCCTGGCGACCCTCGGGGTGAGCTGGGACAAGCTGCAGTGGCTGGCCACCGCGCTCTCCGTCGGCCTGGGTTTCGGTCTGCAGGAGATCTTCGGTAACTTCATCTCCGGCCTGATCATCCTCTTCGAGCGCCCGGTGCGCGTGGGCGACCTCATCACCATCGGCAACGTGACCGGCACGGTGAACAAGATCCGCATTCGCGCCACCCACATCACCGACGCTGACCGCAAGTCGGTGGTGGTGCCCAACAAGACCTTCGTCACCAGCCAGCTGATCAACTGGACGCTGACCGATACCGTCACCCGCATCGTGCTGACCTTCGGCATCAACCGCGGCAGTGACCTGGCCGAGGCGCAACGGCTGATCATGCAGGCGGTGAAGGAGAACTCGCGGGTGCTGCACGACCCGGAGCCCTCGCTGTACATCATCCACTACGGCGCCAGCACCCTGGACCACGAACTGCGCATCTATGTGCGCGAACTGGGCGACCGTAGCGCCGCCACCGACGAGCTGATCCGGCGCATCGACCAGCTGCTACGCGACGCGGGCATCAACCTGCTATCGACGCCGCAGATGGAGATCACCCTGAAGAATCGTCACGGCGCAGAGAAACAACTGGGCAAAAAGTCTTTCCTACCTGAAGGGGATGCCCAGCAGGAAGCCGAGGATCCCAAGCCAACCAAGGCCTGACGGCCACTAGGAGCCTGTCCATAATCTGCTGCGCGTCGGCCAAACGGCGTTGAAAAGGCCCTGGAAGGCCAGCCCCGTCGGAATGCTCATTTACCCTGCGTAAACTCCGCTTCCTCAGGCCTCTTCGCCTTGTTTGGCTCTAGCTCGCGAGATTATGAACAGGCTCTACAGCCCCTGGGATACCCATGAAACAGCTGCTCGACCTGACCTTCGACAACAGATTCGCCCGCCTGGGCGATGACTTCTCCACCCACATCGAGCCCCGGCCGCTGGACGATCCGCGGCTGGTGGTCGCCTCGCCGGCGGCCCTGGCGCTGCTGGACCTGGACCCGGCGGTGGCCGAGATGCCCGAATTCACCCAGGTGTTCGCCGGTGCCCAGCTGTGGGACAGCGCCGAGCCCCGGGCGATGGTCTATTCCGGTCACCAATTCGGCTCTTACAATCCACGCCTGGGCGATGGCCGTGGCCTGCTGCTGGGCGAGGTAGTGAATGACCGCGGCGAGCACTGGGACCTGCACCTCAAGGGCGCCGGCCTCACGCCCTTCTCACGCATGGGCGACGGCCGCGCGGTGCTGCGCTCCTCCATCCGCGAGTTTCTTGCCTCCGAGGCCCTGCATGCCCTGGGCGTCCCGACCACGCGTGCTGGCTGCGTGATCGGCTCCTCGACCCAGGTGGTCCGCGAGCGGCTGGAAACCGGCGCCACCCTGCTGCGCCTGGCGCCCAGCCACGTACGCTTCGGCCATTTCGAATATTTCTACTACACCCGCCAGCACGAGCAGCTGCAGCGCCTGGGCGAGCACGTACTGGCGGCGCACTTCCCACACCTGCGGGGGCAGGCGCAACCTTGGGCGGCGCTGTTCCGCGAGGTGGTGGAGCGTACCGCCGCGCTGATCGCCCACTGGCAGGCCTATGGCTTCTGCCACGGGGTAATGAACACCGACAACTTCTCCATCCTGGGCCTGACCTTCGACTTCGGCCCCTATGCCTTCCTCGATGACTTCGACGCCCAGATCATCTGCAACCACTCCGATCACACGGGCCGCTACTCCTACAGCAACCAGGTGCCCATCGCCCACTGGAACCTGGCGGCCCTCGCCCAGGCGCTGACGCCCCAGGTGACGGTGGCGGAGCTGCAGCAGAGCATCGCCCTCTTCCTGCCGCTGTATCAGGCCCACTACCTGGACCTGATGCGCCGCCGACTGGGCCTGCAGGAAGCACGGGAAGACGATCAGGAGCTGGTCGAGCGGCTGCTCGCGCTGATGCAGCAGGGCGGCGTGGACTATTCGCTGTTCTTCCGCCACCTGGGCGAAGAGGAACCCGGCGCCGCGCTCGCCCGGGTGCGGGAGGACTTCATCGATCTGCACGGCTTCGATGCCTGGAGCCAGGCCTATCGCACTCGCCTGGACGCCGAAGGTGGCTCGGCGGCGGAACGGACCGCGCGCATGAATGCGGTCAATCCGCTCTATATCCTGCGCAACTACCTGGCACAGCAAGCCATCGAGCAGGCCGAAGCGGGTGACTACAGCGAAGTGCGGCTGCTGCACGAGGTGCTGTCACGCCCCTTCGAGGCCCAGCCCGGGCGGGAACGCTTCGCCCAACGGCCGCCGGACTGGGGCAAGCATCTGGAGATCAGTTGCTCCTCTTGAGCCCAAGCGGCGGCGCTCGGAACTTAGGCGCCGTCGACCTGGAAGACGTGCCTGAGATAGTGCAGGAAATCCGGCTCGCCCCCCTGGGACTTGCCTGGGGCGTCGGAAATCTTGGCCACCGGCTGGCCGTTGCAGCGACTCATCTTGAGCACCATGTTCATCGGCTGCACCCCGGGGATGTCGCAGGTGAAGTGAGTGCCTATGCCGAAGCTGACGTTGATCCGCTCGCGCAGGGCACGGAACAGGGCGAGCGCCTTTTCCAGATTCAGTGAATCGGAGAACACCAGGGTCTTGGTCAGGGGATCTATGCCAAGTTGCTGGTAATGGGCGATAGCTTTCTCCGCCCACTGCAGCGGATCGCCGCTGTCGTGGCGCAGGCCGTCGAAGAGCTTGGCGAAGTAGAGATCGAAATCGCGCAGGAAGGCGTCCATGGTGATGGTATCGGTCAGGGCGATACCCAGCTGGCCGCGATACTCCCGCACCCAGCAGTCGAGCGCGGCGATCTGGCTGTCGATCAGTCGCGGTCCCAACTGCTGGTGGGCCATCAGCCACTCGTGGGCCATGGTACCCAGGGGCGCAACACCCAGCTCCCAGGCCAGATGCACGTTGCTGGTACCGACGAAGCGACCGGGGAAGTCGTCCCTCAGGCTGCGCACCACCATTTCCTGCACGCCATAGGAGAAACGCCGCCGGGTGCCGAAGTCGGCCATCTTGAATTCGGCCAGCTCGTCGGCACCCGCCTCTCGGGCCAGCCAGTCGAACTTGCGATAGAGCTGATCCCGGGCCACCTGCAGCGGCAGCTCGGCATGCCGGTGGCGATTGCGCACCTCGCTGATCAGCGCCAGGATCGGCACCTCGAAGAGGATGAGATGCAGCCAGGGACCCTTAAGGGTCAGGGTGAAGCGACCCTCTTCCTCGCCGAGGAACACATAGGATGGATTGAAGCGAAACAGCCGCAGGAAGCGGATGAAGTCGGGGGTGATGAAGGGGATGCGCTCGAGAAAGGCCAGTTGGCTGTCGCTGATAGCGACGTCGGCGAGGGCGTCGATTTCCGCCTGGATGGCCTGATGATAGGGCCGCAGGTCTTCGTCGTTACGGCAACGGAAGGCCCACTCGACTTCCGCATTGGGATAGTTATGCAGGACGGCCTGCATCATGGTGAGCTTGTAGAAATCGGTATCCAGCAGACTTTGCACTGCCCGCTCGGAAAAACTATCGGCCATCATTGGCTGGACTCGGCAGCTATGGATCGATCGACAGCATGCCGAACTTGCCTGACGAGTGAAAGGACCTTGGCGCCCGCGTGGGTCAGCGGTTGTGGGTTTGGGTCATGCCGAAGAGGAACAGCAGCAGGTCATGGCTGCCGGTGTTGGAGGTGCTCAGACTGCGGGCGACGGGGGTCTGGCAGTAGCCGAGCCCTTCGCTGCCGACCACTCCCGCTGCGGGTCGTAGCCAGCTGGCATAGGCCAGGGTGGTAACGCCACAGAAGGCCGCGATCAACAAACCTCGAGTAATTTGTGAAGTCATGGCTCCAACCCTCTGATTTTCCGCCCCAACGCCTGTTGATAAACGTAAATCAGAGTTCGCCATTGCGCAGCGTTCCACGACGAATGGCGGCGTAATTGCAGCATATCCCGACGGGCGGCCGTCTCCAACGACAACCGCTGCCGACATTTCTCCAGATCCAGCAGAGCGATGGCGAATTCCTTGCCTTCGGCGCCCTGACGTTCGGCGACGAAAATGTGCTTGGGATAGAGGCAACCGTGCTGCCAGCGGTGCCGGTGCATCCGCGCGAGGACTTCACCCAGGCTGGCCAGGAAGCGCTCATGTTCCGCCTCGCTGAGTTGGCTGCCGCCGCCCTCCGCGTACCAGTGATCGAGATCCTGGTAGCCGTCCAAGGCGGCGCTGACCAACAGCGCGCGCCAGCCGCCCGCGGCATGTTGCGCATCGCAGAACAGCAACTCGGGGACCTGAATACCGAGATCGCGGAAAGCGAGCAGCGCATCGCGCTCGCGCAAGGCGGTGGGTCGCCCCAGGGGATGACGCAGGCTGCGATAGAGGTGGCCGACCTGGCGCTTGACGTAGGCCAGGGTACCGTCGGGCAGGCGCAGGCGCTGGACGCCACTCTCGCCACCGCGTCGCACGTTGGGCGCTTCCACCCAGTCGCCAGCGGTATTCCACCACTGATCGAAACGCCCTTCTCCCCGCGTCACGGCTCCCATCGACTACCTCTCTCTTATTCTCTAACGACTTCAGCTGGCCTTGCGCAGGACATAGACCCGCCACATGGCGTAGCCCGGCAAGAAGTCCAGGGCCCGATCGACCACGAAACCGGCCTGGGCGACTTCCGCCTCGAACTGCGCACGCTCGACGATGAATCTGTTCTGATAACCACCGCGGTCGCGACCCTGGGCCTCGCGCCGGCGCTCCAGCGCCTTGCGCCGCCAGGCCTTGAAGTTGCCATCGACCCACAGCGAGAGGATGACGCTGTCACGGGTCACCCGGTGAAACTCCTGCAGTAGCGCCAGGCGGTCCGCCGACTCGCCCACGTGGTGCAACAACCGCATACAGAAAATGCAATCTACAGAATTGTCGGACAAGTCGATAGCGAAAGCCGACGTCTGCAGCGTCCGCACCCGGGCTACCACATCCGCCGGCTGCTGTGCGCAGGCGGTGGCCAGCATGTTTTCCGAGTAGTCGGCCCCGATGATCACTCGATTGCGCTTCTCCGCCAAAAGCGGCCAGAAACGACCGGCACCGCTGGGCAGGTCCAGCACCAGATTGGGCTGGCCGGCGATGCTCAGAGCCTGCCGCGCCAGTTGCTGGTCGCGCCAGTTGGACAGCCGCCGGGCCAGCCCGTCCTGATGCTTCAGGTAGTACTGGCGAGCGTGGTCAGCGTCGTATTTTTGCGAAAAAGGCAGATCGATGGGCGCTTTCACGAGGGCGGCTCCTGGAAGTAGGAAGATGTCGCTACCCTAGCCAGGAGCCTGTCAAACGCCGGTCAAGCGATTGTGAAAATTCTGTAATGCTAGCCTGTTACCCTTTCGTGCCCCAGATCTATCTCGAAGCGACAACCGCCGGTCGAACTCTCCCCCAGCGCCACGCTCCAGCCTTGTAGCTGGCAGATCCGCCGTACCAGCGACAGTCCCAGGCCGAGCCCTTCCCCGCGTCCCTCGGCGCCCCGCACGAAGGGTTGGAACATGGCTTCCCGCTGTTCCTCGGGAATACCCACGCCACTGTCCTCCACCACGAAACCGTGGGCACCGACCTGCAGAGCGATGTAGCCGCTCTCGGTGTAGTGCAGGGCATTGCGCAGCAAGTTGCTCATCACCGAGCGTAGAAAGGGCTCGTGCCATAGATAGGTATCCGCCTCGGGCGCCACGCTGAGGCGCCAGTGCAGGCCCTTGGCTTCCACCGCCGCGCGCCATTCGCCGGTCTGCCGCCGCGCCACCGCGGCCAGGGACGCCCGTGGCGCCTGGCCATCGCCGTCGCCCTGGTTGCGGGCCAGCGCCAGGAAGGTCTGTACCAGCTCCTGCATCTCCCGCGCGGCACGGGTCATGCGCTCCAGCGGTCCCTGCGCCCGGGGCGGCAGGTCGGGCGTGGCGGCCAGCAGCTCGCAGGAGGAATTGATGACCATCAAGGGGGTACGCAACTCATGGCTGACGTCGCTGGTGAACAACCGCTCCCGCGCCAGGGCGGCACGCAGGCGGTCGAAGGCGTCGTCGAAGGCGCCCGCCAGTTCGCCCACCTCGTCCTTGGCATAGTCAGGCGCCAGCGGCGGGGTGACATCGAGGATCTGGTCGCGGCGGCGGACCTGGCGCGCCAGCCGCACCACCGGGGCGATCACCCGCCGCGCCAGGGCCCAGCCCAGCAGCCAAGCCAGGGCCACGCTGATCAGGAAGCCACCCAGTACCACCTTGTAGAGCAGCCGTTCCCGCGCTTCGAAATCGCTCTGGTTCTGCAGCAGAACGAAGTGATTGCCCTCGATCTCGGCCACATAGGCATAGAAGTACTGCCGGTCCTCCTCTACCTCGCTGAAACCCTCGGGCAGGTCGCGCAGGTGCTCGGGCAACTGCGCCACCTCGGCCAGGGGCACGTAGTACAGCCGCATGTCGGGGTCCAGCACCGGTTGCCCACCCCGGCGCATGTCGCGCTGCACCATGCGCTCCAGCTCGTTGCGCAGGTCGGTGGAGATCAGCCGCTCTTCCACGGTGTGCACCACCGCGACGATACCCAGGGAAAACACCCCGCCGACCAGGAACGTCATCAGCACGAAGGCGATGACGATCCGCCGCGACAGGCTCAGGTGGTATTCCATGCTCAATCCTGCTCGACCAGCTTGTAGCCCACGCCGTGGATGGTGCGCAGCAGCGGCTGCGCGAAGGGTTTGTCGATGATCTGCCGCAACTGGTGGACATGGCTGCGCAGGCTGTCGCTGTCGGGATAGTCTTCACCCCAGACCGCCTCTTCCAGCACCTCGCGCCGCACCACATGGGGTGACTTCTGCATCAGCAGAGCGAGAATCTTCAGGCCGATGGGGTTGAGCTTGAGCGACTTGCCGGCCCGGTTCACCTCCAGGGTATCGAGGTCGTAACTGAGGTCCGCCACCTGCAGTTGGCGACGTCCACCGCCCTTGGTGCGGCGCATCACCGCCTCGACCCGCGCCGCCAGTTCGGACAGGGCGAAGGGCTTCACCAGGTAGTCGTCGGCGCCGGAGCGAAAGCCTTCCAGGCGATCGTCGAGCTGGTCACGGGCGGTGAGCATGATCACCGGGGTGTCGCGCCGGGCATCCTGGCGCAGGCGCTGGCACAGGGTGTAGCCATCGATGCCAGGCAGCATGATGTCGAGGATCAGCAGGTCGTAGTGCTCGGTCGCCGCGAGGTGCAGACCCGAGAGCCCATCCTGGGCGCAGTCCACGCTGTAGCCCTTCAGGCTCAGGTAGTCCAGCAGATTGCTGAGGATGTCTTTGTTGTCTTCTACCACCAGGATACGCATGTCGCTGACCTCTTCCACGGACCGCCCAGGCAATCCGCCTTGTGCTATTCGGCACCCAGCCTAATCGCCCTGGCCGACCGCGACCAGCGCAGCGGCCACAGATCAGCGTTTGCGAAAACCATCCGATGCGATCTTGGTGCAGTACCAGTCTGAGGGCCGTCCGTTAACTGCACAGAACTGACGGCCATAAAAAACCCCGGTGTCCGCAAGGATCACCGGGGTTGGGGCTCGGCCGTGCGGCCGGAGCGACTCTTACATCATGCCGCCCATGCCGCCCATGCCACCCATGTCGGGCATGGCCGGGGCTGCGTCGTCTTTCGGCAGCTCAGCCACGATGGCTTCGGTGGTGATCAGCAGACCGGCGATGGACGAAGCGGCCTGCAGCGCGCTGCGGGTCACCTTGGCCGGGTCGATGATGCCGAATTCCAGCATGTCGCCGTATTCGCCGGTAGCGGCGTTGTAGCCGTAGTTGCCGCTGCCTTGCTTGACCTTGTCCAGCACGACGGAGGCTTCGTCACCGGCGTTGGTCACGATCTGGCGCAGGGGCGCTTCGACGGCGCGACGCAGGATGTTGATACCGGCGTTCTGCTCTTCGTTGATGCCTTTCAGATCCTTCAGCGCTTCCAGGGCACGCACCAGGGCGACACCGCCGCCAGGCACCACGCCTTCTTCCACGGCAGCGCGGGTGGCGTGCAGGGCGTCTTCAACGCGGGCTTTCTTCTCTTTCATCTCGACTTCGGTGGCAGCGCCAACCTTGATCACGGCAACACCGCCAGCCAGCTTGGCCAGACGCTCTTGCAGCTTCTCTTTGTCGTAGTCGGAAGAGGTTTCTTCGACCTGGGCACGGATCTGCTTGATACGGGCCTGGATGTCGGCTTCGACGCCAGCGCCGTCGATGACGGTGGTGTTTTCCTTGTTCAGGACCACACGCTTGGCTTGACCCAGGTGCTCCAGGGTGGTGCTTTCCAGGCTCAGGCCGACTTCTTCGGAGATGACGGTACCGCCGGTCAGGATGGCGATGTCCTGCAGCATGGCCTTGCGACGATCACCGAAGCCGGGCGCCTTGACGGCGGCGACCTTGACGATACCGCGCATGTTGTTGACCACCAGGGTAGCCAGGGCTTCGCCTTCGACGTCTTCAGCGACGATCAGCAGCGGACGACCGGCCTTGGCGACAGCTTCCAGCACCGGCAGCAGTTCGCGGATGTTGGAGATCTTCTTGTCGACCAGCAGCAGCAGCGGGCTGTCCAGCTCGGCGGACATGGTGTCGGGCTTGTTGATGAAGTAGGGCGACAGGTAGCCACGGTCGAACTGCATGCCTTCGACGACGGACAGTTCGTTTTCCAGGCCCGAGCCTTCTTCGACGGTGATGACGCCTTCTTTACCGACTTTCTCCATGGCTTCGGCGATGATGTTGCCGATGCTGTCGTCGGAGTTGGCGGAGATGGTGCCTACCTGGGCGATGGCCTTGCTGTCGGCGCAGGGCTTGGACAGGTTCTTCAGTTCGGCGACGACGGCAGCGGTGGCCTTGTCGATGCCGCGCTTGAGGTCCATCGGGTTCAGGCCGGCGGCCACGGACTTCAGGCCTTCGGTGACGATGGCCTGGGCCAGCACGGTGGCGGTAGTGGTGCCGTCACCGGCCGCATCGTTGGCCTTGGAGGCCACGTCTTTCACCAGCTGGGCGCCGATGTTCTCGATCTTGTCCTTGAGTTCGATCTCCTTGGCGACGGAAACGCCGTCCTTGGTGATCAGGGGAGCACCGAAGCTACGCTCCAGAACCACGTTGCGGCCTTTCGGGCCCAGGGTGGCCTTGACGGCGTCGGCCAGGGTGTTGACACCGGTCAGCAGTTTCTTGCGCGCGGAGTCACCGAATTTGACGTCTTTTGCAGCCATGTTCTGTTTCCTCTAAGAAATTCGAAAAGTGAGCGGGGATCAGCCTTCGATGACGGCCAGGATTTCGGACTCGGCCATGACCAGCAGTTCTTCACCATCGACCTTGATGGCGTTGCTGCCGGAATAGGGACCGAAAACCACTTTGTCACCCACTTTTACTGCCGGGGCACGGACATCGCCGTTGTCCAGCACGCGTCCAGTGCCTACGGCAACCACTTCACCGCGGTTCGGCTTCTCGGCAGCCGAGCCCGGCAGCACGATGCCGCCAGCGGATTTGGTCTCTTCTTCGCTGCGACGGATCACAACGCGATCATGCAGAGGACGAAGCGCCATTGTCGTATCTCCCAAAGTTCTAAGTGTTTCCAGCGCCGATGACTGCATCGGCAGTTTGTTTTTACCGGCTGCGCCGGGTGCGGCCCGCCCGAGACGGATCGCGAAACCTGCTCGCCTTGCGGCGACAACCTTGCGGTGTCCGCTACATGAGGTTGTCGCCAGGCATTTCAAGGGTGGCCAGGAAAATTTTTAGCGCTTTTCCTCGTCGCGATGGATGACCTCACCCTCGATCACCTCGGGGCGATGGGGCGTAGCGGAGCCCGGACCGGGCTGGTAGCCCTGGGCCCCGGGCGCCCGCCGGGTCACCCGGCCCAACACAGCGCCGAGCAGCGCCTTGCGGGTGACGGGCAGCAGGCAGATCAGCGCCAGGAAATCGCTGATGAAGCCGGGGAAGATCAGCAAGGCACCGGCGATGGCCAGGGTCAGACCCTGGACCACTTCCTGCTCGGGCATCTGCCCCTGGGCCAGGCGCATGCGAATGCGCCAGAGGGTGGTGAAACCGGCGATGCGCAGCAGGGCGACGCCGATGAGGAAGCTCAGCAGCAACAGGGCGAAGGTGGCGAGCACGCCGATTTCGCTGCCGATCTTGATGAGTACGGCCAGTTCCACAAAGGGGAACAGCAAGAAGAGTAAGGCGGTCACGCGCATCTCGGATCCTTCACGGTAGAAACCGGTTGAAAGACAGCAGATGGAGGCGAACACGCCGATTTCAAGGTTGTCGCCGAGCGGCCGGCAGAAACGACAAGGCCGCGAAAGTCGCGGCCTTGAGGGTATTGCGGGCGGTCAGGGAAACATCGGGTTACCAGGAGACACCGACACCGGCGGTGTACTCGGTCTGGTTGACGTTGCCCTCGGCGCCACTGGTCAGTTCCTTGGACGCCTTGAGGTTCAGGGACGCCCAGTTGGTGACCTTGTATCTCAACCCGATGTCGCCATCGAAGGTCAGGTCGGCGGTGTTGTCCAGCGGCCGGCCGAGTTCGCCGGTGGTGAAGAACTGGATGGTCTGACCGTAGAGATAACGGTTGTAGTCCCACTTCATGCTCGCCGAGAGGAAGTCGCTGGAACCTCCATCGCGGTACTCGTAGCGGTTCTGGTTGAGCAGGCCGGTGAGCGAGAAGGCGCCCAGTTCGTTGTCCCAGAACTGGTAACCCGGACCGGTACCGACGATACGCTGCTTGGCCAGATCCTGGATCCAGTCGCGCTTGTATTCGGCGCGGCCCTGCCAGAAGAATTTCTCGTCGAAGAAGCGATCCAGGGCGTATTGCAGATCGTACTTGCTGGTCGACACCACGTCGTCGGCTTCGTAGCGGTCATAGCTGCCGTTGGCATTGTGCCGCCACATGCCGTGCCGAGCCTGGGTCTTGAAGTCGATATCGTACTTTTCGCTGTCCTGGGACGAGCTGATGTAATCCAGGCCGGCGTCGATGTTGCCCTTCCAGGCGAAGTCACGCAGGAAGGGGCGCGGCGGCACGATCTGGGTGATGCTCGCCAGCGGTACGGTCTGCTGGCCGTCCGCGGTATTGACCACCACCTGGCCGTCGTCGGCCGGCTTGAGGCTTTCCACCGGGAAATCGGGTTCGTACTTGCCGCGCTGGACGATCACGGGCTGGTCACGTTGCAGGGTCTTGATCTTGTCCCAAGACAGCGGAATGTTGCCGCCGTACTCGGTCTGCAGCAGCAGCTTCTTGCTGTCGAGCAGCTTGATGGTTCCGGTCAGGCGGTCGCCGTTCTTGAGCCAGACGGTGTCAGCGTGGGCGAAGGACACGAGCGACAGCAGCGCGAGTGAGGTAAGGAATCGAAAACGCATGGGCACCAGGACACCTTGGGTGGACTTGGGTGGAAAGGTAACGAAACGAGCGGGTGGCGATTATCCGGGTAGCAGGACCTGGCGCAACAGCTGCTGGGTAAAAGTTGCGCAAGTTTTCGGAAATACCGGCTCAACGGCGGAGAGAATTGCCAGAAAGCGGACAGCTGACACGTTTCATTCCCACCGTAACCAAACTTTTCGGCACACTGGCACTCTGTCCACGGCATCGAGGCATCATGTGCGACTCCGCTGTTTCGGATCCCCGCCGCCAAGCGGTCTTCCAGGCCCTGGCCGCCATCCCCGCCGGGCGCGTGGTGAGCTACGGCCAACTGGCGGCGCTCGCTGGCCTGGGGCGTGGCGCGCGCTGGGTGGGCTGGGTGCTGGGACGACTGCCTGCGGGCAGCAACCTGCCCTGGCACCGGGTGATCGCCGCGGATGGCCGGCCGAGCCTGCCCCTGGACAGCCCAGCGGGGCGGGAGCAGCGCGAGCGGCTGCGCGCCGAGGGCGTGATGCTGTACGAGGACCGGGTAGACATGCGTCGGTACCGGTGGAATCCAGCTGAGGGTGTCGAGTAGAGTGCGCGTTTTTTCCGAGCCCAAGGGCATGTTTGCACGTTTCTGGCGTGAAGCCGTCACCACCTACAAGTCCAGGGCCTGTCTGGCCATGCTGTTGCTGGGCTTCGCTGCCGGACTGCCGGCCATGCTGGTGTTCTCCACCCTCTCGGTGTGGCTGCGCGAGGCGGGGGTGAGTCGCGAGACCATTGGCTACGCCAGCTGGATCGGCCTGGCCTATGCCTTCAAATGGGTCTGGTCGCCTATGCTCGACCTCTGGAAGCTGCCGCTAATCGGCAAGCTCGGCCGTCGGCGCTCCTGGCTGGTGCTGTCGCAGATCCTGGTGGGTCTGGGCCTGATCGGCATGGCGCTGTGCAATCCGCAGCAGCACCTGGAACAGTTGATCGCCCTTGCCGTGCTGGTGGCCTTCGCCTCGGCCACCCAGGACATCGCGGTGGACGCCTATCGCCTGGAGATCGCCGACGACGAGCGCCAGGCCGCCCTGGCCGCCTGCTACATGACCGGTTATCGCATCGCCGCCCTGCTGGCCAGCGCCGGAGCCCTGTTCCTTGCCGAGGAGCTTGGCTCGTCCAAGCTGGACTACAGCCAGAGCGCCTGGGCCACCACCTATATGTTGTTCGCCCTGCTGGTCCTGCCGGGCCTGGTGACCAGTCTGATGATCCGCGAGCCGGTGCCGGTGGCACCCATGGCCATGGCGGAATCGCGCTTCGGCTTCAACCACCAGCTGGTGGCGGTCGCCCTGCTGCTGGTGATGCTGATTTCCATCCCCGCCGCCATCAACGCCATCATCGCCCACGCCTGGCCGCGGGCACTGCTCTACGGGCTGTTCATCCTCGGCTGCCTGTCGCCCTGGGGGCGCTACTGCGCCAAGCCGCTGAGCGACCTGCTACGCCGCATGCGCGAACCTCTGCGCCTGCGCGATGCGGTCAACGCCGAGGAATTGCCGCGCTTCGACTTCGTGCACCAGATGGTCTCGGTGATCCTGCTGATCGTGCTCATCGTCGCCGTCACCGGCGGCCTCTCGGCGCTGGCCGGCGGCTACTGGCCACGCGGCCTGATGTACGCCCTGATCGCCTGGCTCTGCCTCACCGCACCCGGCCGCCGGCTGATGGCGCCGGTGCTGACACCCATCACCGAATTCATCCAGCGCTACCAATGGCAGGCGCTGCTGCTGCTCGGGCTGATCTCCACCTATCGCCTGTCGGACACGGTGATGGGAGTGATGGCCAGCGTCTTCTATATCGATGTGGGCTACAGCAAGGAAACCATCGCCGGGGTGAGCAAGATCTTCGGGGTGTTCATGACCCTGCTGGGCGCCGGCCTGGGCGGGGTGCTGATCACCCGGGCGGGCATCCTGCCGATCCTCTTCCTCGGTGGCGCCGCTTCGGCCCTGACCAATCTGCTATTCGTGGTGATCGCCGCCTCCGGCGCCAACGTGCCGCTGCTGATCGCCACCATCTGCGCCGACAACATCAGTGGCGGCATGGCCACCTCGGCCTTCGTCGCCTACCTGTCGAGCCTGACCAACCTGAGGTTCTCGGCCACCCAGTACGCAATGCTCAGCTCGCTGATGCTGCTGCTGCCGCGGCTGCTGGGCGGTTACTCCGGCGCCCTGGTGGAGCACGTCGGCTACAGCTCCTTCTTCTCGCTGACGGCACTGATGGGTATCCCCACCCTGTTGCTGATCGCGGTGCTCTGGCTGCGCCAGCGGCGCACCCCACTGGCGAGCGACTCCGCCAGCGGCAGCAACTGAGGCGGCCGGTAGCCGCCCCAGCCTCCCTTAGGCGTCGCCGCCTGCCGCCGCCGCGGCGCGTTCGTCACCCTTGTCGTCGAGCACCTTGACCACCCGACTGGGCAGGGCGATGTCGATGCCCTCGGCGCGCAGCCGGTCGCGGATCTGCTCGTTGAAGGTGAACTGGGTGCCCCAGAAATCGCTGTTGGCAGTCCAGCAGCGCAGGGACACGGTGATGAAAGTCTCGCCCAGCCCCGCTACCACGATGGCCGGCGCCGGGGTGTCCAGCACCCGCGGGTCCTTGGCCATGTCGGCCAGCACCTGCTTGGCCTTCTGCAGATCGGCGTCGTAGCCGACCTTGACGTCGAAGACGATCTGCCGGGTGGCCTGCCGCGACTGGTTGGTGATGATGCCGTTGGACAGGTTGCCGTTGGGGATGGTGACGGTCTTGTTGTCGCCGGTGCGCAGCACGGTGTGGAAGATCTGGATGGAATCCACGGTGCCCTGCACGCCCTGGGCCTCGATGTAGTCGCCGATCTTGAACGGACGGAACAGCAGGATCAGCACCCCGCCGGCGAAGTTGGCCAGGCTCCCCTGCAGCGACAGACCGATGGCCAGACTGGCGGCGCCGAGGGCGGCGACGAAGGAGGTAGTGGCGATGCCTATCATGGAGGCGACGCTGATCACCAGCATCACCTTGAGGCCGATGTTGACCAGGGTCACCACAAAGGTTTCCAGGGCCTGATCCATGTGCCGGGCAGTGAACAGCGCGGCCAGGCGCCCGGTCAGGCGATTGATGACCCACCAGCCGATCCACAGGGTGATCAGGGCCAGGACCACGTTGCCGCAATATTGCAGGATGACCGGTAGCCAGGCGGTGAACGCCGTCAGCAGGTGATCGGTCTGGGCACTAAAATCCATCGTCTACCTCTCCACGCACAGGAAAAAATCAGGCGTGGCGCCAGGGCCACGCCTTACCTGCGACGGACGGTAGCTCCAGAGGTTCCGAAATCCGCCTCAGTCGCGGAAGTTGTCGAACTGCAGCGGCATACCCAGGGACTGGGTGCGCAGCAGGGCGATGACTTCCTGGAGTTCGTCGCGCTTCTTGCCGGTGACGCGCACCTGTTCGCCCTGGATGGCGGCCTGCACCTTGATCTTGCTGTCCTTGATCAGGGCGACGATCTTCTTCGCCAGCTCCTTGTCGATGCCCTCGCGCAGGGTCGTCTCCTGCTTCACGGTCTTGCCGGAGGCGTAGGCGTCCTTGACCTCAAGGCACTGGACGTCGATCTTGCGCTTGGCCAGATTGACCTTGAGGATCTCCAGCATCTGTTCGAGCTGGAAGTCGGCCTCGGCGGTCAGGGTCACGCTGAGGTCCTTGACTTCGAAGCTGCCCTTGCCGCGCAGGTCGTAGCGGCGGTCGAGCTCCTTGACGGCGTTGTCCACGGCGTTGGTGACTTCGTGCTTGTCCAGCTCCGATACCACGTCGAAGGAAGGCATGGGTTTTCTCCTGGGTTGCGATGGGGCAGCCTTGACGCTGCAGCCTGACCGACCATTATAACGACTGGCCCTCTTCCTCAGGAATCCGACCATGCGCAAGGAATCGACGTTGGAGTCACACTCGTGAGCTGGCACGTGCTGGGCGCCGGCAGTCTGGGCGGTCTGTGGGCGGCGCGGCTGTTCCGCGGCGGCGAGCCGGTGCGGCTGATCCTGCGCGATCGCACGCGCCTGGCGCAGTACCGCGCCGGCGGCGGGCTGCGCCTTACCGAGGGCGATACCACCAGCCTCTATCCCCTGCCGGCCGAGGCGCCCGAGGCCGGCAATTCGATCCGCCGGCTGATTCTGGCCTGCAAGAGCTACGACGCCGAGGAGGCCATCGCCAGCGTCGCCGCGCGCCTGGAACCCGACGCCGAGATCCTGCTCTTGCAGAACGGCCTTGGCAGCCAGGATGCCGTCGCGGCACGGGTACCCCGGGCGCGCTGCCTGAGGGCCAGCACTACCGAAGGCGCCTTTCGCGAAACCGACTTCCACGTGGTGGCGGCCGGCGCCGGTCAGACCTGGATCGGCGACCAGCTTGGCACCCAAGCCCCGCCGCCCTGGCTGGATACCCTCACCGCCCTGGGTTTCACCCTGCGCTGGACGGACGACATCGACGCCCGCCTGTGGCGCAAGCTGGCGATCAACTGCGCCATCAATCCGCTGACCGTGCTGCATCGCTGTCGCAACGGCGAACTGCGCCAGCATGCCAGCGAGGTCGCCGACCTGTGCAGCGAGCTGGCGGCGCTGCTGGAGGCCATGGGTCTGGCGCCTGCGGCCCAGGGGCTGCAGCAGGAAGTCGAGGCGGTGATCACCGCCACCGCCAATAACAGATCCTCGATGCTGCAGGACGTCGAGCGCGGCCAGCGCACCGAGGTGAGCTACCTGCTCGGCCATGCTCTGCCCATCGCCCAGCGCCTGCGCCTGCCGGTGCCGCAACTGGAGGCCCTGCACCAGCGCCTGCGGGCGCGCTTGGAGGAGCGTGGATTGCCCGTGGACTAGTGTGGTGTTCTAGAAGTTGACTACACAATTTTGGCGGCGCTTTTTCGGCTGGAGCTGCGTTGCCACTCCTCGCCATAGCCCTGCTATGACTCGTCGCCGCGCCTTGCCCCAACCAAAAAATCACTCGCCAATTCTTGCGCGAACTTCTAGAACACCACCCTGGCGGGCTACCCTGCCCGTCCCCTCGCTGGAACGGCTGCCTCATGATCCTCGCCAAACGCCTGAAGAATCTCCCGGTCGGCCGCAAGTTGCTGGCCGCCCTGCTGGTGATGATGGTCGCGGTGCTGGTGGTGGCCAACGTGACCTTCATCAGCGCCGCCTACTGGATCTCCCAGGAAAGCGTGGCGCCCCAGGCGTTGCAGACCCTCGGCCGGCTGTTCGCCAGCCCGGTGCTGAGCCGCGAGGTGCTGGCCTCGCCGGCGGCGGCCCAGGCACAGTTGCAGCAACTGGACGGCTATGCACCGCTGCGTCTGGCGGTGGTCTACGACAGCCAGGGTCAGCGCCTGGCGGAGCTGCACAACGGCGATCGCCTGAAGGTCCCCGAGCGTTTCGAAGACTTGCAGACCTGGCGCCTGCGCGAATTCCGCACCAACCTGCTGGTAGAGCTGCCGCGCCCCGAAGGCCCGCCCGGCCATCTGCTGCTGGTGGCCAGCAGCGAGCTGCCCGGGGCCTTCTACCGCGGCACCCTGACCGCCAGCTTGGCCATCCTCACCTTCAGTATCCTGCTCTGGCTGGTGGTGGCGCGGCAGATCAAGCGACTGATCACCCTGCCGATTCGCGAGCTGGAAGAACTCTCGCGCCAGGTGACCCGCGAGGAAAACTATTCGCTGCGCGCCAGCAAGGGCAGCGAGGACGAACTGGGGCGCCTGGCGGAATCCTTCAACACCATGCTCGGCCGAATCCAGGGCCGCGAGCAGCAGCTCAAGCGCGCCCGCGACGATGCCCAGTACGCCGTGCTGCAAGCCCAGAGCCTGGCCGAGGAAACCCGTCGTTCCAACCGCAAGCTGGAGCTGGAGGTGCAGGTCCGCGGCAAGATCGAGAAGAAGCTCACCGGCTTCCAGAACTACCTCAACAGCATAATCGACTCCATGCCCTCGGCGCTGATCGCCGTGGACGAGCAGTTCTACGTCACCCAGTGGAACCAGGAGGCCACCCACCTTTCCGGCACCCAGTTGGACGAGGCCCTGAACCAGCCGGTGTTCCTCGCCTTCCCCTCGCTCAAGCCCTTCCTGCCGCAACTCAGCCGCACCGCCGAACTGCTGCGGGTGGAAAAGGTGGAGCGGGTGACCTGGGCGCTGACCGATACCCCGCGCCACTACACCCTCACCTTCTACCCGCTGATGGGCGGCGCCGGCCGCGGCGTGGTGATTCGCATCGACGACATCACCCAGCGACTGAACATGGAAGAGATGATGGTGCAGTCGGAAAAGATGCTCTCGGTGGGCGGGCTCGCCGCCGGCATGGCCCACGAGATCAACAATCCCCTGGGCGCCATCCTGCACAACGTGCAGAACATCCGCCGCCGACTGTCGCCGGAGTTGCCGAAGAATCTGGAGCAGGCCGCCGAATCGGGCGTGGAGCTCAACGCGGTGAACTGCTACCTGGAAAGCCGGCAGATCCCCCGCCTGCTCGACGGCATCCACCAAGCCGGCAGCCGTGCGGCCAAGATCGTCAGCCACATGCTCGCCTTCAGCCGCCGCAGCCATCGCAAGATGGAGGCCAGCGAACTGCCGCCGCTGATCGACCAGGCCATCGAGATCGCCGGCAACGACTTCGACCTGGCCGAGGGCTTCGACTTCCGCACCCTGTCCATCATTCGTGAATTCGATCCGAGCCTGGGTCCGGTGCCAGTGATCGCCAACGAGCTGGAGCAGGTGCTGCTCAACCTGCTGAAGAACGCCGCCCAGGCCATCCACCTGCGCGATGACGAGGAGGAAGGCGAATACGGCCGCATCACCCTGCGTACCAAGTTGCGCGGCGGCTGGGCGGAGATCCAGGTGGAAGACAACGGCATCGGCATCCCCGAGGACATCTGCAAGCGCATCTTCGAGCCCTTCTTCACCACCAAGGAAGTAGGCCAGGGCACCGGTCTGGGCCTGTCGGTGTCGTATTTCATCATCACCAACAACCACAAGGGGCAGATGGAGGTGCACTCCACGCCCGGCGTAGGGACCTGCTTCACCCTGCGCCTGCCCCTCGTTCAGGCCGACGTCGAATCGACCTAACCCCAACAGGAGCCGCGCCATGGGTTTTCGCCTCACCGAGATCTACACCCGCCAGGGCGACGCCGGCGACACCGGTCTCGCCGACGGTAGCCGGGTACCCAAGGACCATCCGCGCATCGAGGCCATCGGCGCGGTGGACGAACTCAACAGCGCCCTGGGCCTGCTGCTCGCCGAACTGGCGGACGATACCCGCCTGGCCGAGGTGAGCCAGGTCCTGGCGCCCTGCCAACACCGCCTGTTCGACCTCGGTGGCGAGCTGGCCATGCCCAGCTATCGCGCCCTGCAGGCGGTGGAGATCGAACGCCTGGAGCAGGTCATCGATGGCTGGAACACCGAGCTGGGGCCGCTGGAGAATTTCATCCTGCCTGGCGGCTCCCGTGCCGTGGCCCAGGCCCATGTCTGCCGCACCCTGGCCCGCAGCGCCGAGCGACGCTGCCGCAGCCTGCACGCGGTCGAGCCACTGGAAGGCCAGGGCCTGGCCTATCTCAATCGGCTGTCCGACCTGCTGTTCGTCGCGGCACGCATCGTCGCCCGCCGCCAGGGCGTGAGCGAGGTGCTCTGGCAGGCCGCGCGGCCATGACCAGTGCGCCCGCCGCTCCGCCCCCGCGTCGCCACGAGGGCCTGCTGGCGCTCTGGGACGGCCTGATCCTCATCCTGGTCTGCGTCAACCTGGCGCTGATCCTGTTCGATAGCCTCTATGCCCTGGGGCCGCTCAACCGGGCCCTGGCTTCACTCTTGCCGGGCTTCCACGCCTTCTATGGCGAACGTATCCACGCCCACTTCACCAGCATCGACCTGGTGTTCGTCGCCTTCTTCATCGCCGACGTGCTGCTCGGCTGGCTGGTGGCGGTGATCGAGCGCCGCCATGCCCGCTGGTACCACTACCCCTTCATCCATTGGTACGACGTGCTCGGTTGCATCCCCTTGGGCGGCTTCCGCCTACTGCGGGCGCTGCGCATCATCTCGCTGCTCTTGCGCCTGCAGCGCCTGGGGCTGATCGACATGCGCCGCTGGCAGCCCTATCGGCTGTTCGACCACTACTACCAGCTGCTCATGGAAGACCTGTCGGATCGGGTGATGATCAAGATCTGCGGCGAATTGCAGGACGAGCTGAACACCCGCGACGACTTCTCCCAGAGCGTCATCGACCGTGTCATCCGCCCGCGCAAGCAGCGGCTGATCGATGGCATGGCGCTGCGCATCCAGACCATGGTGGAACAGGGTTACACGCAGAACCGCGCCACCCTGGAGCGCCTGGTAGGCGATGTGGTGCAACGTGCGCTGGACGACAATCCCGACCTGGCCCGCCTCAAGCGGCTACCCATGGGCGAGCGCCTGGCCGACACCCTGGACGGGGTGCTCACCGACATCGTCAACGGCCTGGTGCGGGAGGCGGCGGCCAGTCTGCGTACCCGCGACTTCCGCGCCCTGGCCAGTCGCCTGGCCGACCACGGTTTCGATCAGAGCCTGCCCAGCGGCGCCCAGGACAGTGCCCTGGACGACGTGCTGGTGGAAATCCTCGAGGTGTTCAAGCAGAAGGTCCTGCAGCGTCGGCTCGATCAGCTCGATGGCGAGCTCTGGCCGCAGGAGTGGCAGCGCAGCGAGATCGATCCGATCAACGCGCCCCGGCGCTGATCTGCTGCTGCAGGTTCTGCACCTGGCTCTGCAGGGTGGTGATGTTGCGGGTGGTCTGCAGGCGGAAGGCGTCGAACTCCTTGCTGTCCGGCCCGACCGGGCGGGCGTCCAGCTCGCTGCGCAGCACCAGCAGATCCTGCTGGATGTCGCCCAGCGCCTGGCTCTGAGCGCTCGGCTTCTTCAGCGCGGCGATGTCCGCCTGCAGCGCCTTGTTCTGGGCGTTCAGGCTGGCCACCTGCTCGGCCAAGTTGCCGGCCTGGGCCACGCCGTTCTTCAGCGCGGCCTGCTCGTCGGCCAACGCCTTCAGCCGCGTGTCCACCTCGCTGCTGCCGGTCTGCACCGTCTGCAGCGCCGTGGAAAGGTTCTGCAGACGATTGTCCTGAGCCTGCTGGTTGTCGCTCACGCCCTGCTGCTGACGCGTGAGCTCGGCGACCTTGGTCTGCAGCGTCTTGACCTGCAGCAGCAAGGCCTCGCGGCTGGTGGTGCCGGAGGACTCGCTTTCCACCAGCTTGCCGGAGATATCACGCAGCCGGCCCTGGGCATCCTCGCTGATGCGGGCGAAGTTTTCCTGGGTGGCCACCACCTGCTCCTGCATCAGCACCAGTTGCTGGTGACTCCACCAGGCGACGCCGGCCAGGGCCAGGGTCAGGGCGGCGACCAGCACCCACAGCGGCGCCGTGGAAGGGCCGCGCCGGACCGGGCGAGCATGAACGGCGGCGGGCTCGTGATAGACCTCGTCGGCCTCGACCGGCCGGCGACCAACGGGGCGGCGGTCGTCGCGCTCCGGTGTCAGGCTCGGGACATTGTCCATTTCATCGAGAAGATCGTTGCGCATGGCAGACCTATGACCAGAAAGCGGAAGTCGGAAATGCGGCCAGTATAGCGGCCACGTCTGGAGAGACGAGGGGCAGGCGGCGCGGATTCATGTCGGGATCGTGCACCGCCACGCACTCTGCATCGATATCAATACGCCATCAAGGGGCGCAGCATCCGGACGGGGGGCGCGATCTAGTGTGGTGTTTCAGAAGTTCGCGCAAGAATTGGCGAGTGATTTTTGTTCATGGGCTAGGCGCCGCGACGAGTCATAGCAGGGCTATGGCGAGGAGTGGCAACGACGTCCAAGGACAAAAAACGCCGCCAAAATTGTGCAGATAACTTCTGAAACACCGCACTAGGCGGGACCGCTGCGCGCGGGTCGCGTGCGTGGTCGATACTCTTCCAAGGCGGCCCAGGAACCGGCTTCCGGGCGAAAGCCGAAGGCCTCCTGGGCGGCACGGATGTCGAGGGTGAAGGGACTGTCCAGCAATGCGGGCCAGCGCGCCTCCTGGCGCGGGGTGCGCAAGCGCGCATAGAGGGCGCGCGGACTCAGGGCCGGCGCCTGGGTCACCGCCGGCAGCTCGAAGCGCCGCAGCAGGAAGTTGACCGCATCCCAGCACACCAGCGGCTGGCCGTCGCTGAGGTTGAACACCTTGCCGCTGGCCGCCTTCGGTTGCTCCAGCAGCAGCGTCACCAGCGCCTGACGTAGACTGGCGGCACTGGTGAAGTCCCAACGATTGAGGCCACTGCCGCGCCGCCAGAGCTGTTTGGCCTTGGCCCGCTCGAGCAGCCAGCGCGCCCAGTCGCGATCGGCCAGGCCAAGCACCTGCGCCGGGCGCAGTATCGTCACCTGGGGGCCGAATTCCCCGGCGGCCAGGGCCAGGCGCTCCAGTTGCAGGCGTCGCTGGGCCTCACTGCCCCGCGGCTTGGCCGGTACCTGGTCTTCCTTGAGCCCTTCGCCGCCGCGTTCGTAGACACGAGCGGAAGAGACGTAGACGAATTGGGCCACCTGCTGCTGCAGGCAAGCCTCGATCAGCACATGGCCCTGGCTCAGGGCCGCGGGGGTGGGTACGCCCGCCACGTCGGCGCAGTGGGCGATGGCATCGATGTCGTCGCACAGGGCCACCACCTGCTCGGGCTGGTCGAGCAGTGCCGGCCGGTATTCGGCGCCGCGCTCGACCAGGGCATCCAGGGTCGCGCCGGGACGGCCGTGCACCCGCACCAGTTGGCCGCGGTCGAGCAGATCGCAGGCCAGGCCTGCCCCGAGCGCCTCGCTGGCGCCCGTGATCAAGATACGCATGTCGCTAGGATTCCCCAAAGGTGCCGCGGCCGCGCCGTGGCGACCGGGCGGCCAGTGTAACCAAAGCCCCGGACGGGCGCCGCTAGCGTACCAGCCAGTCGCCGGCGCTGCGCTCCAGATGCCGTGTCAGGGCCTGCAGCGGGGCGCCGCCATTGCGCCAGTGGTGCCAGAACAGCGGTACGTCCACCCAGAGACCTGGCGCCAGGTCCACCAGGGCGCCGCTGGCACGGGCGGCAGCGCTCTGGATGTCCGGCAGCAGGCCCCAGCCGATGCCGCTCAGGGTCATCTGCAGGAAGCCTTCGGCGGAGGGGCAAAGGTGATAGTCGAAGGGATCGGTGATGCCCAACTGCTCCAGGTAGCGGTGCTGTAGCCGATCGTCCGGGCCGAAGACGATGGCCGGCGCCCGCGCCAACGCCAGGGGGTCCGGCAGGCCAGCCAGTTGCCGAGCGCGAAAGTCCGGACTGGCCAGGGCCCGATAGCGCATGGCGCCCAGGGCGCTGACCCGGGCGCCAGCCAGGGGCTGGCCACTGGCGCAGAGACAGGCCGCCACCTCGCCCGCGCGCATGCGTCTGAGCACCACGTCCTGGTCTTCCACCACCAGATCCAGCAGCACCCCCTGCGCCCTCACCCAGGGGCCGACTGCCAGCGGCCACCAGTTGGCCAGGCTGTCGGCATTGAGGGCGATGCGTAGGCGTTGCGGTACCTCCTCGGCCAGTCCCGGGACCTCGCTACCCAGGTCGGCCTCCAGCAGGCGCACTTGCTGGATATGCCGCAGCAGGCGTAATCCCGGCGCGGTGGGCTGGGGTGGCGTCTCCCGGACCAGTACCGCCTGGCCGACCCGGGCTTCGAGCAACTTGATGCGCTGGGAGACGGCCGACTGCGACAGGCCCAGCCGTCGGGCGGCGCGCTCGAAGCCGCCCTCTTCCACCACGACGGCCAGCGCTTCCAGCAATTTGTAGTCGATCATCGATTTGGCTAATGCTGCATAAGGAATATTGGTTTTTCTTATACCCCCGAACCCGGCAAGGTAGCAGCCATTCCACGACGACAAGGCGTCATTCCGCAATGAACAGCTATTTCACCGGGCTACTGACCATGGCCAGCTTGATCATGGCGCTGGGTGCGCAGAACACCTACCTGCTGGCCCAGGGTCTGCGTCGTGAGCACCACTTGGCCATCGCCGCCTTCTGCCTGACCTGCGACGTGATCCTGGTGGCCGCCGGGGTGCTGGGCCTGGCGGCGCTGATCCAGCACAGTCCGCTGCTGGTGGTGATCCTGCGCTGGGGCGGCGCCGCCTTCCTGATCTGGTATGGCGCCCAGGCCTTGCGCCGGGCCTGGCGACCAGCGGCCCTGGGCAGTCTGGAAGCCGCGAATCCGCGTAGTCGGCGCCAGGCGCTGCTGGCCGCGGCGGCGGTCTCCCTGCTCAATCCCCACGTCTACCTCGATACGGTGCTGCTGGTGGGTTCGCTGGGCAGCCAGCAGACGGCGCCCCTGGCCTATGTATTCGGCGCCGCCACCGCCTCCCTGCTGTGGTTCTTCGGCCTCGCCCTGGGTGCGGCCTGGGCCGCGCCCTACCTGGCGCGACCAAACGTATGGCGGCTGATCGATCTGCTGGTGGCACTGGTGATGTTCGCCGTGGCGGCCCAGTTACTGGTCTCCGCCTGAGACTGGCCTTAGCCGCGCGGGAGCCCTAAGCTGCGGTTCTGCTTTCCGTATCGAGATCCGTCATGCCCTTCGCCCGCTCGCTCCGCAGTCAGAGCCTGCTGCTTTTCGGTGGCAGCCTGCTGCTGATGCTGCTGATCGCCCTGGCCGGCTTCGCCCTGCTCTCCCGCGAGTTGAATCGCTACCAGAGCCTGGTCGAGGGGCCCTTGGAGCGGCTGGTGGAGATCGATGACACCCACCTGAGCTTCAAGATCCAGGTGCAGGAATGGAAGAACCTGCTGCTGCGCGGCAGCGATCCGGACACCGCCGAGCGCTACTGGCAGGCGTTCCTGACCCAGGAGAAAGAGGTCGACCAGCGCCTGCAACGCCTGGCTGCCAGCGTCGACGAAGATCTACGCCCGCGCCTGACCGCCCTGCGTGCCCAGCATGCCCGCCTGGGTGAGCGCTATCGCGCCGGTCGCGCGGCCTATCTGGCCAATGGCCGCGATCCGCGACGGGGCGATGCGGAGGTCCGCGGGATCGATCGGGAGACCGCCGATGGCTTCGCCACCCTGGTGGCCGAGCTGCACGGCCGCACCGCCGCCCAGGTCGCCACCATCCGTGCCGAAGCGCAACGCGACATCCTGCTCGGTGGCCTGGCGCTGCTGCTCTGCGGCGGTGGCCTGCTGTTCCTCGGTGTGCGGCTGGTGGAGCGGCGCCTGGTCGATCCACTGGTGGCCTGCGCCCGGCAACTGGGCCAACTGGCCCGTGGGCGTTTCGGCGAACGCCTGCCGGTGGGGCGGGACGACGAGCTGGGCCGCCTGACCCAGAGCACCAACCTGCTGCGCGACGCCGCCGTGCAGCACACCCACGACCTGCGCCACCAGGCCGCCGAAGTCGAATCCCTGAGCGCCCTGCTGGCCGCCCAGCTGTTGACCGAGCCCGGCCAGCCAACGCGGGAGATCGACACTCAGACGCTGAAAGACGTCAGCCGGCGCCTGGCCGATGTCGCCCGGGATCTGCAGGACGCGGCCACCCAACGTCAGGACTGACGCCCAGGACTTAGAGAGACGCCGGCACCTCGCGCCACTCACCCGGTGCCAGGCCATCCAGCGCCCAGGGACCGATGCGCACCCGTACCAGTCGCAGCGTCGGCAGCCCCACGGCGGCGGTCATGCGGCGCACCTGGCGATTGCGTCCTTCGCGGATGGTCAGTTCCACCCAGGCGGTGGGCACGCTCTTGCGAAAGCGCACCGGCGGATCGCGCTCCCAGAGCACCGGCGCCTCGGCCAGCAAGCGGGCTTCGGCGGGCAGGGTCGGACCGTCATTGAGCTCCACGCCCTCACGTAGCTGCTGCAACTGCGCTTCCGTGGGCGTGCCCTCTACCTGGGCCCAATAGGTCTTGGGCAGCTTGTGCCTGGGATCGGCGATGCGCGCCTGCAGCTGGCCATCGTTGGTCAGCAGCAACAGGCCTTCGCTGTCGCGGTCGAGCCGGCCGGCGGGATAGACGCCTGGCACTGCAACGAAAGCCTTCAGGGTCGCACGGCCGTCGGCGTCGGCGAACTGGGTGAGCACATCGAAGGGTTTGTTGAGCAGTAGCAACCGCGGCGTGGCCGGTGGCGCCTTGGCCTGGCGGCGGGGCCGGGGGCCGGCAGCGGAACGAGGATTTCGCGGCATGGATAGCTAAGGGGTAAGCTGGGCCGTCCAGTCTAATCGCCCGAGGTCCCATGCGCATCTTTCGTCCGCTGTGGCTGATCCACCTCCTTGCCCTGACCGGCTGCGCCTCATCGGCCTACGAAGGTCCGCGCTCCGACCATTTCGACGGTGAACGCTTCTACAATCTGGCACCACGCGAGGACAAGAGTCTCTGGACATTGCTCAAGTGGCAGTTCACCCGGACACGTCCGCAATGGACATGGCAGGACGGCCCGGCCGTGCCGACGCGTCCTCCTGCGCGGGTCGAAGGTAGCGAGCTACGGGTGACCTTCATCAATCACGCCACCCTGCTGATCCAGCATCAGGGCCTCAACATCCTCACCGATCCAGTCTGGTCGAAACGGGTCAGCCCCTTCACCTTCATCGGCCCGAAGCGCTATCACGCCCCCGGCGTGGCCCTGGATGATCTGCCGCCGCTGGACCTGATCTTCGTCAGCCATAGCCACTACGACCACCTGGATCTAGCGACCCTGAGGCGCCTGGCCGAGCGCGCGCCCTTGACGCCGGTGGTGACACCCCTGGGCAACGCCGAACTGATTCGTCGCGAGACCGGCTTCGTCACGGTGACTGAATTGGATTGGTGGCAAAGCCTGCCGCTAAAGGAGGGGCTGCGCCTGCATCTGGTACCGGGCCAGCACTGGTCGGCGCGCAGTCGCTTCGATACCAATCGCCGGCTCTGGGGTGGCTTCGTGCTGGAAGCGCCGGAGGGACCGATCTATTTCGCCGGAGATACCGGCTGGGGCCCGCATTTTGCGGAGATCCGCGAACGTCTGGGGGCGCCCCGCTTCGCCGCCATCCCCATCGGCGCCTATGAGCCGCGCTGGTTCATGAAGGACAGCCACCTGAACCCGGACGATGCCGTACGGGCCCATCAGGTGCTGGAGGCGCGTAGCAGTCTGGGTATCCATTTCGGCACCTTTCCGCTCAGCGACGAAGAGCAATTCGCCCCACCTCGCGACCTCGCTCACGCGCGCGCGCTGCATGGTCTGGCGGATGCGGACTTTCGAGCGCCAACGCCGGGCGAGGTCTGGTCGGTGCCCTGAGTGGCTACTCGACCAGGCCCTTGTCCCACAGGCGCACCAGCTCGCTGGGCGCGCGGTCTTCGGGGATCAGTAGGGTCAGTTCGTCTTCCTGCTCGGCGGGCTGCGGGCGGAAGCGTAGCTCCACCTTGAAATAGCGCTGATCACCCCGCCCGACCTGGGTCGGCTCGCCGGATTCCGGCAGACAGCGCTCCAGCACCGAGCAGATGCGCCCGCGCTGTGCGCTGTCGTACTGGCCGAATTCGATCTCCCGCGGTTTGCTCAGCGCATGCAAGGGGGCAAAGCCGCCCTGTCGCGAGAGCCTGACCACGGTGTCCTTGCCCAGCGGAGGTAATTCGCGCATCACCGTTCTCCTTTAACTCAGGGTAACGCCCACACCAGCCCAGGCCTCTTCGACAGCCCGCACCTCAGCCGACTCCGCCCCGAAGCGCCGACCGGCATTGGATACCGTCAATCGAGCAAAGGCGGCGAAATCCGCGTCGTTGGCCAGGCGGCTGTCACACAGGGTGTCATACCAGATCGGACCGGCCTTTTCCCAGGCATGGCCGCCGAGGGCCACCGCCGCCAGATAGAAGGCGCGGTTGGGAATGCCCGAGTTGAGGTGGACGCCGCCGTTGTCTTCGCGGGTTTCGATGTAATCGCGCATATGGCCAGGCTGGGGGTCCTTGCCCAGCGTCGGATCGTCGTAGGCCGTGCCGGGCTCGGCCATGGATCTCAGCCCCTTGCCGTTGATTCGGTCGGTGAGCAACCCGGCCCCGATGATCCAGTCCGCCTCGGCCGCGGTCTGCTTGAGCTGGTATTGCTTGACCAAGCTGCCGAAAACATCGGACACCGACTCGTTCAACGCGCCGGACTGATTGAAATAGACCAATCCGGCCTCGCTCTCGGTGACGCCATGGGCCAGCTCGTGGGCAATGACGTCCAGGGCGATGGTGAAACGATTGAAGATCTCGCCGTCGCCATCGCCGAACACCATCTGCTCGCCGTTCCAGAAGGCGTTCTGGTACTCCTGGCCATAGTGCACGGTGCCGGCCAGGGGCAGGCCCTGGCCATCGATGGAGTTGCGGCCGAATACCTCATAGAAGAAGGTGAAGGTGGCGCCGAGGTAATCGTAGGCCTCGTCCACCGCCACGTCGCTGACCGCCGCCTGCCCTTCCTGGCGGACCAGTCGCCCCGGTAACTGCATGGCATTGCCGGCATCGAAGATGCTGCGCTGCGGACTGGCGTCATCGGTGCGCGGCAAGGCGCCGACCGGTGCCTGGCGCACTCCCGGCCGGCCGGGATTGTGCAGCAGGCTCTGGACATGGCTGAGGGTGGTCAGGGCGCAGGAACGCTGGTGCTCGTCGCCATGATCGATGATGCGGCCAAGAATGTAGGGGGGAATCACCCCCTGGATAGTGCCCTGGTTGCGAGACATGCGCGCCCTCCTCCGTTGGGGACAGGGTCCCCGGTCACCGCTGCGTGCGGCCTCTATTCCTTGGACCGCAAAACACCCAGACGACTCCCGCCTCTTCACCCCGGCGCCAGCTTCTGGTACAAAGCACCCCACGCGGGCGTCGTATAATGGCATTACCTGAGCTTCCCAAGCTCATGACGAGGGTTCGATTCCCTTCGCCCGCTCCAGATTTCATGCGGCTTTCAGCAGTTGAGAGCCGGTCGCCAGGCAAGCTGGTGACAGTTTTGGTGACAGTTGGCTTCCAGCGCTGCACCGATCTCTATCCACCCTCCCGCCTGCCAACAGCCTCTTTTCAGGGTCGGGCCAGGGGCTGGCGTTACCGCCGTTACCCACCGCTCGAAAATCTTTGTACGCCTTGGCTAACCTGGCTTTGAGCCGTTTGTCGTGGCTGTTCCCTGGCCGTTATCCAAGGTTCTGCAGTAACAAAATAGACTGTTACTCAGGATTCTTCAGAACCCCTCTGGCAAGCGGCTTCGCGGCTGGAGAACGGGCGCGGGAACGCTGAGGGAACGGCACGACGGCAGGGGCTGGAAGCCAGGCCTGACGCGGTCTACGCCCAACCGGAGGCTGGATCGGAACGCTGGTAACGGCGTACGTACCCCCTATCCCGGTGCGATCCCCAGGCATGAAAAAGCCCCTGGCAGTTCAGGCTGCCAGGGGCTTTTGCGTTTCGGCTCAGGCGGCGGCGATGCGCTCGACGGCCGGCTGCTCGGCCTGCCACTGGTCGTAGGCGGCCTGCATCGACAACCAGAAGCGCGCAGTGGACAGGCCGGCACGCTCCAGACGCACGGCGAGGTCGGCGCGGATCGGCTTGCGGCCGTGCACCACGCCGGACAGGTAGACGCGGCTGAAGTGCAGCCGGCGCGCGGCCTCGGCGATCTTGATCGGGGTTTCCTCGAGCACCGTTGCCAAAACGGCGCCGGGATGCGGGGGGCTATGCATGGCCATGGGGCCTCCGTGTCGGTGGTAGTCGAAAGTGTGATCTTTGGGTTTACACCCAGTAACGCCTCTCTCTGCGGCTTGTCCCCTTCCGGCCTACAACCCCCGCGCGTTGCCGCGTCGCGGTGGCCGTTCGACCATGACCAGCACTACCCCTATGCCTGCGAGACCCTGGCATGGCCAACCCCACTCCGCCTTTCCCTTTCTCCAGTCCGAACCGGCCGCGTCCCGAGGAGTTGCGCTGATGACCACCGTTCTGCGTACCCAGCATGGCGACACCCTCGACCTCGTCTGCCTGCGGCACTACGGCTACACCCGCGGCGTCACCGAGGCCGCCCTCGACCACAACCCAGGCCTGGCCGAACTCGGTCCGGTCCTGCCCATCGGCACCCCCGTCACCCTGCCAGATGTCCCCACCACGGCCACCGCCGGCACCGCCGCGCAACAGCCGGTGAACCTCTGGGATTGATCCCATGCGCGAGAAACCCGACATGCCCGACCGCCCCGATACCTGGGCCTTTCTGATCGCCTGGTTCCAGGATCACTGGCCCTCCTTCTATGCCGGCCTGATCGGCACAGGCATCGCCGCCCTGCGCGTCGCCTATGGCGGCGGCAGCTGGCGCCAGATGCTATTGGAGGCGCCACTGTGCGGTCTGATCACCGTCAGCGCCTGTGGCGGCTTCGAACTGTTCAATCTGTCCAGCACCACGGCGCCGTTCTTCGGCGGGATCATCGGCCTGCTCGGCGTCGAAGGGGTGCGCAAGCTGGCTGATCGCTACCTCGACCGCAAGGTGGATCTGCAATGAGTGCGGCCACGTCTTTGCGCCAGGGCGACCAGGGCCCGGGAGTGCAAGCCTTGCAGCAGGCACTGGCCGCCCAAGGTTTCGCTCTTGTCGCCAGCGGCACTTTCGACGCAACGACCCTGGCCGCCGTCCAGGCCTTCCAGAGCCGTGCCGGCCTGCCGGCGGATGGCCTCGCCGGTCCGCGTACCCTGGCCGCGTTGGGCGGCGCCGCGGATCCCCGCCAGTTGGCCCCCGCCGATCTGCAGAGCGCCGCCGCCACCCTGGCCGTGCCCCTGGCCGCCGTCCAGGCGGTCACCGAAGTCGAATCCCGTGGCAGTGGCTTCCTGGAAGACGGCCGTCCGGTGATCCTCTTCGAACGCCACGTCTTCTACGCCCGCCTGGTTGAACGCCGCGGCCGCGCCACGGCCGAGTTGCTGGCTCGGGACTATCCCAACCTGGTCAATCCGCAACCCGGCGGCTATGGCAACGGCGCCAGCGAATGGCAACGGATCACCCTGGCGCGCCAGCTCGACGAGAACCTGGCCCTGGAGTCGGCCAGCTGGGGCCTGTTCCAGATCATGGGCTACCACTGGCAGACGCTGGGCTATGCCGGGATCCAGGACTTCGCCGAGCGCCTGAGCAGCGGCGCGGCGGCGCAACTTGAGGCCTTCGTGCGCTTCCTGCGCACCCAGCCGGGGCTGCTGCAGGCGCTGCGCACCGGCAAATGGGCGGATTTCGCCCGCGGCTACAACGGCCCCGGCTATGCGCGCAATCTCTACGACATCAAGCTGGCGCGCGCCTTCGCTCGCTATAAAGCGGAGTCCGCTCGATGAGCCACGACCCGCAGTGGCCCAGCAGCGATGGCGACGTTTTCATCCTGCCGGCCGGGGCCTCCCTGGAAGACGCCGAACGCCTGGCCGAGACCATCCAGCGCACCAGCCCGGGGGTCAAGGCCATCGTGGTGGTCGGCGATCCCCGCCACCTGGACCGCGCGGCGCTCGGCCACGCCGGCTGGCGACCGCTATGAACCTGCTGGCGGCACGTCTGCTCGGCGCCCTGGCGCTGCTGGTCGGCTGCGTCCTGCTCGGCTTGCTGCTGCATGCCCAGCAGTTGCGCCTGCAGCTGACCGGTGCCGAGCGCGACAGTGCCCGCCAGGCCGCCGGCACAGCCCAGGCCGAACTGCGCCAGCTACAGCAGGTGCTGGACCAGCAACGCGCCGCCCAGCGCCAACTCCAGACCACCCAACACGACCTGCGCCGCGAACTGGATCTTCGCCGGCGCCGGTTGCAGGAGCTCGAAGATGAAAACCGCGATCTCAAGGCCTGGGCTGCTCAGCCTCTGCCTGCTGCAGCTCGCCGGCTGCGCCAGCGCCCCACCCTCGACGGTGCCGGCGCTTACCGTGACTGGCTGTCCGCTGGTGACGCCCTGCCAGCTGCCGGCCACGGCGCCGCGCAGTAACGGCGACCTGCTCGCCGACGCCGACACCCTGGAGGCGGCGTGGGCAGACTGCGCCGCCCAGGTCGACCAGATCTACACCCTACAGCAGGCCCAGCATGAACAAACCCGCTAGTCTTCGCGCCCAGTTGCTCGCCAGCATCCCGGAACTGCACGACAACCCCAGTCGCCTGGCGCTCACCGTCACCCAGGGCCGGCTGCACTGCACCGGCGCCACCAGCCTGTCCTGGGAGTACGCCTACCAGGTGCGCCTGAGCCTCAGCGACTTCGCCGGCGACGTCGACCTGGTGCTCCTGGCGCTGCTGCTCTGGGTCCGGGAGAACCAGTCCGACTTGCTGGTCAATCTCGACCAGGCCGCCCAGGGCATCGGCTTCGAGATGACCGCGAACGGCCTCACCCTGCTGCTGCCGCTCACCGAAAGAGTGGTGACCGAGCGCCAGGCGGACGGCTCCTACCAACTGACCCGCCCCGCCGAGCCGCACTACAGCCCCTACCTGGACGCCGGTACCTGGCAGCTGTCCACGGCGGATGGCACCCTCGGCGAATGGCAGTCCAGCGCCGCCGGCGACGCCGTGGCGCTGGCCATGCCGCATCCGAAGCGCAGTCAGGGCTGAGGCGACCGCCTGTCGTCATAGCGCTGTCGACCCAGGCCTGCCGCGCCTTCAGCGAGGGCACCGGCCGCCCGCACGACATCGCCCTGCTGGCCAGCATCAAGTACTGAAGGAGTGCCCATGGACAAGCTCGTCTATCAGCTCGACCACACCGGCTTCTACCTGGGCGAGACCGTCGCCGACGAGTCCCCGCTCGATCCCGGCGTCTATCTCCTGCCGGCGCGTTGCGTGGAAACGCCGCCGCCCACCACCTGGGAAGACAGCCAGTGGCCGCGCTGGGACGGCAGCGCCTGGCGCCTGGTCAACCGTCCCAAGGCCTACGCAGCCGAGGACCCGGTCGACAAGCTCAAGGCCTTCCTGGCGGCCAACCCGGACGTGGCCCGGCTGATCGGCACCGCCTGAACTTGTCGGCCGTGTGCCGACAACGCCCGCCGGCTGCACGGCGCCCGGGCGAGCGCCATGCTGGTGGCATGAACGATTTCGCCGCGCTCTCCCGCCTCCTCGAGAACCTGATCCGCCTCGGCACCATCGCCGCGGTGGACCACGGCAGTCTCACCGAACCCCGCCCCGCCCGCGTGCGCGTGCAGAGCGGCGAGCTGCTCACCGGCTGGCTGCCCTGGCTGACGCTACGCGCCGGCAGCAGCCGCGAGTGGGACCCGCCGACTATCGGCGAGCAGGTCGTGCTGCTCAGCCCCAGCGGCCAGACCACACAGGGCATCGTCCTCTGCGGTCTGTTCAGCCAGCTGCTGCCGGCCAATGGCGATCGTGCCGACCTGCATAGACGCAGCTACCCGGACGGCGCCGTCATCGAATACGACAGCCAGGCCCATCGCCTGAGCGCCGTGTTGCCCGCGGGCGGGGTCACGCAGCTGACCAGCCCCGGCGGCATCACCATCGTCGGCCCCATCACCCACCAGGGCGACTACACCCAGACCGGCAACCAGCAGGTCACCGGCCAGGTCACCGTCAGCCAGGACGTGGTGGCGGCCGGCATCAGCCTGGTCAAGCACACCCACGGCGGCGTCCAGAGCGGCGGCAGCCAGACAGGAGCACCCGCATGAATCGCAACACCGGCCAGGCCCTGGGCGACCTCGAGCACCTGCAACAATCGGTCACCGACATCCTCACCACGCCGATCGGCAGCCGCCTGATGCGGCGCGACTACGGTTGCGACCTGTTCCGCCTGCTCGACCAGCCGCTCAACGGTGCTCTCGGCCTGCAGGCCAAGGCCGTCGCGGTGATCGCCCTGCTGCGCTGGGAGCCGCGCCTCAACCTCACCCATATCGATCTGGTGCAGGGCGAACGTCCCGGCCAGGCCTTCATCGAGCTGGAGGGCTACAGCACCGTCAACGACGCGGCCGTCAACCTGCGCGCTCCGCTGGTGCTCGGTGGCCTGTCATGACTACCTTCACCCCCATCGACCTGAGCCAGCTGCCAGCGCCGAGCGTGGTGGAGCCGCTGGATTTCGAAAGCCTGTTGCAGGCGCGCAAGGAGCGGCTGGTCAGCCTCTGGCCCGTAGCCGAGCAGGCCGCCCTGCGCGCCCGTCTGGCGCTGGAGTCCGAGCCGCTGACCAAGCTGCTCGAGGAAAACACCTATCGCGAATTGCTGCTGCGCCAGCGGGTCAACGAGGCGGCGCTGGGCACCATGCTGGCCAAGGCGCTTGGCAGCGACCTGGAGCAGATCGCCGCGGGCGTCAACCTCGCGCGCCTGGTCGTCACCCCCGCCAACCCCAACGCCATGCCGCCCACCGCGGCCGTGCTGGAGACGGACGATGCCCTGCGCGAACGGGTGCAGATGGCCTGGGAGGGCCTCAGCGTGGCCGGGCCGCGCAATGCCTACATCCTGCATGCGCGCAACGCCAGCGGTAAGGTCGCCGACGCCAGCGCCATCAGTCCCAGCCCCGCCGTGGTGACCGTCACCGTGCAGAGTCTGGAGGGCGACGGCAGTGCCTCGGCGGAGTTGCTGGCTACCGTCAGCCAGGCCCTCAACGACGAGGACGTGCGTCCGGTGGGCGATCGTCTCACCGTGCAATCGGCGCAGATCCTCACCTACCAGGTCAAGGCCGTGCTGCACCTGGCCAACACCGGGGCCGAGGGCGAAGTCATCCTGGCCACCGCCCGCCAGCAACTGGCCGCCTACGTTAACCAGCGTCGCCGTCTCGGTGTGCGAGTATCGCGCTCCGGCATCGATGCCGCGCTGCACGTCGCCGGGGTGGCCTGGGTCGAGCTCAAGGACTGGCAGGACCTGACCCCGACCGAAGCCCAGGCGGCCTACTGCTCCGCTATTAGCGTCACCCTGGGCGCCTGACCATGAAGACGCTGCTGCCGCCCAACAGCACCCCGCTGGAACGCCTAGCCGCCGAAGCCCTGGCCGGCATCGGCGAGGTGCCCGTCCCGCTGCGCGACCTGGCCGACCCCGACCGTTGCCCAGAAGAACTGTTGCCCTACCTGGCCTGGGCCCGCTCGGTGGATCGCTGGGACAGCACCTGGAGCGAGGCCACCAAGCGCCAGGTCATCAAGTCCGCCTACTTCGTCCATGCCCACAAGGGCACCATCGGCGCCCTGCGTCGGGTGGTGGAACCCCTGGGCTACCTGATCCGCGTGCACGAGTGGTGGCAGGAGAGCCCGACCGGCATCCCGGGCACCTTCCGCCTGGACGTCGGGGTACTCGACAGCGGCATCACCGAGACCATGTATGACGCCATGAGCCTGCTGATCGACGATGCCCGCCCAGTCGGCCGGCACCTGATCGGTTTGGCCATCAGCCTGGAAACCCGCGGTACCGCAGGTGTCGGCCTCGCGACCTACCAGGGCGAGATCCTCAGCGTCTACGCCTATCAGCCCGACGCCATCGTCGTCAGCGGCCAAGCCCTGCTCGGCGCCGGCAGCACCCACACCCTCGACACCCTGAGCATCTATCCATGAGCCAGACCTACTACGCCATCCTCACGGCCATCGGCGAGGCCAAGCTGGCCAACGCCGCGGCGCTCAACACCACCCTGAAGATCGCCAAGATGGCGGTCGGCGATGGTGGTGGCGCCGTGCCTACGCCCACACGCACCCAGACGGCCCTGGCCGGCGAGTGGTACCGCGCCGGCCTCAATACCCTGAGCGTCGATCCCAGCAACAGCAGCCAGATCATTGCCGAGCTGGTCATTCCCGAAGCCACCGGCGGCAACTGGATCCGCGAAATGGGGCTTTACGACAGCGACGGCAACCTGATCGCCGTGGCCAACACCCCGCCCAGCTACAAGCCACAATTGGCCGAGGGCTCCGGCCGGACCCAGGTGCTGCGCATGATCCTGGTGGTGAGCAGCACCAGTGCCGTGGAGCTCAAGATCGATCCCAGCGTGATCCTGGCCACTCGGCAGTATGTGGACGATGCCATTACCGTGGCCGTCAACCGGCTGGACTTCAAGCAGTCGGTGCGGGTGGCTACCACTGCGAACCTCACGCTGAGCGGTACCCAGACTGTCGATGGCGTGGCCTTGGTGGTGGGTGAGCGGGTGCTGGTGAAGGACCAAGCTACCGCCTCGGCAAATGGTCTATACATCGTGGCAGCTGGGTCTTGGTCGCGCACGTCCGATACTGACAGCGCTACCGAAGTAACATCAGGCCTGTTGGTGGCCGTCGAGGAGGGCACGACAAATGCAGACACCCTTTGGCAGTTGGTGACCGATGGGCCGATTGTGCTCGGCACGACGTCGCTGAACTTCGTGCCGTTCTACAACGGCACGCAGCTGGCAGCCATGCTGGACAAGAAAGCTAATATCAATAGCCCTGAACTTGTCGCGCCGAAGCGAACCTTATCGCCAAATCGGTCGAGCACTTCAAAGGAGCTCGCGGACGTCGCTTATGTTGAAAAAGTTATAGGCAATAGAAGCTCAAGCTCTGCGCAAATATACGTATCGACTGCTTTAAAGCCAGAAATGGCTGGTGCTATTTTTCAAATGTGCGCGACATCTACGGTTACCATAACACTCCCTATTGTGGCGACATGCAGGATTGGTGATACATTTAGATTTTTCTCGAACACTGATCATCCTTTTATTCTTAAAGTTAGCGGTAGTGACGACTATATCGCCAGAGGCAATTTGATTGCTGTTAAGTCATTAGTTCTGGCACCAGGCGAAAGCGTTGAGCTGTCCGTTACGGACGGGATTAACTGGTTTGTAACAGGCGGTTCGTTAGGCGCCAAGGTTGGCGCGCAGATAAACATGAGCGCGTTCCGGGCCTGGAACTCTGTTTCGCAATCGATCTCAGCGTCTACATTTACCAAATTAATTTATTCCACAAAAACTATAGATGTGCTCGGAGAATATAACGCAGCGCGTGGTGAATTCACGACCACCTATGATGGGTTATATGAATTTTCGGCAGCCATACATGGCATCCCCAGCTCAAATAAACAAGCATCGCGTGTATTAATGCTATATGCAAATGGCGCAGAAATAAGCAGACTGCAAGAAGACACCTATGTCGCCAATCAATCAGCAATGTGTGGAACAAGTGGCGTCGTGAAACTTTCGGCAGGCGACGTTGTTTCTTTCTATTACAACACCAGCATCGCAGACGATACTTATGTTGATCAAGCTCTGTCGTGGTGCTCAGGCAGGAGGGTTATTTGATGGTCGCCTCGCTACATGATGCGTTAGTTAGTCTGTTTCCATCCGTTGATCCCGCGATATCCTGGGTGCTGCGGAACGATGGCGACGGCGATTACATCGCGCAATGGAATCTCGATAGTAAGGCCCCTGGCACCGAGGTCCTGGCCGCTGCGGCGGTTGCTGCATCCGGTCTTGCAGCCATCGCCGCCGAACGCGCCTGGCGTGATGCCGAGTTGGGCGAGACAGAATGGCAGGTTGCACGGCACCGCGACGAGCTCGACGCCGGCACCACCACCACTCTCTCGGCGGATCAGTTCGCCGAGCTACTAGCCTACCGGCAGGCGCTGCGCCACTGGCCCGCGGCGAAAGCGTTCCCTGACGGCACGTCACGCCCGGTCGCTCCAACCTGGCTGGCGGCCACTCGACCGCCTAGGGCGTAATCAATTGAGCGAGATGACAGTAGCGACGCAATAGCACCCAGGAAATTTCGAACCATATTGCTTATCGTAGCGGGTGGCTATAGCACGATGCTGCTTGAGCTTGGCGAAGAAGTTTTCGATCAGTGCCACGCCTTGTACAGCGTTCTATCGTAGTTGCGCATCACGCTGCACGTCGGAAAGAAGTTTTCGCCGATTTAGCTATTGAGGACACCAACTGGTGCTGTGGAGCCAACCAGGCTGGTTCTCCTCGGCGTTCTGCGACCAAGTACCAGGGCTCACGCAGTCACAACTCTACAGCCCAGCAAAGTTGGCCCAGGCCGGGCCACTAATCTGAGCTCGATCTTGTAGTGCTCCCCGTTACAACCCCCACCCCATGACCCGGCTCGCCGGGTCCGCCAGCCTGTGCAGCGTCATCCCTTCCCGGCGCCTCCCTACCATGGCCGATCCCGCGATACCCAGCCGCCAGTCCAGTCCTGCACATCGCCGTTGCCGATCCAACTCCAACCGCGATCCGGAGCGCCGAGCGCGTGCCCCCGGCGTTGCCCATCCGCCCCACCCTCGCGGAGTCCACCAATGATCGATCTCTCGCAACTCCCCCCACCGACCGTCGTCGAGCCGCTCGATTTCGAGACGCTGCTGGCGCAGCGCAAGGCGCGGCTGCTGTCCCTCTGGCCGGCGGCCGAGCAGGAGTCCCTGGCCGCCCGGCTGGCGCTGGAATCCGAGCCGCTGACCAAGCTGCTCGAGGAAAACACCTATCGCGAGTTGCTGCTGCGCCAGCGCATCAACGAAGGCGCCAAGGCCACGCTGCTGGCCTATGCGACCGGTAGTGACCTGGAGAACCTGGCCGCCTGGTATGGCGTCACCCGGGCACTGGTCACTCCAGCCGATTCCACCGCTAAGCCGCCTCGCGCAGCCGTCTACGAAAGCGATGAACGCCTGCGCCAGCGCACCCAGCTGGCGCTGGAGGGCTTCACCACCGCCGGCTCGCGCAACGCCTACCGCTACCACGCCCTGTCCGCCTCGCCTCAGGTCAAGGACGTGGCCATCCTGCGCCCACTCCAGGGCACGGTACGGGTGGTGGTGCTCGCGGCCACGGGCGACGGCACCCCCGACTCCGCCCTGCTGGCTCAGGTGGCGGCCACCCTCAATGACGAAGACGTGCGCCCGCTGTGCGACACCGTCGAGGTCGGTGCCGCTGCGATCGTCACCTACGAGGTCAAGGCCACCCTGCAGCTTTACCCCGGTCCCGAACTGACCGTGGTCCGGCAGAATGCCCTGGCCAAGGCCCAGGCCTATGTCGCCGAACGCCATGCCCTGGGCAAGGACGTCACCCGCTCCGGCCTGTTCGCCGCCCTGCACCAGAGCGGCGTGCACAACGTGCGCCTGGCCAGCCCGGCGAGCGACCTCGTGGTGGCCGCCGACCAGGCGGCCTATTGCAGCGCCATCAGCCTGATCACGGAGGTTGCCGATGACGCCTGAGTCGCTGCTGCCACCCAACCGCACCCGTCTCGAAACGGCCCTGGCCACGGCCGGCGCCGACCTCGCGGCGCTGCCCGTGCCCTTGCGCGATCTCTGGAATCCTTGGCAGTGCCCGGCCGGCCTGCTGCCCTGGCTGGCCTGGGCCGTCTCGGTGGACGACTGGGACGCCAACTGGGGCGAGGACAGGAAGCGCCAGGTGATCGCCGACTCGGTGCGCATCCATCGCCATAAGGGTACCCGCGGCGCGGTGAGCCGGGCGCTGGCCAACCTGCTCGGTAACCAGGACTTCACCCTGCTCGAAGGCGCCCAGGGCGGTCACTACGACGCCAGCTACGTCTACGACGGCGAGCGCTTCCACAGCCATGCCGAGCACTGGGCCCAGTACCGCCTGTACGTCCGGCAACCCATCAGCGTCGCCCAGGCGGCACTGATCCGCAGCACCCTGGCCGACGTCGCCCCGGCGCGCTGCGAGCTGCTGTCCCTCAACTTCACCGCCGCACTCAACGACCACAGCGGCACCTTCCACTACGACGCAAGCTATACCTACGGAGTCGCCTGATGACCAATCTCACCGAGCAAAACCAGTACGAAGACGGGATCTACCAGATCGAGAAGAGCGACCCGGTGGTCGGCGGTGCGGACGGCATCTCCAACCGCCAGGCCAACCAGTTGGCTAACCGCACCCGCTGGCTCAAGACACGCCTGGACGGCCTGCTCGACGGCAGCCGTAGCGCCGCCCTGGCCACTCGCCTGGCCACGCCCCGCAAGATCAACGGCGTGGCCTTCGACGGCAGCACCGACATCACCGTCCAGGACGCCACCAAGGCACCGCTCGACTCGCCCACGCTGACCGGCAAGCCCATTGCGCCGCGTCCAGCACCGGGCACCACCAGCGACCAGGTGCAGACCGCAGCTGGCGTACTGGCGCAATTAGCGGCCTTCGGCGTGGGCGCCGAGTCGGTGAACGGCATCGACCTGAACCTCAATCAGGCCACACTCGGCAGCACCGTCCGCTACGAGGGGACTCAGGGCAAGGCCGTCGCCCAGAACTACCCACGCGTCACCGCTACCGACTCCGCGCTAGTCGCCTTCGACGTCATCACCCATGGTTCGTCTATCCGCACTGTGCAGCTGGCCACCGAGGTGTTCGGCAGCTCTGGTAGCCGGGCACGCTCCTTCATGCGCGTCCGGCATGACAGCACCTGGTTCGACTGGCGTGAGCTGGCGATGACCGACACCCTGGCCAAGGTCGCCACCGGCGGTCGCTTCGCTGACCTACCCAACGAGCTGCAACATTGGCTCGCTGGCAAATCCGCTACCAATGGCTGGAAAAGCGTCTACCTGCAGAACCAGGAGCCCACCGGCAACCTTGCCCTGGAGATGGCCAACGCTGGGGGCTGGATTGTCGGATCCATTCAAGGTGTCCAGGACGGGAATGGTGGCTGGTCGCAAAGACTTTTCTATACGCCGCCGGGAGATATCGCCAAGGACCGCCGGGTCGAGTGGCTGTCCGTCTACACCGATGGCGTGGTGAAGCTGGGCGGTGCCACCTTACCTGCTGGCCGTACCGGACAGATCCTGACCAGCGAAGGCGATCAGGCGGCCAACGGTACCAAGCGCTTCAATGGCGAAGTCCAGACTGCCAATTCGAACGGCTGGCGCCATGTGGGCAGCGATTACGGCTCCTTCTGGCGCAACGATGGTACTGCACTCTATCTATTGCTCACCGCCAAAGGTGATGCCTATGGCAACTGGAACGACCTACGTCCCTTCGCCGTGAATCTGGCTACCGGCCGGGTAGCCATGTCCGCCGGACTCGAGACCCTGACCGTCGCCTATGGTGACCGCAGCAACAACGCGGCCTCCACTGCCTACGTGCTCAACGCCATCGGCGATCGTGCCGGTGCCATCGAATACTTCGCCCGCACCACCGCTCCGAATGGCTATCTCAAGGCCAACGGTGCCGCCGTCAGCCGCACCACCTATGCGACGCTATTCGCCGCCATCGGTACCTCCTTCGGGGCCGGCGACGGTTCCACCACCTTCAACCTGCCCGATCTGCGCGGTGAATTCATTCGCGGCTGGGATGACAGCCGCGGGGTGGATAGCGGACGGACCTTCGGCAGCCTGCAAAGTGGTCAGAACGCCAGCCACAGCCATGCCGCTACGGCAAGTAACGCGGGTGCCCACAGTCACACCACCTCGGTGAAAGCCGACCGTGCCAATGGCGAAGGCAATGCCGTCTACGGCGACGAGAACTGGTATAGCGACAACGTTCCCCTAACATCGTCCGTGGCCGGCGATCACACCCACACCATCAGTATCGCGGCCTCCGGCGGCAACGAGTCCCGCCCGCGTAACATCGCCCTGCTCGCCTGCATCAAGTACTGATGCGCGGCTAGCCCACCTGGTACCGACAAGCCCCCGCCCAGGGGGCTTTTCATTTCTGCCCCAACCCGCCTGACAAGCTGTTGACTTGTACCCCCAGCGCCCACAACTCCCCCACCACGACAGGCGCCAGGGATTGCGCCAGCCTGTGCAACGTCACCTCACCATCCGCGCAGGCAAACCCTCATGGCTGACTATCATCACGGCGTCCGTGTCCTCGAAATCAACGAAGGCACCCGCTCCATTTCCACCGTTTCTACCGCGGTCATCGGCATGGTCTGCACCGCCAGCGACGCCGACGCCACCGCCTTCCCGCTGGACACCCCCGTCCTGCTGACCAACGTCCAGGCCGCCGTCGCCAAGGCCGGCACCAAGGGCACCCTGGCGGCCTCGCTGCAGGCCATCGCCGACCAGGCCCAACCCCTGGTGGTCGTGGTACGGGTCGCCGACGGCGCCAACGCCGCCGAGCTCACCACCAACATCATCGGTGGCGCGGCCAACGGCAAGTACACCGGCATGAAGGCCCTGCTGGCCGCCAAGGCCCAGCTCGGCGTCACCCCGCGCATCCTCGGCGTGCCCGGCCTGGACACCCAACCCGTGACCACCGCCCTGGTGGCCATCGCCAAGCAGTTGCGCGGCTTCGTCTACGCCAGCTGCAACGGCTGCGTGACCAAGGAAGATGCCGTCGCCTACCGTAAGCAATTCGGCGCCCGCGAGCTGATGCTGCACTGGCCGGACTTCCTGGCCTGGTCCACCAGCACCAACAGCACCGTCACCGCCAATGCCACCGCCCGCGCCCTGGGCCTGCGTGCCCAGCTGGACCAGAGCATCGGCTGGCACAAGACCCTGTCCAACGTCGCCGTCGACGGTGTCACCGGCATCAGCAAGGACGTGTTCTGGGATCTGCAGAACACCGCCACCGACAGCGACTATCTGAACGGCAACCAGGTCACCACCCTGATCAACCACGACGGCTACCGCTTCTGGGGCTCGCGCACCACCAGCGCCGATCCGCTGTTCGCCTTCGAGAACTACACCCGCACCGCCCAGGTGCTGGCCGACACCATGGCCGAGGCGCACTTCTGGGCCAACGACCGCCCCATGCACCCGAGCCTGGTGCGCGACATCGTCGAAGGCATCAACGCCAAGTTCCGCGAGTTGACCCGCCAGGGCTACCTGCTGGGCGGCGAGTGCTGGTACGACGCCGACGGCAACGAGAAGGAGTCGCTCAAGGCCGGCAAGCTGTTCCTCGACTACGACTACACCCCAGTGCCGCCGCTGGAAGACCTCACCCTGCGCCAGCGCATCACCGACCGCTTCCTGGTCGACTTCGCCGCCCGCGTCAACGCCTGAACCTGATCCGGCGCGCCCCGCGGCGCGCCTCTGGAGAGCATCCCATGGCCCTGCCCCGCACCCTCAAGAATCTCAATCTGTTCAACGACGGCAACAGCTACCTCGGCGTTGCCAAGTCCTGCACCCTGCCCAAGCTGGCGCGCAAGATGGAAGCCTTCCGCGGCGCCGGCATGAGCGGCCCGGTCAAGGCCGACATGGGCCTCAGCGAAGAGGGCATCCAACTGGACTGGACCCTCGGCGGCCTGGACCTGACGGCGCTCAAGCAATTTGGCGCGGTCGGCGCCGACGCCGTGCCGCTGCGCTTCGCCGGCGCCTACCAGCAGGACGACAGCGGCGACGTCACCGCCGTGGAGATCGTCGTGCGCGGTCGCCACGAATCCATCGAGATGGGCGAAGCCAGTGCCGGTGGCACCACCGAGCACAAGATCACCACCACCTGCAGCTACTACAAGCTGACCGTGGATGGCGTCACCGTCATCGAGATCGATCTGCTGGCCTTCGTCGAGAAGGTCGACGGCAAGGATCGTCTGGCCCAGCAACGCGCCGCCCTCGGCATCTGACCCCACCCGGGCCCGCCGCGGCGGGTCCGGTCCACCCTTCAAGGAATTGCCCCATGACCGCTACCACCCAAGACAACCTCGTGCTTCTCGACCAACCCGTGCAGCGCGGCGAAACCCGCATCGAAGAGCTCAGCCTGCGCAAGCCCACTGCCGGCGAACTGCGCGGCGTGTCGCTCTCCGAACTGCTCAACCTCAACGTCGACGCCATCGTCCGCATCGTCCCGCGCATCAGCCAGCCCAGCCTGAGCGATGCCGAGGTGCGTGCCCTGGACCCGGCCGACCTGGTCGACCTGGGCGGGAAAATCGTCGGTTTTTTGCTGAAGAAGTCCGACAAGGCGGCGCTCTTCCCCGCCACGTAGAGGATGCGATGGCAGATCTCGCCATCACCTTCCACTGGCCACTGGACCAGCTCGCTGCCATGAGCCTGGCCGAATTGATGGACTGGCGCGAACGCGCCCGTATGAGAGCCGCTCCCGATGGCGAATGATCCCCAGACCCGCAGCATGCCATCCGCCACCGGTAGGATTCAGGCCTCCATCAAGCTCCTTGAGCAGCGCCTGGCAGCCTCCCGGGCGACTGCCCAAACCAAGGCGGAGAAACGCGGCGAGGCTTTCGACAAGGTCTCCGAGCGCCTGACCGCCTTGCGCGAGACGGGCTCTGCCACCGTCGAGCAGAGCCTCGGCCTGCTGAGCCCCGCTATAGAAGAAGCCAAACGCTTCAACCAAGAACTCAACCGTATCGGCGCCCTCAACCTGGGCGAAAAAGCCACCGCCGACGCCGTCAAATACGCCAAGGCCATGGGGGTCTATGGCTCCAGCACCACCGAAAAACTGGGCGCCATGCGCCAGGCCCTGGAGGCTTTCGGCGACGTCAGCAGCGCTAAACTGGCCGCGCCCACCTTGGCCAAGCTCCAATTCGCCAACCAAGCCCTTTACGGCAAAGACGCAGGGGCAGCCAAATCCGCCCAATTCACCGCCATGCTGCAGGTCATCGCCGCCCGCGGCGGTCCGAAGGACGAGGCCGACTTCAAGCAGCAGGCCGACGCCGTACAGAAGACCCTGGCCAACACCCAGGGGCGGGTCGCCGCGCCGGAATGGCTCAAGGTGGTGGAAAAAGGTGGGCAAGCCGCGCGCGGCCTGAATGCCGACGCCTTCTACAACGGTCTCGAGCCGCTGGTACAACAACTGGGTGGCGAAAAGGTGGGTAATGGCCTATCTGCCAGCTATCGCAATCTTTACCAAGGCACTACCACCGCCGCGGCGGCGAGCAAGCTGCAGAGCTTGGGCCTGGTCGATCCGGGGCGGGTCAAGACCAATGGCACCCACGCCACCCTGGACGCCGGCGCGCTCAAAGGCAGCGAACTGTTCGCCCAGGATCAGGCCGCCTGGCTGCAACAGGTCCTGCTGCCTGCGCTCAAGGCCAAGGGCATCACCGGTGATCGCCAGACCCTCGACGCCATCCGCACCATCCTGCCCGATAAGGCCGGTGCCGAACTCTTCACCCAGATCTATAAGCAGCGCGAGCAACTCGACAAAAGCTCCGCCAAGACGCGGGGCTCCGCGGGTATCGATGGCTTGGTCACCCAGGCCCAGCAATCCCCCGCAGGCGCGGAGCTCGAACTGCAGGCACGCAAGGCCGACTTGTACCGTCAGTTGGGCTCGACCATCCTGCCGACCTACGTCAAGGCGCTGGAGATCGTGGCGGCGGTCACCCAGAAGGTGACCCAGTGGCTGGAGGACAATCCCAAAACCGGTATCGTCCTGGTCGATCTCGCCATGGGTGCGAGCATCCTGTCCGCCACCTTCGGCGCCCTGGCCGTGGGCCTGGCCGGCTTGATGGCGCCCTTCACGCTGTTCAAAGGCATGCTGAGCCTGACCGGCCCGGCACTGTTCGGCACCCTAGAGCTCCTCGCCAAGCTGGGTGGCGGTACCCTGAGCGTAGCCGGCGGCAGTCTGCGGCTGCTGGGCGAAATCGGTACGGGCGCCTTCAACCTGCTCATCAATGGCGTCCGCCTGCTTGGCGCCGCCATGCTGGCCAACCCCATCCTGGCCATCATCGCCGGCATAGCCGCCGCCGCAACCCTGATCTACGCCAACTGGGGCACCATCGGCCCCTGGTTCACCGGTCTCTGGGAAGAAATCAAAGCAGGGGTTTCCGGGGGCCTGGGTGGCATCGCCAGCGTGCTGCTCGACTTTTCCCCGATCGGCCTGATCTACCGGGGCTTCAGTGCCCTGCTCGACTACTTCGGCTTTGACCTGCCGAGCAAGCTCAGCGAACTGGGCGGACAGCTGTTTGGCGGCCTGATGAGTAGCCTCGGCATAAGCCTAGGCAGCCTCCAGGAATCCCTGCTGCCCTGGCTGGGAGGTCTATGGGACAGCATCAAGCAGACCTTCTCGACGGCGCTCGATGGCCTCGGCACGCTGCTGATCAGCTTCTCGCCGCTGAATCTGCTCTATCAGGCGTTCCAGCCCCTGCTGACCTACTTCGGCAAGGACTTACCGAACACCTTTACTACCCTCGGCAGCCAATTGCTGGACGGATTGATCGGCGGCCTCAGCGGCCGTCTGGCAGCCGTTCAACAAACCATAGGTAACGTGGGCAGCCGCGTACGCAGCTGGCTGAGCTCAATCTTCGGTGGGAAGGATTCGAACGCCACCCAGCAAGCCTGCACCTGTGCCTTGCCCGAAACGGTCAGCAGCGCCAGTGCGGCTCTGCCGCAACTGGGCGGCACCAAGCGTCTCGTCGGTGCCGGTGCCCTGGTGCTGGGAGCCGCGGCCGCCCCACTACCTGGAATCGGCGCCCCTTTGCCGCAGTTGGATGCTGCGCAACGCCTCACCGGCAGCAACCCCTTGCTGACCGCCCCGGCCACCGCCCCGCTACCCGGGATCGGCGCGCCCCTGACCATCGACAGCCGCCCACCCTTGACCAGTCCCGCCGCCGCGGCACCGGCCGGCAACGACCTCTTCAACATCACCATCAACGCCCCGGCCAATGCGGACGCCCAGCAGATCGCCACCCTGGTACGCAGCGAGATCGCCCGCGAGAAAACCGAACAGGCCGCGCGTAACCGCAGCAGCCTCCGAGACTGGAGTTGACCACCATGATGATGGCCCTCGGCACCTTCGTCTTCAGCCTTCATACCCTGGCCTACAACGAGCTCAACCGTACTACGGCCTACACCCACGCCGTGACCAAGCGCGTCGGCGCCCAGCCGGCCCGCCAGTTCGTCGGCAAGGGCGACGACTCCATCACCCTGCCCGGCTGGCTCGCCCCGGAGTTGGCCGGCTCGCCCACCAGCCTCGATGTGCTGCGCCTCATGGCCAGTACCGGCAGCGCCTGGCCACTGATCGAGGGCTCCGGCCGGATCTATGGCCTCTGGGTGATCGAAAGCGTCAACGAGACCAAGACGATCTTCTTTTCCGACGGCACCCCGCGGCGCATCGGCTTCACCCTCACCCTCAAGCGCATCGACGACAACCAGGCCGCCGAATTCCTCGGGACCGCGCTGGCCGCCACCAATGGCCTGCTGCGGAAACTCCTATGATCAGCGAAGTCCTGGACCCCACCACCGGCCAGGTGCGCCGGACCTTCCTGCGCGGGCCGGAGCGTGGCGACTATCCCCAGCCGATCTATCGCCTGCGGCTCGATGGCAAGGACATCAGCGATCGCCTGGCCCCGCGCCTGGTCAGCCTGGAGTTGACCGACAAGCGCGGCCTGGAGGTGGACGAGTTGACCCTGACCCTGTCCGACCACGACGGCCGCCTGCCGCTGCCGCCGCTCGGGGGCACCCTCCAGCTGGAACTGGGCTGGAGCAACACCGGCCTGGTCGACAAGGGCAGCTACCTGATCGCCGAGATCAACCACAACGGCGCGCCGGATCTGCTCAAGCTGCGCGCCCGCAGCGCCGACCTGAGCAAGAGTTTCAAGACCCAGCGTGACCAAAGCTACAGCAACACCACCCTGGGCGAGGTGCTGCGCATCCTGGCCGCGCGCCAGGGCCTTACCGCCGCCGTGGATGCCACCCTGGAGGCGAAACCGATTCTCCAGCTGGACCAGGCGCGGGAATCCGACGCCAACCTGCTGACCCGCCTCGGTGAAGAGTACGATGCCGTCGCCACGGTCAAGGCCGGGCGCCTGCTGTTCATGCCCAAGGGCCAGGGCAAGACGGCCAGCGGCAAGGACCTGCCCCATATCATCCTCAGTCGCCAGGACGGCGATCAGCACCAGTACCTGCTCACCGTCCCCAACGATGGGGTGCGCGCCTATTACTACGACGTGGACCAGGGCAAGCGCCTGGAAGAGGTGGTCGGCGACGGCAAGAATCCGCGCGACCTGCGCCACACCTATGCCAACAAAACCCAGGCGCACCAGGCGGCCGAGACGGAATGGCAGAGTCTGCAGCGCGGCGCCGCCACCCTCTCCTACCACCTGGCCCTCGGCTGCGCCGACCTCATCCCGGAACTCAGCTACACCCTGACGGGCATCAAGCCGGAGATCGACGACATCATCTGGTACGGCGGCGATATCAAGCACAGCCTGAGCGCGGACGGCGGCTTCGTCACCGAACTCAGCGGCCTGCAGGCCAGGCAGCCGGAGGATCTAATCGCGGACCTGGTCACCGAGGTGCCGCCCAAGTACAGCGGCGTGCTGGCCTATTACCGGGATCCGGCGACCGGCAAGCAGGTCAGCCTGACCCAGGGCGACCAGAGCAACCCCTACCACCTGCGCTTTCTCTATGCGAGCAAGGAAGCGGCGCTCAGGGCCGTGGAGCGCGAGGCCAAGAAGATCGAGGAGCGCCAGGGAACGACCAAGCCGTTGAGCTGAGGCCAGACGCCAAGTCAGGCGACAGCGAAACTCAGAGCAGGCGAATCTGCAGGTCAGCCAGACCGATACGACCGGGAGGGGCCTGGCGAGTCCGGGTGGACTCAGTGCGGACGGGGCAGAAAGCGTGGGGCGGCGACTGGCTGATCGATGCGGGGCGGCAAGGGGCCTTCTACCTGCACCAGGCTATTGGCGAGGCGGCAGAGCATCGCCTGATCGTCGCAGGACAGCTGACGAAACGCCTGTACCAGCTCCAACTCGAAGCGAGTGGGTAGCAGCACCGGTTGTCGCTCATGCCATAGAAATGTCAAACGCGCCTGTTCCATCGGTCGCCGGCTCCAAAAACACTGTATACGAATACAGTACATTTTTGTGATGCGGATCGCCAAGTGCTTCTCGTCGTAGCTGTGCAAAAGCTTGCCAAGCCTACGCAACTTCCTAGCAGGCCAGCGCCCTACTGCGCTCCCGTATCCAACGCGCCGTCGGCCACCGCCATGGCGAACGCCATCCGGCGCACCGCATCGCGACTGGTCTCGGACATCCCCCGGAAGTAGCCGAGCAGCTCCGTCTCAACCTTGGAGAGCGCCGACTCGGCCACGGGCAGCGCCTCGCCGGTGATGACGAAGTGGATGTCCACGCCGTGGGGCTGGAGGGCCGCCAGGTAGTTGGCATCCGGACTGCGCTCACCCTTCTCGTAGTTGAACTGACTGGTCTTGGTCACGCCCGCCAAGGCCGCGAAATCGGCCTGGTTCAGACCCAACCGGAGGCGCTCAAGCCGTAATCGATCACCGATTTTCAACAAAAGCCTCTCTTAGGCGATTGACTATCCAACAAACGTTGAATATGGTTCACCTTAATCACTTGAAATCACACGAATGTGAACTATGGCCGACACCTATGCCACCGAGCAAGCCTGCAAAGAGGCGCGAAAACGCCTGGAAATGCAGGGTATTTCCGTCAAGGAGTTCGCTCTGCGCCACCAACTCAGCCCCAGCACCGTCTACGCGGTACTGAACGGGCAGAAGAAGTGCCTGCGCGGCGAGGCTCACCGCAGTGCGGTGTTGCTCGGTATCAAGCCGGAGCCATCCGTGGTCGTCATCGATCACCCCTAGGGGCCGTTGCCCCGGAACATCCCCTGGAGGAAGTCATGTCCACCCCGGAACCGCGTTCAGCCTGTCACCCCTTGCATCGTCTCACTGCAGCGCGCGTCCATCGCGCACCTGGAGCCTGCCATGAGTGAATTCCGTCTGGTCTGCCCCGCCTGCAACGGCCCCTTGGTGATCCGCTGCAGCAAGGGTGAAACCCCCTGCTTCCGCTCGCTCTGGTACCAGTGCAAGAACCTGGCGTGCGGCGCCACCTTCGGCGGTACCCAGACCATCGACTACCAGCTCAGCCCCTCGGGACTGGAGGCACCGCGCCTGGTGTTGCCGCTGGCGCCCTCGAAGCTCAAGCGCGCCGCCACCCAGGCCAGCCGCATGACCAGCAACCAGAAAGACCTACTGGATCCGCTCGAGGAGCCCACGCCATGACCCGCCACGACCTGCCCCCTGCCGGCTTTCGCCGCCGACGTGACACCCAGCCACAGGGCCCCTGGCTCGACCTGGCCGCCAGCAGCGCCGACCATCTGGTACTGGTCGACCCGCACGGCCAGCGCTATCGCATCCCGGTGGCGGACATCTCCGCCGCCCTGATCGAAGCACCCACGCGCCCTTCCAGCCGCTAAACCGCCCGCCTCCACGTCCCCGCTATGCCCGCCTTGCGTGGGTAGGGGCGAGTTGCGCCCTGAAGAGGGGAAAGACCATGCCCGCCGACCTCCGCGTTCCGCTCCAACTCACCCCTACGCAAGCCCGGGCCTATCTGCGCTGGCTGGCGGCCCAGTATCGCGCCGGCCTGCAGGAGCACTGGTGGGACGACCGCTACCGCACGGTCCCGGCCGGTCCCCTGCGCCGCTGGCGCATCCACCACGACCACCCGGCGCTGGCCGCCGTGGCCGGTACCGCCCGCGCCCTGCGCGATGAATTGCGCAACCTGGAGAAGCGTCCGTGAAGCTGTGCCTCGATGTCACCCTGATCCGCGATCCGCAGCAGCCGCCGCGGATCGTCTTCAACCTGCCCCTGCTGCAGGTGCAGCAGGCCTACAGCTGCGCCCAGTTACGCGAAATCGCCCGCAGCTTCCAGATCCTCGCCCACGACGCCGAGCGCCAGCCTCAGGGTGCGCTGCGCCTGGTACGGGAGCTCACCGCGGATGCACAGGTGAACCCTTGAGCCGCTACTCCATGGACCCGCAACTGCGCGCCGACCTGCTGCCACGCCTCGAACGCGAGCTGGGCCTCAAGCTCAGCCCCGGCACCCACTACCTGCGCAAGGGCGAATGCCCGGCCTGCCACCAACGCGAGCTGTTCACCGACTACGACGCCCCCTGGGTGGTCAAGTGCGGTCGCGAGGCTAAGTGCGGCCAGAGCTGGCACGTCAAGGAGCTGTTCGCCGATCTCTTCGACGACTGGTCGGAGCGCTTCAAGCCCAGCGCCGCGGCCCCGGCCGCCAGCGCCGACGGCTACCTGCAATTCGCCCGCGGCTTCGACCTGGGCCTGATCAGGGGCTGGTACAGCCAGGAAACCTACTGGGACCGCGCCCAAGGCATCGGCTCGGCCACGGTGCGCTTCCCGCTGGCCAAGGGCGGCTACTGGGAACGGCTGATCGATCGCCCGGCGCGCTTCGGCAAGCAGAAGGCCCGCTTCCAGCCCGGAGCCAGCTACAAGGGTGTCTGGTGGTGCCCGCCGGACCTGGACCTCTTGCAGGTGGAGGAACTGTGGATCGTCGAGGGCATCTTCGACGCCATCGCCCTGCGCCACCACGGCCTCGCCACCGTCTCGGCAATGAGCAGCAACGCCTATCCGGAAGAGTCCTTGCAGGAGCTGGCGCGGCTGCGCGGCGGTCGCCTGCCCCGGCTGGTCTGGGCGCTGGACAACGAACCCGGCGCCCAGCGCTACACCCGCCGCTGGGTACGCCAGGCGCGGGCGCTGGGCTACCCCTGCACCGCCGCGCAGATCCCCCAGCCCGGGCGCAAGGTCGACTGGAACGACCTGCACCAGCGCTGGGCCTTCGAGCCCGAGGCGGCGACGCGCGCCGAACAACGCGAACGCGACCTGGCCGAAGCCCGCCACCACGGCGCCCTGCTGCTGGCCGAGACCGCCAGCGAAAAGGCCGTGCTGCTCTACGAATGGCGCGAGCGCCACGAATTCCACTTCACCTTCGACAATCGCCTCTACTGGTTCAAGCTCGACCTGGACAAGTACAACAAGGCCCTCACCCACCTCGAGGAGTCCGAGCGCGACGAGGATCGCCAGCTCACTAGCCAGCAGCAGCGCGACAAGGCCATGCGCCTGGCCGGCAACGTGGTGGAGATCGCCAACTGCGCGCCCCAGGCGCTGTACTTCCAGCGCAACGAGATCACCGACGAATCCTGGTACTACTTCCGCGTCGACTTCCCCCACGACGGTCCGGCAGTGAAGAACACCTTCACCGGCGCCCAGGTCGCCGCCGCCAGCGAATTCAAGAAACGCCTGCTGGGCATGGCCGCCGGCGCCGTCTTCACCGGCACTGGCACCCAGCTGGACAAGATCATGAAGGACCAGCTGTTCGGCCTGAAGACCGTGGAGACCATCGACTACGTCGGCTACAGCCGCGAGCACGGCTGCTACGTCTTCGGCGACCTGGCGGTGCGCGATGGCCAACTGCACCGGGTCAACGACGAGGACTACTTCGACTTCGGCCGGCTGCGCCTCAAGACCCTGCAGAAGACCATCGGCCTCAAGCCCAACCCGGCCGCCGGCGACTACCGCCACGACTGGTTGCCGCTGCTGTGGACCTGCTTCGGCAGCAATGGCCTGACCGCCCTCACCTTCTGGTTCGGCTCGCTATTCGCCGAGCAGCTGCGCGCCCGCTACCAGTCCTTCCCCTTCCTGGAAGCTACCGGCGAGGCCGGCGCCGGCAAGACCACCCTGCTGACCTTTCTCTGGAAGCTGTTCGGCCGCGCCGGCTACGAGGGCTTCGACCCGTCCAAGTCCTCCACCGCCGGCCGCAGCCGCGCCATGGGTCAGGTCGCCGGCATGCCCATCGTGCTCATCGAGGGTGACCGCAACGACCCGGAAAAGGCCCACGCCAAGAGCTTCGACTGGGACGAACTCAAGGACTTCTTCGGCGGCGGTACCTTGCGCACCCGCGGCATGAAGACCGCCGGCAACGAAACCTACGAACCGCCCTTCCGCGGCACCATCGCCATCAGCCAGAACGCCCCGGTGAGCGCTTCCGAGGCCATCCTCACGCGGATCGTGAAGCTGCACTTCACCCGCCCCGTGCTGACCGACGCCAGCCGCGCCGCCGCCGACAGCCTGAGCCGCATGGACGGCGCCGCCCTCAGCCACTTCCTGCTGCTGGCCACCCGCCGGGAAGCCGAGGTGCTGGCGCTGTTCCACGAGGCCTTTCCCCGCTACGAAAGCAAGCTGCGCCGGCTGGGCGACAACTGCTTCTGCTGCGGCGCCCCGCTCGCGGCCAACGAGCACCGCTGCCGCAGCTGCCAGAACGAGCTGGTCGGCCACCTGCGCATCGAACGTATCGTCAAGAACCACGCCATGCTGCTGGCCCTGCTCGACGGCCTGGGCCTGGTGGTGGAACTGCCACCGGGCATGGTGGCCGAGACCCAGCGCGCCCTGGTGCGCATCGCCCTGGAGCGCCAGGCGGCCATCAGCGCCGATCACCCGGCGGTCGTCGAGTTCTGGCAGGTCTACGACTACCTGCAGTCGCTCAGCGGCGACCCGGTGGTCAACCACAGCCTCCACGGCTGGGAGATCGCCATCAACCTCAACGAATTCGTCGAGCGCGCCGCCGAGCACCGCCAGCGCCTGGCCGACCTCGGCACCCTGAGAGAACTGCTCAAGGACAGCCGCCAATTCAGATTCATCGACAACAAGGTGGTCACCAGCCGCATCCGCGCCCTGCAGAAACAGCGCAATCCGCTGGAAGACCGCCCGGACAAGGTGCGCTGCTGGGTGTTCGCCAATCCGCACTACAGCCCCGCCGAACATGGCCGCCCGGCCAGCCGGAGTCCGGCATGAAGCACGCCACCCCACGCACCCCGCGGCAGCCGTCGCGTACCCCGACCGCCGCCGGCCGTGCCGGCCACCCGAGGAGATAGAGCACCATGACCCAACTGGATAGATTCCTGCGCGAGGACGAGGTGCTGCGGGTCACCTCCCTGTCGCGCGCCACCCTTTGGCGGGCGATCAAGGCCAAGCAGTTCCCCAGCCCGGTGAACCTCAGCGCCGGCCGCGTCGGCTGGCGCGAATCGGCGATCGCCGCCTGGCAGGTCGACCCCATGCGCTGGAATGCCGACGGTGCGGCCTGAAGCAGCGTTCAGTGGATGATGTGTTTCTCTAACCAGTCCGCCCAGATCTCCAGGCCGGCGCGCTTCTCGGCGAAATAGTCGTAGCGGTCGTAGTGCTTGGAAGAGACATCGTTGAAGGCATGGCCCTGGATTCGATCGCGCAATTCCTTACTCAGACCGGCGCTGGCCATCAGCGTCTTGCAGGTCCGCCGCAGGTCGCGCAGGGTGAAGGGCGCGGTGAACGCCGCGGCATGGCGGCGATAGAGATTGGTCACCGCCCGCGACAACGACTGCACATTCAGCGGCTGCCCCGGCACCCGGCCCTGGAACGGATAGGCGCCCTGAGCATCGATCTCCGCCATGGTCTGCAACACCTGGCGCATCGGCGCATTGAAGGGCACCACATGCAACTGCCGCTCGCCCTGCACCCGCCCCTTGGTGCTGCGGATCACCAGGTGATCGTCCTGGTACAGCGCCCGCTCCGACGCCAGTAACTGCTCCGGCCGCTGCCCGCCGGCGGCGATGAGGAAGCGAATCAGCTCGGCGGTGGTCAGGGACAGCTGCTCCGGCAGCAGTTGCCACAGGGTGCGCAATTCCGCCTTCGACAGCGCCCGGTCGCCCGGCTGCTCCCAATCCTCCTGCACCGGAATGCTCGCCACCGGATTGCTCTGCAGACCGAAGCGCACCTTCACCTGAAGATAGCTGCGCGGGTTGTACTCCTGCTCCAACCCCACCTGGAAGGCCGCATGCAGCTGGGATCTCAACCGGTTGCAATAGGTGGTCACGCCCTGGTCGATCATGCGGCTGAGGATGTCGCGGATCTGCGCCGGCCCCACCAGCGCCGCCGGCCGTCGCACCAGCTCCGGAAAGGGCTCGCTGACGTAATGGCGGAACGACCAGGCCACGTTACCGGCCGAGGCCGCGCCCTCCCCCTCCAGCTTGGCCACATAGGCCGACAGCAACTCCTGGAAGGTCCCGGCCGTCACCAGCACCTCGGCCTCCGCCCGGCATTTATCCCGCGCCTGGGTCAGGGACAGCTCCGGCCAGTTGCCCAGCTTGGTCAGCTTCTTCGCCCCACCCACGTGGCGCTGGAAATAGAACTCCTTGGTGCCACTGGGCCGCACCTTGAGCACCAACACCCCCTCCCCCCGCGCGCCGCGGCCATCGGAGGTGACATAGTCCTTCTCCCGCGGCTTGAGCGCGCGAATCTGCCGTTCGGTGAGCATCTGGTGACAGTTCCTGGTGACAGTTGGCCTGAAACAAGGTGAGACCCGCTGAGACGACCCCAGACCCGCGACCTTGCACGAAGCCCGCATTCTACAAGGCTTTCGAGTCAGGCTGGAATCAAGAGAGATGGATTGAGATAGCAGGTGGTAGAGCTTCCCAAGCTCATGACGAGGGTTCGATTCCCTTCGCCCTTACCCGTTTCCAATCAGTCCTTACGGAGGCTCTGACCGTGGCCGCTACGTCTTCAGACAATCTGCTTATTCTTCTGCCTGTAGCTCGCGCTGGGTCAGGCAACCCCTGGCCCAGCGTAGTACAGTTGAATGGTGCAATGGTTGCACCTAAGATGGAGGCATGCCAACACTCGCGCGCCTACCCAACTGCACCATCGCCCTCTACGCCGCGGACCACCTGCCGCCCCATTTCCACGTCCGGATGCAGGATGGCCGCGAGGCCCTGGTGCAGATCAGCGACCTGAGCGTGCTTTCCGGGCGTATCGCCCGTCGTGAACTGGCCCCCGCACTGGCCTGGGCCGCCAATAACCGCGCCTTGCTATGTAGCAAATGGAAGGAACTCAACCCATGAACAAGCACTTCACCCTGACCCATGTCCGGGCCGAGGCTCCTGCCACCCTTCACCTGACCTACGCCGACGACCAGCACTTCGTCGTCGACGTGGCAGGCCTCATCGCCACGCACAAGAGCCTGGCAGCCTTAAACGAGCCTGCAATCTTCGCCACAGCCCGCCTGGGTGAATGGGGAGGTAGCGTCAGCTGGAGCGACGACGACGCCCTGGAACTGGCTGCCGACAACTTGCGCGCCCGCGCCATCGAGCAAGCCGGTGGCTGCTCCCACGAACGCCTCTGGAACTGGATGGCCAAGCACGAACTCACCCTCGACAGCGCCGCCGAGGCCCTCGGCCTGAGTCGTCGGATGTTGGCCTACTACCGCAGCGGTGCCAGGCCGGTACCCCGCACCGTTGCCTTGGCCATGCGGGGATGGGAAGTGGAATCCAGGGCGGCCTGATCGGTAGATGCCGCCGCACGGCCCGTGAAGCACCCTCACCGCGGGTGATCAGACAAAGCCCCGGCGACTGCAGCACCTCTACGCTAGCAAGGCGACGGTGCAGCAGGCGGTGAAACGGTAATGGCGAAGACCCTACCCCTCCACCAACCCCTTCACCCGCTGCGCCAGGGTATCCACCGCAAAGGGCTTGGTCAGGATGGCCATGCCGGGTTCCAGGTGGCCGTCGCTGAGCAGCGAGGTTTCGGCGAAGCCGGTGATGAAGAGCACCTTGAGCGCCGGGCGGTGGACGCGGGCGGCGTCGGCCAGTTGGCGGCCGTTCATGCCGCCGGGCAGACCGACGTCGGTGACCAGCAGGTCGACGCGAGCATCGGAGTGCAGCACTTCCAGGCCGCCAGCGCCATCGGCGGCTTCGATGATGACGTAGCCCAGTTCGCGCAGCAGGTCGGTGACCAGCATGCGGACGGTGGGTTCGTCGTCGACCACCAGCACGGTGGCGTTGACCCCTTCCAGGGTGCCAGCTAGACCGCAGGTGCGCGCGGATTCGCTCGGGCACTCCGCCGGGCGCAGGGGCAGGTAGAGACAGACGGTGGTGCCTTCGCCCACCACCGAGCGCAGGCGCAGCTGGCCTCCGGATTGGCGAGCGAAGCCGTAGATCATCGACAGGCCGAGGCCGGTACCCTGCCCCATTGGCTTGGTGGTGAAGAAGGGCTCGCAGGCCTTGGCCGCCACCTCTGGAGTCATGCCGCTGCCGGTGTCGGTCACGCTCAGGTGCAGGTAGCGGCCGGGAACCAGTTCGAAGCCGTTAGCCCCTTGCACTTCGATGAGGCGCTCGCTGGCCGCGATGAGGATGCGGCCACCGGCGGGCATGGCATCGCGGGCATTGATGCAGAGGTTGAGCAGGGCGTTTTCCAGCTGGGACTGGTCCACCAGCAGCGGCTGGTTGTCCGGCAGACTGCTGAACTGCACCTGGATGGCCGGGCCGACGGTGCGCTGCACCAGGTCGAGCATGCCGCCCACCAGTTGGTTGACGTCGGTCGCCTCGGGCGCCAGGGTCTGGCGGCGGGCGAAGGCCAGCAGCCGGTGGGTCAGGGCCGCGGCGCGCTTGGCGCTGCCCTGGGCGGCGGTCAGGTACTTGTCCAGTTCGGTGAAGCGACCCTGGCCGATGCGCAGGTTCATCAGGTCGAGACTGCCGGAGATTCCCGCCAGCAGGTTGTTGAAATCGTGAGCGATGCCCCCGGTGAGCTGGCCGACGGCCTCCATCTTCTGCGACTGGCGCAGCGCCTCTTCCGAGCGCCGCAGTTCTTCGGTGCGTTCTTCGACGCGCTGCTCCAGGGTGGCGGTGAGGTCGCGCAGATCTGCCAGGGCACGGTCGCGCTCGTCGGCCAGGGCGCGGCGGGCATCCACGTCCAGCAGTACGCCGGGGAAGCGCAAAGGGGTGCCGTCCGGCGCCAGCTCGACGTGACCGTTGGCTTCCAGCCAGTAGTAGCGGCCGTCGCGGCGGCGCACCCGGTATTGGTGGGCATAGCGGCCGCCGCGGCCGATCACCTCGGCGATCGCAGCGGCGAGCCCGGCCTGGTCGTCCGGGTGCACGGTGGCCACCACCTGGGCCAGGCTCAGGCCATCGCGCCCCAGGGCCGGATCGAGACCGAAATTGACGGCGAAGGCCTCGTCGACGGTGAATCTGTCGGTGGGCAGGTCCCAGTACCAGGTGCCGATGATGGCACCGGCGGCCAGGGCCAGCTGCACACGCTCGGCGGCCGCCAGCACGCTGCTTTCCGCGGCGCGGGCGCTGTCGAGCTCGTCGATGCGTGCGGAGAGTTCCTGTTCGAGGGTCAGGTTGTGCCGCCGCAGCGCGGCTTCCGCCACGTCGCGCTGGCGGTGGGCCTGGACGCTGGCGGTAGTCTCGGTGGTGATGTTGAGCATGCCGACGATGGCCGCGCCATCCCGTAGCGGGCTATAGGAAAAGCTCCAGTAGGTGTCCTCGGGATAGCCGTTGCGGGTCATCACGAAATGCTTGTCAACGAAGTGCAGGGCCTCGCCGGCCAGGACCTGGTCGATCAGCGGCCCGATCTCGTCCCACAACTCCGCCCAAACTTCCTGGACCGGCTGGCCCAGTGCCGCGGGATGCCGAGCGCCGAGAAAGGGCGCATAGCCATGGTTGTAGATCAGCGTCTGCTCCGGCCCCCAGGTGGCGCACATGGCGAAGGGCGAGGCCATCAGCATGTCATAGATGGCTTCCAGCGCGGCCGACCAGTCGGCGCGCCGCCCCAGCGGGGTGGTTTCCCAGGCGAAGGATTCGAGATAGGACAAGGGCGACTCACTGGCAGAGGCACTGATGGACCACGAGGTCGCCCGGGTCCTCTGCATTGGGCCCGGTCGCGCCATGATAGACAGCCCGGCGCTCGTCCAGTAGCCCCACGCATGACCGACGGTGCGAGGCCAGCCATCAGCGGTAGCTCACCCCTGCGGCATGCTGTCCGGGCAAAACGACTGGCACGGCCGGCGTGCATCTCTTACCTTGTCGCCCCCGCTGTCGCTGTCAGGTATCCGCTCCTCATGTCCGCGTCCTCCACCCCGCCCGAAGGGCTGCAACGCAGCCTGTCCAACCGTCATCTGCAACTCATCGCCATCGGCGGCGCCATCGGCACCGGACTGTTCATGGGCTCGGGCAAGACCATCGCCCTGGCCGGTCCCTCGATCCTATTGGTCTACCTGATCATCGGCAGCGCGCTGTTCTTCGTCATGCGCGCCCTGGGCGAGTTGCTGCTGTCCAATCTGGAGTACCAGTCCTTCATCGATTTCTGCAGCGACCTGCTCGGACCCTGGGCCGGTTTCTTCTGCGGCTGGACTTACTGGTTCTGCTGGATCGTCACCGCCATCGCCGATGTCATCGCCATCGCCGCCTATGCCCAGTTCTGGTTTCCCAGCCTGGCACCCTGGATCCCGGCGCTGCTCTGCGTGCTGCTCCTGCTGGGGCTCAACCTGGTGACGGTACGGCTGTTCGGCGAACTGGAATTCTGGTTCGCGCTGATCAAGATCGTCGCCATCTGCGCCCTGATCGTCACCGGCTTTGGCTTGGTGGCCTGGGGCTTCCAGTCGCCTTCGGGCAATGTGGCGAGCCTGGCCAACCTGTGGAACGACGGCGGTTTCTTCCCCATGGGGCTGGGCGGCTTCTGCGCCGGCTTCCAGATCGCCGTCTTCGCCTTCGTCGGTATCGAGCTGGTGGGCACCACCGCCGCCGAGACCGCCGACCCCAGGCGCAACCTGCCGCGGGCCATCAACTCCATTCCCGTGCGCATCCTGGTGTTCTATGTGCTGGCACTGGTGGTGATCATGGCGGTGACGCCCTGGCGTCAGGTGGTGCCGGACAAGAGTCCCTTCGTCGAACTCTTCGTGCTGGCCGGGGTACCCATGGCCGCCAGCCTGATCAATTTCGTGGTGCTGACCTCGGCCACCTCCTCGGCCAACAGCGGCATCTTCTCCACCAGCCGGATGCTCTATGGCCTGGCCCGCGAAGGCCATGCGCCGCGCGCCCTCACGCGCCTGTCGCGGGCGGCGGTGCCGGCGCGCGGGCTGCTGCTGTCCTGCCTGTGCCTGCTGCTGGGCACGCTGCTGATTTACCTGATCCCGAACCTGGTCACCGCCTTCACCCTGGTCACCACCCTGGCCGCGGTGCTGTTCATGTTCGTCTGGTCGCTGATCCTGCTGGCCTGGTTGGCCTACCGACGCAAGCGACCCGCACAGCATGCCGCCGCGACCTTCCGCCTGCCGGGCGGGCGCTGGGTGTGCTACGCCGTGCTGGCCTTCTTCGCCGCGGTGCTGGTGCTGCTGACCCTGCAGGACGACACCCGCCAGGCGCTGCTGGCCAGCCCCCTGTGGTTCCTGCTGCTGGGCGCGGGCTATGCCTGGCAGCGACGCCGCACCACCCGGGCCGCCTGACGGCTGGCGTCAGCTGACTGTCCAGAGTTCATCGAGGCGGGTCGTGTAGCGCGGGCTGAGCAGGTCGCGGCGCATCTGCCAGGCCGGATCGCGGGGGATGCGCGCAGGTCTCAGGGTCTCGCGACCGAACTTGCCGTTGATGGCGTCCAGAGTCGCCATCAGCCGGGTGCTGGCGGGGTCCGGCGTCGTGGCGAAGAGATCGGCGGCCAGTGCCTCGCGCGGACAGAGATCGAGCAACAGGATTTCTGCCTTGGCGTAGCCGAAGCCATCGCGAAAGATCTCGCGCAGGCCGGCCTGGGCGTAGTCGTTGAGCACCCGGGTATCGTCACTGGGCACAGGCAGATTGAGCAGGCTGGCGTTGGCGTAACGTCCCTCGTCGGCGCCATGCATGCCGGTCTGGATGCTGACCCTCAGGGCGCGGCAGAGCGCCCCCTGGGCCCGCAGCTTTTCCGCGGCGCGGGCGGTGTAGCTGGCCACCGCCTCGGCCAGGGCACCGAACTGGTATTGCCGCCGGCCGAACATGCGACTGCTGCAGATCGTCTGCCGTGGCGCCTCCAGTTCCTCCAGGCCGAGGCAGGCCAGCCCGCGCAGCTCGCGGGCGGTCTTCTCCAGCACCACGCTGTATCTCTGCCGCAGCGACCAGGCATCCTGGCGCGCCAGCTCCCCGGCGGTGGTCACACCATCCGCCCGCAGCCGCGCCGCCAGGCGTCGCCCGACGCCCCAGACGTCGTCCACCGGCGAATGACGCAGGACCCACTCCCGCACCGTCGGATCGCGCAGATCCAGCACCCCACCGGTCCGCTGCGGCCAGCGCTTGGCCGCGGCATTGGCCAGTTTGGCCAGGGTCTTGGTGCCGGCGATGCCAACGCTGACCGGGATGCCCGTCCATTTCTGCACCCGCGCCTGCAGCCGGTGACCGAGGGCATCCAGGGGCTCGGGCAGACCGGCGAGATCGGCGAACACCTCGTCGATGCTGTAGCGCTCCAGGCGCGGCACCAGGGTCGCCAGGGTGCGCATGACCCGGTCGCTGAGGTCGCCGTAGAGGGCGTAGTTGGAACTGAAGGCGGTCACCAGGCCCTGTTGCGCCAGCTCGCGCACCTGGAACCAGGGCGCGGCCATGGCGATGCCCAGGCGCTTGGCCTCGGGCGAACGGGCGATCACGCAACCGTCGTTGTTGGAGAGCACCACCACCGCCCGCTCGGCCAAATCCGGACGGAAGACCCGTTCGCAGCTGCAATAGAAGGAGTTGCAGTCGATCAGCGCCAGGATCGACTCAGCCATGGCCGAAGCGCCGCAGACTGTGGGTGGCCACGCCCCAGACCTCGAAGTCGTTACCCTCGCCGATGACCAGGGGCGCGTAAGCCGGGTTCTCCGCCAGCAGGACGAAATTCGCGCCACGCCGGCCCAGGCGCTTGAGGGTGGGCTCGCGGTCGCGCACCGCCACCACGATGTCGCCGACCCGCGCTGGCCGCGCCCGGTCGACGATGACCAGGTCACCGGGAAAGATGCCCACGCCGGTCATGCTGTCGCCACTGACCTGAATGACGTAGGTGTGGGGCGCGCGCAGGTCGACCAGTTCGTCCAGCGATACCTGGCGCTCCAGATGATCCTGGGCCGGCGAGGGGAAGCCACACGGCAGGCGGAAATCGTAGAGCGGCAACTGGATCGCCGAAGATTCCAGCGGACCCAGGACGGTAACGGACATGACAAGGCGCTCCTGCAAATAACTGTCTATATATACAGTTATCCACAGGAGCCAAGCCTGTAAAGCGCCGCTCGGGACCGGCCGATGAGTGGCGCGATCAGGCGCTGAAGCGGAAACGTGAAACGACGCTACGCAGCTCTTGGGACAGCCCCGCCAGTTGCTCCGCGGTAGCGGCGTCGGACTCGATCCCGCTCAGCACCTGCACGGTACTGGCGCGGATGCCTGTGGTGTTGCGGTTGATGTCTTCGGAGACCGCGGCCTGCTGTTCCGCCGCGCTGGCGATCTGGACGTTGACGTCGACGATGCGCTCCACGGCGGAGCCGATGCTGTTCAGACTGACGCTGGCCTGCTCGGCGGCCGCCACGCCATTCAGGGCATGACCGCGACTGGCCTGCATCTGGGCCACGGCATCGCCGGTCGCCGACTGCAGTTGCTCGATGATGCGGCGGATCTCCTCGGTGGAGGTCTGGGTACGCGAGGCCAGGGTGCGGACCTCGTCGGCTACCACGGCGAAGCCGCGCCCCTGCTCACCGGCCCGGGCGGCCTCGATGGCGGCGTTGAGCGCCAGCAGATTGGTCTGCTCGGCGATGGTACGAATCACCGCGATGACCCCACCAATGGCCTGGCTATGGCTTTCCAGGGCAGCGACCTTGTTGGCGCTCAGATCCACCTCGGCGGCCAGGGCCTCGATGGCCTGTTGCGTCTGTTGCATCACCCGGGTGCCTTCTCGCGTGGCCTGATCGGCCTGCTGGGCAGCCGCTACCGCGCCCTCAGTGTTGTTGGCGACGTCCGCCACACTGGCGGTCATCTCGGTGATGGCGGTGGCCACCTGATCGGTCTCGCCCTGTTGCGTCTGCATGGTAGAGCGTGCCTGACCGATGGAACTGGCCAGGTCACCGGAGGCCTGGGCGACCGCATCGGAGGCCTGATCGACCTCGCGCAGCGAGCGGCCGAAGGCTGCCAGCATGGCATCCAGGCTGCGGCCGATGTCGGCGATCTCGTCGCGACCGGGCAAGGCGGCCCGGCGACTCAGATCGCCCTGGGCAGCGGCGGCGGTCACGCTGACCAGTTCGGCGATTCCCAGGCGCAAGGCCTGATAGATACCGGCGAAGGTATAGCTCAGCAGCAACAGGGCCGCCGCGATCATGCCCAGCACCAGATCGCGTACCAGGGTCTCCTGGGCCAGGCGCTCGACCAGCAACTGGGAGAGCATGCCCTGGGCTTCTTCCTGCACCTTGTAGTAGCGCGTGACTACGGCATTACCCTGGGCACCCAAGGTCTTTCCGGAGACCGTGCCCTCACCCTTCATCACGGCCAGCATGCCCTGCCGGAAATTGCCATAGTCGTCCTGGGCCTGTCCTAGCGACGTCTTGAGCCGTTGGGCCAGCTCAGGCATCTGGCGTGCCAGCAGCCCCAGAGCTTGCTCCAATTCTTCGGCAGCCTGGCGTTCCTGGCGCATGACACTACGCGCCACGTTGAGACTGGCCGGATCGAAGCTATTGGTGGCGCTCAGCCCGGAGGCCAGGCCGCGTAGCTGACCGATGAGGTTGATCTCCCGCGGCAAGCGCAGCGAGGAGATATCGATGAGAAAGAGGCTGGCATAGTCGGAATCCAGTACCAGACCCGAGGTAGCCGAGACGTAATAGAAGAGGTTCAGGGTCTGCGTCAGTTGCTCGCTCCAGGCCTCGAACACCTCCAGGGGGGTTCCCGGTACGCCCTGCAACAGCCGCTCGGCGTTCTGCCGCAGTTGGGCGACGCGACTCCCGGTCTCCAGTTGGCCACCAAGTTCCCGATCCAGGCGGCCCAGCTCGTCATAGGCCCTGAGCAGGGCATCGCGGTTGTTCTGCCAATCCTGTTGGGCGGATGCATCCCCGTCCTGGAGGCGCTTGGTCAGCGCCCGCTGCAGCATGCTCAGGCGGGCGATCGGCGTCAGTTGCACTAGGTAGCGCTGCCCCTGAATTTCCAATTCCAGGCTGGCGCGTTGCTCCTGGATGTCCTGGTAGAGGTAGTAGCTGAGCAACAGCAAGGGGATCAGCACGATGGTCGCGAGACAGGCGAACTTGGCGGAAAACCTCAGACGATTCATTACGGCAACGACGGGGGTGAGAAGATTCATGGCAGACTCAAAAAGGGAAAGGCGTTGGAAGCCGTGTTTGGTCACGGTCTGGACGGGCGAATGGACAGATTTTTTCATAGATAGTGCGCTGCCCGTATGCGCGATAACTAATTTGCACGGCTATTTGCCACCATACGGTCAAAAGTTGGCGCCAAACGGTTGGCTTGATGTGGTGCGAGGTAATGCGAGGTCCGCTCATGCATGACCTGCTCATTCGCGACGCCTTCGTTCTGGACGGTCGCAACCACGCCGGCCGGATGGCCGACCTGGCCGTCAAGGCGGGGCGTATCGTCGCCCTGGGCGAGCTTGCCGGCCAACTGGCGCAAGAGGTCCGTGACGGCCGCGGCCTGGTGCTGGCCCCCGGCTTCATCGATGTCCATACCCACGATGACACCATGGTCATCCGCCGCCCCGAGCAGTTGCCCAAGCTCAGCCAGGGGGTGACCACCGTGGTGGTCGGTAACTGCGGCATCAGCGCTGCCCCGGTGCGGCTGCGCGGTGAGCCGCCGGACCCCTTGAATTTGCTCGGCCCGGCGGCGGCCTTCGGCTATCCCACCTTTGCCGCCTATCGCGCGGCGGTGGAGCAGGCCCGCCCCGGGGTCAACGTCGCCGCCCTGGTTGGCCATACGGCGCTGCGCAGCAATCATCTGGACGATCTCCAGCGCGCCGCCACGCCAGCGGAGATCGCCGCCATGCGCGCTGAATTGCGCGACAGCCTGGCTGCTGGCGCCCTGGGCCTCTCCAGTGGCCTCGCCTATGCGTCCGCCGCCGCGGCGCCGACCGAGGAAGTCGCGCAACTGGCCGCGGAGCTGGATGCGGTGGGCGGCCTCTATGCCACTCACCTGCGCAGCGAATTCGCCGCGGTGCACGAGGCGCTGGACGAAGCCCTGGACATCGGTCGCCGGGCCCGGGCACCGGTGGTGGTCTCCCACTTCAAGTGCGCCGGGGTGGATAACTGGGGCCGGGCGCCGGAATTGCTCGGTGCCCTGGAGCGGGCCGCCCAACGCCAGCCGGTTGGCTGCGACTGCTATCCCTACGCCGCCAGCTCCTCCACCCTCGATCTCAAGCAGGTCACCGACCGCCACCGCATCACCATCACCTGGTCCACCCCGCATCCGGAATGCGGCGGCCTTGACCTGGCCGCCATCGCCGCCGACTGGGGCCTGGACCTGGAGAGCACCGCGCGCCGCCTGCAACCGGCCGGCGCCGTCTACTACGGCATGAGCGAGGCCGATGTGCGGCTGATCCTCGCCCATCCGTTGAGCATGATCGGCTCCGACGGCCTGCCCGAGGACCCCTTCCCCCATCCGCGCCTCTGGGGCGCCTTCCCCCGGGTGCTGGGCCATTTCAGCCGCGACCTCGGTCTCTTCCCTCTGCACACGGCCGTGCACAAGATGACCGGCCTCTCCGCCGCCCGCTTCGGTCTCAGGGGCCGCGGCCTGATCGAGCCGGGCGCCCAAGCCGACCTGGTGCTGTTCGATCCCGCCCGCATCCGCGACGTGGCCGACTTCAGCGAGCCGCAGCGGCCTGCCGAAGGCATCCACGCCGTCTGGGTGAATGGCCGGCTGGCCTACGCCCCGGACCAGGCCATCGAAGCGCGTCATGGTCGTTTCCTGCCCCGTGCTGGGGATCTGCGGTCGACCTTCCCAAGTTCCTGCTAAGCGCTACCGGGTAACGCCTCTACCTGGTGCATCCCCGTTACCTTCCGCCACCTCCCGGTGCCCTCCTGCACACCGGGAGCACCTTCCGCTGCCTGTCCCCCATGCCAAGCCCTTGATTTGCAACGCCACGCGAAGAGCTGGCACAGTCGCTGCAGTCTATTCCGTTGTTACGAACATAATTCCGCTATAACGGAAAAGGAGAGACGCGATGACAGGCAAAACGAAGGGGTGGAAGACGCTGGCGCTGCTGGTCGGCCTGGTCGCCATGACCGGCGCCCAGGCGGCCAAGCTGGATGACGTGCTCAAGCGCGGCCATCTGGTCGTGGGCACCGGCAGCACCAATGCGCCCTGGCACTTCCAAGGCGCCGACGGCAAGTTGCAGGGCTTCGATATCGATATCTCCAAGGTCATCGCCAAGGGCCTGTTCAACGATCCGGAAAAGGTCGAGTTCGTGGTCCAGGGTTCGGATGCGCGCATCCCCAACCTGCTCACCGACAAGGTCGACATCAGCTGCCAGTTCATCACCGTGACCGCCAGCCGCGCCCAGCAGGTGGCCTTCACCCTGCCCTACTACCGCGAAGGCGTGGCCCTGCTGTTGCCGGCCAACAGCCGCTACCAGCAGATCGACGACCTCAAGGCGGCCAAGGGCGACCTGACCGTGGCCGTGCTGCAGAACGTCTATGCCGAGGAATTGGTGCACCAGGCGCTGCCCGGCGCCAAGGTCGACCAGTACGACAGCGTCGACCTGCTCTACCAGGCCCTCGGCACCGGCCGCGCCGACGCCGTGGCCACCGACCAGTCTTCGGTCAAGTACCTGATGACCCAGAATCCCGGTCGCTACCGCTCGCCCGACTACGCCTGGAGTCCCCAGACCTACGCCTGCGCGGTCAAGCGTGGCGATCAGGACTGGCTGAACTTCGTCAACACCGCCCTGCACGAGGCCATGACCGGTGTGGAATTCCCCACCTATCAGGCCTCCTTCAAGAAGTGGTTCGGCGTCGAGCTGCCCTCCCCGGCGATCGGCTTCCCCGTCGAGTTCAAGTGATCCTGGCCCCGGCGCGGCCCGTCCGCGCCCTCTAGGTAGACGTCGAGCATGAACTACACCCTCAACTTCGCCCCCGTGTGGCAGAACCTGGACCATCTGCTGGCCGGGCTCGCCCTCGGCCTGCAGTTGGCACTGGTGGGCATCGCCATCGGCTGCCTGATCGGCCTGGCCACCGCCTTCGCCCTGCTCTCGCCGGTGCGGGCGCTGCGCTGGCTGGCGGGGGGCTATGTCACCCTGGTGCGCAACACCCCGATCCTGGTGCTGATCCTGCTGCTGTACTTCGCCCTGCCCAGCGTCGGCATCCGCCTGGACAAGCTCAGCTCCTTTCTCATCACCCTGGCGCTCTATGCCGGGGCCTACCTGGCCGAGGTGTTTCGCGGTGGGCTCATGGCCATTCCCAAGGGCCAGCGCGAGGCGGGCCTGGCCATTGGCCTGCGCGAGTGGCAAATCAAGGCCTACGTCATCATTCCGGTGATGCTGCGCAACGTGCTGCCGTCGCTTTCCAATAGTTTCATCTCGCTGTTCAAGGACACCTCTCTGGCGGCGGCCATCGCCGTGCCGGAGCTGACCTACCAGGCGCGCAAGATCAACCTGGAGAGCTACCGGGTCATCGAGACCTGGCTGGTGACCAGCGCCCTCTACATCCTCACCTGCTACGCCATCGCCCTGCTGCTGCGCCAGCTGGAGCGACGGCTGAGCCTCGCCCGCTAGGAGCCCGATCTTGTACGAAGCCCCCTCCTGGTTCCTGGAATTGTGGAACGCCCGCCAGACCCTGGCCGCCGGTTTCGCCACCACCCTGGCCTGCTCGCTGCTGGCCGTGCTGGGCGGCACCCTCCTCGGTACCCTTGGCGGCCTGGCGCTGACCTACGGCCGCTGGCCGGTGCGCCTGCCGTTCCGCCTCTATGCCGACCTGATCCGCGGCACCCCGGTGTTCGTGCTGGTGCTGGCCTGCTACTACATGGCGCCCGCTCTGGGTCTCAAGCCCACGCCCTTCCAGGCCGGCACCGCGGCGCTGCTGCTGTTCTGCGGCTCCCACGTGGCGGAGATCGTCCGCGGCGCGTTGCAAGCCATCCCCCGTGGCCAGCACGAGGCGGCCAAGGCCATCGGCCTGACCTTTACCCAGAGTCTCAAGGAGGTGCTTCTGCCCCAGGCACTGCGCCAGATCCTGCCGACCTGGGTCAACGCCTCCACCGAGATCGTCAAGGCTTCCACCCTGCTCTCGGTGATCGGCGTGGCCGAGTTGCTGCTGAGCAGCCAGCAGGTCATCGCCCGCACCTTCATGACCCTGCAGTTCTATCTGTTCGCCGGCCTGCTGTTCTTTCTCATCAACTTCGCCATCGAGCGGCTTGGCCGCTACCTGGAAAAACGGGTGACCCTGCCATGACCGAACCCCTGCTCAGCATCAACGGCCTGCACAAGAGCTTCGGCGCCACTGAGGTGCTCAAGGGCATCGACCTGTCCCTTGACCGCGGCGACGTGGTCACCCTGATCGGCTCCAGTGGCTCGGGCAAGACCACTCTGCTGCGCTGCGTCAATTTGCTGGAAGACTTCCAGGGCGGCAGCATCCAGCTGGCCGGCGAGGCCATCGGCTATCGCGAGGACGGCGGTCGCCGCCAGCGCCTGCCGGAGCGGGAGATCGCGCGCCAACGCTCGCTCACCGGCATGGCCTTCCAGCAATTCAATCTGTTTCCCCACCTCACCGCCCTGGAAAACGTCACCCTCGGCCTGCGCAAGGTGAAGAAGCTGGGCAAGGACGAAGCCATCGCCATCGGCGAGCAGTGGCTGCGCCGGGTCGGCCTGATCGAACGGCGCGACCATCATCCCGGCCAACTCTCCGGCGGCCAGCAGCAACGCGTGGCCATCGCCCGGGCCATCGCCATGAATCCCAGCCTGATGCTGTTCGACGAGCCCACCTCGGCGCTGGACCCGGAGCTGGTCGGCGAGGTGCTGGCGGTGATCAAGGACCTGGCCCAGGACGGCATGACCATGCTGCTGGTGACCCACGAGATGAGATTCGCCTACGAGGTGTCCGATCGCATCGTCTTCATGAGCCAGGGTCGCATCGAGGAGCAGGGTCCGCCCCGCGAGCTGTTCGAGCAGCCCAAATCCACCCGTCTCGCCGAATTCCTCGGCCGGACCTCCTTTTGAATCATCCCCTCGTTACAGGAGCAACCCTATGAGCATCACCCGTTACGGCGCCGGCGAACGTGGCGCAGGCGGCCAACCCCTGCCCTTCGCCCGCGCGGTGGAAGCCGATGGCTGGCTGCACGTCTCCGGCCAGGTAGCCATGGAGAATGGCGAGATCATCGACGGCGGCATCGTCGCCCAGACCCACAAGACCATGCAGAATCTGATCGCCATCCTGCACGAAGCCGGCTACGGTCTGGAGCACGTGGTACGCGCTGGCGTCTGGCTGGACGATCCGCGCGACTTCTGGAGCTTCAACAAGGTGTTCGCCGAGTACTTCGCCGGCCAGGCTCCGGCGCGCGCCTGCGTGCAGTCCTCCATGATGGTGGACTGCAAGGTCGAGATCGACTGCATCGCCTACAAACCCAAGGCCTGAGACAAACCGCACAGATGACCGAACCTACCCGCCAGAGAGCCCGCGGCCTGGACCGCGCCTTCGACATCCTCGATCACCTCAAGCGGGTGGGTCGGCCGCTGCGACCCAACGAGATCGCTGCGGGCCTGGGCATTCCCAAGTCCACCGTCTACGACCTGGTCGGCCTGCTGCTGGAGCGACACATGCTCGATGCCGTGGGCCGCGACGGTCAGGTCTACCTGGGCCGCGAGCTGTACTTTCTCGGCCAGGCGCACCTGCGCCATTTCGATCTGGCCCGCGAGGCCGGACTGCTGCTGGACGACATCGTCGCCCAGACTCGCGAGACCGCCCAGCTGTGCCAGCTCAATGGCCGCAAGTACACCGTCTCCCTGATGAAGGAAGGTGCCCGCGCCTTTCGTATCTCGTCCAACGTCGGCGAGGACGCACCCATTCCCTGGACCGCCTCCGGCCGGCTGCTGCTCGGCCACCTGAGCGATGCGGAAATCCTCGCCCTGATCGACGCGGATGACTTCATCCTGCCCGACGGCAGTCGCCTGCCGCCAGAGACCTTCATCGCCGAGATCCGCAGCGCCAGCGCCGCCGGCTTCTTTTCCTTCGACAGTATCGCCGACACCTACACCCACTGCTTCGCCGCCCCGGTGCTCGACGCCAGCGGCCTGTGCATCGCCACCCTGTGCATCGTGGCGCCCCGCGCCGATGCCCAGGCCCACCATGCCGAGTACCGCCAGGTACTGGTCGACAGTGCCCGTCGCCTGTCCCAGCGCCTCGGCGGCCAGGAGAATTCATGACCATCCTCACCGCCCCCGAGAAAGGCGCCGCCAATCCGGGCGACAGCCTGCTCAACGACGTCGCCTTGCCCGCCCTGGTCGTCCACCAGCAAGCCCTCGACCACAACATCGCCTGGATGCAGGCCTTCGCCCGCGAGCGCGGCGCCGAACTGGCGCCCCACGGCAAGACCAGCATGGCCCCGGCGCTGTTCCAGCGGCAGCTGGCCGCGGGTGCCTGGGGCATGACCCTGGCCACCGCGGTGCAGACCCGCGCCGCCCAGGCTCAGGGCGTGCGCCGGGTGCTGATGGCCAACCAGTTGGTCGGCGCACCGAACATGGCGCTGATCGCAGAGTTGCTCAGTGCTGACCCGGACTTCGACTTCCATTGCCTGGTGGATCATCCCGACCAGATCGCCGCCCTGGGCGCCTTCTTCGGCGAGCGCGGCCTGGCGCTGCAGGTGATGATCGAATACGGCGTACCCGGCGGCCGTTGCGGTTGCCGCAGCGAAGCCGAGGTGCGCGAACTGGCCAAGGCCATCGCCGCCCAGCCCGCCCTGCGCCTGACCGGTATCGAAGGCTACGAAGGGGTCATCCACGGCGCCGAGGCGGCCACCGACATCCGCACCTTCGCCGATTCCCTGGTGCGCCTGGCCGAAGAACTGCGCGGCCAGGGCGCCTTCGCCCTCGACCGGCCCATCGTCACCGCCTCGGGGTCAGCCTGGTACGACCTGATCGCCACCGCCTTCGACCAGTTGGAAGTTCGCGAGCGCTTTCTCGCCGTCATGCGCCCGGGCAGCTATGTGGTCCACGACCACGGGATCTATCGCGATGCCCAGTGTGGCGTCCTGGCCCGCACAGGGCTGAACGAGGGCCTGCAACCGGCGCTGGAAGTGTGGGCTCACGTGCAATCCCTGCCCGAACCCGGTTTCGCCATCCTGGCCCTGGGCAAGCGTGACATCGCCCATGACGCCGGCCTGCCGCTGCCGCTGCGCCGCTACCAGCCCGGCCAGACCGCAGCCGAAGTCGTCGACGTCAGCGACTGCACGGTCACGGCCATCATGGACCAGCACGCCTTCATGGTCGTGGCCCCGGGGACCGCGTTGGCCATCGGCGACATCATCGCCCTGGGCACTTCCCACCCTTGCCTGACCTTCGACAAGTGGCGCCAGGGCTGCATCGTCGACGAAGGACTGCAGGTCGTGGAGACCTTCGCGACCTGCTTTTAGGCTTGTTTGAAAGGTCGTCGAACGAAGGTCAGGCAAGGCAAAAATCTGTGAGGAAGCGGAGTTTACGAATGGTAAATGAGCATTCCGAACAGATTTTTAACGCAGCATGACCGAGTGCAGGCACCTTTCAGACAAAGCCTAGGGGCGCAGCTCGCCCTCTTCCTCCCCATCCCAGTAACGGATGCGCTCGGCATGCACCTTGATGAGGATCATGCCGGGCGTGTCGGTACCTTGAGGAAACCAGCGGTCCAGACTCTTGGTCCAGTGCGCCTCGAATTGCGCCTTATCGCGGATCAGTTCGGCCCGGCCATCGATGGCGACGAAGAGACCAGGCTTGCCCAGCAGGCTCTTGCCTTCGCTGAAGCTCAGTCCCACCGCCGGGTCCTCCTCGATGTCGCGGATCTTGGCCGAGTCCTCGTAGGCGTAGAACCAGGAATCGCCGTCGTATTCGACGTCGCCGTTGTTGCTCATCGGTCGGCTGCTCAGGCGTCCGCGGCCGGTGGTCAGCATGCAGAAATCCAGATCACGCATCGCTTTGGAAAGGTCGTGCAGGGTCTTGTCGGCCATGGGGGGTCGCTCCAGTTGAACGGGCAGGCAGTGCCCGTCTGCCTTCAGACCGGGAGCCGATGCCGCTCGGTTCCGCCGTGACGAGACGCCTGGGGTTTTTCGGACGAGGGGCGTATCGCGACCGCGGAGCACGCGGCCAGCGGCATGGCGGCCGGTCGAGAGTGCCCTGACAAGCCACCTCGGGCCGCTGCAGGACAGATACCCATCGGCCTGCAGGTCGCTATACGAATAGCGCCGGGCAGGAGACGGCCACGGGAAAACCCGGCCTTGGCGCCTGCCTGACTCGCCACTGCCACCCAAGCGTCATCGCGCTTAAACAGAACTAACAAGAACCGCCAGGACAATGAGCGCCGATCCGGGTCCTGCCCGGTTTCAGCTCGACGAGGATTCCCGAACATCCACTGCACGACTTCATGGAGAGAGTCTTTATGAGCCGTAAGATCTCGCTATGCCTGGCAGCCACCACCTTTTGCCTGACGACCCCGGCCTTCGCCGCCGTGCTCGACCATGACCAGGTACAACAGATTCCTGCCAATGCCACTGATGTGGAACTCTACTACCAGCCGATGATTGCCGACGGCCCGGACTCCTGTAACAACTATCCCGCCGTGGACTCCGCTGGCAATGTCAGCGGCGGCCTGCACCCCTCGGGCGCTCCGGATGGCCACTGCCGCGGCACCAATGGCCAGGTCTATTCGCGCATGGCCGAATACTATGATCACTGCGCGATCATGTATTCCTACTACTTCCCCAAGGATCAACCGCCGAACTATCTGGGCACCGGCCCCGGTCATCGCCATGACTGGGAAAACATCGTGGTCTGGACCAACCAGTGCAAGGTCGGCTCGCCCATCCTCAAGATAGACTACTCGACCCACGGCAAGTATCGGGTCAACTACAACCCGCCGCTCTGGCGTGGCCGAGACGGCTACCTGGTCAACGGCGTGCATCCCAAGGTCGGCTACCACGCCACCTACGGTGGCTTCGCCGATCACTCTCTCGACTGGACCAACGACAACGGCCGGAACCAGCCGCTGATCAGCTGGAGCCGGATGCCGGTCCCCGCCAAGAACACCCTCAACAGCTACGACTTCGGTGCCGCGAGCGTGCCCTTCAAGGATGGCGGCGCCTTCTGGTCCAACCTGCAGAAGGCCTGGCAGACCGAGTGACGCTACGCAGACATGGTTGCCTCACTGGCCGCGCGGCTTGGCTCGCGCGGTCGGTGAGGCGATCAGCGGATCGTCCGGCCAGTAGTGCTTGGGATAGCGTCCCTTGAGGTCCTTCTTCACCTCGGCGTAGGTGTTGGCCCAGAAGCTCGCCAGATCCTGGGTGACCTGTACCGGCCGCCGCGCCGGCGAGAGCAGATGGAGCTTGACCGCCAGGCGTCCGCCGGCAATGCGCGGCGTGTCAGCCAGGCCGAACAGTTCCTGCAAGCGCACGGCCAGCACCGGGGGCTGCTCGCTGTAGTCCAGGCGGATACTGGACCCCGAGGGTACGGCCAGACTGCGTGGCGCCAGCTCGTCCAACTGCCGCGGCAACGGCCAGGGCAGCAGGCCTTGAAGCATGGCAGCCAGATCCAGGTTGGCGAAGTGGGCCAGACGGGTGACACGATCCAGGTAGGGCAGCAGCCAGTCTTCCAGCGTCGCCAGCAGCGCACTGTCGCTCACGTCCGGCCAATCGCTTGCCCCCCTCTGCTGCAGATCCAGCTCGCGCAACAGGCCAACGCGCGCCTGCCACTGGCACAACTCAGGTGTCCAGGGCAGCAGCTCCAGCCCCTTGCGCCGCACCAGGCCAAGCAGGGCCCGGCTACGAGCGGCGGCATCCAGATTCTTCAAGGGTTCATGACTCAGCACCAGTTGGCCGATCCGCCGCTGGCGCTCGGCACGCAGCACGCCCTCGCGTTCGTCCCAATCCAATTCGTCGTGGCTCACGACCTGCTCGGCCAGGGGGCCGTCGAACAGCGCCGGGTCCAGTTCGGCAGCCAGATAGATACGCTCTTCGCGTTGCCCCTGGCGACTGCCCAGGTCGGCCACCACCAGCCAGGGGGATTTCATCAACGCATCCGGCTCACCAAAGCTGGCGGCCCGGCCATTGGCCAGCCGATAGTCCTGGCCGCCGGCCTTACGCTGCTGGGCGATGCGATCCGGATAGGCGCAGGCCAACAGCGCCCCGGTCCAGCGCGGGTGCTCGGGATCGGCCACCGACGCTTCGGCCTTGCCACGCAACAGGCCGCGGTACTGACGGACCAACTGACGGATACGTGCCACCCCGCCGCGCGGGCCCCGACCTTCGCCGGCCAGCAGCAGCAAGCGGGTGTGCAGGTCGGCGCCCTGCCCCGGTGCCAGGTCGCGCTCGCCCAGCAGGGCGGCGATCTCGCAGGCGCGGTCGGCCAGGCCCCAGGCTTGACCGCGCAACAAGAGGTGCGCCAGGCGTGGATGTGCCGGCAGGCCGCTCATGGCCTGACCGTGGGGGGTGAGCACTCCCTGATTGTCGAGGGCGCCCAGGCGCACCAGCAGGTCACGGGCCTGGGCCAGGGCAGCCGCGGGCGGTGGATCGAGCCAGGCCAAGTCGTCGGCGCTCATGCCCCAGCGCGCCAATTGCAGCGCCAGCCCGGCCAGATCGGCCTGGAGGATCTCGGCGCTATCGTAGGCCGGCAGTTGTTGGTGCAACTCCTCCGACCAGAGTCGATAGCAGACGCCCGGCTCCAACCGTCCCGCCCGCCCCTGGCGCTGGGTAGCCGAGGCACGCGAGATCCGCCGGGTGGTCAGGCGGGTCATGCCGCTACCCGGATCGAAGGCCGGCACCCGTGCCAGGCCGGCGTCGACCACCACCCGTACGCCTTCGATGGTCAGACTGGTCTCGGCGATATTGGTGGCCAGCACCACCTTGCGGCCGCCGGCCGGTGCCGGCTCGATGGCGGCACGCTGGGCGGCCAGCTCCAGCTCGCCATGCAGCGGACAGAGCAGCACCCCGGCCGGCAACTGGTCCGTCAGACGCTCGGCGACACGGCGAATCTCCGCCTGACCGGGCAGGAATACCAGCAGACTGCCAGTTTCCTCGTCCAGCGCCTGCAGCACCGTGGCAGCCACCCGTCCCTCCAGGCGCTCGTCCTGGCCGAGTGGCCGGCTCCAGCGGGTCGTGACTGGAAACATCCGCCCCTCGCTGCGCACCACCGGCGCGCCGCCCAGCAAGGACGCCAGGCGCTCGCCCTCCAGGGTGGCGGACATCACCAGCACCTTGAGCGGCGTGTCGCGCAGCAGCTCGCGACCGCTCAGGGTCAGCGCCAGGGCCAGGTCGGCGTCCAGGCTGCGCTCGTGGAATTCATCGAAGATCACCAGGCCGACGCCGTCCAGCGCCGGATCGTCCTGCAGGCGACGGGTGAGGATGCCCTCGGTGACCACCTCGATCCGGGTACGTGGCCCGACCTTGCTCTCCAGGCGGATGCGATAGCCCACCGTCTCGCCCACGGCCTCGCCCAGCTCCGCGGCCAGGCGCTCGGCCGCGGCGCGGGCCGCCAGCCGCCGGGGCTCTAGCAGCAGGATGCGCTGGCCGGCCAGCCAGGGCTCTCCAAGCAGCGCCAGGGGTACCCGGGTGGTCTTGCCGGCTCCGGGCGGCGCCTCCAGCACGCAGTCATCGCGGCTGGCGAGGGCGTCACACAGGGCGGGCAGGACAACATCGATGGGCAAGGGCGTCATTTGCTGCGGCCGGTGGTCTCAACGGGGCGGGCAGTATAAGAGCGGCTAACAAAACGTAGCGAGCGGCTGTCAGGCAGGTGCGCGCGGCGCGCAGGAACCGGAGTGTACAAGTGGTACATGAGGATTCCGAGCACTGCACGCGCCTGTATGGCAGACGCTCAGTAGTTTTGTTTGTCGCTCTAAAGCGTCTCGCCCGCCTTGATTCCGGCCGCTATAGTGGCGGCCTCATCCAACAGGAGGTTGTCTATGTCGATGCGTACCCGCGCGGTGTGTGGCGTCCTCGCCGCCGCCCTGTTCACCCAACTGACCGCCTGCGGCACCCTGTTCTATCCTGATCGCCGCGGCCAGATCACCGGCAGTGGTCGTATCGATCCGGGCATCGTCGCCCTGGATGCCATCGGTCTGCTGTTCTACATCATCCCGGGCCTGATCGCCTTCGGCGTGGACTTCGCCAGCGGCGCCATCTACCTGCCCGACAACAAGCGCGCCGAAGTGGACCCGGCCGAGCTGAACAAGGCCGTGAATCCCGACGGCAGCGTCGACCGCGCTCGCCTGAAGGCCATCATCCAACAAGCCACCGGCCACAACCTGCCGCTGGACGATCCGCGTCTGCTGCAGCGCAGCGGCAGCAACGAGCAACTCGCCAGCCTGGGTCTGGTAGCCCGCGGCTGATGAGCGATCCACATCGCACCGAACGGCTGCTGCGTCGTGCCACCACCGCTTCGGTGGTGGTGGCGACCACGCTGATCCTGGCCAAGGCCGTGGCCTGGTGGCTCAGCGGTTCGGTCAGCCTGCTCGCCGGGCTGACCGATTCCCTGCTCGACGGCCTGGCCTCGATCTTCAACCTGCTGGCCGTGCGCTACGCCCTCAAGCCGGCCGATGACGACCATCGCTACGGCCACGGCAAGGCCGAGTCCCTCGCCGGCATCGCTCAGGCGGTCTTCATCGGCGTCAGCGCCGTGCTCATCGCCTGGCAGGCCATCGGCCGCCTGCAACACCCCGAACCACTGGGTGCCCAGGCGCTGGGCATCGCCGTCACCCTGTTCTCGCTGGCCCTCACTGCCGTCCTGGTGGCCTACCAACAGCACGTCATCCGCCTCACCGACTCCACCGTGATCCGCGCCGACGCCCTGCACTACCGCTCCGACCTGCTGCTCAACCTGGGCATCCTCATCGCCCTGGCGCTGACCGGCTTCGGCTGGTACTGGCTGGACCCGTTGTTCGGCCTGCTGATCGCCCTGTATATCCTCTGGAGTGCCTACGGCATCGCCCGCGATTCCTTCGGCGTGCTGATGGATCAGGAACTGCCCACCGATATCAGCGAGCACATGCTCCAGCTGGCCTGCCAGGTACCCGGCGTAGCCGGTGCCCATGACCTGCGCACCCGTATCTCCGGCAATCACTGGTTCGTGCAACTGCACCTGGAACTGCCGGGCGAGATGAGCCTGTCCCGCGCCCATGTGCTGTGCGAAGAGGTGGAAGCCGCCATTCGCGCCGAATATCCCCAGGCCGAGGTGCTGGTCCACGCCGATCCGCTGGATGCCCCGGACGTCCCGCACCGCCATCCCCTGCCGCCCGCCACCTGAGCGGAACCCGGCGCCGCTGCGCTCTCTCGAATCTGCTGAGCCTGATTTGAGAGCGCCCCAGATGGCGCCGGAGTCCACCATGAAAGCCATGCACCCGGTCGCGCGCTTCGCCGACCTGCGCGAAGACCGTGGTACCGCGGTCAAGATCGAAGACATCGACATCCTGCTGCTGCGCGTCGGCGACGAAGCCCGCGCCTTTCAGGCCAAGTGCCCCCACGCCGGCGCGCCGCTGGCCGAGGGCGCGGTCTGCCAGGGGCGACTGGCCTGCCCTTGGCACAAGGCGAGCTTCGCCGTCGACGACGGCAGCCTCTGCGAACCGCCGGCGCTGGACGCCCTGCAACGCTATCCGGTGGAAGTGCGTGATGGCGAAGTCCTGGTCGGCAGCGAACCCCTCGCCCCGCAGACAGCCGTAACCCGGCCCGACGACCGCCTGTTCATCATCGTCGGCGCGGGCGCTGCGGGTACCGCCGCAGCTGCGGCCTTGCGCGAATTCGGCTTCGGCGGGCGCCTCCTGTTGATCGGCCGTGAACCCGGCGAGCCCTATGACCGGACAGCCCTGTCCAAATTCGTTTTGCAGGGCGACAAGGCCCCGGAGGAAACTCCACCGCTACGTGACGCCGACTTTTTCCGCCAGCAGCGCATCGAGCGCCTGCACGCCGAGGTGGTACGCCTGGACGCCCAGGCGCGCCAGCTACAACTGAGCAATGGCCAGACCCTGACCTACGGCGGCTGCGTACTCGCCACCGGCGGCAACCCCAGGCCGCTGGCCGTGCCCGGTGCCGACCTCGAGGGCATTCACCTGCTGCGAACCCGTGCCGACGCGGCCGCCATCCTGGCCGACCTGCCCGCTGAGGGCCGGGCGGTGATCGTTGGTGCCAGCTTCATCGGTCTGGAAGCGGCCTCAGCCCTGCGCAAGCAGGGCCTGGCGGTGGACGTGGTCTCCACCGCTTCCCTGCCCTTCGTCAAGCAAATGGGCGAGACCCTCGGCCAGCATTTCAAGACCCTGCACGAGGCCAACGGCGTGATCTTTCACGCGCCCAATGAGGTAGTGGCCTTCGAAGGCGATGGTCGCGTACGCCAGGTATTACTCAGGGACGGCTCTCGCCTGTCCGCCGAGCTCGTGCTGGTCGGCACCGGCATCGCGCCGGAGACCGGCTTTATCGCCAATCTGCCGCTGGCGGATGACGGCAGCGTCCCGGTGGATGCCCAGCTCAAGGCCGCCGAAGGTCTCTATGCCGTCGGCGATCTGGCCACCTTCCCCTTCGCCGGTCAGCCGACCCGCATCGAGCACTGGCGTCTGGCCCAACAGCATGGCCGACTGGCGGCGCGCAACCTGCTCGGTCAGGCCGAGAGCTACGCGGACGTGCCGTTTTTCTGGACGCTGCACCATGGCAAGAGATACGAATATCTCGGCCATCCGCGCCACTGGGATGACATGCACCTCGACGGCAGCCTGGGCGACCAGAGCTTCGTCGCCCTGCTGCTGGCCGAGGATCTGGTGGTGGGCGTCGTGGCCTGTCAGCGGGAACGTGCCACTGCCATCTTGGCCCAGCTCATGCGCCAGCCACTGCCGCGGGCGCGGGCGCTCGCGGTCCTGGCGGCCGACTAGTCGAGATGGCTCAAGTCAACGGGATCACCGGAATGTCGGCCAAGCGCAGACTGCAATTCGGCGAAGAAGGGATCGTAGTCGGCATGAGTGGTGAAGACTCGCGATTCTGCCAGGGGCAGACCTTTCAGGCGCAGGCGACGATCCACCTCATGCAGAAAATCGAAGGCCCGGTCCGCTGGCAGGACGAAAGCTTCGTCCAGCGGCTGGTCACCCAAGGTGCCGCGCAACCGGAAATGGACCTCGCGCGGTGTCCGGACCGGCTCCAGCTGATAGGTCAGTATCAGATGGAAGCCGCACGCCCCCACCGCCAGGTGTTCGATCTCAAGACGTCCTGGTGCCCGCATGCCCTGCTCCTCATGCGTCAAAAGCTGACGTCGATGATGGCCCCAGCGGTCATCCAGCGAGACTGTCCTGGATCAATGAAACCTGCTTTCCCCACTCCGAGGCACATCCCATGCCCCAGCCCTTCCAGATCGGCCTGATCGCCGACACCCATGGCCTGCTACGGCCCGAGGCCCTCGAGGCCCTCGCCGGCAGCGACTTCATTCTGCACGCCGGTGACATCGGCAAACCCGAGATCCTTGATGCCCTGCGCGAGCTGGCCCCCCTGGCCGTGGTCCGGGGCAACAATGACGACCTGCCCTGGGCCGACGACATCCCCGAGCGCGTCACCCTCACCCTGGGCGGGGTCGATATCCATATGCTGCACATCCTGCCCGAGCTCGATCTGCAGGCCGCCGGTGCCAAGGTGCGCGTGGTGGTCAGCGGGCACTCGCACAAGCCGCTGATCGAAGAGCGCGATGGCGTACTCTACGTCAACCCCGGCAGTGCCGGTCCGCGCCGCTTTCGGCTGCCGATCAGCGTCGGCCGCCTGACTCTGGACGCCGGCCAGGTCCAGGCCGAGATCCTGGAACTCACCCCCTGAAGGAATTCCGATGAGCATCGATTACCACTACTACGAACCCAGCCAGGGCCACGGCCTGCCCCATGACCCCTTCAACGCCATCGTCGCCCCACGCCCGATCGGCTGGATTTCCTCTCATAGCGAAACCGGCATCCTCAATCTGGCGCCCTATAGCTTCTTCAATGCCTTCAACTACAAGCCACCGCTGATCGGCTTTTCCAGCCAGGGCTACAAGGACAGCGTGGCCAACATCGAGCGCACCGGCGAATTCGTCTGGAATCTGGCCACCCGCGAACTGGCCGAGGAAATGAACGCCAGCAGCGCCATGGTCGCGCCGGAAGTGGATGAGTTCGCCCTGGCCGGTCTGGAGCCTGCTGCGTCGACGGTGGTCAAGGTGCCACGGGTGGCCCGCGCCCAGGTGGCCTTCGAATGCAAGCTCAGCCAGATCGTCCGCCTCAAGACCGCCGCTGGCGAAGAACTGGATCAATGGCTGGTGCTGGGCGAAGTGGTCGCTGCCCATATCGACAAGCGCCTGCTCAAGGATGGCATCTACCAGACCGCGGCAGCCCGCCCCATCGTCCGTGGCGGTGGTCCGGCCGACTATTTCGAGATCACCGAGTCCACGCTGTTTCGGATGCGCCGCCCCGACTGAGCGACCCGCCCTCTTCCACCATGCAAAACGGCGCCCCTGGGCGCCGTTCGCTTTGCCGCAACGCCCTACTCGACCGCACTGACGCGGAAATTCAGCCGCGGGAAATGCACCTGGATCGCCCCCAGGCGTTCATCCTGGCGGCGGATCACCAGGGACTCGGCATCGGCATGGACCAACTCTCCGACCACCGGATCCACCCCGTAATCGGTCGCGGCCACGCTTACCCTAGCGCCCCAGGCGAAGCCCTCCACCGGCAGTGCCCGTTCGCGCGCCAAGGCGACCGGCTCGGCCTTCTGCGCAATTTCCAGCGCCTGCTCTGCACTCAATTCTTCATGGGTGCCGTGACCGAAGCCCAGCACCCGGGCGAACCAGGCGGCGATCGCCGGTCGCTCGTCCACCAACGGCGCCAGCTGCGGCGTGCTCTTGAGGAACCAGAGGTTGTGCGCCAAGGCGATATCGGCCACCGAGGGCGCGCCGAACAGGTAGTCGCCCTGGCTGCGCTGCAGCTGGGTTTCCAGGCGCGCCAGCAGCGTTGGCAGTTGCTGGCGAGCCTGCTCCGGCGTCAACCGGGTCTGGTTGCCACCGCTGAACAGCGCCTTGCGATCATCGAGGAAGGCCTGGGCCTGCTCCGGTGGCAGACTGGCCAGGCGCGGTCCCATGATCTCGGGCTGGAACATCAGGGCCACCGCATGCTGGAACATCACCGAGTCCGCCCAACCGGCGAAGGTGGCGACCACGGCTTCCTGTCCCTCCGGGAACAGCGCCGGCACCGCCTTTTGCTGCTCCAGACGGCGGGCGATCAGCGCCGTGTCGCAATAGACGTCGGCCCCCACCTGCAGCACCGGCGTCTTGCGATAGCCACCGGTCAGCGCCGTCAACTCGGGCTTGGGCAGCATCCGCGGAATGATCACCGAACGCCAGGCCAGACCCTTGAAGCCCAGCAGCAGGCGCGCCTTCTCGGCGAAGGGCGATTGCCAATAGTGATGCAGAATCAACTCGGACATGACAACGCTCCTGAGGCAGCCGTGGGCAGCGCAGCGGACGGGGTTAGCACCAGCGCTTCCTTGGCTCGTTTGGGTAGTTTCTTGATCTGAATTTCCCGGCGCAGGGCGCTCGACTTGTCCGCGCAGGCTTCCACGTAGACCAGCGCCTGGGCCGGGCTGGAGGCGAAGAAGCGGGCACCGCGGCCGCTGCAGTGCTGGGCGAAACGGCGCTCGGGATCATCACTGATGCCGCAGTAGAGCGCCTGATTCTCGGCGCGCACTAGGTAGACGTACCAGGTGCGCGGGGCTGGCTGAGGGGCGTCGCTCACCGTCAGGCGAACCACTCCCGGGCGGTACGCCAGACGCACACGCCGACGAAGTAGATGCCGCTGGCGAACCAGAGCACCATCAGCCACAGCGGTTTGTCGGGATGCACGAACACCATCAGGGCGCTGCTGAGCAGCCAGATGGAAGTCACGGTGATGTTAAGCGCCATCAACTGGCGGACGCGGAAGGGATGCAGAAACTTGACCCGGGTCAGGGTCAGGGCCGCCAGCACCAGCACTACCGCCATGCTGAACCAGGGCGCCAGGTCTAGCACATAGAAATAGAGGGCTACCACGTTCCAGGCCGCGGGGAAGCCGACGAAGTAGTTGTCCGCGCTCTTCATGTTCACATTGCAGAAACAGAACAGCGACGACAATAGGATGATGCCCACCGCCACCAGCTCGAAGTGCACGGGCAGCGGCACGAAGCGATAAATGAAGATCGCTGGAATGAAGACGTAGGTCAGGTAGTCGACCACCAGGTCCAGGGCGGACCCATCGAAATGGGGCAGTACCCGCTTGACCTCGAACTTGCGCGCCAGGGTGCCGTCGAGGCCATCGACGAGCAGCGCGATGCCGAGCCACATGAGGCAACCCTTGGGCTGGCCGTCGACCAGGGCGAGCAGCGCCAGGAGCGCGAGGATCACACCGCTGGAAGTCACCGCATGGGCGCTCCAGGCTTTGGCTTTTGTCAGCATGAGCGGATGGGAAATGGAGTTCACGGGCGTCTCTCTATGATGACGGCTTCGACTGCCCGGCGCAGCGCATGTTCTGACGATGCGTCACGAAATCGGCGAAGAAGCCTGTGCACGGCAGGGCGAGCCTCAGCCGCCGACCCCGGAAACCGGGCGCCAAAGATCGAGGATACCGCGCCTTGGCGCGCTTTGCCCGCCTTCCCGCCGAACGCCCGTGATTGGGTTCGCAGGCTGACGGGGCGGACCAAGGCCCGCCCCGCTCTTCCTCAGTGGAGGATCTGCCCCAGGAACAGCCTCGTCCGCTCGTTCTGCGGATTGTCGAAGAACTGGTCCGGTGCGGCCTGTTCGACGATCTCGCCCTTGTCCATGAAGATCACCCGGTTCGCCACGGTGCGGGCGAAGCCCATCTCGTGGGTCACGCAGAGCATGGTCATGCCGTCCTGCGCCAGGCCGATCATGGTGTCCAGCACCTCCTTCACCATCTCCGGGTCGAGAGCCGAGGTCGGCTCATCGAACAGCATGATGCGCGGCTGCATGCACAGCGCCCGGGCGATGGCCACCCGCTGCTGCTGGCCGCCGGAGAGCTGCCCCGGGAACTTGTTGGCCTGCTCCGGGATACGCACTCGCTGCAGATAGTGCATGGCGATCTCTTCGGCCTGCTTCTTCGGCATCTTGCGCACCCACATGGGCGCCAGGGTGCAGTTCTGCAGCACGGTGAGGTGCGGGAAGAGGTTGAAGTGCTGGAACACCATGCCGACTTCGCTGCGAATGGTTTCGATCTGCTTGAGATCGTTGGTCAGCTCGGTGCCATCGACGATGATCTGGCCCTTCTGGTGTTCTTCCAGGCGGTTGATGCAACGGATGGTGGTGGACTTGCCCGAACCGGAGGGGCCGCACAGCACGATACGCTCGCCCTGGGTCACGGTCAGGTTGATGTCCTTGAGCACGTGGAACTGGCCGTACCACTTGTTCACGTCCTTGAGCTGGATCATGACCTTGCTGCTGTCGACCTGCTGCTTGTTGCTTACGTTCATCTGATGACTCCTAACGCTTGTGGCCGGTGTTCAGCTTGCGCTCCAGGCGAGCGGAGTAGCTGGACATGGCGAAACAGAAAATCCAGTAGATCAGCGCCGCGAATACGTAGCCCTCGGTGGACATGCCCAGCCAGGCCGGGTCCGAGGTGGCGCGCTTGATGCTGTTGAGCAGGTCGAACAGGCCGATGATGATCACCAGGCTCGAATCCTTGAACAGCGCGATGAAGGTGTTGACGATACCCGGGATCACCAGCTTCAGCGCCTGGGGCAGGATCACCAGGCCCATGGTGCGCCAGTAGCCCAGGCCCATCGCCGCAGCGGCCTCGTACTGGCCCTTGGGAATGGCCTGCATGCCGCCACGGACCACCTCGGCGATGTAGGCCGCCTCGAAGATGATCACCATCACGATGGCGCGCAGCAACTTATCGAGGTTCATGCCTTCCGGCAGGAACAACGGCAGCATCACCGACGACAGGAACAGCACCGTGATCAGCGGAATACCCCGCCAGAACTCGATCATGGTCACGGAGATGACCTTGATCGCCGGCAGCTTCGAGCGGCGACCGAGGGCCAGCAGGATACCCAGCGGCAGTGCACCGACGATGCCCACCGCGGCGATGACGATGGTCAGCATCAGGCCGCCCCACTCGCTGGTAGGAACCACGCGCAGACCCAGACCACCGTACAGCAGCCAGAAGGCCACCAACGGGTAGATCACCAGCAGCGACAGGCCGTAGCGGGCCTTGTGCTTGAAGCTGTCGAGGAGCAGCGGAATGGCGCCGACCACGGCCAGCACCACGGTCAGATCGAACCGCCAGCGCTGGTCTTCCGGGTAGAAGCCGTACATGAACTGGCCGATGCGTTCCTTGATGAACACCCAGCAGGCACCACCCGGCGCGCAATCGGACCGGGTCGTGCCACTCCAGGTGGCATTGAGGAAGGCCCAGTTCACCACTGGCGGCACGATCAGCCAGACCAGGTAGAGGCCGAGCAGGGTCAGCAGGGTATTGCCGACGCTGGAGAACAGGTTGCCACGAATCCAGGCCAGGGCACCGACGCTGGAGGGCGGCGGCGGAAGGTCCGGTTTGAAGGTATGGGTCTGGTTACTCATACGCGCTCCTTAACGCTCGATCAGCGCGATGCGCTTGTTGTACCAGTTCATCAGGATGCTGATGCTGATGCTGATGGCCAGGTACACGCTCATGGTGATGGCCATGGTCTCGATGGCCTGGCCGGTCTGGTTCAGCGTGGTACCGGCGAACAGCGCCACCATCTCCGGATAGCCCACCGCGGCGCCCAGGGAGGAGTTCTTCATCAGGTTCAGATACTGGTTGGTCAGCGGGGGAATGATCACCCGCATGGCCTGGGGAATGATCACCAGGCGCAGCGTCAGCCCCGGGCGCAGGCCCAGGGAGCTAGCCGCCTCGGTCTGACCATGGCTGACCGCCTGGATACCGCCCCGTACCGTCTCACCGATGAAGGCGGCGGTATAGACTGACAGCGCCAGCGCCAGGGAAACCAGTTCCGGGATGATCACCCAGCCACCGCGCAGGTTGAAGCCTTGCAGCTCCGGCAGCTCCCAGTGGAACGGCTTGCCGAACACCAGGGTCGCCAGCAGCGGAATGCCGATCAGCAGCGCCAGGATCGTCCACAGCACCGGGAAGCGTTCACCGGTGGCGTGCCGACGCTTGCGGGCCCAACGGAACACCACGACGCTGGCCACGACGGCGATCAGAAACGCGATCAGGCCCGGGATGAAGCCCGTATCGGCAGTCGGGGCCGGCATATAGAGGCCGCGGTTGTTGACGAAGAAGGCGTCACCCAGGCTCAGACTCTGGCGCGGACCCGGCAGGGGGGCGAGTACGGCGAAGTACACGAAGAAGATCAGCAGCAACGGCGGAATGTTGCGGAAGATCTCGATGTAGACGGTGGCGACCTTGCGCAGCAGCCAGTTGTTCGACAACCGCGCCACGCCCACCGTGAAGCCGATGATGGTCGCCAACACGATGCCGATCACCGAGACCAGCAGGGTGTTGAGCAGGCCGACCAGGAACACTCGGCCGTAGGTATCACCCTCGGTATAGGGAATCAGGTGCTGGGGAATGCCGAAGCCGGCGGAATTGTTGAGGAAGCCGAAGCCCGAGGTGATCCCCCGGTGAGACAGGTTGGTCTGGGTATTGTTGAACAGGAACCAGCCGAAGGCCACGACGGCGACTACGGCGACTACCTGAAACAGCCACGAACGTACCTGCGGGTCGGTCAGTAGCGACCCACGAACTGGTGGCGAGGTTTTGCTAACGTTTTGCATCTACTGGAAGCCTCATTAAACCCTCGCCCCGCAGCACGACAAGCGCTGCAGGGCGAGAATCTGCACATCCGGAAGGTGTCGGCGACTAAGGCGCCGAGATCAACGGACCGGCGGGGAGTACTGCAGGCCGCCTGCGTTCCACAGGGCGTTGAGACCACGCTTGATCTTCAGATCGGAACCCATGCCGACGTTACGCTCGAAGACTTCGCCGTAGTTGCCGACCTGCTTGACGATGTTCAGCGCCCAGTCTTTCGGCAGCTTCAGGTCCTTGCCGAATTCGCCGTCGACGCCCAGCAGGCGACGGACGTCGGGATTCTTGGAATCCTTGGCCTGGGCTTCCACGTTGGCGGAGGTCAGACCCATTTCCTCGGCGCTGACCATGGCGAACTGTGCCCACTTGACGATGGTGAACCAGTCTTCGTCGCCACGGCGGACGGCGGGAGCCAGGGGCTCCTTGGAGATGACTTCGGGCAATACGACGTAGTCGTCGGGCTTGGCCAGCTTGATGCGCTGGGCGTACAGCTGCGACTGGTCGGAGGTCAGCACGTCGCAACGACCGGCTTCCATGGATTTGGCGCTTTCGTCGGAGGTGCTGTAGGTGATGGGAGTGAACTTCATGCCGCTGGAGCGGAAGTAGTCAGCCAGGTTCAGCTCGGTGGTGGTACCGGCCTGGATGCACACGGTGGCGCCGTCCAGTTCCTTGGCGCTCTTCACACCCAGCTTCTTGTTCACCAGGAAGCCCTGGCCATCGTAATAGGTCACGGCGGTGAACATCAGGCCCATGCCGCCATCGCGGGAGCTGGTCCAGGTGGTGTTGCGCGACAGGACGTCGATCTCACCGGACTGCAGCGCGGTGAAGCGCTCCTTGGCGGTCAGGGGGGTGAAACGCACCTTGGAGGCATCGCCGAAGACGGCGGCGGCGACGGCGCGGCAGACGTCCACGTCGATACCCTTGTATTCACCCTTGGAGTCGGTGAAGGAGAAACCCGGCAGGCCATCGCTGACGCCGCATTGCACGAAACCCTTGTTCTTCACTGCATCCAGAGTAGCGCCCGCATGAGCCATGCTGGAAAGACCCAGAGCGGCGGCGGTGGTCAGAATTGCCAGGGTGGACTTCACCATCTTCATCGATAAGCTCCAATGTGTTTATGAATTGCGTTCCAGCGGCACGGCACCGCGATGTCTCTCGCGTGATGACCGTACAACTTGCCCGAACCGGCGCTCTTCGACAGTGCGAAGACAGCGGTCTGACATGGGCACAACCAGGCAGCGCGGCGGTGTTACCTGTTGGTGCACTGCCCAGTCTTGCATTGATTGAGGCAATTAGCGGACCAGCGGATGCGACAAGTCCGTTCTCTTCGCAAAGCGCCGGGTTGTGGACTTCTGGCAAAAATTCGCCAAAAAAAATTACGATAATGCGACATCAGCGCTACGCACCAACTGTTACCACACCGCTCTTTGAGAGCCCCACTTTGGAGCAAAACCTTGGAAAACCTCCCTCTTGTGCTGGAATCGGCGAGCGGATCGGCCGATAGCTGCGTTATCTGGCTGCATGGCCTGGGCGCCTCCCGACACGACTTCGAGCCCGTGGCCGAGCTGCTGCAACAAAGGCTCCCACGTACCCGCTTCGTGCTGCCCCAGGCGCCGACCCGCCCCGTGACCATCAACGGCGGCTGGGCCATGCCGTCCTGGTACGACATCCTGGCCATGAATCCGGCCCGCGCCATCGATCGGGCGCAGCTCGAAGAGTCCGCTGCCACCGTCCAGGCGCTCATCGCGGAACAGCGCGGTTTGGGCATCCCCGCCGAGCGCATCGTACTGGCGGGCTTTTCCCAGGGTGGCGCAGTGGTGTTACACGCCGCCTACAACACACCGTGCGTGACGCTCGGCGGCGTCATGGCGCTCTCGACCTACGCCCCCAGCTTCGACAGTGACCAGCCGAACCGCGGCGGTACCACGCCGGCGCTGTGCCTGCATGGGGTCCAGGACGACGTGGTACCCCTCGCCTTGGGACGAGCCGCCTACGAGGCACTGGCGGCCGCGGGCGTCGAAGCGCTCTGGCACGACTATCCCATGCGCCACGAGGTCATTCCGGCGGAAATCAAGGACATCCAGGCCTGGTTGCAGGGCCGCCTCGGCTGACACGACAGGCAACATTTCGCTTCGGGGCGATTTTTGGAAACCGGTCGACACTTCGCGACATCTGGCGCTGAAAGCGGGCTCCCATGGTGGGAAACGAACGAACTTTGCAGGGCTCGTCCGGTCCAGTGTGGGTGCCTGAAGGTCGTGATGTGCATGGAGCAGCTATGGTCCGAGTTTTCCTTTCAGCCCATGGGGTGATCTGTTGATGGCTGCGCCCTTGTCGCTATGGTTGGCCGAAGTGCCGGTCTCTTCCCTGAAGGATCTGCGCCTGTTCAAGGGCGTGGAAACCTATCTGCTGGAAGCCCTTATCGCCCGTTCGGCGACGCGTAGCCTGGTGGCTGGCGAATGCCTGCTGTCGCCCGCGCAGCCCAACCACTTTATGTACCTCATCCTCGAGGGACGGTTGCGGGTGCATCTGGGCTCTCTGGAGAATCCCCCCATCTATCTGCTGGGAGTGGGTGAGTGCTCGGGCGAGATCAGCTTTCTGGATAGCGAAAGACCCAGTGCCCATGTCATCGCCGAGGCCGACACCCGGGTCCTCTGCCTGCATCGCGACCTGGTGCTGGAGCTGATCGAGCGCTCCGCCAAGGCCATGCACAACCTGCTCGGCATCCTGTGCGAGCGGATGCGCCGGGGCAACCAGCTCATCGTCGACACCGAACGCAACGCCAACGTCGATACCCTGACCGGCCTGTTCAACCGCCGGCGACTCGAGCAACTGTTCGAGCGCGAGAGCACCCGTTGCGCCTTCAATCGGCAGCCGCTCAGCCTGCTGATGCTCGATGTCGATCACTTCAAGCACTACAACGATACCTATGGCCACCTAGCGGGCGACTATGCGTTGTGCCTGGTTGCCAATACGCTGCGGGATCAGCTGCGCCCCAAGGACAGCATGGCCCGCTACGGTGGCGAGGAATTCGTCATCCTGTTGCCGGAGATCGACCGCGACGAGTCCATCGCCATCGCCGAGCGCCTGCGCCAGAGCCTGGCGGACATCAAGGACTTCTATTCGCCCTGCGGCAAGCTGCCGGGCGTCACCGTTTCCATCGGCCTGGCGCAGATGCGCAAGGCCGATACCCTCGACGAACTGGTGGGGCGCGCCGACAAGTCGCTCTACCAGGCGAAGGGCGCCGGGCGAAATCGGATCTGCGGCTAGCCCGGCCGTCACTGCATTCGGCAGGTAGTTGTTGCTGGGCACGTAGGTTGCTTTACACTGCGGTCTCATTCCGCTTTCGATGATCGAGACCCTCCGTGCTCAAGGCACTCAAAAAATTTCTGGGCAAGGACCAGGACGGCGCTCAGCCGACCTCCCCCGCTACGCCCCACGTGAACCCCAGCGTCGCCCCCGCAACCCCTGCGGCGCCTGCTGTCGCTGCACCCGCGCCCCAGGCCGAGCGCGCGCCCCGTAAACCCAAGCCCCAGGACAGCGCCCCCGCGCAGGACGCCCGTGCGCCCGCGGAAAAGCCGGCCAAGCCCCGCCGCGAACGCAGCCCGCGCAAACCCAAGCCGGTCGATACCTGGAAACTGGAAGACTTCGTGGTCGAGCCCCAGGAAGGCAAGACGCGCTTCCATGACTTCAAGCTGGACCCGCGGCTGATGCACGGCATCCATGACCTCGGCTTCCCCTATTGCACGCCGATCCAGGCGCAGGTGCTGGGCTTCACCCTCAAGGGCCAGGACGCCATCGGCCGCGCCCAGACCGGCACTGGCAAGACCGCGGCCTTCCTGATCTCCACCATCACCCAACTGCTGACCACGCCACCGCCCAAGGAAAGATACATGGGCGAGCCGCGGGCGCTGATCATCGCGCCAACCCGCGAGCTGGTGGTGCAGATCGCCAACGACGCCCTGGACCTGGCCAAGTACACCGGGCTGAACGTCATGAGCTTCGTCGGCGGCATGGACTTCGACAAGCAGCTCAAGCAGCTCGAAGCCCGCTACTGCGACATCCTGGTGGCCACTCCGGGTCGTCTGCTGGACTTCAACCAGCGTGGCGAGGTGCACCTGGACATGGTCGAGGTCATGGTGCTGGACGAAGCCGACCGCATGCTGGACATGGGCTTCATCCCCCAGGTACGCCAGATCATCCGCCAGACCCCGCCCAAGAGCGAGCGGCAGACGCTGCTGTTCTCCGCCACCTTCACCGAAGACGTGATGAACCTGGCGCGGCAGTGGACCACCAACCCGGCCATCGTCGAGATCGAGCCGGAAAACGTGGCCAGCGACACCGTCGAGCAGCACGTCTACGCCGTCTCCTCCAGCGACAAGTACAAGCTGCTCTATAACCTGGTGGCCCAGAACAACTGGGAGCGGGTGATGGTGTTCGCCAACCGTCGTGACGAGGTGCGCCGTATCGAGGAACGCCTGACCAAGGACGGCATCAGCGCCGCCCAGATGTCGGGCGACGTCCCTCAGCACAAGCGCATCAAGACCCTGGAAGGTTTCCGCGCCGGCAAGATCCGCGTGCTGGTGGCTACGGACGTGGCCGGTCGCGGCATCCACGTCGACGGCATCAGCCACGTGATCAACTTCACCCTGCCGGAAGACCCGGACGACTACGTGCACCGCATCGGCCGTACCGGTCGTGCCGGCGCCAGCGGCACCTCCATCAGCTTCGCCGGCGAGGACGACGCCTTCGCCCTGCCGCCCATCGAGACCCTGCTCGGCCGCAAGATCTCCTGCGAGATGCCGCCGGCCGAGTTGCTCAAGTCGGTGCCCCGGCAGCGCTGAGGTAGTCCATTCGACCGCGGCTATGGCGGTCAGCCGGCTGTGCTGCTCCTAAGTTGTGTCGGCCCCATCGCGGCCATGGGCCGCTCCTACAGAGCTTGATGCATCTGTAGGAGCGGCCCATGGCCGCGATATCCCGCAACGCGTACACGAATTGCTGACCAAGCTCTAGAAATGGCCACAATCCTAGGGTGGATGACGGCGTAGCCTCATCCATCGCCAGCCTTGAGGCAGCAGGTGGAAAACGCTAACGAGGTTTCTACCCTACCCCATCACTCCTTCGCCCAACGCTCCGCGGCATCCTGATCGCTGGCGCGCCCCTCCACCCAGCGCGGGCCTTCGGACGTGTCTTCCTTCTTCCAGAAGGGTGCGCGGGTCTTGAGGTAGTCCATCACGAAGTTGCAGGCCTCGAAGGCGGCGAGGCGATGGGCGCTGGCGGTGCCGACGAAGACGATGGGCTCGCCCGGCTCCAGCCGGCCAATGCGATGCAGGATATCGACATTGAGCAGCGGCCAGCGCTGGTGGGCCTCTTCGACAATGCGCGCCAAGGCCTTCTCGGTCATGCCAGGGAAGTGTTCGAGGAACAGTCCACCGACGTCGCGTCCGTCGTTGAAGTCGCGGACGTAGCCAACGAAACCTACTACGGCACCGACACCGGTGTTGGCGGCATGCAGGGCATTGAGCTCCTGGCCGGGATCGAAGGCATCAGCCTGCACACGGATAGCCATGGTCAACCTCCGGTCACGGTGGGGAAGAAGGCCACCTCATCGCCGTCGCGCAGCGGCTCGGCCAGACCGCAGAGTTCTTCGTTGCGGGCACACATCAAGCCCTGCTCGCCCAGGATTTCGGCCCAGCGGCCACCGCGCTGTACCAGGTGCTCACGCAGATCGCCCACGGTGGCGAGGTCCGGCTCCCAGGCCAGGCTTTCCTCGGCGCAGCCCAAAGCTTCCCGATAGCGAGCGAAAAATTGCACGCGGATCATGCCGACTGCTCCTCGGCGCGGAAGTGACCGCTCTTGCCACCGCTCTTTTCCAACAGGCGCACCGCCTCGATGGTCATGCCGCGGTCGACTGCCTTGCACATGTCATAGAGGGTGAGCGCCGCCACGCTGGCAGCGGTCAGGGCCTCCATCTCCACGCCGGTCTGGCCGGAGAGTTTGCAGGTGGCCGTGATCCGCACGGCATCGGGCGCTTCGGCGATGAGGGCGACCTTGACGCTGGTGAGCATCAACGGATGGCAGAGCGGGATGAGATCGGCAGTCTTCTTGGCCGCCTGGATGCCGGCGATACGGGCGACGGCGAAGACGTCGCCCTTGGGATGGCCGCCGCTCTGGATCAGGTCGAGGGTTTCCGGACGCATGCGCACCCGGGCTTCGGCGGTGGCTTCACGGAAGGTCACCTGCTTGTCGGTGACGTCGACCATGTTGGCACGGCCTTGGGAATCGAGATGGGTCAGCACGGCATGACTCCTGAAAAAGACCTGCCATTGTAGACCCGCCACTAGGGATTTGATCCCCGCCCGTGGCCGGGCGGAGATCTTGGCTGTTACAGATGAGCCTCGGCGTATTCGGCGAGGACGGAACGCGGCACGCCCTGCAGGGTGATATGCACGCCGTGGTTGAAGCCCTTGAAACGCTCGGAGAGGTAGGTGAGGCCCGAGCTGGTGGCCGAGAGGTAGGGGGTGTCGATCTGCGCCAGGTTACCCAGGCAGATCACCTTGGAACCGCTGCCGGCACGGGTGATGATGGTTTTCATCTGGTGCGGGGTGAGGTTCTGGCATTCGTCGATGAGGATCAGGCTCTGCTGGAAGCTGCGACCGCGGATGTAGTTCAGGGATTTGAACTGCAGCGGCACCTTGCTCAGGATGTAGTCCACACTGCCGTGGGGGTTGTGATCATCCATGTGCAGGGCTTCGAGGTTATCGGTAATGGCACCCAACCAGGGCTCCATCTTCTCGGCTTCGGTGCCGGGCAGGAAGCCGATGTCCTCGTCCAGCCCTTGAACGCTACGGGTGGCGATGATCCGGCGATACCTCTTGGTGACCATGGTCTGTTCGATGGCCGCGGCCAGCGCCAGGATGGTCTTGCCCGAACCGGCGGCGCCGGTGAGGTTGACCAAGTGGATGTCCGGCTCCAGCAGGGCGAACAGCGCCAGCGCCTGATAGATGTCACGTGGCTTGAGGCCCCAGGCTTCCTGGTGCATCAAGGGTTCCTGATGCATATCGAGCAGGATCACCTCGCCGTCGCGCACCGCCTTGACCCAGCCGACGAAGCCCTGCTCGTCGAGCACGAAGTCGTTGACGTTGAAGGGCGGCAACTCGGCGGAGAGCTGGACGCGATGCCAGACCCGGCCCAGCTCCTGACGGCTTTCCACCTTGCTGACGTTGTCCCAGAAGGACCCAGGGATGTTGTGGTAGCCCTGGGAGAGCAGGGAAACGTCGTCGAGCAACTGATCGGTCTGGTAATCCTCCGCCGCGATGCCGCAACCCCGCGCCTTGAGGCGCATGTTGATGTCCTTGGTGACGAGGACGACCCGCTCCTGGGGATGCTGGGTACGCAGTTCGACGAGCTGGTTGATGATGCGGTTGTCGTTGATGTCGTCGGGCAGGCAGGCCATGGGACCAGCCCGGCGGCCCATGAGGATGGAGAGGCGCCCCTTGGCCTCGCCCTTGCCGCGGGGGATGGGTACGCCCCGCTCGACGTCCTCGGGCGAGGATTCGGCCAGGACACTGTCGATCAGGCGGATCGCCTGCCGGCACTCGGCAGCGACGTTGTGCTTGCCGGTCTTGAGCTTGTCGAGTTCCTCCAGGACCGTCATGGGAATGGCGACGTGGTGCTCCTCGAAATTGAGCAGAGCGTTCGGGTCGTGGATCAGTACGTTGGTGTCGAGCACATAGAGGGTGGGCTGGGTGGGGCGGGAACGTCCGTGATCATCCATACTCGGTCACCTCGTCAGAAACGCTTGACTCGCAAGCCAGTCGACGGAGCACCAGGCGGCGCTCCGCGGCGAAAGGTGCCGTCGCTCCAGCAACGGGTTCACGGACCGGCCAACATGAGGGCACGGGACCCGAGAGATGCGACGGACACTTCGGTAATAACGCAAAAGACCTTGGGCACAAAAGCTTTTTTTGTCCGCGCCCGGTTTTTTTCGCGGACCGGTATAGATCGTCGGTCAGGCGGGTAACGTCGTCGTAAACCTGCGGTCGATATCTATCGATGCCATCGGCAAGGCGTACTGGAGTAGCGCCTGGCCGGCCTCTAGAATGGCGCCTCGCCAAGAGGAGCCAAGCCGATGTTGATGGTGATTTCGCCGGCCAAGACGCTGGACTACGACACCCCGCCCCGCACGTCTCGTCATACCCTGCCGCAACACCTGGTGCATTCCCGCGAACTGATCGAGGGACTGCGTGCCCTGACTCCCGCGGATGTGGCCCAGCTCATGGGCGTGTCCGACAAGATCGCGGCCCTCAATGTCGCTCGCTTCGGCAGCTGGACACCCGAATTCACCCCGGAGAACGCCAAGCAGGCCATCCTGGCCTTCAAGGGCGACGTCTATACCGGCCTGGCCGCCGACGGCTTCGAGGAGGATGATTTCGACTTCGCCCAGCGCCACCTGCGCATGCTGTCCGGACTCTACGGCCTGTTGCGTCCGCTGGATCTGATGCAGCCCTACCGCCTGGAGATGGGCACCAAGTTCGCCAACGCTCGCGGCAAGGACCTCTACGCCTTCTGGGGCGAGCGCATCAGCGAATGGCTCAATGCGGACCTTGCCGCCCAGGGCGATGACGTCCTGCTCAACCTGGCGTCGAACGAGTACTTCAGCGCCGTGCGGCGCAAGCACCTGCGGGCCCGGGTGGTCGAGGTGGAGTTTCGCGATCTCAAGAACGGTGACTACAAGATCATCAGCTTCTACGCCAAGAAGGCCCGCGGCCTGATGGCGCGGCATGTCATCAAGGGGCGTATCACCCAGGTGGCTGACCTCCGCGACTTTGCCGAGCAGGGCTATGCCTTCTGCGCCGAGCGTTCCACGGCCGACAAGTTGATTTTTCTGCGTGATTCACCCGCGGAATAACTCGTAGAATCGACGGATGACCGCGCGAACCCTGTCTTGCGCCCCAGAACTGGTGAAGAGCTCACATTCGGTGATCCACTTCCGTGAAAGACTGTCATCTCCCTCCAATAAAAAGGTTTCAGCCGCGCAGCGGTGGAGTTCCGGATGAGAAAAGTTGCCGGACCTCTCAAAACCGTCGCCTTTCCGGAAAAAGGAAACTTCGCTGAGAACCACTTTCGTTTGATTCTGTCTTTGTCTGGTCCTTGCCAGCGGCCGTGATGGCCCTTGGCAATCAGTCCGCATAGTTCAAGTTGTACCGTCACGGTTTCCGGACGGTTGACCTTTCGAAGCACGGACGCTTCGTCCCGACCCTAGGGACAGCGGCCACAAATCAGCAGACGCTGAAGGAGTAACGCCCATGATTCCCGTCATCCTGTCCGGTGGTAGCGGCTCGCGACTCTGGCCCCTCTCGCGCAAGCTCTACCCCAAGCAGTTCCTGGCCCTGACCAGCGAACAGACCATGTTCCAGGAGACCATCAACCGCCTGGGCTGCGAGGGCAGCATCGATTGCCCGATCATCGTCTGCAACGCCGAACACCGCTACCTGGTGGAAGAGCAGCTCAAGGCCGTGGAGTGCAAACCCCAGGCGTTGATCATGGAGCCCTTCGGCCGTAACACCGCGCCAGCCGTGGCCATCGCCGCCATGCAACTGGTCGCTGACGGCAAGGACGACCTGATGCTGGTGCTGCCCGCCGATCACGTGATCGAGGACGAAGCCCAATTCAAGGCTGCCCTGCAACAGGCTGCCGCCGCCGCCGAGCGTGGCGAAATGGTGCTGTTCGGCATCCCTGCCACCGCGCCCGAGACCGGTTATGGCTATATCAAGACCGGCACCAACGACGGCCTGCCCGAGGGCGTGGCCCGCGTCGAGCGCTTCGTCGAGAAGCCCGATGCCATCACCGCCACCGAATACGTAGCTTCCGGCGACTACTGCTGGAACAGCGGCATCTTCCTGTTCCGCGCCAGCCGTTTCCTGGAAGAGCTGAAGAAGCACGACACCGATATCTACGACACCTGCCTGCTGGCGCTGGAGCGCAGCAGCATCGACGGCATCAACATCAGCATCGATGCCGCCACCTTCGCCGTCTGCCCGGACAACTCCATCGACTACGCCGTGATGGAAAAGACCACCCGCGCCTGCGTGGTGCCCATGAGCGCCGGTTGGAACGATGTCGGTTCCTGGTCCGCGCTGTGGGACGTCCATGCCAAGGACAGCAACGGCAACGTGCTCAAGGGCGACGTCGTCCTGCACGACAGCCGCAACTGCCTGGTGCACGGCAACGGCAAGCTGGTGACCCTGGTCGGCCTGGATGACGTGGTCGTGGTGGAAACCAAGGACGCCGTCATGATCGCCCACAAGGACAAGGTCCAGGACGTCAAGAAGCTGGTCAACGCCCTCGAGAAGCAGAACCGCAACGAGGTCAAGGCGCACCAGGAAGTCTTCCGTCCCTGGGGCTCCTACGACTCCATCGACATGGGCCAGCGCTTCCAGGTCAAGCGCATCACCGTCAAGCCGGGCGCCCAGCTGTCGCTGCAGATGCACCACCACCGTGCCGAACACTGGATCGTGGTGTCGGGTACCGCCGAGGTCACCTGTGACGACAAGGTCTTCCTGCTGACCGAAAACCAGTCCACCTACCTGCCGATGACCTCCGTGCACCGCCTGGCCAACCCCGGCAAGGTACCGCTGGAGCTGATCGAAGTGCAGTCTGGTGGTTACCTGGGCGAGGACGACATCGTCCGTTTCGAGGACATCTACGGCCGCGTCGACACCCAGGCCCTGGAAGTCGCCAAGGCGGGCAAGGCGTCCACGCGCTAAGCCTCGTCTAGAGCAACAAACAGACACCGGCCCAGGCCGGTGTCTGCGTTTTCGGCAGCCGCTCGGCAAAACCGGTTAGGCTTGTCGTTTCCCCTTTCGCCATCGGATTCCTCTGCATGACCGCCCCCACCCTGCTCCGCCTCGATCAACTGGACGAAGCCCTGGCCGGCTACGATGGCTTCATCCTCGACCTCTGGGGCGTGCTGATCGACGGCTACGAGACCTTCCCCGGCGCCCTGGCCTGGCTGGAACGCCGCGCGGCCGAGGGCAAGCCGGTGTGGTTCCTCAGCAACGCCTCGCGCGATGCCGAGGGTATGGCCGAAGAGCTGGTCAAGCTGGGCGTGCCCCGCCACCTCTTCGCTGGCGTGACGACCTCCGGTCAGTTGGCCATCGATGCCTTTCTCAAGGACCCCACATTCAGCCAGGGCGGTATCTATCTGTCCGGCCCCGGTACCGGCCAGGTAGGCTGGCCCGCGGTTATCCGCGAACGCTTCGTCGACGACATCGACCAAGCCGCCATCATCCTCGGCGTCGGCAGCTTCCCGGAAGACGAACTGGAAGCCCGCTTCGCGCCCCTGGCCGGCGCACTCGACAAGCCTTTTCTCTGTGCCAACCCGGATCGCAACGTGGTGTCCGGGGGTCTACCCTTCTACGCGGCCGGCAAGCTGGCCGATCGCTTCGCCGAGCTGGGCGGCGCGGTGACCTGGTATGGCAAGCCCGATCCCTATGCCTATCGCTGTGCGGCGCAGGAGCTGCGCGAGCGAGGCGCCAGCCGCTTGCTGTTCGTCGGTGACTCCCTGGTGACCGACGTTCCGGGCGCAGTCGCGGCGGAGATCGACTGCCTCTGGCTGGCCGCTACCGGCATCCACCGGGAAGCCCTGGGACTGGCATTCAACCAAGAGCCCAGCCGCGAGGGACTCGAAAGCCTGCTGAGCCAGCATCCCGAGCGTCCGCGCTTCGCCGCGGCTGGCCTGGCCTAATATTTTTTCCACACGCCGAGGTATCGATGAGCAAGAAGCACGTACTGGTCTTCAACCGCCTGCCCGACACGCTGGTGGAGCGCCTGCGCGAACACTTCACCGTCGAGGTGCTTCCCGCCAGCGCCAACCTCGACCTCTTCGCCGCAGCCGCGGCCAAGGCTCAGGGCCTGATCGGCGCCAGCCGCAAGCTGGGCGCGAAGGAACTGGCAATGGCCACTACCCTGGAAGCCATCGCCAGCGTCTCGGTGGGTTACGACAGCTATGACGTCGACTACCTGACTGAGCGCGGCATCCTGCTCACCAACACCCCGGACGTCCTTACCGACACCACCGCCGACCTCGGCTTCACCCTGCTGATGAGCGCCGCCCGGCGAGTGCCGGAGCTGGACGCCTTCGTCAAGGCGGGTCTCTGGCGCAAGGGCATCGGCGAAGAGCACTTCGGCACCGACATTCATGGCCGCACCCTGGGCATCGTCGGCGCCGGTCGCATCGGGGCGGCCATCGCCAAGCGTGGCCACTTCGGCTTCGACATGCCCATTCTCTATACCGCCAACAGCACCAAGCCCGAGCTGGAAGAGCAGATGGGCGCCCAACGCCGGGAACTGGATGACCTGCTCCGAGAAGCCGATTTCGTCTGCCTGGTGGTGCCCCTGTCGGCCGCCACCGAGAAGCTCATCGGCGAACGCGAGTTGGGGCTGATGAAGTCCAGTGCCATCCTGATCAACCTGGCGCGCGGTGCGGTGATCGACGAGCCGGCGCTGATCGAGGCGTTGCGTAGCCGCCAGATCCGCGGTGCGGGCCTGGACGTCTATACCCGCGAACCCCTGGAGGCCTCGCCGCTGTTCGAGCTGCCCAACGTGGTCACCCTGCCGCACATCGGCTCGGCCACCCACGAAACCCGCTACGCCATGGCCGAGCGGGCGGTAGACAATCTGATCGCGGCCCTCACCGGCGAGCGCCCGACAGACCTGGTCAATCCGGCAGCCCTCGAGCGCCGCTGAGCGCTGATCGCCCAGCGCCGACTGGAGTCGCTGCCGTCGGGCGCCTGAACGGGCTATACTGCCGCGCCGCTCTCGGGTCGGCCGCCCCGGCCGGGTGGGCCTCTCAGTGTGTCCAGGCCACCCCTCCGATCGGGCTCCCTCGCGGCCCGGTCCGTGCGACCCGAATTGCGCGCCCGCCTCGCCACCACCTGTGGCGAGGCGCAAGAAACCGCCAAGAGGAGCGCGTACATGACCGTGATCAAGCAGGATGATCTGATCCAGAGCGTCGCCGACGCCCTGCAGTTCATCTCCTATTACCACCCCGTCGACTTCATCCAGGCCATGCACGAGGCCTACCTGCGCGAAGAGTCCGCCGCCGCGCGCGATTCCATCGCCCAGATCCTGATCAACTCGCGGATGTGCGCCACCGGCCACCGGCCGATCTGCCAGGACACCGGTATCGTCACCGTCTTCGCCAAGGTCGGCATGGACGTGCGCTGGGACGGCGCCACCCTGAGCCTGGACGAGATGATCAACGAGGGCGTGCGCCGCGCCTACAACCTGCCGGAAAACGTCCTGCGCGCTTCGATCCTGGCCGACCCGGCCGGTGCCCGCAAGAACACCAAGGACAACACCCCGGCGGTGATCCACTACCAGATCGTCCCCGGCAACACCGTGGAGATCGATGTCGCGGCCAAGGGCGGCGGCTCCGAGAACAAGTCGAAGATGGCCATGCTCAACCCGTCCGACTCCATCGTCGACTGGGTGCTCAAGACCGTGCCGACCATGGGCGCCGGCTGGTGCCCGCCGGGCATGCTGGGCATCGGCATCGGCGGTACCGCCGAGAAGGCCGCGGTACTCGCCAAGGAATCGCTGATGGACGAGATCGACATCCATGAGCTGAAGGCCCGCGGCCCGCAGAATCGTCTGGAAGAGCTGCGCCTGGAGATCTTCGACAAGGTCAACCAGCTGGGCATCGGTGCCCAGGGCCTGGGCGGCCTGACCACGGTGCTGGACGTCAAGATCAAGGACTACCCGACCCACGCCGCCTCCCTGCCGGTATGCATGATCCCCAACTGCGCCGCCACCCGTCACGCCCACTTCGTGCTGGACGGCTCAGGCCCCGCCAGCCTGGAAGCCCCACCACTGGACGCCTACCCGGAAATCGTCTGGGAAGCCGGTCCGAGCGCGCGCCGCGTCGACCTCGACACCCTGACTCCGGAAGAAGTCCAGAGCTGGCAGCCGGGCGAGACCGTCCTGCTCAACGGCAAGATGCTCACTGGCCGCGACGCTGCCCACAAGCGCATGGTCGACATGCTCAACAAGGGCGAGCCGTTGCCGGTGGACCTCAAGGGCCGCTTCATCTATTACGTCGGCCCGGTCGATCCGGTGGGCGACGAAGTGGTCGGCCCGGCGGGCCCCACCACCGCCACCCGCATGGACAAGTTCACTCGCCAGATCCTCGACCAGACCGGCCTGCTGGGCATGATCGGCAAGTCCGAACGTGGCCCCATCGCCATCGAGGCGATCAAGGACCACAAGGCGGTCTACCTGATGGCCGTCGGCGGCGCCGCCTACCTGGTGGCCCAGGCCATCAAGGGCGCCAAGGTGCTGGCCTTCCCGGAACTCGGTATGGAAGCCATCTATGAGTTCGAGGTGAAGGACATGCCGGTGACCGTGGCGGTCGACACCCGTGGCGAGTCGGTGCACATCACCGGTCCGCAGGTGTGGCAGAAGAAGATCGCCGACAGCCTAGCCGTCGAGATCTAACACTGCGCCCTTGAAGAAGCCCAGCCCAGCGCTGGGCTTTTTTCATTCAGTGACCTGCGTTCAGTACCTGCCACTGCTCCGGCCAGTCACGGCGGATGAACACCTGGCCCTGGGTTCGCACCCGCCGCACCTCGTCCAGATCGAGGTCGGCATAGAGCCACTGGCTGAACTCGGGGCATAGTTCACTGCTCTGGGCGATCACCCCATCGGCCGGCATGCCCCGATCCGGTGGGACGAAGAGTCCGGCCCGCCCGACGTTCTCGTCCAGCGCCGGCGACCAGGGCGCCAACCCCACCGTCGGTGATTGCAGCACGGCGAGCTGGTTTTCCAGCGCTCGCGCCTGGGCGCCCACTCGCACCCGGTGGAAACCGGCGACGGTATCGGTACAGCTCGGCACCAAGATCAGATCCACCCCCGCGTCAGCCAGGTGCCGGGCCAACAGCGGGAATTCACTGTCGTAGCAGATCAGGATGCCGAGACGCCCCAGGGACGTGTCGAACACCCGCAAGCCTTCGCGGCCACCAGCGATGTTCCATTCCTCCCGCTCGAAGCGGGTCATCATCAGTTTGTCCTGGTAGCCCAGGCAGCCTTCCGGGCCGAACAGCCAGGCGCGGTTGCGGTACCGACCATCCGCATCGAGGACCGGAAGCGAGCCGGGTTGCAGGTAGAGCTGCAGCCGTCGCGCCAGCCCTTCGCAGAGTTCGCGCCAGGCAGGAATCAGCGGCTGGATACCGACGATGGAGCCCTGCAGATCGCCGCGTTCGGCCGAAGGCAACTGACCGCTGAGCACCAACCCGGCGTATTCGGGTAGCAGCAGCAGTTGGCTGCCTTCGGCGGCCGCCTCTTCGCAGAGTTCGCTCAGGTGCGCGGCATAGGCGTCCCAGGTCTCCAGTAGGTCGATGGCGTATTGGCAAGCGGCGAGGCGAATCATGGCAATTCCTTGAGCCAGAAGGTCAGGGGTTTGGGCGACTCGGTCGCCTCGTCGAGATCCTGCCACAGGTACTGGGTGGTCAACTCGGGATGCTCGACGAAGCCCTCGCGGTGCCAGAGGCCGTGCAGCGATCGGTAGTCCGATGGCCGGCGTGGATGGTCGTCCGGGCGCTGCACGGCGCAGAAGGCGCACCAGGCGAAACGCCCCAGCTGCCGTGCCCGCGCCTCGCGCTCGGCGAAGAAGCGCCGGCCCAGGCCACGGCCGCGATAGGCCGGTAGCAGCAGGGATTCGCCGAAATAGTAGAGCCGCTCCACCGGCCAACCGCCTTCACGGAAGGGCTGCTGGAACTCCACTGTTTCATCGGCCAGCGGCAGGGCGGTGGCGGCGCCCACTATCCGACCGGCGTCGCGGACCAGCACGCAGAGGCTGTCCGGTGCATTGGCATAGGTCTGCAGATAGCGGGACTCGTAGTCCAGGGTACCGTCGTAGAGATAGGGGTACTCGCGAAAGACAGTGATGCGCAGTTCGGCGAGTTCGGGAATCAGCGGGGCAATGGCGGTGCCATGCAGGCGTTGGATGTCCATGGACTCTCTCGGTTAAGCGGGAGACGCGAATGGCAATGTCGGGATCGTCCAGGCACCCTACCATGCGCCGGCGATCGCGCTTTTTCGCCAACGACAGGAGCCACCATGACCACGACCGACCTCATCGACGCCTACTACGCCGCCTTCAACGCCGGCGACATGGACATCTTCCTGGAGCTGCTCACCGAGGACGTCGTCCACGACATCAACCAGGGCGAGCGCCAGGTGGGCAAAGCCGCCTTCGCGGACTTCATGGCGCACATGAATCGCTGCTACCGCGAGCGCCTGACCGACCTGGTGGTGATGACCGAACCCAGTGGTCGACGGGCTGCCGCCGAATTCGTCATCCACGGCGAGTATCTGGTCAGCGATGAGGGCTTGCCCGAGGCCAGGGGCCAGACCTACGAACTGCCGGTGGGCGCCTTCTTCGAGATTCGCGACGGCAAGGTGGCGCGGGTGACCAACTACTACAACCTCGGCGACTGGATCGCCCAGGTCGACGGCTGACGCCCGTCAGCTGCCGGGAGCACAGGGCGCCGGTGGGGTGTCGCATGCAGACGTCCCCCGACCTCGGAGCCTCTCATGTCCCCCCTTCCCAGCGATTCCGTCTGCAGCCTGGCACCCGTCTTCGCCATCCAGCCCGATCAGCTCGAGGCCTTCAAGCGCCTGGGCGAGGCCATGCTGCAACGCACCCGTAACGAACCTGGCTGCCTCTACTACGGCTTCTGCTACGACGGTGCCACGGCGCGCTGCCGCGAGGGCTATCGCGATGCCCAGGCGCTGCTCGCGCATCTGGAGAACGTCGGCGATCTGCTGGAGCAGGCCCAGGCCATCGCCACCCTGGAGCGTTTCGAGGTGTTCGGCGCCGCGGACCAGTTGGAACTGCTGCGCGAGCCCCTGGCAGCGCTGAACGCCCGCTTCTTCGTCATGGCCGAAGGCTTCCGCCGCTAGGCTGGGCCGGTGGCTGCTGCGGCGCCAGCCGCGGCAGCAGTACCGCGAGGATACGCTTGCGGGTAGGTACCACCAGCCGCTCTTGGAACAGTACGCAAAGCACCACCACCAGCAGCAGGAACAGCCAGTACCACTCGATGGAGTTGGTGTAGGCGCCGGCCGCCGCGATGCAGGTCTGGTGCTGGCCCGCCAGACAGGCCTTGAGATCGCCGCCGATCAGTTGCTCCAGCGTCATATAGATGCCCGACAGGGGGACGTGCAGAGCGAACATCGACAAGGACGCCCCACCCAACCGTGGTGACCAGTGGCGAATGCGTTCGCTCGCCGGCTCCCGCGCCAGGGCCGCGAGGTACACCAGGATCAGCTGCGACGGCAGGAACAGGCCGTTGTGGAACAGGAAGTACCAGAACTTGGGCCCGTGGGTGAACAGCGCCGTCCCTACGGCGAAACTCAGGATCAGATAGCTCGCCAACAGCGTCCGCTGCCGCTCGGAGGGCGCCCAGCCGCTTTCGTGCTGCCGGCGGAAGATGGCGTACAGCAGGATGCCGGCGAGGAATTCCGGCAGACGCAACAGGGGTACCCGCTGCAGCAGCCCGGTGAAGGGCATGCCGTAGTTCTGGTGGATGATCACCAGCACCGGCGGGATCAGATAGAGCGCCCAGACCAGCAGCAACAGCTGCCAGGGCCGCTCGCTGGTCATCAGTCGCGGAGCCAGCTTGGGAAAGGTCAGGTAGAAGAAGAACAGCGCCGAGATCGACCAGAGCGGTGCGTTGAAGGTGAGGTAATAGGGATTCCAGGCCTGCAGCATGAACAGCTGCAGCACGGCGTTGAAGGCCAGCTCGCCGTTGGTCATGAAGTGCTGGAACAACTCGGGATTGGTCCGTGCCAGGGGTTCGTTGGTGTCGAACACCACGAAGCGCACACTGGCCGTGGCCGCACCCGGCGGAATGCCCAGGCTGCCGATCCAGGTCACCACCGCCATCGCCAGCAGCAAGGCGAAGATATGGATCGGATAGAGGTTGGCGAATCTCTTGATCCAGAAGCTGCGCGCCGGCTCGCGCAGGCTGCCGCGCCCACAGTAGACGTGGGCAAGCAGGAAGCCGGAGAGCACGAAGAAGGTGCTGGTGGCGAAGAAGCCCATGCTGGTGATTTCGTCCAGCAGGGGGACGGTCTTGCGCTCGGGATAGAAATGGATGGTGTGGTAGACGACCACATAGAAACCCATCAGGAACCTGAGCCACTCCAGACCGATGAAGCGGTGTTTATCTAAAGTCTGCACTAGAGCGTTACTCGTCTGGCCTCGTCCAAGGGACGATGGATCCGGCCAACCGCGCCGGACCGGTTATGTTACCCGCACCTGACACCCGGGGCTGCTAACCGCGCCCCAGTACTCCGATCACCAACCGATCCAGCGAGCCCCACAGCCACTCGCGGGCACGCAACCACCAGGGGCGACTGCGCCAGAAGTCGAGGGTGATCTCCCGGCTCTGGGCGAAATCCTTGACGAAGCTGGCCGCGACGGCCTGGCTCAGCCCCCTGTCTACGGCTTCGACATTGGCTTCCAGGTTGAATCTCAAATTCCAGTGATCGAAATTGCAGGAACCGACGCTCACCCAGTGATCCACCAGCACCATCTTGGCGTGGATGAAGCGGGGCTGGTATTCGTAGATACGCACTCCCGCGCGCAGCAGGCTGCGGTAGTAACGCTGTCCGGCGAAGCGCACCGGCGGATTGTCGGTGTGGCGACCGGTGAGCAGCAGGCGCACGTCGACGCCGCGGCGAGCGGCGCGACGCAGCGCCCAGCGCACGCGCCAGGTCGGCAGGAAATAGGGCGTGGCGAACCAGATCCGCTCGCGACCGCCCACCAGGGCGCGGATCAGCGCCTGCAGGATGTCGCGGTGCTGGCGGGCATCGGCATAGGCGACCCGGCCCTGCCCTTCCTGCCCCACGGGCGGCGGCGGTGGGCGTTCCCGCCCCCGGCTGGCTCGCGGTTTCCAGGCGCGGCGGCGGCGGACCGCCTCCCACTGGCGCTCGAACAGGGCCAGCCAGTCGTCCACCAGCGGGCCCTGGATACGGACCATGACCTCGTGCCAATTGCAGTCGCTCTGGTCCGGGTCCCAGAAGTCGTCGGTCGCACCGCTACCGCCGACGAAGGCCTCGTGGCCGTCGACGATGAAGATCTTGCGGTGATCCCGGTGCAGGTTGTGCAGGCCGTGCAGGAAGCGCACCGGATTGAACAGCCGGATCTCGGCGCCGGCCGCTTCCAGCTCGCGGCGCCGCTCGCCATCCATCTTCAGGGTGCCGAAACCATCGAACAGGCACCGCACCCTGACGCCGCGGCGAGCCGCCTCCGTCAGGGCCACGAGCAAACGCTCGGCGCAGCTGCCGGCTTCCACCAGATAGAGTTCGACGTCGATCTGGCGCTGGGCGCCAGCGATGGATTCGAGCATGGCCGGAAAGAACCGTCCGCCGTCCACCAGCAATTCGAACCTGTTGTTTTCCCGCCATGGAAAGACGGCGCCCCGCATGCTTCCTACTCCGTGCCGATGGCCACAGCATAAGAAGGCGCTGCCGCAGGTTCGTTCACTGGCATTCGGCGCCTGGCGGGGCAGCGTCCGAGCGCGAAAGGTCTAGTCCGGGGTACCCCGTCTGCCCGCGCCATCCGGCTGACGGACGGACAGCAAGGCGGTGCAGCCTTGCCTGCCTGGCCGGGCTAGAGCGTCGGCTCCGGCCGGCGCGCGGTCCAGTCCACCTGCTGCGGAAAGCGCCCGGTCACCTCGGCACTGAGCGGCCGGGAGACCAGGAAGCCCTGCATGATCTCGCAGCCGTGATCGATCAGCCAGTCGCGCTGCTCCAGGGTTTCCACCCCCTCGGCGATGACCTCGAGATCCAGGTTACGGCCCAGTTCGAGGATGGTGCTGACGATGGCCGCATCGCGGGAGGAATCCAGCATGTTGGCGATGAACAACTGGTCGATCTTCAGCGTATCCAGCTCGAAGTGGCGCAGGTAGGCCAGCGAGGAATAGCCGGTGCCGAAGTCGTCCACGGCGATGCGCACACCCAGGGCACGCAACTGCGACAGTTGGGCGCGGGTGTAGTCGATGTCGTGCATCAGCGCCGACTCGGTGACCTCGATTTCCATCTGCTCCGGACGCAGGCCGTGGGTCTCGATGATCTGGCGCAGGCTTTCCGCCAGTTGCGGCATGCCGAATTGCACCGGGCTCAGGTTGATGCTCAACAGCAGGTCATCGCCGTAGATTTCCTGCAGAGACTGCAACTTGGTCGCGCCTTCGCGGAAGATCCAGTCGCCGATCCGGTTGATCAGGCGCGTCTCCTCCAGCAGCGGGATGAAGACGCTGGGCGAGACCTTGCCGGCCACGGTGTGCTCCCAGCGCAGCAGCGCCTCGAAGCCACGCAGGCGACCGTCGCGCAGATAGACCTGCGGCTGGTAGGCGAGCACGAAGTCCTTGTTGTCGATGGCGTTGCGCACGCTTTCTTCGAGCATCAGCCGCGAGCGGGCACGGCCGTTCATCTCCGGCGAGAAGAAGCGATATTGCTGGCGCCCGCCGCGCTTCGCCTCGTACATGGCGATGTCGGCGGATCTCAGCAGGCCGTCGACGGTATGGCCGCAGTCGGGATAGCTGGCGATGCCGATGCTGGCGCCCAGGCTGACCTCCATGCCATCGATGCGATGCACCGTGGCCAGCAGCTCCAGCAGCTTTTCGGCGACCCGGGCGGCATCCTCGGGGTGCTCCAGGGAATCGAGCAGCGCGGTGAATTCATCGCCGCCCATGCGCGCCAGGATGTCATAGGGTCTCATGCAGCTCTTGAGCTGCTCGGCGACGATGCACAGCACTCGATCCCCGGCCTCGTGACCTAGGGAGTCGTTGATGCGCTTGAAGCCGTCGAGGTCGATATAGAGCACCGCCATGCGCTTGCCGTTGCGCCCGGTCCGCGCCAGCGCCGCTTCCAGTGTCTGGTTGAAGCCGCGGCGATTGAGCAGCCCGGTCAGGGCATCGGTGACCGCCTGGGATTCCAGCTGCTCCTGCAGCTCGCGCATGCGCGACATGTCCAGCGCGATGATCACCATGGCGCGCTGCATGCGCGGCAGCGGCGCGCAGGAGAGCGCCACCGGCAGGCTGTCGCCTCGGCTGGTACGCAGCCGGGCGTCGTGCAGGCGATAGGTCTCGCGGCGGTCGTAATGCTCCATGAAGGGCGACGTCTGCCAGTCGTCCAGACCGCTGCCACCTTCGAGGAAATCGAGGAAATTGGCGTGCACCAGGTCGCTGACGCTACACCTGAGCATCCGCGCGATGGCGGCGTTGGCGAAGGTCACCCGCCCCTGTTCGTTGACGGTGAGGATGCCCTCGGCGGCGTTGTCCAGCAGCGAGTCGCTGAAGGACTTGGCCAGCTCCAGCTGCTGGGTGGCTTGCAGCAGCTCGCGGCGATTGCGCTCGTGATCGAGCAGCGAGCGCACCTTGTGCCTGAGGATGTTGGGATCGACCGGCTTGAGCAGGTAGTCCACCGCGCCGGTGGCGTAGCCGCGCAGTACCGATTCGTAGGAGTGGGCTTCGGCGGAGACGAAGATGATCGGGGTGAAGCGGGTGCGCAGATTGCTGCGCATGATGCGCGCGACCTCGAAGCCGTCCATGATCGGCATCTGCACGTCGAGCAGCACCAGATCCACGGTTTCGTCCAACAGGTACTGCAGGGCGCGTTCACCCGAGGCCGCGGTGATCACCCGCCAGTTTCCCACCTCCAGCACGGCCTGCATGGCGAGCAGGTTCTCCAGGCGGTCGTCCACCACCAGTAATACCGGGCCTTGCTCTGTCTGCGGCAACGGGCACTCCATCAACCTCTTCTCCCCGCGGCCCTGGGCCGCCATGCAGCAGCCAAGGCGGCTGACTATCCCTTCCCGTCGTGATCGTTGTACGAAGTGTCTCTCCAACCTTACTAGGGTAGCAGCCAGACAGGCGTCTGCCCTCTGCCGATCGGCAGACGGGATCCTTCGCGACGTGTCTCAGAACGCAAAATGAAAAAGCAGTTTCAACCCCGACTGGCAAAGGGGCGGAAACTGCTGGTCAGGGACGACGGACGGTCGTTACTGGGCGGGGGTTCCGGTGGCACCCGGCAGGGCGCGCAGGTTGACCTCGACGCGGCGATTCTGCGCCCGGCCATCGGCGGTGGCGTTGCTGGCGATGGGATTGTCCGGGCCGGCGCCGCGGGTACTCAGGCGCGCCGCCGGGACGCCCTGAGCGGTCAGGTAGTTGGCCACGGCCTGGGCGCGGCGCTGCGACAGGTCCATGTTGTGCGCGCGACTGCCGGTGCTGTCGGTGTAGCCGACGATCTCGATGCTGTTCTGGTCGAATTGCTTGAAGGAATTGGCCAGATCGTTGAGCGGCTTGTAGAAGCTGCCAGCGATGTCCGCCGAGTCGGTGGCGAAGGTGATGTTGCCGGGCATGATCAGCTTGATGTCGTCACCCTGGCGCTGTACCTGAACGCCGGTGTTCTCCATCTGCTTGCGCAGCTCGGCTTCCTGGCGATCGGCATAGTAGCCATAGCCCGCGGCCGCGGCACCCACGGCGGCGGCACCGATCAGAGCACCCTTGCCGCGATGATTGTGATCGATGGCGGCGCCGGCAACCGCGCCGGCCAGCGCTCCAATACCGCCATACTTGGCGGTATTGGACATACCACCACCAGCCTGGCCCTGGTTTTCGTAGGGGTTGGGGGATGCGCATCCGGCCAGGGTGGCCACGGCCAGGCTGGCGAGAAGGATACGGGTGGGCAGCGCCATGTCTTTACTCCTTGAACGATCGCGGCGGACTGAGCCGCACCTTGAATTCTAGCCGTCCGATCTGAATCGCGACTGAACGAAGCGGCGACCCCGGACACCTCTGGCGATAGCGCGACTCTAAACAGGTGATAGGAAGAAACGAAGATAGATAGCTTGCATATCGATTTTTTGCGATCTAAGGTTCGTGGCAACCCGATATGACGATACCTCCGTGATGGACGACATCCTCAAGGCCCTGGCCAATCCCCTGCGTCGACAGATCCTCGGCTGGCTGCGCGAGCCCCGGCAGTATTTCCCGCACCAGGAGCACGACCTGGGTGTAGGTGTCTGCGCCGGGCAGATCGAGGCGCGGGCGGGTCTGTCGCAATCCACGGTGTCCGCGCACCTGGCGGTGTTGGCCCGGGCCGGCCTGGTCACTACACGGCGGGTCGGCCAATGGGTGTTCTACCAACGCGACGAGGCGGCCATCCAGGCCTTCCTGCAACACCTCGCTCGCGATCTCTAGTCTGTGCAAGGAATCCTATGCCCGCTTCTCTCATCGTGCTGGCGCTGAGCGCTTTCGCCATCGGCACCACCGAATTCGTCATCATGGGCCTGTTGCCCAATGTCGCCGCCGACCTGGGTGTCTCCATCCCCAGCGCCGGCTGGCTGGTCACCGGCTATGCCCTGGGCGTGGCCGTCGGTGCCCCCTTCATGGCGCTGGCCACGGCACATTGGCCACGCAAGCGCGCCCTGCTCGCGCTGATGGGCATCTTCATCGTCGGCAACCTGCTCTGCGCCCTGGCCAGTGGCTACGAGATGCTGATGCTGGCGCGGGTGGTCACCGCCCTCTGCCACGGCGCCTTCTTTGGCATTGGTGCGGTGGTGGCCGCGAGCCTGGTCCCGGAGAATCGTCGCGCCTCGGCGGTGGCCCTGATGTTCACTGGCCTCACCCTGGCCAATGTGCTGGGCGTGCCCCTGGGTACCGCCCTGGGCCAGGCCGCCGGCTGGCGCTCGACCTTCTGGGCGGTGGCAGCCATCGGCGTGCTGGCCCTGCTCGGCCTCTGGCGCGTGCTGCCCGCCGACCGTAACCAGACCCGTGCCGACCTGCGCCGCGAACTGCTCGCCCTGCGGGGTCTGGGCTTCTGGCTGGCGCTGTCGATGACGGTGTTCTTCGCCGCCTCCATGTTCGCCCTCTTCACCTATGTGGCACCGCTGCTGCAGGAAGTCACCGGCGTCTCGCCCCGTGGCGTGACCGGCACCCTGCTGCTGATCGGCCTGGGCCTGACCCTGGGCAACTTCATCGGCGGGCGCCTGGCCGACTGGCGGCTGGCCACCAGTCTGGTAGGCATCTTCGTCGCCCTGGCGCTGACTTCCGCCGCCCTGCGCTGGACCGGCCAGGCCTTCCTGCCGGCCGAGATCACCCTCTTCCTCTGGGCCGCGGCCGCCTTTGCCGCCGTACCGGCCCTGCAGATCAACGTGGTCACCTTCGGCAAGGACGCGCCGAACCTGGTCTCGACCCTCAACATCGGCGCCTTCAACGTGGGCAATGCCCTCGGCGCCTGGGTCGGCGGCCTGGTCATCGATCACGGCCTGGGTCTTACCGCAGTACCCCTCGCCGCCAGCGGGCTCGCCCTGCTGGCGCTCATCGCCACCCTGCTGACCGCCAGCCAGGCCCGCAAGAGCGGCCTGGCTACCGCCAGCTAACCAAGAGAGCTAGCCATGACTCAGCTGTTCGACCCGATCAAGATCGGCGCCCTGGAACTGTCCAACCGCGTCATCATGGCGCCCCTCACCCGCTGCCGCGCCGAACCGGGTCGCGTACCCGGCGACCTGATGGTCGAGTACTACACCCAGCGCGCCTCCGCCGGCCTGATCATCACCGAGGCCACCTCGGTGGACCCCCAGGGCGTGGGCTATCCCGACACCCCCGGCATCTGGTCCGACGAGCAGGTAGCCGGCTGGCAGCGCGTGACCAGCGCCGTGCACAAGGCCGGTGGCCGCATCGTGCTGCAACTCTGGCACGTGGGCCGCATCTCCGATCCCAGCTATCTCGATGGCGAGCTGCCGGTAGCACCGAGTGCCATCGCCGCCCAGGGCCATGTCAGCCTGCTGCGACCCAAGCGTGACTATGTCACCCCCAGGGCGCTGGAAACCGCGGAAATCCCCGGCATCGTCGCCGCCTATCGCCGTGGCGCCGAGAACGCCAAGCGTGCCGGTTTCGATGGCGTCGAGGTGCATGGCGCCAACGGCTATCTGCTCGACCAATTCCTGCAGAGCGATACCAACCAGCGCAGCGATGCCTACGGCGGCTCCATCGAGAATCGTGCCCGCCTGCTGCTGGAGGTGACTGACGCCTGCATCGACGTCTGGGGCGCCGATCGCGTCGGCGTGCACCTGTCCACCCGTGGCGACATGCACACCATGGGTGACAGTGATCCCGCCGCCACCTTCGGCCATGTCGCTCGCGAACTGGGTCAGCGCCAGGTCGCCTTCATCTGCATCCGCGAAGCGGCCGGCAGCGACAGCCTCGGCCCGCAGCTCAAGGCGGCGTTCGGCGGTGTCTATATCGCCAACGAGAAGTTCGACAAGGCCCAGGCCAATGCCTGGCTGGAAGAAGGCAAGGCCGACGCCGTGGCCTTCGGCGTGCCCTTCATCGCCAACCCGGACCTGCCCCAGCGCCTGGCCGAAGATGCGCCGCTCAACGAACCGCGCCCGGACACCTTCTACAGCAAGGGCCCGGTGGGCTACATCGACTATCCGCGGCTGTAGGTTTTCGCTTGGATGAAAAAGCCCGCCGGTTGGCGGGCTTTTTTGTGACGATATCGCGGCCATGGGCCGCTCCTACAGGAATGTCTGAACCTGTAGGAGCGGCCCATGGCCGCGATTGCTTATGCTCCATTCCCGCCGCCGCGCTAACCGACTTAGACAGCCCCAGGCCAGAACGCCCGGATCGCCGCTACGCCCTGGGCACCGGCCTGCCAGGCGCTGGTGAGATCGTCCTCGCCCAGCCCGCCCAGCAGGTAAGCCGGTAGGTTGCAGTCGGCCAGCAACTGCTGGGCCTTGACCCAACCCAGGGTCGGCGCGCCGGGGTGGCTGGTGGTGGGCATCACCGGCGACAGGGTGACGAAGTCCACGCCCATCTGCTGGGCCAGGGCCAGTTCCTCGGCATCGTGGCAAGAGGCCGCCAGCAGGCGGTGCTCCGGGAAGGGTCGGCCATTGGGCGCATAGCGGCGCAGTTGCTCCGCGGTCAGGTGCCAGCCGGCTGCGGGGAAGTCGCCCAGCCATTCCAAAGGGCCCTTGAGCATTAGCTGGGCGCGGCCAGTGCAAAGGCCTTGGACGTCCCCCGCCAGATCGCGGTACTGGGGATCGAAGTTGTCCGGCGTGCGCAGCTGTACCAGGCGAATGCCGTTATCCAATGCCCGATGCAGCCCATTGAGCAATTCCGCGGTGGTCAGCTCGCCGGGGGTGATCAGATAGCGCTCCGGCAGACGCGCCGCCTGGACGATGGGCCTATTGGCCGCCGGGAAGTCGTAGCCGGCGAGTTCGCGTGGGGCGACCCAGGCCAGCGGCTGGCCTTCGGCACCATGGGCCTCGCCGGTGAAGGCATCCACCTGCCAGACGTCCAGCAGCACCGCCTGGTCGGGATAGTCATGGCGCACCTGCAACAGCGGTCGGGCCGCCGTCACCTGGATGCCCAGCTCCTCGACCAGCTCGCGCGCCAGGGCAGCGGCCGGGGCCTCGCCGGCCTCGACCTTGCCGCCCGGAAACTCCCAGAGTCCACCCTGGTGCTTGTGCGCCGGACGCTGGGCGATGAGGATCTGCCCTTGGGGATTGCGGATCACTGCGGCAACGACATGCAGACGACTCATGCGTCCTGTTCCTCCGTTTCGGCCTCCGCCAGCCAGCGCTGGAAAGCCGGCCAGGCGTGGATGGTCTCGACATAGGCGGCCGCCTCGGCCGACAGCTCCACGCCATAGCTGCGGAAGCGACTAGCCACCGGTGCATAGAAGGCATCGGCGATGGTCGGGGCGCCGAACAGATAAGGGCCCTCGGCACCGTAGCGTTCGCGGCATTCGCGCCACAGGCGCTGGATACGCTGGATGTCTTCCACGGCTTCCGCGGTGGTCGACTTCAGCCGCTGGCGCCGGCGCATGTCCATCGGCAACTCACGCCGCAGGGCGAGGAAGCCGCTGTGCATCTCGGCGCACAGCGCCCGGGCATGGGCGCGGGCCAGGGTATCGGCGGGCCACAGACCGGCCTCGGGATAGGCTTCGGCCAGGTATTCGACGATGGCCAAGGAATCCCAGATGGTGCCCTCGGCCAGCTTGAGCACCGGCACCTTGCCGGTGGGCGACTGCGCCTTGAGCAAAGCCCGGCTGTTGGGCGCGTAGAGCGGGATCGACACCTCCTCATAGGGGGCGCCGCTGAGTTCCATGGCCAGCCAGGCCCGCAGCGACCAGGAGGAGAAGTTCTTGTTGCCGATCACGAGTTGCAGCTGGGACATGCAGGATTCCTCGAAACGATGCGACCATCGGGACCGCAGCAGGCATGCGGCCAGGCCGCACGCCACAGCGCCGGTCAGGTACGGTACTCGGCGTTGATCTTCACATAGTCGTGGGACAGGTCGGTGGTCCAGATGGTCTCCTGGTGGCTACCGCGACCCAGCTCGATGCGGATCTCGATCTCCGCCTGGGCCATGACCCGCGCGCCCTGGTCTTCGGTATAGGTCGCCGCACGACCACCTTGCTGGCAGATCTGCACGCCGCCGAGGAAGACGTCGATCAGGCTGACGTCCAGATTGGGCACCCCGGCCCGCCCGACGGCGGCGAGGATACGCCCCCAGTTCGGGTCGGAAGCGAACAGCGCAGTCTTGATCAGCGGCGAATGAGCCACGGCATAGCCGACGTCCAGGCATTCCTGGGCATTGGCGCCGCCGTTGACCTGCACGGTGACGAACTTGGTGGCACCCTCGCCATCCCGCACGATGGCCTGGGCCAGCTCGGCGAACACCGCGAAGACCGCCTCGCGCAGCTGCTGGAAGGCTTCGCCGCTGGCCTGGGTGATCTCCGCCATGTCAGCGCGGCCGGTAGCGACCAGCATGCAGCAATCGTTGGTGGAGGTATCGCCATCGATGGTGATGCGGTTGAAGGAGCGGTTGGCGGCGTCGGCCAGCAGGTCCTGCAGCAGCTCGCGCTTGACCTTGGCGTCGGTGGCCACGTAACCGAGCATGGTGGCCATGTTCGGCTTGATCATGCCGGCGCCCTTGCTGATGCCGGTGACGGTAATGGTGGTTCCGCCCACCTGGAATTGGCGGCTGGCGCCCTTGGGTAGGGTATCGGTGGTCATGATGCCGCTGGCGGCGGCGGCCCAGTTGTCCTCGGCCAGATCGGCCAGGGCGGCCGGCAGCGCGGCCTCGATCTTCTCCACCGGCAACGGCTCGCCGATCACTCCGGTGGAAAACGGCAGCACCGCCTCTTCGCCCACGCTGGCCAGGGTCGCCAGGGCCTTGGTGGTGCGCTCGGCAGCGGCGAGGCCCGGCTGGCCGGTACCGGCATTGGCATTGCCGGTGTTGGTGAGCAGGTAACGCACCGGACCGGTGAAACGCTGACGGGCGATGATCACCGGCGCCGCGCAGAAGGCGTTGAGGGTGAAGACCCCGGCCACGCTGGAGCCTTCGGCGCAGCGCATCACCACCACGTCCTTGCGCCCGGGGCGCTTGATGCCGGCGGAGGCGATACCGAGTTCGAAACCGGGAACCGGGTGCAGCGTGGAGAGCGGACCGAGACCGACAGCCATGGGAAAACTCCAGTGAGAGAAAAGGAAACGCCGCGAACGGACGGCCGGTCGCGGCGTGATAACCAAGCTTCAGGCGTCTCTTGCGACGACGCCAAGCACCTGAAGCGGACAGCCTAGCGGGCGGAGTTTACAGCCTGGCGGCAACGCTGCCGACGGGCTGTCACCTGCTGCGGACCGCCGCCATCGCCTGCGACGACGGCCGGCAGTCCGGGGCGATCAGTCGAGCTTACCGTGGCACTGCTTGTACTTCTTGCCGGAGCCACAGGGGCACGGTTCGTTGCGACCGATCTTCTGATCGTTGCGCTGGGGCTGCAAGGGCACCACGGTGTCTTCGCCCTGCTCGTCCTCGAGCACCTCGGGGTCGACCAGCGAAGGCGCCTCGGCATGCTGGAACTGCATGCGCTGGGCCATGGCCTCGGCCTCGCGGCGCATGCGCTCCTCTTCCTCGGCCGGATCTTCGCGGCGCACCTGGACATGGGACAGCACGCGAATGGTGTCGCGCTTGATGCTGTCCAGCAGCTCCTGGAACAGGTTGAAGGATTCGCGCTTGTATTCCTGCTTGGGGTTCTTCTGGGCGTAACCGCGCAGGTGGATACCATGACGCAGGTGATCCATGGTGGTGAGGTGGTCCTTCCAGAGATCGTCGACCACCCGCAGCAGCATCTGCTTCTCGAAGTTGCGCAGGGCCTCGCGGCCGGCCATGTCTTCCTTTTCCATGTAGGCGGCTTCGAGCTGCTCGAGGATCTTCACCCGCAGGGTGTCCTCGTACAGCTTGTCGTCTTCGTCCAGCCACTGACCGATGGGCAGTTGCAGACCGAAGACGCTGTAGATCTCGGCTTCCAGGCCGGGAACGTCCCACTGCTCGGGCAGCGACTGCGGCGGGATGTGCTCGTTGATCACCTGGGTCAGGGTCTCCTCGCGGAAGCCCTTGATGGTGTCGCCGACATCCTCGTTGGCCAGCAGGGTATCGCGCATGTGATAGATCACCTTGCGCTGCTCGTTGGCCACGTCATCGTATTCCAGCAACTGCTTGCGGATGTCGAAGTTGCGGCCTTCGACCTTGCGCTGCGCCTTCTCGATGGCGTTGGTGACCATGCGGTGCTCGATGGCCTCGCCGCCCTGCATGCCCAGGGCCTTCATGAAGTTCTTCACCCGGTCGGAGGCGAAGATGCGCATCAGGCTGTCTTCCAGCGACAGATAGAAGCGGCTGGAACCCGGGTCGCCCTGGCGACCGGCACGGCCGCGCAGCTGGTTGTCGATGCGGCGGGATTCGTGGCGCTCGGAGGCGATCACGTGCAGGCCGCCGGCGTCGATGACCTGCTTGTGGCGCTCTTGCCAGGCGGCCTTGATCGCGGCGATCTGCTCCTCGGTGGGATTCTCCAGGGCCGCGACTTCCACTTCCCAGTTGCCGCCGAGCAGGATGTCGGTACCGCGACCGGCCATGTTGGTGGCGATGGTCACGGCGCCCGGACGCCCGGCCTGGGCGATGATCTCGGCTTCGCGCTCGTGATACTTGGCGTTGAGCACCTTGTGCTCGATGCCGGCCTGGGTCAGCAACTGGTCGACGTACTCGGAGCTCTCGATGGAGGCGGTACCCACCAGCACCGGACGGCCTTCGGCCTGGCACTGCTTCACGTCCTCGATGATCGCCTGGTACTTCTCGGCCTGGGTCAGGTAGACCAGGTCGTTGAAGTCCTTCCGGGCGATGGCGCGGTGGGTCGGGATCACCAGCACGTCGAGGTTGTAGATCTGGCGGAATTCGAAGGCCTCGGTGTCGGCGGTGCCGGTCATGCCACCGAGCTTGTTGTAGAGGCGGAAGTAGTTCTGGAAGGTGGTCGAGGCCAGGGTCTGGCTCTCGGGCTGGATCGGCAGTCCTTCCTTGGCCTCGATGGCCTGGTGCAGGCCTTCGGAAAGACGGCGACCCGGCATGGTCCGGCCGGTGTGCTCGTCGATCAGCAGCACCTGGTCCTGCTGGACGATGTACTCGACGTTGCGATGGAACAGGGTGTGGGCGCGCAGGCCGGCGAACACATGGGTCAGCAGGCCCAGGTTGTGCGCCGAGTAGAGGCTCTCGCCCTCGGCCAGCAGCCCGGCCTCGGTGAGCATCTCCTCGATGTACTGGTGACCCAGCTCGGTGATCTCCACCTGGCGGGTCTTCTCATCGATGGTGTAGTGGCCGACCTGGGTCGGATTGCCTTCCTCTTCCTCGATGTGCTGCTGCAGACGCGGGATCAGCAGGTTGATCTTCTGGTACAGCTCCGAGCTGTCCTCGGCCTGACCGGAGATGATCAGCGGGGTACGGGCTTCGTCGATGAGGATGGAGTCCACTTCGTCGACCACGGCGAAATTCAGCTCGCGCTGGAATTTCTCGGCCAGGCTGAAGGCCATGTTGTCGCGCAGGTAGTCGAAGCCGAATTCGTTGTTGGTGCCGTAGGTGATGTCGGCGGCGTAGGCGGCGCGTTTCTCTTCCGGCGGCTGGAACGGCAGGATGATGCCCACCGACAGGCCGAGGAATTCATAGAGCGGCCGCATCCAGTTGGCGTCGCGGCGGGCCAGGTAGTCGTTCACCGTGACCACGTGCACGCCCTTGCCGGACAGCGCATTGAGGTAGACCGGCAGGGTACCCACCAGGGTCTTGCCCTCACCGGTACGCATCTCGGCGATCTTGCCTTCGTGCAGCGCGGCGCCGCCGATCAGCTGGACGTCGAAGTGACGCATGCCCATGACCCGCTTGCCCGCTTCGCGGACCACGGCGAAGGCTTCGGGCATCAGGGTGTCGAGGGACTCGCCCTTGGCCACGCGCTGCTTGAATTCCTCGGTCTTGGCGCGCAGTTGCTCGTCGCTCAGGGAGGCAATCTGAGACTCCAACGCATTGGTGGCCTGGACCACCTTGCCGAGGCGTTTGACGTCTCGTTCGTTCTTGCTTCCAAAGAATTTCTTCAACAAAGGCGCAAACATATCGACTGGAATTCTTCCGCTGGAATGGGGGGAGCGAAACGGGCGGCAAGGCCTGGCCAGACGCCTGGGCACGGACTCTAGGCCCGCGATGTCCCGCAATGGTAATCGGGCATTCTACTCGGAAATGCCGATGAGGAAAGAACGACGGGCCCCCAGCCGCCAGGACGCCCGGGCGATCTGTTACCATCCACGACTCCCCTTCGCCCATCGCGAGTCCTGCGCATGGCCTTTCGTCCCCTTCCCGCCGTCGCTCCCGCCGCCCTGCTGCGCCAGGCGAAACCGCTCAAGGCGTTGTTTCGCGAGGCCGAGCGCCTGGGTCGGCTGCAGCAGTTGCTGGAAGAGCAGTTGCAGCCCGCCGCGCGCCCCCATTGCCGGGTGGCCAGCTGGCGCGACGGCACCCTGCTGCTGGTGGTCAACGACGCCCATTGGGCGACGCGACTGCGCTACCAGCAGCCGCGCCTGCTGCGCTTCTTGCAGAAGGCGCCGGAGTTCGCCGGGCTGACGCGCCTGCAGTTCAAGATGCAGCCGAATCCGGGCACGGCCACGCGGCCGCGGCCGGTACGGCAGGTCAGCCAGGTGGGTGCCGACAGCCTGCGCGAGGTGGCCGCTGGCATCCGCGACCCCAAGCTCAAGGCAGCCCTGGAGCGACTGGCCAGTCGTACCGGCACCCAGGTGACGCCGAGCGCAGACGACGCCTAGCCTCCAGCCGGCTGACCCTGGCGCCAGGAGCGCAACCTTTTAAGGCCGCCTTAAGCCGTACCGACCAAGGTTCGCTTTCCCTGTCGTCCGGGTCGCGAGTCCTGCCATGCCCTGCCCTGCAAACCACTTGCCGCTGCGTGCGCTCGTCCTGGGTTTGGCGCTGCACGTCCTGAGCGCTACCGCGGACGACGGCGTCGCCACCCCCTGGGGCCGCGTTGCCGAGCCGCGACTACCCAGCGTCCTGTGCGGCGCCCCGCTGCAGGCGCACCTGCGCGCCACGGACGGCCGACTGGACGCGCTGGACGAGAATCCGCAGGATTCGCAACCCGACCAGGTGCGTATCCAGCAGGCCCTCGATGCCTGCGCGCCTGGCGGGGCCGTCAAGCTGGTCGCCGGCCCCGCTGGCGCGGCCTTTCTCAGCGGCCCCCTCACCCTCAAGAGCGGGGTCAGCCTCTGGATCGACCGTGGCGTGACGCTCTTCGCCTCGCGCAATCCGCGCGACTACGACAACGGCGGCGGTACCTGCGGTAGCGCCACGGCGGATGAGCACCGCTCCTGCCGGGCGCTGATCACCGCCACCGACACCCGCGGCAGCGGCCTCTATGGCGGTGGGGTGATCGAAGGCCGCGGCGGCAGCCTGCTCACCGCCGGTCCGAATCGCGGCCGCCGCAGCTGGTGGGACGTGGCCTACCAGCACAAGAGCCAGGGCCTGCACGCCCAGAATCCCCGGCTGCTCCAGGTGGATGGTGGCCGCGACTTCACCCTCTATGACCTCAGCCTGCAGGACGCGCCGAATTTCCATGTCGTGACCGATGGCGTCCAGGGGGTCACCGCCTGGGGGCTGAAGATCCTCACCCCCAGTGGCGCCTACAGCTGCCCCGGCTATGCCTGTCCGCCCGGCAGTACGCCGGATCGGCGTACCCCGGCGACCTGCTTCACCCCGGGTACGGTGCAGAACACCGACGGCTTCGATCCCATGCGATCGAGTCAGGTACTCCTCACCCATTCCGCTATCAGCACCGGCGACGACCAGGTCGCCATCAAGGCTGGCAAGGCGCCGGGCAGCCGGGCGCTGGTGTTCGCGCACAACAGGTTCTACTTCGGCCATGGCCTGTCGATCGGCAGCGAGACCCAGGCCGGGGTGAGCGATGTGCAGGCCCGGGATCTGGTCATGGATGGCGGTGACGAACCTAACGGCAACGGGCTGCGCATCAAGTCGAACGCCGCGGTGGGCGGCCTGGTGCGCCGGGTGAGCTACAGCGGCATCTGCCTGAAGGGCGTGGCCCATCCGCTGGTGTTCGACGGCTTCTACGCCAAGGACAGGGGTATCCAGGTACCCGAATTTCGCGACATCGCCATCCATGGCCTACACGACCTGGGCCGGGTTGACGGTGAGCCGGCCCAACTGATCCTGGCCGGCTATCCAGAGCATCCGCTGCAGCTCCAGCTGGACGACGTGGTGATCGACGGCCGCCCACCGCAGCTGCAGCAGCTGCAGGCGGCGCAGCTCCGCCTGGGGCCGGGACCGGTCAGCTTCGCCGATCAGTTGAGGGCCGCAGGCGCCGAGATCGTCACCCCCGGCAATGGCGACAAGGACACCACCACCCGCGACTGCGCCACTGCCTTCGTGCCCCTGCGCAGGGCGTTGCCAAACGCGCCTTAGGGCTCGACGCGCCCCGCCAGGTTCAGGCGCGCGCCACCGCTCGCTCGAAGGCGGCGCGGATGCGCTCTTCCGGCAGGTCCATGCCGATCAGCACAACGCGGCTTTCGCGTTCCTCCTCCGGCGCCCAGTCGCGCTCCCAGTCGGCGGCATAGATCTGCTGCACGCCCTGGAACAGCAGGCGCCGATCCTCGCCGGCGATGTTGAGCAGGCCCTTGTAGCGCAGCAGGTCGCAGCCGAGGGTGTCGAGGAGCATCTCCATCACCTTGCCGATCTTGTCCTGGTCGTACGGACGCGCCTCGCGGATGGCGATGGACTGGATGCGCTCGGTGAGGCTGACGGCTTCCGATACCGGCCGCAGCGGACGGAACAGCGCCGGCGGCGCCAGGTCTTCGTCGTGCAGGTTGAAGCCGCGGATGTCCAGCAATTCGGCCAGCTCGATACGGCCATGGTCGACATGGCGGATGGGCGCGCGGCGATTGATGCGCTGCAGGCGATTCTCCAGTGCCTCGACGGCGGCCGGCTCGGCCAGGTCGAGCTTGGTCAGCAAGAGGCGATCAGCGAAACCGATCTGCGCCTGCAGCAGCGGATCGCTTAGTTGCTCGCTGGCGTGGACGGCATCCACCAGGGTCAGCACCCCGTCGAGCAGATAGCGCTCGCGCAGCAGGTCGTCGGTGAAGAAGGTCTGGGCTACCGGACCGGGATCGGCAAGGCCGGTGCATTCCACCACCAGGCGTTCGAAGTCCAGTTCGCCGCTGTCCAGCCGCTCCAACAGCACGGTCAGGGCGTAGGCCAGGTCCTTGCTGCCGGTGCAGCAGACGCAACCGTTGGCGACCTTCATCAGTTGTACGGCGCCAGCGTCTTCCAGCAATTCGCCATCGACGTCCAGGGCGCTGAATTCGTTTTCGATCACGGCGATCTTGAGGCCATGCTCGGCCTGCAGGATGTGCTTGAGCAGGGTGGTCTTGCCGGCGCCGAGAAAGCCGGTCAGGACGGTGACGGGAATGGGTTCGTGCATGGAAACTCCAGACAGAAAGAGGCCGGGCTTGGAGCCCGGCCTGGAAACGATCCTGGGTCAGCAGCAGCGTATGGCGCCCGACTTGCCACCACCGTAACGCGCCTCCTGGCGCTCGCGGAAGAAGGCTTCGTAGCTCATCACCGGCTGGTCCGGATGCTTGCCGCGCATGTGCTCGACATAGGTGTCGTAGTCGGGCATGCCCACCAACATCTTGGCGGCCTGCCCCAGGTACTTACCCATGCGACCCAGGTCGTTGAACATGAGGATTCTCCTTTAAACGCCCGTGGCCGGCTGGAACGGGGTCTCGCGGTCGCTGCGCTCGGGCTTGGCCAGGGCGGCGCGACCGACCTTGATGGAAAAGAACAGGATGCTCATCACCACCACCAGGAACAGCACCGAGAGGGTGGCGTTGGTGTAGGCGTTGAAGACGATGTGCTGCATCTGCTCCATGCTCTTGGCCGGGGCGATCACCTGGCCCTGGGCCATGGCGGTGCTGTACTTCTTGGCCAGGGCCAGGAAACCGACCGCCGGATTGGAATCGAACAGCTTGATCAGGCTGGCGGTGGTGGTGCAGATCAGCAGCCACACCGCCGGCACCAGGGTCACCCAGACATAGCGCTGGCGCTTCATCTTGATCAGCACCACCGAGCCCAGCATCAGGGCGATACCGGCGAGCATCTGGTTGGAGATGCCGAACAACGGCCAGAGGGTGTTGATGCCGCCCAGCGGATCGACCACGCCCTGGTACAGCAGCCAGCCCCAAAGGGCGACGCAACCGGCGGTGCCGATGACGTTGGCGGTCCAGGAGTCGGTCTTCTTCAGCGCCGGTACGAAGCTGCCCAGCAGGTCCTGCAGCATGAAGCGTCCGGCGCGGGTGCCGGCGTCCACCGCGGTGAGGATGAACAGCGCCTCGAACAGGATGGCGAAGTGGTACCAGAAGGCCATGGTGTTCTCGCCCGGCAGCACGTTGTGCATGATCTGGGCGATGCCCACCGCCAGGGTCGGCGCACCGCCGGCGCGGGCCAGGATGGTGTGCTCACCGATCTCGGTGGCGGTGGCCTGCAGCATCTCGGGCGTCACCACGAAGCCCCAGGTGCTGATCTTGGCCGCGACCGATACCACGTCGGCACCGACCACGGCGGCCGGGCTGTTCATGGCGAAGTAGACGCCCGGCTCGATCACCGAGGCGGCGACCATGGCCATGATGGCGACGAAGGACTCCATCAGCATGGCACCGTAGCCGATGTAGCGGGCATGGGTTTCCTTGGCGATCAGCTTGGGCGTGGTGCCCGAGCTGATCAGGGCATGGAAGCCGGACACCGCGCCGCAGGCGATGGTGATGAACAGGAAGGGGAACAGGGTGCCCTTCCACACCGGACCGGTGCCGTCGACGAACTGAGTCAGGGCCGGCATCTTCAGCATCGGCATGGTCACCAGGATGCCGATGGCCAGGGCGATGATGGTGCCGATCTTGAGGAAGGTGGAGAGGTAGTCACGCGGGGCCAGCACCAGCCAGACCGGCAGCACGGCGGCGACGAAGCCGTAGCCGATCAGCATCCAGGTGATCTGCACGCCGGTGAAGGTGAAGGCCGGACCCCAGACCGGATCGGCGGCGACCAGGCCACCCACCCAGATGGAGGCCAGCAGCAGCACCACACCGATCAGCGAGATCTCGCCGATGCGACCGGGGCGGATGTATCTCATGTAGACGCCCATGAACATGGCGATCGGCAGGGTGGCGATCACCGTGAACATGCCCCAGGGACTCTCGGCCAGGGCCTTGACCACGATCAGCGCCAGCACCGCGAGGATGATGATCATGATCAGGAAGCAGCCGAACAGCGCGATGGTGCCGGGGATGCGACCCATCTCCTCGCGCACCATGTCGCCCAGGGAGCGGCCATTGCGGCGAGTGGAGAGGAACAGCACCACGAAGTCCTGCACCGCCCCGGCGAAGACCACCCCGGCGATCAACCAGAGGGTGCCGGGCAGATAGCCCATCTGGGCGGCGAGCACGGGACCGACCAGCGGACCGGCACCAGCGATGGCGGCGAAGTGGTGGCCGAAGAGAATGTGCTTGTTGGTGGGGACGTAGTCCAGGCCGTCGTTGTTGAGGACGGCGGGCGTGGCTCTTTTGGAGTCGAGCCCCATCACCTTGGTGGCGATGAACAGGCTGTAGTAGCGGTAGGCAACGAGGTAGATCGCCACGGCGGCGACCACGATCCAGAGGGCGTTGATCGCTTCGCCTCGACTCAGCGCCACGGTACCCAGCGCGAAGGCGCCCAGTACGGCAACGGCGAACCAGGCTAGATGGCTGGCCATTCGGGTCATGCTTGTTCTCCTGCCGCGCATCTATGGCCGCGGCGATACTTGTTATTGTTGAGAGCCCACAGCGGAGCCATATTACTATCGGCGGCGCGGCGCGACAGCGAAATTCGCAGAACTACCCAAGGACTACTACGTAGTTCTACGTAGACACCCTAGTTCTGTACGAAAAGTGCCTGCGCTCGGTGATGCTTCGTTGAAAAAGACTTCGGACTGCTCATTTACCACTCGTAAACTCGTTCGCGAGTCCGATCCGCTTCCTCAATCTTTTTCGCCTCGCCTGACCTTCGCTCGGCGACTTTTCGTACAGAACCTGGACGGGTCCCGATGCAGCTCAAATACAAGATGGTCGCCCTCGGCATCCTCCCCTTGCTGCTGGCAGTGGCCGCGGTCTGCCTGGTGGTGCTGGAGCAGAGCCAGCGCCTCGGCGAGCAACAGGCACGCCTGCTGGAGCACAGTATCCTCAGCAGCAAGAAGGCTGAGCTGCGCAACTACGTGGAGATGGGCGTCAGCGCCATCCAGCCGCTGTACGGCAGCGGCCGCGACGACGAGGACACCAAGGCCAGGGTCCTGGCGCTACTGGCCAGCCTGAATTTCGGCAGCGACGGTTACTTCTTCGTCTATGACCAGCACGGCCGCAACCTCATGCATCCGCGCCAGCCGGAGCTGGTCGGCCAGGATCTCTGGCAGCTCACCGATGGTACCGGCCTGCTGGTGATCCAGGCGCTGCTCAGGAGCGCCCGCGAAGGCGACGGCTTCCAACGCTATGGCTGGCAGAAGCCCTCCAGCGGGCAGATGGCGGAAAAGCTGGCCTACGTCACCCAGCTACAGCGGTGGGGCTGGGTGCTCGGCACCGGGCTCTACCTCGATGACGTCGACGCCGCCCTGGCCCAGGTGCGCCACGACGTGGCCGCCGGCATCCGCACCACCCTGCTGGCCAGCGCCGGGGTGGCCCTGGTGGCGGTGCTGCTGGTGTTCGCCGGCGGCCTGACGCTCAACGTCAGCGAACACCGCCTGGCCGACCGCAAGCTCAAGCAGCTGACCCAGAGACTCATCACCTCCCAGGAAGAGGAGCGCTCGCGGCTGTCGCGGGAACTGCACGACGGCATCAGCCAGTTGCTGGTGTCCATCAAGTTCCAGTTCGAACTGGCCAGCCGCGAACTGGGCGCCGGCAAGGCCAGCGCCAGCGACTCGTTGCGCGAGGGCACCCAGCGCCTGGCCGCGGCCATCGGTGAGATCCGCCGCATCTCCCATGACCTGCACCCTTCCCTGCTGGATACCCTCGGCCTGCCCGCCGCCCTTGGCCAACTGGTGGAGGAATTTCGCCAGCGCAGCGGCCTGGCGGTGGACTATCGCCAGACCCTGGAGGGCACCCCGTCCGGCGGCGACCTGGACGTCGCTCTGTTCCGCATCGTCCAGGAGGCGCTGACCAACATCGAACGCCATGCCGACGCCAGTCACGTGGTCATCGACCTGCAACGCCGTGGCCGCTGGCTCTGCCTGACCGTGCACGACGATGGTCGTGGCTTCGACACCCAGCAGGTGGAACACCAGAGCGGCGGCATCGGCCTGCGCAACATTCGCGAGCGGGTAGAGCTGTTCGGCGGCCGCTGCGCCATCCAGTCCGGGCCCGGCGGCACGACCCTGGACGTGGTTCTGCTACGCTCCGACCTCCCCGCCGACGAAGAGAACCCGACATGACGCCGATCCGCATCGTCCTGGTCGACGACCACGCCCTGGTCCGTGCCGGGGTGCGGGCCTTGCTGGGCACCATCGAGCGCTTCGCCGTGGTCGGCGAGGCGAGCAGTGGCGAAGAGGCGCTCGAACTGCTGGAACAGCTCGATCCGGACATCCTGCTGGTGGATATCGGCCTCAAGGACATCAACGGCCTGGAGCTGACCGCCCTGATCACCGAGCGCGCACCGCGCGCCCGGGTACTGATCCTGAGCATGTACGACAATCGCGAGTACGTGAGCACCTCGCTGCGCGTCGGCGCAGCCGGCTACGTGCTCAAGGATGCCCCGTCCGAGGAGATCATCGCCGCGGTCGAGGCCCTGGCGGTGGGTGGACGCTTCTACAGCCGCGCCATCGCCGCGCGCCTGGGCGAAGGCGGCCCCAGCGAGGGGGAGCTCACCCCGCGCGAACGCCAGGTCCTGCTGCTGATGGCCCAGGGCCTCAACAACAAGGCCATGGCCCAGCGACTGCACCTCAGCGTGCGTACCGTGGAGACCCATCGCCTGAGCATCCGCCGCAAGCTCGACATCCAGAAGCCGGCCGACCTGGTCCGGCATGCGCGCGAGTACGGCTGGCGGCCCGAGGGCACGTCCAACGTCTGACGATAAGGCCGCTGCTCGCATCCAGGCGACCAATGAGCCCTCTCGTTCTGGCTCCGCCGGCCGCAGCCGGCTACCCTTCCAGGCGCAGTCGATACGGGACGACCGCGGTCGTCTACAGTGATCAGGAAACCTCAGGAAGCCTTTCCATGAACGACACCAACGAGCGTCGCCGCTTTACCCGCTTCACCTTCGATGCCCCCGCGCAGTTGCACCAGGGTGAGCGCCAGTGGGCAGCGCCCGTGGACGACATCTCGCTCAAGGGCGTGCTGCTGAGCCGCCCCACCGGCTGGGAAGCGCAGGCGAGCGCCGCCTATCAGCTAAGTATCGCGCTCAACGACGAGACCCAGGTGAGCATGGACGTGGAGCTGGTGCGGGAAACCGCAGGCCAACTGGCCTTCGCCTGCCGGCAGATCGACCTGGACTCCATCAGCCACCTGCGCCGCCTAGTGGAGCTGAACCTGGGCGACGAGACGCTGCTGGAGCGCGAACTGGCCGCGCTGGGCGCGCCCTAGGTCATTAGATACTGCCTTTTTATCGCGGCCATGCCGGTGCGCCGTAGCGACCGCTCCTACAGAGTCCGACCTATCCTGTAGGAGCGGCCCATGGCCGCGATAAGCTGTGATAAAGACAGTTGCTCCTACAGTGGTGTGATGCCCCTTAGGAGCGGTCGCTAGGGCACACGGCATGGCCGCGATGCGCCGGTAGCCGTAAAGGCCGCCCTGGACATGGCGAGCGCAAAGATTGGCGCATAGCTCCGGCTAACGGTGGGGCCTGGACAGTACGACGTAGCCTTGTCCACTAGGGCGCCAGGCCTCCGGCTGGGGCTATCGACGCTCTCGCCCCTCAAAACTCCAGATGCAGACCCACCACCAGCCGGGCGTGGTGGGTGTCTTCGCCCTCTTCGCGGGCCATGGCGGCGGTGTTGCCGTGGGTGGCGTTCCAGGAGACGCCGACATAGGGCGCGACTTCCGGCGTTACCTGGTATCTCAGCCGCAATCCCGCCTCGCTTTCAGCAAAGCCCGCGCCCTGCCCACGGGCTTCATCGTTGCGGCCGTAGAAGTTGAGCTCGGTATGCGGCTGCAGGATCAGGCGCTGGGTCAGGGACCAGTCGTATTCGGCTTCCAGGCGCAGCGCCGTCTGGTTGTTCTCGCCGAAGAAGGCGGTGATCTCGACGTCGAGATCCTCGGGGTCGTGCTCCTGGATACCCAGGGCGGCCCAGGTCTGCGGCGAGCCGGGTTTGAAATGCTGGCGGATGCCGGCCACGCTGCCCCAGCCCTTGGCCAGTTCATGCCCCCAGAGCGCCTGGACCTCGGCCTGCTCGGTGTGGCCGTTGCTACGCTCGCCCTGGCTGCGGAAATCCAGGCGATTGGCGCCGCCGCCGAAGGCCCAGCCTTCCAGGTCCCAATTGAAGATGCTGCCCTCGTCGGCTCGCTGCCATTCCAATTGATCCACTTCCAGACTGGCCGGCGCGCGGGCACTGGGATCGGCGGCCTGGACGAGGGTGCTGGCGGCAAGGCCGGCGAAGAGCAAGGACAGCGGGAACAGACGAGACATGGCAGTTATCCAGGATCATGGAAGCGCCTGATAGACCGCCCTGCCCCACCCATAGTTTTAAAAAATATTACGAATAGCCGCTTTGACTATTCGAACAGCGCATCCAGGGCCTGCTCCAGCCGGGTCACCGCGACCACCTGCAAACCGGGCGGCGGGTCCTTCGGCGCATTGCCCTTGGGTACGATGGCCCGTTTGAAGCCATGCTTGGCGGCTTCCTTCAGCCGCTCCTGACCACTGGGCACCGGGCGGATCTCGCCGGACAGGCCGATCTCGCCGAACACCAGCAGGTCGTGCGGCAGAGCACGGTCCCTAAGGCTGGAGATGACTGCGGACATCAGCGCCAGGTCGACCGCTGTTTCGAGCACCTTGACCCCGCCGACCACGTTGATGAAGACGTCCTGGTCGTAGGTGGGAATGCTGCCGTGACGGTGCAGCACCGCCAGCAGCATGGCCAGGCGATTTTGGTCCAGGCCCACGGTGACCCGGCGCGGATTGGCCAGGTGACTGGTGTCCACCAACGCCTGCACCTCCACCAGCATGGGCCGCGAGCCTTCCCAGGTGGCCATGACCACACTGCCGGCCACCGCTTCCTGGGCGCGGTTAAGAAAGATCGCCGAGGGATTGGAGACTTCCTTGAGGCCCTTGTCGGTCATGCCGAACACGCCCAGTTCGTTGACCGCGCCGAAGCGATTCTTCACCGCTCTCAGCATGCGCAGGCGGCCGTCGGATTCGCCCTCGAAATAGAGCACGGTGTCGACCATGTGCTCCAGCACCCGCGGGCCGGCCAGGGCACCTTCCTTGGTGACGTGGCCGACCAGGAAGATGGCGGTGCCGGTCTGCTTGGCGAAGCGCACCAGCAGCGCCGCGCTCTCGCGCACCTGGGCCACGCCGCCCGGAGCGGACTGCAGTTGCTCGGTGAAGATGGTCTGGATGGAGTCGATCACCATGACCCGCGGCTTTTCCTGGCGGGCAGTGGCGACGATGGACTCGATGCAGGTCTCGGTCATGACCTTGAGCTTGTCTTCCGGCAGGCCCAGGCGGCGGGCGCGCATGGCCACCTGCTGCTGGGATTCCTCGCCGGTGACATAGAGCGCCGGCATGCGCGCAGCCAGGTGACAGAGGGTCTGCAACAGGATGGTGGACTTGCCGATGCCGGGATCGCCGCCGATCAGCACCACGGAGCCATCCACCAGACCGCCACCCAGGACCCGGTCAAGTTCGGTGGAGTCGGTAGTGAAGCGCGGGGTTTCCTCGACGCTGACCTCGGCCAGGGTCTTGATGGTCGCCTGTTGACCCGCCCAGCCAGCGCGACCGGAGGGTACGGCGGAGGTTTCGACGACGGTTTCCACCAGGGTGTTCCAGGCACCGCACTCGCCGCACTGGCCTGCCCACTTGGGAAAGGTGGCGCCACACTCGGTGCAGCCGTAGAGACGCTTGGCCTTGGCCATGCCGGAAGCTCCTGTCGCGAAAGGAAGGCGACGAGCATAGCACGACTGGATGCATGGACAGTAAAAAGGCGCGATCCTCGCGGAGCGCGCCTTGGCGAGGCGGAAGCGACAGGCCTTATTGGCCGCCCTCTCCGCCCGGCTGACGCAGCATGGTCAGAGCCTGGTTGGCCTGGGCGATGCACTTCTTCTCATCACCGGCTTTCTGGGCTTCCATGGCGTTCTTACGGAAATTGGCGATCTGCTGAGCCTGGGAACTACCCGGGCCGATCATGTTGGTCTTCATCTTGCTGGCATCGTCCAGCTTCTGCAGCTGGACCGCGCACAGATCCTTGGCGAACACGGGAGCGGCGGCAAACATCATCAGGGCGATCAGGGCGGTACGCTTCATGGGACATCCTCGTCGGGAGGGCCAGTTCGGCCGGGCAATTCTCGCTGACCCCACGCAACTCGCCTGGGGTTAAGGCATTGACCGCAAGGCGCCGCTCGACGTTCATCGCCGATGACCAAAGCTCGCTTCGGGCGAGCTCTGGATTCAGTGTTTGAGGGTCGACGCCAAGGCTGCATTACCCCTTAGCCAACTGGGTAACGCCTCCTGCCACTGCGACTGCTCCAACTGATGGAGCTTGGCCAGAAGCCGACTGTATTCAGCGAACTCCTGCTGCACCCGTCGGCGTTGCGCCTCTACGGCCGCCTCGGTGATCCACAACTGCCACTGCCGGTACATCGCCGCTTCATCGATCATCTGCTGCTCTCCTCGAGAGCGGCCATGATGGCGATGCCCGCTGGCCTTGCCAATCGCGATAAGCGCGGCCAAAGGTGACAGCCGGGACCGGGCGTTCTAGGAAGGGTATTTCAGTTGCTGCGCGATCTTGTCCTTGAGCAGGACGCGCTCGCGGCGCAGACGACCCAGTTCCTCGTCACCACTGGATTCTTCCACTTCTTCCAGATCGAGGATCTGCTGGTCGAGTTTCGCGTAGTCGTCCAGCAGCTTGGCGAAGGCGGCATCGGTTTGCGGCCGGCTGTCCAGCTGTTCGGCGTATTCGGGAAAGTCTTTGTGCAGGTCGTGTTTGGCAACCATCTAGGGCTCCTGGGCTCGAAAGGTTGAGGTCGCAAGGGCCGTTGCCCTCGTCGTACAAGGGTGGACCCAAGCCCTTCGACAAAGTGCGACAGCCACGACCAGCTGCCGATTTGCCGGTGATTTGCCGTTGCCGGGGAACCTCAAGACCGTTAGCAAGGTTCCAAACTCGAGCGAAGCGAGCACAATCGTCTATCGTCTCTTCGAAACCATCCAAAGGAGTGCAGCATGAGCATCATCGCCGAGTTCAAGAAATTCGCCATGAGGGGCAACGTGGTCGACCTGGCGGTCGGCATCATCCTGGGCGCCGCCTTTGGCAAGATCGTGTCGTCCTTCGTCGCCGACATCATCACGCCGCCGCTGGGCCTGTTGCTGGGGGGCGTGGATTTCTCGCAGTTGGCGATCACCCTGAGGGCCGCCGTGGGCGACCAGCCGGCGGTGGTGATGTCCTACGGCAAGTTCCTGCAGACCATCTTCGACTTCGTGATCATCGCCTTCGCCATCTTCATGGCGATCAAGGTGCTCAACCGCCTGCGTCTGCACCAGGATGCCGCGCCGTCCGGTCCGACCAAGGATCAGGTGCTGCTGACCGAGATCCGCGACCTCCTCAAGGAGCAAAACAGCAAGGCGACCGAGGTTCCCGTGGTCAAACAGGAACCGCCGATCAACCCGCTGTAATTGCTTAGCTGAGCCCGCCTCACTCGGAGGCGGGTCGCTCCAGGCGGATCCAGCCGATCCGCCGATCCTTGACCGACTCGACCGTCAGTTGCCAGCCCTGGTACTCCAGGCGGTCACCCACCGTCGGCAGACGTCCCAAGAGGTCCACCACCAGCCCGCCCAGGGTCTGGTAATCCTCGTTTTCCGGGATCTGGAAGCCGGTGCGCTGGGCCAGGGGGTGCAGGTTCAGGCCACCACTGGCGCGATAGCCGTTCTCCACCTTTTCCAGCTCCGGCAGGCTTTCCTCACTGGCATCCGGCAATTCGCCGGCGATTGCCTCGAGGATGTCGGTCAGCGTCAGCAAACCTTCGAAGCCACCGAATTCGTTGACCACGAAGGCCACGTGGGTCGAGGCGGCGCGCAGCTGTTCCAGGGCGCCCAGCACCGTGGCCTGGGCCGGCAGGTGGATGGGGGTGCGCACCCGGGCACGCAGGTCGGGCGACTGGCCCTGGAGGATGTCGGCGAACAGCTCCTTCTTGTGCACGTAGCCCAGGGGTTCGTCGATGTTGCCGTTGACCACCAGCGGCAGGCGCGAGTGAGCCGAGGCCAGCAATTGCTCGCGCAGGCGCTCCGGCGGGGCGTCGGCATCGAGGATGTCGACGTCGGCACGGGCGGTCATCACTGCCCGTACCGGGCGCTCGCCCAGCTGTAGCACGCCACTGATCATCAGGCGCTCACGGCGATCGAACACCGGGCCTTCGCCCTTCTCGCCGTCCATTAGGTCGGCGATGTCCTCGTCCACTTCGTCTTCGCGCAGGCGACCGCCCAGCAGTCGCAGCACGGCCTGGGAGGTGCGCTCGCGCATGCCGAGGCGTTCGTGCATCTGCCGCTTGCGCTTCCAGCGCACCACCTGGTTGGCCAGCTCGATGAGGATCGAGAAGCCGATGGCGGCGTATAGGTAGCCCTTGGGAATGTGGAAACCCAGGCCTTCGGCGGTCAGGCTCAGGCCGATCATCATCAGGAAGCCCAGGCACAGCATGATCACCGTGGGGTGGGCGTTGACGAAGGCGGTCAGCGGCTTGCTCGCCACCAGCATCAGGCCGATGGAGATGATCACGGCGATCATCATCACGCTCAGGTGCTCGACCATGCCCACGGCGGTGATGACGGCGTCCAGCGAGAACACGGCGTCGAGCACCACGATCTGCGCCACCACCGGCCAGAAGGCGGCGTAGGTACGGCTGCCACCGGTCTTGTGGGTGTGGCCCTCGATGCGTTCGTGCAGCTCGGTGGTGGCCTTGAACAGCAGGAAGATACCGCCGAACAGCATGATGAGGTCACGGCCGGAGAAGGCCTTGCCGAACACCTCGAACAGCGGCTCGGTGAGGGTGACCATCCAGGAAATGCTGGCCAGCAGGCCCAGGCGCATGATCAGCGCCAGCGACAGGCCGATGACCCGCGCCTTGTCACGCTGCGCGGGCGGCAGCTTGTCGGCGAGGATGGCGATGAAGACCAGGTTGTCGATGCCCAGGACGATTTCCAGGACGATCAGGGTCAGCAGGCCCAACCAGGCGGTGGGATCGGCGATCCATTCCATTAGCGGTAGGCCTCCGCGCTAGAGGGCCGAACGGCCACGGAGGAAGAAAGACGGGAGGGGGTGTCAGCCGCACCTGGCCAGGAGGCCGGGGGCGGCTCGGATCTGTCACTGCTCATCGGGACTCGGAAAGTAACCTTGGAAATTCCGATCCTAGAGCAAGGCAGGGCCAAAGCTAAAGGCCCAACCTTTTCCAATTGTGAAGAAAACGTAAAGACGCCGGTGTCGACTCGCGTTACCAGTAATTTTCCACCGCCACCTGACCGGGCCGGCGACTCAGGGCCAGTTGCAAATCGCGGGTCTTGAGCAGTTGGCGGGTGTCGTCGACCATCTCGGGGTTGCCGCAGATGAGGATGCGCGAGTGCTCGGGCGCGAGTTCGACGCCGGCAGCACGTTCCAGCTCGCCGTTCTCGATCAGGCTGGTGATGCGGCCACGCAGGGCGCCGGGATGGTCTTCGCGAGTCACCACAGGGACATAGACCAGGCGGTCGGTGAGGCCTTCGAGGTGCTCCACCTGGCCGTAACCGCGGATGACCTCCTGGTAGGCCAGGTCGCGGGCTTCGCGCACGCTGTAGACCAGCACAATGCGCTCGAAGCGCTCCCAGGTATCGGGCTCCTGCAGCATCGACAGGAAGGGCGCGAGGCCGGTGCCGGTGGCCAGCAGCCAGAGGTCGCGACCGCCGCCGAAGCGCTCCAGGGTGAGATAGCCGTAGGGCTGCTTTTCCACCAACAGTTCGTCGCCCTCACGCAAGCGACTCAATTCGCTGGTGAAGGCGCCGCCGGGGACCACGATGGAGAAGAATTCGAGGAAGTCGTCATGGGGGGCCGAGACCATGGAGTAGGCACGCCAGACCACGTCGCCATCGGCCTTGCGCACGCCCAGGCGGGCGAACTGGCCGGCGCGGAAGCGAAAGCGCGGGTCACGGGTGGTCCTCAGGCTGAAGAGGTTGTCGCTCCAGGGCCAGACGGCGGTGATCGTCTCGCGGGTGAACTTGTCTTCGGTGGCGGTCATACTGGCCTCTTTTCCCGATTGCTTGGCGCCATTGTCCCGCACTGGGCCGCCGATAAACACCGACAGAAACCATGCCTTCTCTCGTCTCGCCCTTCGCCACCCTCGAACTCGACCGTCAGCCACCACGCCGCGACGATCCCCTGCAGGCCTTCGACGCCGCCGACGAATACCTGCTGCAGCAGGTCGCCGAGGACGGCCTGGACCCGGCCGCCCGGGTGCTGGTGCTCAACGACGGCTTCGGCGCCCTGGCCGCCAGTCTTGCCGCTCATGCGCGGGTGACCTCCAGCGGCGACTCGCACCTGGCGGCCCTGGCGCTGACGGCCAACCTGGTGCGCAACGGCCTCGCCGCCGATGCCGTGACCTTCGTGCCGGCCAGTGAAGCGATCAACGGTCCTTTCGACCTGGTGCTGGTGCGGGTGCCCAAGACCCTGGCATTGCTGGAAGAGCAGCTGATTCGCCTGCATGGCCAGCTGGCACCCGGCGCCCGGGTGATCGCCGCCGGCATGCTCAAGCACCTGCCCCGCGCTGCCGGCGATCTGCTGGAGCGCCATATCGGCCCGGTGCAGGCTTCGCTGGCGGTGAAGAAGGCGCGGCTGCTCTTCGCCACTCCCGAGGCGCGGCCCGCGGTGGCCTCGCCCTACCCCAGTCGCTATCGGCTGGACGCGCCGCCCTTGACGCTGGTCAACCACGCGAATGTCTTCTGCCGCGAGGGCCTGGACATCGGTACCCGTGCCTTCCTGCCACATCTGCCCCAAGGTCTGGGCACTGCCTGGGTGGCCGACCTGGGTTGCGGCAACGGGGTGCTGGCGCTGGCCTGTGCCCTGGCCAATCCGGAGGCCCGGTTCACCCTGGTGGACGAGTCCTACATGGCGGTGCAGTCGGCGCGGGAGAACTGGGCCACGGCCTGCGGCGAGCGCCCGGTGACGATCCAGGCCGCCGACGGCCTGGCCGACCAACCGCCGCGCTCGCTGGACCTGATCCTGTGCAATCCGCCCTTCCACCAGCAGCAGGTGGTGGGCGATTTCCTCGCCTGGCGCATGTTCCAGCAGGCCCGCGCGGCGCTGGATGCCCAAGGCGAACTCTGGCTGGTGGGCAATCGCCATCTGGGGTATCACGTCAAGCTCAAGCGGCTGTTCAAGCGCGTCGAACAGATCGCGGCCACGCCGAAATTCGTGATACTCAAGGCGGTCCAACCCCTCTGACATCACCCTGGAGAAGAGAGCCGCCCGCGTGCCATCCCTGCCCCTCGATCTCCACTACATCGCCCTGGTCCTCGAACTGATCGGCATCAGCGCGGCGGTACACGCCATCGTCACGGTGCGCACTGCCCAGGGCGCCATGGCCTGGGCCATGGCGCTGGTGTTCATGCCCTTCCTCAGCCTGATTCCCTACCTGGTGTTCGGTCGGCGCCGCTTCGACAGCTACGTGAAGGCGCGGCGCCAGGCGGACGAGGAGATGGCGCGCCAGGCCGCCGAGCTGGACTGGCGACCCTGGATCGCCGAGGCCATGGCCGCCCAGCAGTGCAGCGCGGCCAACCGCAAGCTCAAGGCCATGACCGCCCTCACCGGCACCCCCTGTGTGGCCAACAACCAGGTGCGGCTGCTGGTCAATGGCGAGGAGACCTTCGCCGCCATCCTCGGTGCCATTCGCGGTGCGCAGCAGGTGGTGCTGGTGCAGTTCTTCATCATCCACGACGACGCCCTGGGCCTGGCCCTGCAGAACACCCTGCTCGACCGCGCCCGCGCCGGGGTCAAGGTCTTTCTGCTGTACGACGCCATCGGCAGCCATGCCCTGCCGCGCGCCTATGTGGAGAAGTTGCGCGAGGCCGGTTGCGAGGTGAAGGGCTTCAGCAATCGACGCGGACTGATCAACAGGTTCCAGGTCAATTTCCGCAACCACCGCAAGATCGTGATCGTCGATGGCGAGGTGGGCTTCACCGGCGGGCTCAACGTCGGCGACGAATACATGGGCCTCAAACCGCCCCTGGCGCCCTGGCGCGACACCCATATCGAGTTGCGCGGGCCGGCGCTGGCCACCCTGCAGGAGACCTTTGCCCAAGACTGGTACTGGGTGACCAGAAAGCTGCCCACCCTGCTGCTGCCGGAGCGCTACGAGGACGGCGGGGTGCTCTGCCAGGTGGTGCCCAGCGGTCCGGCGGACGACCAGGAGACCTGCTCGCTGTTCTTCGTCGAGGCCATCCACTCGGCGCGCCATCGCATCTGGATCACCTCGCCCTACTTCATCCCCGATGAAGCGGTCTCGGCGGCCCTGCGCCTGGCTGCCCTGCGCGGGGTGGACGTGCGCATCCTCTTGCCCTCGCGACCGGACCACAAGGTGGTCTATGCCGCCTCCTACCTCTATGCCTTCGAGGCGGTGCACGCCGGCATCCGGGTATTCCGCTACGGCCCGGGCTTCCTGCACCAGAAGGTGGTGCTGATCGACGAGGACGTGGCCGCGGTGGGCAGTGCCAACCTGGACAACCGCTCCTTCCGCCTCAACTTCGAGGTGATGGTCATGGTCATGGACGTGCAGTTCGCCTGGGAGGTGCGCAAGATGCTGGAGCAGGATTTCAGCCGTTCCCGCGAACTCACTCCCGAGGACAACGCCGCCTTGCGCCGCTGGCGGCGGGTGGCCATGCGGGTCGCGCGGGTGTTCTCGCCAGTACTCTGAGCATCCGTTACAAGGCCACAAGCAGCGAAAGCTGCCGGGTTTCGAAACAAAGGCGACTCCTCGCCAGCGAAGGCCCCAATCGGCGGCTCCAGATTTTCGAAATAGGCGCGATTGCTGGTGGCGATTAATGCAATGGTCCTAGGTTCTGCTAGTACTGGCTGCGACTGTCTGCGGAATTTTCGGTAAATAGTTTAGAGATAGCCTTTAATGACGAGGGAAAGGCTCGAAGGGCTGTTATCGACCCATAGCGGCCGGTCAGCCATGGCAGAAACCGATCAGAGCCAGATGGCGCCACACAACGTCTTCTCGGATCAGAGCCTGATGCATAATATGTTCGTGAATAGGCTAAAAATTAGCAATCAAATGGAAATACCCACTTCATATGGACTGGTAGCAATTGTTAACGAGCCGACTTACTCTTTTAACTCTGCTGACAATGCTCGGCCCTATACTCTCGATATCATCCTTTCAAGTGAGCGGATCACGTCAATCCATGGTGTGAGATTAAACGGAGACGGCATTCTGGCAGTTGGTGCTGGTGGAGGATGCACTTCCGTCCATAAGAATTCGGCACTAGCGCTCGGCGATAAGCTTTACTTGGCCGTCGGCGACCATGTCGCCTGTTTTTCGCTGGAGCCTCCCTTTCGGAAGCTCTGGTCAATTCAGGCCGATAGCGCAACATGTTTTGGTATCCACCTGCAAAATGAGCGAGGTGCCCTGTATTCACACGGCGAGCTGGCGATTACTCGCCTATCCCCAGATGGCAGCATAATCTGGCAAGTCTATGGGGCAGACATATTTTCTGAGGAATTTCGTTTAATGCCAGGCTATATTGAGGCCATTGACTTCAACAAGTCTGTCTATAGGTTTGATTACATGACAGGTGAACTGCTTCACTGCTAGCTTTTTTCTACCTGTCCGGCTCTGGCCGAAAGCTGACAACTTTGCGTTCTATCGATTCTCCATACGCTGATTGCATCAACTGCATGCAGCCAAGATGAAATCCATAGAATCCCTCGCCCCGGAACGGGCTACCTCCCCCCCAGACCACTATCGGCAGGCGATCCTGTGCAGCGAGGCTTATCCCTGGGCGCGACGGTACTCTCTTCAGGCGGACGCTGTTCATGAAGTGCTGGCGGCGGTGCCACTTCACCTGCAGCCGTCCATCCAGCTCATAGCCGGAGCTGTACAGTATGGTTAGTTCGTGGTGCCCAACGGCAAGAACGGGATGTTCAGCGCTCGCCGATGGCCGCAGCGCTGCCATGGCTGCCGGACATCCTGCCTAAGCTAAGCCTGCGCATGGCCGAAAGACTGCGATGAATCACATTGCTATCCGGTAGAAGATCGCATCATGACGCCAAGCTGGCTATTTCGCTGTCTGTCCAGCGCCGGAGATTAGCCGCCCGCACACGAAAAGCTGCTACTGCTGGGCGTGCTGAAGCGCTTTTGTTATGCCTCTCTCTCTTTCATGAACGCCTCTAACTCCGCCCTTGCCGGGCAAGTCGCCGGCCCCCGCCGAGTGACGGCGATTGCCGCGGCCGCGTTCGCCAAGCGAGCGGCCTGCACCTTGCTCAAACCACGCGCCAAGCACGCCAGCAGCACACCAGCATGGGCATCACCCGCGCCGTTGCTGTCGATGGCCTTTACCGCGAAGCCCTCGACCCTCTGGCGCCAATCGCCTTGCGCCAGCCAGCAGCCTGCGGGACCGTCGCGGACAACCACCAAGGCATTGGCCGGTAACCGCTCAACCAGTCTTTGCAGGGCATCTTCCGTATTGTCTGCGCTGGTGAAGCGCAAGGCTTCATCGCGGTTACTGCTCCACAAGCTTACCCACGGTAATAGGCGCGCCATCGACGGCGCGTCCGGTTCAGTCACCAAGGGCCCAGGATCGAACATCAGCGAGCAACTGCTAGCATGCTGCGCCAACCAGTCCAGCAGACCCTCGGCCTTGCCTGGGTGCAACAGGCTGTAGCCGCTGACCATGATCCAGTCTTCAGCCGTGAGTACCACCTCCGAGAGGTCGGCGGCGGCTAACCCGCCCTCAGCGCCAACATGGGAGATGAAAGAGCGCTCTGCGCTGGCATCCGTCAGCGCAACCGACAGGCCCGTGTCCGCGCCCGTGGTGATCGGCAGGAGGACCGTGATCCCTTCCTCGACCATGGCCTGGCGAGCCAGCTCGCCAAAGCGGCCACTGCCGTGGCGCCCCAGGTACCAAGTCGCCAGCCCATTGCGCGCGGCGGCAGCCATCACATTGAAACCGCCGCCGGTTTCAAAGCGCGCGCAGCTGGCGAGCACGTCCTGGCCGGCGGTGGGCAAGGCGTCCACCGCCATCACCAAGTCGATGACCACCTGGCCGGTATAGAGCAATCTAGCGGGCATGGAGGTTCTCTTGCATCAGGGTAGCAGGCTGGCGGTCACGGCAGCCGCCCAGCAGGGCATAGAGGCCCCCGGCGATCACGAAGGTGACAATCCAGCCCAGGCCGTTTTGGCCGAACCAGGAGTCCGCCAACCAGCCGTGAAACAGCACGTTGGTGGCGGTGGTCTTGACCGTGGTGAAGCTGAAGCCGAGCAAGATGGCCGCTGCCCAGGCACCCAGCGCGCGCCATTCCACGCCGCCTTGGTACCAGTAGGCACTGGTGGGGCCGACATTCATCAGATCTGCCGGCACGTAACGATGGCGATGCAGCAGGTCGACCAGGAAGATGCCCACCCAGGCGGTGATCGGCACTGCCAGCAGGGAGATGAAGGTGATGAAGGGGCCGTAGAAGCTGTCGGCAAAAAGCATGAAATAGATTGAGCCAGCAAAGATGACGACCACGTCGACCACGACAGCGTGCACGCGCTTCACTCGTAGGCCAAGGGTCAAAGTAGTGAGGCCCGCCGAATACACCGACAGGTTGTTGGACAGCAGCAAGCCACCAAAGGCGGTGATCAGGTACGGCACCGCCATCCAGGCCGGCAGCAGTTCGCGGATTGCTACGATCGGATCGGCAGCTGAGGCCAAGTGGTTGTCACCTACCGAAATCAGGCCGCCGAGGGTGATCAGCAGCACCAACGGAATGCCCGCGCCAAAGGCCGCGGAAGCTACCAGGGCACCGGCCTTTACGCTTTTATGCTGATAGCGCGACATGTCAGCGCCGGCGTTGGCCCAGCCGATACCGGTGCCCGCAGCCATGGTCCCGACACCAATCAGCACGGCCGACAGCGGCGCAGGGGTTGCGGCCCATACGGCAGTCCAATCGATATGCAGCGCCAGGAAACCGCCCACGATCAGGTTCAGAGCTCCAAACACCCAGGTCGCCCACTTCTGGATTACCAGCAAGGTGGCGTGACCCAAGCCCGAGACGCACAGGGTCAACAGTACGAACACGGCGATGAACAGCAGGGTCAGCATCGGCGCCGACTTAGCCTCCACCGGCGTGCCTTGTATGATCGAGACCAATGACAGCAGCACGAAGGCCGCAGTGGTGGTGTTGACCGTTTCCCAGCCCAGTCGCGAGCCTAGCGACACCAGGGTAGGGCCGATATTGCCACGCACCCCGAAGATCGCCCGCGACAACGTCAGGCTCGGCGCGCGGCCCCGACGACCAGCGATGGACAGCAGACCCACCACCGCGAATGAACCGCCGGCACCCAATACCGCGACGATGAATGCCTGACCGATCGACAAGCCCTGAAAGGCAACCAGCGTCGCCCCCAGCGGTAAACCTAGGATACTGATGTTTGCGGCGAACCACACCCAAAACAGCTGGAGGGGATGGCCGCCGCACTCCTGCTCCGGCACCGGTTCTATGCCGCGTGTTTCCAGTTGTCCCGCGTTGTTAGAGGTACTCATGGATGACTCCTGCGATTACTTGTTGTGGTTGGGGCAGGTATAAACAGCGATTGGGTAGCGAATACCTATCAGGGTCGTGCGGCGGCACCTGAGCTGCGTAGGGTCAGCAGTTGTTCGGTTAGGGGTTCGAGATCAAGCCCGTTGACGGCCTTGATCTGGGCGATGGCCTCCAGCGGCCACACTTCCAGCCCATGGGTGGCGCCGAGCATCGCGCCGAGCATTGCGGCGATGGTGTCGGTGTCGCCGCCTAGGCTGGCGGCCACGCCTAGCGCCGGACAGGCCTCGAGCTGGCCCTCGGCCACTGCCTGGGCCAAGGCGAAGGCGGCAACCACGGATTCCTGGGAGGCTACCGAGGTACCGATGACGTCGTAGATCACGTCCGGCAGGCTGTCGGCGTTGCAACTGGCGCACACCGCCCGCGACCAAAGAATGCGGGCCGCGATGTTACCGCCCGCCACCCAGTGACCGCGGCTGTGGCCCCAGCGGGCGGCTTTGATGCCCAGTTCTAGGGCGGCCTGCAAATCAGCGCCCCGTACACCGGCCGAGACTACGGCGGCTACGGCGGCGGCGCTGGCTATGCCCAGGCCGGTGTTGTGCGTTACCTGGCAGGCTTGCACCACCTGGCCCATGAAGTACTCGGGATCGTCTATAGCGGTGGCGATGCCAATCGGCGCGATGCGCATGGCCGCGCCGTTGGTGGTGCCAAATCGCCCGGCTTGCTCGGGGCTGGCGCCATTCAGGATCATTTCTATGGCGCGCTTCGTCGAAGGCCCTAGCAGGTCCTGGGAGCCTTTGGCGCGCATCTCCGCTTCCCAGTCGATTAGGTCCTGGGCCAAGGCCGCGGGCTCGATGTGGCCATGGCCGGCGATCAGGCGTCGGGCGACGAGAATGGCTTGCTCGGTGTCATCGGTAATGGCCCCGGCCGGCATGTTAGGCGCAATCGGCTGGTCGCCGTCGGCCGCCTGCAGGTCGGTGATGCGGCCGTAACGGTCGCGAATCTGCTCGCGGGACAGGGACTGGGTCGGCATGCCCAGCGCGTCACCCAAGGCCAGGCCGTAGAAAGCGCCGAGGGCACGAGCTCGTGTCTGTTCGAGACTAATCATTATGGGCTTCCGAAATTCAAATGCATTTGAAAGTGTGCGGGGTCCAGCAGGCTTTCCACCTGTTCCATAAAGCGGCCCCGGGTGTCGAAGGTTTCACGCACTACCTTGAGAAACATCGTGGCCAGTGGGCGCTGCAGGCGTTCGGCGGCACCGGAGCCGAGAGGCTCGGCGCCTATCCATTGCTTGCCGTACCGGCCCTCATAGCCGTGGGCGGCCAAAGAGGCGGTTAGCGAGCCGTCTTTCAGACCGCTCAACGGCAACTGCTCAAGACCGTCCACGGCTGGAATCAGCGAGCGTTCCAGCGACACCACACTGCCATCGGCGGCACGGCGACGGCGCTCCACCAGCACGAACTGATCGGTACCGGCTATCAGCGCAAGCTCCTTTCGTTGCACGCGGCTGATGTCTAGCAATTCGGTGCTCATCTGCACGGCCCCGGCAGCCAGCGCGCGGGCCCAGCCGCCTTTTTGGTCGAGGGGCACACCATCGTAGGTGACGATGGAGCCAACCCCGGTCTGGGTCGCGATGTAATTGCGCCGCTTAAGCTCCGACAGGGCTTCGCGCAGAGTGCCGCGGCTAACGTCGAATTCGGCGGCCAACTCATGCTCGCCAGGCAGCCGCTCGCCAGAGCCCAGCTCACCGCGCTGGATACGTTCTGCGAGGGCCTGGACCACACGGAATTTCTTGTCAAATCGAACCTGTTCAGACATGTACAATTTACTACCGTATCAAGAAAGCTTTGGCAAAAGAAAATTGATTTTTCTTGGAAAAGCGATCGCTAAGTCAATGGAAGGAGATGTGCATCACTAGCGTAATTGAGGCCCGCAAGGCGAAGGGGGCCAAGAAAGACCTCCTTTGAGGGGGGGTTAGTTTCGTATCGACCCATAGCAGTCCTTGGCGCAGGCCGGTTAACGATCCATGGCTGACTTGTAAAGGTGCAGCAAACGGCGAGTAGACTGCCAGCAGCCAATCGATCTGCACGTTACTCTCCAATCAGGCCTAGTCACTGAACTCCCACTCAAGTATTGGTAGATGCCGGGGCTCGCCACATACTGGACGCGGTACGTCGCGCACATGTTGTGCACCGAGCAGCTCGTAGAAGCTCCGTGCCGATGGGTCCGATTCCACCGCTAGCGTATTCACGCCCAGTCCACGCTCCAAAGCCAGAGCATGCCCCACCAGGCGCCGTCCGTAACTGCTTCCCGTCGACTGTGGGTCGACCCAGCAATGCTCCAACCGCCAGCCATCCTCGCCGCTCTCAAGCCCATAAAAGCCCAGTAGTTGGCCATCCGCTGCGACCAGCACTGCGTAGTGGAAGGTCATTTGCTCAGGGCGGAAAGTCAGCGCTGCCTGCCATGCCTTCATCCAAATCTCAGGGTATCCCCAATGGGCCATGCTGCGCTGAGCCAAAGCACCGAGTGCCTGCGCATCAGACCCGGGGTGGGCGGAGGATCGGTGTGTCGTCCTCCAGCAGAGCTCGCCCCGCCGGGTCAGAGGCCAGCAGGCTGTACTGGTGCAGGCTGAGGAAGCGCCCGTTCTTGTATTCCACATCCCGCAGGGTTCCCTCAAACACGAAGCCGACCCGCTCCAGCAAACGAATGCTGGCGGGGTTCTCCGGCTCAACATCTGCGTGAATGCGATGTACGCCGAGGGTACCCAGGGCGAAGCGGAGGATGGTGCGCAGGCAGTCTTGCATCAGCCCTCGGCCCCAGTGTTCCGGCATCAGCCAATAGCCGATATCCAGGCTAAGATCGGAGTGTGACCAATCGTTAAAACCACAAGCGCCTATCAGTTCGTCCCGGCCCGGGAGGGTAATGCCCCACCAAATGCCCCGGTGCTCTTCCAACAGAGCGTCATACCAGCGCATCTGCTCGTCCGTCGCTTCGAGGCTGTCGTAAGACACGCCGTAGTGGGTAACAACCTGCGGGTTAGAAAGCCCGGCAAAAATCGCCTCGGCGTCATTGCGATTAATCCGTCGCAGCGTGCAACTGGGCAGGAAGAACTCGGGAAACTCGATAGCAAGGTCCATCATAAAAAAATCCGCAGGGCTGGGTCAGTGCAAAAATGGTCGCAGCAAAGGGCGCGGGAGTAAAAGGACAGTCAGGAAGCTATTAGGCGGAACCGTCCAATAAAGAGTAATTGATTGATTACTGGCAAGGGAGGGGTATCCAATTAGTGCTATTGATAACCGGCAGCTATGGGTCGATTGCTGTCATTGGCTTACTCCGGTTCTAGTATTTTCAGAATTTCGCAACAATTTCAGAAACCGACAAAAGGCCTTGCGACGGCGCCACCTACTTATGCTCCGTACAACCACCCCTGAATAGACCCAGTCGCTCAGCGCTTACCTTCGAGAAAGGGTCGTAGAGCGGCCAGTACTTCCTGTGGTGACTCCTCCGGTTGCAGATGCCCACCGGGCACAGCGCACCCACGCACGTCGAGCGCCCACCGACGCCAGATGGCCAAGGGCGATTCATCCCCTTGCTGCTCCGGCCAGAGCACCAGCAACGGACACTGCACAAGATGCCCCCGGGCCTGGTCGGCGAGATCGTCCGCCAGGTCCTCTTCGGCACCAGCGCGATAGTCCTCGCAGATGGCCCGGCGCACGGCCGGATCGCGAAAGGCCTGGCGATAGGCGGCCAGGGCCAGGGGTTCGACCCGTTCCAGACCGCCGGCCATGCGCGCCAGGGCCTGGTCGAGAAAGGCATCGGGATCGACTGCCAGCAGCCGTTCAGGCAGATCAGCCGGCTGGGCGAGAAAGGTCCAGTGGAAGTTCGCCAGCCCCCGCCTGAAGTCGAAGGCCTGCCAGACCTCCGGTGTGGGCACCACGGTGAGCGAGGCGTAGCGCTCGATCCGCGCGGGATGATCCAGCGCCAGGCGGTAGCCAACGCGGGCGCCGCGATCATGGCCGACCACGGCGAAGCGTGGCAGGCCGAGCGCGTCCATCAACTCGATCAAGGCGGCCGCCACGCGCCGCTTGGTCCAGCGCGAGCGGTCGTCATGCTGGCGGCTGGCGCCGTAGCCCGGCAGATCGGGCACCACGACGCGATGGTCCCGGGCCAGTACCGGGGCGATGTGGCGCCAGGCCAGATGGGTCTGGGGATAGCCGTGCAGCAGCAGGACCGCCGGGCCCTGGCCGCCGATCATGCCCTGGAAGCAGGCTGACGCCGTGTCCAGGTGCAGCCGAGTGAAGCCGGGAAAAAGACAGGGATCGGTCATGGCTGGGAGCGCTCCAGGCGGTCGACGAAGGCGGCGAGGTCACGATTGAAACGGGGCGCCTCTTCCAGGAAGGGTGCATGCCCGGACGAGGCATAGCGGGTCGCTTCGATGCGCGGATTGAGCGCCCGGGCCCGGGCGATGGATGCCTCGGGATGGACCAGCGCGTCCTTTTCACCATAGAGCAACCAGAGCGGCACGCGCACCCGGCCCAACCCCTGGACGGCCGCGCCGTCCTGATCCTGGACGGCGCTCTGCATGTCCCAGGAGGCCATGGCGGCATTCGCGTAGAGTCGTTGGAACAAGGCCGGCGCTGGCGGTGTGGCGAAACACAGGGCGAGAAAGGTACGGATCGCGTCCAGGTGGGTGCGCAGATCGGGCGAGACCAGGTCCCGATAGACCTCGGGGTGCGGCACGATCTGCGCGGAGGACAACTCGATGACCCCGTCCACATAGACCACACCGGCCAAGTCGGCATCACCGTAGGCAGCCAGGTAGTTGGTGATCACCGTGGCACCCAATGACCAGCCGACCAGCACCGGCCGCCGGGCCCCGGTGGCGGCGATGACCGTGGCCAGGTCGTCGGCCCAGCGGCGCCCCTCGCGGTACGGCGCGGCACCGGCCGGCTTACCCGACAGGCCATGGCCGCGGAGGTCGTAGGTGATCAGGCGGAAGCGACTCAGTAGGGGGCTGGCGAGCTGGGCTTCCCAATTCAGCCGGCTGCCTAGCAGGCCATGGATGAAGATGATGGGTACGCCCTGGGGATCGCCCTGTTCCTGGACGGCCAGAGACACACCGTCGGGGGCGGTGATTTGCCACTCTCGGGCTTGGGCCGCAAGACTGACAAGACTCAACAACAGGATCGACGACAGCAGGCGCAGGGTACTCATGGCAGGTCTCCAGGAAAGGGGGACCGCCAGTCTCGAGGCTGACACCAATGTAAGGGTCAAGCCCCTGCCGGCCATGCGATAGTGGTGGTCTTCCGCTTTCCCGCTTCGGACCCTTGTCATGACTGCATCCCCGCCTTCGCTGAGCATCGGTCAGCTCGCTACCGCCACCGGGGTCAGCGTGCGTTCGCTACGTCACTACGAGGCCCAGGGCCTGCTGGTGGCGAGTCGCGGCGCCAATGGCTATCGCCACTTCCCCGCCAGCGCCGTGACCCAGGTCCGGCAGTTGCAAAGGCTGCTCGGCGCCGGCTTCAGCCTGGCGGAGATCCGCGGCTTTCCCGACTGCATGCGTCTGATCGAGGGCGCCCAGGCCTGCCCGGAAACCTCGGCGGCCCAGCGCGAGCGATTGCAGACGCTGGAGCGGCAGATCGACGAATTGGAAAGCCGGCGCGCCCGCCTGCTAGCGATGTTGCGCGATAGCGAAGCGTCTCAGGCCTGAGCGAGCCTGGCAGGAACCCCGCGTTAGCCCACCTGGTCCGAACCTTGGGTCGGCCAGGCCAGTACGGTGCGGGCACCCTGCCGAGGAAGACCTCATGCGCTCCCCCCTAATCACCGCGCTAGTCGCCGGCGGGCTGCTGTCCACTGGCGACGCCAGCGCCGCACCGCGCAGCGTGCCGTCCATCGAGAGCGAAGACGCCGCCCTGGGCAGCGTGGAGGTCAGCGAGAGCTCCGGGCGCTTCCATCCGCAACTGGGCATGGACGTGCGCAACGGCGACTTTTCCCGCGGCAACTACGATGACGACGCGGCCAGCCTCGACCGCATCCCGCTGCACGTCCAGGCGGGTTTCGCCCTGGATCTGCACCAGGGGAAAGACAGCATGGCCGATGCCTGGCTGGTGTTCAGCAGCAGCAACGGCTTCCACAGCCCCTCCAGCGAGGAGCGGGTCAGCCCGCGGCGCTGGTACGAGAGCAACAATCTGCTGGGCCTGGTGGTGTCACCGGTCGGGGGCCTGAGGGTCGGCCTCGTCTACACGGTCAAGAGCAGCCCCAACGATGTCGCCACCACCACTCAGGAGGCCAGCCTGACCCTGGCCTACCAGGCCGATACGGGCCTGGGTGCCTGGCGCCCGGGGCTGGCGGTGACCACCCGCACCCAGGGCGACAGTGGACTCTATACCCAGGGCAGCCTGGAACCCGGACTGGATCTTTCGGCCAGCGGCCTGCGCCTCAGCTTCCCCAGTGCCCTGGGGGTGGGCTGGAACGGCTTCTATGGACCGGACTCCGGTGACCGTCTCTATGCCCGCACCGGGCTGGCGCTGGAGCAGCCCTTTCGCTGGGGCGAGACGCGCTGGAGCGCTCGCGCCGAAGCCCTGGCGCTCTATCGCGACGGCGCCCTGCGCGAGTTGAGCGGTCCGGAGGGCGAGACCGACGGCGTGGTGCCCCAGGTGACCCTCAGCCTGTCCATGGCGTACTAGCCGAGTAGCCCTGCGCTCAGGGTCAGACGCGGAAGTGCTGCACCTGCGTCTGCAGACTCTGGCCGAGTCGGGCGAGATCGGCAGATGCCTGATTGGTCTGGGCGCTAGCCGTCGCGGCCTGATCGGCGATCTCGCGCACGTTCAACACGCTGCGATTGACCTCTTCGGCGACCGAACTCTGCTCCTCGGCGGCCGTGGCGATCTGTTGCGTCATGGCCTGGACGCCGGAGATGCCCGCGCAGATATGGTCGAGGGCCGTCCCGGTATCGCGTACCAGGGTGACGCTGTTGGAGGTCAGGTTGCGACTGGCCGTCATGCGCTCGACCACGGTCAGGGTCCCGCTCTGCAAGGTCTCGACCAGTTGCTGGATCTCCTGGGTGGACTGCTGGGTCCGCTGGGCCAGGGCGCGGACCTCGTCGGCGACGACCGCGAAGCCGCGCCCGGCCTCGCCGGCCCGGGCCGCCTCAATGGCGGCGTTGAGGGCCAGCAGGTTGGTCTGCTCGGCCACGGACTTGATGACGTCCAGGACGTTGACGATCTTGCCGCTGTCCGCCTCCAGCTGGTTCATCGCCAGCGCGGCCTGTTCCACTTCGGTGGACAGCTGATCGATCTGCCGGACCGTCTGCCGCAGTACCTGGGTACCCTCGTTGGCGTGCTGCACCGCGGTATCCGCCGCTTCCGCGGTCTGCACCGCATTGCGCGCCACGTCCTGCACCGAGGTGGCCATCTGGTGCATGGCGGTGGCGACCCGCTCGATTTCCTGTTTCTGCTCCTGGGTGCCACGCAGGCTGGTATCGGTGATGGCCGACAATTCTTCGCTGGCACTGGCGACCTGGGTGGCGCCATCGCCGATGTGCCCGATCAGGTCGCGGAGACTGGCGGTGGTCTGGTTCAGGCTGTGTTGCAGTTGGCCGATCTCGTCGCGCCGCGGCTCGTAGTGACGTTCGGCGAGATCGCCGCGCCCCAACTGGGCGACGTCCTGCACCACGCGACGCAGGGCGGGGACGATCTGGCGATTGATCGTCCAGGCCGCGGCGATCCCGATGACCAGGGCGGCAAGCAGGCAACTGAGCAGCCAGCCATAGGCTTGTTGAATGTCCTGGGCGCGCAGCGCCATCTGCGCGTCGTAGAGCTGGTTGCTCAGCTTGAGCAGGCCCTGGTCACTGCGGGTCAGGGCCTCGGTGGCCTGGGCGATCTTGAGCAAGGCCGCCTGGTTGACGTCCAGGGCCGCCCGGTAGCCCTTCAGATAGGTCTCCAGCTGGCTGATGGCGGTAGGGTCCAGGGTACCGAACGCCGCGCTCAGACTGCCGAGCCCGCCGATGGCCAGGTCGACCTGCTCGACGGCCTTGTGGAAGAATTTGGGCTCGGCGCTGTAGGTGTAGCCACGGGTTTCGAAGCGCGCCTTTTGGAACTGCTCCTTGACCTGGGCCAGGATCTGGCTGCGGCGGAAGCGGGTCTCGAGGTCGGCCGAGTTATCCGCCTGGAGCTCCTTCTGCAGGCCTTCCAGCACCAGCGTCGCGGCATCGGCATTCTTGCCCAGCAGGGCGCGGGCGCCATCGCCGCTCTGGCGGCTGCCACTGGCGCGATAGCTGTCTTCGGTGAGCTTGAAGATGTCCTTGTATTCCGCCAGCGCCTTGGCGAAGCGCTCGAGAATCTCGCGATTCACCGGCTTGGTCATCATGGCATCCAACCCGGCGTAGCCGGCGTCGATCCGCTTGAGCGTGTCCCGCACCGCCTGGGCCTTGTCCGGTTCGCCGACGCTGCGCAGATACTCGACGTGATCCAGACCTAGCGCCGACACCTCCTGCAGCACGACATTGACCTTGCCCATGACCTCCATGCGCCAGGACAGCTTGCCGATGGTGTTCCCGCCGACCAGACCCAAGGCCAGGCAAAGCAACAGGACCGCGCTGAAACCTAGCGCCAGCTTCTTGCCGACGGAAATGTTGCTAAACCAACTACTCATTGGGCGTCCTCTGCTTAGAGCGCTCGGGGATTCAGGAAGGTGTGCAGGCTCCCGAGCGATATCGGCGGAGGTCAGACAATCTTGAGGTCACCACCCCAGGACCGACCAACCCAAATCCCCCCGCTAAAAGGCTTCGTTGTGCCCAGGCCGGATAGCGCGACGGCTGACGGCGGGTGCTTGGACAGGACGTGACCACGCCGCCCGGCGCCAGGGTCGAAACGACACTACTCAGCCCGGATCACCAAAGCCGGGCACGCACTAACCCAGCGGCGCCACGCCCAAGCCTTCCACCAGGCTTTCGAGGGCCCGCAGGCCGGCCACCGAGTTGCCGTAGCTGTCCAGCCGCGGCGACCAGACGCAGATGCTCATCTGCCCCGGGACGATGGCGACGATGCCGCCCCCTACCCCGCTCTTGCCCGGCAGGCCGACACGCCAGGCGAAGTCACCCGCCGCATCGTAGAGCCCACAGGTCAGCAGCAGGGCGTTGAGCTGGCGGGTCTGCTGAGGCGTGACCACGACCTGGCCATCCTGGGGATTGATGCCGCCGTTGGCCAGGAAGGCGAAGGCACGGGCGACGTCGACGCAATTCATGGCCAGGGCGCAGCCGTGGAAATAGACGTCGAGGACGTCGTCCACCTCGCTGTGCAGGTTGCCGTAGGCCTTCATCAGATAGGCCAGGGCCGCGTTGCGCGCCTTGTGCTCCATCTCCGAGCGGGCCACTCGGTCGTCGAAGTTGAGCGCCGGATTGCCGGCCAGCCGCCGCGCCTGTTCGCGCATCATCCAGTGGATGGACATGATGCGTGACACCAGCAGCTCGCAGACCAGCACGGCACCCGCATTGATGAAGGGATTACGCGGGATGCCCTGCTCGCCTTCCAGCTGCACCATGGAGTTGAACGCCTGGCCGGAGGGCTCGCGGCCGACGCGGGTCCAGATGTCCGCCTCGTCCAGCCGCTGCATGGCGATCACCAGGTTGAGCACCTTGGAAATCGACTGGATGGAGAACGGGGTCTCGGCCGCCCCGGCCTGCCAGACCTGGCCGTGGACGTCGCACACGGCGATGCCGAATTGGTCCGGCGTCACCTCGGCCAGGGCCGGGATGTAGTCGGCCACCTTGCCTTCGCCGAAGTGGCGCGGCGCCGCGGCGGCGATACGGTCGAGCAGGGGTTGCAGCTGGTGGCGGTCGAAGGGCTCTGCCATGACGATTCCGAAACGGGCGGGGGCGCCAAGTGTAGGGGCCGTTCCGGTCTCAGGCGAGCCCCGTGCGCGGCCGTAGCGGCAGGCGGATATCGAAGCGCGCACCACCACGCGTACCGGCGCTCAGACTGAGGCGCCCACCCTGGTTTTCCACCGCCCGCCGACTGATGGCCAGGCCCAGGCCGAAGCCGCCGGTGGCGCGATCACGACTGCGATCCAGGCGATAGAAGGGTTCGAAGACCCGCTCGCGTTCCGCTTCGGGGATACCTTCGCCATCGTCTTCCACGGTGATCAGCAACCCTTCGCCGTCGCGACGCACCGTCACCCAGACCTCGCGCTGGCAGTAACGCAGGGCGTTGCCGAGCAGATTCTGCAGGGCCCGGGCGGTGAGACGCGGCGCCAGCTCGACCCGTGCAGGCGCCTGGGATACGTCCAGGTGCAGCTTGGCACCGCGGCGTTCCTGTTCTTCGGCGAAATCGGCCAGCACGCTGTCGAGAAAGGCTTCGAGCTCCAGACTGAGGCGTTCGGGCGGCTGCTGGCTGCTCTGCAGCCGGGCGAAGGACAGCAATTCGTCGACCAGGGCATCCAGTTCGCGGACGTGGCGCACCAGTTGCTCCAGCTGGCGGTGGGTCGCGGCCGGCAGCGGATCGGCCTGCAGCAGCGCCAGGCCGAATTCCAGGCGTGACAGCGGCGTGCGCAATTCGTGGGAGACGGCGTTGAGCAGGTCGCGCTGCTGGACGATCAGCGCCTCCAGCTCCTGGGCCATGTCATCGAAGGCCCGCGCCACCTCGCCGATGTCCGAGCGCGGCGAGATGGCCGTGCGCTCACCGAGATGGCCCTTGCCCAGTCGCGCCGCGGTCCGCCGCAGCCGTTCCAGGTCGCGCCAGTGCGGTCTCAGCCAGACGTAGAGGCAGATCAGCAGGGCCGCGCCGATCAGGGCGTTCATGGCCCAGTAGGTCAGGGCGATGTCGGTGGGCGCCTCGGGAATACCGACCCAGAGCACCTGGCCTGTCGGCAGCGGTACCAGCGCCGCGCTAGCGTCACCATAGTCGCCCAGGCGCACCTGCCACTCGCCGGCTTCGAGCGCCGTACGCTCTTCCGGGATGAAGACCGGATCAGCGAGCGGAACCAGGCGCAGGGTGATGGGCGCAAGATCCGTGGCCAATTCCTCCTGCAACGTCGGCCAGCGCTCTGGCGGGGTGGTGACGAAGGCACGCTGGGCCAGGCTGAGCGGGCCGTGCAACTGCTCCAGGGCGTAGCGACTGTAGCGCTCGTCGAACACCCTGATCAGCGCCTCGGGCACCAGGTAGCTCGCGGCGCCATAGGTCACCAGGAGGATGAGGTAGAGGCGGACGAGGATCTTGAACATCAAGTGTGGTGCCTCAGAAGTTCGCGCAAGAATTGGCGAGTGATTTTTGCTTGTGGGCTAGGCGCCGCGACGAGTCATAGCAGGGCTATGGCGAGGAGGGGCAACGACGCTCAGAAGCAAAAAGCGCCGCCAAAATTGTGCAGTTAACTTCTGAGACACCACACTAATCCCACTCAGCCCGGGAGAGGAGATAGCCCTTGCCCCAGACGGTCTTGATCCGCCGGGCTTCGCCGGGATGCTCCTCGAAGCGCCGGCGCAGCTTGGAGATGGCCACGTCCACCGAGCGGTCGACACCGTTGAATTCGATACCGCGCAGTTGCTGGATCAGCTGGTCGCGGCTGAGCACCTCGCCGGCATGGCGCATCAGGATCGCCAGCAGGTTGAACTCGGTGGACGACAGCTCCACCAACTGGTCGCGCCACCAGACCTGGCGTTCGCCCGGCAGCAGCTGCAATTGGCCGATCGTCAGGCGGTCGTCGACGGGCGCCTCGCCCAGTTGGCAGCGGCGCAACAGGGTGCGGATGCGGGCCAGCAGCACCCGCGGTTCGCAGGGCTTGCTGACGTAGTCGTCGGCGCCGATCTCCAGGCCCAGCACCTGGTCGTGGCTGTCGTCCAGGGCAGTGAGCATCAGGATCGGCAGGCTCGGCCGGGCCGCGCGCAGTTGGCGGCAGACCTGCAGCCCGTCCAATCCCGGCAGCATGACGTCGAGCACCACCAGTTGCGGGCGCAGCCGTTGCACCGCGGCCAGGGCCTCGTCGCCGCGACCGATCACCGTCACGGCATAGCCCTGGCGGCCCAGGTAGGTGGCGATGAGCTCAGCCAGGGCGGTGTCGTCTTCGACGATGAGCAAGGGGATCACGGCAGGTCTTCGTGGCGGGAAAGTGCCGAGCATAGCCGAACACCAGGCAGGCGGGCGCCGGGCTTAACACTCTTTCACAAGAGACCTACAGACGTTTACAGGGAGGCCCGAGCGGGACGCCTACCATGGCGCTCTCCTGGAGGAAGCCCCGATGTCCCTGCCCCGCCCTGCCCTCGGCAGCCTCGCGCTGCTCTGCCTGCTGCTCGCCGCCTGCGACCGTCCGGCCCCGGAAGCCGCCACCCCGCCCGCGCCCAGGGTGCAGGTGGAGACGCTGCACCCCACCCCCCTGGCCATCGCCAGCGAACTCAGTGGCCGCCTGGTGGCGCCGCGGACCGCCGAGGTCCGGGCGCGGGTCGCCGGCATCGTGCTGCAGCGGGTGTTTCGCGAGGGCAGCGAGGTCAAGGCCGGTGACGTGCTGTTCCGCATCGATCCGGCGCCGCTGCAGGCCGAAGTGGATAGCGCTGCCGCCGCCCTGCGCAAGGCCGAGGCCAACGCCTTCCAGGCCCGCCGGCTGGCCGAGCGCTATGCCGCGCTGGTGCAGAGCGACGCCATCAGCCGCCAGGAACAGGACAATGCCCGGGGCGCCAGCCTGCAAGCCGAGGCTGACGTCGCCGCAGCCCAGGCGGCGCTCAAGCGGGCGCGGTTGAACCTGGGCTATGCCACGGTCACCGCACCCATCGCCGGGCGCATCGGCAAGGCGCTGGTCAGCGAAGGCGCGCTGGTCGGCCAGGGCGATGCCACGCCGCTGGCGATCATCCAGCAGCTGGACCCCATCCATGCCGATGTCACCCAGTCCACCCGTCAACTCAAGGCGCTGCGCGATGCCCTGCGGGACGGCCGGCTGCAACAGCTGGCACCGGACCAGGCGCGAGCGACCCTACTGCAGGAAGACGGTAGCCCCTATCCGGAGATTGGCCGCCTGCTGTTCGCCGATCTCGCGGTGGACGCCACTACCGGACAGATCACCTTGCGCAGCCAGTTTCCCAATCCACGGCGCGACCTCCTACCCGGCAGCTTCGTCCGGGTGCGCCTGGAGCAGGCACGGCTCGATCAGGGCCTGAGCGTGGCACAACGGGCGGTGCAGCGTAGCGCCGGCGGCCAGGCCCAGGTCTGGGTGGTGGACGCTGGGAACAAGCTCGCGCTGCGTGAAGTGCAATTGGGGCCGGTGGTGGATGGCCGCTGGGTGGTGGAGTCCGGCTTGGCCGCCAACGAGCGGGTACTGCTGTCAGGTCTGCAACAGGCGCAGCCAGGCCTGGTGGTGGAGCCCCAGGAAGTCCCGACCGCCGCGGTGGAGGCGCACTGATGGCCAATTTCTTCATCGACCGCCCGGTGTTCGCCTGGGTGGTGGCGCTGTTCATCCTGCTCGCCGGGCTGTTGGCCCTGCCGCAGTTGCCAGTGGCCCAATATCCCAACGTGGCGCCGCCGCAGATCGAGTTGACCCTGAGCTATCCAGGCGCCTCGCCGCAGACCCTGGACGAGAGCGTGGTCAGCCTGGTCGAACAGGAACTCAATGGCGTCAATCACCTGCTCTACTTCTCGTCCAGCAGCAGCCAGGGCAGCGCCACCCTGACCGTGACCTTCCAGCCCGGCACCGATCCGGAGCTGGCCAAGGTGGACATCCAGAATCGCCTCAAGGTGGTGGAGCCGCGCCTGCCGCGGGCGGTCACCCAGCAGGGCATCCAGATCGAGGAAACCTCGGCCGGTTACCTGCTGTTCGTCACCCTCACCGCCACCGATGACCGGCTCGACACCACTGCCCTGAGCGACTACCTGGCACGCAATGTGGTCAACGAATTGCGCCGGCTGGACGGCGTGGGCAAGGCCCAGCTGTTCGGCGCCGAGCACGCCCTGCGCGTCTGGCTCGATCCCAGTCGCCTGGTGGCGGTCGGCCTGACCCCGGCCGATGTGACCCGCGCCATCACCGAGCAGAACGTCCAGGTGGCGGCCGGCAGTCTTGGCGAATTGCCCGCTCCGGCTGGCCAGGAACTGACCGCGCCGGTGCTGATCAAGGGCCAGCTCAGCGACCCGGCGGAATTCGCCGGCATCCTCCTGCGCGCCGGGGCCGATGGCTCCAGCGTGACCCTGGGCGATGTCGCCCGGGTCGAGGTGGGTAGCCAGAGCTACAACTTCGGCACCCGCCTGGACGGCAAGCCCTCGGTGGCGGTCGGGGTGCAGCTGGCGCCCACCGCCAATGCCCTGGCCACCGCCAAGGCGGTGCGCGCCAAGCTGGCCGAGCTGTCCCAGTACTTTCCGCCCGGGATGAAGGTCGACATCCCCTACGACACGGCGCCCTTCGTCGAGCTCTCCATCACCCAGGTCATCCATACCCTGCTGGAGGCCATGGCGCTGGTGTTCGCGGTGATGTACCTGTTCCTGCAGAATCTGCGCTACACCCTGATCCCGACCCTGGTGGTGCCGGTGGCGCTGCTGGGTACCTGCGCCGTACTGCTGGCGCTGGGCTATTCGATCAATGTGCTGACGCTGTTCGGCATGGTGCTGGCCATCGGCATCCTGGTGGACGACGCCATCGTGGTGGTGGAGAACGTCGAGCGACTCATGGCCACGGAAGGACTCGATCCCCGCGCGGCCACGCGCAAGGCCATGGGCGAGATCTCCGGCGCCATCGTCGGCATCACCCTGGTGCTGACCGCGGTCTTCGTGCCCATGGCCTTCATGAGTGGCTCGGTCGGCGTCATCTATCGCCAGTTCTCGGCGTCCATGGCGGTGGCCATCCTCCTCTCCGCCTTTCTCGCCCTGAGCCTGACCCCGGCCCTGTGCGCCACCCTGCTCAAGCCGATCCCCCAGGGTGACCATGCCCGTGGCGGCTTCTTTGGCGCCTTCAACCGGGGCTTCGAGCGGTTGACCGGCGGCTTCGAGGGCTGGGTAGCCCGCGCCATCCGCCGCCTGCTGTCCAACCTCCTGTTGTTCGCCGTCCTGCTGGCGGCCCTGGTGGCGCTCTATGGCCGCCTGCCGAGCGCCTTTCTGCCTACCGAGGACCAGGGCTATCTGATCACCGACATCCAGCTGCCACCGGGAGCCACCCAGGAGCGCACTCTCAAGGTACTCGAGCGTCTGGAACGCCATTACGCCGGCGAACCCGGGGTGGCCAACGACCTCGTGCTGCTCGGCTTCAGCTTTTCCGGCAGCGGCCAGAACGCCGCCCTGGCCTTCACCACCCTCAAGGACTGGTCCGTCCGCGGTCCGGCCGACTCCGCCGCGGCCATCGCCGAGCGCGCCAATGCCGCCCTGGCCGGCGAGAGCGAGGCCCAGGGCTTCGCCGTGCTGCCGCCACCGGTGGAAGGCCTGGGCACCTCCAGCGGTTTCGAGGTGCGCCTGCAGGACAGGTCCAATCGCGGCCAGGCGGCGCTCAAGGCCGCGCGGGATGAATTGCAGGCCAAGCTGGCGGGTAATCCGATCATTGCCTATGTCCGCGAGACCGCCCTGGCCGACAGCGCCCAGGTGCAGCTGGTGGTGGATCGCCGCCAGGCCGCCGCGCTGGGAGTGAGCTTTAGCGCCCTCGGCGAGACCCTGGGTACCGCCCTGGGCTCCAATTACGTCAACGACTTCCCCAATCGCGGCCGCATGCAGCAGGTGATCGTGCAGGCCGAACTGGGCAGCCGCAGCCAGGTGGACGACCTGCTGCGCCTGGAGGTACGCAACGAGCGCGGGGGCATGGTACCGCTGTCCGCCTTCGTCAGCGCAGACTGGACCCAGGGCCCGGCGCAGCTGTCGCGCTACAACGGCTATCCGGCCATCAGCCTGTCCGGCGAGCCGCTGCCCGGTCACACCACCGGCGAAGCCATGGCCGAACTGGAACGCCTGGCCGCCGAGCTGCCGCGGGGTTTCGCCCTGGAGTGGACGGCGCTGTCGCTGCAGGAACGCCTTTCCACCGGCCAGGCACCGCTGCTGCTGGGGCTGTCGCTGCTGGTGGTGTTCCTCTGCCTCGCCGCGCTCTACGAGAGCTGGTCGATTCCCACCGCAGTGCTGCTGGTGGTGCCCCTGGGCGTACTGGGCGCCGTGCTCGCGGTGACCCTGAGGGGGATGCCCAACGACGTCTTCTTCAAGGTCGGCCTGATCACGGTGATCGGCCTCACGGCGAAGAACGCCATCCTGCTCATCGAATTCGCCAAGCGCCTGCACGACGAAGGTATGGACCTGTACCAGGCCACCTGCCACGCCGCACGCCTGCGGCTGCGACCCATCGTCATGACCTCGCTGGCCTTCATCCTCGGCGTGGTGCCCCTGGCTCTGGCCGCCGGTGCCAGCTCCGCCAGCCAGCAGGCGGTGGGCACCGGGGTGATCGGCGGCATGCTCAGCGCCACCCTGGCGCTGGTCTTCGTGCCGGTGTTCTTCGTGCTGGTGCTGAGGGTGGTCCGGCGCTGGCGCGCGTCGGACCGCTAGCCTCAGGCATTGCGAGGGCGCTGATCGCCCAGCAGCGCGGCGTCCTCGACCGTCGCGGGCTCTGGCGTGCGGGCGCCGACCCTGTCCGAAGTCCGCAGGCTCTGCGGCAGCGCCCAGAACAGCAGGCCGGCGGCCAGCAGGCTGCTGCAGCCGATGAGGTAGAGCGCCGGGGTGGTGCTGCCGGTCAGGTCCTTGATGTAGCCCACCATCACCGGACTGACGATGCCACCGAATTGCCCCAGGGTGTTGATCAGGGCGATGCCGCCCGCGGCCCCGGCTCCCGCGCCGGCCAGCAATTTCGGCGGCAGCGCCCAGAAGGCCGGGATGCAGGCGATGATACCGGCGCCCAGCAGGGCAAGGGACAGGATCAGCAAAGTGGTGTGGTCGGCGAAGAGTCCCGCGCTGAAAAAGCCCAGGGCACCGGCGACCACCAGGCCGCAGACGAATTTGCGTCGCTCGCCGCTGGCGTCTGACAGCCGTCCCACCAACACCATGCTGATGGCGCCGAAGACGTAGGGCACGGCGGTGAGCAGGCCGATGACGGTCGGGCTCTCGGTGCCAGCGCTGCGGATGAGTTGCGGCGCCCAGAAGTTGAGCCCATAGGAGGCAACCTGGATCAGGAAGTAGATCAGCCCGAGCAGCAGGAAGCCCGGCAGCCGGATCGCCGCCAGCAGCGACCCATGGCTATTGTGTTCATGGCGGGCGATGCGGCTGGCCAGGAAGGTCTTTTCCTCGGCGTTGAGCCACGGCGCATCATTGATGCGGTCATGCAGCAGGCGCAGCACCAGCACGCCCAGCAGCACGCAGGGGATGCCACCGACCAAGAACAGCCAGTGCCAGCCGCGCATGCCGAGCAGGCCGTCCATCTGCCCGAGGATCACCCCCGAGACCGGCGCGCCGATCAGCCCGGCGAAGGCCGAGGCGAGAAACAGCGTCGAGGTGATGCGCCCGCGATAACTCTGCGGAAACCAAAGCGTCAGGTAGTAGAGGATGCCCGGTGCGAAGCCGGCTTCCATGGCACCGATCAGAAAACGCAGCCCATAGAACTGCCATTCGGCGGTGACGAACATCATCAGCGCCGTGGCGATGCCCCAGGAGATCATGATGCGGGCGATCCAGCGCCGGGCGCCGACCCGGTACAGCATCAGGTTGCTGGGTACCTCGAACAGCACGTAGCCGACCACGAAGAGTCCCGCGCCCAGCCCATAGGCGGTGTTGCTCAGCGACAGGTCGGCCTGCAGCTGGAACTTGGCGAAGCTGATGTTGATGCGATCGAAGAAGGCGAACAGGTAGCAGACCATGATCAGCGGCATGAGCCGCCAGGCGACCTTGCGGACGATGGCCTGTTCGGTGGCCGCGACGGCGGCGGTAGCGGTTGAAGGCATAGCGGTCTCCCGGGAGCGGCCAGGCTGGCGCTCCTTTGTTGTTGTAGTCAGGGCGAACGAGAGCTGTGGGTGGCGTCAGCCGCTGGCCGCGGGGGGCGGATGCAGATCGCAGTTGCGGCCGGCCTTGGCCACCTGGCCGGGGGTGTCGTGGCCCAGCAGCGCTGGCAGGGTGCGCGACAGCGCGATCAGCCGGTCCAGATCGATGCCGGTCTCCACGCCGATTTCGGCGCAGAGATTCACCAGGTCCTCGGTGCAGATGTTGCCGGAGGCGCCCGGGGCGAAGGGGCAGCCACCGAGGCCGCCGAGGGCGGCGTCGAAGCGGCGCGCGCCGGCCTCAAAGGCGGCCAGCACGTTGCACAGGCCGAGGCCACGGGTGTTGTGGAAATGCAGGGTCAGGGCGGACGCCGGGATCAGTTCCAGCACCTGGCGGACGATCCGCGCGACCTGCCGCGGATTGGCCATGCCGGTGGTGTCGGCCAGGGTGATGCCGGTCATGCCCAGCGCCAGGTAGCGCTGCACCAGTTCGAACACCCAGCCTTCGTCGATGCGCCCCTCGAAGGGGCAGCCAAAGGTGGTCGCCACCGTGCCGTTGAGCGAGACCGCCTGCCCCTTGGCCAGCTGCACCACCTCGGCGAAGCTGGCGAGGGACTGCTCGCAACTCATGCGCATGTTGGCCTGGTTATGGGTCTGGCTGGCGGAGAGCACCAGGTTCAGCTCGTCGGCGCCCGCCGCCAGGGCGCGCTGGGCGCCCTTGAGATTGGGTACCAGGGCGACATAGGTCACCCCGGGCTGGCGGACGATGCCCTGGAACACCGCCTCGCCGTCGCGCAACATCGGCACCGCCTTGGGCGAGACGAAGGAACCGGCCTCGATCCGCGCGAAGCCCAGCGCGGAGAGCTGATCGATCAGGGCGATCTTGTCGGCGGTTTCCACCCAGCTCGGCTCGATCTGCAAACCATCGCGGGGCGCGACTTCCTGGACGATCAGGCGCTCGGTACTCATTGCACCACCCCGGCCTTCCTGAGTCGCTGGATATCCGCTTCGCTCAGCCCCAGCTCGGCCAGCAGGCCATCGGTGTGCTGACCAAGGGTCGGCCCCTGCCAGTTGACCTGGCCCGGAGTGGCAGACAGCTTGGGCACGATACCCGGCATCTTCAGGGTGGCGCCGTCGGGCAGGGTGGTATCCAGCAGCATGTCGCGCGCCTGATAGTGGGGATCGGCGACGATGTCGGCGACCGAATAGATGCGCCCGGCCGGGACCTCGGCGCCTTCGAGGATCTCCAGCACCTCGTCAATCCCGCGGCTGCCGGTCCAGGCGGCGATGGCCTCGTCGATCAGCTCGCTGTGGCGGGCGCGGCCGTCGTTCTGCGCGAGATCCGGCCGCTCGGCCAGATCGGGTCGGCCAATCGCCTGCATCAGGCGGACATAGATCGGATCGCTGTTGCCGGCGATCACCACATAGGCGCCGTCGCCAGTGGGATAGGTGTTGGACGGCGCGATGCCGGGCAATGCCCCGCCGCTGCGCTCACGCACATGGCCAAGCATGGAGTATTCGGGCACCAGGCTTTCCATGACGTTGAACACGCTCTCGACCAGGGAGACATCGACCACCTGGCCGTCGCCCTGGCCGGTCTTGACCCGCAGCACCGACATCAGGGCGCCGATCACCGCGTGCATGGAGGCCAGGGAATCGCCCAGGCTGACCCCGACCCGCGCCGGCGGCACGCCCGGGGTACCGGTGGTGTAGCGGATGCCGCCCATGGCCTCGCCGATGGCGCCGAAGCCGGGGCGATCGCGATAGGGGCCGGTCTGGCCGTAGCCGGAGATGCGCACCAGAGTGAGCTTGGGATTGAGGGCGTGCAGCACATCCCAGCCGAGGCCGAGCTTTTCCAGGGCGCCCGGACGCAGATTCTCGATGAGCACGTCGGCGCCCTCGACCAGCTGCTTGACCAGGGCCACGCCTTCGGCGGAGCGCAGATTCAGGGCGAGGGATTTCTTGTTGCGCGACTGCAGGTACCACCAGAGCGAGGTGCCCTCGTGCAGCTTGCGCCACTTGCGCAGGGGATCGCCCTTGTCCAGGGCTTCGATCTTGATCACCTCGGCGCCGAATTCGGCCAGCAGGCGCGCGGCGAAGGGGGCGGCGATGAGCGTGCCGATCTCGATGACACGCAGTCCGGTGAGCGCCGTCATGGCGGGCGAGCCTCGTTGTTATTGGAAGGGGACCGATGCTAGGCCAATCGCACGGGCGGTGGTTAACGTCTTTCGGCAAGGGGTCTTCGCGAATCGCGAAGGCCCGGTTTCAACCCGCCAGCAGATGGTCGTAGAGCAGTCGACTGACCGGTGACAGGGCCTCGACGTCGCGTACCACCAGCGCCAGGCTGCGCTGGGACCAGTCGTCGTCGAGAGCAGCGGCGACCAGCCCGAGCGGTCGCCCGATGAGCTCGAAGGCCTGCAGCGGCAGCACGCCCAGACCGAAGCCCGCCTGCACCATGCGGCACACGGCATCGAAGCCGGGTACGTGAATCCTGATCCGCAGGGCCTTGCCGTGGCTGCGCGCGGCGGCCTTGGTGCGCAGGTTGATGAAGCTGTCGGCGTGCAGGCCAACGTGGTCGTCGTCCAGGGTCTCGGCGAAGGCCAGCCGTGGCCGTGCAGCCAGGCGATGATCCGGGCGCATCACCACCACCAGGGTGTCCTGCCGGTAGGGCACGGCCAGCAGGCCGCGGGTGTCGGTGTCCGAGGAACAGATGCCCAGGTCGGCGGCGCCTTCCAGCACCCCCTTCACCACCCCGGCGCTGGGTCGCTCGTCTAGGCTGACCTTGACCTGGGGATGGCCGACGGTGAAGGCCTGCAGGTCTTCGGGGAGGAATTCGATGATGGCGGAGATGTTGGCCATCATCCGCACATAGCCGCGCACGCCCTGCAGGTGTTCGCCGACGTCGATGCTGATGCGCTCGACGTCGGCGAGGATGCGCTTGGCGTAATGCAGCAGCGTCTCGCCGACCGGGGTGAGGGTGGTGCCCTTGGCGTTACGCTCGAAGAGTTCGATATCGAGCGAGCGCTCCAGGTCATGCAGCCGCTTGCTGGCAGCGGACAGGGCGATCATCTCGCGCTCGGCGGCGCGGGTCAGGGTGCCCTCCTCGTGCACCGCCAGCAGCAGCTGCAGCGAGACCAGGTCAAGTCGGCGGAGCAGGTTGCGGTAGTGCATCGTCTTGGAATCCTGGCGGCCAGCGGTCCTTGTACAGGACCAGGTCCGTCTAGGATAACCGCCCGCCGTCGATCAGAGCCCCAGGTCGCTCAGGCCGGGATGGTCGTCCGGCCGCCGCCCCTGGGGCCAGTGAAACAGCCGGTCAGCCTCGCTGATCGGCAGGTCGTTGATGCTGGCGTGGCGCTCGGCCATTAGGCCCTGGTCGTCGAAGTGCCAGTTCTCGTTGCCGTAGGCGCGGTACCACTGGCCGTCTTCGTCCCGCCATTCGTAGGCGAAACGCACGGCGATGCGCGCGCCGTCATGGGCCCAGAGTTCCTTGATCAGCCGGTACTCGTGCTCGCGCTGCCACTTGCGGGTGAGAAAGGCCTCGATGGCGGCGCGACCCTGGAGGAAATCGGTGCGATTGCGCCAGCGGCTGTCGGCGGTATAGGCCAGGGCCACCTTGGCCGGATCGCGGCTGTTCCAGCCGTCTTCGGCGGCGCGGACCTTCTGCCGGGCGGATTCGAGGGTGAAAGGCGGGACGGGAGGACGGGCAGCGTTCATGGGACACTCCTGGGCAGTTGAGGCCCCAGTGTCAGGCCGCAGCGGGGGTGGCACAAGGTCGATCAGCCCACGGATCTGGCCAGGTTACTCAGAGCTCCACCAGCCGATAGTGCAGCCCCCGCACCACTGCCTCGACCCGGTTACGCGCGCCCAGTTTGCGGGCTGCGGAGTTGAGGTGCAGGTTGACCGTGGCGGTGGATCGGTTGAGGGTCGCGGCGATGCGCTTGGCGGTCAGGCCCTTGGCCGAATACTGCAGGCATTCGCGCTCCCGCGGCGTCAGGCGGATCTGCCCGCAGCGGCGTTCGGCCGGGGCAAGCAGTTCGTCAGCGCGGGCCTGGAAGGCATGGGCCAGCACCAGGAAGGCGCCCAGGCAGGCTTCGCCGGTAGCCTCGGCGTCCTGGGCGTCGGCATCGAGGATGCCGGTGAGGGTGGCGAAGGCGCCGCCGGGCAGGTGCAGCGGCACCGTCACCCCGGTGGCGAGGCCGCTGTCGCGCACATAGCGGGTGACCGGCCTATGACTGTCACCCAGATACTCGCGCAGGGCGCTGCGGGTTTCGCTGCGAAACGACCAGACGAAGGGCGTGGCGCGCCGGCTGGCGCACTGCTGCACCGGATCGATCTGGTAGTAGCCGCGCTCGCACCAGAAGGCCTGCATGTCCGCCGGGGCATTGCGCACCTTGAACACCGAGGGGGTGATGAGCACGCCGTCGTGACTGAGGGGCACCGGCGCATAGTCGTAGATCAGCGCCTTGCAGCCAAAGCCGTCGGCGGTGTCCTGCACGGCGTCCAGGCAGGCATCAAGGCTGGCCAGGCCGGCGAGGCGGCTGCTGACGGTGAGCAGATCGGCATGCATCTTGGAACTCCCTCGGGGGTCGCGATGGGAGAAAGAAAGCAAAGCCTCTGCCAGTCGCCCGAGCGCCGCTGCAAACCTAGCACTTTTACGGATGGGGCCTGTCTGGCCCCTGGCCTAGAGTCGAGCCTACCCCGCCCCTTCGAGGATGCCCCCCATGACTCAGCACGCTCCGTCCGGCGACGCCGCCGACCTCGCCCGCTTCGGCTACACCCAGGAACTCAAGCGCCAGCTCGGGCTCAAGGACCTACTCATCTACGGCCTGGTGTTCATGGTGCCCATCGCGCCCTTTTCCATCTTTGGCGGGGTGTTCGACGCCAGCCACGGCATGGTGCCCCTCACCTACCTGATCGGCTTCGTCGCCATGCTGTTCACCGCGGTCAGCTACCAACAGATGTCGCGCGCCTTCCCGGTGGCCGGCTCGGTCTACGCCTACGTCGGTCGCGGCCTGCATCCGGCGCTGGGCTTTCTCGCCGGCTGGGCCATCCTGCTCGACTACCTGCTGGTGCCCACCCTGCTCTATGTGATCGGCGCCAACGCCATGGCCAACGTCATCCCGGCGATTCCCCAGCCGCTGTGGATCGTTTTCTTCGTCAGCCTCAATACCCTGGTCAACCTGCGCGGCATCGAGACCACCGCCCGCGCCAACCGGCTGTTCCTCTATGGCCAGCTGGCAGTGCTGCTGGTGTTCGTGGTGCTGGCGTCCCTGGCCATCAGCCGCGGCGTGAATGGCGCCGAGTGGAGCATGAAGCCGCTGTACAACCCCCAGGAATTCTCCCTGCCGCTGATCTTCAGCGCCCTGTCGGTGGCGGTGCTGTCCTTCCTCGGCTTCGACGCCATCTCCACCCTCTCCGAGGAAACCCGCGGCGGCAGCCGCGTGGTGGGCCGCGCCACCCTGCTGGCCCTGACCCTAGTGGCCGCGCTGTTCATGGTGCAGACCTGGCTGGCTGCCCTGCTGCAGCCCAACCTGATCCAGTACCCCGATGCCGACGCCTCCAACAACGCCTTCTATGAGATCGGCCGGCTGATCGCCGGTCCCTGGCTGCAGGTGGTGATCGCCCTCGCCGTGGCCATCGGCGCCGCCATCGCCAACGCCCTGGTGGCCCAGGCCGCCACCTCGCGCCTACTGTTCGCCATGGCCCGTGACCGCCAGCTGCCGCAGTTCCTGCGCCACATCCATCCGGTCACCCGGGTGCCCCAGCGCGCCATCCTGCTGGTGGCCGCCTTGAGCCTGGTACTGGGCCTGTTCTTCGTCGGCCAGATCAACCTGCTCGCTTCCATGTGCAACTTCGGTGCACTGACCGCCTTCCTGCTCCTGCATGTGGCAGTGGCCTGGCATCACCGGGGCGCCGGTCGGCCGCTGCTGCACGGCCTGATCCCCCTGGTCGGCTTCATCATCCTGGCCTATGTGCTGTACAACGCCGACCTCTACGCCAAGGTCGGCGGCAGTTGCTGGATGGTGCTGGGCCTGGCCGTGCTGGCCTTCCTCGCCATCAGCGGTCGAACCACGGAATTCAAGGCCAACGACGCCGCCCTCTGACGGCAGCCGAAGCGGCTAGGGTGTCAGCGTCCCCAGCCTTTCAGCTACATACCGGCTGGGCGACGACCCGCCGCGGCAGCGTCCCCCACAGCGAGGCGACGACGATCAACAGTCCGCCCAGCCAGCCCCAGAGGCCCAGGCGTTCGTCCAGCCAGAAGCTGGCGAACAGCGCCCCGAACAGCGGCTCGGCGCCCATCAGCAGCGCCACGCGGGTCGCGCTGGTCCGCCCCAGGGCATAGTTCTGGGCGAGAAAGGCACCCAGGGTGCAAAACAGCACCAGGTAGCCGGTGGCGAGCCAGAAGCCCGGTTGCACGGGCAGCGGTGCCAGGCCCGGGCCCAGGGCGAAGAGCAGCAGACAGGCCAGGCCCACCACCCCGGTCTGGACCGCGGTCAGCGCCAGGGCCGGGACCGGAGCGCTGGCCCGCTGCAGACGCTGGCGTACCACGCAGACATTGACCGCCCGCAGCACCGCCGCCAGCAGGATCAGGCCGTCGCCCAGGTTGAAGCTCAGGGTCACGCCACGGGTCAGCAGACCAGCGCCCACCACCGCCAGGGCTGCGGCGCCCAGGGCACGGGCCTCCGGTCGTTGGCCGAGCAGCCACCATTCGGCGAAGGGCGTCAGGGCCACGCAAAGGCTGATGAGAAAGGCGGCGTTGCTGGCGGTGGTCAGGGCCACGCCATAGGTCTCGGCGAGAAAGATCGCCAGTAGCAGCAGGCCGGTCGGTACGCCAGGGCGCCAGGCGCGGCGGCCGTCGCCACGCAGCGTGGGGGCCAGCAGCAGCGCGGTGACACAGAAGCGCAGTGCCAGATAACCCAGTACCGGATAGAGCACCACGGCGTCCTTGACCACGGCATAGCTGGTGCCCCACACCAGAGCGGTGGCGAGCAGCAGGCCTTCGGCCAGGCCGAAGGTGGAGCGTTGCGACATGACAGCTTCTCCCTGAATCAGGCCGCCAGTGTGCCCGCCCCGAGGTAAGCACGATAAGCCCATCAGCGTGCATAGCTCTTGTTCCGCGAGGGAAGCAATGGCAGCCTTTTCAGCCCTATTGCTTCCGGCGAACATCGGCATGGACCTCCTGCGCGCCCTCCCCCTGCTGCCCTGTATGGTCGCCTTCGCCAAGGTAGTGGAGACCGGCAGCTTCACCGCCGCCGCCCGCTTGCTGGACGCCACGCCCTCGGCGGTCAGCCGCCAGGTCGCCCGCCTGGAACGGGAGCTGGGCGTACGCCTGCTGCAACGCACCACCCGCCAGTTGCGCCTGAGCGACGCCGGGCGCGAAGTGCTCGAGCATTGCCAGCGACTGCTGGCCGCCGCCGGCGGCGCCCTGGACAGCGGCCAGCAACACCGCGAGGAACCCCGCGGCCAGGTACGTCTCGCCGTACCCAAGGCGGTCGGCTACCGCTTGATCGCCCCGCTGCTGCCGGAGTTCTTCCAGCGCTATCCCGAGGTGGACCTGCAACTGCGCCTGGACGATCGCCCCCTGGACCCCATCGCCGATGACCAGGACCTGCTGGTGCGCATCACCGAGCAGCCGCCCGCCGGCTTCGTCGCGCGGCCGTTGCGCCAGATGGATTTCGTGCTCTGCGCCAGTCCCGCCTATCTCCAGCGCCGCGGTACACCCCAGCAGCCCCAGGCGCTGGCCGAGCACGACTGCCTCTACCTCGGCGAAAGCCCGGGCGACCAGCGCTGGCAACTGCGCCGCGGCGACCGGGTGGAAAGCGTGACGGTGCGCGGCCGCCTGGCCTGCAACCACAGCGGCGTGCGTCTGGAAGCCACCCTCGCCGACCTCGGCATCGCCTGCCTGCCGGCCTTCGCCGCCGACGCCGGTCTGGCCGACGGCAGCCTGCTGCGGGTGCTGCCCGACTGGCAATACCTCGGCCCCTACCAGGGCACCGCCTGGCTGCTCTATCCGCCGGATCGCCAGTTGCCGGCGGCGGTGCGGGTATTGGTGGATTTTCTGCTGGAGCGGCTCAGGCCAGCCCCCGATTCAGGCTAATACCGCTACCGACTTCAACTGCGCCCACACCCGACTCCCCGGCTGCAGTCCAAGCCGCTCCAGCGAATAGCGGGTGATCCGCGCCAGCAGCGCCTTACCGCCCAGGTCCAGGCGCACCAGCACCTGGGCCGGCGAGCGAGTCGGGGCGATTTCGGCGACGGTGGCCGGCAGCACGTTGAGGATGCTGCTGTGCTGGCGTTCCAGACTGAGGCTGACGTCCCGCGCCAGCACCTTGATGCGCAGCGGCTGCCCAGGCGGCAACGGGGCGTGGGCCAGCAGTACCCGCTGCTCGCCGGCCAGGCCCAGACCGAGCAGGCCGTAGTCCGGGTCATGACCCAGCACCCTTCCTTCCAGCACCACCCCGGCGTCGTCGGCCAGGGCGATGGGCAGGTCGAGGCGCGCCAGCACCTCGGTGGTCGGCCCGCTGGCCAATACCCGCCCCTGCTCCAGCAGCACCAGGTGATCGGCCAGCCGCGCCACCTCATCGGGAGCATGGCTGACGTAGAGGATCGGTAGCGCCAGCTCTAGGGTCAGGCGCTCCAGATAGGGCAGGATCTCGGCCTTGCGCTCGGCGTCCAGCGCCGCCAGGGGTTCGTCCATCAGCAGGAGGCGCGGACTGGTCAGCAGCGCGCGGGCAATGCCGACCCGCTGGCGTTCGCCGCCGGAGAGGCGGGCCGGCATCCGCGCGAGCAGCCCTTCGATGCCCAGCAACTCGACGACCTGCTCCAGCTGCAGCCGTCGCTCGGCCGGGGCCACCCGCTGCCAGCCGAACAGCAGGTTGCGCCGCACGTCCAGGTGCTCGAACAGATTGGCGTCCTGGAAGACGTAGCCCAGGGCGCGCTGGTGCGGCGGCAGGAACAGGCCACGGTCGCTGTCCTGCCAGGTCTCTCCCGCCACCACCAACCGGCCGCGGACCTCAGGCTCCAGCCCGGCTACGCACCTCAGGCAGCTGGTCTTGCCCGAGCCCGAAGGGCCGAACAGCGCGGTAACGCCACTGCCGGGCAGGGCGAGGTCCACGTCCAGCAGGAAGTCGGCATGGCTCAGTTCGAAGCGCGCGGCGAGACTCATGTCCAGGCCGACCGCCCGCGGCGCCCATAGAGCAGCAGGAGGATGACGAAGGAGAAGGCCAGCATGCCCCCGGCCAGGAGATGCGCCTGGGGATATTCCATGGCTTCCACATGATTGAAGATCTGGATGGAGACCACCTGGGTGCGGCCGGGCACGTTGCCACCGATCATCAGCACCACGCCGAATTCGCCCACGGTATGGGCGAAGCCGAGGATGGCGGCGGTGACGAAGCCGGGGCGCGCCAGCGGCAGCACCACATGGAAGAAGGTATCCAGGGGGCCGGCTCTGAGGGTGGCCGCCGCTTCCAGCGGCCGTGGGCCGATGGCCTCGAAGGCATTCTGCAGCGGCTGCACCACGAAGGGCAGCGAATAGCACAGCGAACCCACCACCAGCCCAGCGAAGGTGAAGGGCAGCCGCCCCAGCCCGAGGGCGGAGGTCGCCTGCCCCACCCAACCCTCCGGCCCCATCGCAAGCAGCAGGTAGAAGCCGATCACCGTCGGTGGCAGCACCAGCGGCAAGGCCACCAGGGCGCCGACGGGTCCCTTTAGCCAGGAGCGGGTGCGCGCCAGCCACCAGGCGAGGGGCGTGCCCAGCAGCAAGAGCAGCAGGGTGGTCACGCTGGCCAGTTCCAGGGTCAGGCGAATCGCCGCCCAGTCCGCTGCGCTCAGACTCATGGTGTCACTGCCGGTAGCCGTAGGCCTTGAGCACCGCCGCTGCCTGGGGGCCCTTCAGGTAGGCCAGCAGCGCCTTGGCCGCCGCCTGGTCCCTGCCCGGCTCCAGCAGCACGGCGTCCTGACGGATGGGCTCATAGAGGTCGGCCGACACGATCCAGGCCGAACCCTCCTTCACCTTGCCATCCTGGTAGATCTGCGACAGGGCGACGAAACCCAGCTCGGCATTGCCGGTGGCGACGAACTGGTAGGTCTGGGTAATGTTCTGGCCTTCCACCAGCTTGGTCTTCACGGCGTCGCTCAGACCCAGCTTGGCCAGCACCTGGGTGGCAGCCAGGCCGTAGGGCGCGGTCTTGGGATTGGCGACGGCCAGATGGGTGAAGGCGTTCTGTTTGAGTACAGCACCCTCTTCGTCCACGTAGTCGGGCTTGGGCGACCACAGCGCCAGGGTGCCGATGGCATAGGTGAAGCGCGAGCCCTTGACCGCCGCGCCCTCGCTTTCCAGCTTGGCCGGAGTACTGTCGTCAGCGGAAAGGAAGACCTGGAAGGGCGCACCGTTCTTGATCTGGGTATAGAGCTGGCCGGTGGCGCCGCTGGAGATGACCAGATGGTGACCGGTGTCCTGGGCGAATTTTTCCCCGATGGCCTTGAGCGGAGCGCTGAAATTGGCGGCGACGGCCACCTGGACCTCATCGGCCAGCACGGGGGTGGTCACGATGCCTGCGAGCAGGGTCAAGGAGAGGAAGCGGAAGGAGGTCATCGGGATTCTCTTTCGGTTGGCGATCAGGACGGACTCAACAACAGCACACTGGCGGCGCTGAAACAGGCGCAGGCAGCCACCCCGGGCGCGAGCCCGAGTTGGCGACTGCTACCCGCGGTGAGGGTGGCGGTGACCCGGCGACCGGCGGGCAAGGCCAGCACCACCTCATGGTTGACCGGGCCGGCATGGACCCGCTCGATCTCGCCCCACAGCTGGTTCTGGGCCGACAGCCGCAGACCTGGCTCGGTGCCGATCAGCACCGCGGACGCCTTGACCAAGGCCACCACGGCGCGCCCCGGCGCCAGGCGCAGTTGCTCGGCGCTTTCGCGGGTGACCAGGGCGGTGAGCGCGGTGGCATCGTCCAGGCGCAGGGTCACGGCGCTTTCCACGTCGCTGTGTTCGAGCGCCTCGACCGCGCCGGAAAATTGGTTGCGCGCGCTGCTGCGCCAGTTGAGGTTGAGCAGCAACTGACGGAAATCGGCCACCTCGGTACGGCTGGCTTCGTCGAGCCCGGCCGCCACCTGGTCCAGGGTGGTCTGGTAGTGCTGCTCCAGGGCGCGATAGAAGGCCACCACCCGCTGGCCATAGTCGGTCAAGCGGGTGCCGCCACCGCCACTGCCGCCGGCGCTACGCGCCACCAGGGGCTGGGCCGAGAGGTTGTTGATCTGGTCCACCGCGTCCCAGGCCGCCTTGTACGACAGCGGTACCCGCTTGGCCGCCTGGCTGATGGAGCCGGTGGCGGCGATCGCCTCCAGCAGGCGGATACGGGTTTGGGTCAGCTCGGCACCGACGCTGCTTTCCAAGGACAGATGGGCGATGAAGGGCGAGGCGCTCATGCCGGGCACTCCTGGCGTTCGGGTTGTATGACTACAACGCTCCGACCTAGAGTGGCGCCCCTTGCCTCTTCCCCCACGCTCAGGAGCGACATCCCATGAAGGTCAGTGCCCGCAATGTCTTCCAGGGAACCGTCAGCCAGGTGCGCGAAGGCGCGGTGAATGCCGAGGTGACCCTCGCGCTGCCAGGCGGTAGCGAGCTGGTGGCGGTGGTCACCCTGGACAGCATCGCCAGCCTGGGCCTGGCGCCGGGCAAACCGGCCGTCGCCCTGGTCAAGGCGCCCTGGGTGATGGTGATGACCGACAGCAGCGGTCTGCGCCTGTCGGCGCGCAACTGCCTGGCCGGCCAGGTGGAAAGCGTCGGTGACGGCGTGGTCAATGCCGAGATCGTCATCGCCCTGCCCGGCGGCAACCGCGTGGTCGCCATGGTCACCCGCGAGGCGGTGCAGGAGCTGCAACTGGCTCCGGGTGTCGCAGCCACGGCGGTGTTCAAGGCGTCTCATGTCATCCTCGGCGTCCCGGCCTGATGCGGGTCCGCTACGTCAAAGCACCGTTATAGCATCAAGTATATAACGTGAGACAAAAGAATACGCCGGCGGGTTTCCCCACCGGCGTTGGGCCTGGCGCTTACGCCAGCTTCTTGTACTTCACCCGCTTCGGCTGGGCCGCGGCCTCGCCCAGGCGCTTCTTGCGATCGGCTTCGTACTCGGTGTAGTTGCCTTCGAAGAACACCACGTTGGAGTCATCCTCATAGGAGAGGATGTGGGTGGCGATGCGGTCGAGGAACCAGCGGTCGTGGGAAATCACGATGGCCGCGCCGGGGAAGTCCAGCAGGGCATCTTCCAGGGCGCGCAGGGTTTCCACGTCCAGGTCGTTGGAGGGTTCGTCCAGCAGCAGCACGTTGCCGCCCTGCTTGAGGGTCAGCGCCAGGTGCAGACGACCGCGCTCACCACCGGAGAGATCCTTGACGAACTTCTGCTGGTCGGCGCCCTTGAAGTTGAAGCGGCCCACGTAGCTGCGCGACGGTACCTCGTAGTTGCCGATCTTGATGATGTCCGAACCGTCGGACACCTGCTCCCAGACGGTCTTGGTGTCGGACAGGTTCTCGCGGCTCTGGTCGACGCTGGCCAGTTGCACGGTATCGCCGATCTCGATGCTGCCCGAGTCCGGCTGCTCCTTGCCCATGATCATGCGGAACAGGGTCGACTTGCCCGCGCCGTTGCCACCGATGACGCCGACGATGGCGCCCTTGGGCACGGTGAAGCTCAGGTTGTCGATCAGCAGGCGATCGCCGTAGCCCTTGCTGACGTTCTTGAACTCGATGACCTTGTCGCCCAGGCGCTGGCCAGCGGGGATGTAGATCTCGTTGGTCTCGCTGCGCTTCTGGAATTCCTGGGATTGCATTTCCTCGAAGCGCTGCAGACGGGCCTTGGACTTGGACTGGCGGGCCTTGGCGCCGGAGCGCACCCATTCCAGTTCGGCTTTCATGGCCTTGGCGTGGGCGGCCTCCTGCTTGGCTTCCTGTGTCAGGCGCGCGGCCTTGGATTCCAGCCAGCCAGAGTAGTTGCCCTCGAAGGGAATGCCCTGACCGCGGTCCAGTTCCAGGATCCAGCCGGCGACGTTGTCGAGGAAGTAGCGGTCGTGGGTGATGGCCACCACGGTGCCGGGGAAGTCGTGCAGGAAGTGCTCCAGCCAGGCCACCGAGTCGGCGTCCAGGTGGTTGGTGGGTTCGTCCAGCAACAGCATGTCAGGGGCCGACAGCAGCAGGCGGCAGAGCGCCACGCGGCGCTTCTCGCCACCGGAGAGCACCCCGACCTTGGCGTCCCAGGCCGGCAGGCGCAGGGCGTCGGCGGCGACTTCCAGCTGGCGGTCCAGGTTGTGACCGTCGGCGGCCTGGAGGATGGCCTCCAGCTTGGCCTGCTCGGCGGCCAGGGCGTCGAAGTCGGCATCCGGCTCGGCGTAGGCGGCGTAGACCTCGTCCAGTCGCGCCTGGGCCTGCTTGATCTGACCAACGGCTTCCTCGACCACCTCACGAACCGTCTGCTCGGGATCAAGTTTCGGCTCCTGCGGCAGATAACCCACATTGATACCGGGCATCGGACGCGCTTCACCTTCGATCTCGGTATCGACGCCGGCCATGATGCGCAGCAGCGTGGACTTGCCCGCACCGTTCAGACCCAGCACGCCGATCTTGGCGCCGGGGAAGAACGACAGGGAGATGTTCTTGAGGATCTCACGCTTGGGCGGCACGACCTTGCCGACCCGATGCATGGTGTAGACGTATTGAGCCATGGTTGGACCTTGGGAGCGGAATGAAAAACAGGGGACACAGTATGGCGTCAGCGGCGAACGCTGTCGAAACCCCGGGCGACGAAAGCACCCGTGGTGAAGGCGCGGAAAAAGCAGGCGGGCGCACCTCTTGCCACATTATCATAGGCCAGCTCTGCCCCGCGGAATCGGGCGCAGTCGTATGGCCCACGCTCCCGCAGGAAAGCAGTCTGCCGTGAACACTCCGCCCTCCACCTTGCCGGAAGAGCCAATCGCCCCGTCGCCGCGCCGCCTGACTTGCGCCCTGCTGGTCCTGTCGCTGGTGGTGATGCTGGCGATGATGTTCTGGCAAGCGCTCAATGGCGTCGCCGAGCGCTCGGCGCTGCGCCACGAACAACTGGAGAGTCTGACCCGGCAACTGGCCAACACGCTCGACTTCAGCCTGGCACTCAAGGCGCAGGCCGTGCGCAGTACGCTGCGCGGAGCCGACGACCCCAACCTGCCGCTGACGCCCAACCAGCGGCTCAGCCTCGACGATTTCTTTCCCGGCCTGGAGCAGGTGCGCTGGTTGCCGGCCAACGCCACGCTACGCGCCGCGCGCCTGGCCGAGGCGCCGGACGCCGCCTTCCTTCAGCAGTTGCTCAAACGCACCAACCATGCGGATTTCCTGCAGGCGGACTTCCTCTACGACTTCAACCCCGCGGCCAAAGCGCCGCTCTACCTGGTCATCGCGGGCGATCCGGACCAGCAGCGCGGTTGGTGGGTGCTGAACGGCGCCCCGCTGAGCGAGGTACTCTGGCGACAGACGCGGATGACGGAAGGCCTCGACTGGCGTCTGGAGGATATCAACCAGGGCGTCACGCTCTTCTCGACCCAGCCGCAGAACACGGCGACCGAGAATGTCGTCCGCCAACCGCTGGCGCACAGTGACTGGCAGGTGGTCGCCGCCTACTCGGCTACCGGTGGACCGGGGCTGCACCTGCAGGAGTCCCTCGGACGCCTGGCGCTGTTCACCTTCTTCGGCCTGGTGACCGGCGTGCTGCTGCACCTGCTGCTGCGCGAAGACCAGGGTTTGCGGGCGCTAACCCAGGCCTCGCGGCGCAGCCTGCGGCTGGCCGGCACGGCGCTGAACGGCATCGAGGAATTCGTCTGCATGACCCAGGCCGATGGCCGCCTGGTCTATGTCAATGCCACCGCCGGACGCGTGCTCGGCATCGCCCCCAGCGAGGCTTCCCAGTACTACCTGGCCAGTCTGCTGCCGCAGCTGGTCGCCCCGGCGCACGCCGAAGCCGGCGGTCAGCCCCTGGTCACCCTCTGGGTGGACGAGCAGCCCCGGCGCTTCTCCGTCAGCTGCCACGCCCTGGCCGACAGCCAGCCGAGCGCGCGCGTGCTGCGCGATCGCACCCAGGTGCAGGACGGCTTCGTCTGGGTACTGCGCGACGTCACCGAGCAGCAGCGCAACCTGGATACCATCCAGACCACTCGCCAGCGCTACGAGAACATCTTCAACGGCGTCCACACCGGCATCTGCGTGGTCGACCTGAGCGGTCTCTACCCGGCACTGCAGACGCTCGGCATCGAGACGCCGGAACAGCTCACCGAGCTGCTCACCAACCAGCCCGAAACCTTCGAGTCCCTTGGCCGGAGGGTCCGCATCACCGAGATCAACCAGCGGGCGCTGGAGATGCTCGGTATCGACCGGCTGGACCAGGCCTGGGAGCGGCTGGTGGGGTACTCCCGCGTGCAACCCGGTGGCAAGAGATACCGCCTGCTGGCCGGCCTGCTTTCCGGGCAGCAGGTGCTGGAGCTGGAAACCTGCATCGAAAGCGGCGCGGGCGAGCGCCACCTCTGGCTGAGCATGCACCTGCCGGCCGACCCGCAGCACCTCGATGCCACCCTGCTCAGTCTCAACGACATCACCCAGCGCAAGCTCAGCGAGCTGCGTCTGCTCGAGCGTGATGCCTTCTGGTCCAATCTGATCAGCGCCATCCCCGACACCCTCTACACCTACGACGTGGCCAGTGGCGAGCTGACCTACGAGAGCCATCCGCTGGCGCTCAAGCTCGGCTATGCACCCGGGGTCCTCACCAGCCTCGGGCGCGAGCGCCTGCACCCGGACGACGCCGAGCTGCACGCCCGGGTGGTGAGCATGCGACCGACGCTCTCCGATCAGCCCAGCAGCAGCCTGTTGCGCTGGCAGCACCGCAACGGTGGCTGGCGCTGGTTCGACGTGCGCGAGCAGCGCCTCGCCAGCCGTCCGGACGGCACCGCCGCCAGCGTGGTCGGCCTGGCCCTGGATGTCACCGACATGGTGCGCGCCAGTGATCGTCTGCGCGGCAGCGAAAACCGCTATCGGCAGTTGGCGGAAAGCATCAGCGACGTCATCTTCACCACCGACGCCCAGTTGGTGCTCAGCTACATCAGCCCCTCGGTGGAGGAGCTGCTGGGCTATACTATCGCCGAACTGCAGCAACGGCGCCTGACTGACCTGGTGGTCCACACGCGCCAGTTGCAGGAGTTCCGCCGTACCCTGCAACACCTGATGCGCAGCCTCGACGACCCGCGCGCACTCTCCGTCCTGCGCCAGGAACGCTTCGCTCCCCAGGTGCTCGACTGCCTGCACGCCGCCGGCCACACCCTGCAGATCGAGCTGCGCCTCAAGCCGCTGTGGGACGACCACGAACGCTTCGCCGGCCTGCTCGGCGTCTGCCGCGACATCTCCGCCCAGCGCCGCACCGACAAGGACATGCGCATGGCGGCGACGGTGTTCGATCACTCCGCCGGTGCCATCCTGGTCACCGACCCGGCCGGCTACATCGTCCGCGTCAACCGCACCTTCACCCGCATCACCGGCTTCACCCCCGAGCAGGTCCTCGACCAGCAGCCGATGATGCTCTGTGCCGACAAACAGGAAGCCAACCAGCTGCAGCACGTGATGCAGCAGCTGCGTACCGAGGAAAGCTGGGAAGGCGAACTCTGGCAGCGCCGCCACGACAACGAGCCCTATCCCTCCTGGGTCGGCATCACCGCCATCCGCGACGATGACGGCGACCTGATGAGCTACGTCTGCTTCTTCGTCGACATCAGCGAGCGCAAGGCCAGCGAGCGGCGCATCCACCGCCTGGCCTACTACGACGCCCTGACCCTGCTGCCCAACCGCACCCTGTTCCAGGATCGCCTGCACAACGCCCTGCAGCAGAGCCGCCACAACGGCAGCTGGGTGGTGCTGATGTTCCTCGACCTCGACCGTTTCAAGCCGATCAACGACTCCCTCGGCCACGCCGCCGGCGACCGCCTGCTCAAGGAAGTGGCCGTGCGCCTGACCGCCTGCGTTGGCACCGAGGACAGCGTGGCGCGCATGGGGGGCGACGAATTCACCCTGCTGCTGTACGGCCTGGAAAGCCGCGAAACCGCCCTCGCCCAGGCGATCCGCGTCGGTGAGCAGATCCTCGCCCAGCTGTCCGACCCCTTCATCCTCGAAGGCCGCGAATTCTTCGTCTCCGCCAGCATCGGCATCGCCCTCTCGCCTCAGGACGGCCACGAACTCAGCCAACTGATGAAGAACGCCGACACGGCCATGTACCACGCCAAGGAGATGGGCAAGAACAACTTCCAGTTCTACCAGGCCGAGATGAACGCCCGCGCCCTGGAGCGCCTGGAACTGGAGGCCGACCTGCGCCACGCCCTGCTGCAGGGCGAATTCCGCCTGCACTACCAGCCGCAGTACCGCTGCGACAACGGTCGCCTGACCGGCGTCGAGGCCCTGCTGCGCTGGGAGCATCCGGTGCGCGGTCACGTCTCCCCGGCGGAATTCATCCCGGTGCTGGAAGAGATCGGCCTGGTGGTCCAGGTGGGCGACTGGGTGATCCGTGAGGCCTGCCGGCAGATGCGCGAATGGCACGCTGCCAAGGTGCGCATTCCCAAGGTCTCGGTGAATCTCTCCGCCCGCCAGTTCAACGACGGCCAACTCGGCCAGCGCATCGCCCAGATCCTCGCCGAGACCGGCCTGGCCCCGGCCTGCCTGGAACTGGAGCTGACCGAGAGCATCCTCATGCGTGATGTCGGCGAGGCGCTGATGCTGCTGGGCGAACTCAAGAACCTGGGGCTGTGCATCGCGGTGGACGACTTCGGCACCGGCTACTCGTCGCTCAACTACCTCAAGCAATTTCCCATCGACATCCTCAAGATCGACCGCAGCTTCGTCGACGGCCTGCCCCATGGCGAGCAGGATGCCCAGATCGCCCGGGCCATCATCGCCATGGCCCACAGCCTCAACCTCTCGGTGATCGCCGAAGGCGTCGAGGAGCAGGAACAGCTCGACTTCCTCTGCGCCCATGGCTGCGACGAGGTGCAAGGCTTCCTCTTCGACCGCCCGCTGCCCCCGGAGCAACTGCGCAAACGCCTCGAGCGCCAGGGACTGTTCCCGGTCCTCACATGAGACCCATGGCGCCGGTGCATGACCGGCGCTCATACCTCAGGCTTCCCGCGATGGGGTAGAATGGCGGCTTTCACGAGCCCGGACCGGGCTCGCTCTTGCCATGCCTCAGGGGACCCTGCCGCCATGTTCAGCCGTGAAACCACCCTCGCCCGCTTCGACGCCGACCTCCATGCCGCCATGCAGCAGGAAGCCCAGCGCCAGGAAGACCACATCGAGCTGATCGCCTCGGAAAACTACACCAGTCCGGCGGTCATGGAGGCCCAGGGTTCGGTGCTGACCAACAAGTACGCCGAAGGCTATCCGCACAAGCGCTACTACGGTGGCTGCGAATACGTCGACGTGGTCGAGCAACTGGCCATCGACCGCGCCAAGCAGCTGTTCGGCGCCGACTACGCCAACGTCCAGCCGCACTCCGGTTCCCAGGCCAACTCGGCCGTGTACCTGGCGTTGATCGAAGCCGGCGACACCATCCTCGGCATGAGCCTGGCTCACGGCGGCCACCTGACCCACGGTGCCACCGTCTCCTCCTCCGGCAAGCTGTACAACGCCGTGCAGTACGGCATCGACGAGCAGGGTCTGATCGACTACGCCGAGGTCGAGCGCCTGGCCCAGGAGCACAAGCCCAAGGTCATCGTCGCCGGCTACTCCGCCTACTCCCAGGTGCTGGACTTCGCCCGCTTCCGCGCCATCGCCGATGCCGTGGGCGCCTACCTGTTCGTCGACATGGCCCACTTCGCCGGCCTGGTTGCCGCGGGCGTCTACCCGAACCCGGTGCCCTTCGCCGACGTAGTCACCAGCACCACCCACAAGACCCTGCGCGGCCCGCGCGGCGGCCTGATCCTGGCCAAGGCCAACGAAGCCATCGAGAAGAAACTCAACTCGGCGGTTTTCCCCGGCGCCCAGGGTGGCCCGCTGATGCACGTTATCGCCGGCAAGGCCGTGTGCTTCAAGGAAGCCCTGCAACCCGAGTTCAAGACCTATCAGCAGCAGGTGATCAAGAACGCCCAGGCCATGGCCAGCGTCTTCATCGAGCGTGGCTTCGACGTGGTCTCCGGTGGCACCGACAACCACCTGTTCCTGCTCAGCCTGATCAAGCAGGAAATCACCGGCAAGGACGCGGACGCCGCCCTGGGTCGCGCCTTCATCACCGTGAACAAGAACTCGGTGCCGAACGATCCGCGCTCGCCCTTCGTCACCTCCGGTCTGCGCATCGGCACCCCGGCGGTCACCACCCGCGGCTTCCAGGAAGCCGAATGCCGCGAATTGGCCGGCTGGATCTGCGACATCCTCGGCAACATGGGCGACGAGTCGGTGATCGACGCCGTGCGCGAGAAGGTCAAGGCCGTCTGCGCCCGTCTGCCGGTGTACGGTAAGTAAGAGGCACGTCGCCCCCCTTTCCCTCTGGGAGAGGGAAGCCCAAAACAAAGAGCCCCCGACCTATCGGTCGGGGGCTCTTTGCATTTTCAGATGGGTCGCCAAGGCAGCTCTTGCCGCGCACGGGAAGCCTCCGAAAACGAAAAATTCCTGGCATTGCCGCAATACTGTTCACTTAACAAAACGCCGCGTGCTCGATAAAGAGCCGCGGTGTTTTTTCTGATCTATACGAACAGCACCAAGGCCCATGCTGGGCTTTGCTTAGCGCTCCCTGGGAACACCCTCCTCTAATCGCAGCCATGCCGGTACGCTGTAGCGACCGCTCCTACGGATACCGGCTCGCCTTTAGGAGCAACTGTCTTATCGCGGCCATGGGCCGCTCCTACGGTAGCTTCCGTTCTTGTAGGAGCGGCCCATGGCCGCGATCAATGAACCCCAAGACCAGAAAGCTTTACAGCACCTGCAAATCGCCCAACCCATCCAGATAGCGCTCGGCGTCCAGCGCGGCCATGCAACCGGCACCGGCCGAGGTGATGGCCTGGCGGTAGGTGTGGTCGGCCACGTCGCCCGCGGCGAACACGCCCGGCACGTTGGTGGCGGTGGCATTGGCCTCGCGACCGCCCTTCACCACCAGGTAGCCGTCATGGGTCTCCAACTGGCCTTCGAACAGCCCGGTGTTGGGGGTGTGACCGATGGCGACGAACAGGCCGGCCACCTGCAGCTCTTCGGTGCTGCCATCGTTGTTCTTGATGCGCACGCCGGTGACGCCCATGTTGTCACCCAGCACCTCGTCGACGCTGGCATTGAGCTTGAGCGCCATCTTGCCTTCGGCGACCCGGGCACGCAGCTTGTCCTGCAGGATCTTCTCGGCGCGGAAGGTCTCGCGCCGGTGGATCAGGGTCACCTTGCTGGCGATGTTGGCCAGGTACAGGGCCTCCTCGACCGCGGTATTGCCGCCGCCGACCACCGCCACCTCACGGTTGCGATAGAAGAAGCCGTCGCAGGTGGCGCAGGCGGACACGCCCTTGCCCATGAAGGCCTCTTCGCTGGCCAGGCCCAGGTAGCGGGCGCTGGCACCGGTGGCGATGATCAGGGCGTCGCAGGTGTAGGTGGCGCTGTCACCCTTGAGGGTGTAGGGCTTGCCACCGAAGTCCACGGCGTTGATGTGGTCGAAGACGATCTCGGTCTCGAAGCGCTCGGCGTGCTCGCGCATACGCTCCATCAGCGCCGGACCGGTCAGGTCGTGGGGGTCGCCCGGCCAGTTGTCGACCTCGGTGGTGGTGGTCAGCTGGCCGCCCATCTGCATGCCGGTGATCAACAGCGGCTTGAGGTTGGCACGGGCGGCATAGACCGCCGCCGTGTAACCGGCCGGACCGGAACCGAGGATGATGAGGCGCGAATGGCGCGAGGTGCTGGCTTCTGACATGACATTCTCCCTGCCGGGATCTCCGGCAGACCTAAGAGTGAAATGGCCCGCGCGCCTTGAGGGGCGCGCCGGCCGGGGTTCGTGCGGAGCCGTTCCGCAGCGCCAATCGCTCCTGGCGATGGCGCGACCGGCACCGTCCGCGACGGACGCCGGGTCCAGGGATGGTGCTCAGCCTAACGGGAGCGACCTTTCCACAGAAGCGACCATTCTAAATCCAGACCATAGGGCGCGCCTATGTCGACCGCTTCGCCAATGGAGCCCTGAGGTAAGCTGTGCATTCCCGCCACTCGTCAGGAATCTACATGGCTGTCGCTCCCCTGTCCGGCTCCGCCTACTTCGCCGAAGGCCTGCGCCTGGTGACCCGCCCCGGCCTGCGCCGCTTCGTGGTCATCCCGCTGATCATCAATTTGCTGCTCTATGCGGCCATCCTCACCTTCGCCGTGCGTGGCTTTGAGGGCTGGCTGGAACAACTGATGCCCAGCCTGCCGACTTGGGCGGGCTTCGTCGAATGGCTGCTCTGGCCACTGTTCGTGCTGTTGCTGCTGGCGATCATCTTCTTCACCTTCACCATGCTGGCCAACCTGGTAGCCGCGCCCTTCAACGGCTTCCTCGCCGAGAAGGTGGAGGTGCTGGTACGCGGACAGGACGACTTTCCGCCCTTCAACCTCACCGAATTGGTGACCATGGTGCCCCGCACCCTGCAGCGCGAGCTGCGCAAGCTGGGGTACTACCTGCCGCGCGCCCTGGGCCTGCTGGTACTGACTTTCATCCCCGGTCTCAACCTGATCGCCGCACCGCTGTGGATCCTGTTCGGCGTCTGGATGATGGCGGTGCAGTACATCGACTTCCCGGCCGACAACCACAAGCTGGATTTCCGCAGCATGCTCGCCTGGCTGCGGACCCGCCGCCTGCGCTGCCTGGGCTTCGGCGGCGTGACCTATCTGGCGCTGCTGGTACCCGGCCTGAACGCCCTGTTCATGCCCGCCGCCGTGGCCGGGGCCACGCTGTTCTGGGTCCGCGAGGAAGGCAACCAGGCGCTGGTAGTGCGCCCTTAAGGCAGCCCTGGCCCGGTAGGGCGCAAAGCCGCGCAGCCTTTTCCACGTGAGCCGCGTGCCTGCGTGGATGAGGCTGCGCCGTCATCCACCCTACACCACACCACCCAACCAGCCCCCTCTCCCCTGGGGAGAGGGTTGGGGTGAGGGCCGCCCCTACTCGTACCGTCCGGAAACGACGACGCCCGCGCCGGCGGGGCCGGAGCGGGCGTCGCGAGGAGCCTGGAGTCAGGCTTAGTGGTGGTGACCACCCTCGCCATGGATGTGGCCGTGGGCGATCTCTTCGTCGCTGGCGGCACGCACGTTGACGACCTTGACAGCGAAGTTCAGGCGCTGGCCGGCCAGGGGATGATTGCCGTCGACGGTAACCTGGTCGCCCTCGATGTCACGCACGGTGACGATCTGCATGGCGCCGTCCGGGCCGGAGGCATGGAACTGCATGCCCACTTCCAGCTCGTCCACGCCTTCGAACATTTCGCGGCCCAGGGTAGCGACCAGCTCGGGGCTGTATTCGCCGTAGGCGTCTTCCGGCTCGATGGCCACCTTCAGCTCGTCGCCAGCCTCTTTGCCGGACAGGGCGCGCTCGAGACCCGGGATGATGTTGCCCGCGCCTTGCAGGTAGACCAGCGGAGCACCACCAGCGGAGCTGTCGATGACTTCGCCGGCGTCGTTGGTCAGGGTGTAGTCGATGGATACCGCCGTGTTCGCCGCGATCTGCATGGCCAGAACCTTCATGCTGGAAAAAAATAGGATTGACGTATCAGTCTACGCGTCCAACTTAGCAATTGCGAATGCGTTCGGTCAGCCCGATGGCGCGGCGAGGCATCTGGAAGGCGCCCCTGCAACGCTCGACGACCGCTCGTCACGCAATCGCCATGACCGCTTCACGGGGCTGTCATGGGGGCTACCTAGGGTTTGCTGCACAACCGTTGCAGGAGCCCTGCCATGCCGAGTCTCGTGTCCGCACCGCCCGCGCTTCGCGCCGAACGCCTCTCGACCACCGCGGACATCCGCGCCGCCCAGCGCCTGCGGGCTTCGGTCTTCGGCAGTACCTACGGCGTCCATTTCGCCGACGGCCTCGACCAGGACGCCTTCGACGCCCACTGCCTGCACCTGGGCGTGCGTGACCTGCGCAGCGGCGAGCTGATCGCCACCACGCGTCTGCTCGACGGTCGCCGCCGGGCCCAGGTCGGCAGCCTCTACAGCGAAAGCGAATTCCAGCTGGACGGCCTCGATGAGCTGCAGGGGCCGATCCTGGAGATCGGGCGGACCTGCGTCGCCAACGGCCATCGTACCGGTGCGGCTATCGCCCTGCTCTGGGCCGAACTGGCCGAGATCATGGCCAGTGGCGGCTATCGCTACCTGATGGGCTGCGCCAGCGTCCCCATGGCCGACGGCGGCCTGCAGGCCGCCGCCCTGCTACGCCACGCCGCCCGCGACGAGCGCACCCCAGCGATCCGCGCCACGCCGCGACGCCCGCTGCCCTTCGTCGCCGTGCCGGACAACCTGGTGGTGCAGTTGCCCCCACTGCTCAAGGCCTATCTGCGCCTGGGCGCCCAGGTCTGCGGCGCGCCCTGCTGGGACCCGGAGTTCGGCGTGGCCGACGTCTTCATCCTGCTGCACCGCGAAGATCTCTGCCCGCGCTACGCCCGCCACTTCAAGGCTGCGGTATGAGCCGACTGCGCCTCGGCCTGCGGCTGCTGCCGGTGCTCGCCGCGCTGCTGCTCGGCGCGCTGTTCGCCCTGGGCGTGGCCCTGGCAACGACGCTCAGCCGCCGCCCGTGCCTGGGGCTGCGTCAGCGGCTGACCCAGCGCTTCTTCCGGGTGCTGGCGGCCGCGTTGCGCCTGCGCCTGGAGGTCCGGGGCGCACCGGCCGCGGGGACCCATCTCTGGCTGGCCAATCACGTCTCCTGGCTCGACATTATCGGAGTCGGCAGCCTGCAGCCGCTGAGCTTCCTGTCCAAGGCAGAGGTGGCGGCCTGGCCCTTCGCCGGCTGGCTGACCCGCCAGGCTGGCACCCTGTTCATCCAGCGTGGCGCCGAACGCGGCGAGGTGTTGGGCGAAGCCCTGACGGCACGCCTGACCCAGGGGTTTTCGCTGGTGCTCTTCCCCGAGGGCACCACCACCGATGGCAGCCAGCTCAAGACCTTCCACGGTCGGCTGCTGAGCCCAGCCATAGCCACCGGTACCCCATTGCAACCGGTGGCCCTGAGCTACTGGCGCGATGGCTTGCCCGACCGGGAGGCGGCCTTCATCGGCGACGACGACCTGGTCAGTCACCTGCGGCGGTTGCTGGAAAGCGGCGGGACCACCCTGAGGATCGACCTGCTGCCGCCGCTGCCGTCCGCCGGCCAACCCCGCCAGGTCCTGGCCGGCCAGTGCCAGGTGGCCATCGCCGCGCGCCTGGGGATTCAGCCGGTGAGCCGCGCCGCGGCCCGCTCGGCGGCGGCGAAGGCCTGCAGTTGCGGATAGAAGTGGCGAAAATCCTCTTCCAGGCCGTCGTAGGCGCCGGCCAGTTCGGCGAAGGCCCCGGCCAGCAACTCTGGGCGTGACAGCCGCCGGGCCATGCCGTCCACCACTCGCTCCAGCACGGCGAAATCCCTGTAGCTGCCGAGCCAATCCTGTTGCGCCATGAGCGGGGCGATGCGCGCCAGTCGCGGTGGCAGCGCCGACTCCGCGAGCAGGGTTCTATAGCAGTCGGCAGTGAAGCTGGGCAGGGTCTGATCGGCGTAGTCGTGCCAGTGCCGGGCCAGGCAGTGATCGAAGAAGACGTCCACCAGCAGCCCGGCCACCCGCCGCCGCGCCTTGGGCAGGCGGGTCTTGGCCTGGATCACCAGGGGATGGTCGTCGGTATAGACGTCGATGCGCCGGTGCAGGCGGATGCCCGCGGCGATGCCGACCGGCCAGGCATCCGGCGAGCCCTTGACGAAATCGCCGTAGAGGCTGCCGAGCCGGTCTTCGCGGCCGGGGCCGCCCAGGTGCAGATGCGCGAGGTAATTCATCCCTGCAGCATACTCCAGCCACGGCCTGGCGGTTTTCCTGGACGACGCCTGGCTGCTAGGCTCGACCTCCCTTACTCTCTCGCTGGAGTCATCATGCCCGTTCGCGCCGTGTTCCTCGACTATGCCTCCCTCGACCTGGGCGATCTGGACCCGGCGCCGCTATGCGCGGTGTTCGACGAGCTGGAACTGCACCCCGCCATCGCCCAGGAGGACGTCGCCGCCCGCCTGGCGGGAGCCCAGGTCGCCATCGTCAACAAGGTGATGCTGGATGCCGCCATCCTTTCGGCCTGCCCGGAGCTGAAACTGGTACTGGTCAGTGCCACCGGCACCAACAACGTCGATCTGGACGCCGCCCGCGCCCAGGGCGTGCGCGTTTGCAATTGCCAGGGCTACGGCACCGCCTCGGTGGCCCAGCACACCCTGGCCCTGCTGCTGGCGCTGGCCACCCGGCTGCCGGACTATCAGGCGGACGTCCGCGCCGGGCGCTGGCAGACCGCCAAGCAGTTCTGCCTGCTGGACCATCCCATCGTCGAACTGGAAGGCAAGACCCTCGGCCTGCTCGGCCTGGGCGAACTGGGCAGCGCGGTCAAGCGCCTGGCCGAAGCCTTCGGCATGCAGACCCTGGTGGGCCAGTTGCCCGGTCGCCCGGTGCGACCTGGCAGCCTGCCGCTGGCCGAGCTCTTGCCCCAGGTGGATGCCCTGACGATGCACTGCCCGCTCACCGAGCAGACCCGCGGCCTGATCGGCGCGGCAGAACTGGCGGCGATGAAACCCACGGCCTTCTTGGTCAACACCGCCCGTGGCGGCATCGTCGACGAACAGGCGCTAGCCGACTGCCTGAGACGCGGCCACCTGGCCGGGGCCGCCACCGACGTGCTCAGCGTGGAGCCCCCGCGCGAGGGCAATCCCCTCCTGGCCGGCGACATTCCGCGATTGATCGTCACCCCGCACAACGCCTGGGGCAGTCGCGAAGCCCGCCAGCGCATCATCGGCCAGCTCGCCGACAATGCCCGCGGCCATCTCGCCGGCACGCCGCAGCGGGTGGTCTGCTAAAGTTCGCGCTTTTTCGCCAGGTAGTGCCATGGATCCGCGTAGCGAAGTCCTCCTCCGTCACCCCGAACGTTTTGGCGGCCCGCTGCTGCTCGCCGGTCTGCCCGCCGACGAGCTGCTCGGCGTCCTGCCCGCAGCGCATGGCTGGAGCTGGCACGCGGGCGAGGCGGAACACCTGGCAGCGCGCTATCCGGAACGCTGTTCCTTCGGCATAGAACCGCCCGCGGCCGAGGTGACGGATGCGGTATTGTTCCTGCCCAAGTCGCGGGAGGCCACCGAGTTCCTGCTCACCGCCCTGGCCCGACGGCTGCCCGCCACCGGCAATCTCTATCTGGTGGGTGAAAAGAAGGCCGGCATCGAGCGCGCCGCGCGCCAACTGGGCGCCTTCGGCAGCGCCAGTAAGCTCGATAGCGCCCGCCACTGCCAGCTGTGGGTGGTACAGGGGCCGCAGAGTGACGCCGATCCCCGCCCGGATGCCTGGCTGCAACGCCAGCCCCTGGCGGCGCTGGAGGTCGTCAGCCTGCCGGGCGTCTTCAGCCACGGCCGGCTGGACGTGGGCACCGCCCTGCTGCTGGAACACCTCGATGGCCTGCCCGAGGGCCCGGTGCTGGACTTCGGCTGCGGTGCCGGGGTGATCGGCGCCACCCTGGCTCGGCGCTATCCGGCCAGCACCCTGCACCTGCTCGACGTGGACGCCTTCGCCGTCGCCAGCAGTCGCCAGACCCTGGCCGCCAACGGCCTCACCGGGACGGTGAGCGCTGGCGACGGCATAGCAGCAGCGCCCACCGGGCTGGCGGCCATCGTCAGCAATCCGCCCTTCCACAGCGGCGTGAAGACCGACTACCGCACCACCGAGACCCTGCTGGCCGAGGCGGTGCGCCACCTGCGCCCGGGCGGTGAGTTGCGCCTGGTGGCCAACAGTTTCCTGCGCTATCCGCCGCTGATCGAGGCCGCCTTCGGCAATTGCCGCACCCTGGCCCAGCGCGACGGCTTCAAGGTCTACAGCGCGCGGCGTCGCTAGCCGGGCCAGCGACGCCCGACGGCACGCCGGCCCATGGAGCACCCCAGGAAAAGGCTCTAGACTAGGGTTTTCGACTCACCATGGATGGTGACCATGAACCCCCGACCCAGCCTCGCCGCGGGCGGCAGCTTTTTCTTCACGCTCCATCTCAATGACCCGACCGCCACCCTGCTCACCGATCACATCGGTCTGTTACGGGCGGCGATACGCCAGGTGAAGGCCGCTCATCCCTTCGAGATCCTCGGCATGGTGGTGCTACCCGACCACCTGCATGCGCTCTGGCGCCTGCCGGCGGATGACGGCGACTATCCGCTGCGCTGGAACCTGATCAAGGTGGGCTTCTCCAGCCAGTTGCCGCCGCTGACGACGGTCCAGCTGTCACGCCGGCTCAAGCGCGAGCGCGGTCTCTGGCAGCGACGCTACTGGGCGCAACGGATGAAGGACGAGCAGGACCTGCAGCGGCATCTCGACTACATCCACGGCAATCCGGTGAAGCACGGCTACACCCACCGAGCGGAGGAATGGCCCTACTCGTCCATCCATCGCCTGGTGCGCGCGGGGGTGCTGCCCGCGGACTGGACGTGCCGGGACGACCAAGACTGGGCGGTGGGCGAGCGTTGAACGGCAGGCGGCGCTGACTGCAACACCGCCCTTCGAGCGCTACCGCCTCAACCGCGCCCTAGCGGCGCCGCCGGTGCCTCTGCGCGGTCGTCGCGGTCGTAGGCGGCCTTGTCCAACTGCCCCATCCAGCGTGCGGTCAAGGTACCGGCGGTCATGGCGCCGTTGACGTTGAGCGCGGTGCGCCCCATGTCGATCAGGGGTTCGATGGACACCAGCAGGGCGACCAGGGTGACCGGCAGGCCCAGAGCCGGCAGCACGATCAGGGCGGCGAAGGTGGCGCCGCCGCCCACGCCGGCCACGCCCGCCGAACTCAGGGTGACGATGCCGACCAGGGTGGCGATCCACAGCGGATCGAAGGGGTTAATACCCATCGTCGGGGCGATCATCACCGCCAGCATGGCCGGATAGAGCCCGGCGCAGCCGTTCTGGCCAATGGTGGCGCCGAAGGAGGCGGCGAAGCTGGCGATGGCCGGCGGCACGCCGAGGCGCTCGGTCTGGGCCTCGATGTTCAGCGGGATGGTCGCCGCGCTGGAGCGACTGGTGAAGGCGAAGCTCAGCACCGGCCAGACCTTGGGAAAGAAGCGCGCCGGCGACAGGCCGCTCAGCGTCAGCAGCAGCGCATGCACGCCGAAGAGGATCGCCAGGCCCAGGTAGGAGGCGATCAGAAAGGTGCCCAGCTTGAGCACGTCCTGGGGGCTGGCGGTGGCGACCATCTTGGTCATCAGCGCCAGCACGCCATAGGGGGTGAGCTGCAGCAGCAACCGCACCAGCTTCATCACCCAGGCCTGGAGCACGTCGATACCGGCCAGCACCTTCTCGCCGCGGACCGGATCGTCACGCTGCAGGCGCAGGGCGGCGACGCCGAGGAAGGCGGCGAAGATCACCACGCTGATGATGGAGGTGGGATTGGCACCGGACAGATCGGCGAAGGGATTCTTCGGAATGAAGGATAGCAGCAGCTGCGGCACCGACAGGTCCGCCACCTTGCCGACGTAGCTGCTCTGCAGGGTGGCCAGGCGCGCGCTTTCCTGGGCACCCTGTACCAGCCCCTCGGCGCTCAGGCCGAACAGCCAGGTGACCAGTACCCCGACCAGGGCGGCGATGGCCGTGGTGAACAGCAGGGTGCCGAGGGTCAGCAGGCTGATCCGCCCCATGGACGAGGCCTCGCGCAGCCGCGCCACGGCGGCCAGGATGGAGGCGAACACCAGCGGCATGATGCTCATCTGCAGCAGCTGCACGTAGCCGTTGCCGACCAGGTTGAACCAGCCGATGGAGGTCTTGAGCACCGGGGCGTCATGGCCGTAGACGACTTGCAGCACCAGGCCGAAGGCCACGCCCAGAGCGAGGCCGATGAAGACGCGCACGGCCAGGCTCCAGCCGGTGCGGCGCGTGCGCGCCAACAGGCCGAGCAGCACGGCGAAGGCGACGAGATTGAGGACGAGAGGCAGATTCACACGAGGTCTCCGTAACGGCGCCCGGCGCGCCGCCGGACGAAAGGCGGGCGATGGTAGCAGCTCGGACCATCCAGGCTTAGATCGAGGTGCTATCACCTGATAACGAGAGGAGCGGCTCCATCACCGGCATGAACGGCGCTCACCCGCGGCCGAGCGCTGCTAGAGTGCAGGCGGCCGGGAAACGAAGCCCGGCATTGCCAACCAGAAAAGGATCACTCCATGCAACGTTTCGCCAAGCTCGCCGTCTCCTTCGCCCTCGCCGCCGCTGTCGCCGGCTGCACCGGTACCGCGATGAAGACGCAGAATCTGGACCCGTCGCAGTACACCGTCATCGGCCACGGCGAAGGCAAGGCCACCGGCATCATGGTGCTGGGCTTCATCCCGGTACAGCAGAACGATCGCTTCGTTCGTGCGCAGAACGCGGCTATCAAATCCCGCGGTGGCGATGCCCTGATCAACACCCAGGTGCAGGAAAACTGGTTCTGGGCCTACGTCCTGAGCGGCTTCACCACCACCGTGTCCGGCGACGTGGTCAAGCTCAAGCGCTGAGCCCCGCCCGACCGACAGGCGCCGCCCACCGAGGCGGCGCTTTTGCGCTAGGCTGACTGCCTCTCCCCGAGGAAGCCGACCATGACCGCAACCCTGATGAAACTCCCGCTGCAATCCATCGACGGCGAAACCCTGACCTTGGAGCGCTACCTGGGAAAGGTACTGCTGGTGGTGAACGTGGCCTCCAAGTGTGGCCTCACCAGCCAGTACGAAGGCCTGGAACGGCTCTACGAGGCCCAGCGCGAGCGCGGCCTGGAAGTGCTCGGCTTTCCCGCCAACGACTTCAAGCAGCAAGAGCCCGGCAGCGACGCCGAGATCAAGGAATTCTGCACCCTCACTTACGGCGTGCAATTCCCCCTGTTCGCCAAGCTCAGCGTGGTGGGTGAAGACAAGCATCCGCTGTACGAAGAGCTGACCCGCGCCCAGCCCGAGGCTACCGGCGACGGCCCCTTCCGCGAGCGCATGTTGAGCCGCGGCGGCAGCCCCAATCCCAAGCCCGAGGTGCTGTGGAATTTCGAGAAATTCCTGATTGGGCGCAATGGAGAGGTGGTGGGGCGTTTCGCGCCGGATGTGACGGCGGATGATCCGCGACTGCTGGAAGCCATCGAGGTGGAGTTGGCGAAGGAGTGAGGACTGGCATTGGTAGGTTGGGTTGAGCGGGAGCGAAGCCCAACGTCTTTGATGTTGGTTGCCCTAGCTGCTTATCGGCATTGCTGCTGCCCCTATTTCGCCTGGCCGGCGACTCACTTTTCTTTGCTTGCGGATCGCCGCCCGGTGCAAAGAAAAGTAAGCAAAAGAAAGCACACCCCACGTTTCGGCCCTACGCTACGCTTCGGGGGCACGGCACGAAGGGGCGTCCTGCCCCTCGCGCTTCGCTCGGCCTCACTGACGGGGACGGGGTGCCAGCCTGAGATTGCGGTGTTTACAGGCAGAGCCAAAGCGATTCGTAGCGTGGAAAACCGCGCAGCGTTTTTCACTGGCGGCACTTAATCACCGAAGCCAATGCCCTTTGGCAGCAACGTTTTTATCGCGGCCATGGGCCGCTCCTACAGGGTATCCAGTTGCTGTAGGAGCGGTCGCTACGGCGCACCGGCATGGCCGCGATTTCCGGTGTCAGGTCGTAGCGGCGTTTTCCACAGGTGGGCTTGGTCGTGACCAGTGGACAAGGCTTCGCCGTTGTCCACGCTACGGACGGTTATGGCTCTTCAACCAACACTTTCAAGCTGGCGAAATCGCCCCGTTCAGGAGGGCTCATGCCAGTACCGGGCAGGGGGTCGAGCCGCATGGAGGCGGCGAGAGGTCCAGCGGGCCATGGACGGCCCGTCTGGACCGACCCTCTGCACGGTGCTGGCGTGAGCGCACCTGGCGCTTCGCGCCGGGCCGGATGACCGGGGCAAGCGTTTTTGGTTACTTTTGCCGCGACTGGCAAAAGTGACTCGCCCGGGTGGGCGAAACCAGAATCATCAAAGCACTCGATAATCAGCTAGAGCCAGGTGTGGGGCTTCGCTCCCGCTCAACCCAACCCACAGGAATTCCTGCTCAAGAAGTCGGATTGCACCGGTCGTCCGCCACAACCCAACCTCCCCCTCTTACCCCCGCTGCAACACCCCTCGCATCGACCCGAAATGCCCCGGGAAGGAACAGAAGAAAGTGTACTCCTTGCCCGCCTCCAGAGCCCCGGTATCGAAGCTCACCGAATCCTTCTCGCCACCGCCCAACATCTTGGTATGGGCGATGATGCGTTCGTCCCCCTCGGGCAGGTAGCCCTTGGCCTCGCCAGCGTTCATGCCCGCCGCGTCGACGGCAGCGGCGTCGGTGGAGCGGGTCAGTACCCAATTGTGGCCCATGACGTTCTTCGGCAGGCTGCCGCTGTGGACCAGCTCCACGGTGAAAGTCTTGCACGACGCCGGGACCTGGATCGAGGCGCGGCTGTAGGTCATCTGGTCGCCGGCTTCGATCTGTGTCGAACAGACGTCGGCGGCCCAGGCGCCGCTACTTCCCAAGGCGAACAACGCTGCGGCAAAAAACGTGGATTTCATGAACCCTCCAGATGCGTGAAAGTCGCCAGTCAGACCGATGCGAGGGTGGCGGGTTCCAGCGGTCATGGCAAGCGCGTGGCGTGCTTCGCTCTATCGGCCCCATCGAAACCTTTGCCGGGTAGCCGTGCCTTACCTCTGCGTACCATGACCTCCTCTCCCGTCAGCCAAGGACGCCCGCCATGACTCTCACCGCCCTGCTGCGCCAGCTGTTCGCCACCTATGCCCAGGCCGCCAGCGGCAATGCCCCGGAAGAGGATTTCCTTGCGCGATGAGCGCCCTTTGATCCCGCACGTGGGGCGACTAGGCTAGGCGTTTTGCCTGCCAAGGAGTTCCCATGTCGCTGAAAGCCGTCTGTGTCTTCTGTGGTGCCAAGCCCGGCGCCTCTCCCGTCTTCCAGGAAGCGGCCGCGCAGCTCGGCCGGACCCTCGCCGAGCGGGGCCTCACCCTGGTCTATGGGGGCGGCAAGGTCGGGCTGATGGGCGTGGTCGCCGACGCCGCCCTGGCCGCTGGCGGCGAGGTGATCGGCATCATCCCGCAGAGCCTGAAGACCGCCGAGCTGGGCCATACCGGCTGTACCCGCCTGGAAGTGGTCGATGGTATGCACGCGCGCAAGGCGCGAATGTCCGAGCTGGCCGATGCCTTCATCGCCCTCCCCGGTGGCCTGGGCACTCTGGAGGAACTCTTCGAAGTCTGGACCTGGGGCCAGCTCGGCTACCACGCCAAGCCCATGGGCCTGCTGGAAGTGGACGGCTTCTACGCCCAACTGGAAGGTTTCCTCGATCACCTGGTCGCCCAAGGCTTCGTCGCCCCCCAGCACCGGGCCATGCTGCAGGTGGAAGACTCGCCGCCCGCCCTGCTAGACGCCCTCGCCGCCTGGCAGCCCACCGTAGCGCCGCGCTGGGCCGAACCGGCGCCACGCTAGCCCGCGCACGCCGCCCGTCCCGCCCCTCGAACCCTCGCCGCTTGTGGCCTGTCGGTACTGACAGGCCACCAAAATTACGCAAGCGACGAGGATGCTTCCATGACCGATTACCCCAAAGCCCCGATGCCGGAACAACAGCAGGCCGTCCCCGGCCTGCAGTCGCGCATGAATCCGCTGCCGGATTGCGGTGAGCAGAGCTACAAGGGTTCCGGCCGTCTGGCCGGCAAGAAGGCGCTGATCACCGGTGGCGATAGTGGCATCGGCCGCGCCGTGGCCATCGCCTTCGCCCGTGAAGGCGCCGATGTCGCCATCAGCTACCTGAACGAACACGAAGACGCCGAGGACACCGCCCGCCTGGTGCGTGAAGCCGGACGCGAGGCCCTGCTGCTACCTGGGTGCCTGTCCCAGCGCGAGCAGTGTCTCGCGATCGTAGAGCAGACCGTCGCCGCCTTCGGCCGGATCGATGTGCTGGTCAACAACGCCGCCTTCCAGATGACCCACGAGACCCTCGACGAGATTCCCGACGACGAATGGGTCTACACCTTCGATGTGAACATCACCGCCATGTTTCGCATCACCCAGGCGGCGGTGAAGCACATGGGCCCGGGCGGCTCCATCATCAACACCACCTCGGTGAATTCGGACATGCCGCGGCCGACGCTGCTGGCCTATGCCACCACCAAGGGCGCCATCGCCAACTTCACCGCGGGTCTCGCCCAGTTGCTCGGCGAGAAAGGCATCCGCGCCAACAGCGTGGCTCCCGGCCCCATCTGGACCCCGCTGATTCCGGCCACCATGCCGCCCGAGCAGGTCAAGGAATTCGGCGGCAACACCCCGCTTGGCCGCCCCGGTCAGCCGGTGGAGCTGGCACCAGTCTACGTGATGCTGGCGTCCGACGAATCCAGCTACACCTCGGGTGCGCGCATCGCCGTCACTGGCGGCAAGCCGATCCTCTGACCGCTCGCCCCGGCGCCTGCCGGGATGCCTTCCTCTGCCGGAGTCCCCTATGACCGACCATCCCAAGCCTCCGTTGAAACCCCAACCGCAAACCTTTCCCGGTTCCGAAGCCCGTATGGACCCGCGGCCCGATAGCGGCGCCGAGAGCTATCGTGGCTCGGGTCGCCTGGCGGGCAAGAAAGCCCTGATCACCGGTGCCGACAGCGGCATCGGCCGCGCCGTGGCCATCGCCTTCGCCCGAGAAGGCGCCGACGTAGCCATCTCCTACCTGGATGAGCACGAGGACGCCGAGGAGACCGCCCGCCTGGTCAGCGAGGCTGGGCGCCAGGCCGTGCTGCTGCCGGGCGACCTGGCCGAGCGCCAGACCTGCCTGGACGTGGTACAGCAGACCGTCGAGGCCTTCGGGCGCATCGACGTGCTGGTCAACAACGCTGCCTTTCAGCAGGTGCGCGACAGCCTCGACGAGATTCCCGACGAGGAATGGGTGCATACCTTCAACGTGAACATCCACGGGATGTTCCGCATCACCCAGGCGGCGGTGAAGCACATGCCGCGCGGTGGCTCCATCATCAACACCGCCTCGATCAATGCCGACATCGCCCCGCCGACGCTGCTGGCCTACTCGGCCACCAAGGGCGCCATCGCCAACTTCACCGCGGGCCTGGCACAACTGCTGGGCGACAAGGGCATCCGCGCCAACAGCGTGGCCCCCGGCCCGATCTGGACGCCATTGATCGTCAGCACCATGAAGCCCGACGAGCCCGAGCAGTTCGGCAGCAGCACGCCGCTGGGTCGCCCTGGCCAGCCCGTCGAACTGGCGCCGGCCTATGTGCTGCTGGCGTCCGATGAAGCGAGCTACATTTCCGGCGCCATGCTGCCGGTGACGGGGGGGATGCCGGTGCTCTAAGGGAGTTGATGGGGTACCCGGGTTTGCCCTCACCCCGACCCTCTCCCTGAGGGAGAGGGGGTTGGATAGGTGTGTAGCCGTAGCTGGGGCGCCAGCTTGTAGCTCCTGATAACGCCAGAGCACCACTACGCTGATTCAAATCTCTCATCGGAAGGTTTACCGGGCACCCCCTCTCCCTCTGGGAGAGGGCTGGGGTGAGGGCCGCCTAGCACTCGCGTCTTTACCGAGAACCGGCACCTAAACAGACGCAGCCCACCAACGAGGCTTTACCGAATTTCAACGATCCAGCTGTGCCTTGGCCGCCATCTCCTGATTGATACAGGTGGCCATGATCTGGTAGCTCCCACCGATGGCATCACCCACGCTTTGGCAGTAGGCGAGGGTCTTGGCAGAGGCATGCTTGCCCGCTATCGATGCCTTGGCACGCTCCTCTTGCTTGCGACAGGTCAGCTCAATCTGCGCACTTCCTCCCACAGCGTCACTGACCGAACTGCAGTAGGCCTTTATATCGTAATCCGCTGCTTGACTGGCAACTGCCAGGGTAGCACTCGCGATGGCGAGCATCAGTTGGGCTTTCATGGGCAAACCTCCCTGTTCGAAAGGCGCCACCCTACCGCCATGGAAACCATTGCACACGTCCGCAAGGCTGAAGCGGCGCCATTAGCGGCACCAACGGCAGCCACTCAAGGCTTCAAATACCCCACCACCGCATCGCCGATCATCGCCTTGTGCCGACGCACCGAGTCGTCGTCGTCCAGATCGACGCGGTGGATAAGGCCGAAGGTATGGCGGTTGGAGACACGGAAGAAGCAGAAGGCGCTGATCAGGAGGTGCACGTCCACCGCATCGAGACCGGGACGGACTTCGCCGCTGGCCTCCCCTCGCTCGAGGATGCGGCGGATGGATTGCAGCGCCGACAGGTTCAGGCTGGAGATGGTCTCGGAACGCGCCAGGTGATGGCCGCGATGGATGTTTTCGATGCTCACCAAGCGAATGAAGTCATCGTGGCTGCGGTGATGTTCGAAGGTGAATTCGGTCAACCTGCGGATGGCTTCCAGCGGCGGCAGGCTGTCCAGCGGCAATTGCGCTTCGGTCGCGCGGACGTTGCTGTAGAGCTTCTCCAGCACGGCCAGGTACAACTCCTCCTTGCTGCCGAAGTAGTAGTAGATCATCCGCTTGGAGGTGTGGGTGCGTTCGGCGATGGCATCCACCCGGGCACCGGTCAGGCCCAGGTCGGCGAACTCGGCCACAGCGGCCGCCAGGATTGCCTGGCGGGTCTTCTCGGGGTTGTTCTTGCGACCAGTCTTGGTAGTGGGCGTCGGCTGTAGCGCCGGGGAGTCCTGCATCGGGTCTGGCTCTTGTCAGGTAAAGGCCGGACCCGTGCAGGTCCGGCTCAGAGTTTCACGGGGGCGGGGCGCCCCTGGCGAGCGGCGGCCATGGCCGCCAGCCGTACGGGGCTGTTGGCGGCACCGTAGCCACTGTAATCCTTGCGCTGCAGGATTTCGAAGAAGAATCGGTCGGCGAAGGACTCGGTATAGACGTGGAAAAACTCACCGCCGCTGGCATCGCGGTCGTAGAGCACGTTGTAGTAGGCCAGCCGGCTGAGGAAGTCGTCGTCGAAATCGAAGCGAGCGCCGAGGTCGTCATAGTAGTTCATCGGAATCTCCAGCAGCGGCACCCCGGCGGCCTTGGCCTGTTCGACGGCCAGGAAGATATCGTCGCAGGCGAAGGCGACGTGATGAACCCCCGAACCGCGATAGCTGGACAGCGCCCGAGCGATGGCGGTGTTGCGGTTTTCCGAGATGTTCAGCGCTAGCCGCACGTTGGACTCGCGACTGCGCAGGGCACGGCTCTTGACCAGACCATAGGGGTCGGGGACCACCACCTCGTCGTCGGCGCTGAAGTCGAACAGGCTCTTGTAGAACAGCACCCAGCCATCCAGGGCATCGGCCGGCAGGGCCTCGGCGACGTGATCGACCCGGGTCAGCCCCAGGCCGCCGCTGGCGCCCGCGCTCACATCGAAATCGGTGTCGTAGAGGGTGCGACCGTCGGTACCGCGGTCGGCGAAGTAGATCAGGCTGCCGTCGGGGGCGCGGACCGCCGGAATCTCCCGCTCGTTGGGGCCGACCAGGCCGCGATAGGGCTGGGCGCGATACTGCCGAGCCCGCTCCAGGGCGACCTGGCTGTCCGGTACGCGCAAGGCGGTGGCGCACAGCGACGGCCCGTGGGCCTCGAAGAAGTTGTGGGCGAAGGAATAGGGTTCGGCATTGAGCACGATGTTGATATCGCCCTGGCGCAGCAGGGTGACGTTCTTCGAACGATGGCGCCCGGCCTTGGCGAAGCCCAGTTTGCCCAGCCAGGTGGCCAGTTGCGCACCATGGGCATCGTCCACGGCGAATTCCAGGAATTCAACGCCCTCCAGGCGCGACGGCCGCGGCGGCGCGAACAGCGGCGCGGCGACGGGCGCAGCCTCTTCGCGGGCCAGGCGTTCGGCGGTTTTCTCCTCCAGATAGAGCAGGGATCTCAGGCCGTCCGCCGCGGTGGCGCGGGTCTGGGCGGCGCGGAAGCCGTCGTTGAAGATCTCCAGGGACAGCGGACCGGTATAACCGCTGCGCAGGATGGGCGCGAGGAAACCCGCCAGATCGAATTCGCCCTGACCGGGGAAGCAGCGGAAATGCCGGCTCCACTCCAGCACGTCCATCTGCAGCAACGGCGCGTCGGCCATCTGTACGAAGAAGATCTTGTCGCCCGGAATCTGGGCGATGCCGGCCGGATCGCCACCCAGGGACAGGGTGTGGAAGCTGTCGAGCAGCACGCCGAGATTGGGATGATCGACTTCCTTCACCAGGCGCCAGACCTGCTGCCAGGTGTTGACGTGACGGCCCCAGGCGAGGGCCTCGTAGCCGATGCGCAGCTTGCGCACGGCCGCGCGTTCAGCCAGCAGTTGCAGATCATCGGCCAGCAGGCGTTCGTCACCCAGACTGTCGGGCGCAGTGTTGCTGCACACCAGGATCAGGTCGGTGCCCAATTCCTGCATCAGGTCGAACTTGCGCTCGGCCCGGTCGAGATTGCGCGATAGCCGCTCGCGGCGGCAACCTTCGAAGTCCCGAAACGGTTGGAACAGGGTGATGGCCAGCCCCAGATCCTGGGTCAGCTGGCGGATCTCGCGCGGACTGGCCCCGGAATACAGCAGGTCGTTCTCGAAGATCTCGACACCGTCGAATCCCGCGCCGGCTATGGCTTCGAGCTTTTCGGGAAGGGTGCCGCTCAAAGATACGGTGGCGATGGAACGGTGCATGCCGGAACTCCTGTTGGTTGACCATTGCCGCTTGGATGACCGCGAAACATTCAAGCTGGTTCGTCAGCGCTGGGCAAATTATTCTCTGAGGCGGAACCCGGTGACAGCGCTCTTTGTACGAACCGGTTAGTTTTTGTTCGCTAATCGAACGCAAGGTCGTTTATCGAATTGACCGCCTTCCAGACCGCTCGCACTATGACGCCAGAGCCAACGCTCGACGCAGCCAAAAGAACAATACGAACAAGAAGAGTGTGCGCCCATGCTCCCGCTATCCACGCTATATTTCGCCCCCCGTTTCGCTCGTCACCTCTTGCGTGTCGCCGGCGACGGCTAGTCCGGGCCTCTCCATACCTATCGCTTGCGGACCCCGCGTCACCAGGACGTCGGCTGTCCCGTTGCACCTCAGGCCTGACAATAATCCGGAGACAATTATGGCCAATACCGCCTCCTCTACCACCGGCTCCCAAGCCAAGAAAGCCACTGCCAGCGGCTGGATCGGCTCGGCGCTGGAATACTACGACTTCTTCATCTACGCCCAAGCGGCGGCCCTGATCTTCCCCCAGATATTCTTTCCCTCCACCGATCCCAAGATGGCCATCGTCGCCTCCCTCGCCACCTATGGCGTAGGTTACCTGGCCCGTCCGGTCGGTGCCTTCGTGCTGGGTCACTGGGGCGATACCCGCGGCCGCAAGAACGTCCTGCTGCTGTGCATGTTCCTCATGGGCATCGCCACCATGGCCGTCGGCCTGCTGCCCACCTACCACCAGATCGGCATCCTCGCGCCCATCCTGCTGGTGGTGCTGCGGCTAATCCAGGGCTTCGCCGTGGCCGGCGAAATCTCCGGCGCCAGCTCCATGGTGCTCGAACACGCCCCCTTCGGACGGCGTGGCTACTACGCGAGCTTCACCCTGCAGGGCGTCCAGGCCGGTCAGGTCATGGCCGCCGCGATCTTCCTGCCCCTGGCCTACTTCATGCCCGCCGATGCCTTCAACAGCTGGGGCTGGCGCATTCCCTTCCTGCTCAGCGCCTTCGTCCTGCTGGCCGGCTACATCATCCGCCGCGAGGTCCACGAGACGCCCGCCTTCGTCAAGGAAGAAGCCAAGGCCGAGACGACCGCCGCCCCCAAGCGCTCGCCCATCGGTGAAGCCCTGACCACCAGTTGGAAGTCCATGATCCTGGTCGCCCTGATGGCGCTGATGAACGTCATCCCGGTGGTCGCCACCATCTTCGGTGCGGCCTACGCGGTGCAGCCGGCCTATGGCATCGGCTTCGACAAGAGCGTCTACCTCTGGATACCGGTGGTGGGCAACATCGTCGCGGTGCTGGTGATCCCCTTCGTCGGCAACCTCTCCGATCGCATCGGCCGCCGGCCGACCATGATCGGTGGCGCCCTGGGCTCCGGCTTGCTGGCCTTCGGTTACCTCTACGCCATAAGCATCCACAACCTGCCACTGGCCTTCGTCATGTCGCTACTGATGTGGGGTGTGGTCTACCAGGGCTACAACGCAGTCTTCCCAAGCTTCTACCCGGAGCAGTTCCAGACCCGCTACCGCGTTTCGGCCATGGCCATCGCTCAGAACATCGGCACCATGCTCACCGCCATGCTGCCGGCCCTGTTCACCCTGGTCGCTCCGCCCGGTACCGAGAACATCTGGCTGGTGGTCGGTGGCCTGGCCTTTGGCGTGACCTGCCTGTCGGCCCTGGCCGCCTTCCTGTCGCCGGAAACCTACCGTGTGCCCATGAGCGATCTGGGCAAGCCGGGCGCCCGGCAGATGGACAAGGCTGCCTACGACACGGCTCGCCAGGACAGCCTCAAGGCCAGCGTCTGAGTGGAGCGGGAGTCCTCGTCCCCCGTGGACTCCCGCCTACGACCCAGGTCACCTTGCCGCAAGATATACGTTGTCATATAACTAGTTCGCTGACCGTCTCGGTCAGCGCGTTCCGATAATTCAAATAAGAAAGGAATCCCCATGTCGCCATCGACCGCTTAGCGTTCCACCCCCTCCCCTCTAGCTTCCCGCCCTCGTCAGATGCCGCCTCCCGCGCCGGCAGGGCACCTCTCAGTCATAAAAACAAGGATCACCCAATGAGCACTCGCCTCGCTTCCCGCCGGCTGGCCCGCGCTTGCGCCACCTTCGCCGCCCTGACCAGTACCGCTCCGCTGTGGGCCGCGGACAACGGCTTCATCGAAGACACCAAGGCCAACCTCAACCTGCGCAACTTCTATTTCAACCGCAACTTCGTCGATCCGGCCTACACCGCGCAGAACAAGGCCGAGGAATGGACCCAGAGCTTCATCTTCGGTCTGACCTCCGGCTACACCCAGGGCCCGGTGGGCTTCGGTATCGACGCCCTGGGCCTGTACTCGGTCAAGCTCGATGGCGGCGCCGGCACCTACGGGACCCAGCTGCTGCCTACCCACGCCGGCAACGAACCGGCCAAGGACTTCGGCCGGCTGGCCCTGGCGGCCAAGGCCAAGGTGTCCAAGACCGACGTCAAGGTGGGCGAATGGTTCGCCGTACTGCCCATCCTCAGATCCGACGACGGCCGCTCGTTGCCCCAGACCTTCCAGGGCGCCCAGATCCACTCCACCGAGATCCAGAACCTGGAACTCTGGGGCGGCCAGATGCGCCAGAACAGTCCGCGCAACGATGCCAGCATGCAGGACATGTTCATGCAGGGCCGCGCCAACGCCACCTCCGACCGCTTCAACTTCGTCGGTGGCGAATACAAGTTCAACGAGAAGCGCACCCAGATCGGCCTCTGGTATGCCCAGCTCGAAGACATCTACCACCAGAAGTTCATCAACCTGATCCATTACCAGCCGGTGGGCAGCTGGACCCTGGGCGCCAACCTCGGCTACTTCATTGGCGAAGACGATGGCTCCGCGCGAGCCGGTGCCCTGGACAACCGCACCGCCTATGCGCTGCTCTCGGCCAAGCAGGGCGGCGGTACCTTCTATGTCGGTCTGCAGCGCGTCAGCGGCGACAGTGCCTGGATGAGGGTCAATGGCACCAGCGGCGGCACCCTGGCCAACGACAGCTATAACTCCAGCTACGACAACGCTCGCGAACGCTCCTGGCAGGTACGCTACGACTACAACTTCGCCGCCTTCGGCCTACCGGGTCTGACGCTGATGAACCGCTACCTCAGCGGCGACAACGTGCACACCGGCACCATCACCGACGGCAAGGAATGGGGCCGCGAGTCCGAGGTGCAATACGAGGTCCAAAGCGGTCCGTTCAAGAAACTGCTGGTCCGCTGGCGCAACTCCAGCATGAGACGCGACTACAGCGCCAGCGGCTCCTTCGACGAGAACCGCATCATCTTCAACTACCCGATCTCGGTGTTGTAAGAAGAGAGGGAGTGCTCGGTGGCCACAGAGGCAGCCGCTGAGCACTCCAGCGTTAACGAGAAGGGATGATAGGCGGCCCTTGTCCTGCTTGGCCAGGTCTTATACTGTATAAAAATACAGATACGAGACAGGGCCATGACCCAGCCCCAACGCCCACCACGCGGCCGTGGTACCGCCAGCAATCCACACAATCGTTTCGCCGCGACCCGCAGCGAAGCGGAGCGTGATGGCTGGTACGAAGAGGCGACGCCGCTGACCTTCACCACCGAGGTGCGTCAGGAAACGGCGAAGACCGTCATCAGCCGCAACCAGTCGCCGGACGTGGGCTTCGATCGCTCGGTGAATCCCTATCGCGGGTGCGAGCATGGCTGCATCTACTGCTTCGCCCGTCCCTCCCATGCCTACTGGGATCTGTCACCGGGGATCGACTTCGAGACGAAGCTGATCGCCAAGACCAATCTGGCCGAGCGGCTGGAGGCGGAGCTGAGCAAGCCGGGCTACCAGCCGCAGCCCATCGCCCTGGGCATCAACACCGACGGCTACCAGCCCATCGAGCGGCAATACCAACTGACCCGCCAGGCGCTGGAGATCCTGCTGCGTTACCGCCACCCGGTGACCCTCATTACCAAGAGCGCGCTGATCCTGCGCGACCTGGACCTGCTCACCCAACTGGCCGAGCGCAATCTGGTGCGGGTCGCCTTCAGCCTGACGACCCTGGATGACGACCTCAAGCGCATCCTCGAACCCCGTACGGCGGCGCCTGGAGCCAGGCTACGCGCCATGCGCAGCCTGCACGAGCACGGCGTACCGGTGAGCGTCCTGTTGGCGCCGATGATCCCCATGATCAACGATCACGAGCTGGAGGCCATGCTCGAAGCGGCGCGCGACCATGGTGCGCGGTCGGCGGGCTACACCCTGTTGCGCCTGCCGCTGGAGATCGTCGAGCTGTTCGAGGAGTGGCTGCAGACGCATTTCCCCGAGCGAGCGGCCCATGTGATGAGCCTGATCCGCCAGTCCCGTGGCGGCAAGAACTACGACAGCCGCTTCGGCATCCGCATGAAGGGCGAGGGCCAATTCGCCGAACTGTTGGCCCAGCGCTTTCGCCTGGCGCGGCGACGCTTCGGTTTGGAGCGGCGTGACGGCGAGGGCCTGGATTGCAGCCAGTTCGCGCCGCCAGGGGAGCAGTTGGGGTTGTTCTGACGGAGGTGCTGCAAACAGTCGCGCCAGCATGAGCGGGAAATTTTCCGTTGTTCGACCAACGGCCGCGACGGATCCTATGGCGCTATGGTGCTCAACCGAAGCGGACCAAAAGCGCTGCCTAGCTCGGCTAAATCATCATTGCAGCGCCTGCGGACTCAAGGCAGGACACGCCCACCCTGCCACTGGGTCAGGCCGAGGCCGATGCTGATGTGGTCGGTGGCCTGGGTTTCGAGGCCCAGGTGGGTCGCCGATTCCACGCCATTCGGCAGTCCCTTCCCCATCATCACCCCGTAGCCCAGGGTGCCGTGCACCTTCGGCAGCTTGCTGAAGAGTGAGGTGCCCCCGTCGCCCAGATCAGGTGCGGCAGAAGACTCGTGTTGCACGGGAAAGGCCGGTGCGACCTGGTCCAGGGAAGCCTGGGGTTGCTCGCTGGGTGGCAGGCTCAGGTCCAGCGCCAGGGCCGAGGAGCTGGCCAGGCACAGCAGCAGGACGGACGACCAAGGCAAAACACGACGAGGCATGACGACCTCCGGCCTGAGGCGCGGCTGACGGGCGCAATGGAATAGGACGACACGGGTCACGGCCAGGTGCCATGACCGTTGAATGTGCAGACTACGCTGGTTTGGCAGCCGAGTCATGGGGCCTATGTCTACCAGCCTGAGGCCAGGCACCGGTGGAATTCGGCGCTGCTGCCCCCTCACCCCAACCCTCTCCCAAAGGGAGAGGGGTAATGATCCTGTGCCTGGAGAGGCCAAGGTGGTAACGGTTTGGCCGGTCACCACCCGCAGGAGCCGGCATGCCCGCCTCGCCGTCCGCACTCAGCTGCTAGGCTAGACGGCTGTGCCTGTTTCTGGAGTCGCCATGACCACCCCTACCCCGCTCACGCCGGCCCAGGCCGTTGCCGCCGGTATCGATTTCGCCGAACTCAAGGTCGATGCCAGTGGGCTCTACTGGAGCCAATACGACCCCACCGATGGCGCCACCCGGCTGTGGCGGCGCCAGGCCGGTAGCGCGCCGGTCTGTCTCACGCCGGCGGGGTTCAGCCTGCGCAGCAAGGTCTATGAGTACGGCGGCGGCGCGCTGTGCCTGGCGGATGCGGGGCCGGTGTTCGTCAATGAGGCCGACCAGGCGGTCTATCGGCAGCCCCTGGACGGCCGCGCGCCCGAGCGCCTGGCCGGTGGTGAACAGTGGCGTTATGGCGATCTGCACTGGGATGCCCGGCACGGGCGAATCCTGTCCGTGGAAGAAGACCGCCGCGAACAACCGCCACGCCATCGCCTGGTCGCGCTCGGGCGGACGGGCGAGCGCCGGGTATTGGCCGAGGGCGCGGACTTCTACGCCGCCCCCCGTACCAGCGCCGATGGCCGGCGCCTGGCCTGGATCGAATGGGATAGACCGCACCAGCCTTGGACGCGCACTCGGCTGCTGGTGGCCCCCCTGGACGCCGAAGGGCTGCCCGGGACGTCCACGGTAGTTGCCGCCGATCCCGAGGAATCGCTGCAGCAGCCGCTCTTCGATGGCCAGCACCGGCTGTGGGCGCTGAGCGACCGCCAGGGCTGGTGGCAACCCTGGTGCGAGACAGACGACGGTTTCGCCCCCCAGGCGGCGCCGGCGGCGGATCATGCCGCCGCCCCCTGGCAACTGGGCGGCGCCAGTTGGTTACCCACGGCGGAAGGCTGGCTGGCGACCTGGCAGGAAGACGGCTTCGGGGTGCTTGGCGAGCGTCGTGCGGATGGCCAGGTCCAGCGTCTGGCGGCGGACTTCAGCAGGTTCCGGGGGCTGGCCCTGGACGAAACCCATAGCTACTGCATTGCCGCGGCACCGACCCGGCCCTCGGCGGTGTTGGCCATCGACCGCCGCACGGGCGCCATGGAGATCGTCAGTGGTGGGGTGGCGCCCCTGCCCGAGGCCGCCATCGTCGCTCCGCGACGCCTGAGCTATCCCAGCGGCGATGGCCAGGCCCAGGGTTTTCTCTATCTGCCCGAAGACCGCGGCGAGGGTCCGCCACCGTTGCTGGTCAGCATCCATGGGGGCCCGACATCCTGTACCTATCCGGTGTTCGATGCGCGCATCCAGTTCTGGGTCCGTCAGGGCTTCGCCGTGGCCGATCTCAACTATCGTGGCAGCAGCGGCTATGGCCGCGCCTACCGCCAGGCGCTGCACCTGCGCTGGGGCGAGGTCGACGTGGAAGACGCCTGTGCAGCGGTGGAGTACCTGGGGCGCCAGGGCCACGTCGATCCGCAACGCGCCTTCATCCGTGGCGGCAGTGCCGGTGGCTATACGGCGCTCTGCACCCTGGCCTTCCGCGATGTCTTCCGCGCCGGTGCCAGCCTCTATGGCGTCAGCGATCCCCTGGCGCTGGCCAAGGTCACCCACAAGTTCGAGGCCGACTACCTCGACTGGCTGATCGGCGACCCCGAGGCCGACCGCGCCCGCTACGAGGCGCGTACCCCGCTGCTGCATGCCGAGGGCATCCAGGTGCCGGTGATCTTCTTCCAGGGGCTCAAGGACGCCGTGGTGGTGCCGGCGCAGACCGATGCCATGGCCGCTGCCCTGGAGGCACGCGGCGTGCCGGTGGTGGTGCGGCGCTATCCGGACGAGGGCCACGGTTTTCGCCGCGCGGCCAACCAGGCGGATGCACTTGAGCAGGAAGCGGCCTTCTACCTTCGCTGGCTATGACGAGGACTGGCGCGCCCGGTGCAGCGCCTCCAGCGTCTGCTGCAGGACGTCCGCCTCGATCTGGCCCGGCGCCGACGCCTGGCCCTGGCTGCCGAAGGTAAGGGCACTGCCAAAGGTCTCGCCGGCCAGGCGGGAGACGGCGCCGACCCCGCCCATGGCCATGATGAGCAGCGGCTTGGGGCTGCGCTGGTGCTGGGTCCAGGTCACCTGTAGCAGGCGGGCGACATCGCCACCATCCCGCGGCATTACCGCCAGCTTGAGGATGTCGGCGCCCAGGGTCTGCTGGCGCTGCAAGCGCTTGAGCAGCTCGGCATTGCCCGGCGTGCCCTGGAAGTCATGGCTGGAGAGGATCACCTTGGCGCCGGTCTTGTGCGCCTCCACCACCAACGCCTTGACCCGGCGCTCGTCGCGGCGCATCTCCACGTCGATCAGATCGGCGAAGCCGGCTTGCAGCAGCTTGCCGTAAAGCGCCGCATAGGCCGCATCGTCCAGCTCGCCAGCACCGCCTTCGCGCCTGGACCTGAAGGTCAGCAGCAGGGGCTTGCCGCCCAGCGTCTGCACCAGTTGCCGACCCAAAGCGGCCACCTGGTCGGCATCCGTGGCGAAGGCCAGCAGATCGAGGCGCAGCTCCAGCAGGTCGACGGCGGGGGAAGCGGCAGCAGCTCGGCCTTGTTCGAGCACCTGCTCGGCCGTCTTGCCCGAGGTGGAAACGATGATCTTCGGCCGCCCTTCGCCAATGCGCAGATCCCGGACCTGCACCGGCTGGGTGGCCGCCTGCGCGGTCGAGCAGAGGGATAAGCCGGCGTACAGGGCGAGGGGCAGTGCCGCGAGGAGCAGCGGACGAAGCGTGAGGGGCATCACAGGACTCCAGAACGAAAGGCGACTGTCTTCAAGACCTGCGCTGCCGCGACCAAGTGCCCGCCGATCAGCACTTGGCGGGCGCTGATCGCCCGGCTGGCGTAGACTGGCACTTTAGCCATCGAGTCCCTGCATGCCCTTCGTTCGTCGCGGTTTCGAAAGCATCGTGTCCACCTGGCTGGCCGGGCTGCTGCTCCTGCTGCCCCTGGTGCTGACCCTGGCCCTGATCGGCTGGATCGTCAGCTTCCTCAATGGCTTGATCGGCCCCAACACCACCCTCGGCCAGCTATTCGTGGCGGTCGGGCATCCCTTCGTCGGTAACTCCCTGGCGGCCTACGGCATCGGCACTCTGGTGCTGCTGGTACTGCTCTATCCGCTGGGCATAGCAGTGAAGCTGGGCCTGCGCCGGCCACTGGCCTGGTTCGCCAACGTCACGTTCCGGCGCATTCCGGTGTTCGGCAAACTCTATGGTCTGGCCGAGCGCTTCGTCGAATTGCTCGATCGCAAGGAAGGTGGAGCGGACATCCGCGCCATGAGTCCGGTGTGGTGCTTCTTCGGTGGCCAGGGCGTGGCCGTGTTGGCGCTGCTGCCGAATCCGGCGGTGGTCGACATCGACGGTCGCCACTACCACGCGGTGCTGGTGCCCTCGGCGCCGGTACCGGTCGGCGGCGGCCTGCTCTATGTGCCGGTGGACTGGGTGAAACCGGCCGACATGGGGGTGGATATGTTCACCAGTATCTATGTCTCCATGGGCATCACCCTGCCGCCGGTGGTCAAGGATCGGCAGGTGGAATTCATTCCCCTGGACGAGGCGGTACGTCGTCAGCAGGAACAGGGGACGGCCGAGGAGCCGCCCCGTTCCTCTTAGTTCTGCACTGCCTGGACCGATCCCCCATCCACGCGCAGATTGCTGCCGTTGATGAAGGAGGCGCGCTCGGACACCAGCAGGGCGATGGCCGCGGCCACCTCTTCCACCTTGCCGCGACGCTTCTGCACGATGCCGGGCCGCTCTTCGTCGAGGAAGCTTTCGATGGCTTCCTCGAAGGAAACGCCCAATTCCTTGGCGCGCTTTTCCATCATGCCGTCGGTCATGCCGGTCTCGATGAAGGCCGGCGAGACGGTGTTGCACAACACGCCGTGGGCCGCTTCCTTGTAGGAGAGGTTCTTGATGAATGCCGCCAGGGCCGCCTTGGCTACGTTGTAGACGGCCTCTTCCCAATAGGGTTGGACGGCGTTTTCCGAGGTGATGCAGACGAAGCGACCCCAGCCACGCTTGCGCATGCGCGGAATGGCAGCGCGGGCGACGCGCACGGCGGAGAAGAAGTCGGTGGCCCAGGCTTCCTCGTAGTCGGCATCTTCCAGCTCCAGTGGATCGCCCTTGGCGCCAGTGACGCCGGCGGTATGGACGACGATGTCGATCTGGCCGAAACGGGACTCGCCCTGCTCCACCAGCTTGTTCACCGCGGCCTGGTCGGTCATGTCGGCGGCGATCAGCAGCGGCTCGCCCGGCAGGCTCTTCGCCGCCTCTTCGAGCTTGTCCTGCTCCAGGTCGGAGAGCACCAGCTTGACGCCCTCCTCGGCCAGCAATTTCGCCGTGGCCAGACCCATGCCACCGCTGGCCCCCGTGATGAGGGCGACACGCCCCTTGATTCCCAGATCCATAGCGACCTCGTTCATTGATTGCGTAGAGTGCCGTCATTCGGCGTCTCTGTTTCCGACTCGCCGCGAGCCAGCGTTGCGCTTACCGTTCGGCGGAAAGCGCAACGGCGGCCGCGGCGACCGGTCCAGATGGACAAGACACCCAGGACCTTGACGATGCACGCACCTCGCCTGCCCCTGACCCTCTATCACGATGGCGCCTGTCCGCTCTGCGCCCGCGAAATCGCCTGGCTGCGCCGCCATGCCGATCCGAGCCGCCTACACCTGGTCGATCTGGCCGCGCCGGACTACCAGGCCCCTGCCGATGCCCCACCGCGCCAAGTCATGCTCGACCTGCTGCACGCGCGGGATGCCGATGGCCGTTGGTTCAAGGGATTGGACGCCACCTATTGGAGCTGGCGCACCGCTGGACTCGGACGCTGGGCCCGGCCGCTGGCCTGGCGGCCGCTACGGCCATTCCTGGAACTGGGCTATCGGCTCTTTCTCAAGCTGCGCCCAGGCCTGACCTGGCTGCCCCACCCCGAGGGCAGTCGGCGTTGCCAGGCTGAAGTCTGCGCCCTGGACCGGCGCCGCGAGGATCAGCGCAAGGGATAGGTCAGCAACAGCAGATGCAGGGTGTTGAGGGCGCCGTGCAGCAGCACCGCCGGCCAAAGGCGGTTGCCCGAGCAGTGGAAAGCCAGCCCATAACCCACACCAGCCAGACCAGCCAGCCCGGCGAAGCCGACACCAGCCGGCAAATGGGCGAGACCGAACAGCAGGCTGGCCAGCAACAGGCCGCGGACGGGACCGAACGTCGCCGCCAGCCAGCGCTGCAGCAAGGCACGAAACACCAGTTCTTCGGCCAGGCAGGTCACCAGCAGATTGATTGCCAGCCAGGCCAGCAGACCCTCCGGCCACTTCGGCTGCCAGCCGAGGATGCCCAGAGCCAGGGCGAGAGCGGGCACGCCGACCAGAGTCAGACCGACCGTGGCCAGCAGCGGTCGCACACGCCACGGCCCTACCGGGGTTCCCCACCAGGCCAGCAACAGCGCAAGGGCGACCAAGGCCTTGTCCAGCGCCAGCCGCAGTTGCCAGGGCTGGGAGCCGCCCAGGTCCCGGGGTGGCCCCAGCGGCAGGGGCACGAACCCTGGCACGAGATGGGCAGCGAACAGCACGGCCGTCACCAGCGTCACCGACCGCCAGATCTGGGGTGCGACACACGGCCGCGCCCCTAGCCAAGCCAGGAACAGCACACCGCAGAGCAGTCCTAGCGGCTGGACCAGCCCGGCGAGCGCACCGCCCAGCAGCAGGGCCAAGGGCGGCAGCGACCGCCACCAGCAAGAAGAGCGCGCCATGGGTGCACGGAACCCTCGGGAAAAACCGCCAGTCTAGCGGTTCCTGCGGGGTTGCTGGCACCGGGCCAGGGTTCGCCTGAGAGCGCGTCTCGGCTAAACTGCGCGGCTGTTCGCGTTACGGATCCTGACATGGCTGCTCTGCCCGCCCGCGCCCTGGGCCTCGACTTCGGTACCTCCAACTCCACCGCCGGCTGGCTGCGGCCCTCGGGCGACGTGCTGCTGCCCCTCGAAGACGGCAAGGCCACCCTGCCCTCGGTGATCTTCTTCAATGCCGAAGAGCGCCGTCCGGCCTATGGCCGCCAGGCGCTGCACGAATACCTGGAAGGCTACGAAGGGCGGCTGCTGAGATCGCTCAAGAGTCTGCTCGGCTCCAGCCTGCTCAAGGGCGAAACCAGCATCCTCGGCAGCGCCCTGCCCTTCACCGAGGTGCTCGGACTGTTCCTCGGCACCCTCAAGCAGCGCGCCGAACAGCAGGCCGACCGCGCCTTCGACGCCGTGGTACTGGGCCGCCCGGTGCACTTCGTCGACGACGATCCGGTCGCCGACCAGGAAGCCGAGGACACCCTGGCCGCCGTGGCGCGCCAGGTGGGCTTCAGCGACATCTCCTTCCAGTTCGAGCCCCTCGCCGCCGCCTTCGACTACGAGCGCAGCATCGAGCGGGAGGAGTTGGTGCTGATCGTCGACATCGGCGGCGGTACCTCGGACTTCTCCCTGGTGCGCCTGGCGCCGGAGCGGCGCGAGTTGGCCGACCGTGCCGGCGACATCCTCGCCACCGGCGGCGTGCACGTCGGCGGTACCGACTTCGACCGCCAGCTCAGCCTGGAGGGCGTGATGCCGCTGCTGGGCTACGGCAGCGCCATGAAGAGCGGCGCCACCATGCCCACCAGCCACTACATCAACCTGGCAACCTGGCACACCATCAATGCCGTCTATGCCAAGAAGAGCGTGCTGGCCCTGCGCGACATGAGATACGACGCCCAGGACAGTCGCTGCATGGATCGCTTGTTCAAGCTCATCGAACAACGCGCCGGCCATTGGCTGGCGATCCAGGTGGAAGACGCCAAGATCGCCCTGACCGACGACTGGCGCCGCACCCTGCGCCTGGACCGCATCGAGACCGGCCTGGCCGCGGACCTCGAACGCCCGCTGTTCGACGCCGCCATCGCCGTGCAACTGGAACGCCTGAGCCGTGGCGTGGACGACCTGCTGGCGCGCGCCGACCTCGACCCGGCGCGGGTCGACAGCCTGTTCTTCACCGGTGGCTCCAGCGGCATCCCGGCGCTGCGCCAGACCCTGGCCAAGCGTTTCCCCGGCGCCCGCCTGGTGGACGGCGACCGCTTCGGCAACATCGGCAACGGCCTGGCCATCGAGGCGTTCAAGCGCTACGGCTAGGGTTGCCGCCTAGCTCGGCGCCGGTCGCGCGCTCGATCAGGCGCCGAAGGCCCCGTCGATGGTGTGCATGGCACCGGTGACGAAGCCGGCCTCGGGGCCGGCCAGCCAGGCGACCATGCCGGCCACCTCTTCGGCGCTGCCATGGCGCTTGATGGCCATGAAGCTGTGCATCATTTCCTTCAGCGGTCCATCGGCCGGATTCATGTCGGTATCGATGGGCCCCGGCTGCACCACGTTGACGGTGATGCCGCGCGGTCCGAAATCCCGCGCCAGGCCACGGGCCAGGCCTTGCAGCGCGGATTTGCTCACGGCGTAGGCGGCCAGGCCGGGGACCGGCATGCGGTCGCCATTCACCGAGCCGATCACGATGATGCGGCCACCAGCCGGCATCTGCCGCGCGGCTTCCACCGCGGCGTGATAGGGCGCCTGCACATTGATGCGCAGCAGCCGGTCGACGGCGTCCGGGTCCTGCTCCAGCGCATCGCCGAAGAGGGCGACGCCGGAATTCACCACCAGCACATCCAGCGGGCCGCTGTCCCGCACCCGGGCGATGACCGCGTCGCGGTCGGCGCTGTCGGTCGCTTGGGCTGTGCTACCGGTTTCCGCAGCCAGCGCCTGGGCGGCGTCCTGGGAGCTGGAATAGGTGAAGGTCACCCGGGCACCCTCGGCGGCGAAGCGCCGTACGATGGCTGCGCCTATGCCGCGGCTGCCGCCCAGCACCAAGACCTTCTTGCCTGCAAAATTCGCCATGACCCTAACTCCTGATTAATGTAGTGAGTGCTACAATAAACCTCACCCAACCTCTGTCAAAGCATTTTTGTAATGAACACTACAAATAAACCCGCACCTCGTGGACGACCGCGCCGCTTCGATCCGGACGAAGCCCTCGTCCAGGCTCAGCGCCTGTTCCATGAAAAGGGTTACGACGGGGTGAGCGTGGCCGATCTGACCCAGGCACTCGGGATCAGGCCGCCGAGCTTCTATGCGGCCTTCGGCAGCAAGCTCGAGCTGTACCAGCGCGTGCTCGAGCGCTACATCTCGAATGGCGCCCTGCTGCTAAGACAGATCCTGGAGGCCGAGCAGTCTCTGGCGGTGGCCCTGACGCAGGTGCTGGAAGAGGCGGCGCGCAGCTATGCGGTCGATCCCGGCGCGACCGGTTGCCTGGTGCTGGAAGGCACTCGTTCCGACGATCCCCAGGCCCGCGCGGCAGCCGACCGTTACCACCAGGCGGCCCAGGCGCTGATCAGGGCCCGGATCGCCGCCTGCCAGCCGCAGCGTGCGGAGGAGTTGGCCGACTTCGTCATCACCACCATGGCCGGACTCTCTGCCAGCGCCCGGCATGGCCAGAGCGTGGAGCGCCTGCTGGCGAGTGCACGCCTGGCGGGCCTGGCGCTGACCCAGGCGCTTGCCGCGGATGGAGCACGCCTTGACGGCTGCGACCTTTAGTCCGACGGCCGCCGTGGCTGACCGCGCGGCGCCGCTGGAGTAAGGTGGCGGCCTTCAAGCCATCTTCGAGAGAGTCTGTCCCATGTCGCTGGAAATCGTCGACCATCCCGCCCTGGAAGTCACCGGCCTGCTGTTCGAGCCCGGCCAGGGCGAAGACATCGCCGCCCTCTGGCGGCGCTTCGCCGACCGCGCGGGCGAGATTACCGGCCGCGAAGGCGAGGCCGAGTGGTATGGCCTGAGCTGGCGCCAGGCTGGCGCCATGCACTATCTGGCTGCCGTGGCCACCGCGCCGGGCGCGCCGCTGCCTGCCGGTATGGTGCGCCAGGAACTGCCGGAAGGCCGCTATGCCCGCTACGTGCACCTGGGCACCGCGCCCAGCGTCGCCAAGAGTCTCGGCCGGCTGTTCGCCGAACTGCTCCCCGCCCGCGGCCTGCAACCCCGTCCCGGTGCCTGTTTCGAGCACTACACCGAGGCCTTCACCGGGGTGGATGCCCAGGATTCGCAGATCTACATCTACGTGCCGGTGTTCTAGAAGGTTGCCGTCAGGCGGAACGCCGCGCGGCGGACGGGACGTTCGTCAGCTGCGGCTTGCCTCGCGGCATAACCCTTTCCAAGCTGGGGATATCGCCCGCAACCTCAGGTGCACGATGTCCCTGCCCGAGCTCCAGCATTTCATCGCCCGGCACGAGCGGATCTTTCTGCTCACCGGGGCCGGTTGCAGCACCGATTCCGGCATTCCCGACTACCGCGACCGCGACGGCGCCTGGAAGCGCCCGCAACCGGTCACCCTGCAGGCCTTCGTCGGCGATGACCTGCTGCGCCGTCGCTACTGGGCGCGCAGCCTGATCGGCTGGCCGCGCTTCTGCCAGGCGCGACCCAACGCCACCCACCAGGCCCTGGCGGCCCTGGAAAGACGCGGCCAGGTAGAGATGCTGCTGACCCAGAACGTCGATCGGCTGCACCAGGCCGCCGGCAGCGAGGCGGTGATCGACCTGCACGGCCGCCTCGACCAGATCCGCTGCCTGGGTTGCGAGCTGCGCCTGCCGCGCCAGGAATTCCAGCAGTGGCTGGGCGAACTCAATGGTGATTGGCTGCAGCTGGACGCGGCTACCGCGCCGGATGGCGATGCCGATCTGGACGGCGTGGATTTCATGAGTTTCCGCGTGCCGGACTGCCCGCGCTGCGGCGCCCTGCTCAAGCCGGACGTGGTGTTCTTTGGCGAGCACGTGCCCGGCGCGCGGGTGGAGCGCGCCTTCGCCCACCTGGACCGCGCCGATGCGCTGCTGGTGGTGGGCTCCTCGCTGATGGTCTATTCCGGCTTTCGCTTCGCCCAGGCCGCCGCCCGCGCCGGCTTGCCCATCGCCGCCCTGGGCTATGGCCGGACCCGCGCGGACGATCTGCTCGCGCTCAAGGTGGAAGCCTCCTGCGCCGAGGCGCTGGCCTTTCTGCTGGAGCACCCGAGTACACCGCGAACGCACCTTACGCCGGCACTTCGCAAGGCCGCGGCGCCCGCCCCAGATGCATCAGCGGACGCTCGATCCAGCGGTAGCTGAACATCGACAGCAGGCAGGCGAGCCCCAGCACCGGTGGCAGCAGCGCCATGAAGCCGACCGTGCCCAGGACTTCGACCGAACCCAGATCGAGCAGGGTGAAGAGTCCGTAAAGCAGCAGGCCATGGGTGAGATAGAGGCTGTAGCTGATCTCGCCCAGCACCTTGAGGCCGCGACTGCGCAGGAGACCGAAGAGGTCGTTGCCGGCAGCCATGGCGGCGAAGGGCAGCGCCAGCGCCAGCATCTGCTTGAGGCTGTAGTCCGGCTGGACCATGGCGTAAGCCACCAGCGCCAGCGACAAGGCCGCCACCAGGGGTGTGCGCAACCCAGCCAGCAGCGCCGGCCGATGGACCTTAAGGAACACTGGCAGGAAGCCCAGCAGGAACAGCAGGCCGAAGCGGGCGCCGAGCACATGATAGTGATAGCCGGCGGCAACCAGGCCGCCCACCAGCAGCGCCGAGATCAGCAGCGGCAACCCGAAGCCACGGCGATTGAACAGCGCGGCGATGATCGGCAAGGCCAAGTAGAACAGCGCCTCATAGCGCAGTGTCCAGTGGGCGCCGGCAGTCATCCAGCCGCTCTCCTCCAGGCCGTTGAGACTGAAGCCGGAAAACAGCTCCCAACTGAGCAATTCGAGCATGAAGTGCTGGCCGTCGGCGATGACGAAGTGGGTGCGGATCAGGGTGAAGAGCACCACCACGGCCACCACGCAGAGATACAGCGGCATCACCCGCAGCACCCGCGAACGGAGCAGTTCGCCCCAGTCCGGCGTGCGGCGATAGACCTTTCCGAAGAACAGGTAGCCGGTGATCATGAAGAACAGCGAGACCGGCACCACGCCCAGGTTGTAGAGCAGGGTGCTGTCGGGCTCGCGCCACTGGCCCTCGGCCTTGAGGTGATAGGTCAGCACGAAATGCAGGCAGACCACGGCGGTGGCGAGGATGCCGCGTAGGGCATCCAGCGGCGAGGAGCGCGCCAGGGTCTCCTCGGTCAGCAGCGGGCTGCGGCGCAGGGCGAAGGCCAGCAGCACCAGGGTGCCCAGGTAGAGGGCGATGGGGAGAGCGACGTCAGTCATATCCGTGACCTTCTTGACAGGAACCGGCAAAGACCCGCCCCCAGACCACCGGAGCGGTCGCCGGAGCGAGCGAGAGAAAAGCGCGACAGCCGGGCACGCTACCGCGCGGTACGCGACCGAGGGCAGAGGGACCGGAAAGGGAGGAGAACAGCGGCGAGCGGAAGGATCCGCTGCCTCAGGAAAGCGCGAGAACGCCCATCAGACAAGTCTTGTTACAGGCGTTCCCTCGGGTTAGACGTTCGTTGGCCTCCATCTGCGGCTCTGGCGCGCCGCTTCACGGCTGCATGCCGTTCGTCGGCGTCCGTGATCGAGATCAGGCAATCCGATCTCGACGTCAGCCAATGCTGCCTTTTTGGCTGCACTCGTTGCCAAAAAGGCAGCATTGGCCACCCGGGTAGCTCTTGCGTCCAGGCCTGTCTCAGGGCGCCAGAGCCCGCGCCACCACCGGGTAGTGATCCCACACCTGGCCGTCCGCCATCGAGCGCAGCAGCTTGACGTATTCGGCGTGGGACCAGGCCAGGGGCGTGGCGGAATCGGTGCCCTGCCCCTTGGTGTAGCCATGGCGCCGGTTGTCGCCCACCCCGTCCCAGACCTGCTCGGGCAGCATCAGGCCGGCGTTGGCGAACAGTTCCAGGCCGCGGACATAGGTGTCGCGCAGCTTGGTCAGCGCCGCCGCATCCGGCTTGCCCTGCAGGACCAGGCGCGCCAGCTCGTAGTGGCCACGTTCGCCGGTGAAGATCGGCCAGACCCGGCCGCGCAGGCCGGAATTGGGCACCGGCTGCTCGGTAGCCGGGAAGTTGCTGCCGGAGGTCTCGCTCTCGCCATAGCCGTCGTTGCCGTAGCGCCGCCAGCCGGGGAAGGTGCCGGTCACTCCGGGATACTGGAAGCTGTACTTGACTCTCAGATTCTCCGGCAGGCCTTCGTCGTCCAGTACCGCCAGGCTTTTCTGCACCAGGGGATCGCCTGCCGGGCGCACGCCGTAGCGCACCAGTTCGAGGAAGCCGGCGTCCAGCACCTGGTCTTCCGGCAGGCCCGGACGGCTGTTGTTGTCGACCAGCTTGCCCTTGTCGTTCGGGTCGGGATTCTGGGTGATGCGAAGGTAGTAGTTACCGGCACCCAGGCTGCCCTGGGTGGTGGCCATGGTCTTTTCCACCTGGCTCGAATAGCGTCGCGCGGTGTCGCGGTAGCGGCTGGCATTGGCCTCGTCGCCGGCATGGCGCGCCAATTCGCTGGCCGTGGCCAGCCCTGCGATCACCGCCGCAGTGGTGGACGGCGAATAGCCCCACTGCTCTTCCCAGCGTTCCTGCTGGGTCTGCGGCGGCTTGACCTGCCAGGTGTTCCAGCCCAGGTTGACCTGGCTGTCGCGGGCGAGGAAGTCCGCCGCGGGCCTGAGCATGTCGCGGTACCAGCGATCGATCTCGGCATCGCCCAGGAGACCGCCCTGCCAGAGGCGATAGCCGAGCATGATCGGCATGGCGGTCTGGTCCAGTTGCACCCCGACCCATTCGATGGTGCCGTCGACGTGGGTCTTCTGCAGGAACCAGCCGGTGGCGCCGGGCGCGCGGACCTCGTCGCCCTGCTTCTGCTGGTGGATGAAGGCGGAGCTGTCGGCCGGCTTGCGCGCGGTGTTGGCGTCCACCTGCACCTGCTTGAGGTAGCTGAAGGCGACCTTGGGCGTCTGCCGGTCACCCAGCGCCAGCAGCGCCATGGCGCACTGGTAGAAGTCCCGCGGCCAGACCGCCTTGTAGCCGGTAGTGCCCTTGGCGGCCGGCACCGTTTCGCCCCAGGGGTTGGACAGCGAGGCGATCAGGGCGCCGGCGTGGGTCTTGTCTTCCTGGGCCTTGAGCACCAGGGCGCTGGCGTTGAGCAGCTTGCCGCCGTCGCCGGCCTGGGCCTGCAGGCGCGGCAACTGGTCGAGACTGGCCAGGTAGTCCTGCCAGCCGATGGCCTCGCCTTCGCCGTTGTAATGGGCCAGCACCTTCCGATAGCCGCGGGCCAGGGTGGCATCCGCGGCGGCCTCGGCCTGGCGCGGATTGGCGCCGAAGCCCACCACCACGTCCAGGATGGTCTCGGCGCCGGTGAGCGGCAGCTTGGCCAGCATCGCGACGTTGCCGGCCTGGTCGCCGGTGCTGCTGTAGAGCTGGGTCAGCTTGCCGTTGCGGCGCAGGTCGTCGAGGCCGTCGGAGGTGCCGACGAAGCCCACGGTCGGTGTCTGCAGCGGCTGGCTGGCCTTCACCACCAAGGCGTGCTGGCCCTCGCTGGCGTAGAGCACCGCGCCCTTCACCGCCGCGCGATCATGGCTGCCGCTGTTGGCCAGCGCCGGATCGACATAGAGATAGGGCTGGATGCGCGGGTCCTGGCTGCGAAAGATGACGCGCATGACCAGGGTGTCCTGGTCCGGGTCGGTGAAGACGTGCTTCTCGATCTCGTAACGGCCCTGGCGGTCGCGATTGACGATCTTGTAGGCCAGGGAGGTGGGCCGGCCGGCGGCGTCGGTGGCGAGGTAGCTGATGCGGCTGTCGGTGTCGTCGCGTTCCAGGTGGGTGAAGTCGGGGCCGCGGACCACCAGTTGCATCTCGCGCAACTGCGCCTGGTGGATGAGCCCCTGCATGGTCTCGGTGACCACGCCCTGGGCCAGCGAGAACCACACCCGCGAGACGCGGCCGGTGCTGGCCTGGTCGCTGTAGGCGCCGTCGCGATAGGCCTCGTAGCTGGTGCCGATGCCGGTCTTGCCGGAGTAGGACCAGAAGGGTACGGCGCCGGGCGCGCCGGGGGCATCCAGGGCGAACGCCAAGGGGGTGAGGAAACAGCTGGCGGAACACAGGAGCGGACGGACGAAACGTACGGGCATGGGCGGTCGGGCCTTGTTCTGGTTATGCCGAAAGGCGCATGGCAGAGAGCGTTTCGCCCTCCCCGTCGGTAAGCCTAGTCGGATTTTTCCAGGGCGCCGCTCAGCCTTCGTCCCGCTGCGCTTGGGCGACTGGCGGTAGATGGCACGCCAGGGGCGAGTCCGGCGCCAGCAACGAGGTGCGGATGAAGTGCAGGTAGCTGGCGATGCGCCGCAGCGGCGAGCGGTCGAAGTCGCCCGGATTGGGCTCCAGGTGGCGCTGGGCCTGGTGCGCCAGCAGGATGGCCTGGTCCACCGCGCTCAGGGCGCGGGCCAGGTTGGCGGCGTTGGGCTGGCGGAACAGCCGCACCAGCGCCCGGCCCAGGGCGCGGATGGCCAGGCGCCAGGCGCGCTGCTCGCGATACCAGGGCAACGGCGGCAGGGCGGCCTGCTCCAGGCGCAACTCGATGATGGCGTGGCCCAGTTCCAGGCTGAGAAAGGTCCAGCGCAGCAGGCGCCGCTGCACCAGCGGCTGGCCCGCGGTCAGCACCTGCACCTGGTTGAGCAGGTCACGCAGACCGCCATCGAAGCGGCTGCTCAGACCCGGCAGAGGCGCGCCGATGGCGTATACCAGCCGCTCGCGCAGGGCGTTCTCCAGACGGCGCCAGACCCAGGGCTGGCTGGGTGGCAGCAGCACGCTGACGGCCAGCACCGCCACGCCGCAGGCTACTAGGTAGGCCAGGTAGGTGTTGCAGAAGAGGTCGGCGTCGTAGCGCGGCAGATTGCCCGGCAGCGCCGCCGAGCAGAACCAGACCATCAGCCCGGTGCCATAGCCCGCCAACCGTGGCCGGGTGATCAGCCAGGCGCCGGCGGCGAACACCGGCGCCAAGGTCAGCAGCAATAGGGCGAAGCCATCGACCCAGGGCAGCACCTGGAATTGCAGCAGGCCACCGGCCATGGCCCCGACCAGGGTGCCGCCGGCCAGTTGCAGGCAATAGCGGCGCGGATCGGCCGAGGTGGAGGCCAGCGCCGAGATCAGCCCCGCCGCCAGGGTGCAGGCGGCGCCGCTCGGCCAGGCGGTCTCGATCCAGAACAGCCCCACCCCCAGCACCACCAGGGCACTGCGCAACCCGGCCATCCAGGCCACCGCGCGACTGGCCAGGGGCGTGAAGGTCTCGCGTGGCGCAGCAGGCGACCGCGACGGTGTATCCAGCTCCAGCTGGGTGTTCAGCAGCAGGTGCAGATCCTCGGCGAAGCGATAGAGCAATTCGGCGGCGGTGTCGTAGTCGAGCCGGTCGACCTCGGCCGCAGGCGCCGTCCGGGCCAGTTGCTGGCGACCGGCGCGGATCGCCGCCATCAGGGATTCGCGCTCCGCGGCCAGGCGCTGGTTGAGCCGGCGCAGATCGCGCTCTTCCGGTAGCCGGCCCAGGCCCGGCGCCAGGGCGGCGGCAACCAGTTCCAGGGCGGGCGCCAGGGCCTGACGCACGGCTGGGGGCCGCGCGGCCAGGCGTTCGAGCAGCTGGTAGAGGGCGTGGAAACGGGTATTGAGCAGCATGAAGCGGTTGCCCAGGGCCGCCAGGCGCCCACTGCGGCGGCGCAGGTAGGGCTCCTCGAAGACGCTGGCGCTGCGCAGACTCTCGAAGCCCACGGAGTCGGCGGCGAACCGGGCGCTGAGCCCGGCGAAGCGCTCGGCGTCGAGCCGGCCGAGCAGGCCGTCGTGGGCCATGGCGAGAAAGTCGCGCAGGCGCTGCGCCAGGGTGCGGCGCAGGACGCCGCGGGTGGTCTGCGGCAGGATGGCCACGCTCACCACCCCGGCGCAGCAGATGCCCAGGGCGATCTCCAGCAGGCGCCATACCGCCTGGAGGAAGGCGCCCTGGGGCTCGGCCACCGCCGGCAGCCCCACCAGGCAGGCGGTATAACCGGCGAGCAGGAAGGCATAGCTGCGAAAGTCCCGATAGCGCGCCGCGCCGCGGGTGCAATAGCCGATCCACAGCACCAGGGCGCCGAGCAAGAGCACCCGCTCCTGGGCGAACAGGCCGATGGCGGCGACGGTGAAGGTCAGCCCGGCGAGACTGCCCAATACCCGATAGAAACTCTTGGCCAGCACCTGGCCGCTCTGCGGTTGCAGGACGATGAAGACGGTGACCAGCACGGTGCTCGGTTGCGGCAGCTCCAGGCGATAGGCCAGCCACAGCGCCAGGGCCGCGGCCAACAGCGCCTTGGCGATGAAGGCCCAGGTCTGGCCGTCGGTGCGGGCCCATTCGCGGCCGGCGCGGCGCCAGGCATTCAGGCTGGGCCAGCGTTTACGCGGAACGGAGCGGGAGGGCCGCAGGGATAAGGGCGACGCGAGGGGCATGCTGGGCAACGACGGAATCGATGGGAGGGGGCGAGACGCAGCGCCTCGGCGGCCATTCTAGGAAGTCGAGTCCACCCCGATTAAGCCGGGTGCGACAGCAAAGAGCCTTAACCAAAGAGCGAGTAATGACCCACAATGGCCCTTTGTCCGGCCCTGCCCTCGCCCATGGATCACCTCTTCAACCTGCGCGCCTTCGCCTGCGTGGCCCAGACCGGTAGCTTCACCGCCGCCGCGCGCCAGCTGGAATTGACCACCGCCTATGTGTCCCGGGCGGTCAGCCAGTTGGAGCAGCACCTGCAGACCCGGCTGCTGCACCGCACCACCCGCCAATTGCGCCTGACCGAGGCCGGCGAGCGCTATCTGGTGCGTTGCGAGCGCATCCTCGCCGATCTAGACGACGCCGATGCCGAGGCCCGCGACGCCCTGACGGTGCCGCGCGGACGGTTGCGCATCCACACCATGACCGGCCTCGGCCAGCACTATCTGATCCAGAGCCTGGCCAGCTATGGCGAGCGCTATCCCGAGGTCGACCTAGATCTGCAACTGACCAACACCTTCACCGACATCCTCAAGGAAGGCTACGACCTGTCGCTGATCCTCGCCGACGGCCTGGCGGATTCGGCCTTCCATTCGGTGCGCCTGGGCAGCACCCATAGCGTGCTCTGCGCGGCGCCCGGCTATCTTGAACGCGAGGGTCGCCCGACCACACCGGCGGACCTGGCCGGGCACCGCTGCCTGCGCCTGGTCAATCGCGCCATGGCCCCGGATCGCTGGTTGCTGGAAGGGCCGGAGGGGATAGCCGAGGTGGCGGTGGATCGACCGCCGTTCCAGGTCAATACCGCCGATGCCCTGGCCGAGGCCGTGGCCAACGGCCTGGGCATCGGTGCCCTGCCGCTGTATGCAGCCGTCGCCGGCCTCGCCAGCGGTCGGTTGCAGCGCGTGCTGCCCAGGCATCGGCTCTATGGGCTGGACATCCATGCGCTCTATCCCTCACGGCGCTTCCTCGACGCCAAGATCCGCACCCTGGTGGATCACCTGCGCGAGACCCTGCCCACGCTGCTGGAGCGTGATCGACAGCTGGTCGAGGGCAGCGCCTAGCTGCGTTGCTCGGGCAGCATCCGCTCCAGGGTTCCGTCCCGGCGGATCGCCACGTGCCAGACGACCGCCGCCACGTGCAGGATCACCAGGCCATAGACGGCGAACTGGCAAGCTACATGGATGCGATTGGCGAGGATGCCGAGGGCTTCATACCGGGGAAATCCGGGTAGCGAAAATACCCCGAACACCGGCACCGGCTGCCCCTGGCCGGCCATCAGGTAGCCGGTCACCGGCATCAGCAGCAGCACGGCATAGAGCAGGCCGTGGTTAAGACCGGCGAGCAGTCGCAGCAGCCGACCGTCTCGGGGGTTGGCCGGTGGCGCCGGATGCCGCCAGCGCCAGGTCAGGCGGATCAGTACCAGCAGAAACACCGAGATCCCGGTGGATTCGTGCAGCAGGTACCAGAGGGTCCGCACCGGACCGGGCGGAAAGTTTTCTGCCACCCAGACGAAGGGCAAGAGCAGGCACAGCAGGGCGACGGTCAGCCAGTGCAGCGCCTGGGCGAAGCCGGTGTAGCGAGCGATGGCCATGGGCGACTCTCTCCAGCAGAGGTATCCCGATAGTGCCCCAAGCGTAGGGACAAAGACGCTACGCCTGGAGACCGTCCATCAGAGCCTCAGAGATGAATCAGCGCAGCCAGCGCCAACACCAACGCCGGGATCATCACCAGGGTGCCCAGCTTGAGGAATTGCCAGAAGCTCACCGACAGTCCTTCACGACGCAACGCCGCCAACCACAGCAGGGTCGCCAGCGAACCGGTGATGGACAGGTTGGGGCCGAGGTCGATGCCGATCAGCACCGCTCCGGCGATCTTCTCGGAAACATGGGCGGTCTGGACGGCGGCGCCAGCCAACAGGCCCGCGGGCAGGTTATTGACCAGGTTGCTGCCGAAGGCCACCAGAAGCCCGGCCCCCCAGGCGGCACGTTCCGGGGTGGCCTGGGCGGCGGCCTGGAGCTGGCTGGCCAGCAGCTTCAGCACTCCCGTCGCCTCCAGCGCCTCTACCAGCACGAACAAGCCCGCCACCAGCGGCAACACGCTCCAGGAAATGTGCTTGAGCAACTCCAGACCGCCGCCGCGCTTGCAGGCCACCACCACCAGGAAGGTGGCGAAGCCGGCCAGGAAGGTCGGCAGACCCAGCTCCAGATCCAGCGCCGAGGCGCCGAGCAGCACCAGGATGGTCAGGATCAGGCCGCAACCGGCGATGCGTCCGGTGGTGGGCAGGGCATCCACCGCGCCCCCTTCGGACAGCTGCTCGGCGCGCAGGACCTTGGCCTGGGTCGCCCAGAGCGCAAGGAAGGTCGCGGCGATGGCCAGGATCGACGGCAGGGTGAACAGCGCCAGCCAGCGGCTCAGCTCGGGCATGTGCTCAGCGAAGACCACCAGGTTGGCCGGGTTGGAGATCGGCAGCACGAAGCTCGCCGCATTGGCGATGAAGGCGCAGGAGAACAGGTAGGGCAGCGGATTCTTCACCTGGGCGGCACGGGTGGCATAGTAGACCGCCGGGGTCAGCACCACGGCGCAGGCGTCGTTGGAGAGAAACACCGTGACCAGGATGCCCACGCCGTAGACCAGGGCGAACAGTCGTAGCGCCGAGCCCTTGGCCGCCCGTACCGCATGGCCGGCCACCCAGTCGAACAGTCCTTCCTTCCGGGCGATCTCGGCCAGCAGCATCATGCCGATGAGGAACAGATAGACGTCGGTGCCCTTGGCGATGCCATGCCAGACACCCTCCAGCGGCAGCAGGCCGAACAGGGCCAGCAGCACCGCGCCGGCCACGGCGAACAGCGCCTCGGGCAGGCCGAACGGCCGGGTGACCACCCCGAGGGTGGCCAGGCCGGCGATGATCCAGGTCAGCAGGTGAGGAGAAACTCCGAGAAACCCCATCTAGGACGCATTCCTTCTAATCGATCCGCGAGACCGGCCGGATGCCGGTCTCACCATTTGCGGCCATTGCGATTGGGCCCCAGTTGGGTACCCAGCACGCCCTTGGTCGGCCATTCGCCCAGCTGACTGTGATCCGAGCCCCAGTGCGCCGGGGCGGCGAGCGCCGGACGCTCACCGTGCAGCGCCACCTCGTCGCCGTCTTCTCCTCCCTGGGCATCCCGAACCCGGACCTGCAGGCGCCGGGTGCCTGCGGGTACCGGCCGGTCGCCACGATAGCGCCCCTTGCCCAAGGGCTGCAGGGGCCACCAGGGCCCTTCGTCAGCGCGCCATTCGCAGCTGTCCAGCGCGGCCGCGGCCAGCACCAGCGCGCGACATTCCTCGGCCTCGACCGCCCCGGCCGCGTTCAGCCGGACATCGCCGGGCGCGGTAATCTGCACCCAGGGCCCCGCTTCGCGCAACTCGCGGAAGCGCCAGCTCACCGCCTGACCATCGACGGTGACCAGGGCGAAGCCGGCACGCCCCTCTTCGATCTGGCCGGTGGAGCGGCAGGCGGCGTAGAGCACCCCGCCGTCATGCGCCAGCTCGTTGTAATGGGTGTGGCCGATTTCCACCAGCCGCACCGGGCCTTCGTGCAGCAGGCGCGCCACCCGTTCCGCCTCGCCGGGCCCGCGCAGATCGGCCGGATAGCTGTGCATGAAGACCACGCACTGGCGCTCCTGGCGGGTGGCCTCCAGCAGTTCCCGCTCCAGCCACTGCACCTGCTCGGCGCCGAGGCGGAAGTCCGGGCCGCCGCTGCCGGGGCCGCACATGTCGAGGAACAGGCAGCGCAGGCCGCCCACGTCCTTGGCGTAGGGTAGCTGGGGTACCTGTAGCTCGGCGTAGAAGGGCCCGAGATCGCCGCCCTCCATGTCGTGGTCGCCGGTGATCGCCGCTACCGGCAGGGGGAAGTCGGCCAGTGCCTGGCGCAGCAACCGGTATTGCGCCGGGGTGCCATTGTCGGCGTTGTCCCCGGGCAGATAGACGAAATCCAGTTCGGTGCGTCCGCGCAGCCGTTGCAGGATGGTCTGCAGGTCCCGGGCGTTGTCCGCCTCGGCGGTGGTCAGGTGCAGATCGCCGATATGGACGAAGGCGAGGAAGTCATCCTGGCGTGCCATGTCAGCCCCCCACCACCGAGCCGGTCGAACGCGCCGCAGTCCCAGCGACGTGCTCGTCGCGGGTCTCGGGCATCAGCAACAGATAGAGCACGAAGCCCACCCCGGCGATGGCCGCCAGGGTGGTGAAGGCCGCGCCGTAGCCGAAGCGGACGATGATCACCCCGGCGATGGTGGCACTGATGGCGGCGCCCAGGCCCTGGGCGGTGGCGATGGCGCCCTGGCTGACGTTGAAGCGCCCCGAGCCGCGGGTCAGGTCGGCGACGATCACCGGCATCAGGGCGCCATAGATCCCGGCACCGACGCCGTCGAGCAGTTGCACCGCCACCAAGTAGTAGGGGCTGTCGGAGAAGGTGTAGAGCACCCCGCGGATCGCCAGCACGGCGAAGGCGAAGAGAAAGATCGGCTTGCGGCCGAAGACGTCGGCCTTGCGCCCCACCAGGATGGCCACCGGCACCATCACGCACTGGGCGGCAACGATGCAGACGGCCACCAGCGAGGTGGCGCTGTCCTTGCCGACGATATGGGTCAGCTGCTGGCCGACCGAGGTCAGCATGGCGGCATTGGCCAGGTGGAAGATGGCAGCCAGCAGCGCCAGCAGCTGCAGCTTGCGATTGGCCAGCAGCGCCTGCCAGGCCGAGACCGGCTTGGCGTCGCGGGCGCCGTTTTCTTCGCCGAGGCCCTGGGCGAGGTCATCGTCGATCTCGTCCTGGGGCACGCGGACGATGGCGACGATGGAGGCCGCCGCCAGTAGCGCCATCAGCCAGAACACCACGGTGGGGCCGAAGAAATAGGCCAGGCCGCCGGCCAGGGCCGCCGAGACGGCGTTGCCGGCATGGTTGAAGCCTTCGTTGCGGCCGATGTGCCGGGTGAAAGCCTTGGGCCCGACGATGCCCAGGGTGATGGCCGCCAGCGCCGGGGCGAAGATCGCCGCCGCGGCATGGGCCAGCGACTGGGTGGCGGCCACCACGTAGAAGTTGGACACGAAGGGCAGCATCAGGCTGCAGATGGTGACCAACAAGGCGGCCAGGCCAACCATCAGGCGCTTGTGGCGGGTACGGTCGATCAGGGCGCCGGCAGGCGTTTGCGCGATCAGTCCGGCGATGCCGGCCAGGGTCATGATGAAACCGGCGGTGGCCTCGTTCCAGCCCTCCCCCGGGCCGCGCACGGCGATCAGGTAGATGGCGAGGTAAGGCCCCAGGCCGTCGCGGACGTCGGCCAGGGTGAAGTTGAGGGCATCCAGGGCATGACGAGCGCGACGCGAGGGTTCGGCGCCGGTCCCGGCGGCCGGGGAACGGGTCTCTGACATGAGCGGGCATCCGTAGCGAGGGTTAGGGGTCGCCCGGGTGATGTCCGCTGGACTGGCACCCTATGGCACGCCTCGCCCCGGCGCATCCGCGACGTCCGCACGACCGGTACGTCATGGCAAATCGCCGTCGCCAGGGGAGGTTGCAAAATGTGACAGGAGCGAAGCGGTGCTAGTGCCATGACAGTCGCAAAGAATCTGTCTGGCGCGGCGCTTTGCGGGTCGCGCCAGGCCCTGCCCACCCGGCCCGGCCTGGCGCCGCCTGCGTTGCGGCCGTCCGTCGCCTCAGGCCACCTGGCGTGCCGCGACCGAGCTGCTCTCCTGCGCCAGCACCACGGTCGCGCCCTCGTCGCTGCGCGGTCTCAACATCGACAGCAGATTGGCCTCGATGGTGGCGCACAGCTTGTCCATGGTGATCTGGTGCTGGCTCTCGGCGAAGGGCGCCTGCAGGTCGCTGCCGATACGCTCCAGGGCCAGCAGCATGAAACCGACCACGGTGGACACCAGCGGGGTGAACCAGCCCAGGGTCGAGACCAGCCCCAGCGGCATGGCGATGCAGAACAGGAAGCTGAACAGCTGCGGGAAGCACACATAGGGATAGGGCAAGGGCGTATTGGCAATGCGCTCCATGCCGCCCTGCCAGTTGGACATGTCCACCAGGGTCTCTTCCAGCCGTGCCAGGCGAATGCTGTCCAACCGGCCCTGGCGGTACTCGCTGGCGATCAGCTCGGCGGTGCCGGCGAGGACGTCGTTGGCGAAATTGAGGCTACCCTCGGCCAGCACCAGTTCGTGGCGGGCGAGATAGGGCGCGGCGGCCTGAGCCGGGTCCTGGCGCTTGAGCTGGGCGCGCAGGGCATGCAGATAGCCCATGTGCCGACGCAGCAGCACCGCCTTGACCCGGTTCTGGCCGGGGCCCTGGTCGTCGATCAGGGTCAGCACCTGGCGGCCGAAGCTGCGCGAGCTGTTGACCATGGCGCCCCACAGCGTACGCGCCTCCCACCAGCGGCCATAGGCGCTGCTGTTGCGAAAGCTGATCAGCACCACCAGCGCCGAGCACAACAGGGTCAGGGGTGTCAGCGGCAGATCGAAGCGCTCGTCGACGAACAGCATGGCATCCACCGTCACCGCCACGTCCCAGAGGAACAGGCCGAACAGCGACCAGCCGACATAGCTGAAGGTGGTGCGCAGGAACTGCACTTTCTTCTGGATGGAGCGGAGGGAAATCGGACTGGACATCAGGCTCTCCGAACGACGACGCGGACTCTCGATTCGTGGTTGCCCGTGCTGGCCTGCCATCGCACAGCGGGTATCGGCCCGCCGCCGTCCTCCTCCTGAGCATGCAACCTGTTCACGAGGCTAGTCGGCGGTCATTAAGTCAAACTTAATCCGGAGCGACGGGTGGATCATGGCAAAGTGCCGGATTAGAGCCTCTCACCACTGCCGTCGATGCTCTGGACGGCGGCTCTCCGCCAAGGCGACCGTCGATCGCTCACCCACACGCGCTGCCGTGCGTGAATGCCGATTCGTGAGGGGTATCCCATTCCGTGCCCAGCTCATTCGCCGGGCCCCAGGAGCGGCCCACCGCACTTTTGGGACGCCCACCGCCCTTGCCGGCAAGAGCGACGTGCCATAATCCGCGCACCTTGATCGTCCTAGAAACCCGCATGCCCAGAATCGTCAAAGCGAGCCTCGTCCTGCTCGTGCTCCTGGCCCTCTACAGTCTGCTCGGCTTCGTGGTCGGGCCGCGGGTCGCCCTGCACTACCTCAACCAGACGCTCGGCGAGCGCCTCACCCAGCCCGCCAGCCTGCAGGGGCTGAGCTTCAACCCCTTCACCCTGGAACTGCGCGCGGAGAAGCTGCTGATCGGTCCGGCGGAGCAGCCCACCGTGGCCGCTGACGGCTTCTATGCCAATCTCCAGCTGGACAGTCTCTGGCGCCGTACCCTGCACCTCACCGACGTCCGTCTCGACCAGCCCCAGGTCGACCTGCGCATCGCCAAGGACGGCCAGGTCAACCTGGCCCAGCTCTGGCGCAGCGAGCCCGCCCCGGCCAACGCGCCAGCCCCCGCCGCCGAGCCGGACGGCCAACCCTTCCCGGTGCACATCGAGCGCATCGCCCTGGTTGGCGGCCGCCTGCACTTCCTCGATGCCCAGGGCGCCCAGCCGGTGGACGTCACCCTCACCCCGCTGGACGCCACCCTGCAGGACTTCCGCACCCGCAGCGGCGATACCCCCGGCCAGTTGGCGCTGACCGCCACCACCACCCAGGGTGGCCAACTGACCTGGAAGGGCAGCCTGGACCTCGCCCCGCTGCGCAGCGAAGGGGATCTGACGCTGCAGAACGTAAGCCTCGCGCCCTGGTGGCCCTATGTGCGCAACCAACTGCCCCTGGCCCTGGGCAAGGGCCGCCTGGAGGCCAGTACCCACTACCGGCTGGACCTGGCCAAGGCGCTGCAACTGCAACTCAGCCAGGGCCGCCTGGCGCTCGACGACGTCGCCGTGCAGGCGGTGAACGCCGAACCCAAGGCCAGCTTCAAGCGCTTCGCCGCCGAAGGCATCGCCCTGGATCTGCAGCAACGCGAAGTCACCATCGCCCAGCTGCGCGGCAACGGCCTCGACGCCTGGGGCAATCGCGAGCAGGACGGCAGCCTGGACTGGCAGAAGCTCTTCCCCAGCAGCGACGCTCCGAGCAGCGGCCCGGGCTGGCGGGTGAAGCTGGCTGACGTCCAGCTCACCGACAACCAGTTGCACCTGGTGGACCGTGTCCCGCCGGACCCGGCCAGTCTCTATTTCAGCGGCCTGGACGTGGCGCTGAAGGGCTTCGATACCCAGGGCGACAAGCCCTTCGCCCTCGACCTCAAGACCACCCTGGGCGACCGCGGCCGCATCACCGTCGCCGGCCAGCTGGGCCTCACCCCCTTGCAGGGGCAACTCGACGTCGGCATCGACGAACTCAACCTGCGCCAGGCCCAGCCCTATCTCAATCCCTATGTGCGCCTGGAGATCCGCAGCGGTCAGCTCGCCAGCAAGCTCAAGGTGGCCCTCGCCCCGGGCGAGCCGCTGGGCCTCAAGGTCGACGGCACCGCCCAGGTCACCCAGGTGCATGTGCTGGACACCCTGCACCAGCAGGACTTCATGCGCTGGCAACTACTCGACCTGCAGGGCATCGCCTTCGAGCTGGGCAAGCGCCTGGTGATCGACAAGGTCGACCTGGAAAAGCCCTATGGCACCCTGATGATCAACGAGGACCTGAGCAACAACTTCAGCGCCCTGCTGGTCCCCCAGCCGAAATCCGCGTCCAAGGACAGCTCGCCACCGCTGCAGGTCCGCATCGGCGGGGTGACCATCAAGGATGGCAGCGCCGACTTCGCCGACAACAGCCTGAAACCCGGCTTCGCCACCAATATCCAGTCCCTGGAAGGCGGCATCGGCACCCTGGACACCGCCGCCTCCAAACCGGCCGATATCCACCTCGCTGGCAAGGTCGACCGCTTCGCCCCGGTGGAGATCAAGGGCCGCCTCGACCCCCTCGACCCTCTGCAACAACTGGACGTGACCGCCTACTTCCGCCAGGTCGAACTCACCACCCTGTCGCCCTACACCGGCAAGTTCGCCGGCTACGCGGTGCGCAAGGGGCGTCTCGACCTGGACCTGCAATACCGCATCGACGACGGCAAGCTGCAGGCGCAGAACCACGTGGTGCTCGACCAGCTGGAACTGGGCGAGCGGGTCGACAGCAAGGACGCCGTGGACCTGCCGGTGCGCCTGGCGGTGGCCCTGCTCAAGGACAGCCACGGCCGCATCGACCTGCGCCTGCCGGTGGCGGGCAATCTCAGTGACCCCAACTTCAGCGTCATGCCGGTGGTCTGGCAGACCCTGAGGAATCTGCTGACCCGTACCGTCCAGGCACCCTTCCGCATGCTGGCGGGGCTGGTCGGCGGCCACGAGGCCGATCTCGACGCCATCGACTTCGCCCCGGGCAGCACCACCCTTTCCGCCCAGGCCCGCGGCGACCTGGACAAGCTGGCCGCGGCGCTGCGCCAGCGTCCGCAACTGGCGGTGGAGGTCAAGGGTCACGCCAGCGCCGCCAGCGACGGACGCGCCCTGGCGGCCAGCCAGCTGGAAAAGGACTTCCAGACCCAGTACTTCAACCTGCTGCAACGCCGCGGCGACAAGGTCCCGGCCGACCCCAGCCAGTTGCAGGTACCCGCCGACATGCGCGCGCCGCTGCTGGAAGGCCTGTATCGCCTGCGGCTGCAGGCGCAACCCCCGCAGGAATGGGATAGTCTGGACGATGCCACCCGCACGGCGCGCCTGCGCCAGGCGGTGCTCGAAGCCTGGAGCGGCAACGACGGTCTCCTGCGCAGCCTGGCTCAGCAGCGCGCGGGGGCCATCAAGACCTACCTGGTGGACACGGCGAAACTGGATGCCCAGCGGGTCTATCTGCTGGACGTCAGCACCCAACCCCAATCCGGCGAGTCGCCCACGGCCGCACAGCTGCAGCTCGGCGCGCTCTGACCGGTCAGGAGACCCTCGTCATGCGTTGCCTGCTCGCCGTTTTCACCCTGCTGGTCGCCACCGGTGCCGCCGCCGACTCCATGAGATGCGGCAACGCCCTGGTCAGCCGCGGTGATAGAGCCTTCGAAGTGCTGCAGAAATGCGGCGAGCCGGTCCACCGCGACCTGGTGGGCTACGAACTGGGCCGCAACGAACGCCGCGAGGCGGTGATCGAAGAATGGGTGTACGGCCCCTGGAACGGCGCCAACTACATCCTCACCTTCGAAGCCAACCGCCTCACCCGCATCGAGTTCAAGCGCCAATGACCCGTGCCCTGCTCCTGCTCGCCCTCCTCGCCGCCGGCACCGCCCAGGCCGCCTCCCTGCGCTGCGGCAGCGCCCTGGTATCCGACGGCTCCACCACCCACGAGGTGCGTGGCAAGTGCGGCGATCCGCTGAGCGTCACCCCGCTGGGCGAGCGCCAGGTCACCGACGGCTACGGCTATCGCCAGGTGGAATTCGTCGAGGAATGGGCCTACGGCCCCTGGAACGGCATGCTGTACTTCCTCACCTTCCGCGGCGGCCGGCTGGACCAGGTGGATAGCAAGAGAGCCAACTGAGACTGCCCGGCGTTGCGCGTGGACGAGGCTGCGCCGTCGTCCACCCTACAACCCGTAGCGTGGAAAACGGCGCAGCCTTTTCCACTGGATCGACCCCGCCGTCCTGACGCCCAACCTCCGCCTGTGACCGCCCCCTCTCCCTCAGGGAGAGGGCTGGGGTGAGGGGCCAAAATGCTGGGCAGGCGGCAGGCCTTCACTCCTCCAGATGAATCCCCAGCCCCGCCCGCCCCGGCGCCAGCTCGGGCTTCAGGGTCAGCGCCGGAATCTCGTAGTCGCCGCCGTTCTGCCGGCGGAACGGTAGCGGCGCATCCGTGGCCAACCCATCCAGCCGGGCGCCATAGGCCTGACACAGCCGCTCGAATTCGGCAGCATCCACCTTGCTGGTGCGATAGACCGGAAAGGGCGGCAGCACGCTGAAGCCGGGATAGAAGAGGATGCCGTGCTGGATTGGAAAGAGGATGTCGTTCAGGCCCCCGTTAATGCCACGGTCGCCGTAGTGCGACTCCCAGCCGCCGCAGGTCACCACCAGCATGGCGCGCTTGCCCGCCAGGGTGCCTTCGCCGTAGCGATCGCCCCAGTGCGTGTCGCTGTGCTCCCCCACGCCATAGGCGAAGCCGCACGCATAGACCCGTTCCACCCAGCCCTTGAGGATGGCCGGCAGGGAGAACCACCACAGCGGGAACTGCAGGATCAGCACATCGGCCCAGAGCAGCTTGGCTTGCTCGGCGGCGATGTCCGCAGGTTGCCTGCCCTGGGCATAGGCGCGCTGGGAATCCATCACCGCATCGAAACGCTCGCCGGGTGCCAGGTGCGGTGCATCCGCCGCATCTAGCGTGGCCTTCCAGCCCAGGGCATAGAGATCGGAAAGCTGCACCTCATGACCGGCCGCCTGAAGATGGGCGATAGCGAAATCGCGCAGGGCGCCGTTGAGGGAGCGGGGTTCGGGATGGGCGTAGACCAGCAGGATCTTCATGACGGGCACCTCGGGAAAAGAGGAGCCCAGGCTAGGGGACGGCTAGGCTATGCTGAAAATGAATTACCGAAACAGTAGCCATTGCCATGCACAATAGCCTACGGCGCCTCGACCTCAACCTGCTGGTGACCCTCGACGCCCTGCTGGTGGAACTCAACGTGACCCGCGCGGCGCGGCGCCTCAACCTGGCGCAGCCTACCGTCAGCCTGCAACTCGGTCGGCTGCGCCAGTTGCTGGACGACCCCCTGCTGCTGCCCGGACCGCGCGGCATGCGACCCACCGCACGGGCGACCGCCCTGCGTGAGCCGCTACGCCAGGCCCTGGCCGCGCTGGACGAAGCCCTGGCCCCGGCTGCGCCCTTCGATCCGGCCCGCGCCGAACGGACCTGGCGCATCGCCGCCAGCGACCACAGCGCCACCACCTTGCTGACGCCCCTGCTGGCCGACCTGCGCCAGCAGGCGCCCGGCATTCGCCTGGCGCTGCTGGAGAAAAAGCCGGACCTGCTCGCCGAGCAGCTGGAAGGCGATCACCTCGACCTGGCCCTGGACGTGGCCGATGCCGCCGCGCCCGGGCTGCGCCAGCGGCTGCTGTTCACCGAGCGCTATCTGCTGACGGGACGCCAGGGTCATCCCGCCTTGGCTGAGCCGGTCTCTCTGGAGAGGTTCTGTGAACTGGACCAGGCGCTGGTCTCGCCCAACGGCGGCGGCTTCGCCAGCCTGACCGACCGCCTGCTGGCCGAGCGCGGCCTGGCGCGACGCGTAGTGCTGTCGGTACCGCACTTCAGCACCCTGGCCAGCGCCCTGGTGAGCAGCGACCTGGTCGCCCTGCTGCCATCGCGGATCGCCCTGGCGCACCCCGGTCTGCAAACCCAGCCACCGCCGCTGGCGGTGCCCGGCTTCGACATGCTGCTGCTCTGGCCGGAACGCCTGCACCGCGACCCGGCCCATACCTGGCTGCGCGAGCGGATCGTCTCCAGCCTCTCGGGGTGAACGCCAATCGACTCTGCATATGGAGGGCATACAGCGGCTTGGCTTCTCGTCCCCGCCCGGGGCAAGCATCCTCTGTCGCCTTATCCGAACGCGACCCGACTGCGCGCAGTCGCATGCTGCGTCACCTCCCCCTTTTGGAGCCCGCCATGGCCAAGCTACGCCTCTTCACCTCGCCGTCCGCCTTTCCCAATCCGCAACGGCTGCGGCTGTTCATTCATGAAAAGGGCATCGCCGATCAGTTCGAGGAGGTCATCCTGAAGATGGCGCCCGAGGGCGAGCAACGGCAGTGGCAGCACCTAAAGCGCAATCCCTGGGGCGAGACCCCCACCCTGGAACTTGCCGAAGGCGGTTACCTGGCCGAGAGCGCGGCCATCGCTCGCTATCTGGACAACAGCTATCCCGGTCGCAAGGTAATGGGTGAGACGCCACTGGAGCAGGGCCAGGATGCCATGTGGAACGATCGCATCTTCGTCCATGTGCTCTATCGCATCGTGACCATGTTCCATGTGCAGCACGAAGGCCTCGGCCACAAGCTGGAGCTGACCCACAATCCGCAGTGGGGCGAGCATTGCCGCAAGGAGGCCCTGATGCACGCGGCGCTGGTGGATCGCCACCTGGCCGATGGCCGTGAGTGGCTGCTGGGCGGCGCGGCACCGACCTTCGCCGACATCACCCTGTGCACCGCCATCGCCTTCTCCAAGTTCCCCACCAACCAGACGCCGCTGGATGAGCGCTTCGAGCACCTGGCAGCCTTCTGGGCGCGCTGGCAGCAACGCGCTAGCTTCCGCGCGGCCTATGCCGACGGCAACAGCGGACTGGACGAGTTGGCCTCCCTGGCGCGCGGCTGATCCCGCGCCAATCGCCCCCTCTCCCGCTGGGAGAGGGCTGGAGTGAGGGCCGCACGGCATGAGCCGCTAGCCCAGCCGCTCGCGCAACACCGCCAAGGCCCTCTCCGGCCCACCGACGACGATGGGTGTCGACACCGCCAGCATCAGATTCAGCGGCAGGCCGAATTCCTCCAGGGTCCAGCCGTCGCGGTCCAGCAGTCCGGCGCCGAGCCACTCGGGATGACGGGCGCGGATGCGCGCGGCCAGACTGCCCTGCTCCGGCACGTAGCCCACCACCGGCTTGCCCCGCGCCACCGCATAGCCCACCTCGAAACAGGTACCGCTGTCGGGCTCGGCGCCACGGAAGAAGTCCAGATCGGCCAGCACAGCGTCGGCCTGCTCGATCAACGCCACATTGGCCCGGTAGATCCAGGCAGCCTGCTCGCGCGGCTCGGTCAGTTCGGCGGGAAGGGCATTGTCCAGGGGAAACAGCCCTTCGCAGCCCTGCCCCGCGCAGAGCGCCTTGAGCGCCTGGCCATGGGCGACGGCATCGGGGCGAAACACATCGGGACCGGCGAGATAGATGCGGAGTGACATGGCGCCTCCCAGGGCAAAGCCACCAGTGTAGGAGACCGCTGCCCGGGCGTCTGCCAGGGCTGGCTGAAGAATACGCGGCCACTCGTGCCTCCCCTACGACCTTTCGTGCCACGGCTGCTTTGCCGAGGGAACTTTCATATACGTTTTGCAAGGGAAGAGACCTACTATTGACGCGTGAGCCTGAATCCGCTCTGGATCAGCGGTCGAACTCGCCATCCTTGGATCTGTTAGCTTTCGGTGTCATCAGATGTCCGGCCGCTTTTCTCTGACTGCTCAGCTCAATCGTCTGACGAATTTCCTGCTGGTGCTGGCCCTGCTCGCCACCGGCTGCGGCATGGCACTGATCGTACGTCAGGCCCATGAGGCCTCAGCCAGCCTGCAACTCACCCTCGCGCAGTTACCGGTCTACCGCCAGGCCTTGCTCCTGGTGGAGGCCATTTCCGCCGAACGCGGTCCCACCAACGCCATGCTCGGCGAACGCGACGGCGATCCCCAGGCGCTGAGCCGCGCCCGGGCCCTGAGCGATGCCCGCTTCGCCCAGTTGCAGCGGGCCTTGCAAGACTGCCCGGAATGCAGCGTGACCAGCGAGCAGGTGGCCGCGAGCTACCAGCGCCTGCGCCAGGCACGAACCCTGGCGGACCAGCGCCTGAACCTGCCCGCCAGCGATCCCGCACGCCCCACCGTCAGCCAGGTGGTCGAGGCCATGTTCCAGGCCTCCGATGCCAATTTCCGCGCCGCGGACTTCACCCTGCAGGATCTGACCTCGCGGACGCCCGGCATAACCGCCTGCCTGGTCAATACCAAGCTGGCATCCCGCCTGCGCGATACCGCCGGGCGCCTGGGCTCGCTGCTGACTCCGGCGCTGCAGGCAGCGCGCGCGCCCACGACGGACGAGCGCGAGCAGCTGCAGCAGACCCAGGGCCGCCTGAACCAGTTGGTGGATCTGTTGCGGGGCAATCTCGAGGGGAGCGCGGCCGACGCCGAGCGCGAGCGCTTCCAGCAGTTGCGCGAGCGCTACCTGGGCCAGGGCCTGGCGTACTACCAGCAGACCCTGACGGCCCTGGTCGCCGGCCAGCCGTTCAGCGCGGCCGCCTTCGCCCGCGGCTACGTGCCCACCATGGCCAGCATCCTGGACCTGCGCGATACCGCCTTGAGTCTCGCCGAGGCCGAGGCGGCGCGCCTGGCCCGGGAAGCCCATCTGCGCCTGCTGCTGACCATCGTCGCGGCCCTCGGCATCCTGCTGGCGCTGGGTACCGGCCTGCTGCTGCTCAAGCGCCGGCTGCTGTCGCCGCTGCTGGCCAATACCCAGCGGTTGCTCACCCTGACCCGGCGGCATATGCCGGCCAGTACCATCGCCGACGACGAGGACGATCCGCGCACCCTGTTCGCCGCCTTCGAGCAACTGGAACGCGAACTGCAGCAGGCCGATCTGCTGCGTCAGGAGCGCGATGCCCTGATCGCCGAACTCGGCGTGCGGGCGGAAACCGACTACCTCACCGGCCTGGCCAATCGCCGCGCCTTCGAACGCCAGCTGGCCCAAGGGCTGGCCCGGGCGCCGCACTATCTGGCGGTGGTCGCCTTCGACATCGATCACTTCAAGCGGATCAACGACACCTACGGCCACCCGGCGGGCGATCAGCTGCTGCAGCACCTGGCGCAGCGCTGCAGTGCCCTGTTGCGCGAAGGTGATCGCCTGGCCCGCATCGGTGGCGAGGAATTCGCCGTGTTGGCCGACGTCGAGCAGCCGGAGGCTGCCCTGGCGCTCGCCGAGCGCTTACGCCTGGGTATCGCCGACACGCCCTTCGTGGTCGGTCCGACCGAAGCCCTGCCGGTCACCGCCAGTTTCGGCGTGGCCGTGACGGCGCCACGGCAGGAAGGCGCGCCGCTACGGCTGCTGGCCCAGGCCGACGCCGCCCTCTACCGGGCCAAGCACCGCGGCCGCAATTGCAGCGAGATTGCCGAGGTCGGCTAGGCCGGCGCGGGCTCGGACAGCGTCTTAGCCTCGCTCAGCAGGCGCCGGGCCGTCTCGCCGACTCGGCGCACGCCCTCCTCAACCCCGGCCCGGTGAGCCTGGGCATAGTTGAGGCGTACGCAGTTGCGGTACTTGCCGGAGGCGGAAAAGATGCTGCCACAGGCGATCTGCACGCTCTGCGCCAGTAATTCGCGATTGAGCCTGTGGCTGTCGCAGCCCTCGGGCAACTCCACCCAGAGCAGGAAGCTGCCCTGGGGCTGGCTGACCCGGGTGCCGGCGGGAAAGTAGCGTTGCACCCAGGTGCTCATCAGATCGCGATTGCGCTGGTACTGGGCGCGCATGCGCCGCACGTGGGCGGTGTAGTGGCCGGCGGCGATGAACTCGGCGATGGCCAGCTGTGGCTGGGGGGCGGTGCAGCCAGTGCCGATGTACTTGAGGTGCAGGACACGCTCGCCGTAGCGACCGGGCGCAACCCAGCCGACCCTGAGGCCGGGGGCCAGGGTCTTGGAGAAGGAGCCGCAGAGGATCACCCGGTCGTCTTCGTCGAAGGCCTTGAGCGCCCGCCCGCGCGGATAGCTGTAGAGCAGGTCGCCGTAGACGTCGTCCTCGATCACCGCCAGGTCATGCTTGCGTGCCAGGGCCACCAGCTGGCGCTTGTTCGCTTCGGGCATGCAGTAGCCGAGGGGATTGTTGCAGCTGGGGGTGAGCTGGATGGCGCGCACCGGCCATTGCTCCAGGGCCAGCTCCAGCGCCGGCAGGCTGATGCCGGTACGCGGATCGGTGGGGATTTCCAGCGCCTTGAGGCCCTGGCCCTTGAGGGTCTGCATCACGCCATGGAAGGTCGGCGAATCCACCGCGACGATGTCGCCTTCCTGACACGTCGCCCGGAACGCGGTGGCCAGGGCCTCGTGGGCGCCGCTGGTGATGACGATGTCATCGGCGGTAAGCACGCAACCGGCATCCAGTTGCAGCCGCGCGACCTGTTCGCGCAGGGCGGCCACACCCTGGATGCTGTCGTAGGACAGCCCGGCATTGCCCGGTCGCCGCGCCAGCCGCGCCATGCCGGCGAGCAAGGGCGCCAGGGTCGGCGCCTCGGTATCCGGCAGGCCCCGGCCGAGCTGGACCCGCACCGAGTCGGGCGTACTGGTCATCAACTCGCGCACCGGCTCCCAGCCGGATACCTCCACCGGCCATTGCACCGGGCGGGTGACCTGGGGCAATTCGATCATCCGCCGTTCGAGCCGGACGAAATAGCCGGACTTGGGCCGCGGCTCCACCAGCCCACGGTCTTCCAGCAGGCGATAGGCCTGCTGCACGGTGGCCAGGCTGACCCCGTGTTCCTGGGCCAGGGCACGCACCGACGGCAGGCGTTCGCCCGGTCGATAGAGGCCCTGCTCGATACGACGGCCGAGCGCCTCGGCCAACAGCTGATAACGGTTCATGCCCGGACTATAGCGGCGAAGCGGGCCGTCTCGCGCCATACAGATGCGCACGCCATCCACCATACAGCCTGCCACTGTGCGGCGGCTGTATGGCGAACTATCCGCTGGGCTGGATCTGCCCGCTCTGGCACGGACACCGGAGCATGGAGACACAGAGGAGAACCGCCATGCCCAGACCCGCTAGCCTTCATGACCAAACCCGCGCCGCCGGTTGCTGGCTGCTGTTCCAGCGTCAGTTGACCACCCGCCGCATCCTGCCCGACCTCACGGACCGGGAGCTGGCCGACATCGGCCTGGATCGCTACACCGCCCTGCGCGAGGCCCGGTGCCCCTGGTGGCTGCTGCTGCTGGACGCCTGGCGTCAGTCCGGCAGGCGCGACAGCCGCGCGCCCCAGTCGGCTACCGGTGCCGGCAGCTCGGGATGCCAGAGCCTGCGCCAGACCACCGCCAGCTGTTCGCGACCACCGCGCTCGCGGGGCCAGAGTGAAGGGTCGGCGACCAGCCGCCAGCCCGTGGCGTCGCGCTGAGCCAGCACGAAGCGGAAGGTGTGATAGCCGGTGGCGCCCAGGCGCAGGTCGGTCACCACCAGGTCATCACCCAGCCGGTCGTAGCGCAGCCAGTCGTCGGTGAACCAGCGCAGCCGTCGCTCGGCCGCTGAATCGGCGAGAATTGGCGCCAGTTCGCCGCCGCGCGGCAAGGGGACCAGTTGCGGCGGACGGTCGTCGAACAGCCCGACCCAGGTCTCCCGGTAGCGCTCCGGCCCATCGTCCACCATCACCCGCCAGAGCAGGCTGGTGAAGGGCAAGGGCGCGCTGAACAGTCGGGCATCCGCCTGCCCCTGGGCGGCCAGCACCCCGCGCACCTCGCGTTCGGCCGCCTGCTTGGCCACCAGGGTCCAGCCCAGATAGGCCGTGGAGATCACCAGGGCCGCCACCGGCAGGCGTGGGCTGCGACCCTGCGGTCCGACCACCAGCCCGGCGAGTACCGCCAGCAACAGGGGCAGGGTATAGAGCGGATCGATGATGAAGATGCTGGACCAGGCCACAGGGGTGGTCGCCAGGGGCCAGAACAGCTGGGTGCCGTAGGTGGTGAAGGCATCCAGCAAGGGATGGGTGATGAGCACCAGCCAGAGCGTCAGGAACAGTCGTCGTCGGCTGTAGCCCGGATCGCGCCAGCGCCCGCAGATCCCCGTCAGCGCCAGGGCCAATCCGGTCAGCACGAACAGCGAATGGCTGAAACCCCGGTGGTAGGTCATCTCGCTGACCGCATCGCCGTAATCGATGACCACATCGAGATCCGGCAGGGTGGCCAGGGCGGCGCCGTAGAGGATGGCGCGGCGTCCCTGCCAGCGACCCAAGAGTGCGGTCTGGACGGTGGCGCCGAGCACGGCCTGGGTCAGCGAATCCACCGGTCAGAGGCCTCGGGCGAAATCGAGCATCAGCCGCGCCAGGGCCTGGGGCGTTTGCAGCGGCATCAGGTGGCCGGCGCCGGGGATGACCTCCAGGCGGCTGTTGGGGAAGGTGGCCAGGGTAGTGCGGCGCTGCTCGTCCGGCCCCGGTACCTGCTGGTCGTCGGCGCCGCAGACCAGCAGCACCGGATAGTCCAGAGTCTCGATGCGGTCGCTCCAGTCCTCGCGACTGCCATGATCGACCCAGGCGCGCCAGGCATCCAGATTCAGCCGCTGGGCATCGGCGATCACGACCTCCCGGATGGGATCGGGCAGGCGGTGGGCGCTGGATTCGTCGACGAAGGCCTCGGCCTCCGCCCGGCTCTTGCCGTAGGCACGCTGGGCGTCGCGATCCGCCTCGCTCATGGGTTGCGGCCCGGGTGGCGACGGCGCTACCAGGATCAGTCCGACCAGATACTCCGGACGCCGCGCCGCCAGCACCACCGCCACCTTGCCGGTCATCGAGTGTCCGACCAGGATGCAATGGGTAAGGCCCAGGGCGCGAATGCTGGCGTCCACCTGGTCAGCCATCTCGGCCACGCTATAGCCCTTCACACCGGCTGCATCGCCGAAGCCCGGGGTATTCAGCGCCACGCAGCGATGCCTGCCATCCAGGTAGGGCACGGTGGGAAACCAGGTGCGGTGGGAGCCACCGAGAAAGTGCATGAGCACGAAGGTGGGCGAACCGCTGCCCTGCTGGCTGTGGGGAAGCATCGGGAATCCTCGGCCTAGACCTGAAGGTAAGAGATAGTCAGATGGAGAGGCCGGCAGCGCGCTAAGTTCCGCTTCGCCTGGACACCGGTAGCCGCGCCCTCCTGCAACCCCACCCCACGTTCGAGGCATCCTGGCTAGAGCTAAGGGAGCCGGGCGATTAGACTGCGCGGATGTCACGCTCCGAACGGCTGTTCGATCTGCTCCAGGCCTTGCGCCGGCACCGCCGCGCCGTGAGTGGCCGCGCCTTGGCGGAGGAAACGGGGGTCAGCCTGCGCACCCTCTATCGCGACATCGCCAGCCTGCAGGCCCTGGGTGCGGCCATCGAAGGCGAACCCGGGGTCGGCTATATCCTCAAGCCGGGCTTCCTGCTGCCACCGCTGATGTTCACGCCCGAAGAACTGGAAGCCTTGGTGCTCGGCTCGCGCTGGGTCGCCGAGCGCACCGATGGCAGTCTCGCCGCCGCAGCCGGCAATGCCCTGGCGCGGATCTCCGCGGTCCTGCCGAGCGAACTGCAAAACGAGTTGGCCATGACCACCCTGCTCATCGGGCCGAGCCGGGAAACCCCACAAAACCAGATAGATCCAGCGCTCCTGCGCCAGGCGATCCGCCAGGAAACCAAGCTCACCCTGGTCTATCGCGATGCCGCCGACAGCCAGTCCCGGCGCACCATCTGGCCCTTCGCGCTGGCCTACTTCGACGCCGCCCGGGTGCTACTGGGCTGGTGCGAGCTGCGTGAGGATTTCCGCAGCTTTCGCGCCGACCGCATCCTCGCCGTAGAAACCAGCGAGCAACGCTATCCGCAGCGGCGCCAGACCCTGCTCAGGGACTGGCGGCGGCAAATGGAGCGCCAGCGCAATATCCCTGCATGACTGCTGACAGAAACTGGCAGTAGGGGGTCCCTAGACTGGGCGGCATCAACCCAGAGGAGAGATGCCATGCACTACCGCACCAGTCTGATGTTCTACGTTGCCGATGTCCGTACCAGTCGGGATTTCTATGCCCAGTTACTCGACCTCGCCCCGGTCGAGGACGGCCCCGGCTTCGCCCTCTTCGTGCTCCCGTCCGGTCTAGCCCTGGGCCTGTGGGCACGGGAGACCGTGGTCCCACCGGTGAGCGCAGGCAGCGCCACGGGTGAACTGGGCTTCAAGGTCGCTAGCATGACGGCCGTGGATGAGCTGCACGAACTCTGGCGGACCCGGGGCGCAATGATGACCTTGCCACCGACCGACCTGCCGTTCGGCCGCAGCTTCGTCGCCCTCGACCCGGACGGTAACCGGCTGCGGGGCTACGCGGTGCATCCCGACTGATCGCGACGGGCCGCTGGCTTCGGCAGTGGACGCGGTCCGTACCCACTGCCGAGGAGCGGGCCAGCATGGTACAAGACGCGCCTAGCCTTGACCCCGCGAGACATGGCCCGGTACGGGTCGCTGCCCCATGACACTAGTCAATCCAGCCCTACCGCAACTGACTGTCCTTGCTCCCGCGCCGGTTATAGCCGCCGGCGCGCTGGTCCTCCGCGTCATGTTCCGTCTGGCAGCGGATGCACAGGCGCACGCCCGGCACCGCCTGGCGACGGGCCTCGGGAATGACGTCGCCGCACTCCTCGCAGTGGCTGAGGCTCGCGCCTTTGTGCAGACGGCTGCGGGCGCGTTGCACCGCATCGTCCACCGTGCTGTCGATCTGTTCCTGCACCGCGCCGTCTCCGGCCCACCCATTGGCCATGGCTGAGTCTCCCCTGTGTGGCCTCGATACCTATTGGAAGCGAAGCTCGCGCAGATGTTCGCACTCGTCCAGTGTCCGCCGGTCGTGGCGGCTGGGACTGTCACTGCTGGTGCTGGCCATGACGCTCACGGGCTGTTCCAGCCGCGAGCTGCTGCGCCAGGTCACGGTCGGCCTGTGCGCACCCAACGCCCGCCTCACCGGCTTCGCCACCCCATGCCGCGCAGTGGTCGCCGATCCGGGCTATGCCGTGCTGCGCGCGCCCGGCGAGCGTCAGCATTTCATCCTGGTTCCGCTACGTCCGCTGCGCGGGCTGGAAAGCCCGGCCCTGTGGCAGGCGGGTCAACCCAACTGGTTCGCGCTCGCCTGGCGCCAGCGCTGGTACCTGAGCGCCTGGGGCCCGGCACCGGTGCCGGATGCCTGGATCGGTCTCGCCCTCAATGCTCCCAGCGGACGCAGCCAGGACCAGTTGCACGTGCATCTCGCCTGCGTGCGTCCGGCGATCCGCCAACAATTAGGGCAGCTGGCGCCGGGGCTGGATGAGCACTGGCGACCGCTGCCGGTGGCCCTGGCCGAGGGTCGCTACCAGGCCAGACGCCTGAGCGAAGCCCAGTTGCTGGCGCCGGACTTCTTCCCCGACCTGGCCGCACGACCGCCCTACCCGCTGCCCGATCCCCGCCTGTCGCTGGCCCTGGTCGCCTTGCCGAGCCGCACTGCCAGCCGCGAATTCCTGCTGCTGGCCGGCCGTGCCGGTAGCCAGCCCGATGACTACGGCTCGGCGGAACGGTTGCTGGCCGCGGACTGCCAGGGAACGACCGGCCCCCTAGCGACTCAATAGCGCCAGCGCGCCAGGAGGCCCCATGCCGCAGGAATTCCACGAACTCTTCGACTTCATCGACCGGTTGCTCGCCTGGTCCGACTTCTATCTCAAGTCCGCGTTGCTGCTCTGCGGCCTGGGCATGGTGGTCGGCGCCGTGGCCTGGAAGCGCGGGTGGGGCAAGGCGCTGGCCTTCGGCTGCGCGGCGCTGGGGCTGCTGGCCGCCCTGGGTCTGGATCTGCTCGGCCGGCTCTGAAGCTTTCCGTCGGCCGTCTTATGGCGACAAGATGACACTGACCGTCGCTTTCCCCCCTCAAAGCTTGAACTGTTTCACCGTCTCGAACAGCAAGCGCGCCGGGGTGGCGGATAGATCGCGGCAGCTTGCTAGGGTACTGCCCCACAATAATCCGGCTTGTTCACCACGGCCTTCATCTTTTCAGCTCATGCATACAGACCCGACCATGCCCAAGTCCCCTTCTCGCCTGCTGTCCCGCCTCCCGCGTCTCGGCCTGTGCCTGGCCGCCTCCCTCGCGTCCTTCGCCGGCACCGCCGTCGCTCAGGAGAGCAACACCCGCTGGGTCAGCGACAGCCTGACCACCTATGTCCGCAGCGGCCCCACCGATGGCTATCGCATCGTCGGCACCCTTAAGTCCGGGCAGAAGGTCGAGTTGATCAGCACCCAGGGCGACTACAGCCAGGTCCGTGGCGAAGGCGGCAGCACCGTCTGGATTCCCAGCAGTGAACTCCAGGCCAAGCCCGGCCAGGCCGAGCGCCTGCCGCAGTTGGAACAGCAGGTGGCCGAACTGAGCGGCCAGCTCAAGACCATCGACGACAGCTGGAAGAATCGCGTCCAGGGCATGCAGGAGACCCTCGACTCGCGCAAGCAGCAGATCGACGAACTCGAAGCCCGCCGCAAGGACCTGGACGCCCAGCTGACCCAGGCGCAATCCGAACTGCGCAGCACCCAGGCCAAGCTCGGCAACGAGAACAAGCAGGCACTGATGCAGTACATGGTCTACGGCGGTAGCATCGCCGGCGCGGGCCTGCTGGCCGGTCTCATCCTGCCCTCCATGACCCGGCGGAAAAAGAACGACCGCTGGTTCTGACGACGTAGCTCGGGGTTCTGTCCTGGTGCTGGGCGCAACCTCCAGGGTGACCGGCGACTCAAGGCAGCACACTTCTGCTAACGTGCTGCCACGCTTCCCGCCAAGACGAGTCCCATGTCCGATACCTCCCGCATCCGTATCCAGCAGGTCCAGACCCTGGCCGACGACTGGGGCCTGCTGAAGAAGACCACCTTCGACTATCTGCGCCGCGACGGCACCTGGCAACGCCAGACCCGGGAGACCTACGACCGCGGCAACGGCGCCACCATCCTGCTCTACGACCGCGAGCGGCGCACCGTGCTGCTGATCCGCCAGTTCCGCCTGCCCACCCTGGGCAATGGCCTGGCCGACGGCCTGCTGGTGGAGACGCCCGCGGGTCTGCTGGACGAGGCGGCACCCGAGGCCCGCATCAAGGCCGAGGTGGAGGAAGAGACCGGCTACCGCCTGGACAACGTCCAGCACCTGTTCGATGCCTTCATGAGCCCCGGCTCGGTGACCGAGCTGCTGCATTTCTTCGCCGGCGAGTACCGCGCCGACCAGCGCATCACCGCCGGCGGTGGCGTGCACGAGGAAGGCGAGGACATCGAATTGCTGGAGCTGCCCTTCGACGAGGCGCTGGTCATGGCGCGCGACGGTCGCCTGGTGGACGGCAAGACCATCATGCTGCTGCAGTACGCCGCCCTCTATCTGCTGCCGCGCTGAGCCATGGAGCTCGTCCGCACCCGTATCGAACGGCAGGTGATGAGCCTCACCGGGCTATCCCTTGGCGAGGTCGACTACGAGCAGCCACCCGGCGATCCCGGGCTGTTCGGCCCGGGCAGCGTCCCCTGGCGGGTGCATAGCGACTTCACCTGCATGCTCATTGGCGGCATCGCCGCGCTGCTCATGCAGACCCTGCACCCGCTGGCCCTGGCCGGGGTCTGGGACCATTCCAGATTTCGCGAGGACATGCTCGGCCGCCTGCGCCGCACCGGACAGTTCATCGCCGCCACCACCTTCGGCAGCCAGGGCGACGCCGAGCGGCTGATCGCGCGGGTCAAGGCCATCCACCGCCACATCCAGGGCCAGGTCGCCGACGGCCGTCCCTACCGCGCCGAAGACCCGGCGCTACTGACCTGGGTGCACGTGGCCGAGGTCAGCCACTTCCTCGCCGCCTACCTGCGCTATTTCGATCCCGGGCTGCCGGGCGCGGAGCAGGACCGCTACTACGCCGAAATCGCCCTGGTGGCCGAGCGCCTGGGCGCCACCGACGTTCCCCGCTCGCGAGCGGACATCGCCGCCTACTACCAGGCGATTCGCCCCGAACTGGTCTGTGACGAGCGCAGCCGCGAGGTGTGCCGGGTACTGCTGCAGGCACCCGCGCCGAGCGCCCTGGCCAAGCCCTTCGGCAAGCTGATGATGCAGGCCGGTATCGAGCTGCTGCCCGACTGGGCCAGTGCGGAGCTGGGCCTCCACCAGGGGCCGCTACAACGCCGGCTGATTCGCACCGGCATCGGCGCCACCGCCCCAGTGCTGCGCTGGGCGGTGCGCAACGGCTCGTCGCATCGAGCGCGACGGCGGATGGGGATCGACGACTGATCGCGGCCGCCACTAAAGATAGGTCGACTGCGAGGTTCCAGGGCCAACAAAGCCTGATACCCGCTCGGACTATCCCCTCTCCCCCTGGGAGAGGGCTAGGGTGAGGGCGCGCCTCGCGACGAAACCCTCAGTGGAAAAGGCTACGCCGTTTTCCACGCTACGCCTCTGATCGCGATCTGGCCGGAGCGGGCGGCACTGACCGCCTGCTCCGATAGCCCCCTCTCCCTATGGGAGAGAGCTGGGGTGAGGGCACCCCCCACTACGCAGCTTTCTGGTGAACACCTATCGCGGCCATGGGCCGCTCCTACAGGTACGGACACCCTGTAGGAGCGGCCCATGGCCGCGATAACGGGCATACCGTGAGGAGCGCACCACCAGGACCGCAATGGCCGTAGCCAAATCCGCCCTACAACATCCGCACCTTGATCGAGCGGCCCTTGATCTTGCCCTCGGCCAGACGCTGCAGCGCCTGGCGGGCGATGTCTCTTTCCACGGCGACGAAGGCCTGGTGATCGAACAGGGTGATCTTGCCGATCTTGGCCCCCGGCAGGCCGGCATCGCCGGTCAGGGCGCCGAGGATGTCGCCGGGGCGCAGCTTGTCCTTCTTGCCCGCCGCCAGGGCCAGGGTGTGCATGGCCGGCACCAGCGGCTCCGGGGTATCGCGCAGGGCAGAAAGCGGTTGCCAGTCCAGCGGGCTGCCCTGCTGGGTCTCGATGGCCTGGGCGCGGCTGGCCTCGGCCGGCGCCACCAGCGACAGCGCCAGGCCCTGCTCGCCGGCCCGACCGCTGCGGCCGATGCGGTGCACGTGCACCGCCGGATCGCGGGACAGCTCCACGTTGATCACGGCTTCCAGGCCGGCCACGTCGATGCCGCGGGCGGCCACGTCGGTGGCGACCAGCACGCAGAGGCTGCGATTGGCGAACATCGCCAGCACCTGGTCGCGCTCGCGCTGCTCCAGATCCCCGTGCAGGGCCGCGGCGGAGATACGCTGGGCGTGCAGCGCCTCGACCACCTCCTGGCACTGCTGGCGGGTTTGGCAGAAGGCCACGGCACTGGCCGGACGATAGTGCCGCAGCAGCCGCACCACGGCGGCCAGGCGATCCTGGGCGGCGATCTCGTAGAAGCGCTGGCGGATCTGGGTCTCGCTGTGCTGGCTCTCGACGCTGATGCGCAGGGGCGCGCGCAGATAGTCCTGGGCCAGTCGCTCGATACCCTCCGGATAGGTGGCGGAGAACAGCAGCGTCTGCCGCCGCGCCGGGGTCTGCCGCAGGATGTCGGCGATGGCGTCGATGAAGCCCATGTCGAGCATGCGGTCGGCTTCGTCGAGCACGGCCACGTTGAGTCCGTCCAGCACCAGGGTGCCCTTGCGCAGGTGCTCCTGCACCCGGCCCGGGGTGCCGACGATCACCTGGGCGCCATGCTCCAGGGAGGCGATCTGCGGTCCCAGCGGCATGCCGCCGCAGAGGGTCAGGATCTTGAGATTGGCCGTGGCCCGCGCCAGGCGGCGCAGTTCGCGAGCGACCTGGTCGGCCAGCTCGCGGGTCGGACACAGCACCAGTGCCTGGCAGCCGAAGTAGCGCGGATTGAGCCCGGTCAACAGGCCGATACCGAAGGCGGCCGTCTTGCCCGAACCGGTCTTGGCCTGGGCGATGAGATCCTGGCCCTTGAGGATGATGGGCAGGCTGGCCGCCTGGATGGGCGTCATGCTCAGGTAGCCGAGGTCGACCAGATTGGCTTGCATGGCGTCGGCCAGCGGCAGGGAGGCGAAGGATGCGGGCACGGGAGTCCTGTGAAACGGCTCGTAAAGGTTTGCCAGTCTAGCAGAAGGACACCGCCGCACTGGCGCGTGGACGCTGGTGGCTGGCCTACCTATGCTAAGGGGTACGACAACTCCAGGAAGCCTTTCCATGTTCGACCGGCCCGTGCTCTATACCCACCCCATGTCGCGTGGACGCATCGTGCGCTGGCTGCTGGAAGAGCTTGGCCAGCCCTACGAGGTGCAGCGCATCGACTATGGTCCGGCGATGAAGTCGGCGGCCTACCGGGCAATCAATCCCATGGGCAAGGTGCCGGCGTTGCGGCACGGTGCGGCGGTGGTGACCGAAACCGCCGCCATCTGCGCCTACCTCGCCGATGCCTTCCCCGCCGCGGGCCTCGCGCCGCCGTTGAACGATCCGGCCCGCGGCACCTACTACCGCTGGTTGTTCTTCGCCGCCGGACCATTGGAAGCCGCCACTACCAACCAGGCCCTGGGCGTGACCCTGCCCGACGATCCGCAAAAGCGCGGCGCGGTGGGCTACGGTAGCCTCGCCGAGGTACTTGATACCCTCGACGCCGCCCTGGCGCCCGGCGAATACCTGGTCGACGACCGCTTCACCGCCGCCGACATCTATGTCGGTGCCCATCTCGCCTGGGGTATGGCCTTCGGCACCGTCGAGAAGCGGCCGAACTTCGAGCGCTATGTCGCCGGTCTGGTGGCCCGCCCCGCCGCTGTGCGCGCCCGCGAACTCGATGACGCCGACCTCGCCGCGCTCAACTGACCGCCTGCTACAACTCCAGCGGTCCACGCGGATGGTGCAGCGGGCAGCCATTGCGTTCGCTGCGGAACTGGGACGACATCTCGTACGCCGGCCGTCGTGATCTCATGATCCCGCCCAGCGGCCGGTGGGCAGCGAGGCCGTGCCAGGGGCTGAACACCATGGCATCGTCCACCGCCCGCGAGCGGGCCTCGTTCCAGGCCGGCTGCGGCGGTACCTCCAGACGGGCCACGGTGACATAGGGCGTCAGCTCTTCCGGCCAGACCACCGAGGCATCCTCGATGGGCGTCTGCTCGATGTCGACGCCCAGCTGCACGCGAATCTCCCAGGCGCCACCGTGCTGGGCGAAGTGCGCCTTGACCGCCTCGCGCAAGCCATCGGGTTCGCCATTGACCTCGACCGGCGCGTCGGTCAGGGCCGTCAGCTCGGGCGCCACCGGCACCACGCTGAGCTTGGCGAAATAGGGCCCGTAGAGAAAGGGCACCATGGTGTAGAAGGTCTCGCCCAGGATGTGGGTTTCCGGGTGACCGCCCAGGCTCTTCAGCGTCGGACTCTCGCCACCGAAAGCTTCCACCACCTTCTCAGTACCGCGCAGCACCGCCGAGAGTGCCTTCTTCACGCCTTCGCCGCGGTCGGTGGTCTTGGCCAGCAGCTTGAGCGTCTTGAGAAAGGTCTTGGGGTCCGGCGCGGTGAAGGCCGGCGCGTTCTGCATGACGAAATCCTGGGTCACCTGCCCTTCGCTACCGGGCAGGCGCTCGCCAGGTACATCGATTAACTTGAGTGCCAGCCCCCGGGGCGTGGACACGCTGTCCGGCAGGATGTCGCCCGGATTGGTGGAGAACCTCAAGACCGCCGCATGGCTGCCAGGCGTGGCGAAGACGCCCTGGGCATAGCCCGGGGGCAGGCCGTCCAGTACCGTCACCCGGCCAGTGAGCAGTCCGTGGCTCTTGGCGTGGACGCTGCGAATGGCATGGCCGCCGTTGGCGTAGGTGGTCTCGGCGATGTCTCTCATGGCCTGGACCATCTCGCGGATGGTATCGGCTTCATCGTCCGGCACCTGCTCGAAGGCGGGTTGGAACGGCAACGGATGGACAGCGGTGGGTGTGGTCATCACGGGAATCCTCGGGCGCCGTCATCCGAACGAGACGGTCTGTGCGGTTGACCCGCCCCGGGTTGATGGCGTTCGGCCAGCCCAGCCAGCGCCGACGCAAGGTCGCCGTGGCCTACCGCTCGCCCGCGCCCGGGAACGGCGCCTTCCAGACGGGTTCGATATCTGCGACGACCACGGGAGACCACCATGAGCGACGCCGACCGCAAGACCTATGACAACCCCAGCAACACCCCACCGCCCGAAGAGCTGCCCTACGCCGACATGGAGCCGGAAGAGTTTCCCGATGACCCGGATGTGGCCGGCCAGACCGAATCGGGTACGCCCGGCTGACTCCCCAGAAGGCGGCGGGCCGGGCCCGTCGCGCTTCTCGCCAGGTCCACCGAAGACACCGCCGGTTTGACGGCGCCCCTGGCTGCCGCGAAGATGGGTGGGCGTCATCCGCGTCGAGCCTCTCCTGCATGCTTTCCACCAAGATTCCTTTGCTTCTTCGCAGCCTCATCGGTCGACTGGTGCGGATCGCCATCGCCTCCGGCGTGACCTACCAGACCTTCGACCGCCTGTTGCGCCAGACCTACTTCGAGGTGGCGCGGGACTTCGAACCCCTAGGCGACAAACCCAACTCCGACAGCCGCATCTCGGTGCTCACCGGGCTCCCCCGGCGCGAGGTCCGCACCCTGCGCGATGCCAGTCCCGACCAGCCGCGCGGCACCCCGAGCCTGGAATGGCAGGTGCTCAGCGCCTGGACCTCGCGGCTGGACCTGCTCGATACCGAGGGTAATCTGCTGCCACTGCCGCGCACCCAGCGCCGTGGTGGGGAACAGAGTTTCGATGCCCTGGTGGCCAGCGTCGGCAGCGATGTCCGTGCGCGAACCGTGTTGGATGAATGGCTGCGCAAGGGCTATGCCCGCCTCGACGAGGAAGACCGGGTGGTGCTCACCCCGCGCTCCCTGCTGCGCGGCACCGAGAGCCAGGAAGGCGCGGGCCGGCTATTGGCCCACTTCACCGGCGACCTGCTGGCCGGCTTCGAGCGCCTCTACCTGCAGGATCGCGCGGCGCCGGACTTCACCTTCCATGTGGTCTACGGCCACAACCTCACCCAGGACTCGACCCTGAGCCTCTATCAGATCGCCTACGACGAATCCATGCAGTTGCTCAACCGCCTGAATCGCCTGGTGGTGGAACACGAAGCCCGCGACGCCGGCAAGGCCGACGCCACCCAGAGGGTCACTCTGGGCTTCGGCGGCTGCCGGGTGGAGCAGGGTCGGGATGCGGGCTTGGTGCAGCCGCGCGAGGATTAGCGCCAGCAGTTGCTCACCGTGGCGGCATTGGCGGTCGCGGTGGTACCTGCAGCGCCCTTCAAGCCGGTGGAATCCAACGTCAGGGTGCCGCAGCTGTCGCTCGCCTGGGCGTTCTGCGGCGTCGCGCTCAGGCTGTAGGACGTCGCGCTCGGGGTGCCCAGGCTCAGGCTGTAGTAGCCGTTCGCCGAATTGACCGTGGTGGCGTTGGCCGTGCTGGTCAGGCCCAGGCGGCTGGGCGTGGCCGTGGCATAGGTGCTGTTCTGCGCGTAGTAGCGCTCCATGCGCGCCGCCGCCTCGCTGAGCAGCGCCATGCCCTCCGAGCGATGGCTGCGCAGGATGTAGCTCTGATAGCTCGGATAGGCGATGGCGGCCAGGATGCCGACGATGGCGACGGTGATCATCACCTCGATCAGGGTGAAGCCTCGCGTGCTGTTCATGCTGCTGTTGTCTCCCGAACTCATTGCGGTTGCGGTATCACCCGCCAGGTTTGCCGGCCCGAGGCCTGGGGACCCTTGCTGATCGTTCTCTGATCCTTGTTGGAGTCAGGGGAAAAAGACTGGTCGTTGGACAGCGTAAAGCCGCCGGCAGTGCTACCAAAGCCCGATACGACGTTTCCGTTGAGACCGTCCAGACTGTTTACCACACCGTCGCCGTTCAGGTCGAAGACGTTGTAGGCGGTCCGCCCACCCGATGCCGGATCTACCGCATAGGTCCAGCCGGTGATGCCCGAGGAGCAGACATCCGCATTGGGTGTGACCGTGCTGAACAGCAACGCCTGGCCGCTGGCCGTCATGGGGTTCACCACGCGCTCGCCGAGGGTCTGGTTGTTACTTTGCAGATCCAGGTACCAGCCACTGCTGGTGGTCCAGTTCACCGTCGTATTGCTCAGTACCCGAGCGCTGGTCCCGTTCAGCGTGGACTCCGAGGTGAAGGTCTGCTGCTGCAGGTTGCTGCGCTGGAGCGCCGTCAAGGTGCTGGTGGTGTTGGGCGTGGCGAGGGTCGAGACGTTCTTGTCCCAGATGCCGTAGACCGTCTGCAGGTCGGTGGAGGTCTTGTCCTCGGTGGTGAAGTAGCTGCCGGTGCCGAACATGACGATGAAGCCAGTACCCGAGGGATGCTTGACCACCGACGGCGGTGCCGTGATCGGCTGCAGCGTGCCATTGGTATCGCTGCTGCGCGCGGTGTAGAGCGGCCGGCCGCCGAAGGCGACGCTGAAGTCGTTCAGGGTCGCCGTGGCCGTTAGGCTGCCGTTGCTCAGCAGGTCGAAGCGCCAGAGGTTGCCCTTCAGATCGCCGCCATAGACGTAATCAGCGATCCCATCGGAATTGACGTCCAGCGCCTTGAGGTTGAATAGCCCGTTGCTCTGGGTGGTGGTCTCGGCATCCAGCTGCTTGAGCAGCCGACCCGTGGCGATGTCGAGGATCAGCAGCGAGGCGGTACCGCCGCTGCCGTTGTAGCCATTGCCGGTCAGCACCGCCCACTGGCCGGTATGCAGGCGCGTCACCAGCGGGGTGCCGAAGCTGTAGCCCAGGGTAGCGCTGGTCTGGCTATTGCCGCCGGCATTGCTGGCTTCGCCACTGAACTCCCAGAGCAGCTTGATGGCATCCGGGTCGGTGATGTCCAGGGCGAAGATCGAGCGACCGCCCCCGCGCAGGGTGCCGATGAGCACCTTGTGCCAGGCGCTGCCGAAGTAGGCGTCGGCGATCACTGGCGAGCCATCTACGTAGTAGGTGTGCTGCGAGGCGGTGGCGTTGTTGTAGTTCGGCTTGGCCAGCAGGTAGAGGTTGGGAATTACCGCCGTGGGCACGAAGGCGAAGGTCTCCTGCCCGGTATTCGCATTGAAGCCATGGAGCATGCCGTCGTTGGCCCCTACGTAGACCATCGGCGTCTCGGCGGCCTGGTTGGTCTTGAAGGTCGCGTAGTCGCCGCCGCTTTCCAGGGCGTTGGCTGCACTGGTCAGGTACTGGGCCCCGACCGCCAGGGCCGGCGCCGAGTTGATCATGTCGCCCAGCAGCGTCTGGCGCTGGCGATAGCTCGAGGTGGCCAGGCTGTTGTCGCCCTTGAGGAAATTGACCTTGTTGGCGTCCAGGTTGGTCTGCAGATCGTTGCCGCCATAGCGCCGTCCGGAGAGCAGCGCATAGGTGAAGTCCTGCATCCCGGTGCCGGTACCGGGTATCGCCGCCATCTTGATGGTACGCGACGCCCAGCCCGGCATCTGGGCGCTGGCCTTCCACGCCGTGGTGGCGGTCTTGGTCGCTGTCCCGGTAGTGGTGGGCGTGATCTCGATGGTGGTCTTGGTCAGGTCGCCACTCCAGTAGGTGGCGTTCAGGGACGTGGTGTAGCTGTCGTAGCGTGTCGCCGAGCCATTGGTGGTGCTCAAATAGGGCAGCACGGCCGGGGCCGCCACCGAACTGTTGCTCTGCAGGATCTGGTTGAAGGCGTTGGACAGCTGGGTCTTGAGCGTCGAGGCGTTGGTCACCAGGAAATAGTTGTCGGGCGTTCCCGACCTATTGGAATCCCAGTCGCCAGCGACCGGCAAAGGGTTGCTGCTGGAATAGCTGTAGCCGCCCCATTTAGCCGCGTACCACAGGGGGTTCTGCAGGTTGGTGACCAGGGAGCTGGCCGATGGGGTGAAGATCCTGGAGGTGGCGGTACTGCCGTTTACCATCACGCTGTTGCTCTTGCGCCCCGGCAAGGCCGGGCAGCTATTCGTGTTGTTCACACAGGCCCCGGGCAAGCGGTTGGGTGGGGTATCCAGCGGATAGTGCAGGTTCCCGCTGTTGGACGAAGTCCCACCGCCGGTCACTTCCAGGTAGATGCCATCGGCCGTGGTGCCCGACATGGTATAGCCCATGTGGGAGTCATTGCCCGACACCGAGTACTGGGTATCGCTGGTGACCGTGATGGTGCCATTGGCGTTGGCGGCCAGGGTGTAGAGGACGATGGCATCCATGTCGTAGTCGCCGCCCTGGCCGGCATCGTCATAGACCACGCGGAAACTGATCAGCGGCCGGCCGCCGTTCTTGCTGCTGTCCACCGGCATGCCGCTCAGATTGGCCATGGTGTCCACGTAGAAGCCGGTGATCTGCTCGGTCGCATCCTTGGTATTGCCCGCAGTGACCACCTTGCCGAAGGGCACCAGGGTGAGGGTCCCGAGGCTGGTGGTCATCTGGATCCGCGGCAGGGTGGAGGACAGCGCCACGGCGAAGGTCTTCAGCCCTTGTCCACTGGTGGTCAGGGCGGTCTTGTTGCCGTAGTAGGCGACGCTGGCGACGTTGTAGGTACCCTGCCGGGTGGGTTCGTCGGGCAGGCCGCGGAAGTTACCGAAGCCGCTCGCCGTCTTGGCGGTAGGTGCGTAGTCGGTAGCGCTCCCGGCCACCTCGCCGATGTTGATGCTGCGGTTGCTGCCTACCTCGTTGTCCCAGATGGTCTGGCCCAGGGTACGGCTGCTGAACCCCGTGAGCGTCGCAGGTACGGACGTGGCGGTGAAGGCACTGTCCGGCAGATCCGAGTCGTAGCTGGGATTCACGTCGCTGAGCAGCGTCTGGAAGGGCTTCGAGCACGAGGGATAGGTGTTGTAGGGATTGCTCCAGCTGGTCACCGCCGGCAGCCCCAGACCGCTGTCCACCGAACCGGCGGCATAGCCGGAAGTAGGCGTCGTGGCGCCGCTGAAGTAGCGCAATACCTCGTAGGACATCTCTCCCAGCGGATTGCCATAGTTGTAGCACCGGCCATTGGGCAGGTCGTTGCCGGGCGTTGCCCAGCTCGAGCAGTTACTGTCCGAGGAGTACTGGATCCCATCGAGCGTGGCGATGATGCCCTGCTTGGTGTAGGTGATGTTCCGGCCACTGCCCGAGGCCACGCCGAAGATGCCGGTCTGGGCATCCACCTCGTTGGCGAAGGAACTGATGGCCTTGCGCAGCACCCCACCCTGGAGGTTGTCGTTATAGGTGCCGGTCAGCAGCCCGAAATACATCTGGTTGCCTTCGCCGTAGTCGTGCAGCAACCCGGTCGGTTTGTACTGGCCATTGGGATAGGCCTTGCAGTTGCTTTCCAGCAGCCCGCTCACGCAGGCCTGGACCTTGACGTTGAAGCTGTAGACGTTGCGGCCGGAGGAACTGGTGAGGGTGCCCGAGGGCGTGGTTGCCGACAGGTTGACGTCCGAGAAGGCCGTAGTGGTCGCGGTGTTCTGCCCCTGCACCGATTCGCGCGACACCCAACCCCAGATACGGATATCCGAGGTGCTGGGGATGATCCTCAGACTCGGCTGGCTGTTGTAGGTGGTGTTGGCGAACAACACGTAGGTATTGGTGCTGCTCGGCGTGCTGATGGGCGCATAGTCGGAAATGTTGTAGCCGTTGGCCCGATTGTATTCCTTGCCCCAGGAATGGGCATCAGCCGGCACGTTGACCCGTGCCAGCACCGTACTGGTCGCGGTATCGGTCGAGCGATAGCCGCCGTAGAGCACCTTGCGCAGGGCATCCATCCGCGAGGTGGTCAGGTAGTTGAGGAAGTCCCCGCTCCAGGGCGCGGCGCTGTTGCCGGTCCCGCACTTCTTCGGCGTACCGGTTGTAGGCGCGCTGGAAATCGCCGTACCCGCCCCTTGGGGGACGAAGTAGCCGTTGGCGGTATCGTAGGAATAGCACTTGGCGGAATCGAAGTAACCGGTGTAGTCGATGACCCCCGGCTTGTAATAGATGTCCAGGACACCATCGCCATCCAGGTCCGCGGCATCGTTGTAGGCTGGGGCATAGAGCTTGTGATCGCGCTCCACCACCAGCATGTTCAGCGGCGGTACCGCGCTGTTGACGAACAACGGCGTCTGGGTGGGGAAGTTGGTGACCGCCTGGGCGCTGGTCGCCAGGGCGAGCAGCAGCAGGGGCAGCGGGAAGCGACGGCGACCTCGGGCGTTCATCAATAGCGTCTCCGGCCGATCAGAAGGATTTGGTCATGACGGATCTCAGGGTGATCCGTTGCCCGGGCTGGCTGCTGGCGCAGCCCACGCCGGCGCAGCTGTTGACTTCGTAGTAGCGGGTACCACAGCCGATCAGGGCGCAATTGTCTTCACTGCCATTGTCGAGTGGCCCAAGGTCGACCACATACCAGCGGGCATTGGGCGTCTCGGTGGCACCGGCGCTCAGGATGCTGTAGCCGTCCAGGGTGGCGCTGGGGTCGCCGTTGCGGAACAGCGGCGTCATGTAGCCCAGGGGCACGCTGCGGGTACCGATCGTCTGGCTGCCCAGGGCCGTGCCGGCGGCATTGAGGTAGGCATTGTTGCGCAACTGATAGGGCACGCAGAAGGTCGTCGTGCAGCTGCTCGCCAGATCCGGCGCCGTGACGGCCTTGCCGAGCGTTCCCTCCCCGGCCCGCAACGCGGTTTCGGCGGCGCTCTGCAGGTTGCGTTGCTGCTTGATGTTCCCCATCACCCGCGACTCCAGGGTGACGCCGCGCAGGCTGGTCAGCGCCAGGAGCGTGAGTAACAGGAGCATGATCAGGGCGATCAGCAAGGAGGCACCGCGCTGCCGCTGCCCGGCGAGGTTGCGCAAGACGGTCATGGCATCAGGTTCCTCAAGGTGATGGTGTCCTGGGCGATCTGGTAGAGATAGGCGTTGCCGGTGAAGGACGTCGAATAGCGGCCATTCCACTGGGTCAGGACCGCCGGTGTCTCGCTGCTGTCCCGCACGCCCTGGGCGGGCGCCTGCATCAGCGCGGAATAACGCACGGTGAGGATCAGGTTGGCGGCGCTGACGGCGGGGGTGAGGCTGAAGGCGGTGACGCTGCGATCAGCACCCACGCCATAGTCGAAGCGCAGGTCGCGGACGCCACCGATGAGCTGCGCGGTCGTGGTGTCGCCGTTGGTGCGGGTACAGGTGCCATTGCCACAGGCCAGCAGGTTGCTGGCGCACACCAGGGCACCGGCCCGCTCGTTGGTCGCGCCGGTCGTGACGTTGGCATCGGCCGCCAGGGAGAAGCGTTCGACGATCACCGCATTCTGCGCCGTGTTGGAATATTCGTAGGGCGCATCGGCATTGTTGGCCAGGGTGGTCGATTGGGCACTGAGGACCTGCCCCCGGCAATCGGTCTCCTGGACGTCACGGGCTTGGTAGCGGACGCAAAGGCTGGTGGCGTTGCCCGTCACCGCCGCACCGGCGGCGAAGTTGCAGCCCAGGGCGTTACCGGTGGTGGTCGTCCCACTGTCCGCGGGAAAATCCCGTGTGACGGCGATGTCCGGCCGTCGGCGATAACCGGCCTTGGCCAGCTCCTGGCTCAACAGCGCCAGGGCGAAGCGCCCGTTCTCCTGGTTGAGTTCCTGGCCCTGCTGGAAGAGATAGGTCTTCTTGTTGCTGATGTAGAGCTCGGTGACACCGAGGATCAAGAAGCTGCTGAGCGCCAGGGCCACCATCAGCTCGACGATGGACAATCCCTGCTGCCGGACCGGTACGGTCGCGAAACGGTTGAGCATGACGGGCGCCTTCAGAGTCGGGTTCGTACGCGATAGGTACAGATGGAGCTGGTCCCGCTGCTGGTCGTGGTGCCGTCCAGGCAGCTGTCGAGGGGTGCGCTCCAGGCCACCTGGATCTCGAGATAGTCGCCACCGGTACAGGACGCCGTCGCGCCGGTAAGACCGGGGGTGGCATTGCGGCAGACATAGAAGGAGCCATTCAGCAGATCCGCAGCGCCCGGCAGCAGCGCACTCGCCTGGGCTGCCCAGCAGGCGAGCTGGTCCGCCGCGGCAGCGGGCGTGGGCAGGCAACTGCTCGGTGCGCTGGGGAAGTCGTCGCCGGGCGCCTTGAGAAAGTCGGCGAGCGCGTTGGGGTGGCTGCGCACCAGTTCGAGCAGATCGTTGCTCAACATGATGGCGGCATTGCGCTGGACGGAATCCTGGGTGAAAGGCACGGCCTTGCTCTGCAGGGCGGCGATGCCGAGCAGCCCCACGCAGATCAGCACCACGCTGACCAGCACCTCGATCATGCTGAAGCCGGACTGGGTGGGTCTCACGAGCACTCCCCGGTCTGCGGTCGGGTCGTCGAGGGCGGAGTGATGCGCCCGGTCACGCTGAGCCCGACGAAACGGCATTGCCCGGACTGGTCGGCGGAACAGATGGTGAAGCACTGATTGGTCGTGGTGCCGCTGGTGCCCGTCGCACTGAAGCTGGCCTGGGCGGCACCCGAGCTGACCGTCACCCCGCTCTGCAGGCCACTCGCATCGATGCGGCGCAGCGGCAGCGTCTGTCCGGCGGCGGTCAGGGTGAAGCCGGCGTTCCAGGCGTTGGCATTGGTCGCCGTCAGGGTCACGGTCACGCCCCGCGTGACGGCCTCGCCCCGCGCGTACTGCAATACCCCCACCAGTTCATCGGCGGCGGCCTGGACCCGGTTGGAGCGGATCAGCCCGGCGAAGCTGGGCGCGGCAATGGCCACGAAGATCCCCATCAGGGCGACCACCACCAGCATCTCGATCAGGGTGAAACCCCAGGTTCTACGCAATGACACTCTCTTCACGACTGCCGTACCCAAGCGAAAGGCGTTAGCCGGGAGTCCAATTCCGCAGCAAAACAGCGCTCAGCCGTCATCCTTGAGCATTCGCATAGCCAAGCCTGAGCCCGGGACCTCAAGCCCCGCAGACCGGCTATCGCAAATGATTCTCCCGCCATGCTGCGGCCATTTTCGGCGCAAGTCAGTAGACGTATGACATTCGGCCTCTAAAGCATGATGATCGGTGGCCCGGCTGTGGCCTAAGCGCTTTCGCTGGTTCTATTTCCTTTCGTACAAGTAAATCCAGCAATTCAGTAGCAAGCTAATTATTTTTTCGGATGGCGCTCGGACAGACAGGACAGCGCAACCGGGCGAGCCTCCACACAGCCTGTAGGGCTTAACTTTCCTGGATTTGCTGGGCAAGCGCGGGGTTGACGGAGGCCTGCGAGAAGGCTGCGGTCTGCATCAGGCGTCCTGCCAAAGGCATCTGGCAGGCTGACCGCCTACCTGAAACGGGACTGACATTAACTTGTAATAGGTAATAAAAGCCAGCTAACGATTTTGACGACACCCGGCTGTCCACCTTACTGAGACGGACGTTAACGTTACCGGTGAGTTTGAATTGGTAATGCTTAACCTTTGCTTAAGCCCCTATGGTTTCTCGTCCAATCGAAGGCTGTCACCTCCTGATCCGTCGGATGAGGAACGCCCTCTGTTCTGAGCGGAAGTCGCAAGGACATTCGAACGCTTGCGCCCCGGCTCTTTGATTGAACGCGCGAATTAATAAAGGTATTCGACGCGGTATTTTTATTGATTGGACATTCGAACAATAAGAACAGCTAAAGCCACCAACTTCTCATTCGCGCAGAACTCCCTCAGACATAACTAGCCAAAGACTTCGCAATTGTTTTAAAAAGAGCCAGACCCTTGACCAGAATCGGTCAAGGAGGCTTCTCCGCCTGATTGCGGGCCGCTGGCGACAAGGCGCAAGCCCGCTGCAAGACTGCGTCTTATGCGAAATGTGCGCACGTTGAAGGCGGTTTCACCGCTCCGCCACGGCTGCGCACTTGCCACCATCGGACTTGCTCCGAGTTAGCTCCGTACCGCCTCTGCTTTCATCTACCGACAATGACAAGGCCGCTATGCACGACTCGAAGAAAATCGATTATTCGCTGAATACTGCGGACACTTCCGCGCCTCATTCCGCACTGGATAATGCCGCCATCATTTCCGCCTACCGGCGTTGGGCCAATGTCTATGACCGCGTATTCGGCGGCGTCTCGGCGCCCGGACGCAAGCGCGCGGTGGCGGCGGTCAATGCCCTGGCGGGCACCCGGGTGTTGGAAGTCGGCGTGGGCACCGGCCTGGCCCTGCCCCACTACGGGCCGGACAAGCGCGTCACCGGCATCGACCTGTCACCCGACATGCTGGCCAAGGCCCGGGAACGGGTAGCCCGCGACGGCATCGCGACCGTCGAAGCGCTGATCGAGGCCAATGCCGAGGAAACCGGTCTGCCCACCGGTTCCTTCGATATCGCCGTGGCCATGTTCGTCGCCTCCGTGGTGCCCAATCCGCGCAAGCTGATGCAGGAGATGCGCCGGGTGGTGAAACCCGGCGGCCACCTGTTGCTGGTCAACCACTTCCAGGCCGAGGGCGGCCTGCGCCTGCTGGCGGAAAAGGCCATGGCCCCGGCCTCGCGCAAGCTGGGCTGGCATCCGGACTTCGCCATGGGCTCCATCCTGTCTCGGGAAGACCTGCGCCGCGCCAGCCGCAGCAGCGTGCCGCCGTTCGGGCTGTTCACCCTGGTGCAGCTAACCAACGACTAGCCTAGCCCTACTCCACCCGGTAGCCGCGCCCCGCCAGGCAAGCCGCCAGTGCCTGGCGGAAACGCTGGGTCAGGTAGGGATCGGCCACCGCACCCGGGCGCTCGGGATCGAAGCCCGAGTCGCCGGCGGCATAGCGGCGGCAATCGTATCTGTCCGTGGCATAGCGTTCCGGTGGCTGCCCCTGCAGCGGATAGGCGGTGACGTCATAGGCATCGTAGCCCGCCCCGGTGGGCGCCGCGGAAGTGGCCGGTACCGCGGCGACCGTGGGATCGGCCACCGTGACGAAGCCACCGCCCGGATCGGTGCGGTAATAGCTCCCCGCGGCGAAGTAATAGGTGGTGCCGCCCATCCACAGCGTCTCGGCGAAGGCCGGCAGCACGCTGACCCGCACCCCGGTCGGCGGCAGGGTCACCACATAGCGTGGTCCCTGGGGCCGATACCAGTAGCCATCGGCATAGTAGTACTGGCTGTCGCGGTACCAGACGCGGGTGAAGCCGGCGGGAATCCCCGGCACCTCGAAACCCGGTCGCCACTGCGGATGGGCGCCCCAGCCCGGTCGATTGCCCGACCAGCCCTGATCGTAGCCAGGATTGGGACGGGGCGGCCGTGGCGGATTCCAGTCCGGTTGCGCAGGTGCCGGCATCATGTAACCGGGCCGCGGCAGGGGCACGGGACGATCCTGGAAGGCTGGCTGTACATCCGGCCGCGGCCCCGGATCGGGACGTCCCCAACGCTCCGGCGGCGGCGCATCCCCCCGGCCGGGTCCACCACCACGGCCAGGCGGCGGCGCGCCGTTCCAGTTACCCGGACCGCCACCCTGCCAGCCCCCGCCGTTGCCGGCCGGTGCCGGTGGCGGCGCCGCGCCCGGGGGCGGCGTCACATAGCCACCGCCCAGGCGATAGTTGGAGTCGGCCCAGGCAGGCGCGGCGCTCCCGGTAGCGACACCCAGCAGGGCGAGAGCGAAGAGGACGGCAGGCGCTTTCATCGCGCGGCTCCTTGAAGGAATGGCCCAGCTTACCTCAAGGCTTGGACCGGCCCACGACCCGACCGTTACCCGCCGCCTGGTTCGGCGGCGAATGCAGCATTCCGGACGCGTCGCTCGGCCAGGGCTCACCTCTCCTGCCACGGGTTTCGCCTAAACCCAGGGGCCAAGATCGAAGTTATGACCGTCTGTCATCGCACTTCTGGCGCTCCGCTCGGGTCTATCGCCCCACGCAAGGAGGAAAACACATGTCGAAACACCATCATCACGTCGGCTGGTTCAAGCGCCGCCATGAGGTAAAGCCGGACGACCTCACCATCGTCGACAACTCCCTGGTCAAGCGCGCCGTGGGCGCTGCCGCCCTGGGCAACGCCATGGAGTGGTTCGACTTCGGCGTCTATGGCTATCTGGCCGTCACCCTGGGCAAGGTGTTCTTTCCCGACGGCAATGCCGCCGCCCAGCTGATCGCCACCTTCGCCACCTTCACCGTGGCCTTCCTGGTCCGCCCGCTCGGCGGCATGGTGTTCGGCCCCTTGGGCGACAAGTACGGGCGTCAGAAGGTGCTCGCCCTGACCATGATCATGATGGCCCTGGGCACCTTCAGCATCGGCCTGATCCCGAGCTACGAGAGCATCGGCATCTGGGCGCCCGCCCTCTTGCTGCTGGCGCGGGTGGTGCAAGGCTTCTCCACCGGCGGCGAATACGGCGGCGCGGCGACCTTCATCGCCGAGTACGCCACCGACAAGACCCGTGGGCGCATGGGCAGCTGGCTGGAATTCGGCACCCTGGCCGGCTATATCGCCGGTGCCGGGACGGTCACCGCGCTCACCGCGGCCCTGACCCAGGAGCAGTTGCTCGACTGGGGGTGGCGCGTGCCCTTCTTCATCGCCGGGCCCTTGGGTCTGCTCGGTCTCTACATGCGCCTGAAGCTGGAAGAAACCCCGGCGTTCAAGGCCCACACCGAGGCCAACGAGGGCAAGGGCGAAGGCCCGGCGCACAGCCTGCGCGAGCTGTTTACCCTGCATCGCGTCGCCCTGCTCAAGTGCGTCGGCCTGGTGCTGGTGTTCAATGTCACCGACTACATGCTGCTGACCTACATGCCTAGCTACCTGGCGGTGACCATGGGCTATGCCGAGACCAAGGGGCTGCTGCTGATCCTCATCGTCATGGTGGTGATGATGCCGCTCAACATCCTGGGTGGCTTCTTCAGTGACCGCCTGGGTCGCAAGCCGATGATCATCGGCGCCTGCCTGGCGATCCTGGTGCTGGCGATTCCCTGCCTCAAGCTGATCGGCAGCGGCCACGACTGGCTGATCTTCCTCGGCCTGATGCTGCTGGGCATGGCCCTGGCCTGCTTCACCAGCACCATGCCCTCCACCCTGCCGGCGCTGTTCTACACCCCGATCCGCTACAGCGCCCTGTCCATCGCCTTCAACATCTCGGTGTCGCTGTTCGGCGGCACCACCCCGCTGGTCACCGCCTGGCTGGTGGAAAGGACCGGCGACCCCCTGGTGCCGGCCTACTACCTGATGGCCGCGGCGGTGATCGGCATCCTGACCATGCTCACCGTGCGCGAAACCGCCGGCAAACCCCTGCGCGGCTCGCCACCCTCGGTGGCCAGCGAAGAAGAAGCCAAGGAATTCCTCGCCAGCGACGCGCCCCTGACCGTGGACAAGCAGCCGCCGGGGCAGGCGTAAGAGCCAATCGCGGCCATGGGCCGCTCCTACTGTAGGAGCGGCCCATGGCCGCGATGATGCCCTTCCCCCTCACCCCAACCTCCCCCAAACGCCCCCTCTCCCGCTGGGAGAGGGCCGGGGTGAGGGCCCGCCCCACACCAAAACCCCCACCCAAAAGAAAAGGGGAGACCTCGCGGCCTCCCCTTGAATTCGTTGTCCTCTCGCACCGCTCGTGACGGTGGCTGCGATCGACCAGGAATGGTGACCTGGGCGGGCCCGGGCGCGGCGGACGGGATACCGTCGTTGGCGATGCGAAAGGCCCTCCTGGGGCGCCTTCGTTGGACAGCTCTACCGGGCTATCGAAGTTGAGTTCAGCTTACGCCCCTGTCGCCGGCAGGGGGTTGCGTTGTACGCCCTCTTTACCGCCTCTTGCGCAATCCATGGCTAAAAAACTAGCATCCAGCGCAATCGGCTAGTGCAAGGCAGGAAAAATGGACAAACTCGACCGCTTCGATTTGAAAATCTTGGCAGAACTGCAGCGCGACGCGCGCCTCTCCAACCAGGAGCTGGCCGAACGCATCGGCCTGTCGCCCTCGCCCTGCTCGCGCCGGGTCAAGCAACTGGAAGACAGCGGCTACATCACCCGCCAGGTCGCCCTGCTGGATCGCAAGAAGCTCGGGCTATCGCTGACCGCCTTCGTGCTCATCGGCATGGACAGGCACACCCCCGAACGCTTCGAGAACTTCCAGGCCGTCATCGCCCAATGCCCCGAGGTGCTGGAGTGCTGCCTGGTGACCGGCATGGACGCCGACTACCAACTCAAGGTGGTAGTACCCGACATGGAGCATTACCAACAGCTGCTGCTGGGCACCCTGACACGCATCGAAGGCGTCTCCAGCGTGCGTTCGAGTTTCGTGCTCAACCAGATCCTGGCCAGCACCGAACTACCGCTCAATCACCTACGCGTCTGAACGCAGCGCGACCTCGGCGCCAGGCGCGAGAAAGCGTGGCAGCACCAGCATGTGGGGCACGGCGAAGGCCGCCAGGACGGCGAACAGCGCGCGAATGCCGGTATGCTCCTGCACCAGGAAAACCAGTCCGCCAGCCAGTGTGAAGACGGCCGCGCCCAGCAGGATCGGCCAGGTCAGGTGCAGATAGGCCATGAAGGTGGGTGTACCCAGCAGTCGTTGACGAACTCCGGTCTGGGCCGCGGCGTGTAGCAGATAGAAGCCCAGGGCGAAACCGACCAGGGGCGGTGCCAGCACCACCGCCAGCAGCGTGGCCGCGAGCCAAAGGCAGCGGCGCTGCCAGGCGGCCAGCAACAGCATCGGTAACGCCAGCACCCCGCCCAAGGCAAGCAACCTGGCCAGCCAAGCCGCTAAAGCTGGAGCGGCATCCGGTCCCATGGCCAGCGCCAGCAGCCGGGCGACAGCCGCCTCATGCAGCATGGCCGGACCACCCACGATGAAGAGTCCCAGGGCCAGCGAGCTCAACCGGGCGGCGAGGAGGTCGTCTTCGTAGGCGAAATGCCAGACCGACAGCAGCAGGAACAGCGGCAGGGCTACCCCGCCCGCCAGTTGCCAGCCCAGCAGGCAGGCCAGGGCCGTCGCCAGGTAGCAGCCGAGAAAGGCCAGGCGGCGCGCTGGTGCGACCAGGCGCAGGTCGCTGGCGCCATGCAGCAGTCCGAGCCCCAGGCCTACCACGAGGGCGAAGGCCAGTTGCCCTGCCCCGCCCATCGCACTGGCGAACCCGGCGGCCGGCAGCAACGCCAGCCAGCCGCGTCCCGTGCGCTTCATCCTCAGGCGCCGCGTCGGGCCAGGGCGGTCCGTAGGCTGCTCTCCGAGGTGAAGGCGTAGACCACCTTCGCCAGCACGTCGAGGATCAGAAAGGCCCAGACCGTGGCGGCATCGCTCACCGTCCAGACACCCTCCGGCCCGATGGCGAAAACCACCGGATAGATCAGCCAGAGCACGCTGAGAAAGCCGACGTTCTTGCGATAGGCCCCGCCGACCGCCGCCGTCTGCCCGGCCAGGGCCGCCAGCGGCTTCCACAGCAGATAGAGCACCCCGGCGAAGGCCGCGCAGGACCAGGCGAAGAACACCCACTTGATCGTCCCATAGGGCGCCAGCGAGGCGACCAGACCGGTCACGATCATCACCACGTCCAGGGTGACGATGGCCGCCACGAAACCCGCCTGGCCTTCCTGCTCACGAGCCCCCAGATAGGCCGAGCTCACCACGCCGGCCAGCAGCAGCGGCGTGGTGAAAGTCCAGTCCAGGTAGCGGGCGACATAGGTGATGCTGCCGTCCGGCTTGAGTAGATTACCGACGCCCAGGTACATGGCGAGATAGGCCGTGGCAGCGATGAAGGGCACCGCGGCATGCACCAGGGTGTGCCCACGCAGCGGACCCTGGTGCGCGCCCTTGGCATAGATGACCAGGGACGCGAGGGACATGATGACGAAGCCGATGAGCAGAGGGGTTTGAATCATGGAAGTCTCCAAAGGCGATGGGAGCGAACCGGTCCGATCACCCTCTCTGCCCTCGGGGTTTCACGACGACCGCTGCGCTTAAGGTAGAGAAGCCGTCATGAAAGTTGGTTCAAAATGTTTCAGCGCCACCTGGCGGTGATCGCCGTTGACCGGTATCAAGACGCCCTTCGCGCCTCTCGGGCAGCCTGTCGCGTGTCTTACCGCCAGGACCCGCCCATGCTGCCGGCCCAGAACGTGATGCTGAGCTACGGACGCTGCTGCGCCAGCCCCGCCTTCTTCGACGACTTCTACCAAGGCTTCCTCGCCAGCTCGCCCAGCGTGCGGGAGAAATTCACCCATACCGATATGGCCGCGCAGCAGTTGCTGCTGCGTCACGGCATCATGAACCTGGTGCTGGTCGCCCGCGGCATGCCCGCCACCAAGCTGCGCCACCTCGGCGAAAGCCACAGCCGCGCCCGCCTGGACATCGGCCCCGAGCTCTACGAGCTTTGGATCGACTGCCTGCTCGCTACCCTCGCCCAGCACGATCCCGACTTCGACGCCGCGCTGCGCCAGGAATGGCGGGAGGTACTGGAGGCCGGGATCGCGGTGATGCGCAGCCATTACTAAGCCAGGAAGCACCGCCGACCTCCGCCCAGGCACCAAACGCCCCCTCTCCCTTAGGGAGAGGGCGGGGGTGAGGGCAAACCAGACACCCGACAACCTCTATACCCACCCAAAACCCCCAATACCGGCCACCTGCCAGCCACCATCGGTCGGCCAGCCGGTCCAGTCGCCCCGCAAACGCCCTCCCCCGCTTTACCCATCGCGCTCGCCTGGCTAACGTATGACGAAAGGATTTTTGTGCAACAGGTCACGGTTCATCCGCCCTGCCCGCACCTCGGAATGGATGACCGATGGCCCGCTTTTTCCCCGCTCGCAGCCAATGCCAGTTCGATACGCCCGGTGAACGCCGCTTCGCCGAACGCCTGGAAAAACTGCTCGAAGACGACTACCTCTGCTGGAGCAACGTTCCGGTCGGCCCCAAGGCCCGCTATCCGGATTTCGTCGTGCTGCATCCGCGGCGCGGCATCCTGGTGCTGGAGGTCAAGGACTGGAAGCTCGCCACCCTCGAATCCGTCACGCCTGGCAAGGTGCGCCTGCACACCCAGGACGGCCTGAAGACCGTCGCCAATCCCCTGCTGCAAGCCCGCTCCTACATCCTCGAAGTCGACCTGCTGCTGAAGAAGGACCCGCTGCTGCGCCAAAGCGCCGGCTCGCCCCATCCGGGGCAGCTGATCATGCCCTGGGGCTGGGGCGTGGTGCTCACCGGTATCACCCGCCGCCAGTTCGAGCAGACCGATCTGGCCGACGTCCTCGATCCCCAGCGGGTGCTGTTCCAGGACGAGATGACCGAATCCGCCGACCCGGAAGCCTTTCAGCAGCGCCTCTGGGACATGTTTCCCCACGTCTTTCCCTGCGCCCTCACACTGCCGCAGATCGACCGGGTGCGGTATCACCTCTATCCCGAGGTGCGGGTCAACAGCCAGCCCGGCCAATTCGGCCTGTTCGACGCTACCGACGCGCCCCTGCCCAGCCTGATCAAGGTCATGGACCTGCAGCAGGAACAGTTGGCTCGCTCCCTGGGCGACGGCCACCGCGTCATCCACGGCGCCGCCGGCAGCGGCAAGACCATGATCCTCGGCTATCGCTGCGCCCACCTGGCCAAGGTCTCGGTCAAGCCCATCCTGGTGCTCTGCTACAACAAGTCCCTGGCCGGACGACTGCGCCAGGTGATCGAACAAAGGGGCCTGGGCGAGCGGGTGGTGGTGCAGAACTTCCACGCCTGGTGCGCCGAGATGCTCACCGCCTACCAGGTGGACAAGCCGGATCAGCGCCTGCCGGTGGCGGCCAAGATGGAGCAGTACGTGCTGCGCACCATCGACGGCGTCGACCGCGGCCAGATCCCCCGCGGCCAGTACAGCGCCGTGCTGATCGACGAAGGCCACGACTTCGCCCCCGAGTGGTTCAAGCTGGTGGTACAGATGGTTGATCCCAGTACCCAGTCGCTGCTGGTGCTCTATGACGATGCCCAGGCCATCTATCGCGGCAAGGGCGGCAAGAAGGCGCTGGACTTCAGTTTCGCCAGCGTCGGCATCCAGGCCCAGGGCCGCACCACCATCCTCAAGCTCAACTACCGCAACACGGTGGAAATTCTGTCCGTAGCCCGCGCCTTCGCCACCGAGCTGCTGGCCAGTCGCGACGCCAGCGAAGACGGCGTGCCCCTGATCGCCCCGGAAAGCGCCGGCCGCCGCGGCCCCTTCCCCGAACTCATCCAATGCGGCCGCGACCGCGAGGAATGGGACCTGCTCATCGCCCGTATCCGCGACGAACAGGCCAATGGTCGCCCGCTCAGCGACATGGCCATCCTCTATCGCAGCAGCAGCCAGGCCTACCAGGCCGAATACGAACTCAAGAAGGCCGCCATCCCCTACCGATCCGGCGCCAGCGACAAGGGACGCGCCCAGCTCTACGACGCCGAAGACAGCGTCAAGATCGTCAGCATGCACTCCAGCAAGGGCCTGGAATTCGGCTTGGTATTGATTCCGGGACTAGGCGAAATGCCCAAGCAGGGCGAGCCGGAGGCGGACGAGGCGCGGTTGTTGTATGTGGCGATGACCAGGGCGATTGATCGGTTGGTGATGAGTTATCAAAAAGCATCTAACTTCACAGCCAAAATTCAAAACACCATTTCTTCAAAAAAAATCAAAGGAACTGAAAATGTCACACCACATTGAAAAACTATCAGTAGAAAATTTCAAATCCTGCAAAGAACTAAATATAAATCTTACAAATTTTGTGCCTCTCGTAGGATACAACAATGCTGGAAAATCCAACATTCTTTCTGCAATTGAGTGGCTACTAAAACCTAAGATTTTAGGTAAAAGTGACTTTAACGATGTAGAAAAACCCGTGACTGTATCCGGCCAAATAACCGGCATAACGCCTCAGTTGCTAGAAACGCTCGAAGAGGGTCACAGAAAGGCAATTGCTCCATTCATAACAGATGGCAATCTAACCATAAAAAGAAATCAACCTATTAACGCAAGCAAAGCCACCGACATAGAACTTTTTGTACAACACCCAGCTAACGGCTTTAAAAAGAACCCAACCGGAATATCCAATGCAATAAAAAATCTTTTTCCTGAACCTATACGAATTGCTGCAATGGATAATGCTGCTGACGACTCATCTAAATCAAAGTCAACCAGCACTATTGGAAACTTCTCGCGGAATTTTGCAATTCGGTGAGAGACAAAAATTCCGCCCGCATTGACCGACATCTCAACGCAATCTCAAGAAGAATGTCAGCCGATGGAAGCAACAGACTTCCCGAACTGTCTGAAATCGATGCTTCCATTAACACAAAAATAGATGATTTATTTCCCGGACTCAGCCTTAAGCTTCATTTTGAAACACCATCCTTCGAAGATATATTCAAAGCAGGCACTGTAAGAGTTTACGAAGAAAATAATATTGTATCCAGAGATTTTTCAGCATATGGGCATGGCGCTCAGCGATCAATACAAATGGCCCTTATTAGGCATTTAGCAGAAATTAAAAAAGAAGCAGAAAACCCCACAACCACTCTACTGCTTATAGATGAACCTGAACTCTACCTGCACCCCTTCGCCATTGAACAGGTACGCGAGGCCTTACATACACTATCAAATCACGGCTACCAAGTTTTATTTTCGACGCACTCTGCACAAATGATTACAGCTGAAAGAGCACAGCACACCCTACTCATAAGAAAAACCTCTGAAACTGGAACGATAGCCAGAAAAAGACTGAAGGATGCTTTCGATAAGGTTTTTCCTTCTTCACTCTCCCAAGCCCACCATATTTTCTCATTAAGCCAGTCAACCCAAGTTCTTTTTTCGAACAAAGTAATTCTTACCGAAGGAAAGACCGAACTTCGTCTGCTTCCATTTCTATTCTCAAAAAAATTTGGAAAAACGCTGGGCCAGCACCAAATAGCGCTGATAGAAACAGGATCAGTGGATAACATACCCAAGACACTACGAGTTTTAAAAGAACTTGATCTTCCGGCAGTAGCCATTGTGGATTTAGACTTTGCATTCAGAGGAGCTGTAAAGCATGGATTCATTAAGGAAGACTGCGGCGAAATTGTTGAGCTTAGAAAATCACTAGAGCAACTAGAAGCAAATGGAGAATGCAAGCTTAACGGAGGCCTGCCTACTGGAAAGAACTCTCCATGCACGGCAGCTGAAGCCTATGAAAAACTTTGCGCAGACATAAACTGCAAACCTCACATACAACAACTACACAGACAGCTTCTAGAGAACAACATTTGGCTTTGGTGTAACGGTGCAATTGAAGCTCATCTAGGCACACTCAGCAAATCCGAAGAAGACTGGATAAACTTTAAGACTAAAATCGAAGAAAAAGGAATAGATGGAACATGCAAAGATCCAGAATCGATAAACAATATAATGAATTGGATAGCTTTGTCCGACATTAAAATATCACCCACAACCGAAGAACCATCCGCAAAGCCAGCTGCAGGCGCTCAAACGTGAGATTAAATATCAACTCGCTTAAAACGAGAGTTGAGCTTTAGCTGCCTTGTTAAATAACAACCCTACAAACGCCTCCGCCTGCGGCGACACCTCATCCCGGCGCCTGAGCAACCACACCGCCGAGGTCGCCTCGGGATCGTCCAGCTCCCGATACACCAGCCCCTCCATCTGGGTGCGCTGGTAGGTAGCCGGCAGCACGGTGACGCCGAGGCCGGCGGCGACCAGGCCGAGGATGATGAGGACTTCGCTGGCCTCCTGGACGATGCGCGGGGTGAAGCCGGCGCGGGCGGCGAGGGTGTGGACCTGTTCGTAGAGGCCGGTGCCGAAGGTGCGCGGGAAGTAGACGAAGGGCTCTTCGGCGAGGGCGGCCATGGGCAAGGGACCGGTGCCCTGGCGGGCCAGGGGATGGTCGTGGCGCAACGCCACCACCAGGGGTTCGCGGAAGAGTTCGACCGCCACCAGGCTGTCGGGCAGTTCGATGGGGCGGATCAGGCCGATCTGCAGGTTGCCGGCGAGCATGGCGTCGATCTGTTCGCGACTGCTCATCTCCTGCAGTTGCAGGCGTACCTCGGGATAGGCGCGGCGATAGGCGAACAGGGTCTTGGGGATGGTGGCGACGAAGGGCGAGGAGGCGCTGAAGCCCACCTGCAATTGCCCCGTCTCGCCCCGACCAGCGCGGCGGACCCGCTCGGCGGCGCGCTCGCTGGCCGCGAGGATCTGACGAGCTTCGTCGAGGAACAGCCGGCCAGCGTCGGTCAGGGCGACACGGCGGTTGGTGCGCTCCAGCAGGCGGGTATCCAGCTCGGCTTCCAGCGCCTGGATCTGCTGACTGAGCGGCGGCTGGGACAGGTTCAGTCGCTGGGCCGCGCGGCCGAAATGCAGTTCCTCGGCCACCGCCACGAAGTACCTCAGGTGTCGCAATTCCATGCCGCCTCCATTGAGTCGCAGAACCTATCAATCGAGACGGACAATATATTGGATATATGGCAGCCACCAGCCTAGGGTGAAGACATCAGACCTGTCCCTGAGGTATCCGTGAACACGTCCCGGTCGTCCGCTACGCCGCCCTCCTCTCCGCTCGAATCCCGTCCTGCCGCCAACGAGGCGCAGCACGAGCCGGACGCCTTCATCGAAAAGGGTACGCCGCAATTCCTGCGCACCGCCTTGGCGCTGTTCTGCGGCGGCTTCGCCACCTTCGCCCTGCTCTATTGCGTGCAGCCGCTGATGCCGATCTTTTCTCAGGCCTTTGGCCTAACGGCGGCAGCCAGCAGCCTGTCGCTGTCCCTGGCGACCGGGCTGATGGCCTGCGGCCTGCTGGTGACCGGGCCGATTTCCGATGCCATAGGCCGCAAGTCGGTGATGGTCTATGCGCTGTTCGCCGCCGGGGCCTTCACCCTGGCCAGCGCCCTGATGCCCACCTGGGACGGCATCCTGGTGACCCGCGCCCTGGTCGGGCTGTCGCTGGCGGGCGTGGCGGCGGTGGCCATGACCTATCTGGCCGAGGAGGTGCATCCCGAGCACCTGGGCTATGCCATGGGCCTCTATATCAGTGGCAATGCCCTGGGCGGGATGTCGGGCCGGGTGATCAGCGGGGTGCTGGTGGACTTCGTCTCCTGGCGCATCGCCCTGGGCGCCCTGGGCATCCTGGCCCTGGTGGCGGCGCTGCTGTTCAAGCGCAGCCTGCCGGCCTCCCGGCGTTTCCAGCCGCGGCCCTTGCGGCCGCGCAGCCTGCTCGCCGGCTATGCCCTGCACTTTCGCGATGCCGGCCTACCCTGGCTGTTCCTGGAGGCCTTCCTGCTGATGGGGGCCTTCGTCACCCTGTTCAACTACATCGGCTATCGCCTGCTGGGCGAGCCCTACCACCTGAGCCAGGCCTGGATCGGGGTGCTGTCGCTGGTCTATCTGGCCGGCATCTACAGCTCGGCCAAGTTCGGCAGCCTGGCCGATCGCTTCGGCCGGCGGCGGGTGTTCAGCGCGGCCATCGTACTCAAGCTCTGCGGTCTGCTGCTGACCCTGTTCACCCCACTGTGGCTGGTGCTGCCGGGCATGCTGCTGTTCACCTTCGGCTTCTTCGGCGCCCATTCGGTGGCCAGCAGCTGGGTGGGTCGGCGCGCGCGCCAGGCTCGCGGCCAGGCCTCGTCGCTCTATCTGTTCAGCTACTACGCCGGCTCCAGCGTGGCCGGCACCCTGGGCGGCTTCTGCTGGCACCTGGGCGGCTGGACGGGCGTCGGCCTGTTCATCGGCGCCCTGCTGCTGGCCGCCCTCGCCGTGGCCGTGCGCCTGGCGAAGTTGCAGCCGCTGCCGGCCGCCTGAAGGCGCTCGATGCTGCCCGGGGGCTCGATCGCGGCCATGGGCCGCTCCTACAGTGAGTGATGCCTTTGTAGGAGCGGCCGCACCGGCGGACCGCCATGGCCGCGATAGAATAGGCAGCTGGGGGCGATCTCATTGCCGTCAATTTCTTCCTCGATTGCCACTCGTCGCACGGAGCGGCGTTTCATGCCCTGAAAAGGGGCCCTCTGCGTCGCACCACGCTAGCCTGTTCCCAACTCATCGCAGGCGACTGCACCTCCTTCGCAAAGTTCATACAAATGTTTGCCTAGGTATGTAGCCGCTTGGATAATGCGCGGCGAACGCTGCAGTACCCTGCTCATCAGGGATAGATGAACGGCAAGCAGGTAGGCTCCGGGGTAGATTCAGCCGTGAACATGCACTTCCAGATCAGCGATTGGCGCGCCTGGGCGCCTGGTCTCATCGACCAGGACGCCTGGCGGCAGTGGTGCGCCGCGCCCTGGCGTCCGGCGGACGATGGCAGCCAACCCGACGCCAGCTTCCTGTCGGCCATGCAGCGCCGGCGCCTGAGCCGTCTCGCCCGCATGACCTTCCAGGTGGCCTGGCCGCTGGCCGATGCCCACGGGGCGCCGCTGCCGCTGATCTTCGCCTCGCGCCACGGCGAAACGCCGCGCACCCTGGCCATCCTCCAGGAGCTGGCCCGCGGCGAACCGCTCTCCCCCACCCAATTCAGTCTCTCGGTGCACAACGCCATCATCGGTCAGTGGTCGATCCTGCGGGGCGATCACAGCGAGATGAACGCCCTGGCCACCGGCCGCGACGGCCTCGAACACGCCGTGCTGGAAGCCTGCACCCTGCTCGCCGAAGGCGCTACCGGGGTGCTGGTGGTGATCGCCGAGGAGGCCCCGCCGATCCTCTATGCGCCGCAGATCGACGACGTGCCCTTTCCCTATGCCGTCGGCCTGCTGCTCACCCCTGGCAGTACCTGCGTCCTCAGGGGCGAGCCGGCGCCGGCCGAGGCCGCGCCCAGCACCTGGCCCCACGCCCTGGAACTGCTCCGCCTGCTGGAAGCGCCTGGCGCCCTGCACCTCGCCTATGCCGGGCGCGCCTGGCACTGGCAGGCGGAGGCGCGCGGATGATCGGTCGGCTGGATTACGCCTACCGCCTGCTGGCCACGGGGCTGAACTTCGTGGTGTTCGGCTGCGGCGCGCTGGTCTTCCGCCTGCTGATCCTGCCCATCCTGCTGGCGCTGCCGGGCGATAGCCTGCGGCGCCGCCAGCGCGCTCGCCGGGCCAATGCCTGGCTGTTCCGTTCCTTCGTCGGCTTCATGGTGCTGACCCGGGTGATGAACCTGCGCATCCAGGGCCGCGAGCGCCTGGGGCGTCCGGGCCAGTTGATCATCGCCAACCACCCTTCGCTGATCGACGTGGTGGTACTCATCGGCCTGGTGCCCGACGCCAACTGCGTGGTCAAGCAGGGCCTCTGGCAGAACCCCTACCTAAAGCGGCAGATCCAGGCCGCCGGCTACATCAGCAACGACGGTAGCGCCGAGATGCTCGATGCCGCCGCCGACTCCCTGCGCGAAGGCCAGACGCTGATCGTCTTTCCCGAGGGCACCCGCACCACGCCGGGCGAGCCCCCGCGCTTCCATCGCGGCGCCGCGGCCATCGCCCTGCGCGGCGCCCGCTGCATCACCCCGGTGATCATCCGCGTGGTGCCCAGCACCCTGACCAAGGCCACGCCCTGGTACCGCATTCCGTCCCGGCGCTTCGATTTCCAGCTGGACGTCGGCGCCGATATCGATCCCACCACCTTCGCCGGCCGGCCGCTGCCGCTGGCGTCGCGTGAACTCAACGACCAGCTGCACCAGCTCTACCTGAAGGAAACCGGCAACCATGACTGACCTCAACCTCGAGCTCAAAAGCCTGATCATCGAGGCGCTCGGCCTCGAGGACGTCACCGTCGACGACATCGGCGACGACCAGACCCTGTTCGGCGAAGGCCTGGGCCTGGATTCGGTGGACGCCCTGGAGCTGGGTCTGGCGATCCAGAAGCGCTATGGCATCCGCATCGACGCCGAAGCCAAGGACACCCGCACCCATTTCGCCAACGTCAACAGCCTCGCGGCCTTCGTGGCCGCCCAGCGCGCTGCCTGAGGAGATCGCCATGCAAAGCCGTGAAGCTATCTTCGACACCCTGCGCAACGCCCTGGTCGAACTCTTCGAGCTGGAGCCGGAGCGGGTGACCCTGGAGGCCAATCTCTACGAAGACCTGGAGATCGACAGCATCGACGCTGTCGACCTGATCGACCACCTGCGCCGCCAGACCGGCCACAAGATCGCCGCCGAGCAATTCCGCCAGGTGCGCACCGTGGGCGACGTGGTCGAGGCGGTCCATCGCATCAGCCAAGCGGAAGCCTGATCCGCCGCTTATGAGTGCGCTGCCTTCCCGCTCACCGCTGGGCCTGCTCGCCGGTGCCCTGCTGCTCCTGCTCGGCCTTGCCTATCCCTTCGCCGTCTACTTCGGCCTGCAGCACCTCTCGCCGCGGCTGTTCGCCGCCGCCCTCGGCGCGCTCTGGTGCCTGCGCCTGCTGCAACCCGGCGCCAGCGCCCTGCAGCGCGGCACCGCCCTGGTCGCCCTGGGCTTCTGCCTGTTGCTGGCGCTGAGCGAGGCCGCCGTGCTGCTGCGCTGGTATCCGGTGCTGCTCAGCCTGTTCCTGCTGGCGGTGTTCGGCCTGAGCCTGGTCCATGGCCAGCCGGTGATCGAGCGCCTGGCGCGGCTGCGCGAACCCGAGCTGCCACCGCGAGCGGTGCGCTACACCCGCCGGGTGACCCAGGTCTGGTGCCTGTTCTTCCTGTGCAACGCCCTGACCGCCGCCACCCTGGCGCTCTGGGCACCGCTGGCCTGGTGGACCCTCTACACCGGCGTCATCGCCTACTTGCTGATGGGCCTGCTGTTCGCCGGTGAATGGCTGATCCGCCAGCGCGTGCGGAGGCAAGCATGAGTTTCACCCCCCTGGCCGAGCTGCTCGACGCCACGAGCCCCCTGGACGCCGCGCTCAAGCAGCGCGCCCTGCAGCTGGCGGCCGCCTTCCAGAGCGCCGGCCTCAAGCGCCTGGCGCTGCATCTGGGCGATGCCGAAGACCTGGCCTGCGCCCTGCTCGGCGCCTGGCGCGCCGGGATCGAGGTGATCCTGCCGGCCGACGACCAGCCCGCCACCCGCGCGCGCCTGGCGCCGACGCTGGACGCCTGGCTCGACGACCTCGACGGCTGGACCGCGGCCGAGCCCCTGACGCCCGCCCTGCTCGATCTGCAGGCGCCGCTGTTGACCCTGAGCACCTCGGGCTCCAGTGGCGAGCCCAAGCTGATCGCCAAGCAGCTGTTCCAGCTGGCCAACGAGGTCGCCGCCCTGGAGCGCCTCTGGGGCGAAGCTCTGGGCGCGGCGACCGTCCTCGGCAGCGTTTCCACCCAGCACATCTACGGCCTGCTGTTCCGCGTGCTCTGGCCGCTCTGCGCCGGCCGGCCCTTCGCCCGCCAGGCGCTGCCCTTCACCGAAGAATTGCATCGCGAGACCGCCGCCCTGCTGCGCCAAGGCCAGCGCGCGGTATGGATCAGCAGCCCGGCGCTGCTCAAGCGCCTGGGCGAGAATCTCGACGACGCCATCCTCGGCCAGGTGGTGCGGGTGTTCTCTTCCGGCGGCGTGCTGCCGGGCGCGGCTGCCAAGGCCTGTCAGCAGCGCTTCGGGCGTTATCCCACCGAGGTCTATGGCAGTTCCGAGACCGGCGGCATCGCCTGGCGTCAAGGGCCCCAGCCCTGGCAGGCCTTCGCCGACATCGACCTGGGCCAGGACCATGACGGCGCCCTCTGGCTGACCTCGCCCTATCTGCCCCAGGGCCTGCGCGAGCAGACCATGGACGACGTGCGCCTGCTCGGCGACGGACGCTTCGAATTGCTCGGCCGGCTGGATCGCATCGTCAAGCTGGAAGAGAAACGCATCGCCCTGCCGGCCCTGGAAGAGCGGCTGCTGAGCCATCCCGCGGTGGCCGACGTGCGCCTTGGCGTAGTGCAGCAGGGCCGCGCCTTGCTCGGCGCCCTGGTCGCCCTGAGCGAGAACGGCCTGCACCGGCTACGCAACGGTGGGCGCCGCGCCCTGGTGGCCGAACTGCGCGAGCATCTGGTCGGTCACTGCGAAGCCATCGCCCTGCCACGCCGCTGGCGGCTGCTGCTGGCGCTGCCCTACAGCGCCCAGGGCAAGCTGGCCCAGGCCGAGGTGGAGCGGCGGCTGGCCCAGCCCCGGCCGGTGGACATCGAGCCGCTCAGCGTGGAACGAACGGCAGACGGCTGGCGCCTGGAGCTGGAGATCGCCCCCGACCTGGCCTTCTTCTCCGGTCACTTCCCCACGGCGCCGGTGGTGCCGGGGGTGGTGCAGGTCGGTTGGGCGCAGCGCCTGGCCCGCCAGCAGCTCGACCTGCCGGCAGACTTCGCCGGGATGGAAGTACTCAAGTTCCAGCAGCTGCTACGGCCCGGTGATCGGGTGACCCTGACCTTCCACTTCGACGCCAGCCGCAGCAAGCTGCACTTCGCCTTTCGCCGTGGCGAAGCGGCCTGTTCGTCCGGGCGCATCCTGCTCAAGGAGGTGCAGCCGTGAGCTTTCGTGCCTGCGCGGTGATCCCGGTGTTCGACCACGAGCACGCCCTGCCGCTGGTGGTCCAGGCCCTGCGCCAGCGCGCCCTGCCCTGTGTGCTGGTGGACGACGCCTCCGGCCCGGCCTGCGCCCAGGTGATGGACGAACTGGCGACCCTGCCCGACATCCACCTGCTGCGCCTGCCGGTCAACCAGGGCAAGGGCGGTGCGGTGATGGCCGGGCTGGCCGAGGCGCAGCGGCTGGGCTTCACCCATGCCCTGCAGGTGGACGCCGATGGCCAGCACGACCTGGCCGACGTGGCCGCCTTTCTCGCCGAGGCCCAGGCCTATCCCGAGGCGCTGATCTGCGGCTATCCGCGCTTCGACGCTTCCGTACCCAAGGGCCGGCTCTATGCCCGCTACCTCACCCACGTCTGGGTGTGGATCAACAGCCTGTCGCTGGCGATCCGCGACAGCATGTGCGGCTTTCGCGTCTATCCCCTGGCGCCGACCCTGGCGGTGATCCAGGCCGGCGGCCTGGGCAAGCGCATGGATTTCGACCCGGAGATCCTGGTGCGCCTGGCCTGGCGTGACCAGCCCATGCGCTGGCGCCCGACGCGGGTGCACTACCCACTGGATGGTCGCTCGCACTTTCGCCTCTGGCAGGACAACGTGCTGATCTCACGCATGCACACCCGACTGTTCTTCGGCATGCTGGTGCGTGCGCCGCGCCTGCTCTGGCGCCGGGTGCGCGCGTGAGCGGCCACTGGGCACAGCAGCGCGAGCGTGGCAGCCCCATGCTCATGCGCCTCACCGCCTGGCTGGCGCGGCATCTGGGCCGGCGTGCCATCGCCCCGCTGCTGCGGCTGATCGTGCTGTACTTCTTCCTGTTCGGTGGGCGTGCCCGCCGCGGCATCCAGGAGTACCAGCAGCGCCTGGCCACCTGGAGTGGTCGGCCCGAATTGGGCCCCAGCTGGCGCAGCGGCTATGCCCAGTTCATGGCCTTCGCCGAAGCCCTGCTGGACAAGCTCGACGCCTGGAACGGCCGGCTCGGCCTGGATCAGGTGCAGTTGCACGACGACGACCAGGTCCACGCGCGGATGAATGCCCCGCGTGGCGAGATCCTGGTTACCGCCCACCTGGGCAACTTGGAAGTCTGTCGCGCCCTGGCCCAGTTGGGGCGCCGGGTGCGCCTCAACGTGCTGGTGCACACTCGCCACGCCGAGGCCTTCAATCGCCTGCTGGAAGAAGCCGGCGCCAGCGACCTGCGGCTGATCCAGGTCAGCGAGCTGGACCCGGCGGTGATGCTGCAACTGAGCGAGCGCCTGGAGCGCGGCGAATGGCTGGCCATCGCTGGCGACCGGGTGCCGCTGCATGGCGGCCGTACCGTGGCGGTGGACTTCCTCGGCGCCCCGGCACCCTTTCCCCAGGGCCCTTGGCTGCTGGCGCACCTGCTGCGCTGCCCGACCAATCTGCTGTTCTGCCTGCGCCAGGACGATGGCTACCACGTCTACCTGGAAGACTTCGCCCCCATTCCCGCCTGGCGCCGCCAGGAACGCGCCGCCGGCATCCAGGGCCTGGCCCAGGCCTATGCCGAGCGCCTCGCCGCCTACTGCCTGAAAGCGCCGCGGCAGTGGTTCAACTTCTATCCGTTCTGGAGTCGCGATGAACGCTAAGGTCCGTTTCGGCAGCACCGCCCTCGCCATCGAAGACCTGATCGCCCTGGCCGAAGGCCGCGCCACCACCACGCTGCAGGACGACGCCGCCTTCCGCGATGGCATCGCCCGCGGCGCACGCTTCGTCGATTCGCTGCTGGCCCGCGAAGGCTCGGTCTATGGCATCACCACCGGCTACGGCGACTCCTGCGTGGTCGCCGTGCCCCTGGCCCAGGTCGAGGCGCTGCCACGCCAGCTCTACACCTTCCACGGCTGCGGCCTGGGTCGCCACCTGGACCCGGCGGCAACCCGCGCGGTGCTGGCGGCGCGGTTGCAGTCGCTGTGCCAGGGCGTCTCCGGGGTGCGCGTCGAGTTGCTGGAGCGACTCACCGCCTTCCTGCGCGAAGACATCCTGCCGCTGATTCCCGAGGAAGGCTCGGTGGGCGCCAGCGGCGATCTCACCCCGCTGTCCTACGTCGCCGCCGCCCTCTGCGGCGAGCGCCAGGTGCGCTGGCGCAACGAGGTGCGGGAAGCCGCCGACGTCCATGCCGAGCTGGGTTGGGCGCCCCTGGTGCTCAGGCCCAAGGAAGCCCTGGCGCTGATGAACGGCACCGCGGTGATGACCGGTCTGGCCTGCCTGGCCTTCGCCCGCGCCGAGTACCTGCTGCGTCTGGCCACCCGCATCACCGCCCTCAACGTGTTCGCCTTGGCCGGCAATCCCGAGCACTTCGACCAGCGCCTGTTCGCCGCCAAGCCCCATCCGGGCCAGGGCGAGGTGGCCGCCTGGCTGCGCAGCGACCTCGCCGCCGAAGGCCCGGCGGCGCCGCTGCACCGCCTGCAGGATCGCTATTCGCTGCGCTGCGCGCCCCATGTGCTGGGCGTCCTGGCCGACAGCCTGCCCTGGCTACGCCAGTTCATCGAGACCGAACTCAACAGCGCCAACGACAATCCGCTGATCGATGCCGAGGACGAGCGGGTGCTGCACGGCGGCCACTTCTACGGCGGCCACATCGCCTGCGCCATGGACAGTCTCAAGACCCTGGTGGCCAACGTCGCCGACCTGCTCGACCGCCAGCTCGCCCTGCTGGTGGACGCCCGCTACAACCACGGCCTGCCGGGCAATCTCTCCGGGGCACCGGCCGAACGCGCCATGCTCAATCACGGCTTCAAGGCGGTGCAGATCGGCGCCAGCGCCTGGACGGCCGAGGCGCTCAAGGGCACCCTGCCGGCCAGCGTCTTTTCACGCTCCACCGAGTGCCACAACCAGGACAAGGTCAGCATGGGCACCATCGCCGCCCGCGACGCCCTGCGCGTGCTGGAGCTCACCGAGCAGGTGGCCGCCGCTACCTTGCTGGCCGCCCAGCAGGGCGTCTGGCTGCGCTGCGCCCAGGGCGTCGAACCACCCGGCCCCCTGGCCGCCATGCATGCCGAACTCGGCGCGACCTTCCCACCGCTGCGCGAAGACCGCGCCCTGGAAGCCGAACTGCGCCAGGCCCTTACCCTGATCCGCGCCCGCCACTGGAGGCTCTATGCGTAAAGCTGGTGTTCTGCAGGTGGAGGTGGACATCCAGATCCCCTTCTATGACGTCGACATGATGGAAATCGCCTGGCACGGCCATTATGTGAAGTACCTGGAAGTGGCGCGCTGCGCCCTGCTCGACCGCCTCGGCCACAACTACCTGCAGATGCGCGAATCCGGCTATGGCTGGCCGGTGATCGACCTGCAGATCCGCTACATCCGCCCCCTGCTGTTCCAGCAGCGCGTGCGCGTGCGGGCCGACCTGGTGGAATGGGAGAATCGCCTCAAGCTCAACTACCTGATCAGCGACGCCGCCACTGGCGAGCGCCTGACCCGCGCCAGCACCGTGCAGGTCGCCGTGGACATGGCCAGCCGCGAGATGCAGCTGGCCTCGCCCAAGGTCTTCATCGACGCCGTGGAGAGGGCCCTGGCATGCGCAAGCTGATCGCCCTGCTGCTCCTGCTGGCAGCCCCCCTGGCCCAGGCCTTCAACCTCGATGACCTGGCCACCCAACTGGCACGGCCGGCGGTGGTCGAGGGCAGTTTCGTCCAGCAGCGCTTTCTGCGCGCCCTGCCGCAACCGCTCACCAGCAGCGGCCACTTCACCCTGGCCCGGGGCCTGGGCCTGCTCTGGCGGCTGGAGAAGCCCCTGGCGCAGACCTACCGCATCACCCCCGGTGCCATCGCCAAGCAGACACCCGCCGGCTGGACGCCCCTGCCCGGCAGCGATCTGGCCGCCCGCCAGAGTGCGCTGTTCCTCGCCGTGCTCGGCGGTGATCGCAGCGGCCTGGAACGCGACTTCGAACTGGCCCTGAGCGGTGACGCCAGTCACTGGCAGCTGCGCCTCACCCCACGCGGCGCGCTGCTAAAGCAGGTATTCGACGGCATCCTCATCCAGGGCGGCAAGCTGGTGGAACAGGTAGAAATCCGCGAGACCCAGGGCGACCGTAGCCTGCTCAGGCTCGAGGGCCAGGCCAGCGACACCCTGACCGCCGATCAGCGCGCGGCCTTCCAGTGACCCGGCTGCACCGTCCTTTCCTGCTGTTCCTGCTCGCCCTGCTGGCGCTCAGCGCCTGGCAGTGGCGACATGGCCCGCCGGTGGCCGCCGATCTGCTGGCACTCTTGCCCCAGGGCGCTGGCGATGCCCTCACTCTGCAGGCCGAGGCGCGCATGGCCGAGCCGCTCAATCGCGAGGTCCTGCTGCTGGTCGGCCATCCCCAGCGCGAGCGGGTAGCAGCCCTGGTCGCGCGGCTGGGCCAAACCTGGTCGCGAGAGCCGCTGTTCGAGAAGGTGCAATGGCAACTCGCGCCGGACCTGCCCGGCCTGCGCCAGCAACTCCTGGCCAGTCGCCTGGCGCTGGCACCGGGACCCGCGCGCGACGAGTTGCTCAAGACGCCCGACACCTATCTGCAAGCCCGCGCCGCCGCCCTTTTCGATCCCTTCGCCGGCGCTGGCGCGCTGCCCCTGGAGCAGGACTGGTTCGGTCTCGGCCTGCTGCTGCAGCGCCAGCTCACCCCGGCCAGCAAGGTACAATTCGATGCCGGCAGCGGCCTGCTGCTGACCCAGGGCGACGGCCTAACCTGGGCACTGGTCCGCGCCCGCACCCGCGCCGACGCCTTCGATTTCGATGCCCCGCCCCAGGTGGAGGCCCTGATCGAGGCCGCCCGCCGAGAGGTGGTAGCCGACGGTGGCCAGTTGCTGGCCGCCAGTGGCCTGAGGTACGCCGCCAACGGCCAGGCCACCGCCAGCCGCGAGATGTCGCTGATCGGCGGCCTGGCCACCCTCGGCACTTTGGCGCTGCTGCTGGGGCTGTTCCGCCGCTGGCGGGTGCTGCTCAGTCTCCTGGCGGTGGGCGTCGCCCTGCTGGCCGGCAGCGCCGCCTGCGTGCTGCTGTTCGGCCAGATCAATGCCCTCACCCTGATCCTCGGCGCCAGCCTCACCGGGGTGGCCGCCGACTATCCGCTGCACTACCTGAGCAAAAGTTGGAAGGGTGGCCCCTGGGACGCCACGGCCATCCTGCGCGAGACGCTGCCCGGGCTGTCCCTCAGCCTGGCCACCAATCTGCTCGGTTATCTGGCGCTGGCCTGCACGCCCTTTCCGGCGCTGACCCAGGTGGCGGTGTTTTCCGCTGCCGGTCTGATCGGCGCCTACCTCACCACCGTCTGCCTGTTGCCGGCCTGGTGGCAACGCCTGGACCTGGCGCCGCCGGCCGCGCCCCTGCGGTTCATGCAGCGTCTGCTGGATTTGCGCCTGCGGCTGCTGGCCCGCACCGGCAGCCTGCCACTGCTCCTGGCGCTGCTGGCCTTCTGCGGCGCCGGCCTCTGGCAACTGCACACCCAAAACGACCTGCGCCTCTGGCTCGGCCAGGACCCGGCGCTGACCCGGGAAGCCCAGGCCATCGCCCGCCTTACCGGCCTGCAACCCACCAGCCAGTTCTTCCTGGTGCGCGGTGCGAATGCCGATGAGGTACTGCAACGCCAGAGCGCCCTGGGACAGCGCCTCGATGCTCTGGTCGCAGACGGTAAGCTGCAGGGCTATCGCGCCCTCAGCGGTCTGGTTGCCCCCGCCGCCGCCCAGGCCGAACTGCGCCAGGCCCTGGCTGGCTGGGGCGAGCGCCTGCAACCCCTGCTGGCGGTGGGTATTCCCAAAGAGGCGCTGGACGCTGAACTCAAGCAACTGCAGAGCCTGCCTGACCTCGATCTCGACCAAGCCCTGGCCGGCCCCCTGGGCGAACCCTGGCGACCGCTTTGGCTAGGCCGGACGGCCGCTGGCGGCGCGGCCGGGCTGGTCAGCCTGCAAGGCCTGGGCGATGCCCGCCTCCTGCAGACGGTGGCCGACGGCCTGCCCGGCGTGCAGCTGGTGGATCGCCTGGGCGAGCTGCGCGGGCTGTTCGTCCATACCCAGCGCCTGGCGGTGGAGCTCAAGCTGCTGGCCTCGGGTGCCATCTTCTTGCTCCTGCTCTGGGCCTTCGGCCGGCGCGCGGCGCTGCGCATCGTCTGCCTGCCGCTGCTGGCCGCCTTAGCCGCCCTGGCCTGCCTGGGTTGGCTGGGCCAACCGCTGACCCTGTTCAGCCTGTTCGCCCTACTACTGATCACCGCCATCGGCGTGGACTACGCCATCCTCATGCACGAGGCCATCGGCGGCGCGGCGGTGAGTCTGCTCGGCGGCCTGCTGTCGGGGGTCGGCAGCTGGCTGTCCTTCGGCCTGCTGATGCTCAGCAGCACCCCGGCCATCGCCAACTTCGGCCTGGCCATCAGCCTGGGCCTGGTGTTCAGCTTCCTGCTGGCGCCCTGGGCGTCGCCACCCATCTCCCACGAAAAGGACCTTCGTCATGGTTGAACATCATCCCCTGATCGTCATCGGCGCCGGCCCGGCGGGCGCCGTGGTCGCCGCCCTGCTCAAGCGTCGCGGTCATGCGGTGCTGGTGCTGGAAGCCCAGCATTTCCCGCGCTTCTCCATAGGCGAGAGCCTGTTGTCCCATAGCCTGGACTTCGTCGAGGAAGCCGGAATGCTGCCGGCGGTCGAAGCCGCCGGCTTCCAGACCAAGATTGGCGCGGCCTTCGCCTGGGGCGAGCGCTACACCGACTTCGACTTCCGCGACACCTACAGCGGCGGGCGCAGCACCTTCCAGGTCCAGCGCGGACCCTTCGACAAGATTCTCGCCGACGACGCCGCCCGCCAGGGCGTGGCGATCCGCTACGGCCAGCGGGTGACCGCGGTGACCCTCGGCGAAGACGGCGCCAAGACCCTGGTCGACGTCCTGGGCGACGACGGCCACGCCTATCGCCTCAGCACCGACTTCCTGCTCGACGCCAGCGGTTACGGCCGCGTCCTGCCGCGCCTGCTGGACCTGGAGGCGCCCTCGAACTTCCCCATGCGGCGCGCCCTCTTCACCCATGTCGAGGACCGCATCGACGATCCCCGCTTCGACCGCGAACGCATTCTCATCACCACCCACCCGACCCTGCGTGACGTCTGGTTCTGGACCATTCCCTTCAGCGATGGCCGCACCTCCCTGGGCGTGGTCGCCGCCGCCGAGCGCTATGCCGGACGCGCCGCCGATCTCGCCACCTGTCTGCGCGACTGGGTAGCCGAGACCCCGAGCCTGGCCCGGGTGCTGCACAATGCGGTCTGGGATACCCCGGTGCGTGAACTGGGTGGCTACGCGGCCAACGTCAAGCGCCTGCACGGCCCCGGCTTCGCCCTGCTGGGCAACGCCGCCGAGTTCCTCGATCCGGTGTTCTCCTCGGGCGTCACCATCGCCCTGCGCTCGGCTAGCCTGGCCGCCCCCCTGGTGGACCGCCAGTTGCGCGGCGAGCCGGTGGACTGGGAAAGCGAATTCGCCCAGCCGCTCAAGGCGGGCGTCGATACGTTCCGCGCCTATGTGGAGGGCTGGTACGATGGCAGCTTCCAGGACGTCATCTATTTCGAGCACGCCAAGCCGGAGATCCGCAGCATGATCTGCGCCATCCTCGCCGGCTACGCCTGGGACGTGCGCAACCCCTTCGTCAAGGAACCCAAGCGGCGCCTGCGCCTGCTCGTGGAGCTTTGCCAGCTGAATTCGGCCCATCCTGCATGACCTTGCTCCGTCCGCTCATCCTCCTGGCTGGCCTGCTGCTCGCCGCCTGTGCCAGCCAGCCGCCGCTGCCCAGTAGTCTGCCGCCACTGGACAGTGCGCGCGTCTACCAGGTGGAGCGCCAGACGCCAGCCAGCAGCGACGCCCTGCTGCTGGCGATCCAGCCGGAAGGCCAGCATCTGAGGTTCTCGCTGTTCGATCCCCTGGGCGTGCCCCAGGCGCGCCAGCAATTCATCGACGGTGCCTGGCAGGCCGACGGCCTCCTGCCACCCAATCCCCAGGCGCGAGCCTTCTTCGCCGTGCTCCTGTTCGCCCTGACGCCCGCTGAGCAATTGCCCCGGGCCTATGCCGCGGGCGACTGGCGGCAGAATGCCGATGGCAGCCGCACCCTCAAGAATTGGCAGGTGCGCTATCCCGCCGCCGACCGCCTGGAACTCAGGGCGCCGGAGCAACCGAGCTACCGCCTGACCCTGCTCCCGGAGTCCACGCCTTGAGCGCCTACCTGAACGCCCTGGGTCTGCTCTGCGCCCTGGGCCAGGGCAAGGCCGAGGTAGCGCGCGGCTTGTTCGCCGGCGACAGCTCCGGCATGCAGCCTACGCCGGGCTGGATTCCCGAGCGCCAGCCGCCGGTGGGGACGGTCACCGCCGCCTTGCCGGCCTGGCCGTTGGAATGGACGCCCTTCTTCAGTCGCAACAACCAGTTGCTGCTGGCCGCCCTGACCGAAATCGAGCCCCAGGTGCGCCAGGCCATCGAGCGCCACGGCCCGGCTCGGATCGGCGTGGTGCTGGGCACCAGCACCTCCGGCATCCACGAGGCCAGCCAGGGCATCGCCGTGCACCAGCGCAGCGGCCAGTTGCCCGAGGGCTACCAGTACGCCCAGCAGGAGCTGGTGGCACCGGCCGACTTCCTCGCCCGCTACCTGGGCCTGAGCGGCCCCTGCTACGGTCTTTCCACCGCCTGCACCAGCAGCGCCCGCGCCCTGCTCAGCGCCCGGCGGCTGCTGGTCCAGGGCCATTGCGACGCCGTGCTCTGCGGCGGCGTCGACAGCCTCTGCGGCCTGACCCTGAACGGCTTCGCCGCCCTGGAGGCCATCAGCGAGTCGCTGTGCAATCCCTTCTCAGTCAATCGATGCGGCATCAACATCGGCGAGGGGGCGGCGCTGTTCCTGCTGACCCGCGAGCCCGGTCCCATCGCCCTGCTCGGCGGCGGCGCCAGCTCCGACGCCCACCATATCTCCGCGCCCGATCCCAGCGGTCGGGGCGCCATCCAGGCCATGCAGGCCGCCCTGCGCGCCAGCGGCCTGCAACCGGGCGACATCGGCTATCTCAACCTGCACGGCACCGCCACGCCGCACAACGACGCCATGGAAAGCCAGGCGACCCAGGCGGTGTTCCCGGCCGGGGTACCCTGCTCGTCGACCAAGTCGCTGACCGGCCATACCCTCGGCGCCGCCGGCGCCCTGGAAGCCGCCTTCGCCTGGCTGACCCTCGATCCGACCCTCAATCCCGCCGGCCAGTTGCCGCCGCAACTCTGGGATGGCCAGCCCGATCCGGCCCTGCCGCGCCTGGCACTCACCACACCCGACAGCCGCCTGGACGGCCGCCGCTACGCCATGAGCAATAGCTTCGCCTTCGGTGGCAGCAACGTCAGCCTGATCCTCGGAGCCACCCCATGATCCCCTGGACCCTCGCCGAGCTGGTGCCCCACGCCGGCGACATGCTGCTGATCGACGAGATCCTCGCCTGCGACGACGGCGGTATCGAGACTCGCCTGGTGGTGCGTCCCGGCCTCTTCACCGACGCCGACGGCGCCCTGCCGGCCTGGATCGGCGTGGAGCTGATGGCCCAGAGCGTGGCTGCCTTCGCCGGCTGCCAGGCACGCCGCCGTGCCGAGGCACCGGCGCTGGGCTTCCTGCTCGGCACCCGCCAATTCGCCTGCGACGTACCAGCCTTTCCCGCTGGCGCCGAATTGCGCATCCGCGCCCAGTCGGCGCTGGAAAACGAGGATGGCATGGCCATCTTCGACTGCCATCTGCAAGGCCCTGGCTGCCAGGCCAGTGCCCGCCTGAACGTCTATCGTCCGCCCCAGGCGGATCTGTACCTAGAGGAGCCCGCGCCATGAGCGTCGCCCCCGCCCCGGTCCTGGTGACCGGTTCCAGCCGCGGCCTGGGCCGCGCCATCGCCCTACGCCTGGCCGCCGCCGGCCACGACCTGGTGCTGCACTGCCGCAGCCGCCGCGAGGAGGCCGAGGCCGTGCGTGCCGAGGTCGAGGCCCTGGGTCGCAGTGCCCGGGTACTGCAATTCGACGTGGGCGACCGCGCCGCCTGCGCCGCCATCCTGGAGGCCGACACCGAAGCCCACGGCGGCTACTACGGGGTGGTCTGCAATGCCGGCCTGACCCGCGACGGCGCCTTCCCGGCGCTGACCGGCGAGGACTGGGACCTGGTCCTGCGCACCAACCTCGATGGGTTCTACAACGTGCTGCACCCGGTGGTCATGCCGATGATCCGCCGCCGCGCGCCGGGGCGCATCGTCTGCATCACCTCGGTGTCCGGGCTGATCGGCAATCGCGGCCAGGTCAACTACAGCGCCTCCAAGGCCGGCCTCATCGGTGCCGCCAAGGCCCTGGCCGTGGAGCTGGCCAAGCGCAAGATCACCGTCAACTGCGTGGCCCCGGGGCTGATCGATACCGAGATCCTCGACGAGCACGTACCGGTGGAGAAGATCCTCGAGATGATTCCCGCCGGGCGCATGGGCACCCCCGAGGAAGTGGCCCACGCCGTGGCCTTCCTGCTCGCCCCCGAGGCCGGCTACATCACCCGCCAGGTGCTGGCGGTCAACGGAGGACTGTGCTGATGAACGGCCGCCGCGTCGTGATCACCGGGATGGCCGGCGTCACCGCCCTGGGCAGTGACTGGCCGACCATCCGCGACAACTTCCTCGCCGGCCGCAGCGGCATCCGCCGCATGGACGCCTGGGACCGCTACACCGAGATGAACACCCGCCTGGGTGGCCCCATCGTCGATTTCCAGGTGCCCAGCCACTGGACCCGCAAGCAGTTGCGCAGCATGGGGCGCGTCTCCCAGCTGGCAGTGGCCGCCGGCGAGCGCGCCCTGGCCGATGCCGGGCTGCTGGACGACGCCAGCATCGCCGACGGCCGCATGGGCGTGGCCTGCGGCTCCTCCACCGGTAGCACCGACGACATCAAGGCGCTGGCCAACATGCTGCTCAGCGACGCCGCGGTGGGCCTCAACGCCAACACCTATGTGCGCATGATGCCGCACACGGCGGCGGCCAACCTGAGCCTGTTCTTCGGCCTCAAGGGCCGGCTGATCCCCACCTCCAGCGCCTGCACCAGCGGCAGCCAGGGCATCGGCTACGCCTACGAGGCGATCAAGTTCGGCCGCCTCCCGCTGATGCTGGCCGGCGGCGCCGAAGAACTCTGTCCCAGCGAGGCCATGGTCTTCGACACCCTCTATGCCACCAGTCTGCGCAACGACGCGCCCCACACCTCGCCGCGGCCCTACGACCAGGGGCGCGACGGCCTGGTGATCGGCGAAGGCGCCGGCATCCTGGTGCTGGAAGAACTGGAGCACGCCCTGGCCCGCGGGGCGCACATCCACGCCGAGATCGTCGGCTTCGGCAGCAACGCCGACGGCCAGCACTCCACCCGTCCCGAGCAGGCCACCATGCAGCGCGCCATGGAGCTGGCCCTGGAAGACGCCGGGTTGACCCCGGAGGCCATCGGCTACGTCAACGGCCACGGCACCGCCACCGAACAGGGCGACATCGCCGAGACCCGCGCCACCCAGGCGCTGTTCGGTTCCGGCATGCCCATCAGCTCGCAGAAGAGCTACCTGGGCCACACCCTCGGTGCCTGCGGCGCCCTGGAGTCCTGGTTCAGCATCGCCATGATGAACGAGGAACGCTTCGTACCGACCCTCAACCTCGACCAGCTGGACCCTCAGTGCGGCGAACTGGACTACCTGCGCGACGGTCCGCGGACACTGCGCACCGACCACGTGATGAACAACAATTTCGCCTTCGGCGGGGTGAACACCTCGCTGATCTTCCGCCGCTGGTCCTGATGACCACCCAACGAGGTACCTCCATGCTGCGTCGCCTGTCGCTCGTCCTCGGCCTGCTGCTGCTCGCCGCCTGTACCCAGGCACCGCTGGTGACACCCCAGGAGGTCTTCCCCGCCGATCGGGTGGAGAACGCCGCCGATATTCGCCGCGCCATCGTCGAGGTGCTGGAAACCCGCGGCTGGACCGTGGGCGACGAGAGTCCCGGCATGATCGTCGCTAGCATTCTGGTACGTGGCCGTCACCAGGCCTGGGTCGACATCCCCTACAGCACCAAGGGCTACCAGATCCGCTACCGCGACAGCGCCGGCCTCGACTACGATGGCGAACGCATCCATCGCAACTACAATCGCTGGGTGCAGCAGCTAGACGCCGACATCCGTCGGCAATTGCAGCTGCCGGCGCCCACGGCCGCAGCGGAGTGAAAGGTACTTCGCTTGCGCGATGTCGCAGAACGCTGGCCCGCTAGCTGACGGCCCAGGCGTTCTGCGTTAAACAATCACCCCCGTCCACAAGGAAGTCATCATGCGCACTCTCGTCCCGAAACTGGCCCTCGCCCTGAGCCTGGCCGCCCTGCTGCCCGCCGCCGCCCAGGCGCGCGACACCACCCTGCAGTTGCCCTTCGCCGAAGTCGTCCAGGAAGCCCTGGCGGCCAAACGCCTGGATGGCAGCGTCAAGTTCTACCTGGCCGGCAATCCGGTCCCCGGCAAGGCCACCGTGGTGAATTCCAGCATCACCACCAACCAGAAGACCAACGCCTTCAACAAGACCGACGAAGTCGCCTGCCGCTGGGTGCTGCAATCGGCGCTGATCCGCCTGCAGGAAGCCGCCAAGGCCGCCGGTGCCAACGCCGTCACCGACATCACCAGCTACTACAAGAAGAACGAGTGGAGCGATCCTACCCGCTACGAGTGCCACGCCGGCGCCCTCATGGCCGGTGTCGCCCTCAAGGGCAAACTGGTCATCCTGAAGTAGGCCGGAACGGCGGTGCGTCCGGATGGGTCTGTCTAGAGACCCCTGCCGAGGCCGCCGCCATGCCCCAGTTCCGCGTCCACTATCGCAAGGACGGCGAATCCCGTCAGCTCGACCTCGAGCATCCGCAAACGACTCTCGCGCCGCATGAGGCGGCCCTGGCGCTGCTGGAACACCTCCGCGCCGACGCCGAGAACAGCCTGGCCCTGCCCCCCGCCGATGCTCCCGCCGAGGCCATCCTGCGGCAAGCCGAGGTGCACGGGTTGACGGATATCCGGGTGGAGCAGCTGGCGTCGTAGCCCAACGCTAGGGTTCCTGGCGTCCGGTTGCCCTCACCCCAACCCTCCCCCGGAGGGAGAGGGGGCGGTCTGGTTCAGCGTGGGCTTATAGGCTCATCGCGGCCATAGCAGTCCGCCGCTGCGGCGCTCCTAAAAAGGCGTCATTCCCTGTAGGAGCGGCCCATGGCCGCGATCTGCCGCGCTCACCCTAGCGTGGAAAACCGTACGGCGTTTTCCACCGACGTGCACCGTTGCCAAAGGTGGATAAGGCTGCGCCGTTATCCACCCTACCCTTAGATTGGCGCCAAGCGCAGCGAAGTCCAACGGGCTGGACCTTCCGGTATGGGGCTACCCTCACCCCAGCCCTCTCCCCGAGGGAGAGGGGGCGGTCTGGTTCAGCGTGGGCTTGTAGGCTCATCGCGGCCATGGCGGTCCGCCGATGGACCACTCCTACCAAAGCGTCATTCCCTGTAGGAGCGGCCCATGGCCGCGATCATCGCCGTAGCGTGGAAAACCGTACGGCGTTTTCCACTGACAGGCGCCGGTGCCAACGGTGGATAAGGCTGCGCCGTTATCCACCCTACCTGTAGGCCGCGAAGCCCAACATCCTCTAACCTCAGCCCAGGAACAACCGGTACGCCGGATTCTCCGTCTCATCCCAGTAGCGATAACCGATGGCATCCAGGGTCGCCAGCAGCTCCGGTCGCTCGGCCTGGCTGGCCTCCAGTGCCGCGAACACCCGCCCATCCGCCGCGCCATGGTTGCGGTAGTGGAACATGCTGATATTCCAGCGCCCGCCCAGGCGTTCGAGGAAGTCGAACAGCGCACCCGGGCGCTCGGGGAATTCGAAGCGGAACACCTGCTCCTGATCCACCCGCGCCGCATGACCGCCCACGGTATGGCGGATATGCAGCTTGGCCAGCTCGTTGTCGGTCAGGTCCAGCACTGGGAAGCCCTGGTCACGCAGCCCCTGCAGCAAGGCCTCGCGCGGATCGCGCTGCGGATGGGTCTGCACCCCGACGAAGATATGGGCCTCCTGGCCAGTGTGATAGCGGTAGTTGAATTCGGTGATCTGCCGCCGGCCCAGGGCTTCGCAGAAGGCGCGGAAGCTGCCCGGCCGCTCGGGAATGGTCACGGCGATGATGGCTTCGCGCTGCTCGCCCAGTTCGGCGCGCTCGGCCACGTGTCTCAGCCGGTCGAAGTTGATGTTGGCACCCGAGTCGATGGCCACCAGCACCTGACCACCCGAACCTTCACGCTCGGCGTATTTCTTGATGCCCGCTACGCCCAGAGCGCCGGCCGGCTCGGTGATGGAGCGGGTGTCGTCGTAGATGTCCTTGATCGCCGCGCAGATCTCGTCACTGCTGACGGTGATCACCTCGTCGACATAGCGCCGGCAGACCTCGAAGGTGTGGTGGCCGATCTGGGCCACGGCCACGCCGTCGGCGAACAGGCCCACCCGCGGCAAGACCACCCGCTCGCCCGCGGCCATGGCCTGTTGCAGACAGTTGGAGTCGTCCGGCTCGACGCCGATCACTTTGATCTCCGGGCGCAGGTACTTCACATAGGCCGCGATGCCGGCGATCAGACCGCCACCGCCGACGGGGACGAAGATGGCATCCAGGCGCCCCGGATGCTGACGCAGGATCTCCATGGCCACGGTGCCCTGGCCAGCGATGACATCGGGATCGTCATAGGGCGGGACGAAGGTGTAGCCCTGCTCCTCGACCAGCCGTAGCGCCTCGGCCAGGGCCTCGGGGAAGGCATCGCCGTGCAGCACCACCTCGCCGCCGCGGGACTGCACGCCGATGACCTTGAGTTCGGGCGTGGTGCGCGGCATGACGATGATCGCCCGCACCCCCAGTTCACGGGCCGCCAGGGCCAGGCCCTGGGCGTGGTTGCCGGCGCTGGCGGCGATCACCCCGCGGGCCCTCTCTTCGGTCGAGAGACTGGCCAGTTTGGTGTAGGCGCCGCGGATCTTGAAGGAGAATACCGGCTGCAGGTCTTCGCGCTTGAGCAGCACCTGGCAACCCAGTCGCTCGGAGAGTGCCCGCGCCGGGTGCAGGGGCGTTTCGATCGCCACGTCGTAGACGGGGGCGAGCAGGGTCTTCTTCACGTACTGTTCGAGCATCGGCGGGGCGATCCGGTGGGTGCGGCGGGGGCGAAAAGTCTACTACGGGCATCCCCGGGGAGGTTAGCCAGGCCGTCCGAGCGGCTATAATCGGCGACCCTTCACCCGTTTTCCCTGTGGATACCCCCATGAACCAGGACCAGCTCAAGCAGGCCGTCGCCCAGGCCGCGGTCGACCTCATCCTTCCCCAGCTCTCCCGCGACAGCGTGGTCGGCGTGGGTACCGGCTCGACCGCCAACTTCTTCATCGACCTGCTGGCCAAGCACAAGCTGGAATTCGACGGCGCCGTGGCCAGCTCCCAGGCCACCGCCGACCGGCTGAAAAGCCACGGCATCACCGTCTATGACCTCAACGGCGTCAGCGACCTGGAATTCTACGTGGACGGTGCCGACGAAGCCGACGGCCATCTCAACCTGATCAAGGGCGGCGGCGCGGCCCTGACCCGCGAGAAGATCGTCGCCGCCGTGGCGCGCAAATTCATCTGCATCGCCGACGCCAGCAAGCGGGTCGACGTCCTCGGCGAATTCCCGCTGCCGGTGGAAGTCATCCCCATGGCCCGCAGCCACGTGGCCCGTGAGCTGGTGAAGCTGGGCGGCGATCCTGAGTACCGCGACGGCGTGGTGACCGACAACGGCAACGTCATCCTCGACGTGCACAATCTGCACATCGTCGATCCGGTGGGCCTGGAGGCCAGGATCAACAACATCGTCGGCGTGGTCGCCAACGGCCTCTTCGCCGCCCGCCCGGCGGACGTGCTGCTGCTGGGCACCGCCCAGGGCGTGGAGCGGTTGGAGCGGAGCTGAGGCGTTATCTTTTCGGCTCTTTATCGCGGCCATGGCGGTCCGCCGATGTGGCCGCTTTTACAAAAGTATCACCTCTGTAGGAGCGGTCGCTACGGCGCACCGGCATGGCCGCGATAGACCTTCCGCCAGCACGCAAGCAAAAAGCCCCGGTCAGGCGAACCCGACCGGGGCTTTTTCATGTCACCGGAAAACTTAGAACAGCACGCGGCAGCGGATGGTGCCCTTGATGTTCTGCAGCTTTTCCTGGGCCAGGTCGGAGTACTCGGCGTCGACGTCGATCACCACGTAGCCGACCTTCTCGTCGGTCTGCAGGTACTGGCCGGAGATGTTGATGCCGCTCTCGGAGAAGACGCGGTTGATCTCCGACAGCACGCCCGGCACGTTTTGATGGATGTGCAGCAGGCGGTGCTTGCCCGGGTGCGACGGCAGGGCCACTTCGGGAAAGTTGACCGAGGACACCGAGGTGCCGTTGTCGCTGTACTTGACCAGCTTCTCGGCCACTTCGAGACCGATGTTGGCCTGGGCCTCGGCAGTGGAGCCGCCGATGTGCGGGGTGAGGATGACGTTGTCCAGGCCGCGCAGCGGCGAGACGAATTCGTCGTTGTTGGAGCGCGGCTCCACCGGGAAGACGTCGATGGCGGCGCCGATCAGGTGCTCGTCCTTGATGGCGGCGGCCAGGGCATCGAGATCGACCACGGTGCCGCGGGCGGCGTTGATCAGGATGCCGCCCTTCTTCATGGCGCGGATCTCGCGCTCGCCCATCATCAGCTGAGTGGCGGGGGTTTCCGGCACGTGCAAGGTGACGATGTCGCTCATGCCGAGCAGCTCGGTGAGCGAGCCGACCTGCTGGGCATTACCCAGGGGCAGCTTGGTGACCACGTCGTAGAAGAACACCTGCATGCCCAGGCCCTCGGCCAGCACCGACAGCTGGGTGCCGATGGAACCGTAGCCGATGATGCCCAGTTTCTTGCCGCGGATCTCGAAGGAGTTGGCCGCGCTCTTGATCCAGCCACCACGGTGGCAGGAAGCGTTCTTGGCCGGGATGCCACGCAGCAGCAGAATGGCCTCGGCCAGCACCAGTTCGGCCACCGAACGGGTATTGGAATAGGGCGCGTTGAATACGGCGATGCCGCGCTCACGAGCGGCCTGCAGATCGACCTGGTTGGTGCCGATGCAGAAGCAACCCACGGCGACCAGCTTCTTGGCGCAATCGAAGATTTCTTCGGTGAGCTGGGTACGGGAACGGATGCCGATGAAGTGGGCGTCGGCGATCTTTTCCTTGAGCTGGGCCTCCGGCAGGGAGCTGGTGACGTACTCGATGTTGCTGTAACCCGCGGACTTCAGGGTATCCACGGCGGACTGGTGGACGCCTTCCAGAAGAAGGAAGCGGATCTTGCTCTTGTCGAGGGAAGTCTTGCTCATCTGCGTTGAATCCAGGGTTTCCAAGGAGAGGGAGCCTGCGCGGCGATCCGACCGGAGTCGCCAGCGGCGAAGGGGCGCCATCTTACCATGAGCGACCGCGTGCAGGTCCGGTTGCGACCTGAAGCTTTCTCAGGGCGACCATGAACGCCTCGCGACCAGCACCGCCCCGCGGCCGCCGCTTTTGGTTAAGATCGTGGGCGGACGCCACTCATCAGGAGCACAAGATGGCCTATCAGCACCAGTACCTCGACGGCACCAAGATCCACTTCTCTCTGGGCAAGGTCGTCTGCATCGGCCGCAACTACGCCGAACACGCCAAGGAACTGAACAACCCGGTTCCCACCGAGCCCCTGCTGTTCATCAAGCCGGCCAGTTGCGTGGTGCCGGTGGCTGAAGGTTTCGCCATCCCCACCGACCAGGGCTCGGTGCACTACGAGGCCGAGATCGCCGTGCTGATCGGCAAACCGCTGTCGAAGAAGCCCTCCGCCGAGGAAGTGCGCGACGCCATTTCCGGCTTCGCCCCCTCCTTGGACCTGACCCTGCGCGACGTGCAGAGCCGCCTCAAGGAAAAGGGCTATCCCTGGGAGATCGCCAAGAGCTTCGACGGCGCCTGCGTGCTCGCACCCTTCGTGCCAGGCGACGCCTTCGAGGATCTGGCCGACATCCCGGTGCGCCTGACCATCAACGGCGAAGTGCGCCAGGACGGCAACAGTCGCGACATGCTCAACCCGATCCTGCCACTGATCCAGGCCATCGCCGGGCATTTCTCGCTGCAACCGGGCGACGTCATCCTCACCGGCACCCCAGTAGGTGTCGGACCGCTCAATGTGGGCGATGAGCTGGTACTGGAGCTGCCGGGCGTTAGCCGCTTCGAAACCCGCGTGCTATAAAACCGCCACCCACCGTCGCCGGGCGAGTGCCTGGCGATGGTGCGTCTGGTACTTGGCGACTATCCAACAAGAAGCCGCATGTCCAGACTCCCCCGCCTCCTCCTGTCGCGCCTGCTCCCCGCCTTCGTCCTGCTGGTCCTGATCGTCCTCAGCGTCGTCTGGCACTGGAACGACCGGGCACTGCTCTGGTGGCAGGAGTACCGCACGCCGCCGGAAGTGCGGGCCGCTTCGGTCTGGCTGCCGGACTACCAGGCGGTGATCCAGGGCAAGCAGTTGCCGGGCCTGGCCGAAGCCGAGACCTCCGACCTCACCTACGATCCGCGCACCCGCACCCTCTTCACCGTCACCGGCAGCAACCCCTACCTGGTGCAACTGAGCCTGAGCGGCGACATCCTCCGGCGCATCCCGATCCGCAACGTTTCGAATCTGGAGGGGGTGACCGCCCTGGCGGACGGCCGCATGGCCATCGTCGACGAACGCCAGCGGCGCCTGTCGCTGTTCACCCTCACCGACGCCACGCAGGAGCTGGACGCCAATACCTTCGAACACCACGACCTGGGCTTTCCCGACGCCGGCAACAAGGGCTTCGAAGGCATCGCCTGGGACCCGCGGCGCCAGCGGCTGATCCTCAGCAAGGAACGCGATCCGGCCGCCCTCTTCACCCTGGCCAGCGACGGCCGTGGCGTCTCCGGCAGCCTGCAGCCCTTCCCGCTGAAGCAACTGGTGATCGACTATTCCGCGATAGCGGTCGATCCACGCACCGGTCACCTGCTGGCACTGTCCGACCAGTCCCACATCCTGGTGGAGTACACCGCCGAGGGCCAGCCGGTCAGCTTCATCAGCCTGAGACGCGGCCTGCACGGTCTGGACGCCACCCTGGAGCAACCGGAAGGCGTGGCCCTGGACGAGGCCGGCAATCTCTACATCATCGGCGAGCCCAACATCTTCCATGTGTTTCGCAAGGTGTCCGGGCCGGGGCAATGAGGCCTTATTCAGCTTGAATTCAGCCAGGCGCCCTTAGGCTGCGCCGCAGTGCTGTCGTAGGACCCTGCCGATGTTCCCGCTGTTTTCCTTTCGCTTGCTCGGCGCCGTGCTGGGCGCTGCGCTGTTGCTGGCCCTGACCCTGGTAGCCCAGCAGCATCGCCTCTTCGAACGCCTCTGGTTCAATGTCCAGAGCCAGTTCCAGGCCGAGAGCCGCCAGGCGCGTTCGCTGTGGCTGCCGGCCTACCGCGTCACCGTGGAGGCCCGTCCCATCGGCGAGGGCATCACCGACGTCTCGGCGCTGAGCTTCGATCCGGATCGCCGCACTCTGGTCAGCGTCACCAACAAGCCGGCGCGCTTTCTCGAACTGGATCTGGACGGCCGGCTGCTGCGCCAGGTGGACCTCAAGGGCTTCAGCGATCCGGAAGCCATCGAATACATCGCCCCGGGCGTCTACATGATCAGCGAAGAGCGCCGCCAGCGCCTGGTGCGGGTGCAGATCGGCGCCGACACCCGCGCGGTGGACATCGATGACCGCCGCGTCAGCCATCCCTTCAGTCTCAGCGACGTGGCAAGCGACAACCGCGGTAACGAAGGCCTGGCCTACGACGCCGCCCGCGAGCGCTTCTTCGTCGCCAAGGAGAGCGATCCGGTACGCATCTACGAGATCGACGGCCTCGGCAGCCAGGCCTTCGAGGGCCTGCAGGCGCTGTCGCTGCGCACCGATCCGCAGCGCGATCGTCGGCTGTTCGTGCGTGACCTCTCAAGCCTGCAATTCGATCCCGGCACGGGTCACCTACTGGCCCTCTCCGACCAGTCGCGGCTGGTGCTGGAGCTGGACGACGACGGCAAGCCGATCAGTTCGCTGTCGCTGCTGCGTGGCCAGCACGGCCTTAGTCGCAGCGTGCCCCAGGCCGAAGGCGTGGCCATGGACGACCAGGGCCGGCTGTACGTGGTCAGCGAGCCGAATCTGTTCTATCGCTTCGAGAAGCCGTGAGGTAGATGCTTACCTTAGTCGCCGATGGAGCCAAGCGCTTGCTCGAACAGCCCCCTCTCCCCTTGGGAGAGGGTTGGGGTGAGGGCGCGCCGGGCACCTAGTCTCCATGTGGAAAAGGCTGCGCCGTTTTCCACGCTACGCAGCTGCGTCGGCGTAGTGTTTGATCGCGGCCATGGGCCGCTCCTACAGGCGCTTTGAGCTGTAGGAGCGATCGCTACGGCGCACCGGCATGGCCGCGATAAGTGAGAAACTGGACTCGCTCTACCGCCGAGCCGCCCTCACCCCAGCCCTCTCCCGGAGGGAGAGGGGGTCATCCAGCGCGAAGTGCGGCTCCTGCTCGCCCCTACTCCCCCTGCTCGAACAACTCCTCCAGATAACGCCGCGCATTGGTCACGTAGACCTGGGCGTTGGCCACCAGCTGGGCCTGCTGGGCCTCGCTCAGGGTGCGCACCACCTTGGCCGGCGAGCCCAGCACTAGGGAGCCGTCGGGGATCACCGCGTTCTCGGTGACCAGGGCATTGGCGCCCACCAGGCAATGACGACCGATGCGCGCGCCGTTGAGCACCACGGCGTGGATGCCGATCAGGCTGCCGTCGCCGATCTCGCAGCCGTGCAACATGGCCTGGTGCCCGACGGTCACGCCGCGGCCCAGGGTCAATGGCGAGCCTGGGTCGGTGTGCAGCACGGCGCCGTCCTGCACGTTGCTGTCCGGGCCGATGTGGATCAGCTCGTTGTCGCCACGCAGTACCGCGCCGAACCAGACGCTGGCGCCCTCGTCCAGGCGCACCTTGCCGATCACCGCGGCGGTGGGTGCGACCCAGCTCTGCGGATGGGCCTCGACACTCTGTTTCCCCAGGCGGTATTTCATGCTGCTCTTCCTCGTGTTGTTGTCGTTGGCGGAACGCCCGATTGTTCGCAGGTCGGGACCACGGGTGCAATCGATGGCGACGAGCTTCCCGCCTCGTTGCAAGTCATTCTCGATAAGTAAAGAATGCTTCGAGGAACCCAAGGCCGTCGGCCTGCGACGAATGACCACGGCCAGGGCGCTGGGAAAGGGCTTCGCGCTTTGCAAAGCTTGGCGCCGCTGTAGGCAAGGGAGCCTGGCAGGCGCAGGGAAGGCGCTGCATGTCATCCATCAGCCATCCCGGCCCTGGCCGGTTTCCCGAGACCACCGGAATCTGCGAGAGCCCGATGCGTACCACCTGGAAATTCCTGCTGCCCCTGGCCGTCGCCGGCCTCCTGGCCCTGTTGCCCGCCCCGGACGGCCTGGCCCCGCACGCCTGGCTGTACTTCGCCCTGTTCGCCGGGGTGGTGGTCGGCCTCATCTTCGAACCCCTGCCCGGCGCGGTGATCGGCCTGATCGGCGTGGCCCTAGCCGTCCTGCTGGCGCCTTGGGTACTGTTCAGTCCAGAGCAACTGGCCACGCCGGGCTTCCGCCCGCCCCAAGAGGCATTGCGCTGGGGCCTGGCGGGCTTCGCCAACAACACCGTCTGGCTGATCTTCAGCGCCTTCATGTTCGCCCTGGGCTACGAGAAGACCGGTCTCGGTCGACGCATCGCGCTGTTGCTGGTCAAGGCCATGGGCCGGCGAACCCTCACCCTGGGCTATGCGGTGATGCTGGCGGACCTCGCCCTGGCGCCCTTCACCCCGTCCAACACCGCACGCAGCGGCGGCACCGTCTACCCGGTGATCCGCAACCTGCCGCTGCTCTACGATTCCAAGCCCAACGACCCCAGCGCCCGGCGTATCGGTTCCTACCTGATGTGGGTGGCAATCTCCTCCACCTGCGTGACCAGCACCCTCTTCCTCACCGCCCTGGCGCCCAACCTGCTGGCCACCGCGCTGATCGAGAAGACCGCCCAGTTGCACATCAGCTGGGGCCAGTGGTTCATCGCCGCCGCGCCCATGGGCATCCTCCTGCTGGCCCTGCTGCCGCTGCTGGCCTACTGGCTGTATCCGCCGGAGATCAAGCGCAACGACCAGGTGCCGCTGTGGGCGGCCAAGGAACTGGCCGAACTCGGCACTCTGACGCGCAACGAGAAGCTGCTGCTGGCCCTGGTGATCGGTGCCCTGGCGCTGTGGATCTTCGGCGCCGCCTGGGCCGATCCGGCGCTGGTGGGCATCCTGGTGATCGTGCTGATGCTGCTGCTGAAGGTCATCACCTGGGACGATGCCCTGGGCAACAAGGCCGCCTGGAACACCTTCGCCTGGTTCGCCACCCTGGTCGCCCTGGCCGATGGCCTGACCCGGGTCGGCTTCGTCGCCTGGTTCGGCCAGTGGGTCGCCGGCCACCTGGGCGGCTTCCACGCCGGCACCGCCATGGTGGTGCTGGTAGTGGTCTTCTATCTCGCCCACTACCTGTTCGCCAGCACCACCGCCCATACCACGGCCCTGCTGCCGGTGATGCTGGCCGCCGGCATGGGCATCCCCGGCATCGACCTGCCGGTGTTCGCCCTGCTGCTGGGGACGTCCCTGGGGCTGATGGGCATCATCACCCCCTATGGCACCGGCCCGAGTCCGGTGTACTACGGCAGCGGCTACCTGCCCAGCGCCGACTATTGGCGGTTGGGGACGATCTTTGGAGCGCTGTTCTTGTTGGTGCTGCTGGGGATCGGGGTGCCGTGGATGATGATGGTGGCGTGAGGGGGGGTGGGCTGAGGCCCGTGTCTTGGTGGCTCGGGCGAAGCAGCGGAGGTTGGGTTGAGCGATAGCGAAGCCCAACGAATAGGAGCCTCCTTAGCTGGCTATCGAGTGCCTTGACGCTTTTTGTTTCGCCCCCTCGGGCGACTCACTTTTTTCAGTCGCGAAAAAAGTAAGCAAAAACGCTTGCCCCGGTCATCCGGCCCGGCGCGAAGCGCCGGGTCCACTCACCCCAGCGCCGCTCCGGGGTCGGCCTACACGGGCCATCCATGGCCCGTTAGGCCTCTCGCCGCATCCATGCGGCTCGACCCACTCCACGACACTGGCGTTCGCCCTCCTGAACGGGGCGATTAGCGCGCCTGATGCATTGGGTGCAAACCGGTAGGGTGGACAACGGCGCAGCCTTGTCCACGCGATAGGCGTTACTCCCTCAGTGGAAAACGCTGCGCGGTTTTCCACGCTACGACCCCTGAACTCCGAATCCTCAGGCTGGCGTCCCGTCCCCGTCAGTGAGGCCGAGTTCCGGTGTCGTGGCGGGGGTTGCGAGGCAGGACGCCGAGCGAGGCGCGAGGGGCAGGAGGCCCCTTCGTGCCGTGCCCCTGCCACGGCGCCGGAGCGAGGGGACCCAGAGCGCAGCGGAGGGCCGAAACGTGGGGACAAGCGTTTTTGGTTACTTTTTTGGCGAATGCAAAAAGTAACTCGCCCGGGTGGGCGAAACAAAAGCCCTCAGAGCACTCGATAAACAGCTAGGGCACCCATACCCCTAATCCGTTGGACTTCGCTGCGCTCAGCGCCAACCTACGAATACCGACGTTCGAGATGGCTGGGCACCGTTGGGCTTCGCTATCGCTCGACCCAATCTACGCCACACTCCCCCCAAATTTCCCTTCCCACCCGACCTTTTGCTTAGGGACCTAAGCATCCCTTCCGCGTAGAATCCACACTCTTAGTGTGCTTTCGATAACACCCGCAGAGGTCGTCATGTCCCACCGTATTCGCCACCCCGGCTTCGCTGCCAAACGCCAGAGCGCCGAGCAGGCCGCCCAGTTCATCCGCCACGGCATGACCGTGGGCATGAGCGGCTTCACCGGGGCCGGTTATCCCAAGGCCGTGCCCGGCGCCCTGGCCCAGCGCATCACCGCCAGCCACGGCGCCGGCGAGGCCTTTCGCATCAAGGTGCTGACCGGCGCCTCCACCGCACCGGAACTGGATGGCGCCCTGGCGCGGGTCGATGGCATCGAGTTGCGGGTGCCCTTCCAGTCCGATCCGGAGCTACGTAGCCGCATCAACGCCGGTGGCCTGGAGTACATGGATATCCACCTGGGCCAGTTGGCGGAAAAGGTGCGCTATGGCTTCTTCGGCAAGATCGACGTGGCCGTGGTAGAGATCGCCGCGATCCGCGAGGACGGTCTGCTGGTACCCTCCTCCTCGGTGGGCAATAACAAGACCTGGCTGGACATGGCCGACGCGGTGATCCTCGAGGTCAATCGCTGGCAACCCGACGCCCTGGACGGCATGCACGACATCTACACCGATGGCGCCCTGCCGCCCCACCGCACGCCCATCCCGCTGGCGCATCCCGGCGACCGCATCGGCTCGCCCTATCTGGAGGTGCCGCTGGAGAAAGTGGTGGCGGTGGTGGAGACCGATGCACCCGACCGCAACAGTCCGTTCAAGGCGCCGGACGCCGCCTCCCAGGCCATCGCCGCGCACCTGCTGGACTTCCTCCGCTTCGAGGTGCGCCAAGGCCGCATCCCCGCCAACCTGCTGCCGATCCAGTCGGGGGTCGGCAACATCGCCAACGCCTTCATGCAGGGCCTGGCCGAGAGCGAATTCCGGGGGCTGACCGCCTTCACCGAGGTGATCCAGGACGGCATGCTGGAATTGCTCATCAGCGGCAAGATGGAACTGGCCTCGGCCACCTCCTTCTCCCTGAGCCCGGTGGGCATCGAGCGCTTTCTCGAACATGCGGAATCGCTGCGCCAGCGCATCATCCTGCGCCAGCAGGGGGTGAGCAACCATCCGGAACTGGTGCGGCGGCTGGGTTGCATCGCCCTGAACGGCATGCTCGAAGCCGACCTTTATGGCAACGTCAACTCCACCCACCAGATGGGCACCGGGATGATGAACGGCATCGGCGGCTCCGGCGATTTCGCCCGCAACGCCTACCTGTCGGTGTTCATGGCGCCGAGCACAGCCAAGAATGGGCTGATCTCGACCCTGGTGCCCATGGTCAGCCATGTCGACCACACCGAGCACGACGTGTCGGTGATCGTCACCGACCAGGGCCTGGCCGACCTGCGCATGCTCAGCCCCAAGCAACGTGCCCGCGCCATCCTCGAGCACTGCGTGCACCCGAGCTTCCGCCCGGCACTGGAGGATTACTTCGAGCGCGCCCTGGCCGGCAGCCACGGCAAGCACACCCCGCACCTGCTGCCTGAGGCCCTGTCCTGGCACGAGCGCTACCTGGTCACCGGCAGCATGCTCGGCCCAACGGCCCAGGAAGCCCATGACTGAAAGGCAAGGCGCCCGACCCCGTTCGGGCGCCCATTCGCTCCGCCATCCCTGCCGTCCGTCGCCCATCTGCAACTAATTGTGACTTTTTCCCAGCGCGCTGTGTAAAAAGCTGCCTTGTCGGATTCCCAGCCGACAATCCGGGTGATAAAAGACGTGAAATCTCTGCGCAATGTCCTTGATCTGCAAGGCGCATTGCCGTTCGCGGTTGTTCTGACCCCGCCCCCCTTTTTGAGAGCTGCCACCGTGAAGATCTGTCATCAGTTTGCCGGCCTTTTGCTGGCTGGCTTGGTCGGGCTGAGTCCGGCCGTCTTGGCCCAGACCCCGCCGAAGGTCAAGGCCGCGGCCGCCGCCACCGCCCAGCGCCTGGCCTCCAACCACGCCCTGGTCGTGGACCTCAAGACCAACCAGGTATTGTTCGCCCAGAATCCCGACCAGGTCGCCCCCATCGCCTCGGTGACCAAGCTGATGACCGCCATGGTGGTGCTCGATGCCAAGCTGCCGCTGGAGCAGACCATCGATATCGACATCAGCGAGAACCCCGCCATGCGCGGCGTCTTCTCGCGGGTGCGCCTGGGTAGCGAGCTGACGCGCCGCGACATGCTGCAACTGGCGCTGATGTCCTCGGAAAACCGCGCCGCGACCAGCCTCGCCCACCACTATCCGGGCGGCCAGAAGGCCTTCGTCGCCGCGATGAACGCCAAGGCCCGCGCCCTGGGCATGAAGAACACCCGCTACGCCGAGCCCACCGGGCTGTCGCCGCTCAACGTCTCCACCGCCCGCGACCTGGTCACCCTGCTCAAGGCCACCGAGCACTACCCCCTGCTCGGCCAGCTCAGCACCACCCCGGAAAAGACCCAGGCCTTCCACAACCCCAACTATGTGCTGGGCTTTCGCAACACCAACCACCTGGTCTACAACGCCGACTGGAGCGTGCAGCTGACCAAAACCGGCTACACCGACAAGGCCGGTCATTGTCTGGTGATGCGGACCGTGATGGCCGGCCGGCCGGTAGCCTTCGTGGTGATGGACGCTTTCGGCAAGTTCACCCATATGGCCGACGCCACCCGCGTCCGCCGCTGGCTGGAAACCGGCGCCCTGAGTCCCCTGCCGGGCGCGCCCAAGGGTGGCCGCAGCACGGTGCTGGCACGGCAGTAAGCCCTGTCTGGCAGGTCACGAAGCCGCGTCTCGACGCGGCTTTTCTATGTCTGGTGACTAGAGAGGGGGGACGTCTGCCGAGCGCGGGAAAACGCCAACCGGGACGTCTTCGACCTCTGAGGTGGGCACCCCCGCCGTCAGGCGCGGTCTAGGCCTCTATACCCCCCCCGTGGAACGCCCCATGAGCAAAGACGCGATCGCCCACGAGTACTACGAGGTCCACACCGGCCGCCGCTGGCTGGATGACGTGCGCGAATGGCGCCGGCTGCAGGCGGAGGCCCAGGCGGCGGCCGACCGCTATCTGGCCTGCCCGGAGGATCTCGAAGCGCCAGAACGCCTGCGCCTGGAACAGACGTGGCGCGCCAGCAACGAAGAGGCCGGTGCCTTCTGGCAGCGCATGTGGTCGAATCTGGATCGTCAGTGAATGCCCGCTGGCGACTGCTACGGGGTCAGGCTGAAGGTGCTGGGCGCACCTTGGAAGGCCAGGCCGCTGGCGTTGCCGGCGGGCAACACGAGCGGTACCCGCCGGTTCGCCAGTCGCTAAACGACCGTCAACGCTAGACCAGCCCCTCCGCCTTCAACTCACTCTTGAGATAGGCGTAATAGACCGGCGCCGCCACCAGGCCGGGCAGGCCGAAGGCCGCTTCGAACACCAGCATGGCTACCAGCAGTTCCCAGGAGCGGGCGCTAATCTGGCCGCCGACGATGCGGGCGTTGAGGAAGTATTCCAGCTTGTGGATGGCGATCAGGTAGCCCAGCGCGGCGATGGCCACCCAGATCGACAGCGACAGGCCGGCGATGAAGATCAGGGTGTTGGACATCAGGTTGCCGATCACCGGCAGCAGGCCGAGGATGAAGGTGAGGATCACCAGGGTCTTGGCCAGCGGCAGGTGGACATCGAACAGCGGCAGCACGCCGAGCAGGAAGATGCCGGTCAGGGTGGTGTTGAGCAGCGAGATCTTGATCTGGGCGAAAACGATGTTGCGAAAGGCCTGGGCCACCAGGCCGAGGCGCACCAGCAGGGCGCCGGACAGCGGCCGCAGGCGTTCGGGATCGGGGGTGGGCTGCAGGGCGACGATGGCGCCGAGGATCATGCCGATCAGCACGATGACGAAGGTGCGCGCCGCATCGCGACCGAATAGCTGCAACTGCGCCACATGGGCCCTGATCCACTCCACCAACTCGCGCTTCATGCCGTCGGCGTTGGCCGGCAGGTAGGCGTCCAGCGAAGGCGGCAGCTGGGTGCGGGCGCGCTCGGTGAGCACCATGAACTTGTCCAGCAGCCGGCCGGGGTTCTGCACTTCCTGGATGATGAAGCTGGTGAACCAGACGAAGAACAGCGTCAGCAGGCTCACCACCAGGGCGCCGAGCAGGGCCACCGCGAGCCAGCGTGCGCCGCCCCCGGGCAGATGGCGCTGCAGGCGCCCGGCCAGGGTATTGACCAGTTCGTAGACCAGCAGCCCGGCCAGCAGGCTGGGCAGCAGCTTGAGCGGGAGAACCAGGTAGAGGGCGGTGAAGACGATGATCCAGCTGGCCAAGATGGCCTGGCGTTGCGTGAAGGCGTACATAGATTACCGAACGGCAGAATCCCTGCACTCAGTCTGCCAGTCCGCCGCCTCGCCGCCCAGCCTGGACAGCGAAGAAAGCCACGGGCTCTGTTACCCGGCGTTACCTGTGCCGGTGCCGCTCAGCCGAGCAACTCGGCGGCGCAGACCCGCGCCCGGCCCTGGTGCTTGGCCGCATAGAGCTGCGCATCGGCAGCGGTGATCAGGGCAGCCGGATCGACGGCGGTGGGCGGCAGCGCGGTGGCCACTCCCAGGCTCAGGGTGACGTAGCCGGTCGCCGAGGAGTAGCCGTGGGGCAGGCGCTGGTCGCGCACCTGCTGCAGCAGTCGCTCGGCGACCTGGGTGGCGCCCTCCAGGTCGGTTCCCGGCAGCAGGCAGCCGAATTCCTCGCCGCCGTAGCGCGCCAGCAGGTCGTAGGGGCGGAACAGGCCCTGCCCCAGGGCCTGGGCGACCTGGCGCAGGCACTGGTCACCGGCCAGATGCCCGTAGTGGTCGTTGTAGGCCTTGAAGTGGTCGATGTCCATGAGGATCAACGAGAAGGGCGTGCCTTCGCGCTGGCTCTGCCGCCAGCCGCGCAGCAGCGCCTCGTCGAACTGGCGACGGTTGGCGACACCGGTAAGACCATCGACCAGGGCGATGCTGCGCAGGACGTCGCGTTGCGCTTTGAGAGTGAGCTGGGTGCGCACCCGGGCGCGCACGATGACCGGATTGATCGGCTTGCTGATGAAATCTACCGCGCCCAGTTCCAGACCAGTGACCTCCTCGTCCGGGCCTTCCTGGCCGGTGACGAAGATCACCGGGATGGCGGCGGTGGCCGGGTCGGCCTGCAAGCGGCGCAGTACCTCGTGGCCATCGAGCTGGGGCATCACCACGTCGAGCAGGATCAGGTCCGGCTGCTGCGCCAGGGCGAGTTGCAGGGCCTGGGCGCCGTTGGTGGCCATCAGGGTCTCGCAGTCTTCACGGAAGAGTTCGTGGAGGATGCGGATGTTCAGCGGTTGGTCGTCGACGATCAGCAGCTTGGGCTTGCTGCGCCGCCCGGCGTCCAGAGCGGTCGGCAGGGTCATAGGGCTTCCTTGAGTTGGGGGAGGAGCGCGAGGGCAGCGGCGAAGTCGAGGGACTCGACCTGGGCGCGGAAGAGGTCATAGCGCACCTGGGCTTCGGCACGACACTGGGTGGGTAGCGTAGCGACCAGCTCCAGGGCTTCCAGATTGCCCTGGTCGAGCAGCACCTGGAGTTCCGCCAGGCGCTCGGGCCAGGCGTAGGCGCTCAGGGGCTCGGCGGCGATTTCGGATTCGGCAGGTACCGGCGGCAGGCGCTCGGCCAGGGCCGCGCGCAAGTCGGCGAGGCCGTCGTCGAGCAGGCTTCTCAGGGTCGCCAGCTCCGCCGTGACGTCAGCCGGCAGACCGCCTCCGGCCTTGCCCGCGCGTTCGCCCTCAGCAGCGCGCGCCGCCAGGCGCTGGGCGCCCATGGTGCCGGCACTGCCCTTGAGCGAGTGCAGCACCGCCACTGCCGCCTCGGTCTCGCCGGCCTGCCAGGCGCGCTCCAGGTCAGCGAGCAGGGCGAGGGAATCCTCGGCGAAACGTTCGAGCAAAGAAGCGAACAGGCGGGCATCGCCGCCAAAACGCCGCAATACCACATTGAGCGACTCCACCTGTTGATCATTGGCGACCGGCGCCTCGCTGGGCCGCGTCGTCAATTCCCGACCACTGAGGCGTTGCAGGCGGGCGACCAGCAATTCCAGGTCGATGGGCTTGCCGATGTGGTCGTCCATGCCGGCAGCCAGGCAGGCGTCGCGGTCGCTGTGGGAGGCATTGGCGGTCATCGCCAGGATCGGCAGGGTGCGGAAACGACCATCGGCGCGGATGCGGCGGGTAGCTTCCAGGCCGTCGATGTCGGGCATCTGCATGTCCATGATGACCACATCCAGCGGAGCGCCCTGGAGCACGCGTTCGACGCCTTCCAGGCCGCCTTCCGCCAGTTCCACCTGGGCGCCCTGGGCCAGCAGCAGCTCGGCGGCCACCTGGCGGTTGAGGGCGTTGTCCTCCACCACCAGCAGGCGCAACCCGGCCAGGCGCTGGCTCTCATCGACCACCGCGGCGGCATGCACGCCGGCCGGCACCTCGGCGCCGAGGGCGCGTTCCACTACCTCGACGATCTGCGCTGGCGTCACCGGCTTGGTCAGGTAGTCGTCGAAGGGCGGTTCGGCGCTTTGCTGGGTCTCGGAGAGGAAGTCGCGGCCGAAGCCGGTGAGCATGACCACCTTGGGCCGGCTGTCGGCCTGCCGCTCGCGCAACTGCCGGGCGGTCAGCAGTCCATCACCGTGGGGCATGCGCCAGTCCATGAGCACGGCATCGAAGGGCTCGCCTCGCTCCTGAGCCTGGACCACCCGGGCCAGGGCGGCGTCGCCGCTGGTGACCAGGTCGACCTCCCAGCCGAGGGCCGTGAGGGTCTCCACCAATACCTCGCCGACCAGGGTGTTGTCGTCGGCCAGCAGTACCCGGCGGCGGCGCGGCGCGAGCTGGGCCTGGCCTTGGCTGTCCACCCGCAGGGCGACGTCGAACCAGAAGCGGCTGCCCACCCCCACTTCGCTTTCCACCTGCAGCTGGCCGTCCATCAGTTCCACCAGCCGCTTGCAGATCGCCAGCCCCAGGCCGGTCCCGCCAAAGCGCCGGCTGATGGAGGCCTCGGCCTGGGTGAAGCCCTGGAACAGGTGCTGCTGCTGGGCCGGGCTGATGCCGATGCCGGTGTCCTGCACCGCGAACTCCAGGCGCAGTTGGCCGTTCGTGCAGGATAGTTGGCGCACGCTGACCAGCACCTGGCCCGCCTCGGTGAACTTGAGAGCGTTGCCGGCCAGGTTGATGAGGATCTGCTGCAGGCGCAGGCTGTCGCCGATCAGAGCGGTGGGCAGCCCAGCCTCCAGGTGGTAGTTGATCTCGACGTTCTTCTCGCCACTGTTGCCGGACAGCACCACACCCAGGTTGCGCAGCACCTGCTCCAGGCTGAACGGATGGACGTCCAATTGCAGCTTGCCGGCTTCGATCTTGGAGTAGTCGAGCACGTCGTTGAGCAGCCCCAGCAGCGAGCGCGCCGCCTGCTGGGCCTTGGTCAGGTAGTCGCCCTGGCGGTTATCCAGGGTGGTGCGCTGCAGCAGTTGCAGCATGCCCAACACGGCGTTCATCGGGGTGCGGATCTCGTGACTCATGTTGGCCAGGAAGGAGGACTTCGCCTGGCTAGCCAGGTCGGCGCGGGTGCGCTCCTCGCGCAGGCGGTGTTCCAGTTCCAACTGTTCGGTGATGTCGCGGTTGGTGCCTACCAGACGCAGGACCCGACCGCGGCTGTCGCGCTCGGTATGGGCGCCGGCCTGGATATGCCGGATGGAGCCATCCTGACGCAGGATACGGAATACCGGATCGAATACCGCCTGGCCAGCCATGGCCGCCAGCAGCCGTGTCTCGGCATCGGCGAGGTCGTCGGGATGCACGCAGCGGCGCCAGTCTTCGTACACCAGACCGCGTTGGACCTGCTCCGGAGACCACTCGTAGAGTTCGGCCATGTGCTCGTTGCTCTGCACCTCGTTGGTCTCGGGCCGCCAGCACCAGATACCCAACTGGGCCACTTCGGCGGCCATGGCCAACTGATCGCGGGTCTGCAACAGCGCCTCGCGCTGGCGAGACTGCTCGGTGATGTCGGCGATGATGGCCACCGCCAACCGTTGGCCGTCCACCCAGGTAATACCGAGACTCAGGGTGATGGGAAACTCACTGCCATCGCCGCGCCGGGCCAGGGTTTCGTGACCGAGGGAGTCGACCGCCCGTGCCTCACCGCTGTCATCCTCGGTGAACAGCGCTTCGTAGCCGCTCAGGTAGGACGGGATCAGCCGGCGGATGTCCTGCCCGACCACCTGATCGGCGGCGCAACCGAATACCCGCTCACCCGCCGGATTGAAGGAGCGTACCCGCCCGCCGTCATCCACCGTCAGCACTGGGTTGACCGCGGTGTCGAGGATCGCCCGGGTCAGCGCCAGGCTCGCCTCCAGTTCATGTTCGGCGGCCTTGCGCTCGGTGACGTCCGAGGCGATGCCCAGGTAGCCGCTGATCTGCCCGGACTCGTCGCGCATGGTGGTCACCACCAGGCTGACGTCCCGGTGCTCGCCATCGCGGCGGACATAGGTCCACTCGCGGGCCTCGGCGCCGGCTCGCTCCGAACGCTCCACCAGCACCCGAAAGCCATTGATCTCCTGGCCGTACTGGGCGCTCAGCGCCTGCCCCTGAGCGGCCAGCTCCTCGGGCAGGTGGAAGTCACTGGCGTGCCAGCTACCCACCACCTCGGCGGCGCGATAACCGAGCAGGCGCTCGGCGCCTTCGTTGAACAGGGTGATACGACCGTCGCGGTCGGTGGCGATGATGCCCACCTCGGACGCGGCGCGCAGGACGTCGCCGAGCAACCGATTGGTCTGGCTGAGTTCGGCGGTACGCTGGGCCACCTGCTCTTCGAGCCGGACATTGAGCGCCAGGATCTCCGCCTGGGCGGCCTTCTGCAGCGAGATGTCGCGCACCGTCTTGGAGGCACCGACCACACGACCGTCGGGGCCGCGCATGGGCGAGACGCTGACCAGCACGTCGATGAGGTGACCGTCGCGGTGCTGGCGGCGGGTCTCGAAGTGCGGCACCGGTTCACCCCGGCCGATGCGTTCGAGCACCGACCATTCCTCGTGTTCCAGTTCGGTGGGCACCACCAGATCGAGCAGGCGCCGCCCCACGGCTTCGCTGGCGGAATAGCCGAACAGTTGCTCCGCCGCGTGGTTCCAGCTCAGCACCACGCCCTTGAGATCCTTGCTGATGATGCCGTCGGAAGAGCTTTCCACCACCGCGGTGAGGTTGGCCTGGTCCTGCTGATACTGGCGGCGCCGCTGGCGAGTGGTCATCACGGCGAAGGTCAGGCCGGCGGCCAGCAGGCTGAACAGTTTGCCGAACAGATGCACCCAGGGCACCGAGACCAGGTTCTGCGCCGCGACGAAGGTCGGGGTGGCGGTGAATGCCAGCTGCCATTGCCGGCCATAGACGTCCTGCAACAGCCGGCGCTCGGACAGCTCCTGGACGCCCTCCTCGTCCTCGCCCTGCCGATAGAACAGGCGTGGGGCATCGGGGACGGTCACGTCGCTCAGGCGAATGATCAGTCCTGGAATGTTCAACCGCAGACTGCCGAACATTGCGTCGATGCTCAGGGGCACGTAGGCCCACCCCAGGGTAGCCGCCTCCCGGGCGCGCGGATCGACCGGAGGCAACCCCTCGGCATAGATCGGTAGCATCATCAAGAAACCGGGCTCGGGCGGCTTGGACGCCTGCAACTGCAGTGGACCGGTCAGATGGATATCGCCGTGCTGCATGGACAGCACGGCGGCCTCGCGGCGGACGGGCTCGGACGCCGCGTCCAGGCCAATGGCCTTGAGATTGCGCGCAGCTGGTTCCAGGTACTGGACGACATAGCGATCGCCGTCATGGGGGGCGAAGGCCCGAATGGTGAAGTTGGGCCAGCCATCGGCGCTGGCCTCGCGTAGAAACCGGGCCTCGTCGGCCTGGGGCACCCGGCGGATGAAGCCGACGCCCCGCGCGCCGCGAAATTCCTGGCCCAGGTCATGGACCCGGCCGTAGTTGCCGAGCAACTCGCGCGACAGGTTGCCACCGGCGACCACCACCAGGTCACGCATGCCGATCAGGCTGTACTCGTAGATGCGCAGCCGATCCAGTACCTGGTCGCGGACGTCCTCGGCCGCGCTGTCCAGGGCGCTGCGCAACTGCTGATCATTGCGCGCCGCCAGATGCCGCATGGCCACGCTGGTCAGCAGGACGCCACAGAGAAAGACGCCGAGACTCCAGCGTACGCGAGAGGAGGAGAACAACCGCTTGAGCATGGACATTGCCCTGTTGAAGATCCACTTCGCGTGGATCGAACGAACGAGGGCCAGGGCATGGGAAAAACTGGAAAGCCACGGCCCATTCAGAGCTGACGTGACTTGTGGGAAGCGAATCGCCACTGGCCAATTGATGACCCCATCGGCAGTGTGGTCAAACTTCTTGATACCGTGGAGCGTTTCGCTGGACCGTGCGAAAGCGAAAAAAGCGGCCAAACCCTGGACGTTGAGCCGCTGGAAACCCCTCAACTCATATGACTATTTCAGACGAACGGCGAGGGGATCGCCGTTCGCTCGAGTCCTAGAACCAGACCTCCATCTGGGTCCCGACCTGCCAGACACCACCCGACTTGAAGCCCGGCTGCCCCAGGTCGTCGGAGCTGCTGAAGTTGTCGAGTCCCGAGCTCCAGTTCATGTAGGAGGCGAACACCCGCAGTTCGGGGCGCAGGAAGTAGTCACCGGTCTGCGCCTTGAAGGTAGGAGCGATGGTGGCCTTCCAGAAGTTGCCATCGGCTATGCCACGGTTGGCATAGCCGCGCGCGTCGATATCCATGTTCTGGAAGGTCAGCTCGTACTGCATTTCGAAGTTGCGGGTGATGTCGTTGGAAAATCTCAGGTTGGTGGTCACGTAGCGATAGTGGTCGCCCGGCATGTAGCGGTTGGTACCACGCTCGGCGATCACGGCCGGCGCCACCCGCCAGAACGGACTCAGGCGGGTATGGCCATAGAACGCCAGCCGCAGCGACTGGGCGTTGTCCAGCAGGTCGCCGTCGCCACCCACCTGGGTGAGTTCCGCACCGAGGCCGCGACCATAGAGCAGCGAGGCCTTGAACAATCCTTCCCGGCCGAAGAAATCGTTCTGCGAATAGGTGAAGTTGGTGTGCAGACCCTTGTCGCCCGGCGTCTGCCCGCCGAGGTTGACGCGATGGTCGTTGCCGCCGGCGCCCGGCTGGGCCAGGCGGCCGTCGTTCTGCCCGGAGGTGATGCCGCTGGTCATCACCTGCCAGCGGCCATCGTCGAAGAACTGGTTCAGGGTGCCGATATAGCTCCGCGCATCCTTGCCGTTCTCCAGGCCGAAATCGCCATAGGAGCGGGTCATCAGCGAGCCGTTCAGGCGCCAGTAGTCGGTCGGCTTGACGTCGTAGATGCCGGCACCGGTACCCGCCAGGAAGACGATGTCGCGGTCCAGCCAGTGCACGTCGAAGTTGTCGCGGTCGAAGCGCTTGCCGGCCCAGAGCGTGGAGTCACGAAAGGTAGGCGAGGACTTGAAGGACGCCAGGCTGCTCAGCTCGGCATAGGCCTGGCGAACGTTCAGGTTGCTTTCCTGGGCGGTCCAGACGTTGGGCGTCTGCACCCCGTCGGCCAGCATCAGGAAGTACTTCCAGCGCGTGCCGTTCTCCACCTGTTGCTGCTGGGAGAACTTGGCCTCCATGTAGGTATCGGGCTCGTTGCCCAGGCGTCCGATATGGCCGCCGATGGAGCCGGCCGGCGTCACCCCCGGACCGCCCCGGCCTGCCTTGTCACCATTGGCCAGGAAGCCGGAACGGGCATAGGCGCCGAACTTGAAGCCGCTATCGGTGGGCGCGACGGGTGCCGGCGCGACACCGACCGTGCGCTGCTGCGCTTCGATCCGCGCCACACGTTCGTCCAGCGACAACTGATCGGTAGTGGTCGCCGCGCTGCCCGCGGGAGTCGCAGCGTTGCTGGCGGTCGTGGCGGTGGTAGCGGTTTTGCCCGGTTTCGCCGGCTTGGCCTGCTCTTCCTGACGCAACCGGATCACCTCGGCCTCGGCCTTGGCGGCCCGGCTTTCCGCAGCGACGACCCGGGATTCCAGCTGCGCCATCCGCTCTTCCAACGTGAGGCCGTTGGGTGCAGCCAGGGCGAGCGGCGAGAGCAACAGCAGGGACGCGGCCGCCCCTCTTCCAGAGAATTGAGCCTTCATGAGTCACCTTTGTTTTTCTTGTCTGTGGTCTTGGTTGAGCGGCGTTCCAAACCCCAACTTTCCGAACGCCACCGCTTGACAAACCGCCGACGAGGCCTATCAATGCGCATCAGTGTTAACGTTACCAAATGAAAAAACAAGGCTCCCACGAAAAAATTCCAACCGCACCAAAGCGGGCTCGACACGTCTATTGCAGGCTTTCCGGCGTAGCGCTCGGGAGGTCGAGAGCCGCGGGGTGACCCTTTGCCGAAGGTCACGACGGATGCCACCGCATAGCCGGCACCCGTCGAGCGTTTTTTCTCGTGCTTCCTCCTCAATGTTCTGCAACGAGACTCGATTTCATGCTCTCTTCCGCACTGCTCAGGGCTCGCGAAGCCATTCAGGAACGACTTGGCAGCCGTCGCGACAGCCTACGCCCGGCCTATCACCTGGCTCCCCCGGTCGGCTGGATGAACGACCCCAACGGCCTGGTGTTCTTCCGCGGCGAATACCACGTCTTCTACCAGTACCACCCCTACTCGACAGCCTGGGGCCCCATGCACTGGGGACATGCCAAGAGCGCCGACCTGGTTCACTGGGAGCACCTGCCGGTGGCCCTGGCACCCGATATCGACGCCGATCGCGATGGCTGCTTTTCCGGTTCGGCGGTGGTCTGGGACGACACCCTCTACCTGCTCTACACGGGCCATCGCTGGCTGGGCGAGCCGGGCCGCGAGGATCAGGGACTGCATCAGGTACAGTGCCTGGCCAGCAGCCGGGACGGCCTGGTGTTCAGCAAGCACGGCGCGGTGATCGAACCGCCGACACCCGAGATGCAGCACTTCCGCGACCCCAAGGTCTGGCGCCGTGCCGACGCCTGGTGGCTGGCCCTGGGTGCCCGCGTAGGCGACGACCCGCACCTGCTGCTCTATCGCTCCACCGATCTGCACCGCTGGGAGTACCTGGGCAGCGCCCTGAGCGGTACCCGCGACCGGGACGGCTACATGTGGGAGTGCCCGGACCTCTTCCCGCTGGGCGACCAGGACGTCTTCCTGTGCTCGCCGCAGGGCTTGCAGCCCCAGGGCTATGCCTATCGCAATCTCTACCAGAACAGCTATCGCCTGGGTCGGCTGACCGACGCCGCTCGCTTCGAGCCGCGTACCGACTTCAGCGAACTCGACCACGGCCACGATTTCTACGCCGCCCAGACCCTGGAAGCGCCGGACGGCCGCCGCCTGCTCTGGGCCTGGCTGGACATGTGGGAAAGCCCCATGCCGAGCCAGGCCGACGGCTGGTGCGGCATGCTTTCGCTGCCGCGGGAGCTCAGCCTGGCAGGCGAGCGCCTGCGGCAGCGACCGGCACGCGAGCTCGAGGCACTGCGGGAAACCGAACATGCCCTCGCCGCTCCCCTCCTGAACAGCGCGCGGCAACTGCTGCCGCTGCGCGGCGAGCGCCTGGAGCTGCAGCTCGACGTGGACCTCGCCGGCAGCGATGCCGAACGCTTCGGCCTGGCCCTGCGGGTCGACCCGAATGGTCGCGAGGAAACGCTGCTCTACGTCGACGCCCAGGCCCGGCGCCTGGTGCTGGATCGCGAGCGGGCCGGTCGCGGCGTGGCCGGCGTGCGTAGCCTGGCGCTGGCCCCGGGCCAGACCCACCTGAGCCTGAGGCTCTACCTGGACCGTTCGTCGCTGGAAGTCTTCGTCGATGACGGCCTGCACACCCTCAGCAGCCGCCTCTACCCAGGGCCGGACAGCCAGGGGCTGGCGCTCTTCGCCAGCAACGGCAGCGCCCGCTTCACGCGACTGCGCGCCTGGACCCTGCGCGATCTGGGACTCTGACCCGCTGCCGATTTGGCATACTGGTCCCCTTGACGAGGCGAGCGGGAGGGGCGGGATGCCGTCGGTGAAGGATGTGGCTCGACTGGCTGGCGTCTCGGCCATGACGGTTTCGCGCGCGCTGAACAATCCGGAGAAGCTCGGGGCCGAGACCCTGACCCGCATCCAGTCGGCGATCCAGACGCTCGGCTACGTGCCGGATCTGGCCGCCCGCCGGATCCGCGGCGGGCGCTCCAGCGGCAAGACCATCGGGGTCTTCGCGCTGGGTACCGCTACCACCCCCTTCGCCGTGGATCTGCTGCTAGGGCTGGAGCGCACGGCCCGCGAGCACGGCTGGAACCTGTTCATTCTCAACCTGCTGGAAGACCGGCCCAGCGCTGCCGAGATCGAGCTGATGCTGGCGCATCGTCCCGACGGCATCGTGTTCAGCTCCATGCACCTGCGTGCCGTGGCGGTTCCGCCTGGCCTGGGTGAGCGTCCCGTGGTGCTGAGCAACTGCTACGCCGAAGCGGCGGACGTGGACTGCTACGTGCCGAACGATGCCGAGGGACAGTACCAGGCGGTACGCACCGCCCTGGCACGCGGCTATCGGCGTCCCCTGGCCATCAACCTGCCACGCCACAGCCCGGCCTGGCCGCTGCGCCAGACCGGCCTGCTCCGGGCCTGCCGCGAAGCCGCATTGGCCGACGCCCTCGGCCAGTACGACCTGAGCGCCGACGACGCCTACGATGAAACCCGCGACGAGCTGGAGCGGCGCTTCGCCACGCCGGCCAGCGCGCCGGACGTGCTGATCTGCGGCAACGACCGTATCGCCCTGGTGGCCTATCAGTGGCTGCTGGCCCGGGGGCTGCGCATCCCGCAAGACGTGGCCGTGCTCGGCTACGACAACATGGTCGGCGTCGCCGAACTCTTCCACCCCCCACTGACCACCGTGCAGTTGCCCCACTTCGAGCTCGGCCGCCAGGCGGCGCTGCACCTGATCGAGGACCGCCCCAGCCACCAGGCGCGCCATGAACTGGCCTGCCCGCTCGTGGATCGCGCCTCGCTCTAGACCGGTTGATCCCGTCGCGCGGGCACCACGGGCCCCGTGGAAGAACCCGGGATCAGTGGCACGTCCCAGATTTCCACCAGCTCCGCCGCCGGTACGCCCCGCGCCCGCTCGATGGCCATGTGCGCGATGCGGCGCCCCGCGAGCCGGATCGAGGAGCGCAGGACGGTGAGCCCTGGCGCGGCGATCTCCGCCGGCAAGGCGGCGACGCCGTCGTCATGGGCGAGCAGCGAGATGTCACCGGGAATCGACAGCCCGGCCTCGGCAATGGCGCGCGCCGCGCCTATGGCCTGCAGCACCGAGGAACAGATGAAGGCGGTGGGCGGCGCGGCCAGCGCCAGCATGTCCCGGGCGGCTTCGTAGCCCCGCGAATAGGTCTGCTGACCGGCGGCCATCAGCGCCGGATCGGCAGCGAGGCCAGCGGCGGCGAGTTCGTTCAGATAGCCGGCGCGCCGGTCACGGCCATAGGCCAGGTGTTCCTCGCCGTTGAGCAGCGCAATCCGCCGATGCCCGAAGCCGAGCAGGTGCGCGGTGCCCTTGGCGAAGGCGCCGAGGCTATCGACGCTGAGCGAGGCGACGTTCTGGCCGAAGACCGGCAGGCCGTGGGCGACCACCGGAAAGGCGATCTCGGCCAGATCGGCGGTTTCCGGATCGTCGAACACCGGCGACAGCAGCACCAGGGCATCCACCGCGCCGGAACCTATGACGCGCTCGCAGACGACCCGCTCCTGCCCCTTGAGGGTAGGCAGCAGGTGGATGGCCAGGCCGCATTCGGCGGCCGTCTCGCTGATGCCCGTCAAGAGGTCGGTGACGATGGGATTTTCCAGCATGTTGTCGTGGATCGACAGCAGGATGCCCAGGGCGTCGGCACGTCCGGTCGCCAGGCGGAGCGCGGTCGGATTCGGCTGGTAGTTGAGGCGCTGCGCGGCCTCCAGCACCCGCTGGCGCGTCTTGGCCCCCACCTCGGGGTAGCCGTTCAAGGCCCGACTCACGGTGGTCGGCGAGAGCCCCAGATGGGCAGCGAGGTCCTTCAGGCTATTGATCATGTTGTTGTCGGCACCTGGCGGAAAGAGTGACTTCGCTCCAAGAAGAGCTCGTCGGGAAGCGGCCGGATGATACGGCGATTGACACGTCCCGCAAAGTCGCGCAGTCTCCATCCAGCGCTTTCAAAGCGCTTTGAATAGGGTTTTCATCGATTTTACCGGGTGCTTTGGCGCGCTCTGCGCGTTTCGACGCCGTTCGCAGTGCCTCGCCGAGGTTCGACGCGCGCCGCCAGCGCCGGTGAAGACAACAACAACAACAATGAAAGGCCGGGTATCCGCTCGTCCTGCTCCCGCTCCGCTCTCGAGGAGGGCAACAGCAGGGACGCCGGGTATCCGCCAGGAGATGAACAGCATGTTTAAGCGACTGGCAGGAGTGCTCGTCACAGGAGTTCTGCTGGGCGGCGCCGCCCACGCCGAGGAGTTGTCCATCGTCGCCGGCTCGATCGGCAAGGACATCGAGGAATTGCGCCTGCAGCTCGATGCCTTCGAGAAGACCAGCGGACACAAGGTGCGAATCGTCACCATGCCGTCCTCGGCTACCGATCAGTTCGGTCAGTACCGCCTCTGGTTGTCGGCCGGCAACAAGGACATCGACGTCTACCGCACCGACGTGGTCTGGGCGCCGCAGCTCGCCGCCAGCTTCGTCGACCTGACCGACGCCATGAAGGACGTGGTCGGCGCACACTCCCCTTCGGTGATCGCCTCCCAGACCGTGGATGGCAAACTGGTCGCCATGCCGATGTTCTCCGATGCCCCGGCGCTCTACTACCGCAAGGACCTGCTGGAAAAGTACGGCAAGCCCGTACCCTCCACCTGGAGCGAACTCGCCGCCACCGCCAAGGACATCCAGGACGCCGAACGGGCGGCCGGGCATACCCAGCTCAATGGCCTGGTGTTCCAGGGTGCGGCCTACGAAGGCACCACCTGCGTGGGCCTGGAGTGGATCGCCTCCAATGGCGGCGGCGAGATCGTCTCGCCCAAAGGCGAAATCACCGTCAACAATCCCAAGGCCGCCGCAGCCCTCAATGCCGCCCGCAGCTGGGTCGGCACCATAGCTCCCAAGGGCGTGCTCGGCTATCAGGAAGAGGACGCTCGCGGCGTCTGGCAGACCGGCAACGCCGTGTTCATGCGCAACTGGCCCTACGCCTATCCGCTGGGTAACGGTGCCGACTCGCCCATCAAGGGCAAGTTCGAGGTCGCGCCCCTGCCGGCCGGCGCCGGTGGCAAATCGGCGGCCTGCCTGGGCGGCTGGAACCTGGCCGTCTCCAAGTATTCGGCGCACCAGCAGGCGGCCATCGAACTGGTCCGCTACCTGGTCTCGGTCGAGGCCCAGAAGCAACGAGCCCTGCTCAACGCCCGCCTGCCGTCGATCACCGCGCTGTACCAGGATCCGGACATCGTCGCCCAGCAGCCGCTGGTGGCCCGCTGGAAAGAGGTCTTCGAGAACGCCACGCCGCGTCCCTCGGCGCCGACCAAGACGCGCTACAACGAGGTCTCGCAGCAGTTCTGGACCACGGTCAACCGCACCCTGGCCGGCCAGGGCGATGCGGCCGCCAACCTCGATGCCCTGGACAAGCAGTTGCGCCGCCTGAAACGCAACGACTGGTAAAGGCCTGCACGAGCGTCCGGGTCTCGCGACGAGTCCCGGACGCGCCCCCGTAGTGGCCGATCCCGGCCACGCCAAGCTTCGCGGATACACCCGATCATGACCCACTTCGAATCCGGTCCCACGCTGCCCGCTGCGGTCGCCCCCGAGGCCTCAGCCTCGCGTTCCACGCTATCGCGCCAACGGCGCCGCGCGGCGCTGCTGTTCATCACCCCGATGCTGATGGTGCTCGCCGGGGTGGCTGCCTGGCCCCTGCTGAAGACGATCTACTTCTCCTTCACCGACGCCCGCCTGGGCGATCTGCCCGGCGCCGCCTTCGTCGGCCTGCGCAACTATTACGAGTGGGTGGATTATGGCAACGGAGAGGGCGAGGCCTTCGGCGTCCTGGTGGACCCGGTCTGGTGGCATGCGGTGTGGAACACGGTGCGCTACACGCTGATCTCGGTGAGCCTGGAGACCTTCTTCGGTCTGATCGTCGCCCTGGTACTCAACGCCCGCTTTCCCGGTCGCGCCCTGGTCCGCGCCGCGGTGCTGATTCCCTGGGCCATTCCCACCATCGTCTCGGCCAAACTCTGGGCCTGGATGATGAACGACCAGTTCGGCATCCTGAACGACCTGCTGGTCAATCTCGGTCTGCTGGCGGCGCCCATCGCCTGGACCGCGTCACCGGATACCGCCATGACCGCGGTGATCATCGTCGACGTCTGGAAGACCACACCCTTCATGGCGCTGCTGATCCTCGCCGGCCTGCAACTGGTGCCGAGTGACGTCTACGAAGCCGCCCGCATCGATGGCGTGCACCCGGTCAAGGTGTTCTTCCGCGTGACCCTGCCGTTGATCCGCCCGGCGATCCTGGTGGCGGTGATCTTCCGAGCCCTGGATGCCCTGCGCGTCTTCGACCTGATCTACGTGCTGACGCCGAACAACCCCGAGACCAAGACCATGAGCGTCTACGCCCAGGAAAATCTCTTCCAGTTCGACAACTTCGCCCAAGGCTCGGCGGCCTCCACCCTGCTGTTCCTGGTGGTCGCGCTGATCACCCTGATCTATCTCAAGATGGCTCGACTCGACCTGGGAGCAAGCAAATGAACGCCCGCACCCTCAAGGCCCTCACCGCCCGCACCGGCTTCTACCTGCTGGTGGTGGCCATCGTGGTCTTCTCGGTCTTTCCCTTCTACTACGCGATCCTGACCAGCCTGAAGACCGGCACCGACCTGTTCCGCGTCGACTACCTGCCGCGGGCGGTGAACTTCGCCAACTACGCCAGCATCCTGGCCACCGATACCTTCCTGCACAACCTGCTCAACTCGGTGATCGTGGCGGTCGCGGTGGTGGCGCTCTCGCTGCTGCTGGCCATCACCGCCGCCTATGCCTTGGCGCGGGTGCCCTTCCGCGGACGCGGCCTGCTGCTGGTCACCATCCTCGGCGTCTCCATGTTCCCGCAGATCGCCGTGCTCGCCGGGCTGTTCGAGATGGTCCGCGCCCTGGGCCTCTACAACAGCCTGCTGTCGCTGATCCTGGCCTACATGATCTTCACCCTGCCCTTCACGGTCTGGGTGCTGACCACCTTCATGCGCGAATTGCCGGTCGAGATCGAGGAAGCGGCCATCGTCGACGGCGCCTCGCCCCTCACCATCGTCACCCGCATCTTCATGCCGCTGATGTGGCCGGCGCTGGTCACTACCGGCCTGCTCGCCTTCATCGCCGCCTGGAACGAATTCCTCTTCGCCCTGACCTTCGTCGCCAACAACGATACCCGGACCGTGCCGGTGGCCATCGCCCTGCTCTCCGGCGCCTCGGAAATGGAAACGCCCTGGGGCACCATCATGGCCGCCTCGGTGGTGGTCACGCTGCCGCTGATCGTCCTGGTGCTGATCTTCCAGCGCAAGATCGTCGCCGGTCTCACCGCCGGCGGCGTCAAGGGATAACCTGCCATGACCAAGACTCAACCTCAGACCCTCGACCGCGACTGGTGGCGTGGTGCGGTGATCTACCAGATCTATCCGCGTTCCTTCCAGGACAGCAACGGCGATGGCATCGGCGATCTCGCCGGCATCACCAGGCGCCTGCCCTATGTGGCCGAGCTCGGGGTCGATGCCATCTGGATCTCGCCCTTCATGCGCTCGCCCATGGCCGACTTCGGTTATGACGTCTCCGACTATCGCGACGTCGACACCCAGTTCGGTACCCTGGCCGACTTCGACGACCTGGTCGCGCGGGCCCACGAGCTGGGCCTCAAGGTGATGATCGACCTGGTGCTCTCGCACACCTCCAGCCGCCATCCCTGGTTCGCCGAGAGTCGTCGGGATCGCCACAATGCACGGGCCGACTGGTACGTCTGGGCCGACGCCAAGGCGGATGGCTCGCCGCCCAACAACTGGCTGTCGAACTTCGGCGGCTCGGCCTGGGAATGGGATGCCGGCCGCGGCCAGTACTACCTGCACAATTTCCTCATCGAGCAGCCCGACCTCAACTTCCACAACGCAGAGGTGGTGCAGGCGGTGCTGGACGTGGTGCGCTTCTGGCTCGACCGGGGCGTCGACGGCTTCCGTCTGGATACCGTGAACTTCTATTTCCATGACGCCGAGTTGCGCGACAACCCGCCGCTACCGCCGGAGCTCCGGAACGAGCGCGTGGCCCCGCGCGATCGCCCCTATAACTGGCAGGAGCACCGCTACGACAAGAACCGCCCGGAAAACCTCGAGTTCCTGCGGCGCTTCCGTGCCCTGCTCGACGAGTATCCGGCGGCTACCGCCGTGGGCGAGGTGGGTGAGCTGATCCACGGCACCAGGCTGATGGCCGAGTACACCAGCGGCGATGATCGGCTGCACATGAGCTATGCCTTCGACTTCCTCAACACCGCCCTGCCGACCGTGGACGACATCCGTCCGGTGATCGAGCAATTCGAAAGCGCCGCGCCCACTGGCTGGGCCTGCTGGGCCTTCTCCAACCATGATGTGGTGCGTCATGCCACCCGGTGGGCCAAGGACCGACCGGACGGTGCGGCCATCCTGCGCCTGGCCGCAGCGATCCTGCTCACCCTGCGCGGTTCGGTATGCCTGTACCAGGGCGAAGAGCTGGGCCAGACCGAGGCGGAGATCGCCTTCGCCGACATCGTCGATCCCTGGGGCAAGCGCTACTGGCCGGCTATCAAGGGCCGCGACGGCTGCCGCACACCCATGGTCTGGAGCGCCGTGCTGCCCCACGGCGGCTTCACCGCGGCCGGCGTCAGGCCCTGGTTGCCGGTACCCAGCAAGCACCTGGCCTTGGCCGTGGAGCGGCAGGTACTCCGCGACGACTCCCTGCTCACCTGCTATCGCACCCTGATCGCCCTGCGCCGGGCGCTGCCGGCCCTGACCAAGGGCTCGATCCAGTTCCTCGACCTGCATCCGCAACTGCTCGCCTTCGAACGACAGCTGGGCGAACAGCGGCTGCTGGTGGCGTTCAACCTGGCCGGCGGCCAGCCACTGGAGGTGGAGGTGGTGGCGCCCCTCGCCGAGCGGCTGCTGGAGGACATTACCCCGCGGGTGCTGGGTGGTCGCTGCGCTGGTCAGCGCCTGCTGCTGCCCCCCCATTCCGGCCTGATCGTCCGCCTCGCGGGCGCTGCCGATCACCGCTAACCGACGAGGACTCCCGGATGACCACGCTTACCCTCAAGGGGATCAAGAAACGCTACGGCAGCGTCGAGATCCTGCATCACGTCGACCTCGACATCCGCGCGGGCGAATTCATCGTCTTCGTCGGCCCGTCCGGCTGCGGCAAGTCGACCCTGCTGCGGGTCATCGCCGGCCTGGAGGACATCACCGCGGGCACCCTCGCCATCGACGGCGAGGTGGTCAACGAGCGCACCCCCAAGGAGCGCGGGATCGCCATGGTGTTCCAGTCCTATGCGCTCTATCCGCATATGACCGTTTACCAGAACATGGCCTTCGGCCTGACCCTCGACAAGGGCACGCCCAAGTCCGAGATCGATACCCGTGTGCGGCGGGCGGCCGAGGCGCTGCAGCTCACGCCCTACCTGGAACGGCTGCCCAAGGCACTGTCCGGCGGCCAGCGCCAGCGCGTGGCCATCGGCCGGGCCATCACCCGCGATCCCAAGGTGTTCCTGTTCGACGAACCCCTGTCCAACCTCGATGCCGCGCTGCGGGTGCAGACCCGCATCGAGATCGCCCGGCTGCACGAGCAGATGCCCGCCACCACCATGATCTATGTGACCCACGACCAGGTGGAGGCCATGACCCTGGCCGACCGCATCGTGGTGCTCAACGGCGGTCGCGTCGAGCAGGTCGGCTCCCCCCTGGAACTCTACGACGATCCGGACAACCTCTTCGTCGCCCGCTTCCTCGGCTCGCCGGCCATGAACATCATCGCCGCCAACGTCCGCGACGGACGCCTGGACCTGCAGGGCGCCGAGGGCGATCAGCCGTTGCCCGCGCCGGCAGGGCTGCGGGGCGTCGTCCACCTGGGGGTACGCCCGGAGCACCTGCAGCTGGTCCCGGCCGGCCAGGGCATCCTGTCCGGCAGCGTGACCCTTACCGAGCAACTCGGCGAACTGACGCTGGTGTACGTGGACCTCGGCAACGGCGGCGAGCCGCTGGTGGCCAAGGTGGCCGGCAAGGCCGAGCTGCACCAGGGGCAACAGGTGCACCTGGCCAGCGCCGTCGAACACCTGCGCTACTTCGATGCGCAGGGCCAGGCGGTACGCCAGCCAAGGCACAGCTCGGTCGCCTGAGCGCGGCGACGCCGGGCTAGATGCGGAAGCCACCCACCAGGCGCTGCAGGCGACCGGCTTCGGCTTCCAGGGCGGTACAGGCCGCCAGGGTCGCCTGGAGGTTGTCCACGCCCTGCTGGTTCAGCAGGTTGATCTCGCTGATGTCCATGTTCAGCGTCTCCACCACCGAGGTCTGTTCCTCGGTCGCGGTGGCGACGGACTGGTTCTGACCATCGATCTCGCCGATGCGCTCGGTCACGCTGCCCAGCCGCTCGCCGGCGCTCTTGGCCACCTGCATGCTGTGGGCGCTCTGCCGCTGGCTTTCCTGCATCAGGGCCACGGCATCGCGGGAGCCGCTCTGCAGCTCCTCGATCATCTGCTGGATCTGTTGCGCCGAACTCTGGGTGCGGCTGGCCAGGGAGCGCACCTCGTCGGCCACCACGGCGAAGCCACGGCCAGCCTCGCCGGCACGGGCCGCTTCGATGGCGGCATTGAGCGCCAGCAGGTTGGTCTGCTCGGAAATGCCGCGGATCACTTCGAGAATCTGGCCGATATTGGCCGCCTTGCCGTTGAGCGCTTCGATGTGTTCGCAACTGGCGCCGATCTTAGTCGACAAGGTCTGCATGGCGAGGAGCGCCTCGTCGAGTACCTCGCGGCCTTCCTCGCCCTGGGCGCGCGCCTCGCTGGCCTCGCCCGAGGCATGGGCGGCATTGCGGGCGATCTCCTGGGCAGCGGCGCCCAATTCGTTGATCGCCGCCGCCACGCTGGTGGTGCGCTGAGCCTGCAGATCCGATTGCTGCATGGAAGATTGCGAAGACTCCAGCACCCGCCGGGTACTCTGGTTCAGCTCACCGGTGGTCTGGGCCACGTCGCGGATCGAATCGTGGATCCGCGCCACGAACTTGTTGAAGGCCTCGGCCAGGGCGCCGAATTCGTCGCGGGCCTGCACGGGCAGGCGACGAGTCAGATCGCCCTCGCCTTCGGCGATGTCGGCCATGGCGCGGGTCAGGTCGTGCAGCGGACGCAGCAGGACGCGGATCAGCAGCCCCAGCAGCAGGATGATGGCGATCACCGCTACGACCGTGGCGACGATGGCCAGGTTGCGCGCCTGGGTCACCGGGGCATAGGCCTTGGCCTGGTCGATGGACAGGCCGAGGTACCACTTCACCGAGGGCAGGCCGTTGACCGGAGTGAAGCTCACCAGGCGCTCGCTGCCATTCTGGGCGACGGCCTGCAGGCCGGCTTGCAGGGACGGGGTCTGCTCCGGGAAGACGTCCTTGAGCGTCTTGAGCACCTGTTCGGGATGGCTGCTGACCAGCACCTTGCCGTCACCGTCGACGAGGAAGGCTTCGCCCAGCCCACCGACGTTGAGCGAGGTGATGATCTCCACCAGGGCCGAGAGGTTGAGGTCGCCGGCCACCACGCCGGCCAGTTGGCCGTCGCGCAGCAGCGGGGTGGCGATGGTCACGCCCAGCTGGCCGGAGGAGGCGAAGATATAGGGCGGGGTCAGCACCGTGGTGCCGGCGGCGGTGGCGGCCGCGTACCAGGGCCGCTTGCGCGGATCGTAGCCGGCCGGCAGGTTGCGCAGCGGCCGGGTGGTATAGGTGCCGTCGACCTCGCCCAGGTAGGTGGAGTCGAAGTTGCCGGTGTAGACCTTCTGCTCCAGCAGACCGACCAGCCCTGCGGGCGAGCGGTCCCGCGCCAGGGTCTGGGCCTCACCCTCGATGAGCTTGACGCGGGCATCCAGCCAGTAGGCGATGTTGCCGGCGGTCACCTTGCCGGTTTCGCTCAGGGTCGCGCTCAGGCTCTGATCGATGGCCTGGCGTTGCAGGTACGCGTTGAATCCCGCGAAGGCGGCCAGTGCCAGGGTCACCACCAGGGCGGCGGCGAGCAGGATCTTATGACTGAATTTCAGGTGTCGCTTCATACGGGGTCTGCGTCCTTCGCAAGGCGACCATGCCGGAATCGGGGCATGGTCCATCGCCATGCTTATCGGAAATAAGTATGACTACTTGAGCCAAACGGCGGATCTTTCGCACGCCATCTTTAGATGCGGAAGCCACCCACCAACCGCTGCAGGCGACCGGCCTCGGCTTCCAGGGCGGAACAGGCCGCCAGGGTCGACTGGAGGTTATCGACGCTCTGCTGGTTCAGCAGGTTGATCTCGCTGATGTCCATGTTCAGGGTCTCCACCACCGAGGTCTGTTCCTCGGTCGCAGTAGCGACGGACTGGTTCTGGCCATCGATCTCGCCGATGCGCTCGGTCACGCTGCCCAGTCGCTCGCCGGCGCTCTTGGCCACCTGCATGCTGTGGGCGCTCTGCCGCTGGCTTTCCTGCATCAGGGCCACGGCGTCGCGGGAGCCGCTCTGCAGCTCCTCGATCATCTGCTGAATCTGCTGCGCCGAACTCTGGGTGCGGCTGGCCAGGGAGCGTACCTCGTCGGCCACCACGGCGAAGCCGCGGCCGGCTTCGCCGGCACGGGCCGCTTCGATTGCGGCATTGAGCGCCAGCAGGTTGGTCTGCTCGGAGATACCGCGGATGACTTCGAGGATCTGGCCGATGTTGGCCGCCTTGCCGTTGAGCGCTTCGATGTGTTCGCAACTGGTGCCGATCTTCGTCGACAAGGTCTGCATGGCGAGGAGCGCCTCGTCGAGCACCTCGCGGCCCTCCTCGCCCTGGGTGCGCGCCTCGCTGGCCTCGCCCGAGGCATGGGCGGCATTGCGGGCGATCTCCTGGGCGGCGGCGCCCAGCTCGTTGATCGCCGCCGCCACGCTGGTGGTGCGCTGAGCCTGGACATCCGACTGGCGCATGGACGAATGGGAAGCCTCCAGCACGTGCCGGGTGCTCTGGTTCAATTCACCGGTGGTCTGGGCGACGTCGCGGATCGAGGTATGGATCCGCGCCACGAACTTGTTGAAGGCCTCGGCCAGGGCGCCGAATTCGTCGCGGGATTGCACCGGCAGCCGGCGGGTCAGGTCGCCCTCGCCTTCGGCGATGTCGGCCATGGCGCGGGTCAGGTCGTGCAGCGGACGCAGCAGGACGCGGATCAGCAGGCCCAGCAGCAGGATGATGGCGATCACCGCTACGACCGTGGCGACGATGGCCAGGTTGCGCGCCTGGGTCACCGGGGCATAGGCCTTGGCCTGGTCGATGGACAGCGCCAGGTACCACTTGACCGAAGGCAGACCCGCGACCGGGGTGAAGCTCACCAGGCGCTCGCTGCCGTTCTGCACGACGCTATGGAAGCCAGGGGTCAGGGTCGGGGTCTGATCCGGGAACACGTCCTTGAGCGACTTCAGCACCTGCTCGGCATGGCTGCTGACCAGGATCTTGCCATCGGCATCGACCAGGAAGGCCTCGCCCAGGCCGCCAGCGTCCAGCGAGGTGATCATCTTCATCAGGCTGTCCATCACCAGGTCGCCGGCCACCACGCCGACCAGCTTGCCGTTCTGCAACACCGGCGCGGCGATGGTGATGCAGAGAAAGTTCTGCGGCGGGGCGGTGAGATAGGGCTCGGTGAGGATGGGGCCACCGGCACTGACCGCGGCCTTGTACCAGTCACGCTGGCGGGCGTCGTAGCCGGCTTCCATGGGCGTATGGGGGCGGTCGGTAAAGGTGCCGTCGACCTCACCCAGGTAGGTGGAGTCGAAGTTGCTGGTGTAGAGCTTCTGCTCCAGCAGGCCGACCACATTGGCCGGGCTGCTGTCGCGGGACAGCGCCTGGGCCTGGCTGTCGATGAGCTTGATGCGGGCGTCGAGCCAGTAGGCGATGTTGCCGGCGGTGGTCCGGCCGATCTCGCTCAGCGAGGCCTCCAGGCTCTGGGTGATGGCCTGGCGCTGCAGGTAGGCATTGAAGCTGGCGAAGCCGGCCAGGGCCAGGGTCACGACCAGGGCGGCCGCCAGCAGGATCTTGTGGCTGAATTGGAGAGAGCGTTTCATGGGTACCACGCAGCGGACGAGGCGGGCGGCCTCCCCAACGCGGCCAGACCTTGATCGCGATAAACGTTCAGCGAAGGGCGACGACGGAAGCCAGGATGACCGGCGCACTATCACGCATTCGTCAGTCAATTTATCGGGTACACCGATGGACGCTCTCGGCTAGCCGATGTCCGGACAGTCACGCTAGACCAAGCTGAATCCTTTCAGCAGGACCAACCCCAGGTTGGTGGTGAGCATCCCGCCCAGGGTGCTGAGCACCACGATGGCCGCCGCCAGCTGGGCATTGCTGCCGGCCGCGCGGGCCATGACGAAACTCGACGCCGCCGTCGGACACCCCAGGTAGAGGAAGAGAATGCCCAGCGCGGGCCCCTGGATGCCCAGGGCCAGGGCGCCCAGCACCCCCAGCAGCGGAATCCAGACGATCTTCCACAGGCTGGCGCCCAGCGCCAGGCGACTGCTCTCGCGCAGCGTCGCCAGGGACAGGCTGGCCCCGATGCACATCAAGGCCAGCGGCAGGGTGAGCCCGGCGAAGTAGCGCGCTGAAGTATCCAGCCAGCGGGGCAGCTGCCACTGGCAATAGGCGAAGGGAATCGCCAGGAGGATGCCGATGATCAGCGGATTGCCGAGGATGCTGCGCAGCAGGGTGCGCCAGTTGGCCTCCAGGTGCGGGCTGTAGAGCGCCAGGACGATGGTCGAGAGCACGTTATAGAAGAGGATGACCATGCCGGCCATGATCCCGCCCACCGACAGGCCGTAGTCGCCGTACTGGGTGGCGGCCAGGGCCAGGCCGACGATGCCGCAGTTGCCACGAAAGGCGCCCTGCACGTACACCCCGCGATCCGCAGGCGGACAGCGCCAGATCGCCCAGCTCCAGGCTGCCAGGAAGCTCGCCACCGTGGCCAGGGCGAAGTAGCCCAGCAGCAGCGGCTGCAGGGCGGCGCCGAGATCGGCCTTGACGATGCCGAGAAACAGCAGCGTCGGCATGGTGGCGCGAAACACCAGGTTGGATGAGGTGTTGATGAAGGCGGTATCGATCCAGCCCAGACGCTTGAGCAGGCCACCGAGCAGGACCAGGGCGAAGACCGGGGCGGTGACGTCGAAGGTCGCCTGGATCAGGGCTAGCACATCGGACATGGAAACGAAGGGATCAAGGAGCGGTTCGCGATGGTAGCAGGCGGGGCGCTACGCCGCTTGCGTCCACCCATCATCGCGAAGTGACATCAATCAATGCTTAGCTTACTATCTACCCGCCCGATTCAGCCGACGCCTCCCGAGCCATCCCACGCTTCGCCCCAGCGCAACCGCGCTGAGTTCCCGCCAGGGAAGCCGGCGACGGGGTGGAACAATAAGACAGACAACAGGTTCAGACGTAGCAGACGACAGATCCGCACGCGGTTCCCCTTTGCGATGTCGTCGGCCGAGTCGAAGTCTCTTTTCACGATTGCATTGCGAGCGCTGCCATGACTGTCACTTCCAACGCGAGACCGGGGGGCCTGCCCGCCAGGTTGCTCGGTATCCTGTTCATCCTCTTGGGCCTGGCCCTGTTGGGGTTGGGCATCAAGCTGGCCACCCTCGGTGGTTCCCTGTACTACCTCGGCGGCGGCGTACTGCTCGCCCTGAGCGGCTACCTGCTGTGCATCCGGCGCGCCAGTGGCGTCTGGGTCTATGCCTTCTTCCTGGTGATGTCCACCGCCTGGGCCGTGCTGGAAGTCCAGTTCGACTGGTGGCAGCTGGTGCCGCGCCTGGCACTCTGGTTCGTCCTTGGCCTGGTGCTATTGATCCCGGTGTTCCGCCGTCCGCTGGACAGCCGTAGCGGCGGCCTGCCGCTGGTCGGCTCCCTGGTGATCGCCGGCGCTGTTGCCCTGATCGCCCAGTTCGTCAACTACAACCGTCTGGACGGCGACCTGGGCCGCGATACCGCCGGCATCGAGAGCGCCGCGCCGACCGCCGCCGACGGTGACTGGCCCTCCTATGGCCGCACCGCCTTCGGTGACCGCTACTCGCCGCTCAAGCAGATCGACGTGAACAACGTGAAGGATCTGCAACCGGCCTGGACCTTCCGCACCGGCGACATCCCCGGGCCGAACGATCCCCAGGAGACCACCGCGGAAAATACCCCGCTCAAGGTCAACGGCAAGCTCTATGTCTGCACGCCGCACAGCCAGGTGATCGCCGTGGACCCCGACAGCGGCAAGGAAATCTGGCGCTTCGATCCCAAGCTGAGCACCCAGCACGCCGACAGCTTCAAGGGCTGGGCGCACATGACCTGCCGCGGCGTGGCCTACCACGACGACGCCACCTACGCCGGTACCACCACCGCCGGCCAGAGCCCGGCCACCGGCAATGCCGTGCCGGTCGAGGAGCAGAGCACCCCGGTTGCCAACAGCTGCCCGCGGCGCCTGTTCCTGCCCACCGCCGACACCCGCCTGATCGCCATCAACGCCGACACCGGCAAGGTGTGCAGCGACTTCGGCGACAACGGCCAGATCGACCTGAGCGCCAACATGGGCAGCTTCACGCCGGGTGGCTACTACTCCACCTCGCCGCCCGCGGTGACCCGCAACCTGGTGATCATCGGCGGCCACGTCACCGACAACGTCTCCACCGACGAGCCGTCCGGCGTGATCCGCGCCTACGACGTGCACAGCGGCAAGCTGGTGTGGAACTGGGACAGCGGCAATCCGGACGCCACCGCGCCCATCGCCGCCGACGGTATCTACACCCGCAACTCGCCCAACATGTGGTCGATGATGGCCGTCGACGAGAAGGTCGGCATGGTCTATCTGCCCATGGGCAACCAGATGCCCGACCAATGGGGCGGTGACCGTACCCCGGCCTCCGAGAAGTACAGCGCCGGCGTGGTCGCCCTCGACATCGCCACCGGCAAGGTGCGCTGGAACTACCAGTTCACCCACCATGACCTCTGGGACATGGACGTGGGCGGCCAGCCGACCCTGGTGGACATCAAGACCGCTGGCGGCGTGAAACCCGCGCTGATGGCCTCGACCAAGCAGGGCAGCATCTATGTGCTGGACCGCACCAACGGTCAGCCCATCTACCCGATCACCGAAACCCCGGTGCCCCAGGGCGCGGTGTCCGGCGACCATACCTCGCCGACCCAGCCGGTCTCCTCGATCAATCTGGCCGCGCCGACCCTCAAGGAAAGCGACATGTGGGGCGGTACGCCCTTCGACCAGGCGCTGTGTCGCATCGCCTTCCGCGAGCACCGCTACGAGGGCATCTACACCCCGCCGTCCACCCAGGGTTCGATCGTCTACCCAGGTAACTTCGGCGTGTTCGACTGGGGTGGTCTTTCGGTCGATCCGGTCCGCCAGATCGCCTTCCTCAACCCCAGCTACATGGCCTTCACCTCCAAGCTGGTGCCGCGTGACGAGATCGCCAACCAGCCGGCGCGCAAGAGCGAGACCGAGGGCATCCAGCCCAACAAGGGCGCGCCCTATGGCGTGATCCTGTCGGCCTTCCTGTCGCCCCTGGGCCTGCCCTGCCAGGCACCCGCCTGGGGCTACGTGGCCGGTCTCGACCTGACCACCGGCAAGCTGGTCTACAAGCACAAGAACGGCACCGTGCGCGACAACTCGCCGGTCCCGCTGCCGCTGCCCATGGGCGTGCCCAGCCTGGGTGGCACCGTCACCACCGCCGGTGGCGTGGCCTTCCTCAGCGGCACCCTGGACCAGTACCTGCGCGCCTATGACGTGAAGAACGGCAAGGAACTGTGGAAAGGCCGCCTGCCGGCCGGTGGCCAGACCACCCCCATGACCTACACCGGCAAGGACGGTCGCCAGTACGTGCTGGTCTATGCCGGCGGCCATGGCTCGCTGGGCACCAAGCAGGGCGACTACGTGATGGCCTTCGCCCTGCCCGAGCAGAAGTAAGGGCGCCCGCGCCCGAGCTCCCCTCTCCTTCGGGAGAGGGTCCGGGGCGAGGATGCTTCGAGCATTTTTGACATCCTGTTGGAATCCCCCTCGCCCCACCCCGAAATCCCGGCCCAGCCGGGATTTTTTTTCGCCTGGGCTTTAGCTCTATTGGCGTTCTGTCTAGATGGAAAGGCGCCAGGGAGTGCTTTTCCCCCTCTCCCTCGGGGAGAGGGCCGGGGTGAGGGCAAACCCAGGCACCGCATCTGCTCTTCCCCCTCTCCCCCTGGGAGAGGGCCGGGGTGAGGGCCAACCCCGCGCCATCACCTTCCCTCGGACTCGGTTAAGCTACCCCCATGCCCACCTCCGCCCCCCTCCACCGCCGCCTGCGCCTGGCCAACGGCCTGGCCGTCGCCCTGCTGCACGATCCCGAGCTACCCCAGGCCGCCGCCCTGGTGCGCATCGGTGCCGGCAGTCACCAGGCGCCGCGGGCCTTTCCAGGGCTGGCGCACTTTCTCGAACACCTGTTCTTTCTCGGCAGCCGCCGCTATCCGGCCGCCGACGGCCTGATGCCCCTAGTGCAGCGCCTCGGCGGCGAACTCAACGCCAGCACCCGCGAGACCACCACCGACTTCTTCTTCGCCGTGGCTCCCGAGCACCTGGGCGCCGGCCTCGCCCGGCTGCTGGACATGCTCGCTGCACCCCTGCTGGCCGCGGACGCCCAGCGCCGCGAGCGCGAGGTGCTGCACGCCGAATTCATCGCCTGGTCACGCAGCGCCGATACCCGCCGCGACCTGGCCCTGGCCATGGGGCTGCCCGCTACCCATCCGGCCGCCGGCTTCCATGCCGGCAACCGTTACAGCCTGCCGCTGCAGAGCCCGACCTTCCAGGCGGCCCTGCGCGACTTCCAGCACCGGCACTACCGGGCGGAGAATGCCCTGCTGGTGCTGGCCGGTCCGCAACCGCTGGACGAACTCGCGGACCTGGCCCGCGAGCACGGCGCCCTACTACCATCCGGCCCGGCGCCCAGCGCCGTAACGCCGCAAGCGCTCCCGGCTACAGGCGAACACTGGCAGATCACAGCTGCCGCGCCCCCGACCCTGGCCCTGCAATTCGCCCTCGACGTTCTGCCACCCGGCAGTTGGGAAGCGGCGGAGCTGCTGGAAATCCTGCTGCTCGGCGACCATCCCGGCGGCCTGCCCGCGACCCTGCGCCAGGCGGGCCAGGCCGAACGACTGGGCCTTGCCTGGCCCTATCGCCAGGCACGCCAGGGCCTGCTCCGGCTGGATCTCGCGCCCGGCCCCCAGGCCAGCCCCAGCCATCTGACCCGCATCCTGTTCGCCTGGCTGGACGCCCTGCGTCAGACGCCGCTCGCCGTGCTGCAGCAAGGCCACGCCGCACGGGTCCAGCGCCAGTGGGCCACCCTGCCCGCCCTGGCGCTGGTAAGGCGCCTGGGTGAACGCCTCTGGCTGGATCGGTCAGGAGACGTCTGGCCACAACCGGCGCTCTCGCCTGCCGCCCAGGCCGCCTGGCCGCGGCTGCTCGCGCAACTGGTCCCGGAGCGTCTCAGCGGTTTCGCCGCCGGCCTGGCCGACTCCTCGCGCACAACAGCTCCCATCGCCACCCCCTTTGCCCTGCCGCCGCCCAATCCGCTGCTCACTGACCCCGTCACGCCGAGCGTCCCGGCGCTGCAGCCCTGGCCGATCAGCCAGGCCCTCGCCCCCCAGCAGCGCGAAGGCCTGCTGTTCCTGCGCTGGCAATGGCCGGGACCGGCACCGGTCGCGCCTCAGGCCCAGGTGCTGGGCGCGCTACCCCGGCTGGCTGCCGAAGCGGGCGTCAACCTGCGCTGGAGCCCACCCGGGGCGCCTTGGGAATTGCGGCTGCAAGGCTGGGCCACGGCGCTGCCGGCGGTGCTGGAGCGGGCGCTCGACAGCCTGGAGGCAGAGCTGGATAACATCAGACCGGCGCCTGTGGTAACGCCCGAACCCATGCTGATCCGCCAGTTGCTCAAGGTCCTGCCCGAGCGAGTGACCGCCGTCACGCCGCTAACAGTGAATGAAGCAAGCCCGCGCTGGCAGGCCCTGGCCTGCGGCCTGCCCAAGGTGGCACAGGCGTCCCTGGCCACCCTCACGCCACCGCCGCAGTTCCAGGCAGGACCACTGGACGAAGCGCCCAACTTCACCGGCCGTCACTGGCAGCAGGAGCCCAGCACCGACGCCCAGCAGGCGCTGCTGCTGTTCTGCCCGCAGCCCAGCGCACAGCCCGCCACCGAAGCCGCCTGGCGGCTCTTGGCGGCGCGTCTGCAAGGACCGCTGTTCCGCCGCCTGCGCAGCGAGCGGCAACTGGGCTATGCGGTGTTTTCCGCCTATCGCCAGCTCGGCGATCACGGCGGCCTGTTGATCGGCGTGCAGTCGCCCCATGCGCGGGCGACGGAGATCCTGACGGAAATCGAGGCCTGCCTGGCGGACAGTCTGTTTGCAGTGCAAGCCGAGCCCGCGATGCTGGCGCAAAACATCCGCCAACTGGAGCGCGACTTCAGCCCTGCCACCACTCAGCGCGCCGCCCTGGCCGAGCGCCTCTGGTGGGGCTTCCAGCGTAGCGGGGCCCTGGACCTCACGCCCCTGCAGCAGGCTCTCGCCGCCCTGGACGAGGAGGCCCTGCAGCAGGCCTGGCAGCAACTCACCGCCACCGACGCCCCGCGCCTCGTCCTGGCCAATGCCGCCGCGCCATCCGGCTGGCTGTCATAGCTTTCAACACTTTCCCGGGAGCGTCGGCCGGCCTTGGCGGTCCATCTGTTGCAGGATCGGTAAGACAGTTATGTCGTGGTCAGCCGACCGATTGGCTATCGGTAAAACCCTTAGCTAAACAACTTTGTTAAACTTGGCGACCGGATCCATCCGGCTTCGCAGTCAAAAGAGGAGACCTCCCATGTGGACCAAGCCTGCCTACACTGACCTGCGCATCGGCTTCGAAGTCACCATGTACTTCGCCAACCGTTGATGCGCCCCACGCCCCGGTCCGCCGGGGCGTACTTTTTCCAGGTTCGACCTTTCCCATGCATATCCAGATTCTCGGCTCCGCCGCTGGCGGTGGCTTTCCCCAGTGGAACTGCAATTGCCCCAATTGCGACGGCTTCCGCAAGGGCACCCTCAGGGCCCAGGCCCGCACCCAGTCCTCCATCGCCCTGTCCGACGACGGGGTGAACTGGATCCTGTGCAACGCCTCGCCCGACATCCGCGCCCAGCTGGCCGGCTTCGCCCCGCTGCAACCGGCGCGAGCTCTGCGTGACACCGGCATCCGCGCCATCGTCCTGCTGGACAGCCAGATCGACCACACCACCGGCCTGCTCAGCCTGCGCGAGGGCTGCCCCCATGAGGTCTGGTGCACCGAGATGGTCCACCAGGACCTGACCAGCGGCTTTCCGCTGTTCAACATGCTCCAGCACTGGAACGGTGGCCTCAACTGGCAGCCCATCGCCCTGAGCGGCAGCTTCACCATTCCGGCCTGTCCGAATCTGGAATTCACTCCCTTCCCGCTGCGCAGCGCCGCGCCGCCCTATTCGCCCCATCGCCACGATCCGCACCCCGGCGACAACCTGGGGCTGCTGGTCCATGACCGGAGTACCGGCGGCAAGCTGTTCTACGCCCCGGGCCTGGGCCAGCCGGACGCCGCCCTGCTGGAGCTGATGGGCCAGGCCGACTGCCTGTTGGTGGACGGCACGCTCTGGACCGACGACGAAATGCAGCGTCGCGGCGTGGGCACCCGCACCGGCACCGAGATGGGCCACCTGCCGCAGAGCGGCCCCGGCGGCATGCTGGAGGTGCTGGCCGGCTTCGAGCGCCAGCGCAAGGTGCTGATCCATATCAACAACACCAATCCGATCCTGGACGAAGACTCCCCCGAACGCGCCGAGGTCGAGCGCCAGGGTGTGGAAGTCGCCTGGGATGGGCTGTCCATCGAGTTGTGACCGCCATGCCCAACGCCCTGACTCCCGCCGAATTCGAAGCCGCCCTGCGCGCCAAGGGTGAGCTCTACCACATCCACCACCCCTATCACGTGGCCATGTACCAGGGTCGCGCCAGTCGCGAGCAGATCCAGGGCTGGGTGGCCAACCGCTTCTACTACCAGGTCAACATCCCGCTCAAGGACGCCGCCATCCTGGCCAACTGCCCGGACCGCGAGATCCGTCGCGAATGGGTGCAGCGCATCCTCGACCATGACGGCGAGCCCGGCAGCGAAGGCGGTATCGAGGCCTGGCTGCGGCTGGCCGAGGCCACCGGCCTGGACCGCGAGCAGGTGCTCTCCCAGGAGCTGGTGCTGCCCGGGGTGCGCTTCGCGGTGGACGCCTACGTCAACTTCGCCCGCCGCGCCTCCTGGCAGGAAGCCGCCAGCAGCTCCCTGACCGAGCTGTTCGCCCCGCAGATCCACCAGTCGCGCCTGGACGCCTGGCCGCAGCACTACCCCTGGATCGATCCGGCCGGCTACGAGTACTTCCGCACCCGCCTGGGCCAGGCGCGCCGTGATGTCGAGCACGGCCTGCAGATCACTCTGCAGCACTACACCACCTGGGAATCCCAGCAGCGCATGCTGGAGATCCTGCAGTTCAAGCTGGACATCCTCTGGACCATGCTCGACGCCATGAGCATGGCCTACGAACTGCAGCGCCCGCCCTATCACAGCGTCACCGCCGAGCGTCGCTGGCATCGAGGAATCGACCTATGAGCTTCGACCGCACCCAGGTGCCGCGCTGGCGCCCCGGCTACCGCTTCCAGTTCGAGCCGGCGCAGAACGGCCATGTGCTGCTCTATCCCGAGGGCATGATCAAGCTCAACGAGAGCGCCGCCGCCATCGGCGAGCTGATCGACGGCCAGCGTGACGTGGCCGCCATCATCACCGCCCTCGACGAGCGCTTCCCCGGCGTGCCCGAGCTGGGCGACGACGTGGAGCAATTCATGGAGGTTGCCCGTGCAGAGCACTGGCTCTTGCTCGGCTGATACGCCGCTGCCTGGCGTACCCATGCAGTTGCCGCAGCCGCCTACCGTTGCAGCGCCCAGTGTCGGCCTGCCGCTGTGGCTGTTGGCCGAGGTCACCTATCGCTGCCCGCTGCAGTGCCCCTATTGCTCCAATCCGCTGGACTTCGCCGCCCAGGGTCGCGAGTTGACCACCGAGCAGTGGTTCAAGGTCATGGCCGAGGCGCGGGAGATGGGCGCCGCCCAGATCGGCTTTTCCGGGGGCGAACCCCTGGTGCGCCAGGATCTCGCCGAACTGATCCGCGAGGCGCGCCGGCTGGGCTACTACACCAACCTCATCACCTCCGGCATTGGCCTCACCGAGGCGCGCATCGCCGAGTTCCAGCAGGCCGGCCTGGACCATATCCAGATCAGCTTCCAGGCCAGCGATGCCCAGGTGAATGACCTGCTGGCCGGTTCGAAGAAGGCCTTCGCCCAGAAGCTGGCCATGGCCAAGGCGGTGAAAGCCCATGGCTATCCCATGGTGCTCAACTTCGTCACCCACCGGCACAACATCGAGCGCATCGACCAGATCATCGACCTCTGCCTGGCCCTGGAAGCCGACTTCGTCGAACTCGCCACCTGCCAGTTCTACGGCTGGGCCGAACGCAATCGCGCCGGCCTGTTGCCGACCAAGACCCAGCTGGAGCGCGCCGAGCGCATCACCAACGAATACCGTGCCCGGCTCAAGGCCGAGAACCATCCCTGCAAGCTGATCTTCGTCACCCCGGACTACTACGAAGAGCGCCCCAAGGCCTGTATGGACGGCTGGGGCAAGTTGTTCCTGACCATCACGCCGGACGGCACCGCCCTGCCCTGCCACGGCGCCCGGCAGATGCCCGTCGCCTTCCCCAACGTGAAGGAGCAGGACCTCAGGCACATCTGGTACGACTCCTTCGGCTTCAACCTCTACCGCGGTTACGACTGGATGCCCGAGCCCTGCCGCTCCTGCGACGAGAAGGAAAAGGACTATGGCGGCTGCCGCTGCCAGGCCTTCATGCTCACCGGCGATGCGCGCAATGCCGATCCGGTCTGCGCCAAGTCCCCGCACCACGACCTCATCCTCGCCGCCCGCGCCGAAGCCGAGACCACCACCCTGGGCATCGAGGACCTGCAATTCCGTAACGCCCGCAACTCGCGGTTGATCGCCAAGGCCTGAAACCACAGCCAAGGAGCCATAAGCGACGTTGCGGTCGTAACCCGCGTGCCAGAAGGCGCCGCGAGGTACGTCGATGTCGTCGACGGCACCTGCGGTTCACCGTTGCCGTTGCAGTCTTGCAGCGGGACTCACCACCCACGGCTCCGAGGCATTTGCCTCCCGGCCGGGCAGTGACCATACTGCCCGGCCGGACCTTTTCCCCTGCCGCCATGTCCTCGATTCGCCCACTCCGCCCCGCCGATCTCCCCGCCGTCCTTGCCATCCAGGCCGCCAACTACCCCGCCGACTTGCTCGAAGACCACGCCTTCTACGCCAATCGCCTGGCCCTGGCGCCCGAGCACTGCTGGGCGGCGACCGACCCCCAGGACCGGCTGCAAGGCTATCTGATCGGCTATCCCTGGGACGACGGCCTGCCACCGGTCCTCGGCGCCCGCCTGGAGCAGTTGCCGGGCGAGGCCTCGACCTGGTTCCTCCACGACTGCGCCGTGCACCCCGACGCCCAGGGCCAGGGCGTGGCCGGGCGGCTCTATCGCCACGCCAAGGGCCAGGCCCGGCGCGCCCGCCTGCGCCAGGGTCGGCTGGTGTCGCTGTCCAACGCCATCGGCTACTGGCAGCGTCACCAATACCGCCCGGTCCCCGCCGATGCGGCGCTCACCGCCAAGCTGGCCGGCTATGGCGTCGGCGCCTGCCTGATGCAACTCAGCCTCGACGCCCCGACCGACGCGCACTCGTAAAACTTGCAAATCTAAATGCAAGTATTTCGCTTTTCGCATTAACATAGCCGCGCCCTGGAGGTCTTCTCCTGCCCGGCGCTCTGGCGCCGGCGTTTCGATCGCCGATACAAGGAATCCCCGATGAACTTCGCTCTAGCGTCCGCGGCCAAGGGCCGGCGTGCCTTTTCCCTTACCCTGCTCGCCGGCGTGCTGGCGTTGGGCGTGCAGACCGCCCAGGCGCGTTCCAGCTTCGACGCTCCCGATCCGGACTACCGTGGTGAGATCAAGGCCAGCCCCGTCGCCGGCACCGCCATCCTGGCGGGCAGCGAGGTGACGCTGGAAGGCCGCGGCTTCAAGCCCGGTCAGCAGATCACCCTGTCCCGCGGCGGCGTGGCGCTCAACCCCGACGCCGCCTACGTGGCCGACGCCCAGGGCAACTTCAAGGCGACCATCCGCGTCCCCGAAGACGCCGCTCCCGGCCAGCACCCCATCGTGGTCAACACCGCCCAGCCCTCGGGCGCCGCGGTCTTCCCGCTCAAGGTCTCGCCGGTGGTGCCGCTGTCCGGCGCCGACGCCTACAGCCTCACCGCGGTCAAACTGGTCCCCGGCCTCTACCAGGTGGACATCAGCGCCAAGACCGGCGCCCTCTTCGTCACCTCCGCCGTGGGCCGTCCGCCGGTCAAGGTCTCGCAGTTGCTCAAGCTCGATCCCAAGGACCTGTCCATCGAACGCCAGGTGACCCCGGCCGCCGCGCCTGGGCAAGACGCCGGGGTCTATGCCGTCTACGGTGTCGGCGTGGACGACCGCAACGGCACCGTCTGGACCACCAACACCCGGCAGAACACCGTGGCGGTCTATCGCCAGAGCGACCTGGGCCTGGTCAAGCAATTCGAACCCGGCCTCGTCGCCCATGCCCACACCGTGGTGGTCGACGAGAAACTCGACCGCGCCTTCGCCTCGGCGGCCATGACCCCGGACATCGTCAGCTTCGACGCCAAGACCCCGGCCGTGCGCAAGCACATCACCATCGAGTCCGGCGTGCGCGGCGAACAGTTCGCCGTGGTCGGCATGCACCTGGACCCGGCGGTGCACAAGCTCTACGCGGTCAGCATGAAGACCAACGAAGCCGCGGTGATCGACGCCAAGACCGAAAAGGTCGAGAAGGTCTTCCCGATCCAGGGCGCCAAGACCCCCATGAACGTGGCCCACGATCCGCAAACCGACCGTCTGTTCATCGCCGCCCAGGGCAGCGACAACCTGCTGATCGTCGACGCCAAGACCGGCCAGACCCTGCACAACGTCACCACCGGCGCCGGGGCCCTGAGCGTGGTCTTCGACCCGGTCAAGCGCCTGGCCTATGTCACCAACCGCGGCGCCGGCACCCTGACGGTGGTCGACCCGGACGGCACCATCAAGGCCAACCTGGAGCTGGGCACCTTCCCCAACCATGCGGTGGTGGACAGCAAGGGCGTGGTCTACGCGGTGAACAAGGCCAAGGGGCAGGATGATGCCGAGGGGGATCGGATTACGCGGGTGATGGCTAAGTAACCAGCTCCGGGCTGGTGGCCGCTTGCGTAGGAGCGGTCCATGACCGCGATAAGGCGTGAATTCAGGCTTGCCTTGGCAGTTAGCGAAGCCTGACAAGACAGAGCTGATACGGGTGCCGGTTTCGTAGGTTGGGCCGAGCGGAGCGAAGCCCAACACCGCTGAGTTTGGCCGGGATGGCTTGGTTTACCGGTGTCCTAGCTGTTTATCGTGGTCTGCTTGTGGCTCTTGTTTCGCCCACCCGGGCGAGTCACTTTTGCCAATCGCGGCAAAAGTAACCAAAAACGCTTGCCCCACCATCCGGCCCTACGCTGCGCTTCGGGTCCGCTCACACCAGCGCCGTTCCGGGGTCGGTCCAGATGGGCCATCCATGGCCCACTGGACCTCTCGCCGCATCCATGCGCCTCGACCCTCTCCACGACCCCGGCGTTCGCCCTCCTGAACGGGGCGATTCGCCAGCCTGAAAGTTTTGGTTGAATAGCCAAAAAAGCCCGTAGCCCGTAGCCCGTAGCCCGTAGCCCGTAGCCCGTAGCCCGTAGCCCGTAGCCCGTAGCCCGTAGCCCGTAGCCCGTAGCCCGTAGCCCGTAGCGTGGACAACGGCGAAGCCTTGTCCGCTGATGGTTTCGGTGCCCACCTGTGGAAAACGCTGTGCGGTTTTCCACGCTACGAATCGCGCTGGCTTCCCTGCAAGCGCTCCCAAAATTTCAGGCTGGCGTCCCGTCCCCGTCAGTGAGGCCGAGTGTAGGTGTTGCGGAGGGGGGATGCGAGGCAGGACGCCGAGCAAGGCGCGAGGGGCAGGAGGCCCCTTCGTGCCTTGCCCCCGGAGCGGCACCGGAACGAGGGGACCCGGAGCGAAGCGGAGGGCCGAAACGTGGGGACAGCGTTTTTGCTTACTTTTTTCGCGACTGAAAAAAGTGAGTCGCCCGGGTGGGCGAAACAAGAGCCACAAGCAGACCGCGATAAATAGCTAGGGCACCTATAACCCTAACCGTAATCCGTTGGGCTTCGCTTCGCTCACCCCAACCTACAACGCCCACCAGATCACTCCAGCGGGCGCCATTCAAGGGGGCAACAGAGGGGGGAAAACTCACCCCTCCAACGACTCCACCCCCAACTCATCCCACACCGCCTCCGCCAGATGGAAGGTGGCATTGGCCGCCGGGATGCCGCAGTAGATGGCACTCTGCATGATCAACTCCTTGATCTCCTCCCGCGTCACCCCGTTGCTACGGGCCGCGCGCAGGTGCAGGCGCAGTTCACCCTCGCGGTTCATGCCGATGAGCATGGCGATGGTGATCAGGCTACGGGTGTGCCGCGGCAGACCGGGGCGGGTCCAGATGTCGCCCCAGGCGTGGCGGGTGATCATCTCCTGGAATTCTTCGTTGAAGGGCGTCAGCTTTTCCAGGCTGCGGTCGACGTGGGCATCGCCCAGCACCGCGCGGCGGACCTGCATGCCGGCTGCGTAACGTTCTCTTTCGTCCAAGATCGACTCCTTTAGGCGCTGAGGAAGGCCAGCACGCGTTGGGTGAAGGCAGCGCCCATCTGCACGTTGGACAGGTGGGCGGCGGGGAACTCGACGTACTCGGCGACGGGGATGCGTTCCTGCAGGAAGCGTCCGTCGGCCGGGGTGGTCACGGCGTCATGGGTGCCGGCGACGATCAGCGTCGGCGCCTGGATGGCGTCCAGCACCTCGCGGAAGTCGGCATCGCGCACCGCCGCGCAGTTGGCCGCGTAGCCCTGGGGCGAGGTGCTGGCGAGCATGGCGACGATACGGTCGACTTTCGCCGGCTCGGCGCTGGCGAAGTCGGGGGTAAACCAGCGGCCGATGGAGGCGTCACGTAGGTCGCGCATGGCCTGCTCGCCGCCGGCTTCCACGGTCTGGATGCGGGTATTCCACACCTCGGGGGTGCCGATCTTGGCGCCGGTGTTGCACAGGACCAGGCGGGTGACCCGCTCGGGCGCGTTGATGCCCAGCCACTGGCCGATGGAACCGCCCATGGACAGCCCGCAGAAGGCGAAGCGATCGATGCCCAGGGCATCGGCCAGGGCCAGGACGTCGCGGCCGTTCTGGTCCATGCGATAGGGGCCGGGCGTCACCAGGGACGCGCCGTGACCGCGGGTGTCGTAGCGCAGCAGGCGGAAGCTCTCGCTGAAGGCCGCGGCCTGGTCATCCCACATGGCCAGGTTGGTGCCCAGGGAGTTGGACAGGATCAGCACCGGAGCGCCCTCGGGGCCCTCCAGCCGGTAGTTCAGGTCGCCATCGGCGAGACGTACGCTGGGCATCAGGCAGTCCTCTTGTTTAGGAGTGGGCAAGCAGAGAGCGGTGTTCGGCCAGGGCGCGGGCCACCCAGGCCCGGGCCTGGCCCTGGTAATGGGCGGGGTCCAGCAAGCGATCCAGCTCGGCGCTGGAGAGCTCGGCGGTTACCTCGGGGGTATCGCCGAGGACCTGGCGCAGGTGGCGACCCTCCTGGACGGCGCGCTTGCAGCTCTGCTCCACCAGGTGATGGGCGGCCTCGCGGCCCAGGCGGCCGGCCAGGGCGATGCTCACCGCCTCGGCCAGCACCAGGCCGTGGGTGAGCTCCAGGTTGGCCTGCATGCGTGCGGCGTCCACTTCCAGGCCGGCGACGATGGCCTGGGCCTGTTGCAGGGCGCCGGAGACCAGGCAGAACAGTTCCGGCAGGGTTTCCCACTCGGCGTGCCAGAGGCCGAGGCTGCGCTCGTGCTCCTGGGGCATGGCGGAAAACAGGGTGCTGACCAGTCCCGGCGCGCGGGTGGCGGCGGCGATGAGCACGGCCGCGCCGACCGGATTGCGTTTGTGGGGCATGGTGGAGGAACCACCCTTGCCCGGCGCCGAAGGCTCGAAGACCTCGGCGGCTTCGGTCTGCATCAGCAGCGAGAGATCCCGCCCCAGCTTGCCCAGGCTGCCGGCCACCAGGCCGAGCCAGGCGCCGACTTCGACGAGACGATCACGCTGGGTGTGCCAGGGTTGCTCCGGCAGACTCAGTTCCAGCTCGCCAGCCAGGGCCTCGGCTACCGGCAGGGCCTGCTCGCCCAGGGCGGCCAGGCTGCCCGAGGCACCGCCGAATTGCAGCACCAGCACCCTTGGTCGCAGTTCGGCCAGGCGTTGGCGCTGCCGGGTGATGGCGCCCAGCACCCCGGCCAGTTTCATGCCCAGGGTCACCGGCGTTGCGTGTTGCAGCCAGGTACGGCCGGCTAACACGGTGCCGGCATGGCGCTCGGCCTGGGTAGCGAGGGCCTCGGCCAGTTGTGCCAGGTCGGCGTCCAAGAGGTCCAGTGCCTGGCGAATCTGCAGCACCAGCCCGCTGTCCATGGCGTCCTGGCTGGTGGCGCCGCGATGCACGTGGCGCTCGGCTTCGGGATCCGCGGCGGCGATCTGCCGACCCAGGGCCTTGACCAGGGGAATGGCCGAGTTGCCGGCACTGACCACGGCGCGAGCCAGCTCGGCCGCGTCATACAGCTCCGCCCGGCAGGCGGCGGCGATGGGCGCCACCGCCGCCTGCGGGATCACCCCCACCGCGGCCTCGGCACGGGCCAGGGCCGCCTCGAAGTCCAGCATGCCCTGCAGTCGGCCCCGGTCGCAGAACACCTCACGCATGGCAGCGTTGGTGAAATAGGCGTCGAACAGCAGGTTGGACATGGGGACTCCTCGGACTTAGTGGTCGTGGTGCAGATAGGCGGCTTGCCGCGGCAGCCGCAGGCTGACCAGGAAGGCCACCGCCAGCATCACCGAGACATAGATATAGAAGACTTCCTCGTGCCCCTGGGTCTTGAAGCTCAGGGCGACGAATTCCGCTGAACCGCCAAAGAGCGCGTTGGCCACCGCATAGGACAGGCCCACGCCCAGGGCGCGCACCTCGGGCGGGAACATCTCCGCCTTCACCAGGCCGCTGATGGAGGTGTAGAGGCTGATGATGGCCATGGCCAGGCAGATCAGCAGGAAGGCCACGAAGGGACTCTGGACGCTGGCCAGGGCGGTAAGGATGGGCCAGGTGCAGACCGCGCCCAGACCGCCGAACAGCAGCATGGAGGCACGGCGGCCGATGCGATCGGAGAGCATGCCGAACAGTGGCTGCATCAGCATGAACACCAGCAGGGCGCAGGTCATCACGCCACTGGCGGTCTTGGCATCCATACCGCTGGTGTTGACCAGGTACTTCTGCATGTAGGTGGTGAAGGTATAGAAGATCAGCGAGCCGCCGGCGGTGTAGCCGAGCACCGTGAAGAAGGCCGCCTTGTGGTGCTTGAACAGGCCACCCAGGGTGCCGGCCTCCTTGTTGGCGCGGCTCTCGGCGGTGGTGGTCTCTTCCAGCGAACGGCGCAGGAACAGCGAGATCACCGCGGCAACGGCGCCGACCAGGAAGGGAATCCGCCAGCCCCAGGCGCGCAGGTCGGCGTCGCTCAAGACCTGTTGCAGGATCACCACCACCAGCACCGCCAGCAACTGGCCGCCGATCAGGGTGACGTATTGGAAGGAGGCGAAGAAGCCACGCTGGCCGCGCAGCGCCACCTCGCTCATGTAGGTAGCGGTGGTGCCGTATTCACCGCCCACCGAGATGCCTTGCAGCAGTCGCGCGAGCAGCAACAGGGCCGGCGCCGCGACGCCGATGCTGGCATAGGTGGGCAGGCAGGCGATGGCCAGGGAACCGGCGCCCATCATCAGGATGGAGATGACCATGGAGGTGCGCCGACCGTACTTGTCGGCGATGCGACCGAAGATCCAACCACCGATGGGCCGCATGAGAAAGCCCGCGGCGAACACCCCGGCGGTGTTGAGCAACTGCACGGTGGGGTCGCTCTTGGGGAAGAAGGCGGCGGCGAAGTAGATGGAGCAGAAGGCGTAGACGTAGAAGTCGAACCACTCGACCAGGTTGCCGGAGGAGGCACCGACGATGGCGAAGATGCGCTTCTTGCGCTCCTCGAAGCTGTAATGTGGCTGCGTGCTCATGGGAATCCTTAGTTATAGGTATGGATGGACGGGAGACAGACTACCGCCATTCGGACTCTGGGAGACACACGCGGTTACAGGGGTTGTGGGCATGGAGTGGATGAGATTTGGGTGGTTTGCTCGACGCTCGGCCCCGAGAATCGCGGCCATGGGCCGCTCCTACAGGGTCATGCTTTTGTAGGAGCGGCCCATGGCCGCGATGGCCCGAGCGATAAAGCTTTAGATCCCGTCCACCCGCTCCACCGCCAACGCCAACCCCTGGCCAACACCCACGCACATGGTGGCGAGACCCAGGCGGCCGCCGGTCTTCTGCAGGTGGTGCACCGCGGTGAGCACCAGGCGGTTGCCGCTCATGCCCAGGGGATGGCCCAGGGCGATGGCACCGCCGTTGGGATTGACCTTGGGACTGTCGTCGGCCACGCCCAGCTCGCGCAGTACCGCCAGCCCCTGGGCGGCGAAGGCTTCGTTGAGTTCGATGACGTCGAAGGCGTCGATGGATAGGTCCAGTTGCCCCAGCAGCTTGCGCACCGCCGGCGTCGGGCCGACGCCCATGATGCGCGGCGCTACCCCGCCGCTGGCCATGCCCAGTACCTTGGCGCGCGGCCTGAGGCCGTGCTTCTTCACGGCTTCCGCCGAGGCCAGGATGATCGCCGAGGCGCCATCGTTGAGCCCCGAGGCGTTGCCAGCGGTGACGGTCTTATCCGGGCCGTTGACCGGCTTGAGCTTGGCCAGGCCGTCAGCGGTGGTATCCGGGCGGGGATGCTCGTCGCGCTCCACCACCACGTCGCCCTTCTTGCCCTTGATGGTTACCGGGACGATTTCCTCGGCGTAGTAACCGGACTCCTGGGCCGCGGCGGCGCGTTGCTGGCTGCGCAGGCCGAAGGCGTCCTGGTCGGCGCGGCTGACGCCATAGTCGGCGGCGACGTTATCGCCGGTGACCGGCATGCTGTCGACGCCATAGGCTTCCTTCAGCGCCGGATTGACGAAGCGCCAGCCCAGGGTGGTGTCTTCCAGCTTCTGGCCGCGCCCGAAGGCGCTGTCGGCCTTGCCCATGACATAGGGCGCGCGGGTCATGGACTCCACCCCGGCGGCGATCACCAGGTCCATCTCGCCCAGGGCGATGGCGCGGTAGGCCTGGCCCACCGCCTCCATGCCCGAGGCGCAGAGACGATTCAGCGTCACGCCCGGTACGGTTTCCGGTAATCCCGACAGCAGCACCGCCATGCGCGCCACGTTGCGATTGTCTTCGCCGGCCTGGTTGGCGCAGCCCATGAACACCTCGTCCACGGCGAACCAGTCCACCTGCGGGTTACGCTCCTGCAATGCCTTGAGCGGGATGGCCGCCAGATCGTCGGCGCGCACGGCGGACAGTCCGCCGTTGAGCCGGCCGATGGGCGTGCGGACGGCGTCGCAGATATAGACGGCGCGACTCATTCCTCACCTCCCTTCTGGCCGCCATGAGCGGCAGCAGTACGCGCCTGCAGATCGCGCAGGGCGTCGAGTTCGGTGGCGGTGGGCGCCTCGGTGGTGGCGACCTGGTCGGCGAAGCGGATGGCCCAGCCGGTAGCAGCCACCACCTGCTCGCGAGTCACCCCGGGATGCAGGGCGGTCACCACGAATTCGTGGGTGCCGGCTTCCGGCTCCATGATGCAGAGGTCGGTGATGATGGCGGTCGGGCCCTTGCCCGGCAGGCCCAGCTGCTGGCGATGATCGCCACCCTCGCCGTAACCCACCGAGGTGATGAAGGCCAGCTTGTCGACGAAGCTGCGGTGCGACTGCTTGAGGATGATCAGCACCTCCTTGGCCGAGCCGGCGATCTCCGGCGCGCCGCCAGCGCCCGGCAGGCGGACCTTGGGCTGGTTGTAGTCACCGATCACCGTGGTGTTGATGTTGCCGAAGCGGTCGACCTGGGCGGCACCCAGGAAGCCGACGTCGATGCGCCCGCCCTGCAGCCAGTAGCGGAAGATCTCGCCGGTGGGCACCACGGTGTCGGCGGTCTCGGCCAGTTCGCCGTCGCCGATGGACAGCGGCAGCACCGTGGGCTTGGCGCCGATGGGGCCGGATTCGTAGATCAGCACCACGTCCGGCGCATGGGTCAGGCGCGCCAGATTCGCCGCGGTGGACGGCAGGCCGATGCCGACGAAGCAGACGCTGCCATTGCCGAGGCGGCGCGCGGCGGCCACGGTCATCATTTCATTGGTGGTGAAGTCGCTCATGATTCAGGCCTCCGCAGCCAGCTTCGCCTGGAAGGCGGCGAAGTCCGCGGTACCGCGGATGTAGGTGTCGATCCACTGGGTGAAGGTATCGCGGTCGCGGGCGATCGGGTCCCAGGCCTGGTAGAAGCGGTTGTCGCGCTCGTAGTAGCCGTGGGCATAGGACGGATGCGCCCCACCCGGTACCACGCAGACGGCGCTCAGCGCCCAGGTCGGCAGCACGCAGGCGTTCATCGGCGCCTGGAGGTCGTCGACGATCTCTTCCACGGTGACGATGCAGCGCTGGGCGGCCAGGGCGGCTTCCTTCTGCACGCCGAGGATGCCCTGGATCAGTACGTTGCCCTGGCGGTCGGCCTTTTGCGCGTGGATGACGGTGACGTCCGGACGCACGCTGGGCACCGCGGCGAGCTTCTCGCCGGTGAAGGGGCATTCGATGAATTTGATGTCCGGGTTGACCTTGACCAGGTCCGAGCCCTGATAGCCACGCAGCACGGCGAACGGCAGGTTGGAGGCACCGGCGACATAGGCGTTGGCCAGGGCCGCGTGGCTGTGCTCGGAGATGTCCAGCTTGTGCGGCCAGCCCTTCTCCACCGCGTCACGCAGGCGGTGCAGGGAGCCGACGCCGGGGTTGCCACCCCAGGAGAAGATCAGCCGCTTGGCGCAGCCGGCGCCGATCAGCAGGTCGTAGACCAGGTCGGGGGTCATGCGCACCAGGGTCAGATCGCGCCGGTTCTGGCGGATCAACTCGTGGGCGGCGGCGGTCGGGATGAGGTGGGTGAAGCCTTCGAGGGCGACGGTGTCACCATCGTGGACGAAGCGCTGGATGGCTTCGCTCAGGGACAGGATCTGGGCCATGGATTGTCGACTCGCGTCTTTGTTATCGGCGCCGCCCGGTGCGGCGGTCTGGGATCAGACTACAAAGCCCTACCGGCGCAAACAATCCGATAATCGACTAATAGTTCGATTATCGAACAGGATTGCTCAGCAGGCTATCGACCCGACCGGTACGCGGTCAGCCGGCGCACCGGCTACACTGCCCTATCCTAGCCAAGAGCCCAACCGATGTCCGACAAATCCCGCCCCGCCCTCGAAGGCATCACCCTCGAAGCCCTGCTCACCCGCCTGGTGGAGCATCACGGCTGGGAAGAACTCGGGCGCCGCATTCCGCTGCGCTGCTTCACCCACGAACCCAGCATCAAATCCAGCCTGACCTTCCTGCGGCGCACGCCCTGGGCGCGGGAGAAGGTGGAACAGCTCTATCGACGGTTGCCCAAGCGCGCGACCTGAGCGGTAGGAGGACGCTCGCCCAAGGCCCGGTGAGCGTAGGTGAAGGACGCTCGTAGCACCCGCCATACCTATCGGCAGGGCAGCCTCTGCCCCGGTGTTTGCGTAGGTCCTCCCCGACGCGGGGGGTGCCTGGATCACCTGACCGCCGAAGAACATCGCGCACAGCCCGTGATGGCCATCACCTAATGGCAAAATTGCCAGCGAAGCCCTCTACGACGCACTTTTTCGTAGTGCTACCGTCGCCTCACCACCTCCCCATCGGCTCTGCAAGGATGCTCCCATGCCCTCTGTCCGGCGACCTGCCGCTGCCTGCTTGCGGCTGCGCACTGCCACCCTCGCCCTGCTCTTGCTGGGTAGCGCCCCTCTGGCCCAGGCCGGGATCGACCTGATCGGTATCAACCTCTCCGCCGCCTCCTTCGCGCCCCAGGTGCTGCCGGGTACCAATGGGGTCAACTACGTCTTCCCGAGCGAACAATACTTCAAGGACTGGAGCGCGCGCGGGGTCAAGACCGTGCGTCTGCCGATCCTCTGGGAGCGACTCCAGCCCACGCTCATGGGGCCGCTGGACAGTGCCTACGCCGACCTGATCGGCAAGACCCTGGGCTATGCGCACAAGAACGGCATCCGCATCCTGCTCGACCTGCACAACTCGGTGCGCTACCGCGGCGAGCTGGTGGGCAGCGACGCCGTGCCCTTCAAGGCCTTCACCGATCTCTACCAGCGCCTGGCCCTGCGCTTCGGCAACCACCCCGGTCTGTACGGCTACGACCTGTCCAACGAACCGGTCTACACCGACAACAACATCGTCAAGATCATGCAGGCCGGGGTCGACGGGGTTCGCCGCTACGACAGCGTCCATCCGGTGATCATCGAGGGCGAGGGCTATTCCAGCGCCTGGCTGTGGGACGTCTGGGGCAGCGTGGGTCTGCTCGACATCAAGGACCCCGCCAACAAGCTGATCTATTCGGCCCACACCTATCTGGATCGCAACAACAGCGGCACCTACGACCATCCCGATGACGCCGGTCCCCAGGATCCGATGGTCGGGGTGAACCGCCTCAAGCCCTTCGTCGAATGGCTCAAGGTCAACAACAAGCAGGGTTTGCTCGGCGAACTGGGCATTCCCAACGACAATCCGAACTGGCTGGTACCCTTCGAGAATACGCTCAAGTACCTGGCCGATAATTGCCTGCCGGTCACTCTCTGGGCCGGCGGCCCGGGCTGGGGTGACTACAACCTCAGCCTGGAACCCCGCAACGGCCAGGACGCACCGGCCTGGAAGATCGCCAGCAAGTACCTCAAGGCCGGCCAGCGCTGCACCAGCCAAGGCCCCGGCAAGGCGACCCCGCCGCCCGCACCGAAGCCGCGCCCTGCCCCAGGCCCCAAAGGCTCTCTCCAATAAGGGCCTATCGCGGCCATGGCGGTCCGTCGATGTGGCCGCGCCTAAGATGTGCCGGCCTATCGCGGCCATGGGCCGCTCCTACAGGCACCGTAGGAGCGGCCCATGGCCGCGATCAAAGGATCCCTTCTCCCTAGATCCACATCGACGGACCGCCCTGGCCACGCTCACCGTAGCGTGGAAAACCGCGCAGCGTTTTCCACTGACACAGAGCCACCGCGAAACGTCTGGATGAGACGCTGCCACGATCCCCGCGCGGCGGAACACGGGCAGCGTTGGCTCAGCACCCACTTACGCCCAGACGCCAACAGCCAGGCGCTCAGCCCTGCCGGAACACCAGCACCTTGAGCCCACCTTCGGGGTCTTCATCGGCGAATTCTGGCGGGTTGGCCAGACGTTCGACGAAGGCCAGGCTCGGCGCCTCCTGGGCCATGCCAGCGATGAGGAAGTCCGCGCCCACGCCGGGATCGTTGACGCAGGCCAGCACCTGGCCACCGGGGGTGAGCAGCTCCGGCAGGCGGCGCAGGATGCGCGCGTAGTCCTTGGTCAGGGCGAAGCTGCCCTGCTGGAAGCTGGGCGGATCGACGATCACCAGATCGTAGGGCCCCAGCTTGCGCACCTTGCCCCAGGACTTGAACAGTTCGTGCCCGAGAAAGGCGACCTTGCCGAGGTCGTGGCCGTTAAGGCGATGGTTCTCCCGCCCGCGGGTCAGGGGCCCGCGCGCCATGTCCAGGTTGACCACCTGGGCCGCATCCCCGGCGATGGCGGCCACGGAGAAGCCACAGGTGTAGGCGAAGAGATTGAGCACCCGCCGCCCGGCCGCCTGCTCGCGCACCCAGCGGCGGCCCAGGCGCATGTCGAGGAACAGCCCCATGTTCTGATGGCGGGAGAGATCCAGGCCGAATTTCAGGCCGTCCTCATGGATGACATGCTCCCCCACTGGCGCACCAATCAGCGCCTCGCTGGCGGCGTCGAGGCGATAGCGGTGTTGCAGCAGCAGACTGCGCGCCCCGCTGCCGGTCCAGGCCGGGGTCTCCGCCAGCGCCACCAGGGTGGCGCGCAAGGCCTCCAGCTCGGCGGCTGGCAATTCGCGAAACAGGCAGACCCGCACCACGCCTTCCAGCCAGTCGACGGTGAGCTGCTCAAGCCCTGGCAGCAAGCGGCCGCGGCCATGGATCAACCGGCGCGCTTCGCGGGGCGGGTCGGCCAGGGCAGAGGTCAGGAGATTGGTCAGGGTGGCGAGAATGGCGGTGTTCATGGTCGGATCTATAGCGGGACAAGGCGTGCATGCTACGCCGAAACCGATCGTCCCGAGGGATAACCATGACAATGCCTGATTACGCGCTAGGCGAGTGCGAGCAGAACACTGCCAAAGCACCGCGGCGCCTCTTCGGGATTGAATTCTTTTACCACCCCCTCACCACCACGAAGATACTTGGCGCATGATGAACTAATGCGCATCCATCTTGCCTAGCCCGCCGCTCAGTCGAGCGATCTGTACCCCGGTTTAATCGTCGACATGAATGTTGGCGCGTCGCTCAACGTATTCCCAAGATGACTCTATCTTTATAATTTCGAAAGATTCGTGCGACTGTGGCGCCATGTCCTGTCACAGCGTTATCTTTTCCATACCCTTTACTTCGTGCAGCCAAACCCATGACGATGGATACACGCACCGCGACGCCGCAGGACCAAACAGGGCTGCACTCTCACCAACTACCGCTTTTCCCTGCCGTCGACGAGCCGCCTGCCATGAGTGCAGAGCCTGTTCGGACAGAAAAATCATTCAGCAGATATGTCGTCTACGTAGATGAAAGTGGGGACCATGGACTGGAACGAATTGACCCTAACTATCCCGTTTTTACCCTAGCCTTCTGCATTTTCCACAAGAACCACTATGCCCAACGCGTAGTGCCTTCAATCGAGACCTTCAAGTTCAAACATTTTGGACATGATCTCGTGGTCTTGCATGAAACCGACATTCGCAAGGAGAAGAGTGGTTTCCGCTTCGACAGTCGCCAACATAAAGAGCTCTTCCTGGATGAGCTGACGGACATCATCGAAACCAGCAACTTCATCCTGATCGCTTGCGTCATCGACAAGCATCGCTTGCGTGAGCGGAGCGACAATCCTTACCACCTGGCGCTGGGCTTTTGTTTAGAGACGCTGTACGAGTTTCTCGAAGAAAAGCAGGAACAGTCATTGACGACGCATATCGTGGTGGAATGCCGGGGCAGACGAGAAGACGCGGAACTTGAACTTGAATTCAGGCGCCTGTGTGCTGGAGACAATAGATTCAGTCGAATACTACCTTTCGAGATCGTCTTCGCCGACAAGAAGACCAACTCTTCCGGCCTGCAACTGGCAGATCTGGTAGCACGGCCTATAGGACTATCGGTCGTCAAACCCGAGCAGCCGAACCGGGCTTTCGACCTGCTGAAGCGAAAATTCTTCTGCAGCGGTGGCCGTATGCAGGTAGGCATAGGCTTCGAAGGCTGGGGCTTGAAAATTCACCCACCGCTAGAAAGCGAAAGGCCCCGGTGATCGCACCGAGGCCATGACGCCGACCGGGAACCCCCAGTCCATTTATTTAGTGATTGTAGAGTTGATATGCAAAGATGCGCAAGCGGGCAAGGCCGCTACCCCACGAGCGGACTTCGCGTTACATCCTGGCCGCGTACAGAACCAAGGGAAGCGATCTAGCGCTAGTCTTACAAGCTGCTGAACAGGCAGGTTGCCTGCGCTTCCAATGCGTAGCCCAACCCTGACACTTCCTCTCAAGTCGCATCGGCGTGGCTGACCCCCCCCTTGATCAGCACGGCCAGGGCGGCGAGACCGGCCGGCACCAGCAGCGCGGTGAGCACCTGGGTGAAGGTCCAGCCCAGGCCCAGCAGGGTCGCGCCCATCCAGGCGCCGGTGATGGCGCCGAAGCGGCCGATACCGAGCATCCAGGACACTCCGGTGGCGCGGCCATGGGTCGGGTAGTAGCGCGCCGCCAGCGAGGGCATGGCCGACTGGGCGCCGTTGATGCACATGCCGGCCACCAGCACCAGGGTGGCTACCAGGGCGACCTGCCCCAGGCTCTGGCCGACGCAGTAGGCGAAGATGCCGGCGAGGGCATAGAACAGGCCGATCACCTTGTGCGGATTGAATCTGTCCATGGCCCAGCCGACGAACACCGCGCTGAGCACCCCGCCGAATTGGAACAGCGCGCCGATCAGCGCGGCCTGCTCCAGGCTGGCACCGGCGTCGCGCATTAGGGTCGGCAACCAGCTGGTGAGCAGGTAGACGATCACCAGGCCCATGAAATAGGTCAGCCACAGCAGCAGGGTGCCGGCGCTGAAGGTGCGATTGAAGATCACCGCGAAGACATTGCCAGCCTTGACCGTCCGCTGCTCGGGCACCACGAAGTGCCGCGCCTCGGCGGCCTCGCTGCCGATAGGGGCGAGAACCTTGCGGATGCGCTCGGCGCTCTTGCCATGCACCACCAGGTAGCGTGCCGACTCCGGCAGCCAGAGCAGCAGCACCACGGCCAGCGCCAGGGGCAGTACGCCACCCAGCACCAGCAGACTGTGCCAGCCGTAGGCCGGGATCATCCAGGCCGAGACGAAGCCACCACCGGCCATACCCAGGTTGAAACCGCAGAACATGCTGGTCACCAGCAACGACTTGAGCCGCTCGGGGGTGTATTCCGAGAGCAGCGTGGTGGCATTGGGCATGGCGGCGCCGAGGCCCAGGCCGGTGAGGAATCTCAGGACCACCAGTTGGTCGAGGTTGGCACTGAAGGCCGACAGCAGGCTGAAGCCACCGAAGATGAAGGTGGCGACCACCAAAACGCCCTTGCGGCCGAAGCGATCCGCCAGCGGACCGGAGAACAGCGCGCCGAAGACCATGCCGCCCAGGGCGGCGCTCATCACCGGCCCGAGGCTGGCGCGCGGAATGCCCCACTCCACCGACAACGCCGGGGCGATGAAACCCATGGCGGCGGTATCCAGGCCATCGAGGAAGACGATCAGGAAACACAGGGCGACGATGCGCCACTGGTAGGCGGACAGCGCCTGGCGATTGATGAACTGCTGGACGTCCAGGGTGCCGGACACGGCCGGCGCGGGACTGCCGGCCAAGGGCAAGGCGGTGGATTCGAAGGCTTGGGTCATGGCGAGGCGCTCATTGTTGTTATTCCGTCATACGACGCTCGCCCGACCTTAAGCCCCTCCCCAATGCCCTGACAATTCGATTATCGGCGACCTGATCGATAATCGACCGCTTTTCCTGACCGGTCGGTCTCAGGCGGGTTGCAGCGCCCAGCCCAACCAGCGCCGGGCCTCGCGCACGTCGCTCAAGAGATCGTGCTGCCAGAGCCAGGCGAAGCGCTGGGCCAGGGTCTGGCCCAGACGGGCCTCGTCGTCGCCGACGGTCCTATCGCGGTACTCGTAGAGTTCGCCGGCCTCCCAGGAGGTGCGCTGGGTTCGGCAGGCGCGGGGCAGGCGCCAGCGTTCGTAGGCCTGCAGCACCCGCTCAAGGTTGCCCTGTTCCACTTGCGGATCGATCAGCAGTTCGCGCAGGAACCAGGCGTCTTCCAGACCCTGACCGGCGCCGGCGCCCTGGTGCGGCAGCATGGCGTGGGCAGCATCGCCGAGCAGTGCGGCGCGCCCGTGCACGTAGTGCGGCAGCTCTTCGAGGTCGTGCAGCGCCCAGAGCGTCGGCGAGGCGATGGACTCCACCAGGGTGCGCGCCGCCAGGCCCCAGTCGGCGAAGGCCGCCCCCACCTCAGCGCGACTGGCGTTGCGTACCCAGGGCTGGTCCGCCGGCCAGACCGCCGAGCGTGGCTGGGCGGTGAGGAAGGCGACGATATTGATGATCCGCCCCTGCTTGATTGGGAAGGTGAGGATATGGCCGTCCTGGGCCAGGTACATCTGCGGTACGTCGAGCAGGTGCTGGTCGAGTCCGGCGGCGCGAAAGCGCTCGCGTAACAGCTCGCGCTCCACCAGGCCGCGATAGGCGACGCTGCCGGTGAAGCGCGGTCCCGGATCGCTCAAGCCGTGGCCGGCCAGGACCGGCGCGCGCAGGCCGGACTTGATGCCGTCGGCGGCCAGTACCAGGTCGCAATGATGGGTGGTGCCGTCGGTAAAGCTCAGGGTGGCGCCCGCGGCGTCCTGCTGCAGGCCGCAGGCGCGCTTGCCGAACACCGCCAGGCCCGTGGGCAGCCGGCGCGCCAGGGCGTCGAGGAAGTCGGCGCGGTGGATGGAGGACTGGCCGACGCCCGGCGCCAGGGTAGCGCCCAGGTAGCCGGCATCGCTGCCGCGGCGCCACTCGAACCAGACGTCCTGCCAGGGTTCGGGGGTGCGGTCGGCCAGGGCCTGGTAGGGCTCGGCCATGCCCAGCCCGGCCAGGGCGCGCACGGCGTTGGCGCCGAAGGACACCCCGGCGCCGATCTCGCCGAAGGCCGGGGCGGATTCGAACAGGGTGACCTTGAGGTGCGGCGCGTCCTTCAGGCCGAGGGCCAGGCCGACGCCGGCGATGCCACCACCGACGATGGCGACGTTGAGGGGAGCGTTCATGGGAATTCCTCGCGCAGGGCCTGCCGCTAGTCGCGACCGGCCAGGTGGATGGCTTCGGCCAGGGCCTGGGGCCGAGTGAAGAGCACCTCGTGGCTACCGGCCAGGGACACCAGGCGATAGCCGCCCAGGCGCTCGCTCAGGCGCGGGTGCCAGCCGTACTGGCCGGGCGGCAGGGCCACGTCGTCCTGGGCGTAGAGCCAGCTGCGCGGCAGCGGCAGGCTGTCGAAGGTCTTCAGCGGCACGGCGTCGAAGTGGCTACGCGCCGGGGTCGGGGTGAGGTACTCGGCATAGACCGCCTGGGCCTGCTCCAGGCTGGCATCGCCGATGAAGGCGTCCCGGAACACCGGAAAGGGCAGCATGATGCCGCCATCGGGTTGCTCCAGCTGGCGCCAGAGAGCCTGGTAGTGCGGCGGTACCAGGTCGAACAGCGCCTCGCCGTCACGCAGCACGAAGGCGTTGTGGAACACCAGCCGCTTGAGCCGCGCGGTCTCGATCTCGGCCAGGCGCTGCAGTACGGTGCCGCCCCAGCTGTGGCCGAGGGCGACCACGTCATGCAGGTCGTGGCGGCGCACGTAGTCGACCAGGGAATCCACGCAGTCGGCGTGGCTGGCCGCCAGGTCCGCGCCGTGACCGTGGCCAGCCAGGGTCGGGGCATGCACCTCGGCACCCTGGGCACGCAGGGCCTGGGCGACGCCGTCCCAGGCACGGCCGTCGTGCCAGGAACCATGGATCAGCAGGTAGGTAGTGGTCATGGTGTCGTCCTCCTAGAAGCGGTAGCCAATGCCGAGATTGAGATAGTTGACGTCGGTGCCGACGGTGATGCCCTGGCTGGCGCCGCTGCCTTTGAGGCGGTCGTTGACCGCATAGAGGTAGCTGCCGGTGAGCTCCCAGCCGTTGCCCAGCCGATAGCTGGCGCCGAGGCTGTAGTGGTCGTACTGGGCCAGCGGGGCCAGGGTGGCGAAGGTGGCTTCGCTGCTGGGGATGAAGTGGTTGGAGAAGGAGGCGCCGGCACGCAGCGTCCACTGCTCGTTCAGCTCGTAGCTGGCGCCGAAACGCAGGATTTTCTGATCGCGCCAGCCGAAGCCGGGTCCGTCGCTGGCGCCCAGGGGTCCACCTTCGGTGAGGCGATTGCCATAGGCATGCTCGCCGGACCAGTTGATCCACAGGGCGTCGGCAGCCAGGGTCAGTTGCGGGGTGGCCTTGAATGCCAGGCCGACGCCGGCCTGCTGCGGCAGGTTCAGGCGACCGTCCGGCAACAGGCCGCGATAGCGCTTCAGGCGCTGGAACCACAGCGGACTGGCGTAGCTGATGCCCAGGCTCAGGCGCTCGCTCAGGGCGCCCTGGTAGCCCAGGGCGAAGCCGCCGCCATAGGCCTTGTCGGCCCCCGGACTGGCGAAGCCGAAGCCTTCCAGCCCGGCGATGTCCAGGCGCTGGTAAGCCAGCCGCGGCGAGAAGCCGATATAGTGACCCGGAGCCAGGCGCCAGGTGACGGTGGGCGCCAGCACCACCTGCTGCAGGCTGGACTTGAGGTCATGGGTACCGAACACCGGCTCGCCGTAGTCCAGGGCGATGCCCTGGCCGAACACCGAGAGACCGGCGCTCAGATCCTCGTTGATGACCCGGTTGAAGCCGCCGGTGGGCACGGCGACCACGGCATTGTCGGCATAGTGGTTGTTGCCGACCTCGGTGCGGATCGGTGCCCGCAACAGGGTCAGATCGGCGTCGAAGCGATTGCCCAGCAGGGCCATGCCGGCCGGGTTGTTGGCGGAGGCGGCGGCATCCTGCGGCAGGGCGATGGACACCCCGGCCATGCCCATGGCCTTGGCGCCATAGGCGGGCAGTTGGACACCATTGTTGGCCTGGACCGGCAGGCTGGTGCCGAGACCGAGCAGCAAGGCGGAGGCGACGGGCAGAACCGTGCTGGCGGATAACGCGAAAGGCTTGGACATGGCGGTGCGCTCGAGTTGTTGTTGTAGGAGCGTTGTCGCTGGGCGGGACGTCTGGCGTCCCTGGTGTCCATGCTCGCCTCCACTCACCCTCGTCACTATCCCGCCACTGTGCGGGACTATCCGCCTACCGCCGTCTAGCTCGGCCGTCGCGCCAGGTGGTCGAGGGCGTTTCGCCGAACCGCACCCGATACTGCTGGGCGAAACGCCCCAGGTGCAGGAAGCCATGGGCCAGGGCCACCTCGGTCACGCTGCGCGCGCTCGCCTGGGGATCGAGCAGCACCTGGCGGACCCGCTCCAGCCGACGTTGCCGCACGAATTCCAGCGGCGAGCAGCCGACCTCGCGCTGGAACAGGCTGAACAGGGCCCGCTCGCTGAGGTGCACCTGGGCAGCCAGTTGGCGCGGCGTGAGTTCTGCGTCCAGCTGCGCCTCGATAAGCTCCACCAGTTGGGCGAAGCGATTGCAGGGTTCCCTCCTGCTCGCCGGCGCAGCCAGGTTGCTCGGCAATTGCAGCAGCAGCTTGCTCGCCAGGATCTGCAGGTAGGGCTCGTGAAAGCCCCCGGGCAGCGCCGTCTCGGCCTCATGGCAGATCAGGCTGAGCAGGTCGAGGATGTCGCTGGAAGGACGTTGCGCCTGAGGTCGGGTGAAGCGGATGCCCGCAGCCGGCAGACTCCAGCCGCGGGCCTGGCAGACACGCTCCAGCAGCGTCGCCGGTAGCTTGACGATGAACTTCTCGCAGTCGTCGGAGTAGACCAGGTCCACCGGCTCGCTGGGATTGAGCAGCATCAACTCGCCGGGGCCGTAGCAGCGCGAGCCGTCACGGCCCTGCCAAAGGCAGCGACCGCGCAAGAGGATCTGCAGGTGGTAGAGGTCGTCGAGCGCGGGGGCGAGGATGCGCACCTGGCCGGCGTAGTGCAGCCGGCAGAGGTCGAGGGCGGCGAAAGGACGATGGGCGAGACTGGCCCGGGCGGCGACGTCGCGGCCGATCTGCAGGCGATGGTTGCCCAGATGACGACCGACGTACTCCGAGACCTGACCGGGCGCGCAGGCAGCGAAGACCTGGCTGCGTTCACTCAGCAAGACCCTGTCCATGGCGATGCTCCTGGCAGTTTGTTGTTATGCCGCCAGGATGCGCAGCCGCTCTAGCACCTGTCCAATACCAGCGAGGTTGCCTGTCCATACCCCCAGGGTATGGCGCCCCACCGCACCATGCCGCGGGATCGGCGCCACGACGAGATAGCCATTTGCGTCCCCGACGACAGCCAAGGCGATCCACGGCCAATCGCCACTAGTACAGAAGCACTAGCTGTACACCCGTACTATTCGTCGCTGCAGAGCGGCTCCAGATACTTCCCGCGCTGGCTACCGGCCGGTCAGGAAAGGTCGAGGTGGCGACAAAGGTCGCTGCCACCCTGACACCCATGGAGTCTCTGGAGTCGTTATGAAGCCCCTATTCAAACAATCCCCGCTCGCCCTCGCCATCACCCTTGCGCTGTTGCCGCAGGCCCAGGCGGCGGACTATGTGATCAGCAGTGGCCAGGAAACCTGGAGCTCGGATCGAACCATCAATGGCGAAGTAGTGGTCAGGCCAGGCAGTGGCGGCACCGCCAGCCTCGTCATCAACAACGGCGCGACCGTGACCAGCCAGGGCGGCGAGGTCAGCAGCCCTTCCAGCAACTCCGCCGCCAACGTCGGCCAGGGCAGCATCCTGGTAACGGGCGCCGGTACCCACTGGACGGTGCCGCAAACGCCTTACGTGCTGGGCAATACCATCCTGATCGGCAGCAGCGGTCGGGGCATTCTCACCATCGATGACGGTGCCCAGGTATCGGTCAGGGATCTGCAGTTGAGTAGCAACGGCAACACCGGCAATGCGCTGTCCCGCGCGGAGCTGGTGGTGAACGGACAGAATTCCCTGCTCGACACCGTCAATGTGAATGCCGGCTGGTCCGGCTTGCTGTACGACTCGCGCATCACGGTCGCCAACGGCGGCCACATCACCAGCCAACAGGTCGCCATCGACTCGGTCACCCAGCTCTCGGGCAACGGCAGCCGCTGGGACAACAGCGGCGCCTTCACCACCAAGAACGACCTCAGCCTGAGCGACGGCGCGGTGCTGACCAGCAACACCCTGGCGCTGGGCTCGGCGCACAACGACCGCAATACCCAGGTGACCGTCTCCGGCCAAGGCACGCAGTTGGCCGTGGCCCAAGGCTTGACCCTCGGCACCACCAGCTCCAGCACCGTGCTGACACTCTCCAACGGCGCCCAGCTGAGCGCCGGCAACGGCCTGACCCTCGGCACCCTGACCGGGGTCAACACCGCCGCGAGTGGCGCTCTCAGCATCGGCGGCGGCGTGACGGTGGACGATGGCAGTAGCGCCTACGACTCCGTCACCGCCAGTAGCGCCCAGGCCGCTGGGCAACTGGATCCCCAGACCGCCGTCCGCTTCGGTCCCGGCCGCGGTACCCTGGCCTTCAACCATACCGACAGCGGCCTGCAATTCGGCAACAGCGTAGGCGGCCAAGGGCGGATCTACTCCTTCGCCGGGGACACCACGATGAGTGGCGATCTCTCCGGCTTCTCCGGCTCCGTCGTGGTGCGCGGCGGCCGGCTGGTGCTCGCCGGGAACGTCGACCAGGTCAACCTGGGCGGTGCTTCCAGCTTCTCCCAGAGTTATTCGCGGCTGAACGTCGGCAACGGCACCCTGGTGGTCAATGGCACCGTCGGCCGCACCCAATTCGACACCTACACCAACAGCGCCCAGGTGCTGGACGGTGGTGTCCTGGCCGGTAACGGCCAGGTCGGCAGCACTACAGTGGCCTCCGGCGGTACCCTCTCGCCCGGCGAGGGCGCCATCGGCACCCTGAGCATCCAGGGCAACCTGGACATGGCCTCCGGCTCGCGTTACGCCGCGGACATCGCCGGCAACGGTACGGGCGACCGCATCAACGTCAGCGGCACCGCCACCCTGCGCGGCACTCAGGTCGCGGTGACCGCTCTGGACCCGCAGCAAAGCTACCAGAGCGGCCAGAGCTATACCCTGCTGCGCGCCCAGGGCGGCCTGGTCGACGGTGCCGCTCAGGGCACCGCCTATGCCCAGGCGGTGAGCAACTCGGCCTTCCTCGACGTGAGCCTGCAGCGGACGGCCACCGACCTCAATCTGACCATCGCGCAAAAGGACACTACCCCCACGAATCCCGGCAATCCATCGAATCCAGGCAATCCCAGCAATCCCGGGAATCCGTCGAACCCAGGCAATCCGGGCACCGGCACCCCGACCAATCCGGGCATCTTCCAGACCGTGATGGAAACCTCCAACCAGTGGAACACCGCGGGCGCCCTCGGCGAGCTGGCCCAGAGCGGCGCCCCCCTGCGCCTGTACAACAACCTGCTGATCCTGGATGCAGCCAGCGCCCGCGAGGCCGCCGACCAGTTGTCCGGCGATTACCAGGCCAGTACCTCGACCGCCTTGATCGCCAACAGCCAGGTGGTCTCCGGCGTCCTCGGCAATCGTCTGCGCAGCCTGCTGGACCTGGGTTCGCTGCGCATGCCGGCCATGGCGCTCAACTTCCAGCCCGGCACCGCACCGGCGGAAAACGGCGCCTGGGTACAGCCCTTCGGCAACTGGACCCGCCTGGGCGGCCAGAACGGCGCCAGCGGCCTGCGGCAAGACACCGGTGGCGTGCTGATCGGTGCCGACGGCAGCTTCACCGAGGATTGGCGCGGCGGCATTTACGGCGGCTACAGCCGCTCGAACTTCAACGCCGACGATCGCGATGCCAGCGGCCACAGCGACAACTACCACCTCGGCCTCTACACCGGCGGCCAGATCGACGCCCTGCGCCTGAGTGCCGACCTGGGCTACACCTGGCATCGCCTGGAGAGCGAGCGCGACGTCGGCTTCGCCAGCTACAGCGATCGCCTGACCGGCAAGCGCAACGCCGAATCCCTGCAGGCCGGGGGTGAAGCCGCCTATCGCATCCCCTTCGGCCAGGTGGTGCTGGAACCCTTCGCCGGGCTCTCCTACGTGCGCTTCGACGCCGCGGACCTACACGAGAAAGGCGGCCCGGCCGCGCTGGACATCTCCAGCGACACCCAGGACACCTTCTTCTCGACGCTGGGCCTGCGCGCGACGGCCAACACCCGGCTGGCCAACCACGAAACGCAGCTCTATGGCTCGCTGGGCTGGCGCCGCGCCTATGGTGATCTGGACCCGCGCAACGTGCAGTCCTTCGCCGGCGGTCCGAGCTTCGAGGTGCAGGGCGTGCCACAGGCGCGCGACACCGCGGTAACCGAGGTCGGGGCGACCCTGCGGGTGAACCGACTGACCGACGTAGGACTGTCCTACCAGGGCCAGTTCGGCTCGGACACCCGCTTCCACTCGGTGAATGCCGGGCTGACGGTGCGCTTCTAAGCCCAGGTTGGCGGAGTGCCCGGCTAGTGGAACAGCCGGGTGCTCAGCTCTTCACTGGCCGCCAGCAACACCGGCAGGAATTTCGCCTCCAGCTCCTGGCGGCTGACCCGGCTGGCATGGGTGCCGACGTTGAGCGACGCCAGCACCTGGCCGGCCGCGTCTCTCAAGGGCACTGCCAGGGATCTCAGCCCCACTTCCAGCTCCTGATCGACGATCACGTAGCCCTGCTGCCGCACCTGGCCCAGGCACTCGATGAGCGCCGGCGGCTGATAGAGGGTGCGACTGGTCTTGGCCTGCAGGTCGGCGTGCTCCAGATAGTCGTGTAGCGCGGCATCGTCCAGGGCGGCGAGCAGAATGCGGCCCATGGAGGTGCAATAGGCCGGTAGCCGGCTACCGACGCTGAGATCCACCGAGATCAGCCGCTGCGGCGTCGCCGAGCGGGCGATGTAGAGGATCTCGTCGCCCTCCAGGGTGGCCATGGAGCAGGCCTCGTGCAGCTGTTCGCTCAGGCGATCGAGCACCGGCTGGGCGGTGACCGCCAGCGGCGTCGACGACAGATAGGCATGGCCCAGGGTCAGCACCTTGGGCAGCAGCGAATAGGTGCGACCGTCGGTGGTGACGTAGCCCAGCTTCATCAGGGTATGCAGGCAACGGCGCACCGCGGCGCGAGGGATCTCGGTGCGATGGCTGATCTGGGCGATGGTCAGCTGGCGCTTGCGTTCCTGGAAGGCGTGGATCACCGCCAACCCACGCGCCAGGGAGGTCATGAAGTTCGGGTCGCCGGTGAAGGCCTCGATGCGCTTGGCCGGCGAGGCGATGATGGGCGGCGCCGCCAGCGGCGGCAGGCCGGTGGCGTGAGCGGTGCGGTTATCGTCCATCGGGGCGGTCCTCGGCAGGCTTTTGATCGATTATCGAGCGAAGGGGCGATTATCGCAATCCTGATGATCTACTGTCAGGCAGACAAAACGACCGCTCGGGCGCATGCTGAAACCTCCGCCAGACATACGGATGGCCGCCGATGAAGACCCTGGAAGATCACCTCAGTCAGTACGCCCGTTATCACCGCGACCCGCGCAATATCGCCAGCCACTTCCCCGGCATCCTGATGATCGTCCTGGCGGTGGCCATCCTGCTGTCGCGTCCGGTCTTCAGCCTGGCCGGCTGGCCACTGTCACCCACGGTACCGCTGGCCGGTGCGGTGGCCCTCTTCTACCTACGTCTGGATCGGCCGTTAGGCCTGCTGATGAGCGTCCTGCTCGGTCTTGCCCTCTGGCTGGGTGCCGCACTGGCGGCCCAGGCCACGGGCGTCTGGCTGACCTGGGGGCTGGGCCTGTTCCTGGTCGGCTGGGCCATCCAGTTCGTGGGGCACCATTACGAGGGGCGCAAGCCGGCCTTTCTCGACGACCTGGCCGGCCTGGCCATCGGCCCGCTGTTCATCGCTACCGAAGCCGTGTTCCTGATGGGTGGCCGCCCGGACCTGCGGCGGACCATCGAAGAACGGGCCGGCCCGGTACGGCGCCGTCAGCCCAGCCGGTAGCGGATCGTCGGGCGGGCGTCGGGGCCATCCAAGGCTACCTGCGCCCGCACGCCCCAGACCTGCTGGATCAGCTCTGCCGTCAGCACCGTGCCCGGGGCGCCTTCGGCCACCAGGCGGCCGTCCTGGAGCACCGCCAGGCGGTCGCAGAACAGCGCGGCCAGGTTGAGGTCGTGGATGGCCAGCACGCAGGTGGCCGGCAAGCGCCGCACCAGGTCGAGGATTTCCAACTGGTGCTGGATGTCGAGGTGGTTGGTGGGCTCGTCCAGCAGGAGTTCACTGGGCTCCTGGGCCAGGGCGCGGGCGATCTGGGCGCGCTGGCGTTCGCCACCGGAGAGGCTATGCCAACGGCGACCGGCCTTGTCGACCAGACCGACCTGGGCCAGGGCACGCTGGCAGACCTCGGCGTCGCGCGCGCTCCAGGCGTCGAGCAGGCCGCGATGGGGCGTGCGCCCCAGGCGTACCACCTCGGCCACCGAGAGATCGGCCTCGGTGCCGGCCTGCTGCTCCACCAGGGCGACGCGGCGCGCCAGGTCGCGGCGGCGCACCTCAGACAGCGGCGTCTTGTCGAGACTGACCGCCCCCTCCTCTGGCCGCCGCAGTCCGGCCAACAACCGCAGCAGGCTGGACTTGCCCGAGCCGTTGGGGCCGAGCAGGCCGAGCACCCCGCCGGGTGGCACCTGCAGGGTCACGCCCCGGAGGATCGGCTGGCCGCCGGCGCTCCAGGCCACGTCCTGCGCGGCGAGACTCATCGGACCTCCCGGGCGCGATAGAGGATCAAGGCGAAGGCCGGCGCGCCCACCAGGGCGGTGACGACGCCGATGGGCAGGGTCTGCTTGGCCACCAGGGTGCGGGCGACGATATCGGCCAGCACCATGAACAGGGCGCCGATCAGGGCGCAGGTAGGCAGCAACCGGCCATGTCCCGGCCCGACCAGGAAACGCGCCACATGGGGGATCACCAGGCCGACGAAGCCCACCGCGCCCACCAGGCTGACCAGGCAGGCGGTGATCAAGCCAGTGACCGCCAACAGCAGCAGCCGTAGCGGCCCCACGGCGACCCCGAGGCTGGCGGCGGCGTCTTCCCCGAAGGCAAAGGCATCCAGCGCCCGGGCGCAGGCCAGGCACACCAGCAGGCCGGCGAGCACCACCCCGGCGGCCAGCCAGACATCCGGCCAGCGCACCCCGGCCAGGCTGCCGAGCAGCCAGAACATCACGCTGCGCGCCTGCTCGGCATTGGCCGCGGTGGCGACGATATAGGCGGTCAGGGCATTGAACAGCTGAGAGGCGGCCACTCCGGCGAGGATGATGCGGGTGCTGCCGCCGCTGCCGAGGAAGGGCAGCACCACGGCGAAGGCCAGCACCGCGCCGAGGAAGGCGCCCAGGGACACGCCAAGCATCCCACCACCGACGCCCAGCAGCATCACCAGCACTGCGCCGGTGGAGGCACCGGCCGACAGGCCCAGCACATAGGGTTCGGCCAGGGCATTGCGCAGCAGCGCCTGAAGGATGGCGCCGGACACCGCCAGCCCCGCGCCACAGCAGGCGGCCACCAGGGCGCGGCTGAGGCGGTATTCCCAGACGATGCCCTGGACGATGCGCTCCACCGGATAGGGCCCCAAGCCGAGGCCGTTGGCGATGGCCTGCAGGCTGGTCAGGGGCGCGATGGGCATCTCGCCGAAGGACGCCGCCAACACCACGCTGGCCGCCAGGGCCAGCACCGCGGCCAGGCCCAGCAGCCAGCGCCAGGGCCGGGCGCCCTCGGCGGCCAGGGGCAGACTCATGGTTGCGGCTTGGCCAGGTCGGCAGCCAGGGCTTCGACGCCGTCCACGACCCGCAGCGAGGGGTTGAGGGTCGCGGCGTCCACCACCAGCAGATGATTCTCGCGCACCGCGCGCAATTCGCGGGTCAGGGGATCGCTACGCAGAAAGGCCAGCTTCTTGTCCACGTCATCGGCCGGGTAGAGACGACGATCCATACGCGCCACCACGAGATAGTCCGGGTCCAGGGCGGCGACGCGCTCCCAGCTCACCGCCGGCCATTCCTCGGCGCTGTCGACCACATTGCGCAGCCCCAGGGCCCGGGCGATCCAGGCCGGTGCGCCGAGATTGCCGGCGACCCAGGGATCGCCCTCTAACCGCGGACTAGAAAACCAGAACAGCACCGAACGCCCCTGGACGCCGGCCGCCTTGGCCTGCTCGCCGGCGGCGGCGATGCGGCGGTCCAGTTCGGCGACCAGATGCTCACCGGCCGGCTGCACATCGAGGATGGCCGCCAGTTCATGTGCCTCGCGAGTCACCAGATTCATGTCGAAGGGCGAGCTGCGGCTGCCGTCGCTGTTGGAGTCGGCGGTGACCGCCTTGCCTTCGCAATCGCTGGGCGCCACGTAGGCGGCGATCCCCAGCTTGGCGAAGCGCGGGAAGTCCGCCACCTCGCCGCCGGGGCCGACGTGATAGGTGTACTGGGCCGCCACCAGGTCCGGTCGGGTGCCGACCACGGCTTCGAAGCTGGGCGCATTGTCGGCCAGGCGCGGAATGCCCTTGCCGGCCTCCTGCAGATCCTTGGGCAAGCCGCCGAACCAGACACCGGTACCCACTATTCGCGACCCTACGCCCAGGCGCAGCAGCAGCTCGGTGCTGGCCTGGCCGAGGCTGACCAGCCGCTGGGGCGCGCGCTCGAAGACCAGGTCACGACCGCAGTTGTGCACGGTTAGCGGATAGGCGGTGGCCGCCTGGGTTGTGAGAGAGGCAGCGGACAACAGGCCGGCGGCGAGCAGCGGCAGAAGATGGCGAAACATGGACTCTCCTTGGGATGACGCGTCCCTTTTGGATGTTGGGTGTCCCCTGGCAAGGTCTGGCTCGCTTCTCTTGAAGCTCACAGTGGCGCGACCGCGCCGGATTCTCACCGGCTTCCCGCCAAGGGATCTAAGGGGTCGCCGAGGGTGAGGCAGCGGCGACCAGGATTCAAGCACTAAATGTTACTTTATAACAATTTCGGATCATACCAGCGCGGCGTATAGACCCATTCACCGCCATCGGCCCGGGGGAAACGCCGGGTATGGCTGGAGCCGAGGATCACCAGGGTGCGCGAATCCACCATCTCGCTGCGCAGGGCACCGAGGCTGGTGTATTCGAGACCGCCACCCGGACGGCCGACGTCGCGGCCGAGGATCACCGGGGTGGTCGCCGGGCGGCAACTGCGCAGGACGTCCAGCGCCCGCTCCAGCTGGTGCGGACGCGCCTTGGAGATGGGGTTGTAGAAGGCCATGGCCAGGTCCGCCGCGGCGGCCTGGCGCAGGCGCTGCTCGATCACCGCCCAGGGCTTGAGGTTGTCGGACAGGGAAATCAGGCAGAAGTCGTGGCCCAGGGGCGCGCCGGCCAGGGCGGCGCTGGCCATGGCCGCGGTGATGCCTGGCAGGATTTCCAGCTCAACCGCCGCCCAGCGCGGATCGTCGGCGCCTTCCAGCACCTCCAGCACCGCGGCGGCCATGGCGAAGACGCCCGGATCGCCGGACGACACCATCACCACCTGGCGCCCGCTGGCGGCCAGTTCGAAGGCATGGCGGGCGCGCTGCAATTCCTCGCGGTTGTCGCTGGCATGGGCCAGTTGGTCCGGGCGCAAAGGGCCGGCCAACTTCACGTAGGTGGCGTAGCCGAGCACGTCCTGGGCCTGGTCCAGGGCGCGGCGCACCACCGGTGCCATGAGCTCCGCCGCACCGGGGCCGAGGCCCACCACGCTAAGGCGCCCGCGGCGTTGGCCGAGAAGATCGATCTCCAGCGGCGCCGAGTGCAGGTACAGGGCGACACCCTCCTCCTGCGCCTGCACCACCGCCTGCCCGGCGAATTCAGGGGTGGTATTATCGACGAAACGCAGTGGCAGCCTCAGGGCGTCGGCCAGTTCAGCCAGGCGCAGGTCGGGCATGTCCTCGGCGCGCGCCAGCAGCACCGCCACGGCAGCCGGTGCATAGCCGGCGCGGGCGAGTCGCTCGCTGACCGCGGCAGCCGTGGCATCGGCGCGCACCGCCACCAGCACGGCGCGGGGATGGATCAACAGGGTGTGGTCGTCAGCGCTGATCATGGGCGAGACCAGGATGCGTTGCCGCGCGCCAGGATCGCGGGCCAGGGGCACCTCCTCCAGCCAGGGCGCCTCGCCCTCGATGCGCACCGGCTCACCGGCCAGCAGATCGGCCACCCGGTGCTTGGCCACGTCGACATCGGCCAGGGCATAGCCGGCCGGCGGATCGAGCAGACAGGTGCCGAATCTCAGTTCGCCACTGGTGGTGATGGCCGGGGCCACCTCCAGCAGCGTACCGAGCTGACGGGCCAGGCAATTGGCGCCGGCCAGGCCACCCAGCAGCGGCACCACGGCGCTACCGTCCTCGGCCACCGCCAGCACCGGCGGCTCGGCGGTCTTGTCATCCAGCAAGGACGCCAGGCTGCGGATGACGATGCCGGCGGCGCAGAGCACCACCAACGGCCGCTGTTGCCGATAGAGGTCACGCAGATGGTCGCCGAAGGCGCTGTAGCTGACATCGCCCTCGACCCGGCCGGCCAGGCCGTGCACCAGGCTGCCTGGCAAGCCGCTCTGCAAGCGGCGGGCGGTGGCCAGGGCGCCGGGACCGAGGATGACGATGGCCGGGCTCAACCCTTCCATTTCACCCCCGGCACCACTACCAGCGAGAAATACGGCGAGGCCATGGGCTCCACCTCGTCCAGCGCGACGATGCGCTGGTTGTCCATGGTGGCGCGCTCGATGTAGCGGGCGCGCTGGTCCAGGCCCAGGTCACGCAGGACCTGACGCACCTTCTCGAAGTTGCGGCCGAGCTTCATCACCACGGCGGCGTCGGCGCTCGCCAGGCGCGCCTTGAGTTCCTCGGCGGAGAGCACCCCGGAGAGCACCGTGAGGGTCTGGTTGCGATAGACCAGCGGCAGGCCGAGCATGGCCACGCCGCCGAGCATGGAGCAGACCCCCGGCACCACCTGGGCCTCGTAGCGCTCGGCCAGGCGGTCGTGCAGGTACATATAGGAGCCGTAGAAGAAGGGATCGCCCTCGCAGATCACCGCCACGTCGCGGCCGGCGTCCAGATGATCGGCCACCTGGGCGGCGGCGGTGTCGTAGAAGTCGGCGATCACCGTCTCGTAGGACAGCGGCGGCGCCAGCTTTTCGGTGGTCACCGGATAGACCAGCGGCAGGCGCTGCTGGCCGTCCTGCAGATAGCCCTCGATGACGCCGAAGGCATTGCCGCCCTGGCCGACGTTAGCCTTGGCCTTGGCGACGAAATAGGCCACTACCGGTGCGCCCTGCAGCAGGCGCAGGGCCTTCAGGGTGATGAGTTCCGGATCGCCCGGGCCGACGCCCAGGCCGAGCAGGCGGCCGGCCATCACTCCACCTCCGTGGCCAGGGCGTTGACCGCCGCGGCGGCCATGGCACTGCCGCCCCGCCGACCGCGGACGATGACGTAGGGCACGCCACGGCTGTCGGCGGCCAGGGCGTCCTTGGACTCCATCGCCCCGACGAAGCCCACCGGCATGCCGAGGATCAGCGCCGGCTTGGGCGCGCCGGCATCGAGCATTTCCAGCAGGTAGAACAGCGCCGTGGGGGCATTGCCGATCACCACCACGCTGCCGGCCAGGTGCGGCCGCCAGCGCTCCAGGGCCACTGCCGAGCGGGTGTTGCCCCGCTCCAGCGCCAGCTCGCGAATGCCCTCGTCGTGCAGGGTGCAGATGACCTGATTATCCGCCGGCAGCCGGGTACGGGTGACGCCCTCGGCGACCATGCGCGCGTCGCAGAGGATGGGCGCACCGGCCGCCAGGGCCGCGCGACCGGCCGCCCCGGCACCCGGGGAAAAGGCCAGGTCCCGGACCACGTCGACCATGCCGCAAGCGTGGATCACCCGCACGGCGAGCTTTTCCAGATCGGCGGGGATGGCCGAGAGATCGGCCTCGGCGCGGATGGTGGCGAAGGATTGGCGATAAATCGCCTGGCCGTCGCGTTCGTATTCAAGCATCACTAGGACTCCGGGCCAGCCAGGCGGCGGCCTCGTCGAGGGATAGTTGGGTGGCGCGCCGCCGGCCCGGACCGGGCTGGGTAGCGTCGCGCGCGAAGAGGTCATAGCGGCCGGGGGCCACCGCCAGCAGGGTGTGGGGGGCCTGGCCGGCCAGGGCGCAACTGCGTGGGCAACCGGAGAGGTGCACCTCGACGTCCGCGGGCAGCTGCCCGGCCAGGCGCAGCGCATCGCCCTTGGTGTCGGCCTGGCCCTTGGCGCAGCCCTGGCTGCCGGTACAGGCGACCAATCGGGCCAGGGGCGCCGCGGCATCGGTGGTCAGCTCCAGGGCAGCCAGCAAGGCGAGCAGCTCGGCTGCCTTATCTACTGGTACATCCGGCAGCAGCAGGCCCTGCCAGGGGGTGAGGTGCAGGTCGCCATTGCCCAGGCGCTCGGCCAGGTCGGCGACCGCGGCCAGGGTCGCGGCTGGCAGTCGACCCAGGGCGGGTTGGGTGCCGACCCAGTGGAAGCCGGCTTGGCGCTGGGGATGGCTACCCAGGCGCCTGGCGGTTTCCGCTGGCGCGCGTGGCTGGCTTGGAGTCGGCAGCAGATCCAGACCGACCAGCAGCTCCTCGACCGGATATTGCGCCAGCAACTGTCGCATGCGGCTCTGCTCGGGACCGGCCAGGTCGAGAAAGCGATGCAGCAGGGTCGCCACCGTGGCTACCTCGTGCCCCACGGGGATCAGACCCAGGGGTGCATCCAGCAGCGTACCGGCCAGGCCGAGCACGAAGCCCTCGGCGCGCGCCGACAGCCAGACATCGTGGGGATGATCGAGCCGCGCCAGGGCTTCGCCGCCGTCCAATTGCAGGGCGAACTTGGCCGATAGCCCATGCAGGCGGCGGTCGCCTTCCAACAGGGCCAGCAGTTCGGCGGCCAGGGGGCGGACGTCCTGCTGCTGTTGCGGATCGCGGCCCGCCGCAGGGCTCAGCAACAGATTGCGCACGTCGTCGGCAGCCGGATCGCTGGGGCCCAGACCGGCGGCTTGCAAGTCAGCGACCAGGGCATCGGCCCCTTCCGGGCGCACGCCACGCAGTTGCAGGTTGGCTCTGTTGGTCAGTTCCAAAACCCCAGTCGCCCAGCGCTCGCTGGCGGCAGCGATGGCCCGTGCCTGGTCTGCCGTTAGTCGTCCACCCGGCAACTTCACCCGGCACAGGCCGCCATCGCGCGCGGGCACGATGCGCAGCAATCCCGGACAGGCCGAGGGCCGCGGGACGGTGGCGGAGGAAGACAGAGGATTCACGGCGGAAGGTCGGGCTGGACGGAGAAAGCCGCTATTATGCCCGCTTTGCCCGACCCCTTGAAAACGCCCGGTCGGCTGACGTTCGATGAGGTTTGTTCATGATCCCCTGGCTGACCGTGGTGGGTATCGGCGAAGACGGCTACCCCGGCCTCGGCAAGCAGGCGCGTCGCGCCCTGCTGGAGGCGCAGGTCGTCATCGGCGGTCCGCGCCAGCTGGCGCTGCTGCCACCCTGCATCCGCGCCACCCGCGAGCCCTGGCCGCAGCCCTTCGCCCTGGCCCCGGTCCTGGACCGGCGCGGTACGCCGGTTTGCGTGCTGGCCAGCGGTGATCCCATGCTGTTCGGCGTCGGCGCGAGCCTCTCGCGCCAGCTGTCGGCCGACGAACTGCAGGTGCTACCGGCGCCCTCCTCCTATTCCCTGGCCGCGGCCCGCCTGGGCTGGCCCCTGCAGGAGGTGGCGTTGCTGTCGGTGGTGGCCCGGCCCCTGGCCGGGGTGGTGCACCACCTGCATCCGGGTGCCCGGCTGCTGGTGCTGAGCAACGACGGCCGCAGTCCCGCTGCCTTGGCCGAGCTGCTGGTGGAGCAGGGCTTTGGCGCCAGCCAGTTGCAGGTGTTGGAACACCTGGGCGGCCCCCTGGAACGCCGCATCACCGGCAGCGCCCAGGCTTGGTCACTGGCCGAAGCGGCAGCGTTGAATCTGGTGGCCATCGAGGTCCTCAGCGAGACCGGTGAGACGGGCCTGCCGCTCACCCCCGGCCTGCCGGACAGCGCCTATCGCCACGACGGCCAACTGACCAAGAGAGACGTGCGCGCCGTGACCCTGGCGCGCCTGGCGCCGCGCCCTGGCGAGCTGCTATGGGACGTGGGCGCCGGCTGCGGCTCCATCGGCATCGAATGGGCGCGCAGCCATCCCAGTTGCCGGGTACTGGCCATCGAGGCCGACGCCGGACGCCAGGCGCATATCCTCCATAACCGCGATCACCTCGGCGCCCCGGCCCTGCACCTGGTGGCCGGCCAGGCACCGGAGGCCCTGACCGGTCTGGCCACCCCGGACGCCATCTTCATCGGCGGCGGCCTCACCGCGCCAGGGGTGCTGGACACCTGCTGGGCGGCCTTGCGTCCCGGCGGTCGCCTGGTCGCCAACGCCGTGACCCTGCAGACCGAGGCCGCCCTGGTGGCTTTCCGCGCACGCCACGGTGGCGACCTGACCCGCCTGCAGGTGGCCCAGGCCCAGCCGCTGGGCGCCTTCGACACCTGGCGTGCGGCGCTGCCTATCACCTTGTTGGAGGTGGTGAAGTCGTGAGTGCTGATCTTGGTCGCCGCTCCCCGAGGGAAGAGAGGGTGATCGGGTGTGTCCCTTCCATACGTGCAGACTGTACGCAGCGCCTTGCCCCCTCACCCCAACCCTCTCCCCGCGGGGGAGAGGGGGCGGTTGGGTGTGTCCCTTCCATCCTTGAAGACTCTGAGCCGCGCACTGCCTCCTTACCCCTGCCCCCTCCCCACGGGGGAAGGGGGGTGGTTGGGTGTGCCCCTTTCATCCTTGAAGACTCTGAGCTGCTCCTTGCCCCCTCTCCCCACAGGGGAGAGAGGGCGGCTAGGTGGTGGGGTGGAAGTCTGGCGTCCGGACTGACGCCTCCTATTCTGCTCTACAGGGAGACTAGCCGTCCTGCTCCCCGACTCGACTCCAGGCACCGCTTTTCCTCCCCTCTCCCTCGGGGAGAGGGGCCGGGGTGAGGGCGCGCCATGCCTGACCAAACCCACGGCGCCCAGCTGGAAGCAACCCGATGAAGATCCTTCTGCTCGGCGGCACCACCGAAGCCCTGGCCATCGCTCGCACGCTGCCGGCCGCGGCTATCTACAGCCTGGCCGGTCTCGGTCGCGTACCCCAGGACCTGCCCTGCCAGGTGCGGGTCGGTGGCTACGGTGGTGCCGCGGGCCTGGCCGCCTTTCTCCACAGTGAAAGCATCGACCTGCTGCTGGACGCCACCCATCCCTACGCCGCCCGAATCAGCAAAAACGCCGCCCTTGCCGCGGCCCAGGCCGGTGTCCCCTGCTGGGCCCTGCGCCGCCCGGGCTGGCAGGCCGGAGCCGACGATAACTGGCGCGAGGTGGCCGACTGGGCCGAATTGCAAACCGCGCTGGCGCCCTTCGCGCGTCCCTTCTTTACCCTGGGGCGCGAACCCCTGGAGCACCTCGCGGAGATCCCGACCCACCAGTTCTGGACCCTGCGCCTGCTCGACGCTCAGCCCGTTGCCGAGCGGGCACGGATCATCGCCGACCGTGGTCCCTTCGCCCTGGAAGCCGAACGCGCGCTGTTTGGCGACGGAGAGTTCGATGTGCTGATCAGCAAGAACAGTGGCAGCGCCGCCACCCAGCCCAAGCTGCAGGTGGCCCGCGAGCGGGGCTTGCCGGTGCTGATCTTGCGCCGCCCCGCCTTGCCCACCGTCGATCGTGAATTCGCCAGCGTCGCCGACCTGCTCGCAGCCCTGACCAAGGAAACCCCATGACCGTCCATTTCATCGGCGCCGGTCCCGGCGATCCCGACCTCATCACCGTCAAGGGCCAGCGGCTGATCCGCCAGTGCCCGGTGATCCTCTATGCCGGCTCCCTGGTGCCGCCCGCGGTGCTGGAAGGTCATAGCGCCGAGACGGTGATCGACACCGCCAGCCTGGATCTCGACACCATCGTCGGCCACCTGGCCGCCGCCCATGCCCGCGGGCAGGACGTGGCCCGGGTGCACTCCGGCGATCCCTCGCTGTACGGCGCCATCGGCGAGCAGATCCGCCGCCTGCAGGCGCTGGGCATTCCCTACGAGATCGTCCCCGGGGTGACCGCCACCGCCGCCTGCGCCGCGCTGCTGGGTTGCGAACTGACCCTGCCGGGGGTCAGCCAGACAGTGATCCTCACCCGCTACGCCAGCCGTACCGCCATGCCGGAGGGCGAGGCCCTGGCCGACCTGGCCCGCCACCGCGCCACCCTGGCCATCCATCTCGGCGTGGGCCAGCTGGAGCGCATCGTCGCCGACCTGCTGCCGTACTACGGCCCCGTCTGCCCGGTGGCCATCGTCCACCGCGCCAGCTGGCCGGACCAGGACAGCGTCCAGGGCACCCTGGCCGACATCGTCGAACGGGCCCGCGACAAGGACTTCCGCCGCACCGCGCTGATCCTGGTCGGCGAGGTACTGGCGCCGGGGGACTTCAGCGATTCCAAGCTGTACAGCCAAGGATCAGAGTAAGCCTTTATTGATGAGCAATATAAAAGTCCAGCGAAAATAAACTCGGAGCAAGACTTAATAATTATTGATCAACCGCATCAATATCGACTGATAACTATATAATAGGGAACAGCAGGGCATAGGTACTCATCGACCAACCACCAATACCGGAGAACCATCGTGCAACGCAACTATCAACTCAAATATTTACTGACAGCCATAGCAACTAAGACACCGACCATGACCCCAGCAGCAATTTCTACTCGAGTGTGACCCATACGTTCACGCACCGGCCGGTAACCAGAGGATCCAGCCGCCAGCCTGTTAAGAATAACAGCCTGCCTTCCTATTTGCCGACGAAGACTGGCAGCATCAAGAATAACAATAAAAGCCAGCGCAATAGCGACACCAAAGGAAGGACTCCCAATGCCCTCCTTGAAAGCGATAAGCGCGGCCATGCTACTTACTATCGCACTGTGATTACTCGGCAACCCGCCATAGCCGACTAGCCCAAAAGCAAGTTGCTTGGCCTTGAAACTATTGATAATAAATTTTGACGTTCCAGCAACAAGCCATGCCAAAAATGGTGTAAGAGCATAAGAGATGACCATGATTACCCCTGCACCGGCCAAAGCATCCAACCACATGCAACCACCCAAAGCACAACTGTAAGTAATAGCTGCCAGTCAGCGAACAGCGCATCTGTAGGCGACTCACCACCATCAAGAGCCTCTACTACGAACCAATAACGGAATAAGCCAAACAAAACCAGCGGAATCGTAACCACCAATTCAGGCTTGGCAGACATTACGAACATGCTATAAAAAAGTAATGCTCCAGTTGCTGACATTTCCGCATAGCGATCCACGAGTGATGCGGAGTATTTCTCAAGCACCTGACGCCCTTCACTACCACTCTTACTGAGTTCCTGGCGACGCTTCACGGCGGCCAGATACAAAGCCAAACAAAGGGTAGTGATAAACATCCAAGAGGAAACAGGAACATCCAATGCCATGGCACCCGCATAAACGCGCAACACAAAGCCTATAGCAATGACAAATATATCGACCACTGGCTGATGCTTGAACACAAAAGTGTAACCGACATTCAAAATCAAGTAGAAAGCAATAACACCTATAACTTTCGGAGCAACAAACCAGCCCAGTACCAAAACGCCATATAACACCACGAGCAAAATCGTAGCAGCGAATTTAGAAACAATCCCACTCGCCAAAGGCCGGGTTTTTGATTTTTTTGGATGTCGACGATCTCGCTCGATATCGTGCATATCGTTAACAACATATGTTGCCGACGAAGCAACACAAAATAGAACCATTGCCGACAACGCGTGACCAACGGCTCTAGCATCCAAAAAAAAGCCGGCAAAAACTAATGGCGCCAGAACAAAACCGTTCTTTACCCACTGCTTGGGCCGCATCAACTTGACTAGCCCTAGCACCTGCGCTAGAAGCGAGCGCCGCATTACGGTATCATGCATCTTTCTTTGACCTCAGTGATATCATCAATGTCTACAACTAGGTTGGCTATCAGCTATGCCATTTTCGCATTAATCTCGACTGCAGCAAATATCGGCGCTCAAGAGCTAGTCACCCGCATGTACAGCGGCGCTCTTCAGCTTCCATCGTCGATTTTTTTTGGAACATCAATAGGCCTCCTTGTCAAGTACATTCTTGATAAGCGATATATTTTTAAATTCAAGACACTCAACACATCTCATGACACTCAACTTTTTGCTCTATACACCATCATGGGACTGGTGACAACCATGATATTTTGGGGCTTTGAGTATGGCTTCCACTTGATCTTCGAGTCCAAGAAAATGCGCTATTTTGGCGGCATTATTGGGCTTGCAATAGGCTATTTTATCAAGTACCACCTAGACAAACGGTTCGTCTTCTGCAAGAACTCCATATGAATATAGCTAGCTCTTGGGGACGACTGAATGCGTCCCCTCATCGCATAGTAAGACTAAGCGACCCATTTACGACTAAAGAACTCGTTTGCCATACAACTCACCCAGGTGTAGCTCATGGCATGGGGCGCAGCTACGGCGATGTTTGTTTAAACCCAGAGGGTACGCTTTGGGTTACAACTGGCCTAAACCACCTCATCGGTTTCGATGAAAAAAATGGGCGCATTGTATGCGAGGCCGGTGTCACATTACGAGACATACAGCTATTTGCTATTCCACGCGGCTGGATTTTACCCGTCACGCCAGGTACTCAGCTGGTAACCGTAGGCGGAGCGATTGCCAATGACGTACACGGCAAAAATCATCATGCCGTAGGTTCTTTTGGCGATCATTTAAAAAGCCTTTCTTTAATCCGAACCGACGGTGAAGTTATCCAATGCAGCCCGACTGAACGACCGGACTGGTTTGCTTCCACTATCGGCGGCATGGGCCTTACCGGTATAATCACTCAAGCTGAAATTCAGTTAAGGAAGGTAGGCAGTCCCTGGCTGCATACGGAGACAATCCCCTATTCAAACCTAGATGATTTTTTCCATCTCGCAGATGAATCCGAAGCAGGATGGGAATATACCGTATCGTGGATAGACTGTATCAGTGGCAGCAATGGTCGCGGCCTGTTCATGCGTGGAAATCACACTGGAATAGTCGAACGCCCAATTCCTAAAAAGCGCAGCATAACTATACCTATAGTACCCCCCATATCCTTAATCAACAGGCTATCACTACGTCCTTTCAATACAATGTATTATCATCTCAAAAAAAGACAAGCAGGGACATCCATTACGTATTATGAGCAATTTTTCTACCCGCTAGACAATCTTCTGCAATGGAACCGACTGTATGGCCCAAAGGGATTCTTTCAATATCAAAGCGTTGTGCCTCGAGACATAGGTAAAGATGCAACGCAGGCCATGTTAAAGGAAATTGCACGATCAATGAGTGGTTCTTTCCTAGCTGTTTTAAAGACCTTTGGTGACCGCCAACCACTAGGCATGCTGAGTTTCCCACAGCCGGGGGTAACATTAGCAATGGACTTCCCGAATCTTGGAGGGATAACGCATAAACTATTTGATCGCTTAGACGCCATTGTGCGTGAAGCTAATGGCCGTATTTATCCAGCAAAAGATGCTCGAATGCCTAGGGAGCTTTTTGAGGCAGGCTTTCCTCGCCTGGATGAATTCAAGAGATATCGTGACAGTGGCATAAGCTCCAGCCTATCGCGCCGCCTAATGGGAAGCTAAATGATCAGCAAGAAAAAAATCGTAATTATTGGTGCCACCTCAGCCATCGCCGAACAATGCGCTAGGCTATGGCTGGAAAAACAGCACCTTGACCTTATTTTGGTTGGACGCGACGTGCAACGCGTCGAACGAGTAGCAAAGGATCTTCGGGTACGCTGTCCAGAATCAGAGATCCAAGTCGTCAAAGCAGATTTTTTGGATTCAGTAGCCATAACTGCTACAGCTGAAAATATTGCACAGTCAGGCCGAATAGATATCGTATTGATCGCGCATGGGTCGCTTCCTGACCAAACCGAATGCCAATATGATCTTAAGGTTTGCCGTAGTGCACTAGAAATCAATGGGCTATCACCTGTCCTTTACGCAGAAGCCTTTGCTAAAGAGATGGAAAAAACTGCCTACGGTACTATTGCCTTAATAAGCTCCGTGGCAGGCGAGCGGGGACGCAAATCTAATTACATATATGGAGCAGCCAAAGGATTGGTCACTCGCTATGCTCAAGGAATGCAGCACCGCTTTGCAAGCACAGGGGTGAAAGTGATATTAATCAACCCTGGCCCAACAGATACACCAATGACAGCCCACCTAAAAGACAAAGGCGCCAAACTAGCGTCCGCTGAAGATGTAGCAAAACAGATTATCGAAGGCTTGGAGTCAGGAAAATCCGTCATATACACCCCAAAGAAATGGCGATTAATTATGTTAATCATACAACACCTGCCAAACTTTATTTTCAATAAAATCAACATATAGAGCAAGTTAAAATGAGGCCACATTATTGTGACGTGTTGATAAAAAAAACGATCCTCATAGCTATCCTTTTGATCGCTGCAATAGACCTCTACGCAGTAAAAGGGCTTTATGCCGACGGATCATTCTTTCTCTACAACATCCTCTCAAGAGAAGCATACTGGGATTTTGATCACCCCAGAGCCTTTGCTCAAATAGTAACTCAAACACCCATTATAATCGGAATCAAACTAAATATAAAAGACATCACAAGCCTGATATACATATATAATTTTGGAGTTATAGGAATCCCAGCGCTCGTCTGGCTTCTAGCCTTAGCTCAGCACTTAAAATCGAGTCACTTCTGGACCCTACTTATCGCATTTTCTGCAACCTATCTTTCCTCTGGTTTTTTTGCTATAGGTGAGTATAATTTAACATATGCATTATCTGCCTACTGCTTCTCAACTTTAATAAAGGGCAGCCTTAACCGCACAGACTCAATCTTGCTTATTTTGTCTGCGATATGCCTTACAAGATCCTACGAAGCCATGATCTTCATAGGACCAGTCCTTTTTGCTCTTGCAGCGATCAAACTGAACGAGACCGCACCTAGCATTAACACACGAAGCAAACTCACTTTATTCTTCTTGCTTTTCCTTTTCTCAGCCGCTGTAACAGTCTCGGCCTCTTCCATGCTATACCCAAGAGATCCCGCGAATTTAGCAGCAGCAGGGAACATATTAAGCACAATAAAAAATAAACAATTTATATTTCTAATTTTATTAACCACAACCTACTTCATAAACCAAATACCCCTGCAACAAGCAAAACCTCTTACCATCTTGCTATTTTTAGCAACCGTCATTTTAGTCATCACAAGCCAACAGCCTTGGAACTCACCAAGCATGAACTACACATTCAGATCAGCTTCAGGTCTAATTTTGTGCTACGTTTTCGCTGCAACACTTGCGATTGACATATATAAAAAATATAGAAATTACTCATTACCGCAAAGCAAAACCAAATTTACGGCAACTATATCGCTGATCGCTTTCGCGCCACTTTATTTCGTATCCACCACCCATTCCATCGACTTTTCCAATTGGATCAAGCGTTTTGAGATAGAGGCGCAAGCAGCTTCAGGATGGTCCCCCATCGACGAATTCAAACTGCTCGCCCCTTATAATGGGTATAATTCCTTCAGCTGGCCTTGGACGAACCCTTCTCTGAGTATACTTTTAAAGGGAGACAGTACAGGCGGCATTTTGAACAGCAAAGCTTATATAGGCTGGCAGCCGTTCACACCTGAAGAACTACAAAACAAAAGAATCAATTCTTTTTTAAAAAAAAGCGAACTATTTATAATTAAATAGCACCACCTTATAAGGTCAACTCTATGCGCCTATTTATGGACCAGCTATGACGTAGCTATCAATAGCTGTGAGTCACCCAGACACTACACGACATTAGCAGGTTGCTGATACAACATTAAAACTAACAGCGGACGCATCAATCCCATGGCATGTTACGCCCGCCATTGCCGAGGAAAATTTAAACAGTATCCGGGACTAATAGATCATGACAGATCACCCTTGGCCTAGCGGTATGGGGTAGGCAAGCAACTCTCGAAGTATGGAGCAAACTGCAAATATTCCTGCCCTCAGCAAGTTTGAAGATGAGAGCTTTCTCTATTGAGCGCTCAACACAATCTATTTGCAGGCAAAAGAAGCCCTAATACCCCGCCCCACCCTCGCCCCCACTGACGATGGCCACCCCCGAACTGGTCCCCAGCCGCGTCGCGCCGACCGCCAGCATGGCCAGGGCCGTAGCCCGGTCGCGCACCCCACCGGACGCCTTGACGCCCAGCTCAGGCCCCACCTCCTCACGCATTAGCCGCACGTCTTCCAGGGTCGCGCCGCCGTGGCCGAAGCCCGTCGAGGTCTTGACGAAGGCCACCCCGAGGTCGCGACAGATGCGGCAGGCCTGGCGCTTCTGGGTGTCGTCGAGCAGGCCGGTCTCCAGGATCACCTTGAGCGGCACCGCGCCACAGGCGGCCAACACCGCGGCGATGTCGGCGGACACCTCGTCCAGCAGGCCATCCTTGAGCCAGCCAAGGTTGAGCACCATGTCAATCTCCCCGGCTCCGGCGGCGATGGCCTGCTCGGCTTCGAACGCCTTGGCCGCGCTCAGCCCGGCGCCCAGCGGAAAGCCCACCACCGCGCAGACCTTGACCGGGCTGCCGGCCAGTTGCTCGGCCGCATAGGGCACCTGGCCTGAATTCACGCACACCGAATAGAAGCCATGGGTCATGGCCTCGGCGCACAACTGAGCGATACGCACGCGACTGGCGTCGGCGGCGAGCAGGGTATGATCGATATGGGCGGCGAGCGAAGGGGCATCGGGCTGCATGGAAACCTCCAGGGGTGAAGGCTGCAGTATGAACCCCGCCCCCGGTCACGGCGACCGGGGCCAGGCATCTTGGAGCCTTTTCATAATCTCGCGAGCTAGAGACAAACAAGGCGAAAGGCCTGAGGAAGCGGAGTTTACGAAGGGTAAATGAGCATTCCGAAGGCCTTTTCAACGCAGTTTGGCCGACGCGCAGCAGATTATGAACAGGCTCCTAGTGGAACAGCTCGGCAATGAACACCGCACCGATGAAGGTGCCGAAGCCGGCGGTGAGGGACACCACCACGATGCGCCAGCCCAGGCGGCGGAAGGCCGGGATGTCCTTGGCGATGGACAGGCCGGCGAAGGCCAGCATGGGGGTGATCACCGCCAGCACGCCGACGGTATTGGAGGCGGCGGTGATCTGCGGCGCCAGCGGGCACCAGGGCGAGGTGAGGAACATGGCCACCAGCGACACCCAGCACACCGCCGGCACCTTGCGACGGAACAGCTGGCAGAGCAACTCGCCGATGAAGGCCGCGCCGATCATCAGCGCCACCGCGGTAAGGGCGGCAGCCGGCAGCGCCTTGGTCGCCACGAAGGTGCCAAGCAGGGCCAGGCCGGCCGCGGCGAACCAGGCGCTCAGGCGTCCCGACCACCCCAGCTCCACCGGCTCGTCCACCACCGTCTGGTCCACTGCGCTCTGGGCGAAGGAGGCCTTGGTGGTCCGGCCGATGCGCGGCTCCAGCACTCGATAACCCCAGACCGCCAGCGGCAGGGAGATGAACAGGGTGAAATAGGTACCCAGGGTGGTGGTGATCAGGTTGGCCGCAGCGGCCAGGGCCATGACCTCCTTGGCCACCTCGGGGGTCTGCTGGGCCGCCACCGCACCGGCCGCGGCGGCCATGATGCTACCCGAGCCGATGCCGGCCCCCATGGCCAGGGAATAGGGGTGAAAGATGTTCAGGCTGGCGATGAAGCCGGCGACGATGGCCATGAACACCGCGCCGATCAGGGTGCCGGTGAGGTATTCGGCGAGTACGCCGCGGCCTTCCGGGGAGTCCATGCCGTAGCGTTCACCGATGATCGCCAGGCTCGGTTCGCGCCCCACCGAGAAGGTGGCGCCGATGGCCTCGCGCTTGATGCCCAGCAGCAGCGCCACAGGGAGCCCGAGCAGGATGGTGCCGACGAAATGGCCCAGCTCCTGGAAGGCCAGCGCCCAGCCGGCGGCGATCACCGTGGGCAAGGAACCACCCACCACCAGGCCGAGCTTGGCGATGAAGATCAGCAGGGCGTACTGCAGGATGGCCGCCGAGCGCACCTGGGCGCTGCGGCTGACACTCAAGCCCTGCGGCAGACGCTTGCTGGCCAGGCCAACGGCGGCGCCCAGCAACAGCGCCCAGATCATCGGCAGCAGCACCACCTTGCCCGGCCCCAACGGGATGCTGACCGAGCCGATCAGCTCGGCGATCAGCAGCACCAGCGCCGCCCAGAAATAGAGTTTCACGGTATCGCTGACAGCACGGTCCTGGCCGACGGCCAGAGTCGGGTTGGCGCTCATTCTTCCCCCTGCGGCCCACTCGCGGGCTCGGTTGTAGGTATGGTTGGCAGACGCGAGCGGCGAGGCCCGCTGGGCAGAAAAGGGCTCCGCAAGGGAGCGTGACCCGGTCGTTCTAGGTGCCTGGTCGAGGGCGCAGGCGTGGCTTACCGGAAGAGGGAGCCCACGGCGTCAACAGCGTCTCGCTCGGGGTTTTCCAGGGTTCCGGGGCACTGCAGCGCGGCCCTCGTCCAGGCCGGTGCAGCCGTGGTCTTGGCCCGAGTATGGACAGCGGCCTGTTCTCTCTCCAATACTGGAAACAGCCTTTTCCGTTGCCTTTACGAGAACACAAGGATGCGTGGAATTCACGAACAGCGCCTGCATTACTTCGTCGAGGCCGTGCGCCTGGGTAGCGTGCGCGCTGCCGCCGACGCCCTCGACATCGCCCCGTCCGCGGTCAGCCGGCAGATCGCTCAGGTCGAGGCCGAACTGGGCGTCGACCTCATCGAAAGACACCGCCGCGGCATCACCCCGACCGAGGCCGGCCAGCTCGTCCTGGACTACTTCCGCCAGCGCCAGACCCAGCTCGACGGCCTGCGAGACGCCATCGCCGACCTCCAGGGCCTGCGCACCGGCAACGTGGTGCTGGCCATCGGCGAAGGGTTTATCGGCGACCTGTCGCATACCCTGGGGGACTTCTCCGCGCGGCATCCGGAGATCGAGGTCAGGGTCAACGTGGTAGGCACCAACGAGGTGATCCGCCAGGTAGTGGAAGACGAAGCGCATCTGGGACTGGTGTTCAATCCGCCGCGCGATCCGCACCTGCGGGTACACGGCAGCCGGCCGCAGCCGCTCTATGCGCTGGTGGCCCCGGCGCATCCGCTGGCCAGGACGCAGGGTCCTGTGAGCCTGGACGAACTGGCGCGGCACCGCCTGGCGCTGCCAGAGATTTCCTACGGCATTCGCCAGATGCTCGACGCCGTGGAGCAGGCCGCCGGCCAGCGCCTGGCACCGACCCTCACCTGCAATACCTTCGCCCTGCTCAAGCACTATGCACGCGAAGGCGGCGTGACCCTGCTGCCGCTGTTCGCCGCCACCCAGGAGCTGGACAGCGGCGCCCTGCACGCCCTGCCCTTGGCCGATCCGGGCTTCGCCCGCGCCCACGTCGAGCTGGTCACCCGCCTCGGGCGCAAGCTCAGCCGCGCCGCGGACGAGCTGCGGACCAGCCTGGTGCAGCGGATGACCGCCTTTCGCTGAGCGCTCAGCGGACCCGTTGCAAGGGTTTTTAGGCCGGCAACTCCTGCCGCACCAGCTCCGCCCACAGCCTGACCGCCGGCTCGATGATGGCGTCGTTGAAGTCATAGGCCGGGTTGTGCAGCGGCGCCGAGGGCTGGGCGCCGTCGACGCCCAGCCAGAGATAGGCCCCGGGACGTGCTGCCAGCATGAAGGCGAAGTCCTCGGAGGCCATGGACGGCGGTACCCCGTCGCTGACCCGTTCGGCCCCAAAGGCCTTCACCGCCGCCTTCCGCACCCGCGCCGCCTGGGCGGGATGATTCTGGGTCACCGGGTAGCCCCGGGTGAATTCCAGCTCGCCGCGCACGCCCTGGGCCAGCGGCGCCTGGGCGACGATCTCGCCGATCAGCCGCTCGACCTCGGCGCGCACCGCGCCATCCAGGCAGCGCACCGTCCCCCTGAGTCGCGCCACCTCGGGAATGACATTGATCGCCTCCCCCGCCTCCATCATGGTCACGCTGACCACTGCGGACGCCAGCGGCGAGATCCGCCGGGCGACGATGGTCTGCAGCTGCAGGATCAGGTCCGCGGCGGCAACGATGGGATCGCGGCCGCGCTCGGGCATGGCCGCGTGGCAGCCCTTGCCGGTCAGGGTGATGGCGAAGGTGTCCAGCGAGGCCATCATGGCCCCCGGATTGACCACCACCTGGCCGGCCGGCAGTCCCGGCCAGTTGTGCAGGCCGTAGATGGCGTCCATCGGAAAGCGCTCGAACAGGCCGTCCTCGATCATCCGCTGGGCGCCGCCGAGATTTTCCTCGGCGGGCTGGAAGACGAAATAGAGGGTGCCGCGGAAGTCACGGTTTTCGCTCAGATGGCGGGCCGTGGCCAGCAGGATGGCGGTATGGCCGTCATGGCCACAGGCGTGCATACGTCCGGCCGCGGTGGACCGATGGGGGACGTCCCCCACCTCCTGCATCGGCAGGGCGTCCATGTCGGCGCGCAGCCCCAGGCTCGGACCCTCGCCGTGGCGCAGCACCCCGACCACCCCGGTGCCGCCGAGGCCGCGATGGACCTCCAGGCCGAAACCTTCCAGCAGTTCGGCTACCCGCGCCGCGGTGCGGTGCTCGGCGAAGCCCAGTTCAGGATGGGCGTGGAAGTCGCGCCGCCAGCTGCGGGCATCGTCCAGCAGGGATTGGTGAATGGTCATCCGTTACTCCAAGCTGGCGCCATAGCCGAAGCCCGCGGCGGGCACCGCAGCGGTCTCCACCCAGACGCTCTTCACCTCGCTGTATTCGCGCAGGGCGTCGAGGCCGGAGGAACGGCCATAGCCGCTCTCGCCATAGCCACCGAAGGGCGAGCTGACGTGGATGGTCTTGTAGCCGTTGACCCAGAAGGTACCGGCGCGCACGCCGCGGGCCACCCGGTGGGCGCGACCGACGTCACGGGTCCAGACCGCACCAGCGAGACCGAAGCGACTGTCGTTGGCGATGCGGATGGCGTCGGCCTCGTCCTTGAAGGGAATGGCCACCACCACCGGCCCGAAGATCTCTTCCTGGGCGCAGGCCAGGCCGTTGTGACCGGCCAGCACGGTGGGATTGACGTAGTAACCGGTGCCGGCCGGCAGCGGCTCGACGCCATTGGCCACGTGCCGGGCGCCCTCGCCCAGGGCACCTTCCACCATCCGGCGCACGTGGGCGAATTGCTTGGCATTGTGAATCGGGCCGATCTGGGTCTCTGGATCGCTCGGGTCACCGACCTTGAATTGGCTGGCGGCACGGGCCACCGCCTGGATGAAGCGCTCGTAGATGGACTCCTGCACCAGCAGGCGCGAACCGGAGACGCAACTCTGGCCGGCGCCGGAGAAGATCGCCGCCTGGGCGCCTCGTACGGCCAGGTCCAGGTCGGCATCCTCGAAGACGATGTTGGCCGACTTGCCGCCCAGCTCCAGCACCACCGGGATGCAGCGCTGGGCCGCGGCGGCGGCGATGTGACGGCCGGTGGCCGGCGAGCCGACGAAGACCACCTTGCGGATGTCGGCGTGGGCGATCACCTGCTGGCCCACGGTATGGCCCTGGCCGGCGAGGACGTTGACCAGGCCCTTGGGCGCGCCGGCGCGTTCCACCAGCACGCCGAGCAGCAGCGAGGTCACCGGGGTCAGTTCGGAGGGCTTGAGGATCACCGCATTGCCGGCGGTGATGGCCGGGGCGATCTGCCAGCCACCGGTGAAGATCGGCGCGTTCCAGGGGGTGATCTGCAGCACCGTGCCTAGGGGTTCGTAGGTCACGTAGTTGAGGTGGCTGGTGGGTACCGGGATGACTTCGCCGTGCAGCTTGTCGGCCCAGCCGGCGTAGTACTCGAACATCTCGGCGACCTTGAGCACCTCGACGCGCGCATCGCGGATCGGCTTGTTGGCGGTCAGGGATTCCAGCTGCGCCAGGGCCTCGGCCTCTTCGCGGATCAGGGCGCCTACCTTGTAGATGATGCGTCCGCGCGCCTGGGCGGTCAGGGCGCGCCACTCCTCGCGCGCCCGGCGGGCGGCGGCATCGGCGCGCTCGACCACGGCCAGGTCGGCATCGGGGTAGCTGTAGGCGAGGCTGTCGTCATGGGCGTTGCGGACGTTGACCTGCTCGCCGCTGCCTTCGACGAATTCGCCGTCCACGTAGCTGGCGACCTGCTGGCGGTCGCCCCAGAAGGGCTTGAGCAATTCCAGAGCCTTGGCATTCATCATGATCATTCCCCCTTACCGAACAGGTCTTCGCTGGTGCGTCGCGCGATGGCGCAGAAATCCTCGCCATCGGCCAGGGTCTCGGCACTCGCCGCCCAGGCCTGGGCGGTGGCCGCGGCCAGCGGCAGGTCGAGGCCGAGTTCGGCGATGAGGTCGCGGGCCAGGCCCACGTCCTTGCGCATCAGGCCCATGGTGAAGCCGGAGTTGTAGGCCTTGTTCAGCACCCAGGTGGGGAACATGGCCTGGCTGGCGGCGCTGCGCCCGGAGCCGGCGTTGATGCCTTCGATCAGCTTTTCCGGGGCGACGCCAGCGCGGGCGGCCATGGTCACCGCCTCGGCGGTGGTGATCAGGTGCGCCGCGGCCAGCAGGTTGTTGGCGATCTTGGCGATGTTGCCGGCGCCCACGGTACCGACGTGCACGCGGGTCGCGCTCATGGCTTCCAGCGCCGGCAGCGCCTTGGCCAGGGCCGCCTCGCTACCGCCGATGACCATGGTCATGGTGCCGGCCGCGGCACCGGCGGGGCCGCCGGAGACCGGGGCATCGAGGAAGTCGGCGCCCACCTCGGCGAAGGCCGCCGCCACCCGGCGACTGGTTTCGGGGGTAGAAGTGGTGGTGTCGACCACCACGGTACCCGGCCGCACGCGACCGACCAGCCCCGCCTCGCCCAGGCACACGGCCTCGACATGCTCGGCCTTGGGTAGCGACAGCACGATGACGTCGCTGCTGGCGGCCAGGGCGGCCAGATCACCGGCGACGGCCACACCCTGGGCGGCGACCCGCTCGCAGGCCGCACTGGACGGGTCCAGCCCGATGACCGGTATGCCCTTGCGCGCCAGGGTGATCGCCATGTTGCCGCCCATGTTTCCGAGTCCGATTACCCCGACCTGACTGCCCATGCCTTGTTCTTCCTCTCTTCGCGGATGACGGTCGACCGGCCCGCTGGCCAGCCCTTGCGATCGAGTATGGGAGGCCCCAGGCATCACCACCAATACGGCATTCGGTCTTTCGTGTTGCGCGAAAGGCAACGGATCTGCCCTCGGCACCAGTACCGTGCAAAGCCCGATCAGCGTGCATCGCGCAGCCCCAAATCAGTGCATGCGACCATTCCTGAACGACCGGTCAGGCCAGCCGTCACTAGCCACCGCGCGGTCGCCCGCCCGCTGGCACAAATCCTGAAATGGCGTCTGCCGGGCCCCGAGCCCAGCCCAACAACAGCGCACGTCGCCAGGAGCCATTCGCATGAAGCGCCGCCCCCTACTGAAGACCACCCTCGCCGCCAGCGCCCTGCTCATGAGCGGCCTGTTTCCCTGGAGCGCCGCTCACGCCGCGGACACCATCAAGGTCGGCATCCTGCATTCGCTCTCCGGCACCATGGCCATCTCCGAGACCTCGCTCAAGGACATGGCGCTGATGACCATCGACGAGATCAACGCCAAGGGCGGGGTCCTGGGCAAGAAACTCGAACCCGTGGTGGTCGACCCGGCCTCCAACTGGCCGCTGTTCGCCGAGAAGGGCCGCCAACTGCTGACCCAGGACAAGGTCGCCGTCACCTTCGGCTGCTGGACCTCGGTGTCGCGCAAGTCGGTCCTGCCGGTCTTCGAGGAACTCAACGGTCTGCTGTTCTACCCGGTGCAGTACGAAGGCGAAGAGATGTCGCCCAACGTCTTCTACACCGGCGCGGCGCCGAACCAGCAGGCCATCCCGGCGGTGGAGTACCTGCTGAGCGAAGAAGGCGGCGGCGCCAAGCGCTTCTTCCTGCTGGGTACCGACTACGTGTACCCGCGCACCACCAACAAGATCCTGAGATCCTTCCTGCACAGCAAGGGCATCCAGGACAAGGATATCGAAGAGGTCTACACCCCCTTCGGCCACAGCGACTACCAGACCATCGTCGCCAACATCAAGAAGTTCTCCGCCGGCGGCAAGACCGCGGTGGTCTCCACCATCAACGGCGACTCCAACGTGCCCTTCTACAAGGAGCTGGGCAACCAGGGCCTGAAGGCCACCGACGTACCCGTGGTGGCCTTCTCGGTGGGCGAGGAAGAACTGCGCGGCATCGACACCAAGCCGCTGGTGGGCCAGTTGGCCGCCTGGAACTACTTCGAGTCGCTGGATAACCCGGTCAACAAGAAGTTCGTCGAGGCCTGGAAGGCCTACGCCAAGGCCAAGAACCTGCCCAACTACCAGACCGCCGTGACCAACGACCCCATGGAAGCCACCTACATCGGCATCCACATGTGGGCCCAGGCGGTGGAAAAGGCCGGCAGCACCGACGTCGACAAGGTGCGCGTGGCCATGGCCGGCCAGACCTTCGCCGCGCCGGACGGCTACACCGTGAAGATGGACGAGAAGAACCATCACCTGCACAAGCCGGTGATGATCGGCGAGGTCCAGGAAGACGGTCAGTTCAACGTCGTCTGGCAAACCCAGGGTCCGGTCCGCGCCCAGCCCTGGAGCCCCTACATCCCCGGCAACGACAAGAAGTCCGACGAACCGGTGAAGAGCGGCAAGTAACGGTCAGCCCTCACCCCCGGCCCCTCTCCCCCAGGGAGAGGGGAGCGAAGCCTGACAGGTGGCACCCCGCTCTTACCCCCTCTCCCCTTGGGAGAGGGTTGGGGTGAGGGCAAAAGGCGCGCCGAAGCCAACAGCTCTTCCCCCTTCCCCCCTGGGAAAGGGCTGGGGTGAGGGCCAAGGCGCTTCCCGCCAAGGCCGGACGCACCAGCTACACCAGAGCCCCCGCTTCTCCCTGGGAGAGGGCCGGGGTAAGGGTCAAGATGCTTCCCGCCAAGGCGGACGCACCAGCTATACCAGAGCCCTCGCTCTTCCCCCTCTCCCTCTGGGAGAGGGCCGGGGTGAGGGCCCGCCAGCGCACCCGGCCAGACCGCCGGGCGCCGGCGCCAGAAACAAGGCCACGCGCGCCCCTCCCTCGGGAGCCGACGCGCAGGAGCCTTTACCCACCGACGAGGCCGCGCATGTCCCTACGCCTTTTCCTTCTGCCCCTGCTCTTGCTGCTCGCCGGCACGGTCCAGGCCGGCCCCGCCGCCGATCTCGCCGCCGTCAGCGCCAGCGACCAGGCCAAACTGCTGCAGGACTGGGCCGCCGCGCCCGATCCCGCCCAGCTCCCGGTGCTTCAGGCACTGCAGGACGGTCGCCTCTACGTCGATGACGCCAAGCGCCCCTTCTACAAGACCGGCGACACCTTCGCCGCCGCCGAAGGCGAGGCCGCCGCGCCCGCCGGCACGCCCAAGCAGATCCGTCTGAACAACCGCCTACGGGTGCTCATCGGCGCCGCCCAGGCCAGCGGTGGCCTACTCTCCAGCGACGCCACCCAGCGCCTGGCCGCCGCCCAGGCATTGCGCCAGGAGGCCAAGCCCGAGCAACGGCCCTTCCTGGAAAAGCGTCTGCAGACCGAGGCCGACAAGGACGTGAAGGCCGCCCTCGCCGCCGCCCTGGCCAATCTGCAGCTGACCGATCCCGATCCCGCCGTGCGCCTGGCCGCGGTGCGGTTGCTCGGCGAATCCGGCGAGCCCCAGGCCAAGACCCGCCTGCAGGCCCTGCTCGATCCGGCCGTGGAAGCCAACGAAGACGTCCGCAAGGCCGCCGCCACCGGCCTTGCCCAGGTGGACCGCAAGCTGCTGCTGGGCGATCTGCTCGGCCAGGCCTTCACCGGGCTGTCGCTGGGCTCCATCCTGCTGCTGGCCGCCCTGGGCCTGGCCATCACCTATGGCCTGCTCGGCGTCATCAACATGGCCCACGGCGAGATGCTGATGCTCGGCGCCTACACCACCTACGTGGTGCAACTGACCCTGCAGCGTCTGGCCCCCGAGTGGCTGGCCTGGTATCCGTTGCTGGCGCTGCCGGTGGCCTTCCTGGTCACCGCCGCCATCGGCATGGCGCTGGAACGCACCGTGATCCGCCATCTCTATGGCCGGCCACTGGAAACCCTGCTGGCCACCTGGGGCATCAGCCTGATGCTGATCCAGGCGGTGCGGGTGCTGTTCGGCGCCCAGAACGTCGAGGTGGCCAACCCGGCCTGGCTGTCCGGTGGCATCCAGGTGCTGCCCAACCTGCTCCTGCCCTGGAACCGGGTGATCATCCTGGGCTTCGTGGTCTTCGTGCTGATCCTCACCTGGACCCTGCTGAACAAGACCCGCCTGGGCCTGAACGTGCGCGCCGTGACCCAGAACCGCAACATGGCCGCCTGCTGCGGCGTACCGACGGGCCACATCGACATGCTCGCCTTCGGCCTCGGTTCCGGCATCGCCGGCCTCGGCGGCGTGGCCCTGTCGCAGATCGGCAATGTCGGCCCCGACCTCGGCCAGAGCTACATCATCGACTCCTTCCTGGTGGTGGTGCTGGGCGGCGTCGGCCAACTGGCCGGCAGCGTGCTGGCGGCCTTCGGCCTGGGCATCCTCAACAAGATCCTCGAACCCCAGATCGGCGCCGTGCTGGGCAAGATCCTCATCCTCGGCCTGATCATCCTGTTCATCCAGAAAAGGCCCCAGGGCCTGTTCGCCCTCAAGGGGAGGGTCATCGATTGAACCAGCCACTCGCCCTCACCGCCGTGCAGAAAGTCGGTCCACGCCTGAGCCTGGCCGTGCTCGGCCTGGCCCTCGCCGTGCTGATCGCCCTGCCGCTGCTGTCCCTGCTGCCGGCCGACAACCCCCTGCAGGTCTCGGCCTACACCCTGACCCTGGTGGGCAAGATCCTCTGCTACGCCATCGTCGCCCTGGCCCTGGACCTGGTCTGGGGCTACGCCGGGATGCTCTCCCTCGGCCACGGGCTGTTCTTCGCCCTGGGCGGCTACGCCATGGGCATGTACCTGATGCGCCAGGCCGCCGGTGACGGCCTGCCGCCCTTCATGAGCTTCCTCTCCTGGACCAGCTATCCCTGGTTCTGGGCCGGCACCGACCACTTCCTCTGGGCCCTGTGTCTGGTGGTGCTGGCCCCCGGCCTGCTGGCCCTGGTATTCGGCTTCTTCGCCTTCCGCTCGAAGATCAAGGGCGTCTATTTCTCCATCATGACCCAGGCGCTGACCTTCGCCGGCATGCTGCTGTTCTTCCGCAACGAGACCGGCTTTGGCGGCAACAACGGCTTCACCGGCTTCACCACTCTGCTGGGCTTTCCGGTGGCGGCCCAGGGCACCCGCGCGGTGCTCTTCGCCCTCACCGTGGCGCTGCTGGTGGCCAGTCTCTGGCTGGGCTGGCGCCTGGCGCAGAGCAAGTTCGGCCGCATCCTCACGGCGATCCGCGACGCCGAGAACCGGGTGACCTTCTGCGGCTACGATCCGCGTGGCTTCAAGCTGTTCGTCTGGGTGCTCTCGGCGGTGCTCTGCGGCCTGGCCGGCGCCCTCTACGTGCCCCAGGTGGGCATCATCAACCCCAGCGAGATGGCCCCGACCAACTCCATCGAGGCCGCCATCTGGGTCGCCCTCGGCGGGCGCGGCAGCCTGATCGGCCCGGTGCTCGGCGCCGGCATCGTCAACGGCGCCAAGAGCTGGTTCACCGTGGCCTTTCCCGAGTACTGGCTGTTCTTCCTCGGCGCCCTGTTCATCGTCGTCACCCTCTACCTGCCGCGTGGCGTGATCGGCCTCATCAAGAAGGAGCGCGACGCATGAAAGCCGCCCCCGTTCCCCCCACGGCCGCCGAGCTGCTCGATCCCGGCATCGGTGGCGAAGCCAGCGGCCTCGGCCACCGCGCCGGCAAGGGCCTCGACACCCGCCACGGCACCATCCTCAGCCTGGAAGGCATCGAGGTCAGCTTCGACGGCTTCAAGGCCCTGCGCGACCTCAACCTCTACATCGGCGTCGGCGAATTGCGCTGCATCATCGGCCCCAATGGCGCCGGCAAGACCACCATGATGGACGTCATCACCGGCAAGACCCGCCCCGACCGCGGCACGGCCTGGTTCGGCGAGACCCTGGACCTCACCCGCCTGCAACCGGTGCAGATCGCCCAGGCCGGCATCGGCCGCAAGTTCCAGAAGCCCACGGTGTTCGAAGCTCTGACCGTCTGGGAGAACCTGGAACTGGCGCAGAAGACCGACAAGTCGGTCTGGGCCAGCCTCCGCGCCCGACTCGCCGGTGAACAGCGCGATCGCCTGGAAGAGGTGCTCACCACCATCCGCCTGCAGGACTCCCGCGGCCGCACGGCTGGCCTACTCTCCCACGGCCAGAAGCAATTCCTCGAGATCGGCATGCTGCTGGTGCAGGAGCCGCAACTCTTGCTGCTCGACGAACCCGTGGCCGGCATGACCGACGCCGAGACCGAATTCACCGCCGAGCTGTTCAAGTCGCTGGTGCCCAAGCACTCCTTGATGGTGGTGGAGCACGACATGGGCTTCGTCGGCAGCATCGCCGACCACGTCACCGTGCTGCACCAGGGCCACGTCCTGGCCGAAGGCTCGCTGGACCAGGTCCAGGCCAACGAACAGGTGATCGAGGTGTACCTGGGGCGCTGACGCTTCAGACTTGAGAATGCGCATCGCGGCCATGGGCCGCTCCTACCTGGAGCAGTCACATCGACGAACCGCCATGGCCACGAGCGGCACCCTATCCGTAGGAGCGGCCCATGGCCGCGATAGACAGACCTAACCGAGGCCCCCATGCTCCAGGTCAACGAACTCCATCAATACTACGGCGGTAGCCACATCTTGCGCGGCCTGTCCTTCGAGGCCCCCATCGGCGAGGTCACCAGCCTGCTCGGCCGCAACGGCGTCGGCAAGACCACCCTGCTGCGTTGCCTCATGGGTCTGATCCCGGCCAAGCGCGGCAGCGTCACCTGGGAAGGCCAGGACATCACTGCGCGCAAGCCCCACCAGCGGGTCCAGTCCGGCATCGCTTACGTGCCCCAGGGCCGGGAGATCTTTCCGCGTCTGACCGTCGAGGAAAACCTGCTCATGGGCCTGTCGCGCTTTCCTGCCCGGGAAGCCCGCGAGGTGCCCGAGTCCATCTACGAACTCTTCCCGGTGCTGCGGCAGATGCGCCAGCGTCGCGGCGGTGACCTCTCCGGCGGCCAGCAGCAACAACTGGCCATCGGCCGCGCCCTGGCCAGCCGTCCACGGCTGCTGATCCTCGACGAGCCCACCGAAGGCATCCAGCCCTCGGTGATCAAGGAGATCGGCACCGTCATCGCCCACCTGGCCAAGCGCGGCGACATGGCCATCCTGCTGGTGGAACAGTTCTACGACTTCGCCAGCGAACTGGCCGACAACTACCTGGTGATGTCCCGCGGCGAGATCGTCCAGCGCGGCCGTGGCAGCGACATGGAGGCCGAAGGCGTCCGCGGGCTGGTGGCGATCTGAGCCCGCGCGAAGGCACCGCGGTCGTCGTCGGCTGACCGCGGCGGCGCCCGATACAGCGGGCTCCGATCGCGGGCGATAATCGAACGCTTCCGCCGCCGACCGTCCTGCACCGATTGACGAAAGTAACCGCCTGGTACATTTTCTCTGCATCGCCGACCCGTTTCGGCCATAACAACAACACAGAGAAGCCCTCCATGTCTCGCCGTATCCTGGTCCTCAACGGCCCCAACCTGAATCTGCTCGGCACCCGCGAACCCGCTACCTACGGTCACGAAACCCTCGCCGACGTCGCCCGCCTGTGCGAACGCACCGCCGCCGCGGATGGCTATGAAGTCGACTTCCGCCAGACCAACCACGAAGGCGAACTGCTCGACTGGATCCACGCGGCCCGCGGCGCCTATGCCGGGGTGGTGATCAACCCCGCCGCCTGGACCCACACCTCGGTGGCCCTGCGCGACGCCCTGGTGGCCAGCGAACTGCCGGTCTACGAGGTGCACCTGTCCAACGTGCATCGTCGCGAGTCCTTCCGGCATCATTCCTATGTGTCGGGCATCGCCGTCGGCGTCATCTGCGGCCTCGGCAGCCAGGGCTATCGCGCTGCCATCGCCGCGCTCATCGCACACCAGGGGAATTGAGTCCATGACCGCACCCACCTCCGTCCTCGCCGGCCTCATCGGCGCCGGTATCCAGGCCTCGCTAACCCCCGCCATGCACGAGCGCGAGGGCGACGCCCAGGGCCTGAGATACCTCTATCGGCTGATCGACCTGGACGCCCTCGGCCTCAAGGCCGACGCCCTGCCCGAGCTGCTGCAGGCTGCCCAGCGCACCGGTTTCACCGGTCTCAACATCACCTTTCCCTGCAAGCAGGCGATCATCCCGCTGCTCGACGACCTCTCCCCCGAGGCCCGCGGCATCGGCGCAGTGAATACCGTGGTGCTGGCCGATGGCCGCGCGGTCGGTCACAACACCGACTGTCTGGGCTTCGCCGAGGGCTTCCGCCGTGGCCTGCCGGACGTGGCCAAGGGTCTGGTAGTGCAACTGGGTGCCGGCGGCGCTGGCAGCGCCGTGGCCCATGCCCTGCTCGCCGAGGGCGTGGACCAGCTGTTCATCTTCGACGTCGAGGCCGAGCGTGCCCAGGCGCTGGTGGACAACCTGACCCGCCACTTCGGCCCCGGCCGCGCCGCGGTCGGCACCGACCAGGCTGCCGCCGTTGCCGCCGCCGACGGCCTGGTCAACACCTCGCCGGTGGGCATGGCCAAGCTGCCCGGCCTACCGCTGCCGGCCGAGCTGCTGCACCCCGGCCTGTGGGTCGCCGAGATCATCTACTTCCCGCTGGAAACCGAACTGCTGCGCCACGCCCGCGCCCTTGGCTGCCGCACCCTGGACGGCGGCACCATGGCCGTATTCCAGGCGGTCAAGGCCTTCGAACTCTTCAGCGGCCGCACCGCCAACGCCGACCGCATGCAGGCCCACTTCGCCGAATTGCGCGGGTAGCGCGGTTTATCGCGGCCATGGCGGTCCGCCGATGCGGCCGGTCTTGGAGCAGATCATCTCATCGCGGCCATGGGCCGCTCCTACAGGTTATATCGGCGCCTGTAGGAGCGGCCCATGGCCGCGATAAGTTCTGCGGCAACAGCTACACCCACACCGCATCCCAAAACGGATAATCCCCTACCCGCCGCACCAACCCCGCCCGCACCGGATTGGCGACGATGTACCGTGCCACTCCTTGGACATCCTCCTCCGCCCGCAAGGCATGGTCGTGATAGGCGCGAGCCCACACAGCCCCTTTGGTATTGCGGATAGCATTGACCCGACGCGCACTCGCCGATTTGAGACGGAGCACCAGCTCTTCCAGGCTGAAGCACTCGCCTAGCGAAACCAGCCAGTGAACGTGATCCGGCATCAACACCCAGGCAAGCAACCTGGCGTCATCAAGCAGACGAGGATCGTTAAAGGCACGAGCCGCCGCGCACGCCAAATGGAACTCGGCAAACAGCGCCTGGCGATCCACGGTCGTGGAGGTAAGAAGATACAGCTGGCCAGGCAAAGAAACCCGGCCCCTGCGCAGCGCCGCATGGCGTGATGACATCGCTCGTCCTTGAGTGATGAAGATGAAGTCTTTCGGTCAATCCAATCGCGGCCATGGGCCGCTCCTACAGGTTCCGATATTTCCGTAGGAGCGGCCCATGGCCGCGATTAGAACCTATATCATCACCGCGGCATATTCGGTTGGCGCCGCGACTTCTTGCGCGGGCCGCCCTTGGCGTAGCCGGTGGCCTGGCCTTCCTGGCCCTTGTCCCAGGCCTTGCTGCCGTCGCTGGCGCGCGGTGGCAGGCCGGTGTGCTGGGTGAGGATACGCCCACTACCGGTGCCGGTCTTCTTGCTGCCCACCGGGGTGGAATTCTTGCGCCGGGCGCTCTGGTAGCCGCCGTCACCGACCGGCTGGGTGGCCGGGATCAGCTGGTGCTTGCCAGGGCCGATCAGATCGGCGCGGCCCATGCGCTCCAGCGCCTCGCGCAGCAGCGGCCAGCCCTTGGGATCGTGGTAGCGCAGGAAGGCCTTGTGCAGGCGGCGCTGCTGCTCGCTCTTGACGATGGTCACACCGTCGCTCTTGTAGGTGACCTTGCGCAGCGGATTCTTGCCCGAGTGGTACATGGCCGTGGCGGTGGCCATCGGCGAGGGATAGAAGGCCTGCACCTGATCCGCGCGGAAGCCGTTGCGCTTGAGCCACAGGGCGAGGTTCATCATGTCCTCGTCGGTGGTGCCCGGGTGCGCGGCGATGAAGTAGGGGATCAGGTACTGCTCCTTGCCCGCCTCCTTGGTGTACTTCTCGAACATCTGCTTGAAGCGGTCGTAGCTGCCGATGCCCGGCTTCATCATCTTGTCCAGCGGACCGCGCTCGGTGTGCTCGGGGGCGATCTTCAGGTAGCCGCCGACATGGTGGGTGACCAGTTCCTTGACATACTCGGGCGACTCCACGGCCAGGTCGTATCTCAGCCCCGAGGCGATCAGGATCTTCTTCACCCCCGGCAGCGCCCGCGCCTTGCGGTACAGCTCGATCAGCGACGAATGATCGGTGTTGAGGTTCTCGCAGATACCGGGGAACACGCACGACGGCTTGCGGCAGTGGCGCTCGATCTCCGGGTCCTTGCAGGCGATGCGGTACATGTTGGCGGTCGGCCCGCCCAGGTCCGAGACCACGCCGGTGAAGCCCGGTACCTTGTCGCGCATCTCCTCGATCTCGCGGATGATCGAGTCGTGGGAGCGATTCTGGATGATCCGGCCTTCGTGCTCGGTGATGGAGCAGAAGGTGCAGCCACCGAAGCAGCCACGCATGATGTTCACCGAGAAGCGGATCATCTCGTAGGCCGGGATCTTTTCCTTGCCATAGGCCGGGTGCGGCACCCGCGCATAGGGCATGCCGAACACATAGTCCATTTCCTCGGTGGTCATGGGGATGGGCGGCGGATTGAACCAGACGTCCACCTCGCCATGCTTCTGCACCAGGGCGCGGGCGTTGCCCGGGTTGGTCTCCAGGTGCAGCACGCGATTGGCGTGAGCATAGAGCACCGGGTCGTTGCGCACCTTCTCGAAGGACGGCAGGCGGATCACCGTCTTGTCGCGGGTCATGCGCGGGCTTTCCAGCAGCTGCACCACCTTGGCTTCGTTGGGGTCTTCGACTTCGCCTTTCGCCTGCTCGATGGCGCAGGCCTCGGTGTCCTGGGTATTGACGTAGGGGTTGATGATTTTGTCGACGCGACCGGGGCGGTCGATACGGGTCGAATCGACCTCGAACCAGCCCTCAGGGGTGTCCCGGCGGATGAAGGCGGTGCCGCGCACGTCGGTGATGGACTCGACCTGCTCGCCACGCGACAGCCGCTGGGCGATCTCCACGACCGCCCGCTCGGCGTTGCCATAGAGCAGGATATCGGCGGTGGCGTCCATCAGGATCGAGCGGCGCACCTTGTCCTGCCAGTAGTCGTAGTGGGCGATCCGGCGCAGCGAGGCCTCGATGCCGCCCAGCACGATAGGCACATGGCTGTAGGCTTCCTTGCAGCGCTGGCTGTAGACCAGGCTGGCACGATCCGGCCGCTTGCCGGCGACATTGCCCGGGGTATAGGCATCGTCGGAGCGGATCTTCTTGTCCGCGGTGTAGCGGTTGATCATGGAGTCCATGTTGCCCGCGGCCACACCGAAGAACAGATTCGGCTCGCCGAGCTTCATGAAGTCGTCCTTCGACTGCCAGGCCGGCTGGGCGATGATGCCCACGCGGAAACCCTGGGCCTCCAGCAGGCGGCCGATGATGGCCATGCCGAAGGACGGATGATCGACGTAGGCGTCCCCGGTGACGATGATGATGTCGCAGCTGTCCCAGCCGAGTTGGTCCATCTCCGCCCGACTCATGGGCAGGAACGGCGCCGGACCGAAGCACTCGGCCCAGTATTTCGGATAGTCGAACAGCGGCGTCGCGGCTTGCATGGCAGCTTCCGGGAAGGGGGTGTTTTGGAGGGCGCGCAGAATAGCACAAAAAATGACCAGTTCAGCCCCCGGACATCGATTGCCTTTGGCTATCGACGGTGGCTCTGGACCCGCCCTCACCCCAACCCTCTCCCCGAGGGAGAGGGGGCAAAAGCACCCCGCGCACCTACTTGTACCCCTCCCTAGGGGAGAGAGGGCCGTCAGGGAAACTCACTGGCAACCCCTGCCACGCTACGTTCTTCCCCCTCTCCCTCTGGGAGAGGGCCGGGGTGAGGGAAAGCTCACTCAGCGGCCCAACTCGACAGGAGTGCTACCATAGCCCCCCGCTCCCCCTCACCACCGAGACACCCCCGTCCATGTCCCAGCCCCAACCCGCCGCCGGCCAGTTGCAGCGCGGCCTGAAGAATCGTCATATCCAGTTGATCGCCCTCGGCGGGGCCATCGGCACCGGTCTGTTCCTCGGCTCGGCCGGGGTCCTCAAGTCGGCCGGTCCGGCGATGATCCTCGGCTACGCCATCGCCGGCTTCATCGCCTTCCTGATCATGCGCCAGCTCGGCGAGATGATCGTCGAGGAGCCCGTGGCCGGTTCCTTCAGCCACTTCGCCAGTCGCTACTGGGGCCGCTTCCCGGGCTTTCTCTCCGGCTGGAACTACTGGGTGCTCTATGTGCTGGTGGGCATGTCGGAACTCACCGCGGTGGGCAAGTACGTGCAGTACTGGTGGCCCGAGGTGCCGACCTGGGCCAGCGCCCTGGTGTTCTTCGTGCTGGTCAACGCCATCAACCTGTTCAACGTGAAGGCCTTCGGCGAGACCGAATTCTGGTTCGCCCTGATCAAGGTGGTGGCCATCCTCGGCATGATGGCCTTCGGCCTCTGGCTGCTGATCAGCGGCGCCGGCGGACCCGAGGCCTCGGTGAGCAACCTCTGGAGCCATGGCGGCTTCCTGCCCAATGGCTGGAGCGGTCTGTTCGCGGTGCTGGCGATCATCATGTTCTCCTTCGGCGGCCTGGAGCTGGTGGGCATCACCGCCGCCGAAGCCGACCAGCCGCGCAGCGTCATCCCCAAGGCCATCAACCAGGTGGTCTGGCGCATCCTGATCTTCTATGTCGGCGCCCTGACCATCCTGCTCTCGCTGCACCCTTGGGACGAACTGGTGCGCAGCATCGGCGCCGGCGGTGACGACTATGCCGGCAGCCCCTTCGTGCAGACCTTCGCCCTGCTCGGCAGCGACACCGCCGCCCACCTGCTCAACTTCGTAGTGCTGACCGCGGCGCTATCGGTCTACAACAGCGGCGTCTACTGCACCAGCCGCATGCTCTACGGCCTGGCCGAACAGGGCGACGCCCCACGCGCGCTCTTGCGTACCAATCGCCGTGGCGTACCGCTGCTGGGCATCGCGGTGTCCTCGGCGGTGACCCTGCTCTGCGTGGTGGTCAACTACCTGCTGCCGCAGAATGCCCTGGAGCTGCTGATGTCGCTGGTAGTGGCCTCGCTGGTGATCGCCTGGGCGCTGATCAGCCTGACCCACCTGAAATTCTGCGCCGCCCAGCGCCAGGCTGGCCGCACCTCGCACTTCCCGGCGTTCTGGTCGCCCTTCGCCAACTGGCTGTGCCTGGCCTTCGTCGGCATGATCCTGGTGCTGATGCTGCGCATCCCCGGCATCGCCGTCTCGGTCTATGCCATTCCGGTCTGGCTGGCCTTCCTATTCCTCTGCTTCAAGCTGCGCCGGGGCTGATCACCCCTGATCTCTCGCAGGCCGATGTTGGCGGGACGCCATTGATCGCGGCGGTGGCGGTCCACCGATGCGGCCGCTCCTGTCAGGCAAACTATCGCGGCCACGGGCCCCTCCTACAGGGGTGTCTGTACCCGTAGGAGCGGCCCATGGCCGCGATGGCCTAAGGCACCTAGCCGAGCCTGGCCTGGGTGGGCTTCGACCCTACTCGAAGGGTATCCACGGCGGTCGCGGCTTCATGATGATGCAGCCGTCCTCCCCCACCGCCCAGATGTCGTAATACAGGTTGTCCACCAGCCGCACCCCGGCGCCGGGTACCGCCACGCGCTGGGTGCAGCTGTCACTGTCGGCATCGTCGATCACCCCCAGGTCCTGCAAACGCTCGGCGATCATGAAGTTGCCCGGCGACAGGCCGAGGATGAAGGGAAGCGCCGGCAATTGTTCGAGCGTCCGGTGCGCCAGGGGTAGCCAGGTCGCCTCCAACGGGCCGCCGGTCCAGAGGATGCGCTTGAACTGGCGCAACTGAGGCTTGCTGCTGAGATCGTGGCGCAGCTCCTGCACCAACTCCCGCTCGAAGGTCTTCTGCGCCGACAGCACCTGGCCGTAGGCATAGGCCAGCGACAGCATCCACAGCAGCGGCAGGATCACCAGCCACTCCAGGCGCGGTACCAGCCGCTCCAACAGATCGTGGGCGAGTAGCAGGCCCAGCATCAGCACCACCGCCAGCCCCATCAGCGTCCGCGCTTCGAGGATGAAATCGCGGAACAGCAGGGTGATGCCGGCCACGCAAAGCGCCAGCACCGGCAGGGTCGCGCCGTACAGCACCAGCGCCGGCAGCGCCCGCTGACCATAGGCACGCGCATAGGCCAGCGCCCCCAGCGCAAAGCCCAGGACGGCGAGACTGCCGAAGATGATCCACAGCCAGGTATTGCCGGGCGTCAGCAGCAGCTCGACGCTGCGCAGGACCTCGCCCAGCCGCTGCCAGAGGATGGCCAGTAGGCTATCGCCCAGCCCGGCGTGGCGATCGGTGGTCACCAGTTGATAGGCGGTCAGATAGTAAAACAGCAGGCCCAACAGCAGTTGCGCGACCTGCCGCACCACCAGGCGCAAGAGCCGCTCCGGCGCCACGCGCCGCTGCACCCCGCGGATCAGCTCCAGGCAACAGAGTCCGATGAAGACGTTGAGCGCCACCTGGTAGAAGGCGACGGCCGCCGCCAGCAGTATCGCCGGCGCCAGCAGCAGCACCAGGGTATGCCGGCTGCGGAACAAGACCGCGTAGATCACCGCGACCAGGCTCAACGCCATGGCCGGACCGTCATACTGATAGGTCAGATTGCCCAGCCAGAACGGCGAGAACCACAGCGGCAGGATGGCCAGGCACTGGGTCGGCCGCGGCGCGCCGAAGTAGTGCCGCGCCAGGTCGCTCAAGGCCAAGGCCGCGACGACACTCACCAGCAACAGCGGTAGGGGAAAGATATTGAGGGTCGTGCCGCTGAAGGTCAGCAGCCGATAGAACATCTCGGTGAGCACCCGCCCCTGCTGACGCCATTCCAGGCCGTTCTGCAACTGGATGCGCCAGTTGTCGTCGACATAGGGAAAGTCGGCGAGGATGAATGGCAAGACGAACAACAGGATCGCGAGGAGAAAGAACAGCCGGGTCTGTAGCGGGGTCAACGTCCGATTCAAGATTCCGTTCCTAGCGGAGAACAGGAGGCCTGCACGGTCGGCGGCAGGCGTGAAGGACCATCGGCCCCGCGCACGGCCGCCGGCGGCAGAGCTCTTGCGGAGCGCGATCAACGGAGACACGCGGGAGCGAGAGGGCGTACTGCCTGAACCCGCTCCCTCACGGTCAGCGCCGAGACAGACTCTGCCAGTTCGTCATCGGCTTGTCATCGTGCTCGTCCATCGCTATCCGCCGCTCTAGGCAGAGGCTTTACTTCTGGAGCGCCAGGCGGCAGATGCGCTCGCACAGTTCATCGAAATCGATACCCACCGCCGCCGCCGATTGCGGCAACAGACTGGTGGCGGTCATGCCCGGCAGGGTATTGACCTCCAGGCACCAGAGGCGCCCCTCGGCGTCCAGGCGGAAGTCCGCGCGGCTGTAGCCGTCGAGCTTGAGCGCCCGGTGCGCAGCCAGGGCCAGGCGCCGTGCTTCCTCGGCGATCTCCGGCGAGACCTCGGCCGGGAACACCTCGACCGCGCCCTGGGGCTGGTACTTGCTGGTGTAGTCGAACACGCCGCTCTGGCCGAGGACGATCTCGCCCACCGCCAGCGGCTGGTCGCCCAGCACGCCTACGGTCAGCTCGCGCCCGGCGACGAAACGCTCGATCATCACCTCACGGTCATAACGCAGCGCCAGCTCGATGGCCGGCTGCAGGTCTTCGGCGCGGCTGACCTTGCTCAGGCCCACGGTCGAGCCCTGCTGGCTCGGCTTGACGATCACCGGAAAACCCAGGGTGTCGGCCACGGTCTGGGCGTCCACCGGCGCCATCAGCCAGTCGGCGGTGCCCACGCCCGCAGCGCGGAACAGCCGCTTGCTGAGGTCCTTGTCCATGGCCACCGCACTCCCCACCCGGCCGCTGCCGGTGTAGCGCAATTCGGCCAGGTCGAGGAGGGTCTGCAGGGTACCGTTCTCGCCGGTCCCGCCGTGCAGGGCGAGGAACAGCAGATCCTGGTCGCCCAGCTGCGCCCGGCTGAGCACGGCACCGGCATCCTGGCCGCGCATCCGCACCAGGGCGGTCCGCTCCGGCGGTTCGAGGCCGACCCGGGCTTCCAGCAAGGCTCGCTCGGCGTCTTCGTCGAGCAGGCCCAGGGCGGTGTCCACGGTCACTACCTGATGCCCGCGCCGGCGCAGCGCCGCCACCACCTGGGCACCGCTGGCGATGGACACGTCGCGCTCCTCGCTGGTGCCGCCGAGCAGGACCGCGATCTTCAGCTTGTCCTTGACCATCATTCGTCCTCGAAAACGTAGCTACCGGGCGCGAGATTCTCGAACCGGGTGTATTTGCCGATAAAGGCCAGCCGCGTGGTGCCAATCGGACCGTTACGCTGCTTGCCGATGATGATTTCCGCCACGCCCTTGTACTCGGTCTCCGGGTGGTACACCTCATCCCGGTAGACGAACATGATGACGTCGGCGTCCTGCTCGATGGCGCCCGATTCACGCAGGTCGGAGTTCACCGGGCGCTTGTTCGGCCGCTGCTCCAGCGAGCGGTTGAGCTGGGAGAGCGCCACCACCGGGCAGTTGAATTCCTTGGCCAGGCCCTTGAGCGAGCGGGAGATCTCGGAGATCTCGTTGGTCCGGTTCTCGCCACTGCTGCCGCCGATCTGCATCAACTGCAGGTAGTCCACCATGATCAGCGCCAGATCGCCGTGCTCGCGCACCAGACGGCGGGTCCGGGCGCGCATTTCCGAGGGACTGATGCCGGCGGTATCGTCGATGAACAGCTTGCGGTCGTTGAGCAGGTTGACCGCCGAGGTCAGCCGCGGCCAGTCGTCATCGTCCAGCTTGCCGGAGCGCACCTTGGTCTGGTCGATGCGGCCGAGGGACGACAGCATCCGCAGCACGATGGAGTCGGCGGGCATCTCCAGCGAGAACACCAGCACCGCCTTGTCGGTACGCAGCACCGCGTTCTCCACCAGGTTCATGGCGAAGGTGGTCTTGCCCATGGACGGGCGGCCGGCAACAATGATCAGGTCGGCCGGCTGCAGGCCGCTGGTCTTTTCGTCCAGGTCGGCGAAACCGGTGGACACCCCAGTGATGGCGTCGCTGGAGTTGAACAGGGTGTCGATGCGGTCGATGGCCTTGGTCAGGATGTCGTTCACCCCGACCGGACCGCCGGATTTGGGTCGTGCTTCGGCGATCTCGAAGATCTTGCGCTCGGCTTCGTCGAGCAGCTCGTTGGCACCGCGCCCTTCCGGGTTGTAGGCGCTGTCGGCGATGTCGGCGCTGATGCCGATCAACTGCCGCAGGGTGGCCCGCTCGCGGACGATCTGCGCATAGGCCTTGATGTTGGCCACCGAGGGCGTGTTCCGCGCGAGTTCGGCCAGATAGGCCAGGCCACCCACCTGGGACAGCTGGCCTTCGTTGTCCAGCTGCTCGGACAGGGTCACCACGTCGAAGGGCTGGTTGCGCTCGGCCAGACGGGCCACGGCGCGGAAGATGAGTCGGTGGTCGTGGCGATAGAAGTCGCCATCGGACACCTGATCGAGGACACGCTCCCAGGCGTTGTTGTCCAGCATCAGACCACCCAGCACGGCCTGTTCGGCCTCGATGGAGTGCGGCGGGACCTTGAGGGCAGCGGTCTGCAGATCGTACTGCTCGGGCAGGGAAATCTCGTTCATGCGCAGGTCTTGGGCCCCCATTGCGGGCGGCGAAGTGATTTTCGAAACGGCAGAAAAGACAAAGGGCACGTCACTGCCTTGGCAATGACGTGCCCGATTGTCGGCAGACCGGCGCCGGGGCGCAAGTCCGCCAGTCAGGCGACGGCGCGCTTATTCAGCGACGACGACGACCTTGACGGTCGCTTCGACGTCGGTGTGCAGGTGCACTTCGACGTCGTATTCGCCGGTGTTACGCAGCGCGCCGTTGGGCAGGCGAACTTCGCTCTTGTCCAGCTCGACGCCAGCGGCGCTGACGGCTTCGGCGATGTCGCGGGTGCCGATGGAACCGAACAGCTTGCCTTCGTCGCCGGAGTTGGCGGCGATGGTCACGGTCAGTTCAGCCAGCTTGGCGGCACGGGCGTCGGCCTGGGCCTTCTTCTCGGCAGCCTGCTTCTCGAGCTCGGCACGACGAGCTTCGAAAGCCTCGACGTTGGCAGCGGTGGCTGCGGTGGCCTTGCCCTGCGGCAGCAGGAAGTTACGGGCGTAGCCGCCCTTGACGTTCACTTTGTCGCCCAGGTTGCCCAGGTTGGCGATCTTTTCCAGCAGGATGACATCCATTGAGTCTTTCCTCTTAACTTTTAACCTTCACCGTCCGTAGGACCCTGCGGCTCTTGCACAGACCGTCCACGGAAATCGAACACGCTATCGATCACAGCCAGAATCACCAACAACGGATAGATCAACTGCCCGAACAGCAGCAGCGTCACGTACAGCCCCACCAGCCAGAATCCCGCCAGGCGCTTGGCCGCCACCAGTCCGTGCAGCAGGGCAATACCGGCGAACGCCAGCGGCACACTGCACAGCGGGGTCAGCAGGCCAAGCCCACTGCCCAGGTTCGGCGCCAGCACCAGTAGGGCCAGCAGACCGAGGGCGATGGCCGGACGCAGACGCAGGGCCCGGAACTCGCGGCCAAACCCCTTCGGGTTGTACAGCGCCGCCTGCCAGTAGCGCCCCAGCATCAGGCACAGCAGGCAGGTGATCTGGAAGAACGCCGCCATCAGGCCGGTCAGCACGGGCAGCAGCAACTGCTGCAACTGCGCCTGCTTTTCCGGCGGCAACTGCGCTGCGCTCGGGCCCAGCACCTGGGGCAACATCTGGCGGATGGTATCCGCCAGCTCGTTGATCCCCGCGGCGTAGACCTGTCCCAGCACCAGGGCGAAGACCAACCCCAGGGGAACGCTGGCCAACAGCACCCGCGTCCAGGACAGACTCTGGCGCAAGATGGCCGCCAGCAGCGTCGAACCCAGCACCACCAGCAGGATGCTGGCGTCGCCCCAGTACAACCAGAACAGCGCCGGCAGCAGGGCCCAGATCAGCACCCCGGCCGCCGCAGCAGGTCCCCGGCGCAACAGCACCAGGCTGCCACCGGCAGCGGTCATCCAGTACAGCAGCGGCACGACCGCTCCCAACACCACCACCAGGGTGGCCTGGGTACGCCCGCGCATGATGAACTCAGCCAGAGGCCGCATGCCGTGTTTATCCGTTATCCGTGCTCAGGCGTCGATCAACGACCGTGGCTGTCGGTGTAGGGCAGCAGGGCCAGGTAACGGGCACGCTTGATGGCGGCGCCCAGCTGACGCTGGTACTTGGCCTTGGTGCCAGTGATACGGCTCGGGACGATCTTGCCGGTTTCGGAGATGTAGGCCTTCAGGGTGTTGAGATCCTTGTAGTCGATCTCTTTCACGCCTTCGGCGGTGAAACGGCAGAACTTACGACGACGGAAGAAACGTGCCATGACAATGATTCCTCGCTAGATCCAGATTACTCGGCGCTGTCGGCGTCGTCGGAGCTGCCATCGGCGGACTCGGACTCGGCGGGACGCTCGCGACGCTCGCGACGCTCGTTGCGGTTTTCTTCGGCCTTGAGCATCTCGGACTGACCGGTGACGGCCTCGTCACGGCGCAGGATCATGTTACGGATCACGGCGTCGTTGTAGCGGAAGTTGTCTTCCAGCTCGGCCAGGGCCTTGGCGCTGCACTCGATGTTCATGAGTACGTAGTGAGCCTTGTGAACGTTGTCGATGGCGTAAGCCAGCTGACGACGGCCCCAGTCTTCCAGGCGATGGACTTTGCCACCGTCTTCTTCGATAGCCTTGGTGTAGCGCTCGACCATGCCGCCCACCTGTTCGCTCTGGTCCGGATGAACCAGGAACACGACTTCGTAATGACGCATTTAATGCTCCTTACGGGTTGCAGCCTGCCGCGGAAACGCGGTCAGGCAAGGAGTGAATAGTTCGGATGACTTGCCCGGCGGAGTACGGACGTACTCCAGGCAAGGGGCGACATTCTAGAGAAGGGCGCCAGGGGGCGCAACTGCGGCGATCACCGGTGCGACCGTCGGCCGGTGTGTGGGTCTCAGCGTTGCACGTCGGCGAGGGCCTGGCGGATCTTATTCAGGTCGTAGGGCTTGATCAGCACTCCAACCCGCGCCTCCATGCCCGGCTCGCGCTCGAAGGCATAGCCGGAGGCGACGACGATGCGCAGCGCCGGATCCATCGCCAGGGCGCGACGGGTCAATTCGATCCCGGACATGCCACCCAGCCCGATGTCGGTGAACAGCACATCGTGATTGCCCTGGGGCAGCAGTTCGAGGGCAGCCTCGGCCGAAGCGACCGCCGTGACCTGATGATCCAACTCTTCGATGACTTCCGTAGTCAGCATACGCAGCGTGGCGTCGTCCTCGACGAGCAACACTCGCAAACCTACCGGCTCTTGGATCTCCTGACTCACGCGGGCATCCTCTTGTTGGCAGGATTCGCCTCGAAAGTGCACGAGGCGAGCCCAGTATTCTGCGGACTGCGGCGCGATTCGTATAGTGCGATACGCACCGGAATGGCGCCCAAGCGTTTCAGCATGTTCACCTTGAGGGCGCGGATGCCCGTCTTTGACGCACTGCCTCGAACAGGCAGACGCCGGTCGCCACCGACACATTGAGACTGCTGACGCTGCCGGCCATGGGCAGCCGCGCCAGGTGATCGCAATGCTCCCGGGTCAGGCGGCGCATGCCCTTGCCCTCGGCGCCCATGACCACCACCGTCGGCCCACTCATGTCGACGTCGTAGATTTCCTGGGTCGCCTCACCGGCGGTCCCCACGATCCACAGGCCGCGCTTCTGCAGCTTTTCCAGGGTCCGCGCCAGATTGGTCACGGCCACCAGGGGCAGCACTTCGGCCGCGCCGCAGGCCACCTTGCGCACCACCGCGGTGAGAGTGGCGGACTTGTCCTTGGGCACGATCACCGCCAGCGCGCCGGCGGCATCGGCACTACGCAGGCAGGCGCCGAGGTTGTGCGGATCGGTCACCCCATCGAGCACCAGCAGCAATGGCGGCCCTTCGGCGCGGTCGAGCAACTCCTCGAGCATGGCCTCGCCCCAGACCTGACTGGGGCTGACCTGGGCGACGACGCCCTGGTGCACCCCTTCGGCGACCTCATCGAGCAGCGCACGCGGCTTGGTCTCCACCGCCAGGCGTTGGCCGGCGGCCAGCTCCAGCAGAGCCTCGACCCGCGGCTCGCGCCGCCCCTCGGCGATCCAGAGCTGCTTGACCCGGCGCGGATGAAAGCGCAGCAGCGCCTCCACCGCGTGGATACCGTAGACGGTTTCCAGCTGGCTCATGCATCACCCTTGGGGCGCGACTGCCCCTTGCGATGGGGCTTTTTCGCCTTGGCCTTGACCCTAGTCTTGGCCGCGGCCTGGGCCTGGCTTTCGTCCTTGGACTTGCCTGCCGACTTCTTCTTGGCGCCAGCGGCCTTGGCTTTCTTGACCTTGACCTCTACCGCGGCAGCTCCTTCGGCAGCCGATGCCTTACCTTGCCGCGCTGGCGCTGTACGGGCCTTGGCCTTGTCTTTACCCGCACTGCCTTTGGCTTTGCCACTGGTCTTGCCTTGGGCCTTGGTCTTGCCACCCTCGACCTTGGCTTCAGCCAAGAGCGCCTGTTTTACCGCACGACTGCGTTTGACATCGGTATTGCCGAGCACCTGCTCGTCTTGCTTGGACGACTTCGGAGCGACTACCTCAGTCGACGCCTCCGTAGTCGCATTGGCTCCCTGCGGCTGCCCTGCTGAAGCGGCGCGCCGGCGGGCGCTACGCGAGCGGCGCGGTGCAGGCTCCGACTCGAGTGCAACGCCTGTAGCGGGCGTTTCGACGCCGGAAGCTACGCTCTGCTCCTGGGCTGGCACGGTGCGACGGCCGTTACGCGAGCGGCGCGGTGCAGACTGCGGCTCCGCTGAAACGACCTCGGTCGGGATCTCGGCCACCGGGGCGGCAGCTGGCTCTTGCACCGGCGCGCCGCGACGACGGCTGTTGCGCGAGCGGCGAGGTTTGCTTTCCGGCTCCGGCGAAACGGCCGCAACGGTTGCTTCGGCAACCGAAGCGGCACCCTGCTCTTCCGCGGGTGCACCGCGGCGGCGATTGTCGCGCTTGCGCCGCGGCTCGCGCTCCTCGCGCACCCGCGGCGCACCGGCACTGGCCGGCAGCACGAAGTCGATCTTGCGTTCGTCCAGGTCGACCCGGGCCACCACCACCTCGAGGGGATCGCCCAGGCGATAGCTGCGCCCGCTGCGCTCGCCGGACAGCCGATGATGAACACTGTCGAAGTGGTAGTAGTCGTCCGGCAGCGCGGTGACGTGCACCAGGCCTTCGACGAACACCTCAGACAGCTCGACGAACAGACCGAAGCCGGTCACCGAGGTGATGACGCCGGCATAGGTCTCACCGACGCGATCCTTCATGAACTCGCACTTGAGCCAGTTGGAGACGTCCCGCGTCGCTTCGTCGGCGCGGCGCTCGGTCATGGAGCAGTGTTCGCCGAGCTGATCCAGACGCAGTTCGTCGTAGGGATAGATGCGCACCTTGGCCATGCTCGCCGCGCCTGCGCGCTTGACGTGCTTGGTCTCCAGCTTGGAGCGGATCACGCTGCGGATCGCGCGATGGATTAGCAGGTCCGGATAACGACGGATCGGCGAGGTAAAGTGGGTGTAGGCCTCATAGTTGAGACCGAAGTGCCCATTGTTGTCCGGACTGTAGACCGCCTGACTCAGGGACCTGAGCATCACCGTCTGGATCAGGCGGAAATCCGGCCGCTCACGAATCTGCTGGAGCAGCGCCTGATAGTCCGACGGCACCGGATTGGCCTTGCCCTTGGTCAGTGACAGCCCCATCTCACCGAGGAATTGCCGCAGATTGGTCTGCTTTTCCAGAGGCGGTGCGTCGTGGACCCGATACAGGGCCGGCACCTTGTGCTTCTCGAGGAACTTGGCGGTGGCCACGTTGGCGCACAGCATGCACTCCTCGATCAGCTTGTGGGCATCGTTGCGCTGGGTCGGGCGGATCTCGGAGATCTTGCGATCGGCACCGAAGACGATGCGCGTTTCCTGGGTCTCGAAATCGATGGCGCCGCGCACGTGGCGGGCGGCCAGCAGCACCTTGTACAGCCCATAGAGCTGTTCCAGGTGCAGCACCAAGTCGCCGAGCTGCTTGCGCAACTGCTTGCCTTCGGCCGACTTGGGTTGCTCCAGCACCGCGGAGACCTTGTTGTAGGTCAGGCGCGCGTGGGAGTGGATGACCGCTTCGTAGAACTGATAGCCCGTCATCCGGCCGGAGGCGGCGATGGTCATCTCGCAAACCATGGCCAGGCGATCGACCTGGGGATTCAGCGAGCAAAGGCCGTTGGACAGGGCCTCCGGCAACATGGGAATGACCCGCTCGGGGAAGTACACCGAGTTGCCGCGCTTCTCCGCCTCGGCGTCCAGCGCCGAACCGACCTTCACATAATGGGAGACGTCGGCGATGGCCACGTACAGCCGCCAGCCGCCGGACTTCTTGGCTTCGGCATAGACGGCGTCATCGAAGTCGCGGGCGTCTTCGCCGTCGATGGTGACGAAGGGCAGCTGACGGAGGTCGATGCGCTTCTGCTTGTCCTTCTCTTCCACCTCGGGCTTGAGCTTGGCGGCCTCCTTCTCGACGGCCTTGGGCCATTCGTTGGGAATGTCGTAGCTGCGCAGGGCAACCTCGATCTCCATGCCCGGCGCCATATAGTCGCCAAGGATCTCGACCACCTCGCCCTGGGCCTGACGGAAGGTGGTGGGCCACTCGTCGATGCGCACCTGCACGAACTGGCCGTGCGCGGCGCCGCCGTGCTTGCCTTCGGGCACCAGCACCTGCTGACCGATCTTCGGATTGTCGGGCACCACGTAGGCCAAGCCACTCTCCTGGAAGAACCGACCGACCAGGGACTCGTGGGCGCGACTGACCACCTCGACCAACCCACCCTCGCGGCGACCGCGACGGTCATGGCCGGCGACCCGCGCCAGGGCGATGTCGCCATCGAACACCAGGCGCATCTGCGCCGGGCTGAGGAAGAGGTCGTCGCTGCCGTCGTCGGGGATCAGGAAGCCGAAGCCGTCGCGGTGGCCGGCGATGCGGCCGCGCACCAGATCGAGCTTGTCGATGGGGGCATAGGCGCCGCGACGGGTGTAGATCACCTGACCATCGCGCTCCATGGCGCGCATCCGTCGCCGCAGGGCCTCGAGCTGGTCTTCGGTGACGAGGCCGAATTCCTCGGCCAGTTGCGGCCGAGTGGCCGGGGCGCCGCGATCGGCCAGGTGAGCCAGAATGAGTTCGCGACTCGGAATGGGGTTATCGTACTTTTCCGCTTCCCGGGCGGCCTCGGGATCGAGGGATTGCCAATCGGCCATCAGTCTGGGGTTACCTTCTGTGTCTGTGTACGTTAGGAGCTGTCATGGCGCCTATTGAAACGTGAAAACCGCGCAATAGTTAGCCTGCCATGCTCAATAAAAATATTTTTCGCAGCAGGGGTTTACAAGCAAACGCCCCCTGAGTAAAGTGCCGCCCCACGACGGCGTGAGCAGTTGCGACGTTGGAGTCGATGAGCGATCATCGCACTGAGTGCCCAGGTGGCGGAATTGGTAGACGCACTAGGTTCAGGTCCTAGCGGTGGCAACACCGTGGAAGTTCGAGTCTTCTCCTGGGCACCACTCATTATAGTCGATCGATTTGCAGATCGGTCGACGAAAAGCCGGCGCTAGCCGGTTTTTTAATCCTGTAGCCCGTAAGGGTGATGGGAAGCGACCAGAAGTCGCGCTGCAGGCCCAGGTGGCGGAATTGGTAGACGCACTAGGTTCAGGTCCTAGCGGTGGCAACACCGTGGAAGTTCGAGTCTTCTCCTGGGCACCAATACCAAACGGACGATCCTGAATCGGACGTACAGAAAAAACCGGCTTCGGCCGGTTTTTTCTTGTCCGCGAAAAGGTGCGGCCCCTCCTAGGCCTTGAACTGCCCCAGGCTGCCGCGCAGTTGCGCCGCCAGTTCCGCCAGGGTGCGACCGCCGCGGGCGGTGGCCGCCATCGACTCGGCCGCCTTCAGGGCTTCGCCGTGGATGACCTCGACGCGCAGCCGTACCGCCGCCGCCCCCTCCGCCTGCCGCCGGGCCGCCTGGGCGGCAGTGGTCATGCTGGCATGTACCTGGTCCACCGCGAGGTGGACGTCCTGCTGGATGCGCGTGCTGTCGCGCAGCATGACCAGGCCGCTACCCGCCTGCTGGCGAGCCTCGCCGATGGCCGCCACCGCCTCGCGGGCGCCGTCCTGCAATCCGGCGATATGGGACCGGATGCTGCCGGTGGATTCCTGGGTCTTGCTGGCGAGCGCCCGGACTTCATCGGCGACCACCGCGAAGCCTCGCCCGCTCTCCCCGGCCCGCGCCGCCTCGATAGCAGCGTTGAGCGCCAGCAGATTGGTCTGCTCGGCGATACCACGGATCACGTCCAGCACCACCTCGATCTGCTCGCTCTGCTCGGCCAGGCGCTCGATCACCTTGGCCCCGGACTCAACCTGGGTCACCAGACCTTCGATGCCCTGGGCCACCTGGCTGGCGATCCGCGCATTGGTCTGGGTGGAGCTGCGAATGGCTTCCACCTGCTGCAGCGCGCCCTGCATGGCAGCACTCTCGCCCTGAGCCTCTTCGGCGATACCGGACAGCGCCTCCAGACTGCGGGCCACCTCTTCGCGCTGCCGTTCGGCCGCGGCCTCGGCCGTGGCACTGCTGCCGGCCAAGCCGCGGATTTCCTCGCCGGTGCGTTCGGCAACGCTATGGGCCTCGCTCACCAGGGGTTGCAGCTTGGCGATAAAGCGGTCGACCGCGCCGCCAAGCGCCTGGATCTCATCGCCATCGCCCAGCTTCAGCCGCCGGGTGAGATCACCCTCGCCCGCCGCCAGATCGTCCAGCGCCCGCTGCAGCAGGCCGATACGCCGCAGCACGCGCTGGCCCAGCACCAGGGCCACCGCCAACACCATAACCACGCCGACCAGCACCAGCCCCAGGGCGATCTGCCAGCGCAGCGCCGCGGCCATGGCGGCCACCGTCTCACCCGCATTGCGGCTCATCGCCAGGGCCGTCTGGCGAGTACCCTCCAGGCGCGTGGCCAGGGTGGCAGTACTACCCTTGGCGGCCTCCGCCACGCTGGCAGACACCAGACCGCCCGCATCATCGATCAGGCTCTTGAAGCTCTGGTCCAGCTTGGCTCCGGCGCGCTCGATGGACGCCGTGGAAATTCCCACCAGCACCTTGCCGATCTCCACGCCATTGGGGCTGATGGAGGCGTCAACGCGATAAACCGACGGGTCGCGGGTCGCCGCGTCGAGTACCTTGGCCAGGGCGCCCTCGCCCTGCCCCACCTCGAGCAAATGGGTAATGCGTGGGTCCTGGCGATTGAGATAGCGCGTCAGGTTCTGGCCCTGGGCATCCTGGAAGATCACGAAGAGTACATCGGGATTGCTCTGGGCCCGCCGTGCCAGATCGGAGAGCGCCGGCACGTCGGCATCCCACATCGCCTTGGGCGATACGCCAGCCAGCAGCTCCGCCAGGTTCTTCGCATTCCCCTTGAGGGTATCGGTAAGGGTTTCTCCCACCTGCTCCCGCTCGCGGGTCAGCCGCTGCGACAGCCCTTCGGCCAGTCGCCCACGGGTCTGGCCAGCCAGTTCGGCCAGGCTGCCACCTACCTCGCTCCCCGCCTGACGCAGCGTATCAGCCAGACGCTCGGACTCCCCAGACAGGCGCTCGGCCAGGCCGAGCTGCAGGTCCCGCACCGCACCCTGGGTCAACCACACGGCCAGAGCCACCTGGATAACGACCGCCAGCAACAGGCTGATGAACACCGGCAACAACAGCCGACTACGTAGCAACGACAAGAGAAACGACATGGGGGGTCTCCGGCGACAAGGGACAATTACAGGCTGTCGGCCAACTCCTCGCAGGCTGGAGCCAAGTGGTCAGTTGTCATAGCAATTTGCCGGCCATTCTAGACCAGCGGCAGTTACCCGCAGATGGCAGAGACGTTCGCCCCCGAAAAGCACAAAGCCCCGCGGGGCGGGGCTTTGTAAGCTGCATCCTTCTAGTGCACTCAGGCGAAAGGATGGCGCAGCACGATGGTTTCCTTGCGATCCGGACCGGTCGAGACGATGTCGATCGGCGCGCCGACCAGCTCGGCGATACGGCGGATGTAGGCCTGGGCGTTGGCCGGCAGCGCTTCCAGGCTCTGGGCGCCCACGGTGGACTCGCTCCAGCCCGGCAGGTCCTCGTAGACCGGCTGCAGACCCGCGTAGCTGTCGGCGTCGGTGGGGGCTTCGGTCAGCAGGTTGCCGGCAGCATCCTGGTAGCCGGTGCAGATGCGCACGGTTTCCAGGCCGTCGAGTACGTCCAGCTTGGTCAGGCAGAGGCCGGAGATGCTGTTGATCTCGATGGAGCGACGCAGGATGACCGCATCGAACCAGCCGCAACGGCGCGGACGGCCGGTGACGGAGCCGAATTCATGGCCCTGCTTGGCCAGGTAGGCACCGGTCTCGTCGAACAGCTCGGTCGGGAAGGGACCGGAGCCAACGCGGGTGGTGTAGGCCTTGGTGATGCCGAGGATGTAATCCAGGTACAGCGGACCCACGCCGGAACCGGTCGCCACGCCACCGGCGGTGGTGTTGGAACTGGTGACGAAGGGATAGGTACCGTGGTCGATGTCCAGCAGGGTGCCCTGGGCGCCTTCGAACATCAGGTTTTCACCGGCCTTGCGCAGCTCGTGCAGACGGCTGACGACGTCCATGACCAACGGCTGCATGACCTTGGCGTGCTCCATGGCCTCGTCGTAGGTCTTCTGGAAGTCCACCGGCGGCTCGTTGAAGTAGTTCTGCAGGACGAAGTTGTGGTAGTCCAGCACTTCCTTGAGCTTGGCGGCGAAACGCTCGGGATGGAACAGGTCGCCGACGCGCAGGCCGCGGCGGGCGATCTTGTCTTCATAGGCTGGGCCGATGCCACGACCGGTGGTGCCGATCTTGGCTTCACCGCGGGCCTTCTCGCGCGCCTGGTCCAGGGCGACGTGGTAAGGCAGGATCAGTGAGCAGGCCGAGCTGATGCGCAGGCGCTCGCGCACCGGTACGCCGCGGGCTTCCAGCTCGCCGACTTCCTTGAACAGGGCCTCCGGCGAGAGCACCACGCCATTGCCGATCAGGCACTGGGTGTCGGCGCGCAGGATGCCCGAGGGAATCAGCCGCAGGATGGTCTTCTGGCCATCGATGACCAGCGTGTGACCGGCATTGTGGCCACCCTGGTAACGCACCACGGCAGCGGCCTGGTCGGTCAGCAGGTCCACGATCTTGCCTTTGCCCTCATCACCCCACTGGGTGCCCAGGACGACGACGTTCTTACCCATAACCTTATCCCCTGTCAGGAAGATTTCTGTCGGCCAGGCCGACGATGCTCAATGTTCACCCGGATGCACGATCCGGTGCTTAGGAATTCAAGGGCTCCACCACCCAGGCACCCTGCCGCTCGACCAACCGTCGGTCGCAACCGGCAGCGCGCAGCTGGGCTTCGTCTTCCAGGCTGGTGGCCTGGATGATGCGCTCGCCGGCAGCCCGCAGCGCACGCACGGCCTGCCAGAGCGGCGCCCCGTGCCCGGCTGGCGCCCAGATGCCGCGCCGCGGCTCTTCGAGCACGGCGGTACCCAGTTCGACGAGGGTCTTGAGGTCGGTGGAGAAACCGGTCGCCGGCCGCGAACGGCCGAAATCGGCGCCGATGTTGTCGTAACGGCCACCCTGGGCGATGGACTGCCCGGTCCCCGGCACGAAGGCAGCGAAGACCACGCCGGTGTGGTAGTGGTAGCCACGCAGTTCACCGAGGTCGAAATACAGCGGTACGTTCGGGAAACGCCCCTGCAGTGACTCGGCCAACGCGACCAATTCATCCAGCGCCTGCAGTACCTCTGCCGGGGCACCGGCCAGCCGCTGACGCGCCTGGCCGAGCACGCTGGCATCGCCGCTGAGCTCCACCAGGGCGCGCAGCCAGCCACGCGGTGCGGCGGGCAGGTCGGCGGTCAGTCGATCGATCTCATCCACGGCCTTGCGTTGCAGGGCGTCGAACAGCTCCTGCTCGCTGGCGCCGGAGACTCCGGCGACCTGGCAAAGGCCGCGGTAGATGCCCACGTGACCGAGATCCATGTGGACATCAGGCACCTGGGCCTGCTCGAGCACGTCGAGCATCAGGCTGATGACTTCGAGATCCCCTTCGCTACCCGGCACGCCATAGAGCTCGGCGCCGACCTGGATGGGGCTGCGGGAGGTGGACAGGGCCCGCGGTCGGGTGTGCAGTACGCTGCCGGCGTAGCACAGGCGGCTGGCGCCGTCGTGCTTGAGGCTATGGGCGTCCATGCGCGCGACCTGGGGCGTGATGTCGGAGCGGAAACCCATGAGGCGCCCGGAGTTGGGGTCGGTCACCTTGAAGGTACGCAACTCCAGTTCCTGGGCGGCGCCGGTGAGCAGCGACTCCAGAAACTCCAGGTGCGGGGTGATGACGAATTCGTAGCCCCAGCAATGGAACAGCTCCAGCACCCGGCGCCGGGCGCCTTCGATGCGCGCCGCGTCGGGCGGCAGGATTTCCTCGATACCGTCAGGCAGCAGCCAGCGGTCTACCGTAGCCATTAGGCCTCTTCTCCATGTCATGGATCGGCACGCGGCCGACACGGTCAGCGCGATGGACTCTCAGGGAGTCATCGGCCGGATCGAGCCGCTCTGCCGTGGATTGCTACCCGGATCGGCCAGGACGTTGCCCTGCCACGGGTTTCGTACGGACGCAAAAAAGCCGGGGATGGCCCCGGCTGATTCATGATAACACGAAAAAATCGGCGATCGGGGATGAACGACGAGCGAAGCCTAGGCGCCGTTCATCCCGGACCTCACTGCCCCGGGCTCTGGAAATACTTGAAGAAATCGCTCTTCGGATCCAGCACCAGGACGTCGCTCTTGCTGGAGAAGCTGGAGCGATAGGCCTGCAGGCTGCGATAGAAGGAGAAGAACGACGGATTCTTCGAGTAGGCCTGGGCATACACCTGAGCCGCCTGGGCGTCGCCCTCACCGCGGGCCTGTTCGGCCTGGCGATAGGCTTCGGCCAGCAGCACGCGGCGCTGACGATCGGCGTCGGCACGGATGCCTTCGGCCAGCTCGCGGCCCTTGGCCCGATGCTCGCGGGCTTCCCGCTCACGCTCGGTACTCATCCGCTCGTAGACGCTGCGGCTGACTTCCTTGGGTAGGTCGATGGCCTTGACGCGCACATCCAGCACCTCGATACCCAACTCCTGGTTGGCCATCTTGTTCAGCGAGGCGGTCAAGGAACCGACCATAGCGTCGCGCTCGCCGGAGACCACCTCATGCAGGGTGCGACGACCGAACTGGTCGCGCAGCCCCGCCTCCAGGCGGCGCAGCAGGCGCTCGTCGGCGATCTGCTTGAGACCCGAAGTCGCGGTGTAGTAGCGATCGGCATTGAAGATGCGCCACTTGGCATAGGCATCCACCATGACCGCCTTCTTCTCCAGCGTCAGGAAGCGCTGAGTCGGAGTGTCGAGGGTCTGCAGGCGGGCATCGAACTTGCGCACGCGGTTGACGTAGGGAATTTTGAAGTGCAGACCGGGCTCCAGATTGGGCTCGACCACGCGACCGAAACGCAGCATCACCGCCCGCTCGGTCTCCTTCACTATGAACAGACTGCTCCAGGCGCCAAGGCCCAGGACGACCACGACGATCAGCGCGGCCAGCGATTTATTGCTCATCAGCGGCTCTCCCTGGTACGCGCTTCGGTTGACTGCGGCAAATTACGAATGACCGAGGCAGCCGTATCGCTGGACGCCGCCGGAGCCGCGCCACTGCTGATGGCCGAGGTCGGTGCCGGAGCGCGGTTCTGCATCAGCTTGTCGAGCGGCAGATAGAGCAGGTTCTGGCCGGCCTGACCGGTGACCATGACCTTGCTCGACTGCCCCAGCACTTCCTGCATCGTCTCGATGTACAGACGCTCGCGGGTCAGCTGCGGGTTGAGCGCGTATTGGACCGCCAGCTGGCTGAAGCGGGACGCATCACCCTGGGCGCGGGCGACGACTTCGTCGCGATAGCCGTTGGCTTCTTCGATGATGCGCTGGGCAGCACCGCGAGCCTCGGGGATCACGCCGTTGGCGTAAGCTTCGGCCTGGTTCTTCTCGCGCTGCTCGTCTTCGCGAGCGCGGATGACGTCGTCGAAGGCTTCCTGAACCTCACGCGGCGCCGAGGCGCTCTGGATGTTCACCTGGGTCACGGTGATACCGGTGCCGTAGGTGTCGAGGAAGCGCTGCAACCGTTCGCGGACGCTGGTCGCGACCTGCTCGCGGCCGTCGGTCAGCAACTGGTCCATGGTCGACGAACCGGCGACGTGGCGCAGCGCGCTGTCGGTGGCCTGCTGCAGGCTCACTTCGGGCTGGTCGACATTGAGGACGAAGTCCTTGAGGTTGGTGATGCGGTACTGGACCGTCAGCGGCACCTCGACGATGTTCTCGTCCTGGGTCAGCATCGCGCCCTGCTTGCTGTAGGCCCGCTCGCGGGTGACGTTTTCCTGGTACTTGGTCTCGAAGGGCGGGAAGTAGATGTTCAGGCCGGGCCCTACGGTCTCGTAGTACTTGCCCAGGCGCAGGACCACAGCCTGCTCCTGCTCGTCGACGACGTAGACGGCGTTGTACAGCCAGAGCGCACCGACCAGCACCACGCCGAGTAGCAGCAGGCCCTTGCCGCCGCCGGAGCCGAGGCTATTGCCGTCGCTGCCGCCAGAGCGCTTCTTGCCGCCGACCAGACGGTTGATGCGATCCTGGAATTTACGCAAGGCTTCGTCGAGATCCGGCGGCCCCTTGCGTCCACCATTGTTGCCACCGCCGTTGCGGCCGCCCCAGGGGTCTTGATTATTCGAGTTGCCACCGGGCTCGTTCCAAGCCATAGCGCTCTCCCTACTGATAACGCGAAAACGCGCCGAAATGGCGCGTCGACCAATGCTACCGGATGGTCCCCGCCCGAACAAAAGCGCCGAGCGGGGGTTTATTGCAAAACATGTTGCTGGATAAAGACTTCCGGTTCCTCACCGGCCCGGCTGAGTAGTCGATTGAGTTCGGCGCGGGGTACTCGTACAGACAACAGGATGTTGCCTTCGTCGTCGTGGTCATCGCTTTGCACCACGCCCAAATCGAACAATTGCGCGCGCAGGCGAGCATAGCGTTGCGGGAGGCGTAGCACCCCGACGAAGAGGTCTTCGCCGAGCAGTTCGGCGATAGCCTGGCCGACCAGTTCCAGACCCTGGGCGTTGCGTGCCGAGACCCAAACCCGAATCGGGCGACCGGTTTCGTCGTCGCGCTGGATGTGCGGTTCGACGCCGTCGAGCAGATCGATCTTGTTGTAGATCTCCAGCATCGGCAGCTCGTCCGCACCGATTTCGTGCAGGACCGCCTCCACCTGCTGGATCTGCAACTGGCGATCCTCTTCATGGGCATCGATCACATGCAGCAGCAGGTCGGAGTTGCTGGATTCCTCCAGCGTCGCGCGGAAAGCTTCCACCAGCTTGTGCGGCAGATGGCGGATGAAGCCCACCGTGTCGGCCAGCACGATCGGCCCCAGATCCGGCAGCTGCAAACGGCGCAGGGTAGGATCAAGGGTCGCGAACAACTGATCAGCCGCATAGACGGTGGATTCAGTGAGGCTATTGAACAGGGTGGACTTGCCGGCGTTGGTATAGCCGACCAGGGAGACGGCGGGAATCTCGGCGCGACGCCGACCGCGGCGAGCCTGTTCGCGCTGGCTCAGCACCTTGTCCAGGCGCTGGCGGATCTGGCGAATGCGGATCCGTAGCAGACGACGGTCGGTTTCCAGCTGGGTTTCACCCGGACCACGCAGGCCGATACCACCCTTCTGGCGTTCGAGGTGAGTCCAACCGCGGACCAGCCGGGTGCTCATGTGTTCGAGCTGGGCGAGCTCCACCTGCAGCTTGCCCTCATGGGTACGGGCGCGCTGGGCGAAGATGTCGAGAATCAGACCGGTACGATCGAGGACGCGGCACTCGAAGGCTTTTTCGAGGTTGCGCTCCTGACTGGGCGTGAGGTCGTGATTGAAGATGACCAGGTCGGCCTCGTTGGCATGCACCTGATCGTGCAGCTCTTCGACCTTGCCGGTACCGATGAGAAAACGCGCGGTCGGCTGGCTGCGGTTCACCGTGACGAAAGCCACGGTTTGCGCACCCGCCGACCGCGCGAGTTCGAGGAACTCCTGAGGGTCTTCGCGCGCCTCGGGATGCAGGCCTTCCAGATGGACCAGAATGGCCCGCTCACCACCTTCGTGACGCTCGAAGAACAACAGGGCGCTCCTCTTGTTATTTATTCGCTATCCGACTCGCCAGTCTCGGAGCTGGGCAGACGGACCGGGCGGCTCGGCACCACGGTGGAAATCGCGTGCTTGTAGACCATCTGGCTGACGGTGTTCTTGAGCAGGATCACGAACTGGTCGAAGGACTCGATCTGGCCCTGCAGCTTGATGCCGTTGACGAGATAGATGGAAACCGGAACGCGCTCTTTACGCAGGGTGTTCAGGTAAGGGTCTTGTAGCGAATGCCCTTTTGACATCGTGTCGCTCTCCTAAAGAATGAAAATAACTATCTGGCGACATGCCAGTTTCCGCTGCCCACCATGGACATGCGGACAAAAACGATTCAGCTGCGGGGCGATATGGAGTCGCCAGCGAGGCATTTCAAGATCCGTGGCAGATTGTCGCAAGCCAGGCTGTCGAAGGTGTGCGCGGCGGGCCAGCCACGCAACCAGGTCAACTGCCGCTTCGCCAACTGCCGCGTCGCCGCGATGCCACGCGCCACCATCTCTTCCCGCGTGCAGCCCCCCTCGAGGAACTCCCAGACCTGACGATAGCCCACGGATCGCATGGAGGGCAGACCCAGATGCAGATCGGGACGTTCCCGCAAGGCTGAGACTTCGTCGATGAAGCCCTGTTCCAGCATCAGCTCGAAGCGCTCGGCGATTCGCGCATGGAGTACGTCGCGACGGCCAGGCGCCAGGATCAATTGGGCGACAGTATAGGGCAATTGTGTCTGGGACGCCCCGTTCGAATCGGTATTGGCACTCATTTGCTGCGCCCGATGCTCGGTCATCGACCGGCCGCTGAGGCGAAACACCTCCAGCGCCCGTAGCAGACGCTGGGGATCGTTGGGATGGATGCGTGCCGCGGAGACCGGATCGACCTCCGCCAGTTGCCGATGGACTTCGCTCCACCCGGCCTGCGCCGCCAGGGCCTCGATCTCGGCACGCACCGCCGGATCGGCACTGGGCATGTCGGCCAGGCCTTCGAGCAGGGCCTTGAAGTAGAGCATGGTGCCGCCCACCAGCAGCGGGATGCGGCCAGCCGCGGTGATCTCGGCCATGGCGGCCAGGGCGTCGCTGCGGAATTCGGCGGCGGAGTAGCTCTCGGCGGGATCGCGGATGTCCACCAGCCGGTGCGGATGGGCCACCAGTAGCTCGGCGCTGGGCTTGGCGGTGCCGATGTCCATGCCGCGGTAGATGAGCGCAGAGTCGACGCTGATCAGCTCGATGGGCAGCAGTCGGGCCAGTTCGATGGCCAGGTCGGTCTTGCCGGACGCGGTCGGCCCCATGAGGAAGATGGCGGGCGGCAGGGGGGCGGTCATGTCGGGTTCTCGGCAGGCGCCGCGGAAGCCGCGGCGGGGTGGTCAGCGGCCGCGCAGGAAGAGTTTGTCCAGGTCGTCCAGGCTGAGCTGGGCCCAGGTAGGACGACCATGGTTGCACTGGCCACTGCGCTCGGTGGTTTCCATGTCGCGCAGCAGGGCATTCATCTCCGGCAGGGTCAGCCGCCGGTTGGCGCGCACCGAGCCGTGGCAGGCCATGGTCCCGAGCAGCTCGTTGAGGTGCGCCTGGATGCGGTCGCTGGTGCCGTAGTCGAGCAGATCGGCGAGCACGTCCTGCACCAGCCGGGCGGCCTGGGCCTGCTTGAGCAGCGCGGGAATCTGGCGGATGGCCAAGGTCTCCGGGCCGAGGCGCTGCAGCTCGAAGCCGAGGCGCTCGAACCACTGCCCGTGCTCTTCGGCGCAATCGGCCTCGCGCTCGCTGACCGCCAGGGACTCGGGTACCAGCAGCGGCTGACCGCGCAGGCCTTCGCTGGCCATGGCGACCTTGAGGCGCTCGTAGGTGATGCGCTCATGGGCGGCGTGCATGTCCACCAGGATCAGGCCCTGGGCGTTCTCGGCCAGGATGTAGATGCCCTTGAGCTGGGCCAGGGCGTAGCCGAGGGGCGGGATGTCGCCCTGCTCCGCCGGTAACGCCGCTGCCTGCTCGCCCTCCGGCAGCGGCGCGAAGAAGGCCTTGTAGGCGCTCTGCACCTCGGCGACCGGCGCCCCGGCATAGGGTTGCGGTGCCGGGCTATAGCGTGCGACACCGGCTCCGCCGCCACTGGCGAAGGGTTGCGCGGGCGGTGCGGGGCTGTCGTGGAGCACGGCGGCGGCCAGGCGCATCTCGCCCTGGGGACCGAATTCACCGGCGGCCGGACCGCTCAGGGGTGCCGGTGCGGTGGGCGCCACCACGGCGAGTTGGTCGTCCGGACGGATGTCGCCCAGGGCGCGGTGCAGGGTGCCGTAAAGGAAGTCGTGTACCTGGCGGCTGTCGCGGAAGCGCACCTCATGCTTGGTGGGATGGACGTTGACGTCCACCGTCGCCGGATCGAGTTCGAGGAAGAGTACGAAGGCCGGATGGCGACCGTTGTACAGCACGTCGCGATAGGCCTGGCGCACGGCGTGGGCGACCAGCTTGTCGCGCACCATGCGGCCGTTGACGTAGAAGTACTGCAGATCGGCCTGGCTACGCGAGAAGGTCGGCAGGCCGACCCAGCCCCAGAGGCGCAGACCATTGCGCTCGTGCTCCAGTGGCAGGGCCTGTTCGAGGAAGGCCGGGCTGCACACGGCGCCGACCCGCCGGCCCTGGCTCTGCGGATCGCCCGCCGGATGCAGGGCGAGCACGCTCTTGCCGTTGTGTCGCAGATGGAAGCCGACGTCGAAGCGCGCCAGCGCCAGGCGCCGCACCACTTCCTGCAGATGGTCGAATTCGGTCTTCTCGGCGCGCAGGAACTTGCGCCGCGCCGGGGTATTGAAGAAGAGGTCGCGCACCTCCACGGAGGTACCCTGGGGATGGGCGGCGGGCAGCACCCGCGGCTGCATCTCGCGGCCTTCGGTCTCCACCTGCCAGGCCTGGTCCTCGCCCCGGTAGCGCGAGGTCAGGGTGAGACGCGACACCGAGCTGACCGAGGCCAGGGCTTCGCCGCGAAAGCCCAGGCTGGTGACGCTTTCCAGCTCGTCCAGGTGGTAGATCTTGCTGGTGGCATGCCGGGCCAGGGCCAGGGGCAGGTCATCCGCCGGGATGCCGTGGCCATCGTCGCGGATGCGCAGCAGCTTGACGCCACCCTGCTCCACCTCGATATCGATGCGGGTAGCCCCGGCGTCCAGGCTGTTCTCCAGCAACTCCTTGGCCACCGAGGCGGGGCGTTCGACCACCTCACCGGCGGCGATCTGGTTGGACAGCCGCGGACTGAGCAGCTGGATGCGCCGGGGTTCAGTCATTGCTGGCCGCCAGTTCGTGGGTGGGGATGGTCAGGACCTGGCCGGAGCGGATGCGGTCGCCCTTGAGGCGGTTGGCAGCGCGCAGGGTGGAAAGGTCCACGTCATAGCGCCGGGCGATCAGGCTCAGGCTCTCGCCGGGTTGCACCCGGTGCTGGTCGACGCCACGCACGCTGCCGACCTTGCCACCGCGCTGGTCACGCTGCCAGGCCAGGTAGGTGCCAGGCGGCGGCCGGTGCTGGAAGTATTGCACCACGCCCGCCTGGATCTGGCGGGCCAGCAGGCCCTGGTGCGCCGGACTGGCCAGCTTGGCCGATTCGTTGGCATTGGTGATGAAGCCGGTTTCCACCAGGATCGAGGGAATGTCCGGCGACTTGAGCACCACGAAACCAGCCTGCTCGACCCGCGAATGCAGCAGCTTGGTGGCCCGGCCGACCTGGCTGAGGATGGTCTGGCCGACTTCCAGGCTGGAGGCCACGGTAGCGGTCATGGACAGATCCATGAGCACGCCGGCGAGCATGGGATCCTTGTTGTCCAGGGCGTCGGAAACGCCACCAACCTGGTCGGAGCGGTTTTCCGCGTCGGCCAGCCAACGGGCGGCCTCGGACGTGGCGCCGCGCTGGGACAGGGCGAACACGGTAACGCCCTCGGCACTGGCGCTGGGCGCGGAGTCGGCGTGGATGGAGATGAACAGGTCGGCGCCCTTCTTGCGGGCGATGATCTGCCGCTGGCGCAGCGGGATGAAGTAGTCGCTGGTGCGAGTCAGCTCGGCACGGAAGCCCTTCTGTCGGTTGAGATTGGCCTGCAACTGCCGAGCGATGGCCAGCACCACGTTCTTCTCGTACAGCCGGCCGCGACCGATGGCGCCGGGGTCTTCGCCACCATGGCCGGGATCGATCACCACCACCACGTCGCGCTTGCCACTGGGACCGGCAGGCAGGCGGGTAGCCGGCTGGGCCGGGGTCACCGGGGTGGCCGGGAGGTTGGGGGCGACGGTAGCGGGGATGTCGCTGGCGGCCGGATCGGTGCCCTGGTCGTAGAGGTCGACCACCAGGCGGTTGCCGTATTCTTTGTTGGGCGCCAGGGTGAAGCTCTTGGGTGTGAGGGCACCCTTGGTGTCCAGCACCAGGCGCACCTCACCAGGCGCGCGCTGGGCCGCCCGCAACCCGGTGACCGGAGTGTTGCGCAGGGGCTTTTCGCTCAGTCCGCCGGAAAGCTGGGCGCCGGACAGGTCGATGACGATGCGGTCCGGGGCACTGAGGGTGAAGACGCTGGCCTTGACCGGGCCGCTCAGGTCGAACACCAGCCGGGTATTGTCGGGCGCTCGCCAGACGCGCATCCCCTTGATTTGGGTAGCGGCGAGGAGCTGGCTGCTCAGGATCAACAACAACAGGCCGAGTCCCGACCTGAAAAAACGCTTGCGCATGCCTGCGACCGTATAGCTGGAGAACGAAGGATCGGCGCCTAGGGATCGCCTGACAGTCGCGGAGCGAACATCAGGTCGTTTCAGACCGGCCTAGGACGCGAGGGCGGCGCACCAGGCCTCGCCATGGGCTCCCTGGCTAACCAGGCGGAGATCACGGCCGTCGGCGCGTGGCGTAATGGTAATGGCCAGGTCCGGCTTTGGCAAAACGCCCTGGCCCCGCTCGGGCCATTCCACCAGGCACAAGGCCTCGGGTGTGAAGTAGTCGCGAATCCCCATGAATTCCAGCTCTTCGGGATCGGCCAGGCGATAGAGATCGAAGTGATAGACCGCGCCGCTGGCCAGTTCATAGGGCTCTACCAGGGTGAAGGTGGGACTCTTCACCGCGCCGGCATGACCGAGGCCGCGCAGGATGCCGCGCGACAGGGTGGTCTTGCCGGCGCCCAGGTCGCCGTGCAGATAGAGCACGCCACGACCACCGCTGGCCTGGGCCAGGCGGGCGCCCAGGGCGTACATGGCGGCTTCGTCGGCGGCGTGCAGGGTCAGTTCAGGCATGGCTGGAGTTCCTCGAGCAACTGGCGGGCAACCGGGGGCAGATCGCTGGCGGCGAGACCGCGTCCCTGGCGCCCCAGTTCGGCACCAGCGCGACCGTGCAGCCAGGCCCCCAGGCAGGCGGCCTCGAAGGGCGCCAGCCCCTGCCCCAACAGGGCGGCGATGATACCGGTGAGGACGTCGCCCAGGCCACCGGTGGCCATCGCCGGATGCCCTTCGCCACACAACGCCATGCGTCCATCCGGATGGGCGATCAGGGTGCCGAACCCCTTGAGCAGCGCCACGGCGCCGTAGCGTCGCGCCAGCTCGCGGGCGCTGCCGGGCCGATCGGCCTCGATGTCGGCGGTCGCCACGCCCAGTAGCCGCGCCGCTTCGCCCGGGTGTGGTGTCATCACCCAGGGACCACGGGGCGCCTGCACCACGCCAGCGGCGAGCAGGTTGAGGGCATCGGCGTCCCAGACCTGGGCGGCGTCCAGCGTCGCAGCCGCACTGGCCAGGGCCTTGCCCCAGGCGCCCTGCCCCAGGCCCGGCCCGACCGCGAGCACATCGGCCTTCTTCGCCAGTTCCAGCACGGCAAAGCTGGAATGGACGCCGGCGACCATGATCTCCGGGCGCCGAGCCAGTACCGGCGCCACATTGGACGGCCGGGTCGCCAGGCTGAGCATGCCGGCACCGCAACGCAGCGCCGCCTCGCTGGCCATGATGGCCGCACCACCGGTGCCTTCGTCGCCGCCGATCACCAGCAGATGCCCGAACTGTCCCTTGTGCGCATTGAGCGGTCGCGCCGCCAGCCGCGGCAGGTTGCCCGGCGCCAGGCGCTGGGCGGTGGCATGGGCGGGATTCTGCGGCTCCTCCATCAAGGGCTCGAACACCAGGCTGCCAACGTGATCCGGCCCCTTGCCGGTGAACAGCCCGAGCTTGAGGCCGATGAAGGAGATGGTCAGATCGGCGCGCACCAGAGGACCGGCCGCGGCGCCGGTATCGGCGTCCAGCCCGGACGGCAGATCGATGGCCACCACCGGCAACTCGCTGGCGTTGATCCGCTCGATGGCCGCGGCATAGGGCTGGCGGGCCGGCCCCTTGAGCCCGGTGCCCAGCAGGGCATCGACCACCACACCACCGAGCGGGGCATCCGCGCGCCAGGGCTGGATGTCCACTCCGGCGGCCTGCGCCTCGGCATGGGCCAGAGCGGCGTCGCCCTTGAGCCCAGCCGGGTCGGCCAGGTACCAGACCCGCGCCTGCCAACCGGCCTTGCGAGCCAGGCTGGCGACCAGATAGCCGTCACCCGCATTGTTGCCGCCGCCGGCCAGCACGCACAGCGCCCCGGCATGGGGCCAGCCGTGGCGCAGCGAGCGCCAGGTGGCCGCGGCTGCACGCCGCATCAATTCGAGCCCCGGCAGGCCGCCGGCGATCAGTTGGGCATCGAGATCCCGCACCTGCTGGGCGCTGTAGAGCTGGAACGGCAGTTCGTCGTGCATGCTGGGAAAGCCTCCGGAGTCTGGCAAAATGGGCAGCCCTCCTGCCTGTGCGTTCCTGTCGATGTCCGCTTGCGCCCTAGATCTCGCCGCCCTGGCCGACCTCATCAAGACCTGGGGTCGGGAACTGGGCTTTCAGCAGACCGGCATCGCCGGGCTGGATCTGGCACGTCACGAGGAACATCTGGAGCGCTGGCTGGCCGCCGGTTTCCACGGCGAGATGGACTATATGGCCGCGCACGGAACCAAACGTTCGCGGCCGGCCGAACTGGTCCCGGGCACCCTGAGGGTGATTTCACTGCGTATGGACTACCTGCCCGGTGACACCCGCATGAGCGAGCGCCTGGCCGACGGCGCCGCCGCCTACCTCTCGCGCTACGCCCTGGGCCGCGACTACCACAAGCTGATCCGCAAGCGCCTGCAGCACCTGGCCGAGCGCATCCAGGCCGAGATCGGTCCCTTCGGCTATCGCGCCTTCGTCGACAGTGCCCCGGTGCTGGAAAAGGCCCTCGCCGAACAGGCCGGCCTGGGCTGGATCGGCAAGAACACCCTGGTGCTCAATCGCAAGGCCGGCAGTTGGTTCTTCCTGGGCGAACTCTTCGTCGACGTGCCCCTGCCGGTAGACGAGCCCACGCCGCGTGACCACTGCGGCACCTGCCGCGCCTGCCTGGACATCTGTCCGACCCAGGCCTTCGTCGGTCCTTACCAGCTCGATGCGCGCCGCTGCATCTCCTACCTGACCATCGAGTTCAAGGGCTCCATTCCCCTGGAGCTGCGGCCGCTGATCGGCAACCGAGTCTTCGGCTGCGATGACTGCCAGCTGGTCTGCCCCTGGAATCGCTTCGCCAAAGCCACCGCCGAAGGCGACTTCCAGCCACGCCATGGACTGGATAACGCCACCCTGGCCGACCTCTTCCGCTGGACCGAAGGCGAATTCCTCAGCCGCACCGAAGGCTCGCCACTCCGCCGTGCCGGCTACGAGCGCTGGCTGCGCAACCTGGCGGTAGGCCTGGGCAATGCCCCGACCAGCATTCCGGTGCTGGAGGCGCTGAAGGTCCACGCCGACCATCCCTCGCCCCTGGTGCGCGAGCATGTGGAATGGGCACTGGCGCGGCACGGCGAGCCGTGAACGGCATGCGCTGCGTTCAGGGGCCTACAGTGGTGTAGGGAATCGGCGCCCACCAGCTGCCGTAGGGCACGCCGTACTTGTCAACGTAGCTCTTGACCACCGGTGACAACGGGCGGTACTTGCCATTGGACTTGCCACCATAGGGGCCCTTGGGCTCGATCTCGGCCTGGAGGGTCAGGACTTCGATGGGGTCGAGGCAGGGGCCCATGATCCAGACCTTGACGACACCGCCCGGGGCCAGGCCGATGGTCAGGGCTTCGCGGTAATCGAAATGGTAGCCACTCGGGCATTGGCCTGGGATGCGCTCTACCATCTTCTGCCGGGCCCAATCGGGAATGGTGAAGAGCGCATGATAGGTCTGGGGCTCGACCATCGATTGCCAGCGCAACGAAACCACATAGGGTAGGTCGAGACCGGTCAGGTAGCGGCCTTTACCCGACCCGATTCTTT
>NZ_CAJYDW010000016.1 GCF_913774235.1 uncultured Pseudomonas sp. | reverse complement strand
AGGCCGTCGAAGAAGACGTTTGACGAGCCCTGGACCAGGGCCGAGGTACCGCACTTGGGGCAGGTGACGGCGTCACCCAGGCGCGCCGCGGGTTTTCCAGACATGACCGATCTCCCTATCGGTAACTGCAGGTGCTGGAAAATGCCGCAGGAACTGCTCTAGGACAAGGCTTTCGCCGGAGTTTGCGTCCACCATCACAAAAGCGCCATCCGGGTGGAGCACCCCTCGAATGGCCAACACAGACGCAAACGCCCGGCAGTGCCGGGCGTTTGCGTTTCCCGCTGTCCCTTACTGACCCAGGTCGCGCAGGCGCTTGCCCTGCATCAGGTTGCGCTCGATGCGCTCCAGGGTGACGCCCTTGGTTTCCGGCACCAGCAGGAACACCAGGAAGATGAACACCACATTCAATCCAGCATAGATCCAGAAGGTGGTGCCCTGGCCCAAGGTGCCCAGCATGGTCAGGAAGGTGGCGCCGACGATCATGTTGGCGATCCAGTTGGTGAAGGTGGAGCAGCCGATGCCGAAGTCGCGGCCCTTGAGGGGTTGGACTTCCGAGCACAGGGTCCAGATCAGCGGACCGGCAGACATGGCGAAGCCGACGATGAAGATCAGCAGCATGACCACAGTGAAGGTCTGCTGGCCGTGGCTCAGGTTGCCCATGCCGAGCATGGTACCGACCACGCCCAGGCCCACAGCCATGACCACGAAACCGGTATAGAGGATGGGTTTGCGACCCCATTTATCGACCAGGAAGATGGCGATGAAGGTGGCCAGCACGTTGGTCAGGCCGACCGCGGCGGTGAACCACATCTGGGCGGCGGTATCGTAGCCCATGCCTTCGAAGATGCGCGGCGCGTAGTACATCACCACATTCATGCCGGTGAACTGCTGTACCACCTGTAAGAGCACACCCAGACCCACCGAGCGGCGGAAGTTGGGGTTTTCCTTGAACAGCGACCAGCCCTTTTGCGGGACCTTGAGCTGCTCTTCGATCTCCTGGACTTCCTGCTGGATGACCTTTTCGTCACCGCGCAGCTTGTGCAGCACCTGGATGGCCTCCTGCTTGCGCCCGGCCATGATCAGCCAGCGCGGGCTGTCCGGCAGGGCGAAGACGCCGATCAGGAACAGCACCCCGGGGATGGCGATGATGCCGAGCATCCAGCGCCAGGCCTCGTAGTAGCTGAAGGCGGTGTTGGAGAGGAAGGCGATCAGGATGCCCGCGGTGATCATCAGCTGGTACAGCGAGATCATCGAGCCGCGGATGTTTTCCGGGGCGACCTCGGCCAGGTACAGCGGCGCGGTGAAGGAGGCGATGCCGATCGCCAGGCCGAGCAGGAAGCGGGCGAAGATCAGCATGGTCGGCGAGGTGGCCAGGCCGCACAGGACCGAGCCGACGACGAACAGGATGGCGCCCAGCATCAGCGACTTCTTGCGCCCCAGCTTGGCCGAAAGCGACCCCGCGCCGAGAGCGCCCAGGGCGGCGCCGGCCATCATGCTGGAGACGATCCATTCGATCACCTGGTCGGAGATCTGGAATTCCTGCTGGATGAACTTGGTGGCGCCGGAGATGACGCCAATGTCGAGGCCGAACATGAGGCCGGCCAGGGCCGCCATCAGGCAGGCGAAGATGGCTTTCGGCTGGGCCTTCTCGGTGACGTGACCGTCGGCGTGGGTAGTGGTGTTGCTCATGGCAGAGGCTCCTCGCTCGCCTTGTGGGCGATCTTGTTGTCGCGGGTCGTTCCGTATCCGTTTGTTACAGACCTGTCCAACGACCCTTGGTTCGGCCGGTAAGAAGCCCTTACCAGAGCCGTGCGGGCTGGGCGTTCACATAGGTGGCATAGAGCGAACCGCCGCCGGTGATGAACAGGCGATTGCGCTTGGGGCCACCGAATTCGACGTTGGAGACGGTTTCCGGCAGGTGCAGGGTAGCCAGGGGCTGGCCGCTTGGCGTGAAGACCCGCACGCTGTTCTGCTCGGCGGAGCCGGCCCAGCTACACCAGAGGTTGCCGTCGCTGTCGACGCGGAAGCCGTCGATCACGCCCTGCTCCTTGGCGTCGATCAGCACCTCGCCGCCGCTGAGGGTGCCGTCGTCCTTCAGGGTGAAGGCCCGGACATGATTGGGCTTGCCGGGATTGCCGCCGCCGGCGGTGTCGCTGATGTAGAGCCGCTTGCCATCGGGGGCGAAGGCCAGGCCGTTGGGGCGACCGAAGTCGCCCGCCGCCACCGTGGCCTTGCCTTGGGGATCGAGGCGATAGACGTTGGTGGGCAGCTCGAAGTCGGCCTTGTGGCCTTCGTAGGCGCCGAGGATGCCGTAGCCCGGATCGGTGAACCAGATGGCGCCGTCGGCACCGACCACCACGTCGTTGGGAGCGTTCAGCGGCTTGCCGTCGAAGCGGTCGAGCAGCACCGTGACGCTGCCGTTCAACTCGCGGCGGGTCACGCGGCGGCTGTCGTGCTCACAGCTGATCAGTCGGCCCTCGCGATCGCGGGTGTGGCCGTTGGCGTTGTGGGACTGGTCGTCATAGACGCTGACGTGGCCGTCGTCGGCGCTCCAGCGCATCACCCGGGCATTCGGGATGTCGCTGAACAGCAGGCAGCGCCAGTCGGCCATCCACACCGGGCCTTCGGTCCACAGACCGCCCGACCAGAGGCGTTCGACGAAGGCATTGCCCAGGCGGCCCTTGAAGGCCGGATCGTGGATCTCCCAGGCCGGATCGGGCATGACGATGGGCGGCTTGCCCTCCCAGTTGCGGGTGAGACCGAACTTGTCTTCGGCCAGGGCGCGGCTGGCGACCAGACCGGCCGAGGCAGCCAGGGATACGCCAAGAAAGGTGCGACGGGCGAGTGGCATGAGGAGACTCCTTTGTTGTCGTTATAGGTCCGGCACGGCCGGTGGCAGAGCGCCTTCGCAACCAGGACGGAAGGCGCTGCTTTAGTCGCCCTTATTCGGGCAGACGTTCCACCTTGCCCACCACCAGGCCATAGCAGAGGGCACCGATCAGCGCGGTCACGCCGATGAAGGCGATGGCCGGGGCGAAGCTGCCGTCCTTGACCAGGAAGCCGATGACGATGGGTACGCAGATGGCCGAGAGGTTGCCGATGAAGTTGAACATCCCGCCGGTGAGGCCGATCAGCCGTTCCGGCGCCATGGCCGAGACCATCGACCAGGTGATGGAGGCCAGGCCGTTGCCAAAGAAGGCCAGCGCCAGGCAGGCGATGATCAGCGCGGGCGAATCGACGAAGTTGGCGCCGACGATGCTGGTGGAGATCAGCAGGCCACCGATGATCGGCAGCTTGCGCGCCAGGCCCACGGAGGCGCCGCGACGGATCAGCCAGTCCGACAGCAGGCCCGAGCAGATCACCCCGAGAAAGGCGGCGAGGAACGGCAGCGAGGCGAGGAAGCCGGCCTTGATGAAGTCCATCCCGCGGTATTTCACCAGGTAGGTGGGGAACCAGGTCAGGAAGAACCAGAGGGTGGAGTTGAGGCAGAACTGGCCGATGTAGATGCCCCAGAGCTTGCGCTTGTTGAGCACGCTCCAGAGGTCACGCCACTGGAAGGCGGCGCGACTGCGATTCTTCTGTTCCAGGTCGACCAGGCCACCGCCCTGCTGGATCAGCGCGACCTCGGCGGCATTGGCGCCGCGGAAGTCCTTGGGTTCGCGATAGACCAGGTACCAGATGGCCGCCCAGAGGATGCCGACGCCGCCGGTGACGACGAAGACCATGTGCCAGCCGAAGGTCTGCTGCAGGTAGATCAGCACCGGGGTGAGAAAGGCCAGGCCGACGAACTGGCCGGAGGTGTAGAAGCCGATGGCGGTGGCCCGCTCGCGCTCGGGAAACCAGGTGGTGACCACCCGGTTGTTGATCGGATAGGCCGGCGCCTCCAGGGCACCCACGGCGAGGCGCAGGACGATCAGGCCGATGAAGCTGCCAACGAAGCCCAGGCCGATGGTGGCCAGCGACCAGAGCGCGATGGCCACCGGATAGAGGATGCGCGGGGCCACCTTGTCCACCAGCCAGCCGCCGGGGATCTGCATGGCGGCGTAGGTCCAGCCGAAGGCCGAGAGGATCAGACCCATGTGCACCGGCTCGATGCCCAGATCCTGGGCCAGGTGCGGCGCGGCGATGGAGAGGTTGCTGCGGTCGAGGTAGTTGATCACCACGGTGACGAACAGCAGCACCATGATGAAGAAGCGGGCCCGGCTGGGCTTGGCCAGGGTCGGCGCGGCCGTGGCCGCCGCCGGGGAGGCGTGGGTGGGAGTGGGCATGGCTCGGGTCCTGTAGTTGGCGTTGTGGCGAGCGTTGTCGATGTCTGGGGTCAGGCTGCTGGGGCGGCCCTCACCCTAGCCCTCTCCCGGAGGGAGAGGGGATGGTCGGTGCGGAGGTCGAGATCGGCGCTCCTGCTTTTGCCCCCTCTCCCCCTGGGAGAGGGTTGGGGGTGAGGGGTCAGCGACGGTGGTCCGGCTTTCCCTCACCCTGGCCCTCTCCCAAAGGGAGAGGGGATGGTCCGAACGAGAGCGAAACTCCGCGCCCCTGCTCTTGCCCCCTCTCCCCTCGGGAGAGGGTTGGGGTGAGGGCGTCTCTCACCATTCAGCGAAACTGCCGTCCTTGTGCCGCCACACCGGGTTGCGCCAGCGATGGCCGATGGCGGCGCGTTCCTTGACGAATTCCTCGTTGACCTCGACGCCGAGCCCCGGTCCCTGGGGGATCTTCACGTGGCCGTCGCCGTAGTCGAACACCTCGGGATTCTTGATGTAGTCCAGCAGGTCGTTGCCCTGGTTGTAGTGGATGCCCAGGCTCTGCTCCTGGATGAAGGCGTTGTAGCAATTGGCGTCCAGTTGCAGGTTGACCGCCAGGGCGATGGGGCCGAGCGGGCAATGCAGGGCGATGGCGACGTCGTAGGCCTCGGCCATGTTGGCGATCTTGCGCGTCTCGGTGATGCCGCCGGCATGGGACGGATCGGGCTGCAGGATGTCGACGTAGCCTTCCTGGAGGATGCGCTTGAAGTCCCAGCGCGAGTACAGCCTCTCGCCCAGGGCGATGGGCGTGTTGCTCATCAGGGCGATTTCCTTGAGCGCCTCGTGGTGCTCGCTGAGCACCGGCTCCTCGATGAACATCAGGCGGAACTGCTCCAGCTCCTTGACCAGCACCTTGGCCATGGGCTTGTGCACCCGGCCGTGGAAGTCCACGCCGATGCCGAAGTGCGGTCCGCAGGCGTCGCGGATGGCGGCGACGTTGGCGATCACCTGGTCGACCTTGTCGTAGGTGTCGACGAATTGCATCTCTTCGCTGGCGTTCATCTTGATCGCGGTGAAGCCCTTGGCCTGGCGCTCCAGGGCCTGGGCCGCGGTCTCGGCCGGGCGGTCGCCGCCGATCCAGGAATAGACGCGGATGCTCTCGCGCACCTGGCCGCCGAGCAGTTCGTGTACCGGCACGCCCAGAGCCTTGCCCTTGATGTCCCACAGCGCCTGGTCGATGCCGGCCAGGGCGCTCATGTGGATGCCGCCGCCACGATAGAAGCCGCCGCGGTAGAGCACCGTCCAGTGGTCTTCGATGTTGCGCGGGTCCTTGCCGATCAAGTAGTCGGCCAGTTCCTCGACCGCCGCCGCCACGCTGTGGGCACGGCCTTCCAGCACGGGTTCGCCCCAGCCGTGGATGCCTTCGTCGGTCTCGATCTTGAGGAAGCACCAGCGCGGCGGGACGACGTAGGTGGTGAGTTTGGTGATCTTCATGGTGTGGAGTCTCGATTTTAATTGTTGGATCGAGGGATCGCGGCCATGGGCCGCTCCTACAGGGCACCATGTAGTTGTAGGAGCGGTCCATGACCGCGAGCTTTAAGCGTTCTTTACCGCCCGCCATCCCGCCGCGAAGGCCTGGGCATTGGCACTCACCTGGGCGGCGGTCAGGCCTGGCTTGTACAGCGCCGAGCCGAGGCCGAAGCCGTTGGCGCCGGCCGCTACGTAGGGGCCCATGTTGTCCGGGGTGATGCCGCCCACCGGCAGGAGCGCCAGCTCTTTCGGGAAGACCGCCCGCCAGGCCTTGACCACCGCCGGGCCGAGTTGCTCGGCGGGAAACAGCTTGAGGCTGTCGGCACCAGCCTCGAGAGCAGCGAAGCCCTCCGAGGGAGTGGCGACGCCGGGCGCGCTGACCAGGCCGGCGGCCTTGCTGGCGCGGATCACCGCCAGGTTGGCGTTGGGCGAGACGATCAGGCGGCCGCCGGCGGCGGCCACCTCGGCCACCTGGGCCTCGGTGAGCACGGTACCGGCGCCGATCAGGCAGTCTTCGCCCAGTTCGGCGGTCAGCCGGCGAATGCTCTCGTAGGGCTGCGGCGAATTGAGCGGGATCTCGATGACGCGAAAGCCGGCGTCGTACAGGGCGCGACCGACCGGGACGATCTCGTCGGGGGTGACGCCGCGCAGGATGGCGATCAGCGGCAGGTCCTTGAGATAGGTATCAAGCATGGGAGCCTCCAGAGGTGGGCAGCAGGCCGGCAGCCTGGGCCAGGCGCCAGAGCCCGGCCCGGGTGGCCTGCTCCAGCAGGCGGACCTGGTGGATATCGAACAGCGCCAGGGCGTCGCGATAGCGTTGGCAGAGCGCCGCGTCGCCGATCAGCACCAGGGGTGGGCAGGGCTTGCCCGCGAGGGCGGCGACCTGGCTGCGCAGCTCTTCGCCGATCAGCAGGCCGGAGAGGTAGTCGAGGCTGTGCGCCGCCGCCAGCTCGCCGGCCAGCACCCGGCTGCGAGCGGTAAAGAGGCGGCCGAACAGGCCCTCGGCACCGGCATCGCGCGCCGTGGTGAGTCCCAGGCGGAAGGCTTCGGCACTGGCGTCGGCACCGGCCTCGGCGGCCGGGCGCCCGAGGATGGAATGTTCGCGCAGGACGGCGAACAACTCGCCGGTCATATAGGTAGCGAAGTCGGTCAGACGCCCGTCGCGCACCCGCACCCACTTGCTGTGGGTGCCGGGCAAGACCAGCAGGGCCTCGGCGGCCAGGTCCGGCTCCAGTTCGAGGGCGCCGAACACCTGGGTCTCTTCGCCGCGCAGGACGTTGGGCAGATCACCGCGCTGCATCACCCCGGGGACCAGGTGCAGCTCGCCGCAACCCGTGTCCAGGCGTAACAGGCCGGCAGCCAGGCTATGCACATCCGCCGGACAATCGGCATAGGGCACCTCACGCCAGCCACCGCGGCTGCCGACCATGCCGCAGGCGATGGCGGGCAAGTCCGGCTGGGCTTCGCGCCAGTCGCCCACCAGGGTGCGATAGGCAGCGGCGAAGTCGCCGTCGGGCACGTGCATGATGCCCCAGGGCCGGCTGCGGGTGTCCAGCACGGCGCCCTGGGCGTCGAGCAGTTGGGCCCGCAGGGACGAGGTGCCCCAGTCGAGGCCGATGAGGTGCGGGGTGGCGGTCATGCGGGACTCCAGCCGAGTTCGCGGGAAATGGCCCGAGCGCAGGCACTGACCTCGGGCTGCAACTCGTGCAGCCGCGCCTCGGGCATATAGGGGATGGCACTGGCCACGCTCAACGCCGCGACGATGGCACCGTCGGCGCCGCGGATGGGCGCGGCCACGCAGCGAATGCCCAGCTCGTTCTCTTCCAGGTCCAGGGCATAGCCCTCGGCGGCGTAGGTGCGCAGCCGCGCGTGATAATCCGGCCAGGGCAGGAAGTCCTCGCGCAAGCCGGGCTGCCCGGCACGCCGCGCCACGCCTTCGCCGTAGAGGGCCTCCCACTCGCCCTCAGCGAGATCGAGCATCAGCGCCTTGCCGACCCCGGTCAGCGCCAACGGCATGCGCAGCCCGACGCGGGATCTCATCTCCAGGCCACGGCTGCCGGGCAGCTTGTCGAGATAGAGGACGTCGCCGCCTTCGCGCACGCCCAGGTGCACGGTGTCGCCGCAGAGCTGCGCCAGGCGTTGCAGATGGGGCCGGGCGACAGTGGTCAGCGGCAGTTGCTCACGGGCCTGGTAGCCGAGGGCGATGAGATGGCTGCCGAGGATCAGCCGCCCGCCATCGCTGCGCAGATAGCCGGCCTGGGTCAGGGCAGCGACCAGGCGATGGGTGGTGCTGCGGGTGCAGCCAATGGCGGCACCGACCTGCGCCAGGCTGTCGGCGCCAGCGGCCACGGCGTCGAGCACCGCCAGGCCGCGAAACAGTGCCTGGGCCCCGCTGGGCGCTTCGCCCTTGTTGGAATTCTTATCGTTCATGGCCTTCACTCTAGAAGCCTCATCAGCAAATCTCAATATGTGATACATCATCCCATATGGTGGGACTAAAAGTAGATATGACAGCCTTGTCACATAGCTGCAATATTGGCGCTATCTAATGCACGGCACATTGCAAGGACTCGAGAGGCAGAGCGCTCCATGACGGGTAAATCCATCCTGATCGTCGACGATGAGGCCCCCATTCGCGAGATGATCGCCGTGGCCTTGGAAATGGCAGGCTATGAATGCCTGGAGGCGGACAACAGCAAGGACGCCCATGCCCTGATCGTCGATCGCAAGCCCGATCTCATCCTGCTCGACTGGATGCTGCCCGGCACCTCCGGCCTGGAGCTGGCCCGCCGCCTCAAGCGCGACGAGCTGACCGATGCCATCCCCATCATCATGCTCACCGCCAAGGGCGACGAGGACAACAAGGTCCAGGGCCTGGAAACCGGCGCCGACGACTACATCACCAAGCCCTTCTCGCCCCGCGAGCTGGTAGCGCGCCTGAAAGCCGTGCTGCGCCGCACCGGGCACCTGGAGAACGACGGTCCGCTGGAGGTCAACGGCCTGGTGCTGGACCCGGTCAGCCACCGGGTGACCATCGACGGCGCACCGGCCGAGATGGGCCCCACCGAGTACCGCCTGCTGCAGTTCTTCATGACCCACCAGGAGCGCGCCTACACCCGCGGCCAGTTGCTCGACCAGGTGTGGGGCGGCAACGTCTACGTCGAGGAGCGCACTGTCGACGTGCACATCCGCCGCCTGCGCAAGGCCCTCGGCGAGACCTACGAAAACCTGGTACAGACGGTGCGCGGCACCGGGTATCGCTTCTCCACCAAACTCTGACCGCGCAGGCCACCGCCGCCGTGAACATCAACTGGCGCTCCCGCTTGGCCACCCAGCTGTCGATCGTGGTCGGCGGCTGCGCCCTGGCCGGCTGGCCCTTCGGCCATGTCGGCCTGGCGGTGGCGCTGGGACTGGCGGTCTACCTGGCGATCACCCTGAGGCACCTCCTGCGCCTGCATGCCTGGCTCTTGAACGAGACGCCCGGTGCGCCGCCGGAAGCCGAGGGGCTGTGGGGTGATGTGCTGGATCGCCTCTACCGCCGCCAGCGCCACGAACAGCGCCAGCGCGAGGAATTGCTCGCCGTGATCGGGCGCGCCCAGGCCTCCACCGAGGCCCTGCGCGACGCCATCATCCTGGTGGATCGCCACGGCAACCTGGAGTGGTGGAATCGCGCCGCGGAAACCCTGCTGGGCCTGCGCCAGCCGCAGGATCTGGGCCAACCCATCACCAACCTGGTCCGCCACCCGCGCTTCGCCGACTACTTCGTCAGCGGCGACTACGGCGAGCCCCTGGAACTGGCCTCGCCGCTCAATGACGATCAGTACCTGCACATCCTGGTCACCCGCTTCGGTGAGGGTGATCGCCTGCTGCTGGTGCGCGACGTGACCCGCGTCCACCAGTTGGAGCAGATGCGCAAGGATTTCGTCGCCAACGTCTCCCACGAACTGCGCACCCCGCTGACGGTGATCACCGGCTACCTGGAAACCCTGCTGGACAACGCCGAGCACGCCACCCCGCGCTGGCGGCGCGCCCTGGGGCAGATGCAGCAGCAGGCCGGACGCATGCAGCACACCATCGACGACCTGCTGCTGCTGGCGCGCCTGGAAGCCACCGACTATCCCGCCGACAACCGCCCGGTGGCCCTGGAGCCGCTGCTGGGCTCCATCCTGCAGGATGGCCGGGCGCTGTCCGGCGCCGTCGGTCATCGGCTGAGTCTGGAATGCGCGCCGGGCCTGGCACTCCTGGGCAGCGAGACCGAGTTGCGCAGCTGTTTCTCCAACCTGGTGTTCAACGCGGTCAAGTACAGCCCCGAGGGTGGCGAGGTGCGGGTGCGGGCCTGGCAGGATGCCGAGGGCGCCCACGTCGCCGTGCAGGACACCGGTCCCGGCATCGACGCCCGCCACCTGCCGCGGCTCACCGAGCGCTTCTATCGCATCGATGCCAGCCGCGCCTCCAGCACCGGCGGCACCGGCCTGGGTCTGGCCATCGTCAAGCACGTGCTGATCCGCCACCGCGGCGGTCTGGACATCCACAGCGTGCCCGGCGAGGGCAGCTGCTTCACCTGCCATTTCCAGCCCGAGCAGATCGCCCGGCGCGCCGCTGCCTCCGCCTGAGTCAGCGCCCCATGGCCGTGCTATCGTCCGGCCATTCCTGCCACGGTCTCGCCCCATGCCCCCTGCCCTGCGCCTGCTGCCGGTCCTGCTGCTCGCCCTGATCGGCAGCCTGCTGCTCGGCAGCCAGGCCTGGCGCCGCGCCGAACAGGCGACCCTGGCCGAAGCCAGCCTGCTCGGCCAGGAGCAGTTGCGCCTGCACGCCAGCGGCCTGCAGACCCTGATCGACCGCTTTCGCGCCCTGCCGGCGGTGCTGGCCCAGGACCCCGAGCTGATCGCTGTCCTTACCAACCCGCCCACTGCTGCCGCCACCGAACGCCTGAATCTCAAGCTGGAGCGCCTGAACACGGCGGCGCAATCCTCGACCCTGGAACTGCTGGATCGCACCGGCCTGGCCATCGGCGCCAGCAACTGGCGGCTGCCCACCAGCTATGTTGGCCACAATTACGGCTTCCGGCCCTATTTCCGCGAGACCCTGGCCGGCGGCAGCGGACGCTTCTATGCCGTGGGGGTCACTACCGGCATTCCCGGCTATTTCCTCTCCCACGCCGTGCTGGACGCCCAGGGGCGCTTTCTCGGCGCGGTGGTGGTCAAGCTGGAATTCCCCGCCATAGAGGCGCGCTGGGGCGAGCACCCCGAGGTGCTGCTGGTGAGCGATGCCCGCGGCGTGGTCTTTGCCGCCAATCGCCCGGCCTGGCGCTATCGCCTGCTGCGCGAGCTGACCCCGGCCGATCGCGCCGAACTGGCCACCACCCGCCAGTACGACCGGCGCACCCTGCAGCCCCTGCCCTATCGTCAGGAGCTGGTGCTCGGCGAGCAGCGCCAAGTGGCCCACATCCAGGCCCCCGAAGGCAGCGCCGACTACCTCTGGGATAGCCTGCCGCTGCCCAGCGAAGGCTGGACCCTGCACCTGCTCCGGCCTACCCGGGACCTGCAGGGCGGCGGCCCGGGCGCGGCGCTGGCCGCCGTCTGCATCTGGCTGTTGCTGGTCTGCGCCGGCCTCCTCTGGGCGCAACGGCGCCGACTGCAACGCCTGCGCCAGCGCAGCCGCCTGGAGCTGGAGCAGTTGGTGGAAGCCCGCACCGCCGAATTGCGCACCGCCCAGGATGGTCTGGTGCAGGCCGCCAAGCTGGCCGCCCTGGGGCAGATGTCGGCGGCCCTGGTGCATGAACTCAACCAGCCACTCACCGCCCAGCGCATGCACCTGGCCAGTCTGCGCCTGTTGCTGGACCACGGCCGACTGGACGAGGCTCGCGCCGCCCTGGAACGTCTCGATGGCCTGCTCACCCGCATGAGCGGCCTCACCGGCCATCTCAAGACCTATGCGCGCAAGACCCCCGCCGGCCTGCGCGAAAGGGTCGACCTGGCGCTGGTGGTGGACCAGGCGCTGGAGTTGCTGGAAGCGCGCCGTAGCGAGGTGAACGCTGAACTGGTGCTGGAGCTACCGCGCCCGGCCTGGCTGCTGGGCGATCCGATCCGCCTGGAGCAGGTGCTGGTCAATCTGCTGCGCAATGCCCTGGACGCGGTGGCCGAACGACCGGCGCCGCGGGTCACGGTCAGCCTGGAGCGCGACGGCGATAGCTGGCAGCTGGAGGTGGCGGACAACGGCGGTGGCATCGCCGAGGAACACCTGGGGCAGGTGTTCGATCCTTTCTTCACCACCAAGCCAGTCGGCGAAGGCCTTGGTCTGGGGCTGGCGGTGTCCTCGGCCATCGTCCAGGCCCAGGGCGGCACCCTGACCGTCGCCAACGGCGTCGAGGGCGCCGTCTTCCGCCTGAGGCTACCCGCGGCGAGCGAAGCGAGCTAGCGCACGCAAAGGGTCACCAGCAGAGCAAAGCCCCAGGCCAGCACGCCGGTCACCAGCAGGGTGGCGCCATCCCAGGCACCGCGCGTGGCATCCAGCAGCGGCAAGCCGACACCGCCAATGAGGGCACCGGCCAGGATACCGGCGAGGATCTTGACCAGCGGCCAGTGACTGTCGGCGGACTCGTCGGGACTCGGCGCGAGGGATTCTTCTTCGAACATGACAGGGCTCCGCTGGGGAAACAGGCCCCGACGCTAGTTGGCCAAGCTGAAGCTGCGATGAAGCACCACTTCAGATTGCCTTCAGCTTGCCCGCCAAGACTGCGACTCGTATTCCCCCGGAGTGGTCGCGATGTTCGACGTCACCTGGCAATCCCCTGCGAGCTTCACCCTGGCCGACCGCGACACTGAGCTGCTGGCTCGGCTGGAACCCCACGACGACCCCGCCCGCCCGGCTACCGAGGCCTTCATCGCCGGTCGCTTCGCCCTGGAGCACGGCGCCCGTATCGCCCACTTCCTGCCCTATCTGCTGACCCTGCGCGCTGGCGACCAGCGCCTGCAGGCGGCGGTGGGCCTGCGCCTGGCCCAGGACCAGACCCTATTCCTGGAGACCTACCTGGACCAGCCGGTGGAGGCCTGCCTGGCGGTCGTGCTCGGCCAGCCCATCGCCCGCGGCGAAGTGGTGGAAGTGGGCAATCTCGCCGCCCTCAGCGCCGGCCAGGCGCGCCTGCTGATCGTCGTCACCACCTGGCTGCTGGCCCGCAGCGGGCTGCGCTGGGTGACCTTCACCGGGGCGACGCGGCTGATCAACAGCTTCCACCGCCTGGGCCTGGCGCCGCAGATCCTCGCCGCGGCCGATCCCGCCCGGCTGGGCGCCGAGCGCGAGCGCTGGGGCTCCTATTACGCCAACGATCCCCAGGTCTGCGCCGGTGACATCCAGCAGGGTTACCGCCAGTTGCTGCAGGGCGGCATCTTCGCTCGCCTGGGTCTTGCCACCCTCGCCGCGGAGGACAGCCATGTCGCCTGAAGCCAATCCCATCGCCCACTTCTTCGCCGTTCTGGAACGCTACGCCTGGCAGCCTGCCCGGCCGGCACTGCGCGGCAGTCGCGAGACCTGGAGCTACGCCCGGTTGCTACAGGAAAGCCTGGCCCGCGCCGCCTGGCTGCGCGAGCGCGAGGTGCAGCGGCTGGTGCTGGATCTGCCCAATGGCCCGGAGCTGCTGGGCTGGGATCTGGCCGCCCTGCGCGCCGGCATTCCCTGCGTGCTGCTGCCGGATTTCTTCAGCGCCGAGCAGCGCGCCCACGTGCTGAGGGACAGCGGCGCCGACTTCCTGCTAGGCCGCGCCGAACGCAGCGCGGAGTGGCTCGCCGCCGGTTTCACCGAGGCCGACGGCGCCTGGCGCCGGCCCAGCGTCGAGCGCACCGCGCTGCCGGCCCATACCGCCAAGCTCACCTATACCTCCGGTACCACCGGCACGCCCAAGGGCGTCTGCCTCAGGGCCGCCGCCCTGCTGCGGGTGGCTGCCAGCCTGGAGGGCGCCAGCCGCGCCCTGGCGCCGCAGCGTCACCAGGTGCTGCTATCCCTGGGCATTCTGCTGGAGAATCTCGGCGTCTACGCCGCCCTGCTGGCCGGTGCCGAGGTACTGGTCCTGGACGGCGCCGACCAGGGTATCAGCGGCTCGGTCGGTATCGACTGGGCGCGTCTGGCCGGTTGCCTGCAACAGCGCCAGCCGCACAGTCTGATCCTCATGCCGCAACTGCTGCAGGGGCTGGTGGAACTGGCTGAGCGCGGTCTGCTGCGGCTGGACGAGCTGAGCTTCGCCGCCGTCGGCGGGGCGCCGCTGAGCGAAGCGCTGCAGATGCGCGCTGCCGCCCTCGATCTGCCGATATTCCAGGGCTACGGCCTGTCCGAATGCGCCTCGGTGGTGGCCCTGAACCGTCCTGGCGCGACCCGTCTGGGCAGCGTCGGCCAACCCCTGCCCCATGTCCGTCTACGCCTGGCCGCCGATGGCGAAGTACTGGTCGGGGGAGCCGACTTCGCCGGCTATCTGGGCCAGCCCGACAGCGCCACCGACGAGATCGCCACCGGCGACCTCGGCTACTTCGACGCCGACGGCTATCTGTATCTGCGCGGGCGCAAGAAGCATCAATTCAGCCTGGCCTCCGGCCGCAACGTCGACCCGGGCTGGATCGAGGCCGAACTTACCCAGAGTGGCCCCATCGCCCAGGCCTATGTCCAGGGCGAGGGCGCCCGCCACCTGGCCGCGCTGCTCTGGCCGCGCCAAGCGGGCACCAGCGACGCCGAACTGGCCGCCTTCGTCGCGCAGTTGAACCAGCACCTGCCGGACTACGCCCGCATCGGCGCCTGGCAGCGCCTCACCGAACCCTTCACCCCCGCCAACGGCCTGCTCACCGCGACCGGACGCCTACGCCGCGACGCCATCCAGGCACAGTACGCGGCCCTGCTCTCGGACCTTCTGGAGGTACACCCATGAGTTTCTTCGCCACCCTGCAAGCCGAAACCGCCGCGGAACGCCAGGCGCTGTTCCAGGTGCCCATCATCCGCGCCGCCCTGAGCGGTGACGTCGTACTGGAGAGCTACATCGCCTTCCTCGGTCAGGCCTTTCACCACGTGCGCCACACCGCACCGCTGATGATGGCCTGCGGCGCCCGGCTGCCGGCACGCCTGGAATGGCTGCGCGGCGCGGTCTGCGAATACATCGAAGAGGAATACGGCCACGACCGCTGGATCCTCAACGACATCACGGCCTGCGGCGGCGACGCCGAGGCGGTGCGTACCGGCCGCCCCGACCTGCCCATCGAGTTGATGGTCGCCTACCTCTACGACTTCATCGCCCGCGACAACCCGGTCGGGCTGTTCGGCATGGTCAACGTACTCGAAGGCACCAGCATCGCCCTGGCCACCCAGGCCGCCGGCGCCATCCGCAGTGGCCTGGGCCTGCCGGCCACCGCCTTCAGCTACCTGGACTCCCACGGCAGCCTCGACCAGGAACACATGGCGACCTACCGTCAGTTGATGGATCGCCTGGACGACCCGGCCGACCAGGCCGCGGTGATCCACGTCGCCAAGGTGGTCTATCGCCTCTATGCCGACATGTTCCGCAACCTGCCGGGGGCCGGTCAGCAACCGGAGCAGCGCCATGCAGCTGCCTGATTGCCGCATCCTGCTCACCGGCGCCAGTGGCGGCATCGGCCTGCCGCTGGTGGAACAACTCTGCGCCGGCGGTGCCCAGGTCCTGGCAGTGGCGCGTGACACGAGGGCCCTGCAGCCGCTAGTCGAGCGCTTCGGCGCCCGGTTGCGCCTGTTCGATGCCGACCTCACCCAGCGTCCCGACCGCCAGGCGGTCCTGGCCGAAGCCAGCCGCGGCCAGGGCGTCAACGTGTTGCTCAACGCGGCCGGCAGCAACAGGTTCGCCCTGCTCGAAGCCCTCGACGAAGACGCCATCGATGCCATGCTGGCGGTCAACATCGGCGCGGCCATCCAGTTGACCCGCCTGCTGTTGCCGCTGCTGCGGCGCCAGCCACGCGCGGTGGTCGCCCACATCGGCTCCACGCTGGGCTCCATCGGCTATCCGGGCTATGCGCCCTACTGCGCCAGCAAGTTCGCCTTGCGCGGCTTCACCCAGGCCCTGCGCCGCGAATTGGCCGATACCCGCATCCGGGTGCTCTATGTCGCCCCGCGCGCCACTCGCACGGCGATGAACAGCCCAGCCGCCATGGCCCTGAACCAGGCGCTCAAGAGTCCAGTGGACGAACCCGCCGTGGTCGCCGGCGCGGTGATCCGCGCCCTGGTCGAGGACCGCCAGGAGCTCTACCTGGGCTGGCCGGAAAAGCTCTTCGTGCGCCTCAACGGCCTGCTGCCCGGCCTGGTGGATCGCGCCCTGCGCCGCCAGTTGCCGGTCATCCAGCGCTTCACCGATACCCCCCTCGTCCCGGAGAAACGTCCATGAAATCCCCCCGCCAGGCCCTCGGCCTGCTGCTCGCCGCGCTGCTCGCCAGCCCCTTCGCCCTGGCCGAGGATGCCCAGCGACTGGCGCAGATCCAGCAGCGCTGGGCCGAGATCCAGTACCGCCTGCCGGCCGGCGAGAAGACCGCCGCCTTCGAACAACTGGCCGGCCAGGCCCGCGCCTTCACCCAGGCCGAACCCCAGTCGGCGCCCGCCTGGATCTGGCAGGGCATCGTGCTCAGCAGCTGGGCCGGCGCCCAGGGTGGCCTCGGCGCCCTCGGCAAGGTCAAGGAAGCCCGGACCGATCTGGAGCAGGCGCTCAAGCTCGATCCCAACGCCCTGCAGGGGTCGGCCTACACCAGTCTCGCCGCGCTCTACGACCGGGTCCCCGGCTGGCCCATCGCCTTCGGCGACGCCAGCGAGGCGGACCGGCTGTTGCAGCAGGCCCTCGCCCGCAACCCCAACGGCATCGATACCCTATACTTCTGGGGCGACCACCTGTATCGCCAGAAGCGCTACGCTGAAGCCAAGGCCGCGCTACTCAAGGCCCAGCAGGCGGCGCCGCGTCCCGGTCGCGAACTGGCCGACCAGGGTCGCCGGGGCGAGATCGCGGCCCTGCTCAAGGAAGTCGACCAGCAGCTGAACTGACGAGGAGCCCATGCGCGTCCTGCTCATCGAAGACGATCCCGACCTCGGCGCGGGCATTCGCTCCAGCCTGCGTGAAGAAGGCTACACCCTGGACTGGCTCAAGGACGGCGAAAGCGCCGTCCATGCCCTGCGCGAGGAAGGCTTCGACCTGGTGGTGCTCGACCTCGGCCTGCCGCGCCTGGACGGCATCCAGGTGCTGCGCCAGAGCCGGGCGAATGGTCTCACCACCCCGGTGCTGATCCTCACCGCCCGCGACGACACCGAAGACCGGGTCGCCGGCCTGGATGCCGGTGCCGACGACTATCTGGTCAAGCCCTTCGACATCAAGGAACTCAAGGCCCGCCTGCGCGCCCTGCTGCGCCGCCGCAACGGCCCCTCGCAGCTCCAGCTCGAAGGCGGCGGCATCCTCCTCGATCCGGCCACCCGCCGGGTCACCTTCGAAGGCCAGCCGGTCAACCTCACCCCGCGCGAATACCAGCTGCTGCACGAACTGCTGGCCAACCCCGGCAAGATCTTCAGTCGCGATCGCCTCATGGGGCTGCTCTACGGCTGGGACGAAGGCGTGGAGAGCAACACCCTGGAAGTCCACATCTACAACCTGCGCAAGAAACTGCGCGCCGACCTGATCCGCACCGTCCGGGGCATCGGCTATCGACTCGAGTGCCCATGACTTCCATCCGCCGCCGCACCGTCGGCCTGGTATTGACGCTACTCCTGATCGGCACCCTGCTGATCGCCCTCACCAATATCCGCGATAGCCAGCGCGAGATCGGCGAGATCTACGACGCCCAGCTGGCGCAGAGCGCCCGCATCCTCCAGGGCATGCTGCGCGCCGCGCCCCGCGCCGAGGGCCGCCAGGCGCTGCACGAAAGCGTCACCGCGGCGCTCGCCGAAGCCACCGGCAGTCCTTTCGGCCATCGCTACGAAGCCAAGATGGCCTTCCAGGCCTGGAACGCCGGTGGCAACTCGCTGATGCGTTCGCCCAACGCCCCGGCCTTCGCCCTGCCGACCACCCCCGGCTTCACCGAGCTGACCCTGGACGGCGAGGGCTGGTACGGCTTCCTGCTGCCCGACCCCGACCACGACCTGATGCTCTGGGTCGGCGAGCGCGACGAGGTGCGTGCCGACCTGGTCCGCCGCATCCTGCGCCACACCCTCACCCCGCACCTGATCGGCCTGGTGCTGCTATCGCTGCTGGCCTGGCTGGCCATCGGCTGGGGGCTGCGACCGCTGCGGCGCATGGCGGCGTTGATCCGCCACCGCGATCCGGAATCCCTGCAACCGCTGCGCCTCGATCCGCTGCCACGCGAACTGGAACCCATGCAGGCCGCACTCAACCGCCTGCTCTTGCAGATCGAACAGCTGCTGCAGCGCGAACGGCGCTTCATCGCCGATGCCGCCCATGAGCTGCGCACCCCGTTGGCGGTCTTGCGCCTGCACGCCCAGAACGCCCTGTCCGCGCAGACCGGCGCCGCTCGCGACGAAGCCCTGAAGTTCGTCGTCAGCGGTACCGATCGCCTGACCCGGGTGGTCAACCAGTTGCTGATCCTCGCCCGCCTGGAACCCCGGCCGAGCTGGAGCGACGAGCAGCGCTTCGACTTGCGTACCGCCGTCGGCGCCACCCTGGAAGAGCTGGGACCCTGGATTCTCGACAAGGGCTTCGACCTCAGCTTCGAGGCGCCGCCTACCCAGGCCCAGGTCCGGGGCGACAGCGCCATGCTCGGCATCGCCCTGCAGAACCTGCTGACCAACGCGGTCAATGTCTCGCCTCCCGGCGGCGAGATCCAGGTGCGCCTGGACGTCGGTGACGACTGGGCGGATATCCTCATCCTCGACCAGGGGCCCGGCATCCCCGCCGAGGTGCTGCCGCGACTGTTCGAGCGCTTCTACAGCAGTGGCGCGGCCAACGGCGCCGGCCTGGGCCTGTCCATCGTCCAGACCGTGGCCCAGCACCTGAACGGCCGCATCGAACTGGGCAACCGACCGGACGGCGGCGCCTGTGCCCGCCTTGGCCTGCCGCTGCTGTCTGTCACTGGCGCCTGAGCACTCGACCTGCACCCGTCGTTCCGGCAAGGTGATGGCCACGGGCTATAGAGAGCATTCATGGAACATCAGGTCTATCTGGTCGACGACGAAGCCAGCATCCGCGAAGCGGTGCGCCAGTGGCTGGAACTGTCCGGAATGCAGGTGCGGCTGTTTGCCCGCGCCGAGGACTGCCTGGCGGCGATGACTCTGGACTTTGCCGGGGTGGTGGTCAGCGACGTGCGCATGCCCGGCATGGACGGCCTGGTCCTGCTGGAACGCCTGCTGGCGCTGGATCGCGACCTGCCGGTGATCCTGCTCACCGCCCATGGCGACGTCGCCCTGGCGGTGACCGCCATGCGCCAGGGCGCCTACGACTTCCTGGAAAAACCCTTCAGCCCCGAAGCCCTGCTGGGCGGTCTCGGCCGCGCCCTGGAAAAGCGCCGCCTGGTGCTGGAGAACCGCCAGCTGCATCGCCGCGCCGACGACCAGAGCGCCCTCGCCCGGCGCCTGCTGGGCGTCTCCCCCGGTATCGTCCGCCTACGCCAGCAGATCCTCGACCTGGCACCGACCCCGGTAAACGTCCTGCTGCGCGGCGAGACCGGCAGTGGCAAGGAACTGGTCGCCCGCTGCCTGCACGACTTCGGTCCGCGTGCCGGCAAGGCCTTCGTCGCCCTCAACTGCGCCGCCATTCCCGAGCAGTTGTTCGAGAGCGAGCTGTTCGGCCATGAGAGCGGTGCCTTCACCGGTGCCCAGGGCAAGCGCATCGGCAAGCTGGAATACGCCAATGGCGGCACCCTGTTCCTCGACGAGATCGAGAGCATGCCCCTGGCGCAGCAGGTCAAGCTGTTACGGGTGCTGCAGGAACAGCGTCTGGAGCGCCTGGGCTCCAACCAGAGCATCGCGCTGGACCTGCGCATCGTCGCCGCCACCAAGCCGGACCTGCTCGAAGAGGCCCGCGCCGGGCGCTTCCGCGAAGACCTGGCCTACCGCCTCAACGTCGCCGAACTGCACCTGCCACCACTGCGCGCTAGGCGCGAAGACATCCCGCTGTTGTTCGACCACTTCCTGGTCGAAGCCGGCGCCCGCCTGGGCCGTCCGGCCGCCCCACCCAGCGCGGCGCGCCTGGCCCAGTTGCTCGGCCACGGCTGGCCGGGCAACGTCCGCGAACTGGCCAATGCCGCCGAGCGGGAAGTCCTCGGCCTGGGTTCCCCCACCACCGCGGCCGCCAGCCATTCCCTCGCCGATCAGCTGGAAGCCTTCGAAGCCCAGTGCCTGCGCGCCGCCCTGGCTCGCCATGGCGGCGAGATCAAGGCGGTGATGGATGAGCTGCAGTTGCCACGCCGCACCCTCAACGAAAAGATGCAGCGCCATGGTCTGGTCCGCGCCGACTTCCTCGATGGCCCCGAAGGGGTTGAGGGGCGATAGGCGGAAATCCGCTCATCACCCCTCGTGGCTTGGCGGACTTCCGCCTATCTGACCGGTGAAAACCCAGCAAAGCCGCCCCTTCGCGGTTTGGCACGCCCGCTGCAATAGCCCTTGTCGACGCTTCGAGCGCACTAATAACAACGACAAGAGGACTACCCTGTGGATAGCACCGCTACCCTCGCGGCCGGCAACATCGCGCCCAAGACCACCTCGCAACGCATCAAGTCCATCTTCAGCGGTTCCGTCGGCAACCTGGTCGAATGGTTCGACTGGTACGTCTACGCTGCCTTCTCCCTGTACTTCGCCAAGGCCTTCTTCCCCCAGGGCGACCAGACCGCCCAGTTGCTCAATGTCGCCGCCATCTTCGCCGTGGGCTTCCTCATGCGCCCCATCGGCGGCTGGCTGATGGGCCTCTACGCCGACAAGGCCGGGCGCAAGGCCGCGCTGATGGTCTCGGTGATCATGATGTGCGCCGGCTCCCTGATCATCGCCCTCACCCCCAGCTACGCCACTATCGGCGTCGCCGCACCGATCATGCTCGTACTGGCGCGGCTGCTGCAGGGCCTCTCGGTGGGCGGTGAATACGGCACCTCCGCCACCTACCTGAGCGAGATGGCCACCAAGGAAAGCCGTGGCTTCTATTCCAGCTTCCAGTACGTCACCCTGATCTCCGGCCAGCTCCTGGCCCTGGCCACTCTGATCGTGCTGCAGCAACTGCTCACCGTGCAGCAGCTGGAAAGCTGGGGCTGGCGCATTCCCTTCGTCATCGGCGCCGCCTGTGCCGTGACCGCCCTCTACCTGCGCCGCGGCATGGAAGAGACCAGCTCCTTCAAGAAGTCCGAAAAGCCCAAGGAATCCCTGATGCGCACCCTGGCGCGGCATCCCAAGGAATTCTTCACCGTGGTCGGCCTGACCATGGGCGGCACCCTGGCCTTCTACACCTACACCACCTACATGCAGAAATACCTGGTCAACTCGGTGGGCATGAGCAAGACCGACGCCACCTCCATCTCGGCCGCCACCCTGTTCCTCTTCATGCTGCTGCAACCCCTGGTCGGGGCGATCTCCGACAAGATCGGCCGGCGCCCGGTACTGATCGCCTTCGGCGTACTGGGCACCCTGTTCACCTATCCGATCCTCACCGCCCTGGGCAGCGTCACCACCTGGTGGGGCGCCTTCTGGCTGATCATGGCGGCACTGGTGATCGTCAGCTTCTACACCTCGATCAATGCCGTGGTGAAGGCCGAGCTGTTCCCCACCGAGATCCGCGCCCTGGGCGTCGGCCTGCCCTACGCCCTGACCGTGTCCATCTTCGGCGGCACCGCCGAGTACGTGGCCCTGTGGTTCAAGAGCGTCGGTATGGAGAGCGGCTACTACTGGTACGTGACCGGCTGCGTTGCCTGCTCGCTGCTGGTCTACGTCTTCATGAAGGACACCCGCGATCACTCGCGCATCGTCCACGAATAACCGCTCGTCCCGGGGTGCGGGCCTCTCGGTCGCAAGATTTGGCCGTCCGGCACGCCCCCCTTTGCCTGGGCTTGGGGGCACGCCATCGTAGTGTCACCGGCAGCCGTCGCATCGGCCGTTCTTCCCGGCCAATGTGGCGAGTTCGCCCCCTCCTCCCAAGCCCCGGTTACACACTCATGGAAATCGACTACGGTCCCAGCTACGCCAAACTGGGTCTCCAGTTCCAATACCAGTGGAGCACCCTGCTGCGCGATGCCCTGCAGAAGCACGGCATCACCGACGCCCAGGCCAAGGCCATTTGCGGCGACTTCGCCTTCGACCTCTCCAAGCTCATCGACGAATCCGAGATCCAGGCCGACGGTGTCTCCTATCGCCCGGTGATCGCCTTCACCGAGGACGAGGAAACCCTGCTGGTCCAGTCGGCCGAATTCGACTACCACGAAGCGGCCTACGCCACCGCGGCAGCGGCGTTCGAGAAGAAGTAAGCGTTACGAGCACCCTCACCCCAACCCTCTCCCTAAGGGAGAGGGGGTTGTCTGGAGCGGGAGGCGGGCTTCCCCTCCAGATCACGGTCCACAGATGTTCTCAGAGTTACCGCGATAGCGATTTCTGCGATCTGGACGAGTCCAGGTACCAGGCGATACTCAGCAGTAGCCCATCGCACCTTATTACCCCCTCTCCCTCCGGGAGAGGGCTGGGGTGAGGGAGAGCCCAACGCCACAGCCTCCTCAGTCTTTATCTTTGCCATTCAGCGAAATCCAGACCGAAACCGTCGAAGCCGCGCGCCAGAGCCTCGCCAACTCCAAACCCTCAGGCGATACTCCAAGAATCACCTCTCGCTCCACACTGCCCCCTCTCCCTCCGGGAGAGGGCCGGGGTGAGGGCGAGCCCAACACCAAGCACCTCAAGGGAACGGATTCCCATGCCCCTCATCACCCACGCCCGCAGCCTGCGCCGCAATCAGACCGAGGCCGAGCGCGCCCTCTGGTATCAACTACGCGACAAGCGCCTGCTGGGCCTCAAGTTCCGCCGCCAGCATCCCTACGGCCGCTACATCCTGGATTTCGTCTGCCTGGAAGCACGCCTGGTGATTGAGCTGGACGGCGGCCAGCACCAGGACAGCCCAGCCGACCGCGAGCGCGACGCCTGGTTGGAGGCCCAAGGCTTCCAGATCCTGCGCTTCTGGAACCACGAGGTCCTGACCCAACCAGAGGCCGTACTCGAACGTCTCTGCGCCGCCCTCAGCCCGGCTTGACCCTCGGCTTGCGCGCCCGTGTTGGAGCGCCACCCGTCTTCGCCGTCGTCTTGGTCTTGCCCCCACCCACACGCCGCTTTTTCTTCCAAGGCGCCCCCTTGCCCGCGGGTGGTGGACCGCTGATGGTCAGGGTCAGGCCCAGACAGCGTTCCACCTGCTTGCCCATCCAGGTCGATTGCTTGGCGACGAACTCGGCCAGGCTCAGTTCGCCCTCCTGCACCCGATCCAGCGCCTGCTCCCAGAGCGCCGTGGTGCCCGGGTCGGCGATGGCCCGCGGCACGGCATCGATCAGACCGAAGGCCGCGGGCGTCGCTGCCAGGGCCTTGCCCTGCTTGACCAGGTAGCCGCGGTCCAGCAGGCCCTGGATGATGCTGGCGCGGGTCGCCTCGGTGCCGATGCCGGTGGTGTCCTTGAGCTTCTGCTTGAGCGCCGGGTCTTCCACCAGTTTGGCGACGTTCTTCATCGCCTTGATCAGATCGCCCTCGGTGAAGGGCTTGGGCGGCTGGGTCAGCTGATCCTTGCAACGCACCTCGACCACCGGATAGTGCTCGCCCTCATGCAAGGCGGGCAGCGCCTGGGGTGGCGGCGCCTCGCGGCCCTTGGGCGGGGTCAGGGCTTCTGGTAGCGCGCGGCGCCAGCCCTGCTCCACCAGGCGCTTGCCCGTGGCCCGCAAACGCTCGCCGCCGGCCTCGAAGTCGGCCTTGGTACGGTCGAATTCGTGTTGCGGCAGAAATTGCGCCAGGTAGCGTGCACGGATCAGGCCGTAGACGTTGCGCTCCTGGGGACTCAACCGGCCCAGATCGCGGGTCACCAGGGTCGGGATGATGCCGTGGTGGGCGCTGACCTTGGCATCGTTCCAGGCCCGCGAGCGGCGACTGGCGTCCAGGTGCTCGCGGAGCGGCGCCAGACTGCTATCAGCGCCCAGCAAGGCCGCCAGCAGCGCCGGTGCCTCGGCATGCTGGGACAACGGCAGGTAGCCGCAATCACTGCGCGGATAAGTGATCAGCTTGTGGGTCTCGTAGAGCGCCTGGGCGACGTCCAGGGTTTGCTGGGCGCCCAGGTTCAGCCGCTTGGAGCAGACCTCCTGCAGCGTACCCAGGTCGAAGGGCAAGGGCGCCACTTCACGGATGCGCTCGGTCTTGAGCTTGACCAGTCGCGCCCGCCCGGCCGCCTCGATGGTCTGGGCCGCCGCCTGGGCCACCTCGGGCTTGAGGCAGCGCCCCTGGTCGTCGCAGACGGCCTCCGGTGGCTGCCACTGGGCCTGGAAACGGCTACCCGAGGCGTCCAGGGTCGCCTCCACGGTCCAGAAGGGTACCGGGACGAAGGCAGCGATGGCGCGATCGCGATCTACCACCAGACGCAGGGTCGGGGTCTGCACCCGCCCGACCGAGAGCACGCCCTGGTAACCCGAGCGGCGCCCCAGCAGGGTGAACAGTCGGCTCATGTTCATGCCGATCAGCCAGTCGGCGCGCGAACGCCCCAGGGCGGACTGATAGAGCCCATAGGTTTCGGCACCGGGCTTGAGCGCGGCCAGGGCGCGGCGAATGGAGACGTCATCCAGCGCCGACAGCCAGAGCCGGCGGATCGGCCCGCGATAGCGGCAATGCTCCACCAGCTCGCGGGCGATCATCTCGCCCTCGCGGTCGGCGTCGGTGGCGATCACCAGTTCGCTGGCCTCGCCGAGCAGGCGCTTGACCGCCTTGAACTGGCTGCCGGTGGTCTTCTTGACCTGCAGCTTCCACTGCGCGGGGACGATGGGCAGGTCGTCCAGCGACCAGCGCTTGTAGCGGGCGTCGTAGGCGTCCGGCGGCGCCGTTTCCAGCAGATGGCCGATGCACCAGGTCACAGTCACGCCCTGCCCCTGCAGGCAGCCCTCGCCGCGACGGGTGGCGCCGAGGACGCGGGCGATGTCCTTGGCCTGGGAAGGTTTTTCGCAGAGATACAGCTGCATGGCGAGCGTCGCGCAACGGGGGATGGCGACAGGATGCAAAGCCGTCGCGGCCGGCGCAAGGACTAATCTGTATATCCGTACAGAAAGCCACCCTGGCGCAAATTCGTTCAGCAGGCCACAGCGCGCTTAGGACGTGGATCACAGCTTGAATGGCGACGGCTCAGGACGCGGAATCTTGCCGTGGCTGGGCAGTCCTTGGGCTACGGCACTTTCGCCGTCTTTAGCCGAGCTCTGGGAGGCGTCAATGAACACTGTAGCTATGGATCGCGCCACGGCCGAGAGCACCGGCGCCGGAAATCTCGTCGACACCGCCAGCGGCCAGGCCCTGCGGGCCAGCATTTCGGCCATGCGCCGGACCACCAGCCAGGTGCAGCGCATCAACGATCAACTCTGGGAAGTCTGGCCGGACGGCCGTCGCAAGCTGCTGCTGCGCTAAGACCTCCCGCCCGACGCCCTAGGCGGGCGTCGGCGTCTCCAGCGCGGCCAGATAGGTCGCGACCTCGGCCTGGATCCAGGCACTGAAGCGCTCCTGCTTTTCCGCCGATTCGGCGCGTTCCGGCCAGACCAGCCAGTAGGCATAGGGATAGGGCGCCGTTACCGGACTGAGCTGGACCAGACGCCCCTCGTCCAGCGCGGCCTGCACCAGGCTGCGCCGCTCCAGCGCTAGCGCCTGACCAAGGCGTAGCGCCTCCAGTACCACGTTGGAATCATTCACGCTGATGCCGCGATTGGGTGCTGCTTCGCCTAGACCAGCCGTTTCGCCCCAGTGCAGCCAGGTTTCCTCCGTGTGCAATAGCGGCTGCGCGAGAGCCTCGTCCAGGCTGCACGGTAGTTGCCCACCGTTGTAACCAGGTGCCGCCACCAGCAGCACATCGTCCTGAAACAGCCGAAGCGCCGTCAGGCCATCCCACTGGCCCTCGCCCATGCGCACTCCGATATCCACCATGCCCTGGCGCAGATCCTGGAAATCCAGGCTGGTCTGGATACGGATGCGATAGTCCGGGTACAGGGCGCGAAATCGCGGCAGCCGGGGCAGCAGCCAGTGGGTGGCGAAGGAGGGAAAGGTGGCAAATACCAGCTCGTTGCGCCGCGGGCGGGCCTGCAGTCGCCGGGTCGCCTCGCCCAGATCCTCGAGCAGCTGGCGGACCTGCTCGGCATAGACGCGACCGTCGCCGGTGACCTCGATCCCGCGCCCCTGGCGCTCGAACAGCACCATGCCCAGCTGGTGCTCCAGGCCCTTCACCTGCTGGCTGACCGCCGCGTGGGTCAGGTGCAATTCGCTGGCGGCACGGGTCACGCTCCCCAACCGGGCCACGGCCTCGAAACAGCGCAGGGCATTCAGCGGCGGCACTCGCGACATGTAAGCCTTCCTTAACGATTCAGTCAGATTTTCTCGCTGGAAGCAGCTTCCCTGAATCCTTAATGTCTTGTCCAGAGCGACATCCACTGCAAAACGAGTCAGCCGGATGACGTTCCACGTGAAACAGGATTCACCCTTTCTGACAGGACGCCATCATGCAACTCATCGGCATGCTCGACTCGCCCTATGTGCGGCGGGTCGCGATCTCCCTTCGCCTGCTGGTGCTGCCTTTCGAGCTGCGCCAGCTATCGGTCTTCCGCGATGTCGAACGTTTTCGCAGCTTCAATCCGGTGATCAAGGCGCCAACTCTCATCTGCCTGGATGGCCAGCGGCTGATGGATTCGTCGCTGATCCTGGACTATGCCCAGCATCTCGCCTGCGGTAGTCGGCGGTTGCTGCCCAGCGGCCACGCCGCCCGGGCGACCGCCCTGGGCCGTAGCGGTCTGGCCCTGGCGCTGTGCGAGAAGGCGGTGCAACTGGTGTACGAACGCGACCTGCGCCCGGAAGAGAAGCGCCACGAGCCCTGGCGGCAGCGGGTGGAAGGTCAGCTGCGCGCCGCTTGCGGCGCCCTGGACAAGGCCTGGCTGGGTCCGCGCCCACCGCTGGGTGAAGACAGCATCGGCCAGGACGCCATCGACACGGCGGTAGCCTGGACCTTCCTCCACTATGCCCTGCCGGGGCTGATCGACCGGCGTAATTATCCGACGCTGGAAGCCCTGGCCGCCGAGGCGGAGGCGCTGTCGGTGTTTCGGGATTATCCGGTGGCCTGAAAAATCACAGCCATGATGATCGGCCGCTGCACTTGCCTTTGAATTCATCGCGGCCATGCCGGTGCGCCGTAGCGACCGCTCCTACAGCGGGGATGCCTTTGTAGGAGCGGCCCATGGCCGCGATTGGACGCTGAACTCAGGAGGCCAAAGCGCCTGCAGCGGCGAACCATCATGGCAGCGATGCTATTGGCGACTGATTATCCGCGGTAATACCGCTGCGGCACGAAGGGCGTCTTGGCGACCTTGACCGGGACCTGCTTGCCACGGACCACGGCGAAGAGCTCGGTATCCAGGGCGGCGAAGGCGCTGTCGACATACCCCATGGCCACCGGCGCGCCCAGGGTCGGGCCGAAGCCGCCGCTGGTGACGCGACCGATGCTGGCACCGTTGGCATCCACCAGCTCAGCGCCCTCGCGCACCGGTACCCGCTCCTGCACCAGCAGGCCGACGCGCTTACGGCTCACACCGTCGCGCTGCTCGGCGAAGATGCGCTCGGCACCGGGGAAGCCGCCGGCGCGGCCGTTGCCTTCCCGCCTCACTTTGGACAGCGCCCAGCCCAGGTTGGCCATCACCGGCGTGGTGCCCGCGTCCATGTCGTGGCCGTAGAGGCAGAGACCGGCTTCCAGACGCAGGGAGTCACGGGCGCCCAGGCCGATGGCCTCGACTTCCGGCTCGGCCAACAGACGGCGGGCCAGGGCTTCGGCGGCGGCACTGGGTACCGAGATCTCGTACCCATCTTCGCCGGTGTAGCCGCTGCGGCTGACGATGCAGGGCTGGTCCAGCAGCTTGACCCGGCGGACCTGCATGAAGGTCATCTCGGCCACTTCCGGCGCCAGGCGTGCCAGCACCGCGGCGGCGGCAGGCCCTTGTAGCGCCAGCAGGGCGCGATCGAACTGCGGCAGCACCTGGCAGCGATCGCCCAGGTGCTTTTCCAGGTGGGCGAGGTCGGCTTCCTTGCAGGCGGCGTTGACCACCAGGTAGAGGCAATCGCCGAGGTTGGCGACCATGAGGTCGTCGAGGATGCCGCCGTTGTCGTCGGTCAGCAGGGCATAGCGCTGCATGCCGCTGGGCAGGTCGATAATGTCGACCGGCACCAGGGTCTCCAGGGCCTCGGCGGCGGCGTCGCCTTCGAGCAGTACCTGGCCCATGTGGGAGACGTCGAACAACCCGGCCTGGGCGCGGGTGTGCTGGTGCTCCTTGAGCACGCCGAGCGGGTATTGCACCGGCATCTCGTAGCCGGCGAAAGGCACCATGCGGGCGCCGAGTTCCAGGTGCAGGGCGTGCAGCGAAGTCTTGAGCAGGGACATGGTGGGGCTCCGTGTCGGGTGGCGGTTTCCGCGCTCCGGTCCTCCAGAGCAGGGAAACGGTGATCTGAGTGGGTCGCTCCGGCCACTGGTGAGCGAGACGCGACCTCGGTGCTTCAGGTTTACCTTCACCCCGGCCCTCTCCCGGAGGGAGAGGGGGAAGAGCGGTGCTTCGCTCGGACATCCTGCACAACGGGTGCAGAGCTATCAGAGTGCTGCGGCTCTGCTCCCCTCTCCCCGAGGGAGAGGGGCCGGGGGTGAGGGCTCAGGCCTCGCCGTAGGCCTCGATGGGCGGGCAGGAGCAGACCAGGTTGCGATCGCCGTAGACGTTGTCGATACGGGCCACCGGCGGCCAGTACTTGCCGTCCACCAGGCTCGGCAGCGGGAAGACCGCCTGCTCGCGGCTGTAGGGATGGGTCCACTCCCCGGCCAGTTCGCGCGCGGTATGGGGCGCGTTCTTCAGCGGGTTGTCCTGGGGATCCAGAGTGCCGGCTTCCAGGGCGCGGATCTCGTCACGGATGGCGATCATGGCGTCGCAGAAGCGATCCAGCTCGGCCTTCGACTCGCTCTCGGTGGGCTCGATCATCAGGGTGCCGGCCACCGGGAAGGACATGGTCGGGGCATGGAAGCCGAAGTCGATCAGGCGCTTGGCCACGTCGTCCACGGTCACGCCGCTGCTGTCCTTGAGCGGACGCAGGTCGAGGATGCACTCGTGGGCCACCAGGCCGCTAGTGCCGGTGTAGAGCACCGGGTAGTGCTCTTCCAGGCGGCGGGCGATGTAGTTGGCGCTGAGGATGGCCACCTGGGAGGCGCGGGTCAGACCGGCGCTGCCCATCATCTTCAGGTACATCCAGGAGATCGGCAGGATGCTGGCGCTGCCGTAGGGCGCCGCGCAGACCGCGCCTTCCTTGCGTTCCAGCCGGGCATGGCCGGGCAGGAAGGGCGCCAGGTGCGCCTTGACGCCGATGGGGCCGACCCCAGGACCGCCGCCGCCGTGCGGAATGCAGAAGGTCTTGTGCAGGTTGAGGTGGGAGACGTCGCCGCCGAACTGACCCGGAGCGCAGAGACCGACCATGGCGTTCATGTTGGCGCCATCGATATAGACCTGGCCGCCGTGGTCGTGGACCACCTGGCAGATCTCGCGGATGGCTTCCTCGAACACCCCGTGGGTGGACGGATAGGTGATCATCAGCGCGGCCAGGCGGTCGCTGTGCTGCTCGGCCTTGGCGCGCAGATCGTCGAGGTCGACGTTGCCGCGCTTGTCGCAGGCCACCACCACCACGCGCATGTCGACCATGCTGGCGGTGGCCGGGTTGGTGCCGTGGGCCGAGGCCGGAATCAGGCAGACGTCGCGCTCGCCCTGGCCGCGGCTCGCGTGATAGGCACGGATGGCCAGCAGACCGGCGTACTCGCCCTGGGAGCCGGCGTTGGGCTGCAGGGAGACGGCGTCATAGCCGGTGGCCGCGCAGAGCATGGCCTCCAGCTCGGTGGTGAGCTGGGCATAGCCCTGGGCCTGATCGGCCGGGGCGAAGGGGTGGATACCGCCGAATTCCGCCCAGGTGACCGGGATCATCTCGCTGGCGGCATTGAGCTTCATGGTGCAGGAGCCCAGCGGGATCATGGTGCGATCCAGTGCCAGGTCCTTGTCCGCCAGCTTGCGCAGATAGCGCATCAGCTCGGTCTCGGATCTATGGCTGGCGAACACCGGATGAGTCAGGAAGGCCGACTGGCGCTGCAGCGCCGCAGGTACTTCCACGCCTTGGGCATCGCCCAGCTCGGCGACCTGGGGCGCGGCCTGGCCGTCGGCCAGGATCTCCAGCAGCGCCTGAACGTCCGCCAGGGTACTGGTCTCGTCCAGGGATACGCCCAGGGCTTCGGCGCTGACTTCGCGCAGGTTGTAGCCACGGGCACGGGCGGCCTCGTGCAGGGCGGCGGTGCGCGCGCCGAACACCAGGGTCAGGGTGTCGAAGGCGGTGTGCTGGGTCTGGTGACCCAGCTTCTGCAGGCCGGCGGCCAGCAGGCCGGTCAGGCGCTGCACCCGGGTGGCGATGCGGGTCAGGCCTTCGGGGCCATGGTAGACCGCGTACATGCTGGCGATGTTGGCCAGCAGCACCTGGGCGGTACAGATGTTGCTGGTGGCCTTCTCGCGGCGGATGTGCTGCTCGCGGGTCTGCAGGGCCAGGCGATAGGCCGGGTTGCCGTGGCGGTCGATGGACACGCCGACGACGCGACCGGGCATGTCGCGCTTGTACTTATCCTGGGTGGCGAAGTAGGCCGCGTGGGGACCGCCGAAGCCGAGCGGTACGCCAAAACGCTGGGCGGTGCCGATGGCCACGTCCGCGCCCAGTTCGCCGGGCGGGGTGAGCAGGGTCAGGGCCAGCAGATCGGCGGCCATGGCCACCAGGGCACCGGCGGCCTGGAAGGCCTGGATGCTGTCACGATAGTCGCGGATCTCGCCGGTGGTCATCGGGTACTGGAACAGCGCGCCGAAGAAGCGGCCGTGGTCCTCGATCTCGGTTTCCACGCCCACCACCACCTCGATGCCCAGGGGCTCGGCGCGGGTGCGCAAGACGTCCAGGGTCTGCGGATGGCAGTGCACGGAGGCGAAGAAAGCAGTGGCCTTGTTCTTCGCCAGGCGCTTGCAGAAGGTCATGGCCTCGGCGGCGGCGGTGCCCTCGTCCAGCAGCGAGGCGTTGGCCACCGGCATGCCGGTGAGGTCGCCGATCAGTGTCTGGAAGTTGAGCAGGGCTTCCAGGCGACCCTGGGAAATCTCCGGCTGATAGGGGGTATAGGCAGTGTACCAGGCCGGATTTTCCAGCAGGTTGCGCAGGATCGGCGCCGGGGTATGGGTGTTGTAGTAGCCCTGGCCGATCAGGCTCTTGAGCAGACGATTCTTGCCGGCGATGGCGCGCAGCTCGGCCAGGGCGTCGGCTTCGGAGAGGCCAGCGGGCAGGTCCAGCACGCTGGTGCCCTTGATGCTCTCGGGAATCACCTGGGCGGTCATGGCGTCCAGGGACTCGTAGCCGAGCAGGTTCAGCATGGCGATCTCGTCGAGCTCGCGCGGACCTATGTGGCGCGGGACGAATTCGTCGGCGGTGCTGAGGGTGTCGTGCAGCGACATGGCGGTCTTACCCCTTGATCAGTTGCTGATAGGCGGTTTCGTCGAGCAGCGCGGCGAAGGCTTCGGCATTGGCGGGCTGGAAGCGGAAGAACCAGCCGGCGTTCAGCGGATCGCTGTTGATGGTCTCGGGCGCCTCGTTCAGCGCCTCGTTGACCGCCAGCACCTCGCCGTCCAGCGGCATGGTGATGTTGCTGGCGGCCTTGACCGATTCCAGCACCGCCACCTCATCGCCCTGGGCATAGCTGCGCAGTTCCGGCAGTTGCACGAAGACCAGGTCGCCCAGGGAGTCCTGAGCATAGTCGGTGATGCCGACGGTGATGCTGCCATCGGCTTCCTGACGCAGCCATTCGTGTTCTTCGGTATAGCGCAGACCCATTGCAGACTCCTGCGGACGTTCGTCCCGGTGGATAGATGGGTCTTACTTTGCAAAGCCAATGCCAGGAGCAAAACCTAGCTATATCAAGGGTTTATCCTATACCCCAGTCAGGGGCTGTAGCGAAATCATTACACCGGGGTGCCCAGCCCCCTTTAAACGTATCGATTTAAATACAACGTATCGATTTCAATACGGAATTAGCTGAACTCCTGGGTCAGACAGCCCAGCTGCACGCCGCGGCGATCCAGTTCTCAGTCAAGGATGAAATGCGGCAGAAAGCGCGAGCTGTCCTGGGTGATCAGCGACCTATCCTCGCGAATGCCCAGACCGCAGGCGCGGTCACCCACCACCCAACTGCCCAGTACCGGGTAGTGACCGTCGAAACAGGGTAGCGGGTGGCAGGCCTGGCGAATGGTCGCCCCGCCATAGGGGCCGGCCACCGCGGCCCGACGACCATCGGCGGTGTGCAGGCTGACGTTGGCACCTTCGCGGGAGAACAACGGCTTGCGCACCCAGCCCGCTGCCAGATGGGCGCTCGGGCGGGCATCGAAATAGGTCGGCAGCAGGTTGGGATGCCCCGGATGCTGCTCCCAGAGCAGCGCCAGGGTGCCCTTGTTGCTCAGCAGCGCCTTCCAGGGCGGTTCGACGAAGCGGGTACCGCTGGCCGGAATGGCCGCGCCGAAGGGGTCTTCCAGCAGTTGCTCCCAGGGATAGAGCTTGAACAGGCTGAAGATGGAATGGCCATTCAGATCGACGAAGGTGCCCGAGCGCTCCAGGCCGATGTCCTCGATGGCGAGGGAACGGGTATCCAGGCCAGCCTGGACAGCGCAGTCGCGCAGGTAGTCGACGGTGCCGCGATCCTCCAGGGAATCGCGCACCGCCGCCAGGTACAGCGGCTGCGGGACGCCCAGTTCCGCCAGGGTCTCGATCAGCCGCTCCTGAATCAGGTTGTACTGGTCGGCGGCGGGCGGCAGGACGCCACGCTCACGCTGCTGCTCCAGCCACAACCACTGGAAATAGGCCGCTTCGTAGAGCGCGGTGGGGGTGTCGTAGTTGAGTTCGAACAGCTTGGCCGGGCCCTGGCCGCTGTAGCAGAAATCCATCCGGCCATAGAGCGAGGGCTCGCGCCGGCGCCAGCTGATACGCAGGTGCTCCCAGAAGAAGCGCGGGATGTGCAGCCGCTCCAGCAGCTCCTCGCGCTCGACGATCAGGTCCACCAGCGCCAGGCACAGCTGGTGCAGCTCGGCGGTGGGCGCCTCAATGTCGTCCTCGATCTGGCGCAGGCTGAAGCGATAGGCCGCGGTCTCGCCCCAGTAGGGCTCGCCGTCGAAGGTATGGAAGGCGAAGCCCAGGGCTTCGGCCTGCTGGCGCCAGTCGGGGCGTTCGGCGAAGGAGAGGCGCTGCATGGCTAGCCTCCGCTGCTGGCGCGGGCCGCGGCGGCCTGGCCGAAGCCGCCACGGCTGACGAAACGCCCAGTGTCCACCGTCTGAGCAGCGCGATCCACCGCGACCCGCCCGCTGCGATCGGCCACGGCGACGTTGCTGCCAGTACGCCAGGTGCCCGGATTATCCAGGGAACGGTAGAGCGGTCGACTGTCGTAGCGACGGTCGTGAGCCAGGTCCCGTCCGGTACGTTGGAACCGGCAGCCGGTTCACGATTGATCAGAAAGCCGGACATCCGTGGCGTGTAGTAGGGTTGCGGCCCTTCGCACCCACCCACGCCGAAATCCGCCTCGCAATCGCCTGGCTGGACGTAGCGAGGTGCCTGCAGGGCGTGGGCGCTACGAGCATTGGCGTATTCGCGGGCGCAGACGGTATTGCTGAACACCCCGTCCCGGGTGCATTGCTCGGCCGTCGCATAGGTGTAGCCGGTGGTGGGCCGGCTGGTGCACCAGGCCAGGGTCAGCACCGGGGCGCCGATGAGCACCAGCTTGAGGGCTTGGCTGCGTTTCATGGCTCGCCCTCAACCGGTGATGGCGGCCGCGTTGAGCACGCCCACGGCAATGGCGAAGCAGGCGGCGAGGATGCCACTGGCCATCTCGTTGGCCGCCAGCCGCTGCGGTAGCCCGGGCAGGCCCAGGCGCAGCAGTTGGAAGGCCAGCAACTGGGTGACCAGGGCGATGAGCGCCCAGATGAGGAAGTCGGTCAGGCTCACCGCCACGCGCATGGCGCCGGCCAGCGGCAGCACGAAGCCGAGCAGGCTGCCACCGAAGGCCAGGGCCGCCGCCGGCACGTTGGCGCGGATCAGTTGCCATTCGCGATGGGGCGTGAGCCAGGCGTAGAGCACGCAGAACAGCCCGAGCAGGGCCAGGGACAGCAGCAGATAGAGCAGGAAGGCGGAAAACCCGCTGAGGTAGGCGGCGAGCACGAGAGACGTTCCTTGTCGCTGAAGAACCGAGCGCGATTATCGCCGCCCGCCCAGGCTTCGCGCCGACCGTTCACCGGGCGAAACGGCGAGACGGTCGCGAACTTCCGTACCGCTTCCCGGCCCAAGGGAACACAACAAGACCTCTGCCAAGCGGCTTTGCCCTCTCCCATCCCCCTTGTCTGGAGATCCTGTCATGGCTGTGAAAACCGTTGCCGATCTGCTCGTCGCCACCCTCGAAGCTGCCGGCGTGGAGACCATCTGGGGCCTGCCGGGCGATTCGCTCAACGGCCTCACCGAAAGCCTGCGCAAGCGCGAGCGCATCCGCTGGCGCGGCGTGCGGCATGAAGAAGCCGCGGCCTTCGCCGCCAGCGCCGCCGCCGACATCAGCGGTCGCCTCAGCGTCTGCGCCGGCTCCTGCGGCCCGGGCAACCTGCACCTGATCAACGGCCTGTTCGACGCCCAGCGCAGCGGCGCGCCCGTCCTGGCCATCGCCGCCCAGATCCCGTCCAGCGAGATCGGCCTGGGCTACTTCCAGGAGACCCACCCGGAGCGGCTGTTCCGCGACTGCAGCGACTACTGCGAAGTGGTCTCCCACCCCGAGCAGCTGCCGCGCATCCTCGAGACCGCCATGCGCTCGGCCATCCTCAATCGCTCGGTGTCGGTGGTGGTGATCTCCGGCGACGTGGCCCTGGCCGAGGCGCCGACCAAGACCGTGCAATGGAGCGAGCCGGTACGCCCGGTGGTGGTGCCGCCGGAGGCCGAGCTGGACGCCCTGGCCGAATTGCTGGCTGGGGAAAAGCGCATCACCCTGCTCTGCGGCGCCGGTTGCGCCGGTGCCCATGCCCAGGTGGTGGCCCTGGCCGAGCGCCTGCAGGCCCCGGTGGTCCATGCCCTGCGCGGCAAGGCCCATATCGAATACTCCAACCCCTATGGCGTGGGTATGACCGGACTGATCGGCTTTTCCTCCGGCTATCACGCGCTCAAGGAATGCGACCTGCTGCTGATGCTGGGCAGCAACTTCCCCTATCGTAACTTCTTCCCGGATCATGGCCGGGTGGTGCAGATCGATCTGCGCGGCGCGCACCTGGGCGTGCGTACCCCATTGCTCAAGGGCTTGGTCGGCGATGTCCGCGCCACCCTCGACGCCCTGTTGCCGCGACTCCAACCCAATGGCCACAGCCGCTTCCTGGAAAAGGCCCAGCAGCACTACCGCAAGACCCGCGCCGAGCTGGACGAACTGGCCACCGCCACCGCCGACGGTGAGCCGCTGCATCCGCAATACCTCACCACCCGCGTCAGCGAACTGGCCGCGCCGGACGCCCTCTTCACCTGCGACGTCGGCACCCCCACCGTCTGGGCGGCGCGCTACCTGGCGATGAATTTCGAGCGCAAGCTGGCCGGCTCCTTCAGCCATGGCTCCATGGCCAATGCCCTGCCCCAGGCCATGGGTCTGCAGGCGGCCTTCCCCGGTCGCCAGGTGGTGGCCCTCGCCGGTGACGGCGGGCTGTCCATGCTGCTCGGCGAATTGGCGACCCTGGCCAGCGAGAAGCTCCCGGTCAAGGTGATCGTCTACGACAACGCCACCCTGGGCTTCGTCGCCATGGAGATGAAGGCCGCCGGCATGCTCGACGAGACCACGGATCTTGCCGCCGTCGACTTCGCCCAGGTGGCCGAGGCCTGCGGCGTGCGCGGCTGGAAGGTAGAGTCAGCCAGCCGGCTGGACGCCACCCTGGCGGAAGCCTTCGCCCACCCCGGGCCGGCACTGGTGGACGTGCGCATCGCCAAACAGGAGCTGTCGCTGCCGCCGAAGATCGAGGCGGCCCAGGCCAAGGGCTTCAGCCTCTACATGCTGCGCGCGGTGATGAGCGGGCGCGGCAGCGAGGTGCTGGACCTGGCCAAGACCAACGTGCTGCGCTGAGGGCTAGCGCTCGCCCGACTGCTCCAGCAGCCGGGCGAGCTCGCCGCTGGCCTTGAGCTGCGCGAACGCCTCGCGCAATCGCGCCACCAAGGGCGCCGGCGTGGTCGGGCTGAACGCCATGTACAGCGGGGTATCGAGATCCTCCAGGACGGCGAGACGGCGCAATCCCGGGCAGGTGCTGGCCGCGTCCTGGCAGAAGTGGCTGGCATCCTTCTCCGGCAGCAGCAAGGCGTCCACCTGGCCGTTGAGCAGGCGGCTGAAGTTGTCCTTCTGCTGGCCCGACACCACCAGGCGCTGGAAGCCGAGCGTCTGCAGGTACTGGTGGCGCACGTCATCGCGCAGCACCCCGATACGATAGGCACGCGCATCCTCGAGCCGCTCGATACGCACGTCGTCACGACTGGCCAGCCGATAGAAATAGTAGCGCAGGCGCATGACCTCCCCGACCCACTGGAACTGTGCCTCACGGGCCGGGGTACGGGCGATGAGATAGATCAATACTCCCGGTTCGTGCAATGCCAGGTCATAGGCGCGGGCCCAGGGGTAGAGTTCCATGCGGTAGTCGGCGATGCCCGCCAGCGCCAGGGTGCGCTCCACCACCGCGGCGGCCGGCCCCTCTACCCGACCGTCGACGCTCCAGGTAAAGGAAGTCTCTTCGGTCACGGCGCGGACCGTGGCGGCCTCCACGCCCTGACCCAGCAGGGCTGACAGCATGGCCAACAGCAGCAGACGATGCTTCATAACGGTGGCTCCTCCTGCAACTGACAACTGCGCTGGCGGCCCAGGCTCTTGGCGCGGTAGAGCGCACGGTCGGCCTGCTCCATGAGGGCGGCGAAATCCGGCATCTCGGCGCTCAGCGAGGCGTAGCCGATGCTCAGGGTGACATAGTCGGCGATCTCCGAGCCGGCATGGACGATCTCCAGCGCGCTCACGGCTCGACGCAGGCGCTCGGCCATCTCACCGGCGCCCGCCAGATCGGTCGCGGGCAGCAAGACCGCGAATTCCTCGCCGCCGATTCGCGCCACCAGATCACCGGAGCGGGTAACGACCTGCCGCATGGCGGCCGCCACCCGCTGCAGGCAGAGGTCGCCCTGGGCATGTCCGTAGGTATCGTTGTAGCGCTTGAAGAAGTCGATATCGCAGAGCAGCAGCGAGAGCGCCAGCCCGGAGCGGCGCGCGCGGCGAAACTCCTGGTGCTCGGCTTCATCGAAGCAGCGGCGGTTGGCCAGGCCCGTGAGGGGATCGCTGAGCGACAGCTCTTCCAGCCGCGCATTGGCACTGCGCAGCGCCGCCTGGGAGGCCAGCACATCGCGCAATTGCGCCTGGTGGTGGGACGCATGCAGCAGCAGCTGGGTGGTCATGTTGATCAGGGCACGCTCGTCGGTGCGCCATTCGCCTCCCAGGGCACAGCCGAAGAGCAGCAAGCCGTATTCGTCGTCGGCGATCCGCAGGTGGACCAGCGCCAGGGCCTGGTTACCCAGGGCCAACAGGGGCTCGGCGGCGTCGCCGAAGGCGGTCACGAGCGCCTCGCGCGTGGCGAAGGTGTAAGGCACCTCGGGTTCCAGCCGGGCCTCCAGCACCTGAGCGCAAGCGGTCGGCAGGGTCATCAGGCCCTGGGCCGGCTCGGCCTCGGCGGACCAGCTCTGGTACAGCCGATAGGGCGCATCCTGAGCATGGCGCTTGAACCAGCAGGCCTGACGCGCGCGCAGGCGTTGCGCCACCTCCCGCAGGCAGAGCTGGCAATGCTGATCGAAGCGTTCGTAAGGGGCATGGATCAGTTGGTTGGACAGCCCGAGGATGATTTGCTGCGCCGTCGCCAGCGCCTCGAGCTCTGCCGTACGCTCGCGAACCCGGTCCGCCAGGCGATCACGGTGCGCGGCCAGTTCCTCTTCCTGCCGATGCTGCCGGGCGAGGTGGTCCGCCAGGTTGCCCTGCAGCGCATTGATACCGCTCACCAGTAGATCCAGTTCGTCCTGCCGGGCGGGTCGCTGCAGGCGGAGGGGTTCGGCGAGGGTGGCGGCCGACAGCCGCGAGAGGTGGCGGGCGATCCGGCGGACATGCAGGGTCACCAGCCGATTGAACGCCAGGCTGACCAGGCCGGCGAGCAGCAGGGCGAGCACGAGCTGGGTTAGCAGGGTGCCGGCCACGCTGTCGCGCAACTCGCGCCAGAGCAGGGGTTCGCTGCCCTGGATGAGGAGTTCGCCGAGTACCTCGCGACCACCGGGATAGGGGCTGTAGACCAGCTCGCAGTACCGGCTCGGTGCCAGGCTAGAGGGCGCCCAGTCGGCCCGCTGACGGGATTGGACCTCCGGCTCCTCGCCATGACCGGCGAGACGCAGCTCGATGCGGCCGACCGAGGGGATGCGCAGCGCGCCATCCAGATGCGCCTGCACCGCGGGCTTGTCCAGCTCCCAGATGGCCTTGGCCAGGGTCGACTGATACACCTGCTCCAGCAATTGCAGCTCGGCATCCATGCTGAGGCGATTCTGCTCCCAGATATTCCAGGTGCGCAGTCCCGCCGTGAGCACGGAGAACAGCAGGCAGAACAGCACCATCAGCAGCGCCAGGCGGTTACCGAGCGAGCGGCGCCTCAGGACGCCACTCATAGCCAGCGGCGCTGGAGTTCGGCCAGCGTGCCGTCCTGCTGCAGGGTCGCGAAGGCTGCCCGGAGCCGCGCCAGCACCTCGGGAGAGGTACCCAGGCTGGCCGCCAGGTAGAGAGTATAGGGCGGTGCACAATAGACCTGCACCAGATCGCGCCGAGGATCGTAGCCCGCCTGCCGGGCCATGTGATTGACCATGGCCCGATTGGCGATCCATAGATCGACCCGCCCGGCTCGCAGCTTCTCCAGGTTGAGGCTGTAGTGCGCGCTGGATTGCAAGTCGCGGCCGATGACGAAGCCCTGCTCCACCAGGATGCGTTCACCGGCATCACCATTGACCGTGGCGATCTGCAGGCCACGGGCCGCCTCCAGGCTGGCCAAGGGCCGAATGCGACCTCGCCAGCTGAACAGACAGAGATTGGTTTCGGTAAGAGGTGCCACCCAATTGAACAGCGCCTCTCGCTCGGGCAGACGCGCCATGGAAAAGATCAGGACGTCGGGCCCGCTCTGGGCCTGGGCGAAGGCTCGGGCCCAGGGCATGACCTGGGGCTCGGTGACCAGCCCGGCACGGGCCAGCAGCGACCGCACCAGCTCGATCGAAAATCCGGTCACCCGGCCATCCGGCTGGACTTGGCTGAAGGGCGGATAGTCCTCGGTCACCACCTGCAAGGCGGCCGCACGGCCGCCCGTGCAGACCAGCACCAGACCGAAAAGCAGATATCTCAGGAGTTTGCTTGTCACGAAGCCCTCCCCGTCCGAGCATGACTTGGTCTGGACGTTATCGGGCTGCCCTGACGAAACTTGAAGGGGCGCTAGTCCCGCCGTGGAATGCCATAGCGCCGCAGGCGCATGGCGATGGCCGAGTGGGAAGTCTGCAGGCGTGCGGCCAGCTGGCGGCTGGAGGGGTACTGCGGATAGAGCCGCTCCAGCAGCGCCGCCTCGAAGCCCTGCACGGCAGCCTCCAGGGTGGCGACTTCGGTCTCGACCTGGCCGGCCACCGCGGTGCCGGCCAGGTCGAGGTCGTCGACGTCGATCTGGCCACTCTCGCTGATGGCGGCGGCGCGGAAGAGGATGTTCTGCAACTGGCGGACGTTACCCGGCCAGGCATTGCCCAGCAGCACGCCATAGGTCGCCGGGGCCAGGCGGCACGGTGGCCGGCCGATCTGGGCGCAGGCCTGCTGCAGGAAGTGCCGCGCCAGCAGCAGGATGTCCTGGCCGCGCTCGCGCAGCGCCGGTACCTGCAGGCTGAGTACATTGAGGCGGTAGAAGAGATCCTCGCGAAAGGTACCGGCGGCCACCATGGCCTGGAGGTCGCGATGGGTGGCGGCGAGGATACGCACGTTGACCCGCGTCTCGTGGGCGCCGCCGACCCGGCGAAAGGTACCGTCGGAAAGGAAACGCAGCAGCTTGGCTTGCAGGTAGGGCGACATCTCCCCCACCTCGTCGAGGAACACCGTGCCCTGGTCGGCCAGTTCCAAAAGGCCCGGTTTGCCGCCGCGCTGGGCGCCGGTGAAGGCGCCGGGCGCATAGCCGAACAGCTCGCTCTCGGCCAGGCTCTCCGGCAGGGCGGCGCAGTTGAGCGCCAGGAAGGGGGCGTCGCGCCGGGCGCTGGCGGCATGGCAGGCGCGAGCCACCAGCTCCTTGCCGGTGCCGGTCTCGCCGAGGATCAGCAATGGCGCGTCCAGGGCGGCCAGGCGCTGGGCGCGGGCCTTGAGGGTGCGGATGGCGGCGCAATCGCCGAGCAAGGAATCGAAGCCCTCGGGAGTGTCGTGGCGCAAGGCCGACAGGCGACCGCCGATGCGGCTGGGGGCATAGAGGGTCAGCAGCCCGCCGGCCAGGCCGCCCACCGGCTCGCCGATGGGAGTGGCGTCGAGCAGCAGCGCCTGGCCGCGCAACACCACCTCGCGCAGGGGCAGGCGAAAGCCCTGGTCCAGTAGTTCGGCGGGCAATTCGGCGTCGTTGAAGAGTTCGGCCAGGGTCGTGCCGGCATCCTCACCGGCCAGGGCAGCGAAGGCCGGGTTGGCCAGCAGGATGCGGCCCTCGCCGTCCACCGCCAATACCGGATCGGCCATGGCGGCGAGCAGGGCGTCGAGTTGCAGGGTGCGCCGCTGGCCGGGCAGGATGTCCACCACCCGCACCGCCTCGACCCCCACCACGGTCAGCAGGGCGTCGCGCAACTCCTCCAGCACCGCGGGGCTCAGGGTCGGCGCATCGATGTAGACGTTGGGCGGCACCATCTCCACCGCGTCGAGGTTGAGATTGCGCGCACCGAGCAGGGCCAGGACTTCCTGGGTGATGCCGACGCGATCGATGAACGATACATGGATACGCATTAAAACCCTGGGGTCTGATAGCGAAAGGGCCATGCTACCCAAAGGCTCGGGGTAGAATCACTTCTCATTTGCCAGGGCGAGGCCACCATGAGTACCAAAGATCCCCTCCTACTCGATCAGCAGCTGTGCTTCGCCCTCTACTCCACCTCGCTGGCGATGACCAAGGTGTACAAGCCGCTGCTCGAAGAAGTGGGCCTGACCTATCCGCAGTACCTGATGATGTTGGTGCTGTGGGAAAACGACCGCTTGCCGCTCAAGGAACTGGCTCGCCGACTGCACCAGGACTCCGGCGCCCTCACCCCGGTGCTCAAGCGCCTGGAAGCCGAGGGCTACGTGACCCGCCAACGCAACGTCGACGACGAGCGCAACCTGTCCATCGAACTCACCCCGGCGGGCCGCGCCCTGCGCGAACGGGCCCGCGACATCAACGGCACCATCGGCAGCTACTGCGCCCTGGGCGACCAGGAGATGACCGAGCTGCGGGAACATCTCACCGCCCTGCGCGCCAAGCTGGAGCGTTGAGAGCGTGAACGACCGTTGGTCACCTCCTTCGGAATATATTTGTGCGATAACGAATATCGCGATAACTTAAATCCGTACCCGGGCCTTCTCTCTCGGCGAGTCCCGACCAGACAGTTATCGCGATACTTAACCAGGAGCACGCCATGAACATCCTCTATACCGCTTCCGCAACCAGCACCGGTGGCCGTGACGGCCGTTCCATCGCCAGCGACAAGGCCCTGGATGTCCAGCTGTCCACGCCCAAGGAACTGGGGGGCGCCGGTGGTGCGGGGACCAACCCCGAGCAACTCTTCGCCGCCGGCTACTCGGCCTGCTTCATCGGCGCCCTGAAGTTCGTTGGTGCCAAGGAAAAGATCGCCGTGCCGGCGGATGTCAGCGTGACCGCCCAGGTCGGCATCGGCCCGATCCCCACCGGCTTCGCCCTGGACGTCGAGCTGACCATCAGCCTGCCGGGTGTCGACCGCGCCGTGGCCGAAGACCTGATCGAGAAAGCCCACCAGGTCTGCCCCTACTCCAACGCCACCCGCGGCAACGTGGACGTGCGTCTGACCCTGGCCTAAGCGCCCCTACCGAGCGCCTCCATGCGAGGCGCCCGCTCTTCAGCTTCGAGGAGTCATCCGTCATGCGCACCTTCGCTCGTCTGCTCGGTCTTTCCACCCTCACCCTGGCCATGGGCAGCGCCTTCGCCGCGCCCCAGCCCGATCCGCACCTGGAGCGCACTACCCAGGCCTTCGTCGACGGCCTGAACGCCAGCGGTGGCAAACCCCTGGAAACCCTGGCGCCGAAAGACGCTCGCGCCGTCCTGACCGGCGCCCAGGCCAGCGTCAAGGTCGACCTGTCCGGGGTCAAGACCAGCCAGAAGACCATCCAGGTGGATGGCAAGCCGCTGGACCTGACCATCGTCCGCCCGGCGAACGCCAAGGGCACGACTCCGGCCTTCATGTTCTTCCACGGCGGCGGCTGGGTGCTGGGCGACTTCCCCACCCACCAGCGCCTGGTGCGGGACCTGGTGGTGGCCTCCGGCGCCACGGCGGTGTTCGTCAACTACACCCCGAGTCCGGAAGCCCACTTCCCGGTGGCCATCAACCAGGCCTATGCCGCGACCCAATGGGTCGCCGAGCATGGCAAGGAGATCGAGGTCGACGGCAGTCGCCTGGCGGTGGCCGGCAACAGCGTCGGCGGCAACATGGCCGCGGTGGTCAGCCTGATGGCCAAGGACAAGGGCACGCCCAAGCTGAGCTACCAGGTGCTGTTCTGGCCGGTGACCGATGCCAGCTTCGACAATGGCTCCTACCAGACCTATGCCGAAGGCCGCTTCCTCACCCGCAACATGATGAAGTGGTTCTGGGACAACTACACCACCAGCGAAGCCGACCGCGCCAACGTCTACGCCTCGCCGCTGCGCGCCAGCGAAGCGCAGCTCAAGGGCCTGCCGCCGGCGCTGGTGCAAACCGCCGAGAACGACGTGCTGCGTGACGAAGGCGAGGCTTATGCGCGCAAGCTCAACGCCGCGGGCGTCGACGTGGTCCAGGTACGCTACAACGGCATGATCCATGACTACGGGCTGCTCAACGCCCTGGCCAAGGTACCCGAGGTCCAGGCCGCCCTGACCCAGGCCGGCCAGTTGCTCAAGCAGCACCTACAGTAGGGTTCGACGCCAGTCCCAGGGGGGCGCCAGCGATGGCGCCCCTTTTGCGTTTCAGCCCGGCTCGCCGCAGGCGGCGAAACGCACGGCCAGCCAGTCGTGCAGTTGCCGCACCGCCGGCGAGAATTGCCGGCGATGGGGACAGAAGAGTTGCAGCGGCAGGGGCTCGCCGGACAGCTCCGGCAGCAGTCGCACCAGCCGCCCGGCCTGGAAGTCCTCGCGCAGTTCCAGCCAGGACTTGTAGAGGATGCCTTCGCCGGCCAGCGCCCAGCGATGCACTACCTCCGCATCGTCGCTCTGCAGCGGTCCGCTCACCCCCACCTGGCGCAGGCCGCCCTCGGGCAGCACGAAGCTCCACTTGTCATGGATCCGGCCGTGCAGTTGATAGAGCAGGCAGGCATGCCCGGCCAACTCGTCCAGGCTGCGCGGTGTGCCGTGGCGCGCCAGATAGGCCGGCGCCGCGGCCAGCAAGCGGCGATTGTCCGGTACCAGCGGCAGGGCCACCAGGCTGTCGTCCTGGCTGCGCCCGTAACGGATGGCGATGTCTACCGGCTCGCGATAGACGTCCGCCTGCTGGTCCGACACATACAGCCGCAACGTCAGCCCCGGATGTCGCTGGCGAAATTCGGTCAGCCAGGGCAACAGCAGATTGCGCCCCAGATCGGACGGCGCGGCCACCTGCAGCACGCCACGCAACTCGGGACTCTCGCTCTGCAGCCGCTCGCGTCCCTCGCGCAGGGTTTCCAACACCTCCCGGGCATAGGGCAGATAGGCCTCACCCTCGGCGGTGAGTCGCAGGCTGCGGGTCGAGCGGGCGAACAGGCGGATGCCCAGTTCGCGCTCCAAGCGGCCAATGGCCGCGCTCACCTGACCCGGCAACAGGTCTGCCTCGCGGGCCGCACGAGAAAAGCTGCCCAGCGCTGCGGAGCGCACGAAGAGGCCAAGATCGTCGAAGCGGATCATTTTCACTCCAGCAGTGAAGGTGCTATCCAATTCTGCCGCTTTTTCCCGCCGAGGATGAAGAAGACCATGGCCTTCATCTCTTCTCAGCGCTCAAGGAGCTCCACCATGAAAGCCATCGTCCACGGTGACATCACCCTGCCCGCCAGCGATCCCCGTGCCCTGCAGGACGTCGAGCTGCCCGCGCCCACCCCCGGTGCCCATGACCTGCTGGTGGAAGTCCGCGCCGTCGCGGTCAACCCGGTCGACACCAAGGTGCGCCAGGGCCTGGTGGAGCGCGAATCCAAGGTGCTGGGCTGGGACGTTTCCGGCGTGGTCCGCGAAGTGGGCAGCGCCGTCAGCCGCTTCGCCGTGGGTGACGAGGTCTACTATGCCGGCGAGCTGTTCCGCCCTGGCTGCAACAGCGAGCTGCACCTGGTGGACGAGCACCTGGCCGGGCACAAGCCCAAGAGCCTCGACCATGCCCAGGCCGCCGCCCTGCCGCTGACCGCCGTCACCGCCTGGGAGCTGCTGTTCGATCGCCTCGGCGTCGCCGAAGGCGGAGGCGCCGGTCAGCAACTGCTGGTGATGGGTGCTGCGGGGGGCGTCGGCTCCGTGCTGGTCCAGCTGGCCCGCCAGCTCACCGAGCTGACCGTGATCGGCACCGCTTCCCGCGCCGAAACCCAGGACTGGGTACGCGAACTCGGTGCCCACCACGTCATCGACCACCACCAGCCGCTGCGCCCGCAACTGGAAGCCCTCGGCCTGGACGGCGTGACGCTGGTCGCCAGCCTCACCCACACCGACCAGCACTACGCTCAACTCGTCGAGGCGCTGCGGCCCCAGGGTCGCCTGGCGGTGATCGACGATCCCGAACAACTCGATGCCGTGCCGATGAAGCTCAAGTCCCTGTCGCTGCATTGGGAGCTGATGTTCACCCGCTCACTGTTCCAGACCCCGGACAAGGTGCGCCAGCACGAGATCCTCGAACGGGTCGCCCAGCTGGTCGACCAGGGCACCCTCAAGACCACCCTGGGCGAACACCTCGGTCGCATCGACGCCGCCAACCTCCGGCGCGCCCACGCCCTGCTGGAAAGCCATCAGGCACGCGGCAAGCTGGTGCTGGAAGGCTTCTGAGTACTCTGCCAGGCTTCACCTTATCGCCGCGCCCCTTGGGGCGCGACGCCCACCCCCGATCAGGAATCGACCCATGCAGCTGTCCCAGATCGCCCGTACCCGCTACACCACCAAGGCCTTCGACGGCTCCCGCAGCATTCCCGCCGAGCAGGTCGAGGAATTGCTGGAGCTCTTGCGTCAAGCGCCGTCCTCGGTCAACTCCCAACCCTGGCACTTCGTGGTCGCGGCCGGCGCCGAGGCCAAGGCCCGTGTCGCCCGTGGCATGCAGAGCCCCTACAACGAACCCAAGGTCTTGCCGGCCTCCCACGTCGTCGTGCTCTGCACCCGCCTGGAAATGACCGAGGACCATCTGGCCCAGGTACTGGAACAGGAAGCCCAGGACGGCCGCTTCGCCAAGCCCGAGGCGCGCGCCGCCCAGGACGGCACCCGTCGTCACTTCGTCGACCTGCATCGCCATGAGCGCAAGGACGTCCAGCACTGGATGGAGAAGCAGACCTACCTGGCTCTGGGCACCCTGCTGCTGGGCGCCGCCGCGCTGGGCATCGACGCCACCCCCATGGAAGGCTTCGACGCCAACAGCCTGGATAAGGAACTGGGTCTGCGCGAACAGGGCTACACCGCCCTGGTGGTGGTCGGCCTCGGCTATCGCGGCGAAAGCGACTTCAACGCCGCCCTGCCCAAGTCCCGCCTGAGCCGCGAGCAGGTGTTCACCTTTCTCTGAGCCTTATCCACCTTCCGCCCAACCGCTCGCCTGTGGAAAACGCTGCCGCGGTTTTCCATACGACACGGCTACGGACCTCGGCTTCTTGTAAAGCCATCGCGGCCATGGGCCGCTCCTACAGGTTCAGGCATTACTGTAGGAGCGGCCCATGGCCGCGATCAGTGCAACGAAGGATTTCTATGGGGCCTAGAGGCGGATCGCCATGGCCGCAATGAGCCGAAGGTTAGGTTGAGCGCAGCGAAGCCCAACACTCCCCAACCCCATCAACCGCCCTTCAGATCCGCCAGAATCGAAAACGCCCGCAGACGATCAGCCTGCTCATAGACGTCGCAGGTGAAGATCAGCTCGTCGGCATCGGTCTTCTCCAGCAACAGTTCCAGGCGCTCGCGCACCCGGTCCGGTCCGCCGATCACCGCCATGCCGAGGAAGCTCGACACCGACTCCTTCTCGTGGGGCAACCAGACGCCCTCCATGCTGCGTACCGGCGGCTGCAGGCGCAGGCTGTCGCCGCGGAACAGCGCCAGGATGCGCTGGTAGAGGGTGGTCGCCAGGTAATTGGCCTCGTCGTCGCTGTCGGCCGCCACTAGAGGCACGCCGAGCATCACATAGGGGCGGTCGAGCGTCTTGGACGGCTGGAAGTTCTCCCGATACAGGCGGATCGCCTCATGCACGTAGCGCGGCGCGAAGTGCGAAGCGAAGGCATAGGGCAGCCCCTTGGCCGCCGCCAGCTGGGCACTGAACAGACTCGAACCCAGCAACCAGATCGGCACCTCGGTGCCCACGCCGGGCATGGCGATCACGCCCTGGCCGGGCTGCTGCGGGCCGAAATAATGCTGCAGCTCTTCGACATCGCGCGGGAAGTCGTCGGAACTGCCCAGGCGATCGCGGCGCAGGGCATAGGCGGTGCGCTGGTCCGAACCCGGTGCGCGGCCGAGGCCCAGCTCGATGCGCCCCGGATACAGCGACGCCAGGGTGCCGAACTGCTCGGCTACCACCAGGGGCGCGTGGTTGGGCAGCATGATGCCGCCCGAGCCCAGGCGCAGGGTACTGGTGCCGGCGGCCAGATAACCCAGCAGCACGCTGGTCGCGGAGCTGGCGATACCGTCCATGTTGTGGTGCTCCGCCACCCAGTAACGGGAGAAATCGAGCTGTTCGACGTGCCGTGCCAAGGTCAGGGCATTGTGCAGCGCCTGGGTCGCATCGCCATCGTCGCGAATGGGGACAAGGTCGAGGACCGACAGGGCGGTCTTAGAGAGACGAGTCATCAGGGATCTCCTCGGCGGCCTGATCGTAGGCCGCCCTGTGGCGCTGAATGAGAGGCTGCTTCGCGGACGCCCAGGCGGCCAGGGCACCTACCGGCACCATCAGGCTCTGGCCCAGCTCGGTAAGGGCGTACTCCACCTGGGGCGGCTTGCTCGGCGTCACCGTGCGCGAGATCAGGCCATCACGCTCCAGCTGGCGCAGGGTCACGCTGAGCATGCGCTGGGATATACCGTCGACGCGCCGGCGCAATTCGTTGAAGCGCAGCGGACCGGTCTCCAGGGTGAACAACGTCAGCAAGGACCAGGCATCGCCGATCCGATCCAGCACATCCCGGATCGGACAGGCGTGGGCATGCAAACGACGGCGACTGGAGATACGACTGACCACGGCGTCCATGGCGATCCTCGAAGCAGAACTGACTCCAGCCTACGCCCTCCGGGCAGTTATTAAAAGTAACCACCCGTCAGGACTGGTGCTGCTGCCTTAGCCAAGGCACAATCCAGGAGGCCGTGGCATTTTTTATTGATTGAACGTTCAATAAAAAATAGTTACCCTCGGAGGCTCCTTCCGCTCTATTAGGAGACGCTCCGTGCCCAAGGTCGGGATGCAACCCATCCGCCGCTCGCAGCTCATCGCCGCGACCCTCGAAGCCGTCGACGAAGTCGGCATGGGCGACGCCAGTATCGCCTTCATCGCCCGCAAGGCCGGCGTCTCCAACGGCATCATCAGCCACTATTTCCAAGACAAGAACGGTCTGCTCGAAGCCACCATGCGGCATCTGATGAATGCCCTGCGTCAGGCCGTGCGCGAACGCCGCGCCGCTCTCCCTGATGACGATCCCGCTGCCAACCTGCGCGCCATCATCCAGGGCAACTTCGACGATACCCAGGTCAGTGGGCCGGCCATGAAGACCTGGCTGGCCTTCTGGGCCACCAGCATGCACCAGCCCAACCTGCGTCGCCTGCAACGCATTAACGACCTGCGCCTCTACTCCAACCTCTGCTGGCAATTCCGTCGCCTGCTGCCTCGCGACCAGGCCCGCGCCGCCGCCCGCGGCCTGGCTGCCATCATCGATGGCCTCTGGCTGCGTGGCGCTCTCTCCGGCGACACCTTCAATACCCAGCAAGCGCTGCAGATCGCCTACGACTACCTGGACCTGCAACTGGCCAAGGCCTGAGCCCCGCCAAGTCTGCCACCCTGGCCGGTCCGTTGCGGCCAGGGTGCCCCTCCCGCCTTTCGGCTTCATCCCCACTTCGACAGAACCGCTCTAGGCCGCTCATCGCCCGACTCGGCATCGTCTGCGAATTTTTCATTGATTGAACGTTCAATAAAAATTAAGTAGACTGGCTTCATCGCTGGAGCAGAAAGCCTTCGTCTTTCGCTCCCCCTGTGTTCCTCGCGGGTGCCACGGCGCCCGCCCAGCTTGGGAGATCGTCATGGCCCGTTTCGCCGAACAGCAGCTCTACATCGGTGGTCGCTACGTTGCCGCCACCAGCGGCGTCACCTTCGAAACCATCAACCCGGCTACCGGTGAAGTGTTGGCCAACGTCCAGCGCGCCAGCCGTGCCGACGTCGACAAGGCCGTCGAAGCCGCCGCCGCCGGCCAGAAGGTCTGGGCCGCGATGACCGCCATGCAGCGCTCGCGCATCCTGCGCAAGGCGGTGGACATCCTCCGCGAGCGCAACGACGAGCTGGCCCTGCTGGAAACCCTCGACACCGGCAAGGCCCTGTCCGAGACCCAGGCGGTCGACATCGTCACCGGTGCCGACGTGCTCGAGTACTACGCCGGCCTGATCCCCGCCCTGGAAGGCGAGCAGATTCCCCTGCGCGAGACCTCCTTCATCTATACCCGTCGCGAGCCGCTGGGCGTGGTCGCCGGCATCGGCGCCTGGAATTACCCGATCCAGATCGCTCTGTGGAAATCCGCTCCGGCCCTGGCCGCCGGCAACGCCATGATCTTCAAACCCAGCGAAGTCACCCCGCTAAGCGCCCTGAAGCTGGCCGAGATTTACACCGAGGCCGGCCTGCCCGATGGCGTGTTCAACGTCATCAATGGCCAGGGCCGCGAGATCGGCGCCGCCATCACCGAGCATCCCGGCATCGAGAAGGTCTCCTTCACCGGCGGCGTGGACACCGGCAAGAAGGTCATGGCCAGCGCCGCCGGCTCGACGCTCAAGGAGGTCACCATGGAATTGGGTGGCAAGTCGCCGCTGATCGTCTGCGCCGACGCCGACCTGGAGCGCGCCGCCGACATCGCCGTCATGGCCAACTTCTTCAGCTCCGGCCAGGTCTGCACCAACGGTACCCGCGTCTTCGTGCCCCAGGCGCTCAAGGCCGAGTTCGAAGCCAAGATCCTCGAACGCGTCAAGCGCATCCGCCTGGGCGACCCCTTGGCGGCCGAGACCAACTTCGGCCCCATGGTTAGCTTCGCCCACATGGAGAGCGTGCTCGGCTACATCGCCAAGGGTCGCGCCGAGGGTGCCCGCCTGCTGACCGGCGGCGAGCGGGCTACCGACGGCGCCCTGGCCAAGGGTGCCTTCATCACCCCCACCGTCTTCACCGACTGCCGCGACGACATGACCATCGTCCGCGAAGAGATCTTCGGCCCGGTCATGAGCATCCTGGCCTATAGCGACGAGGACGAAGTCATCCGTCGCGCCAACGCCACCGAGTTCGGTCTGGCCGCTGGCGTCGTGACCCGCGACCTGGCCCGCGCCCATCGCCTGATCCATCGCCTGGAAGCCGGCATCTGCTGGATCAACACCTGGGGCGAATCCCCCGCCGAGATGCCCGTCGGTGGCTACAAGCAGTCCGGCGTCGGTCGCGAAAACGGTATCTCCACCCTCGGCCACTACACCCGCATCAAGTCGGTGCAGGTCGAGCTGGGCGACTACGCCTCGATTTTCTAAGCCGCCCCAGGCAGCGCTTTTCTCCCCTCTCCGCCAGGAGAGGGTCCGGGGATGGGGCCACCGTCCCACCCACCGTCAGGAGGAGAAACTTCATGGCACACGAATTCGACTACATCGTCATCGGCGCCGGCTCGGCCGGCAACGTCCTGGCCACCCGGCTGACCGAAGACCAGGACGTCACCGTCCTGCTGCTGGAAGCCGGCGGCCCCGACTATCGCCTGGACTTTCGCACCCAGATGCCGGCCGCCCTGGCCTATCCGCTGCAGGGCAAGAGATACAACTGGGCCTACCAGACCGAGCCCGAGCCGCACATGGACAACCGCCGGATGGAATGCGGCCGCGGCAAGGGCCTGGGTGGCTCTTCGTTGATCAACGGCATGTGCTACATCCGCGGCAACGCCCTGGACTACGACAACTGGGCGCAGCTCGACGGCCTGGAAGACTGGACCTATCTCGACTGCCTGCCCTATTTCCGCAAGGCTGAGCGCCGTGACGCCGGCGCCAACGACTGGCACGGTGGCGACGGCCCGGTCTCGGTGACCACCGCCAAGCCGAACACCAATCCGCTGTTCGAAGCCATGGTCGAGGCGGGTGTCCAGGCCGGCTATCCGCGCACCGAAGACCTCAACGGCTACCAGCAGGAAGGCTTCGGCCCGATGGACCGCTTCGTCACCCCCGACGGTCGTCGCTCCAGCACCGCGCGTGGCTACCTGGACCAGGCCAAGGGTCGCCCGAACCTGACCATCGTCACCCACGCCACCACCGATCGCATCCTCTTCGACGGCAAGCGCGCCAGCGGTGTCGCCTACATGAAGGGCGATTCCCTGGACGCCATCACCGCGCGCGCTCGCCGTGAAGTCCTGCTCTGCGCCGGCGCCATCGCCTCGCCGCAGATCCTGCAGCGCTCCGGCGTCGGCCCCGCGCCGCTGCTGCGGCGCTTCGACATCCCGGTGATCCACGACCTGCCCGGCGTCGGCCAGAATCTGCAGGACCACCTGGAGATGTACCTGCAGTACGAGTGCAAGCAGCCAGTCTCCCTGTACCCGGCGCTGAAGTGGTACAACCAGCCGCAGATTGGTCTGGAGTGGATGCTCAAGGGTACCGGCCTGGGCGCCACCAACCACTTCGAGGCGGGCGGCTTCATCCGTTCCAGCGAGGAATTCGACTGGCCCAACATCCAGTACCACTTCCTGCCGATCGCCATCAATTACAACGGCACCAACGCCATCGAGGCCCATGGCTTCCAGGCCCACGTCGGCTCCATGCGTTCGCCCAGCCGCGGCCGCATCGAACTGACCTCGCGCGATCCGCGCCAGCATCCCAGCATCCTGTTCAACTACATGAGCACCGAGCAGGACTGGCGCGAATTCCGCGACGGCATCCGCCTGACCCGCGAGATCATGCAGCAGCCGGCGCTGGATCCCTACCGTGGCGAAGAGATCAACCCGGGCCGCGATTGCGTGACCGACGCCCAGCTGGACGCCTTCGTGCGCTCCCACGCCGAGACCGCCTACCACCCCTCCTGCTCCAACAAGATGGGTACCGATGACATGGCGGTGGTCGACGGCGCCGGTCGTGTCCACGGCCTGGAAGGCCTGCGCGTGGTGGATGCCTCCATCATGCCGATCATCGCCACGGGCAACCTCAACGCCCCGACCATCATGATCGCCGAGAAGATCGCCGACAAAATCCGCGGCCGCGCCCCACTGCCGCGCAGCAACGCCGCCTACTACGTCGCCAACGGCGCCCCGGTACGGGGTACCCCGCTGCGTGACGTCAACGGCCAGCGCGCTGCCGAGCCGGTCCCGCAGCGCCGCAACCAACCGGCCGCCTGATCCCAGGCAGCCGAACGCAAGAAGGGCGCCCGAGGGCGCCCTTCTTGTATCTGCCTTTCCAGGTGATGACGGCGGTTGCCTCGCCAAGCCTAAGCAACCACGGGCAACCCGCTCTTCCCCCTCTCCCTTGGGGAGAGGGCTGGGGTGAGGGCCGCCCAGCCACTCAACTCACAGGCAATCCTTCACCACCGTCAGAATAGCCCGCGGCCGCAACGGATTGTTCGCCATCTGCTCACGCAACTGGACTCGCGTCCCGCGCGACGCCGAGCCAATATCGATGATCGCCGCGGTCGCCCCAGGTACCTTGCTATCCACCAGCACTCGCTGGCTGTTCCCCTGCGGCTGGACCTCCACGTGGCGCCCATCCTTCTCCAGCCCGGCCACCAGACAGCTCCGGTAATCCTCGGCACTCTTGCCCGTGCGCAGCTCCATCGGCGGATTGCGCTCCAGATTCGCCTGGCTGGTGCAACCCGCCAGTGCAGCGGCCAGTACGGCCAGGGTCTTGGCTCTCATCAGAGGCTCCTTGCAGCTTCAGCTTTCATTTTACCGCGCCGTGCTTACGCCTGGCTTAACCAGCGCACATCCTTGGTTTACAAGGGCTTTTCCATGGCTATAATGGCGTCCCCTTGCCGGTATAGCTCAGCTGGTAGAGCAACTGACTTGTAATCAGTAGGTCCCGGGTTCGACTCCTGGTGCCGGCACCAGCATCCCTAGAAGCCCCGAATCAGTTCGGGGCTTTTTTGTATCCGCCAGATGGCTATTCCCGGCCGTCGCTTGCGTAGCGATAGACCTTTGCAACATAGCTTGTATCTAAGTTCTGTACGAAAAATGCCTGCGCTTGGTGATGCCTCGTTGAAAAAGGCCTGGGGCGCCAGCCCGGCCAAGGTGGCCCCGTCGCAATGCTCATTTACCGTTCGTAGACTTGAGCGCGAGTCCGATCCGCTTCCTCAGCTTTTTTCGCGGGGCCGCCTAGGCCTCGCCTGACCTTCGCTCGGCGATTTTTCGTACAGAATCTAGCTCGGTCACATGATCAGGCACGCGAATAAAACAGCGTCATTTCCGGGCACAGGTGAGCTGCCTGCTGTAGGCAGGCCCAGATCTAGCAGAATGAAGAACAGTCTCTTCAGGCCACGCCTTTCGTACTGAATACCAGTCAGAAATACGTGACTGTTCCTACCTGCCCGCGTGTCAGGCATGTCACACCTGATCAGCCATTGAGACAGATCTTGCCCGGATCCACTATCAGCAGGCCTCAACGACGGTACTGCGCTCTGCATTTGCCGTCACAGCTCAAGGAAAGAACTGCATCCAAATTTATGATGCATTCGCTGGAGCCAAGATATAGAGAGAACAGACGCATTTTTCGCCGCCCTGGCGAATCAGCAAAAAACAATAACGAAAGCGCCATGATAAGACTTGCTTTGAATTCTCTAACTCCCGACCAACCAAGATGGCCACGCTTACTTTGCAGCCGGAGAATAAACTTTCAGTGGCTGTCTGGAATTATCAATTCTATCGATATATCGCCGTCATCAAGCGATATGAATGCTGTCTTTCGAATTTACCAGCGAATGACATAGGTGTTTTGCGATGTTGATAGCCTATCCCTGGTGATAGAAGTTTCTTCAATGCCTCGACAGAGCCGTTTAACGTCCATTTCTATTCGCAGAGGCAGTTGAGGTAGAGACCCGCAAACGAGAGTGGCGGCAATCAGATTACGCCACGATAGCGTGGCGTCTCTTGTGCGGCCTGACTCGACAGGGAGGATGAGCCACGTACCCGTGTCCTAGGCCTTGAGCACCGCGGCGGTTTCGTTCTCCGGAGTCACGAGCCTGTCGCCTCGTCTGCTGAGATCGGCTGAATCTGGACGCGATGGCTATCCGGTGAATCGCGGCCATACACGCGTGATCCCTCAGCGCCGGCCCGGAGAACACCATTGTAGAAGGCTTCGCAGAAGGTCAAGCATGACGACTCAGAGTGCCGAACGGCTCAAATGGAGCGATAGACAACCCACCCAATGAGTACCGCGTCACAAAACGTTATGTATCATTCTCAACACAAAGGGCTATTGGTGCTTTCAGGATGAATGAAGTCACGTTCCGCAACGTCTCCCCCTACAAGCAGGTCTGCTACATCCAGACCTATTTTTCCGATGGCACCGTCTTCCGGGGTTCTGGAACCGTCGTGGGTGCGAACGATGTATTGACGGCGCTCCACGTTGTCTACAGTGCAGACCACGGCGGCTGGGCAACCAAGATCGTAGTGACTCCCGCTGCCGATGTGGACGAGCACACTGGCGCCTTTTCGGCGGAGCTGGGAACCTACGGCGCTCGTCGGGTTATCGGCTACTCAGGCAACTGGGACACCAACGGCGACGGAGTACCTAGCCCGGACGAGTCAGGACACGATCTTGCACTGATAGGCCTGGATGTAAATCTCGGCAACATTACCGGCTCGCTTGGCTACTCTTCCAGTCAGTCTGGATTCAATGGCACGATGCTCGGCTATCCCGCGAGCGGAACCGGTCTTATGCAAGAGACTGGAACCGCGACCTACTACCCCAGCTATCCGATCTTCTACGTAAACGACGGCCTTGGCGCTGGAGCATCGGGCGGCCCGCTACTAGATGCCAATGGGAACATCCGCGGTGTGCTATCCGCTGGCGATCAGAACGATACCTTCTCCTGGTACGCCGCTCTCACGGGCAATAACTATACGTGGCTCAATCAGCAAATCTCCGCCAACGATGATCTGTTGGCCGATAGTCAGTATAAGCCAACCGGCCCTGGCGTCTCGAGCGGCACAAAGCTGTACGACATATTCTACGAATATCAACTAGGCTTTGACTCGTCCAAGACAACCCAGGTTTACGCCTATCAAGGCGCGGACGCCCTGATGATGAGCGGCCGATACAACGACTATTTCATCAGCAAAGACTCTTCTGACGGGTCGCTTCGGGTCTATAATTTTTCAACCGGCAACACGAGCTACTTGCACGACGTCAATGCACTGGTCTTCAATGACAAAACGCTCTATGTAATGACTGAAGATCAGGCGCAGATTGCTCGCCTCTTCACCGTTTTCAACAGAACACCTGATTTCCAGGGCCTTGCCTACTGGGTGAATGCCTATGCGCATGGCACCAGCTTTAAAACAATAGCTGACAGCTTCTCCCAGTCTCAGGAATTTGCCCAACGCTATAATGCCGTCGATAATGCAGGATTTGCTGGCCAACTGTATCAGACTATTCTCGGTCGTACGGGCGACAGCGGTGGCATCGCGTACTGGAAGAGCCTATTAGACAATGGCTTGAGCCGAGGCGATGCGATGATATCCTTCACCAACGCGGATGAAAATCATCGGCGGACCGAAGGAAATTCTGGGTTCATTAAGATTGTTGATCACACCGCCTGGACCGACGCGGATATGGTTTACCAAAAGGGCGCCGCCTTTGGTACCAGCTATTCCGACACTATCTTTGAAAGCCAGCTGGTTTTGGACTCCAGTAAATCCAGCACAGTACTGGGCGGAGCAGGTATAGATACCATCTATCTTTCCGGGAGTTCGCAGAGTTACAACCGCTATACCGACCAAGCGAACATCGTTCACTTGGATGCCACGAATGGCAGTAAGAGTATTGCCTTGCACGACATGAATGTCTTGAGCTTTCAAGATCGAAACGTTTTTATCCTGGACAATGCTCAGGCAGAGGTTGCACGGCTTTATACCGTTTTTGATCGCATGCCCGAAACGGGCGGTCTGCAATACTGGATTGACAAACTGGCTGCGGGCACGACCTTTCAAACCATCGCCAATACGTTCTCGCAGTCCACTGAGTTTGCTCAGCGGTACAATGCGGTGGACAACACGGGTTTTGCCCAGCAGCTTTACAGCACCATTCTGCACCGCAATGGCGATCAAGGCGGTATTGACTACTGGAAGGGTCAGCTGGATCAAGGCATGAGCCGAGGAACGGCGATGATCCAATTCACCAACTCTGCGGAAAACCATCAGCTTACGGAAGGCCAGAATGGATTCATCCAACTGGTAGGAAGTACCGATTGGGTCTGACCGAACAAAGCCCGCAAATGCGGGCTTTTTTTGAGCGGTGGTTAACCCTTGCTCTTCGTGCCTGAATCCGGGACCGTTGCTGACGGCTTGGGTACGACCAGCCACTCATTGATCCTTCTGATATCGGACTCTTGAAAGCCACCACTCCAGCGCAACAAAACTAACTGATTGGTCACGAAGTTATATTGCGCCTTAAGATAGTCACGTCTGGCACTGAATTCTTGCTGAACCGCGCTCAATACATCCACTGCCGTGACCACACTCAGGCTAAGGGACCTTTCGCTGACCTCGCGGGCTTTGACAGCCGATTCCAATGCCTTTCTTGATGACGCGATCAGGGAAAGATCACTGGCACTTTGCATGTAGGCAGTCTTGGTTTCCTTGGCTACCTGCCTACGGATCGCTTCATAATCCTGCTCCGCAGCGTCCTTGGCCCCATAGAAGCTTTCGACCCTGGCACTCGTAGAACCGCCGCTGTAGAGAGGTATCTGCAAACTTATGGTGGCCGAGTAGGTATTGATGTCCGAAGAAGCCAAGACATTTTCGTAGGCGAAGTCGCTACGCTGTGCACCCAGGTTGAAACTCAACGTTGGCAAGTGACCGGCCTGGGCCTCTGAGATGCCGTAACCCGCTGCCTCGACTGCCTTCTGTTTGGCTTTCAGCGCTGGATTATTCGCTATGGCCATGTTTACCCACAGCGATTCATCGCCCTGGGGCATCTCGAGTTGGGCGCCTGGATTGAGTCGCTTCAACGGCTGGTAGACCGTCTTTCCAGTGAGCTCCCCTAGCTCCTCCCGAGCAACCTGTGCTGCGTTGCGTGCCTGTATTTCCTGAGAGTTCAGGCTATCGACCTTGGCCGCGATCTGCAGTACATCGGTCACGGTCCCCATTTGTCGCTCCAGCAAAGCCCTAACACGATCCAGGTTCCGCTGAGTTGTAGCTCTTTGCGCAACGACGAGTTCCACTTCATCTTCTGCTGCCAACACATTGAAGTAGCGCTCCACCAGGTCAGCGGCGGACTGGATCCTGGCGTCATCGGACTGCGCCTTGTACTGCTCAGTCAATTGCTCGTAGCGCTTGAATCCGCGCCAAGCAGCAGGGTTGTAAAGGGCCTGACTGAGATTGATGCTATAGCTCTCACCGCTATATCTCAGCCTTTGCGACGCTTCCTCTCGCCGCACCCGGCTTGAAGAGGCCCCACCGCTGAGCTGGGGAAGCAGTTGTCCGAAGGCGGCGCGTTCCTGCCCCTCCAGATTACGTACCTGGGCCTCGGCACCCAGGATTCGAGGATCGGAGGTCGAGCTTTGGCGATAAAGCTGCCACAGGTCGATATAGTCCTGGCTAGCAGCTGAGCTGGGTACCTCTGCATTTGCCCAGCTCGTCGCCAAGATCAAAGCGATAGCGCTCCATCTCATGACTGGCTACTCCTCGAGCATGGAGCGAGCCATCGCATTGCGTGCGGGCTTCATCAGGTATTGCAGCAACGTACGAGATCCTGTGTTGATGAGGACCTCCGCCGGCATGCCCGGGACCAGCACTCGTGAACCGAGATCGCGAAGTCCCTGCTCCGTAAGCTTGACTCGTCCCAGGTAATAAGGCGTACCGTCACGTTCGCTGACCATACGATCAGCAGATACATAGACGAGGGTACCTTCCAGGATAGGAGTCGTGGCGTTACTGAAAGCGCTGAAACGTACTTCCGCCGAGGTACCCAGCGCAACCCTATCGATATCCTTGGGCTCGATGTGTACTTCGACTACCAGCCTCGCGGCTTCAGGTACTATTTCAAGCAGGCTGGTACCTGGCTGAACCACTCCACCAGGCGTATGCAAGGTAAGGCCCATGACCTGGCCATCCACCGGCGCCCTTATTTCAGTGCGACGGTATCTGTCCTGCAGCGCCGCCAGGCGCTCACGTGCTTCATAGATCCGCGCCTGGGCGTCAGCCAATTTGCCCGCCACGTCGGATTTGAATTTCTGGGTTGCCTGTAGCATCTGCAGGCGTGTTTCTCCCACTTGTACCTTGGCGCGCGCGATGGCGGAACGGTGCTCGGCTATCTCCGCCTCGAGTCGTGAAAGGTTGCGCTCCTGATCGCGGAGTCTTTCGCTGCTGATGAAACCCTCTTTGAGAAGACCCGCAAGATCCTTGATTTCACGCTTGTAGGACAGAGCCAATTCTTCCTTATTGCGGATGATGGCTTCCAATCCACTTATCTGTTGCGCCAATTCCGCTGCACGGTTCTGCAGCACATCTATCTCGCCCCGTCGGGCATTGCGACCGGCTATATAGATCTGACGCTCGCTTGCCCGTGCTTCCTGCACTCGCCGGTCCACAGGCATCTGGTCACTGGAAGTAAAGCTGACGTCATCCGCATCATCCCGCTCAGCAATCAGGCGCGCCTCCTGCGCCTGTACTGCAATCAGCTGATTTCTGACAGCCTCCATTTCGGCTCCGGCCTGCGTACTGTCCAGCACGATCAGGACATCCCCTGCTCGAACAACATCGCCATCATGCACCCTTATCTCGCGCACGATGCCACCCTCCAGATGCTGCACCGTCTTGCGATAGCTATCTACTGAGACGACACCCGTTGCCACTGCAGCGCTATTGAGCGGAGCAAGCGCGGCCCAGCCACCGCCGAGGCCGAATACCACGAACAGGATCATCAGACCGAGCCGACGAATAGGCGCATCATCAATTTTCAAGCCGGCATGCTGAGCTTCGCGATAAACGTCTTGCAGATTCTTCATGTCGGCCTGCCCTGCAACTGACCAGTCGCAGCGGGTGCGTGAGGAATGGGGGCACTCGCTGCTGCGGGGCCACCTGCTTGCTGCGCCTTCATTTGCGCAAGAACTTGATCGCGCGGCCCGGAAAGGACGATCTGCCCTTCACTGAGCACGATGAGGTTGTCGACGAAACTCAACACGTTCGCTCGATGAGTAATGACGAACAAGGTGGTCCCCTGCTGCTTCAAGCGAAGCAAGGTCTCGCCTAGAGCACGCTCACCCACGTCGTCGAGATTGGAATTGGGCTCATCCAGTATGACGATGCGTGGATCCCCATAGACCGCCCGGGCAAGGCCGATGCGTTGACGTTGTCCGCCCGACAACGAGCCGCCGCTGGCACTGATGAAGGTGTCATAGCCTTGCGGCAGCCGTAGGATCATGTCGTGGACACCGGCTGTCTGAGCAGCACGAACAACCTTCTCCGCGTCGGCCTGCCCGAATCTCGCGATGTTCTCACTCACCGTTCCTTCGAAAAGCTCGATGTCCTGAGGTAAGTAGCCAAGATAGGGGCCGATAGCGGCGCGATCCAATTGGAGCATGTCAGCACCGTCCAGCCGAACCTTGCCGCCTTGAGCGGGCCAGACGCCCAATAGAGCTCGTGCAAGCGTTGACTTACCTGCCGCGCTTGCCCCTAACACCCCCACCGATGCGCCCGGAGGTGCCCGAAAGCTGATTCCTCTTAAAACGGGCGTACCGCTACCAGGCGGCGTTACAAAGAGCTGCTCTACTAGAAGATCGCCCTTGGGGCTTGGCAATGCCATCCGCTCGGGATCGGCGGGAATTTGCCGAAGTACCTCTTCCAATCGCCTGTACTGGTCGCGGGCGGTTATGAAACCCTTCCAGTTCGCGATCAATTGGTCGATGGGAGCCAGGGCACGCCCGGTAAGGAGCGAGGCCGCGGTCATCACACCGGGGGTGATCTGATTGTTGATGACAAGCCAGGCCCCTAATCCCAAGACGAAGGATTGAAGCAAGAGGCGCCAGGTCCGAGAGAGATTGCTGATAGCTGTACCGAGCTCACTGGCCCTGCTTTGTAGCGCCAGAACCTTGTAGCTGAAAGACTTCCAGCGCCTCGTCAGGTTAGGCAGCATCCCCATGGACGCCACGACCTCTGCGTTTCGCAAACTCTTCTCGGTGATGGTAATCAACGCACTCTGCTCACGATTCGCGCCTGCCAGACGGGCCGCCGTAAGCCTTTCGTTTATGAACGCTAGAAAGAGAGAGATCAAAGCGCCCGCGATGGTGAGCATTCCAAACCATGGATGAAAATAAAACATTATTCCTATGTAAACCGGAATCCACGGAAGATCGAAGAATGCAAGCAGCCCACTGCCAGTAAGAAACTGCCGCAAACCGGTCAAGTCACTGAGAGGCTGAGGGGAAGAAGCTGCGCCTGCCGAATACAGGGAGCGCTTGAAGGTAGCCGCGAAAACGCGCTCACCCAGTATCAGGTCCAAGCGCGTCGATACCCGAATCATGATGCGCGACCTCACCCACTCAAGGCAGCCGTAGGTGACCATCAATATGAACATAATCAGCGTCAGCATGACGAGCGTCATACCGCTTCTACTGCTGATCACTCGATCATATACCTCCAGCATGTAAAATGAAGGAACGAGCAGTAGAAGGTTCGCAAAGAAACTAAAAAACGCGATGATCAGAAAACTATTCTTGCAAAGTCTGAGAGCGGTATTCAGCTCCGACCTTTCATTAGAAGACATAAGATGCCAACCATATTATCAACAAGCAGAATACCAGAGGGTGCGGGAATTCTACGAAAACTTTGGTTTCAGACCACCCTCCCAAGTCGATGATTTTAGAACGTTTCCCCTACCCCTAGAACAAGCAGATGCTACCGATCAGCCCTAGAACTCTGCCACTGACGCCATCAGTACCGAACACGCCTTGGTGATCTCCATAATGCAGTCAGGCAGATAAGGCCTGGTGGAGTTCTCCGCCATAAGAGATTACATGAGAGATCTGTACAAATCGGCGTAGGCCTGCAACATGGTATCGCTATGGAATTTAGCCTCATATCGATCTCGTGCCTGCCTTCCGAGCCGAGCCGCCATATCCGGATTTTCCCATAGATTTTGCATGGCAGCGCGAAGCGCTTGGGGATCAGCAGGAGGCACACTTAAACCAGTGACGCCATCGATATTTATATCGCTCATTCCAGAGCCGATCTCACACGTTATCATCGGCTTACCAAACATCGCAGCTTCAAGCAATGACATTCCAAACGCCTCTGAGCGCAGATGCGATGGGAAAACAAAGCCATAGCTCAATTGAAGTAGAGCGACCTTATCTTCGTCCGACTGTTTCCCAAGGAAATGGACATTTGGCAGCTTCAACTCCAGGGCTTCCCGCTTCAGATCGTCGGCCATAGGACCATCCCCAACGACCACGACCCTCATATCGGTTGACTGTAATGCACGAAGCAGATATGTCAGCCCTTTATAGTAGCGAAGGGCTCCGACAAACAGAAAAAACTTCTGCCCGACGTGGTTCTTCCAATACTGCAATCGCTGACAATCTACCGCCGGATATGACCCCTCGTCGAGACCAAAGGGGATGACTTGTACCTTATTGGAAAAGTGTTTCAACGTGGGACTACTCCTGTAATAGCTCTCAGAAGACGCCACGATACGATCCACATCGCCCAAAAACCTATGCATCAAGGGCGAATATAACTTTAGCAAACTTTTTTGCTTGACGATGTCCGAGTGGTAAGTCAAGACCGTCGGCTTACGAGACTTCTTGAGAAAATGACCAATATCCATAAAAGGCCAGGGAAAATGATAATGAACCAGATCAGCACACTCCGATAGCTCTCGGAAATCCCTAAGGGCGGCGAAAGAAACGGGCGTGGAAGCCACATCAAAGTTCTGAGCCGAGCGATGCGACACATGATTACCTATCGGGACAGCACGACAACTTTCATGCTTGCTGACATAGAGAACCTCAGCATCAACACCATGAGCCGGCCCACCTTCACAAAGCTGAAAGATGACCTGCTCGATACCGCCCATACTATCTGGGAGATAAGTCTTGAAAAAATGCAAAACCTTGATCATTGATTAGCCCTAAATGACGGCCCAGGAAAAGGCAATCGATTACACCCATATTTCCTCAATGGCCATTATTACGCAGCTAATACCGTAAAGTAAAACAGAGCAAATCCTGTAGAAGGCGACTGGTCGGATAACAAGCAGCACGCAACGAAACCGATTATGCCCAGCCGTTGGCAAGCCGAATTTCAGCCCAGCCCAGCCCAGCACGTAAGGCATGAGGGCCAATACCACAGCGCCAAACCAGGCCAGGCCGAATGCCATCATTCGGAAGCAGCCGGCTACGCCAGACATGAGAGTGGAAGCGAGCAATTGGAGCACTGCCAGCGCTGTGAGAGGAAGTGCTGCATGTCGATGCCTGCGGCTAAAGCGCCTGGCTGCCAGGCCAGACATTGAAGACGGTAACGGTTTAGCTCCTTCGGGTTGCGAGACTCTTGCAAGGCCTGCACTCTTCCTCTCAGGTCTCTAGAGGAATTTCCTTTATTTTTTATAGCGTTAGGATTTTTCCTAGAAAACCCTTCGGGACAGTCTTGCTGCTGAAGCCGGCGAGCCGGAGTGAGCTGTGGCCATCACTGCGGCGGCGAGTACTGGGCGTATCCGTGACGGCTGGCCACCTGGACGAAACCGTAGGGGCCTGCGCCGCCCCATGGCCAAGATGGCCAGACGGCTGGCGCTACCGTGTCTGAGGAGGCTTCTAGACAGACCTGCTAAGATTGGTGCCCCGCTCGGCAGCAGGCCTAGCACGCTATGATCTACTTTTTGGAAGGTAATGCGGATGAAGATTGCAGTGTCGGGGTTAGGCTACGTAGGGCTTTCAAACGCCATACTCTTGGCCCAGCACAATAAGGTAATCGCCTTCGACATTGATCCACGAAGAGTGGAGCTGATCAATAGCCGCAAATCTCCATTCGAAGACGCGGTAATAGCGGATTATCTTGCGAGTCATGACCTTGATCTTCGCGCCACTCTAGGTAGTTACGAAGCGTACAACGGCGCTGACTTCGTGATCATAGCCACACCGACCGATTACGACCCTGCGACCAATAATTTCAATACTCAGTCCGTTGAGTCCGTGATTGAAGATGTACTGTCGATCAATCCAGCGACTACCATCGTTATAAAATCAACGGTACCTGTGGGCTACACCAACGCGATAAGAGCACGCTACAAGACACAGAACATAATTTTTTCACCGGAATTCCTGAGAGAAGGCCAAGCGCTGCACGACAATCTGAATCCTTCCAGAATCATTATCGGGGATGTCACGGATAACGCCAAACTATTTTCCAGCTTACTTGCCCAAGGGGCAGAAAAAAAAGAGATTCCTGTTCTCTACACGTCCTGCGATGAAGCGGAAGCGATAAAGCTATTTGCGAACACCTATCTTGCCCTGCGCATCTCATACTTCAACGAACTTGATACCTATGCCAAGACGCATGGCCTCGATACGCGACAAATCATAACGGGTGTGTGCCTGGACCCTCGGATAGGTGCACACTATAACAATCCGTCCTTTGGCTATGGCGGATATTGTCTACCCAAGGATACTCGACAACTACTTGCCAATTATCACGAGATACCCCAGCGACTGATACATGCGGTAGTCGAATCCAATGCGACACGCAAAAGCTTCATAGCCGCGGATGTCATGAAGGCGAATCCCAAAACGGTAGGAATCTATCGTTTGATCATGAAAGTCGATTCCGACAACTTCAGAGAAACAAGCATTACCGACGTCGTGCAGCTTATCGCTGAGCAGGGATGCAACATAGTGATTTATGAACCCGGTATAGAAGGAGACACCTTCATGGGCCATCCCCTTATCCAGTCCCTGGAGCATTTCAAAGCATCCTCCGACGTGATCCTGGCAAATCGATTGGCGAGCGACCTGGATGACGTTTTGCACAGGGTCTATTCGCGAGACATTTTCGGATCGGATCAATAATCATTGATAGTGAGTGCTTTTAGCGCCTTCTACCGACCAAGCTTCGACAGACATAACTCAATCTCGATATAAATCGTCAACACAGAAGACAACACTCATCACATGAACTCGACTAACGAACTACCTGATAGAAGCTGGAGCTCTCATACTGGAGCTAGTGATATAGCGACCGGCCTAGGTGCAACCCATGTATGGCTGGCACTGGGCTGGCATGACATCAGACAGCGATATCGTCGCTCTGTCTTGGGCCCATTCTGGTTCACGATAAGTACCTTGATCATGGTGGGTGTGCTGGGAATATTGTACTCCAGCATCTTGGGTCAAGATATTCACGAATATTTACCCTATCTGGGTACGGGGCTGGTTGTTTGGCAATTCATCAGTACCTGCGCAATCGAAGGAGCTAACACCTTGATAGGCGCCGGCTACATAATCAAACAGATCAGGATGCCGATTAGCGTACACGTGGCAAGGATGACATGGCGCAATTTCATAATCATGATGCATAGCTTGCCGGTAGTGTTTGCATTTTTAATAGCATTCGGGCATCGACCTGGACTTGAAATTCTTCTGATCATACCAGGGCTTTTGATCGTCTTGGCCAATGCCACCTGGATTGGATTGGTGCTTGCTATCGTATGCGCCCGCTACAGGGACATATTGCCGATCATTGGAAACATTATTCAGGTTGCATTTTTCTTCACACCTGTAATGTGGGTCGTGGACCTACTAAAAGAGCGTCGCTGGATCGCAGAACTCAATCCATTCTACCATCTGATACAGGTCATCCGAGCGCCCACAATAGGAAGCACCATCGAATTGAATTCGTGGATATGGGCAGTCTCCATGGCAGTGATTGGCTTTGGTATCGCTCAGTACCTGATGACTCGTACGCGTAACAGAATTCCTTACTGGTTATAGAAAAATGGACGCCAAGATCGTAGCTCAAGACCTGACCATCGAATTTCCCATATATGAAAATTCGCACAGGTCGCTAAAGAAAAAGATGCTCAATTTCAGTACCGGCGGACGAATTGGAAAAGATGCAGGGAAGCATCCTATTGTCTGCGCCCTGGATGGATTGAGTTTTGAATTCAATCATGGGGAAAGAATAGGCCTGGTTGGCCACAACGGATCTGGCAAAACGACGCTACTCAGAGCCTTGTCTGGCGTTTACTCGCCGGTAAAGGGAAATCTTGCGGTCGAGGGACGAGTCGCCTCCCTTCTGGACGTATCGATGGGACTAGATCCCGATGCTACCGGATTCGAGAATATCTATCTTCGAGGAATAATGGATGGACTCCGCCCTGCGATAATAAGATCCAAAATCGACGAGATAGCAGAGTTTACTGACTTGGGAGAGTACTTGAACCTCCCCGTCAGAACCTATTCTAGCGGTATGACGCTTCGCTTGGCCTTTGCCATTTCAACGAGTATCGAGGCTGACATCCTGATCATGGATGAGTGGCTTTCCGTGGGTGATGCCGCTTTCAGTTCAAAAGCAGAGCACCGCTTGGAGAAGTTGATCAGCAATGCCGGCATCCTGGTAATAGCTTCGCACAGCCCCGAGCTCTTGGAGCGTATTTGCACACGGACGATTCATCTCGAGCATGGCCGAATCGTCAGCGACAAGAAAGTCGCAACAGAGACGCCTCTCCAAAGAGACCACATACATTCATAAGCCAAGTCAACAGCCGGAGCGTAATAAGGCATTCGCATGATAAGAGCCAGCCATCCCATTTTGAAGCTTAGTGAGTTTGTATTTGCCAGACAGCCTCTGCGACTATTGAAAGGGATGGTGAGTGCTCATATTGCCTATCCCATCGCCGAAAAGCATGAAGGGCGCCACATCACCCCAAAGCTTGATGAGCTGCGACGGCACTACGCGCTAAGTAGTGAAGAGCGCTTGAAGGTTTCCCAGCGGCGCCTGGTGGACATGCTCAACTTTGCAGGTACGCACGTCCCTTATTACAAAGACCTATTCAAGAAAACCAGCTTCGACCCTGACTCGGTCGATAGGGACGTAAACTATCTGGAGAAGCTACCCTATCTGGATAAGTCGATAATCCTAGAGCAAGGCGAACGCTTGCTATCCAAACCCCTGCAGGAAATCAAACACCACGCCTGCAAGACTGGCGGCTCCACTGGTCGCTCGGTGACTATCTTCTATGACCAAGAAAGCGCCGATTATTCGGCAGCCGTAACCCTCTACGCACGCGAGCGGATAGGAAAAGGCAAAAGCCAACCGGCACTGCATTTTGCCTGCCGCTTTCCAGACGCGGCAGAAAGTACTTGGCCAAACCGAGAGGACTTCAAGTGCTTTGCCATGAATCGCAGCAATATCTTCTTCGATCGCGTTGATGAAAAAGGGCTCGCGGAGATCTGGAAGACGCTGCAGCGACGGCGCCCTTATCTTATTCACGAGCATCCTTCCACTATTTACGCTCTGGCATGCTACATAGAATCGAGCTTGGGGGACGCCAAGGCATTTGACGTTTTCGAATCCAGCGGCGAATTGCTGCAACCCTACATGAGAGAAAAGATCGAAAAAGTGCTGAATTGTCGAGTTATCGACCGCTATGGACTAGCGGAGTTTGGCGTAACGGCATATCAGCTCGATGCTGAAAGAGAAGAGCTTCAACTATTTGATTCAGAAGTGTGGCCGGAAAGCAGACCTGGCGATGAAGGGTCAACCGAACTGGTATTGACCGGTCTTAGAAACAGACTGATGCCCTTGATCCGCTATGCAACGGGCGATTGTGGACGTCTCCAGCGTGGTGAGCAGGGTTTCCATTTGGATCAGCTCATTGGCCGTATCCATGACATCGTACCGATCAACGGCGTCCCTCATCCAACCCATCACATCATGGATATGCTCGATCACCGCGTAGGCGGAATCGAAGAGTTCCAGATTGATGTAAGAGGACCGAAAGCTATCCTCCGCATAGTGCCAATGCCTCATTCACGCGTTGAAGACATCGAGTCTGGCGTCAGGCGATATTGGGGCGATGCATTCCACATAGAATTCGTGACGCACGATGGTTTCGTGAGAGTCGGGCGTCGGGCTAAATTTCGTCACGTGGTGAACGCATGATCAGTATTCTCGCAACCCATCATGATCGGCACGCGGCGACGCTGGTTACCGCAGCGTTCAAGCGCTCGCTCAGCCAATCGATGGTAAAGGTCATCAATCTGGCAGGGCTCGAGAATGCTGATTTCGTCGTTGCCATAAATCCTGACGATGACCATGGAAGTCAGCTGATCGAATGGCTGCGCTCTGCTGAGAAAAAGCTGATCATCTTCGGTCTCCTGCCGGAGAATCTACGCTGCTACCTCAACCTCGAGAAGGTTGAATGGCCTCAACCGACGTCCTGGTCTAGTAGCCCTGCAGCCGCCTCCGGCGCCGTCGCCCAAAGTAGCGCGGTGATCCGCTATCACGCGCACGCGGGCTTGCTTGGTGCGGGGGCCTGGGAGCGTCCACTGGAGCGCTTCGACTTCATGGACGAGTGGAACAACATGGGGTACGGAGCAGTGCGAGCTGATGGCTCGATCTGGTCCCTGGCAACGCCACTCCTCGGGCAGGATTCGAATCGCCTGGCCTCGGTGAGCAACGAGGCAGGCATCATCTCGAGCTATGTGACACTTCATGAGTATCCTGCAGCCTCAGTGCTCTGGGTCAACCGAGCGGCGGGACTTATCGACTCATTCGAATGGCGGCTGATCGAAAACTTCATCAGCAGGTGGCGCGGCGAAGAACTACCTTGCCTTCCGGTCATATCCGAGATTCCTTACGGCTATGACGCTGTCGTCACCATGCGGCTTGATTGTGACGAAGACATCTCCTCCGCCCGCCCGCTGTGGGAGGCCTACCAGGGGATGGGTGTCCCTCTTTCCCTGGCAATCCATTCCAAGGTTCTCGAGTCCACCGAACAACAGGACTTTCTCAAGGAATTTGCTGATGCGGGCGAGGCAGTGCTGTGCCACACCGCTACCCACGCGCCAAACTGGGGCGGAAGCTATGCAGCCGCAAGAGAAGAGGCACTGACGTCCAGACAGCGAATCCTTGAAACGACAGGCGTCAGAGTTCGCTATGCCGTCTCCCCCTTCCATCATTCGCCTCCTTACGCCCTGGCCGCTCTGAGCGATGTCGGTTATGAGGGCTGCATCGGCGGAATCATCTGCAACGACCCCGATTTTCTGCTAGCAAGAGCAGGAGAGCTCGCTGATCTACCGGCCGGCTTCGTAGGCCACAGTCAGCAATGCATGCTGCATGGCGACTGTATGCTCAACGACGATGATCCACTGGCTACTTACAAGGCAGCGTTCGACCAGGCCCGCGAAACCAAGACCCTCTTCGGCTTTCTGGACCATCCTTTTTCGCCCCGATACCAGTACGGCTGGTCGGACGAGGAAACTCGCGTACAGCGCCATCGAGAGCTGATCGAGTACATCCAGCGGAGTGCTGAGGCTCCCCTGTTCTGGGACGAAATCACCGCGCTTGATTTCGTCCAGGCCAAATCGAAGATACAAATTCGTGCTACCCGGACAGGTTTCGAACTTTTCAGCAGCGTTGAACCAGCCGATATGCGCGAGACGATAGCCCTCGAATACAAGGGAAAAACCATAGCGTTCGCACCAGGGGCAATAGTGAATTGAAAACTCTCGTTATTGTTGGCACCCGTCCTGAAGCGATCAAAATGGCTCCCGTGATAGCGGAGCTTCGCAAGGCTTGTGATACCTATGTCTGCTCGACGGGGCAGCATAGGGAGATGTTGGCCCAAGCCCTGGGTATCTTTTCAATAAAACCGGATATATCTCTGGACACAATGAGCCCAGGGCGCTCATTGAATATTCTGGCATCACGTCAGCTTGAGGCGCTGGATGACGTCCTGCAGGAATATCAGCCGGACTGGGTCTTGGTCCAGGGAGATACAACCACAGCCTTCTGTGCCGGCTTGGCGGCTTTCCATCGTGGTATCAAGGTGGGCCACGTTGAAGCAGGCCTACGGACAGGAGATCTACATAGTCCTTTCCCGGAAGAAGCGAATAGACGGCTAATCAGCAAGATCGCTACGTTGCACTTCGCTCCCACCAGCTCCGCGGCGAAGGCCTTGATGGCTGAGGGTATTCCCGCTGATCGTATCCATGTGACGGGCAATACGGTCGTGGATTCAGTCAATACCGTTTTCACAAGCCACTGCCATGCTGCGCCGCCTGCGCTTCTGAATCATCTGCCAAATCTTGAGCAAGAAGCGGGTTCGATAGTTTTAGTAACATGCCATCGGAGAGAAAATTTCGGCGATGTCATGGAAAACATCTGCCATCTGCTCGCTCGATTAGCTGGCCACTATACGGCGCATACATGGGTAATGCCTGTACATATGAATCCCGGAGTAAGAGAGCCCGTAGAGCGCATTCTCGGAAATATTCCCAATTTTAAACTGCTCGAACCGTTGGACTATGCAAGCAATTTGTATCTCATTAGTCGCGCCTGCCTGGTGGTAAGCGATTCCGGCGGAATCCAAGAAGAAGCACCCACGTTTGGTACGCCGGTGGTCGTGATGCGAGAACATACCGAGCGTCTCGAAGGCGTCGCGGCGGGATTCGCCACGCTTGCGGGACAAGACCCGGCCCGCATAGAAGACGCCGTTCGCCACTGGCTCGATAAACCGCAGGCTCGCGAACATCTGCTTACCCGTCACAATCCCTACGGCGACGGACAGGCTGCCAAACGCATAGTGGCCGCCCTCAGAAAGCTGCCCATGGACCACTTTCATGGCTGACAGTCAGCACGCCAGCCAACAGAGTTTCGTCTTGTTCGCGACTGCAGATTGGGATGAACCCTATTGGACCAACAAGCAGCACAGTGCTCAAGCTCTCGCCGCACTCAATTTCAAGGTTCTTTATGTAGAAAGTGTAGGACTAAGAGCACCTAGGAGACAAAGTGCTCGCGACTGGGGTCGCCTGAAAGATCGTTTGGTGAAGGGTTTGAAGTCCCTATTGCTGGGCGCGAGCGAGCGGCAGCCGAATATCTACGTGTTGTCGCCGCTACTCATCCCCGCCGGATATCGGCATCCCGCGCTCAGATACCTCAACAAACTTCTCTTGAGGTGGTCGCTGTCCAGGTCCATGAAGCTCTATTCCCTAGGAAATCCTGCCATATGGACTTACCACCCCTTTATGCTGGATATATTGGGGTACTTCAAAAAACCAAAGATCCTGTACCACTGCGTTGACGATCTAGGCGCTGTCCCCGGCGTTGATAGTGTCAAATTTGCAGAAGAAGAAGAGAAGTTGCTAAAAATGGCGGATACCGTATTCGCCACGGCTCCGGCCTTGGCAAGACGCTGTCTGACTCTGAATCCCAACAGCCACTATCTGTCGAACGTCGTCGATATCGAACACTTTGGAAAAGCCCTGGAGCCAGCCCCAATCCCAGAGGAAGTCGCGGCGATCTCTGAGCCCCGCATTGTTTACCATGGCGTGTTATCAGACTTCAAGATGGACTTTTCTCTGATATTGGATGCAGCAAGGCGTCGACCCGACTGGAGTTGGGTGTTCATTGGTGAAGAACGAGAGGGTCAACGCAGTCAATTGCTCGCGGAAATAGCCAGACTGCCTAATGTTCATTTTCTGGGTTATAGAAATTACCAGGAGCTGCCGTCGTATCTGAGGGGCATGCAAGTCGGAATATTGCCATCACTGATAAACAAGTATACAGACTCAATGTTCCCCATGAAGTACTACGAATATTTAGCAGCCGGGCTGCCTGTGGTAGCAACGCCGCTCAACGCCCTGCGCGACCAGGTACACCATATCGAATTCGGCGAGACCGCCGACGATTTTTGTATGGCAATACATCGCCAACTCCAACAGGGGGCACTTTCTCGTGCCCAGATCGCTGATGTGGTGGGAGATAATACCTGGATGGGTAGGACCCAAAAAATGGTTAGGGCCTTGAATAATAATACTCAGGAGCGCCATAGATGAAACGTGGCGTTAATTTCTTTGGATCATTCGAGACCGAAGACGGTATTGGCAGAGCGGCGGCACTCAACGTTGAATGCTTGAAGTCGACAGGGATGCCGGTGAGAGATTTCGTGCTTTCCCGCCCCGTCGCCTTGCAGACGGGTAACGATACTATCATCGATGACAATCTGCTGCGCTCTCTTGATCACCGAATAAATATCTTCCAATTTAGCGCGCGCTGGGTACCTCATTACTTTTCCAGACTTGCCGCTGGCGCCATGGATGGTTTCTACAATATCGGCTACTGGTTCTGCGAGGTTCCCAAGATTCCGGAACAGTGGGCTAGACAGTTTCAATTCTTCGACGAGATCTGGACAGCCTCGTCTTTTTGCCAGAGCGCCTTTGCACGCTCAGCGAACATACCTGTCGTCCGCGTACCTCTCTATATTGAACCGCAGGAAGTCAGCGCACGAATAGTAGCCCGGTCGAGCGGCGTGGACTGCGGTCCCTTTCGTTTTCTCACCATTTTCAACACCTACAGTGATGCGGAACGAAAAAATGCATTGTTTTCACTGCGCGCATTTGTCGAAGCTCACGGAAACAATCCATCCGTAAGGTTGACGATCAAGGTCAGCAATCTAGAACATGACATACTGCTGTCACAGAAGTTGTCCGACATCTCGAAGACTTACTCTAACATCGACATCATCGCTGGATACGTACCTAGCACTGCTATTCATCGTCTCTATGATGAGGCCGACGCATACGTTTCTCTGCATCGAGCAGAAGGCTTCGGCTTGACGATATCTGATGCTATGAGCAGGGGCATACCCGTGATTGCTACGGGGTATTCCGGGAACATGGAATTCTGTGACGCTTCAGATACGACGCTGGTCGGATATGAGCTTCGAGAGGTTGGTCACAACCGTCTACGCTATCGGAATGACGACGTATGGGCAGAGCCCAACATGAAACAGGCCATAGCGGCATTCCGGGATATGACCTTGCATTATCCGGCAATGCTGGAAAAGGCGATCAAAGCAAGATCCAGAATCAGAAGGCACTTCTCCATCAACGAAGTAGGTGGATTGATGGCGGAACGGCTCGACTTGATAGGTAGCGATTTTTCTTATTCGAACGATCTTGACGGCCGTCAAATAGATCGAGAAGTCGATATTTTTGATACTTACGGATTCTAAATGGACATCTATCTACTGCGTCATGGCAGGAGTACCGCTAACGAAGCACGGCTGGTTTGCGGCGCTTCCGATTACCCCTTGTCCGAACAAGGCTTGTTACAGGCTGCGGAGATATGTCAACGGCTAAAAGACATTCCCTTTACTAGGATATACTCGTCACCGCTAAGTCGGGCAACTCAAACTGTAGCGCCTTTGGATACAGCCCTGGACATAGAACTAGTTCCTGAGCTGGTAGAGGTCGACACTGGCAGCGTAAGCCACATTACCGTCGACGAACTCTGGGAATGGGATAGCAGATATAAGTACCAAGGCCTCAATGCCGAACTTCGCTATCCTCAGGGCGAATGCTTGGGCGACATGCTCAGACGTGTCGCTCAATGGTATTCAAAAGAGTCAGAGTGCTGGAATGCCGATGAGTGTGTTCTGATTTCTGGCCACGAGGGCACAGTATGCGGTGTATTGCATTTCCTGCTGGATCTCGACATCAGAAACTATCCAACATTCGTCATCGGCAACTGCGAGTATGTCCATATCAGTATCAATCAAGATGAGCAGCTACGTTATAGATTCCACTCATCCTCCGGGACAACAGGGGCATCGAAATGAAACGTGTCCTTCTCACCACTCACCCAACCGCCTATCTCAAGCAAGGTGGGGGCGAGCGTGAAATCCACCTACTGAAGAAGGCTTTCGATGCCGCTGATATATTAGTCGACATCTATGGGCCCAATAGCTTACCAATAGATCAATACGACATCGTTATACACTTTTCGATGGTGAGTGGATCCGAGCTGGTTTTACAAGAGTCTGCTGCAGCCGGTAAAAAGATGATCCTATGGCCAAATCTCTGGTTGGTAAGCCCTCCGACCGAAGGCCATCTCAAATATTTACAAGCCTTAATAGAGATATTCGACGCCTTTGTTTTCAAGTCAAAGACCGAGGAGGCCCATTTCAAGTCACTTTTTCGTATTGATGAGAAATACAGCATCAATGTCCTGCCACTGGTCACGAAAAGTTTTTCCCGAAAAAATGTCACTCCGGTTTTCAAAGAGTCCTACGGCCTTGACAGATATGTGATCTGGCCGGGAATCATTGAGCCGCAGAAAAATCAACTGAGTGCGATCCGTGCTTTCCGGGAAATAGAAATCCCGCTTGTGATATCGGGACAGGTGCGAGATAACGACTACTATGAAGCCTGCAAGCGAGAGGCGACCGAAAACGTCGTTTTCATTCCGGAAATGCCTTTCGCTTCTGAACTCCATCTTTCAGCACTTGCCGACAGCGAGCTATTTCTTGAATTGCCATTGGATTTTCCAGGGACATCAGCGCTGGAAGCTGCAGCGCTTGACTGCAAAATGTTACTGAGCAAATCTACTTGGGTCGATGAATTGATCCCCAGCGCAAGCCAGGTGGAGCCAACGAATATCGAATCAATTATTGAGTCTGTCAATAAGCTCGCCTCTTCAAGGATTACACCTGATAGTCGCGTTCCAAAATATCAAACCTCTGAAGTAGACGCTGTCAGGGGATTAATCGACTATATTAAAGCCTTCTAGATCAACTTCGGGATTTACCTATGAAAAAAATACTTTATGGCGTCTACCCCTGGGCATTCGATTGTCCAGGAGGCGGAGAACGTCAGCTCATGGCCTGGAAACGTCACTTGGAGTCTCGCTCTGTTGAAGTGACTCTGTACGATCCTTGGAAAGAAATTCCAAGTGGTCACGACATCTTTCACTTTTTCTCCGCCATGCCGGGGTCCTCTCAGCTTTGCGACTACATGAAGAGAAAGGGCTTGAAACTTTATATAAGCCCTAACCTATGGGTAACTGAAGAAACGAAATGGAACTATCCCCATGACGAAATCAAGCGCCTGCTGCAGCTCGCTGACAAGATAATCGTCAACTCTAGACTCGAAGGGGAAGCGCTTGGGGCGGTCTATGATATTCCCCATAAGAATTTTCATGTCGTCTATAACGGCGTCGAGTCTTCATTCTTTACCAAAGGCGACCCGCGTCTCTTTCGTCAACATGTCGGCCTAGGCGATACCAAATACCTTTTAAACGTTGCAAACGTCGAAGAACGAAAAAATCAACTGACATTCCTAAAAGCGTTGAAAAAGTTCCCAGACTTAAAACTTGTCGTCCTTGGAAATGCACGAGATGATGCTTATCTTGCACAGTGTAAAGAAGAGGGAGGGGCACAATTCATATATGTGGGTTCTGTCGAATACGGTTCAGCAATGCTCCGCTCTGCCTTGGCCGGCGCAGAAGGTTTTGTCATGCCGAGCACCTTGGAGACGCCCAGCATCGCCGCATTGGAAGCAGCCGCCTCGGGTTGCAAAATTTTGATTACCAGTATCGGCTCCACGACCGAATACTTTCAGGACGAGGCAATCTACATTGTGCCGGATGATCTAGACTCCATGGAGAAAGGAATAGCCGCCCTGTCTGAGCCACAGCAGTCCTCTACGCTTGGTCAAAGAATCCAACAACAATTCTCCTGGGACTCGAGTGTTTCTGAATTGATACGCGCGTACCAAGAAGCTTGAAAGCGGGAACAATTCATGACTGCAGAACGCGACCCCATTCTTTACATAGACTGCACATCGACCATTCGTGGCAAGCTCAATACAGGCATACAAAAAGTTGTTCGAAACATAGTTAGTCTAAAAGAGCAGTTCTCCGAAAAGCTACTAATAGACTGCATTCCGATCTGCTATCAGTTTGATGACTTTTATCCGGCAGACATAGCAGAAACTCTATCGGAAGGCATGAGTGATAAAAGCCAGGCTATTGATATCAGGTATCGCGACATCTACCTCTGTGTTGACGCATTCTGGACGATGGACATGCACTCCTGGTATCCATTCATAAAGGATCGCGGAGCATCAATCGCCACGCTTATTTATGACCTTATTCCTATCACTCATCCTGAACATTGCAAGCCTGAAGAAACGGCTTTGTTCGAAGCCGCTCTAAATACCATCATCGATCACTCCGAGCTGTTGCTTTGTATCTCGAGAAGCACTCATGACTCCTTAGTCGATTATTGCAAGTCCCGTCAAATAAATTTAGAAGGCAAGCGGATTGCTATCGTTCCTTTAGCCCCTGCCCTGTCCCACCAAGGTAGCGGCCTCGCCTCCGCCATCCAAAAGAAAAGATTACCTCAGCAAGACTTCTTTTTAGCAGTAGGCACTTTAGAGTCTCGCAGGGGTTATTCAGAGTTACTTGAAGAGTTTTCTACCTATTGGGATTCTGGTGGGACCGACTGCCTCCTATTTATTGGAAAGACCAGCAGCACTTCCGAGAAAATAATCGAAAAGATTGAAAACCTTCGTACACAACAAAGGCCGGTCCTCTGGTTGAGCGACGCCGACGATGATGAATTGCTTCAGGCATACAAAAGCGCCAAAGCGGTTATCTGTGCTTCGCATGTCGAAGGATATGGGATGTCTGTTGCAGAAGGTCTAAAGCTCAATGGGCGTGTTTTTGCCAACCGTCTTCCCGTCTTCGGAGAGTATGCAGGCGCCTTCCCTTACTATTTCGATATAAACACCAAAGGCGAACTCGCCAGGCTAGTCAAGAGCGCTGACACACTGGCCACCTCGAATCAGCAAGTATTCTTGGGAAGCTGGAGTGATACGGTAGAGGCCATCTGCAATGAGCTAACTCGCCTTGGTCTATTCTACGGCTCAAGCAGCGCAATCGAGCTATACCGGAACTCTCCAAACGCCGTCCGCTGGGCTTACTGGCTCTATCATGGTAGAGTTTGCAGTTTCACGGAAATAGAATCGTGGTTACGTTTTAACGATGTTTTCAAAATGCGTGACGCTCTTAAATTTGAGATGCATAACATCGAAAAACCTCTGACAACAGATTTCGTCCGTTTGATATTAATCGCAAATTCTGGAAGGAATGACTTTCCCCCTGAAGAGATATCATACTGGAAAAAAACGTGTAAAAACGGAAAGGAGCTGATAGAAAGACTGCGACAGGAAAAAAACAATATAGACTCTCCTTTAAGCGAAGAGCAAATCCGCTCCGGTTATTTTATGATGTGGGGTAGAAACGACTGCAGCCCCGATGAAATCAGATACTGGCTCGATAGGAAAATCACGTTAGGAGAGTTTCGCCAAGTTTTGCAACAGGAAAGCACTCGCTTAACGGTCCCCCTGCACGAAGAGAATGTTCGTTCTGGCTACCTGATGCTACTGGGCAGAAATGACTGCAGCCCCGATGAAATCAGCTATTGGCTAGATAAAAATATCACCCTGGGAGAGTTTCGCGAAATTCTGAAGCAGGAAAAAAACAATCTGTCTCTTCCCCTCAATGAAGAGAGTATCCGATCTGGCTACCTGATGTTCTTTGGTAGAAACGATTGTAGTCGTAGCGAAATAGACTACTGGCTTGGTAGAGAGATATCACTAGCTGAATTTCGTCAAGTCCTTCTTCACGAGGCAGTGCAACAAGCAAAATCACATGGGGGGAGCCATGAGAATACTGCAATTAACGACCTATGATGTTGAATTTCCGAACCATGGTGGCAAGCTTCGCGGTCATCATATAAGGAAATCATTACGTGAAAGATTCACAGTCGAAACGCTGTCGTTCGAGTGGTCTAGTCGTGACCTAGCTGAAGGTCTCGCTGTTGAGCTGAATCAGGACAGATTTGCCGAATTTGGCATTGATGGAATGCTCTGTGATTGGGGTATTTCCATCTATCTTGAGGCCAATCCGGACATCTACTTTCGTGTTTGCGAGCTTGTCAGGTCGTTTAGGCCTGATGTTCTATCGATGGAGCAGCCATTTTTGTGGCCTCTGGTCAAACGCTTTCGAGGTGACGGCGTTGTGGCTGACGAGATAAAGATCGTATATAGCTCGCACAACATAGAAGCACCGATGAAACAAAAAATATATGAGGACAACTATTCCGCCGATGACGCCAAACGCTATCTCGAGATCGTTCGCGATATAGAACTCGACGTCATCAAAAGCTGTGATGTCGCGCTTGCCGTTTCAGAGCGCGATGCGGCCTATATAAAGCTTCATGCTCCGACCACACCGCTGGCTATCTATTCGAACGGACATTCCCGCCCCTGTACGAACGATAGCTATGAAAAATGGAAGGATCTGTTCTCGAAGAGGGAGCTGAATTGGATTTTCATCGGCAGTTGGCATCCGCCAAACATAAATGGCATCAAGCATCTGCTTGATGCCATCTCTGCCACCCCAGAAAAGCCAAACTTTCTGATTTGGGTGCTTGGTGGAGCTGGCGACGGACTTCGTAGTATCCCAGGATTCAAAGAGGCGGATTATCCCTATCTTCGGATCTTGGGAATGGTCAGCCAAGATGACATAAATGCTGGAATATTGAATTCCAGTGGTGTTCTTTTACCCATCTGGGAAGGTGGCGGTAGCAATCTCAAGACGGCTCAGGCACTACTGTCTCGGAAATGCATTCTAGGCTCAAATTTTTCGTTTCGTGGGTTTGAGAACTGCACCCGTGAGAACGGAGTCTTCCTAGGCGAAACGCCAAATGAGGTCGTAGCGAAACTATTAAGCTTAACACCAGAATCACTCTATACGCGCAGTGCGGCTGTAGACGAGCTACAGTGGGAATTCATACTGGCTACACTACCAGACTTCTTACAAAAGGCCATCTCTCTGCCTAGAACTGGTAAGGATAAATCTAATGATTGTGTTTGATTGCACTACTGCATCGTTCTGGTCCGGACACCCTACTGGGATAAATCGCGTCATTGAACAGTTAGGAAAGGAACTGATACGACAAGAACCCTCTGCTGCTCTCGCTGTTTTTGACGACGAAGGACAGTGTCGTGAGTTTTCATTAGAAACGAAGGAGCTTGGGCGCGCTCTACAAATTCGCGCCGGCGATATGGTTGTATCTGCCGGCTCAAACTGGGACTACCCTGATCATCATGCCCGGCTCCTGAAACTACGGGATGAAGATATAAAACTTGGAATATTGTTCTATGACCTTATTCCTGTTTTGTTACCCCATTCGTTCGGTCCTGGTTTTCCGCCTATTTACGAAAAATGGCTGAATGAAAGTCTAGAAAATTGTGATATCGCTTTTTCCATCTCGATCAACACGAAAAACGACATAATAAAATATTGCAATGACAGCGGCATTGCGGCGCCACCTATCTACGCTATCCGCCTTGGGGACGAAATATCGACTTCCACGACACCGCCCAGCATTGAAATAGCAAAAAAAGCTCAAGAACCGTTTATCCTTTCGGTAGGCACCCTTGAATACAGGAAGAACCACGTCCTGCTTTTAAATGCTTATCGCTACATGATCCAGGACCTGAATTTCATTCCACCCAAACTCTACCTGGTAGGGAAGCCTGGCTGGCTAGGGCATGATGTAGACTTTCAGGTTGCTAACGATAACGTGCTGCGCGATCGCGTTGAGGTACTTCAAGGGCTGCCTGACGAAGATCTGCAGCTACTCTACGAAAAGGCACTTTTTACTGTTTACCCTTCACATTATGAAGGCTGGGGCCTACCCATTGCGGAGAGCCTGAATTATGGAAAGGTCTGTATTACTTCACCAAAATCGAGCATGACTGAAATCGCTCCAGACTTGGTGCGATATGCCCATCCGTTGTTGCTGACCGAATGGGCCGATCAGATCATGTTTTTAGCGAAAAACCCTGAAGTGCTAAAGACTGAAAGTCAAAAAATCATATCAACGTACAAGCGACGTACGTGGAAAGAGACTGCCGATCAGCTTTTGAACGCTATTGGCGATCGTTTTTCTTAACGGATGCGTACTGTATGACTACGTACTTTGATTATTCGACCATGATCCGCTGGGAGGGGGCACCCACCGGTATCCCCAGAACAGAGTATTGCCTCGCTCAGGAAATTTTAAAGATAGATAGCAAGGTTGAGCTGGTCTTCATCAATGACGATCTGCAAGCCTTTCACCATCTGAACCGACAGGCACAGCATTTTTCGGTAGGCGATGCTGTGAAATTTTCTAAAGATGACATATTAATTTCCGCCGGCGCTAACTGGGCCTTCGCCTGTTATGCCCAGCAGATTCAGTCGCTAAAAACCATCGGCGTCAGGTATTTCCAGCTTTTCTACGATATTATACCTTACTTATACCCATACTACTATAAGGATGGGACAGGATTCGGCAACTATATAGGCAACTGGACTAAACAGACACTGGCACTCTGTGATGGCGTTTATGCCATTTCCAACTGCACGAAACGCGATCTAGCAAAGTTTGCGCAGCTCAGCGACACAGAAATGGATCGGATAGAGGTCGTTCGTTTAGGCGAAGACTTCGTTCAAGAGACGAAAGGGAATCATCCGCGCCGGTTTTCCTATTCGGAAGAGTTTTTACTTTCGGTCGGCACGCTGGAAATCAGGAAGAATCAAACTTGCTTGCTTCAGGCGTATCGTATCCTAGCTGAGCGTCATGGATCTGGCATTTCCCTGCCCAAGCTGGTTTTGGTCGGTCGCCCTGGTTGGATCGACGGGAATGTGAGCTTTCAGGTCGCAAACGATAGGTTGCTGAAGGATTTGGTACAGGTAATCACGGATGCATCCGATGCCGAGCTCACCGAGCTGTACCAGCATTCGCTGTTTACATTGTTTCCAGCTATCTATGAGGGCTGGGGACTGCCTGTCGCCGAGAGCCTGCGTTATGGCAAACCCTGCATCTGCTCGGACACCTCGAGCATGCTCGAAATTGCCCCGAGCCTGACGCTTTTCGCCTCTCCTTATGATGCAAACGCCTGGGCAGACCAGATAGAATCGCTGCTGTTAAACCGGGATAAACTGGCATCCTGCTCAGCCCTCATCGGTCGAGAGTATCGTCCTACGACTTGGAAATCGACTGCTGAACACATACTGGGCCACACCCAAAAGCTCATTGGAGACAAGATTTGATCGCGATCATCACTGGAATTACGGGCCAAGATGGTGCCTATCTAGCCGAGCTGCTTTTGAACAAAGGCTATACGGTCTACGGTGCATTTCGCCGGACCAGCTCTACCAACTTCTGGAGAATCGAAGAGCTGGGCATCAGCGACCATCCCAAACTCAAGTTGGTCGAACATGATCTAACTGATCTTTCCTCCAGTATCCGCCTGCTGCAAACCTCTGGCGCCACAGAGGTCTACAACCTTGCAGCGCTGAGCTTCGTAGGCGTTTCGTTCGAACAGCCAATTACAACGGCAGAGATCACCGGCATCGGAGCGGCGAATCTTCTAGAAGCGATCAGGATAGTCAATCCTGCTATTCGTTTTTACCAGGCCTCTACCTCGGAGATGTTTGGCAAAGTTCAGGAAATCCCCCAAAAAGAGTCAACGCCTTTCTATCCGCGCAGTCCTTATGGGGTGGCGAAGCTCTATGCGCACTGGATGACGATAAACTATCGTGAGTCTTACGATATTTTCGCCTGCTCCGGCATTCTCTTCAATCATGAATCACCACTTCGCGGCCGTGAATTCGTCACTCGAAAGATTACCGATACCGTCGCCAAGATCAAACTTGGCAAGGCACAGGTCCTGGAGCTCGGAAATCTCGACGCCAAGCGTGATTGGGGCTTTGCCAAAGAGTACGTAGAGGGAATGTGGCGTATGCTCCAGGTTGACGAGGCCGACACCTATGTCTTGGCTACCAACCGGACGGAAACCGTCAGAGATTTTGTTTCCATGGCGTTCAAAGCCATTGGAATCGAACTCGTCTTCAAGGGGCACGGACTGGATGAAATCGGTATCGATACGGTCTCGGGCAAGACGCTCGTCAAGGTCAATCCCATTTACCACCGTCCCGCTGAGGTGGATCTCTTGATCGGGGATCCCGAAAAAGCCAAGACCAAGCTGGGCTGGGCGCCCGAAACCACCCTTGAGCAGCTATGTCAGATGATGGTCGAAGCCGATCTACGGCGCAATGAAATAGGGTTCTCTTTCTAAAATGAAGACTTCCAAAGCCCTAATAACGGGAATGTCCGGCTTCACGGGTCGATATCTGGCCCTTGAGTTGGAAAGCGCTGGTTACGCGGTTTACGGCATAGGTAGCAAACCTTTACCGATACCCAATTATCATGTGGCTGACTTGGCAAACCCGGAGGCTTTGGAAGTTGTAATCAACGCTATCGAGCCGGATGTCGTCATCCATCTGGCTGCGATAGCCTATGTGGCTCATGGCAATGCTAAGGATTTCTACGCCATCAACCTGATGGGCACTTACAATCTTCTTCAGGCATTGGGAAAGGCCAAAAAGCCGCCACGCTCCGTCTTACTGGCTAGCAGCGCTAACGTGTATGGAAACTCCACGGCGGGCGTGATAACCGAAGAGACACCTCCTGCGCCTGCAAATGACTATGCAGTAAGCAAGCTCGCCATGGAACACATGGCCCGGCTCTGGATGGACAGGCTTCCAATTCAGATTGCTCGCCCCTTTAATTATACGGGTGTTGGCCACAGCAGTTCGTTTCTCCTCCCTAAGATTGTCGATCACTTCCGTCGAGGCGCTAAGGAAATTGAGCTTGGCAACCTAGAGGTATGGCGAGATTTTTCGGACGTGCGCTCTGTTGTAGCGGCCTACAGGCGCCTCATAGAGATCGAGCGCCCTGGGAATATCGTGAATATTTGCTCGGGTACATCCTACTCATTGAAAGAGATCATAGGGATGATGGAGCTCATCTCCGGACGTGAGATCAACGTGAGGGTCAATCCTGCGTTCGTCAGATCCAATGAAGTCAAGCAGCTTCGTGGCGATCCGACAAAGCTGAAAGAGCTGATAGGTGAATGGCAGATATATCCTCTGGAAGACACATTGAAATGGATGCTGTTTGAGCCAGAATCGCATCCCGTATAAGAGCAACGCAGGAAGCTGCTTGGTAAACTTGCGGCTTTCGCAACGTACTTCTTCAAATATCCAGCCAGCTCTCGGAAATCTGATAATACGTCCAATCGTCGTCGCGCTCATATGGTGTTAGAACGGACCCACCACTAATGCCGTTCATCGGCTGCCGCTAAAGAATTCCTGGCACCCTGCAGATATAGGGTTATTCAGTCAGCCCCTGAGTAGCTAGTTTTATGCTAGCCCAGGCATTCTTTTGTGGGTCGCCAGCGATGAGTCGTTTCTCAAAAAATCTTCTCAGCTCCTCTGTAATAACAGTGCTATTGATGTTAGCCGCAGGGAAGTCGCACGCCGAGACCGTTGATCTTGTTGGTCTCAATTTGTCAGGAGCTGGCTTTGCCGGCCAAGTACTTCCGGGCGTCAATGGTACGAATTATATATTCCCGACCGAAGCCTATTTTAAACAATGGAGCGAGCGCGGCGTAAGACTTATCAGATTCCCTATTCTTTGGGAACGCGTGCAGCCTACCCTGGGCGCGGCTCTCGACCCCACTTATTCAGCCTTGATCGATCGAACTTTCGGATATGCCGAAAAGTATGGTGTCAAGGTCATTCTAGACCTCCATAATTACATGCGTTATCGAGGCACAGTAATAGGTACGGGCGGCGTTTCCTACAATCAATATAAAGACGTGATGACACGCATAGCCCAGCGTTGGAGTTCGCAAAAATCACTCTACGCTTACGACGTCATGAACGAGCCCCACGACGCTGTGGAGCAATGGCCAATAGCTGCGCAGTACGCCATCAATGGAATCCGCACGGTGGACTCCGTCAAGCCAATTATGATCGAAGGCAACGGCTGGGCCGAAGCGACACGCTGGCCTCTCTGGAACGACTCACTGCTCAAATTAACAGATCCGGCGAATGCCCTGATCTTTCAAGCGCATGTTTACTTCGACGGCGGCGGCGGGGGCACCTATGCGGACACCAGCGCCAGCGCGTACGGCGATGACTATGGTGTCGAGCGGGTCAAGCCCTTCATCGAATGGCTGAAGAAGAATGGAAAAAAAGGCTTCATAGGCGAATTCGGGGTACCCGATAGCGACCCCCGCTGGAACGTTATCATGGGCCGGATGCTGGCCTATCTCAAACAAAACTGCATACCCTCTACCTACTGGGCAGCGGGGCCAGGTTGGGCTAATTACAACCTCTCGGTAGAGCCCATCAACGGTGTTGAACGACCACAGTGGCCTACATTGAAGGCTTATCTCGATAACACCAGTTGTTCGCGCATCGGCCCTTTCTCTGCTGAAGAGATGACGGCTATGCCGAGCAGCTCGAGTTACACCAGCGCCGTTGCTGGGGTGTACCGCGATTATCTCGGTCGGGAAGGGGGCCAGGCTGAACTGAACTACTGGTCCACTCAGTTGGCCAACGGCAGCATGACGCTCGCCACTGTCATCAATGCCGTCATGAGCAGTGCGGAGTATCAGAATCGTAGCGCGGTCGACAGGCTCTATCAGAGCTATCTGGGACGAAGTGCCGATAGCGTAGGTCTTAGCTACTGGTCAGCCCAGTTGAGCAGCGGTGCCATAACGACTAACGCCATAGCGGCAGCACTCATCGGCAGTACGGAATATCAGGGCAACTTGCAGGCTTCGATCAATCAACTGTATGTGTCCTTCCTGGGGCGGAACGCGGATTCGGCCGGACTCAGCTATTGGACGCAACAGGTTTCCAGTGGCAATGCCATTACCGCGACGGTGAAGGCGGCGATCGCGGGCAGTGCCGAAGCGGTCGCTCGTGCTCAGAGTATGATCAAACAGTACTACCGGACCTATCTCGGACGTGAAGTGGACGGAGGTGGCTTGCAGAACTGGACGTCCAAGGTGGCTTCCGGCGCCATGACGCTGGACGACGTTTTGACCGCAATCAAAAGCAGCGCCGAGTACCGGTCACGACAGGCCTGACGCTCAGGGACCACTTGCCCCACCGCGCCGATCAATCTTCCGATTGAGGATGATCGACGTCTGCGTCTGCTTCACTCCCTCGAGATTACCGATGCGGTCCAGCAGGTCGTCGAGCTTTTCGTGGGTGGTGCAGCGCAGGAAGGCCAGGTAGTCGAACTGGCCACTGACGGAGGAGACTTCCTCCACCTCGATCATCTTTTCCAGGGCGCGGATGACGCTGGCGGTGCTGCGCGGCAGGACGCTGATGGCGCAGTAGGCGCGGACGGCGGCCTGTTCCAGTGCGGAGCCCAGGCGCAGGCCATAGCCCTGGATGATGCCCTCGCGCTCCAGCCGCGCCAGGCGGGTGACCACGGTAGTACGGGCGAGGCCCAGTTGGCGGGCCAGGGTGGCGTTGGAGGCGCGGGCGTTCTGTTGCAGCAGGTGGATGAGCTGCCAGTCGGTTGGATCTAGCTTGGTGAACATCTTGGCTCCCGGCCAGGGGCAGGCATAGGCGGCACGGGCCGCCGATGCGGGAGCCTCATTCTAGGCAGAGCAACCGAGGGCAGCCAGGGCGGCGTCCAGGGATTCACGCTGCTGGCCTTGGTACAGCGCCATCTCGTCGAGCACCGGCGCGCCCAGGGCGGCTTCGAAGGCCACGCGATTGCCGCCGCTCTCGTATTCGCGCTGGCTGCCAGCACCCAGGTTGGACTGGAAGATGCCGGCGGCGCTGACCGGCAGGAAGTCTTCGTAAGTGATGGGATCGGCGATCAGTTGGCCGGCGGCGATCAGGGCTTCGGGATCGGTGGTATCCACATTTGGGCGACTGCCCGTGCCGACGCGGTAGCGGAACCAGGCCAGGCCCTGGCGGCGCAGTTCGTCCCAGTCGTCCGGCAGAGCCTCGAACACCTGCGTCAGCACGCTGGCGTAGTCGCTACCGGCGACCTTGCTGCGCTGGCGAACCTCCTGCAGCAGTTCGTCGTAGCGCTGCCGGCCGGCCGGGGTAAGGGCCACGCCGCGCTGTTCGATCTCGCCGAAGCGCGCGGTATGGGAACCCTGAACTTCACCTTGGAACAGGATGGGCTCTTCCAGGGCCTTGAAGCTGGTCTGGCGCAGCAGGATGGGGCACTGGCGACGCGGCGGGCCTTCGATGGTTTCCTTGGGGGCGATGCCGCGGGCGGGCATCCTGGCCTGGACGGCGTCGATGTCGAGGGTACGCGGGGTCAGGTGGTTGATGTGCGGCCCCTTGAAGCAGACCACGTCGGCGATCAGCCGATGGGCATCGTGCAGGCGCTGGTAGAGGCCCGCATCGACATTGGCCTCGCGGTGCCAGCGGAAGGTCTCGAGGGCTTCCTGAACGAAGGCATCGGCCTCGGCGTCGGTCAGGCCGCCCTGGACTTCGGCGCGCTCGATCAATTCCAGCGCACCGGGTGTGAAGATACGGCGCTTAGCCAGCACCTGCTCGGCCAGCTGGCGCAATTCGGCGTCTTCGATCAATTCCAGGCGCAGCAGCGAAGTGAAGACGCGGAAGGGATTACGCTGCAGGGCGGCCCGGTCCACCGGGCGGAAGGCCGTAGAGTGGACCGGCACGCCCGCCACGCTCAGGTCGTAGTAGCCGACCGGCTGCATGCCCATCACTGCGAACAGCCGCCGCAAGATGGCCAGCTCCTTGGCCGTACCGACGCGGATGGCGCCATGACGCTCCAGATCCAGGCGCTCCGCGGAGTCCTGGGCGAAACCCGGCTGTCCGGCGTTCACCTCGGCGACCAGTTCCAGCAGGGTGCCGTACTGCGGCACTTCCTGGCGATACATCGCGGACATGGCCTGGGAAAAACGGGTACGGATGACGTCCGGGGAAAGCAGCGACGGGGCGGTCATGGGAGCGGCTCCTGGCTCAAGCTAGAAGCCGATTTCGACACGCCCGCGCAGGCTGCTCAAGCGATCTTTACTCATCGGATCATTCCCGGCGGGAATGTGGGCCCCCGACTAAGGCTGCTGATGCTTGGTCTTCGGCTTCTTCACATGGTCGGTGCCGGTATCGCTGCCCGAGCCGGCGCTGGTGCCATTGTCGGCGGCGCCGACACCGGTGCTGGGCGCCTTTTCCGTACTGTGGGTACTGGTGGAATCCGGCCGTGCCGGGGTGGCGGGCGGATTGGTCGGGCTGGTCTGGGCCAGAGAGGCAGCGGAAAGGCCAAGGCCGAGAATCAGGGTGGGCAACACCAGGGACTTGCGCATGGGAGCACTCCTCGAGAAGGATTCACTCCGGTTTAGGCACCTCCCGCCCGGGGAGGTGCCGCACCGCGGATCAGCTGCCGCTGGTGCTGCTGGCCTTGTGAACCTTCTTGTGGGCCACCTTCTTGTGGTGGGTGGTGGCCTTTTTGCCGCTCTTGGCGGGAGTGCTGGTGGTCGCATCCGGCGTCGCGGCGGGATCGGCGGGCACCGTCTGGGCGAAGGCGGCGGAAGTGGCCATGAGGCCGGCAAGGGTCAGGCAGAGGGTGGTGCTTTTCATCGAAGTCACTCCTTCGTTGGCTGATTGCCGGGTCAGTTAGCCGGCTTTCGCCCGGCAAAAGCGTGTTCGCGTCCACAGTCGGGCCGATAGGTAACAAGATATTTCAATCGACTGCCAACGCGTTAACAGTCCGGCGACGCGTTCGCAGCGGCCTGGCCTTGGGCATAATGCCGGGAGTCCCCCACCGTGCCCGCCCATGTCCAAGAGCTCCGATCTTCCCAAGCGCCCGCGCTGGAGCAGTCTGCTGCTGCTGGCCCTGGGCCTGACGCTGTTGCTGATTCCGCTGCGCTATGCGGCCCAGCACTACTACGAGGCGCAGCTGGCCGAGCAGAACGGCCAGACCCTGGACCTCTATGTGGCCAACCTGCTCGGTACCCTCAGACGCTACGAGGTGCTGCCGGACCTGCTGGGCGATCTCCCGGTGCTGCGCAACGCCCTGGCGCACCAGGGTGACGAGGCGTCCCAGGACGCCGCCAGTCGCATGCTGGAAGACATCCGCCAGCGTACCGGTGCGGACGTCATCTACCTGATGCAGGACGACGGCACCTGCCTGGCCAGTTCCAACTATCGCCAACCGGACAGCTTCATCGGCCGCGATTTCTCCTTCCGCCCCTATTTCAAGGCGGCCATGCAGGGCCAGCCCGGGCGGTTCTTCGGCCTCGGGACTACCTCCAGCAAACGCGGCTACTATTTTGCCGCAGCGGTACGCGACGGTGCGGGGGCCATCGGCGTGGTGGTGGTCAAGGTCGACCTGGACAGCGCGGAACAGCTCTGGGGCAAATCACCCGAGCAACTGCTGGTTACCGACGATCTGGGCGTGGTCATCCTCACCTCCCATGACGCCTGGCGCTTCCGCGCCACCCATCCGCTGGACGAGCGCCAGCGCGAGCAGGTAAATGCCAACCGTCCCTATCCCACCACCAATCCGCCACCCCTGACGCTGGTACCGAGCGACTGGCTGACCCAGACCCGCGATCTGGACGAAGTGGGCTGGACCGCGCAGATCCTGGCGCCGCGAGAAATGGTCGAGCGCCAGGTACGCAGTGCGCTCTACGTGGGTGCGGCGACCCTGCTGGCGTTGCTTCTGCTGCTGGTGGTGATGACCCTGCGACGGCGCCACTTCATCGAGCGCCTGGCGCTCGATGCCCGGGCCAAGCGCGACCTGGAACTGAACGTGGAGGAGCGTACGCGCGACCTGCAGACGCTCAACGCGCGCCTGCAGCAGGAAGTGCATGATCGCGAACAGGCCCAGCGCGAGTTGATGCGCGCCCAGGACGAAGCCGTCCAGGCCGGCAAGCTGTCGGCGCTGGGGACCATGTCGGCCAGCATCAGCCACGAACTCAACCAGCCCCTGGCGGCCATCCGCAGTTACACGGAAAATGCCGCCGTGCTGCTCGACCATGGCCGGCTGGACGACGCCCGCGGCAATCTCAAGCTGATCGGTGAGCTGACCACGCGCATGGCCAACATCATCGCCCACCTCAAGGCCTATGCCCGCGGCGCCCGCCGGGCGCCGGAGAGCGTGGTGCTGCAGGGCGCCCTGGAAGACGCCCTGGCGCTGGTCGCCGCCCGCCGCCGGGCCATGCAGGTGGAACTGATCCGTGACCTGCCCGATGCGCCGCTATGGGTGCAGGCCGGGGAGACCCGCCTGCGGCAGATCATCAGCAACCTGCTGAGCAACGCCCTCGACGCCCTGGCGGAAAAGACCAGCACCCGCCGGCTGTGGCTGACGACGCGTATCGACGAACGTGGCGTGACACTGGTGCTGAGAGACAACGGCTCCGGCTTCTCCAGCGAGGCCCTGGCCCGCGCCCACGAACCCTTCTTCACCACCAAGGCCACCGCCCAGGGGCTCGGCCTGGGCCTGGCGATCTGCGATAACCTGTTACGGACCCTGGGTGGCCACCTGCACCTGTCCAACCATGCCGAGGGCGGTGCCGAGGTGCGCCTCTATCTGCTGCACGGCAAGCCCGGCGTCGCCGCGGTGCCCCAGGAAGAAGTCCGCGGTTGACCGCGTCGCCTCCCACATTCAGGTCTTTGTCATGAACACCTTGCCCCCCTTCGATCCCGCCAGCCAGATCCTGCTGATCGACGACGATGCCCATCTGCGCCTGGCGCTGAGCCAGACCCTGGATCTGGCCGGCTTCAAGGTGACCACCCTGGCCGATGCCCGTGAGCTGGACATGGTCGCCGTGCGCGACTGGCCCGGCGTGGTGGTCAGCGACATCCGCATGCCCGGCATCGATGGCCTGGAGTTGCTCGCCCAGCTGCACCAGCGCGACGCCGAACTACCGGTGGTGCTCATCACCGGCCACGGCGACGTGCCCCTGGCGGTGCAGGCCATGCGCGCCGGGGCCTATGACTTCCTGGAAAAGCCCTTCGCCAACGACGCCCTGATCGACAGCGTGCGCCGCGCCCTGGGCGCCCGCCATCTGGTGCTGGAGAACCGCAGCCTGCGCCTGGCCCTGGCCGAGCGCCAGGAATTGCAGATGCGCTTGATCGGCCAGACCCCGGGCATCGCCCGCCTGCGCGACCAGATCGGCGCCCTGGCGGCGACCCAGGCCGATGTGCTGATTCACGGCGAAACCGGTGCCGGCAAGGAGGTGGTGGCCCGCGCGCTGCACGATCTGTCGAACCGCCGCGACGGTCCCTTCGTCGCCATCAACGCTGGCGCCCTCGCCGAGTCTGTGGTGGAAAGCGAACTCTTCGGCCACGAGCAGGGTGCCTTCACCGGCGCCCAGAAACGTCGCATTGGCAAGTTCGAATATGCCAGCGGCGGCACCCTCTTCCTCGACGAGATCGAGAGCATGAGCCTGGACGTCCAGGTCAAGCTGCTGCGCCTGCTGCAGGAGCGCAAGGTCGAGCGGCTGGGCTCCAACCAGCAGATCCCGCTGGACATCCGGGTGATCGCCGCGACCAAGGAAGACCTGCGCCAGGCCGCCGACCAGGGTCGTTTCCGCGCCGACCTCTACTACCGGTTGAACGTCGCCACCCTGCGTATTCCCGCCCTGCGCGAGCGCAGCGAAGACATCCTGCCGCTGTTCCGCCACTTCGCCCTGGCCGCCGCCGAGCGCCATGGCACGCCGGGGCGCGAGCCCGATGCCGAGCAGCGCGCCGCGCTCATCGCCCACAGCTGGCCGGGCAACGTACGCGAATTGCAGAATGCCGCCGAGCGCTTCGCCCTGGGGCTGGACCTGGCCCTGGATAACAGCGCCTATGCCCCCCTGGCGCCCATGGGCACAGCGCCGGCGGCGGCGCCGCCCCCCGTCGTCGCGATACAACCGTCAGGCCTGGCCGCGGGCCTGGGCGAACAGGTGGAGGCCTTCGAGCGCGAGCTCATCCAGCGCGAACTGGCCCAGCCCCATGCCTCCCTGCGCAGTCTCGCCGAGGCCCTGGGCCTGCCGCGCAAGACACTATCCGACAAGCTGCGCAAGCACGACCTACAATTCACGGGTGGCGCGGCGGACGACGGGGACTGACCAAGGTCGGCTGGTCGCGCCCGGCCAGGAGTGGCAGAGTGCGACCCTAGGCGTTCGCCCAAGGAGACCCTCTTGACCTCGCTCATGCTCGCAGAAGCCGCCGCCAGCGGGGCGGCCGTCGCCCGCCAACTGGAGACCATCGACCAGGCCCTGGCGGACCTGGCGGCCGATCTCAGGGCCAATCCGCCCCAGCTGGCGCTCACCGTGGCCCGTGGCAGTTCGGATCATGCGGCGAGCTACTTCGCCTATCTGGCCATGGCCCACCTGGGTCTTCCGGTGCTGTCCTTGCCACCCTCCCTGGTGACCCTGCGCCAGGCGCCGCTGCGCGTCGAAGGCCAGCTCGCCCTGGGCTTTTCCCAGTCCGGCCGCAGCCCCGATCTGATCGAGACCCTCACCGCCCTAGATCGCTACGGCGCCCGTACCGCGGCGCTGGTCAACGAGATCGACTCGCCCCTGGCGCTGGCCTGCCGCCACGCCCTGGGGGTGCAGGCAGGTCCTGAGCACAGCATCGCCGCGACCAAGAGCTTCATCGCCACCCTGGCCGCCGCGGCGCGGCTGATCGCCCACTGGCAGCAGGACGAGACCCTGCTCGCCGCCGGGACGGCGCTGCCCACGGCCCTGGATCGTGCCGCCGAGTTGAGTTGGGCGCCGGCGCTGACGGTGCTGCGCGACGCCGAGCGCTGCATGGTGGTGGGTCGCGGCCCGGGCTTCGCCATCGCCCAGGAAGCCGCGCTCAAGCTCAAGGAAACCTCGGCGCTGCAAGGCGAAGCCTTCAGTGGCGCCGAGTTGCAGCATGGCCCCCTGGCCCTGGTGGAGCGTGGCTATCCGCTGCTGATCTTCGCTCTGCGCGGCCCGGAACAGGCCGGCCTATTGCATCTGGCCCGCGACCTCCGCGGGCGCGGCGCCCGGGTGCTGCTGGCCGCCCCGGACGACGTCGCCGAACGCGACCTGCCCCTGGTCACCGCCGGCCATCCCGACCTGGACGGCCTGCTGGCGATCCAGAGTTTCTACCGCCTGGCCGCGCTGCTGGCCGAGGCCCGCGGCCAGGACCCGGATCAGCCGCGACACCTGCGCAAGGTCACCCTCACCCGTTGAGGCCAAGAGGCACCTGGCCGCCTGTCGGTGCCTCCTTAGCCGTTCGATCCTCCGAACTAATCCTTTGGATTTAGCGGCTAGAAGCCAGCACGGCAGCAATCTGCCAAACGGTCCACAGAGCCGTTAAGTCGCTGGAAATCGGTCAGTTTTCGCTTGTCGTGCGGGTCGATTTGTCTCAGCGTTCGCGCAACGGATGATGAGGCAGCACATATGGACATGCGCACGGACCCTGCGAGAAAGGTCCGCCTGACGACGGCGAACGTCCTCCTGGCGGAATTGCTCAAGCCTTTCCTGCACGAACGCCACGGCATCGAGCTGATCCTGGCCCGCGAACTGGATGACGTCGGCGACGCCAGCCTGGTGCTGGTCGATCTCGGCAGCGTGCCAGTGGCGCAACTCGAGCGTTGGCTGGAAGGCCAGCCGCCGGTCGCCACCGTGGCCTTTCTCAACGCCACGTCCGAACAGGCCCTGCCCTGGGTCGAGCGGTTTCCCGCGATCCAGGGCGTGTTCGCTCCGCAGGCCAGCCCCGAACAACTGCTGCAGGGCCTGGGCGCCCTGCTGGCCGGCGAGGACTGGCTGCCGCGCGCCATCCTCGCCCACCTGCTGCGCCGTTCGCGCGAGCGGCCGAGTATCGCCGCCGATGGCCTGACCCGCCGCGAGCGGGAGATCCTGCGGCTGGTCGGCCGTGGCCTTTCCAATGCCGCCATCGGCGAGGCGCTCTGCCTGAGCACCCACACGGTGAAGAGTCACATGCACAACCTGCTGCGCAAGACCGGCGCCGCCAATCGCGCCGAGGCGGCGCTGCGTTTCCATTCCGGCCAGGATCTGCCGGGGTGAAGGTGGCCTGGCTGCTGCTCGGCCTGCTGATGAGCGGCATGGTGCGTGCCGAGGGCGAGGTGATCCAGGGCCTGCTGGTGGACAACACCATCTCCCGCTTCGGCCACGACTTCTATCGCCACTTCGCCGACCGCCTGACCGACACCACCGAGCTGGACTTCAACCTGGTGGTACGCGAGCGACCCTCGGCGCGCTGGGGCAGCCTGGTCTGGGTGGAGTACGAGCAGCGCCTGCTCTATCGCCAGTTCATTCCGCCGAACAACAGCGAACTCAAGGATGCCGCCTATGCCGCGGCGGACCAGGTCCACGAGGGCATCACCCGACGGCGTCTGGAGAACCTCCTGCAGGACACTTTCGACATGGATAAGGACGAGTTATGAACGCGCACGCCTGGAAGGCCCTGCCCCTGCTCTGCACCCTGGGCGTCGCCCCGACCATGGCCACCGAGCTGGTCTATGCGCCGGTGAATCCGTCCTTCGGCGGCAACCCGCTCAATGGCACCTACCTGCTGAACAACGCCACCGCCCAGGATCGTCACAAGGATCCCGACCTGCGCAGCAGCGCCAGCAGCCAGTCGCCCCTGGAGCGCTTCACCAGCCAGCTGGAATCGCGGTTGCTGTCCCAGGTGCTGACCAACATCCAGGACGGCAACTCCGGCACGCTCTCCACCGATCAGTTCATCGTCAACATCGTCGACGACTCCGGCAACCTGACCGTGCAGATCACCGATCGCGGTACCGGGGAGATTTCGGAAATCTCCGTCAACGGCTTCAATCAACCCTGAGCACGGATGCCTGCCATGAACGTCTTTTCCCTGGCGGCCGCCCTGACTGCCGCCCTCGTCCTGACCGGCTGCGTCCGCGACCCCATGCCCGCCGAACAGAACGCCGCTCCGACCCTGACGCCACGCGCCTCCACCTATTACGACCTGCTGGCCCTGCCGCCGCCCAAGGGTCCGCTGGTGGCCGCCGTCTATGGCTTTCGCGACCAGACCGGCCAGTACAAGCCCAATCCGGCCAGCTCCTTCTCCACCGCCGTCACCCAGGGCGCCGGCAGCATGCTGGTGGACGCCCTGCAGGCCAGCGGCTGGTTCGTGGTGCTCGAGCGCGAGGGCCTGCAGAACCTGCTGACCGAGCGCAAGATCATCCGCGCCACCCAGAGCAAACCCGATCAGCCGGAGAATCTGCAGCAGGCCCTGCCCTCGCTGCAGGCGGCCAACCTGTTGCTCGAAGGTGGCGTGGTGGCCTACGACACCAACGTGCGCAGCGGCGGCGAAGGGGCACGCTACCTGGGCATCGGTCTGTCCGAGGAATACCGGGTCGACCAGGTGACGGTGAACCTGCGCGCCATCGATACCCGCAGCGGCCGGGTGCTGGCCAACGTCATGACCTCCAAGACCATCTACTCCATCGGGCGCCAGGCCGGGGTCTTCAAGTTCATCGAATTCAAGAAGCTGCTCGAAGCCGAGTCCGGCTACACCACCAACGAGCCGGCGCAGCTGTGTGTGCTCTCGGCCATCGAGGCGGCGGTCGCCCATCTGGTCGCCCAGGGCGTGGAGCGGCGTCTGTGGCTGGTGGCCGATGGACGCGATGCCCGCGATCCAGCGCTGACCAAGTACCTGGAGCCGACCCGCCGTTAGGCATTAAGCCTCCCACCCGACCGGTTTCGCTCCCTGGAGCGATAGCGATGGGCCAGGCGGCTCCGGACAATGCTTCGCGACAGCCTCCACGCCATGATGGTGATAGCCATGCGCAGTTCCGCCAGCGGCCTCGCCGCCCGCCTCGCCCTGATGCTGGGCCTGGCCGCTCCCGCCTTCGCCGCCGACCTCATGGAGACCGATGACCTGGGCGCCGTGCCAGCGGCCCAGCGCGACGCGGCCATCCTGCAGGTCGGCGCCGGCAACCAGGCGCTCATCGAGCAGCGCGGCACCGCGCTGCGGGGTTACATCGCCCAGAGCGGCGCCGCCCAGGAGGCCCGCCTGCTGCAAGACGGCAGCGACTTGAATGCCGTCATCCTGCAAGGCGGCTACGGCAACGTCGCCAGCATCGAGCAGGTCGGCAGCGACAACCGCGCGGACATCCGCCAGTTGGGCGTCCAGGGTGACGCCCGCATCGAACAGTACGGCTCGGGGCTCTCCAGCCGCATCGTCCAGTACGGAAACAACCAGCACACGGTGGTACGGCAGTACCGCTGATGGCATTCATGGAGATCAGACAGATGTTTCTACTCAGGCCACTGGCCGCCCTGACCCTGGCCCTCGCCGCCGGCAGTGTCCTCGCCCAGAACAACACCGCCAGCCTCCAGCAGGACGGCAACAGCGGCACCATCACCCTGGACCAGAGCGGCGCCGGCAACAACGCGACCCTCTATCAGCTGCAGGGCGAGAACAACGCGATCAGCGTGGTCCAGACCGGCGCCAGCAGTGCCACCATCACCCAGGGCGGGGACGTTTACGGCTACGCCGTAGGCAACGTCGCGACCCTGCGCCAGGAAGCCGGCAGCAGCGTCCACAACCTGACCCAGGATGGCTTCGGCAACCAGGCCACCGTCAGCTCCGTGGGCAGCAACAGCGGTACCCTGACCCAGGTGGCGTCCAATGCCCAACTGACCCTGGAGCAGAACGGCGACAACAACCAGGTGCGGGTCGACCAGAGCGGCGACAGCGCCCTGGCCACTCTCAATCAGCTCGGCAGCGACAACCGCCTATCCTTGACCCAGCAGGGCTATTCGGTCGACACCGTGGAACTCACCCAGCGCGGCCAGGCCAATGTCGCTATCGTCTCCTCCTCCGGCAAGTTCAACGAACTGACCTTCACCCAGGACGGCAACCGCAACGAGCTGAACGTCGACCAGGCTGGCCGCGGCAACCGCTTCAGCGGTAGCTCCACCGGCGACGACAACCTGGCCAGCGCCACCGTGCGCGGCGACAGCAACCAGACCAGCATCGTCCAGACCGGCAACGGCAACGAGGCGCGCCTCGACACCACCAGCGCCATCAGCACCGCCAGCATCAGCCAGGTCGGCGACAGCAACCGCGCGAGCATCCTGCAGACCTCGGCCAACTTCAACGGCTTCAACGACAGCGCACGGATCTCGCAGAACGGCTTCGGCAACAGCGCCACCATCAACCAGCGGTGAGCCGCGCCGCCTGGCTGCTAACGGCCCTCCTGCCCCTCGCAGGCGGCGCCTTCGGCAGCGTCGAGCTGGAGCTGCAACCCCAGTCCGGGGGTGCCCAGGTGCGGTTGTGCTTCGCCGGCGAGGCCACACCGGTCAGCTATGAGCTGCTGCTGGAAATGCAGGGGCCGGCGGGCGTCGCCCGTACCCGCCAGGCCGGTGAAGCCAAGGGCGATGGGTGCCCGGTGCTCAGTCGATTCGGCACCGCGCCGGGCAGCCTGCTCAGGGCAACCTTGATCTGGCAGCGCCAGGGGCAGGCGCAGCCCGTCATCGAGCGGCTATTGTCGCTATAGCGAGGGTTCAACTGACAGGTTCCACGTGGAACCCGAGCCTTACAAGGTCAGCGGCAGTTCCAGCACGGGCTGCTGCCGCGCCGCCAGGCGCTGCTGGAATTCGACCGGATCGTGGATCAGCACGTCCTGGCCGGCAAAGGCCTGGGCGGCGATCAGGCGCGACAGCCAGAAGCGTACGCAGGCCACGCGCAGCAGCACCGGCCACAGCTCGGCCTCGCGCGGCGTGAAGTGGCGGTCGGCGGCATAGGCCGCCAGCAGCGCCCGGGCCCGCGGCAGGTCCACGGCGCCGCTGTCGGTGGAGCACCAGTCGTTCACCGTGATGGCGAGGTCATAGAGCATCCAGCCGGAACTGGCGTTGTAGAAGTCGATGACGCCCGACAACCGGGGTCCATCGAACATCACGTTGTCGCGGAACAGGTCGCCATGCAGGTTGGCTTCGGGCAGCGGCGGCTGCTCGCTCAGCAGCTCGCGGATCTCCGCCAGGGTGCGTTCCAGCAACGGCCGGGCGGTCGCGTCCAGGGTCGGCGCCAGGCGCTCGCCTTCGGCCAGCATCCAGGCCAGGCCGCGATCACTGGCGCGCTCGATGCGTTTTTCACCCGCGGTAGCCCGGTGCAGATGGCCCAGCAGGTGGCCGACTTCGCTGCAATGATGGGGATTGGGCGCGCGCTCGTGGCGACCGGCCAGCCGCGGTTGCAGCAGCGCCGGCTTGCCGGCCAGCTGGCGCAGGGCCTCGCCATCCTGGGTGCGCACCGCATAGGGCACCGGCAGGTCGGCGTCGTGCAGCACGTCGAGCAGCTCGATGAAGAAGGGCATCTCCGCCACCGGCCCACGCTCCACCAGGGTCAGGACGAACTCGCCGCCTTCCAGGCTGATGAAGTAGTTGGTGTTTTCCGAGCCCTCGGCGATACCCCGGAAATCCCGCAGCCGGCCCAGGCCATAGGGCGCGAGAAAGGCTTCGAGGGTGGGACGGTCGAGGGGCGTGAAGACGGACATGACGGGGCCTGGCGGGAGAGTGTGCGAGCGGCGCGCAGTTTACCGGTCCAGACGCCCCGCGCCTACCAGCTGAACAGGCGCCAGCTGGGCACGTGCAGGGTGGGTTTGTCGTTGGACGCGGTGCTGCTGCCATCGGCGGGCACCAGTTCATAGGGCGCGCCATGCTTGGGGATCACCCGGGTGGACTGCAGCACGCCGCGGATGCGCGTCTCCTCGATGGTCTGGTCGCCGGCCTGGTAGCGGATCACCTTGATCTCGTCAGGCAGGGGCTTTTCCCCCGGCGGCAGCGGCTCGGCGGCCTGCACCAACGGGGCCAGCAGCAACGCGGCGAAGAGGAAGCGACGAGCACCCATGGTAACCTTTGACCTTTTGAACGGAGCGAGTGGTCGATTCTAGAACCCGGCCTTGCCGTCGTCGAGACTGGCCGGACAGACGCCGCACACGCCACGACAAAGGTCTAGACCATGAGCCACGCCCCTCTCGTCCTGGTGGACGGTTCCTCCTATCTCTATCGCGCCTTCCATGCCCTGCCGCCGCTGATGACCTCCACCGGCAAGCCGACCGGCGCGGTGAAGGGCGTGCTCAACATGCTGCTCTCGCTGCGCCGACAGTATCCGGACAGCCTCTTCGCGGTGGTCTTCGACGCCAAGGGCCCGACCTTCCGCGACGAACTCTTCGCCGACTACAAGGCCCAGCGCCCGGCCATGCCCGACGACCTGCGCAGCCAGGTCGAGCCGCTGCACGCCTGCATCCGCGCCCTGGGTCTGCCCCTGCTGGCCGTCGAAGGAGTGGAAGCCGACGACGTCATCGGCACCCTCGCCCGCCACTGCGCCAGCGCCGAGCGCCCGGTGGTGATCTCCACCGGCGACAAGGACATGGCCCAGCTGGTCTGCCCCTACGTCACCCTGGTCAACACCATGAGCGGCAGTGTGCTGGACGTCGAAGGGGTGAAGACCAAGTTCGGCGTCGGTCCTGAGTTGATCATCGACTACCTGGCGCTGATGGGTGACAAGATCGATAACATCCCCGGGGTGCCGGGGGTGGGCGAGAAGACCGCCGCCGGCCTGCTCAACGGCATCGGCGGTGGCCTGGATACCCTCTATGCCAACCTCGAGGCCGTGGCCGCCCTGCCCCTGCGCGGCGCCAAGTCCCTGGCCGCCAAGCTGGACCAGCATCGCGAACAGGCCTACCTGTCCTACCAGCTCGCCACCATCAAGCTGGACGTGCCGCTGGAGCTGAGCTTCGAAGAGCTCACCGTCGGCGAACCCCATGTGGAAGCCCTGATGGCGCTCTACCAGGAGCTGGAATTCAAGTCCTGGCTGGATGACCTGATCCGCGACACCAAGGCCAAGGGTGCGCCCCTGCCGCTGGCCGAGGATAGCGCCGCCACCCAGGTCGAAACCCACTACGACACCGTGCTGGAACAGGCCGACTTCGACGCCTGGCTGGCACGGCTGCGAGCCGCCGACTGCTTCGCCTTCGATACCGAGACCACCAGCATCGATGCCCAGCGCGCTGACCTGGTGGGCCTGTCCTTCGCCGTGGCGCCGGGCCAGGCCGCCTACGTGCCCCTGGCGCACAGCTACATGGGCGCGCCGACCCAGCTCGATCTGCAAGGGGTGCTGGCTGCGCTGAAGCCACTCTTGGAAGACCCAGCCAAGCTCAAGGTGATGCAGCACGGCAAGTACGACCTCAATGTGCTGGATCGCTACGACATCAAGATCCAGGGCATCGCCTTCGACACCATGCTCGAATCCTATGTGCTGGACGCCACCGCCACCCGCCACGACATGGACAGCCTGGCGCTCAAGTATCTGGGCCACAGCACCATCCGCTTCGAAGACATCGCCGGCAAGGGCGCCAAGCAGCTGACTTTCGACCAGATCGCCATCGAGCAGGCCGGGCCCTATGCCGCCGAGGATGCCGACGTCACCCTGCGCCTGCACGAGACGCTCTGGCCCAAGCTGGAAGCCGTACCTGGCCTGGCGTCGGTGCTGCGCGACATCGAGATGCCCCTGGTACCGGCGCTGGCGCGCATCGAGCGCAACGGCGCCCTGGTGGATTCGGCGCTGCTCGGGGTGCAGAGCCGCGAGCTGGGCGAGAAGATGCTCGAACTGGAGAAGGAGGCCTATGAACTGGCCGGCCAGGAATTCAACCTGGGCTCCCCCAAGCAGCTGGGCGAGATTCTCTTCGTCAAGCTGGGCCTGCCCATCGTCAGCAAGACCGCCTCCGGCCAGCCCTCCACCGCCGAGGCGGTGCTGCAGGAACTGGCCGACCAGGACTTCCCGCTGCCCAAGGTGCTGATGCAGTACCGGCAGATGAGCAAGCTCAAGAGCACCTACACCGACAAGTTGCCGCAGCAGATCAATCCGCGCACCAAGCGCATCCACACCAGCTACCACCAGGCGGTGACGGCCACCGGCCGGCTGTCCTCCAGTGACCCGAACCTGCAGAACATCCCGATCCGCACCGCCGAGGGCCGGCGTATCCGCCAGGCCTTCGTCGCGCCCCAGGGTTATCGCCTGCTGGCGGCGGACTACTCGCAGATCGAATTGCGCATCATGGCCCACCTGGCCCAGGACGAAGGCCTGCTGCACGCCTTCCAGAACGATCTGGACGTGCACCGCGCCACCGCCGCCGAGGTGATGGGCGTGCCCCTGGAGGAGGTCAGCAACGAGGACCGTCGGCGCGCCAAGGCCATTAACTTCGGCCTGATCTACGGCATGAGCGCCTTCGGCCTGGCCAAGCAGATCGGCGTCGGCCGCGCCGAGGCCCAGGCCTACATCGACCGCTACTTCCAGCGCTATCCGGGCGTGCTGGCCTACATGGAGCGCACCCGCGCCCAGGTGGTGGACCAGGGCTACGTGGAGACCCTCTACGGGCGCCGGCTGTACCTGCCGGACATCCACTCCAAGAATCAGGGCCTGAGACGCGCCGCCGAGCGCGCCGCGATCAACGCGCCCATGCAGGGCACCGCGGCGGATATCATCAAGCGCGCCATGATCGCCGTGGACGGCTGGTTGCAGTCGACCCCGGACCTCGACGCCCGGGTCATCCTGCAGGTGCACGATGAATTGGTCCTAGAGGTGCGCGAAGACCAGGTGGAGCGCCTACGCGAAGGCCTGCTACCGCTGATGAGCGGCGCCGGCCAGTTGGACGTGCCGCTGGTGGTGGAATCGGGCGTGGGTGGGAATTGGGATGAGGCGCACTGACGAGCGCCTGAGCCTATATCGCGGCCATGGGCCGCTCCTACGGGTTCAACCATTACTGTAGGAGCGGCCGCATCGGCGGACCGCCATGGCCACGATAAAAGAACAATCAGCACCGTAGCGTAGAAAACGGCGCAGCCTTTTCCACCTGGTGCTCGGGTGCCACGCCTGCCCTCACCCCAGCCCTCTCCCGGAGGGAGAGGGCGCAAGCGCGTCAGCGCACCACGCCTTCCTCGCGCAATACCTTGAGGATGGCGGCGGCCGCGGCTTCGGGAGCCAGGTCCTTCAGGACCTGACCGCCATCGCCGGAAGCCTTGGCCGTGGCGGCCTTGAAGCGGTCGGCGGCGGTCTTGGCCTTGATCACCTTGAGGCGCTTGGGGCGTGCCTTGGCCGGCTGCAATTCGCCATCCTCGAACAGGCTGTCCTGCACCACCTCGGTGGTCTCCACCTGCAGCTCGCCACGGCGGGCCGGGCCGAAGGCGCTTTGCCGGGGGGACGGGGCGGCACTGTCGACGCTGGCGACGAAGGGCAGCCGTACCCGTAGCCGCCGGCGCTGACCCCGCGGCAGGGCTTGCAGTACGGTCGCCTGGCCGCCTTCCACGGCTTCCACCGCGGCGAGGCCAACCACCAGGGGCCAGCCCAGGGTTTCCGCCAGCAGATAGGGCAACAGCCCGGAGCCCTCGCCCGTCTCCGCCTGGCTACCCGTCAGCACCAGGCCGGCACCGACCTCGCGCAGGGTCTCACCGAGCGCTGGCAGGGCATCGGCGCCCGCTGGCTGCTCCAGCACGTGCAAGGCCGGCACGCCCATGCCGAGGTAGCCACGCAGGGCTTCCTCGGCGGGATCACCGGCATGCAGTACGCGCAGGCGCTCGCCGACCAGACGTAGGCCGAGTTCCACAGCGCGGGCATCCTGCTCCGCTCGCCGCGCCCGCCCGGACGTGGGATGGGCACCGACGGAGACCAGGGCCACGACATTCACGCCGTCCAGTGACGGCAGCTGCTGCTCAAGCGACATCCTGCAAGCCCTCCGCCCGCTGTTGTTCGACCAGACGCGCCAGGGCAGCCAGGATGGCGTCACCATCACCGATCACCGACAGATCGGCACGCTTGACCATGTCGCAGCCCGGATTGGTATTGATGGCGATGACCTTGTCGCAACTGGCGATGCCCTGCAGATGCTGCACGGCGCCGGAGATGCCCACGGCCAGATAGACCCGGGCGGTGACCCAGGTACCGGTGGCGCCGACCTGACGGTTGCGCGGCATATGGCCGTCGTCCACCGCCACCCGCGAAGCGCCTTCGGTGGCGCCCAGGATGGCGGCGGTGCTGTGGAACAGGTTCCAGTCGCTGATACCGTTGCCACCGGAAAGGATGAATTCGGCTTCGCCGAGTGGAATCTGCATGGGGTCGACGGCGACCGGGCCGAGGTCCTCGATACGCGGCAGATGGCGGGCGATGCTGCCGCTCAACTGCAGCGGCAGGACTTCGTGGCGGGTCTCGCCGACCGGCTCCGCGCATTCCGGCAGAGCCAGCACCAGGCGTGGCAGCGGTTGTTGCAGATCCTGGCGACCGGCACCGGCACGACCGGTGGCCACGCCGTCCTTGACCTGCCAGACGCGGGTGGCGGGGCGCTCGTGCAGGGCCGCACCCAGGCGCCGACCCAATTCACCGCCACCGCTGCGGCTATCGGGCAGCAGCCAGTGCCGCGGCTGGAGTTCGCCATTCACCGCGCGCAGGGCCAGGACCCGTTGCTCGGGTGCATAGCCCTGGAATTGTTCGCCCTCCAGATGTAGCAGGCGATCCACGCCGGCGGTATCGAAGGCGGTTTCCTTGACCTCGCCGAAGACCACCGCCAACACGGCGCCCTCGGCACCGGCCAGTTGCCGGGCCAGGCCCAGCAGGTCGCGGTCGTGGGCGGTCAGGCGACCGCTGACCAGGTCGGGGACCACGGCGATATAGAAGGCCGGCTCGGTGATCCGGTGCAGCGGCAGTTGTTCTTCCACCGCCTGGAACGCACCGCGCCGGCCACCGCCCTGCTGGGCGCCGCTGCGGTCGATCCGCTTGAGGCCCTGGGGCCCGACGAAACCGGCCGCGGCGGCATGGGGATTCTTGCGGACCAGGCCGTTGGGGCCCATCCAGCGGCTTTCAGCATCGGCGCTGCTGGCGATACTCGCATGCAGGGGATGCAGACGGTTGCGCGCGATCCACTCGCGGCGCGGGTCGCGACGAATGATGCTCATGCGGAGCGCTCCGTGTTGGGATTGCGGATGAGGGACGCGGTGGGCCCCTCACCCCAGCCCTCTCCCCCGAGGGGAGAGGGGGCGAAAAACGACTGAGCTGGCCGGACACCGGTAGCCATCCCCTCTCCCCGCGGGGAGAGGGTTAGGGTGAGGGGGCCACCGCGCAGAATCACGACAGCGCCTCTGCCAACGGCCGCCGCGCGGCTGCTGGCTTGCTGTCCACTGGTGCCTCGACGATGGCCTCGGCGACCAGCTCGGCGATGTCCTTGATCTCCGGGCGCGGCGCGACCACACCTTCCAGCATCAGGGTGCACTGAGGGCAACCCACGGCCACCAGCTCAGCGCCGGTTTCCTTGATGTCGACCATGCGCATATCGGGAATCCGCTGCTTGCCGGGGATGTCGGTGATGGGGGCACCGCCGCCACCGCCGCAGCAACGCGAGCGGAAGCCGGAACGTTCCATCTCCTTGACCGCGATGCCCAGCGCCTTGAGCACGGCGCGCGGGGCCTCGTACTCGCCATTGTAGCGACCCAGGTAGCAGGGATCGTGATAGGTGATGGTGGCGCCCTGGTCGGCCAGGGCGTGCTGGCACAGGTGCAGGGTGCCGCGGCTGAGCAGGGTCTCGATGAAGGTGCTGTGGTGCTGGACCTGATAGTGGCCGCCCAGGGCGCCGTATTCGTTCTTGAGCACATGGAAGCTGTGCGGATCGCAGGAGACGATGGTCTGGAAGCGATATTTGCTCAGGGTCTCGATGTTGCGCTTGGCCAGCTGCTGGAAGGTCGCCTCGTCGCCCAGGCGACGCGCTACGTCACCGCTGTCGCGCTCTTCCAGGCCGAGCACGGCGAAGTCCACCTTGGCTGCCTTGAGCACCTTGACGAAGGCACGCAGGGTGCGTTGGTTGCGCATGTCGAAGGCACCGTCGCCGACCCAGAACAGCACCTCGGCCTGGGCCTTGTCCTTCATCAACGGCAGGTCCAGGTCGGCGGCCCAGTTCAGGCGCCCACCCGGGGCGAAACCGCCGGGGTTGTCGGTGGCGATGAGGTTTTCCAGTACTTCGGCACCCTTGTTCGGCGTCTCGCCGCGTTCCAGGGTCAGGTGCCGGCGCATGTCGACGATGGCATCGACGTGCTCGATCATCATCGGGCATTCCTCGACGCAGGCACGGCAGGTGGTGCAGGACCAGAGGGTCTCGGCATCCACCAAGGCCTTGCCCTGACGGGCGACGATGGGCAGGTGCGGACCACCGGCGTGCTCGCCCACCGGCTTGCCGGGATAGGGCGAGCCGAAATAATGGGCATCGCTGCCGCCCTTGAGACCGACCACCATGTCCTGGATCAGCTTCTTGGGGTTGAGCGGCTGGCCGGCAGCGAAGGCCGGGCACATGGCTTCGCAACGGCCGCACTGGACGCAGGCGTCGAAGCCGAGCAGTTGGTTCCAGGTGAAGTCGGCGGGCTTTTCCACCCCCAACGGAGCCTTCGGATCGTTCAGGTCCAGGGCCTTGAGGCCGCTGGAGCGCGGGGGATGAGCGTCGCTCGGGGTGCTGAAGCGCTCGGCGCGGCGGTGCCAGGCCAGGTGCAGGGCACCGGCGAAGGCGTGCTTGATGGGGCCGCCCCAGGTCATGCCGAGGAAGAGTTCGGATACGCCCCAGGCCACGCCGACCGCCAGGATCGCGGCAAGAATCCAACCACCGAAGTCCGGCGGCAGGATGCCGGCAACCGGCAGGGTGGCGATGAAGAAGCTCGCCGCGAAGGCCAGCAGGCTCTTCGGCAGGCGCATCCAAGGCCCCTTGGACAGCCGTGCCGGCGGGTTGCGGCGCCGTTTGGCGACGAACAGGGCACCGGTGAACATGCAGACAGTGGCCGCCAGCAGCGCCCAGCCGAGGATACGGCTGTGCAGGCCGAAGCCGTGCACCAGGATGGCCAGGAGCGCGGCCAGGACGAAGCCGCCAGCGGTGGCCACGTGGGTCTTGGAAATGTACTTGTCGCGGTCGACCACGTGGTGGAGATCCACCAGGTAGCGGCGCGGCATCTTCAGCAGCCCGCCGACCCAGTCGACCTGGGCGGGACGGCCCTGCCGCCAGAGACTGAAACGCCGCAGGGCACCGATCACGGTGAGCGCCAGGGCGGCGAAGAGCAGGATGGGGAGGATGGTGTTCAACATCGATCTATCCTCACAGGGCGGGCCCCGCAGGCGCGGCCGCAAGAGGTGGGCTGATCGCGGCCATGGGCCGCTCCTACGGGTTCAGGCATTACTGTAGGAGCGGCCCAAGGCCGCGATAGTCTTCAGAAGTCCTTGCACAGGCGCAGGGCGTCGTAGATGGCGGCGTGGGTGTTGCGCTGGGCCACGCAATCGCCGATGCGGTACAGCAGGTAGCCATTGCCGGTCTCGCTCAGCGCCGGCTGGGGCTCGATGGCGAACAGCGCCTCGATGTCCATCTGGCCTTTGTTGCGCGAGCCTTCCTTGAGGGCGTAGTAAAGCCCCTCGTCCGGGCGCACGCCGTTCTCGATGACCACCTGATCCACCACGCGCTCTTCACGGGCGCCGGTGTATTCGTTTTCCAGCACCGCGACCTTCTTGTCGCCCTCGGCGTAGACCTTTTCCAGCATCAGGTCGCCGGTCATGATCACTTCCTTGGGATACATGCTGCGGTAGTAGGTCGGGAAGGTGGTGCCGCCGATGGCGACACCCGGCTTGATGTCGTCGGTGACGATTTCCACCTGGGAACCCTTGTCGGCCAGGTAGTCGGCCACGGACATGCCGGTGAATTCGCAGATGGTGTCATAGACCAGCACGTTCTTGCCCGGCTCGACCTTGCCCGAGAGGATGTCCCAGCTGCTGACGACCAGGCCGTCGGCAGCGTGCCAGTGCTCGACCTGCTCCAGGAAGGGATGACCGCCGTTGGCCAGGATGACGATGTCCGGACGCAGGTCGAGGATGGTCGCCGGATCGGCGGCGGTGCCCAGGCGCAGGTCGATACCCAGCCGTGCCAGTTCCAGCTGGTACCAACGGGTGATACCGGCGATCTGGTCGCGTTGCGGGGCGCGGGCGGCCAGGGTGATCTGGCCACCGAGCTGCTCCTGCTTCTCGAACAGGGTGACGTCATGGCCGCGCTCGGCGGAGACGCGCGCGGCTTCCATGCCGGCGGGACCACCGCCGACGATGACCACCTTGCGCTTGGGCCCGGTGGACTTCTCGATGATGTGCGGCAGGCCCATGTATTCGCGGCTGGTGGCGGCGTTCTGGATGCACAGCACGTCCAGGCCCTGGTACTGGCGGTCGATGCAGTAGTTGGCACCGACGCACTGCCGTATCTGGTCGACCTGGCCCATCTTGATCTTGGTGATCAGGTGCGGGTCGGCGATATGGGCGCGGGTCATGCCGACCATGTCGACGTAGCCGCCTTCCAGGATACGGGTGGCCTGGTTGGGGTCCTTGATGTTCTGGGCGTGCAGCACCGGGACGTTGACCACCTCCTTGATGCCGGCGGCCAAGTGCAGGAAGGGCTCCGGCGGATAGGTCATGTTGGGGATGACGTTGGCCAGGGTGTTGTGGGTATCGCAACCCGAGCCGACCACGCCGATGAAGTCGAGCATGCCGGTATCGGCGTAGTACTTGGCGATCTGCTTCATGTCGTCATGGGACAGGCCATCGGGGTGGAATTCGTCTCCGGTGATGCGCATGCCGACGCAGAAGTCGTCGCCTACTTCGGCGCGCACGGCCTTGAGCACTTCCATGCCGAATCTCATGCGGTTCTCGAAGCTGCCGCCCCACTCGTCGGTACGCTTGTTGACCCGCGGCGACCAGAACTGGTCGATCATGTGCTGGTGCACGGCGGACAGTTCGACGCCGTCCAGGCCGCCGGCCTTGGCCCGGCGGGCAGCCTGGGCGAAGTTGCCGATCACCCGCCAGATCTCTTCCGGCTCGATGGTCTTGCAGGTGGCGCGGTGCACGGGCTCGCGGATGCCCGACGGCGACATCAGGGTCGGCCAGTGGCCGCCGTCCCAACGCGAGCGCCGGCCCATGTGGGTGATCTGGATCATGATCTTGGCGCCGTGCTTGTGCATGGCGTCGGCCAGATTCTGGAAGTGCGGAATGATGCGGTCGGTGGAGAGGTTGACCGAACTCCACCAGTGCTGGGGGCTGTCGATGGCGACCACCGAGGAACCACCGCAGATGGCCAGGCCGATGCCGCCCTTGGCCTTCTCTTCGTAATACTTGACGTATCTCTCGGTGGTCATGCCGCCGTCAGTGGCGTAGACCTCGGCATGGGCCGTGGAGAGCACGCGGTTGCGGATGGTGAGCTTGCCGATCTGGATCGGCTGGAACATTGCTTCGAAGGCCATGACCTTCTCCTCGATCGGCTGGTGCGCGGTCTGCAGCCGCGCTCTTGCTCTGGGTGTCGCTAGGGTGGCGGCGCCACCCTACGAAATCGCGTTACAGCGGGCGGGTCACGAACAGGCCATCGTCGTGGCCTTCTTCGGAACCGCTGTATTCCTGCACGGTGACGGTGCGGATGGCACTGCCCTTGGCCGCCAGGATCTGGTCGATGGCGCCGGAGAACCAGCCGGTGAACATGTAGTCCACCTTGCGGTTGACCTTGCCGTAGACGTAGACGAAGGCCGAATGCTTGAGCTTGACCTCGGCATGGCCGGTCTCCAGGTCGAGCTTCTGGGTCTCGAACAGGCCCCAGCCGCGCTGCGACAGGCGCTTCATGTAGTGCTCGAACACCGCGGCGCCCTGGATGCCATGGCACTCGGCTTCCTTCTCGCACCAGTGCCAGGCGGACTTGTAGCCGGCCTTGTAGAGGATCTCGGCGTACTTGTCGGCGCCCAGGACTTCTTCGATGCCCATGTGGTTGTTGACGAAGAAGTGCCGGGGTACGTACAGCATCGGCAGGGCGTCGGTGGTCCAGACGCCGGTTTCGTCGTCGACCTGGATGGGCATTTCGGGGGCGTGGCTGGCCATGTGTGGGCTCCGAATTTGCGTTACGTATTTATGAAAGGTGTGGGTGAATGCCTGTGGAGCCGTAGCGCGCCAGGTGAGAGCGGTACCGAGGTACGGCGAACCTGGCGCGAGGACGCGACGCCGCTAGCGGGGTGCGCAGTAGGCTCCCGGGGTATTCACTACTCGCCCCAGACTTCGCCGAGGATGCGCATCCAGTTCTCGCCCATGACCTTGCGCACGGTGCGCTCGGGCATGCCGCGCTTGAGCAGGGTCTCGGTCAGGTTGGGGAATTCGCCGACGGTACGGATACCCAGCGGGTTGACGATCTTGCCGAAGCTGGTCAGGCGGCGGGCGTAGCCCTTGTCGTGGGTCAGCCACTCGAAGAAGTCGTGGCCATGGCCCTGGGTGAAGTCGGTGCCGATGCCGATGGCATCTTCGCCGACCAGGTTCATGACGTACTCGATGGCTTCGGCGTAGTCGTCGATGGTCGAGTCGATGCCCTTGGCCAGGAAGGGCGCGAACATGGTCACGCCGACGAAGCCGCCGTGGTCGGCGATGAACTTCAGCTCTTCGTCCGACTTGTTGCGCGGATGCTCTTTCAGGCCCGAGGGCAGGCAATGGGAGTAGCAGACCGGCTTCTTGGACTCGAGGATGACTTCCTCGCTGGTCTTGGAGCCGACATGGGAGAGGTCGCACATGATGCCGACGCGGTTCATCTCGGCGACGATCTCGCGACCGAAGCCGGACAGGCCGCCGTCACGCTCGTAGCAGCCGGTGCCCACCAGGTTCTGGGTGTTGTAGCACATCTGTACGATGCCCACGCCGAGCTGCTTGAAGATCTCGACGTAGCCGATCTGGTCTTCGAAGGCGTGGGCGTTCTGGAAGCCGAACAGGATGCCGGTCTTGCCCTGGGCCTTGGCCTGGCGGATCTCGGCGGTGGTGCGCACCTGGACCACCAGGTCGCTGCATTCGCGGATCAGCTTCTGGCTGGCGGCGATGTTGTTGACCGTGGCCTGGAAGCCCTCCCACACCGAGACGGTGCAGTTGGCGGCGGTCAGGCCACCCTTGCGCATGTCTTCGAAGAGTTCGCGGTTCCACTTGGCGATGATCAGCCCGTCGATGACGATGCTGTCGGCGTGGAGTTCGGTGGCATTCATGACGGGCTCCGGCGAAAGTCTTGCGCCGGAACGACTGCCGGCGATTCGAGGCCAGCATAGCCCTGGGGTTCCGGCCGACCGGATGCAAAAACGACAGAGGTATCACCAGAAGCGTCAGTGACCGGGTCGGTCTACCCTGGCGGCAGGGCCTCGACCACCGCGGCGGCCTCCGGTGCCGACGACCGGTGCGGTCGATCCTCCCGCGGACTCAGGCCGAAGCGCTGCCGGTAGCAGCGGGAAAAGTAGGAGGCGGACTCGAAACCGCAGGCCAGGGCGACCTCCAGCACGCTGGCGTCACCCTGCTGCAGCAGCTGGCGGGCCCGATCCAGGCGCAGTTGCAGATAGAAGATGGAAGGAGTCGTGTCCAGGTGCAGGCGAAACAGCCGTTCCAGCTGGCGGCGGGTCACCTGGATGCCGGCAGCCAGCTCCAGGGTGCCCAGGGGCGTCTCGGTATGGCGCTCCATGCGCTCCACCACGCGGATCAGCTTGCGATTGGCGATGCCGTAGCGCTGCGCCACCTGCAGCCGCTGGTGCTCCCGTGGCGGTCGGATACGCCCCAGCACGAACTGCTCGGAGACCTGCACCGCCAGTTCGCTACCGTGGCTGCGGCCGATCAGCTCCAGCAGCAGATCGAGACTCGCCGTGCCCCCGGCGCAGGTAATGCGCCCGCGATCGATCTCGAACAATTCGCCGGTCACCGACAGCTGCGGCCAGGCTTCGCGAAAGGCCGCCACCGCTTCCCAGTGCAGGGTGACACGATGCCCGTCCAACAGACCGGCCCTGGCCAGGATCAGGGCGCCGGTGTCGATGCCGCCCAGGGGATGCGCCTGGCGAGCGACCTGGCGCAGCCAGCTGGCGAGGCCGTCGTCGTAGTGGGCCAGGGGTTCGAAGCCGGCCACCACGAACAGGGTGGTCCCTGGCGTTAGCGCCTCCAGACCGCCGTCGACGTTGACCGACATGCCGTTGCTGGCGGTCACCGCCACGCCGTCACGCCCGAGGATGCGCCAGGCATAGCTGCCCGGCCGAAAGCGATTGGCCACCCGCAGGGGTTCCAGGGTGGCGATGAAGCCCAGGGCGGAAAAGCCGGGCAGCAGGAGAAAGGCAAAGGACTGCGGCATGGGGGGGGCGTCCTCGGTAACGGTTCGCTCTGGCAAGCAAGAAGGTCGCCAGGGTGCAAATTCCGGTCGTCGGGCTGCGCATGGCCACTCAGCAACACGCCTAGGGTAGCAGGCACCGGCAGTCATCCTCGGCAAGCCGCCACCAGGAGTTCGCCATGCCTTCCAAGACCCTCGGTTCCACCCTCCTCGCCTGCGGCCTGCTGGCCGCCACCCTGGGCAGCGCTCGCGCCGCCGATCCCGACAGCTGCCAGACCGTGCGTCTGGGCCTCGTCGGCTGGACCGACGTGGTCGCCACCAGCGCCCTCGCCGAGGTCATGCTCGAAAGCCTCGGCTACGGCGTCAAGCCGACCACCGCTTCCCAGCAGATCATCATGGCGGGCATGGGCAACAAGGATCTGGACGTCTTCCTCGGCTACTGGCAGCCGACCATGCAGCCGGTGGTGCAGCCCTTCGTCGACAAGGGCCAGGTCAAGGTGCTGACCCCGCCGCTGCTGGCCGATGCCCAGTCCACCTATGCGGTGCCCGAGTACGTCTACGAAGGCGGCCTGAAGACCTTCGCCGACATCGCCCGCTTCAAGGACAAGCTCGGCGGCAAGATCTACGGCATCGAGCCGGGCAGCGGCGCCAACCGTGCCACCGCCGAGATGATCAAGACCAACAGGTTCGGCCTCAAGGACTTCCAACTGGTGGAGTCCAGCGAGGCGGGCATGCTCAGCGCCGTGCGCCGGGCCGAGAAGCGCCAGGAGTGGATCGTCTTCTTCGGCTGGAAGCCGCACCCGATGAACCTGCAGATCAAGATGCGCTACCTCACCGGCAGCGAAGACATCTTCGGCCCCAACGAAGGCCAGGCCACGGTGTCGGTGGTGACCACCGCGGATTACCCGCAGCGCTGCCCCAATGTTCAGCGTTTGCTCACCAACCTGCACCTCGACAGCGCCGAAGTCAGCGCCGTGATGGCGCCCATCCTGGAGCGCACCGCGCCCAAGGATGCTGCCCGCGCCTGGCTCAAGGAACACCCGCAACGCCTCGACGCCTTCCTGCAAGGCGTCACCTCGTACTCCGGCCAGCCCGCCGCCGTTAAGCTCTGATCGCCAAGGACAGACTCATGAATACCGATGTCATCATCACCTGCGCCCTCACCGGCGCCGGTGATACCGTAGGCCGCAATCCCCATGTTCCCGTTACCCCGGCGCAGATCGCCGAGGCCGCCCTGGAGGCCGCCCGCGCCGGCGCCACGGTAGTGCATGCCCACGTGCGCGATCCCGCCACCGGCAAGCCGAGTCGCGACGTGGCGCTCTATCGCGAGGTGGTCGAGCGCATCCGCGAGGCGGACACCGACATCGTCATCAACCTCACCGCCGGCATGGGCGGCGACCTGGAGATCGGGCCGGGCGAAAGCCCCACCGAATTCGGACCCGGTACGGACCTGGTCGGTCCCCTCACCCGTCTGCTGCACATCGAGGAACTGCGCCCGGACATCTGTACCCTGGACTGCGGCACCCTCAACTTCGGCGATGGCGACTTCATCTATGTCTCCACCCCCGCGCAACTGCGCGCCGGGGCCAAGCGCATCACCGAGCTGGGCGTGAAGGCGGAGCTGGAGATCTTCGACACCGGCCACCTCTGGTTCGCCAAGCAGCTGCTCAAGGAAGGCCTGCTGGAAGACCCACTGTTCCAGATCTGCCTGGGCATTCCCTGGGGCGCCCCGGCCGACACCACCACCATGAAGGCCATGGTCGACAACCTGCCAGCGGGCGCCTGCTGGGCCGGCTTCGGTATCGGTCGCATGCAGATGCCCATGGCCGCCCAGGCCATGCTGCTGGGCGGCAACGTGCGCGTTGGCCTGGAAGACAATCTCTGGCTGGACCGCGGCGTCCACGCCACCAACGGCAGCCTGGTGGAGCGGGTGATCCAGATCATCGAGCGGCTGGGTGGACGGGCCCTGAGCCCGGCCGAAGGGCGTAAGCAGATGAACCTGGGAGGTGCCCAATGAGCGCCGTCTTCGCCGCCCTCGGTACCGGCGTGATCGGTGCCGGCTGGATCGCCCGGGCGCTGGCCCGCGGTCTGGACGTCCGTGCCTGGGACCCGGCGCCCGGGGCCGAGGCCGCCCTGCGTACCCGCCTGGCCAATGCCTGGCCGGCGCTGGAAGCCCAGGGCCTGGCGCCCGGCGCCAGCCTGGAACGCCTGAGCTTCCATACCGATCTGGAAGCTGCGGTGGCCGCTGCCGACGTCATCCAGGAAAGCGCGCCCGAGCGCCTGGACCTCAAGCGCGACCTGCACGCCCGAGTCAGCCGGGCAGCACGGCCCGACGCCTTGATCTGCTCCAGCACCTCGGGCCTGCTGCCCAGCGACTTCTATGCCGATGCCCAGCACCCCGAGCGCTGCCTGGTGGGCCATCCGTTCAATCCGGTCTATCTGCTGCCGCTGGTGGAAGTGGTCGGCGGAGCCCAGACCTCGGAGGCCAATCTGGCGCGCGCCGAAGCCTTCTATCGCGAGTTGGGCATGCGGCCGCTGCGGGTGCGCAAGGAGGTGCCCGGTTTCATCGCCGATCGCCTGCTGGAAGCCCTGTGGCGCGAGGCGCTGCACCTGGTCAACGACGGCGTCGCCACCACCGGCGAGATCGACGATGCCATCCGCTATGGCGCCGGCCTGCGCTGGTCGTTCATGGGCACCTTTCTCACCTACACCCTGGCCGGCGGCCCGGCGGGCATGCGCCACTTCATGCAGCAATTCGGCCCGGCGCTGAAGCTGCCCTGGACCTACCTGGAAGCCCCGGAACTGACCGACCGCCTGATCGACGCCGTGGTCGAGGGCACCCAGGCGCAACAGGGCGACCTGGAGCTGGCGGCGCTGGAACGCTATCGCGACGACTGCCTGCTGGCGGTGCAGGCGGCCATCGCCGAGTGCAAGGCGCGCCACGGCATTCGGGACTAGGAGGACAGCATGCTCATCCACAGCACAGCGGTCGCCCCTGACTGGGTCGACTACAACGGCCATCTGCGTGATGCCTATTACTTGCTGATCTTCAGCCACGCCAGCGACGCCCTGATGGACGCCATGGGCCTGGACGCCGCCGGCCGCGCCGCCAGCGGGCACTCGCTGTTCACCCTGGAGTGCCATCTCAACTTCCTCCACGAGGTGAAGGCGGACGCCCAACTGGAAGTGCGGGTGAGGTTCCTGGCCCTGGACGCCAAGCGCCTGCACCTCCACTTCGGGCTGTACCACGCCGGCGCGACCGAGTTGCTGGCGGCCTCCGAGCAGTTGCTGCTGCACGTCGACCTGGCCGGCCCCAGGTCCGCGCCCTTCGCCCCCGTGGTGTACGACTGGCTGGCGACCCAGCTGGCGGCGCAGCAGGACGAGCCCTGGCCGGAGCACGTGGGGCGGGTCATCGGTCTGCCGCCCGCACGGCGATGAGCCAGCCGCCGCTGTCGGTGGACATGGCCGCCTTCGTCGCGGCCAGCCAGGCCTGCGCCACGGCCGATCCGGCTATCGGCGCCCAACGTCAGGCCTATGCGCGGCTCTGCGCCGCCCTGGCACCGGCTGACTATCAGGGCCTGGCGGTCAGCGATCACCGTGCCGGCGAGGTGCCGTTGCGCCTGGTGGCGCCGCAGGCGCCCGCCGCCAAGCGCCCCGCCCTGCTCTATCTGCACGGTGGTGGCTGGATGCTTGGCGATCTGGATTCCCATGGTTTTCTCGCTGCCCGCCTAGCGCGGCGGCTGGGGCTGGCGGTGCTGCTGGTGGACTATCGCCTGGCGCCGGAGCATCCCTATCCCGCCGCCTTGGACGACGCCCTCCGGGCCTGGAACTGGCTGGGCGACGAAGCCTCGCGCCTGGGGCTGGACCAAACCCGGCTGGCGGTAGCCGGTGACAGCGCTGGCGGCAATCTGGCCGCCGCCCTGTGCTTGGCGCTGCGCACCCAGGATCGCCGGCAACCGCGCCTGCAGGCGCTGATCTATCCGGCGCTGACGGATCGGCTGCTGCCTAGCGAACGCCACCAGGCCCAGGCGCCGCTGCTGAGCGCGGCCGACTGGCGGGCCTGCCTGGAGGTCTACCTGCCGGAACGACGGGATCGCGCCGAGCCGCTGGCCCTGCCGCTGCAGGCCAGCGACCACGCGGGGCTGGCACCGGCCTTCATCGCCTTAGCCAGCCGCGATCCCCTGCGCGATCACGGCCACGCCTATGCCCTGGCCCTGCGCGCGGCGGGTACCCCCTGTCGGCTATGGGAAGGCGCCGGCCTGCTGCACGGCGCCCTGCGCGCAGCGGGTGCGCGCCCCGAGGCCCTGCGCCGGGCACTGGAGTCCAGCCTCGCTCAGGCCCTGGTCCGTTCGGGGTGATGGCGCAACGTCCTGCCGTCGCTGAGGCAAAAAAAACCTCAACCGCTGGAGACGGAAGAGGTTCAAACGCCCTGATGGGCCTCAGTGTGTAACCGGAGATTGCCCGCCTCTGGAGGCGAACGACCTAAAAAATCCAAGGAATGGTGCCATTCTACCGCCGATCTCGTCGATTGCCCCTGCGGCAGATTGTCCGAGCGAATGTCGTAATAAACCTACATTGCCTGGTCGGCGGCTACCGCCCTATCCAAAAACGACATCGGGCTGCGTGCTGGCGCCAGCCTGGCTTGCCGTCGACGTCGCCAATGCGAGAATCCGACCAAAGACACCAGAGGGCAGTGCCATGATGATCGCCGACCTGATCGACCAGGATGACTTCCGCGACCGCCTGCGCGCGCTGGGCTTCAACGTCACCCCGGAAGCCTCGGCGGACGACGCCTGTCGCCAGGCGCTGACCGCCCTCACCCAGGAGCGCGCCGTCGCCTTGCGCCAGTTGATCCAGGAGCTGCTGTCCGGCAGCGCGGCGCTGCTGCCGGCGGTGCGCCAGGCCATCGACCAGCAATTGCTGCCGGCCCTGGCCGCCGCGCGTTAACTCCGCAACAGACTCAAACGGCCGACCACCGGCAGTCGGCCCAACCAGCACAGTGGTGGCGTCAGCAGGCGCTCCCCCTGGCGGGCGAACCATGCCGCCAGCGGAGTATGCAGACCCAGGCTGATGACACTGAGCGCCAGCGCCAGACCGCCGATGTAGTCATCCGATCCCCAGTGGGCGCCCGCCACCAGGCGCGGCAGCATGAACAGCACGGCCAGCGCGGCCACCACCAGCCGGCGTCCACCGCGGGTGAAATGGGCCATGAACAGCGCCCAGAGCAGCAGCACCGAGGCATGGTCACCGGGAAAGCTGGCGCCGGATCTGTCCTTCAATTCCCAGCCGTGCTCCAGCCCGGGAAAGCGCTCGCTGAGCAGATAGGCACCGGAGAGCACATCGGACGGACTGGCGTGCTGCAGGCCCGCGGCTTCGATGCCCTTGGTCAACAGGGTCCGCACGATCAGCAGGATCACCAGCAAGCCGACGAAGGCCGCCAGCGCTGGCCGTACCTGCCGGGCCGGATAGGCCCAATCGCCGCGCACCAGGAGCGCCAGCAGGATCAGGCCGACCAGGGCATCCACCGGCCGGAGGCTGAAGAAGGTCCAGAGATAGAGCCAGGCGGTGGAATGTGCCAGCGGCGCATTGAGGGCGTGGAACAACCCGGCGTCGAAGGTGAGCAGTTGGCTGCGAACGCCAGGGATCAGCCAGAGCAGCAGCAGGCCAAGCGCCAGGCCCTGGCCCAGCGCCAGGCGGCGCCATTGCCAGGTGGCAGTGAAGAGTGGATCTTTCATCGGGTCCTCGTTTCACGAAAATTTCACGAATAGGACCCGCTCATTTCCAACTACGTCACGTTTTATTACAAAAAGATGACGAAACACTCCTTTACGGCAGGCGACTCAACCGAAGAAGGCCAGGGCCTCGTCGGCGACCAGATCCGGTAATTCCTCCGCCAGGTAATGACCGCCCGGCAAGGCGCGACCGCTGACCTGGGTGGCCACCTGACGCCACTCGGCGAGGGGATCGAAGCAGCGCCCCACGGTGCCTTCCGCGCCCCAGAGTATTCGCAGCGGCAATTCCAGCCGGCGACCCGCATCCAGATCGGCCTGGTCATGCGCCAGGTCGATCCCGGCGCTGGCGCGATAATCCTCGCAGATACCGCGGGCGGTGCCGGGCAGGCTCAGGCAGCGCAGGTATTCGGCCAGTACCTCCGGCGGAAAGGGTGCCAGGCCGGCACTGCGGGTCCCCATCACGCCCTTGAGATAGCCTTCCGGATCGGCCTCGATCAGCCGCTCCGGCAGCGGCGCCGGGCGGATCAGGAAGAACCAGTGCCAATAGGCGCGGGCGAAGGCCTCGTCGGTCTGCCGATACATGGCCAGAGTCGGGGCGATGTCCAGCAGCAGCAGTCGCTCCACCGCCGCGGGATGATCCAGCGCCAGGCGATGGGCCACCCGGGCGCCGCGGTCATGGGCCAGCACGGCGAAGCGCTCATGGCCGAGCAGGCGCATCAGCTCGACGTTGTCCCGCGCCAGGGTGCGCTTGCTGTACGCCTCGGCACCCGCTGCCGGCTTGGCGCTGTCGCCATAGCCGCGCAGATCGGCGGCCACCAGGGTGAAGCGCTCGGCCAGGCGTGGCGCCACCCGATGCCACATGACAAGTGTCTGCGGATGGCCATGGAGCAGCAGCAGCGCCGGACCCTGACCGCCGATGCGGCAGTTGATCTCGACGCCGTCGACGTTCAGCCGCCGCTGTTCGAATCCCGCAAAGAGGCCGTCCATCTCAGGCCAGGGCCGCGGCGATAGCCTGACCCAGGCTTTCAGTGGTGCCCTGGCCGCCGAGGTCGCGGGTCAGGGGCGCCTGTTCGGGACCCTGGCGCAGCACCGCCTCGATGGCCGCCACCACGGCAGCGCCGGCCTCGGCATGGCCGAGGTGCTCCAGCATCATGGCGCCGCACCAGATCTGGCCGATGGGATTGGCGATGCCCTTGCCGGCGATGTCCGGCGCCGAGCCATGCACCGGCTCGAACAGACTGGGGAAATTGCGCTCCGGATTGATGTTGGCCGAGGGGGCGATGCCGATGGTGCCGGTGCAGGCCGGGCCCAGGTCGGAGAGGATGTCGCCGAAAAGGTTGCTGGCCACCACCACGTCGAACCAATCCGGATGCAGGACGAAGTTGGCGGTGAGGATGTCGATGTGGAACTTGTCCACCGCCACGTCCGGATAGGCCTTGCCCATCTCCTCCACGCGCTTGTCCCACCAGGGCATGGTGATGGCGATGCCGTTGGACTTGGTGGCCGAGGTCAGCTTCTGGCGCGGCCGCTGCTGGGCCAGGTCGAAGGCGAACTTGAGGATACGATCGGTACCGTGACGGGTCATGACCGTTTCCTGGATCACCACCTCGCGCTCGGTGCCTTCGAACATGATGCCGCCGACGCTGGAATACTCGCCCTCGGTGTTCTCGCGCACCACATAGAAGTCGATGTCGCCGGGCTGGCGATTGGCCAGGGGTGCCTTGACCCCGGGCATCAGCCGGCAAGGCCGCAGGTTGACGTACTGGTCGAAGCGGCGGCGGAATTGCAGCAGCGAACCCCAGAGCGAGATGTGGTCGGGCACCACGTCCGGCCAGCCGACGGCACCGAAATAGAGGGCGTCGTAGTCCTTGAGCGTCTCGAACCAGTCGTCCGGCAGCATCTTGCCGTGGGCCTGGTAGTACTCGGCGCTGGCGAAGTCGAAGTGGTCCCATTGCAGGTCGATACCAAAACGGCGGGCGGCGGCGTCCAGCACCCGGATGCCCTCGGGCATGACTTCCTTGCCGATGCCGTCGCCGGCGATGACCGCGATCTTGTGGGGCTTGGACGCTTGCATGGGCTTTCTCCGGCAGGCTGGATGGAATGGACCCAGTGTAGTCCTGCGCCGGAGGCGTACAATCCCGCCAAAGGGAAAGCCATTCTTAACCTGGAATCAAGAATCTTGTCTACCGATGACCTCGCCTTCTTCGTTCGCCTGGCTGGCCACCCCAGCTTGACCGCCGCCGCCCGGGAGCTGGGGCTATCGCTGGCGGCCGTCAGCAAGAGACTTACCGCCCTGGAGCGGCGCCTGGGCGTGCAGCTGATCCGCCGCACCACCCGGCGGCTGGACCTAACGCCGGAAGGCCTGCGCTATCTGGAAGGGGCCCGTCCGCTGCTGACTCAGCTGGAAGACCTGGAAGCAGCGGTCGGTCGGCCCGATGCGCCCCTCGCCGGTGCGCTCAATCTCAACGCCACCTTTGGCTTCGGCCGCCGCCACCTGGCGCCACTGCTATCGGACTTCGCCCGCCATCATCCCGAGCTGGAACTCAACCTGCACCTCTCCAGCCATCCGGTGAATCTGCTGGACGGTCCCTTCGACCTGGACATCCGCGTCGGCGAGCCGCCGGACGCCCGGGTCATCGCCCACCGCCTGCTGGACAACCGCCGCCTGCTCTGCGCCGCCCCGGCCTACCTGGCCCAGGCCGGTATTCCGCAAAGCGTGGCTGACCTGGCGCGGCACAATTGCCTGGTGCTGCGCCAGGATGCCGGCGATTACGCCGTCTGGCGCTTCACCAAGAACGGCCAGCACTTCGCCCAGAAGGTCCGTGGCAGCCTGAGCAGCAATGACGGCGAGGTGATGGTACGCCTGGCGCTGGACGGCCATGGCCTGATCCTGAGATCGGAATGGGACGTCGCCGAGCTGATCGCCAGTGGCGCCCTGGTGCCGGTGCTAACCGATCATGAGGCCCCGGCGGCGGCCATCTATGCGGTGCACCGCCAGCAGCGCCACGTGCCGCGCCGACTGTCCGAGTTGATCCGTCATCTGGCGCGGGAGCTGCCCGCGCGTCTGGGTCGCCAGGACTGCACGAATCTTCCAGACCGCCGCGGGATCTCACCCTAGACTGGAAAGCCCGCAGATCCCCTTCTTCTCGCCATGGCCGACGATCACTGGATCCAGCTGCAGCAGGACGCCGAGACCGGCATCGAGACCCTGCGCGCCCATTTCGAGGGCCATGCCTATGACCCGCACTGGCACGACGCCTATCTGGTGGGCTACACCGAGCAGGGCCTGCAGCAATTCCACTGCCGTGGCCAGCGCCACCTGAGCACCCCGGGGCAGGTCTTTCTCCTGGAGCCCGGCGAACTGCACGACGGCCAGGCGCCGGAGGCCGAGGGCTTCACCTATTCCATGCTCTATCTCGATCCCCAGTGGCTGGCGCGTGAGCTGCAAGGGCTGCATGGCGACGCCCGGCCCCTGGGCGAACCCGGCTTCGCCCGGACTCTGGTGGAGCAGGCCGAGCTGCACCGCGCCGTGGCCTGGGCCCATGAGGTCCTGAGCCGCCCGGAATTGCGCATCGTCCGCCAGAGCGCCCTCGACGCCCTGCTGCTGCGCCTCCTGCCGCAACTGCAATGGCGGGCGCCCCAGGCCGGCGATCCGCGGCTGCCCCAGGTGGCCTTGCGCGCCCGCGACTTCCTGCATGCCCATCACCACGAAGACATCGGCCTGGAAGACTTGGCCCAGGCCTGCCGGGTGGACAGATTCCGCCTGACCCGTGCCTTCAAGGCCGCCTTTGGCCTGGCGCCCCATGCCTATCTGGTGCAACTGCGGCTGTCGCGGGCACGCCGCCTGCTGGCCGAAGGCCTGTCGCCGGCGGAGACCGCCGCCGCCCTGGGCTTCGCCGACCAGAGTCACCTGGGTCGCTGGTTCCGCCGCGCCTATGGTCTGACCCCCGCTGCTTACCGCGCGCGCTGCTCGAATCTTCCAGACCGCTAGCGGCAAGGCTTGCGACCCTGGCGGCTCAGTCCTCTCAGGAGTCTCCCATGTCCCTGCTGCCCTTTCTGCTGTTCGCCCTGGTCGCCTCCATCACCCCGGGACCGACCAATGTGCTCATCCTCGGCCATAGCGCCCGCCATGGCGCCCGGGCCAGCCTGCCGCTGGTGCTGGGTGGCAGCCTGGGCGCGGTGGCCCTGGTGCTGGTGGTGGGCTTCGGCCTTGGCCAGACCCTCGCCCAGCATCCCGACTGGCAGCGCGGCCTGGCCTGGGCCGGAGTGCTCTGGCTGAGCTGGCTGGCCTGGCAGTTGGCGCGGGCCGGAGCGCCCACAGTGGCGGACGACGGTGCCCGCCTGGGTTTCGGCGGCACCGCCGGGCTGCAGGTGCTCAACCCCAAGAGCTGGAGCATGGCGCTGGCGGTGGTGACCGTCTATGCCGAGCCCGGCGCCGATCTCTGGCGGCAGGTGCTGATGCTGGGACTGGTGTTCCTGTTGGTGTCCGTACCCTGCCTGGGGCTCTGGGCCCTGCTCGGCCGGGTGGCGGCGCATGGCCTGAAATCGACCCGCGCCTGGCGCGGTTTCAACCTGGGGATGGCGGCGCTGCTACTCGCCTCGGCCTGGGCGACGGTGGTCTAGACGGGCATCCCGCCCTGATCGCGGAAGCTGTCCTCCAGGTGCTCCAGCCAGGCACGCACCGCCGGCAGCTGGCCGCGTCTGTGGGCATAGGCGGCCTGCAGGTGACCACCGGGCAACGACCAGTCCGGCAGCAAGCGTTGCAGGCGACCCTCGGCCAGTTCGGCCTCGCAATAGAGCAGCGGCAGCATCGTGTAGCCGAGGCCCGCCAGGGCGGCGGTCTTGCGGACGCTGAAGTCGTCGATGCCCAGCCGAGCTTCCAGCACCAGCTCACGGCGCTGGCCGTTGGGGCCGACCATGCGCAGGTGCACCCGGCGATCCAGCTCCAAGGCACCGAGCAGGGGAACCCCCAACAGGGCTTCCGGTGCATCCAGCTGGCGACCGACGAGAAAGTCGGGTGCGGCCACCAGCACCCCGGAGGCCTGGCGCAAGCGGCGCACGATCAGCCCCGGCTCGACGTCGTCGACGTCCCTTACGCGCAAGGCCACGTCGAGGCCCTCGTTGACCACGTCCACCCGCCGATTGACCAGCACCATCTCCAGTTGCACCTGGGGATAGCGCTGCAGGAAGCGGGTGACGACGTCGGGCAGATAATCTTGCGCCAGGGCCACCGGACAGGACACCCGCAGCGGCCCGCGCGGTTCGCTGGACAGGCTGGCCGCCGTTTCGGCGGCACTCTCCGCCTCGCGCAGCAGCGCCTGGCAGTGCACCAGGTAGCGCTCACCCAGGGTGGTCAGGGTCAGGGTGCGGGTGGTGCGCTGCAGCAGGCGCGCACCCAGGCGCGTCTCCAGTTCGGCGATGCGCCGGGACAGCCGCGACTTGGGAATGCCCAGCAGCCGTCCGGCGGCAGCGAAGCCGCCGGCTTCCACCACCTTGGCGAAGTAGGCGAGGTCGTTGAGATCTTGCATGGCGGATTGTCCTACCCATGGGACGATGCATCGCATTCTACGGGACTAATCGATCATTCGACTTATCGGTAGCCTGGACTCATCTTCTCGAACTCCACAGGACCACCGCCATGAAACTACTGCACATCGACTCCAGCATCCTCGGCGATCATTCCGCTTCCCGCGCCCTGGGCGCCAAGGTGGTTGCGGCCCTGAAAGCGGCCAATCCGGCGCTGGACGTGACCTATCACGATCTGGCCCACGATGCCCTGGGTCACTTTTCCGGTGCCAGCCTGGCCGCTGGCGCCACGCCCGCCGAACAGCGCACCGCCGAGCAGCGCGACGAAGCCGAGCGCAACGCCCGCGCCCTGCAGGAATTCCTCGCCGCCGACGTGCTGGTGCTGGGCGCGCCCATGTACAACTTCACCATCCCGACCCAACTCAAGGCCTGGATCGATCGCATCACCGTGGCGGGCACCACCTTCCGCTACACCGAAGCCGGTCCGGAAGGTCTCTGCGCCGGCAAGAAGGCGATCATCGTTTCCACCGCGGGTGGCATCCATGCCGGCAAGCCCACCGGGATCGCCCATGAGGAGTACCTGAAGCTGCTGCTGGGCTTCCTCGGTATCACCGACGTCCAGATCGTCCGCGCCGAGGGCCTGGCCTACGGCGACGAAGCCAAGGGCGCCGCCCTGGCCAGCGCCGAGCGGCAGATCGCCGAGCAGTACGCCTGAGTCTGGGTGACCCTCACCCCCGGCCCCTCTCCCTTAGGGAGAGGGGAGCTAGCTGCTCCTCGCACTCGGGCAGGGGTAGTCCGCTGAGTCCAGGTCGGAGTGAAGCGGCCCTCACCCCCAGCCCCTCTCCCTTGGGGAGAGGGGAGCAAAGCGGCCCTTGTCTTTGTGAAGTGAGATTCGGGTACGCCTGAAGACCCCTCACTTCCAAAGAGTGCAGCAAGCTCTACCGGATCTTGGGCGCCAGGACTCATCCAACCGCACCGACCCGCTCTTCCCCCTCTCCCTCCGGGAGAGGGTCGGGGTGAGGATTGCTCCCGTGCTTAGCTGAACCCCACCACCGGATGCGGCACATAGGGCGCTTCCAGGGCACTGATCTCTTCTTCGCTCAGGCGCAGTTCCAGCGCCGCCACCGCATCGTCCAGGTGCTGCGGCTTGGACGCTCCGATGATGGGCGCATCGATTCCCGGTTTCTGCAGTAGCCAGGCCAGGGCCACCTGGGCGCGGGGTACGCCACGGGCCGCGGCGATGCGGGCCACCGCCTCGACGATCTGGCGATCCGACTCCTCGCTCGCCCGGTAGAGCGTCTTGCCGAAGGCATCGCTTTCGGTGCGCGCCGTGCTGGCATCCCAGTCGCGGGTCAGGCGTCCACGGGCCAGGGGACTCCAGGGAATCACGCCGATGCCGGCATCGCGACATAGCGGTAGCATTTCCCGCTCCTCTTCGCGCGCGAGCAGGTTCACGTGGTTCTGCATGGTGGCGAATCTCGTCCAGCCATGGCGTTCCGCCGTGTGCAGCGCCTTGGCGAATTGCCAGGCGTACATGCTGCTGGCGCCGAGGTGCAGCGCCTTGCCGGCCTTGACCACGTCGTGCAGGGCTTCCAGGGTCTCCTCGATGGGTGTCTGGTAGTCCCAGCGATGGATCTGGTAGAGGTCGACATAGTCGGTGCCCAGCCGCTGCAGGCTGGCGTCGATGGCCGCGAAGATGGCCTTGCGCGACAGGCCGCCGACATTGGGCCGGTCCCGTAGCGGGAAATACACCTTGGTCGCCAGCACGATCTCCTCACGCACGGCGTTGGCCTTGAGGAAGCGGCCGACGATCTCTTCGCTGGTGCCGTCGGAGTAGCTGTTGGCGGTGTCGAAGAAGTTGATGCCGAGGTCCAGCGCCTTCTTCAGCAGCGGCTGGCTCTGGTCTTCCGGCAGCGTCCAGGGATGATTGCCGCGCTCGGGCACGCCATAGGTCATGCAGCCGAGGCAGAGGGGCGAGATCTTCAGACCGGTACGGCCGAGATTGCGATAGTTCATGGAAGGCCTCCAGACGTGGTGGAAAGGGTTGACCACGCCACCCGCGGATCGACTGCAACGAACTTACCGACTGCCGCCAGGTTCTAGATAGGTTCGTACCCACAACCGGAGACGCTCCATGAAGAAATATGCTTCCGCGGTCTGGCAAGGCGGTCTGAAGGACGGCAAGGGCCATATCACCACCGAGAGCGGTGCGCTCAAGGACAATGCCTACGGCTTCAACACCCGCTTCGAAGGCACGCCGGGCACCAACCCCGAAGAGCTGATCGGCGCGGCCCATGCAGGTTGCTTCTCCATGGCCTTCTCCATGCTGCTGGGCCAGCAAGGCCTCACCCCCGAGCGCATCGAGACCAAGGCCGACGTCACCCTGGACAAGGTCGGCGAAGGTTTCGAGATCACCACCATCGATCTGACCATGAAGGCCAAGATCCCCGGTGCCACCCAGGAGCAGTTCACCACCATCGCCAACCAGGCTAAAGAAGGCTGCCCGGTGTCCAAGGTGCTCAAGGGCGCCAAGATCAACCTGCACGCCACCCTCGAAGGCTGACCGCCCAACGCGTTTGCCGATGCCACTCGGGCATCGGCAATACCGCGTCATAAAGGCCGTCCGCAAGGGTCGGCGCGAATCGTTAGACTCCTGGGCTCGCGCTCAAGGAGGCCTCGATGAACGATTCCATCTTCATGGCACTTTTCTCCATTCTGTCCCTGCTGCTACTCGGCGGCGGCATCTACGGCTGCGTGATCCTCAATCGCCAGCGCCGCGATATCGAGAAGAACGATAGCGACGGTTAAATCAGGCGGGGCGGCGTCCCACCAGATAGCGCACGCCCTCGGGCCCGAAGCCTTCCGCATGATACTCATGGGCGGCCAAGTGGAAGATGTCGCCGGCCTGGTAGAGGCGCTCTCCTGCCACGGTGCGCAGCCACAATTCGCCATCGATGATCAGCGCCCTGGCCTCGAAGGGATGGGCGTGGACCTCCAGGCGCCCGTGGGGCTCGCGCTCCACCAGCACCGGTGGCTGGAAGCCGTCGTGGGCGAGTTGGGCGAGAAAGGCGGCTTTGTCCATGGCAGGTCCTGCAGGGGCGGCGAAAGGTCGGCGCAACCCTAAAGGCGGGACGGCCTGGCGACCAGTGAAACGCCTCTATCACGGTCCCTGGCTGGCTCTATGGTAGGTGCGCACCGCACAGCCACCGAAGCGGCTCGCACCGATGGCAGGCGATGCAGGACATCAAAGGTTCCACGTGGAGCATCAGGATTGGAGCTTGCGTTCCACCTCGGCGGTCTTGCGCCGCAATTCCTCCGCTTCCTGCTCCTTGGTCTTGATGTCGGTCGGGGTGATGACCTTGTCGATGCCATCGGTCGGCGTCGATTCCGGCTGTTGGATATCCTTCTTCACCACGTCAACGGGCCGGCCGGCTTCGTCGCGGGCAGGCTGGTTGGGTGGCGTCTTGCCCAGATGGGCATCGGCACGCTGATCGCTCATGGAACATCTCCTCGCTGGGTTCTCAGCTTCGAACCCGGCGACGGCCACGGAGTTCTCCCACCGCTCAGGAAGGCCGTCGAACCCGTTCGAGATAGGCCAACAATTGCGCCTGCTCGGCGGCGTCCAGCGGGGCGAAGACGGCTTCCAGCGCCTGGCGCCGGGGCACCTGGGCCTGGTCCAGCGCCTGCCGGCCCTGCTCGGTGAGATGCACCAGCAAGGCACGACGATCCTGGGGATGCGGCTCGCGGCGGACCAGACCATCGCGCTCCAGGGCGTCGAAGGCGTCGGTCAGGGTGCGTGGCGCATGGCGCAGTTGCTCGGCGACCTCGCCGGGGCGACAGGGCCCCCGTTGCTCCAGCACCCTCAGCACCTTGTAGCGGGCGAAGGAGAGCCCGGACGCCTTGAGCGTCTCATCCAGTTGTTGACGCATCTGCCGTTTCAGGTCCATCAAGGCTTCGGCAATGGCAGCGGCGGTTGACATGAGCAATACTTCCCTCGAATATAGTGAGGAACCTCAATTAATGGTACCTCCGCAATGACGCCATCTTTTCACAGCCAAGCAGGCGATGCCAGTGCCCGTCATCTTTTCCAACGCGTGCGCTTCGACCTCAAGCGACGCTGGGCGACCGTGGTCCGCCGCGAAGAACTGGGCGGCGATCTGCTGCGCCTGACCTTCGGTGGTCCCGACCTGGCCGACTTCCAGAGCGCGGCCTTCGACGAGCACGTGAAGCTGTTCGTCCCCGCCGACGCCACGCCCATCCGCGCGGCCAGCTCCGAGCAACTGGTCGGCCGGCACTACACCCCGCGCCACTACGATGCCGCACGAGGCGAGCTGGCCATCGACTTCTATCTGCACGAGGCGGGGGTGCTGACCTCCTGGGCGCGCCAGGCGCAACCCGGTGCCGAGCTGATCATCGGCGGCCCCAAGGGCGCCCTGGTGCCGCCCGAGGATTTCGACTGGTACCTGCTGGCCGGTGACGAAACCGCCCTGCCCGCCATCGCCCGCCGCCTCGAACAGTTGGCGGCCGGCGTGCGGGTGGTGGTGATCGCCGAGGTAGCCCGCGCCGGCCTGGAGATAGACCTGCCCACCGCCGCGGACGCCGAGATCCGCTGGGTCTATCGCGACCTCCAGCCCACCGCCCTGGTGCAGACCCTGGAAGCCTTGGAGCTGCCCACTGGTGAGGGCTATGCCTGGATCGCCGGAGAAGCCAGCCAGGCCCGGGCCGCGCGCCAGGCGTTGCTGGCCAAGGGCTTGCCAAAAGACTGGGTCAAGGCCGCCGGCTACTGGAAGCTGGGCGAGAGCGACCAGCACGTGAAGGTCGAGGATTGAGCACCACCGCCGTCGCCGACGGCCTGCCCCGGCCACGCCGCTATCGGGCGGTCGCCGCCCTGCTGCTCGCCATCAGCATGACGGTGCTAGACAGCGGCATCGCCAACCTGGCCCTGCCCAGCATCGCCGAAGCCCTGGATGTCTCGGCGGCCGCCGCGGTGTGGATCGTCAGTGCCTACCAGCTGAGCCTGGTTGCCCTGCTGTTTCCCCTGGCTGCAGTAGCCGAACGCCGGGGACTGCGACCGGTATTCGCCGCCGGGGTCGGGATCTTCGGGATAGCGTCCCTGGGCTGCGCTCTGGCGCCGAACCTCGGCAGCCTGGTAGCCGCCCGTGCACTCCAGGGCGTGGGCGCCGCTGCCATCATGTGCGTCAGCGCGGGCATCGTGCGGCTGTCCTATCCGCGGGCACGCCTGGGCCGCGGCATCGCCATCAATGCCCTCTGCGTGGCCCTCGGGTCGGCCGCCGCCCCCAGCCTGGGCGCGGCCATCCTGACTATGGGCGGCTGGCCCTGGCTGTTCGCGGTCAATGTGCCGGTCGCCCTGCTGATCGCGGCACTGGTGCGCAACCTGCCCGACAGCCCGCGCGCCCAGCGCCGCCTCGACCCCCTCAGTGTGCTGCTCAACGCCCTGCTGTTCGGCGCCGGCATCGGCGGTCTCGAACGCCTGGGCGCCGCACCGCTACAAGGGTTGGGCCTGCTGCTGCTGGCCGCGGCCAGCCTGGTGCTGCTGATCCGTCGCGAGCGCGGCCTGCCAGCGCCGCTGCTGCCGGTCGACCTGCTGGGGCTGCCGGTGATGCGCCATGCCGTGCTGGCCTCGGTCTGTTCCTTTGCCGCGCAGATGCTCTGCTTCCTCGCCCTGCCCTTCTACCTGCAGCACCAGTTGGGGTTGGTGCCCCTGCAGATCGCCCTGCTGATGCTGAGCTGGCCGCTCACCGTGGCGGTGGCCGCACAGGTGGCGGGGCGCCTCGCCGATCGCTATCCGCCGCAGCGCCTTTGCATGCTGGGCGGCCTCGGCATCGCCCTGGGCCTGGCAGCCGCCGCCGGCATGCCGTTGGCACACTCCACCGCCCTACTGATTCCCTGCCTGGTGATCGGCGGGATCGGCTTCGGTTTCTTCCAGGTACCCAACAACAGGATCATGCTGACCGCTGCCCCGACCGGGCGCAACGGCGCCACCGGCGGCGTCCAGGCCACCGCCCGCCAGACCGGCATGGCCCTGGGCGCTGCGGCCCTGGCGCTGCTGCTGCATCTGGATGGCAGCCTGGCACCGCGGCTGGGATTGGCGCTGGCGGCAGCCCTGGGGCTGATCGCGGCCTGGTCCAACTGGCGGGCGCCGCGCTAGGGCGCCGCTTTGGTCCCGGCGGCCAGCAGCGTCTTGAGTGCCTGCTCGCGCTCGACCGCCGGACGCTCGCCCAGCAGCTGGACCCGATGGAAGAACGCCGGCCAGTTGCCAGGATGCTGGGCATAGAGGGCGGCGAAGGCCGGTACCCACTGCTCGTAAAGGCCGTAAGGCACCAGTCGGGCGTTGTTCAGCGGCTGGCTCATCCAGCCATCGAAGCGCCGATCTTCCCGCCAGGCCGGAGTGGCGCGCAGGCGCTGGTAGTCGGCGCGCAACCGCGCAAAACGCTCGGCCTTGGCAGTGCGCATGGCGGCCGGCGAGAGCGGCTGGGCATAGAGCCTGGCCAGGTCCGCGCGGGTGGTCAGCAGCAGATCGCGGAATTGCTGGTAGCGGGCCTCCCGCCCCGGGTCCGGTGGGGGCAGGCCACGGCTGGCACGCCACTGGCGCAGGCCTTCCTGCTCGACGAAGGTAGCGTAGGACTCATTGAAGGCCGTATCGCCCGGCAGGTAGAAGCGCTGGTGGGCCAACTCGTGGAAGATGGTCGCCGCCACCTGGTCGTCGTCCCAGCGCAGCATGCTGCTCAGCAGCGGATCGCTGAACCAGCCCAGGGTGGAATAGGCCGGTACGCCGCCGACGTAGGTGTCGAGGCCCTGCTGCTGCAACGCCTGGGCAGCGGCACGCGCCGCGGCCTCCCGGTAGTACCCGCGATAGGCCACGCAACCGGCGATGGGAAAGCAGTGGGTGGTGGGCTGGGTGGAGAATTCGGCGGTGGCGAAGACGTTCCACAGCACGAAGGGCCGCTGCAACTCGACGAAGCTGCGGTAGCTGGTGTTGTCCGGCAGCGCCAGCTGGGCACTGGCGAAACGTCGGGCAGCGGCGGCGGCGGCGAGGCGCTCGCGCAAAGCGGCGGGACGCGTCGGGTCTGCGACGACTGTCGCAATGGGCTGGCGATCACGGATCAGCGCCCACTGGCCCTGTACCATCTGACCGTAGTACCCGACCGAGGTACAGCCGCCCAGTCCGATCGCCAGGGACAGCCACGCCAGCCACCGGCCCGCGCGTCGCGCAGGCAGGGTGCCGGATTGGGCGTCGCGCCCTTCCCTGCCTGGAGTTGTAGCCGTCATGCGTAGACTGTGCCTGCTGTTGCCTGTGCTGTTCCTCAGCGCCTGTTCCCTCTGGCCGCTGCCCAAGCCCGATCCGGCGCAGGCCTGGATCGATCTGGACAGCGACGGCAAGGCCAAGCTCGAGGCCCTGCGCGCCGACCGCAAGGAACTCGAGGACAGGCGCTATTTCCAGGTCTGGCCGGGAAGCCATGACCTGCAGGTACGCTACCAGTTCGAGGTGCAGCCCACCAACATCGGCGCTCAGGCCGCCGATCCGTTACCGCGCACCTGCCTGGTGACCCTCAACTACAAGCAGTTCGCCGCCGGCGAGCGCTATCGCCTGGAAGCCGGCCAGACCGGCTGGCGACCCTGGGCACGGCTCTATGACGAGCGCAACCAGGAAGTGGCGCGCAGCAATGCCAGCCGCTGTGGCGACGTGTAGACTGGATTCGTCCTTTCTGTCACGAGTCGTCGACCATGCGCCTGCGGTTGTTGGCCTCCCTGCTGCTGCTCAGCGGCTGTACCACGCCGCTGCCTCCCGTCGATCCGAACCAGGCCTGGGTCGATCTCCAGCTGCGCGAACCCGCCATTGGCGCCTCGTTGCTGGCGGAATCCCAGGATGGCCGGCGCCTCGACGATGGCCGTTACTTCCAGCTCAGCCCGGGCGCCCATAGCCTCAAGGTGAGCTACAGCTACGAACTCTATGGCGGCGGTGGCTTCGGCCCGCGCTTCGGCTGGAACGAGCCGTTGCGCTTCCAGTGCTACCTGGACTTGGACTATCCCGACTTCCAGGCCGGCAAGCGCTATCGGCTGGAAGGCCAGCACACCTTCGGTCGCGGGGAGATCACCCTCTACGACGGCCAACGGGAGCTGGTGAGTTCGGAACGGGGCATCTGTACGCCCATCTGAAGCTGTCCCGGCTCTCAGGCCGGTACGCTGAGCCAATCATCCTGGCCATGATCCAGGGTGCGGGCGACCGCAGCGCGTGGCTTCTGCTCGCGCAGCTGGCGACTCAGACGCAGGAAATCCTCACGCTCCATCCAACGCGGGGCGGGCTGAGCAAGGGACAGAGCTTGGCGAATCCGGGCGAACAGCGACATGGCATTACCCTCTTGGCTAGATACTGTATGCGCAAACAGTACTAAGCCAAGCGTAACTGTACAAGCATCCAGCTGATGAACGGTCCGTCGCCTGCTCGGAGGCTCAGTCGTTGCGCTGGTAGATGATCTTGTAGGTACCGTTGGCGCAGCTGCCCACCACCATGTTGGGATCCCGGACCTCGGCGTTGGGTACCGCTTCCAGGGTATAGGCGGTCACCCCGGCCGACTGGATCTTGACCTCGATGTCCGCCTTGAGCTGTTCGCAGGACAGGGGTTCGGCCAGCACCGAGGTGCTCAGCAGAGCGGTACAGCAGATCAGCGATAGACGCAGCATGGTGATTTTCCTTGGCGTGATGACCTCTCAGGCTTGGACGCCTGAGCTGTGGCGACGTTCTCAGGCCTGGCCTTCGGCCAACGAAGCGGTGGAACCCGCCACCCGAAAGGTCTTTCCGATGAGGTTCCCCGTCCGCGAAGTACCCCACCATGTTCCAGTGGTTGAAAGACAATTCCCAGGTGCTCACGCTGTTCGCCCAGTGCTGCACCCTGGCCGTCTGGATTCTCTACGCTCAGCTCCTGCTCAACAACTACAAGCGCCAGCGCCAGCCGCGGCTGATCATCAACCGCGGCGCCGGCAAGGGCGTGGGCGCCCTCTGCCTGCTGTCGAACATGAGCGCCGAGCCGGTGTTCATCAACCAGCTCACGGTGATCCTCAGGACCAATCGCGCAACGCTGGTCACGGACGTCACCGACATCCGCGAGAGTGGCCAGGATGACGTCGACCCCGACCTGGTGCTGGGCCAGGCAACCCACCAGGGGCCACTCAACACCGGCGACTTCACCCACATCGGTACCTTCCAGGGCCTGATCCGCCGCGCCGCCGAGCGCAACGGCCTGACGCTGGAAGACCATCGCCCGCCCGAGGGCTGGGTGTTCGAGGGCCTGGAAATCCGCGCGGTGGCCTTCTATGGCTCGGACCACGATCCCATCGGCGTGCGCCGACGCTTTCGCCTGGGCCAGCACGACGGCCACTACTGCGCCTTGATCGCCGAGGATTGGCAGACCCAGCAACTCACCTCACGCCGCCAGCGGCGCATGGTGCAGGACGAGTGGATGCTCGAGCCGGAGCACGGAGCTCAGCCGAAGAACCAGTAGCAGACCAGGATCGACGCCGTCACCCCGGTGAATTCCGCCAGCAGGGCGCAGCCCACTGCATGGCGCGCGCGCTGGATGCCCACCGCGCCGAAATACACCGCCAGCACATAGAAGGTGGTCTCGGTACTGCCCTGGATGGTGGCCGCCACCAGGGCCGGGAAGCTGTCCACGCCCTGGGTCTGCATGGTCTCGATCAGCAGCGCGCGGGCAGCGCTGCCGGAGAAAGGCTTGACCAGGGCGGTGGGCAAGGCCTCGACGAAGCGGGTATCCCAGCCGAGCAAGGTGACCGCGTGGCGGATGCCTTCGAGGATGGCCTCCAGGGCGCCGGAGGCACGCAGCACCCCCACCGCACAGAGCATGGCCACCAGGTAGGGCAACAGCGACTTGGCGACGTCGAAGCCTTCCTTGGCGCCTTCGACGAAGGCTTCGTAGACCTGCACCTTGCGCAGGGCGCCGAGGATCATGAACGCCAGGATGATGCCGAACAGGGTGAGGTTGCCGAGCAGCGACGACAACCCGGCCAGCGCCGAGGCGGTGAGGGTGAAGAGAAAGGCGACGAAGGCACCGAAGGCCAGCGCGCCGCCGCCGATCCAGGCCAGGACCACCGGGTCCCAGAGCTTCAGGCGTTGCATGAAGGCCACCGACAGCAGACCTACCAGGTTGGCGCAGGTGTGCGCCAGCAGGATCGGCAGGAACACCAGGGTCGGGTCCGGCGCGCCCTGCTGGGCGCGGTACATGAACACCGTCACCGGCAGCAGCGTCAACGAAGAGGCGTTGAGCACCAGGAAGAGGATCTGCGCATTGCTGGCGGTGGTGCTGCTCGGGTTGAGTTCCTGCAGGGCGCGCATGGCCTTGAGGCCGATGGGGGTGGCGGCGTTGTCCAGGCCCAGGCCGTTGGCGGCGAAGTTGAGGGTGATCAACCCCAGCGCCGGATGGCCGCGCGGTACCTCGGGCATCAGGCGGGCGAACAGCGGGCCGAGCAGCCGCGCCAGGGCGTCCACCAAGCCGGCCTTTTCGGCGATGCGCAGGATGCCGAGCCAGAGCGTCAGGGTGCCGAACAAGAGCACCATGACCTCCACCGACAGCTTGGCCATGGCGAACAGGCTCTCCACCATGGCGGCGAAGACCCCGGCGTTGCCGGCCACCAGCCACTGCCCGAGGGCGCTGATCCCGGCGACGATGAAGAAGCTCAGCCACAACCCGTTGAGCATCGGAGTTCTCCCGGCAAAACGGCGATGATAACCGCAGCGTCGGGTCCGCGCAGGGACGCCGTTCAGTCTGCGGTCATCGCCGCCGGGTTATCCTGTGACCTTTCACGAAAATCGCTGGAGTCCGTTCATGCGTCTGCCTCTTCTCGCCTTGCCGCTGGTGCTCGCAGCCAGCCCGGTGTTCGCCTTCAACCTCAACGACGCCGTCAACGCCTACAACAGCGTCAATGGCAACAACAACGCCAAGGCCACCGCCGCAGCCGCCGCCACGCCCCAGGCCCAGGGCCTGCTGCAGGCGCTGACCACCCAGCTCAACGTCACCCCGCAGCAGGCGGTGGGCGGCACCGGCGCCCTGCTCGGCCTGGCCAAGAACCAGCTGGTGGGCAACGACTACAGCCAGTTGGCCAAGGCCGTGCCGGGACTGGATCAGCTCGCCGGCGCCAACGCCGCGGGCGGTCTGGCGCAACTCGGCGGCCTGGGCAATCTGCTCGGCGGCGCTGGCCAGGATGCCAAGCAGAGTCCGCTGGGCAGCCTGCTGGGCAACGTCGACAGCCGCCAGGACGTCGACAAGACCTTCAACGCCTTGGGCATGAACAGCGGCATGACCAGCCAGTTCGCCCAGGTGATTCTCGGCTATCTCGGCAAGCAAGGCACCCAGCCCTCCCTGCTGAGTACCCTGGGCAATGTCTGGGGCCTGTGACGACTCACCGCGCTGGCTGACCCAGGCGGCAGCCCGTGGCGAGCCGGACTATGCCGAGGCGCCACTCGGCTGGCTCTACGCCGACCGGGGCTCCCTCACCGAACGCCTGACCGCCCTCAGCGATGGGCGCTTCGCCGTCGAGGTGCTCGCACAGGGCTGGCAACCCCTGCGCCCGGATGAATGCCAGGCACTCGAGGTGGCGCCGTCCAGTTCCGGCTGGGTGCGCGAGGTCTGGCTGCGAGGTGCCGGCGAGCCTTGGGTGTTCGCCCGCAGCGTGGCCGCGCGCGCGGCCCTGGAGGCGGCCGACTTCGACCTGTCGACGCTGGGCGATCGCCCACTCGGCCACTGGCTGTTCCAGGCGCCGGCCTTCGTCCGCGGCCCCCTGGAAGCCTGTCGCTATCCCCGAGCCTGGCTGCCCGAGGGTACTGAGGCCACGGCCTGCTGGGCCCGCCGCTCGGTGTTCCGCCGCGCGCCCCTGGCCATCCTGGTGAGCGAGGTGTTCCTGCCGGCGTTCTGGCCCCACGCCGAACGCGAGTCCTGAGCGCGCCATCGCCGCGGCAGCGATCTGGCGACAGGGCCCTTATAATCGCCGGGCCCTTCGCCATGCAGCCGTCCGATGAAAAAGAAAGCCGCCCGCCCCCGTGATCGCCGCCCTGTCGCACCGCGCACCCCCGAACCCAGTGCCCGGGTCATCGCCACCCGCCCGCGCAGCGAACGTATCCGCGACTTCATCCAGCTCACCCGGCTGGACAAGCCCATCGGCATCTACCTGCTGCTTTGGCCTACCCTCTGGGCGCTGTGGATCGCCGCCGAGGGCGTGCCGAGCCTGAAGAATCTGGTGATCTTCGTACTCGGCGTGGTGCTGATGCGTTCGGCCGGCTGCGTGATCAACGACTTCGCCGACCGCAATTTCGACGGCCATGTCGCCCGCACCAAGAACCGCCCCCTGGCCACCGGGCGCATCTCGCCCAAGGAAGCCCTGCTGTTCTTCGCCGCCCTGGTGCTGATCAGCTTCGGTCTGGTGCTCTGCACCAATGCCACCACCGTCTGGCTGTCCTTCGGCGCCCTGGGCGTGGCCGCCCTCTACCCCTTCATGAAGAGATACACCTACTACCCCCAGGCGGTGCTGGGCGCGGCCTTTTCCTGGGGCATGCCCATGGCCTTCACCGCAGAGACCGGCGAGCTGCCGGCGGCGGCCTGGCTGCTGTTCGTCGCCAACGTGATCTGGACGGTGGGCTACGACACCTACTACGCCATGGCCGATCGCGAGGACGATCTGAAGATCGGGGTGAAATCCACCGCCATCCTCTTCGGCGATGCCGACCGGGTGATCATCGCGACCCTGCAGGGCATGACTCTGCTCTGCCTGGCGCTGGCCGGCGGCCGCTTCGGCCTGGGCCTGCCCTTCTATCTAGGTTTGGTAGTGGCGGCCGGCTGCTTCGCCTGGGAATTCCACGTCACTCGCAACCGGGAACCCCTGGTGTGCTTCAAGGCCTTCCTGCACAACCACTGGGCGGGCCTGGCCATTCTGCTGGGAATCATCGCGAACTACGGGCTGCGCTGAGCCGGGGCGCCCGTGGCGGCGTCGGCCACCACCTCCGGCAAGGCCTCGGGTTGCGGCGCCGGTACCGGCTTGGTCTTGGATCTCTTGCGGCTCTGTTGCCAGGCCACCGCCAGGCCGCTGGCGCAGATGATGAGGATGCCGATCAGCGCGCCGCCGTCCGGCACATGGCCGAAGGCGAAGTAGCCGACGATGCCGGCGGTGACGATCTGGCCGTAGCTGAAGGGCGCCAGCAGCGCCGGCGGCGCATAGCGGAAGGCCTGGGTCAGCAGCAGGTGGGCGGTCATGCCGAAGAAGCCGAGCAGCGCCAGCATGAAGCCGTGGCCCAACGTCGGCACCTCCCAGAAGAAGGGCACCAGGGCGCTGAGGACCAGGGTGTTGACCACCCCGGTGAGGAAATTGCTGGTGGTGGGACTGTCGGTGGCGCTGAGTATCCGCGTCAGCAGCTGGTAAAGGCCGAAGCACACCGCCGAACAGACCGGCAGCAGCACCGCCGGGGTGAACAGCTGGCCGCCCGGCCGCACGATGACGAGTACCCCGACGAAGCCGGCCAGCACCGCGGCCCACTGGCTGCGACTGACGGTCTCCTTGAGCAGCGGCACCGACAGCGCCGTGACCATCAGCGGCGCGAGAAAGTTGACCGCCGTGGCCTCGGCCATCGGCAGATAGTGCAGCGCCGTGGTGAAGAGCAGGCTGCAGCCGATCAGGCACAGGGCCCGCAGCACCTGCAATCCAGGGCGTTTGGTGCGGATCACCGCCATCCCCGAACGCGGGATGAAGATACCCATCATCAACAGGGTATGGGACAGGTAGCGGGCCCAGACCACCATGACCACCGGATAGAAACCGGCGAGGTACTTGGAGAGGGCATCGTGGCAGGCGAACAACCAGACCGCCAGGCAGATCAGGGCGATGCCCTTGAGCGGCTGGTCGGCGAATCTCATAGTGGGTCCTGCTTGGGCGCTCATTGGACTCCCGTGGCACTGACGGCGGTCCGCGACCGCCTGCATGATCCGGCCGTCCTGCACGGCGGTCCGTCGGCGAGACCGCCGACCCGGGACATGGACCTCGACGACTGCGAAGCGTGCCGCGAGGAAGCCGTCCTGTCGCCCCCAGGACCGCGATACCGGGCGATATTTCAATAGCTTACTAACTATGACCGCGGCAACACCGCCGTCTCCCCGAGCTTAGTCCAACCGCCCCGCGAAGCTCAATGCGATTGTCAGACAAGTCCGCTGGCAGCGTGCACCACGGCTTCGTCCGCCGCCAGCGCCAGGGGGATTTGCTCGCGCAGGTAGGCGACCCAGGTCTTGATCTTGGCATCCAGGTATTGCCGCGAGGCATAGAGGGCGTAGGCGTTGAGGCGTTGCAGGCGATAGGCCGGCAGCACCCGTACCAGGCTGCCGTCGCGCAGGCCGTCCACCGCCGAATAGATCGGCAGCACGCCGATGCCCAGCCCCTGGCGCAGGGCCTCGGTCATGGCGTCGCCGACGTTGACCTGGAAGGGCGTCTCGCCGAGGCGAAAGGTTTCCAGTCCGTTGGGGCCTTCGAAGTTCCAGCGATCGAAGGACACCACCGGGCTGATGAATCTCAGGCAGGCGTGGTCGGCCAGCTCCACCGGGGTCTGCGGCTGGCCGTGTTCCGCCAGGTAGGCGGGCGAGGCGCAGAGGATGCTGTAGGTCTGGCCGATCTGCTGGGAGACGAAGCCGGAATCGGGCAACTCGGCAGCGACCACGATGGCCAGGTCGAAGCCCTCTTCCAGCAGATCGGGGATGCGATTGGCCAGGGTCAGGTCGAAGCGCACCTCGGGATGCAGCTTGCGATAGCCGGCGACGGTACGGATTACGTAGTGCTGGCCGATACCGGTCATGCTGTGCACCCGCAAACGGCCTTCCGGGCGCGCCTGGGCGTATCCCGCCTCGGCTTCGGCTTCCTCGACGTAGGCGAGGATCTGCTCGCAACGGGCCAGGTAACGCTGGCCGGCTTCGGTCAGGGCGATGCGTCTCGTCGTCCGATGCAGCAAGCGGGTGCGCAGATGGGTTTCCAGGTGGGCCACCGACCGGGAGACGTGGGCCGTGGTGGTCTGTAGCGTCTGGGCCGCGCCGGTGAAGCTGCCGCTTTCCACCACGGCGACGAAAACGCGCATGTTGTGCAGGGTGTCCATGCCGCCTCGACAGTCTGACGAAAGCGCCATTTTCCACATTATTTCAGTATGTGAAACAAAGATTCGCTGGCTGATGCCCTAATCGCTCCGCCGAGAATTTTATAGAATCGTTAGCATACTAATGGTAATCCTGTCCGGTCGTTCGCCCTCAGGGATGCCCGCTTCCCGTTCCAGCCCATTCCGCCGTCCTGCCCGCGCCGCCGGCGCCACCCCAGGGACGGCCTCGTTGCAAACGGACCCCCACGTGCCGCCTTCCCCTTGCAGAGGATGGCCCGCGCTGGCGGTGGTCGCTCTGGCGACCCTGCTGGCCGGGTGCATCAGTACCGGTCATAACGCGCCCCAGGCGCAGCGTCTCGACGATCAGGCCCTGGCCACCGATGCCGCCATCCAGGCCGCCGCGCGCCAGGCGGCCTGGCCCGAGCGCCAGTGGTGGCGGGCCTATGGCGATGCCCAGCTGGATGGCTGGATCGCCAGCGCCCTGGCCGACAACCCCCGCCTGGCCACCGCCGCCGCCCGGGTACGCCGCGCCGAGTCCCTGGCCGGCCTGGCGGAATCCCGCGAAGCCCTGCAGGTCGAGGCCAAGGGCGCCTTCAAGCGCTACAGCTGGCCCACCGACGGCTTCTACGGCCCCGGTGAGCTGGCCGACCGCACCACCTGGAACAACAATGCCGAGCTGGGCCTGAGCTACGCCCTGGACTTCTGGGGCCGCGAGCGCGATGCCAGCGCCCAAGCCCTGGACCAGGCCCACCAGGCCGCCGCCGAGGTGCGCGCCGCCGAACTGGAGCTGGCCGGCAACATCGTCCGCACCTACATTGGCTTCGCCCTGCACCATGATCAGCGCGACATCCTCGCCGCCACCCTGGAACAGCAGCGCCAGCTGGCCGCCCTGGCCCAGCGGCAGTTGGACGGCGGCCTCGGTACCCAGTTCGAGGTGAGCCAGGCCCGAGCCCTGCTGCCTGAGACCGAGCGCCAGCTGGAAGCCCTGGACGAGACCCTGGCGCTGGATCGCAACCAGCTCGCCGCCCTGGCCGGCAAAGGGCCGGGCGCCGGCGCCGCCCTGCAACGGCCCCGCCTGACCCTCGGCGCGGCGCCCCGGCTGCCCAGCGCCCTGCCGCTGGAACTGGTCGGCAAGCGCCCCGACGTGGTAGCGCGCCGCTGGCAGATCGCCGCGGCGGCCAAGGGCGTGGACGTCGCCCGCGCCAGCTTCTATCCCAACATCGACCTGGTGGCCAACGTCGGCCAGTTCCTCACCCTGGGCCGGCTCAGCGAGATGCTGACCCATGCCAAGACCGGCTCCTTCATCGGCCCGGCGTTCTCCCTGCCGATCTACGACGGCGGCGCCCTGCGCAGTCGCCTCGGCGCAGAATCGGCGGCCTACGACCTGGCCGTCAGCGCCTACAACCAGACGCTGATCGGCGCGCTCAAGGACGTCTCCGATGCCCTGATCAAGGCCGACTCGACGGCCAAACAGGCGACCCTCGCCGACCAGGCCAGCCAGGAGGCCCAGCGCACCTACGATATTGCCCGCGAGGCCTTCCGCCGTGGCCTGACCGACTACCTGCACGTGCTCGATGCCCAGACCCGGCTGTTCGCCCAGCAGCGCGTCACCGCCCAGGTGCACGCCCTGCGCCTGGCCGCCCAGGCCGATGCCCTGGTGGCCCTGGGTGGCGGTACGGACCTCGAGCGCGGCCCCGCAGACAAGGACTTGGTGCCGGCGCGCATAGCCGTCGAGCAGGCGGCTCGATGAGCGCCAGCGCCGCCACTGCCTCGCCGCTGCGCCAGGCTCTGGGCGCCTGGGCGCGGAGCGACGGCAGCCTCTGGCTGTATCAGGCCAAGGTGCTGCTCGCCGCCAGCCTGACCCTCTGGCTGGCCATGCGCCTGCAGCTGCCGCACCCCAGCTCGGCGGTGATCACCGTCTTCATCGTCATGCAGCCGCAGAGCGGCCAGGTGCTGGCCAAGAGCTTCTACCGGGTGCTGGGCACCCTGCTGGGGCTGGCGGTGATGCTGGTGCTGATCGCCCTATTCGCTCAGGAGCGGGTGCCCTTCCTGATCTTCCTGGCGCTGTGGATCGGCCTCTGCGTGGCCGGCTCGGCACGCTACCGCGACTTTCGCAGCTACGCCTGCATGCTGGCCGGCTACACCGCCGCCCTGATCGGCATTCCTGCGGCGCTGAACGCCGATACCGCCTTCATGTCGGCAGTGATGCGGGTGCTGGCCATCACCCTGGGGGTGCTTTGCAGCGGCGCGGTGAGCGCGGCGGTCTTTCCGCAGACCAGCACCACGGCCATGCGCGCGGCGCTCTATCGCCGTATGGGCGGTTTCGCCGGGCTGGCCGCCGACGTGCTGCGCGGGCGCCTCGACCGCCCCACCCTGGAGGCAGCCGGGGTACGCCTGGCCGCCGAAGCCGTGGGGCTGGAAAGCCTGCGCAGCGCCACCGCCTTCGAAGACCCGCACATGCGCATGCGCAGTGGACGCTTGGCGCGCCTCAATGCCGAATTCATGGGTCTCACCACTCGCCTGCATGCCCTGAGCCGGTCGCTGATGCGCCTGCGCGAACGCGGGGCCGAGGTGCCGTTGCAGACGCTGGAACGCCTCTGGGCACCGCTGCTGGAGTTGTTCGAGGAATGGCGCGACCAGTCCATCAGCGATCGCGCCGCCCCCGCGGCAACTGCGCGGCTGGACGCCCTGCACCAGGCCCTGCGCCCCCGCATCCGCGCCCTGCGCGCCGAGCTGCCACCGCTGAGCGAGCTGGACCGGCGGGATTTCGAGACCGCGGTGGAGCTGCTCTTCCGCTTCACCGGCCAATGGCACGCCTATCTGCAGACCCACGCTTCCCTGGCAGCGCCGCGGCACAGTCGCGAACAGTGGAAGCCGCGCTTCGTGGCCAAGGCCAATGCCTTCGGCGCGGCGGTCACCGGGATTCGCAGCGCCTTCCTGGTGCTGGTGCTCGGCGCCTTTTGGATCGCCAGTGCCTATCCCAGCGGCGGCATGCTGGCGCTAAACGCCGCCGCCGTCTCGGCACTGGCCTCGGCCTCGCCCGATCCCAAGCGCACCGCCCTGCAGATGGCTGTCGGCGCCAGCGGCGGGGTGCTGCTGGGCTTCTTCCTGACCTTCTTCGTCTTTCCCTGGATCGCCGGCCTGCCGCTGCTGCTGCTGACCCTGGCCCCGGTGTTCATGCTCGGCACCTGGATCTCTCTGCGCCCGGGCTGGATGGGCTACGGCCTGGGCTGCCTGGTGTTCTTCTGCTTCACCTCGATCCCCGACAACCCGCCGGTCTACGATGCCTACGCCTTCATCAACAACGGCATCGCCGTGGTGCTGTCGATGGTGATCACCGCAGCGGTCTCGGCGGTGCTGCTGCCGCCCAACAGCCCCTGGCTGTGGCGCCGCCTGGAGCGCGACCTGCGCCAGCAGCTGGTACGGGCGGTGAGTGCGCCGCTGCCGCACCTGGCGCCCACCTTCGAAGGCCAGACCCGTGACCTGCTCAACCAGGCTTATGGCGTCAGCGCCGGCCAAGGTGAGGCCCAGCGCCGGCTGATCGGCTGGGCCTTCTGCGTACTGGAGATCGGCCACGCGGTGATCGAGCTGCGCCAGTTGCAGGCGCGCCTGCCTGCGGCGCCGCACTATGCCGAGCGCAGCCCCTGGCGCCAGGCCCTCCGCGTGGTCGGAAGGGCCCTGGTGCGGCTGTTCCTCGAACCCGGCACGGAAAATCTGCGCCGCGCCCTGGCGGCGGTGGAGGCGGCCCTGACCGCCGTGGGCGCAGTGACCGAACCAGCCGAATTGCCCTACGACGAATCGCCCCTGCGCCAGGTGCAGAGCGACCTGCACTTCATCCGCAGCGCCCTGCTCGATCCCCAGGGTCCCCTGGCCCGCTACCAGGAGACCACCCATGCCGCGTGAAATCGCCTTCCACGGCCTCTACCTGCCCACCGTGACGGTGCTGTTCCTGGTCGCCGCCCTGCTGGCCTGGGCGCTGGACCGGGTGCTCGCCGCGGTGGGGCTCTATCGCCTCGTCTGGCATCCGGCGCTGCTGCGCCTGGCTCTCTTCACCTGCCTCTACTGCGCCCTGGCGCTGTGCGTCTATCGCTAGGACTTTTGCCATGATCCTCAAGAAACTCTTCGGCGTGCTCTTCACCCTGCTGGTGGTCTGCCTGGCCCTGATTCTCGGCCGGCTGCTCTGGGTGCACTACATGAACGATCCCTGGACTCGCGACGGCCGGGTACGCGCCGAGGTCGTCACCATCGCGCCTGATGTCGCCGGGCTGGTGACCGAGATCGCCGTGCGCGACAACCAGTGGGTGAACAAGGGCGACCTGCTGCTGCAGATCGATCCGGAACACTACGAGATCGCCGTCCACCAGGCCGAGGCCACCGTCGCCGCGCGCAAGGCCACCCTGGCCATGCGCCAACAGAACGCCCGCCGCCGTGCCGACATCGACAGCCTGGTGGTGTCGCGCGAGAACCGTGAAGACGCCAGCGCCGCCGCCCTGGCCGCCGAGGCCGATCTGCGTCAGGCCCAGGCCCAGCTGGAAGCGGCTCGGTTGAACCTCAAGCGCACCCGAGTGGTGGCGCCGGTCGACGGCTACGTCACCAACCTGTCGGTGTTCAAGGGCGACTACGCTGCCGCGGGCGCGCCCAAGCTGGCCGTCATCGACGCCCATTCGTTCTGGGTCTATGGCTACTTCGAGGAAACCAAGCTGCCCCACGTACAGGTGGGCGCCGCCGCCGAAATGCGCCTGATGAGCGGCCAGGTCCTGCATGGCCACGTGGAAAGCATCGCCCGCGGTATCTACGACCGCGACAACCCCCAGAGTCGTGAACTCACCGCCGACGTGAATCCCACCTTCAACTGGGTGCGCCTGGCCCAGCGGGTACCGGTACGCATCGCCCTGGACCCGCTGGCGGACGATGTGCTGCTGGCCGCCGGGACCACCTGCACGGTGGTACTGGAAGACGCTCGCGGCGAGCGCTCTTGGTGGGATGCCTTCTGGCAGGGCTGAGCAACTCGCTCGCACACTGCTTTCCCAATGTCTGAAACGACGACACCCCTGACGTCGGCAAACCCCGGCAGAGGCCGAAGTCAATCGAATTCAGGGGTGTAGTCGTATCCAGCCAAGTCCGCTACGAGTGCGAAGGTACTCCCTGTACCCTTGGAACGCGCCCTTACTGCAGAGCGTCCCGACCTTGTGGCCCTTGCGTCTCCTCGGGTGAGACGACTTCGAGGTTGTCAATTGAACCGGCTTAACGCTGCAGTTCGATGACAGTGCCTCGGCTACCGGTCGTCACGACCGGTAGCCTGTCCAGCCTTCAGGAAGCTGGCGTCAGGGACGCCGACGACCCATGAAGAAGGACACCACGAACAGCACCAGGAACAGCACGAAGAGGATCTTGGCGATACTGGTGGCGGTACCGGCGATGCCACCGAAACCCAGGACGCCTGCGATGATGGCGATGATCAGGAAAGTGATAGCCCAGCTCAGCATGGTGTTTCTCCTATTTATTGCAAGTGCACTCAGCGGACGACAGCACCTGTCCAGCGAGCAGTGGTTGTAGTAGCGATATCCTGGGTGTCCAGACTCGCCATCCGTGGTTCCACATCGGTTATTTCAAGATCTATACCGTTGAGGTTATGCGTCTGGTTGAGCGCGCGACCCATCATCAAGGCGCTGAGCAACATCCCGACACTCACGACCGCGGCTGCGATGAACAACGAAATCAGCAGCAGCATCCAGGTCATGGCCATCTCCTCAGAACACCCAGCGGGTCTGCTTTACCAGACGGTCACCGTTGGACTGTGCGGGGATGGCCTTGAGTTCCCCACGACCTTGGCTCGCCAGCGGTTTGGCAGCGGGCACCATGGCCTGGGCGGCAATGCGGGTGGAGTCGATGAGTGCCTGTTCGCGGCTGACGTCGTGCCCCTGGGGAGCAGCGACGGCGGCGCTGGCGAAGCAAGCGAAGAGCGCAGTACCTACCAAGTGCTTGCGAAGGGTCTGGCTGATCATCGGGTCTCTCCTGCATTCCGTTGGCCCTCGTGGGGCCGGCTTGCAAGGGAGATTGCAGACTGCGTGCCAGCTTTTTCTAAATAAAATATTCTATATAAATCAATTACTTATCAATTTTTAGCGAGTACCTGGAACTTGCACCTTGCAAGGTGCAAGGCCTGGAGCATTGCGTTTTGCATGATGCTCGGCGGACCCTACCGCCCCAGCAGTACCCGCCGTCGGTACTGACGAACGAAGTCTCGGGCCAAGGAGCGATCTTTTTCTGTACTGAATGCCCTTTCGGCAGCCATCCGGGTGAGGGGATTGCGTTCTGCACGACCTACCTCAGCTGACTCTCCCGATCTCCACCGGTCCTGCGGATTGCAACTTGCACGATGTATCATGGACTAACTGCCAGCCCTGTCCTTTAGTGCGTTTCGGCCCTTCGGCCCGGAGTTTTGCCGTCATGGAACAAACCAGCGGTCGCATCCTGCTCGTGGACGACGAAGCCGCCATCCTGCGTACCTTCCGCTTCTGTCTGGAGGACGCCGGCTACAGCGTCGCCACTGCCAACAGCGCCGCCCAGGCCGAAGCCCTGCTGTTGCGGCAGGTCTACGATCTCTGCTTCCTCGACCTGCGCCTGGGCGCGGACAACGGCCTGGACGTGCTGCAGCAGATGCGCATCCAGGCGCCCTGGATGCGGGTGGTGATAGTCACCGCCCACTCGGCCATCGATACCGCCGTGGACGCCATGCAGGCCGGCGCCGCCGACTACCTGGTGAAACCCTGCAGCCCGGACCAGCTGCGCATGGCCGCCGCCAAGCAGCTGGAATTCCGCCAGCTCTCGGCGCGCCTGGAGGCGCTGGAAGGCGAGGTACGCAAGTCTAGCGCCGGCCTCGACTCGCGCAGCCCGGCGATGATGAGCATCCTGGAGACCGCCCGGCAGGTCGCCACCACCGATGCCAACGTGCTGATCCTCGGCGAATCCGGTTCCGGCAAGGGTGAGCTGGCCCGTGCCATTCACGCCTGGAGTCGCCGCGCCAAGAAGACCTTCGTCACCATCAACTGTCCGTCACTGTCCGCCGATCTGATGGAGAGCGAGATGTTCGGCCATACCCGCGGTGCCTTCACCGGCGCCAGCGAGAGCACCCTGGGCCGGGTCAGCCAGGCCGACGGTGGCACCCTCTTCCTCGACGAGATCGGCGACTTTCCCCTGGCGCTGCAGCCCAAGCTGCTGCGCTTCATCCAGGACAAGGAATACGAGCGCGTCGGCGATCCGGTGACCCGCCGCGCCGACGTGCGCATCCTCGCCGCCACCAACCGCAACCTGGAACAGATGGTGGCGGAAAACGAATTCCGTGAAGACCTGCTCTACCGCCTCAACGTCATCGTGCTCAACCTGCCGCCGCTGCGCGAACGCAAGGAAGACATCGTCGACCTGGCCGAGCGCTTCCTCGCGCGCTTCGTCAAGGACTACAACCGACCCGCCCACGGCTTCAGCGAGGCAGCGCTGGAGGCCCTGCGGACCTACGGCTGGCCGGGCAACGTCCGCGAGCTGCGCAACGTCATCGAGCGCGCCAGCATCATCTGCGGCCAGGACCTGGTGGACGTCAACCATCTGGGTCTGGGCGACGGTCCGACCCCCAGCGGCGCCGCCAGCGCGCCACGGGTCGGTGAAGCTATGAGCCTGGAGGCCCTGGAGCGCGCCCACATCGCCGCAGTGATGGCCACCAGCGAAACCCTCGACCAGGCCGCCAAGACCCTGGGTATCGATGCCTCCACGCTCTATCGGAAACGCAAGCAGTACGGGCTATGAAACTGCCAATCAAGCTGCACACCCGCCTGTTCCTCAGCATTTCCGCCCTGATCGCCGTGGCCCTCATCGGGCTGCTGGTGGGGCTGGTGAGCGTCCTGCACCTGGCCCGCGAGCAGAGCGTGCAGACGCGCAGCAACCTGGACTTCATCAACCTGACGCTGAACATGCGTCAGGAGTTGAGCAACAGCCTGTTCCAGATGCTCGATGGCGCGCCGGACCCCAAGGCCCTGGAGGCCGCCCAGCAACGCTTCGAGCAGTACCTGCAACTGGTCCAGGGCGAGATGCGCAAGCCCGACCAACGTGCGGTGCTGGAAGACGTCAAGCAGCGTTACGCACGCTTCGCCCAGTACCTGCGCTCACCCCCTACCGACTACGCCCAGTTGCGCGCCGATCCGGGGTTCCAGGAGACGCTCAACGGGTTGCGCAACCGCATCTACGATCTGCAGCGCAGCTACGTGGTGACCTTGGAGCGCATGCAGGACGAGGCCCACGACCGGGCGGTGATCATCGCCCTGCTGCTGGCGTTGATCGGCGTGGCCATCCTGGTCACCGGAGTGGTAACGGCCAACGGCATCGCCAAGCGCTTCACCGGCCCCATCGACGGCCTGGCCAAGGCCGCCGAGCGCATCAGCCAGGGCAACTTCGACGTCCAGCTGCCCACCTCGCAGATCGCCGAATTCACCCTGCTCAGCCGACGCTTCGGCAACATGGCCCAGGCCCTGCACCGTCTCAGCCAGACCAACGTCGAGGCCCTGGTGGCCGGCCAGCGCCGCCTGCAGGCGGTGCTCGACAGCATCGATTACGGCCTGGTGATCCTCGATCCGCAGGGCAACATCGAACACGCCAATCCGGTGGCCTGCCGCCAGCTCGGCTGGAACGAGAACCACCTGGGCGAATCCCTGATCGCGGCGCTGGAACGGCCGGAGATCGAGGCGAGCCTGCAGCGCGTGCTCGCCGGTGGCGCCCTGAATGCGGCGCCCGAAGACCTAGAGATCCGCGTCGACGACGAGGTGCGGCTGCTGGCCTGGAGCCTGACGCCGGTGAACCACGCCGATGGCCGCAGCGTCGGTGCGCTCATGGTGCTGCGCGACGTCACCGAGCAACGCGCCTTCGACCGGGTGCGTAACGAATTCGTCCTGCGCGCCTCCCATGAGCTACGCACCCCGGTCACCGGCATGCACATGGCCTTCGGGCTGTTGCGCGAAAGACTCAAGGTGGCGCCGGAGTCCCGCGAGGCCTATCTGCTGCAGACGGTGGACGAGGAAACCCATCGCCTGGTGCAGCTGATCAACGACCTGCTGGACTATTCCCGCCACCAGAGTGGCCTGCAGCGCCCGGAGAAACTACCGAGCGAGATCGGCGACCTGCTCGAAGAGGCTCGCGCCCGCCATGTCGACGAAGCCCGCGAACGCGAGATCGACTTGACGGTGGAGTTGCTGCACACCCCGCTGCCGCGGGTCAGCCTGGACCCCAAGCAACTGGCCCGGGTATTCGACAACCTGCTGAGCAACGCCCTGCGCCATACCCCGGCGGGCGGGCGGATCGTGATCCAGGCCATGCGCCAGAACGACCAGTTGCTGATGGCGGTGCAGGACAACGGCGAAGGCATCGCCTATGCCCAGCAGGGCCGGGTCTTCGAGCCCTTCGTACAGATCGGCAGCCAGAAGGGCGGTGCCGGTCTGGGCCTGGCGCTGTGCAAGGAAATCATCCGCCAGCACGGCGGCCGCATCGGCGTGGTCTCGCGGCCCGGTCAGGGCACCCAGATCTTCATGACCCTGCCGACCTGAACCATCCCGGGGCGCTACCACGGATAGGGTCGCGCCAATCGGCCCGATCCTGCCAGGACGGATGAAGCCGAGCGCCTACTCGGACAGCCCCCTCTCCTTCGGGGAGAGGGGTGGGGTGAGGGCAGCACCGCGTCGCGACGTCCCAGTGGAAAAGGCTGCGCCGTTTTCCACACTACGGTCCTAAGTCTGCTACGTGTTATCGCGGCCATGGGCCGCTCTTACAGGAGCCTGGCATCCCGTAGGAGCGGCCCATGGCCGCGATCAGCAGAACATCAGAACATCAGAACATCAGAATCCTGCCAGAGCGCCCGCATCGGCGGACCGCCATGGCCGCGATGAAGACCGTTACCCCTTCTGGTTTACAGCAGCGTCCGCGCCAGCGCCTGGCGCCAGCCGGCGTACAGCTCGGGCACGGCGTTGGCGCGGGGTTCGTAGCGGCGGCGCGGGCGGTCGAGATCGGCCAGGGCCGCCGCGTCCTGCCACCAGCCCAGGGCGTGACCAGCCAGGTGGGCAGCGCCCAGCGCCGAGACCTCCGGCGAGAGGCTGCAGATCACCGGGCGCTGCAAGAGATCGGCCTGGAATTGCAGCAACCATTCGTTGCGCGTCGCGCCGCCATCCACCCAGAGTTCGTCCAGGGGCGTGGGGCTGTCCTGCTGCATGGCGTCGAAGACATCGCGGATCTGATAGGCGATGGCCTCCAGCGCCGCACGCATCAGGTGCGCCCGGCCACAATTCTCGGTGAGACCGCAGAACAGTCCACGGGCATCGGCTCGCCAGTGCGGCGCCCCAAGGCCGCCCAAGGCGGGGACGAAGTAAACGCCGCCGTTGTCCGGCAGCGCCGCGGCCTCGGCGGCCAGAACATCCAGCTCGCCAACGCCGCCCAGTAGCCGCGCCGTCCAGCCCACGGCAGCGCCGGTGTGGACGATATTGCCCTCCAGGGCGTAGGTCGGGGTATCGCCCAGGCGCCAGGCCAGGGTAGTGGCCAGGCCATGGGCGGAGACCACCGGCGCGGCGATGGGGGTCATCAGCGAGGAACCGGTGCCCAGGGTGGCCTTGACCTTGCCCGGGACGAAGCCGCCCTGGCCGAACAGGGCCGCGTGGGAGTCGCCGAGCATGGCCAGGATCGGCAGACCGCCCGGTAAGGCGCCCTGGGCGCGGGTCTCGCCGAAGCAGCCGGCGCTGGGCCGGATTTCCGGCAGCGCCGCGCGGGGAATATCGAACAGCTCGAGCAATTGCTCGTCCCAATCGCCACCGCGCAGGTCGAGCAGCTGGGTACGGGCGGCGTTGGCCGCATCGATGAGGAAGTGGGCGCCGCCGCTGAGTTGCCAGAGCAGCCAGCTGTCCACGCTGCCCAGGCAGATCTCGCCAGCCGCGGCCCGGGCCGCGCCGTTGGGAATGTGGTCGAGCAGCCAGCGCCATTTGCCGGCGGAGAACATCGGGTCCAGCGCCAGGCCGCTGCGTTCGCGGATCAGCTCGCCGTGACCGGCGGCATGCAGGGCCTCGCACTGCGGCTGGGATCTCTTGCATTGCCAGCTCACCAGAGGGCCGAGCAACTGGCCGCTGGCGCGCTCCCAGGCCAGGGCGGACTCGCGCTGGTTGCTGATGGCGATGGCCGCCAGGGGCGCAGCCACCTGGGCCAGGCAGTCGCCGATGGCACCCTGCAGGGCCTGCCAGATGGCCAGGGGGTCCTGCTCGGCATAACCCGCTTGCGGGTGCTGGACGCTAAGCGGGCGGGAACCGCGGGCCACGACGCGGCCGGCGCGATCCACCAGGATCGCCTTGGCATTGGTGGTGCCCTCGTCGAGGGCGAGGATCAGCGGTTCGGCGGCCATGGCAGCTCCTGTTGTTCTTGTAGTCCTGCGGCTCAGCGCAGCCGCTGTACCGCGGCGACGATACCAGCGGCATCGATGCCGTGCTTGGCGCGGGTCGGCCCGCGGGCACCGGCGGACGCATACTCGCCGTCGGCGATGCCCAGACGGATCAGCGGCACACCCAGGGCAGCCTCCGCCATGACCTCGGCCACGAGGCTGCCCACCCCGCCGTTGGCGTTGTGCTCTTCCACCGTGACCACCCCACCGCGGGCGGCGCAGAGGGCTTCCAGCAGGGCTTCGCGCTGCAGCGGACGGATCGACGACAGGTTGATCACCTGGGCGCTGATACCCTGCTCGGCCAGTAACTTGGCGGCATCGACCGCCTCGTGAACCACCGAACCCAGGGCCACCAGGCTGACGTCGTGCCCCTGGCGCAGCACGTCGACCTGACCGGGGACGAAGCGATAGTCGGGGCCGTGCAGGTCGGGCAGTGCCTTGCCGTCCAGGCGAACATAGACCGGGCCGTCATGGGCCAGGGCATGCTCGACGATCTGCCGGCACTCGCTGCCATCGGCCGGGGCATAGATTTCCACATGGCCGAAGCCGCGCATCACGGCGATGTCGTCGAGGCTGTGGTGGGTGCTGGCCAGGGGACCGTAGCTGGCCCCGGCGTTGAGGCCGAACATCTTGACGTTGGACCTGTTGTAGCAGACGTCTACCTTGACCTGCTCGTTGGCCCGGGAGATCAGGAAGGGCGCGGCGTTGCAGGTCACCGCCACCTTGCCGGCGAGGCCCAGGCCGGCGGCCACCCCGACCAGGGTCTGCTCGGCGATGCCGACGTTGACCAAGCGCTCCGGGAAGCGTTTGACGAAGGGGCCGATCTTGGCCGTGGAGGTGGAATCGCTCACCACCGGCACCAGGTCGACGCCGGCGTCCACCGCGGCGATGAAGGCCTCGACCATGACGCTGGCGAGATGGGCTTCGCCCGGGGTCTGGGTATCAGTGGCCATGGTCGAGCTCCTCCAGTGCAGCGGCGATCTCGTCGCCCTTGGGCACCCGGTGGTGCCATTCGGGTTTGCCTTCGATGAAGGAAACCCCCTTGCCTTTCACGGTGTTGGCGATCAGCACCTGGGGCTGGCCGCGGTGTTCGCGCAGGGCCTCCAGGGTCTCCACCAGTTGGGCGACATCGTTGCCGTCGCACTCGACGACATGGAAGCCGAAGGCGCGCCATTTCTCGGCCAGGGGTTCCAGCGGCAGGATCTCCGCGGTAGGGCCGGCCAGTTGCAGGCGGTTGTGGTCGACGATCACCGTGAGATTGTCCAGCCGGTACTTGGCGGCGGTGAGGGCCGACTCCCAGTTGGAGCCTTCGCCCAGCTCGCCGTCGCCGGTCAGTACATAGACCCGGCGCGGGCTGCCATCACGCTGGGCGGCCAGGGCGATGCCGGTGGCCACGGGCAGGCCATGGCCGAGGGCACCGGTGTTGAGTTCGATACCGGGGGTCTTCTGCCGCACCGGATGGCCCGGCAGGTGGGAGTCGAAGTGCTGATAGGTGTCGAGCCATTCCGGCGGGAAGTAACCGGCTTCGGCCAGGCAGCAATAGAGACCGCCGACGCCGTGGCCCTTGCTCTGGATGTAGATGTCGCGCTGGGGATCGGCGAGGCGCTGCGGAGCGACGTCGAGCAGGCGGAAATAGAGGGTGGCGAGGATGTCGGTCTCCGACAGATCGGCCCCGGTATGGCCGCCCGCAGGCGAGGCGGCGTTGAGCTGGATGACGCGCCGGCGGATCAGCCGGGCCTTTTCGCGGATTTGCGCGACGTCGTACTGGAACGGATTCATCAGGCGGTCCCCCTCGGGTATCCGAAGCTCCGGTGGTGCAGACGCCTGCCGAGGTTTCAGTGGGCGTCTTATGAATATTTATTCGTCACTGAAAATATATTTACCATTTAGACCCCATTCCGGGAGGCCGTCAATAGCCATCGACAGACCTCGTTCGGCTGATCAAGCAGGTAGGATGGGCGGCTGGCAGAGGGATTGCCGAGCGCATCCCCTTCCGGAAGAACGTAACGAAAAGGCACTTGACTTCCACCCGGAACAGGCGGAGTCTGAATTAAAAATCAGGCACGCATAAATATTCAGGCGAGCCACACAAGAACCCTCACTACAAAAACAATAACCACCAGGAGAAGCTCGTGGACGCCAAAGCCCCGACCGCCTCGCCACCCGCCAAGCCCCTCGCCCGCCTGGCCTTGCGCCTGCCGCGCAACATCGGCGGTCCGCTGATCGGCCTGGCGCTGCTGATCGCCGTGTTCTCCTTCGCCTCGGAGTATTTCTTCTCCGTGCGCAACGCCCTCAACATCCTCGATCAGGTGACGGTGCTCGGCATCCTCGCCATTGGCATGACCCTGGTCATCGTCATCGGCGGCATCGACCTCTCGGTAGGCTCGGTACTGGCCTTCGCCATGATGCTGCTGGGTTGGCTCTACCAGGACATCGGCTGGCCCCTGGGGCTGGCGATTCCGGCCGCCATCCTCGGCGGCCTGGTCTGCGGCCTGGTCTCGGGATTGCTCATCGCCCGGGCGCGGCTACCCGCCTTCATCGCCACCTTGACCATGATGTCGGTGGCCCGCGGCCTGGCCAACATCCTCACCGATGGCCGCCAGATCGTCGGCTTCCCGGACTGGTTCACCAGCCTGGCCACGGTGCGCCACTTCGGCTTTCTCTCCGTCACCGTCGGCCTCTTCCTGCTGATGCTGCTGGTGGCCTGGGTCTTCCTGCGCTTTCGTGCCGGTGGCCGCAATCTTTACGCCATGGGCGGCAGCGCCGAGGTGGCGCGGCTGTCGGGCATCAAGGTGCGTACCCTCACCATCTGGATCTACGCCCTGAGCGGCGCCCTGGCCGGCCTAGCCGCGGTGGCCATGGCGGCGCGCCTGGACTCGTCCCAGCCCAGCGCCGGCCTGTCCCTGGAACTGGATGCCATCGCCGCGGTGGTGATCGGCGGCGCCAGCCTCAGCGGCGGCGTCGGCAGCGTCGGCGGCACCCTGGTGGGGGTGCTGATCATCGGCGTGCTGCGCAACGGCCTGAACCTGCTGGGCGTCTCGCCCTTCGTGCAACAGGTGATCATCGGCATCGTCATCGCCCTGGCCGTCACCCTGGATACCTTGCGCCGCCGTAACGGGCAGCGCTGAAGCAGATCGCTTCGACACCGCAGTACAACAATAACAACGGAGTGCTTTCCATGCTGACCCCCAAGAAGCTGTTGCTCGGTACCCTGCTCGCCGCCATCACCTGCGCCGGCGCGCTCAATGCCCAAGCCAAGGAACTCACCGTGGGCCTGGCCGTGGCCAACCTGCAGGCCGACTTCTTCAACCAGATCAAACAGGCCGTCGAGGCCGAGGGCAAGGCCAAGGGCGTCAAGGTGATCACCGTGGATGCCCAGGGCAACTCGGCGACCCAGGTCAACCAGATCCAGGACCTCATCACCCGCCAGGTCGATGCCATCATCTACATCCCCGCCGGCGCCACCGCCGCTGGCGTACCGGTGAAAGCCGCCAAGGCGGCCGGTATCCCCGTAGTGGCCGTGGACCGCAACGCCCCCGATGCACCCGGCGACACCTTCATCGCCAGCGACAGCGTCGCCGCTGCCCGCACCCTGGCCGAGTACGTCGGCAAGGTCACCGGCGGCAAGGGTCGCGTCGCCATCCTCCAGGGTCAGATCGGCACCACCCCGGAAAACGACCGCGCCAAGGGCTTTGCCGAAGGCCTGGCCAAGTTTCCCGAGCTGAAGGTGGTCGCCCAGCAACCCGCCGAATGGGCCCAGGACAAGGGCTTCGCCGTGGCCCAGGACATGCTCCAGCGCGATCCCAACATCACCGTTTTCTTCGGTCGCGCCGACGCCATGGCCCTGGGCGCCGCCCAGGCGGTCAAGGTCGCCAACCTCGATCATCCGGTGACCATCGTCGGCTTCGATGGTGACGTGGCCGGCCTCAAGGCCGTGGCCGCTGGCACCCTGGCCGCCACCATGACCCAGCAGACCCGCAAGATGGGCCGCATGGCGCTGGACTCGGCCATCGAACTGAAGGAAGGCAAGCAGTTGCCCAAGGAGCAACTGCAGGAGGCGATCCTGACCACCAAGGACAACGTCGCCCCCTTCATCGAGAACCATCCGTAACGGTTCGTCCGGTCAGCGGCGGCTAACGGCCGCCGCCTCCAGCTCATGCCTCAGGTGCCTCCCGCGGGAGGCGCCGTTTCAGCTCCCCCTTCGGAGGCCCCATGTCCGCCGTTATGCCCCTGGAACAGCCCGCCGCCCTCAGCCTGAGAAACATCGGCAAGAAATACGCCGGCATCGAGGTGCTGGCCGGCGTGGACGTCGACATCCAGCCCGGCGAGGTCCTGGCCCTGCTCGGCGAGAACGGGGCCGGCAAGTCCACCCTGTCCTCCATCATCGCCGGCCTGGTACCGCCCGAGGCGGGTGGGCGCATGACCTGGCTGGGCCGGGACTACGCCCCGGATTCCCCGGGCGCCGCCCTGGCGGCGGGCATCGGCCTGATCCACCAGGAAATCCGCCTGCTGCCGGAACTGACCATCGCCGAGAACATGTTCGTCGGCCGCCTACCCATGCGCGGGGGCCGCATCGACCGCGCCTTCATGGAAACCGAGGCCCAGCGCCAGCTGGATCGCCTGGGGCTGAAGGTGCCCGCCACGCGTACCGTGGCCGGCCTCAGCGTGGCCGCCCAGCAGCTGGTGGAGATCGCCAAGGCATTGACCCTCAAGGCGCGCCTGCTGATCCTCGACGAACCCACCGCCGCGCTGGGTGGCGAGGAAACCGAACTGCTGTTCGCCCAGGTCGAACGGCTCAAGGCCGAGGGCGTCTCCTTCATCTACATCAGCCATCGCCTGGAAGAGATCGCGCGGATCGCCGACCGGGTGCTGGTGCTGCGCGACGGCCGCCAGATCGCCCTGCACGCCACCGCCCAGGTGCCGGTGCGGCAACTGGTGGAAGAGATGGTCGGCCGCAGTGTGGAACGCATCTTCCCGGCCATGGCCGCGCCCGCTGCCCGCGAGGTCCTGCGGGTCAGGGGCCTGAGCTGCCGCGAAATGCCGCTCAAGGACATCGACTTCAGCGTGCGCGCGGGCGAAGTCTTCGGCGTGGCGGGGGTAGTCGGTGCGGGGCGTACCGAGCTGGTCCGCGCCATCGCCGGCGCCGCCGAGCAGGTCACCGGCGAACTGGTTTTGGAGGGCCAGGCCTGTCGCTTCGCCAGTCCCTATGACGCCATCCACGCCGGCATCGTGCTGGTTCCCGAGGATCGCAAGCAGCAGGGTGTGGTGGTCGATCACGCCATCGAGGAAAACCTCATCTATGGCAACACCGACCTGCTCGCCGCCGGCGGCTGGGTCTCCCCCGGCGGCCTGCGCGCCTTCGCCCGCAAGGCGGTGGCCCGCCTCGGCGTGAAGGGCCAGCCGGAACAGGCCATCGCCGCCCTCTCCGGCGGCAACCAGCAGAAGGTGATCATCGCCAAGTGGCTGGCACGCAATCCCAAGGTCTTCATCCTCGACGAGCCCACCCGTGGCATCGACGTCGGTGCCCGCGCCGCCATCTACCAGGTGATCGCCGAACTGGCGGCTACCGGCATGGCGGTGATCGTGGTCAGCTCGGATCTCGACGAGGTTCTCGGCCTGTCGCACCGGGTCATGGTGATGAGCCGTGGCCGGCAGATGGGCATTCTCGAACGCGAAAGGGCCACCCCCGTGGCCGTGATGGAATTGGCTACCGCCTGACTAGGAGTTTTCCCATGCGTCTCTTCGATCTCGGCGGCCAGACCGCCTTCGTCACCGGTGCCGGTAGCGGCATCGGCCAGGCCATCGCCGTCGGTCTCGCCGAGGCCGGGGCCCAGGTGGCCTGCTTCGACCTGCCCGGCAGTCGCGACCTGGCCGGTACCGTCGAACGTATCCAGGCCCATGGCCGCCGCGCCCTGGCCCTGGAAGGCTCGGTGACCAGCGCCGCCGACCTGGAAGCCGCGGTAGCCCGCACCGAAGCTGAACTCGGCCCGCTGAGCCTGGCCGTCAACAGTGCTGGCATCGCCAATGCCCAACCGGCCGAGGAGCTGGAACTGGAGCGCTGGCAGCGCATGCTCGACATCAACCTCACCGGGGTGATGCTCAGTTGCCAGGCCCAGGCGCGGGTCATGCTGCCGCGTGGCAAGGGTGCCATCGTCAACATCGCCTCCATGTCCGGCAGCATCGTCAACCGCGGCCTCCTGCAGGCGCACTACAACACCTCCAAGGCCGGGGTCATCCACCTCACCAAGAGCCTGGCGATGGAATGGGCCGAGCGCGGTATCCGGGTCAACTGCATCAGTCCCGGCTACACCGCCACGCCCATGAACACCCGTCCCGAGGTGGCCGAGCAGGTCAAGATCTTCGAGCAGACCACCCCGCTGGGCCGCATGGCCGAGGTGGAGGAGATGGTCGGCCCGGCGATCTTCCTCTGCAGTCCGGCCGCGTCCTTCTGTACCGGGGTCGATCTGATCGTCGATGGCGGCTTCGTCTGCTGGTAACGCCTTTCACGATCTGCTGCGCGTCGGCCAACCTGCGTTGAATACAGCTTCGGACTGCTCATTTACCACTCGTAAACTCCGCGTCCTCAGCTGTCTTCGCCTTGTTTGGCTCTAGCTCGCGAGATCGTGGCCTATAGCCCTAGGAGGTTTCACGTGGAACGTCGCTTCGCAGGTCAAACCGTAGTCATCACCGGCGGTTGCCGCGGCATCGGCGAAGGGATCGCCGAGCGCTTCGGCCGTGAGGGCGCCAACCTGGTGCTGGTCTCCAACGCCGCGCGGGTGCACGACACCGCGGCGCGCCTGGCGGCCGATACCGGCGCTGAGGTGCTGCCGCTGGTGGTGGACATCACCGACGAGGCGGCGGTGACCGACCTCTATGCCCAGGCCGAGGCGCGCTTCGGCCGCGTCGACGTCTCGGTGCAGAACGCCGGGATCATCACCATCGACCCCTTCGATCGCATGCCGCGCGAGGACTTCGACCGCATCCTGCAGGTCAACACCACCGGCGTCTGGCTGTGCTGCCGCGAGGCGGCCAGGCGCATGGTGGCTGCCGGGCGTGGCGGACGCCTGATCAACACCAGCTCCGGCCAGGGTCGCCAGGGCTTCATCTACACGCCCCATTACGCGGCGAGCAAGATGGGCGTCATCGGCATCACCCAGAGCCTGGCCCACGAGCTGGCGCGCCACGGCATCACGGTCAACGCCTTCTGCCCCGGCATCATCGAAAGCGAGATGTGGGACTACAACGACCGGGTCTGGGGCGAGATTCTCTCCACCCCGGAAAAGCGCTATGGCCAGGGTGAACTGATGGCCGAATGGGTCGGCAACATTCCCATGAAGCGCGCCGGCACGCCCGCCGACGTCGCCGGCCTGGTGGCCTTTCTAGCTTCGGCGGACGCTGCCTACATCACCGGCCAGGCGATCAATGTGGATGGTGGCCTCATCATGTCCTGAGCACCCCCTGGGCGCCCGGCCGCAAAAGCCTTGGCGTCCAGCGAGAGGCTGAGGGAAAATAGCGGGAAAATGCGCCCTTCTAACAGGTTCGTGCCTGCTTTTCGGCGGCTCGCCATGGCCAGTCCGGCCCAACGACCCTGGGCACAACCTATCCGCCGGTACCGGGAATCTGGATGAGTAACCTCGAAGAACAACGCCTGCTAACCAAGATCGCCTCCCTCTACTACGAAGAGGGACTCAAGCAGTCGCAGATCTCCGAACAGCTCGACCTGTCGCAATCCTTCGTCAGCCGCGCCCTGAGCCGGGCGCTCAAGGAAGGCATCGTGCGCATCTCGGTGCAGCGCCCGCGCAACTTCCACCTCGAGCTGGAGCGCCAGCTGCAGCAGCGCTACGGCATCCGCCAGGCCATCGTGGTCGAGCCCACCGGCGACGACGAAGAGGCCATCAAGCAGGCCATCGGCTCGGCAGCCGCCCACTACCTGGAAACCAGCGTCACCGAGAAAGACCACATCGGCATCTCCTCCTGGAGTTCCACCATCCGCGCCATGGTCGGCCACATGCACCGCGGCAGCAGTCGCCAGGGCGCGACCGAGGTGGTGCAACTGCTCGGCGGAGTCGGCAACAAGGGCGCCTTCGAGGCCACCCTGCTGACCCAGCAACTGGCCAATCTGCTCGGCTGCCCGGCCTATCTGCTGCCGTCGCAGAGCATCGAGCAGTCACCGGAAAGTCGCCAGCGCATCCTGCAGCTGGACGAGGTCCGCGAGGTCACCGAGCGCTTCGCCCGGCTCACCGTGGCGCTGGTCGGCATCGGCGAGCTGGAGCCCTCGCAGCTACTGCGCAACAGTGGCAACTACCACGGCGAAGCCATGCTGGAAGTGCTCGCCGCCCGCGGTGCGGTGGGCGACATCTGCCTGAGGTACTTCGACGCCCAGGGCCGCCCGGTGCTGGACGAGAGCGAAGAAACCGTGGTCTCGGTGGACCTGCCGCAACTGCTCAAGATCGACCGCGTCGTCGGCCTCGCCGGTGGCCTGCGCAAGGTCAACGCCATCCGCGGCGCCCTGCAGGGCGGCTACCTGGATGTCCTGGTGATCGACCTGCGCACCGCCCTGGCGCTGGTGCCCTGAAGGCATCGCCTAGCTGATGCGGTCCGGGAAGCCGCGGCCTCCCGGACTCGGCTCAGAGCTGGAATTGCCGCACCGCGCCATTCAGATCCCCAGCCAGCCGGGCCAGGTCATTGCTGGCGGCGGCGGTCTGCTCGGCCCCGGCGGCGTTCTGGGTGGACAGGTCACGGATGCTGGTGAGGTTGCGATCCACCTCGCGCGCCACCTGGGCCTGCTCCTCGGTCGCCGCGGAGATGCTCAGGTTTCGCTCGGTGATCTGCACGATGTGCCGGCCGATCTCGCCCAGGGCTTCGCCCGCCGCCGCGGCGACCTCCAGGCAGGTGCCGGCCTGTTGGTTGCTGGTGGCCATGGCATGCACCGCCTTGCCCGCGCCCTGCTGGATGGCGCCGATCATCTCCTCGATCTCGCCGGTGGACTGCTGGGTACGGGCCGCCAGGGCCCGTACCTCGTCGGCCACCACGGCGAAACCACGCCCCGCCTCGCCCGCGCGGGCGGCTTCGATGGCCGCGTTGAGCGCCAGCAGGTTGGTCTGCTCAGCGACACCTCGAATCACGTCGAGTACGCCGCTGATGCGCTCGACCTGGCCGGCCAGGCCGTCGATCTCGGCGCCGCTGGTGGCCACTGCGGCGTGCAGCGCATGGATGGTCTGCAGGGTCTCCTCGACGCGCCGCTGGCCGACATCGGCGGAGACACGGGAGTCCTGAGCGGCGGCGCTGGCGGCCGCGGCGTTGCGCGCCACCTCCTCCACCGCCGCGGTCATCTGGTTGACCGCCGTGGCGGCCTGGGCCAGCTCGTCGTTCTGCCGTTGGATGCCGCGCAGCCCCACCTCGGTCACCGTCGACATCTCCTCGGAGGTGGCGGCCAGGGTGGTGGACGACTGGCTCAGCCGCTCCAGGGTGCCGCGCAGGTTGTCCTGCATCCGCGCCATGGCGGCCAGCAGCCGGCCAGGCTCGTCGCTGCCGTCGCGCTCGACCGGACGGCTGAGATCGTTGGCGGCGATACGCTCGGCCACCGCCAGCGCCCTCTCCAGCGGCCCGGTCAGGCTGCGGGTGAAGCGCCAGGCCAGCAACAGGGTGCCGGCCAAGGCCGCCAGCATCACCGCCACGGTGATGGTGATGGCGGTGCGATAGCTGTCCATGGAGGCCGCCGAGAGCCGAGTGACCTTGCCATCGACCAGACTGGCCAGCTCGGTGACGGTCGCGCCCAGGGCATTACCGCTGCGCGCCATTTCACCATCCTGCCCGGTGAGTTTGAGCAACTCGGCATCGTTCTGGTCGTCGAGGGCCTTGAGGTAGCGGGTCTGGTTGTTCAGGTAGGTGGCCAGCTGCCCGGTCATTCGGGTGTAGACCTCACGCCCCTTGTCGGTGAGCAGCAGGGCGTCGAACTGGCGAACGTGCCGCTCCAGAGTGGCCTTGGCCTCCTCGATCCCCTTGTGCACCGCCTGGGTCTCGGCGTTGGAGGTGGCGAGCATCAAGCCCTGATTGTGCATGCGTAGACTCAGCAGATCGGCGCGGATCTCGCCAATGATCTGCACACTCGGGATGACATTGCCGACGATCTGCTCTTCGCCTTCCTTGATTGCGCGATTCTGGCCCAGGGAAAACAGGCCGAGACCTATCACCAACAGGGCGAAGAAGCCAAAGGCGACCAGGGCGCGTGGGGCGATGTTGAGGGAGCGTAGGTTCACCGGGGACACCTCGAAAAGATGGATAGCCCCCTCATGATCGGCAGGACAGCGTCAGGCTTTAGCACTCTTCTGACGACAGTCCTGCGATGTATCGCCTCAGCTAGACGCCTCCTCCGCCACCCGCTCCTGTGCCAGCCGTTTCGCGCCGGCCACGTCGGCCTTGCCGGTCCCCAGTTTCGGCAGGGTCTCCACGGCCAGCCAGGCCGAGGGCAACAGCAGTCCGCTCACGCCCTGGGCCAACAGCGTCTTCTCCACCGCCGCGCCGTCCAGCGCGCCGGTGTGCAGCACCACGATGCGCTCGCCCTTCCTGGCATCCGGCAGGTTGACCGCCAGCAACTCGATCTCCGGATCGGCGATCGCCCGCGCCAGCGCCTGCTCCACGGCGCCCAGGCTGACCATCTCGCCGCCGATCTTGGCGAAGCGCGAATAACGGTCGACGATGGTGAGGAAGCCGTCCTCGTCCAGCCGCCCCTGGTCGCCGGTCACGTACCAGCGCTCGCCGTCGATCTCGCGGATGGCCTTGGCGGTGCGTTCGGGATCGTTCAGATAGCCCTGCATCAGCTGCGGGCCGCCGATCAGCACCATGCCGGCCTCGCCGGTGGGCAGCTCGGCGAAGGTCTGGGGATCGACGATCTTCAGGCCGGTGCCCGGCAGCGGCATGCCCACGGTGCCCAGCTTGCCGCCGCGCTGCACCTGCAGGTAGCTGACGTCCAGGGCATCGGGCAGGTTGACCGAGGCCACCGGCGCCGTCTCGGTGGCGCCATAGCCTTCGTAGATATCCTGGTTGAACTTGAGCTTGAAGGCCTCGCGCACCGCCGGGTCCAGGCGCTCGGCGCCAGCCACCACGATGCGCAGGCTCTCCAGCATCAGCGGATGCACCTTGGTGTTGCGCACGAACAGCCGCAGGAAGGTGGAGGTGCCGCAGAGCACCGTGGCGCGATGGGTGGCCACCGCCTTGGCGATGCCGGCCACGTCGGTGGGGTCGGCCTGGCAGACCACCGGCAGGCCCTCGATCAGCGGCAGGAACTGGGTGACGGTGAGACCGAAGGCGTGGAACAGCGGCAAGGACGCCATGAAGACGTCATCGTCCTGGGTGTTGAGCACGTCCGAGGTCTGCTTGAGGTTGGCCATGATGTTGCGGTGGCTGAGCATCACTCCCTTGGGTGTGCCCTCGCTGCCGCTGGAGAAGAGGATGGCGGCAGTGGCCTCGGGATCGTGGGCGCGACTTACCAGCACCTGCAGCATGGCGGTGGGCAGCAACCACACCGCCAGCCAGTTGGCGAGCAGCTCGGCCTTGCCGATGCCGGCGCGCAGGCTTTCCAGGTCGACGATCTCGCGTCCGGCCAGCAACTCGTCCACCGGCAGGCCGCGCTTGCGCAGGCGCTCGAGGAAGCGATTCGAGGTATAGACGGTGCGGATACCCGCCTGGTCCAGGCCGGATCTCAGCGCCTCGGGAGTAGCCGTGTAGTTGAGGTTGACCAGCGTCTTGCCGGCCAGCAGCACCGCCATATTGGCCAGCATGCCGCCGCTGCTGGTGGGCAGCAGCAGGCCGAGATTCTGCTCGGGCCGCTGACGCATCCGCCGCGCCAGGCAAGCGGCGCCAGTGAGCGCCTGGGCAGCCTTGAGCGGCGCGCCCAGGTCGTCGACCAGCGCCAGGCCGTTGGGCCGGCGCTTGACGCTGGCGACCCAGGCATCGGCCAGCGATGGCAGGCCCTGCATGTAGCGCTCCCAGGAGCGGATCGACAGCTCGAAGATGCGTCTCTTGAGTACGTCGGCCGGGGTGTCCTTCGCCAACGGCTTGCCGAAGGCCACCACCACCTCGCGGTGCAATGGACTATCGCGCAGCTCCTTGAGCTTGCTGGAGGAACGCGAGAACTGGCTGCCCCAGAGACCGCGCAGATAGAAGGGCACGATCTGCACCTCGGGGCCGACCTGCTGACAGGCCTTCTCGTAGCCGCGACGGAATTCACCGAGCTGGCCGGTGCGGCTGATCGCCCCTTCCGGGAACAGGCAGACCACCTCGCCGGCCTTGAGCAGGCCGGCCACCTGTTCCAGCGCCGCACCGGCGCCGCTGCCCTGGGCGATGGGCAGGCAGCCCATCGCCTTGAGGAAAGGCTTGAGATACCAGCGCTCGTAGATCGATCTGAGCATCACGAAGCGTACCGGGCGCGGACTGGCGATCTGCACCATGGCCCAGTCCACCCAGCTGATGTGGTTGCCCAGCAGCAGCACCCCACCCTGGGCCGGCAGGTTCTGCAGGCCCTGCACCTGGATGCGGTAGTGACGGGTCACCATCAGCCCCAGCAGAAAGCGCACCAGACTCTGCGGCAACTTCCACACCGTGTAGGCGCCGCCGATCAGCGCCACGGCGGCGATCAGCAGCAGTAACCAGCGGCTATCCAGGCCGAGCAGGGCGATCACCGCGGTGAGCACCAGGAAGCCCAGCATGGCGACGTTCTGCACCCAGTTGTTGGCGGCCAGCACCGTACCGAGCTGGTCCTCACGGGCGTTGAACTGGATCAACGCATTGAGCGGCACGATGAACAGGCCGCCCATCAGGCCGATGAAGATGAAGTTGAGCGCATGCAGCCAGGCCGAACTGGGCGCCGGCAGCCACCACAGGCCGACGGCGATGCCCAGCGCGCCCACCGGGATCAGCCCGGTCTCGATGCGGCCGCGCGAGGCCCGGCTGGCCAGCGCCGAGCCGAGGGCGATGCCTATCCCAGCGCAGGCCAGGATGCCCTGCAGCACCAGCACGTTGTCGATGCCCAGGTGATCCTTGGCGTAGGCCGGAAAGCTCGCCAGCAATACCTGGCCCACCGACCAGAACACCGCCAGGCCGATGATCGACAGGCGGATCACCGGATTCTCGCCGATCACCGCCAGGTTGCGCCGGGCACTGCGCAGGCGCAGGTAGGCATGCCAGTCGAAGGGTTCGCGCGGCTTGGGCTCTTCGAGCAGCGGCAGGCGATAGAGCAGCGCCACCTCGGCCAGGCTGCAGAGCACCAGCAGCCAGCCCAGCGGGGCGATGTCCTGCAGGATGGCGTGGGGCGTGGCCTGGCCCTCGCCCAGATGCAACTGGAAGAAAGCGGTAAAGACCACGGTACCGGCGAGGATGGCGATGATGGAATTGGCCTGTACCAGGCCGTTGCCCTCGGCCAGGCGCTGCTTGCCGAACAGCGCCTTGATGTAGCCGTACTTGGCCGGCGAGTAGAAGGTCGCCTGGGTGGCCAGCAAGAGCGTCATGGCAAAGGCCAGCTCGAACAGCCCGGCGTAGTAGGCCAGGGTGATGCCGAGGGTGATGGCCACCGCCGCCCAGCCGCCGAGGCGCAGCACCCGAACCTTGGCGAAGCGATCGGCCACATGGCCGGAGGGGCTGAACAGCAGGATGAAGGGCAACAGCATCATGCCGTTGACCAAGGAGGTCAGCACCACCTGGGTGGAGCCGTCGTAGACCTTGAAGACGGTGTTCTGGATAACGATCTTGTGGCCAAGATCGACGAACGCGTTGAGAAAGACAGCGATCAGATAGGGCCAAGCCCCCTTGATCCGGTGCAGCTTGTCCATGCTTTACCTCTATCGATCGGAAGAATCCGTAGCCTGATTCAGACGCTCTGGCAGTGCAAGCCGCTGGGTCCGATCGTCAAATATGCAAATCAGGGCTATACAAGCCCGCGAAAGCGCGTATGGTGTAGGCACTGCTACTGCAATAGTTACTCGATACCTGCTTGATGTTGCTTCATTTTCATCTCCTGGCTCGTCTCACTCTCGCATTACAGTCCCGCTAGCGAATGTCTCGTTAACGTGGTTGTTCCCCCTACATCCTGGAGATACTCATGTCCAATCGTGAAAATGGCACCGTCAAGTGGTTCAACGATGAGAAAGGCTACGGCTTCATCACCCCGGAAAGCGGCGCCGACCTGTTCGTGCACTACCGCTCCATCGAAAGCGCCGGCTTCAAGAGCCTGAGCGAAGGCCAGAAGGTCACTTTCGTGGCTGTCAAAGGCCAGAAGGGTATGCAAGCTGACCAGGTTCAAGTCGTCTAACGACTGATCCGGTTGCAGATAAGGCCCCACTTCGGTGGGGCTTTTTCGTTTCTGGGATTTGGGTTTTGCAGGATGCTCCATCGCGCCGCCACAAAGACAATACCTGCTCAGACTGCCTCAGGCCTCAGGCGCGGCCACCGCCCCTTCCAGCAGGACGAACGCAATCGTTGCGTAAGGGGTCGAGCGGCATGGATGCCGCGAGAGTCGCGAGGGCCATGGAAGGCCCTTCGCGGCGAGCCCCTGGAGCGGCGATGGAGTGAGTGGACCCCGGCGCAGCCGGGGCCGGATGGAGGGGCAAGCGTTTTTGGTTACTTTTGCCGCGACTGGCAAAAGTGACTCGCCCGAGGGGGCGAAACAAGAGGTAGCCGCAAACCTCGATAATCAGCCAAACAGCCCTGGTGTTGGCTTACCCCTTGTCGTAAGCCCGCTCCAACGCCTCGTTGAGCGTCCGCAACACCTTCACCCGCGCGAATCTCTTGTCGTTGGCCTCCACCAGCGTCCAGGGCGCGATGGCCGTGCTGGTCTGCACCACCATATCGTCGACCGCCTGACTGTAGAGATCCCACTTGTCCCGATTGCGCCAGTCGTCCTCGGTGATCTTGAACCTCTTGAAGGGCGTCTCCTCGCGGGCCTTGAAGCGTTCCAGCTGGGTGTCCTGGTCGATGGCCAGCCAGAACTTGGCCAGCACGATGCCGGCGTCGCTCAGCTGTTCCTCGAATTCGTTGATCTCGCCATAGGCGCGCTGCCAGTCGGCCACCGGGGTCAGTTCCTCGACCCGCTCCACCAGCACCCGGCCGTACCAGGAGCGGTCGAAGATGGTGAAGTCGCCTTGCCGCGGGATATGCCGCCAGAAACGCCAGAGATAGGGCTGGGCCAGTTCTTCGTCGCTGGGTGCGGCGACCGGGACGATACGGTACTGGCGTGGGTCCAGGGCGCCGGTGACGCGGCGGATGGCGCTGCCCTTGCCGGCGGCGTCGTTGCCCTCGAAGGCCGCCACCAGGGCGTGGCGGCGATACTTCTTGTCGCGCAGCAACTTGGCCAGACGTGCCTGCTCGGTGACCAGCTGGTCCTCGTAGTCGGCCTTGTCCAGGTGCTGGCTCAGGTCCAGGGCCGCCAGCACGCCCTGCCCGTCCACCGGCGGCAGGGTCACGGCAGCGGCCTTGCGGGGTTTGCGCGGCTTGCTGGCCAGGGCGCGCTGCAGCGCCTTGAGCAGCACGGTACCCACGGTCAGGCTGCGAAAGCGCTCGTCGAAGCCGGGCACCACGTGCCAGGGCGCGTAGTCGTGATGGGTGCGGCGCAGCACCCGCTCACCCTGCTTGACGAAGCGGTCGTAGACCCGCGCCTGGCGCCAGTCCAGTGGACTGAGCTTCCAGCCCAGGCGCGGATCCTTCTTGAGGTGCTTGAGTCGCTGCTTGAGCTGGCCCTTGGAGAGGTGGAACCAGAACTTGAGGATCAGCGCGCCCTCATCGGCGAGCATGCGTTCGAAACGCTCGGCCTGGTCGATGGCAGCGTCCAGCTCGAGCCGGGACAGCTCCTTGTTCACCCGCCCATGCAGCATCTGGCTGTACCAGTTACCAAAGAACACCCCGATGCGTCCCTTGCCCGGCAGGCGCTGCCAATAGCGCCAGGCCGGTGGGTGCTGGCGCTCCTCGGCGCTGGGCTGGAGGAAGGTCTCGACCCGGATCAGGCGCGGATCCATCCACTCGTTGAGCAGCTTGACCGTCTCGCCCTTGCCGGCACCTTCGATGCCATTGATCAGCACGATCACCGGAAACCGCCCCTGCGCCTTGAGCTCGTACTGGGCGGCCAGCAGCGCCTCGCGCAGCTTGGGCAGCTTGGCGTCGTAGGTGGCCTCGTCGAGCAGGTGTTCGTTCTCGGCGGCTTCGAACATCCGGATCTCCTTGCTAGCGTGGTGGGGCAACTATAGCCCTTCTGACCGGTTGCGCGGCAGGCGGTGCCCAGGGTGGAGTTGCATGACGGCAATATGACGATTAAATGAAATTTGGCATCAACCGCTGTTGTAGAGGTCTTCCTTACCGTTACGCTCCCGCGCCAGCGGGTGCTGCAGTCCACCTATTGAGGAGAGTTCGATGGCCTTTCGTTTCGATGCGCGGCAACCGGCAGACGAAGAAGTACGCCGTGTGGTGACGGATCGTCTGGTTCAGGCTGAAGCGTCCCTGGCGAGCGGGACCCCCAAGGGGGTGCACGAAACCCGCAAGCGACTCAAGGAATTGCGCGCCCTGCTCCGCCTGTTGCAAGCCGCGCTGGGCAAGCGCGCCTTCGCCAGCCGCAATCGCCGCCTGCGTGACCTGGGCCGCGAGCTGTCGTCGCTGCGCGACAGCGCCGCCCTGGTGGAAAGCTGGGACAAGCTCGGCGAGTCCGATCGCAAGAGATTCGCCTCGCCGGCCATGAAGCGGGTGCGCCAGCGCCTGCAGGAGCGCGCCGACCAACAGACCGCCGCGGCCAGCAGCCACCCCGAGCTACTCACCGAACTCGCCGAGCTGCGCGAGGGCGTGCCCGGCTGGAAACTCGCCGGCCAGGGCTTCGCGCTCTTTTCCCGCGGCCTGGAAGACAACTACAAAGCCGGTCGCCAGGCGCTCAAGACCGCCCGCGACAAGCCCACCGACGAGACCCTGCACGATTGGCGCAAGCGGGTGAAGGACCACTGGTACCACACCCAACTGCTCGCCGCGGCCTGGCCGACGGAATTCAAGACGCGCCAGAAGAGCCTCAAGCGGCTGTCCGAGTACCTGGGGGACGACCACGACCTGGCGGTGATGCGGCAGTTGCTCGACAGCGAGCCCACGCTGTTCGGCGCCAGCAATACCCGCCAGGCCATCGCCGAGAGCGTCGCCCGCCAGCGGGAGGTGCTGCAGACCAAGGCCTTCACCCTCGGCCGCCGGCTGTACCTGGACAAACCCACGGCGCTGGCCGAGCGTTGGCGCGATCTCTGGCGCCTGGCCAGCCGGCCCTACAGCCCGCGCAAGCCCAAGGCCAAGGGCGGTACCGCGCCGGTAGGGCTGCTGCCGCACCTGGTGGACCAGGCCGATACCTGAGGCCCGGGCACCACGGGATTTGTCGCGCGTCGTGGTGGTCCAAACGGGGACAAACCACCACGACGAGGTCTCGCGATGAAATCCAAACTGCTCGCTTCCCTGTTTGCCTGTTCCGTCCTGGCCAGTGGTGCGGTCCTGGCCGACCAGCCCGGCGCCGACTGGATGCCGATGAACGACGTCAAGACCAAGCTCATGGAGCAGGGTTACACCTCGATCACCAAGATCGAAGCCGATGACGGCCAATGGGAAGGCGAGGGCATGAAGAAGGACGGCATGAAGTATGACTTCCATGCCGACGCCAAGACCGGCAAGATCACCAAGGAAAAGATGGACATGTGATGTCCTCGAGACCGGGTCCTGGTGCCCGGTCTCCTGCGTCCCGCCACCTCCCGCTACGCCAGATCGACCCATCCCGGGTCGCCTGCTTTCTCCCTAGGAACTCCCATGTACAGTACCGCTTTGGTCGAGCTGCTGCGCACCCATGAGCGCTCCCTGCTCGACGCCTGGATCGGGGCCCAGCGCGCCGCCGGCATGCGCGTCGACCTGCTCGACGAAACCACCATCCTGGCCAATTCCGCCGAATTGCTGCGGCGCATCACCGTGGCCAGCGCCCAGGGCATCGGCGACCTGCGCGAACCCCATTGGCAACCGGTGCGCGCCCTGCTGGAGCGCTTCTCCTTCGACCAGAGCCGCGCAGGCCTCACCCCCTCGCAGACCGCCACCTTCGTCTTCTCGCTGAAGGAGCCGCTGTTCACCCTGATCCAGAACGAATGCGACGATCCCCTCGCCGAGATGTGGGCCGCCACCCGGCTGATCGACGCCCTCGGCCTCTACAGCATCGAGAGCTACGTGGGCGGTCGCGAGACGGTGATCCGCGAGCAGCAGGAGAGCCTGCTGGAGCTGTCCACCCCGGTGGTGGAACTGTGGGACGGCATTCTCGCCATCCCGCTGATCGGCGCCCTGGACAGCAATCGCACCCAGGTGGTGATGGAGTCGCTGCTGGAGAAGATCGTCCAGACCGAGTCGGACATCGCCATCATCGACATCACCGGCGTGCCCACGGTGGACACCATGGTCGCCCAGCACCTGCTCAAGACGGTGACCGCCGCACGGCTGATGGGCGCCCAGTGCATCATCAGCGGCATCCGCCCGCAGATCGCCGCCACCATCGTCCACCTCGGCGTGGACCTCGGCGACGTCATCACCAAGGCTTCCCTGGCCGACGCCTTCCGCCTGGCGCTGCGTCAGCAGGGCGTACGCCTGGCCGCGCCGGCCAAGGGCTGAGGACCAGACATGATCGACCGGATCCCGATCCTCAAGCTCGGCCCCTTCCTGCTGCTGAGCATCCAGGTGGACATGCACGACCAGTTGGCGCTGGACCTGCAGGAAGACCTGACCGAGCAGATCGTCCGCCACAAGGCCAAGGGCGTGCTCATCGACATCTCGGCGCTGGAGATCGTCGATTCCTTCATTGGCCGGATGCTGTCCCACATCGCCCAGGTCTCGCGCATCCTCGATGCCAAGGTCATCGTGGTCGGCATGCAGCCGGCGGTGGCCATCACCCTGGTGGAGCTGGGGCTGTCGCTGGAGGGCATCGCCACGGCGCTGAACATGGAAAAGGGCATGCGCCGACTCGAGGCCATGGTGGCCGCGGACGAATTGCCGGGAGAGTCAGAGGATGGCGAAGATGCAGACGCTGCCACTGCGCCAGGAGACTGACATCGTGCTGATCCGTCAGCAGGTGCGCAAGGTCGCCGAAGCCCTTCGCCTGGGCCTGATCTCCCAGACCAAGATCGTCACCGCAGCCAGCGAGATCGCCCGTAACGGTCTGGTCTATGGCCTGGGCGGCGAATGCCTGATCGAGGAGACGGTGCGGGCCGGCAAGCCGGCGATCCGCCTGGTGATTCGCGACAACGGTCCGGGTATCGCCGACCTGGACCGCGCCATGGTCGACGGCTACACCTCGGGCAAGGGCCTGGGGCTGGGGCTGTCCGGCTCGCGCCGGCTGGTGGACGACTTCCGCATCGAAAGCCAGCCCGGCCAGGGCACCACCGTGGAACTGTGGAAATGGCGCTGAGCGGCCAGCCATGTAGCCTGGTCCTGCCGGTGAGTACCGCGGTGCACGTGGATGCCGCCCGGCGCGCCCTGGTACGCCTGGCCGGCAGCGTCACCCAGGACGAAACCCTGCTCGGCCGCCTGACCATCGTCGCCCAGGAGCTGGGCTACAACCTGGTCCGCCATGCCGGCCATGGCGAGCTGTGCGCCACCCTGGGCGACGCCGGCGTGCTCGATGTGCTGGCGGTGGACCGCGGCCCGGGCATGCAGGACGTCGCCCGCTGCCTGACCGATAGCTACAGCACGGCGGCCACCCTGGGCGCCGGACTAGGCGCCATCCGCCGGCAGTCCGACGTCTTCGACATCCATTCGCGTCCGGGCCAGGGCACCGTGGTGCTGGCGCGCTTCCATTTGGCTGGCGCTCCGAATAGCCGCCTGCACCTCGGCGCCCTCTGTACCCCGCACCCCGAGGAGCAGGTCTGTGGCGACACCTGGGCGGTGAGCGGGCGGCGCCTGCTGGTGTGCGACGGCCTCGGCCACGGCCAGCAGGCCGCGGCGGCCAGTCGTCGCGCCCGCGAGCTGTTCCTGCGCCAGGCTGCTCATCTGCCGTTGCAGCAGTTGATGGAGAATCTGCACCAGGCGCTGATGGAAACCCGCGGCGCCGCCCTGGCCCTGGCCGAGCTGGATGCCGACCAGGGCCAGGTGAGCTTCTGTGGCATCGGCAACATTGCCGGGCGCCTGTTCGGCAACGGTGCGCGCAGCCTGGTGTCCAACAACGGCACCCTGGGCTATCGCATCGGCCGCATCCAGACCTTCACCTACCCCTGGACGCCCGGCACCCTGCTGGTGATGAACTCCGATGGCCTGACGTCCAAGGTCAGCCTGGGCGAGCACTCGGGCCTGGGCGGACGTCATCCGGCGCTGATCGCCGCCCTGCTGCACCGCGATTTCCGTCGTCCCGCCGACGATGCCACCGTTCTGGTACTCAAGCATGTCTGATGCCCCGCCCCTGCTGACCCTCACGCTGCGTAGCGAGCAGGACGTGGTGCATTGCCGCCAGGCGGCCAAGCGGCTCGCCGCGGCCCTGGACTGGCCGCCACTGGAGCAGATCCGCCTGGCCACCGCCGTCTCCGAACTGGCCCGCAACATCCACCAGTACGCCGGCCACGGTCGCTTCGAATTCGCCCTGCTGCCTGGCGAGGGCCAACTGCTGCGTGGTCTGCAGATTCGCGCCCTCGACCAGGGTCCGGGCATCGCCGCGATCGAGGCCATTCGCGACGGCAGCTATCGCTCCGCGACCGGCATGGGCATCGGCCTGCGCGGTGCCCAGCGGCTGTTCGACGACTTCGACCTGCACACCTCCCCCGCCGGCACCCAGATCACCGCCTGCAAGTACCAGGCGCCGCGCCCGGCGCCCGACTCGGCCACCCTCGCCGCCCTGATCAGCGAACTGCAGGGCGCACCGGCGCCCGATCCCTACCAGCAGATTCGCCTGCAGAGCGAGGAATTGCTGGTGACCAACACCGAGCTGCAATTCAAGCAATCGGAGCTGGAGGCCACCAACAAGGAGCTGGAGAACACCAACCAGGGGGTGGTGGCGCTCTACTCCGAACTGGAGAAGGCGACCCAGGAACTCAAGGAGGCGAGCGAGGCCAAGGCGCGCTTCTTCTCCAACATGACCCACGAATTCCGCACGCCGATCAACATCATCGAGAACGTGGCCAAGTTGCTCGCCAGCGGGGTGGACGGCGACCTCAACGCCGAACAGCAGCGCCAGGTGCGCTTCATCAGCGACGCGGCGCTGGAGCTGGCCAACCTGGTCAGCGAACTGCTCGCTCTGGCCGAGGTGCAATCCGGGCGCCTGACCATCGTGCCCCAGCCCTTCCTGCTGGGTGACTTCATGGAGCGCCTGGCCCAGTTCGCCGCAGCCCTGGCGCCGCGTTATCCGCAGGTCAGCTGCGAGATCGTGCCGGCACCGGACGCCGTCACGCTGGAGACCGACGAGACGCGGCTGTTCCAGATCCTCCGCAACCTGATCTCCAACGCCTTCAAGTACACCCCCCAGGGCCGAGTGCGCATCCAGGTATTCCAGCCCGACGACGACCACCTGGAATTCCTGGTGGAAGACAGCGGCGTGGGCATCGCCGCCGCGGACCGGCAGAAGATCTTCGAGGAGTTCGAGCGCATCCGCTCGCCGCACCTGACCCACATCGAGGGCACCGGACTCGGCCTGCCCCTGGCCCAGCGCCTGGCGGTGCTGCTCAGGGGCGAGCTGTCGCTGGACAGCGAGGTCAGCCGCGGCAGCCGCTTCATCCTGCGCCTGCCGCGCCGCTACCTGACCGCCGGCACCGCCGCGGAGCCGCTCGACCTGAGCGGTCTCACGGTGCTGGTGATCGAGGACAACGAAGGCGATCGCTACCTGGTCCGGCGCACCCTGGAGGTCGCCAACCCGGTGCTGCTGGAAGCCGACAGCGCCCGCAGCAGCCTGGACCGCCTCAACGCGGTGCGGCCCGATATCATCATCCTCGACCTCGATCTGCCCGACATCAACGGCGAGGACCTGCTCGCCAGCATGGACTGGAGCATGCACCGCCGGGTGCTGATCAACACCGCCCAGCCGCTGGATGACGCCCGGCGCGCGCGGTTGCAGGAGAGTTGCCACGCCATCCTGTCCAAGCACCAGCCCGACCATGCCGAGCGCCTGCTCGCGGAGGTGTATGCCCTGGCGCGGAGTCTGAGCCATGAATAGCGCCGCGCAGCGGATCGTCATCATCGACGACACCGAGGCCAATCGCTACGTGCTGCGCAAGATCCTGGAAAGCCAGGCGCGCTACCAGGTCTGCGAAGCCGCCAGCGGCACGGCCGGCCTGGCAATGATCGACGACGACGTGCACCTGGTGATCATCGACGTCAACCTGCCGGACATGACCGGCTTCGAGCTGATCCAGGCCATCGAGCGCCAGCGTGGTCGCGGTCGCCTGCCGGCCATCATCAACATTTCGGCCACCTTCGTCTCCGGCCAGGACAAGGCGCGCGGCTTCAATACCGGTGCCCAGGCCTATCTCACCCACCCGATCAATCCGGACGAGGTACTGGCCACCGTCGCCGCCCTGCTCAAGGCCAGCTCCCAGGTCGGGCACATGGAGCAGCAGCGCAATTCGGCCATCGCCCGCAGCGAGAACCTGCAGGCGGAGAAGGTGATGCTCGAACGCTTCATGAGATCGCTCAACCACGATCTGCGCTCGCCGCTCACCGCCGCCACCATGGTGGTCAACCTCATGCAGCGCAACCCGTCGCGGCGCACCGACGACCTGCTGCAGACCCTGCACGACAACCTGCAGCGCATGAACCAGATGATCACCGACGTACTCGACATCACCCACATGAGCCTGGGCGGCGGGGTACGGCTGAGCGGCGAATCGCTGCTGCTCGGGCCCCTGCTGACGGATGCCGCAGCCAATCTGCGCCTCCAGTTCGCCAACTCGCTCGACCTGCGCCTGGACACCCCGGAGCTGGAAGTGCGCTGGGATAGATACGCCTTCCTGCGCATCTTCGACAACCTGGTGCTCAACGCCGCCAAGCACGGCGAAGCCGGCACCCCGATTCAGGTGCGGCAGACCCTGGCCGAAGGCGGCGTGATAATGGAACTGCGCAACCGCGGGCAATTCCCCGCCGAGGTCCTGGCCAACCTGGCCACGCCCTACTTCATCTCCACCCGCAGCGACAAGCGCGGCTGGGGCCTGGGCCTGCCCATCGTCAAGGCGCTCAGCGAAAGCTTCGGCGGCGAGGCGCGCTTCGCCAATGGCGACGGCGAGGTGGTCATCACCCTGAGCTTGCCGCTGCGCCTGAGCTAGGTTCTGGGCAGCATGCCTTCCAGGATCAACCGACTGGTACGGCGCACCTGTTCACGGTGGGCGGCCAGGTCCAGCGGCGTCTGGTTGACCAGGCGCAGCAACTGCAGGTGGGAATAGTCGTTGAGCAGGAAGGCCGCCAGTTCGATGTCCAGATCCTGGCGCAGCTTGCCCAGTCGTTGCAGCTCGCGCAGGATCAAGGCGATCTCCCGCTGCAGGCGTCTGTTTAGCACCTGGTACTTGGCCGCCACGCCCTCGTCGCCGCCGCGCAGCACCGCCGGCAGCAACTGCCGCCACAACTCGGGCGGCATGGCGTCGAGCGCGTACCCCACCAGCCGGCCTTCCAGATCGCACAGGGCGTCCAGTGGATCGGCGTAGCTCGCCAGGCGCTCACGACTCTCCTGCAGGGCGCGGCCATCGGCCTGGACCAGCAACTCCAGCAGGATCTCCTGCTTGGAGCCGAAATAGTTGAACACCGTCGGCGGCGAGACCTGCGCCTCGCGGGCGATCTGCTCGATGGTGGTTTCCTGGAAACCCTGGTCGAAGAACAGCTGCAGCGCGGCGTCGCTGATCTGCTGGCGACGTCTGGCTTTCTGTTGCTGGCGTAACTGAGACATGGTCCGACCCGCGATCTGGAGCCTCCATTCTAGGCCGGACGTAAAAATCTTTCTCGGATAAATATTTTATTGACTAAAAAATTAAAGCGAGACAAATTTGCTTCGTCCACGCAAGGAGAAGCCCTATGGACGCGCCTCGCCAAGCCTCCGCCACGCCGCTGCTGATGCAGGGTTTTCCACCGCCGCCACCGCAGCGGGTGCTCTGGAGCAACTGGCTGCGTCCCCCATTCAACTGCTGGAGCCTGCAGCATCTCGACCAGTTGCGTCCGACCCTGGCCGTGCGCGCCGGCTGGGGCACCAGGGCAGCCTGGGTGGCAGGCCCTGATCGACTGGCGGATTACCGTTTCCAGGGCGCCCAGGGTGACGCTGTCGAGCTGGCGCAGCATCTGCAAAACAGCTATACCGACGGCTTTCTGGTGCTCAAGGACGATCAGGTCCTCTGCGAACGGTATTTCAACGGCCAGACGCCGGACAGCCGTCACGTCATGTTCTCGGTCACCAAGTCCATGATCGGCACGCTGGCGGAACAGGCCCTGCGCCAAGGGGTACTGTCGGCCGAAGCCCTGGCCGGCGACCTCGTCCCGGAGCTGGCCGGCAGCGCCTTCGCGGATGCCAGCGTCCGGCAGTTGCTGGACATGACGGTGGGCATCGCCTACGACGAGGTCTACGACGATCCGGATTCCGCCAGTTCGCGCTATGGCTATGCCTGCGGCTTCGAGCCGGCGCCCCCCGGGCAGGCGCAGCACGCTTCGCTCTACGAATACCTGCCCAGCCTGCAGAAGCGCGGCGAACACGGGGCCACCTTCCACTACGTCACCGCCTGCACCGAGGTGCTGGCCTGGACCCTGGAGCGCGCCGGTGGGCGCTCCTGCGCGGCCCTGCTGGAAGACCTCTGGCGGCAGCTCGGCTGTCGCCGCGATGGCTTCTTCGTCGCCGATCCCTGGGGGCGGGCAGTGGCCGGCGCCGGTTTCGCCGCGACCCTGCAGGACATGGGCCGCTTCGGCCAACTGCTCGCCCATCGCGGCTCCCTGCCCGATGGCCGCCCCCTGCTCGACCCGGCGGTGATCGACGCCATCGCCGCCGGCGGCGACGCGGCACTCTATGCCCAAGATCGCGACTTCTCCGCCTGGCCCCCCGGCGCCTCCTATCGCAGCCAGTGGTACGTGTTCCGTGACGGCCGCCCGGCGCTGATGGCCGGCGGCATCCATGGCCAGTACCTCTATGTCGATCCGGCGGCACGCCTGGTGGTGGTCAAGCAGTCTTCCCTACCTCGTGCCCATACCGAGGCAGACCTCGACACGGTGCGCCTGCTGCGCAGCCTGGGCGAGCACTTCGCTGATTAAAAACTAAGAACTATTTCCGCCGAACCCCAGGTCCGGTGGCTTGGCGCCCACTGGCGCTTCAACTGCCCTGCGACAAAAAAAGCAAACGACAGGAGCGATACATGAAGAAGAGATACAGTGCCCTCGCGTTGATCCTGCCTTTGGGCGGGCAATCCCTTGCCGTTGCCGGCGAGACCTATCAATACGGCGGCCTCGAAGTCACCCCCTCCCTTACCGCCGGGGCCGCCGCCATCCAGGCGCGCGGCGCCATGTTCGGCGCGGGTCAGCCCGGCACCGGCGCCACGCGCCTGGACTGGCAGGAGTTCTACCTCAAGCCGGGACTCAATCTCGGCTATCAGGTGAACGAAGACCTGCGCTGGGTGGCCGGCATTTCGGCCGTCGGGGCCGCTACCCGGGGCGACGGTGATCCGGCCGGCTTCACCCGCAGCGGCGACCAGCGCGTGCATCTCGAAGAATCCTTCGTCGGCGCTCAGTTGGGGGACTGGCGCCTCACCGTAGGGCGCCAGAACTACCTGGTGGGTAGCGGCTTCATCGTCCAGGATGGCCGCGCCGATCTGGGCCGCGACGGCGCCTATTGGCTTGCCCCTCGTACCGCCTTCGACCGCGCCGGCGTGCTGAGTTGGAGCCATGGCAGCTGGAAAGCTCAAGGCTTCACCCTGGGAGCGGCAGACTCCCTGGGCGGCGACTATCGGCTGAGTGGCGGCAACCTCGACTACGACAGCGGCTACGGTGTGCTCGGCGCCATGGCCTTCGGCGTCAGCGCCGACGCCCGCAACGCGATCCCTCGCGATGGCATGCGGGTCTACAACCTGCGCTGGCTCAACGCTTCGCTACCCGGCATACCGGAGCTCGCCCTCAGCGGCGAATACGCCTGGCAACGCGGCTCCGGCAATGGCCTGACCTATGCTGGCGATGCCTGGTACGCCCAGGCCCAGTATCAATTCAAGGACCTGCCACTGCAGCCGCAACTCAGCTATCGCTATGCACACTTTTCCGGCGATCCGGATCCCAGCGATACGCGCCTGGCCGGCTGGGATCCGCTGACCAAGGGCTATACCGACTGGGGCACCTGGCTGATCGGCGATGTGGTGGGCAACTACCTGCTGTTCAACAACAACGAGAACGTCCATAGCCTGCACCTCAAGACGCGGCTCAACGAGAGCTGGGCGGTGGGGACGTTGTTCCACGCCTTCAGTCTGGACCAGAAGAACTTCCAGGGTCAGCCGGTCAGCGATCGTCGCTTCGCCGACGAAACCGCCCTGTACGTGGAGTGGACGCCTACGCCGTCGATCTATGCCGCCGTCGCCTATAACTGGGTCCAGGCCAAGCAGGCGGCGCGCGAGGTGCTGGGCGACGAGCGTTTCAATGCCTTGGAAGCCTACGTCACCTACAAATTCTGAGTCGCTCCTGCACTCCCTCGGAGGCCGTATGCGTCATCTCTCGCTGCTGTTGCTGCTGCTCTGCACCCTGCTCCGCCTCGATCCGGCTCTGGCCGAACAACGCGAGGTGCGGGTCTACAACTGGATCGAATACCTGCCCAAGGACGTCATCAAGGACTTCGAGCAGCAGACCGGCATCCATGTCCAGTACGATGTCTTCGACAACGTCCAGACCATGGAATCCAAGTTGCTCACCGGTAACTCCGGCTACGACGTGGTCTTCCCTTCCGGCAGCCAGCTGGGCAAGCTGATCAAGGCCAAGGCCCTGGAGCCGCTGGACCGGGCGCAGTTGCCGAACTGGAAGAACCTCGATCCGGCCTTCATGAACAGGCTGGCGGTGAACGATCCCGACAATCGCTATGCGGTGCCCTATCTCTGGGGTACCACCCTGATCGGCTACAACGTCGCCAAGATCCACGAGATCTTCGGGCCCGAGGTGCAATTCGACAGCTGGGACTTCATCTTCAAACCGGAAAACATCGCCAAGCTCAAGCAATGCGGCGTCGCCTTCCTCGATGCCCCGGAAGAGATCCTGCCCATCGCCCTGCACTACCTGGGCCTGCCGCCCAACAGCGACAAGCGTGAGGACTACGCCAAGGCCCAGGCACTGATGCTGAGCATCCGTCCTTCCATCCTGTACTTCAGCTCCTCCAAGTTTCCCTTCGATCTGGCCAACGGCGACATCTGCGTGGCGGTGGGCTGGTCCGGTGCCTTCACCCAGGCGCGAAACATGGCCAAGGCTGCCGGCAAGGGCATCGACATCGCCATGAGCCTGCCCCGGGGTGGCACCCTGCAGTGGGCGGATGTCATCGCCATTCCCCAGGGCGTGCGCCATCCCAGCGAAGCCCATGCCTTCATCGACTTCCTGCTGCGCCCCGAGGTCATCGCCCGGATCAGCAACACCCTGGAGTACCCCAACCCCAACCTGCCGGCGCAGCCGTTGATCGACGCCCGCCTGCGCAGCGATCCGAACATCTTCGTCCCGCAAGCGCGACGCGCCGAGCTGTTCATGCAGACCCCGGCGGATCTGGCGCTGGATCGTCTGAGAACCCGCGTCTGGACGACCATCCGCAATGGCCAGTGAGATCCTTACCCGGCTGAGTGCCGCCCCCAGCCTGAGCCTGGCCCCCTGCCTGACCCTGCTGGTGCGCATTGGCGACGGCCAGCTACTCGGTCGCCTCCCGGGTAGCGCCGGGGTCCGCATCAACTATCCGATCCTCGGCGGTTGTTTCATGGTGTTCGAGCAAAACCACCTGATCGCCGAGGGGGAGGTGCTGCCCGGTGGCGAGGATCGCTTTCTGGAGTGCGCCGATGGCCTGGGCCGGCTGGACGCCCGCTATAGCCTGAGGACCACCGGGGGCGTGCTGATCAACGTGCGCAACCGCGGCTGGCTGAACGTGACGCCAGCGGGACGCCAGCGGATGGACGAAGGCCACTGGCCGTTACCGGAAGCCGACTACCGCTGCCACGGCACGCCGGAATTCGAGGTGGGCGGCGGGCCGCTGGGCTGGCTGGCGCGGGAGACGTTCATCGCCCAGTGCCGCTATCCGGGGGAGAACGAAGTCCGGGTGGACGTCTATCGGATGCCGTCCAGGTAGCTGGAGCTAGGCGCAGTTCCTGGAAAACGCTGACGCGGTTTTCCAGGCTACGGCTACGCGACTGGATCGCGGCCATGGGCCGCTCCTACAGGACATCGAACCACTGTAGGAGCGGCCCATGGCCGCGATGAGTCGAGCGGCATCACGGCCTCAGAACTCGATCTGCACGTCCCCCTGCGGGATGCTGCAGCAGGACAGGATGTAGCCTTCGGCTTCGTCTTCCTCGGTGATGCCGCCGTTGTGGTCCATGACCACCTCGCCGCTCTTCTTGAGTACCTTGCAGGTGCCGCAGATACCCATGCCGCAGGCCTTGGGGATGTGCAGGCCGAGCTTGGCGGCGGCGCCGTGGATGGTCTCGCCGGGGCCGATGTTGACGCTCTTGCCGCTCTCGGTGAAGGAAATCAGGCACTGGGCTTCCAGCGGAATCGGTGGCAGATCCGCCGCCGCCTCGGCCTGTTCCGCCGCCTCGACCTTGGCTTCCGGTGGCGTCGCGCCGAAGGACTCCTCGTGGTAGCGGGCCATGTCGAAGCCCAGCTCGCGGAGCATCGCCTTGACCGCGTTCATGTAGGGCGTGGGGCCACAACAGAAGATCTCGCGCTCGCGGAAGTCGGGCGCCATCAGCTCCAGCATGCGGCGGTCGAAGTAGCCACGGAACCCGGCCCAGGATTCGCCGTGCTCGGTGCGCTCGCACACCATATTGAGCACGAAGTTGTCGATCCGCGACGCCATGTGCTCCAGCTCGTGCCGGTAGATGATGTCGCGCGGGGTGCGGGCGCTGTGCACGAAGACCATGTCGACGTTGGCGTTGGTGTCATAGAACCAGCGCGCCATGGACATCACCGGGGTGATACCGACGCCGCCGGAGAGATAGAGCACCTTGTCGGCCGGGAAGTCGATGGCGTTGAACAGGCCCACCGGGCCATGCACGGCCAGGGTGTCGCCGACCTTCATGTTGTCGTGCAGCCAGTTGGACACCTGGCCACCCGGCACGCGCTTGACGGTGATGGAGAAGCTGTAGGGCACCGAGGGCGAGCTGGAGATGGTGTAGGAGCGCATCACCTGCTGGCCGTTGATCTCCAGTTCCAGAGTCACGAACTGCCCGGGCTTGAAGAAGTACATCAGCGGGATTTCCGCGGTGAAGCAGAAGGTGCGCACGTCCCAGGTTTCCTGGATCACCTTGACGCAGCGCACGGGGTGGCGGCCATTGGTCCAGGTCTGGGTGGTAACAGGGTTGATGAAGGTATTCATGGCGCACCTCGACTGCCACTGGGGCTATTGGCGGCGATTCTGTGAGGGCCCCACGACCGTCACTTTCCCAATCGCGACATCCACATGCCGATGGCGACCGGCCCAGCAATGACGAGGGCTGGGGCGTCGTGAACAGCGTCGGCCATGTCGCCCATGAGCAAGGCCCCCTCCCGGCTCCGGCCCCACACTCCGCCCCAAGCCGAATCTGAAACAGCGCGCGACGGGCGAAACCTAGGGTCATTCGGCGGCCCTGCCCCGTCGGCCAATAGCCTTGCAATACCGTGACCAACCACTTTCGCCACCCGCCGCGGTGGCCACGAGGATGTACGATGGACGTCAGCACCTTGAGTTTGGGCGACCCTCTCGATCCGGCCCGCAAGGCCACGGCCGAGATGCTGCGCACCCGCGAGCGCACCTACTCCCTGCCCCAGCCGTTCTACAACGACGAGCGCCTGTTCCAGATCGACATGCAGGAGATCTTCGGCAAGGAATGGCTGATCGCCGGTATGACCTGCGAGATCCCCACCAAGGGCAACTTCATCACCCTGCAGCTGGGCGACAACCCCATCCTGGTGGTCCGCGGGGCCGAGGGCAAGGTCCACGCCTTCCACAACGTCTGCCGCCACCGCGGTTCGCGCCTCTGCGTCAGCGACAAGGGCAAGGTCGCCAAGCTGGTCTGTCCCTACCACCAGTGGACCTACGAGCTGGATGGCCGCCTGCTGTTCGCCGGCACCGAGATGGGCGCCGATTTCAACATGGCCGACTTCAACCTCAAGCCGGTCCACGTCAAGACCGCCGGCGGCTACATCTTCATCTCCCTGGCCGACGAACCGCCCGCCATCGACGACTTCCTGCGTACGCTCGAGCACTACATGGAGCCGTACGACATGGAGAACGCCAAGGTCGCGGTGCGCACCGACCTGGTCGAGCAGGCCAACTGGAAGCTGGTGCTGGAAAACAACCGCGAGTGCTACCACTGCAGCGGCTCCCACCCCGAGTTGCTGAACACCCTGCTGGAATGGGACGACGTCACCGACCCGCGCGCCTCCCAGGCGTTCAAGGACCAGGTCGCCGCCTGCACCACCCGTTGGGACGCCGACAACATCCCCTACGCCCACGCCAGCTTCGGTCTGCGCAACCGTATCGTGCGCATGCCGCTGCTCGCCGGCACCGTGTCCATGACCATGGACGGCAAGCCGGGCTGCAAGAAGCTCATGGGCCGCATCAAGGACCCGGACCTGGGCTCCATGCGCATCCTGCACCTGCCGCACTCCTGGAACCACTGCATGGGCGATCACATGATCGTCTTCACCGTCTGGCCGCTGGGTCCGACCGAGACCGTGGTGACCACCAAGTGGCTGGTGCACAAGGATGCCGTGGAAGGGGTCGACTACGACCCGAACAACCTGCGCAAGGTCTGGGATGCCACCAACGACCAGGATCGGCGCCTGGCCGAGGAGAATCAGCGCGGCATCAACTCCAAGGCCTACCAACCCGGCCCTTACTCAAAGACTTACGAATTCGGCGTGATCAATTTCATCGACTGGTACAGCGAGCGGCTGCTCGCCAACCTCGGTGAAGAGGCACCGGCCGCGCATCTGCGCCAGGTAAGCGGCGACTGACGACGACGTTTCCTGCGTCTGCCCTGGAGTCACAATGACTCCAGGGCATCTGTCAATAAACTGTCTTTTAAAGGGTGCGATTTTTTGACGCACCCCCTCCTAAAGCCTTTTCGCTAAAGCTTCACCTAAAGTTGTGACCCTGTTCGCATTTTGAATCTGTCTCTGCAGGCCGTCATGACTCTCCGCTCGCTCTCCATCGCTGTCCGCAATCTGCTGTGTTTTGGCATCCTCGCGGTGCTCGTCGCTGCCCTCGGCCTGTTCGGCTGGTACCAGTTGGCCCAGGTCCGTCAGCTGGGGCACCAGGTGGAGCAGCGCTATATCCCCACGCTCATCGAAGCCAACGATTTGAGTCTGCTGTTGGCCAGAACCCGCATCGAGACCCTGCGTCTGCTGGCCATGCCCGACGCTGAAACCCTGACCAGCACCCGCAAGAAACTCGACGAGCTGAATACTCAGGCCCAAGCCCTCTTCGACCACTATCAGCAAGGAGTGCTGTCGCCTCAGAGCCGTCAGGCGCTGAACGAGCTGCGCCAGGTGCAGCGGCAATACATGCAGGGTGTGCAGCAGTTGGCCACCCTGGTCAGCGCCGGACAGCTCGCCGAGGCGCGTCAGCTAGTCCAGCAGAGCATGACGCAGCTGGGCACCCAGATGAATGCCGGCTTCGAAACCCTGCGCAAAGCCGTCCAGGAGGATATCCGTACGGCCAGTGCCACCGCCGATGCTACCTATGCGCGCTCCGCTACCGTGACCTTGCTGGCGATCCTGCTGTCCCTGGCCCTCACCGCCCTGCTCGCCTGGCGCCTGACCCGCAGCATCGCCGGTCCTATCGCCCAGGCAGTGGCGGCGGCACGCACCATCGCCACTGGCGACCTGACCCAGCCGCTGGAAAGCAATGGCCACGACGAGGCGGCTCAGTTGCTGCAAGCCATGCAACAGATGCAGAACCAGTTGCGCGAGACCCTCGGGAATATCGGCGATTCGGCCAACCAGCTCGCGTCGGCCGCCGAGGAAATGACCGCGGTGATGCAGGAGAGCGCCACCGGCCTGCAGCAGCAGAACAACGAGATCGAACAGGCTGCCACTGCCGTGACCGAGATGAGCCAGGCGGTCGAGGATGTCGCGGGCAATGCCGGTTCCGCCTCCACCGAATCGCGCCAGGCCGCCGACACCGCACGCCAGGGGCAACACCAGTTGGGCAAGACCCTGGGTGCCATCGAGGCGCTCACCGAGCAGGTCCTCGGCGCCAGCGTCCAGGCCCGTGAGCTGGAAACCCAGACCCGCGACATCAGCCAGGTGCTGGATGTCATCCGCTCGGTCGCCGAACAGACCAACCTGCTGGCGCTCAATGCCGCCATCGAAGCGGCCCGGGCCGGCGAGGCGGGCCGCGGCTTCGCCGTGGTGGCCGACGAGGTCCGCGCCCTTGCCAAGCGCACCGGGGACTCGACCAGCGAGATCGAAAGGATGATCAGCAATATCCAGCAGGGCACCGGCCAGACCGTCGATGCCCTGTTGACCAGTGCCGACCAGGCGCGCCAGACCCGTGAACAGGCCCAGGCGGCCAATGCCGGTCTGGCCGCCATCGCCGGGGCGGTGTCCGGTATCGACGAACGCAACCTGCTGATCGCCAGCGCCGCCGAGCAACAGGCCCAGGTGGCCCGCGAGGTGGACAGCAACCTGGTGCGCATCCGCGATCTGTCGGTACAGACCGCGGCCGGTGCCGAGCAGACCCGCGGTGCCAGCCAGCAACTGGCGGATCTGGCCGCGACCCTCAGTGGCCAGGTGCAGCGCTTCCAGTTCTGACTCCTTCTCAAGGGCGGCTGGCGCCGCCAATGAGCAGTCACGATGAGATTTTGCGACAGGTGACCGTCAAGTCACGCGGACGATAGCCGTTAAAGGAGGCCTCACTTCTACTTGGGGCTGCCGCCGTGACTTTCCGATCCTTCTCCATCGCCATCCGCAGTCTGCTCTGCTTCGGCCTCCTCGCCGTGCTCGTCGCCAGCCTGGGGCTGTTCGGGCTGCTGCAACTGTCGCAGATCCGCGATCAGGGTCTCGCGATCGAGACCAACAACGTGCCGAGCATCGTCGAGGCCGACAACCTGGCGCTGCAACTGGCCCGTACCCGGGTCGAGGTGCTGCGGCTGCTGGCCATTCCCGATGCGGCGACGGTCGCCGCAACCCGTAAGAAGATCGACGGCCTGAGCGCCGAGGTCGAAGCCGGTTTCGGTCGTTATCAGCAATTGGTCAGCACCGATGGCGAGCGCCAGGCCTTCGACGCCCTGCGCCAGATCCATCGCGACTACGTGCGCTACATCGGCCAGCTCGCCGACCTCATCAACGCTGGCAAGCTGGACGAGGCGCGCAGCCTGATCCAGTCCAACATGGCCCAGCTCGGCACCCAGATGAACGAGCGCACCGAAGCCCTGCGCAAGGTCAACCAGGCCGACATCCAGGCGGCGGCCAAGCAGTCCAGCGCCACCTATGGCCAGGCGCAATCCATTACCTGGACCGTCATCGCCCTGGCCCTGGGCTTGACCGTGTTGCTGGCCTGGCGCCTGACCCTGAGCATGACCCGACCCATCGCCGAGGCCGTCGCCGCCGCCAAGACCATCGCCAGCGGCGACCTGACCCAGACCCTGGATACCCGCGGTCACGACGAAGCCGCCCAGCTGCTGCAGGCCATGCAGCAGATGCAGACCAACCTGCGCGATACCCTGGCGCATCTGGGCCACTCCGCCGTGCAGCTGGCCTCGGCCGCCGAGGAGATGACCGCGGTGATGCAGGAGAGCGCCACCGGCCTGCAGCAGCAGAACAGTGAGATCGAGATGGCGGCCACCGCCGTCACCGAGATGAGCCAGGCGGTGGACGAGGTGGCCGGCAACGCCACCTCCACCTCCTCCGAATCGCGCCAGGCCGCCGATACCGCTCGCCAGGGCCAGCGTCAGCTGGGCGATACCCTGGGCGCTATCGAGGTGCTGACCGAGAACGTACTGGGTGCCAGCGATCAGGCCCGCCAACTGGCCGAGCAGACCCGCAACATCAGCCAGGTGCTGGACGTGATCCGTTCGGTTGCCGAGCAGACCAACCTGCTGGCGCTCAATGCCGCCATTGAAGCCGCCCGGGCCGGCGATGCCGGTCGGGGCTTCGCCGTGGTCGCCGACGAGGTACGGGCCCTGGCCCATCGCACTGGCGAATCCACCCGCGAGATCGAAGGCATGATCGGCAGCATCCAGCAGGGCACCGGCCAGACCGTTGATGCGCTGCTGACCAGCGCCGACCAGGCGCGCCAGACCCGCGAGCAGGCGCAATCCGCCAACGCCGCCCTGGCCGCCATCGCCCAGTCGGTATCGGGCATCGACGAGCGCAACCTGGTAATCGCCAGCGCCGCTGAGGAACAGGCTCAAGTGGCCCGTGAAGTGGACCGCAACCTCGTGCGCATCCGCGACCTTTCGGTGCAGACCGCGGCCGGTGCCGAACAGACCCGCGCCGCCAGCCAGCAGCTCTCCGAGCTGGCGGTGGAGCTCAACGGCCAGATTCGCCGCTTCCGCGTGTGACCTACCCGGCAGGGACGCCCGTCCCTGCCGTCGACGCGGTGGCAAAAGCCCCAGGCGCCCGCTACGCTGGCGCCTTCGCCAGCTGCGTCCTCCTCGCATGAGCTACCGCTACGTCATCTTCGACTTCGACGGCACCCTGGCGGACAGCCTGCCCTTCCTGCTCAGTTGCCTGGGCGTGCTGGCACGCCGCCACGGCTTTCGCGAACCGGCCGCGGACGAATTGCCCCGGCTACGCGCCGCCGCCCTCCCCGATCTGCTGGACAGCCTGGGCATACCCTGGTGGAAGGTACCCCGCATCGCGCGCCACTATCGGCGCCTGCTGGCCCAGCGCGACGGCGCCGTCGCGCCCTTCGCCGAGATCCCGGCGGCCCTCGAACGCCTGAGCGCTGCCGGTGTGCGCCTGGGCCTGGCGACCTCCAATTCCGCCGCCAGCGTGCACCAGGTGTTGCCCGCGGCGATCCGGTTGTTCAGCGATGGCGAATACGATATCCCCCTGCTCGGCAAGGCCCGGCGCCTGACCCGCCTGCTCCGGCGGCAAGGGATCGCCGCGCGCCATTCACTCTATGTCGGCGATGAGTTGCGCGACCTCGAGGCCGCGCGCCGCGCCGGTCTCGCCTGTGCGGCCGTCGCCTGGGGCTATGGTTGCCCGGCGACGCTGCGCGCCCAGGCGCCGGATCTCTTCTTCGAACGACCGGCCGACCTGCTGCGGCTGACGTCCTCTCCCTCCTGAAGGAAAGCCTATGAAGTCTCTGTTGCTGGTGTCTGGTCTCTGCCTGAGCGGTCTGCTGCAGGCGGCCGAATTGCAGGTGCGGGTGGAAACGGTGGATGGCTCCGGTGGCCAGCTGCTGCTGGCCGTGTTCGCCAGCGAAGACGCCTGGAAGGAACACCAGACGCCGGTCGCCCAGGCGCGGGTAGCGGCGCAACCGGGCGCCCAGGAGCAGCGCTTCGAGCTGCCGCCCGGGCGCTATGCCGTCTCGGTGATCCACGACAGCAACGGCAACCAGCAACTGGACACCAACTTCATCGGCATGCCCACCGAACAATACGGCTACAGCAACAATCCCCCCTTGCGCATGCGCATGGCCACCTTCGAGGAATGCGCCTTCTTCCTGCCGGCGGAGGGCCTGCGGCAGCAGGTGACCCTGAGATAGTCATTCTTCGTCGTGCACAGGCTTCCAAACAGAAAATCAACAGAGTTATCCACAAGCCGGTTTAGCGGCGAAAGCTCCCCTGGCCACTGAGCAAGCGTGGATAACTCCTTGCAGCATCAAGAAAAAGTCCTTGACCTGCGGTTATCCCCAGATATAGCTCAAAATTTGATCAATAGGCTGCAAGGTGCATGGATACTGGCCTCCAGCCGTCAGCGAACATCCTATCCACAACCCTATGCAGTTCTATTGTGGGTTGTGGAAAAGCGTAAAAAAGTCGCTGATCATTTTTTGTACGATTCTCTGCAGGCCTTGGCGGACCTGGCATCGGCGGTAGGTCCCACATCTTTTCCACAAGCCCGCGCACAGTAGATGTGGGAAAACCACCCGCGCTACCGAGGATGGAACGGCCTAGGCCCGGCCGGAAAAATCGATCATTTTTTGTACAAAACCCCAGGAAGGTGTCGGGAAAGACTTGCCGACAACTTGCCCCCGGCTTATCCACAGCCTTTACCTCTCAGGCAAGGACGAAATGGGGACCCAAGGGTCGGGCACGCCGCTCTCGCGCTAATCGATCAACAAGCCAGAAGAGGATAAAAGCCTTCTGCAGCAAGGTTTTGCGCCGACGGCGAACAGACTGTGCACAGGGTTATGCACAGCTTGAGCTTTTCCCAAGCAGAAAAAAGGACCGCCTGGGCGGTCCTGTTCGTCGCGGCGGCTACTCACCGCGCGGTGCGGACGCTTTCCGACAACTGCCGGCAGAGGCCCAGCACGCCCTCGATGGCAGCGCCGCTGGAATCGGCCTTGGCGATCTGGTCCACCAGCGCCGAGCCCACCACTACGCCATCGGCGAGCCGGGCGATGACCCGCGCCTGCTCCGGCGTCCGGATACCGAAGCCCACGGCCAGTGGCAGGTCGGTGAAACGGCGCAGACGCGCGACGGCGGCCTCGACGTGCTCGGTGGTGGCCGAGCCAGCGCCGGTCACGCCCGCGACGGAAACGTAGTAGACGAAGCCCGAGCTGGTGTTGAGTACCCGCGGCAGGCGGGCGTCGTCGGTGGTCGGGGTGGTCAGGCGGATGAAATCGATGCCAGCGGCCTGGGCCGGCAGCGCCAGCTCGGCGTCGTGCTCCGGCGGCAGGTCGACCACGATCAGGCCATCGACGCCAGCTTCTGCGGCCTCGGCCAGGAAGCGCTCCACGCCATAGCGATGGATGGGGTTGTAGTAGCCCATCAGCACCAGCGGCGTCTCGCCTTCCTCGCGACGGAAGTCACGCACCATTTCCAAGGTCTTGGCCAGGTTCTGGCCGGCGTGCAGCGCGCGCAGGGCGGCGGCCTGGATGGCGGGGCCATCGGCCATCGGATCGGTAAAGGGCATGCCCAGCTCGATCACGTCGGCACCCGCGGCCGGCAGGCCCTTGAGGATCGCCAGGGAGGTGGCGTAATCCGGATCGCCGGCGGTGGTGTAGGTGACCAGGGCCGCGCGGCCCTCGGCCTTCAGCGCGGCGAAACGGGTTTCCAGGCGGCTCATAGCGCGTCTCCCAGGTGGCTCATCACGGTTTGCATGTCCTTGTCGCCGCGGCCCGAGAGGCAGATCACCATGAGGTGGTCCTTGGGCAGGTGCGGAGCGCGCTTGTAGGCCTCGGCCAGGGCATGGGCGGATTCCAGCGCCGGGATGATGCCTTCCAGACGGCAGGTCTGGTGGAAGGCCTTGAGGGCCTCGTCATCGTTGATCGGCACGTACTCCACCCGCTTCACGTCGTGCAGGTGGGCGTGCTCCGGGCCGATGCCGGGATAGTCCAGGCCGGCGGAAATGGAGTGGGCGTCGATGATCTGGCCGTCATCGTCCTGCAGGAGGAAGGTGCGGTTGCCGTGCAGCACCCCGGGCACGCCACCGTTGAGGCTGGACGCATGCTTGTCGGTATCCACACCGTGACCACCGGCTTCGACGCCGACGATGGCTACCTCGGGGTCGTCGAGGAATTCATGGAACAGGCCCATGGCGTTGGAGCCGCCGCCGACGCAGGCGATCAGGCTATCGGGGAGGCGCCCTTCCTTCTCCAGGATCTGGGCGCGGGTCTCGCGACCGATCACTGCCTGGAAGTCACGGACCATGGCCGGATAGGGGTGCGGACCGGCCACGGTGCCGATCAGGTAGAAGGTGTCGGCGACATTGGTCACCCAGTCGCGCAGGGCCTCGTTCATGGCATCCTTGAGGGTGCCGGTACCGGCGGTGACCGGAATCACCTCGGCGCCCAGCAGCTTCATGCGGAAGACGTTGGCCTGCTGGCGATCAATGTCGGTGCTGCCCATGTAGATGACGCAGGGCAGGCCGAAACGGGCAGCCACGGTGGCGGTGGCCACGCCATGCATGCCAGCGCCGGTCTCGGCGATGATGCGGGTCTTGCCCATGCGCTTGGCCAGCAGGATCTGGCCGATGCAGTTGTTGATCTTGTGCGCGCCGGTGTGGTTCAGCTCTTCGCGCTTGAGATAGATCTTGGCGCCACCGAAGTGCTCGGTGAGGCGCTCGGCGAAATACAGCGGATTGGGCCGGCCAACGTAATCACGCTGGAAGTAGGCCAGCTCTTCGAGGAACGCCGGGTCGTGCATGGCGGTCTCGTATTCGCGCTGCAGATCGAGGATCAGCGGCATCAGGGTCTCGGCGACATAGCGGCCACCGAACTGGCCGAACATACCCTGGGCGTCGGGGCCCTGGCGATAAGCGAACTGATTCATGGGGTTCTCCTGCGAAGATAGGTCTACCTTACCCGCTTGAGTGCCGGCGATAAATCGATAAGATCGCGATGACCCGTCAGGAAATCTCACAGATGAGCGATCCCCGTGACCTCCCCCCTCTGAATGCCCTACGGGCCTTCGAGGCCACTGCACGCCTGGGCGGCATGAGCCGCGCTGGTGACGAGCTGCACGTGACCCACGGTGCCGTGAGTCGACAGATACGTGTGCTGGAGGAACAGCTCGGGGTGGCCCTGTTCCGCCGCGAAGGACGGGGGCTGGCCCTGACCGAGGCTGGCCAGCGACTGCGCGACGTGAGTGCCGAGACCTTCACCCGGCTGCGCGAACTGTGCGCGGAACTCAAGGCTGGCAGTCGCCAGGGACCCTTCGTGCTGGGTTGCCCGGGTAGCCTGGTCGCCCGCTGGTTCATCCCGCGGCTGGATCGGCTCAATCGCGACCTGCCCGAGCTGCGTCTGCACCTGTCGACCCGCACCGACGATACCGAGCTGCACGCTGCCGGCCAGGACGCCACCCTGCTGTTCACCGAGAGCGACCCTCCGGCGGAGGTCCGCGCCTATCACCTGGCCCCCGAGCGCATCGGGCCGGTGCTGAGTCCCTACTGCCCGGCTTATCTGCGGCTAAAGGAGGGCCAGCTCTCGGCCCTGCGCGCGGAACCGCTGCTGCATACCCTGTCGCGGCCCCAGGCCTGGCCGCAATGGTTCGCGCTGCAGGGGCTGGACGCACCAGCGCTGAATGATGGGCAGGGCTTCGAGCACCTCTATTACCTGCTGGAGGCGGCGCTGTCGGGGCTAGGGGTGGCGATCGCACCAGAGCCTTTGGTGGCGGCGGATCTCAAGGCGGGGCGGCTGGTGGCGCCCTGGGGCTTTGTGGCGACCGGCGCGGAGTTGGCCCTGTGGGCGCCGGGGCGGCTGGCGGATGAGCGGGTGGAGCGCTTGGCGGCCTGGCTCAGGGCGGAGCTGGCCGACGCCTGAAAGTGACAGGCGGAAGGCATCCCGGAGGATGCCTTCGCTCAGGCCATCAGTGGTCGCCGCGCAGCAGCGCCCAGCCGACCAGGATGGTCACGCCAGCGGCGATGCCGACGGTAGCCCAGGGATGCTCGCGAGCGACGCCGGTGGCGGCACGACCATACTGGCGGGTCAGGCGGCGTACGTCGTCGTAGACCTCTTCCAGGGAATCACCCGAGTGATGCAGGGCTTCGCGGGCAGTGCTCTTGAGGGAATGCAGGCCGCTACGGGATTCGCGGGCGGCACTCTTCTTCAGGGACGCCAGCGAGTCGAGCAGGCTGCTGATTTCGTTCTCGATGCTGGCGATGGACGCCTGGTAATCGGTATTACGGGCCATGACAACCTCCTGAGGTGGACGGATTCAGGAAATGTGACTGCCGAGCCGCTTGAAAGTGCAGCAAAGCCTTGCGCGAGAGCCCGGGCAGTGAACTTATCGGGGCTTTTCGCGGCCTGAAATGTCAGCGGCACCCTTCCCGGCGAGTCGACCGCGACACCGGTCAACGCGTTGCCAGCCAACGGCTGCGACGCCCGTCATTGCTGACCCAGGAGACAGTTCATGTCCGATCACCACACCTACAAGAAGCTGGAAATCGTCGGCTCCTCCACCACCAGCGTCGAAGACGCCATCAACAACGCCCTGGCCGAAACCGCCAAGTCGGTGAAGAATCTGGAATGGTTCGAAGTCGGCGAGATTCGTGGTCATATTCAGGACGCCAAGGTGGCGCATTATCAGGTCACGCTGAAGATCGGCTTCCGTATCGAAGCCAGCTGAGCCGTAATCCCTCCCTCCCCCGCAAAAGGACAGGCAAGATGCGTAGACTCGTGATGACCCTCGGTTTGTTGGCCCTGAGCGGCGGCGCCTTCGCCGCAGGCACCTCGTGCGACACGGTCAAGGCCGATATCGATGCCAAGCTGCAAGCCAAGCACGTGGCGAACTACAGCCTCGAGGTGGTGGACAAGGGCAGTGCCGCGGCATCCGCCAAGGTAGTGGGTAGCTGTGAGGCCGGTAGCAAGGACATCGTCTACCAGCGTCGCTAGCTCCTGGCCGCAGGCGCCACCGCCCGGCGGTGCGCCTCGCCAGCCGATGAAACGCCCGCGCCCTTCAGGTCGCGGGCGTTTCCTTTTCAGAGATCCGTCGCCGGCCCGAAGAATTCGTGGCGGATCTGCCCTGCCGGCACCCCCAGTTCGAGCAGATCGCGGCGCACCTGGGCCATGAAGGGCTGCGGGCCCAGGACATAGGCATCCAGGTCGCGCTCCTTGGGCAGCCAGCGCTGCAGGCGTAGCAGATCCAGGCGCGACGCCAGGGCTTCGCCGGCCAGCGGCTGGCTGTAGCAGAAATACAGCTGCAGCTGCGGATGATGGGCGGCCAGCTGTTCCAGCCAGTGACCGAAAGCCTGCGCCCCGGGGTGGCGCGTGCAGTGGATGACCTGGATCGGCCGTCCACTGGGCAGCGCCGCCGAGACCATCGGCAGCAAGGGTGTGATGCCCACGCCACCGGCGATCAGTAGCAGTGGCTTGGTCGACGCCTTGAGGACGAATTCCCCGGCCGGCGCGAAGACCTGCAGCACGCTGCCCTCGTGGGCCTCGCTGTGCAGGAAGCGCGAGACCACACCACCCGGCTGGTGCTTGACGCTGATTCGATAGCCCTGACCGCGGCTGGCCGCCGAGATCGAATAGTTGCGGCGGTATTCGACGCCCTCCAGAGTGATGCTCAGCCCCAGGTACTGCCCGGGTTGGGCGATGCTGGTCGGCAAGCCGTCCACCGGCTCCAGGTAGAAAGAGCTGATTTCCTCGCTTTCCGGTTCGATCCGCGCGATGCGGAACGGCCGGGCGCCGCGCCAGCCACCAGCGGCCTCGGCCTGGGCGGCGTATTTGCGCTCCTCAGCCCCGATCAGGAGGTTGGCCAGTTGGCCATAGGCAGCGGCCCAGGCGTCGATCACCGCGTCGGTGGCAACGTCGGCCCCCAGTACCTCGCGGATGCTCTGCAGCAGGGCGATGCCTACCAGCGGATAGTGATCCGGCTGGACCTGCAGCGAGACGTGCTTGTTGACGATCTGCTCGACCAGCGGCCCCAGGGTATCCAATTGCTCGATGTTCCGCGCATACAGCAGGACCGCCCGCGCCAACGCCCGGGCCTGGGCACCGCTGGCCTGGTGGGCGCCATTGAACAGCGGGCGGATCTCAGGGTTGTTGCCGAGCAGCTTGTCGTAGAAATGCCGGGTCAGGTCTTCACCGCCGGTTTCCAGCAGCGGTATGGTGGCCTTGATGATGGCGCGTTGGTCGTGTGACGGCATGGCAAGAATCTCCAAACAGGACTGCCCTGCTCTTTTCACGAGTCATGCCAGGTGAAAAGTCGCGCCAATACAGGCTTTTACCGGAATGGCGGGTCATAATGACCAGGTCCCTGTGACTCCCTGAGGTCAAATTGACTGTCCCTACCCTGCTCGAAGTGATGATCCCGCTGGTCGCCGATCTGGCCCGCGACCTGCCCGATCAGCAGCGCTACGCCACCTTGCTGGCGGCGCTGCGCAAGATCCTGCCCTTCGATGCGGTAGCCCTGCTGCGCCTGGAAGGCGAGGTGCTGGTGCCCCTGGCGGTACACGGCCTCAATGCCGATACCCTGGGCCGCCGCTTCAAGGTCGCCGAGCATCCGCGCCTGGCGTTGCTGCTGGCGAGTCGCACCCCTACCCGCTTCGCCGCCGACTGCGACCTGCCCGATCCCTATGACGGCCTGGTGGAAGGCCTGCATGGGCAGTTGGTGGTCCATGACTGCCTCGGCTGTCCGCTCTATGTCCAGGACCAGCTCTGGGGCCTGCTGACCCTGGATTCGCTGCAGGCGCAGAACGCCCAGCCCAAGGATCTCACCACCCTCGCCGCCTTCGCCGGCCTGGCGGCCGCTACCGTGGCCGCCGCCGAGCGCATCCGCCAGCTGTCCGCGCGCCTGGTCAGCGAGCATGAGCTGGCGGTGGCCTACCAGCAATCGGTGGGGCACCAACGTCCCCGCGAACTCATCGGCCAGAGTCCGGCCAGCCAGCGCCTGCGCCAGGAAATCGAGACGGTGGCGGCCAGCGACCTGACGGTGCTCATCACTGGCGAGACCGGTGTCGGCAAGGAGCTGGTGGCCGAGGCGGTCCACGCCCGCTCGCTGCGCCAGCAGCGGCCGCTGATCAGCCTCAATTGCGCGGCCCTGCCTGAGGCCCTGGTGGAAAGCGAGCTGTTCGGCCATGCCCGGGGCGCCTTTTCCGGCGCGGTCAGCGAGCGCCGTGGCCGCTTCGAACTGGCCGATGGCGGCACCCTGTTCCTCGACGAGGTGGGTGAGCTATCGCTCGCTGCCCAGGCCAAGCTGCTGCGGGTGCTGCAGAGCGGTCATCTGCAACGCCTGGGCACGGATCGCGAACTCATCGTCGACGTACGCATCGTGGCGGCGACCAATCGTGACCTGGCCGAGGCGGTGCGCGCCGGGCGCTTCCGTGCCGATCTCTATCACCGCCTGAGCGTCTATCCACTGCTGGTACCGCCGCTGCGCGAGCGCGGCCGCGATGTCCTGCTGCTGGCCGGCTTCTACCTGGAACAGAATCGCGCACGCCTGGGTCTGCGCGGCCTGCGGCTGGCTCCGGCGGCGCAGCGGACGCTGCTGGCCTACGACTGGCCAGGCAACGTGCGCGAGCTGTCCCACCTGATCAGCCGGGCGGCGCTCAAGGCCAACGCCGAGCGCCCGGAACTCGGCGGCATCCTGACCCTGGACAACGATCAGCTCGGCCTGCCGGTGGCCACTGCTGCCCTGCCCGCGGCCGACGACCAAGACAGCGGCGCCACCCTGCGCGAGGCCACCGAGGCCTTCCAGCGCCAGACCATTAGCCTGGCCCTGGAACAGCACCAGCAGAACTGGACGCTGACCGCCGCCGCCCTGGGACTGGACCGTGCCAACCTCGCCCGGCTGGCGAAGCGGTTGGGGCTCAAGTAGGACCAGCCCCTAGAGACGAAACCGCGCCACCAGTCCGGTAAAGACATCGGTAACCTGCAGCAGCTCCTTGCTGGCCTGCCGGGTTTGCTGCGCGACCTGCGCGGTCTGGGTCGACAGTTGCTGAATGTTGTTCAGGTTGCGATCCACCTCGTGCGCCACCTGCGCCTGCTCCTCCGCGGCACTGGCGATGACCAGATTACGCTCGTTGATACCACTGACCATCTGGGTGATGTGCGCCAAGGCCTGATCCGCCAGCTGCGCGGCGCCCTGGGTTTCCTGGATCAGTCCCTGGCTGTCGCCCATGGCACGGACCGCCTGCACGGCGCCCTGCTGCACGCCATTGATCATGCGCTCGATCTCACCGGTGGAAGCCTGGGTCCGGGCGGCCAGCGCCCGGACCTCGTCGGCGACCACGGCGAAGCCTCGGCCCTGATCACCGGCCCGGGCCGCCTCGATGGCCGCGTTCAGGGCCAAGAGGTTGGTCTGCTCGGCGATGCTGCGGATGACGTCCACCACGTTGCCGATGCTGCTTACCTGCTCGGCGAGTTGCTCGACGGTGGCGCTGGACGACCCTAGAGCCTGACTCAGGCCGTCGATGGCCGCGACGGCTTCCTGCACCCGGGAGCGTCCGGTTTCGGCACCCCGGCTGGCATCGCGGGTGGCTTCGGAGGTGGATATCGCGTTGCGGGCGACCTCTTCCACCGCGGTGGTCATCTCGGTGACCGCGGTGGCCGCCTGTTGAATCTCATCGTGCTGCCGCTCGGTGCCCTGGGCGCTCTCGTCGGTGATGCGATCGAGGCCTCCCGCCGCCGCCGCCAGGCGCTTGGCGGCGGCGTTGATCTCTTGCAGGGTGAGCTTGAGCTGCCCCTGCATCCGCTCCAGCGCCTGCAGCAACTGGCCGGGTTCGTCACGGCGGGTGCTGTGGATCAATCCGCTCAGATCCCCTTCGGCGATGCGGCGCGCGGTCGCCACGGCGACACCGATGGGAGCTGTGATGGAGCGGGTGATCAGCAGCCCCAGGCCGATCGCCACGACGAAGGCGATGCCGATCCCGACATAGAGCTTGGACTTGACGCTGTCGGCGGTGATGGCCGCCTGCTCGGCACCGGCGCCGATCTGCTGGTTCTTGAGTTCGCTCAGCTTATCGAAGGTATTCATCAGCTGCAGATAGAGAGGAAAGAACTCATTGCGCAGGATATCGGGCACGCCCGCCATGTCGCCCGCGGCCAAGGCCGCGAGGACCTTCGCCGAACTGGCCTGGTAGGCCGACCACTGAGCTTGCAGCGGCTCACTCAGCGCGCGTTCGTCCGCCTGCACTGGCAAGGCGCGATAGCTGGCGATGGTCTGCTCGCTGGTCCGCCGGTAGCTTTCCAGCTCGGTCAGCGTCTCCGCGATCTCGCTCTTGGGTGCCTCCCCAAAGGTCATCGACAGCACCACATAGATGTCACGGTTGTGGGAAATGGCCGCGGCCTTGGCCTCGGCGACCTTGGCATAGGACACCAGGTCGTAGGCGAACACCTGCTGCAGGCTACTGGACAGCTGCGTGGTCCCGAGGCTGCCCAGCCCTCCGATGATCAAGGTGATGAGCGCACAGCTGACGAAGGCGATTTGTAGCTTCAGCCCCAACCGCAGGTGGGAAAACCATTCCATGGAAAAGCCTCGCAACCGCGCGAGCGGCAAGGGAGATCGATTGTGGGTTTTGCTTTAGTTAACCTCTTTAATTAAGAACTGCTCTACACCTGAACTCAAGCCGGTTCGCCGGCCAGATACCTACGTCTATCGGGCGTTCCAGAGCGGTTGGACGCCTAAGCAGGGCGACGGCGCGCACAGGCCGTCGCCACCCCCAGGCGATCAGAACGCCTTCTGGACCGCCGCCAGACCCGGCTGGCCGTCGCGGGTGGTCACGCCCTGCAGCCAGGGTTGCAGCACCTGGGGATGGGCCTGGAGCCAGGCCTTGGCCGCCGCCGGATAGCTGCCGCCCTTGTCCCGTGCGGCGCTCATGATGGCGTTCTCCATATCCAGGGTGAACTTCATGTTGGCCAGCAGCCGCGCCGGGTTGGGACACTGCTCGGCGTAGCCCTTGCGCGTCAGGGTATTCACCGTGCCGGCGGTACCGAAGTATTGCTCGCCGCCGCTGAGGTACTTGATCGGGTAGTCGACGTTCATGGGATGGGGCGTCCAGCCGAGGAACACGATCCACTTGTCCCGTTTCACCGCCCGCCCGATCTGGGACAGCATGGCCTGTTCGCTGGACTCCACCAGTTGCCAGCCACCCAGGCCATATTCATCGCCCTGGATGATCTTCTGCAGCGACTGGTTGGCCGGCGCGCCGGCGCCGATGCCGTAGATCTTCTTGTCGAACTGGTCGGCGTGCTTGGCGAGGTCGGCGAAGGTCTTCACCCCGGCCTCCCAGACGTAGGTGGGCACCGCCAGGGTGAATTCGGTGCCGCTGAGGTTCTGCGCCAGCTCGGTCACCTGGCCGCTCTTCACGAACTGGTCGTAGTGCGCCTGCTGCGCCGGCATCCAGTTGCCGAGGAAGGCGTCCACCTGGCCGTTGGCCATGCCGCCATAGATGATGGGAACGGCCAGGGTCTCGACCTTGGCGCCATAGCCGAGGGCCTGCAGTACCACCCCGGTGACGGCATTGGTGGCAGCGATGTCGCTCCAGCCCGGATCGGCGAGGCGGACGGTGGCGCAGGCCTGCTCCTCGGCCTGGGCCGCCAGGCTGGCCAGGGCGAGGCCCAGGGTTAGGGTCGCGATGATTCCTTGTTGCATGGCCGTTCTCCATCCAGTGAGGTTCAGGGTTGCGGGTAGCGAGCGCGGCGCTCCAGATCGTCGAGGTCGATGTGGTTGCGCATGTATTGCTGGCTGGCATCGACGAAGGGCTGGTGATCCCAGCTGGTCCGTGCGCCTTGCGTCAGGGCCGCCGCGACGAAGCGGCGGCGCCGCTGGCTGGCCAGTACCTCCTCGTGCAGGCGCGCGAGATCCCAGCGCTGGTGGACTTCGGCTTGGAAGCTGGCGAGCAGCTCGGCGTAATCGGTACTGCCAGCCAGGTTCTCCTGCTCGAGCGGATCGTTCTGCAGGTCGAACAGCAGCGGCGGGTCCAGTTCGCAGTGGATGTACTTGTAAGCACCGCGGCGGATCATCAGCAGCGGACTGACGGTGCCCTCGGCCAGGTATTCGCCAATGACCTCGTCGTGCCCGCCGCGTCCTTCCAGGTGCGGCAGCAGCGAGCGCCCGTCCAGGGGCAGGTCCTCGGGCAGACTGCCGCCGGCCAGCTCGACGAAGGTCGGCAGCAGGTCCATCGTCGATACCGAGGCCGACACCCGCGCCGGGGCGAAGCGTGCCGGGGCATGGATCAGCAGGGGCACCCGGGCGGCCATCTCGAACCAGTGCATCTTGTACCAGAGCCCACGCTCGCCGAGCATGTCGCCATGGTCGCCGGAGAAGACGATCACGGTATCCTCGGCCAGGCCGCACTCCTCCAGGGTCTTGAGCAAATGGCCGACCTGGGCGTCGACATAGCTGCAGGCACCATAGTAGGCCTGGCGGGCATCGCGGATCTTGGCCGTGGGCAGGGGCTTGTCCCAGAGGTCGATCACCTTGAGCAGCCGCTGGCTGTGGGGGTCCTGCTCGGCCTGGGGGATGGCGTCGTCGGGCAGGGGAATGTCAACCCCGGCATACAGATCCCAGAATTCCCGCGGGATGGTGTAGGGATCATGGGGGTGGGTCAGGGACACGGTCAGGCAGAACGGCTGGTCGTCACCGCGCCGCACGTGATCGTAGAGGTACTGGCGCGCCTTGAAGACCACCTCCTCGTCGAAATCCAGCTGGTTGGTGCGCACGCAGGGCCCGGCCTGCAGCACCGAGGACATGTTGTGGTACCAGCTCGGGCGCACGTTCGGCTCGTCCCAGTTCACCGCCCAGCCGTAGTCGGCCGGATAGATGTCGCTGGTCAGGCGCTCCTCGTAGCCGTGCAGCTGATCCGGGCCGCAGAAGTGCATCTTGCCCGATAGCGCGGTGCGATAGCCGAGGCGGCGCAGGTGATGGGCATAGGTGGGAATGTCGGCAGCGAAATCGGCGGCGTTGTCGTAGGCGCCGATCTTCGACGGCAGCTGGCCGCTCACCAGGGTGAAGCGCGAGGGGGCGCACAGCGGGCTGTTGCAATAGGCGGAATCGAACACCACGGCGCGCTCGGCCAGGCGTTGCAGATGGGGCAGCTTGATCGGCGAGTCGGCGTCGTACAGCGGCAGGATAGGCGCTGCCATCTGGTCGGCCATGAGAAAGAGGATGTTCGTCGGCTTGGACAAGAGCGCCTCCGCTAGGATCAAGGTTGCTTATGGACGACTCATCATCCGACGCTGGAAAATCTGCGTGAAGGCCATCGCGGACAATGTTTCGGATAAGCTGGGCTTATGTCTAATCGTTATGGAAACACCCTGTTGGACGCCACCCCCGCCGACCGCCCTGCCCTGGCACTGGACAGCTTGCGTACCTTCGAGGTGGTGGCGCGCCGCCTGAGCTTTACCGCGGCAGCGAACGAACTGGGTACTACCCAGCCAGCCATCAGCCAACAGATCAAGCGTCTGGAAGCCCAGTTGCAGGTACGGCTGTTTGATCGGGTCCATCGCGGCATCCTGCTCACCGAAGCCGGACGGCTGTTGCAGGAATACGTCGAGGCCGGACTCGCCACCCTGGACGAAGGGGTACGCCTGGTCACTGCCCGGCCGGCCCATGAAGTCCTGCAGGTGGCCACCGACTTCGCCTTCGCTGCCTATTGGCTGTTGCCGCGCCTGCCGCGCTTCCATGCCCGTCATCCCGAAGTGGACGTCAGCCTGGTTACCGGCGATCGGGTACCCCTGCCCGGCCCGGAGATCGACATCACCCTGGGCTTTGGTGACGGCCGCTTCAAGCATGGCGAAGCCTGGCCGCTGTTTCGCGAAGAGGTCTTTCCGGTGTGCAGCCCCCGCTTGCTCCAGGGTCGGCAGCCGCCGCTGCCCGCTACGGAACTGGGGCGCTGGCCGCTGCTGCACCTCAAGGCGGCGTCCAACAGCCGCTGGTACGACTGGAAGAGCCTGTTGCCGGCGCTGGACCTGGCGCCCCTACCCGCAGCGCCGTCCGGCGCGGTGCTGAGTTTCGACAACTACACCCTGGTGATCCAGGCGGCCATCGCCGGCCAGGGCCTGGCGATCGGCTGGCGGCACCTGGTGGACGACTTGCTGCAGCAGGAATTGCTCTGCCGTCCCTTCGCCGGTCTGGCCACGTCGCGCTACGGCTATTACGCCATCCTGCCCGAGCGCAAGCGGCGCCAGCGGCTGGTGCAGCGCTTTCTCGACTGGCTGCTGGAAGAGCTGGAAACGTCCCAGGATTCGCCAGCCGGAGCGACCTGAACGCCGCTCAGCGCTCGTAGACTTCCAGCGGCAGGTCGTCGGGGTCGGCGAAGAAGGTGAATCTCTTGCCAGTCAGCTCGTCGGTACGGATCGGCTCGGTGACCACGCCATGGCGCTGCAGATGGGCGACCGTGGCGTCCAGGTCGGCCACGGCGAAGGCCAGGTGACGCAGCCCCTGGGCCTCCGGGCGCGAGGGCCGGGGCGGCGCATCGGGAAAGGAGAACAGCTCCAGCTGGGCATGCTCCCCCACCGCCAGATCCAGCTTCCAGGAACGCCGGGCCTCACGATAGGTCTCGGCGATCACCGGCAGGCCGAGGATCTCGGTGTAGAAGTGCCGGGAGCGTTCGTAGTCGGCGCAGATCAGCGCCACATGGTGCAGACGGTCGAAGTGGGTCATAAGAAGCTGTTCACGATCTCGCGAGCTAGAGCCAAACAAGGCGCAACGACCAACGGGAGTAACAGCCAGAGGCTGGCCCGAAGGGTGAGCGCCAGCGAATCAAACGCCTGAGAAAGCGCAGTTTACGAGCGGTAAATGAGCATTTCGAAGGCGTTTTCAACGTAGGTTGGCCGACGCGCAGCAGATCGTGAACAGCTTCTCAGGGTACCGCTACGAATTTGAGGTCAGCCGGCGCCCCGACGTCCAGGCTCTGCAATTCCTCGCCGAGCCTGCCGCTGTCGGGATCGCGGGCGAAGACCTTGAGCTGATTGGATTTCTGGTTGGCCACCAGCAGGAAACGGCCAGACGGATCGATGGCGAATTCCCGCGGCGACAGCCCGTTGACCGGATGGCGCTCGACGAAGGTCAGGGTGCCATCGGGATTCACCGCGAACACCGCCAGCTGGTTGTCGGTACCGCGACTGGCGACATAGAGGAAGCGCCCGTCACCGGACAGGTGCAGGGCGCCGGCATCACGCTCGCCGGCGAATTCCTGGGGCGTCAGGCTGTAGCTCTGCAATTGGCGCAGCATGCCGTCCTGGTGGGCGAAGGCCATCACCTGGCCGACCAGTTCTAGGGTCAGGTAGGCATAGCGGCCATCGGCGCTGAACACCAGGTGGCGCGGCCCGCTGCCTTCCGGTACCGGCACGAAGGGGGTCTCGGCAGCCACCAGCGGCCGCTCCGGCTGCTGCGGGACATAGCGATAGACGAAGACCTTGTCGGCACCCAGGTCGGGGGCGAAGACAAAGCGCCCATCCGGGGTAGTGACCGCCGCGTGCACATGGCTGGACTGCTGGCGGGCATGCTGCTCGCTGGGCTGGTGGAATTCGATCTGCGCCACCGGACTGAGCACGCCGCCGTCCTGGATCGGCAGCACCGCCAGGGAGCCTTCCGGCAGGCTGGAGTAGTTGGCCACGAAGAGATACTTGCCATCGTTGCTCAGGCTGGAATGAGTCGGCTCGTCACCCAGGCTCTTCACCTGGCTGATCTGCTGCAAGCGGCCATTGCCCGGCTCGAAGCGATAGGAGGTGACCCGACCGATGGTGTCGCCGCTGGAGCCGCGGCCGTTCTCGTTGACCGTGAACAGGGTGCGGCCATCCCGCGACAGGGTAATGAAGGACGGATTGGACGCCTTGACGATGCGCAGCGGGCCGTCGATCTGGCCGTTGCGGCTGTTGAAGCGATAAACGTACAGCCCCTGGCTACTGCCGCCGGTGTAGCTGCCGACCAGCAGATTGAACAAGCCTGGTTCGGCGCGAGCGAACGTCCCTTGCCCCATGAGCAAGGCGAACAGGGCCAGCGGCAGCAGACGGGGCAGGGTTCTCATGGGAAATCCTTGACGAGCGATTGGCGTTGAGACCGATTGGAAGAGGGTCCGGTTTCGTGCCCAGCCAGGCGGCTGGCCGGATAGCGCGGGCGCCATTCTACTGAAATCTACGCTGGCACTGTGCCAGGGAGGTTTCCAGCGATGTCCAGGGCGGCCCTGCTAAGCCGCCCGGCTCGGCTCTGGCCCGCACTGGTGCCTGGGCCAGAGCCGGTCACGACCGACCTAGCCGCTCCTCACCTTGCCAAGGAGAGGAGCGAAAGATCGACGAAGCGCTAGTCCAGCACGCCCTGCAGGATGGCGTAGACCAGGCCGGTGCCGACGGCGATCAGCACCACGTCAGTACCCAACTGCCGCCACTGGTAGCCCGGATAGTCCGGCAGCTGCTTGACGATGCCGGGCGGGAGCGGCCGTCCATAACCGGATGGCAGCGGCCGACCACGCTCCAGCCGCAGGCCCGGCGGCAACTCGCCGCCCGGGCCGATCTGGCCGCGCAAGGCCCGGATGCGTTCCCGGGCCGGACCCAGGTCGCCTGGCCCCCTGGCCGCGGGCCCGCCCTCGGCATGCCCAGGCGGACCTTGCTCAGGACCATGGTCCTTGCCGTGCCCCTGGTCCGGCTCCTGCCAGGCCGGACCGCGCGGGCCATGATCATCGGGTCCACCGGGTCCGCCGCCAGGTGGCGCGGCCAGGGCCAGATTGCTGAACAGACAGAGCGTCGCGATGGACAGGGCGGTACGCATGGAGCCTCCTCGAACGATGAACGAACGCCTTGCAGCTTTGGATCGCGGTTCAGTGACAAAGACTCCCGAGTCATTTCCAGACCTCTGACCCTGTGGATAAATCCGGGACAAAAGCGGTATAACTCTTTGGAATATATCCTGACCCGTCTAACGTATCGTTAAAAACCGTTATTTATCAATGCATTAAAAAGATGATCGGCTGGCTAACGAATTGAGTTTTTGTGGATAACCTTTTGGACCCCAGCCTTTTCGAGTCGGTTTTCTGCGACCCATCCTGCTTTTTCTGGACGGCTTGCCGAGGTTCTGACAAAAAAAAACCACGCCGAGTCAGGGACCGGGCGCGGTCTTCACAGGCTGGCGTGCCGCTAGTCCGGCTTCTTCAGCTTGGGATTGGGAAAGAATTGCACGGCCTGCACCTTGGGATCGGGCTTCTTGGGCTTGAGCGCGCTAATATTGACCCGCGTCGGCAATTCCTTGGGAACGGAATTGCCGCGCTCGTCCAGGGTATCGCTGTAGCCGCAGGACAGGCACTCACGATGGGGCGTACCGTCCTGGGTCCACATCTTCAGGGTGTCCTGCGCCTGGCACGCCGGGCACACGGCCCCGGCGATGAACCTCTTGCGGATCGGCTCGCTCACGCCGCCTCCTCGCTCAGCCCGGAATGGCGGAGCAGGGCGTCGATGCTGGGCTCGCGACCGCGGAAGTCGACGAACAGCACCATGGGCGCCTGGGAACCGCCACGGGCCAGGATGGCTTCGCGGAAGGCTCGCCCGGTCTCCGGGTTGAACACGCCTTCTTCCTCGAACTTGGCGAAGGCATCGGCGGACAGCACCTCAGCCCACTTGTAGCTGTAGTAACCCGCCGCATAACCGCCGGCGAAGATGTGCGCGAAACTGTTGGGGAAGCGGTTGTAGGCTGGCGGACGCACCACCGAGATCTCGTCGCGGATGCCTTCCAGCACCTCGCGTACGCTGCGACCGTCGCCATGGGTGGCGTGCAGCTCGAAGTCGAACAGCGAGAATTCCAGCTGGCGCAGCATCATCAGGCCGGACTGGAAGTTCTTCGCCGCCAGCATCTTGTCCAGCAGTTCCTGGGGCAGTGGCTCGCCGGTCTCGTAGTGACCGGAGATCAGCGCCAGGCCCTCGGGCTCCCAGCACCAGTTCTCCATGAACTGACTGGGCAGCTCCACCGCATCCCAGGCCACGCCATTGATTCCGGAGACGCTGGCGTGCTCGACGCGGGTCAGCAGATGGTGCAGGCCGTGGCCGAATTCGTGGAAGAGGGTGGTCACCTCGTCATGGGTGAGCAGCGCCGGCTTGCCGGGGCTGGCCGGGGTGAAGTTGCACACCAGGTAGGCCACCGGATCGATCAGTTTGCCCTGGGCATCGCGGCGCTTGTCGCGGGCGCCGTCCATCCAGGCACCGCCACGCTTGTTGGCGCGGGCATAGAGATCGAAGTAGAAGCGGCCGATGGAGGTGCCGTTCTCCTTGATCTCGAACAGCCGCACGTCGGGGTGCCACTTCTCGAAGTCGCGCAGCTCGGCGATCTCGATGCCATAGAGTTTCTGCACCGTGGCGAAGAGGCCGGAGAGCACCTTGTCCACCGGGAACCAGGCGCGCACCTCTTCCTGGGATAGCGCATAGCGTTGCTGGCGCAGTTTCTCGGCGAAGTAGCCGGTGTCCCAGCTCTGCAGATCCTGTACGCCCTGTTCGGCGGCGAAGGCGCGCAGTTCCTCCAGGTCACGCTGGGCGAAGGGCTTGGAGCGCACGGCGAGGTCTCGCAGGAAACCCAGCACCTGGTCGCTGCTCTCGGCCATCTTGGTGGCCAGGGACAGCTCGGCATAGTTGGCGTAGCCCAGCAGCTGGGCCAGCTCCTGACGCAGGTCGAGCAGCTCTTCCATTACCGGGCCGTTGTCGAACTGGCCGGCATTGGGGCCCTGCTCGGAGGCGCGGGTGGCATAGGCGGCATAGACCTCTTCGCGCAGGGCGCGATCGTCGGCGTAGGTCATCACCGCGTAGTAGCTGGGGAATTCCAGGGTCACCAGCCAGCCGTCCAGCTCCTTGGCCTGGGCGGCGGCGGCCAGTTGCGCCTTGGCCGATTCCGGCAGGCCAGCCAGGGCCGCTTCGTCGGTGAGGTGCTTGGTCCAGGCTTGCGTCGCGTCGAGCAACTGGTTGGAGAACTTGCTGCCCAACTCGGACTTGCGCGCCTGGATGGCGGCGTAGCGCTGCTGCTCGGCCGGCGGCAGGTCGATGCCGGACAGCCGGAAGTCGCGCAGGGCGTGTTCCAGGGTGGTCTTCTGGCCGACGTCGAAGCCCTTGGCTTCCTCGCTCTCGGCCAAACGGCTGTAGGCCTGGAAGAGGTCCTTGTTCTGGCCGATCTCGGTGGAGTAGGCCGACAGCTTGGGCAGGCAGGCCTCGTAGGCGGCGCGCAGCTCGGGGCTGTTGCACACGGCATTGAGATGGCCGATGGGACTCCAGGCCTGGCCCAGGCGATCGTTCAGCTCGTCCATCGCCAGCACCAGGCCGGCCCAGGTGGGGTGCTCCTTCTGGGTCTCAAGCAGCTTGGCCAGGGCGGCGCGGTTCTCGGCGAGAACGGTGTCGATGGCCGGCTCGACATGCTCGGGCTTGATGGCGGAAAAGGGCGGCAGGTCGTAGGACTGAAGCAGCGGATTGCTGGCGCTCACGGCGTTCCCCTCGGGGCGATGGCTTTGACAGGTCTATATGGTGCCCATCCTAATAGGTCTCAAGACCCTTCCGACGAGAAAAGGTATCTATCGTGACCATAAGGACCTTCCAGGGTAAGACCCCGCAACTCGGCGAGCGCGCCTTCGTCGATGCCACCGCTGTGGTGCTCGGCGATGTCGAGCTCGGCGCAGACAGCTCAGTCTGGCCGCTGACGGTGATCCGCGGTGACATGCACCTCATCCGCATCGGCGCCCGTACCAGCATCCAGGACGGCAGCGTGCTGCACATCACCCACGCGGGGCCCTTCAATCCGGACGGCTATCCCTTGCTGATCGGCGACGACGTCACCGTCGGCCACCAGGTGACCCTGCATGGCTGCAGCATCGGCGACCGGGTGCTGGTGGGCATGGGCAGCATCGTCATGGACGGCGCGGTGGTGGAAGACGATGTAGTGATCGGCGCCGGCAGCCTGGTCCCGCCGGGCAAGCGGCTGGAAAGCGGCCACCTCTACGTCGGCCGCCCAGTCAAGCAGATCCGCCCGCTGGAGGATAAGGAGCGGGCCTTCTTCACCTACAGCGCCGGCAACTACGTGAAGCTCAAGGACCAGCATCTGGCCGAGGGGTATGGGGAGGAGGGGGCTTAGCGGTAGTCTTTTCGGCGCCCACATCAGTTGGGTTTCGCGGTGTTCAACCCAAGGCCATCCGTGGAGCATCCGATCGCGGCCATGACGGTCCGCCGATGCGGCCACTCCCGATGAGCTTTGGCGTTTTGCTGATCGCGGCCATGGGCCGCTCCTACAGATTAGCTCGTAGCCGTAGGAGCGGCCCATGGCCGCGATTAGAGCCCCATCGGCAAACGCCACGACAGCGAATGGCCCTGCGTTGGACTGAGATATTTCCACCATCGAAGCCCAACACGCCCAGAGCCGCTAACCCCGCAGCGGACAAGACTCCCCGATCCGCGCATGAAGCGTCTGACGCAGGACCCGCAATTCCTCGATACGCGCCTCAATCACCGCCACCTTGTCGCGCAGCAATCCTTTCAGGTAGGCATCGGGATCGGCGGCGCGCTCGACCTCTGCGAGATTGGCAGCGATCTCCTGCAGGCTGAAGCCCAGCCGCTGGGCGGTACGCAGGTAGCCCAGCCACTCCACGGCCTCGGGCGGATAGTCGCGATAGCCATTGGCTCGACGGTGGGCCGTGAGCAGTCCCTGCCGCTCGTAGAATCTCAGGGTGTCGCGACTCAGGCCGGTGGCCTGGGCGAGGGTACCGATACGCATCCGTTCTCCTTGACCCTGGACCTTACTCCAGGGTCGACACTGGCCTTCCTCTCGTTCAAGGAAGTCCGTCCATGTGGAATCGCTCTGTCTATCTGCGGCTGGTCCGCGCCAGCGCCCTCTATGATCTGCTGGTCACCGCACCCTTCGCCACCCCCTGGAGTCTTGCCTGGCTGCTGAGGCAACTCGACGCCCTGGGCCAGTGGCTGGGCTTCGCCGCGCTGCCGGTGTTCCCTCCGGAAGCCCTGCTGCTGGGCAATCTGCTCGGCTCCCTGGTGTGCGTCTGGTCCGTGCTGCGCCTGGTCAGGCCGTCGCTGCTGTTGGGACGCTACGATGCCGTGGCCAGAGGCCTGTTCGCCCTCTGGCAGGCCTGGGCCCTGTACCAGGGCGCCAGCCCCTTGCTGGCGGGGTTCCTGGTCTTCGAAATCGGCTTCGGTATAGCCCAGGCGTGGCCGGTGTCACCCGCCGCGCGAAGAAGCCCGCCGCTGCACCCATGCTGACTCCTGGGTGTTGGGCTTCGGTGATAAGGCGGCCTTAGCCCAATCTACCAGGCTGATCGCAGCCATGGGCTGCTCCTACAGGCCCTATCCATACCCGTAGGAGCGGCCCATGGCCGCGATTGAAGTCCCTAGCAGCGGCTGCAGCGGCGGCCCACCAGGGCCGCAAACGCCCGTAGGTTGCGCTGAGCGCAGCGAAGTCCAACAGCGTCGCGGGCCTATCCCAACTGCCGCCTTAACTCCGCCAGCACCGGCGCCCCGTCCGGCCGCACCCCGCGCCAGAGTTCGAAGGCCTCGGCGGCCTGCTCCACCAGCATGCCCAGGCCGTCCAGGCTGTGGAAGGCGCCTTCGTCCAGGGCCCAGCGGTTGAAGGGAGTGAGGTCCTTGCCGTACATCATGTCGTAGGTCACCGTCTGCGGACCGATCACCGCTTCGGAGATCGGCGGACGCCCCCCGCCGAGGCTGGCCGAGGTGCCGTTGATGATGACGTCGAAGGGCTCTCTCAGGGTAGAGAAGGCGGCCACCTCGATGACGCCCAGCTCGACGAATTCCCGCGCCAGCTGTACCGCCTTGAGCTCGGTGCGGTTGGCCAGCACCAGTTGCCCCGGCTTGCAGGCCAGCAGCGGCTCCAGCACCCCGCGCACGGCACCACCGGCGCCCAGCACCAGGACCCGCCGGCCCTCCAGTTGCAGACCGGCATTGACGGTGAGATCGCGCACCAGGCCGGCGCCGTCGGTGTTGTCGCCCAACAGGCGGCCATCCGCCTGACGTTTCAGGGTGTTCACCGCCCCGGCGCGGCGTGCACGAGGAGTGAGTTCGTCGCACAGCCGATAGGCCTCTTCCTTGAAAGGCACCGTGACGTTGGCACCCAGGCCGCTCTGGAAGAAGCTGCGGGCGCTCTCGGCGAAGCCGTCCAGCGGCGCCAGCAGCGGACCGTAGTGCAGCCGCTGACCGGTCTGGTCGGCGAACAGGCTGTGGATCAGCGGCGACTTGCTGTGGGCGATGGGGTTGCCGAAGACGGCGTAGCGATCCATGGAGACTATCCTGCGGGCGTGGGTTCGAGGGCGAGCCAGTCGCGGTCGGTGAGGAAGAAATCGGTCAGCCGCGCCTCGGGCGAACCGGGCGCGGGCTTCCAGTCGTAGCCCCAGCGCACCTCGGGCGGCAGCGACATGAGGATGGACTCGGTACGCCCGCCGGATTGCAGGCCGAACAGGGTGCCACGGTCATAGACCAGGTTGAACTCCACGTAGCGCCCGCGACGATAGGCCTGGAACTCCCGCTCGGCCTGACCATAGGGCTGGTCGCGACGGCGCCGGACGATGGGCAGGTAGGCCTCGACGAAGGCATCGCCGATGGCACGCTGGAAGGCGAAGCAGGTGGCGAAGTCCCAGTCGTTGAGGTCGTCGAAGAACAGGCCGCCGATACCGCGCGGCTCGCCGCGGTGCTTGAGGTGGAAATAGCGGTCGCACCAGGCCTTGTAGCGCGGATAGACGTCAGCGCCGAAGGGCGCGCAGGCGTCATGGCAGACCTGGTGCCAGTGCACGCAGTCGGCTTCGTCGCCGTAGTAGGGGGTTAGGTCCAGGCCGCCGCCGAACCACCAGACCGGCGCCTCGCCGGGCTTCTCGGCGAGAAAGAAGCGCACGTTGGCGTGGGCGGTGGGGATATGCGGATTGCGCGGATGCATGACCAGGGACACGCCCATGGCCTCGAAGCTGCGCCCGGCCAGTTCCGGCCGATGGGCGCTGGCGGAAGGGGGCAGGCTGTCGCCATGCACGTGGGAGAAGTTCACACCGCCCTTTTCCAGCAGGGCGCCCTCGGCGATCACTCGGGTGCGGCCACCACCGCCGGTCGGCCGGGTCCAGGCGTCTTCGACGAAACGCGCGGCGCCATCCTCGGCTTCCAGTGCGGCGCAGATGCGCTCCTGCAGGTCGAGCAGATAGGCCTTGACGGCCTCCAGGGACGGATTCATCGCAAGCATTTTCCACAACGGCGGGGAGGGCAGAGCATAACACCCGTATCCGACCGGTTGACGCGGCGCGCGGTTGCGGCTTGGATGAAGGACCACGCCAACCAGGAAAACGACAACATGGCCCAGCGCATCCAGTTCAGCCGCACCGGTGGTCCCGAAGTACTCGAACTCGTGGATTTCGAACCCGCCGCGCCCGGTCCCGACGAGGTGCGGGTGCGTAACCACGCCATCGGCCTCAACTTTATCGAGACCTACTACCGCAGCGGCCTCTATCCGCCGCCGTCCTTGCCATCGGGGCTGGGTACCGAGGGGGCCGGAGTGGTGGAAGCGGTGGGCAGCGCCGTCAGCCGGTTCAAGGCCGGCGACCGGGTGGCCTACGCTACCGGTCCGCTGGGCGCCTATGGCGAGGTCCATGTGCTGCCCGAGCGCCATCTGGTGCACCTGCCGGAGGCGGTCTCCTTCGAGCAGGGTGCTGCGGTGATGCTCAAGGGCCTGACCGTACAGTACCTGTTGCGCCAGACCTATCCACTGCAGGCCGGCGACACCGTGCTGTTCCACGCCGCGGCCGGCGGCGTCGGCTCCCTGGCCTGCCAGTGGGCCAAGGCCCTGGGCGTGCGCCTGATCGGCACCGCCGGCTCGCCGGAGAAGCTGGAGAAGGCTAAGGCCCTGGGTGCCTGGGCGGTGATCGACTATCGGAAGGAAGACGTGCCGGCGCGGGTCCGCGAGCTGACCGATGGGGCCAAGGTGCCGGTGGTCTACGACGGCGTCGGCAAGGACACCTGGGAGATGTCCCTGGACTGCCTGGCGCCGCGCGGCCTGCTGGTCAGCTTCGGCAATGCCTCCGGCGCGGTCACCGGGGTCAACCTGGGCATCCTGTCGCAGAAGGGTTCGCTCTACGTCACCCGGCCAACCCTGGGGACCTATGCCGCCTCGCCCGAGGCCCTGCAGGACATGGCCGACCAGTTGTTCGAGCTGATCACCGATGGCCGTATCCAGGTGGACATCGGCCGTCGCTACCCGCTGGCCGAGGTGCAGGAGGCGCACCGGGCGCTGTCGGGGCGGGAGACCAGCGGCTCGACCATCCTGTTGCCCTGACCCTTCGGTCGGCCGTCATCGGCACGCCTATTCCGGGCAAATCGTGACGGCCATTAAGTTTCCGCGAGCAAAGCGGCACGTCGGGGGTAAACATCGGTCTATCTCGGACAGTCGAGTCGCTTCGAACTCGACGCCTTGCCACGCCTCGGCCGGATCGCTGCTCTTGCCATGCCTATTTCCAGCCCCCTCGCCAGCCTGCTCGATACCGCCACGGACACGGCGCTGATCACCCTGACCGCCGAGGGTCGGATCGCCCAGTGGTGTCCGGAGGTTGCCCGGCTGCTCGGCTGGACGGTCGAGGACAAGCTCGGTGAGGCCATCGTCGGCCTACTGGTGCCGGAGCCACCCGCCGACCAGTGGCTGGCGCTGCTGGAGCGCTGTCAGGCCCAGGGCCTGCGTCATCGCGACGGCCAACTGGTCCGCCTCGACCTGCACCTGGTGCCCCTGCGGCGGGCGAGCGTGACCGTGGGCTGGCTGCTGCACGTCTGGCAGGCACCGCCGAGTCGGGGCCGCTTCGCCACCTGGCGCGGCGCCGAACGGGATCTGCCGCAGCGCCTGCAGGCCTTGGGCGAGTGGTCACGCCGACTCAGCGGCACCCCGGACCTGGCCGCCCTGCGCCTCTGCGCCACCCAGGCGCTGCGCGAGTTGGCCAACGATCCCCAGGCCCGCCTTTTACTGGCCGCCGAAGCCAATGAGGCGCCACCCGGTGAGCTGCGGCTCGCCCTCGGCTCGACGGCGCAACCGCTAGGCTACCTGCACTTGAGCAGCGCCACGATGGACGCCGACACCCGTTTGCTGCTCGACCAACTGGCCCTGCTGCTCGCCGCCCTGCTCGAACGCCAGCGCCAGCAGGAGCAGGTCCGCCAGCTCGAGCAACGCCTGTCGCTGGAACAGGGCCTGCTGGCCAGCGTGCTGCAACAGGCACCCCTGGGTATCTCCATCACCGAGGCGGGCAGCGAAAAGGCGGTGATGCTCAACGACCGCGTCAGCGTGCTGCTCGGCAAATGTCCGGAAGGGGAGACGCTGGACGAGCGCTACCAGGCGGTGGGAGCCCTGCACGGCAACGGCCAGCCCTATGCGGTAGACGACTACCCCACCGTGCGCGTCCTGCGCAGTGGCCAAGCCGTGCCGCCCGAGTTGATGCGCTATCGCCGCCCGGACGGCAGCATCCGCCTGCTGGAGGTGTCCAGCGCGCCTGTACGTTCGGCCAGCGGCGAGGTGATCGCCTCGGTCACCCTGTTCGACGACGTCCAACAGCGGGTCGACGCGGAAAACGCCCTGCGCGAGCACAGCGCGCGCCTGGCCAGCTTGATCAACCAGGCGGCCGTGGGTATCTGCCAGACCGACGCCCACGGCCGGCTGCTGCTGGCCAACCGGCGCTATTGCGAGTTGCTCGGGCGCAACGAGGTCGGGGTGCTGGAGCAGACCCTGCAGGCCCAGACTCATCCGGACGACCGTGCCGCCCTCGAACACAGCCTCGACGTACTGCGTCAATGCGGTGAGAGCTTCAAGCTGGACCAACGCTTCGAGCGCCCGGATGGTTCGGTGGTGTGGGTCAGCCTGCACGGCTCGCCCCTGCAATCGGAGGTCGGCCAGCCGCTGTCGGTGAGCCTGGTGGTGGTCGACCTCACCCAGCGCAAGCAGGCCGAGGCGGCGCTCCACCTGTCCAACCAGCGCTTCCGCAACGCCGTGGAAGCGGTACAGGGCGTGGTCTGGACCACCAATGCCAATGGCCACCTGCTGGGTGAGCAACCCGCCTGGAGCACCCTGACCGGGCAGAGCTACGCCCAGTACCAGCAGGAAGGCTGGATCGACGCCGTGCATCCCGACGACGCCCCGCGCACCCTGCGGCGCTGGCGCCTGGCCGTGCAGCAGCAGCTGGATTTCCACGACGAACACCGGCTGCGCTGCCGCGACGACCAGTGGCGCACCTTCAGTGTCCGCGCCCTGCCGGTGCGCGAGGGCGGGGTGGTGCGCGAATGGGTGGGCGTCCATACCGACGTCAGCGAGATCCGCATGGCCGAGCACCGCCTGCGCCGGCTGGCCGAGTTGCTGGAACAGCGGGTCCACGAGCGCACCGTGGAACGCGACCGCATGTGGCGGGTGGCCGACGACCTGCTCGGGGTGATCCAGGGCCAGCGCTGGTTGAGTCGCAACCCGGCCTGGGGTCGTGCCCTGGGCTGGGACGACGAGGAGCTGCGTCATCAGCCGCCCACGGCGCTGGAGCATCCCGAGGATGAGCCGGTATTCCCCCGGCTGGCGGCCTTGCGCCAGGGCGAGGTGCTCAGCGACCTGCCCGGTCGCCTGCGTACCCGTGACGGTCACTGGCGGCACATGGTGTGGAAGGCCACTGCCGATCACGACGGCCGCATCTACGTCTTCGGCCGCGACATCACCACCGAGCACGAGGCTTCCCTGGCCCTGCAGAACGCTGAGGCGGCGCTGCGTCAGGCGCAGAAGATGGAAGCCATCGGCCATCTCACCGGCGGTATCGCCCACGACTTCAACAACCTGCTCACCGGTATCAGCGGCTCCCTGGAATTGCTCCGGCGGCGCCTGGACCAGGGCCGCCACGACAACCTGCAGCGCTACCTGGACACTGCCGAGCAGTCCGCCACCCGCGCCGCGGCCCTGACCCATCGGCTGCTGGCCTTCGCCCGCCGGCAGACCCTGGACCCGCGTCCGGTGGACGTCAACGCCCTGATCCTGTCCCTTGAAGAACTCTTCCAGCGCACCCTGGGCGAGCGCATCAGCCTGCGCAGCAGTCTCGCGCCCAACCTGCCGCCGGCCCGGACCGACACCAACCAGCTGGAGAACGCCCTGCTGAATCTGGTGATCAACGCCCGCGACGCCATGCCCGAAGGCGGTCGCCTGGCCCTGGAAACCGCCCTCGATCACCTCGACGAGCTGGCCGCCGAGCACGAGCTGCCCGCTGGCGACTACGTACGCCTGACCATCGCCGACACCGGCAGCGGCATGCCGGCGGAGGTGGTGGATCGCGCCTTCGATCCCTTCTTCACCACCAAGCCCATCGGCCAGGGCACCGGCCTGGGCCTGTCCATGCTCTATGGCTTCATCAAGCAGTCGGGCGGTCACGTCAGCCTGGAGAGCGCACCCGGTGCCGGCACCCGCGTCAGTCTCTGGCTGCCCTGCGCCGAACCGGCCACCCAGGCACCGGCCAACGAACCCCAGGCGGCCATCGCCCAGAGTCGTGGCGAACGCCTGCTACTGGTGGAAGACGATGTCTCGGTGCGGCTGCTACTGCGGGAAATGCTCAGCGAGCTGGGCTATCGCGTGCGCACGGCGGCCACCGCCTCGGCGGCGCTGTCGCTGGTCGACGGTGACCTGCGCTATGACCTGCTGATCACCGATGTCGGGCTGCCCGATCTGGATGGCGGCGAACTGGCGGCCCGGCTACGCGAGCGCTGGCCCAGACTGCCAGTGCTGTTCGTCAGCGGTCACGCCGAGCGCCCGACCCCGAACGGCGAACCGTCGCTCGCCAAGCCATTCCAGATCGACGCCCTGGCGCGGCGGCTGCGCCAGCTGCTGGACTGACCTTAAGGCCGGAAGACCTTGCCCGTGACCAGGTCGCGGATGACGCTTGGATTCTTGCGCCCGCCCAGCTCACCGGTGAGGATGCCGTCCAGGGTACCCGGAAAGTACTGCTGGACGCGCAGCCGCGAGCGCGCCGCCGGCCGCCCGGCCGGGTTGGCCGAGGTAGAGATCAGCGGCCCGGTGAGGGCACAGAGTTCGCCTACCAACGGATGCTCGGAGACGCGCAGCGCCACCGTGGCGTGGGCCCCGGTGACCCAGCCGGGCAGGCGGTTGTGATGGGGCACCAGCCAGGTGTTCGGCCCCGGCCAGGTGCTGGCCAGCTTGGCCAGGGATTCCTCCGGCAGGTCATGGAGCAGAAAGTCGAATTGACGGATGTTGTCGGCGACCAGGATCAGTCCCTTCTCCAGCGGCCGTTGCTTGAGCATCAGCAGGCGATGGACCGCGGCCTGATCCCAGGGATCGCAGCCCAGGCCCCAGACGGCCTCGGTGGGATAGGCCAGCACGCCCCCCTCGCGTACGATCCGCGCCGCCTGCCGCACTCGCCAGCTGTTGTGCATCGCCTTGCCTCCGCCAAATCCCTGAAGTCTACCCGAGCGCGGCCGCGATGCCAGTCGTCCGCTCAGCTCAGGCGTGTCCAACTGCCGTGCAAGGCTGCCACCCGGCCTCCCAGCTCCAACTCGGTCAGGCGCACCAGCACCTCGGGCAGTGGCTGGCCGCAGAGCTGCGCCAGCTCCTCGCTGTTCAACGGACCGGCGGCGAGGTGGCGCAGCAGGGGATCGTCCTCCACCGGGACCGGTGCCGTGGTCGACGGCAGGGCTTGCCAGCCGCGCAGGGCGTCGAGGATATGCTCCACGCTCTCCACCAGCTGCGCACCCTCGCGGATCAGCTGATGACAGCCGCGCGCGCCCGGATGATGGATGGAGCCGGGCAGGGCGAACACCTCGCGCCCCTGTTCGGCGGCCAGCCGCGCGGTGATCAAGGAGCCGCTGGACGGGCTGGCCTCCACCACCAGGGTGCCCAGGCTGAGGCCGCTGATGATGCGATTGCGTCGGGGAAAGTTGGCCGCCTGGGGCGTGCAGTCCAGCGGCAATTCGGAGACCAGCGCCCCGCCACCGGCCAGCAGCCGTCGCGCCAGGCTCAGGTGTCGCCGCGGATAGAGGTGCTCCAGGCCGGTGCCCAACACGGCCACGGTGGAACCGCCGGCGTCCAGGGCACCCTGGTGCGCCGCGCCATCGATGCCCAGCGCCAGGCCGCTGGTCACGCAGAAGCCGGCAGCGGCCAGGCTGTGGGCGAAGCGGCGGGCGTTGTCCAGCCCCTGGGCACTGGCCTGGCGGCTGCCGACCAGGGCCAGTTGGGGCCGCTCCAGTGCGGCGAGACATCCCTCGACGAACAGCAGCGGCGGCGGATCGGCGATTTCGGCGAGCAAGGCCGGATAGGCCTCCGTGCCCAGGCAGAGCAGATGGCGGTCGGGCGCCTCGAGCCAGGCCAGGGCCCGGGCGGCGCGTTCACGGGTTTCGGCACTGCGCCGGGCGTCGGCGGCCACCGCCGGCAGGCGTAGGGCACGCCAGGCGGATGCCGGGGCGCTGAGAGCCGCGGCGGCGCTGCCGAAGGCGTCCAATAGGAGGCGCTGGCGCATGGCGCCGATTTCCGGCAGGGCATGCAGACGGAGCCGAGCTTCCTGCTCGGCGGGGGAGAGGCTGGCCATGGGATCGTCCTTGAAGGTCGGCGGTCGCCCTCCTGGCGACCGGGGTAGTGGCGTTAGGGGTTGCGCACCTTGTCCATCAGCTCCAGCTGGCGAGTGGCGGTCAGGATCAGGCCGTAGCTGATCTTGTCGTAGGTGCGGAACACCATGAGCAGACCGGCGCGTTCGTCGGGGATCTTCACCGATTCGCCGGTAATGCGGTCACGCACCGTCTCGCCGGTCTTGTACACCGCCAGCACGTTGCCCTCGGTGAGGCCATCGCGGGCACCCTTGTTGAGGGTCACCACGTCGAACTGGCCGACCTGGGTAACGCCACGGGGCACGTCGAGGATCAGTCCGGCGATGTCCCGCGCCGGGGCGCTGGGCATGAAGGTGGAATTCACCAGCCGCTCTTCGGTAGGGAAAAGTCGGTCGCCGAGGCGTACTTCCTGATTGGTACGCGTCAGCTTGAGGGTACTGATGTCACCCTCCTGGGCGACCAGGTCGGCGCTGCCGATGAAGTCGCCGTTGATGCCGAGGAAGGCGCCGGTCTTGGGATCGACGTAGGTCTTGCCCTGGCGGTAGATACCGAAGGCCGAGACCCCCGGCTGCAGCTTGCCGCGCACATAGATACGATCGCCAGCGCCACTCACCACGCGCTCGGCGTTGCCGGCCACCACATAGGGCGCCGTCTGGAACTGTTCCGCCGCATCGAAGGCGCGGTTCTGCAGCAGGAAGCTGTTGACCGCTTCCAGCGGAATGGTCGGGATGGCTTCGGCGATGGGCGTGCTGCGCACCGTGGGCGACAGCTTGACCGTGCCGCGCGAGGCGCCGCGGTTGAGCTGCAGGCGCGGCTGGCCATCGACGTAGCTCAGTACCAGGGTATCGCCGGGATAGATGAGATGGGGATTCTTGATCTGCGGATTGGCCTGCCAGATCTCGGGCCATTCCCAGGGTTTGCTCAGGAACTTGCCGGAGATGTCCCAGAGCGTATCGCCGCGTACCACCGTATAGCTTTGCGGATGATCCTGGCGCAGGGTGACAGCTGCATACGCCGACTGCAGGGCGCCCGCTGCAACCACCAGCAGGGCGAACAAAGATTTCCTCATGCGCCGAATCCCTTTACACTCTGAGCCTTGAAGAACCGTCTTCACGCAAACGTCGGGGAATCGCCCCTGTCGTGCCCTGATCGCCACCTTACGTCGGCACTGGGCAGCGCAGTCGCCAAAGCCCCGTCGACCGACGTCATCCGCCCTCCGGGTCCAGCCCGAGCCCGGCGGATGCAACGCTGCCGCATCTTAGCAGCGCCCCTTGACTGTATTCCACAAGTGCCCTCAACGCCATGGCGATCCTAGACATCCTCGAATTTCCCGATCCCCGCCTGCGCACCGTCGCCAAGCCCATCGACACGGTCGACGACGCCCTGCGCCAGACCATCGACGACATGTTCGAGACCATGTACGAAGCGCCCGGCATCGGTCTGGCCGCCACCCAGGTCAACGTCCATCGCCGCCTGGTGGTGATCGACGTCAGCGAAGACAAGAGCGAGCCGCTGGTCTTCATCAATCCCGAGGCCGAGCCGCTCACCCAGGAACTGGGCGAGTACCAGGAAGGCTGCCTGTCGATTCCCGGTTTCTACGAGAAGGTCTGCCGCCCCGAGCGCGTCCGGGTGAAAGCCCTCGACCGTGACGGCAAACCCTTCGAGCTGGAGTGCGACGGCCTCCTGGCGGTGTGCATCCAGCACGAGATCGATCACCTCGACGGCAAGCTGTTCGTCGACTACCTGTCGCCGCTCAAGCGCGACCGCATCAAGAAGAAGCTCGAAAAGCAGCAGCGCCACAAGGCCTGATATCGTCCTGGCGGACGGCGCATCCGGCGTCCGCCGCTCGCCCTTTCCGCCAGGTCCGCCATGTCCAGATCCCTTCGCCTCGTCTTCGCCGGAACCCCGGAATTCGCCGCCGTGCACCTGCAGGCGCTGATCGACGCCGGCTATCCCATCGCCGCCGTCTACACCCAACCGGACCGCCCCGCCGGGCGCGGCCAGAAGCTGGCCATGAGTCCGGTCAAGCAGCTGGCGCTGGCCCACGGCATCCCCGTCGAGCAGCCGCTGACCCTGCGCGATCCCGCCGCCCAGGCCACCCTGGCGGCGCTGGAGCCCGACCTGCTGGTGGTGGTGGCCTACGGCCTGATCCTGCCCCAGGCGGTGCTGGACATCCCCCGCCTGGGCTGCATCAACAGCCATGCCTCGCTGCTGCCGCGCTGGCGCGGCGCGGCGCCCATCCAGCGCGCGCTGGAAGCCGGTGACGCCGAATCCGGGGTCACCGTGATGCGCATGGAAGCCGGCCTGGATACCGGGCCGATGTTGAGCAAGGTCGCCACGCCCCTGACCGCCGAAGACACCGGCGGCAGCCTGCACGATCGCCTGGCCGCCCTGGGCGCCGCCGCCGTAGTCGAGGCCCTGCCGGGGCTGGCCGCTGGCAGCCTGGCCGGCGAGGTGCAGGACGACAGCCTGGCCACCTATGCCCACAAGCTGAACAAGGACGAGGCCCGGCTGGACTGGGAACGTCCGGCCGCGGAACTGGAACGCCGCATCCGCGCCTTTGACCCCTGGCCGCTGTGCCACACCGCCCTGGCCGGTGAACCGCTCAAGGTTTGGTCCGCCGAACTGGCCGAAGGCCAGGGCATCCCCGGCATGGTGCTGGATGCCGACCGCCATGGCCTGCTGGTGGCCTGCGGCGAGGGCGCCCTGCGCCTGACCCGGCTGCAATTGCCCGGCGGCAAGCCGCTGGGCTTCGCCGACCTCTACAACGCCCGCCGCGAGCGCTTCGCCCCTGGCCAGGTGCTGGGTCTATGAATCCGCGCCTGGCGGCGACCCGCGCCCTGGCGGCGGTCCTCGCCGGCCGTGCCTCGCTGGGCAGCAGCCTGCCCGAGCAACTGGCCAAGGTGGAGCCGCGCGATCGCGCCCTGGCCCAGGACCTGGCCTTCGGCACCGCCCGCTGGCAACCGCGCCTGTCGCTGCTGGCAGAGAAGCTGCTGCAGAAGCCGTTCAAGGCAAGCGACCGTGACCTCGAAGCCCTGCTGCTGATCGGTCTCTACCAATTGTTCCACACCCGTATCCCGGCTCATGCCGCCATCGGCGAGACGGTGGGCTGCGTCGACAAACTGAAGAAATCCTCGGCCAAGGGTCTGCTCAATGCCGTGCTGCGTCGCGCCCAGCGCGAATACGACAGCCTGCTGCCGGCCCTGGAGCATGACCCCGCCGCGCGCCTGGCCCATCCGCGCTGGCTGCAGAAGGCGCTCAAGGCACGCTGGCCGGAGCAGTGGGAAGCCATCGCCACGGCCAACAACCTGCACCCGCCGCTGATCCTCCGGGTCAATCGTCGCCAGGGCAGTCGCGATGCCTATCTGGACGACCTGGCGGCGGCCGGCATCGAGGCCGTGCCCTGCGCCTTCAGCGCCGATGGCATCCGCCTGCTTGAGCCCCAGGATGTCACCGCCCTGCCGGGCTTCGCCACGGGGCGTCTCAGCGTGCAGGACGAAGCCGCCCAGTTGGCCGCCGAGCTCCTAGAGCTGGCGCCCGGCCAGCGGGTGCTGGATGCCTGCGCCGCGCCGGGGGGCAAGACCTGCCATCTGCTGGAACGCGAGCCGGGCCTGGCCGAGGTGGTGGCACTGGACGCCGACGCCGGCCGCCTGGAGCGGGTCCAGCAGAATCTCGCCCGGCTGGGGCTCAGCGCCCGTACCCTGGCCGCCGATGGCCGCGCCGTGGCCGACTGGTGGGACGGCATGCCCTTCCAGCGCATCCTGCTGGACGCCCCCTGCAGCGCCACCGGGGTGATCCGCCGTCATCCGGATATCAAGCTGACCCGCCAGGCCAGTGACATCGCGCCCCTGGTGCAGCTGCAGGCCGAATTGCTCGATGCCCTCTGGCCGACCCTGGAAGTGGGCGGCATCCTGGTCTACGCCACCTGTTCGGTGCTGCCCGACGAGAACAGCGACAACCTCGCCGCCTTCCTCGCCCGCACCCCGGGCGCCCGCGAACTGGACATTCCCGCCCCCTGGGGCCTGGCCCAGCCCCATGGCCGCCAGTTGCTGCCGCAGCCCGAAGGCCACGACGGCTTCTACTACTGCAAGCTGATCAAGATCGCTCGCTAGTCTCGGCGGTAGGCGGCTGATCTGCTTCCTGCTGCGGCAACTGCGTCGGCGTTTCCGGCTTGGGCAGTTCCAGCACCGGCGCCTCTTCGTCGAGGCGGCGCAGGGTACCCTCCACCACCGCGCCATTCTCCATGCTCAGCTGGCGGTAGGTGATGTTGCCCCGTACCCGGGCGTTGGAATGCAATTCGAGCAGGTGCTCGACCCGCAGATCGCCGACGATGGTGCCGTCGATCAGGGCGTCGTAGCTGCTCACGTTGCCCTCCACCACGCCGTTGGCGCTGATCGCCAGCAGGCTGGTGGTGCCGGCCTTGAAGCTGACGCTGCCGCGGATCCGGCCATCCACCTTCAGGCCCTCGCTGAATTCCAGATCACCCTGGATCGACAGGTTGTCGGCGATGAGGCTGGAAAAGCCATTCACCGCGGGGCGGGGGGCCGCCTTCTTTCTGTTGAACATCCGTGCTGCTCTCCGACTAGGGTTTCTGATTCTGGCGGCGGAAGAAGGCCAGTTCCGCACTCAGGCGCTCGATCTGCGCCAGCAAGGCGGCGTTGCGCTCGGTCAACTGGCGCTCGGTGGCCGTGCCCAGCTGCAGATCCAGCGCCTGTTGCGCCAGGCTATCGCTCAATCGCTGATTCTCGGCCTGTAACCGCTGCAGTTCGGCCTGGTGCACCAACTGGAGCCGGTAGCCGACGGCCAGCAGTAGCAGTGGCAGCAGCAAGAGCAGGCCAAGGCCCAGCCGCGCCAGCAGGCGCCGCCGCGGCCCCAGCTCCAGGCGCACCTCGCCGCGCAGCAGATCCCGGCTCGACGAACGACTAGTCGCGCGCCGGGCCATCGCTGTCACGCTCCAGCTGGCCCAGGGCGAGGAAGCGTTGGGGATCGACGAACTGCCCCTCGCGCAGGATCTCGAAATGCAGGTGCGGCCCCGTGGAACGCCCGGTGGAGCCGACGGCGCCGAGGAGCTGTCCGGGCGTGACCACCTGGCCTTCCTTGACGAAGGTGCGACTCAGGTGGGCGTAGCGGGTGACCAGGCCATTGCCATGATCGACCTCCACCCGATAACCATAGCCGCCCAAGGCGCCCGTAGCCTGGACCCGGCCGCCCGCAGCGGCCCGCACCTGGGTTCCGGTGGGCGCGGCGAAGTCGACGCCGGAGTGGAAGGCCAGGTGACCATTGAACGGATCGACGCGATTGCCGAACAGGGAGCCCAGGCGCGCCTGCACCACCGGCCGCTGCGAAGGAACCGCCATCAGCGCGGCATTGCGGCTGGCCACCCGGCTCAGCAGCAGATCCAGCTGCTGGCGCAGGCACAGCGCCACCTGCTCGCTGGTGCCCAGCATCCGCACCGGTAGGCCCTCACTAGCGGCGTTGGCATTGCATGAACGGGGAGGCAGCCAGGCGCCGCCTTGGGCGCGGTGGGCCTGGGGCTCCGCGAGCAGGGCGGGCAACAGCGAGGGATCAACGGCAGTCACCTGGTCGCGCAGGGCCTGGTTCTGTTCCAGCATGCGCTGCAGGGCCTGGGTGTCGGCCTCCAGGGATTGCAACCGGCCGACCAGTGTCCCCATCCGCTCCAGGGCCAGGGGCTCGCTGGTAGCACTGGCGGGTAGGGCGACCGGCGCAACCGCCGGGCCGTCCAGTGGCAGCCGTCCACCGAACCAGCAGCCCAGGGCGAAGGTCGCCAGACAGCTCGCTGCCAGCAGTAACAGCCGCGAACCCAGCGCACGCTGCGGATCGACGACGCAAGCGCCATCGCGTACGAGTTTGCGACTGGAGGAAGAAAAGAGTTTCATCGAGATCCTGCGGCCATCCTGAACGCCGAAAGATCGAATAGCTTAAGGTGAAAGCCATCACACATTGCCCGGAAATGGCCTATTCCGGACCAACTCGACCGTCCACCGGACATATGGCACCTGGACACCGGCTCGCCAGTCCGCCACAGCGCCAGGCAGAATGGCCGGCTCGAGGGCTCTTAATCAGCCTTCCTCATCTGCCTAATCGGAACCCGCCATGCTCGAATCCCTGGAGAAGATGCTCGCCCGCGGCCAGGACAACGCCCTGCTGAGATTCGGCCTGGGCAAGGGTTATCTGGATGCCGGAGAGCCTGCACGGGCGATCGAGCACCTAGCGCGTTGCGTCGAATTCGATCCGGCCTATTCAGCGGCCTGGAAGCTGCTGGGCAAGGCCCATGAGGGGAGTGGCGACCTGGTCAGCGCCGGGGCGGCCTGGACCCAGGGCCTGCAGGCGGCGCAGGCCAAGGGCGACAAGCAGGCGGAAAAGGAGATGACGGTGTTCCTCAAGCGCCTGGCGCGCCGCGCTCAGTCCTGATCGCGCAGGAATCTCAAGCCAGCGCCCTGACCATCGGTACGCATGACTTCCATGGTCACCTTGGGCGCCTCCATCGGCAGGTCGAGCACCTGGCCGATAACCCGGGTCCCCCGCGCCAGTCGGGTCAGCTCGGGATGCACCACATAGACGCCGCCGTCGGACAGGTCGCGCGTCTCGCCCACGATCTCGCCATCCGGATAGGCGATCCACAGCCGGCACTTGAGCGGGGTACGGGTATGCTGGCGTTGGTCGCGCGAATTCATCGCCTGACTCCCTGGCTAGGCGCTTCCTTGGGTCGTCGCAGCTTCCGGCAAAGCCCAGCGGCTGTCAGCCCCGCACCGACCGAACGGTCCCGACGGCCAGCCGAGCGATCAGTCGACCCGCCGCCAGCGACTCAGTACCACTTCTCCTCGCCATCCGGGCGATTCTTGAATCTCTTCATGCTCCACATGTACTGGGTGGGATAGCGGCGCACGTAGCCGGCCAGCACCTCGCTCATGGCGGCGACCGACACTTCCGGGTTCGGGTCGTACATGGCCTGGGGCGCCGCCTCCAGGATCACCTTGTAGCCACTACCGTCCTCCAGGCGTACCGCATGGAAGAACACCCCGCGCGCCTTGCCGCGCGCCAGCAGCGAAGGCACGAACTTGCTGGTCAGGGCCGTGGTGCCGAGAAAGGGCACGAAGAGGCCGGCGCTGCGGCTCGGCTCGGGATCGGCCGGAATACCCACGGCGCCACCGCGACGGACTTCCTTGATCACGCTGATGATGCCTTCCGGCGTGGACGGCGCCACCCGGTTGCCCAGCTGTACCCGCTGGCGCTTGAGCAACTCGTCCACCGCCTTCAGCTTGGGCGGCCGGTAGAAGATGATCGGCTTGGCATGGGAGCAATAGAAGTGGTTGAGCAATTCCCAGTTGCCCAGGTGGCTGGTGATGCCCACCACGCCATCGCCCGAGGTCAGGGCTTCCTGCAGCACGTCCATGCCTTCCACCTCGCGCACCAGGCGCAGGGAGCGCTGCGGCGACCAGATCCAGGCGCAGGCGCTCTCGGTCAAGGTCTTGCCGATGCCGCGCAGGCACTCGCGCGACAGCCGCTCGAGGCGTTCGGCATCGAGTTCGGGGAAGCAATGGGCGAGATTGATGCGGGTGACCTTGCTGGCGCGGGTCGGCAGCTTCCACATGCACCAGCCGATGAATCCGCCCAGACGCTGGACCAGCGGCCAGGGCAGCAGGGCGAAAAGGCGCAGGAAGGCGATCATCAGCGCGCCTTTGAATCTTTCCAAAAGAGGAGCTCCTGTCTGAATGCACGGACAGTTTACCGTCTACAAACCCTGGAAACGTTAAGAAAACCTAAGGTTCGCCTCTACTGCCGACGATACATTCGCCTTTTGCTGCACTCATGCCGACGAGTGGGTCAGTTCGGCATGGCGGTCGCAATCGAGGGTATGGTCCATCACCAGACCCATGGCCTGCATGAAGGCGTAGCAGATGGTCGGGCCAACGAAGGTGAAGCCGGCCTTCTTGAGTGCCTTGCTCATGGCCTCGGCCTCCGGGGTGATGGCCGGGACTTCGCTGCGATCCTGGAAGCGGTTGATCTTCGGTGCGCCGCCGACGAAGGACCACAGCCAGCCAGCGGGGTCGTCCAGTTTCAGCCAGGCCTGGGCGTTCTGCCGGGCGGCGCGCAATTTGGCGCGATTGCGGATGATGCCCGGGTCCTGCATCAATTCCTCGATCTCCGCGTCGGTGAGCCGCGCCAGGCGCTGGGGATCGAAGCCGTGCAGCACCTGGCGATAGCGTTCGCGCTTCTTGAGGATGGTGATCCACGACAGCCCCGCCTGGAAGCCCTCCAGCAAGAGGAATTCGAAGAGCACCGCCGGATCGCGCTGGGGTACGCCCCATTCGCGGTCGTGGTAGTCGATGTACAGCGGATCGGCGGTGCACCAGAAGCAACGCGGCATGGCTACGGCTCGGAGGAGGGCGGAAGGCAACACCTTAGCGCAATTGCCAGGCAGAGGAGACGAGTCCAACGGATTCATCGGCGGACCACCATGACAGCGAAGATTCCTCTCCCAGGCGATTTTCCACACTACCAACGGGCTACACATGTATCGCGGCCATGGCGGTTCGCCGATGCGACCGCTCCGACAAAAGCCTCATCCGCAGTAGGAGCGGCCCATGGCCGCGATTAAGGGCGATAAAGACAGTTGCTCCTACAAACATGCCTCTCTTAGGAGCGACCGCATCGGCGAACCGCTATGGCGCGATAACCCGAGCAGGCAACTGCCCCGCCAAATACCGCCCGGCAGCCCTATGAGCCCATGCGATCACCCCTGGCTTTCAGCTATACTCCCCGGCTTTTCGTCGCAGCCGAACGGGTATCTTTCGTGAGCCAGTCCAAGCCCACCGTGCGCACCTTCCAAGACTTGATCCTGGCCTTGCAGCAATACTGGGCCGAGCAGGGCTGCGTGGTACTTCAGCCCTATGACATGGAAGTCGGCGCCGGTACCTTCCACACCGCCACCTTCCTGCGCGCCATCGGTCCCGAGACCTGGAACGCCGCCTACGTGCAGCCCAGCCGCCGCCCCACCGACGGCCGCTACGGCGAGAACCCCAATCGCCTGCAGCACTACTACCAGTTCCAGGTGGTGTTGAAGCCCAATCCGGATAACTTCCAGGAGCTGTACCTGGGCTCCCTGGCCGCCATCGGCCTGGACCCGCTGGTGCACGACGTGCGCTTCGTCGAGGACAACTGGGAATCGCCCACCCTGGGCGCCTGGGGTCTGGGCTGGGAAGTCTGGCTCAACGGCATGGAAGTCACCCAGTTCACCTACTTCCAGCAAGCCGGCGGTCTCGAGTGCTACCCGGTGACCGGCGAGATCACCTATGGCCTGGAGCGCCTGGCCATGTACCTGCAGGGCGTGGACTCGGTCTACGACCTGATCTGGGCCGACGGCCCCTTCGGCACCGTGACCTACGGCGACGTCTTTCACCAGAACGAGGTGGAGCAGAGCACCTACAACTTCGAGCACGCCAACGTGCCCAAGCTGTTCGAGCTGTTCGACTTCTACGAGTCCGAGGCCAATCGTCTGATCGCCCTGGACCTGCCGCTGCCCACCTACGAGATGGTGCTCAAGGCCTCCCACACCTTCAACCTGCTGGACGCCCGTCGCGCCATCTCGGTGACCGAGCGCCAGCGCTACATCCTGCGCGTGCGCACCCTGGCGCGCAATGTCGCCCAGGGCTACTTCAAGGCCCGTGCCCGCCTGGGCTTCCCGCTGGCCACCGCCGCGCTGCGTGACGAGGTCCTGGGTCGCGACGACGTCCAAGCGCTGCTCAAGGAGGGCGAATGATGAGCACCCATCTGGATTTCCTGGTCGAACTGGGCACCGAAGAACTGCCACCCAAGGCGCTCAAGACCCTCGGCGACAGCTTCCTCGCCGGAATCGAGAAAGGCCTCAAGCAGGCCGGCCTCGGCTACAGCAGCGCCCGCGCCTATGCCGCACCGCGCCGCCTGGCGGTGCTGGTCGAAGCCCTGCAGACCCAGCAGCCCGAGCGTAGCGTCAACCTGGACGGCCCGCCGATCCAGGCCGCCTTCGGCGCCGATGGCCAACCGACCCAGGCGGCCCTGGGCTTCGCCCGCAAGTGCGGCGTCGACATCAGCGCCATCGATCGCAGCGGTCCCAAGCTGAGATTCTCCCAGAGCATCCCCGGCCAGCCGGCGGCCAGCCTGCTGCCTGGTATCGTCGAAGCCTCCCTGGCCGAGCTGCCGATTCCCAAGCGCATGCGCTGGGCCGCCCGCCGCGAGGAATTCGTCCGTCCGACCCAGTGGCTGGTGATGCTGCTGGGCGACCAGGTGATCGATTGCGAGATCCTCACCCGCCGCGCCGGTCGTGACTCCCGCGGCCATCGCTTCCACCATCCCGACGCCGTGCGCATCAATGCCCCGGCCAGCTACCTCGCCGACCTGCGCGCCGCCCATGTATTGGCCGACTTCACCGAGCGCCGCCAGCTCATCGAGTCCCGCGTGGCCGAACTGGCCGCGGCGGAGCAGGGCAGCGCCGTGGTGCCGCCCGCGCTGCTGGACGAGGTGACCGCCCTGGTGGAATGGCCGGTGCCGCTGGTCTGCGCCTTCGAGGAACGCTTCCTCGAAGTGCCCCAGGAAGCCCTGATCACCACCATGCAGGACAACCAGAAGTACTTCTGCCTGCTGGATGCCCAGGGCAAGCTGCTGCCGCGCTTCATCACCGTGGCCAACCTGGAGAGCAAGGACCCGGCGCAGATCGTTAGCGGCAACGAGAAGGTGGTCCGCCCCCGTCTCACCGACGCCGAGTTCTTCTTCAAGCAGGACCAGAAGCAGCCGCTGGAAAGCTTCAACGAGCGCCTGAAGAACGTGGTCTTCCAGGCCCAGCTCGGTTCCGTCTACGACAAGGCCCAGCGTGTCGCCGCCCTGGCCGGCTTCATCGCCGAACAGATCGGCGGTGACGCCGAGCGTGCCCGCCGTGCCGGCATCCTCGCCAAGTGCGACCTGGCCACCGAGATGGTCGGCGAATTCCCCGAAATGCAGGGCATCGCCGGCTACTATTACGCCAAGAAGGGCGGCGAGGCCGATGACGTGGCCCTGGCGCTCAACGAGCAGTACATGCCGCGCGGCGCCGGCGCCGAATTGCCGCAGACCCTGACGGGGGCCGCCGTGGCCCTGGCCGACAAGCTCGATACCCTGGTCGGCATCTTCGGCATCGGCATGCTGCCCACCGGCAGCAAGGACCCCTTCGCCCTGCGTCGCCAGGCCCTGGGCGTGCTGCGTATCCTCATCGAGAAGCAGCTGGAGCTGGATCTGCCGGCCGCCGTCGCCTTCGCCATCGCCGGTTATGGCGAGCGGGTCAAGGCCGAGGGCCTGCAGGAGCAGGTGTTGGACTTCGTCTTCGATCGCCTGCGGGCACGCTATGAGGATGAAGGCGTCGATACCGCCGCCTACCTGGCAGTCCGTGCCCTGCGCCCGGCCTCGGCGCTGGACTTCGATCAGCGCGTCCAGGCCGTACAGGCCTTCCGTCGCCTGCCCGAGGCCGAAGCCCTGGCCGCTGCCAACAAGCGCGTCTCCAACCTGCTCGGCAAGTTCGAGGGCACGGTCGCCACCCAGGCCGATGCTGCGCTGTTCGAAACCGACGCCGAGCGTACCCTGGCCGCAGCCATTGCCGCCGCCGAGCGTGACGCGGCGCCCCTGGCCGCCGCCCGCCGCTATCGCGAAGCCCTGGAGCGCCTGGCCAACCTGCGGGCGCCGGTGGATGCCTTCTTCGACGAGGTGCTGGTCAACGCCGAGGACGAACGCGTCCGCGCCAATCGCTATGCGCTGCTCGCCCACCTGCGTGGCCTGTTCCTCGGCATCGCCGACATCTCGGTGCTGGGCTAGGTCATGAAGTTGATCGTGCTGGACCGCGACGGCGTCATCAATGTCGATTCCGATGACTACGTGCGCAGCGCCGAGCAGTGGCAACCGCTGCCCGGCAGCCTCGCGGCCATCGCCCGGCTGAACCGGGCCGGCTGGCAGGTGGCCGTGGCCACCAATCAGTCCGGCCTGACCCGCGGTTACTTCACCGAAGACGACCTGGCAGCCATGCACGAGAAACTGCAGCGCCTGCTGGCGGAGGAGGGCGGTCGAGTCGACCTCGTCCTGCACTGTCCCCACGGCCCGGAAGCGGGCTGCGACTGTCGCAAGCCGCTGCCGGGCCTGTTTCGTGCCATCGCCCAGCACTATGGCCGTACCGACCTGAGCGGCGTGCCGGTAGTGGGCGACAGCCTGCGCGACCTGGAAGCCGGCGTGGCGCTCGGCTGCACACCCTACCTGGTACGTACCGGCAAGGGCGAGCGTACCCTGGCCAAGCCTTTGCCATCCGGCACCCGGGTCTTCGCCGACCTGGCCGCGGTGGCCGATCACCTGCTGGAGGAAGCGCCCTGATGCGGCTCTTGCGTACCCTGCTGTTCTACCTGCTGCTGGGCACCAGCGGCATCCTCTGGTCCTGCGTCAGCCTGCTGATCGCGCCCTTCCTCGCCTATCGCGCCCGCTATCGGCTGGTGGTCAAGGCCTGGACCGGTTTCGCCGTCTGGCTGGCCAAGGTCATCTGCGGTATCCGCTACGAGATCTCAGGCCTGGAAAACGTCCCCGCACAGCCCTGCGTGATCGTGGCCAATCACCAGAGCACCTGGGAAACCTTCTTCCTGTCCGCCCAGTTCGAGCCCACCTCCCAGGTGATCAAGCGCGAATTACTGCGGATTCCCTTCTTTGGCTGGGCCTTTTCGCTGCTCAAGCCGATCGCCATCGACCGTGACAACGGCAAGCTGGCCCTGCAGCAGTTGACGGAGCAGGGCGGTCGCTACCTGGCCCAGGGTTGCTGGGTGCTGATCTTTCCCCAGGGCACCCGCATCGATCACGGCCAGATGGGCAAGTTCTCCCGCGGCGGCGCCGCCCTGGCCTGCAGCCTGAACGTACCCATCCTGCCCATCGCCCATGACGCTGGCGCCTACTGGCCCAATCGCTCCTGGATCAAGTCGCCGGGGACCATCAAGGTCAGCATCGGCCCGTTGCTCTATCCCCAGGGCCAGGATCCGCGTGCCATCGTCGATCTCAATGCTCGCTGCTTCGCCTTCATCGAACAGGCCCTCGCTCCCAAGCCCGACGCCAGCCAGGCGCAGCGCTGCGTGGCCTGACCGCCAGGCCCCGTGGCCTGGCGATCCCCCGGTTTTCCTCTACTTTCCCACAGACTTATCCACAGACTCTACCCAAGTCGCCAGGGTCGTCGCGGACGGCTGCCTACTCCTAACGGACCGTATTCCACAAGTACCTACAAGCTTATTCCCAGGCTTATCCACAGGGCCTTCCGTTATAGCCTGTGTCTCTATGCCGCATGGCACGGCCTCTTTGCGTGTTTTTGGCAGAGTGGCGAAAAGACGCTGAACAAAACTATCCACAAAACATCTGGCTATAAGATGAGCGGCGTTCCGCTTTGGGAACGAAAGGGCCAGCCTCTCTGGCCAGAATGTTTTCCACAAAAAAGCCCCGCATGGCGGGGCTTGTGCATAACCGAGTTCGATCAGACGTCGAGGTTGGATACCGCCAGGGCATTGCTCTCGATGAAGTCGCGGCGCGGCTCCACCTGGTCGCCCATCAGGGTATTGAAGATCTGGTCGGCAGCAATGGCGTCCTCGATGGTCACCTTGAGCATACGGCGCACGTTCGGGTCCATGGTGGTTTCCCACAGCTGATCCGGATTCATCTCACCCAGGCCCTTATAGCGCTGGATGTTGAATCTCTTGCTGGTCTCGTTCATCAGCCATTCCCAGGCTTCCTTGAAGGTGCTCACCGGGCGCCGGCGTTCGCCGCGCTTGGCATAGGCGCCTTCCTCCAACAGGTTGTCCAGCTGGGCGGCCAGTTCGGTCACCAGGCGGTAATCGTTGCTGCCGAAGAAATCCCGATTGAAAGTGACGTAGCTGGACAGGCCATGGGCACGGGTCTCGACTTCCGGCAGCCACAGGCTGCGCTCGCGATCCTCGCGCAGGCTGATGGTGTAGGTGGTGCCGTTACGCTCGGCAGCCTTCAGACGCGCTTCGAAGCCGGCCAGCCATTGACGCATGGCAGCCTCGTCGCCCAACTGCTCCAGACCCACGCGAGGTAGGTAGAGCAGATGCTCGCTGATGTCGGCCGGGTAGAGGCGCGACAGGCGCTTGAAGGTCTTCATCACCTGACGATAGTTGTTCACCAGCTTCTCGAGTTCCACGCCGGACAGTCCCGGGGCGTTCTCGTTGACGTGCAGGCTGGCTTCCTCGAGGGCGGTCTGGGTCAGGTATTCCTCCATCGCCTCGTCGTCCTTGATGTACTGCTCCTGCTTGCCACGCTTCACCTTGTACAGCGGCGGCTGGGCGATATAGATGTAGCCGCGCTCGATCAATAGCGGCATCTGGCGGAAGAAGAAGGTCAGCAGCAGGGTACGGATGTGCGAACCGTCCACATCGGCATCGGTCATGATGATGATGTTGTGGTAGCGCAGCTTGTCGATGTTGAATTCTTCGCGACCGATACCGCAGCCCAGGGCGGTGATCAGGGTGCCCACTTCCTGGGAGGAGAGCATCTTGTCGAAGCGCGCCTTCTCCACGTTGAGGATCTTGCCCTTGAGCGGCAGGATCGCCTGGGTGCGCCGGTTGCGACCCTGCTTGGCCGAACCACCGGCGGAGTCACCCTCCACGATGTAGAGTTCGGAGAGCGCCGGGTCCTTCTCCTGGCAGTCCGCCAGCTTGCCCGGCAGGCCGGCGATGTCCAGCGCGCCCTTGCGGCGGGTCATCTCCCGCGCCTTGCGAGCCGCTTCCCGGGCCCGCGCGGCGTCGATCATCTTGCCGACCACCGCCTTGGCTTCGTTGGGGTTCTCCAGCAGGAAGTCAGAGAAGTGCTTGCCCATCTCCTGTTCCACCGCGGTCTTCACCTCGGAAGAGACCAGCTTGTCCTTGGTCTGGGAGGAGAACTTGGGATCCGGCACCTTCACCGAGATGATGGCAGTCAGGCCTTCCCGGGCGTCGTCACCGGTGGTGGCCACCTTGAACTTCTTTGCCAGGCCCTCGGCCTCGATGTAGTTGTTCAGGTTGCGCGTCAGTGCCGAACGGAAGCCCGCCAAGTGGGTACCGCCGTCGCGCTGCGGGATGTTGTTGGTGAAGCAGAGGATGTTCTCGTTGAAGCTGTCGTTCCACTGCAGCGCCACTTCCACGCCGACGCCGTCGTCTTCGCGCTGCACCTGGAAGTGGAACACCTGGTTCACCGCGCTCTTGTTGGTGTTCAGGTAGTCGACGAAGGCGCGCAGACCGCCTTCGTACTTGAACAGCTCTTCCTTGCCGGTGCGCTCGTCGCGCAGCAGGATGCCGACGCCGGAGTTGAGGAAGGACAGCTCACGGATGCGCTTGGCGAGAATGTCCCAGCTGAACTGGATGTTGTTGAAGGTCGCCGCCGAGGGCTTGAAGTGTACCTGGGTACCGGTGGTGTCGGTCTCGCCGATCACCGCCAGCGGCGCCTGGGGCACGCCGTGCACATAGACCTGCTCCCACACCTGGCCGGCGCGGCGAATGGTCAGCCGCAGTTCCTCGGACAGGGCGTTCACTACTGAGACGCCCACGCCGTGCAGGCCGCCGGACACCTTGTAGGTATTGTCGTCGAACTTACCGCCGGCGTGCAGCACGGTCATGATGACCTCCGCCGCCGAGACGCCTTCTTCCTTGTGGATGTCCACCGGGATGCCACGACCGTTGTCGCGCACGGTGATGGATTCATCCATGTGGATGGTGATGCTGATCTCGCTGCAGAAGCCCGCCAGCGCCTCGTCGATGGAGTTGTCCACCACCTCGAAGACCATGTGGTGCAGGCCGGTGCCGTCATCGGTGTCACCGATGTACATGCCGGGGCGCTTGCGCACGGCATCCAGTCCCTTCAGCACCTTGATGCTGGAAGAGTCGTAGGTATTGGTCTCGCTCATGCTTGGCTCCCGCTAGTGTGGGTCTGCTTGATATGGCCGTGTTCCACGTGGAACACGCTGACCTCTGTCTCCGGCCGCCAGGCGGCCTGTAGCGTCTCGCGCTCGACACAGGTGATGAAGACTTGGCACTCCAGTGCCTCCAGCAGCCGGCACAAGGCCAGCCGGTGTCCCTCGTCCAGTTCCGAAGGCAGGTCGTCGATGAGATAGACGCACTGGCCTCGCTTGACCTGGTTGACCAGCCGGCCCTGGGCGATGCGCAGTGCGCACACCACCAGCTTCTGCTGGCCGCGCGACAGGATGTCCGCCGCGTTGTGATTGCCGATGCGGATCCGCAGATCGGCGCGCTGCGGGCCAGCCTGGGTATGCCCCAGCTGCAGATCCCGCGGCAGACTGTCCGCCAGCACCTCGCGCAGATCGCGCTCGCGGTCCCAGCCGCGGTAGTAACTCAGGGTCAGGCCGTCGAGCTGGATCAGCTCGGCCAACACCGCGGTGAATTCCGGCTTCAGGCGCTGGATGTAGGCCTGGCGAAAGCCATCGATCTCGCCACTGGCCAGGGCCAGTTCCTGATCCCAGGCAGCCTGGGCCGCTGGGTCGATTTTACCACGTCTAAGCCAGTGATTTCGCTGCCTGAGCGCCTTTTGCAGGCGTTGCCACAGGGGTAGGAAACGCTGTTCCTCGTGGAACACCCCCCAGTCGAGAAACTGCCGCCTGATCTTGGGACTGCCTTCGAGCAGGCGGAAGCCATCGGGGTTGATCAACTGCAGCGGCAGCACCTCGGCCAACTGCGCCGCGCTACGGGCATTCTCGCTATTGATGCGGATCTGGTAGTCGCCGCCGCGCTCGCGCTGGATGCCCAGGTTGCAATCCTGGCCCCCGGGCAGCCGCACCTGGCCGAACACCGTGCAACTGGCCTGCTCGTGCTGGATGACCGGCGCCAGCTTGGTGCTGCGAAAGGAGCGCGCGAGCCCCAGCAGATGGATGGCCTCCAGCAGGCTGGTCTTGCCGCTACCGTTCGCGCCGTGCAGGAGGTTGACCCGTGGCGAGGGCTGAAGCGCGACCGCCTGCAGATTGCGCAGGCGGTCGGCGTTGAAGCGGATCAGCGTCATCGAGCGGCGATCAGAGGCGCATCGGCATCACGACGTAGGAGGAATCGTCATTGCCCGCCTCCTGCAACAGCGCGCTGCTGCTGGAATCGGACAGGGTGATGCGCACCTGGTCGGTGGTCATCACACCGAGCACGTCGAGCAGGTAGCTGACATTGAAGCCGATCTCCAGGCTGCCGCCGTCGTAGTCGACCTGCAGCTCTTCCTCGGCCTCTTCCTGCTCCGGGTTGTTGGCCTGGATCTTCATGAAGCCATTTTCCAGCTGCAGGCGGATGCCACGGTACTTCTCGTTGGAGAGGATGGCGGTGCGGCTGAACGCCTCGCGCAGATGCTGGCGTTCACCCAGCACCAGCTTGTCGCCATGGCGCGGCAGCACGCGCTCGTAGTCGGGGAACTTGCCGTCCACCAGCTTGGAGGTGAAGGTGAAATCACCGGTGGTGGCGCGGATATGATGCTGCCCCAAGACCACGTTGACCGGCTCTTCCGGCTCGGTGAGCAGGCGCGACAATTCCAGGATGCCCTTGCGCGGCACGATGACCTGGTGCTTCTCGGCCTGTTCCACATCGGCCTCCAGCATGCACATGGCCAGGCGGTGACCATCGGTGGCCACGGCACGCAGGCGACCGGTGCTGGCTTCCAGCAGCATGCCATTGAGGTAGTAGCGCACATCCTGCTGAGCCATGGCGAAGCCGGTGCGCTCGATCAGGCGGCGCAGGCGGCCCTGGGGAATGCTGAACTTCAACGAACCCGGACCTTCCTCCACGGTGGGGAAGTCATTGGCCGGCAGAGTGGACAGAGTGAAGCGGCTGCGGCCGGAACGGATCAGCAGTTTCTGCTCCTCGGTGCGGATGTCGATCAGCGCATCGGGCTGCAGGCTCTTGCAGATGTCCATGAGCTTGCGCGCCGGCACGGTGATCTCGCCGGCTTCGGCGGCTTCTTCCAGCTCGACCCGGCCAACCAGCTCGACTTCCAGGTCGGTACCGGTCAGCGACAGGCGCTGGCCTTCCACGACCAGGAGTACGTTGGACAGCACCGGCAGCGTTTGCCGACGTTCCACGACACCGGCCACCAGTTGCAGCGGTTTCAACAGGGCTTCGCGTTGAATGGTGAAATGCATGGTCAGGTCCTTGCCAGAGCCGCGTCCGTCAGGTGGTCAGGGTACGCAGCAGGTTCTTGTAATCCTCGCGGATATCCGCGTCGGATTCCCGAAGTTCGGCGATCTTGCGACAGGCGTGCAGCACCGTCGTATGATCGCGTCCGCCAAAGGCATCGCCGATTTCCGGCAGGCTATGGTTGGTCAATTCCTTGGACAGCGCCATGGCCACCTGCCGCGGCCGGGCCACCGAACGCGAGCGGCGTTTCGACAGCAGATCGGCGATCTTAATTTTGTAGTACTCGGCCGCGGTGCGCTGGATGTTGTCGATGCTGACCAACTTGTCCTGCAGCGCCAGGAGGTCCTTGAGCGATTCGCGGATCAACTCGATGGTGATATCGCGGCCCATGAAGTGGGCATGGGCGATCACCCGCTTGAGCGCCCCTTCCAGTTCCCGCACGTTGGAGCGGATGCGCTGGGCGATGAAGAAGGCCGCATCGTGGGGCAGGTCGACCTTGGCCTGATCGGCCTTCTTCATCAGGATCGCCACCCGCGTCTCCAGCTCCGGCGGCTCCACCGCCACGGTGAGACCCCAGCCGAAGCGCGACTTGAGCCGCTCCTCCAGGCCATCGATCTCCTTGGGATAGCGGTCGCTGGTGAGGATCACCTGTTGTCCACCTTCGAGCAGGGCATTGAAGGTGTGGAAAAACTCTTCCTGCGAGCGCTCCTTGCGGGCGAAGAACTGGATGTCATCGATCAGCAGGGCATCCACTGAGCGGTAGAAGCGCTTGAATTCGTTGATGGCGTTGAGTTGCAGCGCCTTGACCATGTCGGCGACGAAGCGCTCCGAATGCAGGTAGACGATCTTGGCGTTCGGATTGCGCTTGAGCAGATGGTTGCCCACCGCATGCATCAGGTGGGTCTTACCCAGCCCCACGCCCCCATAAAGGAAGAGCGGGTTGTAGCCATGCTTGGGATTGTCCGCCACCTGCCAGGCCGCGGCGCGGGCCAGCTGGTTGGACTTACCCTCGACGAAGTTCTCGAAGGTGAAGGTACGGTTGAGATAGCTGGTGTGCTTGAGCGCACCCTCCACCTGCACGGTACGTTCGGTCTTGACCGCTGGCTCGTCGGCTTCGGCCAGTTCCGCCGTCACGTCTTCCAGGGCTACGCCTGCGGTGACGATGTCCGACTGGATCGGCTGCGGTGCCTGTACCGGTGGTGGCAGCGGCGTGCCTTGACTGCTGGGCGTCTGCGTCGGACGCGGCTTGTTGCTGCGCTTGCTGCCGATCAATAAGGAAAGCACCGGCGCGATGCCGTCGTCGGCATGCTCCTCGAGCAACTCGAGAACCCGGCTCAGGTATTTCTCGTTGACCCAATCGAGCACGAAGCGATTGGGCGCGAACACCCGCAGCTCATCCCCTTCCGCTTCCACCTGCAGTGGCCGGATCCAGGTATTGAATTGTTGCGAGGGCAACTCGTCGCGCAGTACTTCCACGCAACGTTGCCAGAGTTCGACCGACACAGCGTCTCCCGGGACTTTCGCGGCCCAGACGGGCCATGAGCAAACGCCCATTGTATCCCTCCCCACCCAGGTTATCCACACGCCCAGGTACTTTCCCCTTGGATGGACGCTTCGCCATCCTGCGCCGCAACGGCTACCGTCAGCACTGTGGATAACGCCGCCTGACCACTCTGGACAGCTGGGGGTTTTTCGCTGTGGATAATCCCGCTGTGCGTAAATGCCGCTGTTATCCACACCCTCTGCCCAGGCTGACAACCTTCGCCCCACCTGTTGACAACAGACTTGCCTGTCGCCTTCGTCCCAGCAGTGGTCTGCCCTGGCACGATCTATCCACAGAAAACGGCTGATCCATACATATTCACTTCAACAGTCCTTTAAAACCTTCTGACCTGTTGATTTTGTTTACGCCCTGGTCCTTCAACCGGCATTGGTTGGAAATTGACCTGCATCTTGGCTTTCTCTAGAATCCCCGGTCTCTTTGCGCGGGGCGCTCATGCCTTGCCGCTTACACCTAGGTAAAAGTCCATGAAACGCACCTTCCAACCCAGCACCCTGAAGCGCGCCCGTGTCCACGGTTTCCGTGCTCGTATGGCAACCAAGAACGGCCGTCAGGTTCTGTCCCGTCGCCGCGCCAAAGGCCGCAAGCGTCTGGCGATCTGATTGCCCGGTCAGGTGGTGAGTCAGGGTTTCGGTCGGGACAGGCGCTTACTGAGCTCCCAACAGTTCCAGACGGTCTTTGACTCTCCCACCCACAAGGCATCCGGCAAGCACCTGCTGCTGCTCGCCCATGCCAATGGGCTCGACCATTCCCGCCTGGGACTGGTGATCGGCAAGAAAAGCGTCAAGCTTTCCGTCGAGCGCAATCGCATCAAGCGGGTCATCCGTGATTCCTTCCGTCTGAATCAGGACCGCCTCGGCAATTTCGATCTCGTCTTCGTCGCTCGAAAAGGGCTCGGTGAAGTCGACAATCCCGAATTGCACGATCAGCTGCTGCAACTGTGGAAACGTCTCAATCGCCAGGCGAGCAAGGCCGTTGTCCACCCAACCGACAGTCCCGACGGTGCTCATGCGTAAACCGGCCCTGCTGCTGATTCGCTTCTACCGTTACGCCATCAGCCCTCTGATGGCCAGTCGCTGTCGTTTCTATCCGACCTGTTCCGGTTACGCCCTCGAAGCCATCGAGAGCCACGGTCTGCTGCGTGGTGGCTGGCTGACCACACGGCGTCTGTGCCGGTGCCATCCCTGGCATCCAGGCGGATACGATCCCGTTCCTCCCGCAAAGAACCCAGCCCCGACCTCTTCGATGGCCGAGTAAACATGGATATCAAGCGCCCGCTACTCATTGCCGCCCTGGCGATCGTGTCCTACACCATGGTTTTCCAATGGAACAAGGATTACGGCCAGGCCGAATTGCCTACGGCCAAGACGCAGACCAGCGTCCTGCCGGGCGATACCCCCAACGTGCCCACCGACGTGCCGGCCGATGCCAAGGCTGCCGCCCCGGTGGATAACTCGGCCGCCAAGCCGAGCACCGCGCTCATCAAGGTGCGTACCGACGTCCTGGATCTGGCCGTCGATCCCCGCGGCGGCGACATCGTCCAGCTCGGGCTGGTGCAGTATCCGCGTCGCCAGGACCACCCGGATGTACCCTTCGCGCTGTTCGACAACGGCAACGAGCGCCTCTACCTGGCCCAGAGCGGCCTGACCGGCACCGACGGTCCCGACGCCAACAGCGCCGGTCGTCCGCTCTACACCTCGGCGCAGTCCAGCTACGTGCTCGCCGATGGCCAGCAGCAGCTGGTGGTGGATCTGAAGTACCAGGCCAATGGCGTGGATTACATCAAGAGATTCACCTTCCACCGTGGGTTGAAGGTCGATTGCTCGGATGCTGAGAAGGCGCAGAAGAAGATCACCTGCATCAACCCGGACGCCTACCAGATCCAGGTCAGCTACCTGATCAACAACCAGAGCGCCAAGCCCTGGAACGGCGTGCTCTACGCCCAGCTCAAGCGTGACAACAGCGGCGATCCCTCGGCCACCACCGCCACCGGCGTGTCCACCTACCTGGGCGCCGCGGTCGGCACCCCCGCCGAGCCCTATCGCAAGGTGTCCATGAGCGACATGGACAAGCACCGCCTGCAGGAAACCGTGCAGGGTGGCTGGGTCGGCTGGCTGCAGCACTATTTCGTCACCGCCTGGGTGCCGAACCAGGACCAGCAGGACCAGCTCTATACCCGCAAGGACGGCCAGGGTAACTACATCGTCGGCTTCACCGGTCCGCAATTCAGCGTACCGGCGGGTGGCAAGGGCGAGACCTCGGTCACCCTCTACGCCGGTCCGAAGATCCAGGAGCACCTGAAGACCCTGTCCCACGGCCTGGAACTGACCGTCGACTACGGCTTCCTGTGGTTCATCGCCCAGCCGATCTTCTGGCTGCTGCAACATATCCACAGCATCCTGGGTAACTGGGGCTGGTCGATCATCGTCCTGACCATCATCATCAAGCTGCTGTTCTTCCCGCTGTCCGCTGCCAGCTACCGCTCCATGGCGCGCATGCGTGCCGTCGGCCCGCGACTGCAGGCGCTGAAGGAACAGTACGGCGACGATCGCCAGAAGATGTCCCAGGCGATGATGGAGCTGTACCGCAAGGAGAAGATCAATCCGCTGGGTGGCTGCCTGCCCATCGTGGTGCAGATGCCGGTGTTCCTGGCGCTGTACTGGGTGCTGCTGGAAAGCGTCGAGATGCGCCAGTCGCCCTGGATGTTCTGGATCACCGACCTGTCGGCCAAGGATCCCTACTTCATCCTGCCGATCATCATGGGCGCCACCATGCTGGTGCAGCAGATGCTGAACCCCGCACCGCCGGATCCCATGCAGGCACGGGTGATGAAGATGATGCCCATCGTCTTCACCTTCTTCTTCCTGTGGTTCCCGGCCGGTCTGGTGCTGTACTGGATCGTCAACAACTGCCTGTCGATCCTGCAGCAGTGGTACATTACCCGGAGGATCGAGGCGGCCAGCAAGAAGGCCTGATCTCGCTCACACCTATCCACACGACGCCCCTTGATTGGGGCGTCGTGCTTTCTGGAGGATCGTCATGTCCCTGCCTTCCGACAGCATCGCGGCCATCGCCACCGCCACCGGGCGTGGCGGCGTCGGTATCGTCCGCGTGTCCGGCCCCCTGGCCGCCCCCCTGGCGCGGGTAATCTGTGGCCGGGACCTGCCGCCGCGGCATGCCCACTATGGCAATTTCCTCGCCGCCGACGGCAGCGTCCTGGACGCCGGTATCGCGCTGTTCTTTCCCGGCCCGAATTCCTTCACCGGCGAGGACGTACTGGAACTCCAGGGTCACGGCGGCCCGGTGATCCTCGACCTGCTGCTACGCCGTACCCTGGAAGAAGGCGCCCGCCTGGCCCGGCCGGGCGAATTCAGCGAGCGCGCCTTCCTCAACGACAAGCTCGACCTGGCCCAGGCCGAGGCCATCGCCGATCTGATCGAGGCCAGTACCGAACAGGCCGCACGCAATGCCCTACGTTCACTTCAGGGCGAATTCTCCCGGCGGGTGGAAAGCCTGGTCGAGCAACTCATCCGCCTGCGCATCTACGTCGAGGCCGCCATCGACTTCCCCGAAGAGGAAATCGACTTCCTCGCCGATGGCAAGGTGCAGGGGCTGCTGGAGGACGTCCAGGCTGAGCTGCGCGATGTCCAGCGCGAGGCCAATCGCGGTGCCCTCCTGCGCGACGGCATGACCGTGGTGATCGCCGGCCGACCCAATGCCGGCAAGTCCAGCCTGCTCAACGCCCTGGCCGGGCGTGAGGCCGCCATCGTCACCGACATCGCCGGCACCACCCGCGATGTGCTGCGCGAACATATCCACCTCGATGGCATGCCGCTGCATGTGGTCGATACCGCCGGTCTGCGCAATACCGACGACCGGGTTGAACAGATCGGCGTCCAGCGCGCCCTGGACGCCATCGCCAGCGCTGACCGCGTGCTGCTGGTGATGGATGCCAGCGCCCCGGAAGCCCGGGATCCCCAGGCGCTCTGGCCGGAACTGTTGAGCGCCCGTCCACCGCTGGACAAGCTGACGGTGATCCGCAACAAGGCCGACCTCACCGGCGAGGCCACTGGTCTGGTCGCTCACGGCGAAACGGTCGAGATCGCCCTCAGCGCCACCGATGGCCAGGGTGTCGAAGCCCTGCGCGAGCACCTCAAGGCCTGCATGGGCTTCGAGCAGACCACCGAGGGCGGCTTCAGCGCCAGGCGCCGCCATCTGGACGCCCTGCAGCGAGCCGCCAGTGCGCTGGACCACGGCTATCGGCAACTCACCCTGGCTGGTTCCGGCGAGCTGCTGGCCGAGGATCTACGCCAGGCGCAACAGGTGCTCGGCGAGATCACCGGTGCCTTCAGCTCCGACGATCTGCTCGGTCGCATCTTCTCCAGCTTCTGCATCGGCAAGTAGTCACTGGCTGCTGCTCCAGGCCTGTGCAACGCAGGCCTGGTCTATCCTCCTCCCTCCCTTCCAGAGCTCTGTTGATAACCCTGCCTGAGGTCTGCCCATAAATCGGTGCATGACCGGTTCATGGTTGCCGCTGTGGATAAACCAGTAAAGGATCCACAGGATGCTGAGAGCTTGTATTCATCCGCAGCACACGACATCCACCATGTTCAAGTTGTCCCCAGCCCAGTGCTGACAAGGGCTACATAGGCTTATCCACAGCAAAGGGTCTGCATATACATAAGCTCTATATCAGTCCTTTTAAACATTTCTTCCCTATTGTTTATATTGGGTGTCTCCGTTGCCGACTGGTCATTTTTTGGCCAGAGCCCCTTCTGCAAGCCGGGTGCAAGCCTTATACTTGCCGGCTTTCCTTTGAATTCCTGCCAACAGGCACGAGGTGCGTGGTGGACTTTCCTTCCCGTTTCGACGTCATCGTGATCGGCGGCGGCCATGCCGGTACCGAAGCGGCCCTGGCGGCCGCCCGCATGGGGGTGCGTACCCTGCTGCTCACGCATAATGTGGAAACTCTCGGCCAGATGAGCTGCAACCCCGCCATCGGCGGCATCGGCAAGAGCCATCTGGTCAAGGAGATCGATGCCCTGGGCGGCGCCATGGCCGCGGCGACGGATCTCGCCGGCATCCAGTTCCGCATTCTCAACAGCCGCAAGGGCCCTGCCGTGCGCGCCACTCGCGCCCAGGCCGATCGCGTGCTGTACAAGGCGGCCATTCGCTACACCCTGGAAAACCAGCCCAACCTGTGGATATTCCAGCAAGCCTGCGACGACCTCATCGTCGAGGGCGACCGCGTCGCCGGCGTGGTCACCCAGATGGGCCTGAAATTCCATGCGGACAACGTGGTGCTGACCGCGGGGACCTTCCTCGGTGGTCTTATCCACATCGGTCTGCAGAACCACAGCGGTGGACGAGCGGGAGATCCGCCGGCCATCGCCCTGGCCCAGCGCCTGCGCGAATTGCCGCTGCGCGTCTCCCGCTTGAAGACCGGCACGCCGCCGCGCATCGACGGCCGTTCGGTGGACTTCTCGGTGATGACCGAACAGCCTGGGGATACCCCGCTGCCGGTGATGTCCTTCCTCGGCAATCGCGAGCAGCATCCCGCCCAGGTCAGTTGCTGGATTACCCATACCAACGCCCGCACCCATGACATCATCCGCGCCAACCTGGATCGTTCGCCCATGTACTCCGGGGTGATCGAAGGGGTAGGGCCGCGCTACTGCCCGTCCATCGAGGACAAGATCCATCGTTTCGCCGACAAGGACAGCCATCAGGTCTTCCTCGAACCCGAAGGCCTGACCACCCACGAGCTCTATCCCAACGGCATCTCCACCTCGCTGCCCTTCGACGTGCAGCTCGAGGTGGTGCGCTCCATGCGCGGCATGGAGAACGCCCACATCCTGCGGCCCGGCTACGCCATCGAATACGATTTCTTCGACCCGCGGGATCTCAAGTACAGCCTGGAGACCAAGGTCATCGCCGGCCTGTTCTTCGCCGGCCAGATCAACGGCACCACCGGCTACGAAGAGGCCGGTGCCCAGGGGCTGCTGGCCGGTGCCAACGCCGCGCTGCGCGCCCAGGGCCGCGAGGCCTGGTGTCCGCGCCGCGACGAGGCCTACCTCGGCGTGCTGGTGGACGACCTCATCACCCTGGGCACCCAGGAGCCCTACCGGATGTTCACTTCGCGCGCCGAATACCGGCTGATCCTGCGCGAGGACAACGCCGACCTGCGCCTGACCGAAAAGGGCCGCGAGCTGGGCCTGGTGGACGACCAGCGCTGGGCGCTGTTCGAGGCCAAGCGCGAGGGCATCGCCCTGGAAGAGCAGCGCCTCAAGGCGACCTGGATCCGTCCGGGCACCCCTCAGGGCATGGCGGTGGCCGAGCGCTTCGGCACCCCGCTCAACCACGAATACAACCTGCAGAATCTGCTGGCCCGGCCGGAGATTGACTATGCCGGGCTGATGGCTGCGGTGGGCGAGACGCCGGCCGAGACCCAGGTCGCCGAACAGATCGAGATCAAGACCAAGTACGCTGGCTACATCGATCGCCAGCAGGACGAGATCCAGCGCCTGCGCGCCAGCGACGCCGTCGCACTGCCGGCGGAGCTCGACTACGCCAGCATCTCCGGCCTGTCCAAGGAGATCCAGCACAAGCTGGCCCAGGCGCGGCCCGAGACCCTGGGCCAGGCCTCGCGCATCCCCGGCGTCACGCCGGCGGCGGTCTCGCTGCTGCTGATCCATCTGAAGAAGCGCAGCGCCGGTCGCAGCCTGGAGCACAGTGCCTGATGGCCAGCGCGATCCAAGCCAAAGAACTGCGCGAAGGTGCCGCGATCCTGGGCGTGACGCTCTCCACCGCGGTGGAAGAGCGTCTGCTGGGCTACCTGGACCTGCTGGTCAAGTGGAACAAGGCCTACAACCTCACCGCGGTGCGCGATCCCAACGAGATGGTCTCGCGGCACCTGCTCGACAGTCTCAGCATCGTTTCCTACGTTACCGCAGGGAATTGGCTGGACGTCGGCAGCGGCGGCGGCATGCCCGGCATCCCCCTGGCGATCCTCTTTCCCGAGTCGCGCTTCACCCTGCTCGACAGCAACGGCAAGAAGACCCGCTTCCTGACCCAGGCCAAGATCGAGCTGGGTCTGGCCAATCTCGAGGTGGTCCACGCCCGCGTCGAGGCCTACCAGCCCGACACGCCCTTCACCGGCATCGTCTCGCGAGCCTTCAGTGCCATCGACGACTTCGCCAACTGGACGCGGCATCTGGGCGACCAGGAAACACAGTGGCTGGCGATGAAGGGGCTGCACCCCGACGACGAGCTGGCCAAGCTACCAGCGGATTTCCGGGTTGCGGCGGCGCACGTCCTCGCCGTTCCCGGTTGCCAAGGCCAGCGGCACTTGCTGATACTGCGCCGCACGATTGGAGAGGGGTAAGGCGGGGACATGGCCAAGGTTTACGCGATAGCCAACCAGAAGGGCGGAGTGGGCAAGACCACTACGTGCATCAATCTCGCCGCTTCTCTGGCCGCCACCAACAGACGCAAGGTGCTGTTGATCGACCTCGATCCCCAGGGTAACGCCACCATGGGCAGCGGAGTGGACAAGCACGCCCTGGAGCATTCGGTACTGGACGTCCTCACCGGCACCTGTGGCCTGATCGACGCCATGCACTTCTCCGAGCACGGCGGCTACCAGCTGCTGCCCTCGAACCGCGATGTCACCGCCGCGGAAGTCGAGCTGCTGGAACTGCCCGGCCGCGAGAGTCGCCTGCGCGACGCCCTGGCACCGGTACGGGACAATTACGACTTCGTGCTCATCGATTGCCCGCCGTCGCTGTCCATGCTGACCATCAACGGCCTGGTGGCCGCCGATGGCGTGATCATCCCCATGCAGTGCGAATACTTCGCCCTGGAAGGCCTGACCGACCTGATCGGCAGCATCCAGCACATCGCCCAGCGGCTCAATCCGCAGCTGAAGATCGAAGGTCTGCTGCGCACCATGTTCGATCCGCGCATTGGCCTGGCCAACGACGTCGCCGCCCAGCTCAAGCAGCATTTCGGCGACCAGCTGTACGAAACCATCATTCCGCGCAACGTCCGTCTGGCCGAAGCGCCCAGCTACGGTATGCCCGCCCTGGTCTACGACAAGAGTTCGAAGGGCGCCGTGGCCTATCTGGAGCTGGCCAGCGAGCTGGTCAAACGTCAGCGCAAGGCGGCTCGTACCGCCAAGACCGCCTAAGGAATCCCCATGGCTGTGAAGAAACGAGGACTGGGCCGCGGCCTCGATGCCCTGCTCGGTGGCGCCAGCGTCAAGGTCCTGCAGGAGCAGGCCGCCGCCGCGCCGGTCAGCGAACTGCAATCGCTGCCGGTGGACATCATCCAGCGCGGCAAGTATCAGCCGCGCCGGCACATGGATCCGGTCGCCCTGGAAGAGCTGGCCAACTCCATCCGCACCCAGGGGTTGATGCAACCCATCGTGGTACGCGCCATCGGCGAGGGTCGCTACGAGATCATCGCCGGCGAGCGCCGCTGGCGGGCCAGCCAGCAGGCCGGCCTGGACCGTATCCCGGCGCTGGTACGCGACGTGCCCGACCAGGTGGCCATCGCCCTGGCGCTGATCGAGAACATCCAGCGGCAGAACCTCAATCCGCTGGAAGAGGCCATGGCCCTGCAGCGGTTGCAGGATGAATTCGAGCTGACCCAGGCCCAGGTGGCCGAGGCCGTCGGCAAGTCGCGCTCGGGGGTCACCAACCTGCTGCGCCTGCTGGCCCTGGCCGACGAGGCCAAGGAGCTGCTGGCCAAGGGCGAACTGGAAATGGGCCATGCCCGTGCCCTGTTGGGGCTGCCGGCGAAACGCCAGGCCGAAGGGGCGCGGCACGTTGTCGCACGGGGTCTGACGGTACGCCAGACCGAGGCCCTGGTACGCCAGTGGCTGAGCGGAGCCGAACCCAGTGAGAAGGCGGCGGTCGTCGATCCCGACATCAGCCGTCTGGAGCAGCGGCTGGCCGAGCGTTTGGGCGCCAACGTGCAGATCCGTCACGGCGAGAAGGGCAAGGGCCAGCTGGTGATCCGCTATACCTCTTTGGACGAACTTCAAGGCGTACTGGCGCACATTCGCTGACACAAATGGCTGTCAGCCTGGGCGGCAATCTGTCCGGGGTGGCTTGAACCACCCCTGACGCGCCCCTATACTTTGCCCGCTTTTTGTCGGCACAAAGCATGCCAGTGAAAACAACTATTAAGCCGACACCAGAGGACTTCGAGCCGATGGACCGCCGCACGCCCAAACGCCTGCCTTTCCATCACCAGCCTGCCTTTCGCCTGCTGCTCGTCCAACTGGCTGTCGCGTCGTGTGCCGCCGTCGTCTTGTTTTGCTTCGTCGGTAAGGTCGCCGGTTATTCCGGATTGTTGGGCGGGCTGATTGCCTGGCTGCCTAATCTGTATTTTTCGTTCAAGGCGTTCCGCTATCGCGGCGCCCATGCCGCCCAAGCCATCGTCCGTTCTTTCTACTCGGGCGAGGCGGGCAAACTGATTCTCACGGCAGTGCTCTTTGCACTGACGTTTGCTGGGGTAAAACCGCTTTCGGCTCCCGCACTGTTCGGCGTCTATCTGTTGACGCTGATGGTCAACGCCGGCGCTCCCCTGCTACTGAAAAAACCGACTAGACCTTAAAGGCATTCGAGGCACACATGGCAGCAGACTCCGCTTCGGCTTATATCCAGCACCACCTGCAGAACATGACCTATGGCCTGCACCCGGTGAACGGCTGGAGCTTCGCCCATACCCCCGCCGAGGCCAAGGCCATGGGCTTCTGGGCCTTCAACCTGGATACCCTGGGCTGGTCGGTCGCCCTCGGCCTGATCTTCCTGTTCATTTTCCGCAGCATTGCCAAGAAGGCCACCAGCGGCCAGCCCGGTCGTGTGCAGAATCTGGTCGAGATCCTGGTCGAGTTCGTCGATGGCAGCGTCCGTGACACCTTCCACGGCAAGAATGCCCTGATCGCGCCTCTGGCCCTGACCATCTTCGTCTGGATCTTCCTGATGAACCTGATGGACCTGGTACCGGTGGACTGGCTGCCGATGCTGGCCATGGCCATCGGTGGTGACCACACCTACTTCCGCGTCGTGCCCACCACCGACCCGAACGCCACCCTGGGCATGGCCCTGTCGGTGTTCGCCCTGATCATCTTCTACAGCATCAAGATGAAGGGTATCGGCGGCTTCTTCGGCGAGTTGACCCTGCACCCGTTCAGCAGCAAGAACATGCTGCTGCAGATCATCCTGGTTCCGATCAACTTCCTGCTCGAATTCGTCACCCTGATCGCCAAGCCGATTTCGTTGGCACTGCGACTGTTCGGCAACATGTATGCTGGCGAGCTGATCTTCATCCTGATCGCCATCATGTTCGCCAACGGTCTGGCACTGGGTGGTCTGGGTATCGTGCTGCATTGGGCCTGGGCGGTGTTCCACATCCTGATCATCACCCTGCAGGCGTTCATCTTCATGATGCTGACCATCGTCTACCTGTCGATGGCGCACGAAGAAAGTCACTAAGGAATGGCCCCCGGACGCTGCTGACGGCGTCCGGAGGCGGTTCTGCCGTGAGTCCCGGGGGCTCTGTCCGCCGGGTAACTTGGGAAAACTTTTTCGCTTCAACCTTAACCAAGACGACTAAAAAAGTCGGGAGGAAAGATGGAAACTGTAGTTGGTCTGACCGCGATCGCCGTTGCTCTGCTGATTGGCCTGGGCGCTCTGGGTACCGCCATTGGCTTTGGTCTGCTGGGTGGCAAGTTCCTCGAAGGCGCCGCTCGTCAGCCGGAAATGGTTCCGATGCTGCAAGTCAAGATGTTCATCGTCGCCGGTCTGCTCGACGCCGTGACCATGATCGGTGTTGGTATCGCCCTGTTCTTCACCTTCGCTAACCCCTTCGTTGGTCAGATCGCCGGCTGATCACCCTTCGGGGTGCAGGCAGGACTGATGGACAACGAACGAGCGAGGTGTTGGCGTGAACATTAATGCAACCCTGATAGGCCAGTCCGTTGCCTTCTTCATCTTCGTGCTCTTCTGCATGAAGTACGTGTGGCCGCCGATCATCTCGGCGCTGCGTGAGCGTGAGAAGAAGATTGCCGATGGCCTTGACGCTGCCAACCGCGCGGCTCGTGATCTGGAAGTGGCACAGCAGCAAGCCAACCAGAAAGTGAGCGAAGCCAAGGGCCAGGCAGCCGAGATCATCGAGCAAGCCAACAAGCGTGCCGCCCAGATCGTCGAGGACGCACAGGCCAAGGCCCGTGTCGAAGGCGAGCGGATCAAGGCGCAGGCTCAGGCTGAAATCGAGCAGGAAATCAACAGCGCGAAGGACGCCCTGCGTGCTCGCGTCGGTCTGCTGGCCGTGGCCGGCGCCGAGAAGATCCTCGGATCGACCGTTGATGCCAATGCTCATGCCCAGTTGGTCGACCGACTGGCAGCGGAAATCTAAGCGAGGCCACCAATGGCAGAACTGAACACGCTGGCCCGGCCCTATGCCAAGGCGGCTTTCGAGTTCGCACAGGCCCAGCAGCAGCTGACCCAATGGTCGGCAGCGCTCGGGCTGCTCGCCGCGGTATCCCAGGACGGGACCGTGCGCCAGCTGCTTCAGCAGCCGCAGTTGACCGCGGACGCCAAGGCCGGATTGCTCATCGACGTATGTGGCGATCAGCTGGATGCACAGTCCCAGAACTTCGTTCGGACCGTGGCAGAAAACGACCGGATCGACCTGTTCCCGGCCATCGCCGAGATTTACGAGGCGTACAAGGCCGAACAGGAAAAATCCATTGAGGCGGAAGTCACCAGTGCTTTCGCCTTGAGCGACGAACAGCAAGACAAACTCGCCAAGGCTCTCAGCGCAAGGCTAGGTCGCCAGGTGCGACTAAATGCATCCGAGGATGCGAGCCTGATCGGTGGTGTGGTTATCCGCGCCGGCGACTTGGTAATCGATGGCTCCGTTCGCGGCAAGCTCGCGCAACTGGCCGAAGCGTTGAAACCTTGAGTTTGAAGGGGCAGTAGCATGCAGCAACTCAATCCTTCCGAAATTAGTGAAATCATCAAGGGTCGCATCGAGAAACTCGACGTGACCTCGCAAGCCCGCAACGAAGGCACCATCGTCAGCGTCTCCGACGGTATCGTGCGCATTTTCGGTCTGGCCGACGTCATGTACGGCGAAATGATCGAATTCCCCGGCGGCATCTACGGCATGGCACTGAACCTGGAGCAGGACTCCGTCGGCGCCGTGGTTCTGGGTAGCTACCTGGGTCTGGCCGAAGGCATGAGTGCCAAGTGCACCGGCCGCATCCTGGAAGTCCCGGTCGGTCCGGAACTGCTGGGTCGCGTCGTCGACGCCCTGGGCAATCCCATCGATGGCAAGGGTCCGCTGAACGCCAGCGCTTCCGACGCCGTCGAGAAGGTCGCACCGGGCGTGATCTGGCGTCAGTCGGTCGACCAGCCGGTGCAGACCGGCTACAAGGCCGTCGATGCCATGATCCCGGTTGGCCGCGGTCAGCGTGAGCTGATCATCGGTGACCGTCAGATCGGCAAGACCGCCATGGCGATCGATGCCATCATCAACCAGAAGAACAGCGGCATCCGCTGCGTCTACGTCGCCATCGGTCAGAAGCAGTCGACCATCGCCAACGTGGTGCGCAAGCTGGAAGAGCACGGCGCTCTGCAGAACACCATCGTGGTGGCTGCCAGTGCGTCCGAATCGGCTGCCCTGCAGTTCCTGGCGCCCTACTCGGGTTGCACCATGGGCGAATACTTCCGCGACCGCGGTGAAGACGCCCTGATCGTCTATGACGATCTGTCCAAGCAGGCCGTGGCCTATCGCCAGATCTCCCTGCTGCTGCGTCGTCCGCCGGGCCGCGAAGCCTATCCCGGCGACGTGTTCTATCTCCACAGCCGTCTGCTCGAGCGCGCCTCCCGCGTCTCCGCCGACTACGTCGAGAAGTTCACCAACGGCGCCGTGACCGGCAAGACCGGCTCGCTGACCGCGCTGCCGATCATCGAGACCCAGGCCGGCGACGTGTCCGCCTTCGTTCCGACCAACGTGATCTCCATCACCGACGGCCAGATCTTCCTGGAAGCCGGCCTGTTCAACTCGGGCATCCGCCCGGCGGTCAACGCCGGTGTCTCGGTATCCCGTGTGGGTGGTGCGGCCCAGACCAAGATCATCAAGAAGCTGTCCGGCGGTATCCGTACCGCGCTGGCCCAGTACCGTGAACTGGCGGCCTTCGCCCAGTTCGCCTCGGACCTGGACGAAGCCACCCGCAAGCAGCTCGAGCATGGTCAGCGTGTCACCGAGCTGATGAAGCAGAAGCAGTACGCGCCCATGTCCATCGCCGAGATGTCCCTGAGCCTGTACGCCGCCGAGCGTGGTTTCCTGAGCGATGTGTCCCTGGACAAGATCGGTAGCTTCGAGCAGGCCCTGATCGCCTACTTCAACCGCGATCACGCCGACCTGATGGCCAAGATCAACGTGAAGGGCGACTTCAACGACGAGATCGACGCCGGCATCAAGGCGGGAATCGAGAAGTTCAAGGCCACGCAAACCTGGTAAGCCGCGACGGGGGCGCCAGCCCCCGTTTGCCAACCCGATAGGTGTCACATGGCAGGCGCAAAAGAGATTCGCGGCAAGATCGCGAGCATCAAAAGCACACAGAAGATCACCAGCGCCATGGAAAAGGTTGCGGTCAGCAAGATGCGTAAGGCTCAGGCCCGCATGGCTGCCAGCAAGCCTTATGCCGAGCGCATCCGCGCTGTGATCGGCCACCTGGCCAACGCCAACCCCGAGTACCGCCATGCCTTCATGGTGGAACGCGAGGTCAAGCGCGTCGGTTACATCGTGGTCAGCTCCGATCGGGGTCTGGCCGGTGGTCTGAACACCAACCTGTTCAAGGCTCTGGTTCGCGACATGAGCGACCAGCGCGGCAAGGGTGTGGAAATCGATCTGGCGGTGATCGGGGCCAAGGGTGCCTCCTTCTTCCGCAGCTTCGGCGGCAACGTGGTCGCGGCCATCAGCCACCTCGGCGAAGCCCCGGCGATCGGCGATCTGATCGGCAGCATCAAGGTGATGCTGGATGCCTACCTGGACGGCCGTATCGACCGTCTGTACGTGGTATCCAACGTCTTCGTCAACACCATGACCCAGAAGCCGACCATCCAGCAGCTGGTTCCGCTGGTTGCGACCGAGGGCGGTGAGCTGCAGGGCAAGCATTGGGACTACCTCTACGAGCCCGACGCCAAGACCCTGCTCGACGGTCTGCTGGTGCGCTACGTGGAATCCCAGGTGTACCAGGCCGTGGTCGAGAACGCTGCCAGCGAACAGGCCGCGCGGATGATCGCGATGAAGAACGCCACCGACAACGCCGGCGATCTCATCAAGGAGCTGCAGCTGGTCTACAACAAGGCTCGCCAGGCTGCGATCACCCAGGAAATTTCGGAAATCGTCGGCGGCGCCGCCGCGGTCTGACGGACAGCTTAAACATTCGAGGAACGCGAAATGAGTAGCGGACGTATCGTACAAATCATCGGCGCCGTGATCGACGTGGAATTCCCGCGCGACGCGGTACCGCGCGTCTTTGACGCCCTCAAGGTGCAGGGTGCCGAAACCACCCTGGAAGTCCAGCAGCAGCTGGGCGACGGCGTGGTTCGTACCATCGCCATGGGTAGCACCGAAGGCCTCAAGCGTGGTCTGGACGTGGGCAACACCGGCGAGGCCATCAAGGTCCCGGTCGGCGTCAAGACCCTCGGCCGCATCATGGACGTGCTGGGCAACCCCATCGACGAAGCCGGCCCCATCGGCGAGGAAGAGCGCTGGGAAATCCACCGCAAGGCCCCGTCCTATGCGGAGCAGGCCGGTGGTAACGACCTGCTGGAAACCGGCATCAAGGTCATCGACCTGGTCTGCCCCTTCGCCAAGGGCGGCAAGGTCGGCCTGTTCGGCGGCGCCGGCGTGGGCAAGACCGTCAACATGATGGAACTCATCCGTAACATCGCCATCGAGCACAGCGGTTATTCCGTGTTCGCCGGTGTGGGCGAGCGTACCCGTGAAGGGAACGACTTCTACCACGAGATGAAGGATTCCAACGTTCTGGACAAGGTCGCCCTGGTCTATGGCCAGATGAACGAGCCGCCGGGCAACCGTCTGCGCGTGGCCCTGACCGGTCTGACCATGGCCGAGAAATTCCGTGACGAAGGCCGTGACGTCCTGCTGTTCGTCGACAACATCTACCGTTACACCCTGGCCGGTACCGAAGTGTCCGCGCTGCTGGGTCGTATGCCGTCCGCGGTGGGCTACCAGCCGACCCTGGCCGAGGAGATGGGTGTCCTGCAGGAGCGCATCACCTCCACCAAGCTGGGCTCGATCACCTCCGTCCAGGCCGTCTACGTCCCTGCGGATGACTTGACCGACCCATCCCCGGCGACCACCTTCGCCCACCTGGACGCCACCGTGGTTCTGTCCCGTGACATCGCCTCCCTGGGTATCTACCCGGCGGTCGATCCCCTGGACTCCACCTCGCGTCAGCTGGACCCGAACGTGATCGGCCAGGAGCACTACGACACCGCCCGCGGCGTCCAGTACGTGCTGCAGCGCTACAAGGAGCTGAAGGACATCATCGCGATCCTGGGCATGGACGAACTGTCCGAGTCCGACAAGCAACTGGTATCCCGTGCTCGTAAGATCCAGCGCTTCCTGTCCCAGCCGTTCTTCGTGGCCGAAGTCTTCACCGGTTCGCCCGGCAAGTACGTGTCCCTCAAGGACACCATCGCCGGCTTCTCCGGGATTCTGCGCGGCGACTACGATCACCTGCCCGAGCAGGCGTTCTACATGGTCGGCAGCATCGACGAAGCCATCGAGAAAGCCAAGAAACTGTAACTGCCGCGCCCGGCGACGGGCGCTCTTAGAGGCACGCTATGGCCAAGACAGTCCAATGCGACATCGTCAGCGCGGAAGGGGAAATCTTCTCCGGCGCGGTGGAGATGATCATCGCCCACGGCCACCTGGGTGATCTGGGTATCGCCCCGGGCCATGCGCCGCTGCTCACCGATCTGAAGCCGGGCCCCATCCGCCTGGTCAAGGCCGGGGGCGCCGAGGAGGTGTTCTACATCTCCGGCGGTTTCCTGGAAGTGCAGCCGAATGTCGTCGAGGTGCTGGCCGATACCGCCAGCCGCGCCGGTGACATCGACGAAGCTGCCGCTCTGGAAGCCAAGCAGCGCGCCGAGGCAGCCCTGAGCGACAAGGGCACGGAGTTCGACTACACCGCTGCCGCGACTCAGCTCGCCGAAGCCGCCGCTCAGCTGCGCACCATCCAGCAGCTCAAGCGGCAGGCCAAGCGCTAAGCGCAAGGTCAGGCTGTAACGACAAGGGTAGCTTCGGCTACCCTTTTCTTTTGTCGCCCGAAAAGTGGGGCGCGCAATTCCACGTGGTCGGACTCTGGGGGTACCTGTTGCCCTTGGTCTGCGGCCCGTCTCTTCCTCCTGTCTCCGAGGTTCCGATGTCCCTGGAAATCGTCATCCTGGCTGCTGGCCAGGGCACCCGCATGAGATCCGCTCTACCCAAGGTGCTGCATCCCGTGGCCGGTCGCAGCATGCTGGGACATGTCCTGGACCGCGCCCGCGAATTGCAGCCGGCCGGCATCCACGTCGTCATCGGCCACGGTGCCGACCAGGTCCGCAGCCAGCTGGCTGCCGCCGACGTGAGTTTCGTGGTCCAGGCCGAGCAACTCGGTACCGGCCATGCCGTGGCCCAGGCAGCGCCGGCGCTGACAGCGGAGCGGGTGCTGATCCTCTATGGCGACGTGCCCCTGATCCAGACCGAGACGCTGCAGCGCCTGCTGCAACAGGTGGACGATGACCATCTGGCGCTGCTGACGGTGGAGCTGGAAGATCCCACCGGCTATGGCCGCATCCTGCGCGATGAACAGGGGCAGGTGACCGCCATTGTGGAGCACAAGGATGCCAGCGACGCCCAGCGCGCCATCCGCGAAGGCAATACCGGCATCCTCGCGGTACCCGGTCGGCGGCTGGCGGACTGGCTGGGTCGCCTGTCCAACAGCAACGCCCAGGGTGAGTACTACCTGACCGACGTCATCGCCTTGGCGGTTGCGGACGGCCTGACCATCGCCACCAGCCAGCCGGCGGACGCCATGGAAGTGCAGGGCGCCAATGATCGCCGGCAACTGGCCCAGCTTGAGCGACACTTCCAGCAGCGCGCCGCCGAACGCCTGATGCTGCAGGGCGTGACCCTGCTGGATCCCCTGCGCTTCGATCAGCGTGGCCAGGTCGAGGCCGGCCGCGATGTCTCCATCGACGTCAACGTCATCCTCGAAGGCCGGGTGGTGCTGGAGGATGGGGTGAGCATCGGTCCTAATTGCGTGATCAAGGACAGCGTGCTCAAGCGCGGCGCCATCATCAAGGCCAATAGCCATCTGGATGGCGCGGTGGTAGGGGAGGGCGCCGACGTCGGTCCCTTCGCCCGTCTGCGGCCCGGGAGCGAATTGGGTGCCAAGGCCCATGTGGGCAACTTCGTCGAGCTGAAGAACGCCCATCTGCAGGACGGCGCCAAGGCCGGTCACCTGACTTATCTGGGCGACGCCAGCATCGGTGCCGGCAGCAACATAGGTGCGGGTACCATCACCTGCAACTATGACGGCGCCAACAAGTTTCGAACCGAAATCGGCGCGGATGTCTTCGTGGGCTCCAACAGCTCACTGGTGGCCCCGGTCACCCTCGGCGCAGGGGCAACCACGGCGGCAGGCTCGGTTATCACTGCGGATGTACCAGCGGAAAACTTGGCGCTGGGACGTGCACGCCAAGTCAACAAGAGTGGCTGGCAGCGTCCGAAAAAGACTCCCAAGACTTGACGACGGTCAGCTATTAGGTTTTGATTCGATCCATTATCTTTCGAATCGAAATTTATGACTCGTCGCAACACCGCTCAGCGTCGCCACGCCATCCTCGCTCAGCTCCAGGAGCAGGGCGAGGTCAGCGTGGACGAACTGGCTCGCCAGCTGGAGACCTCCGAGGTGACCGTCCGCAAGGACCTGGCCGCCCTCGAGCGCAATGGCCTGCTGCTACGTCGCTATGGCGGCGCGGTGGCCATGCCCCAGGAGCTGTTGGCCGAGGCCCCGCCCCAGGCGTCGCCCTTCAAGCAGGCCATCGCTCGGGCTGCCGCCCAGCGCCTGCGCGAACACGCGCGGATCATCGTCGACTGCGGCAGCACCACCGCGGCGCTGATCCCGCAACTTGATCGTCGCCCCGGCCTGGTGGTGATGACCAATTCTCTGCAGGTGGCCATGGCCCTGCGCGAGCTGGAACAGGAACCCATGCTGCTGATGACCGGCGGCACCTGGGATCCCCATTCGGAATCCTTTCAGGGTCAGGTCGCCGAGCAGGTGCTCAGATCCTACGACTTCGACCAACTGTTCATCGGCGCCGATGGCCTCGATCCGGAGCGCGGCACCACCACCTTCAACGAGCACCTGTCGCTGTCGCGAGTGATGGCCGAGGTGGCGCGCGAGGTAGTGGTCATGGCCGAAGCGGACAAACTGGGCAGGCGAATTCCCAATCTGGAACTACCGTGGGAAAGGGTGGACGTGCTCATCACCGATGAGCGACTGCCTGCCGAGGCGGCCCGGGCGATTGAAACCCAAGGGGTGCAGGTCATCTGCGCCCCGGTGGAAAACTAGACAATCAGGTCATCCACAGCCGGCTCCGTTGGGTCGCTGTGGATAAGACAGGCAACGGGAGGTAAGCATGTGTGGAATCGTCGGCGCCATTGCCGAGCGTAACATCACCGCCATTCTGATCGAGGGCCTCAAGCGCCTGGAGTACCGCGGCTACGATAGCGCCGGCCTGGCGTTGCTGGACGCCCAGGGTGAGTTGCAGCGCCTGCGCCGCATCGGCAAGGTCAGCGAACTGGAAGCGGCCCTGCTGGCCGATCCCCTGGCCGGTCGCCTGGGCATCGCCCACACCCGCTGGGCGACTCATGGTGCGCCCACCGAGGCCAATGCCCACCCGCATTTCTCCCAGGGTGATGTGGCGGTGGTGCACAACGGCATCATCGAAAACCACGAAGCCCTGCGCGCCCAGCTCAAGGAGCGGGGCTATATCTTCACCTCCCAGACCGACACCGAGGTCATCGTCCACCTGCTGCACCTCAAGCTACAGGACAGTGGCGACCTGACCATGGCGCTCCAGGCGGCGGTCAAGGAGCTGCACGGCGCCTATGGCCTGGCGGCGGTCTGGCGCCAGCAACCGGATCGTTTGGTGGCGACCCGCAGTGGCAGCCCCCTGGTCATCGGCCTGGGTCTGGGTGAGAACTATCTGGCCTCCGACCAGCTGGCGCTGCGCCAGGTGACCGATCGCTTCGTCTACCTGGAGGAGGGCGACGTGGCCGAGATCCGCCTGGATCAGGTCAAGCTCTGGGACGTGACCGGCGCGCCGGTCCAGCGCGAGACGGTGCAGTACCATGAAGGCAGCGAGGCGGCTGACAAGGGCGCCTATCGCCACTTCATGCTCAAGGAGATCCACGAGCAGCCCAGCGTGGTCCAGCGCACTCTGGAAGGTCGCCTGGGTGACGGTCAGGTGCTGCCTGAAGCCTTCGGTCCAGCCGCTGCGGAGTTGTTCGCCAAGGTTCGTCAGGTACAGATCGTCGCCTGCGGTACCAGCTTCCATGCTGGTTCGGTGGCGCGCTACTGGATCGAGGAGTACGTCGGCATTCCCTGCCAGGTCGAGGTGGCCAGCGAATTCCGCTATCGCCGCGTCGCCGTCAGCCCCGATACCCTGTTCGTCACCATCTCCCAGTCCGGCGAAACCGCCGACACCCTGGCTGCCCTGCGCATGGCCAAGCAATCCGGCTACCTGAGCAGCCTGGCGATCTGCAACGTGGCGACCAGCTCCCTGGTCCGTGAATCCCAACTGAGCTTCCTGACCCAGGCCGGTCCTGAGATCGGCGTGGCCTCCACCAAGGCCTTCACCACCCAACTGGTCTCGCTTCTGCTGCTGACCCTGAGCCTGGGCCGCTGCCAACGGCGCCTGGATGCGGGTATCGAAGCCGAACTGGTGGCCGAGTTGCGCCGTCTGCCGGCTCGCCTGGATGAAGCCCTGGCCATGGACAAGACCGTGGAGAAGCTGGCGGAATCCTTCGCCGAGAAGCACCACACCCTGTTCCTGGGGCGTGGCGAGCAATATCCGGTCGCCATGGAAGGGGCGCTCAAGCTCAAGGAGATCTCCTATATCCACGCCGAGGCTTATCCGGCCGGCGAGCTCAAGCACGGTCCGCTGGCACTGGTGGATGCCGATATGCCGGTGGTGACCGTGGCGCCGAACAACGAACTGCTGGAGAAGCTCAAGTCCAACCTGCAGGAGGTGAGGGCGCGCGGCGGTCAGCTGATCGTTTTCGCCGATGAGCGTGCCGGCTTCGAAGAAGGCGAAGGCACACGCATCGTGCCCATGCCGCACATCCACGACGCCCTGTCGCCGATCCTCTATACGATCCCGTTGCAGTTGCTGTCCTATCACGTGGCTGTGTTCAAGGGCACCGACGTGGATCAGCCGCGTAACCTAGCCAAGTCGGTGACCGTGGAGTAACAGGTTTCACGTGGAACCTTGTTGCTGGTCGAGAAAGATGCCGTCGCAGGGGATAGGAGCTTGCTATCCCTTTCTGCGCGGCTAGTGAGCAATCTTCAGCGCCTGTAACTGGGCTCGCCCACCGGTAGAGCGGGCCTGGAAGAAAAATTGGGCCGGTAGTTTGCCGGCCATGTATCAGCAGAATAGTGGACGGTTGCTGCCCGCTGGTTGCTGGAGTCTCAAGGTGAGGTCCGAGGATGTCGCTCCACGATTGGTTCGGGTTTGTCGCAGTAGCCATGCTGGTTAGCCTGACCCCCGGTCCTGGCGTAATCATGGCGCTATCCAATTCGGTAGCCTACGGGCCGCGGCGGGCGATGCTCGGCTCGGTCGGCAATGCCTGCGGTCTGCTGGTGATCTCGACCGCGACCAGCGCCGGGTTAGGGGTAATACTGCAGGCCTCAGCTACTGCCTTCCTGCTGCTCAAGGTGCTAGGCGCGAGCTATCTGATCTACCTGGGCATCAAGCAATGGAGAAGTCGCGGCAGCGCCTTCGATACCTTGGATCAGTCGGGAGGACGTGTCCTCACCAACCACAGATTGCTCTTCAACGGCACGCTCGTGGCGCTGACCAACCCCAAGGCGATCCTGTTCTTCGCTGCCTTCCTGCCGCAATTCATCCGCCCGGGTGGTGATTCGCACAGGCAGTTGGGCATTCTGGTACTGACGTTTGCAGCCTGCTCGGTGCTTTCTCACCTTTTCTATGTGACCCTGGCCCAGATGCTAAGGCGCACGCTTGCCGCGCCCCATCGTGCACGGTTGCTGAACCGGCTGTTCGGCGCCTCGTTCGTGGCGCTGGGGGCAAGCCTGTTCACCGTTCAAGCCAAGGTAGCCTGAGTGTCGGGCAGAGGTTCTCTTCTCCGGGCAGGATTCGTTCAGGGTACGCGCCAGCTGCCCTGATTCTGCTGGCGACAGGCGACGGCCAGGAAGCGACCATCGCCGGGTTCGCCGTAGTAGTGGATATCCTGCCGGTAGGGCACGCCGGGGCTGCGTGCGCCCTGGCAGATGCCGATCTCGCCTACCGGGCAGCGCTCGACGAAGCTCACCTTGATCTGCTGATCCTTGAGCTGCGGCTGGCAGAAACCTTCGCGGAACAGTTTGGTGGGGATGTCGATGTTGCTCTGGCAGATCTGCACGTCCACACTGCCCTGACGGCTGCGAATCACGCAGGCGTCGGCCAGCGCCAATGACGGCAACAGCACCAGGGTGATCAGCAACCGCCGCATTCCATCCATCCTCCTACGCAAAGTCGCCACTCTAGCATTCGACCTCCCACCATGCGCCTCGCCAATATCAAGACCCATGTGATCGCCGGTCCGCTGGGGGCCGGCAAGACCACCCTGATCCGTCAACTGTTCGCCCAGCGGCCCAGCAATGAGCGTTGGGCGATCCTGGTCAACGAATTCGGCCAGGTCGGCCTCGATGCGGCGCTCATGACCCGGGACGACGACGGTCTTGCGATCGCCGAAGTCCCGGGTGGCTGCCTGTGCTGCGTCCAGGGCGTGCCCCTGCAGGTAGCCCTCACACGACTGCTCAGACGGGCACGACCGCAGCGGCTGTTCATTGAGCCTTCCGGCCTGGGCCATCCCGCCAGTCTCTATCGGCAACTCCAGGCGCCGCCCTGGACCGGGGTGCTGAGCCTGCAACCGCTGATCTGGGTGGTGGATGCCAGGCAACTGCTGGAGGGTCAGGCCTTGCCGGACGCCCAGCAGCAGGCGCTGGGCCAGGCCGGTCTGATCGTGCTCAACAAGAGCGCGGGCCTGGACCGGACAGGCTTGCTGGTATCACTGGGTGACCGGCCGCTGTACTGGACCGAAGGCGGCCAGATCGGATTGGCCGAACTGCCCCAGGCCGACGGTGAAATCTCGACCGACGGCGAGTTGCCCGAGCCCTTGGCGGCGGCCGCTCCGCAGATGCTGGTGCTGCCCGAGCGCCCGCTGCGCTTCAGCCATACCTTGGAGGGCCACCACGCCGTCGGTTGGCGCTGGCATCCCAGTCATAGCTTCGACGGCTCGGCATTGCTGGCGCTGCTGGGTGGTCTCCCCGGTCTGCTCAGGCTGAAAGCTGTCCTGCAACTGGAAGACGGCTGGCAGGCCTACAACGGTCTGGCCGGACAAGGTAGCTGGGAGCCTACTCTGTGGCGACGCGATAATCGGCTGGAGCTGATCCTGGAGGAGATGCCGGATCTGGAGGCCCTCGAAAAAGGCCTGCGCGGGACCATTCGCGACATTTGAGGTTGCCAAATTTGTTTAGCTAATGATAATGATTATTAAATTTACTTCCTCTGCGTATTGCTCCCATGGCTCCGACGTCTCTTGCCAAGCCTGAACCTCTCGTAGTCGCTGCGCATGCCGATGGTGATGAAGTGGAATCCGTCCCGGGCCCCGTCAGGGCGGCCCTGGCCGGTGACGTGGAGCCCGTGGCAGGGGTCAAGGCCAAGCGTAGCGAACCCTCGGCTACCATCCTGTCGTTCCGGATGCCGGAGCGTAACGAAGAGATCCTTACCCCGGTACTGACTTCGGTGGGCGCGGCCGAACCGAGCGAGCAGCCACCACGCGGTCGTGGCTGGGGTGTCGCCTCGGTATTGTCGCTGCTGATGCATGCCAGCATGGCGGTGGCACTGTTCCTGGTGGTCCAGGCGCCTCCGGAGCTGAAGATCGCCAAGGGCGACGAGCCCATGCAGGTCAGCTTCATCCAGCTCCCCAAGCCGACCCCCGAGCCGCCCGCGCCCAGTCCGGCACCGCCCGCTCCGCCGCCACCGCAACCCGAACCGCCGCCTCCCGAGCCGCCCAAGCCCGTGGAACCGCCGAAACCGGTGGAGCCGCCCAAGCCGGTGGTGGAAAAACCCAAGCCCAAGCCGAAACCCAAGCCGGTCGAGCATAGCCAGCAGAAGCCGTTGCCAAAGAAGGTCGAGCCGGCTCCTGAACTGGTGGCGACAGCCGCGCCCGCGCCGGCTCCGACCCCTGCACCTGCTGCCCCGGCCGCATCCAGCCAAGCGTCTCCGGCCGCCGCGCCTTCCGGTCCGCCGAAGACCGCGGGTATTCCTACCGGCAGCATCGACGACGCCGATATCCGGCCGATCAAGATGACGGCGCCGGAGTATCCGGAGATGCTGCGTCGTCGCGGCGTGGGCGGCGAGGTACGGGTGATGTTCACCGTCACCGCCGAGGGCCGGCTGGCCGATATTCAGGTGCTGGAAGCCTCCAACAAGCAGCTGGAGCGTGCGGTACTGGAGGTGCTCGGCGAGTGGCGCTTCGCGCCCAGCGTCTCCGGCGGTCAGATCGTGCCGCGCAAGGCCACCAAGACCTTCAACTTCAAGATCCAGCGCCGCTAGGTCGCGGAGCCCTTTGGGGCTCCGCTTCGTGTTCACCGGGTCGTTCCAGGCCCAGGTAGCGGAACATGCCATGGGCGATCTCGCGTTCACCCATGATCACTTCGTCCACCCCGTGGTTTTCCAGGTGACGAATCTCGTCGTCGTGATGAGCGCGGGCGAGGATGTGCAGGCCTGGCGCCAACTCGCGTGCGCGGCGGGCGATCTCCGCGGCTTCGAAGCCGTTGGGAATGGCCAGCAGCAGCGCCCGGGCTTCCGGGAGCTTCGCCCGGGCCAGCACCTTTTCCTGGGTTGCATTGCCCAGGATCGCCTTTAATCCCTTCTGGCGTAGCGCCGTAACATGCTCGGGTTCGTCGGCGATGACGAGCAGCGGCGGCCCCATGTCATCCAGGCGCTCGCAGATGTAGCGGCCAACCCGGCCATAGCCCACCAGTACCAGGTGACCCTGTTGCGCGCCGGTGTCGAGCTCGTCGTCGTCCAGTTCCGGCGCATGCTTGCCCTTGACGTTGACCAGCCGACGCCCTTCACGACGTTCCATCCAGGGCTGCAGCAGGTCGATGCCATGGAACAGCAGCGGATTGAGGATGATGGAAATGATCGCCGCAGCCAGAATGAGATCGTGGGCGCCCTGGTCGAGCAGCTTCAGCGACAGGCCGAGGCTGGCGAGGATGAAGGAGAATTCACCGATCTGCGCCAGGCTCGCGGCGATGGTCAGGGCTACGCTCAGCGGTCGACGATAGGCCAGCACGATCAGGGCCGCGGCGATGGACTTGCCAAAGACGATCACTGCCACCGTGGCCAGTATCGCCCAAGGCTGCTCTAACAGGATCTCGGGATCGAACAGGCTACCCACCGAGAAGAAGAACAGCACGGCGAAGGCTTCGCGCAGGGGCAGCGAGTTTTCCGCGGCATCGTGGCTGAGTTCGGATTCATTGAGCACCACCCCGGCGAAGAAGGCGCCCAGGGCGAAGGACACGCCGAACAGCGCCGCCGAGCCGTAGGCGATACCCATGGCGATGGCCAGGGTCGCCAGGGTGAACAGCTCTCGGGAGCCGGTGCGGACCACCCGGGCCAGCAGCCAGGGAATGGCCCGCCGACCCACCACCAGCATCAGGGCAATGAAGGCTCCTACCTTGAGGGCGGTAAGGCCCAGTTCGAGTACCAGGCTGTTGTTTCCCTGCGCCTCGGCCTGCCCGCCCAGCGGTCCGGCCAGTGCCGGCAGGATCACCAGCGCCATTACCATCAGCAGATCTTCGACGATCAGCCAACCCACGGCGATACGACCGCGACGGCTTTCTACCATCTGGCGTTCTTCCAACGCCCGCAGCAGTACCACGGTACTGGCGACCGACAGCGACAGGCCGAAGATCAGACCGCTGCCCAGACTCCAGCCGAGGAAATGGCTGACGCCCATGCCCATGAGGGTGGCGACCGCGATCTGGACGATCGCACCGGGGATGGCGATACGCCTGACCGCCAGCAGATCCTTGATGGAGAAATGCAGGCCCACGCCGAACATCAGCAGGATGACGCCGATCTCGCTCAATTCCTTGGACAACTCGGGATCGGCGACGAAACCGGGGGTGAAGGGGCCGGCAGCGACGCCGGCGAGCAGGTAGCCGGCAATCGGTGGCAGTCTCAGCCGGGTGGCCAGAGTGCCGAAGGCGAAGGCCAGGACCAGGCCGATCGCCAGGGTGGAGAGTAGGGGGGTGTCGTGCGGCATGGCAGGCTCCGGGAGGGGAGTTGCCAGATCCTGGAGCCGCTGCCGTCGAACGACGGCGACCTAGCCGGCAAAACTCAAAGGGTTTCCTTGAGTGCCTGATAGCGCTCTTGAAGTTCCCGACGAATCTGCCGCCGCTGCTGGGCTTGCACACAGCGCCGCTTCTCGTCCGCCGTCGCGGGTTCGAGTTGGGGCACCGGGCAGGACTTGCCGTCTTCATCCACGGCGACCATGGTGAAGAAACAGCTGTTGGTATGGCGTACCGAGCGCTGCTGGATATTCTCGGTGATGACCTTGATGCCGATTTCCATGGAGGTGGTGCCGGTGTAGTTCACCGACGCCATGAAGGTCACCAATTCACCGACATGGATAGGTTCGCGGAAGATCACCTGGTCCACCGACAGGGTGACCACATAGCGGCCGGCATAGCGGCTGGCGCAGGCGTAGGCCACTTCATCGAGGTACTTGAGCAGGGCACCCCCATGGACCTTTCCCGAGAAGTTGGCCAGGTCCGGAGTCATCAGGATGGTCATGCTCAACTGGTGGTTGCCGGCTTCCATGGGCGAATCCTTCAAAGGGGGAAATCCTGTAGACGGCGCGCTGGCGCCGCCTGTCACACGCCTTTCAGCGACCGGCGGAAAGACCGAAGTCGATGGGCAGATCGGCTCCGGAAATCGCTGCCGCCTGGGGCTGGCAGAGGAAATAGACGAACTCGGCCACTTCCTCGGGCTGGATGAAGCGAGCGGTATCGCCCTGGGGATAGCGATTGAGCAAGTTGCGGCGGTAGCCGGCGGGATCGCCGCTGCCATAGTGGGCAGCCTGGAAGTCCAACATGGGGGTGTCGATGTCGCCGGGGGAGACGGCATTGACCCGTACCCCGTCGCGGGCGAGTTCCACCGCCAGGTTCTGGCTGAAGAAGCGCACGGCGGCCTTGGCTGCGCCGTAAGCGGCCGCCCCGGCGATGGGCTGGCGACCGGCGCCGCTGGCCACGTTGATGATGACGCCGCGATTTTCCTTGAGGAAGGGAATGGCTGCCGAGCACATGAAGAAGGTGGCCTTGAGATTGACCGCCATCACCAGGTCGTAGTCCTCTTCGCTGAAGGTTTCCACCTCGCCTTCGCGCCAGATGCCGGCAGCGTTGATCAGGGCGTCCAGCCGCCCGGTGCGGGCCATCACCTTGCTGACCAGGCTACGGCAGCCCTCGGCACTGGAGATATCGGCGGTCACGCTGGAGTCCAGGCCGACGATGCCGTTCAGGCCGTGCAGGCCCTCGGCATCGCGGTCGGCCGCGGCGACGCGCCAGCGACTCTGGGCGAAACGCTGCGCCAGGGCGCGGCCGAGGCCGCCAGCGGCGCCGGTGATCAGGACGACGGGAGTGCTCATGACGCATCCTCCGGAAGTGATGGCCTTATCCAGACCCGCGCAGGGCAGGGTCGTTCAGTGCCGGTCTCGTCAGCTTTCCAGCCAGACGTCGCGGGCCCAGACCCAGACCGAATCCCAGGACTCGTCGGTCAGGTCGCCGTCTTCCCATAGCAGCACCTCGCCTTCCTGGCTGACGCAGTAGTAGCCGTCGTCGCTGGCGCAGAGGGGGATGTACTCGCGCGGCAGGCCTTCGTCCCAGGCGGTGGCGGCGACTTCCGGCAGATAGGTGTGGGACTGGGGATCGGTAACGGTCACCGGCTCGATGCGGCCATAGACCACATCGCTGACGGTGAGCAGGAATTCGCGGAATTCCGGCGGCAGGCTGATGAGCAGTTCTTCCTCGATCTCGACCAGTAGGTCTTCGTCGGGCAGCTCCAGGGGCACCGGAACGGGTTCGTTTTCTTCACGCAGGCGTTCGATGACGTCTTCCATAGCAGGCCTCTCTCGAAATGCGCACCGGATGGAATAGGGCAAGAGGCGCGCAAGGTTAGCAGTTCAGTTCGGGATAACGGCAGTTTCCCTGCGGACTTGATAGCGTTTTCGAGAGATGGTCGGCGTCGCGTGGTCATGAAAAAGCCCGGCGTAGAGCCGGGCTTCTCGATGGCGCCTTCGCTTAGGCGTTCTGACGGATACCGGCCAGCAGCCAGGGCTGGTTCTCACCGGCCATGCGCTCCATACGCCAGCTCTCGCTGAACGGCTGACCCTGGTCGAAGCGCGATTCCTTGGAAACACCGCTGAAGGTGATGGTGGCGATGGTCTTGCCTTGCAGATCCTCGACGCCATCCAGGGTGGCGTTGAGGTTCTCGATGTAGGTGGACTGGAAGCCTTCGCCCAGGGCAGCGCGCTCGTCACGCAGCCACTGCAGCATCTGCGGGGTGACGAACTCGGCGATCTTGTCCATCTCGTTGGCGTCCCAATGCTGCTGCAGGCTCATGAAGTGCTCGCGGCCAGCAGCCACGAAGCGCTCGGCATTGAACCAGCTCGGCGCGTTAATCACCGGGGCGGCACCCGCAGCGGCGCCACCGAACAGGCCACCATTGTTGTTGGGCTGGTTCGGCATCTCGCGCTGCATGGGGGCATGGCCAGCGACGGCGGGTTGCGGGCCGGCCTGCTGCTTGCGCCGGGCGATCAGGCGGAAGATGACGAAGGCGATGAGCGCCAGGATCAGGAAGTCGAAGAACTGGAAGCCTTCGAAGCCGTCACCCATGAACATGGAGGCCAGCAGGCCACCGGCGGCGATACCGGCCAGCGGGCCGAGCCAGCGCGAGGCACCACTGGGACGGGCAGCAGCGGCGGCGCCAGCACCGGCGGCGGGTGCAGCCATGCCGGGTTGCTGCGGCGGCGCAGCCTGGCGGGTCTGGTGGATGGGCGCGGCGCCAGCGGACTTGCCGCCGCCCATGCGTTTGGCGTTGGCGTCCAGGCTGAGCGTGAGGCCCAGGCAGAGGATCATGAAGAAGCTCATCAGGCGTTGCATGTGGTGTTCTCTCAGTGAAGAGTCTGGTGTTGGATACATCTTGCGCTGCCCGGTCAAGTACAGCCAGCGTGAATTGTTTCGGTATTTTGCCCTGTCGGTTTTCCGGCGCAGCGGCCGAAGCGGGCCGTTCCTGGCAGAAATTTCCAGGCACATCAATCTATTACAGATTTTTGCAGCATCCGTCACAAGAGGTTGCAGATGCTAGTCTTGAACTCCAGTCAGCGCAGGTGTCGGGAGAATGCCCGGCCCGTCAAAGGAGGGCCCGGCCGATGCATGCTCTAGCTTTCATTCAGGACATGGCGGTCATCATGCTGGTGGCCGGCGTGGTGACCATCCTCTTCCATCGCTTCAAGCAGCCCGTGGTCCTGGGCTATATCCTCGCCGGCTTCATCATCGGACCCCATACCCCGCCCTTCGGTCTGATCCACGACGAAGAAAGCATCAAGACCCTCGCCGAGGTGGGGGTCATCTTCCTGATGTTCAGCCTTGGCCTGGAATTCTCCCTGCGCAAGCTGTTCCGCGTCGGTGCCACGGCCTTCATCGCCGCCTTCCTGGAGATCAGCCTGATGCTCTGGCTGGGCTACCAGGTGGGGCAGCTGTTCGGCTGGTCGCACATGGATTCGCTGTTCCTCGGCGCCATCCTGGCCATTTCCTCGACCACCATCATCGTCAAGGCGCTCAACGAGCTGAAGATGAAGCACGAGCGCTTCGCCCAGCAGATCTTCGGCGTGTTGATCGTCGAGGACATCCTCGGCATCGGCATCATCGCCCTGCTATCGGGCCTGGCAGTGAGCGGCTCGGTGGAGCCGGGCGCAGTGGCGGCGACCCTGGGCAAGTTGAGCCTGTTCATGATCGTGGCCTTGGTCATCGGCATCCTGCTGGTGCCGCGCCTGCTGGCCTACGTGGCCACCTTCGACAGCAACGAGATGCTACTGATCACGGTGCTGGGCCTGTGCTTCGGCTTCTGCCTGCTGGTGGCCAAGCTGGAATACAGCGTGGTGCTGGGCGCCTTCCTGATCGGCGCCATCATGGCCGAGTCACGCCAGCTGCTGCAGATCGAGAAGCTGGTGGAGCCCCTGCGCGACATGTTCAGCGCCATCTTCTTCGTCGCCATCGGCCTGCTGCTCGATCCCAAGGTGCTGATCGAGTACGCCTGGCCGATCACCGTGATCAGCGTGGTCGTAGTACTGGGCAAGATCCTCGCCTGCAGCCTGGGTACCCTGATCGCCGGTAACGATGGCCGTACCTCGCTGCGGGTGGGCATGGGCCTGGCGCAGATCGGCGAGTTCTCCTTCATCATCGCCACCTTGGGCATCACCCTGGGCGTCACCAGTCATTTCCTCTATCCGGTGGCGGTGGCCGTCTCGGCGGTCACCACCCTGCTCACGCCCTATCTGATCAGAGCCGCCGATCCGCTGGCCCTGTGGATCGGCAGCTGGTTGCCGCAGCCATTGCAACGGGTACTGGGGGTCTATGGCGAGTGGCTGCGCAGCATCCAGCCCCAGGGGGAGAAGGCGATACTGGCCGGGATGATGAGACGCATCCTGCTGCAGGTCGGTATCAACCTGTCGCTGGTCATCGCCATCTTCCTCGGCGGTACCTATTTCGCCGGTGGCCTGGCCGGCTGGCTGAGCACCTGGATTTCCGACGCCGACATGCAGAAGGCCTGCATCTGGGGTGGCGCGCTACTGCTCTCGCTGCCCTGCCTGATCGCCGCCTACCGCAAGCTCAAGGCGCTGGCCATGCTGATGGCCGAACTCAGCGTGCGCCAGACCCAGGCCGGGCGCTACACCCAGCCGGTGCGACGGTTGGTCAGCGAGCTGATCCCGCTACTGTCGCTGGCGGCCATCCTGGTGCTGCTCGCCGCCCTGAGCAGCAACATCCTGCCGCGCGGCGAGTGGCTGCTGCTGATCGCAGCGGTGGCAGTGGGGGTGATCGCCCTGCTGTGGCGCTGGTTCATCCGCGTGCACTCGCGGTTGCAGATCGCCTTCATCGAGACGCTGGAGCAGGACAAGGGCGGCCAACACTAGGACGCATTTCCCATTCGCAGGCATTGCCGCCCGGGAATCGACGCGGCAGAATCGCTCTAAGTCGGCCGTTTGAATGAGCGGTCCGATGGCAAAGGAATGCGCAATGCAGGAAATGGGCTTGGCTGCCTTCTGCCGTCCGGCAATCTCCCACCGGTGGTCAAGCCCGTTTCCTGCGCCCTTTCAGGGCCGCCAGGCCAGCAGCAGTACACCGCCCCCTATGGCCGCGATGCCGCACCACTGGCGCAGGTCCAGGCGCTCGCCGAGCAGCGCCACACCGAAGATGGCCACCAATACCACGCTCAGCTTGTCCACTGGCGCCACCAGCGAAGCAGGGCCCAGCTTGAGCGCCCGGTAGTAGCACAGCCAGGACAGGCCGGTCGCCACGCCCGAGAGCAGCAGGAACAGATAGGTCCGACCCGTGATGCTGGCCAGAGGCTGTGCCTGGCCGGTAGCGGCGACGATGGCCGCCAGGACCACGACCACCACCAGGGTACGCAGCAGGGTGGCGAAGTCGGCGTTGACGTGCTCCACGCCCAGCTTGCCGAAGATGGCGGTGAGGGCGGCGAAGGCCGCCGCCAGCAGCGCCCAGAACAGCCAGGAGGTGGTCATCCTAGAGCGGCTCGAGCTTGGCGTAGCTCACCATGAGCCACTTGCTGCCTTCGGAGGTGAAGTTCACCTGCACCCGGGCATGGGCGCCGGAGCCTTCGTAGTTGAGGATGACGCCTTCGCCGAACAGCGCGTGGCGCACCGGCTGGCCGAGGCTGAAGGTGGTTTCCGGGACCGGTGCCTGGGCGAAGGGACTGGGGCGGCTGCCGGCGAAGGGCTGCTTGACCGCATTGGACAGCCGCACCTCCTGGATCAGGCCGTCCGGTACCTCGCGGACGAAGCGCGAAACCTTGTTGTAGGTCTCGCTGCCGTAGAGGCGACGGGTCTCGGCATAGCTCATCACCAGCCGGCGCATGGCGCGGGTAATGCCCACGTAGGCCAGGCGGCGTTCCTCTTCCAGACGGCCGGGCTCCTCCAGGCTCATCTTGTGCGGGAACAGGCCTTCTTCCATGCCGGCGAGGAACACCAGGGGGAATTCCAGGCCCTTGGCACTGTGCAGGGTCATCAGCTGGACGCTGTCTTCGTGGCTGTCGGCCTGGGTGTCGCCAGACTCCAGGGCGGCGTGGTCGAGGAAGGCCGCCAGGGGCGTCATCTCCTCGTCACCGCTGAAGTCGAAGGAGCGGGCGGCGCTGACCAGTTCTTCCAGGTTCTCTACCCGAGCCTGGCCCTTTTCGCCCTTTTCTTCCTTGTGGAAGGTGACTAGGCCGGTCTGTTCGATGATCTGCTGCACCAGGTTGTGCAGCGACAGGTCCTCGGCCTTGAGCGCCAGGGTGTCGACCAATTCGACGAAGGCGTTGAGCGCCGCTGCGGCGCGACCGGAGACCGCGCGGGCGCCGACCAGGTCGTGCAGCGCCTGCCACAGCGAGGTGTTCTGGGCGCGCGCGGCGCTGCGCAGGGCTTCCACGGTCTTCTCGCCGATGCCCCGCGGCGGCACGTTGATCACCCGCTCCAGGGCGGCGTCGTCGTGGCGATGCTGGATCAGCCGCAGGTAGGCCATGGCGTTCTTGATCTCGGCGCGCTCGAAGAATCTCAGGCCGCCATAGATGCGATAGGGGATCTTCTCCCGTAGCAGCGCCTCTTCCAGCACCCGCGACTGGGCGTTGGAGCGATAGAGGATGGCCATCTCGCTGCGCTGGGTGCCCTTCTTGAATTCGCTCTCGATGGTCTCGACGATGTAGCGCGCCTCGTCGTGTTCGTTGAAGCCGGCGTAGAGGGTGATGGCCTCGCCTTCGCCGGTATCGGTCCACAGCTCCTTGCCCAGGCGGCCGAAGTTGTGGGCGATCAGGCCGTTGGCGGCCTTGAGGATGGTGTCGGTGGAGCGGTAGTTCTGCTCCAGGCGGATGATCTCCGCCGAGAAATCCTCGTTGAACTGCTGGATGTTCTCGATCTTGGCACCGCGCCAGCCGTAGATGGACTGGTCGTCGTCACCTACCACCATGAGGCTGGCGCCATTCTGGGCGAGCAGCTTGAGCCAGGCGTACTGGACGGCGTTGGTGTCCTGGAATTCGTCCACCAGCAGGTGCTGGAAGCGCCGCTGGTAGTGCTCCAGCAGGCTGGGATTGTTGCGCCAGAGATCCAGGGCGCGCAGCAGCAGCTCTGAGAAATCGATCACCCCGGCGCGGGCACAGGCCGCCTCATAGGCTTCGTAGATGCTGCGCATGGTGCTGAGGAAGAGGTCTCCCGCGGCCTGGATGTGCTGCGGCCGCAAACCTTCGTCCTTCTGGCCGTTGATGAACCACTGCGCCTGGCGCGCCGGCCAGCGCTGCTCGTCGAGGCCCAGCTCGCGGATCACCCGCTTGACGATGCGCTGCTGGTCGTCGCTGTCGAGGATCTGGAAATTCTGTGCCAGGCCGGCCTCCTGCCAATGAGCACGCAGTAGCCGATGGGCCAGGCCGTGGAAGGTACCGACCCACATGCCCTGCGGACTCATACCCAGCAGCTGCTCGATGCGATGGCGCATCTCGGCGGCGGCCTTGTTGGTGAAGGTCACCGAGAGGATGGAGTGCGGCGAGGCGCGCTCGACCTGGATCAGCCAGGCGATACGGTGCACTAGCACCCGGGTCTTGCCCGAGCCGGCACCGGCCAGGACCAATTGCCGCCCCAGGGGCGCGGCCACGGCCTGGCGCTGGGCGTCGTTGAGGGAGTTGAGCAGCAGCGAGATGTCGTCGTTCATCGCCGCATTCTACCGACGCGGGGAAAGGAGCGCCAAACCAGACGGATGGGAGGCGGAGGGGCAGGGCGGGGCGCAAGAGCCTCCGGCCAGCAGGGCTGGCCGGAGCGGGTAGGAAACGCGCGTGGCCGTAACGGCCGGGCCATCAGGCGGCGATCGGCGAACGCCAGTCGTCAGAGCCGGAGGTGCCGGAGACTTCGTGGGTCCAGACGATCTTGCGGTAGGTGAAGTAGACGTCTTCCAGGTGGGTGAAGTGGGCCATGCTCGGGTCCTGGCAGTTGGGCATGCGCGACTGGACGTCGACGATGATGGCGTCTTCCAGTTCGATGGTGAAGTAGTGCTCCTGGGTGCCGGTGGCCGAGGTGCGGTACCACTCCAGGCGGCACTTGTTCAGGCGTTCGCCGGAGGTCAGGGCGTTGAAGATCAGCGGCGAGGCCTTGTCGAAGACCTTGGTGATCATCAGCGGCTTGTGCACGCGCTGGCCGGTGGGCTGGCCGGACTGGGGATCGCGCGGGATGATCACCTGGTGGTTGAAGGCCTGGACCAGGATCTGGTCTTCGTGACCTTCCTGGAAGATGTTGCCGACCGAGTCCTCGGTGAAGGTGCCGGCGGTGATCAAGCCTTGCTTGGTGCCTTCGAGGGACAGATACGCGGGTGTTGGCATGGTGCTCTCCTTGCCTGGTGGATGGGCTTCATGGCCCGGGTGAGCAGTGATCAGACAAACGCCATGCCAGCTCGTGAAAAATCTTTCAAAATCATTGACTTGCTAAAAATCGGCGGCGCCGTGGCAGGGCGACTGTGCGCGGGTGCTCAAGGAGTTGCGCAGAAGCTTGCGCGCCGCTGGAAAAAGTTGACCTGCAGCCGGTAGTCCGGTCCGGTGAAGACTACGCGAAGCCAGGCGCGACGCCCCGTGCGGCCGTGCTGAATCGTAATGAGCAAGAGCCTTGGCAGACGTTATGTAGTATAAGTGCCAGGCACTACATCCCCTCTGCTAGACGAGATACGCCTGTGAACCTCATGCAACACATTGCTCAATCCCGCCACCTGCTGCGCAAGTCGGAGCTCAAGGTCGCCGAGCAGGTCATGGTGGATCCGGCTGCCGTCATGCACAGCTCCATGGCCGATCTGGCCCACAACGTCGGCGTCAGCGAGCCCACCATCGTGCGTTTCTGCCGCGCGATTGGTTGCGATGGCTTCCAGGATCTCAAGCTGCGCCTGGCGCAGAGCCTGGCGGCGGGGGCCAGTTTCGGCCAGTTCGCCATCCACGAGAACGATGCGGTGGAGGACTTCAGCCTGAAGATCTTCGACACCACCCTGCATACCCTGATGGACGTACGTGAGCGCCTCGACATGCGCGCCCTGGAGACGGCCATCGAGGCCATCGCCAAGGCGCAGCGGGTGATGTTCTACGGCTTCGGCGCCTCGGGCTCGGTGGCCAACGACGCCCAGCACAAGTTCTTCCGCCTGCAGCTCAGCGCCACCGCCTATTCCGATCCGCACATGCAGGCCATGTCGGCGGCGACCCTGACGCCCTCCGATGCCGCCATCTGCATCTCCCAGTCGGGGCGGTCCAAGGACCTGCTGATCACCGCCAACCTGGTGCGCGACAATGGCGCCGCGCTGATCACCATCTGCCCGGGACAGACGCCGCTGGCCGATCTGTCGACGGTGAACATCGCTATCGACGTGCACGAAGACACCGACATCTATGTGCCCCTGACCTCGCGCATCGCCCACCTCGTGGTGATCGACGTCCTGGCCATGGGCGTGGCTATGTCGCGCGGACCGGCGCTGGTCGAGCATCTCAAGGGCGTGAAGCGCAGCTTGCGCAGCCTGCGGCTGTCGTCGAAATCGACCAAGCACAGCGACACCCAATAGTCGTCTTACTGTCGCCAAACGGTCACCTGTAAGGGGGAAGCTGCCCATTCCGATCCCAGCCCGGAGGAATAGGCATGACCGCTCTCGTCCAGGAATCCAGCCTTCGTCTCGACAGCAAGACTCGCAGAAAGCTACAGGATCAACGGCGGATGAAGTTTCGCCGCGCCATCGAAGCCCGTGCCGAAGAACAGCGCCTGGCGGTGGAACTCGATGAGCTGCTGTTTCTCAATCAGCTGCTGGACGAGCGCCAGGCCCAGCGCCGGCAGCCGGCTCCAGCGCAATACCTAACGCATTGATCAGGCTGCGCTGACTGCGCAGATAGTCGACGAAGGCTCGCGCCACCGGCGACAGCGGCTTGCTGCGTGGATGGACCACGCACCAGGAGCGCCGTAGCGGCAGGTCGGTGACGTCCAGTTCGACCAGGCTGCCGGCGGCGAGATCGCTGCGAATGGCCTGGCGCGGCAGCAGGGCCAGGCCGAGGCCGGCGCGGACCGCTTCGCGTTGCGCCTCGAAGGCGCCGATCTCCAACTGCTCGGCGAAGTGGGCGCGTTTCTGCTTGAGATAGTCCTCGCAGGCCTGGCGCGTGCCCGAGCCGACTTCGCGGACCAGCAGCGGATAGGCCGTCAGCTCGCGCAGGGTCAGGCCGTTGCGCCCGGCCAGGGCGTGGCCCGGGCGCGCCACGGCGACGATGGCGTTATCCAGCAAGGGCAGGAACTCCAGGTCCGCGCCGCTCGGCACCCCGGACATCAGCGCCACGTCCTCGCGATTTTCCGTCAATCGCCGCAGCACCCGGGCGTGGTTGCCCACGGTCAACGCCAGATTGACCTGGGGATGACTGCTGCGGAACTGGCCGAACAGGTGTGGCGCCAGGTACTGGGCACTGCTTTCCACCCCCAGGCGTAACTGGCCGTGCAGGGCGCCGCGCAGATTCGACAGCTGCATGTCCAGGCTGCCCAGACGGGCGAAGAGATCGCGTCCGGTCTGGCGCAGGGCTTCGCCGGCTTCGGTGAGGTAGAGGGTGCGATTGACGTAGTTGAACAGCGGCGTGCCCACCACCTCTTCGAGTTGGCGGACCTGCAGGCTCACCGCCGGTTGGGTCAGCGCCATGATGTCGGCTGCCCGGCTGTAGGAGCGCGCTTCGCAGACGGCCTCGAATACCTGCAATTGGCGAAAAGTAAGCCGCATCAACGGCTTGCGCATGGGCATCGGCTGCATCCATAAGTTATGACTTATGGAGTATCCAACAATTATTTATTTTCCATAAGAGAGGCCTAGGCGTAGCTTCAAGGCACCGGCAATAACAAGCGGCTGCAGGCTGCAGCAGACAAGGAGCCAGGTGTGATCAAGAAGATACTCATCGCCAATCGGGGCGAGATTGCCGTGCGTATCGTGCGGGCCTGTGCCGAGATGGGCATTCGCTCGGTGGCGGTCTACTCCGATGCCGATCGCCAGGCGCTCCACGTGAAACGTGCCGACGAAGCCCATGGCATCGGCAGCGATCCGCTGGAGGGTTATCTCAATCCGCGCAAGCTGGTGAACCTCGCCGTGGAGACTGGCTGCGATGCCCTGCATCCCGGCTATGGCTTCCTCTCGGAAAACGCCGAGCTGGCGGAAATCTGTGCCCAGCGCGGCATCAGATTCATCGGGCCGTCCGCCGAGGTCATCCGCCGCATGGGTGACAAGACCGAGGCGCGCCGCAGCATGATGGCTGCTGGCGTACCCTGCACGCCCGGCACCGAAGGCAATGTGGCGGATCTCGCCGAGGCCCTGCGCGAAGGGGATCGCATCGGCTATCCGGTGATGCTCAAGGCCACCTCCGGCGGCGGTGGGCGCGGTATCCGCCGCTGCAATTCCCGCGAAGAGCTGGAGCAGGCCTATCCGCGGGTGATCTCCGAAGCGACCAAGGCTTTCGGCTCAGCCGAGGTGTTCCTCGAGAAGTGCATCGTCAATCCCAAGCACATCGAGGCGCAGATCCTCGCCGACAGCCACGGCAACACCGTGCACCTGTTCGAGCGCGACTGTTCCATCCAGCGCCGCAACCAGAAGCTGATCGAGATCGCGCCCAGCCCGCAGCTCACCCCCGAGCAGCGCGCCTATATCGGTGATCTCGCCGTGCGCGCGGCCAAGGCTGTGGGCTACGAGAACGCCGGCACCGTGGAATTCCTGCTCGCCGAGGGCGAGGTGTATTTCATGGAGATGAACACCCGGGTGCAGGTGGAGCACACCATCACCGAGGAAATCACCGGCATCGACATCGTCCGCGAGCAGATCCGCATCGCCTCCGGCCTGCCGCTGTCCTTTGCCCAAGAAGACGTCCAGCACCGCGGCTTCGCCCTGCAGTTCCGCATCAACGCCGAAGATCCGAAGAACAACTTCCTGCCGAGCTTCGGCAAGATCACCCGCTACTACGCACCCGGCGGACCGGGGGTACGCACCGACACGGCCATCTATACCGGCTACGTGATCCCGCCGTACTACGACTCCATGTGCCTAAAGCTGATCGTCTGGGCGCTGACCTGGGAAGAGGCCATGGATCGCGGCTTGCGCGCCCTGGACGACATGCGCGTGCAGGGGGTGAAGACCACCGCGCCCTATTACGAGGCCATCCTGCGCGATCCGGAATTCCGCAGCGGGCGCTTCAACACCAGCTTCGTGGAAAGCCATCCGGAGCTGACCCAGTACTCGATCAAGCGCAACCCGACGCACCTGGCCATCGCCATCGCCGCCGCCATCGCCGCCCATGCCGGTTTGTAAGGACGACAGAACAATGAAAACCATCCAGATCACCGACACCATCCTGCGCGACGCCCACCAATCGCTGCTGGCGACCCGCATGCGCACCGAAGACATGCTGCCGATCTGCGCCAAGCTCGACCAGGTCGGCTACTGGTCGCTGGAAGTCTGGGGCGGCGCCACCTTCGACGCCTGCGTGCGCTTTCTCAAAGAAGATCCCTGGGAGCGCCTGCGCCAGCTGCGCAAGGCCTTGCCCAATACCCGCCTGCAGATGCTCCTGCGTGGCCAGAACCTCTTGGGCTACCGGCACTACAGCGACGACGTGGTCGAGGCCTTTGTCGAGCGCGCCGCGGCCAATGGCACCGACGTCTTCCGCATCTTCGATGCTATGAACGATGTGCGTAACCTGGAAACCGCCATCCGCGCGGTCAAGGCGACCGGCAAGCACGCCCAGGGCACCCTCTGCTACACCACCAGCCCGGTGCATACCGTGGCGGCCTTCGTCGACCAGGCGCGGCGCATGGCTGACCTGGGCGTGGATTCCATCGCCATCAAGGACATGGCTGGTCTGCTGACACCCTATGCCACTGGCGAGCTGGTCAAGGCGCTCAAGGAGGCCCTGACCCTGGACGTGGTGGTGCATTCCCACGACACCGCCGGGGTGGCCGCCATGTGCCAGCTAAAGGCGGTGGAGAATGGCGCCGATCGCATCGACACGGCGATCTCCAGCATGGCCTGGGGCACCAGCCACCCAGGGACCGAATCCATGGTCGCGGCCCTGCGCGACACGCCCTATGACACCGGCCTGGACCTGGAGCTGCTGCAGGAGATCGGCCTGTATTTCCATGCGGTGCGCAAGAAGTACCACCAGTTCGAGAGCGAGTTCACCGGCGTCGACACCCGGGTGCAGGTCAACCAGGTGCCGGGCGGGATGATTTCCAATCTGGCCAACCAGTTGCGCGAACAGGGCGCCCTCAATCGCATGAACGAGGTGCTGGAAGAGATCCCGCGGGTGCGCAAGGACCTGGGCTATCCGCCCCTGGTCACCCCGACCTCGCAGATCGTCGGTACCCAGGCGTTCTTCAACGTGCTGGCCGGCGAGCGCTACAAGACCATCACCAACGAGGTGAAGCTCTATCTGCAGGGCCGCTACGGCAAGGCGCCGGGCGAGATCTGCGAGCAGTTGCGCAAGCAGGCCATTGGCCAGGAAGAGGTCATCGACGTCCGTCCCGCCGATCTGCTCAGCCCGGAACTGGCGCGCCTGCGGGCCGACATCGGTGACCTGGCCCAGAGCGAAGAAGACGTCCTGACCTTCGCCATGTTCCCCGACATCGGCCGCAAGTTCCTCGAGGAACGCGCAGCCGGCACCCTGGTGCCGGAAGCCTTGCTGCCCATCCCCAGTGCGGATGGCGTGGCGGCAGTGGGCGGCCAGGGCGTGCCGACCGCCTTCAGCGTCGACGTGCATGGCGAGACCTATCAGGTAGACATCACTGGCATCGGCCTGAAGACCGAGGGCAAGCGGCACTTCTATCTGTCCATCGACGGGGTGCCGGAAGAGGTGGTGTTCGAGGCCAGTGGCGACTTCGTCGCCGATGGCGGCCAGCGGCGGCGCCAGGCGGAGCGTCCGGGCGACGTCAGCACCACCATGCCGGGCAACATCGTCGAGGTGCTGGTGAAGGAGGGCGACCAGGTCAAGGCCGGGCAGGGCGTGCTGGTCACCGAAGCCATGAAGATGGAAACCGAGATCCAGGCGCCCATCGCCGGCACGGTCACCGCGGTGCGGGTGGCCAAGGGTGACCGGGTCAATCCGGGCGAAGTCTTGATCGAAATCGAAGGCTGAGATCACTTCGATTTCCCTTGGGGCCCTCGGGCCCCTTTTTTGTTTCCGAAAGAAGGCTAGTCGGGCTGGTCGTCCGGACGCAGGCGCCAGGCGCCCTCGTGCCGTTCGGCCAGGCCGCGTTGCTCCAGGTCGCTTAGATAGCGGCGTAGGCCACGCTCGCCACGGCGCTGAAAGAACGGCAACAGGCGCGGCAGCAGATCGGGCACCAGCATCGCCAGGCGACTCAGCCAGAGTTCGCCAGCGCGCGGGGCGCTTTCCAGACGCGGTCGATCCAGCACCCGGACCAGCAACCGCGCCACCGTCTCGGGTGACTGGGGCGGATCCATGAATTGCAGGGCATTGCCGCCGGCGATGGCCTCGTGGCGCAGCATCGGGGTGTCGGTGGCCGACGGCAGGACGCAGCAGACGCGGATGCCCTGGGGCGCGAGATCCTGGGCCAGGGCGAGCATGGCGCCGCGCAGGCCGAACTTGCTGGCGCAATAGACGGGGCTCTCCGGGGTGGGAAAGATGCCCGCCAGGGAGACGGTGGTGACCAGCCGGGCATTGGTCGAGCGTCGGAGCAGGGGGATAGCCAGCCGCGAGAGCAGCAGGGGGGCCAGCAGGTTGATGTCGAGTTCCTGGCGAATGCTGGCCGGACTGCGTTCGGTCAGGGGGCCAACGCGGACGATGGCGGCGTTGTTGACCAGGGCGTCGAGGCGACCGCAGCGCTGCTGGACGAAGTCGATCAGGGCGGCCAACTGGTCTTCGTCGCAGAGATCAGCGGCGTAGGTCAGGGTGGCTTCGCCCAGCTCGGCGCGCAGGGCGGCCAGGCCCCTGGCGTCGCGATCCACCAGGACCAGCTGGACCGGCCGGCGGCTGAGTTGCCGCGCCAGGCATTGACCGATGCCGCCGGCGGCACCGGTGATCAGGATAACGTCGCTCATGGGCAGGCTCGCTCAGGACGGGGTGGGCAGGCTGGCCGGAAGCGGCTCGGGCGCCTGGCGCAGGGGATCGAAATAGCCCGGGGTCAACGCGCTCCAGCCCAGCCGGCGCCGCAGCTGGCGCAGGTAGTTCTGCAGGGCGTGCACCTCCAGGTAGACGGCGTGGCGTGGCGAGTCGACGAAGCGGATGCCGCCGGAGAGGTCCGGATCGTCCTGCTGGATCAGCGCCTGGAATTCGCGGGCCTGATGCGGGCGCTGGAGCTGGTCGGCCAGGTGACAGGCGATCAGGTGGGCCTCCTGGTCGAACAGCTTGTAGGCGCTGGAGTTGGTTTCCAGATAGCCGATGCCGAATAGATTGGCGTGCTCGCGACTGAAGATGGACAGATAGAGCTGCGGGCGGCCGTGCTGCCAGGTGAAATAGTCGGCGGCGTAGCGGCAACTCCAGCGATAGCCGGTGGCATAGAGCACCAGGTCGAGACTCTCCCGGCTGCCATCGCGAAACACCACCTGGTCGCCCTCGAAGTGGGAGACATCCGGACGCGCCTGGATATTGCCGTGCTGCAGGTGGTGCAGCAGCTGGCTGTTGAGCAACGGATGACTCTCGAACAGGCGATGGTCCGGCTTGGGCAGACCGAAGCGGGTCAGGTCGCCCTGCAGCAGGCGCAGCAGCCCCTGGAACAGCGGCCGTTCCAGCCACAGCGGCAGGCGCGGACCGCGTTCGCCGAAGACGTCCGCCGGCACGCCGAAGAGGTGCTTGGGGATGAAGTGGTAGCCGCGCCTCAGACTGATGAAGGCGCGCTCGGCATTGGCGGCGGCGTCGCAGGCGATGTCGGCCCCGGAATTGCCAGCACCGACGATGAGCACCCGCTTGCCCTGGAATTCCGCCGCGCGCCGGTAGCTGACCGCATGGCGGATCTCGCCGCTGAAGTGCCCCGGAATCTCCGGCAGGTTGGGGTCCCAGTTGCAGCCGGTGGCGCAGATCAGTGCCCGATAGCGGCGGCGTTCACCGCTGTCGAGGGTGACGATCCAGCGGCCATCTGCATCCTTGTCGACCCGTTCGACGGCGGTGTTGAAGCGGGCCTGGGCATAGAGGCCGAAGGTGCGGGCGAAGGCGCGCAGGTAGTCGAGGATCTGGCGATTGCCGGGATAGTCGGGAAAGGCGCGGGGCATCGGATAGTCGAGAAAGCCCGAGAGGTCTCGCGACGAGATGAAGTGGGCGGATTCGTACATGGGCGTGCCGGGGTTATCCAGGTCCCAGACGCCGCCGAAGTCGCTGTGGCGCTCGAATTGCTCGTAGTCCAGGCCGCGGCGCTTGAGGGCGCGGGCCATGCACAGGCCGCCGGGGCCGCCGCCGACGATGCAGATGCGCTCGCCGCAGTCCTGGTAGGGAAGGTCGTCGTTCATGCGGGTCTCCAGGCGTGGGTGTCGAGGCAACCTTAGCGGCGGGTGGAGAGGCCACGGCAGGGTGGCGGCGGCCAGGGAAGGGGGCCGAAACGGACAGCCGTTGCCGAGGGATTTTCGTCCGCTCGCCACTGGGTTAACGTCCGGCCAGGTTCTCGCCCGAGGAGCGTCGTCATGCCGGACCCCGTCGATCCGCGCTTTTCCCGTGCCTCGGCGCCGCCCCAGGTGTCACGGCTGCTGCTGCGCGTGGCGGCCGAACGCCACGCTGACGTGGAGCGACTCTGCCGTGGCCTGGGGTTCACGGCGGCCGACGTGCAGCGACCGGGCTTTCGCCTATCGCACCGGCAGGGCTATCTGCTGGTCAGGCGCTGCCTGGCGCAGCTGGGTGACGACGGCCTGGGCTTGGCGGTCGGCGCCCGGCAGACCAGCGTCTCGCTCGGTCTGGTCGGCCTCGGCATGCAGGCCTGTGCCACCCTGGGTGCGGCCCTGGAGCTGGGGTTGCACTACCAGCAGCAGGCCGGCGCCATGCTCGACTACGGCCTGGAGCAGGGGACGGCGGCGGTGCGGCTGGTGCTGACGCCACGCTTCCACGAGCCGGCGGTGACCGCCTTCTACATGGAGGAAGGGCTGGCCAGCGTACTGGGTGTCGCCCGCCACCTGGCCGGGACCCGACTGCCGCCGCGGGCGCTGAGCCTGGACTATCCCGCTCCGCCACATGGCGAGCGCTATGCGGCCTTGTTCGAGTGCCCGGTGCGTTTCGCCGCGCCGGCGACCGCCATCGAATTCGACCCTGCCTGGCTGGACCTGCCCCTCGCCACCCGCGACGACGCCGTGGCCGCCGAGGTGATCGAATTGCTGGGCGCGGCTGGCGGTTGCGATCCGCTGCGAACAGATCTGGTCGAGGGCCTACAGCGCGAGATCCGCAAGCGGCTGGATGCGCCGCCGACCCTGGCGCAACTGGCCGCGCCGCTCAATCTCAGCGAACGGACCCTGAGACGCCGGCTCGAAGCGGCGGGTACCCGTTATCAGGCGCTGGTCGACGAAGCACGTCGTGATCGCGCCCTGACGCTGCTCGGCCGGGCTGACCTGGCGTTGGCCGAGGTGGCCTTCCAAACCGGCTTTGGCGATCTGCGCAACTTCCGCCGGGCCTTCCGACGCTGGACGGGCCTGGCGCCGCAGGAAGCCCGTCGCCGCCTGAGGACGCCGTTAGAGGAGGGCGACTAAGCATCGCTCCTGGCTCGTCGGATCTCTCGCGCCCAAGAGGTTTAGGTCATCTCTATTTATCCGATTGAGAAAAAGCACTAACACCTCTCGATAGGGTCTGCTATTTAATATAGCCAAGGCTATAACGATCCCGGGAGGATTCGCGATGCTGAAAGATCTCAAGAAACGCGCCCTGCGTGGTCTGCTGGACAAGCTGCTCGACCAGCCTGTCGGACGTCGTCCGCTGGAGACCCAGCCCGAGCGCTCGCGCGGCATGACGGCCCAGGCTGCACACTGATTCCTGCCGATCAGGCACAGGCCGCCTGGCCTCTGCACTCCTCATCAGCGCCTTGATCATGTCTTGAACGAGGCGCCTTGCCCTGTATGTCTTTGTCCTTCACCCCTCTCATCCCAGGTTACAAAGTCTCCCTGCACCTCTGATAGGTTGTGCTATCTAATTTAGCCAAGGCTATAACCACCGAGAGGCGGGCCGGATGCTGGAGAAGACGAGACGCTGGACCCTGGCGGGTCTGCTGGGATTGCTGCTGGGGAATGCCGCCCAGGCCGCCGAGCCGTTCAAGGTGGTGACCACCTTCACGGTGATCGCCGACATGGCGCGCAACGTGGCGGGCGACGCCGCGCGGGTGGAATCCATCACCAAGCCCGGCGCCGAGATCCACAACTACCAGCCCACTCCGGGCGATCTGCTGAAGACCCGCGATGCCCAGCTGGTGCTGTGGAATGGCCTGAACCTGGAGCTCTGGTTCGAGCGCTTCTTCAGCCGCATGAAGGACGTGCCCAGTGCGGTGGTTTCCGAGGGAATTGAGCCCATCGCCATCGCCCAGGGTCCCTATGCCGGCAAGCCCAATCCCCATGCCTGGATGTCGCCGCAGGCGGCGCTGGTCTACATCGACAACATCCGCGATGCCCTGGTGCAGCACGATCCGGCCAATGCCGAGACCTACCGGCGTAACGCCCAGGCCTACAAGACGCGCATCACCGCCACCCTCGACCCCCTGCGCCAGCAGTTGCAGGCGATTCCCGAACCGCGCCGCTGGCTGGTGTCCAGCGAGGGCGCCTTCAGCTACCTGGCGCGCGACCTGGGGCTCAAGGAGCTCTATCTCTGGCCGATCAACGCCGATGCCCAGGGCACCCCGCAGCAGGTCCGCCGGGTGATCGAGACGGTGCGCGCCGAGCGGATTCCGGCGGTGTTCAGCGAGAGCACCGTCTCTGCCGCACCAGCCGAACAGGTGGTGCGGGAGAGCGGCGCCCGTTACGGCGGGGTGCTCTACGTGGATTCCCTGAGCGCGGCCGACGGCCCGGTCCCCACCTATCTCGACCTGCTGCGAGTGACCACCGAAACCCTGGTGCAGGGGCTGGCGCCATGATCGTGCTCGACGGGGTCAGCGTGACCTATCGCAACGGCCATACCGCCCTGCGCGAGGCCAGCCTAGTGGTCCCCGGCGGCTCCATCACCGCCCTGGTGGGCGTCAACGGCAGCGGCAAGTCGACGCTGTTCAAGGCGATCATGGGCTTCGTGCCGGTCCGTTCCGGCCAGGTGCGGGTCGCTGACCTGCCGGTGGCCCAGGCGCTCAAGCGTAACCTGATCGCCTATGTGCCCCAGAGCGAAGACGTGGACTGGGACTTTCCGGTACGGGTGGAAGACGTGGTGCTCATGGGCCGCTATGGACGGATGAATTTCCTCCGCCTTGCCCGCGCCGCCGATCATCAGGCGGTAGATGCCGCCCTGGCCCGGGTGGGGCTGACCGAGTTGCGCAAGCGGCAGATCGGCGAACTCTCCGGGGGCCAGAAGAAGCGCGTCTTCCTCGCCCGCGCCCTGGCCCAGGACAGCCGGGTGATCCTCCTGGACGAACCCTTCACTGGCGTGGACGCCACTTCCGAGCGCGCCATCATCGAACTGCTCCAGGCGCTGCGCGCCGAAGGGCGTTCGATGCTGGTCTCGACCCACGACCTGGCCAGCATCGAGCGCTTCTGCGACCGCACCGTGCTGCTCGACCGTACCGTACTGGCCCAGGGACCGACCGCCGAGGTCTTTACCCAGGAAAATCTGGAACGCACCTTTGGCGGCGCCCTGCGGCTGTTCGACGGCGCTCGATCGGCGCCGCGGCGGCGGGAGCGTGCCTGATGGAAGGGCTGCTGGAACCCCTGGCCTACGGCTACATGAGGAATGCCCTGGGCGCGGCGGCGCTGGTGGGCGGGTTGTGCGCCTTTCTCTCCGCCTACCTGATGCTCAAGGGCTGGTCGCTGATCGGTGATGCCCTGTCCCATGCAGTGGTGCCCGGCGTGGCCGGCGCCTATCTGCTCGGCCTGCCGCTGGCCCTGGGCGCCTTTCTCGCCGGCGGCGCGGCGGCCGGGGCCATGCTCGGGCTGCGGCACTACACCCGGCTCAAGGAAGACGTCATCATCGGGCTGATCTTCAGCGCCTTCTTTGGCGGCGGGCTGTTCCTGGTGTCCGTGGCGCCAGTGGCGGTGGACATCCAGACCATCGTCTTCGGCAACATCCTGGCGATCACCCCCGAGGCCAGTCGCCAGTTGCTGATCGTCGCCGCCGTCTCCCTGTTGGTGCTGCTGCTGAAGTGGCGCGATCTGCTGCTGGTGTTCTTCGACGAGGGCCAGGCGCGCGCCTGCGGTCTCAATCCCAAGGCATACAGGCTGTTGTTCTTTACCCTGCTGGCGCTGAGCACCGTGGCGGCGATGCAAACGGTGGGCGCCTTTCTGGTCATCGCGCTGGTGGTGACGCCGGGGGCGACGGCCTATCTGCTCAGCGATCGCTTCTCGCGGGTGGTGCTGATCAGCGTGGCCATCGGCGTCGGCAGCGGGCTGCTGGGCACCTACCTCAGCTACTTCCTCGATGGCGCCACCGGTGGCTGCGTGGTGGTCTTGCAGACGCTGGTGTTCCTGTTGGCCTTCGTCCTGGCGCCGCGTCACGGCCTGCTGGCCAACCGACGGCGGGCACGGCAGACGGCGGAGGCGGGCTGATGGAGTGGCTGCGGCTGACCGTCGAGGTCGATTTCCTGCGCCAGGCGCTGCTGATGGCCGTGCTGGTGGCGGTGCCCACGGCGCTGCTGTCGTGCTTCCTGGTACTCAAGGGCTGGGCGCTGCTGGGCGACGCCATCGCCCACGCGGTCTTTCCCGGCCTGGTGCTGGCCTCGGCGCTGGGCGCACCGCTGGTGGTAGGGGCCTTCGTCGCCGGGCTGGGTTGCGCCCTGGCCACCGGTTATCTCAAGCGCCACAGCCGGGTGAAGCAGGACAGTCTGATGGGCGTGGTCTTTTCCGGCATGTTTGGCCTGGGGTTGGTGCTGCACGCCAGGCTGCCTACCGAGCTGCACCTGGACCACATCCTGCTCGGCGATCTGCTGGGAGTGACCCCGGCGGCCTTCTGGCAGATGACGGTGATTGCCGCCGTGGTGGTGGTGGCGCTGGCCTGCCGCTGGCGTGACCTGTTGGTGCTGGCCTTCGATGCCGCCCAGGCGCGGGCGCTGGGGCTGCCGGTGGCGCTGCTGCACTACGGCCTGCTCGGCCTCATCGCCCTGACCGTGGTCGGCGCTCTGCAGGCAGTGGGCATGGTACCGGTGGTGGCGCTGCTGATCGCCCCGGGGGCGACTGCCTTTCTGCTGACCCGCTCCTTTGGCATGATGCTGCTGGTGGCCACGGCGCTGGCGGTGACGGCGGCCCTGGGCGGCGTGCTGCTGAGTCTGGCCTGGGACAGCGCCCCGGCGCCGACCCTGGTGGTGTTGCTGACCGCGGGCTTTCTGCTGGCCCTGACATGGCGCCTGTGGCGGGATCGACGTCGCTCGGGCGATAAGGGCGTTCAATCGGCCTGATGTAATCGGTTGACTGGCCTGGCCAGGCGCTCCCGGTCACGCTCGCCTTCCCTCAGGAGAACAATCATGAAAACCGTCGCCCAGTTGCTCGCCGCCAAAACCCAGCAAGACGTCTATACCACCACGCCGGAGGCCTCGGTACTCGAAGCCCTGCAACTGATGGCCGACAAGAACGTCGGCGCCTTGCCGGTGCTGCGCGGCAACGAACTGGTGGGCATCGTCAGCGAGCGCGACTATGCGCGCAAGATGGTGCTGCAGGGGCGTTCCTCCTATGCCACCCCGGTGAGCGCCATCATGACCGCCGCGGTGATCATCATCCTGCCGCAGCAGACCGTCGCCGAGTGCCTGGCGCTGATGACCGAGCACCGCCTGCGCCACCTGCCGGTGATGGGCAATGGTCGGCTGATCGGGCTGCTGTCCATTGGCGACCTGGTCAAGGAAACCATGGTCGAACAGGCCGAGTTGATCCGCCAGCTGGAAGGCTACATCCGCGGCGAGTGAGGACGGCTGTCTCAACCTGTCCCAAATGCGGTAACGACAATCATTACCATTCGTGCCCTTTCCCAGTTGGAGGGCACGTTACATGGCAAGGCTGCAACGCTTCATCCCCGCGCCCCTGGCGCTCGGCCTGGTCGCGACCAGCCTCGCGGCCGGCGCCGAAGAGGTCACCGAACTCGAGACCACGGTGGTCACGGCATCCGGCTTCGAACAGCGGCTGGAAGACGCCCCGGCTTCGGTCACGGTGATCGACGCCGAGACCCTGCGCAAGCGTCCGGTGCGCGACCTGGGCGATGCCCTGCGCGACGTCGAGGGCGTAGTGGTCAACGGCTCGGCCAACGAGGCCGACATCTCCATCCGCGGCATGCCCGGCGACTACACCCTGATCCTGGTCGACGGCAAGCGCCAGAGCGGCCGGGAGTCCCGGGTCAACGGCAACCGCGGCTACGAGCAGAGCTTCATCCCGCCGGCCGCCGCCATCGAGCGCATCGAAGTGGTACGCGGGCCGATGTCCTCGCTGTACGGCTCCGATGCCATCGGTGGGGTGATCAACATCATCACCAAGAAGAATGCCGCCACCTGGAACGGCTCCCTGACCACCGACTACCTCGCCCAGCAGCACAGCAACCAGGGTAATTCGCGGCAAAGCCAGTTCTACCTGAGCGGTCCGCTGCACAGCGAGTTGCTCGGCCTGCAGCTCTGGGGCCGCTACCTGGATCGCCAGGCCGACGATGACGTGGAGCAGACCCAGGGCTTCAGCAAGGCACGCCACCGCGACCTGACCGGGCGCCTGGTCTTCACCCCGAACGAGGATCACGAGTTCCTGCTCGAAGCCGGGCAGACGCGCCTGCGCAACGGTGATGGCCTGAGCGACAACTGGGCAACCCGCCAGCAGGACAACGACCGCGATCACTGGTCGCTGAGCCACACCGGTCACTGGACGGGCGGGATGCGTTCGGACGTCTCGCTGTTGCACGAGCAGACCTCCCGCGAAGGCCTGGCTACGCCGGCGCAGACCGATGTCTATGGGCGCAAGCCCAAGGTCGAGAACACCGTGTTCGACGCCAAGCTGGTGACCCCGTTGGACGACCACCTGCTCACCACCGGCCTGCAATACAACCGCGGCGAGGTGCAGGACTGGAACCAGGGGCTGAACGATCGCCGCCAGTATTCCTTCGCGGTGACCCAGCAGGCGCTGTTCGCCGAGGACGAGTGGGCCATCACCGACAGCTTCGCCCTCACCGGCGGCCTGCGCCTGGATCACCACGAGTTGTACGGCAACCACTGGAGTCCGCGCCTCTATGGCGTCTGGCACGCCACTCCCGAGTGGACCTTCAAGGGCGGTGTCTCGCGCGGCTTCAAGGCACCGGAAATCCGCGCCGTGGCGCCGGGTTACGCCTATCTGCGGCGCAATCGCTTCGTCATGCTCGGCAACCCGGATCTCAAGCCGGAAACCAGCACCAACTACGAGGTGGCGGCGCTCTGGTCCAACCGCCGCAACCTCGACGCCGCGGCGACGCTGTTCTACAACGACTTCCAGGACAAGCTGTCCACGGTAACCACCACCGAGCGCTGGAACGGCTACATCCGCATGGATCGCATCAACGTCGACGAGGCGGTGATGCGCGGCGTGGAGCTCAGCGGTGGCTGGGACATCACCGACGCCCTGCGCCTGGGTGGCAATTTCACCTACCTGGATTCCGAGCAGCGCAGCGGCCCCAACCAGGGCGCTCCCCTGGCCCTGACTCCGGAGCGCAAGGCCAATCTGCGGCTGGACTGGACCCTGTCGGAGCGCCTCAATCTGTGGACGGCGCTGGACTACTATGGCGAGGAATACGACGCCACCCTTACCGGCGAGGCTGCACCGGCCTACACCACCTGGGACGTAGGCGGCGGCTTCGTGGCGACGCGCAACCTGAGCTTCAATGCTGCGATCCGCAACCTCAGTGACCGCCGCCTGGACGACGAGACCTATGGCACGGTGAACTACGGCCGGCATCTCTGGGTGAGCGCGACCCTGAGCTTCTAAGGGGACTCGGATGCTCCACGTGGAACCTCTGCGTGGTGAGCGCAAGATCGCTGCCGGAGCCGTAGCGTGAAAAACGGCGTAGCCTTTTCCACTAGGGAGGCCTCTGTAAGGCATGCCCTCACCCTAACCCTCTCTCAAAGGGAGAGTGGGCCAGCCGGGCAGGCGTTTGTCTCCAGTACCAGTGAGATCCCTATCGATCAGGGTGTCGCCAGTTTGGGAGCCACAGTCTTGACGCGATCAGGGTGGTCCGCTGCTCTGGCTTGGGCTATCGCGGCCATGGGCCGCTCCTACAGGGAGTGATGCTTTTGTAGGAGCGGCCGCATCGGCGGACCGCCATGGCCACGATCAGCTGAGAGGATTCAGACGCCGAAACCCGATATTGGCTGCCCCAACAAAAAGGACGGTTGGACTTCGTCATGCACGCCCCGAACTAGGTGGCTGACGGCAGCAGCACCCGGGCGCAGAGTCCGCCTTGCAGGCGATTGTGCAGCTGCAGCTCGCCGCCATGGGCGAGGATGCAGGCCCGGGCGATGGCCAGGCCGAGGCCGAGCCCGCGGGCGGAGTCTTGGCCCGGCGGTCGGTAGAAGGGCTCGAAGACCCGTTCCAACTGGTCCTCCGGCAGGCCGGGACCGTCGTCGAGGATGTCCAGCCGAAGTAGCTGGGGCGCGGGGCGCGACAGTTCGAGCGTGGCGCTGCCGCCGTGCTGCAGGGCATTGTCGAGCAGATTGCCCAGGGCGCGCTTGAGCGCCAGCGGGCGACCCCGCAGCAGGGTCGATCCGGCGCCCGACCAGGTCACCGGCTGGCCCAGCGCCCGGTAGCGCTGGTGCAGGTCCTGCAGCAGGGCGCTCAGGTCGACATCCTGGTGGGCTTCGGTCTGGCGCTCGCCACGGATGAAGTCGAGGGTCTCCTGCACCATGGCGTCCAGCTCGCCCAGGCTTTCTTCCATGTCGTCGCGTTCGACCGAGGGCTCCAGCAGGGCCAGTTGGACCCGCAGCGCGGCCAGCGGGGTGTTGAAGTCATGGCTGATGGCCGCCAGCATGCGCACCCGGTCGTCCAGATGGCGCAGCAGCCGCTCCTGCATCAATTCGAAGGCCGCCGCCAGCTCCCGCGCCTCGCGCGGCCCCCGGCGGACGTCCAGGCGACTGCGCTCGCCCCGGCTGAGTCCTTCGGCGGCACGGGTGAGTTGCCGCAGCGGTCGCACCAGTTGCCCGATCAGCAGCCAACCGAGCAGCAGCACCGGCACGGCGCCCAGCAGCAGCGACCAGCCCAGGGCCGTCAGCCAGCCATCGCTGCGCGCCGGGTATTGCACGGCATTGAGCCAGCGGCCGTCGGGCAGGGCCAGGCTGCTGCGCAGCTGCAGGGGCGCCCAGCCGGCGGCGGTCAGCGGCGAGGCACGGGCGGCCTCGCCGGCGATGCTTTCCAGCTGCATCACCAGGCCGGCTTCGGATTGCCCCAGGCGCCGCGCCAGATCGCGGACCAGGCGCCGTTCCTCGCTGAGCATGGGGAAGGGGGCCACCTCGGGCGTGGTGGCCATCCAGAGTCGCGCCGGAGGTTCGGCCAGTACCCGTAGCAGGGCGTCCGCCTGCGCCGCGGGCAGACGATCCACCGCGGTCCGAGCGACCGCCAGGCGCTCCAGGGCCTGGCCGTAGGACAACGGATGGACCAGCGAGCCGGTCTGGTGCAGCACCAGTGCCGCGGCGGCATGCGCCAGCAGCAGGGTGGCGCAGAACAGCAGACAGAGGCGCGGCGTGATGCCCTGCAACCAACTCCGCCAGGGCGTGACCAAGGCTAGTCCAGCGCCTCTACCGGGCAATCCAGCAGATAGCCGCGGCCCCAGACGGTACGCAGTGGCGACTCGCCGGCGGCATCGGCCAGGCGCAGCCGCAGGCGACTGACCTGGCGATCCAGAGAGCGGTCTTCCAGTTCGCGGTCGGGCGCTCGCACCTGGGCCAGCAGTCGATCCCGATGCAGCACGGCCTGGGGCTGGCGCAGGAAGGCCAGCAGCAGCCGAGCCTCGGCCTGGCCCAGGCGCCGGGCGCTGCCGTCGGGATGGCGCAGGCATTGGGTGAGGGGGATGTAGTGCCAGTCGGCGAAGCGATAGGCCGCCGCCGGTGCGGGCTCGCTTGGGAGCGCCGGGGCGGTCGCCTGGTAGCGCCGGTGCAGGGTACGAATCCGTGCCACCAGCTCGCGCGGTTCGAAGGGCTTGGTCAGGTAGTCGTCGGCGCCCTGTTCCAGGCCGCGCACGCGGTCATCCACCTCACCGCAGGCGGTGAGCAGGATCACCGGCGTGTCGCTGCGTTCGCGCAGTTCGCGGCAGAGGCTGAAGCCGTCGCCATCCGGCAGCATCACGTCGAGGACGATGACGTCGAAACGCTGCTCGGCGAGCAAGGCCTTCATCCGCGTAGCGTCGGCCGCGGGGGTAGCTTCGAACCCCTGGCGTCGCAGGTAGGTGGCCAGGGGTTCGCGCAGCTTTCGGTGATCGTCGACGAGAAGGACGTGGATGGCGGTCACGGCAATGGGGGCGGTGGCAGCGAGCGCTCTAGGATAACGCTTTGCCGGTCCGCTTGGTATTGCTTCTCATTTGCCGGGAGCGACCGCCAAGGCGCTGCGTTGTCGGCCTTCGGCATCGAAGTTGTCCGCCGCCAGCCAACGCTCGAAGCCGGCCTGCACCTGCGGCCATTCCCCGTCCAGCAAGCTGAACCAGGCGGTGTCGCGATTGCGGCCCTTGACCACCCGGTGCTGGCGGAACATGCCTTCGTAACTAAGGCCCAGCCGCTCGGCGGCGCGCTTCGAGCGGGTGTTGGCGTTGTCGCATTTCCACTCCAGCCGGCGATAGCCCAGAGCGAAGGCTTCCCGCATCAGCAGGTACACGGCCTCGGTGGCCAGGGGTGTGCGCTGCATCCGTCCACCGAAGGCGACATGGCCGATCTCGATGCTGCCGTGCTCCGGGACGATGCTCATCAGGCTGAGTTGCCCCACGGCCCGGCCGTCGCGCGGGTCCACCACTGCATAGAACAGCGGATCGCGGCCCTGGGCCAGGCTGGCCAACCAGGCGTCGAAGGCGGCCCGCTCGGCGAAGGGGCCGTAGGGCAGGAAGTCCCACAGCGCCGGGTCGTCGGCATGCAGGGTGTGCCAGAGGTCGGCACCGTGGCGTGCCGGATCGAGGGGCTCCAGGCGGCCATGCTGACCCTGCAGCAGGCGAGGTTGGGGCATGCGGGCCGGGGTCCAGGCGAGGGTGGTCATGGGCGGTCTCCCAACAGGTGGCGGTACTGGATGAAGCCGGAACGGGTGGCGATGCGATCATAGAGCTGGCGCCCCGGATAGTTGGTTTCCTGGGTCAGCCAGTGCACCCGGTCGCAGCCCGCGGCCGCAGCCTGGGCGTAGACATGCTCGATCAGGGCACGCCCCAGGCCGCCGCCACGATGACCCGCAGCGACATAGAGATCCTGCAGGTAGCAGTAGTCGGCTTCGGTCCAGCAGGAACGGTGATAGATGAAGTGCACCAGCCCCAGGGGACGGTCGCCCTCCCAGGCGAGGGCGCCCTGCACGGGTTCGTGTGGGTCGAGCAGACGCTGCCAGGTGCTGGCATAGGTGGTCTCCGGCAGGACGGTTTCGTAGAAGGCCAGGTAGGCCTGCCAGAGCTCGTGCCAGACGGCGTGGTCGTGCGGGGTGAGGGGGCGGATGGTCATGGTTGGCTCCGAGGTCAGGACGGGGCGGTCATCAGCTCGGCTACGGCCTGGTCGCTCGGATCGGCGCTGGCGGCCAGGCCCTGGCGGACGCCTTCGCGGTCGGCGGCGTTGCGGTTCTGGCTGAGCTTGGCGATGCCGGCGAGACTGTCGAGGGGCAGGCGCAGGCCGCGGATAGCGCGCAGCATGCCCTGCAGGTAATCCGCCGGTGCATCCGCCACCCGCCAGGGCAGGGGCCGTCCGGCTTCGTGCTGGTTGGTGAGGCGCTCCAGCAAGGGCAGCAGGCGCTCGGGGTCGTCGAACACCTCGACCGTGCCGCGGGCGTGCACCGCCTGGTAGTTCCAGGTCGGCACCACCCGGCCATGTTCGGCCTTGCCTGGATAGAGCGACGGACTGACATAGGCCTGGGGACCCTGGAACACCGCCAGCACCCGCCCATCCTCGACCAGCGCCTCGGCCTGGGGATTGCTGCGCGCCAGATGACCATAGAGGGTGCCATAGGGACCTTCGGCAGGGTCCAGCCAGAGCGGCAGATGGCTGACCAAGGGGCCGCTGGCGGTCTGGCTGACCAGCAGGGCGAGGGCCTGGTCGCGCAGGTGCTGGTGCAACCTCGGCACGTCGTCTAGACGGAAAGCGGGATTGGGGTACAAGACTGAAGTCTCCAGTAGCGTCTCGTCATGCTAAGGTCGGCTTTGGCTCCCTGTAAGAGCCAATTCCTGCGACTTCTAGGGTGCCAATCATGCTGGGATTCGATCCCTCGGGCCTGCTGCTGGAACCGGGCCAGGGCCTGGCCCGCCAGCTTTATCAAGGCTTGCGCGGGCGCATCCTGGCCGGCGAGCTGGCGGCTGGGGTAAGGCTGCCGGCCAGTCGCGAACTGGCGCGATTGCTGGGCGTCTCGCGCAACACCGTGACCGCCGCCTACGAGCAACTGCTGGCCGAAGGCTTTCTCGACAGTCACCAGGGCGACGGCACCTACGTGGCTGGTATAACCCAGGCGCTGGCGCCTCAAACGAGTGCCGTACCGACGGCATCGCCAGCCCCTGCCAGCGTTCCGCCTGGCGCCCCGCGCGCCTTCCGGGTCGGGTTGCCGGCGGTGGATCTGTTTCCCTTCGCCACCTGGGCGCGGTTGCAACAGCGCTTCTGGCGCAATCCGGACGCGGCACTGCTGGGCTATCGCGAACCCGGCGGTGAGCCGCGCCTGCGGCGGCTGCTGAGCGCCTATCTGCGCCAGGCGCGCGGGCTGGTCTGCACACCCGAGCAGATCCTCATCACCAGCGGGGCGCAGCAGGCCATTGAACTGTGCGCCCGGTTGCTGCTGGCACCCGGTGCCCTGGCGGCGATGGAGGACCCCGGCTATCGCGCCGCGGGCCTGGCGTTGCAGAGTGGTGGGGCGCGGTTGCTGGGAGTGCCGGTGGATGGGGCAGGACTGGTGGTGGAGCAGTTGGCCGGTCAGCGAGACTGCCGGCTGGTCTATGTCACGCCCTCGCACCAGTATCCCACCGGCGCCGTGCTCTCCCTGCCACGACGGCTGGCACTGCTGGATTGGGCCCGGCAGGCGGATGGCTGGATCATCGAGGACGACTACGACGGCGAGTACCGCTACCAGGGCGCGCCTTTGGCACCCCTGGCTGGGCTGGATCGCCATGGCCGGGTGCTCTATGTCGGCACCTTCTCGAAGATCGCCTTTCCCGGTCTGCGCCTGGGCTATCTGGTGGCGCCCCCGGCCCTGGTGCCGGCGCTGCTGGCCTTGCAGCGCGCCGGAATTCGCCATCTCGACAGCGCCACCCAGACGGTGATGGCCGACTTCATCGAGCAGGGCCACTTCCAGCGCCATATCCGCCGGATGAGGCGTGCCGCCCGGGCGCGCCGCGATGCCTTGCTGGCCGGCTGGCCCCAGGTCGCCGGCTGCGCCACGCCCAGCGTGCCGGTTGCCGGGCTGCACCTCTGCCTGCCGGTGACGAACCTGGCCCGGGAAGCCGAGTTGGTGGCCCAGGCGGCAGCCGTGGACGTGGAGCTCAACGCCCTGTCGCGCTACTGGCTACCCGAAGGCCCGCTTTCGCCCGACGCCCGCGCCGGGCTGGTGCTGGGCTTCGCGGCGGTACCGGAGGTGCGGATCGGCCAAGCCCTGGTGCGATTGCGTAGCGCCTGGGCCTAACGCCCCCGATACGCCTTCCCGTAATGCTGTTCCAGGCGCGACTGGATGAACTCCATCGCCAGCGACATCAGCCAGTAGAGCACCGCCGCGGTGGTCAGCATCTCCAGGTAGCGATAGCTGGAGCGGCCGTAGGACTGGGCGAGGAACATCACTTCCCAGACACCCATCACCGAGACCAGGGAGGAGTCCTTGAGCATGGAGATGAACTGGCTGGTGGTGGGCGGGATGATGCTGCGCATGGCCTGGGGCAGGGTGACGCGCCAGAAGATCACCCGTGGCGCCAGGCCGAGGGCCAGGGCCGCCTCGCGCTGGCCGGCGGGGACGCCGAGCAGGCCGGCGCGAAAGATCTCGCTGAGGTAGGCGCCATAGTTCAGCGACAGGGCGAGGATGCCGGCGCTGATGGCGCCGGGTACCACGCCGATCTGTGGCAGACCCAGGTAGATCAGCAGGATCTGGATCAGCAGCGGGGTGCCGCGAAAGAAGGAGGCGTAAAAGGTGGCCACGCCATAGGCCAGGGCGCTGGACGACAGTCGCCCCAGCGCCGCGGCGAAGCCCAGCAGCACCGAGACGGCGATGGAGCAGAGGCTGAGGAACAGCGTCAGGGCCGCGCCCTGCAGGAAGCCATTGGGGCCCAGGCGCCAGCCCACCAGGTTGGGCAGCCGCGGCCAGACGCTGGCGAACTTGAGATCGAAGCCGAGCACGAAGACCACGCCCCCGGCCAGCAGCGCCAGCCAGGTCAGCCAGACGCGGGTACGAAAGCTCAGCAGGGGGCGGCGCTGGTCCGGGGGCGGTAGCTCAGTCATTGGGTGATGTCGGCGCCGATCCACTTCTCGGAGATGCGCTTCAGGGTACCGTCCTGGCGCAGCCCGTCGACGATCTCGCGCAGCTTGGCGGCGAATTCCGGATCGCCCTTCTCGATGGCCACGGCGTTGGGCTCGGCATAGAGCGGCGCGCCGGCCAGCTTGAACTTGCTGTCCTGGGCCAGGCGCGGCTGGGCGGTCACCAGGTTGGTCAGCACCGCGTCCAGGCGCTTGCCGGCGCCCAGGCCCAGGTCCTGGAAGGCGACGTTGTCGTCTGGGAAGGGCACCACCTGGACATCATCGAAGGGATAACTTAGCGGCTTGTCCTCCTGGCCCTCGATGGTCAGGTCCTTGTTCAGGTAGCTCTCGTAGGAGGAGGCGCTGGTGACCCCGACCTTCTTGCCGGAGAGGTCCTTGGCGCCGTGGATGCGCTCGTCACCGGCGTTGACCACGATCACCGCCGGCGAGGCGTAGTAGTTGACCGGGAAGTCGAACACCTGGGCGCGGGCCTGGCTGGGGGTCATGGAGCAGATGCAGACGTCGTAGCGACCGCTCCAGCGGCCGGCGGCGATCACGTCCCAGGACGGCGTTTCCAGGCGCAGCTTGACGCCCAGCTTGTCGGCCACCGCCTTGGCCACGTCCACGTCGAAGCCTTCCAGCTGATTCTGGGCGTTGAGCTGGGAGAAGGGCGGATAGCTTTCCATGAGCACATTGACCAGCTCGCCCTTGGCCTTGATGCGCTCCAGGGTGGCGCCGGCCGAGGCCGAGGTGGCGACCAGCGCCAGGGTCAGGCCTAGGGCCGATAGCAGAGCGTTTCTCATGGGGCGTCCTTTGCAAAGGTTAAGAGGGCCTGGTATTAGAGAGATATGAGAACCGATATTGAACTCTGTTTTGGTTATAAGGGAAAGTGAAAGAGCTATATGGCTAACGTGAATCTCGTTCTTCTCGACGGCGGCATGGGCCGTGAGCTCCAGCGCCGCGGCGCGCCCTTCCGCCAGCCGGAGTGGTCGGCCCTGGCGCTGAGCGAGGCACCGGAGCAGGTGGAAGCCGTGCATCGTGCCTATATCGAGGCCGGCGCCCAGGTGATCACCAGCAACAGCTATGCGGTGGTGCCCTTCCATATCGGCGAAGAGCGCTTCGCCGCCGAAGGCGAGGCCCTGGCCGCGCGGGCTGGCCAATTGGCACGGCAAGCGGTGACGGCCAGCGGGCAGCCGGTACGGGTGGCAGGCTCCCTGCCGCCCTTGTTCGGCTCCTACCGTCCCGACCTGTTCGAGCCGGCGCGGGTGGACGAGGTGCTGCAGCCGCTGATCCGCGGTCTGGCGCCCCATGTCGATCTCTGGCTGGCGGAAACCCAGAGTTCGCTGGCGGAGGTACGGGCCATCGCCGCCGGGCTGCCGGACGATGGCAAGCCGCTGTGGCTGTCCTTTACCTTGAAAGATGAAGATGTGGATGAGGTGCCGCGGCTGCGTTCGGGCGAGCCGGTGGCCGCGGCCGCGCAGTTGGCCGTGGCGCTGGGCGCCGGAGCCTTACTGTTCAATTGCAGCCAGCCCGAGGTGATGGCGGCGGCGCTGGATACCGCGCGGACGACCTTTGCCGCGGCGGGAGTCGAGATTCCCTTTGGCGCCTATGCCAACGCCTTTCCGCCCCAGCCGGCAGAGGCCACCGCCAACGACGGCCTCGACCCCCTACGGCCGGACCTGGATCCGCCCGGCTACCTGAGCTTCGCCCAGGACTGGCAGGCCCGTGGTGCCAGTCTGATCGGCGGTTGCTGCGGCATCGGCCCGGAGCATATCGCGGTGCTCGACCAGCGGTTGCGTGGCTGACGCCAGAGGTAAAAAAGAGCGGACAGCGCCCCCGGCACTGTCCGCTTTTTTCTTGCCGCAACGCGCCGCTCAGACCTGCGCCTGGCCACCATCGGCGAACAGCTCTGCGCCGTTGACGAAGCTGGAATCGCTAGAGGCCAGGAACAGCGCGACCCTGGCAATCTCCTCCGGCTCGCCAACACGACCCAGGGGTATCTGGCTGGCGAGGTGGTCCAGCAGGCCCTGCTGCTGGGCGGCGTCCGGCCCGGCCAGTTCCACCAGGCCCGGAGTGCGGGTGGCGCCGGGGCTCAGGATGTTGACGCGGATGCCGCGGCCCTGCAGCTCCAGGATCCAGTTGCGCGCGAAGGCGCGGATGGCGGCCTTGGAGGCGCCGTAGACGCTGAAGGCCGGGGTGCCGGTGCTGGCGGCGGTGGAGCCGGTGAGGATGACCGAGGCCTGGTCTGCCAGCAGCGGCAGAGCTTTCTGTACGGTGAACAGCGTGCCCTTGACGTTACGGTCGAAGGTGTCGTGGTAGTGGGCTTCGGTCACCTCGGCGAGCGGCAGCATGCTGCCACCGCCGGCATTGGCGAAGAGCACATCGAGGCGTCCGTGTTCGCGGCGGATGCGCTCGTAGAGGGCATCGAGCTGGTCCAGTCGCGAGGAGTCCACGGCGATGCCGGTGGCGTTGCCGACCTGGGCGACGGCGGCGTCCAGCGCGGCCTGCCGCCGTCCGGTGAGGATGACGTGGGCACCCTGTTGGGCGAAGAGTTTGGCGGTGGCCAGGCCGATGCCGCTGGTGGCGCCGGTGACGAGGGCGATCTTGTCGGTGAGTTTGAGGGTCATGCTGAATCTCCAAGAGGTTGTGATCAGGTGGAGTCAGCCTATCGACCTGCCCTGTCTTGCAAAATAGAATGATTGGCAAGTCACCGTTGCAGAAATGAAATGAGCAGATTGCCGGATTTCGAAGGCCTGGCGATGTTCGCCAAGGTTGCCGAGGAGGGTTCCTTCGCTGCCGCCGCACGGGTACTTGGGGTATCGGTAGCCACCGTGTCGCGGGCGGTGGCGCGGTTGGAGGAGCGCTTGGGCAGCCGCTTGCTCAATCGCACCTCGCGTCAGCTGTCGCTGACCGCATTCGGCCGCGATCTGGCCGCCCGGGCTGGCGAGCTCTATTGCCAGGCGGAAGCGATGGAGAGCGAAGCCCAGGCGCGTGCGGTCCAGCCGCGAGGCCAGGTACGGCTGGCGGTACCCATGGCCTTCGGCCTGCGCTGGGTCGCGCCGCTGCTGCCCGAGCTGCTGCGCCGCTATCCCCAGCTGACGGTGGATCTGCACCTGTCCGATGCTACCGTCGACCTGGTGGCGGAGGGTTTCGACGCCGCCTTGCGTATCGCCGCCTTGCCCGACTCGTCGCTGGTTGCCCGGCGTCTCTGCGCAGTCAGCCAATTGCTGGTGGCGGCGCCGGCGTATCTGGCGCACCACGGCCATCCTGGCCACCCCTCCGAGCTGACCGGGCATGCCTGCCTGAGCTATGCCTATCGAGCGCGCAGCCAGGTGTGGCGCTTCACCCACGCCGACGGTCGCGAGGAAAGCGTGCTGCCCCGCGGCCCCTTGCGCGTCACCAATTCCGAGGCCCTGCTGCCGGTGCTGCTGGAAGGCCTGGCCATCGCCGAGCTGCCGGAATTCATCGCCGCCGAGTACCTGGCCGATGGCCGCCTGGTAAGACTGCTACCGGACTGGCACCTGACCCGTGGCGGGCTCTACTTCGTGACGCCCTCGGCGCGCAGTCGCCCGACCAAGATCCAGGTCCTGCTCGATTTCTTCGTCGAGCACCTGAGCGCCCCAGGCTGGCAGACGAGCACCGCGGCGCTACCCCCGTCCGCTTCGTGACATCCCGCAACATCCGCCTTTCGCCACGCAAGGCTGGCGAAAGGTTGACGGCTTAGGATCCCCTCAAGACCCGCCTCCGTGAGCGGGCGACGTGCCTACAAAAATAACCAGGATTCTCGCCATGTCGTATCTGTCCTTCTCGGCGTCCCCGCGCGCCCGCCTCCCCTGGATCTTCGCTCTCACCGCGCCCCTGCGCCGCGGCTGAACCCTCTTCCTTTTCGCGAACATCCAGAGGTACTCCCCATGCTGACTTTCCTCGGCTTCGCCATGGTCATGACCTTCATGTACCTGATCATGACCAAGCGCCTGTCTCCGCTGATCGCCCTGACCATGGTGCCGATCGCTTTCGCCGTGCTGGCCTGGGCGCTATCCAGCGAATTCGCCAGCCTCGGCCACGTCAAGCTCGACGCCCTCGGTCCGATGATGCTCGACGGCATCCGCAAGCTGGCGCCCACAGGCGTGATGCTGCTGTTCGCCATCCTCTACTTCGCGGTGATGATCGACACCGGCCTGTTCGATCCGGCAGTGCGCTGGATCCTCAAGCTGGTCAAGGGCGATCCGCTCAAGGTAGCCATGGGCACCGTCTTTCTGACCCTGGTGGTGTCCCTGGACGGTGACGGCTCGACCACCTACATGATCTGCGTGGCGGCCATGTTCCCGCTGTACCGGCGCCTGGGCATGAATCCGCTGATCATGACCTGCCTGATGCTGCTCTCCAGCGGGGTGATGAACCTGACCCCCTGGGGCGGTCCGACCGCCCGCGCCGCCAGCGCCCTGCACGTGGACCCGGCCGACGTCTTCGTGCCCATGATCGCGCCCATGCTGCTGGCCATCGCCTGGCTGTTCTTCCTCGCCTACCTCTATGGCCGCAGCGAACGCGCCCGTCTGGGCATCCTGCAGATCGGCGAGACCGAAGGCGCCGATGTCACCGTCTCCCAGTGCGCCGAGGCCCGCCGCCCGCACCTGCGCTGGTTCAACGGCCTGCTGACCCTGGCGCTGATGGCCGCGCTGATCGTCGGGGTGCTGCCGATGCCGGTGCTGTTCATGATCGCCTTCGGCATCGCCATGATCGTCAACTATCGCTGCCTGAACATGCAGAAGCAGCGCATCGCCGCCCATGCCGAGAACGTCCTGGCGGTGGTTTCGCTGATCTTCGCCGCGGGCATCTTCACCGGCATCCTCTCGGGTACCGGCATGGTCGACGCCATGTCCAAGGGCCTGCTGGCGGTGATCCCGGACGCCCTGGGGCCGTACATGGCGGTGATCACCGCCCTGGTCAGCCTGCCATTCACCTTCTTCATCTCCAACGACGCCTTCTACTTCGGCGTGCTGCCGGTGCTGGCCGAGGCCGCCGCGGCCTATGGCATCAGCCCGGTGGAGATCGCTCGGGCCTCCATCGTCGGTCAGCCCGTGCACCTGCTCAGCCCCCTGGTGCCCTCGACCTACCTGCTGGTGGGCCTGGCCAAGGTGGAGTTCGGCGACCATCAGCGCTTCACCCTGAAATGGGCCACCGTGACCTGCATGTTCCTGCTGGTCGGTGCTTTGTTACTGGGTGTGTTTCCGCTGTACAGCCGCTAGAGTTTTACCAACTGTACGACTAGCCTTGCCGGCTGTTCGAAAAGGGTGCGTCGTTCGGCGCGCCTTTTCCTTTAGAGCGCGCAGCCAGACGCGCCTTCGCTACGAGAGGATTTGCAATGGAGTGGTTGACCAACCCGGAAATCTGGGTCGCCTTCTTTACCCTGACGGCCCTGGAGATCGTCCTGGGGATCGACAACATCATCATGATCTCCATCCTGGTCAGCCGCATGCCCAAGCACATGCAGGCGCGGACCCGCTTCTTCGGCCTGGCGCTGGCCATGGTCACCCGTATCCTGCTGCTGCTGTCCATCACCTGGGTGATGCGCCTCACCGCCGATCTGTTCTTCGTCTTCGGCCAGGGCATCTCCGGGCGTGACCTCATCCTCTTCTTCGGCGGCCTGTTCCTCTTGTGGAAGAGCAGCGCCGAGATCTACCACGGCCTGGAAGGCGAGGAAGAACAGGACGAAGACGCCCCGGCGAAGAAGGGCAGTGGCTTCATCGGCACCATCATCCAGATCGCCATCATCGACATCGTCTTCTCGCTGGATTCGGTGATCACCGCGGTGGGCATGGTCAGCCACGTACCGGTGATGGTGGCTGCGATCATCGTCGCGGTGCTGGTGATGATGCTGGCGGCCGGCGCCATCAGCAATTTCATCGACAAGCACCCGAGTCTGAAGATGCTGGCGCTGTCCTTCCTGATCGTGGTTGGTACCGTGCTCATCGCCGAAGCCTTCGAAGTCCACGTGCCCAAGGGCTACGTCTACTTCGCCATGGCCTTCTCGCTGGCGGTGGAAGCCATCAACATCCGCCTGCGCGGCAAGGCCAAGGCCCGCGAGGCGGTCAAGCTGCGCAAGGAACAGATCTGATCGCCGCGGCGGAACCCACACCGGTCCCCGCCGCCTAAACCAGCAAGTCCCCGCGAGCCCGAAGGTGCCTCACCTTCGGGCTCGTGCGTCTGTGCAGAACGGTAGTTACAATTTTGTGACAAGCTCGCCAGGAGCTCTTGGACACGCGCCGGGAGGGCGCCACGATGCTGACACTGCTCAATCTGCTATCCGCCGTGTCCCTGTTGGTGTGGGGCACCCATATCGTGCGCACCGGCATCCTGCGGGTGTACGGTGCCAGCCTGCGCCGGGTACTCAGCCGCAGCATGCAGCGCATGCCGCTGGCCTTCCTCTCCGGTATCGCCGTCACTGCCCTGGTGCAGAGCAGCAACGCCACCGCGCTGCTGGTGACCTCCTTCGTTGCCCAGGGCCTGGTGCCGCTCACCCCGGCGCTGGCCATCATGCTCGGCGCCGACGTCGGCACCGCGCTGATGGCGCGGGTGCTGACCTTCGATCTGTCCTGGCTGTCGCCGCTGCTGATCTTCCTCGGCGTGGTGTTCTTCCTCGGCCGCAAGCAGACCCGCGCCGGTCAGCTAGGCCGGGTCGCCATCGGCCTGGGGCTGATCATCCTGGCGCTGCAGCTGATCGTCGAGGCGGCCTCGCCCATGACCCATGCCGCCGGGGTCAAGGTGCTGTTCTCCTCCCTGACCGGTGACCAGTTGCTCGATGCCCTGACCGGCGCGGTCTTCGCCATGGTCTCCTATTCCAGCCTGGCGGCGGTGCTGCTGACCGCCACCCTGGCAGGTTCCGGGGTCATCTCGTTGAAGGTGGCACTGTGCCTGGTGGTCGGCGCCAACCTGGGCAGCGGGGTGCTGGCCATGATCGGCGCCGCCAAGCAGGGCGTGGAGGCGCGGCGGGTGGCCCTGGGCAGTCTGCTGTTCAAGCTCGCCGGTTGCCTGCTGGTGCTGCCCTGGATCGGCTTCCTGGCGGACTGGTTGCAGGGCTACGACTTCAACGAGGCCGAGGTGGTGATCGGCTTCCATGTCGCCTACAACCTGGTGCGCTGCCTGCTGTTCCTGCCGCTGACCGGTCCGCTGGCGCGCTTCTGTACCGCGCTGATGCCGGCGCGCGAGAGCGCCGAGACCATCCTGCGGCCGCGCCACCTGGATACCGCCGCCCTGGATACCCCGGCCCTGGCGCTGACCAACGCCTCCCGCGAGGTGCTGCGCATGGGCGACGTCATCGAGCAGATGCTGCAGCACCTGCTGATGCTGATCAACGCCGGTGACAAGCAGCTGGCCCGCGAGGTGCGCCGGCTCGATGACGACGTTGATGCCCTCTACACGGCGATCAAGCTATACCTGGCGCGCATGCCGCGCGAGGATCTGGACGAGCGCGATAGCCGCCGCTGGGCCGAGACCATCGAACTGGCCATCAACCTGGAACAGGCCGGTGATCTGATCGAGCGCATGGCCAGTGACGTGGACAGCAAGAAGATCGCCGCCCGCCGCTCCTTCTCGGCCTCCGGGGTGGACGAACTCACCGCCCTGCACCGACTGCTGGTCGACAGCCTGCGGCTGTGCCTGTCGGTCTACCTGTCCGGCGACCTGGACGCCGCACGGCGTCTGCGCCGGCTCAAGCAGCGCTTCCGCCTGCTGGAGCGGCGCTATGCCCATGCCCACGTCGAGCGGCTGCACCAGCAGGTGGTGGAAAGCTTCGAGACCAGCGCCCTGCACCTGGGCCTGCTCAGCGACATGCGCCGGGTCAACTCGCTGTTCTGCAGCATCGCCCACGGCGTGCTGGAAGCAGCCGACGCCGGTTATGCCACCGAGCACGAGCTGCCGGTGGAGGGAAGGGAAGAGGCGGATGGGGTTTGAGTCCGAGGTTTGACGCGCGGGTTCGTGGATGAGGCTGCGCCGCCATTCACGCTGCGCGTCTAGGCCTTATCGCGGCCATGGGCCGCTCCTACAGAAGCATCACACCCTGTAGGAGCGGCCCATGGCCGCGATAAGGTGAGCGGACAGAAAAGCGTCATCCACCCGTAGGAGCGGCCGCATCGGCGGACCGCCATGGCCGCGGTTGGGGTACCTCACTGCACCCGGCTATCGAGCTTCTGCAAAATCCGCCAGGCCGCCTCGATCCGCGTTGGGATCGGATAATTGCGGTTGGCCAGGATCACCAGGCCGATGTGGCGCTCGGGGATGAACAGCGCATAGGCGCCGAAGCCGTTGGTGGAGCCGGTCTTGTTCAGCAGGCGGGCGCCGCTGGCGGGTAGTGGCGGGTGCTGCCAGTCCACCGGTTGCGGCTCCAGGGCCATGGCCGGGGTGTTGCCGGCCAGCAGTTGGGCTTTGGGTAGCGGATAGGCGTAGGCCTCCCAGCCCAGGCCCTGGGTCATGGGTCCAGTGCGGTAGTAGCCCTGCTGGGTGGTGGCGAGCGCCTTGGCCAGGGGCGTCGAGAGCCGGCCAGTATTCAGATTCGCCTCGACGAAGGCGAGCAGATCGCCTGCGGTGGTCTTGATGCCGTAGGCCTCTTCCGCATAGACCCCGGGATTGACCCGCAGCGGTTCGCCGTTCTTGCCGTGACCCCAGGCGTAGTGAGCTTGCTCCGCCGCCGGTACCTGCAGATAGGTGTGACTGAGGCCTAGCGGTGTCAGTACGTGACGTTGCAGCGCCGTGGCGAAGGGCTCGTCGAGGCGCTGGGCGGCCAGGGCACCGAACAGACCGATGCTGGGATTGGCATAGAGACGCCGGCTGCCGGCGGGGAAGGGCGGCTGGAAGGCGCGGTAGAAGGCGTTGGCCTGGTCTTCGCTGGTGACGCTGTCGGGGAATTGCAGTGGCAAGCCTCCCGCGCTGTAGGTCGCCAATTGCAGCAGGCTGGCCTGACCGATAGCGCTGCTGGCCAGGGCCGGGCGGACCTGAGCGGCGGACTCGTCCAGCCGCAGGCGACCGGTCGCCACCGCGTAGCCACCCAGGGTGGCGGTGTAAGTCTTGCTCAGGGAGCCGATCTCGAACAGGGTGGCGGCGTCCACCGGCTGGCCGCTGCGGCGATCGGCGGTGCCGAAGTAGTAGAGCCGGCGCAGGCCCGGGGCACTGACACCGATGGCCAGGCCGGGGATGTCCTGCGCAGCCATCACGTCATGGGCAGCGGCGCGGACCTCGTCGTCGAGGGGATTGGCCGCGTTGGCCAGGAGCGGCAGGGCCAGGCCGAGCAGCAGGGAAAGACGCGGGAAAGCCGACATGCGGGAGCCATTCCTGAGGAGAGGGAGGCCAGGAGTCTAGCCGAGCGTTGTCGCCTGGGTGTGAGACGCGGCCAGCGTTGGAAGATTTTGCCGCCGATGCTGTCCATGGCTGGCTGGAGCCCGGTCATGGACTGGACTACAGTCGCCCTTTCCCTTTTTTCAGGAGTCGCCCCATGTCCGCTGCCCCCCTCGTCGAACAGATCCAACTGGGCCAGTTGCCCGTCTGGCGCATCCGCGTCGGCCAGGCCGAAGCCCTGGTGGCCTGCCAGGGCGCCCATGTGCTGCGCTACGGCTTCGACGGCGAACCGGACATCGTCTGGGGCAATCCGGAGGCCGTGTTCGAGCCCGGTACCCCGATCCGTGGCGGCATCCCGGTCTGCTGGCCCTGGTTCGGCGACCTGCTGAAGAATCCGGCCGAGGTCCAGGCCATGTGCACCACCACCGCGGACGCCCCGGCCCACGGCCTGGCGCGGCAGGTGGCCTGGCAGGCCGGCGGCGTCGAGGTGGACACCAACCGGGTGCGCCTGGACTTCCATCACCGTACCTCCGCCGAGACCACTCCCGGCTGGCCCCATGCCACCGAGCTGACCCTGAGTCTGAGCGTGGGTGAACGTTTGGAACTGACCCTGAGCGTGCGCAACCTGGACGATCAGCCGCTGGTGCTGAGTCAGGCGCTGCACACCTACTTCGCCGTGAGCGACGTGCGCGAGGTGGGCATCGAAGGCCTGGCCAATGCCGACTACTACGACTGCCTGGACGGCTGGGCGCGCAAGCGGCAGAACGGCGAGCCGACCATCACCGGCGAGACCGACCGGGTCTACGTCGGTCTGCCGGCCCGCCTGGCGATCCGCGATACTCAGTGGCAGCGTCGGCTGTTCGTCGAGACCCGCAACAGCCATTCGGCGGTGCTGTGGAATCCCTGGATCGACAAGGCCGCGCGCCTGAGCCAGTTCGCCGACGACGCCTGGACTGGCATGCTGTGCATCGAGACCGCCCGGGTGATGGACGACGTCCTCACGGTGGCGCCGGGGGCGACGGCCGAGATGGCGGTTAGCCTGTGGCGCGAGGCGCTGTAGGGATGGTTTAGGTGCTAGGGGTGGCCCTCACCCCGGCCCTCTCCCGGAGGGAGAGGGGGCGTTCAGGGGGAGTTTGGTGCGAGGTGCCTGAGGTTGTTAGGCGTCAAGCGGGCCCTCACCCCGACCCTCTCCCAGGGGGAGAGGGGGCGTTTGGGTAGACGCCGCAGCAAGGCAGTGACCCTGCCAAGCCAAGCGTGAGCCCTGCGCACGCTCCAATACCCAACTCGCCAAAGCCTATCGGAGCGCCCCCTCTCCCCCTGGGAGAGGGCCGGGGTGAGGGAGCAGCCAGCACTCAGCCGACCATCACAGCTCCTCGCACAGATTCCGCCCGATCCACTCGGCCGCTGTCGCGCGGTCCAGGCCGGCGCCGAGCAGGGCGTGCAGCTTGCCCAGGGCGGCTTCGCGGGTCATGCCGCGGCCGGAGATCACTCCGGCGTCGGCCAGGCCGCTGCCGGCGGCGTAGGTACCCAGTTCCACCGTCCCGCGCGCGCCCTGGCTGAGGGCGACCACCAGGGTGCCGGCATCGCGCAGCTCGGTCAGGGCGGCGAGGAAGTCGGCGTCGTCCGCCGGACCGGTACCGCTGCCATAGCATTCCAGTACCAGGCCGTGCAGGCCGCTGCCAGCAAGGCCGCGCAGGGTCGCGCCGTCGACGCCCGGAAACAGCGGCAGCACTGCCACCCGTACCGGCTGGCGCGGCTGGTCGAAGCGCAGCGCGGCAGGCGCTGCGACCAAGGCCTCGCCACTGCGGGGCCGGGCGCTTTCCACGAAGGCTTTCCAGCCGCTGCTGGCCTGCTTGGTGCAGCGCGCCGCGGGCAGGCGTTCGCCATGGAATTGCACCTGGACCCCCGGCGCCAGTCCGCTGGCGAAGGCGGCGAAGCTGTCGGCCAGATTGCCATCGGCATCGCTGTCCGGCACGCCGGCCGGCAGCATGGAGCCGGTCAGCAGCACCGGGATGCCGAGGCCGAGCAGGCGAAAAGCGAGGGCGGCGGCGCTGTAGGCCAGGGTGTCGGTGCCGTGCAGCACCAGCACGCCGCGGCAGGCCGGGTCCGCGGCGGCGGCGAGGATGGCCTCGGCCATGCGCGCCCAGGCGGCGGGGGTCATGTTGGCGCTGTCGATCAGCGGCAGCAGCTCCTGCAGGCGCCAGGCCGGATCGCCCAGCTCCGGACGACTGGCCAGCAAGGCGTCGATGCGCGCCTCGAAACCTGCAGCCGGGGCCAGGCCGGCGGCGGTCTGCTGCATGCCGATGGTGCCGCCGGTGTAGAGGATATGCAGGTAGGGTGAGCTCATGGGGACTTCCTGATAGGACTGCCCCCACGCGAGGTGGGGGCAGGAGAGCGAGCGCGAGCCAGGTCAGGCTGACCCGGCACGAGGGTCAGTGTGCCTGGCGCGGCTGGGCGGCGCGGGCTTCGGCAACGGTCTCTTCCAGGCGATCCAGCGCCGGCCAGGCCTGGCGATCCAGGTCCAGGTCGCGGAACTGGTCGGCATCGAACACCGGCTGGTCGACACCGGCGCTGCGCTGGGCGTCGTAGTCGTTGAGCACGCGCATGCCGACCTTGATCAACATGGCCAGGGCGATCAAGTTGACGAAGGCCAGGCAGGTCATGGTGATGTCGGCGAAGGCGAACACCGTGGCCAGGTTCTGCATCGAGCCCCAGCAGATCAGCACCAGCACCAGGCCACGATAGCCGAGCAGCACGGCCTTGCCACGGCCGAGCAGGTAGCGCAGGCCGTTCTCGCCCAGGTAGATGTTGTAGAGGATGCAGGTGAAGACGAACAGCGACAGGGCGACGCTGATGAAGATACGGCCCCAGTCACCGACCACTGCGGCGAGGGAGTTCTGCGTCAGGACGATGCCGTCGCCTTCGAAGCCCGGGGTGTAGAAACCTGACAACAGGATCAGCAGCGCAGTGCAGGTGCAGATGACGAAGGTGTCGAGGAAGACGCTGAAGGCCTGCACCACGCCCTGGGCGGCCGGGTGCTTGACCGCGGCCACGGCGGCGACGTTGGGCGCGGCGCCCAGGCCGGCTTCGTTGGCGAAGACGCCGCGCTTGACGCCCATGGTGATGGCGGCGCCGAGCAGGCCGGCGAATGCCGGTTCCAGGCCGAAGGCGCTCTTGACGATGGTCAGCAGGGTGCCGGGCACCAGGTCGATCTGGGTGACGATCACATAGAGGGTCACGGCGATGTAGGCCAGGGTCTTGACCGGCACCAGGATGTCGGAGACCGCGGCGATGCGCTTGATGCCACCGATGAACACCAGGCCCAGCAGGATGGCCAGGGCGATCCCGGTGTACTGCACCGGCAGGCCGAAGGCGTTTTCCAGCGAATGGGTCACGGTAAAGGACTGCAGGCCGACGAAGGCGAAGCCGTAGGTCACCAGCAGCAGTGCCGAGAAGGCCAGCGCCATCCAGCGCTTGTTGAGGCCGTGCTGGATGTAGTACGCCGGACCACCCACATAGAGGCCCTCACCGTCGGCGCGCTTGTAGACCTGCGCCAGGGTGCACTCGAAGAAACTGCTGGCCATGCCGACCAGGGCGGTTACCCACATCCAGAACACCGCGCCGGGGCCGCCCAGGGTCACGGCCAGGCCCACGCCGGCGATGTTGCCGGCACCCACGCGGCCGGCCAGGCTGAGCATCAGCGCCTGGAAGGAGCTCAGGCCGTCGCCGCTGTTGCGCAGGGATTCCTTGAACACGGTGAACATGTGCGGGAAATGACGCACCTGCACGAATCGCGAGCGCAGGGTGAAATAGCTGCCCAGGCCGACGATCAGCACGATGAGTACGTGGCCGGACAGGAAGTCGTTGAGCATTTCTAGGTAGTGCATGGAGGATCCTCGAGCATGCTAGTGATGCCCCAAGGCCGGCTCGCACGCCGTGGGGCTATTATTGTGGGATATACCGTTGCCAGTTCGCGCGCCAGGTCATGCGGAGATGACCGGGAGCAGGCTCTGGAACGCGTCGGTCCGGGCGGATCGGGCAGTGAATAGGACCGGGCGCCTAGATTCGGCTATCCCAACGACGTGGACAATTCCGCGCCTCGCTTCAAAATGGCGCGACTTGATGCTAGTTTTCCGGCCGTCTGTCAAGTTCGGGCGCCCGTCATGAGCGACTTTTCCGCCAATCTGCAACTGCTCTGCCGGCGCCACCGCTCGATTGCGGCCGTCTGTCGCGCGGTCGGCATCAACCGCGCCCAGTTCAATCGCTACCTCAATGGCCAGAGCCGTCCGTCGGCCTACAACCTGCAACGCCTGGCCGACTTCTTCGCTCTGCCGGTGGCCGAGCTGCTGCTGCCCCAGCGTCAGTTCGAAGCCCGCCTGGGTGCGCCGGTGAGTCAGGAGAGTGGCTGGGCGGGGCAGGCCCTGGCGCTGTTCGCCGGTCGCCAGGAGGGCCTGGCGCGCTACCAGGGCTACTACCACGAGTACTACCCCTCGCTGTCCACGCCTGGCGTGGTGCTCTGTGGCCTGGTGCTGCTGTTCGAGGAGCAGGGGGCGTTCCGCTACGTGCGCTTCGAGCGCCTGCGCCGCCAGGGCGAGGCGGTCAGCCAGGCGCGCTTTCGCTACCTCGGCCTGGCCATGAGCCTGGAGAGCCGACTGTTCTTCACCGACTACGAATCCCTCACCGGCAACGAGCTGTCGCAGACGGTGCTACTGCCCAGCGCGCGCAATCGCATCGACCGTCTCAACGGCCTCAAGCTGGGCGTCAGTGCTTCCGACCGCCGCGAGCCGGCCTGCACCCGGGTGGTTTGGGAATACTTGGGTGACCGGCCGCGGCGTGGCTCAGCCTATGGCCGGATCGGCCTGTACGACTGGCAGGACCCGCGGCTGGACGACGACCTGCGCCAGCGCCTGGCCAACACGACCCTGGTCGACCGGGTCTATCGCCTGGGCTAGCCGCGCGGCTCGGCGAGCGCCAGGTGCTCGTCGTGGCACTCCAGCTGCGCCTGGTCGCGTCCTGCCTGCTTGGCCCAGTAGAGCTGTCGATCTGCCGCCTCGAGAAGGGCCTCGGCGCTGGCATGGCGCGGTCCGGCGCAGGCCCCGCCGATGCTGACGGTGACCCGCCGGCCGGCGGCGACATTGCCTGGGTGGGGGATCTCCAGCTGACGGACCGCCTCGAGCAGCCGCTGGACGATCTGACCCTGATCCTCATCGGCGGCGGGGGTATGGAGGATGGCGAACTCCTCGCCCCCATAGCGGGCCAGGCAGTCCCCGGCGCGCAAGGGGCCGGCGAGGGCGGTGGCGACCTGCTTCAGGCAGCGGTCGCCGGCCGGATGGCCGTAGCGGTCGTTGAAGGCCTTGAAGTGGTCGACGTCGATCATCAGCAGGATCAACCCCCTGGGGTGCCGCCGCGACAAGGCGGTGGTGAGCGCCTGCATCAGCGCCCGGCGATTGGCCACGCCGGTCAGGGGATCAGTGGTGGACTGCTGTTCCAGGAAGCGGTTGGCGGTGGCCAGCTCCTCGTTGCGCAGCCGATCGCGCAGGATCAGCAGATAGCCCTGGCGGCGAGCTCTTTCCATCCAGAAGTTGGCGAGCAGGGTGAAGGTAGCGGTGGCGAAGGCCAGCGTCAGTACCAGCGAGGCCTCCACCGCGGGCAGGCCGTGCAGCTGCGTCGCCAGGGTGATGGCCAGCAGGCCGACCAGGCTGTGCACCGCGGCCTGGCGCAGGGGCGGAGCGATGCAACTGTTGGTGTAGAGAGTCAGCAGCGGCAGGGTGGCCAGCCAGAGCGCGCGGTGCGCGGCGTCGTTGGTATCCACCTCGAACAGCGGCGGTCCGTAGGCCAGCAGGCTGGGCAGGATACCCAGCCATTCGCGCGCCGGGTGCTCGGCCGGCATCAGCTTGAGCGCCAGCAGCACCGCACCGCCGCCGAGGATGACCAGGCCGGTGAGCAGGGTGATGACCCAGAAGGCGTCGGTCATCAGGATCCAGTCCCAGATCGAGAAACTGGCATAGGCCAGGATGGCGACCGTGAGACTGATGCGCAGATGACGGCGGCGCGAGCGGGCGATCTCGAGCTGGTAGCGCTGTTCCAATACCGGCTCGAAGCCCAGCGCCCAAAAGGGGCGGGCCAGCGCCCGGTCGAGAGAGAAGCTGAGGGACATGGGCCGTACCTGGCGCAGTGATCCGATGGTTCACTTGAGCACAGTCAGGCCCTGGGTGCGAAGCATGGTTCCCAGGTGGAGTCGAGCAGGCGCCGAATGGTAGCCAATGGCTACCATTCGGTCCATTGTGAACCTCTCAACGCTCAACCGCCGGCGTTGCCCTGGCTCGGAGCGCCTCCGGTACCGGCGTCAGCTGCCTTTGGCTTCGTACACTACGAAACGCTTCAGGGTTGGCTCCAGCACCTCCCAGGTGCCCTGGAAGCCGCGCGGTACGACGAAACTGCTGCCAGGGCCCAGGCGTGTGGCGTGGCCCTGATCATCGGTGACCAGGCTCAGCCCTTCGAGGATCTGGCAGTACTCTTCCTCGGTGTAGTTCACCCGCCAGGTACCCACCTCGCTGTGCCAGTGGCCCACCGCGAAGACGCCACTGCCATCCTCGTAGTCGAGCCAGAGCGTCTGCAGTGGATCACCGGCCAATAGCTTCTCCGCCGGCAGTCGGTACTGCTCGGTAGGTTGGCCGCGAGCTTCGAGCAGTGTCAGCGAGGGCATGGGCGTTCTCCAAGGCGTTGGTGCGCCCAGCATACGTCAGGTTGCGAGACCGATGACCGCGGCGTCTATCCGCGCCGCCAGGAAAGCGAGGCGCTTCGCTGACGCTCGGCGAGTCCCTGTGTTTCGTCGGTACCGATGATGGCTGCAGTCCCACACCGGACGGACACCGGCGAAACTCCTCGGGGCGATGGCTGCCTTCCACGCAGGAAAGACAGGGCATCCACGGGGAGTCGCTGTGGGGTAGCGCTCAGGTCCGGCGTGGGGCTCAGACCTTGGCTTTGAGCGGCACCAATCGCGGGGCGATCATGTTTTCGGGGCGCAGGATGTCGTCCAGGGTCGCCTCGTCCAGCAGGTTCTCTTCGCGCACCAGTTCCAGCACGCCGCGACCGCTTTCCAGCGCCGTTTTGGCGATGCGGGTGGAGGTCTCGTAGCCGAGGTAGGGGTTGAGCGCGGTGACCAGGCCGATGGAGTGTTCCACCTGGCGGCGGCAGTGCTCGACATTGGCGGTGATGCCGGTGATGCAATGCTCGCGCAGCATGTCCATGGCGCGCTGCAGCAGGCGGATGGAGTCGAAGATCTTGTAGGCGATCAAGGGCTCCATGACGTTGAGCTGCAGCTGGCCGCCCTCGGCCGCCAGGGTCAGCGCCAGGTCGTTGCCGATGATCTCGAAGGCCACCTGGTTGACCGCCTCGGGGATCACCGGATTGACCTTGCCCGGCATTATGGAGCTGCCCGGCTGGCGCGGCGGCAGGTTGATCTCGTTGATACCGGTGCGCGGACCGCTGGAGAGCAGGCGCAGGTCGTTGCAGATCTTCGACAGCTTCACCGCGGTGCGCTTGAGCATGCCGGAGAACAGCACGAAGGCGCCCATGTCCGAGGTGGCCTCGATCAGGTCGGCGGCGGGCTTGAGCGGCTGGCCGCTGATGTCGGCCAGGCGTTGTACGGCCAGCAGCTGGTAGCCGGGGTCGGCGTTGATACCGGTGCCGATGGCGGTACCGCCGAGGTTGACCTCGGTGAGCAGCTCCGGCGCCAGGCTCTTCAGCCGCGCCAGGTCCTCGCCCAGGGTGGTGGCGAAGGCATGGAATTCCTGGCCGAGGGTCATGGGCACCGCGTCCTGCAGCTGGGTGCGGCCCATCTTCAGCACCTCGGCGAATTCCACACCCTTGGCGGCGAAGGCGGTGATCAGGCTGTCCAGGCTGGCGAGCAGGGCGTCGTGGCCGAGCAGCAGGCCCAGGCGGATGGCGGTGGGGTAGGCGTCGTTGGTCGACTGCGCCATGTTCACGTCGTTGTTCGGGTGCAGGTGGCGATACTCGCCCTTGGCGTGGCCGAGGATCTCCAGGGCCACGTTGGCGATCACCTCGTTGGCGTTCATGTTGGTCGAGGTGCCGGCGCCGCCCTGGATCATGTCCACCACGAACTGGTCATGGAATTCGCCGCGAATGATGCGCGAGCAGGCCTCATTGATCGCCTGGTGCTTTTCCGCCGGCAGGTGGCCGAGGCGGTGGTTGGCGTCGGCCGCGGCCTGCTTGACCATGGCCAGGGCCACCACCAGCTTCGGATAGTGCCCGAGGGGCACGCCGGAGAGGCGGAAGTTCTGCACGGCGCGCAGGGTCTGGATGCCGTAATAGGCATCGGCAGGGACGTCGAGAGTACCGAGGAGATCTTTTTCGAGGCGGACGGATGATGCAGAGTCGGACATGATAGCGTTAGGCTTCGATCAAGCGGCAGGCGCCGCGATGCCTTAAAATCTAGGCCTGCCAGCCGCTCTCGGCCAATGCCGATCCGCCAAGCCTCATGCCGGATCGGCATAACTTCCGTTGTGACCTCGTGAGATCCGACGACGTATGGGTGCCATGAACATCGAATTCAAATGGCTGGAAGACTTCGTCGCCCTGGCGGCCACCTACAGTTTTTCCCAGGCCGCCGAAAAGCGTTTCGTCACCCAGCCGGCCTTCAGCCGGCGCATCCGCGCCCTGGAGGAAAGCGTCGGCCTGACCCTGGTCGACAGATCCCATACGCCGGTCAGCCTCACCGAAGCCGGCCAGCTGTTCCTGGTCACGGCGCGCAGCGTGGTGGAGCAACTGGGTGAGACGGTACGCCATCTGCACCACCTGGAAGGCGGGCAGGGCGAGGTGCTGCAATTCGCCGCCGCCCACTCCCTGGCCCTGGGCTTTTTCCCGCAATGGATCGCTGGCCTGCGCGGCCAGGGCCTGGCGCTGGCCAGTCGCCTGGTGGCCACCAACGTCGGCGATGCCATCCACGCCCTGCGCGACGGCGCCTGCGACCTGATGTTGGCCTTCCACGATCCCGACGCCGCCCTGCAGATGGACCCGGAACTGTTTCCCTCGCTGCACCTGGCGCACACCGCCATGCTGCCGGTCTGCGCCACCGATGGCGACGGTCAGCCGCTGTTCCAGCTGGACGGGGAGGGCAGCGTGCCCTTGCTGGCCTACAGCGCCGGCGCCTTCCTCGGTCGCTCGGTGAATCTGCTGCTGCGCCAGCGCAAATTGCGCGCCGTCACCCTCTACGAAACCGCCATGGCCGACAGCCTCAAGACCATGGCGCTGCAGGGCCTGGGCGTGGCCTGGGTGCCGCAGCTGTCGGTAGCCGCGGAATTGGCCCGCGGCGAATTGGCCATTTGCGGCGACGCCGCCTGGCAGGTCGGCCTGGAGATCCGCCTCTATCGCTGTGCCCTGTTGCGCAAGCGGCTGGTGCAACAGGTTTGGCGGCATCTCGAAAGCCAGAGCCACAGCGGCTAATCGACAGTATTAGATTGTGCTGATTTCGGCATTTCAATAGCCGACGTCCTGCAAGCCTTTTCCGCCTTTCTGCGCGACACTGGGATCTCTCTCACGGAGGTCAGCCATGCAGCGCATCCGCGTCATCGACTCCCATACCGGCGGCGAACCCACCCGCCTGGTGCTGGACGGTTTTCCCGAGCTGGGCCACGGCAGCATGGCCGAACGCCGAAGCCTCCTGGCGGGCGAGCACGATGCCTTCCGCCGGGCCTGCATGCGCGAACCGCGTGGCAACGAGGTGCTGGTCGGGGCGTTGCTTTGTGAGCCGGTATCCCCCGCGGCCAGCGCTGGCGTGGTGTTCTTCAACGAGGTCGGTTACCTCGGCATGTGCGGCCACGGCACCATCGGCTTGGTGGTGTCCTTGGCCCATCTGGGCCGGATCGGCCCGGGCGACCACCTGATTGAAACCCCGGTGGGCGACGTCACCGCCACCCTGCATCAGGACGGCAGCGTCAGCGTGCGCAACGTCCCGGCCTATCGCTATCGCCACGCCGTCCAGGTAGAGATTCCCGGCCATGGCCCGGTCAGCGGCGACATCGCCTGGGGCGGCAACTGGTTCTTCCTCTGTGCCGATCACGGCCAACGCATCGCCGCCGACAACCTCGACGAGCTGCTTACCTTCAGCCTGGCCCTGCGTGGCGCCCTGGAGGCCGCCGGCATCACCGGCGACCAGGGCGGCCATATCGACCACATCGAACTCTTCGCCGACGACCCGGACGGCGCCGACAGCCGCAGCTACGTGCTCTGCCCAGGGCGTGCCTATGACCGCTCGCCCTGCGGCACCGGCACCAGTGCCAAGCTGGCCTGCCTCGCGGCCGATGGCGACCTGGCGCCCGGCGCCGTCTGGCGCCAGGCCAGCGTCATCGGCAGTCGCTTCGAGGCCCATTACCAGCCCGGCGACGAAGGCCGCATCCTGCCGGTGATCCGCGGCCGCGCTCACGTCATGGCCGAAGCGACCCTGCTGCTGGCCGCGGACGATCCCTTTGCCTGGGGTATCCCGGGGTGAAGCCGGTGGCGGACGTCCTCGTCGTCGGCGCCGGCATCATCGGTGCCAGCTGCGCGGCGGCCCTGGCCGCGCGCGGCTGCCGTGTGCGGGTGCTGGACGCCGGCCTGCCCGGTGCCTCCGCCGCCGGCATGGGCCACCTGGTGGTGATGGACGACGACCCCGCCGAACTGACCCTGAGCGCCCGCTCCCTGGCGCTCTGGCGCGAGCTGGTCCCCCAGTTGCCGAGCGCCGCCGACTACCGCAACTGCGGCACCCTCTGGCTGGCCCGCGATGCCGCCGAACTCGATCTCATCGAAGCGAAGCGCCAGCGCCTCGACGCCCAGGGCATCGCCAACCAGCCGCTGAACGCTGCGGCGACTGCCGCCGCCGAGCCCGCATTGACCGCTCTGGCTGGCAGCCTCAAGGTGCCCGGCGACGGTCTGCTCTATGCCCCGGTGGTGGCCGCCTGGCTGCTGCAGCGCTCGCCGCTGATCGAATTCCAGCGTGCCCGGGTAAGCGCCGTCGAAGGCACACGGGTGCGCCTGCACGATGGCCGCTGGCTGACCGCCGACGCCGTGATACTCGCCGCCGGCCTGCAGGCCGCCAGTCTCTGCCCGGACCTGCCGCTGGTGCCCAAGAAGGGCCATCTGCTGATCACCGACCGCTACCCCGAGCAGGTCCGCCATCAACTGGTGGAGATTGGCTATGGCGCCAGTGCCCATGCCAGCAGCGGCGCCTCGGTAGCCTTCAACGTCCAGCCACGACCCACCGGCCAGTTGCTGATCGGCTCCGCGCGACAGTTCGAGCGTCCGGATCCTGCCGTGGAACCCGCGGTGGTCGGTCAGCTGCTGCGCCGCGCCCTGGACTATCTGCCTGGTCTGAGCCATACCTCGCTGATCCGCGGCTGGACCGGCCAGCGCGCCGCCAGCCCCGATGGCCTGCCGCTGATCGGTGTCCATCCCGACCAGCCCGGTCTGTGGCTGGCGGTCGGTCATGAAGGCCTGGGCGTCACCACCGCGCCAGCCACCGCCGAAGCCATCGTCGCCGGACTGTTCGACGAGCAGCCGACGTTCCACGTGGAACCCTTCGCCCCGGCCCGTTTCGCGACTGCCGCAAGGAGCCAGGCATGCTGACCCTGTTCATCGATGGCGAGCGCCTGGAGATCCATCCCGGCAGCCTGCTCACCGCGGCTCTGGCCAAGAGTCATAATCCCACGGCACGCCGCTCGGTGACTGGCGAAGCCCGCGCGCCCTTCTGCGGCATGGGCGTCTGCCAGGAGTGCCGCGTGCAGGTCGATGGCGTCCGGCGCCTGGCCTGCCAGACCCCCTGCCAGGACGGCATGCAGGTGGAGCGACTGCCATGACCCTCACTCACTGCGACCTGCTCATCGTCGGCGCCGGCCCGGCCGGACTCGCCGCCGCCCGCGCCGCCAGTGGCCAGGGCTTAAAGCTGGTGCTGCTGGACGACAATCCTCTGCCGGGCGGCCAGATCTGGCGTGCTCGGGCGGGCCAGGTCGCCGCCGAAGTCGGCCAGTTGCCGGCAGACGTCACCCTGCTCACCCAGACCCGCGTTGCCGCGGTCCTGGGGCCACGCCAGCTGTTGTTGGAAGATGCCACTGTCAGCCGGACGCTGAGCTTCGACAAGCTCATCCTCTGCACCGGTGCTCGCGAACTGCTGTTGCCATTCCCCGGCTGGACCCTGCCTGGGGTGACCGGCGCTGGCGGCCTGCAGGCGTTGATCAAGGGCGGCGTCGAAGTCGCCGAGGAGCGCATCGTCGTCGCCGGCACCGGTCCGCTGCTGCTGGCCAGCGCTGCCACCGCCCGCCAGGCCGGCGGACACGTCGCCCTGGTCGCCGAACAGGCTGACCGCCGCGCCGTACTCGATTTCGGCCTGGGACTCTGGCGTTGGCCGAACAAGCTGCGCCAGGCGCTGACCCTGGCCACGCCCCGCTACCGGTCCGGCACCTGGGTCGAGGCTGCACTCGGCAGCGATCGCCTCGAAGGCGTGCGCCTGCGCCAGGGCGAGCGTCGTTGGGACGTGGCCTGCGACCGCCTGGCCTGTGGCTATGGCCTGGTACCCAATGTCGAATTGGCCCAGAGCCTGGGCTGCGCGACCCTGGATGGCGCCGTGGCAGTAGATGACCACCAGCGCACCAGCCAACCGCATATCCTGGCCGCCGGCGAATGCACTGGCATCGGCGGCAACGAACTGGCCCAGGCCACCGGACGGATCGCCGGCCTGGTCGCCAGCGACCAGCTCGGTGCCGCTGCCCGCGTGCAGACCGAGGCCCGTGCCTGGCGCCGCTTCGCGGCGCAGCTGGCGCGCACCTTCGCCCTGAATCCCGCCATCGCCCGCCTGGCCCAACCGGACACCCTGGTCTGCCGCTGCGAGGATGTCTCCCTCGGCGCCCTGGTCGGCCACGCCGACTGGACCCAGGCCAAGCTGCGCAGTCGCTGTGGCATGGGCGCCTGCCAGGGCCGCATCTGCGGCCAGGCCACTCGCGTCCTGCTGGGCTGGACGCCGCCGATTCCGCGCTTTCCCTTGCAACCCACCCGTATCGACAGCCTCCTGACCCTGACCGAGGACGAGAAATGAACGCCGCCGCCCACCTGGACGCCTTGAGTCGCGCCCGGCCCGCCGACCTGCCGGCGCTGCTCGCCAGCCTGAGCCTGGTGGCGCCGCTGCTCGACGCCATTCCCGGCGTGGTGTTCTTCGTCAAGGACTTGGAGGCGCGCTACGTGCTGGTCAACCTGACCCTGGCCCAGCGCTGCGGCTACGAGAGCGTCGCCGAACTGCTCGGCAAGACCGCCGAGGAAGTCTTTCCCGCGCCCCTGGGCGGCGCCTATGCCGAGCAGGATCGCCGCGTGCTGCGCGAAGGCCTGGCGCTGGACGACCAACTGGAATTGCACCTCTATGCCGGCCGTACCCCGGGCTGGTGCCTGACCCGCAAGCTGCCGCTGCACGACGCCCAGGGCCGACTCATGGGCATGGCCGGCATCTCCCACGATCTCCAGGCGCCGGCCGCCGATCATCCGGCCCACGCCAAGGTGGCCGAGGTCGACCGCTACCTGCGCGAGCACTATGCCCAGCCGCTCTCGGTGGGCGAACTGAGCCAGCGGGTGGGCTTGTCGGTCTCCCAGCTGGAACGCCAGTGCAAACGCATCCTGCGCCTCACGCCCCAGCAGTTGCTGCACAAGGCCCGGCTCGACGCCGCCTCGCGCCTGCTGGCCCGCGATCTGCCCGTCACCGAGGTGGCCTTGGCCTGTGGCTATACCGACCACAGCGCCTTCAGTCGCCAGTTCCGCCGTCTCACCGGCCTGTCGCCCCGGCAATACCGCGACTCTCTCAAGCCCCGTTCCCGTCTGGAGGAAACCCCCGCATGAGCACTCCCCGCGTCAACTGGAGCGGCGTCTTTCCCGCCGTCACCACCCAATTCAACGACGACTTCTCGATCAACCTGGAGAAGACCCACGGCGTGATCGCCAACCTGGTGCGCGATGGCGTCTCCGGCCTGGTGATGTGCGGCACCGTGGGCGAGAACACCTCCCTGACCCTGGACGAGAAGATCTCCCTGGTGGAAGTGGCCAAGGACGCCGCCGGCGGTCGCGTACCGGTGATCTGCGGCGTGGCCGAATTCACCAGCCTCAATGCCACCCGCACCGCCCAGGCGGTGGGTCGCGCCGGTGCCGACGGCATCATGCTCATGCCGGCCCTGGTCTACTCGGCCAAGCCCCATGAGACCGCCGCCCACTTCCGCAGCGTGGCCAGCGCCCTCGACCTGCCGCTGATGGTCTACAACAACCCGCCCATCTACAAGAACGATGTCACTCCGGACATCCTCATCTCCCTGGCCGACGTCGACAACATCGTCTGCTTCAAGGACTCCTCCGGCGACACCCGCCGCTTCATCGACGTGCGCAACGAGGTGGGCGACCGCTTCGTCCTGTTCGCCGGCCTCGACGACGTGGTGCTGGAAAGCATCGCCGTGGGCGCCGAGGGCTGGGTCTCGGGCATGTCCAACATCTTCCCCACCGAAGGCGAAACCATCTTCCGTTTGGCCAAGGCCGGCCGCTTCGCCGAGGCCATGCCGCTCTACGAATGGTTCATGCCGCTGCTGCACCTGGATGCCCGCCCGGACCTGGTGCAGTGCATCAAGCTCTGCGAAGAACTCGCCGGCCGCGGCAGCGCCCTGACCCGCCCGCCGCGCCTGGCCCTGCCGGAAGCGGACCGCACCTTCGTCGAACGCCTGATGGCCAAGGCCCTGGAAACCCGCCCGCAACTGCCGGACGTGGGGATCTGAGGCGAAGCCTGGTTCGCCGACGCGGCCGCTCTGCATTAATCGCGGCCATGGCGGTCCGCCGACGCGGCCGCTCCTACAGGCTTCGATGTCCCCGTAGGAGCGGCCCATGGCCGCGATAAAACAGTTCTGCAGGCGAGGTCAGATCGGCAGACGTCAATAGACACCCGCGCTCTCAAGCTATGCCAATCCACTCCCTCTCCCGCCTGCGGGAGAGGGCTGGGGTGAGGGCGCTCTTCGCACGATCCAGCCCGAATCAGCCAAGCATCTAGCCCGCATCTCTCGCCCCAAACCACCACCCATCTCCCGGGCGCCACATCCTGTCCTCCAACCGACAGGCGATACCCGGCGCAGGAGCACGCTGCGCCCCGCTTTCGTCTATACTAGGCCGCTCATTTCCCAAGCCACGTCCACCGCGTGGCTTCTTCATTTCAGAGGCACGACGATGAGCGCACTCGTAGGCGTGATCATGGGCTCCAAGTCCGACTGGTCCACCCTGAGCCACACCGCCGATATGCTGGACAAGCTGGGCATTCCCCACGAAGTGAAGGTGGTCTCCGCCCACCGCACCCCCGACCTGCTGTTCCAGTACGCCGAAGAGGCTGCCGGTCGCGGTATCGAGGTGATCATTGCCGGTGCCGGTGGCGCCGCCCACCTGCCGGGCATGTGCGCCGCCAAGACCCACCTGCCGGTGCTGGGCGTGCCGGTGCAGTCCTCCATGCTCTCGGGCGTCGACTCCCTGCTGTCCATCGTGCAGATGCCCGCGGGCGTACCGGTCGCCACCCTAGCCATCGGCAAGGCCGGTGCCATCAACGCGGCGCTGCTGTCCGCCAGCATCCTCGGCGGCAAGTACCCCGAGTACCACGAGCGGCTCAACGCCTTCCGCGAAGAGCAGACCCGCACCGTGCTGGACAATCCCGATCCGAGGGAGCAGGCATGAAGATCGGCGTCATCGGTGGCGGCCAGCTGGGCCGCATGCTCGCCCTGGCCGGCACGCCGCTGGGCATGAACTTCGCCTTCCTCGATCCGGCGCCGGACGCCTGCGCCGCCGCCCTGGGCGAGCACCTGCGCGCCGACTACGGCGACCAGGATCACCTGCGTCAACTGGCCGATGAAGTCGACCTGGTCACCTTCGAATTCGAGAGCGTCCCGGCCGAGACCGTAGCCTTTCTCGCGCAATTCGTGCCGGTCTATCCGTCCGCCGAAGCCCTGCGCATCGCCCGCGACCGGCTGTTCGAGAAGTCCATGTTCCGCGACCTGGGCATCCCCACCCCGGCCTTCGCCGACGTCCTCTCCCAGGCCGATCTGGATGCCGCCGTGGCGCGCATCGGTCTGCCGGCCGTGCTCAAGACCCGTACCCTGGGCTACGACGGCAAGGGCCAGAAGGTCCTGCGTCAGCCGGAAGACGTCACCGACGCCTTCGCCGAGCTGGGCAGCGTGCCCCTGCTGCTGGAAGGCTTCGTGCCCTTCACCGGCGAGGTCTCCCTGGTGACCGTGCGTGGTCGCGATGGCGAGGTGGCCTGCTATCCCCTGGTGCACAACACCCACGAGAGCGGCATCCTGCGGCTGTCGGTAGCCAGCTCCGACCATCCGCTGCAGGCCCTGGCCGAAGACTATGCCCGTCGCGTGCTGGAACAGCTCGACTACGTCGGTGTGCTGGCCTTCGAGTTCTTCGAGGTCGAGGATGGCCTGAAAGCCAACGAGATCGCCCCGCGGGTGCACAACTCCGGGCACTGGACCATCGAAGGCGCCGAGTGCAGCCAGTTCGAGAATCACCTGCGCGCCGTGGCCGGCCTGCCGCTGGGTTCCACCGCCAAGGTGGGCGAGAGCGCCATGGTCAACTTCATCGGCTCGGTACCGCCGGTGGCCGCCGTCACCGCCCTGGAAGACTGCCACCTGCACCACTACGGCAAGGCCTTCAAGGCCGGGCGCAAGGTCGGTCACGCTACCTTGCGCTGCACCGATGCCGCGACCCTGCAGACCCGCATCGCCGCCCTGGAAGCCCTGATCCAGGACTGATGCCAGACGGCTTCCGCGCACGGAAGCCGTTTTCCCCTGAACCTCGGCGGATCACCGATGGTCGGAGAGTACAACGACGCCTGCTGACGCGCGTCGTCCTACCAGCACTCAAACAGGGGATTCTTCACATGGGCATCATCGCAACCATCATCATCGGTCTCATCGTCGGCCTGGTTGCCCGCTTCCTCAAGCCGGGCGACGACAGCATGGGCTGGATCATGACCATCATCCTGGGCATCGTCGGCTCCGTGGTCGCCACCTACCTGGGCCAGGCCTTGGGTATCTACCAGGCCGGTCAAGGCGCAGGCTTCATCGGTGCCGTGATCGGTGCCATCATCGTGCTGTTCATCTACGGCATGGTCACCAAGCGTCGCTAAGACGCCGCTTCGCCTCAGCGAAGCCCAGTAGCACAGCGTTTCCGCCCCTGGTGTCGCCCGTCGACCCAGGGGCTTTTTCATGGGAGAGGCCCTGCTTTGCAGCCTTGAGACTGGACCCCAAGCCTGGCGCGTCTCACACTCGAACTTTTACGTCCGACCTGCCGACCATGCCCAGACTGCTCATCGCCCTGTTGCTCGCTAGCCTGCCGCTGCTGGCCCACGCCGCCAAGGGCGAACCCCCGGAAACCAACTGGCTCGACCTCCTCACCGCAGAGGATCGCCATGCCTTGGAAACCATGCCCGAGATCAGCCACGACAGCCCCGAGGCACCGGGCGGCTTCGGCTCGCCGGGCGGACTCAAGCAAAAGGACAGCAGGTTACCTGAGGTGATGCACTCCACCCGCACCGTAGCGGCCTTGAATGGCAAGACCATCCGCCTGGGTGGTTTCCCGGTGCCCCTGGAGACCGATGCCAAGGGTAATTTCCGCGAATTCTTCCTGGTGCCCTATCCGGGCGCCTGCATCCACGTCCCGCCGCCCCCACCGAACCAGATCGTGCTGGTGCGCTATCCCAAGGGCGTGCCGCTACCCGACATCTACGAGCCCTACTGGGTCATCGGCACCCTGCACACCGAGGCGGTCGACAACGACCTGGCCGAAGCCTCCTACACTCTGGATGCCAGCAAGGTGCGCAAGGTCGAGGAAAGCGATCTCTAGATTGGACTGAGACGGTCGGTAGGGCGGACAAGCTTGTCCGCCAGTCGCTTCAACCAGGAAGTTAGGCCGCCGGCCGTTCGCCGTAGCGCTGCTCCAGATAGGCGATGATGTCGTCCGACTCGTACATCCACACGCTCTGGGTGCCTTCGTCGATGCGCAGGCAGGGCACCTTCACCCGACCGCCGCCCTGTTCCAGCTCGGCGCGCAGCTGCGGGTCCTTCTTGATGTCCTTGAGTCGGATCGGCAGGTTCAACCGATGCAGCGCCCGACGCGTCTTCACGCAGAAGGGGCAGGCCTGGAATTGATAGAGCGACAGCTGCGCCAGCTCCGCCTCGATGGCGGCCTGGGCCTGCTCAGTGCGCTTGAGCTTGCGCGGCCGGGTCACCAGATCCAGGCCGACGATCACCTGGCCGAGGCCGTTGCGTAGCAGATTGATCAACGGGATTCACCTTGAAGGTCGTTCGAGCCGGGCAGTTTACCCTATCGCTCCAGGGCCGCCCTTCCGCCAGTCGTAACGGAACGTCACCCGCAGGGCAGGGCTCTACAAGAGGGATTAATTCCTCGATGGAGAGCCATTGCATGCCGCTGTCTTCCACAGAGCGCGAGGCCTTTCGCCAGCTCGCCGCCGATCTTCCGGGCGTCGATCTTCCGGTCTACGAACAATTCGCCAAGGACCCGTTGGACCCCATCATCGGCCTGGGCGACCCGGATGCGCCCCTGGGCTTCTTCGGTCGCGATCCGGGGCGGGATGAGGTCAAGTACGGCGAGCCCTTCATCGGTAGCGGCGGCCAGATCGCCCGCAAGGTGCTCTACCAGCACCTGCACGGCCAACCCCCGGCCGATTTCGAAGCCACCCGCAGCCTCAGCCAGCAATTCTTCTGGGCCAACACCGTGCCCTACAAGCCGCTCGGCAACAAAGCCTGGTCGGAGCGAGTGAAGAAAACCTTCCACCCCCTGATGCGCCGCCTGCTGGTCGACCACTGGCACGGCACCCAGCTCATCACCCTCGGCCGCGAAGCCTTCCTCTGGTTCGGCATCGACCAACCCAAGACCGAACGCGCCCGCCTGGAAGCCTTCTGGAAAAGCGAAGACCGCTTCGAAAGCAGCATCGAGGTCACCCTGGAAACGGAGGAGGGCACCCGCAAGACGCTGACTCTCTATCCGCTGCCGCATCCGTCGCCGTTGAATCAGACGTGGTATGGGAGGTTTCCGGGGTTGTTGGAGAGTAGGGTAAAGGTGCTGCTCAAGCGAGAATAACGGTCCGACAGTAGTATTTCTATGCGGCGGGGACTATTTGTTATTTGATGGATAAAAGAGGTCACTGTCTATCCAGCACTATCTGTTTCGGGTATCTCACCTTAACTGATTTGAACGTTATCTATTCTCTTATGCTCAGCAGGTCTTTGGAGTTTTCTAAGCGAGAAAGCGATCCTATTTGGCTTTTGGGAATTCCAGATATTCTATAGCTCTTACCTTTGCTTATGATTAGGATGCCAATCTCATAGTTATTTTCTGATCCCCAGTTTTGATAGACTGAGTAATCAGTTCCGCTATTGCTGAATGAGATTTCGCGCTCCCCCTTAGGGTCATTTAGCTCTCCTCCTGCTCTCACATAACTATTGAAACAAAAGCTTTTCCATGAGCTGAAATTAGGGTTGGTAGGATAGTTTAGTTCTATACGGTTTTGGGTTCCGTATCTGTATACAAGGTAGCTTCTTTGAGGACCCATACAAATAGATGCGATTTTTTCCTTTGGGTTTGTTTTGAACGAAAAGACAATATTTTCTTTTGGTAGGCAAAGGCTGGTTTCAATATAATTAGGTTGTTCTGCTGCAAATGAGCAGCTGCATACAAAAAAAAGTAAAGCAGCTACCGATTTCTCAGTTGTTTTTATAGTCATTGTAGAAAGCCTCTATATTTTTTGCGTAATCCGGATTTATATCTTTCCAATTTTCTCCATTGTGCCCTTGCGCAATCATTTCAAAATCTCTTGTCCTGAGTCCTTTTATAAGGGTACGATTACTTTTTGCAAATTTTAAAAAGGCTTTGATGTGTTCGCTGTCGCCCTTAGACATAGCTTGCGTGAACTCTTTAACTGTATTGTAGCCCGCTACATTATAGTTAAATCCCATTATCTGGAATTTACCCCAGGACGCAGCCTTAAGTGCGGCGTCTTCGTTTAGAAAGTATGCGCGGATAAGACGTTCGTATTGAAAACGTCCTGAAGGCCCATAGGTATCCACCAACTGTATCTTTTCTTGTGTCTTGATGTCTATATAAGACCCATCTTTTAGTTTTTTAGCTCTTCTATAGGGGCTACCGTATATGTCACTATGGGTGTGTTCAAGAGTCTCATTGCGAACCAGCTTTCTAAAATGATGACGCTCGTACAGAATTGAAGGGATTTTTTCTCCGTCTATTTCAATGAAGGAAGAGTGAGAAGATTCCTGTTTTGCAATCGCATACACTAATCCAGGTTCACACTCTAATTCAGCAGCAGCTTCTCTGATGTCTGTGTCTTCTAACTTTTTTTCTTGATGTTTTAGTAGAAATTTGAACTCTATTCTCTCTCCAAAGAGATTTACAATGGGATGAATGCTCTGTCTCGAAAAGATATTTTCTAAATCTAGAGTATGGATATGCCAAAATATTGAGGACGTAGAAAGGCACTCTATTGAGTGCGTTTGTTTCCACCAAGATAAAATTTCTATTTTTCTCTTTTCATCTTCCCACTTTTCGTTTTCTTTTCCCAATTCAGGAGTCAAAAGTCTATCTAAAGAGTTCCAGGTGTTAGCGTCCCACGCCCACTCGCTTTTAGATAATACTGAGGTTTTCTCTAGTTTCTGAGCTAGCCAGGGTTTCGAAAGGAATTTTTGCAATTCATGGCTGCTTAATGATTTATCTTTGTTCTCGTCAATTACGCTGTAGAATCTAGAGATTACAGGGCTTTGGCTGCATTCAGTAATCTCGGATTTGTAGACGATACTTTCATCTTGGGTTAGAAGGTGTAAAGCTTGTAGATGATAAGCAAGGCGTGCTTTAGGAGGAGTTGAGTCGTAAATTAACTCATGATCAACCCACTCCCACGGACTATGCCGGCTAGTAATAAACTCCTGCTCACAAAGCCACCCTTCTATTGGCTTTCCTTCAGCATCCGCCAGCAGGCCTTTCAGATGCCACCAGCGCTGTTCCTCTGTGCGAACACCCCCTTCGTTTCGCGCGGCTACGACGATCTTGTCGGCAGCGGGCAGGGCATCCATTTGAGCCAGGCTGAGGATGAGGTCCACGCCCACCTGAACGCCTGGATCGCTGATCTTCGGAGGATGGCTGGCGTCGATATTGGGCCTGTGGGTAATCAGCTTGCTGGCGCCGGCGTGGATTTTCAGCAGGGTTCTTTCGCTGTCCGGCAAACGAGCGGCCCAGGCGCGGCTGCGTTCGATGAAGGCGGGGAGGTCGTCGCAGCTGAAGGTTTCCAGGTGGATCTGCTGCTGGCCTTCGTAAAGCCCCGGATGGCCAAGTAGCTCGCCAGCCTTGATGGGAAAGGGATGGTCCAGGACCACCACGCTGTTCTGGGCCTTGGGTGCAGCCTCCGGTTTGAGATAGCGGCGGGCGACGTAGCCCAGGTCGACCTGTGCCCGTCCCGGTAGGGGCCTCAAGCCGTTGTCCAGTATCTCGATCAGCTGACACCAGTCGCCCGTACCCAAGATGCGGACCTGGCTGCCGTTGTTCAGCTCGGCCTGGACGAGAGCCTGGCTGCTGGGCTTCTGCCTGACGTTGAGCTTGCCGCCCTGGGTATGCACACGGAAGCGGTCGCTACCCCAGAAAGACGGGCGCGGCAAGGCGGGGTTGGCCTCGTAGCCGGCCCAGTCGAGCAGGTGCATGTAAAGACTGAAGAACACCAGCGAAGGCGGGGCTTCGGGGTTGTCGGGCAGTCGCGGCGCTTCCAGGCGGTGGCGGACCAGGACGAAGCTGGTGGAGTAGGTCTTGTCCTCCGGCGCCAGGCCCTCCTCGGACGCTAAGCGGTGGACCTTGTCGTCGATACGATAGGCCACCACCTCGCCGTCGGCGATGCAGTGGATGCGGGACTGGTCCAGGTAGGCGGCGGTGCCTTCGTCGAAGTGCACGCCGCCGTGCCAGAGGCCGTTGCTGCCCAGCAGGTAGGTGCCGCCGCGGGCATGCGCCAGGGCTTGCTGGTAGAGCCGGGGATCGGTGACGTCCTGGCCGCCCTTCGCCTTGAAGGGATAGGCCCAGTTTTCCACCTTGGGGGTTGCTGTGGTGGGAGTGGTAGTCATTTTGCTGTCCTTGGCAGGGACCGCGTCGCCGCGGTCGGTCCTTTCAGTGGTGCGGGATCAAACGGAAAATTTGAGCATTCGCTGCGGCTTCACATCCTGGCGTTCAAGCTCATTGGCCAGCGCCAACTGGTTCGGCTCGCCAGCAGCTCCCTGCTCGGTAACGCCCGGCGGCCGCGGCAGTTGCAGGGCGATGCCTGAACCCTTGGTAGGCGATCCGCCAGCGTTGAGGCGGGCGAGGGGGCCGACCAGGGTGATGCCGCTGGGATCGAGTTTGATGAAGCTGCCGCCGGCGCTCAGGGTCAGTTCGGTGCCGGCTTCGATGACGACCTTGTCGCCGGCCTTGATATGGATCTCCTGGCCGGCTTCGACGAATTGGCTCGTGCCCAGCTTGAGGTGCTGGCTGCCACCGATCAGCAGGTGGTCGCTGGCCTTGACCTCGGCCTTGCGTGCGCCGTGGACGAGGCGGTGCTCTTCGGCGTGCAGTTCGCTGTGGCTGTTACCGCGAATGCGCTGGTGCCTTTCATTGCCGATCTCGCTGCGGTGGTCGTGGCGGATGTGTTCGTCCCAGTCGCGCTGGGCGTGGACGTGGATCTCTTCCTGACCCTGGCGATCCTCTACGCGCAGTTCGTTGTAGCCACCGCCGCCGGGGCTGCTCAGGCTCTTGAAGGAGCTGCGGGTCTTGTCCCTGGGCAGCTCCAGCGGCGGCCGATGCTCGGCGTGGTACAGGCAGCCGAGGATCAGCGGCTGGTCGGGATCGCCTTCGAGAAAGCCGACCAGCACCTCCATGCCGATGCGTGGCACGCTCAGGGCGCCGTGGCCGTTGCCTGCCCAGCCGCTGGCGACCCGCAGCCAGCAACTGGTGCGCTCGTCGGCCTGGCTCTCGCGATCCCAGTGGAATTGCACCTTGACCCTGCCCAGGGCGTCGCAATGGATTTCTTCGCCGGCCGGCCCGGTGACCACGGCGCTCTGCTGGCCGAGCAGGCACGGCTTGGGATGGCGCCGTGCCGGGCGGAAGGGCAGTTGCCAGGGGATGGCCTGGAAGCTGTTGCGATAGCCCTGGGTCCAGCCGTCGTCGCCAGGCGCGGGCAGCAACCTGGGCGTGCCCAGGCCTTCTTCCAGCACCTGGGGCTGAAGGCCCTGGTGGTCGATGCGGGTGAGCAGCCAGAGCTGGTTCCAGTCCGCGCGGGGATGCTCGGTCAGGGGCAGGAAGTGACCGGTGGAAAGGGTTGGCTGGTCGCTCTGACCCTCGGCTGCCTGGCTGTCGGCGCGCAGGGCTTCCAGCCCCCGGGCGCTGAGTTGCTTGCCGCGGGTGCGGTCGCGGAAGCCGGCGGGGAAGGCGTAGTGTTCGAGCGTCGGCCGCTGCTCGGCGTCGCTACGGCTTTCCAGGCGCAGCCGGGGTTGCAGCGGGTCCTGGTCGCGCAGGGTCAGTTGGCTGCTGCGGGTCTGCAGGCCCACCTGCAGACGGCGAATGACCGGACGCTCGGCGACCTGGCCGCTGCCGGGGTGATAGGCGGTGGCGGCGAGGCGCGGAAAGCTGGTGGCGTCATCGCCGAAGACCAGCACGGCGCCCTCGGGCTGGTGTTCGAAGTGGTAGTGGATGCCTTCTTCCTCGCAGAGGCGATCGAGAAAGTGCAGGTCGCTTTCGCCGTATTGCACGCAGTAGTCGCGGGCGGGATAGGGCGTTGGGCCCAGCGCCAGCCGGTAGGCGCCCTCGAGGATGCCGTGCTCTTCGAGGAGGCGAACGAGGATCTGCGGCACGCTGAGATGCTGGAAGATGCGCGAATTGGTGCGCTGGGCCAGGTAGGCCAGGCGCGGGACCAGCTCGACGCGATAGCGGGTCAGGCGCTTGCCCGAATCGCCCTGGGCAATGGCGCCGAGTAGGCCATGGATACCCGGACCGCCGGGTGCCAGGCTCAGCCAGGCCGGACGATGCAGCAACTGCTCCAAGGACCAGTCGGCCTTTTCGCTGACCAGTTCCAGTTCGAAGCTGTAAGGCTGGTTGAGGGCTTCCTGTCCCTGGAAGGCCAGCACCTGGAAATCATGGGCGAGGCCCGGCAGGGTGAAGGTGAAGCCGGGGGTATTGGCCGGGTTGAACATAACGAGTCTTCCTGACGTGGTAAGGGTTTCACGTGGAACGTGGGCTCAGCCGCTGCCACCAGCGCCGTACCGGTTGAGCGGCTGTCTGCCAGAGTGCGTGCCATTCGCCGAGGTCCTGCTGGCGCTGGGCAGGATCGATCTCCAGTGCCCGCCGCAGGACCCGCCAGGCAGCGACGGGCATGTCCGGCGGCCGTTCGGGCTCGATCTGCAGACTGCGCGCCTGCTTGGCGCTGAGGCGGCGATAGGGGTGCTTGCCGGTGGCCAGTTCGTAGAGCACGCAGGCGCAGGCGTAGAGGTCGCCGGCCGGTGTCAGCAGGCCCTCTTCGAGCAATTCGAGGGAGGCATAGCGCACCGTCCAGGCATTGAAGCGATTGCGACTCAGCCGCGGCAGACCAGGTAGCAGGTCTTCACAGGGCTGACCGAGACCGAAGTCGAACAGACGCAGGCCGTTGTCGGTGAGGATCACGTTGCTGGGCTTGATGTCGCCGTGCAGTACGCCGTTGACGTGGGCGAAGTGCAGGGCGTCCAGCAGCGGCAGGGCGATTTCCTGCAGTTCCGCCCAGCGCAGGCCTTCAGGCCGGTCGCACAGCAGATCGTCGAGGGTCGGGCCGCGCAGGAGTTCGAGGGTGATGAAGGCGCGTTCGCTGGCGCGATCCACCTCGAAGCCATGCAGCCGGATGATGTGGGGATGGCGTAGCCGTACGGTGAGGGCGAACTCACCGTAGAGCAGGGCATTGGCATCGCTGTATTCGGCGAAGTCGTCGTTGAGCACCTTGACCGCCACCTGGGGCGCCGGATCGCCGTACTGCTCACGGAGCAGATCGCGGGCGCGGTAGACGGCGCCCATGCCGCCGACGCCCAGCAGGGTTTCCAGGTGATAGCGACCACCGAGCAGTTCCGGCAGGGGCGCCAGCTGACGGGTGACGGGCACCGCGGTGGGTTGGGCGAAGGCGAAGTGGGTGAGGCCTTCGTCCAGGGCAAGCTCTTGGTCGTTCATGCCGCCTCCTGCGGGTGGATGACGATGGCGGTGAGGTTGTCCCGCGCCGGGCCCTGGAGGACGCCATCGAGCAGACGCTCCAGCGCCACGGCTGGCGAGGGCAAAGAGAGGGCAGCGCCCAGGGCGCGTTCTTCCAGGGCGCCGTGCAGGCCGTCGCTGCTGAGCAGCAGGCGATCGCCGGGCAGCAGTTCGAAACGGACGATGTCCAGCGCCAGTTCGTCTTGGGCGCCCAAGGCACGGGTCAGGGCGCGAGCGCTGGGATGGCGGGTCGCCTGTCGCGGCGTGAGGCCTTCGCTTTCGACGAGTCGCTCCAGCAGGCTGTGATCGCGGGTCAGCTGGTAGAGCTGGTTGCCGCGCCATAGATAGGCGCGGCTGTCGCCGGCCCAGACGCAGGCGGCTTCGCCATCAGCGAGCAGCAGCGCTACCACCGTGGTGCCGACCAGGCGCTCGGCACTGTCGGCGAGCACCGTGAGGTCCTGGGTGAGGCGCCGATTCACGCCGTGCAGCACCTGGCGGACCTGCTCCAGGCGCTCGTCCAGGCTGTCGCCCAGCGACAGTTCGGCGAGGCGTTCCACCACCAGGCGGCTGGCGCGGGCACCTTCCTGATGGCCGCCCATGCCGTCGGCGACGGCCCAGAGACCGTCGTCGGTGCGCTCCAGCAGGGCATCCTCGTTCTGCGCCCGGACCTTGCCGGGATGGCTGCGGGCGCTGCTCAGGGCCAGGCTCATCACAGCCGCTCCGGTAGCTTGAAGCCGCGCAGGGTGGCCAGGTCGAAGGGGTTGGGCGAACGCTGGCTGGACAGCAGGTAGCCGGCATGGCGCCCGTCGAGATCGGCTTGGACCAGCATGACGTCGCGAGCGCTGTGCTGCTGCAGCTTCAGGCGATCCAGCAGGCGGAACAGCGACCAGGCACTGCCGTCCTGCTCCAGGCCGACGCGACGGCCGCCGAGTTCTTCCAATACCAGGGTGGTTCTCAGGGCGTCGTTCTGCGGCCAGCGGAAGGTGGCGGCGACGATGGGGCCGTGGCGGTACTCCAGGCGCTCCTTGCCGATGCTGAGGTCGGCGCGGGTCAGGCTCGGGTCCAGGGAGTAGGGTTCGAGCTTGAAGACGATGCCCGGCTCGGCCGGATTCTCGGCGAAGAAGCCGCGGCGGATCTGCTGGGTGCGCCCCATCTGGGCGAGGAATTCGCGGGACAGCGGCAGGCTGTGGCCGTCGATGGCACGGAGGCGATAGGCAGTGTCGCTGCGAATCACGAAGGGCTTGAGGTAGGTGTCGAAGAAGGTGTCGGCGATGCCCTGGGCCTTGAAGAACTCGCGGAAATCGGCCAGGGCGACGTCGCTCTCGCTGTCGGCCTTGAACGGATAACGCTTGTCGAGACCGTTGCGATAGCTCGCCAGCAATTCGCTCTGGTAGCGGTCGTTGAGGTAGTCGTAGGCGCCGGCCAGGATCAGGTTCCAGCTGTCGTCCGCCAGCAGGCCGAGCCAGCCGTTGACCGGGACCGGCAGGCGACTGGCAGTGGTGCGCAGGCCGTTCAGCGCATCGCGGTTGCCGGCCATGCGCGCCTTGGCCAGGTCGAAGGCGGCCTGCTCCGGGGCACTGGCGTGGACCAGGCCCGCCAGTTGCTGCTGGAGATCGTTGAGCGCGGCCATGGCCGGCGCGAGGTCGGCCACGGCCGTGCCCTGGTCGTCGATTAGCTGGTGCAGATTCTCGAAGCGGGTCTGCAGGCTGCGCCGGGCGCTGTCTGGCAGGGGCTCGCCCGAGCCCGCCCCATCGCTGGCGACGGCGGCGAGGCGAGTGTTGTCGCGCACTTCCCGCAGCAGCTGCAGCAGCGGCGAGTTGGCCGAGGTCAGGCCGGCCAGCAGTAGCGCGCCCTGGTTGGCATCACCCACGGGCTGCAGGGTCACGCGGGCGAGTGCTTCGCTCCAGAGATTGGCGTAGTCGCGGAAGTAGAGTTGCTCCAGTTCCACCTGCAGATGGCGCAGGTCCATGCCGGTGATGCCGTCACCATCGCCCAGCACCCAGTTGTCGGCGGCCAGCTCGCGGATCACCGTGAGGCCCTGGGTGGAGAAGGTCTGCTCGTAGCCCTGGCGGGTATAGAAGCCGGGGATGGGATAGTCGGCGCCTTCGAAGGCCAGTGCCTGGGGGCCCAGGTGCTGGCTCAGGCGATAGACCGGCAGGCCGCTGGCCTGGTCGCGCAGGATGCGATACACCACCGCGGCGAGGGATTCGCTGCGCAGCACCTGGCGCGCCTGGCTGACCAACTGAGCGTCCACCGGGTAGGCGCCGAAGCCCTGTTCGAGCAGGCGGGCCAGATGGCTATCGAGGCTGTTCTGGGTCAGGGCATCGCCGGGATAGCGTTGCGACCAGTCCGCTGCGGCCCAGTCGCGCAGGGCACGGTTGTCGCGGCGCTCGGGCAGTTGCAGCATCAGGTAGGCGCGCAGATGGCCGAGCAGCCGCTCGCGATCGCCGAGGCTACCGCGGATGCGTTCTTCCAGCTGGCTCTTGAGGCGGGGCAGCAGGTCGCTCTGCAACGCCTGGCGATAGGCGGCTTCGGTGGTGGGCCGCACCACGTCGCCCTGATAGAGCCCGGTGCGCTCGCGCAGGGGTGTGGCGCCGGCCGCGGGGAACACCTGGGTGCCGGCGTAGGCATTGTCCAGCACCGGCAGCAGGGCGCGGGCATCGGCGCCGGGCTTGAGCTGGCTGCGTGCCTGCAGGCCGTGCTGTGCCAGGTCGCGCAGGCGTTCCAGGCGTTCGTGGTTGTTGCCGAAGCTGGAGGTCCAGAGCGCCGCGCCCACGGCCAAGCCGGCGAGGGCGGCGGCATAGAGGCTGCGCTGCCCCCAGCTCAGCCGCCGCACTTCGCGCTGGTCGAGCCCGGCCAGGCTGGCTTCGGGGAAGATCACCCGGCTGAACAGCTGGCGGATGAAACGCGGCTGGCCGTTGCGGTACTGGGGCAACAGGGTGCTGGGCAGGCCGAGCTGGTCGCCGATGCCCTGGGTCTGGGCGTCGAGCGTCTGGGTCAGCGCCGGGGTGCTGGTGAGATAGAAGCCGCGCAGCTGGGCCGCACGCTGGTAGCGATTGCCGGAGAAGGCCAGTTCGACGAAGAGGATGAGACCGTCGCCCAGGCGACCCAACTGGTGCGGAAAGTCGAGGATCTGGCCGCGGCGCTGGCCGTCGCGTTCCTGGTGGATGCGCGGGATGACCTGGCTGTTGAGGCGGCGCAGCAGTTCCTCGAATTCCTGGCGCAGGGTAGCGGTATCGGTGCCGTTCTGGGCTTCGCGGAAGGTGGTGCCGAGGACCTGTTCGCTGTCCTCGCGGGAGAGTCCGTCGAAGAAGGCGCCGAAGCCGGGAAGCCGGTCGGCCTGGGTCAGCACCAGGTAGACGGGGACCTGCACCCGGAGTTCGCGGGAGACCTCCTGCAGCCGGGCGCGGACCTGGCGCGCCAGGGTTTCCAGCTCAACCTCGTTACCGCTGGCCAGGCGCTCCACCGGCAGGGCGACGAGGATGCCGTTGAGCGGGCGGGTGCGGCGCTGGCGGCGCAGCAGCTGCAGCAGGGTCAGCCAGGCGCTGCCGTCCACCGGGGCATCGCCCTGGGTCAGGTAGCGACCGGCGGTATCCAGCAGCACGCCCTGTTCGGCGAAGTACCAGTCGCAGTGGCGGGTGCCGCTGACATCCCGGGTCAGCCTGGACTTCTCGAGGTTGAGCGGGAAGTCCAGGCCGGAGAAATCCAGCAAGGAGGTCTTGCCGGCGCCTTCCGGGCCCAGCAGCAGGTAGTGCGGCAATTCGCGGCGCCAGCGTTGGCTGCGGCCGTGATAGAGACCGGCGCCGTGCAGGGTGCGGTGGGCATCGCGAGCGCGGGTCTGCAGCTCGTGGGCCTCGTCGTCGATGCGCTCGGCGCGCAGCTGGTCGTCCTGGCCCTCCACGGTGGCGAGGCGCTGCCGCTGTTTGCGCTGCTGCCAGCCCTGCAGCAGGCCCCAGGCCAGGAACAGGCCGCAGAGGGTGGCCAGGCGGTGGCTGACCGAGGCCCAGGGACTGTGACCGGCGAAGGCCAGCAACGGGCCGAGTGTCCAGACCAGGCTGCCCAGGCCGAGGGTCAGCAGCAGGGTCCAGGTCCAGGGACGGCGCAGGCTGCGCCCGAGTGCGATGATGAGTCCTTTCATGACGGCGATCCGTGTCAGGCGGGATGAGCGGTGGTTGTGGTCGCGGTGGCGGCGGGACGCCCCGGATAGTGTTCCAGCAGGCTGTCGCGCTGCTGGTCCAGCACCAGGCGGAAACCGCCGTAGAGGCTGCCCAGGCAGATCAGGGTGAACAGGCCGACCAGCCACCAGGGCACCAGGCGCACCAGTCGTCGCGGCTTGGCATCCAGGCCCTGCCAGTGCGGTGACAACTCGCGGGGCACGTCGCCGCGCAGCTGGCGGATCTGCCGGTAGAGGCTGTCGCGGATGGCTTCCAGTTCGAGCATGCCGCGCGGCAGCACGCGGTACTTGCCCTCGAAACCCAGCGCCAGGCAGAGGTAGAGCAGTTCCAGCAGGGCCAGGTGCTTGGCCGGATTGCGGCTGAGACGTTCCAGCAGCAGGAAAAACTTCTCGCCGCCGAAGGTCTCGTTGTGGAAGCTGCTCAGCAGACTGAATTGCGACCAATCGCCGGCAGTGCCCCAGGGGGTGGTGACCACGGCTTCGTCGACCGTGGTGCAGAGGGCGTAGCGCGCCGCCATGACTTCGCCGCTGTCCAGGCCATCGGCCAGGGCGCGCTGTTCGAACAACCGCAGGGTAGCGGCCAGGCGCTCCTTGAGCACGTGCAGGTCTTCGGCGGCGTAGCTCTGGCGCAGGCGGACCACCTCGGACAGCAAGGGTGCGGCGGCGCCCACCAGCGGATTGATACTCAGGTTCAGGGCCTCGCCCGGACGCAGGCGGGCGGCCTGCACCATGCGCTCTTCCAGTTGCGCATAGCGTGGCGGCTCGCTGAAGTCGGTGAGCGGACTGCGCGGGGCGTCCGGGCCCTGGCCGTGGCGGCTGAGCACCACGGTCTTGTCGTCCCGGCCGTAGTCGGTTGCGGTGTGCATGCTTAGCTCCTGATCGCCCAGAAGGCGAGGTCGAGCCCCGGAAAGGTGCCGGAGACATGGAAGGCGAAGCCGCCGGACTGCTCGAGCAGGGCGATGTCGGCGGGGGTGAGTTCGAGGGCGAAGTAGGCCTTGTCGGTGTGGAACGGCAACTGGCGTGGCGCCACCGGCAGCGGCTTGAGCGCCAGGCCCGGCAGATGCAGGTTGACCAGTTGGCGAATGCGCTCCACCGGCCCTACCTTGAGGTGCGCCGGCAGGCGCTGGCGCAGGTCCTCGGTGCTGCAGTCGGCCCCGGCGATGAGCACGAAGCTGGCGGTGGCCAGCAGACCGTGATCCTGCAGCGGCGCGACCTGGATGCCGTACTGGCGTTGTTGCAGCGACAAGGGCAGGGCGTGCTGTTCGAGAACCATCGACAGCGCCTGGCGCAGGGCCTGGAACAGCGGCGCGAAGCTGCCGCCCTGGTCGGCGTGGCGATAGTGCAGTTCCTGGGTGGGGCGCTTCTCCGCGGCGGCGAAGGTAGCCAGCTCGCCGTGCAGGGCGAGCAGTTCGCGGAACAGGCTGCGCGGATGCAGCTGTTCGTAGTCCAGGCAATGGCGCAGTACTGCCTCGTGGCGATTGACCAGTTGCAGCAGCAGGAAGTCGCCGATTTCCGCGGTGCCCAGGCTGCCAGCCTGGCGCAGTCGCTGGGCCAGCACCTCGCCGCGGTGGGCGAGCAGGGTGACGACTTCCTTGAGTCCCGCCAGCAGGGGTTCGGCGGCGCGCACCTGGATGACGCTGGGGGTGAAGCGCTCATCCAGTTCCAGGCTGCCGTCCGGGGCGGTCTCCAGGATCTGGCAGGCCTGCAGGCGGACATAGGCGTCCAGCCGCGGATGATCGTCCAGCAGCAGGCGGAAGTCGGGCCGGCCACAGGTGACCGTGCCGGGCTCGCCGAAGCCGGCGTGGGAATCGGGGATCTCGCTGTCGACGATGAGGTAGCGGGCGATGATCTCGTCCTGGTCGGCCGGGCGGCTTTCCACGCGCTGGCCGCTGGTGAGCGGCAGCGCCAGCCAGACCGCGCTGTCGCGGGTGTTGGCCGGGACGTCGAGGGCCAGGGGTGAGCTGTCGGCGTCCAGTTCGAACAGGGTGCCGTCGGGCAGGATGCCGCTGGCCTGGCTCACCACCAGCTTGCCCATGGCGAGGAATTGCCGGTCGAGGGTCAGCTCGAAGAAGCCCCAGGCCGGCTCGCCCAGGCGCCGGGTGCGGGTCTGCAATTGCTGGGCGTGGTAGCGGTCGTTCTGCTGGAAGTGCTGCGGGCGCAGCAGCATGCCTTCCTGCCAGATCACCTTGAGCTGCTGCATGGCCTACTCCTTGGCCTTCGGCGCGGGCTGGATGCCATCGGCCCCGAGCGTCAGCCGTACCTGGGCCAGGGCGCTGGGCTTGAGCTGGATGACCTGGCGCCATTGGCTGCCAGCGAGGTTGCGGTAGGCGCCGTAGATGCCGACGTAGCGGCTGTCGTCTTGCACCTTGAGCTTGAGTTCGCGGGATTCGCCCGGACGCAGTTCGATCTCTTCCTCGGCCACCCAGTCCGGCGCCAGGACCTGCTTGGCATTGTCGTAGAGCGGGAAGAAGTCGGCGTTCTCGAAGCCCACCGGATTCTTCAGCTCGACCAGCCGCACCACCAGCGGCGAGGGCCGCCCGTTGAGGTCGGGGTTGAGGTCTTCGCCGCCCTTCAGGGTGAGGTCGAGCAGGGTCGGGTCCGGGGTTTTCTGGCTGGCGCAGGCGCCCAGCAGCAGGGCCAGGCCGAAGGCGCAGAGGTGCTGGAGGCGGGGCATGTCAGCGTCCTTGTGAGGTGGGGTCGAGGGTGGCGATCAGGCGCACCTGATCGGTGTAGGCCTGGGCGAAGTCCTTGGCGAACAGCCGTTCGCGCCAGTCTTCGTCCTGGCGCAGGTCGCGGTACTGGCGTTGCCAGGCGCGCCAGAGGGTGGCGTCGCGGCCCCAGCGCGGCAGGCGATCCTCGCGTTCGAGACGGGCCTCGCACTGGGCCGGCGCCAGCTGTTCGAGGGTGGCCAGGACCGCCTGGCGACTGGCGGCGACCAGGCCGACCTGATGGGCCTGGAGTTCGCGACAGGCACGCGCCACGGCCAGGTCCGCCGGCAGCTGGCCGGCCGCGGTCGGCCGCAACAGCTGCGCCAGGGCCGCATCGCCATCGGCGGCGAAGGTGAGCGGGTTGTTGCCGCTGCTCTGCACCGTGGTGAGCGGCAGGCGCAGTTCGTTGCGCGTTTCGTTGCGGGTGCGCAGGCAGCCGTGCAGGCCCTGGGTGGCCAGGCGCAGCAGGCGGGCGACTTCCAGAGCCAGGGCTTCGCGAGCCTGGTCGTCGAGGGTGGCGAGGTCCAGTCCGAGGACGTCGCCGAAGCGCTGCCAGAAGGCCGGCGCCTGGCGTTGGGGCGCCGCCGGACGCTCCATCGCCGGGGCGGCCGTTTCCGGCACCAGGGCGGGAATGCCCAGGCTGTCCAGATCCACCCGGGCGTAGTCACTGCGGGTGGCGTCGCTGGCGAAGGGATCCTGGCCATCCAGTTCGTCGAGACCGTGGGGATCGCGGCGCTCCAGGGCCTGCAGCGGGTCCAGTTCGAGGAAGGCGTCATCCGGGATCAGGCCCTGGTGACCGCCGGGGACGCTGAAGTCGTCGGCAAAGCGGGCGGGATCGCGGATCAGCCGGGCGGCGAGGGTGAAGCTGCCAAGGATGAAGGCCTGGCCATGCTGGATGCGCCAGGGCTCGCCCTTGTTCAGCCGCTGGCCGTCGGCGAGCTGGACACCGTTGCTGCTCAGGTCGGTGAGGAAGTAGTCCCCCTCGCTGTAGCTGATGCGGGCGTGCTGGCCGGAGAGTACCCGCTGCGGATCGGGCAGGTACCAGTCGCAGTCCTCGCTGCGGCCGATGAGTCCGCCGACGTGGCGGAAGGTCTTTTGGGTGAGCAGTCCGGGCGGGTGCTGACGGCTGCCGACCAGGTCGAATACCAGTTCCATGGTGACTTCCTGTCCTAGGTGAGGCGATGGGGTGTCTGGGGCTCGCCCAGGGGGCGATAGTCCTGCAGGTCCTTGGGCGCGGCGTGGCAGGCCGTCAGGGTCAGCAGGCTCAGCAGCAGCAGGGGGCGAAGTGACGAGGTCATGGCGACTCCTCTTCAGGAAAGTTGCAGATCGGCGCTGCGGATGCTCAGTCGCTGCAGGCGATAGAGCAGGGTGCGGCGGGGCAAGCCCAGCTCCTGGGCGGCCTGGGTCTGGTTGCCGCGGTTCTTGCGCAGGCAGTCCACCAGCAGGCCGCGTTCGAGTTGGTCCAGGCGTTCGCGCAGGGTCAGGCCACTGGAGCTGGCGGCGAGGGTGGTGGGGCGGATGGCGAAGTGCTCGGGCAGCAGTTCGTTGCCCTCGCAGAGCAGCACGGCGCGTTCCACCAGGCCCTTGAGTTCGCGGACGTTGCCGGGAAAGGCATAGCCGGCGAGCAGATCCAGGGCAGCGCTGGACCAGCGGCAGCGCGACCGCTGCAGGCAGGCGCAGGCCTGGTCGGCGAAGTGGCGGGCCAGCAGCGGCAGGTCCTCGCCGCGCTCGCGCAGGGGCGGCAGCTGGATGGGGAAGTGGGTGAGGCGGTAGTAGAGGTCTTCGCGGAAGGTGCCCTGTTCCACCAGGCGCAGCAGGTTGCGGTGGGTGGCCGCGACGATGCGCACGTCGACCCTGTGGGTTTCGGCGCTGCCCAGGGGGCGCACCTCGCCTTCCTGCAGCACCCGCAGCAGCTTGGCCTGCAGGGTCAGCGGCATGTCGCCGATCTCGTCGAGGAACAGGGTGCCGCCGTTGGCCGCGTCGAACAGGCCGGCGCGATCACGCTCGGCACCGGTGAAGGCGCCCTTGCGATAGCCGAAGAGTTCGCTTTCCAGCAGGTGCTCGGGCAGCGCCGCGCAGTTCTGTACCACGAAGGCCTGGGTACGCCGCGAGCCACGCTCGTGGATGGCGCGGGCCACCAGTTCCTTGCCGGTGCCGGTCTCGCCGGTCAGCAACACGGTGATGGGGGTGTGCAGCACCTTGCCGATCAGCCGGTGTACCTGGCGCATGGCGTCACCGTTGCCGATCATGCCGAAGCCGTCGCCCGGGGCCGGCGCGGCCGGGGTCTGTACGGCGGCGCCCAGCGGCTGGGCCTGGGCGCGCTCCAGCAACTGGCTCTGCGCCAGAGCGAAGCGGCCGAGCGGGGCCAGCACCTCGGCATTGGCCTCCAGCTCGCGGCGGGTACGGCTGGCCTGCACCAGCAGACCTTCGACGCCGCCACCCGGTCCGGTCAGGGGCAGGCAGCCGAGGCTGCGCCAGCCGTCGCCGGGCAGGAAGGCAGTGCTGTGCAGCAGCGGGTCCAGCTCGCGCAGGTGCAGGCTGCGATGCTGCGAGAGGCAATAGTGCAGCAGGCTTTCCTGCTCCAGCGGTAGGCTGTCGCCAGGCAGGTCGGTGACGCCGTCCAGGCTCTGGGCCAGGCGCACCAGCTGGGTATGGGTGGCGTCCAGGCGGTAGTACTGCACCAGGTCGAGCCGGGCCAGGCGCTGGATACCCTCGACTAGACCGAGGGCGAGCCGGGCAGGATCGTCGTGCTGGCCGAGTTCGATGAACAGCGGCAGGACCGCCTCTGGAGCGCTGGACAGGGTCATGCCGTCACCTCGCAGTGGAAGTCGCCTTGGTCGTTGCAGGCGAGATGCAACCGGCGGGGCGTCTGGCCCCGGGCCAGGGCGTCGAGCAACTGATCGGTGAGCAGCGGCGATACCCGCTGCTCCAGCAGCAGATCGATCCGGCGGGCGCCGCTGTCGGCGTCCAGGCCGCGTGCTGCCAATTCGTCCAGCAGCGCCGGGGCATAGCTGAAGGCGACTCGGCGAGCGGCCAGCCGGGCGCCGAGGCGGTCGAGCTTGAGCACGATCAGCTCGCGCAGCAGTGCGGCATCCAGCGGGTAGTAGGGCACCACGCGTAGTCGCGCCAGCAGCGCCGGCTTGAAGTGCCGGCTGAGGGTGGGACGGATCGCCTCCGTGAGGCTGGCCACGTCCGGGCGGCCATCGGCGCAGAGGCGCTGGATCTCGCCACTGGCCAGGTTGGAGGTGAGCAGGAAGAGCACGTTGCGGAAGTCCACCTGGCGACCTTCGCTGTCGGTGGCCTGGCCGCGGTCGAAGATCTGGTAGAAGAGGTTGAGCACCTCCGGATCGGCCTTTTCCACCTCGTCCAGCAGTACCACCGAATAGGGCTGGCGGCGGACCGCCTCGGTGAGCAGACCGCCCTCGCCATAGCCGACATAGCCGGGCGGGGCGCCGATCAATCGGGAGACGCTGTGCTTCTCGGCGAATTCCGACAGGTTGAGGGTGGTGAGGAAGCGTTCGCCGCCATAGAGCAACTCGGCCAGGGCCAGAGCGGTTTCGGTCTTGCCGACGCCGCTGGGGCCGACCAGCAGGAAGACCCCGACCGGCGCCTCGGGAGCATTGAGGCCCACGGCGGCGGCGCGCAGGGCGCGATCCAGGGCCACCACCGCCTGCTCCTGGCCGCGCAGGCGTGCGCGCAAGTCGCTGGCGAAACGGGCGATGCGTTCGTCGTGACGGCGAGCGAGCTGGTTCGCCGGGATGCCGGTCCAGGCGCCGATCACCTCGGCGACTAGCTGCGGGCAGACCTCCAAATGGACCAGGCGCTTACCCTGCTCTTGCAGCCGCGCCAGTTCGGCCTGGGTGGCGGCCAGTTCCTCGCCACCCTCGGCGGCGCGCAGCTCGAGGATGCGGGTGGCCAGGGCACGCTGCTGGTCCCAGGCCTCCTGCAGGGCGCTGGCGGCCTGGCGATCACTGGCCAGTCTGGCGGTCAGCTCGTGCAGGGTGGCCACCTCGACTGGCAGGCCGTGGCCGGCATCGCATTGAGCGGCGGCCAGAGCGCGCTCGTTGGCGGCCAGGCGCTCGCGCAGCCGCTCCAGCGCCGCCGGCGGACTGGCCAGGCTGATACGGACGCGGGCGCAGCAGGTGTCGAGCACGTCCACCGCCTTGTCGGGCAGTTGGCGTCCGCTGAGGTAGCGTGCGGCCAGTTCCGCGGCGGCCACCACGGCATCGTCGCGCAGGTAGACGCCATGGCTCGCGGCGTAGGTCGGCGCCAGGCCGCGCAGCACGGCGATGGCGGTGGCGACGTCGAATTCGTCCAGCTTCACCGGCTGGAAACGGCGGGCCAGTGCCGGGTCCTTTTCGAAGTACTTCTTGTATTCGCCCCAGGTAGTGGCGGCGAGGGTGCGCAGCTCGCCGCGCGCCAGCGCCGGCTTGAGCAGGTTGGCGGCATCGGAACCCCCTGCCGGCCCGCCGGCACCGATCAGGGTGTGGGCTTCGTCGATGAACAGGACGATGGGGTCCGGCGCCTGGCGCACGGCATCGATCACCCCCTGCAGGCGACGCTCGAACTCGCCCTTGACGCTGGCGCCGGCCTGCAGCAGGCCGAGGTCGAGGGTGCGTATCGTCACCCGGCGCAGGCTGTCGGGGACCTCGCCCGCGGCGATGCGCAGCGCCAGGCCTTCGACCAGGGCGGTCTTGCCAACCCCGGCTTCGCCCACCACCAGGGGATTGTTCTTGCGCCGCCGGGAGAGGATGTCCACCAGCTGACGGATCTCGACATCGCGGCCCAGTACCGGGTCCAGGCGCCCGGCGCGGGCCTGGGCGCTGAGGTCATGGGTGAAGCGGCTCAGTGGCGAATCGCCGGTGGCGCTCGGCGCGGCCGGTTGTTGCGCCTGGACGAACGCCAGCAACTGGGCAGCATCCACCCGCTCCAGCAGGCGCCCGTAGCGAGTGCCCAGGAGGCGCTCGGGATGGCGCAGCAGTGCCAGTAGCAGGGCGGCGCTGTCCGTCGCCGGCTGTTGCAACTCCAGACGCGCCAGCAGCACGGCGTCCTGCAGCCACAGCAGCAACTCCGGGCTGAACACCGGGTCGCCGCCCTCGCCATCCCCTAGGCGTGGCTGCAGGGTGGCGGCGAAGGCCTGGGGGTCGACCTCGGCGGCGCTCAGGGCGAGGCCGAGCAGGCCATCGGGGGTGTCCAGCAGCACGGCCAGCAGGTCCTCGATGAGGATCTGCCGGCCGCCACGACGCACACAGCGCTGGGCGGCCTGTTCCAGGTCCTGGCGCGTGGTGGCGGCCAGGCTGTCGATGAGGTGATTCAGGTCCAGGGTGAGCATGTCGATCGTCCTTGATTAACGGTGGCAGGCCAGGGTGACCTGGCCATTGGCATAGGTGAGGCCGAGCCAGGTGGTCCAGCCCAGGCGGCAGGGGCTGTCAGCGCCGAGGCGCCATTCCCGCAATTCATCCCGGCGCAGGTGCAGGCGTAGGTCGTAGTCCAGCTGGTCGCGCAGGGTGAAACGCAGCAGGGCGCGCAGGGCCGCCTGCTGGGTACCCGCCGGCAGGAAGGTGTGGAATGCAGCCCAGTCCAGCTCCAGTAGGTGCAGCCGGAACTTGCCGCCGCGATCCCGCACCTGCACGCCCAGCACCGCCGTCTGGCCGAGCTGGGCGGTGCCCTGGCCCAGGCGCGAGCGTTGCTCGGCGGGAATGGCGACGCAGCGCTCCAGGCACTGCTCCAGGCGCAGGGCGGGCTGTGCGAAGTAATAGCGCAGCACGGCCTCGATCAGCGCTGCCGAATGCACCTTGAGGCTGAGCAGGCCCAGGTAGGGCAGCAGGCGCTTCCAGTTCAGCTCGGGGGCCTGGCGCAGGCTGCTGTCGCCCAGGCCGATGAGGCTGAACAGCCGGGCCGACAGCGCATCGCGGGCGCCCTCGCGAAAGCGGGCGTGATAGCGATACTTGCGCCAGATCGGCAGCAGCAGCCGATGCAGGCGATGGTTGAAGAGGTCGAGAAAGTCGCGGGTGGTGCGATGCTGCTCGCCATCGCCCAGGGCCTGCTCGCTGTAGAAGGCCGGCAGCGGCGAGCCGCTGCCCATCAGGGCGCCCAGGTTGAGTTGCAGGCGGGCGCGCAGGCCATCGGCCTCTTCGACGAATTCCAGCCGCTCGATGTCGCTGCCGGGGAAGGCCAGACTCGGGTTGGCCTGGAATTCCAGGCGCTCGTAGAGGGCCTCCTCGGCCAGCCCCGGCTCCAGGCGCTGCAACTGCCCGAGCACCTGCTGGATGCCCTGGAACAGCGAATATTCGCGAATCTCCCGGCACAGCGCCGAGCGGTTCAGATCAGCGGCTGCTGACCCATGCGCGGTGTCCATAGGTACACCTCTCCCTGCAGGCTGCGAACGCTGAGTTGATGGAAAGAGTTCAGGCTGGCGTAGAGCGCGAAGAACTCGTTGAGCACGCTGGCGAACAGATACAGCTCGCCCTCGCTGCGAAAGCCGCTGGCATCCATGACCAACTGGGTGGCGATGCCGCGGATCGGCAGGCCGCGATAGAGGCGGTCCACCGGGCGATGGCTGATGGCCTGCAACGCGGCCAGGCGCTGGCGGCTGACCCGTTCGGCCTGGCGGTCGTGCTGGCGCGGCAGGTCGTAGCTGGCCAGCACCGTGCGCAGGGCGTCGACGTCGGTGAGCGACAGGTAGTTGAGCGACAGGTTGGAAACCAGCTGCCACAGGCGATCACCGGAGAGCACCGGCGCATGGCTGGCGGTGGGCGCGGCCAGGTTGCGGAAGGCCAGGCCGCCCGGGGTGTTCTCGGTGGGCCGGCAGAGATCGCCGGCGCGCAGGCGCTGCGGCAGGTTCTGGTTGGTGCAGGTCAGCTCGATGGACAGGGTGTCCTGGTCGTTGCCCGGATCGCCGAAGGCCAGGTAGGTGTCGATGCCGCCATGCAGCAGGGCGGTGCGCTGGCGCACACTGTAGTGCGGCCGGCCGCTCTGGCCGCCGAAGCTCAGGTCATGGGCGAAGGACTCGAAGGGCAGGTAGTCGCGATGGCCGAGCCCGCCGGGTTGCCAGCCGGTCACCCGTTCCACAGCGAACACCCCCAGGTGCTCGCGGCCCTGGCCGGCGGGGAACAGTGGGTATTCGTCGCGCTTGCCGTCCAGGCGAATCGGCAGGGCGTCGTGGCGGAACAGGTTGACCACCGGCACACAGTGCAGCCGCAGGTTGTCGCGGCTGGGCAGGCGCGGTTGACGGGCGATGCGGCGGATCTCGAAGCGCAGCTCCAGGCCGCGGGCCTGGCGGCGCACCTCCTCGGGCAGGGCCTGCAAGACCGTCAGCCCCTGCACCGTGACGAAGAGGAATTTCTCCGGAAAGGCGAAGTATTCCTGCAGGTGTCGATAGCCGCGGAAAGCATTGGGCGGATAGGGCAGCAGCGCCTCGTCCTCGCCGAAGCCGAGCGGCTGGACCTGATCGGCGGCCAGTGGCAGGACGCGCTCGCGATCCTGGGCATCGGTCAGCGGCTCGCCCTGGGCGTTCAGCGGGACGAGACTCAGGCCAGCCAGGTTGTGCAGCAGCGCCAGGTAGAGATCCTGGCTAAGGGCGCGGTCGCCTGCCAGGTGCAGAGGCAACTGGTGCAGCTCCAACGCGGCCAGGGTACCGCTGCCGGTGAGCCCCAGGCGCAGGGTCAGGCGGGCGCCGTCGCCCTGGGCGGCGAAGCTCACCTCGTCCACCTGCAACGGCTGGACTTGGGCGGTGAAACAGGTGCGGAAGCGACAGCTCACCTCGTCCAGCGGGCGTGACTCCACCTCCGTTCCACGTGGAACCTCGAGTGCTGCGCCCGGCGCGGGCAAAGGATCGAATTCGAGGATGGCGCAACTCGGCAGCGGCCGCAGGTAGTGCGGCCACAACAGGTTGAGCAGTGAATGGGTCAGCTCCGGCAATTCGTCGTCGAGTTTCTGCCGCAAGCGGCCGGTGAGGAAGGCGAAGCCCTCCAGCAACCGCTCGACGTCCGGATCCTGGCCACCCTGGCCGAGGAAGGGGGCGAGGGCGGGGTTGCGCTCGGCGAAGCGCGCGCCCAACTGGCGCAATTCCGCCAGCTCGCTCTGGTAGTAGTGATTGAAGGACATGGACCTATCCCTGGCTGACCTTGACCTGACCGCTGCCATCCAGGCTCGCGGTGAAACGGATGGGGCGCCGCTGGCCGTCGAGTTCGAGCTGGCCTTCCAGGGCGAAGGCCAGGGTGGTGCCTTCCCGCGGCAGCGGCAGCACCTTCACCCCCGACAGGCGCGGCTCGTAGGTGGCAACGAAGTGTTCGATGGCCAGCCGCGCCCGTTGCAGCGAATCGTGCAGCGACAGGCGCAGGTCGTTGAGATCGGGCAGTCCGTAGTCGGCCTGGATCGGCACGCTGCCGGCGCGGGTGCTGAGCATCTTCGCCAGGTGCGCCGCTACCGAGGCGCTCAGGGCCTCGAAGGGCGAACCCGGGGTACGCGCGCTGCGGGTGCCGGCTAGGCGTTCGAACAGACTGCCGTGGCTCATGGCCCGTTACTCCTTGTCCAGCTTGCCGACCAGCGAGAGGGTGAAATCGGCGCCCTGGTACTTGAAGTGCGGGCGCACGCTGAGGCCGACGCGGAACCAGCCCGGATTGCCCTCCACGTCGCTGACGCGGATGCTGGCGGCGCGCAATGGCCGGCGGCCGCGCACCTCGGCGCTGGGGTTCTCCTGGTCGGCGACGAACTGGCGGATCCACTTGTTGAGTTCCAGTTCGAGGTCGGTGCGCTCCTTGGTGCCGCCCAGTTGCTCGCGCTGCAGCACCTTGAGGTAGTGCGCCAGGCGGCTGACGATGAACAGGTAGGGCAGTTGGGTGCCCAGCCGATAGTTCAGCTCGGCGGCGCGCCCCTCCTCGCTGGTGCCGAAGAACTTGGGCTTCTGCGTCGAGCAGGCGGAGAAGAAGGCCGCGTTGTCGCTGCCCTTGCGCATGGTCAGGGCGATGAAGCCGGCGTCGGCCAGTTCGTATTCGCGGCGATCGGAGATCAGCACCTCGGTGGGGATCTTGGTCTCGATCTCGCCCATGCTCTCGAAATGATGCAGCGGCAGGTCCTCCACCGCGCCGCCGCTCTGCGGGCCGACGATGTTTGGGCACCAGCGATACTTGGCGAAGCTGTGGGTCAGGCGGGTGGCGAAGGCGTAGGCGGTGTTGCCCCAGAGGTAGTGACCATGGCTCTGGCTGACGTTCTCGCGATAGGCGAAGGTCTTCACCGGATTCTCTTCCGGATCGTAGGGGGTGCGCAGCAGGAAGCGCGGCAGGGTCAGGCCGACGTACCGGGCGTCTTCCTGTTCACGGAAGCTCTGCCACTTGGCGAACTGCGGGCCGTCGAAGTGATCCTTGAGGTCCTTGAGATCAGGCAGGCCGGTGAAGCTCTCCAGGCCGAAGAAGCGCGGCCCGGCGGCGGCGATGAAGGGGGCGTGGGCCATGGCCGAGACCGCCGCCACCTGCTGCAGGGTGCGGATGTCCGGCGCGGTGGGGTCGAAGTCGTAGTTGGCGATGATGGCGCCGACCGGCTCGCCGCCGAACTGACCGAACTCGGCGGTGTAGACGTGCTTGCAGAGCCCGGACTGGACGATCTCCGGCGCGTCCTCGAAGTCTTCCAGCAGGTCCTGCTTGGAGACGTTGAGCAGCTCGATCTTGTTGTTCTCGCGGAAATCGGTGCGCTCCACCAGCAGCCGTAGGCCGCGCCAGGCCGCTTCCAGCGACTGGAATTCCGGGTGGTGCAGGATCTCGTCCACCTGGCGGCTGAGCTTCTCGTCGATCTCGGCGATCATGCGGTCGACCAGTGCCTTCTTCACCGGCTGCTGGGCGTTGTGCGGCTTGAGCAGTTCCTCGATGAAGGCGGAGACGCCACGCCTGGCCGCGCCATAGCCTTCGTCCTGGGGCGCCAGGCGGGTCTCGGCGATGATGCGGTCGAGGATGCCGCTGTCGTCGGCGACCTCCGCTGGGCGATGCTGGAGCAGGGTATCGGTCATGATGGGCTTCCTGGTCAGACGTCTTGTTGGGGCAGGCCGAGTTCGCCGAGCACCTGCTCGCGAGCGACCGGATCGGCGAGCACCTGCTCGATGGCCTTGCGGAAGGCCGGGGCGTTGCCGAGCGGGCCCTTGAGCGCCACCAGGGCGTCGCGCAGGTCCATCAGCTGCTTGAGTTCGGGTACCTGCTGCACCAGCCGCGCAGGACTGAAGTCCGCGATGGCCTTGATGTCGAGTTGCATGGCGAGGTCGTCTTCGCTGCCTTCCTGCAGGCGGTTGGGCACTGCCAGGGTCAGGCCCAACTGCTGCTTGGCCATCACCTCGTCGAAGTTGTCCTTGTCGATGGCCACGGGTTTGCGGTCTTCGAGCTTGCGGTCGTCGGCGCGCTGGGTGAAATCGCCCAGCACCATGAGCTTGAGGGGCAGTTCCAGTTCTTCCTCGGCACCGCCGGTGGCGGGTCTTACCGTGACGTTGATGCGTTCTTTCAGCGCAACCGAGCCTTCTTTGGCCATGTCTTTCTCCTGATGGGTGAGGGCGAGCCTCAGTCGAGTGCCGCTTCGAGGTCGAGACGGCAGAGTCTTGGGCGCAGCTGTTGCAGCTGCGCCCGGCTGTCGGCGGTGACGGGCAGGGCTTCCAGGCACTGGCGCCGCGCCTGCAAGATTTCCAGCGCCAGCTGCGGCTCCCAGTGCGCCAGCAGGGCGCCGTGTTCGGCGTCCAGCTCGGCGAGCTGGTAGTGGGCCAGCTCGAACTGGCGGGCGTGGATCAGCAACTGGGCGCTGGCCAGGTCCCAGAGCAGGCGCTGGCGTTCGCCCTGAGCGCCGAGGCGACCGGCCTGCAGGAGACGCACGGCGCTCTTGAGCCCGCTGCCGCGCAGTTCCGTGAGCGCCTCGGCCAGGGCCGCGCGCCAGTCTTCCTCTGGGGTATCACCTTCGGTGGCGACGGCGGCCTGCGGAGCGCTCCGGGTCGCCAGGCTGGCCAGCCAAAGGCGGGTCTGGGCATCGGCGAAGGGTTGGCCGTCATGGAAGGCCAGGGCTTCGAGTCCGGGCAGGCGCTCCAGCAGCAGGACCAGCGGCCATTCGATCTCGCGGGAGGCTGCCTCGGCGCCGAGGGTCTGCAGGCATTCCCAGGCCAGGCGCTGACCGTCCAGCCAGAAGGGCGCGCGGGCCAGGCTGATCTCCAGTTCGCCGAGCAGGGTTGCCGTGTCCCCGGCGGCCTGGAGTTCCTGGAAGAACTTCAGGCGATCGGCCGGCAGGCCCCGCAAGCCGGTGACGCCCTGGGTGTCGTGGGCGGGCAGGCTGTCGATGCCGCTCCACAGCAGGGTGCGATTCAGCCGCAGGGCCCGTGGATCGCCGGCGCGCTGGCGCAGCCACCAGGCGCTCAGGCTGCGAGCGCCCTCCTGCAGCTGACGCAGCAGGCGATGGGCGTCCCTGTCCGACTCCAGCGGGCCCTGGGGCAGTGGCTGGGCGGTGCTGGCCACCGCGGCGGCGGCCGCGCTGGCTGTGTTCGTGGACGGGGTCGCCGCGCTCGGTTGGGCCTGGCGCCGTTGCTGTTCGTCCAGGCGGCGGACCAGGGGTAGCAGCAGGGGTGTGGCGTCACCCAGGCGCGGTTGCAGCAGGCTTTCCAGTCTGGCCAGTTGGGCGCTGAAGGTCTGTAGCCAGGACAGGTCCAGGGTGTTCAGGGTGGTGCTGTCGAAGAGGCCGTCCAGCCGTCCGCAGAGCCAGCTGCAGGCCGCGGCACGGGTGCGCTCCTTGCGGGGATGCAGGACATCCCAGTGCGCCTCGATCAGGCGTTCGAGCAGCGTCAAACCTGCCCCTAGACCCGGCCAGCCGTGAGTCCGCTGCAGCGCCCAGGTCAGCCAGGCGGCGACCCGCAGATCCTTGGATTGCTCACGCAGAAAGAGCGTGGCCTGCGCGGCGATATCGGCCCAGTCGGGAATGACGTCGCGATGCAGCACCTGGTTGTTGTGGCAGGCCTGCTCAAGGCGTTCGAATTCCGGGCTATACCGGCAATCTTCACCGGCAAAGTTGTCTTCTTTAATAGCCTGCTCAGCGATAGTTATATAGCTGGAGGCGAGCGGGGGCAATAAAGTCATCCATGACCTCACAGGGCGTAAAGTTCTAGTCCTTGAACTTCGCGGCGCGAGAAATTGCTGTAACAGTTTTCGCTCAGCGCTGGGCAGTTAATGGCGCATCCACGCTGTGAGGCGCATCCTAAAGCCGTTGGCTGGGCTTGGGTAGCGTGAGAAATGTGATCGATAGCTGATTTTTTGCTAAGGGTGATAACTAAAAAATCAGAGTATTAAATGAGGTGACAAAATTTGTCCTAATTAAGCCTGGAAAAGTGACCGTCATGGTCAGTTGTTCGGGTGTGATAATTTTGACGAGAAAAATATGGCGCCTATATAGGCGCCTTACATTGAAGAAACCAACGCTAGAGCCAGCCATATTCCGCCATCGACAGCGGCTCTCCATCTCCCACGATGAAATGATCCAGCACCCGTACATCCACCAGCGCCAGCGCGTCCTTCAATCGACCGGTGAGCAGGCGATCGGCTTGGCTGGGTTCGGCGACGCCGGAAGGATGATTGTGGGTCAGGATGACGGCCGCGGCATTGTGGGTGAGGGCGCGCTTGACGACTTGCCGCGGATAGACGCTGGCGCCGTCGATGGTGCCGTGGAACAGGGCTTCGAAGGCCAGCACCCGGTGGCGGGTGTCGAGGAACAGGCAGCCGAAGATTTCATGGGGCTCGTGGCGCAGGCGCGCCTTGAGGTAATCGCGGACCTGCTGCGGGCTTTCCAGTGCCGAGTCGCGCCTGAGGCCCTCGGCCAGGTGGCGACGGCCCATTTCCAGGACCGCCTGCAACTGGCTGTACTTGGCCGGCCCCAAGCCGAGGTGGGCGCTGAAGGACGCCAGATCCGCCTCCAGCAGCGCCCTCAGGCTGCCGAATTCGCCGAGCAGCTGACGGGCGAGATCCACGGCGCTGCGCCCGGCCACGCCCGTGCGCAGGAAGATCGCCAGTAGCTCGGCGTCGGTGAGGGCCTGGGCGCCCCGTTCCAGCAGTTTCTCTCGCGGCCGCTCCTGGGCCGGCCAGTGCTTGATGCTCATGGGACGCTCCTTGTGTGGGCTGGCGCCTGCGTCCTGCAGGCGCTGTGCTATCTTAACCGGATGATTCGCGGGTTTGCGCCAGCTTAGAGCGTCGGCGAAGCCCGTTCTAGACGGTTTCGAAGCGGAAGACTGTATGCAGCGGCTCCATCGTAAACGCATCGTGCTGGGCGTCGGAGGTGGCATCGCCGCTTACAAGAGCGCCGAGCTGGTGCGCCGACTCAAGGACCAGGGCGCCGAGGTGCGGGTGGTGCTGACCCGCGGCGGGCGCGAATTCATCACGCCGTTGACCCTTCAGGCCCTGTCCGGGCTACCCGTGCACCTCGACCTGCTGGACCCGGCCGCCGAAGCGGCCATGGGCCATATCGAGCTGGCCCGCTGGGCCGATCTGGTGCTGGTCGCCCCGGCTACTGCGGATGTGATGGCGCGCCTGGCCCAGGGCGTGGCGGACGACCTCCTCACTACCCTGGTGCTGGCCACCGATGCCCGAGTCGCCCTGGCGCCCGCCATGAACCAGGCCATGTGGCGCGATCCGGCCACCCAGGCCAATGCCGAGCTGCTGCGCAGCCGCGGCATCAAGCTGTTCGGCCCGGCCAGCGGCAGCCAGGCCTGTGGCGACGTCGGCCCGGGCCGGATGCTGGAGGCCACCGACCTGGCCCAGCTCGCCGCCGATTGCTTCCAGCGCTTGGACCTGACCGGCCGCCATGTGGTCATCACCGCCGGGCCGACCCAGGAAAATATCGACCCGGTGCGCTACATCACCAACCACAGCTCCGGCCGCATGGGCTTCGCCCTGGCGGAAGCGGCAGCGGAGGCGGGCGCACGCGTCAGTCTGGTGAGTGGCCCGGTGCATCTCGCCACCCCTGACCGTGTCGAGCGCATCGACGTGGTCAGCGCCCGCGACATGCTGGCGGCCTGCGAGGCGCTGATGCCCTGCGACGTGCTCATCGCCTCGGCGGCGGTGGCGGACTATCGCCCCGAGGTGATCGCCCCGCACAAGCTGAAGAAGGACCCCACCCGCGGCGACGGTCTGCTGCTGGAGCTGGTGCGCAATCCCGACATCCTCGCCACCCTGGCGGGGCGCCCGGATCGTCCCTTCAGCGTCGGCTTCGCCGCTGAGACCCAGAATTTGCTGGAGTACGCCCAGCGCAAGTTGCGCGACAAGAACCTCGATCTCATCGTCGCCAACGACGTGGCCAACCCAGCCATCGGCTTCAACAGCGAAGACAACGCGGTCACCGTGATCGACCGTGGTTTGCACGAGATCCGCTTCGAGCAGACCAGCAAGGGCAAGATCGCCCGCCAGCTCATCGCGCTGATTTCCACCCACCTGAAAGACACCGCTCAGACCCATGCATAGCCTTCAAGCCAAGATCCTCGACCCGCGCCTGGGGCGCGATTTTCCGCTGCCGTCCTACGCCACCCCCGGTTCCGCCGGTCTTGACCTGCGCGCCATGCTGCAAGAGGACCTGGTACTGGAGCCGGGGCAGACCACGCTGATTCCCACCGGTCTCGCCATCCACGTGGCCGATCCCGGACTGGCGGCGCTGATCCTGCCGCGCTCGGGCCTGGGTCATAAGCACGGCATCGTGCTGGGCAACCTGGTCGGCCTGATCGATTCGGATTACCAGGGCGAACTGATGGTGTCCTGCTGGAATCGTGGGCAGAGTAGCTTCACCGTCAGCGTTGGCGAGCGTATCGCCCAGCTGATGCTCGTCCCTGTGGTACAGGCGCACTTCGATATCGTCGAGAGCTTCACCGAGACCGAGCGCGGTGCCGGCGGCTTCGGCCATTCCGGTACCCGCTGACGCCAGAGGCATTCAGGGCGCGCCGTGACATAAAGGAGAGGAACGGCATGGCTAGGCGCAACAACGGCAAGGAAGAACGCAAGAACACGCTGAAGAGCGCGCCCTTGCCCGGCCTGGGTGGCGGTCTGCTGCTGGCGCTCGCCGGTTGGCTACTGGCTGCGGCGCTGCTCTGGTTCCTGGTGCTGGAGCCGCAGGGCGCGCGCACCCAGGAGCAGCAGGCCGAACGCGCCTTGCAGAGCCAGGCCGCGTCCCTCAACCAGTTGCTGGTCGGCCTGACCCGTCGATTGCAGGGTGTCGCTGGCGATGCGCTGGTGCTGCAGGCCCTGCAGGGCGACGACCCCACGGCCCGTCAGGCGGCGGAAAGGCAACTGCGCGAGCGCCTCGGGGTGGTCGATGTACTGGTGGTGCCCGCTGGCATGCGCCAGATCGAAGACGACCGTCCCGGTCCCCTCAACTACGCCGCCCTCGATCTGCTCAAGCGCGTGGAGAGCGGCCAGCGTACGCCCCCGGAAGCCTATCGCCTGGGTGATCGCTGGCTGGTCTACAGCGCCCAGCCGATCCGCCGGGGCGATCAACTGCTGGGGAGCGCCGTGCTGGTGGAGGAGCTCTCGACGGTGCTCCAGGGCTGGGCGGTGCCGCCCGCGGAGATTGGCCAGTGGCGCCTGCTGCAGCAGTTTCCCGGGGGCCAGGTCCAGGTCCTGAGCCAGGGCGGCAGCCCCGGTGACGCGGCCCTGGCCCGTCGCCTGCCCACCGGCAGCACCCTTTGGACGCTGGAGCTGGCGCCTGCTGCCAGCGCCGCGGCGGACACGCCCCTGCTGGCCCCGCTGGTTGCGCTACTGCTCGCCCTGTTCGGCCTGCTGGCGGGCTTTTGGCTGTTTTCCCGGGAGCTGTCACGACGGCTCCGTGACGACGTCCGCAGTCTGGTCGCCTACAGCGAGGAACTTGAAACCAATCCGGCAGCCAAAAGCCCGGCCTTGCGCCTGGCGGTAATGGAACCCCTGGCCAGGGCGACGGCCCGGTCGGTGAATCCTTCGACCGGATCGTCGCCGGACCTCTATGCCACGGCGCCGACTGCGGCCGTGGCCAAGACCCTGGCGGAGTTTGCCGACAGAGGCCGCTCACCCCAGAGCGAGCCGCTGTTCCAGACCACCGACATCCTCGACATCAGTATCCTCGACGAAGACCAGGATCTCCTGGGATTGGAGAAACCCCCGATGAGCACTACCCCGCAAGCCCCCCAACTCAACGCCAGCATCTTCCGCGCCTACGACATCCGTGGCGTGGTGGGTGACTCCCTGACCGCCGAAGCCGCCTACTGGATCGGGCGCGCCATCGGCTCGGAGAGCCTGGCGCGTGGCGAGCCCAACGTGGCCGTCGGCCGTGATGGCCGCCTGTCCGGCCCCGAGCTGGTCGCCCAACTGATCAAGGGCGTGGCCGACAGCGGCGCCAATGTCAGTGACGTCGGCATGGTGCCGACCCCGGTGCTCTACTACGCGGCCAACGTGCTCGAAGGTAAGTCCGGCGTCATGCTGACCGGCAGCCACAACCCGCCGGACTACAACGGCTTCAAGATCGTCATCGCCGGCGAGACCTTGGCCAACGAGTCCATCCAGCGCCTGCGCCAGCGCATCGAAACCGGCGACGTGGCCAGCGGCCAGGGCCAGATCAAGCAGGTCGACGTGCTCAAGAGCTACGCCGACTACATCCGCAACGACGTGGTGCTGGCCAAGAAGCTCAAGGTGGTAGTGGACGCCGGCAACGGCGTGGCCGCGGTCAACGCGCCCCAGCTGATCGAATCCCTGGGCTGTGAGGTCATCCCGCTGTTCTGCGAGGTGGACGGCAACTTCCCCAACCACCATCCGGACCCGGGCAAACCCGAGAACCTGGAAGACCTCATCGCCAAGGTCAAGGAAACCGGGGCCGACCTGGGCCTGGCCTTCGACGGCGACGGCGACCGTGTCGGCGTGGTGACCAACGAAGGCAAGATCATCTATCCCGACCAACTGCTGATGCTGTTCGCCAAGGACGTGGTCTCCCGTAATCCGGGCGCCGACATCATCTTCGACGTCAAATGCACCCGCCGCCTGAACAACCTCATCGCCGGCTACGGCGGTCGTCCCATCATGTGGAAGACCGGCCATTCGCTGATCAAGAAGAAGATGAAGGAAACCGGCGCCCTACTGGCCGGCGAGATGAGCGGCCACGTGTTCTTCAAGGAGCGCTGGTTCGGTTTCGACGACGGCATCTACAGCGCCGTGCGCCTGCTGGAGATCCTCAGCCAGGAGAAGGGCAGCGCTCAACAGGTGTTCGATACCTTCCCGGTAGACATCTCCACCCCGGAGATCAATATCCAGGTGACCGAAGAGAACAAGTTCGGCATCATCGAGACCCTGCAGCGCGACGCCCAGTGGGGCGATGCCCAGATCACCACCCTGGACGGCGTCCGCGTCGACTACCAGAACGGCTGGGGCCTGGTGCGGGCGTCCAACACCACGCCGGTGCTGGTACTGCGTTTCGAGGCGGAAACCCTCGAAGAGCTGGAGCGCATCAAGACGGTGTTCCGCAAGCAGTTGCTGGCGGTGCAACCGGATCTGAACCTGCCGTTCTGACCCTGCGTCAGCGGTAGTACAGAGGGCGCTTAGGCGCCCTTTGTCTTTTCTTAGTCGACCTTGAGAGGTGAGCCATGACCCTGAGCCGCGAGGATGCCTCGCACGTCGCCGAGGTGCTGTCCGAGGCGCTGCCCTATATCCGCCGGTTCGTCGGCAAGACGCTGGTGATCAAGTACGGCGGCAACGCCATGGAGAGCGACGAGCTCAAGGCCGGTTTCGCCCGTGACATCGTGCTGATGAAGGCGGTGGGCATCAACCCGGTGGTGGTGCACGGCGGCGGTCCGCAGATCGGCGACCTGCTCAAGCGGCTGTCCATCGAGAGCCACTTCATCGATGGCATGCGCGTCACCGACGCCCAGACCATGGATGTGGTGGAGATGGTGCTCGGCGGTCAGGTCAACAAGGACATCGTCAATCTGATCAACCGCCATGGCGGCAAGGCTATCGGCCTGACCGGCAAGGACGCGGGCCTGATCCGCGCCACCAAGCTCAAGGTCAGCCGGCAGACGCCGGAAATGACCAAGCCTGAGATCATCGATATCGGCCACGTCGGCGAGGTCACCGGGGTCAACACCGACCTGATCAACATGCTGGTGCGCGGCGACTTCATCCCGGTCATCGCGCCCATCGGCGTGGGTCCGGACGGCGAGTCCTACAACATCAACGCCGACCTGGTGGCGGGCAAGGTGGCCGAGGCGCTCAAGGCCGAGAAGCTGATGCTGCTGACCAACATCGCCGGCCTGATGGACAAGCAGGGCCAGGTGCTCACCGGGCTATCCACCGAGCAGGTCAATGGTCTGATTGCCGACGGCACCATCTACGGCGGCATGCTGCCGAAGATCCGTTGCGCGCTGGAAGCGGTGCAGGGCGGCGTACAGAGCGCCCACATCATCGATGGCCGGGTGCCCAATGCAGTGCTGCTGGAAATCTTCACCGATGTTGGCGTCGGTACCCTGATCACCAACCGCAAGCGCGGTTGAGCGGTCACCCCGGCGGCGGTCGAGCCGTCGCCGGGGCCTGCCTCATGGCTGTCCTTCCAGCTCCTGCATCCGCGCGCGATCGCTGTCGAAGGCCGCGGTGGTCTTGCGCCTGATGGTCTCGTAGCGGTCCAGGTCGGCCTGCAGCCGTACCTGATCGGCCGCTGCCGCATCCAGCCGCGCCTGGATGTCGGCGGGGAGGGTCTGGCCATTGCGCTGCAGTACCGCTGCCTGTTCCATCAGTTGCGTCTGCACCTGCCGGGCCGATTCCAGGTTAGCCTTCTTGATCTGCATCAGGCCTTCCAGTTCGGAGAGCTTGCGGGCCTTGGCCCGGTCGACGTCCTCGACGCTGCTGTAGAGCTTGCGCAACTGCTCGTCGGCCAGCGCCTGCTGCCTTGCCCGCTCGCGGCGCTCGAGCTCTTCCGCGGGCAGTGCCGGCGCCACCTTGCGGATCACCCGGCCCTGCTCGTTGAGCACGTCGTAGCCCTTGCCGGCATATTCCGGGGGCACGCCCTGACGGTCGATGACCAGGGTCCCGTTGCGGTCCACGTAGCGATACAACTCGGCACCCTGGCTGACCAGCGGGAGGACGAGCAGCACGAGGCTGGCGGCAGCGCGACGTACGACCATGACCGTCTCTCCTGGGTCTAGATCCCGTATTGGGCGCGGTAGTCCTGTACCGCGGGCAGATGACGCTTGAGCTCGGCATCTTCGGTCAGGTACTCCAGTACCTGATCCAGGGCGACGATGCTCAGCACCGGGATGCCGTAGTCACGCTCGACTTCCTGGATGGCCGACAGCTCGCCGCGACCACGTTCCTGGCGGTTGAGGGCGATGAGCACCCCGGCCGCGCTGGCACCCTGGGCCTGGATGATCTGCATGACCTCGCGGATGGCGGTGCCGGCGGTGATGACGTCGTCGATGATCAGCGCCCGGCCGGTCAGCGGGGCGCCCACCAGCAGACCGCCTTCGCCGTGGTCCTTGGCCTCCTTGCGGTTGAAGCACCAGGGCGTGTCCTGCCCGTGGTGCTCGGCCAGGGCCACCGCCGTGGCGGCCGCCAGGGGGATGCCCTTGTAGGCCGGACCGAAGAGGACGTCGAACGGCAGCTTGGCCGCGACCAGCGCATCCGCGTAGCAGCGACCGAGCTCAGCCAGGGCCGAGCCGCTGTGGAACAGGCCGGCATTGAAGAAATAGGGGCTGATACGACCCGATTTCAGGGTGAATTCGCCAAAACGCAGAACTCCGCGCTCGATGGCGAAACGAATGAAATTACGCTGATACGCCTGCATATAAGTCCTTGCGCGGCTTGTATTTAGCTAAACCGGTTTAGCTCGGGTATCATACATCCACGATTTTTTGGGGGCCATTTATGCGGATCATCAGCTTGAACGTCAATGGTATTCAGGACGCCGTCGAGCGGGGCCTGTTGCCCTGGTTGAAGGCGCAGAATGCCGACGTGATCTGCCTGCAGGATACCCGCGCCTCTTCCTACGACATGGACGATCCGGCCTATGCGCTGGACGGCTACATCCTTTATGCCTGCGACGCCGAAGTGCCGTCCCAGGGCGGGGTCGCGCTTTACACGCGGGTCCAGCCGAAAGCGGTGATCAGCGGTCTGGGCTTCGAGTCCTGCGATCGCTTCGGTCGCTATCTGCAGGCGGACTTCGACAAGGTCAGCATCGCCACCCTGCTGCTGCCCTCGGGCAAGCGCGGCGACGAAGACCTGAACATGAAGTTCAAGTTCATGGACGACTTCACCCACTACCTGAACAAGCAGCGGCGCAAGCGTCGCGAGTACATCTATTGTGGCTCGTTGTACGTGGCGCACCAGAAGCAGGACGTGAAGAACTGGCGCGACTGCCAGCAGATCCCCGGCTTCCTCGCCCCGGAGCGGGCCTGGATGGACGAGGTGATCGGCAACATGGGTTACGTCGATGCCCTGCGCGAAGTCAGCCGGGAAGGCGACCAGTTCAGCTGGTGGCCGGACAGCGACCAGGCCGAGCACCTGAACCTGGGCTGGCGTTTCGACTACAACATCCTCACCCCGGGACTGCGCCGCTTCGTGCGTTCCGCGCGCCTGCCGCGGCAACCGCGCTTCTCTCAGCACGCGCCGTTGATCGTCGACTACGACTGGACCCTGAGCATCTGAGCCGGGTCCTGAAACGCAAAAACCAGCCCGCGGGCTGGTTTTTTGTTGGGCGGCTATTTCACCAGGATCACCGGGAGCGGCACCTGATGCACCACGCGATGGGCCACCGAGCCGAGCAGTAGTCCGCTCAGCGAGCCCAGGCCGCGGGTACCCATCACCACGGTGTCCACCTGGAGTTGCCGGGCCATCTCGCCGATGGTCTCGGCGATGCCGCCGAAGCCGACGTGGGTCTTGGCCTCGATGCCGACTTCCAGCAAGGCCGGGCGCGCCCTGGCCAGAATGTCCTCGGCCTTGTCCTGCAGGCTGCCACGCCACTCGCGCAGGATGCGGTCATCGAAGGGCGCGCCGTAGATCTCCGGCTCGTTCTGCACGTTGAGTAGGTGCAGTTCCAGCGACAAACCTGCCTTCACCAGGTCGAGGACATAGCGCAGGGCGTTGTCGGCGCTGGGAGAACCATCGTAGGCGACCAGGACGTTGTGCATGGGGCTTCTCCGCGAAAGGAATATGCCTTCATGCTAGACCCGGGACGCCAGGGGCGCTTGATTCAGGTCAAGCGCCGGCCGCAGCTCAATGGCCCACCCAGTTGCGCGCGGCCTTGGGCATCACCTCGGATTCATCGAGTTTGGTGGCGAACATGCTGACCGCTTCCACGGCGTCACTGGCGCCATCGCGGATCTGCACGATCACTGCGCCGGCCTGGTCGGCCAGTTCGACGCCCTTGGCGACGCGCTCCTGGGTGCTTTCCATGCTGGCGACGGCCTGCTGGGTTTCACCCAGGATCTTGCCGATCATCTCGGCGATTTCCGCGGTGGCACCGCTGGTGCGCCCCGCGAGCTGGCGCACCTCGTCGGCCACCACGGCGAAGCCACGGCCCTGATCGCCGGCGCGAGCGGCCTCGATGGCAGCGTTGAGCGCCAGCAGGTTGGTCTGGTCGGCGATGCCGCGGATGGTGTTGACGATGGCGGTGATCTGTTCGGAACGCTCGCCGAGCTGGCCGATCACCTTGGCCGAGGCGCTGACGTTCTGGGCGATCTCGCGCATCTCGCTGGTGGCGGCCTGGATGATCTGGGTGCCGTGCTCGGCGACTTTCTCGGTCTCGGCGGAGATGTGATAGGCCCGTGAGGCGCTACGCCCGTCGCTTTCGTGCTTCTCCACCCGCTCGCTGATGTCGCTGGCGTACTTGACCACCTTACACAGGCGTCCGGTCGCGTCGTACACCGGGTTGTAGCTCGCCTCCAGCCAGACCACCCGGCCGTGCTTGCCCAGGCGCTTGAACTGGCCGCGAAAGAATTCGCCGGCATTCAGTCGCCGCCAGAAGTCGGCGTATTCGCTGCTGTTGACCAGGGTGGGCTCGCAGAACAGTCGATGATGCTGGCCCTGGATCTCGCCTAGGCTGTAGCCGAGGGTGGCGAGGAAGTTGTCGTTGGCGGTGAGGATGCGGCCGTCGAGATCGAACTCGATGCAGGCCAGAGCGCGATCCAGCGCCTTGAGCCTGCTCTGAGCATCGTGGTCGCGCTCGACCTGGCGGGTGACGTCCAGGGCGTACTTCACCACCTTGACCGGGCGGCCGCTGGCATCGGGCACCGGGGTGTAGCTCGCCTCGAGCCAGAGCGTCCGGCCCTGGGCATCCAGGCGTTGGAAGGTGCCGGAAACGAAATCGCCACGCCCCAGGCGCGCCCAGAACTCGCTGTAGTCGCGGCCCTGTGCCACGGCGGGCGGGCAGAGGCTGCGGTGATGCTGGCCGATCAGGGCTTCGGCACGGTAGCCGGTCAGCCGCAAGAAGGTGTCGTTGGCGCTCAGGATCTTGCCGGTGAGATCGAATTCGATCACGGCCATGGAGCGCTCCACGGCCTGGATCAGGCCACGGCTCGCGGCCAGCTCCCCCTGTAACTGGGCAATAGTCTTCTTGTAGTGTGCGTTGAACATGATAGGCCTCAGTCGGCAGGGGTATAGACGCCTTATCGACTTGGATTTGGCAGACTTTATGCGCGCTGAAGAGTGGTAGAAATGGAGCGCCCAGCGGCTGTCGCAAACGCGCCGGCCCGGGGCGTAAACAGGCATCTTGGGGGAAGTTCCCGGGCCTAACATCGCGGCTAAGGGGGTGGTCTTCACCGCCATACAACTTTAGGAGCGCCGCGATGTTCAGTAAGCAGGACCGAATCCAGGGCTACGATGACGCGTTGTTCGCCGCCATGGGCGAGGAAGCGCGGCGCCAGGAACATCACCTGGAGCTGATCGCCTCCGAGAACTACACCAGCCAACGGGTCATGGAAGCCCAGGGCAGCGTGCTGACCAACAAGTACGCCGAGGGCTATCCGGGCAAGCGCTACTACGGTGGTTGCGAGTACGTCGACAAGGTCGAGCAACTGGCCATCGACCGCGCCAAGCAACTGTTCGGCGCCGACTACGCCAACGTCCAACCGCACTCCGGCTCCCAGGCCAACTCGGCCGTGTACCTGGCGCTGCTGCAGCCCGGCGACACCATACTGGGCATGAGCCTGGCCCATGGCGGTCACCTGACCCACGGCGCCAAGGTCAGCTCCTCCGGCAAGCTGTACAACGCCGTGCAGTACGGCCTGAACACCGACACCGGCCTGATCGACTACGACGAAGTCGAGAGCCTGGCCCGGGAGCACAAGCCCAAGATGATCGTGGCGGGCTTCTCCGCCTATTCCAAGACCCTGGATTTCCAGCGCTTCCGCGACATCGCCGACAGCGTGGGTGCCCTGCTGTTCGTCGACATGGCCCACGTGGCCGGTCTGGTCGCCGCCGGTGTCTACCCGAATCCGGTGCCCTTCGCCGACGTGGTGACCACCACCACCCACAAGACGCTGCGCGGTCCCCGTGGCGGCCTGATCCTGTGCAAGGCCAACGCCGACATCGAGAAGAAGCTCAACGCTGCCGTCTTCCCGGGCGCCCAGGGCGGCCCGCTGATGCACGTCATCGCCGGCAAGGCCGTGTGCTTCAAGGAAGCCCTGGAACCCGAGTTCAAGACCTACCAGCAGCAGGTGATCAAGAACGCCCAGGCCATGGCCGGGGTGTTCAAGGCCCGTGGCTTCGACGTGGTCTCCGGCGGCACCGACAACCACCTGTTCCTGGTCAGCCTGATCAAGCAGGGCATCACCGGCAAGGACGCGGACGCCGCCTTGGGCCGCGCCTGCATCACCGTGAACAAGAACGCCGTACCCAATGATCCCCAGTCGCCCTTCGTGACCTCGGGTCTGCGCATCGGTACCCCGGCCCTGACCACCCGCGGCCTCGGCGTGAGCGAGAGCGAGCGGGTGGCCGGCTGGATCTGCGACATCCTCGACCATCTCGGCGATGCCGACGTGGAAGCCCAGGTGGCGCGTCAGGTGGCCGACCTGTGCCGTGACTATCCGGTGTATCGCTAACCGCTCCGATCCGGCGCACCCCCTATCCAACCCTTTTCCCGGTAGCGGGAAAGGGTAGTCGTCTGCAGGAGTCTCCAGATGCAACGCTATTCCGGCTTCGGCCTCTTCAAGCACTCCCTGAGCCATCACGAGAACTGGCAGCGGATGTGGCGTACCCCGACGCCCAAGCCGGTCTACGATGTCGTCATCGTCGGTGGTGGCGGTCATGGCCTGGCCACCGCCTACTACCTGGCCAAGCAATTCGGCGTGAAGAACGTCGCGGTGATCGAGAAGGGCTGGTTGGGTGGCGGCAACACCGCTCGTAACACCACCATCGTCCGTTCCAACTACCTGTGGGACGAGTCCGCGCACCTCTACGAACACGCCATGAAGCTGTGGGAAGGCCTGTCCCAGGACCTCAACTACAACGTCATGTTCTCCCAGCGCGGCGTCTACAACCTCTGTCACACCCTGCAGGACATGCGCGATTCCGAGCGCCGGGTCAGCGCCAACCGCTTGAACGGCGTGGACGGCGAATTGCTCGACACCCGCCAGGTGGCCGAAGAGATCCCCTACCTGGATTGCAGCAAGAACACCCGCTACCCGATCCTCGGCGCCACCGTGCAGCGCCGCGGTGGCGTGGCCCGTCACGACGCCGTGGCCTGGGGCTTCGCCCGCGCCGCTGACGCCCTGGGCGTGGATCTGATCCAGCAGACCGAAGTCACCGGCTTCCGCAAGCAGGACGGCAAGGTGATCGGTGTGGAAACCAACCGTGGCTTCATCGGCGCCCGCCGCGTCGGCGTGGTCACCGCCGGCAACTCCGGGCACATGGCCAAGCTGGCCGGTTTCCGCCTGCCGCTGGAATCCCACCCGCTGCAAGCGCTGGTCTCCGAGCCGATCAAACCCATCATCGACAGCGTCATCATGTCCAACGCCGTGCACGGCTACATCAGCCAGTCCGACAAGGGCGACCTGGTGATCGGCGCCGGTATCGACAGCTGGGTCGGCTACGGCCAGCGCGGCTCCTACCCGGTGATCGAGCACACCCTGCAGGCCATCGTCGAGATGTTCCCGATCCTCTCGCGGGTGCGCATGAACCGCCAATGGGGCGGCATCGTCGACACCTCGCCCGACGCCTGCCCGATCATTTCCAAGACCCCGGTGGAAAACCTGTTCTTCAACTGCGGTTGGGGTACCGGCGGCTTCAAGGCCACCCCTGGCTCGGGCAACGTCTTCGCGGCATCCCTGGCGTCCGGCGAGATGCACCCGCTGGCCAAGCCCTTCTCCATCGACCGTTTCCACACCGGCGCGCTGATCGACGAACACGGCGCAGCGGCCGTCGCGCACTAAGGAGCACGAGCATGTTGTACATCCATTGCCCCCACTGCGGGGAATTGCGCTCCGAAGAAGAATTCCACGCTGCCGGCGAGGCGCACATCCCGCGTCCGCTCGACCCCGAGGCGTGCAGCGACGCCGAGTGGGGCGACTACATGTTCTTCCGTGACAACCCGCGCGGTCTGCGTCACGAGCTGTGGGTCCATGCCTCGGGTTGCCGCCAGTACTTCAACGCGACCCGCAACACCGAGACCTACGAAATTCTCGAAACCTATCCGATCGGCGAGCAACCCCGCTTCACCGCCGAGCGAGGAGAGCGCACATGAGCCAGGTCCATCGACTCACCCAGGGCGGTCGCCTGGACCGCAGCCAGGCCATCACCTTCACCTTCAACGGTCAGACCTACCAGGGCTTCAAGGGTGACACCCTGGCCTCTGCGCTGCTGGCCAATGGCGTGGACGTGGTCGGTCGCAGCTTCAAGTACTCCCGGCCGCGCGGCATCGTCGCCGCCGGTGCCGAAGAGCCCAATGCCATCATGCAGATCGGCGCCACCGAGGCCACCCAGGTGCCCAACGTGCGGGCGACCCAGCAGGCGCTGTACCAGGGCCTGGTCTCCGCCAGCACCAACGGCTGGCCGAGCGTCAACAACGACCTCATGGGCATCCTCGGCAAGGTCGGCGGCAAGATGATGCCGCCCGGGTTCTACTACAAGACCTTCATGTATCCGCAGAACCTGTGGATGACCTACGAGAAGTACATCCGCAAGGCTGCCGGCCTCGGCCGCGCGCCGACCCAGGTCGATCCGGATACCTACGACAACTTCAACCAGCACTGCGATGTCCTGGTGGTGGGTGGCGGTGCCGCCGGCCTGGCCGCCGCGCTGGCCGCCGGTCGCAGCGGCGCCCGGGTGATCCTCGCCGACGAGCAAGAAGAATTCGGTGGCAGCCTGCTGGATAGCCGTGAGCGTCTCGATGGCGCCCCGGCAGCCGACTGGGTGGCCAAGGCGGTGGCCGAGCTGCAGGGCCTGGACAACGTGGTCCTGCTGCCGCGTGCCACGGTCAACGGCTATCACGACCACAACTTCCTCACCATTCACGAGCGCCTGACCGACCACCTCGGCGATCGCGCGCCCCATGGCCAGGTGCGTCAGCGCCTGCACCGCGTCCGGGCCACCCGGGTGGTGCTGGCCACTGGTGCCCACGAGCGGCCGCTGGTGTACGCCAACAATGACCTGCCGGGCAACATGGTGGCCGGTGCTGTCTCCACCTACATCCGCCGCTACGCCGTGGCTCCGGGGCAGCGCCTGGTGCTGTCCACCAACAACGACTACGCCTACCGCGTGGCCCTGGACTGGCTCGAAGCCGGTCGCCAGGTGGTGGCCGTGGCCGATGCGCGGCCCAATCCGCGCGGCGCCTGGGTCGAGGAAGTGCGCAAGCGTGGCGTGCGCGTCATGGGTGGTACCGCCGTGAGCGAAGCCCGCGGCAACACCCGGGTGACCGGCGCCAAGATCGCCACCATCGACCTGACCGCCTTCCGTACCCTGGGCGGCGGCGAGTGGCTGGACTGCGACCTCATCGCCACCTCCGGTGGCTACAGCCCGGTGGTCCACCTGGCCTCGCACCTGGGCGGTCGTCCGCTGTGGCGCGATGACATCCAGGCCTTCGTCCCCGGTCCGGCGCCGCAGAAGCGCCTCTGCGCCGGTGGCGTGAATGGCGTCTTCGCCCTGGGCGACGTCCTCGCCGATGGCTTCGAAGCCGGCGCGACCGCCGCGGCCGAAGCCGGTGCCAAGGTGGTCAGCGGCGAGCTGCCCCAGGCCGAATTCCGCCAGGAAGAACCGAGTCTGGCGTTGTTCCAGGTGCCCCACGACAAGCCGTCGTCGCGGGCCCCCAAGCAATTCGTCGACCTGCAGAACGACGTCACCGCCGCCGGCATCGAACTGGCCTGCCGCGAGGGCTTCGAGTCCATCGAGCACGTCAAGCGCTACACCGCCATGGGCTTCGGCACCGACCAGGGCAAGCTGGGCAACATCAACGGCCTGGCCATCGCCGCTCGCGTGCAGAGCAAGGCCATCCCGGAAGTCGGCACCACCATGTTCCGCCCGAACTACACCCCGGTGACCTTCGGCGCCATCGCCGGTCGCCACTGCGGTGCCCTGTTCGAGCCCAAGCGCTACACCGCACTGCACGCCTGGCACCTCAAGCAGGGTGCGCTGTTCGAAGACGTCGGCCAGTGGAAGCGTCCCTGGTACTTCCCCAAGGCCGGCGAGGATCTGCATGCCGCGGTCAACCGCGAGTGTCTGGCCGTACGCCGTAGCGTCGGTCTACTCGACGCCTCGACCCTGGGCAAGATCGACATCCAGGGCAAGGATGCGCGGGAATTCCTCAATCGCGTCTACACCAACGCCTGGACCAAGCTGGACATCGGCAAGGCCCGCTACGGCCTGATGTGCAAGGAAGACGGCATGGTCTTCGACGACGGCGTCACCGCCTGTCTCGCCGACAACCACTTCCTGATGACCACCACCACCGGCGGCGCCGCGCGCGTCTTCGAATGGCTGGAGCTCTACCACCAGACCGAATGGCCGGAACTGGAGGTGTACTTCACCTCGGTCACCGACCACTGGGCGACCCTGACCCTGTCCGGCCCCAACAGCCGCAAGCTGCTGGCCAAGCTGACCGACATCGATCTGGACAATGCCGCCTTCCCCTTCATGGCTTGGAAGGAAGGTCAGGTAGGTGGCGTACCGGCACGGGTGTTCCGTATCTCCTTCACCGGCGAACTCTCCTACGAGATCAACGTGCCGGCCAACTACGCCATGGGCGTGCTGGAGCAGGTGGTCGCCGCGGGCAAGGAATTCGACCTCACCCCCTACGGCACCGAGACCATGCACGTGCTGCGGGCGGAGAAGGGTTTCATCATCATCGGTCAGGACACCGACGGTTCGGTCACGCCCCAGGATCTGGGCATGGGCTGGGCAGTTAGCCTGAACAAGAGCTTCTCCTTCATCGGCAAGCGCGGCATGCATCGCCAGGACTGCGTGCGCGAGAACCGCAAGCAACTGGTCGGCCTCAAGCCCCTGGATGCCCGCGACGTCCTGCCGGAAGGTGCGCAGTTGGTGTTCGAGCGCAACCAGCCGATCCCCATGGACATGGTGGGTCACGTGACCTCCAGCTACTACAGCGCGACCCTGGGTTATGGCTTCGCCATGGCGATGGTCAAGGGTGGTCTGGGCCGCATGGGCCAGACCGTCTACGCCCCGCTGGCCGATGGCCGCTACATCGCTGCCGAGATCGTCTCGCCGGTGTTCTACGACCCCAAGGGTGAGCGGCAGAACGTCGCCTAACGAGGATAGCGCCCCATGAACGACATCAATGTGTACGACCAATACTCCGCCACGGCGCGCGCCGAGTCCCCGCTGTTCCACGCCGAGCTGAACAAGCTCGTCGGTCGGGGCCCGGCTACCGCCGGGGTGACCCTGCGCGAGCGGGCCTTGCTGGGGCACCTGGTGATCCGTGGCGACGCCCACGACGAAGGCTTCACCGGCGCCGTGCAGAGCGTGATCGGCCTGGAAGTGCCCGGTCCGCTGGCCCTGACCCAGAAGGGTGAGAGCTCGCTGCAGTGGCTCGGCCCGGACGAGTGGCTGCTGGTAGTGCCCGGTGGCAGCGAGTTCGCCACCGAGCAGGCCCTGCGCCAGGCCCTGGGCGAGCGCCATGTCGCCATCGTCAACGTTGGCGGTGGCCAGACGCTGGTCGAGCTGAAGGGCCCCAAGGTTCGCGAGGTGCTGATGAAGTCCACCTCCTACGACGTCCACCCGAGCAACTTCCCGGTGGGCAAGGCGGTGGGTACGGTGTTCGCCAAGTCCCAGCTGATGATTCGCCACGTGGCGGAAGACACCTGGGAGCTGGTGGTGCGCCGTAGCTTCGCCGACTACGTCTGGCTGTGGCTGCAGGACGCGAGCGCCGAGTACGGACTGCGCATCGAGGCCTGATCGGTCGCTGCGTTCAGTCGCGCTCCATCGAACCCGACCTGCGTGAAGCGCAGGTCGGGTTTTGTGATTCTGGCTTCATCTCCATGCAAAGGAATTCATCATGAGTCGCACGCCCGATACCTGGATTCTCACCGCCCAGAGCCCGAGTCGCCTCGGCACCGTGGACGTGGTCACGCGCTATCTGTTCGAGCAGGGTTGCTATGTCACCCAGCACCACAGCTTCGACGATCGCGAAGCCCAGCGCTTCTTCATCCGGGTGGAATTCCAGGTGCCCAGCGACTTCAACGAGGGCCTGTTCCGGGTCGGCCTGGACCTGCGCTTCACGCCCTTCGACATGACCTTCGAGCTGGTGCCGCCCGGCTATAGAGCCAAGGTCGCCATCATGGTCTCCAAGGCTGACCACTGCCTCAACGACCTGCTCTATCGCCAGCGCATCGGCCAGTTGCCCATGGACGTGGTGGCGGTCATCTCCAACCACCCGGATCTCGAACCCCTGGCGGCCTGGCACGGTATTCCCTATCACCATTTCCCCTTGGATCCCCAGGACAAGCCGGCCCAGGAGGCCAAGGTTTGGCAGGTACTGCAGGAGACCGGTGCGGAGCTGGTGATCCTCGCCCGCTATATGCAGGTGCTGTCGCCCGAACTGTGCCGCCGCCTGGATGGTTGGGCGATCAACATCCACCACTCGCTGCTGCCGGGCTTCAAGGGTGCGCGGCCCTATCATCAGGCCTATGCCAAGGGCGTGAAACTGGTGGGCGCCACGGCGCACTACATCAACAACGACCTGGACGAGGGGCCGATCATCGCCCAGGGCGTCGAGCCGGTGGATCATGCCCACTACGCCGAGGATCTGGTCGCCAAGGGCCGTGACATCGAGTGCCTGACCCTGGCCCGGGCGGTGGGCTTCCACCTGGATCGCCGGGTCTTCCTCAACGCCGGAAGGACGGTGGTGCTGTAAGAATCCGTTCACGACCTGCTGCGCGTCGGCCAAGCGGCGTTGAACATGCCCTGGATCGCCAGCCTGGCCTGACGACCCGGCTGGTGATACAGGCCTTTTCCGCTGGTGGCCCTGCGGCACGCCCTCACCCCAACCCTCTCCCAAGGGGGGAGGGGGCTAGCCGAGCGGGCATTCATCTCCAGCAGCACCGGCAAGATCATGATCGATCATCGTACCCCCGCCTTGGGCGCAACTGCCTGGGCGCGACCCTGGCGGTCCGTCGCAGTGGCCGCTCCTACGGGTACGAGGCTCGCCTGTAGGAGCAACTGTCTTATCGCGGCCATGGGCCGCTCCTACAGGGGGGGATGCTTTTGTAGGAGCGGCCCATGGCCGCGATACGCGATTGAGACAGTTGCTCCTACAGGCTCGATGTAAGCGTAGGAGCGGCCGCATTGGCGGACCGCCATGGCCGCGATAAAGACAGTGGCTCCTACGGGTAGATCATATGGCAAGAGCCAGGGGACGGGGTCGTGACCGTGGGGCGTGGCAGGGGCGCGAGAGCAGGGCCGTTGTGGTGGCCAGCAGGAGAGAGGGCCCGGCACCCGCGCCTTTCCAGTAGACGGGGTGCCGGGCCGTGGTATCAACCCGCCTGTGACAGGGGGGAGTGGACCGCGGGCGGTTCGACGTCTTCGCCGGCCTTTTCCAGATTCTTGCCCAGCAGGGCGTGGTAGAGCTCCTTGTCGCCGAGGATGCCCACGGCATGGCCATCGGTTTCCAGCACCAGCTTGTGCCCGGTGTGATAGCGGATCTCCAGGGCATCGCGCATGCGGATATCGGCCGGGGCCAGGGTCGGCTGGCGTTGCAGGCTGGTGACCGGGGTACCCGGGGTCCAGCGTTGCAGGGCCAGACTCTCGCCACCGCGCCGCAGCGCCTTGACCTTCTGGCCATCCAGTGCCAGCCAGATGTCGTGGCTGCGCTCCAGGCAGATCTCGTTGCCCTCGCGACCGCACTTGTCCAGGCCACGCATCAGGCTGTAGCCGCTGAGGACGTTGAGCGGGTTGGTATGGGCGACGAAGGTGCGCACGTACTCGTCCGCCGGGTTGAGGACGATGTCCTCAGGGCGACCGTGCTGGATGATGCGGCCGTCCTTCATGATGGCGATGTTGGTACCGATCTTCAGTGCCTCGTCCAGGTCGTGGCTGACGAAGACGATGGTCTTGTTGACCTTGGCCTGCAGCTGCAGCAATTCATCCTGCAACTGCTGGCGGATCAGTGGATCGAGGGCGGAGAAGGGTTCGTCCATCAGCAGGATGTCGGCATCCATCGCCAGGGCGCGGGCCAGGCCGACGCGCTGCTGCATGCCACCGGAAAGGGAGTCGGGCTTCTTGTTGCGCCACTGGGTCAGGCCCACCAGCTCCAGCTTCTCGTCGACCAGCTTCTTGCGTTCGGCCGCGGAGCGACCTTGCATCTCCAGGCCGAAGCCGACGTTCTCGGCCACGGTCAGCCAGGGCATCAGGGCGAACTTCTGGAACACCATGGCGATGCGGGTGGTGCGCATGTCCTTGAGTACTGCGGGCGAGCAGTTGGCGATGTCCACCTCACTGCCCTGGTGCTCGATGAGCAGCTTGCCGCGGCTCACGGTGTTGAGGCCATTGATGCAGCGCAGCAGGCTGGACTTGCCCGAGCCGGACAGGCCCATGAGCACGCAGATCTCACCCTTCTGGACCTCCAGGCAGGCGTCCTCGACGCCCAGCACCTGGCCGGTCTCCTGGAGGATTTCGCTACGGCCCTTGCCTTGGTCGAGCAGCTCCAGGGCACGCTTGTTCTGCTTGCCGAAGATGACGTCGACGTGTTCGAAACGAATGGCGGTCATGACTTATTTAACCTCGCGTGGGGCGGGCTGCTTGCACACCCGGTCGAGCAGGATGGCGATCAGGACGATGGACAGGCCGGCTTCGAAGCCCAGGGCGATGTCCGCGGTATTGAGGGCGTTCACCACCGGTTTGCCCAGGCCGTCGGCGCCGACCAGGGCGGCGATCACCACCATCGACAGCGACAGCATGATGCACTGGGTGATACCGGCGCCGATGCTGGGCATGGCGTGGGGCAACTCGATGCGGGTCAGCAGCTGCCAGCGCGAGCAGCCGAAGGCCTTGCCGGCGTCCATTAGCTCCGCCGGGACGTCCTGGATGCCCAGGCAGGTCAGGCGGATCGGCGCGGCGATGGCGAACACCACCGTGGAGATCAGACCGGGCACCACGCCCAGGCCGAACAGGGTCAGGGTGGGGATCAGGTAGACGAAGGTGGGAACCGTCTGCATCAGGTCCAGTACCGGGCGCAGGCCGGTGTAGAACCAAGGTTTGTGTGCGGCGAGGATGCCCAGGGGCACGCCGACGGCGATGCAGACCAGGGTGGCGAACACCACCTGGGCCAGGGTTTCCATGGTTTCCTGCCAGTAACCCAGGTTGAGGATCAGCAGCAGCGACGCGAGGGCGAACAGCGTGAGGCCGATGCTGCGTTGCAACAGGTAGACCCCCACGACGACCAGGGCGATGAAGGCCAGGGGGTTGAACCACATCAGGCCGGCGGTCAGGCCATGGATCAGGCCGGACAGGACGTCGGAGATCTTGTCGAAGACGCCGGCGCCGTGCAGCGTCAGCCAGTCGATGAAGTCAGCGATCTGCTGGCCAAGAGGAAGTTTGTGGTCTGTTAGCAACATAACGGTGCCCGTCAGCTAGGAGTGGACAGGTCGACGCACGAGATCGGGGGAATTCGTGCGGCGGCTGCGGCAAGACCCGCCCGAACCGGCGCGAGTCAGTCTGATGTTTTGGTCTACTAGGGTGCCAGAGTGGCCTGGGCCACCTGTACAGCAGGTTTGCCCTTGCGTGAGGTCACGCTGGCCAACCACTGATCCAGCACCTGCGGATGCGCCTTCAGCCACACCTTGGCCGCCGCATTCGCGTTCTGCTTGTCGTCGAGGACCTTGTCCATCAACGGATTTTCCATGCCGAGGGTGAAGGACAGATGGGTCAGCGGCTTGCCCAGGTTGGGACATTCCTGGACGTAGCCCTTGCGTACGCTGGTCAGGAGCCAACGTGAAAAACCTTTCATGACCTATCCCCTCGCGTTTGCGGGTGTCCTTCGCTCAGCCCCGCGTGTATTTATCTGTAACCTATCCCCCCAAGCTCGCCTACCGCCTGCGTCGCTACCAGAGCGCGCAGCGTCGTAACCAGAAGTGGAAATGTCGTATCCAGCTTGAACGCCACGGACCCCGGTCCTGCGGGTCGGTATCGTCGGCGCGTTTCCATGATCCGCGGGTGCCTGGCGGCGACCGAGCAGGATTCCGCCCCCAGGGCGGTGTCCCCGTGGCAGCGGTCAGTTGGCGAGGCTAGCCTTGACCGCGACGTTGCCCGGAGTGCCGCTGCGCGTGCTGACGCCCTTGAGCCAGGCGTCCAGCTGATCGGGGTTCTGCTTGAGCCAGTTACGTACGGCTCGCCGGGGGTTTTCCTGCTCGTTGGCCACCCGATCCATGAGGATGTTCTCCATGGCCGGCGTGAAGACCAGGTTGGACAGCAGCTTGCCGACGTTGGCGCATTGCTGGGCGTAGCCCTTGCGTACCACGGTATAGACCGTTGCCCCGCCCTGGTTGGGCCCGAAGTAGTCGTCGCCACCATCGAGATAGGCCAGCTTGTGCCTGATGTTCATCGGGTGCGGTTCCCAACCGAGAAAGACGATCCACTGATCCTTCAGCAGCTCCTTCATCCGCACCTGGTTCAGCATGCCTTTCTCGCTGGACTCGTCGAGCTTGAAACCGCCCAGGCCGAAGGCGTTGGTGGCGATCATCTTCTTGACCAGGCCATTGCCGTCGTTGCCTGGCTCGATGCCGTAGATGGTGTGGCCGAAGCGATCGCCGAAGCGGGCGATGTCGGCGAAGGTCTTCACGCCGGCGTCGTAAACGTCCTGGGGCACGGCCAGGGTGTAGCGAGCCCCTTCCAGATTGCTGCGCAGCCGTTCGACGCTACCGTTGTCGACGAAGGGCTGGCTGACCTTGGCCTGGGCCGGCATCCAGTTGCCGAGGAAGACGTCGGCATCGTTCTTGGCCAGGGCGGTATAGCTGTTCGGCAGGGACAGTCGGATGACCTCGGTATCGTAGCCGAGCGCGCTGAGCAGATAGCGAGCCATCGAGTTGGTGATCACCAGGTCGCTCCAGCCGACGTCGGCGAAGCGGACGTTGCGGCAGCTTTCGGGTTCGGTGGCGGCCTGGGCCGTCGCGCCCAGCAACAGGCCGGACAGCAGAACGCAGGGGACGATCTTCATCCTGGACTCCAAGGATCGAGAAGGGTTGAAACCGTCGTGCTGCATGTACCGCGCCGTCTGGTTCGGGGATTTACCGCTTTGCGCCGCATGCGGGCAGAAGGGCGACGAACGGTCGCCGGCCCTGACCTAGAACCGTGCTGGCTGAGTGGCGTTGCTACATTTTGGCGCGCGACCGTTACGTGCAGGTGTTACCGCTCCCCGGCTTATGGCGAAGTGCCAGCAGCCTGATGGTCGGTATCGGATCCGTTTGGTCGCAAATAAATCCTTATCTAATCAAGGGCATTTCGCCCTGGGCCGCGGGTTGCCCGTTCCAGACAACGCGCAAAGTGGGAGGTTCGCCCGATGTCGGCATGGGATTTGCGACATGACTTACGCGTCCGCGACACCTCGCCTATTGGCCAGCCGTTCGTCGGAGTTCAAAAGAGCCCAGAAAAAGGGCCTCAGCCTGCGTGAAGGAGAGTCCTACCATGTCGCCCAGTCCGTCCCCCGCCCAGCCCCGTGCCATCCAGTCCATCGGCTTCCTGCTGCTGGACAATTTCACGCTCATCTCCCTGGCGTCAGTCGTGGAGCCGCTGCGGATGGCCAATCAGCTGTCGGGGCGCGAGCTCTATCGCTGGTGCACCCTGAGTCTGGACGGTCGCCCGGTACGGGCCAGCGATGGCCTGCAGATCACTCCGGACAGCGCGGTGAGCGCCGCCCCGGCCATGGACATGGTGATCGTCTGCGGTGGCGTGGGCATCCAGCGCAGCGTTTCGCGCGAGCATTGCACCTGGCTGCAGAGCCAGGCGCGCCAGGGGCGCAAGCTTGGCGCGGTGTGCACCGGCAGCTGGGCCCTGGCCCGTGCCGGCCTGCTCGATGGCTACGACTGCAGCGTGCACTGGGAAACCCTGGCGGCCCTGCAGGAAGCCTATCCGCGGGTGGTGCTCAGCACCCGCCTGTTCACCATTGATCGCAATCGCTGCACCGCCTCGGGCGGTACCGCGCCGATGGACATGATGCTGCACCTGATCGGTCGCGAGCACGGTCGCGAGCTGTCGGCGGCCATCTCGGAAATGTTCATCTACGAGCGCATCCGCAACGAGCAGGATCATCAGCGCGTGCCGCTCAAGCACATGCTGGGCACCAACCAGCCCAAGCTGCAGGAGATCGTCGCGCTGATGGAGGCCAATCTCGAAGAGCCCATCGACCTCGACGAACTGGCGGTTTACGTGGACGTCTCCCGGCGCCAGCTGGAGCGACTGTTCCAGAAGTACCTGCACTGCTCGCCGTCGCGCTACTACCTCAAGTTGCGCCTGATCCGCGCTCGGCAGCTACTCAAGCAGACCACCCTGTCGATCATCGAGGTCGCCTCGGTGTGTGGTTTCGTCTCCACGCCGCACTTCTCCAAGTGCTATCGCGAATACTTCGGTATCCCGCCGCGTGACGAGCGCCAGGGCCCGACCATCCAGCAGCCCATCGCGCTGATGCCGCTGTCCCAGGAACTGTCGCTGATGCCGGCGTCCTCGGCGCTCGCTGCCCTGAGTCAGGCGCAGGGCGAGTCCACCTTCGCCAGCGTGCGGCTGTAACCTGCCGTAGCCTGCCTAGCGGCCGCTGGGCAGGCTGAGCAGCAGCGCCGCCGTCTGCAGGTCCGGCTGGCCGTCGAAACGGCCCGGCCGGTACTTCATCTGGAAGGCGCCGATGACGTCGCGGGTCGCCGCATCCAGTACACCGGTACGGGGTACCGCATAACCGATCCGAGCCAACTGATCCTGGAACCAGGCCGGCGGCGGCAACACGCCGCCGAGGCTCGCCTGGCGCTGGGCGACTACGGCCGGGTCGGGCCAGTTGATCAGTCCAGCGGCGGCCAAACGCGCCCAGGGGAACAGGGGGCCCGGGTCCTGCTTGCGACCCGGGGCGATGTCGCTGTGCCCGACGATGGCGTGGCGATCCAGGCCGTGGCGCTGCTCGATGTCCTTGAGCAGCGGAATCAGCGCTTGAATCTGGGCTTCGCTGAAGGGATACCACTGGCGTCCCGCCGGGGTGTCACGAAAGCCCAGGTTGACCATCTCGATGCCGATGGAGCTGGAGTTGAGCCAGGTGCGACCTTCCCACTCGCTGACGCCGGCATGCCAGGCGCGGCGATTCTCGTCCACCAGGCGGTAGACGGTGCCGTCGGTATCGATCAGGTAGTGGGCGCTGACCCCGGCCTGGGTCAGCAGCTTGAGCGACTGCTGGGAATTGGCTGCCGTGTAGTGCAGCACGATGTATTGCACCCGGCTGTCCTGGTCACGGGAGGTGTAGTCGTCGTTGATACGCGGCCCGCTGGAACAGCCGGCCAGGAGCAGACCGCAGAGCAGCCAGGAAAGGGGCTTGAACAGGTTGCGCACGGTTACCTCGCGAGGATGGGAAGGGTCAGGCCACTTCCAGGCGATCGCGTCCGGCGCGCTTGGCGCGGTAGAGCGCCTGGTCGGCACGCTCGAATACGGTATCGGCATCTTCGCCCGGCGCAAAGGCTGCAAGACCGGCGGACAGGGTGACCACCACGCGTTCGCCCTTGAAATGGAAGGGGCAGGCGGCCACGGCAGCGCGCAGTTGTTCGATCAGGGTGACCGCGCCGGCGACCGGGGTGGCGCCCAGCAGCACGACGAATTCCTCGCCGCCGAAGCGAGCGATGAAGTCGGTCTTGCGCAGGCGGCGCTGCAATTCGTTGGCGATGATCTTCAGCACCTTGTCGCCCGCCAGGTGGCCGTAGCCGTCGTTGATGCGCTTGAACAGGTCCACGTCGAGCACCGCCAGCAGCAGGTCACCGCCATGACGTTGCCAACGCGCCACCTCGAGGTCCAGGCGTTCACTCCAGGCGGCGCGGTTGGGCAGGCCGGTGAGCGGGTCGCATAGAGCCTTCTGCCGCTGCTCTTCCAGATGACCCCGATATTGCTGGGCTTCGCGCTCCATGGTCGCGACGCGTTCGGTCAGGACGGTCAGTTGCGCACCGGCGTCCTGCTCGCGCGTTTCCCGCTGCGACTGCTGCTCGGCGAGGCTGGTCAGCAGGCCTTCCAGGCGGCTGTCCAGCGACAGCTTGAGACTGTCCAGGTCGGTGGCCTCCTGCACTTCGCTCTGCAGCTCGTTGACCTGGCCACGCAGGGCATCGCCGAAGGCGCGCTCCTGGGTCTGGCCGTCCTGGCGATGGACGTGGACGTCTTCCAGGCCGGCCTGGAAGGTGGCCAGCCGCTCATTGAGCTGGCGCAGGTAAAGCTGGAATTCGCTCTGGCCGGAATGATTCAGCGCCAGGACCAGTACCGACAGGTCGTCTAGTACTGGTACCAGTTCGTACCAGTTGAGGCTACCCTGGATGCGTTGTCGCAGGATCTCGGCCTGGGGCTTGTGGCTGTCGGGCAGGGCCAGATCGTCGAGCAGCCGCAGCAGGGTGGCTTCCAAATGCGGGGCGATGGCGCTGTAGCCGGGCTCGGGGACCGGTGGCAGGGCATAGGCGGGATCGGCGGCCGTCGCTGACGCGGATTCCGCGGTGCGCGGCGCGGTCTCGACGGCAGGCGGTACGTCGTCCGCCGCTGTATGGGCGGGCGTAGCCACCGGCGGTTCGCTGGTCGCGGCCGGCGTCGCCTGCTCGGCAGTGGTATCGGGACCCGCTTCGCCGCGCTCGCCGAACAGGCGTTGCAGCAGACCGGGGCGGGCAGGTTGCTCGGGTTGCAGGTGGGTCAGGGCCTGTTGCTGCAGGCGGCTGAATTCACCCAGCAGGGCGGGCAGCTCGCCGGGCTGGCCAGCGGCGGCCTGGGCGCGCTTGGCGAAGCCCTTGAGGGCCTTGCGCAGTTCCCGCGGCAATTCCAGGTTCAGCAGCAGGCGGCAGAGTTCGGCGAAGGCTTCGGCGACCTGCCGCGTGCGCAGTTCGCGGCGCTGCTCGGAGTCGAGCACCGTGCGTTCCAGGCGCGGAATGAGCTTGGCGAGGTCGGCGTCGCTGTCGTCGCGCCTGAGGATGTCGCGCAATTCGACCAGGCAGGCATCCACCGCCACATCGTTGCCTTCGGCGGCCAGGCTGCTGCGCACGAGACCGCGGCGCACCAGGTCCAGGCGGTTTTCCCACCGGCTTTCCAGGCGTTCCAGGTTCTCGAGGCTTTCCAGGTATTTGCTTTTCCAGCGTTCGACGTCCGCGCGCTCCATCCGCCCGCTCCAAAGGCTTGAGGGTGGCCAGCAGGCGGGCACACGACGAGGCGGCCAGCCGACTTGCTAGTGGCTAGGGTATCGGCCAGGACGGGGAAAGTTTGAGCAGGACGACCGGAGGCCGCTTGAGAGGGACGAGCTGAGGAACCGCCGCCGCAGGACGCGGCGGCGGCAGGATCTTACTTGGCGGCGCGTTCTTTCTGGATCAGGAAGTCGGCGACCTTCAGGGTCTCGTCCGGACCACCCGAGGAGCCCAGGTCGAAGCGGTACTTGCCATTGACCACCATGGTCGGTACGCCGGTGATCTGGTAGGCCATGGCCAGCTTCTTGTCCTTTTCCACCTGGCCTTTCACGGCGAAGGAATTGTAGGTGCTGAGGAACTTGTCGCGATCCACGCCCTGGGTAGCGAGGAAGTCGGCCATCTCTTCGGGGGTGGCCAGCTTCTTGTGCTCCTTGTGGATGGCGGCGAAGACGGCGTCGTGCACCTTGGCTTCCACGCCCATGGCTTCCAGGGTCACGAACAGTTGGCCGTGGACGTTCCAGATGCCACCGAACATGGCCGGTACGCGCTTGAAGGCGACGTCGGCGGGCAGCTTCTTGGCCCAGGCGTTCAGGGTAGGTTCGAAGGCGTAGCAGTGCGGGCAGCCGTACCAGAACAGCTCAACCACTTCGATCTTGCCGGGCTCGGACACCGGAACCGGACTGCTCAGTTCGGTGTACTGCTTGCCGGCCTGGATGTCGTCGGCATGGGCGGCCGCGCCGAACAGGCTGGCGGCGGCGAACACGGCAGAGAAAAGCAGGTTGCGCATGGGGCTACTCCTGGAGGGTGACACGCCCACCAACCGGGCGTTACGGATTGCGGGCATTGTAGCCGGGCGCACCGCCACGCCTAGTCGCCCGTCCGCCGGACGCCGGCCGTGTTCAGGCTTCGTTCAGGTTGCCAGAGGGCACGGTCCTGGCCGGGCGCATCCGATATACTGCCGGCTTTGCCGCGCGGTCGCGAGTACGCCCATGTCCAGCTTCAAGAATCCCATCGTCGGTCTGTGCCAGCAGGCGTCCTTCCTCATCAGCGCCGCCAAGGTCGAGCAGTGCCCGGCCGACAGCGGCCGCGAGGTGGCCTTTGCCGGGCGCTCCAATGCCGGCAAGTCCAGCGCCCTCAATACCCTGACCCATGCCAGCCTGGCGCGGACGTCGAAGACGCCCGGCCGCACCCAGTTGCTCAACTTCTTCTCGCTCGACGAAGAACGGCGCCTGGTGGACCTGCCCGGCTACGGCTACGCCAAGGTGCCGATTCCGCTCAAGCAGCACTGGCAGGAGCACCTGGAGGCCTATCTGAGCAGCCGTCATTCGCTCAGCGGCGTGGTGCTGATGATGGACATCCGCCATCCGCTGACCGAATTCGACCGCCTGATGCTGGACTGGGCCCAGGCCAGCTCCATGCCGCTGCACATCCTGCTGACCAAGGCCGACAAGCTGGCCTTCGGCGCCCAGAAGAACGCACTGCTCAAGGTGCAGCGCGAGTTGCGCCAGGGCTGGGGCGATACCGCCAGCATCCAGCTGTTCTCGGCGCCCAAGCGCCAGGGGGTGGAAGATGCCCAGCGGGTGCTGGCCGGTTGGCTGGGCCTGGACGAGCCCGTCGCCGAGGCATAAAAAAACTCCGGACTTCCATCGGGGGGAGGGGAGAAGTCCGGAGTTCAAGACTGGACCGCAAAAGGGCGGTCCAGCATCTGCCAACACTAAACAGCAAAGGAGCAGAACGGCTATCCGAACCGTTCAGCTGTTCAGACGGGGCACCGGGAAAAAGGTTCGCCCCGGCCACGAAAAATCGGACTAAAGCCCGGGCGGTGCTCAGCGCCCGCTGGCCAGCCCCAGGCCCTCGTCGGCGCCCAGGTGCACGTTCATGCACTGCACCGCTGCGCCGGCCGCGCCCTTGCCCAGGTTGTCCAGGCGCGCCACCAGCGTCAGGCGCTCGGCATTGCCATAGACGAATAGATCGGCGCGGTTGGTGTCGTTGCACGCCTGGACGTCGAAGAAGCCATTGTCCAGCTCCTCCTCGGCAGCCACCGGTGCCACGCGAATGAAGGCTTCACCCTCGTAGTGACGGGCCAGGGCCGCCTGCAGGTCGGCCGCAGTGGTGCCCGGGCGCAGCTGGCTGGCGTGCAGCGGGATGGTCACCGCCAGGCCCTTGAGGAAGGGGCCGACGATGGGGCTGAACACCGGCGCCGCGGCCAGACCGCTCTGCACGCGCATTTCCGGCAGGTGCTTGTGGCCCTGGCCCATGGCGTAGGGACGCGGGCTCTGCAGGCGCGCGTCGCCACCGGCTTCATAGGCCGCGATCATCTGCTTGCCGCCACCGCTGTAGCCGGTGAGGGAGAAGGCCGAGAGCGGCGTTTCCGGGGCCAGCAGGCCGGCATCCACCAGCGGGCGGGCCAACAGGATGAAGGCGGTAGCGTGGCAACCGGGGTTGGCGATGCGCTTGCTGGCGCGCAGGGCTTCACGCTGACCCGGGGCCAGTTCGGGCAGGCCATAGGTCCAGCCGCTGTCGGTGCGGAAGGCGGTGCTGGCGTCGATGATGCAGGTGTTGGGATTGGTGACCAGGCTGACCGCTTCGCGGGAGGCCGCGTCGGGCAGGCAGAGGAAGGCCACGTCGGCGGCGTTGAGGAAGCGCGCGCGCTCGACCGGGTCCTTGCGCTTGCTCTCGTCGATGCGCAGCAGTTCGATGTCCGAACGACCGGTCAGGTAGTCCAGCAGACGCAGGCCGGTGGTGCCTTCCTGACCGTCGACGAAAACTTTGAAGCTCATGGCGGTGCCTCTCGCGGATGGGCGCTGAAAGCCTCGATTGTAGCGATTCGTCTCGGTCAGGGGTACGTCGAGCGGGGATACAGTCGTCCGGCGGCGGACCGGTGCAGAGTGGCCGAATAGACAGGTCTTCCTGATCCGGATGGGTACAGACGAATTTTCTGTTTAATTGTATAGGTACAGTAACTCCTGGCTGTAAGTGGTCTGTTCGCTGCGCAACGGCGAAGCTGGTCTCTCCTTTCTCGCGGCCCTGGAGATCGCCATGGACAGCCTGCCACTCGCTACCTCATCCGCCCGGTCGCCTGAGCGTCGCTGCGGTCTGCGCCGCCTGCTCGCGGTGCTCGCTGCCTGGCAACGGCGCTACGCCTCGCGTCGGCAGCTGCAGCGACTGGACGGCCGTGCCCTGGCCGATCTGGGTCTGAATCTGGCGGATCAGCATCACGAAGGAGGCAAGCCCTTCTGGCGCGAATGAAATTGCGCGGTGCCTTGAGACTTCTCGGCGTCGACGGCAGTCTCACTCAGGCACATCCAGACGGGAGCCCCCCATGAAAAGCCTGCACCTGGGCGCCGCCGCGGCGCTGTTCTGCCTGTCCACCGCCGCTTCGGCGTCGAGTTTCTACGTCACCACGGACATCATCGTCGACGCCATCGACGCCACGTCCGATGCCACCTCGGCCATCACCGGCTCGTTCAAGAACGACAAGGTGGTCCTGGCTGCCCGCGACGATGCGGCCAGTTTCGTCGGCAGCGCCGGTGACATCCGCGGCGCACGGCTGGAGGCGGCGCTGGGCCATCTGCGCAGCCAGGCACCGGAATTGCGCCAGGCCAGCGATGCCCAACTGGCCCAGGCAATCCTCGCCATCTGAGTCGCAACACCGCGAAATACCCCCTGCAGCGCGTGCCGGCTAGCCCGGAGCGGGGGGCTGCGTTAGCCTTGGCGACCATCTGCCACCGGAGGGTCGCCATCCATGTATTTCCGTCGTTCTGCCGGGCTGCTGCTCGGTCTCTGCCTCGCCACGCCGGTCCTGGCGTTCGACTCCACCACCGAGGGTCTGGTGAAGACCATCTATGGCACCAGCCAGATCACCACCGCCCCCTTCCAGAACAAGCTGGTCCTGGCGGCGCGTGACGATGCCGCGGCCTTTGTCGCCACCGACGGTGCCCTGCGCGGCGCGCAACTGGAAGAGACCTTGCGGGCGCTACGAGCGGCCGATCCGGCGCTCAAGGCCAGCGATCGGGAACTCGCCGAGGCCATTCTGAGTCAGTAGTCCGTTTCAATTCCGTGACATCCCTGGAGTACCCATGCGCCGTTCACTGCTTATCGCCGCCGCCCTGACCCTCGGCGTTTCCAGCCTGGCTCAGGCCCAGACCCTGGTGGCCACCAGTAACATCGTGGTGCGGGCGCTGCAGCGCAGCATCGACTTCACCTCCGATACCACCACCTCCATCCGCGACGCCAAGATGATCCAGGCTGCCCGCGGCGATGCCGCCAGCTTCGTCGCCAGCAACGGCGATATCCGTGGCGTGCAACTGGAAGAAGCCTTCCGCAGCCTGCGCGACCAGCTCCCGGCGGCACGCGAAGCCAACGATCTGCAGCTGGCCCAGGCCATCTTGGCACTGTGAAGAACCGCGCCGGCCGGCTGCGGCAGTGGCTGGCCGGCCTCACGGCCGGCCTGGCCCTCGGCGGGGCCCAGGCCGCCCTGCATCTAGAACTCGATACCCAAGGGCTGACGCCCGCGCAGATCCAGGCCACCCAGCACCTGCTGGATGAGGCCCAGGCGCACCTGCCGCCCAAATTCAAGGCCGCGCTGGACGAGCGCATCCCGGTGCGCTGGAGCGACGAGCTGCGTACCGATGCCTATGGCGAGGCGGATCGCCGCAACCTGCTGCTCAACCGTCGGCTGCTGCCGAGCCTGGTGGATGGCAGCGACACCCGTATCCAGACCGGTCGCCCCCACGGCACCCAGCACCGCGAGCTGCTGGCCACGGTGCTCCATGAACTGACCCACTTCTACGATCGCGAGCAGGTCTGGACGCCTGCACAGCGCCATCTGATCCTCTCCTGTGGCGGCCTGGGACTGAATTCCGACCAGTTGCCGCTGAAGTGCCAGGGCCAGGCCGGGCGCAGCTATACCCTGTCCGACGATCCCCGCCTGCTGGACCTGGCCGGTTGGCAGGTGAAGACCCGCAAGCACGGCAATCGCGAGTCGAAGAATCTCTTCATCGCCCGCAGCCCGGATCTCTATGAACTCACCAACCCGAAGGAATTTGTGGCGGTGAACATGGAGTACTTCCTGCTCGATCCGAGCTATGCCTGCCGGCGGCCGGCCTTGCAGCGCTACTTCGCCGAGCACTTCGGCTGGTCGCCACCGCACGATGCCTGCCCCGGTCGCTATCCCTATCTCAACGCCGGCAACGACTTCGGCGAGGCACCCCTGGGCTGGCTCGATCCGGCGCGGGTTTACGCGGTGGACTACCTGCTCGCCGAAGGCAACGAACAGGTCATGAGTCGCTGGGGCCACAGCATGCTGCGGCTGGTGGTCTGCGCCCCTGGCCGGCCGCTCGGCCCGGATTGCCGGTTGGACCTGCAGTATCACCTGGTGCTGTCGTTCCGTGCCTTCGTCAACGACGTCCAACTCTCCAGCTGGCGCGGCCTGACCGGCTCCTATCCTTCGCGGCTGTTCGTGCTGCCGCTGGCCCAGGTGGTGGACGAATACACCAAGGTGGAGCTACGGGGGCTGCAATCCGTACCGCTCAAGCTGACCCGTCCGGAAATCGCCGACTTCCTCGAGCGCACCGCCCAAGTGCACTGGAGCTACGACGGTCATTACTACTTCATCACCAACAACTGCGCGGTGGAGACCTTCAAGCTGCTGCACGACGGGGTGCCGCGACTGGCCCAGGCCCAGCTCGATGTCATCACCCCGACCGGGCTGATGGATGCGCTGCGGATCAAGGGGCTGGTGGACACCTCGGTGCTGGACGATCCACGCGAGGCGCTGCGCCTGGGCTATCGCTTCGACAGCTTCCGCGAGCGCTTCCAGGCCATGTTCAAGGTGGCCAAGGAGCGCCTGAACCTGCCCCAGGCCGATGTCGAGGCCTGGCTGGCCTTGACCCCGCAGCAGCGCCGTGCCGAATTCCAGCGCGCCGATCTGCGGGCCAGCGCGGCTTTGCTGTTGCTGGAGCAGGCAGCCTATCGCCGGGCGCTGCTGCAGGCCCAGACCGAACTGAAGGATCGCTACCTGGGCCAGGACGCCGCGGACAAGGCGCGCTTCGGCAAGGCCGGTGGCGCCCTGGAGCAGATTCTCAAGGACAGCGGCTACCTCAGCCGCCCCGCCGAATTGCTCGGCACCGACGGCTACGGCTTGCCGCAACCCGGCGAGTGGGACCAGCTGACCGCCGAGAGCCAGAAGCGCCAGGCCCATCTGCGCAGTCTCAGGGATACCCTCAACGACGAGGTGCGCCAGCTGCTCTCGCCAGCGACGCGCAGCGGGCTGGATCTCACCGAGGCCAACCTCGACCTCTTGGGCAAGCATCTGCGCGAGCTGAACAAGGCCAGCGGCGGCCTGGAGCTGAAGTAGCCGAACGGCGCGGGCGCTCAGCGCCGCGCCGCTAACGCTTCGGCGGCTTCGCCTGGGGCTTGACCGGTGCCGGCGGTTGCGGACGCTCCAGCAGTGCCAGTAGCCGCTCCGGCGGCACCTCCTGGCCATTGAGGGTCAGGCGGCCGGTGGCGTAGGCCAGGCTGGCCACCAGATCGTCACCTTCGGCCTTGAGCAGGCCGCTGTTCAGCCCGATGCTGGCCAAGGCTTCGGCGGTGGCCTGGGCCTGTTGGCGCAACGCGGGCTGGTCGCGCGGGGCGCCGGTCTGGAACAGGACGGCATCCACCAGGCTGCCACGGGCCAGCGAGAGACGGGCGTCGAGGCGAGTCAGCATCTGGGCGAGCAACTGCTCCGGCGGCAGGTCGTAGGTCGCCGGCTTGTCCAGCGTCAGGTCCAGCCGCAGCAGGTTGCTGCCGTTTGCCGTGTCGAAGCGCAACTCGTCCACCACCAGCTGTGGGCGCGCGGCGAGTACGTCGTTCAACTGCTGCTGCAGGGTCGCTTGGGTAGTGGGATCGAGGCCTTCCTCGGTATCCAGCTGCAGATGCTGGAGCAGGGTGTTCAGCTGCGCCAGGGCGGGGCTGTCGAGATTGCTGTAATGGCTGCTCAGGGTGGCCTTGCCCAGGGTCTGGCCGGCGATGTCGAGGCGAGCGAGGCTGGCGTTCAGCGTCCCGGACAGGCGTTGTCCCTGTTGCTGGGTGTCACCCTGAAGGCTCAGGTCCTGCAGCTGCACCTCGGGCCTGCCGGGCATCGCCAGCGAGACCCGTCCCAGGCGTAGCTGGCCCGGGCCGAGCCAGAATCCATCGGCATTGCGGCGGTTGTCGCCGGTCAGGGCGAAGCCTTCCAGTTCCAGCTTGGTCCAGCCCTCGGGGGTGTGGACGTTGACGCTGAATTGCCCCACCGTGCCTTCCAGGCGCAACTGGCGGCCGTCCATGTCGGTGCGGAAGCTGGCGTTCAGTCCGGAGAAGGCCACGGCGCCCTGGGGTTGGTCCAGGTGCAGCGGGGCGAGCAGTAACTGGCCGTCGATGCCGCGGTCGTAACCCAGGGTGGCATCGAGGCGCACGGGATCGGCGCCTTTGGTCAGTCCGAACAGGGCCGTCGCGGCGGGTGTCTCGGCCAGGGTGAAGCGGTTGACCGCCATGACCGGGGCCAGTTTCAGGGATCCGAGCCGCGCGAGCGGAAAGGGGCCGTGTTGGATGCTGTCCTGCACCCGCAGCAGTTCCACGGGGGAGGAGCTCCCTTCGGGTTGCAGACTGAGGCTGAACACGGCCGTGCTGCTGAATAGGCCACGTTGGAAGTCGGCCAGCTGGAGCTGCAGCGGATACTCCGGCATCTGCGCCTGCAGCGCCGCCTGGGCCTGGCTGGCGGCCTGGCGCAATTCGCCTTCCAGGCGCCCACCGGTGTACCAGGCGCCGCCGATGCCGGTGCCGACGGCCACCAGGGCCAGTCCGGCCAGGGTGGTGAGGAGGGTTTTCTGCATAGGTGACAAATCCCTTTGTGAGCGAGGCGCGGAGGCAATCCGCGGCGAGTCGGAAGCGGAGTGTACGAGAGCGCCTGGCGGATGCCGAGGGGCAAGCCGGGCCGTTCGCGCGGAGGGCGGTAGACTGTGATGGCTTTCCAGCGATGTGCGTGCCGAGTCGACGGCCGATTCGGTGGGTGCTAGCGTGCCGCGATTCCCCCTGTCGGAGCCTGCTGCATGACCGTCTTCGTTTCCTCGCTTGCCCGCCCTTCGTATTCGTTCCCGGGGATATCGGCATGAGCAGCCAGCGTCCGGTCGATGGCCTGCAACTCCCCGCCGAACTCCTGGCCCGCGCCGAGGCGCTGCTGGCCCAGGGCGGGCGCCGCTTGCTGGGCATTGCTGGCACGCCCGGTGCGGGCAAGTCGACGGTGGCCGAGCTGCTGGCGGCGGCATTGGGCGAACGGGCGGTGGTGGTGCCCATGGACGGCTATCACCTGGCCAACCGCGAACTGGCTCGCCTGGGCCGAGCCCAGCGCAAGGGCGCTCCGGACACCTTCGACGCCCGTGGCTATCGCGCCCTGCTGCAGCGACTCAAGTCTCCAGTGGCAGGCGAGACCGTCTATGCGCCGCTGTTCAATCGCGAGATCGAGGAGCCTATCGCCAACGCGATCCCGGTCCATGCGGAGACGCAACTGGTGATCAGCGAAGGCAACTACCTGCTGCTGACCCAGGCGCCTTGGGGCGACGTGGCGGAAGTCTTCGACGAGTGCTGGTACGTACGCGTCGACCCCGAGGAGCGCCGCGCTCGCCTGGTCGCCCGCCACATGCACTTCGGCCGCAGCCGCGCGGACGCCGAAGCCTGGGTGGAAAGTACCGACGAGCCCAATGCCCGACTGATCGACGGCGATCGGGCGCGGGCGGATCTGGTGGTGGAGTGGCGGGATGGGGCGGCTGCCCAGGGCTAGCACGCCGCCAGTCGCTGCCCGTGCGGGCCTGGAGTCACGCCGACAGGGGCGGGGCAGCCGCGGCTCGATTGGAGCGTTGCAGGCTGAACAGCGCCAGCAGCAGGAAACCCAGCGATGTCAGCAGTAGCCCCTGGAAGCCGTGACGGGGATACACCTGGCCGGCGACGAAGGTGCCGACGCCGATGCCGCAGAACATGAAGGAGGCGGTCAGCGCCAGGGCGATGCCCCGTACCTCGGCGAGCTGTTCGAGGATGCGTCTCTGCTGGGACGGCCAGAGGATGTCGGTGGCCACCGCCCAGACCACCAGGCCCAGGAGTAGCGCCGCGAAGCGGCCCTGGCCGAGGGCCAGGATCGAGAGTGCCAGGGCCAGTAGCAGGAGACCACCGAGCAGCAGCCGTTCGGCACTGAAGCGGCGGGCGGCGCGGATCACCAGCAGGTTGCCCAGCACCCCGGCCACACCCAGTACCGCGAGCGCCAGGGAGACGGTGGCGGCGCTGCCGTGGAAGTCCTGGCGCACGATGGGAGTGAGGAAGGCGTAGGTGGAAAACACCCCGGCGGCGATGAAGAACACCACCAGAAAGGCATGCAGCGAGTGAGCGGTGGTCAGCAGCCGAACCACGACGGTTGGGGCGATGCGCTCGCCCGGGACCCGGTCGGGCACCTGACGGAGGATCAGCCCGGCGGTGAGCAGCCCCAGTCCGCCGATGCCGGCGAACAGCGGGCGCACGCCAAGGGCCGTCGCGACCCAGGCACTCAGCGGCAGACCCACCAGGCTGGCCAGGCTCAGTCCCAGCAGCACCGTGGCGATGGCGCTGCCCTGTTGCTCGCGGCTGACCAGACCGGCGCCCAGCGCGCCCAGCACCGGACCGATGAAACCCGCGCCTACGCCCATCAACACCCGGCTGACCAGCAGGGTGGGGTAATTGGCTGCGCAGGCGAGCAGCAGGGCGGCCAGGCTGAACAGCAGCAGCCCGCCGAGCACCTGGGTCCGCCGCGGCCAATGGCCCAGCAGGATCTGCAGCAGGGGCGCCGCCAGGGCGAAGGTGACACCGAAGAGGCTGAGCAGGTAGGCGCTCTGGCTGTCGCTGAGCTGCCACTCGCGGGAGATCGCCTGCAGGCAGCCGACGACCGACAGCGCCCCGACCGCCTGGACGAAGTAGGCCAGGCTCAGGGGCCGCAGGGCGCCGGGCAAAGGAGATGAGGACATGGGAGGCTCCAGAGCGCACGCCAACCGCAGGAGGCGGCCGGCGTGTCGAGGTCAGGCGACGGGGATGGGATTCTCGACCAGCGAGAGGTTGAACTGGTTGATCAGCGCATGCTCCTGGGGACCGGGGTTGGCGCGCAGCGGCACCACGCGATCCACCAGTACCTCGGTCTCGGCGCTGGCCAGCTTGTCCAGGGTTTCGGCGATGAAATCGTCGAGGGGCATGGCGCGGCTGTCGCCACTCTTGTGGACCAGGTCGGTGTCCACCCACGGCGGGGCGATCTCCAGCACCTGCACCGAGGTGTCGCGCAGCTGGAAGCGCTGGGACAGGGTGTAGGAGTGCAGGGCCGCCTTGGTGGCCGAGTAGAGCGCCGTGGCCGCCAGCGGCAGGAAGGCCAGTACCGAGGTGTTGTTGATCAGGGTGGCTTCCGGCTGCCGCTTGAGGTGCTCGATGAAGGCGGCGCTCACCCGCACCGGGCCGAGCAGGTTGGTGGTGACCAGTTGCACCGCCTGGGCATCGTCCAGGTCGCCGGCACCGGCATCGTCGAAGGGCATGATGCCGGCGTTGTTGATCACCACGTTCAGGTTGGGGTGACGGGCGATGACTTCGGCGGCGACGACCTTGATCTGCGCCGGGTCGCCGATGTCGAGCAGCACGGTATCCAGGCCGGGATTGGCGGCGGCGATCTCGTCGAGCAGCGCCTGGCGGCGACCGGCGACGATCACCTGGTTACCGCGACGGTGCAGGGCCTCGGCCAGGGCGCGGCCAATGCCGGAGGTGCCGCCGGTGATGAAGACGGTGTTGTCGGTCAGTTTCATGGGGTGTGCTCCTCTCAGGGGTCAAGATCAATGGGCGGTGTGATAACGGGGGGCGAGCTGGCGGCTGGACAACTGGTCGGCCATGGCCAGGCGACTGGCTTCGTAGGTCTCCCAGCGGGACAGGTCATGCAGCGAGGGAATCGAGATGGCGACCTCGCGCTCGAAATCGGCCAGGGCAGCGGCGACCAGGTCGGCCGGGCTCATGACGATCTCTGGATCGAGGTGCGCCAGCGGCAGGCCGCCGCGCTCCCAGAAGTCGGTGGCGGTAGCGCCGGGCAGCACGGCCTGGGCGCGCACGCCGGTCCCGGCCAGCTCGCGCTGCAAGGATTGGGTAAAGGCTGTGACATAGGCCTTGCTGCCGCCATAGACGCCGTTGAGCAACTCCGGCGCCAGGCTGACGATGGAAGAGATGTTGATGATGGCGCCGCGACCGCGGGCGACGAAGGCCGGTACGGCGGCATAGGTCAATTGGGTGAGAGCGGTGACGTTGAGGGCGATCATCCGCAGCATCTGCGCCGGATCGCTCTGCAGCAGCGGGGTATGGGTGCCCATTCCGGCGTTGTTGACCAGCAGGGTGAGGCTGGCGTCTTCCCGCAGGGTGCGCTCGACCTCGGCCAGCGCGGCAGGGTCGGCCAGGTCGGCCGGCAGGACCTGTACACTTTGGCGAGTGGCGTCGGTCAGGCACTGGGCGAGGGCGTCCAGGCGTTGGCGATCCCGGGCGACCAGGATCAGGTCGTAGCCGCGTTGGGCCAGTTGTTCGGCGTAGTGGGCACCGATGCCGGACGAGGCGCCGGTGATCAGGGCAGTACCTTGCGGGGAGCGGGTCATCATCAGGTCTCCGGGGTGGGTGTGAGGCCATGATGAGCGCCCTGGTCGATGGCGCAAATGACGCTTATAGTCATGTTTTAGGACATGAGATCGGGCCATGCATCGGATCGGCTATGTATTGGGCGAGCGCTTCCAGGTGATGGCGCTGGCGACCCAGAGCGTCTTCGAATTCGCCAATCTGGTTCTGGGGGAAGCCTTCTACACCCAGGCGATCTTTTCCGAGCAAGGCGGCCTAGTGCGTTCCTCGCAGCAGCTGCTGGTGGAGACCGAAGCCCTGACTGCGCCGGGCCGCGCCGATACCTGGTTCATCGTCGGCAACCTGACGCCCCTGGCCACCGAGCCGTCGCCAGCGCTGCTGGACTTCGTTCGTCAGGCCGGCGCCCAGGCACGCCGTACGGCTGGTATCTGTACCGGCGGCTTCGCCCTGGCGGCGGCCGGCCTGCTTGACGGACGCCGGGCCACCACCCACTGGTCCTTCGCCCGGGCCATGCAGGAGCGCTATCCCAAGATCCGCGTCGAGGAAGACCGCATCTTCATCGTCGATGGCCCGGTGTGGACCTCCGCTGGCATGACCGCTGGCCTGGATCTGGCGCTAGGCATGGTGGAAAAGGACCTGGGGATGGAGGTAGCGCGCTCGGTGGCGCACCGGCTGGTCATGCAGCAATTCCGCTCGGGCGGCCAGACCCAGCATTCGGAGCTGCTGGCGCTGGCGCCCAAGTCGGATCGCATCCAGACGGCCCTGGCCTATGCCCGCCAGCACCTGAATCGTGCCCTGAGCGTCGAGGAGCTGGCCGAGGTGGCTCATCTGAGCCCGCGGCAATTCAGCCGGGTATTTACCGCGGAGACGGGGCAGTCGCCGGCCAAGGCCATCGAGGGACTGCGCCTGGAGGCGGCGCGGCTGATGATCGAGCAGACCCGTCATTCGCTGGAAACGGTCGCCCGCGAGACCGGCTTTCGCGATCGTCGCCACCTGCGCGAGGTGTTCGTGCGCGGCTTCGGTGTGCCGCCCCAGATGATCCGCCGCGATGCCCGCCGCCTGGCCTGAGCCCCAGGTCTTCAAAAACCTCCGCCTGCATCCAGCCACGCCTGCTCTTCTGCTGTACTGATCCGATCCAGCGCCCGGTTACGGTGTGGAAAGCGGCCGAAGCGCTCGATCACCTCCAGGTGTGCCTCGGCGTAACGCCGGTAGTGCTCGATACCCAGGGCCTCGAACAATTCGAGCGCCCGGTGCTGGTCGGCCAGAGTTTCGGAATGCTCGAACGGCAGATAGAAGAAGGCGCGCAACTCGGCTTCGATCTGTTGATCAAGGCCGGCGTCGACTGCCTGGCGCGAGTGCTGCAGGGCCAGGCCATCGGTGGCGAAGGCGTGACCGCTGTTGCGGAAGATATTGCGTGGGATCTGGTCGAGCAGCAGGCAGAGGGCCAGGGCGCCTTCGGCACTGCTAGCCCAGTCATCGAGCTCGCGGCGGCTGGCGGCCAGGTGCGTGGTCTCGAAACGTTTGCGGCACTCGACGTCGAAGGCGGGGCCGCCGTTGAACCACTGGCGGCGACCGGCGGCACGCCAGAAGGAGACGATCTCGGCTGGATTCATTTCCTGCTTCCTGTCCGATCGGGTTTCACGTGGAACCCCTCAGCCCCGTCCGATATAGGGCATCTTGGTCGCCATCACCGTCAGGGTCTGGACGTTGGTGTCCAGCGGCAGACTGGCCATGTAGCGGACGGCGTCGGCCACGTGCTTGACGTCCATGCGCGGCTCCACGGCGGTGCTGCCGTCGGCCTGGAGGACGCCGTTGGCCATGCGCTCGGTCATTTCGGTGGCGGCGTTGCCGATGTCGATCTGGCCGCAGGCGATGTCGAAGGCGCGGCCATCCAGAGCCAGGGCCTTGGTCAGGCCGGCGACGGCATGCTTGGTGGCCGTGTAGGGGGCGCTGAAGGGGCGTGGGGTATGGGCGGAGATGGAGCCGTTGTTGATGATGCGTCCGCCGCGGGGCGACTGCTCGCGCATCAGGGCGAAGGCGGCGCGGCTGCAGAGAAAGACGCCGGTGAGGTTGGTGTTGACCGCGCGGTGCCAGGCGTCCAGGTCCAGTTCGTCGATGGGGACCGCCGGGGCACCGACGCCGGCATTGTTGAACAGCAGGTCGAGGCGGCCGTAGGTGTCGCGGATTCGAGCGAAGAGGGCTGCGACGCTGGCGGCGTCGGTGACGTCGCAGGGGACCGCCAGGGCTTCGCCACCCTGCTGCCGGGCTTCCTCCGCCAGGGCCTCCAGCGGCTCGGCGCGGCGGGCGGCAAGGACCACGCGGAAGCCGTCCTGCAGCAGGCCAAGGGCGACGGCGCGGCCGATGCCCTGGGAGGCACCGGTGACGAGGGCGATGGGGCGAGCGGTGGTCATGGGTGATCCTTGGGCTGGCGAAGGTGCTGCCAAGGCTAGCAGGTCGTGAGGAGTGTGGGGGGTGCCCTCACCCCAGCCCTCTCCCAGAGGGAGAGGGGGTTGGTTCAGGTGCTCTGAGGCGAAGCTGGAGTCAGCCGGTGGCGGTCCTCGCCCTTGCCCTAGCTCTTTCCCAGAAGGAGAGGGGGTGGTTGGGTACTGGGGAAGGTGTGGAGTCAGCCCTTGGCTATCTAGCTTGGCGGCCCTCACCCTAGCCCTCTCCCAGAGGGAGAGGGGATGGTTGGGTGGGCTGGGGAAGCGGCGCAGTCAGCCTGCAGTTATCGAGCTGGGCAGTCCTCGTTCCAGCTCTCCCGAGAGGAGGGGATGGTCATCGGGTCTCCGTGCGCCTTCCTTACTGCCAGCCGTAGCGCTGCAAGAACCAGCCCTTCATCTCCTGGACCAGCAGGGCGTAGCCCGCCAGCAGCAGTACCAGGCAGGGGAAGTAGCCCAGCGGCAGGGGTTGCAGGTGGAAGTAACCGGCCAGGGGCGAGCAGGGCAGCAGCAGGCCGATGGCGACGATGGCGCCGGTCATGAGCAGCAGCGGGGCAGCGGCGCGGCTCTGCACGAAGGGCCGGCGGCGGGTGCGGAGCAGATGCACCACCAGGGTCTGGGACAGCAGTCCCTCGACGAACCAGCCGGTCTGGAACAGCGTCGCCTGGGCCGGGCTGTCGGCACCGAAGAGGTGCCACAGGATCAGAAAGGTGATGAGGTCGAAGAGGGAGCTCAGCGGCCCGAAGAACAGCATGAAGCGGCCGAGGTCCTCCACCTGCCAGCGCTGCGGACGCTCCAGCAGCTCGGCGTCGACGTGATCGAAGGGGATGGCGGTCTGCGACAGGTCGTACAGCAGGTTCTGCACCAGCAGCTGCAGCGGCAGCATCGGCAGGAAAGGTAGGAAGGCGCTCGCCACCAGGACGCTGAAGACGTTGCCGAAGTTGGAGCTGGCGGTGATCTTGAGGTACTTGAGCAGGTTGGCGAAGGTCTTGCGGCCCTGCAGTACCCCTTCTTCCAGCACCAGCAGGCTCTTTTCCAGCAGGATGATGTCGGCGGCTTCCTTGGCGATGTCCACCGCCGAATCCACCGAGATGCCGATGTCGGCCGCGCGTAGGGCCGGGGCGTCGTTGATGCCATCGCCAAGAAAGCCCACCACCAGACCCTGGTCGCGCAGCAGCCGCACCAGTCGCTCCTTGTGGGCCGGGGTGAGGCGGGCGAACACCGTGGTGGTGGTGAGTCGCGCGCTCAGGGCGGGATCGTCCAGGGTGTCGAGTTCTGCACCGGTGAGCAGGCCGTCGACGTTCAGGCCGACCTCGCGGCACACCCGCCGGGTGACGCGCTCGTTGTCGCCGGTGAGCACCTTGACCGCGACACCGTGATCGGCGAGGGCGCGCAGGGCGGCCACCGCGGTCTCCTTGGGCGGATCGAGGAAGGCGATGTAGCCGATCAGCACCAGGTCGCGCTCGTCGGCGACGCTATAGTCGAGCTGGTCGCCCGGCAGTTCGCGGATGCCCACGGCCACCACGCGCAGGCCTTCGTCGTTGAGTGCGGCGGTGAGGGCGCGGATGTGCGCCAGGCGCTCGGCAGTGAGCGGCCGGTCGCCGCCGTCTTCGCGGACGTGGCTGCAGGCGGCGAGCAGCTCTTCCAGGGCGCCCTTGCACACCAGCAGGTGACGCTGCCCCTCGGCCACCACCACCGACATGCGCCGGCGTTCGAAGTCGAAGGGCAATTCGTCCACCTTGCGATAGGCCAGGCTGAGGCCGCGCAGTTCGGCGTGCTCCAGCACCGCCACGTCGAGCAGATTCTTCAGCCCGGTCTGGTAATGGCTATTGAGATAGGCGTATTCCAGCACGGCGTCGCTGGGGCGGCCGTGGCTGTCGGTATGGCGTTCGAGGACAATGCGGTCCTGGGTCAGGGTGCCGGTCTTGTCGGTGCACAGCACCTGCATGGCACCGAAGTTCTGGATGGCGTCCAGACGCTTGACCACCACCTTCTGCCGGGCCAGCACCACGGCGCCCTTGGCCAGGGTGGAGGTGACGATCAGCGGCAGCATCTCGGGCGTCAGGCCAACGGCCACCGAGAGGGCGAACAGCGCTGCCTCCAGCCAGTCGCCCTTGGTCAGGCCGTTGATCAGCAGCACCAGCGGGGCCATCACCAGCATGAAGCGGATCAGCAACCAGCTGACCTGGTTGACCCCCTGCTGGAAGGCGTTGGGTTCCTCGGTGACGTGGGCCACCCGCTCGGCCAGGCTGCCGAAGTAGGTGCCGACTCCGGTGCCCACCACCAGGGCGGTGGCGGCGCCGCTGACCACGGTGGTACCCATGAAGCAGAGGTTATCCAGCTCCAGGGCGCTGCCGCTGGCAGTCAGGGTGAGGGCGCGCTTTTCCACCGGCAGGGATTCGCCGGTGAGGGCGGCCTGGGCGACGAAGAGGTCGCGGGCGCTGAGCAGGCGCAGGTCGGCCGGGATCAGGTCGCCGGCCGCCAGCCGCACGATGTCGCCGGGCACCAGCTCGCGAATCGGCACCTCGACGCCGAAGGGATTGCCGGCTTCCGGACGCAGCACCGTGGCCGTGGTGCTGACCAGTGCCTTGAGCCGCTCGGCGGCGTGATTGGAGCGCGATTCCTGGACGAAACGCAGCACCGTGGATACCAGCACCATGGTGCCGATCACAGCGGCGCCGGGCAGGTCGTCGGTGAGCGCCGAGACGCCGGCCAGTAGCGTCAGCAACAGGTTGAAGGGGTTGCGATAGCTCAGCCAGAGATGGCGCCAGGCGCCGAGCCGGCGCTGCTGTTCCACCTCGTTGAAACCCTGGGCGAGGCGTCGCTTGGCAGCCTCTGCCGCGGACAGGCCCAGCGGACTGCTACGGTGGCGTCGCAGCAGTTCACCTTCGGCAAGACCGGCCGCCTCGTGCAGGCGGCGACTGAAGTCGGCGCTCGGCTCGCTACGATCCTGGTCCACCGCTGAACGCTGCCAGAGGGCGGGGCGACGGAACAGGCGCTGATCGAGGCGTTGGCTGAAGAAGGCCAGGAGCGGCTGGGTAACGGCTTTGAACATGGGAAGACTCCCCGTGGCGGGGCCACGAATCTGCGGGCGGTGGCGCGCGGGAGTCGCGGCTGCCTGGCGCGCCAGGCGGCCATGGGCAGCTACCTGGCGATCGATGACGAACTGGAGTCGGGACGCATCGGCTGCAGTAGCCTCCAAGCGGCAAAGGGGGCACGCCGCAGGCGCGCGAAGATTGCAGCAAAGGCGGGTTAAGGCTGGCTTAACGCAGGGCGACGTCGGTCGGCACCAGGATCGCCTGGCCGGAGGGTCGCTGACGCAGGCGCTCGAGATAGGCGGCAAGCCGCGGCCAGGCGGTCAGCCAACGCGGCTCCGGCAAGCGCTCCAGGTAGTCCAGCATCGGCGCCAGCAGGGCATCGGGCAGGCCGAAGTCGGGGCCGCAAAGAAAATCCCGCTCGCCCAGTTGGCGATCGAGCACGGCCAGGGTCGCGCTGACCTCGGCGCTGGCGTGCTGCTGTTCTTCTCGCGTGCGGAAAGGATCGGGGCGAGGCCCGGCGACGCGCAGCAGATAGCGACGGACCAGGCGGGTATCCACCGTGGTGAGCAGGGCGCTGACCCAGGTGTCCTGCTCCGGATCGGCGCTGAGCTCGCGCGCCGGTCGTCGCTGACGATCGAGATGACGGCAGATGGCGAGGGTCTCGAAGATCCGGCGCTCGCCGTCGAGCAGTACCGGCACCTGGCCGAAGGGGTGCAGCGCCAGATGGGCCTCGCTGCGCCAGGCGATGGCTTGGCCGGCGGGGGCGAGCCCACAGGGCAGGTCCAGGCCCCCTTCCAGGGCGTGGAGGCGCACGCTACGGACCAGGGTGCTGAAGGCGGGACCGAAGAGATAGGGCGTCATGGTTCAAGGCTCCTTGCAAAGAAGCCCCGATGCTGGCAAAGGAGACCTTATGTTCAAGAACATAATCCGGAGCAACCATGGCCTGGCCCCTCGATCAGCGCGAACAGACCCGCCAGCGCATCCTCGACAGCGCCGCCCGCCTGTTCGCCTTGAAGGGCTTCGATGCGGTCGGCCTCGATGAGCTGATGGCCGATGCCGGTCTCACCCGCGGCGCCTTCTATCATCACTTTCGTACCAAGACCGAGGTCTACGACCAGGCCATCGCCCATGCCGCACGGGTCGGCAGCGCTCGGCTCGACGACCTCGGCGAGCGGGGGCTTGATCAACTGATCGAGCACTACCTGAGTCGCGAGCACGCCGAGGGCGAAGCGCTGCGCTGTCCGCTGGCCTTCCTGGCGGCCGACGTCACCCACCGCGAGGCCGCTATTCGTGATAGCTACACCCGCTTCTTCGAACGCTTCGTACAGCGCCTCGCCCGCGATCTGCCCGGAGCGTCGGCGCAGCGTCGCCGTCGTGCGCTGCAACTGGCCACTACCCTGATCGGCGGCGTGGCCCTGGCGCGGGCGTTGGATGACGAGAGCCTCGCCGAGGAATTGCTGGCGGCCTGTCGCCAGGGCGGTCAGGCGCTCTTGGCAACGGACGAGGATTTGGCAGGCACGGAGGGCTAGGCGACACTGGCGGCTCTATCACTCGCCGGAGTCACCCATGCAGATTCGCCCCCTGGAAACCGCCGATTTCGACCAGGTCTGGCCGCTGATCCAACAGGTCGCCCAGGCGCAGGAAACCTATGCCTACGACCCGGACATGAGCCGCGATGACGCCTGGCGCCTTTGGGTCGAACTGCCCCGGGCGACCTTCGTCGCCGAGCGCGACGGCCAGATCCTCGGCAGCTACTACCTCAAGGCCAACGCCCTGGGCCCCGGCGATCACGTCTGTAATTGCGGCTACATGGTCGCCCCCGCCGCCCGCGGCCAGGGCGTGGCCGGCGCCCTCTGCGAGCATTCGCTACAGGTGGCCCGCGAGCTGGGTTTCCAGGCCATGCAGTTCAACTCGGTGGTGGCCAGCAACCAGGTGGCGGTGCGGCTGTGGCAGAAGCATGGCTTCGCCATCGTCGGCACCCTGCCCAGGGCCTATCGGCACAGGAGTCTGGGGTTGGTGGATTGCTATGTGATGTATCGGTGGTTGTGAGTTCTGGCCGACAGGTGAGGGCTCTTTGCCAAGACCGCAGCCACGGGCTCGTTCGGCTTTGAATGAGCCTCGTCACGGCTGTTGCGTGCAAACGCAGCCAGCTGGATGAGTCCAAACAATGACTTCCAGCAGGGGCGAAGCTGGGGGCCGGTGCTGAAGACGACTTCAGCCCGGCGTGTCACGAGATAGCGAAACTTATGCTTCGAACATGTTCAGTCGTATGCCTTCAGAAGTTCGGTTTGTATTCGAACCCCTTTTGCGCCTCAGCGTCGGAAAAGGGCGTGATCGGGCTCTTCTTGTTGAATGTTCCATTGACGAACGAGCCCGGGAACATCTGAATCTTGTTGTTGAACAGCTCTACTTCGCGGTTGAAGACCGTGACAGCCGCGCCGATGTTCTCCTGCTGCTCGGCGATTTCGCGCATGAAAGAGGTCACGATCTCGGCGGCTTTTAGGTCTGGATAGGCTTCATAGGTCACTCGCAGACTATCCAGCAGCGCCAGGGTGGCTTTTTCGGTAGTGACGAGCGCCCGCCCATCCGCCTCGGCAGGGAGACCCGCAATGGCGCTACGCAGCTGAGTGATGTCGGTCAGCAGCTTCTGCTCGTAGTCTTGGTAATTACCGACCTGTGGCTGAAGCGCATCGAGCACCTTCGTTTTCTGGCGCTCATAGGTCAGCACGTCTGCCCAGGCCCGCTGGGCGCGGTTGTGTGCGCCGATGATGCCGTTGTAGAGCACGATCAGGCTGATCACCAAGACAACTAGGATCAAGCCAAAGATAACGATGGGGTCCATTGTTCAATCTCCTTGAAGAGCCGCGGATGGGGTGGCAGGACTGAAGTTGTCATCATGCTGCTCCGCGAGTTCGTGCACGATGGACAAGATGGCAATTAGCTTGGGTAGTTGGACTCCAGCTTCTATGGCTTTGAAAAACTCTTCTGGTGTGGTCAGGTCATAGGGCATATCCGGCTCGAGCAACTTCTTATTATCAAAGCTAAGGCATAGCAGGCCTTCGGCTGAAAATTCCAGGTTGAGCTCAACTAATCTTTCGTTCAGACGTAGTAGCGTCAGGAGGGTGATTGGCTTGGCGAATTTGGCGCAAGCCAAGGTTTCGCTGCCCGTCAGCGTGAAGGCACTGTTGAAATCGCTGGAGGTGGGCTCGAAGACCTGGCGCAGATCGACCGCTTTATGGCTGCTGGCGCGTACCGCTATGTTGGCGATCCAAGGGAAATCCATCACTAGGCTGTAGCGATAATAGTGGTGATAGACTTTTCTCTTTCGCGTCTTACTACCACCCTTGCCATCTGAAACTCTAGTGTATACGATCTGTTCGTCAACATAGTGTAACTGGTAGTAGTGATATTTCAGCTCATGCATTCGGCCCAGTGAAGTGCCCTCCAATGCATAGTTGATTTCACGGCTGTAATTACCTCGATGATAATCTCCGAATTGGCTAGATAGATAATCGAGGGAAGCGGCGGTCGGCTCAAGTCCATTGGTGAGTGCAGCAGCGCGCCAGGTTATGTCCTCTGCAAGTTTCGGCACCAATTTGTTACGCCTTCGTATGAAGGCGATACATGCCCATCCAGCGACGACGAAAACCATGAAAAGACCTAGCAAGACCAAGCTCGGGTCCCACGTTATCCATTGGCTAAGCCAAAGCTTCGACTCTGGCGTTACCCCGCAGCATCCCAGCGCCGCCATTATCAGGACTACCGATACGACCCACAGCCTAGCGTTGTAAAATCTGAGCGGCCCCTCGAAGTCACGTAGGCCTTGGGTGGCCGAAAGAAGTTCATCCTTTGTAGTGGCTGCAGCCACTGCCGTGGAGGTGTCGGCCAACAATTTCGATAAGCGACTATTGTGTGTACGGCTGCCCATGGTCTCTTACGCTTGATGAGTGGATAAAGGAGCGCTCAGCAGGCCGCAAGCGCTTGTCTCGGCGCGGATGGATTGCCTGTTGGCCGTACGAGCCGGCACAAACTTTTCACGGGTCACTTTCTTCTCCGGTCAGGTCACTACCGGGCCGCTTTCCGTATTGCGGTCGGCCGATGGCCTGATATATCGAGGCGGAGGCATGGCCTCGGTACGCGAGGTTCGGCGCATGAGTTGAAAGAGATGAGGAGTAGCGAGAGGGTGACTGGCCTTTCCTCGGCTTCGCTGAGCATCCTGCTTGTAGGTCACCGGGGGATTGTAACGAAGATACGTGACGCAGCACGCATTTTTGTTGAGGGGCAGAAGTGTTTGGAAATTCAAGCGGCTAAGCCCAAGGAGGCCGGTCTGGTTTGGCTTTGCTGTCTAGACGGAGCCCAGGATTGCGGTCACTAGTGCCACCTCTGTCGCGCTCGCCTCGACTATGGTGACGGCGTGACTCGTGATTGGTAGCCGAGTCAGAAACTGTGAAGCGATCAGGCATGAAGCTTCCTGCCTTGGGGGTAGCCACCGAAAGACCTGCCCACAACGGAACGTAATTTGCGTGCCAGAGCTCATCGTCTCCCGCCGTTACGAGCCCGCCATGCGCCATTTCGATACCGATGCCCTTGCTACCTTCATCGCGGTGATCGATCACGGTGGTTTCACGGCGGCTGCCGAGCGGATTGGCAAGACCCAGGCGGCGGTAAGTTTGATCGTCAGCCGACTGGAAGAGCGGGTGGGCAAGCGACTGCTGGAGCGCAGTCGCAAGGGGGTACGCCTGACCGCCCAGGGCGAGATCCTGATGGGCTATGCGCGGCGCATGCTGATCCTGGAAGACGAGGCGCTGTGCGCCCTGGAGTGCAAGCTGGAGGCGACCCGGGTGCGCATCGGCATGCCCGACGACTACCTGGACAGCCTCGGCGCCTGGCTGTTGCAGACCTTCTCGGCGCAGCATCCGGAAATCCAGGTGGAGATCCTCTGCGACTTTTCCAAGCGGCTGGAGCCCCAGGTGCAAATGGGGGATCTGGACCTGGCCATCGTCACCCGCGAGGCCGGGCGGCCTAGCGGCGAGTTGCTCTGTGCAGAAGCCCAGGTGTGGTGCAGCGTGGTGGGAAAACGTCCGGAACGGGAGCAGGTGTTACCGCTGTCGCTGTTCGCCGACAGCTGTCGCGCCCGCCCCGGCATCCTCGCGGCACTGGACGAGGTCGGGCGGCCCTGGCGCATCGTGTCTTCGTCGTCTCATCTGCCCGGGGTGCTCGCCGCCGTGCGCCTGGGCGCGGCGGTGACGGTGCTGCCGGCCTCGGTGGTACCCGAGGGGTGGCGTGTGCTGGGCGTGGGCGAGGGCTTGCCACCCCTGCCGCAACTGGAGCTGGCGCTGCTGGTGCCGTCTGGGGCCCGGCTGAGCACCCGGCGGCTGGCCAATTTCATCCGTGATCGCTATCAGGAGCGGCAGCGCGCCGCGATCGCCTAGACGTTGTCCGAACAGTCGCCAAGCGCCGGCACTGTTCGGACCAGTCCCATCCCTACGCCCAGGTCCGGGCCACGTCGGTGAAGGCCGCTTCCAGCTCCGCCAGGACCGCATCGGTATGGGCGAAGGTCAGGTACAGACGGCCATAGGCGACGGGCATCATCAGTACGCCGCGGGCGCGCAGGGCGAAGTGCAGGGCGCGGGTCCATTCGGCATCGACGCTGGTTTCGGCCTGGGCATAGTCGCTGGGGGCCTGGGCGCGGTCCCAGGGGGTGAAGACGCTGCCGTAGCCGCTGCTGGAAAAGGTCAGGCCCTGGGCAGCGAAGGTGCTGACCAGCCGGGCGCGCAGGGCGTCGCCGCGGGCCAGCAGGGCGAAGTAGTCCTGCTTGACCAGCAGCTCGAGGGTGGCAAGCACCGCGGCGCAGGCCGGCGGATTGCCGCTGTAGGTGCCGGCGCGTACCACCTGGCCGCGCTCGAACAGGTCCATGATGGCCGGCTTGCCGAGCAACGCTGCGACCGGAATGCCGCTGCCGATGGCCTTGCCCACTGCCGCGAGGTCAGCGTCCACGCCCAGGTAATGCCCGGTGAGGCCAGCGTGCAGGCGAAAGCCCATCAGCACCTCGTCGAGGATCACCAGGGCGCCATGGCGATGGGCGCGCTCGGTGACGTACTGCAAGTAGCCGGGGGCGGGTTCCAGGCAACCGGCGTTGGCCAGTACCGGCTCCATGAGGATGGCGGCGATGTCGTCGTATTCGGTGAACAGCCGCTCCACGTCGGCGAAGTCGTTGTAGCGCAGCAGCAGCATGCCGTCGCGCTCGGGGCGGGCGCCGGTCATGCGCGCAGCGGGCGACTGGACGTTGCCGAAGGCCACCGGGTCGTACCAGCCGTCGTAGGCGGCGGCGAATTTGACGATGCGACCGCGACCGGTGGCGCTGCGCGCGGTGCGGCAGGCCAGGTGCACGGCCTCGCTGCCGGTGTTGAGGAAGATCACCCGCGACAGGTCACCGCAGCGAGCGGCCAGGGCGGCGGCGGCGGCTTCTTCGCGGGCATGGGCGAAGGACGGCATGGGGCCGTCGGCCTGGGCCTGGGCGACCGCCTCCAGCACCGGGGGCGGGGCATGGCCGAGCAGGGTGGCGCCAAAGCCCATGGCGGTGTCGAGATAGCGCTGGCCACGGTCATCCCAGAGATAGGCGCCCGCGGAGCGGATAACCCGAAAGGCGTGGCCCTGGAGATCGGGCAGGGCGCGTCCTGCGCTGGAGATTCCACCCACGAGAAAGGTCATGACAGGGATACTCGGATTGCGGGTTGATCAGTAACCGAGCAGGCGGGGCAACCAGCCGCTCAGGGAAGGGAAGAGCACGAGCAGGGCGACGGCCACGGCGGTGGCGATCCAGAAGGGCACCAGGCGCCAGGAGACCTCGCCGATGGACAGCCGGGCGACGTTGCAGACCACGAAGATGTTGGTGCCGATCGGTGGAGTGAACAGGCCCCAGCCGAGGGTCACGGTGAAGATCAGGCCGATCTGGTAGGGCTCGAAGCCGGCGGCCTTGGCGATGGGCACCAGGATGGGCGCGAGGATGATCATGGCCGGGCCGAGGTCGAGCCAGAAGCCCACCACCTTGAGCGCCAGCACGATCATCAGCATGGTCAGCAAGGGGCCGGTGTGGAGGTCGACGATCCAGCCGGCCACGGTGTGGGGGACCTGCTCCACGGTGAGGATCCAGCCGAAGGGCATGGCCACCGCCATGATGATCATCACCGAGCCGGTGGTGACCACGGCTTCGTGGATTGCCGGCAGCAGGTCGCGCCAGCGCAGTTCGCGATAGACCAGGGCGCCGGCGGCCAGGGCATAGAGCACCGAGACGGCGGCGGCCTCGGTGGCGGTGGCGAAGCCGCTGACGATGGCGCCGAGCACCAGCACCGGCATCAGCAGCGCCGGCAGGGCGTAGCCGAAGTCGCGCAGCAGCTCGCGCAGCGGCAGGCGCTCGTCGACCTTGGGGAAGTTCTCGCGCACCCCGACCACATAGGCGGTGACCATGAAAGTCAGCGCCAGCAGCACACCGGGGATCAGGCCGGCGACGAACAGGCCGCCGATGGAGGTATTGGTCAGCACGCCATAGAGGATGAGGATGACGCTGGGCGGCACGATGATGCCCAGGGTGCCGGAGGCGGCGGTGACCGCGGCGGCGAAGGCGCGCGGATAACCTCGTTCTTCCATGGCCGGGATCATCACCTTGGCCACCGCGCCGGTGTCGGCGGTGGCGGAGCCGGTCAGGCCGCCGTAGACGAAGGCGGTGGCGACGTTGACCAGGCCCAGGCCGCCGCGGAAGCGACCGAGGAAGTGCTCGGCGATGCGCATGATGCGCCGGGTCAGGCCGCCGCGATTCATCAGCTCGCCGGCCAGCAGGAACAGCGGGATGGAGCTCAGGGTGGCGGAATCGGCACCACGGATGGTCTGCTGCGCGAGCCAGGCCAGCGGCATGCTCAGGTCGCCCACCAGCAGGGCGACGATGCTGGCGCCGGCCATGGCCCAAACGATGGGAATGCCGGTCAGCAACAGCACGATGAAGGCGAGGAACAGCGCGAGGACGGTCATGCCTGGGGCTCCCGGCGGATACAGAGGCGCCACAGCCGCAGCAGGGCAATGATGACGAGCATGGCCGCGGCACTGACCAGCGCCAGGGTCATCAGGCCGGAGGGCCAGCGCAGCACCGGGGTCGGTACCCGGCCGGAGCGCTCCAGCACCGCCCAGCCGCTGGTCAGCAGCCAGAGGCTGACGCCCAGCAGCACCAGGCAGCCGAACACCTGCAGGGCGCGTTGGCCGGCGGGTGGCAGGAGCAGCAGGACGCCGACGAAGCGCACGTTCTCGCCCCGTAGCTCGGCCAGCACGCAGCCGACGAAGGTGACCCAGACGAAGCTCAGAGCGGCGATCTCGAAGGACCATTCGAAGCCGGGCAGGTGGAAGTAGCGCGCCACCACCCCGCCGGTGATGGCGCCGAAGGTGGCGAGGAACAGGAGGACGCCCACGGCCTGCAACAGGCGCTCGGGTCGCGCGGGACGGTGCGGTACGTGGGTCGGATCGCTCATGGCTCAGCGGGCCTCGCGCGCGGCGCTGCGGGTCTGGTCGACGAAGGCCTGGCCCCATTCACCGGCGAAGCGGGTGTAGACCGGATCGACCAGGGCCTGGAAGGGCGCCCCGTCGACGCTGTTGACCTGCACGCCCTTGGCCTTGAGTTCGGCGAGGACCTTGGCGTAGGTGGCGTCCAGCTGGCCGCGATACCAGGTCACGGTGTCCTGCGTCGCCTTGCGCAGCGCTTCACGCTGGGGTTCGCTCAGGCTGTCGTAGGTGTCCTTGTTCATGAACCAGTAGTTGGCCGACCAGATGTAGTTGGACAGCGACAGGTACTTGGCCACCTCGAACCATTTCTGGTCGTAGAAATCGCGCATTTCCGGCTCGACGCCATCCACCACGCCGGATTGCAGGGCGCTGTAGACCTCGCCGAAGGGGATCGACTGGGCCAGGGCGCCGAGTTGCTTGAGGGTGGCGAGGATGACCGGATTCGGCGGGGTACGGATCTTCAGGCCGGCCAGGTCGGCCGGGGCGACGATGGGGTGCTTGCTGTTGGCGAATTGGCGGAAACCCGAATCCAGGGCGCCCAGCAGCACGTAGCCATGGTCCTGGCCGAGGCCCAGCAGGGCCTTGCCCTGGGGGCCGTCGAGGAAGGCGTGGACGTTGGCCGCGTCGCGGAACAGGAAGGGCAGGGAGACCACGTTGAGACGCGGATCTATGGCGTCCACCGCGCCGCCCAGGCCGATGTCGATGGAGCCGTTGCCGACCCCCTCGGCGATGGGACCTTCGTCACCGAGCTGGCCATCGGGGAAGACCTTGACGGTCAGCTCGCCCTTGGACTCGGTCTTGAGTTCCTCGGCGAAGCGCTGCACCGCCTGGTTGATCAGGCTGTCGCTGCTGGAGGCGTGGGCCAGGCGCAGGGCGCGGGCGGCGGAAGCGCTCTGCAGGTCGAGCAGACCCAGGGTGGTGGAGAGGGCGATGGCGAGCCAGCTGAGGCGCGCCTTGGTCCGGCGTTGCGGCATGGTGCTGCTCCTGAGGGAGGGGGCCGGGGGTGGCGCCCTTGCTCAGGGATACTGCCAAGCTTTGCCGCTGTGCTGGATAAAGATGCGTAATGCTGGGATAAGCGGCCGTCAGCGTCCGACGTGGCCCACCACCCAGCGCAGCGACGCCGGGAGCATGGGGCCATGACCCAGATCCGGCAGGGTTTCGAAGTGCACCGCTATGCCCGGGACCTGGCCGAGTCGGTCGGCCAGGCGTTGCGTGGCGTCGGCCGGGACCTGGCTCTGGAAGTGGGCGGGCAGCTCGCGCTCGTTGCCGCCTTGCAGCAGAACGAGTTCGGCGGGATGTCCTTGGAGGCGTTGCGCCAGGGCCTGGTCATCCGGGGGCAGGGCGGCGGGGCTCCACCACAGCGAGGGGCTGACGGCGTAGCCACGGACGAAGGCGTCCGGGCGGGTGAGCAGGGCGTGAAGGACGAACAGCCCGCCCAGGGAATGGCCCCAGAGTGCGCGCTGACTGCGGTCGAGGGGCACCTGCTGCGCCACTGTTGGCTCCAGGCGCTCCAGCAGCCAGGCGAGAAAACCATCGGCGCCGCCGGTGGCCAGCTGGCGAAAGCGATCGCTGGTGGGCGCAGTGGGGGTGTAGTCGTAGGCCCGCCCAGGGCCATCGATGCGCTTGCCGCCCGCATAGCCCACCGCGACCAGCACTGGCGGGTGCGGGCGCCGGGCCAGGTCATCGAGCAGCTCGGCATTCAGGCCGCCCAGGGCGGCGTTGCCGTCGAGCAGATAGAGCACGGGATAGCCGGTTGCCGGCGCCGGGCTGGCGGGGCGGGCGATCCAGACCTGGTAGTGACGCTCGCCGTCGGCGGAATCCAGGCGCAGGTCGCTGAAGGTGTAGCCCTGGCCGGGGTGGACGAGGACGCTGGCATCCATGGGTTCGTCGACGGGGCGGGCCTGGGCGCAAGGGACTAGGAGCAGCAGGGCGAGGACCAGCCCGGCGGACAGGCGCGGCATGCAGCGGGAAAGCGCAGGGAGCATTGGCGAACGAGACTCGTTTTCATAAAGAAGGGCGAGCCTACCGATGTCCGGCTGGCCTGGCCATACTGGCCAGGCGTCTACGTGACCCCAGGAGGCTTCATGCATCATCCCCACCTGTTGTTCGATCTCGACGGCACCCTCACCGATTCACGCCTGGGCATCACCCGGGCGATTCAGGTGGCGCTGCGCGCCGAGGGGATCGAGGAGCCCGATCTGCGCAGGCTGGAGGTCTTCATCGGCCCACCGCTGCTGCAGAGCTTCATGACCCACTACGGCTTCGACGAGGCGCGCGCCTGGCGTGCGGTGGAGGCCTACCGGGTGTATTTCCGGGCGACCGGTCTGTACGAGAACGAACTCTATGCCGGCATCCGCGACTTGCTGGCCAACCTGCAGGCAGCCGGGCGACAGCTCTACCTGGTGACGGCCAAGCCGCGAGTATTCGCCGTGGAAATCATGAGGCACTTCGCCTTGACGGACTTCTTCACCGCCCTGCACGGCAGCGAACTGGACGGCACCCGCGGTGACAAGACCGAGTTGCTCCGCCATGTGCTGGCGACGGAAGGGCTTGCGCCGGAGACCTGCCTGATGCTGGGCGACCGCGAGCACGATCTTATCGCTGCGCGGGCGAACGGTGTGGCGGCGGTGGCTCTGGGCTATGGCTTCGGCAGCCAGGAAGAGCTGGAGCGGCAGTGCCCAGCTTTTCACTTCCACAGCGTGGACGCCTTGCGCCGGGGCTTCGGGCTGTAGGGCACGGCGCGACCTGCGCGGCCTGAGCCGGCAGGTCGGTGCGATGGCTCAACCGCAGGTAGCGGTCTGCACCACCAGGGTGGCGCTGGTGGTGATGGATAGGCGCTGGGAGTTGAAGTCCATGGTCATCGGGTCCTGCGGACGGACCACGCGGACGACCTGGGCACCCGCGCGCTGACGGCTTTCCTCGGCCAGGGCCGGGGTCAGGGCCTTGCCGACCAGATCCTGGACCAGGTCGGAGTTGCAACGGCCGCTGCTGCTGGCGGCACCGCTCGTGGTCGGGCTGGTCGCCGCTGCCGGAGTGTCCTGCGTTGCCTGCGAGCTGCAACCGGCCAGCAGGGTGAAGAACGCAGCGCCAGCCAGCAGGAGAGGGGTCTTGAAGCTCATGAGTTCGCCTTTTCGATCGTGAGAGGAGGAACCTTAACCCGTACGGGCTTCTGCATGGACCCCTCCAGGGTGGGCATTGTTACAAATCGCGAGCCAGGCAACGCCGATGGCGGCCCGTGCGAGGTGCCTTGGGCAGATAAAGTTAATAAATATAACGTTCGGTAATCGGCCAGATTCGCGCGGGATGGCTTGATCCATTTTTGCCATCGACCATCATCGAACCAGGGCCGCCCGGCCCCCAAAGGTGACGACAACAACAACAAAGGGACACCCGCCATGTCAGCTCGCTATCCATCCGTCTTGCCTCCTGACCCTCATCCGATCCGTGCCCGCTAGGCCCTGATCCACGCGCCCCGCGGCGCCTTCCGCCTCTTTCGTCAGGACGGTCACTCCATGTCAGCATCGCGCTCGCCCCAGGCCTGCGCACGGGCTCGCTCGTGCCTCGCCTTTGCCTCTCTCACCTCCCTGCTGATCGGCCAGGGAGCCCTGGCTGCGCCTTCCACCACGCTGGAAAGCGCCCGGCCCAAACCCCTCAACAACCTGGAGACGGCGCGGCCGTTGCCGCCCGGGCCACCGCGCTGGGTCGAGGACTATCGCTTCCTCGACGATCCGGCCAAGCGCACCGATCCCTTCGATGGGCTGCGCTACCAGCGGCTGAGCGATTCGGCCTGGCTGCAGACCGGTGCCGAGGCGCGCTACCGCTTCGACACCATCCGCAATCCGGTCTTCGGCCGGCGCGGGGTGGCGACCGATCACTACATCCAGCAGCGTCTGCAGCTGCACGCCGACCTGCACCTGTTCGATGATGCCGTGCGTGCCTTCGTCCAGCTGGAGAACACCCGCGCCTGGAACAAGGCGCTCTACGGCCCCTATGACCAGAGCCGCACCGAGCTGCACCAGGCCTTCATCGACCTCAACACGCCGCTGGCCGGCGGCAAGCTGATGACCCGGGTCGGCCGCCAAGAGCTGGGCTACGGCAACCAGGCCTTCGTCACCTACCGCGATGCCCGCAATATCCGCCTCAACTTCGACGGGTTGCGCCTGGCCTGGAGTCGCCCGGACGGCTATCGACTGGACGCCTTCGGCCTGCGACCCGTGGTGACCGGCGAAGACAGCTTCGACGACGGCTCCAACAACGCGGTCAAGTTCTACGGCCTCTACGGCACCCTGCCGCTGACCGGGCCGCTCAAGCTGGATGTCTATGGCTTCGGCCTGGAGACCGACCAGCGCACCCTGGATGGCCTGACCGGCGCGGAAAAGCGTTACACCGCCGGCATCCGCCTGTTCGGCAATGCCGGTCCCTGGGACTGGACCTGGGACCTGGCGGGGCAGACCGGGCATCTGGCCGGGGCGCAGATCCGTGCCTGGGGCCTGAGCAGCGAGACCGGCTATCGCTTCACCGGCGCCTGGAAGCCGCGCCTGGCCTTGCGGGTGGACGCCGCCAGTGGCGATCACGGCCTGGGTGACGACCGTGTCGGCACCTTCGATCCGCTCTACCCGAAGAATGGCTTCTATGGCGACTCCGGCCTCACCACCCTCGCCAATCTCTACCTGGTCGGGCCGCTGCTGACCCTGGCGCCGCACCCGACCCTGCAGCTGGAGAGCGGCCTGTTCGGCGTCTGGCGGCAGAGTACCGAAGACGGCGTCTACTTGCCGGGCATGACCACGGTGCCGGGCACCGTCGCCAGCTCGGCGCGCAAGGCCGGCAATCTCTGGCGCAACAACCTGCGCTGGATGCCCACCGCCAATCTGACCCTGGACCTGGAATACAGCTACTTCCAGGCCGGCGCCGCGGTGCGCCAGGCCGACGGCGACGACACCAGTTTCCTGATGGTCGCTACCACCTTCCGCTTCTGAGGAGTCCACCATGCGCCTGCTCTCCACCGCCCCGCCCGGGGCCCGCCTGACCCTCGTACTGTGCTTCATCGTCGCCCTGCTGGAGGGCATGGATCTCCAGGCCATGGGCATCGCCGCCCCGGCCATGGCCAAGGCCTTCGGCTTCCAGCCGGGGCAGATGGGCCTGGTGTTCAGCGCCAGCATCCTCGGCCTGCTGCCCGGCGCCTTCATCGGTGGCTGGTGCGCCGACCGTATCGGTCGCAAGAGGGTGCTGATCGCCTGCGTGCTGATCTTCGGCGTCTTCTCGGTGGCCACCGCCCATGTCTGGAGTCTGGAGAGCCTGCTGCTGGCGCGGCTGCTCACCGGCATCGGCCTGGGCGGTGCCCTGCCCAATCTGATCGCCCTGTCCGCCGAATCGGTGGACGAGCGCGCCCGGGCCACGGCGGTCAGCCTGATGTACTGCGGCGTGCCCCTGGGCGGTGCCCTGGCAGCGGTGGTGGGGCTGCTGGACGTGGGGCGCTGGCAGACGGTGTTCTACGTCGGCGGCCTGGCCCCCCTGCTGGTGGCGCCGCTGCTCGGGCGCTACCTGGTGGAGACCGCCGGCTTTCTGCGCAATCGAGGCGGGACTCAGGCGGGCGGTCCGCGCGGGGCCTGGCTCGGCGCCATCCCGCTGTCGACCACCCTGCTGCTGTGGCTGGGCTACTTCTTCACCCTTACGGTGATGTACATGCTGCTCAACTGGCTGCCGTCGCTGCTGGTGGGGCAGGGTTTCAGCCGCGGCCAGGCGGTGGGGGTGCAGATCCTCTTCAACCTCGGCGGCGGCATCGGCTCGGTGCTGTTCGGCCTGCTCATGGATCGCTGGCGGCCGCGGCTGACGGTGCTGGCCATCTACCTGGGCATCCTGCTCGGCCTCGCCGGGCTGGGGCTGGCCAAGGCCTATCCGCTGGTGGCCCTGGCCGGTTTCACCGCCGGGCTGTTCGTGGTCGGCGGCCAGCTGGTGCTCTATGCCCTGGCGCCGCAACTCTATCCAGCGGCGGTACGGGCCACCGGGACCGGTGCGGCGGTGGCGGTCGGGCGCCTCGGGGCCATGGCCGGACCGCTGCTGGCGGGACAGGTCCTGGCCCTGGGCGGTGGTGCGGCGACCCTGGTGGTGGCCACCACCCCGGCAGTGCTGGTGGCGGCGGGCGCGGTGCTGGCCCTGTTGCACCGGCGGGCACCGGCGCCGACCGCCACCACCACCGCAGAGGCGCCTGGTCATGCGTAACGGCCTGAGCGCGCTGTACGACGATGTCCTGCTGCTGGACGGCGTGCGCACGCCCTGGACCGATCTGAATGGTGCCCTCGGCCAGGTGTCGCCCACCGACCTGGGCATTGCCGTGGCGCGGGCGCTGCTGGCGCGCGGGCATGACGCCGAGGCGGTGGACAGCGTGCTGGCCGGCGCGGTGGCCCAGGCCAGCTTCGATGCCTATCTGCTGCCGCGGCATATCGGCCTCTATGCCGGGGTGCCCGAGGCGGTGCCGGCGCTGCAGGTGCAAAGGGTCTGCGGCACCGGCCTGGAGCTGCTGCGCCAGGCTGGCGACCAGCTGCAGAGCGGCCAGGCCAGCCAGGTGCTGTGCGTGGCGGCCGAATCCATGACGCGCAATCCCATCGCCGCCTATACCCACCGCAGTGGCTTTCGCCTCGGCGCGCCGGTGGAATTCCACGACTTTCTCTGGGAGGCGCTCAAGGATCCGGCGGCCGGACTGGACATGATCGCCACTGCGGAGCGGCTGGCGCAGCGTCTTGGCATCGCCCGTGAAGACGTCGATGCCTGGGCGTGGCGCAGTTTCGAGCGGGCTCTGGCGGCCCAGCGCAGCGGCTGGTGGCGGGACGAGATCGTACCGGTGGCGGCGGCACGCTTCGAATGCGCCGGGCTGGAGCCACGGGAGTTGCGCCTGCCGCGCGGCTGCGCGGTGGTCGACAGCGACAGCCATCCGCGGGAGACCTCGCGGGAGGCCCTGGCGCGTCTGGTTCCCGTGCACGAGGGCGGCGTCCAGACCGCTGGCAACAGCTGCGCGGTGGCCGATGGTGCCGCCGCCGTGCTGCTGGCGCGGGGCGCCGACGCTGCGCCGGGTCAGGCGCTGGCCTGGGTGCGGGGCTCCTGCGTGGTGGGGGTGCCGCCCGCGCTCATGGGCAGCGGTCCGGTGCCGGCCATCCAGGGCTTGCTCGACCGCGCCGGCCTGACCCTGGACGCCATCGACCGCCTGGAGATCAACGAGGCCCAGGGCGCCCAGCTGCTGGCGGTGCAGCGGTCCCTGGAGCTGGACCCGGAACGGCTCAACGTGCACGGCGGCGCCATCGCCCTCGGCCATCCGCTGGCCGCCACCGGGCTGCGCCTGGCCATCACCCTGGCCCGACAGCTGCGCGCCGAGGGGCTCAGGTACGGGGTGGCGGCGGTGTGCATCGGCGGCGGTCAGGGGATGGCGGTGTTGCTGGAGAATCCGGGTTGGCGGGAGTAGGGCGGTTGCGCTAGAGGGCTCCCTCTCCCTCGGGGAGAGGGTTGGGGTGAGGGGCAGGTGCCAGGGATTGATTGCGGTGTGTTGGGCTTCGCGGGGCTCAGCGCCAAGCTAGGGAACTGATCGCGGCCATGGCGGTCCGCCGATGCGGCCGCTCCTACAGGGGGTGATGCTTTTGTAGGAGCGGCCGCGATGGCTTTGCAGGCGTACAGGATGGCGACACCCTTGTCGGGCTTCGCGACGTTCGGCTCCCACCTAGGGAACTGCCTCCATGGGCAGCGGGACCAGTGGCGGGAAGTGAATGGCCACGCGTAATCCGCGACCGCTGGCCGGGGTGGCCAATTCGATGCCGGCGTCATGGGCGGTGGCGATGTCGCGGACGATGGCCAGGCCCAGGCCGGTACCGTGAATGCCGCGGTCGAGGCGGTAGAAGCGCTCGAAGATGCGTTCGCGCTCGGCCTCGGGTATCCCCGGGCCATCGTCTTCCACCTCCAGCAGGGTCGCTCCGGCGTGGCTGCGCAGGCGAACCGTGACCTGGCCGCCGCGCGGGGTGTATCTGAGGGCGTTGTCCACCAGGTTGTCGAGCAGGTCGCGCAGCTGGAAGGCGTTGCCCAGGATGGTCTGCGGTTCCAGTTCGTAGCCCAGGTCGATACCGTGGTGATCGGCCGCGGCCAGCTGGCTGGGCATGGCCTCGTTGATCAGGTCGTCCAGCTGCAGAGGCTCGCGCGGCGGGCTTTCCAGGCGGGCGGTGGCGGCCCGGGCCAGGGTCAGCAGCTGGTTGGTCTGCCGGGTCATGCGTTCGGTGGCGGCTTCCAGCTGGGCCAGGGCGGCAGCGCTGTCGGCATCGCCGGCGTGGCGTTGGCGCAGCCACTGGGTCAGGGTGCTGATGCCGGCCAGCGGGGTGCGCAGCTGGTGCGCCATGTCGTCGAGAAAGGCGCGCTGGTTGCGTGCGCCGTCGCGCACCCGCAGCAGCAGGTTGTTGAGGGCGGTGACGAAGGGCGCCAGCTCGCGCAGCGCCCCTTCCTCGCGCAGGGGCGCGAGGTCGTCGTAGTGGCGGCTGTCGAGCTGGCGCTCCAGCCGCTCCAGGGGTTTCAGGCCGCGGCGTACCGCCCACAGCAGCTGGGCGGCGATCAGCAGCGCGACCAGCAACTGCACCACCACCAGGGTGATGACCATGCGATGCAGGGCGGCGGTGTGGCGACTGAGCGTCTGGGCGACGCTGGCCACCACCGGCTGGCCCGCCACATTGCCGAGGCGGCCGACCATGAAGACGGAGCGATCGTTGATGCGCGCGCGCCTGGCGGTAGTGTGGCCATCGCGCATCTCGTCGGTCACCTCCTGCGCCGGCACAGCTTCGTCGCCGAACAGCAAACGACCATCGAGGGAACGCACCGCCAGCCAGACGTGGTCGTGGCTGTTGTGCCGCAGCAGATAGTCGGCCTCCGCCGGGAGCCACAGCCGGCCGTTGCCATCCACCTCCAGCTGTTCCAGCAGCAGGATGGCGGCGTCGGTGAGGTCGCCATCCAGGGCGCTGAACGCCGGCTTGCGGGCGAACTGATAGCTGATCACCGCGCCGCCAAGGTTGACCAGCAGCACCGGCAGCACCAGCCATTTCAGCAGGCGGCGGCGCAGGCTGGGCGCGGCGCTGGTCATGGTGCGGCTTCCTCCAGGCGATAGCCGAAGCCGCGCACGGTGCGGATGCCGACGCCGGAGTCGGCGAGCTTCAGGCGCAGCCGCGAAACATAGACTTCCACCGCGTTATGGGTCAGGTCTTCGCTGCCCCAGGGCGCCAGGGCGTCGATGATCTGCTGCTTGGAGACCACCTTGCCGGCCTGACGCAGCAGGTGCTCGAGCACCGCCCACTCGCGGGCGGAGAGATCCAGCGGCGTATCGCCCAGGCGCGCCTGATGGGCCGCGGTGTCGAGACGCAGGGCGCCCAGGACCAGATCGGCACTGTTCTGGCCGCCGGCGCGGCGGGCCAGGGCCTTGATCCGCGCCACCAGCTCGGGCACGGCGAAGGGCTTGACCAGGTAGTCGTCGGCGCCCACCTCGAAGCCGTGCACCCGGTCGTCGATGGCGTCGCGGGCGGTGAGCAGCAGGACCGGCTGATCGCTGCCACGCTGGCGCAGGCGACGGACCACCTCGAAGCCGTCCAGCCCGCCGGGCAGGCCGATGTCCAGCACCACCACGGCGAAGCGGGTGGTACGCAGCCAGGCGTCGGCCTCGGCGCCGTTGCGCAGCAGGTCGACCTGCATGCCATGGCCTTCCAGGACGCGGCGGATGCCGTCCGCCAGGGTGGCGTCGTCCTCGACGAGCAGGATGTGCATGGGGAAAGTCCTTAGTCCGGCAAGGCGCAGAAATCGCCCAGCGCCCGCAGCAGCGCCAGGCGGTGGAGGTCGTCGGGCCGCGCGGCGGCGAGGTGGGCGGTGAGGGCGCGGTCCAGTTGCGCCGGGCAATCCGCGGCCGCGCGCAGCCCGCCGGTGGCGGCCAGACCGGCGAGCAGGCGCGCCTGCAGGTCATTGAGCTGGGTGCGGAGCGCGGCCAGATCGATGCTCGCGGCGGGCAGCGGGCGCTCGCCGCGGCGCCAAGCGGCCAGCAGGCCGTATTGCACCAGCTTGTTGGCTTCCATCTGGGCGGCGAAGAAGGTCTGGGCGGTGGCCGGATTCACCCGTGCCCCCGGGGCGGCCTGGGCGACGTCCTGCAGTACCTGGCGCTCGCGGGCTTCATCGAGTACCGGTTTGCCGCTGTCGTGCTTGCTGCGGGCCACCTGGTCGGCCACGGCCAGGCGCTGGGCCATGGCCTCCAGCAGGTCGGACAGGGGCGCAGGTGCGGCCTGGGCCTGCAGGGCGATGCTCAAGAGCGGGATGGCGAGCCAGCGAACGCCACACATGACGACCTCCAGGGCGCAAGGAAAAGGGCATCGAAACTCGCACGGGGCGGCGGGGTGGTCAAGCTGGCGAGGGAGGGCGGTTGCGTGGGAGGACGGCGGGGGCGTTGGGGCTGCCCTCACCCCAGCCCTCTCCCAGGGGGAAAGGGGGCGGAGCGGTATCGGGATTTGGGCTGGGGTAGGGTGGAAAACCGCGCCGCGTTTTCCACGCGAAGGGCCGTGCCGCGAATGGCGATGTCCCGGTGGATGAGGCTGTGGCGTCACCTACCATGCGCGGCTACGCGGCTCACCCCAGCCTCTCCCAGGGGGAACAGGGGGCATAGATAGGCCCTAGGCCTCCTGCGCTGCACGCATCTCGGCAGTGAGGAGCTGGAGGCGGGCGTCGAGGGCACTCAGGGCGCCGGCGTCGGCGGCGGTGTCCAGGCTCAGGCGTAGGGCGGCCAGCACCAGCAGTTCGGTGGCATCGCCGCGGCGGCGGTCGCCCTGGATGGCGACCAATTCGTCGCGCAGGCGGGCGGCGGCCTGCTGCAGGGCGGCGCGATCGCCTTCGGCCACCTTGAAGCGATAGCGGCGACCGAGCACCTCTACCTCGTCGTCGGCGCCCGGGTTGGCGCTCTTCACTCGACGCTGGCCGCGTGGCGTTGCTCGGCGTCGGCGGCCACGGCCTGCTCGACCGACTGTGCTGACAGCAGGGCCAGCAAGCCTTCCACACGCTGGCGGGTGCCGGCGCCGGCTTCTTCCTGCTCCATCAGGCTCAGTTGCAGGGTGTCGTTTTCCTCGCGCGCGGCCGCCAGGGCTTGCTCCAGCTCCTGGGTCCGGGCGGTCAGGCGCTGGTTGCGTTGCAGCAGGTCGCGGATCGCGGTTTCCAGTTCGCTCAGGGTCTTGTCCAGCATGGGCGCGGTCGTCTCTCGTGTCAGGTTCGGGGCTGCCAAGGGCGGCAGGGGGAACATTCTAGGCTTCTCACCGATCACCGACACCCCGTTCGTCGTGGGCTAAGCCCTTGTTTTGCCAAGGAGTTCACGGGGGTGGACAGGGACCTGACCGGCTGTCAGGCAGTTGTCAGGTTGCGCTAAGGGGGCCGTAAGGCGATACGCCTTAGTCTGGGCTCATCGCGTCGGCTGTCCTGCCCCGGCGCCCCTCGTTTCGGATGAGCCGCCATGACCGATCTGCCCAAGAACGCTACCCCGCGCGTACTGGACGAGCCTTTCCTGCCGTTCTCCCGCCCCAGCATCGGTGCGGAGGAGGTAGCCGCGGTGAGCCAGGTGCTCACCTCGGGCTGGATCACCACCGGCCCCCAGGCCAACCTGCTGGAGGAGCGCTTCGCCGCCTCGGTGGGCGCGGCCCACGCCGTGGCTCTGTGCTCGGCCACCGCGGCCATGCACGTGACCCTGCTGGCGCTGGACATCGGCCCCGGCGACGAGGTGATCACCCCCTCGCTGACCTGGGTCTCCACCGCCAACATGATCA
>NZ_CAJYDW010000015.1 GCF_913774235.1 uncultured Pseudomonas sp. | reverse complement strand
AGTTCGCGCAAGAATTGGCGAGTGATTTTTGTTCGTGGGCTAGGCGCCGCGACGAGTCATAGCAGGGCTATGGCGAGGAGTGGCAACGACGTCCATGGCGGTCCGCCGCTGCGGACAAAAAGCGCCGTCAAAATTGTGTAGGTAACTTCTGAAACACCACACTAGACCGCGCCGCTTGCCGCGAGGTCCCAACCGGTACTTTCGAGGAGCACGAGATGGTGGAAATCGACGTTCGCCTGCGCGAGCAGGTGCGGTTGCTGGGCGAACTCCTGGGGCAGACCATCGCCGATCAGCATGGCGCTGCCTTTCTCGACAAGATCGAGCGGATCCGCAAGGGCGCCAAGGCCGCCCGCGGAGGTTCCGCCGAGGGCGCGCGGCAACTCGGCGACACCCTCGACGCCCTGGCCGAGGACGAGCTGCTGCCGGTGGCCCGGGCCTTCAGTCACTTCCTCAACCTGGCCAATATCGCCGAGGAATATCACCGGGTGCGCCGGCGTGGCGAAGACGAGCCGCTACCCTTTGAACAGCGCGTCCTACCCGCGTTGCTGGAACGCCTGGCGACCGCTGGCCACTCCGGCGCGGAGCTGGCCGAGCGGGTCGCGGCACTGGACATCGACCTGGTGCTGACCGCCCACCCCACCGAGGTGTCGCGGCGCACCCTGATCCAGAAATACGACGAGATCAGCGCCCAGCTCGCCCTGCTCGATCATCGCGACCTCACCTCCGCCGAGGTCGCTGCCATCGAGGCGCGTCTGCGCCGACTCATCGCCGAGGCCTGGCACACCGAGGAAATCCGTCGCCAGCGCCCGACGCCGGTGGACGAAGCCAAGTGGGGCTTCGCGGTGATCGAGAACTCCCTCTGGCAGGCGGTCCCCACTCTCCTGCGTAATCTCGACAGCTGCCTGCGGGAGCGCACCGGGCAGCGCCTGCCACTGACGGCCGCGCCGCTGCGCTTCTCCTCCTGGATGGGCGGCGACCGCGACGGCAATCCCAACGTCACCGCCAGCATCACCCGCGAGGTGCTGCTGCTGGCCCGCTGGATGGCCGCTGACCTCTACCTGCGCGACGTCGACCGGCTGGCCGCCGAGCTGTCCATGCAGGCAGCCAGTCCCACTCTGCGCGAGCAGGCCGGCGATCACCCCGAACCCTATCGCCAGGTGCTCAAGGGCCTGCGCGAGCGTCTGCAGATCACCCGCAGTTGGGCGGCCCATGCCCTCACCGATCCCCATGCCGGGGCGCGCCACATCCTCAGCGACAACGCCGAGCTGATCGCGCCGCTGCAGCTGTGCTACGACTCCCTGCAGCGCTGCGGCCTGGGCGTCATCGCCGACGGTTCGCTGCTCGACACCCTGCGCCGGGCACGTACCTTCGGCCTCTATCTGGTCCGCCTGGACATCCGCCAGGACGCCGCGCGCCACGCGGCGGCCATGGCCGACATCTGCCGCTACCTGGAGCTGGGCGACTACACCGCCTGGAGCGAGGAACAGCGCCTGGACTTCCTGCGCAAGGAGCTGACCAGCCGGCGACCGCTGCTGCCGCTGGAGGCGGAGCTTGCGGAGGATACCCGCGAGGTGCTCGCCACCTGTCGCGTCATCGCCGCCTCACCCCCCGCGGCCCTGGGTTCCTACGTCATCTCCATGGCCGGCGCGGCATCCGACGTCCTCGCCGTGCAGTTGCTGCTACGCGAGTGCGGCGTGCGTCATCCGATGCGCGTGGTGCCGTTGTTCGAGACCCTCGACGACCTGGATCATGCCGGTGCGGTCATCGCCAGCCTGCTCGACCTGCCCGACTACCGCGAGCGCCTGGCCGGGCCCCAGGAGGTCATGATCGGCTACTCGGATTCGGCCAAGGACGCCGGCACCCTGGCCGCCGCCTGGGCCCAGTACCGCGCCCAGGAAGCCCTGGTGGAGATCTGCGCCAAGCGCGGCGTGGAGTTGCTGTTGTTCCACGGTCGGGGCGGCACCGTGGGTCGCGGCGGTGGTCCCGCCCACGCGGCCATCCTGTCGCAGCCGCCGGGCTCGGTGGCCGGGCGCTTCCGCACCACCGAGCAAGGCGAGATGATCCGCTTCAAGTTCGGCCAGCCCGCGGTCGCCGAGCAGAATCTGGCGCTCTACCTGGGCGCCGTCCTGGAGGCCACCCTGTTGCCGCCGCCGGCGCCCGAGCCGGCCTGGCGCGAACAGATGGATCGCCTCGCCAGTGACAGCCTTGCCGCCTATCGCGGCGTGGTCCGCGAAGACCCGCATTTCGTCAGCTATTTCCGCCAGGCCACCCCCGAGCAGGAGCTGGGCCGACTACCCCTGGGCAGTCGCCCGGCCAAGCGCCGCGAAGGCGGCGTGGAAAGCCTGAGGGCCATCCCCTGGATCTTCGCCTGGACCCAGACGCGATTGATGCTGCCCGCCTGGCTGGGCTGGGAGGCCGCGCTGGAGCAGGCCGAGCGGCGCGGCGAGTCGCCCTTGCTGCGCGAGATGCGCGAGCGCTGGCCGTTCTTCCAGACCCGTATCGACATGTTGGAGATGGTGTTGGCCAAGGCCGAGGCCGAGGTGGCCCGGTTGTATGACCAGCGCCTGGTCGAAGACGAACTGCAGGTGCTCGGTAGCCAGTTGCGCGAACGGCTGCGGCAGGCCGGCGTCGCGGTACTGCGGCTGACGGGGCAGGGCGAGTTGCTCGAGCATCACCCGGAAACCCTGGTGTTCTTCGCCGTGCGCAATACCTACCTCGATCCGCTGCACCTGCTGCAGATCGAGCTGCTGGCGCGGGCCCGGGCGGCGGGGGAAAGCCAGCCGGCGGCGCTGGACCAGGCGCTGTTGGTCAGTGTGGCGGGTATCGCGGCTGGACTGCGCAATACCGGCTGAAAGAGAAGGTACGTTCGCCGGAACGGTGGGTCGCTACGACCTGCGCGGTCCCTGCGACGCTAGGTAACTTGTGCGGCCTGGGGGCGCTGTGTATGGTTGGTCCCTTTGGCCGTCTCGTGTCGTCGACAACAATCATCGCGACAGCGCCCCGCGTGGGCTGCCAGTCCGAGACCATTCTAAGGAGCAACAGATGCGCGTAATCCTGCTGGGAGCGCCCGGTGCCGGCAAAGGTACTCAGGCCCGGTTCATCACTGAAAAATTCGGCATTCCGCAGGTATCCACCGGCGACATGCTGCGCGCGGCGGTCAAGGCCGGCACCCCCTTGGGGCTGCAGGTCAAGGACATCATGGACAACGGCGGCCTGGTGTCCGACGAGATCATCATCGCGCTGATCAGCGAACGCATCCTGGAAGCCGACTGTGCCCAGGGCTTCCTCTTCGACGGCTTCCCGCGCACCATTCCCCAGGCCGAGGCCCTCGAAGCCGCCGGCGTGAAGATCGACCACGTGCTGGAAATCGCCGTCGATGACGAAGAAATCGTCCAGCGCCTGTCCGGTCGCCGCGTTCACCCGGGTTCGGGTCGCGTCTACCACGTGCAGCACAATCCACCCAAGGTCGCCGACGTCGATGATCTGACTGGCGAGCCGCTGGTGCAGCGCGAAGACGATCGCGAAGCCACCATTCGCAAGCGCCTGGAGCTCTACCATTCCCAGACCAAGCCGCTGGTGGACTTCTATCAGAAGCTCGGCGCCGCCCAGGGTACGCCCAAGTGCAGCCGTATCGAAGGCGTGGGTTCGGTCGATGCCATCACCGCCAAGGTGCTGCAGGCGCTGAGCTAAAGGCCAGTGACGGCCGCCTGTGCCTGCAGGCGGTCCGGTCGGGGCACCGTCCTGGTGTCGTGACCGATGGGCGGGTCCCCTTGGGTCCCGTCTTCCTCTAGAATGCGCAGCCCTTGCAACCGTTGCGGATTCGCCCTCATGTCCATCCTGCTCGCCCTCGACACCGCCACCGAAGCCTGTTCGGTCGCCTTGCACCTGGGCGACGAGATCATCCATCGCTACGAGATCGCCCCGCGTCTGCATGCCCAGCGGGTGCTACCCATGGTGCAGGAGCTGCTGGCCGAGACCGGTCTGACCCTGGCGCAGGTGGATGCCATCGCCTTTGGCCGTGGCCCCGGCGCCTTCACCGGGGTGCGCATCGCCATCGGTGTGGTGCAGGGGCTGGCCTTCGGCCTGGAGCGCCCGGTGCTGCCAGTCTCCAATCTGGCGATCATCGCTCAGCGCGCCTGGCGCGAGCGGGGCGTCAGCCAGGTGGCCGCCGCCATCGACGCGCGCATGGACGAGGTCTACTGGGGCTGCTACCGCCTGGAGGGCGAAGTCATGATGCTGGCGGGCGCCGAGGCCGTGCTGGCCCCCGAAGCCATCGTGCTGCCCGAGGGCGCCACGGGTGACTGGTTCGGCGCTGGCACCGGTTGGGGCTACGTAGGCCGCATGGCCCTGCCGCTGACCGCGGTGGACGCCACCCTGCTGCCCCATGCCCAGGATCTGGCGATGCTGGCCGCGGCGGCCTGGGCGCGTGGCGAAGCCGTATCGGCGGAGTCGGAAGCGGCCCAACCGGTCTATCTGCGTGACCGGGTCGCCACTCCCAAGCAGCCGGTCTGAGGCCGCGGAACGGGGCGCACTGACGGCATCTCTAAGTAGTATCAGGCCGCTCGTCTGCCCGTCGTGACGGACGTCCGGCCCTTCGTTGCCATCACCCTTGACCCTCCCTAGAGTAGCGTCATCCGTTCGGGACCCGCCATGCGCATCGACAGCGGCTATTCCTCCTCTGCCTATCCCCTGAATCGCTCCTCCCGCGCGGTCACCCCCGTACGCGAAGTGGCGAGGGACGAGGACGCCCGCCAGAACGCCATCGCCAGGGAAAATGCCGGCACTGCCCAGCCGACTGTCGCCCCGGTGCGTCGGGTGGAGGCAGCTGCCGCCACCGACAGCGGCGATGCCGGCGCCAATGGCCTGGTGCTCAGCGAGCGGGAAGGCCGCTTCGCTAGCAACCTCACGGCGCGTGCCCAGCAGGCCCTGGCCAGCTACGGCAGTACCGCCACCTTCGGCGCCGAGCCCGAGGGCTCGTCCAGCGTCGTGGGTCTCGATCTCTACGCCTGATGCTGCCGTATTTTCTCGGCTGTCCCTCCTGGAACGACAACGCCTGGCGCGAGAGCCTCTACCACGGCCTGCGTCCGGCCGATTTCCTGCCGCGCTACACCCAGGTGTTCAACGCCGTGGAAGGCAACACCACCCTTTATGCCTGGCCCTCGGCGGACAAGATCCGCCACTGGGCCGAGGTGATGCCGGCGGGTTTTCGTTTCTGCGCAAAATTTCCCCAGGACATCAGCCACGCCGACGATCTGCGGGTGCAGCTCTCCAGCGCCCGTACCTTCATCGACCTGCTGGCACCGCTGGGCGAGCGCGCCAGTCCGCTCTGGTTGCAACTACCCCGGCGCTTCGGCCCGGAGCGGTTGAATGAACTCAAGGTGTTCCTCGACGCCCTGGCGCCGCGGCGTACCCTGGCGGTAGAGGTCCGTCACCTGGCCTTCTTCGACAAGGGCGACGCCGAGCGGGCCCTCAATCGCCTACTCCTGGACCTGGGCGTCGAGCGCATCGGCCTGGATTCCGCGGCGCTATTCAGCGCCGACCCGAGCGATCCGGCGGTACGTCTGGCGCAGTCCAAGAAGCCGCGCGTGCCGGCCCGGGCCCTGGCCTTCAGCGCCCAGCCCCAGGTGCGCTTCATCGGCCGCCTGGAATTGGCCGCCAACGACTACTACCTGGCCAAGTGGGTCACCCGCGTCGCCGACTGGATCGAGGCGGGGAAGGTACCCTTCGTGTTCCTGCACACCCCGGACAATCGCCAGGCGCCCGAACTGGCCCTGAGATTCCATGCCCAGTTGCGCGAGCGGCTGCCCGGCCTGCCGGAGCTGCCCACCCTGAGCACCGCCGATACCGAGCAACTCGGTCTGCTGTAGCCGACGCGATACGTTTGGCGACGTTTTCCCCGGCATTCCCGCACCGCGGGCCGGTCCGATGGATATTCATCCCTGAATCTCCCGCCGACGGTCCATGAAAGCCAGACAACTACTCGGTTTCGTCATCCTGCTCTATGGAGGCCTACATACCGCCTTCGATCAGGGCTGGCTGCGTATTCCGCCGGCCTACAATCCCTGGGCGCCGCTGGATATCCAGGCGCCGACCAATCCCGTCACCCGGGTCAAGCTCTGGCGGCTGCAAGCCGATGCCGACTACTGCGCGGCATCTCTGGCCACCTCGGCGCTGACCTATCGCGAGCTACGCGGCAATTCCGGTTCGGCCGACTGCCCGCTGGAGCGTGCGGTGCGCATTCAGCGCGGTGAAGGGGTTCGACTCAGCGGCAGCTTCCTCGCCAGTTGCCCGCTGGCGGTGAGTTTCGCCCTGTTCGAGCGGCAGGCGCTGCAACCGGCGGCCGAGGCCGTCTACGGCCAGCGGGTGGCCGAGCTGGAGCACTACGGCAGCTTCGCCTGTCGCAACGTCTATGGCCGCGCCACCGGGCGGCGCAGCCAGCATGCCGAGGCCAACGCCCTGGACATCGCCGGGCTGCGTCTGGCCGATGGCCGGCGGATCAGCGTGGCCCGGGACTGGAACGGCGATCCCCAGGCGCAACGTTTCCTGCGTCAGGTGCGCGACGGGGCCTGCCGCTCCTTCAACACCACCCTGGGGCCGGACTACAACGCTGCCCACCGCGATCATTTCCACGTCGACATGGGTGGCTTTCGCGTCTGCCGGTAGAATGACCGGTCTTTCCGCCATCGAGTCGCCCCTGTCCATGCCCAGTCCCTCGCTCATCGTCGAAGCCCTGGAACCCGCCTTCACCGACGCCGCGGCCGCCTGGGCCATGCGCCTGGGGCTGCCCTTGGGCACCGCCACGACCGAGGAATTCGCCGTGCAGGTGGGGGCTCAGGGCCTGCAATTGGTCCAGCGGGGCCCCGATGCGCCGGGTCCGGTGCGGGTGGACTTCGCCGAGGGCGCCGCGGCCCATAGACGCAAGTTCGGCGGCGGTGCCGGCCAGATGATCGCCAAGGCCGTTGGCATTGGCCCGGGCGTGCGCCCGCGCATCCTCGATGCCACCGCGGGCCTGGGTCGCGACGGTTTCGTGCTGGCGACCCTGGGCTGCCAGGTCACCCTGGTGGAGCGTCAGCCCCTGATCGCCGCCCTGCTCGAAGACGGCCTGGCCCGCGCCGCGCGGGATGCAGAGGCAGCCGGCATCGTTGCCCTGATGACCCTGGTGCAGGCCGACTCCACCGCCTATCTGCAAGGCGGGGAGGGCGAGGCGCCGGAGGTGATCTATCTGGACCCCATGTTTCCCCACCGCGACAAGAGCGCCCTGGTGAAGAAGGAGATGCGTCTGTTCCGGCCCCTGGTGGGCGACGACCTGGATGCCCCGGCACTGCTGGCCGCTGCGCTGGATCGCGCCAGTCACCGGGTAGTGGTCAAGCGCCCGCGCAAGGCGCCGGCCATCGAGGGGGTGAAGCCGGGCTATGTGCTGGAGGGCAAGTCCAGCCGCTACGATATCTATCCAAAGAAGAGCTTCAAGTCCTCCTAGAGCAGCTAACAAACCTACTGCGCGTCCGCCAGACGGGCGCGTGCAGTGCTCGGAATCCTCATGTATCCCCATACACTCGTGCGCGAGCCCGGTCCGGTTCCTGCGCGCCGCGCGCACCCGCCTGACAGCCGCTCGCTACGCTTTGTTAGCCGCTCTGAACGAAAGAGCCCGCGGGCGGAAGCACTCCGGCCGCGGGCTCTGGTGTCACCGACCTCAGACGGTCGCGGCCTTGGGCGCGCGACGCTTGCGCCAGGCACGGTAGAAGGGCAGGGCCACCATCAGGATGCAGACGATCCAGATGGCTTGGCTGATGCCGCTCTGCCAGAGGATGCCCATGTCGCCGTTGGAGATCGACAGGGCACGCCTCAGACTCGTCTCCATCAGCTCGCCGAGGATGAAGCCCAGCAGCAGCGGCGACAGCGGGAAGTCCAGCTTGCGCATGATGTAGCCGAAGATGCCCACACAGACCATCAGCACCAGGTCGAAGGTGGTGGCGTGCACCGCATAGACGCCGATGCCGGTGATGATGGCGATGGCTGGCGCCAGCGACCAGTTCGGCACCTCGAGGATCTTGGTGAACATCTTCACCATGGGCACGTTGAGGATCAGCAGCATCACATTGGCGATGAACAGCGAGGCGATCAGACCCCACACCAGATTCGGCTCGTTCTGGAACAGCAGCGGGCCGGGGGTGATGTTGTAGAGGGTCAGGGCGCCGATCATCACCGCGGTGGTGCCCGAGCCGGGGATGCCCAGGGTCAGCATGGGAATCATGTTGCCGCACACCGCCGCGCCGATGGCGGTTTCCGGCGCCGCCAGGCCGCGCAGGTCACCCTTGCCGAACTTACCATCGGCACCGGCCATGCGCTTCTCGGTGGTGTAGGCCAGGGCACTGGCCAGGGTCGCGCCGGCACCCGGCAGCACGCCGATGATGAAGCCGCTCACCGAGCTGCGCAGGTTGACCATGAACACGCTGCGCGCTTCGCGCACGTTAAACAGCATGCGCCCGGTGGCCTTGACCGCGACTTGGCCATGATGGGTCTGCTCCAGCAGCAGGAGCAGTTCGCTCACCGAGAACAGGCCCAGTACCAAGATCACGAAGTCGATGCCGTCAGCCAGGTGCACGTTGTCGAAGGTGAAGCGATAGACACCGCTGTTGGCATCGATGCCCACCGAGGCGATGGCGAGGCCGAACAGCGCGGCGACCAGGGTCTTGACCGGCTTCTCGGCGGCCATGCCGGAGAGGCTGAGGATGGCCAGGGCCATCAACGCGAAGTATTCCGCCGGCCCGAAGGCGATCGCCCACTTCGCCAGCAGCGGCGAGAACAGCACCATGCCGCAGGTGGCGATGAAGGCGCCGATGAAGGAGCTCCAGGCCGACAGCGACAGGGCCACGCCCGCCAGACCCTGGCGGGCCAGCGGATAGCCGTCCAGGCAGGTCATCATGGTCGCGGCTTCGCCGGGGATGTTCAGCAGGATCGAGGAGATCCGACCGCCGTATTCGCAACCCAGGTAGACCGCCGCCAGGAGGATCAGCGAGGTCTCCGGCGGCAGACCCAGGGCGAAGGCCACCGGGATCAAGAGGGCGATGCCGTTGATCGGCCCGAGACCCGGCAGCAGGCCGACCACGGTGCCGATCAGGGTACCGATGAGGGCCACGATCAGGTTGGTCGGCGTCAGGGCGACGCCGAAGCCTTGCATCAGGAAGTTCAGGGTATCCATGTCAGCCCTCCAGGAATTCCAGCACGCCAAGGGGTAGGGGGACTTCCATCACCCGATCGAACAGCACATAGAGGCCGATGGCGAGCAGCAGGCTGACCAAGGCGCAGGGCATCAGGCGACCGCCGTAGAGCAGGCCGCAGAGGGTGGCGGTGATGAAGGCGCTCAGCGGAAAGCCCAGCGGCTGGAAGGTCAGGGCATAGCCCAGCAGGATGGCGCAACAGGCCACCACCTTGCGCAGCGACGAGGCGTCCAGCGGCTTCTGGTCCTCGCCATCGCCGATCGGCGTGGGGCGGATGATCAGATAGGCCAGACCCAGGCTCATCAGGCCGAACATCAGCATCGGATAGGCCCGCGGACCGACCGGCTCGTAGGAGAAGGGCGCCTGGTAATCCCGGGCGATGAACAGCATGACGAGTCCGGCCACCAGCCAGACCGCCATGAAGGCGCGTTGGAAGATCATGTCGACATCCTCGAAGGCGCCCGGAGGGGCGCCAGGGGCGGGGGCTCGTTACTGGATCAAGCCGAATTCCTTGGCCATGCCGCGGTAGCGCGCGACTTCCTTTTGCACATAGGCGTCCAGTTCGGCGCCGGTCATGGCGAAGGGGAAGAGTTCGCGCTGATCACGCAGCTTGGCGAAGTCGTCGGAGGCCAGCAGCTTGTCGAAGCTGGTCTTCCACCAGTTGTACTGCTCGTCGGTGACCTTTGGGCCGACATAGAAGCCGCGGACCACCGGCCAGACGATGTCGTAGCCCTGCTCGCGCGCGGTGGGGATGTCCTTCATCGCCGGTTCGTCGAAGCGCTGCTCGGCGAAGACCGCCAGCAGGCGCATGTTGCCGGCCTCGACATGGGGCATGGAGTCGGAGATGTCGGTGCTGCCGACCTGGATGTGGCCACCCAGCAGCGCGGTGGCGATCTCGCCGCCGCCTTCCAGGGCCACGTAGCGCAGGTCCTTGGGATTGATGCCGGCGGCCTTGGCGATCAGCGCCGTCTGCATCCAGTCCTGGCTGCCCACGGTGCCGCCGGAACCTATCACTACCTTGCTCGGATCCTTCTTCAGCGCCTCGACCAGGTCACCCAGGGTCTTGTAGGGCGAATCGGCCTTGACCGCGATGGCGCCGTAGCTGGCCCCCACGGCAGCCAGCCAGCGTACGGCCTTTTCGTCGAAGCGACCGAACTTGCCCTGGGCCAGGTTCAACAGTGAACCGCTGGAGAAGGCGACGATGGTGTCGCCGTCGGCCGGCCGCTGAGCCACCACGGTGTTGTAGGCCACCGCCCCCACACCACCGGGCATGTAGGTCACGCGCATGGGCTTGTCCAGCAGCTTGGCTTCCACCAGGCCGCTCTGGGCCAGCTTGCAGGTCAGGTCGAAGCCACCACCCGGGGAGGCCGGGGCAATGCATTCGGGACGCTTGGGTTCGGCCATGGCCTGGGCGGACAGCAGCATGGAGGCGGCCAGGGTCAGGGTGAGGTTGCGCAAGGTGGTGCTCATCGACGTCTTCCTTTTGTTGTTATTTCAGAAGCTGACAGGCGGACACGGCTCAGGCTCGCCAGGGCGGCGATCGTTCGCAGAGGGGATACGGGAGCAAGGCGAGCTGCACGAGGGCGAGCATGGATGTCGTTCCGCTTGTTATTGTTGTTGGCCGACCAGGGGCGGCGCTTGGGCAAGCATCGGGCGGTTTTGGGACCGCTACCTTTCACTCTAGAGCGCCAAGCTTTCAACAGCCTTTCAGTCCTGAAGAGCGTCGATTGCTCGGCCAAGGCGGGAAGTCAGCCGGCGCTTATCCCGGTAAACTTCGGCTTTTCAACCTCTTGGGCGGGAGCTATCACCGTGCGCATCCTTCTGGTCGAAGATCATCCGCCCCTGGCCGAGAGCGTCGCCCAGGCGCTCAAGAGCGCCGGCCTCAACGTCGATCTGCTCACCGACGGCGTGGCTGCCGACCTGGCCCTGCAGAGCGAAAGCTATGCCCTGGCCATCCTCGATGTCGGCCTGCCGCGGCTGGATGGCTTCGAGGTGCTGGCGCGCCTGCGCGAGCGCGGCGATCGCCTGCCGGTGCTGATGCTCACCGCCCGTGGCGAGGTGAAGGATCGTGTTCAAGGGCTCAATCTGGGCGCCGACGACTATCTGGCCAAGCCCTTCGAACTCACCGAGCTGGAAGCTCGGGTCAAGGCGCTGCTGCGCCGCAGTGTGCTGGGCGGTGATCGTCAGCAGCGCTGCGGGCCGCTGGTCTACGATCTCAATACCGCGCGCTTCACCCTCGGCGAAGAAGCCCTGTCGCTCACCTCCCGGGAGCACGCCGTGCTCGCCGCGCTCATCGCCCGGCCCGGTCGGGTCATGAGCAAGGAGCAACTGGCGGCCCAGGTCTTCGGCCTGGACGAGGAGGCCAGTCCCGAGGCCATCGAGATCTATGTGCATCGCCTGCGCAAGAAGCTGGAAGCCGGCGCGGTGCGCATCGTTACCTTCCGCGGCCTGGGTTATCTGCTGGAAGAGCAGCATGGCTGAGGTGGCCAAGGCGGCCGGCAGTCTGCGCGGTCGACTGCTGCTGCGGCTGGTGGTGCTGCTGGCGGTGATCCTGGCCATCAGCAGCCTGGCCGCCTATCTCAACGGCCGGCGCCTGGCCGACGTCGCCTATGATCGAACCCTCCTGGCCTCGGCCCGCACCATCGCCGCAGGCCTGTCGGCCAGCAACGGCACCCTGCGCGCCGACGTGCCCTACATCGCCCTGGACAACTTCGCCTACGACAACGTCGGCCGCATCTTCTACCAGGTGCTGGACACCCGCGGCCGCTTGATCTCCGGCTACGAGGAAATCCCGCCGCCACCGCCGGACGCCCCTCTGACCCGCGACTATCCCGCCCTGGCGCGCTTCTACAATGGCACCTACCGCGGCAAGGACGTCCGGGTGGTCAGTCTGGCCCAGCCGGTCAGCGAACCGGATCTCACCGGCATGGCCGAGATCCGCGTCGCCGAAACCGCCGAAGCTCGCGAGGAAGTGGCCCGCAGCCTGCTCACCGACACCCTGATTCGCCTGGGTCTGATGGGGCTGGGCGCCATCCTGCTGGTGTGGATGGCGGTTGGGGCTGCCCTGCGTCCCCTGGAGCGTCTGCGCCAGGCGGTGGAGGAGCGCGGCGTGGACGACCTGCGGCCACTACCCGAGGTGCGCGCGCCCCAGGAGCTGCTACCGCTGGTGCATGCCCTGGAAGGCTTCACCCTGAGATTGCGCCGCCTGTTCGAACGCCAGGCCGATTTCATCGCCAACGCCGCCCACGAACTGCGCACGCCGTTGGCGGCGATCAAGGCCCGGGTCGAATTGGGGCTGCGTGAGCGCGAGCCCCAGGCCTGGTACGCCACCCTGGAAGAGACCCAGGTCAGCACCGATCGCCTGGCGCGGCTGGCCAATCAGCTGCTGTCCCTAGCCCGTATCGAAAGCGGCGCCCAGGCCATCGCCGAGGGCGGCGCCGAGCGCCTGGAACTCAGCGAGCTGGCACGGGAGCTGGCCATGGCGCTGGCACCCCTGGCCCATGCCAAGGGCGTCGCCCTGGCCTTCGAACCCTTCGCCAAGGGCACGCTGATCGGCGAGCCCACGCTGCTCAACGAATTGCTCTGCAACCTGGTGGAGAATGCCCTGGCCCATAGTCAGCCCGGCGGCAACATCGTGCTGCGGGTACTGGCGCCGGCGGTCCTGGAGGTGGAAGACGACGGTCCCGGCATCCCGGCCAATGCCCGGGCCAAGGTCTTCGAGCGCTTCCAGCGGCTGGACCCCCAGTCCGGGGGCGCCGGCCTGGGGCTCGCCATCGTCGGCGAGATCTGCGCGGCCCATAGAGCGCGCATCCAGTTGCTGGATGGCGCCCTCGGTGGCTTGCGAGTACGGGTGGAGTTTCCCGCAGAAGACGGCTGATCAGCCGAGCAGGGTGCGCGACTGCTCCACGGCGTCCCAGAAGCTCGGATCCTGCTCCAGGTCCGGCTGGTTGTGCAGGCCCAGGCGCTTGGCCGCCGGCAGCGCCAGCAGCTCCACCGTCTGCCCCTGGCGCGCCGCCTGCAACTGGGTGGCGACCTGCACGATGTCGGCATAGTCGGCGGTCGCCGGCTGGCGCTGCAGCGCCAGGTACTCGCGGGGCACACAGGCGATGTCGGCCGGGAAATCCCAGACCTTGAGAATGCGTTCGCCGATCTGCGGATGGATCAGCGCCGTGACCTGGTCGAGGGTGATGGCATTGGCCAGCAGGCCTTCCTCTTCTTCGGCATAGGTCAGGATCGGCAGCACACCGATCTGATGCACCAGCCCGGCCAGCAGGGCGCGATCGGCCATCAGGCGCGTGTACTTCTTGCACAGCGCATGGCTGATGGCGGCGATCTCGGTACCCTGGCTCCAGACCTCGCGCATCTTGCGATCCACGGCATCGCTGGTGGCCTGGAACATCTGCTGCATGGCAAGACCGGTGGCCAGGTTGGCCGTGTAATTGATGCCCAGCCGGCCCACGGCCATCTGCAGGTCGGTGATTTCCTTGCTGGTACGCAGCAGCGGGCTGTTGACCACCTTGATCAGACGCGCGGTCAGGGCGGCGTCCATGGCGATCACCCGGCTCAGCTCGGCGACGCCCACGTTGGGGTCTTCGGCCGCCTCCCTCACCTTCAGCGCCACCTCGGGCAGCGTGGGCAATACCACGCGGTCGGTATCGATGGCGTGCAGAAGGTCCTGGACAACTTTTTCAGCAAGAGGAGTCATGACGTACCTGTATGGAGTGGCGCGGAAGGCGATCCCAACCTTTCAGCGCGTTATTTCACGATCGCTATCGAGTGAGTAGGGCAAATCGAGTAAACGGCAGTTTGGCCCGTCCGAGCTGCCGACGGTGATGCGTCCGTCTTCCACGGCATCCGCCTGGAGGACCGCCAGGAACTCACAGCCGTGCGCGGTGGGAGCGGCCAGGACCACCTCGCCGACGCTGCTGCCGTGCACCGGCGAGAACAACGCCATGCCCACGGCCGGAGGCGCGTCGCTGCTGGCCAGGCGATAGAGACGCCGCTTGAGCTTGCCGAGGTACTGCATGCGGGCGACGATTTCCTGGCCGGTGTAGCAGCCCTTGCGGAAGCTCACGCCATCCAGGGCCTGTAGGTTGATCATCTGCGGCACGAACAGCTCGCGCGTTGCGCCGAACACCTGGCCTACTCCGGCGCGTACCTGCGCCAGCAGCCAGACATCGAGGCCGACCTCCGGTAGCGCCGGCAGCGCGGCGTCCGCTCCCAGCCAGGCCTCCACCCGACCATCCTCCAGGCGGATGGCGAAGCCGCCGGCCAGTGGCGCGACGCTGTTGGCCGCCGTGCCCAGGACCGCTTCGGGCCAGGTGGCGGCGAAGCCAGCGGCATCGAGGCCCAAGCGTTGCCACTGGGCGCTCTCGTCGGCCAGGGCCGACTTGGAGAACACCGCGTATTTCTTCAGGTCCGTCAGTTGCGGCTCGAGCAGCTCCCGCGCCAGCGCCAGCAGATAGCCGTCGGGCTGCCTAACGATACGGAAACTAGAGACCAGGCGCCCCTTGGGCGTGCAGCGCCCCCCCAGGCCGGCCTGGTCGTCACTGAGGTAATTGAGGTTGCAGGTCAATTGGCCCTGCAGGAACTTGGTCGCGTCGGCACCCCGGATGGCCAGGATGCCCTCATGGGCCAGGCGGCAGAAATATGGCGAGTCGGCCATTGCGGCGGAAGCTCCCTGTCGTGTGAAGCCGCTCATCATAGGCTCCGCCGGGGGGAATGTCAGGCGCACTGCGCGGCGACGCGCTTCGGGCTTATACTGCGCCGATTGTCGCAGGAGTCCCCATGAGTACCGAAGCTACCGAACTCAAGAGATTGTACTGGCATAGCCGTCGCGGCATGCTCGAATTGGATGTGCTGCTGGTGCCCTTCGTCCAGGAGGTCTATTCCTCGCTCGGCGAAGAGGACCGCGCCCGCTATCGCAAGCTGCTCGAATGCGAGGATCAGGACATGTTCCACTGGTTCATGCAGCGCGGCGAACCCGAAGACGCCGACCTGAAAATTATCGTCCGCATGATCCTGGACCGTGTCCAGCCGGCTTGAACCTCTCGAATGCAGCTGGGGCGCCTCGCCGACGCTCCTGCGGCTGCATGCCGCGATAACGCTCGCTGGCCTCGTCGGCCTTTGGCTCGCCGCTATCCCCTGGACGCTCAAGCCACTGCTCACCCTGCTCGTGCTCTGGTCAGGCCAGCGCGTGCGCTATCGGCAACTTCGGCACCAGTATCCCCAGGTGCCCCGCCGCCTGCGCCATGACGCCGAGGGCTGGCAGCTCTGGTCTCCGGCCGCTGGCTGGCAGGCCATCCAGTTGCGGCCGGACAGCCTGGCGCTGCCGTGGCTCATCGTCCTGCGCTATCGGTTCCCCGGCGAATGCCGGACCCGCAGCCTGTGCCTCGCCCGGGACAGCCTGTCCGCCGCAGCCCACCGCCGTCTGCGGGTCAGGCTTCGCTTCGCGCCTCGCCGCTTCGCGGTGCCAGGATAGTGTCCCGGGCACGGCTATCGGTCTGGGGATAATCCAGGGTGAAGTGCAGGCCGCGGCTTTCCTTGCGGGCGAGGGCGCTCTCGATGATCAGCTCGGCCACCTGCGCCAGGTTGCGCAACTCGATCAGATCGCGGCTGACCTTGTAGTTGCTGTAGAACTCGTCGATCTCGTCCATCAGCAGGCGGATGCGATGCCGGGCGCGGAGCAGGCGCTTGGTGGTCCTTACGATGCCGACGTAATCCCACATGAAGCGCCGCAACTCGTCCCAGTTGTGGGCGATCACCACGTCCTCGTCGGAATCCGTCACCTGGCTGGCGTCCCAGTCCGGCAGCTCGCGCGGCATGGCCACCTGCTTCTCCTGCGCCTGGATGTCCAGCGCCGCCGAGCGGGCATAGACGAAGCATTCCAGCAATGAGTTGCTGGCCATGCGATTGGCGCCGTGCAGGCCGGTGCAACTGGTCTCGCCGATGGCATAGAGACCGGCGAGCTCTGTGCGTCCGTGCGCATCTACCCTTACGCCGCCGCAGGTGTAGTGCGCCGCCGGCACGACCGGGATGGGATCGCGGGTGATGTCGATGCCCAGTTCCAGGCAGCGGCGATGGACGGTGGGGAAGTGTTCCTGGATGAAATCCGCCGGCTTGTGGCTGATGTCGAGGAAGACGCAGTCGACTCCCAGGCGCTTCATCTCGTGGTCGATGGCGCGTGCTACCACGTCGCGCGGCGCCAAATCGGCACGCTCGTCGAAGCGCGGCATGAAGCGCTCGCCATCCGGCAGCCGCAGCACGGCGCCTTCCCCGCGCAAGGCCTCGGTGATCAGGAAACTGCGCGCATGGGGATGATAGAGACAGGTCGGGTGGAACTGGTTGAACTCCAGGTTCGCCACCGAGCAACCCGCGCGCCAGGCCATGGCGATACCATCGCCGCTGGCGCTGTCCTGGTTGGTGCTATAGAGGTACGCCTTGCTGGCACCGCCCGTCGCCAATACGGTGAAACGGGCGTGCAGGGTGTCCACCTGACCGTTGGTCCGGTCGAGCACATAGGCGCCCAGGCAGCGCGGGCCCGGTCGGCCGAGCTTCTCGGTGGTGATCAGGTCCACCGCCACCCGCTGGCTCAGCAGCTGGATGTTGGGCCGGCCTTCGGCGATGCGCAGCAGGGTGTCGAAGATCGCCATGCCGGTGGCGTCCGCGGCGTGGATGATCCGCCGATGGCTGTGGCCCCCCTCGCGGGTCAGGTGGAAGCCCAGGCCGCCCTTGCCCTCGGCCGGTTCGCGGGTGAAGGGCACGCCCTGGTCGATCAGCCACTGCATGGCTTCGCGGCTGTGCTCGACCGTGAAACGCACGGCGTCCTCGTCGCACAGCCCGGCGCCCGCGATTAGGGTATCCTGCACGTGCGCCTCGACGGTGTCGCCCTCGTCCAGCACGGCGGCGACGCCGCCCTGGGCCCAATAGGTCGAACCCTGGGCCAGCTCGCCCTTGCTCAGCACCGCGACCGAGAGCGTCGCCGGAAGATTGAGGGCGAGCGTGAGGCCAGCCGCGCCACTGCCGATTACCAGAACATCGAATTCCAGGTGACGCGCCATGTCGTTTCCTTCTCGCCGGGTCGGCGAGTATAGGAACAAGGTGGCTGACGGCATAGCCACCCGTAGGGCCCGATCAGGGAACTCATGGGCACCGAGCCGGGTCTATGTACAGATAATTGCCCATCCGTGTGGCTGGAATGCCTGCAGGAGAGATGGGACGTCTGCCAAAGCTAATCAGCAATACCCAGGAGCGATCAGCAGCCATTGAATGCTCGCTCATCAACTGCTGTGGAGGGGAGAACTTTCGTGCAACAGCCCAGTCTAGCAGCGCGCCTCGAGAGTGAAAGCAAGGACGATACCGAACTGCAAGCCAAGGATAGCAAGCCGGTCCTGCCGACGCAGGAGCAGGACCAACAGCTCGTCGAGCGTGTGCAACGTGGTGACAAGCGTGCCTTCGATCTGCTGGTGCTCAAGTACCAGCACAAGATCCTCGGTTTGATCGTGCGTTTCGTGCACGACACCCAGGAAGCCCAGGACGTCGCTCAGGAGGCTTTTATCAAAGCCTATCGGGCACTCGGGAACTTCCGTGGGGACAGTGCTTTCTACACATGGCTCTATCGCATCGCTATCAACACGGCGAAGAATCATTTGGTTGCCCGGGGTCGTCGTCCACCGGACAGCGACGTCAGCGCCGAAGATGCGGAATTTTATGAAGGCGACCACGCTCTAAAGGATATCGAGTCCCCGGAGCGGTCTCTTCTACGGGATGAAATCGAGGCCACCGTGCACCGTACCATCCAGCAGCTCCCGGAAGATCTGCGCACGGCGCTGACCCTTCGTGAGTTCGAAGGCCTCAGCTACGAGGACATTGCGAATGTCATGCAGTGTCCGGTGGGAACGGTCCGGTCTCGGATTTTCCGAGCTCGGGAAGCGATAGACAAAGCATTGCAGCCTCTGCTGCGTGATGCATAGACAGCGGCGACAGCTTTTAGAGAGGTAATACGTATGAGTCGTGAAGCCCTGCTGGAATCCCTGTCCGCTGTTATGGATAACGAAGCGGACGAATTCGAAACCCGGCGTGTACTCGCTGAGGTCAGCAAGGACCCGGAACTGCGCGCCACTTGGTCGCGCTATGCCATGGTCAGTGCCGTCATTCGTGGCGAGCCGATGATGCCCAACCTGGACATCGCCCGTGGTGTCACCAGTACCCTGGAACGCGACGAAGTGGCCGCGGCACCGGCAGCTCCCGCTGTCGCGCCGGTCGCCAGCCGTCGCTGGTCGGGTATCGGTCGCGTCGCGGTCGCTGCCTCCGTCACCTTCGCCGTGCTGGCGGGTGTGCGGATGTACAACCAGGCTGACGTGTCCACCCAGGGCCTGGCCCAGCAGACTCCTAGCCAGCTGAGCGTGCCGCAACCCGCTCGCAGCCCGGCCGTCCTGGCCAGCTTCAGCGAAGAAAGCACCAAGGCGAACGCCGACCGCAAGGCTGACCAGCCTGCCGTTGGTGACCAGCAGGAAACCCCTGCCCAGCGTTGATCCGCTGGCTTCGCCTCAAAACGGCGACCGGACTCTGTCCGGTCGCCGTTTTTTGTGTCTCGCGTCTTTCACCGGCCCGGGAAAATGCTTCGAAAGCTATCGTTCAGCAAGGGCGTGCTATTTCTGCTGCCAGTCGTCATTGACTGCGCTCGCCCTTTTGGGGACGGCAGTCGCCAACGATGCGTTCAAGTCATTGGATAACGTGGAGCTGCACGCGCATGCGTAACTTCAAGCATTATACGGCTGCCCTGATGGGGCTTTGGCTGATGGGAATGGCAGCCATGGCTCGGGCCGATTTGCCGGACTTCACCGGCTTGGTCGAGGCGGCATCCCCTGCAGTAGTCAATATCAGTACCCGCCAGAAGATCCCGGAAGGCCGTGGCGCCAATGCCATGGGCATGCCGGACCTGGATGGCTTGCCGCCCGGCATCCGCGAATTCTTCGAGCGCAGCATTCCGCAGATGCCGCGCAGTCCGCGTGGCGGGAAGCAGGAGCAGGCTCAGTCGCTGGGCTCCGGCTTCATCATCTCCCCCGACGGCTACATCCTCACCAACAATCACGTGGTCGCCGACGCCGACGAGATCATCGTGCGCCTCTCTGATCGCAGCGACCACACCGCCAAGCTGATCGGTGCCGATCCGCGCACCGACGTCGCCCTGCTCAAGATCGACGCCAAGGACCTGCCCACCCTCAAGCTGGGCAATTCCGACCAGTTGAAAGTGGGTGAATGGGTGCTGGCCATCGGCTCGCCCTTCGGTTTCGACCACTCGGTGACGGCCGGTATCGTCAGTGCCAAGGGTCGCAGCCTGCCCAACGAAAGCTATGTCCCCTTCATCCAGACCGACGTCGCCATCAATCCGGGCAACTCCGGCGGTCCGTTGTTCAACCTGAAGGGCGAGGTCGTGGGGATCAACTCGCAGATCTTCACCCGTTCGGGCGGCTTCATGGGCCTGTCCTTCGCCATCCCGATCGACGTCGCCATGAACGTGGCCAACCAACTGCGCGCCGACGGCAAGGTCAGCCGGGGCTGGCTGGGCGTGGTCATCCAGGAAGTCGACAAGGACCTCGCCGAGTCCTTCGGTCTCGACCGTCCTGCTGGTGCTCTGGTGGCCCAGACCCTGGACGACGGCCCGGCCGCCAAGAGCGGTATCAAGGTGGGCGACGTCATCCTCTCGGTCAACGGCCAGAAGATCGAGGAGTCCGCCGACCTGCCGCACCTGATCGGTAATCTCAAGCCAGGTGCCAAGGCCGACATGGAAATCATCCGGGAAGGCAAGCGGCAGAACATCAGCGTCACCGTGGGCGACATGCCCAAGGACGACGACCTGGCCTCCGGTGGCGAGCGTGGCTCCGATCGGGCGAGCAATCGCCTGGGCATCGCCGTGGCCAACCTGACCGCCGAACAGAAGAAGACGCTGGATATCCAGGGGGGCGTGGTGATCAACAAGCTCAGTGGCGATGGCCCCGCTGCCGCCATCGGCCTGCGCCCGGGCGATGTCATCACCCACCTGAACAACCAGCCCATCGAATCGGCCAGCGCCTTCGAGAAGATCACCTCGGCGCTGCCGGCCAGCCGCCCCATCTCGATGCGCGTGGTCCGCGACGGGCGCGCCAGCTTCATCACCTTCAAACTGCCCGGCAAGTAAAGGCAGGCATCATCCGGAAGGGGCGGGCGACTGCCCCTTCTTTTTGTCCGCTCGAACGGCGCGAGTCCCCTTGTTTGCCGCATTCAGGTAAACTCCCCCGCTATTTTCCCGGCGGATGTTCCGCTGCTGGCTATTCGAGTGCTGATTCGTGAGTGATCTGAGCCATATCCGCAATTTCTCCATCATCGCCCACATCGATCACGGCAAGTCGACCCTTGCGGATCGCTTCATCCAGATCTGTGGTGGTTTGAGCGACCGGGAAATGGAGGCCCAGGTTCTGGATTCCATGGATCTGGAGCGGGAGCGCGGCATCACCATCAAGGCCCACAGCGTCACGCTGTACTACAAGGCCCAGGATGGTAAGACCTACCAGCTCAACTTCATCGACACCCCCGGCCATGTCGACTTCACCTACGAAGTCAGCCGCTCCCTGGCCGCCTGCGAAGGCGCCTTGCTGGTCGTGGACGCCGGGCAGGGCGTGGAAGCCCAGTCGGTCGCCAACTGCTACACCGCCATCGAGCAGGGCCTCGAGGTCATGCCGGTGCTGAACAAGATGGACCTGCCCCAGGCCGAGCCGGAGAAGGTCAAGGCCGAGATCGAACACATCATCGGTATCGACGCCACCGACGCCGTACCCTGCAGCGCCAAGAGCGGCATGGGCGTGCCCGAGGTGCTTGAGCAACTGGTCAAGGTCATCCCGCCGCCCGAGGGCGAGATCGATGCCCCCTTGCAGGCGCTGATCATCGACTCCTGGTTCGACAACTACCTGGGCGTCGTCTCCCTGGTGCGCGTCAAGCACGGGCGGGTCAAGAAGGGCGACAAGATCCTGGTCAAGTCCACCGGCAAGATCCACCAGGTCGACAGCGTCGGCGTCTTCTCGCCCAAGCACACCGAAACGGTCGACCTCAAGGCGGGCGAGGTGGGCTTCATCATTGCCGGTATCAAGGAAATCCTCGGTGCCCCGGTCGGTGACACTCTGACCCTCAGCGCTACCCCGGACGTCGCCATGCTGCCGGGCTTCCAGCGGGTCAAGCCGCAGGTCTACGCCGGTCTGTTCCCGGTCAGTTCCGACGACTTCGAGGACTTTCGCGAGGCTCTGCAGAAGCTGACCCTCAACGACGCCGCCCTGCAATACGAGCCGGAAAGCTCCGAGGCCCTCGGCTTCGGTTTCCGCATCGGCTTCCTCGGCATGCTGCACATGGAGATCATCCAGGAGCGCCTGGAACGGGAATACGATCTCGACCTGATCACCACGGCACCGACCGTGGTCTTCGAGGTGGTGCTCAAGGATGGCAGCATCATCTATGTCGACAACCCCTCCAAGCTGCCGGACCTGGCTTCCGTCGCCGAGATGCGCGAGCCCATCGTGCGCGCCAACATCCTGGTGCCCCAGGAGCACCTGGGCAACGTCATCACCCTGTGCATCGAGAAGCGTGGCGTCCAGCGCGACATGCAGTTCCTCAGCAGCCAGGTTCAGGTCAGCTACGACCTGCCGATGAACGAAGTGGTCCTGGATTTCTTCGACCGCCTCAAGTCGGTCAGCCGCGGCTACGCCTCGCTGGACTACAGCTTCGATCGCTTCGAAGCCGCCAGCCTGGTCAAGCTCGACGTCCTCATCAACGGCGAGAAGGTCGACGCCCTGGCCCTGATCGTCCATCGCGACAAGGCGCACTACAAGGGTCGCGCCCTGACCGAGAAGATGAAGGAGCTGATCCCGCGGCAGATGTTCGACGTAGCGATCCAGGCGGCCATCGGCGGTCAGATCGTCGCTCGGACCACGGTCAAGGCGTTGCGCAAGAACGTCCTGGCCAAGTGCTATGGCGGTGACGTCTCCCGTAAGCGCAAGCTGCTGGAAAAGCAGAAAGCGGGTAAGAAACGCATGAAACAGGTCGGTAGCGTCGAGATTCCTCAGGAGGCCTTCCTGGCCGTGCTCAAGGTGGATAGCTGAAGCCCATGTCTTTGAACTTCCCTCTGCTGCTGGTAATTGCCGTCGCCGTCTGTGGGGCGCTGGCGCTCATCGATCTGCTGGTGCTGGCGCGGCGCCGACGCAAGGCGATCCAGACCTACGGCCAGCAAGTGAGCGAGCCGGACCCGGTCGTGCTGGAACAGCTGAACAAGGAGCCGGCGCTGGTCGAGTACGGCAAGTCCTTCTTCCCGGTCCTGGCCATCGTGCTGATCCTCAGGTCGTTCCTGGTTGAGCCCTTCCAGATTCCCTCGGGTTCCATGAAGCCGACCCTGGAAGTGGGTGACTTCATCCTGGTGAACAAATTCGCCTACGGAATCCGCCTGCCGGTGATCGACCTCAAGGTCATCCCGGTCGGCGATCCGCAGCGCGGTGACGTCATGGTCTTCCGCTATCCCAGCGATCCCAGCGTCAACTACATCAAGCGCGTCGTCGGCGTGCCGGGCGATACCATCCGCTACACCAGCGACAAGCAGCTGTACATCAACGGCCAGCACGTCAGCGAACAGCTGGTAGGCGACGAACCCGGCTCGCTGGGCAGCGTCAAGCTGTTCAAGGAGCAACTCGGCAAGGCCGAGCACCTGATCCGCGAAGAGATGACCCGCTATCGCATGGAGCCCGATCACGAGTGGAAGGTCCCTGCGGGCCACTACTTCATGATGGGTGACAATCGCGACAACTCCAACGACAGCCGCTACTGGGACGACCCCAACATCCCGCGCGACTTGCTCGGCATGGTTCCCGACCGCAATATCGTCGGCAAGGCCTTCGCCGTCTGGCTGAGCTGGCCGGAACCCAAGCTGCAGAGCATGCCCACCCTGTCCCGCGTAGGTATCATTCGATGATAGATCGCAGTGCGCCCGGTCGTCCGTCTCGTCAGCAAGGTCTGTCGTTCCTCGGCGGCCTCCTGGCGCTCTGCATCATCGCCTTCCTCGCCAGTACCGCCTTCAAGCTCATCCCGCACTACATGGACTACAATGCCCTGAGCAAGGTCATCGAATCCATTGGCGACAACCACGACCAGCAGATTCGCAGCGTGTCCGACGTCTACAGCTATGTGGGGAAGGGTATGCAGGTGAACGACATCCGTGATCTCGATCTGCAGAAGGCCATGCGCGTCGAGGTCGACGGCAACCGTCTGCTGGTTCACCTCGACTACGAAGAACGTGAACACCTGATTCGCAACATTGATCTGGTCGTTCGATTCAACCGTGATTTCCGTATAAATCTCCCGTGACTTTATCTCTAGATCGCCTCGAGCGTCGGCTGGGTTATACCTTCCAGGACCCGGACCTGATGCTGCTCGCCCTTACCCATCGCAGTTTCGCCGGTCGCAACAACGAGCGCCTGGAATTCCTCGGTGACGCCATCCTCAACTTCATCATCGGCGAAGCCCTCTACGAGCACTTCCCCCAGGCCCGCGAAGGCCAGTTGTCCCGTCTGCGGGCCAAGTTGGTTAAAGGGGAGACCCTGGCCTTGCTGGCCCGCAGCTTCGAACTGGGCGATTACCTGCGCCTGGGCTCTGGTGAACTCAAGAGTGGTGGCTTCCGCCGTGAATCCATCCTCGCCGACGCCATGGAAGCCCTGATCGGTGGCATCTACCTCGACGCCGGCATGGACGCGGCCAAGGAACGGGTCATGGCCTGGCTGGGCCCGCAACTGCGCGAGCTGACGCCGGTCGATACCAACAAGGATCCTAAGACGCGCCTGCAAGAATTCCTGCAGGCACGGGCCTGCGAGCTGCCGCGCTACGAAGTGGTCGCCATCGAAGGCGAGCCCCATTGCCGAGTGTTCTTCGTCGAATGCGAAATCGCGATGCTCAGCGAGAAGACGACGGGGCAGGGCGCCAGCCGCCGCATCGCCGAACAGATAGCCGCCTCGGCGGCCTTGATCGCCCTGGGCGTGGAGAATGGTCATGAATGATGAGCTCAAGGCATCGCGCTGTGGCTACGTAGCCATCGTCGGCCGTCCCAACGTCGGCAAGTCCACCCTGCTCAACCACATCCTCGGGCAGAAGCTCGCCATCACCTCGCGCAAGCCGCAGACCACCCGGCACAACATGCTCGGCATCAAGACCGAGGGCGAGGTGCAAACCATCTATGTGGATACCCCAGGTCTGCACAAGGAAAACCAGAAGGCGCTCAATCGCTTCATGAACAAGACCGCCGTCACCGCCCTGCGCGACGTGGACGTGGTGGTGTTCGTGGTCGATCGCACCCGCTGGACCGACGAAGACCAGATGGTGCTGGAGCGGGTCCGCTTCGTGAAGTGCCCGGTGCTGCTCGCCGTCAACAAGATGGACCGTCTGGAAGACAAGGCCGACATGCTGCCGCACCTGCAATGGCTGCAGGAGCAATTGCCGGAAGCTACGCTCATCCCGATTTCCGCCCAGCATGGCCACAACCTTGAGGCGCTCGAAGAGCTGGTCGCCGAGCGCCTGCCGGAAGGCGAGCACTTCTTCCCCGAAGACCAGATCACCGACAGATCCAGTCGCTTCCTCGCCGCGGAACTGATCCGCGAGAAGATCATGCGTCAACTGGGTGCTGAGCTGCCTTACCAGGTCGCCGTCGAGATCGAGGAGTTCAAGTACGAGAACGGGGTGCTGCATATCCAAGGCCTGATCCTCGTCGAGCGCGACGGCCAGAAGAAGATCCTCATCGGCCAGGCGGGTGAACGCATCAAGCGCATCGGCCAAGAGGCCCGCCAGGACATGGAAACCCTGTTCGACGCCAAGGTCATGCTCAACCTCTGGGTCAAGGTCAAGGGTGGCTGGTCCGATGACGAGCGCGCCCTGCGGTCCCTGGGTTACTCCGACCTCTAGCGATGACGCAGGCGTCCGAACCGCTGTTCGTCCTGCATTCACGTCCCTATCGCGAAAGCAGCGCCCTGGTCGAAGTATTCGGTGCCTTCGGCCGGGTGCGCACGGTTCTACGCGCGGCCCGCTCCCGTTCCGGAAGCCTGGCCAGGCCTTTCATCCCCCTCGAAGCCCAGATCGGTGGCCGAGGGGAGCTGAAGAACCTGCAAAAAGTGGCTGCCCTGGCGCCGCCTCACTTGCTCCAAGGGCAGGCATTGTTCAGCGGCTTCTATCTCAATGAACTCCTGATCCGCCTGCTGCCTGCCGAAGACCCCTATCCCTCGTTGTTCGAGCTCTACGGCCTGACCCTGGCGGCCTTGGCCCAAGGGCGTCCCGTCGAGCCGCTGCTGCGTACCTTCGAGTGGCGCCTGCTCGACCTGCTCGGCTACGGCTTTTCCCTGACCCATGCCCTGGATGGCCAGCACATAGAGGCTCGGCGGCTCTATCGCTTTCTGCCGGACCAAGGCTTCGATGCGGTCGACGAGGTCCGCCCCGGCTGTCTCGCCGGCGCGGAAATCCTGGCGCTCGAACGAGGCGAGTGGGACGATCCCACCGTAGTCCGCGCGGCCAAGCGCCTGATGCGCCAGGCCCTGGCGCCACACCTGGGCAGCAAGCCCCTGATGAGTCGCGAATTGTTCGCCAAACCAAGTGAATCCAGTCATGAATGAGCTTCGTCGTGTTCTGTTGGGCGTCAACATCGATCATGTCGCCACCCTGCGTCAGGCGCGCGGGACGCGCTACCCCGATCCGGTCAAGGCCGCACTGGATGCCGAAGAGGCGGGCGCGGACGGTATCACCCTGCACCTGCGCGAAGATCGCCGGCATATCCAGGAGCGGGATGTACGATTGCTGCGTGACCTCCTGCAGACCCGGATGAATCTCGAGGTGGCTCTGACGGCGGAAATGCTGGCCTTCGCCCGGGAGATCCGCCCGGAGCACGTCTGCCTGGTGCCCGAGCGTCGGGAAGAACTGACCACCGAAGGCGGTTTGGACGTGCTCGGTCAGGTCCAGCGCATTCGCGACGCCATTGCCGCGCTGCCCGATTCCGAAGTCTCTCTCTTTATAGATCCCGATCTACAGCAGATCCAGGCCGCCAAGGACAGTGGCGCTCCGGTGATCGAACTCCACACCGGTCGCTACGCGGAAGCCGTGAATTCGAAAGAGCAGGCGCACGAGTTGCAGCGCCTGGCCCAGGCCGTGGAATTCGCGGCTGGCCTCGGGCTGGTGGTCAATGCCGGCCATGGTCTGCATTACCATAATGTCCAGGCCATAGCGGCGCTGCCTGGTATCAACGAGCTGAATATCGGTCACGCCATCGTGGCCCACTCCGTCTTCGTCGGCTTCAAGCAGGCGGTTGCAGAGATGGCGCAGCTCATTCGCGCCCACGCTCCGCAATAAAGTTGAAATAACCTGTTGACCTGCTGCGAAACTCCCCTATAATGCGCCCCACTTCCGGCGCAGACGCTGAAGCGGCTTGAAAATCAAGCACTTAGGTCTGAGTCGGGCGAGGGGTCCAGGGATTCTTCGCCGTTTGGTCTTCACCTTCGGGTGGTAACGAAATGAAGGGGAGGGGTTGACAGCGTCTTAGGATGCTGTAGGATTCGCCTCCCGCTGCCGCGATCGGTTGAACTGGTCAGGCAAGCGCAAGTGGTTGAGTTGAAACGAAAAAGTTCAAATCAACACTTGACAGGATGTGAGGCTAGCGTAGAATGCGTGCCTCGGTTAGCGGCTCCGGTCGCAGCCAACTGCTCTTTAACAAGTTGAATCAAGCAATTCGTGTGGGTGCTTGTGAGATAAGTCTGATGTCGCAAGATTATCAGCAACACAAGTAACTCGTGAATTCATGAGTTTTTTGCGATTGCTGAGC
>NZ_CAJYDW010000014.1 GCF_913774235.1 uncultured Pseudomonas sp. | reverse complement strand
AAGTGAAACGATGCATCGCCGATGGTAGTGTGGGGTTTCCCCATGTGAGAGTAGGTCATCGTCAAGCGCCTAATACCCAGCACCCCCGCTCAGTTCACTCTGACGGGGGTGTTGTCTTTGGGGCGGGAGAAAGTCGAACGGGAGTTCGGGCATGCCGTTGCTGAAACTGCTGAGTGATGGGAAATTTCATTCCGGCGTCGAGCTGGGTGAGGCCCTGGGGGTGTCCCGAAGTGCCATCTGGAAGCGCCTGAAGACGCTCGGTGAAGAGGTTGGCATCGAGGTCTTCAAGGTTCCGGGTCGCGGTTATCGTCTCGAAGAACCCCTGTTCCTGCTCGATGGCGAGTTGATCGCCCAAGCGAGTGGTTGGCCGGTGACGGTGCTGCCCTCCATCGGCTCTACCAATGCCGAGGCGCAACGCCGGCTTCAGCAGCAGGAGCAGCCGCCGTTCGTGCTGCTCGCCGAGCATCAGCAGGCCGGTCGCGGCCGCCGGGGCCGGGCCTGGGTCAGTCCCTATGGCAAGAATCTCTATCTCACCGCCGTGGTGTCCAGCCAAGGCGGCATTCAGAAGCTGCAGGCGCTGAGTCTGACCATGGGGTTGGCGGTCATTCGGACCCTGCAGCGGCTAGGCGTCGAGGATGCCCGGTTGAAATGGCCCAATGACGTGCTGGTGCGTGGCCGAAAGCTGGCCGGCATCCTCATCGAGTTATCCGGTGACCCGCACGATACCTGCCAGGCGATCATCGGGATCGGTATCAACGTGAACATGCGTTTGGCTGACAATATCGATCAGCCCTGGATTTCCATGGCCGAGGCCCTGGGCGCGCTGCAGGATCGCAATGCGGTGGCCAGTCTGCTGCTCCAGGAGATCGATAGCCTCTGGCAAATTCATCGACAGTCGGGATTCGCCGTCCTGCGGGACGAGTGGGAGCGTTATCATGGCTGGCAAGGTCGAGCGGTTACCCTGTCTTCGGGGGTTCGCTGTATCCAGGGCACAGTGGAAGGAGTTGCCGAAGATGGGTCCATTCTCATGCGTGTAGACGGTCAGACGCAGGCGTTCAACGGTGGTGAATTGAGTTTGAGCCTCGACCATGATTCTTGAGCTCGATTGCGGCAACAGTCTGATCAAATGGCGGCTGCTCGATCCCCATGCCGATGTCGTCAGTACCGGTATCGTCGATAGCGACGAGGCCCTGGTTACCGCGCTGTCCGAGCCGGGAATGCCAAGGTTCGTCGCCTGCCGACTGGTCAGCGTCCGTAGCGATGAAGAGACCCAGCAGCTCAAGGAGCGACTGACGGCGACCTTCGGCGTCGCCTGTCATCAGGCGCTGCCCGTGGAAAGCTGGAACGGGGTGCGCAACGGCTATCGGGATCACCAGCGTCTGGGCATGGATCGTTGGCTGGTGATCCTGGCGGCCGTGCAGCTGGCTCAGGGCAAGGCGTGCGTGGTGCTGGATCTGGGCACGGCGGTGACTGCCGATCTGGTGGACGCCCAGGGTGAGCACCAGGGAGGTTTCATCTGTCCGGGGATTCCGTTGATGCGTCGGGAATTGCAGACCCATACCCGTCGTATCCGCTACGATCCACATTGGGCCAGTGGTGAACGCTACGAGGCGCCGGGACGCACGACCATCGAGGCCGTGGAACGGGGTTGTCTGTACATGCTCAAGGGCTTCGTCCGTACCCAGTACGAGCTGGCGCAGGAGATGTTCGCCGAGGGTTGCGAGATCTTTCTGACTGGCGGTGACGCGGAATTGGTCAAGCATGTCGTTCCAGGCGCGCGAATCGTGCCCGATATGGTGTTTGCTGGATTGGCTTTGGCGTGTCCGCTCGAGAACGAATGATGCGTTGGTTGTTTCTGCTATTGGTGGTCCTGAACGTTTTCTACTACATATGGCACCAACAGCAGGTGCCTTTGCTGGGTAAGGAAATCGCCCCTCTGGCGCTGTACAAAGGCGAGCGCGAGAACATTCGCCTGTTGAACGAGACGGGATCCGAAGACGCGGCGCGGCGTCAGTGACGGCGGTACCTTTCGATGAGGAGCGAAGATGCTGACGCTAGGTAATCTCTGCCTGTTGCTGGGTGCGGTCGGCATCGGTCTGTGGTTCTGGCACGGCCACGGCATTCGCGAGCGAGCGTTATGGCTTGCAGAACAGGAGTGCCGGCGGCGCAAGGTGATGCTGCTGGACGGCGCCGTGGCCTTTTCGCGCTTCCGCTGGCTGGCGGACGCCAAGGGGCGCAAGCGACTGGCGCGGCTGTTCGCCTTCGAATTCACCGTGACCGGGGAGGAGCGCCTGAACGCGTCCCTGGCACTGTTCGGCAAGACCCTGGCCAAGGTGGAGTTCGCACCTTTCGTGGTACCTGAAGTCGAACGGCCGGCCGCGGATTCGGTGGTGGTGTCGGCGCCCGTGTACCAGGCGAAGCCGGAGCATGGCCAGGTGGTCTATCTGGATCAGTGGCGGCAGCGGCAACGCGCCGAGGCCAATAGGCGCCAGGAGCCGGAGTGACGCTGGGCGTCATCCTTCAACCCCTTCCTTTCGAGTAGTCCCGACGACTGGCTGCTGCCGGTCAGTGTCGGCTTTTCGCTTTTTTCGATGTGAGTTCGATGTTCAGTCCTCTGGTTACCTTTCCTGCCCTGTATTTCGCGACGCTGTTGATGTTGGCCGGGTCCGGCCTGTTCACCACCTATATCGGCCTCAGGCTCACCGAGCAGGGGGCCGGGGATATGTGGACCGGTGCCCTGATGGCCGCCTATTACTTCGGGTTGGGCTGCGGCGGCAAGTTCGGCCACCGACTGATCGCCAGCGTCGGTCATATTCGCTCCTATGTGGCCTGCGCCGGGGCCGCGACGGTGACGGTACTGATCCATGCGCTGGTGGATGATCTCGCTATCTGGATCGCGCTGAGATTCGTCATGGGCGTGGTGATGATGAACCAGTACATGGTGATCGAAAGCTGGCTGAACGAGCAGGCGGAGAATCACCAGCGCGGCAAGGTGTTCGCGGGCTACATGGTGGCAGTGGACCTGGGGCTGGTGATCGGTCAGGCCTTGCTGGCCTGGCATCCGCAACTGGATTACAAGCCGCTGTTGCTGGTGGCCATCTGCTTCGCCTCCTGCCTGATCCCCCTGGCGATGACGCGGCGGGTGCACCCGGCCAAGCTGGTGGCGGCGCCGCTGGAGATCCGTTTCTTCTGGCGGCGGGTGCCGCAGTCGCTGGTGACCATCTTCACCGCGGGTCTGCTGGTGGGTGGCTTCTATGGTCTGGCACCGGTATTCGCAAGTCGCAGTGGCCTGGATACCGCCCAGGCGAGCTTCTATGTCGGCCTGTGTATCGTGGCAGGCTTCTGCGCCCAGTGGCCGTTGGGGTGGCTGTCGGATCGCCTGGATCGCTGCAAGCTGATTCGCGGCAATGCGGTGCTGCTATGCATCGCGGCCGTTCCGTTATGGGGCTTCGTCACCTTGCCGTACCCCCTGCTGCTGGCTGCCGGCTTCGTCTCGGGGATGCTGCTGTTCACCCTCTATCCGCTGGCGACGGCCTTCGCCAACGACCATGTGGAGCCGGAACGGCGGGTGGAGCTATCGGCCATGCTGCTGACCACCTATGGGGTGGGTGCCTGTATCGGCCCCTTGTTGGCGGGAGCGGCCATGCAGCATTTCGGCCCCGGCATGTTCTATGTGCTGACGTCGGCCTATGCGTTGATCCTGGTGTTCTTCGTGCAGCCGCGCTTCGTCAGTGGCGAGCACCGGCTGAACGAGGCACCGCTGCACCATGTGGCGATGCCGGATACGGTGAGCCCCATGGCAGCAGCGCTGGATCCGCGCATCGACGAGGTGCCACAGGAACTGGTGGTGGAAGCCCCTGCCAGCATAGGGCCGGGCGAAAAGGCGGGATGAGCGAGCCCGGCGCAAGGCCGGGCAGGGTACGAGCCTAAGATCAGGCCTGGCGGTGCTGGGCTGCGGCGATCAGCGGATCGAGAGTGCGGGCCGAGCCGTTTTCGGCGAGGCGACGATCTTGCAGGCGCTCTTGCTGCTGCTTGATCACCTGACCCAGGGGGCGCTGGCTGGACTCCTCGGCGATCTTGCGGTCCTGCAGGCGCTCTTGCTGCTGCTTGATCACCTGGCCCAGGGGACGCTGGCTGGATTCCTCGGCGATCTTGCGGTCCTGCAGGCGCTCTTGCTGCTGCTTGATCACCTGACCCAGGGGGCGCTGGCTGGACTCCTCGGCGATCTTGCGATCCTGCAGGCGCTCTTGCTGCTGCTTGATCACCTGACCCAGGGGACGCTGGCTGGATTCCTCGGCGATCTTGCGATCCTGCAGGCGCTCTTGCTGTTGCTGGATCAGCTCGCCCAGGGGGCGCTGACTGGATTCCTCGGCGAGCTGGGCGGCCGAGCTCTGGGCGAAGGCGGGGTCCTGGGCGAAGGTGTTGAGGGCCAGGGCGGTCAGGGCGAAACCGAAAGCGATGCGCAGGTTCATGATGATGTCCTCGGGGGAAACTGTTCTGGAGTGAATTCAGTATCCGGCTGGGGACCGCCAGGAAAAAATAGACTGGCGAGATAGTGACTATCATCCTCGTCGATGACTCTCGGAAATCTCCTAGCCTCCTGTCGATGATCCTTGCTGGTCTTCCAAGGAGATCCGGCTCGCACCGAAGATGCTGCGCAAGGCTTCGGCGTAGGCGCTGGTGCCTATCACCATGCTGTTCGAATGGGTACCACCGGGCACCAGCAGTAGACGCTTGGGCGCCCGGGCGGCCGCGTAGAGCGTCTCGCTGAAGCGGGGTGGGACGTAGCGGTCGTCGCTGCCGTGGACGATGAGCACCGGGATGCGGATGTCGGGAATCTTGTCCAGGGAGTCGAATTTCTCCGACATCAGCCAGCGCAGGGGAAAGCGGGTATTGACCACGGCCGAGGCGGCGTCGGCGAGGGTGGTGAAGGTGGATTCGATGATCAGGCCAGCGGCGGCGGGATAGTCGCCGTCCGGGTCGTCGTCGCGGGCGATGCGCCAGGCCAGGTCCACGGCGATCGCGCCGCCAAGGGAGTGGCCATAGATGTATCTCTTGCGGGCATCGGGCTGCAGCTGCTGCAGGTGTTTCCAGGCAATCCGCGCATCTTCGTAGACGCTGCGTTCGGAGGGGACGTCGCCTGGGCTTTCGCCGAAGCCGCGGTAGTCGATGGCCAGCACCGAGTAGCCGAGCTGGCGCAGGGTGGCGATGCGCCGGACCTGGGCGGTGAGATTCCAGCGCGTGCCGTGCAGGTAGAGGACCGTGGGCGCATCGGGACGCCGTGCCGGCCACCACCAGGCGTGGATGTACTCGGTCCCCTTGAGCGCCGTGCTGATCGGGAGGTTAAGCTGGTGGACGCCCTCGGGTACGCCGGAGAACCAGCTGGCGTTGCCCGGTTCGATGCTGAATACCCATTGGCGCTCGCGATAGGCCAGTTCCGAGCAGCCATAGGGCACGCCGACGCCCACCAGCAGAGCGACGAAGAGCAGGGGAATCCAGCGGCGGCGGAGCAGGGTGGCGAGCGACATGGCGTTTCCGGAAAGGAGCGAGGTTGAGGGCGCCGAGGCGCCTGGCACAGGGGCGTTCGTCGCCTGGCGCGAACCCCCGTTTCGGTTGGACAGTCATCCCTATGACAGCGACTGCAATGATCCCCACTTGAGGTGTAGCCATGAGTGCCACGGCCAAGAAGAGCGATCCCGAACTCTGGGAAAAGGTGAAGAAAGAGATTACCGAGGGCGACAAGGGCGGCAAGCCCGGTCAGTGGTCCGCGCGCAAGGCGCAACTGGCGGCCCAGGAGTACCAGAAGCGCGGTGGTGAATACCAGGGCGGCAAGGGCAAGGATAACCACCTGCAGCAGTGGACTGACGAAAAGTGGGGTACCCAGTCTGGCAAGAAGTCTGAGGAGACCGGCGAACGCTACCTACCGGAAAAGGCTCGCGACTCCCTGAGCAAGGAAGAGTACCAGCGCACCACCACCAAGAAGCGCCGGGACACACGCCGTGGCAAACAGCATTCCAAACAGCCCGCCGACATCGCCCATAAGACGGCGGCCGCGCGCAAGGGTGGGCTGGCCGACCTGACCAAGGACGAATTGATGAAGCGCGCCGCGCGGCGTGATGTCCGCGGCAGGTCACGGATGAAGAAGGACGAACTGGTCAAGGCGTTGCAAAAGGCAGGTGAAAAATGAGCACCAAGAAGGCGTCCGACGACGACAAGAAAGAGGTTCGCAGCGAGTTCAAGCAGGTGGTCAACATGACCCCTAGCCAACTGCGCAAATGGCTCAGCGGTGATACCAGCAAGGGCGTGGGCATGACCAAGGGGGGCAAGAAGGTGAAGGCCGCCAACGATGGCAAGGCGGTCGGTCATGCCATGGGCGAGCGTATCCTGGAACTCAAGGGCAAGCGCCAGGCCGAACTGGAAGACGACGACTACCAGGCCATGCGCAAGGTCATCGGCTATGTGCATCGCCACCTCAAGCAACGACCTGATGGCGACATCGAAGATTCGCGCTGGCGCAAGTCGCTGATGAACTGGGGCCACGATCCCTTGCGTGACAAGCGCAGCGCCTGATCCCGAAGAACCGCAGCCCAGGCTGCGGTTCTTCTTTTTGTGGAGAGTGACTGGCCGAATTTGTGGGCAACTGTGACGCCGCGGCGGGGGCGCAAAGGAGTAGGGTAGCCGCCTATCTATCTGAAACGTTCGAGGAGTTGTCGATGGCCCCCCGGGATCTATTGTTGGCATTGGTCGTCATCCTGGCGTGGGGGGTGAACTTCGTCGTCATCAAGCTCGGCCTGCATGGCGTACCGCCCATGTTGTTGGGCACTCTGAGATTCTGTCTGGCGGCCTTTCCGGCCATCCTCTTCGTGCGGCGTCCCCAGGTGTCCTGGCGGCTGCTGCTGGCCTACGGCCTGACCATTTCCCTCGGGCAGTTCGCCTTCCTGTTCTCGGCAATGTATGTAGGCATGCCGGCGGGACTGGCCTCGCTGGTATTGCAGGCCCAGGCCTTCTTCACCCTGGCGTTCGCGGCAACCTTCCTCGGTGAGAAGGTGCGCCGGGCAAGCCTGGTCGGGCTGCTGGTGGCGGCGCAGGGCTTGCTGCTTATCGGTACCGAGCACGGGGTGACCATGACCCTGGCCGGTTTCCTGCTGACCCTGGCAGCGGCAGCCATGTGGGGGCTGGGTAACATCGTCACCAAGAAGATCGGCAAGGTGGACATGCTCGGCCTGGTGGTCTGGGGCAGCTTGATTCCGCCGCTGCCGTTCCTGCTTCTATCCTTGCTGCTGGAAGGGCCCGAACAGATCGCCACGGCGCTGACCTCGCTGTCGAGCGGTTCTATCTTTGCCATCGTCTACCTGGCTTTTATCGCGACGCTGCTCGGCTACGGCATTTGGAGCCGACTGCTGTCGCGGTATCCGGCCGGCCAGGTCGCACCCTTTTCCCTGCTGGTACCTGTGGTAGGTCTGACTTCGGCGGCCGTGTTGCTGGGAGAGCAGATGACCACCCAGCAAGCAGTGGGTGGTCTGGCGGTGATGCTGGGGCTGCTGATCAATGTCTTCGGCGGTCGCTGGCTAGACGCGCGGAGCAACGCACCGCGCGGTGCATGATGTTGCACGATTGTATTTGATTGTGAATGATCGGCTGATTCTCTTGGAGTATCAGCATGAGTGCAGCCATCCATCTTCCTGAAGAGCGCCAAGCCGCGATCCTGGCCCTGCTGCGTGAGCAGGGCCGGGTGTTGTCGGCCGAGTTGGCCGCGACCTGGGGCATTTCCGAAGACAGCGTGCGCCGTGATCTGCGCGAACTGGCCCGCCAGGGCCTGTGCCGGCGCGTCTACGGCGGAGCACTGTCGCTGTTGACGCCACCGGAGCCGCTGACGACTCGCATCGGTCAGGACGAGACGGCCAAGCAGGCATTGGGCCGAGCGGCGGCGGCCTTGGTGGAGCCGGGACAGTTGCTGCTGCTGGATGCCGGCTCGACCAACCTGGCCATCGCCCAGGCACTGCCGGGGGATCGCCAGTTGACGGTAGCCACCAATGCCCCGGCGATAGCGGCAGCGCTTTTGCAACGCCAGGGCATCCGCGTGCTGATGATCGGCGGCCTGGCTGCGCCGGAGTCGGGCGCCTGCCTGGGCGCCCGGGCCATGCGCGATCTGCGCGGGGTGCGCGCGGATCTGGCCTTTCTTGGTACCTGTGCCTTGGCGGTCGAGACCGGGGTGACCGGTTTCGACCTGGAAGAGGCCGAATTCAAGGCCGCTGTGGCCGAGCAGAGCAGCGCGGTGGCCGTCGCGGTGACCGCCGAGAAGCTCGACAGCGTGGCCTTCTATCACGTGTTAGAGCTGCCGCGGCTGAACCATCTAGTCGTGGAGCCCGGTCTGAGCGAGGAGCGGTTGCAGCCCTATCGCGACGCTGGTCTGCAGGTTCACCAGGCCACCCGCTAACCCCCTCCAGGATCGCCATGACCTCTGCCGTGCTTCGTCGCCAACGCTGGGCCACCTTCACCGTCTTTCTCGCCAACGGCTGCGGAATCGGTGGCTGGGCGGCCGCCATTCCCGAACTCAAGCGCGATCTGGCGCTCGGTGACGGTCAACTGAGTCTGGTGCTGCTGGCCGTGGCGCTGGGCGCCATGCTCACCATGCCCTTCGCCGGAGTGCTGGTGCCACGCGCGGGGGGCACCGGGCGGCTTACGCGCTACAGCATCCTTGCCTTCATCCTGGTATTGGCCTGGCCGGGCGCGGCACCCTCGCTTGGCTGGTTGCTGCCCTGTGCCCTGTTGCTGGGCGCTTGCAATGGCCTGATCGACGTGTCCATGAATGCCCATGCCAGCGACGTGGAAAGTCGCTGGGAGCGTCCGCTGATGTCGTCCTTCCACGCGGCTTTCAGCCTCGGTGGCTTCCTCGGTGCCGGGCTTGGCGCCTGGGCGCTGCACCTGGGTGCCTCGGCCCTGCTGGTGCTGTTGGCTGCCGGCGGGGTAGCGCTGCTGCTGGCCCTGCCCGCGGCCCTGGCGCTGGACGAGGGCGACCGCAGTCCGGTCAGTCATGCCCTGCGCCTGCCGGATCGGCGGGTACTGGCGCTGGGGCTGATCGCCCTGGGCTGCCTGATGCTGGAAGGGGCCATGACCGACTGGAGCGCCGTCTACCTGGATCAGGTAGGTGGGGCGACGCCGGTGGTCGCCACGCTCGGCTATGCGGCCTTTTCGCTGACCATGCTCATCGGTCGGCTGTTCGGCGATGGCATTCGCGGGCGCTTCGGCGGCCCCCAGGTGATCTTCGGCGGTGCGCTGCTGGCGACCCTCGGCCTGGCGCTGGCGGTGATCCTGCCGGCACCCTGGACGGCGATCCTCGGCTTCGCCCTGGTCGGGCTGGGTCTGTCCAACGTAGTGCCCGCGGCCTTCAGCGCGGCCGGCCAGGCGGCCGAGACGCCGGCCGCCGGCATCGCCATGACCGCCACCGCCGGCTATCTCGGCTTTCTGCTCGGTCCGCCGCTGATTGGCGCCGTGGCGGGGCAGGTGGGGCTGCGCGGTAGCCTGCTGCTGCTGACCCTGATCGGGGTCGCGGTGGCGGGGCTGGCATTGCGTCAGCGCAAGGCGTAGGGAACCCCGCTGCGCTGAGCAGACCCAAGGAGGAACGGAACGATAAGGAGGCGGCCATGACGCGCCCACGCAAGATCCTCGCCTGGCTGCTGGGAATCATCCTGCTGCTGTTCGTGCTGCTGTTGGTGGTGCTGGCCACCTTCGACTGGAATCGGCTCAAGCCCAGGATCAACGAACAGGTCTCCAGCGCCCTGCACCGGCCCTTCGCCATCCAGGGCAATCTGGGCGTGGTCTGGCAGCGCGAACCGGACCAGGGTGGCTGGCATGCCTGGATTCCCTGGCCGCATATCGCCGCCGAGGACCTGAACCTCGGCAACCCGGACTGGGCCAAGGAGAAGACCTTCGTCCACCTCGACCAGGTGCGGCTGAGAATCTCGCCGCTGGCGCTGCTGGCCAAGCAGGTGTATATCCCGCGCATCGACCTCACCGGACCGGTGGTCAACGCCCAGCGCCTGGCCGATGGCCGCAACAGCTGGACCTTCGAGAGCGCCGAAAAAGATCCCAACGCCGAGCCCTCGGCCTGGACCGTGGACATCGGCACCATCGGCTTCGACGCCGGCCAGGTGAGCGTCGACGATGCCCAGACTGCGACCCGTCTGCGGGCCCGGATCACCTCCCTGGACGCCCCCATCGCCTATGCCGACCTGGTGGGCAAGCAGGGCACCTCGCGCCAGCGCGCCAACGTCAAGCAGACCCAGGCCTTCCAGTTCGCCGTAGCGGTGGAGGGCAGCTACAAGCAGGTACCAGTCAGCGGACGTGGGCAGATCGGTGGCTTGCTGGCCTTGCAGGACGCCGACACGCCATTCCCCATCCAACTCGATGCCCGGGCCGGGCAGACCCGCGTACAGCTGTTCGGCACCCTGACCGATCCCCGTCGCCTGGGCGCCCTGGACCTGCACCTGGTGCTGGAAGGCAAGAGCCTGGCGCAGCTCTATCCGCTCACCGGCGTCACCCTGCCGGAGACGGCGCCCTATGCCACCGACGGCCATCTCACGGTCAAGCTCAACGATCCGGCCGGCGCTCGTTTCAGCTACGAAGACTTCAACGGTCGGGTGGGCAAGAGCGATCTGCACGGTGACGTGCTCTTCACCGGCGGCCAGCCGCGACCCAAGCTCAGCGGCACGCTTCGCTCCGATCAGCTGCTGTTCGAAGACCTGGCCCCGCTGATCGGCGCCGACACCAAGGAACAGCAGGCGGCCAAGGGCGAGACCAGCACGCAGCCGGCGGACAAGGCGCTGCCGGTGTCGGAATTCCGCACCGACCGCTGGCGCGCCATGGACGCCGACGTACGCTTCACCGGCAAGCGTATCGTGCAGAACGCGCAACTGCCGATCACCGACCTCAACACCCATGTGCGCCTGACCGATGGGGTGCTGCTGCTCGATCCGCTGCGCTTCGGCGTGGCCGGGGGTGATCTGAACACCACGGTGCGCCTGGAAGGCAACAAGACGCCCATGCCGGGCCGCGTTGACCTGCATGTCCGGCGGGTCAAGCTGAACCAGCTGTTCCCCACCGTGGAAACCATGAAGCGCAGCATGGGCGAACTCAATGGCGATGCCACCCTGAGCGGCACCGGCAATTCGGTCGCGGCGCTGCTCGGTACCAGTGACGGCGAACTCAAGCTGTTGATGAACGACGGACGGATCAGTCGCAGTCTGATGGAGCTGGCGGGCCTCAACGTCGGCAACTACCTGGTCGATCGGCTGTTCGGTGACGACGAGGTGGAGATCAATTGCGCGGTGGCCGATCTCGACTTCAAGAAGGGCCTGGTGACGCCCAAGGTCTTCGTACTCGATACCGAGAATGCCCTGATCAACATCACCGGTACCGCCAACCTGGCGACGGAGCGGCTGGACCTCACCGTCGATCCCCACAGCAAGGGCTTGCGCATCTTCTCGCTGCGCTCGCCGCTCTATGTCCGTGGCACCCTGAAGAATCCCTCGCCCGGGGTGAAGGCATTGCCCCTGGCGGCACGGGGCGCGGCGGCTGCGCTGCTGGCCACCTTCGCCGCACCGGCGGCCGGGTTGCTGGCGCTGGTGGCACCCAGCAACGAACAGGGGGCTCAGTGCAGTGCCCTGCTGCAACAGATGCGGGCAGGGCGCTGAGCTAGAGCAGCTGCGAAGGGACTTGACAGATGACCGTTCGGCGGCATCTAGGGGGGCGGAAAGAACCGCTCCGGCTGCCCAGGCTCTATAGAAGTAACCCGAGTCGGGCAGCCTTTTCGCGGAGACTCCTCATGCGTGATGACACCGATAGCCAATACGAAATCCACTACAAGTTGCTGGGCGAAAGCTATACCGACCGTATCAGCAGTCTGGACGTACCCATCACCGACGTAGTGCGTGAACTGGCCTGTCGGCACCTGGATGCGATCAACGACGAGCGCTTCCAACTGGCGGACATCGAGTCCGGTCAGGCACTGGTGGCACTGCATGACGTGTCCATCCATCGCGTTTCCCCGGAAGCGCCATGAGCCGGATGATCAAGGGTGGATTGATAGTCCTGGCGATCCTGGGGCTGGCGGCCTGCTCCACCTCGACGGTGGTGACCCTGCAGGATGGCACCCAGTACATCACCCAGGATAAGCCCAATACCAAGACGGCCGATGGCTTCTACGAATTCACCGATGTGGCGGGCCGCCATGTACGGGTGAAAGCAGCCGATGTGGCCACCATCAAGGCGGAAGACTGATTCAGGAGGCTGCCATGCCCCGCGGCGACAAATCCAAGTACAGCGACAAACAGGAACGCAAGGCCGAGCACATCGAGGAGAGCTACGAGAAGAAGGGCGTCTCCAAGGATGAAGCCGAGGCGCGGGCCTGGGCGACGGTGAACAAGCAGTCCGGCGGCGGCGAAAAGAGTGGCTCGGGCACGAGCAAGAGCGGCACGGCCAAGCGTGCCGATCGCAAGGACTCTGCCCGTCGCGCGGTGGCCACCAAGCAGGGCCAGTCGCCCAACAACGGGCGGGCGTCGGCACGGCGTTCGCGTGGTGGCAGCACCTCGCTCAGCGACCTGACCCGCGATGAACTGGTGAAGAAGGCAGCCGAACAGAATGTACGCGGCCGCTCGCAGATGAAGAAGGATGAGTTGATCCGCGCCTTGAGTTGATATTCCGACGCGGACGAAAAGGCAGACGATCTCCTGATGCTGTTTCGCCTTTAGCTATCCAGACCCTCATACCACGCTGGAATCCACACAACGCCGTGTTCTCTTCAAGGGAACGCGGCGTTTTTTCTTAGCTGGCGGGCATTCGGCTATGACCTTGATCCCAGCGCTTGGGGCGATAGAGAGAGCTTAGTGATGGATCGGGCAGGGGCCGTATGCTAACGGATGACGCTTGGATCTGGCTCTAGACCCGCTATCGCGGCCATGGGCCGCTCCTACAGGCTCCGATGTGACCGTAGGAGCGGCCCATGGCCGCGATAAGACAGTTGCTCCTACAGGCACGGGCGCGTAGGAGCGGCTGCATCGGCGGACCGCCACGGCCGCGATCGGCTTTTTCTGTGCCTGGCGTCTTAGCTGGGCAGCAGCCGGCAGGTCAGGCTCTTGATATAGCGGGTCTCCGGGATGGCCGGGTGTACCGGGTGATCCGGACCCTGGGCGCCGCGTTCGAGGATCTGCAGGTTGCGGTCCAGATGGCGGGCGCTGCCGAGCAGGATGTTCTGCAGATCGTCTTCGGGCAGGTGCATGGAGCAGGAGGCGCTGACCAGGATGCCGTCCTTGTTCAGCAGCCGCATCGCCTGCTCGTTGAGACGGCGATAGGCGGCCTCGCCGTTCTTCAGGTCCTTGCGCTTCTTGATGAAGGCTGGCGGGTCGGCGACGATGACGTCGAATTTCTCTTCGCCGGCCTTGAGTTCCTTGAGCGCCTCGAAGACGTCGCCCTCGACGCACACCAGCTTTTCCGCCAGTCCGTTGAGGGTGGCATTGCGCTCCACGCCATCGAGGGCGAAGCCGGAGGCATCCACGCACATGACTTCGCTGGCGCCGAAGGCCGCGGCCTGCACGCCCCAGCCACCGATGTAGCTGAACAGGTCGAGCACCCGCTTGCCTTCGACGTAGGGCGCCAGGCGCGCGCGATTCAGGCGGTGGTCATAGAACCAGCCGGTCTTCTGGCCTTCGCGCACCGGCGCCTCGAAGCGCACGCCGTTCTCTTCCAGCGCCACCCAATCGGGGACCTCGCCGTAGGCCACTTCCACATAGCTGGAAAGGCCTTCGGCGGCGCGGGCGCTGCCGTCGTTCTTCCACAGCACGCCCTGGGGTTTGAACACCTGCAGCAGGGCGGCGAGGATGGCGTCGCGCTGGCGCTCCATGGTCGCCGAGGCGATCTGTACCACCAGGATGTCGTTGAAGCGATCCACCACCAGACCCGGCAGGAAATCCGAGTCGCCGTAGACCAGGCGATAGCAATGGCTGCCGAACAGGCGTTCGCGCAGGCTCAGAGCGACCTTGAAGCGATGCACCAGCAGCGATTTGTCCAGCGGATAGCCGGTATCGCGAGAGAACAGGCGGGCGCAGATCAGGTTGTTGGGCGATAGGGCCACCAGGCCCAGCGGCTTGCCGCTGGTGGTTTCCAGGATGGCCTGGTCGCCCGGTTCGAAGGCGGTGAGCGGGGTGGCGACCACGTCCACCTCGTTGCTATACACCCAGAGGTGCCCGGCGCGCAGACGGCGGTCGGCATTGGCTTTGAGGCGCAGGCGAGGCAGGGTCATGAATCACTCCAACGAAGGGGGCAAAAGCGCGGAATTATAGCGCAAAGCCACCTGCCCGGGCCGGCCGTCAGTCCCGCTGACTGACCTCGATGTCGCTCAGACCGGCTTCCTGGGCGCGGCGGGCGATGCTGGGCTGGGCCTGGCGTTCCCAGGGGGCGTCGACCACCACCTGGGGTTCCTCGACGTGCTTGATCAGCAACTGCAGCACGGCTTCCTCTTCGGTGACCGGCTCGAAGCTCTCCAGCTCGTGGGTGAGGGGCTCGCCGTTGAGTCGATAGCAGATCTGGTAACGGTGCAGGGTATGCATGGACGGGACCTCGGCAGCGGGGAGATAGAAAGATGGACCCCGCAGGCCCTCGGCGGTTGCGTCAGCCGCCAAGGGTATCCAGGATCGGGCACTCGGGACTGGCGTCGCCGTGGCAGCAGGAGACCAGCTCGCCCAGGGTGCTGCGCAGGCGGGTCAATTCGGCGATCTTCAGATCCAGCTCGGCGATGTGCCGCTTGGCCAGCGCCTTGACGTCGGCACTGGCGCGCTGGCGATCCTGCCAGAGGCTGAGCAACTGGCGGATCTCCTCCAGGCTGAAGCCCAGCTCTCGCGAGCGGCGAACGAAGGCCAGCACCCGCAGGTCCTCGGCACCGTACTGGCGATAGCCGCTGTCGGTGCGCCCGGCGGGCGCCAGCAGGCCGATCCGCTCGTAGTAGCGCAGCATCTTGGCGGTGAGCCCACTGGCCTTGGCGGCCTGGCCGATGTTCATGACGAGTGATCTCCGGACGGGCGCCAGCGGCCGAGCAGCAGGGCATTGGCCAGGACACTGACGCTGGAAAAGGCCATGGCGGCGCCGGCATAGACCGGATCGAGCAGGCCCAGGGCGGCCAGCGGCAGGCCGATGACATTGTAGACGAAGGCCCAGAACAGATTCTGGCGGATCTTGCGCTGGGTGCGCCGGGCGATGTCCAGCGCCGCCACCACCTGGCGCGGGTCTTCCTGCAGGAGGGTTATACCGGCGGCATGGCGCGCGGCGGCGGTGCCCGAGCCCATGGCGATGCCCAGCTCGGCGGCGGCCAGCGCCGGGGCGTCGTTGAGGCCGTCGCCGACCATGGCGACGCCGCCTTGCGTCGCTTGCAGGCGGGCGACCACCGCGGCCTTGTCGGCGGGCAGCACCTCGGCCTCCCAATGCGCGATGCCCAGCGCCGCAGCCACCTGGCGAGCACTGCCACGGTTGTCGCCGGTCAGTAGCCAACTGTCGATGCCGTCCCGGCGCAGTCGGGCGATGGCGGCGGCGGCGCCGGGGCGGATCTCGTCGCCAAAGGCCAGCAGACCCAGGACTCGGGGCTGGGTGCCGGTTTCCAACAGCCAGGAAATGGTCAGCCCCTGGTCTTCCCAGGCCTGGGCGGTCTTGGCCAGGTGGCCGGCATCCAGGCCCTGTTCGGCCAGCAGCCGGGCATTGCCCAGCAGCAGCGGCCGTCCTTGCCAGCTGCCTTGGAGACCACGGCCGGGGAGGGCGCGGACGCCCTGGGCCGGTGGCGTATCCAGGCCGCGTTCGCGACAGGCCAACAGCACCGCGGCGGCCAGCGGATGCTCGCTGCCCCTTTGCAGGCTGCCGGCCAGGCTCAGCACCTCGCGCTCTTCGATGCCGGGCGCCGTGGCCAACTGGCGCAGGCGCAGTTGGCCGGCGGTCAGGGTGCCGGTCTTGTCGAAGACCACGGTGGTGATGCCCTGGGCGCGCTCCAGCGTCTCGGCGTCCTTGATCAGGATGCCATGGCGCGCCGCCACGCCAGTGCCGGCCATCAGCGCAGCGGGCGTGGCCAGGCCCAGGGCGCAGGGACAGGCGATGACCAGTACGGCGACGGCGGCGAGCAGGGCGGGCTCCAGAGCATGACCGGTCAACAGCCAGCCGGCCAGGGTGAGCAGAGCCACGCCGACCACCACCGGGACGAAAATCTGGCTGATGCGATCCACCAGTTGCTGGATGGGCGCCTTGGTGGCCTGGGCGTCTTCCACCAGGCGGATGATGCCGGCCAGCACCGTCTCGCCACCCAGGGCGGCGACTTCGATCTGCAGGTTGCCCTCGCCATTGATGGCGCCGCCCACCACCTCGTCGCCAGGACCCTTGGCGACCGGACGGCTCTCGCCGGTGAGCAGGGCTTCGTCCACCTGGCTGTCACCCCGCAGGATGCGGCCATCGGCCGGGATGCGCTCCCCCGGACGGATCTGCAGGCGATCGCCCAGGCGCAGCCGATTGAGGGCGACCTCTTCTTCGTGGCCAGAGGCGTCCAGGCGCCGGGCCCGCTCGGGGCGCAAGGCTTCCAGGGCGCGCAGGGCGGCCCCGGTGCGGCGCTTGGCGCGGGCCTCCAGGTATTTGCCCAGGCACACCAGAGCGATGACCATGGCGGCCGTCTCGAAATAGAGGTGCGGGCTGTCCTTGACCAGCCAGAGGTAGAGGCTCAGGCCGTAGGCGGCGCTGGTGCCCAGGGCGACCAGCACATCCATGTTGCCGCTGCGGGCGCGCAGGGCATGCCAGGCACCGCGATAGAAGCGCGCGCCGACCAGGAATTGCACCGGTGTGGCGAGCAGGAACTGTACCCAGGCGGGCGGCATCAGGTGCCAGCCGAAGGGCGCCAGCAGCATGGGCAGGACCAGCGGTACCGCCAGCAGCAGTGCCAGGGCCAGCTCCAGCCGTTCCCAGGGCAGCCCTTGGCGGGTCTCGGCGGAGTGCTCTTCTTCAGTGCGGCGATCCTGGGCGCCGTAGCCGGCGGCTTCCACCGCGGCGATCAGGGTCCGGGTGTCGACTGCGGCCAGGGTCTGTACCCGGGCGCGCTCGCTGGCGAGATTGACCTCGGTCGTCAACACGCCGGGCACCGTACGCAGGGCCTTTTCGATGCGTCCGGCGCAGTTGGCGCAGCTCAGGCCGGTCAGGGCCAGATCGTGCTCGGCCTCAGCCACCTGGTAGCCGGCCGCGCTGATGGCGTCGACCAGCGCCGGGGCCGCCTCGGGCGGGGCGCTGACCCGAGCCTTTTCGCTGGCCAGGTTGACGCCCGCCGCGGTCACCGCCGGGACCTTCTGCAAGGCACGCTCGACCCGGCCGGCGCACGCCGCGCAGGTCATGCCGCTGATGGAGAGTTCGAATTCGTGCATGGGGCACCTCCTGTCACCAGTGTTGACCTTGACCCGAGGTCAAGGTCAACACTGGAACCCACTCCTGGCGTTGACGTCAGGAATAGAGAAAGTTCTTCAGACAGGAGCAGGCCATGCATGTCATCAAGGTAAGCGGAATGAGTTGCGCCCACTGCGTGAGCGCCATCGAGGCGGCGGTCCTCAAGGTCGATTCTCGCGCCCGGGTCGAGGTGGATCTGCAGGCGGGCGAGGTCCGCATCGACAGCGCCGAGGTGGACGCGCCCTTCCGGGCGGCCATCGAGCAGGCGGGTTACACCGTCAGCGACTGATCACAGTCAGCCAGTGTGCGACCAGTCGCGCACGATGGCGCGGAAGAAGGTGGTGAATACCTGGTCGGCGGCCAGCAGCGGCGCGAAGGTCTGATCATCGCGCAGGACGTCGGAGAGGGTGCCGAGAAACAGACTGTGCAGCAGCCGACTGGCCAATTGCGGCGTCACGCCCGGTTGCAGGCGCGCGGCCTGGGCGGTGAAGAGGGCGTCGGTGATGCGGATGAACTGGCGCAGGAACTGTAGATCGCGTTCTTCGGCTTCGCGCAGTTCCTCGGTGAATTCGCAGCGATGTAGGAGGATGGTCATCACCCGCTGCTCCCGGCCGGGCTGGGTGAATTTCTCCAGGCCTTCGATGCACAGCTTGTAGAGCCGTTGCAGGCTGTCTTCCTCGCCATCGACGCGCAGGCGCTCGCTCAGTTCGTCGGCGGGGATCCTTATCTGGCTAAGCATTTCGTGGAACAGGTGGGCCTTGTTCTGGAAATGCCAGTAAACTGCACCCCGGGTGACCCCGCATTCGCGGGCGATCATCTCCAAGCTGGTACGCGCCACGCCATTGGTCAGGAACAGGGCTTCCGCCGCATCGAGAATGGCTTGGCGGGTTTGTTCGGCTTCTTCTTTCGTACGACGCATGGGCGATCTGGCTGGCAGTGGGTCTGCCACGCAGTCTAGCGCGCCTCGCCGCTTTTACAAACATGATTGTATGTAACTGCGCGACACTTCCGCTTCCATCGGATTGGCTTTCATGACTTTTCGCTTGCTGTTGATTCTCGGGGCCCTCTCGGCCTTCGCTCCCTTCGCCATCGACATGTACCTGCCCAGCTTCCCATCGCTGGCGCGGTCTTTCGCCACCGATATCGAACATGTGCAGCTGAGCCTGGCGGTGTATTTCGCCGGTCTCGCCAGTGGCCAGCTGTTCTACGGTCCGCTCGCCGATAGATTCGGCCGTCGCGTGCCGCTGCTGATCGGCATCGCCCTGTTCTGCTTGGCATCCCTGGGCTGCGCCCTGGCGCCGAGCCTGCCCTGGCTGATCGCCGCGCGCTTCGTCCAGGCCCTGGGTGGTTGCGCCGGCATGGTGATCGCCCGCGCCGTGGTGCGCGATCTCTGCGAGCCCATCGCCGCGGCCCGGGCCTTCTCGCAGATCATGTTGGTGACCGGCATCGCGCCGATCCTGGCGCCCTTCGCCGGCAGCCTGCTGCTGAGCACCTTCGGCTGGCAGGCGATCTTCGTCAGCCTGGCGCTGTTCGCTGCTGCCTGTGGCACCGCTGTGGCGCTCTGGCTACCGGAATCCCTGCCGGCTCACCACCCGCGCGCGCCCCTGAGCGGTGCCCTGCGCAACTACCTGCGGTTGCTGGGCGACCGGACCTTCATGGGCCATACCCTCACCGGCGGTATCGCCATGGCCGGGATGTTCGCCTACATCTCGGGGTCGCCCTTCGTACTGATCGAGCTCTATGGGGTGAAACCCGAGCACTATGGCTGGGTGTTCGGTCTCAACGCTGCCGGTTTCATCCTGCTCGGCCAGCTCAATGCCCGCCTGGTGGTGCGCCAGGGACCGGCCTTCTGGCTGCGGCGGGCAGTGGTGGCCTATGCCGCAGCGGGGTTGATCCTGCTGCTGGTCGGCGCCTTCCAGCCCAAGGCGCTGCCGGTGCTGATGCTCCCGCTGTTCTGCGCCATCGCCCTGCTCGGCGGCATCGTGCCCAATGCCTCGGCCTGTGCCCTGGCTGGCCAGGGCGCCAACGCCGGCAGTGCCTCGGCGCTGATGGGCAGCCTGCAGTTCATCCTGGCGGCCCTGGCCTCCAGCAGCGTGGGCGCGCTGCACAACGGCACCGTGGTGCCCATGTGCGCGGTGCTAGCACTCTGCGCGGTCTCGACTGCCCTGATCGCCCGTTGGACTCATAGCCGCACGCAGGTTTGAGCAGAGTGGATTTTTCTGGGTAAGGCAGGTCAGATAGGCGAACCCTCACACCTCCAGGGACGCCGATATGACCTTTGCCTACTGGTGCATCTTCCTCGTCTACCTCGTGCCCTACGGCGCGGCCTATTACGCCAAGTTCAAGGGCAGCGGCTTCACCCCTGAGGACAACCGGGATCCACGCAGCTTCCTCGGCAAGCTGGAAGGCGCTCGGGCGCGGGCCAACGCCGCCCAACAGAACGCCTTCGAGATCAATCCGCTGTTCGCCGCGGCGGTGATCGTCGCCCACGTTACCGGCGGTGCCGCGCAGGGCACTATCAACTTCTGGGCCTTGCTCTTCCTGCTCAGCCGCATCGCCTACACCTGGCTGTACATTCGCGACCACGCCACTCGCCGCTCGCTGGTCTGGGCCGGCGGTATGTTTTGCTGCCTTTGCCTGTTCATCGCTGCGGCCTGAGTACGCCGTCGCTGCTGGGTCTTGACCGGCAGCGACGGCTGTAGCTTCATTAGCGCCCTATCTTTCTCGGCTGGACGCCTGCATGACGTCTTCTTCGCCCGCCCAGCAGGTGCTGGAGCACTTCGCTCAGCTCGCCCAAGCCCGTGGCTACACCCTCGATGCCGCGCAACAGGCCGCCATCGATCATTTCGCCCAACTCGCCGACGAACTCCTGCGCCCCCGGCTGTTCCGCCGCCGGGCGCCGCGCAGCCTCTATCTCTGGGGACCGGTAGGGCGCGGCAAGAGCTTCCTGCTGGATGGCTTCTTCGCCGCCTTGCCGTTCGCCGAAAAGCGTCGGGTGCACTTCCATGCCTTCTTTCGTGAGTTGCATGAGCGGATGTTCCGCCAACCGCCCGGCATCGATGCCCTGGCGACCAGCCTCGACGAACTGCTGGAAGACTGCCGACTGCTGTGCTTCGACGAGTTCCATGTGCACGACATCGGCGATGCCATGCTCATCACCCGGTTGTTCAAGGCCCTGTTCAGCCGCGGCGTGGTGCTGATCACCACCTCCAATTACCCGCCCGAGGGGCTGCTGCCCAATCCGCTGTACCACGAGCGTTTCCTGCCGGCGATCCGGTTGATCGAGGCGCACATGGACATCCTCTCGGTGGCTGGACCCCAGGACTATCGCAGCGCCAGCCCCGCCGAGCCCGACTCCTTCGGCGCCGGTGCCTATCTCTGGCCAGGGAGTGCCGCGCAACGCGCCCAGCTGGGTTTGCCGGCCCTGGGCGTGGCGCGGGTCCAGGTGCCCGTGGGGCATCGTCAGCTGACCGCCGCGAGCGCCGCGGACGGTCTGCTGCATTTCACCTTCGCCGAGCTGTGCGAAGGCCCCACCGCGGTGCTCGACTACCTGGCCCTGAGCGAGACCTGGCAACGCTGGCTGCTCGATGCCGTTCCGCCGTTGCGCGAGGCGAGTTCCGCCGCCCGGCAACGCTTCATCAACCTGGTGGACGTGCTCTACGACCGGCGACTGACGCTGTTCCTGGTCAGCGCCGCGCCCCTCGACGAGATTCTGGCCGACAGCGACATCGCCGACATGTCGCGCACGCGGAGTCGGTTGTCGCAGCTGCGGCAGATCGGCCCGGATTAGCGCTGCTGCTTCAGCGTCGCACCGTCCAGATGCCAGCGGCGCTGCTCGGCCGAAGCGCCGTCGACGTCATTGACCCGGCGCAACCGATAGCTGCCGGTGAAGGTCTGGCGGGTGCCATCGGCCAGGCGTGCCTGCACCGTCACCGGGACGCTGACATAGCTTGAGCCCGCCGCACCTTCGACCGCGCCCAGCGGGCCGAGCGTCACCCGTACGCTATGGGTCTTGGCGTAGCCCTGGCGGAATTTTTCGTAGCTGTTGCCGGGCTGGCCGTCCAAGCCCCACAGCTGCCAGGCGGTGCCATAGTCGCGTGCATCCAGCGCACGGTAGTAACGCTGGACCACGGCCGCCGCCGCCTCTGCGCTGCTGGGCAGCGGGCCGCAACCGGGCTGCTTGGCCGCTTCGCCATCACCGAACAGGGCGCAGCTGCGGGCGATCTCGTCCTGGATCAGGGCGCAACTGTTGGCGGCGTTGCAGGGCGGATGGGTGGCGGGGGAGAGCGCCCGGCAGGTGGCGGCCAGGGCCTGGGCCTGTTTCTGTCCCATTTCTTGGGCACAACTGCGCTCGGAGGCGGCCAAGCCGTGGGTGGCGAAAGGCAGGAGCAGCAGGGGACTGCAGAGCAGCCAGCGTGGGATCATGGACGACCTCTTGGGATAAAACGGCAGCCTAGCAGGCCGTGGCGGGGATGAAAAAAGTGGCGCGACGGTCATCCGTCGTCTGGTCACCTCGTTGACGTAAAAGCGTCATGCAGCCGGCGCAGGGTAGGCAGATCCCGTGTCGGAGTTCGCCCCATGCCTTCGTCCAGTCCAGCCGCTTCCCTGTCACCGCTGTCCCATCCCCTGCACGGTTCGCGCAAGCCCGGTCCGCTGCGGATCGTGCTGTTCATCGTGCTGCTGCTGACCGGTCTGGCGGTGACCCTCGGCGGTATCCACAACGACGTCAGCGACACCCAGTCCCCGCCCACCACCTGGCTGCCTTTCGCCGGCCTGGCCCTGGCGCTGGTGATCGCCCTGGGCTTCGAATTCGTCAACGGCTTCCACGACACCGCCAACGCCGTGGCCACGGTCATCTACACCCACTCGCTGCCGCCCAATGCGGCGGTGCTCTGGTCCGGCTTCTGCAACTTCCTCGGGGTGCTGTTCTCCAGCGGTGCGGTGGCCTTCAGCGTCATCGCCCTGTTGCCGGTGGACCTGGTGGTGGAGATGGGGGCGGGCAAGGGTTTCGCCATGATCTTCGCCCTCCTGATCGCCGCCATCATCTGGAATCTCGGTACCTGGTGGCTGGGTTTGCCGGCGTCTTCGTCCCATACCCTGATCGGCTCCATCATCGGCGTTGGCCTGATGCACGCCTGGCTGGGCGGCCTGGATGGCAGCAGCGGCGTGGACTGGGGCCAGGTGGCCAAGGTTGGCTATGCGCTGCTGTTCTCGCCGCTGATCGGCTTCGTCTGCGCCGCCCTGCTGCTGGTGTTGCTCAAGCGGATCGTGCGCGACCGTAGCCTCTACCAGGAGCCCAAGGGTACCGAACCGCCGCCACCGTGGATTCGCGGGCTGCTGATCCTCACCTGCACCGGGGTGTCCTTCGCCCATGGTTCCAACGATGGCCAGAAGGGCATGGGGCTGATCATGCTGATCCTGGTCGGCGCCCTGCCGACCGCCTATGCCCTCAATCGAGCCGTGCCGGCGACAGCCACCCCGGCCTTCGCCGCCGTGGCCGAAGTCACCGCCAATGGCCTGCGCCAGGCGGCGCCCCAGGCCGCTCCTGCCGATTCCCATGGCGTGCTGCTGGAGTTCGTGCGCAAGCGGCAGAGCAATCCCGAGGTGCTGCCGGCGCTGGCGGCCATCACCGACGACATCGCTCGCGAGGTGCGCCAGTACGGCGCCCTCAACAACGTGCCGGCGCAGAGCATGCCCAATGTGCGCAATGCCATGTACCTGGCTTCGGAGTCCATCCGCCTGCTGGAGAGGGAGCACCTGGCGGGCCTGGCGCCCAAGGCGCAGGAGGACCTCAGGGAATTCAAGCGGCAGATCGACCAGGCCACCCGCTTCATCCCGCTGTGGGTGAAGGTGGCGGTGGCCATCGCCCTGGGCCTGGGGACCCTGGTTGGCTGGCGACGCATCGTCGTCACCGTCGGCGAGCGGATCGGCAAGACCCACCTGACCTACGCCCAGGGCGCCTCGGCCGAACTGGTGGCCATGGGCACCATAGGGGCGGCGGACGCCTTCGGCCTGCCGGTCTCCACTACCCATGTGCTGTCCTCAGGGGTGGCCGGCACCATGGCCGCCAACGGCTCCGGACTGCAGTGGGCAACGGTGCGCAATCTGCTGCTGGCCTGGGTGCTTACCCTGCCGGTGGCCATGGCGCTGTCGGCGTCACTCTACTGGCTGCTGGTGCAGGTGTTCTGACACGGCCTCGGTCAGGCAGCGGCGGAACAGCGCCACGGCCGGCAGGTCGCGCCCGGCGTGGCGGCTGATGACCTGCAATTCACGATGGAAGGTGAGGGTGCCAAGAGACAGCCGGCGCACCCGTGGATGCTCCAGCCAGAGGCCTGCGCAGGGCACCAGGGCCACGCCCAGACCGTGCTCGACCATCTTGACGATGGCATCGAGTTCGTCGAGTTCCAGTACCTGGCGTACCGCCAGGCGCTGCTCGCGCAGGAAGGCACTGACCCGGCGGCCGCCGAAGGAGTGGCGGTCGTAGCGGATGAAAGGCTGGGTTTCCAGCAGCAGGCGTGGATCGTCGCCGGGTAAGTCGGGCGGAGCGATGAGCACGAAGGGTTCCTGCAACAGGGGGGTGGCGTGCAGCTCCTTGGGCAGTTCGAAGGGCGGGCGGATGAGGATGGCCAGGTCCAGCTCGCCAGCATCCACCTGGCTGAGCAGGGCCAGCGACACCCCGGGCACCAGGCGCGGTTCCAGGCGCGGCGCCCGCTGGCGCAGCCGCACCAGGGTACCGGGCAGCAGGCCGGTCTGGACGCTGGCGATGGCGCCGATGCGCAACTCGCCCTGGATCTCCTCGCCAGCGCCGACCCCGGCCATGCGGGCGTAGGTGGCGAGGATTTCCTCGGCCAGGGGTAGGGCGCGGCGGCCGGCAGCATTGAGCAGGGCGCTGCGGCCGTTGCGGTCGAACAACGTCACACCCAGGTTCAGTTCCAGGTTGCGGATCTGGGCGCTCACCGCCGAGGGCGTGAGGCCCACGTGCAGACCGGCCGCGGCGAAGCTGCCATGGCGGGCGACGGCGAGAAAGGTCTTGAGTTCGCGGAGCATGGCGACTGCCTGGAGTGAAGGGAAAGCACTGTAGCCGGCCAGGGCATCGAGCGACAAAATTTTCGTTGCTCGGGGCGAAGAAAATACGCTTTCTGCGCAATAAAACCTGGGGTGAGAATGGCACCACCCCCCTCAACAGGATTTCACCCATGGCCCTGTCGCCCTTTCACCTCGCCATCCCCGTCTACGACCTGGCCGCGGCCCGACATTTCTACGGCGACGTCTTCGGCCTCGCCGAGGGCCGCTCCAGCGACCACTGGGTCGACTTCGACTTCTATGGCCACCAGCTGGTGATCCACGAGCATCCCAAGACCGCGTCCCAGGAAGAGGCCCACACCAATGCCGTGGACGGTCACAACGTGCCGGTGCCGCACTTCGGCATCGTGCTCGGCTGGGACGAATGGGAAGCCCTGGCCGACCGGCTGCGCGCCCGCGAGACGAAGTTCGTCATCGAGCCCTACATCCGCTTCCAGGGCCAGGTCGGCGAACAGGCCACCATGTTCCTCTTCGACCCCTGCGGCAACGCCCTGGAGTTCAAGGCCTTCAAGGATATGAGCCAGCTGTTCGCCAAGTAGGGCGGTCTTTCATCACGGAAACTAGGCAAACGTCGACGTAGCGGCCATTCTTGAAGCCTCGCTCGTCGACCGGTTCCCACCATGAATGCTCGCCAGCCCTTTCTCGATCCCTATCACCAGACCATCCGCCAGCTGTCCGATCGCATCGTCGCGGCCCAGGCGCCGATCCGTATCCTCGATGCGGTGAAGTGGGACGACGGGGTGCGCCAGGGCTTCCTGGATGGCAAGGGTAAGCGACTGCCGGCGGTGGATCGGGCCTTCTACGAGAGCCGGCCGCTGAGCTTCGATGGCGATGCGCTCAAGGGTGAATTCCAGAGTATCGAGCGGGAGATCACCCGCCAGCTCGGCCAGTTCAATCCGGTCGGCCAGATCATGAGGCGCATGTGCCGCGAGTACCGCATGGTGATCCGCATGCTGCAGGCGCGTGGTACTCCGGACTTTGGCCTGATCTCCCAGGAACTCTACGGCGCGGCCTCGGATGCCTTCCATGCCGGCGATCCGACCCTGGCCGACCTGGGCATGATGATGTCCAGCTACCTGGACAACATCGCCCATCGCGGTGCCCTGGAAGACGAGCCCAAGACCCTGACCGCCAAGGACGCGGTACCCATCCTGCAGGCGCGGCTGAACCAGGTGTTCGGCGAGAACGAGGGCACCATCCGGGTGTTCGAGTCCGATGGCATCGTCGCCGACGCCGCGGCTGGCGCCGACTACATCAAGGTGCGCGCCGACGCCCTGTTCAACGAGCGTGACGTGCGCGCCCTGGAGGTCCACGAGGGGCTGGTGCACGTCGGCACCACCCTCAATGGTCAGAACCAGCCGATCTGCACCTTCCTGGCCAAGGGGCCGCCGTCGTCCACCGTGACCCAGGAGGGCCTGGCGATCCTCATGGAGGTAATCGCCTTCGCTTCCTATCCGACCCGGCTGCGCAAGCTGACCAACCGCACCCGCGCCATCCACCTGGCCGAGGACGGCGCCGATTTCCTCGAGGTCTTCCGCTTCTTCCAGGAGCAGGGCTACGACCTGGAGTCGGGCTACCAGAACGCCAGCCGGGTGTTCCGCGGCTCGACGCCCACCGGGCTGCCCTTCACCAAGGACCTGTCCTATCTCAAGGGCTTCATCCTGATCTACAACTACATCCAGCTGGCGGTGCGCAAGGGCAAGCTGGAGCAGATCCCGCTGCTGTTCTGCGGCAAGACCACCCTGGAGGACATGCGCATCCTGCGCCAGCTGGTGGACGAAGGCGTGGTGGTGCCGCCCAAGTACCTGCCAGCGCAATTCCAGGACCTCAACGCCCTGGCCGCCTGGATGTGCTTCTCCAACTTCCTCAACCACCTGAGCCTGGATCGGATCGAGGCGGACTACGCCAATATCCTCTGAGCGTCTGCCCAGGCGCTGACATGAAAAAGCCCCGGCAGACCGGGGCTTTTTTTCGTCTCAGCGCAGCGTCGCCGGCATCATTCGCTCTTGAAGGCAGCCGCGATGCGAGGTTCGCCCTCGCTCGCACGCTCCGGCACGAAGGCCAGGGCGCGATTGAGGGCGCCGCAGGCTTCCAGGCCGCTGGCGCGGGCGATGGCTTCGGCCACGGCGCTACCGGGGATGGTCTCGTCGCGCAGCAACTGGTCGGTGATGTCGTCCAGGGCCGGCTTGAGCTCGGTGATCAGCGCCAGGCAACGATGATCCAGGCTGTGCAGCAACTGGTCGGCAGAGGCGATGCTGGGTGCAGCGTCGAACTCGATGCCGGCATCGCGCAGGGCCTGCAGACTGAGCAGCGAACCGCTCGGACCCATACCCAGGGAGGCGACCATGGACAGCGCCAGCTTGGAGGCTTCCTGCAGGTCCTGGGCGGCGCCCGAGGAGACCTCGTTGAAGTACAGCTGCTCGGCGCAGCGACCGGCCAGCAGCATCTGGATGCGGCCTTCCAGTTCCGACTTCAGGTGCAGGCGCTTGTCTTCGGTGGGGGTGATCAGGGTGACGCCCAGGGCCTGGCCGCGGGGCAACAGGGTGACCTTTTCCACCCGACCGACGTTGAGCACCGCGGCGACCAGAGCATGACCGGCTTCGTGCACGGCGATGCGGGTACGCTCGGCGGCGCCCAGTGGGGTGACGCCGACCGGTTGCTCGCCGATGCGGCAGGTCTCGATGGCCTCGACGAAGTGGGTCATGGTCACGGCACTGGCGTTCTCGCGAGCGGCGAGCAGGGCGGCGTGGTTGCTGATGTAGGCGATGGCCGCCGGGGTCAGGCCCACGGTATTGCGCGCCAGGGCGGCGAGATCCAGCTCGCCCTGGCAGGGCAGCTTGCCGGCATAGAGTTCGAACAGCGCGCGGCGGTCTTCCAGACTCGGCAGCGGCACGGCGATGGTGCGGTCGAAGCGGCCTTCGCGGCGCAGAGCCGGGTCCAGGGAGTCGGCGAAGTTGGTAGCGCCCAGCACCAGCACGCCGCTGGTGCCGTCGAAGCCGTCCAGCTCGGTGAGGAACTGGTTGATGATGCGGTTGGCCTCGGCGTCGCTGGAACGCGACTGCTCGGCGCGGCGGCCGATGCCGTCGATCTCGTCGATGAAGATGATGCAGGGCGCCTTCTTGCGCGCGGTGCGGAACAGCGCCTTGACCTTCTGGATGCCGACGCCGAAGAACATCGAGGAGAAGTCGCTACCGGTCACCTGGATGAAGTGGGCGTTGCACTCGGTGGCCAGGGCCTTGGCCAGCTGGGTCTTGCCGGTGCCGGGCTCGCCGGTCAGCAGCACGCCCTTGGGCGGACGGGCACCCAGGGCGGCGAAGGCCTTGGGGTTGCGCAGGCAGGTGGTGACGTCTTCCAGCGCCCGCTTGGCCTCGGCGGCGCCGACCACGTCCGTGAAGGAAATGCCGGTGCCCTTGCGGTGCAGCTTGAAGGGGCTGGCGAAACGCAGCGCCAGGGGCACGGCGAGCAGCAGCAGGAGCAGGTAGCCCGGCAGGTTGATCAGCAGCGCATCCAGCCAGGCGTGGCGCTGGCCGGCCTCGTTCCAGCTAGCCACCGGGAACGGCGGCTCGCCCTGGGCGGCGTAGTCGGCCAGTAGCAGATTGGCGATGCGCCCGCCGTTGTCGGCCACGGCATAGTGCTCGCCGCGGTTGGTGTCGAGGTAGAGGGTGTGGTCGCCGATCACGGCGCCGCTGATGGCCTTGGCGCGCAGATCGGCCAGCAGCACGGAGAGATCGCGTGGCTGCTGGGTCCAGTGTTCGGGGGCCTGCTGCACGCTGGCGAGCATGGCGGTGGCGGTCGGGGCCGGATCGGTGGGCTTGAGCCACAACCAGCCGGCCAGGCTGGCGACGGCGACGAGGGACAGCGCGCCAGCGACGAGCCGGCGCGGATACTTGGCAAAGAGGGACTTCTTCATTCACATACCGTTAGGGTCGGAGCGACATCGGGCGCGGACTCCCGGATTATCGGCCTGTGGCTGCGTGGGTGAACCTCGGTTGGGCGGAAAACGATGAGTGGACTCACCATCCGTCGAGTATCGTCACACTTTCGGACTTTTCCGCGGTCCGCGAGGCCCGGTTGTTTTGCGCCAGATTTCAAGGAGTAGCCACCACCATGCCCGAATCCCTGGATTGCCGAAGCGGACTGCCGACCTTGCCGGGGTCTTTGCTCGAAGATCTGCGGGCAGCCGACGAAATACTCGTGCTGACCGGGGCGGGCGTATCGGCGGAGAGTGGCATCGCCACCTTCCGCGAGGCGCTGACCGGTCTCTGGGCGCGCTTCGATCCGGCGCAATTGGCGACAGCGGAGGCCTTCCGGGAAGACCCGACCCGCGTCTGGAGCTGGTACGAATGGCGCCGTGCGCAGGTGCTCGTGGCCCAGCCCAATCCGGCCCATCGCGCCCTGGCGACCTGGGCCGAGCGGCATGGACGGTTGCGGCTGGTCACACAGAACGTCGATGACCTGCACGAACGCGCCGGTAGTCGCGACGTCATCCATCTGCACGGCAGCCTGCACGCATCGCGCTGCTTCGACTGCGCGCGACCCCTGGCGTCGCCGCCGTTGCCGGAGACCGGAGATTCGCTGGTGGCGCCACCGCGCTGCGCTGCCTGCGACGGTCTGGCTCGCCCGGGGGTGGTCTGGTTCGGCGAGTCCCTGCCGGCGGAAGCCCTGGCCACCGCCTGGGCGCTGGCCGAGCGCTGCGATCTCTGCCTGGTGATCGGCACCTCCGGCCTGGTACAGCCAGCGGCCAGCCTGCCGGTGGTGGCGCGCCAGCAGGGCGCCACTGTGGTGCGCATCGATCCGCAGCCAGCGGCGGATTTCAACGGTGACTGGCAACTGCTGGGAGCGGCCGGGGTGATCCTGCCGGCGCTCCTTGGGCGGCTCTAGGGGCGGCTCAGTGCAGCGCCTGGCCGCCCGTCCCTAGGGCATCCAGGGTGCGCTTGAGTGCGGTATAGGCCTGGCGCTGCTCGTCGTCCTCGCTGAGCAGGCCATCGAACAGCGTAGCCACCAGGGCCGGGTCCTGGGCCACGAAGCGGTCGATGAGCACGTCGTTGTCCTGGCGACCGGCGGTGATCAGCAGCACGGCGAGCTGGGCGACGTAGCGCGCGGCCAGCGGATAGGCCTTGAGGAAGACCTTGAAGGGCGCATCGGCCAGGCCCGGGGCGAAGCCCTTGGCGAGACCCTGCTGGGCAGCGGCGATAGCCTGGCGGATGGCATCCTGCCAGTTGCCGGCGGTCACCGCACCGGCCGGCAGGGCGCGGCGCATCTGGCCGAGCAGGCTGTTGAGGAAGATGCGGCGGTTGGCCTGGTAGTCGTGGTCGGTATCGAGCAATTCGTTGCGGATGCGGTTGAGCACCCGGTCGTCCTCGGCGTCGGCGGTCACTGCGTCCTTGAACGCCAGGGTCAGGTCGCGATCCAGCAGGCCGGGCTTGCGGCCCTCCAGTTCGGCCTGCAGCAAGGGACCACTGGAGTCGGCGAAGAAGAAGCGTTCGGCATGGGGCGCCAGACGTTCGCGCAGCCGCGGCCAGAGGTCCGCCGCGAACAGCTGTTCGGCCGTCCCGCCGGAGACGATGACGCGATGCTGTGGCGCCTCGGCCAGGTACTCGAACAGGGCGGGGGTGTCGAGCGCGGTGCGGTCGACGATGAGATAACGGTGCTTCACGGCAACTCCTGAACACGACGGCCGCACCTGGCAAGGTGCGGCGGGATGGCCGTTAGTCTATAGGAAGGCGGGAACGCTTGGCCCGGCCTTTGGCCTAATCAGCCAGGGTGCAGCCCGCGACACCCTCCTTTTCGCGGCAGGAGGACACCAAGATGCGCAAGACTTCCCTGATCCTTGCCTGCAGCGCCGCGCTGGCGCTCATGGCCGGCCCGAGCCTGGCCGCCAGCAACAACAACGACGCCGGGGTCACCGGTAACGGCATAGGCGCGCCGGGCAGCTCCAATACCAGCAACCGCGACAGCGCCGACGACACCTCCACGGCCAATCCTTCCACCCAGAAAAAAGTCGATAAAACGCCGGCCATCAAGGCCCAGGGCGAGAAGCAGAAGCGAGTGCTCAACGACTGACGGGCACGAAAAAGGCGCCTCGCGGGGCGCCTTCCTCGATCAGGAAGCCGGGTCAGCAGGCGCGGGTATAACGCACCTGCCAGTCGAGCCGCTCGTGGGTGGCCCGTTCGATGCGCGCGCGGCTGTCGCAGATGAAGGCTTCCAGCAGGGAGTTGTCCAGCAGGTCGACCCGGGCGATGCGTCGTTGCAGGAGGGCCGTGCCGTTGGGTGCATAGACCTCGACATTGAAGGTGGCGGGGTCTTGGGCGGTCATGGCACACAACATGGGCTGGAAGGCGCCCTTGATGATGGTGTTCGCATCCGTGAACTTCAGCGGCTCGGCCATCGCAATCACTCCTGTTAGCTATATGGCTTCGACCGATTCTTGCGACACCCGTTCGGAATCCGCTACGACCGACTGGCAGATTTGTGATGCATGCGATGGCAGCGGCCGTCGCCGCGGACGACCGGTCAGTTGATGAGGGTGCCGAAGGCCTTGTCCGCCTCGATGATCTCGGGCAATTCCTCCAGCAGCCGGGCGAGATCCAGGTCGTCGAGCAAGGGATTGACCAGCGCGACCTTGGCCTGCTCGTTGATGCCGCCATGGCGGCGCAGCACGAAGGACACCAGCCGCGCCTGGGCCACCAGCCGGGCCATGCCGGTCTCGTTGGGGGCGTCCTGCGGATGCTGCTGATAGGCGATGGCCTCCTGGATCAGCAGCGGTAGCTGCCAGCGCCGCGCCAGCTCGGCGCCTACCTCGGGGTAGCCGAAGCCGACAGCCTGGTCGGGCGTCACGCTTGCCGGAGCACGCTGCTCGGCATCGATACGCGTGCCGATGTCGGGCGCCGCGGTCCGGATCAGCAATTCACCGATGTTGTGCAGCATGCCGCAGGTGAAGGCGGTTTCCCGGTCGGCCCCGGTCTGGCCCGCGATGACCCGGCAGACGCTGGCGACATCGAAGCTGTGCTGCCAGAAGTCGCGAGGATCGAAACTGGAGTTGTAGCGGAAGGCGGCCGTCACCGCCGAAGCCAGCACCAGGGTGCGCAGGGCGTCGAAGCCTAGGCGGATGGCCGCGCCTTCGATGCTGGTCGCCGGACGCACGCCACGGAAGCGGGCCGAGTTGGCCAGGCGCAGTACCTTGGCCGAGAGCACCGGATCGAGGGACAAGTTGTGCGCGATCTCCTCGATGCTGCTAGTGGGATCGTCGAACTGCTGGATGAGCTCCTGGGCCACCTTGGGGATGCTGGGCAGTATGTGCAGGTGATCGAACAGCGCATCGATTTCCATGATGAAGCCTGGTTTGTTCTATACCGATAGGGAGGACTGACGTAAATCGTGAGGAATATGAACGACCGTACCGTTACTGCCAAGCCTAGCCGAGAATTCCTGTCCCTACCCTAGCGAGCGGCGGAGAAGTCCTTGCAGGCCGAGCAGACCGGTGGCGGATTTTTCCCGCTGTCCGTCGTGCCTGTAGCGCCAGATACGAGGTCTCATTGACTGGATGGGTGAGATCTGATGAACGGATGTCTAGTCTCCCTGCGTGCCGGAGATCGGCGACGAAAGGCAAGGAATGGCGTCAGGCATATGATGTCATTTAGCCACTAAATTTGGCGCCAGAGTGTTTCGATGACGTACCAGACCCACATTCGCCAGATGCTGCAAGTGCCCAACGTCCTGGCGCAGTGCACCGGTATCCTCGGCTGGCTGCTCAGTGTGGCGATCAACCCCTTCCTCCGCGAGGGGGTGGCGATCTGGGGTTGGCTGGCCCTGGGCGGCATGGCGCTTTCCTGCCTGGCGATGAGCACCGCGCGGCGCTTCCTGTCCTGGCGACTATTCGCCCTGATCTTCGTGGTGTTCGAGGCCCTGGCCTTCCGCTTCCAGATTGCCGGCATGGGCGAGGCCGGCCATGCCTGGATGATCCCCATCGCCATCATCATCACCCTCGGCTCGACCATCCTGTTCGCCCATGTGCTCGACTACGGCGTCGCTGCCGGGGCGGTCTGGCTGGTGCTCTTCCAGGGTCAGCTCGACAGCGTCGGCCCCCAGACGCTGCCGCTGCTGGTAGCGATGATAGTGGCCGGCATGGTGCTCGGCCTGCTGCTCAGTGCCACCTTCGTGCGGATCGTCGACAGCACCCTGCAGCTCAAGGAAAGCTATCGCCTGCAGGCGGAAACCGACGCCCTGACCGGCATCGCCAACAGACGCGCCCTGATGCTGGATCTGGAGCGGGTCTGCGCGGAGCCGTCGCCGGACTGGTATTTCGTCATGCTCGACATCGACGACTTCAAGCGCATCAACGACCGCTTCGGGCACGACGTGGGCGATCTGGTGCTCAGGGAAACGGCAGCCACGCTGGCGCGGCATTTCCCCGATGGCTACTTCGGCCGGCTGGGTGGCGAGGAATTCGGCGTGTTGCTAACGTCCGAGGACGATCGGGAACTGACGCTGCGCCTGCAGGGATTGCTCGACGACATCCGCGGCAATACCCAGGCCGGCTCGTGCTTTTCCTTCAGCGCCGGGGTGACACGACTCGCTTCCGGCAGCCTGCCGTCGGAACTGCTCAAGCAGGCCGATGGCGAGCTCTACCAGGCCAAGCGCGCCGGCAAGGACCGGGTGCACTATCGCGGTGCCATGATCTGCGGCTAGCTCAGTCGGGCGCGGGAGAGGGGTGGGTGCGGTTGCGGCCCGAATGCTTGGCGACGTACAGGGCTTCGTCGGCGCTGGCCAGCAGGCTGGCCGCCTGGGGGTGCCGGCTCTGGCTCGGCTGGTGCACGGCGAAGCCGAGGCTGATGGTGATGCGCCCGAAGGGACTGGTCGCATGGCGCAGCTCCAGGGCGAGCAGCCGCTCTTGCACGATGCAGGCCACGCGATAGGCGCCGAGTTCGTCGCAATTGGGCAGCAACAGCGCCATCTCCTCGCCACCATAGCGCGCGGCGAGATCCCCCGGACGCCGGGCCGCGCTGGCCACCACGCCGGCGACCGCCTGCAGGCAGCGATCCCCGGCGGGGTGGCCATAGTGGTCGTTGTAGGCCTTGAAATGGTCGACGTCGATCATCAGCAGGCTGAGCGGCTGACCGCTGCGTTGCGCCCGGGCCAGTTCCAGCGGCAGCAGGGTGTCGAACTGGCGGCGATTGCCCAGGCCGGTCAGGCTGTCCTTGAGCGTCAGCAGCTGCAACTCGTCGTGCGCCTGGCGTAGCGCCGCTTCACTGCGGACGTTGGCGCGGATCTGCCGCAACAGGCTGAAGCCGAAGACCAGCATGCCGACCACCAGGATGCCCACGACCACGACCGAGCGCAGCATGTCCTGGCGCCAGCTGGCGAGGATGGCGCTGCGGGAGATACCGGCCAGGGCCACCAGCGGATAGCCCTGCAGGTGTTCGAAGGCATAGAGCCGCTGCTGGCCGTCGACCACCGCGCGGACCAGGGCCGTACCGGTGGCGGCCTGCTGGATGTGCCGCTGGAACAGCTCGCCGGCGGCGAGGTTGGTGCCGACGAAGTCCGTCTGGAAGGGCCGGCGTACCAGCAGGGTACCGTCGTCGAGGGCCAGGGTGATGGCGCCGCGCTCGTCGAGCCGGAAACGGGCGTAGTAGTCGACGAAGTACTGCAGGCGAATGGTGGCGAGCAGGACGCCGGCGAAGTGACCTTCGGCGTCGTCGATGCGCCGCGATACCGGGATGATCAGCTCGCCGGAACTACGGCTGCGGATGACGGCGCCGACGTGCAGGACGTCTTCGGGATGCTGCCGGTGGAATTGGAAATACTCGCGGTCGGCATTATTGGCCTGGGGCGGGATGGCGCCCTGGTCGGTCACCAGCCAGTTGCCGTCACGGTCGTAGACGAACAACCCGTGCAGCTGCGGCAGCAGGGCGGCCTGACGGGCCAGCAGCCGGTGCATGCGGGGCCGGTCCAACTGCGCCAGCGGGGTGTCGTCCAGGCGGTCGCGGATGCTGATCAGCAGGGAGTTGGCCTCCTTGAGGGCATCGCTGGCGTGCTGGGACACCGCCAGGGTGATGTTGCCGACATCGCTGCGGGCGCTGGCGAACGCGTTCTGGTAATTGCGCCAGACCTGCCAGGACTCCAGGGCGAGGATGACCGCGACGGCGCACACCAGCAGGGCCAGCGCCAGGCGTTGGGTGACCAGGTTGCGAGAGGCGGCAGCGGTAGGGCCTTGGGCCATGGGGCAGAAAGATCCTTGCGGTGGAAGACAGGGCGAGTCGCCCTTGGCGACATCCTAGGACCGCGACGGCTCGACCGGGTCGACAATTTCGTCGGAATCTCGCTGCGCTGGCGAATCCCGGCGGGGCGTCCGCGGTCTCTAGCGGTACAGCCGTCCCTGTGGACGACGTCTTGATACTAGCCGACCAGGAGGTCACCCGATGTCGCAGATTGCCGAACAAATCGTCGACGACGCCATGCAGCGCATCGAACAGGACGAACAGCAGCATGCCAGCGATCCCGTGCGCAGTTTCTCGCTCACCCTGACCGACCCCGCCGAGATCCGCGCGGGCGCGGAAATCTACTTTCTGTTCCAGCAGCGCCTCAAGGGCTTTTATCCCAATGCGCGGGTCGTGGTGCGTGGCCATGCCGCCAATGGCTACAACATCACCGCCCAGGTGGAGCGACGCTCGGCCTGAGTCGCACCAGGCCCGCACCTGTTCAGGTGCGGGCGAGCTTGACCAACTGACGGGCCAGCAAGGGCCCGCTCAGGACCACCCCGATCAGGCGCAAGGCCTGCATCGCCAGTACCAGCCCAACGTCGGCATGGGCATCCACCGCGATGATGGCCATGGAATCCAGTCCGCCCGGACTGGTGGCCAGGTAGGCGGTGAGAAAGTCGACGTGCATCAGCTTCGCCATCAGCAGCGCCGAGAGCGCACACAGCGCGATCAGCAGCAGCGAGGCGAAGATCATCTTCGGCAGGGCGCGCCAGACGTAGCGCACCGTGGCACGGTCGAATCTGAGGCCGACGTAGCAGCCCATGGCGCCATAGGCCAGGGCCAGCAGGGCGTGCGGCAGGGTGATGTCCAGCCAGCCATTGAGTTGCAGCACGGTGCCCAGGGCGATGGGCAGCAGCAGGGCGCCGGCGGCAAACAGGCGGGCGCCCAGCCAGCTGCCGATCAGGGCCACCCCTAGGGTCAGCAGCAGGTTGAAGGCGAAATGGCCATCGAGGCTGACCACCGTGGCCTGGTGCCCGGTGCCACTGCCCTCGGCCCCCAGCAGCCGCCCGACCACGGCGCTGATCACCACCACGCAGACCACCCGCACGTACTGCATGGTGGCGACGATGCGCGGATCGGCGCCATATTCCTCGGCCATGGCGACCATGGCGGCCGCTGCACCCGGCGTGGTGCCCCAGGCGGCGGTGCTGCCGGGCAGGCCACCGAAGCGCACCAGCAGGGCACCAGTAAGCAGGCTGAGCAGTACGGTCAAGGCCGTGGCCAGCAACATCACCGGCCAGTGTTCGGCGACGGTCAGCAGCACCGCGGCGGTCATGGCGTGGGCGATCAGGCACCCGACGATGCCCTGGCCGGACTGGAACAGGCGTTTCGGCACCCGGATGCTGGCGCCGCCCACGCCGAAGGCGATGGCCGTGAGCATGGGACCGAGGAACAGCGCGGCCGGGACCTGCGCCCAGCTGAGCAGGCCGCCGACTAGGGCGGAACAGAGCAGCAGCGCGAGCCATTGCAGCAGGGGCGGACAGGGCGGGGCGGTGGACGGGGTGGGCAAGAGGGTCTCCGAGCGACGGGGGACCGGCGAGGGGTACCGACCCCGGGACCGGCGCGGGGCCGGCCCTGGGGCGATTATACGACTTTAGTGGCTTTCAATGGCCTTTCGGGTGAAGAAAAAACCGCGGGTCAGCGCACCAGATGCAGGAACTGCAGGTGGCGTTCGTACTGGTCGAGCATATCGTTGAGGATCTGCTCACGGCTGTAGCCCACCAGGTCGTAGTCCTGGCTGCCTTCGGTGAGGTGCACCTCGGCCCGGTAGTAACGACGATTCTTCAGGTGTAGGCCGCCGATGCCGGCGCGGGCGAAGGAGGGCGTGAAGTAACCCTGCATGATCACCTGGTAGATGAAGGGATGCTCCTCGCCATGGCCGATAATGAGCTGCAGGTTGGCGTTGGTGGCGTCGAACTGGGTATCCACCACCAGGCCCTTCTCCCGCGAAACCTCCACCATTTCCTCCATGGCCGGGCGCACCGTGCTGTCCATGAAGCGATAGACCTCGTCCCGTGAGGGGAAGTACACCGCCTGGGACAGCCGCTGGCGCCAGCCGCCATGGCGCACCTTGCCGTTGGTGGCCACCGGTGCCAGGGAGTGCAATCGCGCGCGCTGGCGCTGGGATTCCAGGTGCAGCGCCTTGTGCAGGCCCCACATCATCAGTAGGACCACCACCGAGAAGGGCAGCGAGGTCAGCACTACCGCCGACTTCAGGGCATCCATGCTGCCGGCGAACAACAGGCCGCCGGTGACCACCGCCACCGCTGCGCCCCAGAACACCCGCAACCACTTGGGGCCGTCTTCGTCGGCTTCGCCGCCGGTGGACGACAGGGTGGACAGCACCACGGTGCCCGAATCGGCCGAGGTGACGAAGAAGACGAAGCTCACCAGCACGGCGACGCTGATCACCACGCGGCTGGCCGGATAGGTCTCCAGCACCCGGTAGAAGGCCATGGCCGGGTCGGTGAGGGCAGTCTGCGCCAGGCCGGTCAGGCCCTGGCCGAGCACCAGTTCCAGGGCGCTGTTGCCGAAGATCGACAGCCACGCCAGGGTGAAGCCCAGTGGGATGAACAGCACGCCGAAGACGAATTCGCGAATGGTGCGACCGCGGGAAATGCGCGCGATGAACAGGCCGACGAAGGGCGCCCAGGCGATCCACCAGGCCCAGTAGAACACCGTCCAGCCGCCCAGCCAGTCGGAGGGCTCGTCGTAGGCGTAGAGATCGAAGCTCTTGCCCGGCAGCGCGGCGAGATAGTCGCCGATGTTCTGGATCAGGGTGTTGAGCAGGTGCTGGGTGGGCCCGGCGAACAGCACGAACAGCAGCAGGGCGACGGCCAGCACCATGTTGATGTCGGACATGATCCGCACGCCCTTGTCGACGCCGGAGACGGCCACGGCGATGGCCGCGCCCATCATCAGTACGATGAGGACGAGTTGCACCCAGTGGCTGTGGCTGATGCCGAACAGGTAGTCGAGGCCGGCGTTGAGGTGCAGCACGCCGAAGCCCAGGTCGGCGCCGAGGCCGAAGATGGTGGCGATGATGCCGAAGGCGTCCACGGCATGGCCGATGGGCCCGTTGATGCGCTTGCCGATCAGCGGATAGAGCGCCGAGCGCAGGGCCAGCGGCAGGTTGTGGCGATAGGCAAAGTAGGCCAGGGCCATGGCTACCAGGGCGAACACGCCCCAGCCGTGCAGGCCCCAGTGGAGGAAGAGGATCTGCATGGCCTGACGCGCCGCGGCGGGGGTGCCACCTTCGCCGGCCGGCGGCTGGGTGAAGTGGGTCAGGGGTTCGGAGACGCAGAAGAAGAACAGGGTGATGCTGATGCCGGCGGCGAACAGCATTCCGGCCCAGGAGAGATAGCTGAACTCGGGTTGGTCGTGGTCGGCACCGAGCTTGATCTTGCCGTAGCCGGAGAGGGCGGTGACCACCACGAACACCAGATAGAGCGTCATGGCCAGCAGGTAGTACCAGCCGACGGTGTTGGCCGCCCAGGTCTGGGCCTGGAGCAACCAGGCGCCTGCCTGTTCGGGACGGCCGATGACGGCCAGGGAAAACAGCAGGATCACCGCGGCCGCGCAGTAGAACGCGGGGGGATTCAGCCGTACGGTGCCGGATGAGGGCGTCGCACTCATGGGGACTCCTTGCGAGCTGCCGAAAGGGAAAGGATTCTTTTTTTATTGATCGTTCGATTAAAAAAGAATACCACAGGAGGCCCCTGGGGTGAACGCTTCGAGTCAGGGAGGCGCTGAAAGTTGCCGTTTAGAGGGGCTGTTGCTGCCGGTTGTCGACTTTGGGATACAAGCAGGCCGAACGGTCAGAACCGAGTCTGCCCGGCAAAGTCTGTTGGGGTATGACCCAGGCATCCGCTCCACTAGGCTCCTATCGTCCGCTACTGCTGCTAGTAGAGGATGAGCCGTTGCTGCGGGAATTGGCCACGGAAGCCCTGGAGAGCCTCGTCGACCTGCAGGTAGTGGCCTTACCCACCGCCGATGCGGCGCTGAGCTACCTGGAGCAGACCGATGCCCGGGTGGACGTTCTCTTCACCGACGTCCGCATGCCCGGGCAGATGGACGGTGAGGCGCTCGCCCAGGTGGTCTCACAGCGCTGGCCACACATCCCGGTCATCCTCACCTCCGGCGATCGCCTGGCGGTCCCCCGCGGCGCCGGCCGTGCCCGCTTCATGCCAAAGCCCTGGCACATCGACGACATGGCCAACTGCGTCAACGAGGTGCTGGGGCAGAGTCGGGTGGCGTGAGGGGCAACTGATCAGGGTAAGCTGATCAGTTCAAAGCCAGAGTCGCTGTTTGATCTCACTGCCAAGATTCATCGCGGCCATGGGCCGCTCCTACAGTGGCGTCGTCACCTGTAGGAGCGGCCCATGGCCGCGATAAAGTGCAAGAAAGTCAGTTTCTCCTAAGAGGCTGATACCTCCCAGGAGTGGCCATCCGGGTCAAACTACGGCTGCCACTGCGGGTCCTTGCCGCTCAGCTTGCGATCCAGGAAGAAGGCCGTGCTGATCAGCGCCAGGTGCGACAGCGCCTGGGGTACGTTGCCCAGGGGATAGCCGCGCTTGTCCAGTTCCTCGGCGTAGAGACCCAGCGGGTTGGCGTAACCCAGCAGTTTCTCGAACTCCAGATGGGCTTCGTCGACGCGACCGGCGCGCGCCAGGCATTCGACGTACCAGAAGGAACAGGCGACGAAGGCCCCTTCCTCGCCGTCGAGGTTGTCCGCTGGAGTATCGGCCGGATCGTAGCGACGGATCATACCGTCGTAGGTCAGGTGCTGCTTGATGGCGTCGAGGGTCGCCAGCCACTGGGGGTCGGTGGCACTGACGAAGCGCACCAGCGGCATCAGCAACATGGCCGCATCGAGGCTCTTGCCGTGACGAGTGGCGGTGAAATGCCCCAGTTCGGCGCTCCAGAAGTTGTCCCAGATATCCTCCTGGATCGCCGAGCGCGCCGCGTACCAGCGCTCGTACGGCATGGGCAGCGAACGCTTCACCGCCAGGCGCAGGGCGCGATCTATGGCGACCCAGCACATCAGCCGCGAGTGCAGGAAGTGCTCGGGCTCGCCGCGCATTTCCCAGATTCCGGCATCGGGGGTGTCCCACACCTCGCAGACGTGATCGATCATCCGCACCACGTGGCGCCAGCCTTCGTGGGAGATGGCCTCGCCGTACTTGTTGGACAGGTAGACGGCGTCCATCAGTTCGCCATAGATGTCCAACTGCGTCTGCTTGTAGGCCTCGTTGCCGATGCGCACCGGATTGGAGTCGGCATAGCCGGCCAGGTGCTCGAGGGACTCCTCGGGCAGGTCCAGGCCGCCGTCCAGGCGATACATGATCTGCAGCCGTTCTGGCTCGTTGTGGCTGTTCTTCATGCAGCGACTGACCCAGTGGATGAAGTCCTTGGCCTCCTGGGTGTAGCCCAGGCGCATGAAGGCATAGACGGTAAAGGAGGAATCGCGGATCCAGGAGGCGCGATAGTCCCAGTTGCGCTCACCACCCAGCGCCTCGGGCAGGCTGAAGGTGGCGGCCGCGGCGATGGAGCCGTGCTTGCAGGAGGTGAGCAGCTTCAACGCCAGGGCGGAGCGGGTGACCATTTCGCGCCAACGGCCCTGGTAATGGCTCTTGGCCGCCCATTGGGTCCAGTAGGTGAGGGTATCCTCGAAGCAGAGATCGGTCTGGCCGGTGACGACCTTGGCGTCCTCCGCGCAGCCGAACACGAAATCCAGCTGCTCGCCCTGTTCCAGTTCGAATTCGGCGAAGGCACTGTTGCCGTCGACCTGCAGCTCGATACTGGACGCCAGGCGCAGGGTGGGCTGGCCGTCGGCTTCGAACAGGGCGCCGCCCTCCACCAGGCGTGCGCGGGTCTGGGCGCGGGCGTAGTCATGGGCCGGGGCGCAGACCAGGCGGATGCGGCCGCGCCCGGCGACCATCTGCAACCGGCGGACGATGCGCGGCTTGGTGTCCTCGGCGCTGCACACCGGCATCAGGTCGGTGACCTCGGCGACGCCTTCTGCCGATAACCAACGGGTCTGCAGGATGTTGGTATCCGGTAGGTAGAGCTGTTGTTCGCGGGCGTCTTCCCATATGGGTGCCAGGCTGAAGTAACCGGCCTTTTCCGAGTCGAGCAGGGCGGCGAATACCGAGGGGCTGTCCAGATTCGGCCAGCAGAAGTGGTCGATGGTGCCGTCGGTGGCGACCAGGGCGCAGGTGCGCAGGTCGCCGATGACACCGTGGGCGCCGATACTGCGGCGGGCGTGCACGGAAGTGGAATCAGCCATTATCTTCGAATCCCGGATAGAGGCACATGCCGCCGTCGACGAAGAGGGTGGTGCCGACGATGTAGTCGGCCAGGTCGCTGGCGAGGAAGACCGCCACGTTGCCCACGTCCTCGACCTTGCCGACGCGCTTGTAGGGGATCAGCTTGAGCAGCTCGCGGGCCTTGGCCTCGTCGCCGGTTACCTCTTCGTTGATGGCGGTGGCGATGGCGCCCGGGGCGATGCTGTTGACGCGGATGCCCTCGGCGGCGACTTCCTGGGCCAGGCTGCGCATCAGCAGGTTGACCCCACCCTTGGAGGCGGCGTAGTTGACGTGGCCGGCCCAGGGAATGACCTCGTGCACCGAACTCATGTGGATGATCTTGCCCAGGGCACGGGAGATGCTCTCGTCGTGACCCTGCCGGCGGAACTGGCGGATCGCCGCCTGGGCGCAGAGGAACTGGCCGGTGAGGTTGGTGTTGATCACCGTGTTCCAGTCCGCGAGGGACATGTCGGCCACCGCCGCGTCCTTTTGCAGGCCGGAGTTGGCCACCAGGATGTCCAGACGACCGAAGGCTTCCAGGGTGCGTTCGAACATGGCCTTGACCGCGGCCTCGTCACCGACGTCACCGCCTACGGCAATGGCGCGGCCGCCGGCGGCCTGGATGCGTTGAGCCAGTTCTTCGGCCGGCTCGGCGTGGGAGTGGTAGTTGATGGCGACGGCGGCACCGGCCTTGCCCAGGGCTTCGGCGACGGCGGCGCCGATCCCGGAGCTGCCGCCGGTGACCAGGGCGACCTGGCCCTTGAGGGAAAGCTGCATGTCCAGACTCCTGCACGGGAAAGTGTCTGACTGCTGACCGTCCCGCTCGGGTCTAGGTTCAGCCCGGCAAGCGTTGCCGGATGTTCAGGACTGGGGCGGTTCGTGCAGCCGATCGCGCTTGGCCAGGCCGGGGAACAGTTTCATCCAGACTCCGGTGACCACCAGGGTGCCGACGCCACCCATCACCACCGCCGGTACCGTGCCGAAGAAGTGCGCGGTGACTCCGGACTCGAATTCGCCGAGCTGGTTGGAGGCGCCGATGAACAGGCCGTTGACCGCACTGACCCGACCGCGCATGGCATCCGGGGTCGCCAGCTGGACGAAGGAGGTGCGGATCACCACGCTGACCATGTCGGCGGCGCCCAGCACCACCAGGGTGAACAGCGAGAACCACAGCGAGGTGGAGAGGCCGAAGGCGATGGTGGCCACGCCGAACAGGCCCACCGCGCCGAACATGATGCGTCCCACGTGGCGATCGAGGCTGACGTAGGCCAGCAGGAAGGACATGCCCAGGGCGCCCACCGCCGGCGCCGAGCGCAGCAGGCCCAGGCCCCAGGGACCGGTGAGCAGGATGTCGGCGGCGAACACCGGGAGCAGGGCGGTGGCACCGCCCAGCAGCACGGCGAAGAGATCCAGGGAGATGGCGCCGAGCACGTCCGGACGACTCCTGATGAAGCGGATGCCGGCCAGCAGGTTGTCCAGGGTCGGCTTTTCCTTCTGGCTGGGCGTCTGCCGCGCCGGCAGGCTGGAGACCAGCACCACCGCCACGCCGTAGAACAGCAGGGCCGGACCATAGACCCAGGCGGCGCCGAGGGCATAGAGCAGGCCACCCAACGCGGGGGCGATGATGGTGGCCCCCTGCATGGCCGAGGCCGCCGCGGCGATGGCCCGCGGAAAGATCGCCGGCGGCACGATGTTGGGCAGCAGCGCCTGAGTGGTGGGCTGCTCGAAGGCGCGGGCGGTGCCCAGGCAGAAGGCCAGGATGAAGATCAGCTCGCGGGTCACCGCCTGGTTCAGGCTGCCCACCAGCAGCACCAGGGCGATCAGCCCCTGGCCGGTCTGGCACAGGGCAGCGACCCGGCGGCGGTCGTAGCGATCGGCGACGTGGCCGGTGTGCAGCATGAACAGCACCCGCGGCAGGAATTCCACCAACCCGACCAGCCCCAGGTCGAGCACGTTGCCGGTGAGGGAGTAGAGGTGCCAGCCGATGGCCACGGTGAGCATCTGGAAGCTGCCGGCGGTGCAGATGCGGGCGAACCAGAAGGCGACGAAGGGACGATGGTGACGCAGCAGCAGGGTATCGCCGGACATGACGGGGGCTCGGGGCGGAGGCGGCATCTTAAGCCACCTGGGGCTTATCGTCATACAACTGCGGGGGTGCGACAGCCTGCCCAATGCGACATCGAACCACGTAAGCAAATGTATCCAGGAGGACTACTCTAAAGCCTGACATTGATCCGCGTCAGCCTTTCGGTCGACTGGATGGGCTAGTGCTCGGGTTTTTTCCGCGTTGCGCTAGAACCGTCCCGGCGCCGAGGGGTTCGAACCTCGGTCAGCGTCCTACTCGACCGGCTACCCTCGATGGCCGGCGTGCCTGAGAGGAATCATCATGCTCGGCCTCGAAGCTCTGGATCTCGCGCGGATCCAGTTCGCCTTCACCGTCTCCTTCCACATCATCTTCCCGGCCTTGTCCATCGGTACCGCGAGCTTTCTCGCCGTGCTCGAGGGCCTCTGGCTGAAGACCGACGACCACGTCTACAAGGACCTGTACCACTTCTGGCTGAAGATCTTCGCCATCTTTTTCGGCATGGGCGTTGTGTCCGGCCTGGTGATGGCCTATGAATTCGGCACCAACTGGAGCGGCTTCGCCGACTTCGCCGGCGCCGTGACCGGGCCGCTGCTGACCTACGAGGTGCTCACCGCCTTCTTCATCGAGGCCGGCTTCCTCGGCGTCATGCTGTTCGGCTGGAATCGGGTGGGCCGTGGCCTGCACTTCTTCTCGACGGTGATGGTGGCCATCGGCACCCTGATGTCGACCTTCTGGATCCTGTCGTCCAATAGCTGGATGCACACCCCGAGCGGCTTCGAGATCGTCGACGGCCGCATCGTGCCGGTGGACTGGCTGGCGGTGATCTTCAACCCGTCCTTCCCCTTCCGCTGGGCGCACATGACCATCGCCGCCTACCTGTCGGTGGCCTTCCTGGTCGGTGCCTCGGCGGCCTGGCACCTGCTGCGCGGCAACGACAATCCAGCGGTGCGCAAGATGTTCTCCATGGCGCTGTGGATGGCCCTGCTGGTGGCCCCGATCCAGGCCATGGTCGGTGACGCCCATGGCCTCAACACCCTGGAACATCAGCCGGCCAAGATCGCCGCGATGGAAGGCCACTGGGAGAATCCGCCCGGCGAGGCCACCCCGCTGATCCTGTTCGGCTGGCCGGACATGGAGCGCGAGGAAACCCGCTTCAAGCTGGAGATCCCGGTGCTCGGCAGCCTGATCCTCAAGCACAGCTTCACCGAGCCGATCCCGGCGCTCAAGGACTTCCCCAAGGAAGACCGGCCGCCGGCCTACGTGGTGTTCTGGTCGTTCCGCATCATGGTCGCCCTCGGCCTGCTGATGATCGCCGCCGGCCTGTGGAGCGCCTGGCTGCGCTGGCGCGGCAAGCTGTTCGAGACCCGCACCTTCCTGAGATTCATGGTCTGCACCGGTCCCATCGGCCTGATCGCCCTGCTGGCTGGCTGGTTCACCACCGAGGTGGGCCGCCAGCCGTGGATCGTCTACGGTCTGCTGCGCACCAAGGACGGGGTGTCCAACCACAGCGTCACCCAACTGAGCATCACCCTGGTGGCCTTCGTGGTGGTCTACTTCGCCGTGTTCGGCATCGGCACCCTCTATGCCTTGCGCATGATCGGCAAGGGTCCGCACACCGGCGAGGGCGATCTGCCCACCTCCGGCGGTCCGGGCACCGATCGCCATCCCAAGCGGCCACTGTCCGGCGCCGACGATGGCTTGGAAGAAAACAATCCCACCGACCAGTTGAGCGGAGACCGCGCATGAACGGCATCCCTGGCATCGACCTCCCGCTGATCTGGGCGATCATCATCATCTTCGGTCTCATGATGTACGTGGTCATGGACGGCTTCGACCTGGGCATCGGCATCCTCTTTCCCTTCGTCAAGGGCAAGGAAGACCGCGATGTGATGATGAACACCGTGGCGCCCATCTGGGACGGCAACGAGACCTGGCTGGTGCTGGGCGGGGCCGGTCTCTACGGCGCCTTCCCGCTGGCCTATTCGGTGATCCTGCCGGCGCTCTACCTGCCGCTGATCTTCATGCTGATCGGGCTGATCTTCCGCGGCGTGGCCTTCGAGTTCCGCTTCAAGGTCCAGGAAGGCAAGGAAGCCCTGTGGGACAAGTCCTTCATCTTCGGCTCGTTGCTGGCCAGCTTCTGCCAGGGCGTGGCCCTGGGCGCCTTCATCGAAGGCTTCCCGGTGGAGAATCGCCAGTACGTCGGTGGTCCGCTGGACTGGCTGACGCCCTTCTCGGTGTTCTGCGGCCTGGGCGTGATCGCCGCCTACGCCCTGCTGGGCAGCACCTGGCTGATCATGAAGACCGAAGGCCCGCTACAGGCCACCATGCGCCGCCTGACCAAGCCGCTGCTGTTCCTGCTACTGGCCTTCACTGCGGTGGTGAGCATCTGGACGCCGCTGAGCCAGGCGGCCATCTCCGCCCGCTGGTTCAGCATGCCCAACCTGTTCTGGTTCCTGCCGGTGCCGATCCTGGTGGGCGTGGTGACCCTGGCCCTGCTGCGCGCCATCCTGCGCGAGGACTCGCACCATGCGCCCTTCCTGCTGACCCTGGCGCTGATCTTCCTCGGCTACAGCGGCCTGGGCATCAGCCTCTGGCCGAACATCATCCCGCCGGCGGTCTCCATCTGGGAGGCCTCGTCGCCGCCGCAGAGCCAGCTTTTCCTGCTCATCGGCACCCTGTTCATCATCCCCATCACCCTGATGTACACCTTCTGGGGCTACTACGTGTTCCGCGGCAAGGTACGCGCGGGGGAGGGCTACCACTGATGGCCGGCCGCTCGCGCGAACCCAACCCCGCCGACAGCAAGCCGCTCTGGCAGCGGCTGGCCTGGATGGCAGGTATCTGGGCCTGCAGCCTGGTGGCCCTGGGGGTGGTGGCCTGGGTGTTGAGGTTGGTGTTGACGGCGGCGGGGCTCAAGTCGCACTGACTTCGCGTTGGTGGTTTGGTGGATGAGGCTGCGCCTTCAGCCACCCTACGCAAGCGCCTGTTCCAGTGCTGGAAGGTAGTCCCGCCTGCCGAACTGCCCCCTCTCCCGCTTGCGGGGGAGGGTTGGGGTGGGGGATGTGCTCAGCTCAGGTCGCTAAGCTGATTTTAGGTGTCTGCTGATACTTCCCGTTCCGCCCCTGCCGGGCGGGTTACTTTTTGCAGTCGCGGCTGCGCGCCCCGCAAAAAAGTAACCAAAAAAGCTTGCCCTGGTCATCCGGCCCTACGCTGCGCTCCGGGTCCCCTCACTCCGCCGCCCTTCCGGCGGGCCAGCGTCGAAGGGCCGTCCTGGCCCTCGACGCCTTTCGCGGCCTCCTTGCCGCTCACCCACCTACAGAACGGCTGCGCTCGGCCTCCTGAGCAGGGCGCTGGGTGCCGGCTGGAAGTGTCTTTTTAAAAGGCTGGTCAGCTCTTCTCTTCTCTTCTCTTCTCTTCTCTTCTCTTCTCATGTTTCTTGGCGGCACTAATTCAGTAGATCAGCAGGTTTGGAACGCAGGTCTGCTCTATGACGCCCAACTCTCAGCCGGCACCCCAGTGCCCCGTTTGGCCGGCCGAACGGCAGGGTCGAGGAGGCGGGTGAGCGGCATGGATGCCGCGAAAGGGGCCGAGGGCCAGGACGGCCCTTCGGCCCCGGCCCGCTGGAGCGGCGCTGACGTGAGGGCATCCTGCGCAACGCGCAGGAGCGGCCAGTCGGGGCGAGCGTTTTTGGTTACTTTTGTCCGGGGCGCGTAGCCGCGACTGGCAAAAGTGACCCGCCCGGCGGGGGCGGAATAAGAAGCTTCCGGATACACCTCAAATCAGCTTGGCGACTAGATAAGCCCCCACCCCAACCCTCCCCCGCAAGCGGGAGAGGGGGCGGTCCAGCATGGAGGAGGCATCTGGCGTACAGGGACCATCAGCGTAGGAAATCCGCTGGTTCCGCGAATCAGCCCAACTCCCCAAACCTACAACTTTTCCCAGTTATCCCCTTCGACCCCGCCCGTTAGCCTGACCCCGTTCCCATCGTGACGAGGAAGGTTTCCATGCAGGTTCAAGAAGGCTACGCCGGTTTCCAGGGTCACCAGACCTGGTATCGGGTCACCGGCGATCTGACCACGGGCCGGCTGCCGCTGGTGGTGGCCCATGGCGGGCCCGGTTGTACCCATGACTACGTCGACAGCTTCAAGGACCTGGCCGAGCACGGCTGGCCGGTGGTCCATTACGATCAGCTCGGCAATGGTCGCTCCACGCACCTGCGGGGAATCGATCCCGGCTTCTGGACGGTGGAGCTGTTCCTCGCGGAACTGAACAACCTGCTGCGCCACCTGGGCATCGCCGAATACGTGCTGCTCGGCCAATCCTGGGGTGGGATGCTGGGGGCCGAGCATGGTGTCCGTCAGCCAGAAGGGCTGCGCGGTCTGATCATCGCCAACTCGCCTGCCTCCATGGCGCTCTGGCGCCAGGCTGCGGCTGGGCTGCGGGCCGAGTTGCCGCCCGAGGTGCAGGCCACCCTGGATCGGCACGAGGCCGCGGGTACCACCGACTCGGCCGACTACCGAGCCGCCAGCGACGTCTTCTATGCTCGCCACGTCTGCCGGGTGCAGCCGCTGCCCGCCGAGGTGGCGCGGACCTTCGCCGCCATCGACGCCGATCCCACCGTCTACCACGCCATGAACGGTCCCACCGAGTTCCATGTGATCGGCAGTCTCAAGGACTGGAGCGTGATCGACCGGCTGGAGCGGATTCAGGTGCCGACCTTGTTGATCTCCGGGCGTCATGACGAGGCCACGCCGGCTTGCGTGGAGCCCTTCGACCGGCTCATCCCGGACGTGCGTTGGCGCCTGTTCGAAGCCTCCAGCCATATGCCCCACGTGGAAGAGCGCGAGGCCTGCATGGCGGTCGTGGCTGACTTTCTTGCCGAGGTGGAAGGCCGCTAGGTGTCCGCGTCCAGGGCGGTGGCGATTTCGTCGATACGGCTCTGGCGATCATCGGCCTGCAGACGCGGCCGTGGATTGAGCGCCGACCATTCCGGGTGAGCGCGGGCTACCTGCAGGGCAGCCGGCAGCTTGCCTTCACGCCAGCGCTGCTCGTCGGGGGCGGCCACCTCGATGGCGCCCTGGGCGGCATGGCCGCGGGCTTCCAGCGCCGCCAGCAACTGGCGCTGGCGCACCGCCAACAGGCGCAGCACGGCATCGTCGATGGACAGCTCCCGTCCGCCGCGCAGCTTGCCGAACAGCCGCTTGCCGTAGTGGCCGCCGGTCTGGGCCAGGCCACCGGCCAGGGCGCCCAACACCGTCGCGGCGCCCAGGGTCAGGCCGCCCGCGAGCAGGTCCAGGCCCACTCCCGCCGCGGCTCCGGCCGCCACCCCGCCGCCCAGGCGAATGCCCAGCAGGCGCAGGGTTTCCGGATTGAACAGGTCATCGCCCCAGCGCCCGTCCAGTAGCGGCAGGTCGCTGGCGTGGGCGTCGCCCGGTCGAAAGCCGAACAGCCGCAGCAGGTCTTCCACGCAACGTTGTTCGCGGGTGCGCAGGCCGTCGCGTAACTCGGTCGTCGCCGCAGCCACCTCGGCATCTCCAGGGGCCACGCTGCGCCGCGCGGCAGCGGCATCCACCAGCAACTCGGCGATCAGGCGCACGCCTTCCTGATGACGGCGCAGGGCCTGCTCGGCATGGTCGGTGATCAGTCGCTGCAAAGCCGGGCGACCGCTTTCCAGCAGGGTCGCCAGGCTTTCGTAGAGACGTGCCTCGCCGTCCGCTGGCGGGGCGACGCTGTCGAAGCGCACCAGGGCATGCAGGCCGAGACGGGCCAGGGTGGCGCGCCAGTCTTCCGCGCGGTGGCCGTCGGCGGCGACAAAGTTGAGTACCGGCACCAGGGGCCGACCGCAGCCGGCCAGCACTGCCAGCTCGTCGCGATACTTGGCCAGCACCGGCTCGCGGGCGTCGATCACATAGAGACCGGCATCGGAGGCACGCAACTGGCGGATCACCTTGGCCTCCTGCTCGAAACGCTGGCGGGCTTCCACGCTGTCGAGGAAACGATCGAGCAGGGTGGCGGCGTCCAGGCGTTCGCCGGGCCTTTCCAATTGCTCCAGGTAGTCGCGCAGGGCGATGGCGTCTTCCAGGCCCGGCGTGTCGTAGAGTTCCAGCAGGGCCTCGCCGTCCACCGACAGCCGCGCCCCCTCGACGTGCCTGGTGGTGCTCGGGCGATGGGAGACCTCGCCGAAATCGACGTCGCGGGTCAGGGTGCGTAGCAGCGAGGTCTTGCCGACATTGGTGTGGCCGACCAGCGCCAGGCGCAGGGGGCCGTTCATGGATTCGCCTCCAGCCAGGCCAATTCTTCGAGATCACCCGCGCAGTGTGCCAGACGCAGGGCGTCGAGGGCCTGGCGCCAGTCGTCCAGCCGGATCGGATCGACCTTGCCACCCAGGGGCGCCGGCAGCAGCCAGATCCGGGTGGCGGTGGCGCAACGCGATAGCTCCGCGAGCAGTGCCAGGGTGCCGCGATCCGGTGAACGGCGCGGGTCGCAGGCGATCAGCAGGCGGCGCGCCGGATAGCGGGTCAGTTGTTCGAGCAGGTGACGGCGCCCCTGGCCATCGTCGAGCACCCCGGCATCGCGCACGCCGGTGGGCAGGGGCGGCGGCCAGGTGTGGTCGGTGAGCTCGATGCCCACCAGCAGGGCCTCGTCGCCGCTGCGCGCCAGGCCACCGGCATCCTGCTGCGGCAGCTGGGCGGGGGCGGCATCGTTGACGCCCAGCCGTTCGCTGGTGGGGAGCAGCCGCTCACGCAGTTGCAGATAGCCGGGGCGCTTCACGTCCAGCTGCAGCCGCTGGCGACCCTGGCGCCAGCGCCACAGGCAGAGCAGGGCGAGCAGCAAGCGCGGCAGCAGGCCATAGACCAGCACCACGCCCAGCAGCCAGCCGGCCCAGGCCTGGCGCGCCGCCGCGAGGGGGCTGGCGGCATCGCCACTGGCGGCGATGCTGGCGGCGTCGGGCAGCGGAAAGCCCAGCAGCTGGGGCAGGGCACCGAGCGCCTGGGTCAGTAGCACGAAGGTATCGCTGCCGAGCAGGGTGGTCTCCCAGACGAACAGATAGCTGCGCCCGGACAGCAGGGCGAGCAGCGTGGCCAGGGCACTGCCGAGGATCAGCAGCCAGAGGCCGTGGACCAGGCCGCCCAGGGCCCAGGGCAGCAGGCGGGCGCGACCGAGCAGGCCGACCAGTGCCGGCCCCAGGTGCAGCGCCCGCGCATCCCGCGCCAGGCGGCCCGACAGCCACAGCCAGAGCCGGGCCAGCGGCGAGGCCAGCTGGCGCCCGCCACCCAGCAGGCCGAAGGCCCAGACCAGCAGGCTGAGCAGATTGAGTCCGAGCAGGCTGCCCAGCGCCCAGAACACGTTGACCGGGCGGCTGCCGTCGCCCAGGGCGCCGGCCGCGAGTCCGGCACCGCAGAACAGCGCCACGATGCCCAGCAGCCAGGCGGCCAGCAGTGCGCCCTGGCGCCAGCGGCGCTGGGCCGCCAGCAGACCGTCGCGCTGGCCGAGCAGGCGGGCGCGGGTCACCAGGCGCGCTTCGAAGCCGCCGCCGGCCACGCGAGCCTGGCGATTGGCTTCGGCATCCTCCAGCGGACCGCTGTCCTCTTCGGTCAGGCGCAGGGCTTCGGTCAGCCAGAGATCGTCGAAGGCAGGAGAAGGGGTAGCGGTCACGCGTCGGCGCCCGTGCGGCGAAAACGGCGAGGATAGTCCCTGGCGCGCTCGCTGTTAACGGCTCTGTTATGCTCTGTCACCATGAAAACCTCTCTTCCCCTGAGCCTGATCGTCGCCGTGGCCGACAACGGCGTCATCGGCATCGAAAATCGCCTCCCCTGGCATCTGCCGGCGGAGCTCCAGTACTTCAAGGCGGTGACCCTCGGCAAGCCGCTGATCATGGGTCGCAAGACCTGGGATTCCCTCGGTCGCCCGCTGCCGGGCCGCCTGAATCTGGTGGTCTCCCGTCAGACTGATCTGGTCGCCGAAGGTGCCGAGGTCTGTGCGTCGCTGGCCGCGGCGGTGGCGCGCGCCGACGCCTGGGCCCAGGAGCGCGGCGCCAGCGAGATCATGCTCATCGGCGGCGCCCAGCTGTTCGCCGAGGCGCTGCCGGTGGCGCAGCGTCTCTATCTCACCCGCGTTGCCCTGGCGCCGGACGGTGACGTCTTTTTCCCGGACTGGAACGAAGACGACTGGCAACTGGCCTCGCGCCAGGCGCATCCGGCCGCGGACGGTCGTCCAGCCTACGCCTGCGAGGTGTGGGAGCGACGCGGCTGAAGCCTCGCTGCGCGCTTTCGCTCTTGGTCGGCGATTCTTGGCCGTAGCCCTAAGCAAAGCCTAAGGCTGCCCTGGCATAAAGGAGGCTGAGACGAGTCATCGGTGCGACCGGAGGGCGTGAAGATGAACGTGACAGCGACCCAAGCCTATTCGGCTTCGACTCCTTCGCCACAGCCGAATTCGCACGGCGCGACCGCGCCGACGAACGCTTCCACCGACGCCGCCAGTGCTGCCGAGGCGGCCGGTGGTGCCGACGTGGCGGTGGATCTGTCGGCGTCGGCGCAACTGGTCTCCAACCTGCTGCCCCTGCAGCCTTCCAGCAGCACGTCCGACAGCGGCGAGCTGGATGCTTTCATGCAAGACCTCAAGCAGCAGATCCAGTCCCAGGGCAAGGACGCCGGAGTGCTCGGCGAATTGCCGGACGATGCCACGCCCGGGCGTACCCAACTGGCCAAGCAGGCCGCCAATTATCTGTTGGTAAATTTCTATGGCGACGCCAGTCGCTACAGCGACGCCTCGAGCAAGAATCCCTTCGCCGGCCTGGATGGCGACAGCCTGTCGCGCATCGCCCGCGACGACTCCGGTGCCTTCACCCCGGCGGAACGCCAGGTAGCCTATTTCGCCATGGCTGGGCGTAGCACCGACGACCAGAACGCCGCCTTCTCGGTGGTGGCCGCGCCCAACGCCAAGGACGGGGCCGAGCCCTGGACCTGGGCGCCGTCCGATACCCTGGATTCCGAGCTCGCCGCGACGGTGAATCCCGGCTCGCCCACTTGGCGGCCGGGCCAGGAAACCACCCAGTTGCTCGATCAGATGAGTCCGGTCGGCGTCGCCCCCGCCTCCCAGGCCGATGACCAGGGGCTGACCCAACCGGTGTTCAGCATCGCCACCGGTGCCAATGGCAGCCCCAGCTGGAAGATGCAGTCCTTGACGCGCTACGGTCTGCAGGATCTCGGCGCCGATGTACGCAACTCCCTGGATGGCGCTGTGCTGACGCAGATGAATGCCAGTACCCTGACCAATCCGCAGCTAGCGCCGGCGCTGTCGCTGTATCGCCAGATCGATGCCTACCGCGGTTGAGATCCAAGGCCTTGGGTTGCATGGCCTGGCCACGAATCGCGGTCATGGACCGCTCCTACAAGAGCATCACTCCCTGTAGGAGCGGCCCATGGCCGCGATAATCCCCGTATCCGATGCGCTGGGTAACGGCGTAGCCTTATCCGCCGCTTCCCGAGCCTCGTGTGGAAAACGCTGCGGGGTTTTCCCCCCTAAGTGCTCAGCCGACGTAGGATCGTAGGCTGGGTTGAGCGTCGGCGAAGCCCAACAACCCAACCGGACTCCGCTCAGATCGCCCGCAGTTTCTTCGCCGGCAGATAGTCGCGATGGACACGCTCTTCTACCAGGTACAGCCAGCAGGGGCCTTCCACCTGGGGAAAGAGGCGCACCTCCTGGATGCTGCTGGGCTTGAGCGCGCCGTTGGCCAGTTGCACGGCCACCTCCTGCCCCAGGCGGAAACGCGGGATGACACCACTGTCCACTACCGCCTGCTCGGCTTTGGTCGCCGGACGGCCCAGGTATTCGCCCAGGTCCACCGGGCCGGCCGGGCCTTCGGCGACGGTATCGACAGTGAAGCTGTAGGCGGTGGCCAGGCCTTCGTCGCCGCCGTGGGTCTCGCCCTGCTTGATCCGGCTCACCGCCTGGTCGAGGGCGGCGTCCAGCGTCAGCTCGTTGTTCGATTGCAGGGTGATGACGATGCGGCGTTCGAAGGGGTACTGGCTCATGGTTTCGACTTTTTCGGCAGATGAAGAGAAGAAGGGACATCTTGTGCCCCCTTTGCCTGGCGGCTGTCCAGCCGGGGGCGCCCGATCGGTGACTTCGTTTGCAACCCCGGGTGTCGGCCGGTCCGCCGGTCAGTCCTTGCGTCGCTTGAGCTGATCCTTCAGCTGGGTCGGCACCTCGCGGATGATCAGCAGGTCCTGGCTCTCGTCGTATTCGATGCGCGAACCCAGCAGGTGCGCCTCGAAGCTGATCGACAGCCCCTCAGCGCGGCCGGTGAAGCGGCGAAATTGGTTGAGGGTGCGCTTGTCCGCCGGGATCTCCGGGGCCAGGCCGTAATCCTTGTTGCGGATGTAGTCGTAGAAGGCGCGTGGTGCCTCGTCATCCATCAGTTCGGAGAGGGCATCCAGGGCCATGGGCTCGCCGCGCTTGGCCTGGCTGCTGGCGTAGTCGACCAGGGTGTCGGTCTTTTCCTTGGCGGCTTCCTCGGGCAGGTCCTCGCTCTCCACGTAGTCGCTGAAGGCCTTGAGCAGGGTGCGGGTCTCGCCCTTGGCGTCGACCCCTTCCTGGCAGCCGATGAAGTCGCGGAAATAGTCCGAGACCTTCTTGCCGCCCTTGCCGCGGATGAAGGAGATGTACTGGCGCGACTGCTTGTTGTTGCGCCATTCCGAGAGGTTGATGCGCGCCGCCAGGTGCAGCTGGCCCAGGTCCAGGTGCTTGGCCGGGGCGACGTCCAGGCTCTCGGTGACGGTCACCCCTTCGCTGTGATGCAGCAGGGCGATGGTCAGGTAGTCGGTCATGCCCTGCTGGTACTGGGCGAACAGCACATGGCCACCGGTGGAGAGGTTGCTGCTTTCCATCAGGCTCTTGAGGTGTTCCACCGCCTGGCGGCTGAAGGCGACGAAATCCTGTTCGCCTTCCAGGTAGGCGCTGAGCCAGCCACTGAAGGGATAGGCACCGGACTCCTCGTGGAACAGACCCCAGGCCTTGTTGGGCTTGGCGTTGTAGCTGTCGTTGAGATCGGCCAGCAGGTTCTCGATGGCCTGGGAGTCGGTAAGGGTGGCGTCCCGCGCGTGCAGGGTCGCCGGCTGGCCGTCGGGCTTCTTGTCGATCAGATGGACGATGGCGTGACGGATCGGCATGGCGGCCTCGGGTAGCAAGGAGAAGTCCGCCAGTCTAACGCCCCCGCGTCCTGGCGGGCAGGCCCTTGGCGCCGCAGGTTCAGGGCTCGGCGATGTCGCGTTTTTCCTGGACGGCGTTGTTCAGGTGCTGGGTCAGGAAGGCGGCCGCTTCCTCGCGCCGGTCGTCCAGCAGCAGGTCGATGAGCTGCAGATGCTCCTGGCAGCGGCGCAGGGCCTGCTCGCGATCCACCGACTTGCGGTATTCGATCAGCCGACGCAGGCGATTGAGACGGCGCAGGGCGTCGAGGATGAAGGCATTGCCGGAGCAGCGGGCGATGGTCTCGTGCAGGCGGGTGTTGGCATCGAAGATCTCCGCGGGCGAGGCCTCGAACACCTGGCCGGCGACCAGCAGCGCCTGCTCGTCGCGGCAACGACGCAGGGCGTCGGCATCCAGGGCGAAGCCCGGTTCGCGGATGCCGGCCGGCTCGATCAGCAGACGGAAGCTGTAGCTCTGCTCATAGGCATCGGGGGAGGTGAGACCCTCGACGAAACTCCAGCCATAGCCCGGTAGGCGTTCGGCCCAGCCTTCCTGGACGATGCGCCTGAGGATGTCGGCCAACTGGCCCCGGGTGATCGGGTAGCGGCGCAGCAGTTCGTTCTCGCTGATCCGCAGCGGCAACTCGCCGTCGATACGATCCTGGGCGATGGCCAGGTACAGCCGCTCGCTGGCGGACACCTCTTCCCGCGCCGGCGGCGTGGCGGCCAGGGCTGCGGCCGCCACGGCGAAGCCGCCCTCGGGATGGCGGTCGAGCAGGGCCCGGTCGGCCATCTGCTGCAGGGCGCTGCGTACCGGCGAGCGGGAGACCCGCAGCCGCTCGGCCAGGGCCCGTTCTGGCAGCCGCGTGCCCACCGCCAACTGGTGCGAGGCGATGTAGGTGAGGATGTCGGGGATCAGGCGGGAGGCGAGGGTGTTGCCCATGGCAGCGCGGGGAATCGGCGGGAAGAGCCCGGATGCTAGCACGGCAGCCGCCGGACGCTCCGGCCCGGTGGCTGCCGCGTGCGCTAGATCAGTCGGCGCCCGGTGTCACGTCCATGTCCTCGAGCCGCACCAGCCGGCTGCGGTGCTTGACTCTATAACCCAGCCAGACGGCGAGGAACAGCGGCAGGCTGATGTAGGTGGCGGCCAGGCCCAGCCAGTCGACGCCGTTCGGGCCGAACAGGGCGGCGTAGTTCTGCCCCAGGGTGATCACCAGGCAGAGGGCGAAGGCCAGCAGCGGCCCGAAAGGAAAAAGCTTGGCGCGATAGGGCAGATCTTCCAGGCGCCGGCCCTGGGCCAGGTAGCCTTTACGGAAGCGGTAATGGGACACGGCGATGCCCAGCCAGGCAATGAAGCCGCACATGCCCGAGGTGTTGAGCAGCCAGCCATAGAGCGCCTTGTCGCCCACCAGGGAGGTGAAGAAACACAGGGCGCCCACCGCGGTGGTGGCGAGCAGGGCGTTGCGTGGCACGCCATTGCGCGCGACCCGGGCGAACAGCCGCGGCGCCTTGCCCTGTTCGGCCAGGCTGTGCAGCATCCGGGTCGAGGCGTACATGCCCGAGGTGCCGGCGGAGAGCACCGCCGAGAGGATCACGGCGTTCATCAGGCTCGCGGCGAAGGCCAGGCCGGCGCGCTCGAACAAGAGCGTGAAGGGCGAGACGGAGACGTCGGTGGCGTCGTTCTGCAACAGGCGCGGATCGGTGTAGGGGATCAGCATGCCGATGACGAAGATCGCCAGCACATAGAACATCAGGATGCGCCAGAACACCTGGCGGATGGCGATGGGCACGTTCTTGCGCGGATTTTCCGATTCGCCGGCGGCGATGCCGATCAGCTCGGTGCCCTGAAAGGAGAAGCCGGCGATCATGGCCACCCCGACCATGGCCTGCAGACCGCCGACGAAGGGCGCCTCGCCCTGGGTGAAGACCGACAGCCCCGGCGGCTGGATGCCGCTGAAGATGCCGAGGATGGCGGCCAGGCCCAGGCCGATGAAGACCACCACGGTGGCTACCTTGACCAGTGCGAACCAGAATTCGCTCTCGCCGAAGCCGCGTACCGACACCGCGTTGAGCAGAAACATCAGGCCGAGGAACAGCGCGCTCCACAGCAGCCCCGGCACCTCGGGAAACCAGAAGCCCATCACCAGCTGCGCGGCCACCAGTTCGGCGGCGATGGTCACCGCCCAGTTGTACCAGTAGTTCCAGCCGAGGGCGAAGCCGAAGCCGTCTTCGACGAAGCGACTGCCATAGATGGAGAAGGACCCCGAGACCGGCTGGTAGGCAGCCATCTCGCCGAGGCTGGTCATGAGGAAATAGACCATCAGGCCGATCAGCGCATAGGCGGCCAGGGCGCCGCCCGGGCCGGCGGTGGCCACGGTGGCGCCGGAGGCGACGAACAGGCCGGTGCCGATGGAGCCGCCGATGGCGATCATGTTGAGGTGACGGGGCTTGAGCCGGCGCTGCAGACTCGGGGAAGCGGTGGACATGGGGATTCCAGCTGGCAGTTGAATGGGGTCCGGCGCTGGCTCTGGCGGCCAGTCGCGGTCGTCGAACGAAGGGTGGTGTGCGGCGTGCCCGCGGCCATCGGCGCGGGCGCCAAAAAAGCCGCGAAGCTTAGCAGGCCAAGGGCGGCAGGTGGGATGGCGGTCGTCGGTGCGCGGCCGGGCGAGGAGCCGCAGCCACGTTCTAACTACGTGGCTGCGGCACAGGAGGAGCGTCAGCGGGCCCGCCACCGCGATCAGCGCAGCGGCGAACCTCAGACTGCCTCCAAGTGTTCGGCCGCAGTACTGACGGTGATCGCGGTCAGGCAGGGGAGAGCGATCCGCCGCCCTGAGGCGGCGAGCCGGGTAGCGCTTTTAGCGCTCGATCAGGACGCGTCGATCCAGATGGTCTTGATCTCGGTGTACTGGTCGTGGGCCCAGAGCGACTTGTCGCGCCCGCCGAAGCCCGATTCCTTATAGCCACCGAAGGGGGTAGAGGCATCGCCCTCGCCGAAGCAGTTGACGGTGACGATCCCGGCGCGGATGCCGCGGGCCAGCTTGATAGCGTTGCGCAGGTTGCCGGTGTAGGCCGAGGCAGCCAGGCCATAGGCGGTATCGTTGGCCAGCTCCAGGGCTTCGTCGAGGGTGTCGAAGGTGGTCACGCTCAGCACCGGGCCGAAGATTTCCTCGCGGAACAGGCGGCTGTCACGGGCCACGCCGTCGACGATGGTCGGCTCCACATAGACGCCGTCGCGCGTCGCGCCACCGGTCACCACCTTGAGCTGCTGCTCGCTGGCGTGTTCCAGGTAGGAACGGACCTTGTCGAAATGCGCCTTGCTGACCATGGAGCCCAGGCGGTGCTCCGGGTCCAGCGGATCGCCCAGTTGCCAGTCCTGCAGGTGGACCTGGATGCGCTCCAGCAGGGCGTCCTTGACCTCGCGATGGACGATCAGCCGCGAAGACGCCGAGCAATTCTCGCCCATGTTCCAGAAGGCGCCATTGACCACGTGCTGGGCGACCACATCGAGATCCTCGACGTCGTTCATCACCACCGCGGGGTTCTTGCCGCCCAGTTCCAGCACGATGCGCTTGAGGTTGGATTCCGCGGCGTACTTGAGGAACAGCCGACCGGTGTCGGTGGAGCCGGTGAAGCTGACCGCGGCGACGTCAGGATGGCGACCCAGGGGCTCGCCGGCCTCCTTGCCACCGCCGGGCACCACGTTGAAGACGCCCGCCGGCACTCCGGCCTGGTGGGCCAGCTCGGCCACGCGCAGGGCGCTCAGGGTGGTCTCCTTGGCCGGCTTGACCACGATGGAGCAGCCGGCGGCCAGCGAGGGACCGATTTTCCAGGCCAGCATCAGCAGCGGGAAGTTCCAGGGCAGCACCAGGCCGACCACGCCGATGGGCTCGCGTACCACCATGGCCAGGGCGCCGGCCCCGGTGGGGGCGGTGGCGTCGTAGATCTTGTCGATCAGTTCGGCGTGCCAGCGCAGGGTGTTGATGGTCTCCGGCACGTCGATGGTCTGGCATTCGCGGACTGGCTTGCCGCTGTCGAGGCTTTCGACCACCGCCAGTTCATGGGCATGCTCCTCGAGCAGGGCGGCGAATTTCTGCAGCACGGCCTTGCGCGCGGAAGGATGCAGGCCGCTCCAGCGGCCATCCTCGAAGGCGGCCTTGGCGGCGGCCACGGCGATGTCCACGTCGGCGGCGTCACAGGCGGCCACCTGCGCCAGTTCGGCACCGGTAGCGGGATTGGTGGTGGCGAAGGTCTGGCCGCTACGGGCGGCGACGAAGGCGCCGTCGATGAAGGCCTGGGTACGCAGCTCAACGGCGGCGGCGAGGTCGGCGTAGGCAGCTTTGCTCAGCAGATCGGTCATGGTCAGGCTCCTTGGACGATACGGGCGACGTTGCTTTTCAGCGCAGTGATGACCTGCGCCAGTTCGGCTTGCTCGGCCTCGGTCATGCCCTTGAGCGGGGCGCGCACGCCACCGTTGGGCAGGCCGGCCAGTTCGCAGCCGTACTTGATCGACTGCACGAACTTGCCGCCTTCGAGGTAATCCATCAGCGGCAGCATGGCCGCCATGATCCGGCGCCCCTTGGCGAAGTCCTGCTCCAGTACACAGGCTTCGTAGAGCGCCACGTGCTCGCGCGGCACGAAGTTGGAGCCGGCGCAGACCCAGCTGCGCGCACCCCAGGCGAAGAATTCCAGGGCCTGGTCGTCCCAGCCGCAGGAGAGCTGCAGATCCGGGCGCTTGACCGCATGGCGGTGCAGGCTGGCCATGTCGCCGCTGCTTTCCTTGATCGACTGGACGTTACGGCAACCGGCGATGGCGGCGAAGAATTCCTCGCCCATGGCGACGTTCATCCGCCCCGGATAGTTGTAGAGCATGATCGGCAGGTCGGCGGCGCGGTCCACCGTCAGCACGTGCTCGGCGATTTCCTGCTGGGTCGGCAGGGCGTAGGGCGGGGTGCCGACCAGGATGGCGTCGGCGCCTTGCTCACGGGCGGCCTGGGCGAACAGCACCGAGTCCTCGGTGCGGATGGCACCGGTGCCGATCACCAGCGGCAGGCGCTTGCCCACCACGTCGCAGGCCTGGGCGATCAGCGCCAGGCGCTCTTCGCCGCTGTGGGCGTAGTACTCGCCGGTGGAGCCGCCGACCACGATGCCGTGCACCTTGGAATCGATCAGATGTTCCAGGACCTGGGCGAAGCCCTGATGGTCGATGGCGCCGTCCGCGTTGAGCGGAGTGATGGCGGGGGTGTAGATGCCGTCGAAGTTCATGGGTGGAGCCTCCAGAGGTTGCACAGGTGTCAGGGGAGCGGTCGTCAGCTTTCGCAGCCGGCGCGGTACTGCCCCCACAAGAGGTTGAAATTGACGCCGGCCGAGAGGAACGGCTGCGGCGGGTTGGCGTTGGGGCCGGGGGCGGCCAGCAGGAAATCGATCAGTTCGTCGCGCTCGCCGGCCAGCCAGTCAGCCAGCAGTTTGCCGGTGGCGGTCCCGCGGGTGACGCCCAGGCCGTTGCAACCCAGGGCGCCATAGACGTTGGGCGCCAGTTGGCCGAAGAAGCCGTTGTGGTTGCGGGTCATGGCCAGGGCGCCGCCCCAGGTGTATTCGAAGTTGACCTGCGGCAGCATCGGGAAGCGGCGGGCGAAGGAGGCCTGGTGGCGCTGCAGCACCCGCTGCAGATGCTTGGGATTGCTGCGACCATCGGGGTTGAAGCTGAAGCTGTTGCGGATCAGCAGGCGCTGGTCCGGCGTGCGTCGCACCGTGGTACCGAAGGGATCGGCGGGGATGGCGCCCCAGTAGGGCTTGCCGCCCAGGCGCGCCTGTTCCTCGGTGGTCAGCGGCCGGGTCAGGCTGCCGTAGGTGAAGATCGGCAGCATGCGCCCCTGCAGGAAGCCGAAATGCTGGCCGAAGGAGTTATTGGCCAGTACCAGCTTGCCCGCGGTGATGCGCCCCGCGGCATGGCGCAGCTCGGGACGCGGACCGTATTCCACGTCCTGGATCGGGGTACGTTCGTAGAGGGTGACGTTGGCCGGCAGGCTGTCGGCCAGGCCCTTGACCAGGGCACTGGGCTGGATCAGCACCGCGCCGGGGGTGTAGAGCGCGCGGTGGTAGAAGGCGGTGCCCAGGTGATCGGGCAGCGCCTCGCGCTCGATCATCTCGTAGGGCTGGTCGAGCTTGTCCAACCCGCGCCGGTAGGCATCGAGCACCGCCAGGCCACGCGCTTCCACGGCGGCCTGGTACTTGCCGCAGGCCTTCAGTTGGCAATCGATGGCGAAGCGCTCGACCTGCTCGCGCAGATAGGCCTGACCGCTGAGATTCAGCTTGAGCACGGTACGGGCGATGCGGATGTCGCCGATGTAGTCCTCGGCACCGATGTCATGGGGCAGGTCGATGGCGAAGCCGGCATTGCGGCCGGCCGGTCCCAGGCCGACCTCCTGGGCTTCCACCAGGATCACTTCGTCGTCCGGAAAATTCAGCGCCAGCTGCCGCGCGGCGGCGAGACCGGTGAAGCCAGCGCCGACCACCACCCAGGGAGCTTGGCTGTGACCGCGATGACTGGGACGCGGCGTGCGCGGGGCGCTGGTGTGGTACCAGCCACAGCTGTTGTCGTCGGCAGGCAGGGCTTGGACTTTCATGGTGCGAAACCGTCTCGGTTGGGATATCTGGCCTGGACGCAGGGCGCACAGGGCTTGCCTGCCTCGTGGGAGGCAGGGTGTCGCTCAGGGGCATTCAGCCTGGCATCGCGCCGACGTAGGCGGCGGGGTGCGGTGATCGCTGGATGTCGTAGTCATCGCGGAACGCCTGCGGCGGCAGGCCGAAGAGTTCCTTGAAGCGCCGGTGGAAGTGGGAATAGCTGACGAAGCCAGTGGCCAGGGCCACTTCGGTGAGGCTACGGTCGCTGGTGGCGATCAGCTGGCGTGCTCGGGTCAGGCGCAGTTCCTGGTAGTAGCGTACGGGCGGTGCCTTGAGGTAGCGCACGAAGCGCCGCTCCAGTTGCCGACGGGAGATGCCGACCCGCGCGGCAATGGCATCCATCGCCAGTGGTTCCTCGATATGCGCTTCCATCAGGCCCAGAGCCATTTCGAGTAGCCGGGGCGGCCGGCGCATGGGCGCTGCGACCGGCGCACGCTCGGGTTGGTGCAAGCGCTTGATCTGCATCTCGGCATCGCCTCGGCCCAGGGTGCAGGTCTGCAGCGCTGCCAGCATCAGGTCGAGCACCGCACCGGCGTCAGCGCAGGTGCCGACGCGCTGGGCCAGCACATGGCCGCTGGTAGCCAGGGCCAAGTGGGGGTGGTACTCATGGATGGGCGCCAGGCTTTCCGGATGGCAGACGCACGGCCGGTCGTTGAGCAGGCCGGCGTCGGCGAGATGGAAGGCGGCGTTCCACAGGCCGCAGATCAGCGCCCGCTCGCTGGCGGCGCGGCGCAGGGTGCGCCTGAGGGTCTTATCGGCCACCAGGCGGACACGATGCCCCCCCACTACCACCAGGATCTGCGGGTGCAGATTACCCAGTGCCAGCGGTTGGGTATCGATAACCACGCCGACATCGCTGGCCACCGGGCCCCCGCCTAGCGACCAGGCGCTGAGCTGGTAGTCAGCGCCCTGCACCAGGCTGGCGCCGGTGCTCAGTACATCGAGCGCCGTGGAAAATGACGTCAGGGAGAAGCGCTCCAGCAAGATGAAGGCGATCCGCACCGGGCGACCTGTGACCGCCATACCCTGGCCGCAGCCAGGGTCGCAGGCTTGCGGTACGCTCTGGAAGGACTCGCTCATCGCATCCACCTCGCTGTCGCTGCGCTCACGTTCGCCCTCAGGCGGTCACTTCTGGCCTGCGGCGCGGGCATCCGCCAGCCAGCCGTCCCACTCGCTCTGGTGCGCCTTGATCCACTCGGCGGCCTGGCGCTTGATGTCGTCCAGCGACTTCTCGCCGTTCTGCATCTTGAGGTTCTGGGCGCTTTCGTCGGCGGTGGCGATCTTCAGCTCCGAGAGAAACTTGACCGCGGCGGGGTTCTTCTTGGCGAAGTCCTTGTTGAGCACCGCCACGACGTTGTCGATGGGGGCGCCGAGGTTCTTGCCCTCGAAGGTGGTGTTCACATCGTTCTTGCCGTCGGGCAGCGAGGTGAAGGGCACCGGCAGCCAGACCACGTCACGACCTTCCACCAGCACATTGGAGATCCACTGCGGCACCCAGGTGTAGTAGAAGATCGGCTTGCCATCCTTGTAGCGCTGGATGGTGTCGGCCATCAGCGCGAAGTAGGAGCCGCGGTTGTCGGTGACGGTATCGTTCAGGCCGTAGGCCTTGAGCTGGTGCTCGACGATCAGCTCACAGCCCCAGCCGGGGTTGCAGCCGGTGAGGTCGGCCTTGCCGTCGCCGTTGCTGTCGAACAGCTTGGCGATTTCCGGTTTCTTGAAGTCCGACAGGTCCTTGATGTGGTACTGGTCGGCGGTCTTCTTGTCGATCATGAAGCCCTGGATCACGCCGGGCATCACGTAGCCGGCCTTGAGCATGGTGTCGTCGCCACCTGCCTTGTCATAGAAGGCCTGGTGCAGGTGCTCCCACATGTGCACGCTGAAGTCGGCGTCACCGTAGGACAGCGCGAGGAACAGCGCCGGGTAGTCGGTCTCCTTGGGCGCTTGGACGTTGTAGCCCAGTGCCTTGAGGCCGGCGATGGCGATCTCGCCGCGGAAGCGTTCTTCGGCGATGGTGGGGAAGATGGGCGTGACCTTCACCCCGGCGCCCGGTTGGTCGGCGCTGGCGGCATGGACGGCGCCACTCAGGGTCAGCCCCAGGACGGAGGCGGCGAAGCCGGAGAGGAGTGCTTTCTTGCATGCGGATAGATTCATGGAGCACCTGTCGCTTGAGTGTTGGTTTTTCTAGGTGAAAGGCACGTTCAAGGAGTAACCGGCTGCGGTACGACTTTCTTCTTGCCGACCAGTCGCACCACCAGACCTACCGGGCCGCTGTGATACCAGCGCTGACCGGTGGCCAGGTGGGCGCTGCGCTCGCCCATGGCCTGGGTGAAGCGATCGAGGAAGATCGCCAGCAGCACCAGGCCGATACCGCCGACGCTGGCCAGGCCCATGTCCAGGCGGCCGATGCCGCTGAGGACCATGAGGCCGAGGCCGCCGACGGAAATCATCGAAGCCACCACCACCATCGACAGCGCCAGCATCAGGGTCTGGTTGACCCCGGCCATGATGGTCGGCGCGGCCAGCGGCAGCTGGACCTTGACCAGCATCTGCCAGGGGGTGCAGCCGAAGGCGCGGGCGGCTTCGATCTTGTCTTCCGGCACCTGGCGGATGCCCAGGTTGGTCAGCCGTACCAGTGGCGCCAGGGAGAAGATGATGGTGACGATGACCCCCGGCACGTTGCCGATGCCGAACAGCATCACCACCGGTACCAGGTAGACGAAGGCCGGCAGCGTCTGCATGGCGTCCAGCAGCGGGCGGATGCACAGCTCCAGGCGATTGCTGCGGGCGCTGATGATGCCCAGCGGGATGCCGATCAAGGCGCAGAACACCAGGGAGGTGAGCACCAGTGAGAGGGTGACCATGGCATCGTTCCAGACGCCGATCAGGCCCAGGGCGGTGAGCGTGGCCAGGGTCAGCAGGCCGATGCGACGGCCACCGATCTGCCAGCCGAGCAGGGCGGCCAGCACGATGAACACGGTAGGGGGTACCGACGTCAAGGCCGTCTGGATGCCGTCCAGCACCTGGTCTACCGGCCAGCGGATGGAGCGGAACACCTCACGGAAGTTGTGCACTAGAAAGCGCAACGCCCCTTCCACCCAGGAGCCGACCGGCACGGTGAGCGTCTTGAAGGGATCGAGCAGGCTGAAATCGGACATGAGCGGGACCTCCGGCGCGAACGGTGCGCCCGTACGGATGAAAACAGCGATCAGTGGCCGCCGAGATAGCTCAGCAGGTGGCCTTGGGAGATGTGGCCCTGGTAGGCGCCCTGGGCGTCCACCACCGGCACCGGTGCGCTGGCGCGGGCCAGGGTGCCGAAGATCTCCTTGAGCGGCGTGTCGGCCATGATCGGGACGTCGCGGCCGGGGGTGTAGCGGATCTCGCCTTCGCGCTGGGCGATGTCGCCGGCCTTGAGGATGCGGCTGGCGTCGAAGCCGTTGAAGAAGGTGCGGACGTAGTCGTTGGCGGGGTTGCACAGCAACTCGCGCGGGGTGCCGATCTGTACCACCCGGCCGCCTTCCATGATGGCGATGCGGTGACCGATGCGCACCGCTTCCTCGATGTCGTGGGAGATGAAGATGATGGTGCGGTCCTGCTGCTGCTGCAGCTTGATCAGCTCGCCCTGCATCTCGTGGCGGATCAGCGGATCGAGGGCCGAGAAGGCTTCGTCCATCAGCAGGATGGCCGGATCGTTGGCCAGTGCCCGGGCCAGGCCCACGCGCTGCTGCATGCCACCGGAGAGTTGGTGCGGATAGCAGTATTCTTGACCGGCCAGGCCGACCTGGCGCAGGGCGGTGATGGCCCGGCCATTGCGCTCCTTCTCGGCGACGCCGCTGATCTGCAGGCCGAAGCCGACGTTGTCGAGCACCGTCATGTGCGGCATCAGGGCGAAGGATTGGAACACCATGCCCATGTCCTTGCGTCTTACCTGCAGCAGATCGCGGTCGGAGAGGCCGGTGATTTCCTTGCCGTTGAGGAAGATGGAGCCGGCGGTGGGTTCGATCAGGCGGTTGAACAGTCGTACCATGGTCGACTTGCCCGAGCCGGAGAGGCCCATGATCACGAAGATCTCGCCGCGCATCACCGAGAAGTTGGCGTCGAACACGCCGATGACCTGGCCGGTCCGCTCGAAGACCTCGGCCTTGGAGGCGCCGGCCCGGACCAGGGCCATGGCCTGGTCCGCCTGGGAACCGAACACCTTGTAGATATTGCGGACCGTGATGATTTCGTCGGAGCGAGTCATACCAGGCCTCCTGCGTGCCCAGCACGGCGGTTGGGCACCACCATGCCGATCGGGTTGATGAAAGATTCTGGGCAGGAGCAAAGGGTTGCTGTTTTCACGAGGGCGGTCCCTTCTTATTGTTGTTCGTGGCCCTCTTGGTAGGGGCTTTCCAGCAAATCTATAAGCTGGCCCCCCGCGAATCCAACAACATTTCCTGGCGCGATTTGATAACGTCCCGTTATGAGTTCGCTGAGGGCGCCAGGAGTGTCGTCTGGGGATATGTAAGGAGGCGCCAAGGGTTCTAAGGTCGGCGCCGCGCGGCCAATAATGGCGTCATCTCCCCGTCACCTGCGTCGAGAAGCGCGATGTCCAAACCCGTAGATCCCGATACGCTGTTGCTGAAGATGCCTTCGCTGCGCGCCGTCAAAGCCTTCGTGGCGGCGGCCAAGTACGCAAGCTTCACCCGTGCCGCCGAGGCACTGTGCGTCTCCCAGGCAGCCATCAGCCGGCAGATCCGTGAGCTGGAAGAGTATCTGGGCGCCCAGCTGTTCAGTCGGACGGGGCGGGCGGTGGCGCTGACGCCGGCGGGCGAGCTGTTCTTCGATGCGGCCCAGTTATCCTTCGTCAACATTGCCCAGGCCGCCGAACGCATCCGCAGTAACCAGGCCGCCAGGCGGGTGCTCACCCTGTGCTGCTCCCCGGCATTCTCAGCGCTGTGGTTGTCCCATCACCTGCCGGACTTCTTCGCCCGCCATGGCGACATCGAACTCAACCTGATCACCACCCAGAACTTCCTGGCCATGGAGCCAGGGGTGCAGCCGGACGTCTTCATCACCAAGATGCCGCGGGTTCGCGAGGGCTATCACAGCACCGCGCTGTTCCACGACGTCATCTATCCCGTGTGTTCGCCGCTGTACCTGGAGCGCAATCCGCAGATTTGCAGCCTCGAAGGGGTGCGTGACGCGGCCTTGCTCAACCTCAGCCCCTATGGCCGCTCCCAGGTGGCCGAGCACGTCGACTGGGGTGTCTGGCTGGCCTTCCAGGGCGTGGACCTGGACGAGCGTCCGGCCGGCAGTCCGCAGCTGTTCAACGCCAACGACTACAACCTGATCATCGGCATGGTGCTCACCCACCAGGGCATCAGCCTGGGCTGGAACCACCTGGTGGCGGCGTTACTGGAGCAGGGGCTATTGGTGCGGCCGATCCAGGAGCAGGTGGTGCTGCGCAACAGCCGGCACTATCTGTCGATCCGCGAGGAAGCCGAGGATCACGAGGCGATACGGCGTTTCCAGCAGTGGCTGCTGGAGCGCCTCGGGCGGGTACCTGCCTGACCTGAGGTTATCCTTTGCCTGGCGAAAAAGTCGTTAGAAGGGGCGCCCACCCCTGTGAAATGACCCCCAAATGTTGGACAGGGTTGGTTTCAAGCAACGAGCACTGGTCTGAACGGGAACTAGAGAGGTGGCCTCTGCGAGATCGCCTCACGCAAGGTATCAAACGATGCTTCGCTAGGAC
>NZ_CAJYDW010000013.1 GCF_913774235.1 uncultured Pseudomonas sp. | reverse complement strand
CAGCGGCGGACCGCCATGGACGTCGTTGCCACTCCTCGCCATAGCCCTGCTATGACTCGTCGCGGCGCCTAGCCCACGAACAAAAATCACTCGCCAATTCTTGCGCGAACTTCTGAAACACCACACTGGCGTCGGCCATCTCCCGTTCCCCTACGCCCGTCGGTACAATTAAAGACGTGGTCGTTCCTGCCGATGTCCTGAGCATCGTCCCCTCCTTTCGTGCCTTCTGCGGCAAGCTGGCGATTGAGCATGCTGAATTTCTCCACCTTGCTTCCCCCTGGTTACCAGGTCCTTGGAGCCTACGACTACGAGGGGTTGCTGGTCGTCTTGTCGTACCTCATCGCCAGTGCTGCCGGCTACACCGCCCTGGCCATGGCCGACTGGGTGACCACCAGCCGTTCGCGCCGTGGCAGCGAGCTGGCCAAGCTGATCGGCGCCATCGCCCTGGGCGGTGGCATCTGGTCCATGCACTTCCTTGCCATGCTGTCGTTCAAGATCAGCATCCATGTGCATTACGACCCGCTGCAGACCCTGACTTCGCTGCTGATCGCCATCGCGGTGTCCTACACGGTGATGCACCTGATCGGGCGCGAGTCCCTCAGCGCGACCCAGTACCTGCTCGCCTCCCTCGCCGCCGGCCTGGGCATCGCCGCCATGCACTACACCGGGATGCTGGCCATGCATTCGGTGGCCCAGCAGCTCTACGATCCGCTGCTGGTCGCGGTCTCCGTGGTGATCGCCAGCCTGGCCTCGCTGGCGGCTCTGCTGCTGGCCTTCCGGCTGCGCGGTCGGACCGGCCTGCGGACCATCTGGCTGCGCCTGCTGGGTAGCCTGGGCCTGGGGTTCGCCATCGTCTCGATGCACTTCACCGGCATGGCCGCCCTGACCCTGGCCGTCCCCGTCGGCTTCGTGTCGGAAGACTCGCCAGGCATGATCCAGCACCTGGAGCTGGGCACCGGCATCGCCATCGGCACCCTCTTCATCATCATGGCTGGCCTGCTCGCCGCCTGGGCCGGCGAGCGCTTCCACGCCCAGCGCCTGCGCCTGGAGCGCGTCTCCACCACCCTCGACCAGATCAGCCTGCACGACCCCCTCACCCATCTGCTCAACGGCTCGAGCTTCATCCAGACCGTCGACCGCGCGGTGAGCCAGGCTCGCAAGGATGAACAATTCGCCCTGCTGATGCTGGACGTCGATCACTTCAAGCGTATCAACGATAGCCTCGGCCATGCCTTGGGCGATGAATTGCTGGTGCAGGTGGCGCAGCGGATTCGTGCGGTGCTGGACAACGATCTGCCCCTGGCGCGCTATGCCGGCGATGAATTCAGTCTGCTGCTGCCACTCGGTACCCGAGGCGACAGCCAGCCGCTGGCCCTACGCCTGCTGGAACAGCTGCGTCCGCCCTTCGAGCTCGCCGGGCAACGTATCGCCATGACCTTCAGTCTGGGTGTCGCCCACTACCCCCTGGACGGCACCGATGCCGGCCAGTTGTTGCGCAGCGCGGGCCTGGCGGTCGGCCACTGCAAGCGCAGCGGACGCAATCGTAGCCTGAGATTCGCCAACGAACTCCAGCGTGAGGCCGACGACCTGCTCAGCCTGGAGATGGATCTGCGCCATGCCCTGACCCAGGGCGGGCTGCACCTGGCCTACCAGCCCATCGTCGTCCCCGACGGCCGACCGGTGGCCATGGAAGCCCTGGTGCGCTGGCAGCATCCGACCCTGGGCGCCCTGAGCCCGGAGCGCTTCGTCCGCGTCGCCGAAGAGACTGGCCTGATCGGCGAGCTGGATGGCTGGGTCATGCGCCAGGCCTGCGCGGATATCGCTCAGCTGTATCGCGAGGGCTATCGCGACCTGCGGGTCTCGGTGAACTGCTCGGCGCTGAATCTCGGCGACCGCCTGCTGCCCCAGGCCATCGCCAGGGCCCTGCAGGCCGAAGACCTGCCCGCTTCGGCTCTGATCCTTGAGGTCACCGAAAACGCACTCATGCACAGCCTCAACGTGGCCATCGAGGTGATCGGCGAGATCCGTAAGCTGGGTGTGCGCGTCTCCATCGACGACTTCGGCAGTGGCTACTCATCGCTGGCCTATCTCAGCCGCCTGCCGGTGGATTCGCTCAAGGTGGATCGCGCCTTCGTGCGCACCATTCCCCATCAGGACAACGACATGGCCATCGCCGCAGCGATCATCGCCATGGCGCACAAGCTGGGGCTCAAGGTGGTGGCCGAAGGGGTGGAGACCGTCGAGCAGCGTGACTTCCTGCACGCCAACGACTGCGATTTCATGCAGGGTTACCTGTTCAGCCGCCCGGTCCCGCTACCGCAACTCAGAGCCTGGCTGCAGCAGCAGGCCAGCGTCACCGCGCTGCCGGCCTGACCGTCTAGCCGACCGCTTCGCGCTGCAAGCGGGTGATCAGGCGATCCAGCGCATTGGCGAAGGCCTGGCGGTCACGGTCGCCATAACCCGCCTGGCCGCCGCCCATCTGGCCCTGGTCGCGCAGATCGCTCATCAGGTTGCGCATGGCCAGGCGCTGGCCCATGTTGCGCTCGTCGAACTCCTGGCCTCGAGGGTCCAGGGCGGCCACCCCCTTCTTCACCAGTCGATCGGCCAAGGGAATGTCGCTGCAGATCACCAGGTCGCCCGGCTGCGCCTGTTCGACCAGATGGTCGTCGGCGGCATCCGGGCCGCTGGGTACCACCACCAGGCGTACACGGGCGAAGGGTGGCTTGATCTGCGGCTGGCCGGCCACCAGCACCACCTCCAGCTTGCGCTTCAAGGCGAACTTGCAGACCAGCTCCTTGGCGGCGCGCGGACAGGCATCGGCATCGATCCACAGGATCACGGGGAAATCTCCGGTAAAAGCCCAGGATACCGCGCCGCGCCGGCGCACCCCAGCGCAGCGGCGCGGTCGGAAGGAATACCTGTCCCCTTGGAGTTCGCCCATGAGCTTCTGGCAACGCCTGGCGCAGCCGGCCCAGGCCCTGGTGTACGGGGCCACCGGCGGTCTCGGCTTGGCCCTGTGCGAACAGCTGCTGGCGCGCGACGACGTTGCGCGGGTCTGGGCCTGCGCGCGCCACGCCGAGACGCATGAGGCCCTGGCAGCGCTGGAGCGGCAGCATGGCCCGCGCCTGCGCCGCCTCGACGTCGATCTGCTCACCACAACCGATCTGGCAGCCCGGCTGGCGGACGAGGTGCCGCGCCTGGATCTGCTGCTGTGCACCTCGGGGCTGCTGCAGGGCGAGCGGGCGCGTGCCGAGAAGAGCCTGGCGCAGGTGGATCGGGCCGGGCTGCTGGAAAGCTATCTGGCCAATGCCGTGCTACCGCTGCTGCTGATCCGCCAGCTGACGCCGCTGCTCAAGGGCCAGCACCCCTGTCAGATCGCGGCACTGTCGGCGCGGGTCGGCTCCATCGGCGACAACCAGCTAGGTGGCTGGTATGGCTATCGGATGGCCAAGGCCGCGCTGAATCAGGGACTGCGCTGCGCCAGCATCGAGCTCACCCGGCTCAATCCCCAGAGTTGCGTGCTGGCTCTGCATCCCGGCACCACGGACACGGCGTTGTCCCGGCCCTTCCAGGCGCGGGTACCGGCGGACAAGCTGTTCACGCCCGCCTATGCGGCAGAGCGCTTGCTGGAGGTGCTGGCCGCCCGTACGCCGGCCGAGACCGGCAGTTTCTGGGATTGGCAGGGGCAGTCGGTGGTCTGGTAGCGCCCGGATTCAGATTGCGGCGCGGCGCACCGTGGACAGCAGCGCTGCGGCGGCGAGAAAGAGGCTGGCGAAGACGCGGTTGGTGATGCGCTGCTGTCGTGGGGTGCGCAGCAGGGTCAGCACCCGGGCAGCCAGCCCGGTGTAGCCGGCCATCACGATCAGGTCGACGCTGATCATGGTCAGGCCGATGATCAGGTACTGCGCAGTCAGGGGGGCGTGGGGATCGACGAATTGTGGCAGCACCGCGAGCAGGAAGATCAGCGCCTTGGGGTTGCTCACGTTGACCAGGAAGCCGCGCAACACCAGCGCAGCGATGCGTGGTGGCAGGCGCTCACCCACCACCTGCTCACCCAGGTCCAGCGGCGCCGCGCGCCATTGGCGGATGGCCAGGTAGGCGAGATAGGCCACGCCGAACCACTTGATGAGCGTGAAGGCCAGCTGGGAGGTGGCGAGCAGCGCCCCGACACCCACGGCGACCACGGCGATCTGCAACGCCAGCCCCAGTTGCAGGCCGAGCGCCGTCCAATAGCCGCGGCGAAAGCCGTGATTGACGCCGGCGCTCATGGAGGCGATGGCCCCTGCCCCCGGCGAGAGGCTGATCAGCCAGCAGGCAATGAAGAAACCGGTCCAGACCTGCAGACTCATGGATTCACCTGTCGAGATGGAAATCGAAGGACCCGTCGGCATCGCGCCAGCGACGGACCGACTTCTGGAAGAACTGGGTATTGGGGATCTGCACCAGGGCGCCTTCCTGCTGCTCGTCCAGCTCCTGCAGGGTCACGAAGAGCATATTGATCGCCACCACCCGGCCCTTGATGCCCGGTTTGTCCGAGGCGTCCAGCACCTCGATGCGATCGCCCAGGCGGAAGGGGCCGACGGTGAAGATCAGCACCGCGCAGAACAGGTTGGAGAGCACGCTCCAGATGGCGAAGAAGGCTACCGCGGCCACGGCGACGAAACCGGAAATGGCCGTCCAGAGCACCGCCGCGGACACCCCGAAGCGCTCCAGGGCCATGAGGATGGCACTGCCCATGATCAGCCAACGCAGGGTGCCGCGCAGCCCAAGGACGATCTGCGGCGGCAGCGGATAGCGTTCGCCCAGCCCGGTGACGGCCCGCGCCACGATGCGTTGCAACACGTAGCCGATGAGCAGCACCAGGGCGACCTGGCCAGCCACCAGCAGGTAGTCGCCCCACCCCGGCAGCCAGGTCTGCAGCCATTCCTTCATCAGGCCCCCTCGAGTTCGGCTTGCAGGCCTTCCAGTCGCTCCAGGGCCTCCAGCCACTGCTCTTCCAACTCGGCCTCACGGGCCTTGGCGGCGGCCTGGTCGGCCAGCGCCTGGCGCAGCTCCTCCTTGCGCGCGGCGTCGTAGAGACCGCTGTCGCCCAACCGCGCTTCCAGAGCGGCGAGCTTTTCCTGCACCTTGCCCAGCTCCGCTTCCAGCTTGTCGGCAGCCTTCTTGAGGGGCGCCAGCTGCTGGCGCAGGGCGGCAGCGGCCTGGCGCTGGGCCTTGCGGTCGGTCTTGTCGACCGCCGCGCCGTCACCGGCAAGGGTCGGCTCCTGGCGGGCGCGGAAGTCCACCAGCCAGCGGCTGTAGTCGTCCAGGTCGCCGTCGAAGGCCTGCACCTTGCCGTCGGCCACCAGCAGGAATTCGTCGGTGGTGCTCTTGAGCAGGTGTCTATCGTGGGAGACGACCAGCACCGCCCCGGCGAACTCCTGCAGCGCCAGGGTCAGCGCCAGGCGCATGTCCAGGTCCAGGTGGTTGGTGGGTTCGTCCAGCAGCAGCAGGTTGGGCTTCTGCCAGGCGATCAGCGCCAGGGCCAGGCGGGCCTTCTCACCACCGGAGAAATTCAGCACCACCTCGTCGCAGCGCGGACCGCGGAAATCGAAGCCGCCGAGGAAATCGCGCAGGCTCTGCTCGCGCTCGCCGGGGGCGATGCGTTGCAGGTGCAGCAAGGGACTGGCCTTGGCGTCCAGCGAATCGAGCTGGTGCTGGGCGAAATAACCGATGGCCAGGTTCTCGCCGCGCTGCAGTCGGCCGCCGAGGGGTTCGAGCTCCGCCGCCAGGGTCTTGATCAGGGTCGACTTGCCGGCGCCGTTGGGGCCGAGCAGGCCGATGCGTGCGCCGGGCGTCAATTGCAGCTTCACCGGATGCAGGATGGTGGTCTCGCCGTAGCCGAGCCGGCCTTCGGCCAGGTCGAGCAGCGGGCTGGACAGCTTGTCCGCCTCGCGGAAGACGAATTCGAAGGGCGAGTCGACATGGGCTGGCGCCAGTTCTTCCAGGCGTTCCAGGGCCTTGATCCGGCTCTGCGCCTGGCGCGCCTTGGTGGCCTGGGCCTTGAAGCGAGCGATGTACTTCTCCATGTGGGCGCGCTGGGCCTGCTGCTTGTCATAGGCCTGTTGCTGCTGCGCCAGCCGCTCGGCGCGGGTCCGCTCGAAGCTGGAATAGCCGCCGCGATAGAGGGTGAGCGTCTGCTGGTCCAGGTGCACCACGTGATCGACCACCGCATCCAGGAAGTCGCGGTCGTGGGAGATGAGGATCAGGGTGCCGGGATAGCCCTTGAGCCAATCTTCCAGCCAGAGGATGGCGTCCAGGTCCAGGTGGTTGGTGGGTTCGTCCAGCAGCAGCAGGTCCGAGGGACACATCAGCGCCTGGGCCAGGTTCAGGCGCATCCGCCAGCCACCGGAGAAGTCGCCGACCTGGCGCTCCATCTGCGCAGCGGTGAAGCCCAAGCCGGCGAGCAACTTGCGGGCCCGGGCATCGGCGGTATAGCCGTCGGCGGCTTCGAAGTCGGCGTGCAGTCGGCCGAGGGCGTTGCCGTCCTGGGCCGCTTCGGCGGCTGCCAGCTCACGCTGGATGCGGCGCAAATCGACGTCGCCGTCCAGCACATAGTCCACCGCCTGCCGCTCCAGGGTATCCACCTCCTGGCGCATGTGGGCGATGCGCCAGGCCGCCGGGATGTGGCAGTCGCCGGCGTCGGCGCCGAGCTGCCCGCGCAACAGGGCGAAGAGGCTGGATTTGCCGGCGCCATTGGCACCGATCAGCCCGGCCTTCTGGCCGGGATGCAGGGTCAGGTCAGCGTTTTCGAGCAGACGCTGGGGACCGCGCTGTAGAGTAAGGTTCTGTAGTCGGATCATGGCGGCGGAGTGTAGCAGCTCCACCACCCACGAACGGGGAGGCGGACATGCAAGAGGACCTGTGGGAATTCGCGTTGGCAGTATACGCCCGGCCCGGCGTGGAAGGCGCCTGTTTGCGTCTGCAGGAAGCCGGCGCCGACGTCTGTCTAGTGCTGACGGCGCTCTGGCTGGATCGCCGCAACTGCGCCCTGGATGCCGAGGGCCTGACCCGACTGCAGCGCGCCTCGCAGCACTGGCAGGACACGGTGGTGCGCCCCCTGCGCCAGTTGCGCCAGGCCTGGAAGGCCGCGTCCAGCGCGGACGAGAGCCTGGCGGCCCTGCGGGAACAGCTCAAGGGTCTGGAATTGGCTGCGGAACGTGAACAGCTCGCGCGTCTGGCGCGACTCGCGGGCCATTGGCCGTGTCGCGGGGCACAGGGCCCGGGAGACTGGCTGCACGCGCTGGCACCGCGCGAGGCAGCCGCAACGGACCTCGACCTGCTGGCCGAGGCAGCGCGGGTGAACCGGGACTAGACCGACGCCAGCCGCGGTTGCTGGTGCGAGGTGTGCAGCACCTCGATCAGGCAGTCTTCGAGTTCGAAGCGCTCGCGCAGGGTCTCGCCCAGCAGCTTGAGTTCGATGGTCAGCAGACCCGGGTCCCGGTAGGCCCCGCGCTCGAATCTGTCGTTGAAGTTCAGGGCGGCGTCGGTCAGGGCCTGCAGGCGCGGATAGACGCTGTCGGCGAACTCGATGGCGCGCTCGTCCTGGAATTCCCGGGCTTCGGCCACCAGTTGCTCGTAGATCTCGAAATGCGCGGTGGACATGTAGTCGACCAGCAGGTCGCAGAGGCGCTCCAGCTCGCTCACCTCGCGTACCGGTGCCAGTAGCGGCTCCAGGTCCAGGGTTTCGTAAGCGGTCACCAGCTCGCGGCGGGCGATTAGCCAGCGGTCGATCAGCTGGTGGACCCCACCCCAGCGTTCCTGGGCATTGCGGCAGGTTTCTAGCATGACGGCAGCTCTCTATACGGGCGAGTCGATCCGGACGCGCGCGCCCGGGGGTTATCAGGAACTATACCGACATCACCTCGCCAGGCGAGTGCCGTTGCTCGGAGAACCTCAGCGACGGCGGAAGATCTTGACCAGACTCAAGGCCATGAGCAGCACGAAGGCCAGCAGGCTCCATTCCGGGATGCTCATGCCGAACAGGGTCCAGTTGACCTCGGCGCAATCGGCGGTGCCATGCAGGACCAGGCGGATGATTTCCTGGAAGGGCAGCGCCTGCATCATGTAGTCCAGGCTCGGCAGGCAAGCCGCCAGTTCCTCTGCCGGCACCGTCTGCAGATAGACCTGGCGGCCGGCGGTAGCGGCACCGCCCAAGGCCAGCAGCAGCAGGATCACGCCGTAGATACGCGCACCGCGCTTGCCGGGCGCCTGGATGCCGGCAATGAGGGCGACCACGCCGACCAGGATGAAGAAGATCCGCTGCACGACGCAGAGGGGGCAGGGCTCGAGGCCGACCACGTGTTCGAGATAGAGACCGACGCCCATGAGCACCGCGCAGGTGGCAGCCATGAACAGGAAGATGAAGCGGGGACTAGTCACGGACGCGCCGTCTCCAACAGGGAATTGGGGCGTTACGGTAGAGAAAGCCCGGGCACCTTTCAAGGACCGGGGTGACACCTCTATCGCCGGACGCTGGCCTGGCGGCCTGCGAAGTGGCCCACACGAGAGGGCATAAGGGGTTCAAAACCGGCTCCCGGGATGGTACGGCAGGCTAACCGGCTCTCGTGCGCGCCCATCGGTTGGCCGCGCACGAGACTCATCAGCCGAATCAGTTGCGCGTAGCCGGCAGCGAAGCGGATGCTGGGTCACGCCACTGGCTCTGCAGGAGCTGCTGGCTGCGACTCACGTCGCCCAACTGGATGGCGACCCGGGCCAGCTCGCCAGCGGTGATGGCGGAAGGACGCTGGGCCAGGCTGGTCTCCAGGTACTCGCGCGCCTTGCCCCAGAGCTGGTTGCTCATACACAGGCGGCCCAGCGCCAGCAGCAGCACCGGGTCCTGGGGACGATCCTTGAGCCAGCCCTCGGCGTGTTGCAGCGGGCGACTGGCGTCACGCGGCCGCAGCTGACCATAGAGTTCGACCAGTCGCTCGTCCCACTGGCGATTGAGGGTGATGTGCAGCACCTCTTCGGCGAGATCGTCGCGGCCGATGGCACGCAGCTGGCGAGCATAGGCCAGCACCACCGCCGGATCGCCCTTGAGCGCCGTGGGCACCTGCTGCCACTGGGCATCCAGCGCGGATTCCGCACCCTGGGGTGGCACCTCGTCCAGGGTGGCGATCCAGACCTTGCGTTCCAGGTCGTCCTGCTCCTGCGGACGCAGCACCTGCTGCTTGCGCAGTTGCGGCAGCAGGGCGATCAGCGCCGGCCAGTCACGCAGGGTCACCTGCAGGCGCTGCAGCTGCAGCAGCACCTCGCCGTTCTTCGGATACTTGGCCTGCAGCGGTGCCAGGCTGTCGCGCGCCTCCAGGTACTGGCCGCGGTCGATCTGCAGCCGGGCCTGTTGCAGGCCGATGGCGAGATCGGCCTGGGGCTCGCGCTCGCGGGCCTGGCGCAGCAGGCGATCGCGCTCTTCCAGGTCGCCCAGCTCGTTGGCAGCGCGAGCGGCGCCCAGCAGGACGAACAGCGGCTGGTCGGCATGTTCGGCCGCGCTCTTCAGGTGCTTGAGGGCGCTGCTCCAGTTGCCTTCGGCCAACTCCAGCTGGCCCTTGTGGCGGGCCTGATCCAGGCGCCGCTGGCGATTGTGGCGCGACCAGGGATTGAGCACCTTGCCGGTCAGCCCCAGGGCGCCCAGCACCAGCTTGAGGATGTACAGCGCGAGCCAGGCAGCCACCAGCAGCGCCAGGAAGGCCCAGAGGCTCGATTCATAGCGGAAGTTGCTGTAGGACAGCAACACGTAGCCCGGCTCCTTGGCCAGCACCACGGCGACGCCCAGGCCGACGAGCAGGGCGAACAGGAACAGCAGGTACAGGCGCTTCATGGGCGATTCTCCTGAGCCGCGCCGGCGGCGGCATTGTTCGGCTGGATTTGCTGGCGTTGCGCGATGTAGGCCTGCAGCGCGGTGAGGGCCGGCGTCAGGTCAGGCGCCTCGAAGGTCACCGGACGCTCGGCCAGCTCCTGCAGGCGCAGCCTGACGGCGCGGCTGTCGGGGTTCTGGTTGTTGAAGTGGGCGGCGAGGACGTCTTCGGCCTGCTCGATGGAGAGGCGATAGACCTCCTGGTTGCCGTTCAGCACGGCCCACTGCGCCTGCTCCAGCGCCAGGCTCATGGCCAGGCGCACCTGGGCCAGGGATTCCTCGGCCAGCAGCGGCCGAATCGGCTGGTCGGCGGAGAAGTCGATGCGGAAATAGCTGGAGATGCGCTGGCGGAAATCCTGCCACCATTGCTGCAGCGCGTTGCTGGGCGGCACCGCGGCTTTCTCCACCCCTGGCTGGTCGGCCACCGTGGTAGAGAAGCGCGGCGGCAGGGGTTCCAGGCTCTGCACCTGGTTGCGCAGGGAGGCCAGCTGGACGAACTGGCCGGTGCGATCCAGATCGGGCAGTTGCCGCAAGGTCTGCTGGGCATTGGCCAACTGCTGGCGCGCGGCGAAGGCGGCCGGATCGTTCTGCGCCTTGAGGATGTCGTCGACGCCCTGCAGCAGATTCTGGGCGCTGGGGACGTCCTGCAGCGCGGTCATGCGCAGGGTCGCCATACGCAGCAGGTGCTCGGCCTCGGTCAGGCGCCAGGCCTGGCGGCTCTGGCCGACCACTTCCTTGAACTGTTCGGCCAGGTGCTGCTGATCGCCTTGCAGGGCGACCAGCTGGCGACGGCGTTCTTCCAGTTCGTTGGCCGAAGGCAATCGACCGAGATCGGCGCTCAGCGCCTGGTTGCGGGTTTCCAGCTGGCGCAGTTGACTGCGCAGATCCTCGGCCTGGGCGGCACCGGCCTGCTCGGCCTGACGTACCTGCTGCAACTGCCAAAGGCTCCAACCGCCCACACCCAGGCCGCCGACGGCCACCAGCAGCGCCAGCACCGCCAGGCCCGAGCCCTTGCCCGAGCCCGAACCCTTGCGACGCGCGTTCACCGGGGGCGGCGCGGGCGGAGGCGAGGTGGGGGTCACGACAGGATCGGGGGAGACGTCGTCGGCGCGGGGGGCTTGAGTTTCGCTCACGGGGATTCCTTGTAGGGTCAATCCGGATGATGTTGGGCAAGTGCGGCAGCGATGGCGCCGGCGTTGGCACCCTGGCAGTCGATCACGCGACGACAGCCACCGGCACGGGCCAGCTCGGCCACGCGGGCACTGGGTACCAGCAGCGGATAGCGACGCACCGCGGGCCAATCCGCACCCGCACAGGCCTGCAGATGCGCGAAACCCTGCCCACTGCTGACCATGATGGCATTCAGGCGTTCCGCTGCCAGGGTCTCTAGGATCAGCCCCGGGGCGTATTCCGGGCACTGGCGGCGATAGAGTTCGAGCACCTCGACGCGAGCGCCGCGGGCCGTGAGGCTGTCGACCAGCAGGTCGCGACCACCCTCGCCGCGTAGCAGCAGCACCTCGGGCTCAGGGCGTTGCAGGGCGTCGGCCAGGGTCGGCAGGGCCAGCAGACCTTCGCTGTCCTCGCGCTCGGGGTAGTGCACTGGCAGGCCGTAGTCGTCGAGCACGGCAGCGGTGGCCGCGCCCACGGCGAACCAGGCCTGCAACGGCGGCTGCGGCCAGTAGCGGTCGAGGGCCGCGAGTCCCAGGCGCGCGGCCGGCTTGCTCACCACCAGCACGGCGGCGTAGCGATCCAGGTCGAGCCAGAGACTGCGCTGCTCGGGCGTTTCCGCCAGCGGCTGGATTTCCAGCAGCGGCAGGCTGGCGCTGGCGATACCGGTCGCCGCCAGGGCCATGGCGAGCGGCGCGTTCTCCTCCGCCGGCCGGGTCAGCAGCAGTCGCCAGACGCTCATGATGCGCCGGAGACCCCATAGACGGCATCGAGGATGCCCTGGGCGCCCTGGGCCAGCAGGTCTTCGGCCACGGCCACGCCCAGGCCGGCGGGATCGTTGAGCGGACCCCGGGCCTCGGCGCGCAGCAGCAGGCCACCGTCGGGCTGGCCGACCAGGCCGCGCAGCCAGAGCAGTTCGCCTTCCTGTACCGCATAGCAGGCAATGGGCACCTGGCAGCCACCGTTGAGGCGGCGATTCAGGGCGCGCTCGGCAGCGACGCGGCGTTCGGTGTCGAGGTGATGCAGGGGTTCGAGCAGCGCATGCACCTCGGCATCGTCGGTGCGGCACTCGATGCCCACCGCGCCCTGGCCGCCGGCGGGCAGGCTGTCCTCGACCGTGAGGGATTCACGGATACGCTCGGCGAACCCGAGGCGGATCAGGCCGGCGGCGGCGAGGATGATGGCGTCGTACTCGTCGGCATCGAGCTTGGCCAGGCGGGTGTTGACGTTGCCGCGCAGAAAGCGGATTTCCAGGTCTGGCCGCAGGGCCAGCAACTGGGCTTGGCGCCTCAGGCTGGAGGTGCCCACCACACTGCCCTGGGGCAATTCGGCAAGACGGGAATAGCGATTGGAAACGAAGGCATCGCGTGGGTCTTCCCGCTCGCAGATGGCGTATAGCCCGAGGCCTGCGGGGAATTCCATGGGCACGTCCTTCATGGAGTGCACGGCGATGTCGGCGCTGCCGTCGAGCAGAGCATTCTCCAGCTCCTTGACGAACAGGCCCTTGCCGCCGATCTTCGCCAGCGGCGCGTCGAGCAGCTTGTCGCCGCGGCTGGTCATGGGCAGCAGGCTGACCCTGAGGCCAGGGTGCGCCGCTTCGAGGCGGGCTTTCACATAGTCGGCTTGCCACAGCGCCAGGGCACTCTGGCGCGTAGCTATACGGATTTCGCGGAGCATGGGCATTACCGGCACGTCAGATTGCCGGCCATCATAGCAGGTCGACCGGCGCCCCCACTGCGACGAGCGCCGGTCGTCGAGCCGGGAGCGACGTCAGATGCTGTGCATCAACCGCCGTACGCCGGCCACATGGCGACGGCTGACGGTCAGCGCATCGCCATTCATACCCTTGAGGAACAGCTGGAAGTGACCCAGCGGGGTGCGCTGCAGCCGCTCGATGCGTTCACGGGAGACCAGCGCATTGCGGTGGATACGCACGAAGCGCTCGCCGAACTCGTCTTCCAGGGCCTTGAGCGGCTCGTCCAGCAGCACCTCGCCACCGGAGTGTCTCAGGGTCACGTACTTGTGGTCGGCGATGAAGTAGACCACGTCGTCCAGCGGGATCAGCTCGATACCCTTGCGGGTCCGGGCGCTGATGTGGCTACGCGGGCCCGGCCCACCGCTGGCGGGCGGCTTGGTCAAGGCGGCCAGTTGCATCCGGTTGGGCCGCTGGGCCTTGCTCAGGGCTGCCGCCAGGTCTTCTTGGCGCACCGGCTTGACCAGGTAGCCCACAGCGCTCACCTGGAAGGCATCGAGCGCATACTCGTCGTGGGCAGTGACGAAGATCACCGCGGGTGGCGACTCACGCTCGCAGAGGCGCGCTGCCACCTGCAGACCGTCCAGACCCGGCATGCGGATGTCCAGCAGGACGATGTCTGGCTTGAGATTTTCAACCAAAGCGAGGGCTTCCTCACCGTTGGTGGCTGTCGGCTCCAGGGCGGTGTAACCGTCCAGTTGCCCCACCAGACGGGCCAGACGCTCGCGCGCCAAGGGTTCGTCATCGACGATCAGGACATTCATAAGCTCAGGCTTCCCGCATGAGTCGCTCGCATGGATAGCGAAGAGACGTTGTATGCCGCTGGTCGCGGCGTTCGATTTTGAGACTCGCAGCTGGTCCGAAAAGTGCCGTCAACCGCGCCTCGATATTGCTTAAAGCTTGACGAGTGCCCTTGGGTGGCCTCGGCTGCTGCTCCACTTCCGGGTCATAGGGGTTGCTGATGACCAGTTCGAACACCCCGTCGCGATAGTCGGCGTAGATGGTCACCAGGCCGCCTTCGATGCGCGGCGCGACGCCGTAGATCAGCGCATTCTCCAGCAATGGTTGCAACGTCAACTGGGGAATCGGCAAGTCGGCCGGCACCCCGTCCACGTCCCACTGCAGCTTCAGGCGATCACCCAGGCGCAGGCGCTCGATGTCCAGGTAGCGGCGTGACAACTCCAGCTCCTCCGACCACCGCACCTTGGTACCGGGCTGGGCCAGGCTGGCGCGGAACAGCGCCGACAGATCAAGTACCGCGCGCTCGGCCTTGTCTGCATCCAGGGCGACCAGGCTAGCGATGCTGTTCAGGCTATTGAACAGGAAGTGCGGGCGGATGCGCGCCTGCAGGGATTCGATACGCGCCTGCAGCTCGGCCTGCTGCTGCCGGCGCCACTGGCTCTGCAGCCAGAAGTAACGCAGCAGCAGCATCGACATGATGAAGGCGATCAGCGCGTGCCTCATGTACAGCCGCACCTCGCCCACCCGCTGCAGCGGGCCGGCCAGTTGCAGCCAGTCGGCCACCAGGGTGCAGAGCAGGGTCAGGGCCACCACGATGGCACAGCAGAGCCCGCCGGCCACCACCGGCCGATGCCGGGCGAGCCAGGGCCGCAGGCGACACAGCAGCGCCGCCGAGAGCAGCACGATCCACTGCACGAAGAGCGAGACCAGCGCCAGGCGGATCCAGTTGAACTGCAGGGTGAAGGGCTCGGCCAGCACCAGTACCAACACCAGCAACTCGGCCAGCACCACCAGGACGAGCAGGGCCTCCGGTTCGCATAGCGCCGGGACGAAGAAGTCATCGACCTTGACTGGCCGGGGGGTTTTGCGGCGTTCGAGTATCATGAGCCGCAGTGTGGTTCAGATACCGCTCGTCGGCAAGTCGGCTCCGTTGATTCCGGCCGGAACCGCTTCAGGACTGCTATCATCGGCACCCTTCAACCTCCACCGACAAGCCCAGCAGCAGGCCGATCCATGAGCAGCGAAAAAACCAACCAGTCCTGGGGCGGACGCTTCAGCGAACCCGTCGACGCCTTCGTCGCCCGCTTCACCGCCTCGGTGGACTTCGACAAGCGCCTCTATCGCCACGACATCCTCGGCAGCCAGGCCCATGCGCGCATGCTGGCCGAGGCCGGAGTGCTCAGCAGCGCCGAGCGCGACGCCATCGTCGCCGGTCTGGACGAGATCCGCGGCGAGATCGAGGCCGGCACCTTCGAGTGGCGCGTCGACCTGGAAGACGTGCACATGAACATCGAGGCGCGTCTGACCGAGCGCCTGGGCGTGGTCGGCAAGAAACTGCACACCGGCCGCAGCCGCAACGACCAGGTGGCCACCGACATCCGCCTCTGGCTGCGCGACGAGATCGACGCCATCCTCGCCGAGCTGAACCGCCTGCAGGAAGGCCTGCTGCAACTGGCCGAGGCCGAAGCCGACACCATCATGCCCGGCTTCACCCATCTGCAGACCGCCCAGCCGGTGACCTTCGGCCACCACCTGCTGGCCTGGTTCGAGATGCTCTCCCGTGACCACGAGCGCCTGGTCGATTGCCGCAAGCGCGTCAATCGCATGCCCCTGGGCAGCGCCGCCCTGGCCGGCACCACCTACCCGATCCAGCGCCAGGTCACCTGCGAGCTGCTGGGCTTCGAGGCCATCGGCGGCAACTCCCTGGACGGCGTCTCGGATCGCGACTTCGCCATCGAATTCTGCGCCGCGGCCTCCCTGGCGATGATGCACCTGTCGCGCTTTTCCGAAGAGCTGGTGCTCTGGACCAGCGCCCAGTTCCAGTTCATCGACCTGCCCGATCGCTTCTGCACCGGCTCCTCGATCATGCCGCAGAAGAAGAATCCCGACGTGCCCGAACTGGTGCGCGGCAAGACCGGCCGGGTGTTCGGTGCCCTCACCGGCCTGCTGACCCTGATGAAGGGCCAGCCGCTGGCCTACAACAAGGACAATCAGGAAGACAAGGAACCGCTGTTCGACGCCGCGGATACCCTGCGCGATTCCCTGCGCGCCTTCGCCGACATGGTCCCGGCCATCAAGCCCAAGCGCGAGATCATGCGCGAGGCGGCCCGCCGCGGCTTCTCCACCGCCACCGACCTCGCCGATTACCTGGTGCGCAAGGGCCTGCCCTTCCGTGACTGCCACGAGATCGTCGGCCATGCGGTGAAGTACGGTGTGGACAGCGGCAAGGACCTGGCGGAGATGAGCCTGGACGAGCTGCGCCGCTTCAGCGACCAGATCGAGCAGGATGTCTTCGCTGTCCTGACCCTGGAAGGCTCGGTCAACGCCCGCGACCACATCGGCGGCACCGCCCCGGCCCAGGTTCGCGCCGCCGTGCAGCGCGGCCGCGAGTTGCTGGCCCAGCGCTGAGGCGCTGCCCCACTGTGGCCGCTGCCTCCCTGGTGGCGGCCGTAGTGGGAGACAATCCCACCCTGCCCTGAATTTGGCGCCGTCTGTCGGCTGCGCCAACGGGTAGAAATGTCGCCAGTAAGGCCCGGGCAGTGCCGGCGGCCTCGGCAACGGGTCTAAGACGCGGATTTCTGATTGAGCCTTCAGGAAGCCCGCGGCAGGACTACCGACCGGCCGTTGATAGGTACGACGACTGGCACTCAGGCCTGCAGAAAGGCAGCCGATACTCGAGACTTGACCAGCCGTTCGAGTCAAGTCTCATGCGCCTTCCAGCCTGTTCCATCCTGTTCTGCGGAATGTTCGCCGCGGCTTCCAGCCACGCCGCCCTGCCCGCCCCTCTGCCGCAGACGCTCACCTGGCATGTCCAGCTGAACGGCGTGCTGCAGAAACCCAATCGCACCCTCTACGACATCGACCTCTACGACACCAGCAAGGCGGTAATCGCCAACCTGAAGGGCAATGGCAAGACGGTGATCTGCTACTTCAGCGCCGGCACCTGGGAAGACTGGCGACCCGATGCCGCCCTCTATCCCAAGGCGGCCCTGGGCAAGGCGCTGGACGCCTGGCCGGGCGAGCGCTGGCTGGACATCCGCCGCGCCGACGTTCGAGCCCTGCTGGCCAAGCGCCTGGACCTCGCCGTGCAGAAGGGCTGCCAGGGCGTGGACCCGGACAACGTCGATGGCTACACCAATCCGAACGGCCTCAAGCTGACCAAGGCCCAGCAGCTGGACTTCCTCAACTGGCTGGCCGCCGAAGCCCACAAGCGTGAGCTGCTGGTGGGCCTGAAGAACGCCATCGAGCTGATCCCCAGCGTCTACGACAAGTTCGACTTCGCTCTCAACGAGAGCTGCTACGACTACGCCGAGTGCAACGCCTACAGCTACTTCCGTACCCAGAAGAAGCCGGTGATGATCATCGACTACAGCCCCTACAGCACCAAGCGCTGCAGCCAGGCCAAGACCTCCGGCTACAACCTGCAGTTCTACCCGCTGTCGCTGGCGGCGCTGGGCACCGCCTGCAAGTAAGGCGGCTCTCAGTCGAGGCCGGCCTTCTTGTGCGACCTCTGCCCCAGCGCGATCCAGTCCAGCTCGCCCTCGCCCTGGGCGACGGCCTCCAGCAGGTTGTCCCTCAGGACGCTGGCGAAGGGGAGCGGCACCGCCTTCTCCTGACCGGCCGCCAGGGCCAGGTTGACGTCCTTGAGGCCCAGGCTGAGCTTGAAGGCCGCCGGCGAGAACTTTCGCTCGGTCAGCAAGCGCCCGTAGTTCTGGTACACCGGCGCGGCGAACAGGGTGCTGGTGAGGATCTCCAGCAGCGCCGCGGGCTCCACGCCATAGCTGCGCGCCAGGGCGGTGCTCTCGCCCATGGTCTCGATGGCACTGGCGATCATGAAGTTGCCGGCGATCTTCACCACGTTGGCCTGCCGCGGCTCCGCGCCCACCGGCCAGGTCTTGCGCCCCAGCACATCGAGCAGCGGCTGGACCTGCGCGATGGCTTGCGGATCTCCCGCCACCACGATGTTGAGCTGGCCACTGGCAGCCACGTCGGTCCGCCCGAACACCGGCGCGGCCACGTAGCCCACGCCCGCCTCGGCATGGCGCGCCACCAGTTCGTCCACCAGGGCCACCGACAGGGTGGCCATGCTGACGTGGATCAGCCCAGCCGGTGCCTGCTGCAGGGCGCCGCTGTCGAGGATGACTTCGCGGGTAGCGGCATCGTTGGCCAGGATGCTGAAGACCACCTCCACCGCGAAGGCCTCCGCCGGGGTCGCCGCCGCCAGGGCGCCCTGATCGACCAGAGCCTGGACCGGCTCCGGGGAGCGATTCCACACCACCACCTCATGACCAGCCTTTAGCAGATTGGCCGCCATACCCTGACCCATGCCACCCAGGCCGATGAATCCGACGCGCATTGGTTTGTCCTCTTGTGCAGTGATGAGAGATGCCAGCCAAGGATGGCCGACAAAAGGTAGCGAACGGCTGGCGGACACGCAGTAGCGTTGCCAGTCGTTCTAGAGCCAGCGGCGAAACTTGAACCAGGCGTAAGGAATCAGCGCCGACACCACCATGGCGCCCAACGCCAGGGGATAGCCGTAGTGCCAGTCCAGCTCCGGCATGAGCTTGAAGTTCATGCCGTAGATGGTGCCCACCAGCGTCGGCGGCAGGAACAGCACCGAGGCGATGGTGAACACCTTGACGATGTTGTTCTGCTCCACGCTGATCAGCCCCAGTGTGGCGTCGAGCAGAAAGCCGATCTCGCCGTTCATCTTCGCTTGATAGTCGCTCAGCGAGCGCACGTCGCGCTCCAGCGTCTTGAACCAGGTCTTGGCCGTGCCGGAAATCCAGGTCGCTCCCGCCCGCCGCAGGTAGGAGACGATGCGGTTGATGCCCAGCAGGCTTTCGCTGAGTTGGGCCAGCAGCTGATTACTGCGGCCCAGTTGCTTGACGATGGATTGCAGGTCGGTCTTGGGTTGCTGCTTTTCCTGATGGGCATCGGCGGGCTCGCGGAACACCGCCCGCGCCAGGCGATTGAGATGCGCCTGCACCGATTCGAGGATGTCCGCGACCCGATCCACTAGGCTGTCCAGCAGGGCGGCGAAGATGACATCGCTGCTGCAATGCTGGCGCGCCTGCTGCTGGGCCTTGCCGAGAAAGGCGCGAAACGCCGCCAGTTCCGAATAGCGGACCGTCACCAGCCATTCCGGGGTCAGCACGAAATTGACCACCGAGGCCCGCGGTTGATGCTCGCTGAAGCCGCTGACCACCGTGGTGGTGAGGTGCAGCGCCCGGTCGGTCTGGTAGAGTCGCGACGACTCCTCGATCTCGGCGATCTCTTCGCGGGTGGGGATGTCCATCGCCAACGCCTGCTCCAGATACCGCTCTTCCTCCTCGCTGGGGTCGAGCAGGTCCACCCAGAGCAGGTCCTCCGGCAGCGGATCTCCCGGCGACAGCGGCTGCGCGACCAGCTCGTTGGCGGACAGGCGATGGCAGGTGATCATCGAAGGACTCCAGGCTGGGATCAGGGGTCGTACTGTAACAAGAGGTATCCAGACATGACTGACCACACCGATGACGAAGAATCCTTCGTCTCCAGCCATTTAATCGAAGCGGTGGAGAACCAGCTCGCCGCGGGCGAGCCGGATTACGTCCAAGCCGTGCTCAACAAGCTCACCCTGGTCGGCTACGAGCGCGAAGACGCGGTGCTGCTGATGGCCCAGGCCTTGGCCTATGAGATCGAGGTCATGCTGGCCGCCGATCGGCCCTTCGATAGCGCTCACTACGAGCAGTTGCTGCGGGCCCTGCCGGAGTTGCCGGAGCGCGCGGAGGACTAGGCTTCGGCGGGCTCCAGCGCCAGCAACTCCACCTGCTGCTCCTTGCCCCCAGGCACCGGCCAGCTGAGCCGCTCGCCGGGTGTAGCGCCAAGCAGGGCGCTGCCGGCGGGTGCCAGCACCGACACCCGACCCGCTTCGCCCGCATCCTCCGGGTATACCAGTACCACCTGATATTCCTTGCCGGTGTCGGTCTCGCGGCAACGCACCCGGGAATTCATGGTGACCACCGCGCCGATCTGCTCGGGCGCCACCACCCGGGCCCTGGCCAGCTCTTCGTCCAGCGCCTCGGCTATTGGGCCGAATTCCGGCAAGTCATTGAGCAGCCGTTCGAGGCGCGGCAGATCGGCGGCGGATACGGTGATGGGCGATGCATGGCGCATGGCGAACTCCTGGGAATGAGACGATGCGGCCCCGACCGCGAGCAGCGGAGGACCCTGGGATGACGGGCTGCGAGAGCCCACTGGGACGCCGCAGCGAAGGCGGCAAAAGAAAACGGCGCTCGAAAGGCGCCGTCAGGTCACGCTAGCACAGGGCGGTCGGCACCGGTCAAGCCGCGCCGACCGCAGGTCGTTACAGCCCGGGCAAGGCCACGCTCTCGCCGGTCTGCTCCAGGGTCACCCGTACCAGCAGCGCGCCGAGGGTCTCGGAGGAGCTGTCGCAGATCCAGTTCTGACCGTCCCAGTCGAAGTGATAGCCGCCCGAGCGCGCGGCGACCCAGAGCTGCACCAGCGGCGGTTGGCGACTGAGGATGACCTGGCTGCCATTGTCGAACTTGATCGTCAGCACGCCGCCGGCATTCTCCAGATCGAGGTCCAGGCCGCTGTCGTCGTAGGCGTCCTCGACCTGGCGCTGGGTCTGGTCGACGAGGTGGTGGAATTGCGCTTCGCTGAGCCGGCTCATGACGATCCTCGAAAGAAGGGAAAGAATCGCCGCACGGTAGCGGGCCGCCCAGATGGCGTCCAGTCGCGGCTTTCGCCGGCCCGTGCGCCTCAGCCATTCGGGCGTGTCAAAGAGTCGCTCAACCCCGTTATACTCGGTGCAATATTCGCTTTAATAAAGGTTTAGCGTCATGAAGCGCCTCTCCCTCCTCTTCATCGCCTGCGCCTGCCTGCTGGCCGGTTGCGGTCAGAAAGGCCCGCTGTACCTGCCGGACGACCAGAAAGCCGCCAAAGAACACCGCCACGACGTGTTCTAAGGAGCCACCATGGAAGTCTTCGCTGTCCGTGCAGGTGAACTGCATGCGGAAGGGGTAGCCCTGAGCGCCATCGCGCGCCAGTTCGGCACCCCTACCTACGTCTATTCCCGAGCCCACGTCGAGGGCCAGTACCGCGCCTATACCGATGCGCTGGCCGGCCTGCCGCACCTGGTCTGCTTCGCCGTCAAGGCCAACTCCAACCTCGGCGTGCTCAACGTCCTGGCCCGCCTCGGCGCCGGCTTCGACATCGTCTCCCGCGGTGAGCTGGAACGCGTGCTGGCCGCCGGTGGCGATCCGCACAAGGTGGTGTTCTCCGGCGTCGGCAAGACCCGTGACGACATGCACCGTGCCCTGGAAGTGGGGGTGCACTGCTTCAACGTCGAATCCACCGACGAGCTGGAGCGGCTGCAACAGGTGGCCGCCGAGCGCGGCGTGGTCGCGCCGATCTCCCTGCGGGTCAACCCCGACGTGGACGCCGGCACCCACCCCTACATCTCCACCGGACTCAAGGAAAACAAGTTCGGCATCGACATCGCCGACGCCGAGGCGATCTACGCCCGCGCTGCCGAGTTGCCGAACCTGGAAATCCTCGGCGTGGACTGCCATATCGGCTCCCAGCTCACCCAGCTGCCGCCCTTCCTCGATGCCCTCGACCGCCTGCTGGCGCTGATCGACCGCCTCGCCGAGCGTGGCATCGTCATCCGCCACCTGGATCTCGGTGGTGGCCTGGGCGTGCGCTATCGCGACGAGCAACCGCCGTTGGCCAGCGACTACATCCAGGCCATCCGCGAGCGCATCGCCGGACGCAGCCTGACCCTGGTGTTCGAACCGGGTCGCTTCATCGTGGCCAACGCCGGGGTGCTGCTGACCCGCGTGGAATACCTCAAGCACACCACCCACAAGGACTTCGCCATCGTCGACGCGGCGATGAACGACCTCATCCGCCCGGCGCTGTATCAGGCCTGGATGGCGGTGGAGCCGGTGGTCGCCCGTCAGGGCGAGGCCCGCCGCTATGACCTGGTCGGCCCCATCTGCGAGACCGGCGACTTCCTCGCCAAGGATCGCGAGCTGGTCCTGGCCGAAGGCGATCTGCTGGTGATCCACTCCGCCGGTGCCTACAGCTTTTCCATGAGTTCCAACTACAACACCCGCGGCCGCGCGGCCGAGGTGATGGTGGATGGCGATCAGGTCCACCTGGTTCGTCGGCGCGAGACGCTGGAAGAACTCTTCGCAGGCGAAAGCCGGCTGCCGGCTTGAGGGGAGCGCTCCATGCAACTGCGCTTCACCAAGATGCACGGGCTGGGCAACGATTTCATGGTCCTCGACCTGATCAGCCAGCACGCGCATATCCAGCCCAAGCACGTCCGCCAGTGGGGGGATAGAAACACCGGCGTCGGCTTCGACCAGTTGTTGATCGTCGAGACCCCGAGCAAGCCGGACGTGGACTTTCGCTATCGCATCTTCAATGCCGATGGCTCCGAGGTCGAGCAGTGCGGCAACGGCGCGCGCTGCTTCGCCCGCTTCGTCTTCGACAAGCGCCTGACGGTCAAGAAGCAGATCCGCGTCGAGACCAAGGGCGGCATCATCGAATTGCACCTCAAGGGCGACGGCCAGGTCCGCGTCGACATGGGCGCCCCGCGCCTGCTGGCGGCCGAGATCCCCTTCGTCGCCGAGGCCGAGGCCCTGAGCCACGCCGTGCAGGTGGCAGGCGAGACGGTCGAGCTGGCGGTGGTTTCCATGGGCAATCCCCATGGGGTGCTGCGCGTCGCCGACGTCGACCAGGCGCCGGTCCTGACCCTCGGCCCCCAGCTGGAATGCCATCCGCGCTTTCCGCAGAAGGCCAATATCGGCTTCCTGCAGATCATCGATGCCCAGCGTGCCCGTCTGCGGGTGTGGGAACGCGGCGTGGGCGAGACCCGTGCCTGCGGTACCGGCGCCTGCGCTGCCGCAGTCGCCGGCATCCGCCAGGGTTGGCTGAAGTCGCCGGTCAGCATCGAGCTGCCGGGCGGTCTGCTGACCATCGAATGGGAAGGGGTGGGCCAGCCGGTGCTGATGACCGGTCCGGCCACCCGCGTCTACGAAGGCCAGGTGAGAGTATGAGCGATACGCCCGAACTCACTCCCGATCTCGTCGCCGACTGGCTGCTGGATCATCCGCACTTCTTCGCCGACCGCGAAGAGCTGCTGGCGGAAATGCGCGTACCGCACCAGCGCGGCACCGCGGTCTCCCTGGTCGAGCGCCAGCTCGGGCTGCTGCGCGAGCGCAACGGCGAGATGCGTCACCGCCTGGCCCACCTCATGGACGTGGCGCGGGACAACGACCGACTGTTCGACAAGACCCGTCGCCTGATCATCGGCCTGCTCGACGCCACCAGCCTCGAAGAGGTGATAGGCACCGTCGAAGACAGCCTGCGCCACGAGTTCAAGGTGCCCTACGTCGGCCTCATCCTGTTCCACGAGCATCCTCTACCGGTGGGCCGCAGCGTCACTCCGGCCGAGGCGCAGAAGGTCATCGGTGGCCTGCTGGGCGGCGAGAAGACCACCAGCGGCGTGTTGCGCGCCCATGAGCTGGCCTTCCTGTTCGGCGATTCGGCCAAGGAAGAGGTCGGCTCGGCAGCGGTGGCCGCCCTCTCCCACCAGGGTCTGCACGGCGTCCTGGCGATCGGCAGCCCCGATCCCCAGCACTACCGCAGCAGCCTGGGCACGCTATTCCTGAGTCATGTGGCGGAAGTCCTCGCCCGCGTGCTACCGCGCTTTCCCGTCCCCCTGCGAACGGTGCGCTGAACCGAGGAGCGGAGCATGCTGCAGGTCCAGCTCGACGCCTATCTCGATCACCTGCGCCTGGAGCGCCAGGTTTCGCCCCACACCCTCGACGGCTATCGCCGTGACCTGCGCAAGCTGCTGGCCTTCGCCGAAGCCGAAGGACTGGCGGACTGGGGCACGCTCGACAGCCGTCGGTTGCGGGCCCTGATCGCCCAGTTGCACCGGGCAGGCGCCTCCAGTCGCAGCCTGGCGCGGTTGCTCTCCGCCTGCCGCGGCTTCTATCTCTACCTGATCCGCGAAGGTTTCTGCAGCCAGGACCCGGCCCATGGCCTGTCGCCGCCCAAGGCGCAGAAGCCGCTGCCCAAGGTGCTCGACGTCGACCGCTCCATGCAGCTGCTCGACGGCGCGGTGGAGGACGACTTCCTCGCCCTGCGCGACCAGGCCCTGCTGGAGCTGTTCTACAGCTCAGGGCTGCGGCTGTCCGAGCTGGTCGGTCTCGACCTTGCGGATGTGGATCTGGCCCAGGGCCTGGTCCAGGTACGCGGCAAGGGCAACAAGGAGCGGGTACTGCCCATCGGCAGCAAGGCCCGGGATGCCCTGGAGACCTGGCTCAAGATCAGACCCCAGGCCGCACCACGTGACGACGCCCTCTTCATCGGTCAGCGCGGCCTGCGCCTGACGCCCCGGGCGGTCCAGCTGCGGGTGCGCGAGGCCGGCGTGCGCGAGCTGGGCCAGCATCTGCATCCGCACATGCTCAGACACAGCTTCGCCAGCCACCTGCTCAGCGCCTCCGGCGACCTGCGCGCGGTGCAGGAGCTGCTGGGTCACGCCGACATCGCCACCACCCAAATCTATACCCACCTGGATTTCGGCCAGCTCGCCGAGGTCTACGACAAAGCCCATCCCCGCGCCAAGCGCAAGGCCAGCCGATGACGATTCGCCTCGTGACCTTCGATCTCGACGATACCCTCTGGGAAATCGCCCCGGTCATCCATTCCGCGGAAGCCCTGCTGCGCGACTGGTTCGCCGCCTCCGCCCCCCGCCTGGGCAGCGTTCCCGTGGAGCATCTCTGGGCGATCCGCGATCGCCTGCTGCAGCAGGACGCCGGCCTCAAGCACCGCGTCAGCGAGCTGCGCCGCCGGGTCATCCACCAGGCGCTGCTGGACGCCGGCTACGCTGAGCCCGAGGCGGCGCAGCTGGCCGAGGCGGGCTTCGCGGTCTATCTGGCCGCACGCCAGCAGGTGACCCTGTTCGAAGACGTCCATCCGACCCTGGAACAGCTCGCCGAGCGCTACACCCTGGGCGTGCTCACCAATGGCAATGCGGATGTCCGCACCATAGGCCTGGCCGACTACTTCCGCTTCGCCCTGAACGCCGAGCAGCTAGGCATCGGCAAGCCCGATCCCACGCCCTTCCGCGAGGCCCTGCGCCTCACCGGCATTCCGGCGACGGCCACCGTACACGTGGGCGACAACCCAGTGGACGATGTGCAGGGCGCCCAGGCGGCGGGCATCCGTGCGGTCTGGTTCAATCCCCTAGGGAATGCCTGGCGCGGCGCGGGTCGCCCCGATGCGGAAGTCCGCACCCTGAGCGAATTGCCGGGCCTGCTCGCCACCTGGTCGGCAACCACGACGGCTTGAATCCTGGCGTTCGGCTCGCGCACGGGAGAGGGTCTGCCGGTCATCCGCGAGCCAGTGGATTCCGTTAACCAATCGCCAAATTATTCGTCACACTTATTCCGACCAACAGCGATCTCTTTGCGACGCCTTTCACTAAACAGCGCCGACCCAGGCAAGAATTTGCCAAGCACGCCTCAGTTGCCCGGTCATTCGGTCGAAACAGCCCCCCTGACCACCTTCTCATCAGACAAATTCCGTCGCCAGCGCTCGCGTTGACAGTCCAAAACCTTTTGACAATCATTGCTCCTGACTCGAAGTAGCGCTGGGATTGCGCGCTGAGTCTGCTGCCGTACAAGGTCAGGGAAGACAGCTTTAACTCTCCCTCCTTTGCGTCTCGCCGATGGTGTTTCAAGTTCCTGACAACTTGGTTTGCAGGTCTTGAATTCGGTAACTAAAGCCCCCTTGATTCATAAAGCCCAGGTGCAAACCCGTGCGGTAGCCTTGTCCAAAAAACAGGGTCCAGAAAAACAAAGGCTGCCAACTCGACCACGGCAACCTGTGCGGTAGCCATGCGTGCACCATGGACAGGGAAAGGGCCAGCTTGCCCCACGCCAGCGAACAGCGGGAGAACACGGATGTCGCCTGATCTGAAGTTACGCGCCGACACCGCTACCGGCCACGCCACGCCAGGCCAAAGGCCCGTCGCGACCGATGCCCAGCGGAGTCCTTGCCGGACTTGCCACGTCATCGCCCGCCGCGTTCGGCGGCGGACTGTTCCGCCCGTGAAGTTCTGTCCCGTACCGCTTGGAAGGGATGGCTACGGCTGCCTCTGAGCTATCCGCGAAACGCTCGAATGGCGGCCGCTCGCCTCTTGGAACAATGGCTGAAGAATAATTAATTAGTTACCGCCGAAGAATTAAGCCTGGTCGTCAAAAGTTGCCTTGCCAGCGGCCACTCGCGTCACTCCAGCCATAAGTCGAATCTTCGCAGCACCCCTTTTCGATCACTGCCGGGCACCTGAACGACCTGTTTCAACACACTTCAACCCGCGTCTTTTCCGGCGCATGCAAGAGGATGGCCCGATGGCAAGGAATGATCTATCGGAAGCGACATTAGGATGTCTAATTGGTGGCGCAGGACCGGCAGGTCTGGGCTTTCTGTTCAATGCCATCAAGCGCGGTGCGGTGGAGCAACTCGCCCGCGCCGGTACCATCATCGTCGATGCCGGTAGCGAACTCGGCGCCGGCAAGCTGGGTGACTACCAGATCATCGCCAACTCGGTGAGCGACGTCTTTCTCGACTGTCTGCGCGACCCGCTGCTGGCGCCCATCCTGGCCCCGCTGCACGCCTCGCCCACCTATCGCCATCTCAAGCTGAACGCCCAGGAAGCGCCGGCGCTGCCCATCGTCGGCCAGCTCTTCCAGCAAGCCGCCGGTCTGGTACTACCCTGGCTCGAACGCCAGTACGGCATTCCCACCTGGCGCCAGACCCGCATCACCGAGGTCACCTGCGAAGGCTCGGGCTACGCCGTCTGGCTGGAACAGGCCGGCGCCATCCGCCGGGTGCGCACCGCCAGCCTGGTACTGAACCTGGGTGGCAAGCAGACGCGCAGCAGCTTCGCCCAGAGCGCCGAGGCACTGGGCCTGCACCTGCCGGAGCGCGCCCCGATCGACAGCTCCGACAGCGTCCTGCGCCTGCAACCCGAGGCGCTGCGCCAACGCTACCGGGCCCGACTCAAGGATGGCGGCCCCATCTGCGTGGTGGGCGGCTCCCACAGTGCCTTCTCCGCACTGGACAACCTGGCCACCGCGCTGCACCACGACGGCCTGCGCGAGCTGACGCTGGTCCACCGCTCGCCGATCCGGCTGTTCTACGAGACCGCCGCCGAGGCCCTGGCCGCCGGCTACGACTTCGATCCGTTGCAGGACATCTGTCCCATCTCCAAGCGGGTCAACCGTTCGGGCGGCCTGCGCTACCGCGCCCACGAGATCGGTCGCCAGGTACTTGCCGGACAGTGCATCGGTGGCACACCGGTCAAGGTTAATACCCTGCGCTTGGATGGCAGCGAGGCGCAGCGCGTCCGTGCCCAGGCGCTGTTCGACGACGCCGCGCTGCTGGTCCAGGGCCTGGGTTATCTGCCCATCGTGCCCGAGCTACGCGACGGGGATGGCCGTCCTCTGACCCTGCGCACCCTGCGCGGCGGCCTGGATTCCGACGCGGCCGGCAGCCCGTTGGACCAGCACGGCCAGCGTCTCAAGGGACTGCACCTGTTCGGACTCGGCTCGGGCCTGGCGGTGGACCCGCGCCTGGGCAGCGAAGCCTCCTTCTCCGGTCGTATCTACGGAGTCTGGCAGTTCCACAACGACGCCAGTCGCGAGGCCCTCGAATCGGTGCTCGACCGCCTGGACAAGCCGCTCAATGCCTTCCGGCAGGCGGGCGACGCCCTCGTCGAGCACGCCTGACCGAACCGACACGTATCAAGGACTCGATAAGCAGGTAACGGATCATGATCAATGTGACCAAGCCCTACCTTGGCGACAAGGAACGCTTCAAGGCGTATATCGACAAGATCTACGCCAACAACTGGATCACCAACCAGGGCCCCCTGCACGCTCAACTGGAAGAGCGCCTGCGCGAATATCTCGGGGTCCGCAACATCATCCTGGTCAACAACGGCACCCTGGCCTTGCAGGTGGCCTACCGCGCCCTGGGGCTCACCGGCAGCGCCATCACCACGCCATTCAGCTTCGTCGCCACCACCAGCACCCTGCACTGGGAGCGCATCCGGCCGATCTTCGCCGACATCCATCCGGAAACCTGGAATCTGGACCCGGCCAACGTCGAGGCGGTCATCGAGCCCGATACCTCGGCCATCGTCGCCACCCACGTGTTCGGCAACCCCTGCGACGTCCAGGGCCTGCAGCAGGTGGCCCAGCGCCATGGCCTGAAGGTCGTCTACGACGGCGCCCACGCCTTCGGCACCCTCTACGAGGGCCGCTCGGTCTTGCAATGGGGCGACATCACCACCGTCAGCTTCCACGCCACCAAGCTGTTCCACACCATCGAAGGCGGGGCCATCATCACCGAGGATGACGAACTCGCCGAGCGCGTCCGCCGCATGATCAATTTCGGCATCGTCGACGCCGAGCGTATAGAAGGCGTCGGCATCAACGCCAAGCTCAACGAGGTGTCCGCGGCCATGGGGCTGTGCATCCTCGATGAGCTGGACGACATCCTGGCCCGCCGCGCCATCATCGGCCGCCACTACGAGACGCGCCTGCAGGGCGCCTTCGAGCTGCAGCGGCCGACCTACAGCAGCCAGCTCAACTACAGCTACTTCCCGGTGGCCCTGCGCGACGAAACGGCGCTGCTGGACACCCGGCAGGCGCTGCATACGGTCGGCATCAATCCGCGCCGCTACTTCTATCCGTCGCTGGAGACCCTGGACTACCTGCAGCCGCAGGCGATCAAGCCAATCTCGCGCAAGCTGAGCCAGCGCATCCTTTGCGTGCCCCTCTACCCGGACCTGCCCGAAAGCACCCAGAACCTGATACTCGAGACGCTGCTCTCGGTGCAGCAGAACAAGACCAGCCTGGAATCCCTGCGGGCGCTCATCAGTCCGGCCCAACTGCTGCCGAGCTGGGATTTCCCCGGCGATTCCGCTCCCGCTCTCACGTGATTCCAACCGGCCCACGCCCATGACCACTCCCGCGAAAATGTCGGTGTTGCGCAACACCCTGATCAACTATGCCGGCCAAGCCTATGCGCTGCTGATCGGCATCCTGATCCAGCCACTGTATCTCGGTCATCTGGGCGCGGAAACCTATGGCCTGATCGGCTTCTTCGCCGTGCTCCAGACCTGGCTGCAACTGCTCGACGTCGGTATCTCCGCCTCCCTGGTGCGGGACGTCGCCCATGGTCGCGGCCAGCGCGACGCCGGGCGTACCCGCGGCCAGTTGCTGCGCTCGCTGGAGTTCGTCTTCATCCCGCTGGCGACCCTGGCCTGCGTCGCCATCGAGCTGAATGCGAGCTGGATGGCCGGGCATTGGCTGAACGTCCAGGGCCTGTCCGAAGAGACGGTGGCGCACTGCATCGGCCTGATGGGGCTGATGATCGCCTTTCGCCTGCTGGCGACGCTGTACAAGAGCGGCGTGCAGGGCGTCGAGCTGCATGGTTGGCTGAACCTGGTCAATGTGGCGATCGCCACCGTCCGCTACTTCGGCGGACTTATCCTGGTGATGTGGATTTCCCAAGAACCGCTGGACTTCTTCGTCTTCCAGGCCTTCGTCGCCGTGTTCGAGATGCTGGTCTATGCGCTCAAGGCCTATCGGCTACTGCCCAACCCCTCCTGGTGGAGCGGCTTCGACTGGCAACGGGTGAAGCCCATCGTGCCCTTCGCGGCGAGCATGTCCTTCACCTCGATCCTGTGGATCGCCCTGACCCAGCTGGACAAGCTGGTGCTGTCCAAGGCCCTGCCATTGGCCGAGTACGGCTACTTCAGCCTGGTGGCGCTGATCTCCACCGGCATCGTCACCCTGACCAATCCCCTGGTGCAGGCGCTGCTGCCGCGGATGACGGTACTGGTCTCCCAGGGCCAGGCACTGGAGCTGGAACGGCTCTACCGCAACGCCGCCCGCTTCGCCTTCGCCATCCTGCTGCCGCTGGCGGCCCTGGTGGCCTTCCATGGCGAGGCGCTGGTCTTCGCCTGGACCGGCGACCGGGTCTCCGCCCACTGGAGCGAGCCGATCCTGTTCTGGTACGCCCTGGGCGCGGCGCTGCTGGCGCTCAGCCAGTTCCAGTTCTACCTGCAGTACGCCTATGGCAAGTTGCGCCTGCACGTCTGGTACAGCCTGGTCTCGGCACTGATCTCGGTGCCGGTGGTGATCCTGGTGGTACTGCACTACGGCGCCCACGGCGCCGCCCTGGCCTGGTTCTGCATGCGCCTGATCCCCTTCGTGATCTGGCCGGCGATCATCCACGGCCGCTTCGCCCCGGCGCTGCAGCGCTACTGGAACCAGGACCTGCTGGTAGCCGTGGTGGTGACCGCCCTCGGCGTGGGCCTGAGCAAGCTGCTCTACCAGGAAATTCAACCGCAGGAGCGGCTCTCCATCCTGATCACCCTCGCCCTGGGCGGCGGCCTGACCTTGCTGCTGATGGCCCTGGCCTATGTGCTCTGTTCACCGAAGCAGACGCGTACGCGTCTGTTCTCCCACCTCTCCAAAGCAGGAATCTGACATGGACGTTCGGACCGAAGCAGCGATCATGAGTCTCTGGCCGGCGCAATACAGCCGCCCGCTGGTCAGCATCGTCTGCCTGACCTTCAATCACCGCGACTTCATCGGCCAGGCCATCGACGGCTTCCTGATGCAGGAAACCGACTTCCCCTTCGAGATCCTCATCAACGACGACGCCTCCACCGATGGCACCCGGGACATTCTCCAGGCCTACGCGCAGCGCTATCCCCGGCTGATCCGCCTGATCCTGCAGCAGGAAAATCAGTATGCCCAGGGCAAGCCCTATGGCATGCCGGTGTTCCAGCAGGCCCGCGGCGACTACATCGCCTATTGCGAGGGTGACGACTACTGGACCGACCCGCGCAAGCTGCAGCTGCAGGTGGACTTCCTCGAGCGCAACCGCGACTACGCCCTGACCTTCCACGCCTCCTATGCCTTCAACAGCCAGGGCATCGTCAATCCCCAGCGCTTCGACGGTCGCGATCACTACGACCGCAGCCAGACCGAGCTGAAACAGGCCCTGCCGCTGTCCACCCTGACCGCCTGCTTCCGCAACGTGCTGCGTGGCCTGCCGCCGGAACTGGAGACCGCCGCGCTCATGGACATCGTCTGGTGGTCGCTGCTCGGCGCCCACGGCAAGGGCAAGTTCCTGGCCGAGATCCGTCCCGCCGCCTACCGGGTACACGAAGGCGGGATCTTCTCCATGCGCGCCAGCCAGAAGCGCCTGCAAATGGACCTGCACACCCAGTACTGCCTCGCCAACTACTACTACCGACTGGGCGAGCGCGACCTGCACGTCTTCTTCCTGCGCCAGGTGCTCAACCTGTCGCTGTCGTCGATTCCGCCCAAGCAGAAGCTCAGGGCGCTGGCGCGCGCGGTATGCAACATCGTGCTCAACCTCGGCCGGCGCTTCGCGCCCAAACGCATCACCTACTGAACCACTCCTGGCAGTTTCCCTGCTGCGACGTATCCAGCCAATTAGGAAGGACCCCCATGACCGCCATGCAGCGATCTTCGTTCGAGCAACAAGACGAGCAACACCTGGACCTCAAGACGATGGCGCTCACGCTGCTCGATCACAAGAAGCTGATCGCGGGCATCACCGGGGGCTTCCTCGCCCTGGGCATCGCCTATGCCGTGCTCTCCACCCCGCAGTACGTCGCCGGGGCGATGATCCAGATCGAGCCGAAGAAGAACGCCCTCACGGCGGTGGCAGAAACCGTGGTGCGGCCGAATTCGGCTTCGCCGGCGGTAGCCGAGATCGAACTGCTGAAATCGCGCGCGGTGCTGGCCAAGACCGTGGAGAACCTGCGCCTGGACATCGAGGCCAAGCCGCGCTTCTTCCCCCTGATCGGCCACTACCTATGGCGCACCTACGACGCCGACCACCCGGGCCAACTGGCCGATAGCTGGCCACAACTGCGCCGCTTCGCCTGGGGTGGCGAGAAGATCGACGTCTTCCAGTTCGACGTCCCGGACGAGATGTACGGCGAGCACCTGACCCTGGTGGCCGGCAGCAATGGTCGCTATCGCCTGCTGAACAAGGACCAGCAACCGGTGCTGGAAGGCCAGGTCGGCCAGCTGGCGGCCGGCAATGGCTACCGCATGCAGGTCAAGACCCTGACCGCGCGCCCAGGCACCGAATTCAAGGTGACCCGCAATCGCGTCATCACCACCGCGCAGCTCTACCAGAATCGCATCAAAACCAGCGAGGCCGGCAAGGAGTCGGGGATCATCTATCTGTCCCTGGCCGACGAGAATCCGGATCTGGCCAAGGGCGTGCTGGCCGAGATCAGCCGCCTGTACGTGCTGCAGAACGTCGAGCGCAGCTCGGCGGAAGCGGCGCAGCGCCTGGACTTCCTGCGCAGCCAACTGCCGGGGGTGCGCAAGGACCTGGAGAGCGCCGAGGCGGCCCTCAACAACTACCAGACCAACAGCCGCTCCGTGGACATCAGCCTGGAGACCAAGGCCGTCCTGGACAAGATCGTCGCCCTGGACACCTCCATCTCCCAGCTCCGGCTCAAGCAGGCCGAATACGATCGCCTCTACACCCGCGATCACCCGACCTACAAGACGCTGCTGAACCAGCTCGACCAGCTGGAAGTGGAGAAACGCAGCCTGCAGCGCAAGGTGGAAGCCCTGCCCAGCACCCAGCAGGAACTGCTGCGCCTGAACCGCGACATGAAGGTCACCAACCAGACCTACCAGTTGCTGCTCAATCAGGCCCAGGAGCAGGACATCATCCGCGCCGGCACCATCGGTAACGTACGCCTGGTCGACAACGCCGACGTCAACCTCGACGAGCCGGCGACCAACCGCAAGATCGCCCTGGCCCTGGCGCTGCTGCTGGGCCTGGTCACCTCGGTGATCGTGGTCTTCGTCCGCCAGGCCTTCCAGAAGGGCATCGAGAGTCCAGACACCGTCGAGCAGATCGGCCTGCCGGTCTATTCCACCCTGCCCTTCACCAAGGACCAGGAGCGGCTGAACCGGCGCCTGAAGAAGAAGGGCCGCACCGGCGAGCCCACCCTGCTGAGCGTGGTGCAACCGGCCAACCTGGCGGTGGAATCCCTGCGCAGCCTCAGATCCAGCCTGCACTTCGCCATGCTGGAAGCCAAGAACCGGGTGATCATGATCTCCAGCCCGACCCCGGGCGTGGGCAAGTCCTTCGTCTCCAGCAACCTGGCCGTGGTGGTCGCCCAATCGGGCCAGCGCGTGCTGCTGATCGACGCCGACATGCGCAAGGGCTATCTGCACCGCATCTTCGGCCTGAATCCCCAGGCGGGTCTGTCCGAGCTGCTGACCGGCCGCAGCAAGCTGCGCGAGGCCATCGTGCCGAGCGGCGTCGCCCAACTGGACGTCATCGGCTGCGGCCAGGCCGCGCCGAATCCGTCGGAGTTGCTGATGCACGCCAACTTCTCCCGGCTGCTGGACGAGGTGGGCAGCCTCTACGACCTGGTCATCGTCGACACCCCGCCGATCCTGGCGGTGACCGACGCCGCTCTGGTCGGCCGGCTGGCCGGCACCACCCTGCTGGTCACCCGCTTCGGCCAGAGCACCCTCAAGGCGGTGGAGAACGCCCGGCGCCGCTTCGCCCAGAACGGCATCAGCATCAAGGGTGCCATTCTCAACGGCATGCAGCGCAAGGCCTCCACGGCCATCGAGGACGATGGCGCCTACGGCTATTACGAATACGGCCCCCGTACCTGATCGCCCGCCCTCCAGAGAAGGAACTCAGCCATGACCGCCAGCCACTGGTACCTGGTGCAAACCAAGCCCAATCAGGAAAGCCGCGCCGAAGAGAATCTGCTGCGCCAGGGTTTCGTCTGCTTCCGGCCGCAACGGCCGCGACCGGCGCTGGCCAGGAGCCGGGCAGCCGCCAGCGAGTCGCTGTTTCCGGGCTATCTGTTCATCCAGCTCGATGACGTCAACGACAACTGGTACCCGATCCGCTCGACCCGTGGGGTCAACCGGATCGTCAGCTTCGGCAGCCAGCCGACCGCGGTAAGCGAAACCATCATCGAGGCCATCCGCCAGCGCCTCGCCGCCCCGGCGAGTCCGCAACCGGCGCACCAGCCGGGCGCCCTGGTACGGGTGCACTACAGCCCGGCGCTGGAAATGGACGCCGTCTTCCTTAGTCCCGATGGCGACGAGCGGGCGATCATCCTGCTGCGCATCCTGCAGCGCGAACAACGGGTCAGTGTGGCCCTCGAGCAACTCTCGGCGCCGGCTGCGGCCGGCCAACGGCTGCGCGCCTGACCAGGCTCCACGGACCCTTTGGAGGAATCTTCCATGCAACCCAAGACCACGGTCGTCACCGTCACCTACGGCAATCGCCTCCGCTACCTGGAGCAGCTCATCACCCGCACCCTGGCCGAGCGCTCCGTCCACCAGGTCATCGTCGTCAGCAACGCGGCGACCGTACCCCTGGACGGCCTCGAAGCCCGCTGGCCCGGCCAGGTCAAGGTCATCGCCCTGAGCGAGAACACCGGCTCCGCCAACGGCTACGCCGAGGCCCTGGACGCTGCCCTGGCCAGCGACACCAGCCACATCTGGATGATGGACGACGACAATGCGCCCCTGGGCGACGCCCTGGACATCCTGCATCGGCAACTCGACCAGCTCGGCCGTCAATACGGCCAAGACAAGGTCGCCGTACTCGGCTACCGACCGACCCAGCAGGCCGACATCGCCCAGTGCATTCCCACCAAGATGATCACCCAGCCGCGTTCGAGCTACTTCGGCTTCCACGTGGCGCGCATCCCCTACAAGATCTGGCGCCGCACGCCCTGGGGTCGTCCCCGTGGCGGCGCGCCGGCGGCCCTGGTGGAGCTGCCCTTCGCGCCCTATGGCGGCATGCTCGCCCATCGCAGCCTCTATGAGCGCATCGGCCTGCCGCTGCGCGAGCTGGTGCTCTATTCCGACGACACCGAGTACACCTACCGCATCACCCAGGGCGGCGGAAAGCTGTTCATGGTCACCGGGGCGGAACTGGAAGAGCTGGAGCATTCCTGGAACATCAAGGAAAACACCAGCAACGTCTACCAGAACTACCTCAAGGCCGGCTCGGACTTCCGCGCCTACTACGCCGCCCGCAACCAGGCCTGGTTCGACAAGAACGTCTGGGCCAGCTCGCGACCGATGTATCGCCTCAACCGCTACGTCTTCCACACCCTGCTCAAGCTGTTCGCCCGCGATGACCAGAGCCGTCAGCGCCTGGCCCTGATCCGCCGAGCCGTCGCGGACGGCGAGACCGGCGTGCTGGGCATCAACCGCAGCTACCCGCTATGAAACTGCTCTTCCTGAACAGCTTCTATCCGCCCCATGTCGGGGGCGGTGCGGAGCTCATCCTGCAGCGCAGCGTGGAAGGCTTCCAGCAGCGCGGCCACGAGGTGGCGGTGCTGGTCACCGGCCCGGAGCCTGGGCTCCGGCAGGAGCAGGTCAACGGCGTGCGGGTCCATCGCGCCGGCCTGCAGAACTTCTACTGGCCCCTGACCCAGCAACGCCCCGGGTCGCTGGCACGCTTCGGCTGGCACTTCCGCGACCGCTACAACGCGGCCATGCGTGCCCCCCTGCGCCAGGTGCTGGCGCAGGAAAAGCCGGACCTGGTGGTGAGCCACAACCTGTCCGGCTGGTCGGTGGCCGCCTGGGACGAGATCCGCGCCAGCGGTACGCCCGTCGTTCAGGTGCTGCACGACATGTACCTGCTGTGCCCGAAGAACACCCTGTTCAAGCAGGGCAAGAGCTGCCAGCAACTGTGCGGCAGTTGCTCCGCCCTGCGCCGTCCCCATGCCGAGTTGTCGGCCCAGGTGGACGCCGTGGTCGGGGTCAGTCGCTATCTGCTGGATACCATGGTCGGCAAGGGCTACTTCCGCGACGTGCCGAGCGAGGTCATCCACAACGGCAGCCTCATCGCCGGCAGTACCGCCACCGTGCCGACCCCGCGCCAGGGCGAGCTGGTCCGCTTCGGCTACATGGGCACCCTGGCGGAAAACAAGGGCGTCGGCTGGCTGATCGAGCAGTTCCAGCGCTTGCCCCTCAACGCCACCCTGACCATCGCCGGCAAGGGCCAGCTGGACTACGAGGCGCAGCTCAAGGCCCTCGCCGACCCGGCGAAGGTGCGCTTCGTCGGCTACCAGCAGCCCGCCGACTTCTACCGCGAGATCGACGTCTTCGTCGCGCCCTCGCGGTGGGCCGAGCCCTTCGGCATGGTCGCCGTCGAGGCCTGCGCCTTCCAGAAACCGGTCATCGCGACGCGCATGGGTGGCCTGCCGGAAATCGTCCGCGATGGCGTGAACGGCCTGCTGTGCAATCCCGAGGATCGCGATTCGCTGGGCCGCGCCCTGCAGCGTCTCCACGACGACGCCGAGCTGCGCCAGCGCCTGAGCTTGCTCAGCCGTAGCGCAGTGGCGCCGCTGCTCAGCCTGGAACCCATGCTCGACGACTACCAGCGCCTGTTCGAACGGGTGCTGGGCCAGGCGCCACAGGACCGGCCCAGGCAGACCCTCGTCACCCACACCCAGCTTTCCAACTGAGTCACCCAGCTTAGGGCAGGGGCCGCATCATGATCATCGTCAACTCCCGCTTCATCACCCAGGACCTGCGCGGCGTCCAACGCTTCGCCGAATGCATCTCGCTGGAACTGGCGGCGCTCAGGACCGACCTGCGCTTCGTCGCGCCACCCGGCGTGGTGCGCCCCGACGTGGCCAAGCGGCTGAACATCGAAATCATCGGCACCCGCCAGGGCCAGCGCTGGGAGCAATGGGACCTGCCCAACTGGCTGCGCGCCCAGGGCAACCCGCTGCTGCTCTCGCTGTGCAGTACCGCGCCGTTGCGCTACGCCAACCAGATCGTCACCCATCATGACATCAACTACGTGCGCTTCCCGGAAAGCTATTCCTGGAAATTCCGTACCTCCTACCGCTGCCTGATTCCCCTGCTGCTCAAGCGGGCGCGTTCGTTGATCACCGTCAGCGCCTTCTCCAAGCAGGAGATCTCCCGCTTCTACCACTATCCGGAGGATTCGATCAGCGTGGTACCCAACGCCGTCGCCGAAGCCTTCACCCTGGGCGAGCAGGCGCCAGTCACCGGCACGCCCTATCTGCTGGCGGTCTCTTCGCCCAGCTATCACAAGAACTTCACCCGGCTGCTGGAAGCCTTCGCGGCACTGCCGCGGGACCTGGCCGTCGAACTGCGCATCGTCGGCGACGGCCATGCCGTCTTCGGCCAGACCGACCTGACCACCCTGGCCGCCAGGGACCCGCGAGTGAAGCTACTCGGCCGGATCGACGACGACGAACTGGCGCGCCAGTACCGCCAGGCCACCGCCTTCGTCTTTCCGTCGCTCTACGAAGGCTTCGGCATCCCGCCCCTGGAAGCCCAGGCCTGCGGCTGCCCGGTGATCTCGGCCAACACCGCCTCCCTGCCGGAAGTCCTGCAGGACAGTGCCCACTACTTCGATCCCCACGACGTCTCCAGCATCACCGCGGCGATGTGGGCCGTACTGCTCGATCCGGAGCTGCGGGCGTCTCTGAGGACCAAGGGACTGGCCAACATCCAGCGTTTCAGCTGGAGGACCTCTGCCGGTCGCGTCTCCGACCTGCTCGACGCAGCCCTGGGCAGCGCGCCGAGCGCAGCGGCCAGGGCTGCCTGAGACAAGACCTTCGAGCGTGCAACCGGCATCAGTGAACCCAGCGAGCAGCCCCCTCATGGAAGAGACCACCCTAGCCAAGGAAGACCGGAACGTGCCTACCGAGGCCGCGCTGGCGCCACCGAAATCCGTGCCCACGCCCTGTCCAGCCATCCCCCTGCCTGAATTCGACAGCACGCAGGACGGCATCGAAATCACCCGGCTGCCCTGGGGGTATGCCGTGACCCGAACACCCCGCACGCCCTGAATCAGCCCCAGCACCTGATTTCATTTCTCGATTAAGGAAGACGACATGAAAATCGCCATCGTTCACGACTGGTTGGTAACCTTCGCTGGCGCCGAACGCGTGCTCGCTGAACTCCTGGATATCTGGCCGGAGGCCGACCTGTTCAGCGTCATCGACTTCCTTTCGGATGAAGACCGCGCCCAGCTCAAGGGCAAGCAGGCGACCACCACCTTCATCCAGCGGCTGCCCCAGGCCAGGAAGCGCTACCAGACCTACCTGCCGCTCATGCCCCACGCCATCGAGCAGCTCGACCTGTCGGGCTATGACCTGATCATCTCCAGCAGCCACGCGGTGGCCAAGGGCGTGCTCACCGGCCCCGACCAGTTGCACATCAGCTACGTCCATTCGCCGATTCGCTACGCCTGGGACCTCCAGCACCAGTACCTCAAGGAGGCCAATCTCAACCGCGGTCTCAAGGGCAAACTGGCACGCATCATCCTGCACTACGTACGCATCTGGGATCAGCGCACCGCCGCCGGTGTGGATGCCTTCGTCGCCAACTCCCACTTCATCGCCCGGCGGATCAGCAAGGCCTATCGCCGCGACGCCAAGGTCATCTATCCCCCGGTCGACATCAGCCGCTTCACCCCCAGCGGCGACAAGGAAGACTTCTATCTCACCGCTTCGCGCATGGTGCCCTACAAGCGCATGCCGATGATCGTCGAGGCCTTCAGCGCCATGCCCGACAAGAAGCTGGTGGTGATCGGCGCCGGACCGGAGTTCGAGAAAGCCAGGGAAGTCGCCGGCCCCAACGTCACGCTGCTCGGCTACCAGGATTTCGAGGTCCTGCTCGACCACATGCGCCGGGCGCGGGCCTTCGTCTTCGCTGCCGAGGAAGACTTCGGCATCACCCCCATCGAAGCCCAGGCCTGCGGTACGCCGGTCATCGCCTTCGGCCGTGGCGGCGTCCTGGAAACCGTACGGGGACTGGATGCGCAACACCCCACCGGGGTGTTCTATGCCGAACAGACCCTGCACTCGCTTTGCGCGGCAGTGCACCAGTTCGAGGCACTGGAAACCCCTATCAGTCAGCAGGCTTGCAGACACAACGCCGAACGCTTCGCCATCAAGCGCTTCCGCCAGGAAATGCGCTCTTTCGTCGAGGCCCGCGTGGCGGCCCTGCACCTGCCCACCGATATCGATCTCGATACTGTCGTCACGCCCTTTCCCAGCAAGGGCATGCAGCCGAGTTCGTTGAATACCGCCTGAGCGCTATTCCTTCACGTCCATGAATTCCTGCGCCCAGACGCGATATTCCCGCAGCGTCGAGTACTTGGTGGACAGCTCGGAGGCGGACAGATCCGACGCGGTGATGTGCCGCTGCTCGCGCAGGCAGTCGTAGGTCGCCTTGATCGCCGCGAAGTAGGCGGCATGCCCATTCACCACCACCCGCACCCCGGCCTTGGCCAGGCGCGCGTTGTCACGCAGTTGGGGATTGCCGTAGGTCACCAGCATCACCGGCACGCTCAGGTGCTGGGTGATCTCTTCCAGATGGTCGAAATCGCGGATGCCGACCATGCAGATGCCGTCCGCACCGGCCGCCTCGTAGGCCTTGGTCCGGGCGATCACCTCTTCGGTGCTCAGCTCGGTGGCATTGGTCCGGGCGAAGATGCTCATGGCCTCGTCGATGCGGGCCTCCAGGGCACCCTTGATCTTGCCGATGCCTTCCTCGACGCTCACCAGATCGGTGGACTTGCGCCCATAACCGGCGGGCAGCACGGTGTCCTCGATGGTCAGGGCCGCGACCCCGGAACGCTCCAACTCGGTGATGGTACGCATCACATTGAGGGCGTTGCCGTAGCCATGGTCGGCATCGGCGATGATCGGCAGGCGCGCGACGCGCCCGATGCGGGTGGCCTGCTCGACGAACTCGCTCAGGGTGATCAGCGCGAAGTCCGGTGCCGCGAGCACCTGCAGGGAAGCCACCGAGCCGCCCAGGATGCCCATCTCGAAGCCGAGATCGTTGGCGATGCGCGCCGACATGGGATCGAATACCGAAGCCGTGTGATAGCAGCTTTCCGATTTAAGCAAGGCTCTGAACGCTAAGCGCAGCTTATGCGGTGAGGTTGGCTTCATGACAATTTCCTTCAGGACTGAACCGGATGGCCAATGTTAGCGCGGCAAGTAGTGGTCACACGATCAGAAGTCTGGCTTTCAGATAAATCGATTCATCCAGCGGACCCCCGGTCAGGCAAAAGATCGGCACCAGGAGCCCAGCGCCGACGGAAAATTCGATATCCGTGACGCGCCAGGGCAGAGACAATAGCGGACCGCCGCATCAGCCGTCACCGCCTGCCCCAACATGCACGCCACCGCCTTCGCCACCCGTTTCCACGCCCTGGATGCCTTCCTCACCGAATACCAGGACCTCTGGCGCCCACGCCCCTTCGTGGCGCTGCAGCTACCCTGGGAAGCGGATCACCCGGCGCTGGCCGCCTGGCTGCGCGCCCGCAGCCTCACGGCTGCCGAGGCCGTCCACAACGCCCCCCATACCCTCGCCGGGCCGGAGCCCTTCGCGACCCTGGCGCGCCGTTCCGCAGACCTGAGCCAGATCGGCGAATGCCCGGACGTCCCTCAGGACCACCCGCCCCGGCGCCAGGATGTCGATATCCCGGGGCGCAAGTGGCAGCAGATCGATGCCTTCGGGCGCAAGCTGGCCTTCACCCGCCCCGTGCAGCGCTGGGTCGACTGGTGCGCGGGCAAGGGCCACCTGGCCCGGCAGTTGGCCAGCGCGGAGCGGCCGGCCCTGTGCCTGGAGTGGGATGCGGCGCTGGTAGAGGTAGGCGAGCAGCTCAGCCGGCGCGCCGGGCTACCGGTGCAGCATCGGCAAGTCGACGTGCTCCAGCCCATAGCCGCCGCCACCCTTGGTGGCCAGGACACGCCAGTCGCTCTGCATGCCTGCGGCGACCTGCACACCCAACTGCTGCGGGTGACGGTGGCGAATGGCTGCCAGCAACTCGCCCTGGCGCCCTGCTGCTACGACCGCATCGCCGAGCCGATCTACCGGCCGCTGTCGAAGGCCGCCGCCGGTACTGCACTGCGCCTGGAGCGGGAAGACCTGCGCCTGGCCCTGTGCGAGACCGTCACCGGTGGCCAGCGCGTACGTCGCGACCGCGATCTGTCGATGGCCCGGCGACTGGGCTTCGACCTGCTGCAGCGCGAACTCAGCGGACACGATGTCTACCTCAATACCCCACCGCTACCCAGCCACTGGCTGCGCCAACCCTTCGCCGCCTTCGGTACGGAACTGGCCCGCCGCAAGGGCGTGACACTCCCGTCGGGGATCGACTGGCCGCTGTGGGAGCGCCGAGGCTTCCAACGCCTCGCGGAAGTTCGTAACCTCGAACTGGTAAGGGGCCTGTTCCGCCGTCCGCTGGAACTCTGGCTGGTACTGGACCAGGCGCTGTTCCTGCAGGAGCGGGGTTATCGGGTGCAGCTGGGGACCTTCTGCCCGTCCAGCCTGACACCGCGAAATCTGCTGCTGACGGCGGAAAAGCCTGCCCCGAATTAGTGCCACAGCCGCTCTACCCTGCACGTTTGTCGGATTTTGGGCGACGAAAGGAAAAAAATACCTTTTGGTGATGGACTTCTCACAAAGTCTGCACAATAGTTAGGTTGCAATCTCGCAAAACAGCAGGAATAACAAAAATGCGCTACTACCTGCCCGTTTGGACCGGCGTCGCCGGTTGCCTCGCCTTCGCCCAAGCCCAGCTGCCCTGGCTTGCGGTCGCGTCCCTCCTCGTCAGCTGGTCTTTCTTGCTGTTCTCACCGGACAATTCGAGAAATTCGGCCTGGCACTCCAAGCTCTCCACCCTCTACGTCGATCCCCGTTTCAACTTCCAGTCCCATCATCGTCACTGAGTCGATGCCTAGGCCAGGGACTGGCCTGTAACCGCCTCAGCGCGCTGGGCTGTCTCATCGTTTAGTGATGCACTGCACAAATCCCGCATCCCGTCTGCAGCGCCGACGGAACGTTCGCGCGCGCTAAGTCGTCCCGACCTGCCACTCATCCGGCGCAGATGCCGTGGAAGTGTGCCGCCCGCCCGCTCGGACTGTGACGCACTCCGCCCTTCTCAGCTCTAGCCTCCCCTCCTTCGTCCGCATGGCGTGCTAATTGCCCCGATTTGGGCCAGCTCGACAGCGTCTGCGCGTCTTTCTACCGTGTGAACCTCTTAATCAGTGCCGAGTCCTAACGTCGCTACAGCCATCATGGCCCTTAGCGATCGGCAGTCCGCCGCCGATCCCAGAGCGCCATAGTGAACATTCAGACGCTGGTAGCTGCTCGCCCAGTTGAAAGTTCGTGCATCGGTACACGCACAAGGATGGAACCATGAATTTGAAAGAACGCGGCATTTTGCATACGAACTCCTCGGCAATCTCGCTCGCGCACCGCCTGCTCGATCTCGCCGTGATCACCTTGAGCGCCTACGTGGCCGGCACCTGGGCGTCGGCGACCGGCATGCGCCCCGAGCACTGGGTCGTCATCTTCCTGTCCTTGTTGATCTTCCACTTCGTCACCGAGCTGAACCACGTCTACGGTTCCTGGCGCGGCGAACGAATCACCGACGAACTGCTCAAGATCGCCACCTATTGGGTGCTGACCTTCGCCACCGTGTTCATGGTCGACTACTTCTTCTTCGACCAGTCCTATCTCTCGCCCGGCGTGATGCAGATCTGGCTCGGCCTGACCCTGGGTACGCTGTGCGGTTACCGCATCCTGTTGCGCTCGGTCATGCACTCGCTGCGCAAGGCCGGCATCAATACCCGTAACGTGGCCATCGCCGGCAACGGCATGGTCGCCCAGCGCCTGGCGCACACCATCAGCACCGCGCCCTGGATGGGCCTGCGCATCGCCGGCTTCTACAGCGATAGCCAGGACACCGGCGAAGAAGGCGTGGCCAGCCCCACCCTGAATGGCGACCTCGAGCGCCTGATGCAGGACGTGCGCTCCGGCCAAGTGGACAAGGTCTATATCACCCTGGGCATGGCCGACCAGAGCAAGATCAACTGGCTGGTGCAGGAGCTGAGCGACACCACTGCCTCGGTCTACATCATCCCGGACATCTTCATGTTCCACCTGCTGCACGCCCGCAGCGAAAGCCTCGATGGCCTGCCCAGCATCAGCATCTTCGATACCCCGATGGATGGCGCCAGCCATATCGTCAAGCGCATCGAGGACATCGTGCTGTCCTCCATCATCCTGGCCATGATCTCCCTGCCCATGCTGGCCATCGCCATCGGCATCAAGATCACCTCGCCTGGCCCGGTCTTCTTCAAGCAGAAGCGCTACGGCATGGACGGCAAGCCGATCGAGGTATGGAAATTCCGCAGCATGAAGGTCATGGAAAACGGGGCCAAGGTCACGCAGGCGACCAAGAACGACTCGCGCATCACCCCCTTCGGTGCATTTTTACGACGCACTTCTCTGGATGAATTGCCTCAATTCATTAATGTACTCCGCGGCGAAATGTCCATCGTCGGTCCCCGCCCCCACGCCGTCGCTCACAACGAGCAGTACCGCAAGCTGGTGCAGGGCTACATGCTCCGCCACAAGATGAAGCCCGGCATCACCGGTTGGGCTCAGGTCAATGGCTGGCGCGGCGAAACCGACACCCTGGACAAGATGCAGAAGCGGGTCGAGTTCGATCTGGACTATATCCACCACTGGTCCTTCTGGTGGGACGTCAAGATCATCTTCCTCACCCTGTTCAAAGGCTTCATCAATAAGAACGCATACTGAGATCGGCCGGGTTTAATCGACCCGCCCCTCAGGACGACGATCTGGAGCCTGGACTCCTGACTTTAATGACATCGGCAGGAAGCAAAGCCTGAGGGACAGGCTTTGCTTGAATATCTGCCGCCACGACCTGTTGTCCGGACGACAGGAAAGGTTTCGAAGAATGATCAAGTCGATATTGGTTGTATGCGAAGGGAACATATGCCGCAGCCCGGTCGCAGAAGCGCTACTGGCCAAGGCCTTGGAAGGCCGTGACGTGGAAGTCGGCTCCGCCGGTATCCGCGCGCTGGTCGGCCACGGCATCGAGAAGACTGCACAGGAGGTACTGCGAGAGAACGGTATCGAATTCACGACCCACCAAGCCCGCCAGGCGGACGCAGAGATGCTGCGCAAGGCGGATTTGATTTTGACCATGGAAGAGTTTCACTCACGCTCCGTCGAAAGTATTGCCCCGGAAGTTAGGGGTAAGGTTTTTCTGATCGGGAAATGGTTGAGCAATCAAGAAGTACCAGACCCTTATCGCCTTTCTAAAGAGATGTTCCAGAATGTACACATACTTTTGACGCGCTGTGTAAACAGTTGGCTTCCATACATCAAATAGGGAAGAAGGAATTTCATGACCACGATGCCTCGCTTTACTCCCGAACTTAAGAACGAGTCGGACATCAACTTCTCCGCACTCTTCGGCATGCTCATCGATTACAAATGGCAACTGCTGTCGGTAATCGGCATCTTCGCGGCCCTGGGTATCGGCTATGCCGTGCTGGCCACGCCGATGTACTCGTCCAACGCCATGATCCAGATCGAAATGGAAAAGAAGGGCGTGACCCGCCTGACCGACCAGACCTCCGGCATGCCGCCGCCCATGCCCGAAGCCGTGACCGAGATCGAGCTGCTGAAGTCGCGCTCGGTGATCGGCAAGGCCATCGAGAACCTCAAGCTGGATATCGAGGTCAAGCCGCGCTATTTCCCCCTCATCGGCAACTTCGTCGCCCGTCGTTTCGAACCGCAGAACGACACCGACGTCGCCTCGCCCCTGCTGGGCCTGAACAGCTTCGCCTGGGGCGGCGAGAAACTGGTCATCGACCAGTTGGAAGTGCCTGACAGCAACCTCGACAAGCCGATGAAGCTGAAGGTCGAGGACAACCAGAACTTCACCGTCTTCAACGCCGATGACGAAGTGGTGCTGCACGGTGGCCTCGGCCAGCCGGTGAGCAATGCCGGTTACCAGATCAAGGTGACCACGCTGCAGGCTCGCCCGGGCACCGAATTCACCATCATGAAGAAGCGCTTCTCCAAGACCATTCAGGAGTACCAGGGCCGCATCGTCGCCGGTGAGCGCGGCAAGATGTCGGGCATCATCGGTGTCGGTCTGCAGGACCCCGATCCGCTGAAGGCCCAGGCCATCGTGCAGGAAGTGGCGGACATCTACGTTCAGCAGAACATCGACCGCAACGCCGCCGAGTCCACCCAGAGCCTGGAATTCCTCCGCGCCCAGATCCCGGTGGTCAAGGCTGACCTGGAGAAAGCCCAGTCCGCGCTGAACTACTACCAGACCAACAAGAAGTCGGTGGACATCGACAGCGAGACCAAGGGCGTCCTGGAACAGACCGTGGCTCTGGACAACCAGATCTCCGAGCTGAACCTCAAGCGCACCGAGATGGACCGCAAGTTCACCCGTCAGCACCCGGCCTACCAGGCGCTGATGAGCCAGCTGGGCCAGCTGCAGGCCGAGCGCGCCAAGCTGCAGAAGCGCGTCGAAGTGCTGCCGGAAACCCAACAGGAACTGCTGCGCCTGAACCGCGACATCGAAGTGACCGGCCAGACCTATGCGCTGATGCTGAACAAGGCCCAGGAGCTGGAAGTCATCCGCGCCGGTACCGTGGGTAGCGTCCGCATCATCGACAACGCCAACGCCAACGTCGACGATCCGTCCGCACCGAACAAGCCGCTGATCATCGCCGTCGCCATCATCCTCGGCGGCATCGTCGGCCTGGCCATCGTCTATACCCGCCACACCCTGCGTCGCGGTGTCGAGACCCCGGAAGCCATCGAACAGATCGGCCTGCCGGTCTACGCCTCGATCCCCTACAGCAAGAACCAGGCGGACACCACCAAGGTGCTGGGTACCAAGCAGCCGGGCCAATCCTCGCTGACTGCCATCACCCACCCCACCGACCTGAGCACCGAGGCGCTGCGCAGCCTGCGTACCAGCCTGCACTTCGCGATGATCGAGGCGAAGAACAACATCCTGATGATCTCCGGTCCGAGCCCGGGCGTCGGCAAGTCCTTCGTGTCCTCGAACCTCGCCGCGGTGATCGCCGAATCCGGCCAGCGCGTACTGCTGATCGACGGTGACATGCGCAAGGGCTATCTGCACAAGCTGATGAACACCAAGCAGCAGGACGGCCTGTCCGATCTGCTCAGCGGTCGCATCGCGCTGAACGACGCCATCAAGAAGACCGAAGTCGGCAGCCTGGATTTCGTCTCCTGCGGCCAGTTCCCGCCGAATCCGTCGGAACTGCTGATGAGCCTGAGATTCACCACCGTGCTGAAGAAGTTCAGCGAGCTGTACGACATCGTGATCATTGATACCCCGCCGATCCTGGCGGTGACCGAGGCCGGCATCATCGGCAGCCACGCCGGTACCAGCCTGATCGTCGCCCGCTTCGGCGTGAACAGTGTCAAGGAGCTGGAAGCGACCAAGCGCCGCTTCGACCTCAACGGCATTCCGCTCAAAGGCGTGATCTTCAACGCCGTGGAGCGCAAGGCCAGCAACTACGGCTCCTACGGCAACTACCACTACTCCTACGAGCAGGGTAAGAGCTGAGGAACCACCCGGCTGGACGGTGTCAGCGCCGTCCAGTCCATCCCTTCAGGGATCGCGGCTGTATTCGTGCACGCGTATCGAACGACAAGAAACTACCTCACACAGCGACTTCGAAGGGTTCTACCTGGGACCCGGCCACGCTTGGCAGCCTTGCATCTCGACGCTGTACCGGATTGATGATTCTGAAGAATAGGAACACGCCAATGAACGTAGTCATGGTGCTCAACTACAAGGCACCCAACGAAACCATCAGTTGCGTGGAGAGCATCCTCAAGCAGTGTCCATCCATCGACCACGCGGTCGTGGTGGACAACGACTCCCAGGATGGCTCCATCGATGTCCTGCAGCGCTGGCAAGCCGACAACGGTCTGAGCCAGGTCACCGTCCTCGCCAGCCCGCGCAACGATGGCTATGCCGGTGGCAACAACTACGGCATGCGTTGGGCGCTGGACAACCTCCCGGTCAAGCATTTCTGGGTCGTCAACAACGATGCCTACGTCAAGAACGATGCCTTCGCCCCGCTGTTGGCGGAGCTGGAGCGGGCGCCCAAGACCATCGTCGGCTCGGTGATCCTCAGCTCCCAGACCGGGCGCCTGGAATGCTATGGCGGCGGCATCCTCTATCCGCTGCTGGGCAAGTCCAAGCTGCTCGGCAAGGACATCGACGTGGCCGACATCGCCAAGTTGGAACGCGAGCCCGACTACATCATGGGCTGCAGCATGGCGTTCTGTGCCAGCCTGCTCACCGAGATCGGCTTCATGGACGAAGCCTACTTCATGTACTCCGAAGAGGTGGACTGGCAGTACCAGGCCAAGCGCAAGGGCGTCGCCCTCAAGGTGCTACGGGAGAGCCAGCTCTATCACTATGGTTCCATGAGCTCGGGCGGACGCAGCGCCTTCTATCACTACTTCCGCAATCGCGCCGCGACCCGCTTCAATCGGAAATTCCACGGCACCCCCTACGCACTGGTTTCCGCCGTGCTGCTGTCGGGCATCACCGTGCTCAAGGAATTCAAGAATCCGAAACTGGCCTGGTCCGGTGTCAAGGGCGCCTTCAAGGGAGCGACGATGCATGTCTGACCTACGCACCCAAGCCTTCGGGATCGATTTTTTCACCGGGACCAAGGAAGACCTGCTCAACGCCATCGACCAGGACATCCACCGGCCGTACAGCTACATCGTCACGCCGAACATCGACCATGTCGTGCAGTTGCAGAGCAACGCGGACATGCGTGAGTCCTACCGGCGTGCCGGCAAGCGCATCTGCGACAGCCGCATCCTGCTGCCCATCCTCAGATCGCTGGGCGTCGCGGTACCCGAGGTCATCACCGGTAGCGACCTGACCCTGAGCATCCTGCGCAAGGCCAACGACCAACGGCTGTCGGTGGTGCTGATCGGCGCCAGCGAAACCGACGTGGGCAAGCTGCGGCGGATGTACCCGCACATGCAGCTGGCGCACTACAATCCGCCGATGGGCTTCATCAACGATCCGGTGGAGACGCAGAAATGCGTCGACTTCGTGATGCAGAATCCCTCGGAGTTCATCCTCTACGCCGTGGGTGCGCCGCGGCAGGAGAAGCTGGCGCGGCAGATCGACAGCAGCCAGCGCACCGGCGTGGGCCTGTGCATCGGGGCATCCATCCTGTTCGCCGTGGGCACCGTCAAGCGGGCCCCCCAGTGGATGCAGAAGGCGAAGCTGGAGTGGCTGCACCGGATGTGCTCGGAGCCCAAGCGACTGGCCAAGCGTTACGTCCACGACGCCCTGAGCATCCTGCCCATCTATCTCAAGGAACGCAGCAGTAGACGTACCTGAGGTGCTGCCCTGCAGCACGCCAAGCAAGGAAGATGACCACCGGACGCCTCGTCCGGTGGTCCCGTCTGGATGGGTAGAGCCATGAGCATTCTTAGTAAAAGTACCGTTTCCTTCGTTCTCTTGATCCCGTTGCTGATCCTGCATCTGGACGTGTTCGGCGAAAGCCCGCACAACCCGGTCGGCATCCTCTATCTGAACGAGTTGTATCTGGCCATCTGCATGGCCTTCACCTTCTTCTACCTGCTGACCAGCATCGGTACCCAGCAGCGCGAATTCAAGATCCTGATGACCTACGCCGTCTACTCGTCGGTGGTGTTCATCGGGCTGCCGGCGATCTTCTCCTTCCTCTTCTATGGCCAGCCGATCTTCTACGGCCTGATCGAAGAGCGCCGCATTCTGTTCGCCTTCGGTTTCGCCACCCTGATGTTCCTCGGCCGCAACATGAGCGCCTCCCAGTTCGAGAAGGCCCTGCTCATCACCGCCCTGGTAGCGGCGACCCTGGCCTGGATGTTCAAGTTCGGCGTCCTGCCGGATCTGCGCGACAAGCAGTCCTCCTTCGACCGCCCGGATCGTTCCTCCATCGGTGCGCCGGCGCTGTGTCTGGCCTATTTCTACTGCATCCAGACCTGGAACAAGGGCATCTCGCCCATCGACGGCTCGGCGCGCAGCAAGACCGTCCACATCGTGCTGGCCATGGTGTTCCTGCTGACGCTGGTGTTCGCCACCCAGACCCGCCAGTTGATCGTGCTGGCGCTGGTGTTCACCGTGTTCTGCCTGAAGAGCAAGTCGATCGTCTGGATCTGCGTATCCGCGCTGCTGCTGTCGCCCTTCTTCATCTTCCCGGACCTGATGAAGGTGCTGGGTCTGAATCTGGACTTCTATGCCCAGTCGGTGCAGGACGGCCCCACCGACGGCGTGCGTGAGCAGACCATCGGCTACATCTTCTCGCACCTGAGCCAGAACCACTGGCTGCCCAGCGGCTCGCTGTCGCTGATGTGGAACAACGGCTTCATCCCCTACTTCGGCGAGTACTTCTTCCTTTCCGACGTGGGTGTGTTCGGTACGCTGTTCCGCTTCGGCTTCCTGGCCTTCATCATCATTCCGGTGTCGCTGTTCCTCTACTATCGCTGGGCGAAGATGCTGCACCGCGATACCGGTTTCGTGGTGACCGCCACCCTGGCGCAACTGGTGATCTGGCCGCTGGCCGGTTTCTTCGAGTACCTCCAGGCCACCATCTGCTACCTGCTGGTGATCCAGGCCATGCGCTCGCTGCACCACTACAGCTCCGCTCCGGTCCAGGAGACCTACGTCAGCAGTCCCTATCCGCGTCCGAGCAGCTCTCTGGCTCGCCCGGCCTGATCCCTCGCGCGCTCCGGCACGCGTCAAGTGACGCGTGCCGGAGCGCCCTCAGGAGTCTTCACCACCACGATGTCGATGATCAAAAACAGCACCTGGAACATCCTGGGTGTCGTCATTCCCAGTGCCATCGCGCTGCCCACCATGGGCGTGCTGTCGCGGCTGCTCGGCGTCGAGCAGTTCGGCCTCTTTACCCTGGCCTTCGCCATCGTCGGCTATGCCACGCTGTTCGATGCCGGCCTGTCGCGCGCGGTGATCCGCGCCGTGGCCATGCACCATGGTGACAAGGCGCTCAACCGTCTGGTCATGGGCACCGCCACCGGCGCAGTGATCGGCCTCAGCGTGCTGGCCACCCTGCTGCTCTGGTTCGGTGCGGGCAAGGTGGTGAGTCTGCTGCACGTCTCGCCCGAACATTTCGACAACGCCGTGGCCGGCTTCCGCTGGCTGAGCCTGTGCGTGCCACCCTTCCTGCTGGCGACGGTCTGGTTCGCCTATCTGGAAGGCAACGAGCGTTTCGGCGAATTCAACATCCTGCGTACCTTCTCCAACAGCCTGCTGGCCATCGCGCCACTGATCGCCGTGCTGATCGAGCCGAGCTTTTCCGCCACGGTGATCGGCCTGGTGCTGGCGCGGGTCGTATCCATGGCGTTGGCCTATTGGCCGCTGTACAAGGACTTCCCCGAGGGCATCCGTACCTTCAAGGTCGCGGTGTTCAAGGAGCTGCTCCGCTTCGGCAGCTGGATGACGGTGAGCAACATCATCAGCCCGCTGATGGTCTATTTCGACCGTTTCGTGCTGTCGCACATGGTCGGTGCCCAGCGCGTGTCCTTCTATACCGCGCCGGCCGAGGCGGTCTCGCGGATGCTGATCATCCCCAACGCGGTAGCGCGAGTGGTGTTCCCGCTGCTGAGCAAGAGCGGCGCCGATGCGGCGCGCCAGGCCAACAAGGCCTTCTGGGGCCTGTTGCTGATCAGCCTGGCGATGGTGCTGCCGATCCTGATCCTGGCGCCCTGGATCATGACCGTGTGGATGGGCCCGGAATACGGTGGCGATGCCGCGCAGATCCTGCGCATCCTGGTGGTCGGCTTCATCTTCAACGCCCTGGCGCAGATTCCCTTCGCCAAGATCCAGGCCCGCGGGCATTCGCGGACCACGGCGATGATCCACCTGGCCGAGCTGCTGCCCTACCTCGGCCTGCTAGTGATCTGCATCCAGCATTTCTCCATCATGGGTGCGGCCATCGCCTGGACGATCCGCGTCACCGTGGACTATCTGGCGCTGGAATTCTTCGCCCGCCGCACCGCGCCCCTGGTGCAGACCCCGGTTTATCAACAGAGCCCTTGAATGGTAGAGGTGCTGTCCGTGTCACGAGTGAAACGTCGTATCGGTTGTGGCCTGCTGGCCACCGCATTACTTTCCGCGGCGCTTTATGGAAAGGCTCAGGCAGAGCAGAAGCCCCCCCGGGTGGATCTCATCGGTATCAATATGTCGGCAGCCGGCTTCGGCGGCCAGGTGCTGCCAGGGGTGGAAGGGACCAACTACTTCTATCCCACCGAGGACTACTTCCGGCGCTACGCGGCCAAGGGCATTCGCTTCATCCGCTTCCCCTTCCTCTGGGAGCGGGTACAGCCGCAACTCGGCGGCGAGTTGGACCAGGACCAGATCGCCCTGCTCACCCGCACCCTGGACTTCGCCCAGAAGTACCAGATGCGGGTGATCCTGGACCTGCACAACTACGCCCGCTATCGCGGCCAGCTGATCGGCTCGCCGCAGGTTCCCTACGCCAGCTACGCCGATGTCTGGAAACGCCTGGCGACCACCTTCCAGAAGCATCCGGCGCTGTACGGCTACGACATCATGAACGAGCCCCACGACACCCAGGGACTCTGGCCCCAGGCCGCGCAGACGGCGGTGGACAGCATCCGCACCGTGGACCGGCAGACACCGATCTTCGTCGAGGGCGACGGCTGGGCCGCGGCCCATCGCTGGCCCCAGGTCAACGGCAACCTGTTGATCAAGGATCCGGCGGACAACCTGATCTACGAGGCCCATATCTATTTCGACGAAGACTCCAGCGGCAACTACGCCACTGGCCTGCGAGGCGCGCACGCCATGATCGGCGTGGAGCGCGTGCGGCCCTTCGTCGAATGGCTGAAGGCGCACAATTTGCGCGGCTACCTTGGCGAATATGGGATACCTGCACACCCGCAGTGGCTGGAAGCCATGGACAATCTGCTGACCTACCTGGGCGAGCAGTGCATTCCCAGCAGCTACTGGGCCGCCGGCCCCGGCTGGGGCGACTACCCGTTGGCCATCGAGCCGAAGAACGGCGCCGAGAAGCCGCAGGTGGCCCTGCTGGAAAAACACCTGCAGCAGCACGAATGCACCGCCATAGGCCCGCTTTAAGGAGATATGACAGTTTTCGAACGGCATCACCTTTTTCGGTGCCAGGCGCGCTGAACTCGATGGCTAAGGGCCAGTCTCAGACCAGCAGACTCAAGAGCTCGTACAACTACATCAGAGGCCTCGAGTCATTTCGCGTCCAAGACATGCTCGCCGCATGGAACCCGGCCCCTTATCAGGGCCGTCCCGTCTTGCGAAGGAACCCCATGAACAACCGGCTCGTTGCATCTGCCTACCGTTTTATTCCTCTTGCTCACACTCAATCAGCAATCAAGGACGAATGACATGAAAACCAAACTTACCGCTCTGGCCTTGCTGTCTGGCATCGTCCTTCAGGGTTGCGCCTATTCCCCAGGTCAGTACCTGGATCAGGATGATCTGAAGAGCGATCCCAGCATCCAGGGCACCAAGGTCCAGTTGATCCCGATCACCAGCTCGTTGCTGATGAACCAGGACGCCGCCTCCCTCTCCAAGGCGCCCGACCTCAAGCCTTTGCTGGACTACAAGCCCCAGGCCTACCGCGTCGGTGCCAGCGACCTGCTCTACATCACCGTCTGGGATCACCCGGAACTGACCGCTCCGTCCGGCGCCCAGCAGCAGCTGGAAGCCAACGGCCGCCTGGTGCGTCCGGATGGCACCCTGTTCTACCCCTACGTCGGCACCGTGCGCGCCGCCGGCAAGACCCTGGAAGAGATCCGTACCGACATCTCCCGTCGTCTGGCCACCTTCATCGACAATCCCCAGGTCGACGTCAGCGTGCTGAAGTTCGGCAGCCAGAAGGTCACCATCTCCGGCGCCGTGAACAAGGGCGACGCCATCCCGCTGACCACCAAGCCCATCACCCTGGTGGAAGCCCTGGGCCAGGTCGGCGTGGCCAACACCGGCGGTGCCGACCTGACCGGCGTGACCCTGGTACGCGACGGCAAGGAATACCGCCTGGACACCGACAGCCTGAACCGCAAGGACTCCAAGCTGTACGGCATCTACCTGAAGGACGGTGACAGCATCCACCTGCCCTACAACGACGCCCGCAAGGTCTATGTGGTCGGTGAAGTCCGCTCGCCCGCCGCGGTCAGCTACAAGATCACCAACCTGAACCTGATGGAGGCCCTGAGCCAGGCCGGTGGCATCCAGCAGGAAACCGCCAACGCCGACGCCGTCTACGTCATCCGCGGTCCGGAAGACCTGAAGGCACCGGGCGCCACTGCCCAGGTCTTCCACCTGGCAGCGAAGAACCCCACCGCCTACGTGCTGGCGCAGAACTTCCACCTGCAACCGCAGGACGTGGTGTTCGTCGGCCCGGCCGGCATCACCCGCTGGAACCGCTTCGTCAGCCAGCTCCTGGGCTCCACCAACATCCTCTCCACCAGCGCCAACCTGAACAGCAGCTTCAAGTAACAGCGCTCGCTTGCCGTCATGCCGGTCACGACCGTGCATGACGGCCATTCCTCTGACTTACCCCTCCCCGTCCTCCCGTCGCTCTCGTGTCGCTCTCGCGACCGCGGCCTCCCCGCCCGCCCCCTGAAAGCCGCCAGCCAGACGACTTCTCCGGCAGACCACTGCTCGTTTCGATAACCTATTGATCCCCTTATTGTTGCCGCTCAGCTTGACGCCGACAGTTTTTCGTCACGTTTTTGCGTAATGTAGCTAACCTGATACCAAGGCTGGTTACGGGTAAGGACAGGGTGTGGCGTCAGGTAAGGCAACAAGAACGAACGTCCGCCCCGGTTGGTGGCACAAGCTGACGGTCTGGCTGGTGGGCTATCTGTCCTTCATGGGCACCGCCTTGGCCGCTCCCGCCAGCGTCGCCTTCTGGTACGCCGAAAAGCCGCCCATCGCCGAACTCGCCCAGTTCGACTGGGTGGTCCTCGAACCCGGACATGCCGATTCCGCCGCCGTGCGCAGCCTGCGTCAGGCCGGCGCCGAACCCTTCGCCTACCTGTCTATCGGCGAATTCGCCGGCGATGCTGCCGCCTTGGCGCAGGCCGGCCTGAGCGCCGGCGCCAGTCCGGTGGCCAACAAGGCCTGGGGCAGCCAGGTAATGGACCTGGCGTCGCCGGTGTGGCGCGAGCATCTGCTCAGGCGTGCCGCCGAGCTGGCCAAGGCCGGCTACACCGGCCTCTTCCTCGATACCCTCGACAGCTTCCAGCTGGTAGCTCAGGACCAACGCGAGACCCAGCGCCTGGCGCTGAAGAGCCTGCTCGCCGAACTGCATCGCCGTCAGCCGTCGCTCAAGCTGTTCTTCAACCGCGGCTTCGAGGTGCAGCCGGAGCTGCCCGGCGTGGCCGCGGCCATGGCGGTGGAATCCCTCTATGCCGGCTGGGATGCCGGCAAGAAGAGCTACCGACCGGTCAGCGAGCAGGATCGCGAATGGCTCAAGCCGCGCATTGACGCCGCCCGGAGCGCCGGCCTCCCGGTGATCGCCATCGAATACCTGCCGCCGGAACGGCGGGAAGAGGCCGAGCGACTGGCCAAGCGACTGCGTGACGAGGGCTATGTGCCCTATATCACCACGCCGGACCTCAACACCCTGGGCATCAGTTCGGTACAGCTGCAGCCGCGGCGGCTGGCCCTGCTCTACGACGGCCGCGAAGGTGCCCTGCGCCAGTCGGCGGTGCACCGTTTCCTGGGCAGCGTGCTGGAATACCAGGGCTATCGCCTGGATTACTTCGATGCGTCCAAACCCCTGCCCGACGCCTGGCCCAGCGCGCTCTATGCCGGCGTGGTGCTGTGGATGACCAGCGGGCCGCCGCCCAACGCGCGCAGCTTCAGTGACTGGATCGGCCAACGCCTGGACGAAAAAATGCCGCTGTTGATCCTCGGCGGGCTGCCGCTGGACAACCAGGCCCTGCTCAAGCGGTTGGGTCTCAGCGTCAGCCGCAAGCCGCTGCCGGAGAATTTGACCTTCAAGGTGCTCGACCCGAGCCTGACCGGCAACTTCGAGGCGCCGGCCAAGCTGCGTACCCGTGGCATGCCCGCCGTGCAGGTCCTCCCGGACGGCCCGACGCCGGTGGTGTCCCTCGCCAGCCAAGGCGAAAACTATGTGCCCGTCGGGGTGGCCAACTGGGGTGGCTTCGCCTTCAGTCCGCACCTGATGGAGGAGGGTCCCGAAGCCAATCGCTGGATCATCGACCCCTTCGCCTTCACCACCCGCACCCTGCACCTGCCCCCGCTGCCAGTGCCCGATCCAACCACCGAGAACGGTCGGCGCATCGCCACGGTGCACATCGATGGCGATGCCTTCGTCTCCAAGGCCGAGGTGCCTGGGGCCCCCTACGCCGGCCAGATGGTGCTGGAGCACTTCATCCAGCCGCATCCCTTCCTGACCTCGGCCTCGATCATCGAAGGCGAGGTCGGTCCCAAGGGTCGCTATCCCGAACTCACCGCCCAGCTCGAACCCATAGCCCGCCGCCTGTTCGCCGATCCCAAGGTGGAGGTCGCCACCCATACCTTCAGCCATCCCTTCTTCTGGCAGCCGGCGGTGTCCGAACAGAGCGAGAACTTCGAAGCCCAGTACGGCTACATGATGCAGATCCCCGGCTACGACAAGGTGGACTTCACCCGGGAGGTCGTGGGCTCGACGCGCTACATCAACGAGCGGCTGACCACCCCGCAGAAACCGGTGAAGCTGATCTTCTGGTCCGGCGATGCCCAGCCCGATGCCGCCACCCTCAAGCTCGCCTACGACAATGGCCTGTTGAACGTGAATGGGGGCAACTCCCACATCACCCGCTCGCAGCCCTCGGTGAGTGGCCTCTATCCCTTCATCCGGCCGACCCCGGGCGGTCTGCAGTACTACGCGCCCATCATCAACGAGAACGTCTACACCAATCTCTGGCGCGGGCCCTACTACGGCTTCCGCGACCTGCTCTATACCTTCGAGCGCACCGAGCATCCGCGGCGGCTGCGCGGCCTGCATCTCTACTATCACTTCTACTCCGCCACCAAGCAGGCCTCACTCAAGACCATGGACGAGATCTACCAGAGCATGGCCGCGGAGCGGCCGCTGTCGCTGTGGATGAGCGACTACCTGGCGCGCCTGCAAGGTTTCTATACCGCCAGCCTGGCCCAGCGCGCGGACGGCAGCTGGACGATCAAGGCCCTCGATGGCCTGCGCACCCTGCGCCTGGACCCACGCCTGGGCTGGCCGGACCTGCAGCGCTCCCAGGGTATCGCCGGCGTGCGCGACCTGCCTCAGGGCCGCTACGTCCACCTGGCCGGCGATCAGGCCCGGCTGGTGCTGCGCGACAGCCGCGACACCACGCCCGCCCTCGAAGAAGCCAACATTCCGCTGCAGCAGTGGGAGTACCTCTCGCCGACGCGCATCCGCTTCGCCTTCGCCGGCCAGTTTCCCCTGGAGATGACCGTCCGGGCAACCTCGGCCTGCGAGGTTCGGGTCGGCCGCGAACGCTACAGGGGTCAGCCGGGAACGGCCGGACTCTGGACGTTCAAACTTCCGCTGACACGGGTGAGTGACGGTGAGATCGTCTGCGGCTAAGAAAACCCGTCTGCTGAGTGGCTGGACCCTGTTGTGGATCACGCTCAGCACCGCCCTGGTGCTGGTGCTGACCTTCCACGGCAAGGACGTCTTCATGCCTGGCGAAGAGCCGGCCGACCAGGTCTCCATCAGCTATGCCCAGGTGCTGCTCAAGGCGACGCCCGAGGACACGGCGCTGCGCATGAAGCTGATCGACCAGCTGATCGCTCTCGGCCGGGTCGACGAGGCGCGGCACCAGTTGGAGCTGCTGCCACGCTCCCTGGCGTCGACGCCCTTCTATACCCTGGAACTGGACATCCTGCAGGCGGAAGCCCGCCCAGCGGGTCTGGCCGACGCCGATCGCGAACGCCTGGCGCAGCGCCTGAGTGCCCTGGACGTGGCGAGCCTGAGCACGCCCCAGCTACAGCGGGTGGCCGAACGTGCCCTGCAGCTGGGCGATCCAGGCACCGCCGCCCAGCGTTACGTCGAGCTGGCCCGGCGCGATCCGCCGCGGCGCCGGCAGTGGCTGGAACAGGCGGCGCGTTGGAGCCTGGCCGGCGGGAGGCAGCAGGACGCCGCGCGTCTCTATCTGCGCCTGGCCGACCTCAGCGGTTCGGCCGAGCAGCGTCAGGGTTACCGGCACCAGGCCTTCGACGCCTGGCTGGCCGCCGGCAAGGGTGACGAAGCCGCCGCCCTGCTGGAGCAGGAACTGCCGCGCCTGCAACCCGACGCCGGTGGCCTGGCCTGGTTGCAGGCCGGGGTCGCCGCGGCCCAGGGCAGCGGCCGCCTGGACCTGGCACAACGGCTCATCGAGCAATGGCGCGCCTGGCGCCCGGACGACCCGGCCGCATTGGAAGCCGCCTATCGCCTGGCCCTGGCCCGGGGCGATACCCAGAGCGCCTGGAGCGAAGGCCAGCTATTGCTGGCGCTGCGGCCGGACGACGAGGAATTGCTGGCGCAGATGGCCCAGTTGGGCGAATGGACCGAGCACATGGACGAGGCGCTCGACCTCTGGCTGCGCCTGCTCGCCCGCCACGACGATCCCGCCCGCCGCGACCATGCGTGGAAGCTGGCCGCCCGCGCGTTCCGTTTCGATGCCGTGGTGGCGTTGCTGGGCGATGCCTCCCAGCAGCGCCAGCTGGACAAGACCGAACTGGACTCCCTGGTGTTCGCCTACGAATCCCTCGGCGATCCCGAGGCCGAGGAGCGTTGGTTGCGCGGCTATCTCAAGCGCCAGCCGAAGCAGCGCCTGGCCTGGGAGCGCCTGCAACAATTGCTTGGCCGGACCGAACAGGGCGAGGCCGCGGCTGCGCAGTGGGCCGCGTTCAGCAAGCGCTTCCCCTTGAGCACCGAGGAATACCTGGCCTGGGTACAGGCCCTGCTGCAGATCTTCAAGCCGGAAGAGGCCTGGGCCCTGCTCGAACGCATGCCGGCCAAACAGCGACAAGGCGACGACTATTGGCGGCTGCGCGCGGATCTGGCCTGGGAGTTGGAGCGCGATGGCGAAGCGCAACAGGCGCTCGAACGCCTGGCGGCAGGCAGCAAGGGGCTGAGCGGCACGGACGAGGATCGGCTGCTGCAACTCTACCAACGCACGGCACCGCAGAAAGCCCTCGCCCTGCTGGAAAAGAGTTGGGAAAGGCGCAAGGACCAGAATCTGCTGACCCAGGCCCTGCAATGGGCCGAGCAGCTCAAGGACAGTGCGGCCCTGGAACGCCTGCTGGCCAGTGCCAACCGCGAACCGGCCTCGGCCAACAATCCCGCGGTCTGGCTGGCACGCGCGGGCCTCGACTTTCAACGAGGGCGCATTGCCCAAGCCGAAGCCGGCTATCGGCAGGCCCTCGAACGCTTCCCGGACGACGACAGATTCCGCGAGCGGCTGCTGTGGTTGCTCATCGACCAGAATCGCCAGGTCGAACTGGCCGCCCTGCTGCGCGACTGGAAAGGCCGCGCGCGGGACAGTGAGGTGCTCTGGCTGCCCTTCGGCGGTGGCCTGGTGCTGCTGGGCCAGGCGGAGGAAGCCCTTGGCTGGTATCGCCGCTATCTGGACGCCCATGCCCAGGACTGGCTGATTCAGGCCGCCTATGCCGACGCCCTGGACGCCGCCGGTCACCAGGATGCCGCGCTGCGCCTGCGCAAGGTGGTCACGCCGCACCTGGCAGGCGACGAGTTGCCGGCTACCCCCGAACGCTACGCCACCTACCTGCGCCTGCTGAGCAGTCTGCGCGGTCCCCAGGCGGCGCTGGCCCAGGCCCGCGCCTGGCAGGACGGCTCGCCGAGCATGCTGCAGCTGTGGTTCGACCAGTGGCTCGACGCCCTCAGCCAGAACAACGACGACGGCCTCAAGGGCGAGTGGCTGGCCTGGGCCAAGAGTCGTGGCCTGAAGATTCGCCAGTACGAGCAGTTGCAGGAGGTCCTGCGCCGGCAGAATCGCGGCGAACTGGAGAAGCTGCTGGCAGCGGGCGACCTGGACCCGGCGCAACGGGTCGAGGTGCTGCAGCGCCTCGGCCACGCCGGCGATGCCCAGGCGGCGGCCCTGACGGCGGCCGGTGACGAACCACCGGAGGTCATCCAGCGGCAGTTGCTGCGCCAGGCCACCGAGCAGGCCGAACGCACCCCAAATGGGGTCCAGGCAGGCTGGGAAAGACGCGACTATGGCGGGCTGGTCGAACAGGGCACCGAGGTCCGCGCGGCGCGGCGACTCAGCGACGACGTCTACGCCGACGTCCAGCTCAAGCAGAATCGCGTGGAGAGCAACGGCCTCAAGTCCGATGCCCTGGGCAACGAACACCAGATGCTGCTCAAGGTGCTGAAGAATCTGGCCGACGGCGGTCTGGAAACCACCGTCGACGCCAGCCAGCGCTCGGACAGCAATCGCCTGGGCCTGGGCGTCGCCCGCACCTGGCGCCTCGATGGCAACACCGAGATCGAGGCGGCGCTGGACTGGCATCGGCAACCGGACGAGAGCGGCTACCTGCGCGCCCTGGGGCGGCGCGACAGCGCGAGCCTGGCCGGTCGCCACAATATCACCCCGCGGGACCAGTTGAGCTGGCGCGTCGCCCACAACCGCTATTCCAGTCGCGATGGCGACGACCTGGGTAGCGGCTTCGCCTTCAACCTGGAATTGAGCCATATGATCTTCTTCGAAGGTCCGACCTGGCAGGTGCGCAGCGGCGTGACCTACCAGCAGAACCAAGCGCGCAGCACCCTGCCCGACAGCGTCACCCGCTACCTGCAGCCCCTGGTCGGTAGTGGCGAGAACGGCGAGATCACCGCCGCGGACCTGCAAGCCCTGGGCGGTACCCAGCTGCTGCAGGATCGCTACGGCCAGCTCTACGTCGGCAGCAGCTGGCGCCGCGGCATTCCCGGTTCGCTCAACCGCACCCATCCCCAATACACCTGGCTGGTGGATACCCTGGTCGGCTGGCAGTGGACCGAGCGCGAATTCAACTACGGTTTGAATGTCGGCCTGGGCATGGCAGTGCTCGGCGACGACGAACTGGCGTTCACCGCCGGCTACCAGTCCGCCCCCCAGGGCAGCGGCGGCCAGGCCGGCAGCACCCTGGGCATTCAGTACAGCAATCGAATCGGTCGCTAGGCCGCCTCCACGGAGAGACTTCATGAACATCACCCGCCTGCTCGCCGCCAGTGTCGCCACCGTGCTCCTGGTCGGCTGTTCGAGCTTCACCCGCCCCAGCGGCGAAGCGTTGCCCAAGGACGCGCGCTGGGGCCTGGTGCCCCTGGCCAACTACGCCCAGGCGCCCATGGCCGGCGATCGCGCGGCGCAGATCCTGGTCAGCGTGCTCGGCGAGCGTGGCATCCGTCCGCAGGTCTACGACGACAGCCAGGGCGGCAATCCCACTGACGACGAGAAGGCCCGCCAGCGCGCGGCACTGGACTGGGCGCGCCAGCAGAATCTGCAATACGTGCTCACCGGCAGCGTCGACGAGTGGCAATACAAGAACGGTCTGGACGGTGAGCCCGCCGTGGGCGTAACCCTGCAGGTGGTGGATCCCGCCAGCGGCAAGGTGCTCTGGAGCAACAGCGGCGCCCGCTCCGGCTGGTCGCGGGAGAGCCTGGCCGCCACCGCGCAGAAGGTCCTGCGTGGTACGGCCCAAGAGCTGCAGCTGCGCTGATGGCCCTGCAATCCGTCCACAAGGACTTCACCCTGGCGCCCCGCGCCAGTGGCCGCCTGTCCTGGGTGGAGACCCTGCTGGTCACGGCGGCCGCCCTGGGCCTGGGTTTTTGGCTGGTGCCGAACGATCCGCTCATGGTCGACCTGGCCTTTCCCTGGGTGGTGTTCGCACCGATCCTCATGGGCGTGCGCTATGGCTTCATGCGCGGCCTGGTGAGCGCCGCGCTGCTGGTGGCGGCGCTGCTCTATCTGCACTACCAGGGCTATCCGGCCTATGCGGAGATCCCGCCGTCCTTCATCGTCGGCGTGCTGCTGTCAGCCATGCTGGTGGGCGAATTCCGTGACATCTGGGATCGGCGCCTGGAGCGCCTGGACCTGGCCAACGACTACCGTCAGCTGCGCCTGGACGAATTCACCCGCGCCCACCACCTGCTGCGCATCTCCCACGATCGCCTGGAGCAACGTGTCGCCGGCAACGACCTCAGCCTGCGCAGCTCCTTGCTCGACCTGCGCCGCCAGCTGCGCGAGGTGCCTCGCGAGCAGGATGCCCTGCAGGCGCTGGCCGAGCCCATCGTCGGCCTGCTGACCCAATACGGCTCGCTGCGGGTAGCGGGCCTGTATCGGGTGGCGGCGGATGGCACGGTGGATCGCCGCGCCCTGGCCAGCCAGGGCGAGATGCCCGGCCTCGACCCCGACGACCTGCTGGTGCGCCTGACGCTGCAACGCGGCGAGACCCTCAGCATCCGCCAGGCCCTGCTCGAACGCGGCGAGACCCAGCATTCGGCCTTGCAGGCCTGCGTGCCGCTGCTGGATACCGAAGAGCGACTGCTGGCGATCCTCGCCATCGAGCAGATGCCCTTCTTCTCCTTCAACGAACGCACCCTCAACCTGCTGACCATCCTCGCCGGTCACATCGCCGACCTGCTGGGCAGCGACCCCCAGGCCCTGACTCTGGCCGATGACGACGCCCAGCAGTTCTCCCAGCACCTCAAGCGCTCACTGCGCGACGCCCAGCAGCACGCCCTGCCCGCCTGTCTGTTCTGCTTCGAGATGACCGAGGCCGACGGCGGCGAACGGGCCCTGGCGCTGTTGGAAGGCAGTCGCCGCGGTCTCGACCTGCAGCTGCGCCTGACCAACCAGGCCGGCCACCCCTGCCTGCTGGTCCTGCTGCCGCTGACCTCGTCCGACGGACTGGAAGGCTATCGCCGGCGCCTGCGCCAGCTGCTGGCGGAGCGCTACGGCCAGGACAGCACCCTGGAAAGCCTTGGCGTACGCAGCCACGAACACGAGCTGCTGCCCAAGACCCGCGCCCAGGAGCTGCGCGTCTTCCTGTTCAACGAGTGTGGCCTGCATGAACAGCAAGTGGCTGTTTAGCGGCGCCTTCGCCTTCGAGGCCAGCAGCTGGGCGCTGCTGTTCGCCAACCTGCCGGTGGCGGCGGCGGCCCTGGCCTTCGCCGCCGCCCATGCCGCCGGCAGCGCCCTGCTGGCGGGCGGCGCCTGGCTGCTGCTGCCGCGGCGCTATCAGCGTCCGCTACCCTGGAGTCCGCTGTTCCTCTTCGCCCTGGCCTTCTTCATCCCCCTGGTAGGTGCGGCCGGGGTGATCGCCGCGGTCTTTCCGGCGCTCTACCTGCCGCGCAAGAGACGCGAGATCGCCTGGGAGGCGCGCAGCGTGCCCAATCTGCCGTTCCGCCCCCTGGAGCGCCGCGAGGAGATGCTGTTCAGCGACGGCGGCCTGCAGGATGTGCTGCGCCACGCGCCAAGCCCGGACAAGCGCCTCACCGCTCTCTTCGCCACCCGCCGCATGCCGGGGCGCGACGCCATCCCCATTCTCAAGCTGGCCCTGCGCGATCCAGCCGACGACGTGCGGCTGCTCGCCTATTCGATGCTCGACCAGCAAGAAAGCCAGATCAACCAGCGCATCGAGACCCAGCTCGGCGAATTGGCCAGCACCCCGGCGGAGCGCCAGCCCGCACTGCACGGCACCCTGGCCCGTGGCTACTGGGAGCTGGCCTATCTGGGCCTGGCCCAGGGCAGCGTGCTGCGCCACGTGCTCGGCCAGGCCCGCGAGCACGTCGAACTGGCGCTGGCCGGCGAAGAGAACGAAGAACTGCGCATCCTCGCCGGCCGTATCGCCCTCGAACAGGGCGAACCCGAGCGGGCCCTGGAGTTCTTCCAGGCCGCCGAGGCGGCCGGGGTGCCGCCGGCCCAACTGGCGCCCTTCCGCGCCGAGATCGCCTTCCTGCGGCGTGACTACGCGCTCATCCCGGCGCTGCTCGACAGCCTGCCGGCGGATCTGAAGAAGCGGCCGCCGTTCGCCGCCCTGGTGAAGTACTGGTTATGAAAGACGCCCCTGCCGCCACCGTCACCCCCGATGTCTGCCTGCTGCTGGAAGGCACCTGGCCCTATGTGCGCGGTGGGGTGTCGAGTTGGGTCAACCAGCTCATCCTCGGTCTGCCGGAGCTGACCTTCTCGGTGTTCTTCATCGGCGGCCAGCGCGAGAACTACGAGAAGCGCCACTACGCCATCCCGCCCAACGTGGTGCACATCGAGGAACACTTCCTGGCCGGCTCCTGGGTGCCCAAGGCGGCGCCCAAGAACCCAAGAAGGCAGGCGCCGGTGCAGTTGCTGCGTGACCTGCATGCCTTCCTGCACCACCCCGACGAGCCCAGCGCCGCCCAGGGCGACGCCCTGGTGGACGCCTTCGCCCAAGGCACCGTGACCCTCGAAGACTTCATGTACAGCCGCGCCAGCTGGGAGGCCATCACCGACGGCTATGAGCGCTACTGCACCGATCCCTCCTTCGTCGACTATCTCTGGACCCTGCGCGCCATGCAGGCACCGCTACTGATGCTGGCCGAAGCCGCGCGCCGACTGCCGCGGCCGCGGATGATCCACTCCATCTCCACCGGCTACGCCGGCATGCTCGGTGCCATCCTGCAGCGCCGCTGGGGCTGTAATTTCCTGCTCAGTGAGCACGGCATCTACACCAAGGAGCGCAAGATCGACCTGGCCCAGGCCAAGTGGATCGCCGAGGGGCCGGACGAGGCGCTGCGCACCGGGCTGGATGTGGATGTCAGCTATATCCGTCGGCTATGGATTCGCTTCTTCGAGCGCATCGGCCTGCTCACCTACAAGGCGGCCGATCCGATCATCTCGCTCTACGACGGCAACCGCCGCCGGCAGATCCAGGACGGCGCCGATCCGGCGCGCTGTCGGGTGATCCCCAACGGCATCAGCCTCACCCAGTGGCAGGACGCCCTGGAGCGGCGCCCGGAAGGGGTGCCGCCGGTGGTCGGGCTGCTCGGCCGGGTGGTGCCGATCAAGGACGTCAAGACCTTCATCCGCGCCATGCGCGGGGTGATCAGCGCCATGCCCGAAGCCGAGGCCTGGGTGGTCGGCCCGGAAGACGAAGACGAGGAATACGCCGCCGAATGCCACAGCCTGGTCACCAGCCTGGGCCTGGAGGGCAAGGTGAAATTCCTCGGCTTCCAGAAGATCGGCGACATCCTGCCCAAGCTCGGCCTCATGGTGCTGACCTCCATCAGCGAGGCCCAGCCACTGGTGATCCTCGAAGGCTGGGCCGCCGGGGTGCCGGTGGTGAGCAGCGACGTGGGCTCCTGCCGCGAACTCATCGAAGGTTCGATCCCCGAGGATCGCGCCCTAGGCACCGGCGGTAGCGTGGTGGCCATCGCCGATCCCCAGGCCACCGCCCGCGCCATCCTCGCCCTGCTGCGCAATCCCGGGCGCTGGCAGGCCGCCCAGCGCACGGGCCTGGCCCGGGTCAATCGCTACTACACCGAGCCGCTGATGCTGGAACGCTATCGCGAGCTCTACCAGGACGCCATCGGGAGGGTCGTCTGACATGGCCGGCATCGGCTTCGAACTGCGCAAGATCCTCGCGCGCGACTCCTACACCGCCACCCTGCGCGCCTACGTCTACGCCGGCCTGATCAGTTCGGGGCCCTGGGTGCTGTCGATCATCAGCGTCATGCTGATCGGCGTGCTGGCCACCGGCATCGTCACCCCCAGCGTGCTGATCAGGCAGTTCCTGGTCACGGTGACCTACCTCATGGCCAGCTCGCTGATCCTCACCGGCGGCCTGCAGCTGTACTTCACCCGCTTCGTCTCCGACCGCCTGTTCGAGGAGAAGCAGACCAGCATCCTGCCCAATCTGGTGGGCATCCTGCTGCTGGTCACCCTGGTGGCCGGCGGCCTGGGTTTCGTGCTGCTGGCCACCCTGTTCGACCAGCCCTTCGCCTACCGGCTGCTGGTGCTGGCCAACTTCGTCACCCTCTGCGATCTCTGGCTGGTGATCATCTTCCTGTCCGGAATGAAGGCCTACAACCGCATCCTGGTGGTGATGACGCTGGGCTACGCCATCATGATCGCCGCCGCCTTCGTGCTGCGCTTTCTCGGCATGAACGGCCTGCTGATGGCCCTGCTGCTGGGGCATGCCGCCCTGCTGTTCATGTTCCTCTACGACATCATCCGCGAGTACCCGGCCGACCGCCTGGTGGCCTTCGACTTCCTCGACCGCAAGCAGATCTTCGTCAGCCTGCTGGTCACCGGCCTGTTCTACAACCTGGGCATCTGGGTCGACAAATTCGTCTTCTGGTTCAATCCACCGACCTCCGACGCCGTCATCGGCCCGCTGCGCGCTTCCATCCTCTACGACCTGCCGATCTTTCTCGCCTACCTGGCCATCATCCCCGGCATGGCGGTGTTCCTGGTGCGCATCGAGACCGACTTCGCCGAGTGGTACGAGCGGGTGTTCAACGCGGTGCGCGGCGGCGAGACGCTGCAGCACATCGGCCAGCTCAAGGAGCAGATGATCCTCGCCATCCGCCAGGGCCTGTTGGAGATCTGCAAGGTCCAGGGCCTGACCCTGGTGCTGGTGTTCCTCCTGGCGCCGCAGTTGCTGGAATGGCTGGGCATGTCCCACTACTACCTGCCGCTGTTCTACATCGACGTGGTCGGGGTGAGCATCCAGGTGGTGTTCATGGCGCTGCTCAACGTCTTCTTCTACCTCGACCGACGCGACACCGTGCTGATGCTCTGTACCCTGTTCCTCGGCCTCAACCTGGCGCTGACCTTGCTCAGCATCGAGTTGGGCCCAAGCTTCTTCGGCTATGGCTTCACCGTCTCCCTGGCCTGCTGCGTGCTGCTCGGCCTGCACCGGCTGGACCGGGTGCTGGACGACCTGGAGTACGACACCTTCATGCTCCGGCACTGACGGCCGGCGGCACCGGACGAACGGTGTGACCCGATACCCGCGGGGGCGTCCAACACAGCTCACCCCTGCAGGACCCTGCCATGAATACCGCCGCCTTGCGCCTCGTGATCCAGACTACCCAGGTGCGGGCCCGGGACAGTGGCGAGGCCAGCCGTACCTTCGCCGACCAGGCGGCACGCAACGCCAGCGACGGCGCCAGCCGTGGCCCAGCCCTGGAGCGCTTCGCCAGCGCCTATGTCGACAAGGTACCCGACGCCCTCGAAGCGCTGCTGCTGCAGGCGCGGGCGGTGGCCTTCGAAGCGCCCCTGGCACAGGTCCTCGAACGCGCCCTGGCCGGCTTCGCTCCGGCCGCCCTGGCCCAGGCGCCCTCCGCCAGTCTGGCGCTGCTGGCCGCCGCCTATCGCGTCCATCGCCTGCTCGAAGGCCTGCAGGACAGATTCGCCGCCTGGTGGGGCGCCACCTGCGCCCCGGCCGCGCCCAGCCTGGGTAATCTCATCGCCCACCAGGTGCTCGGCCAGTTGACCGTCGACGCCCTGGAAGACGCCGTGGACGGCTGGCTCGACGATCTGGATGCCAGTGTCGAACCCCGGCTGACGCGCCAGTGCTTCCAGCCGCGCCAGAGCCGTACCCCGCTCGCCAGCCCGCGCGCGCCTCTGACCCGCAGCCGCCAGCGGCAACGCAGCGTTCGATAAAACGCACGTTTCGGCGTTTTTAGCCGCCGAGTGTCAAATATATTGATAACCCTTCCGGGCCGGTTTAGGGTGGCTGCTCACCGCCATTAGCGAGGAGTCACCCATGAGCATGCCCAGCCGCGCCGAGTGGGAGCAGCGCTTCCAAGGTCTCACCCTGGAAGGTCGCGCCTTCATCGACGGCGCCTACGTCGACGCCGCCTCCGGCGCCACCTTCGATTGCCTGAGCCCGGTGGATGGGCGCTTCCTCGCCAAGGTCGCCAGCTGTGACGCCGCCGACGCCGATCGCGCCGTCGCCGCCGCCCGTGCCGCTTTCCAGCAGGGCACCTGGGCGCACCTGGCACCGGCCCAGCGCAAGCGCGTGCTGATCCGCTTCGCCGACCTGCTGCTGGCCAATGCTGAAGAGCTGGCGCTGCTGGAAACCCTCGACATGGGTAAGCCCATCGCCGACTCCTTCACCATCGACGTACCCGGCTCGGCCAACGCCATCCGCTGGAGCGCCGAGGCCATCGACAAACTCTACGACGAGGTCGCGCCCACCCCGCACGACCAACTCGGCCTGGTCACCCGTGAACCGGTCGGCGTGGTCGCCGCCGTGGTGCCCTGGAACTTCCCGCTGATGATGGCCTGCTGGAAACTCGGCCCGGCCCTGGCCACCGGCAACTCCGTGGTGCTCAAGCCCTCGGAGAAGTCGCCGCTGACCGCCATCCGCGTCGCTCAGCTGGCCCAGCAGGCCGGCATCCCGGCCGGGGTGTTCAACGTGCTGCCGGGCTACGGCCACCAGGTCGGCAAGGCCCTGGGCCTGCACCCGGACGTCGACACCATCGTCTTCACCGGCTCCACCCGGGTCGCCAAGCAACTGCTGGCCTACTCCGGCGAATCCAACATGAAGCGGGTCTGGCTGGAAGCCGGCGGCAAGAGCCCCAACATCGTCTTCGCCGACGCCCCCGACCTCAAGGACGCCGCCGCGGCCGCCGCCAGCGGCATCGCCTTCAACCAGGGCGAGGTCTGCACCGCCGGCTCGCGCCTGCTGGTGGAGCGTTCCATCAAGGAGCAGTTCCTGCCCCTGGTGATCGAGGCCCTCAAGGGCTGGAAGCCCGGCCACGCCCTGGACCCGGAGACCAACGTCGGCGCCCTGGTGGACACCACCCAGCTGGAGACCGTGCTGCGCTATATCGAAGCCGGCCATGCCGAAGGCGCGACCCTGGTCGCCGGCGGCAAGCGCACCCTGGAAGAGACCGGCGGCGTCTACGTCGAGCCGACCATCTTCGACGGCGTGAACAACGCCATGAAGATCGCCCAGGAAGAGATCTTCGGCCCGGTGCTCTCGGTGATCACCTTCGACACCGCCGAGGAAGCCATCCGCATCGCCAACGACACCCAGTACGGCCTGGCCGCCGCGGTCTGGACCCGCGACATCTCCAAGGCTCACCAGACCGCTCGCGCCCTGCGCGCCGGCAGCGTCTGGGTCAATCAGTACGATGGTGGCGACATGACCGCGCCTTTCGGCGGCTTCAAGCAGTCCGGTAACGGCCGCGACAAGTCCCTGCACGCCTTCGACAAGTACACCGAGCTCAAGGCGACCTGGATCAAGCTGTAAGAGCCTGTTCATAATCTAGCGAGCTAGAGCCAAACAAGGCGAAAATGGCTGAGGAAGCGGAGTTTACGCGTGGTAAATGAGCATTCCGAAGCTATTTTCAACGCAGTTTGGCCGACGCGCAGCAGATTTTGAACAGACTCTAAGCCCTCGGCAGGCTGGCCCGGTCGGGGCCAGCCTGCCGCTACTCAGCGCTGGTAGACCGTCGCCTGGTTACCGAAGCCGCGCTGGTCGATGCGCGCCGTGGAGCCGACCTGGTCGATCACCGCCGAGTTGGAATCGCCGGTCTGGCCGATGAAGGCACTGGCGCCGGTGAAGCTGTCCGGCACCGTGCTCTGGGTGATGGACGCCAGGTTGTCATTGCCCTGCTGCTGGATCTCCGCCGTCACTTCGAAACCGTCCTGGACGAAGGTCGCCCGGTTGCCATCGCCCACGCTGCTGCCGGCGATCCGCGCCTCGATTCCGCTCTGGGTCGCGCCCACTTCGTTGGCATTGCCCTGCTGGGTGAAGGTGATGTCGCTGAAGCCGGCGCGCTGCGCCAGGGTTGCCTGGTTGTCGTTACCCACCTGGGTCAGCGCCAGGGCACTGATGTAGCGATTGGTCTCCTGCACGGCCTGGACGCCATTGCCATCACCCTGCTGGCGCAGCGTGGCCCGCCCACCGGCGAAGGAGACGTTCTGCCCGAGCTGCGCGGTGTTGCCGTTCCCGGTCTGCACCACCTCGGCCAGGCCGCCGCTACGCTGTTCCACCGTCAGCCGGTTGCCATCGCCGGTGGTGGTGGCGCGCAACTCGTTACCGCCGAAGCCCAGCTGGCGCACCTGATGGACGTTGAGATCACCCGCCTGGCTCAGGTAGGCCGAAGCCGCATTGCCGAGCTGCTCGAGCTCCAGGCTGTTGCCCGCACCGCCGCCGGTCTGCACGATCTCGGCGAAGTGGTTGCCGTTCTCCAGCTGGGTCACGGTGGCCTGTTGGGCGCTGCCCTCCTGAACCAGTTGCAGGACGTTGCCACTGGAGGCCTGCTCGATCCGCGCCAGGGAACCGAAGGCCCGGCGTTGCTCGATGCTGGCGCTATTGCCATCGCCGCTCTGCACCTGATCGATAGTGCTGGCGCGCCCGTCGCTCTGGCTCAGGCTGGCCTGATTGTCATTACCGGTCTGGCTCAGGGTGGTGCTCTGCTCGACGGCGAAGGCCGGCGTCGCAAGGCCGGCGAGCAGGGCCGCCAGCAAGGTAGGAATCTTCATGACGGTCTTCCGCTCCGGTGGAATCTACCGAGGGCAGGACGACTAGCCGCGACCCCGGCCAGCTGCCGGAATCGACCGTACTGCAACGAGGGAGCCGCCCACGAGCGGCCCCTGCCGAGTGTGATCAGCCACGCACCGGCTGCCATCCATCCAAAGAGCGATTTCGATGAGCGCTGGCTGCCGATTACCCAAGTGCTCAGCCGGTAGTCTCTTCAATGGGCAAGGGCCGTGGCGCCAGCCGGGTCGACAGCACCACCGCCGTCTCGGTCCGCCCGTAGGGGTCGAACACCGCGAGGGTGCGCTCCAAGGCAGCCAACGAGGGCGCTACCACCTTGAGCACGAAGGCCGCCTCGCCAGTGACATGGAAGGCTTCCCGAACTTCGGGCATGTCGGCCAAGAGGGCTTCGATCCGCGGATAGCGCTCGGCCGGCACGAACAGGCGGATCAGGGCGGTGACGGGATAGCCCACGGCATGACTGTCGATTTCCGTTCGATAGCCACGGACCACGCCACGCTCTTCGAGCCGCCGGAGACATTCCGCCAGCGCCGGGCTGGACAGCCCTACCCGCCGACTCAACTCGGCGAGACTGAGCCTGGCATCTGCCTGCAATTCCCTGAGCAGACGTCGATCGAGGCGATCCAGCGGCTTGGTCATCGACGAACCTTCGTTTCTTCGGTTTGCCCAGCAGCATACCTGCGAAAGCCCCTAGAGCCGCCCACCTCCAGGTAGCCAGACTGACCTCCTTCATCGGGAGGATAGTCGCATGCTCGTCTGGCAAGGAATGTTGTTGGGGATCGCCATCGCCGCACCGGTGGGTCCGATCAGCCTGCTGTGCATGCAGCGGAGTCTCGCCGGAGGTTTCGATGCCGGCCTTAGGTTCGGCCTGGGTATCGCCCTGGCCGATGGCCTCTTCGCCGTGGCCGGCGCCCTGGGCGCCACCGCCCTGGCGACGCTGTTCGCCAGCGTGCAGCCCTGGCTGCAACGCCTGGCCGCACTCTATCTGGGCTATCTGGCCTGGCGGACCTGGCAGGCCACACGAGCGGAGAAGACGCCCCAGGCACCGGCGCCTGGTGGTTACCGGGAGATCGCCACGGGTTTTTCGCTGACACTGGCCAACCCCCTGACCATCGTCAGCTTCGCCACCCTGTTCGTCGGTCTACCACCGAGCGCGTCCTCGCTGAGCAGTCACCTGAGCCTGGCGCTAGGTCTCTTCCTCGGTTCCCTGCTCTGGTGGCTGGCACTGGCGGCACTCTGTGGCAGCGCGAGGCACACCTTGAAGCCGCACTGGCGGCGACGGATCGACTTGCTGGCTGCGCTGGGGCTGGCCGGCCTGGGGCTGTTCGTCCTACTGCGTAGCCTGTGAACGGAACTTGCCGTGGCGCCAACCGAACGGGTCCACCACGACCGGCCGGGTCGCCTGCGACCCGGCCGGTAACCTTCACTGGTAGACGTGGTAGCTGGCGAACCTGCTGACCTCGAGGTTGCCACTCCAGCTACTGCTCACCCGGTTGCCGTCCCACTCGTACCAGTGCGGCCCGACCGGATCGCCGACCCCGACCGAACAGTTGCCGGTACGCACCCAGGCACCGCGGAACTGGCCGCTCTTCCAGCGCCGCTCGACGACCTGGATGGGCTGGGCGTTCCACCCCGGACTGATGCGAATGTCCCAGTTGTAGGACGTGGTCATCGAGTGATCCTGACTGTAGTTGCCGTCGACGCCCAGGATGCTCAGGAACTTGCCGATGAAGGGAAGCTTTTCCGGATTGAGACTGACCCCTACCGACCAGCCGTAGCCGGTGGTCTTGGACTCGCCCCAGCGGTAGGTGCAATCGATGGTGCCGCCGCCCGGACAACGGAAGATAGGTCCGCGCCAGATCCAGTCCTGCCAGGTATTGCGCGCCTGCTGAGTGGCGAAGGCCTTCGAGCCATCACCGAGAATGACCGGCTCGGTGTGGTTCTGGAAACACTCTCCCGCCTCGGCCAGACCGGATGCCAATACGAGGCCGAGCGCCCCGCCCAGGGTGAATTTCGCAAAAGAGGTCATGGCTTCACTCCTTAAAGGCCGAAGACGTTTTCGATGGTGTTTTCCAACGGGCCCTGTTTCGCCCCGGAGCCAGCGCTAGAGCCGGGGACCCGCAGCTTGCTCTCGGACAGGGTGTCGAGCACGCGGGGACGATCGACGGGGGTCATCAGCAGGCCGGAGCCACTCTTGGGCTTGCTGACCACCAGGGCATCGGCGTCGAGACTCATGCCGAGGGCGTGCTGGGCATTCTCGCTGGCCAGTCCCAGACCGATCTGGTTGTCGAAGAGCACCTTGCCGCCCTGGCTAAGGGTGGTGTTGACGGCCTTGCGCACGTTGTCGTCGACGATGACGTTGGGGCCCACGACCAGATAGTCGTAGCTGCCCGTGGTCACGATCTTGGTGTCCGCGCCCTTCAATCGATTGAGCACGAAGCCCGTATTGCCGAGGACCTTGAGGCGCAGGTAAGGCCCTTGATCGGTGGTTTCCGCGGCCTGGGCCGTAGTGGCGAGCCAGGCTGACAACAAGAGTACGGGTACGAATTTCGACGGCATTCCGTTGATCTCCCTAAGTTCTCCAAATGAATAAGCGATAGCGCTTTTGAGAGTAGAGTCAACGCCAAGCGGAATCGCGGCCAATGCCTGAGCAATGGGCTTGATCAAAACGAATGAAAAGCCACGCACAACTGGCAAAGTTATGCAGTTCTTTGAATTCGCCTGGATAAAGCCAAGCCTGGAAACGCTTGGCGCGGGGCATCCATAGCAGCAGAGCGCCAGAAACTTCCTAACGAACCGCAACTCAGAGACCGAAGTAGAGACTAATAATTATTTGTTAAAAACTAAAGAAAGTCGCAGAAAGGTACAGGGAAGCCAAAATAATAATAAGATATTATCAAAAGAGAAAATCAGATATGTGCCGTAGGCGTCGAAAATACAGGGAATATTGTCGCCCAACCCGTAATATCAAAATTCCATTAATGGAACGGCTAGACTTTTATCAGGGTGGCGCCAGGAAACCAGCAAGTCAGAAGAGGCAGTTTTTCTTGCAATTTTGTAACAAAATATTTCCAAACCGATGAACAAACGGATGGACTCCGGTGCGTCCAGGCATGCCAGGAGCCCGGCTCGCGCGGAGAAGCGGGCCGGGCAAGAGGGCACTCAGCCCAGCAGATCTTCCAGCAGATCGTCGTGCCGCCGCTGCTGCCGATCCAGGCGCAACTGGCGGGTACGGAAGATCGACTTGAGGTCTTCCAGGGCCTTGGCGAAGTCGTCGTTGATGATCAGGTAGTCGTACTCGACGTAGTGACTCATCTCGCTCACCGCCTCGCGCATGCGACGCTCGATGATCTCGGCGCTGTCCTGGCCACGGTTGTCCAGGCGCTGGCGCAGGGCGGCCTGGCTAGGTGGCAGGATGAAGATCGACTGAGCCTGGGGCAGCTTGCGGCGCACCTGCTGGGCGCCCTGCCAGTCGATCTCCAGGATCAGGTCGTGGCCTTCGGCGAGGGTGCGCTCCAGCGCCGCCTGGGAGGTACCGTAGTAGTTGCCGAAGACCTCGGCGTGTTCGAGGAAATCACCATGCTCGAGCAGGCCGGTGAAGGTCGCGCAGTCGACGAAGTGATAGTTCACCCCGTCCACCTCGCCCGGGCGCATGGCACGGGTGGTGTGGGAGACCGACACGCGCACCTCGGGCAGGGCGTCCAGCAGGGCCTTGACCAGGCTGGTCTTGCCGGCGCCGGAGGGCGCGGAAACGATGTAGAGGGTGCCGGGAAGGGCTGTCATGGAAATCCGCCTATTCGATGTTCTGCACTTGCTCGCGCATCTGTTCGATGAGCACCTTGAGATTGATGGCCGCCTGGGAGGCACGGGCATCGATGGCCTTGGAACCCAGGGTGTTGGCCTCGCGATTGAGTTCCTGCATGAGAAAGTCCAGGCGCCGACCCGCGGCGCCCTGGGCAGCCAGCACGCGGCGCACCTCGGCCACGTGGGTTTCCAGGCGATCCAGTTCCTCGGCCACGTCGCTCTTCTGCGCCAGCAGCACCAGCTCCTGCTCCAGCCGCGCCGACTCGAAATCGACGCCCGCCTCGGCGCAGCGCTCGAGGATACGCCGCCGCTGCAGGGCCAGCAGCTCCGGCAACAGCGCCCGCAGCGTCGCCACTTCCGCCAGCACCAGCACCAGGCGCTCTTCGATCAGGCGCCCGAGTTCCTCGCCCTCGCGTTGGCGACTCTCCAGCAATTGGTCCAGCGCCGTCTCGAACAGCGCCAGGGTCTGGGCCCTGAGTTCCGCACCATCCACCTCGTCGCCCACCAGCACGCCGGGCCAGGCCAGTACGGCCAGCGGATCGAGCTTGGCCGGCCGGGCGATCAGCGCGGCGACGTCTTCGGCGGCGGACACCAATTGTGCCGCCCGCCGGGCGTCGACGCGCAGGGCGACGGCCTCGTCGCGCTCTTCGCGCAGCACGCACTCCACCTTGCCGCGCGACAGCCGTCGGCGTAGCGCTTCGCGCACCCCGGCTTCGACGTCGCGAAAGGTCTCGGGCAGGCGCAGGTGTGGCTCCAGGTAGCGGTGATTGACCGAGCGCAGCTCCCAACTCAGGGTGCCCTGGGGCCCCGGCCGCTCGACCCGGGCGAACGCCGTCATGCTGTGCACCATGGCTGGATCCTCGTCTGGCGATACGCGGGAAGCGAGGGCGCCCCACCCACTTTCCACGCATGTAAAACGTACGATTCTAGCGCACCTGATCGGGGCGGCCCAACGCATCCGTGTGCACGAAGCGGGCGCTCCTATACTATGGCCCCGATATCTACGCCTTACAGGAAGCCCGCAATGAAGCGTCCCAGTGGCCGCGCCGCCGATCAGCTGCGCCCCATCCGCATCACTCGTCAGTACACCAAGCACGCCGAGGGTTCGGTCCTGGTGGAGTTCGGTGACACCAAGGTGATCTGCACCGCCAGCGTCGAAGCCGGCGTACCGCGCTTTCTCAAGGGCAAGGGTCAGGGCTGGCTCACCGCCGAATACGGCATGCTGCCGCGTGCCACCGGCGAGCGGAACCAGCGGGAAGCCGCCAAGGGCAAGCAGGGCGGCCGCACGCTGGAGATCCAGCGGCTGATCGGTCGCTCGCTGCGTGCCGCCGTCGACCTGTCCAAGCTGGGCGAGAACACCATCTACATCGACTGCGACGTGATCCAGGCCGACGGCGGGACCCGTACCGCCTCGGTGACCGGCGCCTGCGTCGCCCTGGTCGACGCCCTGGGCGCGCTCAAGCGTCGCGGCAACCTCAAGGGCAATCCGCTCAAGCAGATGGTGGCCGCCATCTCCGTGGGCATCTATCAGGGTACTCCGGTGCTGGACCTGGACTATCTGGAAGACTCCGCCGCCGAGACCGATCTCAACGTGATCATGACCGATGCCGGTGGTTTCATCGAAGTCCAGGGCACCGCCGAAGGTGCGCCCTTCCAGCCGGCCGAACTCAACGCCATGCTCGAACTGGCCCAGGGCGGCCTGCGCGACCTGTTCGAGATCCAGCAAGCCGCCCTGCGCGGCGAGTAAGGGAGTCTGCTCGATGCACGACCTCGTCCCCGCTCCCAGTGCCGATGCCCGGCGCTGGGCCATGCTCTGCCACTACGCGGCCTTCTTCGGCTTCCTGGTGCCCTTCATCGGTAACGTCATCGGACCGCTGGTGGTCTGGCAGCTCAAGCGCGAGGACGACCCCTTCATCGATCGCCAGGGCAAGGAGGCGCTGAATTTCCAGCTCACCGTGACCCTGGTGCACATGATCTGCTGGCTGCTGGTGTGGGTGCTGATCGGCTTTCCGCTGATGCTGCTGGTGGCCTGCGTGGCCTTCGTGCTGACGGTGATCGCCGGCATCAAGGCCAACCAGGGTCACGACTACCGCTATCCCCTGACCTGGCGGATGGTCAAGTGATAAGTGTGGCCTGCTTCCGATATCCGCGTTGAGGATTTCCGCTAGCGCCGGCGCCGTTTGACAGGCGCCGGAAGGCCTCCGCTATCATCCCTTCGGCTTACTCTTCGCACCTGCGCCCGCGCCCGTTTCCGACGGCCGTGGGCGGTAGCGTGTCCGCTTTTCCGCCTTAGCGCTTCGCGCCTGCAGTCCCACGGTCACGCCAAGGTGGCGCGCCGTCGGCTGTCCTTCGTTGCTCACGTCAGGACTGGTGGCCTCCGCCACCGGCATCAAGACAGGGATGATCACCATGTCGGCTGCAACCGCACCCTCTTCCGCCTTCCCGCGCGTACTCGAATGGCGCTATTCCACCCTGATGGTGTGGACGGCCATCGGCCTGCTGGTCGTCGAGACCTTCTCCGGCTTCCTGCGCTATGCCCTGGACATGGTCGGCGCCTCGGCGCTGGTCTATCTGCCCAAGATCGCCTGCTTGGCGCTGTTCGCCCTGCAGCTGGCCACGGTCAAGATCCCCAGGGTGATCTGGGTCGGGCTGCTGGCCGGTCTGGCCTACGCCGCCCTCGCCCTGCTCCACGGCGGCACCTTCAACAACGTGCTGTTCTCGCTGTTCGTCTACAGCCCGCTGTTGTTCGGCCTGCTCTGTGGCCGCGAATTGCTCAAGCAGCGCCGCCTGCTGGGCCGGGCCATGTTCCTGCTGCTGCTCGCCAGCCTGATCGGCATCGCCCTGGACAAGTACACCTCGGTGCCCTGGAAGGGCTACAGCTACAACCTCGGCGGCAACGACATCGCCGGCAATACCCAGTGGGTTGCCGGTGAAGAGGACCGGATCGCCGGCTTCGCCCGGGTCTCCAACGTGCTGGCGGCGCTGATCGCCGTCTACTGCCTATTCCTCGCGCAATTCGCCCGGTCCAAGGCGCTCTGGCTGGTGGTCGCCCTGGTCGGCTTCTTCGGCATCCTGCTCACCACCAGCAAGGCGCCCGCCGCGGCCTTCGCCTTTACCCTGGCGCTGATGATGACCCGCCGCTTCCAGTGGCCGACCTATGCGCTGATCCTGCTCGCCGTGGTCGGCGGCATGCTGCTGCCGGTGCTGAGCCTGATCCGCGACTTCGACCCCTTGGTGGTGATGAGCGACAGCGGCCTGGCCTCCTTCTACGATCGTCTGGTCAACACCTGGCCGAATGTGGTCGCGGAAATGAGCCGCCATGGCTGGACGGTGGAAGGTGCCGGCTTCGGCCTGTTCGGCAGTTCCATGGCCGCCTTCCCGGTTCCGGGGATAGACCTCTTCGTCACCAGCGACAGCAGCCTGGTCTATCTGTGGTGCGTGTTCGGCGTGGTCGGCATCCTCGGCTATGCCCTGCAGCTGCCGGTGTTCATCCGCCTGCACACCGCGCCCGACCGCCTGAGCCACACCCTGCTGGCCATCGCCTTCTGCCTCTGCCTGATCGGCTGGACCACCGACCTCTTCGATATCGGCGTCGGCAACCTCTTCGTCGGCATCATCCTCGGCTACGTGCTGATGCGCGACGCGGAAGAGGACGGCCAGCCGAGCCTGCGACCGGTCAGCGGCAGCGCTTTGACCGACTGAGACCCGGCGATAATGAAAAAGGGCCGATCCCGCGAGGGGTCGGCCCTTTTTCGTGGGCGCTCGACTCAGGTCACCGGAGCCGGATTGAACAGCGCCAGATCGTTGTGCAGGCGATGGCGCTCGGCCCAGGTCTGGCGGCGACCGCTGGCCACGTCCAGGTAGCATTGGAAGATCTCCCAGCCCATTTCCTCCAGCGACAGCCGCCCGCTCACCACCCGACCGGCATCGATGTCGATCAGGTCCGGCCAGCGCTCGGCCAATTGGGTGCGGGTCGAGACCTTGATCACCGGCACCATGGACAGTCCATAGGGGGTACCGCGGCCGGTGGTGAAGATGTGCAGATTCATGCCCGCGGCCAGTTGCAGGGTGCCGCAGATGAAGTCGCTGGCCGGGGTGGCGGCGAAATACAGGCCCTTGCCGCGGATCTTCTCGCCGGGAGCGATGACGCCGGCGATGGGGCTGGTGCCGGACTTGGCGATGGACCCCATGGCCTTTTCGACGATGTTGTTCAGCCCGCCCTTCTTGTTGCCAGGGGTGGTATTGGCGCTGCGATCGGCCATGCCCCGCTCCAGGTAGCGGTCGTACCAGTCCATCTCGCGGATCAGGGCGTCGGCTACCTCGGCGGTAGCGGCGCGCGGGGTCAGCAGGTGGATGCCGTCGCGCACCTCGGTGTTCTCGGAGAACATCACCGTGGCGCCGGCCCGCACCAGCAGATCGGCGGCTACGCCCAGGGCCGGATTGGCGGTGATGCCGGAGAAGGCGTCGCTGCCGCCGCACTGCATGCCCACCACCAGCTCGGACGCCGGCACCGTCTCGCGACGACGCTGATCGAGCACCTCCAGCCGCGCCTCGATCAGCCCCATGATCTGCTCGACCATGCCAGCGAAGCCGTTGGCCGAATCCTGCAGACGGAACAGCCAGTCCTCCTCGTTCTGCCCGGCGGTGAGGTCGTCGCCGGGCATCAGTTGGCTGGCCTGCAGCTTCTCGCAGCCCAGGCCGATGACCAGCGCCTGGCCACCGAAGTTGGGATTACGGCTGATGTTGTGCAGGGTGCGAATCGGGATCACCGCATCCGGGGCGTTGATGGCCACCCCGCAGCCGTAGCTGTGGGACAGCGGCACCACGTCGTCGACGTTGGGATAACGCGGCAGGATCTCATTGCGTACCCGTTCCACGCAGTGGTCCAGCACCCCCACCACGCACTGCACGGTGGTGGTCACCGCCAGGATGTTGCGGGTACCGACGCTGCCGTCCGGATTGCGGAAACCCTCGAAGGTATAGCCTTCCAGGGGTTCGCCGACCTGGCCGGGCGCGGTGGCCTTGGGCAGGTTGTCCAGCGCGGGCGGCTCCGGCATGCGCAGCAGGGCTTCGGTGATCCAGCTACCGGCGGGCACGTCCTGCAGGGCGTAGCCGATGACCTCGCCATAGCGCACCACCTCCGCGCCCTCCTTGAGGTCCACCAGGGAGACCTTGTGGCTCTGGGGAATGGCCTCGACGGTGGTCAACCCATCGGCGAAGGCCGTACCGGCGGCCACGCCGGGTTCGTTGACCACCACCCCGACGTTGTCCTGGGGGTGGAGCTTGATGTAACGCGGCGAATCTCGGTGATCGATCAGATTCATCTTCTTATCCTCTGCCGGGGCTCAGGCCCGGGCCGGGTCAGGCTGGGTCGCGCCCAGGATCTCGCCGTCGGCGGTACGCAGCTCGACGCGCTGGATGCGACCGACGATGAACAGGTAGCTGAACACCGCCACCAGGGCATTGGCCCCGACATAGACCAGCGCCCACTTGAAGGAGCCGGTGGCGGCGATGAGATAGCCGATGACGATGGGGGTGGTGATGGAGGCCAGGTTGCCGAAGGTGTTGAACAGGCCGCCGGAGAGCCCGGCGATCTGCTTGGGCGAGGTGTCCGCCACCACCGCCCAGCCCAGGGCGCCGATGCCCTTGCCGAAGAAGGCCAGGGTCATGAAGCCCACCACCATCCAGTCGGCCTCGACGTAGTTGCAGAAGATCATGCTGGTGGAGAGCAGCAGGCCGCAGACGATGGGCAGCTTGCGGGCAAAGGTCAGGGAATGCCCGCGACGCAGCAGGTAATCGGAGATCACCCCGCCCAGCACCCCGCCGATGAAGCCGCAGATCGCCGGCAGCGAGGCGATGAAGCCGGCCTTGAGGATGGTCATGCCGCGCTCCTGCACCAGGTACACCGGGAACCAGGTCAGGAAGAAGTAGGTGATGGCGTTGATGCAGTACTGGCCGAGGTAGACGCCGAGCATCATGCGATTGGTCAGCAGCTGGGTGATGTAGTGCCACTTGGGCCCGCCATCCTGCTGGCGCGCGCTGTTGTCCATGTCCACCAGGCCGCCGTTGTCACGGATGTGCGCCAGCTCCGCGGCGTTGATGCGCGGATGCTCCTTGGGGTTGTGGATGTACTTCAGCCAGGCCAGGGAGAAGAGGATGCCCAGGGCGCCCATGATGACGAAGACGTGCTCCCAGCCGAAGTGGAAGACGATGCCGCCCATGATCGGCGCGAACAGCGCGGTGGCGAAATACTGCGCCGAGTTGAAGATCGCCGAGGCGGTGCCGCGTTCGGCGGTGGGGAACCAGGCGGCGACGATGCGTGCATTACCCGGGAAGGACGGTGCCTCGGCCAGGCCGACCAGGAATCTCAGCATGAACAGGGTGGTGACCGCCCAGGCCACCGGCAGGCCGCCGACTAGTCCCTGCAGCAGGGTGAACAGCGACCAGAAGAAGATGCTACCGGCATAGACCTTCTTCGAACCGAAGCGATCCAGCAGCCAGCCGCCGGGAATCTGCCCAGCCACGTAGGCCCAGCCGAAGGCGGAGAAGATATAGCCAAGGGTGACGGCGCTGATGCCCAGGTCTTTCTGCAGGCTGGAGCCGGCGATGGCGATGGTGGCGCGGTCGGCGTAGTTGATGGTGGTGACCACGAACAGCATCAACAGGATCAGGTAGCGCACCCGGGTGGGTCTGGTGGCATCCATGTGAAGCCCTCTTGCATGATTGTTTTTATTGAAGACGCGGATCGCTGGATGATTGCGCAATCATATCTCGATGCGACAACCGGTCTCAGCCTGGTGTTTGCCCAAGACTAAGCCATGATTGCGCAACCATACAAGTACGACGTCTAACGACATCACCGCCGGTGGTCAGGTCGTGGCGCGATCGATGATATGGAAGCCGGTGTCGACGCGTACCGCGTCCTGGGTACCGTCACCCTCGTTGAACCGCTGCAGCAACGCCTCCGCTGCCAGGGTGCCCATGCGGTCGCCCTCGACGCTCACCGACGACAGTGCCGGGTGCATCTGGGCAGCGCTGGAGAGATTGCCGAAGCCCAGCACCGCCAGGTCCTCGGGCAGGCGCAGCCCCCGACTGGCGGCTTCCGCCATCACCCCTTGAGCGACGGTATCGGAGCTGCAGACCACTACGTCGAAGGCCTCGCCACGAGCCAGCAACTGGCGCAACCCGGCCCGCCCGGATTCCACCAGGGCGGGCGCCGGCAGGATCTCCACCGCAGGGGCCGGCAGGCCCAGCTCGGCCAGGCGCACGACCAGGCTGCGGCAGCGGCGCAGGGCGCGCGGATCGTCCACCGAGACCACGGCGAAGCGGCGATAGCCACGGGCATGCAGATGCTCGGCCTGGGCGCGGCCCACCGCCTCGTGGGAAAACCCCACCTGCATGTCCAGGGGGTCTTCACCGAGGTCCCAGGACTCCACCACCGGGATGCCGGCCTGGGCCAGGCGCTGGCGGCTGGCCGCGGTGTGCAGGGTGCCGGTCAGCACGATGCCATCGGGTTTGCGCCCCAATACCGCGGCCAGCAGCTGCTCTTCCTGTTCGGCGCTGTAGCCGGTCAGGCCCAGCAGGGTCTGGTAGCCGGCCTGGGACAGGCGCGCCATCAGTGCCTGGACGGTCTCGGCGAAGATGGAGTGGACGATGGTCGGCACGAACAGCGCCACCAGGCGACTGCGATTGGAGGCCAGGCCACCGGCGAGCAGGTTGGGCACGTAGCCGGTGGCCCGCACCGCCGCCAGCACCTTCTCCCGCGCCGCCTCGCTGACGATCTCCGGCCGATTCAGCGCCCGGGACACGGTGATCGGCGACACCCCGGCGACCCGCGCCACGTCGATGAGCGTGGGGGCAGCGGAATTGATCGCGGCGGAGAGGGCTTTGCTGGACTTCTTGGCCATGGAGCGCCGGAGACGAGGAAGAGATCGGCCATGGTAACGGTTGGTGCGGGCGGCGTCCCCGGAGAACACCGTAGCGTGGAAAACCGCGCAGCGTTTTCCACATTGAGTGGCGTGGCAGCGGTAGATTAGAGAAGCGATACTGTAGGAGCGGCCCATGGCCGCGATCAGATCTGGCACCAGTGTATCGCGGCCATGGGCCGCTCCTACAGCTCAAGCAGCCACCGCACCGCCATGGCCGCGATACGCGCTACCCCCCCATCGCCGTCCGAATATCCGTCGCCAGCTCCAGCACCCGGGCCTCTTCGGTATCCCAGGAGCACATGAAACGGGCGCCGCCGCTGCCGATGAAGGTGTAGAAGCGCCAGCCACGGCTGCGCAGGAATTCCAGCGCCGGCTCGGAGAGCTGCAGGAACACCGAGTTGGCTTCCACCGGGAACATGAAGTCCACGCCGGGCACGTCGCGCACCCGCTCGGCGAGCAGGCGCGCCATGGCATTGGCGTGACGGGCGTGGCGCAGCCAGGTGTCGTTCTCCAGCACGCCGAGCCAGGGCGCGGAGAGGAATCTCATTTTCGAGGCCAACTGGCCGGCCTGCTTGCAGCGGTACTCGAAGTCCTCGGCCAGGTCGCGGTTGAAGAAGAGGATGGCCTCCCCCACCGCCATGCCGCTCTTGGTGCCGCCGAAGCAGAGCACGTCGACCCCGGCCTTCCAGGTCACCTCGGCCGGGGTGCAGCCCAGGCCAGCCACCGCATTGGAGAAGCGCGAGCCGTCCATGTGCAGGTGCAGGCCAAGGTCGCGGCAGGTGGCGCTGATGGCCTGCAATTCGTTGAGGCCGTAGAGGGTGCCCACCTCGGTGGCCTGGGTGACGGTCACCGCGCGCGGCTTGGGAAAGTGGATGTCGGCGCGCTTGGTGGCGATCTGCTGGATGGCGCCCGGGGTCAGCTTGCCCTGGTGGGCGGGCGCCAGCAGCAGTTTGGAGCCGTTGGAGAAGAATTCCGGCGCGCCGCATTCGTCGGTCTCGACGTGGGCGGTGTCGGAGCAGATGACGCTGTGGTAGCTCTGGCACAGAGCCGCCAGGGCCAGGGAGTTGGCCGCGGTGCCGTTGAAGGCGAAGAACACCTCGCAATCGGTCTCGAACAGCTGGCGGAAGCGATCGGCGGCGCGGGCGGTCCAGGTGTCGTTGCCGTAGGCGGTCTCGTGACCGACGTTGGCCGCGGCCATGGCGGCCCAGGCTTCCGGGCAGATGCCGGAGTAGTTGTCACTGGCGAATTGCTGGGCGTTGCTGCTCATAGCGCGATCCTCGCGACGGGTTCGGTGCGGGCCAGCAGCCAGTCGCGCGCGGCGCCTTCGACCAGCGGCAGCACGCGGCGCCGGACCTCGGCATGGTAGTTATCCAGCCAGTCCAGCTCGTCGGCGCGCAACAGGGCGAGATCCAGGCAGCGGGTATCCAGCGGGCAGAGGGTCAGGGTTTCGAAAGCCAGGAAGTCACCGAATTCGGTGTGCCCGGCCTGGGTACACAGCAGCAGGTTTTCCAGCCGCACGCCCCATTGGCCCGGCCGATAGATGCCCGGCTCGTTGGAGGTGATCATGCCCTCGCGCAGCACGTGGTGCGGGGTAACGGTGGCATAGAAGGAAATCGACTGCGGCCCCTCGTGCACATTGAGGAAGTAGCCCACGCCATGGCCGGTACCGTGGCCATAGTCGATCCCGGCAGCCCAGATCGGCTCGCGCGCCAGGGCGTCGAGCATGGGCGCGGCGACCCCGGCGGGGAAACGCGCCCGCGACAGCGCCAGCATGCCCTTGAGCACCAGGGTGAAGTCACGCTTCTGCGCCGCGTTGGGCGTGCCGATGGGCACCACCCGGGTGATGTCGGTGGTACCGCCGAGGTACTGGCCGCCGCTGTCGATCAGCAGCAGACCATCGCCCTGGAGTTCGGCATGGGCCTCTTCGGTGGCGCGGTAGTGCGGCAGAGCGCCACCGGCGTTGAAGCCGGCGATGGTGGCGAAACTCAGGGAGACGAAATTCGGCCGGGCCGCCCGGGCCTCGCTCAGCCAGTCATCCACGGTCAGCTCGGTGAGGCGTTCGCCACGGGCCAGGGCCGCCTCGAAGCGGGCAAAGAAGACGCACAACGCCGCGCCATCTTCTTCCATGGCGATGCGTACCTGGGCCACTTCCGCGGCGGTCTTGCAGGCCTTGAACAGGGTGGAAGGATTGATCTGCTCCAGGCGGGTGACACCGGCGGGCGCCGCCTCGGCCAGTCCCAGGGTGACTCGCGCCGGGTCCACCAGCAGGCGACTACCGACCGGCAGCCTGGCCAGTTCCGCGGCCGCCTGGTCATAGTCGGCCAGGGTCACGCCGTCCTCGACCAGGGCGGCACGGATCTCGGCCGGGACCTTGGCCGGATCGATGAACAGCTGGCAACTGTCCTGGCCCAACAGCAGATGGGCGAGGAATACCGGGTTGTAGGGCACGTCCGCGCCACGCAGGTTGAGCAACCAGGCGATGTCGTCCAGCGAAGAGATGAAATGCCAGTCGGCGCCGGCCTCGGCCATCGCCTGGCGGACCTGGGCGAGCTTGGCGCTGCGCGGCTGGGGCGCAAAGGGCGCGGCATGCGCGAAGACCGGCGCCACCGGCAACCCGGGCCGGTCGCTCCAGATTGCCGCCAGCGGATCGCGGTCGGTGCGCAGGCGGATCTGCTTCGGCTCCAGGGCCCGACGCAGCGCCGCGGCGGCGCCCAGAGACAACACCTGGCCATCCACCAGCACCGTGCCGCCGGCCGGCACCTGCTCGGCCAGCCAGTGCAGGTGGGCCTGGGGCTGGCTGGCCACCTGTTTCATCAGGGCGATGCCGCTGCCGTCCAGTTCGCGGGCGGCCTGTTCCCAGTAGCGGCTGTCGGTCCAGACGCCAGCGGCGTCACGGGTCACCAGCAGCAGGCCGGCGGAGCCGGTGAAGCCGGACAACCAGGCGCGACCCTGCCAGTACTCGGGCAGGTATTCGGACAGATGGGGATCGGCGCTGGGGATCAGGCAGGCGTCGGCGCCCTGCTCGGCGAGGAAGGCGCGCAGGCGGGCGAGTCGTTGGGCGGAAGTGGCGGTCATGGGCACCTCGACAAGGTCAGGGAGCCAGTGTGCCGCAGATAGAAAAAAGCCGCACCCGAAGGGTGCGGCGGAGAAAGACCAAAGGAGCGAAGAGGGGGTGGTCTTTCGAAAGCGGAGCGGCTCAACGACGCGCGTTGCTGTCCTGAGCGGACTGATCGGCGTAGTGCTGCATGGCCGCATGATTCTGGTCGACCAGCTTGTATCTCAGGCTAGGATTTTCGTCGGCGAAGGCGAACTGAGCGGAAGTCAGGGCAGCGACGGTCAACAACAGGGCAGACAGAGAACGTTTCATCTCGAACTCCTACAAGGATGTGTTCATCGGGGTACGGGTCCATTGTAGGAATTGAACGCAACCTTATAAATAGTATGCTAACTAAATCACTGTTGCAAAAGCCGCAACAGCGCCTGCTTCAGTCCTTGGCCCAGAAGCGCTGGTCCTCCAACACTCGATTCTCCAGTTGCAGGCGTTCGGGCAGTTCTTCCTTGAGGAAATCGATCCAGGTCTTGATCTTGGCGTCGAGGAAGCGTCGTGACGGATAGAGCGCATGGATGTTGCGTTCGCGCAGCCGGAAGTCGGGCAGCAAGCGCACCAGGCTGCCGTCGCGCAGGTAGTTGACCGCGATGTAGCTGGGCAGCAGGCAGATGCCCATGCCTTGGCGGGCCACGCTGGCCAGGGCCTCGGCGACGTTGACCTGGAAGACATAGCGCGGGGTCACCTGCTGCTCGCCCTCGGGGCCGGCGAACACCCAGCGCTCGGAGAAGTTCGGATCGAGCAGGCGCAGGCAGTCGTGCTCGGCGAGGTCGGCCGGCACCTTGGGCGCCGGGCGCTGCGCCAGGTAGCTGGGTGCCGCGCAGACCACGCTGTAGACACCACCCAGGCGCTGGGCGACGAAGTCGGAATCGGCCAGTTCGGTGTCCAGGGTGATGGCGATGTCATGGCCCTCTTCAAGCAGCGCCGGATGGTTCTGCGACAGGTTCATGACGATCTCCACCTGGGGATAGCGGGCGCAGAAGCGCGACACCAGCGGCGCCAGCAACTGGGTGCCGAGACCGGTCATGGAATGCAGGCGCAGGTGGCCATGGGGCTTGAGGTGCGCACCACTGGCCTCCGCCTCGGCCTCACCGACGTCTTGCAGGATGCGGCGACACCGTTCGAGGTAGCGCTCGCCCGCCTCGGTCAGCGCCAGGCGCCGGGTGGTGCGGTGCAGCAGGCGGGTCTGCAGATGGCTTTCCAGCTCGGCCAGCAGCCGCGAGACCTGGGCGGTAGACAGGTCGAGGGTGTGGGCGGCCGCTGTGAGACTGCCCAGATCCACCACCCGGACGAAGATGCGCATGCCTTGGAAAATATCCATTATTGCCTTTTTCGCAATGGAGTTTCGTCAAGGCGTCACTTTATTGAAAAAGACCGACGCCCGATAGTGGTGCGGTGAGCTGCTGTGGATTCGACATCCTGACCGTTCGAATCCTTCCCTCCGGCAGTGGCTCCTTGGATAGCTCCTTGCGGCCTCCTGGCAGATGTCTTCGCTGAAGACCTCCGCCAGGGGGTCGTTTTTTTTGCCCGCCCGTGGCCGACGCACCCACTGATCAACCCGCACGACCCGGTTCGCGAATGCGATAGCTGGCGATGTACAGCGCGGGCAGAAACAGCAGGGTCAGCAGCGTGGCCGCCACGATGCCGCCGATCATGGCGTAGGCCATGGGCCCCCAGAACACTTCGCGGGCGATGGGGATCATGCCCAGGCTGGCCGCCGCGGCGGTGAGCAGGATGGGCCGGCGGCGGTGCTGGGTGGCCTCCACCACGGCATCCCAGGGCGAGCGACCGGCCTGTTCGAAGGCATCGATCTGGGTCACCAGGATCACCGAGTTGCGGATGATGATGCCGATCAGCGCCAGCACCCCGAGGATGGCGACGAAGCCCAGCGGCTGGCCGAAGGGAATCAGCCCCAGCACCACCCCGATCAGGCCGAGGGGCGCGACGCTCGCCACCAGGAACAGCTTGCGGATGCTGTGCAGCTGGATCATCAGGAAGGTGGCCATGAGGAACAGCATCAGGGGCACCACCTCGGCGATGGGACCCTGGGCCTTGCTGCTCTCTTCCACCGTGCCGCCCACCGCGACCTGATAGCGCGGCGGCAACTTGGCGATGAAGGCATCGACGTCCGGTTGCAGCTGCTTGACCAGGTCCGGCGCCTGGATGTCGCTGAGGATCGAGGCCTTGAGGGTGATGGTGGGCAGGCGATCGCGGCGCCACACCAGCGGCTGCTCCAGGGCGTAGTCGATGCGGGCGAAGGCCTTGAGCGGCACCGCGACGCCCTGAGGCGTCATGATCTGCAGGTTTTCCAGGGTTTCCACCGAGCGCCGCTCGGCCTCGCTGGCACGGGCCACCACATTGACCAGGTAGATGTCGTCACGCACCTGAGTCACGGTGGTGCCGGTGACCACGCCGTTGAGGATCTGCGCCACGTCCTGGGAGGAGAAGCCCAGCTGCCGCGCCTTGTCCTGGTTGACCTCCACCTTGAGCATCCGCGCCGGCTCGTTCCAGTCGTAGAGGAAGTCACCCAGTTGCGGACTCTTGCCCAGCACGCTGGCCAGGGCCAGGGCCTGGCGCCGCACCTCGGCGACGTCCGGGCCACTGACGCGGTACTGGATCGGCCGCCCCACCGGCGGGCCCATCTCCAATGGCTGGACATAGCCGGACAGGCCGACGAAGTCCTGGCGCAGGCGCTGCTTGAGCTTGGGCAGCAGGCGATTGCGCGCCTCCAGGTCCTTGGCCACCAGGATCACCTGGCCATAGAAGGGATTCTCCAGTTGCTGGTCCAGCGGCAGGTAGAAGCGCACCGCGCCCTGGCCGACATAGGAACTCCAGTGGGCCACGTCCGGGTCGTCGGCGAGGGTCTGCTCGAACCTGTCCATCTGCGCGCGGGTGGCATCGAGGGAGGCGTTCTGCGGCAGGTTGAAGTCGATCAGCAACTCGGGCCGGTCCGAGGACGGGAAGAACTGGTTCTGCACGAACTTCATCGAGAACAGCGCCGCGGCGAACAGCAGCACGGTGAGGATGATGGTCAGCCAGCGGTGGCGCATGGCGCCGAGCAGGAGGCCATCGGACCAGCGCGCCAGCCGACCGGGCTGGTCATGATCCTTTTTCTTCACCTGCTTCGGCAGGATGTGCACGCCGATCACCGGCGAGAAGAACACCGCCACGATCCAGGACAGCAGCAGGGCCACGGCGATCACCGCGAACAGGGTGAAGGTGTACTGGCCGGCGCTGCTGGAATTGAGGCCGATGGGCACGAAGCCGGCCACCGTCACCAGGGTGCCGGTGAGCATGGGAAAGGCGGTCGACTCGTAGGCGAAGGTCGCCGAGCGGTGCAGCGACTCGCCCTCCTCGCGCTTGGTCACCATCATCTCCACGGTGATCATGGCGTCGTCCACCAGCAGTCCTAGGGCGATGATCAGGGCGCCCAGGGAGATCCGCTGCATGGTGATGCCGCTGTATTCCATAAAGACGAACACCAGCGCCAGGGTCAGAGGGATCGACAGCGCCACCACCAGGCCGGCGCGCACGCCGAGACTGATGAAGCTCACCACCAGCACGATGATGACCGCCTCGAACAGCGCCCGGGTGAAACCGCCGACGGCCTTTTCCACCACCTGCGCCTGGTTGGAGACCACGTGCACGCCGATGCCCACCGGCAGGTCGGCGGTCAGTTCCTGCATCTTCTCGGTGAGCGCTGCGCCGAAGGTCTGGATGTTGCCGCCGCTGCTCATGGCGATGGCCAGGCCGATGGCCGGCTGGCCGTTGTAGCGGAACAGCGAACTGGGCGGATCGGCGTAACCGCTGCGGATGTCGGCCAGGTCGGTGAGGCGATAGAAGCGGTCGTCGATGCGCAGGTTGACCGCGGCGAGATCGGCGGTGGAACGGAACTCGCCACTGGTGCGCACGCTGATGCGCTCGGCGCCGGATTCGATGGTGCCCGAGGGCGCTACCGCATTCTGCTGCTGCAGACTCTGCATCACCTGGCGCTGGTCGATCCCCAGGGCGGCCAGCTTGCGGGTGGAGAAGTCCAGGTAGATGACCTCGTTCTCCGCACCGAGCACCTGCACCTTGCCGATGCCCGGCACGCTGCGGATCTCGCGGCGCACCTGCTCCACCTGGTCGCGCAGCTGGCGCATGCTGAAGCCGTCGCCGGTGAAGGCATAGATGCTGCCGAAGACGTCGCCGAATTCGTCGTTGAAGGCCGGCCCCTGGATGCCCTGGGGGAATTCGCCCTGGATGTCCGCGATCTTCTTGCGCACCTGGTACCAGATGTCGGGAATCGCCTTGGCCGGGGTGGTGTCGCGCAGATAGACGAACACCGTGGATTGCCCGGGCCGGGTGAAGCTCTTGGTGTAGTCCAGCGAATCCAGCTCTTCGAGCTTCTTCTCCACCCGTTCGGTGACCTGGCGCAGGGTCTCCTCGGTGGTCGCTCCCGGCCAGCGGGTCTGGATCACCATGGTCTTGATGGCGAAGGACGGATCTTCCTCCCGCCCCAGCTTCATATAGGAGAAGACGCCCATCAGCAGGGCGACGAACATCAGGTACCAGACGAAGGATTGGTGGCGCAGCGCCCAGTCCGACAGGTTGAAGCCCTTCATGGCCGTGCGCCCTCCTGATCCTTCACCCGCTGTCCCTCCTGGAGACTGTTGACGCCCGCAACCACCACCCGCTCACCGGCACTCAGGCCCTTGCCGATCCACGCCTGGCCAGCGGCTTCGCGCAGGACCTGGACCGGACGCTGGCGCACCTGGGCCTGGTCGCCCTTACCTTCCACCACCCAGACCGAGGTCTGGCCGTCCTGGCGTCGCAGCGCCTGGGCCGGCAGCGCCAGGCCGGTGGCCGGCGGCAATTCCAGCTCGCCCTGCACCAGGGTACCGATGCGTAGCGCCGCGGGCGGATTCTCCAGGGTCAGCCGGACCCGCCGGGTGCGGGTGGTGGCATCGGCCTGGGGTTCGATTTCCCGTACCCGTCCCTCGACGGCTACGTCCGGGTCCAGCGCCATGCGCACCGTCAGCCGGCGTTCGGGCGCCAGGTGGCCGATGGCCTGGGCGGGTAGGTCCAGCACTGCCTCGCGGATGTCCGGCCGGGCGACCCGTACCACCGGCTGGCCGGCGGATACCACCTGGCCGACCTCGGCCTGCCAGGCGGTGATCACTCCGTCGAAATCGCTGTAGAGCTCGGCATAGTTGCGCTGGTCACGAGCCTGGCGTTCGGCGCTCAGAGCCTGTTCGCGCGAGGCTTCCAGGGTGTGCAGCCGGGTCAGCGCCTGGTCCAGCTGGGAGCGCGAGCCGACACCCTGGTCGAACAGCTGCTGCTGGCGGCGGGCATCGTTGCGGGCATCGCGCCATTGCGCCTCGGCATCGGCGGTCTGGCCTTCGCGACTGCGCAAGGCATTGTCCTGGTCGGTGGGATCCAGCGCCGCCAGCAACTGGCCGCGGCGTACCGGAGCGCCCACGTCCAGCAGGCGGCGGGTCATGCGTCCGCCCACGCGAAAGCCCAGCACGCTCTCGTAGCGTGCCTGGATACTCCCGGCGAATACCTCGCGCTGCAGCGGCGGCGCACTCACTGTCACGGTCGCCACCGGCCGGATCGGCGGTGGCGGCGCCTCGTCGTCATTGGAGCAGCCGACCAGCGCCAGCAACACCCCGATCAGCAGGAGGGGCTTCATGGCCGCACCTCATCGAAGGCGGAACGCTCCGCCACCTCGACCTTCTGATTGGGGCTCAGCGCCTGGCCGCCGGCGATCACGATGCGCTCGCCGGCCTTGAGGCCCTCGCTGACGATGATGCTGTCGCGGGTGAATCGCTCGATGCGCAGCGGCTGCAGGCTGACCCGGCCGTCTTCGTTGAGGCGCCAGGCGGCGGGCTGGTCGGTGGTGCCGTTCAGCGCCGTCCAGGGTAAGGCGAAGCCCTGTCCGGCCGCACCGACCAATTGGGCGTTGACCACCGCGCCGAGGGTCATGGCCGCGGGTGGCTGATCGAGCTGTACCTTGATACGCACCGTGCCACTGCTCGCCACCGTCGGCGCGATCTCGCGCAGCCGACCCTGAGTGGTCACCTCCGGACGTGCCTGCAGCGCAATGGGCAGGCTCTGGCCCACCTGCAGCTGACGGGACAGGGATTCGTAGAGATCGAAGACGGCATCGAGTTCACCGCTCACCGCCAGATCGAAGATCGCCGCCCCCGCCTGCACTACCTGCCCGGCCTCGGCGTGGCGGGCAGTGAGCACGCCAGTGGCGCTGGCGCGCAACTCGGTGTAGCCCAGTTGCTTGCGGGCGTCGTCGCGCTGCGCCGTGGCGGTCTGCAGCGCACTGCGGGCACCATCCAGGGTCGCCTGGGCCTGGTCGTACTGGCTGCGACTGGTATAGCCCTTGGGTAGCAGCGCGGCCTGCCGCTCGAAATCGATCCGCGCCAGGCGCACCCGGGCTTCCTGGGCATCCACCTGGGCCTGGGCGGCCGCCAGGTTATTGCGCAGATCCTGGGGATCCAGGCGCGCCAGGACCTGCCCCTCGCGCACCCGGTCGCCCACGTCGGCCAGGCGCTCGCTGAGCTTGCCACTGACCCGGAAACCGAGGGGCGCCTGGACCCGCGCCTGGACGTCGCCGGTGAAGGGAATCCGCTGGCTATCGCTGACCGGCTTCACCTGGGCCACTACCACCCGCGCCAGCTCCTCGGCCGGCGTCGGCTCCTTGGAGCAGCCCGATAACGAGGCGACCAGTAACAGGATGACCGTTACCGGGTAGCAGGGGATACGGCGGGGAGCCCTCATGATTGTCCTTATCTATGGAAGAGGAGCGATCTGCGAACTGACCACGCGCTTGGCAGGGGGTTCGCCTCGGAATTGTCGGGCGCAGCGCGGCACTTGGAAAGTGCTCACACCGGTTACGTTGAGCAATCGTCCCGACATCTCGCCCACAAATGTTCACAAATACCCCGGAACCCCGCATTCCAGGCCGCAGTCAACTTAAAGGTGCACTGCGGATCAGAAGATTCGCGGCAGATGCCCGACTCCCTGCCGGAGCGGGCCCATTCGAATTCACGGGTTCATTCGAGAGAGGCCGTACTCATGAAAAAGCTGCTGATCACGTCTACCGCTGTTGTGATGCTGTCTATGGCCACGGGTGTCTTCGCGGCCGAAACCTCCAAGAGCGCCACCGCGGTCAACGGTTCCGCCACCGAGGCCGTACCGGGCAAGACCACGGTCAAGGGCGGTGCTGACGGCGCCACCGAAGTCCCCTTCAAGACCGAGAAGCCCAACAAGGTCGACGCGCGTAACCAGAACAACATGCAGTAACCCCTGCCCCAGGCAGGCGGTAACGAAAAAGCCCCGGCATGCCGGGGCTTTTTCTTGTCCGTACGGTAAGCGCCGGACAAAACAAACCCCGCCGGAGCGGGGTTCGAGAAAACTGTGCAGCCGTACGGCTTAGCGCCAGAAAGGCTTGTGCATTTCCTGGTAACGCTGGGCCTCGGTGATGCCGGCATCGGCCAGCATACGGGTATCGAGACGAGCCAGTTCGTTACGGCTGGCGATCCGACGTTGCCAGGTGGACAGCGTGGAGAGCACGCGCAGGGCGACGGGGATGCGATTGCTGGGTTGGGCATTGTGCAGCGAGGAACTGAAGGTGCGTTCCATGGTGGCTTTCCTTCCCGCTTATGACGGGTACTGGTCATCGAATGGCGCCATTGTCTCGCCAGGCGAGTGCTACCACCAGTAACAGTCCAGGGAAAGGTTCGCGGATCACCCCTGACACAATTGCAACTGTACTGCTGCAATATGGGTCATTCTGTAACGTTACGCACCATTGCAGTGCATTTTTAGGTTACCAGAGGGAACATTTGGAGAATTCCGGGCCGCACAGTTGGTTTCGAACGCGGCAAACCGGTGTGCTGTTCTACCTGTTACCACGCGCGCTGTCCAGTGCGAGGCCGATTTTTGCCCCAAGAAAGTGCGACCCCAACGACAGCCTCGGTGGGGTCGCTACGCGGATCAGCGCGCCGCAGCCGGCATGGCCGGAGCGCTTGGCTGACGCCGTCCTACCAGGGTACCGATGGCGACCACCACCAGCGCCAGCAGACCGGTCGCCAGGATCTCGAAGCGGTGAGCCTCACTGAACAGCATCACGGTCAGGGCGCCGACGATGAAGACGATCACCGCCCAGGTCAGCCAGGGGAACAGCCACATGCGGAACTCCAGGGTTTCGCCGCGGGCGATCAGCTTGCGTCTCAGGCGCAGCTGGGTAACGGCGATCACCAGGTACACCAGCAGCGCCACGGCACCGGAGGTGGACAGCAGGAAGCTGAACACGGCCTCGGGCATGGTGTAGTTGGCGATGGTGGTGAGGAAGCCGATGGCGGTGCTGGCCAGCACCGCCGTGCGCGGTACGCCAGCACTGGAGGCACGACCCAGCTTGGCCGGAGCATCGCCACGGCGAGCCAGGGAATAAAGCATCCGCGAAGCGGTGTAGAGCGCCGAGTTCAGGCAGCTGGCCACGGCGACCAGCACCACGCAGTCGACGATCAGCTTGGCATGGGGGATCGACAGCACCTCGAGGGCGCGCTGGTAGGAACCCACGATCGGCAGCTGGGCATCGTTCCAGGGCACCATGGAGACCACCAGGAAGATGGAGACCAGGTAGAACAGCGCGATCCGCCAGATCACCGAATTGGTGGCCTTGCTGATCTGCCGGGACGGGTCCTTGGACTCGGCGGCGGCGATGGTGACGATCTCAGTGCCCATGAAGCTGAACATGGTGGTCAGCAGGGCACCCAGCACCGCACCGAAGCCATTGGGCATGAAGCCACCGGTGTGGGCCATCAGGTTGCTTAGGCCGCTCACCTCGCGCCCTGGCAGGGCGCCGACCAGCGCTGCCGCGCCCAGGGCGATGAAGGCGACGATGGCGATGACCTTGAGCAGCGCGAACCAGAACTCGAACTCACCATACTTGGCGACGCTGAACAGATTGGTCACGGTCAGGATGCCGGTGATCACCAGCGCGAACTGCCAGGTGGCGATGGCCGGGAACCAGGCATTGAGGATGGCGGCGGCGGCCACCGCTTCCAGCGGAATCACCAGCACCCAGAACCACCAGTACAGCCAGCCGATGGTGAAGCCGGCCCAGCGACCGATGCCCTGCTGGGCATAGGAAGAGAAGGACCCGGTATCAGGGGAGGCGACCGCCATTTCCCCCAGCATGCGCATCACCAGTACCACCAGGGTGCCGGCCAGGGCATAGGCCAGCAGCACGGCGGGACCGGCAGCAGCGATGGCATGGCCGGAGCCGACGAAGAGACCGGCGCCGATGACGCCAGCAATGGACAACATGGTCACATGGCGCGGTTTGAGCGCCGGGGACAGATTGCATTCTGCGTTGGACATAAGGTGTTACCTGACAACGGAAAGCCTCCCAAGTGCAACTTGCGCGCCACCCCTGTCGAAATCGGCACAGAACGATCTAAAAGAGTGCAATCACTCGCGGAAAGCGGCGAAAAATCAGCACCTAAGCCACCTATCGCGCTAACCATATGATGGATAAGCGACTTTCCTGGAGAGCCATGCGCACCTTCAGCATGCTTCGTTAGGTATCACCTGTTGCAACTTGCACCTTTATGGTGCCATTCAAGGTGAAACCTTAGGTAACCCAGCCAGCTGCCTGGGGCGTTGTCGAAGAACCTCTAACCGAGGTTGGAAATTTTCTACCAAAACGGCAACTGGTCCGCGGACCTGAAACGCCTGCTCTAGCACCAAGGCCTCACCATGGCTCCAGGCCAAAAGGTTTCCGGAGCGACCTTCTAAATGTCTGGGAACTTGGCGCTACGCCAAGCCTCTGCACAGCTGCGACAAAATGTAACTGCCGCTGCCATATGTTGGTAATATTTCAACATATTAGCCAGCTAACTATAAGCCCGCGGCTCACCTCGGGCACCTGATGAGACCCGAGCATGCCCGCTGACGATTCCGTTCCGGCCCGGCGCGACTTCCTGCGCAAGTCCCTCTCCCTGATCCCCGTGGTCGCTCTGGCCGGCGGTGCAACCCCGGGCCTGGCCCTCGCTGCCACGACCACCAAGCCTGTGGACAAGCCCGGTAGCAGCGCCGAGGCTGATGCCTATCAACCGGTGTTCTTCACCGCCGAGGAATGGGCCTTCGTCCAGGCGGCGGTGGCCCGGCTGATCCCCGCGGACGACCTCGGCCCAGGCGCGCTGGAAGCCGGAGCGCCCGAGTTCATCGACCGCCAGATGCAGACCGCCTATGCCCGCGGTGGCCTCTGGTACATGCAGGGGCCCTTCGCCGCCGACGCGCCGCCGGAGATGGGTTACCAGAGTCGCCTGGTACCCCAGGATCTGTACCGCCTGGGCATCGCGGCAGTAAATCGCTGGACCGGCCAGCAGCACGGCAAGGCTTTCGCCGAGCTCACACCCGCCCAGCAGGACGAGACCCTTAAGGCCCTGGAAAGCGGTGACGCCCAACTGGACGGGGTGCCGGCCAAGCTGTTCTTCGCCCAGCTGCTGCAGAACACCAAGGAAGGCTTCTATTGCGATCCGCTGCATGGCGGCAACAAGCGACTGGTCGGCTGGAAACTGGTGAACTTCCCCGGGGCCCGCGCCGACTTCATGGACTGGGTGGAGCGCGACGAGCGCTATCCGCTGCCGCCAGTCTCCATTCGCGGGGAGCGCGGCTGATGGCCAAGGTATTGCCCAGCAAGCAGGTAGTGATCGTCGGCTTCGGCTGGACCGGCGCCATCATGGCCAAGGAACTGACCGAGGCCGGCCTGGACGTGGTGGCCCTGGAACGTGGCAGCTACCGCGACACCTATCCCGACGGCTCCTATCCCCAGGTGATCGACGAACTCACCTACAGCATCCGCAAGAAGCTGTTCGTCGATGTCTCCAAGGAAACCGTCACCATCCGCCATAGCGTCAACGACGTCGCCCTGCCCAACCGCCAGCTCGGCGTCTTCCTGCCCGGCGATGGGGTCGGCGGTGCCGGCCTGCACTGGTCTGGGGTGCACTTCCGCGTCGACCCGGTGGAACTGCGCCTGCGCAGCCACTACGAAGAGCGCTACGGCAAGAAATTCATCCCCGAGGGCATGACCATCCAGGATTTCGGCGTCAGCTACGCCGAGCTGGAACCCTATTTCGACTTCGCCGAAAAGGTGTTCGGCACCTCGGGCACCGCCTGGAGCATCAAGGGCCAGGTGGTGGGCGGCGGCAAGGGCGGCAATCCCTACGCCGCGGATCGCTCCAGCGACTTCCCGCTGCCGGCGCAAAAGAACACCGTCTCGGCCCAGCTGTTCGAGCAGGCCGCGCGGGAGGTGGGCTATCACCCCTACAACCTGCCCTCGGCCAACACCTCGGGCCCCTACACCAATCCCTACGGTTGCCAGATGGGACCCTGCAACTTCTGCGGCTACTGCAGCGGCTATGTCTGCTACATGTATTCCAAGGCTTCGCCGAATCTCAACATCCTGCCGGCGCTCAAGCAGGAGCCGCGCTTCGAGTTACGCAGCCAGGCCCATGTTCTCAGGGTCAATCTCGACAGCACCGGCAAGCGGGCCACCGGGGTGACCTACCTGGACGCCCAGGGCCAGGAGCTGGAGCAACCGGCCGATATCGTCATCCTCGCCGCCTTCCAATTCAACAACGTGCGCCTGATGCTGCTCTCAGGCATCGGCCAGCCCTATGACCCCAAGACCGGCGAAGGCGTGGTCGGGCGCAATTTCGCCTACCAGAACATGGCCACCATCAAGGCCTTCTTCCGCCAGGACCAGCACCACACCAATCCCTTCATCGGCGCCGGCGGCAACGGCGTGGCGGTGGACGACTTCAACGCCGACAACTTCGACCACGGCCCCCACGGCTTCGTCGGCGGCTCGCCTATGTGGGTCAACCAAGCCGGCACCCGGCCCATCGCCGGCGCGGCCAATCCGCCCGGCACGCCGCAGTGGGGCAGTGCCTGGAAAAAGGCCCAGGCCGGCTACTACAACCACCAGCTGTCGATGGACGCCCACGGGGCGCACCAGTCCTATCGCGACAACTACCTGGACCTGGACCCCACCTACCGCGACGCCTACGGCCAGCCGCTGCTGCGCATGACCTTCGACTGGAAGGACAACGACATCCGCATGACCCGCTTCATGGCCGCCAAGATGAAGAAGATCGCCGAGGCCATGAATCCCGAGCACATCAGCGTGTCGGTCAAGGATTTCGGCGGTCACTTCAACACCGCAAGCTACCAGACCACCCACTTGAACGGTGGCGCCATCATGGGCACCGACCCCAAGACCAGCGCGGTCAATCGCTACCTGCAGAGCTGGGACGTGCACAACGTCTTCGTGCCGGGCGCCTCGGCCTTTCCCCAGGGCCTGGGCTACAACCCCACCGGCCTGGTGGCGGCCCTGACCTACTGGTCGGCGCGGGCCATCCGCGACCAGTACCTGAAAAACCCCGGCCCGCTGGTGCAGGCATGAGAGGCGCGCCCATGATCCTTCGTACCCTCGCGACCCTGCTCTTGGGCACTGGCCTGGCGCTGGCGGCCCAGGCCGCCGAAGACGTCGATCCGGCGCTGGTCAAGAAAGGCGAATACCTGGCCCGCGCTGGCGACTGCGTGGCCTGCCACACGGCGCCCGGCGGCCAGCCCTTCGCCGGCGGCCTGCCCATGCAGACGCCCATCGGTACCCTCTATTCCACCAACATCACCCCGGATCGCCGGACCGGCATCGGCGCCTACAGCTTCGCCGACTTCGACGCCGCCATCCGCCAGGGCATCGCCAAGGAGGGCCATACCCTCTATCCGGCCATGCCCTACCCGTCCTACGCCCGGGTGACCGAGGGCGACATGCGCGCCCTCTATGCCTACTTCATGCACGGGGTGACGCCGGTCGAGCAGGCCAATCGCGACAGCGACATCCCCTGGCCGCTGTCCATGCGCTGGCCGCTGGCGATCTGGCGCCAGCTGTTCGCCCCCGAGGTGGTGCAATTCCAGCCGGCGCCCGACCAGGACCCGGTGGTGGCCCGTGGTGCCTATCTGGTGGAAGGCCTCGGCCACTGCGGCGCCTGCCACACGCCGCGTGCCTTCACCATGCAGGAGAAGGCCCTCTCCCCCGCCGACGGCAAGGATTTCCTCGCCGGCAGCGCGCCCCTGGAAGGCTGGATCGCCAAGAATCTGCGCGGCGACCAGCGCGACGGTCTGGGCCGCTGGAGCGAGGAACAGCTGGTGCAGTTCCTCAAGACCGGTCGCTCCGCCGGCAGCGCCGTGTTCGGCGGCATGACCGAGGTGGTGCAGCACAGCCTGCAGTACCTCAGCGACGCCGATCTGCAGGCCATCGCCCGCTATCTCAAGACCCTGCCGCCCAAGGACCCGCACGATGCACCCTTCCAGCCGGATGGCCGCGCCGCTGCCGCCCTCTGGCGCGGCGACGACAGCGCCCGCGGCGCCCAGGTCTATGTCGACAACTGCGCCGCCTGCCACCGTACCGACGGCCAGGGCTACGACCGGGTGTTCCCGGCGCTGGCCGGCAATCCGGTGCTGCGCACGGCCGATGCCAGCTCGCTGATCAACATAGTGCTCAAGGGCGGCACCCTGCCCGGCCTGCACACCGCGCCCTCGACGATCGTCATGCCGCCCTTCGGCTGGCGGCTGGACGATCAGCAGGTGGCCGACGTGGTCAGCTTCATCCGCGCCAGCTGGGGCAACGCCGCCGCGCCGGTCAGCGCTGCCGAGGTCGCCAAGTGGCGCACCGATGACAACCGCACCACCTCGGGCGACGACCTGGGCCAGGCCTTCGGTCACGGTCAGCCACAGACGCGCGAGGCGGGTAAGTAGCGGTCGCTCAACGCCGCAACCAGGCCGGATCGACCGCGGCGAATACCTCCTCCAGCCACTCGACCCAGGCGCGTACCCGCGGTGAGGTCTGGCTGGCCAGGGGATAGACAGCCGCCAGCGGCAGGCCCGGCGGACGCTGGTCGGGGAGCACCTCGCACAGGCGCCCTGCCGCCAGGTGCGCGGCGAGGTGATAGAGCGGTGCCTGGATCAGTCCGAGTCCGGCCAGGGCGGCACCGACATAGAGATCGGCGCCGCTGACCGCCAGGCGTCCGCCTGGCTCAAGCCGCCGGATCTCGCCTGCCTGGCAGAATTCGAAGGGCAGCCGGCGGCCACTGCGCAGCGAGCGGTAGTGCACCAGCTGGTGCTCGCTCAGGTCGTCCAGGCCATCGGGCAGGCCCTGTCGTTCGAGATAGTCCGGACTGGCGCAGGTGATCTGCACCAGCGCGCCCAGCGACCGCACCGCCAGGCCCTCGTCGTGCACTGGACCGCCGCGCAGCACACAGTCAATGCCCTCGCCGATGACGTCCACCGGCCGGTCGTCGGCACTGATCACCAGCTCCAGGTCTGGATAGCGCTGGCAGAAGTCCGGCAGGGCGGGCATCACCAGCACCCGCCCCAGACTGCTCGGCAGGTCGATACGCAGGCGGCCGCGCGGCTGCCGACGCCGCTGGCTGAAGGCGTCCTCGATGTCATCCAGCTCGGCCAGCCAACGGACGCAACGCTCGTAGTAGGCGGCGCCGTCCAGCGTCGGGCTGACCCGGCGGGTGGTACGGTGCAACAGCGTCACCCCCAGATGGGCTTCAAGCTGTTGCACCAGCAGGGTCGCCATCGCCGGGGACAGGCCCAGGTCAGCCGCCGCCCGGATGAAGGAGCGGCGCTCGACGATGCGCACAAAGCCGCGCATGGCTGCCAGTCGGTCCAAGATTATTCAATCCGGTCGAATAGAGTCTATCCGAATAGCAGCTTTGTTCACTTCGCTTCAACACCCAGACTGATCCTGTCATCGAAGAGAGGAGCAAACGTCATGCTGCAACGACGACTGGGCCACAACGGTCCGCTGGTATCCGCCCTGGGCCTGGGGTGCATGGGCATGAGCGAATTCTATGGGGCGACCGATGAACCCGAGGCCCTCGCCACCCTGGACCTGGCCCTGGAGCGCGGCGTGACCCTGCTGGATACCGCCGACGCCTATGGACCTCACCATAACGAAGAACTGCTCGGCCGCGCGCTGCGGGGACGCCGCGAGCGGGTGTTCCTGGCCACCAAGTTCGGCCTGGTGCGCAGCGACGACCCCAACACCCGCGGGGTGAATGGCCGGCCCGACTACGTACGCCAGGCAGTGGACGGCAGCCTGCGCCGGCTAGGCGTCGAGCAGCTCGATCTCTACTACCAGCACCGGGTCGATCCCGAGGTACCCATCGAAGAGACTGTGGGCGCCATGGCCGGACTGGTGCAGGCCGGCAAGGTGCGTTACCTGGGGCTGAGCGAAGCCTCCAGCGAGACCCTGAGACGTGCTCACCGGATCCATCCCATCGCCGCCCTGCAGAGCGAATTCTCGCTCTGGTCGCGCGATCCGCAGGAACATGGCGTGCTCGCCACCTGCCGCGAACTCGGGGTCGCGCTGGTGGCCTACAGCCCCCTGGGCCGCGGCTTTCTCACCGGCGCGCTGAAGTCGCCGGACGATTTCGCCGCGGACGACTATCGCCGCCTGAGCCCGCGCTTCCAGGGCGAAAACTTCCAGCGCAACCTGGAACTGGTGGAGCGGGTAGGCGCCCTGGCCAAGGCCAAGGGCGTCACCCCCGGCCAGGTGGCCCTGGCCTGGGTGCTGGCCCAGGGCGAGGACATCGTGCCCATCCCCGGTACCCGGCAACGCCACTATCTGCTGGAAAATCTCGCCGCCCTCGAGGTGCAGCTGAGCGCCAGCGAAAGGGCCGAGCTGGATGACCTCTTCACCCCGGAGAGCGTGGCGGGTACGCGCTATCCGGCCGCCTGGATGCAACTGGTCGAGCGTTAGCCACCGCCAGGCCCGTCGCCGACCGACGGGCTTGCACCTTTGGCATCGATCCTGCTAGCTTGATCGGGTTAGTACCAAGCTGACCCCAATCGCTGGACGCCTTTCCGCTTGCAATAGCAGCGCGAAATCAGTGTCACCCGGATCGAACCGATCCCTCGATTGCTCAGGATCTGCCGCCCTGGCCTCTGAATCTCGTGCCCGGCCGGTTGCCTGCCTTCCCAAGTACTTACCTGCATGCCTGGGCATCTTGCCCACACGCTGCCTTCCTCCAGCCAGAGATTCAGCCGTCGGCCGTTATGGGCACGAGGTTGCTGGAGTTATTTCACCGCGCCGACTGAGCGTGGATCCCAAGGATAGTCGTATGAACATTCAAAATCAGGCCATCGCGGCCATGCAACACCTCCAGGCGGCCTTCGCGCCGTTCCAGTGCATCACCACCCCGGCTTCGCGCAAGGGCGGCTTCAGCTTCACCGTGGTCGACGAGCGCGGTGTCGCCTGTCGCAGCGAGCGCCTCTACCCCGAGCAGTACAGCGCTGCTGCCGGTCTGGAGCGCGTCATCGAGCGCACCCGTCGCGCCTTGGCCGCCTAAGACTCGCTACGAGTGCCGGACGCATCACGGTTTCCGTGATGCCGATGCCGGCAGCCTCCATCTGCGGTATGTTTGGCACAGCTTCGCGTAGGCGTGAGCCAAACAATGAATCCCAAGATGGAGGTCGCATGTCGCAAGTCGTATTCATCCGCCATGGCCAGTCGGCATGGAACCTGGAAAACCGCTTCAGTGGCTGGGCGGATGTGGATCTGACCGAACAGGGGATCCGCGAGGCTCACGAGGGCGGCAAGGCGCTCAAGGACGCCGGTTTCCTGTTCGACGTGGCCCATGTCTCGGTGCTCAAGCGCGCCGTGCGGACCCTGTGGCACGTGCAGGAAGGCATGGACCAGATGTGGCTGCCGGTGGTGAGCGACTGGCGCCTCAACGAGCGGCATTACGGCGGCCTGACCGGCCTGAACAAATCCGAGACCGCCGCCAAGTACGGTGAAGAGCAGGTGCTGGTGTGGCGCCGCAGCTACGACGTGCCGCCGCCCGAGCAGAGCGTCGAGGAGCAAAAGGCCCTGGCCGCCGATCCGCGCTACGCCGGTCTGTCGCTGGATCAGGTGCCGCGCACCGAATGCCTCAAGGATTGCGTCGAGCGCGTCCTGCCCTACTGGAACGAAGTCCTGGCGCCGGCCATCCGCAGCGGCCAGCGCGTGCTGGTGGTCGCCCATGGCAACTCCATGCGCGCCCTGATCAAGTACCTGGACAACATCTCCGACAGCGACATCGTCAGCCTCAACATCCCCAATGGCGTGCCGCTGGTGTACGAGTTCGACGACAACCTCAAGCCCACCAAGCACTACTACCTGGCCGATCCGGATGAGGTCGCCGCCAAGATGGCCGCCGTGGCCAATCAGGGTAAGGCCAAGTAAGGCAGCTTTCGTCCGTCCCCCGGTGGCGACCTGGCAAGGTTTTCCACAGGGAGGACGAGGCGGGAGCGGTGGATAAGGCTGAAGCCGTTATCCACCCTACCGGCGGTGCTGCCCTATCGCGGCCATGGGCCGCTCCTACGGGGGGATACTTTTGTAGGAGCGGCCCATGGCCGCGATTAGCTTATGTGAAAACAGCTAGCGCCTTACCACCCGCGGTGCACCCAGTACGCCCTCTTCTTCCTCCTTAGCCGCCTGGATTTCCTCGTCGGCTTCCACGCCGCCATCGCCTGGCGTCTTCTCGCCCTTTTCCTTGCCGTCGTCGCTGTGGTGTTCGATCACCGCATTGATTTCCGCGCCGAACAGCAGCACCGCCGAGGAGATATAGAAGTACAGCAGCAGCACGATGATGGCGCCGATACTGCCGTAGGTGGCGTTGTAGTTGGCGAAGTTCTGCACGTAGTAACCAAAGCCCAGGGACGCCAGGATCCAGACAACCACCGCCAGTGCCGAGCCGGGGGTGATGAAGCGGAAGCTCTGCTTCACGTCCGGAGTCACGTAGTAGAGCGCCGCCACTGCGATCATCAGCAGGAACACTGCCAGCGGCCAGCGGATCAGCGCCCAGAGGGTCACCATGTAGTCTTCCAGACCGACATAGGCAGCCAGCCAGTTCATCACCTGGGGACCGAGCACCATGAGGGCAGCGGCGCTGAGCAGCAGCCCGGCGAGGCCGATGGTGTGCAGCACGGACAGGGGAATGCGCTTCCAGGCCGGGCGGCTTTCCACCACGTCGTAGGCGCTGTTCATGGCGGTCATCAGCGAGCGGAAACCGCCCGAGGCGGACCAGAGGGCAATGATGATACTGAAGGACAGCAGCCCGCCCTTCTGTGTCTGCAGCTGGTCGATGATGGGATTGACGGTGTCCAGCGCACTGGTCGGCAGCAGGTAGGCGGCCTGTTCGCGCAGGAAGGTGAAGAAGTCCGGCAGGTGCAGGAAGCCGATCAGGGCGATCAGGAACAGCAAAAAGGGAAACAGCGAGAACAGCATCTGGTAGGCCAGGGCCGCCGCATAGGTAGGCATGTCGTCGGCGACGAATTCCTGGACGGCACGCTTGATGAGGGTGAACGGCGAAACGCCGCGCAGGCTGAAGGCGAACAAGGACATGGCGGCTCCTGACGTACGTTCCTCGAAAGGGATGCCTACCTTCAGAGTCGCCCGGGCCCGGTTGGTTGCGCGCCGGCGTCAGAAGCCGGACCCGGAGGCGTCCCGGCAGGCGGCGATCTCGGCGGCGCTGGGCACCCTGAGTTGTTCTATCCCGCGGCTTTCGTCGAAGTGAATGTAGCCAGCGGCGGCGAACTCGCGCAGCCAACCGTCCATGGGCCAGAGTCCCCAGCGTTCCTGAAAGCGCCGGGCGTTCGCCAGGATGCTGGCGAAGTGATTGAGCGGCGGATGATAGGTGGGATGGTACTGGTGGAAGGCCCGCGCCTCGGCCTGATAGACCGCTACTCCCGCGTCACGGGCGCGAAAAGCGAAGTCGGTATCTTCGCCCCCATAACCACGATAGCCCTCGTCGAACCCGCCGATACGCTGGAAGGTGGCGCGGCGGCAGGCGAAGTTCAGTGACCAGAACAGCGGATGGGGAATCGCCTCGCCAGCTGGGCGATCCCGATGCAGCGGATGGACGACGCCGGTGGCCAGCAGCCCCTCCGGCGTCCAGTCACCCTCGGCGACACCGGCCGGCAGGTAATGGACGAAGCCTTGGTGCAAGGCCTCTGGCCGTGCCTGCAGGGCCTGGCGATAGGCGTCGAGTAGGTCCGGCGCCGGAATGCAGTCCACATCGAGAAACACCAGTTCCTCGCCCGGCGCGGCAGCCACGGCGGCATTGCGCGCGGCGGCCAGGGGCAGGATGCCGTCATCCTCGACGCCGAGCACCTGGATGGGAAAGCATGGGCTGTGCAGGACCCGCGCCGGCTCGTTCATCTGCACCACCACCAAGGCGGCAGGGGGCGTCGGGGCCAGTTCCAGGCCGCGGATGAGGTTGGCCAGTTGCCGCTCGCGGCCATGGACCAGGGTCAGCACGATCATGCCAGCACCTCGTGGGCGACCTGCTGGATGCAGGCGGCGGCGCGGCGGGCGCCCGCGCCGTCGCTCACGGCCGCCCAGCGTTCGGGGTCGAGCTGGCGCGCCTGGACGAGCAATCCGGGCCAGTCTTGGTCGGCAGGCCAACGCTCGCGGGTGATGGCAAGGCCTTGGGCGGCCAGCAAGCGGGCCGTGGACAGTTGCTCGTCGAAGGGTCGAGCGTCGGGCAAACAGATGAAGCGGCAGCGCAGATCGGCCAGTTCCGCCACCAGGCTGTCGCCGGCCGAGCCGACCACCACCTCGGCGCGGGTCAGCCAGGGGGCGGGATCGGCGACGCTGCCGAGGAACGTCAGGTTGGCCGGGGCCGGTGTGGTGTCGTCCGCTATCGGACCCAGCACCGTCCAACGCCAGTCCGGGCAGCGCTGCGCTGCGGCGGCTAGACGCGCGCGGCTGAAGGCGGTGCCGCCATGACCGGCGATGACGGTGACCGTGCCGGGCTCCCGCGCTATCGCAGGTACTTGCCCGGCATAGCGCGACAGGCTGCCGGCATAGCAGGTCTTGGCCCGCCAGGTGTCCGGCGTGCCAGGCTCTTCCAGGCATTCCGGATAGGGCGCCAGCAGGCGGCTGGCACAGGCGCAGGCCAGTTCGTGGGCCGCGTCGAAGCGGCTGCCACGCTGGCGCAGATAGATCGTCGGCACACCGCACAAACGGGCCAGCAGCGCCACTTCCACCGAGACGTCCACCACCAGCAGGCAGGGCCAGGCGCGGCGGAACCAATCCACCAGCAGCCCCATGCGCTCGCGCAACCCCGCTACTCCTAGAGGGGCATAGTGCAGGCAGGCAAAGGCTTCGCCTTCGACACCTGGCGCCACGTCGGCCGGCAAGGGACAGAGCTGGACGTTGGGCAGGTCCACTCGTTCGGGCAGCCGACTACCGAACAGGGTCAGGGGTCCATCGAAGGCGGCCGCGATGGCCAGGGCGCGGGTCACATGACCGGCACCGTGATGGTGGGCGTAATAGCCAATGCTCAACTTAGCCACGGGCCACCCGGCCGGCGGCGACATCGGCGAGCAGGCGCTCGTAACGATCGATCATCAGCCGATGGCTCCACTGAGCCTCGGCCCGCTTCCGGCATGCCTGGCGGGACAGCGACAGGGCCTCGCGCAGGGCCGCCGCCAGGGCCGGCACATCGCCTGGCGGAGCCAGGGCGCCGGTCTCGGCGGTAAGCAACTCGGGTAACGCTCCCCGGGCGAAGGCGGCCACCGGCGTGCCACAGGCCAGGGCTTCGGCGACGATCAGGCCGAAGGGTTCGTCCCAGCAGGGGGTGACCAGGCAGGCGCGTGCCTGGGCAACTTCGGCGGCCAGGGCGGTGCGGTCCAGATGACCGAGATAGACCGCCTGCTCGCCGAGTCGCGGTTCGATCTCCTGGCGGAAATAGCGCTCGTCGGTGGCCTGGCCCGCGAGGCGCAGCGGCACGCCGGCCTCGCGGGCGGCATCCAGCGCCAGGTGCGGCCCCTTGTCCGGCACCAGGCGACCGAACCAGAGGGCATGCTCGCCGATCGGCGTATCGCGTGGGCGCCAGGCGTCGAGGTCGATGCCGTTGGGAATCACGTGGCAGGCCGGCGCCAACTGCGCCCAGTTGTCCGCATTGGCCTGGGACACGGTGCAGTAATGGCCGCCGCCGCGTTTATGCAGTTCGCCGATGGCGTTGATCAGCTCGAAGAATGGCGGGGTGTGCAGCACGGTGAGCATGGGCGTGCGGATCAGCCCGGACATGGTCACCGGCACGTAGTGCAGGGAGTTGTTGAAGATGACGTCGAAGCCGTAGCCATCGATGCGTTGCAGGCAGTCGAGATAGCCGTGGTGTTCGTCGAGGTACTCGGAGCTGAGCACGTTGCGCTTGCGCCGGCAGCCATCCGCGCCGTAGTTGCCGTCGTCGAGGATGGGCACCACTTCCAGCTCCGGCGCCGAGGCCGAACTGGCGAACAGGGTCACCGCATGGCCGCGCTCGCGCAGTTGCAGGGTGATGTCGTAGGTGAAGGCTTCGAGGCCGCCGGCGAAGGGCTGGCGGACCGGATGTTTCACGTGGGTGAGAATGCCTATGCGCATGGAACCGTCCGCCCGTTGTTGCCCCGTCATCCCACCGTCCTCATTACTAGCCGCTGGTTGATAGGAGTCGCAGAGATGGGAATTGGTTGTGCGCTTCGTCGTGAAAGGCGCACGACGGGCAAACCTTCGAACCGCGCCGAGGGTCACGACTCCTGGACCGGTAAATCTGGCAGATGATGGAGGTTCCCATGCGATACGAACTGCACTATTGGCCCAGCATCCAGGGCCGCGGCGAATTCGTCCGACTGGCGCTCGAGGAGGCCGGCGCCGACTACCTCGATGTCGGCAATGCACCTGAGGGTGACGGCCTCGGCGTACCGGCCATGAAGGACTACCTGCAGGGCAAGAGGACCCGGCGCCCGCCCTTCGCCCCGCCCTTCTTGAAAGCCGGCGACGAGGTCATCTCCCATGTCGCCAACATCCTCCAGTACCTGGGTCCGCGGCTGGACCTGGTGCCGGCCGATGAGGAATCGCAGTTCTGGGTCCACGGCCTGCAACTGACCATTACCGATCTCACCGCCGAGGCCCACGACGTCCATCATCCGGTGGCCATTTCCCTCACCTATGAAGAGCAGCAGGAGGAAGCACGGCGGCGCGCCAAGGCCTTCGCCGGCGAGCGCATCCGCACCTACCTGAGCTACTTCGAGCGAGTGCTGGGCTACAACCCGGCCGGCGACACCTGGCTGGTGGGTGACCGCCGCTCCTACGTCGATCTGTCGTTGTTCCAGGTGGTGGCCGGCCTGACCTACGCCTTCCCCAACGCCATGCGGCGCCTGGCGCCGGAGATTCCCCGGGTGCTGGGGGTGGCCGAGCGGGTGGCGACCCTGCCCAACATCGCGGCCTATCTCGCCTCGCCACGGCGCCTGCCGTTCAGCGAGCACGGTATCTTCCGGCACTATCCGGAGCTGGACCCGGCCTGATGGATAACAGCCCCGGGGCAATGCCGATCAGTCACGCCTTTGCCTAGCGGGCGGAAGAGCATGGAGGGTCATGGGCAACGGTGGAGCTTGTATCCAGCGTTCGAGAGCTGCTATCGCGGCCATGGGCCGCTCCTACAGTGGCATCCGTACCTGTAGGAGCGGCCCATGGCCGCGATAGGACAGTTGCTCTACAGGCCGACCTATTCCCAGTTTGGGCGGGCCGCCATGGCCGCGAGGTGGCTTTAGTGGAGGCCTAATGGATGGTCCATAAGAGCCCGGCCCTGACCAATTCCGATCAGACAATTAAAAAACGCCGCGCTCCTGAGAGGGAAGCGCGGCGTTTTCACGGTCACCAAGCTAGCTGGGAGCTTGGCTTGGGCTGCAATCGGCGATCAACCGAATGACCTCAACCCGGTTCGGAAGCGGACTTAGGCGCGATCAATGGTGTTCTTGATCGCATCCTTGCCCTTACCGACATTCTTCTGCAGTTTGCCTTCGGCTTCCTGGGCGCGGCCCTCGCCTTTCATGCGCGAATTGTCGGTGGCTTCGCCAATACCCTGCTTGACCTTGCCGGCCACTTCTTTGGCGGTACCCTTGATCTTGTCGGTAGTGCTGCTCATAGCAAGTCTCCTTCGATTCGCACAGGCAGTGTGCTCATGAAATCCGACTACGGCTCTAGCGCCGGGGTTTCGACCATTCGTCGTTCAGCGTAGCGGCCAAAAGTATCCAATCGTGTTTGGGCAAGGCTCATAGGTCCCTTTAGACTTGCTGCCCTTTTCGTGAGCGACCACCCAGGCGTCGCCCCTCGCGGGAACGTTGCGTCAGGTCGCCTCTCCAACTTCCACACCCTCACAGGAGAATCCTGATGTCGCTGAGCCAATTCGATAACCTGCCGGGCGTGACCGCCCAGCCGGACGCCGCCACCCGGGAATTCGTCTTCAACCACACCATGCTGAGAGTCAAGAACCTGGAGACCTCGCTGGACTTCTATACCCGCGTGCTGGGTTTCACCGTGGTCGATCACAAGGACTTCCCGGACGCCAAGTTCAGCCTGACCTTCCTCGCCCTGGTCGATCGCAACCAGGTGCCGGCGGATCCGGAAGCCCGCCAGCGCTGGCGCAAGTCCACCCCGGGCATCCTCGAGCTGACCCACAACCACGGTACCGAGAACGACGCCGAGTTCAGCTACCACAACGGCAACAGCGAGCCGCGCGGCTTCGGCCATACCTGCGTGGCGGTCCCGGACATCCGCGCCGCCTGCGAGCGTTTCGAACAGCTGGGCGTGGCCTTCCAGAAGCGCCTGACCGACGGCAGCATGAAGGAAATCGCCTTCATCAAGGACCCCGACGGCTACTGGGTCGAGGTCATTCAGTTCACCCCGCTGTCCTGATCCCTCCGGGCCCGGCGCTCGTCGGGCCCTTCGCTGTGAATAGATGTCTGGCAACTTCTCAGCCCCTTCCTGCTACCGGCTGGCTTCTGGCCATCGACGCTGGCTAAAGTCCTACCGTATTCCTGACGAAAAAGTTTTACGAAAGGCGCCCCGTGCGTTTCAGCTTTTTTTCCCTCAGGAAGATCGCCATGCAAAGAACAACAAGAATCCGTACCGGGATGTACAGCGTGCTCAGCCTGTTCGTCGTCTGCCTGCTGCTCTCCTGCCTCTACGGTTGGTTCAGCGCCCGCACCAGCGCTCAGCAGATCCGCGACCTTGATAGCCTGACCATGGAGCAACTCGACAGCGTCAACAATGCCGCCACCTGGATCAGCCGCGCGAGTGCCAACTCCCATACGGCCATGCTGGATCGCGTGAACGGCGATACAGCCAAGGCCGAAAAAGGCGTGAAACTGGCGCTGGAACGCCTGGACATCGCCCGCAAGCTGATCACCGACATGCAGGCCAAGGTCAGCGAGCCCAAGCTGCGTGACCAGATCGAGGCCATGCTCAAGGCCTTCGATGCCTACAAGGGCATCGTCGAGGGACAGATCGCCGCCTGCCGCGCCGGGGACCTGCCGGGCTACATCCGCATCAGCGACGGCGCCAAGGGCGCCAGCACGGCCTTCGCCGATACCCGCCAGGCCTTCACCGACGAGATCACCGGGCGCATCGAGGCCACCCTCGCGGCCTCCGACAGTCGCGTCTCCCAGGCGCAGATCGGCAGCCTGCTGCTGGTCGGCCTGACCCTGCTGCTGGCGGTACTGTCCGGCTGGTTCATCGCCCGCCGGGTACTGGCGCCGCTGCGCGAGGCCGGCGAGCACTTCGCCGCCATGAGCACCGGCGACCTGACCCGGCGCATCGAGGTACGCAGCCATGACGAGATCGGCCAGCTGTTCGCCGGCCTGCTCACCCTGCAGACCAGCCAGCGCGATACTCTGGCTCAGCTCAACCGCACCGCCGAACAACTCGATACCGCGGCCCAGGAACTGGGCCAGGTAACCGCCCAGAGCAATCGCACTCTTAACCAGCAGCAACAGGAGCTGGAGCAGGCGGTGACCGCGGTGACGGAAATGACCACCGCCGTGGAAGAGGTGGCGCGCAATGCAGCCTCCACCTCCGATACCGCGCGCGAATCCGATCGCCTGGCCGCTGGCAGTCGCAGCCAGGTCTCCCAGGTACTCAGCGAACTGCACACCATGCAGACCACGGTCAACGAAAGCGAAGCCGTCATCGCCAGCTTGGCGCAACAGGCCAATCAGATCGGCAAGGTACTCGACGTGATTCGTGCGGTGTCCGAGCAGACCAACCTTCTGGCGCTCAACGCGGCCATCGAGGCCGCTCGCGCTGGCGATGCCGGTCGAGGTTTCGCCGTGGTGGCCGACGAGGTGCGCAGCCTCGCCCATCGCACCCGTGAGTCGACGCTGGAAATCGAGCAGATGATCGGCAGCATCCAGACCGGCACCGGATCGGCGGTAGCCGCCATCCAGCGCAGCAATGCCCTGGCCCACACCACCCTGAGCACCACCGAGCGGACCGGCGAGAGCCTGGAGCACATCTTCGTCGCCATCAGCGACATCAACGAGCGCAACCTGGTCATCGCCAGCGCCGCCGAGGAGCAAGCCCAGGTGGCGCGCGAGGTGGACCGCAACCTGATCAACATTCGCGAACTGGCCGGCGTCTCCAAGAACGGTGCCGACCAGATCGAGACCTCCAGTCGCCAACTCGCCGAGCTGACCCACGAAATCCACGGCCTGGCGGCGCGCTTCCGCGTCTGATCGACCCGGCGCCGCTGCCGTTCTTCAACGGCTCGGCGCTTGGGTCCTCGACCTCGCCGAGAGGTCACGATCCGACCGCTCGCGCGCCTCGCTCAGCCCTCCGGCCCAGCGCTTTATCTCACTGGGCTTTACGCATCTTTGCGCTTTCTTGACATGACGCTGTGCCTCGGCTGATGGACAATTCGTCCTACGGAGCCCTGTGGCTCCCGACTCCCTTTCCGAGCCTTGAGAGAAACGTCATGCCGACCATTTCGCGTCCCGGCGCCGGCAAGGCGCTGTCCCTGTTGCTTTCCGCGGTACTCACGCCGCTCGGCCTGCTCGTGGCGCTGACCGTGGTGTTGCAACTGCTGTACTCGCATTGAGACCCTGACCCGGCGGCGGCGCTCCAGGCGCCGCAGCCGCGGTTTCACAGGCGGAAGCGCGCCACCATGCCATTGAGGTCGATAGCCAGGCGCGACAGCTCGGCGCTGGCGGCACTGGACTGCTCGGCGCCCGCAGCGGTCTGGATCGACAATTCGCGGATGTTCACCAGGTTGCGATCCACTTCGCGGGCGACCTGTGCCTGCTCCTCCGCCGCACTGGCGATTACCAGATTGCGCTCGTTGATGGCCCCGATGGCCCCATGGATACGTTCCAGGGCATTGCCCGCGCCGCGAGCCACGTCCAGGGTGCTCTGCGCCCGCTCGGTACTGCTGCGCATGGCGGCCACGGCCTGATCGGTCCCCTGCTGGATGGTGCCGATGGAGGTCTCGATCTCGCGGGTCGATTCCTGGGTGCGATGGGCCAGTGCCCGCACCTCGTCGGCCACCACGGCGAAGCCTCGACCGGCCTCGCCGGCGCGGGCCGCCTCGATGGCCGCGTTGAGCGCCAGCAGATTGGTCTGCTCGGCCACGCTGCGGATCACGTCCAGCACCTTGCCGATGTCGTTGACCTGCAGCGCCAGATCGCCGACCAGGGTGGCGCCGTGCTGGACGTCGCCGCTCATGGTGTCGATGGCGCCCACGGTTTCCTGCACCAGGTCGCGGCCTTCCCGGGCCACGCCCGCGGATTCCTGCGACGCCTGGGAGGTGCTCACGGCATTGCGCGCCACCTCATCCACCGCCGAGGACATCTGGTTCACCGCGGTGGCGGCCTGTTCGATCTCGGCGTTCTGCCGCTGCAGACCGCGGGTGGACTCCTCGGTCACCGCATTGAGTTCTTCCGCCGCCGAGGCGAGCTGGGTGGCGGAGCCGAGGATGCCCTGCAGCGTCTGGCGCAACTGGCCCTGCATGGTCTTCATGGCCTGTAGCAGCCGTGCGGCTTCATCGCGGCCTTCGCTGTGGATCTCTGCAGTGAGGTCACCGGTGGCGATCACCTCAGCCACCTGCACGGCCCGGGCGATGGGCTGAGTGATGCTGCGGATCAACAACCAGGCGAACACCAGGGTCAGCAGCGCCGTGGCGACCAGCAGCGCCACCAGCCACTGCATGGCATGGCTATAGTCGGCCGCCGCCAGGGCGTTGGCCGCCGCGGTCTGCTGATTGACCAGGTCAGTCAGTTGCTTGAGCACGGCATTCACCGCGTCGGAGTTGGCGAGCAGGTCTTCGTTGAGCAGCTGACGCAGCGGCTCCAACTGGCTGGCGGCGGAATAGGCCAGCATGCGCTGTTGCAGGCTGGCGTATTGGCCGATCAATTGTTGGTAGCGGGCGTAGGCATCACGCTCCTCGCCCGCCTGGACCAGGCCCTCGTAGCGCTGCTGGGCAGCGCGCATCTGACCATTGCGCTGTTCGAACAGCGCGGTGGTCTTGGCGATGGTCTCCGGCTCGCGGTTAAGCAGCAGACGGTAGGAAAGCACCCGCAGCCGCAGCGTCAGGGCGGTCAGTTCGTCGAGGGCAGCGACGCGCGGCATGGAGCGCTGCTCGATGGCGAGACCCGAGGCACGGATGTCGTTCATCTTGACCAGGGCAGTGCCGCCGAGCAGCAACAGCAGGAGACCGATGAAGGCGAAGCCGAGCGATGCACGGCGAGCGATGGAAAGGTTGCGAAGGGACATGAACTGTCTCCAGTGAGCCGTAAAGCACCCCTATCGACCGGCGGACGTAGATCCTGAGGCCCGATTATTCAGGGGATGGGTTCACGCCGGTGGTCTGTCCATGCAGCAAAAGCGCGGAACCCTTGTCCTATAGGGGATAGAGCCTTTTTGAAAGCCTGCTGAAAGCTTCGGGCTGCGGCGCTGTGCCACAGGTCACAGGCCGCGTCGAAAGCTCGGGAAGAAAGGTGAATGTGCGCCAACGGCATTGTGTTCACACTTTCGCACATCCCCCGCAAGCTACTGATCGGCAAGGAGAAAGCCCTCGCCTATCGCAATTCACATTTTCTTCACGGCGAAAGGCGCGACTTGGCGGCGAATTGTTGGCTTCGTGCCGATAAAAGTGCGAATGTCGCGGATCGTGCAGGGATAATGGCGGGATGATCTCAGTATAAGTTTGAAATATCTTCTGCGTTGTAGGTCACGAGAGATTCTTTCAGCGTGGATTAAGGTTGTTTCCACCAGGATGCGAAATCGAGGTGCCTGAAGGTGCTTCAAGTAGGCAAGGGATCGCCACGGAAAGACGTCACCAGAGCCCGAGATGGCCGGGGCGTATCGAGGCGAGGCCGGGGGGCGTCTAGCCATTACACCAGCGCTTGCCGCTGCCATTGCGTACTTGAGATGAGGTCAGAAACAGATGAGCGACAACACTGATACCCACGGCGCGCCCGACGAGGCCCTGCTGCAACTGGTCGATGGTTTCAAGCGTTTCCGCCACGATGTCTTTCCGGAACAGGAAGCGCTGTTCAAGAAGCTCGCCAATGCGCAGTCGCCCAAGGCCATGTTCATTACCTGTGCCGATTCGCGGATCGTGCCCGAGCTGATCACCCAGAGCTCGCCGGGCGATCTCTTCGTCACCCGTAACGTCGGTAACGTGGTGCCGCCCTATGGCCAGATGAACGGCGGCGTTTCCACCGCCATCGAATACGCGGTCGTGGCGCTCGGCGTGAAGCACATCATCATCTGCGGCCACTCCGACTGCGGCGCCATGAAGGCCGTACTGAATCCCGATCCGCTGGAAAAGATGCCCACGGTAAAGGCCTGGCTGCGCCACGCCGAAGTCGCTCGTACCGTGGTCGAGGACCACAGCCATTGCGATTGCGGCCACGGCGGCACCCTGGGCTTCTTGACCGAGGAGAACGTGGTCGCCCAGCTGGTGCACCTGCGGACCCATCCCTCGGTGGCCTCGCGCCTGGCCAGCGGCCAGCTGCAGATCCATGGCTGGGTCTATTCCATCGAAACCAGCGAAATCAAGGCGTACGACGCCCAGCAGGAACGCTTCCTGCCCCTGGACGGCGAGAACATGCCGGTCGCCACTCCGCGTCCGCGCCTGCAACCGGTCTGATCCGGCGCTGCTGTCCGGTGAAGCCTCGTCGCTTCCCGGCAGCCGCCCGTCCGGCAGGTCCCGCGGGCCTGCCGACATAACCACAGCGCACTGCGCAGGGCATGCCCGACCGAGGCTCCACGGGACTCGCCCACCGATCTGAACTCTGCCTGGAACGCACCGTGTCATACGACGTGATATGACGCGCGAGCACCCTTTTATCCCGAGTCGCTGGAGGACTAGGACCATGCTTGCCAATCAACCAACCCCCGGGCGCAGCCTGTCGCGCGATGCCCTGGCCTCCCTGGTGGTATTCCTGGTCGCCCTGCCGCTGTGCATGGGCATCGCCATCGCCTCCGGCATGCCGCCGGCCAAGGGCATCATCACCGGTATCATCGGCGGCCTGGTGGTGGGCTTTCTCGCCGGCTCGCCGCTCCAAGTCAGTGGCCCGGCCGCGGGCCTGGTGGTGCTGGTGTTCGACCTGATCAATCGCCATGGCATCGAAGCCCTGGGGCCGGTGTTGCTGCTGGCTGGTCTGCTACAACTGGTCGCCGGCTTCACCCGCCTGGGCGCCTGGTTCCGCGTCACCTCGCCCGCGGTGGTCTACGGCATGCTGGCCGGTATCGGTATCCTCATCGTGCTCTCGCAACTGCACGTGATGCTGGACGCCAAGCCGGCGGCGTCGGGGCTGTCCAACCTGCTGGCCTTCCCCGGCGCTGCGGTCGAGGCCGCCAGCCAGTGGAACGGCAGTGGCAGTGGTGCCCAGGCGGCCCTGATCGGTCTGCTGACCATCGCCAGCATGTGGCTATGGGAGAAATTTCGCCCGCAGACCCTGAGATTCCTCCCTGGCGCCCTGATCGGCGTGACCCTGGCGACCCTGGCCAGTCTTTGGCTGGCCCTGGACATCCGCCGCGTCGAGGTACCCAACAATCTGGCCGACGCCATCGACTGGGTGACCTTCGCCGATCTAGGAATGTTGGCCAACGCCGAGCTGGTGGTGGCCGCCTTGGCGCTGGCCTTCATCGCCAGTGCCGAGACCCTGCTCTCCGCCGCTGCGGTGGATCGCATGCACAACGGCCCGCGCTCGCACTTCGACCGCGAACTGGGCGCCCAGGGCGTCGGCAACCTACTGTGCGGCGCGGTGGGCGCCCTGCCCATGACCGGGGTCATCGTGCGCAGCTCGGCCAATGTCCAGGCCGGCGCCACCAGCCGGGCCTCCACCATCTTCCACGGCCTCTGGCTGCTGGCTTTCGTCGCCGCCCTGCCCTTCGTCCTCAAGCTGGTCCCCGTGGCGAGCCTGGCCGGGGTACTGGTGTTCACCGGGGTCAAGCTGGCCGATCCCAAGTCGCTGACCGGACTCAAGCGTTATGGCCGCGCGCCCATGGCCATCTATGCGCTGACCGCGCTGATGATCGTCGCCACCGACCTGCTGACCGGGGTGCTGGTGGGCTTTGGCCTGTCCATCGCCTTCCTGGCAATCAAGGCGGCGCAGCTCAAGGTCAGCCTCACCTACCGCGAGGACGATCCGCAGCAGGCCGAGCTGCGTCTGGTGGGCGCCGCTACCTTCCTGCGCGTCCCCCAACTGACCAAGGTGCTTGAGCAGGTCAAGCCGGGCACCACCCTGCACGTGCCGCTGGATCGGGTTTCCTATATCGATCATGCCTGTATGGAATTGCTGGAGGACTGGGGCCGCACCCAGGCCAGCAATGGCATGCGCTTGGTGATCGAGGCCAAGGCCCTGGAGCGCCGCCTGGAAGGCCAGGCACCCGCCAGTCAGCCGGTGATGGCCACCCAGGCGCCGGCCTGACCGCCACGCTGGAGCGTCCCCAGGACGCTCCAGCGCCTTCCTCCGGACGGCATGCCTCGGCCGCCAGGTGCGCCTGGCGCTTCGCCATCGCTCCCATCGCGCCGTTCATTCATGCCACGCCTCGGCCCCTCGCCCCGGCGGTCGTCCCGCCCAGCACGAGTCCACCATCCTGGAATTCCCCTGGCGGCCACGCACAGCAGCCATCTAGAGCCACCGCAGTCAAACGCCGAACCACCCTGATCCGCCGAACGGTGGACATTTCGTCCACTAATAGTGCCTGGAATGCCGCACAGTTGGCGAAGAAATGATCAGTCATCCTACCAACGGCTAATAGTCTGCTAATTAACTTTCGCTTGTGCGTGCTTTGCCTTATAACGCTATCTGGTTCGACTTTTGTCGCACCAACGTTATTGGTGTCGGGCCACCCTCTACCTTGGGGGAATCGCTTTGCCAGGAGAGCCATGCGAGGCCCGCACGGCTAAAAATGACTCCACGAGAGGTAGTTATGCGCAAGCCAGAACTGGCAACTGTGATCGCTGAAAAAGTCGGACTTCCAAAGGAACAAGCCAACACCGTGCTCAATACGCTGTTGGACGAGATCGCGAACGCGCTGCACCGCAAGGACAGCGTGACGCTGGTCGGCTTCGGTACCTTCCTGCCGCGTCACCGTGGCGCCCGCATGGGGAAGAATCCCCAGACCGGCGAGCCGGTCAAGATCCGGGCGAGCAATACGGTGGCGTTCAAGCCCGGCAAGGCACTGAAGGACAGCATCGAAGGCTGAGAATCGCGTGGCAGGGATGGCCGCTACAGCCAAAAGGCATCGCTCTCGCGATGCCTTTTTTGTTGCTCTTTATTACTAGTTATTACCAACAGGACCCGGCGATGCGGGATCAGCCGATTTCGATCATCTCGAAGTCAGCCTTGCCCACGCCACAATCCGGGCAGAGCCAGTCTTCCGGTACGTCTTCCCAGCGGGTGCCGGGGGCGATGCCGTCATCGGGCCAGCCCTGGGCCTCATCGTAGATATAGCCGCATACGATGCATTGCCATTTGCGCATTTTCTGTCTGTCTCTCATCCAGCTTCCGGTAGGGCGCACGCTACGCGAAAGCCCGGCAAAGGCCAACCGCGCCGGAACCCGCACGAGCAGCCAAGGCTCCATAGCCGGCGACCCGCTGTCTTCAGATAAGCTGAGCCCATGAGTACTTCATCCGCGCCTATGCCCTGGGCCATCTATTTCGCCGTGCTGGGCAGCGTCATCAGCGTAGGGCTGGCCATCGGCCTGTCGATGCCCCTGGTGTCGCTGCGCCTGGAAAGCTGGGGCTACGGCAGCTTCGCCATCGGCGTCATGGCCGCGGCCCCGGCCATCGGCATCCTCACCGGCGCCAGCCTGGCCGGCCGCCTCGCCACCTGGGTCGGCACGCCACGGCTGATGCAGCTGTGCCTGGTGAGCGGCGCCGGCTCGCTGATCCTGCTGTCGCTGCTGCCCAGCTATGCCCTGTGGCTGCTCCTGCGCCTGGCCCTGGGCGCCATCCTCACCCTGGTCTTCGTGCTCGGCGAGAGCTGGATGAACCAGGTCATCACCGATCACTGGCGCGGCCGGCTGGTGGCCCTCTACGGCAGCGCCTACGCCCTGAGCCAGCTGGCCGGTCCGCTGCTGCTCGGCGTGCTGGGTACCGAAGGCGATCAGGGCTTCTGGCTCGGCGCCCTGCTCATGCTCGGCGGTGCCGCCCTGCTGCTCGGTCGCCAGGGCGCGCCGGCCGCGGGCGGCCATACCGCGGCCTGGCGAGCGCTGCTGGATTTCTGCCGCGGCGCCCCGGCCATCGCCTGGGCCGTGGCACTGTTCGCCTGCTTCGAGGCGATGATCCTCACCCTGCTGCCGGTCTATGCCCTCAACCAGGGCTTCGGTCAGCAACTGGCGCTATACATGGTCAGCGCCGTGGTGGTGGGCGATGCCCTGCTGCAGCTTCCCCTGGGCCTGCTCGCCGACCGTCTTTCACGCCAGGGGCTGTTCCTCGGCTGCGCCCTGGGACTGCTGGCGGTCAGCCTGGCGCTACCGGCGCTGCTGCACACCTTCGGCGTCTGGCCCCTGCTGGTGCTGTTCGGTGCCACTGCGGGCGGGTTATTCACCCTGGCGCTGATCCTGGTGGGCGAGCGCTACCGCGACGCCGAACTGGTCCGCGCCAATGCCTGCATCGCCCAGCTCTGGGGCCTCGGCTGCCTGGTCGGCCCGCTGCTCACCGGCGCCGCCAGCCAGTGGCTCACCGGCCATGCCCTGCCGCTGCTGATGGCGATAGGAGCGGCGGTGCTGCTGGTGATCATCGGGCGCCGGGGGAGCGTGCCGGCCGCGGTGGGTTGACGTAATTTTCAATGTGCTGACGCTGCCTAGACGACCCCATCTGTTAACCTGTTCACAGTCAGGACAGGCGTAAAGAGAAACGGACGTTCCCCCTCTTAGTCCCCCCTTTTCCTTTCCCATCTGTCCCTGGACGTATCGTCACGCCGGAACACCAGGCTCCGGCGCTCTTGCTGGCGCTCATAAGGAAATGCTCATGCAGTACAAAGGATGGGGAATCACGGGTCTTGTCATGGCTCTGGCAAGCCTGAGCGGCTGCCAGACCCCGAATGCCGACAACTACGCATCCAATGTCTACACCGTGAATCAGGTGAATGCCCGACAGTTGGCGAGAACGGTCAACATCCTAGCCATCCTGCCGGCGAAGATCGAAGTCAACGACACCAGTTCCCAGCAAAACACCCAACTGATCGGCGCCCTGCTGGGGGTGGTGACGGGCGCCGTGCTGGGCAACAGCCTGGGTGGTGCGGGCGGCGGGATGCTGGGCGGTATAGGCGGCGGAGCGCTCGGCGCGGCCGGCGGTTCGGTGCTGCCCCACACCCGCCTGGTCGATGGCGTCTCCATCACCTATGCCGACGCCGGCGAGACCTTCAACTCGGCCCAGGTCGGCCTACCCTGCCAGTTCGCGCCGGGCACGGCGATCATGGTGGCTTCCTCGCCTACGGAAACGCGAATCCAGCCCAATGCCACCTGTCCTGTCGCCAGGTAGGAGTAAGACATGCGTGCCTTTCTCTTGATTGCAGCCCTGCTGCTGGTGACGACCGCCACAGCCGCCGACTTACAGACCCAAATCGACACCGTGCGTCAAGCCGAGCTGGGCCAGCAAGCCGAACGCCGCGCCGAGTGGGAATACCGCCTGCGCGAGCAGCAGGCGGCCTGGCAGTGGGAGTACGATCACTGGCTGGCCGAAAAGCGGCGTATCGAAGCCGCACGCGCCTCCCGCGAAGCCGAGCGCCGCGCCGACAAGCGCCGTGAACAGGTTTACGAAGATGAGTTGCGTCGCCTGGATATCGAGGAGCGCAAGCTTCGTCTCACCCAGCTCAAGACCCGTACCGAGCGCAGCGGCGAATTCATCGACCAGGAGCTGCACGGGGAAGCGGCGCGCACCGATGAGATCCAGTCGCGGGCTGACGCCAACCGCAATCTGTCCGAAGGCGCCAAGACTCTGATGCAGAGCGAAGGCGCTGCGCGGGAAAAAGAGGCGAGTAGCTGGTTCAAATGACCCGGCCCTGCCCATTCACCATAGAAAACGCCGGCGCAAGGCCGGCGTTTTCTATGGTGGCAAAGCTCAGAACGCCGGCACCACGGCGCCCTTGTACTTCTCTTCGATGAATTGCTTCACCGCCGGGGTGTTCAGCGCCTTGGCCAGCTTCTGCACGGCATCGCTGTCCTTGTTGTCCGGACGGGCGACCAGGATGTTGGCGTAGGGCGATTCCTTGCCTTCCAGCAGCAGGGCGTCCTGGGTCGGATTGAGCTTGGCTTCCAGAGCGTAGTTGGTGTTGATCAGCGCCAGGTCGACCTGGTTCAGCACCCGCGGCAGGGTCGCGGCTTCCAGCTCCTTGAACTTGAGCTTCTTCGGATTCTCGGCGATGTCCTTGGGCGTGGCGAGGATGTTGGCGCTGTTCTTGAGCTTGATCAGCCCGGCCTTTTCCAGCAGCAGCAGGGCACGGCCGCCGTTGGTGGCGTCGCTGGGGATGGCCACGACGGCGCCTTCGCGCAGTTCGTCGAGCTTCTTGATCTTTTGCGAGTAGATGCCGAAGGGCTCGACATGCACCTGGGCGACGGTCACCAGGTCGGTACCGCGGCTCTTGTTGAATTCGTCCAGGTAGGGCTGGTGCTGGAAGAAGTTGGCGTCCAGACGCTTCTGGGCCACCTGCAGGTTGGGCTGCACGTAGTCGGTGAAGACCTTGATCTGCAGGTCCACCCCTTCCTTGGCCAGTTGGGGTTTGACGAATTCAAGGATCTCGGCGTGGGGCACCGGGGTGGCGGCGACGCTGAGGGTCTCGGCGGCGTGGGCGGTCAGGCTGGCGGCCAGCAGGGCAGCGGTGGCGAGCAGTTTCTTCATGGCAGTTTCCTAGAACGGGGTGGAACCGTCGGCGCCTCTGCGGGCGTCGACGGCAGTGGAGCAGAGGCTTAAAAGGCGGGAACGACGGCGCCCTGATACTTCTTCTCGATGAATTGCTTCACCTCGGGGGTGGTCAGGGCCTTGGCCAGCTTCTGGATGGCCGGGTCGTTGGCCTTGTCGGCACGGGTGTAGAGCAGGTTGGCGTAGGGCGACTCGCCGCTTTCGATGAAGATAGCGTCCTTGGTCGGCACCAGCTTGGCTTCCAGGGCGTAGTTGGCGTTGATCAGCGCCAGATCGACCTGGTTCAGCACACGCGGCAGAGTCGCGGCTTCCAGCTCCTTGAACTTCAGGTGCTTGGGATTCTCGGCGATGTCCCGCGGGGTGGCGGTGACGTTGCTCGGGTCCTTGAGGGTGATCAGGCCCTGCTTGGCGATCAGCAGCAGCGCGCGACCGGAGTTGCTCGGGTCGTTGGGAATGGCCACGGTGGCGCCGTCCTTGAGCTCCTTGATGTCCTTGATCTTCTGCGAATAGGCACCGAAGGGCTCGACGTGCACCGCCACTACCGGCACCTGGTCGCTGCTCGGATTGCTCTTCTTGTAGCTGGCGTAATAGGGCTTGGTCTGGAAGTAGTTGGCATCCACCTGCTTCTGATCGGTCTGGCGATCCGGCTGGATGTAGTCGGTGAAGACCTTGATCTTGAGGTCCACGCCTTCCTTGGCCAGCTGCGGCTTGATGAATTCCAGGATCTCCGCGTGGGGAACCGGATTGACCGCGACGGTCAGGGTCTCGGCGGCCTGGGCGGCGGTGGCGACACCCAGGCCGAAGGCCAGGGACAGCAGGGTACGTTTCAGCGACATCTGGATTTTCCTTGTATGGACCTTCGGGTGGGATCAACGACGACTGAAATGGGCGACGAGCCTATCGCCGACCATCTGCAGTACCTGGACCAGCACCAGCAGCAAGAGCACCGTGACCACCATGACGTCGGTCTGGAAGCGCTGGTAGCCGAAACGAATGGCCAGGTCACCCAGGCCGCCGCCGCCGATCACCCCGGCCATGGCGGTGTAGGACACCAGGGCGATGGCGGTGACGGTGGTGGCCGCGATCAGCCCCGGCAGGGCCTCGGGCAACAGCGTACGGGTGACGATCTGCCAGAGGCTGGCGCCCATGGCCTGGGTGGCCTCGATGATGCCGCGGTCGACCTCGCGCAGGGCGGTCTCCACCAGCCGGGCGAAGAAGGGCGCGGCGCCCACCACCAGCGGCGGAATGGCGCCCTCGACGCCCAGGGAGGTGCCGATCAGCCAGACCGTGATGGGGATCATCAGGATCAGCAGGATGATGAAGGGCACCGAGCGCAGCACATTGACCACGAAGGAGAGGATGCCGTAGACCAGCGGTTGCTCCAGCAGCTGGCGGCGGCTGGTGAGAAACAGCAGCACGCCCAGCGGCAGCCCGAGGATCAGGGTGAAGAGCATGGACCAGCCGAGCATGGCCAGGGTGTCCTGGGTCGCCTGCCCGATCTCGGCCCAGTCGATGTTGGTGAAGAGTTCGTCCATCAGCGCAGGACCTCCACGGTGACGTCGGCGGCCTGGAAGCGAGCCAGGGCGGCATCCAGGTCACCGCCCACCAGGGCGATGGTGAGCTGGCCATAGGGCTCGTCCCGGATGCGGTCGATGCGACCGCCGAGAATGCTGTAGTCCACACCGGTCTCGCGGGCGACGTGGCCCAGGAGCGGTGCATAGGTGGCTTCGCCGCGGAAGGTCAGGCGCAGGATGCGGCCTTCGACGTGGGCATAGGCGTCGGCCAGGTCGGCTTCGTCCTGGTGTTCGGCCTCGAAGACGAAGCGACGGGTGGTGGGATGTTGCGGATGCAGGAAGACATCGGCGACGGCGCCCTGCTCCACCACGGCGCCGCCATCGAGCACGGCGACGCGATCGCAGACGCGGCGGATCACGTCCATCTCGTGGGTGATCAGCACGATGGTCAGCCCCAGCTCGCGATTGAGCTCGGCGAGCAGTTGCAGCACCTGGGCGGTGGTCTGGGGGTCGAGGGCGCTGGTGGCCTCGTCGCAGAGCAGGATCTTCGGCTCGGTGGCCAGGGCGCGGGCGATGCCGACGCGCTGCTTCTGGCCGCCGGAGAGTTGCGCCGGATACTTGCGCGCCTGGTCGGACAGGCCGACCCGTGCCAGCAACTCCTCGACACGCTGGGCGATCTGCGCCCGCGAACGCCCGCCGGCCAGTTCCAGCGGCATGGCCACGTTGGCCGCCACGGTCTTGGACGAGAGCAGATTGAAGTGCTGGAAGATCATGCCGATACGGCGACGAAAGTCGCGCAGCTCAGTGGAGCCCAGGGCAGTGACCTCGGCGCCATCGACCAGCAGGCGACCGCCGCTGGGGGCTTCGAGACGGTTGATCAGGCGCAAAAGGGTGCTCTTGCCCGCGCCGGAATGGCCGATCAGGCCGAAGATCTCGCCGGCTTCGATCCTCAGGTCGACCGGCTGGAGCGCCGCGACCTCGCGACCGCGCGTGCGGTACGTCTTGTGGACAGCATGGAATTCGATCAATGGAAGAACCTTGTGGGTATCGTCGGACAACAGGAGGGTGATCCCGGCGCGCAGTTTAACGTGCGCGCTTATATCTGCTTAGCACTTGTTATCGGATGTTAAGCCCATAAAGGCATATGGCCAGTGCCAGAGAGAATCCCGCGCCCAAGGAAACAGCCCGTCGCTTCGTACCATCTGAACGGAACACCGGCTCGCACCGGCTAGTCACTACAGGACTGCCTGAATTCGCCCCACATTCCGTAGGGGACGTAAAGAGCGCCTTCCAGGCGCCTGATGAGGACTTTCCATGGCTACGCCCCCCAAGAGTGAACTCGCCGGTACCGATACCCTGGATCGCCAGAACACCTCGAAGAAAACCGAGCAACTGGAACAATTCCGCTCCGATGCCACCGGCCAGGCACTGCGCACCAATCACGGCGTGAAGATCGCCGACAACCAGAATTCGCTGCGCGCCGGCACCCGCGGGCCTTCCCTGCTCGAAGACTTCATCATGCGGGAGAAGATCACCCACTTCGACCACGAGCGCATCCCGGAGCGTATCGTCCATGCCCGCGGGACCGGTGCCTACGGCTACTTCCAGCCCTACCAGGACTGGTCCGACCTGACCAAGGCCGCGCTGTTCCGCGACCCCAACCACCAGACCCCGGTGTTCGTCCGCTTCTCCACCGTTCAGGGCCCCCGCGGCTCAGGCGATACGGTGCGCGACGTGCGCGGCTTCGCCATCAAGTTCTACACCGAGGAAGGCAACTGGGACATGGTCGGCAACAACATGCCGGTCTTCTTCATCCAAGACGCCATCAAGTTTCCCGACTTCGTCCACGCGGTGAAACCCGAGCCGCACAACGAGATCCCCACCGGCGGCAGCGCCCACGACACCTTCTGGGACTTCGTCTCTCTGGTGCCCGAGTCGGCGCACATGGTGCTCTGGACCATGACCGACCGCGCCATCCCGGTGAACCTGCGCAGCATGCAGGGCTTCGGCATCCACACCTTCCGCATGATCAACACCGCCGGCAAGGGCGTCTTCGTCAAGATCCACCTCAAGCCCGCCGGTGGCGTGCGCTCCCTGGTGTGGGACGAAGCCCAGAAGCTGGCCGGCAAGGATACCGATGCCCACCGTCGTGACCTCTGGGAAGCCATCGAGGCCGGCGACTATCCCGAGTGGGAATTCGGCGTACAGATCATTCCCGAGGAAGACGAGCACAAGTTCGACTGGGACATCCTCGACGCCACCAAGATCATTCCCGAGGAGCTGGTGCCCATCACCCCGCTGGGCAAGCTGGTGCTCAACCGCAACCCGGACAACTACTTCGCCGAGACCGAGCAGGTGGCCTTCTGCCCCGGCCATGTCGTGCCCGGTATCGACTTCAGCAACGACCCCCTGTTGCAGGGTCGGTTGTTCTCCTACACCGACACCCAGATCAGCCGTCTCGGTGGGCCGAACTTCCACGAACTGCCGGTCAACCGCCCGGTGGTGCCGAACCACAATGGCCAGCGCGACGCCAAGTACCGCATGACCATCGACAAGGGTCGCGCCTCCTACGAGCCCAACTCCATCGACGGCGGCTGGCCCAAGGAAACCCCGCCGGCGCCCCAGGATGGCGGCTTCGAGAGCTACTACGAGCGCATCGATGGCTACAAGGTGCGCGAGCGTAGCGAGACCTTCGGCGACCACTTCTCCCAGGCCACACTGTTCTACAACAGCCTGTCGGAAGCCGAGCAGGCCCACGTCGCCGATGCCTACAGCTTCGAACTGGGCAAGGTCGAGCGGATGTGGATTCGCGAGCGCCAGGTCAACGAGATCCTCGCCAACATCGACCTGGAGCTGGCACAGAAGGTGGCCAAGAAGGTCGGCGTGACCCCGCCCATCGCGCCCACCGTACAACCGCGCAAGATCTCCATCGACAAGTCGCCGGCGCTGAGCCAGCTCAATCTGCTGTCCGGTAACATCAAGGGCTTCAAGGTGGCGGTGTTGGTGGGTGACGGCGTCATCGCCAGCGAGGTGGACGCCATCAAGCAAGCGCTCAAGGCCGAAGGCGCCCATGTGAAGGTGCTCGGCCCCACCGCCGGCCCGGTCAAGGCCGCCGACGGCAGCGAAGTCGCCGTGGACGGCTCGGCCGAGGGCATGCCTTCGGTGGCGCTGGACGCGGTCTATGTGCCGGGTGGCGACGAGAGCGTCAAGGCCATGCTCGATGACGGCGTGATCAAGCACTACCTGCTGGAAGCCTACAAGCACCTCAAGGCCATCGCCCTGACCGGCGAAGCCGAGCAGCTGCTCAAGGCGGTCTACCTGAGCCCCGACGAGGCGCTGCTGACCGGCAGCGACTTCAAGGCGGTGCAACAGGACTTTTTTGCTGCCATCGCCAAGCACCGTTGCTGGGCGCGGATGCCGAAGATCAAGTCCATCCCGGCCTAAGCAGGCAGGCATGAAAAAAGCCGACCGTCGCGAGACGGTCGGCTTTTTTTATCTGGGGCCATCGCGGCCATGGGCCGCTCCTACAGGAGATCATGCTGCTGTAGGAGCGGCCCATGGCCGCGATTGACCACTGATTACCCCAGCACCAACACCCCATCCATCTCCACCTGCGACCCCTTCGGCAGCGCGGCTACACCAATGGCAGCGCGCGCCGGATAGGGCTGCTGGAAATAGCGGCCCATGATCTCGTTGACGGTGGCGAAGTGGGCCAGGTCGATCAGGAAGATGTTCAGCTTGACGATATCGGCCAGCGAACCACCGGCGGCCTCGGCAACGGCCTTGAGGTTTTCGAAGACCTGGACCACCTGGGCCTCGAAGCCGTCCACCAGCTCCATGCTGGTCGGGTTGAGCGGGATCTGCCCGGAGAGATAGACGGTGTCACCGACCTTGATCGCCTGGGAATAGGTACCAATGGCGGCGGGCGCCTTGTCGGTGTGGATCACTTGCTTGCTCATGGATCACTCCTGTGCGGGAAAGACCCGATTCTGCAAGCCGGTGGCAACCCGCTGCAACCTCAGCTGCGAACCCGAGTGATACCAGCTACGCCCTTGAGCGTGCGCAGCTTCTTGATCACTCGCGCCAGGTGCACGCGATCACGCACGCTGACTACCAGCTGGACCACGCTGACCCGGCCGTCACGCTCGTTCATGCCGATCTTCTCGACATTGGCGTCCACGGCGGTGACGTTGTTGGCCAGCATGGCGATCAGGCCGCGCTGGTGCTCCAGCTGGACGCGCAATTCGACGCTGAATTCGCCGGTGACGTCCTTGGCCCAGTTGAGCACGATGCACTTTTCGCTGTTGTGCCGGAATTCGGCAATGTTCCGGCAATTTTCCAGGTGGATCACCATGCCCTTGCCGGCCGAGAGGTGACCGACGATGGGATCGCCCGGAATCGGCGTACAGCACTTGGCGTAGCTGATCACCAGGCCTTCGGTGCCGCGGATCGCCAGCGGGCCCTGAGGAGTGGTGCTGGCCTGGGGTTCCAGCGGCTCTTCCTGCTCGCTGCCGGACACCAGGCGCCGCGCCACCACATAGGCCATGCGATTGCCCAGGCCGATCTCTTCGAGCAGGTCTTCCAGCACCACGCCCTTGTATTCGCCGAGCACCGAGAGGATGCGCATCGGCGAGATCTTCGACAGCTGAGTGCCGAAGCCGGACAGCGCCTTGTTCAGCAGCCGCTCGCCGAGGCTGATGGATTCGGAGCGACGCTGCTGCTTGAGCGCGTGGCGGATGTTGGTGCGCGCCTTGCCGGTGACCACGAAGTTGAGCCAGGCCGGATTGGGCCGGGCGCCGGGGGCGGTGACGATCTCCACCGTCTCGCCACTGCCCAGCGGCTGTGACAGCGGCGCCAGGCGGCGGTTGATGCGACAGGCGATGCAACTGTTGCCGACGTCGGTGTGCACCGCGTAGGCGAAGTCCACGGCCGTGGAGCCCTTGGGCAGCTCCATGATGCGGCCCTTGGGGGTGAAGACATAGACCTCGTCGGGGAAGAGGTCGATCTTCACGTTCTCGATGAATTCCAAGGAGTTGCCCGCACGTTGCTGCAACTCAAGGATGCCCTTCACCCACTGGCGCGCCCGCAGGTGGCTGGCGCGCGGCTCGTCGCCACCGGCCTTGTACAGGCCATGGGCGGCGATGCCGTTGTTGGCCATCTCTTCCATCTCGCGGGTGCGGATCTGGATCTCGATGGGCACGCCGTGCATACCGAACAGGGTGGTGTGCAGGGACTGGTAGCCGTTGGCCTTGGGGATAGCGATGTAGTCCTTGAAGCGCCCCGGGAACGGCTTGTAAAGATTGTGCACCGCACCGAGCACCCGGTAGCAGGTGTCGACCTTGTCGACGATGATGCGGAAGCCGTAGACGTCCATGATCTCGTTGAACGACTTCCGCTTGCCGCGCATCTTCTGGTAAATGCTGTGCAGGTGCTTCTCGCGGCCGACCACCTCGCCGTCGAGGCCGTCGCGAGCCAGGCAGTTGGCCAGGGATTCCTGGATCTTGCCGAGGATCTCGCGGCGATTGCCCCGTGCGGTCTTGACCGCCCGCTGGATGCGTTCGGCGCGCATCGGGTGCATGGCGCGGAAACCCAGGTCCTCGAACTCTACATAGAAATCGTGCATGCCCAGCCGGTTGGCGATGGGCGCGTAGATTTCCAGGGTTTCCTTGGCGATGCGCCGGCTCTTGTCCGGCGGCATGGCGTCCAGGGTGCGCATGTTGTGCAGCCGGTCGGCCAGCTTGACCAGGATGACGCGGATGTCCTTGGACATCGCCATGGTCATCTTCTGGAAGTTCTCCGCCTGGGCCTCGGCCTTGGTCTCGAACTTCATCTGGGTCAGCTTGCTGACCCCGTCCACCAGCTCCGCCACCGTCTCGCCGAACTGGCCGGCAAGGGCCTCCTTGGCGATGCCGGTGTCCTCGATCACGTCGTGCAGCATGGCGGCCATCAGGCTCTGATGGTCCATGTGCATGTCGGCGAGGATGTTGGCGACGGCCAACGGATGGGTGACGTAGGGCTCGCCGCTGCGGCGGCGCTGCCCGTCGTGAGCCTGCTCGGCATAGTAGTAGGCCCGCCGGACCAGGTTGACCTGGTCCGGGGTCAGGTAGTCCGCCAGACGCTCGGCCAGCAAATCGATGCCGGTCGGGCGGACGTCACTATGCGCAGGCTCGGCGGCCATGGCTTAGAGGGCCTCGCCGTCCGCTTCGTCGTTGACTTCGAAGGCGGCGAACAGGGGCTCTTCCTCGACGATGTCGTCCAGACGGATGACTTCCTCGTCGACCAGGCCTTCGGCGATTTCGCGCAGGGCGACGACGGTGGGCTTGTCGTTGTCCCACGGTACCTTGGGCTCCTTGCCGCCGGTAGCCAGCTGGCGCGAGCGCTTGGTGGCGAGCATGACCAGCTCGAATCGGTTGTCTACGTTATCCAGGCAGTCTTCGACAGTGACGCGGGCCATGGTCTTCCTCGTGGCGATGATGATCCCGGGAACGGGTGACCCGATAGTATAAAAATTCGCCAGTGGCAAGGGAAGAGGCGGTGGTCGGAGGGCCAGCGGTCGTCAATGCTGTTCCGGAGAGGGTCCGCCCCGAGCAAAAGGCTTCTGCCTGATCCGCTGGATCACCAACGTACTGTGAGCTTTCCTTTTACTCGCAGAATACTCCTGCTTAAGCTCTCTTCGAGAAGACCCGAGGGATCGCACAGCTCGGGATAGAGGCTATTTGCTAAGCCTCTGCATAGCTTTCTGATCAAAAGGAATGGATCAATGTCGGGATACGCCAAGCCATGGATGAGCGTGGATGATCAGCTGGCTCAATTGACTCGACGGGGTCTGACCATCACCGATAGAACGTTGGCGCTCAACTACCTGAGCCGAATCGGCTATTACCGTCTGAGCGGCTATTGGTATGCGTTCCGAGAGCGAAGCGGTGCCGTGGTGTTGCTCGATAGGGGTAAGAAGCCGCAAAAGCTCAGGGTCACCACCTTGGCGCTGGACGATTTCAAAGTCGGTGCCACCTTCCAGAATGCCGTCGACCTCTATGTGTTCGACAAGAAGCTACGACTACTGACGCTGGATGCCCTGGAGCGCATTGAAGTCGGCTTGAGAGTCGACATCGCCTACTGCCTCGGCGCCAGAGACGCCTTTGCCTACCTGCGCCCCGAACTATTGCACGGCGACTTCAGCAGCAAACTTGATCCTCGAACCGGACTCAGCCGCCACCACGACTGGCTGGGGCGTCAGGCAAAATTGATCGCCCGCTCCAAGGAAGACTTTATTCGGCATTGCAAGGATAAGTACGGGCTGCCTTTGCCAATCTGGATAGCGGCGGAAGTTTGGGATTTCGGCACGACGTCCACGTTGTACAGTGGCCTGCAAGAGACCGAACAGGACGCCATTGCAGCCAAGTATGGACTATCGAACGGTCGTATCTTTTCGTCCTGGTTACGTAGCCTCAACTATCTACGTAATGTTTGCGCGCACCACAGCCGACTGTGGAATCGCAACATCGTCGATCAGCCGAAGCTGCCCTCCTTGACCGAGGCGCCTTGGACACAGCCTTTCATAGGTAATGCCCATGCTCTGGCGCGCTGCTATCTACTGCTGCGTATGACACGCCATCTTCTAGACGTCGTGAATCCTCGATCAACCTGGTCACAGCGAATCAAGGCGCATCTACTGAGTTTCCCGGAGCTATCACACCTAGGCCTGAACATCGCAGGCATGGGCGCCCAGCCTGGCTGGGAAGCCGACTGGTAAAACGCAGACAATAAAAAACCCCTCAGCAGCTTCATCACCTAAGTGAGTCAGCCGAGAGGGGCCGTGTTGGGATCCATACTAGGGAACGACCTGAGGTCCGTCAAGCCGGTGCATACGGCGTTGGATCAAGGGCCTCAACGCTCGCTCCGCAAGCTACGTCCGAGCGTTGAGAATCATACCTTCAGGCCCCGGCTTTCTTCTTCAACCGCCAGGCGTGCAGCAGCGGTTCGGTGTAGCCGCTGGGCTGCTCGCGGCCCTTGAAGATGAGGTCGCGGGCGGCGCGGTAGGCGTAGGACGTGTCGAAGTGGCCGGCCATGGGCTCGTAGAGCGCATCGCCGGCGTTCTGGCCGTCGACCACCTTGGCCATGCGCTGCAGCGTCTCGTCCACCTGTTCGGCGCTGACCACACCGTGGTGCAGCCAGTTGGCGATGTGCTGGCTGGAGATGCGCAGGGTGGCGCGGTCTTCCATCAGGCCGACGTCATGGATGTCGGGCACCTTGGAACAGCCCACGCCCTGGTCGACCCAGCGCACCACGTAGCCGAGGATGCCCTGGCAGTTGTTGTCCAGCTCCTGCTGGATGGCTTCGGCGGACCAGTCCGGCGACTCGGCCACCGGCACGCTGAGCAGCCCGGCGAGCAATTCGCCGCGGGCGGCATCGACGTCGCTGCGCTCCAGTTCCTGCTGTACCTGCTGGACGTTGACCTGGTGGTAATGCAGGGCGTGCAGCACGGCGGCGGTGGGCGACGGCACCCAAGCGGTGTTGGCGCCGGCCTTGGGATGGCCGATCTTCTGCTCCAGCATGGCGGCCATCAGATCCGGCATGGCCCACATGCCCTTGCCGATCTGCGCCTTGCCGCGCAGGCCGCAGGCCAGGCCGACCAGCACGTTGTTGCGCTCGTAGGCGGTGATCCACTTGGAGGTCTTCATGTCGCCCTTGCGCAGCATGGGACCGGCCAGCATGGCGGTGTGCATCTCGTCGCCGGTGCGGTCGAGGAAGCCGGTGTTGATGAAGGCCACTCGCGCCGCGGCGGCGGCGATGCAGGCCTTGAGGTTGACGCTGGTGCGGCGTTCCTCGTCCATGATGCCCAGCTTGACCGTATTGGCCGGCAGCCCCAACAGGGCTTCGACACGGTCGAACAGCTGGACGGCAAAGGCCACCTCGGCCGGGCCGTGCATCTTGGGTTTGACGATGTACACCGAGCCGCTGCGGGAATTGCCCTGGCGCTTGAGGTCGTGCATCGCGATGGTCACGGTGACCACGGCGTCGAGGATGCCCTCGGGGATCTCACGCCCATCTTCCAGCAGCACCGCCGGGTTGGTCATCAGGTGGCCGACGTTACGGATGAACAGCAGCGAACGCCCGTGCAGGGTCAGCGGCTGGCCGTTGGCACCCTGGTATTCGCGGTCGGAGTTGAGGCGGCGGGTAAAGGTCTCGCCGCCCTTGCTGACTTCCTCGGCCAGGTCGCCCTTCATCAGGCCCAGCCAGTTGCGATAGGCCAAGACCTTGTCGGCGGCATCCACCGCGGCGATGGAGTCTTCCAGGTCCATGATGGTGCTGACCGCGGCCTCCATCAGCAGGTCCTTGACCCCGGCGGCGTCGGTCTTGCCGATGGTGCTATCGCGGTCGATCTGGATCTCCAGGTGTAGGCCGTTATGGCGCAGCAGCACGGCCGAGGGCGCGGCGGCATCGCCCTGGTAGCCGACGAAGACGGCCGGATCGGCCAGTTCGCTGGTGCCGCTCTTGAGGTCCACCACCAGGCGGCCGTCCTGGATGCGGTAGGCGGTGGCGTCCTGGTGCGAGCCGCTGGCCAGGGGCGCCACGCCGTCCAGCACCTGGCGGGCGAAGGCCACCACCTTGGCACCGCGGACGGGGTTGTAGCCCTTGCCACGCTCGGCGCCGTCGGTCTCGGGCAGAGCATCGGTGCCGTAGAGGGCGTCGTACAGCGAGCCCCAGCGGGCGTTGGCGGCGTTCAGGGCGTAGCGGGCGTTGAGCACCGGCACCACCAGCTGCGGACCGGCCTGCTCGGCGATCTCGCGGTCGACGCCCGAGGTCGAGGCCTGCACCTGGCCGGGCACCGGCTGCAGATAGCCGATGCCTTCCAGGAAGCTCTGGTAGGCGGCCACGTCGGTCACCGGGCCGGGATGGGCACTGTGCCAGTTGTCCAGTTCCACCTGCAGGCGATCACGCTCGGCCAAGAGTTCGCGATTGCGCGGCGCCAGCTCGTGCACCAGTTGGTCCACCCCCGACCAGAAGGCGGCGGTGTCGAGCCCGGTGCCGGGCAGCACTTCCTCGTCGATGAAGCGCTGCAGCTCGGTGGCCACCTGCAGGCGGCCCAGGGTAGTACGGTCGGTCATGATGGCTTTCCTTAATGTGAAGCGTTGAATTCAGTTGAGGGCTGCAATCGCGGCCTTGGCAACCTGGGCATCTTCCGGCGCCTTGACGCCCGAGACGCCGACGGCGCCCACCACCTGGCCGTCTACCAGGATGGGCACCCCGCCTTCGAGCATGCCCTGCATCAGTGGCGCGCTGAGAAAGGCGGTGCGGCCGTTGTTGATCATCTCTTCCAGCGCCTTGGACTCCTTGCGCGCCAGGGCGGCGCTGCGGGCCTTTTCCGGGGCGATGTAGGCGCTGTTGGGCGCGGCGCCGTCGAGGCGCAGCAGCGCCAGCGGATGACCGCCGTCGTCGGCCACGGCGATGCACACGGCCCAGCCCTGGCGCTCGGCTTCGGCGCGGCCGGCGGCCAGCAGGGTGTCGATCTCGGCGAGGGTGAGCACGGCTTTGGTCTTCATGGGGCCTCCAGGGTCAGGCTTGGGTCGGGGCGGCCAGGGCCGCGTCGAGGATTTCGATCCAGTGGCGCACGGGAGTACGCCCGGCGCCGTCGAGATGGCTCTGGCAGCCGATGTTGGCGGTGGCGATCACCTCCGGCCGGCCGCTCTCCAGGGCGTCGAGCTTGGCGTCGCGCAGCCGCCGCGACAAGTCCGGCTGGGTCAGCGAATAGGTACCGGCCGAGCCGCAGCAGAGGTGGCCGTCCGGCACCGGCGCCAGGGGGAAGCCGAGGCGCTGCAGCACGCCTTCCACGGCGCCGCCCAGGCGCTGGGCGTGCTGCAGGGTGCAAGGGCAATGGAAGGCCAGCCGCGGGGTGTTGGCCAGGCGCAATTCTTCCAGCGGCAGTTCGCGCAGCACCTCCACCAGGTCGCGGGTGCGCGCCGAGACTTCCCGCGCCTTGGCAGCATAGGCCGGATCGTCCTTGAGCAGGCTGGCGTATTCCTTGACGAAGGCACCGCAGCCGCTGGCGGTCTGGATGATGGCCTCGGCGCCGGCCTGCAGCGCCGGCCACCAGGCGTCGATGTTGCGCCGGGCGCGGTCGAGGCCGGCCTCCTGGGCGTTGAGGTGGTAGTCAACCGCGCCGCAGCAGCCGGCACGGGGCGCCGCTTCCAGGCTGATGCCGAGGCGATCCAGCACCCGTGCGGCGGCGGCATTGGTATTGGGCGACAGCCCCGGCTGCACGCAGCCTTCGAGGATCAGCATGCGCCGGGCATGGCGCGGCGCCGGCCGTACACCGGGGGCGGCGATGCGCGCCGGCAACTTGGCCTGGACACTGGCCGGCAGCAGCGGCTTCAGCGCCTGGCCGCTTTTCAGCAGCGCCCCGAACAGCCGCGGCTGCGGCAGCACCTGGCGTAGCCCGGCGCGCAGCAGGCGCTGGCCCAGCGGCCGGGGCACCCGGCGCTCCACCTCGGCGCGGCCGACGTCGAGCAATTCGTGATAGGACACGCCCGAGGGACAGGTGGTCTCGCAATTGCGGCAGGTCAGGCAGCGGTCGAGGTGCTCGCGGGTCTTCTCGCTGACCTCGCCACCTTCGAGCATGCCCTTGATCAGGTAGATCCGGCCACGCGGACCGTCCAGCTCGTCGCCAAGCAACTGGTAGGTTGGGCAGGTGGCGTTGCAGAAGCCGCAGTGCACGCAGCTGCGCAGCACCCGCTCGGCATCGGCGGCGCGGGGCAGTTCGCGAGCGGCGGGACTCAGATTGGTTTGCATAGCTCGCTCCTTACAGCCCGGCGTACAGCCGACCCGGATTGAAGATCCCCTGGGGGTCGAGGCGCGCCTTGAGGCGGCGGTGGTAGTCCAGCAGCGCGGCCGGCAGCGGATGCTGGGCCTCGCGCTCGGCATCCGGTGCATAGCAGAGCGCATGGCCACCGGCTCGTTCAGCGATCTCGCGCAGGACGGTGGCCAGGGCATCGCTCTTGAGCCAGTACTGGGCACCGCCCCAATCCAGCAAGCGGGTGCCGGGCAGGTCCAGCAGCGGGGTATTGACCGGCACCGACAGCCGCCACAGCGGCGCAGGGCCTTGGAAGAACGCCAGGCGCTGTTCGTTGAGCTCGTCCCAGAAGGCATCGGCCAGGGCGTCACCGCCCAGCCGATCGGCGGCCGAGCGCACCGAGCCCTCGCCGCCTTCCAGGCGCAGGTGCAGGTGCTGGCCGTCATGGCAGGCCGCGGAAATCGGCAGGGCTTCGCGACCCCAGACGGCCAGGCGCTGCAGGGCGCGCTCGGCGTCCAGCTCCAGGCTCAGGCTCTGGGTGCAACGGGGCTTGGGCAGTACCTTGAAGGACACCTCGGTGATCACCCCCAGGCAGCCCTGGCTGCCGGCCAGCAGGCGGGAGACGTCGTAGCCGGCGACATTCTTCATCACCTCGCCACCGAATCTCAGGTGCTCGCCGGTGCCGGTGATCAGGCGGGTACCCAGCACGAAATCGCGCAGGCTGCCGGACCAAGGCCGCCGCGGACCGGAAAGGCCGCAGGCCAGGGTGCCGCCGACGGTGGCGCCCTCCCCCAGCCGCGGCGGTTCGCAGGGCAGCATCTGGCCCTGTTCGGCCAGGGCGGCATTGAGTTCGGCCAACGGCGTGCCGGTACGCACCGTGGCCACCAGTTCGGTGGGGTCGTAGCGCACCAGGCCGCGGTGGACGCTGACGTCCAAAGGCTCGCCCTCCACCGCACGGCCCAGTCGGGCCTTGGTGTCGCCGCCGTGGATGCGCAGCGGCTGGCGACGGGCCAGGGCCTCGCGGACCTGGTCGAGGAGCAGGTTCAGATTGTCCATCAGAAACGCTCCAGTTCGGGATGGGGCAACTGGCCGTGGTGCACGTGCAGGCCGCCGAATTCGGCGCAGCGGTGCAGGGTCGGCACGTTCTTGCCGGGATTGAGCAGCCCGGGGGCATCAAAGGCGGCCTTCACCGCATGGAAGAAGGTCAGCTCGCCCGGCTGGAACTGGGTGCACATGGCATTGATCTTCTCGCGACCCACACCGTGTTCGCCGGTGATGGTGCCGCCCACCGCCACGCAGAGATCGAGGATGCGCCCACCCAGGGCCTCGGCCTGCTCCAGCTCGCCGGGACGATTGGCATCGAAGAGGATCAGCGGGTGCAGGTTGCCGTCGCCGGCATGGAAGACGTTACCCACCGCCAGGCCGTATTCCGCCGACAGCGCCTCGATGCCGCGCAGCACCTCGGGCAGGGCACGACGCGGGATGGTGCCGTCCATGCAGTAGTAGTCGGGCGACAATCGACCCACGGCGGGAAAGGCGTTCTTGCGCCCGGCCCAGAATCTCTGCCGCTCGGCCTCGTCGCGCGCCAGGCGGATCTCGGTGGCGCCGGCCGCGGCCAACAGGGCGCTGACGCGTTCGATGTCGGCGGCCACATCGGCTTCCACCCCGTCCAGCTCGCAGAGCAGGATGGCGGCGGCGTCTACCGGGTAGCCGGCGTGGATGAAATCCTCGGCGGCTCTCAGGGTCAGGTTGTCCATCATCTCCAGACCACCGGGGATGATGCCGGCGGCGATGATGTCGGCCACCGCCGCGCCGGCGCGCTCGACATCGGCGAAGCTGGCCATCACCACCCGGGCACAGGGCGGCTTGGGCAGCAGTTTGACGGTCACCTCGACCACCACCCCGAGTAGGCCCTCGGAACCGGTGAACAGCGCCAGCAGGTCGAAGCCGGGGCTGTCCAGCGCGGCGCTGCCCAGGGTCAGGCGCTCGCCTTCCAGAGTGACGATCTCCACCGCCAGCACGTTGTGCACGGTCAGACCGTATTTCAGACAGTGCACGCCACCGGCGTTCTCGGCCACGTTGCCGCCGATGGAACAGGCGATCTGCGAGGAGGGATCGGGGGCGTAGTAGAGGTCATGGGGCGCCGCGGCCTGGGAGATGGCCAGGTTGCGTACCCCGGGCTGGACCCGCGCACGACGACCGTCGGGGTCCACTTCGAGGATGCGATTGAAGCGCGCCATCACCAGCAGCACGCCCTGCTCCAGCGGCAAGGCGCCACCGGACAGCCCGGTACCGGCGCCGCGGGCCACCAAGGGCACTTTGAGTTCGTGGCAGAGACGCAGGGTGGCCTGGACCTGCTCCACCGTTTCCGGCAGTACCACCAGCAGCGGCGTGGTGCGATAGGCCGCCAGGCCATCGCATTCGTAGGGTTTGAGGTCTTCCCTGTCGTGCAGCAGGCAGTGCTCGGGCAGCTCGGCGCACAGGCGCTGCAGCAGTTGCGCCTTGTCCGGGCGGGGCAAGGCGCCGTCGAGACGTTCGTCGTAGACCAGGCTCATCAGGTAACCGCCATTGTTGTTGTTCTGGCTGAAGAGGCTTCGTTGTACCCCGGGACTCGCCAGCGAGTCCATGGCTGAAACCACTGGTCATACCAGTTTTTTCGGCCTCTTCGACCAAAGGACTAGGCTATCTCAGCAGGCTTGACGGCCTTTCCCGTCAATGGCTCACTAGCCTTTAACCTCGTGGTCATACCAGCAGGAAACCAGCATGACCGTTGCCACTGCCCGCCTCCCCGTCGCCGAGAACGTCAGCCAGCAGATCGAACGCCTGGTGGTGGACGGGGTACTCAAGGTCGGCCAGCCGCTGCCCTCCGAGCGCCGCCTCTGCGACAAGCTCGGCGTCTCCCGCACCGCCCTGCGTGAGGGCCTGGGCCTGCTGCGCGCCCGCGGCATCATCGAGACGCGCCACGGCCAGGGCAGCTTCGTCGCCCGCCTGGCGGCCCCGGCGGCGGAGAATCCCTTGCTACACCTGTTCAGCAGCCAGCCGCGCACCCTCTACGACCTGCTGGAAGTCCGCGCCCTGCTGGAAGGCGAGGCGGCGCGCCTGGCCGCGCTGCGCGCCACCACCGCCGACCTGGTGCTGATCGGCCGGCGCTACGACGAGCTCTGCGCTGCCGCCCGGGACCTCGCCACCCTCTCCGCCGAAGCCCACGCCCGCCTCGACCACGCCTTCCATCTGGCGATCAGCGAGGCCTCGCACAATCCGGTGCTGGTGCATACCCTGCAATCGCTCAACGAACTCTTGCTGGGGTCGGTGTTCGCCTGCATCGCCAACCTCTACCACCGCCCGCCGCAGCGCCAGGAGATCGATGCCCAGCACGCCCGCCTCTATGCCGCCGTGAGTCAGCGCCTGCCCGACGAGGCCCACGCCGCCGCCCGCGAGCACATCCATAGCGTCAGGGACAGCCTGCGCGAAATCGAACAGGAAGAGCAGCGCCTGGTGCGGGCGACCATGCGTCTGGAGGGCTGGACCTAGATGAAAGGCCGCGGGCGCCAGGGCCCACGCCAGAGCGCCTGTCGGATCCCACGTACGACCACCGGACCATCCGTCGGGCGCAACATCTTGCAACTGCCCTGCCCCGCCCCCATGCTAAGCCGACCTTTTTCCAGTTCCCGGCCCTAATGGACCCTTCCACTAGTCTTTCCTCGACGCTGTTCGCCGATCTCGGCCTCGTGTTCTTCGCTTTCTTCCTCGTGCTGCTCAACGGCTTCTTCGTCGCCGCCGAGTTCGCCATGGTCAAGCTGCGCGCCACCCGCGTGGAGGCCATCGCCAAGAAGCACGGCTGGCGCGGGCGCATCCTCAAGAAGGTGCACAACCAGCTCGACGCCTACCTCTCCGCCTGCCAGCTCGGCATCACCCTGGCCTCCCTGGGCCTGGGCTGGGTCGGCGAACCGGCCTTCGCCGAATTGCTCGAACCGCTACTGGGTGCCGTCGGGGTCAACAATCCCGAGGTGGTCCACGGCATCTCCTTCTTCACCGCCTTCTTCATCATCTCCTACCTGCACATCGTGGTTGGCGAGCTGGCGCCCAAGTCCTGGGCCATCCGCAAGCCAGACCTGCTGTCGCTGTGGACGGCGGTGCCGCTGTACCTCTTCTACTGGCTGATGTACCCGGCCATCTGGCTGCTCAATGCCAGTGCCAACACCATCCTGCGCATCGCCGGCCAGGGCGAGCCGGGCGCGCACCACGAGCACCACTACAGCCGCGACGAACTCAAGCTGATCCTGCACTCCAACCGGGCCACCGACCCGGACGCCCGGGTGCTGGCCTCGGCCGTGGAGTTGGGCGAACTGGAGGTGGTGGACTGGGCCAATTCCCGCGAAGACCTCATCTACCTGGACAGCAAGGCCAGCCTGGACGAGATCCTCACCCAGATCCGCCGCTCCAAGTACAGCCGCTATCCGGTCTACGACGAAGAGAGCGAGACCTTCACCGGGGTGCTGCATATCAAGGACCTGCTCCTGGCCATCGCCGGCCTGGACAGCGAGACCGCCTCCTTCGACCTCGACGACCTGGTGCATCCGCTGGAGCGGGTGACCAAGCACATGCCGCTGTCCGACCTGCTGGAGCAATTCCGCCGCGGCGGCGCGCACTTCGTGCTGGTGGAGGAAGCCGACCACAAGGTGATCGGCTTCCTGACCATGGAAGACGTGCTCGAGGTGCTGGTGGGCGACATCCAGGACGAACACCGCAAGACCGAGCGCGGCGTGGTCGCCTACCAGCCGGGCAAGCTACTGGTGCGCGGCGACACCCCCCTGTTCAAGGTCGAGCGGCTGCTGGGCATCGATCTGGACCACGTCGAGGCCGAGACCCTGGCCGGGCTGATCTACGACAGCCTGAAGCGCGTGCCCGAAGAGGAAACGGTGCTGGAGGCCGAGGGCCTGCGCATCATCGTGAAGAAGATGAAGGGTCCCAAGATCGTGCTGGCCAAGGTCATCAAGCTCGATCCGCGGGAGCCGAAGCGCCGCCAGACCGACGACCGCTGAGGCGCGGGCGAGCGCCTCAGCTCCGGCTGCTCAGCAGCCGCGGCAGGCCGTCGCTCAGGCAAACGCGATTGCGCCCGCCGCGCTTGGCCGCATAGAGCGCCCGGTCGGCATCCTCCAGCAGTCCCTGTCCATGCTCCAGGTTGCTCGGCACGGCCACTGCTACGCCGATGCTCACCGACGGCCGCAACGATCCGTACTCGCTCTGCAGTTCCAGCTCCGCCACCTGCTGGCGAATGCGCTCCGCCAGCAGGTGGGCCGCCTGGGGATCGCTGCCGGGCAGGGCGATGACGAATTCCTCGCCCCCGTAGCGCGCCGCCACCTCCCCTGCTCGCTGCGCATGCTGGCGCAGCAACTCGGCCACGCACCTCAGGCACTCGTCACCCAGGGTATGGCCGTGGGTATCGTTGACCGCCTTGAAGTGATCGATGTCGACCACCAGCACTGCCAGCGGCACCTCGGCGCGGATGGCGCGGCGGATTTCCTCCTGGAACACCCGCTCGAAATGCCGGCGATTGCTCAGGCCGGTCAGGGGGTCGGTCTGACTTTGGTGCAGCAGCTCGCGATTGAGGCGCTCAAGGTCGGCCTTGGCCTGCTGCAATTCCACGGTGCGCATGGCCACCCGTAGCTCCAGCTCGACGAAGGAAGCCTCGCGCTCACGCGCCAGGGCGGCCGACGCCTCCAGCGCCTGGCGCTGGGCTTCGATCCGCTGCCGCCGCTGCTGGCTCAAGCCTTCGGTGAGCCCCAGGGACAGCATCACGAAGCCCAGGGCGAAGCCGGTCATCTGGCCGTAGAGCGCCGGGCTTTCCGGTGCCAGCCAACCGGCGATGGCCAGCAGTTGCGCCAGGCTGCCCAGCAGCAACAGACCCCAAGCGGCGCTGAACCAGAGCGCCATACGGCTGCCACGCAAGGCCAGGTGCGTGGTGGTGCCGAGCAGCACCACGCAACTCAGCGCCATCATGCCCAGCAGACCCTGGAAGCTCAGCAGGTCCGGCCAGACCAGGGCGATGACCAGCCCCAGGCTCCAGTAGCCGATCAATAGGCGATTGCCGAGGTCGAGCCAGCGCTCGCCGTGATAGAGGCTGAGCAGATAGCGGACGAACAGCCCCCCGCTGAGCAGGCACAGTGCCGCGAAGGCCAGGTGCGCGCGCAGGCCGAAGGCCGGGCTGTCCGGCCAGAGCAGCCAGGCACCGTAACCGGTGGTGACCGCCTGGTAGCCGATGACGCTCAGCAGATAGAGGGCATACCAGCCGAAGCCCGAGCGTCGACCGAAGCTCCACAGGGTAAGAGTCAGCAGCAGGATGGTGACCAGGCAACCGAAGAAGCCGCCGATCAGCCAGGCATCCTGCTGCGCCTCGGTGAGGTAGGTGGCCGGCGTCACCAGGCGCAGCGGCAGCACGAAGGTCTCGCGGGAATCCACCCGCAGATAGACCTCTTCCACCACCCCGGCGGTCGGCGCCAGGGCGAACATGAGTTGGCGACCCGGCAGGGCGCGCTCCTGGGCCGGCAGGGCGATCCCGCTAAGCTGCGGCGCGCTCCACTCACCGGTGGCGCTGCGGGTGCGCAGCTCCAGCCGATCCAGCACCGCCCAGCTGGGAATCAGCCACCAGGCCCGGTTGTCGCGGCTCTGCAGGCGAAAGCGCAGCCAGAGGCCCTGGCGGCCGTCGTACAGCAGCGTTTCCAGCACTCCAGGAGCATACCAGCCGTGCTGCGCATCCACCGGCTGGGCGGCGGCTTCGGCGAAGCTCAGGCTGGCGGGCGCCTTGAGGATTTCCAGGAACGGGCGGGGATCGTAGCTGCGTGTTGGATCATCGAGGCTCAAGACCTCCGCCCGGCCGGTGGTGGCGAAGACCAGCAGCGGCAACCACAGCACGGCGCTGCACCCCCAGAGGCGCAAGGCGGCCAAGAATCCATTCATGGGTATCGTCCACAGCTGGTAGGAAGAGAGAGCAGCTGGCGAAGCAGGAGGACAGGAAATCTGGTGATAGCATAACGCCACCCACCCCGATCCTGGCAATGGATTTCTGACCGTCGCGACGACTTCGGTCGCGCGGGAGATGTCTGGCGACCGGGCGAGCGCGAAGCGTCTGCGCGGAGTCTAGCGGTCGCCTAGGGCCATATTGGGCAGCGCCGCCAGGGGACGCACGAAGCGGAAGGGGATCGACACCAGCTCGCCGCCCTCGCGCGCCTGCACCACGAAGTGCAGGTGCGGACCGGTGCTACGCCCGGTATTGCCCGACTCCGCCAGCGGCGTACCGACCTCCACCCGCTCGCCGGGGCGAACCTTGACCGAGCCACGGCGCAGGTGCAGGTAGGCACTCTGGCTGCCATCCTCGTGGGCGATGCGCACGAAGTTGCCGGACGGACTGGGCCCATGGCCGAACTGCCCATTCTCGACCTCGATCACCGTGCCCGCGCGGGCCGCGGCGATGGGCGTGCCCTCGGGCATGGCGATGTCCACCGCGTAGCGACCCTTGGGGGTGTTGTGGCTGAAATCGCCGCCGGCGCCCTGGGTCACGTAGTAGACGCCCTGGCGCCAGGGCCAGGCGTAGCCATAGCCTATGCCGCTGGTGGTACCGCCCGCGGCCACGTCCGCCGTCAGCGGCACGCTGCCGACCGGTAGCTGCGGGCTGTAGTTGAACGTCTGGTCGAAATGCATGGGGAAGCCCTGTTGCCGCTTGCGGATCACTGCCAGCTGTACCGTCGAGCGGGGCTCGATGACCTGGCGAATCGGGCGCTCGGCACCGGCCACGTTGACGGTGCGCTGCAGGCGCAACTCGACCCGCACCGGCACGTCGAAGTCATTGCGCACCTCGAAGATGCGGCCTTCGCTGGCATTGCGCACCCTGAGCTTGACCTGCCCCTTGCGGGCCTGGCTCTTGGCGGAAACCTTGCTGCTGGCGGAGGACTCGGCGGCCTGGCTGGCGACGGGCGCGGCCAGGGCGAAGGTCAGGCAGGTGATCAGGGCGGTCAGGCGTCGGTCCATGGCATAGGGCCACCATGATGAACAAGGGCCGAACCTAACAAAGCCGCAGCGGGCGAGCGATCACCAAACCGCGGCTTTGTGAAGCCGCTGGCAAAGCATCGTCGTAAAAAGCCCCAGTTTTGCAGGGCTTTCGATAGGCTCGTCATACGGAAGGCTGTGACCGTTCCCCGTCCGCATCTGAAGCGCTTGGTGTTTTTCCAAGTGAAAGTCTGGGCTTTCTGTTGGCCGTGCTGTAGAGGGCCTTACATGGTCCTAACAGCTCGTCTGCATTCCGAGCGCCGTCACTCCAGGCAAGTTCTGCCTTTCCCCTATGCCTCACTAGCTCATCAAGATAGGCTTCTATCTTTTCCATCCGATCAGGATCAATCGTGACGTATCCAACCGGGACAGTCACCGCACTGGAGCTATCGGGTTGCACATGGTACTGCACCACCGCGAGCTGACCTGGGATCAGTAGGATTTCGACTCTGGACGCCATATCGCTGCCCCGATACACAATCCCGTTAGCGATGCGGGTGTGGTACAGCGATTTCAGCCTTTGGCACTCTTTGAAGTCATCGAGCCCCATGATCGCCGTGACCCAGCCACGATCCTCACCGCTCTCGGAAAGGAGCTTCGACAGTTTGAAGCCGAAGTCACGCAGCCCCGTGTTAGCAGCCCATAATGGCACATTGCTGGCGAGCCAAAACGCACGATGGGTCTCGTTTGGCTTCCAATGCTTGGATACAGTCTCCAGCATCCGATCTAGCGTCTTCTGATTATTTTTGGCAAAGACAGGGCCGACGATCGCGCGGGTATCGGTCGAGCCAAAGCCGGTTTTACGATTGGCATGATCGATCAGCCATAGGCCAAGATCCAGGCCGCGATCATCCACGTAACGCTCAAGCACTGGGTCGTCGAATACACGGCAGTACCGTTCGAGGCTCATACCTGGCACCGGCATCCGCTTACCCAGGTCATTCAGGTAATCGGAGAGCTTGGCCTGGATCTCCATCGACAAGGGCCGATGCCGGGTCGAGCCATCCCCTTCCTGGATGGCTTTGATGACATCGACTGCGCCGTCCTGGTTTGGCTTCACCCAAATGTCGATGTCGATCGGAATCTGCACAAATCTGCCCGTGCCGCAGCTTTCGACCTTGTAGAGACGGGTTTTGCGCTTCTCGAATTCAGGCCTGTTCGAGTAGTCCAGGAATGCCCTGAACTGCCTTCCGAAGGCCTCAGCCACTCGGCTGGGTGCAGGACTATGGTTCTCCGAAGGAATCGGGATCTCGGGAAGGCCATACCGTCCCTTCTGCAGATTCTTGCTGGGCATCACCGTTACCGTGAGCGCCTCGAAGACTACGCTTTCGTTTTTGGTCTCGTACTTGGTCAGACTCGGAGTGGCATCAGGGTTACCCTTGGTGCGATCCAGCAGGATGGTGCTTGGCACGAGATTGTTCTGGTCGTTGTACTTCACCAGTTTATTTTTGGTGAGCGTGTCGATGAGAACTTCAATTTCACGCGCATTGATGTCGAAGTAGCCCTGCAGCTCGCCAGGTGCGAGCTCCCCCATGGCGATCAGCAGCCGGCAAGTAAATTCCTCGATCGCAGGCAGCGGTATCTCCTGCGTCCAGGCGCAGCCAATGTCATACCGATAGGCCGGGATCATCAGGGAGATAACATTGCACAGGCGGGTACCACCCTGTTCGTTTTCGTGCTCTTCAAACATGGCGGTGGCCCTCGATCACAGTGGTGCCATCCACCAGCTCATATTTATGATTGCCAGCGGCAATCTGCTTGGTAATGAAACCCAACACATCAGCCAAGGCCGATTGCTGGTTGCCGGCCTCCCACATCTGCTTGGATCCGATGATGACAAGGCGCTCCTGTGCGCGTGACAGCGACACGTTGATGCGTGACGGCTCAATCAGGAAGCCTTGTTTTCGCTCAGGATTGTTGCGCACCAGATTCAGGATAATGATCTGGCGCTCTTGGCCCTGATAGGAGTCGACCGTAGCGATATCAATCAAGTCGCGTAGGGGCGCCATCCATTCCTGGCGCGACATCTCGCTCTCGATGATCTTCTTTTGAGCGCTGTACATGACAATGATCCCGATCGGATAGGGATGCTTTTCACTCTTGGTTTCTTTCAGGCGTTCCAAAGAAGGAGAATTTGCGATCTTGCGCAGCAGATCCATGCAAACCTGCATCTCGTGGCGGTTGATGTACTTGCCGCTACCTTTGCTCTGATCCTCTTCCCAAACCGAGCGAGCGCCAGAACCGCTGTCGATCCAGCTCACTGGCTTATTCATGGGATAGGGCAATTCGCTGAACCAGGGCTTCGCGTCTTTGCGGTGGCTGTGCAACTTGCCGCTATAGAAGCAGTGGCTAATCACTTCGCCGATGGGCTCGATCATGCGGTACTGGGTATCCAGAGTGACCCCATCGTTCGCGATGAAAGCTCGTTCGAAGTCAGTTTTTTTGACTTCGGCTTCATCGATCTTTAAGTGCCGTGCGACATGCTTGGTCTGGTGATTGTCGTAATGGGGCGGAAGCTGACGGTGGTCGCCGACCAGCAAGGCGCGCTTGGCGCACTGCAGTACGATCATCAGCTCCGAGGCCTGAGCCCTTCCCGCTTCGTCAACGATAACCCAGTCAAAGCTTTGCTCTTCGATGTTCAGCCAGCGGGCGCCCATGCCTACCAGCGTGCCCGTGACTAGCTGACTGGTCTTCACGAAGAACTGGTCAAAACTACCTTGGCCAGAGGTCAGTACATCAATCCAATCCTTGCTGATGGTGATCAGCTGCATGAGGCGCTGCAGAGCCAACTGGTTGGTGACGCCGTGCATGATCGCTATCTGCCTAACCAGCTCTTTCCAGTAGCCAGGACTGACGACTTCAGGCAGAGAAAACTCATAGCCCCGCGTGCGGATGATGTTCTCTACGATGGCCACACCGTCGGTGATGCCGCGCGAATACTCATCTTTCTTGATGTGGTAGTCGGTAGTTTGCTCACCGCGCTGTTCCAGGCGCAACAGCTTATCCCCTAGCGTCGCGATGCGGGCCAAAAGAGGACTGATACTGCGATGGAGCTTGGCTACTTCCTCAACGAAGTCTTTGTCGAGCAGCAGGCGCTTCGCCAGAGCATTGATGCGCTTTTCGTATTCCCGCTGGAATTTGTGCTGCATGCGCATCTGCACGGCACTGGGATGGCACTGCAACAGCTTCTCGTCGATCTGGTGCTCCTGACCAAGGCGCACCACACTGATTGTGTTGCCCATCTCCTCACAGAGCTCACGAGCTTTGATGGCCACCGTATCAACGGAGGTGTGGGATTGGCCAACGAGCAGAATGTTGCGCGCCAGATTATTGCTGAACAAGTAATCGATTAGCTTGCTTACGAAGCTCGTTTTACCGGTGCCGGGCGGCCCTTGAATAACCTGTAGTGGTGCTCGGCTGATAACCTGCTGAAACGCAACGATTTGTTGCGGATTCAGGACTTCGGGGGAGCCTTTGTAGTTGTCGTATCGGCTACGAATAGACTCCTCAGAAGGCACAGCATAGTGAGCGCAGGCACGGATTTCGCCTTCCTCGTCAAAGTAGGAGGGTAGCGAGAGAATACGGGCCTTGCCAGCCAGCACGCTATCCATAGCTCGCTGCCGGCGAAAACGCGATGCGTGGTTGCGTTTGGACTCGAAAAAGATCTCTGTGCCTGCTGGGATTTTCTTGCGGAAAGAGCCCAAGGATTCCCCCTGCGGTCTTACGGCAAGGGTGATACCGCCCGATTCCTCAGGCACCACCCAGCCAAAGTGGCGCTGATCGCTCGCTAGGTAGATGCCGATCTCCTCGTCTTCACCGCTCGAGAAGTCCAGCTCATTTCCAGATTTTAGGACGCAGGGGATGTGCCAGTGACCCGTCCTGCTTTCGGTAATTGCGCCATCACCCACCTCCACTTTGAGGCGTTGTTCACCCTCGGTTTTGAGAAGCGCCTGCCAGATATGGTGGGGCTTGATGGTCTGCGCAACCGTTTCGCTGGGATCAAGGTCAAGAGTCTCTTCCTCATCCAGGCCAAACATCTCGTCGAGTAGATCAATGACGTCATCTTGATCAAGCACGAAGTTGAGCAGCGAGTCTGGAAGGTTGTTCGGGGTCACACCGCGTTGAACCATAACCGGACGGGTAAAGGTTGCCACTGAACGAAAGGCCGCTTGGGCGTATTCGTTCAGGCTGATGTCATCGACCCAAACAGTAGTGATGAATCGCTTTTCGGGGTTTATTCGAAAGCGCAATTTTCTGTAGTTGCCGGTCAGGGTGCAACTGAGTTCCCCTGCATATTTTTTCGAAACCTCAACACTGAGGTGGTATTCGAGACCACTATCCTGAAACAGGGAAGCTTGCTCTGGCAGCGAATTGTTCTGAAAAACAAGCTTCAATGGAGGCTCTTCGGGCTTTTCCGGCTCATCCTTTCTAGTGAGCAGCTCATCTATGCAAGCTTTGAGCAAGCCAAGCTCGACTGGAACTCCATAAGGCTGTTCAGCAGCCGCCTGGATCTCCGCTTCAAGCTCGACTGGGATCTCGTCACCAAAGAGCTCTGCGACCATGTGGTATACGGCGAATTTGTCGCGACCAAAGCTATCGGTTGCTGCAGGGTTGGATGGGCCGTAGCTGGTATTATGCGGCTCTGATGCGCCACCCCAGTCCAGAGCGTCGATCAGTACGAGTTTGGCTGACGGGCTCCCCTCCCCGGCATCAATGGTCTGCACGAGTATGTTTTCAGGATGCAGGTCGCCATGAGCAAATTCACTGGCATGGATCTGCAGGATGATTTCGCAAAGCTGCTGGCCGATCCTAAGACGCTCCTCGACCATCACCAAGTCGCCGACATAATCCGCCCAGGTTTGGCCTTCTTCGTAACGTGTGACGATAAACAGGCCTTCGCCTTGGCCGAACATACCGTGCTTTAGCACCTTGGTGATCGGCAACTTATTATTGATCGCCGTTTCGATGCGCATACGCATGCGCAGCAAGCGACGGTTGATGCCAGGATTTTTGCCATCGATAGCGGCTTTCTGCCAGAACTTCAGGTATCCCTGTTCACCGTCGACAGTGCAGCGGTAAGCGATTTTTTCGCCCATCAGCGGAGGCGCCGCGCCCGGTATCGGCGGAAAGTGCGCGATCAGATAGAAAGGGCTGAGATCACTTTTGATGAAATCCCCACTGGTCAGGCCAGCGATTACCTCAGCGTTGTCATCGAACAGGCGATCATCACCCAAGGCGATCGTGTTGAAGGTCGCATGCATATCAGCAGCGTTTGCAAAGCGGTTCTGGTGTTCCAGATCCATGGCCTTGGCAAAGAAGCCATCAAGCTTCCCTTCAAACGGATCGTTTTCGATAGGTGACCAGACGCACAAGCCCTCTTCCGTTTTCATCTTCTGGTCGGGGAAACAGATCTTGTGCGCAACGATTGCGAGCAGGTAAACGTCCTGGGCAAAAGGATCGTGGATATCTCCATCCTCGCCATAAACATCTTCTGGAAGCAGCGACTGATTACTTTTGATCAGGCTGCTGAGCTCCTTCACAGTACCTTTTTCAGGCAGAAAAGCATTGTGGAAGCCACTGACCAGGATATGGGCGCTGTCTTCGGCGTACCAAAGCACTTGTGGCTGGATATCGCGGTGCGCCACAGACATCGTGTGCATTTCGGCAAAGGGCTGTAGCAACGCGCGGACGATGTCCAGCTTCTGCTCGGGCGACCACTTATGAGCGTTGCCGGCGATGAAGTCGCTCAGGCGACGTGTATTGCTCTTGAGCTCGTAGGCCGCAACACAGTCTTCGCCGATGTTGTCTTCGTCAGGCGCTTCGATTGGCCTGAGCATGTAATTCTGGAGGGTGCTGTTGGTTGCAGAGGCGGTGCGGTAAAGATGATCTTCCCGAGTCACGATTCGCTGCCAGATAGCGTCCTCGCGATGTATCAGGCCCAAAACCGTCAGATCCCAGCGGCGTATCAGCGCTTTCTGGTTGTGGTATTTCTCGTGCTCAGCAGAGTATTCAGAGAATAGGCCATTTCCATGCTGGTGATCCGGGGTATCCGTAAGGGCGCGATAGCCCTTGATCTTAAACGTAGCCGGCTCTACACGAGTCCCGGTGAAGAATGCATCGAAGTGCTTGAGGTTCGCGGGATCATTAGGTCGCTTGAAGTTGATTCCGTCGAACCGAAGGAATTGATGCCCCGTGATCAGTTTGGCGTAACCAGCCTCCCCTCGGATGGTCATGAACTCATCAAGGGTATGGACGAAAAGCCGATCGTTTGGCTGCAGAGTGTCTGGCTTCGAGGTACCACACATCACGACATGGGCTTCGACGCTAGGATAAAAACCGAGCTTGTGCTGCAGCTCTGTCTGAATGATCTTCAGCAAGCGCAGCGCCTGGTCGCGCTTGGTGTGGTAGGGGCTCTTTGAACGGCGTTTGCCGTTTACATACCAATTCCCATTGTAGGAGGTGAGCTCACCATTCCAGTTTTTTAGCTCAACGACCAGGAGCCGGTCGTGGGTCACGATCAGCAGGTCGAATTCCATCGAGCCTTGCGAGTCCGTTACAAGGACAGAGGCATAGGCGTGCCAGGAGTCGCGAAGCTCCGCCTCCATCCGAGCGACCGCCTTGGTCTCACTGCCGTGGAGCCCTTGGCCTCTAACGATGATCTTCATGCCGCGTCCTCGTGTTTCGGGAGGCTAGGCATCTGCTTAGGCATCCTGCCTCCATCAATGCAATCCGTGTCTTGGAGCAGCAGCTTGTCGATAAAGGCTGACTTTTCCGGGTGGTCGCATCCTAGCCTAAGACTGGCTTGGCGGGAAGATGTGAAATGCGTCAAATTTTTTGCGAATTCTGAAGCAACAAAACCGCTCTTTTTAATCTACATCAATGTGAATTTTGGATTATTTTATAATATAAAATATATTATTTTTAAATTGACTAGCCCAAGCCAATTATTCTGCCATTGCCATCTCATCAACGGCAACATGGTTATCAATAATCGCCCAATATAAAATAGAATTCTCGAACATATAAACCGCCACATGATCAAGCTTAATTTTCTTTGCAGGTCACAAAAGATTTGTTCCTGATACTCGCAAAGCATTTAAATTTCTGGCAATTATATACTACTATAGCCTAAATTTTTATTTTTCCAGCCGCCCTGTGAATCACAGGACAAGCCCGATCCAAGTCGCCTTTTAATAGTATTTAAAGTTTTTGGCGAAGCTTTTCAATGCTAACATATCAGTTAGAGGTTACCGCGACCCCTAAGTTACTCTCAACTCCTAGCTCGTACGAGAACCAAAATTTCTTTGGTTCGATACTCGTCAAGTAAATGGCCAGTGATGATTGGTTGGTGACCAGCAAGACTTACAATTGGATCTATTATTTAGCGCTTTCAGGATCATCTAATTTACGTAGAGACAACAGTGACCGATGACCTATCAAGAACTATTTTCATGACGCGACCAGTTAGCTTTTTTAAAAAAACACTGTCGATCACTCACGGCCTTACTTGTGTATGCTATGGAGCACGGCGTAGAGCAAGCGTATCCAAGAACAGTATTAGCGCACTTTTCAAGTCGAAGACGCTATTTATTCCATCGTACGTCGATCCGCACGCATCTCTTAGGCCTCAGCTGATATAGCGATGGCCTATGAAGGATGAGGGATCATCTATCACACGGCGTCAGGGTCGCCTTTTCGGCAGTCGGCGCGAGTACGGGCGCGGCCAGGGCGAGGGTCAGGCAGGTGATCAGGGCGGTCAGGCGTCGGTCCATGGCATAGGGCCACCATGATGAACAAGGGCCGAACCTAACAAAGCCGCAGAAGGCGGGCGATCACCAAACCGCGGCTTTGTGAAGCCGCTGGCAAAGCATCGATACGAATAAAAAAGCGTGGTACTCAGATCCCTGTACCACGCTGCCACCGACAAGACGGTAGTTCAAATGCACTGCCAGCCTTTCAGGCTAGCGAACCAAGCGGCCGATGTTCTGTGCGACACTCCTGGGAGAGACCTGTCCTGGCGTGCAGGCGCCTCTTCCCCTCAGTCCGCACGATGCTCCGGCCATAGTGCGGCAGGTTAGGCCCTAGCGCCTCGTCGATGCCCAACCGAAACGGACAGCCGTTATGCAGGAACAGACAATCGACCGGTATCCCCGGTCGATCACGGCGCCCACCGCGACGCCCCTGGTGTCGCGACTCAATACCTTCGCCCATGGCCAGGTGTGGCCGCCGCACGCCCACGCCCAGGCGCACCTGATGTACACGGTCAACGGGGTATTGGAGGTCAGTACCGAGGAAGGCGTCTGGTACGTGCCACCCAAGCAGGCGATCTGGATTCCGCCCGGGGTCGAGCACCAGGCACGCGCCAATGGCGAGGCCACCCTGCAGGTGATCATGATCGACCTGCCGCGCGAGTTGCCCTCACCGCAGTCGGCTACCCGCATGTCGGCCACCCGCATGGTGCTGATCTCGCCGCTGCTGCGGGAACTGCTGCGCTGCCTGCGGCGGGGCGACAACACCTATGGCGAGGCCGACCTGGGACGTCATGTCCGGGCGCTGATGCTGGCGGAGCTGGTCTTCCTCGAAGAGACCGCGCTGCACCTCCCGGCCCTGGCCGACCGGCGCCTGCGCACCATCCAGACCAGCCTACATGCCGACCCGGCCGACGACACGGCACTGGCGACCTGGGCGCAACAGCTGCACCTCTGCTCGCGCAGCCTCGCCCGGCTGTTCCTCAAGGAGACCGGCACCAGCTTTTCCACCTGGCGCCAGCACACCCGCCTGATGCTGGCCCTGCCGCGGCTGGCCGCCGGCGAGCCGGTGACCCGGGTGGCCCTGGACCTGGGCTATGCCTCGCCCTCGGCCTTCACCCGCATGTTCCGCCGGGTGCTGGGGGTCTCGCCGAGCGAGTATCTCGACGCTCAGGGCTGAAGCTAGACGAGGGTGTGAGCCTGCTCAAGGGCTCGCGAGCTAGCACACAAGGCCTAGGCGGCCTCACGAACAGGCGCTCAGGGACCGCCGACGGCGAAGTTCGGCAGGCTATCCACCGCCTGGGCGAAGCGGAAGGGAATGGATTCGACCGCCTCGCCGGTGTTGCGCTGAACCACGAAGTGCAGGTGCGGCCCGGTGCTGCGTCCGGTATTGCCCGAGGACGCCAGCGGCTGGCCGGTACGCACCCACTGGCCCTCGGCGACCTTGATCGAGCCGCGCTGCAGGTGCAGGTAGACGCTCATGGTGCCGTCGTCGTGGAGGATGCGCACGAAGTTGCCGGAGGGGTGGTTGCCACGGCCGTCCTGGTCGTTCTCCACCTCCACCACCTGGCCGGCGCGCGACACCACGATGGGCGTGCCCTCGGGCATGGCGATGTCCACCGCATAGCGACTCTTGGGGGTGTTGTGGCTGAAGCCGCCGCCGGCTCCCTGGCTGACGCTGAAGGGGCCGCCCAGCCAGGGCAACGGATAGGCGAAGCCGGAGGCGAAGACCGGGGTGGCGCTGCCCATCAGGGTAGTGAGCTGCGGGGTATAGCGCTGTGGCCGACTCGGATCGGGGGCGATCAGGGTGGCCAGACGGGTCAGGCTGCGCGCCGGCAGGACCTTGCGGATCGGCGCCGCGCCCACCCCGCTGACGTTCTGCAACGCGGAAAGCCGCAGGGTGACGGTGACCGGCAGGAAGCTGTCGTTGCGCACCTCCAGCACGGTGCCACCGGCATAGTGCCGCGGTTGCAACTTGACCCGCTGGTCCAGTCGCTCGATGGGATCGTCGCTGAAGGTCAGCACCTTGGCGCCCTTCTGCGCCTTGTCGGTGTAGGTCACCACGCCATTGGCGTCGACGTACTTGTAGATGGGCGCCGCGAGCGCGGGACCGCTGAGGACGAGGCAGAGCAGCAACAGATGACGGGCGCAGGGCATGGAGGGGGCGTCAGGAATCCGCGATGAGGCGGATCGAAGCAGTCTCCGTGCCAGCGCCCTCATGCCCCGGCTCCGTCCTAGGCGCCCGGCACGTAATGCCGCTGAGCGGTACCCTTGGCGATCAGCCGCGACAGATAGTCGAGCTTGGCCGGGTCCCGGTCGATGAAGCGGAAGTTGACCTGCACCCACTCGCTGGCCGGGGTCGGTTCCACCGCGGCCAGCGAATGCAGGTAGCCGTTGAGGCGCGCCACGTCGCCACCGTCGTCGCCCTGCTCCAGGTCGAGTACGGCGGTTTCCAGGATCTGCGGCAGCGGGTCGCCGCGGCGTACCACCAGCAGGGCCTCCTTGATGCTGAGGGCCTTGATCAGGCAGGCCATGCTGGCATTGGGCAGCCGCAACTGGCCCTGGCCGAAATTGGCGGCGGGCTTGCCGCGGGCGGTGCTGGGCGGAGGGACCGCGCCGGTCAGCAGGGCAGCGCTGGAACTGGCGGCCGGTGCCGGCGCCGCGACCGGCGCTGCCGGACTCGGCTGGACCACGTCGCTGCGGTTACCGGTGAGGGCGCCGAGGGAGTCGTTGGCGAAGCCGGTGGCCGGGCGCGGCTGGGCGCCGGCCTGCAGTTCGGCGAGCTTGCCGGTGCGCTGCAGGGCCTTCTTGACCTTGGCGGCCAGTTGCTCGTTGGAGAAGGGCTTGCCCATGTAGTCGGACACGCCGGCCTGGATGGCCTGGACGACGTTTTCCTTGTCGCCGCGGCTGGTGACCATGATGAAGGGCACGCCCTGATGGGCCGGCTGGGCACGGAACCAGGTCAGGAGTTCCAGGCCGGTCATGCCGGGCATTTCCCAATCGCAGAGGATGAGGTCGAAGCGCTGCTTGCCGAGCAACGTCTGGGCGCGGCGACCATCGGCCGCCTCGTCCAACGCGAGCCCCGGAAACAGATTGCGCAGGCCCTTCTTGATCAGGTCGCGGATGAAGGGCGCATCGTCCACTACCAGTACGTTCAACTTGCTCATCGGTCACTCCATGCCAAGTCTTGCAGCATAGCAGGCAGCCCCGGGTCGCCACCCGGGGAGTGACCGGGCGGATCATTCGCGCGACCGATTGACCTCTTCGGCCATGCGCTTGAGGCCCAGGTGGCGGACATCGGTGCCCTGTACCAGGTAGATGACCAACTCGGCGATGTTGCGGGCGTGGTCGCCGACGCGCTCCAGGGAACGCAGGACCCAGATGATGCTCAGCACCCGGGAAATGGAGCGCGGGTCTTCCATCATGTAGGTGGCCAGCTCGCGCAGGGCGGACTTGTATTCGCGGTCGATCAGCTTGTCGTACTGGGCCACCGACAGCGCCAGCTCGGCGTCGAAGCGGGCGAAGGCGTCCAGCGCCTGGTGCACCATCTTGCGCACCTGTTCGCCGATGTGACGGACCTCGACGTAGCCACGCGGGGCCTCGCCGTCCTCGGTCAGTTCGATGGCGCGACGGGCGATCTTGGAGGCTTCGTCACCGATGCGCTCCAGGTCGATCACCGACTTGGAGATGCTGATGATCAGCCGCAGGTCGGAGGCCGCCGGCTGGCGCCGGGCGAGGATGCGCAGGCATTCCTCGTCGATGCCGCGCTCCATGATGTCGATCTGGTCGTCGATGGTGCGCACCTGACGGGCCAGGCCGGCATCGGCGTCGATCACCGCGCGCACGGCGTCGCTGACCTGCTTTTCCACCAGACCGCCCATGGCCAGCAGGTGACTGCGGACCTCCTCCAGTTCGACGTTGTACTGCTGGGAGATGTGCTGCGTGTGACCGTCTTTGTTGATCATGGTGTCAGTCCTGCCTGAGATGATCGAGTCGCCGGTAGGGGCACCGGCCTGCCTGTAACTAGCCGTAGCGGCCGGTGATGTAGTCTTCGGTCTGCCGCTTCGCCGGATTGGTGAAGAGGGTGTCGGTGTCGCCGTGCTCGACGAGCTGGCCCAGGTACATGAAGGCGGTGTAGTCGGAGACCCGCGCCGCCTGTTGCATGTTGTGGGTGACGATGACGATGGTGTAGCGCTGTTTCAATTCGTGGATCAGCTCTTCCACCTTGAGGGTGGAGATGGGGTCCAGCGCCGAGCAGGGTTCGTCGAGCAAGAGCACGTCGGGCTGCACGGCGATGGTGCGGGCGATCACCAACCGCTGCTGCTGGCCGCCGGAGAGGCCCAGGGCCGACTCGTGCAGGCGATCCTTGACCTCGTCCCACAGCGCCGCGCCATGCAGCGCCCACTCCACCGCCTCGTCGAGCACCCGCTTCTGCTTGATGCCCTGGATGCGCAGGCCGTAGACCACGTTCTCGTAGATGCTCTTGGGAAAGGGATTGGGCTTCTGGAACACCATGCCTACGCGCCGGCGCAACTCGGCGATCTCGGTGCCGCGGGCGTAGATGTTCTGGCCGTCGAGCAGGATCTCGCCGTCGATGCGGCAGTCTTCCACCAGGTCGTTCAGGCGGTTGAAGCAACGCAGCAGGGTCGACTTGCCACAGCCGCTGGGGCCGATGAAGGCGGTGACACGCTGGCGCGGGATCTCCAGGGCGATGTCCTGTAGCACCTGCTTCTTGCCGTAGAACAGGTTGAGCCGCGGCACCGACAGGGCCACGCCACCTTCGCTCGCCGCGGGCGGGACGCTGGCCGCGTAGGCGGCGGCGGTTCTGAAGATGGACGAATCGGAAGGCATGGGTTCTCCTCGGCGCTAGTATGGTGCTTCAGAAGTTCGCACGAGATTTGGCGAGTGATTTTTGGGTGGGGGCCAGGCGCCGCGACGAGTCATAGCAGGGCTATGGCGAGGAGTGGCAACGCCGTCCACGCCGAAAAAGCGCCGCCAAAATCGTGTAGTTAACTTCTGAAGCACCATACTAGTCTTCCAGCAGCCGATACTTTTCGCGCAACCGGTTGCGCAGGAATACGGCGGACAGGTTCAGCCCGGCGATCACCAGTACCAGCAGCAGTGCGGTGGCATAGACCAGCGGGCGGGCGGCTTCCACATTGGGGCTCTGGAAGCCGACGTCATAGATGTGGAAGCCCAGGTGCATGATCTTCTGGTCCAGGTGCAGATAGGGATAGTTGCCGTCCAGCGGCAGCGCCGGTGCCAGCTTGACCACCCCGACCAGCATCAGCGGGGCCACCTCGCCGGCGGCGCGGGCCACGGCCAGGATCAGCCCGGTCATCATCGCCGGACTGGCCAGCGGCAGCACCACCTTCCACAGGGTCTCGGCCTGGGTCGCGCCCAGCGCCAGGGAGCCTTCGCGGATGCTGCGCGGAATCCGCGTCAGCCCCTCTTCGGTGGCGACGATCACCACTGGCATGGCGAGGATCGCCAGGGTCAGCGAGGCCCACAACAGGCCCGGGGTGCCGAAGGTGGGCGACGGCAGGCTGGCGCGGAAGAACAGCTGGTCCAGCGAGCCGCCCAGCACATAGACGAAGAAGCCCAGGCCGAAGACGCCGTAGACGATGGCCGGTACCCCGGCGAGGTTGTTGACGGCGATGCGGATGCTGCGGGTCAGCGGGCCTTGGCGGGCGTATTCGCGCAGGTAGATGGCGGCGATCACGCCGAAGGGGGTGACGATCACCGCCATCAGCAGGGTCATCATCACGGTGCCGAAGATGGCCGGGAAGACGCCGCCCTCGGTATTGGCCTCGCGCGGATCGGCGCTGAGGAATTCCCATAGCTTGGTGCCGTAGAAGCCGAGCTTGGCGCCCAGGCCCATGGCGTTGGGCTGGTAGGCCCGCACGATGCGGTCCAGGTTCAGCTCCAGGGTACGGCCCTCGACGTCGCGCACTACCAGGCTGTCGCGGCGCAGCGCCTGGCGCAGGCTGGCGAGCTGGTCTTCCAGCTCGTCGTAGCGCGCCTCCAGCTCGGCGCGACGGGCGGCCAGGTCGGCCTGGGCGGCGGCATCGAGGCGACCGTCCAATTCCAGGCCACGGCCCTCCAGGCGCAGGCGCTCCAGGGCATGGTTGACGCTGCCGATGTCCTGCTTTTCCAGACGTTCCAGACGTGCGCTGAGCGCCTGGTTGCGGGCCAGCCGGCGTTGCAGCTCGGCCAGCGCCGCGGCGCCCTTGGCGACCTGGCGGCCTTCCTCGCGCACCTCCACGGCATAGCCGTAGAAGTTGCCCCATTCGCGGCGCTCCAGCACCAGGACGTCGGCGGGGGAGCGGCGATCCTGCAGCCAGTCGCCGATCAGCCAGACGAAATCGCTGCCCAGGAGGTCGCGATTGCCGAGTTTGAAGAGTTCGCGGGTGAGGGTTTCACCGCTGTCCGCGCTGATCGGCAGACCAGCACTGCGCAGCTGCTCCACGGGTACCGTTTCCCGTTGCACCACCTCACCCAGTACCAGGCGGGACGCGAGCCCCGGCGGCGCATAGCGCGCCTCTACCACCTCGGCCGGCCAGAAGTGCGCCAGGCCGCGCACGGCGATGATGCCGATCAGGCCGAGGGTCATCAGCACGGCGATGGCCACGGCGCCGCCGCTGAGCCAGATGCCCGGATCGCCACCGCGCAGCCAGCCGCTCAGGGAGCGCCGGCGCCCGGGGTGGCCGCGCTCTGGCGACACGCGAGCCTCAGAGCGTCGCATACTTTTTCCTCAAACGCTGGCGGATCAGCTCGGCCAGGGTATTCATCAGGAAGGTGAAGCTGAGCAGCACCAGGGCGGCCAGGAACAGCAGCCGGTAATGGGTGCCGCCCACCTCGGACTCCGGCAGTTCCACGGCGATGTTGGCCGCCAGGGTGCGCATGCCCTCGAACAGGTTGGCGTCCATGATCGGGGTGTTGCCGGTGGCCATGAGTACGATCATGGTCTCGCCCACGGCGCGACCGAGACCTATCATCAACGCCGAGAAGATGCCGGGGCTGGCGGTCAGCAGCACCACCCGTACCAGCGTCTGCCAGGGCGTGGCGCCCAGCGCCAGGGAACCCAGGGTGAGGCTGCGCGGCACGCTGTAGATGGCGTCTTCGGCGATGGAGAAGATGTTGGGAATGACGGCGAAGCCCATGGCCAGACCGACGATCAGGGCGTTGCGCTGGTCGTAGGCGATACCCAGTTCCTGGTTCAGCCAGAGCCGCAGGTCGCCGGCGAACAGTGCTCCTTCCAGCCAGGGACTGAGATAGAGAGCGAGCGCGGTGGTGAGCAGTACCACCGGCAACAGCAACAGACTTTCCCAGCCCTCCGGCACCCGCTCGCGCAGCGCGGCCGGCAGGCGCGACCAGCCGAAACCGGTGGCCAGGATGGTCAAAGGTAGCAGCAACAGGAGGCTGAACAGGCCTGGCAGGTGATTTTCCACGAAGGGCGCCAGGAACAGGCCGGCGAAGAAACCGAGGATCACCGTGGGCAGGGCTTCCATCAGCTCGATGACCGGCTTGACCGTGCGCCTCATGCGCGGCGCCATGAAGTAGGCGGTGTAGACTGCCGCGGCGATGGCCAGGGGCGCGGCGAACAGCATGGCGTAGAAAGCCGCCTTGAGGGTGCCGAAGGTCAGCGGCGCCAGGCTGAGCTTGGGTTCGAAGTCGGCGGTCGCCGCGCTGGACTGCCAGACCTGCGCCGGCGCGGCGTAATTCTCGTACCAGACCTTGTCCCACAGCGCCGACCAGGAGACTTCCGGGTGCGGATTGTTCAGGACGAAGCCGAGCAGGTGGCCATCGACCTCCAGCAGCAGCCGGTCGGCCCGCGGCGACAGGGCCAGCACGCCGGCGGCCGGGGCGATCTGCTCGCGCAGCAGGGTACGGGCCGCGGTGCTGTGGTAGACGCCGAGCCAGCCCTGGGCATCCAGCGCCAGGAAGCCCTTGCGCCGCTGCTCGGGCACCAGTTGCACGATGGGGGCAGCGCCGAGCTGGAAGCTGCGGATGTGCCGCAGCACCGGTTCGCCATCCTGGCCGCGAACCATGAACCACTGGGCGATACCGCCCTTGGCGGTGCCTACCAGCAGGGACACGCCGCCGAGCAGTTGGGCACTGGCGGTGACCTCGTCGTCGGCGGACTCGAGCAGCTTGTAGTGACCGTTGAGGCTGCCGTCGCGCAGGTCGAAGACGTCCGCCTGGGCGCGACCGTTGAGGGCATAGAGCCACTGGCCGCGCGGATCGAGGTGGAGCGCCTTGACCGCGGCATTGAGCGGAATCAGCCGCGTGACGCTACGCACCTCGCCGCTCTCGCCACCGGTCACCGGCACCGCACGCCGCGCCAGGCGCAGGGCGGTCACCCGATTGCCCTGGGCGCCGGCGAGCACCAGCAGGTCGTCGTCGCCGGCGATGGCTACCCGGTCCAGCGCGGTGCGGTCGGCGCCGAGGTCGAGGGGCGTGCGGCCGTAGGGGAAGTCGAGTTCCGGGATGATCACCCGGTTACCCTGGGGATAGCGCGAGACATAGCGCTTGTGCGCCACCAGCACGCGGCCGTCGGACAGTCCCAGGGCGATCAGCCCGCGCGGGGCGTCCTGGGCCTGGCTGGTGATGCCGACCCCCGGCGGCAGCGGCAGCCGCTCACGCAGGACCGGCTGACCATCGGCCAGGGTGAAGAAGGTGGCTTCGCCGCTGGCGGCGAGGTGCAGGCCGATGCGGTTCTGCTCGTCGAGGCCCAGCAGCAGCGGTGTCCCGGCACTCGCCAGCCAGTCCGGTTGGGGCAGCGGCTGGGCCTGCAGGCTGGCACCGCGAAACAGCGGCGCCACCACGTAGGCCAGGTAGAAGAAGATCAGCGTGATGGTGGCCAGCACGGCGAGGCCGCCGACCAGTACCGCCCCCCGGATGAGTCGATCCTGCAGGGCCCGCCAACGCCGCCGCCGGCGCAGTGCGGACGTGTTGAAGTCCAGCCGGGCGGGGCCGCGAGGATCGGGCGTGGACGGGGGTACCGGGGATTTCATGGCGCAGAGCCTAATCACGTCGTGTGACAGAAAGGTTACAGCGAATGGACAGCCGGACGCGCCCCTGGCGAGGCGAGCGGAAGCGCAGCGGCGATCAGTAGCCCAGGGACTTCAGCGCCTGCTGCACCACCGGCGCCGGCAGCGGAATGTAGCCGTCCTTGACCACCGCCTCCTGGCCGGTGCGGGAGAGGATCAACCGCAGGAACTCGCCTTCCAGGGGGTTGAGCGGACGATTGGGTGCCTTGTTCACATAGACGTAGAGAAAGCGTGCCAGTGGGTAGCGCCCGGACAGGGTGTTCTCCTGGTTGTCCTCGACGAAGTCGGTGGTACCCTGCTTGGCCAGGGCCAGGGTGTGGACGCTGGCGGTCTGGTAACCGATGCCGGAGTAGCCGATGCCGCCCAGGGACTGGCTGATGGCCTGGACCACCGAGGCCGAGCCAGGCTGCTCGTTGACGTTGGCGCGGAAATCGCCGCGACACAGCGCTGCTTCCTTGAAATAGCCGTAGGTGCCGGACACCGAGTTGCGGCCGAACAGCTGGATCGGGCGCCTGGCCCAGTCGCCGGTCAGCCCCAGGTCGCCCCAGGTGCGCAGCTCGCGGGGGCCACCACAGAGCCGGGTGCTGGAGAAGATGGCATCGACCTGCTCCAGGGTCAGCTGTTTCAGTGGATTGTCCTTGTGCACGAAGATCGCCAGGGCATCGATGGCCACCGGCACGGCGGTGGGGCGATAACCGAAGCGCTGCTCGAAGGCCTGCAGTTCGGCGTCCTTCATCTTGCGACTCATGGGACCGATACTGGCGGTGCCCTCGGTGAGCGCGGGCGGCGCGGTGGACGAACCGGCGGCCTGAATCTGGATATTGAGGTTGGGATATTCGCGTTTGTAGCTCTCGGCCCATAGCGTGACCAGGTTGGCCAGGGTATCGGAGCCGACGCTGGACAGGTTGCCGGAGACGCCGCTCACCTTCTGGTACTCGGGCAGGGCCGGGTCGACGTCGGTCGCCCGGGCGACGGTCGGGCCACCGAGCGCCAGAACGAGCGCCAGCGTGGTCAGCGGGCCTCTGAGATGCATGCCGGATTCCTCGCGGGGATGGGAGACGGACCTGGGCCGGCGACGCGCAGGCGCGAGCTGGCACTCTAGGCAGGCATTGTGACGGATTTATGAACGACTGCCACGGGTCGCCCAGGCGGCACAGCTGGCCGCCGTGCACTAGGCTGGCGCAAGGATAGGTACCGCGCCCTGCCCCACTCGCGCCAAGACGCGGCTCGGACGGGCCGGACCGGTACTTGCATAGCTAAGCATTCACCCCGTCACCGAGGAGCGCTCCATGGCCCAGGTCCTTCCGACGTCCTCCACCCCGGCGACCGCCCGGCCCGTCGCCGGTCCCTCGCGCGCCAAGCTGATCGCCGCCGCCAGCCTCGGCAACGGGCTGGAGATGTTCGACTTCACCGTGTTCAGCTTCTTCGCCGCCATCATCGGCCAGCTCTACTTTCCTTCGGACACCCCCTACGGCTCCCTGCTAATGGCGGTTGGCGTCTTTGGCGTCGGCTTCGTTATGCGCCCGCTGGGCAGCATGGTGCTGGGCGCCTATGCCGACCGCCACGGTCGCAAGCAGGCCATGCTGCTGACTATTTCCCTGATGGGCCTGGGCAGTGCCCTCATCGCCTTCACCCCGACCCACGCCCAGATCGGTCTTGCCGCCCCGCTGATCCTGCTGTTGGGTCGCCTGCTGCAGGGCTTCTCGGCGGGTGGCGAGATCGGCGCTGCCACCACCCTGCTGCTGGAATCGGCCAGCCCCGGGCGGCGCGGCTTCCACGTCAGCTGGCAGGTCATCAGCCAAGGCGGCAGTGCCCTGCTCGGTGCCGCCTTGGGTGCCCTGCTCACCCGCAGCCTGTCCGAAGCCGACCTGCACGCCTGGGGCTGGCGCATCCCCTTCCTGGTCGGGCTGCTGATCATCCCGGTCGGCCTCTATATCCGCCGCCAGGTGGACGAGACCTGGAGCGGCGCCGGCGTGGCCGAGGGCGGCCCGGTGCGCGCCTTCCTGCGTGAGCACCCGCGGCGTTTCGGCCTGGGCCTGCTGATCGTGATGTCGGCCACCCTGCTGACCTACCTGATGCAGTTCTACATGCCCACCTACATGACCCGCATTGTCGGCCTGCCGGCTACCAGCGCCTATCTCGCCGGGGTGGCCTCCAGCGCGGTGCAGATGGCCGCCGCCCTGGCCGCCGGGCTGCTGCTGGATCGCTTCGGCCGCTACAAGCCGGTGGCCCTGGTCAGCCTGGCGGTGGCCCTGCTGGGCATCTATCCGGCCTTCGTCTGGCTGCACGACCCGACCACCCAGGGGCTGGCCTTCGCCGCCCGCTTCCTGGTGATCACCGCCATGAGCGTGAACATGACCGCCGGTCTGCTGCTGATCCTCGCCGGCCTGCCGCGGCCGGTGCGGGCCACGGGACTGGCCATGACCTATGCCCTGGCGGTGACGCTGTTCGGCGGCACCGCCCAATTCATCGCCACCTGGCTGATCCAGGCCAGCGGCAGTCCGCTCGCCCCGGCCTGGTACCTGATCGCCATGCTGCTGATAGGATGGTTGGCATTGCTGAGCTATCCCGAACGCCACCTGGATTGAGAGAGATCGCCATGAGCCTCGCCACCGCTGCGGATCAAGACGCCACCGCCCGTCATATCGCCGGCTACCTGCCGGACATGGTCGCCCTGCGCCGCGACATCCACCGTCATCCCGAACTGGGTTACCAGGAACAGCGCACCAGCGACCTGGTGGCCGCCGCCCTCGCCGGCTGGGGCTACGAGGTCCATCGCGGCCTGGGCGGCACCGGGGTGGTCGGCACCCTGCGCGCCGGCAGCGGCAGCAAGGTGCTAGGCATCCGCGCCGACATGGACGCCCTGCCGATCCTGGAAACCACCGGCCTCGACTACGCCAGCCAGCACCCCGGGCGCATGCACGCCTGCGGTCACGACGGCCACACCACCACCCTGCTCACCGCCGCCCGCTGCCTGGCCGAGACCCGCGCCTTCGACGGCACCCTGCACCTGATCTTCCAGCCGGCCGAGGAAGGCCTGGGCGGCGCCCTGAAGATGATGCAGGACGGCCTCTTCGAGCTGTTCCCCTGCGACCAGGTGTTCGGCCTGCACAACATGCCGGGCGTGCCCACCGGCAAGTTCTGCTTCGTCGACGGCGCCGCCATGGCCTCCTCCGACACCGCCCTCCTGCGCATCCGCGGCCAGGGCGGTCACGGCGCGGTGCCGGACAAGGCGGTCGACCCCATCGTCGCCAGCGCCGCCACCGTGCTGGCGCTGCAGACCGTGGTCTCGCGCAACGTGGCGCCGCTGGATACCGCCGTGGTCACCGTCGGCAGCATCCATGGCGGCGAAGCCTCCAACGTCATCCCCGATGCGGTGGAGATGAAGCTCACCATCCGCGCCTTCCAGGACAGCACCCGCGATCTGCTGGAGCAGCGCATCAGCGCCCTGGTACGCGCCCAGGCCGAGAGCTTCGGCGCCAGCGCCGAGCTGGATTACCAGCGCGGCTATCCGGTGCTGGTCAACCACGACGGCCCCACCGCCTTCGCCCGCCAGGTGGCCCTCGACCACTTCGGTGCCGACGCCCTGCACCCCTTCGCGCCCATCCCGGCCAGCGAGGATTTCGCCTACATGCTGCAACAGGTGCCCGGCTGCTACCTGTTCGTCGGCAATGGCCCCAGCGCCAACCTGCACAACCCGGCCTACGACTTCAACGACGCCCTGCTGCCGGTGGGCGCGCGCTACTGGGTCAAGCTGACCGAGGCCTTCCTCACCGCCTGAGGCGCCGCCTCTACTGCCGGCGCTCCTCCTGGGGGGCGCCGGCGACGGAATCTTCACGTCCTGCCCGCTAAGCTGAGAGGTCTTTCCATCGCTTAGCGAGGTCGCCATGCGACGTTTTTCACGCCGGGGTTTGGGCAAGGGTCTGGCGCTGGGCGTCGCCGTGGTGGCGCTCGGCTTCGCCTACCCGGCCTGGCGGCATTTCCATCCGGTCAGCGCCGCCGCGGGCTGGGGCTATCGCGAATTCGCCACGGACATCCCCATGGTCAGCGCCCTGGCACTGGCGGCCGATGGCAGCCTGTTCGCCACCCAGGAGTTCTCCAGTCGCCGTGGCAGCCTGCTGCGCCTGAAGCCCGATAGGCAGCGCCAGCCAGTGCTGGGCGAATTGTCCAAACCGGATGGCCTGGTCATGTTCCAGGGTCAGTTGGTGGTCAGCCAGGAAGGCGGGACCTTCCCGGTGTTCCTGTTGCGCGACGGGCGTCCCGAGTCGCTGTTCGACGGCAACGACGTCGAGGGCGTGGCCACCGACGGCCAGTTGCTCTATGCCATCGAAGACCGGCCCAGTGGCCGGTTGCTGAGCTACGACCCCGCGCAGCGACGCCTGGAGGTGCTGCGCGACGGCCTGGTGGAGGGCGAAGGCGTCGCGCGCTGTCCCGATGGCCGGCTGTTCTATACCGAGAAGGCCAAGGGCTGGGTCAAGCAGTGGCAACCCCAGGGCGCCGACACCCTGGTCGCCGAGGGCCTCGATGCCCCCGGCTTCGTGCAGTGCTCGGCCGACGGCCTATGGATCACCGAAGACGCCACCCATGGCGCCCGCGTCCTGCTGGTGCAGCCCGACGGTCGCCTGGTCACGGTGCTCTCGCACCTGCGCTCGGCGCAGACCCTGATTGCCCGCGGCGACGGCCATTACCTGGTCGCCGAGCAGGGACGCAGTCGGATCCTGGAGCTGTACAGAGCTGACCGCTAGCGCGGTCAGCTCCGGGGCGTCACGGTAGGCGGTACACCAGGCAGGGATTGCCGTTGAGGCGGCGTTCCAGCACCGGTTGCTGATTCACCAGCGGGGTGCCGGCCAGCAGCTCGCGGTCGGCGCGGGCGAGGATGACCCAGGCGCCGGCGGGCAGATGGGCCAGGTCGGCGACCTGGGGCCGGGCGATGAAGAGCGGCTGCTCGTCGTGGTCCAGGTTCATGATGTAGCGGATCGCCCAGCTGTCCTGGCCGAGGCCGAAGAATACCAGGGGACCCGGCTGCGCCTGACGCATCCCTTCCACCTGCTGGACGAAGCCGCGGCTGTCGTATTGCAGGTCCTGGGCCGGTTCCACGACCACGACCAACATCAGCCACTGGGCGGCCAGCGCCAGGGCGCTGAGGGCGAGCAGTCGGCGGGTACCGTCCAGGCGCCGCCAGGCGATCAGGGCGGCGAGCTGCAGGGCGACGAAAACGGGTATCCACAGCGCCAGGGAGACGTCCGGCCAGTAGCCGTGGCGCTGCCAGAGGTGACGGCAGACCAGCAGCGCCACCAGAGCCAGCCCCGGCAGCGCCAGCACCAGCGCCCTGTAGACCGGCACGATCCGGCGGAACCAACCCTCCGCGCGCAGCAGGCCATGGGCGGCGATGGCGGCCAGGAAAGGCACCATGGGCACCACGTAGTAGGCGCGCTTGAAGTGCGGGATGGACAGCCCGACCAGGATCAGCAGACCGCTACCGGCCAGAGCCAGCAGCAGGCGCCGCTGGACGGTGTGCGGCCAGTCCAGCAGGCGGCGGCGCTCGGCCACCAGCACCAGCAACGCCAGCGGCATTACCGGCAGGTAGCGATACAGGCCCAGTTGCAGATAGAACCAGAACGGCTTGCCGCTCTCGTCCAGCCGGCCGCTGACCTGCATGTGCCAGACTTCGGCGGCGAAGTCGGCGCCGCCTTCATGGTGGGCCAGCTGGATCAGCGTCCACCAGCACAGGGCGAGCAGCGCCAGGCCGGCCAGGCCATAGCCCACCAGCCGCTGCAGAGCCAGGGTGCGCCGCGCCGGTTCCCCCCAGGCCACCACCAGCCAGTAGAGGCAGACCACGCCGCAGGGCTCGATCAGCCCCAGCGGGCCGCGGATGGCGAAGCCCAGGGCGAACAGCGGCAACACCAACAGGCGGCGCAGCGGCCGACCGTCGCGGTCGGCGCTGTAGAGCAGATAGAAGCAGCCCAGCACCACCAGGGCGACCAGTTGATCCAGGCAGACCGCGCGGGCCTTTTCCAGCCACTGCGGGGTCAGGGCCACCAGCAGCACCGTGAGCAACGCCCAGGCGCGACGGGTGTCGGCCAGCAGGCGATAGGTCAGCGCCAGTACCGCGGCCGAGGCCAGGGCGGTGGGCAGCACGTTGGCCAGGTGATTGGGCGCGCCGATCACCCGCGCCGCCAGCCAGCTCAGCCAGGTGGCTGTGGCGGGATAGTCCGGATAGGGCTGGCCGTAGGTGGTGGGGAAAAAGGCCGGGCCATGGCGGAACATCTCCTCCAGGAACACCGCCCAGCGCCCGTCGAAGCCCTGGGGCGCCTGGTTCCAGATACCCAGGGTGAACAGCAGCGTGGCGACCAGTCCGACCAGCAGGCTTTCCCCGCGCAGGCGGTTGGCCGCCGGCAGGGTGACCAGGCGCGCACCCGGCGGGGTCAGGGGAATGGGCGACACCATCAGGCGGCGTCCACGCGACGGGGGACCTGGGGACCGCTCAGGGCCGCGCCGCGACCGATGGCGAAGTACTCGATGCCGCGGCGCGCCATGCGCTCGGGATCGAAGAGGTTGCGGCCATCGAAGATCACCGGCTGGTTGAGCTGGCGGGCGATGAGGTCGAAGTCCGGCGCCTTGAACTGCTGCCATTCGGTGCAGATGATCAGGGCATCGGCACCGGCCAGGGCGGCCTCGGGGGTGCCCATCAGCGCCAGGCGCTCGTCGTGGCCATAGAGGCGCTGGGCCTCGGCCATGGCCACCGGGTCGAAGGCGCGCACCTTAGCGCCGGCCTCCCAGAGGGCTTCCATCAGCACCCGGCTGGGCGCATCGCGCATGTCGTCGGTGTTGGGCTTGAAGGCCAGGCCCCAGAGGGCGAAGGTGCGGCCCTTGAGGTCACCGTCGAAGTAGGTGCTGATGCGCTCGAACAGCTTGGTCTTCTGGCGCACGTTGATGGCTTCCACGGCGCGCAGCAGATCCAGGTCCAGCTCGTTTTCCTCGCCGGTGCGGATCAGCGCCTGCAGGTCCTTGGGGAAGCAGGAGCCGCCGTAGCCGCAGCCGGGATAGATGAAGTGGTGACCGATGCGCGGATCGGCGCCGATGGCCTGGCGCACCGCCTCGATGTCGGCGCCGACCCGCTCGGCCAGTTCGGCGATCTGGTTGATGAAGCTGATCTTCACCGCCAGCAGGCTGTTGGCGGCGTACTTGGCCAGCTCGGCGCTGCGCAGGTCCATGCACTGGATACGGTCATGGTTGCGATTGAAGGGCGCATAGAGTTCGCGCATCAGGTCGCGGGCCACCGGCGAATCGGTACCCACCACGATGCGGTCGGGCTTCTTGCAATCGGCGATGGCGGCGCCTTCCTTGAGGAATTCCGGGTTGGAGACCACTTCCACGTGCAGGGTACGGCCCTCTTCGGCCAGCACCTCGTGGATCAGCGCACGGACGCGGTCACCGGTGCCCACCGGCACGGTGGACTTGTTCACCACCAGCAGCGGATCGCGCGAGACCGGCTGACCGACCAACGGCTCACGGCGCAGGCGGGCGATGGTCTCGGCCACAGCGAAGACGGCGGACAGGTCGGCCGAGCCATCGGCGGCCGGCGGGGTGCCGACGGCGATGAATTGCACGGCGCCATGGGCCACGGCCTCGGCGGCGTCATGGGTGAACACCAGGCGGCCGGCGGCCAGGTTGCTGCGCACCAGGTCTTCGAGACCGGGTTCGTAGAGGGTCACCTCGCCACGCTTGAGCTTGTCGATCTTGACGCGATCGATGTCCATGCACACCACCTGGTGGCCGACTTCCGCCAGCACGGCGGCTTGCACCAGGCCCACGTAGCCGATGCCGAAAACGCTGATGTTCATAGGGTGTTCCTCGAGGTGGGAGCGGCGCCGGACCGGGGTCCGCCGACGAGGGCGACGCCGGCCACGACCAGCGCGACGCCCAGGGTTTTCCAGGGAGTGAAGGATTCGGCGGCGCCTGGCAGCCAGGCTGCGCCGAGGTGGACGAAGACGTAGGAGAGGCCGAGCGCGGCATAGGCGCGGCCCAGCGGCAGGCGCGCCAGGGCGGCCAGCCAGGCCAGCAGCGACAGGCCGTAGCAGAGGATGCCCAGGGCCAGCAGCAGCCCGTCAGTGCCGAACAGCGCCGTGGGCGCGCTGGCCCAGGTGGCCATGGCCGGCAGCCGCACCAGGGCCGCGCGCAGGGACAGCTGGGCCAGGGTGGTCAGGAGGATGCTCAGGCCCAGGGGCAGCAGACCGTTCATAGCTGGCCTCCCAGCAGGGCGGCGCCGACGACGATGCACAGGCAGCCACACCAGGCACGGGCGTCCACCGTCTCGCCGAAGACCAGGCGTGCCACCAGGGTGACCGCCAGGGTATTGAGCGACAACAAGGGATAGGCGACGCCCACCGGCACCCGCTGCAGCACCGCGCACCAGACCAGCAGGGCCAGACCCAGGCAGACCAGCGCGCCCCACAGCCAGGGCGATCTCAGCCGGGCGGCCAGGGCGTTGCCGGCGGCCACCGCGCGCTTCTGGCCCAATTGGCCGGCGCAGGTGAGCGCTATCACCAGGGCGATCAGCAGGCCATCGACAGCGGTCATGGCGTAAGCCTCGGATAGACCAGCAGCACCAGGCGCTCGCTGGCGATGCTTTCGCCAGGTTCGGGCAGGCTGTCGAGCAGTTGGCGATCGCTGGGGCCGTCCACCCGCAGCAGGATGTCCACCGGGCCCTGATCGCGATGCGCGGCGAGCCAGGCGGCCAGTCCCTGCTCGGGGATCAGCCGGCCACTGTCGGGCTCACGCTCGAAGCCGTACTTGAGCTCACCCGGACCACCTACCACCACCACGTCATCGCGATGGGTAGCCCAGGCCAGGCTGGCGGCGACCCCGAGGTCGTTGCTGACCAGCAGGCCGGCTTTCTTGAAGTGACTGAGCTGGGCCTCGATGAAGGTACTCGGCAGCTTGTTGTCGACCACGCTGTTGGGCAGGGCGACGGACAGCAGCGGCAGGATCACCCAGAGCGCCACGGCCGGCGCCAGGGCGGTAAGGCGTGGCCAGCGCAGCGCTCCCAGGCCGGCCACCAGCAGTGCCAGAGGGGCCAGCAGCGCCAGGCCATGGGTCAGGCCTTCGTCGCCGCCATCGTAGAGACGGCCGCCATAGACCAGCAGCGCCACCAGGCCGACCAGCCCCAGCAGCAGGTTGCACAGGCCGTTCAGGCGCAGAGCACCGAAATCGCTGCGGCGATAGCCTTCCAGCAGGGTACGCGCCAGCAGCGGCACCAGCGCGGTCAGGCTCGGCAGCAGATAGGTGGGTAGCTTGCCGCGGCTGAGGCTGAAGAACACCAGCTGGGTCGCGAACGCCAGGCCGAGAAAGGCCGTGCCGGCATGACGCCGCTCGCGCCAGGCCGCGCCCAGGGTGCGCGGCAACAGGCCGGCCCAGGGCAGGATGGCCAGCAGCAGGATCGGGCCGTAGAACCAGAAGGGCCGCTCGTGCTGGGCGTCCTGGCCGGCGAAACGCTGGATGTGCTCGTGCCAGAAGAAGAAATGCCAGAAATCCGGATCGCGGTGGGCCACCAGCAAGGCCCAGGGCGCCACCACCAGGGCCGCCACCAGCACGGCCAGCGGGCCGCGCTTGAGCAGTTCGCCCAGCCGCCCCTGCAGGATGAAGAAGGGCACGGCAACCAGCACTGGCAGCACCAGGGCGAGAAAGCCCTTGGTCAGCAGGCCACAGCCGCAGGCCAGGCCGAGCAGTGCCCAGTTGCCCAGGGCAGCGCTAAGGGTCGTGGCCGCCTGGGCCTGCCAAAGGGCGAGCAGCGCCAGGGCCATCCAGCAGGCGAATTGGGCATCCAGGGTCACGTAGGTAGCCAGGCCGGCCACGGCCAGGCAGGAGAGATAGAGCACCCCGGCGAGCAGGGCCAGGGTACGGTCCTGCCAGATCGACCGGGTCAGGCGCACCACTAGGGCGGCGGTGGCGAGGCTGGCCAGCAGCGGCACCAGGCGCACGCTGAACAGCGAATCGCCCAGCCAGGCCTGGGCGATGGCCTGGGTCCAGTAACCACCGATGGGCTTCTCGAAGTACGGCAGGCCGAGGAAATGCGGCACCACCCAGTCGCCGCTGCGCCAAAGTTCCTGGGCGATCTGGGCGTAGCGCGACTCGTCCGGAATCCACAGCCCCCGCCATTCGAGCGGCAACGCATAGGCCAGCAGCGCCAGCGGCAGCAGCGCGAGTAGACAGCGCCGGGTCATGCCTGCACGCCCAGCCAGCCCTGGCGGCCAGCCAGGCTACCGCGGATCAGGTTGCCCGCGGGTAACTGGCGCGGATCGGTCGGCAGGCGGTCGCCCAGGGTCAGGAAGAGCACGCCCTGTTCCCGCGCCGCCTTGAGCAGGGCGCGGAAATCCTCGGCGAAGGCGATGCCTTCCACCTCGGCGTGCAGGGTGTAGACGTTGAGCGCATTGGGACGGAACAGCTTGAGCAGATAATCGTTCCAATCCGCGGCGGCAAGATCCGGACCGACCACCTCGTCGAAGGTCGGCATGTCCACCGGGATCTGCGGCGTGCCGTGGCCGCCGTTGCTCAGCCGCGGGCGGAACAGGGCGCTGCCGCGGCAATCGCTGTTGTAGCGCAGGCCGAAGGCCTCCTTGGCCAGCACCACCCGCGGATCGGCGCGCCAGCCGGCGGCGGCGGAGCAGTCGACCTGGGCGCCGAGGATGTCTTCCAGGGCGTGCAGGCCGCGGCCGAATTCCTCGCCCAGGCGTTCCAGGCTCCAGCTGCCGGTATGGGCCTGCCAGGCATGGTGGTCCCAGGCGTGCAGCCCGACCTCGTGGCCCC
>NZ_CAJYDW010000012.1 GCF_913774235.1 uncultured Pseudomonas sp. | reverse complement strand
CGTGCTCTACCAACTGAGCTATTCCCGCAATATGGCGTCCCCTAGGGGACTCGAACCCCTGTTACCGCCGTGAAAGGGCGGTGTCCTAGGCCACTAGACGAAGGGGACGAAACCTCTTTCTGCAAGGCCTTTCACCTTGCGTCCACCTGCCAAGAGGCAGCTGGACTATATTTGGAGCGGGAAACGAGACTCGAACTCGCGACCCCGACCTTGGCAAGGTCGTGCTCTACCAACTGAGCTATTCCCGCAATTTTGGCGTCCCCTAGGGGACTCGAACCCCTGTTACCGCCGTGAAAGGGCGGTGTCCTAGGCCACTAGACGAAGGGGACCAGGTAGAATCCCTTGGGATTCTGGCCTACCACTCGGCTGACGCTTGCCGCCGTTGGGAGTGCGCGCATTCTAGGGAGCCTTACCCTGGGCGTCAATAGCTGATTAAATACTTTTCAAATCAACGACTTCGCTCGCGCGACAAAAGGCGGGCAAGCACCATGGAGAAGGGCATGTCCTCAACGATGATTGCAGCGGTAGTAGGGCTCGGGGTGCTGTTGATCATCATGATCGCCTTCGTCAACCAGAAGCTGGAAGCCGGTCGCCTGGAGAAGCAGCGCCTGGTCGCCGACCTCACCGACCGCATCAAGCGTTGCGCCCAGCTGTCCGCCAGCCTGCCCGGCCAGCTGATGACCCCGCCCCTCAAGCAACTGTTCAACCATATCGAACTCGGCATGATCGCCCGGCTCGCTGCCCTGCAGCCGCTGTCGGCCAGCCTAACCTCGCGCAAGACGGAACTGGACGAGGCCATCGCCAAGGGCGATGACATCGAAGTGACCAACGTCGCGCGACCGGTACACACCGAAGCCCGGGTAAAGGAAGTACGCGGCTATATCGAAATGCTGCACGCCCTGGTGGCCCACGCCAGCCAGATCGGCATCCTCGACGGCCAGGAAGCCCAGCGCTGGGTGGGCGAAATGCGCTATCTGCTGACGGTGAGCTACGTGGAGTTCTTCCGCTACCAGGCCGACCAGCAGATCAAGAACGAGCACTTCATCCAGGCGCGACAGGCGTACGAGCGCGCCATCATGCAGATTCGCAAACAACAGCAACCCGAACGCTACACCGAGATGCTGGCCTATCTAGAAGAACAGATCGCCCAGGTGAAACGCCAGCAGAGCGAGCTGGCCGAACAGGCCAGCAGCAGCGCCAACGAGCTGTCGGACAGCGTGGATACGCTCAAGGATGACAGCTGGCGCAAGAAGAACGATTACGAATGAGGGCTTCCCTGCCCTACTGTCTCCCGTTCAGCAGTCGGTAGCGGCCAGGAAGACCGCCACCAGCCGCTCGATCCCCGCCTGATCTGTGGCGCTGAAACGCGCCGGGTTGGGGCTGTCCAGATCCAGCACGCCAATCAGCCGATCATCCTTGACCAGCGGCACCACCAGCTCACTGCGTGAGGCGGCGTCGCAGGCGATATGTCCTGGAAAAGCATGTACGTCCTCGACGCGCTGGGTCTGCCGCTCCCGCGCCGCAGCGCCACAGACGCCCTTGCTGAAGGGAATGCGCATACAGGCGACCTTGCCCTGGAAAGGCCCCAGCAGCAGTTGGTCCTGGCCGTCGACAAGATAGAAGCCGGCCCAGTTGAGATCGGGCACCTCCTGGAAGATGAAGGCCGACAGCTGGGCGGCATTGGCCACCAGGTTGCGCTCGTCGGCCAGCAGTGCCTCGGCTTGCGCCGCCAGCATGGCATAGCCTTCCAGCCCGGCGCCGACGCCCGAGAGTTCTACCGTCATGCTTGCTCCAATAGCTTGAGCCCGACCCACTGCCGGGCGAATTGATAGGCGCAGCGACCATTACGGTTGCCGCGTCCGGACGCCCAGCGGATCGCTTCGCGGTCGGCATCCTCCGACCACTGCAGGGCAAGCCCGGACTTGCCGGCCAGGGTCGTGCACCAATGGCGGACCACGGCGAGGTAGTGATCCTGGGTGAACGGATAAAAGGATAGCCACAGGCCGAAGCGATCCGACAGCGCGATCTTGTCCTCGGCCGCTTCGCTCGGGTGCAGCTCGCCGTCGACATGTTCCCAGTTGGCATTGTCGCTCTGCCGCTCGGCCACCAGGTGCCGGCGGTTGGAGGTGGCATAGAGCAGCACGTTGTCCGGCGCCTGCTCCAGGGAACCGTCGAGTACGCTCTTGAGCACCCGGTAATCGTCACTGCCGGCATCGAAGGAAAGATCATCACAGAACAGCACGAAGCGCTGCGGTTGCCCGGCGATCTGCTCCACGACTCGCGGTAGATCGGCCAGGTCGTCGCGCTCGATCTCGATCAGGCGCAGACCCTGGCCGGCATATTCCGCCAGCAATGCCCGGATCAGCGACGACTTGCCAGTCCCGCGCGCACCCCAGAGCAAACTGTGATTCGCCGGCAAGCCGGCAACGAACTGGCGGGTGTTGCGGGACAGCTGGTCGCGCTGCCGATCGATGCCGAGCAGATCGGTCAGGCGCAATTCGAGATTGACCTCGAGCGGCTGCAGGTAACCACCATGCCCCTCATGGCGCCAGCGCGCCGCATAGCAGTGCTGCCAATCCAGCGGCTCACGGCGATGCGGCAGCAGTGGCTCGAGGCGTTCGAGCACCTGTTGTGCCTGGAGGAGAAAGGCTTCTAGGGAAGAACTCACGAGAAAGATCCTTGACGACTAGGTTGACGGCACAGGCGATCAGTCCGCCTATCCGAACAATATTGTATGACTTTTATCAGGCATCTCGCCCTTCACGACCTACTGCGCCAGCAGCCGCTGGACATGCCGCTCCAGCCGCTCGGGCTTGGTGATGGGCGCGAAGCGCCTTATCCGCCCACGCTCGGGGTCGATCAGGAACTTGGTGAAGTTCCAGCGAATGGGACGCCCTAGCAGCCCGGGAGCCGCACGTTTCAGCGCGGTGAACAGCGGGTGGGCGGCCTCGCCATTGACCTCGAGCTTGGCCATCACCGGAAAGCTGACGCCGAAACGGGTGACGCAGAACGTCTGGATCTGGGCGTCCGCATCCGGTTCCTGGGCTCCGAACTGATTGCAGGGAAAGACGATGACCCGCAGGCCCTGTTCCAGGTAGCGCTGCTGCAGCTCTTCGAGCCCGGCGTACTGTTCGGTGAAGCCACAACGGCTGGCGGTATTGACCACCAGGTAGGCCCGGGCCGGCCAGTCGGCCAGCCGGGCGGACTGGCCATCGGCCATGCGAAAGGGAATCTGCAGGATCTCCGAGGTCACGCGGACTCCCTGGGCTCAAGGTCGAGGGCGACCGAGTTGATGCAATAGCGCAGGCCGGTCGGCGGCGGACCGTCGGGGAAGACGTGCCCCAGATGCGCATCGCAACGAGCGCACAACACCTCGATGCGGTGCATGCCGTGACTGAAGTCTTCCTTCTCCTGCACGGCATCAGGAGCTATGGGCGCATAGTAGCTGGGCCAACCACAGCCGGAATCGAATTTGCTGGTGGAATCGAACAGCGCCAGTTCGCAGCAGGCGCAGCGATAGACGCCAGGGGTCTTGGTGTTGCAATAGGCGCCGGTGTAGGGCGCTTCGGTCGCGGCCAGGCGACAGACACGAAACTGATCGCCGGTCAGGCGCTCGCGCCAGTCTTCCGGGCTACGCTGTACTTTTTCCATGATGACCTCTCTGGATGCCGGCGCATCTTTTGTATCGGGCGATGCGGCCGTATGATTCCCGCTCAGTCTGGCATCCACCCCCGGATGCTGCCAAGCGCCGGTCGGCGTCCGCCTCCATCCCGTCTTTCTCGCCCTTTTTTTCAGGATTCAGTCCACCATGCAGGTCTCCAAGTCGAACAAGCTCGCCAATGTCTGCTACGACATCCGCGGCCCGGTCCTCAAGCATGCCAAGCGCCTCGAGGAAGAAGGCCACCGCATCCTGAAGCTCAACATCGGCAATCCGGCGCCCTTCGGTTTCGAGGCGCCCGAGGAGATTCTGCAGGACGTCATCCGCAACCTGCCCACCGCCCAGGGCTACAGTGACTCCAAGGGCCTGTTCAGCGCGCGCAAGGCGGTCATGCAGTATTGCCAGCAGAAGCGCATCGAGGGCGTGGGCATCGAGGATATCTACCTCGGCAACGGCGTCTCCGAGCTGATCGTCATGGCCATGCAGGCGCTGCTCAACAACAACGACGAGGTGCTGATCCCGGCGCCGGACTATCCGCTGTGGACCGCCGCGGTCAGCCTGGCCGGTGGCAAGCCGGTGCACTACCTGTGCGACGAACAGGCCGACTGGTTCCCGGACCTGGCCGACATGGAAGCCAAGATCACCAGCAACACCAAGGCGCTGGTACTGATCAACCCCAACAACCCCACCGGCGCCGTCTATTCCAAGGAGGTTCTGGAAGGCATCGTCGAACTGGCACGGCGGCATAACCTGGTGCTGTTCTCCGACGAGATCTACGACAAGATCCTCTACGACGAAGCCGTGCACATCTCCACCGCCTCCCTGGCGCCGGACGTGCTGTGCCTGACCTTCAACGGCCTGTCCAAGTCCTATCGCGTCGCCGGCTTCCGCTCCGGCTGGTTGATCGTCTCGGGGCCCAAGCATCGCGCCCAGAGCTACATCGAGGGCCTGGACATCCTCGCCAACATGCGGCTGTGCGCCAACGTGCCCAGCCAGCATGCGATCCAGACCGCCCTGGGCGGCTACCAGAGCATCAACGACCTGGTGCTGCCCAACGGCCGCCTGCTGGAACAGCGCAACCGCGCCTGGAAGCTGCTCAACGACATCCCCGGCGTCAGTTGCGTGAAGCCGATGGGCGCGCTCTACGCCTTCCCGCGTATCGATCCCAAGGTCTGCCCCATCCACAACGACGAGAAGTTCGCCCTCGACCTGCTGCTGTCGGAAAAACTGCTGATCGTCCAGGGCACCGCCTTCAACTGGCCCTGGACCGACCACTTCCGCGTGGTCACCCTGCCCCGCGTCGACGACCTGGAACAGGCCATCGGCCGGATCGGCAACTTCCTCGGCGGCTACTCCCAGTAGGCCACCAAAGCATTTCCGCGTCTTTCACCCGTCTGGCCGCTGCCGCGGCGCCAGACGGCACTGGCCCTCGGCCTCGCTTTGCCGAGTGGGTGGTCGCTTATCCGGGCGACACAGTTTGCAATAGTGGAGACGTTGAATGGATCCGGGCCGAACCTTATATAGCCGGCAGATAAACCTGTGAGGAGCTGTACCCCACCATGATGCGCATTCTGTTGTTTCTGGCTACCAACCTGGCGGTGCTGATCGTTGCCAGCATCACCTTGAAGGTGCTTGGCGTGGATCGCTACACCGGTCAGAACTATGGCAGTCTGCTGGTGTTCTGTGCCGTGTTCGGTTTCGCCGGCTCGCTGGTCTCGCTGTTCATCTCCAAGTGGATGGCGAAGATGAGCACCCGCACCGAAGTCATCAGCCAACCCCGTACCCGTCACGAGCAATGGTTGCTGCAGACCGTCGAAGAGCTGGCCCGCGAGGCCGGCATCAAGACGCCGGAGGTCGGCATCTTCCCGGCCTACGAGGCCAACGCCTTCGCCACCGGCTGGAACCGTAACGACGCCCTCGTCGCGGTCAGCCAGGGCCTGCTGGAGCGTTTCTCGCCTGACGAAGTACGAGCGGTACTGGCCCACGAAATCGGTCACGTCGCCAATGGCGACATGGTGACCTTGGCGCTGATCCAGGGCGTGGTGAACACCTTCGTGATGTTCTTCGCGCGGATCTTCGGCAACTTCGTCGACAAGGCTATCTTCAAGAACGAAGAGGGTCATGGTATCGCCTACTTCGTGACCACCATCGTAGCCGAGCTGGTGCTGGGCATCCTGGCGAGCATCATCGTCATGTGGTTCTCGCGCAAACGCGAATTCCGCGCCGACGAAGCCGGTGCCCGCCTGGCCGGCCCCAACGCCATGATCGGCGCCCTGCAGCGCCTGCGCGCCGAACAGGGTATTCCGGTGCAGATGCCCGACACCCTCAATGCCTTCGGCATCAACGGTTCGCTGAAGAATGGCCTGGCCGGTCTGCTGATGAGCCACCCGCCGCTGGAAGACCGTATCGAAGCCCTGCGTCGCTACGGCCAACGCTGAGCGTGACGTGAAACCCAAGCCCCGGCCTCGGCCGGGGTTTTTCATTGGCGGGTCAGCGCCCTGATGGCCTCAGCCAATCCTTCGCCGGTCAGGGGGAACATCCGCTGCCCCATGAGCTCCCGCAATAGACCGATGGAAGTGCTGAAGTCCCAGCCGTCGCGCGGATAGGGATTGAGCCAGGCAGCCCGGGGAAAGTGCTGGCACAGCCGCTGAATCCAGAGCGCGCCGGGCTCTTCGTTCCAGTGCTCGACGCTACCGCCGGGATGGGTGATCTCGTAGGGTCCCATGCTGGCATCGCCAACGATCACCAGGCGATAGTCCGCCCCGTAACGACGTAGCAGCTCAGCGGTCGGCAGGCCCTCTTCGTGCCGTCGGGCATTGTCCCGCCAGACCCGCTCGTAAACGCAGTTGTGGAAGTAGTAGTACTCCAGGTGACGAAACTCGAGACGGCAGGCACTGAAGAGCTCGCTGCAGAGGCGTACGTGCAGATCCATGGAGCCGCCTACGTCGAACAGTAGCAACACCTTGGTCGCGTTATGGCGTTCCGGGCGATAGCGGACGTCCAGCAAACCGCCCTCCTTCGCCGTGGCCGCCACCGTGGCATCCAGGTCGAATTCGGCCGCGGCGCCCTGCCGAGCGAAGCGCCGCAGGCGGCGCAACGCCAGTTGCAGATTGCGTCGGTCCAGCGGAGCCTGATCATCGAGGTTGCGATAGTCCCGTTGCTCCCACACCTTGGCCGCCCGCCCCTGACGAGTACCGGCCTCGCCGATGCGCACGCCGAAGGGGTTGTAGCCCCCGCTGCCAAAGGGACTGGTCCCCCCGGTGCCAACCCACTTGTTGCCGCCGGCATGCCGCTCACGCTGCTCCGCGAGGCGCTGCTGCAGGGTATTGAGCAACTCATCCAATCCGCCCAATGCCTGCAGCCGCTGGCGGTCCTCTGCGGATAGCAGCCGTTGAAGCTCCAGTCTTAGCCAGTCCGCGGGAATCGCCTTCGTCTCCGACGAGCGCTCAGCTCTGGCCATCTCGCCGGCGAAGACCTGGTCGAAACGGTCGAAGAAGCGCTCGTCCTTGACCAACAGGGTCCGCGCCAACAGATAGAAAGCCTCGGGATCGACCACCGCGATACCGGCATCCAGCGCAGCGTGCAGGTCCAGCAGTTCGCCGATGGAGACCGGAATGCCGGCCGCTCTCAGGCGGGTGAAGAAGTCGAGGAACATGCCGATCCTCAGCTCCGGCGGCGGCGCATGAAAGCCTGGCGTTCGAGCAGTTGCAGGTCCTGCTCGTTCTTCAGCAGGGCGCCGGCCAGGGGGGGCAGGCTACCCTCGCCCTGCAGAGCTGCCTGGGCGGTTTCATCACCCAGCAGCAAGGCCAGCCAGTCCACCAGCTCGGAGGTGGAGGGCTTCTTCTTCAGTCCAGGCACGTTACGCAGGTCGTAGAACAGGTCCAGCGCCTCCTTCACCAGGCGTCCTTGCAGATTCGGGTAATGGACCTGGACGATCCGCTCCAGGGTCTCGCGCTCGGGAAAGCGGATGAAATGAAAGAAGCAGCGGCGCAGGAAGGCGTCCGGCAGCTCCTTCTCGTTGTTCGAGGTGATGATGATGATCGGCCGTCGCTGGGCACGAATGGTCTCGCCGGTCTCGTAGACATGGAATTCCATGCGATCCAGCTCGAGCAGCAGGTCGTTGGGAAACTCGATGTCGGCCTTGTCGATCTCGTCGATCAGCAGGACCACCCTGTCCTCCGCGGTGAAGGCGTCCCACAGCTTCCCCGGCTTGATGTAGTGGGCGACATCCTGCACCCGCGGGTCACCCAGTTGGGAGTCGCGCAACCGACTCACCGCATCGTATTCGTACAGTCCCTGCTGCGCCTTGGTGGTGGACTTGACGTGCCAGGTGATCAGCCGCGCATCCAGGCTGAGCGCCACCTGCTCGGCGAGCAGGGTCTTGCCAGTGCCCGGCTCACCCTTCACCAGCAAGGGACGCCCGAGCTGGACGGCCGCATTGACCGCCAGACTGAGCTCGGTGGTGGCCACATAACGGTCGGTACCCTGAAAAGCCATCGTCGATCCTCATCGCCTCTTTCGCCTGACGATAGCATGCCGCGCCCAGGCTGGACGTCCTCCGGCGCAAGGCCTAGGCTGCGAGCTTTCTGCGCCCGACAGGATTCGCCATGAGCCGCATCTTCGCTGACAACGCCCAGTCAATCGGCAACACGCCACTGGTCTACATCAACCGCCTCGGCCCCAAGGGGGTCACCCTGCTCGCCAAGATCGAAGGGCGCAACCCGGGCTATTCGGTCAAGTGCCGCATTGGTGCGAACCTGATCTGGGATGCCGAAGCCAAGGGCCTGCTCAAGCCTGGCATGAGCCTGGTGGAGCCGACCTCCGGCAACACCGGCATCGGCCTGGCCTATGTCGCCGCCGCGCGCGGCTATCGCCTGGTGCTAACCATGCCCGCATCCATGAGCCTGGAACGCCGCAAGGTGCTCAAGGCCCTGGGCGCGGAGCTGGTCCTCACCGAGCCGGCCAAGGGCATGAAGGGCGCCATCGAGAAGGCCCGGGAGATCGCCGAGAGCGAACCGGACCGTTACTTCATGCCGCAGCAATTCGACAACCCGGCCAATCCGGCCATCCATGAGAAGACCACCGGGCCCGAGATCTGGAACGATACCGACGGAGCCATCGATGTCCTGGTGGCCGGCGTGGGCACGGGTGGCACCCTCACCGGCATCTCGCGCTTCATCAAGAAAACCAAGGGCAAGCCGATTCTTTCGGTGGCCGTGGAACCGGAGACCTCACCGGTCATCAGCCAGACCCTCGCCGGCGAAGAGGTGAAGCCCAGCCCACACAAGATCCAAGGCATCGGCGCTGGCTTCGTGCCGGGCAATCTCGATCTCGCCATGGTGGATCGTGTCGAACAGGTCAGCGATGACCAGGCCAAGCTGATGGCCCAGCGCCTGATGCGCGAGGAAGGCATCCTCTGTGGCATCTCCTGCGGTGCCGCCATGGCCGCTGCAGTCCGGCTGGCCGAGGCCCCCGAGATGCAGGGCAAGACCATCGTGGTCATCCTGCCGGATTCCGGCGAGCGCTACCTATCTACCATGCTGTTCGACGGCCTGTTCGAGGAACAGGAGCTGGTTCAGTAACGTCCGCCAAGGTGCCGATTGGGGCGGTAGCCGCCAATCGGCACAACGGCTACCATCCCCTCGGTTGTCCAGAATTTTCAACGGAGGGAACAAGATGTCGAACACTGGCTATCCGGCGTCCTACTATGCGGCCAGCGCCCATCTCGGGCCCGACCGCCCTTCCCTTCAGGGTAGTCTCAGCACCGATGTCTGCGTCATTGGTGGTGGCTATACCGGCCTGTCCACCGCACTGCACCTGCGGGAGAAAGGCTATGACGTCGTCCTGCTCGAAGCCCAGCGCATCGGCTTCGGTGCCTCGGGTCGCAACGGCGGCCAGATCGTCAACAGCTACAGCCGTGACCTGGACACCGTGGAAAAGAGCGTCGACGCCTCCGCCGCCCAGTTGCTCGGACGCATGGCCTTCGAAGGAGGAGCCATCATCCGTGAGCGCGTGCAACGCTACGGTATCGATTGCGACCTCAAGGATGGCGGCATCTTCGCCGCCCTGAACGACCGGCAGATGGGGCACCTGGAGGCTCAGCAGCGGCTGTGGCAACGCTATGGCTATGACCGCCTGCAATTGCTCGATCGTGACGCCCTGCAGCAATGCGTGGCTTCCGAACGGTATGTAGGGGGTATGCTGGATCTCGGCGGTGGCCATCTTCATCCGCTCAATCTCGCCCTCGGCGAAGCGGCGGCCTTCGAGTCCCTGGGCGGCATCATCCATGAGCATTCTCCCGCGACGCGCATCGACCAGGCTGAACGACCCGTGGTGCACACGTCCCAAGGCCGCGTGACGGCGCGTTTCGTGGTAGTGGCGGGCAATGCCTACCTGGGCAATCTCGTCCCGGAACTGGCCGCCAAGTCCATGCCTTGCGGTACCCAGGTGCTGGCCACCGAGCCGCTGACCGAGGAGCAGGCACGCAGCCTACTGCCCCAGGATTACTGCGTGGAGGACTGCAACTACCTGCTCGACTACTTCCGCCTCTCCGCCGATCGCCGGCTGATCTATGGCGGCGGCGTGGTCTACGGCGCGCGCGATCCGGCCAACATCGAGCGGCTGATCATGCCCAAGCTGGAACAGACCTTTCCGCAACTCAAGGGCATTCGCGCCGAGTACGCCTGGACCGGCAACTTCCTCCTTACCCTGTCGCGGCTGCCGCAGATGGGCCGGTTGGGCAATAACGTCTACTACTCCCAGGGTTGCAGCGGCCACGGCGTGACCTTCACTCATGTCGCCGGCAAGGCCCTGGCGGAAGCTATCGCCGGCCAGGCGGAGCGCTTCGATGCCTTCGCCCAGCTGCCGCACTACCCCTTCCCAGGCGGCCAACTGCTGCGGGTACCCTTCTCCGCCCTGGGCGCCTGGTACTACAGCCTCAGGGATCGCCTGGCGATCTAACCTCCAGCCAAAAAAAAGCCCGGTTTCCCGGGCTTTCTTCTATCAGAGATGCTTGATCTCGGCCTTGGCATCCAGGGCTCGACGATAGGCCGCGAAATCGACCTGTCCGGCCCGCGACGCCAGGTAGCGCCGGTACAGGGCCTTATCCTCGGTGCTGAGGGCTTCCTTGGGTACGCCAACGCCCTGCAGGCGCAGCACCACGAAGTCGCCGTTCTGCAGGCTGACACCGGCGTAGGATGGCTGCTTGCCGCTCTCCGGCTTGGCCATACGGAACACCGCCTGGAGCACCTGGGGATCGATGCCGTCCTGATTGCGGGTGGCCGCCTCGACGGTACGCCAGTCGCCGGCTGGTGCCTTGCCACCGTCGCGCAGGGTCTTGAGCTGCTCTTCACCAGCGGCCTTGGCCACGGCCGCAGCCTTCTCCTGGGTCAGACGGGTGACGATCTCGCCCTTCACCTGCTCCAACGACTGCAGTTGCGGCGTACGATGCTCCTTGTCGCGCAGCACCACCAGGGTTTCCGGATCGAGCTGCAAGGCAGCGCTGTTGGCGCCGTTACGCATGACGTCTTCGCTGAAAGCCGCCTCGATCACCTGGCGGTTGGCGGTGACACCTTCGCCGCCTTCGCGCCCGAAGGGGGCACTGGTCTTCACCTGCAACCCCAGCTCCTGGGCCGGCTGGCCCAGATCGGACGACTCGTAGGCGGAGCTTTCCAGCTTGCGACCCGCCTCGACGAACAGTCGATCGGCATCCTCGGCCTTGAGCTGTTGTTCTAGACGCGGACGGACGCTGGCCAGGGTCGGTACTTCCGGCGCCTGTACGCCTTGCAGCTTGATCAGGTGCCAGCCGAAGCTGGTACGCACCGGTGCGGACACCTGCTGGGGTGCCAAGGCGTAGAGGGCTTCCTCGAAGGCCGGGTCGTAGACGCCACGACCGGCGAAGCCCAAGTCCCCACCATTGGCGGCCGAACCGGGGTCCTGGGAAAACTCCTTGGCGAGCTTGGCGAAGTCCTCGCCCTTGTTCAGGCGCTCCTGGATCTGCTTGATCTTGGCCTTGGCTTGTTCGTCGGTCTGCTTGTCGTTGACCTCGATGAGGATATGCGCCGCGTCACGCTGCTCCGACAGATTGGCGATCTCGGACTTATAGGCAGCCTGCAGACGACTCTCGTCGACCTTGGCCTTGGCCAGGAAATCGCTCTTCTTCAGCTCCACGTACTCGATGACCACCTGCTCGGGGGTCATGAAGTCGTTCTTGTGGCTGTCGTAGTAGGCCTGGATTTCCTCCTGGGTCGGGACGATGCCGTTGCTCGAGGCCTTGACGGTGCGCATGGCGAAGTCGCGAGTCTGGCGTTCGAGGGCGGCGAAGGCCTCGATGTCCGCGTCGGTGACGAAGTTGCTACCGACGATGCCGGCACGCAACTGGCCGATCAGCATCTCATCGCGCAGCAGGTCGCGGAACTGCAGACGGGTGTAGTTCATCTGGCGCACGGCCTGATCGAAACGCTGCGGATCGAAACGGCCCTCGGTCTGGAACTCGGGGGTGTTCAGGATCAGTTGATCCAGCGCCTGTTCGGAGAAGGCGAAGTGATCGGCCTTGGCGGCTTGCAGGATGAGCTGCTTATCGATCAGAGCCTTGAGTGCGGATTCGCGCAGCAGGCGGTCATCCAGCGTGGACGGGTCGAAGCCCTGGCCCAGTTGCTGTTGCAGTTGGCGACGCTGCATTTCCACTGCCTGGGCGAGATCGGTCTGCTTGATCTCGTCACCGTTGACCAGCGCCACGGCGCCCTGGTGGCCGGTCGCGCGGATGATCGCTTCGAAGCCGGTGAGTGCCATCAGCAGGATGATGAATCCTATGATGACTTTGGCAATCCATCCCTGAGAACGGTCCCTGATGTTTTGTAGCATGTTCCCCCCACGAGCTGTGGCCGGACCGGCCATGGCGAAATCGTCGAATACCAAATAGCGAAAAGGCGCATCTCGAGATGCGCCTTTTCGTCGATCAAGGACCTTGCATCCAGCAGGACAGCGGCGCACCCAGAACGAATTCCGGCGGCCCGCCTATCGAGCCCGCAGCGCCATCAGTGGGTACTGACGCGCTCCTTGCCCTCCTGCTCCCGCTTCTCGTCCTTGCTGACGAGCTCCGGACCATCGTCCGGGAGCGGTTCCGGGGTGTATTGCAGCGCAACCTCCAAGACCTCGTCAATCCATTTGACCGGCTTGATCTGCAAGTCGGCCTTGATGTTGTCCGGGATGTCCCGCAGATCACGCACGTTTTCCTCGGGAATGATCACGGTGCGGATGCCGCCACGGTGCGCCGCCAGCAGCTTTTCCTTGAGTCCACCGATGGCCAGCACCTGACCCCGCAGGGTGATCTCGCCGGTCATGGCCACATCGGCGCGTACCGGGATGCGCGTCGCGGCCGAGACCAACGCCGTGCACATGCCGATACCGGCGCTCGGGCCGTCCTTGGGCGTGGCGCCTTCGGGAACGTGGATGTGGATGTCGTGCTTCTCGTGGAAGTCCTTGGGAATGCCCAGGCTGCGACCGCGACTCCGCACCACGGTCAGGGCCGCGGTGATGGATTCGGCCATGACATCGCCAAGGGAGCCGGTCTTGATCATCTGGCCCTTGCCGGGGACAACCGCGGACTCGATGGTCAGCAGTTCGCCACCCACCTGGGTCCAGGCCAGGCCGGTGACCTGACCGATCTGATCCTGCTGCTCGGCCAGGCCGTAGCGGAACTTGCGCACGCCCAGCCAGTGCTCGAGGGAATCCACGGTGACGCTGGCGGTACGCGCCTTGCTCAGGGCGTGCTCCTTGACCACCTTGCGGCAGACCTTGGCCACCTGGCGCTCCAGGCTGCGCACGCCCGCTTCGCGGGTGTAGTAGCGAATGACGTCGCGCAATGCGGCCTCGTCGAACTCCACCTCACCCTTCTTCAGGCCATTGGCCTTGATCTGCTTGGGAATCAGGTAGCGGGTGGCGATGTTGACCTTTTCGTCTTCGGTGTAGCCGGGCAGCCGAATGACTTCCATGCGATCCAGCAGCGGCGCCGGGATATTCATGGAGTTGGCGGTACAGACGAACATGACGTCGGAGAGGTCGTAGTCCACTTCGAGATAATGGTCGTTGAAGGTATGGTTCTGCTCGGGATCGAGTACTTCCAGCAACGCCGATGCCGGGTCCCCGCGCATGTCGTTGCCCATCTTGTCGATTTCGTCGAGCAGGAACAGCGGATTGCGCACCCCGACCTTGGTCATTTTCTGGATCAGGCGACCCGGCATGGAGCCGATGTAGGTACGGCGGTGACCCCGGATCTCGGCTTCGTCACGCACGCCGCCCAAGGCCATGCGCACGAACTTGCGGCCAGTGGAACGGGCGATGGACTCGGCCAGGGAGGTCTTGCCCACCCCGGGCGGACCGACCAGGCAAAGCACCGGGCCACGGACCTTCTTCACGCGCTTCTGCACGGCGAGGTATTCGAGGATGCGTTCTTTGACTTCCTCGAGACCGTAGTGGTCCTTGTCGAGGACTTCCTCGGCACGTCCCAGATCCAGACGGACCTTGCTCTCGGCCTGCCACGGGACATTCACCAGCCAGTCGATGTAGGAGCGCACCACGGTCGCCTCGGCGGACATGGGCGACATCTGCTTGAGCTTGTTCAGCTCAGCAGTGGCCTTGGCCAGGGCGTCCTTGGGCAGCCCAGCGGCTTCGATGCGGCGCTTGAGGTCATCGACCTCGTTGTGCCCTTCGTCGATATCACCCAGCTCTTTCTGGATGGCTTTCATCTGCTCGTTGAGGTAGTACTCGCGCTGGCTGCGCTCCATCTGCTTCTTGACGCGGCCACGGATGCGCTTCTCGACCTGCAGCAGGTCGATTTCCGCATCCAGCAGGGCCAGCACGTGCTCGACGCGCGCACCCAGCTCGGTGATCTCCAGGATCTCCTGCTTCTGCTCGATCTTCAGCGCCATGTGCGCCGCCATGGTATCGACCAGGCGGCTGGGGTCTTCGATGCTGTTCAAGGACGACAGCACCTCGGCGGGGACCTTCTTGCCCAGTTGCACGTACTGTTCGAACTGGCTCATCAGGCTGCGCGAGAAGACTTCGGACTCACGATCCGGCGCCTCGCTGTCATCGATCAGGGTGACCAGGGCCCGTGCGTAATTCTGGTTTTCGACGAAGGAGTCGATCCGCCCACGCTGCTCGCCTTCGACCAGGACCTTGACGGTGCCATCGGGCAGCTTCAGCAGTTGGAGGACGGTGGCGACGGTACCCATGTGGTACATGTCGTCCGCGGCGGGATCGTCATCGCCGGGATTCTTCTGGGCGACCAGCAGAATCTGCTTGTCGCCGGCCATGGCGGCTTCCAGGGCCTCGACGGACTTTTCCCTTCCGACGAACAGCGGGATGACCATGTGGGGATAGACCACTACGTCACGTAGGGGCAGCAGGGGAAGTTCTATCGTCGTAGTCATGGGATACGGGTCTCGGCAAATAATCGGCCGCAGATGCGGTTAAGGCCTCGGTTTTCTCTAACATGAGGTTGACCGCCGCAAAATACAACCGTTGCGGAAATGAAAAAGGGGCCGAAGCCCCTTTTGTCATGCGTCTGGTGCCGCCTTCGCCGGCTCGTTGTTCTCATAGATGAGCAACGGCTGGGAACTGCCATCGATGACGCTCTCGTCGATGACCACCTTGCTGACATCCTTCTGCGAAGGAATCTCGTACATGGTCTCGAGCAGGATGCCTTCGAGGATGGATCTCAGGCCACGGGCGCCGGTCTTGCGCTCCAAGGCCTTGCGAGCGACCGCCTTGAGTGCATCGGGGCGGAACTCCAGATCGACGTCTTCCATCTCGAACAGCTTGGCGTACTGCTTGGTGAGGGCGTTCTTCGGCTCGGTGAGGATCTGCATCAGTGCCGGCTCGTCCAGCTCGTCCAGGGTCGCGATGACCGGCAGACGACCGACGAACTCCGGAATCAGACCGAACTTCACCAGATCCTCGGGCTCGGCATCCCGCAGGGATTCGCCGATCTTCTTGCCCAGCTCCTGGCTGCGCACCTCGGCATTGAAGCCGATGCCGCCACCTTTGGTGGAGCGATTCTGGATGACCTTCTCCAGGCCAGCGAAGGCGCCACCGCAGATGAACAGGATGTTGCGCGTATCGACCTGCAGGAATTCCTGCTGGGGATGCTTGCGGCCACCCTGGGGCGGTACCGAGGCCACGGTACCCTCGATCAGCTTTAGCAGTGCCTGCTGCACACCCTCGCCCGAGACGTCACGGGTGATGGAGGGGTTGTCGGACTTGCGCGAGATCTTGTCGATCTCGTCGATGTAGACGATGCCCATCTGGGCCTTTTCCACATCGTAGTCGCATTTCTGCAGCAGTTTCTGAATGATGTTCTCGACGTCTTCACCCACGTAACCGGCTTCGGTCAGAGTGGTGGCATCGGCGATGGTAAAGGGGACGTTGAGCAGCCGCGCCAGCGTTTCTGCCAGCAACGTCTTGCCGGAACCGGTCGGGCCGATCAGCAGGATGTTGCTCTTGCCCAGCTCGACGTCGTCCTTCTTCTCACGCTGATTCAGACGCTTGTAGTGGTTGTAGACGGCAACCGCGAGGACACGCTTGGCACGCTGCTGACCAATGACATACTGGTCGAGGATGCCACTGATTTCCTTCGGCGCCGGCAGCTTGTGCGCATTGCTCTCGGCCTGGGCTTCCTGGACTTCCTCGCGGATGATGTCATTGCACAGGTCGACGCATTCGTCGCAGATGAAGACGGAGGGTCCAGCGATCAACTTGCGTACTTCGTGCTGACTCTTGCCACAGAAGGAGCAGTAAAGCAGCTTGCCGTTATCGTCGCTATTGCGCGTATCTGTCATTCGATCGATCCAATGGAATGTGCTTACATCAACAAGATGGAGCCAATTGCACGGTTTTTCAAGCCTACCTGCCCAAACGACCGGCGCCTGGGCAGGTGGTCGAGGCGGGGTCAGGCGGGGATGTTGCGCTTCTCGAGGACCTTGTCGATCAGGCCGTAGGCAACGGCTTCGGGGCCACTCATGAAGTTGTCACGGTCGGTATCGCGAGCGATCACGTCCATCGGCTGACCGGTGTGATGCGCCAGCACCTTGTTCAGACGCTCACGGATGGTGAGAATTTCACGGGCGTGAATCTCGATGTCCGAAGCCTGACCCTGGAAGCCGCCCAGGGGCTGGTGGATCATCATCCGCGAGTGCGGCAGGCAGAAACGCTTCTCGGCGGCGCCGCCGGCGAGCAGCAGCGCGCCCATGCTGCAGGCCTGGCCGATGCAGATGGTGGAAACGTCCGGCTTGATGAACTGCATGGTGTCGTAGATCGACATGCCAGCGGTCACCGAACCACCCGGGCTGTTGATATAGAGGTGGATGTCCTTGTCAGGATTCTCGGCCTCCAGGAACAGCAGCTGGGCGACGACCAGGTTGGCCATGTAGTCCTCGACCTGGCCGACCAGGAAGATGACGCGCTCCTTGAGCAGTCGGGAGTAGATGTCATAGGCGCGCTCGCCACGGGCGGATTGCTCCACCACCATGGGTACCAGACCGCCAGCGGCTTGAATATCGGGCATGGATTGCATGTAAGAATTGCGGGACATGTCCTGCACTAGCTCCCTATCTGGATGACCTGTCAAAAACACATAAGCCAGCTCGAGGCTGGCTTATGCGGACTAGCGAGTTCAGGCAGATCAGGCTGCTTGCGGAGCCTCGGCCGGTTTGACCGCGTCCTCGTAGGAGACCTGCTTGTCGGTGACTTTTGCCTGCTTAAGGACAGTATCCACGACTTGTTCTTCCAGTACAACCGAACGCACTTCGTTCAGTTGCTGCTCGTTCTGGTAGTACCACTTCACTACCTGCTCGGGCTCCTGGTAGGCCGCGGCCATCTCTTCGATCAGCTCGCGGACGCGGGCGTCATCGGGCTTGAGCTCGAACTGCTTGACCATCTCGGCGATGATCAGGCCCAGCAGCACGCGGCGCTTGGCCTGCTCGGTGAACAGCTCGGCCGGCAGTTGGTCGGGCTGGATGTTGCCACCGAACTGCTGGACGGCCTGGACGCGCAGACGATCCACTTCGTTGCTGATCAGGGCAGCCGGTACGTCGATCTGGTTGGCGGCCAGCAGACCGTCCATGACCTGGTTCTTGACCTTGGTCTTGAGCGCCTGGCGCAGTTCGCGCTCCATGTTCTTGCGCACTTCGGCACGGAAACCTTCGACGGTGGTCTCTTCCACGCCGAATTGCTTGAAGAAGGCTTCGTTCAGCTCGGGCAGCTCGGGCGCGGCCACTTCCTTGACGGTGACCTTGAACTGCACGGCTTTGCCGGCCAGGTCCAGGTTCTGGTAATCCTCGGGGAAGGTCAGGTCGAGCACGCGCTCGTCACCAGCCTTGGCGCCGACCAGGCCATCTTCGAAACCAGGGATCATGCGACCGGAGCCCAGGACCAGCTTGGTGCCTTCGGCGGAACCGCCGGCGAAGGCTTCGCCGTCCTGGGTGCCGACGAAGTCGATGGTGACCTGGTCGTCGTTGGCGGCAGCGCGGTCAACGGCTTCGTAGCGGGTGCCCTGCTTGCGCAGCACGTCGAGCATCTTGTCGATGTCGGCGTCTTCGACACTGGAGTCCTGACGCTCGATCTCGATGCCGTCCAGGCCCTTCACTTCGAATTCGGGGAAGACTTCGAAGGTGGCGACGTATTCCAGATCCTTGCCCTTCTCGAACACCTTGGGTTCGACGGCGGGGGCGCCAGCCGGGTTGAGCTTCTGCTCGACGACGGCTTCGTAGAAGGTTTCCTGAATGAGATCACCCAAGGCTTCCTGACGAGCCGAGGCTTCGTAGCGCTGGCGAATGACGCTCATGGGTACCTTGCCCGGGCGGAAACCGGGAACCTTGGCGCGTCGGGCAGTCTGCTGCAGACGCTTGTTCACTTCGGTTTCGATACGCTCGGCCGGCACGCCAATGGTCATGCGACGCTCGAGAGCAGAGGTGTTTTCAACGGAAACTTGCATGGATATTCCTCGTGGCACAAGAACAGGCCGGCTTTCCGGCCCCCCAGAATCAAGGGCGACCATTCTAGAGACAGTCTCAAGCGAAGTCACCTGACTTGATCCAGAGCTGCGATTCCCGCCGCTGCAGTAGCGAGCCAGGCGATCACCGAAGGCTGCGGCGCCCAGCCTCAGAGCAGACAGTCCGGTGAAATCAGCCCCTAGCTCGCTGGCCGCGGCGCTCTCGCCGTATGGCAGGGACGAGAAACGGGGCATCACGGGATTGCCAGGACCGACCAGGACCTGGCCTCAACGCCCGGACGCTGAAAGATGGATGATACTGATGCTATTTAAGGCCGCAGTGTCGCATCGCCTGCGGTCACTCGATGGCGGGCAGCGTCTTGCCGCGGATGCGCCGCGCCAGGGAATCGTAGATTTCCCGGCAACCTTCGGCCCAGAAGCGGTCGGGATCGTCCTGGGGCTCCAGGGCGACGGAGAATTCGCCCTCGCGCTCCTTCAGCACGAAGTGATCGTTGGTATAAAAGAACGACAGGCCGATGGCGAAGGTCTGGGGCGTGCCGGCCAGGTCATCGACGATCACCGTGAGGTCATAGCGGGCATAGACCTCCAGTTCGCGCACGATGTTGCCATCGACACGCTTTTCCAGGCCCAGGCCGGCATCCACCTGATCCGCCGGGGTCAGGCCCAGGTAGCGGGTGAAGCAGTCCGGCAATTCCTGCAGGCGGCGCTCCAGTCCCTGCCAATAGGCTTCTTCGCGTTCGGCCGCCTTGCTCAGCGCCTGACTCAATGCCTGATATCGTTCCATTGCCGTTCCCATCTATTCACTGGAGGCCGTCGACGGACGACCGACAGCTCTGAGACCCCAGCCGGGTCCCGGGGTGCCGCACCGATCGGCGACGGGCTTCAGGGCGTGGGCCAGCCCAGTACCGGCGCGCGGGTGTCACCCAGCAGGAAGTCGCGATTGGCGTCGGTGCAGGCACGCAGGTAATCGGTGACCAGGGTGATGCGCCGCAGGCGGCGCAGGTCTTCGCGGTAATAGAGCCAGAACTGCCGGGTGATCTGGATCTGCTCCGGCAGCAGCGCCACCAGGCGCGGATCGGGTTCGGCGACGAAGCACGGCAGGATGGCCAGGGCGTGCCCGCACAGAGCCGCCTGGTACTGGGCGATAACGCTGGTGCTGCGCAGGCCGCTGCTAGCTTCGGGCAGGATCCGCTCCAGATAGAGCAGCTCGGGACTGAAGGCGAGATCATCGACGTAGGTGATGAATCTGTGGCTCTGCAGATCTGCCAGCTGCTCGATGGGCGGATGACGCGCAAGGTAGGCCGGCGTCGCGTAGAGGCGCAGCCGATAGTCGCACAGCTTGCGGCAGACATAGGGCCCGCGTTCGGGGCGCTCCAGGGTGATGGCGATATCGGCTTCGCGGCGCGACAGATTGATGAAGTGCGGCACCGGCAAGACGTCTAGGGCGATGCCGGGATAGCGCTCCTGGAAGAAACTCAACTGGGGCGCGACGAAGTAGCTACCGAAGCCTTCGGTGGCGCCGATGCGCACCTGGCCGGAGGGTGCCAGCCGGGTATCGGAGATCTGCTCGCAGGCCGTCTGCAGGGTACTTTCCAGGGTTTCGGCGTGCACCAGTAGACGCTGCCCTTCCATGGTGAGGCTGAAACCGGTGCTGCGCGACTTTTCGAACAGCAGCGCGCCCAGCGCCTTTTCCAGCGCGGCGATCCGCCGCGAGACGGTGGTGTAGTCGACCCCCAGCCGCCGCGCCGCGGCGCTGGCCTTCTGGGTACGCGCCACTTCGAGAAAGAATCTGAGATCGTCCCAGTCGAGACGCCCAGCCGGGTTATTGGATTTTTGCATATCGGTCGGGCGTTTTTGTCGGAAGCCAGGGGACTTTTGCCGGAACTATACTGCTTACCAGGTCGCGTCACGAGCGGTGATGGCGCGAACCTCTGCTAGCCAACAATAATAAAGAGCAGGCCACCATGACCCACCCTCACGCCCCATCCCGGCGCCAGGCCGGACGCTGCCCTACCCTCCCACCGCTGCAGGTCGCGGAGTATCGCCCATGACGGCCGGCGACGCCTTTCGCGAAGCGCGGGACTTCCTGCTGCGCCACCGCACCGACTACGCCACCGCCGTGCGCGATTTCCGCTGGCCGCAGTTGGAGCAATTCAACTGGGCACTGGACCATTTCGATCGCCTGGCCGAGGAGCAGTCCGGTCCGGCGCTATGGCGACTGGATGCCGAAGGCCGGGAGGAGCGCTATAGCTTCGCCGAGCTGCGACTGGCGTCGAATCGCGCCGCCAATTTCCTCCGCGCTCAGGGTGTTCGCCGCGGCGAGCGCATATTGGTGATGCTGGGCAATGAGGTGGCGCTCTGGGAGACCCTGCTGGGCGCCTTCAAGCTGGGCGCCGTGGTAGTACCTGCCACCACCCTGCTCAGCGACGCCGATCTGCAGGATCGGGTACAGCGCGGGCGCATCGCCCACCTGGTGGTGGGCAGCGCTCACACCGAACGCTGCGCCAGTCTGGATGCTGGCCTCACCCGCATCTGCGTCGGGGCGCCGGTGGCCGGCTGGCAACCCTATGCGCCAGCCGCCTGTGCCAGCGATTTCCTGCCGGATGGCCCGACCCGCGCTACGGATCCGCTGCTGCTGTATTTCACCTCGGGGACCACCTCGCGGCCCAAGCTGGTCTTGCACAGCCACAGCAGCTACCCGGTCGGGCACCTGTCCACGCTCTACTGGATAGGCCTGCAGCCCGGCGACGTCCATCTCAACATCTCGTCCCCCGGCTGGGCCAAGCATGCCTGGAGTTGCGTCTTCGCGCCCTGGAACGCCGGCGCCTGTGTGTTCATCCATGACGTACCGCGCTTCAAGCCCCAGGCGCTGCTGGAGGTGTTGGCGCGCTATCCGGTGACCAGTCTCTGCGCGCCGCCCACAGTGTGGCGCATGCTGATCCAGGAAGATCTCGCGGCCTATCGCGACCGGCTGCAGCTGCGTGAGCTGGTCGGGGCGGGCGAGCCGCTCAATCCCGAGATCATCGACAGCTTGCAGGACGCCTGGGGGCTGACACTGCGCGACGGCTTCGGCCAGTCGGAAACCACGGCGCTGGTGGGCAACACGCCCGGCCAGCCGCTCAAACCCGGCTCCATGGGCCGGCCCCTGCCCGGCTGCCAGATCCAGCTGTTGGACGCCGATGGCCGGGCGGGCGACGACGGCGAGGTAGCGTTGGCGCTCCAGCCACGTCCGGCCGGGCTGATGCTGGGTTACGAAGACAGCCCGGAGAAGACCGCCGAGGTGATGCGCGACGGCCACTACCGTACCGGCGATACCGCGGTGCGTGACGCCGAGGGCTACATCACCTTCGTCGGCCGGGCCGATGACGTCTTCAAGTCGGCGGACTATCGCATCAGCCCCTTCGAGCTGGAAAGCGCGCTGATCGAGCATCCGGCGGTGATGGAGGTGGCCGTGGTGCCGAGTCCCGATCCGCTGCGCCTCAGCGTGCCCAAGGCCTTCGTCATCCTGGCCGCCGGCCACGCGCCTTCGCCCACGCTCGCACAGGAGCTGCTCGGCTTCGCCCGTGGCTGCCTGTCGCCCTACAAGCGGGTGCGGCGCCTGCAATTCGTCAGCGAACTACCCAAGACGCTGTCCGGCAAGATCCGCCGCATCGAGTTGCGCCTGGGCGAGGCCCAGCGCCGCGCCAGCAGCATCGCCGACCTCCACGACTACGCCGAAGAAGACTTCGCCGACCGCCCTGCTCCCGCTTCCGCCGCCACTGCCCAGGAATCCCTGTCATGACCCAGACCGCCATCAAAGAAGTGCCGCTGCTGATCGACGGCCAGTTCGTCACCTCCACCAGTCGCGAAAGCCGCGAGGTGATCAATCCGGCGACCCAGGAGGTGCTGGCGCGGGTGCCCTTCGCCACAGCTGAAGAGGTGCAGCGCGCCGTGGCCAGCGCCAAGGCGGCCTTCGCCACCTGGCGCAAGACGCCCATCGGCGCCCGGGCGCGCATCTTCCTGCGCTATCAGCAATTGATCCGCGAACATATGAGCGAACTGGCCGCGCTGCTCACCGCCGAGCAGGGCAAGACCCTGGCCGACGCCGAGGGCGATGTCTTCCGCGGCCTGGAGGTGGTGGAGCACGCGGCGGCCATCGGCAACCTGCAACTGGGCGAACTGGCCAACAATGTCGCCAGCGGCGTGGACACCTACACCCTGCTGCAACCCCTGGGCGTCTGCGCCGGCATCACCCCCTTCAACTTCCCGGCGATGATTCCGCTGTGGATGTTTCCCATGGCCATCGCCTGCGGCAATACCTTCGTCCTCAAGCCGTCGGAGCAGGATCCGCTGGTGACCATGCGCCTGGCCGAGCTGGCGCTGGAAGCCGGGGTGCCGCCCGGGGTGCTCAACGTGGTCCATGGCGGACCGGCAGTGGTGGATGCGCTGTGCGATCACCCGGATATCAAGGCGCTGTCCTTCGTCGGCTCCACTCGCGTCGGCACCCACGTCTATCGCCGCGCCAGCGAAGCCGGCAAGCGGGTCCAGTGCATGATGGGCGCCAAGAACCACGCGGTGGTAATGCCCGACGCGCCCCGCGAGCAGACCCTGGCCAATCTGGTGGGCGCCGCCTTCGGTGCGGCCGGTCAGCGCTGCATGGCGGTCTCGGTGGTAGTGCTGGTAGGAGAAGCCAACAACTGGGTGCCGGATCTGGTAGCCAAGGCGCGCAGCCTAAAGGTGGGGGCAGGTAACGAGCACGGCACCGACGTCGGCCCGCTGATCTCCTGCCAGGCGCTGGACCGGGTCAGTGGCCTGATCGAACGCGGGGTGAGCGAAGGCGCGACCCTGGAGCTGGATGGTCGCAACATCCAGGTCGAGCGCTATGAGAAGGGCAACTTCGTCGGCCCCACCCTGTTCTCCGGCGTGACCCCGGAGATGACGCTGTACCGCGAAGAGCTGTTCGGCCCGGTGCTCTGCGTGATGCACGCGGCCACCCTCGACGAGGCCATTGCCCTGATCAACGCCAACCCCAACGGAAACGGCGTCGCCCTCTTCACCCGTTCCGGTGCCGCGGCGCGGCGCTTCCAGGAAGATATCGACGTCGGGCAGGTGGGCATCAACGTGCCCATCCCGGTACCGGTGCCGCTGTTCTCCTTCAGCGGTTCGCGGGCCTCCAAGCTGGGCGACCTGGGACCCTACGGCAAGCAGGCGGTGCTCTTTTACACCCAGACCAAGACCATCACCACGCGCTGGCCGGACGAGCAAGAGGTTGGCGGAACCGGGGTCGTCAATACCACCATCACCCTCAAATAAGGGAGTCGCCAGCATGCACATTGGATTTCTGGGACTGGGCAACATGGGCGCCCCCATGGCCCGCAACCTGCTCAAGGCCGGCCATCGGCTGACCGTATACGACGTCTCCGCCGCGGCCCTCGCTGCCCTGCAGGCCGAGGGTGCCGAGGTGGCCGCCTCCCCTGCCGCGGTAGCGGATGGTGGCGCCGAGGTGATCATCACCATGCTGCCCGCGGCCGCCCATGTGAAGACGGTCTATCTGGGCGAAGACGGGCTGATCGCCCACGCCCGGCCGGGCACCCTGCTGATCGACTCCTCTACCATAGATCCACTCAGTGCGCGTGCCGTGGCCTCGGCCGCCGCCGAACGTGGACTGGAACTGCTGGACGCTCCGGTCTCCGGTGGCACCGGCGGCGCTGCGGCCGGCACCCTTACCTTCATGGTCGGTGGCAGCGAAGCCGGGTTCCAGCGGGCCCAGCCGCTACTCGCCGCCATGGGCCGCAACCTGGTGCACTGCGGCGCCAGCGGCAACGGCCAGGTGGCCAAGGTAGCCAACAACCTGCTGCTGGGCATTTCCATGGTCGGGGTGGCCGAGGCCATGGCCCTGGGCACCCGCCTGGGCATGGATGCCAAGACCCTGGCTGGGGTGATCAATACCAGCAGCGGGCGCTGCTGGAGTTCGGAGGTGAACAATCCCTATCCCGATGTCCTGCCCCAGGCGCCCGCCTCCCGCGGCTACCAAGGAGGCTTCGCCGCCGACCTGATGCTCAAGGACCTGGGCCTGGCCACCGAGGCGGCCCGCGCCGTGCGCCAGCCGGTGATCCTCGGGGCGGTGGCGCAGCAGCTGTATCAGAGATTCAGCCGCGCCGGTGGCGGTGGCCTGGATTTCTCGGCCATCATCCAGGACTACTTGGACGGGGACGGTGCATGAGCGAGGCCAAGGTACTGCTGGAAAGACGCGGAGGGGTCGGCTACCTGACCCTGAATCGCCCGGCCGGGCTCAATGCCCTGGACCTGGAGATGGTTCGCGCCCTGCACGGGGCGCTGCATGATTGGGAGTACGACGCCGCCGTGCGGGTGCTCGTGCTGCGCGGCAACGGGCCCAAGGCCTTCTGCGCCGGCGGTGATGTCCGGGCGCTGTACGACAGCTATCAGCGCGGCGACGATCTACACCTGACCTTCTTCAATGAAGAGTACGCCCTCGACCTGGCCCTGCACCGCTATCCCAAGCCGATCCTGGCCCTGGCCCATGGGCTGGTACTGGGCGGCGGCATGGGCCTGGTGCAGGCGGCGCGGCTGCGGATCGTCAGCGAACGGACGCGGATGGCCATGCCGGAGACGGCCATCGGCTATTTTCCCGATGTTGGCGCCAGTCACTTCCTGCCGCGCCTGCCCGACCACCTGGGCCTCTATCTAGGTTTGACCGGCGTGCAGATCGGCCCGGCCGACGCCCTGGCGGCAGGCCTGGCCGACGTCTTCATTCCCGAAGCGGCGAACGCCGAACTGCTGCAGCGATTGGAAGCAGCCACCGCCCAAGGCCCGACCGATCTGGCCGCCCTGCTCCGCGAATTCGCCGCTGCACCCGCCGAGGACGCGCGCCTGACCGATCTGCGCCCGGCCATCGCCGAGCATTTTGCCGCCGCGACCGTCGGTGAGCTGCGCGAAGGTCTCCACGCGGAAAGCCGTCCCGCTTTCCAGGACTGGGCGCGCGAGACGCTCGCCACCCTGGATGCCCGTTCGTCGCTGGCCGTTGCCACCACCCTGGAGCTGCTGCGCCAGGGCAGCGGCCTGTCGCTGGAACAGTGCTTCGCGCTGGAACTGCACCTGGATCGCCGCTGGTTCGAGAAGGGCGAGATCGTCGAGGGGGTACGCGCCATGCTGGTGGACAAGGACCGCACGCCGCATTGGAACCCGGCCCGCTGGGAGGATCTCGATCCCCACCGGGTCAGCGCCTTTTTCGCCGATTTTCGCCACGCCTGAGCGAGACCTCTGCCATGCATGACATCGAACTCACCGAAGAACAACGCATGATCCGCGACCTGGCCCGGGACTTCGCCCGCCGCGAAGTGGCACCGCGTGCTCGCGATTGGGAGAAGGCCGAATGGATCGACGACGCCATCGTCGCGCAGTTGGGCGAACTCGGCCTGCTGGGCATGGTGGTGCCGGAACAATGGGGCGGCAGCTACCTGGACTACGTCGCCTATGCTCTGGCGGTGGAGGAAATCTCCGCCGGTGACGGCAGCCTGGGCGCGCTGATGAGCATCCACAGCTCGGTGGGCTGTGGCCCTCTGTTGCGCTACGGCAGCGCCGAACAGCAGGATCGCTGGCTACCCGACCTGGCGGCCGGCAAGGTGATCGGTTGCTTCTGCCTGACCGAACCTCAAGCCGGCTCAGAAGCCCACAACCTGCGCACCCGAGCGGTGCTGGACGGCGACAGCTGGGTACTCAGCGGCAGCAAGCAATTCGTTAGCAACGGCCGGCGTGCCGGGCTGGCCATCGTCTTCGCGGTGACCGATCCGGAGTTGGGCAAGAAGGGCCTGTCAGCCTTCCTGGTACCCACCGACACCCCCGGCTTTCGCGTCGAACGCACCGAACACAAGATGGGTCTGCGCGCCTCCGACACCTGTGCCGTCACCCTGGACAACTGCCGTATCCCGGCGGCCAACCTGCTGGGCGAGCGTGGCAAGGGGCTGGCCATCGCCCTCTCCAACCTGGAAGGCGGTCGTATCGGCATCGCTGCCCAGGCGCTGGGGATCGCCCGCGCGGCCTTCGAAGCAGCGCTGGGCTATGCCCGCGAGCGCATCCAGTTCGACAAGGCCATCATCCAGCACCAGAGCATCGCCAACATGCTGGCGGACATGCACACCCGGCTCAACGCCGCGCGCCTGCTGATCCTCCATGCCGCGCGCCTGCGCACAGCCGGCCAGCCCTGCCTCAGCGAAGCCTCCCAGGCCAAGCTGTTCGCCACCGAGATCGGCGAATGGGTCTGCTCCAAGGCCATCCAGATCCATGGCGGCTATGGCTACCTGGAGGACTATCCGGTGGAGCGCTACTACCGCGACATTCGCATCACCCAGATCTATGAAGGATCGAGCGAAATCCAGCGCCTGCTGATCACCCGCGAACTCGATCGCTACGAAATGTGAGGGCGTCCGGGATGCTGGCCGTGACCTGTCCAGCAAAAGCCGAAGTTGACATCTCCAGGTCATCTGGACGGCCTGCGACGGGTGCTACGCTCAGGGCTGGGGTCGCGCTGGTACCCCGCTTTCGCCAAGGATCAACGCTATGGCCTCCCTGCTCGCCTGCATCGATGGTTCCCCCCACGCCGAGAGCGTCTGCGATCACTCCGCCTGGCTGTCGCGGCGGCTGGATGCGCCGGTCACCCTGTTGCATGTGCAGGAAGCCGCCGCCAGCGGGCAGAAGGTCGCCAACGGCGCCCCGGTGTTTGTCGACGACGAGGGCAGCGGAACGGCCAAGGCCCTGCTGCTGAACGCCCGCCAGCGCCTGCTGCAGCAGGGACTGACCCTCCCCGCCCAGATCCTGCAGCGCCCCGACGGTCTGATCGACACCCTGAAGACCCTGGAAGCCGATACCCGCCTGCTGGTGATCGGCAAGCGCGGCGAGCGTTCCGGCGCCAATGGCATCGGCAGCCAGCTGGAAGCCGTGGTGCGCGCCGTGCACCGACCGATCCTGGTGTGTTCCGGCCCGTTCAAGACGCCCCGCCAGTTCACCATCGCCTACGATGGCCGGGAAGCCACCCATCAGGGCGTGCTGGCCCTGGCCCGCAGCCCCTTGCTGGCGGGCATGAGTGGCACCCTGCTGCGCGTCGGGGAAGACGATCCCACCCTGCGCAAACGCCTGGAAGACCTGGCGCTGCTGCTGCGCAGCGCCGGCTGCCGCATCGACACCACGGTGGCCAGGGGTGACGTGGAACGCATCGTGCCGCGCCACCTGGACGAGCGCCGCGCCGATCTGCTGATCATGGGCGCCTACAGCCATTCCTCGGTCTGGCGCTTCCTGCGCGGCAGCCGGACTACCCAGCTGCTGCACAAGACCGAGGTGCCGCTGCTGTTGTTGCGCTGAGCGGCAGTCCATCCGTCTGGCACGCGCTTCGTCGGCAAGCCGACAGCCAGGCTCAAGCCTCTGCGCTCGCCGCCGAAGCAGCTTAGGTAGGGTCCGGCCATCCGCCGGACCCCTGGCGCGTCGGTAGGCCCCCATGAGCACCCATGTCATCCATTTCACCGGTCCCATCAACTCCACCAGCTGCGGCCAGCTGATCGCCCACTGCTCCCAAGCGGTCCAGCAGGATGCCTCGCGTATCCTGCTCAAAATCGCCACCATGGGCGGCGATTGCAGCTACGGCTTCACGATGTACAACTTTCTGTTGTCCCTGCCGGTACCGGTGCATACCCACAACTTGGGCACCGTGGAATCCATGGGCAACATCCTGTTCCTAGCCGGTCAGCACCGCACCGCCAGCCGGCACAGTAAGTTCCTGTACCACTCCTTCTATTGGAACCTGAACAATTCGGTCGATCATGCGCGCATGGCCGAGTACGCCATGTGCCTGGATTACGATCTGGACCTGTACGCTCGCATCGTCGCCGAGCGCACCGCCGGCGCGGCGGAAGCCCTGGACATCCATAGCTGCCTCAAGGCCAACGCCCGGCTGCTGAGCCCGGAAGCGGCCCTTACGACCGGGGTCATCCACGCGGTGGACGAATGCGCGCCGCAGCCCGGTGACGTCACCAGCTTCATTCATCTCTGACCGGCAAAAAAAGACCCGAGGGTGATGATCCCTCGGGTCTGGTCTGAAGCGTCACTTATCAGCGGCTGAAGGACACCAGCTTGTTGGGATAGCCGACGCTGGCATCCAGGCGGCTCGTGTCGAGGAAGATCCCGAGGTTGCTGGCACCGCTCTGGACGTAGCTGATCTTGACCACCTGGCCATTGCTCAACCGCACCGAGCCACCTACCTTGAAGCTCGAGCGATTTTCCGCGGTGGCCGGGATCGAGACGGCAGCGGCGCGACGGTAGATGCCGCGGTTCCAGTCGGCGTTGGTGAAGTCATTGATGGCCGAGCTGACGCTGGCAGTGCTGGTCACTCCAGTGGGCGAGACCGTCACCGTCTTCGGATAGCCCACGGCGTTGCCGTTGAAGGGTGCGCCCTCGGTGAAGACGCCCAGGCTGGTGCCGGCCTGTACCGAGGAAATCCGCCGCACCTGGCCATCCGCGGTGGTCAGGTAGGCGCCGGCCTTGAAGGCGGCGCGGTTCACCGCGGTACCAGGTACCGAGACGGCGGCCTTGCTACGGAACACGCCCTTGAGCCAGTCCGGGTTGGTGAAGTCGTTCAGTACCGAGGTCACGGTGCCGGCGGTGGCCGGCGTCTCTACCCCGGCGTTGCTGCCGCTGTTGCCGGAGCTGCCGCTGTTGCCACCGTTGTCCACGACACCGGTATTGCCGCCCGTGGAGCCACTGCTACCCGTACCGCTACTCCCGGTCGAGGGTGTGGTGCTACCGCTGGCGACCGGGCCGATGGCCGTGCAGCTGCTGTCGTCCAGGTACTTGCGCAGGGTCGGCCACTGCGGGCGCTCCTGGCCGTTGATGGGCTCCACCGACATGAAGTAGCTGCCCCAGCCAGGGCCCGCCGCCCAGTAGGACGCCGGGATGCAGTTCTGCTTGAGGTAAGCCAGCATGTTATCCATCAGCAGGTTCCAGCGCGGGTTGTTGTCCGGCACCCCGAATTCACCGATGTAGCCACGCTTGCCGTTCTTCTTCAGCCAGTCGACGAAGGGCTTGACGCGGGTGACGCCGTAGTTGGCATCGAGCTTGTTGACGTCGGTCTTGTCGTAGCTGCCGCCAGCGTCTTCGTCGAAGTAGGAATGTGCCGAGAAGATGATGTTGTTGGCGGGGTCCTTGAGGCCCAGCAGCGCGTCGTTGAACTCCGCCCAACGGGTAGCGCTGGACCAGCCATTGCCCTCGACGATGACCGGCCGCGAGCTGTCCACCGCGCGCACGCCATTGATGCCGTACTGGGCCGCGGTAGGCCAGTAGGCCATGGCGTCGTGGGGCTCGTTCATGATGTCGTAGGCGTACAGCGACGACTGGCCGCTCCACTGCCGCGCGATATGGGTCATGATCTCCTGATAGCGGGCATAGGGCACACCGCTGGTCCCGATCACCTGGCCGCGATAGCGGGCGTAGTTGTGCAGGTCGAGGATGATCTTGATGCCATGCTTCTGCGCGTAGCCGAAGGTCTGGTTCACCAGGGCCACGTAGGCACTGTCCAGCGGCCCGCCCAACTGCGGCTGCAGGCGCTCCCAGATGATGGGGAAGCGGATCAGCTTGACGCCCCGGGCACTCCACTGCTGGAAGTAGGCCTCCACCGGGAAGATGTAGTTGGTGCCGTTGATGCCGGGCAGCACCTGGGGTGCGAAGCCGGCGCCGGACAGGTTCAACCCGACCAGGCTGACGGGTTCCGCCTGGGCGACCGCGGCAGACAGGGCGATGACGGTAGCGACCGCGGCGAGCGGGCGACGGAGGGCGGTGACGAAGGGGCGGATAGGAGTCATGGACAGATACTGCTTTGGGAGGCGTGGCGTCGATGTCCTTTGTGTACGAGCAAAGCCTGGGTTCAAGGTAAGGCCACTGGGACGTGACAAATATCTCTGCGTCCTGCAGTTGGTCTGACTAATACAAGTCATATGCCAGCTATTTTCTGACGCAGGCTTAATTCCACGATCTTCCGCCACGGGCAGCGCTAAAAACACCAGACTAGAGGCGTTGCGTAAAACGTAACCAAATATGCGTGACACAGCGTCGCAGGGCGGAAACGCCGCCTTTGGTGAAAGAATTAATACCTTTAGACGGAAATCTGACGCCAGAGACTAGCCCTTACTCAAGCAGGGAATTTTCTCTTGGCACCGCTTTCCAAGGCTCAGCAACGTCTTGTATATAAGGTCCAGTCATGCGCGCAGAACAGCCGGGAACCCCAGTCTTCCGCCCCACTCTCCTGGTGGTGGACGACGAGCCTCTGGTAGCGGACTTCGTCCGTGAGATCCTCGAACCCGAAGGCTTCAACATCATCGCCGCTGACTCCGCCGATGCCGCTCTGCCGATTTTGGAAAAGGAAGAGGCCAACATCGACATCCTCCTGACGGACATCCGCATGCCCGGTTCCATGGACGGCGCGCAACTGGCAAACCTGGTGTGCCAGCGCTGGCCAGACATGCCCATCATCGTCATGTCCGGCTACGAGACGCCGTCCACGGCGAGCATCAAGTGCAAGGTGCGCTTCCTGCCCAAGCCCTGGTCCATCGGTCAGCTGATCGATACCGTCAACGGCGTCGCCTACTCCGTCACACCCAGCGTTTGACCCTTCGGTCGCAGGTCGCTTGAGGAACCGCGGCGGTGTGAATAGTGTCACATCGCCACCTCAACGATCAGTCTGGCCCGCCATGTACGTCCTGACCCAGCGTTTCGTTTCCTGCCTCAAGAACATCGATTGTCTATTCGGCCCCCTGGCACCCGACGGCGCCCTGCCCGTGCGCATCAGCGATACTGAAGGTCGGCGCTTCGTCACCCTGATACTCGACATCGCCCAATTGCAGGACGTGCGCTATTGCGAGCAACAGGCGCAGCAGGCCCGTCGCTCGCTAGCCCTTTGAGCCACCCTCAGAGTGGCGGTGCCGGTCGCAGCAACACCGCCTTGAGTGAAAAGGCCGAGGTCACGCTGGCCACCCCGGGAATGCAGGTCAGGGTCTCGGCGAGAAAGTGCTGATAGGCCGCAAGATCCTGCACTACCACCCGCAGCACATAGTCCGCATCGCCGGTCATCTGGAAACAGCTCATCACCTGGGGCGCCTTGACGATCTCCCGTTCGAAGGCACGCAGGTAGTCGGTGGATTGCTTTTCCAGGCGTACCGAAACGAAGACACTGACGCTGCCGGCCAGGCGCGTCTCGTCGAGTTGGGCGTGATAGCCCTGGATGTATCTCTCCTCCTCCAGCCGCTTGACCCGGCGTAGCGTCGGGGTCAGCGATAGCCCGATTTTCTGTGCCAGATCGCGCCAGCTTAGGCGACCATCGGCGGACAGGGCATTGAGGATGCGCAGGTCGATGCGGTCCAGACCAGCCATGGTGCAAAACCTCTACTGTTGTTCTTGTAGAGAGTTCAATAGCACCAAAATCTCGCTCTGCCCACCTCGAAATTGCGGCAAAACGGCTAGCAATGCCGGCCTATACTCAGGTGACCCAATAACAAGAATGCCGAGGCCTCCACCATGTGGCACCCTGCATCGCACCCGGACGGCCAACCCGTCCCGCGACCCGTCCGTACCCCCTACCTTCCGGAGGCACGGTCATGAGCGACTACCCTCCCCTGCAGTTGCACGTCCCCGAACCCAGCGGCCGTCCAGGACGCCCCACCGACTTCAGCTACCTGCAACTCTGCCCGGCCGGCCGCGCCGATAAACCGCCGGTGGACGTGGCGCCAGTAGATACCCGCGAGCTGGCTACCCAGCTGATCCGCATCCTCGACGACGACGGCAAGGCTGTCGGCCCCTGGGCCACGGAAGAAGCGCCCGAGCTACTGCTGCAGGGACTGCGCGCCATGCTCAAGACGCGGCTGTTCGATGCGCGGATGCTCAAGGCGCAGCGGCAGAAGAAGCTCTCCTTCTATATGCAGTGCCTGGGCGAGGAAGCCGTCGCCGTCGGCCAGACCCTGGCCCTGCGCCCGGACGACATGCATTTCCCCACCTATCGCCAGCAGGGCATCCTCATCACTCGCGAGGCGCCGCTGGAGGAAATGATCTGCCAGTTGCTGTCCAACGCCCGCGACCCGCTCAAGGGGCGCCAGCTGCCGGTGATGTATTCCTACCGCGACCTCGGCTTCTTTTCCATTTCCGGCAACCTGGGCACCCAGTACATCCAGGCGGTGGGCTGGGCCATGGCTTCGGCGATCAAGGGTGACACCCGCATCGCCGCCGGCTGGATCGGCGACGGCGCCACCGCCGAAGGCGACTTCCACGCGGCCCTCACCTTCGCCCATGTCTACCGGGCGCCGGTGATCCTCAACATCGTCAACAACCAGTGGGCCATCTCCACCTTCCAGGCCATCGCCGGCGGTGAAGGCATCACCCTGGCCACCCGTGGCCTGGGCTATGGCATCGCTGCCCTGCGGGTGGATGGTAACGACTTCCTCGCCGTCCTGGCCGCCTCGCGCTGGGCCGCCGAACGCGCCCGGCGCAACCTGGGACCGACCCTGATCGAGTGGGTGACCTATCGCGCCGGCCCCCACTCCACCTCGGACGATCCGTCTAAGTACCGGCCTGCCGACGATTGGACACACTTCCCCCTGGGCGACCCCATCGACCGCCTCAAGGCGCACCTGATCGGCCGGGGTCTCTGGTCGGACGAACAGCACCAGGCGCTGAGCGCCGAGCTGGAAGCCGAGGTAGCCGCCGCGCAGAAGGCCGCCGAGGCCCATGGCACCTTTGCCAGCGAGCTCTCCCCCAGCGCCGCCGACATGTTCGAGGAGGTCTACCAGGACCTGCCGCCGCACCTGCGTCGCCAACGCCAACAGCTCGGGAAGTGATGCCATGACCATACAACAGGAAACCGACCTGCCGACCCAGGCCGGCAGCCACAGCACCCTGACCATGATCCAGGCCATCCGCTCGGGGCTGGACGTGATGCTCGAACGCGACAACAACGTGGTGGTATTCGGCGAGGACGTGGGTTACTTCGGCGGCGTCTTCCGCTGCACCGAAGGCCTGCAGGCCAAGTACGGCGCCGCGCGGGTGTTCGATGCGCCCATCTCGGAAAACGGCATCGCCGGCGCCGCGGTGGGCATGGGCGCCTATGGCTTGCGGCCGGTGGCGGAGATCCAGTTCGCCGACTACGTCTACCCGGCCATCGACCAGATCGTCTCCGAGGCGGCGCGGCTGCGCTATCGCTCGGTGGGCCAGTTCATCGCGCCGCTGGTGTTCCGCATGCCCTGCGGCGGCGGCATCTACGGCGGCCAGACCCACAGCCAGAGCCCCGAGGCCATGTTCACCCAGGTCTGCGGCCTGCGTACCGTGATGCCCTCCAATCCCTACGATGCCAAGGGCCTGCTGATCGCTTCCATCGAGAGCGACGACCCGGTGATCTTTCTCGAACCCAAGCGGCTCTACAACGGCCCCTTCGATGGCCACCACGACCGCCCGGTGACGCCCTGGTCAGGCCATCCGGCCAGCGCCGTGCCGGACGGCTACTACCGCGTCGAGCTGGAGCGCGCCGCCGTGGTCCGTCCGGGCCAGCAGGTCACGGTGCTGACCTATGGCACCACGGTCTGGGTGGCCCTGGCGGCAGCCGCTGAGACCGGCATCGACGCCGAGGTGATCGACATCCGCAGCCTCTGGCCGCTAGATCTGCAGACCCTCACCGACTCGGTGAACAAGACCGGCCGCTGCGTCGTGGTCCATGAAGCCACCCGCACCTGCGGCTATGGCGCCGAGCTGGTGTCTCTGATGCAGGAACATTGCTTCCACCGCCTGGAAGCACCCATCGAGCGGGTCACCGGTTGGGACACGCCCTACCCGCACGCCCAGGAATGGGACTACTTCCCCGGTCCGGCGCGGGTCGGCGCCGCGCTCAAGCGCGTGATGGAGGTCTGAGATGGGTACCCATGTCATCAAGATGCCCGACATCGGCGAAGGCATCGCCGAGGTGGAACTGGTCAAGTGGTACGTGGCGGTAGGGGATGAAGTCAGCGAGGACCAGACTCTCGCCGATGTCATGACCGACAAGGCCATGGTGGAGATTCCTTCGCCCGTGGTGGGGCGGGTGCTGGCTCTGGGCGGCGAGCCCGGCCAGGTGCTGGCGGTCGGCGCCGAACTGATTCGCCTGGAAGTAGCCGGCGACGGCAACCAGCGCGAGGCCAGTCGTCCCGCACCAGTGGAATCCGCTCCGGCGCCGGCACCCAAGGCGGAAGTGCCCAAGCCTGAACCTCTACCGGCCGCCGTCCCGTCGCACCCTGCGCCCGTAGCCCAGCGCGATGACGACCGACCGGCGTCCCGCCCAGCCCCCGGCAGCCCGCCGCTGGCCTCCCCGGCGGTACGCCAGCACGCCTGGGACCTGGGCATCGAGTTGAGATTCGTCACCGGCAGCGGCCCGGGCGGTCGCATCCTGCACAACGACCTGGAAGCCCATGTGCAGCAGCGTGACGCCGGTCTGCCGCCGACCACCGGTGGTGGCGGTGGGCTGGCGAAGCGCAGTGGCGAGGAACGCATTCCGCTGATCGGCCTGAGACGCAAGATCGCCGAGAAGATGCAGGCCGCCAAGCGGCATATCCCCCACTTTACCTATGTCGAAGAGGTGGACGTCACCGAGCTGGAAGCCTTGCGCGCCAACCTCAACCAGCGCTGGCAGGGTCGTCGTGCCCACCTCACTCTGCTGCCTTTCCTGGCGCGGGCCCTGGTGGTGGCGGTGCGGGATTTTCCGCAGATGAACGCGCGCTTCGACGAGGAAAGCAGCACTGTGACACGCTATGGCGCCGTGCATCTGGGTATCGCCACCCAAGGTGAGCAGGGCCTGGCGGTGCCGGTGGTGCGCCACGCCGAGGCGCTGGATCTCTGGGGCTGCGCCCAGGAGGTGGCGCGCCTTGCCACCGCGGTGCGCGCCGGCAAGGCCAGCCGTGAAGAACTGGGCGGCTCCACCCTGACCATCAGCAGCCTCGGTCCGCTGGGTGGCATTGCCTCCACGCCCATCATCAACCACCCCGAGGTGGCCATCATCGGCGTCAATCGCATCGTCGAGCGCCCGGCCTTCCGCAATGGCCTGGTGGTGCCGCGCAAGCTGATGAATCTCTCCGCCTCCTTCGACCACCGGCTGATCGATGGCCAGGACGCCGCCAGTTTTATCCAGGCCGTGCGCCAACTGCTCGAACAACCCGCCACCCTCTTCCTGGAGTAGCCATGGACACCCGACTCCTCATCATCGGCGGCGGCCCCGGCGGTTATGTCGCCGCCCTGCGCGCCGCCCAGTTGGGCATCACCACCACCCTGGTGGAAGGCGCCGCCCTGGGCGGTACCTGCCTCAACGTCGGCTGTATCCCTTCCAAGGCGATGATCCATGTCGCCGAGGAATATCACCGTGCCTGTGGTCGTGCCGAGCAAGGCTCTCTCGGCATCCGCCACGGCCGTCCGGAACTGGATCTCGGTCAGGCCGTGGCCTGGAAGAACGGTATCGTCGATCGGCTCACCACAGGCGTTGCCGGCCTGTTGAAGAAGCAGGGGGTGACGGTCATCGAGGGTTGGGCGGAGATCCTCGACGGCAAGACCGTGGAAGTGCAGCGGCAAAGCGGCGAGCGCCTGCGCATCCGTACCGAACACCTGGTGCTGGCCATGGGTTCGACCTCCGTGGAGTTGCCCAACCTGCCCTTCGGCGGGCCGGTGATCTCGGCCACCGAGGCGCTGTCACCCTCGGAGATACCCGAGCACCTGGTGGTGGTGGGTGCCGGCTACATCGGCCTGGAACTGGGTATCGCCTATCGCAAGCTGGGTGCCCAGGTCGCAGTGGTGGAAGCCCAGTCGCGGCTGCTGCCGGGGTACGACGCCGAACTCACCGCACCGCTACGCCAGAGGCTGGAACGACTGGGTATCGAGCTGCACCTGAATTGCCGAGTCGCCGGCCTGATGGACGACGGCACGGGGCTGCGGATGACCACCGCCGACGGCCAGGAGCAGGTGCTGCCCGCCCAACGCATCCTGGTGGCTGCCGGACGCCGCCCTCGTACCGAAGGCCTGGAGCGGCTGCCGCTGGACTATGACGGCCGCTTTATCCGGGTCGACGATGGTTGCCGGACCAGCATGACCGACGTCTGGGCCATCGGTGACCTGACCGGCGAACCGCTGCTGGCCCATCGCGCCATGGCCCAGGGTGAGGTGGTGGCGGAACTGATCGCCGGCAAGCGGCGACGCTTCGCCCCGGTGGCTATCCCGGCAGTCTGCTATACCGATCCGGAGATCGTGGTGGTGGGCCTTACCCCCGAGCAGGCCAAGGCCCAGGGTCTGGAAACCAAGGTCGCCAGTTTTCCCTTCGCCGCCAATGGCCGCGCCCTGACCCTGGAGGCGCCGGAAGGCTTCGTGCGGGTGGTGGCGCGCGCCGATGACCATCGCATCCTCGGCTGGCAGGCCACCGGGCAGCAGGTGGCGGAATTGGCCACGGCCTTTTCCCACAGCCTGGAAATGGGCATGCAGCTGGAAGACGTGGCGGCCACCCTGCATCCCCACCCCACGCTAGGCGAGGCGGTGCAGGAGGCGGCGCTGAAGGCGCTGGGCCGGGCGTTGCATCTGTGATCAAGCTACCCCGCACGGTACGCCGTGTGGGGTGATTTCCCTCAGCGATCAGTTAATGCCCGTGGCGGCCTTGCACAAGAGGCCCACCACCACAGGAAGGCCAGCCAACGTCAATCCGTCTCCAGTTGCGCCCTGATCGCCGCCACGTCGATAAGCGAGCGCACCTCGCGGATACGTCCTTCCTCGAAGCGATAGAAGACGTGTTCGCTGAAGCGGACGCGCCGGCCATTCACGGCCAGGCCGAATAGCTCGCCCCGCGGATGGCAATCAAAGTCCAGCTGCGCCGCCAGCCAGGGCGGCTCCACTACCAGTAACCGTGAGACGAATTGCAGATCGGGTATGGCGGCATGATCGCCTTCGAGCATGGCCCGGTAGCCGGCCAGCCCCAGTGAACGGCCGTTATGCTCGACCGCCGGGTCAACATGGAGCTCCAGCTCGGACCAGGCCTGGCGGTTGAGGCAGTCGAGATAGGCCCGATAGCGTTGGCCTAGGATTTCGAGTGACATAGAGAGCTTTCCTAGAAGTGAATGCACCGGAACCGCTGCAGCGATCCAGCGTAACCCTCACTAGCGATGTTCGAACTTCGCCGGCCGCTTCTCGACGAAGGCGGTCATGCCTTCCTTCTGGTCGGCGCTGGCGAACAGCGAGTGGAAGACGCGCCGCTCGAAGCGGATACCCTCGGCCAGGCTGCTTTCGAAGGCGCGATTGACGCTCTCCTTGAGCAGCAGCGTCGCCGGCAACGAACGCGAGGCGATGCCGCGGGCGGCTTCCAGGGTGCGCTCCAGCAACTCATCGGCGGGAAACACCTGGGCGACCAGGCCGGCACGTTCGGCTTCGTTGGCGTCCAGCTGGCGCCCGGTGAGGCACAGCTCCATGGCCTTGGCCTTGCCCAGGGCGCGAGTCAGCCGCTGGGTGCCGCCGATACCGGGAATGACCCCCAGGGTGATCTCCGGCAGGCCGAAGCGTGCCGTGTCGGCGGCGTAGATGAAGTCGCATAGCAACGCCAGCTCGCAGCCACCGCCCAGGGCGTAGCCGGCCACGGCGGCGATCAGCGGTTTGCGTCGTTCGGCGATGCGGTCGGCGACGCGGAAGTAGTCGTCCAGATAGATCTGCGGATAGCCCTGGCCGACCATTTCCTTGATGTCGGCGCCGGCGGCGAAGGCCCTGGCCGAGCCGGTGAGCACCACGCAGCCCACCTCGGGGTCAGCGTCCAGGCGCGCCAGCAAGGCGTCCAGGTCGCTGAGCAACTGGGCGTTGAGGGCGTTGAGGGCCTTGGGCCGATTGAGGGTGATGAGGGCGACCCGCGCCTGGATGTCCAGCAGCAGGGTCGGTTCGGCGGAGGCATCGCTCATGATCTTGTCCTTCTAGTCGTTAAGTTCCAACGCCAGGGCGGTGGCCTCGCCACCGCCGATGCAGATGGCCGCCACACCGCGGCGCAGACCACGCTGACGCAGGGCATGCAGCAGGGTCACCAGGATGCGGGCACCGGAGGCACCGATGGGATGGCCCAGGGCGCAGGCCCCACCCTGCACGTTCAGCCGCTGCGGGTCCAGCCCCAGTGCGTCCTGGGCGGCCAGGGCCACCACAGCGAAGGCTTCGTTGATCTCGAACAGGTCGACATCCTTGAGCTGCCAGTCGATGCGGCCAAGCAGCGTCTGGATGGCGCCGATGGGTGCGGTAGGAAAATCGCTCGGTGCACCGGCGTGGGCGGCGTGGCCGCGGATCGTCGCCAAAGGCGTCAGGCCTTCGCGGGCCGCGGTGCTGGCGCGCATCAGCAGCAAGGCCGCAGCGCCATCGGAAATGGAACTGGCATTGGCGGCGGTCACGGTTCCACCGTCGCGAAAGGCCGGCTTGAGTGTCGGAATGCGAGCGGGATCGGCGCGACGCGGTTGCTCGTCGGTGTCGACCAGCACGCTTTCCTTGCGCCCCCTCACCTCGACCGGGACGATCTCGGCGGCGAAGGCGCCACTGGCCTGGGCCTGGCGCGCCCGCTCGAGGGACTGCAGGGCATAGGCATCCTGGCGTTCGCGAGCTATGCCCAGTCGCGCCGCGCAATCCTCGGCGAAGGTGCCCATCAGGCGACCGGGCTCGTAGGCGTCTTCCAGGCCGTCGAGGAACATGCTGTCGATGAGGGCCCCATGGCCGAGGCGATAGCCGCTGCGCGCCTTCTCCAGCAGATAGGGCGCCCGGCTCATGCTTTCCATACCGCCGGCCACCACCACCTCGGCGCTGCCGGCGCGCAGCAGGTCATGGCCGAGGATGGCCGCCTGCATGCCGGAGCCGCACATCTTGTTCAGGGTGGTACAGCGGGTGCTCTGCGCCAGCCCCGCACCAAGGGCCGCCTGTCGCGCCGGTGCCTGGCCGAGGCCAGCGGGCAGGACGCAGCCCAGGAGCACCTCGTCGACCCGTTCCGGTGACCAGCCACCCTGCTCCAGCACCGCGCGGACCACGGCGCTGCCCAGTTGCGGCGCCGCAAGCGCTGCCAGCTCACCGCCCAGGGCACCCATGGGCGTGCGAGCGGCGGCGACGATGACGACCGGATCTTTCATGCGGATCTCCTAGCGGGGGGCCATGCGCAGCGCACCGTCGAGACGGATCACCTCGCCGTTGAGCATAGGGTTTTCGATGATGTGACGGACCAGGGCAGCGAATTCCTCACCGCGTCCGAGCCTTGGGGGAAAGGGCACATTGGCGGCCAGGGCCGCGCGCACCTCCGGCGTCATGCCGGCCATCATGGGCGTCTCGAATACCCCCGGTGCTATGGTCATGACGCGAATACCCTGCCCTGCCAATTCACGGGCGGCCGGCAAGGTGAGCGAGGCGACCCCGCCCTTGGACGCGGCGTAGGCAGCTTGGCCGATCTGGCCGTCGAAGGCGGCGATGGAGGCGGTGTTGATGATCACCCCCCGCTCGCCCCCGGCATCGGCGTCGCCCTTGGCCATCGCCGCCGCCGCCAGCCGCAGGACATTGAAGCTGCCCACCAGGTTGACGGTGACGATCCGGGCGAAGGCGGCCAGATCGTGGGGGCCGTTGCGACCGAGGATACGCGCCCCGCCGACGATGCCGGCGCAACTGATCGCCCCGTGCAAGCCACCCCAGCGCCCCAGGATGGCTTCGACCGCCGCCGTCAGCGCCTCGGCATCGGTCACGTCGACCGACAGGGCGAAGGCCTGATCGCCGAGGCGTTCGGCCTGTGCCTGCACCGCCTCGGCCTGCAGATCCAACAAGGCCACCCGGGCGCCGGCCGTCACCAATAGCTCCGCAGTTGCGGCGCCCAGGCCGGAACCGGCACCTGTGACGAGGAAGGTTCGCTCATCGATACGCATGCTCGCACTCCAGAAGAGACTGCCCGCATCTTCGATCGCGCCCAGAGGGCGGACAAGGGCCGAATCGCTCACCAGAGCTGAGCGATTCGGCCACCCCTCACCAGGGCAATGCCTGGCCCTGATAGTCGAGGAAGGCGCAACCTGCCTGACCCGCGCGGGATTCGATGACCATCATCAGCCCGGCCACGCTGGCGCTGATCGCCACCGGCGCGCTCGCCCCGCCCAGCTCGGTCTGCACCCAGCCCGGGTGCAGCGCCAGCACCGCGAAGGACGGCTGGCAACCAGCCACCCAACTCTGCAGCAGGCTGTTCAGCGCCGCCTTGCTGGCGCCATAGAGCGGCATCGCTGCGGCGAAGGCCCGGGCGAGCCCGTCACGGTCGGTGGTCTGGTGGACGAAACCGCGGGCTTCGAGGGTGGCGAGGAGGTCTTGCGAGGTGCTGTCCATGGAGGTCTCCCATGGCTGGACGGGGCCAGGGAGACCGGGAGAAGTTGTCTTGACCGAGCCGCCCCAGGCGGTTCGGTCATGCAGCGCAGTACCTACCACCCGCTGTTGGTCAGGTAGTGGTATAGGCGCTGATGGGGCAAAGGAAGATACGCATGGAGCGCCTCGCTACCGGCTCGTCCAGCCGTTGGCAACTCGCTGGTGCACGACCCGACCGCACCGCTCGCTCCGCCGCTTCGACCAAACGTCGTACCTCTGCCCACGCCACTGAACAAACCGCCAGAGTAAGGCTCCGACAGCTGTCCTTTGCCAGCCGTATCGAGATGCAGAGATGAATCCGTCCACTCCCGCCGCTCAGGTGGCCCCTACCGTTTTCGTCATGCCAGGCAGGCCTGGACAGGGAAAAGTCCTTGTGTGAGAGGATCTCGCTGATGAAAAGAATAACGCCGGGCAACCTGATGCTGATCCTGCTTTGCCTTACCGTGCTGGCCTATGCCACCAATCTCATGGGCTAGATCCTGTACGAAAAGTCGCCGAGCGAAAGTCAGGCGAAGCCTTTTTCAACGAAGCATCGCCAAGCGCAGGCATTTTTCGAACAGAACCTAGCCGGGGCCTCCGGGGCAGCTGATCTGGGCAGTTGCCGGACCTGAAACGGCGAATGCCGGTTGCCCTTCGCCACGACCTGGCCTAGCGTTCAGCATTCGACTAGTCAGAAAGCTGCCGTGCAATGCCCAGTCAAACCTCCAGCGCCATCGAAAGCATCGAATTGCTGGCGTCGCTCGACGCCGTCACCACCCTGCTCCGCGTCGTCTGTGACCTCAGCAGGCTGAAATTCGCCGCGGTGGCGGAAGTCTCCGAGCAGCGCTGGACCGCCTGCGCCGTCCACGACCGCCTGGACTACGGCCTGGCGGTGGGTACCGAGCTGGAACTCGAGGCCACCTTCTGCAGCCATGTGCGCTCCTCCCACGACCCGGTGATCATCGCCGACGTGGCACAGGATCCCGCCTATTGCGACCATCCGCTGCCAAAGCTCTATGGCTGGGGCAGCTATGTCTCGCTGCCGGTGTTCCGTCCTAACGGCACCTTCTTCGGCACCCTGTGCGGCTTCGATCGCGTGCCCGCCCCACTGCTCGCCCAGCCGTCCACGATAGTGACACTGGAGGGCTTCGCCCGCCTGCTGGGCGAGCTGATCGCCCGTGAGGAACAGCGGCGCGACGAAACACCCGGCCCGCGCAGCGACAGCGATCTGCACGCGCTTCGCGAACAATTGCTGACCCTCTTCGAGGGCGACCTTCGGCAACCCCTGCAACGCCTTTCGCTGGCCGCGGCCGAGTGGGCCGAGCAACTTCCCGCCGTGCGCCCCTGGCAGGCCGACGTCCGGCGACTGGCACGCCGCAGCGCCGACGGGGCGGATTTCGTCCGCGCGCGGCTGGGACATGGCCCGCTGTTGAAGCCGACACTGGTGAACGGAGTGAACGAAGGCTTCGAGGCGCTGATCGCCGAGCTCGTCGTGCGCCACCTGGACCGTAGCTTCAGTACCGCCCTGCCGGCCTTGCCAGGCGCCCTGCGCCTCGATCTACCCCAGCTGTTGCGCGCCCTGGAGGCGATGCTGGAATTCGGCGTCGCGGGCAGCACGCCCGGAGCCGTCGTCCACCTGCAGGGAGAGATCAAGGAGCGCACCTATCGCGTGCAGGTGGAATACTCGGGCCCGCCACTGGAGCCTGCGACCCTACCCCAACTGTTCCAACCGCGGCTGGTCACCCCAGGGACCGACGGCTCCCCGCACCTGGAGCTCGGGCTCTACCTCGCCCAGGAAATCGCTCGAGGCCATGGCGGCGCCCTTACCGCCCGGACCCAGGACGGCCGCAATCGCCTCACCCTGACCCTACCCACCGCTTTGGACTGAAACCCTTGTCACTACCCTCCCCCCTGCTGGTGATCCGTCACGGCGAAACCGACTGGAATGCCAGCGGGCGCCTACAAGGGCACCAAGACATCCCGCTGAACGCACGCGGCCGCGCCCAGGCCCAAGCCGTGGGCTGCGCACTGCGCGACCGCCTCGATGTGACCACCTTCGCCTGCCTGAGCAGTCCGCTGGCGCGGGCGAGCGAGACCCTGGCGCTGATCTTGGCGCAACTGCCAGGTACGCCGCGCCACCTGGGCACCGACGACCGCCTGATGGAAAAGGCCTTCGGCGAATGGGAGGGCCTCGACGGGCCGACCATCGCCGCACGCTATCCCCGCGAACATGCCGAACGCGCCCGCGAGCCCTACCGTTTCAGAGCGCCAGGCGGCGAAAGCTACGCGGATGTCGCCGAGCGCCTGCGCCCGCTACTGGCCAGCCTCGCCGGCCCCACCCTGCTGGTGGCCCACGGCGGACTGATCCGCAGCCTGCTGGTGGCGACTGGCCTGGCCGCCTCCCAGGAGGCCACCCAACTGGTCATCCACCAGGGCCGCTGGCTTGAACTCGATGCGAGCGGCTATTGCTGGTACAGCGCCGCCGGCTGGGCGGAGGAAGCGGCGGACCCGGAAGCCCGCCTCAGCTCAGCCGCCGGGCGAACTGACTGACCGCTCCCACCACCTGGCGGGCGCCGTCCTGGATCTCGGTGATGCGGACGCCAGCGTCACCCGCCAGTTGCAGTCCCTGCTCCGCCTGCTGCCGGCTGGCCGCCATGTTGGCCACTGCCGTCTGGGCCAGTTGCTGATTCTGCTGCACCACGCCTACGATCTCCTCGGTGGCCTTGCTGGTGCGTCCCGCCAGTTGCCGTACCTCGTCCGCCACCACGGCGAAACCACGGCCCTGCTCGCCTGCCCGCGCCGCCTCAATGGCCGCGTTGAGCGCCAGCAGATTGGTCTGCTCGGCGATGCCGCTGATGGTCTTGACGATGGCACTGATCACCAGCGACTGCTTGCCGAGGTCCTCGATGCCATTGGCGGCGACCTGGATCTCCTCGGCGATGCGGGTCATCACCGCGACGGTGTCCTGCACCACGGCAGCACCCTGGCGTGCGCTCTCGTCGGTCGTCTGGGAGATGTCGAAGGCCACCCGCGCCGCTTCGGCCACGGCCAGCTCCTGCTCCACCTGCTCGGTGATAACGGTGGCGAACTTGATCACCTTGTACAGCTCACCGCGCGTGTTGAGCACCGGGTTGTAGGAAGCCTCCAGCCAGACCGTACGACCATGGCTGTCGATGCGCTTGAAGCGACTGGCCACATAGTCACCGCGATTGAGCCGGTCCCAGAAGGCCCGGTACTCGGCGGATTCGGACTCTTCGCGGCTGCAGAACATCCGGTGATGCTTGCCGACGATCTGCGCCAGCGAATACCCCATGCCCTGCAGGAAGCGTTCGTTGGCGGTGAGCACCTCGCCGGACAGGTTGAATTCGATCACCGCGGTGGACCGCAGCAGGGCGTTGATGATGCCGGAGTGCTCGGTGGAGGTTTCCACCTGAGCGGTCCGGTCGTAGGCATAGCAGCGGATCTGCTTGACCTGGCCCTGGGTATCGCGCACCGGGGTCCAGATCGCATAGAGCCATGCCACGCCGCCGGCTCCCCGCAGCAGGCGATAGATACCGCTGACCTGCCGCCCTTCAGTGAAGCTCTGCTTCAACTCGCGATAGCAGTCCATGCATTTCACGTAGTCAGGAATGAGATCGTCGAGTTTTCGTCCATTCAGGCTACCAGGCGCGTAGCCCAGGCACAGGCCGAAATTCTCGTTGAAATCCTCGATCTGCCCCTGGGCATCCAGCAACAGATGGAGCGAGTCCTGATGGAACGCCGCGCTGACCTGTCGGTGCTCGGCCAGCTCCGCTTCGAGTTCAGCGATACGACGTTTCAGATTATTGTTGAACATGGGATCACCCGGAGAAGGAAGGAACATCCTTTGGTTCGACGCGCCAGGACATTTCTTGACGCCTCGCCGGACGAGTTGTCCGCCCCCGTCCCGCACGCGACGCCGGGCGGCGGTGGACACCCGCACTCCGCCGCCAAACCGCAGCGGCTCTAGCCTGCACCCATCATCTCGGTTGGAAGTTGTTGGTCGCCGTGCACGGCTGGGAAAAGCGCCCCTGACTACCGTTCAGCGAACCGACCAGCGGTCAAGCATGGGTGGCGGCCGTTGGGCAGGTTACGGGCGGCCGCGTCCCCGCTTCGAGGCGGCGCGCCAGGCCGGACAGGTCGATCAGGGTCGCCTGGCGGCTGTTGCCCTGCGCGCCGACACCGACCCAACTCTGTGCACGCAGCGCCGGCGCCAAGCCGCCTTCGAGGGCCGGTTGCCAGCTGCGCGCCAGGGCGTCCTCGCGCAGGCCGGTGAAGGTGTCGATGGCTTCCACCCGCTCGACGACGAAACCCAGCCGCCGGTGCTGTCCCGCGACCACGATCACCTGGTCGCTACTCCGGGTCTCGACGGCCTGCTCGCCCGCCAGGGTCCGCAGGCAGATCAGGGTGATCTGCTGGCCGCGAACCTCCATCATGCCCAGCAGCCGGGGATCGGGCTGCCCCAGGCGCAGGTAGTGCACGGGCAGCGGCAACACCTCGGCCACCTGCTCCAGCGGCACGGCGAACGCCAACCCGGCGAGGAACGTCAGGCAGGGCTGGCGACGAGCCTGGCTGCGCTGCTCGACCAGCAGATTACGGTCGGTCCTGTAGATACGCGCATAGGCCAGCGTGGCCTGCAGACGCCCGAGTGCCAGGTGATCGATCACCACCGCGGCCTCGCCCTGCTGATCGGTGAAGATCCCGCGCAGCAACTCCGGCTGCTGCAGACCGAAGCCGAGCAGTGGCGCGCAATGCGCCGGGTCACGCCGCCACATGCCGAGCAACCGGTCGAAACCGAAGGCCACGCGGTACTCCCCTTGCTCCCCGGCCACCAGCACCAGCAACTGCTGGCGCTGCCTCGGCGCCGAGCCGGCCAGCCCCAACAGCTCGCACAGTTCCAGCACCGGCAACCGCTGGCCGCGCAGCTCGACCTCCTGGCGACAGCAGTCGCTGGCGAATTCGCTGGGGCTCAGCTGCGGCCGGTCTACCAGTTCCTGCACCACCGCCGCATCCAGGCACAGGCGGCGGCCATCGCATTCGAACAGCAAATAGAGCCGCTCCTGGCCACTGCCGGCCCCGGCCAGTTCCCGCCGGTCCCGCCGGTCCCGCGGCGATTCGCTACTGAGCTCGAAATCCGGCAGCGCGACCAGGGCATCCAGGTCGAGCAGATGCACCAGCCGTCCACTGCCTGGGTCGAGGTGGATTCTTCCCAGCAAGCGGCCAGCCGGGCCCTGCAGGCGATCGATCAGCTCTTCTGCCAGCCGCAGCACGTCCACCACGCCATCGACACTCAAGCCGAAGCGACCGCCGCCATGGTGGATCACCGCGACCCGGCGCGGCGTGTCCGGCGGCGGCAATCCCAACAGCCGATGGCCATCCACCAAGGGCAGCGGCCGGCCGCTCAGCTCGAACAGGCCGAGCAACCAGGGCGCAGGACTGGGATGGGCGGTCAGGCGCTCCGGCCAGGACACCACCCGTTCCAGTGCCAGGGCGGGCACGGCGACCTCCAGCTCGCCGATCCGGACCACGCCCTGGGCCAGACTCACGAACGCCCTCCCGATAGCGTCGGGCTCGCCGCAGTGGTCGCCGCATCCAGCTCCTGGATCAGCTGATTCACCCGCGCCGCATCGTCCAGCTGCAGCGCCGTGGAGCCATTGATCGCCTCGATGGACTGCTGGGTCTTGCCCATGCCTTCGGCGATCAGGCCAAAGGCTTCCCCGACACTGCGCGAGATCTCGCTGCCCTGGGCGATGCTCTTCACCGAGTCCAGGATCAGCTTGTTGATCTCCTTGGTCGCCTGGGACGACTTCTCCGCCAGCTTGCGCACCTCGTCGGCCACTACCGAGAAGCCCAGGCCATGCTCCCCGGCCCGCGCGGCCTCGATGGCGGCGTTGAAGGCCAGCATGTTGGTCTGGTTGGCGATGTCGCTGATCACCTGGACAATGTCCTGAATGCCACCCGCGGTGGTGCCTATGGTGTCCATGGCCTCGAGCGAGCGGTTCAATGTCAGCGAACCGCGCTCCGCCTCCTCCAGGGTGCGGCGGGCGATGCGATTGGCTTCGTCGGTGGTCTCGGCGATCTGGTTGATCGAACGGGTCAAGGCATGCAGCGACAGATTCATCTGCTCGATCTTCTGCCGTACGTGCTGCTCCATCTCGACCTGACGGGTGATGTCGGTGGCGAATTTCACCACCTTGTAGACCTGGCCCTCGGCATCGAAGATCGGGTTGTAGGTCGCCTGGATCCAGATCCGCTGGCCGAACTTGCTCAGCCGCATGAAGCGGCCACCGAATACCTCGCCCTGCGCCAGCCGCGCCCAGAAGTCGCGGTACTCGCCCGAAGCGACGTACTCGTCCTCGCAGAAAATACGGTGATGCTGATGGCGGATTTCCTCCAGGCGATAGCCGAGGGTCGCCAGGAAATTGCGGTTGGCGTCGAGGATCTTGCCGGTGAGGTCGAACTCGATCACCGCCTGGCCCCGGTCGATGGCCGCCACCTTGCCGGCGTAATCGCTGTTGCGGATCTGGCTTTCGGTGATGTCCACGGCGAACTTCACCACCTTGCACGGCTTGCCGTCGGCGTCGAAGATCGGATTGTAGGTGGCCTGGATCCAGATCTCCTCGCCGCGGCTATTGCGTCTCTTGTACACCCCGGCGTCGAATTCGCCCCGCGCCAGTTTGTCCCAGAACAGCCGGTATTCTGCCGAGCGGGCGTAGTCATCGGAGCAGAAAATCCGGTGGTGCTTGCCCACCACCTCGTCGGCCTGGTAGCCCAGGGCCAGGAGGAAATTGCGGTTGGCGGTGAGTACCGTGCCGTCAAGGGAAAACTCGGCGATCGCCTGGGACCTGTCGATGGCCGCCACCTTCCCCTCGTAATCGCTGTTGCGCAGCTGGCTCTCGGTCACGTCGCTGGCGAACTTCACCACCTTGTAGGGATGCCCCTCGGCATCGAGGATGGGGTTGTAGGTCGCCTGGATCCAGATCTGGCGGCCATCGCTGGCGCGTCTCTTGTACAACCCAGTATCGAAATCGCCACGCCCGAGCTTTTCCCAGAACAGCCGATAGCCTGGCGAGCGGGCATAGTCCGGCTCGCAGAAGATCCGGTGGTGCTTGCCCCGCACCTCTTCCAGGCTGTAGCCGAGCGCGGTCAGGAAGTTCTCGTTGGCGTCGAGGATGTTGCCGTGCAGATCGAACTCGATCACCGCCTGGGCGCGGTCGATGGCCGCCATCTTGCCCTGGAACTCGGCCGCCTGCAGTTGCGCATCGGTCACGTCGGTGGCGAACTTGACCACCTTGTAGGGTTTACCGTCGACATCGAGAATGGGGTTGTAGGTCGCCTGGATCCAGATCGGTCGGCCATCACGGCGGATGCGCTTGTACACGCCAGAGTCGAATTTCCCCTGGCCCAGCCGATTCCACAGCAGGGCGTAGTCCGCCGACCGCGCGTAGTCGGCTGGACACATGAGACTGTGATGGCGACCGCGCAGCTCTTCCAAGGCGTAGCCAGTCATGCCGAGGAAATTATCGTTGGCCCAGAGCACGTTGCCCTGCAGGTCGAATTCGATCACCGCCTGGGATCTATGGATGGCGGCGATCTTGCCTTCGTACTCAACCGCCTGCAGGCGACTCTCGGTGATGTCGGTGGCGAACTTGATGATGCGCACCGGCCGCCCCTCCGCGTCGAGCAGCGGATTGTAGGTCGCACGGATCCACACCACGCGACCGTCCTTGCGCTGGCGGCGGTAGACGCCGCTGTGGAATTCGCCCCGTCCCAGCGTCTCCCAGAAGCTCTGGTAATCGCCCCTCTCCAACACCTCTGGCGGACAGAACAACCGATGGTGACGGCCACGTACCTCGTCCAGGGCGTAGCCGAAGGTCTGCAGGAAGTTGTCGTTGGCGTGCAGCACCGTTCCCTCAAGATCGAACTCGATGATGGCCAGAGATCTATCCAGGGCCTGGCGCAGAGCCTGATAGGCGGAAGCTACATCGACGGCGGAAGGCTCGGCAGCGGTAGTGGTCATGGGCAGCTCCAAAGAGAGTTCTTGTGCCCAGGCTATCGGCAATTGCGATAACAAATTGAGCAAAGAGCCATCACCGAAGCTTTAATTTTTGCTCATCCAAGTGCGGCAGCCGACGAATGGTCACCAGATGCACGGCGTCGCGTCAGACCACCAGCTTGGCCCCTATGACCATCAGCATGACAGCCAGGCAAGGCCTGAGCACCCCATCCGGTACCCGCCCGGACAGATGACTGCCGAGAAAGATGCCCGGCAGCGAGCCGAGCAGCAGGAAGCCCAGCACGTGCCAATCCAGATTGCCCAGGCCGGCATGGCCCAGCCCGGCCACCAGGGTCAGGGGTACCGCATGGGCGATCTCGGTGCCCACCAGGCGACGGGTAGCCAGCAGCGGATAGAGCATGAACAGCGCCACCGTCCCCAGGGCACCGGCGCCGATGGAGGTAAGGGTAACCATGAAGCCCAGCACGGCACCGGTGAGCACCGTCAGCCCATTCAGACGCCCGGCGCTCAGATGGAAGCCATCACCGGCGTGGCGGCTGGCGAAGGCGAATATCTGCTTCTTGAAGAGGATGGCGCTGGCCGTCAGCAACAGCACGATGCCCAGGGCATGCTTGATGAGCGCATTGGTGGCGTGCTGGTCGCCCGGCAGCAGCGCGAGGGCGCCCAGGGTCAGGGCCGCGGTCGGCACACTGCCCGCGGCCAGCCAACCGGTCACCGACCAGTCGATGTTGCGATTACGCTGGTGAACCCAGACCCCGCCCGCCTTGGTGATGGCCGCGTACAGCAGATCGGTGCCCACCGCCGCAGCGGGATTGATGCCGAACCAGAGCAGGATCGGCGTCATCAGGGAGCCACCGCCCACACCCGTCATGCCGACGATGAACCCTACTACCAGCCCCGCGATGACGAAGCCTAGTACACCTACTTCCATTACCGTCCCGATTGCCGTTGTCGGCTCATTCAGAGGCCGCACAGCATAACCACTAGGGTTATGCCAGCATATATTGAAAAGGTCTTTGCTTATAACTTTTCATTAGGCGCTGGCTACGCCCAAGCGCCGGGTGCGATTACCGCTGCCGGTTCAGGCGAGGTGAGGTTCACGCAGCGGCGGCAAACTGCAGGCTCATCGCCATCAGGGTGCGCGATGAGCAGCGAGATAGGCATCGATCTCGTCCTGACCATACCCCGCTCGGCGGGCATGGGCCTCCACGGCATCCCGGCAGGCAGCCTCGGTGACGCTCTTCGGTAGCGGCGTACCACAGGGCGTCAGAGTCGCCAGGGCAAGAAAGGTCGACAGGTCCTGCTTGTGCTCCTCGGCGACCGGATGGGTTCCCGTCGTCGGGGCATGGGCGGCGACCGGTGGAGCGGTAGTCGCCACCACCGCGGGCTCGCTACCGGTGGAATCGCTCCTGTGCGTGGTCAGCACCGCCGCCACGACCAGCACACCGAATCCCAGACTCAACAGCAACAGCTTGCGCGTCGAATTCCCACTCATGGTCATCATCGTCCCTACTGCTCGATTCCAGTCGCTCATATCCGAATCGATTGAGACCACGAGCGACCGAAAGGTTCTTCCGAAGAAGTCATACAATACTTTTTCAGCCGTATTCAGCCTGGTTGCCGCATGCCACACTCGGAGGTCAAAGGGGACAGGAGGGACTCATGCCGCAGAAGGACTTCACCGATCCACGCCTGCGCCAGCTCGCGGCGGATCTGTCGCTCGCCGACCGCCTCGCGGAAGCCGGCGAGCCAGACCTGAACGCCGAATTGAAGCGCCGCGTCCGCGAGGATCTGGAAAGGGCCCTGCGCGAGGTGGGGCAGCTCAGCGAAGAACAGGCGCTCTGGTTACGTTGGGCGACCAACTGAAAAGATCGCCGGCCGTTTCGTACCTGCACGTCGTTTCGCTGTAACTAACGGCTGCTAGCTTGGGGCTGTTCACCTCCCTGGAGTTCGGTATGAAAGCGGATTACGAAATCAGTGACGACATCGCCCAGGTGGTCGGTGGCACCCTGATGAGCCTGATCCTGTTCAGCAGCGGCGTCATCGGCGGTGCCTTCTTCCTGCTGGGCTGAATCCTCGGGTAGACGCCCCATTCCGACGCCAGGGTAATGACCTGCGTCTCGGATAATCGGCGTCCATCCAGGCGTCGGAAGGTCGCTTCGATTATTTGCAATAACCGTCCCGGGCGTTACTCTGGGGCTATTCGAATAACAAGAAGCGCCGACGCCTGGAGAATCGAACCATGCGAACCCAGCTCACCCGCTCGATCACCCTGTTCGATGGTCGAGGCCTGATACCTTCGACGACATCCCGCATTGCGCCGCGCAGCCAGGACCGCCCTCCGCAGGTTCATTCGGAAAGGACCCTCAACACGCTGCTGCTCGGCTTGTCGCTCACCTACCTTGGCGCCATCTTCAATCCGCTACTCCAGCATCTTTATTAGCCACGCCGAAGTCGGCGCCGGATAGCCTCGACGAAACGCCGAGCCCGAGCCTCGCCTGACCGCTTGTCGGACATCCTGGGTGACTCACGACAGGACCACAATGAACCACGGGAGCCGGCTCCCCTCGACAAGCCGGGGATGACAGTCCGCTCCGGGCGAATCTCAGGCACAAAAAAACCGGCGCTAGGCCGGTTCTTTTGGAGTGCATCTTTGATTGGTGCGGACGGAGAGACTCGAACTCTCACACCTTGCGGCGCCAGAACCTAAATCTGGTGTGTCTACCAATTCCACCACGTCCGCGAGACGCTTAAAGACGAACGCCAGACACGAGGTCTGGCGTTCGCAGAATATGGGGTGGACGATGGGAATCGAACCCACGACACCAGGAGCCACAATCCTGTGCTCTACCAACTGAGCTACGCCCACCATATCGCTTTTGCTTGCCGTCGCCGAACCGCCAATGGCGCGCCCGGCAGGACTCGAACCTGCGACCATCCGCTTAGAAGGCGGATGCTCTATCCAGCTGAGCTACGGGCGCCTGTTCGGCAGCTGCCCTGGCCGAGACTTCATTGGTGTGAAGCCTCTGGCTTTGCCCTTCGTCAGTGACTTGGGCTGTGCTCGGCAAGCGGGGCGCATGTTATAAAGCTCCCGCCTGCCCGTCAACAAATTTCTAAAAAAATTTTAAGCAGAAGAATGAGTTAGCCGCTGCTGAGCGGTCGCTGTTGCCAGCAGGCCCGTCCATGCGAAAATACGCGACCTTTTTCCTGTCACCCCAGAAATCGCCCATGACCGCCCAACTGATCGACGGCAAGTCCATTGCCGCCCGCCTGCGCCAGGATATTGCCCAGCGAGTCTCTCAACGTCGTAGCGCCGGACTGCGCGCCCCAGGTCTCGCCGTCATCCTGGTCGGCGACGATCCGGCCTCACGGGTCTATGTGGCGCACAAGCGCAAGGATTGCGAGGAGGTCGGCTTCGACTCCTATGCCCATGACCTGCCGGCCACCGCTCGCCAGGAAGACCTGGAAGCCCTCATCGATCGTCTCAACGACGACACCAGCGTGGACGGCATCCTGCTGCAACTGCCCCTGCCCGCACACCTGGATGCCACGCCGCTGCTGGAGCGTATCCGCACTGACAAGGACGTGGACGGTTTCCACCCCTACAACCTGGGGCGCCTGGCGCAACGCAACCCCCAACTGCGCCCCTGCACGCCCAAGGGCATCATGACCCTGCTGCACAGCACCGGGGTCGATCTCTATGGCCTGGATGCCGTGGTCGTCGGCGCGTCCAACATCGTCGGTCGCCCCATGGCGCTAGAACTGCTGCTGGCCGGCTGCACCGCGACGGTCACCCATAGATTCACCCGTTCGCTCGAACATCATGTGCGCCAGGCGGACCTGGTGGTGGTCGCCGTCGGCAAGCCGGGGCTGGTCAAGGGCGAATGGATCAAGCCCGGTGCCATCGTCATCGATGTCGGCATCAATCGTCAGGCCGATGGCCGGCTGGTGGGAGACGTGGAATACGAAAGCGCTCGCGAGCGCGCCAGCTGGATCACCCCGGTACCGGGCGGGGTCGGCCCCATGACCCGCGCCTGCCTGCTGGAGAACACCCTCTACGCCGCCGAGCAACTGCACGGCTGACACCAACAAAAAACGGGCCCACAGGGCCCGTTTTTCATTTCTCTGCCGATCAGGGCAGCCAGGACTTCACGCGATCCGGATGCGCGGCGATCCAGGCCTTGGCAGCCTCTTCCGGCTTCTTGCCCTCTTCCACCGCCAGCATCACCTCGTTCACTTCGCCCGGCTGCCAGGCGAATTTCTTCAGGAAGTCCCAGACCGGCTTGGCCTTGGCTTCCAGGGCGGGGTTGACGACGGTATCCACGTGCTCGGAACCGCCGAACACACCCTTGGGATCTTCGAGGAACTTCAGCTTCCACTTGGCGAACATCCAGTGCGGCACCCAGCCCGTCACCACTACCGGCTTCTGGTCTTTCTCGGCGCGGGTCAGTTCGGCGATCATGCCGCTACCCGAACTGGCCACCAGCTTGTAGTCCAGACCGTAGTCCTTGATCGCCTGGTCGGCCTTGAGCATAACGCCGGCACCGGCATCGATACCGACGATGCGGCCACCGAAGTCGTCCTTCATCCCTTGCAGATCGGCGATGGAGTTGGCCTTGACATACTCGGGGACGATCAGGCCGATCTTGGCATCGGGGGTGTTGACGTTCAGATCGACCACCTGGTCTTTCATCTTGTCGTAGTAGGCACCGTGGGTGACCGGCAACCAGGCGGAAAGCATGGCGTCGAGCTTACCGCGAGCGACACCCTGCCACATGATGCCCGCGGCCACCGGCATGAGCTTGACTTCGTATCCCAGATTCTGGCGGATCACTTCAGCTGCGGTGTGGGTCGTGGCCACGCTATCGGCCCAGCCATCGACGTAGCCGATGGTGATTTCCGGCTTGGCCGCCTGGGCCAGGCTCATGGCCGTGGTCAGCGCGACACCCAGTCCCATCCCTAACAGTTTCTTCACCATGCTCATGCAGCAGTCCTCTCGCAGTGGAATTCCGGGCGATCGCCCCACACCAATGATTCGACTTACGCAAGCTGGGCACTACCATCTGCACGACGCATAGCGACCGGTTAACGACAACAGCCGCACTTTCCACGACAGCGGATGTCGCTTGACGCCACGTCCAGACCACTCTGTAATCGACGCCTCGCGAAAAGCTGCGCACGTCGATGCAACCTATCGCCGGCCCGTTGTCTTACTAACGCTCTCAGCCCTCTGAAAGGACTCTGTCCATGCGTCTTCCCCTGCGCGTCGCCGCCCTGCTGGGCGCGCTGCTTTCCGGCCTCTACGGTACCGCGCATGCGGCGAACGAAGTGGATGCCGCCACCTACGGCTATCCGCTGGTGAACCCCTTCGAAGCCACCATCGTCACCACCCCGGAAAAGCTCCGCCCCGAGTTGCCGCCGGAAAGCACCATCGATCAGGACGACTACAGCATCAACCTGAGGCCTGAGCGCGAGCACCAACTCCCTGGCAACTTCTGGCCGGTGAAGAAGTTCCACTACCGGCTCGCCCGCCAGGATCATCCTGCCCCCTTGATCTTCCTCATCGCGGGCACCGGCGCCAACTATTCCTCCAGCACCCAGGAATACCTCAAGCGGCTCTACTACGCGGCTGGCTACCACGTCGTGCAACTGTCGTCGCCCACCAGTTGGGACTTCATGGCGTCGGTCTCGCGCACCGCCACGCCGGGCTATACCCCGCAAGACGCCGAAGATCTCTATCGGGCGATGCAGGCGGTCCGCGCCCAGCATCCCAAGCTACCCATCACCGAGTACTTCCTGACCGGCTACAGCCTGGGCGGCCTGGACGCCGCTTTCGTCTCCTATCTCGACGAGACCCAGCGCAGCTTCAACTTCAAGAAGGTGCTGATGGTCAATCCGCCGGTCAACCTGCTGACCTCGGTGCGCAACCTTGATCGCCTGGTACAGACCGAGGTGAAGGGCGTCACCAACAATCGCACCTTCTACGAACTCATCCTGGCCAAGCTGACTCGCTACTTCCGTGACAAAGGCTACGTCGACTTCAACGACGCCGTGGTCCGCGACTTCCAGCGCTCGCCGGAACGCCTGAGCAACGAAGAGCTGGCGATGCTGATCGGCTCGTCCTTCCGCTTCTCGGCGGCGGACATCGCCTTCACCTCCGACCTGATCAACCGGCGCGGGCTGATTACGCCGCCCACCTACCCTATCAACGAAGGCACCAGCCTGACGCGCTTCTTCGCCCGCTCGCTGCAGTGCGACTTCGATTGCTACATGACCGAGCAGGTGATGCCGTTCTGGCAGAAGAACTTCAAGGGACAGAACCTCGACGACCTGGCGCGCAAGTCCAGCCTTACCGCCCTGGAGGACTACCTGAAGGACAGCGACAAGATCGGCGTCATGCACAATGCCGACGACATCATCCTCGGTCCCGGCGACCTCGGCTTTCTGCGCAAGACCTTCGGCGACCGTCTGACCGTCTATCCCCACGGCGGTCATTGCGGCAATCTCAACTACCGCGTCAATGCCAACGCCATGCTGGAGTTCTTCGCCCGTGGTTAAGTCCCTGCTCGCTCTACTCCTGCTGGCCAGCGCCTCGACCTTCGCCGCCGAATCGAGCCCGCCGCCTTCCTCGACCCTGACCATAGGTTCCGCCACCATGCCCGCCGCGCCAGTGGGGGCCGATGGTTTTACCAACCCGTTGTCCACGCTCAAGTACAACCCGGGCCTGGACCAGCGCGAATTCGAACGGGCCTCGCTGGTGGCCCTGGATATCTATGATCCGTTCGAATCCTGGAACCGCTACGTCTATCACTTCAACTATCGCCTGGACGAATGGGTGCTGCTGCCCGTCGTCAATGGCTACCGCTGGATCACGCCGCATTTCGTCCGCTCGGGCGTGAGCAACTTCTTCAGCAACCTGGGCGACGTCAACAACCTGCTCAACAGCCTGCTGCAGTTCAAGGGCCGTCGCGCCCTCGATACCACCGGCCGCCTGTTGCTGAACACCACCGTGGGCGTGTTCGGCCTATGGGATCCGGCGACCAAGATGGGGCTGATAAAACAGCCGGAAGACTTCGGCCAGACCCTGGGCTTCTATGGCGTCGGCAACGGCCCCTACCTGATGCTGCCGATCCTGGGTCCGTCGAACCTGCGCGACACAGGCGGTTTGGCGGTGGACTTCGCCGCGGAGAGCCAGGTGAACTTCCTCAACGTCAGCGACGAGAGCAGCCGCCACCCGGAGATCATCCTGCTGCGTGGCATCAACCTCAGATACGTGACCGACATGAGATACGGCCAGCTCAACTCACCCTTCGAGTACGAGAAGATCCGCTATTTCTACACCAAGGCGCGTGAACTGCAGATCGCCGAGTGAGGCTCAGGCATCGCCCAGGAAGGCCCGGAGCTCCGGCAACCGGGCCTGGGCATCGGCCCGGCCCAGCGCCATGAGCTCCTGGCAATAGGCGGACTCGAACAGCAGGTAGCTCAGCAGGGCGCTGCCTGACGGCCGATTCACCCCGACACCCCGCAACAGTTGCCGCAGAGCCGGCGGCATGCGCTTACGATGCCGGGCGGCCAGATCGCCGAGCGGCTCGCTCGGTGAGATCACCAGCATCTCGACCGGTCGACACAGGCGCCCGGTCACCGGATCCCCCACCGGCAAGGCATTGCTCAGCAGATTGAGGCGCCGCAGCGTCTCGGTGTCGCTGTCCAGGGCATCGACGAAGGTGCTGTTGAGCAGATGACCACCGATCTGCGCCACGCTGGGTGGCCTGCCCTGCACGCCGCGTTCGTTGCCTCCCGGCGCCCCCAAGCCGATCACCAGGATGCGATCCGCCCCCAGGTGCAAGGCCGGACTGATGGGCGCGGTCTGCCGTACCGAACCGTCGCCCAGGTATTCGCGCCCGATCTTCACCGGCGGGAAGAATAGCGGAATGGCGGTACTGGCCATCAGATGATCCACCGCCAAACGGGCCGGCACGCCTACCCGCCGATGCCGGAACCAGGGATCGAGCGCGCCCTGACTCTGATAGAAAGTCATCGCCTGCCCCGAGGCGTAGCCGAAGGCACTCACGGCCACCGCCCGCAGCGCCCGATGACGCAAGGCCGCGGTGATGCCGGAGAAATCCAGCTCCCGCGTCAGCAAGGCCCGCAGCGGCGTGTTGTCGAGCAGCGCCAGGGGTTCCTGGCGCCAGGCTCCGAAGAGCGTCTGCAGACCGAAGCGCGTTGCCTGGCGCGTCGCTCCGAGCCAGTCGCTGCGATAGATCATCCCGGTCTCCAGGCCCGACCATACCGCCGCCAGGCGCTGCACCGCGCGCCCGAAGTCCAGCGCGCCGCAGCCGAGCACCGCCGCATTGAGCGCGCCCGCCGAGGTCCCGACCAGGATAGGAAAAGGATTGTGCGCGGGAACGCGCAGGGTTGCCGCCACGGTCTGCAACACCCCGACCTGATAGGCCCCGCGAGCCCCGCCACCGGCCAGGATGAGTCCCGTGCGCTGCTCGGGCGATCCGCTCATCTAGCGCCTCTTCTTGGGATAGAGCTTAGGCTCGCCCGGCGGACGCGTCTTGAAGCGCCGGTGTGCCCAGAGGTATTGCTCCGGCAAGGCGCTGACGCAGCGCTCGACCCACTGGTTGATGCGCAGGCAGTCGGCCTCCTCGCTCTCGCCCGGGAAATCCGCCAGCGGCGGATGGATGACCAGCCGATAGCCGGAGCCATCCGCCAGGCGCTCCTGGGTGAAAGGCAGTACCCGCGCACGGCCCAGGCGGGCGAACTTGGTGGTCGCGGTGACGGTGGCCGCGGGAATGCCGAACAGCGGCACGAACAGGCTCTGCTTGGCGCCGTAGTCCTGGTCCGGCGCGTACCAGATGGCCCGCCCGGCGCGCAGCACCTTGAGCATGGCGCGCACATCCTCGCGCTCGATGGCGGTGGCATCCAGGTTGTGGCGCTCGCGTCCGCGCCGCTGGATGAAGTCGAACACCGGATTCTTGTGCTGGCGATACATGCCATCGATGGTGTGGCGCTGGCCGAGCAGCGCAGCGCCAATCTCCAGAGTGGTGAAGTGCAGCGCCATGAGGATCACGCCCTGCCCCTCGCGCTGGGCGGCCTGCAGGTGCTCCAGCCCCTCGATATGGGCCAGCCGGGCCAGACGTTGGCGCGGCCACCACCAGCTCATGGCCATCTCCAGCAATGCCATGGCGCTGCTGGCGAAATTGCGCCGCAGCAGGCGATCACGCGCCTGGTCATCCAACTGCGGAAAGCAGAGTTCCAGATTGCGCCGGGCGATCGCCCGGCGCTGGCCGGCGACCCGGTAGAACACCCAGCCCAGGGCGTCGGCCAAACGCAACAGGACGGCATAGGGCAACTGCACCAGCAGCCAGAGCAGGCCCAGGCCCAGCCAGAGCGGCCAGTAGCGGGGATTGAGGAAGGCTGGGCGGAAAGACGGCCGCTGCATCGGAACTCCTGCATGAAAAAGTCGCGCCATTCTACAGGCCTCGTGCAGTTTTCCCGTAGCCTTCACAGTCAGAACCCCCTTCGCCCGGCGAGGGTTGCGACACGCGGGGCATCCCGTTATAAGTCCCGCCATCCAAGCACAAGTACCCACCATGACCGCAGCCGACCCTTCCGATAGCGACTCCGTCTTCCAGCTCAAGGGCAACATGCTCGCCGTGACCGTCCTGGAGCTTCTCCGCAATGACCTGGGGCGCCTGGACCGGCAACTGACCCAGAAGGTCGCCCAGGCGCCGAACTTCTTCCAGGAAACGCCACTGGTGCTGGCGCTGGACAAGCTGGGCGAGGACGAAGGTCAACTCGACCTCGGCGCCCTCCTCGACCTCTGCCGCCGGCACGGTCTGCGGACCCTCGCCCTGCGCGCCAGTCGCAGCGAGGATCTGGCGGCGGCCAACGAATACGACCTGCCGATCCTGCCGCCCAGTGCCGGCGGCCGCGAACGCCAGATCGAACCGCGCGACCGCGAACCGGCCAAGCCGGTGGAGCCACCCAAGCCGCCGGCACCGACCATCAATCCGACCAAGATCATCACCGCCCCCGTGCGTGGCGGGGTACAGCTGTACGCCCCCGCAGGCGACCTGGTGGTGCTGGCGCCGGTCAGTCCGGGCGCCGAGCTGCTCGCCGATGGCAACATCCACGTCTATGGCCCGATGCGCGGACGCGCCCTGGCTGGCGTCAAAGGTGATACCAAAGCGCGCATCTTCTGCCAGCAGCTGACCGCCGAACTGCTGTCCATCGCCGGCCAGTACAAGGTGGCCGAAGACCTGCGACGCCACCCACAGTGGGGCAATCCGGTGCAGGTCAGTCTGGTGGGAGATGTGTTGAACATCACCCGCCTTTAACGGATACTTCCGCGAATTTTTCGCACTTGGCGGATGCGCCGCCAACGCTCGAACGAAGCGCGAAACGCCTGCAATCTCGTCATCGAGGGCGTCGAGTCGCTTCAGTTATTACTTTCGATCAAGGTGAATCAGTTTGGCCAAAGTACTCGTAGTCACCTCCGGCAAGGGCGGCGTCGGCAAGACCACCAGCAGCGCCGCCATCGGTACCGGTCTCGCCCTGCGCGGACACAAGACCGTCATCGTCGACTTCGACGTCGGTCTGCGTAACCTCGACCTGATCATGGGGTGCGAGCGCCGAGTGGTGTATGACTTCGTCAACGTGATCAACAACGAAGCCACCCTGACCCAGGCCCTGATCAAGGACAAGCGTCTCGAAAACCTGTTCGTGCTGGCCGCCAGCCAGACCCGCGACAAGGACGCCCTGACCCAGGACGGCGTCGAGCGCGTGATCAACGAACTCAAGCAGACCTTCGATTTCATCGTCTGCGACTCCCCCGCCGGCATCGAGAAAGGCGCCCACCTGGCGATGTATTTCGCCGATGAGGCCATCGTCGTCACCAACCCCGAGGTGTCCTCGGTGCGTGACTCCGACCGCATGCTCGGCCTGCTGGCCAGCAAGTCGCGCCGCGCCGAAAAGGGCGAGGAAGCCATCAAGGAGCACCTGCTGCTGACCCGCTACAACCCCGAGCGCGTCACCAAGGGCGAGATGCTCGGCGTCGAGGACGTGGAAGAGATCCTGTCCATTCGCCTGCTAGGCGTGATCCCCGAATCCCAGGCGGTGCTCAAGGCATCGAACCAGGGTATTCCGGTGATTCTCGACGAACAGAGCGACGCCGGTCAGGCCTACAGTGATACCGTGGAGCGACTGCTCGGCAAGGAAGTGGCCTACCGCTTCCTCGACGTGAAGAAGAAAGGCTTCCTGCAACGTCTGTTCGGAGGTGGTAGCGAATGAACATCTTCGACTTCTTTCGCGATCGGAAGAAGCAGAACAGCGCTTCGATAGCCAAGGAACGGCTACAGATCATCGTCGCCCACGAGCGCGGTCGCCACGCCCAGCCGGACTACCTGCCGCAGCTGCAGAAGGACCTGCTGGAGGTCATCCGCAAGTACGTGCCGATCGAGCAGGACCAGATCCAGGTGGAACTGGAGAACCAGGGCAGTTGCTCCATCCTGGAACTCAACATCACCCTGCCCGACCGCTAAGGCGAGCGAAGCAGGACGACGGCGGCCCTCGGGCCGCCGTTGGCGTTTAAGGCGTGTCGAATCCGCGGTGCCTGCAGTGCCGGCCATCGAGATTCGACCCAAGGCCCCCTAGGAATCCCATGCCCCTCTCCAACATCCGTATCCTTCATCAGGACGCTGCCCTGCTGGTGGTAGACAAGCCCACCTTGCTACTGTCCGTGCCTGGCCGCGCCGAAGACAACCGTGATTGCCTGGTGACCCGCCTGCAGGAAAACGGCTACCCCGAGGCGCGCATCGTGCATCGCCTGGATTGGGAAACCTCCGGTGTCATCGTGCTGGCGCGGGATGCCGACAGCCATCGCGAGCTGTCACGCCAGTTCCATGACCGCGAGACGGAAAAGGCCTACACCGCGCTCTGCTGGGGCGAGCCGGAAGCCAACAGCGGCCGGATCGAGTTGCCGCTGCGCTACGATCCGCCGACCAAGCCGCGTCACGTGGTCGATCACGAACTGGGTCGCCATGCCCTGACCTTCTGGCAGGTACTGGAGCGCCACGGACACTACAGCCGGGTGGAGCTCACGCCCATCACCGGTCGCTCCCATCAGCTGCGGGTGCATATGCTGAGCATCGGCCATCCGCTGCTGGGCGATCAGCTCTATGCCCAGGGCGAGGCCCTGGCCGCCTATTCGCGGCTGTGCCTGCACGCCAGTCTGCTGGTGCTCACCCATCCCACCAGCGGCGAGCGGATGAGATTCACGAGCCCAGCGCCGTTCTGATCCATCCCTAGGCACCAAGGTGCCGGCGCCGCCATCCCAGGAGCAGACCTATATGTCGGACTGGACAGCCTACTACGCCGCCACGGCAGGCGGCGGTCCGCGCGACACCTTGCTACACGGCTTGAGCCTCTGGCAGGGCGCGCCCGGAGCCGCCGTTGATCTCGGCTGTGGCACCGGGCGCGATACCCTGGAGTTGCTGGAGCGTGGTTGGGAGGTGCTGGCCACCGACGCCGAAGCCGAGGCGCTGGTCGAACTGCGCCAGCGCGTGCCCGCCGCTCTGGGCTGCCGATTGCACACACGCCACGCCCGCTTCGAGACGCTGGTGCTGGACCGCTACGACCTGGTCAATGCCAGTTTTTCCCTGCCCTTCTGTGCTCCCGCCCATTTCCCCACTCTCTGGGCGCAGATCACCGCTGCGACTCGCCAAGGTGGCCTGCTCTGCGGCCAACTCCTCGGCACAAGGGACAGCTGGGCCAACCGCGGTGTGACGGTGGTGGATGCTGCCGAGCTGGCCGAGCTGCTTCGTGGGTGGGAGGTGCTGCACCACCGCGAAGAAGAAGAGGACGGTCACACCGCCGTCGGCAAGCCCAAGCATTGGCATATCCACCATCTGGTACTGCGCCGCCAGTGACTGCCTAGGTCACCTCGAGCCAGGGCGCTACCCTCGACTCCCCTCGGTACAGAACCTAGACTGGACGCCTTGTCGTCCGGAGTCATCCATGCGTACCGATCAGATCCAAGGCCTCGTCGATTTCCTCGCCAGCTCCCCCACCCCCTTCCACGCCACCGCCAGCCTCGCTCGCCGCCTCGAAGCAGCGGGTTACCAGCGCCTGGACGAACGCGAGACCTGGGCGGTGCAGCCGGGGGGCCGCTATTACGTCACCCGCAACGACTCCTCGCTGATCGCCGTGCGGCTCGGTGGCAAGCCTCTGGAACGCGGTCTGCGCCTCGTGGGCGCCCACACCGACAGCCCCTGCCTCAAGGTGAAGCCGCAACCCGAGCTCTATCGCCAGGGATTCTGGCAGCTGGGCGTGGAGGTCTATGGCGGCATGCTGATGGCGCCCTGGTTCGATCGTGATCTGTCGCTGGCTGGCCGGGTGACCTTCCGCGCCGAGGGCCGGGTACAGAGCCGGCTCATCGACTTCCGCAAGCCGCTGGCGATCATCCCCAACCTCGCCATCCACCTCAACCGCGAGGCGAACCAGGGTTGGGCCATCAATGCCCAGAACGAGCTACCGCCGATCCTGGCGCAGTTGCCCGCAGGCGAACGCCGTGACTTCCGTGCACTGCTGGCAGCCCGCCTGCAGCAGGAGCACGACATCGACGCCGCCGAGGTCCTGGACTTCGAGCTGAGTTTCTACGACGTGCAACCGGCCGCCCTGGTCGGTCTGGACGACGACTTCATCGCCGCCGCCCGCCTGGACAACCTGCTGTCCTGCCATGCCGGTCTGGAAGCCCTGCTGGCGAGCGAGGGCGACGAGAACGCCGTGCTGGTCTGCACCGATCACGAGGAAGTGGGCTCCACCTCCTGCTGCGGCGCCGATGGCCCCTTCCTCGAGCAGGTGCTGCAACGGCTGCTGCCCGCCGGTGATGCCTACACCCGCACCCTGCAACGCTCCCTGCTGATTTCCGCTGACAATGCCCATGGCGTGCATCCGAACTATGCCGAGAAGCACGACGGCAATCACGGACCGCGGCTGAACGCCGGGCCGGTGATAAAAGTGAACGCCAACCAGCGCTACGCCACCAACAGCGAGACCGCCGCCTTCTTCCGCGATCTCTGCCAGCGCGAAGAGGTGCCAGTGCAGAGCTTCGTGGTGCGCAGCGACATGGCCTGCGGTTCCACCATCGGCCCCATCACCGCCGGCCAACTGGGCGTGCGCACCGTGGACATCGGCCTGCCCACCTTCGCCATGCACTCCATCCGCGAATTGGCCGGTAGCCGCGACCTGGGTTATCTGATCAAGGTGCTGACCGCGTTCTACGCCAGCTCCGAACTGCCACTCTGAAGCTCGGCTAGTCCGGCACCTCGACCCTGACCTGGATGGCGTCGTGCCGCCAGAACTCCAGGTCGCAGTCGATCAGGCGCCCCTGCTGATCGTGGTTGATGCGGGTGATGTGCAGCGCCGGGCTACCCTGCGCCACCCGCAGCGCCTGGGCCGCCTCCGGCAACAGCGCCGTGGGCAGGATCTCGAAGCGCACCTCGCCGTAGCGGATGTCGTAGCGGTCCCGATAGAGTTCGGTGAGGGAGCGTTGCAGGTCATGCTCCAGCAGACCGGGAAAATAGGCCGCATTGAGGTAGTGCTCCACATAGAGCACCAGCCGGCCATCCACGCGCCGCACCCGGCGAATCTGGTAGACGCTGGACAACGCCGGCAACTCCAGCAAACGGCAGATCTCCGCCGAGGCCAGCATCTGCCGCGCCGCCAACACCTCGGTCGCCGGTACCCGCCCCTGGGCCTCCACCATGGCATGGAAATGAGTTCGCGCCAGTGGATTGTAGGCCAGCCGCGGCGGGGCGACGAACCAGCCACGCCGTTCTTCGCGATAGATCAACCCCAGGGCCTCCAGCTGCAGCAAGGCCTCGCGCAGGGTGATGCGCGTGGTGGCGAAGAGTTCGCTCAACTGGCGCTCGGATGGCAACTTGCCCATGGCCGGCAGCAGCCCATGGGCGATCTGCTCCCGCAAGGCCTGGCGAATCGCACCGGCGCCTGACGCACTTATTTGGACTAGACCAGTTTCGGATTGGTGCACCCGTTACTCCTCGACTAGGGTTTCGCTTGAGACTAAGACGGCCAGATGACCGTCAGGTGACGGCTGCAGACCCCGTGCCAGCAGTAACAGCGGGCGGATTGCCATCAAATCGTCACACCTGACTCCTAAATTGGCCTGTGTCTTGCTGATCTAGACCAAGCCCTCGAACCTGGAGCACCCGTATGACCCGTCTGCTTGCTTCCTTGTTGGCCACTGCCGTTGCCGTACAGGCCGGTACCGCTTTTGCCGCTACCGCCGATCTCAAAGCCCTCGAAGACGCCGCCCGCAAGGAAGGCGAGGTGAACAGCGTCGGCATGCCCGACACCTGGGCGAACTGGAAAGGGACCTGGGACGATCTGGCCAAGAAGTATGGCCTCAAGCACCAGGATACCGACATGAGCTCCGCCCAGGAGATCGCCAAGTTCGCCGCCGAGGGCGAGAACGCCTCGGCCGACATCGGTGACGTCGGTGCTTCCTTCGGCCCCATCGCCGTGCAGAAAGGCGTTACCCAACCCTACAAGCCCAGCACCTGGGAGCAGATCCCCGCCTGGGCCAAGGACAGTGACGGTCACTGGGCGCTGGCCTACACCGGCACCATCGCCTTCATCGTCAACAAGCAGACCGTCAAGGACGTACCCCACTCCTGGGCCGACCTGCTCAAGGGTAACTACAAGGTCACCATCGGCGACGTCAGCGCGGCCTCCCAGGCGGTCAGCGGCGTCCTGGCGGCAGCCTACGCCAACGGCGGCGACGAGAAGAACATCAAGCCGGCGCTGGACTTTTTCGCCAAGCTGGCCAAGCAGGGCCGCCTGTCCTTCACCAATCCGGTGGTGGCCAACATCGAGAAGGGTGAAGTGGAGGTCGGGGTGGTCTGGGACTTCAACGCCCTGAACTATCGCGATCAGATCGACCGTTCGCGCTTCGAGGTGCTGATCCCGTCCGACGGCTCGGTGACCTCCGGCTACACCACCATCATCAACAAGTACGCCAAGCACCCCAACGCCGCCAAGCTGACACGTGAATACATCTTCTCCGACGCTGGCCAGATCAACCTGGCCCAGGGCTACGCCCGGCCGATCCGCGCCGAGCACCTGACCCTGCCGGCCGATGTCCAGGCCAAGCTGCTGCCCCAGGCTCAGTATGCCAAGGCGCGGCCCATCGCCGACGCCAAGGCCTGGGAAGAGACCGCCAAGCGCCTGCCGCGCCTCTGGCAGGAACACGTTCTTATCAACATGCAGCAGTGACGTCATGAAGGTCATCCTGGTCGTGCTGGACGGACTTGCCCTGAGAGTCGCCGAACACGGACTCGGCTTCCTCCAGGCGCTCTGCCTGGCCGGCCGGGGTCGCCTCTACCGGCTGGAGTGCGAGTTGCCCTCGCTCTCCCGCCCGCTCTACGAGTGCCTGCTCACCGGGGTACCGCCGGTGCGCAGTGGCATCGTCCACAACGGCGTGGATCGGCTGTCCAACCAGACCAGCCTCTTCCACCTGGCCCAGGCCGCCGGCCTCACCACGGCGGCGGCGGCCTATCACTGGGTCAGCGAACTCTATAACCGCAGCCCTTTCGATCGGGCGCGAGACAGACACGTCAGCGACACCGGCCTGCCCATCCAGCACGGTCATTTCTACTACGCCGACCACTACCCGGATTCCCATCTGTTCGACGATGCCGAGCACCTGCGCCTGGCCCATGACCCGGACATCCTGCTGGTGCATCCGATGAACATCGACGACGCCGGTCACAAGCACGGCCTCTCCAGCCCGGAATACCGCAACGCCGCGCGCCGCGCCGACGGCCTGCTCTCCCACTACCTGCCGACCTGGCTGGACGCCGGCTACCAGGTACTGGTGACCGCCGACCACGGCATGAACGACGACCGCAGTCACGGCGGAACGCTGGCGGAGGAGCGCGAAGTCCCGCTATTCGTCTTCGGTGCCGGCTTTTCCCTGGGCGACGCCAGCCCCGCTCAGGTGGAGATCTGCGGCACCGTCTGCACCCTGCTGGGCCTCGTCCACGACAAGCCGCTGTGCCGGGAGCTGCTGGCATGAAGCGCCCCTGGCTCGCCCTGCTGCTGACCCTGCCCTTCCTGCTGGTGTTCGGCGCCTTCCAGCTGGCACCGCTGGCCTGGATCGCCCTCAACAGCTTCAACTCCAGCGAAAGCGGCTGGGGCCTGGGCAACTACGCCGAGATTCTCGGCTCGCCCTTCTACCTGCAGGCCATCCGCTTCTCCCTGGAGATCTCGCTCTGGTCCAGCGTCTGCGGCCTGCTGATCGCCCTGGTCGGCGCCTACTCGCTGACCCGGGTGGACTCGCGGCTGCGTGGCTTCGTGGTGGCCTTCACCAACATGACCAGCAACTTCGCCGGGGTGCCCCTGGCCTTCGCCTTCATCATCCTGCTGGGCATCAACGGCTGCCTGACCCTGGCCCTCAAGCAACTCGGCGTGATCGAGGGCTTCAATCTCTACACCAAGGGCGGCCTGATCCTCATCTATACCTATTTCCAGATTCCCTTGGGCGTGCTGCTGCTGTTTCCCGCCTTCGAGGCCTTGAAGCAGGACTGGCGCGACGCTGCCGCCTTGCTCGGCGCCGGCACCTGGCAGTATTGGCGGCACATCGGCCTGCCAGTCCTCAGTCCAGCACTAGTCGGCACCTTCATCATCCTGCTAGCCAACGCCCTGGGCGCCTATGCCACGGTCTATGCCCTCACCACCGGCAACTTCAACGTGGTGCCGGTGCGCATCGCCGCCCTGGTCTCCGGCGACATCTACCTGGAACCCAACCTGGCCGCAGCGCTGGCCATGCTGCTGGTGGCCTTCATGACCCTGATCACCCTCGTCCATCAATGGCTGCTGCGGCGGAATCGTCATGTCCAGAACTGAGCGCCTCTATCATCGGACAGTGGTCTGGCTGCTGTTCCTGATCCTGGTCGCGCCCCTGGCCGCGACGCTCGTCTATTCCCTGGCCACCCAGTGGTCGGCGACGCTGCTGCCAGCAGGCTTCACCTTCAAGTGGTATCTGCAGCTCTGGAGCGACCCCCGCTTCCTCGCCGCTTTCGGCCGCTCCCTGGCGATCTGCTTCGGTGCCCTGGTGCTGTCCTGCGTGCTGATCCTGCCGACCATGTTCGTCATCGCCTACCACTTTCCGCGGCTGGACGCGCTGATGAACGTGCTGATCCTGCTGCCCTTCGCCGTGCCGCCGGTGGTCTCGGCGGTGGGCCTGTTGCAGCTCTATGCGAGTGGGCCGCTGCCGCTGACCGGCACGCCCTGGATCCTGGTGTTCTGCTACTTCACCATCGCCCTGCCCTTCATGTACCGCGCCATCAGCAACAACCTGCAAGCACTCAATCTGCGTGACCTGATGGACGCCGCCCACCTGCTCGGCGCCAGCTCCTGGCGCGCCGCCCTACTGGTGGTGCTACCCAACCTGCGCACCGGGCTGATGGTGGCGCTGTTCCTGTCGTTCTCCTTCCTCATCGGCGAATTCGTCTTCGCCAATCTCCTGGTGGGGACGCGCTACGAGACGCTGCAGATCTATCTCTACAACCTGCGCAACGGCAGCGGCCACCTGACCAGCGCCCTGGTGATCTCCTACTTCCTCGCGGTCCTGCTGATGACCTGGATCGCCAATCGCCTGAATCGGGAGCGGACATGAGCTATCTCGCGGTCAAGGGACTGCACAAGCGCTACGGCGCCAACACCCTGTTCACCGACATCGAATTCCATGCCGAACAAGGCGAGCTGGTCACCCTGCTCGGTCCCTCCGGCTGCGGCAAGTCCACCCTGCTGCGCTGCCTGGCCGGCCTCACCGAGGTCGACCGCGGCAGCATCGTGCTGGCCGGTCAAGACATCACCCAACTGCCGCCCCAGCGCCGCGGCATCGCCATGGTGTTCCAGAGCTACGCCCTGTTTCCCAACATGACCGTGGCGCAGAACGTCGCCTTCGGCCTGCGCATGCAGCGGCTGGCACAGGACGAAGTCCGCCAGCGAGTGAGCGAGGCCTTGACGCTGGTGGAGCTGGAAGGCTTCGCCGAGCGCTATCCGCACCAGCTCTCCGGTGGCCAGTGCCAGCGCGTGGCGCTGGCGCGCTCGCTGATCGTGCGGCCGCGCCTGCTATTGCTGGACGAGCCCCTCTCGGCGCTGGACGCGCGTATCCGTCGCCACCTGCGCGAGCAGATCCGCGCCATCCAGCAGGAGCTGGGGCTGACCACGGTGTTCGTCACCCACGACCAGGAAGAGGCCCTGACCCTATCCGATCGCATCGTGCTGATGCGCGAGGGCCGCATCGTCCAGAGCGGCGATGCCGAGACCCTCTACACCGCGCCGGTAGACGCCTTCGCCGCCGGCTTCATCGGCAACTACAACCTGCTCAGCGCCGACCAGGCCAGCCGCCTGTTCGGCCAGACCTTCCAGCGCCAGGTGGCAATTCGTCCCGAAGCCATTCGCCTCGGCGTCGCGGGTGGCATCGCCGGACGCATCGTCGGCCACAGCCTGCTCGGCAACGTGATCCGCTACCGGATCGCCACCGAAGCCTGCGAACTCAATGTCGACGTTCTCAATCACGGCCCGACGGCCTTGCAGCCGAACGGCACAGCCGTCACCCTGGCCGTCGATTCCGACAGCCTGAGAGAAGTGGCATGACCCTGGCGATTTTCGATCTCGACGAAACCCTTATCGATGGCGACTGCTCCAGCCTCTGGAGCCAGCAGATGGGAGTGCTCGGCTGGGTCGACCGCGAGTCCTTCGTGCGGCGCGACAGCGAGCTGATGGCGGCCTATGCCCAGGGCGAACTGGCCATGGAAGACTACATGGCCTTCCACCTCGAACCCCTGGTGGGCCGCACGCCCGAGGAAGTGGACTTCGAGGTCGGACCCTGGGTCGAGGACGTCATCGAACCCTTGATCTTCAGCGATGCCATGAAGTGCATTGCCGCCCATCGAGCGGCCGGAGACCGGGTGATCATCGTCTCGGCCTCCGGGGTTCACCTGGTGGAACCCATCGCCGAACGGTTGGGCGTGGAAGAGGTACTGGCCATCGACCTGCAGGTCAGCCACGGCGTCTACAGTGGCCAGGTGGAGGGCGTCATGACCTTCCGCGAAGGCAAGCTGACCCGTCTGCTGGAACTGCTCGGCGGCGACCGCGGCCTGCTGGATACCGCCAGTTTCTACTCCGACTCGCGCAACGACCTGCCGCTGCTCGAAGCGGTGGGCAAGCCGCACGTGGTGAACCCGGACCCGGTCCTGCGCGAGCGCGCGGCCCAGGCCGGCTGGCCGATCCTCAGCTGGCGGTAGCCAACATCGCGGCCATGGGCCGCTCCTACAGGCTCGACGTAACCGTAGGAGCGGCCCATGGCCGCGATGAAGACAGTTGTTCCTACAGCAGACTCAATCCGTAGGAGCGGCCGCATCGGCAGACCACCGCCATGGCCGCGATCACCTCAGGCTTGGAGGATCACTCCAAGCCTTCGTCCAGCACCAATACCACCTTGCCGTTCACCTCGTTGCTTTCCAGGGCGGCGAAGGCGGCCTCGGCGTTCTGTGCGGCGAAGCGCCGTTCGAGGTTGACGCTCAGTTGGCCTTGGGCGAACAGCGGCCAGACTTTCTCCTCCAAGGCCAGCATGGTCTTGGCCTTGAACTCCACCGATCTGTTGCGCAGCGTCGAGCCGATGAGGCGGATGCGCTTGCCGAGGACCTTGGCCAGATCCAGCTCGGCCTCACGCCCACCCATGAGACCGATCAGCACCCAGCGACCGTCCCGGCCCAGTAGGTCCAGGTTGAGCGGTGCATAACCTGCCCCGACCGGATCGAGGATCACATCGAAGGGCGCGAAGTCCCGCAGGCCTTCCAGGTCGGTCTTGCGCAACACTCCACCCTCGGCGCCGAGCCGCTCGCAGTGCGCCAGCCGCTCCTGGGAGCCGACACTGACCCAGCAGGGGTTGCCGAAGGCCTTGCACAGCTGGATGGCCGCCGAACCCACGCCGCTGGCGCCAGCGTGCAACAACACCTTCTCGCCCGGCTGCAGCGCAGCCAGATCGAACAGATTGCTCCAGGCGGTGGCCCACACTTCCGGCAGCGCTGCCGCCTCGATCAACGATAGACCCGCCGGCACGGCCGCGGCCTGGCGACCATCGACCACCACCTCGCTGGCCATGCCACCTCCGGCGAGCAGCGCGCAGACGCGGTCACCCACCTGCCAGCGGGAATCCGCGGTGGTCTCACTGACCACCCCGGCACATTCGAGGCCCAAGGTGGCGGGCGCGCCCGGTGGCGGTGGATAGTTGCCCGCCAATTGCAGCAGGTCGGCGCGGTTCAGGCCCGCTGCCGCCACCTTGATGCGAATTTCTCCAAGCGCCAGCGCGCGAGCGCTATAGGCCTGCCATTCCAGTTGCCCTTCGATACCTTGCAATGCGTTCACGGTGCCTCCATAGTGGCTCAGGCTTTGACGAAAAGCGCCTGCGCCGGCGGGTTCTGCGGGAGTCGAGCGGACCGGAAGACGCGGGGCTGTCACAGCCGTCGCTTCCCAGCGCTCTCAACCTTCAGACCTCAGACCACCGCCAGACGACTTTCGTCAGCGCCCGTCATACTTCCCAGGCCGCGGAACCGCCCGACCCGGGAACGGCCTATAGCCTATTCCTTTCCGTGCATTAGTCGAATACACATGAAGCAGCTCTTGTCCCGTACCGCCCTCGTTGTCCTGCTTGGCGTCAGCGCGACGCCCCTCTTCGCCAAGCCCAACTCACCGGTTAGCGTCGACAAGCTGCAACCCGACCGCGACCAGGTCATCGCCAGCCTCAACATCGTCGAGCTGCTCAAGCGCCACCATTACAGCAAGCCGCCGCTCAACGATGCCCAGTCGATCAAGATCTACGACAGCTATCTGAAGATGCTCGATCCCGCCCGGCTGTATTTCAATGCCGCCGACATCCGCGAATTCGATGCCTCGCGCACCCGCTTCGACGACTACCTCAAGCAGGGCAATCTCGAACCGGGCTTCGCCATCTATCGCCGTTATGCCCAGCGCATGACCGAGCGCCTGAACTACGGCCTGGGGCTGCTCAACGCCGGTATCGGCAAGCTCGACTTCACCGTCGACGAGTCCTTCAACACCAACCGCGAGAAGGCCGCGTGGCCAGCCGATACCGCGGCACTGGACGACCTCTGGCATCGCAAGCTCAAGGACGAGGTGCTGCGCCTGCGCCTGTCCGGCAAGACCGACCAGCAGATCCAGCAGCAGCTGACCAAGAGATACAAGAACCAGCTGGCGCGGCTCAACCAGACCCGCAGCGAAGACGTCTTCCAGACCTACATCAACGCCTTCGCCGAGTCCTACGACCCGCACACCCAGTACCTCTCGCCGGAAAGCGCCGAGAACTTCGACATCAACATGAGCCTGTCGCTGGAAGGCATCGGCGCGGTGCTGCAGAACGACAATGACTACGTGCAGATCCTGCGCCTGGTGCCGGCCGGCCCGGCGGACAAGTCCAAGCAGATCGCTCCGGCGGACAAGATCGTCGGGGTCGCCCAGGGCGACGGCGAGATGGTCGATGTCATCGGCTGGCGTCTGGACGAAGTGGTCAAGCTGATCCGCGGACCCAAGGGTTCCAAGGTACGCCTGGAGATCATCCCGGCGAGCAACGCGCCGAACGACCAGAAGACCAAGATCGTCACCATCACCCGCGAAGCGGTGAAGCTCGAAGAGCAGGCCGCGCAGAAGCACGTGATCGACGTGCCCCACGAAGGCAAGCACTACAAGCTCGGCGTGATCGACGTACCGGCCTTCTACCTGGACTTCAAGGCCTATCGCGCCGGCGATCCGAACTACAAGAGCACCACGCGCGACGTGAAGAAGCTCATCGGCGAGCTGCAGAAGGAAAAGGTCGACGGCATCGTCCTGGACCTGCGCAACAATGGCGGCGGCTCGTTGCAGGAAGCCACCGAGCTGACCGGTCTGTTCATCGACCAGGGCCCCACCGTGCTGGTGCGCAATGGCGATGGCAAGGTCGAGGTACTGGCCGACGACGAAGGCGGCGCCTTCTACAAGGGACCCCTGACCGTCCTGGTCAATCGCCTGTCCGCCTCGGCCTCGGAGATCTTCGCCGGTGCCATGCAGGACTATCACCGCGCCCTGATCGTCGGTGGCCAGACCTTCGGCAAGGGCACCGTGCAGACCATCCAGCCGCTGAACCACGGTGAACTCAAGCTGACCATCGCCAAGTTCTACCGCGTCTCCGGTCAGAGCACCCAGCACCAGGGCGTGCTGCCGGACATCGACTATCCGGCGGTGGTGGATACCAAGCAGATCGGCGAAAGCGCCCTGCCCGACTCCATGCCCTGGGACACCATAGCCCCGGCGGTGACTGGCCTGAGCAATCCCTTCGCTGCCTACCTGCCGGAACTGGTCAAGCGCCACGATGTGCGGGTGCAGAAGGACCCCGACTTCATCTTCGCTCGCGAGCGGCTGAAGCTGGCCCAGGAGCTGGCGGCGGACACCACCGTCAGCCTCAACGAGCAGAAGCGTCGCGCCGAGCAGACCGCCCTGGACAACCGCCAACTGGCAATGGAGAACCAGCGCCGTCAGGCCAAGGGTGAGGCTCCGCTCAAGGAGCTGAAGAAGATCGACGAGGACAACCCGGCGGTCGATGACGACAAGACCATGCCGCAGGACGATGCCTACCTCATGGAGTCGGGTCATGTGCTGCTGGACTATCTCGACCTCAGCCAGACTCCGCCCAAGCGCTGACATCAAAATGTAATATGTCTGTCGTGAAATGCCCGGGGGCCGCCACAAGTGGCCCCCGGGCATTTTCGTTTTCGCGTTCTGACAGGCTGACCATGACACTGAACGACCAGGCTGGGGTGTTGGATCGCATTCTCGCCAACCGGGAGCTGCATTCGCTCTTTCAACCCATAGTGTCCCTGAGCGAAAGACGCATCCTCGGTTACGAGGCCCTGATTCGTGGCGCCTCCAATACGCCGCTGCACTCACCGCTGCCGCTCTACGCCACCGCTCGCCAGGCCGGTCGCCTCTCCGAGCTGGAAATCGCTGCTCGCCAGCAGTCCTGCCAGAGTTTTCGCGAGCTGGCGCTGGATGGCCTGCTGTTCCTCAACGTCTGCCCGGAAACCCTGCTCGAACCCGCCCATCAGCCGGGCCAGACGCTCAAGCTGCTGCAACGCCTGGGTCTTTCCCCGGCCCAGGTGGTGATCGAACTCACCGAGCAGTCGCCCATCGACGATTTCGCCCTGCTGGCCACCGCCCTGCATCACTATCGCGCCATGGGCTTTTCCATCGCCCTCGATGACCTGGGCGCCGGCTATTCCAGCCTGAGAAGCTGGTCGGAGCTGCGCCCGGACTTCGTCAAGATCGACCGCCACTTCATCGAGTCCATCCATCGCGACAAGGTGAAGCGCGAATTCGTCGGCTCCATCCTGAAGATGGCCGAGGCCTCGCGGGCCCAGGTGATCGCCGAGGGCATCGAGACCCACGAAGAGCTGTCCACTCTGGCGAGCATGGGCGTCGACCTGGTGCAGGGCTACCTGCTGGGTCGGCCGACGGCGGCGCCGCCCCGGGAAATCCAGACCTTGCTGCCGGTGATCGCCACCCGCGGTTCCGACCTCGCCGAGGAATCCACGACGGTGGCCAGCCTGAGGGTCGAGCAGGTAGCGGTGGGCCAGGACATGCTCATTCCCGACGTCCTGGAACGCTTTCGCCTGCAACCCAGCCTGAATACCCTGGCCGTGGTGGACGAGGATGATCGCCCCGTGGGGATCGTCCATCACCATGAATTGAGTTCGGCGCTGCTCAAGCCCTTCGCCCACGAGGTGTTCGCCCGCAAGCCCATCGCCCGGCTGATGAACCAGGACTTCCTGGCCACCGAGAGCAGCCAGTCGCTGCAGCAGGTCAGTCGGCTGCTCACCGCCCGCGCCAGGCAGCGGATCGAAGAGGATTTCATCATCACCGAGGACGGCCGCTACGTGGGGGTCGGCCGGGTGATGGACGTGCTGCGACTGATCACCGAGCAGCGCATCCAGCAGGCCAAGCACGCCAACCCCCTCACCCAGTTGCCCGGTAACGTGCCGATCCAGCAGTGCCTGACCCGGCTACTCGAGCAGCAGCGCGAAGCCGTGGTGTGCTACGTCGACATCGACGGTTTCAAGCCCTTCAACGATCTCTATGGCTACGCCAAGGGCGACGAGGTACTGCTCTGCCTGGCGCAGACCCTGTCGGAGCGCCTTGACCCGCAACAGGATTTCGTCGGCCACATCGGCGGCGATGACTTCCTGGTGGTCCTGGGTTCGACGGACTGGCGCCGCCGGCTGAATGGCCTGATGGCGGCCTTCCAGGAGCGCTGCCGGCATTTCTATCGCAGCGAACACCTGGAGGCTGGCTGCTTCCTCGCCTACGACCGTGACGGGCGGCGGCGGGAGTATCCACTGCTGTCGCTGTCCCTCGGCGTGGTTGAATTGGACAAGGACGCCGGCAAGCGGGTAGACGCCAGCGGCCTGGCGGGTCTCGCTTCCGAAGCCAAGCGCAATGCCAAGACGATCCCCGGCTACAGCCTGCACCTGATGCGCGCCTGACCCTCAGGCCTGATGGTGATCGGGGTAGAGGTGCTCGAACACCCGGGTGACTTCGGCGGCGTGCCAGCTGACTGCATCAGCCGCTTGGGGCGCACCTTCCAGCGCCCCCAGGCGCAACGCGCAGTCGAAGAAGCCCTCTCGTGGCAGGCGGCTGCCGCTCTGGCTGACCACCAGGGCGCTGCGCAGCGGCCGCCCTTCGCGGCGGTCGAGGGCGGCCAGGTACTCCAGGGCGGCGGTCAGGGTCATCATGGCGGGCTGCGGTAGCCCCACCCGTTCGATCACCGAGCGGTAGGTCAGCAGGCTACGGCTGCGGCGGGCGCTTTCCAGTTCGTCCAAGAGGGCCAGCCAGTGCTGGCGGCTGATACGTAGGCTCAAGAGCGGTCAGTCCCGCAATTGGTCGAGGGCGACACCCGGTGCGGGACGCTCGTGCTTGTCGGGCAGCGCCGCCAGGGCGGCCTGCTGGGTAGCGGACCTGTTGTCGCGCCAGGCGCGGAAGGCGTCGAGCTCATCACTACATGCCTTGCCGATCCAGGCCAGCACGGCCAGGTCGTCGAGCAGGCCGAACATCGGTACCCAGTCGGGGATGAGATCGATGGGCAGGAGGAAGTAGACCAGACCGCCAGCCACAGTCAGCAGCGTCTTGCGACTCACGCCGCGATACTGGCCACGCCACCAAGCCAGCAGCAACTGGTGGAACAGCCCCAGGGTCTCCCGGGCTTCACCCAGCTTGAGGCCCCGCTTGCTGGTCTTGCGTGCCACGCCCAGCAGCAGCGCAGGCAGGCGCCCGCGGATCAGCAGGCGCTGGGCGAGTCCCAGATAGCGATCAAAATTCTTCGGTGGCTTCATGGGCACCTCGAGCGGTGGAAACACGATTCAGGGGGCCTTCCCTGGCGCGGGGCCGGTACGCAAGGAATCTGATCGCAAAGGGCCGGCAGGGTTTCCGGGCCCCAATGCAAAACGCCCTGCAAAGCAGGGCGTTAGAGGGCGCGAACCGGCTTACTTCTTGGCCGGTGCTTTCTCGGCCGGCGCCTTCTCGGCGGCGGCTGGCGCCTGGTCGGCGGCCGGGGCGTCGTCGGCGTCCGCCGCGGCGGCGTCCTTGATGCCCAGCAGCTCCAGGTCGAACACCAGCACCGAGTTGGCCGGAATCGCCGGGCTCGGGCTCTGGGCGCCGTAGGCCAGCTCGGAAGGGATGTACAGCTTGATCTTCTCGCCGACGTGCATCAGTTGCAGCGCCTCGACCCAACCCGGGATCACGCCGTTGACCGGCAGATCGATCGGGGTGCCACGCTTGATGGAGCTGTCGAATACGGTACCGTCGACCAGCTTGCCCTCGTAGTGCACGGTGACCACGTCAGTCGGCTTGGGCTGCGGGCCGTCGGCCTTCTTGACCACTTCGTACTGCAGGCCGGAAGCGGTGGTGATCACGCCAGGCTTCTTGCCGTTCTCTTCGAGGAATTTCTTGCCGGCCTTGGCATTGTCTTCACTGACCTTGGCCATCTTCTCTTCGGCGCGCTTCTGCAGGGCGGCGAAGGCCTCGGTCAGCTGCTGATCGGTCAGCTTCTGGTCTTTCTTGCCAACGGCGTCTTCGATGCCCAGGGCGACGGCCTTGGGATCCAGGTCATCGATACCTTCCTGGGCCAGGCTCTTGCCCATGTTCAGGCCGATACCGTAGGACGCCTTCTGGGCCGGGCTTTCCAGCTCGACCTTGGGCTTGGAGTCGCAGCCGCTCAGAACCAGACCCACCAGGGCCACCGCTGCTGCCAACCGATACTGTTTCATGTTGATTCCTTATCCGTGCGCACTGTGCGCGTTCAAATAACTGATCGAGCTTACAAGGAGACCTGCTCGCTTGCCATCGCCAGGCCTCTAAATGGCTGCAAAGGATAAGATTTCAAGCTTATGTCTGCCTGAACATTGCGTGAACGGAGTGCGCGCTATGCTTGGCGAGCCACTGCGACCGCCAGCCGCATGGGCGCGACCGGCAGCCCTGCAGACGTTAAACTGGCGCCTTCTTCAGCGCTTGATAGAGACGTTCATGTTCGAGCCCAATGATCTGAATCGTTCACCTCTCGACCTTGCCCAGGAATCACGCAAGGCGGGTGGCTACGGTCTGCTGTACTCGGTGCTGCTGGCCATCGGCATCCTGCTCTACCACCACTGGGTACCGACGGCCTTCCCCGGCAGCCTGCTGCAGATGTCCATGGCGCTGCCCATCATCCTGTTCGTCGGCAGCGCCATCTACTACCTGACCATGGTGCGCAAGTGCGAGCGCCTGCAACGCGAGGAAGACGAAAAGGCTGGCAAGGGCAAGAGCAAACGCCGCTAGCCGTGCTGAACGTCGCCGCCACGACCCGGTCGATTGCAGACGGCGACCGGCGCGGGAGGCGCGATGCTGACCATCACCGATCTGCACAAGAGCTATCCGACACCCCAGGGACCCCTGCCGGTCCTGCGCGGGGTGGATCTGCATCTCGGCCAGGGCGAGAGCCTGGCCCTGATGGGCGAATCCGGTAGCGGCAAGAGCACCCTGCTGCACCTGGTCGCCGGCCTCGACCGCGCCGACAGCGGACGCATCGAGGCGGCCGGGCAGACCTTGTCCGACCTGAACGAAACAGCCCTGGCGCGCTGGCGCCGCGAGGGCATTGGACTGATCTTCCAGCAATTCAACCTGATCGCCAGCCTGTCGGTGGCCGACAACCTCGCCTTCCAGGCCCGCCTTGCCCAACGTCACGATCCGCGTTGGCAGCAGGTCCTGGCCGAACGCCTGGGCCTTGCAGGACTACTAGATCGCTATCCCGAGCAGCTATCCGGCGGCCAGCAGCAGCGCGTCGCCCTCGGGCGCGCCCTGGCCTCGCGCCCGCCCCTGCTACTGGCCGACGAGCCCACCGGCAATCTCGACGAGGGCAGCGGCGACCAGGCCCTGGCGCTGCTGCTGGAGCTGGTCGCCGAGACCGGCTCCAGCCTGTTGATGGTGACCCACAGCGCCCGTATCGCCGGCCGGCTGGATAGAACGTTGCAACTGGAACGGGGCAGGCTGATCCTGGCGGACGAGCGTGGCGCATGAGGTTGCTCTACTGGAGCCTGCACGGCCTGCTCAGCCACTGGCGGCGGCATCCGCTGCAACTGGCCGGGCTGATCGCCGGATTGTGGCTGGCCACCGCCCTGCTGATCGGCGTACTGGCGCTCAATGCCCAGGCGCGGCAGAGCTATGCCCAGGCCAGCGCGCTGTTCGGCGCCGATCAATCCAGCCTGGAAGCCCGCGATGGCGGTCGGTTTCCCCAGGCGCTGTTCGTCGAACTGCGCCGGCAGGGCTGGCCGGTGTCGCCCGTTCTGCAGGGGCGTCTGGCCCTCGCCGAGCGCGAGCGGCCGGTGCCCCTGATCGGCCTGGAACCGGTCAGCCTGCCCGCCGATCGCGGTGTGGCGGCCAGGGCTTCGCCCGAGACGCTGCTGGAGTTCCTAAGCCCGCAGGGCGCTACCTGGATCGCCCCGGAAACCCTGCGTGAATGGCGCCTCCGCGACGGCGCCGTGCTGCACCGCACGGATGGCGAGCCGCTGCCGCCGCTGCGCAGCCGTATCGGCCTGGCGCCCGGCACCCTGGTCATGGACATCGGCCAGGCCCAGCGGCTGCTGGCGGCGCCGGAGCTGTTGTCCCGGCTGATCCTGCCCAAGACCTTCCAGCGCGACCTGCCGCCGCTGGCAGGCCCACCGCTGCAGCGGGTCGAGAGCGACCAGGGCAGCGAGCTCGACCGCCTGACCGACAGCTTCCACCTCAATCTGCTGGCACTGGGCCTGCTGGCCTTCGCCGTGGGGCTGTTCATCGTCCAGGCGGCAGTCGGTCTGGCCCTGGAGCAACGCCGGCCGCTGCTGCGTACCTTGCGCGCCTGCGGGCTGTCGGCCGCGACTCTGGTACTGGCGCTAGCCCTGGAGTTGAGCCTCATCGCCCTGGTGGCCGGCGGGCTCGGCGTAGTCAGTGGCTATGGCCTGGCCGCACTGCTGTTGCCGGACGTGGCGGCCAGCCTGCGTGGCCTCTATGGCGCGGAAGTCGCCGGCACCCTGACCCTGAGCCCGGCCTGGTGGCTCGTCGGACTCGGCCTCAGCCTGGGTGGCGCGCTGCTGGCCGGAGCCGCTGGCCTCTGGCGCGCGGCGCGGCTACCCCTACTGGCCCTGGCCCAGGGCGAGGCCTGGCGTGCCGCCCATGGTCGTTGGCTCAGACGCCAGGCCATGGCCGCCGCGCTGGCAGCCCTGGTCGCCCTCGGCTTGCTGCTGGGCGGCGACAGCCTGGGCAGCGGACTGGCCCTGCTCGGCTGCCTGTTGCTGGCGGCGGCGCTGGCGTTGCCACCCTTGCTCAGCGCCTTGCTCGATCTCCTCCTCGGCAGGGCGCGCCGTCCCCTGCTGCGCTGGTTCCTCGCCGATGCGCGCCAGCAACTGCCAGGCCTGTCCCAGGCGCTGATGGCACTGCTCCTCGCCTTGGCCGCCAATGTCGGCGCCGGCAGCATGACCGAGGGCTTTCGCCGCACCTTCGACGGCTGGCTGGACCAGCGCCTGGCCGCCGAGCTCTATCTGCGCCCCCAGGATGACCGCCAGGGAGCCAGCCTGCTTGCCTGGTTGCCTGGGCAACCCGGCGTCCGCGCGGCGCTGCCGGTCCATGAGGTGGAGACGACCTTGCAGGGCCAGCCCACCACCCTCAGCGGCGTGGTGGACGACGCCCTCTATCGCCTGCACTGGCCGTTGCTGGACGGCTCTGCGGCAAGCTGGACAGCCTTCTTCGCCGGCGACGGCGTGATGCTCAGCGAGCAACTGGCGCGGCTACTGCAGGTCGCCAAGGGGCAGAGGCTCGAACTGGTGGGGAGCCAGGGCCGCTGGGCCGCCCCCATCCTCGCCACCTATGCCGACTACGGCAATCCTCGCGGTCATCTGCTGCTGTCGCAACAGCGGCTACGGACGCTCTGGCCGGACGCCGGCCTGGTCCGCATCGTCGTGCGCATGGCGCCGGAGCAGGTGGACGCCCTGCGCGGCGAGCTGCAGCAACGCTTCGCCCTGGACGCCAGCCGCTCCGTCGACCAGGGTCAGTTGCGCCGCTACGCCGATCAGGTCTTCGAGCGCACCTTCAGCGCCACCGCCGCGCTCAACGCCCTGACCCTGGCGGTGGCCGGTCTGGCGTTGTTCATTGCCCTGCTCGGTCAGGCGCAGCGCCGCCTTGGCCAACTCGCCCCGCTGTGGGCACTGGGGATCGAACGTCCACGGCTGGTCCTGCTTAGCCTTGGGCAACTACTGGGGCTCGCCGTCCTCACCCTGGCCCTGGCCATTCCGTTGGGCATCCTGCTCGCCTGGTGCCTGGTCGCCGTGGTGAACGTCCAGGCCTTCGGCTGGCGCCTGCCGCTGCAGGTGTTCCCCGGACAACTGCTGGCGCTGTCCGCCATCGCCCTGCTGGCGACCCTGCTGGCCGCCGCCTGGCCGCTGCTGCGCCTGCAGCGCAGCCAACCCCTGGACCTACTGCGAGAACTTGGCAATGAACGCTAGGGCGCTGTTGCTCGTCCTCCTCCTGCTCGTCGGTTGCGATGAACAGCCCCCCGCCGAAGGCTTCGCCGGCCTCGGTCAGGGCAGCGAGAACTTCGCCCCGGTGGTGCCGGGCAAGGTCTTCAGCTTTCCCGCCGACCACGGTGCCCATCCGGACTTTCGTATCGAGTGGTGGTACGTGACCGCCAACCTCAGCGATGCCCAGGGCCATCGCTACGGCGTGCAATGGACGCTGTTCCGCAACGCCCTACGACCCGGCGCCGACCAGCCCGGCTGGAGCAATGGCAACCTCTGGCTCGGGCACGCCGGCCTCACCAGCGAGACCCGGCAATTCTCCGCCCAGACCCAGGGTCGCGGCGGCGTCGGTCAGGCGGGCGTGATCGCCGCCCCCTTCTCGGCCTGGATCGACGACTGGCGCCTGACCGGCGACCTCAACGGCCAGGCCCAGGTAACCGCCCGCGGCCCGGGTTTCGCCTATCGCCTGGACCTCGCCGCAACCGGCCCGCTGGTACTCCAAGGCGAAGGCGGCGTCAGTCGAAAATCCGCCAGCGGCCAGGCGTCCTACTACTACAGCCAGCCATTCTTCCAGGCCCAGGGCGAACTGGAGATCGAAGGCCGGCGCGTGCCGGTCAGGGGCCTGGCCTGGTTGGATCGAGAATGGAGCAGCCAGCACCTGGCCGCCGACCAGCTGGGCTGGGACTGGTTTTCCCTGCACCTCGACGACGGTCGCCAGTTGATGCTCTACCGCCTGCGCCAGGCCGACGGCCAGCACTATCTGTTCGGCAACCTGATCGCCGCCGATGGCCACAATCAGCCGCTGCATCCCGGCGACATCCGCCTCGCGCCCCTGGCCACCCACCCGGTAGCCGGACGCCAGGTGCCGGTGCGCTGGTCCATCGCCCTGCCTGGCCAGGGCCTCGAACTGCGCATTGCCGCAGTCAACCCCAATGCCTGGATGGCCCTGGGCACGCCCTACTGGGAAGGCCCGGTCAGCGTCGACGGCAGCGCCCAGGGGGTGGGCTATCTGGAAATGACCGGCTATTAGTGCAGCACATTGGCAAGGAACTGGCGGGTGCGTGACTCCTGCGGTGCGCCGAACAGCTGCGCCGGTGCGCCACTTTCCAGGATGCGTCCACCGTCGAAGAACAGTACCCGGTCCGCCACCTCGCGGGCGAAGCCCATCTCATGGGTGACCACGATCATGGTCATGCCCTCGCGCGCCAGGTCCTTCATGATCGCCAACACCTCGTTGACCGTCTCCGGATCCAGGGCCGAAGTCGGCTCGTCGAACAGGAGCAGCTGCGGCTGCAGGGCCAGTGCCCGAACGATAGCCACCCGCTGCTGCTGGCCGCCGGAGAGCTCCACTGGATAGGCATCGGCCTTGTGCGCCAGCCCTACTCGCTCCAGCAACGCCCGCGCCTGGCGATCGGCCTCGGCAGCGCTGAGGCGTCCCAGCTTGACGGGCGCCAGGGTCAGGTTGCGGAGCACCGTGAGGTGCGGAAACAGGGTGTAGTCCTGGAACACCATTCCTACCTTCTGGCGAAGGGTCGCCAGGGCGCGACGGTCGCCGGCATGCACCGGTACACCGTCCAGCTCCACGGTGCCGGCCGAGGGCTCCTCAAGGCTGTTGAGGCAGCGGATGAGCGTCGACTTGCCCGAGCCGCTGGGACCTATCACCACCACCACCTCACCGGCCGCGACATCGAGGTCCACCCCACGGACGATCTGTTGCTCGCCGAAGCTCTTGGTCAGTCCCCGGACCCTCAGCAAGGTGCTCACTGGGTCAGCGCCCGCAGGTTGGCAGCCAGGCGTGCCTGACTCTGCGCCTGCCGCGCACGCCGAGCCGCTTGTCGTTCCCGCTCCAGGGTGAGGCGTGCCCGCGCAGCCGCCAGGGTCCGCATGAGCGCAGGCGCACCGGGGCCTCCCGGCGATTGCCGCGAGGCGACGTTGGCGGTGGGATCCAGACTGTCACCGACCCGCGCGGCATCCAGCCCCAGGGGCCGCCCGATCACCGCCTGGGCGGCCTGGTCCAGCATGGCGCCGTCGATGGCGTTGGCCGGCAGACCTGCATCCAGCGCCTGGCGCACCACGGCCCCCACCACATGGTGCGCCTCGCGAAACGACAGCCCGCCCTCGCGCACGATGAGATCGGCCAGGCCCGTGGCCGTGGAGAAGTCCAGGGCGCTGCGTTCCAGACCTCGCCTGGCCTGAGGCTCCGCCGTACGCAGTACCAGGTCCAGCAGCTGCAGGCAGCGCAGCGTTTCCGCCGCCGCCTCCCAGAAACCGCGGGTGCCCTCGCGATTGGCATCGCCACTGTGGCTGAAGTGGGTGCCCTTGACCGTCATGGTGGCAGCCATCAGCAATCCGGCGATGTGGCCACTACGGCCCTTGAGGTACTCCAGCACGACCGGATTCTTCTTCTGCGGCATGATGCTGGAGGTGCCGGCGACGCTGTCGGGAAATTCCACCAGGCCGAATTCATGGGTCGTCCAGACGAAGTAATCCTGGGCGACCCGACTCCAGAACACCGCCAAAAGACTCAAATGGGACAGGCCTTCGAGGATGAAATCCCGCGAGGCCACGGCGTCCAGGGCGTTATCCAGATAACCGTCGAAGCCCAGCAGCTCGGCGGTGCGCGCCCGGTCGATGGCGAAGGGGGTACCGGCAAAGGCCGCTGCGCCCAGCGGACTCTGATTCATGCTGTCGAGGGTCGCGGCCAGCCGCAGACTGTCCCGCTCCAGCGCCTGGGCCACGCCGGCCAGATAGAAACCATAGGTGATCGGCTGCGCCGGCTGCAGGTGGGTATGCCCCGGCATCACCGTGGTGGCATGCCGCTCCGCGCCCTCCAGGGCGGTCGCACGGACCTGTTGCAGTGTCTCCAGCAGCTCGGCGAGGACATCCCGCGCCCGCAGGCGATCGAGGGTGGCGAGGATGTCGTTGCGGCTGCGACCGATGTGCAGGCGACCGCCGATATCGGCGCCCAGACGCTCGATCAGCGCGGCCTCGTAGTTGAAGTAGGCATCCTCGCGCAGCGGATCCAGGGGTACTGCCCCGGGGCCTGCCGTCTCCAGTTCGAGGATGCCGCGAGCCAGGGCCGCAGCCTGGGCACGGTCGATCAATCCCTGCTCGGCAAGCATCACCACATGGGCCTTGTTGACGTCGCCCAGATAGGGAAAGCCTTCGGCGAAACCGGCCAGGCGCGGCGCGTAGATGAAGTCGCAGACCTCGGGCGCGGTGGCCTCCCGGAGACGACGGCTGACCTTGGATTCTTGCATGGGATGCCTCACTAGGACGGATTACGGGTCTGCGGACGACCCAGACGCCGCTCGAGGTAGCGACTGAGCCAACTGAGCAGCGAGCAGATGACGAAATAGACCAGCAGCACCGTGCCGTAGACCGTGAAGGCGGGACTGGCACCGGTCATCATGGTGGTACGCTCGATCAGGGTCTGGCCGGTCTTGAGGAACTCGCCCACCCCGACCAGGGCGCCGAGGGAGGTGGCCTGAACCAGCAGGGTGAGCAGCCCCGTGTAGGCCGGGAGAATGGCCTTGAGCGACTGCGGACCCAGGATGTGCAGGTAGATGCGCCAGCGTGGCAGACCTAGCGCCCAGGCACTCTTCCACTGGTGCCGGGGCACGGCCAGCAAGCCACCACGGACGATTTCGATGCCGTTGGCACTGCCCCAGAGCGTCAGGCCGGTGGTGACCGCGGCGAAGGGCGACAGATCCAGCCCGAGAAGGGGTGCGCCGAAGAAGATGAAGAAGACGTTGACGATCAAGGGGATCGAGCGGAATAGCTCCACATAGCTATGGATCAGCCAGCCCAGCCAGCGCTGCGGCAGCGTGGCCAGCACCCCGAACACCACCGAAACCAGGGTGGTGAAGAGCAGCACGACCAGCGCCAGCTGCAAGGTCATCAGCAGGCCCTTGACCACGAAATTCCAGTTTTCCAGAAAGAAGCTCATGGGTGCCTCATTGCCGGAACGGCCGTTGCAGGTGGGCGGACAGCCGTTGCGTTGCCAACGCGAGCACCGCCACCAGGCCCAGGTAAAGCACACAGATGGCGCTGAACATCTCCAGGGCGCGGAAATCCGTGGCAATGCGATCCACCGCGACAAAGGTCAGCTCGGCCAAGCCGATGGCCTGCAGGTAGGAGGAGTTCTTCAGCAGCGAGATGGCGGTATTGAGCACCGCTGGCAAGGCCGTGCGCACCGCGATGGGCAAGGCGATCAGGCAGAAGTACTGCCAGGGCTTGAGATTGAGGGCCAGACTGGCCTCGCGCATGCCCCGCTCCACCGTGGCCAGGCCACCACGCAGATTCTCGATCTGATAGGCACCGGCCCAGAGCGACAGGCAGAGCACCCCCGACCAGAACAGCGATAAGCCCAGACCTATCGCCGGCAGGCCGTAGAAGATGAAGAAGAGCTGCACCAGGATCGGCGTATTGCGGATCACCTCGACATAGAGGGTAACCAACTGTGCCAGCAGCGGGACGCGAAAGAGCCGCACCGCGCCGCCGACGACGCCTATCACCAGAGACAATCCGATCGCCAGCAGCGAAACCTTGAGCGTCATCACCAGGCCGTCGAGCAACGCCGGCCACTGGGCCACGAGATAGTCGAGGTCGAAGTCCATGACCGCGCTCCTAGTGGCGTTCTGCGGGACGCGGCTCTTCGAATACGCTCAGGTAGTAGCTGCGAATGTTTTCCGGCACCAGTCGCTCCACCCAGGGACGAAACAGGTGTTCCTCGTGCATCCGCGCCACCGCGGCGCTGAGATAGTCACGCCACTGCGCCTCGTTCTTGCGCACGCCAATGGCGGCATCGGAGATCTGGAAAGGCTCCCCCACCAGCCGAACGCTATCGTCATGGGCGGTCACCACTACCAGGGTCGCGGCATCATGGGTGTAGGCGTCGACCCGGCCCTGGCGAAACGTCTGCAGCGCATCGGCGGCGCTGTTCATACGCAAGGTCTTGACCTCAGGCTCATGGTCCTCGAACCACTTGGCCTGTACCGAGCCTTTGAGCGTAGCCAGCGTCTTGCCCCGGAGGGCGGCGATGGAATCGATGCCGCTGTCCTTGCGCACCAGCACATCGCTGGCACCCCAACGGTAGGGGGTGGTGAAGTCGATTACACGTTGCCGCTCCGGGGTCACCCCGAGGGTGGCGATCAGCATGTCCACCTTGCGGCCGAGCAACTGAGGCACCCGATTTTCGGCGGTAACACAGGTAAAGCTCACCTTGTCCCGCGAACCCAGCGCCCACTCGGCGATCTGCCGGGACATCTCCACCTCCACACCGGCGAAGTCGCCGTTGCTGTCCTGGTAGCCATAGGGTGGCTGGTCGCAGCGTACCCCGGCGCGCAGCAGGCCAGCCTCGGTGAGGGTGGTGGGTACGGGTGGCAGGGAAGCAGCCTGAGCGAAGCCGACAAGGCCGAGCGCCAGAACGGCTAGGGAAAACGCGCGATACGACATGTTGCCTCCTAGAAGAAAGGTGACTACCGCCGGCAGCGGCCGGAGACAGGACTCTGAGGGCAGATCGGAAGATGCAGCGGGGTCGTCGGTGCTGGCGTTCATCGCGCCTTGGCTCTTTTGTAAGACTTATGGCGTCATGCTGGCAAATGCCAATACGCTAGGCAGGCATACGGATTTGATATGGGGTGAGTGGATGAACATGAAACAGGTGGAGGCTTTTCGCGCGACGATGCTGTCTGGCTCCATGACCGCAGCCGCCGAGGCCCTGCACACCTCGCAACCCAATATCAGCCGGCTGATTGCCCAACTGGAACGCAGCTGCGGTTTCCGCTTGTTCGAGCGTATTGCCGGCCGCCTGCTGCCCACCGAAGAAGGCACGGCCCTGTTTCGCGACGTGGAGCGCGCCTTCGTGGGTCTGGACAGCCTGCAAGCATCGGCGCGCGCCATCGCCCAAGGCGGTATCGGGCGTCTCCGCCTCGCCGCGGTACCCTCGCTGTCCCTTACCCTGCTGCCCCGGGTGGTGCAACGCTTTCGCGAGCGCTATCCGCAGGTGGCCATCACCATCCACACCAGCGATTCGCCTACGGTGGCGCACTGGGCGGCCTCGCAATTCTGCGATCTGGGGCTGGCCTCCTATGTGGGTGAGCAACTGCCGGGCGTGGCGGCGGAGTTGCTCAGCGACGTGCCCGGGGTCTGCGTCTTCCCGCGCGGACATCGTCTGAGCCAACTCACCGCGGTGACACCGGCCGACCTAGCCGGCGAGGAATTCATCTCCCTGGTGCCGGGCGATAGCACCCGCACGCGCATCGATCGCCATTTCCAGGAGCCGGCGGAGCGACGGCGACTGAATCTGGAGACGCCCTACGCCGCCACCATCTGCGCCATGGTCGGCCTCGGCCTGGGCGTCAGCATCGTCAGCCCGCTGGTGGCACAGGACTACCTCCATGCCGGTCTTGACTGGCGCCCCTTCCAGCCGGCGATCCGCTTCACCAGCTACCTGCTGCTGGCCGACCACCGCCCGGCGGGCACCCTGGCCATGGCCTTCGCCGCGGAAACGCGAGCCACTCTTCACGAGGCGGTACGCCAGTGGCAGTGACCGGAACTCCCGGCCCCGCTCCCGCCTCGAATCCATACCTACCCCTGCCGCTGCGCAGGGCTCGTTAGCGTGATAACCGAGGTGTGTCGATGAATGTCAAAGAGCTGAATCAGCAGGTCAAGGCCGGCGCGGTCAAGGAAGTCAACCTGGTGTCCATGGAAGGCGGCTCCTACGTCATCCATGCGCTGGTGGAAGGTACCTCGGTACCGGTCGCCGATGACAAGGGCGCTACCCTGCACGTGGCCTCGGTGGAAGAGGCGCGGCGCATCCTCGACGACGTTAAGGATGTCCGCCTGTTCATCGCCCAGCCGGCGGTCTATGAAGAGATGGTCGGCCAGCCGGTGAGCCAGACCGATTCGCGCGAAGAGATCCCGCTGCGCTCGAAGATCGAAAATCGCTGAGCCGCCCGTCTCAACCGTCGCCGGCGTCCAATGGCCACAGCTCTCCACCCTGACCCCGGGTGTCTTTGACCGACGGCGTCCTCTCGCACTCAGCCCTGGCACGGCGCCTGGCCAGGCAAATTTGTTATATTATAACAAATCCACTATCGCCTGAGGATAACGTCATGTCCGTTGCCACGCCTGGCTACGCACCCGCTCGCTCCAACGAAGAAATCGCCTGTCTTGCCGGCGCCAAGGCCGCCTTGCACACCTGGGCCGCGACCGTCGCCACCCGCGATGTGGAAGCCATTCTCGCGCTCTACGCCCCGGACGCCATCCTGGTGCCGACCCTATCCAACGAAGTCCGGGATTGCCAGGACAGCCGGCGCGAATACTTCCGCAACTTCCTCGCCAACGAAGGGCTGGTCTGCGATATCCAGATCTTCAAGAAGCGCGTGAGTCACAAGCTGAGCACCGTGGTGGTCGGCGGCCTCTATGTGTTTCATTACCGTGAAGGCGATAGCGCCGTGAGCGTCCCTGCACGCTTTCTTTTCACCTTCGAGCAGATCGACGGCCGCTGGCTTATCACCGGCCACCACTCCTCCCGAGAGGCCTGAGCTAGAGCGGTTGCATTTTGTAAAACTGCAATCCTTGCCGAATGTGCGCGAGTTCGAAATCCTGTCCTGGTGACCCGGGCCCCTCTGACGGTGCAAGCCGCCATGTCGAGTCATAGTCTTGAAACTTGACTAAGGAGGGGCTCATGAACGCCCTGCATACATTCTTCTTCGCCGACTTCCTCGGCACCGCCACCTGGATGTGGCTCACCTTCTTCGCCGTCGTCATCGCCCTGCTGGCCTTCGACCTGGGTGTGCTCCACAAGGAGAACAAGCCCATCGAGGTCAAGGAGAGCCTGCTGCTCTCCGCCGGTTACATCACGGCAGGCCTGCTGTTCGCCCTCTTCGTCTGGCAGCTCAAGGGCGCCGATGCCAGTCTCGACTACGTCACCGGCTTTCTCATCGAGAAATCGCTGTCCATGGACAACGTCTTCCTGATGGCGGTGATCTTCGGCTTCTTCGCCATCCCCCGTGAATATCAGCACCGGGTGCTGTTCTGGGGCATCCTCGGGGTAATCGTGCTGCGCGCCATCATGATCGGCCTGGGCGCGGCGCTGATCCACCAGTTCGACTGGATCCTCTATCTCTTCGGCGCCTTCCTGGTGATCACCGGGGTCAAGATGCTGTTCGCCAAGGTGGACGAGGAGCCCAACCTCGACGACAACGTCTTCATCAAGTTCCTGCGCAAGAAACTGCGGGTGACCGATGAGCTGCATGGCGAGCACTTCTTCGTGCGCCAGCCCGACGCCAGCGGCAAGGCGGTGCTCTGGGCTACTCCGATGTTCCTCGCGCTGATCGTGATCGAGTGCGCCGACCTGGTGTTCGCGGTGGACAGCGTACCGGCCATCTTCGCCATCACCCAGGACCCCTTCATCGTCTACACCTCTAACGTCTTCGCCATCCTCGGCCTGCGTGCCCTGTACTTCGCCCTGGCGGCGATGATCCATCGCTTCGCCTACCTCAAGTACGCCCTGGCGCTGGTGCTGGTGTTCATCGGCTGCAAGATCTTCCTGGTGGGCATCATCGGCAAGATCCCGCCGGCGATCTCCCTGAGCGTCACCCTGGGCCTGCTGGCCGGCGGTGTGCTGGTCTCGCTGTACAAGACCCGCGGCGAGGCCAAGCAGGCTTCCGCCCATCGCGATGCACGCGAATCGCTTAACAAACCTTCGTGAGCAAGGAGAAGACGACCATGACACTCAAAGCCTCCCTCGCCCTGGCCAGCATCCTGGTGCTGCTCGGCCTCGGCGGCTGCGACAGCGCCGAGAAGGCGGCCGACAGCTTCGCCACCAAGGTGGAGCAGGCCGCCCGCGAACAGGCCCGGGAAACCCTGGGCGGTACCCTCGACGAACTCAACAAGAAGGTCGACGAGGCCCAGAACCAGACGCGCGCCTGGCTGGATCAGCATCGGCCCAAGCAACAGGAAGAGGCGCAGCAACCCAGAGCCGCCCGGTCGGGGGAAGGGGTGGAGACCTGAGGACTTGCTCGCAATTATCGCGGCCATGGGCCGCTCCTACAGAAGGTGATGCTTTTGTAGGAGCGGCCCATGGCCGCGATAGCCCGTCGACAGAGACGTAGCCACTACAGTACCGCCACGATCTCCTGGCGGTGCACCTTGCCCGCCACCGTCACTTCCACCTCATCGCCCTCCTCCCGGCCAAGCAGCGCCTGCCCCAGGGGCGCGCGTGGCGAGATCACCAGCACCTCATCGGTATCCAGCCTGATCTTGAGTCCTGCCGCATCCGGGCCTAGGAACAGCCAGCGGCTGCCGGTCGGCGTGGCCAGTTCGATCAAGGCGCCAACGCGAATGCCATCGGTCATGGCGGTTGGCGTCAGCGCCCGGTAGGCGGCCAGGGACATTTCAATTTCATGCAGCCGCCGCCGCTGGCCATCGGCGAGATAGGCCGCCTCCAGCCCGCGGGTATCGTACTTGTTCTCGGCCTTGCTCTCGCTGTGGGTAGCCGCCTCGTGGCTGGCCGCCAATTGCTGGCTTATGACGTCGCGGTCGGCTTCCAGCGCCTGGAGAATGAGGGTGAGCAGTCGTGCTTTGTCCATGAAACCGTCGCCGGGGCAAAGGGTGCGAGCCTAAGGCTTATAGCCACGTCCCGCCACCATCCTCATACGCCCGTCCGCCCGCCAGAACCCGCACGCGGGCCGCCGGTCAGTACAAGGCAGGATGTAACAGGACATAACAGATGCGCACCCGTACCGGTCTCACCCTCCTGGCCCGCGGCGGCTATGCCGCCCGCGGCCTCGTCTATCTGATCATCGGTGTGCTGGCACTGCTGGCCGCACGCGGCTCCGGTCAGCCGGCGGACAGCCATGACAGCCTGGAGACTCTGCTCGCCCAGCCCTTCGGGCATTTCCTGGTCGCTGTGGTAGTGGTCGGTCTGGTCGCCTTCGCGGCCTGGCGCATCCTCCAGGCCATACGCGATGTCGATAACCACGGCAGCAAGCCCAAAGGCCTGGTCATCCGCGCCGGCCTGCTGGTGGGGGGCCTCACCTATGGCGCCCTGGCCTTCTTCGCCCTGGGTCTGCTGGTCAGCGGTCTGCGCCAGGGCGGCGGCTCGGGCGGAGAAACCAACGATCTGCTGCAGACAATCCTCGGCTGGCGCTATTCCAACCTGCTGGTGTACGTCGCCGCGCTGATTCCCCTGGGGGTGGGCATCGCTCACTTCGTGAAGGGCTGGAAGGCCAGCTTCGAGCGCTACCTGGAAGCCAGTCCGGAGCAACTGCGGCTGATCCGTCCCATCGGCCGCTTCGGCCTGATCGCCCGCGGCGTGGCCTTCGTCGAGATCGCCGTCCTGCTGGTGGTCAGCGGCTCGCGCTATCAGGCGCTGCATCCGCCGGGCATGAAGGATGCCCTGAACGGCCTGCAGGACCTCCCCTTCGGCGGCCTGATCCTGTCGATCGTGGGCCTCGGACTGATCGCCTTCGCCTGCTACAGCTTCGCGGAAGGCTATTGGCGGCGCATCGACATGGATCTGCCGGACGTGGGCGGGTCGCTACGCCAGGTGCTGCCACGCTAGACCAGGGCCAGCCGCTCGCGCATGGCGCGCCAGTGGCTGCCTTCCCAGAACAGTTTGTCGCATAGCGGACAGTTCAGGAAACGCAGGTGGCGCTCCCGCACCCGCGGCGGGAGTCGCTCGGCGACCTCCTCCAGGGTCACGGCCTGCAAGGGCGAATTGCAGGCCAGGCAGCGCGAGAAGGGCGCGGCCCAGGTACGCAGAGCCAGGCGCTCGTAGAGTTCATGCAACTGTGCCTCGGGACGCAAGGCATGCACGTAGCAGCCATAGACCACCTGCCGGCGCTTGAGCAGCTCGCGATCCCGAGTGAGCAGGATGCGCTCTTCGCGCCGGGCGAGATCGGCCAGGGCGGGATCGGCGTAGGCGTTGTCGTAGAGGGTATCGAAGCCAGCCATGCGCAACCGCCGCGCCAGGGCACCCAGGTGGGCATCGGCGACGAAGCGCGGCCGCCCTGGCGGCTGGTTGCGGATCGGGCCGGACGCCGGGGCAGGATGGACAACGACCTCGTCGCCCTCGCCCAGCCGGCGTGTCAACTCGGCAGGTTCGCCGTTGACCAGCAGCAGTCCGACCTCGGTATGGGGAACGCCGAGGGCCTCGATCTGATGCTTGGCGCTCACCACCGCGGCGCACTCGACCCAGGTCGCCCGTCCCCGATGGGCCGGGGCCAGGAAACGTTCGAGTGTGCCATGGAAGCGGAAACGGGCCTGGGTCATGCCCTCACTATGCCAGCGCTCGACCCGGCCCGGCGTGGCGTCCGATGGATGACCCGCGTCAGGCCTCCACCAGGCTCCACTGCTTGTTCAGCCGCTTATCCGACACCGGCAGCCGCGTCCCCAGCTGCTGGGCCCATAGCGATACCCGGTACTCTTCCAGCATCCAGCGATAGAGTTCCAGGTTGGCGTCGCGCTTGCCCTCCTGGCCATGCTTGGCGGCGCGGGCGCGATACTGTTCCCACAGCCCGGCCAGTTCGCCGCTCCAGACGCGATCGCGCTGCACCTGGCCGCCGAGCTTGTCGAAACGCTGCTCGATGGCCTTGAGGTAGCGCGGATATTCCTTGAGCCATTCCAGCGGGGTATCGCGGACGAAGCCGGGATAGACCAGATTGCCCAGCTGCGCCTTGATGTCGTTCAGGGCGACGGCCTGGGCCAGGTCGATGCGACCCTTGAACTTCTTCTGCAGGCCGTGCCAGAGCTTGAGGATGTCCAGGGTCAGGCGCGCGATGCGTTCGGCCTGTTCGGTCCAACCGGCCTTGCGCCGTTCGGCCAGGGAGGCCAGGCCGGCGCCGTCCCGCGGCAGCTCGGCTTCATCGGCGAGGATGGCGGCGTCCAGGCTGGCCAGCAGGATGTCTTCCACCAGCGCCTCCGGCCGACCCAGTTCGCGGTGCAGCAAGCCCAGCTCGGTGAGCCCGGGCAGCTTGCCGCGCAGGAATTTGGCTTGCTCCGCCAGTTGCTGCAAGAGCAGCCGCTGCAGCGCACGACGATGTTGGTACGCGGCTTCGGCTCCCGTGGAAAAACGGCTTTCGCGGACCGTGCCCTGCTCGTCGACCAGCGCCGGATAGACCGTCATCGATAGCCCGGCCACCTGCTGCTGGGTCTTGGCCGCCACCTCGGCGAAGGCCTTGGCCTCCACCGGGCGCTGCTCCTGGCGTTTCTGCGTCGGCAGGGCCAGGGCCGCCTGGCTTTGCTGGGCGAAGCGCGCTGTCACCTCGGCCAGGTCGCGGCCTTCGCCCAAGGGCTTGCCCTGGGCATCGACCACTTCCAGGTTCATGCGCAGATGGGGGTCGAGTCCGGCCTCGGCTTCCGGCCAGGCCTCGTCCGGAATGCGTGCCCCGGTCATGCGTTGCAACTCGCGTCCAAGCGCCTCGTGCAGCGAGCCTTCGCCGAAGGAAATCTTGTCCAGGGCGGCGCGGACGAAATCCGGCACCGGCACGAAGTTCTTGCGCAGCGCCTTGGGCAGGTTGCGTACCAGGGCCACGCAGCGGTCGTAGAGCAAACCCGGCACCAGCCAGTCGAGGCGCTGCGGCGGCAACTGCGGCAACAGCGGCGCCGGTACCCGCAGAGTGACGCCATCACGCGGATGGGTCGGGTCGAATTCGTAGGACAGCGGCAGGGTCAGCTCGCCCAGACGCAGGGTGTCCGGGTATTGGGCGGCGGTGACCTCGCTGGCTTCGCGGGCGAGAACGTCTTCCTCGCGCATGATCAGCAGGTCGGGCTGCTTGGCGCTCTCGCGGCGATACCAGCTGTCGAAGGTAGCGGTCTGGTACACGTCCGCCGGCAGGCGCGCGGCGTAGTAGTCGAACAGCGTCTCCTCGTCGGCGAGGATGTCGCGGCGCCGCGCCTTGGCTTCCAATTCGTCCAGGCGCTCCAGCAGTGCCCGGTTGGCCGCCAGGCACTTGGCGCGACTGTTGATCTCGCCACGGACCAGCCCCTCGCGGATGAACAACTCGCGGGCAGCGGGCGGATCTATGGGACCGAAATGCACCGGACGGCGCCCGACCACGATCAGGCCATAGAGGGTGACCTGTTCAAAGGCCACCACCTGGCCGCGCTTCTTCTCCCAATGGGGTTCCAGATGGGTCTTCTTGACCAGGTGCCCGGCCACCGGCTCGATCCAGTCGGGCTCGATCTTGGCCACCATGCGGGCGAACAGCTTGGTGGTCTCGACCAATTCGGCGGCCATGATCCAATTGGGCTTCTTGCGGCCGATGACACTGCTGGGATGGATCCAGAAACGGCGCTGGCGGGCCCCAAGGTAATCGCCGTCTTCGCTCTTCTGGCCGATCTGGCTCAGCAGACCGGCGAGGATGGCCTTGTGCAGCGCCGCATAGCCCCGGGCGCGTACCGCCGCCTCGCTGGCCTCGGCCTGCTGCTGGGCCTTGGCATTGACGTGCTTGTCGGTGGTGGGGGCGGGTCTGGTGCGGGCTTCTGCCGGTGCTGGCGCCGGAATGTCGGTCTTGCGCGCCTTGAGCCCCAGCTCGCGGCAGAGCAGATTGAGCTGGCGATGGGCATCACGCCATTCGCGCAGCCGCAGGTAGTTAAGAAAATTCTTGCGGCACCAGCTGCGCAGGGCATTGGAACCCAGCGCCTGGCGCTGCTCTTCGAAGCCCTGCCAGAGATTGACCAGGGCGGCGAAGTCGGAATCCGGGTCCTTCCACTGGGCGTGGGCCTGATCGGCCTGAGTCTGGCGATCCGCCGGACGCTCCCGTGGGTCCTGCACCGACAGGGCGCTGGTGACGATCAACACCTCATCGAGACTGCCCTGCTCCGCCGCTTCCAGCAGCATGCGGCCCAGTCGCGGGTCGATGGGCAGCCGCGCCAGTTGCCGACCGAGCGGCAGCAGGCGGCCCTCGACGTCCACCGCCGAGAGTTCCTGCAGGAGGGTGAAGCCGTCCTTGATCGCCTTGCCATCCGGCGGCTCGATGAAGGGGAAATCCTCGATGCGGCCCAGACGCAGATGCAGCATCTGCAGGATCACCGCGGCCAGGTTGGTACGCAGGATCTCCGGATCGGTGAAGGTCGGCCGACCGAGGAAGTCCTCCTCGCTGTAGAGGCGAATGCAGATACCCGGCTCCACCCGCCCGCAACGGCCCTTGCGCTGGTTGGCGCTGGCCTGGGAGATGGCCTCGATGGGCAGCCGCTGGACCTTGGCTCTATAGCTGTAGCGACTGATGCGCGCCGTGCCACTGTCGATCACGTAGCGGATACCCGGCACCGTGAGCGAGGTCTCGGCGACGTTGGTGGCCAGCACGATCTTGCGACCGGGACGCGGTTGGAAGATCTTCTGCTGCTCGGCTGGCGTCAGTCGTGCATAGAGCGGCAGCACCTCGGTGAATTTGAGCTGGGCCTTGCGTAATACCTCGGCGCAGTCGCGGATCTCGCGTTCGCCAGGCAGGAAGACCAGCACATCGCCCGGGCGCTGGCCGACGCTACGCTCATGGGCTTCGATCTCGTCCAGCGCCTGGAGGATGCCCTGGTCCACCGAGAGGTCGTCCACCAGTCGCTCGCCGTCTTCGTCCACCTCCGAGCTGAGCGGCCGGTACCAGGTTTCCACCGGATAGGTCCGCCCGGATACCTCGACGATGGGTGCGCCGTCGAAATGCTGCGAGAAGCGCTCCAGGTCGATGGTGGCCGAGGTGATGATCAGCTTGAGATCGGGGCGGCGCGGCAGCAGGGTCTTGAGAAAGCCCAGCAGGAAGTCGATGTTGAGGCTGCGTTCGTGAGCCTCGTCGACGATGAGAGTGTCGTAGCGTTCGAGGAAGCGGTCGTGCTGGGTCTCGGCCAGCAGGATGCCGTCGGTCATCAGCTTGATCAGGCTGGCGTCGGTACTCTGGTCCTCGAAGCGCACCTGATAGCCCACCAATTCACCCAGGGGCGAGCCGAGTTCCTCCGCCACCCGGGCCGCCACGCTGCGCGCCGCCAGTCGCCGCGGCTGAGTGTGGCCGATCAGCCCGTGCACTCCCCTGCCCAATTCCAGACAGATCTTGGGCAACTGGGTGGTCTTGCCCGAGCCGGTTTCACCGGCGATCACCACCACCTGATGGCCTTCGATGGCGCGCTTGATCTCCTCGCGCTTGGCGGCGATGGGCAGGGCGTCGTCGTAGCGGATGGTCGGCACGCTGGCACGCCGCGCCGCGACCTTGGCGCAGGACGCCTGGAAACGCTCCAGCCACTGGGCCTCGCGGGCCGGGTCGGGTTGCTTCTGCAAGGCTTGAAACTGGCGTTTCAGGCGCTGGCGGTCGGCATTGAAGGCCTGATCCAGATTGGCGGCGAGACGGGCAACGGAGGGGGTATCGGTCATGAAACTCTTTCGACGGCGGTCGCTTGGACCGGTAAGTGTAAAAGAGTTGGGGGGTGCGGCGGGGCTTTACAAGAAGATGGCTCGGAAAAGAGCCGGTGAAACGGACGCTGCGCGACGAGCGTCGCGCAGCGTGAGGCAGGGATCAGCGCTTGGCCTGGGCAGTGGCCATGTTCAACTTAGCCGGCGGCGTGCGCAGGGCCATGTCGAGGGACTGCAGGGCCTTCCAGGCATCCTGTTGCAGATCGGCCGGATCGGCATGATCGAACTTGACGTTCTCGGCGGCAGGGGGCAACGGCGGACGGCTACCGTAGATCAGCGTATAGAACACCGAGGCGGTCAGGTAGGTACCGGTGAAGGACGGATGGCTGCCGTCGGACAAAAACAGGCCGGGTTGCGGCTGGTCCGCCAGGGCCTTCTGCCAGGCCTGTCCTACCGGAGCCAGCAGCGCGCCGGTCTCCTTGGCCAGGGGGGTATAGACGCTGTCCAGCTGGGCCTGCATGGCCGGATTGTTCTGCCGGGCCCAGGTCAGGTACAGGATCGGCTGGGCACCGTCCTTCCGGGCGAGGTCGGCGATCAGGCGCACGTACTGACGGGTGAGGTCCGGGTTCTTCACCGGCATCATGCTGTGATCCTGGATCACCACATAGTCGTAGTTCGCCTTGGCCAGTTCGTCCTGGACGTCATGGCGCTTCCAGTGCTCTTCGAGACTGGCGCCGTTGAAGGTGATGTGCTTGACGTCCAATGGTCGCGGCTGCCCGGCATCGACGGACATTTGACGGACCATGGCCGGCAGATCGTTGACGAAGGTATAGCTGTTACCCACGAACAGGACGCGGATGGGCTCGCCGGCCTGTGCCTGACCGAGTACGGTGGAGCCGAGCAGCAGGAGGCCCAGTACGGCCTGGCGGACGCGAATTCGCATGGTGAGTCCTCAAGGAAAGAGGTCGGATGGATGACGGCAAACTGCCGCCTGCGGTTTATACCCGAAGCTCTTGCGAAAACCATGCTCGCGGCGTCGGCGCAACGCTACCAGTCGACGAGAGGTAGCGCTGCGGCGGCTTGAGGGTAACGCGGTTACGCCTTCTTGAGCTCGGCGTCACGCAATTCGCGGCGCAGGATCTTGCCGACGTTGGTGGTCGGCAGGCTGTCGCGGAACTCCACCAGCTTGGGCCGCTTGTAGCCGGTGACGTGATCGTGCATGTGCTTGAGCACCTGCTCGGTGGTCAGGGAGGCACCGGGCTTGGGCACCACGAACACCTTGATCTTCTCTCCCGCCACCTCGTCGGGGATGCCGATGGCGGCGCATTGCAGCACGCCGGGCAGTTGCGAAAGCACCTCTTCCAGCTCGTTGGGATAGACGTTGAAGCCGGACACCAGAATCATGTCCTTCTTGCGATCGACGATGCGCAGGTAGCCGTCCGGCTCGATCACCGCGATGTCACCGGTACGCAACCAGCCCTCGGCATCCAGCACCTCGGCGGTGGCCTCGGGGCGCTGCCAATAGCCCTTCATCACCTGGGGCCCCTTGACGCATAGCTCGCCCGGGGTATCGAAGCCCAGGGCCACGCCATCGGCGTCCACCACCTTGCAGTCGGTACCCGGCACCGGTACGCCGATGGTGCCCAGGCGCAGGCGCTCCAGGGGGTTGAAGCTCACCACCGGACTGGTCTCGGTCATGCCGTAGCCTTCGCAGATGCCACAGCCGGTGACCTCCTGCCAACGTTGCGCCACGGTCTGCTGCAGCGGCATGCCACCGGAAAAGGTGACCTTGAGTCCGGAGAAGTCCAGCTGGCGGAAGTCTTCGTTATTGCACAGCGCGGCGAACAGGGTATTGAGGCCGACGAAGCCGTTTAAGCGCCACTGTTTGAGTTCCTTGACCATGGCCGGCAGGTCGCGCGGGTTGGTGATCAGGACGTTATGGTGCCCCTGGGTCAGCATCGCCATGCAGTGAATGGTGAAGGCGTAGATGTGGTAAAGCGGCAGGGGGGCGATCATCACCTGGGCAGCGCCGCCCAGGTACTTGGTCATCAGCACCTGGCACTGCAGCATGTTGGCCACCAGGTTGCCGTGAGTCAGCATGGCGCCCTTGGCGATGCCGGTGGTGCCACCGGTGTACTGCAGCACCGCCACGTCGTCACTGGCCGGATCGGCTTCGGTGAAGTCGACGTGCTCGCCCTTGGTCATGGCATCGACGAAGCGAATGGCATGGGGGATGCGGTACGGCGGCACCATCTTCTTGACGTGGCGCACCACGGCGTTGACCAGCAGCCGCTTGAAGGTCGGCAGCAGGTCCCCGACCTCGGTGACGATGACGTGGCGGATGTCGGTCTGCGGCAGCACCTGTTCGGCCAGGTGGGCCATGTTGGCCAGGCAGACCAGGGCGCGCGCGCCGGAATCCTTGAACTGGTGCTGCATCTCGCGGGCGGTGTACAGCGGATTGGTATTGACCACCACCAGCCCGGCCCGCATGGCGCCGAACACCACCACCGGATACTGCAGCACATTGGGCATCTGCACGGCGATGCGGTCACCCGGCTGCAGATCGGTATGCTTTTGCAGGTAGGCGGCGAACTGCCCGGACAGCTCATAGAGTTCGCGGTAGCTCAGGGTGCGGCCCAGGTTGCTGAAGGCCGGGCGGTCGGCGTAGTTCTGGCAGGCCTCGCGAAATACCGCCATGACGTTGCGATAACGCCCGGGATCTATGTCTGTCTGGATGCCCTCGGGATATTTGTCACTCCAGAAATTCGGCATCATGCAGCCCGCTCCTGCTCTTTGGTTATTGTTCGTGGGAGAGTGCCGGGTCAGCGCTGATCCGGCCCTGCGAGCCTAGCAGTTTTGCCCAGGCCGCAACAGCATCAATATCCGCCCTTGCCGTCATACAGTGACCGACCGGTCTATTACAGTCACGCTATCTTGGCGCTTTTCGCGGCGATGATTAGCCTCGCCGCCCGGGCATGCGTAGAATGCCCCGTTTCGCGGCGTTCGCCGCCTTGCCACTGCTGCCGGAGCGCGTCATGAGCCTGACCGAAAACATTCCTTATGAAGCCCTCGAGATCGGTCAGAAGGTGACAGTCACCCGTACCATCGAACAGCGCGACGTGCTGCTGTTCGCGGCCCTCTCCGGCGATTGCAACCCACTGCACCTGGACGCCGAATTCGCCGCCAAGACGCTGTTCCGCGAGCCCATCGCCCACGGCATGCTCAGCGGTGCCCTGATCAGCGCGGCGGTGGCCTGCAACCTGCCTGGCCCGGGTACGCTCTATGTCGACCAGACCATGACCTTCGAGAAGCCGGTGAAGCTGGGCGATACCCTCACCGTGGAAATCGAGGTGCTGGAGAAGCTGCCGAAGTTCCGCGTGAACCTGGCTACCCGCGTGTTCAACCAGCACGGTGACAAGGTGGTGGATGGCGTCGCCAAGGTCGTCGCCCCGCGTAAGACCGTGCAGGTACAACAGGTCGAGCTGCCCCCCGTCACCGTCGGCTGAGACCGTCCCTCCCCGCTTCAGCTCAGATCGGCCAGACCCCGTTGCAGCGGGGGCTGCAGGCTGAAGTCGCTGAAGGCCACCTCCATGCCGCCACGTTCTGGCGTGCCGCATACCGGACCCACGCGATACTCGGCTGCCGCCGGCAAGCTCGCCAGGCGCAGCAGCGGCCAGCGCTGACCGTCCAGGGAGGCCTGTACCCGCAGGGTGCCCTGGGTCAGGGTGATGCGCAGCCAGAGGTCTTCGCGCTCGCCCAGCGGCATGCCCAAGGCGAGATCCGAGCGGCCCAGGGTCAGGACGCTGAGCAGTTGCGGGGTCTCGTCGAAGTAGCCGATGCCGGCGCGCAACCAGTGCTGTCCGTCGAGGAGGACCATGAGGCCGGCGTAGTCGCCCTGGTTCTTGCAGCGCGCCACTACGCGCACCTGGGCGGTGAAGCCGCTGGTGACCCGCGCGCCGAAGAAATGCCCGCTGTGGCGCTCGGCGCCGTCGTGGGTATGGCGCCAGAAATCACTGTGCCGATCGGTGATGACCCTCAGCCGGTCGGCTTCGGCCAGCCAGGTCTCCGGCTCGTTGGTCCAGTGGCAGATGTCGAACATGGGGCTCTCCTGGCATCCTCGCGCTTGGAGTACGGCGAGCACCGCAAGTTCTAGTGCGGTGCTTCAGAAGTTCGCGCAAGAATTGGCGAGTGATTTTTTGACCTGGGCCAGGCGCCGCGACGAGTCATAGCAGGGCTATGGCGAGGAGTGGCAACGCCGCACAGGCCGAAAAAGCGCCGCCAAAATTGTGCAGTTAACTTCTGAAGCACCACACTAGTACCCGGCTTTGAGAATGGCCGCCGCGATCTGACCCAGGCCGATTTCCTGCTCCACCGCACCGAGCTTCATGGCTTCCTTGGGCATGCCGTAGACCACGCAGCTGTCCTCGTCCTGACCGAGGGTACGGCCGCCGGCCTCGCGGAGTTCCTTGAGTCCCCGGGCGCCGTCGTCGCCCATTCCGGTCATGATGATGCCCAGGGCATTGCTGCCGGCAGCCCTGGCCACCGAGCGGAACAGCACGTCCACCGAAGGCCGGTGCCGGCTCACCGGCGGGCCGTCGATGACGTCCACCAGATACTGGGCACCGCTGCGCTTGAGCAGCATGTGGCGACCGCCCGGGGCGATGAGCACCCGGCCGGGCAGGACGCGATCACCGTGGCGGGCTTCGCGCACCTCCAATTCGCAGAGACGATCCAGGCGCTCGGCGAAGGCGGCGGTGAAGCGCTCGGGCATGTGCTGAACCACCACGATACCCGGGCAGACCCGCGGCAAGGTGGTGAGCACGGCTTCCAGCGCCTGGGTACCGCCAGTAGAGGTGCCCAGGGCGACGATGCGCTCGGTGGTACGGGCCATGGCGGCGCTGCCGCCCGCCGGCAGAATGGCGTCGGCGCTGAGCTTGGGCGGCGGTGCCACGGGCGCGGCGCGGGGTGCGAGTCGCTTGAGGTTGGCCCGCGCGGCGGCCTTCACCGCGCTGACCAGATCATCCGAGGCATCCTTGAGGAACTGCTTGAGGTTGGCCTGGGGCTTGGTCACGATGCTCACCGCGCCCGCAGCCATGGCCTGCAGGGTGGTAGCGGCGCCCTTTTCGGTGAGGGTGGAGCAGATCACCACCGGCGTGGGGCGCTCGGCCATGATCTTCTTGAGGAAGGTGATGCCGTCCATGCGCGGCATCTCCACGTCCAGCACCAGGACGTCGGGCCACTGCTTGCGCATCTTGTCCTGGGCGAACACCGGATCGGCGGCGACGCCTATGACCTCGATGGCAGGGTCCTCGGCGAGACTCTGGGCGAGTACCTGACGCACCACCGCGGAATCGTCGACGATGAGGACCTTGATCTTGTTCATGAGGTAGTTCTCGTGAGCGGCGGAGTGTAGGTCACCTCCACCTGTTGTATGAGTACGCGGCCATCGACGAGGCTGAGGGACAGTTTGCGATGACCGTCGCCCCTGACGTGCGTCCGGATGGAGCGCAAACCGACGCGGGCGAGCTGGGCCAGCGCAGTGTCGACATTGAGGTCGCCGATGTTTTTGACCCGCCCGCGCAGGATCTGCGGAAACATGTTGCCACCGCCGTACAGGTGCACCTGATACCCCGGCAGATCACCACCATGGCGGGCGATGGCGGCCAGCATCAAGTCCAGGGACTCGTCGACGTAATGGCCGTCGGGGGCCACGCCCGGTGCGGGTCGGTGACGGGAGGGTAGCAGCGCATGGGTCATGCCACCCAGGCGACGATCCGGGTGCCAGAACACGAAGGACACGCAGGAGCCCAGGATGGTACGCACCAGCCTGTCGCCCTGGCCGAAATACCACTCGCCAGGACGGAGAAAGAGCTCCGGCGGGCTGGACATCGCCTCAGACCGGTCGCTGGTAGATGGAGGGACTGACCATTTTCAGGGCATCGGTTACGCCATTCAGACTTTCCGAGTGGCTGATGAAGAAGTATCCCCCGGGTCTCAGGGTGCGCACCAGCCGTTCCACCACCTGGCGCTTGGTGGGGATGTCGAAATAGATCATGACGTTGCGCAGGAAGATGATGTCGAAGGTGCCCAGTTCGGGCAGTGAGTTGTTCAGGTTGATCTGCCGGAAGGAGATCCGGGAGGCGAGCCGCGGGTCCACCAGGAAGGTACCTTCGTTTTCACCGACGCCCTTGAAGCAGTGGCGCCGGAGCAACGCGGGTGGAATGCCTTCCGCTTCCGTCAGCGGATACTGCCCCTTGCGCGCCGTGGCCAGCACCCGGGTGCTGAGGTCGGACGCGAGGATTTCCCAGGGTCGCTCACCCAGCCCTTCGGCCAGGGTCATGGCCAGGGTATAGGGTTCCTCGCCCGAGGAGCAGGCACCGCTCCAGAGCCGCAGCGGTTGCCGACGATCCCAGGTCGGCAGCACCTTCTCGCGCAGGAAATCGAAGTGCTTGGGTTCGCGGAAGAAGTAGGTTTCGTTGGTGGTCAGCAGATCCACGGCCATCTGGCATTCCGCCTGGTCGCGCTGGATCAGCTGGAAGTAGGCGTCGTAGCTCGGCGTGCCTCGCTGGCGCACCCGCTTGGCCAGGCGACCGCTCACCAGCGGGCGCTTGGCATCGGACATGCTGATGCCGGCGACCTTGAAGATGAAGCTGCGGAATTGCCGGAATTCGCTGTCACTGAGCGCGGGAAGATCCATCTTGGCCTCGTTCAGGCAGCGGACATGTCGGCGAGCTGGGCGAGGTCGTCCTCACCCAGGACACGGTCCATGTCGAGCAGGATGATGAAGCCTGCACCCTGCTTGGCCATGCCCAGGATGAAGTCGGTACGGATCGAAGCGCCGAAGCGGGGCGCCGGCTCGATGGCCTCGCTGGCCAACTCCAGCACCTCGCAGACGGCGTCGACCACGATGCCGAAGACCTGGGCGCGCTCACCGACCTGGATTTCCAGGACCACGATGCAGCTGCGGCGGGAAGTCTCGGTCAGTTGCTGGTGGAAGCGCATGCCGAGGTCCACCACCGGCACGGCGGCGCCACGCAGGTTGATGACACCGCGCAACGCTGGCGGCAGCATGGGCACCGCCGTGACGGCGCCGTATTCGATGATCTCCCGGACGCAACCGGTAGGTACGCCATAGAGATCACCCGCCAGCTGGAAGGTCAGGAATTGCCGGGACAGCGCCGCGCCGTTCATCAGGCATGCTCCTCGAAGCGGACGAAGCCGTCCGGTGCGGTCGCACCGCGCGCCGCCCGGCGTGGGCGCGACGAGGTAGGCTCGACCGCCGCCAGCGCGGCTTTCTTGAGGGTCTGGCGGGGTACCGCCGAACTGGTCGCAGCCGTGTCGCTCAGGGTGAAGTATTCCATTAGTTGCTGCAGCTGTTCGGCTTGGCCGCTCATCTCCTCGGAGGTGGCCGCCAGCTCTTCGGAAGCCGAGGCGTTCTGCTGGGTGATCTGGCTCAGCTGCATCATGGCGCTGTTGATCTGCTCCACCCCGGCGGTCTGTTCTTCGGAGGCCGCGGTGATTTCCTGGACCAGGTCGGAGGTCTTGTTGATGGAGGGGACCATCTCATCCAGCAGGGACCCGGCGCGCTCGGCCAGGGCCACGCTGCTCTTGGCCACGGTGCCAATTTCCTGGGCTGCGATCTGGCTGCGCTCGGCCAGTTTGCGCACCTCGGCGGCCACCACCGCGAAGCCCTTGCCGTGCTCCCCGGCACGGGCCGCTTCGATGGCCGCGTTGAGCGCCAGCAGGTTGGTCTGGTAGGCGATGTCGTCGACGATGCCGATCTTGTCGGCGATGGTCTTCATGGCCACCAGGGTATCCCGCACCGACTGACCACCCTCGACCGCCTCGCGGGCAGCCTTGCCGGCCATGCCGTCGGTGACCTTGGCGTTCTCGGTATTCTGGGCGATGGACGCCGACATCTGCTCGATGCTGGCGCTGGTCTCTTCGACCGACGCCGCCTGCTCGGTGCTGGCCTGGCTCATGCTCTGAGCAGTGGCGGAGACTTCCTCGGAGGCACTGGCCAGGCCATCGGCCGAGCTGCGCACGTCGCTGATGATCTGCGCCAGGGTGATGGTCATGGTGCGAACCGAGGCCAGCATGCTGGTGGTGTCACCCTCGCGGGTCTTCACCTCGACGGTCAGATCGCCTTTGGCGACGCGTTGCACCACCTCGGCGGCATAGGCCGGCTCGCCACCCAATTGGCGGATCAGGCTGCGGGTGATCAGGTAGCCGAGCAGGATGGACAGGAGCACGGCAACGACGCCGATTACCATCATCAGGTTGCGGGCGTCCACGTAGGCAGCGGCGGCTTCTTCGCCGGAGGCGGTCATGCGTTGGGCTTGGTGCTCGTTGAGCGCGCTGGCCGCCGAGACCAGTTCGGTATTGTTCGGCGCGAACACGTTGAGCAGAAAATCCCGCGCCTGACCACGATCAACATCCAGCAGACGGAAGAATTCGGTGTACTTGTCTTGCAGGCGCTGACGACTCTCGATGACAGCATTGAGCTTGCGCTTGCCCTCGTCGCTCTGTACGCGCCGACCCAGCTCGGCCAAGGTCTCCGCATTTTCGGCGCGCACCCGCTTGATGTCTTCCAGGGTCTTGGTCCTGGCCTGGATATCGGCGCTGTCCTGCAACAGCAGGTTGCGCATCATGCGGCCGGAATCCAGGGTGTTGCGGGTAAGGGTGTTGGCCAGCACGGTCAGCGGGAAGTTGCGCTGCGACATGGTGTCGGCCGCTTCCTTCATTTTTTCCATGTTCAGCATTGCAACGCCCATGACCAGCAACAGCATGAAGATGGCGACCCCGAAACCGACCGCCAGTTTGGTAGAGACGCGAAGATTGTTGAGCATAGGATAAGCGCCTCCAGCGCCGAGTCCGATTGAATAGAGCGGCGGCGCCACGGCGGGCGCCAGATTTAATTTCCGGTGTTGGGTCCTGGGGCCAAGCCCTGGGCCACATTCGCCAACTCCGTGACATCCAGCACCCGCTGGACATCGAGCAGGATTAGGAAGCCCTCGCCCAGCTTGACCATGCCGGCGATGAAGTGGGGTTCCAGACGGCTGCCGAAAGCCGGCGCCGGACGTATCTGCGCCGGTTCGATCTCCAGCACCTCGCTCACCGCATCCACCACCACACCCAGCACCTGGGTGTCTTCGGCATCGGCCACCTCGAGGATGACGATGCAGGTCCGCGGACCGACCCGGGTCGGCGTCCCGCCGAAGCGGGCCTCCAGGTCGATGACGGGCACCACGGCGCCACGCAGGTTGATCACGCCACGGATGCACGGCGGCATCAGCGGCACCTGGGTCAGTTGGCCGAATTCGAGGATCTCGCGCACGACCAGGGTATCCACGGCATAGGTCTCGCCAGCCACCACGAAGGTCAGGTGCTGGTGGCCCAGGGTGTCCTGGGCGATGTCTTCAAGGGTCAGGGCATTCATGTTCCATCACTCCGGGAAGCGGACATAACCAGCCGGCAGACCACCAGCGGCCTTGGGCGCTCGCACGACTGGTTGCGCCGCTCGCGCGGGGCGTACCTGGTCGATGGCACGGTTCAGGTCCTGGGCGGCACGAGTGCCGTCGCCGGTGTGGAAGAAGCCCATCAGGCGTTGCAGTTGCTCGGCCTGGCCGCTCATTTCTTCGGCGGTGGCCGCCAACTCCTCGGAGGCCGAGGCGTTCTGCTGGGTGATCTGGCTCAGTTGCATCATGGCGCTGTTGATCTGCTCTACTCCGCTACTTTGTTCTTCGGACGCGGAGGCGATTTCTTGCACCAGATCGGAGGTTTTGCTGATGGACGGCACCATTTCGTCGAGCAATGACCCGGCGCGTTCGGCCAGGGCCACGCTGCTCTTGGCTACGGTGCCGATTTCCTGGGCGGCCACCTGGCTGCGTTCGGCCAGCTTGCGCACCTCGGCGGCCACCACGGCGAAGCCCTTGCCGTGCTCGCCGGCACGGGCCGCTTCGATGGCCGCATTGAGCGCCAGCAGGTTGGTCTGGTAGGCGATGTCGTCGACGATGCCGATCTTGTCGGCGATGGTCTTCATCGCCACCAGGGTCTCGCCCACCGCCTGGCCACCCTCGCCCGCCTCACGCGCGGCCTTGCCGGCCATGCCGTCGGTGACCTTGGCGTTCTCGGTGTTCTGGGCGATGGAGGCCGACATCTGCTCGACGCTGGCGCTGGTCTCCTCGACCGATGCCGCCTGCTCGGTGCTGGCCTGACTCATGCTCTGGGCAGTGGCGGAGATCTCTTCCGAGGCGCTGGCCAGGGCATCGGCCGACAGACGCACGTCCCCGATGATCTGGTTCAGCTTGTCGACGGTACCGTTGATGGAGTTCTTCAACTCCAGCAGTTGCCCTTGGTAATTACCCTGCACGCTCTGACTCAGGTCGCCCTGGGCCAGGCCGCTCATCACGGCCATGGCCTCGTTGACCGGGGCGACGATGGCGTCCAGGGTGCCGTTGATGCCGGCGACGATGCGGCGGAAGTCGCCCTGGTGGGCACTGGCATCGGCGCGGCTGTCCAGCCGCCCGGCCATGGCGGCCTGGCTCAGCTGGTTGGCGTCCTCGACCAGGCGCTGGATGTTGCTGCGCACCTGTTCGAGGTTGTCGTTGATCACCGCCTTCTGGCCAGGGAAGCGCTCCAGCGGCGCTGACAGATCGCCCTCACCGAAGCTCTTCACGCAGGCCATGGCCTTGCGCGAGTCGTCCAGGTGGCCGGCAACCATGGCATTCACGCCTTCGGCCATGCTGCGGAAGGTGCCTTGGAAGCGCTCTACGGGAATGCGGACAGCGGTCTCGCCACGGTCGTGGGCGCTCGCCATGGTGGTCATTTCCGCCACCAGGCCGCGCAAGGTGTCGACCATGTTCTGCATGGCCGCCATCAGGCTGGTCTTGTCACCGGCGCGCAGCTTGAGGTCATCCGGCAGATCGCCTGCGGACACCCGAGCGGCTACCGTAGCCACTGTGGCCGGCTCGCCGCCCAGTTGGCGCAGCAGGTTGCGGGTGATGAAGAAGCCCAGCAGGCCCACCGCCACCAGCGTGGCCAGGGCGATGACCAGCGCCAGCAACGTGGCCTGGCCCTTGGTCTTGACCGCGACAGCCACACCCTGCTGTGCCAGACCCTGGTTGTAGTCGACGTGCTGGTCGATGGCACCGTTGACCGCATTCAGGACACTCGCCTGGCTGCGCATCAACGCCTGGGCTTCGTCGTTGCGATTCTGCCGCGACAGGGCGATCACCTTGTCGCCCAGGGCGAACAACCCCGCGACCGCAGTGCGATCGGCGGCCAGCAGCGCTCGGTCGCGATCATCCGAGAGGAGGCCTTCGTACTTGCTCAGGCTCTGCTCCAGGCGTTGCTTGGCAGCGGCGATGTCCTGCTCGACAGCGGTCATGGACTGTTCATCGGAAGACAGCACATGGCGGTAGATGGACGCGACATAGTCGGAGCGACTGTCATTGACGTCACCCAAGGCCCGCAGGCTGGGCACGGTGTTGTCGTTACCGTAGTTGGCGGCGTCGAACACCTTCTCGATCTGGTATTGCCCCACCCCGGCCAGTAGCAGGATGCCCATGAGGGCGAAGAGCACCAGCAACAGCATTTTCTTGATGACGGTCATGTCAGCCTTCTCCAAGCAGCCGCCCGCAACGGTCGGCCAAAGTTGAAACGTTAGGAATCGAAGGTGGTATAGCCTTCGGGAATGTTCGCCGAAGTGCCGGTGCGGAGTGTCTGGCCCGGCATCCGGGCGCTCTTGGGCGAGGCAGCGCTGAGCGCGCGCTCCAGGTCCTGCGTCGCTCGGGTTCCTCCGCTATGGAAGAAGCTCATCAGCCGTTGCAGTTGCTCGGCCTGGCCGCTCATCTCCTCGGAGGTGGCCGCCAGTTCTTCGGAGGCCGAGGCGTTCTGCTGGGTGATCTGGCTCAGTTGCAGCATGGCGCTGTTGATCTGGCTCGCGCCACCGCTCTGCTCTTCGCTGGCTGCCGCGATTTCCTGCACCAGCTCGGAGGTCTTGCCGATAGAGGGTACGATCTGGTCCAGCAGGGTGCCGGCACGTTCGGCCAGGGCCACACTGTTCTTGGCCACGTCGCCGATTTCTTGGGCGGCCACCTGGCTGCGCTCGGCCAGCTTGCGCACCTCGGCGGCCACCACGGCGAAGCCCTTGCCATGCTCGCCGGCGCGGGCCGCTTCGATGGCCGCGTTCAGCGCCAGCAGGTTGGTCTGGTAGGCGATGTCGTCGACGATGCCGATCTTGTCGGCGATGGTCTTCATCGCCACGGTGGTATTGCGTACCGCCTCGCCGCCTTCGCCGGCCTCGCGCGCGGCCTTGCCGGCCATGCCGTCGGTGACCTTGGCGTTCTCGGTGTTCTGGGCGATGGAGGCCGACATCTGCTCGATGCTGGCGCTGGTCTCCTCGACCGATGCCGCCTGCTCGGTGCTGGCCTGACTCATGCTCTGGGCGGTGGCGGAGATCTCTTCCGCGGCGCTGGCCAGGGCATCGGCCGACAGGCGTACGTCACCGATGATCTGGTTCAGCTTGCCGACGGTGCCATTGATGGAGTTCTTCAATTCCAGCAACTGGCCCTGGTAGTTGCCTTCCACGGTGCGACTCAGATCGCCCTGGGCCAGACCGCTCATCACGGCCATGGCTTCGTTGAGCGGCGCGACGATGGCGTCCAGGGTGCCGTTGATGCCGGCGACGATGCGGCGGAAATCACCCTGGTGGGCAGCGGCGTCGGCACGGGTGTCCAGCCGACCGGCCATGGCGGCCTGGCTCAGTTGCTGGGCATCGTCGATCAGGCGCTGGATGTTGCCGCGCACCTGCTCGATGTTGTCGTTGATGAAGGCCTTCTTGCCGGGGAAGCGCTCCAGCGGCGCCGACAGATCACCCTCGCCGAAGGCCTTGATGCAGGCCATGGCCTTCTTCTTGACCGCGATGTGACCCGCCACCATGGCATTGATGCCATTGGCGATCTCGCGATAGGAACCCTGGAAGCGTTCGGCATCGATGCAGACGTCGATATCGCCCGCGTCGTGCTCGTGGGACATGTGCTGCATCTCGCTCATCAGCGCCTGGATGTTGCTGCGCAGCTGCTCGATGTTGTCGTTGATGAAGGCCTTCTTGCCGGGGAAGGGTTCCAGCGGCGCCGACAGATCGCCCTCGCCGAAGGCCTTGATGCAGGCCATGGCCTTCTTCTTGACCGCGATGTGACCCGCCACCATGGCATTGATGCCGTTGGCGATCTGGCGATAGGAACCCTGGAAGCGCTCGGCATCGATGCAGACGTCGATGTCGCCCGCATCGTGCTCGTGGGACATGTGCTGCATCTCGCTCATCAGCGCCTGAATGTTGCTGCGCAGCTGCTCGAGGGCGTCGGTCATGTAGGCTTTCTGACCGGGGAGGCGATCCAGCGTGACGGACAGGTCGCCCTCGCCGAAACTCTTCACGCAGGCCATGGCCTTGCGCGAGTCCTCCAGGTGACCGGTCACCATGGCATTCACGTCGTTCGCCAGCCCCAGGAAGGTACCCTGAAGCCGCTCGGTGGACAGGCGGACATCGATGTCGCCCCGCTCGTGGGCGCTGGCCATGCGGGCCATCTCCCCTTCCAGCCCACGCAACCGCCCAATCACGTTGTGCATGGCCGCCAGCAGACTGGTCTGGTCATCGGCGCGTACGGCGAAGTCATCGGGCAACTCGCCCTCGGCGACACGTCTCGCTAGCGCGGTGACCATGGCGGGTTCGCCGCCGAATTGGCGCAGCAGATTGCGGGTGGCGAAACCCAGCAGCACCAGGGCCGCCAGGGTAGCCAGGCCGAGGAACAGCAGGAGCATCGTCGTCTGGCTCTTGGCCTGCAGCGCGACCTGCTGGCCCTGCTGAGCGAGGCTGCGGACGTAGCGGCCATGCTCTTGCAGGGCCTTGCCGAGCGCACTCGACAGGTCCGCCTGACTCCGCAGCAGGGTCTGGGCCTCGGCGGCACGGTTCTGCGTCAGCAGGCTCAGGACCTGTTCGCTCAGCGTGATCAAGGCACTGGCGCTGGCGCGGTCGGCAGCCAAGGACGTCCGTTCGCGGTCATCCGCGACCAGATTGTCATAGTGGGCGAGCCCTTGCTCGATACGCTGCCTGGCGCTGACGACCTGCTGTCCAGCCACTGCCACCTCTGTCGCCTCGTTCGCCAGCGCACCGCGGTACAGGGCCGCTACCAGTTCGGCACGGCTGTTGTCGATCTCTTCGAGTGCCTCGAGGCGCGTGCTGGCACTGTCGCTACCGGAGGTGAGCCCGGTGACGAGCTGTTCGCTCCGATAGTGCGCTACCCCGACCAGCAACAGAACGCCCAAGGCGGCTGCACCCAGCAGGGCTTGTAGTTTTTGTCTTGTAGTCATGGAGGCACTCTCGGAAAGGCCGTACAGGACGGCCGTATAGGGTCAGAGGGGTAGTCAGGACTCGAAGGGGGCGAAGCCTTCCGGCACGTTCCCACTGGTACCGGTTCGCTTGACCGGCAGGCTGGCCCGTGCCGCCCTTGGCCTGGTCGTCGCCAAGGCGCGATCCAGATCCTGCACCGCGCGTGCCTCGCCGGTGTGGAAGAAGCTCATCAGGCGTTGCAGTTGCTCGGCCTGGCCGCTCATTTCCTCCGAGGTAGCCGCCAGCTCTTCCGAGGCGGAGGCGTTCTGCTGGGTGATCTGGCTCAGTTGCAGCATGGCGCCGTTGATCTGGCTCGCCCCACCGCTCTGCTCTTCGCTAGCCGCAGCGATTTCCTGCACCAGTTCGGAGGTCTTGCTGATGGACGGCACGATCTGGTCCAGCAGGGTGCCGGCGCGCTCGGCCAGGGCCACGCTGCTCTTGGCCACGGTGCCGATTTCCTGGGCCGCCACCTGGCTGCGTTCGGCCAACTTGCGCACCTCGGCGGCCACCACCGCGAAGCCCTTGCCATGCTCGCCGGCGCGGGCCGCTTCGATGGCCGCGTTGAGCGCCAGCAGGTTGGTCTGGTAGGCGATGTCGTCGACGATGCCGATCTTGTCGGCGATGGTCTTCATGGCCACCAGGGTCTCGCCCACCGCTTGACCACCCTCGCCCGCCTCGCGCGCCGCCTTGCCGGCCATACCGTCGGTGACCTTGGCGTTCTCGGTGTTCTGGGCGATGGAGGCCGACATCTGCTCGACGCTGGCGCTGGTCTCCTCGACCGACGCCGCCTGCTCGGTGCTGGCCTGGCTCATGCTCTGGGCGGTGGCGGAAATTTCTTCCGAGGCGCTGGCCAGGGCATCCGCCGACAGGCGCACGTCACCGATGATCTGGTTCAGCTTGCCGACGGTGCCGTTGATGGAGTTCTTCAGTTCCAGCAATTGGCCCTGGTAGTCGCCGTTCACGGTACGGCTCAGGTCGCCCTGGGCCAGGCCGCTCATCACGGCCATGGCCTCGTTGACCGGGGCGACGATGGCGTCCAGGGTGCCGTTGATGCCGGCGACGATGCGGCGGAAGTCGCCTTGGTGGGCACTGGCATCGGCGCGGCTGTCCAGTCGCCCGGCCATGGCGGCCTGGCTCAGTTGGTTGGCGTCCTCGACCAGGCGCTGGATGTTGCTGCGAACCTGTTCGAGGTTGTCGTTGATCACCGCCTTCTGGCCAGGGAAGCGCTCCAAAGGAACCGACAGATCGCCCTCGCCGAAGCTCTTCACGCAGGCCATGGCCTTGCGCGAGTCCTCCAGGTGACCGGCGACCATGGCATTGACCCCTTCGGCCATGCTGCGGAAGGTGCCTTGGAAGCGCTCCACGGGGATACGGGCATCGGTCTCGCCGCGGTCGTGTGCCTGGGAGACCTGGTTCATCTCGGCCACCAGGGTCTGGATGTTGCCGCGTACCTGCTCCAGGTTGTCGTTGATCACCGCCTTCTTGCCGGGGAAGCGTTCCAGTGGCGCCGACAGATCGCCCTCGCCGAAGCTCTTCACACAGGCCATGGCCTTGCGCGAGTCCTCCAGGTGACCGGCGACCATGGCGTTGACGCCTTCGGCCATGCTGCGGAAGGTACCCTGGAAGTTCTCGGTCGCGATGCGGGCGTCGGTCTCGCCACGATCATGCTCAGCCGACATCCGCGACATGTCCGCCACCAGTCCGCGCAGGGTCGTCACCATGAGCTGCATGGCAGCCATCAGGCTCTTGTCGTCGCCCTGGCGCAGACGCAGGTCGTCGGGCAGGTCGCCCGCTGCGACCCGTGTGGCGACAGCTGCCACGGCACTCGGCTCGCCGCCCAGCTGCCGCAGCAGGTTGCGGGTGATGAAGAAACCGAGCAGACCGATGCCCAGCAGGGTCGCCAGGGCGATGCCGATGGACAGCAGGGTCGCCTGATGACGGGTCTGGCTGGCGACTTCCGCTTGGGTGGCGCCGAGTTTCTGGTTGTAGGCCCGGTGGGCGTCGAGCATGTCGCCGACATGGACGATGACGTTGCGATTGTCTTCCAGGAGCTGCTTGACCTCTTCATCCCGGCTGGCACGAGACAGCGGAAGCACCTTGGTCGCGAGCTGATTCAGCGCAGCGACAGCCTGGACATCGTCTTGGAGCATGCGCCGATCGGTGTCATCGGAAATCAAGGACTCATAGTTCTTCAGCGCCTCAGCCGTGAGTCGCTGATCCTCGGCCAGTTCTTTCTCGACGGCAGCGGTCGCCACCTCGCCCGTGGCGGCCAGATGCCGGTAGAGGTCGGTGATGATGTCCGCCGAGTGGGCGTCCATGGCGTCGATGGCCAGGATCGACGGTACGGTGTTCTCGTTGCCGTAGTTGGCGCGGTCATAGACCGTCGCCAACTGAACGTAGGCGAACCCGGCCAGCAGCACGATCCCGAGCAGGGCCGACACCACCAGCAACGCCATCCTCTTACTTACAGTCATGTCGAACGTCCTATCAGGAAAGGGTGGCTGCCGCGGCAGCCCGCGCGGCGCCCTGGGATACCTGGCCGATCAGGCCGGGTACGCTGAGGATCAGGGCCACGGCGCCGCTGCCGAGGATGGTGAAGCCACCCAGGCTGCGGTTATGGCCGAACAGCGGCCCCAGGGGTTTGATGACGGTCTGGAATTCGCCGAGCAACTGGTCCACCACCAGGCCGGCACGGCGGCCGGCGTAGTTCACGACCACCACGTTCTGGCGCCGCGGCGGAGTCTCCTCGATGGCGAACAGCTGGCGCAGGCGCAGCACCGGGAGGACCTCGCCGCGCAGGTCCAGGTAGTCGTTGCCACGGCCCTGGGCACCGGTGGCGTCGGTGAGTTCGATGCACTCCTCCACCGCATCCAGGGGCACCACGTAGGTGGCACTGCCGACACCGATGAGGAAGCCGTCGATGATCGCCAGGGTCAGCGGCAGCCGGATGGTCACCCGGGTCCCGCGCCCCTCTTCGCTGGTGAGATCGACGCTGCCGCGCAGGGCGGTGATGTTGCGCTTGACCACGTCCATGCCGACGCCGCGGCCGGACAGGTTGCTGATCTGCTCGGCGGTGGAGAAGCCGGGCTCGAAGATGAGGTTGAAGACGTCGCGATCCGGCAGCACCTGGCCTTCGGCGATGAGGCCCCGCTCGGTGGCCTTGCGCAGGATGCGCTCGCGGGACAGGCCGCCGCCGTCGTCGGTGACCTCGATGACGATGCTGCTGGACTCGTGGTAGGCGTGCAGCCCCACGGTCCCCTGGGCCGGTTTACCCCGCGCCAGACGCAGCTCGGCGGACTCGATGCCGTGGTCCATGGCGTTGCGGATCAGGTGGGTCAGCGGATCGCCGATCTTCTCCACCACGGTCTTGTCCAGCTCGGTGTCACCGCCGCTGATGCTCAGGGTGATGTCCTTGCCGAGTTCCTTGGAGACGTCGCGCACCACGCGCTGGAAGCGGTTGAAGGTGGTCCCTATCTGGACCATGCGCAGGGTCAGGGCGGTGTCGCGCACCTCCTCGACCAGTCGCGACAGCACCCCGGTGGATTCCACCAGCTCGGCCAGGCCGCTCTGCTGGGCGATGAGCTGGGTTCCGGCACCGGCGATGATGAGCTCGCCGATGAGGTCGATGAGCTGGTCGAGCTTGGTCGCGTCGATGCGGATCAGTTGATTGTCGCCCGCAGGTGCGCTGCGCTGTTCCTTGACCTTGCGCTGCTTGTTCAGCGCCGCGTCTATCACCGGCGGATTGACCAGGTGGGCTTCGAGCAAGGCCTCGCCGATGGGCTGCCGCGGCAGGTCCGGATTGGACTGACGACGTAGCACGTCGTCCAGTTCATGGGGCGTCAGGGTGCCGCAGCGCACCAGGATCTCGCCCAGGCGCAGATCTTCCTCGGGCAGGTCTTCGATCAGCTTGCAGTAATCGCTGCTGCGGCTGTGGGGCGGCAGGATGCGAATGTCGCTGTCTTCACGAACGAACTCGAAGGCCCCTTCGATGGTTTCCTTGTCGGCGTCGCTCTCGAAGGCCACTTCGAAGCCCAGGTAGCAGGTCTCGGGGTCCATTTCGGCGGCGGCGGGGATGGCGTCGACGAGGGTGACGATATTGACGATGCGGCCGAAGCTGTTGAGGTAGCGCACGAAGGCCAGGGGGTCCATGCCGTTGCGCAGCATGTCCGGCCCGAAACGCAGCGACAGGTGCCAATGGCTCGCTGCCACGCCGTCAGGCGTGAGAATGGGTGCCCGCGCCGCGCTAGCCGGGGCGCTGGCTTTGGCGCCCGTCGGGGTGAGGTAGTGTTCCAGCCGCTGTACCAGCGCGGCACCGGCCGCCTGGAAGTCGGCCTCGGGCTCGCTGCCGGAGGACACCCGGGCGATCAGCCCGTTGAGGTGATCGCAGACTTCCAGGAACAGCGCGGACAGCGTCTCGTCGAACGCCAGCTCGCCGCTGCGGATGCGGTCGAGCACGCTTTCGGCGACATGGGTGAAGGCGACGACATGATCCAGGCCGAACAGCCCCGCCGAGCCCTTGATGGTGTGGGCCGCACGGAAAATGGCATTGATCAGCTCCATGTCCTCCGGCGCCTGCTCGATCTGCAGCAGCGCCGTCTCCATCTGCACCAGCAGTTCCTCGCTCTCGGCGATGAAGGTCTTGAGAATCTCGTCCATGTTCATGCGGCCACCTCCTCGGTCGGGGTGGGCATGAAGAACTGGGTCAGACCGGCCAGCTCCAGCAATTCGGTGATCGCCGGGCTGGGGTCGATCAGCTCCAGAGCGCCGCCCAGATTGCGCGCTTCCCGCTGCGCCAGCAGGAGCAGCTGCAAGCCGGCCGAGTCGAACTCGTCGACCTCGGCCAGTTCCAGGGCCAGGGTGACACCGGCGGCCAGGGGCTCCATCAGCAGCGGCTTGCTGTCCGCTGCGGTGTAGATGGTCAGGGGCCCGGAGAGGGGTAAGCGAGTACGAACGACGTCGTTCATGGGCAACCTCCGCGGGCTATCAGGGCATGATCAATTTGGAAACCGCCGCCAACATCTGCGCCGGCTGGAAGGGCTTGACCATCCAGGCCTTGGCGCCGGCGGCCTGGCCGGCGGCCTTCTTGGTGGCGTCCGATTCGGTGGTCAGCATGATCACCGGGGTGAACTTGTAGGCCGGCAGCTTCTTGGCCGCGGTGACGAAGGTGATGCCGTCCATGTTGGGCATGTTCACGTCACTGATGATCAGGTGGATCTTGCGGCCATCCAGCTTGGTGAGGGCGTCGCGGCCGTCACAGCCTTCGATGACGTCATAACCGGCACCCTTGAGGGTCATGGCGACCACCTGGCGGATGGAAATGGAGTCGTCGACGATCAGAATGGTCTTGTTGCTCATAGCGGGAGCTTCCCTGTTAGAAGAAGGTGATATCGGATTCGGCGGTGGCGGCGGGACGTTTGCCGTGGTGTACGGCGACCTGCTCGGCCATGGTGTAGGTGCGGGCCAGCTCGGCGAGCCAGGCCTTGGTATCGAGAGGAGGCAGCGCTTGGCCGTTGGCCGCTAGGGCGCGCCGTTCGGCGACCAGGCGCTCCAGACGGGCCTGGTCGTCACGGACGTGGCCGAGCATCTGGCTGACCCGATCCTGGAATTGCAGGGCGACCAGGACCTCGGCGATGGCGCCACCGACGGCCGAGGCGTTTTCCGCCAGGGCATCGCTACGCTCGACCACCTCGCGGGTGGTGCCACCGAAGGCACCGATGACCTGCTCGATGGTCTCGCCGGACTGGTTCAGGGTGCCGGTATCGCGCTCGGCATGGCGCTGCGACAGTTCGAGGGTGCGAGCGATGGCGCCGTTCACGGTCTCCACGGTCTCGCCGATCTTCTGGCCGGTATCGCCGGACAGGGTGGAGAGCTTGCGCACCTCGTCGGCGACCACCGCAAAGCCGCGACCGGCCTCGCCGGCGCGTGCCGCTTCGATGGCGGCGTTGAGCGCCAGGAGGTTGGTCTGGCGCGCCACGTCGCCGACGTCCTTGGCCATGCTCTTGAGCTGCTCGGTGAGCGAGGCCAGGCCGTTGACCTCGTTGAGCAGGGCACCCTTGCTGGAGAGCGCCTCGCGCAAGGACTGCAGGATGCCGTCCAGCTGGTTCTGGCTGGCGGCCATCAGGTTCACCAGGCGATCACCGCCGCCCTGGTCGTTGCCCGCCACGCTCTCGATACGGCCGGCCAGCTCGGCGAAGCGGCTGGTCAGACTGACGATTTCCTGCTCGGTGTGAGCACGCGCGGCCTCGATCTGCTCGGACCACACGGGAAGCACGGCGATGCAGAGATTTTCCAGCGCCTCGTCGCGGGCCAGGCTGAGTTCCTCGCCTACCGCCTGGGCAGCCTGCAGCTCACCCTGCAGGGTGGCGGCGCGCTGGTATTGCCAGATGGCGGCGCCTGCCGCCAGGGCGATCTGGACGCCACCGAGGACGAGGGTCGTGGTCGAGAGCCCGGCAACGCCGAACAGCGAGAATACCGACGTTGCACCCAGAACGGCTGGCGTCAGCAGGAAGGGTGGAACTCGGATGTCTGAAATATGTGTGGCCACTGTCAAGTACCGGTCTAGACGCCCTAAAGCGAGAGAGTGTGACCGGGTTATCACGGCTTGGCAGGGAAAACTTTAGGGAACTCGAAAAATAAATTAATAATATCAAAATGATATTGTTTCTAAATGATTCTAAAACTCATCGCGGCGCCTGGCGCGCGCTAGCCGATGAGCCACCGCCCCCGCCTCCACCAGGACTTCCTGCACATAAGCCAGATGCCGGTTGGCTGCCTCCCGCGCGGCCTCGGCGCGTCCGTCGACAATGGCTTCGTAGAGTGCCCGATGCTGTTCGAGCAACCGCTCGCGGGTTTCGCCGCGCTGGGCATGCATGCCGCCGATGTTGGTCACCATGTGGTGCCGGAGCAGCTCGAAAAGACTGCGGATGCTGTGTAGATAGACGGCATTGTGACTGGCCTCGGCGATGGCCATGTGAAAGGCCGCATCGGCCTCCCCCTCCTCTTCCCGACTGATGGTCTCGCGTCGGCGGTAGCAGTCCTCCAGGCGTTCCCAGGCCAGCTTCAGCCGCGCCAGATCCGGCTCGGTGGCCCGCTGCGCGGCGTAATAGGCGCAGGCGCTCTCCAGGGTGTGGCGAAACTCCAGCAGATCGCGCCGCGTCTCTTCGCGGCTCTCCAGCAAAGGCAACAGCGGATCGGTGAAGGCGCTGTTCAGGGCTTCGGTGACATAGGTGCCGCCGCCCTGCCGACTGAGCAGCAACCCGCGCGCCACCAGTTTCTGGATCGCCTCGCGCAGCGACGGTCGTGATACCCCGAAGCGCTCGGCCAGGGCGCGTTCGGCCGGCAGGCGCTCGCCGGGTCGCAGTGAGCCTTCGGCGATCAGCGCTTCCAGATGCTTGACGATGTCGTCCGACAGACGACGTTGCTTGACCGGTTCGAAACCCATGAAAAACCTCGAGAAAAGCCCGTGGGCGGCGGCCCGGGACACCGCTGGGCAGCCGCTGGCCGACTAAAGTCGCAGCCCGTCGATTTGACAGGCGCAAAGACCCCGCTTAACGTGCGTGAAGTCGCCCTTGTAAATTGGTCTTACCAATTTTTGCCACAGGTCGCGATGCCGTGCAACCCCGTCCTGCCGCCTCCCTACAAAAACAATCAAGGAGCACCCGATGGAAACCTGGCAACAAGTCTATCTACCGCTCGGTAGCCTGGGCCTTTCGGCCTTCGTCGCCGCCCTACCGATCCTGTTCTTCTTCGTCGCCCTCGCCGGCCTGCGTCTCAAAGGCCACGTGGCCGGCGCCCTGACCCTGGCGATCGCCCTGGTCATCGCCCTGTTCGTCTACCACATGCCGGTGGACAAGGCGCTGGCGTCGGCCGGTTACGGCTTCCTCTACGGCCTCTGGCCCATCGCCTGGATCATCGTCACGGCGGTGTTCCTCTACAAACTGACGGTCAAGTGCGGCCAGTTCGACATCATCCGCAGCTCGGTGCTGTCCATCACCGATGACCAGCGTCTGCAGGTGCTGCTGATCGGCTTCTGCTTCGGCGCCTTCCTGGAGGGTGCGGCCGGCTTCGGCGCGCCGGTGGCCATCACCGCCGCGCTGCTGGTGGGCCTGGGCCACAATCCGCTGAAGGCCGCCGGCCTCTGCCTGATCGCCAATACCGCGCCGGTGGCCTTCGGCGCCCTGGGCATCCCCACCATCGTCGCCGGCCAGGTGACCGGCATCGACGCCTTCAAGATCGGCGCCATGACCGGTCGCCAGCTGCCACTGTTGTCGCTGCTGGTGCCCCTGTGGCTGATGTTCATGATGGATGGCATGCGCGGCCTGCGGGAAACCTGGAAACCGGCGCTGATCTGCGGCGGCACCTTCGCGGTGTTCCAGTACCTGACCTCCAACTTCATCGGCCCGGAACTGCCCGACATCACCTCGTCGCTGGCGGCCATGATCGCCCTCACCGCCTACCTGAAATTGCGTCAGCCGCAGCACGCCACCGCCGGTGCCACCACCGTGGTCGGCGGCGGTGGTGCCGCCATGCTGGGCGGCGGGGTTGGCTTCGGCAGCGGCGGTCGCCTGCCGCCGGAGCACTCCCTGGGCACCGTGATCAAGGCCTGGTCGCCCTTCCTGATCCTCACCGTGGTGGTGACGATCTGGACCACCAAGGCCTTCAAGGCGCTGTTCGCCAGCGGCGGTGCCCTCTATGCGCTGGTGATCAATGTGCCGGTGCCCTACCTGGACAAGCTGGTGCTCAAGGCGGCGCCCATCGTCGCCACGCCCACCCCCATGCCGGCGGTCTACAAGCTCGACCTGCTGTCGGCCTCGGGCACCGCCATCCTGATCTCGGCGCTGATCTCCATGGCCATCTTCCGCATCAAGCCCTCGACCGCCCTGGGCGTGTTCAAGGAAACCCTGGTGGAGTTGCGCAAGCCGATCCTGTCCATCGGACTCGTGCTGGCCTTCGCCTTCGTCGTCAACTACTCGGGCATGTCCACCACCCTGGCCCTGCTGCTGGCCGGTACCGGCGCACTGTTCCCCTTCTTCTCGCCGCTGCTGGGTTGGCTGGGGGTGTTCCTGACCGGTTCAGATACCTCGTCCAACGCCCTGTTCGGCTCGCTGCAGGCCACCACCGCGCACCAAATCGGCGTCTCCGACACCCTGCTGGTAGCGGCCAACAGCTCCGGCGGTGTGACCGGCAAGATGATCTCGCCGCAATCCATCGCCGTGGCCTGCGCCGCCACCGGCATGGTGGGCAAGGAGTCCGACCTGTTCCGCTTCACCGTGCGCCACAGCATCGGCTTCGCCGTGCTGGTCGGGTTGATCACCCTGGCGCAGGCCTATGTGTTCACCGGCATGCTGGTGCACTGATCGCGCGGTTCCCGGCGGCGGCTCCGGTCGCCGCCGGTTCTCCTTACAACCGGGCCAACCCGGAGTGACGCCTGATGAACGACCTCTTCCATAACGCCGCCCCCAACGCTACCCGTACCGCGCCGCCCCTGGCGCCGCCGCGGACCTATCCGCACGAGAAACCGACCCAGGTCTATCTGTTCGGCACCTGCGTGGTGGACCTCTTCTATCCCGAAGCCGGCATGGACAGCATTCGCCTGCTGGAGCGCGAAGGCATCCGCGTGCATTTCCCCCAGGCGCAGAGTTGCTGCGGCCAGCCGGCCTATACCTCGGGCTACACCGAGGAAGCCCGCGCCGTCGCCCGCACCCAGCTGGCATTGTTCGCCGAGCCCTGGCCGGTGGTGGTGCCCTCCGGCTCCTGCGCCGGGATGCTGCGCCATCACTATGCCGAGCTGTTCGCCGACGAGCCGGAGACCCTGCGTCAGGTGCAGGATCTGGCCGAGCGCACCTACGAGCTCGCGGAATTCCTGCTGCACGTCTGCCAGGTCGACTACCAGGATCGCGGCGCTCCGACCAAGGTGGCGCTGCACACCTCCTGCAGCGCCCGCCGCGAGATGCAGACCCATGTGCACGGCCGCGCCCTGCTCGGCCAGCTAGAGGCCGTGGAGCGTGTCGACCATGACCACGAAAGCGAATGCTGCGGCTTTGGCGGCACCTTCTCGGTGCGGATGCCGGACATCTCCGGTGCCATGGTGGCGGACAAGACCCGTGCCCTGCAGGACAGCGGCGCGGCCCAGGTGCTCACCGCCGACTGCGGGTGCCTGATGAACATCAACGGCGCCCTGGAAAAGCAGCGCGCCGCCCTGCGTGGCGAACACCTGGCGAGCTTTCTCTGGCGCCGTATCGGAGGTGCCACATGAACGAGATGCTGAAGATCCCCCTCACCGACGTCAGCGAAGCGCCTCCCTTTAAGACCCGTGCGCGGCAGGCCCTGGGCGACGACCAGCTCAGGCGCAACTTCCGCACGGCCATGGATTCGCTGATGACCAAGCGCCTGGCCAGCATGAGCGATGCCGACGAGCGCGAGCGCCTGCGCGAACTGGGCAATCGCACCCGTGCCCGGGCGCTGTCCAAGCTGCCGGAGCTGCTGGAACGCCTGGAGGCTAACCTCACGCGCAATGGCGTCCAGGTGCACTGGGCCGAGACCACGGCCGAGGCCAACGCCATCGTCCAGCAGATCGCCGAGCGCCATGCGGCCAAACTGCTGATCAAGGGCAAGTCCATGGTCAGCGAAGAGATGGACATGAACCACGTCCTCGGCGCCCAGGGCATCGACTGCCTGGAGTCGGACATGGGCGAGTACATCATCCAGCTCGCCGGCGAGAAGCCGTCGCACATCATCATGCCGGCCATCCACCTCAACCGGCAGCAGGTCGGCACCCTCTTCCACGAGCATCTGGACGAGCCCTACACCACCGACGTCGACGAACTCATCCAGACCGGCCGGCGGGTGCTGCGGCAGAAATTCTTCGAGGCCGACATCGGCATCTCCGGGGTCAACTTCGCCGTCGCCGAGACCGGCACCCTGCTGCTGGTGGAAAACGAGGGCAACGGGCGGATGTCTACCACGGTGCCGCCGGTGCACATCGCCGTGACCGGCATCGAGAAGGTGGTGGAGAATCTGCGCGACGTGGTGCCGCTGCTGTCGCTGCTGACGCGCTCCGCCCTGGGCCAGCCCATCACCACCTACGTCAACATGATCTCCGGGCCACGCAAGGCCGAGGAACTGGACGGCCCGCGCGAGGTGCACCTGGTGCTGCTGGACAATGGTCGCAGCCAGGCCTTCGCCGACAGCGAATTGCGCCAGACCCTCAACTGCATCCGCTGCGGCGCCTGCATGAACCACTGCCCGGTCTATACCCGCATCGGCGGCCATGCCTATGGCGAGGTCTATCCCGGCCCCATCGGCGCCATCATCACCCCGCACCTGGTGGGTCTGGAGCGCGCGCCCGATCATCCCAGCGCCTCGTCGCTGTGTGGCGCCTGCGGCGAAGTCTGCCCGGTCAAGATCCCGATTCCGGCGCTGTTGCGGCGATTGCGCGAGGAAAACGTCAAGGCGCCCGACGCCGAGCCGCACCTGCTGCGCGGCCAGGGCAGCAAGTTCTCCGCCCGCGAGCGCTGGACCTGGCATGCCTGGCAGAATCTCTATACCTCGCCGCTGCTCTATCGCGGCTTCAGCTATCTGGCCACCCGCTTCGGCCGCTTCACCCCCGGCCAGCTCGGCCCCTGGACGGAGCACCACAGCGCACCCAAACCTGCCCGTCGCTCGCTCCACGAGCTGGCTCGCGACCACCTGGAGAAACGCCCATGAGCGCCCGCGACAACATCCTCGCCAAGCTGCGCGGCAGTCTGCAGGGCACCCAGCCGCTGGCCGATAACTTCGACGAAGCCCTGGTGACCGAACCCTGGCGCTATCCACCCGCAGAGCGCATCTCCCGCCTGCGCACCCTGATGGAGACGGTGCATACCGAAACCCACCTGACCACCACGGCGGACTGGCCGGCGCTGGTCGAGCGCGTCCTCGCCGAGCGGGGTCTGGACCAACTGCTGATCGCCCCTGGCACGCCCCATGGTGCGCGCCTGGTGGAGCGCTGGCAGAGCGATGGCCAGCCGCGCTGGAAGGCCTACGACCGCCCGGTGGAAGAATGGAAGGCCGAGCTGTTCAACGACACCCCGGCCAGCCTCACCGGCACCCTGGGCGCCCTGGCTTCCACCGGCAGCCTGGTGCTCTGGCCGGATCGCCAGGAACCACGCCTGATGAGCCTGGTACCACCGCTACACATCGCCCTGCTCCGGGCCAGCACCGTGGTGGACAACTTCTACGAACTGCAGCGACAGCACCGCTGGCAGGACGGCATGCCGACCAATGCCCTGCTGATCTCCGGGCCGTCCAAGACCGCCGACATCGAGCAGGTGCTGGCCTATGGCGCCCATGGGCCGAGGGATCTGGTGGTGCTGATCGTCGAGGATGAGTGATGGGTTGTGCCCCCTCACCCCAACCCTCTCCCCCTAGGGAGAGGGGGCAGTTTCGTTAAACGCGGGAATCTGGCCTTAACCCCGCGTGGAAAACGCTACGCGGTTTTCCACCCTACGGCGGGCATGCGAGGGTGAAAAACGGCACAGCCTTGTCCACGAATTCACCGATCTTCCGGGCGCAACTGAGCCGACAATCCCTGGCTCACTCCACCTGCCCGATCCGCTGCTCATCCGGCCAGAACAGCGCCGCCTGCCCTAGGCGGCGTCCCTCGGCATCGACCAGATTCCACACCACGCCCGCATGGATCATGAATGGCCGCCCCGTCCGGTGCACCCGCCAGCCGGCATAATCCGTGGCGAAACCCTGGCGACCCACCGTTTCCATCAGCACCTGCCGCGCCGCCCGATCCTTCGGCGAGGCGCTCAGCCGTGAAGGCATGCCGATGAACTCGGCCCGGGAATAGCCAAAGCAGCAGAGGGCCTGGTGGTTGGCGTAGCAGAACAGCGGATCGCCTTCGCTGCCGTGGGCCAGCAGGGCATAGGGCGCCCGCTCATGCAGCCAGGCAGGCAGGTCGGCCTCAGGCAAGTCGACAGGACGCGGCAGCGGCTGGCCGAGCCAGTGGCGGTAGGAGGCTTCCACCAGCGGAAGCAGGCTGAGATCGGTCGTGGACAAAGGGGCGGCTCCTGGGTGGTGGAACCCACGCATTCAAGAGCAAGCCGGCGAGCTTGGGAAGCCCGGGGCCACCGCAGCAGGACGCTGCGGTGGCCAAGGCGGCGCGGTTTACTTCACCGCGGTGAGGTCGATGCGCACCACGCTTTCCGGCGCGGTGTTCATGTATTCCTTGTCGAAGGGCGTCTTCACCGTCGCATACAGCGTCTGGCCATCAGGGCTGACCAGCAGGCTGTTGGGATTGGGCTTGAGGTCGTAGGCCTTCTTCTCGGCGTAGGTGGTGGCGTCGAGGATCAGCAGCCGACCGCTTTCGCGCTGGGTGATGTACAGCTCGTTGCGTTTGGTATTGAGCTTGATCGCCAGGGCATCGCCCACCGCCAGGCGCTTGATCACCTTGCCGCTGCGGATATCGAAGACCAGCACGGTCTTGGCTTCGGAATTGTCGGTGACGAACAGTTGATGGTTCGCCCGATCCTCGGCCAGGTTCAGCAGCAGGTACTTGCCGCCGTCGCCCGGCGTCCAGCGCTGCTCGATCTTGCGGGTACGCGGATTGATCACCAGCACTTCGCCGCTGCCGTTGGCCGCATAGAGACGCCCGGTGTCCTCCGAGTACAGCAGCCCGGTCACCCATTTGCCGGCATTGGGGATGCGCGCCTTGAGGGTCAGGGTCTTGGCGTCCACCACCCAGATCACGCCCGGATCGCCGACGCCGCCGACATAGAGGTTGCCGTCGAGAAGGATGACCTGGCGCGGATTGACCGGATGGCCGTCGCGGCCCATCTCGTTGAACTTCAGGCGCTTCTCCACCTTGCCGGTACGCAGGTCGATGCGCGTCAGGCCGCCGTCCAGGGAGTTGGTGACGAATAGGGTTTCGCCAGCGGCATCGGTGGTCAGGGCGAAATTCTTCAGGTCGGTGTGGATCTGCCCGGTGATGGCCAGGGTCGCCGGATCGAGCTGGTAGATCACCCCACCGGTGACGCCCTTGGTCAGTTGCGCGGTCGCGGCATAGACTGCTTGCTTGGCCGGGCTGTAGGCCAACTCGTAAAGGCCATAGCCGAGCTCGATGCGCTTGAGTTCGGCGGGCGCCTGGGGCGCGACAGGTTGCGCGGCGACGGGAGCGGGCGCGGGTGGCGGTGGCGTCGGTGCCTCCGGGCGATTGGAACAGGCCGCCACTGCCAGCGACAGCAGCGCCAGGGCGCCCAGCGTCGAGACCTTGTTGAAAGACACCGCCATTTGCTTCTCCTAAGAATCAAGTACGAGGGATCGCTGCGATCACGAAATGATAAACGTTCGCACTATGCCTAAGGAGCAAAGGTCAGACAAGATCGAAGAATTTCAATCTCTTGCCTGGTTGGAGTCGCCGTCCCCTACCCCGCCGCTCTGGTCCAGGGCTTTGAGCCGCCCCTGCCGATCCAGCCGAAATCGCGAAAAATCCTCGGCCAGGTGCAGCTCGCCCGAGTAGTGAGCCGCGGCTTCCTGGCGCAGCTCCTCGATGGACGGCGACCGCCCAGGATCGGCCTGATAGCGCGGGCTGAAATGAGTCAGCAGCAAGGCCGGCAACCGCTGCGCCTCCGCGAAACCAGCGATACCCGCGGCGCTGCTGTGGCCCCAGCTCTGGCCGGTCTTGTCCACCTGTGCCTGGGTATAGGTCGCTTCGTGGACCAGCACCTGGGCACCGTGGCAGGCCTCGGCCAGCAGCCCGGGATCGTCGTTATCGCCCGCTACCACCAGCCGCCGCTCGCCGTAGGCGGCCTGCAGGAAATCGGCACTGAGCAGCAGGCGCCCTTGGTGAATCACGTCTTCTCCCGCCTGTAGCCGTCCCCACAGGGGGCCGCGGGGCACCTGGGCAGCGGCCAGGGCAGAGGGATCGAGGCGCTGCGGTCGACGGGTCTCGCGAAAGCGGAAGGCGTGGCTGGGCACACGGTGGGAAAGCGCAAAGGCATCGATGTCCCAGCCGCCCAGGGCCAGGCCGGTGAAGTCTTCCAGGGCGTGGAACTGCATCTCGAACGGCAGATGCAAGGCGGTCAGCGCCTGGGTGGCGGCGAGCCAGGCCTGTACCGCTCGGGGAGCGATCAGGACCAGCGGCTGGCTGCGTCCGGTCATGGCGGCGCTGGCCAGCAGCCCCGGCAGGCCATAACAATGATCGCCATGGACATGGGTGATGCAGAGGGCGCGCAGATCCGCTGCCGACAGCGGCGTACGCAAAAGTTGATGCTGGGTGGCCTCGCCGCAGTCGACCAGGAACCAGCCCTTGCCCTGGTCCTCGATCAAGGCGACGGCCGAGACGTTGCGCCGCCGGGTCGGCACGCCGGCGGAGGTGCCGAGAAAGAGGATGTCCATGGACACTCCGCAAAACCGGCAGTCTAGCGCGATCGGCCAGGTGTCGCTCTAGCAACAGCGCTGGTACAGCCGTGCTGTCCCCGAGGCAGCACGCGTGCGGAAAAGCCTGTCAGATCAGGCCCTGGAGGGCTGGCAATACTCTTGCAATGGCTCTGGCGTAGACCTTTTCATCCGCCGAGGATCATCATGAATCTGCCCGCTCGTCATCTGCCCCCCACCCGCACCGATGCGCCCGACTACGAACGCCTGGCCGCCCGCTTCCGGCCGATCTTCGAGCGCATCGCCGAGGGTGCCCTGGAGCGCGAACGTACCCGCACCCTGCCCTACGCCCCCGTCGCCTGGCTGAAGGAAGCCGGCTTCGGCGCCGTGCGGGTGCCGGTGGAGTTCGGCGGCAGCGGCGCCAGCCTGCCGCAGCTGGTGCACCTGCTGATCGAACTGGCGGCTGCCGACAGCAACCTGCCCCAAGCCCTGCGCGGCCATTTCGCCTTTGTCGAGGATCGCCTCAACGCCCACGCCAGCGCCTCCCAGCAGGTCTGGTTCGAACGCTTCGTCGCTGGCGAGCTGGTGGGTAACGCCTGGACCGAGATCGGCACCGTCAAGCTCGGCGAGGTGATCACCCGCGTCAGCCAGCAGGATGGCGAGTGGCGCCTCAATGGCACCAAGTACTACAGCACCGGCAGCCTGTTCGCCGACTGGATCGACGTCTACGCCCAGCGCGACGATACCGGTGGCGACGTCATCGCCGCCATCCGCACCGACCAGCCGGGCGTGCGCCAGTCCGACGACTGGGACGGCTTCGGCCAGCGCACCACCGCCAGCGGCACCTCGGTGTTCGAGGACGTGCGGGTGGAGCCGGAAAACCTCATCGACTTCGCCACCCGCTTCAAGTATCAGACCGCCTTCTACCAACTGGTGCTGCTGGCCGTGATCACCGGTAGCGGCCAAGCCGCCGTGCGTGACTTCGCCAAGGCGGTGAAGGCGCGCACGCGGGTCTACAGCCATGGCAATGCCGACGCGGCCAGCGCCGATCCCCAGGTACAGCAGGTGGTGGGCAAGGCCTCGGCCTTCGTCTATGCCGCGGAGGCGGCCACCCTGAGCGCAGCGGCAGCGGCCCAGGTCGCCTATGAGGCGCGCTATGCCGAGGATGCCGCCGCCGAGCACCAGGCCAACATCGCGGCCGAACTGGAATCTGCCCAGGCGCAGTCAGCGGTGGCCGACCTGGTGTTGCGCGCCACCAGCGACCTGTTCAACGCCCTGGGGGCTTCGGCGACCAGCCTGAGCAAGGGACTAGACCGGCACTGGCGCAATGCCCGCACCGCCGCCTCGCACAATCCGCTGATCTACAAGGAACGCATCATCGGCGCCTGGGAGATCGAGGGGACGGAACCGCCCTACGTCTGGCAGATCGGCGGCGGCAGCAAGCAGGGCTGACGTCCAGCCGTCGTTCAAGGCAAAACGGCAACCCGCGGGTTGCCGTTGCGTCAGCCGACCCCGCGCGGGATCAGTTCGACAGTTGCCGGGCGAACCGCCCTACCGCCCCGACCACCCGCTGGGCGCCATCCTGGATCTCCACGATCACCTGCCCGGCCTGACCGGCCAGTTCCAGCCCCTGCTCGGCCTGGCGGCGACCGCTCTCGATCACCGTCACCGCTTCGCTGGCCAGTTGCTGGTTCTGCTGCACCACCCCGACGATCTCCTCGGTCGCCTTGCTGGTGCGCGACGCCAGTTGCCGGACCTCGTCGGCCACCACGGCGAAGCCGCGGCCCTGTTCGCCGGCCCGGGCGGCCTCGATGGCGGCGTTGAGTGCCAGCAGATTGGTCTGTTCGGCGATACCACTGATGGTCTTGATGATGGTGCCGATCACCTGAGACTGGTTGTCCAGCGCCTCGATGCCCTTCACCGCTTCCTGCATCTGATCGGCCAGGGCGCGCATCACCTCCACCGTCTGCTGCGCCACCACCGCGCCCTTGCGGGCGGTGTCGTCGGTCTGCTGGGAGGTCTCGAAGGCCACGCTGGCAGCCTCCGACACCGCCTGTTCCTGCTCGACCTGCTCGGTAATCACGGTGGCGAACTTGACGATCTTGTACAGCCGGTCGTGGGCATCGATCACCGGGTTGTAGGACGCCTCCAGCCAAACATCCCGGCCGTGGGCGTCCAACCGCTTGAAGCGGTCGACGACGAACTCGCCGCGGCGCAGCCGCGCCCAGAACTGCTGGTAGGCCTCGGAATTGGCCTCCGCCGGCTCGCAGAACAGCCGGTGGTGCTTGCCCTTGATCTGCGTCAGCGAGTAGCCCATGGCCTGCAGGAAACGATCATTGGCGTCGAGTACCTCGCCCTCGAGGTTGAACTCGATGACCGCCGTGGAGCGACGCAGCGCCTTGAGCAGGCTTTCGTGCTCGCGGGACGTCTCTATGGTGCGGGTCAGGTTGTTGCAGAACAGCCGGAAGCGATTCACCTGGCCCTGGCTGTCGTGAAAGGGATGCAGGATGCCGCGGAGCCAGGCTTCGCGCCCGTCGCCACGCGTGAGGCGTAGAGCGCCACTGAAATGCTCGCCACGACTCAGACTCTGCTGCAGACGACGGCTGTGTTCCTCGTTCTTGATGTGCGCCGGGATCAGGTCGGTCAGGGGCCGGCCAACCAGGTCCGCAGCCCGTAGGTCCATTTCCTTCTCGAAATTGGCGTTCACCGAGGTGATGTAGCCGCGGCCATCCAGTTCGGCACCGATCATCTCGGCGTTCAGCTCCTCCTTCAGTCGCAAGAAGGAGTTCGACTGCTCGCGCAGGCGCTGCAGTTCCTGCTTTAGTTTCTTATAGAACATCGCGCGCACCTGCTGGGCGTATTGACTAGCCGTGGTATCGCCTCGCCCGACCAATCCTTTAGCGCGGTGAAGGGGGGGAAGACCGAGTGGCCGCTTTACACGATGGGTGGCCAGCCGCGGGCAGACTATTACGTAATAACCAAAAAATATTTCATATCCAGGTTTGCGCGGCTTTAAGTTCTAACGCCTGCAGACCTGCCAACCGACAAGAGTCGCCATGACCTATCCCGCGCTGGAAATCCTCACGCCCCTGCTATCCACCTTCGCCGCCACCGCCGTCGAGCGGGATCGCCAGGGCGGCACGCCCAAGGCCGAGCGGGACGCCTTGCGCCAGAGCGGCCTGCTGGCCCTGAGCATTCCGCACGAGTTGGGCGGCCTGGGCGCCCCCTGGGATGAAACCCTGGAAACCGTGCGCCAACTCGCCCGGGTCGACAGTTCGCTGGCCCATGTCTTCGGTTTCCATCATCTGCTGCTGGCGACCGCCCAGCTGTTCGGCCAGCCGGCGCAGTGGCGACCCTGGCTCGAACGCACCGCCCGCGAGGCGCTGTTCTGGGGTAACGCGCTCAACCCGCTGGACCGCCGCACCCTCGCCCGCCGGCAGGGCGATGCCTGGCAGGTGGATGGGCAGAAGAGCTTCTGCAGTGGCGCCCTGGATTCCGATCTGCTGCTGCTCTCGGCACTGGAACACGACGACCAGGGCCGCTTGCTGATCGCCGTGGTACCGACCGGGCGTGCGGGTATCCAGTTGTTCGATGATTGGGATAACAACGGCCAACGCCAGACCGACAGCGGCAGCGCCCGTTTCGACGCCGTACGCGTCGAAAACGATGAATGGCTGCTCGAGCCCGGTCCGCTCAGCACCCCCTTCGCCTGCCTGCGGCCGCTGCTGGCCCAGCTGATCTTCGCCAACATCTTCCTGGGCCTAGGCGAAGGCGCCTTCGCCGAAGCCCAGCGCTATACCCGCAACCAGGCTCGTCCCTGGTTCAAGTCCGCGGCCGCCAGCGCCAGCGAAGACCCCTACGTCCTGCGTCACTACGGCGAATTCTGGGTCGCCCTGGAGAGCACCCGCCTGCTGGTGGAGCGCGCCAATCGCGGCTTCGCACAGGCCTGGCACCAGGGGACGGCGCTCTCCGCGGCGGCACGCGGCGAGCTGGCCATCGCCATCGCCACCGCCAAGGTCGCCGCCAGTCGCCATGGCCTGGATCTCACCAGCCGGCTATTCGAGGTCGGTGGTGCTCGTGCCACTGCCGGGGCGCTGCGGCTGGATCGCTACTGGCGCAACCTGCGCACCCAGACCCTGCACGACCCGCTCGACTACAAATTGCACGAACTGGGCGACTGGGCGCTGAACGAACGCCTGCCCACTCCCAGCTTCTACTCCTGAAGAGGACTTGCCCATGACCCTGCTGACCCTGACGCGCACCCCCGAGGTGCCTCGCTACCGGGCCACCGCTCAGGTCTTCACCGATCCGCGCTCGCGGGAGCTGCTCGCCCACTTGGAAAAGATCGCGCCCAGCGAGGCCAGTGTCCTGGTGATCGGCGAGACGGGCACCGGCAAGGAGCTGATCGCGCGCCACATCCATGCCCTGAGCCACCGCCACGCCGGCCCCTTCGTCGCCGTCAACTGCGGCGCCTTCGCCGAGAGCCTGGTCGAGGCCGAACTCTTCGGCCATGAGAAAGGCGCCTTCACCGGCGCCCTGGGCGCCCGTGCCGGCTGGTTCGAGGAGGCCAATGGCGGCACCCTGTTCCTCGACGAGATCGGCGACCTGCCGCTGTCGGTGCAGGTCAAGCTGCTGCGGGTGCTGCAGGAGCGCGAGGTGGTACGCCTCGGCTCCCGGCGCAGCATCCCGCTGGATGTCCGCATCATCGCCGCGACCAACGTGCCGCTGGAACGCGCGGTAGCGGAAGGCACCTTCCGCGAAGACCTCTGGTATCGCCTCAACGTGGTCAGCCTGCCGCTGCTGCCGTTACGCCAGCGCCAGGGCGACATCCTGCCCTTGGCCCGCCACTTCCTCCATGTCTATGCCCAGGCGCCGGTGGCCCTGAGCCCGGCGGCGGAGCGGCGCCTGCTGGACCACCCCTGGCCCGGTAACATCCGCGAACTGGAAAACACTCTGCAGCACGCCCTGCTGCTCAAGCCCCAGGGCGTGCTGCAGGCCGAGGACCTGCACTTCGTCCAGCGTACTGCACGTACGCCGAGCCAGCCCCAGCCGCCGGCCCAGGCGCCCACCGAGGCCCTGCTCACCGAGGCCTTCGCGCAACTCTTCGAAGAGCAGCCCGAGGCCCTGCACGAACGTGTCGAGGACGCCCTGGTCCGCGCCGCCTATCGCTTCTGCCACCGCAACCAGGTCCATACGGCGCGGCTGCTCGGACTGAGTCGCAACGTCACCCGCGCCCACCTGATCCGCATCGGCGAACTGGTGGTCAACCATCGGCGTCCGCTGGCACCCCGGCCGGAACGCGAGGTGCAGTTTTCCATCTGACCGCCGGGACGGCGCAACCGGGGTACCCGCCCGGCGAGGGTATCCCTACACTGGCGTTTTCGTCCTGAGAGGTCCGCCATGACCACCCGTACCCTGCTGCATCGTCATCCCGCCCGCCGCGATGACATCGGCGATCTCCATACCCGCCGTCCCCTGCCGGGGCCCGGCCTACCCCATCTGGATCCCTTCCTCTTCCTCAACCACCACGGCCCCCAGGTCTATCCGCCACACAACGCCGGCCTGCCCTTCGGCCCCCACCCGCACCGCGGCTTCGAGACGGTGACCTTCATCCTCGCCGGCTCCCTGGCTCACCGCGACAGCGGCGGCCACGAGAGCGTCATCGACGCGGGCGGCATCCAGTGGATGACCGCCGGCAGTGGCCTGGTGCACGCCGAGCTGTCCCCGGCCAGCTTCAAGCGCGACGGCGGCGAGCTGGAGATCCTGCAGCTGTGGGTCAACCTGCCGGCGCGGCTCAAGTTCACACCGCCGGCCTACCATGGCGTCTCCGCCGGAGAAATGCCCCTGATCGAGGCCGATAGCGGCCGGGTACGCCTCCGCCTGGCGTCCGGTACGTACCAGGACGTCCAGGGCGCCGTGCGCACCCCGACGCCCATCACCTTGATGACCGTCGAACTCGCGCCGGGCGGCGTCGCGACCCTGCCGGCCCCGCCTGGCAACTCGGTGTTCTGCTATGGCGTGCGCGGCACCGTGCAAATCGCCGGACGCGACGAAGCCCCCTGGCAACTCTTCGAATTCGCCGATGACGGCGATCACATCGAACTCGCCAGCCGGGATGGCGCCGTCCTGCTCTACGGCTATGCGGCGCCCTTCGCCGAGCCCATCGTCGCCCACGGGCCCTTCGTCATGAACAGCGCCGAGGAGATCCGCCAGGCAATCCGCGACTACCAGGCGGGGCTGTTCGGTGAGGTACCGGACTGAGTCCTCGGTCATCCGCCCTGACCGTCGAAGGTCCGCTCGACGCCCCGGATTCTCACTGCAACTGGCCTCGGGGCTCGCTAGAATCCACATTTTTTCGAGGACAGCGACATGGACAACGGCCTGAAGATCCAGGATCTGCACGAGGGCGACGGCAAGGCCGTGGTCAAGGGCGCCCTGATCACCACTCACTATGAAGGCTGGCTGGACGACGGCACCCTGTTCGATTCGTCCCGGGCCAAGGGGCGCCCCTTCCAGTGCGTCATCGGCACCGGACGGGTAATCAAGGGCTGGGATCTGGGCCTGATGGGAATGCAGGTAGGCGGCAAGCGCCGGCTGGAAGTGCCAGCAGCCCTGGCCTATGGCGAACGCCAGGTCGGTGCGCTGATCAAGCCACATGCCAACCTGACCTTCGAAATCGAATTGCTGGAAGTGCTGACCCGGGACGATTGAGGGCGGGCCACCAACAGAGTCACGGCGGAAAGCGCCTCAGCCGGGGGCCTTGACGTTATTGCGCACCAGCTCCAGCTGGGCTTCGAGCGAGCTGAGCCGGGCATATTTCTTGGTATAGATGACGAACTGTTCCTGGAAGCTCTGGCGACTCCGATCCAGCTCCTGACGATGGTTGCGAATCTGCTCTTCCAGATTCTGCACCCGCTGCTGGGTGGTTTGCGTCATGGCACCTACTCCTTGTGCGAAAAGTGTCGTTTCCGACTCTAACCGCGGGTCGATAAGTCGAGCTATAGCCATTCGTCGTCCTTGCGAACCCTGTTCCAGAGCCACTTCACAGTGGCCTTTGGCCGCCAGCGGATGCGAAAAGTCCGACTACGCCCCTCCTTTCCGTCAATACGAACGGCGATGAAACCAGTAGCCTCATCGCCGTTCACCTGCAGAGCGTTACCCTCAACGCGGTCCTATCGCGGTACAGCTGTTGCTCGCATCCACGTACTTCTTCAGCGTGGGCCATTGCGGCCGCTCGGCCCCGTTCACCGGCTCCACCGCCAGTGGCGAGGAACCCCAGCCCGGGCCGGCGGCCCAGTAGGTCAGCGGCATGCAGTTCTGCTGCAGATAGGCCAGCAGATTGTCGGCAGCCGCCAGCCAACGGCTGTCACCCGCCGGCACCCCGAACTCCGCGATCATGCCGCGCTTGCCATTGCGCTTGAGCCATTCGACGAAGGGCTTGACGCGATTGACCCCCACCTGCGGATCGAAGCTGCTCATGTCCTGGGCCGCGTAGTTGCCGCTGCCGTCCTGGTCCAGGTAGACGTTGGCCGCATAGATCAGGTTGTTGGCCGGGTCCTTCAGATTCAGCAGAGCGTTGCTGACGCCCGGCCAGTTGGCCGCGCTACCCCAGGCGTTGCCCTGGACGATCACCGGATGGGTACGGTCCATGGTACGGACGCCATCGATCCCGGACTGCGCCGTTACCGGCCAGCCACTGTCGGCGCCATTGGGCTTGCCCATGATGTCATAGCCATAGAGTGCGGCATGGTTGCCCCACTGGTAGGCCAGGCGATACATCAGATCCCAGTAGTTGAAGTTGGTGACGGTTCCGGTACCGATCAGGGTGCCCTTGTAGCGGCCGCCGTTATCCAGTGCCAGGATCACCTTCATGTTGTACTTCTTGGCCAGCTCCAGTACCTGGGTGATCTGCTGGGTGTACCCCTGCTCCAGGCTGCCGAAGAAGCGCGTCTGCAGCCGTTCCCAGATCACCGGGAAGCGGATCAGCCGCACGCCCTTGGCGCTCCACTGCTGGAAGTTCGCCTCACCGGGCATGATGTAGCTGACGTTGACCACGCCGGGCAACACCTGGGGCGCGAAGGCGGCCCCCGAGAAGTTCAGGCCAACCAGGTTCAGCTTGTTGGCGTTCGCCGGTGTCGTACTGGAACCCGTGGGCGTCGAGGACGATCCGCTGGGCGTCGGCACCGTGGTGGTCGGCGTGGTGCTACCAGTACTGGCGGCGGGGGTGTTCACGGCCGGCGTTACATTGCCTGCGCTGCTGCCCGAGCCGGAACCCGAGGTGCTACCCGAGCTGCCGGTCGACCCCGTCGTGGTGCCACTGCTGCCGGTACCCGGCACGCTGACGGCCGCGCCGGAGGTGGTGGCACCGGTGCGCAAGGTCTTCGGATAGCCGAAGAGATTGCCATCCAGCTGCGGGCTCTCGATGAACACGCTCATGTTGCTGCCCACGACCTGGGCGTAGGTCACCTTGTAGCTCTTGCCATCCGCCGGGGTGATGAGGGCGCCGACCTTGAAGGCGTCCACGTTCACCGCCGATGCCGGGATGGAGAAACCGGCAGCCTTGCGATAGACGCCGTGCAGCCAGTCTTCGTTGGTAAAGTCGTTGATCGAGGTCGTCACGCCGGTAGTGGTCGAACCGCCCGTGCTGCCAGTCCCAGCTGCAGCACCCGTGCCTGCTGTGCCACCACTGGTGGAGCCGGAGCCGCCGGTGCTGCTGCCCGCACCACTGTTGTTGCTGGAACCGCCCGCCGTACCCGTACCGCTGGCCGGCGTGGTCGCCGCGCCACTGCCCAGGGGGCCGATGGCGGTACAGCTGCTGTCGTCGATGTACTTGCGCAGGGTCGGCCACTGCGGGCGGTCGACGCCATTGATCGGCTCCACCGACAGGAAATAGTTGCCCCAGCCCGGGCCAGCAGCCCAATAGGTGGCCGGAATGCAGTTCTGCTTGAGATAGGCCAGCATGCGATCCATCAGCGGCAGCCAACGGGGATCGTTATCCGGCACGCCGAACTCGCCGATCATGCCCTTCTTGTTGTTCTTCTTCAGCCACTCGACGAAGGGCCGCACGCGCTCCACGCCGTAATCCTGGCTGAGCTTGCCGACGTCGATCCCGGTGTAGTTGCCGCCGGCGCTTTCGTCGAAATAGGAATGCGCCTGGAAGACCAGGTTGTCAGAGGGGTCCTTGAGCGCCAGTAGGGCGTCGTTCCACAGCGGCCAGCGGGTCGCCTCCGACCAGCCATTGCCTTCGATCATGATGATCCGGGTCTTGTCCACCGCGCGTACGCCATCGATGCCGTACTGGGCCGCGATCGGCCACTGCGCCATGGAATCGTGGGGCTCGTTCATGATGTCGTAGGCGTACAGCGACGGCTGATTGCTCCAGCGCTGGGCGATACGGGTCATGATCTCCTGATAGCGGGTGTAGGGGACCGCGGCACTGCCGATCACCGAACCGCGATAGAAGGTGTAGTTGTGCAGGTCGAGGATGATGCGCATGCCGTACTTCTGCGCGTTGGCGAAGGTCTCGTCCACCAGGGCGGCATAGGTCGGGTCCAGCGGACCGCCCAGCACCGGCTGCAGTCGCTCCCAGATGATCGGGAAACGGATCAGCTTGATGCCCTTGGCGCTCCACTGCTTGAAGTAGGCCTCCACCGGGAAGATGTAGTGGGTACCGTTGACCCCTGGCAGCACCTGGCCGGCGAAGCCGGCGCCGGAAAGATTGAGCCCCACCAGGTTGACCTGTTCGGCCTTGACGGTGGGCATGATCGCCAGAGCGGCGACGAGGGGCAGCGCGCGCGCTGTCCAGCGGGGGAATTTCAGGAAGGATGGTTTCATCATCACCAACTGCGCTAGATCGACACGTGAACGCACTCCCTGAACAACGGCCGATATGAAGTGAGAGAAGGACCTCGCTGACAATCTTCAGCGAGACGACGCCTCCAGGCATGTTCACTCATTCAAGCGATATGCCAACTTCCCTCCCCAACCCCTGCGGCCAGCATTTAGCCACTACATAAAATACATACAAGCTATTGATTTATAAAGTTTTATTAATATAACCGTTCGTCAGCGAGACGATTGAAGTAACACGGCAGCCACAATCGAAACGGAACTTGTGGTCGGGTCGTCAGTTTTTTTTCCACATTTCAGCGACAGCGGCCAAAAAGTTCCCGAAGGTGCCAAAAAAAGTAAGTCACCAAATAACGATAACTGCGTCACATATATCTGTACGGGGAACCGACGTCCCGGTCAGCCGGTCACGGCTACATCCCCTGCTCAGGAACCCACCATGGCCGCCCTCACCCTCGCCACCTACAACGTCAACGGTATCCGGGCGCGACTTCCCATCCTCCTCCAGTGGCTGGAGCGGGAGCAGCCGGATATCGTCTGCCTGCAGGAACTCAAGGCCAAGAGCCTCGATTTCCCGCAAGCGGAGCTGGCAGCGGCGGGCTACGACGCACTCTGGGAAGGCCAGCCGTCCTGGAACGGTGTCGCCATCCTCGCGCGTGGCGACCAGCCCCTGGAGATCCGTCGCGGCCTGCCGGGCTTGGCGGACGATCCCCAGCGGCGCTATCTGGAAGCGGCGGTGAAGGGCATCATCGTCGGCTGCCTCTATCTCCCCGACGGCAATCCCTGGCCAGGGCCCAAGTTCGAATACAAGCTGGCCTGGTTCGAGCGCCTGCTCGAGCATGCCCAGGGGCTGCTGGACAGCGGCCATCCGGTGGTCCTGGCCGGCGACTACAATGTCGTCCCCACCGACCGCGACATCTACGATCCGAAGTCCTGGCGCAAGGACGCCCTGCTGCAACCGGAGAGCCGCGCCTGTTTCCAGCGCCTGCTGGACCAGGGCTGGCTGGATGCCCTGCGCGCCCGCCATCCCGACGCGGCGATCTACACCTACTGGGATTACTTCCGGCAGCGCTGGCAACGCAACGCCGGGCTGCGCATCGACCACCTCCTGCTCAGTCCGTCGCTCGCGCCCGGCCTGCAGGATGCTGGCGTGCATCGCTGGGTGAGGGATCTGGAGAAGACCAGCGATCATGCGCCGACCTGGATCAGCGTCGCGGCGCCGACCTGAGGTGCTTTACGCGTCGCGGAGCAGGTCGTTGGCGTTGAGCAGGGCGTAGAGAATTTCTGGACGCTGCGTCAGGCCACGGCGAACGGCGGCCGGGATCGACTGATGCAGCTTGCGGCACAAGCCCGGACGTGGCTGTAGCTCGATCGACAAGCCCCGGGCGCTGCGCACCTCTCCGGGCCCCGGCGCGATCTCCAGGCAGATGCCCAGTTGCTCCTGCAGCCGCTGTTGCAGCCGTTGCAGATCGGCCAGGCTGCTGACCGCCTCGAGGCGCTGGAGCAGCCGCAGCTCCTCCTGGCGATTGAGCAGCAAGGGCCGCGCATCGCGAGTCGGATCGGCCAGTACGGCATCCCGATCACAGCTACAGACACCGGGCGGACAGGGAGCACGCAGAGAGGCCATCGCAACCTCCGCCGCGCTAGGCGCGATAGGCCCAATGGACCAGGCCGAAGCCCAGCGCCGTCATCGCCAGCGAACCGCTCAGATGGGCTCCCACGGTGGCCAGCGCCCAGCCGGGCTTGCCTTCCTGCAACAGGGTGATGACTTCCGCGGAGAAACTGGAGAAGGTGGTCAAGCCGCCACAGAAGCCCGTGGTGATGAGGGTACGCCAGACCGGGTCCAGATCCGGCACCTTGGCGAACCAGGCCAGGGCCAGACCGATGACCAGGCAGCCGATGAGATTGACCGCCAGGGTGCCCAGGGGCAACGCCGGAAAGAGCCCATTCAACTTCAGGGCGAACAACCAGCGCAGCACGCACCCCAGGGCGCCGCCCACGATCACCGCCAGCAGAGAAAAAGCCAAAGCAGCGCCTCTTAACCTAAGGATTGATCGGCAGGAACAGGAGCACCAAGCTCCGGCGTTCCTGGTCAGGCCACGATTCTATACCGCCGCCACCTGCCGGATGATCCTCATTTCAAATAGCAAAATGCGATAAACGAATGAAAAATACTTATTTTTAGCTATAAATCTACACCGCTATCATGGGACTTTGCGTTGTAGTGATACCGGCATGCCTACCACCTCTTCCGACCTGTTGATCGTTCCCGCGGAACAACAGAGCAACCTGACCATCCGCGCCAAGGCGCTGGCCTTCGCCGATCCCCGCTCACGGCACCTGCTCGCGCAGCTCGATGAGCTGGCCCCCCAGGTACAGCCCGTAGTGCTGACCGGCGAATGGGGGACCGGCCGCGAATTGCTCGCCCGCCGACTGCACGAGCGCAGCGGCCGCACCGGCTTGTTCAGCAGCCTGAACTGCGCCTCTCTGAGTCGGCGCCATGGCGCCGCCGAGTTGTTCGGCTATGTTCCGCGCGCCTACGCCGGCACCTCGGGCAGTCGCGTGGGCTGGTTCGGTACCGCCAATGGCGGCAGCCTCTATCTGGACGAAATCGCCGACCTGCCCCGGGAGCTGCAGCAGGAACTGGCGAGGGTTCTGCACGATGGCAGCATCCTGCGTCTGGGCAGTAGTCAGCGTACCGAGGTCGATGTGCGCCTGATCGTCGGCTCCAGCGTGGAGTTGGCACAAGCGGTCGAGGCCGGGCATTTCGAGATCCGGCTGTGGGAGCTCATCGGTCCGGGGCTCGTCTCCATCCCGCCGCTGCGTGAGCGTCCGGCCGACCTGCTGCCCCTCGCCCGCCATTTCCTCGCTCAGCACGCTGAACGTCTTGGCTGCGCGCCACCCGCCCTGACGTCCGACGATGAAAACGCCCTGATCGCCTATCCCTGGCCAGGAAACATCCGCGAACTTGAACAGGTTCTCCATACCGCGCTGCTGACCGCCTCGACGACAGGGCTACAGCTTGGCAAGCTGCTCACGCGCCTGTAACGGCGCTGAACTACACCGACGAACGGCAGTCCTAGCCGCGTATCCAGTCCACCGGGTGAACCATGACCGCCACGTCCGCCAGATCGATGCCCACTCCGCCATAGCCAGCGGCCTCATTCTTCCTCAGGAAGATGATCGGAACCTAGAATTGTCACCAATGGCGGCAGGCCTCGGTTCGCGTGGGAAAAGCCCCAAGGCTTTTCGAGCATCGATTTTCGGACGAACGCCTTCCGCTGAAGGCGTCCAGGCAAGCTTTCATGAATATTGTGATCACCGGCCGTTCCGGCCAGGTTTCGCGTGCCCTGCAGCGCGAGTTCGGCGGCACCCATTCGCTCACCGTCATCGGCCAGGCAGAGCTCGATCTGAGCCAGACCCATCGGCTGCGCGACACCTTTGATCGACTGACTCCCGACCTCGTCATCAATGCGGCGGCCTATACCGCCGTCGACCAGGCCGAACGGGATGTCGACCGTGCCGCCGCCATCAACGCCCAGGCGCCACAGATCCTGGCCGAATGGGCCCGCGAACGGGATATCCCCTTCGTGCACTACTCGACCGACTACGTCTTCGACGGCAGCCGCGGCCGCCCCTATACCGAGGACTGCCCACCCGCGCCCCTGAGCGTCTACGGTCGCTCCAAGTTGGCCGGGGAGCAGGCCGTGCTGGCGGCCGGGGGGCGAGCCCTGGTGCTGCGCACCTCCTGGGTCTACTCCCACGACGGTCCCTGCTTCTTCAATACCATGCGCCAGTTGCTCGCCGAGCGCGACGAGCTGCACGTCGTGGACGATCAACTGGGCGCGCCCACCTGGGCCCCCACCATCGCCCGAGCGACGCGCCATCTGGTCGAGCGTCTTGTCGAACGCCGGGACAGCAGCGGGCTCTACCACCTGACCAACGCCGGCCAGACCTCCTGGCACGGATTCGCCCACGCCATCGCCGAACGCCTGGCCGAACGCGGCGAGCTGCGGGCCCGCCTCTATCCCACCGCCACCGACAACTATCCGACCCCCGCGACCCGGCCTCGCTACTCGCGCCTGGATTGCAGCAAGGCCCAGGCGCTACTGCCCTTCGCCCTGCCCGACTGGCGCGAGGATTTCGCGCGTTGCTGGGCCCGCGTCGCGGACGAGGCTTCCGGGCGCTGACGACCAGCGGTGGCGACCGGTCCGCGATCCGGCAACGCCAGGCGCGGGCGCTTCGCGCTTCCCCACCTGGGCAGGCTTTGATGATCCCGGACCGGATGGCCCTGGCGGGTGGTGAGAGTGCTGCTGTCATCGCTCACGGGGTCTCCTGCGGTTCACCGCGAACACAGGAGTGACCGACCACCGTGCCAGCTATCCATCGACAGACGAGCTGGCGCTCAGCGAAACGACGCCACGGCCAGCGACCATCTGGAGCTCTAGCGAGTACCTCTCGTCCGTTCGACGGAAAAAGGCTCTGACCGCGCTATCGATCCCATCCAGACTCCCCGTAAGCAGTCGATAAGACACTTGGCGATACTCTCGAACAAGCAGCCGTCCGGAGGCCCCAATGCCCGAAGAAGACTACGACAGCGAACCGCTCCCCAGCGTCCGGCGAGTACCGGCCGCCGACCTGAATGAAATGGCCGTCGCCGTCGCGGCGGCCATCTCCATGTGGGCGCTCGCCACCCTGATCACCTTGGCTGCCGGTCATCACGGCAGCGGCCCCACAGATAGGGTGAACCTGCTGACACTGGCGGCGGGGATACTGGGTTTCGCCATTCGGCGCTGGCAACTTAAGCCGCGGCAACGCCGGCTGAACAGGCGCAGACTCCTGTCCTAGAGGGAATAATCTGCCAACTTGTTCTCATCTCGAGCGGAACTGGCTATCATCCAGAGCTTGAAATCATGGCAGGGATGCTCATGTCTTATCTGGTCTTGACCCGCCGCACCAACGAAGTCATCAACCTCTCTCTCAAGCCAGGGGCCAATGAAGAACAGGTGCTGGATCAGCTGTTCAATGGCGGCATCAATGTGCGCATCCTGAAAGTTCAGGGCGACCGCGTTCAGGTCGGCATCCAGGCGCCGGCCGACATCAGCATCATGCGCCAGGAACTGCTGCCGTTCTGAGCTGAGGTTCAGACCGGCCCGGGGTTGTGGGCATACTCGAAGCGCCCTTCCAGCCCTCGCCATTCCACGCCCTGCCAGAGTTCGGGTGCCAGCGTGCCGTCCGCTCGCAGGTCCGCCCGATAATGGGCGAAGAACGGCTGGCCATCGCGCAGCACGATGACGTTGTGGCGCTCTTCGATCTGGGCGATGAGATCCAGGACCGCCTCCGACGCCCGGCCACCGCTCAGGCAATAGCAGCTGCCGTACTGATGCAGCATGCTCTGGAAGCGGTAGCGATAGAGGGTGCAGCGATCGGTCTCGAGGTGCACACTCTGCCCCCTGGCGTCCTGCAGGGCATGGTGGACGCAATGCTCGCAGTCCTCGAACTCCTGACGGGACTCGACCCACTCGCCGAGAAACTGCTTCTTCCACCGCCAGACCAACAGCCCACGATCTTCAGGCCGGGAATACACGCTGACCTTGTAGAACATCGCTCGACTCCTCTTTTATTGTTATTCGCTGCAGCCACACCTGGAAGCCAGGCGTGCAGGGCCGCAGCCCGTGCTCTAGTGCACACTTCCAGCATCGCTCGATTCCAGCGAGCCGTCCAGATATCGAGCAGCCCTGCGCCTGCCGTCCGGCGGTACCGGTCCTGTGCACGGACGCAATATGTCTCACTGCGCAGAAGGGCATGTATCGCCATGGCCTCGCTCGGCGCCAGTGCGACTGATCGCACCCAACGGCGCGCCAGAGCGGCCAGGCAGAGGCGGTGGAGCGATCACCGAGCCAAATTACGGCCAATAAAAAACCCCGAAGTGCCTGGCACGCTCGGGGTTTTCGGATATGGCGGAGAGATAGGGATTTGAACCCTAGGAGCCATTGCTGACTCAACGGATTTCGAATCCGTCCCGTTCGACCACTCCGGCATCTCTCCAACGCGGCGCATCATACCAGCCATGCATGCAAAAGCGAACAAGCAATTGCAAAAAAAGCTCTGGTATCAGCGGCTTGCGTTTAGAGCGGGACGCCCAGGCGTTGGGCGACCTCTTCGTAGGCTTCGATCACGCCGCCTAGGCCCTGGCGGAAGCGATCCTTGTCCATCTTCTTGCGGGTGGCCTTGTCCCACAGGCGGCTGCCGTCAGGGCTGAATTCGTCGCCCAGAACGACCTTGCCATGGAACAGACCGAATTCCAGTTTGAAATCCACCAGCAGCAGACCGGCGTCGTCGAACAGCTGCTTGAGGATGTCGTTGATGCGGAAGGTCAGCGCCTTCATCTCGGCCAACTGGTCGAGGGTGGCCCAGCCGAAGGCCTGGACGTGGCTTTCGTTGACCATGGGATCGTGCAGGGCGTCGTTCTTCAGGAAGAGTTCGAAGGTCGGCGGAGTGAGCTCCAGGCCCTCTTCCACGCCCAGGCGGCGTACCAGGCTACCAGCGGCGAAGTTACGGACGACGCACTCCACCGGGATCATGTCCAGCTTCTTGACCAGGCACTCGTTGTCGCCCAGCAGCTGTTCGAACTGGGTCGGGATGCCGGCGGCTTCCAGCTTCTGCATGACGAAGGCGTTGAACTTGTTGTTCACCATGCCCTTGCGCTCGAGCTGTTCGATGCGCTCGCCATCGAAGGCAGAGGTGTCGTTGCGGAACAACAGGACCAGGCGGTCGGGATCGTCGGTGGTGAATACCGACTTGGCCTTGCCACGGTAGAGTTCTGCGCGTTTTTCCATCTTGGACTCCGGTTCGAATGGCTTGCAGGCTGTGGACGAACGCAGGTGAGACGAGCGGTTCGGGACGAGTACAGCCGGGAAGCGCAGTTTACATAGGATCGGGGATCTTTTGGCCGTGCAGCGAGGCGTGGCCACTAAAGAAAACTCGACTGGCAGCTCAGGCGATGGCCTGCCACGCCAGCCCCTGCTGCTGGTCGGCGATCTGCAACCAGTCCGCATCGCAACCCAGTACCTGGGTAAAGCAGGCGCGGGCCAGCCAGGGATTGTTGTTCTTCTCGCTCAGGTGGGCGAGCACCAGGTGCTGTAGGCCTGGACAGGCCAGGTCCAGCACCAGGTCGGCCGACTGCCGGTTGTTGAGATGCCCGCGCACCCCGCCGACTCTTGCCTTGAGATGATAGGGATAGGGGCCGTTGGCCAGCATGGCACTGTCGTGATTGGCCTCGATCACCAAGGCATCGAGCCCACGGTAATGCTGGAGCACACCCGGCGTGGCTTCACCGAGATCGGTGAGCACGCCCAGGCGCTTGCGGCCATCGTCGAAGACGAACTGCGTCGGCTCCAGGGCGTCATGGGAGACCTGCACCACCGTCACCTCCAGCGCATCCAGCACCAGCCGCTCGCCATCCACCAGCAGGCCCTGAGCCGCCACCGGCTTGCGCAGGCCACGCCCGGTGCCGGCGCTGTAGTAGACCGGCACCCTGTGCTTGCGCGCCAACAGCTCGACGCCCTGGACATGATCGGAGTGTTCGTGGGTGATCAGGACGGCATCCAGCTGGGCAGGTACCACACCCAGCCGGGCCAGGCGACGCTCGGCTTCCCGCAGGGAGAAGCCGCAGTCGATCAGGACGTAGCTGTTATGGCTGTGCACCAGGGTCGAGTTGCCCCGACTGCCGCTGCCCAGGATTGCGAAGCGCATACTGCATGCTCGTCTGAAGCTTCTTCAGCACGCCTTCGGCGATATCCTGGGGTGCTGCGGTGTTGATGGTCTTGTCCAGGGTGACCTGAACGGCATTGCCGACCTGAGTGAGACGGACCTGGAAGCGCCGTGCGCGGGCGTCTTCCTCTTCCTTGGTCTCGCCCTTGCCGAACAGACGACCGAAGAAGCCCGGCTTGCGCTCGTCCGGCTTCTGCGCGCCCTCGGCGAGGTTGACGTAATACACGCCCAGGCTGCGATCCATGTCGTCGACGCGGATGTCGGCGCCTTCGATGGCGCGGCCGACGCTGGACCAGGCACGGTTCAGGTCGCTGTCCAGCACCAGCATGGGCACGCCGCTACCGTCGACCTCGTAGGTGACGCGCTCGGGGGTATCGTAGCCGCCAGCGGCCAGCAGGGACACCGAACCGCCACCCTCGGCGTTGCGATCCAGACCGGCCAGCACCTGATTCAGCAGGGCATCGTCGAGCGCCGAGCTGTTCTGGCTGCTGGACCAGGACGGATCGCTGGAGCTGCCCTGGCTGCGGGTCTGGGTCTGAACGAAGATTTCACTGCTGCCGGACTGCACGCCCGGCTCGATGCGCAACCGCGCGCGCAGCTCCTTGCCAGGCTCCAGGCGACCGTTGGTACTCAGGGCACGGGCCAGCGGCGTGGTCAGCTCGGTGGGCGACTGCCAGGCGGTGATCAGCTCACCCGTCTGCGGACGCTCCTCGGCAATGCGGAAGCCGTTATCGGTGAAGTACTGACGGGCCGTCGGCCAGATAGTGGCCGGGACCTTCTGCGCGGCGAGCCAACGGGCATTGCCGCTGCGCTGGACGCTGAATTGCTCGCTGCCACTGCCCTGGACGCTCAGCGCCTGGGGCCGCGGCACTTCGAAGCCATAGGAACGGTTCTGGGTGTCTGCCACGTTGGCCGGAACCGGCAGCAGCGGGTCCAGCGGCTTGGACTGCAGATCGGTCGGGACCTGCATCGGACCGGTTTCGCGGGCCTCGAGGTAGTCGTTGCCGCGATCACGGAAATAGCCGTGTTCGCCCCACAACCAGCTGCAACCACTGGCACTCGCCACGGCCAGGCCCAGCGTCGTCAATCCGAGAATACGTTTCATCGCCTGCTTCCTAATCACGCCAGCACTCCCGCCTGACGCAGGGCCTGACGTACCACTTCATGGCAGCGCGAGCTGAGCCAGGTCAGGGGCAGACGGATACCGGCGTCGATCATGCCCATTTCATGCAGGGCCCACTTCACCGGGATCGGATTCGATTCGATGAACAGATTCTTGTGCAGCGGCATGAGCTTCTCGTTCAACGCGCGTGCGGTGTCAGCATCGCCACGCATGGCGGCGGCGCAGAGGTCGCTCATCGCCCGGGGGGCAACGTTGGCGGTCACCGAGATGTTGCCCTTGCCGCCCAGCAGCATGAGCTCGGCCGCGGTGGCGTCGTCACCAGAGTAGACCAGGAAATCCTTGCTCACCCGGGAGAGGATGTCGCGTGCCCGGGCCAGGTCGCCGGTGGCTTCCTTGATGCCGATGATGTTCGGCACCTTGGCCAGGCGCTCGACGGTCTCGGCCAGCATGTCGCAGGCGGTACGGCCCGGCACGTTGTAGAGGATCTGCGGGATGGCGACGGTTTCGGCGATCATGCGGAAGTGCTGGTAGAGCCCTTCCTGGGTCGGCTTGTTGTAATAGGGCACGACCAGCAGGCAGGCATCGGCCCCGGCGTCCTTGGCGGCGCGCGTCAGGTCGATGGCCTCGCGGGTGGAATTGCCACCGGTGCCGGCGATGACCGGAATGCGGCCCTTGACCTGCTCGACCACATGACGGATCACGGCGACGTGCTCGTCGACATCGACCGTCGCCGACTCGCCCGAGGTGCCCACCGCGACGATGGCGTCGGTGCCTTCGGCGAGATGGAAGTCCACCAGCTTGGTCAGGCTATCCCAATCGATACGCCCCTGGGCGTCCATGGGGGTGACCAGCGCCACCATACTCCCCGCAATCATGCAACCGCTCCTGCCGGAAAAAGAGAGCGGTAATGGTACTGACGCCTCTGCGCCAGCACAAGCAACGCGCCCCGACGGGCATTCCCCCCGCGAGCGCTTTTCGCTACCCTTTCGCCTTTGCTAGTGTGCTGTTTCAGAAGTTAACTGCACAATTTTGGCGGCGCTTTTTCGCCCTGGGCGTTGTTGCCACTCCTCGCCATAGCCCTGCTATGACTCGTCGCGGCGCCTAGCCAAGGTCAAAAAATCGCTCGCCAATTCTTGCGCGAACGTCTGAAACACCACACTAGTCGTATCCCCCTGCCAGGAACCCCAATGTCCGCTACCCCCCCGATTCGCGAACAATTTCTCGTCATCAGTGCCATGGGCGCCAATCCCATGGAGCTGACCAACGCGCTCTTTCGCAGCTGCATGGACAATCGCTGCGCCGTGGTCAGCAGCCGCCTGAGCCGGCACGGAGAATACAGCGCGTTGATCCTGCAGGTCTCCGGCAACTGGGATGGCCTGGCGCGCCTCGAAGGCAGCCTTGCCGGCCTCGGCAAACGCCACGGCTTTACCGTGGGGGTCACCCGTAGCGCCGCGCTGGAGAATCGTCCCCAGGCCCTGCCGTACGTCGTTTATGTCAGCGCCGCCTATCGCCCCGACATCCTCAACGAACTCTGCCAGTTCTTCGCCGACCACAAGATCGAGGTGGAGAACCTGGTGTGCGACTCCTACCAGGCGCCCCAGACCGGCGGCACCATGCTCAACGCCACCATCACCGTTACCCTGCCCGCCGGCACCCAGATCAGCTGGCTGCGCGACCAGTTCCTGGACTTCGCCGACGCCCTGAACCTCGACGCCTTGATTGAGCCCTGGCGACCGCAGAACAACTGAACCTCCGGAGGATCTGTCCATGAGCGTGACCCTCGACCAGCCGCTTCCCACCTTCCAGGCCCAGGCCACCAGTGGCCTCGAGGTCTCGCCTGACAGCCTGCGCGGTCGCCAGACGGTGTTGTACTTCTATCCAAAGGACAACACCCCGGGTTGCACCACCCAGGGCCAGGGCTTTCGTGACCTGCACGAGCAGTTCGCCGCCGCCAACACTCAGATCCTCGGCATTTCCCGCGACAGCCTGCGCACCCACGAGAACTTCCGCACCAAGCAGGGCTTCCCCTTCGAGCTGATCAGCGACAAGGACGAGACGCTGTGCAATCTCTTCGCGGTGCTGCAGCCGAAGAAGCTCTATGGCAAGGAGTACATCGGTGTGGATCGCAGCACCTTCCTGGTGGATCGTGACGGCGTGGTGCGCAAGATCTGGCGTAACGTGAAGGTGCCTGGCCACGTCGCCGAGGTACTGGCTGCCGCCCGGGCGTTGAACGAGGCCTGATCAGGCCTTGCGCAGCCAGTAGCGGAAGGTTTCTCCTGCCACCTCTTCGCCCACCAGGGCATGACCCGACAACTTGGCGAAGGTGCGAAAATCCCGTTGCGAGCCGGCATCGGTGGCGATTACCACCAGTACCTCGCCAGGCGCCAGCCGATTGAGTTCCAGCTTGGCCTTGAGCAGCGGCATGGGGCAGCTCAGACCGCTGGCGTCCAGCTGGGCGGTCACGGCGCCGGTGTAGGGTTGGCTCATCTCGGCCATGGGCTTCTCCGGTACGGGGTACGACAACGCCCGCGCTTGCTAGGCACTCGGACGGCGGGCGGCTAAAGTAGCGCTTTTGCGACCATGAGTCATGCCATGAAAGTCCTGCGCCCCGCCCTGCTGTCCCTGGCGCTGCTTACCGCGCCGTTCCTGGCGCACGGCGCGAACGACCTGCCCTCGCTGGGCGACGCCAGTTCTTCGATCGTTTCGCCCGAGCAGGAGTTTCAGATGGGCCGCGCCTGGCTGAGCATGTTGCGCGGCCAGGTACCGACCATCAACGATCCGCAGCTCAAGCAATTCGTCGAACAGACCGTTTACAAGCTGGCCGAGACCAGCGACCTGCAGGATCACCGTCTGGTCTTCATCCTGATCAAGGACCCCGAGATCAACGCCTTCGCCGCCCCCGGTGGGGTGATCGGGGTGAATGGCGGGCTGTTCCTCAAATCGGAGACCGAAGCCGAGTACGCGGCGGTCATGGCCCACGAGTTGGGTCACCTGATCCAGCGCCACTTCGCCCGCGGGGTGGAAAACCAGCAGCGTATGCAACTGCCGCTGATGGCCGCCCTGCTCGCCGGCATTGTGGCCGCGGCGGCGGGCAGCGGCGATGCCGGGATCGCCGCCATCGCCTCGACCCAGGCGGCGGCGATCCAGAGCCAATTGCGCTTTTCCCGGCTCAACGAGCAGGAGGCCGACCGGGTCGGCATCGTCAACCTGGAGCGTGCCGGCTACGATCCGCGCGCCATGCCGGAGATGTTCGGCCGGCTCGCCCGCCAGTACCGCTATGACCGCACCCCACCGGAGTTCCTGCTGACCCACCCGGTCACCGACAGCCGGATCGCCGATACCCAGGCGCGCGCCGAGCGCTTTCCCAAGGGCGGCGTCGAGGACAGCAAGCGCTTCCAGCTGATGAAGGTGCGCGCCCAGATGTACTTCGAGGAAACCGCCGGCCTGCTGGTGAAGCGCTATCGCGCCCAGTTGCAGGACAACCCGGACAACGACGCCGTGCGCTACGGCCTGGCCATGGGCCTGACCCGCCAGGGCCAGCTCAACGAGGCCCGCGACACCCTGGCACCGCTGCTGCGCAAGGCCCCGGACGACGTCAGCTACAACCTCGCCCAGGTCGACCTGGACATCACCGCCAATCGCCTGCCTGAGGCGCAGAAGCGGGTCCAGCGGCTGATGGAGCTCTATCCGGGCGATTTGGCCGTGACCCTGGCCCAGGTGGACATACTCAATCGGACCCAGAAGGCCAAGGACGCCAGCCAGTTGCTGGACAAGCTGCTCAAGCAGCGGCCGATCGATCCGGACATCTGGAATCTGGCCGCGGACATTCGCGGCCAGGCTGGTGATCTGATCGGCGTGCACCAGGCCCGCGCCGAATACTTCGCTCTGACCGGCGACTACAAGCAGGCCATCCAGCAGTTGGGCTTCGCCAAGCAGCGCGCGGCCAGCAACTACCAGCTCGCAGCGCGGATCGACGCTCGCCAGCAGGAGATGATCGCCCAGCGCAAGCTGAGCGAAGAGATCCTACGCTGAGTCTTAGGCGTTGCCCTTGACCCGCAGCTGCATGGCCTGGGTGAAGTCGAGCATGCGCTTGAGCGGCTTGACCGCCTTGGGAATCAGCGCCGGATCGACCAGCACCTCGCCGGAGCCGTCGAGCAGGCAGTTGAGGGTGCGCTCGAGGGTGTTCATCGCCATCCAGGGGCAATGGGCGCAACTGCGACAGGCGGCGCCGTTGCCGGCGGTAGGTGCCTCGATGAAGACCTTGTCCGGGCAGGCCTGCTGCATCTTGTAGAAGATGCCGCGGTCGGTGGCGACGATGAATTCACGATTGGGCAGCGTCTGGGCGGCCTTGATCATCTGGCTGGTGGAACCGACGTGGTCGGCCAGCTCGATCACCGCCTCGGGCGATTCCGGATGCACCAGGATGGCGGCCTCGGGGTAGAGGCGCTTGAGGTCTTCCAGCTGGCTAGCCTTGAATTCCTCGTGGACGATGCAGGAGCCTTCCCAGAGCAGCATGTCGGCGCCGGTCTCACGTTGGATATAGCGACCCAGATGGCGATCGGGCGCCCAGAGGATGGTCTCGTCGTTGTCCATCAGGTGCTCGACGATGTCCAGCGCGCAGCCGGAGGTCACCACCCAGTCGGCCCGGGCCTTCACGGCAGCGGAGGTATTGGCGTAGACCACCACGGTGCGCTCGGGATGCTGGTCGCAGAAGGCGGAGAATTCCTCCACCGGGCAACCCAGGTCCAGGGAGCAGGTGGCTTCCAGGGTCGGCATCAGCACCCGCTTTTCCGGGTTGAGGATCTTGGCCGTCTCGCCCATGAACTTGACCCCGGCCACCACCACGGTGGACGCCGGATGACGATTGCCGAAACGGGCCATTTCCAGGGAGTCGGCCACACAGCCACCGGTTTCCTCGGCCAGGGCCTGGATCAGCGGATCGGTGTAGTAGTGAGCCAGCAGCACCGCGTTCTGCGCCTTGAGTTCGCGGGCAATGGCGGTCTTGTAGGCCGCGATCTCGTCCGGCCCGAGCGCCTTGGGCTGCTTGGCGGCCAGATGGGCCTGGACCAGGAGACGTTCGGAAATCTGCGCCATGGCGGGTACCTGAAAACGAGGATCGTCAAGGCCGCGAATCATAGCAGCATCCTTGCCGACTCCCTACGGTCGAGCGGGACGATGATCGTCGAGGGGCGCCCATCTGTCAGCACTGCCTGAACCGGCAAGATGCGAGCCATCCCCTTAGCCGTCGTTCCTGCGCCCCACCAGCCATCTCACCGTCTGCAAGATGGCTCACGCTGGCCTGGCGGGCAGTCAGAGAACCTGCAAACGTTCCGCCTCCAGCCTCACCCGGGCGCCGTAGGGCCAGGCCTGGTTTTCCGGGCCATGACCGCTGGGCAGCCCGCGATAGAGTGCGATGCCCCGCGGGGCCAGCCATTCGGCGAAGATCTCGTCCAGCGATTGCTCGACATTGCGAGGCGGGCAATCGGTGAAGGTGCCCAGGCAGACTGCGCCGATGCGGTGCTCGGTCAGGCTACCCAATACCTGGCAGAGGCTGCGCTCCAGGCGATAGAAGGGTTCGCCGACGTCTTCGAGCATGAGGATGGCACCGTCATGGGGCCGCAAGGCGGCGGCGGTGCCGACCACGCTGGCGAGGGTGGTCAGGTTGCCACCGATCAGTTCACCTGCGGGGACGTGGGCCGGACCGGCCAGTCGCTCCAGGCTCCAGGCCGGGCGCGCGCCGGCGCACAGTTCCAGCACCGATTCCAGCGAGCGGGTCCGCGCCGCCTGGGCGGTCGGGTCTGCTTCGGTGCGCCCCCAATCCAGTGCACCAGGCCCATGAATGGCGGTAAGGCCGCGGCGATGGAAGGCTTCCAGCAGCACGGTCAGGTCCGAATAGCCGATCAGCGGGCGGCCCTTGCTGCTGGATAGCCGCGACCAGTCCAGCCAGGGCAGCAACTGGGCGGAGCCGTAGCCGCCGCGCAGGCACCAGACGGCATCCACGTCGGCCTGGCTGAAGGCCCAGTGCAGGTCCGCCGCCCGCGCTTCGGCGGTGCCGGCCAGGTAGCGATGCCGCTCCAGAGCATGCTCGCCGAGCAACGGTTCGATGCCGGCGGCCTGCAACCGCGCCATCGCGGCCTCGACCAGCTCCGGCTTCACGGCACCAGCCGGGCTGACCAGCGCCACTCGCCGCAGCGGGGTCATTCCAGCACCTCCACCGGCATGCCGGCTTCGATGACGCCGCGCCCCAGCGGGATGACGTTCATGCCGAACAGCATGCGGTTGTCGACGAAGCGGTATTCGCGCAGCGCCGTGAGAGGCTGACGATCGGGATCCTTCTCGCCGGTCAGCGGATCCTGGGTGACGACGATGCAGCGCGAACACGGACAGGCGACGGCGAAGTCGACGCTGCCGATACGCAAGCGCTGCCAGCCATCCTCGGCATAGGCGGCGGCGCCCTCCACCACCAGATTCGGCCGGAAACGCAGCATTTCCAGGGGCTTGCCCACTCGCGCCACGAGATCGGCCAGGGAGGCCTCGCTGGTCAGTAGCAGCGGAAAGCCATCGGCGAAGTGCACCTGCTGGCCGGGTTCGGCGAAATCGGTATTGATCTGGCGGGCAAAGGGTGCGGCGATGTGCACCAGGCGGCAGCGACGACCGAGGAAGTCGCTCAGCCAGGCATCCGCTTCAGCAGCGACGGGCGCTTGCAGGGTATCGCGCCAGATGGTCACGCCCAGGCGCTCGCCCTTGGGGTCGGGAACCGACACCTCGATCGGCTCACGGCCGGGCGCGCTCAGACGCAGGCGATCGGTACCCAGCCAGCGGGCTTCGATATGATTCATTTGCGCCAGTTGGCGCAGCGTCAGGAAGCGACCGCTGTCGGCATCCACCACCATCCAGCGCCGGTCACCGACCAGACCCAGGGCGTCCACCTCGGCGCGCGCCAGGGTTTCCACGGCCGTCGACTTGACGGGATAACGGTAGAGGGCACTTAGGTGCGACATGGGCGCGGCTTCCTGGCGGCGGACAAGGGCCGCCAGTGTAAGGGAGGTGCCGGACCGGCGAAACCGCAGGGATCAGCTCTCTTCGGCCAGCGCCAGGCGCCGGCGGACTTCCTCGACCAACAGATCGGGCTGGAACTTGGACAGGAAGGCGTTGCAACCCACCTTCTTGACCATGGCTTCGTTGAAGCTGCCCGACAGGGAAGTGTGCAGCACCACGTAGAGGTCGGCGAGGCGAGGGTCCTGGCGGATCTCGGTGGTCAGGCGATAGCCGTCCATTTCCGGCATCTCGGCATCGGTCAGCACCATCAAGAGCTTGTCGGTCAGCACCAGGCCTTCATCGGCCCAGGCCTTGAGCTTGCGCAGGGCTTGCAGGCCGTCGGTGGCGATGTGGAATTTCAAGTCCAGTTGCACCAGGGTATCGCGCAGCTGACCAATGGCGGTGCTGGAGTCATCCACCAGCAGCACCTCGCGACCGCGGGCCTTCGCCAGCAAGGGATCGGCCAGGCGCTCCTGGGAGACCTTGACGTTGTAGGGGACGATTTCGGCCAGCACCTTCTCGACATCGATGACCTCCACCAGCTTGTCTTCGATGCGGGTGATGGCGGTCAGGTAGTGCTGGCGCCCGGAGCCGCCAGGCGGTGGCTGGATGCTGTCCCAGTTCAGGTTGATGATGCGGTCGACGCCGCCCACCAGGAAGGCCTGCACCGAGCGGTTGTACTCGGTGACGATGATGGTGCTGTTTTCATCGGGGGTGATGGGGCGCATGCCGATCGCAGCCGCCAGGTCGATCACCGGCAGGGTCTGGCCGCGCAGATGGACGACCCCGCAGACCACCGGATGGCGCTTGGGCATCAGCGTCAGGCGCGGCAGCTTGAGCACCTCCTGCACCTTGAACACGTTGATGGCGAACATCTGCCGGCTGGACAGCTGGAACATGAGAATTTCCAGGCGGTTCTCGCCGACCAACTGGGTCCGTTGATCGACGGTATCGAGAATGCTGGCCATGGAAAATCCACTCCAAAGATAGGTCAGGTGAAAGGCTATCGGCGGCGCTCGCCGAGTCTTTAGCCCCGAAAACGACGAAGCCGCCTGAACAGGCGGCTCCATCGACCTACAAAGCCCTCAGGCGCGCGGCAGGGTCACGCCGCGCTGCCCCTGATACTTGCCACCGCGATCCTTGTAGGAGACCTCGCAGGCCTCATCGGATTGCAGGAACAGCATCTGGGCCACACCCTCGTTGGCGTAGATCTTCGCCGGCAGGGTGGTGGTGTTGGAGAACTCCAGGGTCACGTGGCCTTCCCACTCGGGTTCCAGCGGGGTGACGTTGACGATGATGCCGCAGCGGGCATAGGTGCTCTTGCCCAGGCAGATGGTCAGGACGTCGCGCGGGATGCGGAAGTATTCCACGGTGCGCGCCAGGGCGAAGGAGTTCGGTGGGATGATGCAGACGTCGCTGACCACGTCGACGAAGCTCTTGTCATCGAAGTTCTTCGGGTCGACCACCGCCGAATGGATGTTGGTGAAGACCTTGAATTCGTTGGCGCAGCGGACGTCGTAGCCGTAGCTGGACACCCCGTAGGAGATCACCCGGCTGTCGTCCGCGCCGCGCATCTGGCGCTCGACGAAGGGCTCGATCATGCCGTGCTCCTGGGCCATGCGGCGAATCCACTTGTCCGATTTGATGCTCATGGCAGGTCTAGCTCCGGGGCGAAAAAATTGACCGCGCATTCTAGTGGATAGCGGCGCGGTCTCAAAGACGAACGGACGAAATCAGTCGTCGCTGACGGTGATGGTCGGCATGCCGCTACCGGCCTGGCCACCCTGGGCGATGCGTGCTCCGACCTTGCGCGCCAGCTCCTGGTAGATCAGCGCGATCTGGCTGTCGGGATCGGCGATGGCCGTGGGGCGACCGGCATCGGCCTGCTCGCGGATGGCCATGGCCAGCGGCAGCGAGGCCAGCAGGTCCACGCCGTACTGCTCGGCCAGCCGGCTACCGCCACCTTCGCCGAACAGGTGCTCGGCGTGGCCGCACTGGGAGCAGATGTGCACCGCCATGTTCTCCACCACCCCGAGCACCGGGATGTTGACCTTCTGGAACATCTCCACGCCCTTCTTGGCATCCAGCAGCGCCAGGTCCTGGGGGGTGGTGACGATCACCGCGCCGGCCACCGGCACCTTCTGCGCCAGGGTCAGCTGGATGTCGCCGGTGCCCGGGGGCATGTCGATCACCAGGTAGTCGAGGTCATTCCAGGCGGTTTGGGTAATCAGCTGGATCAGCGCGCCGGAAACCATCGGCCCGCGCCAGGCCACCGGGGTCTTGTCGTTGGTCAGGAAGGCCATGGACATGACCTCGACGCCATGGGCCTGCAGTGGGATGAACCACTTTTCGTCACGCACCTCGGGACGGGTGCCCTCGGCGAAGCCGAACATGATGCCCTGGCTGGGGCCATAGATGTCGGCGTCCAGCACGCCCACCCGGGCGCCTTCGCGCGCCAGCGCCAGGGCCAGGTTAGCGGCGGTGGTGGACTTGCCCACCCCGCCCTTGCCCGAAGCCACGGCGATGATGTTCTTGACGTTGCCCATGGCTTCCAGCTGCGGCTGGGCGGCGTGGGGGGCGATGGTGCAGTCGATCTGAATCTCTGCGGTCTCGACCCCGGGCACGTTCTCCAGCGCGGTCTTGAGCACCTGGGCCAAACCACCCTTGAACAGTCCGGCGGCATAGCCCAGCTCGAAGCGGGCACGCACGCGGCCGCCATCCAAGGCGAGGTCGCGTAGGGCGCCGGCGCTGAGCAGGTCCTGTTCGAGATAGGGATCATGGTACTGGCGCAGCGCGGCCTCGATGGCCTCGCGGGTCGGAGCGGTCATGCAGACTCCCGGAAACAGCGGATAGGAAAAAGCGGCTGCCGCCTATGCTACCCACTGTCCTTGCTAAAGCCTATCCACGCGGCGCTACACTCCGGGCTTATTTCCCTCTCGCGGAGCCCCGTGTGAACACCCCTTCCCTGCACATCAGTTCCACCTTCGACAGCGGCGCCGTCGAGGTGCTGTCCCTGGCCGACCCCGCCGACATCCGCCTGCGCATCCGCCCGGACACGGCCTCGCCCTTCACCCAGTGGTTCCACTTCCGCCTGGAAGGCGCCCGCGGCCTGCCCTGCCAACTGAGCTTCGACAACGCCGGCGAGTGCGCCTACCCCGACGGTTGGCGCGACTATGGCGTGGTAGCCAGCTATTGCGGCCAAGAGTGGTTCCGCATCCCCACCCGCTACGACGGCAAGACCCTGAGCTGGACGGTCACCCCAGAGCACGACAGCCTGTTCTTCGCCTATTTCGAACCCTATCCGGAGAGCCGTCACCTCGCCTTCATAGGCGAAGCCCAGCGGCACCCCGCCGTCCGTCTGGAAACCGTGGGGCGGTCGCTGCTGGGGCGCTCGCTGGACCTGCTGCGCATCGGCACGCCAGGCACCGGCAAGAAGAACATCTGGATCATCGCCCGGCAGCATCCCGGCGAGCCCATGGCGGAATGGTTCGTCGAAGGGCTACTGCGCCGCCTGCTGGGTATGGGCGAACACCAGGGCGATCCGGTTGGCGCCAAGCTGCTGGAGCACGCGGTCCTGCACGTAGTACCGAATATGAACCCCGACGGCTCGGCGCTGGGCAACCTCAGAACCAACGCCGCCGGTGCCAACCTCAACCGGGAATGGCTGGAGCCGGACGAGCAGCGCAGTCCTGAGGTGCTGGCGGTGCGCCGCGCCATCGCCGCCACCGGCTGCGATCTGTTCCTCGACATCCACGGCGACGAAGCCCTGCCCTATGTCTTCGTCGATGGCTGCAATGGCCTGCCCAATTTCGGCGAGCGCGAAGAAGCCGAGCAACAAGCCTTCCTGCAACGCTTCCTGCGCGCCAGCCCGGATTTCCAGACCAAGTACGGCTATCCCCGCGGCCACTTCGGCAGCGAGACCCTGAAGCTCGCCACCAAGTACGTCGGCCATACCCACGGCTGCCTGGCGCTGACCCTGGAGCTGCCGTTCAAGGACAACGCCAACGATCCGCGCCCGGACGTCGGCTGGAACGGTGCCCGCAGCGCTGCCCTGGGTGCGGCCATGGTGAGCGCCCTCCATTGGCACTTGGCCGATATCTGAGTACCGACCTGCCCTCGCCCGTCCCCCACGGATGAAACCGACCGGCCATTTCGCTATGATGGTCGGTCACCTTATCAGCGTCGCGATCCAGCCAAGACCATGACCGAGCCCCGCAAGATTCTCGTCACCAGCGCCCTGCCCTACGCCAACGGTTCCATCCACCTCGGCCACATGGTCGAGTACATCCAGACCGACATCTGGGCCCGCTTCCAGCGGCTGCGCGGCAACCAGTGCACCTACGTCTGCGCCGACGACGCCCACGGTTCGGCCATCATGCTGCGCGCAGAGCGCGAGGGCATAACGCCCGAACAGCTGATCGACAACGTCAAGCGCGAGCACAGCGCGGACTTCGCCGACTTCGGCGTGGCCTTCGACAACTTCCACTCGACCCACGCGGAAGAGAACCGGGAACTGTCCCGCGCCATCTACCTGAAGCTGCGCGAGAACGGTCACATCGCTACCCGTCCGGTGACCCAGTACTTCGACCCGGACAAGCAGATGTTCCTGGCCGACCGCTTCATCAAGGGCACCTGCCCCAAGTGCGGCAGCGCCGACCAGTACGGCGACAACTGCGAGAAGTGCGGCGCCACCTACGCCCCCACCGAGCTGAAGGACCCGAAGTCGGCCATCTCCGGCGCGACCCCGGTGCTGCGTGAATCCGAGCACTTCTTCTTCAAGCTCCCCGACTTCAGCGACATGCTCAAGGGCTGGACCCGCGGTGGTGCCCTGCAGGAGTCGGTCGCGAACAAGATCGCCGAATGGCTTGACGCCGGCCTGCAGCAGTGGGACATCTCCCGGGACGCGCCCTACTTCGGCTTCGAGATCCCCGACGCCCCGGGCAAGTACTTCTATGTCTGGCTGGATGCGCCCATCGGCTACATGGCCAGCTTCAAGAACCTCTGCGACCGCCGCGACGACCTGGACTTCGACGCCTACTGGAACAAGGACAGCACCGCCGAGCTGTACCACTTCATCGGCAAGGACATCGTCAACTTCCATGCGCTGTTCTGGCCGGCCATGCTCGAAGGTGCCGGCTATCGCAAGCCGACCGCGCTGAACGTCCACGGCTTCCTCACCGTCGACGGCCAGAAGATGTCCAAGTCCCGTGGCACCTTCATCAAGGCGCGCACCTACCTGGACCACCTCAATCCCGAGTACCTGCGCTACTACTTCGCCGCCAAGCTCTCGCGTCACGTCGAAGACATCGACCTGAACCTCGAAGACTTCGTGCAGAAGGTCAATTCCGACCTGGTGGGCAAGGTGGTCAACATCGCCAGCCGTTGCGCCGGCTTCATCCACAAGGGCAATGCCGGCCTGCTGGTGGACGCCCAGGCCGCGCCCGAGCTGGAAGCCGCCTTCCGCGCCGCCGCGCCGAGCATCGCCGAGGCCTACGAGACCCGCGACTTCGGCCGTGCCATGCGCGAGATCATGGCCCTGGCCGACCGGGCCAACGCCTGGATCGCCGACCAGGCACCCTGGAGCCTGGCCAAGCAGGACGGCAAGGCAGACGAGGTCCAGGCCATCTGCGCCCAGGGTATCGAGCTGTTCCGCCAGTTGGTGATCCTGCTCAAGCCGGTATTGCCCAACCTGGCCGCTGCCGCCGAGGCCTTCCTCAACGTCGCGCCCCTGACCTGGGCCGACCTCGACACCCGCCTGGCCAACCATCAGCTCAACGCCTTCCAGCCCCTGCTCACCCGCATCGAACCCGCCAAGGTCCAGACCATGATCGACGCTTCCAAGGAAGACCTGGCCGCCCAGGCCGCGCCCCAGCCCGCCGGCAACGGCGAACTGACCAAGGCCCCGCTGGCCGAGACCATCGACTTCGATACCTTCTCCAAGGTCGATCTGCGCATCGCCCTGATCGAGAAGGCCGAATTCGTCGAAGGCGCCGACAAGCTGCTGCGCCTGACCCTGGACATCGGCGATGCCAAGCGCAACGTCTTCTCCGGCATCAAGAGCGCCTACCCCGAGCCGAGCCAGCTCGAAGGCCGCCTGACCCTCTACGTCGCTAACCTGGCGCCGCGTAAGATGAAGTTCGGCGTCTCCGAAGGCATGGTCCTGGCCGCCGGCCCCGGCGGCACCGAGATTCACCTGCTCAGCCCCGACAGTGGCGCCAAGCCCGGCCAGCGGGTGATGTGATAGCGACGGCGCCTCAGGGCGCCGTTCTTCTCCCTGTTATGACCATGAACGCTCAAGCCCAACTCATCACCGCCATCGACGCCCTGCTGCCTCAGACCCAGTGCGGCAAGTGTGGCCATCCCGGTTGCCAGCCCTATGCGGCGGGTATCGCCGCGGGCGAGGCGCACAACAAGTGCCCGCCCGGTGGCACGGCGACCATCCTCGAACTTTCGGCCTTGCTCCAGCGGCCGGCGCTGCCGCTGGACTCGCCCTATCCGGTGACGCCCAGCCAGCGTGCGGTGATCCGCGAGGATGAGTGCATCGGCTGCACCAAGTGCATCCAGGTTTGCCCCACCGATGCCATCCTCGGCGCGGCCAAGCTGATGCATACGGTGATCGAGAGTGAATGCAGTGGTTGTGAGCTGTGCCTGGCGCCCTGCCCGGTAGACTGCATCGATCTGGTGGCGGTACCGGCCCCGGTTGACCGCCCAGCGGAGCGTCGACGCGCGCAGTACTTTCGGCGCCGCTTCGACGCCCGCCAGGTGCGCCTGCAGCGCGACCGCGATCGGCTCGAGGCCGAGCGCCAGCGACGTCAAGCGCCTCCTGTAGCCTCCCCAGCGGCGGAGCAGCCAGCCGCGACGGAGTCTTCGCTCAAGCCCTTGAAGATCGCCGCGGCCATGGCCCGCGTCGCCCTGCAAAAGGCCGAGCGGCAACTGGCCCAGTACGGTACGCCCGCCCTGGAGGCCCAGGTACAGCAGTTGCGCGAAGCGGCCGAGCAGGCCCAGGCCGCCCTGGACAAGGCTCAGCAAGCGCCTGCCATCGCCAGCGCATCGGTCTCGGCAGTGCCGGCTGCCAACCCCGCCGCCCTCAAACAGGCACGGGTCGCCGCCACCCTGGCCCGCGCCCAGCTCACTAAGGCCGAACGGGCCTTTGGTGCCACTCCCTCACCCGAGCAGAGCACCCAGCTGGAAACCCTACGCAACGCTGCTCAACAGGCCGCCCGTCACCTCGCCGCCTTGGAAGAACACACCACGCCATGAACGCCGCCAAACGCCTGGAGATCTTCCGTCGCCTGCACGAAGACAACCCCGACCCCAAGACGGAGTTGTCCTATGCCTCGCCGTTCGAACTGCTGATCGCCGTGATCCTCTCCGCCCAGGCCACCGACGTCAGCGTCAACAAGGCCACCGCCCGTCTCTATCCGGTGGCCAATACGCCCCAGACCATCTTCGATCTCGGCGTGGAGGGGCTGTCGGAGTACATCAAGACCATCGGCCTCTACAACAGCAAGGCCAAGAACGTCATCGAGACCTGCCGGCTGCTGCTGGAACGCCACGGCGGCGAGGTGCCCGAGACCCGCGAGGAATTGGAGGCGCTGCCCGGTGTGGGTCGCAAGACCGCCAACGTGGTGCTCAACACCGCCTTCCGCCAGGTCGCCATGGCGGTGGACACCCATATCTTCCGGGTCAGCAACAGAACCAACCTCGCTCCAGGCAGGAACGTGGTGGAAGTCGAGCTCAAGCTGCTCAAGGTTGTACCCAAGGACTACCTACTGGATGCCCATCACTGGCTGATCCTCCACGGCCGCTACGTTTGCCAGGCGCGCAAACCCCGTTGCGGCAGCTGTCGTATCGAAGATCTCTGCGAATACAAGGCGAAAACATCGGACGATTGAAAAAGGGCTTACCAAAGCCCTTCCGCGATTGAAAAAATCTTTTTTACCGGCTTCCGCTTTGTCGCTATAAGGTCGGCGAAAAGGTTCGCAGCCCCGTCGATGACTGGCGTGTGACCCTGTCCAGCCTTGCAGGAGTTACCCATGGCCGAAGACAAAAGCGACATCGATGTAGACGAAGATTTCGAGAGCGATGGCGAGGCGCCCGAAGCCGTCGAGCCCGTCGTCAGCAAGACCAACCTGACCAAGCGCCGGCTGATCGACAACATGCTCGAAGAGCGCCGACTGAAACGGCAAATCTCCGAATATGACTTCGATCTGTGAGCCATAAAAAAAACCCAGCCTAGGCTGGGGTTTTTGCACGCTGGACCACCCTTACAGCAGGGTACGGCCCTTGCCTGCGGCAATGCGCATGCGCAGGGCATTGAGCTTGATGAAGCCTGCAGCGTCCGCCTGGTTGTAGGCGCCGCCGTCCTCTTCGAAGGTGGCGATGTTGGCGTCGAACAGCGACTCGTCGGACTTGCGACCGACGACGATGACGTTGCCCTTGTACAGCTTCAGGCGCACTACGCCGTTCACATTGGCCTGGGAGGCATCGATCAGCTGCTGCAGCATCAGGCGCTCGGGGCTCCACCAGTAGCCGGTGTAGATCAGGCTGGCGTACTTGGGCATCAGCTCGTCCTTGAGGTGAGCCACCTCGCGGTCGAGGGTGATGGACTCGATGGCGCGGTGCGCCTTGAGCATGATGGTACCGCCGGGCGTCTCGTAGCAGCCACGGGACTTCATGCCGACGTAGCGGTTCTCGACGATGTCCAGGCGACCGATGCCGTTCTCGCCGCCGATGCGGTTGAGTTCGGCCAGCACGGTGGCCGGGCTCAGCTCCTTGCCGTCGATGGCGACGATGTCGCCATTGCGGTAGGTCAGCTCCAGGTAGGTCGGAGTGTCCGGCGCGGCTTCCGGGGACTTGGTCCAGCGCCACATGTCCTCTTCGTGCTCGGTCCAGGTGTCTTCCAGCACGCCGCCCTCGTAGGAGATGTGCAGCAGGTTGGCATCCATGGAGTACGGCGACTTCTTCTTGCCGTGGCGCTCGATCGGGATCTGGTGCTTCTCGGCGTAGTCCATCAGCTTCTCGCGGGACAGCAGGTCCCACTCACGCCAGGGTGCGATCACCTTGACGCCTGGCTTGAGCGCGTAGGCGCCCAGCTCGAAACGCACCTGGTCGTTGCCCTTGCCGGTGGCGCCATGGGAGATGGCGTCGGCGCCGGTCTCGTTGGCGATCTCGATCAGGCGCTTGGCGATCAGCGGGCGGGCGATGGAGGTACCCAGCAGGTACTCGCCTTCGTAGACGGTGTTGGCACGGAACATCGGGTAGACGAAGTCGCGGACGAATTCTTCGCGCAGGTCGTCGATGTAGATTTCCTTGACGCCCATGGCCTTGGCCTTGGCGCGTGCCGGTTCGACTTCCTCGCCCTGGCCCAGGTCAGCGGTGAAGGTCACCACTTCGCAGTTATAGGTATCCTGCAGCCACTTGAGGATCACCGAGGTGTCCAGGCCGCCGGAATACGCCAGGACTACCTTCTTCACATCCGCCATGCCGTTCGCTCCCGTGTGTTGCGTTGAGTCGGAAAGCGACAATTCTACTGGTCGCCTCGCTGCTTTTACAGGGGCGCGACGCACTCTGATGTCTGGGCGACATGCGGTTGGGACGGATCAGCCCTTGGGCTTGGGCGGCGGTGCCGGAGTGGGCGCCGGCGGCTCAGCGGGATTGGCCGCTGTGCTGGTAGGGGTCGCCGACGCCGGGGCGCTACTCGGCGGCACCCGCGAGAACACCAGGGTCACCCGCCGGTTCAGCGCTCGATTGGCCTTGCTGTTGTTGGGCGCCACTGGATATTGCTCGCCGAAGAAGCGCAATTCGATCTGCTCCGCAGCGAAGCCCTTGGCCTTGAGATACTCCATCACCGCGATGGCACGCAGGCGCGATTCCTGACGATTGTCCAGGCGCGTGCCCTGGTTGTCGCTATAGCCGGAGACGATGACGTGATTGACCGTCGGATCGGCTTTCAGGTAGTCGTCGATGAGGTCGAGCTTGGCCTTGGCCACGTCGTCCAGGGTATCGCCGCCACCGGGAAAATTGATCTGCGAGCGGCGGATCTGCTCGAAGTTGACCGCCAGCAGCTTCTGGGTGCAGGCCTGGAATTGCTGGTAAGCCGGTTCGAAACGCACTGGCAACAGCCGCACCTCGACCCGGTCGTCCAGGGCGCCTGAGCGACTCACCTGAGGCATGCGCCCCTCCATCAATCCCACCAGCAGCCGCTGAGCCTGCTGCGCGCTGGTCGCCAGGGCCTGTTCGCCTTCCACCACCTGCACCGAACCTAGACTGATGTCGCCCAGCCCCGGCTTCCAGGGCACTGCCGCCGCCTTGAGAGTAGCGCTGCCGGCCGGCAGCCACTGGCCGCTGGGGCGCAGCTCGAACACCGTGGCCTCGCCGGCGCGGCGCAGGAAGCCGCCACTGCCGAAGCGCGGGATGGCCTGTACCAGCCGACAGGCGAAGATATCGCCCTCCACCTTCCATTCCACGCTCTCGAGCCGGCTCTGGAAGGTCGTCCCCCAGGCCGGTACGGCGAGCAGTAGGGTGGTGAGGATGAGGGAGTGCGGGCGCACGGCGAGGCTCCGGGAGCGAAAGGTACTTGGGCTTCTTATCGGTCGGGCAGGCGGAAAACTTGAGTACCGATGGGCCTCACGGGTGCCGGCTATCCGCCTTTTCCGGTAGCATTTCCCTACTTTCCCGCAGCCTGGAATCCCGCATGACCGACCGGATCACCCTCGCCCGTCCCGACGACTGGCACATTCACCTGCGCGACGGCGCCGCCCTGCAGCAGACCGTCGCCGACGCCGCCCGCGAATTCGGTCGCGCCATCGTCATGCCCAACCTGGTGCCGCCGGTGCGCAATGCCGAGCAGGCCGCCGCCTATCGCGAGCGCATTCTGGCAGCACGTCCGGCCGGCAGCCGCTTCGAGCCGCTGATGGTGCTTTATCTCACCGACCGTACCAGCCCGGAAGACGTCCGCACGGCCAAGGCCAGCGGCTTCGTGCATGCCGCCAAGCTCTATCCGGCCGGCGCCACCACCAATTCCGATTCCGGCGTGACCTCGCTGGACAACCTCTTCCCCACCCTGGAAGCCATGGCCGAGGTCGGCCTGCCCCTGCTGGTGCATGGCGAGGTCACCCACGCCGAGGTGGACGTCTTCGACCGCGAGAAGAAATTCATCGACGAGCACCTGGTGCGCATCGTCCAGCGCTTCCCGACGCTGAAGGTGGTCTTCGAGCACATCACCACCGGCGACGCCGCAGCCTTCGTCCGCGAAGCCCCGGCCAACGTGGGCGCCACCATCACCGCCCACCATCTGCTGTACAACCGCAACCACATGCTGGTGGGCGGTATCCGGCCGCATTTCTATTGCCTGCCGATCCTCAAGCGCAACACCCATCAGAGCGCCCTGCTGGACGCCGCCACCAGCGGCAATCCGAAGTTCTTCCTGGGCACCGACTCGGCGCCCCACGCCCGTCATGCCAAGGAAGCGGCCTGCGGCTGCGCTGGCTGCTACACCGCCTACGGCGCCCTGGAGCTCTATGCCGAGGCCTTCGAGAGCCGCAATGCCCTGGAGCGCCTGGAAGGCTTCGCCAGCCACTTCGGCGCGGACTTCTATGGCCTGCCGCGCAACACCGAGACCGTCACCCTGGTCCGCGAGGACTGGCAGGCGCCCGCGTCCCTGCCCTTCGGCGATCACGAGGTGATTCCCCTGCGTGCCGGCGAGACCCTGCGCTGGCGCCTGGAGGTAGGCGCATGAGCATGGACGAGACCTTCAGCGACGAACTGGACGCCAGCCAGCCGATGTCCGATTCGCGCATCCCCATGGCGCGACGCTTCCGCGGCTATCTGCCGGTGGTGGTGGACGTCGAGACCGGCGGCTTCAACGCCGCCACCGATGCCCTGTTGGAAATCGCCGCCACCACCGTGGCCATGGACGACGAAGGCGTGCTCTATCCGGACCACACCTACTTCTTCCGCGTCGAGCCCTTCGCCGGTGCCAACATCGAGCCGGCAGCCCTGGAATTCACCGGTATCAAGCTCGACCATCCGCTGCGCATGGCGGTCGGCGAAGAGCAGGCGCTCAGCGAGATCTTCAAGGGCGTGCGCAAGTCGCTCAAGGCCAGCGGTTGCAAGAGAGCCATCCTGGTCGGCCACAACAGCAGCTTCGACCTGGGTTTTCTCAATGCCGCGGTGCTGCGCTGCGGCCTGAAGCGCAATCCCTTCCACCCCTTCTCCAGCTTCGACACCGCGACCCTCGCCGGCCTTGCCTATGGCCAGACGGTACTGGCGAAAGCCTGCCAGGCAGCCGGGATCGAGTTCGACAACCGTGAAGCCCACTCGGCCCGCTACGATACCGAGAAGACCGCCGAGCTGTTCTGCGGCATCGTCAACCGGTGGCGTGAAATGGGCGGCTGGGTCGATCTCGATTGACCACTCGTCGCCTGAACCGCCTTTGATGAGATTTTGTCGCCTACAACTTTGACAATCATTCTCATTGTCATTAGCTTTGGCGGCACCTCCACTCATTCAGCAGGCGATCCATGTACGTGTGTCTTTGCCGTGGCGTGACCGACAAGCAGATTCGTGAAGCCATCTATGACGGCTGCTGCAGTTATCGGGAAGTTCGGGAAAGCACCGGTTGCGCCACCCAATGCGGTAAATGCGCCTGCCTCGCCAAGCAGGTGGTCAAGGAGACCCTTGGCGAGCTGCATGGTGCCCAGCAGCTCGCCTATGCCCTGGACGTTCCCCGCGTCTGAACGAATTTTTTGATGAAAGAGCCGGACCTTGTGTCCGGCTTTTTTATTGTCTAATCAACCGCTTACGCAAAGGATGGAAAAGCTTTCGATTACCGTTCGATTTTCGTCGATTTTTCAACGACTTAAGCTTTTGACAAAGGCCTTTTCGACGCTCAGACTCGCGGCAATCCCACCCCATTCGCAGGTCAGGCCATGAAAGGCGATATCACCGTCATCCAGCATTTGAACAAGATCCTCGGCAACGAACTGGTCGCCATCAACCAGTATTTCTTGCATTCGCGGATGTACAACGACTGGGGTATCCGCAAGCTCGGCCACCACGAGTACAAGGAATCCATCGACGAGATGAAGCACGCCGATCGCCTGATCGAGCGCATCCTGTTCCTGGAAGGCCTGCCCAACCTGCAGGACCTGGGCAAGCTGATGATCGGCGAGAACACCCAGGAGATGATCCAGTGCGATCTGCGCCTGGAGATCAGTGCCGTGGCCGACCTGCGCGAAGCCATCACCTATTGCGAAAGCGTGCGCGACTACGTGAGTCGCGACATGCTCAAGGACATCCTCGAATCCGAGGAAGAGCACATCGATTGGCTGGAGACCCAGCTGACCCTGATCGCCAGCGTCGGCATCGAGAACTACATCCAGTCGCAGATGCACGACGACGACGATTGATCGACGCGCATCCATAAAAAAAGCCCGCCTAGTGCGGGCTTTTTTTATGGGCCAGGAACCTCAGGCGTCCTTGGTTTCCACGGCTTGCTTGATCAGGGTCTGCAGCTCGCCCTTCTCGTAAAGCTCGGCCAGGATGTCGCTACCGCCGACCAGTTCACCGCCGACCCACAGCTGCGGGAAGGTCGGCCAGTTGGCGTACTTGGGCAGATTCGCGCGGATTTCCGGGTTCTGCAGGATGTCGACGTAGGCGAACTTCTCGCCGCAGGCCATCAGTACCTGGGCGGCACGGGACGAAAAACCGCACTGGGGCGCGTTCGGCGAACCCTTCATGTAGAGCAGCACGGGATTGTTGGCAATCTGGTCTTTGATGGTATCGATGATGTCCACGATGCACCTCGCTAATACGGTGGGACGATTGTAACGGAAAGGCCCGTCAGACGCCGGAATTTCCATGCGGGCGTGCCTGTGCCGATGACCTCGAATGGGTAATCGACCGCGTGCCGGCCACACCGTTCGCGACAGCGCACCGATCAATGGCCGGCAAACTTTGCCACCGGGCCTGTGGTCAGGTTAAGGGTAGGCGCCGCTCGGTGCGCCCGTTCCAAGATCCCAGGAGAACTTCATGAGCCTGTTCAGCAAGATCCTTTCCAAGCTTGGCATCGGCGAAGCCCAGGCGGACACCCCCGCCGCAGCGCCCTCCACCAGCGCGACCGACACCGCCACGCCGGCTGGCAGCACAGCTCCGGCTGGTGGCGCAGCGCCCATCAGTCAGGTGGATGTCACCGCCAAGCTCGATGCCCTGGCCGCCCAGAAGGGCGAACAGCTCAACTGGAAGACCTCCATCGTCGATCTGCTCAAGCTGCTCGACCTGGACAGCAGCCTCGCTGCTCGTCAGGAGCTGGCCAAGGAGCTGAACTGCCCTGCCGACAAGCTGGGCGATTCCGCCCAGATGAACATGTGGCTGCACAAGGCCGTTCTGCAGAAGCTCGCCGATAACGGCGGCAACGTGCCGGCCGATCTGCTGTAAGACTCGCCGAGAGCTTGGCCCCCATCGCGCGCCCGATCTGCCGGAAAAGCTCAGGCGTGCGATGGTGGTAAAATGCGACATGAACTTATACCATTTCGCCTTTGGTCTTTCCGCCGTTCGAAACGGCATGGTCTCAGGTTCGCCGCGCCCCCGATGGGCGGCCGTTACCGGGATGGGACGCTAGGGTAACGAAATGACGGTTCGCCATTTTCTTTCTTTCATGGACTGTTCCCCCGCGGAACTGCGCCAGCTCATCAACCGCGGCATCGAACTCAAGGCCCTGCGCAGCCGGGGCGTCCTGCACGAGCCCTTGCGCAACCGTGTTCTGGGCATGATCTTCGAGAAGGCCTCGACCCGTACCCGCCTCTCCTTCGAGGCCGGCATGATCCAGCTCGGCGGCCAGGCGATCTTCCTGTCTTCCCGCGATACCCAACTCGGCCGCGGCGAACCGGTACCGGACAGCGCCCGGGTCATGTCCAGCATGCTCGACGGAGTGATGATCCGCACCTTCGCCCACGAGATGCTCACCACCTTCGCTGCCAACTCCAAGGTACCGGTGATCAACGGTCTGTCGGACGATCTGCATCCCTGCCAACTGCTGGCCGACATGCAGACCTTCTTCGAATACCGCGGTGACATCCAGGGCAAGACGGTGGCCTGGATCGGCGACGGTAACAACATGTGCAATAGCTACATCGAGGCGGCCGAACAGCTGGACTTCCAGCTGCGCATCGCCTGTCCGGAAGGCTACGAACCCAATCCGCGCTTCCTCGCACGTGCGGGCGACCGCGTACGGGTGGTGCGCGATCCGCGCGAAGCCGTGGCTCAGGCCCACTTGGTCAGCACCGATGTCTGGACCTCGATGGGCCAGGAAGAGGAAACCCGCCTGCGCCTGGCTGCGTTCAAGCCCTACCAGGTAACCGCGGAGCTGCTCGACGTCGCAGCACCCGATGTGCTCTTCATGCACTGCCTGCCGGCCCATCGCGGCGAAGAGATTAGCCATACCCTGCTCGATGATCCCCGCGCCGTGGTCTGGGACGAAGCCGAGAATCGCCTGCACGCGCAGAAGGCCCTGCTGGAATTCCTCATCAAGCCGCCGCTGCACGCCTGATCGAGGCAGAGGCTTCGGGCATAGCTGATTACCCGAAGCCTCTCACTCAGAGCAGCAGGCGCCCGCTGAACACCGTCACCGCGCGTCCGGCGATACTGACGCGATCCCCATCCAGACGACACCAGAGCTGCCCACCCCGGGCCGACAGCTGCTGGGCGGTGAGCATCCGCTTGGCCAGTCGTCGCGACCAGTAGGGAATCAGGCTGCAATGTGCCGAGCCGGTGACCGGGTCTTCAGCCACCCCCACCGCCGGCGCGAAGAAGCGCGACACGAAATCGACCTCCTGGCCGCGGGCCGTGATGATGATGCCCTGCCAGGGCAACCGGGCGATGGCGGCCAGGTCCGGTGTACAGTCACGCACCGCCTGCTCGGACTCCAGCAGCACCAGCAATTTATCGGCCGCCAGGGCATCCACCGGCGACACCCGCAGTGCCCGCTCCAGCTCAGGCGTAACCCCCAGCTCCGAGGGCACCAGCGCAGGAAAATCCAGCGCCAGCAAACCGCCTGGCTCACGGAACACCCTCAGGGTGCCGGACTGGCTGATGAACTCCAGACGATCACCCGCCTCGCCGTAGATCTCGAACAGCACGTGCGCCGAGGCCAGGGTGGCGTGGCCGCAGAGCGGTACCTCTACCCGAGGTGTGAACCAGCGAATCCGCCAGGTATCTCCCTCACGGACCACGAAGGCGGTTTCCGAAAGGTTGTGTTCGGCAGCGATGCGCTGCAACAGCTCGTCGGCTGGCCAGCTCTCCAGGCGATACACGGCGGCGGGATTGCCACGGAAGAACTGATCGGTGAAGGCATCGACCTGATGGAAGTCTAGGGGCATGCACGCTACCTGAGCAGAGAGGAAGAACGGCGAAAGTCGGTGCTGCCCAGCGTCCCGCCTGGGCTGGGCCGGCGGCGATGGGCAATAGCTCAGACCTGGCAACGTGGAATTCGTCTCGCGGACCCATATGACCAAGGTAGCAGCCACCGTCGCCTTGGCAATGAATTGTCGAACGTCGTCACTGTTTTTGCGCTCAGGAGCTTTGACAGCTTTCGAATTTGAAATTAGATTTTCGGTTGCGAACAAATAGCTATCCAGCTACCCCTTAATAAATACAACAACACGAGGCTCCCCAATGAGTACTCCCCTCGCTCCAACCTTACGCGGTCAATGTATCGCCGAGTTCCTCGGCACTGCCCTGCTCATCTTCTTCGGTACCGGTTGCGTGGCCGCGGCGAAGGTCGGCGGTGCGACGCTTGGCTTGTGGGAAATCAGCATCATCTGGGGCGTCGGCGTGAGCATGGCGGTCTATCTCGCCGCCGGGGTCTCCGGCGCGCACCTCAGCCCTGCCGTCACCATCGCCCTCTGGCTGTTCGGCGGTTTCGAAAGACGCAAGGTCCCGGCCTACATCCTGGCCCAGGTTGCCGGCGCCTTCTGCGGCGCGGCGCTGGTCTACGGCCTCTACAGCAGTCTGTTTTTCGATTATGAACAGGCGCACCACATGATCCGCGGCAGCCAGGCGAGCCTGGAGTTGGCCGGCGTCTTTTCCACCTATGCCAATCCTTCGCTGTCGATCGGTCAGGCCTTCCTGGTGGAAACCGTCATCACGGCTATCCTACTGGCGATGATCATGGCCCTCACCGACGACGGCAACGGCCTGCCCCGCGGCCCGCTGGCACCCCTGTTGATCGGCCTGCTGATCGCCGTGATCGGCGGCTCCATGGGTCCGCTGACCGGCTTCGCCATGAACCCGGCACGGGATTTCGGGCCGAAGCTGATGACCTTCTTCGCCGGCTGGGGCGAAATCGCCTTCACCGGTGGCCGCGACATCCCCTACTTCCTGGTGCCGATCTTCGCGCCCATCGTCGGGGCCTGCCTGGGCGCCGCCGGTTACAAGGCGCTGATCTGCCGACACCTCCCCGGCCTGGCCTCGGGCGCCTGCGACGTGCCGGCCAAGGCCGAGGCTGCCGCCCCTGAAGTCTCCAGCGCTTCCAAAGCGTCCTGATCGCTGCGAATCACAATAAGGAATACGACCATGACCGACCAGAACAAGCAGTACATCGTCGCGCTCGACCAGGGCACCACCAGTTCCCGTGCCATCGTGCTGGATCGCAACGCCAACGTGGTGACCATCGCTCAACGCGAATTCGCGCAGATCTATCCGCAAGCCGGCTGGGTCGAGCATGATCCGATGGAAATCTGGGCCACCCAGAGTGCCGTCTTCGTCGAAGCCCTGGCCCAGGCCAGTATCAGCAACGACCAGGTAGCCGCCATCGGCATCACCAACCAGCGCGAAACCGCCATCGTCTGGGACAAGACCACCGGCCGCCCCATCTACAACGCCATCGTCTGGCAGAGCCGCCAGAGCACCGCGATCTGCGACCAGCTCAAGCGTGATGGCATGGAAGACCATATCCGCAAGACCACCGGTCTGGTGATCGACCCCTACTTCTCCGGTACCAAGATCAAGTGGATCCTCGACCATGTCGAGGGCAGCCGTGAACGCGCCCGTCGCGGCGAGCTGCTGTTCGGCACCGTGGACACCTGGCTGATCTGGAAGATGACCCAGGGCCAGGCCCATGTGACCGACTACACCAACGCCTCGCGCACTCTGCTGTTCGATATCCACAAGCGCGAGTGGGACGCCACCATGCTGGAGGTGCTGGATATCCCCCGCGAGATGCTGCCGGAGGTGAAGTCCTCTTCCGAGGTCTATGGCCAGGCGCATCTGGGTAGCGGCCAGACCACCGGCATCCCCATCGCGGGTATCGCCGGCGACCAGCAGGCGGCGCTGTTCGGCCAGATGTGCGTAGAGCCCGGCCAAGCCAAGAACACCTACGGCACCGGCTGCTTCCTGCTGATGAACACGGGTGAAAAAGCCGTGCAGTCCCAGCACGGCTTGCTCACCACCATCGCCTGCGGCCCGCGCGGCGAGGTCAACTATGCCCTGGAAGGCGCCATCTTCAATGGCGGCTCCACCGTGCAGTGGCTGCGTGACGAACTCAAGGTGATCAACGATTCCCTGGATTCGGAATACTTCGCCACCAAGGTGACCGACAGCAACGGCGTCTACCTGGTACCCGCCTTCACCGGCCTGGGCGCCCCCTATTGGGACCCCTATGCCCGCGGTGCGCTGTTCGGGCTGACCCGCGGCGTCAAGGTCGACCACATCATCCGGGCCACCTTGGAATCCATCGCCTTCCAGACCCGTGATGTGCTGGATGCCATGCAGCAGGATGCCGGCGAGGCGCTCAAGTCGCTACGCGTCGACGGTGGCGCCACCGCCAACAACTTCCTGATGCAGTTCCAGGCGGATGTCCTCGGCACCCACGTCGAGCGCCCGGTAATGAAGGAGACCACCGCCCTGGGCGCCGCCTACCTGGCGGGCCTGGCTACCGGCTTCTGGAGCAGCCTGGACGAACTGCGCAGCAAGAGCACCATCGAGCGCGTCTTCGAGCCGGCCTGCGATCCGAGCAAGCGCGATCATCTCTACAAGGGCTGGAAGAAGGCGGTCGAGCGCACCCGCGGCTGGGCACTCGACTGAGTCGAAGCTGATCCGGACGCTGCCGGCATCTGCCTGATGGCGTTCCTGACGACACCCAACCAGACCGGCGTCTTCCGACGCCGGTCTTGCTTTGCGCGACAAGCGCTTTTCACTGGTAAAGACCTCCGGCATCCTCTGTGAATTTACTCGATCACCTCAAGGAAGCCGCAATGAGCCTGGCGCCTCGCCAACAGCAGATTCTCGAACTGGTCCGTGAGCGCGGCTACGTCAGCATCGAAGAACTGGCGCAACATTTCTCCGTCACCCCCCAGACCATCCGTCGCGACATCAACCAGCTCGCCGAAGCCGGCCTGCTGCGTCGTTACCATGGCGGCGCCGCCCATGATTCCAGCGTGGAAAACACCGAGTACAGCATGCGTGCCGGCCAGATGCGCGAAGAGAAGCGCCTGATCGCCGAAGCCGTGGCCGCCGCGGTGCCCGACCATGCCTCGCTGTTCATCAACATCGGCACCACCACCGAAGCCATCGCCCATGCCCTGCTCGGGCATCGTAGCCTCAAGGTCATCACCAACAATCTGCACGTGGCGAACATCCTCAGCGCCAAGGACGACTTCGACGTCCTCATCGCCAGCGGCAAGGTACGCAGCGATGGTGGCGTGGTCGGCCAGGCCACCGCCGACTTCATCAAGCAGTTCAAGGTCGACTACGCCCTGGTCGGCATCAGCGGCATCGACGAGGACGGCACCCTGCTGGACTTCGACTACCAGGAAGTCTGCGTCTCCCAGGCCATCATCCACAACGCCCGCCAGGTGTTTCTCGCCGCCGACTCCAGCAAGTTCGGCCGCAACGCCATGATTCGCCTGGGCAGCCTGGAGCAGATCGACCACCTCTTTACCGAGCGGGAGCCCTCCCCGGCCTTTGCCCGCTGTCTGAGGGAGTGGCAGGTGAAGGTGGAAGTGGCACGTCCGCGCTGACGCCCCTGGCGACGACCATTCGTCGCCAAACCTTCGCATGTATTCGTTTTTTTTCGTTTTAGCGGTCTCAGAAGAGGAGTCCAGCTAGAACAGGCATTTTCTCTGGGCTATTATGTTCGAAACCGAATAATTATGTTCGTTTCAAAGGAGGCTCCATGGCCCAGGCACCTAGCGCAACTTCTCCTACCTACGATCTCGCCGTGATTGGCGGCGGCATCAATGGCGTGGGCATCGCTGCCGATGCTGCGGGCCGGGGGCTGTCGGTGTTCCTTTGCGAACGTGACGATCTGGCGAGCCATACCTCCTCCGCCAGCAGCAAGCTGATCCACGGCGGTCTGCGCTATCTCGAGCACCACGAATTCCGCCTGGTGCGGGAAGCCCTCGCCGAACGTGAGGTGCTACTGGCCAAGGCGCCCCATATCGTCAAGCCAATGCGCTTCGTGCTGCCGCATCGACCGCATCTGCGTCCGGCCTGGATGATCCGTGCCGGCCTGTTCCTTTATGACCATCTGGGTAAGCGGGAAAAGCTACCGGGCTCCCGTGGTCTGAAGTTCGACGCCCACGGACCGCTCAAGGCCGAGATCAAGCGCGGTTTCGAATACTCCGACTGCTGGGTGGACGACGCCCGCCTGGTGGTGCTCAATGCCATGCAGGCACGGGAGAAAGGTGCCGAGATCGTCACCCGCACCCGCTGCGTCAGCGCGCGCCGCGTGGACGGCCAGTGGGAAGTGGAACTCGAGGGGCCGGCAGGTCGCCAACAGATTCGCGCCAAGGCCCTGGTGAACGCCGCCGGCCCCTGGGTAGCCAGCTTCATCCGCCAGGATCTGCAACAGAAGTCGCCCTATGGCATTCGCCTGATCCAAGGCAGCCACGTCATTGTGCCCAAGCTGTACGAAGGCGAGCAGGCCTACATTATGCAGAACGAAGATCGTCGCATCGTCTTCGCCATTCCCTATCTCGGCCAGTACACCATGGTCGGCACCACGGATCGTGAATACCAGGGCGACCCGGCCAAGGTGGCCATCACCGAGCAGGAAATCGACTACGTACTGGGCGTGGCCAATGCGCACTTCCGCAAACAGCTCAGCCGCGACGATGTGCTACACAGCTTCTCCGGTGTTCGTCCGCTGTGTGACGACGAATCGGACAATCCTTCCGCCATTACCCGCGACTACACCCTGTCGTTGGCCGAAGAACAGGGTGCACCCCTGCTCTCGGTATTCGGCGGCAAGCTGACCACCTATCGCAAGCTCGCCGAATCGGCGATGGCTCAGTTGCAGCCCTACTTCCCCACCTTGGGCGGCAGCTGGACCGCCATGGAGCCGTTGCCCGGCGGCGAAGCCATGACCACGCCCCAGGCACTGACGCGCGAATTGCTGGACAAGGTCAGCGGCCTGACGCCTGCCCTGGCACAGCGTTGGGCGACCACCTACGGCAGCCGGGTCTGGACGCTACTGGGCGATGCCCGCTCGGTAGACGAGCTGGGTAACGTGCTGGGCGCCGACCTGCACGTACGCGAGGTGGAATACCTGCAACGTCACGAATGGGCGACCAGCGCCGATGACATCCTCTGGCGACGTACCAAGCTGGGCCTCACCTTCACCGCGGCCGAGCGTTCGGCGCTGGAAGCCTTCCTCGCCCACTCCACACCGCTGATCCAGGCCGCCAAGGGCAGCAACGCTGCCTGATCACCGACAGTACTGACTGGAGCCTCCTTCGACGTTCCGGTCAGTTGCGTAAACGGCGATCTGAGACGGCGCCAACTTCGGGCATAGGCAGCAACATGAAAAACGTTCATGATGAGCTGTCACTCTCTGTGCCCGAGCCATGTTCGAACTCCGCCATCTCAAGACCCTGCACGCGTTACGCGAATCCTCCAGTTTGGTGGAAGCTGCAGAGCGCCTGCATCTGACGCAGTCCGCCCTCTCGCACCAGTTCAAGGAGCTGGAAGAGCGCCTAGGCACGCCCCTGTTCATCCGCAAGACCAAGCCCATCCGCTTCACCAGTGCCGGCCTACGCCTGTTGCAGACCGCCGATGCGGTGCTGCCCCATCTGCGCAGCGCGGAGCGGGACCTGGCACGCCTGGTCGGGGGCACGGCGGGCCGGCTGCACATGGCCATCGAATGCCACAGCTGTTTCCAGTGGCTGATGCCCACCATCGATCAATTTCGTGATTCCTGGCCGGAAGTGGAGCTGGACCTGGCGTCAGGCTTCTCTTTTGCCCCCCTGCCGGCGCTGGCGCGGGGCGATCTGGATCTGGTGGTGACGGCTGATCCGGTGGACCTGTCCGGGGTGACCTATGTGCCGCTCTTCACCTACGAGGCCCTGCTGGCGGTAGCCAACCAGCATCCCCTGGCGCAGCGTGCCTACATAGTGCCCGAGGACCTGGCCCAGGAAACCCAGATCACCTATCCGGTGGAACGGGACCGTCTGGACATCTTCACCCGCTTCCTCGATCCGGCCGATGTCGAGCCGCTGTCGATTCGCACGGCGGAGATGACGGTGATGATGCTGCAACTGGTGGCGTCGGGCCGTGGCGTCTGCTGCCTGCCCAACTGGGCGATCCACGAATACAGTTCGCGCGGCTACGTCACGGCGCGGCGGCTGGGCGAGAAAGGTCTCTATGCCACGCTCTACGCGGCGATCCGCGAAGACATGCTGGAGGCGCCTTTCATGCAGGATTTCCTGCTGACGGCCAAGGACACCTCCTTCGCCACGCTCGAAGGGGTCAGCAGCGCGCGCTGAACCGGCGCGCTGCCATTCGGCCCTACTTGCTGTTGCCACCCGGGAAGCCGGCGAATCTCTTGTTGAAGCTCGAGACGCGACCTTCGACCTTCATCTGGCGCTGCTCACCAGTGTAGATGGGGTGGGAGGCACTGGACACGTCGAGGCTGATATAGGGGTAGGTCTGGCCCTCGTACTCCTGGGTACGGTCGCTCTCGGCAGTGGAGCGGATCAGGAAGTAGGTGTCCGAGGTGGTGTCATGGAACAGCACCGGACGATAGTTGGGATGGATACCGGGTTTCATATAGCGTCTCCTGCTTTGGGCACCTGTGACGGAATGTCCTCGGCGCGCCCAATAAAGATACATTATAACATATATCAGAAGCTCTTGCAGCCCTGCCTGTGACGTCAGCGACAGCTCTGGGCCTTGCCATGGAACCATCCGCCGCGCTTGGGGCTCGTAACCTGAGGCCCTGACTGGCGGCAGCTCCACGTTCCATGAGACCCGTCGCCGGTCGATGCGTGCGGCCAGGCCGCTGGCTTCCGGCAGACGACCTGCCCTCCCCCGGCCCCTGGCCGCACGCCCAAAGCCCTGCATTGGCTTCTCAAGGATCACGAGAAGTCCACACGCATCGGATGCGCACGCCGAGTCCGGGACTGGACTCGATGCGCCGCATCCCAAGGATTCAAGAGGCACAGAACCATGTGCGGCATCGCCGGAGAGCTTCGTTTCGATCATCAACCCGCAGCCCTGAGCGCGGTGGAGCGCATCACCCATCGCCTGGACCAGCGTGGACCCGACGCCTGGGGCTTCCACAGCCAGGGACCGGTCGCCCTGGGCCATCGGCGGCTGAAGATCATGGATCTGGCGGAAGCCTCGGGCCAACCCATGATCGAGCCCGAACTGGGCCTGGCCATGGTGTTCAACGGCGCCATCTACAACTACCCGGAATTGCGCAGCGAGCTCGAAGCCAAGGGTTATCGCTTCCATTCCGGTGGCGATACCGAGATCCTGCTCAAGGCCTACCATGCCTGGGGCAAGGACATGCTACCCAAGCTCAACGGTATGTTCGCCTTCGCCATCTGGGAGCGCGATAGCGGCCGGCTGTTCATCGCCCGCGACCGCCTGGGCATCAAGCCGCTGTACCTGTCGCTCACCGACCAGCGCCTGAGATTCGCCTCCAGCCTGCCGGCGCTACTGGAGGCCGGAGATATCGACACCCGCATCGATCCGGTCGCCCTCAACCACTACCTGAATTTCCATGCCGTGGTCCCGGCCCCGCGTACCATCCTGCAGGGGGTGCAGAAGCTGCCACCGGCGACCTGGATGACCTTCGACGCCTCCGGTAAGCAACAGCAGGAAACCTGGTGGAACCTGGACTACGGTCCCCACGAGGACGAACGCCGCTTCACCCTGGATGACTGGGCAGAGCGCGTCCTGCACGGCCTCAAGGATGCCGTGGCGATTCGTCAACGGGCCGCGCGGGAAGTGGGCGTGCTGCTGTCCGGCGGTGTTGACTCCAGCCTGCTGGTCGGCCTGCTGCACGACTCGGGCGTCAAGGACCTGCTGACCTTCTCCATCGGCTTCGAAGATGCCGGTGGCGAACGTGGCGATGAATTCCAGTACTCGGACCTGATCGCCAATCACTACGGTACCCGCCACCGCCAACTGCGCATCGCCGAAGACGAGATCATCCAGCAGTTGCCGCGGGCCTTCTCCGCCATGAGCGAGCCCATGGTGAGCCATGACTGCATCGCCTTCTACCTGCTGTCGCGGGAGGTCTCCAAGCACTGCAAGGTGGTGCAGAGCGGCCAGGGTGCGGACGAGCTATTCGCCGGCTACCACTGGTATCCCCAGGTGCATGGCGCCGCCGATCCCTTCGCCGCCTATCGTGCCGCCTTCTTCGACCGGGACTACGCCCAGTACACCGCTACCGTGCAGGCCGGTGTGCGCCTGGAGGAAGATGCTGCCGAAGCCTTCGTCCGCCAGCACTTCGCCAAGCCGGGTGCAAGTGCCGGAGTCGACAAGGCCTTGCGTCTGGATAGCACCGTGATGCTGGTGGACGACCCGGTCAAGCGGGTCGACAACATGACCATGGCCTGGGGCCTGGAAGCCCGGGTGCCCTTCCTCGACTATCGCCTGGCCGAACTCTCGGCACGCATCCCCGCCGAGTTCAAGCTGGGCGATGGCGGCAAGCAGGTACTGAAAGCGGCGGCGCGCAAGGTCATTCCCCATGAGGTGATCGACCGGCCCAAGGGCTATTTCCCGGTGCCGGGCCTCAAGCACCTGGAAGGCAATACTCTCACCTGGGTCCGCGAACTGCTGCTGGACCCCAGCCAGGATCGCGGCCTGTTCGAGACCGCCGAGATCGATCGCCTGCTGACCAATCCGGCGGATCGCATCACGCCCCTGCGTGGCTCCAAGCTCTGGCAACTGGCGGCGCTCAACCTCTGGCTGAGCGAACACGGACTGTGAGGGTGCAAGACGCATGAAAGCCACGAGCTACAACCAACGCCTCCAGCGCGCCCAGACACCCTCCTACGAACGTCTGCAGGCGCGCCTGGCGGAAGGCGACCATCCCGACTGCCAGCCGCTGTGCCTGCACTGTGGCTGGGGCCGGTTGCTGGTGGGCCACACCTATCCCGACCCCGCCAGCCTGGCCAAGGAGCTGCTGGCCGAAACGCCGGGCGAGCGCGACATCGCCCTCTACGTCGCGGCGCCGCACCAGGTGCTGGCCCAGGCGCCGCAGCAGCTGTTCCTCGATCCTTCGGATACGCTGCGCCTCTGGTTCAGCGACTATCGCCCCGCCCGCCGCATCTACCGCGGCTTTCGTATTCGCCGTGCCTGCTCCGAACAGGACTGGAGCGAGATCAACCGCCTCTACCAACAGCGCCACATGCTGCCAGTGGATACCGAGCGCCTCACGCCCCGGCACAAGGGCGGCCCGGTCTATTGGCTGGCGGAAGACGACGACAGTGGCGCCATCATCGGCTCGGTGATGGGCCTGAATCACGTCAAGGCCTTCCAGGACCCCGACGGCGGCTCCTCGCTCTGGTGCCTGGCGGTCTCGCCGGACTGCAGTCGTCCCGGCGTCGGCGAGGCGCTGGTCCGCCATCTGGTCGAACACTACGCCAGTCGCGGCCTGGCCTACCTGGACCTGTCGGTGCTGCACGACAACCAGCAGGCCAAGCGCCTCTACGACAAGCTGGGCTTCCGCCCGCTGCAGACCTTCGCCATCAAGTGCAAGAACGGCATCAACCAGACGCTGTTCCTCGGCCCCGGCCCGGGCGCCGATCTCAATCCCTACGCCCGGATCATTGTCGACGAAGCCCTGAGACGCGGCATAGAAGTCCAGGTGGACGACGCCGAAGGCGGCCTCTTCACCCTTATCCAGGGCAACCGGCGCATCCGCTGCCGCGAATCCCTCACCGACCTCACCTCTGCCGTTACCATGACCCTCTGCGCCGACAAGGTGCTGACCAGTCGCACCCTGGCCCGTGCCGGGCTGCGGGTGCCGGAGCAACGGCTGGCAGGCACTGACGACGAGAACGCCGCCTTCCTGGAGAAGCATGGCGCCCTGGTGGTCAAGCCGGTCAACGGCGAGCAAGGCAAGGGCGTGGCCGTGGATATTCGTGACGCCGAGCACCTCGCCGCCGCCATCCAGGCGGCTCGTCGCTACGATGATCGTGTATTGCTGGAGAGCTTCCACCAAGGCCTCGACCTGCGCGTGGTGGTGATCGGCCACGAGGTAGTGGCCGCGGCCATCCGCCGGCCGGCGGAAATCGTCGGTGACGGCCAGCACAGCGTCAGAGAATTGATCGAAGCCCAGAGTCGCCGGCGCCAGGCCGCCACCGGCGGCGAGTCGCGCATCCCCATGGACGAGGAAACCGAGCGGGCCATCCGCGGCGCCGGCCATGATTGGGACAGCGTGCTACCCACCGGGACCCACCTGGCGGTACGCAAGACCGCCAACCTGCACACCGGCGGCATCCTCGAAGACGTCACCGACAGTCTCCATCCGGTGCTGGCCGACGCCGCCATTCAGGCGGCCCGGGCACTGGATATCCCGGTCACCGGCATGGACCTGCTGGTCCCCGCCGCTGACTCGCCCGACTACGTCATCATTGAAGCCAACGAAAGACCGGGCCTGGCCAACCACGAACCGCGCCCCACCGCCGAACGCTTCATCGACCTGCTGTTCCCGCTGTCCCGGGAGGTTCCGCTATGACCCAACTACCCGAACCAGATCTGGATTACCTGCGCAAGGTCCTGCTGGACATGCTGGCGATCCCCAGTCCCACCGGCTTCACCGACACCATCGTCATGTACGTCGCCGAGCGGCTCAACGAACTCGACATCCCCTTCGAGCTGACCCGCCGCGGCACCATCCGCGCCACCCTCAAGGGCCACAAGGAAAGTCCGGATCGCGCGGTCTCCGCGCACTTGGACACCATCGGTGCCATCGTGCGCGAGATCAAGGACAACGGCCGCCTGGGCCTGGCCGCGGTCGGCCACTGGTCGAGTCGCTTCGCCGAAGGCAGCCGCGTCAGCCTGTTCACCGACGATGGCACCCTGAGGGGTAGTGTGCTGCCGCTACTGGCGTCCGGGCATGCCTTCAACACCGAGATCGACAAGATGCCGGTGAGCTGGGACCACATCGAACTACGACTGGACGCCGTGACCAAGAGTCGCCACGAGACGGAGCAACTGGGCGTGCAGATCGGCGATTTCGTCGCCTTCGATCCCCTGCCGGAATTCACCGACAGCGGCTATATCAGCTCGCGCCATCTCGACGACAAGGCCGGTGTCGCGGCCCTGCTCACCGCATTGAAGATGCTCAAGGAATCTGGCCAGACGCCACCGATCGACTGCCATCCGCTGTTCACCATCACCGAGGAAGTCGGCTCGGGTGCGGCGGGTGCCCTGCCCTGGGACGTCAGCGAATTCGTCGGCATCGACATCGCCCCGGTGGCACCGGGGCAACGTTCCGACGAGCACCGCGTCAGCGTGGCCATGCAGGATTCGGCGGGCCCCTATGACTATCACCTGTCGCGGCACCTGCTGCGGCTGGCCGAGCGCAACGACATCCCGGTACGGCGCGACCTGTTCCGCTACTACTACAGCGATGCCCACTCGGCGATCAGCTCCGGGCAGGACGTAAGGGTCGCCCTGCTGGCCTTCGGCTGCGATGCGACCCATGGCTACGAGCGCACCCATATCCTCAGCCTGGCCGCACTCAGCCAGCTGCTGACCGGCTACATCCTCAGCCCGCCGGTGTTCGACAGCGATGCCCAGCCCGCCGATAGCTCCCTGGAGCGCTTCGGCCACCAGTTGCTGCCGGAAGACACCCACCTAGACAACCAGACGCAGCTGCCGCCGCTGGAAGAGGTCGTCGGCGACGGCAGCAAGTAGCGTTCGAGTACGGCGCCTGGGGTATCCTGGGCGCCTTTTTTCAGGCAGTTCCCAATGATCATTCCCCACGACCAGCTCGCCGCCGCCACCCTCGACAATCTGCTGGAAGACTTCGTCACCCGCGACGGCACCGATAACGGTGACGATACGCCCTTGGCGACCCGCACCCAGCGTGCCCGTCGGGCATTGGAAACCGGCGAGGCCGTGATCCTCTTCGATCCGGACAGCACCCTCTGCCAGTTGGTGCTGCGCCGCGACGTGCCGCGCGAACTGCTGGACGACTAAACCGCCCCTCCGGCAAGCTTGCTGGCCTTTCCAGCCAGCAGCCCCCTATGCGCCTAGACGACCTCGGCCCTCGGTTATGCATCCTGGGGCCTTCCAACAGTGGCAAATCCACCCTGGCCGACGCCATAGGCCGGGCGCGCGACCTGCCGGTGGTACATCTCGATCAGCTTTACCACCTGCCCAATACCGACTGGCAACCACGGCCGACGGTGGAGTTCATCGCCTTGCACGACGCCGCCATCCAGGCGCCACGCTGGGTCCTGGACGGTAACTACAGCAGCTGCCTGCCGCAACGCTTGGCGCAGGCCACCGGCCTGATCCTGCTGGACGCTCCGACCCCGCTCAGCCTGCTGCGCTATCTAAGGCGTTGCTGGTTCGACCAGGACAGGTGTGGCGCCCTGGAAGGTGGCCGGGACAGCGTCAAATGGCAGATGCTGCAGTACATCGTCGGCACCGCCCGGACCAACCGACAGCGCTACCGCCAGTTGTACGCCAGCCTGGAGCTGCCGCGCCTGGCGTTGGGGCCTGCCGAGCTCGATGCCTTCTATCATCGCGAAGGCCTGGAGCGATAAGCGCTCGTCTCGAGCAGCTATCAGGTGGTAGCGCGCGGCACCAACAGGATCACCAAGGCTCCCGCCACGCACAGCAGCCCTCCGGCCAGGTCCGTCCAGGTCGGCCGGGTGCGTTCGACCAGTGCCAGCCAACCCAGGGACGCCACGACATAGATACCGCCGTAGGCGGCATAGGCCCGCCCCGCGTAGGCTGCCTCGATCCGCGTGAGCAACAACGCGAAGAGCACCAGGCTGGCCAGTCCCGGGGCTATCCACCAGGGGCTGCGATCCAGCCGCAGCCAGAGCCAGAAGGCGTAGCAGCCGGCGATCTCGAACAGCGCTGCCAGTAGAAACCAGAGGTAGTTCAGCATCGCGCGGTACCGTCCTCCTGGCGATAGGGCAACGCCTCGGCAGCTTGGCGCGCATAGGCACGGACCCCGGCGCGCTCCTGGTCGAGAAAGTCCGCCACCGCCTCTCGCAGGCCCGGATGCACCAGGTAGTGCCAGGAGTGGGTGAGGGTCGGCTCGAAGCCGCGAATCAGCTTGTGCTCGCCCTGGGCCCCGGCGTCGAAGCGCTGCAGCCCTTCGGCGATGGCGTACTCGATACCCTGGTAGAAGCAGGTCTCGAAATGAAGGCAGTCGAACTCCTGTAGGCAGCCCCAGTAGCGGCCGTAGAGGGTCGTTTCATCCTTGAGATAGAAGGCCATGGCCACGGGCCGATTGCCTTGGTGGACGAGCACCACGCGGATGGCCTGGGGCAGGCGCTCGGCCAGCAGGCTGAAGAAGGCCCGCGTCAGGTAGGGATCCTGGCCGCGCACCTCGTAGGTATTGGCGTAGCAGGCATAGACGAAATTCCACTCCGCTTCGCTCAACTCGCTCCCCGTGCGCCAATCGAAATTCACGCCGAGGCCGGCCACCTGATCGCGCTCCTTGCGCAGTTGCTTGCGCTTGCGCGAGGTCAGGGCCGCGAGGAAATCGGCGTAGTCCCGGTAGCCGCGGTTGTGCCAGTGAAACTGACAGCCGATACGCGCCAGCCAGCCCTCGCGATTCCGGAGCAGGTCGTCGGCCTTGGGATCGGTGAAGTTGACGTGCAGGCTGGACAGCTCCAGACCGGCCAGGCTGCCCGTGGTGGCGTCGAGCAGGGTCGCACAGGCGGCCGGCTCACCCAGCAGGCGCGCGCCCTGCACCGGCGAGAAGGGCACGGCAGCCAGCAGCTTGGGATAGTAGTCGATCCCGGCGCGGCGGCAGGCATCCGCCCAGGCCCAGTCGAAGACGTATTCGCCATAGGAGTGCAGCTTGAGATAAGCCGGCATCGCGGCCAGCAGCTGTCCCTCGGCGTCCTTGAGGATCTGGTGCGCCGGCTGCCAGCCGGTACCCTTGCCGAGGCTACCGCTGTCTTCCAGGGTGGCGAGGAACTCATGGCGTAAAAACGGCTGGTCGTCCGCCAGCAGCGCGTTCCACTGGTCCGCGGGCAATTGGGCCAGGCTGTGCAGATACTCGACGATCATCCCACTCCCCTCGCTTGGACTCGACGTACAGGTCTAACACAGTTGAGCGCCGCGATGGGCATCTGGGAAAGACCCTGACGACTGGCTTTCGTGCGGACGAAAAAAAACCGCCGTGAGGCGGTTTCCTTCGAGTGTGGCGTCCCCTAGGGGACTCGAACCCCTGTTACCGCCGTGAAAGGGCGGTGTCCTAGGCCACTAGACGAAGGGGACGAAACCTTCTACCGATTTCCCCCGCAGGCGAAACCGAAATTTGGTGGAGCTAGACGGGATCGAACCGTCGACCTCTTGCATGCCATGCAAGCGCTCTCCCAGCTGAGCTATAGCCCCGTCGGTCAGGACGGGGCGCATGTTAAGAGGCCTCGTCCTCACTGTCAACACCAAAAAGCAAAAAAGCTGCTAGTAACAGACACTTATGCCCTGCTCCGGTCAAATCGCCCGGGACAGGGCCGCGCGTTGGGCGCGTGCCGCCAACAGATAGGCGAACTTGCCATCGCTGGCTGACAGCTTGCGCAGAACCTTCTTGTCCAGGGCGCGATAGGCACCCATTTCCAGCGCCGTACGTCCCGAGCTGCCGATCACCATACCGGGATTGGCCACCATCAGTCTGGCGGCCTGCTCCACGGCTTTGGCGTAGCTCTTGCGGTCGTTCAGGTCGTCATCCTGTAGCGGCAGCAGCATGCGCAGCCACTCGGCCCAATAGAACTCGAGGAACTCCGAGGGCAGGACCCGGCCGTCAGGCGTGCGCGGTTTGTCGTAGCCGATCTGCCGGGTGAAATACACCAGGGCCCGGTAGGGATCGTTCGCCATGGCGTTCAAGCCGAGGGACAGGGGCAACTGCTCGGGGAGGATCGGCCGGCCCTGGAGGTCCTTAAGCCAGGCCTTGCGCTCGTCGAGCAGGCGAATCCAGAACTCCGCCGGGCTGGCGCTCTGGCTGAAGTCATCGGTCACCCGCACCCAGACCCAGGTGTCGGGACCACCCCCGGGCTGCTCCCAGAAGGCGGAAAAGGTGTGATGGCCATCGGTGAGATAGGGCTGCTGCCCCGGCCCGATGACGACGGTCTTCATCTCGTCGGGATAACTGCCGGGAGGCCGGGCACCCAGGCTGTCGTCCGCCGAGCGCAGGGTGGTGGCGGGCTGGAAGCCACCGCTCAGATGCTGGCCGTTGGCTTCGCAGTAGTCGTCGAACAGCTTGCGCCGGTCGCTGGCGTACTTGCCGAGCTTATAAAGCACCTGGTCGTGACCGATGGCGGGCTGGGTGGGGCGCAGCTGTCGCAGCTGTACCCTAAGCAGGTGTCCTGGCTGCACGTGGCCTCCCTATTTCTCGCAGACGTCTTCCCAGGTCCGACAACGGTCGGCCAGGGAAGACTCCTGCCGCCGATCAGACCTTGCGCAGCACCACGCTGCCGATGGAGTAACCGGCGCCGAAGGAACTGAGCACCCCCAGGCTACCGCTGGCCAGGTCTTCATGATGCAGATGCAGCGCGATGACCGAACCGGCCGAGCTGGTATTGCCGTAGGTATCCAGAATCACCGGTGCCTCGCCGGCCTCGGGCTCGCGCCCCAGCAGACGTTTGACGATCAGGTGGTTCATCGCCAGGTTGGCCTGGTGCAGCCAGAAGCGCGAGACCCGCTCAACCGGAATGTCCAGTTCGGCCAGGTGATTGGCGATCAACTCAGCCACCAGCGGGCAGACTTCCTTGAACACCTTGCGGCCTTCCTGGACGAACAGCTTGTCCGGGTTGCTCATGCCCTCCTCCGCCGCCCGGTTGAGGAAACCGAAGTTGTTGCGGATGTTGTTGGAGAACTGGGTGAAGAGGCGCGTGCCGAGGATCTCGAAGCGGTGCGCCGAGGTCGCCTGGCCGGCGCGCTCCACCACCAGGGCGGTGGCGGCGTCGCCGAAGATGAAGTGACTGTCGCGGTCGCGGAAATTCAGGTGGCCGGTGCAGATTTCCGGATCTATCACCAGCACCGCCCGCGCCTGGCCCAGTTGCACGGCGTTGGCGGCGGTCTGCAGGCCGAAGGTCGCCGAGGAACAGGCGACGTTCATGTCGAAGCCGTAGCCCTGGATACCCAACGCAGCCTGGACCTCGATGGCGACCGCCGGATAGGGACGCTGCAGGTTGGAACAGGCGACGATGACGCCATCGATGTCGGCAGCGGTCCGCCCGGCACGCGCCAGGGCCTCGCGGGCCGCGGCGACGCCCATCTCGCAGAGGATCGAAGGCTCGTCGTTGCTGCGCTCGGGGATGCGCGGCACCATGCGTGCCGGGTCGAGGATGCCGGCCTTGTCGACCACGTGGCGACTGCGGATGCCGGAGGCCTTCTCGATGAAGGCGGCGCTGGACTCCGGCTGGGGGGCCAGGGTGCCCTGGGCGATGGCTTCGGCATGCTCGGCATTCCACTGGCCAGCCCACTGGTTGAAGGAGGCAACCAGTTCGTCGTTGGAGATGCTTTCGGGCGGCGTATAGAGCCCACTACCGCTGATGACCGCGTGCTGCACGGCTATTCCTCTTGTTGTCAGGATGACGCCGTGCCAGTTTGCCGTAAATCGGGGGTGGACGCCCGTGCAATCTCAGCGCCGGTTGGCCGCCTCGGCCGCCCGCAGCACGTCGCTGCCCACCTCGCTTTCGTATTTCTTGATCAAGGGCGCCACCGCCGCCCGCCAGGCCTCGCGCTCTACCGGTGTCTGCACCAGGATCTTGCTGGTGTTGGCGGCCACCACACGCTCGCGGGCCTTGGCATTGATGGCTTCCGCATCGCGGTTCACCGAGAGCGTCACCTCGTCGAGGATGGCTTCCAGCTCCGCGCGGATGCCGAACGGCAAGCCATTCCAGAAGCTGGTATTGGTGATGACCATGTAGGTCAGGAAGCTGTGGTTGTCTTCGACGATATAGGGCTGGACGGTGTTGAGCTTCTGTCCCAGCAGGTTGGACCAGGGATTCTCCGCGCCCTGCACCTTGCCGGTCTGCAGCGCCGCGTAGACCTGGGAGAACGGTAGCTTGACCGCCTGAGCACCTAGTTGCTGGAAATAGGCGGCGAGAACGTCGGACGATTCGACGCGAAAGGTCAGGCCCTTGAGGTCGGCCGGGGTCCGGATATCACGGGTGGCGGAAAGCTGCCGACCGCCGTTGTTCCAGTAACCGAGTCCGGTGATGCCGTGCGTTACCAGGCTGCCGAGCAATTCGCGGCTCTTGTCGCGGCGCTGGAAGCGCTTGACCGCATCCAGGTTGTCGAACAGATAGGGGAGATCATAGACCTGCAGCCCCTTGGCCATGCCATTGAGCTTGGACACCGACGGCGCGAGCAGCTGCACCCGGTTGGTTTTCAGGGCTTCGAGTTCGTCGGCATCGCCCACCAGGGTGGAGTTGGGATAGACCTCGATCTTCACCTGCCCACCCAGCCGCTCCTGCACGAGCTTCTGGAACTGCAGCGCACCGCGCCCCTTGGGAGTGTCGTCGTTCACCACATGGGCGAACTTGATGACGACGGGGTCGGCGAGCACCGGCCAGGCGGCGCCACCGAGCAGCATGCCGGCCAGGGCAGCGAAGAAGATCTTGATCATGGGAATCCCTGCGATTGACGGTCCATCAGGTCGCACGCCAGCGCACGAGTGGTGCGGTTGCGACGCCCTCACCTTAGCAGCCACGGGACGGGATGCTGATCAACGGGACGGGCTAGTACGACGAATGTGCCGGAAAGCAGGATCAAGGGTAAAAAAGCGCCGTGAGAACGGCGCCAGAAAATGATCAGGGCGAAATGGGATCACTGGCGGGAAAGGTTTCCTCGACGGATTCGTCGAGCTGCTCTTCGCTCACCTCGTCTTCGTCGTCGACGGGCGGATCCTGGGATTGTTGCTGGGCGAATACGGTGTTCATGGCGCTTCTCCGGGCGATGCTTGGCGGAATGACCAGGCAGGAAAGCCTGCCCTTCTGGTTAGTCCCGGCGATGCAGGCGGACGTTCAGCTCGTCGACGATCGGCGCCCAGTCGGCGTCCTCCATGATCTCGTCCTTCAGGAAGGCCTTTTGCGCGGGCGACCAGAAGTCCGCTTCCGATACCTTCACCGCTTCCGGCAGCGGGGAGTGACTGGCGATGAAGGCATCTATGCTGGCAGGGTCCGAATCGAGACCCAGTTGTTCGAACAGTGTCGTCAGGTCGTGAACGGGCAATTCCATGGCGGTCTCCAGGTAGGTGTCGAACGGTAAGACTTGGCATCTAGAAAGACGTCAGCCTCAAGCGGTTCCCCGGCCTTAATAATTCCTTCAGCGTCACGCCTTAAGGTTGGCCCACGTTCACCCCAACCAGGGCCTTTGCCATGTCGCTTGTCTCCTCCTCGATCCAGTTCACCCCCGCGACGCGTCGCATCCTCGTCACCGGTGCCACCGGTTTTCTCGGCGGCGCCGTCACCCAGCGCCTGCTGGAACTGGGCCACGTCGAGGGGCTGAGGTTCCTGGTCCGCGCGGCCAACCAGGCGGAAGGCCTGGAGCGCCTCCTGCAGAATCTGCGCATGCACGATGTCGACGAGCGTCTCGCCGCCCTGCTGCAGCCCGAGCAGATCCTCTGTGGCGACCTGCTGGACACCCAGTGGATCGACGCGGCCCGCCCGCAGCTGACGGCGCTGGACGAGGTCATCAATTGCGCGGCGGTGGCTTCCTTCTCGCGTAACCCGAAAATCTGGCCGGTCAACGTCGACGGCACCTTCGCCCTCGCCGAGGCCTGCGCCCAGTCCAAACGCCTGAAGCGCTTCCTGCACGTGAGCACCGCCATGGCCTGTGGGCCCCAGCGCCAGTCGCCGGTCGCCGAGACCTGGGATTTCCCGGAGCCCGAGCAACAGCTGGTGGACTACACCGCCTCCAAGGCCGCCATCGAGCTGAAACTGCGCAACGAACTGCCGCAGCTGCCGCTGGTGGTCGCCCGCCCGTCCATCGTGGTCGGCCATCGCCGCTCCGGCTGCAAGGCCTCGGGCAGCATCTTCTGGGTATTCCGCATGGGCTTCGCCCTGGAGCGCTTCACCTGCGGCCTCGACGAGCAGATCGACGTCATCCCGGTGGACTATTGCGCCGAGGCGCTGGTGGAGCTGGCCCTGAAGCCCGCGCTGAACCATAGCCTCTACCACATCTCTGCCGGACACGCCGGCGCCTGCACCTTCGGCGAGATCGACCAGGCCTATGCCGGCGCCATGGGCGATGCCCCGGTGGGCGAGCGCTATCGCCAAGTGGACAGTGCCGACCTCAAGGAGCTGGCGGCGGACTTCAACGAGCGCATCGGTCCAGCCAACCCGCGGCTGGTGTTGCGTGCCCTGAAGCTCTACGGTGGCTTCGCCGACCTGAACTACCTGTTCGACAACCAGCGCCTGCTGGAGGAAGGCATTGCCGCCCCGCCCCGCTTTACCGACTACCTGGACGTTTGCGTGAATTCCTCCCGCGACATCAGCATTCCCGCCCAGATGCAGTGGGACTTCAAGTAACCCTGCCGGCACTGTGAAATCTTTTGTAAAACTCTTCTAAAGCCCCCACCAGAGCTGCCGATAGCCTGGTGGCGGGTTGTGTCTAGGGTAGGTCGATGGAAGCGACTGTAGCCGCTTTCTCGATCCGCTCGAATCCCGCGGACCTTTCACTCCGGGGATAGAACAATGACAATCCTGCAACGTGTCGCCGGCGGTTTCGGCCTCTTGCTCCTGGTACTGCTCGGCATCGTCGCGGTCAGCTACCGCAGTACCGCCTCGATCCAGGATCGCCTTGCGGTCATCACCAATCAGTCCGCCCCTCTTGGCCGCACCACCAGTGAACTCGGTGTGCGTATTCTCAGCGCCAACCAGGCCATCCTGAGCCTGCTGGCCGTCCGCAGCGAGGCGGACGTCGCCGTCTCCCTCAAGACCTTCGATGAACAGATCAAGCGCTACGAAGAAGCGCTCGGCCAGATTCCGGCATTGCTCGAAGGTTATCCGCAGCTGGCTGCCACCCTGCAGCAGGAAAAACAACTGGGTCAGGCCTATGCGGACCAGGGCCGTCAGCTGGCGCGGTTGCAGCAGGAGGTCCTGGCGGCACGGGACAAGGTCCTGACGCTACAGGGCTATGCCACCCCCGAAGGTGATCGCCTGGCGCGTTACCTGCAAAGTTATGCCGCGCGGCTGAAGGCTACCGACGGCGCCGAAGCGGCGCGTTTGGCCGAGCTGCTGCTGGTGGAGACGGCCAAGGCCTATGGCGGATTCGCCACCCAGGCGATCAAGCCGGACCAGGCCCAGCTGGAGCGTACCCTCAAGGGGCAGACCGACGTGATCCGCGACCGACTCAAGGCCCTGGCCGAGGCCGACCCTCGGGCGGCCCGCTATGTCGGGGTGATGGTCACCGGCCTGCTACACGAACTCGAAGCCCCGGATGGGCTCTATGCGGCCTACCGCCAGCAGGACGCCCTGCAGACGCGCCTCAATACCCAGCGCCAAAGCACCGAGCAGGCGCTGAACGCCGTACTGGCAAAACTGGGAGAACTCAGTACCCAGGCCGTGGACATGGCGTCCCAGAGCAAACAGGACACCGATGCGACCGTACATGCCAGCCGCCTGGTGCTGCTCGCCGCCAGCGCCGCCGCGGTGGCCGCTGCCCTGTTGATCGGCCTGTGGGTAGCGCGCGGCCTGCGTCGTCCGCTACGGCGCTTCCGCGAAGCCCTGCGTCAGGTCACCGCCGGTGATCTACGGGTGCGCTTCGATACCGGCAGCCGGGATGAATTCGGCGAGTTGGGCGGCTATCTCAACGAACTGACCGAGATGCTGCGCGGCACCTTCGGTGAGCTGACCCGATCCGCCGATGACCTGGCGAGTACCGCCGACACGAACGCGGCCGTCAGTAGCCGTACCACGGCGGCCGTGCAGGCTCAGACCCAGCACCTGGAGTCGACGTCCTCGGCGATGACCCAGATGGAAAGCACTGTCCAGGAAGTCGCCCGGCGTGCCCACGAGACCCGCGAAACCGTCGACCAGACACTTGGCCTCACCCAGCGCGTGCAGGCCACGGTCAGCGACACCATCAGCGGCATCCAGCAGCAGGCCGAACAGATCCAGCGCGCCGCCAGCGCCACCCACGAACTGCAGGGGTATGGCCAGAACATCGACGGCATCGTCGATGCCATTCGTACCATCGCCGAACAGACCAACCTGCTGGCCCTCAATGCCGCCATCGAAGCGGCCCGCGCTGGCGAGCAGGGCCGTGGCTTCGCTGTGGTGGCGGACGAGGTGCGCTCCCTGGCCAGCCGGACCCAGGGTTCCACCAGCGAAATCCAGCAGATGATCGAGCAGATGCAGCAGAAGATTCAGTCGGTGGTGAGCGTCATGGGCACCAGCCAGGCGCTATCGGACGACTGCGTGCAGCGTGCCTCCGGCTCCCAGCAGGCGCTGCAGGTGATGAGCGAGGCGGTGGCGACCATCCGCGAGATGAACGTGCAGATCGCGACCGCCACCGAGGAGCAGAGCGCCACGGTGCAGGAGACCAGCCGCATGATGGTACACATCAGCAATGCCGCCACCCAGGTGGCCCAGGGCGCGGAGGACACCGCGCGCAGCAGTGACGGCCTGGCGCGGATGGCCCAGGCACAGCGCCAACTCCTGCATCGCTTCAGCGTCTGAAGGGACCTTGCCATGACTCCTATTCGTTTCCGCTCCCTGCTCGTCGCCGTCCTCGCCGGCACCTGGCTGGTCCCGACCTTTGGGGCGACGCCCCTGATCGGTATCGCCAGTGCCAAGAGCGACAACTTCCAGAACCTGTTGCGCAGCAGCATGGAACAGCATGCCAGCCAGCTCGGCGCCGATACCTTCGTGATGGATGCCAACAACGATCCGGTCCTGCAGCAGCGTCAGGTGCGCAACCTGATCGCCGCCAAGGTCGATGCCCTCATCGTGGTGCCGAGCGTCATCAGAGCCGCGCCGGACCTCCTGCGCGAGGCGACGACCGCCGGCATTCCCATCGTGCTGCTCAATCGCCAATACCTGCCCGAGCAATGGCCAGCCAAGGCCGCCTATGTCGGCTCCAACGAGCTGGAGTCCGGCACCCTGCAAATGGAAGAGCTCGCGCGGCGGGCGCACTATCGGGGCAAGGTGGCGATCCTGGTAGGCGACCCCGACAATCCGTCCTCGCGGATGCGTACCGAGGACGTGGAGAAGGTGGTGGCCAAGTATCCCGAGATGCAGGTGGTACAGAAGACCACCGCCAACTGGGAGCGCAACCAGGCCACCGATGCCGTCACCGACTGGCTGAAGAAGGGCGTGGCCTTCGACATCATCGCCGCCAACAACGACGAGATGGCCCTGGGCGCCATTCGTGCCCTGGAAAAGGCGGGCAAGAATCCCAAGGACACCCTCATCGGCGGCATCGACGCCACCCCCGAGGCGCTACAGGAACTGCGCTCCGGCAAGCTGGCGGTGACCGTGCTGCAGGATGCCAAGGGCCAGGGCGGTACCGCTATCGACGTGGCCCTGGCCATGGCCCAGGGCCAGCCGGTAGCGGAACACGTCAGCTGGATTCCCTTTCGTCTGATGACGTCCGACAGTCTCGAACAATCTCAGTGACCGAGGCGTAGCCACCGCGGGCATCGCGCAGCATGGTGCGCAGATTGCCCTCGATGGTGGTGCAGATGGTGCCCATGGTGATCTGGTGGCGACTGCGCTGAAAGGGGCTCTGCAGATCGGTGCCGACCTTCTCCAGGGCCAGGAACATGAAGCCCACTACGGTGGACGCCAATGGCGTGTACCACTCGAGGCTTTCCACCAGGCCGATGGGCATCAGCACGCAGAACAGGAAGATGAACAGCCGGGGGAAGTTGACGTAGGGATAGGGCAAGGGCGTATTGGCGATACGCTCCATGCCGCCCTGCCAGTTGGACATGTCGACGAAGGTCGCCTCAAGGCGCTCCAGGCGGATGCTGTCCAGTCGTCCCGCGCGATACTCAAGGGCGATGAGGTTGGCCGAGCCGCTCAGGATGGCGTTGGCGAAGTTGTTGGTTTCCTTGCGCATCGCCCACTCTTCCTTGCCCAGGTAGTTGCGGACCTCCTTGGGCAGCGGATCGCCGCTGAGCTGGCAGGCCAGGCAGCGCACATAGGCGAGGTGGCGCTCGATCAGCACCGTCTTGATGGCGTTGAACTGCTCGTCGCCGTCGTCGATCAGCGTCAGCACCTGACGGCCGAAGCTGCGCGAGCTATTGACCATGCCACCCCAGAGGGTGCGCGCCTCCCACCAGCGCTGGTAGGCGCTGGTGTTGCGAAAGCTGGTGAGCACGATGAGCGCCGAGCCGATCAGGGTCAGCGGGATATTGGGCAGTTGGGCACGGTGGTCGACGAAGATCATGTAGTCGACGGTCACGGCGATGTCCCAGAGCAGTAGCCAGAACACCGACCAGCCGACATAGGAGAAGGTCTGCCGAAGGAAGGTCACTTTGCGGTCGATAAAACCCACGTTGATATCCCTTGTCGCCTGAAGGAGAAGGTGCCCGCATACGAACCCAGGGACAGGCTCAGGTTCAGCGGAGCTCTCTGGAACGAGGCTCGCCGCGCATTCCTGGCAGCCAAGCCGGGCTTTTCTTTTCCGGATGTGAAGCCTTGTCGGGAGGCGCAGGAAAGGCTGTCAGGTGGACGCGCGATAGGTCCGGCAGGGGACTGTTCACCGATCCTGAGCGGATATCGACCTGTTCAGCGAACATCCACCCCGGATCGCGGTCCGACGGACAGGATGCCCTCCCCGGAGCACTGCCATGACCGCCACCCCGCGCGTTCGTCTGGATGTCTGGAGCGATTACGTCTGCCCCTTCTGCTATCTGGAACTTCCCCAGCTAGCGCGCCTGCAGGAGGAATTCGGCGACCGGATCGCCATCGAGTGGCATGCCTTCGAACTGCGCCCCGAACCCACTCCAACCCTCGATCCCGCTGGCGAGTACCTGCGGCGGACCTGGGATCGCGCCGTCTATCCACTGGCGGCCGAGTACGGCATGGTGCTGCGCCTGCCCCCGGTGCAGCCGCGCAGTCGCCTGGCTCTGGAAGCGGCGGAGTTCGCCCGTGAGCACGACCGCTTCGAAGCCTTCCATCTGGCGGTGTTCCAGGCCTTCTTCGAAGAAGGACGCGATATCGGCGACCTGGCGGTGCTCACCGATCTGGCGCACCGCGTCGGGCTAGACGCCCAGGCCCTGGAGCGCAGCCTTGCGGCAGGCGACTACAGTGACCTGGTACTGCACGCCGAGGATCGCGCCGAGACACTGGGGATCACCGCCGTACCGACCCTGTTGCTGCGCTCGGCCCAGGCCCCCATCGAAGACGCCCAGGCGCTGGATGGCGCCCTGCCCTTCGCCGACCTGGCCGCGGTCGTGCGTGGGCAGCTCGCCGCCGCGGAGGCTAGCGTTGCGCCGCCGGCTCCAGTTCCGGAAACAGCACCTCGGTGAAACCGAAACGGGCGAAGTCCTGAATCCGCGACGGATAGAGGCGGCCGATCAGATGATCGTATTCATGCAGGACCACCCGCGCGTGGAAGCCCTCGGCTTCCCGATCCACGGGGCGGCCGTCGCCGTCCACGCCCTGGTAACGGATGCGCCGCGCCCGGGGCACCTCGCCGCGTAGACCGGGAATGGACAGGCAACCCTCCCAGCCCAGTTCCTCGGTGGCGTCCAGTATCTCGATCCGGGGATTGAGCAGCGCCTGCCGAGGCACGGGTGGCGCATCCGGATAACGCGCGTTGCGCTCGAAGCCGAACACCATCAACTGCAGGTCCTCGCCGATCTGCGGCGCGGCGAGGCCCACCCCACCGGCGGCGGCCATGGTGTCGAACATGTCCTGGATCAGCGCGCGCAGCTCGGGCGAGCCGAGTCGCTCGGCGGCTACCGGCGGGGCGATCCGCAGCAGGCGTGGATCACCCATCTTCAAAATGTCGCGAATCATGCGAGGATTCCTCCCTTGGCTGGTCTCGTGACCGGCGTTCGCCAGGAGCTTAAACCAGATGTCTTCCCTACTGCTCGCCAGTGCGCTCGGCCTGAGCCTCAGCGCACCCCTCGCCCTGGCCGAGGAGGCCGCTCTCGCCGCCCGCCTGGACCCGATCCTGGAGCGTGCCATCGCTCAGCAGCGCATCGTGGGTACGGTAGTGATGGTCGCGCGCCATGGCCGGGTGGTGTATCACCGGGCGGCGGGCTTCGCCGATCGTGAGACGCAGCGCCCCATGCGAGAGGACGAGCTGTTCCGCTTCGCCTCCCTGACCAAGCCGGTGGTGGCCGTCACCGCGCTGCGCCTGGTCGACCAGGGTCGTCTGGATCTGCAGGCGCCGGTGACTCGTTACCTGCCCTACTTCACCACGCGCCTGACCGACGGCACCCCGGCGGTGCCGACCCTGGCACAATTGCTGAGCCACACCTCGGGGCTGCACTACGGCTTCGGCGAAGACCCGGACGGGCCCTATCATCGCGCTGGCGTGTCCGACGGACTCGACGGCGCCACCCTCACCCTCGAGGACAATCTGCGTCGCCTGGCCGGCGTCCCCCTGGACTTCCCACCGGGTAGCGCCTGGCGCTATTCCCTGGGTCTGGACGTGGTAGGCGGGGTGCTGCAGGCCGCCAGCGGCGAGACACTGCCGGAGGTGGTGCAGCACGAGGTGGCCGCACCCCTGGGCCTGCGGAGCCTGAGCTTCCATGTCGAGGACGCTACCCGCCTGGCGACCGCCTATCGCGATGGTTATCCACGACCCGAACCCATGAGCGAGCCCTATCTGCTGCCCTTGCCCAAGGGCGGCATCCTCTATTCGCCGGCGCGGGCGCTGTCGACCGCGGCCTTCGCCTCGGGTGGCGGTGGCATGCAGGGTAGCGCCGGTGATTACCTGGCGTTCCTGGAGGCGGTACGCCAGGGCAAGCTGCTGTCACCCGCCAGCCAGCGGCGGTTCATGGAGGATCAGATTCCGCAGCTGCAGCGCGAGGATGCTCCGGGCTGGGGCTTCAGCCTCGGGGCGGCGGTGTTGCGTGATGCACGAGCGGCGAAGACGCCCCAGAGTCCCGGTACCCTGCAGTGGGGCGGGGTCTACGGCAATGCCTGGTTCATCGATCCCGTCCGCGAGTTGAGCGTGGTGATCCTCACCAACACGGCCATCGCCGGCATGACCGGGCCCTTCCCCGATGCCATCCGCGATGCCCTCTACGCCGACTGACCGGCCTCCAGCCGCGCCTGCAAGGCGCGCAACTGCTCCTGCAGCGCGGCATGTTCCCGCAGCAGGGCCTGGTAGTCATCGGTGACGGCATCGGTGTCGATGTACACCTGCTCGATGAATTCCTTCTCCACCAGGGTGCGCGACAGCTTGGCCCGCTCCTCTTCGAGACTTTCGCGCAGGACCTCCAGCTCGTGCTGGACCTCTTCGTCCACTGCCGGCGGCTCCGCAGCGGACGGCGGGACAGCGGCAGACCGTTGTCGCAGTTGTTCCAGCTCCGCCTTCAGTCGTTCTACGGTGACCTTGAGGCCATCACGCTCGCGTCTGGTCTCCGTCAGGTAAGTCTGGATCAGCCCATGCTCCTGGGATAGGCGCTGAAATTTGGCCTCGGCACCCCGCATCTCGCGATTCTGGCCGTGCAGGCTGGTCACCAGCTTGTGCGCGCGATCCAGCTTGGACTTGAGATCGTCCAGCTTGAATTCGAGGTCTTCACGGTTGGAAAGAAGCTCATCGATCTGCGCCTGGTTGGTCTTCTTCCAGTCGGGATAAGCCTCTCCGTCGACCTCGTCGAGCCGCCCCATCAGGTCCAGGCTGTCACTCATGGCCTGGCCGAGCGGCAGCACATCCTGCTGCTGGGCGCTCTGGATCAGGTTGGCGGCCGCCTGGGCCTGGCTGTCAGGAGTGAGCTCTGCGGCGCTCGCCGCGGTCGGCCCGGCGCTCACCGCGTCTTCGGGCTGGGCAGCGTCCGACGGATGCTCGTCCGCTTCGCGGGTCCGGGGAAAGAGGCGCTGCCAGAGCAGTGTCAGGACGAGCCCGATCAACAGGACGTTGGAGCCGGTGACCAGCAGAAAGCCCCATTCGACGAGCCGGTAATCCGCCATGCCGCTCAGCTCAGCAGCAGCGCGATGAAGCCGTCGCCCAGCCCCGGGAAGGACAGGCTGAAATCGGCACGGCCGTTGTTCTGGCGCCACAGGCTGTAGAGCTTCTCGAAGGGTTTCTGCACCAGGTGGCTGGTGCCCAACGCCAGCGGCGAGCCGCCTTTGCCGGCGGAAATCATGCCGCTCAGATCGGCCAGGAAGGCCGCCGCGTTCTCGTACATTTCCCGGCTCAGGGTCGCACTGGCGATGGCCGAATGGATGGCCACGGGCGAGAACCCGGCGAGCGAACCGCCGAGGATGCAGGCCGCGTTGAGATCCAGCAGGCACACGGCTTCCAGCGCCTTGCTCTGTGGGTGGCTGTAGATGCCGATCAGGTAGGGCAAGGCGAGGCGATCGACCGGGATCGGTGCCATGGGCTCGATGTGGCAGACGATGGACGACAGCCCGAGCAGCTTCTGGATGACCTGGGTGTCGGGATTGAAGCGGGTCGGCAGTGGCAGACTTTCCCGCTCGGAAGCCTGGATGGCCCGCTCGGCGCTGGCCCCGTCCTGGAGCACCGTCAACACCGCCTGCTGCAGGGTTTCCTGGGTGAAGGGCTTGGTCACGACGAAGGCCGCACCGTTGCGATACGCCTCCTCGACATGGCGTGCCGAGGACTCGGTGGTGACGAAGCCCACCTGGATCTCGGGCCCGGCGCTCTGACGAATCGCCTGCAGCAACTCCAGGCCGGTCATGCCCGGCATGTGCCAGTCGGTCAGCACCAGGTTGGGCGTCCAGTCTTCCAGCAGCGCCAAGGCTTCCTCGCCGGTAGAGGCCGTGCGCAGCTCGCTGTCCTTGTACCCGGTGTTGGCCAGGATGCGCTTGATGATGGTCTGAACCGCTCGGCTGTCATCTACCACGAGGAATTTCATGACACTTTCCTTCCCTGCCCTGCATACGTCAGATTATTCCGCGGCCAGCATACGCCAGGCATGCCCCTTTGGATCAGGAATTCGATAGCAGTTGGCTAGCATCGACCGAACGGTAAGCTCGTCGCGATGACACGTCATCGGTCAGCGAAACGCTTTCTTTAACCAGGGGCAACGGCAATTCCAGCGTCGCGCAGAATAGCCCGAGCAGTTCCAGCTCGGGAATGTTCACCCTGTTGTCCGCTTCGATCAACGACAACAACCCCTCCAGCACCAGAGTGCGCGCCTCTGGTACCAACAGCATAAGACCAGCAAGGGCGCGCTCCAGGGCTGGACGCCAAAGCGCCGGTGGCGCGTAGGCGACATGGCGTCCCGGGAAGGTCGTGGCCATTGCGTGCAGGAACGCCCGCTGCGCCGCCGGAAAACGGTCATGGGCCTGTGCGGCCACCACCGCGTAGAGCGCGACGACGGCCGCCTCGCCCTGGGCGAGGGTAAGACGACCGGAGGGGCGCTGACGGGCTGGGGCCAGACTGGCGACCAGTTGCCGCTGCAGCACCCTGGCTAGGCAATAGCTGCTCAGATCGTCCGCGGCGTGTGGCTCCAGACGGGCCTTGAGCGCTACCAGTACCTCGCGCAGCTTCGCCCGCGGCAGTTGCCGCAAGGCCGGAAAGGTCAGTTGCGCCAGGGGTAGCCGTAGGGCGGGATGCAGATCGGCAAGGTTACCGGCCAGCACGGGGGGCAGGGTCGGGGCAGGCGCCCCGGCCAGGTGCAGGAGCAACGGCCAGGCCACGTCGGGCTGCCGCGCGCCCTCGCGCAACGCCAGGGGCAACTCCGCGAGCAGGTCAGCGGCCGCCGCGACCGAGGGCAGCTCCGCCACGGATGCCGCGGTGGCCGGGTCGGCCCTGACCACCGGCGGTGGCTCGCCCGCGACATAGGCCTTGCCCACCGGAAGGCTGGCCTCGGCCCGCAGCCGCTGCAAGTCGGCCGCCGAAAAGGACGGATCGAGCTGCTGGATACGCTCGAGCAGCGGCGGATGGGTGGCGAACCAGGAGGCCCCGGCGTCCCCCACCAGCATGTGGGCGACGCTGCGCGCCGCAGGGTGGTAGAGCCGCCCCTGCAGAGGATGCGCAGCGATCTTCTGCAGGGCACCGGCGAGCCCCTGGGGATAGCGGGTGAACTGCACCGCCGAGGCATCGGCCAGGCGCTCCCGCGAACGGGACACCGCGGCCTGGATCAACAGCGCGCAGCCCAGTCCCAGGGAGCCGCAGATATAGAGGGTCAGGCCGAAGACCACCTCGAACAGGGTGGAGGCCTGCAGCGATCTCTTGCCCGAATGACGGGAGCGGGTGACCAGCAGTTCGCGGCCCAGGTCGGCGAGCAGACTGATGCCATGCAACCAGCCGATCAGCCGTAGATTGAGGCGCATGTCGCCATTGAGCAGATGGCTGAATTCATGGGCGACCAGGCCTTGCAGCTCGGCGCGATCCAGCCGCTCCAGGGCGCCACGGGTTACGCAGAGCACCGCGTCGGCCGGACCGTAGCCGGCCACCAGGGCATTGATGGCCGGCTCGTCGGCCAGCAAGTAAAGACGCGGCACGGGGACGGCCGCGGCGATGGCCATCTCCTCCACCACGTTGCGCAACCGCTGGGCATCGGCTCCGCCGAGTTCGTCCAGAGACGTGGCGCCCAGTGCCGTCACCACCGCCGCGCCGCCCTGGCGGGCGAGCTGGCGGATTTTCCACAGCGAGGCACCGGTCAGGACCAGCAGCAGGCCCAGGGCGGTGAGCAGCTGGGCCGTCCCTACCCCACCCAGGCGCGCCACCACGCCTGGCGACAAGGCCAGGGGTGCGACGCTCCCCCCTACGGCAGCGAGACCGAGCAGCACCAGGGCGAACAGCAGGAAGCACAGCCGCGTCCGGCGGCGGGCCACAGACTGGTCGAGTACGAAGCGCACCGGCTCAACCCAAACTGATGCGTGGTGCCTGGCGGGAAACGCCCTCCTCCAGCGGCAGCGGCTGGGCCTGGACGAAGGCGAAGCGGGCCGCGAGCAGATTGCCGGGGAAGGTCTCGCGGCGGTTGTTGTAGTCCATCACCGCATCGTTGTAGGCCTGGCGGGCGTAGGCGATGCGATTCTCGGTGGACGCCAGCTCTTCGCTGAGCTGCTGCACGTTCTCGCTGGCGCGGAGTTCGGGATAGCTCTCGCTGACCGCCAGCAGCCGGCCGAGGGCTTGGCCCAACTGGTTCTCGCTGGCGCCCAGGGCTTGCAGGGCGGCTGGATCGTCCGGGTGGGTCTTGGCCTTCTGCAGGCCGAATTCCGCCTGCTGGCGCGCGGCGATCACCGCGTGGAGGGTTTCGCGCTCGTGGCGCAGATAGCCCTTCACTGCTTCCACCAGGTTGGGCACCAGGTCATGGCGGCGGGTGAGCTGGACGTCGATCTGGGCGAAGGCATTGCGACAGGCATTGCGTGCCGTGACCAGGGCGTTGTATAGGCTGACGGCGAACAGGCCGATGGCCACCAAGGCGGCCAGCAACAGCAGCAGTTTCATCGAATCGTCCTTGAGCTATACCGGAAGTCCCGAGTCTAGGGACTTCCGCCCACCCGCAGTCGACAGCGCGACGGATGTGGCGGTTGAGCGGATGGCTGGTGCGGACGACCCGCGAGCGGCCCTCAGGACGGAGCTGGCGCGTCGCTGTCGGTCGGCGTGCGCGGTCCCGCGCCCACCTTGCGGCCGGGGTGCAGCTCCGCCATCAAGGCATCCCGCTCCAGGCGAACCTGGGCAAGGGTGGTCTGGGTCCGGGTCAACTCTTCCTGCAGGCGCTGGGCCTGGGCCTCGGACGCGCGCAGTTCACGATTCTGCGCACGCAGTCCGGTCACTACCTTGTGGGCACGGTTGAGCCGCATGACCATGTTGTCCACCTTGAGCTCCAGGGCTTCACGGTGCGACAGCAACTCCTCGACGTAGGGGTCTTCGCTCTTCTTCCAGTCGGGGTAATTCTCGTCGTACACCTCCTCCGGGCCCTCGTCGAAGAGGTCGACATTACGATTCGGCGCGGGGCTGCTGGGCAGCGGCGGCGCATCGGCCGGCGGGGCCGCGATCTCGGCAGGGACGACCGGTGACGGGGCCTCGTCCTCGCTCTCGACCTTGGCGGCGGCATCGTTGGCGAAATGACGCTGCCAGAGCAGGAACACGACGAGGGCGATCAGCAGGATGTTGCACAGGGTTATCAGGACGAATCCCCAATCCATCAGCTGTGCATGGCTCATCTACCGCTCCCTTCGTTGCGCCGCAAACACCGGCCGGCCAGTCTTGTGATAATAGGCGCCATTCGGCGCCAAAATCGACTGGCGCGCGGCCAGCCAGCGCCGACCCATCCGGAACCCGCGCCGAAGACACTATGAATACAATGATCGCCTGGAGTCATCCTCCGCAGCCGAGCGGAGGATTGGCGGGGATGACCTGTCTGTCACCCGTGGCAGCTTAGGCGCTCGGCCAGGCGCCTTGGCTATCGGAGAGCGCCGATAGCCAGTGCTGCGGACCTGGGACGGCGGCGTCAGGCCAGGCTCTTGCTCACCACCTCGTAGACATCGCTGGACAGCTCGCCGCTGGCCAGGATGCGTTCCAGCTCGGCACGCATCAGTGCCTGGCGCGCCGGGCCGTACTTCTTCCAGCGGGTCAGGGGCGTGAGCAGCCGCGAGGCGATCTGCGGGTTGAGGCGGTTGAGGGTGATGATCTGGTCGGCCAGGAAGCGATAGCCGCTGCCGTCCTCGGCGTGGAAATTGACCAGGTTGGCGTTGGCGAAGGCCCCGATCAGCGCCCGCACCTTGTTGGGGTTCTTCAGGGTGAAGACCGGATGCTCCATCAACGCCTGGACGCGCGCCAGGCCACCGGGCAGCGGGCTGGATGCCTGGACGCTGAGCCAGGTGTCCATGACCAGCGGATCGGCCTTGAACTCTTCGAAGAAGCGCGCCAGGACGTCGGCCTTTTCCTGTTCGAAACTGGAATTGACCAGGGCGCTCAGGGCAGCCAGGCGCTCGGTCATGTTATCGGCGTGCTCGAACTGCTCCAGGGCGGCGTCGCGCGCCTCCGGCTCTTCCAGCAGCATCAGGTAGCCGAGCGCGGCGTTTTGCAGGCTGCGGCGGGCGATATGGTCGGCGCTGGCCTGGTAGGGCGTGGTACGCGATTCCTCGCGAGCACGGCGATAGCGCTGCCAGAGCACGTCACGCAGGGACTCGGCGATGGCGCGGCGCGCCTGACGACGGGCGCCATGGATGGCGATCGGATCGGCCTGCTCGGCCAGCTCCACGAGATAGGCTTCGGCCGGCAGCGAGAGCATCTCGGCGACCATGGCCGGATCGAGGGACTCGTCCGCTGCGACGGTACGCAGGGCCTCCACCAGCCGGGTGTCCAGCGCTTGGCCGGCGATCATGTCCTGCAGCACCTGGACGGCCAGCTGCTGGCCGGCATCCCAGCGGTTGAAGCCGTCGCTGTCGTGCTGCATGAGGAAGGTCAGCTGCTCGCGGCTGTAGGGAAAGCTGAGCTTGACCGGGGCGGAGAAGCCCCGCAGCAGCGAGGGCAGCGGCCGCTCGGGTACGTCGACGAAGGTAAAGCTCTGCTCGGCCTGGGTGACCGACAACACTCGGTCGGTGCCCTGGGCGGCGGCTTCGCCTTCCAGGCGCAACGGCAGCTCGCGGCCCTGGCCATCCAGCAGGCCCAACTGGACCGGAATGACGAAGGGCTCCTTGGTCGGCTGGCCCGGGGTCGGCGGGCAGCTCTGGCGGAAGGTGAGGCTGTAGGTCTTGGCCGCGGCATCGTAGTGCTCGCTGACCGCCAGGCGTGGCGTACCGGCCTGGCTGTACCAGCGTTTGAACTGGCTGAAGTCGACGCCATTGGCGTCTTCCAGGGCCTTGACGAAGTCGTCGCAGGTGACCGCCTGGCCGTCATGGCGCTCGAAGTAGAGATCGGTGCCCTTGCGGAAGCCCTCCGGGCCCAGCAGGGTGTGCAGCATGCGCACCACCTCGGCGCCCTTCTCGTACACCGTCAGGGTGTAGAAGTTGGAGATCTCGATGAAGTGGTCCGGGCGCACCGGGTGGGCCATGGGCCCGGCATCCTCGGCGAACTGGTTGGTGCGCAGGAAGGCCACGTCCTCGATGCGCTTGACCGTGGGCGAGTTCATGTCGGAACTGAAGCCGGCGTCGCGGAACACGGTGAAGCCTTCCTTGAGCGACAGCTGGAACCAGTCGCGGCAGGTCACGCGGTTGCCCGACCAGTTGTGGAAGTATTCGTGGGCGACGATGGCCTCGACCCTCTGGTGGGCGGCGTCGGTGGCGGTCCGCGGGCTGGCCAGCACGGCACTGGAGTTGAAGATGTTGAGCCCCTTGTTCTCCATGGCGCCCATGTTGAAGTCGTTCACCGCGACGATCATGAAGATGTCCAGATCGTATTCGCGGCCGTAGACCTCCTCGTCCCAGCGCATGGACTTCTTCAGGCTGTCCATGGCGTGCTGCAGCTTGCCGATGTTTTCCGGCTCGACGTAGATGCGCAGGGCCACGTCGCGACCACTGCCGGTGCGATAGCTGTCTTCCACGCACCAGAGGTCACCGGCGACCAGGGCGAACAGGTAGGCCGGCTTGGGGAAGGGATCTTCCCAGGTGGCCCAGTGGCGGCCGCCCTCGGCGTCGCCGCTGGCTACCGGATTGCCGTTGGAGAGCAGGATCGGGTATTTGGCCTTGTCGGCTTCCACCGTGGTGGTGAAGACGCTCATCACGTCCGGCCGGTCCAGGTAGTAGGTGATCTTGCGGAAACCTTCGGCTTCGCACTGGGTGCAGAACATCTTGCCGGAGACGTACAGGCCTTCCAGGGCGGTGTTGGTCTCCGGATGGATGCGCACCGAGGTCTTGAGCACGAAGGCTTCGCCCCGCGGCTGCAGGGTCAGGCTGCCGGCCTCGACCTGGTAATCACCAGCCGCCAGGGTCTGGTCGTCCAGGGACACCGCCAGCAGTTCCAGTTCCTCGCCGTGCAGCACCAGCGGCGGCAGACCTGCGCCCCGCGCCGGATTGCGCTGCAGGCGCAGCTCGGCGTGCACCAGGGTTTGGTCGTCGTGCAGCTCGAATCTGAGGCGGGTTTCCTCGATGAGGTACTCGGGCGCCTGGTAGTCCTTGAGGTAGATGGTCTGGGGCTGGTCGGTACGCATGGGCTTACATCCTTACTCGGAAACGGACACGGCCAGCTGATAGGCCGTGTACTTGCGAATGTTGATCACGCCGGTGTCGAACATCAGGTATTGACCCTTGATGCCCAGCAGCGTGCCTTCCACTACCGGGGTCTTTTCCAGATCCTGGCTGACCACCTTGGTGGGATAGACCGTCACCGGATAATGGATCTCGATGGGCGCCATGTCGACCACCGGCTGGATCGCCTGCAGGCCGAAGCGGCCCTGGAGATCGTCCAGACCCTGGGCGCAGGCATCGAAGATGCGCTCGCGCACCGCCACCAGATCTTCAGGTGCGGCGACGCCCTTGAGCATGGCACGCCAGTTGGTGCGGTCGCCCACCTGGCTGCGCAGCAGGTCTTCCACCAGGCCGGACTGCTGGCGGGTGGCGACCCTCAGGATCGGTAACGCCTGGTAGGCGCCCTGGTCGATCCAGCGGGTGGGCAGCTGGGTGGCGCGGGTGATGCCCACCTTGAGGCCCGAGGAATTGGCCAGGTAAACCACGTGCGGCACCATGCAATAGGTCTCGCCCCACTCGGGCTCGCGGCAGGTGCCGTGTTCGTAATGGCACTTCTCCGGGCTGACGATGCAGCTGTCGCACTGGGCCAGGGCGGTGAAGCAGGGATAGCAATAGCCCTGGCTGAAGCTCTTGCGCGTCTTGCGGCCGCAGTGGGTGCAGTGGATGGCGCCCAGGTATTCGAGCCGCACGTGGCGGCCGATCAGCGGATTGACCGCCACCTCGCGATCATCCAGGCGGAAGGCGTAGTTCACGGGGTTGGCCAGGGTCACGGCCATTTTGCGCAGGGCACCACGGCCCAGTTCGGTCATCACGGTGGTGTTTCTCTAGTCTATAAAAAACGCGAGGCGCCTCTTCGTTACCGAAGGGCACCTCGTCGGGCAATGCGCGGACAATCAGTGAATGGCGTCGGACTTGAACAGGATGTTCTCGATGGGTACCGATTTGGAGGCGCATTCCTGGGGGCCCATGTAACCGGTGCGCTGGTCCTCGGGCAGGTGCTTGGCCTCGTAGGCGATGACCGCCTGCAGACATAGCTCCACCTGGTCACGGCTCAGCTTGCGGCCATCGGGCCATTTGCCGATTTCTACGGCCAGCTTGAGGCCCTCGTAGATATCGGGGGTAATGTTTTCCAGCATCTGGGCGAAGGACGTCGACATGGGTCGCTCCGGACTCTAGTGAACCGCCAGTTTACCGGGCTACCGGCAACGGTGCACCTTGCGTGGGTCAATGAGGGGCATAGGTGGTGCTAGATGGTGACGAAGCGGATCGTGGCGATGCGCCGATGCGACCGCTCCTAAAGGTTTGGATGGACCTCGGGATTATCGCGGCCATGGGCCGCTCCTACAGCTCAGGCCCACTGTAGGAGCGGCCCATGGCCGCGATTCCCTGCTGCTACCCTCAACGCTCAGCGAACTCCAGGATCACATTGCCGCAGTGCTCTGGTGCCACCAACAGACGGCCGTCCCGCTCGACGCCCGCCAGGCCACCCGCCGCGAGCACCTCACGCACCCGCGCCAGGCTGGCCACCGTCACCCGGATGGCGATGGCATGGGGCCGCTCGACTCGCGCCTGGGGCAGGCCTACCGCGCCATACTCGGCGGCGGCCTGCTCGGGCGTCAGGGCGCGCAACAGGCCGCAACCGCTGTCGACCTGGAGCACCCCGGCGACCTGGCCGACCGCCTCCTCACCGTAGATCAGCCGCCAACGGGCGGCCAGTCGCTCGGGCTCGGCCGCCACGTAGGTCAGGGCCGCGATGCCCAGGGCACCGTTGGGATGCTGCTGCCATCCCGGCACCCAGATGAGCTCGGGGCGATGCTGGTGGCAGATGAAGTTGGAGACGTCCGGCAGCTCGTCGTCGAGGAACAGGCCGAGGGAGACCACCGCCTCGCCAGGGCTGCCATCGGGAAGGCGCATGGCGCGGCGGAAGTCGATGCGGCCCTGGCTGGCGAGGCCCCGCGCCACCAGCTCGGCATGGTCGCCATCGCAGTCGGTGCTGTGCAACGCCACCAGGGATATGCCCTCCTCCCGCGCCAGGAATTCGCCGAGCCGGCGTCCGAAGCAGAAGCCGTCCACCGCCCCGGTGCCGAACTTGGCGGGGTCGGCCACGCCGATCAATTCGATGAAGTTGCTGGGAAACATCATCAGGCTGGTGACGGTACCCCAGGGATGGTAGCTGACCGGCGACGGCGCGAAGCCCAGGCGCCGGTAGTTCGCCAGGGCTGCCGCATGGTCCCGCACGCTGACAAGGGGATGATCGATACCGAAACGTCGTTGGGCCAGGGCCATCAGACCACCTCCGCGGCTTGCAGGGCACCCAGGGCGGCGGGGACGGGGCCCAGGTCGCGCGCCGGTACGCCACCAACGACCCGCCCCGCCGGCACCGGGCGGGTCACCACGGCGCCGGCCGCCACCAGGGCGCCGAAGCCGACTTCGATATTGCCCAGCACCGTGGCGCCCGCGCAGACCAGGGCACCACGGCGAATCTTGGGATGCCGGTCGCCGCTCTCGTTGAGGGTGCTGCCGAGGGTGACGCCGTGCCAGAGGCTGACCTCGTCCTCCACCACCGCCGTCTCGCCGATCACCAGGCCCAGGCCATGGTCGACGAAGAGACCGCGGCCCAGCCGCGCCGCCGGGTGCAGATCCAGCCCCCAGGCGGTGGCGGTCCAGTTCTGCAGCAGCACTGCCGGATGCCGCTCGCCGGCCTGCCACAGCCGGTGGGCCAGGCGCTGCACCTGCACGGCGAGAAAGCCACGAAATTCAAGGAAGCCGCAAAGCTCGTCCGGGCAGGCCGGATTGATGAGTGCCAGGCGCTCCAGATCGGCGGTGGCGGCCGCGAGGATGTCCGCGTCGAGCAACTCGGTGAACCAGTCCTGCAACTCCACCCCGGCGGCAGGTTGCGCCAGCCCCAGCGCCAGGCGATCGGCCAGGGCGGCGGCGAAGGAGCCATGCCGCAGGATACGGGTATGGAGATAGGCCGCCAGGCGCGGCGTACGTGCCGCCTGGTCCTGGGCCTGCTGCTGCAGCCGTGGCCAAAGTGCCGTCATAGATTCCGCTCCCTGTGTGTCTTAGGCAGTCGGCCGAGTATGGTCTGCGCATCCATCGCCACCAATAGCCGATCCGGGCGCCTGTGTTGCCCAGAGCGCAACGCTGCTGAACCCTGGAACGCAGCGGCCATCAGAGAGGAAGCGCTTTCTGGAGACGTCATGCCTGCCTACCACTCCCTCGTCCTCGCCGGTGTCGAACTCTGGCTGCTCGCCGAAAAGGCCATCTATTGGCCAGCCCGGCGCGCGCTACTGGTGGCGGACATCCACTTCGGCAAGGCCGCGGCCTTTCGTGCCCTGGGCCAGCCCGTGCCGCACGGGACCACGGCCGGCAACATCGCGCGCCTGGACGGCCTGCTGGAACGCTACGACTGCCGGGAGATCATCTTTCTCGGGGACTTTCTGCACGCCCCGGAATCCCGCGCCCCGCTCACTCTGGATACGCTGGAGCGCTGGCGGGAACGCCAGGCCCGGCTGCGCCTGCTACTGATCCGCGGCAATCACGATAGACGCGCCGGGGACCCGCCAGCCACCCTAGGCATCGACGTGGTAGCCGAGCCCCTGGAGCTGGACGGCCTGTCACTGCAGCACGAACCTGATCCTCATCCGCGCCTGCCGGTGCTGGCCGGCCACATCCATCCTGCCTTCCGCTTGCACGGCCGTGGTCGCCAGGCGCTGCGCCTGCCCTGTTTCTGTCTGGAGAACGATCAGGTCCTGATCCTGCCGGCGTTCGGCGACTTCACTGGCGGGCACCTGCTGGCACCTGATCCGGCGCGGCGTTTCTTCGTAGTGGGGGATGGGGGTATCTGGCCCCTGCGCCAGGGCCAGACACCCTAGTGGTCAGCCTTCCTCGGTGATCCCGGTGATGGTGATGCCGTGGCGCTCCAGCAGCGCCACCGTGGGCTCGTCGTAATCCCGCGGGACTTCGCTGTCGTCGTAGTCTTCCAGGGCATCGTCGCGAACGATCTGGGCGATGCGCTCCATGTCGGGCTTCTGCTCGGCCTCGGTGGACACCACCGAGGTATTACCGTCGCTGTTGCTATAGGCGATTTTCCACTTCGACATCTCGAGGCTCCTCTCTTGGAAACGGCGTTCAAGAGGTTAGAGGGCAAGATGCCGAGGAATTCGCCCTAGCGGGGACGAAAGACGATGTCGAGCAGGCCCGCCAAGGCGCCGTCGGCACAATCCGCCGCGGCCAGGGCGTCGCGCGCCTGCTTGAGATGGCTCTGCAGCTGGCGCAGGGCATGCTCACGACCCAGCAGGCTGACCAGGGTGGACTTGTCGCCGTCCTTGCCGGCGTCCTTGCCCAGGCCCTTGCCGTCATCGAGGTCGTCGAGCAGTTGGAAAGCCAGGCCGAGCTGGCAGGCGAAGACGTGCAGCGCCTCGCGCTGGGCAGTGCTAGTGACCAGGGTCAGGCCGGCCATGCCCAGGGCAGCGGAGAACAGCGCCCCGGTCTTGAGCTGATTGGTGAGGGCGATGGCATCGGCCGGGCGCGCCTGCCGTCCCCCGTGCAGATCGTGGTACTGGCCGCAAACCAGTCCGGCGGTGCCCACGGCGTCGGCGAGTTGGCAGACCAACTGGGTGCGGATCTCCGCCGGTACTCCTTCCAGCCCAGCCACCAGGCGCAGGGCATGGCTGAGCAGGGCCACGGCGGCCAGCATGGCGACGTCCTCGCCGTACTGCACGTGCAAGGTCGGCCGGCCACGGCGCAGGCGGGCGTCGTCCATGCACGGCATGTCGTCAAGGAACAGCGAGGCGGCATGCACCATCTCGACCGCGCAACCCAGATCCAGCACCGCCTCGTCGGGTTGCCCGAGATCTTCGGCGGCGAGGATCATCAGCAACGGCCGCAGCCGTTTGCCGGGCGCGAGCACCCCGCTGCGAATGGCCTCGGCGACCGGATCGTCGCCGGCCGGCAACAGCTGTGCCAGACGCTCGTCGATACGGGTACGCTGCCATTGCAGGGTGGCGGCAAAATTGTCTGTCGCGTTCGGCACTAATACGGTCGCCATGAGTCGAGATACTCCAGGTGTAGGACCGACGAACGGTCGCACCTCGGTGGATTAGGTCCTTCGCACAGCGAACCCGTCGTCCCCTACCAGACCACAAAGACCGACGAAAGGTCACTCAGGGCGGACTCTAGAAGACATGGTGGATTGGGAACTGGCAAGTCGCAAGAACGACCATCTGGATATCGTGCTGGATCCCCACAAGGCCCGCAGCGCCGTCACCACGGGCTTCGACACCCTGAGGTTCGCCCATTGCGCCCTGCCCGAACTCGACCTCGATGACATAGAGCTCGGCACCCGGCTATTCGACCGCCCGCTAGCGGCACCTTTGCTCATCAGCTCCATGACCGGCGGCCCGGAGCGGGCGGCCTCGATCAACCAGCACCTGGCGGAAGCCGCCCAGGCCCTGGGTATCGCCCTGGCCGTCGGCTCCCAGCGCATCGCCCTGCAGCAAGGTGGTGACCAGGGCCTGACTGGCGAACTGCGCCGGCTCGCACCAGACGTGCCACTGCTGGCCAACTTCGGCGCAGCGCAGCTGGTAGCCGGCTACGGCCTCGACGAAGCCCGGCGCGCGGTGGAGATGATCGAAGCGGATGCCCTCATCATCCATCTCAATCCGCTGCAGGAAGCCGTGCAGGCCGGTGGCGATCGCCGCTGGCACGGCATCCTGGGTGCCTTGGAAAACCTGGTTACACATCTCTCCGTGCCGGTGGTCGTCAAGGAAGTGGGGGCAGGCCTGTCCGGCCGGGTCGCCCGCCAGTTGCTGGACGCTGGCGTGGCCGTGCTGGACGTGGCCGGTGCCGGCGGCACCAGCTGGGCGGCGGTGGAAGCCGAGCGCGCCCGCGACGAACAGCAGCGTGCCATCGCCCGCGCCTTCGCCGACTGGGGCATCCCCACCGCCGAGAGTCTGCGCCAGGTGCGCGCCGCCTGCCCGCAGGCGACCCTGATCGCTTCGGGTGGCGTCCGCGATGGCATCGACGTGGCCAAGGCCATCCGCCTCGGTGCCGACCTCGCCGGCCAGGCGGCCGCCGCCCTGCCCGGTGCCACCCAGTCGACCGAGGCGGTGATCGCCCATTTTCGCGTGGTCATCGAACAATTGCGCATCGCCTGCTTCTGCACCGGCTCGGCCGATCTGGCGCAGTTGCGCCAGGCCGAGCTGCTGGACGCCAACGCGCTGCAACGCCCATAGTGAAGGCCAGTCGACCGGACGCCGCCATGCATGTCGCCCTGATCTCGCCGCCGCTGCCAAGCCATCTGTCCACCCATCTGGTGCTGGGCGAGGCGCTGGTGCAGCTCGGTCATCGCGTCACCCTGCTGCACCAGGCCGACGTCGGCGACCGCCCGCGGCCGCCCGGCATCGATTTCCAGGCCATAGGCGCCACCAGCCATCCGCGCGGCAGCCTGCCACCTCTGCTCGCCCGCACCGCCAGCCGCCAGCCCTGGGCGGTGTTCGGGGTGATCGCCGACATGGCGCGCAATACCGACCTTTTTTGCCGCGAGGGCCCGGCCGCCCTGCGTGACCTGGGTGTCGACTGCCTGATCGCCGACCAGATGGAGCCCGCCGGTGGCCTGCTGGGGGACTATCTCGAGCTGCCCTATGCCTCCCTGGCCTGCGCGGTGCCGATGAATCGCGAGCCCGACCTGCCGCTGCCCACCCTGCCCTTCGCCTATCCCAAGACCGAACGCGACCGCCAGATCGTCCAGGGGGCGACCCGGGTGTTCGACCTGATGATGGGCAGCCAGGGCAAGGTCATCCAGCGCCATGCCCTGGCCTTCGGACTCGGCGAGCGGCGCACGCTGGACGACTGCTTCTCGCCCTATCTGCAGCTGAGCCAATGCCTGCCCGGCTTCGACTTTCCGCGTCGTGCCCCACCACCGCATTTTCACGAGGTGGGGCCGCTGCGCTCGCCCAGCGTCCAGCAGCAGCGCTTCGACCTGGAGATAGATCCGCAACGCCCCTTCGTCTTCGCCTCCTTCGGCACCCTGCAGGGCAGCCGGCTGGCGCTGTTCCGCCGGGTGGCCCAGGCCTGTCGCCAGCTCGGTGTGCAGGTGCTGATCGCCCACTGCGGCCGGCTCGACGGCACCGCCGAGCGGCGCCTGCTGGACGACGGCGCCACCTGGGTGACCGACTTCGCGCCCCAGGAAGCCGTCATCGCCCGCGCCGATGCCGTCATCACCCATGGCGGCTTCAATACCGTGCTGGACTGCCTGGCCGCCGGTAAACCCATGCTGGCGCTGCCCATGGTGTTCGACCAGCCGGGCATCGCCCGCCGCCTGGAGCGGGTCGGCGCCGGTATTTGCCTGGCGCCGCGGCTGGCGACCAAGGCTCGCCTGACCCAGGCCCTGGGCGCGGTGCTGGCCGATCCCGACTATCGGCGAGCGGCCGAGCGCTTCGTGCCCATCGCCGCGACGGCCGGTGGCGCCAGCACGGCAGCACGATTGGTGGACGGCCTGGCGGCGCGAGGACGGGATCGTGCGTCCTGACCTGCTGATCGTTGGCGGCGGCCTGGCTGGTGGCCTGCTCGCCCTGCGCCTGGCCGAAACCCGTCCGGAGCTGGATTGGCGGCTGGTGGAGGCCGGCTCGCAGCTGGGCGGCAACCATACCTGGTCCTTCCACCAGCCGGATCTCACCACCTCCCAGCACGCCTGGATCCATCCCCTGGTCGCCTACCGCTGGCCGGGCTATGAGGTGCGTTTTCCCAAGCGGCAGCGCCAGCTGAGCAGCGGCTACGCCAGCATCAGCGCCGAACGTTTCCATGAGGTGCTGAGCGCCCGGCTGCCGGCCGAGCGCCTGCTGCTGGGGCGCGAGGTGCTGCGTTTGCAGGACGATGGCGTGGTCTTCGCCGACGGCTACACCCTAGCCGCCGGCGCGGTGATCGATGCTCGGGGGCCGCGGCCCGATCCGGCGCTCTGGCTCGGCTATCAGAAATTCCTCGGCCAGGAGGTACGCCTGGCGCGCCCCCATGGCCTGACCGAACCCATCGTGATGGACGCCACCGTCGACCAGCTGGACGGTTATCGCTTCGTCTATACCCTGCCGCTGGCACCCGACCGCCTGCTGATCGAGGACACCTACTACGCCGACGGCGAGAGCCTGCCGGTGGAGCGCCTGCGCCAGCACCTGGCCGACTACGCCCAGCAGCAGGGCTGGACCATCGCCGAGGTGCTACGCGAAGAACAGGGCATCCTGCCCATCACCCTCGGTGGCGATGTGGACAGCTACTGGGACAACATCACGGCCGGCGCACCCATCGGTCTGGCTGCCGGGCTGTTCCACCCCACCACCGGTTACTCGCTGCCCGAAGCGGTGCGCCTGGCGGAGCACCTGGCCGCCCAGCCCTTCAGCTCCAGCACGGCGCTGCGCGCTACCCTGCGCCACTACGCCAAAGGGCGCTGGCAACGGCAGGGCTTCTTCCGCCTGCTCAATCGTATGCTCTTTCTCGCCGGCCGCCCCGAGCACCGGGTGCGCGTCATGCAAAGGTTCTACGGCCTCGGCGAACCCCTCATCCAGAGGTTCTACGCCGGCCGCCTCACCACCTTCGACCGGCTGCGCATCCTTTCCGGCAAACCGCCGGTACCGCTGAAACCGGCGCTGGATGCCGCCCTGGCCCGTCCTCCCCAGTTCAAGGAAGCAACATGACCCAAGGTAAGGCCCCCAAGCGGGCCATCGTCATCGGCGCTGGCTTCGGCGGTATCGCCCTGGCGGTGCGCCTGCAGTCGGCCGGCATCGCCACCACCCTCATCGAGGGCCGCGACAAGCCCGGTGGCCGCGCCTACGTCTACCAGGATGCCGGCTTCACCTTCGACGCCGGTCCCACCGTCATCACCGATCCCTCGGCGCTGGAAGAGCTGTTCGCCCTCAGCGGCCGGCGGATGAGCGACTATGTCGAGCTGCTGCCGGTCAGCCCCTTCTACCAGCTGTGCTGGGAAGACGGCACCCGCTTCGACTACGTCAACGACCAGGCCCGGCTGGACGAGCAGATCCGCGCCCTGGAGCCGGACGACGTGGCCGGCTACCAACGCTTCCTGGCCTATTCCCAGGCGGTGTTCGAGGAAGGCTATCTGCGCCTCGGCGCCAAGCCCTTCCTCAAGGTCGGCGATATGCTCGCCGCCGCGCCGAAGCTGGCCCAGCTCACCGCCTGGCGCAGTGTCTACACCCAGGTGTCGGGGTTCGTGAAGAACGAAAAGCTGCGCCAGGCGCTGTCCTTCCATACCCTGCTGGTGGGCGGCAATCCCTTCGCCACCTCCTCAATCTATGCGCTGATCCATGCCCTGGAGCGCAAGTGGGGCGTCTGGTTCGCCAAGGGTGGCACCCACGCACTGGTTCAGGGGCTGCTGAAGCTGTTCGCCGACCTCGGCGGCGAGCTGCGCCTGAACGCGCCGGTCGAACGCATCCTCACCGAAGGCAATCGCGCCACCGGCGTCTGCCTGGCCGACGGCAGCCAGGTCGCTGCCGACCTGGTGGCCTCCAATGCCGACGTGGTCCACACCTATCGCAAGCTGCTCGGCCACCACACCCATGGCGTGGTCGAGGGCAACCGCCTCAAGCGCAAGAGACACAGCATGTCGCTGTTCGTCATCCACTTCGGCCTGAGCCAGCCGCCGGTGGGTCTCGAACACCATATGGTCTGCTTCGGCCAGCGCTATCGCGGCCTGATCGACGAACTCTTCAAGGGCCCCGGCGTACCGGACGACTTCTCGCTCTACCTGCATTCGCCCTGCGTCACCGATCCGTCCCTGGCGCCGCCCGGCCACAGTGCCCACTACGTGCTGGCGCCGGTGCCGCACCTGGGCAATGCCGACGTGGACTGGAGCGTGGAAGGCCCGCGCCTGCGTGACAAGATCCTCGCCTATCTGGAAGAGCGCTACATGCCCGGCCTGAGCACCAACCTGGTCACCTCACGCATCTTCACCCCGGCCGATTTCCGCCAGGAGCTCAATGCGCACCTGGGCTCGGCCTTCTCCCTCGAACCCATCCTCACCCAGAGCGCCTGGTTCCGGCCGCACAATCGCGATACCGTCATCCCCAACCTCTACCTGGTCGGCGCGGGCACTCACCCCGGCGCCGGCGTGCCGGGCGTGGTGGGTTCGGCCAAGGCCACCGCCAGCGTCATCCTCGAGGAGCACGGTTAGCCATGACTGCCAGCCATGATGTCGTCGACCACGCCGAACAGAGCATCGCCGTCGGTTCCAAGAGCTTCGCCGCCGCCGCCAAGCTGTTCGCTCCCGAGACCCGCGAGAGCGCGGTGCTGCTCTACGCCTGGTGCCGGCACTGCGACGACGTCATCGATGGCCAGGAGCTGGGCCATGGCCAGATCGAAGGTGACCGTCTCGGCGGCCGAGCGCGGTTGGCCGAGCTGGAACGCCTGACCCGCGCCGCCTACACCGACGCGCCCCTGCGGGACCCGGCCTTCGCCGCCTTCCAGCGCGTGGTGCAGCGCCACGGCATTCCCCTGGCCCTGCCCCTGGACCACCTGGCCGGCTTTCGCATGGACGTGGAGGAAAGGGTCTATGTAGAGCTGGAAGACACCCTGGAGTACTGCTACCACGTCGCCGGGGTGGTGGGCGTGATGATGGCGCGGATCATGGGCGCCGAGGACGAAGAAACCCTGGATCGCGCCTGCGACCTGGGCCTGGCCTTCCAGCTCACCAACATCGCCCGCGATATCGTCGAGGATGCCCGCATCGGCCGCGTCTACCTGCCCCGGCGGTGGCTCGACGAAGTCGGTGTCCCGCCCGCCGAGTTAGCGGCGCCGCAGCATCGCGAAGCCGTGGCACAACTGGCCGAACGACTGGTGCGCCTGGCCGAGCCCTACTACGACTCGGCACGCCAGGGCATCGCCGCCCTGCCGCTACGCTCGGCCTGGGCCATCGCCACCGCCCGGGGCGTCTACCGCGAGATCGGGGTGCAGGTGCTGCAGCTGGGCGCCCATGCCTGGGATCAGCGCGTCAGCACCAGCACCGCCGACAAGCTGCGCCTGGTCTGTCGTGGTGCCGCCCGGGCCATGCTGTCGCGGCACCAACGCAGCGAGCCGCGTCCGGCCGACCTCTGGACCCGGCCGCGCCGCTGACGTCGGCCGTCTTGCGTCAGTCACATTTCTGCGCACCTTGGGGGTGCACGCCAGCAAACTTTTATGCGATAAACGGGTCGGATTAAAGCGACCCTCCACGGGCCGCGGATGGATGGATGCCCGAGCCAGAGCGCCGCATCCAGTAGTCAGCCTTCGAGTATGGGATTTGCACATGCACAAGACGGAAACGGCTGTTTCGCACGAACTTTTCGCTGCCCCGGCTTCACTCCTTGCCCTTGGCCTTTCCGGCACCGTTCAGTCCGCCTACAAACCTGAATTCTTCAACGCCACCCAGTGGCGCGCCCTGGTCGCCCTGTGCGTCCACCTGCAGGCCGATAGCGAGCAGGCCGATACCCGCCTGCCGGAATTCATCGACCGCCACATGCTTACTCCTTATGCCCATGGCGATCGCCTGAACGTCGTCGATCCCTTCGACGAGCAGGCCCAGGTCCAGCAAGGCGCCAATTTGCGCGACCTGCTGCGCGATGGCCTGGCAGTCCTGGATGCCTATTGCGTCGAGCGCCTGGGTGCCGGCTTCGCCGATCTGGCTGCTGGCGAGCAGGCCGAAGTGGTCGCGGCTGCCTCCGCCGGTACCCTCAATCCCCCGGCCAAGGAATTCATCGACCTGCTGCGTAACGAGAGCGAGCGCAGCCAGTATGCCCACTCGCTGTTCGCCGCCTACGACACCCCCGCCGTCGCCTGACCCCGGTAAGCGCCTCCCCGGAGGCGCTCCACTCCTCGCCTAGTCCACGCCTTCCTGCACCTGGTCCCGCGCCTTGCGTTCGCGCGAGGAATCCAGCGCACCACCATGTATCTCGCGCAGTTGCTGCTTGAGTCGTTGGGTGGTCGGTGCCAGCAGGAAACCGAAGGACACGCAGCCATCCCGGCCGTCCACCGCATGGTGCATGCGATGCGCCTGGTAGAGCCGTTTCAGATAACCGCTGCGCGGGACGTAGCGAAACGGCCAGCGCTGGTGCACCAGGCCGTCGTGAGCGATGAAATACAGCAGCCCATAGAGGGTCATGCCGGCGCCGATCCACTGCAGCCGCCAATAGCCGGCGTTGCCCAGGGCGATCAGCAGGATCGCCAGGCCGGCAAAGACGATGGCATAGAGGTCGTTCTTCTCGAACCAACCAGTGCGTGGCCGGTGGTGGGACTCATGCCAGCCCCAGCCCCAACCGTGCATGATGTACTTGTGCGACCACCAGGCGAAGGCTTCCATGCCCGCCACGGTGGCCAGCACGATTCCCGCGTTGATCAGTAGCTCCAAGGTACCCTCCGCAGGCGCCTGCTCAGGAAGTGGCCGCCGGGGCGGCCAGCGTGCCGGCGGTGGCGCCCAACAGGGGAGAATCCACCGGCAGGTAGACCTGCAGGATACCCGGACGCACTTCGAATCTCACCCGCTCGCGCTTGACCGGTTCGCCGTCGAGGTTCATGTCCAGGCCCTCGGCGGCTTCCAGCTCCACCCAGGGCAGGCGTGCCCGCACGAACATCTCCTCGGTGCTGAAGCCCTTGCTGAGAAATTCGCCCAGGGTGCCGAGCACATCCTGGGACGCTGGCAGGATGCCGATGTCGAGCAGGCCATCGTTGACCAGTGCGGTCGGGCAGAGCACGTGCCCGCCGCCGGCCTGGCGGCCGTTGCCGATGCCCAGGGCCAGGAATTCACCCTCCCATTCGAAGCCCGGTCCGCGGAAGCGACCGTGGGCTGAATGCACCTCGGCGAAGCGGGTCAGGCCGGTCAGCAGATAGGCCGCACCGCCCAGCAGGCGCTTCAGTTCACCGGGGGTGTTGGCGGTCACCTGGGAGCCGAAGCCGCCGGTAGCCATATTGAGGAACAGCTGACCCTCGGCCTCCACCAGATCGATGGTACTGACCGGTCCATCGAGCAGCGCCAGTGCCGCCGCCGGCTCCAGGGGTACCCCGGCGGCATTGGCGAAGTCGTTGGCCGTGCCCAGCGGCAACAGCCCCAGGCGCGCCTGGCTCTGGTTCAGGGCCATGGCCTCGGCCACCGCCCGCAGGGTGCCGTCGCCGCCCGCCGCCACCAGGGTGCCGTAACCCTCGCGGGTCGCCTGCTCGACGAAGCGCGCGGCGTCGTCTTCTTCCCAGGTCACCCGTACGTCGACTCGGTGACCGGCGGCGCGCCGGGCGAGGACCGCCTCGCGCACCGCCTCGTTGCCGGTTTCCTTGCCATTGAGGATGACCAGGGCTGCATCAGCCAGGGTGCCTGTAGTCGTCATGATCGTCGTCCAAGGTTGGCGCTGCGCAGCGAGATGCCGCCGCAGGCGCCGGGCGCTGCCCGGCATGCGAATCTGGAGACTAGGACTGTGCCCCGTCGGCCACGTTCAGTCCAACCGCCGCTGCGCTACGCCTTGAACAACTCGGCCAGGGGAATGAAGCGCACCGGATCGTCCACGGCGAAGGTACGGTCTTCGCGAATCTCCACCAGGCCATGGGCCCAGGCCGCGGTCTGCAGCACGTTGGAACCCTGGTTGCGGTGGGGCACGGCGCGGCCGTCCTCCAGCCGCGCCCGCTGGTATTCGCGGCGTGCGCCAGCGCGCGGCCAGTCGAACCCTGCCGGCACCTCGACACTCAGCGGCGCCACCTCGATCTTGCCGGCCCGCCGCAGCAGGTAGGGCCGCGCCAGCAGGCCGAAGGTCACCAGGGTCGAGGCCGGATTGCCCGGCAGGCCGATCACCGGGATGCCACGGAAGCGCCCACAGGTCAGGGGCTTGCCGGGCTTGAGCGCCAGCTTCCACAGGGTCAGCTCGCCCTCGGCGCGCAGGGCCTGGCCAAGGAAATCCGCCTCGCCCACCGACACCCCGCCGGTGGACAGGATCAAGTCGGCCTGCAGCGACGCCAGGCGCTCCCGGGTCTGGGCCAGGTCGTCCGGCAGGATGCCCTGATCCGACACCTCGCAACCCAGGCGCCGTAGCCAGCTGATCAGCAGGGCGCGATTGCTGTTGTAGATCTGCCCCGGCCCCAGCGGCTGGCCCGGTGCGACCAGCTCGTCGCCAGTGGAGAGCACCGCGACCTTGAGGCGGCGATAGACCTCGACCTGGGCCCGCCCGAGGGAGGCGGCCACCCCCAGTTCGACCGGACCCAAGGCCGTGCCGGCGGACAGCACCTCGTCACCCACCTTGACCTCGTTGCCCCGGCGCCGGATGTTGCGCCCCGGGCGCAGCAGCTCCAGGAAACGCACCCGGCCATCGTCCAGCACCTCGACGTTTTCCTGCATCTCCACGCAATCGGCACCGGCGGGCAGCGGCGCACCAGTGAAGATCCGCGCGCAGGTGCCTGGCTCCAGGGCGGCAGGCGCCTGGCCGGCGAAGATGCGCTGGGACACTCGCAGTGGCTCGCCCTGCCAGTCGTCCAGGCGCAGGGCATAGCCGTCCATGGCACTGTTGTCCCAGGGTGGCAGGTCCAGGTCGGCGATCAGGGGCGCCGCGAGGATGCGGCCGTCGGCCTCTTCCAGAGCGACACGCTCCAGGGGCAAGGGGCCGTCTTCGGCGGCCATGGCCAGTAGTCGGGCCAGGGCCTCTTCCAGGGACAGCAGGCTCATCCGCGCGGCCCGCAGGGTTCGGCCTGCTTGAGATGCGGCACGAAGTTGCAGGGCCGATGGCGGTTGTCCAGCTGCTCGCCGAGGATGCCATCCCAGGCGGTGCGGCAGGCATTGGTGGAACCCGGCAGGCAGCAGACCAGGGTGCCATTGGCGAGACCGGCCAGGGCGCGGGACTGCACCGTGGAAGTGCCGATGTCGGCCACGGAAATCTGCCGGAACAGCTCACCGAAGCCATCCACCTGCTTGTCCAGCAGGCAGGCGACCGCCTCGGGGGTGCTGTCGCGCCCGGTGAAGCCGGTGCCGCCGGTGATCAGTACCACCTGCACCTGGTCATCGGCGATCCACTGGGCGACCTGGGCGCGGATCTTGTAGAGGTCGTCCTTGAGCAGCACCCGGGCAGCGAGGAAATGGCCGGCGGACTCCAGGCGGTCGACGAACAGCTGACCGGAGGTGTCGGTCTCGAAGGTGCGGGTGTCGCTGACCGTCAGCACGGCGATATTCAGCGGTACGAAAACCGCCTCGGCTTTGTGGCTCATGTGCGTGGATTTCCGAAGTGGGCAGGGAAAGAAGGCATGCAGCGGAAGACCACCGGAAGGGCTACGGGTTTCGGCGAACCGGCCAGCACCAGCACGGCGACCGCTAGCGCCGGCGACCTGCAAAAGCCCGTGGGGTCTGGAAAACCACAGCCTAGAGGAAAAGCCGCCGCCCCTTCAACCGAAGAGGCACGGCGGGTCAGGACTCAGCGCTGGCGCTGCTCGCCTTCGGCATGGGTGTCCCATTTGATCGGCAGCGGATCGGCGATGGTATTGGCGTCCTGGCTGAAACGCCCGTATTGCGGCGCGATGTTCGGGTCATCCGCCCAGGTCGCCTGCTGGGTGAAGGTACCGGCCTTGCGGTCGAATTTGAGGACATGCTGAGCCGTCTTGTTGCCCCAGTCCGGGGACGGCAGGGAGATGAACACCACCTCGTACTTATCGTCGGTCAGCTTGCCGTGCACCACGTAGACGCCGTAGTGCTCCTCGCCGGGAGAGATGATCTTGTAGACGCCGTTGTCGTAGTAATAGAGGGTAGCGTCGGGATAGGGCTTCTTCTCGTACAGCTTTTCGTAGAACAGCTTCTGCCGGATGGTCGGCTTGCCGAAGGTGACCTTGACTGAAGGGGGTTCACCGCCGCCGGCCCCGAAGGCCGGTGGCGCAGCCAGGGCCAGGACGGACAGCAGCATCGTCTTCATCGTTTCCAAACTCCTTCTGGGCAGGGACTCCCCAAGCAGGGGATCAAAGGTGTCTAGTACCGGCTTTTCAGCCGGCGCGCCCGAGTCTAGCCCAGCACCGTGGTGGTGCAAACCCGCCACGCGGCCCCTTATCGCTGCGCGAACTGGGCTAGCATGGCCGCCGGATTTCCCCCAGGGCACGCGCCCAGACGCTATTCGAGGTTCCCTGCATGTCGCTGCTGCCCGCCTCCATCCTAATCCTCGCCGGAGGCCGCGGCCAGCGCATGGGCGGGCGCGACAAGGGGCTGGTGGAGTGGCAGGGCCAACCCCTGGTCGCCCACGTCCAGGCCGCGGTACGCCCCCTCACCGACGACCTGGTGATCTCCTGCAACCGCAACGCCGAGCGCTATGCCCAGTGGGCCGACCAGCTGGTGGCCGATGACGAGCCGGACTATCCAGGGCCCCTGGCCGGCATCCTCGCCGGCCTCGTTGTGGCTCGCCATGATTGGGTGTTGCTGCTGCCCTGCGATGCCCCGCGTATCGATGCCGTCCTCGCCGAGCAGTTGCTGGCGGCCGCCCAGGCGAGCCAGGGGCCGGTCATGGCACGCCAGGGTGGCTATTGGCAGCCGCTGTTCACCGCCCTGCCCCGTCGGCTTCTGCCGGCCTTGCGGGAGGCCTGGGCCAGCGGCGAGCGCAGCCCCCGGGGGGCCCTGCTGCCCCTCGGCCTCACCGCCGTGGACTTCGCCGAGGAGGACCTCCGACTCGCCAACTTCAACGATCCTGCAGCCTTGGAGCGTGCGCCTTGATCACTGCGGCAAGCAGGGCTGACGGCGTGACCGCCCGGTTCCCGGACGAACTCGGCCCCTGCCCGGCGGTCCTAAGCCCCGCTTGGTTGCCAAGAAAGGAGACCACCCCATGAACAAGCACCTGCTCCCCGCCGCCCTGCTGGTCGTTGCCAGCGCCCTGCTCGCCGGCTGCTCCACGCCCAGCGTCATCACCCTCAACGATGGCCGCGAGATCCAGGCCACCGATACGCCCAAGTACGATGAAGACTCGGGCTTCTATACCTTCAAACAGCTCGACGGCAAGCCGACCCGCATCAACAAGGACCAGGTCCGGACCATCAAGGAGCTGTGATTCCGGCCCGGCGCGTTTTTTTCACCTAACCCCTTGTGCTTGCATGAGTTTTAGGTAGAATGCGCGCCATCCATCACGGAGCGTAGCGCAGTTTGGTAGCGCGTCTCGTTCGGGACGAGAAGGTCGCTGGTTCGAATCCAGTCGCTCCGACCAATTTGATCCCCAAGGATCACCCCAAGGCCCGCCTAGTGCGGGCTTTGTCGTTTCTAGGGTTTGGCTTTTTGCGTTGTCGCCTCGCCTCGTTTTTTTCAAAAACGGCGGCTCGCGACACGGGAACACCGGAAGCGTCCCGTTGGCGCCTCGATGGCGAAGCACTGGTAACAATCGCGGCGCTCGACCTCACGGCCTGCGAACTGACCGGCCGAGCAACGTAATCGCGCTGAACCGCCAGCGGGCCGAGGCCCAGGCGCTGCTCAGGCAGCAAGGCCAGCAGCGCAGCGCCTAGCTCTTCCTGGCCAGCAACAGGCCGCCTACTGGCGGCCTTTCTCTTTCACGGCCTCAATTGCCGCACTTGCTATCGGAAGAGCAGCACGAAGCAGCCAAAGCGCGGGTTTCGGGTTCAGCGATGACAGCTAGCGCCTCACCTCCGCAGCATGTAGGCGCCGACGTCTCTTGCATGGAAGCGGCTTGAATCTCTTGCGTTGGCTCTCCCTGCGCTTCCGAACCAAGACGCCACGCGCCGTAGGCCTCACCACTAACCTGCCAGGCCGAGTGCAGGAACAGCGCGGCGATGGCAAGACCGACCAGGACGTCTGGCCAGAGGCTGCCAGTGACAGCAACAAGGACGGCGGCCAGCATCACACTGGTGTTGGCGACCAGATCGTTCCGTGAGCAGATCCAAGTGGACCTCATGTTGAGATCGTCCGCGCGATGGCTGTACAGCAGATAGAAGCAGTAGGTGTTGGCTAGGAGCGCGACGAGTCCGATAGTGCCCATCCAGTCGGCCTGGGGCACCTCCTGCAGGATCACCTTGCGCACGGCGTCCGCAATTACCAGCAAGCCAAACAGCAACATGAAACCGCCTTTCACCAGGGCGGCACCGGCGCGGGCTCTATCGCTGCGATGCAGCACAAACAGTGTCAGGGCATAGACCGATGCATCGCCGAACATGTCCAGGGAATCCCCCAGCAGCGCCGTTGAGCCGGCCAGCCAGCCTGCAGTGAACTCCACCCCGAACATGACGGCGTTGACCACCAGCACGATGTAGAGGACGCGACTCTGCCGACTCCGCAGCTGAGCCAGCTCTCCGGCTTTGTTTTCGCAGCAACTGTCCACGGCAACCTCTCTGCAACTCTCAGGATTTGGCTTAGGCTGAGAGTTATAGTCGCTATAAGGTCAATGCCATGAACGCCTCTGCCTACACCATTGGTCAGCTAGCAAAGGCCACGGATACCAAGACCGTCACCATCCGCTACTACGAAAAAGAAGGCTTGCTCCCGACCTCAATGCGCTCAGCATCTGGCTACCGGCTGTACGGCCCAGCCGAACGGGATCGGCTGCTCTTCGTCAGACGTGCTCGCACCCTGGGCTTTAGCCTAGACGAAGTACGTGAGCTACTCGGCCTAGCGGATCGGCAGCAGGCGCCTTGCGATGCCGTGGATAGTCTGGTTGCAGAACACCTGCAACAGGTGCGGCAGCGGCTTGCCGACTTGCAAGCCTTGGAGGGCGAATTACAGCGTCTGTTGGCGTGCTGCCACGGCGGGACCATATCGGAATGCCGAATCATCGAATCCTTGGCTGGCGTCTCGACAGGAGGGGGGTTTGGCGGTGCCCTGACAGCGGCCGGCAATCGCTGCGTTCCCAGGTGAACGCCACCGGCCATCAAAGCCTCATCACCTGGCGCGCGCTGTCGTCCCCCCGCCACGCCTGCGGGCTAAACATGTCGGTTTTTCTGCAGTCCTGCACTACCGCTGATGGAGCCTGGCACCTGGGCTCGAATGGCATACGATGGGCGCAAGAAACCCTGCGAAACCCTGCAGCACCACTGATCGAAGCTTTAGCCAATCGCATCCTCGACTGGATCACATTTCCTTCATATGCTGGGAGCGCTAGCCGGACACCAGGCTTTCACAGCGACTATTTATTGGAAGAGAACAATGACAGAACAGGGAAACGCCGCCACGCGCCTCAGCGGTCTCACACTTGATAACGATTGGGTTGTAGGAGAGATGCTGCTAACAGGACGACGCGGTATTGGTTCAGGCGGTTATTTTTCAGTTTCCTATTCAGTTTCGAAAGGAAATCAGACGGCCTTTCTAAAAGCCTTCGATATTTTTCAGGCTATGGAGCGCGCTGTACAGCACCAACAGTCAGTCACAACCGTCATGCTGAAACAGCTTCAGGCTTATGAGTTCGAGACAGAGCTTCATAGATCGTGCTTAAAAATGAAGCGCATTGTTCGAATTTTGGACCAGGGTCAAAAGATGGTAACTCCTCTTCCGAACGAACAGTTCAGCACAGTTCCTTATATGATCATGGAGCTAGCTGACGGCGGGGACGTCAGAAGTTACATACAGAGAGCCAGTGCGATTGACCTTGCAATGAAGCTTTATTATCTGCGAGACGTCGCTTCTGGACTATTGCAGCTCCACAGCGCCAATATCGCCCACCAAGACCTTAAGCCATCTAACATAATGATCTTCAATGGCGACTCAGCCAAAATAGGCGATCTTGGAAGAGCTAGCCAACAGCAAAGCTTCGGGCTGCACGATGCCTTGACGATCGCAGGCGATCGGGGATATGCACCGCCAGAGCAGACATACGGCGTTACTTTAGCAGAATGGATCGATCGCCGACAAAAGTGCGATCTTTATCAGTTCGGCTCACTTATCAGCTTTTTAATATTCGGCACAACAATAAATGCCGCTCTGAAAATTCGAATTCCTCGCGAGATTCTCCCTCCTGTTTGGGGTGGTGTATGCCAATCGTACGAACAAGCTCTCCCTTTCTTAGAGCAAGCATTTAACGAAATACTTATGGATTGGAAAAGTCAGTTACCTACTGGTATTGGTAGCGAAATAATTGAAGTAATTCAGCAGTGCTCAAACCCCGACTACAGAGTTCGGGGCTCAAGAAAGACGATGAGGCAATCTGTACCAAGCCTCGGTATAGATCGTTTTGTGAGTCAAATCGACCGCCTTGCGACTAAAGCATCAATACAGGCACGTACGAAGGCGAACTGAGAGCCATCATGAAAAGCTTAGATAGCAAGCGTGAAATTGTTCCTGCCTGGTCGAAATCAAAAGACGCATCGAAGACACGCGAAGTAAACTCAATCAAGAACAAAAAATCAGAGATAGCGTTCACCGACAGCACTGACGAGATCTTAAAAGAATTTAAACGAAATCAGGAGACCGGCATTGCAGCGGAGCTGCTTAATATTGCACTTATAGAAGACCGGCCTGACGAAGCCCTTATGGCTGCGGAAGCCTTAGTAGGTAGCCCAACAACTCCAATACCGATTCAAAATCTCAGCAGAAAGTTATTAAATCTGCCTCCAATAGGAGAGCAACAGCTATTAGTTTCTGAGGTGGCAACACTTAAACGAAGAATAGCAAACAACAATCGAGACCCCCTTGCCTGGGTCGATCTGTCTAGACATTACGCTGTTAGCGGCAATCATGAAAAAGCAGAGCGAGCTATGCTTATCGCTCTTCAGCTCAACAATGGCCATAGATGGATTTCTAGAGTTGCATCGAGACTATTTGTGCAACTCAACGATCCAGACAAGGCTCACTACTACCTCCATAGAAATCCGAATTTAAGATCTGACCCATGGCTGATTGCTTCAGAAATGGCTGTATCACGGATTTCAAAGCGCCCTCTGAAGCTTTGGAGCCTGGCAAAAAAGCTGTCGGAATCCAAGATTACACCCATACATCTATCAGAACTTAATAGCTCAATCGCGACGTCTGAATTCAATGACGGGGCAAACAAGAAAGCAAAACATTATTTCCAACAATCCCTTATTGACCCGACACAAAATTCCTTGGCCCAAGCAAAATGGGCGGAACGCCACTCAAGTTTAGCCTTAACAAAGCTAGTAAGCCCGCTAGTTGGGGATGGTACTGGCTCACATGAGGTGAAATACTGGGAGTCCTATAACAGCGGGGACGTCCATCAAGCTTATTCCCACGCAAAGTGCTGGTTTGATGAAGAGCCATACTCAGCAACAGCAGCAAACTTCTTGATACATACCGCATCTGTACTCAATCAGCTCGAAGTACTTTATGAAACTGCTGATCGCGCGAGACACGCTAATCCTGACAACACAACCGTTCAGCTAAACTTCATATACGCATGGGCCGCAACAAAAAACTTAAAGAAAGCATCCCTAAAGGATCACGCTGATACCGAGAGGTATCTCAAATTCCTCAAAGCCGTTCTGCATGGGGAAAATAAAGACGATGCCGCACATTCAGCTGCAAACGCTGGAATGTTGCTCTATCGCTCAGGACACGAAGAATACGGGCGATCCTATTACGAACATGCGGAAATGTTTTTCAAGAAAAATAGCCCAGCTACCCAACCGATGCTTATCCTAAACCATGCTAGAGAGGCATTGATAGCTGAAGTACCGTGGGCAACTGAGGTCCTGCAACATGCGAAGGATGTACTGGAGACTGATAAAGCCATTTGCACACCAGCATTAAAATTCTATCTAGACACAGTAGAAGCACTAAGCTCCGAACCAGGAAGTTGGAGAGAAAGATTTTCTCGCCCAATACTACCACCAGAAGCTAAAAAACCGGATCGAGAGAGCACCATCATCAAGGTTGCATCTGACTTTAGCTCTATGTTCTGGCTACCTGAAAAGATTTCTGCGCCCTCAGAAGTTAAGAAATTACTTGACCCCGACCGAAAGCTAAAATAAGCACTGCGGATTTGTCATGTAAAATCTAATTGAATCGCCTGCGTGATGCCGAGTTTCCACCTTCGTCTTCACTAAGCCTAGCTGAGCCACTAAAGTCCCCTTCGTCAATATCGATAGGGCCTAGTAGGAGCATGTTTGGAGCAGTGTATGCCTATGTGTATGCCAACTCTGTCATCCGGAGCAAGAAAGCAGCTGGAATGCGGCTTACAGCCATAGGTTTTGACGTAGTCGCTCGACCAATTTGATCCCCAAGGATCACCCCAAGGCCCGCCTCGTACGGGCTTTGTCGTTTCTGAAGTTTGCTCCCTGCGCCCCTAGCTAAGGCGCCGCCCTCCTTCCCTACCGCCTCCCCAACGCCAACTTCGCCGCGAACAGCAGGAAGACCACCCCAGTCGTCCGATCCAGCCAGCGGATCACCGCCGCCTTGCGTAGAACTTCGCCCAGGGTACGGGTAGCACCGATCAAGATCAGGGACCAGAGCAGCCCCAGCACCACATGGATGGCGACCAGGCCGAAGGTCCAGGCGATCAGCGGTTGGCCTTGGGGAATGAACTGCGGCAGGAAGGAGACGTAGAAGATGCCGACCTTGGGGTTGAGCACGTTGCCGAGCATGCCCTTCACGAACCAGTTGGCGGTCGTGCTGCCCTCGCCTGCCGTGGGCGCGATGGCGGTGCGGGGGCGCAACAGCAGGTTAAGGCCGAGCCAGCAGAGGTAGGCGGCGCCGCAGTACTTGAGCAGGGTGTAGGCCAGCTCCGAGACCGCCAGCAACGCGCCCAGGCCGAAAGCCACGGCGGCGCCCCAGAGCAGGCAGCCGACGTTGATGCCCAGGGCTGCACGCCAGGCCTGGCTGCGACCTTCGACGGCGGCGGTGCGCAGGACCAGGGCGGTATCCAGGCCTGGGGTGAGGGTGAGCAGCGCGGCGGCCAGGGTGAAGGCCAGCAGGTTGTCGGCGATGGACATGGCAGGGCTCGTTTCGACTATGGAGACGAAACCCTAGCACGGGGCCGCGGACGGCCCTGGTCTTCTACCTACTGGCGAAGGGCCGCGCTGGGCGGCCGTGGGGTACCTGGCTCAGCCTGCGGCGCGGAAGGCTGGCTCGTGCTCGGCCACGTAGCGGGCGGCGGCGCGGCGGGCTTCCAGTTCGAAGGCCTGGGGATTACGGTCGACGATGCGCTCCAGGGTGCCGCGCGGGATGCCGTCGGCCTCGAAGTCGGTACGGCACAATAAGGCGCCGGCGTGGCAGACGTTACGCTCGACGGCCTCGATCAGGCCACCGGCGCGCAGGCTCTTGACGATGTTGTGGGGCAGCCGGCGAGTGCGACGCAGGGCGGCGGTAGCCGTGGCCAGCACGTCGAGGATCTCGTCTTCCAGCGGACTGAAGGGGCCGTTGCCGAGCTTGCCCTTCTGCTGGAGGTAGCGGCGGGAGAGCAGATGGCCCTGGCGTTCGAGGGCGGCGCTGGCGGCCATGTCCAGCCGACCGCGGCTTTCCAGGCTGCGTTCCAGTGCGATGAGGAATTCCCAATCGGTGATCTGGGTAATCTGGGTAATGACTGCGTCCATGAAGCGCTCCTTGCCAGTCGGGAATAGATGGCACATTGATAGCGTTCAGGGGGTTTTGTTCCCTGCTTGGCAGGCCAGCCGACGAACGTAACAGCTTTTTGCTGCAGGTGTTCGGTTTCCACCGGCAGCCAGGTAGAAATCAGCACAGAAGCCTTGGGGCGTGGGTAGTTCGACCGGGGAAATCGGTAGCGATTGAGTAGCCTTCCGCCCGAACACTAGCGACGGGGCAGCAGGCTTTCGACCAGCTGGCTGAGGTCGGCCACGCTCCAGGGCTTGGGCAGGAAGGCGGCACGCCGCGGCAAGATGGCGAGGTCCTGGTCGATGTAGCCGGAGATGATGATGAAGGGCACGGTGGGCCAGCTCACAGCCGCCAGCTGGGCGAAGGCGAGGCCGTCGAGGGTGCCGGGTACGTTGACGTCGGCGATGACCAACTTGGTATCGCTGCCCTGGTGGTCCATGTGCGCCAGGGCATCGTCGCTGGAGGCGACGGCGACCACGTTCAGCCCCTGCTCGGTAAGGATTTCGGTCAGCAGCTCGCGCTGCCCCGGATCATCCTCCAGAACAAGAATTTGTCTTTGTATATCAAGGCTTCTTGGCTTCATGGCAGCTCAGACATCGGATAAGTGAGAGATTCTCCGCGAACCGCCTTAACGGTCGCCTGAAGCGAGTGAGCGGTACGCTGGCAGATGGCCGTCAAAGCCGCGCGCCGCCTGGCTTTCAGCCCGGAAAGCGACGTGCCAGAGGCGCTCGAAGAGGGGAGCGATGAAGTTTTTTCGCCGCTCGGCTGTCCTAGGGGCAAGACGCCAATTTTGTCGCGCAAGGATTTCTCAGACGTGAGCCAGATGCCACAGTCCCGCAAGGCGCGGGTCGACAATTCAGCGACGAGCGATGTTTCGCACGAGGGCAAGAACATCTTCTTCGCCGCGGTGGAAACCACCCGGATGCCCATGCTGGTCACCGATCCCAAGCAGCCCGACAACCCGATCATCTTCGCCAACAACGCCTTTACCGAGATGACCGGCTACCAGGTGGACGAGTTGCTCGGGCAGAACTGTCGCTTCCTGCAGGGGCCGGAGACCGACCGTTCGGTGGTCAGCCAGATCCGCGAGGCGGTGGAGCAGGAGCGGGAGATCTCGGTGGAGATCATCAACTACCGCAAGGACGGCTCGACCTTCTGGAACGCCCTGTTCGTGTCGCCGGTGTATAACGACAACGGCGAGCTGACCTACTTCTTCGCCTCCCAGCTGGACGTTAGCCGGCGCCGTGACGCCGAGGACGCCCTGCGCCAGGCACAGAAGATGGAAGCCCTGGGACAACTCACCGGCGGCATCGCCCACGACTTCAACAACCTGCTGCAGGTGATGGTGGGCTACATCGACATCATCCAGCGCACCGCGGAAAAGCCCAGCGTCGACCAGGAGCGGGTGCTGCGCAGCGCGGCCCATGCGCGGTCGGCCGCCGAGCGCGCCAGCACCCTCACCCAGCAGTTGCTGGCCTTCTCGCGCAAGCAGAAGCTGGAAGGCCGGGTGCTCAACCTGAACAACCTGATCCGCACCTCCCACGAACTGGCCGAGCGGACTCTGGGCAATGTGGAGATCCGCACCCAGCTGGAAGGCGAGCTGTGGAATTGCCGCATCGATCCGACCCAGGCCGAGGTGGCGCTGCTCAACATCCTGATCAACGCCCGGGATGCCCTGGCGGATCGCGCGCACCCCAGCGTGGCCATCGAGACCCGTAACGTCGAGGTCCGCGAGCTGGCCACCATGTCCTACGACGGCCTGCTGCCCGGGCGCTACGTGAGTCTGGCGGTGACCGACAACGGCCACGGCATGCCCGCCAGCATCCGGGACCGGGTGATGGACCCCTTCTTCACCACCAAGGAGGAAGGCAAGGGATCGGGCCTGGGGCTGTCGATGGTCTATGGCTTCGCCAAGCAGTCCGGCGGTACGGTGCGCATCTACTCGGAAGAGGACGTTGGCACCACCATCCGCCTCTACTTCCCGGCGGACGACAGCCATATCACCCACCCGCACGCCGAGCAGCGCACGGAACGCCGCAGCGGTACCGAGCGCATCCTGGTGGTGGAAGACCGCCCGGACGTCGCCGAGCTGGCCAAGCTGGTGCTGGAAGACTATGGCTACACGGCGCAGATCGCCTTCAACGCCAGTGAGGCGCTACGCATCCTGCGCGAGAACGAGCGACCCTTCGACCTGGTGTTCACCGACCTGATCATGCCGGGCGGCATGAACGGGGTGATGCTGGCGCGGGAGGTGAAGCGCCTGCATCCGGACACCAAGGTACTGCTCACCACGGGCTATGCGGAGAACTCTCTGGAGCGCACCGACATCGGGGGCTCGGAATTCGACGTTATCTCCAAGCCATACATGCCCAACGACCTGGCACGCAAGGTACGCCGGGTGCTGGACGGCCCGAACGGCATCGCCTGATGCATCCACGACGGCAGGCGGGTTAAGGTAGGCGGCTAACCTTTGTAGGAAGCTGCCATGACTGCCCAGATCCGCCCCGCCCGTCGCGAAGACGCCACCCGCATCCATGCCCTGATCGTCGAACTGGCCGATTACGAGAAGGCCGTCCACGAGGTGCTGGCCAGCCCGGCACAGATCGAAGCCACATTGTTCGCCGCCGACACCCCCACCCGGGCACTGGTGGCTGAGCATGAGGGCGTGGTGGTGGGCTATGCGGTGTATTTCTACAGCTACTCCACCTGGCTGGGGCGTAACGGCATCTACCTGGAAGACCTCTATGTGAGCCCCAGCGCCCGCGGCACCGGCCTGGGCAAGGGCCTGCTGCGCGAGCTGGCGCGCGAGGCGGTGGCCAATGACTGCGGCCGCCTGGAATGGAGCGTGCTGGATTGGAACACCCCCGCCATCGATTTCTACGAAAGCCTGGGCGCCGCGGCGCAGAGTGAGTGGGTACGTTATCGCCTGGACGGCGCGGCACTGCGGGATTTCGCGGAGAGTGGACGTTAGGCTCGTCGCCTGCAGTGAAGCGCAGTGAATCTGCCCTGGCGGAGAGTCTTATCGCGGCCATGGCGGTCCGCCGATGCGGCCGCTCCTACAAAAGCATCGCCCCCCTGTAGGAGCGGCCCATGGCCGCGATCCCGGTAAGCCGTGGCATGGAAAACAGCACAGCCTTTTCGACTGGGGACTTTGCTGCGAGGCGCCCCCTCACCCCAGCCCTCTCCCTGAGGGAGAGGGGGTTAGCCGTGCAGGCGTTCAGCTCCATCACCCCGGCAAACCAAGGAGCAGCCGTACATCTGCCGTAGAAGCGGCCGCATCAGCGGACCGCCACGGCCGCGATCCCAGTAAGCCGTGGCATGGAAAACGGCACAGCCTTTTCGGCTGGGGACTTTGCGGCGAGGCGCCCCCTCACCCCGGCTCTCTCCCTCAGGGAGAGGGGGTTAGCCGTGCAGGCGTTCAGCTCCATCACCCCGGCAAACCAAGGAGCAGCCGTACCCGTGCCGTAGAAGCGGCCGCATCAGCGGACCGCCACGGCCGCGATCCGGGTGAGCCGTAGCGTGGAAAACGGCGCAGCCTTTTCCGCTGGGGATTTTGCTACGAGGCGTGCCCTCACCCCGACCCTCTCCCTGAGGGAGAGGGGGTTAGCCGCGCAGGCGTTCAGCTCCATCACCCCGGCAAACCAAGGAGCAGCCGTACCCCTTCCGCAGGAGCGACCGCATCAGCATTCGCTCACTTCCGTAGGAAGATCCGCATTGGCGAACGGTAAGGCCCGCGGTCCGTTAAACGTCCGCGAACTCCACCTCCGCCGGCCGCCGTTGCATCAGCACCTTGCCGTGGCGGATGGAATACAGCGGCAGGCCCTGGCTGCGGACCATCTCGTAGTCGCTGTCGGCCGACAGTATCAACAGGTTGGCCGGCCGGCCGACTTCCAGGCCGTAGCGGTCGCCCAGGGACAGCGCCTTGGCGCTGTTGACGGTGACCAGGTCCAGGGCCGATTGCAGGTTGCGATAGCCGAGCATGTGGCAGATGTGCAGGCCCGCCTCCAGCACCCGCAGGATGTTGCCGTTGCCCAGCGGATACCAGGGGTCGACGATGGAATCCTGGGCGAAGCAAACGTTGAGGCCGGCTTCCAGCAGCTCGTTGACCCGGGTCACGCCGCGGCGCTTGGGAAAGGTGTCGAAGCGGCCCTGCAGGTGGATGCTCTCGGTCGGGCAGGAGATGAAGTTGATGCCGGCGTGGGTCAGCAGGCGGAACAGCTTGGCGCAGTAGGCGTTGTCGTAGGAGCCCATGGCGGTGGTGTGGCTGGCGGTGACCCGCGAGCCCATGCCACGGCTGCGCGCCTCCTCGGCGAGTACCTCCAGGAAGCGCGAATGGGGATCGTCGGTCTCGTCGCAATGGACGTCCACCAGGCAGCCGGTGCGTTCGGCCAGGTCCATGAGGAATTTCACCGAACTCACGCCCTGGTCGCGGGTGTATTCGAAGTGGGGAATGCCGCCGACCACGTCGGCGCCCAGGCGGATGGATTCCTCCATCAGCTCGCGGCCATTCTTGAAGGACTCGATACCCTCCTGGGGAAAGGCGACGATCTGCAGGTCGATCAGGTGGCCGGTTTCCTCGCGGACTTCGAGCATGGCCTTGAGCGCGGCCAGCGAGGGATCGGTGACGTCCACATGGGTGCGCACGTGCTGGATACCATGGGCGGCCAGGGCCTGGATGGTGCGCTTGGCACGGGTCTTGGTGTCTTCCTGGGTGATGGTGGCCTTGCGCTCGCCCCAGCATTCGATGCCTTCGAATAGGGTGCCACTCATGTTCCAGCGCGGCTCGCCGGCGGTGAGGGTGGCATCGAGGTGGATATGCGGCTCGACGAAGGGCGGCACCACCAGGTTGCCAGCGGCGTCGAGGTCGTCGGGACCCACCGCCGGCGGCATCAGCTGTTCGGCGATGGCGGCGATGCGCCCACCTTCGAGGCGGATGTCGTACAGGCCTTCGCGGTCACGCAGACGGGCGTTGAGGATGCGCATGGTCGATCTCCCTAGAGCGAGGCAGAGGCGGTAGTGCGCCCCCGAGTCAGCCCATTGAACACGCCATAGGCCAGCGCCGCCACCCCGATGCCCACCAGCGGTGCTACCCAGGGTGAGCCGAAGGCGGCGACGGTGCCCAGGCCGTAGGCGGCCAGGCCCGGCCAGTTGTAGCGCGGCAGGCGAGCTTCGGCGAGCAGTGGATAGCGACCGCGATGGCGCAGCCAGTAGTCGGCGACGATCACGCCACCGATGGGCGGGATCACGGTGCCGAGCAGCACCAGATAGGGCACCAGCAGGTCGTACATGCCCAGCAGTGCCAGGGCGGTACCGATCAGGGCGCCGGCCAGGGTCACCGTCTTGCGTCTGTCGGTCCGCACCAGGTTGCAGCCGGCGACGGCGAAGTTGTAGATGGTGTTGTCCTGGGTGCTCCAGATGTTGAGCAGCAACATGGCCAGGGCGGCGGTGGCGAAGCCCTGCAGCATCAGCACCTCCACCACGTCGGGTTGCTGGTAGACGATGGCGCCATAGGCGCCGATCAGCACCATCAGGCCATTGCCGATGAAGAAGCCGATCAGGCTGGCAAGGACCGCCACGCGCGCGGAGCGGGCGAAGCGCGTCCAGTTGGTGGCCTGGGTGGCGCCGCTGACGAAGGTGCCGAACACCAGGGTGATGGCGGTGGACAGGTCCAGACTGGCACTGGGTTGGATCGCCAGCAGACCGTCGAGGCCGCCGGCCTTGCTCGTCGTCACGCTCATGGACAGGATCAACAACACGGCCATGGCCGGCACCGCGATCCAGGAAAAGATTTCCAGGCCGCGATAGCCGATATAGGCGGTGGCGCAAAAGCCCAGGCCGAACACGGCCATCAGCGCCAGTACCGCGCCCTCCTCCAGGCCGAAGTACTTGCCCAGCACCACCGCCGCGGTGGCCGTACCCCAGGCGTACCAGCCGATCTGGGTGAAGCCGAGGATGAGGTCGCACAGCTTGCTGCCACGCTCGCCAAAGGCGAAGCGTCCCATCAGTACCGAGTTGAGCCCGCTGCGACAGGCGATATGGCCCAGGGCGGCGGCATAGCGCCCCAACAGCAGATTGCCGATGGCGATCACCAGCAGCAGATCGGCGAAGCCGAAGGCCACGCCCAGTTTGCCGCCGGCGAACATGGTGGCGGTGAAGAAGGTGAAGCCCAGCAGCACCATAGCCAGGGAGGCCAGGCCTTTGCGGGCGTGGGGCGGGACTTCGCTCAGGGGATAGTCGTTGCCTGGTGCTTCGCTCATGACGGGTTCCTCGGGATGGACATGCCTGTCTCCTAGCAGTGCCTGTGCCAGGCAGCGCGAGGCGCCGTGCCAGACCGACCGGGGTCGAACGACGCAGCGGCAGGTGGCCCGCCTTTGGTGCACCCCGCTGCGTTCCTGCCTTGGCCGGGAGCGCCCAAGTGTGAGACGGTTGCCGCGGCTGTCTCACAAGGAAAAGATCATGACCACGCCGCGCCTCGCCGTTCTGGGTTCCGGTCTCATGGGCATCGGTATCGCCGTGCACCTCGCCCGCCACGGTCATGCCGTGCGCGTGCAGGACGTCGACCCCGCCCGCCTCGCCGAGGTGCCGGCCACGGCCCGTACCCTGCTCGCCGAGCTGCAAGAAGCCGGGATCACGGTGGACACCGAGGCGGTCATCGCCCGTCTCACCACCACGACCGAGCTGGCGGATCTTGCCGGCTGCGACCTGCTGTTCGAAGCCATACCCGAACGCCTGGAGCTCAAGCATCGCCTCTATGCCCAGCTCGAAGACCTGCTGCGGCCCGATGCCCTGATCGCCAGCAACACCAGCGGCCTGCCGCCGGACGAACTGGCCGCCCGCCTGCGCCACCCCGAGCGGCTGCTGATCGCGCACTTCTGGAATCCGCCGCACTTCATTCCCCTGGTGGAGCTGGTGCCCGGCACCGCCACCCTGCCCGCCCACCTGGAATCCGTGCGATTGCTGCTGGAGGCTGCTGAACTGGAAGCCGTGGTGCTGCAGCGGGCCATTCCCGGTTTTGTCGGCAATCGCCTGCAATTCGCCCTGCTGCGCGAAGCCCTGCATATCGTGCAGAGCGGCGCGGCCGATGCCGCGACGGTGGACCGGGTGATGCGCGCCTCCCTGGGCCGGCGCTATGCCATGGTCGGTCCGCTGGAGGCGGCGGACATGGGTGGCCTGGATACCTTTCGCGATATCGCCCGCCACCTCTGGCCGACGCTGGCGCGGGACGAGACACCGCTACAACTGCTGGAAGACCAGGTAGCCGCTGGCCGTACCGGGCTGCGCAGCGGCCATGGTTTCTATGACTGGGACGCCGCGCGGCGCGAGCGCATCGTCCAGCGGCGCCTGCACCAGCTGCGCCATGCGTTGAAGCCATGAGCGCCACGCCACCCGGCCTGCCGGGACTGGACGACTACGCCGGCATCCGCCAGCGGGCGATCCGCTCACTGTTCGAGATCATCGAGCAGACCAGCAACGGCACGGTGATCGTCGACCGCGAGGCGCGCATCGTCTGGATCAACCAGAGATACGCCCAGCACTTCGGCCTGCCGGATGCCGCCGCCGCCATCGGCCAGCCGGTGGAGCAGATCATCCCTCACAGCCTGTTGCGTGAGGTGGCGCGCAACGGCCAGCCGATCCTGCTGGACATGCTGGAGACTCGCAGCGGACCGCTGGTGGTGATGCGCCTGCCGATCCATACCGACGAGGGCGAATTGATCGGCGCCATCGGCTTCGCTCTGTTCGATCAGTTGCAGCAACTGGCGCCCCTGGTGACCCGCTACCTGCGCATCCAGGAGGAACTGGCCACCACCCGGCGCTCGTTGCAGCATGCGCGCACCGCCAAATACGGCTTCGGCCACTTCGTCGGCAGTGGCCCGGCCAGCCTGGAGGTCAAGCGCCGGGCCCGCCGCGCCGCCGCCAGCGCGGCCGCGGTGCTGCTGCTGGGCGAGACCGGTACCGGCAAGGAATTGCTGGCCCATGCCATCCATGGCGCCTCGCCGCGCGCCGGGCGACCCTTCGTCAGCATCAACGCTGCCGCCATTCCCGAAAGCCTGCTGGAAGCGGAATTCTTCGGCACCGCGCCGGGCGCGTTCACTGGTGCCGAACGCCGGGCGCGTCCGGGCAAGCTGCAGATCGCCCAGGGCGGCACCCTGTTTCTCGATGAGATCGGCGACATGCCCCTGGCCTTGCAGGCCAAGTTGCTGCGGGTGCTGCAGGAAAAGGAATACGAGCCCCTGGGCTCCAACGAAGTCCTAGCCTGCGACGTGCGGATGATCGCCGCTACGTCGCGCGATCTGGAGGCCGCCGTGGCCGAGGGACGCTTTCGCGCCGATCTCTACTATCGGCTCAATGTGCTGCCGATCCGCATACCCCCGCTGCGCGAACGCCTGGACGACCTGGCGGTGCTGGCCGAAGCCATCCTCGACAGCCTGCCCCAGGTGGGTGGACAGCCGACACCCGAGCTCACGGCGGACGGCCTGGCCCTGCTGCAATGCCAGCCCTGGCCTGGCAACGTGCGCGAACTGCGCAACGTGCTGGAGCGCGCCGTGCTGCTGGGGGACGACAGCCAGCTGGACGCTGCGGCGCTGGCGGAGGCCATGGGCGTTTCGCCCCCCATGCCGACGACGACCGAAACGGTCAGACATCCGACTGGCGAAACCTATGCCGAAGCCCGCCAGCGTTTCGATCGTGACTTGCTGCAGGGCACCCTGGCCGCCTGTGGTGGCAAGGTGGACGAAGCGGCCCGGCGCCTGGGTCTGGGGCGGTCTACGCTGTACAAGAAGCTGGTGGCACTGGGACTGACGTCTCTCAATTGAGATCAGTCTCCAAAAAGAGACTTTATGTAGGAGCGGCCCATGGCCGCGATTGACAATCTATAGCGGCCCTGGGCCGCGATGGACAATCTCTCGCGGCCAGGGGCCGCTCCTACAGGGTCCAGCTTTTGAGAAAACTTGCTGGCGATCGGTAACCATTGAAATAAAATTTGTTTAAAAACAATAACTTATAAACCTGGCACGGTTCTGGCTCCTGTGTTCGAGCGATCTCCGCATCGCCCCAATAACAACAAGAACCGCTTCGCCCCAGGCGAAGCTCTAGGAGAAGCCATGAGTGTCCTGATCGCACTCGCTGCCCTGGCGCTGCTGATGTTCGCCGCCTACCGGGGTTTCAGTGTCATCCTCTTCGCCCCCCTCGCCGCCCTCGGCGCCGTCCTGCTCACCGATCCGTCCGCCGTGGCGCCCGCCTTCACCGGGGTGTTCATGGACAAGATGGTGGGCTTTCTCAAGCTGTACTTCCCGGTGTTCATGCTGGGCGCCCTGTTCGGCAAGCTGATCGAACTGTCGGGTTTCTCCCGTGCCATCGTCGCCGCGGCTATCCGCCTGCTCGGCCGTGAAAGGGCCATCCCGGTGATCGTCACGGTCTGCGCCCTGCTCACCTACGGCGGCGTCTCGCTGTTCGTGGTGGTCTTCGCGGTCTACCCCTTTGCCGCCGAGATGTTTCGCCAGAGCGACATCCCCAAGCGACTGATCCCGGCGACCATCGCCCTGGGCGCCTTTTCCTTCACCATGGACGCCCTGCCCGGCACGCCGCAGATCCAGAACATCATTCCCACCAGCTTCTTCCAGACCACCGCCTGGGCCGCGCCCTGGCTGGGCCTGGCCGGTTCGCTGTTCGTCATCGCCGTGGGCCTGACCTATCTGGAAAGCGCCAAGCGCAAGGCCCGACGCAACCAGGAGGGTTACGCCAGCGTGCCGCTGCGCAACGAGCCCGAGACCTCCGCCGACCTGCCGCTGCCCAATCCCTGGCTGGCCCTGGCGCCGCTGGTGCTGGTGGGCGTACTCAACCTGCTGCTGACCCGCTGGATTCCCGACTGGTACGGCGCCACCCATAACCTGGCGCTACCCGGCATGGCCAAGCCGGTGACCCAGGAGGTGGCCAAGCTGACCGGCATCTGGGCGGTGGAAGGGGCGCTGCTGGCGGGCATCCTGCTGGTGCTGGCCACCGCCTTCGGCGCCATCCGCGGGCGCCTGGCCGAAGGCAGCAAGACCGCCGTCTCCGGCGCGCTGCTGGCGGGGATGAACACAGCGTCGGAATACGGCTTCGGTGCAGTGATCGCCGCCCTGCCCGGCTTCGTGCTGTTCGCCCAGGGCCTCAAGGCCATCCCCGATCCACTGATCAACGAGGCGGTCAGCGTGACCCTGCTGGCCGGCATCACCGGCTCGGCCTCCGGTGGCATGAGCATCGCCCTGGCCGCCATGAGCGACACCTTCATCGCCGCCGCTCATGCCGCGAACATCCCCCTGGAGGTGCTGCACCGGGTAGCGGCCATGGCCAGCGGCGGCATGGACACCCTGCCGCACAACGGCGCGGTCATCACCCTGCTGGCGGTGACTGGCCTGACCCATCGCGAAGCCTATGGCGGCATCTTCAAGATCACCCTGATCAAGACCGTGGCGGTGTTCTTCGTCATCGCCCTCTACTACCTGACCGGCCTCGTCTAAGGAGACAAGCATGGACCTCACCGGCAAGACCGCCCTGGTCACCGGCTCCACCAGCGGCATCGGCCTGGGCATCGCCCAGCGCCTGGCCGCCGCCGGTGCCACCCTCATCCTCAACGGCTTCGGCGATCCCACCGCGGCCCAGGCCAGCCTGCCCGACCGTAGCGGCTTCCATGGCGCCGACCTGTCCAAACCGGAAGAGATCGCAGACCTCTTCGCCTACGCCCAGCGCGACTTCGGCGGCGTGGACATCCTGGTCAACAACGCCGGCATCCAGCACGTGGCACCGGTGGAGGACTTTCCAGTGGAACGCTGGGACGCGGTGATCGCCCTCAACCTTTCGGCGGTGTTCCACACCACCCGCCTAGCCTTGCCGGGCATGCGCGAGCGCGACTGGGGCCGCATCGTCAACATCTCCTCGGTGCACGGCCTGGTGGCTTCCACCGGCAAGGCCGCCTATGTCGCCGCCAAGCATGGCGTGGTGGGCCTGACCAAGGTCACCGCCCTGGAAACCGCCCGCACCGGCATCACCTGCAACGCGCTCTGCCCGGGTTTCGTGCTCACCCCGCTGATCCAGCAACAGCTGGACAGCCGTGGCAGCGACCCGGACCAGGCGCGTCGCGACCTGCTCAGCGACAAGCAGCCGTCGCAGGAATTCGTCACCACCGAGCAACTGGGCGAACTGGCGCTGTTCCTCTGCAGCCAGGCCGCCGCCCAGGTGCGCGGCGCCGCCTGGACCATGGACGGCGGCTGGACCGCCCAATAAACGACCCGAGGATTTCCATCATGAACAAGCTCTATCCCAATGCGGCGGCCGCCCTCGACGGGCTGGTGCGCGACGGCATCACCCTGGCCGTGGGTGGCTTCGGCCTCTGCGGCATTCCCGAGGCGCTGATCGCCGCCCTGCGTGACACCGGTGCCCGTGAACTGACCGCCATCAGCAACAACGCCGGGGTGGATGGTTTCGGTCTGGGCCAACTGCTGGAGACCCGGCAGATCCGCAAGATGATTTCCTCCTATGTGGGTGAGAACAAGGAATTCGAACGCCAGTACCTGGCCGGCGAACTGGAACTGGAATTCACCCCCCAGGGCACCCTGGCCGAGAAGCTGCGCGCCGGTGGCGCGGGCATTCCGGCGTTCTACACCCGCACCGGCTACGGCACCCTGGTCGCCGAAGGCAAGGAAACCCGCGACTTCAATGGCCAGCCCCATGTGCTGGAATTGGCGCTGACCGCCGACGTGGCCCTGGTCAAGGCGCAGCGCGCCGACAAGGCCGGCAACCTGGTCTTCAACAAGACCGCGCGCAACTTCAATCCGCTATGCGCCATGGCCGGTCGCGTCTGCGTCGCCGAGGTGGAGGAGCTGGTGGAAACGGGCGAGCTGGACCCCGACCAGATTCACCTGCCCGGCATCTTCGTGCAGCGCCTGATCGTCAACGCCAGCCCCGAAAAACGCATCGAGAAACGTACCCTGAGCGAGGAGAAGTAAGATGGCCTGGACCCGTGAACAGATGGCGCAACGCGCCGCCCGGGAGCTGCAGGACGGCTTCTACGTCAACCTCGGCATCGGCTTGCCGACCCTGGTGGCCAATTACATTCCCGCCGGCATGGACGTCTGGCTGCAGTCGGAAAACGGCCTGCTCGGCATCGGCCCCTTCCCCACCGCCGAAACGGTCGATCCGGATCTGATCAACGCTGGCAAGCAGACCGTCACCGCCCTGCCCGGCAGCAGCTACTTCGACAGCGCCACCAGCTTCGGCATGATCCGCGGCGGTCACGTGAACCTGGCCATCCTCGGCGCCATGCAGGTGTCGGAGCAAGGCGATCTGGCCAACTGGATGATCCCCGGCAAGATGGTCAAGGGCATGGGCGGCGCCATGGACCTGGTGGCCGGCGTGCAGCGTGTGGTGGTGCTGATGGAGCACACCGCCAAGGGCGCGCACAAGATCCTGCCGGCCTGTGACCTGCCGCTGACCGGGGTCGGCGTGGTCGACCTGATCATCACCGACCTGGCCGTGCTGGAGGTGACCGAAAGCGGTCTCAAGCTGGTGGAGTTGGCCGAAGGCGTCAGCCTCGATGAACTGCGCGCCGCCACCGGCGCCGCTATCCAGGCCTAGAGGAGACCCGGAACATGCAAGACGTCGTCATCGTCGCCGCCACCCGCACCGCGGTCGGCAGCTTCCAGGGCTCCCTGGCCAATATCCCCGCCGTGGAGCTCGGCGCCACCGTCATTCGCGCCCTGCTGGAGCAGACCGGCGTGGCCCCAAGCCAGGTGGATGAGGTCATCCTCGGCCAGGTACTCACCGCCGGCGCCGGCCAGAATCCGGCGCGCCAGGCAGCGGTCAAGGCTGGACTACCTCACGAAGTGCCAGCCCTGACCCTCAACAAGGTCTGCGGCTCCGGCCTCAAGGCGGTGCAGCTGGCCGTCCAGGCGATCCGCTGCGGCGACGCCGAGATCGTCGTCGCCGGCGGCATGGAGAACATGAGCCTGGCGCCCTATGTGCTGCCCAAGGTACGCACTGGCTTGCGGCTGGGCCATGCCGAGCTGGTCGATTCGATGATCAGCGATGGCCTCTGGGATGCCTTCAACGACTACCACATGGGCCAAACCGCGGAGAACCTGGTGCAGAAGTACCAGCTCAGCCGCGAGGCCCAGGATGCCTTCGCCGCCCGCTCCCAGCAGCGCGCCGCAGCGGCGGTGGAGTCCGGGCGTTTCCGCGAGGAGATCACCCCGGTGGCCATCCCCCAGCGCAAGGGTGAGCCGCTGCTGTTCGACACCGACGAAGGCATCCGCGCCGACACTACCGCCGAAGGCCTGGCGCGGCTGCGTCCGGCCTTCACCAAGGACGGCAGCGTCACCGCCGGCAACGCCTCCAGCCTCAACGACGGCGCTGCCGCGGTGCTGGTGATGAGTGCGGCCAAGGCCAAGGCACTGGGGCTGACGCCGCTGGCGCATGTCGCCGCCTATGCCAGCGCCGGGGTGGACCCGGCGATCATGGGCATCGGCCCGGTCTCGGCGACCCGCAAGACCCTGGAAAAGGCCGGCTGGCAGTTGGCCGACCTGGACCTGATCGAAGCCAACGAAGCCTTCGCCGCCCAGGCGCTGGCGGTGGGCCAGGAGCTGGAGTGGGATGATGAGAAGGTCAACGTCAACGGCGGCGCCATCGCCCTCGGCCATCCCATTGGCGCTTCGGGTTGCCGGGTGCTGGTAACCCTGCTCCATGAATTGCGCCGCCGTGAGGGTCGCCGGGGTCTGGCGACCCTGTGCATCGGTGGCGGCCAGGGCGTGGCCTTGGCGGTAGAGCGGCGGTAGTCGATTGATGATTTTATCGCGGCCATGGGCCGCTCCTACAGTGTGTCCGTATCTGTAGGAGCGGCCCATGGCCGCGATATGCCCCCAACGCGTGGAAAAGGCTGCGCCGTTTTCCACCCTACTGCTGATGTTCTTCTTAAAAACAACAACAAAAGGATCCACCATGAGCTCAACCCCTTCCCGTGATTCGCGTAGCGCGCGGTTCGCCCTGGCCTGCTCCAACTGGGCCGAGCGCTGGTTTCCCGATTCCTGGGTATTCGCCGTCCTCGCCGTGGCCGTGGTGGCCCTGGCCGCCCTGGGCATGGGCGCGCCGGCGGCCAAGACCGCCAAGGCCTTTGGCGACGGTTTCTGGAGTCTGATTCCCTTCACCATGCAGATGGCCTTCGTGGTCATCGGCGGCTACGTGGTGGCCAGCTCCGGGCCGGCGGCGCGATTGATCGAGCGCCTGGCGCGAGTACCCCGTACCGGACGTGGCGCGGTGTGCTGGGTGGCCCTGGTGGCCATGCTCGCGTCGCTGCTCAACTGGGGCCTGAGCCTGGTGTTCGGCGGCCTGCTGGTGCGTGCCCTGGCCCGCCGCGAAGAACTCAAGATGGACTACCGCGCCGCCGGCGCCGCCGCCTACCTCGGCCTGGGCGCGGTCTGGGCGCTGGGGCTGTCGTCCTCGGCGGCGCAATTGCAGGCCAACCCGGCCAGCCTGCCACCGTCGATCCTCGCCATCACCGGGGTAATCCCCTTCAGCCAGACGCTGTTTCTCTGGCAATCCGGCGCCCTGCTGCTGGTGCTGCTGGTGGTCTCGGCGGTGATCGCCTATGTCACCGCGCCGGGTCCGGACAGCGCCCGCGATGCCCGCGCCTGTGGCGTCGACGTCACCCCGGCGCCCAAGCCCGCCGCCACACCGACCCGTCCAGGGGAGTGGCTGGAATACAGCCCGGTGCTGATCATCCTGCTGGTGCTGCTCGCCGCCGGTTGGTTGATCCAGGAATTCGCCAGCAAGCCGGCCATCGAGGCCATCTCCGGGCTGAACACCTACAATCTGCTGTTCATCACCCTGGGCGCCCTGCTGCACTGGCGGCCACGGCACTTCCTCGACGCCGTGGCCCGCGCGGTGCCGGCCACCACCGGGGTGCTGATCCAGTTTCCGCTGTATGGCTCCATCGCTGCCATCCTGACCAAGGTCAATGGCGCCGATGGCCAGACCCTGGCGCACCATATAGCAGCATTTTTCACCCAGATCGCCACCCACGATACCTTCGCCCTGCTGATGGGTGTCTATTCGGCGCTGCTGGGGTTCTTCATCCCCTCGGGCGGGGGCAAGTGGATCATCGAAGCGCCCTATGTGATGCAGGTGGCTAACGACCTGCAGTATCACCTGGGCTGGGCGGTGCAGATCTACAATGCCGCCGAGGCGCTGCCGAATCTGATCAATCCGTTCTACATGCTGCCGCTGCTGGGCGTGCTGGGGCTGAAGGCGCGCGACCTGGTCGGCTTTTCCTTCGTGCAGCTGCTGGTCCATGCACCTCTGGTGCTAGTGCTGCTCTGGCTATTGGGGGGAACCTTGGCCTATCTGCCGCCGGTACACCCGTAGCTCGGGTGGGGCGCAGACGGTAAAGCGGGAGGGGTGAAGCGGGAGCCGGCTGAATCTCAGCCGGCGATGGCCAGGCGGGTGCTGTCGATGATGGCCTGCAGGCGGCTCGGGTTGCTGTATTCGTCGCGGTAGATCCGGCGGGTGTGCTTGGCCACACCATGCTCATTGACGACGATGAAGGAAAAACCACGCTTGCTCTGGGCGTCGATGACGCAGCTCATCGGCGCGAAGGCGGCGCTGAGGGCATGCATGGCGTTCTGGGCTTGGGCTTGTATGTTCATGACTCAGTTGTAAACCTCGCGTGTGACGCTGCTATGACAAGGGTCTCGACCGATAGTGCCTAGTCCTTGAATTTATTGTTAGCAATAGACGTGCCGGAATGTAACAGAGCCCTCCGGCACGTCCTGATTTCCTACTTGCCAGCGGCCTGCTTACGGCGCTTGGCCCGCCGCGAGAGCATGTTCAGCCCCTCGATCAGCGCCGAGAAGGCCATGGCCGCATAGATGTAGCCCTTGGGCACATGGGCGCCGAAACCTTCGGCGATCAAGGTCATGCCGATCATGATCAGGAAGCCCAGCGCCAGCATCACGACGGTGGGGTTGTTGTTGATGAAGGTGGCCAGGGGATTGGCCGCCAGCAACATGACGGTCACCGCCACCACCACGGCGATCACCATCACCGGCAGGTGTTCGGTCATGCCCACCGCGGTGATGATGCTGTCCACCGAGAACACCAGGTCCAGCAACAGGATCTGCACGATGGCCGAGCTGAAGCCCAGGGTCGCTACCTCGCCACCCTGGGTCAGGGCGCTGTCGGGCTCCGGATCGACGTTGTGATGGATCTCCTTGGTCGCCTTCCACAAGAGGAACAGGCCGCCGGCGATGAGGATCAGGTCCTTCCAGGAGAAACTCTTGCCGAAGACTTCGATGACCGGCTCGGTGAGCTGGACGATCCAGGCGACGGTCCCGAGCAGGCCCAGACGCATGATCAACGCCAGGCCGATGCCGATGCGGCGGGCGTTGTGCTGTTGGTGGGCGGGCAGCTTGTTGGTGATGATGGAGATGAAGATCAGGTTGTCGATGCCGAGCACCACTTCCATGACGATCAGGGTGGCCAGGGCGATCCAGACGGTGGGGTCGGCGGCGAGTTGTAGCAGATAGTCCATTGCGGCGCGGTTCCAGAGGTAGAAGAAAGGCCCGACGCGAGGTCAGGCCACAGGTCTCACCATCAGAGCCTTGGCCCCGTGAAATGCTCGTGAAGGCCTCTGCCGCAATTGTTTCAAACTGTCGCAACGCTGCGCCGCTGGACGAAACGGGCCACGTAGTCGTCGGCCGGCTGGCCGAGGATGTCCGCCGGCGTGCCCACCTGCACCAGGCGGCCATCGCGCAGGATGGCGATACGATTGCCCAGGCGCAGGGCTTCGTCCAGGTCATGGGTAATGAACACGATGGTCTTGTGCAGGCGTTGTTGCAGCTCCAACAGTTGGTCCTGCATTTCGGCGCGGATCAGCGGATCGAGGGCGGAAAAAGCCTCGTCCATCAGGATGATCTCGGTGTCCGCCGCCAGGGCCCGCGCCAGGCCGACCCGCTGGCGCATGCCGCCGGAGAGCTGGTGCGGCCACTTGCGCTCGTAACCGCTCAGGCCCACCACCTCCAGCCAGTGCAGCGCCCGTTCGCGCCAGACCGCCTTGGGCTCGCCGCGTACCTTGAGGCCGTAGGCGACGTTATCGAGCACCCGCCGATGCGGCAACAGGCCGAAGCTCTGGAACACCATGCTGATGCGCTGGCGGCGCAATTCGCGCAGGGCCGGCAGCGGCAGCTCGAGGATGTCCTGGCCATCGATGAGGATGCGCCCGCTACTCGGGTCGATCAGCCGGTTGAGGTGGCGCACCAGGGTCGACTTACCCGAACCGGACAGCCCCATGATGACGAAGATCTCGCCCTCGGCGATCTCCAGGGAGAGATCGTCCACCCCCACCACGCAGCCGGTGCGGGCGAGAATCTCGGCCTTGTCGTGTCCCTCGCGCAGCAGCGCCAGGGCCGCCTGCTCGCGCTTGCCGAAGATCTTGGAGACCCGCTCGACGACGATCTTCATCGCTCCACCTCGTGGCGCTGGCGACCATAGGCCTGGGTGATGCGGTCGATGACGACGGCGAGGATGACGATGGCCAGGCCCGCCTGCAGGCCCTTGCCTACGTCCAGGGTCTGGATGCCCACCAGCACCTCTTCGCCCAGGCCGCGGGCGCCGATCATGGAAGCGATCACCACCATGGACAGCGCCATCATGGTGGTCTGGTTGATACCGGCCATGATGCTCGGCAGGGCCAGCGGCAATTGCACGCCGAACAGCTGCTGCCAGCGACTGGCGCCGAAGGCGTTGACCGCCTCCATGACCTCGCGGTCGACCTGACGGATGCCCAGGTCGGTGAGGCGGATCAGCGGCGGCGCGGCATAGATCACCGTGGCGAAGATCGCCGGCACCTTGCCCAGGCCGAACAGCATCAGCACCGGGATCAGATACACGAAGCTGGGCATGGTCTGCATGATGTCCAAGAGCGGCATCAGCACCAGGCGCAGGCGCGCGCTGCGGGCGCAGAGGATGCCCAGGGGCACGCCGATGACCACCGCGATGGCGGTGGCCACCAGCACCAGGGCCAGGGTCTGCATCAGCTTGTCCCACAGCCCCAGGGCGCCGACCAGGAACAGCAGACCGGTGATCACCAGCGTCGGCAGCACCCGGCGGGTGGCGTGGCCGGCCAGCGCCGCGACGATCAGCAGGATGGCCCACCAGGGCGTGCCGCGCAGCAGCCCTTCGAGCCAGACGATGGCCTGCAGCAGGGTGTCGGAGATGGCGCGGAAGACATCGCCGTAGCGGGTCACCAGCCAGTCGACGCCGCGATTCACCGCATCGGCGAAGGAAAAGGTCAGGCCCTCGGGGAACATCCTAGAGCGCCGCCTGGATCTTGCTGCGCGCCGCAGCGTCGGTCACCCAGGCCTGCCAGAGTTCGGGGTGGGCCTTGAGCAGCGCCTTGGCGGCGGCGGGCGCGTCCTGCTTGGCTTCGGCCTGCTCGGCCAGGGTGCGGTTGAGCAGTTCGATGGGTACGTTGACTCGGCTCAGCACGGCGACCAGCTCGGGAGCGCCGTCGTGGAAGGGCTTGGACAGCCCGGCCTGCACCTGGATGCGCTTGGCTTCGCCGTCGCGGGGCTTGAGTTGCACCATGTCGACGCGGCCCAGCAGCGGCGTCGGCGACCAGTAGTAGGTAAGGATCGGCTGCTTGCGCTTGGTGGCCGAGATGATGGCCGCATCCAGTGCCGGCCCGGTGCCGGGGCGGAAGTTGGTGTATTTGTCGCTCAGGCCGTAGCTCTGCAGCATCTGGGTATTTTCCAGTTCGCAGGTCCAGCCCGCCGGACAATTGTAGAAGCGGCCCTTGCCCGGCTCTTCCGGGTCGCGGAACAGCTCAGCGTATTGGCCCAGGTCGGCGATGGTCTTGAGCTTGGGCGCCTTGGCGCCCTCGCCTTCCACCAGGTAGCGCGGCACGTACCAGCCTTCGGTGGCGCCCTCGATAGGCGCGCCTACGCCAATGACCTTGCCGGCGGCGGCGGCCTTGTTCCAGGCCTCGCTGCGGCCGATCCACTCCTCGGCGAACACCTGGATGTCATCGTTGGCCAGCGCCTGCTCCAGGGTGATGGAGTTACCGGGGATGCTATCTACCTTGCAGTCATAGCCGTGCTGCAGGACGAAGCCCATCAACTCGGTGAGCAGCATGCCACTTTCCCAGTTGACCCCGGCGAACTTCACCGGCTTGCTGGCGCACCAGTCGGCAGCCTGGACAGAGCCGGCGGCGAGCAGGCCAAGGGACAGGCCAGCGGCCAGGAGGGAACGGCGGGGAAAGACTGGGGGCATGGAGAACTCCGTCTGCACTGGGCGGGCCAGGGCGGCAGAGCCGGTCCGCTGGCGATCCTAGCTTGGTCAGCGCCGCGGGCTCAGGGTTCAGCGCCAGGGTTTACGGCGACCCTCGACGGGTTCACGGGCACTGAACGAGGCTACCCGGCGCCTGCCGACTTGTTCGGTAAGCCGCGGCGCCCGATACGACGACCGTTGCGCTCGAACTTTGCCCGCTTGGGCCTCTTCTATCGAAGACACCCTCGCGGAGCCGATCATGCGTATCCATCACCTCAACTGCGGCTGCATGTGTCCCCTGGGCGGGGCGCTGTACGACGGCTTCAGCCGTGGGCTCGCCGCCCATCTCGCCTGCCATTGCCTGTTGGTGGAAACCGACCAGTCCGGGCTGGTGCTGGTGGATACCGGCTTTGGCGAAGCCGATCTCCGGGAGCGCGGTCGGCGGCTCAGCCCTTTCTTCCGCTTGATGAATCGCATCCAGTACGACCCTGAGCTCAGCGCCCTGGCGCAGCTTCGTCGGCTGGGCTTCCGACCGGGCGATGTCCGCCATATCGTGCTGACCCACCTGGATTTCGATCACGCCGGCGGGCTGGACGACTTTCCCCAGGCCCAGGTCCATGTGCTGCAGCGCGAATGGGATGCCCAGCGCCAGCGCCACAGCTTCATCGGCCAGCGCCGCTACAGCCCGGCGCAGTGGCAGGGTATCCGACACTGGCATTTCCACGAACCGCGGGGCGAGGCCTGGCAGGGTTTCGCCAGCGTGCGCGACCTACCCGGTCTGCCGCCGGAGATCCTGATGATCCCCCTACCCGGCCACACCCCGGGCCATGCCGGTATCGCCATCCAGCACGAGGGCGGCTGGTTGCTGCACGCGGGGGACGCCTATTTCTACCGTGACGAGATGGGGCACCCCGACCGCCGCTGTACGCCGGGGCTGAGGTTCTATCAACGATTGATGGAAGCCGACCGTGCCAGCCGCCTGGAGAACCAGGCGCGCCTGCGCGAACTCTCCCTGCGCCAGGATCTGGGGCTGACGCTGTTCTGCAGCCACGATCTGGTGGAGTTGCGGCGATTGCAGGAGGGGGGCGGGTGTAAGTTGGATGGATTACCCGGCTAGCGACTCTTCATCGCGGCCATGGGCCGCTCCTACAAGAGGTGATGCTTTTGTAGGAGCGGCCGCATCGGCGGACCGTCATGGCCGCGATAGGTCGTAGAGCGGGTTGAGCGTAGCGAAGCCCAAGGCTACCCAACTAGGCAATCACCGGATACCCCTGCTCCACCGCCTCTCGCCGCCAGTCCAGCAGCGGCAGATAGGTGCTCTCATCCACCGCCGCGAAACCCTCGATGACGAGAATGCGGGCAAGCTTGGGCTGGGTGACCAGGGTATCGCTCAGGGCCGCACGCAAGGCCTCAACTTCCGCGTCGGACCGACTGGACGCGGTGATGAAGGGCAGCGTCGGACTCGACCGCGTGCGCTGCAAGAGACGCAGGCCGGCGACGCGCCCAGGCTCGGCGCGCTGCAGGTAGCCGTAGGTCACGGCGTCCACCGCAGCCACATCGGCATGCCCTTGCTGCAACAATGCCAGGCTGTTGGCATGGCTCTCGCTGACGATCACCTCGCCGAAGAAGCGTCCGCGCTCGGCCAGGGATGCCACGGCGTGGCGCAGCAGATTCATGCCGGTATTGGAATCCAGGCCGTTGAGCGCCACCCGCTTGCCGCGCAGGTCTGCCAGGCTACTGGCGTCCAGCGTCTCGGGAACCAGGATGAAGGCGCAGTGCTCGGCGCCGACGCAGCCGTCGAAGGTGTAGCGCGGTGCCGCGACCAGGCGGACCTGACCGCGCAGGCGGGTCGCCCAGGGATAGCCGCAGGTCTGGGCCAGCAGCAGCTCGGGATGGGTCCAGAGCGCTGGCAGCTCCTCCGGTGCCGGTTCGAGGGTCGACTCAAGGCATAGGGCCACGGCCGCGGCTAGTTGGCGATAGGCGTCGCGTACCTCGGCAGGCTCGACGTACATGGTAAGGGCAGCGACGGTCATGGGCGGCTCCAACACGGAAAACCGTCATTATCCCTCATGCAGCCCTTAGAGCGCCGCCTTCACCCGCGCGGCGTTGTCCGCCGGCAGCCAGGTCGTCCAGATTTCCGGATGCTCCTTGAGGAAGCGCTTGGCGACGACCGGGGCGTCTTCGTGTTTTTCGGCCATTTCCGCGAGGATGCCGTTGAACTGGTCGAGGGGGAATTCGACCTTCTCGAACAGCGCCACCAGCGCCGGGGCCTTGTCGTGGAGGTCGCGGGAGACGCCGATGGTGATCTTGGCCGGTAGCGAGCGCGAGGGCAGCGGATTGGGATTCTTCGGGTCCGACAGGGTTTCCCAGGCCTTCTCGCTGAAGGGCGGCTCTTCCAGCTGGACCAGCTTGTAACGCCCCATCAGCGGCGTCGGCGACCAATAGTAGAAGAGCACCGGCTCGCCACGACGCATGGCGGTGGCGATGGCGGCGTCCAGCGCGGGGCCGGTGCCGGTGCGGAAGTTGGTGTAGCTGTCGGTCAGCTTGTAGGCCTTGAGCTTCTGGCTGTTGACGATCTCGCAGGTCCAGCCGGTGGGGCAATTGAGAAAGCGCCCCTTGCCTGGCTCCTCCGGATCGCGGAATAGCTCCTTGTAGCGTGGCAGGTCGGCCACGCTCTTCAGGTCCGGCGCCTTGGCCGCGATGCCGCGGGCAGGATCGCCCTTGACCAGGTATTCCGGCACCCACCAACCTTCGGTGGCACCCTTGACCGTCTCGCCCACGGCGAACACCTTGCCGGCCTTTTCCGCCGCACGCCAGGCCGGACTGCGCCCGGCCCACTGCTCACCGGTGACCTGGATGTCGTTCTGCGCCAGGGCGTTCTCCAGGGTCACGGTATTGCCCGGCACCGCATCGGTCTGGCAGCCATAGCCCTTCTCCACCAGTAGCCGCAGCACCTCGGTGGTGAACATGCCGCTCTCCCAGTTGGGCCCGGCGAACTTCACCGTCTGCGGATAAGGACAGCCGCCCTCGGCGGCAAAAGCCAGCGGGGCGAGGGCGAAGGAGCTGGCGAGGGTCAGGGCGAGACGCAGGCGCATGGGCGATTCTCCAACGAGGTCTGGCGACGAGGACGTGGGCCTTTCGACCCCCGCCGCCGTCAATCGTCCCGCCGTGCAGCCGCTATTTCACAGCGGACCGCCATCGGCCGTCTTGCGTAGGCCGGCGATCACGGTTTCGCCGGTTTCCTCGGCCAGTTCGGCGTACCAGGCCTGGGTCGCTTCCGGATCGTGGCCATGGGTGATCTCGCAACGCTTGCGGGCCCGCTCGACGATGCCGGCGACCCTCTCCAGCCGGGCCTTCTCGTAGGCTTGCAGGGCCGCCAGCGGCTCGGCCGCGGCTTCCAGGCAACGCGCCAGCACCCAGGCATCCTCCATGGCCTGGCAACCGCCCTGCCCCAGGTCCGGCGCCATGGCGTGGGCCGAATCCCCCAGCAGCGCCACCCGGCCGCGGACAAGATTGGGCAAGGGCCGGGTATCGTGGATCTCCACCCGGGCGACGCCCTGGGGGTCCAGCCGCTCGATGAGCCGTTGCACCGGTGGCGCCCAGCCGGCGAAGTGCTCGGCCAGTTCCGCGCGGTAACGACTGCGGTCATTGGGCGTGCCCTTGGGCAGCGGCACGTCGAAGAAGAAATAGAATTCGTCACCCCCCATGGGCATCAGCGAAACGCGCTGGTGATCGCCGACGAATTGCGCCCATTCATGGGCCTCGGCCAGATCAGGTGCGATCCTTACCCGGCCGTTCCAGTTGACGTAGCCGCAGTAGTCGCGGGTGATCGCCTGCCCCACGACCCGATCCCGCAAGCGCGAGTGGGTGCCATCGGCAGCGATCAGCAGGTCGGCGCGCTCCTGGCGACCATCGCTGAGCCGGACCGTCACCCCCTGTGCGTCCTGCTCGAAATCTTCGCAGCCGACGCCGAGGGTCACCCACTCCGTGCCCACGGCGTCGAGCAGCAGCTGCTGGAGGTGCGCCCGGGCGATGGGTCGCGCCGGTAGGCCGACCGCTTCATAGAGCGGCAACAGACTGAAGCGCGTGAGCAACTGCCCCTGGCGGTCGTGGTAACTCATGGTGCGCATGTCGCCGCTCACGGCAGCGATGGCCGACCCCAGCCCCAGGCGTTCGAGTACCCGGACCCCATTGGGCCAGATGGAAATGGCCGCGCCGATGGGGGCCAGCTCGCTGGCACGCTCGTAGAGGCGTACCCGATGACCGGCCTGGCGCAGTGCCAGGGCAGCGGAAAGACCGCCCATGCCGGCGCCGGCGATGATGATGTCGAAGGAAGGCATGGCGGATCTCACGTGACGGTAACAGTGCTGCTGAGCAAGCAAAATCCTGACCAACTGGTCAAGTATCGCTTTTTCGGCCGATCTCCTTCGCGGTCGAGGCGGAAAATGCACCGAGCTGGTGCTGCGAAGACCATTGGTCGCTTCGTTTCGACGCACCCTGCCCTTCGTCGGCTCGCATGACGCATTCCAGAGCTTTTCTATACTCATAAGAGTGTCGCCAGATGCATTCCAGCTTTAGCGTTCGCCATCCATGAAGGCCCGCTGCCGGCGACCACGGCGGGTGAGGAGCAGAATCATGATCAATCATGTCTGGGGCCTGCTGGCCCATCCCGATCGCGAGTGGCAACAGATTCGTCGTGAGGGGGAAACCGTCGGGCATTTCTTCGCCCACCACGTCGCCTTCCTGGCGGCCATTCCCGTCGTAGCCTCCCTGGTAGGTACCACCACCTTCGGCTGGCGTTTCGGCGGTGGCGAGGCCCATGTGCTGGATTTACCAACGGCCGTGGTCCTGGCGGTGATCAGCTATGCGCTGATCATGGCCGCCGTGGTAGCCATGGGTCATGTGATCCATTGGCTGGCGCGGCGCTATCCGGATCGGCCCAGTGCCAATCGCTGCATTCTCTTCGCCGGCTACGTGGCCACGCCCATGCTGCTCAGCGGCTTGGTGGGCTTCTATCCGCTGGTATGGCTGTGCGCCATGGCCGGGATCGTCGGACTCGCCTATTCGGCCTATCTGCTCTACACCGGTATTCCCGGCTTCCTCAACATCGACCAGCGGGAAGGCTTCATCATGTCGGGCTCGACCCTGGCCATCGGGGTGCTGGTGCTCGAGGTGCTGATGGCGACCACGGTGTTGATGTGGGGCTATGGTCCTGGGCTGTTCGGCTGAGAACGCGAGCCAGCCTCAAGGGCATTCGAAAGGAAACAGGGCCAGGTCGGACGCCGACCTGGCCCTGTTCGTCTCAGCGGGAGAAACCGTAGAGGTCCATCGCCAGGATGCGATGGGCGATGCCATCGTGATGGATCTTGAATTCACCCTCGGACGCAGCGGCGCCCAGGGCGACGAACAGCGGCAGCAGGTGTTCGTCGGTGGGATGGGCCTGCCGGGCATAGGGTGCCTGTCGGCGGTAATCCAGCAAGGCGGGCAGATCCCGTTCGCGCAGGCGCTCCTGGATCCACCCCTGGAACGCCTTGACGTAGGCGGGCGAATCCTCACCGCCGCGGCGGAAGTCACCGAGGTTGTGGGTCAGGCTGCCCGAGCCGATCAGCAGGGTATCCGCCGGGAGCAAGGGCGCCAGGGCCTGGCCCAGGGCGAAATGATAGTCCGGTCCACGGTCGGCGCTCATCGACAGGGGCACCACCGGAATCCGGGCATCCGGATAGAGATAGCGCAGCGGCACCCAGGCACCGTGGTCCAGCCCCTGCTCAGCGGTACGCGCCTCCCAGCCCTGCTCGCGCAGCCCCTGCGCCAGAGTTTCGGCTAGCGCCGGCGCACCGGGCGCCGGGTAGCTCAGGCGATAGAGCGCCTCGGGAAAGCCATAGAAGTCGTGAATGGTGGCGGGACGTTCGGCGGTGCCGAACACCGGCACCGGGGTGTCGAAGTGTGCCGAGACCACCACGATGGCCGCCGGGGTCGGCAGCGTCTGCCCTAGGGTGCGCCAGGCCTGCCCTGCCGCACCGGCATCGAGCGCCTCCATGGGCGAGCCATGGGAGATGAACAGTGTGGGAAGCGACATGGCGACTACCTCGCGGGAATAAGGATCAGGATTGCTTGCGGGCATCCCAGGATGGCCGACCGGCGCCCAGCAAGGCCAAGGCGGCGGCGGTCACGGCGAGGAACACCGGGTATTCCCAACCACCATGGGGATTGGTGAAGGACCAGCCATTGCCGAAGTGTACGGTGGCGGCGACGAACAGCTGGACGGCAGCCACCGCCGCGACGGGACGCACCCAGGCACCAAGAATCAGCAACACACCGGCACCCAGTTCGAAGAAGGTGACCGGATAGGCCAACCAGCCGGGAAAGCCTACCGAGGCGAAGAAACTGGCCGTACCCGGCAGGGTGAACACCAGCAGCTTGGTCAGGCCATGGGCGAGGAACATGGCGCCCAGGGCAAGACGCAGCAGGAGGGCGGCATAGGGAGCGGTGGAAGCGGTCGAGGTGGTCATGACAGGTCTCTACTACAGGAAGGATAGGCTCATTTTCCTGTTTCCAGAGCGCGAATAAAGTAGCAAGCTGCGAATGGACTGTGCACATTATGGAAACAAAAATGGACACCCTTCGTTCGTTGCAGGCCTTCGTCAAGATCGTCGAACTCGGCAGCCTGACCGCCGCCGCCGAGCGCCTGGAGCTGTCACGCTCGGCCTTGACCAAGCATCTGGCGGCCCTGGAGCGACACTACGGCACACGGCTGCTGCAACGTACGACCCGCACCCTGAGTCTCACCGAAGCCGGGCGCACGCTCCACGAAGGCATAGTTCCGCTGTTGGGCGATCTGCAGGCGCTCGAACACCGTCTGCAGGAAGGTCACGAGCGCCCGCGGGGACGCCTTAGGGTGAGTGCGCCCCTTACCTTCGGGGTGCGTCACCTGGCGCCGCTGGTGAGCAGCTTCCTGCATGAGTACCCGGACCTGGCCATCGACCTGGAGCTCAGCGACCGCCAGGTTCGGCTGGTCGAGGAAGGCTTCGATCTCGCCCTGCGGATTGGCGATCTGAGCGACTCCAGCCTGGTGGCGCAGCCGCTGGGCGCGGTGGAGCTGCATGTCTGCGCGGCGCCTACCTATCTGCAACGCCACGGACGACCGGACCACCCGAGCGAACTCGGCCAGCATCGCTGCCTGCTCTACAGCTACGCCAGCGATGGCGACACCTGGCAGTTCCAGCGCGGCGAGGAGCATCTGCAGGTGAAGGTCGCCGGACACCTGCGGGCGAACAACGGCAGCGTGCTGCACCGGGCGGCGCTGGACGGGCACGGCATCATCCGCCAACCGGACTTCCTGGTTAACGAAGACATCGCCAGCGGCCGTCTGGAACGACTGTTCCTCGCCTGGCACACCCAGGCCATCGCCATTCATGCGGTTTATCCGCACCGCCGCCTGGTGCCGGCCAAGGTCAGGGTGTTCATCGCCTGGCTGCAGCGACATCTGGCCGCACCGAGCAACGGGGAAACACTGCCGTAGGTCGGCGCCGAACGGTCGTTGCCGGGGGCTTCGCAGCCTGCGGGCGCTTGCCTAGAATCAGCCCCTGTCCCGCCGGCACCGCCGGTTTCTGCGATGGCTTTCGTGCATGTCGACCGAGAATCCTTGCCTTAGCTGTGGCGCCTGCTGCGCCTATTTCCGCGTGTCTTTCTATTGGGGCGAATGCCAATCGGCAGGCGGCCTGGTGCCCGATAACCTGACGGTGGCCGTCACTCCACACCTGGCAGCGATGCTGGGTACCGAGCAGAAACCCGCGCGCTGCACGGCTTTGCTGGGCGAGATTGGCGGCTGCACGCGCTGCACCATCTATGAAAATCGCTCCAGCACCTGCCGTGAATTCACCGCGGCCTGGGAAGACGGCGAGCCCAATCCACACTGCGATGCGGCCCGGGCGGCTTACGGTTTGCCGCCCTTGACACCGCCTTTGCAGCCACATCTTTCCCCGGACCGGGTCGCCTAAAGGAAACCAAACGGTCCTCGGCGCTGCCCAAAAACATGAAGGTTGGGTTGTAAAGCTTAGAAAATGCAGTACGGATCAGGTTTTCACGCCCCTGCTTGATGGAATACCCTATCGCTCTTTCGCCCGCTATGCGTATCCTGTAGCGCCGAACAACAAGGCTGCTTCAACCGGCCACGCAGAGGCTTACAAAGGCTCTACGCAAGGCAAAGCTGCCGCTATACTGCCTGGCCAATACTCACACATGGAGTTTTTACATGAATAAAGCTGAGCTGATCGACGCCATTGCCGCGTCTGCCGACCTGCCCAAGGCCACCGCTGCCAAAGCCCTGGACGCCTTCACCACCGCGGTGACCGACGCCCTGAAGCAAGGCGACAGCGTTAGCCTGGTCGGTTTCGGAACTTTCGCAGTGAAAGAGCGCGCTGCTCGCGAAGGCCGCAACCCGCAGACCGGCGCTACCATCAAGATCGCCGCTGCCAAGCTGCCCGGCTTCAAGCCCGGCAAAGGCCTGAAAGACGCCGTCAGCTAAGACTGCGTGGTCGATTCTTGTCTTCCGGGCGCTTTCGGGCGCTCTGGAAGACAGTCCCTCCGCAAGTCCGCAAGAATATAGCCCCGCCGCGACACCCCTCTCAGCTTCACCCGCTCCAGTCACCTCCCCTCGTTTGCCGCCGTTTCGCTAATGAAAATCCCGACTCGACACCATGAGTTCGTCGAGCAGCGGACTCAGGTCGGTCAGCCGACCGGCGATCAGGTGCTGTACTCCCGCTTTCCGCTCCAGATGCCCTTCGACCTGTAGCAACCGTGCCTGCAACAAAGGCCGCCGCTGCTGTTCGCCCACCGCGCGCCAGACCACCACGTTGAGCATGCCGTGCTCGTCTTCCAGGGTGACGAAGATAACGCCGCTGGCCGTGCCCGGTCGCTGTCGACCACGCACCAGCCCCGCCACCCGTACCCGGCTGCCGGGTGAAATGTCCGCCAGCTGGCTGAAATCCCGACAGCGACGGCTGTGGAGTTCACCGCGCAGCAGGGCCAGGGGATGAGGTCCCAGGGTGGTGCCCAGAGTGCGGTAGTCGGCATGGACCTCTTCGGCGACGCTGGGTGTGGGCAAGGTCGGGCGCTCCTCCACCGCACTGCCGGTCGCCTCGAACAGCGGCAGTTGCCGTTCCACCCCCGCCACGGCCCAACGCGCCTGGTGTCTATCACCGACCAGGTCCCCCAGGGCACCGGCGTCGGCCAGTTGCCCTCGTGCCCGGGCATCCAGCTCGGCCCGTCGACAGAGTTCTTCCACATCGCGAAAGGGTTGCGCGCCGCGCACGGCGACCAGGCGGCGCCCGACCGCTTCCGCCAGGCCCTGCACCAGGCGCAGCCCCAGCCGGATCGCCGGCTGCTGGCCAGCGCCCGCCTCCAGCCGGCAATCCCAGTCGCTGATCTGTACCGTCACCGGGCGCACCTCGATGCCATGGCGCCGGGCGTCCTGCAGCACCTGGTCGGGACTGTAGAAGCCCATCGGCCAACTGTTGACCAGGGCGCAGGCGAAGGCAGCCGGCTCGTGGCATTTGAGCCAGGAACTGGCATAGGTCAGCAAGGCGAAGCTGGCGGCATGGGACTCTGGAAAGCCGTAGCTGCCGAAGCCCTTGATCTGTTCGAAGAGGCGCGCGGCGAATTCCGGGCGATAGCCACGGGCGACCATGCGATCGTGCAGGCGCTGGCGATGGGGTTCGAGGCCGCCATGGCGTTTCCAGGCGGCCATGGAGCGCCGCAACTGATCGGCTTCGCCCGGCGAATATTCGGCGGCGATCATGGCGATCTGCATCACTTGCTCCTGGAACAAGGGCACGCCCAGGGTGCGCTCCAGTGCCGGGCGTAGTTCGTCATGGGGATAGTCCGCGACTTCTTCCTTGTTACGGCGCCGCAGATAGGGATGCACCATGTCGCCCTGGATGGGGCCGGGCCGGACGATGGCCACCTCGATCACCAGGTCGTAGAGCGTCCTGGGCCTGAGGCGCGGCAGCATGGCCATCTGGGCGCGGGACTCGATCTGGAATACTCCGACCGTATCGGCACGGGAGATCATGGCGTAGGTGGGCTGATCCTCCTGGGGCAGGCTGGCCAGGGTCCAGCGCTGACCGCGCCAGTCGGCGACCAGGTCGAAACAGCGGCGCAGCGCGCTGAGCATGCCCAGGGCGAGGATGTCCACCTTGAGCAGGCCCACGGCGTCGAGGTCGTCCTTGTCCCACTGGATCAGGGTGCGCTCGGCCATGGCGGCGTTCTCCACCGGCACCAGGGTCGCCAGGGGCGCCGCGGAGATGACGAAGCCACCGGGATGCTGGGAAAGGTGCCGGGGGAAGCCGATCAACTGGCCGGCGAGGATGAGCACCCGCTGCAGCAGCGGGCTGTCCGGGTCGAAGCCGGCTTCGCGCAGCCGCGGCGGGCCGGGGATCTCGTCAGTCCAGCGCCCGGCGCAGCCGGACAAGGCATTGAGCTGATCGAGCGGCAGCCCCAGGGCCTTGCCGACGTCTCTCAGGGCCCCGGCGGCGTGATAGGTGCTGACCACCGCGGTGAGCGCGGCCCGCTCGCGACCATAGCGGCGGAAGACGTACTGGATGACCTCTTCGCGGCGCTCGTGCTCGAAGTCGACGTCGATGTCCGGCGGTTCGTCGCGCTCGCGGGAGATGAAGCGCTCGAACAGCAGGTTGCCAGTGAGCGGATTCAATTCGGTGATGCCCAGGACGTAGCAGACCACCGAATTGGCCGCCGAGCCGCGGCCCTGGCAGAGGATGTGCTGGCGGCGGGCATAGGCGACGATGTCGTGCACAGTGAGAAAGTAGTTCTCGTAGCCTTTCTCGGCGATCAGCGCCAACTCCAAGGCTACCTGCCGGGCGACCCTGTCCGGCACGCCGTCCGGCCAGCGCCAGGCCAGGCCGCGGCGGGTCAGCTCGGCCAGCCGGGAACGGGCCGTCTGGCCAGCGGGTATCACCTCCTGGGGATACTGGTAACGCAGTTCGCCCAGGTCGAAGCGGCAGCGCGCGGCGATCTGCAGGGTTTCGGCGCGCAAGGCGGCGGGATAGAGTTCGGCGAGCGCTGCCAGTGGCCGCAGGTGACGCTCGCCATTGGGATAAAGCCGATAGCCGGCTTCGGCCACCGGCAGATGATGACGAATGGCGGTGAGCACGTCCTGCAGGGCGCGGCGACCACGACTGTGCATGTGCACGTCGCCGCACGCCACCAACGGCAGCTGCAGGTGTTCGCCCAGCACCCGGAGTTGTGCCAGTCGGGCGGCGTCGTCGACCGAGCGCAGCAATTCCACGCCGATCCAGAGGCGCTCGGCAAAGCGCCCCTGGAGCCAGGCACCCTCCTCGACCGAGGGAGTGCTCGCGGGTAGCCAGATCGCCAGCAACCCGGGCAGCGCCTGGTCGAGATCCTTGCGGCTCAGCTGATAGCGTCCCTTGGGCGCCCGGCGCCGTGCCTGGGTGATCAGAGCGCAAAGCCTTTCGTACCCTGGCAGATCCTCCACCAGCAGCACCAGGCGCAGGCCATCGTCCAGGGTCAGTTCGCTGCCGACGATGAGAGGCAGCCCCACGTCGCGGGCGGCCTGCCAGGCACGGACGATACCGCTCAGGGTGCATTCGTCGGTGATGGCCAGCGCCCCATAGCCCAGGGCCTTGGCCCGTTCGAACAACTCGTGTGCACTGGAGGCACCCCGCTGGAAACTGAAGTTCGACAGGCAGTGCAGCTCGGCATAGCCGCTCATGCGAACCAGCCCTGAATCCACCAGGGCGCCTCCTCGCCGTAGCGGCGGAAGGCCCAGGCCTGGCGCCCATCGGTCACCTCGATGCGATAGTAGTCACGACGCTGATCGCCACCGTCCCACCAGCCGCTCTCGATGCGTTCGGGACCGCTGAGGATACGCCTGGGCTGGCCATCGAGAACACGCGGCTCGTGCAGCAGCCATCCCGGACGCTGGCCGGGCAGCGTCCCTTCCAGCGGGCGCTCGGGCCGCCAGACCAGGGCGCGCTCGGGCCGGTGATCCGCCTGGATGCCGAGGCCGAGTACCGCCTCTTCGCCCAGGCGTGCGCGCAGTCGCTCGCGCAGCACCTCCCAGCTCACCGCCTGGGCCGGACGCTCGTCGAACAGACCGTGGCGCTCGGGGACGAAGACCGGCAGTTCCTCGCTCTCCAGACGCAGCGCCAGCACCGGTGCCACCACCTGCAGTTGTTCCAGGCGACCCCGGGCAAATTCGAACAGCAGGGCCGCCTCCCGCTCGGGAGCCAGCAGCCCGACCGTGAGCGCGGTGGCCGGCCCCTGGCGATGCTCCAGCCAGAGCAGGAAGCGCTGCACACCCCGGTCGCGGCTGGCCAGCCAGGCGGCCAGGTCGGCGGTGAGACGGCGCAGGGGGAACAGCAGCGCCTGGTGCGATTCCACCTCGAAGTTGAGTTCCACTCGCGCCTGGAACCGAGCCGGCGGGCGGTAGCTGTCCAGCGCCAGGCTGCGCTGGCCGTGCAGCAGGTCGAGTTGCTGCAGCAACTCGGGGGTGAAGCGCCGAGCCAGTTCGGCCCTTGGCAAGGCCAGCAGTTGCGCCAGCCGACGCAGGCCCAGGCGCGCCAGGGCCTGGGCCTGCTGGGGGGCGAAGCCGGCACGCTCCACCGGCAGACGGGCGAGCAGCGCCGGCAGGTCGTCCAGGGAGGCGACCAGACCATCGGCGACATTGGTCAGCATCCGCGCCGCCACCGGATTCGGCGCCAGGGCCAGGCGATGACGAAAGCCCAGGGCCTGGAGCTCCTGGCGCAGGCGCCGTTCCAGACGCGGCCAGGGCCCCAGCAACGGCAAGCTGGATTGCACCTCCAGCAGCAAGGCCCGCGGATAGTGGCGGCTCACCTGGGAACTGAAGCCGTAACCCCAGGCCGCCAGCAGTGTCTCGGCACTCTCGATGAGCGCCGGATCGTGCAGTTGCTGTTCGAAGTCGCGGGTCAGGGCCTGGGCAGCGGCCAGGGTCTGGCCAGGGCGCAACCCCAGGGCCCGGGCGGCCGGATTGACCGCCTGCAACAGGCGCCGCTGGGGCGGCCCGGAGAGCAGCACCAGCGGTCGCTCCGGGTCCGGATGGCGGCGCAGCACGGCATCGAGCGCCAGCTGCGGAAAGAGGATGCAGGCCCAACGCATGGCCGCCTCAAGCGCCGTCGGCCAGACTGAGGACGCCCGGCTGGCCGCCCCGGCATTTGAGGATGTGCACCCGCTCCAGGGGCGCCCGCAATTGCAGGCGCAGGGCAGCGGGCGAAGGATTCTCCTGCGCGGCGGCCGGACGCAGGGCGAAGGCCAGGGTACGACCGCTCTCGGCGGCGACCTGCAGCCGTCGCAACTGGCGATCATCGGCACGTTCGGGCCAGCAGAGCACCGCGCCGAAGCAACCGGACCTCAGACACTGTTCAGCGGCCCACAGCACCTCGGCACCCTGGGCGCGGACCACTACCAGGGATTCCAGGGCGACGCCGGCCGCCTGCCAGGCCAGCGGATAGGGCGACAGTGGTGGGCCGACCAGGGCGATGCGCTCGGCAGCCTGGCTCAAACGGGCCAGGGTCGGCCAGAGCAGTTGCAGCTCACCCTGGCCAGGTCCGGCGAGCAGCAGCTCGGTGAGCGCCGCCTCCGGCCAGCCGGCACCGGGCAGATGGGCATCGAGCGCCGCGACGCCCGTGGGCTGCCGGCTGCGCCGCGCCTCGGCGCTGGCCTGCCCCTTCCACAGCCGTCGCTCCTCGAACAGCCGGGCCAGGCTGGCGCCGCCGCTCATGCCGCCGAACTCGCAAGGGTGTTGTCCATGGCCAATGCCTCTTTCTGTATATTTATACAGTATTAGTATTGGCGGGGTTCCTGGCCGCGGTCAAGTCGAACCGGCGAGTCGGCGGACGAACGTGCCCTGGTTCAGATCCAGAGGATCACGCCGACCAAGGCGCCCAGCAGCAGCCACTGCTCCAGGTAGTAGCGGAAGCGATTGCGCTTCTTCAACGCCTTGCCACGCTGGCGGATGCGATGGAGATACTTGAAGGCGCGATTGAGACCACCGGTCCTATCGCCGGCCTCGTTGGGCGAGGCGGCCGAGGCCAGCAAGGTACTGCTGACCCAGCGGTTGAAGGCGCCAGCCCAGCGATAGCGCAGCGGGCGCTCCACATCGCAGAACAGGATGATGCGATCCTGCTCGGTGCCGTTCTCGGCGTAGTGGATGAAGGTTTCATCGAACACCACCGCCTGGCCATCGCGCCAGTGATAGCGCTGGCCGTCCACCTCGATGAAGCAGCGCGGATCGTTGGGCGTGACCAGACCCAGGTGATAACGCAGCGAGCCGCCATAGGGATCGCGATGTCGCACCAGCCGGGCCCCCGGCGGCAGCTCGGCGAACATGGCGGCCTTGACCGTACCCAGCCCCCTGAGCAGTTCAGTGGTCCGCGGACAGAGCTGCATGGCGGAAGGATGGCTATCGCCATACCACTTCAGGTAGAAGCGTTTCCAGCCACTCTTGAAGAAGGAATTGAAGCCGGCGTCATTGGGCTCGGCGGATTTCTTGATCTGGCCGACGTGCAGCAGAGTCAGGGCCTCGTCGCGAATGAGCTGCCAGTTGTCTTGCAGCACCTGGAGTTCGGGAAAGCGCTCCACCTGGTGATAGGGCGCGTTGGGTACCCGCGAGGTGAGGAACATGAAGGCATTGAGCGGCGCGAGGAAGGTGGAATGATCACCGAGCTGGCGCAGGAAAGGATGGCGCACCCGTCCGCGGAAGTGCACCAGCAGCACACAAAGGATGAACACGCCGATCACGAACCACTTCACGAGCCGTTGCCTCAGGACAGCTGTATCGGGATGTTATACGCCGCACGCCCCGCCCGGCCTAGCCCTACAGTCCGACCTTTTCCTGAACGGCCGCTGACCAGGCCACCGCGACGCTGGGAGGCCAATCGACCATCTTGTATCCTCGAGGTGACCATTCAGGTACCCGGGGTGCCTCCTCATGCGTTCGCTGCTGTTTGGACTGCTGCTCGCCAGTGGCGCCGTGGTGGCCCAGGATGTCTACAAATGCGTGGACGACCAGGGCCGCACGACCTATACCCAGAGCGCCTGCCCGCCCGCTAGCCAGGTCACCACCATTCCGTTGCAGAGCCTGCCCGACAGCAACGGTTTCACCCCGCCACCGCGCCAGGCGGTGACCCCGGTCCCGGCGGCACCCCAGCAGATCATCGTGGTACCGGCACCGGCTTCCAGCCGCCAACGCCCGGCTGACGACATCACCATCGTGGGCGGCTCTTCTTCCCGCAGCAGCCAGCAGACCGAGGTGCGCGGCTCAGGGGTCATCTATCAGCCCTACCCGGTCTATATCGATCGCCGGCCGCGCAACGAAACCTGGCACATGGTGCCCCATCCGCAGGCGCCCCGGCCGCCTGCTCCACCGCCCTCGCCACCGCTGCCGAATGGTATCCCGATCGACCGCTGAGGGCGGCGCGACCGGGCGCTCGGCTACAGCTTGTGCAGGAAGTTGACGACGAACTTGTGCCCCTCGGTGCGGTTCTCGGCGTCCTGCTCGAAGTAGCTGTTGAAGGTGATCAGGTTCTGCTTGGAAAAGGCGTAGGTGAAGCCCGGCCCCCAGGCCCAGACCTTCTCGCGGCGACCGCTCACGTCATGGCCATCCACCTGGGTATCGGTGATCTGCCTGAGCCAATAGCCGCTCAGGCCGATGCTAAGCCGGTCGTTCAGCGCGTACTGGGTGGCGAAGTTGGCATGCAACGCCTGTCCGGCTTGGGTGTCGGAGACAGCGCCGAAGCTGCGCAGCGGCTGGTCGTTCTTGCCGTTCCACAGGTACCAGAAGCGCCCGGTGACCGACCACTGGGGCGTCAGCCAGTAGGTGGTGGCGTAGTAAGGGTTGAAGGACCAGAAGTTGCTGCCCGGATTGATCGCCCGGTCACGGTCGTAACGACCGGTAGGAGCGACGATCTCGGCTTCGATGCGTTGCGCCCAGCGCGGACCGCCATCGGGCCGGGTGGTGGTGGGCAGTTGCAGGAAGGCGCCCAGGGTCAGGTCCCCTACCCCTTCGCGGGCACTGAGGGCCTGGCCGCCGAGGCCATCGTCGACATCGGCATGGGCCAGCCAGGGCAGGATGGCGGTGAAACCCGGCATGGCGCCATTGGCCAGCGGCTGACCGACGTAGATGATCTGGCTGACCGGAGCGAAGGTGGTCAGCTCCTGCTTGGGCAACGGCAGCTTGCGGCCGTCCTGGTCGTTGAAGCGGCTGGTCTTGCCATAGATCAGGTACTCCTCCCAGTACCAGCCGGGACCGTCCGGGGCCGGGGCGCCATCGTAGAAACTGGTGGAGCCGAGGTTGAGACTGGGCAGGTCGTAGGCCTGGACCAGACTGGAGCCGAGGCTGGCCGCAGCCAGCAGACTGAAGCGAAGCGAGGTGCGCATGACGTCATCCTTGGATTGTTCTTGTTGTGGGAAAACGCGGGCCAGCGCCTGGGCGGGCGCGGGCTTCCGGGTCAGACGTAGCTGGCCGCCAGGCCGCCATCCACCGGCAGGTTGGCGCCGTTGATCCAGCGTGAGGCGTCGCTGCAGAGGAAGGCGATCACCGCGGCCACCTCGTCGGCCAACGCTGGGCGCAGCATGCGCTGGCTGTCGCGGGCGACGCGCTCTTCACCGAGCATGCTGACGAAGTCGCCGAGGATGGGGGTGAACACCGGACCCGGCGCCACGCAATTCAGGCGCACGCCGAATTCGCGGAGCCAGGTCTGGGATTGCACGAAACTCCAGACGATGAGCGCCTCCTTGAAGTACTGGTAGCAGGTGGCCTGCGCCACCGGATGGGCTTCCAGCCAGGCCTGGGCCGCGGCGAAGTCGGATATTTGCGCCAATTCGCGGTGCAGCTCCAGACGCTGCGGCCATTCCGCACCGAGGATGGAGGCGACGTTGACGATGGCGCCGCCCTGCCCCAGCCGCCCGACCAGTTGCTGGCTGAGCAGGCGCAGGCCGAGATAGTTGACCCGCGCCACGGTTGCCGCCGGCGCCGTGCCCGGTACCCCGGCGATGTTGCACAGGCCATGCACACGTTCCGGCAGGCGGCTGACCAGGGTGGCGATGCTGTCCGGATCGCCCAGGTCGGCCTGGTGGAAGGCATCCAGGCTGAGCTGGGGTTGGTTGCGGTCGACGCCGATCACCGTGGCGCCTTGAAAGCGTGCCAGCCGCGCCAGTTCGGCACCGATACCGGAAGCTACGCCTGTGATCACCAGGGTCTTGCCATTCAGGATCATGGGACTTTCCTCTTGTTGTTATTGGTAGTGAAAGCTGAGCTAGAAGGGATAGCATGGCGGCTCGTTATGCTCGGTCACCCACTGCCACTGGCTGTAGTCGTCCCAGTTGCACAGGCCGCCGACGCTGCCGCCGTTGCCGGACTGGCCACGACCGCCGAAAGGGTTGACCACCTCGTCGTTCACCGTCTGGTCGTTGAGGTGCAGCATCCCGCAGTCCAGCCGCGCACCCAGGGCGCGGGCGCGGGCCAGGGAGCCGGAGAGCACGCCCGCCGCCAGGCCGTAGGGAGTGCGATTGGCCAGCTCGACGGCCTCGTCCTCGTCGGCGAAGGTGACCACGCTGGCCACCGGCCCGAAGACTTCCTCGTCGAAGGCGCGCATGCCGGGGCGGACGCCGCTGAGCACGGTCGGCGCATAGAACAGCCCTTCGTGACGACCGCCCTGCTCCAGGCGAGCCCCTGCGGCCAGGCTGTCCGCGACGATGCCCTGGACGCGCTGCAATTGCTGGGCGTTGATCAGCGGGCCGAGCTGGGTGGTGGGTTCCAGCGGATCGCCCAGACGCAGGGCAGCGGCGCGGGCCACCAGGCGCTCGGTGAAGGCGGCGGCAAGGCGCTGGTGCACCAGGATCAGCCCGGTGGCCATGCAGATCTGGCCCTGGTGCAGGAAACTGCCCCAGGCGGCGCAGCCGACGGCGCGGTCGAGATCGGCATCGTCCAGCACGATCAGCGGATTCTTGCCCCCTAGCTCCAGGGCCACCTTCTTCAAATGACGCCCGGCGGTTTCGGCCACCTGGCGGCCGGCCTGGGTCGAGCCGGTGAAGGCGATCATCCGCACCTGGGGATGGGCGCAGAGCGCCGCACCGGCGTCGGCGCGACCTGGCAGTACCTGCAGCACACCCTTGGGTAGCCCGACCGCCTCGAACAACCGGGCGATCAGGATGCCGCCGCTCACCGGCGTCTGGTGATCCGGCTTGAGCACCACGGCATTGCCGCAGGCCAGCGCTGGCGCCACGGAGCGTAGCGAGAGGATCAGCGGGAAATTGAAGGGCGAGATCACCCCCACCACGCCGTGAGGTAGCCGGCGGGCATAGGACAGGGCACCGCGCTCGCTGGGCAGGACCACGCCATGGGGTTGCAACAACTGGCCGGCGACCTGCTGCAGGATGACCCCGGCCTCACGCAATTCCAGCTCGGCCTTGGGCAGAATGCCGCCGGTTTCCCGGGCGATCAGCGGTGCCAGCTCGGCACGATTCAGCTCGAGGTGCGCGGCGGCGGCCAGGAACAACGCGGCCCTTTGCCGAGCCGTCCAGCCGGCCCAGGCCGGTTGCGCCCGGGCCGCCTTGCCGCAGGCCTGGTCGATGTCGGCGGCGTTGGCGAGGCCCGTACGATGCAGGGGTCTACCGCTGGCGGGTTCGCTGACCTCCAGGGTACCGCCTTGGGGGGTGATCCAGTCGCCATCGAAAATCCGCTCGCGCCAGGACGCACCGTCCAGGAACGACGTGAGGTGTTCGCTCATAGCCTTCTCCTTGTTGTTATCGGCCCGCGGTGGGCCCAAGGAGTGGAGCAAAGGCTGTGCCCAACACCGGGCTGGAGGAAAAAGGCCAATGCCATCAAGCGCTTGCTGCCGTGAGCAGGCAACCGAGCCAGGCCAGAGCGGCGAAAGCCTTGCTCAAACCATAAAGTTATGAGGTATAACCATCTTCTCGATTGCGCATTTGCGCAGTTCTCCCGAGAGGTCGTGCCATGACCCTGTCCGAACGTCTGTCCCTCAGCGATCTGCAACAGGCCGCACCCGGCTTCCAGCGTGGCGACAGCGCGGCCTGGAACGACAGTGCCAGCCCGACCCAGGCGGAGCTGGCGGAGTGCCTGTTCTTCTCCCCAGGCGATGGGCGCATCTGGCTCAACGACCAGCGCATGCTGCTGATGCATGCCTCCTCCTTCGGTGCGCTACGCCGCGAGCTGATCGGCGCCCTGGGTCAGGAACGGGCCCGTGGCCTGCTGACCCGGGTCGGCTATCTCTCCGGGGTGCGCGATGCCGAGCTGGTGCGTCGGCGCTGGCCGAACGCCGACGCGGCGGCCATCTTCGCCGCCGGGACCCGGCTGCATGGCCTGGAAGGCCTGGTGCGGGTCGAGCCGCTGCATTTCGAATTCGACATCGAGCAGGGTCGCTACGGCGGCGAATTCCTCTGGCATCACTCGGCCGAATGCGACGAGCACCAGATCGCCCATGGCCAGGGCAGCGACCCGGCCTGCTGGATGGAAACCGGCTACGCCATCGGCTACGTCAGCAGCCTGTTCGGCCGCCTGGTGATCTTTCGCGAAGTGGAATGCCGGGCCATGGGTCATGCCGTCTGCCGGGTGGAAGGCCGCAATGCCGAACGCTGGCCCGACGTGGCAGAAGACCTGCGCTTTCTCAACGCCGCCGGCGCCGACATGCCCGACACCACCGCGGAGCGGTTGCCCGCCCTGCTGCCCCTGGCCGCCGCCGACCAGCCGCTGGTGGGCGCCTCGGCCGCCTTCAACACGGCCTTTCGCGCCCTGCAGCGGGTGGCCCCCACGCCAGCCACGGTCCTGCTCACCGGCGAATCCGGCGTGGGCAAGGAACTGTTCGCCAGCCACCTGCACCGTCTGAGCCGGCGCGCGGATGGTCCCTTCGTCGCCCTCAACTGCGCGGCCATCCCCGAGAATCTCATCGAGGCCGAGTTGTTCGGCGTGGAGCGCGGCGCCTTCACCGGTGCCAATCAATCCCGCGCCGGACGCTTCGAGCGGGCTCAGGGCGGTACGCTTTTTCTCGACGAGATCGCCTGTCTGAGCCTGCCTGGTCAGGGCAAGTTGCTGCGTGCCCTGCAGGAGCGTGAGATCGAGCGGGTCGGTGGCAGCCGCACCCTCCAGGTGGACGTACGGGTGATCGCCGCCACCAACCTGGACCTGCGCGAGGCGGTGCGCCGCGGCGACTTCCGCGAAGACCTCTTCTATAGACTCAACGTCTATCCCATCGGCATCCCGCCGCTACGGGATCGGCGCGATGACGTGCCGCTGCTGGTGGATCTGTTCCTGCGCCGCTTCTGCGCCGCCTACGAACGGCCACCGGTAGGCCTGACCATGCGCGCCCTCAAGGCGCTGCTGCGCTACGACTTTCCCGGCAACGTGCGGGAATTGCAGAACCTGGTGGAGCGCGGCGTGATCGCCAGCGATCCCGGAGAGCTGATCGACCTGCCGCATCTGTTTCGCGGTGAACCCCTGCCGGACGATCTCGCCGCACCCGCGCCCACGGCGGATTGGCTGACGCGCCTGGGCGTGGACGCAGACCGTCCGCTGCACCTGGGCCAGCTCGAAGCCGAGTTGCTCGACGAAGCCCTGGCACTCAGCCGTGGCAACGTGGCCGCCGCGGCGCGCTTGCTGGGCCTGAGTCGCGCCCAGTTCGCCTATCGCCATCAGCGCGCGAGGCGGCACGGAGCGCGGGAACTGGATTAGAATGATGCAGTTGTCTCCTCCCTTCGCCACCACCGACGGAAGCCCTTCCCGCCGATGAGTTCGCCCAACGACGCCGTGCCCCGCGACAATGCCACCCCCTGGCTGGATACCGCCGTAGGCTATGCCCTGCGCCGCGCCCAGATGAAGATGTTCCAGCACCTGGTGGATAGCCTCGCCAGCTACGACCTGCGCCCCGCCCAGTTCACCGCCCTGGTGATCCTGGAACAGGAGCCGGGCCTGATGCAGGCCGACCTGGCCCGGCGCCTGGCCATCGAGCCACCGCAACTGGTCCTGCTGCTGAACAAGCTGGAACGCCAGGGCCTGGCCGAGCGCGTACGTGGCACCCAGGACCGTCGCGCCTATGCCCTGCACCTCACCGACCAGGGTCGCGCTCTGGTGGGCGAACTCAAGGAGCGCGCCGCTGCCAGCGACCGCGCCGCCAGCGCCTCGCTGGACGATGCCGAACGCGCCGAACTGTTGCGCCTGTTGCGCAAGCTCAATGGGGATCTGGGTTAAGGCGCCAAGCACCTGCCTGGCTGCCCCCGCTCTCCTTGGGAGAGGGCTGGGGTAAGGGAAGCCAGCAGCCCAAGCTCCTTGGGCTTCGCCACGCTCAGCCGCCCCCTACACCCTAGGCGACCCTATCCCGCTCGCGGATAATGCCTCTCCAACGCCCGCTCAGGAGACATCCAGGTTGAACACCCCTCGTCCGCGCCCGGAAGTTGCCGGCGTCGCCTCCGCCGACCGCGTCCTGACCGTGCTCACCGCCTTTCGCATCGGCGATTCGGCGCTGAGCCTCGCCGAGCTGACCACCCGCACCGGGCTGATCAAGAGCACCATCATGCGTCTGCTGGTCTCGCTGGAGACCTTCGGCCTGGTCACCCGTCTCGCCGACGGTCGCTACATGCTGGCCAGCGAAGTGGTACGGCTTAACGCCATCTACCAGGACGCCCACGACGTGGAGCGCCACATCATGCCGCGCCTGCATCAGCTGACCGAGGAAAGCGGCGAGACCGCCTCCTTCTATGTGCGGCACGGTGCCTATCGCCTCTGCCAGTACCGGGTGAATTCGCCCCATAGCCTACGGCTGCACCTGCAACCCGGCGACATGCGCCCCATGGACGAAGCGGCCAGTGCCCAGGCCCTGCAGACGCCCTATGGGGTGGCCAAGGCCGGTCTGACGCCCTTCTACTCCTGCGGCGCCACCGATCCCCATGCCGCGTCCCTGGCCCTGCCGATCTATGGCGCCCAGGAAGAGCTGCTTGGCGCCCTGGTCATCTCCGGTCCGGCCAACCGCCTCACCCAGGAACGCGCCCGCGCCCTGCACAGCATACTGAGCGCCGTCGCCGACGAGCTGACCCGCAGCCTGGGCGGCAAGCCGCTCTACGGCCCGACCGTCAAAAGTCGTACAGACTGACCGGGTTGTCGCGCAGGATGGCGGTGCGCGCCCGTTCATCGGGTGCCCAGTCGGCCAGTAGGTCGAAGAGATGCCCGTCGTCCGGCTTGTTGCCAGTCGCCACCGTGGGGTGTGGCCAGTCGCTGCCCCACAGCAGCCGCTCCGGATGGCGGCGCACCAGCTCGCGGGCGACCGCGCCCACATCAGCGTAATCAGGCGGACCACTGCGCGACCTAATGTAGGGCCCCGACAGCTTGACCCAGGTACGGCCACCGTCCAGCAGCCGTCCCAGCACGGCGAAGGCCGGCGACTGCACGCCTTCAGGCTGGGGCACATGGCCGAGGTGATCGATCACCAACCGTGCCGGCAGCCGTTGCAGGCGACTCTCGAGTTCCAGCAGCTGATTGCCCGGCGCGACCACCTGGACATTCCAGCCCAGCTCGTCGACCCGTGCCGCCAGGGGCTCCAGATCGGCCAGGTCGGCGCCGCCGTAGCTGAGGTTGAAGCGGATGCCGCGCACCCCGGCCTTGTGCAGGTCCTGCAACTCGGTATCGGTGATGCTTCGGTCGATCACCGCCACGCCCCTTGCCTGGCCACCGCTGCGCGCCAGGCCGTCGAGCAGGCAACCATTGTCGGTGCCATAGGTAGACGGCGTGACGATGACCATCCGCTGCAGCCCCAGCAGGGCCTGCAATTGGTGATAGTCGTCCAGGGAGGCATTGGGCGGTAGCAGCTTGGCGCCCGGCGCTGCCGGGTAGCGGTCGTCATAGAGATGCATGTGGCAGTCGACGCTGCCGGCCGGCGGCTTGAGCCGAGGTGCCGTCTGGATACTGGAAAAGGGGGCGGCGGCCTGGGCGCCCAGGGCATTGAACAGGCACAGGGCGGCACCCGCTTGGGCGCTCGCTTGCAGGAAGCGCCGACGATTGAAGGTCATGCTGGAATCCTCGGGAGGCTGCCGGCCCAGGCGGGCCGGCAGTGATCGCCACTAGCCGGCGTTGGTCGCGACGGTCTGGGCTTCGGCCTTGGCGCGCGCCGCGGCTTTACGCCCCATCACCAGCACCAGCAGGCCGCTGATGGCGCACAGGGTGGCCAGCGGCAGGACGGCCAGGGCATGGCTGTGGGTGGCGCCGTGGATGGCGCCATAGACGTTGACCATCACCCCGCCGCCGATGAGGTTGGCCAGGGCGCCGATGGCGGCCAGACCCGCCGCCGCGGTGGAGGACGACAGCCAGCCCGAGGCCAGTGCCCAGAACGGCCCCTTCATCGAATAGGCCCCGATCAGTACCAGACTCAGCAGGATCACCGTGGCCGCCAGCGACGAGGTGAACATGCCCGCCAGCAGGCCCACGGCGATCAACAGCATGGTGAGCGAGGTGTGCCAGCGACGCTCGCCGGTGCGATCCGAACTCCTGCCCCAGAGCACCATCGCCACCGAGGCCAGGCCATAGGGAATGGCATTGGTCAGGCCGACCTCCAGGTTGGACAGGCCAAAGGACTTGAGCAGTTGCGGTGCCCAGACGCTCATGGTGGTACCGGCCGCAGAGGCGCCGGAATAGATCAGCGCCATCACCCAGATGTCCTTGTGCTTGAGCAGCTGCCACAGGGAGATATGGCCGATGCTGGTCTTGCGATTGCGCTCCTCGGCCAGCTTGAGGGTCAGCCAGCTGCGCTGCTCGTCGCTCAGCCATTTGGCCTGCTCCGGGCGGTCGGTGAGCACGAACAGGCAGGCGATGCCCAGCAGTACGGCGGGGATGCCTTCCAGGATGAACAGCCAGTGCCAGCCACGCATGCCCAGCCAGCCATCCAGACTCAGCAGCAGGCCGGAGAGTGGCGAGCCGAGGAAGTTGGCGCCGGGAATCGCCACCATGAAGAGCGCGACCATGCGCGCCCGGTAGTTGGACGGCAGCCAGTAGGTGAGATACAGCAGCACCCCGGGAAAGAAACCGGCTTCCGCGGCGCCCAGCAGGAAGCGCATCACGTACAGCGAATTGGCGCCCTGGACGAAGGCGGTGCCGGCCGAGATCAGCCCCCAGGTGATCATGATCCGGGCGATCCAGAGGCGCGCGCCGAAGCGCTGCAGCGCCAGGTTGCTCGGCACCTCCACCAGGAAATAGGAAAAGAAGAACAGGCTGCTGGCGAAGCCGAAGATCGCCGGCGTCAGGCCGAGATCCTGGTTCATCTGCAGCGAGGCCATGCCGATGTTGCCGCGGTCGATGATGGCGATCAGGTAGCAGACGATCAGGAACGGCAGGAGGCGCCAGGCGACGCGGCGCATGGTCGCGCGTTCCAGTTCGCTGACCGGGGACGTGGGGGTAGTCATGAGAGTTCTCCGTCTTATTGTTGTGGAGAAAGACGGGCAGCCTGGCTGGCGGCTGCCCCGTCGCAGCAGGCGCTAGGCAGCCGTTAGGTGGCGGTTGACCACCGCGCGTGATTCCACCGTCCTGCCCTGCCAGCAATCGAGCACCTGCTGCACCGCCACCAGCCCGACCCGGTCGCGGGCCTCGGTGGTGTTGGCGCCCACGTGTGGCGTGGCCACCAGATTGGTGAGGCCCCAGAGGGCGCTGTCGGCCGGCGGTGGCTCGGGATGGAAGGTGTCCAGGCCGGCCCCGCCGATCTGGCCGTCGCGCAGCGCTGCGACCAGCGCCTGGGTGTCGATCAACTCGCCGCGGGCGGTATTGATCAGCAGGCTGCCGGGACGCATCCGGGCGAATTGGGTGGCGCCGAACAGGTGGCGGTTGGCCTCGGTCAGGGGGCAATGCAGGCTGATGACGTCGCACTCGGCCAACAGGTTGTCGAAGCTCTCCTCTCGGCGCACGTGGTCACGCACGGGCAGGGTCTGGAGATAGGGATCATAGACCCGGACCTGCATTCGCAGCGGCGCCACCAGATCCATCAGCACACTGCCGATGGCGCCCAGGCCCACCAGGCCGAGGGTCTTGCCGAACAACTCGGTGCCGTTGGACTGGGCCTTGTCCCAGTGCCCGGCGTGCATCCGCGCGTTCAGCCAGGGGGTCTGCCGCGCCACGCTGAACATCAGGGCGAAGGCATGCTCGGCCACCGACTGGGCATTGGCGCCCAGCGCGATGGTGACCGGAATCCCGCGGTCGGCGGCGGCCTGCAGATCGATGGTGTCGTAGCCCACGCCGTGCTTGGCGATGATCGCCAGCTTGGCTGACGCCTCGATCATGGGCCGGGTCAGCTTGCCCTGGCGGACAATGATGGCATCCGGCTGCTCCTGGCGGATCAGAGCGAGCAGGTCGTCATGGGGCATGTAGGGCGCGGTCGGGATGACCTGGACGTCATGGGCGGCGGCCAGGGCCATGGCTTCGGGAGCCAGTGCTGGACCGGTGAGCAGGATCTTGCGGGTCATCGGAGTACCCCTTGTTGTTATGGACGGGCACAGCGCCTAAGGCGAGCGATCTGTCTCAGAACCTACCATAATGAAACGTCATTGCAAATTTTATCTTGAAGCCTGCAAAAAGGCCTGATCGAAGGACTTGAATCCTTAAAAACGAAATGCAATTCTGAAATTAGCCAGCTAACACCTGGCGGCATCCGACAATTCCCACAAGAGAAATGCCCATGACCATCGGCTTCAGAGTGCTCAATGCCCAACGCAAGGTCGCGGCCGACTGGGTCGCGCGCTACCGCGACATCCCGGTCGCCAACGTCAGCGACTCCATGCACCGCATGACCGCCGGCGGCTCGCGCCTGAGACCCATGCACCGCCAGGGCCTGCTCGCCGGCCCCGCCCTGACCGTCAAGGCGCGTCCAGGCGACAACCTGATGCTGCACTACGCCCTGGACATCGCCGAGCCGGGCGACGTCGTCGTGGTGGACGCTGGCGGCGACCTGACCAATGCCCTCATCGGCGAAATGATGGTGGCCTACGCGGTCAAGCGCGGCGTCGCCGGCATCGTCATCAACGGCGCCATCCGCGATGCGGCCAACATCGGCGCAGGCGACTTCCCGCTGTTCGCCGCCGGCATCTCCCACCGCGGTCCCTACAAGGACGGCCCGGGCGAGATCAATGTGCCCATCGCCATCGATGGCATGGTCATCGAGCCGGGCGATCTGATCATCGGCGATGACGATGGCCTACTTTGCGTGCCCTACGATCAGGTCGCCGAGGTATACGACCGCGCCACCGCCAAGCACGCTGCCGAAGAGAAACAGATGCGGCAGATCGCCGAAGGCACCAACGACCGCAGCTGGGTCCTGGAATCGCTCAAGAAGAAGGGCTGCGCCCTGCCTTGCCCGTGAAGGGGGTCTGTAGTTGAGCAGGGAGAAGAGTGGCGCCAGGCGTGAGGGATAGTGGCAGCGACCCGAGGCAGCGTCGGTTTGACTTCGCTGCGCTCAACCGCAACCTACGAATCCAGGCCCTACGCCCAGCGCGGGCCCAAGCGCCCCTCTCCCTCTGGGAGAGGGTTGGGGTGAGGGAAACCCCAGGGCCCCGAACTACGCCCGAATCAACAGCGGCGCCGTGCCCCCGTAACAGGCCGCGACCCGTTCCGCCCGATGGGTCAGGACGCTGCGCTGGTTGAGCGAGCCCTTGTCGGTGATCTCGCCACGGTCGGCGGACGGCGGTTCTTCCTGCAGGGCGATCCACTCCAGGCGACTGGCGTTGCCCGAGGCATCCTTATTGAGACGCTTGAGCCAATCGGCGAACCACTGTTGTACCGGGGCGCTGGCCAGCACCGTGGCAACGTCGGCCGTGTCGTCCAGCCCGGCCAGTTGCCGGCAGTCCGCCAGGCGCGGGAAGACCAGCAGCCCCAGACACTCGCGATCCGGCGCCGCCACCACCACGTCCTGCACCAGCGGCGTACCCTCCAGCACCGCACGGTTGCGTAAGGGACCGACGCTGACGAACACCCCGGACGACAGCTTGAAGTCCTCGGCGATGCGGCCGTCGAACATCAGGCCCAGTTGCGGATTGGCTGGATCGACCAGCTTGAGCGCATCGCCCGAGCAGTAGAAACCCTCTTCGTCGAAGCAGGCGGCGGTCTGTACCGGATCGCGCCAGTAGCCAGGCATGATGTGCGGACCGCGGAAGCGCCCTTCCAGCTTGCCATCCACCGGCACCAGCTTGAGTTCGCACCCCGGCGCCGGTACCCCGACGTAGCCGGCCACCGACAGCGGACCGGTGGTGAAGGTGCAACTGGGCGAGGCCTCGGTCATGCCCAGGCCGGCCATCATGCGGATGCGTTCGCCGCAGTGGGCCTCGGCGATACGATCCAGGCGATCCCAGACGCTTTGCGACAGCCCTGCCGCGGCAAAGAAGAACAGCCGCATGCGGGCGAAGAAGCGCTCGCGCAATTCGGCGTCGCGCTCCAGGGCATTGGCCAGCTCTTCCCAGCCACGCGGCACCGTCAGGTAAGCGGTGGGCGACACCTCGCGCAGGTTGCGCAGGGTCTCGCCGAAGCCCTGGGGCGTCGGCTTGCCTTCGTCCAGATAGAAGGTGCCGCCGTTGTAGAGCACGATCCCCAGGTTGTGGCTGCCGCCGAAGGTGTGGTTCCAGGGCAACCAGTCCACCAGCACCGGCGGTTCTTCGCCGAACACCGGGAAGGTCTGCAGCAGCATCTGCTGGTTGGCGCAGAGCATGCGCTGGGTGGTGGTCACCGCCTTGGGCAGCTTGGTGGAGCCGGAGGTGAAGAGAAACTTGGCGATGCTGTCCGGCCCGGTGGCGGCGAAAGCCCGGTCGGCCGCCGCCTCGTCGCCGCGACCGAGCAACGACTCGAAGGCCAGGGTGCTGCGCCCCTGTACGCGACCGCGGGTCGCGATCACCGGCACCTCAGGCGGCAGTACCGCGTCCAGCGCCTTCTGGAAGGCCGGGCCGTCGCTGACGAACACCAGTCCTGGCTGCAACAGGCCACAAACATGGCGCAACTTGGCGTGATCTTGGGACAGCAGCGCGTAGCCCGGCGACACCGGGCAGAAGGGAATGCCGGCATAGAGCGCCGCCATGGCCAGTTGCAGGTGCTCGGGATCGTTACCGGAGAGGATCGCCAAGGGGCGCTCGGCCGATAGCCCGAATTCCAGCAGCGCAGCCGCCAGTCGGCGCACCCGCTGCAACATCTCGGCGTAAGAGAACTCCCACCAGGCACCGCCCGCCTCCCGGGCGGCGAAAAAGGTGCGCGTCGGCGCCAGCTCGGCCCAATGCAACAGCCGATCCAGCAGCCGCGGCGGCGGCGGAATCAGGGTTTCCTGGGAGGCCATATAGAGCAGACCACCCCGCTCTTCGACCGTGACGCCGGGCTGCCCCAGGGCCACCGGGCGATAGCGCAGCGGCCGATCCGCGGGCGCGCGGGTTTGCGTGACGTGGCTCACCTTGAATTCTCCTCTGGGCTGGCGCCCGCAGGCGCCTCTTATTGTTGTAGCGGCAGGAGCTAGGAAAAGCGGACGCTGATCAGATCGGGTAGTGGCGCGGCCCCGTCTGCAGCGTCACCCAGCGCAACTGGGTGAAGTGCTCGATGGAGGCGCGCGAGCCGAAGCTGCCGTAGCCGCTGGACTTGACCCCACCGAAGGGCATCTGAGCCTCGTCGTGCACCGTGGGGCCGTTGATGTGGCAGATGCCACTCTCCACTCGCTGGGCCAGCGCCAGGGCGCGGGCGGTGTCGCGACTGAAGATGGCGGACGAAAGCCCGAATTCGGAATCGTTGGCCAGGCGCAGCAGGGCTTCGTCGCCCTCGGCGCGGATCACCACCGCCACCGGTCCGAAGGACTCCTCGGCATAGAGCTTCATCTCTGCGGTGACGCCATCCAGCAGGGTCGGCTGCAGGATGCTGCCGTCAAGCCCGCCACCGCAGACCAGCCGAGCACCCTTGCCCACGGCATCGTCGATCAGCGCCTTGATGCGGGTGCCAGCGCTGGCATCGATCAGCGAGCCCAGCACCGAATCGGGCGCGCTGGGATCACCGGCCTTGAGGGTGCGTACCTTGGCCGCCAGGCGCTCGACGAAGGCGTCGGCGATGCGGCTGTCCACCAGCAGGCGCTCGGTGGACATGCAGATCTGTCCCTGGTTGAAGTAGGCACCGAAGGCGGCCGCCGCCACGGCGGCGTCCAGATCGGCGTCTTCCAGCACCAGCAACGGTGCCTTGCCGCCCAGCTCCAGCACGGCGGGCTTGAGATGGCGCGCCGACAGCTCGCCGACGATGCGCCCGACGCGGGTAGAGCCAGTGAAGTTGACCCGCCGCACTGCCGGGTTGGCAATCAGTCGCTCGACGATGGCCGGGGCATCCTCCGGGGCGTTGGTGACGACATTGACCACACCGTCACCCAGACCGGCGTCCTGCAGCACCTGACCGATCAGCCGATGCACGCCAGGACTTTGCTCGGACGCCTTGAGTACCACGGTGTTGCCGCAGGCCATGGGCATGGCCAGGGCGCGAGTACCCAGGATCACCGGCGCATTCCAGGGCGCAATGCCCAGCACCACGCCACAGGGCTGGCGCAGCGCCATGGCGAAGCTGCCGGGGACGTCGGAAGGTATGACCTCGCCCTGGATCTGGGTGGTCATGGCCGCCGCCTCGCGCAGCATGTTGGCGGCCAGGTGGACGTTGAAGCCGTACCAGTTGGCCATGGCGCCAGTCTCCCCGGCCAGGGCGACGAATTCGCCACTGCGCGCGGCCAGGCCATCGGCCGCCGCCAGCAAGCGGCGACGGCGCTCACCGGGCGGCAGCGCCGCCCAGGCGGGATAGGCGGCCTGGGCCGCGGCCACCGCGGCATCGGCATCATCCAGGGTGGCAGCGGCCACCGTGGAGACCACTTCGCCGGTCACCGGATGGCAACGTTGATAGCTGCGACCGTCGCCGGCCGGGCGGCTGGCGCCGCCGATGAGCAGGGATACCTCGACCATGACGCTACCTCTTCTTGTCTTTATCGGTACTACAAGGGTATTGCCAGAGATTCAGCGCTTGTAGGTCTGCAGACCCGGCTTGATGCTCTTGTCGTCGAGGAATTGCTTCATGCCCTGCTCGCGACCGCCTTCCGGATCCTGCAGGCGGGACTGGTCGAGCTTGGCGTAGAGGTAGTCCTCGTTCTGCTCCCAGGTGAGTTCGCGGCAGCGCTTGAAGCCGACCTTGGCGGCGCGCAGCACCACCGGGTTCTTCTGCAGCAGCTCCTGGGCCAGGGCGGTGGTCACCTCGCGCAACTGGGCGCGCGGCACGCTCTGGTTGACCAGGCCCATGGCCGCGGCCTCGGGACCACTGAAGGTCTTGCCGGTCATCACATAGTAGAGGGCGGTGCGGTGGCCCACGGTATCGGCCAGGGCCTTGCTCACCAGGTTACCCGGCGGGATGCCCCAGTTGATCTCGGACAGGCCGAAGGTGGCCTCGTCGGCGGTGATGGCCAGGTCGCAGGCCACCAGCGGGCTGAAGCCACCGCCGAAGCACCAGCCGTTGACCATGGCGATGGTCGGCTTGGCGTACATGCGCAACAGCTTCCACTGCCACTGGGAGGCCTCGCGGCGGATCTTCTCTTGCAGGATCTCGGGGCCGGCATCGGTCTCGCGGAAGTATTCCTTGAGGTCCATGCCCGCGGTCCAAGCATCGCCGGCACCGGTCAGCACCAGCACGCCCGCGCTGGCGTCCTGTTCCAGGGTCTCCAGCACCTCGACCATCTCGCGGTTGAGGGTGGGACTCATGGCATTGCGTTTCTCGGGGCGATTGAGTGTCACCCAGGCGATACCGTCCTCGATGTCCACCTTGACTGTCTGCCAGCGTCCGTCGTAGCTGCCCATGGCGTGTGCCTCTTGTTGTTTGTGGGGTATGGAGGAGAAGCTACGCCGAGCATTTAGTTATGTCAATTAACTATTTGTCCAGCTTGAACGATCTCGATGAACGATGGGGACGATCCGGCAGACAGGATCCAATGGCAGAGGAGACGACAACGCCATTCGTCCTGATAGACGCCTTGTCCGCAGAATCACATTGACAGGAATGATTAACCCTCATAACCATTGGATCCAATAGACAACAACAAGAGGTCCCGATCATGTACCCGAAGAACGCCTGGTACGTCGCCTGTACCCCCGACGAAGTCCAAGACAAGCCCCTAGGTCGCCAGATCTGCGGCGAACCCCTGGTCTTCTATCGTGACGCCAACGGCCAGGTGGTGGCCCTGGAAGACTTCTGCCCGCACCGTGGTGCGCCGCTATCCCTGGGCTTCGTTCGCGAGGGCACCCTGGTCTGTGGCTACCACGGCCTGGAGATGGGCTGCGGTGGCAAGACCTTGGGCATGCCCGGCCAGCGCGTCGGCGTCTTTCCCGCGGTGCGCCCCTACGCCGCCGTGGAGCGCCACGGCTTCGTCTGGGTCTGGCCGGGCGACCAGGCCAAGGCCGATCCAGCACTGATCCCGTATCTGGAATGGGCCGAAAGCCCCGACTGGGCCTATGGCGGCGGCCTGTACCATATCCAGTGCGACTACCGGCTGATGATCGACAACCTCATGGACCTCACCCACGAGACCTACGTCCACGCCTCCAGCATCGGCCAGAAGGAGATCGACGAGGCGCCGCCGGCCACCCGCGTCGAGGGCGACGAGGTCATCACCAGCCGGCACATGGAAAACATCTCCGCCCCGCCCTTCTGGCGTATGGCCCTGCGCGGCAACGGCTTGGCCGACGACGTGCCGGTGGATCGCTGGCAGATCTGCCGCTTCACCCCACCGAGCCACGTGATGATCGAGGTAGGCGTGGCCCATGCCGGCCATGGCGGCTACCACGCCCCGGCGGCGGTCAAGGCCGCCAGCGTGGTGGTGGACTTCATCACCCCCGAGACCGAGACCTCCATCTGGTACTTCTGGGGCATGGCGCGCAACTTCAAGCCGGAGGATGCCGAACTCACCGCCAACATCCGCGAGGGTCAGGGCAAGATCTTCAGCGAAGACCTGGAGATGCTCGAACGCCAGCAGCAGAACCTGTTGCGCTATCCCGAGCGCGGCCTGCTCAAGCTCAACATCGATGCCGGTGGCGTGCAATCGCGGCAGATCATCGACCGCCTGCTGGCCGCCGAACAGGCCGCCACCGGCATCCCGGTCCGGCAGATCGCCTAGGAGATACGCCATGCTCGATCTGATCGTCACCGCCGTGCAGCGCGAAGCACCCGCCATCCTGGCCTTCGACCTGGCTCGCGCCGATGGCGGCCCCCTCCCCGGCTTCACGGCCGGCGCCCACCTGGAAGTCACCCTGGGCGATGGCCTGATCCGTCATTACTCCCTGTGCGCCACGCCCGAAGCCGCCCCAACCCGCTATCGCATCGCAGTGCTGCTGGTTCCCGACTCCCGTGGCGGCTCCCAGGCCATGCATCGGCTGCAGCTCGGTGACCACCTACAGGTGAGCGAGCCGCGCAATCTCTTCGCCCTGGTGCCGAGCGCGCGTCGTACCCAGCTGTTGGCCGGCGGCATCGGCATCACCCCGCTCCTGGCCATGGCCGAGCAGCTCCACCAACAAGGCGCCCATTTCCAGCTGCGCTACCTGGTGCGGGATCGCGACCATGCGGCCTTCATTCCCTGGCTCAAGGCACGGCCCTATGCCGACCGGGTCAAGGTCCACTTCGACCAGCAGGATCCGGCGCTAAGGCCCAACTTCCAGCACCTGCTCGGCCCAGCGGCGCCGGATGACCACCTCTATGTCTGCGGCCCGGCCGGCTTCATGGCCGCGGTGGTGGACGCCGCCCAGGCCCAGGGCTGGCAACCCGGACAAATCCATCGCGAATTCTTCGCCGCCGATCCCGCCGCCCAGGGTGAGCAGCGGCCCTTCGAGGTGGAGCTGGCGCGCAGCGGCCGCCGGGTGCAGGTACCGGCCGAACGCAGCGTGGTCGAGGTTTTGGCGGACCTGGGCGTCGTCCTGCCGGTGTCCTGCGGCCAGGGCCTCTGTGGCACCTGCCTGACCCCGGTGCTGGCCGGCGAGCCCGAACACCGCGATCTCTTTCTCTCGGCAACCGAGCACGCCGCCAACGACCGCTTCACCCCCTGCTGCTCCCGCGCCAAGGGCGAGCGCCTGGTGCTTGACCTTTGACCCCCCGAACCCACCCTACCACCCCCTCTCCCTCAGGGAGAGGGCCGGGGTGAGGGGCCCTACTACACCAATACCTTCATCTCCCCAGCCTCCCCCTCTTCCCCGCCAAACCACCGCGCATAGCCCAAGGTCGCCTGGGCATGCTCGCGCATGATGCCCTCGGCACGGGCACCCTGGCCGCGCACCAGGGCATCGAATAGCGCATGGTGCTGCAGATGGGCGAAATTGAAGCGGCGGTATTCGCGCTCGAGATTCTGCGCATCTACCGCCAGGGCGCTCACCGAGGCGAAGGGCAGATGCTCGTGGCGTCCCAAGGCCACGGCGATGGCCGGATTGCCACTGGCCGCGACGATGGCCTGGTGGAAGCCGCGATTGAGATCGTGGTACTCCTCCAGATCCTCAAGCACCACGTGTCCCTTGGCGAACAGCCGGTCACCCCGGCGCAGACAGTCTTCCAGCACCGCACGAGTTTCAGCATCCAGGCCCCGCTCAGCCGCCTGGCGCGCGGCCAAGCCTTCCAGCACACCGCGCACCTCCACCGCCCCCTCCAAATCCGCACTCGTCAGCGCGCGTACCTGGTAGCCGCGGGCACCGCTGCTTTCCAGCAAGCCCTCCTGGGCCAAGGTACGGAGCGCTAGGCGCACCGGCATGCGCGACACGGCGAAGCGCTCGGCGGTGGGGATCTCCGCCAGGCGCTCGCCCGCCGCCAGTTCGCCGGACAGGATCATCTGCCGCAGCGCGGCCAGTACGCGCTGTCCCGGTTTGCTCATGGCTGGGCCTCTCCTTCTTTGATCTCGGCCAGCAGCCACTGGCGAAAGGCCTGTAGCGACGGCAGCCCCTCGTTGCGCGGCGGATAGACCAGGTAATAGCTACGCCGACTGACTAGGGGCGTACCGCAGGCCACCAGCTCGCCCTGGGCCAGTTCATCCTCCACCAGCACCCGCGGCACCAGGCCAATACCGATGCCGGCACGCACCGCCTGGATCAGGTGCGAAGTCAGCTCGAAACTTGGCCCCGGCCGCATCGCCCGGTGCGGCAACTCATGATGGACGAACCATTCGCCCCAGGCCTGGGGATTGTTGGCCACGCCGAGCAACAGTTGCCCGGCCAGGGTGGCAGGTGTCGCGTCCGGCAACTCGGCCAGGGTGGCCGGACTGGCGATCACGACCAGTTGCTCGGCCTGCAGCGGATGGGCGCGGAGCCCCGGCCAGTCGCCACTGCCGACACTGATGGCGGCATCGATCTCGCTGGCGGCGAAGTCCACCGCCTGGATGCGCGAATGCAGGTGCACCAGCATGCCGGGGTGGGCGGCATAGAAGCTGCCCAGACGCGGCAGCAGCCACTTGGAACCGAAGGTCGGCAGCACCGCCAGGCGCAGGGTGCCCTGGCCGGAGGCGAAGGCCATGGCCTGCAGGGTGGCGCTGCGGATCTGCCCCAGGGCCAGGCCCAATTCGCGGCTGTAGGCGCGGCCCACGTCGGTGAGCACGATCTGCCGGCCCTCGCGACGGAACAGCGTCAGCCCCAGCAACTGTTCGAGCGCCTGCACCTGGCGGCCCACGGCGCTCTGGGTCAGCGACAACTCCTCCGCCGCCCGGGTGTAGCTCTCATGGCGCGCCGCCGCCTCGAAGGCCAGCAGCAGCGACATGGACGGCGTCAGCCGACGGTGATTCATTCAGGTTCTTCCGGCATAGGCGGCGGAATCTTCGGTTGTGGCCCCGCCGCACTCTGGTGAGAATGCCTACTATAGCCAGAAAAGGTCGACGCCATTCCTTCGCTGGGTGAAGGAAACAGCCGTCTACCGCCAGAGAGCCTGCCTGATGAACATGATCGCCCGCCTGCCGGCCCCGGCGCCCCTCGCCGCCGCCTACACCGACTTCCTCACCGCCCTCGCCGCCAGTGGCTTCCAGGGCGAGATCGCGCCGGATTACGCCAATCGCACGGTCATGGCCACCGACAACTCCATCTACCAGCGCCTGCCCCAGGCGGCGGTCTTTCCCAAGGACAGCGCCGACGTCCAGCGTCTGGCTCAACTGATGGGCGAGTCGCGCTTCCAGGGCGTGGTCCTGACCCCGCGCGGCGGCGGCACCGGTACCAACGGCCAGTCGCTCACCGACGGCATCGTGGTCGATCTCTCCCGTCACCTGAACCAGATCCTCGAGATCAATGCCGAGCAGGGCTGGGTGCGGGTCCAGGCTGGGGTCGTGAAGGACCAGCTCAACGCGGCGCTCAGGCCCCATGGGCTGTTCTTCGCGCCGGAACTGTCCACCTCCAACCGCGCCACCATCGGCGGGATGATCAATACCGACGCCAGCGGCCAGGGCAGCGTGACCTACGGCAAGACCCGCAACCATGTGCTGGAGCTGGACGCCTACCTGATCGGCGGCGAACGCCTGGAGAGCCGCCCGGTGGACGGCGCCGAGCTGGACGCCCTCTGCGCCCGGCAGGATCGCACGGGCGCCGTCTATCGCTGCGCGCGGGACATCGCCGAAAACCAGGCCGAGCTGATCGAGGCGCGTTTTCCCAAGCTCAACCGCTGCCTGACCGGCTATGACCTGGCGCACCTGATCGAGCCCGATGGCTGCTTCAACCTCAACAGTGTGCTCTGCGGCGCCGAGGGCTCCCTGGCCTTCATCGCCGAGGCCAAGCTCAACGTCCTGCCGATTCCCAAGTATTCGGTGCTGGTCAACGTCCGCTATGGCAGCTTCATGGACGCCCTGCGCGACGCCCGCGCCCTGATCGAATTGAAGCCGCTGTCCATCGAGACAGTGGACTCCAAGGTCCTGCTGCTGGCCATGCAGGACATCGTCTGGCACAGCGTGGCGGAATATTTTCCCGAGGACGTCGAACGCCCCACCCTGGGCATCAACCTGGTGGAATTCAGCGGCGACGATCCCGAGGCCGTGGACGCCCGTGTCCAGGGCTTCCTCGACCACCTGCGCCAGGATGCCACCGTGGCACGCCTGGGCCATACCCTGGCCGTGGGCCGCAGCGCCGTGACCCGCGTCTACGCCATGCGCAAGCGCGCCGTGGGCCTGCTCGGCAACGTCCAGGGCGAGATCCGTCCGCAGCCCTTCGTCGAGGACACCGCGGTGCCGCCGGAACGCCTGGCCGATTTCATCGCCGAATTCCGCGCCCTGCTCGATGGCCACAACCTGCAATACGGCATGTTCGGCCATGTCGACGCCGGGGTGCTGCACGTGCGCCCGGCCCTGGACCTCAAGGACCCGCGCCAGGCGGCGCTGGTGCGTCCGATCTCCGACCAGGTGGCCGAACTGACCCAGAAATACGGCGGCCTGCTCTGGGGCGAACACGGCAAGGGCGTGCGCTCGGAATATGCGCCGGCCTTCTTCGGCGACCTCTACCCCGCCCTGCAGGCACTCAAGGGCGCCTTCGATCCGCACAACCAACTCAACCCCGGCAAGATCGCCACCCCACTCGCCAGCGGCGCCGAACTGCTGAAGATCGATGGCGTGACCTTGAGAGGCGAACTGGACCGCACCCTCGACGAGCGCGTCTGGCAGAGCTACGGCACCGCCATGCACTGCAACGGCAACGGCGCCTGCTACAACTACGATCCCGACGACGCCATGTGCCCCTCGTGGAAGGCCACCCGCCAGCGCATCCACTCGCCCAAGGGCCGGGCCTCGCTGATCCGCGAATGGCTGCGGCTGCAGGGCCAGGCCGGTATCGATGTCCTGGCGCCGGCACCCCGAGGCGCGCTGAATTGGCTCAAGGCCCTGCCCCAGCGCTGGCGCAATGGTCGCCAGGCCGAGGCGGACTTCTCCCATGAGGTCTACGACGCCATGGCCGGTTGCCTGGCCTGCAAGTCCTGCGCGGGGCAGTGCCCGATCAAGGTCAACGTGCCGGAATTCCGCTCGCGCTTCCTCGAGCTCTACCACAGACGCTACCTGCGCCCACTGCGCGACTACCTGATCGGCTCCCTGGAATTCAGCCTGCCGCTGTTCGCCCGCGCCCCGGGGCTCTACAACGCCGTCATGGGTGCAACGCCGATCCAGCGGCTGTTCGCCGAGCGCATCGGCATGGTCGACAGCCCTCTGCTCAGTCGCTTCGACCTGGTGCCGGTCATGCATCAATGGCAGGTGCAGATCGCCACGCCCGAGCGGCTGCTGGCCTTGAGCGATGAAGAACGCGCCAACACCGTGGTGGTGGTACAGGATGCCTTCACCCGCTACTTCGAGACGCCGCTCACCGCGGCCTTCCTGGAGCTTGCCGCTCGCCTCGGCCAGCGGGTGTTCCTCGCCCCCTATCGCGCCAACGGCAAGCCGCTGCAGGTGCAGGGCTTCCTCGGCGCCTTCGAGCGCACCGCGCGGCGCAATGCGGCCCAGCTCGCCAGCCTGGCCGGCTTCGGCGTCAAGCTGGTCGGCCTAGATCCGGCCATGACCCTGGTCTATCGCCAGGAATACCCCAAGGTCCCCGGTATCGCCCGGATGCCCGAGGTGCTGCTGCCCCAGGAGTGGCTGCTGCAGGTGCTACCGAAAGAGCAGAAGGTAGTCGGCGACAAGGTCTATCGCCTGCTCGGCCACTGCACCGAGAAGACCAACGCCCCGGCCAGCGTCAGCCAGTGGCAGCAGGTATTCGAGCGCCTGGGCCTGGGCCTCAAGCCGGAAAGCACCGGCTGCTGCGGCATGTCCGGCACCTACGGCCACGAGGCGCGCAACCTGGCCACTTCCAAGACCATCTACGACCAGTCCTGGGCCCGCGCCGTGGCGGCCCCAGCGGAACAGGGTGAAGCCCTGGCCACCGGCTATTCCTGCCGCAGCCAGGTCAAACGCCTCGACGACCGTCGTCTACGTCATCCGCTGGAAGCGGTGCTGGATGCGGTGAGGGGTCTAGCAGGATAGTTCTTCATCGCGGCCATGGGCCGCTCCTACAGAGGTATCCGTACCTGTAGGAGCGGCCCATGGCCGCGATCAGAGCCCGATCATGGGAGCGGCCGCATCGGCGGACCGCCATGGCCGCGATCATGGCCCAGCGCGCAGGGTGGAAAACCGCGCAGCGTTTTCCAAGCGCAGTTGCCCCAGACCAAGACGCAAACACCCTCGCCCCAAGCAATCTATATAAAGAAGGAAAAATCCAAGAAAGCCCGACCAGAAAAATCGCGCCCAAACGAAAAAGCGGCCACTAGGGCCGCTTCTCGATGGTTGCTGGCGTTCAGGACCAGACAACCTTTGAATGGCGCAGCGGACGGGACTCGAACCCGCGACCCCCGGCGTGACAGGCCGGTATTCTAACCGACTGAACTACCGCTGCGCATTACCTCGAGTGGTGGGTGATGACGGGATCGAACCGCCGACCCTCTGCTTGTAAGGCAGATGCTCTCCCAGCTGAGCTAATCACCCGTTTGCTCTCGAAGTGGGGCGCATTCTACGGAGGGGCCTCCCACCTGGCAACCCCTTTTTGAAAAAAAATTTCCCAGCACTTCCAAAGGCTTAGCGCTGCTCCCAAGGCAGCGGAGAAAGTACGCATTCCCGACCACCATCGCTGATCCGGGGTTGGCCTCCAGGGCGAGCGACGCGGATAATGCGCGCTTCGTTTTTGGGAGTGACACCATGTGGTTCCGTAATCTGCTCGTCTACCGTCTCACCCAGGAAGTCGCCTTCGAGACCGAAGCCCTCGAAGCCGCCCTCGCCGCCAAGCCCGCCCGCCCCTGCGCCAGCCAGGAGCTGTCCACCTATGGATTCGTCGCCCCCTTCGGCAAGGGCCCGGACCTGCCGCTGGTGCACGAAAGCCAGGGCTTCTTCCTGATCGCCGCGCGCAAGGAAGAACGCATCCTGCCCAGCAGCGTGGTCAAGGAGGCCGTGCAGGAGAAGGTCGACGAGATCGAAAACCAGCAGATGCGCAAGGTCTACAAGAAGGAGAAGGAGCAGATCAAGGACGAGATCGTCCAGGCCTTCCTGCCGCGCGCCTTCATCCGCCGCCAGACCACCTATGCCGCCATCGATCCCAAGCAGGGCTGGATTCTGGTGGACGCCTCCAGCGCCAAGCGCGCCGAGGACCTGCTCTCCACCCTGCGCGATGCCCTGGGCTCGCTGCCGGTACGTCCACTGGGCGTGAAGCAGGCCCCCATGGCCACCTTCACCGACTGGGTCAAGGCCGGTGACGCCACCCACGGCCTGTTCATCCTCGATGAGTGCGAGTTGCGCGATGCCGGTGAAGACGGCGGCGTGGTCCGTTGCAAGGGCCAGGACCTCACCAGCGAAGAAATCCAGAATCACCTGGGCGCCGGCAAACTGGTCACCAAGCTGGCGCTGGCCTGGCAGGACAAGCTGGCCCTGCTGCTGGACGACAAGGTCACCATCAAGCGCCTCAAGTTCGAGGACCTCCTGCAGGACCAGGCCGAGCAGGACGGTGGCGAAGACGCCCTCGGCCAGCAGGACGCCAGCTTCGTGCTGATGATGATGACCCTGGCGGAATTCCTGCCACAGCTGATCGAGGCGCTCGGCGGCGAAGAATTACCGCAAGGATTGTAAGATCGACCAAGGCCGGCACAGACCGGCCTTTTTTCTGCCTCTTATAAAAAGGAGTTCGTCATGCGCGCCCTGGCCGCCTTCAGCCGTTTCGTCGGCAATACCTTCGCCTTCTGGGTGCTGTTCGCCGCCCTGCTGGCGTTCTTCGCTCCCGCCGTGTTCAAGCCGCTGAGCGTGGCCATCGTGCCGCTGCTGGGGGTGATCATGTTCGGCATGGGCCTGACCCTCAAGCTGGAAGACTTCGCCGCCCTCGGTCGGCACCCTTGGCGGGTGCTGCTGGGCGTGGTGGCCCACTTCGTCATCATGCCGGGCGTGGCCTGGGGGCTGTGCCAGCTGTTCCACCTGCCGCCGGAGATCGCCGTGGGCGTCATCCTGGTCGGCTGCTGCCCCAGCGGGACGGCGTCCAACGTCATGACCTGGCTGGCCAAGGGCGACCTGGCGCTGTCGGTGGCCATCGCTGCCGTGACCACCCTGCTCGCCCCGTTGCTGACGCCCGCCTTGATCTGGCTGCTGGCCTCCACCTGGCTGCCGATCTCCTTTGCCGGGCTGTTCTGGTCGATCCTACAGGTGGTGCTGCTGCCCATCGCCCTCGGGCTGATTGCCCAGCGGGTCCTGGGCAATCGCGTCGGCGCCCTGGTCGAGGTGCTGCCGCTGGCCTCGGTGGTGAGCATCGTGGTGATCGTTGCCGCGGTGGTGGCCGCGAGCCAGGCGCGCATCGCCGAATCCGGGCTGCTGATCATGGCGGTGGTGATCCTGCACAACGGCTTCGGCTTCCTGCTCGGCTATCTCACCGGCAAGTTCTGCAAGCTGCCGGTGGCCCAGCGCAAATCCCTGGCCCTGGAAGTCGGCATGCAGAATTCCGGGCTCGGCGCCGCCCTGGCGACGGCGCATTTCTCTCCGCTGGCCGCGGTGCCTAGCGCCCTGTTCAGCGTCTGGCACAACATCTCCGGGGCGCTATTGGCCACCCTCTTCCGCCGTTTCAAGGACGACGACGCGCGCCCCTGAAGCCTCGTGCCACACCTGCCGGACCAGCGCCTGGCAGGTGTCCTCGGTAAAGGGCTGCGGCCGGGCGACGCCATAGCCTTGGGCGTAGTCGATCCCCAGCACGCCGAGGGCCGCGATCACTGCCTCGTTCTCGGCGAATTCGGCAATGGTCTTCTTGCCGGTGAGATGGCCGAGCTGGTTGATCGCCTCGACCATGGCGCTATCCACGGCGTCCTCCAGCAGGTGGCGGACAAAGCTGCCGTCGATCTTCAGGTAGTCCACCGGCAGGTGCTTGAGATAGGTGAAGGACGACATCCCGGCGCCGAAGTCGTCCAGGGAGAATCGCACCCCCAGGCCGCGCAACTCGTCCATGAACAGCCGCGCCGCATCCAGATTGGCCACCGCGCTGGTCTCGGTGATCTCGAAACAGATGCGCGCCGGCGCAATCTGCCAGCGCTGCAGCTGCTGCCTGACGAAATCGGCCAGTCCCACCTCACCCAAGGAATGCCCGGACAGGTTGATGGCCAGGGTATCGAGCAGCCCGTCGGGCAGCTCGGCGAAACGCGCCAGCGCCGCCGCGATCACCCAGCGATCCAGGTCGGGCATCAAGCCATAGCGCTCCGCGGCCGGGATGAAGGCGCCCGGCGCGATCAGCCGCTCGCCCTCCTCCAGCCGTATCAGCACCTCCACGTGGCGATCCGCAACGGTCTCCTGGCCCAGCCCCAGAATCGGCTGGACATACAGCCGAAACCTATCCTCGGCCAGCGCCCGGTGCAGACGCTGCACCCAGGCCATCTCGCCATGGCGCTGATCCAGCTCCACATCGCCAGGGGCAAAGACCTGGACGCGATTGCGCCCCTTGTCCTTGGCCGCGTAGCAGGCCAGATCGGCCAGGCGCAGAGCCTCCTCCGGCGTCAACAGCTGGCCCCCCAGATGCACCACCCCGATGCTCAGGCCCACCCGGAAGTTCTGACCCGCCGCCTCGAACTGCTGGGCACCAATACAACCGCGCAGCCGCTCCGCCAGGGCCTCGGCTTCGCCCGGGTTACGCCCCTCCAATAGCACCCCGAATTCGTCACCCCCCAGCCGCGCCAGGCAGTCGCCCTCGTCCAGCTGGCTGCCCAGCGAGGTGCACAGTTGCCGCAACAGCCGATCGCCATGGAAATGCCCGGAGGTATCGTTGACGATCTTGAACTGATCCAGATCGATGAACAGCAACGAGGCCTGGCTCAGGTCGTCCCGCGCCAGCAGCCGCTCCAGCCGGGTTTCGAATTCCCGACGATTGAGTAGCCCGGTCAAGGCATCGTGGCTGGCCTGCCAGGCGAGATCGCGCAGGAAGGCCCGTTCCCGGGTCTGGTCGTGCATCACCAGCACCACCCCGGCAGCGGATTCGCCAGCCGGCAGGGCGGTCACTGTCAGGGCCACGGGAAGGCGCGCGCCATCGGTCAGCACCAGCTGCTGCGCCAGGGGTTCGGCGCCCTGCAGCCATCTCTCGCTCAACAGCCGCTCAGCCAGAGGTTCGGTGGACCCCTGTTGGTCTTCGGTCTGGATATCGAACAGCTGGGTAACGGGGGTGCCGACGACGAGCGTCGGCTGCCGCAACAACCGCTCCGCGGCGGGATTGTGATAGAGCAGCCGGCCCTGGGCATCTACCGCGAGCACGGCATCGCCGATGGAGGCGAGGATCACCTGGACTCGCTGCTTTTCCGCCTGCAGGGCGCGCTCGGAGCGCCAGCGCTGCTGCACCAGGAGATGCATGCGCCAGACGGTCAGCAGTACCAGCAGCGCCCCGACCAGGACGTTGGCGACGAGCAAGCCCCAGACCAGTTGGCGCGAGGCCAGGCCGAGCCGCTCCGAGAAGGCCACCGTCTCCGGCATCATCCGGTCGTGCAGATCCAGCAGCTGACGCTTCAGCGGGATCAGCAGCGGGCCAGGCCCCTGCAGCTTGATCAGCTCGAAGCCGGTCCTTGCCAGCGCCTGAAATTCGTCCAGGTAGGGGTCGGTGGCCTGCCAGCGAGCGATCACCCCTTGGAACGGTTCGACGTGGCGGGCCAGTTGGAAGAGCCGGATGAGACCCTCGATGTCGTCCGGGTCGTTGCCGGCCAGCCGCAGCAGCCGTGCGGCCTCCTCCCGGCTACCGTAGCTATCCAGCTCGTAGCGAGCGGCGCGATCGAGATCGTTGACGCTGATCGAGGCCAGGTACGCCTGGTAGGCGTCCGGACGACCCTCGTCGAGATAGGCGCCCAAGGAGAGCATGGCGTTGCCCAGGCTCTTGCTCCACAGACTTTCCGCCGAAACGTAGGCGCGTACCGTCGACAGCAGTTGCAGGCTGACGATGGCGACCAGGGCCTGGCACGACAGGATGATGACGAAGGGCCAGACCACCTTGAACGTGCGCAGCGCAGAGGAAGGCGAGAGTGGAAACATGCAGCGGTCCGCGGATGAGTGCAGGCGAATTCTTGCCATTGAGCAAGAATGTCGACCGCCCTGCGGAAAACTGAGGGGTAGCTAACGACCAGCGTTGGAATACCGGCGCCAAGGTCGCGACGTAGAGCTATCGCGCGGACACCACCAGTGGCCCGTCCCGACGAACGGTAACGGAGTCCGGGTCGATCAGTTGAAGGAGGCTTCCAGGCGCGCCTTCACCTCGGGCCATTCGCGATCGGTGATGCTGTACATCACGGTGTCGTCCAAACGGCCATCAGCCAGCCGACGATGATTGCGCAACAAGCCTTCGCGCACGGCGCCGAGCTTCTCGATGGCGCCCTGGGATCTGAGGTTGGTGGCGGCGGTCTTGAGCTGCACCCGGACCAGCTGCCAGTGCTCGAAGGCATGCCGCAGCATCAGGTACTTGAGGTTGCCGTTGAGGCCGCTGCCATGCTGCTCCTGGTCGAGCCAGGTCCAGCCGATCTCGGCGGCCGGCAGGGCGGGCAGGAAGTCGGCGAAACGGGTAGTACCCACCAGCCGATCGGCCACCCGCACGGCGAAGGGCAGCGACCGCCCCTCGCGCTGCTCGGCCAGCGCCTGGCGATACCAGTCCGGTCGCAGCGGTCCGCTGAGATAGTGCAGCGCCTCGCGATTGCGCTCGGCCAGGCTGACCAGCTCCAGCACGTCCGCCTCCGCCAGGGGGTCCAGGCGCAGCGCACCACGTTGCAGGGAAATGGGCTGCGCTTGGAACATGGCGGTCTCTCTCGCTTGAATCAGCCCGCCAACCTAACAGGGCCGGCGGCCGGGCTCAACCCAATGTCGCCGTACAGATCCGCAGACCTGACGTCTGGTGGCCCAAGGTGCGACACTTTGTCCGGGCGCGACGGGCGCCTGGAACGTTCGGAGCCGCCATGTCCCTGCCCAGTGGGCTGATCATCACCGTTACCCTCGGCTATCTGGCGCTGCTGTTCGGCATCGCCTTCTATGGTGACCGCCGCCCACCACTCCGGCCGCGGATGCGCGCCTGGGTCTACAGCCTGTCGCTGGCGGTGTACTGCACCAGCTGGACCTTCTTCGGCGCCGTGGGCCAGGCCGCCGATCAGCTCTGGTCGTTCCTACCCATCTATCTGGGCCCCATCCTCTTCCTGCTGCTGGCGCCGCAACTGGTGAAGAAGATGGTGCTGATCAGCAAGAAGGAGAACATCACCTCCATCGCCGACTTCATTGCCGCTCGCTACGGCAAGTCCCAGACCCTGGCCATCGTGGTCGCCCTGATCTGCCTGGTCGGGGTACTGCCCTATCTGGCGCTGCAACTCAAGGGCATCGTCATCGGCGTCAACTTGCTGACCGGCATCAATGCCGAGACCCAGGGTACCCGCGCCCAGGACACCGCGCTGTTCGTCTCCCTGGTGTTGGCGGTCTTCGCCATCCTCTTCGGCACCCGCAACCTCGACGTCACCGAGCATCACCGCGGCATGATGCTGGCCATCGCCTTCGAATCCCTGGTCAAGCTCGCCGCCTTCCTCGCCGTGGGCCTCTGGGTCACCTACGGACTGCACCAGGGTTTCGGCGATCTGCTCGAGCGCTCGCAGCAGGCGCCGCAACTGCAGAACTATTGGCGTGAGACCCTCGACTGGCCGGGTCTGCTGATCCAGACCGGCGTCGCCTTCATCGCCGTGATGTGCCTGCCGCGCCAGTTCCACGTAACGGTGGTGGAAAACACCGATACCCGGGACGTCAACCTGGCGCGCTGGGTGTTCCCGCTCTACCTGGCGCTGGCGGCGCTGTTCGTCATACCCATCGCCCTGGCCGGCCAGCTGCACCTGCCAGGCGGCGTGCTGCCCGACTCCTTCGTGATCAGCCTGCCACTGGCCCAGGAGCGTCCCTGGCTGGCCTTGCTGGCCTTCCTCGGTGGCGCCTCGGCCGCCACCGGCATGGTGATCGTCGCCTGCGTGGCGCTTTCCACCATGGTTTCCAACGACATCGTGCTGCCCTGGCTGCTCAGGCGCCGCGGCCAGGTGGAAAGCCCCCACGAGGTATTCAGCCACTGGATGCTCACGGTGCGCCGCGCCAGCATCGTGGTCATCCTGGTGCTGGCCTACTGCAGCTATCGCCTGCTGGGCTCCAGCGCCAGTCTCGCCACCATCGGCCAGATCGCCTTCGCCGCCATCGCCCAACTCGGCCCGGCCATGGTCGGGGCGCTGTTCTGGAAGGCCGCCAATCGCCGCGGGGTCTTCGCCGGGCTCACCGCCGGTGCTCTGCTGTGGGGCTATCTGATGGTGCTGCCGGTGGTCGCCGTCAGCCTACAGTGGCCGCTGGACGGCTTCCCCGGCCTGGCCTGGTTCGAGCACCCTGACAGTGGCTGGACCCTGCAGCCCACCACGGTCGGCGCCCTGGTCTCCTTGGCCGGCAATTTCCTGCTGTTCACCCTGGTCTCCCTGCTGTCACGGACCCGGGTCGCGGAATACTGGCAGGCCGGGCGCTTCATCGCCCAGTATGCCCTGCCCAAGCCACGCAATCGCGCCCTGCTGGCGGTCAAGCTGGAAGACCTGCGCCTGCTCGCCGCCCGCTTCGTCGGGGATGAGCGTGCCCGCCTCAGTTTCAGTCGCTTCGCCGAACAGAGTGGCCTGACCTACCGGCCCGGCAGCAATGCCAACAGCGAGTGGATCGCCCATACCGAGCGCCTGCTCGCCGGGGTGATCGGCGCCTCCTCGGCCCGCGCCGTGGTCAAGGCCGCCATCGAAGGCCGCGACATGCAGGTCGACGACGTGGTGCGCATCGCCGACGAAGCCTCGGAGGTGCTCGAATTCAACCGGGCGCTCTTGCAGGGCGCCATCGAGAACATCTCCCAGGGCATCAGCGTGGTGGACCAGTCGCTGCGCCTGGTCGCCTGGAACCAGCGCTACCTGGAACTGTTCGACTATCCCGAGGGCATGATCCAAGTCGGCCGGCCCATCGCCGAGATCATCCGCTACAACGCCCTGCGCGGCCTCTGCGGCCCGGGCGATCCCGACGAACACGTGGCCCGGCGGGTGGAGCGGATGCGCCAGGGCATTCCCCACACCTCCGAGCGCACCTTTCCCAATGGCCGGGTGATCGAGCTGATCGGCAGCCCCATGCCCGGCCGTGGCTTCGTCATGAGCTTCACCGACATCACCGCCTTCCGCGAGGCCGAGCGCGCCCTGCGCGAAGCCAACGAAGGCCTGGAACAGCGCGTGGAGGAACGCACCCGCGAGCTGTCCCAGCTCAACCAGGCGCTGGTGGAAGCCAAGGCTCATGCCGAAGCGGCCAACCAGTCCAAGAGTCGCTTCCTCACCGCGGTCAGCCACGACCTGATGCAGCCGCTCAGCGCCGCCCGCCTGTTCACCGCCGCCCTCGCCCATCAGGACGGCCTGGCCCGCGAGGCCCAGGAACTGGTGCGCAACATGGACAGCGCCCTCAGGTCCAGCGAAGACCTGATCGCCGACCTGCTGGATATTTCGCGACTGGAAAACGGCCGCATCCTCGCCAACCCGGCGCCCTTCGCCCTGGCCACGCTGTTCGATGCCCTCGGCGTCGAATTCAAGGCCCTGGCCCAGGACCAAGGCACCAGCCTGCGCATCCGCAACAGCCGGCTGGTGGTCAACAGCGACAGCAAACTACTGCGCCGGGTGCTGCAGAACTTCCTCACCAACGCCCTGAGATACGCCGACGGCCGGGTGCTGCTCGGTGTGCGCCGGCAGGCGCAGCACGTGAGCCTGGAAGTCTGGGACAGCGGCCCCGGCATCCCGCCGGACAAGCTCGACCTCATCTTCGAGGAGTTCAAGCGCCTGGACAGCCACCAGACGCGCGCGGAAAAGGGCCTGGGGCTGGGCCTGGCCATCGCCGATCGCCTGTGCCGGGTGCTCGGCCACGAACTGTCGGTGCGCTCCTGGCCAGGCCATGGCAGCGTCTTCAGCGTCAAGGTGCCCCTGGCCCCCCTCGTGGCGGTCCAGGCGGCAGCGGCCGCCGAGGCCAGCCAGCCGCTGCCGGGTGACCCAGTGCTGTGCATCGACAACGAAGACAGCATCCTGCTGGGCCTGCGCAGCCTGCTCGGGCGCTGGGGCTGCCAGGTCTGGACCGCACGCAGCCGGGAAGAATGCGCGGCCCTGCTGGAACAGGGCGTGGTACCGCGCCTGCTGATCGTCGACTACCACCTGAGCGACGCCGATACCGGCCCGGAGGTCGCCGAGTGGATCCGCCGAACCCTCCGTCAGGACATCCCCGGCATCGTCATCAGCGCGGACGGCCGCCCCGAGTGCCTGGCCAGGGTGCGCGCCGCGCGCCTGGACTTCCTGCCCAAGCCGGTCAAGCCAGCCTCGCTGCGCGCGCTACTGAGTCGACAGCTGGCGCTTTCTGGCTGAAATCGACCCGCCAAGAGAGACGCCACAGTCGCCTGCGCCAGGAAGCTTTCGTTCAGTGTCCATTAAGGTTGCTGCGCCTCGGCCCAGCTGAACAATCCACAGCTTCTGTTGATAACTTTGTTGAAAACATGGTGGAAAAGAACCCTGAGCCTTGCTCCGCGGGCTCCCGCAACAAGTTGATCATTTTTTGATCACTTTAATAAAGTCAATATAATCAATGATTTAATTCAAAACAGCGGTTTTTTAAGGAGAGCGCACCGCTGTCGAAGGGGCTTGACAAGCGTTAGCACAGGTTGTGCACAACTCGACAGCGACATGACCGACGGCCGTCATCGATCCGTCGCAAGGTTGTCAAGTAATCGTGAAACAAATTTTATCAGCCACCGCCTCGCCGCTTAGCGGCACGACGACCCTGGACTAGAGCCCGTCGAACCCTGAAGGCACCGGCCAATCGCCATCCTTGTTCTGTGCCGGTCATCGGGTAGACTGGCGCCTTTTGCCAAAGGCTGTCGTGGCGACGGCCAACCTGTCACCCCAGGCATGGACGCGCCAGCCTTTCTGGAATCGATCAGTACATGAATGTCTTCATCGCGGGTCAACACGGACAACTCTCCCAAGCCCTCCAGGCGCTGCTGGCCGAGCAGGCCCAGGTCACCGTGGTCGGTCGTGCCCAGGTGGATTTCACCCGGCTGGACGAGCTTCGCCAGCGGGTGCTGGCCGCGCGACCGGACGTCATCATCAATGCCGCGGCCTATACCGCGGTGGATGCCGCCGAGAGCGATGCCGAGACGGCTACCCTGATCAACGAGCGCGTACCGCGCGTCTTCGCCGAGGCGGCCCAGCAGTTGGGCGTACCGCTGGTGCACTACTCCACCGACTACGTCTTCGATGGCACCCAGGAAGGCCGCTATCGCGAGGACGCCCCCACCTGCCCACTCAATGTCTATGGCCGCACCAAGCTGGCCGGTGAGAACGCCGTACGGGACGTCGCCGAGCGTCATCTCATCCTGCGCACCAGTTGGGTGTATTCCTGGCAGGGCAACAACTTCCTGCGCACCATGGTGCGCCTGCTCAGCGAGCGGGACGAATTGAACATCGTCGCCGACCAGGTGGGCGCCCCTACCTGGACCCGCACCATCGCCGACGCTACCCAGCGTCTGCTGGCGCGCAGCGAGCAGGACGAGCTCTGGGGGACCTATCACCTGACCTCCACCGGCGAGACCTCCTGGTTCGGTTTCGCCGAGCAGATCGGCCAGCGCCTTCGTGAGGAAGGCTTGCTCAAGGCCCGGCTCAATCCCATCCCCAGCAGCGCCTATCCCACGCCAGCCTACCGCCCGAAGAATTCGCGCCTGTCCACCGACAAGCTGGCCGGGGTATTGGGCCAGCCGCTGCCCGATTGGCAGAGCGCCTTCGCCGAGTGCTGGGCGGAGCGGACAGGACAGGTGGGCGGCTGAAACGGGCCGTCGGTCATACTTCTGAAGATTGATCCAGAACTACGTCCGCCCAGCGAAGTCAATGGCTCTGACCCCGCTCATGCCAGTCAGGTACGCCATGGATAATCCTTTCCAACTCATCGCCGCGGCTTTCGAGCAAGACTATCGGGTCAATTTCCGTATCGAGCGCCTCGACGGCAGCGTCAGCCTGACGCTGTCCGACGACACGGGTATCAAGGTGAAACGCCTGATCAGCAAGCAGCAGTTGCACGACCGGACGCGCCTGGCACGGCTGATCGACAGCATCCGCCTCGGCATGGCGATAGACGCGGGACAGGGCGTCACGGCGCTGCTGGCCAACGGCGGCAATGGCGCCAATCGCCTGTCCGTCGCGAACTGAATCAGGATGAGAGGCACACAAACCATGGACGGTGTCAGTCTGCTGTATCCGACGAACCCCGCTGCCCTGTTCGATGCTCCCCTGCCCGGTACCGAAGCCGCCGAGGCTTCCGTCTACCAGCTGACCTGCGCGCGACTCGATGAGCAGCTGGCACCGCTGAAGGTCTGGCCCACCCTGCCGGATCGCTTCGGCCGCTTCTCCTTCACCCTGCTCGACAGATGCGGACGCATCCTCTATCGCTCGCCGGCACTGCGCCAAGCGCTGTATCGGGAAGAGGAATTGCTCAATGGGATCATCGCCAATGCACGGCTGGCCGCTACGCAGGCAGGCCAAGGCTTCCCCTCCTGGGGTGTGGCGGATATCGCCTGCCCCATGTACAGCGCGCCCGCCGCACTATTACCGTGCGCCAGCTGTCGCCTGCTCAAGTGCAAGAGCTAACCCAATAGGTTTTACGATTCGCTCAGCCGCCGCTTGGCGCGGGACTGTCGTTCAGCGTTCGAGACCAACGAATGCGGGCGCATCCGTACTGCAAGTCTCGGTCTGAACCTCTTCTCGGCAGTTATTACTCCGAGTATCTCAGCATGTTGGCGCCGGTGGCGCGCAAGACGGCCATCGATTGCGGAGCCAGCGCGCCGGCACGCAGGGAAACGTCCTTGCGCACTTCGTCGATCACCGTCTTGAGCAGCTGGCTTTCACCGAGTTGCCGAGCGCTGATCACCCGATTGACGCGGGCGTCGTCGCACTGCTGGTCTTGTACTGTCAACACGATGCTGCCGTCGGGACGCGGTGCCGTCACCGAGCATTTATAGGTACTGAAAGCGGCCGTGAGTCTATCGATGGCGTTTTCCATTCTTCCCCCTTTTATTTGTCTAGAAGTGCATGGACGATGAAATACGACGCAACTGACAGTGATAAAAACAGCAAAGTTCTCGTCGGGGACTTGAATAAGTCGACCAATGGCGCTAGCGCTTGAATTTGTGAGCCACGGCGGCTATTGAGTAAGCGCCCGGAACTTTTCCAGCGAAGCGCAGCGCGACGCGGCAGCGCGGGCCTGAAGCGTAGCGTTGCCGACAGCGACCAGCCGCGGGCGGGCTCTGGCGCGAGGAACCTTTGCTCCGGGCGCTCACTCGAAAGGGCTGAAACGGATACCCAACATCTGACAGGAGCGTGCCATGACCGACAAAATCCCTCCCGTGATCAAAGACGAGCTCGCCGCCGACATCGACAAGCAGGCGCACACGCACAACGCCGAGCGGGTCCGTCGTCATCTCGGCGAAGCCGAGCAGGCGCTTACCGATGAATTCCACACCCTGCTGGCCGATGCCGAGCAATTGCTCAAGCACACCGCCAGCATCGCCGGCGAGCAGGCTGACGAGCTGCGCGCCAAGCTGAGCTCCAGCCTGGAGCGCTCCCGCGAGGTGCTCAAGACCAAGCAGGAAGACCTCTATCGCCAGGGGGTCGCCGCCAAGGAGACCACCGAGGAATACGTGGTCGACAATCCGTTCAAGGCCCTGGGCATCGCCGCCGGTGTTGGCTTTCTGATCGGCCTGCTGGCTTCGCGCCGCTGAGCCTGGGGGATGTCCATGGATACCTCACCGCCACGAGAGCTACCGGACGAAGCGCCCAAGCCCTCGGTCAAGCGCCTCGCGGGTGCCGTGGTCGGGTTGTTGCAGAGTCATCTCGAGTTGCTGGGAATCGAGGTGCAGGAAGAGAAGGTCCGTACCTTCCAACTGTTCCTCTTCACCGGGCTTAGCCTGATTTTCGGGCTGCTGGTGCTGGTGGGTGTTTCCGCGGCGATCATCATCGCCTTCTGGGATACCCATCGCATGACTGCCACCCTGGCGCTGTGCGGCTTCTATGCGGTGGCGCTGGTGATTTGCATCGTGCGGGCCCTGAGCCTGGTCAAGGGCGCAGCCCCCTTCCATGCCACCCTGGAAGAGTTGAATCGCAACCGGGAGCGTCTACTGCCATGAATCAGCCACTGACAGCCGCCACGAGTCGTGAGAAGCGCAAGGAGCTGGTAAGGCTACGCATGGAGATGTATCGCCAGCAGCTGATCTATAACGCCCAGCCGCTGCACAACCCCATCAGCCTCATTGGCGATCTGATTCGTCCCAACAAGGACAAGGTCGCCAGCACGGCGAAGAAGCCGCTGATGCTGGGGGCCACGGTGTTCCTCTCGCTGTTCGGCAAGCGTCTCGGAGCGGTAGGCCGCCTCGCCCGTATCGGGCTGGCACTCTACCCCATCGTCAATCGCCTGCAGACGCGGCATCGCGAACAGCAGCAGACGGACCATCCGCTACCACCTCCGCGCTGAACCAACGGCTCCCTAGGGGGCCGTTCGGTTTTGTGGCATCCTTCTCGCATAGGTTTTCCCTTTACCCGGCACGAGCATTACTGCCGCAGATAAGGACTCCCTCGTGTTGCAAGGCCAGCCCGCTGCCTTCTTTCAACCCTTCATCGACACTGCCACCGGCCGTATCGCCGGCGTCGAAGCCCTCGGCCGCCTGCGCCAACCCGACGGTTCCTATGCCTCGGTCGGCCCCTTGTTCGCCGATCCTAGCCTGGCGACCGACGATCTGCTGCAGCTCGACCGCGTGCTGCGGGACGACGCCCTACGGCGCTTCGCCGCCGCGCCGGATGACTGGTTCCTGAGCCTCAATCTCTCGCCCCTTTGGATCAGCCAGCTGGAGCCCGGCGCCAGCCTGCCCAGCCTCTCGCAGCTGGAGCGCTCCGGGATCGCCCCCCACCGCATCGTCTACGAGATCACCGAAGCCGCAGGCGATCTGCCCCGCCTGATCGAAGCGGTGGCACGCTATCGGGCGATGGGCATCCGCATCGCCATCGACGACTTCGGTTCCGGCTACTCGCAACTGGATCGGGTGTTCGACCTGCAGCCCGACATCCTCAAGCTGGACATGCGGCTGTTCCAGGCGGCTGCCCGTGGCGGCACCCGCGGCGATGCGGTCAAGGCCCTGGCCCAGATGGCCGAAAGAACCGGCTGCTGGCTGATCGCCGAGGGCGTCGAGACCGAGGCCGAACTGGACTTCGCCCTGGAGTGCGGGGCGCGCTATGTCCAGGGCTTCCTCTTCGCCGAGGCTACCGCCGAACTCGCGGCCAGCGAACAGTACCAGGCGCGCTTCGCCGCCCTGCGCACCCGCTTCGTCGACACCAAGCTGGCCGAGCAGACCCGCATGCTGGAACTGCGCCAGCGGCTGGCCGACTTCATGCTCCGCCTGAAACCCTGGGCAGAACAGGGCGGACCGCTGAGCGCCCTCCCCGATCCCCATGAGTTTCCCGGCTTGCTGCGCATCTACCAGTGCGATCGCAGCGGTACCCAGATCACCCCCAACCTCGAATGGAACGGCATGTTCTGGCGCGAGAATCGGCGCTACCTCAACCACAACTGGTCCTGGCGTCCCTACTTCTATGCCCTGCTGGCCGAGGGCTGGAACGAACGTCGCCTGACCCTTTCGACGGTCTATCGCGACGCCACCACCAACCAGTACTGCCTGACCGCCAGCCAGTTCCTGGAAAGCGGCCAGCGTCTGTTGCTCATCGACTTGGATGCCAGCCTGCTGCCCGGTTTTGCAAGTGAGGGGTGATGATCGTATGTTGCCGAGGTCAGAACGCAGAAGCGCTTAACGGCAATCGCCGGCGCTCCCCCTACCGGTGATAGCTCGAGGACGGCCTTGGACTGGCAGACACTTCTTATCCGCGAACGGCTGGGCAAACCCCTGCACAGCCCGGATGAACTGGGGCGCAGCCCCTTTCACAAGGACCACGACCGCATCATCTTCTCCGGCGCCTTCCGCCGGCTGGGCCGCAAGACCCAGGTGCATCCCGTCACCAGCAACGATCACATCCACACCCGCCTGACCCATAGCCTGGAAGTCAGTTGCGTCGGACGGTCGCTGGGCATGCGCGTCGGCGAAAGCCTGAGAGGCGCCCTGCCCGACTGGTGCGACCCCAGCGATCTCGGCATGGTGGTGCAGTCCGCCTGCCTGGCCCACGACATCGGCAATCCGCCGTTCGGCCACTCCGGCGAAGACGCCATCCGCTACTGGTTCACCCAGGCCGCGGGCCGCGGTTGGCTGGACGACATGAGCGAGCCGGAACGCCAGGACTTCCTGCATTTCGAAGGCAACGCCCAGGGCTTCCGGGTGCTGACCCAGCTCGAATACCACCAGTTCGACGGCGGCACCCGCCTCACCTACGCCACCCTCGGCACCTATCTCAAGTATCCCTGGACCTCCCGCTATGCGGCGGCCCCGGGCTACAAGAAGCACAAGTTCGGCTGCTACCAGAGCGAACTGCCGCTGCTGGAGCAGATCGCCGAGAAACTCGAACTGCCGCTCCTCGGCCCGGAGCGTTGGGCTCGGCATCCACTGGTCTACCTGATGGAGGCCGCCGACGACATCTGCTACGGCCTCATCGACCTGGAAGACGGCCTGGAGATGGAGCTGCTGGACTATGCCGAGGTCGAGGCGCTGCTGCTGGGCCTGGTCGGCGACGACCTGCCGGAAACCTATCGGCAACTGGGCCCCAAGGATTCGCGGCGGCGCAAGCTGGCCATCCTGCGCGGCAAGGCCATCGAACACCTGACCAACGCCACCGCCCGCGCCTTCGTCGACCAGCAGGAAGCCCTGCTCGCCGGCACCCTGGGCGACGACCTGGTCGAGCACATGGCCGGTCCGGCCAAGCTCTGCGTGCAGCGTGCCAAGGCCCTGGCGCGGGAGAAGATTTTCCACGACAAGCGCAAGACCCTGCACGAGATCGGCGCCTACACCACCCTGGAAATCCTGCTCAATGCCTTCTGTGGTGCGGCTCTGGAACAGCATCGCGGCCGCGAACCCTCGTTCAAGAGCCGGCGCATCCTCGACCTGCTGGGCAACAGCGCGCCCGATCCTTCCTGGACGCTGCACCAGGCCTTCATGCGGGTGATCGACTTCATCGCCGGCATGACCGACAGCTACGCCACCGCCATGGCGGCCGAGATGACCGGGCGCTCCAGCCAGGTCTGAGGAGCGCAGATGGCCACCGCTAAGCGAACGCGCAAGGGGCCGGGCAGCCGCTGGCTGGCTGCTCAGGGCTGGAAGGCCTTTCCCTTCCAGCGCGAGGTGACCGGCGCCATCGCCGCCGGGGAATCCGGACTGCTACACGCCACCACTGGCTCGGGCAAGACCTACGCCGTCTGGCTCGCCGCCCTGGATGCCTTCGTGGCGCCCAAACCCCTTACCGCCAAGGGTCTGCCCAGCAAGCGCAAGCAGGCACCGCCGCCGCTCACGGTGCTCTGGCTGACACCCATGCGCGCCCTGGCGGCGGACACCCTGCGCGCCCTGGAACGGCCGGTACTCGATGAAGAGCTGGAGTGGACCCTCGGCCTACGCACCGGCGACACCGGCAGCAGCGAGCGAGCCAAGCAGAATCGTCGCCTGCCGACGGCCCTGGTCACCACCCCGGAGAGCCTGTCCCTGCTGCTGTCCCGCGAGGATGCCCAGGAAGCCCTGGGCCAGGTCCGCCTGGTGGTCATCGATGAGTGGCACGAGCTCCTGGGCAACAAGCGCGGCACCCAGACACAACTCGCCCTGGCGCGCCTGCGGCGCTGGAATCCCGGCTTGCTCACCTGGGGCCTGTCGGCCACCCTCGGCAACCAGGCCCATGCCTTGGACGTCCTGCTGGCCGGAGCACCCGGCCATCTGGTGCAGGGCCGCCAGGACAAGCGCCTGCAGGTCGACACCCTGCTGCCCGAAGGCGGCGTCGAGCGCTTCGCCTGGGCCGGCCATCTGGGCATGCGCCTGCTGCAACAGGTGATCCGCGAACTCGACGACAGCCCTACCACCCTGGTCTTCACCAATACCCGCGCCCAGACCGAACTCTGGTACCAGGCCTTGCTGCAGGCCCGTCCCGACTGGGCCGGCCTGATCGCCCTGCACCACGGTTCCATCGAGAAACAGGCGCGCGAGTGGGTGGAAGCCGGGCTCAAGAACGGCCAGCTCAAGGCGGTGATCTGCACCTCCAGCCTGGACCTGGGCGTGGACTTCCTGCCAGTGGAGCGCGTGCTGCAGATCGGCTCGCCGAAGAGCATCGCCCGCCTGTTGCAACGCGCCGGCCGTAGCGGCCATGCACCGGGGCGCGCCTCCCGTGCCACCCTGGTGCCCACCTATAGCCTCGATCTGCTCGACGCCGCGGCCGCGCGCCGGGCGGTGACCGCCGGCGAGATCGAAGCGCGCAGCGCCCCGCTCAAGCCGCTGGACGTCCTGGTCCAGCACCTGGTGACCGTGGCCCTCGGCGGCGGCTTCACCCCGAACGACCTGCTGCCGGAGATCCGCAGCGCCTGGGCCTACCGCGAGCTCAGTGAGGGCGAATTCGCCTGGGCCCTGGCCTTCGTCCGCACCGGCGGTGCCTCGCTGTCGGCCTATCCCGATTACCGCCGTGCCGAGCCGGATGCCGAGGGGATCTGGCGCGTCCCCGACAAACAGCTGGCCAAACGGCATCGCCTGGGCATAGGCACCATCGTCAGCGAGACCAGCCTCAACGTGCAGTTCTGGGCCAAAGGTGGCGGCGGCAATCGCCTGGGCAACATCGAGGAAGGCTTCATCGCCCGCCTCCGCCCCGGTGATCACTTTCTCTTCGCTGGCCGTACCCTGGAACTGGTGCGGGTGGAGAACATGACGGTCTATGTGCGCCGGGCCAGTGGACGCAAGGCGGCCATCCCACGCTGGAGCGGTAGCCGCATGCCGCTCTCTGGCACCCTGGCCAAGCACGTCCTGGCGCTGCTGGAAGAGGCCGAGGCCGATCGCTACGACAGCCCGGAAATGCGTCTGCTGCAGCCACTGCTGGACATCCAGCGGCAATGGTCGGCCCTGCCCAGCGCCCACTACCTGCTCGCCGAGACCCTGGAGTCCCGCGAGGGCTCGCACCTCTTTCTCTACCCCTTCGCCGGGCGCCATGCCCACCTGGGGCTCGCCAGCCTGCTGGCCTGGCGGCTGGCCCAGCGACGACCTTGCACCTTCTCCATCGCCGTCAACGACTACGGCCTGGAACTGGTCTCGCCGGTCAGCCTGGACTGGCCACAGCTGCTCGACGCCAGCCTCTTCACCACCGACGACCTGCTCGGTGACATCCTCGCCAGCCTCAACGCCGCCGAACTGGCCCAGCGCCGCTTCCGCGAGATCGCGCGAATTTCCGGGCTGATCTTTTCCGGCTATCCCGGCGCCCACAAGAGCAATCGCCAGCTGCAAGCCAGCAGCAGCCTGTTCTACCAGGTGTTCCGCCAGTACGACCCGGACAACCTGCTGCTCGGCCAGGCGCAGAATGAAGTGCTGCGCCAGGAACTGGATGCCGACCGCCTGCAGCAGACGCTGCTCCGCACCGGCGCCCTGCCGCTACGCCTGGTCGCCCTGGAGCGACCCTCGCCGTTCGCCCTGCCGCTCATGGTCGAGCGGCTGCGCGAGAGTCTGAGTTCGGAGAAGCTGGCCGACCGCATCACCCGTCTGGTCGGCGACCTCGAACGCGAAGCCGGACCGGACGAGCGCGCCCGCGCCTTCGACCCCGAGTCCCTGGTTCAGCCCCACCATGACAGCGACCTGACACCGCGGCGCGCCGCTAGTCCGCGGCGTCCTCGCGAACGGAAATCCGGTCGTCCTCGATGACGATGCGGCCCTGGCGATAGAGATGGCCGATGGCCTTCTTGAAGTTGCCCTTGCTGACACCGAACAGTTGATGGATCAGCGCCGGCGGACTGGCATCGCTGACCTCCAGCACGCCACCCCGGGCCTTCGCCAGATCGACGATCTGCTCGGCCAGATCGGCGCCGGCCGCGGCGCCCTGGGGCTGCAGCGTCAGGCTGATCTTGCCGTCCGCCCGCACCTCACGGATGAAGCCGCGCTCGCGCTGCCCCGGGCGCAGCGGCTTGAACGCCTCGTTGCGATGCACCAGGCCCCAATGCTTGTTGTCGACGATGACCTTGTGACCCAGGTCGGTCTGCTCGACCACCAGGAGCGGCACCGGCTGGCCGACCTTGTAGCGTGGCGGTTCACGGTCCAGGTAGCGATCCAGGCGGGCCGTGGCGACGATCCGCCGGGTGCGGGCGTCCAGGTGCACGTGCACTACGCAGTGATCGCCGACCTGCAGCGGGCGCTTCTCTTCGGAGTGCGGTAGCAGCAGATCCTTGGGCAGGCCCCAATCGAGGAAGATACCGACCCGTTCCACTGCCACCACGCGCAGGCTGGCGAAGCCGCCGACCTGCACCCGCGGCTTCTCGGTGGTGGCGATCAGGCGATCCTCGCTGTCCAGATAGAGGAAGACATTGAGCCAGTCGCCTTCGGCGCAGGGCTCGTCGCGCGGCGCATAGCGACGGGGCAGCAATACCTCGCCGTCGCTGCCGGCATCGAGGAACAGGCCGATGGGAGTGTTACGCAAGATCTGCAAGCTGTTGAAGCGACCCAGCAAGGCCATGAGTGGAGACTCCTGTAGAAAACGGACCATTTTACCGCGCCCATCAAAGCCGCTGTCTTGATAGGTAAAATTCACCGAAAAACAGTCGCACGGGGCAACGGAAAGGGTTAGAGTGCCCGCACTGTGTTGCTCGTGTACCGAAAATCGACCTGGTTCGTCTCGATCCACTTTACGGCTCGGTTCTTTGACTCTTTGCACTCAGTCGCGGCCTGGGCGGTCCAGTGCCGTTGTCCAACTTTGTTCAAGGAGAAATCCATGTCTACTCGCCAAACTGGCACCGTCAAGTGGTTCAACGACGAGAAAGGCTTCGGCTTCATCACCCCCCAGAGCGGCCCGGACGTCTTCGTTCACTACCGCTCCATCCAGGGCAACGGTTTCAAGAGCCTGCAAGAAGGCCAAGCCGTTTCCTTCCTGGTCGTGCAAGGCCAGAAAGGTCTGCAGGCCGATGAGGTGCAGGTGATCTAATCACCCGCCTTCTCGAAAAAAGCCCAACCCTCGGTTGGGCTTTTTTTTGGTCCATCGGTAGCTGTGCGCTACCTATCGTCAACGTCGCTTAGGGATGAGGTACGTTTCTTGAAGACTCCAGCCGCTCTGCTCTGCCTCCTGCTGCTCGCCGGTTGCGCCGCCTTTCCCGGCGATGAACTCCCGTCCCAGCCGTTCCGCGCCCCGGTAAGCGAGCAACAACATCGCCCCAACGTCCTGGTGGAATTCAACTTCTACCGTGGCGAAGCCCAGGACAAGGACGCCACCTCCATCGCTGTGGCTCGCGAAGGCCTGAAGCCCAAGTTGCGCGAGGTGCTGGAGCGCTCCGGCCTGTTCGAGCGCATCACCCTGGTGCCCGAGCCCGGCAGACCCGACGACGCCCTGCTGCGCCTCAAGCTCTACAACAGCACCTCCTACGCCGCCGCCATCGCCAGTGGCCTGATCACCGGTGCCACCTTCTTCCTGGTCCCCGGCACCGCCAAGGACGACTATGTGCTGACCGCCGAATGGCTGGCACCCGGCAGCCAGGCGCCCGAGCGCGTGAAGAACGCGGCCTCGGTCCGTACCTGGATGGGCGTCTGGTTCCTGCCGCTGGCCGCCAGCCATTCGGCCGGCACCGCCATCGAGGAAACCTTCGCTCGCCAGGTCAACGACGCCCTCAAGCAGTTGCAGGCCAACGGTGCCTTCGCCGACCGCTCCTCGCCCGAGGGGAACGGCGCTACGCCGGCACAGGTCACACCTTGACCGGCAACCACGCAGACGAGGATTCCATGGCCGAAGAACAGCGCAAAGCCGACGAACGCAAGCTGCCCAAGGACGAGAAGCCCCTGCGCAGCGAGCATGCCAAGACCGATGACGGACGCGATCCGCCGTCGCCCAACAGTCCGGACCGGACCAAAGACGCCACGGGCTACAACTGATCCGACGCTTTTGCGAAACGACCGCCGCGGCGGTCGTTTCTTTGTCCGCACCGCATCCTGCGGGATTGGCTCGTTCCTCCCTCCTTACTGCATAATGCCCACACTCCGACGTCTATCGGCCCCTTTCCTCTTCAGCTCGGCCGATACCCTGCAAAGGTGTGTGTTCCCATGCGAAATCCCTTCCGCTCCCTGGGCCTGCTGCTGAGCTGCTGCGCCCTGGGCTTTTCCCTGCCCGTCAACGCCGATACCTCCTTCCTGCCCCCGCGGATCGAGAAGGCCATGCAGACCAACAAGATTCCCGGCAGCGATCTGTCGCTGGTGATGCTGCCCCTCGATGGGCCGGGCGAGAACGACTATTACAACGCCGACGTCTCCGTGAATCCGGCGTCGACCATGAAGCTGATCACCACCTATGCCGCCCTGGAACTGCTCGGCCCCACCTACCAGTGGAAGACCGAGTTCTACACCGACGGCACCCTCAAGGACGGCATCCTCAACGGCAACCTCTATCTCAAGGGCGGTGGCGATCCCAAGCTGAACATGGAGCGGCTCTGGCTGCTCATGCGCGACCTACGCGCCAACGGCGTGCTGGAAGTCACCGGTGACCTGGTGCTCGATCGCGGGCGCTTCGTGAAGCCCGAGTTGCCGGCCTTCAACGACGATGGCGAAGACGAGAACAAGACCTTCCTGGTCGGCCCGGACTCGTTGCTGGTGAACCTGAAATCGGTGCGCATGGTGGTGCGCTCGGCGGATGGCCGGGTCAGCGTCTCCATGGACCCGCCGCTGACCAACGTCAACATCGACAACCAGATGCGCGCCACCGCCAAGAGCGGCTGCCCGGCCTGGCCGGACGTGCGCTTCAACCCGGTACCCCAGGCCGATGGCAGCACCAGCCTGGTGGTCAGCGGCCAGTTGCCGGATGGCTGCAACGCCCAGAGCTATCTCTCCCTGCTCGATCACCCCGCCTACACCGCCGGCGCCGTGCGGGCCATCTGGCAGGAACTGGGTGGCACCATCAAGGGCCGCACCCGCGAGGGCAGCGTGCCGCGCAACGCCGAACTGCTGGCGCGAGCCTTCTCGCCCGATCTGGTCGAGATCATTCGCGACATCAACAAGTACAGCAACAACACCATGGCGCAGCAGCTGTTCCTCTCCATCGGCGCGCAATTCCGCACCTCGGCGGATGCGGACGACGGTAAGGCGGCGCTCCGGGTGATTCGCCAATGGCTGGCGCGCAAGGGCATCAATGCCAGCCACCTGATCATGGAGAACGGCTCGGGGTTGTCGCGCACCGAGCGGGTGAGCGCCCGGGAAATGGCCGAGATCCTCAGATCGGCCTGGCAGAGTCCCTATGCGCCGGAGTTCATCGCCTCCCTGCCGCTGGCCGGCATGGATGGCACCCTGCGCAAGCGCATGAAGAACTCGCCGCTGACCGGCCAGGCGCACATGAAGACCGGCACCTTGAACAACGTAAGGGCCCTGGCGGGCTTCGTACGGGACGCCAACGCCCGCAGCTGGGTGGTGGTGGCCATTCTCAACAGCAACCGTCCCTGGGGTGCCTCCTCGATCCTGGACGAGGTGGTGCTGGACCTCTATCTGCGCAGTCGCCAGGACGGCACCGTCGCCAACTGAGGCGCAAAACAAAACGGGAGCCTGTTCGCACAGGCTCCCGTTTTGTTTACCACACTCGGCAAGGCAGGCCGGAACGCTGACGTTACCGCGATGCACCGCTATGGGCAAGAACTTTGTCTAAAGCACCATTTCGGGGCATTTCCTGACCTAGCTCTGAGCTAGATCATGCCCAGCAACAGCAGCACCAACAGGACGACCAGAATGGCGCCCACGATGCCAGACGGGCCGTAACCCCAACTGCGCGAGTGCGGAAACACCGGAAGTCCGCCGATGAGCAGGACCAGCAGCACCAGAACCAGGATGGTCGAGAGAGTCATCTGCCATTCTCCAAGAAGTCCAGGAATCGGCCATCGTCGCAACATCAGGATACGAAGCGATGGGCTTATTCCATGGACCCCCGCTGGCTACGGAAAAATCCCGTTGCGGGTGACCAGACTGCGGATTTCCTCTTCAGGATCAGTCACCGGTCCATGAAAAAGCCCAGATCGATGGCTCGATCCGGGCTTTGGCCTAACCGGGCAAACCGTCAGTGGGCGACGGCACCGCTGGCACCCAGGCCGGTCTGGGATCTGACGAACTGCGGGTAGAAGCGCGCCCGCTCTTCCTCGGCGGCCGCCGACTTGTCGGTGATGGAGAAGAACCAGATACCGATGAAGGCCACGGCGATGGAGAACAGCGCCGGGTACTCATAGGGATAGATCGGCTTGGCATGACCAAGGATGGTCACCCAGATGGTCGGGCCGAGCACCATCAGGGCCACCGCGGTGATCAGGCCGAGCCAGCCACCGATCATGGCACCGCGGGTGGTCAGCCGCTTCCAGTACATCGAGAGCAGCAGGATGGGGAAGTTGCAGCTGGCGGCGATGGAGAACGCCAGACCCACCATGAAGGCGATGTTCTGCTTCTCGAAGAGGATACCCAGGGCGATGGCGACCACGCCCAGGGCGACGGTGGTCATCTTGGAGACGCGGATCTCGTCCTTCTCGTTGGCCTTACCCTTCTTGATGACGCTGGCGTAGAGGTCGTGGGAGACCGCCGAGGCACCGGCCAGGGTCAGGCCGGCCACCACCGCCAGGATGGTGGCGAAGGCCACCGCCGAGATGAAGCCGAGGAAGATGCTGCCGCCCACGGCGTTGGCCAGGTGCACCGCCGCCATGTTGTTGCCGCCCAGCAGGGCGCCGGCGGCGTCCTTGAAGGCTGGGTTGGTGCTGACCAGCAGAATGGCGCCGAAGCCGATGATGAAGGTCAGGATGTAGAAGTAGCCGATGAAGCCGGTGGCGTAGAACACGCTCTTGCGGGCTTCCTTGGCATCGCTGACGGTGAAGAAGCGCATCAGAATGTGCGGCAGGCCGGCGGTGCCGAACATCAGCGCCAGGCCCAGGGAGAAGGCCGAGATCGGGTCCTTCACCAGGCCACCGGGGCTCATGATGGCCTCACCCTTGGGATGCACGGCGATGGCTTCGGCGAACAGCCGGTTGAAGTCGAAGCCGACGTGCTTCATCACCATGAAGGCCATGAAACTGGCGCCGGACAGCAGCAGCACCGCCTTGATGATCTGCACCCAGGTGGTGGCCAGCATGCCGCCGAAGAGCACATAAAGCACCATGAGGATGCCTACCAGCACCACGGCGATGCTGTAGTCCAGGCCGAACAGCAGCTGGATCAGTTTGCCGGCACCGACCATCTGGGCGATCAGGTAGAGCGCCACCACCACCAGGGAGCCACAGGCGGACAGGGTCCGGATGTCCTTCTGCTTGAGCCGATAAGAAGCCACGTCGGCGAAGGTGTACTTGCCAAGGTTGCGCAGGCGTTCGGCGATCAGGAACAGAATGATCGGCCAGCCCACCAGGAAGCCGATGGAGTAGATCAGGCCATCGTAGCCCGAGGTGAATACCAGGGCGGAAATACCCAGGAAGGAAGCCGCCGACATGTAGTCGCCGGCGATGGCCAGGCCATTCTGGAAGCCGGTGATGCGACCGCCCGCGGCGTAGTAGTCGGCGGCCGAACGGTTACGCTTGGAGGCCCAGTAGGTGATGCCCAGGGTGGCCCCGACGAAGGCCACGAACATGAGGATGGCATGCAGGTTCAGCGGCTGGCGCTGCACCGCGCCACTGATGGCATCGGCCGCCCAGAGCGAGGGTGCGAGGCCGAGCAGACCGGCGGCTAGGAGAAGACGTCTCATGACTGCACCTCCCGGAGGATTTCCCCGTTGAGCCGATCGAACTCGCCATTGGCCCGGCGTACGTAGATGCCGGTCAGGATGAAGGCCGAAAGGATCAGACCGACGCCGAGCGGGATCCCCCAGGTCATCGCGGTTTCCGCATGGATGCGGGTACCGAGGACCTTGGGCGCGAAGGCGATCAGCAGGATGAAGGCGGAATAGAGTCCGAGCATGATGGCGGAAAGCGTCCAGGCGAATCGCTCGCGCTTGGCCACCAGTTCTTTGAAACGCGGACTGGCTTCAATCCGCCGGTAGGTGCTGTCATTCATTATTGTTGTTCCTTACAGCATGACGGGAGCGTCGAGCTCTACTCTAGGCCCGCCCGGTAAGGCTTCCAGACGACTTTAGTCGTACCCCTCCAGGCCTCAGTAATCCCAGAGCCGACGCCAGCCCTGCAGCGGGTGGTGACCCTCGCCATCGAGCACCGAAACGCTGGCCGTCATTCCCGCACTGAGGTGGATATCCGCGGGGACGTCCAGCAGCTCGATACGCACCGGGATGCGCTGGGCCAGGCGCACCCAGTTGAAGGTCGGCTCGACGTTGGCCAGCAGTTGGGCATCGTTGGCCGCGTTGCGGTCGGTGATACCGCTGCTGATGCTCGCCACCCTTCCCTGCAGGGGCGCAGCGTGATTCATCAAGCGCACCTGCACCGCATCCCCAGGATGGATATGGGGAATCTTGGTCTCCTCAAAGTAGGCCATTACGTAGAAGGAGCGGGTATCCACCAGGGCCATCACCGCCTGGCCGGTCTGTACGTAGTTGCCCCCGGCGAACCTGAGGTTGGTGATGCGCCCTTCCCGCGGCGCCAGCACCCGACTGCGGTCCAGGTTGATCTGGGCCAGGTTGACGTCGCTCAGGGCCTCCTGGTACTGGCTGCGGGCCACGGCGACGTTGACCTGAGCCGTCTCACGATCCTCGGCGCTGATGGCGCTGGTGCCCAGTCGCAGGCGGCGCGCGGCCTCGCTCTCGCGCAGGCGCAACTGCTGCTGGCGGGTCTCGGCCACCGCCTTGGCATGCTCCAGATTGGCCTGGTAGCGCTGCTGGTCGATCTGCATCAGCAGGTCCCCGGGCTTCACCAGCTGGTTGTCCACCACCGCCAGGCGGGTGACCCAGCCGGACACGTCGGGCGCCACCACCACCACATCGGCGCGAACCCGCGCATCCCGTGTCCAGGGCGTATAGAGATAGAAGTGCCACAGCCAGCTGCCGGCCAGTACCGCGAGCAGTACCACGACCAGGGTTACCGCCACACGCAGGGTCTTGTGCATCGCCGTCTCGATCCTCTTGTTGATGGTGCTCAGGTAGCCAGGACGGCGACGATGCCGGCCAGCCAGAGCACGAACAGGGCGCAGCCGAACAGAGCGCTGTGCCACAGGTAGCGTCCCAGCCCGCTGCGCTGCAGCAGCCACAGGGACAGCGCGGTCAGGAGCAGGGCCAGGACGCCATAGACGAACAGCGGCCCGAGATAGACCCCGCCGATCGCCCACTCATGCAGATTCATAAGCGCCCTCCTCCTGCTCCGCCTTCAGACAGCAGCCGCGCCAGGTCTGCTGGAGTTGACCGATGGCGCCGCGGGCGAGCCGATGGGGCTCATCGTCCAGCGCCCCCTCCAGGGCCAGGCGCAGGCGACTCGCGGCCTCGTCCAGGGCGCCTGGCTTCAGGGCGCCGAAGCCCACCGCCAACTGCTCGGCGAAACGCGCCAAAAAAGCGTCCCGGGCCTGCGCCACCTCGCCCTGGGCACCGGCCAGGCAGGCGCGCAGGTGCAGCAGCTCATTGCCCAGATCGAGCGCCAGCAGCCCCTGCTCCCAGCGCCGGCGCTCGCCGACCGGCAGTTGCTCGATATGCCGTGCCAGCAGCAGCAGGCGATCCGCCATGCGTCCACCGAACCAGGTCTCGGCGTTGGCCAGGGGTACCCTGGTCAGGCGCTGCAGGTCGTAGGTGGTGGCTTCCAGGATGCGGCGACTGGTACGCCGTGGCGTGCGCAGGCTGATCAGCCGAAACATCAGCACTGCGAAGCCGACGCCGATCAGCAGACTTTGCAGCTGATTGAGCAAGGCCGCCATGTCCACCTGCCCCTGGTTGCTCGGCGAAACCAGAACCAGCAGGTGAATGGCGAAGGCCGTCGCCGTGCCCACCACCGCCGGCGGGCCGGCCATCCCCAGGGCGGCGAAGAACAACGGCACCCCCAGCACCAGGCAGAGCAAGGGATAGCCGGAAATCTGCGGCAGCAGCACCTGGCTGATGAGGATGGCGACCGGGGCGGCGTAGAGGATGCCGCGCAGGAAGCCGAAGCCGATGGTGACGGCGTTGTCGCGATTGGCGAACAGACTGCAGATCACTCCGGCCATGAGCATGGCGCCCGGTGCCGAGGGCCAGGCGCTGGCCAGCCAGAACACACCCACCCCGAGCAGCGCGCTGGCGCTGCGCAGGCCGTAGAGCAGCGCCGTCTGCAGATCGCGATGGCGGGCCAGGGCCGAAGGCGCCACGGCGCTGAGCTGCGCCGTATGGACGCTGTCCAGGGCGCGACTGGCCAGCAAAATCTTGTCCAGCAGGATGGCGAAACGGGCCAGTAGGTAGCGCTGATCGTTGTCCAGCTCCGGAGCGGTGCCTGCAGCCGCTCTCAGACGCTGCAGGAGGGCTTCCAGGGCGGCAGCCTGGGGGTCGACCAGGGTCGCTAGCAGTTCGTCGCGCCAGGGCTGCAGGGCGGCCCTGCGGGGCTCGTCCAGGCCACGCCACTGGCGCATGGCACCGCGGGCGGTGCGCAGTAGACTGAGCAGGTCGCGCGAGAGCAGACGCAACGCCCTCGCGCGTTGCCGACCGCGCTGACCTTCGAACCAGGTGTGGTCGCGCTGAGCATCCACCGCCACTACCTGACCGAGCATGGCGAGCAGGCCCTGGGTGGCATCCTCGGCCCCGGCCAGCTCTGCCCGCGCCGCCGCCACGCCCTGCTCCCAGGTCCGCCGCGCCTGGGCGGCCAGGGTCTGCTCGACCCGCTGTGGCCAGACCAGGGCGCTCACCGCCGAGGCCACCACGATTCCCAGGCAGATCTCGGTACAGCGGGCTACCGCCTGGTCGAACACCGTCAGCGGATGGGCGATGGCCGGCAGGCCGATGATGGCGACCGTATAGCCGGCCAGCACGAAGCCGTAGGAGAAGTGGTTGCGCAGCAGCGTGGAGGCAGCCGTACAGAGCGCCATCCAACTGGCCAGGGCGAGCAGGAACAGCCAGGGCATCTGGGCGAACAGCCCCATGAGCACTACCGCCATGCAGGTGCCGACCAGGGTGCCGAGCAGGCGGAACAGCCCCTTGGCCACCACCATGCCCGACAATGGCTGGGACACGATCATCACCGTCATGCAGGCCCAGACCGGTTGTTCGAGACTGAAACGAAAGGCCAGCCACAGCGCCAATCCGGCGGCGAACAGGGTCTTGCCGGCAAAGACCAGTGCCGCGGGCGTGGGTGCGAGAAAGACCGTCCAGGGTAGGCGCACTGAGGTTCTTGGCTTGCCGGAGATCCAGCATAGGCCGCGCTGTGCAGGCTAAGTTCCGGCCGCTGCAGCAGACGAAAAAAAGGCGACCCGGGGTCGCCTGAAGTGCCTTGCGTGCTCGAGCGACAACGCTCCGTCGTCACTACTCCTTGCAGACTAGACGAGTTGCGGCCGGCGTTCTTGATCGAGATCAAGGTTGACAGGGTTTTGCCCGGTCATGCCGAGCAGGCGGTCGATCAGCGCGCAATCGGATTCGCGCCGCACCTGGGCGAACAGGGTCGCGGCCTCGGGATAACTGCGCGTCAGCATGCCGAGCCATTGCTTTAGCCGTCCGGGGGCGTAGCGCGGTGCCAGTTTGCGCTGGGCCATCAGCCAGAAACGCTGCACCAGCGGCAGGATCTCGACCCAGCCCAGGGGGCGCACCTCCTCACCGCGCACGGCCGCGGCGATCTGCAGCGCCAGGTCCGGGCGCGAGACCAGACCACGACCCAGCATTACCGCGGCCTGGCCGCTGACGCTGCGGCAGCGCCAGTAATCATCCAAGGTCCAGATCTCGCCATTGGCCAGTACCGGCACGGCGACCCGGTCGGCCACCCGCGCCACCCACTCCCAGTGCGCCGGCGGACGATAGCCCTCGACCTTGGTCCGTGCATGGACCACCAGTTGCGCCGCGCCGCCATCCGCCAGGGCCTCGGCGCAGGCCAGGGCGCTGTCCGGGCTGTCGTAGCCCAGACGCATCTTGGCAGTCACCGGAATGGCCGCCGGCACGGCCTGGCGGACGCTCTCGACGATGCGGTTGAGCAGTTCGGGCTCCTTGAGCAACACCGCCCCGCCGCGGGACTTGTTGACGGTCTTGGCCGGGCAGCCGAAGTTGAGATCGATGACCGGCGCGCCCAGGGTGCAGGCAAAGGCGGCGTTGTCGGCGAGGCAGGCCGGATCCGACCCCAACAGTTGCACCCGCATGGGCGTACCCGAGGGCGTCCGTGCGCCCTGCGCCAGCTCCGGCGCCAGCTTGGCAAAGGCCGCCGCGGGCAACAGGCGGTCGCAGATGCGGATGAATTCGCTCACGCACCAGTCGAGTCCACCGACCTCGGTCAGCAACTCGCGCAGGATGTCGTCGACGAGACCCTCCATGGGCGCCAGGGCGATCTCCATGGTTAGCTCCCCTCCCCCGGCAAAGCCTGGCCGTAACCGGCCAGGAACTCGGCCGGCATGCGCTTAGGCTTGCCGGACGAGAGTTCGATGCAGACGAAGGTCGTCCGGGCGCGCAGCAAGGTCACGCCATCGGCGGGGCGCTGCAGCTGGAACTGGCGCGTCATGCGCAGGCGGCGATCCCAGTCCACCAGCCAGGTGCCCAGTAGCAACTCGTCATCCTGGCGGCCACTGACGAGGTAATCGATTTCGTGGCGGACGACGGCCATCGCCCGATCCAGCCGCTGGAAGGTCGCCAGATCCAGCCCCAGGGCGCTGGAGTGTTGCCAGGCGCATTGCTCCAGCCAGGTCACGTAGGCGGCATTATTGGCATGCCCCAGACCGTCGATGTGCTCGGCACCGATCCGCAGCGGCATAAGGTGCGGAGCGGGTCTGTCCCACTGCATGATGCAACCCTCACTGGCAAGGCAATATTCGGATAAAGGTGAGGCTTCGAAGAATTCGTTGGCCGTGGCTATCGGGTCCAGCCCAAGCAAATAAATACGACGCTATAGCCAGTCCCGCCAATAAACCCACAACCTTGGAGTCTGGAGCAATAAACCCTAATCCATGGGCAATAAAAAAGGGCCTGCATCGCTGCAGGCCCTTCTTCATGTTTGGCGCACTCGGGAGGATTCGAACCTCCGACCGCTCGGTTCGTAGCCGAGTACTCTATCCAGCTGAGCTACGAGTGCGTTTCGGTGCGTTTAGCCAGAACACCGCTGGTACTGCTGAAGCCAGAGGCTTCGTCGATTTGGCGCACTCGGGAGGATTCGAACCTCCGACCGCTCGGTTCGTAGCCGAGTACTCTATCCAGCTGAGCTACGAGTGCGTTGAAGCTGCGTATTCTAGCTACCGTTTCTGATGTGTCAAGCAAATTTGCTTGTTTATCAGGTACTTACCTTCGAGGTCAGTACAGCGGAGCCAGATCTTGCAAATGGCGGTGAGGGAGGGATTCGAACCCTCGACACCCTTTTGAGGTGTACTCCCTTAGCAGGGGAGCGCCTTCGGCCACTCGGCCACCTCACCGCAACGGGGCGAAACTATATCGAAGGTTTGCCCATTTGCAAAGAGAAAAATTCAAAAAAAATCAGTGGTTTGGTTCTTGGTCCTTTTCCTTCTGGATGCGCTGGTAGATTTCCTCGCGATGAACCGCGACTTCCTTGGGCGCGTTGACACCGATGCGGACCTGGTTGCCCTTGACTCCCAGCACCGTCACGGTGACTTCGTCACCTACCATCAGGGTCTCACCAACCCGACGAGTCAAAATAAGCATTCCATTCTCCTTAAGCTTTAACCCAGTCTGCACGAATAACCCGGAACGATCCCTGAATGGACCCTCTAGTCGCTATTGACCTGCATTCATGCAAGGAAAGTTCCGCAGCCTGGGCGATAGATGAGACCCCTGTGGCAGGGGCCTCGCTTCATGGTCACTCGGCGCCGCGTGCCGGGGCGTCGAGTTCGAAGGCGGTGTGCAAGGCGCGCACGGCCAGCTCGAGGTATTTCTCCTCGATCACCACCGAGACCTTGATCTCGGAGGTGGAGATCATCTGGATGTTGATGCTCTCCTTGGCCAGGGCTTCGAACATCTGGCTGGCCACGCCGGCATGGGATCTCATGCCCACGCCGACGATGGACACCTTGGCGATCTTGGTGTCGCCCACCGACTCCCGCGCGCCAATCTCGACGCCGGTGCGCTTGAGGATCTCCAGGGCGCTCTGGTAGTCGTTGCGGTGCACGGTGAAGGTGAAGTCGGTGGTGTTATCGTGCGCCACGTTCTGCACGATCATGTCGACTTCGATGTTGGCGGCACTGATCGGGCCGAGGATCTTGAAGGCCACGCCGGGGGTATCCGGCACACCGCGAATGGTGAGCTTGGCTTCGTCACGGTTGAAGGCGATGCCGGAGATGATCGGCTGTTCCATGGATTCCTCTTCATCAAGGGTAATGAGGGTGCCCGGACCCTCCTGGAAGCTGTGCAGCACACGCAGCGGCACGTTGTACTTGCCGGCGAACTCCACCGAGCGGATCTGCAGCACCTTGGAGCCGAGGCTGGCCATTTCCAGCATCTCTTCGAAGGTGATCTTGTCCAGGCGCTGGGCCTGGGGCACCACACGGGGGTCGGTGGTGTAGACGCCGTCGACGTCGGTGTAGATCTGGCACTCGTCGGCCTTCAGCGCGGCCGCCAGGGCCACGCCGGTGGTGTCGGAACCACCCCGGCCCAGGGTGGTGATGTTGCCCTGCTCGTCGACGCCCTGGAAGCCGGCCACGACCACCACCTTGCGCGCCTTGAGGTCGGCACGGATGCGCGCGTCGTCGATCTGCTGGATGCGCGCCTTGGTATGGGCGCTGTCGGTGAGGATGCGCACCTGGCTGCCGGTATAGGACACCGCCTGGACGCCGCGCTTGAGCAGCGCCATGGCCAGCAGGCCGATGGTGACCTGTTCGCCGGTGGAGACCATGACGTCCAGCTCACGCGGATCGGGTTGCTCCATGATCTGCTTGGCCAGGCCGATCAGGCGATTGGTCTCACCACTCATGGCCGATACCACCACCACGATCTCGTCGCCCGCTTCATGGAAGCGTTTCACCTTGTCGGCGACCTGCTCGATACGCTCCACCGTACCCACCGAGGTACCGCCGAATTTCTGTACGATCAATGCCATTGCTTGCTGCCCGTCCGCAGAAAAATCTGATTTACATTGTTGGATGAGGTGTCGGGCCGCCCTCCCCTGGCCGCCCGCGCCCGCCGTGGAAACCTTAGAGGCTTTCTCCGGCGTATTGGCCCGCACAGGCCAGGGCGGCTTCGAGTTGGCTGGCATCGGTGCCGCCACCCTGGGCCATGTCCGGACGACCGCCACCCTTGCCGCCGACCACCGCCGCGGCGCGCTTCATCAGCTCGCCCGCCTTGAGTTTGGCGGTCAGGTCGGCGGTGACACCGGCCACCAGTACCACCTTGCCGTCGGCTTCGCCGCCCAGCAGGATGATGCCGCTGCCCAGCTTGTTCTTCAGTTGGTCGACCAGCGCCAGCAATGCCTTGCCATCAAGGCCGTCCAGGCGCGCACTGAGGACCTTGACACCCTTGACGTCCACCGCCTGGTCGACCAGGTCACCGGCAGAGGCACTGGCGGCCTTGGCCTTGAGCTGCTCGATTTCCTTTTCCAGCTGGCGATTGCGCTCAACCAGCGCGGCCAGCTTGTCCAGCACGTTGTCGCGGCTGCCCTTGAGCAGGCTGGCGGCTTCGCGCAGCTGCTCTTCGGCGCCATTCAGATAGGCCAGGGCCGCGGTGCCGGTGATGGCCTCCACGCGACGCACGCCGGAGGCCACGCCGCCTTCGCTGACCAGCTTGAGCAGGCCAATGTCGCCGGTCTGGGCGACGTGGGTACCGCCGCACAGCTCGACGGAGAATTCACCGCCCATGCCGACCACGCGTACCACGTCGCCGTACTTCTCGCCGAACAGCGCCATGGCGCCGCGGGCCTTGGCCTCGTCGATGGCCATGACTTCGGTGGTGACCGCGCTGTTCTTGCGGATCTCTTCGTTGACGATGGCCTCGATGCGCTTGAGCTCTTCGGGCTTGATGGCCTCGAAGTGGCTGAAGTCGAATCTCAGGCGCTGGTCGTTGACCAGGGAGCCCTTCTGGTGGACGTGATCGCCCAGCACCTGGCGCAGCGCGGCGTGCAGCAGGTGGGTGCCGGAGTGGTTCAGGGCGATGCCCTGGCGGCGGCCAGCGTCGACCTGGGCCATCAGCGCGGTGCCGACATTGAGGCTGCCCTTGGTCACCACGCCGTGGTGCAGGAAGGCGCCTTGGGTCTTGGTGGTGTCGCGCACGGCGAAGCTGACGCCGGCGCTTTCCAGGGTACCGGTATCACCGACCTGGCCACCGGACTCACCGTAGAACGGCGTCTGGTCGAGGATGACCACGCCCTCCTCGCCTTCGGCCAGGCTGTCCACTGGCTGGCCGGCGCGGTACAGGGCGACGATGGTGCCCGAGGCACTGGTGGTGTCGTAACCGAGGAAGCGGGTCTCGCCCTCGACCTTGACCAGGCTGTTGTAGTCCACGCCGAAGGCGCTGGCGGAACGAGCCCGCTCGCGCTGGGCCTCCATCTCGCGTTCGAAACCTGCCTCGTCGAGGGTCAGGTTGCGCTCGCGGGCAATGTCGTTGGTCAGATCCACCGGGAAGCCGTAGGTGTCATAGAGCTTGAACACCACGTCACCGGGGATGGTGTCGCCCTGGAGTTGCGCCAGATCCTGCTCGAGGATCTTCAGACCCTGTTCCAGGGTCTTGGCGAACTGCTCTTCCTCGGTGCGCAGCACGCGCTCGATGTGCGCCTGCTGCTGGACCAGCTCGGGATAGGCCTGGCCCATCTCGGCCACCAGGGCGCCGACGATCTTGTGGAAGAAGGTGCCCTTGGCACCCAGCTTGTTGCCGTGGCGGCAGGCGCGGCGAATGATGCGGCGCAGCACGTAGCCGCGACCTTCGTTGGACGGCAGCACGCCATCGGCGATCAGGAAGCTGCAGGAGCGGATGTGGTCGGCCACCACCTTGAGCGACGGGGCGTCGTCGTTGGCGCAGCCGATGGCCTCGGCCGAAGCCGCCAGCAGGTTCTGGAACAGGTCGATCTCGTAGTTCGAGTGCACTTGCTGCAGCACGGCGCTCACCCGCTCCAGGCCCATGCCGGTGTCGACGCTGGGCGCCGGCAGCGGATGCAGGACGCCATCGGCGGTGCGGTTGAACTGCATGAAGACGTTGTTCCAGATCTCGATGTAGCGATCGCCGTCTTCTTCCGGGGAGCCGGGCGGGCCGCCCCATATCTCGGGACCGTGGTCGAAGAAGATCTCGGTGCAGGGGCCGCAGGGACCGGTGTCGCCCATGGTCCAGAAGTTGTCCGAGGCGTAGGGCGCGCCCTTGTTGTCGCCGATGCGCACCATCTGCGCCTCGGGCACCCCGACTTCCTTGGTCCAGATGTCGTAGGCCTCGTCATCGGTGGCATAGACGGTGACCCAGAGCTTTTCCCGGGGCAGGCCCAGCCAGTTCGGCGAGGTGAGGAATTCCCAGGCGAAGGTGATGGCGTCGCGTTTGAAGTAGTCGCCGAAGCTGAAGTTGCCCAGCATCTCGAAGAAGGTGTGGTGACGCGCCGTGTAGCCGACGTTTTCCAGGTCATTGTGCTTGCCGCCGGCACGCACGCATTTCTGGCTGGTGGCGGCGCGGGTATAGCTGCGCTTTTCCATGCCCAGGAAGCAGTCCTTGAACTGGTTCATCCCGGCATTGGTGAACAGCAGGGTCGGATCGTTCGCGGGGATCAGCGAACTGGAGGCGACGCGGGTGTGCCCCTTCTCTTCGAAGAAGCGGAGGAAGGCTTCGCGGATTTCGGCGCTTTTCATATTCATTCCAGACAATGGGCTTTTCGACGCGCGTGACGGGCATCCGACCTGGATCGCAGACGAGACGAACGAAGCGGGCGCCGCAGACGCGGCACGTGCGGAAAACGGACACGCATGCCTGGGAGTATATCGACGCCCGCGCCCCGGTGTCGCCCCGGTTGCGCAGGAAAAACGTCGTCGAAAGACTTAGCCGCGGCGGTAGGCGGCGAAAGCGGCGATCACGGCGGCGATATCGGCCGCGCTGACGTCCAGATGGGTGACCAGCCGCAGCCGCGGTGCCGGGCTGATGCGGATGCCGCGCTCGGCGAGGAAGGCCTGCAGGGCGGGCGCCGCGTCGCCCAGGGCGAGATAGACCATGTTGGTCTGCACCGGCTCCACCTGGTAGCCGAGTTCGGCCAGGGCATTGCCGAGTTGCGCGGCGTGGGCGTGATCCTCGGCCAGGCGCTCGACATGATGGTCGAGGACATGGAGTCCCGCCGCCGCCAGCAGGCCGGCCTGGCGCATGCCGCCGCCGACCACCTTGCGCCAGCACCGCGCCTTGGCGATAAGGGCGGCATCGCCGCAGAGTACCGAGCCGACCGGGGCACCGAGACCCTTGGACAGGCAGACCGACACCGAATCGAAATGCTGGCTGATCTCGCGCACGGGCACGCCCAGCTTGACCGCCGCGTTGTACAGCCTGGCACCGTCCAGGTGCAGGGCCAGGCCGTGCTCCCGGGTAAAGGCTCGCGCTGCCGCCAGATAGTCCAGCGGCAGCACCTTCCCATGCATGGTGTTTTCCAGTGCCAGCAGCCGGGTACGGGCGAAGTGGAAGTCGTCGGCCTTGATGTAGCTGCGCACCAGCTCGAGGTCCAGGCTGCCGTCGGCGGCCATCTCGATGGGCTGCGGCTGGATCGAACCCAGCACCGCGGCGCCACCGCCCTCGTATTTGTAGGTATGGGCCTGCTGCCCCACCAGGTACTCGTCACCCCGCTCGCAATGTGCCAGCAGACCCAGCAGGTTGCTCATGGTGCCGCTGGGCACGAAGAGTCCCGCGGCCAGGCCGAGATCGCCGGCGAGGCGCTGTTCCAGGCGCGTGACGGTGGGGTCTTCGCCGTAGACGTCATCGCCGACCTCGGCCTCCAGCATGGCCTGGCGCATGGCCGGCGTGGGCTGGGTGACGGTATCGCTACGCAGGTCGATCATGGCTACCTCTAAGCTGGGACCACGATGAGCCCAGCGCGCAGGCCGACGGCGACCTTGGGGTTGGGAAAGATGATGCGCGCATCGGCTTCGTCGACGATCCAGCGCTCGCTGCCATCCTCGGCCAGCAGCGAGCCCTGGCGCAGCGGCGAGAAGTTGGCCACGTCGTCGGCCAGGTGCAGTTGGAAGCGCGGGCTGGACTTGTACACCTGCCGCGCCACGCGAAAGCGCAGCAGTGACGAATCCGGCGGCGGCAATTCGGCTTCGCGACCTTCGATCAGGGCTTCGAGCATCAGCCGCAGGCGGCTCAGGTCCAGCTCGCTGTTCTCGCCGAAGGGGCGGGCCTGGCCTAGCTCCAGGGTCAGGGCTTCGGCCTGGCATTCGGCATAGGTGTAGGCGCTGAAGGTAATGCCGGGTTTGTCGTAGAGCAGCACGGCTTCGATGCCCGCGGCTTCGAGGCGCTGCAGTTCCGCTTCCGAATGCTGGCGACCGGCGCTCCAGGGATAGAGGGCGAAGCGCGGCAGCGCCGAGGCACGCAAGGCGGTGTGCAGGTCGTAGTGCAGGCGGGCACGCCCGGGCTTGCTGAAGAATTGCGCGGACAGCCGCTCGAGATCGTTGGCGCGTTGCGCCTCCGGGCCTTCGGCCTGGGCGTGGCGACCATTGAACAGGCGATTGAGATCCTGCTCCAGGTAGCGGGTCCCGCGTCGCATGGCGTCGGGATTGCCGAACATGAAGAGCAGGCGACTGGCGGGGCGCAGGGCACCGCTGGCGATGGCGCCGAGCAGGTCGTCGAGCAGCTCCATGGGCGCCGTCTCGTTGCCATGGATACCGGCCGAGAGCAGCAGGTCCATGCCGTTGTCCCGCGCCAGCGGCGGCGTCACTTCCAGGACGCCCTCGGTCAACCAGTGGAGACGGGTACCGTCGGCGGTCAGTTGAATCTTCTCGGTCGGCTCGCGGCCGGCCAGGGTCAGGTCCAGCAGGCGGCCAAGGGCCAACCGATAACGTTCAGGTGCAGCCATGCTCTACTCCACTGAGCGACGTGTCGGGGCTAGATACTCAATGATCGTGGCCGCAACCGCAATCGGCGTCATGGACATGATTCTCATCGCCGTCGTCGGCGAAGGTCTCGAAAGCGATGGATAGGCCAAGGGCATTCAGGGCCTGGGGCCGCAGCACCAGCACCGGGGTCTGGTCTTCGTCGTCCTGGGAGTCGGCGAAGATATTGAGGCCACCGGCACCATCGGCTTCCAGCCAGAGGTCGCGGCCGGCCAGACGGATGGCCAGGCGCTGGACCTGCAGTTCCTGCTGCTGGTCGGTGGTGGATTCGAGGACGAGGTCGAGACGATGGCTCATGGAGGCTCCGGGCATCAGGGCAATTGGAAGGGATAGACCGAGCCGAGGCCCAGCAACTGCGTCAGCTCGTCCAGGGCGGTGCGGACCTCGCCCAGCAGCTGCGGATCGGCGAGGTCGGCCGGGTCCAGGCGATCACGGTAGTGGCGATCCACCCAGTCCAGCAACTGGGCGTGCAGCGCCGGGGTGAAGCGCACCCCGGGGTTCACCGCGGCCAGTTCCTCCGCCTTGAGCGCTACCCGCAGCCGCAGGCAGGCGGGCCCCCCGCCGTTCTGCATGCTCTGCTTCAGATCGAAGACCTTGACCTCGCCCAGCGGCCCCTGGCCGCTCACCTGGGCCTGCAGGTAGTCCCAGACTGCGGCGTTCTGCCGGCATTCGTCGGGCACCACCAGCAGCGCGCCCTGACCGGGCCGGTCCAGCAACTGGCTATTGAACAGGTAGGAGCGCACCGCATCGCCGACGCTGATCTCGCTGCGGCGCACGCAGAGCCGCTGCAACTCGCCGCCGCGCCGCGCCAGTTTCTCGCTCAGCTCGTCGAGGATGCGCGGACTGTCGAGGAAGGCGTCCTCGTGATGAAAGAGTACCTGGGCGTTGCCCACCGAGATGACGTCGTTGTGGAAGACGCCCTGGTCCACCACCGCGGGATTCTGCTGGGCGAAGACCACGCCCTCCTCGTCCAGGCCGTGGAGCCGGGCGATGGCCTGGGAGGCTTCCAGGGTCTGCCGCGCGGGGTAGCGGTGGGGCTCGGGATAGCGCGGATCGAAGGCGCTGCGGCCGAAGACGAAGAATTCCACCCCCGGCGCGCCATGATCACGACTGAATCTCGTATGGTTGGCCGCGCCCTCGTCGCCGAACTGGGCCACCGAAGGCAGCGGCGCATGGTGCTGGAAATGCTCGGGATCGCGGAACATCGCCTGGAGGATGCGTGCCGTGGTGGCCGGCTCCAGGCTGCGGTGGAACTTGCAGGCCAGGTTGGCCGGGGTGAAATGCACGCGGCTATCACGGGTGTCGGCGCTCGGGCTGACGGTGGCGGCGTTGGCCGTCCACATGGCCGAGGCGGAGCTGGCGGAAAGCAGCAACGGCAGGGCTTCACGCGCGGCGCCTTCCAGCACCTGGGCATCGCTGCCGGCGAAGCCGAGGCGGCGCAACGAGGCGATGTCGGGTCGTTCGTGGGGTGCCAGCACCCCCTGTTCGAAGCCCAGCTCCATCAGCGCCTGCATCTTGGCCAGGCCCTGACGCGCCGCTTCGCGCGGATTGGAACGCAGCTGCTTGCTGGCCTGGGACGCCACGTTGCCGTAGGACAGGCCGGCATAGTTGTGGGTCGGGCCGACCAGGCCGTCGAAGTTGACCTCCCGAGCAGCGCGGGCGACGTGACTCATAGCGGTAGTCCTGGGGGCAGTTGGGTGGGCAGGTGCAAGGCGTCGCTTTCCAGCGAGGCGACCGGGAAGGCGCAGTAGTCCGCGGCGTAGTAGGCGCTGGGCCGGTGGTTGCCGGAGGCGCCGATCCCACCGAAGGGCGCCGCACTGGCCGCGCCGGTAAGGGGACGGTTCCAATTGACGATGCCGGCGCGCACGCCCTGCCAGAAGGCTTCGTAGGTAGCGGGATCGTCGGCCAGCAGGCCAGCGGCGAGGCCGAAGCGGGTAGCGTTGGCCAGCGCCAGGGCTTGGTCGAAAGCGCCATAACGCTGGACTTGCAGCAGCGGGCCGAAGACCTCTTCGTCAGGCAGCTCGGCGATCGCCGAAACATCCAGGATACCCGGCGTGAGTAGCGCGCGACCCGGCTCCGGCTGACGCATCTCCAGCAGGGCGCGCGCGCCCTGAGCCAGGCGCTGGGCCTGGGTGCGCAGCAGAGCCTCGGCGGTCGCCAGGGAGATCACCGTGCCCATGAAGGGTGCCGGCTCGGCGTCGAAGCGATCAACGGTGAGCTGGCTGCTCACGGTCACCAGGCGTTCCAGCAGCGCGTCGCCCCAGGCGCCCGCGGGCACGATCAGGCGGCGGGCGCAGGTGCAGCGCTGTCCGGCGGACAGAAAGGCCGACTGGACGATGGTCACCACGGCCGCGTCCAGGTCGGCCACGGGCGCCACCACCAGCGGGTTGTTGCCGCCCATCTCCAGCGCCAGCAGCCGCTGGGGACGCTCCGCGTTGAGCCGATGCAGGGCGGCGCCGGTGGTGCTGGAGCCGGTGAAGAGGATGCCGTCCAGGCCGGCATGGCCAGCCAGGGCTTCCCCGGTGGCGCGACCACCCTGGACCAGGTTGAGCACCCCGGCCGGCAGACCGGCGGCGATCCAGCAGTCCAGGGTCAGGGCAGCGAAGCGTGGGGTCAGCTCGCTGGGTTTGAACACCACCGTATTGCCGGCCAGCAGCGCCGGCACGATGTGGCCGTTGGGCAGATGGCCCGGAAAATTGTAGGGCCCCAGCACCGCCAGGACCCCGTGCGGCCGATGGCGGGTCACGCTGCGGGCATCGGCCAGGGCGGTGGAACGCTCGCCGCCGCGGGCCTCTTCGGCCTGGGCGGAGATGGCCACCTTGGCGATCATGCTGCCGAGTTCGGTATCGGCCTCCCAGAGTGGCTTGCCGGTTTCCTCGCCCAGGGCACGCGCCAGCTCCGCACGGCGTTGCTGCAGCACCTGGGCGAAGGCCTGCAGGACGTCCAGGCGCGCGGCCCGGCCGCGGCGTTCCCAGGCGGGAAAGGCCAGGCGCGCGGCCGCGATGGCCTGGTCGACATCCACAGCGCTCGCCGCGGCGCCTTCCCAGAGCACCGCGCCGGCATAGGGATCCAGCGAGGTAAAGGTCTCGCCTTGACCGGGGCGCCACTGGCCAGCGATGTACAGGCTATCCATGACGTCTCCTCAGGGCATCAGCCGCACGGCGCGCACCTGGGCACCCGCCATCAGCCGCAACTCGCGAGCGGTCGCCAGATCCACCACGAGGGTGCCGGAGGCCAATCGCGCGCGGGCGCTGGTGATGCGGCAGTCCTGGCACTTGCGGTTGTGGATCAGGTAGACCTCGGCGTCGTCGCCCGGCGTGCCCACCGCCAGCACCAGGCGCTGGCTGTCGCGGATCGCCCGGACCTTGGCGGTCTCGGCTTCCAGGGTGGGGCCGGCGTCGAAGATGTCGACGTAACCCTGGTAGTTGAAGCCCTCGGCCTCCAGCAGCCGGCGGGCAGCTTCGGTGTCCGGGTGGACCCGGCCGATCACCTGGCGGGCCTCGGGCGTGAGGAAGCAGGTGTAGAGGGGGAAGCGCGGCATCAGCTCGGCGATGAAGCCGCGATTGCCGATGCCGGTGAGGTAGTCCGCCTGGGAGAACTCCATCTTGAAGAAGTGCCGGCCCAGGCCCTCCCAGAACGGCGACTGGCCATTGTCGTCTGACATACCGCGCAATTCGGCGATGATCCGCTCGGCGAACAGCTCGCGGAATTCGGCGATGAACAGGAAGCGCGACTTGGACAGCAGCCGCCCGGCCGCGCCGCCCCGGCGATCGGCGCGCAGGAACAGCGAGCACAGCTCGGAGCTGCCGGTCATGTCGTTGGCGAGGAATAGCGTGGGGATCTGCCGGTGGATATCCAGCTCGCGCGAGGCGCTCACCGTCAGGCCGACGCGGTAGTTGTACCAAGGCTCGCGCAGGCCGAGGGCGGCGGCGATACCGGCGATGCCGATGACTTCGCCGTCGTCCTCCAGGGCGAAGAGATAGTCCGCATCGGCGGGCTGGGCCTGCTGCAGAAAGCTGCGCTCGGCGTTCTCGACGCGCTGCAGCAGGCGCTCCTCGCTGGCCGGCAGGGTGGTGAGACCGGCGCCGGCCGCTTGCGCCAGCTGCAACAGCGCGGGGACATCGGCACGGGTGACGGGACGGACGATCATCGGACCTCCAAAGACGCTAGGGTCGGCTACAGCGCTACCAGACGAACCCGGTCGCCTTCGGCGATCTCCAGGGCGGCGATCTGCTCGGCGGAAAGGGTGACGGCTGCGCCTGGTACCCAGTGCAGCGGCGCGGCCAGGGCCCGGAAGTTTTCCAGGCCATCGTTGGCGACGAGGAACCAGGGCGTATCGTCGCGCGCCGCCGGCCCCTCCTGCACCGGTGCCAGGCGGCTCTCGACGATGGAGCGGATGGCCGTAGTGCGGGCGTGCAGCGTCGGACCGCCATCGAAGATGTCGATGTAGTTGTCGGTCTCGAAGCCTTCGCGACTGAGGATGTCGAAAGTGATCTGCGCCCGCGGGTGCACCTGGCCCATGGCCTCCTGGGCACTATCCGGCAGCAAGGGCACATAGAGCGGATAGGTCGGCATCAGCTCGGCGAGGAAGGTACGGCTCTTCTGGCCGGACAGGCGTTCGGCGGAGGCGTAGTCGAGGTCGAAGAAGTTGCGCCCTACCCCGTTCCAGAACGGCGATTCGCCGGCTTCGTCCGACAGGCCGACGATCTCCACCACCACGGACTCGGCGAAGCGCTCCGGATGGGCGGCCATGAACAGCAGCCGGGCACGGGAATTGAGTTCGGCATGGGGCGTGTCCAGCAGCGGGCGCTGGACGTAGAAACTGCTGAGGACGCTGTTGCCGGTGAGATCATGGCAGAGCGACAGCACATGGACCTTGTTGTGGATCTTCAACTCGCGCGAGGCGTGGATGAAGGTCTCGTTGCGGAAACTGTAGAAGGGCTCGGAGAAGCCGGCCGAGGCGACGATGGCCGAGCAGCCCAGCAGCTCGCCAGTGGCGCTGTCTTCGAGTACGAAGAAATAGCTCTCCTCGCCATGGAAGCCCACCTCGGCCGCCAGCGACGCCTCGGAGGTGCGGATCTTGTCGCGCAGCCGCTCGGGGTTGTCGGGCAGCGAGGTGACGCCGACCGGGCTATCCGCGGCGAGCCGCTGGACCAGGGGCAGATCCGCGGCCCGCGCAGGGCGCATTACCAGCATGAGAACTCCTTGTGTACGGATCCATCCCTGGATGCCAGCGGTACGCGTCCCGCGTCCGGAGATTAGCCTTGGGTGAGGCGCGCCAGGGCGCGATCCAGCCGCGCCAGGCCTTCGTCGATGTCCGCCTCGGGGATGATCAGGCTCGGCGCGATACGCAGCACGTCCGGACCGGCCTGGAGGATCATCAGGCCCTCTTCGTTGGCAGCGGTGACGATGTCCTTGGCGCGCCCCTTCCAGGCGTCGTTGAGCACGGCACCGAGCAGCAGACCCAGGCCCCGTACCTGCTGGAACAGGCCATAGCGGGCGTTGAGGCGCTCGAGGCCGGCGACGAAGCGCTCATGCCGGGCGGCGACGCCGGCCAGGGTGTCCGGCGTGGCGACGATGTCGAGCAGCGCAGCGCCCACGGCGCAACCCAGCGGATTGCCGCCGTAGGTGCTGCCGTGCACGCCAGCGCTGAAGTGTTGGGCGACCTTCTCGGTGGTCAGCATGGCCGCCAGCGGGAAACCACCACCCAGGCTCTTGGCGCTGGTGAGGATGTCCGGTACCACGCCGTAGTGCTGGTAGGCATAGAGATGGCCACTACGGCCCACGCCGCTTTGCACCTCGTCGAAGATCAACAGGGCGCCATGGGCATCGCACAGGCGGCGGGCGCCTTCGAGGTAGGCCTGGTCGGCCGGTAGCACGCCGCCCTCGCCCTGGATGGGCTCGAGGATGACCGCGCAGGTCTTGTCCGAGACCACGGCTTCGAGAGCAGCCAGGTCGTTGTAGGGTACGTGGCGAATGCCTTCGATCTTGGGACCGAAGCCATCGGAATACTTGGGCTGGCCACCGACGCTGACGGTGAACAGGGTCCGCCCATGGAAGCTGTTGGTGGCAGCGACGATCTCGTAGCGGCTGCCGCCGCTGACGTCGTGGCCATAACGCCGGGCCAGCTTGCAGGCCGCTTCGTTGGCTTCGGCGCCGGAGTTGGCGAAGAAGACGCGGTCGGCGAAGGTATGGTCCACCAGCTTGCGCGCCAGGCGCAGGGCGGGTTCGTTGGTGTAGATGTTGGACACGTGCCAGAGCTTGTTGGCCTGTTCGGTCAGCGCCTGGACGAGCGCGGCGTGACCGTGCCCCAGGGCGCTGACGGCGATGCCGCCGGCGAAGTCGACGTATTCACGCCCGGCCTGGTCCCAGACGCGAGAGCCTTCTCCTCGCACCGGAATGAACGCGGCAGGGGCGTAGGTCGGAACCATCACCTCATCGAAGGCGGCGCGTTGCACATTGGGTTGAGAAGCGGACATCGGGGTTTCTCCTGCCGATCACGGCGGTCGCTGGAAGGGATTGTAGGACGAGCCTTGGGTGCGGCATTGCGCCAAGGCGACAACTATTTACGGGCGAAAACGCAAACGGGCGTCCGACTCGCAGTCTAGCGAGTCGGACGCCCGCTCTGGAAGGGCGAGGGACGTACCCGGGCGGCTACGTCCGTGGCTTCGTCTGCAAGGTCACCACCTGGGTCACCTCGTAGACAGGCGCAGGGCTCAGTTGGGCGCGACGCGGCTGGTGCCGTTGACGGTCATGATGCGCACCCGCTCGCCGACGCGGAACATCTCGCCTTTGTTGACTGCCTGCACATAGGCACGGGTGCCGCCATCGTCTTCTTTCACGGTGATCTCGACGCCATTGGCCTTGGTGAAGCCCTCTTCGGTCGCCGCACCCAGCAGGCCGCCGGCCACCGCACCGATGATGGCGGTGACGAAGCTGCCGCGGCCGCCACCGATGGCGCTGCCGCCGATGCCACCCACCACCGCACCAGCACCGGCACCGACCGGCGACTTGGTGCCCTCGATGGTGACCGGGCGCAGGGCGGTAATGGTGCCGGTGCGCACGGTCTGGACCTGACGGGCCTCGTCGCGCGAATAGACGTCGCCGGACTGGTCGGATGCACAGCCGGCCAACAGGGCGACGGCGGTCAGGGCAGCGGCGAGTTGCAGGATTCTGTTCATGGAGCTACTCCGAAGGCAGTTGAAAGACCGGAAGCCGCACCCGACGGGTCTGGGTCGCGGATCGCTACTATCCTTGACCCAGGGCACCCGGGGAGGTTTCCGGCGACTGTAGCGAGGGTACCTTGCGAAAGCCTTAAGGAGCCAGGCGCTGCCGGTGCCAGCCCGCTTCGCCGCGCCGGTAGTCGAGGCGGTCGTGCAGGCGGCTGGAACGGCCCTGCCAGAATTCGATGCGCTGGGGCTTGAGGCGATAGCCTCCCCAGAACGGTGGCCGGCTGGGCTCGCCGTCGGCGAAGCGCTGCTGCACCTCGGCCAGGCGCTGCTCCAGGGCATGGCGATCGGCGATGGCCTCGCTCTGCGGCGACGCCCAGGCGCCCAGGCGGCTGCCCAGCGGGCGCACCCGGTAGTAGGCGTCTGATTCTTCCGCGGAGACCCGCTCCACCAGCCCCTCGATGCGCACCTGGCGCTCCAGCGCCGGCCAAAAGAAAGTCATGGCGGCACGCGGCTGGGCGGCCAGTTGCTGGCCCTTGGCGCTATCGTAGTTGGTGTAGAAGACGAAGCCCTGGGCATCGACGCCCTTGAGCAGCAGCACCCGGCAGTGGGGCTGCCCCTCGTCATCGACGGTGGCGAGCCAGCAGGCATTGGCTTCGACGGGAGGCTGCTCGGTGCGTACCGCCTCTTCGAACCACTGACCGAAGAGGGCATAGGGATCGGCGGGTGCCTGCTGTTCGGTCAGGCCGTCGCGGGTGTAGTCGCGACGCATATCGGCGAGGGACGGTGACATGGTGGTCTCCAACGTGGATCGTCAGCGACCTAGCTTAACCAAGTCCCGCCCCGCTCGCCTGCTCCAGGACAAGCTTACCTGACTTAGCGAGAAGCCAGGGACTGCAGACTGGCCAGCACCGTGGCGCGCGGCTGGATCAACACCTCGACCCGGCGATTGGCGGCGCGGCCAGCGGCGGTGGCGTTATCGGCGCGCGGATGGGCGGCGGCCAGGCCGCGCACGATCAGGCGATTGCCGCTATAGCCGCTGAGCCGGAAGATCGCCGCCACGGCCTGGGCACGCTGCAGGCTGATCTTGTCGTTGAGCGCCGCGGCGCCGGTGCTGTCACTGAAGCCGAGCACGATGACCGCGCTGTCCTCGTCGACGCTGACCGACTTGGCCGAGCGGGACAGCGGGCCGAGCATCACCGGCAGCAGCATCTCGGCGCGATCCGGGTTGAAGGAGCCATCCACCGGCGTCACCAGCACCAGGGCATCGTCGCGGCGCTCGACCTTGACGTTGCTGCCGGCCACGGCGACGCGGAGTTTCTGCTCGTGCTCGTCCAGCCAGGCCTTGCTGACCTTGACCGGCACCGGCTTGAGTTCTTCGGCCTTGGCGACCGGCTTGGCGTCCTCACCGCCGAACGGCCACCACCAATGGCTGGCCTTCTCGCCGCTGGCGGCGGCAGGCTCCGGCTTGGCCGCCGGTGCCTTGGCCACGGCCTTGGGTTCAGGCTTGGCTTCGGCCGCCTTGGCGACCGGCTTGGCCGGTTCGGCCGGCTTGTCGGCAGCGCCGAAGGGCCACCACCAATGACCGCCGCTGGCAGCGGTGGCGGCCTGGGCATCGCCCGGCTTGGCAGCGGCCGAGGACTGGGCGTCCTGGCCTTGGAACGAACTACAGGCGGATACGCCCAGGCAGAGAATCAGGGTGGTGGATTTGATCAGCTTCATGCAAGGTTTCCCATCGGCGAACCGGAGGACGGAGGAATCCGGCGTCCCGGCTAGAGCCGGTGACGCGAGTGAACTTAAAGTAGTTTCGAGATTGTGGCCGCAAAGCTACGGCTGGCAAAGCGGTGGAGTCACGAATTTTGCAGATTGGCCGACCAGCGGCAGCTTTAGGCTGGATGCTTTGCCGTCTGGCTGGCCTTCCCCGGCAAGCTCGACTGGGCACAGTTGCTGCCCAAGCCGGTCGCGGTGTTCCTCGGCAACCTGGCGGGTGGCGCGGTCTTTGTCGGCCTGAGGCCTATCGGCCGAGCCGCGAGACCAGCGGGACCGATGGCAGCCAGCCGGCCTGATCGGCGCGGTCGGCGGATTGCCGGATCGCTCGGACCCGGCCAGGACTCATGAGGCCAGTTGGCGAGCGATGACCAGGCGCTGGATGTCGCTGGTGCCTTCGTAGATCTGGCAGATGCGGGCGTCGCGATAGATCCGCTCCAGCGGATAGTCGTTCAGGTAGCCGTAGCCGCCCAGGGTCTGCAAGGCCGCGGAGCAGACACGCTCGGCCATCTCCGAGGCGAACAGCTTGGCCATGGAGGCTTCGGTCAGCGCCGGCCGCCCGGCATCGCGGAGGGCCGCTGCATGCAGCACCATCTGCCGCGCCACGGCGATCTCGGTGGCCATGTCGGCGAGACGGAAGGCCACCGCCTGATGCTCGACGATGGGCTTGCCGAAGGCCTGCCGCTCGCGGGCGTAATCCCGCGCATAGTCGAAGGCGGCGCGAGCCATACCGACCGCCTGGGCGGCGATGCCGATGCGCCCACCCTCCAGGTTGGCCAGGGCGATGCGATAGCCCTCGCCCTCCTCCCCCAGCCGATAGGCTGCCGGCACCCGCACCTCGTCGAACTGGATCTGGCAGGTGTCGGAGGCGTGCAGACCCAGCTTGAGCTCGACGCGCACCACCTGGTAGCCGGGGGTATCGGTGGGCACCATGAAGGCGGAGATGCCCTTCTTGCCCGCGGCCGGATCGGTGACCGCGAAGACCAGCACCAGCCCGGCCTGGCTGCCGGAGGTGATGAACTGCTTGGCGCCGTTGATGACGTAATGGTCGCCGTCGCGCCGCGCCCGGGTGCGCAGGTCGCTGGCATCGGAGCCCGCCTGGGGTTCGGTGAGGGCGAAGGCGCCGAGCATCTCGCCGCTGGCCAGGGGCGTGAGGAAACGCTCTTTCTGCTCATCGGTGCCAAAGCGGGCGATGGGCACGCAGCCCACCGAGTTGTGCACGCTCATGATGGTGGAGCAGGCGCCATCACCTGCGGCGATCTCTTCCAGGGCCAGGGCATAGGCCACGTAGCCGGTGTCGCAACCGCCCCAGGTATCCGGTACCAGCATCCCCAAGAAACCCAGCTCGGCCATCTCGCTTAGAGCCTCGCGGGGAAAGCGACTCTCCCGGTCCCAGTCGGCGGCGAAGGGCCTGAGTCGCTCCTGGGCGAAGCGCCGGGCCAGGTCGGCGATGTGCTGTTGTTCTTCGGTGACCAGCATGGACGACTCCTCGACGTTGGCGACCGCCAGGAGCGAGCGCTGCCGCGGGCAGCGAGGGCGATCGACGGGCTCGACTCTAGCGTGTCGGTCCGTCCGTACAATGGCCTAAAGTGGCAGCCAGGCTGAGCGGTTTGGACAGTCAGGCCGGTGCGGCACCGGCCAGGATCAGCTGGCGATAGTGGCCGGGGTTGGTCCCGGTCCATTTGCGAAAGCCCTTGTGGAAGGCGCGGGCATCGGAGAAGCCCAGCGCCACGGCGATGTCGTCCAGGCTGCGGCCCTGGTCGGCCAGCCAGGCGATGGCGCGCTCGCGGCGGACGCTGTCCTTAAGCGCCTGGTAGGACTGCCCCTGCTCCGCCAGCCGGCGGCGTAGCGTGGCCGAAGACAGGTGCAGCGCCTGTGCCATGACCTCGCCGGTCGGCCACTGGTCACCAGGCAGCTCGCGCAGTCGCGCCTTGAGGCGCTCGGCGAGGCTGTCGGGGTCGCGGTAGCGCTGCAGGATGTTGTTCGGTGCCCCGGTAAGGAAACGCGCCACGTCCGCTGGCGTCCGGCGCACCGGGGCATCGAGCACCTCGGCGGCGAAGATCAGCCGGGTCTGCGGCTGGCCGAATCTAAGGTTGTCGAAGAACAGCACCCGGTAGTCGTCGGTGAAGGCCGGCTCGGGGCAGCACAGCTCCACTGCCAGCAAGGGGATCCGGCGCCCGATCAACCAGCAGGCCAGGCCATGCACGATCAGCCAGTAGGTGAAACAGGTGAAGGCCCGCGTCTGCTGTCCCTCGGGCTCGCGCAGCTGAATGGACGCCAGGCTGCGTTGCCGGACCAGGTGCGCCTCCCGCTGTTCGAAGCCGAGGTTGAGGAAGCCCAGGACCAGTTCCAGGGCATCGCCCAGGCGGGTCTGGGTCAGGCTCAGGCGGCAGAGGTAGGCGAAGCTGCCAGAGCGCAGGCGGCGCGAATCCATGCCGAAGAACTCGTCATCGAAGCGCAGTGCCAGGCGGCGCCAGAAGCGGCCGTAGAAGGCGACCGGGACCCGCGGCTCGGCCAGGCAGGCGGGGTTCAGGCCCAGTTCGAGGAGCAGGTCCGCCGCCGAGCGCTCGGCGGTGACGTAGGCGGCCAGGGCCTCGTGCAGCAATTCGGTGGCGATGGTGCCGCGCGCCGGTGCGCCAGAGGTCATGGCAGACTCCCTTCGGAAGGTTGATGGCACCGGCGCCGCTACCCGGCCGGTCCCGGCAGCCGATCAGCTAAGCATAACCGGGCGCCAGGTGCCAAAGGTCGGGGCGACTACCGAACCTCAGAGGCAGTCCTTCACCGCCCTGGCCAGAGCCTGGGCGCGCGGGTCCATCAGCACATAGGGCCCCAGGGTGTTGGTGACGAAGCCGAAGGCCACCTCGCGCTCGGGATCGGCGAAGCCGGTCGAGCCGCCCGCGCCCGGATGACCGAAGGCCTGGGGGCCGAGGCCGTAGGTGGCGTTGGCCTGGTCTGGCTGATCGAGCATGAAGCCCAGGCCGAAGCGAGTCGGGGTCAGCAGGGTGCGATCCTCACCCTGGCTGTGCTCGCCCAAGGCCTCGCTCAGGGTTTCCCACTCCAGTAGATCGCCCGCCAGCAGGCCGGCATAGAAGCCGGCCAGGCTGCGCGCATGGCCGTGGCCGTTGGCCGCTGGCTGTTCGAAGCGACGCCATTCGGGCTTGTTGGTGCTGGTGAGCACCCCGGAGGGATTGCCGAAGGCCAGGGTCGGCAAGGCGGCCGGCTCGCTCATGGTGGTCTTGAGCAGGCGCTGCGCGGCGGCATCGCCCAGTACACCCTTGCCGCGGACGATATGGGCGACGCGCTCGTCCTCGCTCGCCGGCAGGCCGATGTGGAAATCCAGGCCAAGCCGTTTGGCGGTGCGCGCCACGATGGCCTCACCGGGGGCGCGGCCATCGGCGCGGCGGATCAACTCGCCGAGCAGCCAGCCGAAGGTGATGGGGGCATAGCCATGGGCGGTGCCAGGCGTCCACCAGGGGGCCTCGGCGGCCACGGCGGCGCTCATCTGCGCCCAGTCGTAGAGAGCATCGCCGGCCAGGCGCTCGCGTAGCGCCGAGACGCCCGAGCGATGACTGAGCAACTGGCGCAGGGTGATCTCGGCTTTGCCGGCGGCAGCGAACTCCGGCCAGCGCTCGGCCACCGGGGCGTCGAGGGCCAGCTTGCCCTCCTCCACCAGCTGCAGCGCCGCCACCGAAGTGAAGGCCTTGGTGCAGGAGAAGAGATTCAGCAGGGTATCGGTGTGCCAGGGCGTCTGGCCGTCCTTGTCGGCCAGGCCACCCCAGAGGTCCAGCACGGTTTCCCCGCCGACCTGGACGCACAGCGCCGCCCCCCGGGTCTGGCCGGCGGCGAGCAGGTCGGCGAAGGCCTCGCGGACGGATTCGAATCTCAGGTCGTGATAGCCGTGGACGGTCATGGGGGCTCCTGGGGGTATTAGGTGTTTACCGATAGCGCTGACAGGGAGTTTGGATAGGATCGCGGCCATGGGCCGCTCCTACGGTTAGGGTTACCTGTAGGAGCGGCCGCATCGGCGGACCGCCATGGCCGCGAATGCCCCTTACTGAATCTCCCGCCGAAACGGCGGCAGGGCGTTGAGGATGGCCTTGCCGTAGCGCTGGGTCACCAGGCGGCGATCCAGCAGCGAGATGGTGCCGCTGTCCTGTTCGGTACGCAGCAGTCGGCCACAGGCCTGGATCAGCCGTAGCGAGGCGTCGGGCACGGCGATTTCCATGAAGGGATTGCCGCCGCGCGCCTCGATCCATTCGGCCAGGGCGGCTTCCACCGGATCGTCCGGCACGGCGAAGGGGATCTTGGCGATGACCACGTGCTCGCAATAGGCCCCGGGCAGGTCGACGCCCTCGGCGAAGCTGGCCAGGCCGAACAGCACGCTGGCCTCGCCGTCGTCGACGCGGTTCTTGTGCTTGTTGAGGGTCTCCTGCTTGGACAGGTTGCCCTGGATCAGCACCCGCTTGCGCCAGTCGCGCTCCAGGCCATCGAAGACGTCCTGCATCTGTCGCCGTGAGGAAAACAGGACCAGGCTGCCCCGCGCCCCTTCGAGCATGGCCGGCAGCTCGCGGACGATGGCCGCGGTGTGCTCGGCGGCGTTGCGCGGATCGGCCTTGAGGTCGGGTACCCGCAGCACGCCCGCCTCGGCATGGCGGAAGGGACTGGGCACGATGGCGGTGGCCGCCGAACGCGGCAGGCCGGATCTCATGCGGAAGCGATCGAAGGTACCCAGGGCGGTCAGGGTCGCCGAGGTCACCAGGGCGCCGTAGGCGACGTTCCACAGGTGCCGACGCAACATGTCAGCCGCCAGGATGGGACTGGCGTTGACCTCGATGTCGTACAGCGAACCGGTCTCGGCCAGGGTCATCCAGCGCGCCATGGGTGGGCTGTCTTCCGGGTCTTCACAGGTGAAGGCGGTCCACAATTCCCAGTTGCCCTGGGCGCGGGCCAGCAGGCTACCGAACAGCGGATACCACTCCTCCGCCTGGTAGCTGGCCAGGCCAATGCTGGACTCGCCATCCATGGCCTGCTTGAGTATCTCTGTCAGGCGGGTGAACAGATCGGTGAGCTTGGCGAAGCCCTTCTTCAGCTCGATGCCCATCTCGCGCAAGTCTTCGGGGATCACCCCGCCGACGAAGCGATGGCGTGGCCGCTCGCGACCTTCCATGTCCTCGCCGGCACGGAAATCGGCCAGGGCCTCGCAGGCGCTGAACATGAATTGCTGCTGCGTCCTGATCTCCCGCGCCAGCTCCGGCACCTGCTCCACCAGGCGGCCGAGATCGCCCGGCAAGGGATGCTGGGCCAGCAGCTTGGTGAGGTTCTTGGCGATCTGCTCCAGCCACTCGGCGGTGGATCTCAGCCGGGTGAAATGGGCGAAGTGGCCGATGGCCTTGTCCGGCAGGTGGTGGCCTTCGTCGAACACATAGAGGGTGTCGCGCGGATCGGGCAGGATGGCGCCGCCGCCGAGGGCCAGGTCGGCCAGCACCAAGTCATGGTTGGTGACGATGACATCGACCTTGGTCATGCCCTCGCGCGCCTTGTAGAAGGCGCACTGCTGGAAATTGGGGCAATGGCGATTGGTGCACTGGCTGTGGTCGGTGGTGATGCGTGACCACTGGACGTCCTCGATGGCCTCCGGCCAGCTGTCGCGGTCGCCGTCCCAGCGATTGCCGGCCAGGCGCTCGATCATCTTGCCGAACAGCTCGTTGGACGCCTCGTCGATGTCGATCTTGAAGCCATCTTCGGCGAACAGCTGGGCGGTGGCGTTCTGCGCCTGGCCTTCCTGCAGCAGCATGTCCAACTTGGACAGGCACATATAGCGACCACGCCCCTTGGCGAGCGCGAAGCTGAAGGACAGGCCGCTGTTGCGCAGGATGTCCGGCAGGTCCTTGTGCACGATCTGCTCCTGCAGCGCCACCGTCGCCGTGGCGATCACCAGGCGCTTGCCCGCGGCCTTGGCCGCGGGAATGGCGGCCAGGGCATAGGCCACGGTCTTGCCGGTACCGGTACCCGCCTCCACCGCCACCACCGCCGGCTCGCCTTCGCGATGGCCCTCTTCGTCCTGGGCGATGGCACCCAGGCCCTTGGCGGTTTCCGCGATCATCAGCCGCTGGCCGTAGCGCGGCTTGAGCGACTTGGCTTCGAGGAAACGCGTGTAGGCGCCCTGGATCTGGGTCTTGAGTTCGGTGCTGAGCATGCCTGGTTCCGGGCGATGGCAAACAAGCGCCCCGTCCGGCGGACGAGCGCTGTATGCATCTACAGTAATGGATCTAGGGCGCTATGATAACGCGCCTGTCGTCAGGATGCGCCTAACGTTGAGGTCGCAGCCTCAGAACCGGTTCAAAGGCTGCTGCGCGTCGGCCAAACCGCGTTGGAAATAGCTTCGGAATGCTCATTTACCACTCGTAAACTCCGCTTCCTCAGCTATTTCCGCCTTGTTTGACTCTAGCTCGCGAGCCTTTGAAAAGGCTCTTAGAACGCACCCGGCAACTGCGGCGGCAGGCGATGGAAGGCGCCGAAAACCAGCAGGCTCAGGCGGTCGAGCCAGGGGTGGCGACGCAGGCGCAGGGCGCGGCGGCTGGCGAAGAGTTCTCCCAGGTGCAACAGCAGCAGGGCCAGGGCGACCAGGGCGAGCAATTGGGGGAAGGGACGCGCGAGGGGCAAGGCAAGAGCGGCGGCTGCAGCGAGCCAGAACAGCAGAAGAAGGATTTTGCCGGTAAGGGACAGGGTTTTCATGGATTCCAGCAGGAGAACGAGATGGATCGGACCATAACGCCTGTGGCTGGAAAAAGTAAAGGCGGCGGACCGAAGTCCGCCGCCTTTGCATCACTCGCGGTCGATCTGGATTTCGACGCGGCGGTTCTGGGCACGCCCTTCGGCGGTCTCGTTGGTGGCGACCGGGTTGGATTCACCCAAGCCTTTCACCGAGACGATGCTGGCGGAAGGCACGCCGGCCTGGATCAGGTACTCGCTGACCGACTTGGCACGACGCTCGGACAACCGCTGGTTGTAGGCGTTGGTGCCGACGCTGTCGGTGTAGCCGGTGATGGACAGGCGGGTACTGGCCGCTTCGCCACGCAGACGCCCGGCGATGCCGTCGAGCTGAGCCTGGTCACGCGGATTGATCTTCGCGGAGTCGAAGGCGAAGTGCAGGTCACGCGCGGTGATCACTTCCTGCTTGGGCAGCGGCGCCGGAGCGGGGGCCGGTGCGGGCGCCGGAGCTGGGGCGGGAGCCGGTTCCATGCGAGCGACCTGCTCGTTGCCCTTGCCATGTACCCAGCAATAGGCGCCGGCGGTGGTGCCGAAGCCCAGGGCTGCCATGCCCGCGACGTTGCCGTTCTGGGTGGCGCCAGCCGCGCCGCCGACCAGGGCGCCAACGGCCGCACACACGGGCCAATCGGATTTCTGTACGCCGCCCGCGCAACCGGCCAGCACAGTGCTCGCCAGAATGAGGGGTAAAGCTGTCCTTGCGATGCTCTTGCTCATGAAGGGGTCTCCTATAGACCAGGTACCGCGAGTTGTGCTCGTCTTTGGCTTTATTGCGCTGTCAGACTAATGGTGGCGTACACGTCTTGACAACGCTGGTTGCTTAGTCAACACAGATTTAATTAGGGTTCCCTTAATGGCAAATTTATTCTCATCCCGTACCCCACAGCAGGCTCTGGCAAGCCTGTTGGCGCATCATCAGCCGTCTCGCCTGCTTTGCGTGGCGCGTGAGCCCCTGCCCGCGCTGCAGGCCTATGTCGACGCCCACCCCCACTGCCGCCTGGTACAGGCCTCGGTACCCCTGGGCGATACCGCCCTGCTGGCCGAACGCTACGACCTGGTGGTCGTCGCCGATTGCCTGGAACACCTGCCGCTACGCCAGGGCCGCGAACTGCTGGGCGGCCTGCGCAATTTCAACACCTCGCGGCTGGCCGTGCTGGTGGACCTGGCGGCCAGCGAATGGCAGGCGACGGATTTCTATGCCCTCGCCCTCCAGGCCAGCGAGCGCTTCGCTCGCGACGGCCAGGTAGTCACCCTGTTCAGCTATGATCTGCATGACTACAAGCAGGTCCCGGACTGGCTCAATGCCAAGTTCTGGGCCAATCCGCAGAATTTCGGCAAGTACTGGTGGTGAGATGGATTCCTTGGCCCCCTGCCCCTGTGGCTCGGACTGCGCGCTGCGCGACTGTTGCGGCCGTTACCACGCCGGCACGCCAGCACCCGATGCCGAACGGCTGATGCGCTCGCGCTATAGCGCCTACGTGCTGGGGCTGATCGACTATCTGGTGGCCACCACCGCTCCGGCGCAGCAGCAGCGGCTGGATCGGGAGGCCCTGACGGCCTGGAGTCTGGGCAGCCGCTGGCAGGGCCTGCAGGTGTTGGAGCATCGCACCGAGCCCGACGACCCGGCCCATGCGCGGGTCGCCTTCGTGGCGCGGTGGGAAGACGGGCGTGGCGCCCATCGCCATGAAGAACGCTCGGGCTTCGTCCAGCGTGACGGCCGCTGGTTCTTTCTCGATCCCACGGTACGCCCCCTGCCGGGCCGCAATGATGCCTGCCTGTGTGGCAGTGGCGCGAAATTCAAGAAGTGCTGTGCCGACTATCTCTAGCGCGTTCTAGCGCGGGCCGAGGTCACTCCCTGACCAGCGTCAGGTGATCCGTATCCGGTACCGCCACGGGCAGGGCCTCTGCGGTCGGGCCCAGGTCGCTGCCGACCGGGGCGAGACTCAGGTGCGAGAGATCGACCCGCGGGGGCGCCACGGGCGCAGCCTGGTCCTGGAGATCGGCGCCCACCGGGGCCAGGCCGAAGTCCGGCGCCTGAACGTCGACGAAGGCGGCCATCACGACATCCCGGGGTGCCACGGACAACGTTCCCTGGGCGGCGGGCACCGCCGGGGCGGCCGCTGCAGTCACCGGCGCCGCCGCGGCGATTGGAGTGGCAACCGGGGTCGGGGTGTCGGGTGCCGACTCGACGGTCTCGGCCATGGGCACCACCTCGACCAGGGCCCCGGCCTGGGCCAAGGTAGCGCGGTAACGCTCGGCGGTGGCGGCATCCAGACGGTTCTTGATGATCATGCGGCGACCGGAAAAGAGCACGGCGATGCGCTGTTCATCAGCTTGAAACAGGCGCATCAGATTCTGTCGCGTCTGCTGGGCGTCGGCGCCGGCGATCAACTCGCCCTGGAAGGCGATTTCGTAGAGAGCAGCGGACATGACGACCTCCTCGGTCACGGCGAGAGGCGCAGGATGCAACGCCGGGCGCGAACGGTCCAGCCCACGGCGTCATCAGGAGCCGAGGTTTTTTTGTTAGCCTGTGCCGAAGCGGTCCCGACTTGCGCAGCAATCGGTGCTCGTTAAACTGCGCAGAAAACGGGAGTGCCGCATGCTTCGCCAGGCCTTGATTCTTACCCTGCTGGGGGTGCTGCTGAGCGGCCTCGGCGGCTGTACCTACATCGGGCGCAACTACGACGAACCCCAGGTGGAGCTCACCGGCGTGGAACTGATCCGCGCACGGCTGTGGAGCCAGGACTTCGTGCTGCAGTTCCGCGTCCAGAATCCCAACGACCATGCGCTGCCCATCCGCAGCCTGGCCTACACGGTCTACCTGAACGACCTGTTGCTGTCCCAGGGCACGGCCGGTCTGCACGCCTCGGTGCCGGCCCATGGTCAGCGCAGCTTCGCCGTGCCGGTGCAGACCAACCTGTGGCGCTACGTGAAGGACGTGGGGCGCATGCTGGAAGACACCGACCAGCCGATCAATTACCGCCTGCGCGGCCTGGTCAAGACCGGCTGGCTGTTCGGGCGCAGTGTCCATTTTTCTCGCCAGGGACAATTCGTGCCTGGCGCCTACATCCCCGGAGTCATGAAATGAACCAACACGTCCACGGTCCCGATTGCAATCACGACCACGATCACGACCATGGCCATGCGCACCACGTCCACGGCCCGCATTGCAATCATGGCCATGCCCAGGAACCGGTGCGCAATCCGCTGAAGGAAGTGGGTCGCAACGATCCCTGCCCCTGCGGCAGCGAGAAGAAATTCAAGAAGTGCCACGGCGCCTGATGGCGCTGTGAATACCGGGTGAGGCCCTGGCCTCACCCCATACGCGACCCTGGCGCGTTACCAGGGCTGTCCGCCGCGCTGCGATTCCAGCCGCCGGATGAATTCCTCCAGCACCAGGGCGTAGAGATCGTCCTTGAGTACCAGGTCTTCCACGCCGCAGTCGATGTTGGGATTGTCGTTCACCTCGATCACCGCCAGCTTGTCGCCTGCCTGTTTCAGGTCCACGCCATAGAGGCCATCGCCGATCAGGTTGGCGGTGCGCACGGCCAGTTCCACCACCGCATGGGGCGCATCCTGCACGGCCAGGGTGCGGAAATCGCCGCTGACCTCGGTGGCGCTGGCACTGTGGTCGTAGATCTGCCAATGGCCCTTGGACATGAAGTACTGGCAGGCGAAGATCGGCTCCTGGTTCAGCACCCCGATCCGCCAGTCGTATTCGGTGTAGAAGAATTCCTGGGCGAGCAGCAGCACCGAGCGCTCGAACAGCTCGGCGCTGGCCTTGCGCAGCTGCGCCTGGTCTTCGACCTTGATGACGCCACGGGAAAAGGAGCCATCGGGGATCTTCAGCACCAGCGGAAAGCCCAGGCGCTCGCCCAAGCCTTCGAGCTGGACGGGATTGTCCTTGTAGAGGATCTCGGTGGCCGGCATGTCCAGTTTGTGGGCGCGCAGCAGGTCGGCCAGGTAGACCTTGTTGGTGCATCTGAGGATGGAGCGCGGATCGTCCATCACCACCAGGCCCTCGCTTTCGGCCTTCTTGGCGAAGCGATAGGTGTGGTGATCGATGGCGGTAGTCTCGCGGATGAACAGGGCGTCGAATTCGCCCAGCCGCGCATAGTCCTTCTTTTCGATCAGCTCGACGTCCAGCCCCAGGTGCTTGCCGACCCGCACGAGGTTCTTCAGTGCCTTGGCATCGGACGGCGGGAAGGCTTCCTTGGGGTCATGCAGGATGGCCAGGTCGAAGCGGTACTTCTCGCGCCGTCCGGGCTTGAGCCAGACGCGGCGGCTGAAGCGGTCGAGGGCGTTGGCGAAGAGGTCTTCCTGGGTTTCGTGCAGCTTGTGGATACTGCCCAGCTTGAGGCCGCCGATGTGCCAGCCGGCGCGGTCGCGGCGGAATTCCACCAGCAACAGGGGACAAGGAAAGGCCTCGAACAATTGGCGCGCCAGATCCTGCAAGGGTTCGATGTCGGTGGTGCCGAAATAGAGCGTGAGGGTGAAGCCGTCGGCGCTGCCATAGGGATGGCCGGCCAGGGCCTTGGTCAGCAGCTTGTCGAGATCCTCCAGGGCCAGGCCGTAGAGCGCCTTGCGCGCCAGCTCGCTGATGGTGCGGACCGAGGGGATGACCTTGTGCCCCCGGGCCTCGGCCAGCAGCGAGCAGTAGTAGCCGTGGCCCAGGTACTTCTGGCTGCGGCAGAGGTTGATGACCTGTACCCGCTTGCCGTTGTCCTGTTCGTTGGATTGCTCCAGGTATTCCTGGGCGGTGATGACGTCTTCACTGGGATAATAGGACGACCAGTCTTCCTTGCGTTCCACGACGATATACAGCTTGCTCACTGGACCTCCTCGATACGGGACGTGGTCGCGGCGGAAACCCGGATGCCGCCGGACCACTCCAAAGGTTGTAACGCGGGCGCTATTAACCGTTGCTTAACCGTGGCAGGCTGCCCGCTCCGCTCCAGGAGAATCCTTCGCGATGAGTTTCATGCTCAGGCCCGCCGGGCTAGACGATCTGGCGGCGCTGGTCGATCTGGAAGCCCGCTGCTTCAGCTATGACCGTCTTTCCCGCCGCAATTTCCACTGGATGCTCACCCGCGCCAACGCCGTGCTGATCCTGGCGGAGAACGGAACGCAGGTCGCCGGCTACGCCCTGGTGCTGTTCCACCAGAACACCTCCCTCGCCCGTCTCTATTCCATCGCCGTGGACCCGGCCGCCCGCGGCCATCGCCTCGGCCAGCGCCTGCTGGACGCCGCCGAGGCCGAGGCGGTGGAGCGGGATTGCGCCTATCTGCGCCTGGAGGTGCGACCGGACAATGCCGCCGCCATCGCCCTCTACGAACGTAACGGCTACCTGCCCTTCGCCACGGTGGAGGACTACTACGAGGACCACAGCCAGGCGCTGCGCTTCGAGAAGCGCATCCGTCAGCCGCGCGAGGGCCAGGCCCGCCCGGTGCCCTTCTACCGCCAGACCACCGACTTCACCTGCGGCCCGGCCAGTCTGCTGATGGCCATGGGCGCCCTGCAGCCCGGGCGTCCGCTGGAACGTCGCGAGGAACTGCGGCTGTGGCGCGAAGCCACCACCATCTACATGACCGCCGGCCATGGCGGTTGCGGCCCCCATGGCCTGGCCCTGGCCGCCCTGCGCCGGGGCTTCAAGGTCACGCTACAGGTGAATACCCGTGGCCCGCTGTTCCTCGACGGGGTACGCAGCGAAGAGAAGAAGGAGGTGATGCGCCTGGTCCACGAGGATTTCAGCGCCGAGGTCAAGCAGTCACCCATCGAGCGCCTCTACCGGACGCGGCTGGACATCGCCCACTGGGTCAACCAGGGTGCCTTCCCGCTGGTGCTGATCAGTTCCTTCCGCCTGACCAAGGCCAAGGGGCCGCACTGGGTGCTGGTCACCGACTGCGACGAGGATTTCGTCTACCTGCACGACCCCGACGTGGACCACAGCCAGCACCGGCGCGAGCTGGATTGCCAGCACATCCCGGTGTCCCACGCCGAATTCGACAAGATGAGTCGCTTCGGCCGCGGCAAGCTGCGGGCGGCGGTGATCCTGCGTACTGGCTGAACCCAGGGTTGCGATGGACGTCCAACAGGGCCAGGATCAAGACCAACAAGAACGACAGGTCGACCCATGAGTCAGTCCTTACGCAAGAGCAGTCCCTCCTATGAATTGATGGAGGACCTGAGCGGCCACTCGGTGATCTACCGCGAGCACGGCTTCCCCTGCCCGCTGGTGCGTTGGCACTTCCACAAGGAATACGAATTGCACCTGATCGTGGCCAGTTCCGGCACGGCCTTCATCGGCGACTATATCGGCAACTTCTATCCCGGCACTCTGTTCCTAACCGGCCCCAACCTGCCGCACAACTGGATCAGCCGCATCGCCGAGGGCGAGGTGGTGGTCAAGCGCGACATGCTGGTCAACTTCACCGACGAGACGGTGGACAACGCCACCGCGGTGTTCCCCGAGCTCAGCGGCCTGGCGCCCCTGCTGGAGCGGGCGCGCTACGGCATCGAATTCCATGATCCCGAGCTGATCGGCAGGGCCGGTGACTTGCTGCAACGCATCGCCGACAGTGGCGGCGCCACCCGCCTCGGGCATTTCCTGGTGCTGATGGAGGCACTGGCCACCTCGGAGCGCTACCAGTTGCTATCCGGCGTAGTGGAGCCCGGTACCGCCAGCGAACAGGCAGTGGATCGCACCAACCGGGCGCTGAATTTCATCTTCGATCACTACCAGCGCGACTTTAGCCAAGAGGAAGCGGCCGAGCACCTGGGCATGACGCCCACCTATTTCTCGCGCTTCTTCCGCCAGGCCACGGGGCGCACCTTCGTCGAATTCGTCAACAGCCTGCGCATCAGCAAGGCCTGCGAGATGCTGTCCCACAGCCGCATGCCGGTGACGGACATCTGTTTCGAAGCCGGCTTCAACAACATCTCCAACTTCAACCGGCGCTTTCATCAGCTCAAGGGCATGACGCCGCGGCAGTATCGGAGTCTGACGGCGCAACGGCTGACCGAACAGAACGCCTGAGCCGAGCCCTAGCAACGCATGTTCGGTTATGATCGAACGACCGATCTTTACCGACCGAGGACAGAGCCACCATGAGCGAACCCTACACTCCCCCACGCGTCTGGACCCCTACCACCTCTGGCGGCAACTTCGCCAGCATCAACCGGCCCGTCGCTGGCGCGACCCATGACAAGGATCTGCCGGTCGGCGAGCATCCCTTCCAGCTGTATTCCCTGGGCACGCCCAACGGCATGAAGGTGACCATCCTGCTGGAAGAATTGCTGGCGGCCGGACATAGCGACGCCGAATACGATGCCTGGCTGATCCGCATCGGCGAAGGCGAGCAATTTTCCAGTGGCTTCGTCGAGATCAACCCCAACTCCAAGATCCCGGCGCTGGTGGACCGCCGCGGAGCCGAGCCGCTGCGCGTCTTCGAGTCCGGCGCCATCCTGCTCTATCTCGCCGATAGCTTCGGCGCCTTCATTCCCAAGGATCATGCTGGCCGTACCGAGACGCTGAACTGGCTGTTCTGGCAAATGGGTTCGGCGCCCTTCCTGGGCGGTGGCTTCGGACATTTCTACGCCTATGCGCCGGAAAAGCTCGAATACCCGATCAACCGCTACGCCATGGAAGCCAAGCGCCAGCTCGATGTGCTCGACCGGCTGTTGGCCGAGCGTACCTATGTGGCGGGCGAGGAATACGGCATCGCCGATATCGCCATCTGGAGCTGGTACGGCAACCTGGTACTGGGCCAGCTGTACAACGCCGCGGAGTTTCTTTCCGTGCAGGACTATACCCACGTCCAGCGCTGGGCCAAGGCCATCGCCGCGCGCCCCGCCGTGCAACGCGGCCGCCGTGTCAATCGCACCTGGGGCGAGCCCGACGAGCAAGTGGCCGAGCGGCATTCGGCGGCGGATCTGGACTGACGCTTTTTTGAAGCGGCGGGTGCCGTTGGGCTTCGCTGCGCTCAATGCTAGGGCGGTGCCTGATCGCGGGTAGCCGGATCTGAAGCCAGTCTTGGGGTTCCTGATCGCGGCCATGGGCCGCTCCTACAGGCATGGCCGCCACCGTAGGAGCGGCCCATGGCCGCGATTGGAAGGCCGACCTCGTGCGGTGTTTCAGCAGTTATCTACATAGTTTGGCAGCGCTTTTTCCGGCAACGGCGGACCGGCCGGCCTGCGTTGTCACTCCTCAGCCCCTGGCACGCTCTTAGTAGCGAACCGGGCAAAAAGCGCTCGCCAACTCCTGCGCGAGTGTCTGAAACACTTCATTAGCAGGCGCTGAGCGCCTTTCCATATTTCCTGCACATTTGCCCAGCAGCCTGACCTCCATCTCAATCAGGTCTGGCAGGCATGAGCAGGAAATCCCGCATTCTCGTCGTCGTTGTCTTGGTCGGTGCCGCCGTGGCGCTGGGCCTCAGGCTGCATGAGCGTTCGAGCGACGCAGGCACTAACGCGCACGGCAACCATGGCGGCCGGAGCTGGGGGGCAAATGCCGGACAGGCGCAGCCGATTACCGTCGCGGTGGGCCAGGCCGGGCATGCCGACGTACCCGTCACCCTCACCGCCCTGGGCACCGTGGTGGCCAATGCCAGCGTTACCGTGACCACCCGGGTGGCCGGCCAGCTGGAGCAGGTGTTCTTCACCGAAGGCCAGCGGGTGAAGAAGGGCCAGCTGTTAGCGCAGATCGATCCGCGGCCCTACCAGGCCACCCTCGACCAGTACCGCGGCGACCTGGCGCAGAACCAGGCGCTGCTCAAGAGCGCCCAACTGACCCTGGAGCGCTACCGCCGGCTGGTGGCCAAGGACTCCCTGGCCAAGCAGGAGCTGGATACCCAGGTGGCCACCGTGGGCCAGTACCAGGGCGCGGTGCAGGCCGACCAGGCACAGATCGCCGCCGCCCAGTTGAATCTGCAGTACGCCCGCATCACCGCGCCGCTGGATGGCTACGTCGGCCTGCGCCTGGTGGACCCGGGCAACTACCTGGCGGCCGGCGACACCACCGGCATCGTCAGCATCACCCAGACCGATCCCATCGCCGTGACCTTCAGCCTGCCCCAGGCGATGCTTGCCAGCCTGCTGCCCAAGGTCCGCCAGGGCCAGGCGCTACCGGTCACCGCGCTCGGCCAACTGGACAGCACGACGCTGGCCGAGGGCACCCTGAAGTTCATCAGCAACGAGATCGATACCAGCACCGGCAGTCTCAAGCTCAAGGCCCTGTTCGCCAACCCGGACGAGAAGCTGTACCCCAACCAGTTCGTCAACGTGCGCCTGCAGACCGACACCCTGAAGAACGCGGTGGTGGTTCCTGCCGCCGCCGTGCAGCTGGGCAGCGATGGCAGCTTCGTCTATGTGGTGGGCGCCGATGACAAGGTGCAAAGACGCGGCGTGACCACCGGGCCGGCGTTGGGCGACCGAGTGGCCATCACCCAGGGGCTCGCGGGCGATGAACGGGTGGTCATCCGCGGTATCGATCACCTGCGCGACGGGGCCCAGGTACGGGTGGAAGGCGCGCCGGCAGCGGATGCCCGCCGATGAATCCGTCGCGGCTGTTCATCCAGCGGCCGGTGGCCACGGTGTTGCTGATGGTGGCGGTGCTGTTCGCCGGCATCCTCGGCTATCGCCTGCTGCCCATCTCGGCGCTGCCGGAGGTGGACTATCCCATCATCCAGGTGACCACCCTTTACCCCGGCGCCAGCGCCAAGGTGCTGGCCACCGCGGTGACCGCGCCCCTGGAACGCCAGCTGGGGCAGATGGCCGGCCTGGCGCAGCAGTACTCCACCAGCTCGGCCGGCGCCTCGGTGATCACCCTGAAGTTCGACCTGAGCCTGTCGCTGGACGTCGCCGAGCAGGAGGTGCAGGCCGCGATCAATGCCGCCAACAGCTTCCTGCCCAACGACCTGCCCAATCCGCCCACCTACAAGAAGGTCAACCCCGCCGACGCCCCGGTACTGACCCTGGCCGCCACCTCCGACAGCCTGCCGCTGACCCAAGTGCAGGACCTGGTCAACACTCGCCTGGCGCTGAAGCTGTCGCAGATCTCCGGGGTCGGGCTGGTGAGCCTGGCCGGCGGCCAGCAGCCGGCGGTACGCATTGACGTCAACCCCAAGGCCCTGGCCGCCCACGGCCTGACCCTGGAAGACGTCTACACGGTGGTCAACGCGGCCAACGTCAACGGCTCCAAGGGCGGCTTCGATGGGCCCGACCACTCCATCACCATCGACGCCAACGACCAGCTGCGCAGCGCCGCCGAGTATGGCGAGCTGGTGCTCAGCTACGAGCACGGCGCCGCCCTGCGCCTCAAGGACGTGGCCACTACCGAGGAGGCGCCTGAGAACGCCTACCTGGAGGCCACCGCCAACGGCCGCCCGGCCATCGTCATCAACATCCAGCGCCAACCGGGGGCCAACGTCATCGGCGTGTTCGACGCCATCCAGGCGCAACTGCCCAAACTGCGCGCCGCCCTGCCCGATAACGTGCAACTGACGGTGCTGGCCGACCGCACCCAGACCATCCGCGCCTCGCTTGCCGACGTGCAGTTCGAGTTGCTGCTGTCCATCGCCCTGGTGGTGATGGTGACCTTCCTGTTCCTGCGCAACCTCACCGCCACCCTGATCCCCAGCCTGGCGGTACCGCTGTCGCTGGTGGGCACCTTCGGCGTCATGTACCTGGCGGGTTTCTCGCTGAACAACCTGACGCTGATGGCCCTGACCATCGCCACCGGCTTCGTCATCGACGACGCCATCGTGGTGGTGGAGAACATCGCCCGCCACCTGGAAGAGGGCGAACCGCCGCTGCAGGCGGCACTGCGCGGCTCGCGGGAGATCGGCTTCACCATCATTTCCCTGACCTTCTCGCTGATCGCCGTGCTGATCCCGCTGCTGTTCATGGGCGATGTGGTGGGCCGGCTGTTCCGGGAATTCGCCATCACCCTGGCGGTGGCCATCCTGGTCTCCATGTTCGTCTCCCTGACGCTCACCCCGATGCTTTGCGGCCGGCTGCTGCACCACGTGCCGCTGGAGCGCCAGAGCCGCTTCGCGCGCTGGGGCGAACACCAGTTCGAGCGCCTGGTAGCGGGTTACGACCGCACCCTGAGCGTGGTGCTGGACCATCAGCGGCTGACCCTGCTGGTAGCGGTGGCTACCGTGGCGCTGACCGCCCTGCTCTACCTGCTGGTGCCCAAGGGCTTCTTTCCCGCCGAGGACACCGGGCTGATCGTCGGCTTCACCCGCGCGTCGCAGGATGTCTCTTTCGACGCCATGGCGCGCCGCCAGCAGGCGCTGGTGCAAAGGGTGCTGGCCGATCCGGCGGTGGCCACGGTCACCTCCAGCATCGGCGTGGACGGCACCAACGCCACCCTCAACCAGGGCCGCCTGCAGATCCAGCTCAAGCCCTTCGACGAACGCAGCGACCGTGCGCCTGCCATCATCCAGCGCCTCAAGCAGGCCGCCGCGGACGTCGCCGGCATTCGCCTGGACCTGGTGGCCAACCAGGAGCTGACGGTGGACGACCAGCTCACCCCCAGCCAGTACCAGTTCACCCTTGACGACGCCGACGGCACCCAGCTGGCTGCCCTGCTACCGCGGCTCATGCAGCGCCTGCAGGCACGGCCGGAGCTACGCGACGTGCTCGACGACCTGGAAGACCAGGGACTGACCGCCCAGGTGGAACTGGATCGCACCGCCGCCGCGCGTTTCGGCATCACCGCTGCCGACGTGGACACCGCCCTGTACAACGCCTTCGGTCAACGGCTGATCTCCACCATCTTCACCCAGGCCAACCAGTACCGGGTGGTGCTGCAGGTGCCCGGTGCCTTCCGGCAGACCCCGGCGGCCTTCGGCGACATCTACCTGGCGCCCGCCACGAGTTCGACCGCTAGCACCGGCACCAGTACCAGCACAAGCACCGCTGCCACGACCACCACCAGCGCCCCCAAGGGCCTGGTACGCCTCACCGACATCGCCCGTATCGAGCAGCGTCCCGGCGCCCTGGCGCTGACGCGCCTGGGGCAGTTTCCGGCGGTGACGCTGTCCTTCAACCTGGCCGACGGCTATTCCCTGGAACAGGCACAGCAGGCCATCGCCCAGAGCCTGGCCGAGGCCCAGGCGCCGAGTAGCGTCACCCTGAGGTACCAGGGCGCCGCCCAGGCCTTCCAGCAGGCCGCTGGCAATACCCTGTGGCTGATTCTGGCCGCGGTGGTGGTGATGTATATCGTGCTGGGGGTGCTCTACGAGAGCTTCATCCACCCGGTGACCATCCTCTCCACCCTGCCCTCGGCGGCCATCGGCGCACTGCTGCTGCTGTTGCTGACCGGCACCGAGTTCTCCCTGATCGCCCTGATCGGGGTGGTGCTGCTGATCGGCATCGTCAAGAAGAACGCCATCATGATGGTGGACTTCGCTCTGGAGGGGCGCCAGCAACTGCACCTGGCGCCGCGGGCGGCCATCCACCGTGCTTGTCTCTTGCGCCTGAGACCTATCCTGATGACCACCCTGGCCGCCCTGCTCGGCGCCCTGCCGCTGATGTTCGCCAGTGGTTCCGGCGCCGAACTGCGCCGGCCGCTGGGGCTGGTAATCGTCGGCGGGCTGCTCGTCAGCCAGGTGCTGACGCTCTACACCACCCCGGTGATCTACCTGGCCTTCGATAGCCTCGGCGAGCGGCTGGGACGGCGCTGGCAGCGGAGCGAAGAGCGATGAACCCCATCCGCCTGTTCGTGCTCAAGCCGGTCGCCACCCTGTTGCTGAGCCTGGCGGTGCTGCTGCTCGGCCTGCTCGGCTACGCCCAGTTGCCGGTGGCGCCGCTGCCCAAGGTGGACTTCCCCACCATCGTGGTCACCGCCAGCCTGCCCGGCGCCAGCCCCGAGACCATGGCCGCCACCGTGGCCACGCCGCTGGAGCGCAGCCTCGGCCAGATCGCTGGGATCACCGAGCTGACCTCCAGCAGCAGCCAGGGCTCCACCACCCTGATCCTGCAATTCGACCTGTCGCGCAACATCGACGGCGCCGCCCGCGACGTCCAGGCCGGCATCAACGCCGCGCGCAGCCTGCTGCCCAGCGGCATGCCCAGCCTGCCCACCTACCGCAAGGCCAACCCCACGGAATCACCGATCCTGATGCTGGCGCTGACGTCCAAGACGCGCAGCCCGGGCGAACTCTACGACCTGGCGTCGAGCATCCTGCAGCAGAAGATCGCCCAGGTGCAGGGCGTCGGCCAGGTGTCGATTCGCGGCAGCTCGCTGCCGGCGATCCGCATCGACCTGCAACCCCAGCAACTGGCCCATGCCGGCATCGCCCTGGACAGCGTGCGCGCGGCCATCGCCAACGCCACCACCCATGGCGCCAAGGGGGTGCTGCACGCCGAGGGCCAGACCTGGTCCATCGACAGCAACGGCCAGCTGGAGCAGGCGGCAGACTATGCGCAGCTGATCGTCGGTTACCAGGAGGGCGCCGCGGTGCGGCTGAGCGACGTGGCGCGGGTCTATGCCACGGTGGAGGACGTCTACGTCAGCGGCTCGCTCAACGGCCAGCCCTCGGTGACCCTGGCCGTGACCCGCCAGGCCGGTGCCAACATGCTGCAGACCCTGGACGCCATCAAGGCCCAGCTGCCGGCCTTGCAGGCCCTGGTACCCGGCGACGTGGACCTGGTGCCGGTGATCGATCGCTCGGCCAGCATCAAGGCCTCGCTGCATTCCACCGAGGAGACCCTGCTGGTGGCGGTGCTGCTGGTGATCGGGGTGGTCTTCGTCTTCCTGCGTGACCTGCGCGCCACCCTGGTGCCGGCGCTGGTCCTGCCGCTGTCGCTGATCGGCACCTGCGCGGTGATGTACCTGCTCGACTACAGCCTGGACAACCTGTCGCTGATGGCGCTGATCATCGCCACCGGCTTCGTGGTGGACGATGCCATCGTGGTGCTGGAGAACGTCACCCGCCATCGCGAACTGGGCCGCGGGCCGTTGCGCGCGGCGCTGGTCGGCGGGCGCGAAGTGGCCTTCACCGTGCTGTCCATGACCCTGTCGCTGATCGCCGTGTTCATCCCACTGCTGCTCATGGGCGGCATCGTCGGCCGGCTGTTCCGCGAATTTGCCGTGACCCTCAGCGTGGCCCTGGTCATCTCCATGCTGCTGTCGCTGTCGCTCACCCCCATGCTCTGCGCCCGGTTGCTGCGCGAGCGGTCGCCCGACGCGCCGGTGCCGCCGGCCTATCGCCTGATCGAAACGACCCTGGCGCGCCTGCAAGCCGGCTACCTGCGCGGCCTGGACTGGGTCTTGCGGCATCCGCTGCTGACCCTGGCGAGCCTGGCGCTGACCGTGGTGCTCAATGTCTATCTCTATGTGGTGGTGCCCAAGGGCTTCTTCCCGGACCAGGACACCGGGGTGATCATGGGCGCCATCCGCGCCGACCAGAACATCTCCTACCAGGCCCTGTCGCCCTTCGTGCGGGAAATCGCCGCCCAGTTGCGTCGCGATCCCGACGTGGCGGCGGTGATGGCCTCCACCGGCGGTGGGATGTTCGGCTCGCGCAACTCGGCGCAGTTCTTCATCCGCCTCAAGGACTACAGCGAGCGCCAGGACAGCGCCCAGCAGATCGCCAATCGCCTGAGCCTGGCCGGTAGCCGCCACGCCGGTATCCAGCTGTTCCTCATGCCGGCCCAGGATCTGCGCGTCGGCGGGCGCAGCGCCAACGCCACCTATCAATTCAGCCTGCAGGCCGACGATCTCGACGAACTGCGCAGCTGGACGCCCAAGGTGGAAGCCGCCTTCAAGACCCTGCCCGAACTCACCGGGGTGGATTCCGATGCCCAGAACGGCGGCCAGGAGGTGCGTCTGGAGATCGACCGCGCCGCGGCCAGTCGTCTGGGGGTGAGCGTCAAGGACCTCGACACCCTGCTGGACAACGCCTTCAGCCAGCGCCAGGTAGCGACCCTCTATCGCACCCTCAACCAGTACCACGTGGTGCTGGGGCTGGCGCCGAACTACACCCAGGACCCGCAGGTGCTCAAGCAACTGTACGTGGTGACCAGCAGCGGCAGCCAGGTCCCGCTGGCCGCCTTCGCCCGCTTCACCGGCGGCAACGCGCCCCTGGCGGTGGCGCACCAGGGCCAGATGGCCACCAGCACCCTGGCCTTCAACCTGGCCGATGGCGTCTCCCTGGAGCAGGCCCAGACGGCGATCAAGGCGGCGCTGGTCAAGGTCGGCCTGCCGCGGGAGATCCAGTCCGGCTTCCAGGGCACCGCCCAGGCCTTCGCCACCCTGGTCGCGCAGATCCCCTGGCTGGTGGCGGCGGCCCTGGCGGCCATCTACCTGGTGCTGGGCATGCTCTACGAGAGCTACATCCATCCGCTGACCATCCTCTCTACCCTGCCCTCGGCCGGGGTCGGCGCCCTGTTGCTGCTGCTGGCCACCGGCACCCAGCTGACCCTCATCGCCCTGATCGGCATCCTGCTGCTGATCGGCATCGTCAAGAAGAACGCCATTCTGCTGGTGGACTTCGCCCTGGTGGCCGAGCGCGACCGCGGCCTCTCACCCGAGGCCGCCATCCGCGAGGCCTGCCGACTGAGATTCCGGCCGATCCTGATGACTACCCTGGCGGCCTTCTTCGGCGCCCTGCCGCTGGCCCTGGGCAGCGGCGGCGACGACGAATTGCGCCGGCCCCTGGGCCTGGCCATCGCCGGCGGCCTGGCCCTGAGCCAGGTGCTGACCCTCTTCACCACCCCGGTGGTGTTCCTCTGTCTCGACCGCCTGAGCCGCGCCAGCCGCCGGTTCTGGCACCAGCGTCTGCGCCGCACCGCGGCCTGAAGGTAACGACCATGCCCCTCCCGCGCCTCCTGCCCCCGCTGCTCCTGCTGACCCTGCTCGCCGGCTGCACCGTCGGGCCCGACTACCAGCGGCCCAGCGCCCCGGTCTCGACCCAATTCAAGGAGGCGGCCGGCTGGAAGGCCGCCAGTCCGCGCGACGACCAGGCCAAGGGCGCCTGGTGGCAGCGCTACGACGATCCCCAGCTCAGCGCCCTGCTGGCCCAGGTAGAGGTCTCCAACCAGAACGTCGCCCAGTACCAGGCGCTCTATCGCCAGGCCCGCGCCCTGGTCCGCGAGAGCCGTGCCGAGACCCTGCCCAGCGCCACCCTGGACGCCAAGGCGACCCGCAGCGAGAACGGCAGTAGTTCCAGCGGTTCCAGCAACTCCAGCAGTTCTACGGCGGGCGGCGCCACGGTGAGGAACGCCGAAAGCCTGAGTCTCGGCCTGAGCTGGGACTTGGATCTCTGGGGCAAGCTGCGCCGCACCCTGGAAGAAGACCGTGCCAGTGCCCAGGCCAGCGCCGCGGAGCTGGCCAACGCCACCCTCAGCGCCCAGGCGGAACTGGCCCAGGACTACTTCCAGCTGCGCGTGCTGGATCGGCGCCTGGCGCTCTACGACCAGACCCTGGCCGACTACCGGCGCTATCTCGCGGTGATCCAGAACAAGTACGACGAACAACTCGCCTCTCGCGCCGATCTCGCCCAGGCGCGGACCCAGCTGGAGAGCGCCGACGCCAACCGGCTGGCCCTGACCACCCAGCGCGCCCAGCTGGAACACGCCATCGCCCTGCTATTGGGCAAGCCGCCGGCGGACTTCACCCTGGCCGTCGATCCCCGGTGGCAGGCCCGGCTGCCGGAGATTCCCGCGGGCCTGCCCACCGAGCTGCTGGAGCGCCGCCCCGACATCGCCCAGGCCGAGCGCCAGGTGGCCGCGGCCAACGCCGCCATCGGCGTGGCCACCGCCGCCTACTATCCGGACCTGACCCTGAGCGCCAGCGGCGGCTACCAGAGCAGCCTGCTCGGCGAGCTGTTCAAGACACCGAGCCGCTTCTGGTCCCTGGGCCCGACGCTCTCCGGCACCCTGTTCGACTTCGGCGCCACCCGCGCCGGCGTCGACCAGGCTCGCGCCGCCTACGACGCCAAGGTCGCCAGCTACCGGCAGACGGTACTCACCGCCCTGGGCGAGGTGGAAGACGACCTGGTGGCCCTGCACGTGCTCGGTCCCGAACTCGCCGCCCAGCGCCGCGCCGTGGCCGCCGCCCGTGACTCGGCCAGCGTGACCCGCGACCAGTACGAGGCCGGCATCATCGACTACCTGGACGTGGCCACCACCCAGGCGACCCAGCTCAGTCAGGAGCAAAGCCTGCTGCAACTGGAATCCAGTCAGCTGGTGACCAGTGTCCAGCTGCAGATGGCCCTGGGCGGCGACTGGCAGGCCGCGCGCCTGGCCGACGCCCCCTGAGAACCTGTTCTCGATCTCGCGAGCTAGAGACAAACAAGGCCTGGGCGGCCCCGCGAAAATAGCTGAGGAAGCGGAGTTTACGAGTGGTAATGAGCATTTCGACCGGGCTGGCGACCCAGGCCATTTTCAACGCCGTTTGGCCGACGCGCAGCAGATCAAGAATAGGTTCTGACAGCTACCCGTGGAGCTGCTAGCGTGCCCTTACCTTCCGTCGCCGAGATCCGCATGGGCCTGCTGCGTCTATCCCTCTCCGCCAAGGTCTTTCTCGCGGCCCTGGCGCTCTGCGCCTTCGCCGTGCTGGGCATGGCCTGGGCCTCCTACCTGAGTTTCTCGCGGGACTTCCTCGGCTATCTCAACGGCCAGGCCGAACAGCGCCTGGATGCCCTGGTGCCACGCTTCGAACATGCCTATGCCGAGCATGGCAGCTGGGATTTCCTGCTCAACCAGCACCCGCCCGAGGCCTGGATCCAGCTGCTGCGACCGGAATTGCCCGCGAATACCACCACGCGACCCTCCCCGCCGGTGTCGGATCTCACCGGCGCCTTTCTGCGCTTCTCGCTGCTGGATGCCGAGCATCGCTACCTAATCGGCTTTCGCGACCTGCCGCCCCAACCGCTGCTGCGTGCCCTCCACTGGCAGGGTCGGGTGGTCGGCTGGCTGGCGCTGACCCCCTTCGAGGCGGTCATCAGCGACGGCGACCGCCGCTTCCAGCAGAGCCAGATCCGCTCCAGCCTGGTGATCGCCTTCGTCTGCCTGCTGCTGGCCGCCGCTCTGGCCTGGTGGATCGCCCGCACCCTGCTGCGCCCGATCCGCACCGTGGCCGCCGCCACCCATCGCCTGGCGGCCGGCGACTACGGTATCCAGCTACCCATCCGTTCCGCCGACGAGGCTGGTCAACTGGCCCAGGACTTCAACCGCATGGCCAGCGTCCTGGCCAGCAACGAACGCCAGCGCCGCGCCTTCATGGCCGACATCTCCCACGAGCTGCGCACCCCGCTGGCGGTGCTCAGGGGTGAACTGGAAGCCATGGAAGACGGTATCCGCCCCCTGGATGTCAGCGGCCTGAAGTCGCTGCAGACCGAGGTCGGTTCGCTGAACAAGCTGGTGGACGATCTCTTCGAGCTGTCCCTCGCCGAGGTGGGCGGCCCCACCTACCGCCACGAGGCCGTGGACCTGGCAACGCTGCTGGCGCTGACCGTCGATGCCTGGCGCCCGCGCTATCGCCAGGACGGCCTGGAATTGCGGCTGGAGCTGCCGGACGCGCCCCTGATGATCCGCGGCGACGAGGCGCGCCTCGGCCAGCTGTTCTACAACCTGCTGGAGAACAGCCTGAGATACACCGAGGCCCCTGGGCGGGTACACCTCGCCGCGCGTCAGGTCGGCAACCTGCTGCAGGTCGATCTGCAGGACTCCGCCCCCGGCGTACCGGCGGCCGACCGCGAGCGGTTGTTCGAACGCTTCTATCGCGTCGAGGGCTCGCGTAGCCGGCGCAGTGGCGGTGCCGGGCTGGGCCTGGCCATCTGCCGCGGCATCGCCGAGGTGCACGGAGGGCACCTGCAGGCGCATGCCTCTCCCCTCGGCGGCCTCTGGCTGGAGGTCTGCCTGCCCGCCCTCGACGACCGGAGCCCGGCATGAGCGAGACCATCCTGCTGGTGGAAGACGAACCCAAGCTCGCCGCCCTGTTGGGTGACTACCTCAAGGCCGCCGGCTTCACCTGCGAGTGGCACGCCGACGGCGAACAGGCCCTGGCCGCCATCCGCGCCACGCCGCCCGACCTGGTGCTGCTCGACCTGATGCTGCCCGGCCTGGACGGCCTGGAGGTGTGTCGCGCGGTACGCGCCTTCAGCGCCCTGCCGATCATCATGGTCACCGCCCGGGTCGACGAGATCGACCGGCTGCTCGGCCTGGAACTGGGCGCCGACGACTACATCTGCAAACCCTTCAGCCCACGCGAGGTGGTGGCCCGGGTCAAGGCCGTACTGCGCCGCAGCAGCACGCCGACGGGCCTGCCGACACCCAGCGGCCTGCAACTGGACGCCGAGGCCTACCAGGCCAGCTTCAATGGCCACCCGCTGGAGCTGACCCCGGTGGAATTCCGCCTGCTGGCGACCCTGGCCAAGCACCCCGGCAAGGTGCTCTCCCGCGATCAGTTGCTCAACCACCTGCACACCGACTACCGCATCATCACCGACCGCACCGTCGACAGCCACGTGCGTAACGTCCGCCGCAAGCTGCACCGCCTCGACCCGGACTGCGAGTTGATCCGCTCCATCTATGGTGTGGGGTATTGTCTGGAGACTTGAACCGCTCAGGCTGCCGGTGACCAGACCGCACTCGCCGACCCCAGCCGAGTCGCCGGCCGTTCCCAGTACAGGCGCAGGTCACCGATCCGCAGCGGCGGGCGCAAGCGGAGCGCCGGGCCCCAGGCGGTGGGCTCGGGGGCAGTGTCGAAGTCGGCGTCCTGCACACCGGTGTAGAACGGCTCGCGGGCCACGGCGGGATGCTCGCTCAGCAGGCAGGCGGTCCGTGCCAGCGACAGGCGTGCCCTGAGGACAAGTCCCTCGCGCAGGCGGCCGGTGAGGCCGCGGATGACCGCGGCCGCCATCAGGTAGCCGGTGGCATGGTCGAGAGCCTGCACCGGCAAAGGCACCGGTTGCTCCGCCTGCTGCCAGTCGCGACCGGCCGCGGCGATGCCGCAGGACATCTGCACCAGGCTGTCGTAGCCCCGCCGCAGCGCCCAGGGCCCGCTCCAGCCGTAGGCGCAGAGGGACACGTCGATCAGCGCGGGATTCAGGGCCCGGCGCTCGGCGCCGCCATAGCCGAGCCGCTCCAGGGCGTCGGCGCGATAGCCATGGACCAGGACGTCCGCCTCGGCCAGCAGCCTCTCGAACACCAGCCGGTCGGCCGGCCGGCGCAAATCCAGTCGCGCGCACCTCTTGCCCAGGGTCACCTCCGGTGCCTGGGCTGGCTCGTCCCACCCCGGCGGATCGAGGCGCAACACCTCGGCGCCCAGGCCGGCCAGCAGGCGGGTGGCGATGGGGCCGGCGAGGATGCGGGTGAGGTCGAGGACACGAATGCCCTGCAAGGGACGTTGTGGATCGGGCCGCCAACCGCTTGCGATATCGGCGCCTGTCCATTCCTCGGCGATCAGCGGTTCGGCGCGAACGGCCTGCCCTTGCGGATGCGCCTGCCACTCCGCCTGGGTGCGCAACCGCGCCGCACAGCCACCGGCCGCGACAAGAGCCGCTTCCAGGGCCTCAGTTGACCAGCCGGCCATGGCCTCGGCGACGGCCTCCCGAGCGTTCGCACACTCCAGTACAGCCAGGGCGCGCTCCCGGTGATGAGGCGCGTTGGCATGCAGTCTCAGCCAGCCATCGCGGGTGCGATAGTCCCCGGTGACCGGGTCCCAGACCTCTGGCAATGCCCAATCCAGCGGGCGCAGTGACGTCTTGAACCAAGCAGCGGCGAGGTGGCGATCCACCTGCACCGGGGCCGACGAGGCGCCCGCGCCCAGCAGGTCGGCGGTAGCCAGACCGGTTGCCGCGATCGCCGCCGCGGCGAGATCGCTGACGGGGAAACAGGAGGCGAGGCTGTCGTCGCCCTGGACCTGAACGTCAGTGGCCAGGGCCGACTGCAGCCCAAGGGCCGTGATCATGTCGCCGAGCAGGGACTCCAGGACGGCCGGTGCATGGGTGGGATCGGACAAGGACGTATCCTCCGTGGCGGAACGCTGCCTCCACAATAGCCCTACTGGCCATGGCCGGACATCGACGTTCATCCGGCGACCGTCCAGCCCGCCAAGGGGACAAAGCAGCGGCTGCCAGGGTCTCCCCCTTCATCCCCAGTCAATAATCACCGGGAGTCCCCATGACCGAACGACAGCTACTCATCGCCGGCGCCAGCGGCATCATCGGCCAGGCGGTATTGGAAGCCTTCGCCAAGGCCGGCTGGTCCATCACCACCGTTGGCCGCTCGCAGGATGCGCCGAGTCGCTTTCCCCATGTGACCGCCGACCTGCTGGACGTCGGCAGCCTGGCCGCCGCCAAGGACAGGTTCGCCGACGTGACGCACCTCTTCTACAGCGCCCTCAAGCCCAACCCGGCCCCCGGTGTGGAAGCCGACGAGAACGCCGCCATGCTGGAGAATCTGGTGGCCGCGGTGCGTAGCGCGGGAGCGCCCCTAGAGCGCATCACCTTCGTCCAGGGCGGCAAGATCTATGGTGCACACCTGGGCGTTTACAAGACGCCGGCGCGGGAAGACGACAGCCGCCACTTCCCGCCCAATCTCTATTTCCGTCACGAAGACTTCGCCCGCAGCCTGGAGGCCGAAGGTATCCGCTGGACCGCCCTGCGGCCCGACATCGTCATCGGCCACTCGCTGGGCTCGGCCATGAACCTGGGCAATCTGATCGGCCTCTATGGTGCCCTCTGCAAGGAGACCGGCACCGCCATGCAGTTCCCCGGCCCGGAGCAGGCCTATCGCGGCGCACTAGTCAACGTCACCGCCGCGCCGCTGCTGGGCGAAGCGGCCGTCTGGGCGGCCGAAGAGGAAAGGGACGGTGCCTTCAACCTCACCAATGGCGACGTCTTCCGCTGGAGCCACGTCTGGCCCAAGCTGGCCGCCTGGTTCGATTTGGAAGTGGGCGAGCCCCAGCCGATTTCCCTGGACCAGCGCCTGACTGCGCTCAAGCCGGTCTGGCAGGCCCTGGCCCAGCGCGAGAACCTGGCCGAAACCGATCCCCAGCGGATCGCACCCGGTGCCTTCGGCGACTTCATCTTCCATGTCGAGAAGGACGCCATCTTCGACGTGACCAAGGCACGGCAGGCCGGTTTCCACAATATGGTGCTGCGCTCGGACGAGGTGCTGCTGGCGCACCTGGAGGACATGCGTCGACGCCGGCTGATCCCCTGAGCCTTGCCCGGGGAAAACGCCAGGGACGGCGTGCGGTCTCATCCCGGTCGCCTCGCCAATTTCACAGGAGTCCCCGATGTACACCGACACCCTCAGCTGGGGCCAAGGCCCGCGCATCTTCGAAGTCTTTCTCGAACCCACCTGCCCCTTCTCGGTCAAGGCCTTCAACAAGTTCGACGACCTGCTGGCCCAGGCTGGTCCAGAGCGAATCACCCTGAAGATCCGTCTGCAGTCCCAGCCCTGGCACCTGTTCTCCGGGGTGGTGGTGCGCTGCGTCCTGGCCGCCGCCACCCTGGAGGGCGGCAAGGAAAGCGCCAAGGCGGTGCTGGCCGCCGTTGCCGCCCACCGCGAGGAATTCGAGTTCCAGGACCACGCCACCGGTCCCAATCGCGACGCGACGCCCAACGACATCATAGCGCGACTGGAAGGCTATACCGGCCTGGCACTGGCTGAGGCCTTCGCCCAGCCCGACCTGCAGCAGGCCATCAAGTGGCACTGCAAATACGCGCGGCAGAACGGCATCCACGTGTCGCCCACCTTCATGATCGACGGCCTGGTGCAACCGGATATCAGTAGCGGTGATTCGGTCGCGGACTGGATCGCCCGGCTGAAGTGACGTCAGCGCCACCATTCGTCTGATCTTCTACCGATAGATGGTACGGAGTCTTCGCTGGGGCCTAGGTAGAAAGCGGACTACCCGAGCCTGTCCCTCAGGACTGCTTCTCATCAATGGTAGTACTCGTCGGCAAGAGCAAATTACGCATCACCAAGAAAACCAGACGCGCCGGCCTTCTGGCGCCACGTGGCCGGTAAAATCTCTATAGCTTGGTATTACCAAAATAAATACGAAAATTCATATGGAAAGCATTTGGACGGATGAATCCACGTAAAAGCCATGACACCCATATAAAAAAGATATTACAGAAGCTGAGCGAGCCACCAATAACCTGATGACATTTTCTATAACAAAAGGACGGTCATCATGTTCCTGCGCAAGATTAGGTTGACGCCACGAGCGGTTTTCATCTTTTCGATTATCGTAACAATCGTATTTGCGCTAGGCATCGCTGCCATCGTGCAGATGGGCAAACTCAGAGAGTCCGAACAGATCGTGGAAAACGACTGGATGGATAGCGTGCGTCAAGCCGGGCTCATCAGCTCCAGCATGCTCCGGCTACGGCTGGAAAGTCTCAGGGGTACTACCACGAGCGATGCGCAGCTGCGCCAGAAGGTCCTGGACGACTTTCCCAAATACCGCAAAGGCCTGGTGGATAGCGTCGCGCAATATGATCGCCTGGTTTCCAGCGAAGAAGAACGGAGACTCTATGAGCAGGTTCGTAGCTCCGCCGATAGCTACCAACAGCTGCTGGAGCAATTCGAAGCCCTGTTCCGCAGCGGCGACAATGCCGCGGCCCTCAACCTGATCAACGGCAGCATCCGCCCGGTCACTGACAGCATGCAGCAACAGTTGCAGGCGCTTATCGAATTCAACGACCGCGGCGCCGAACAGGCCGGTATCGAGGCTGAGGCCATCTATTCGATGGGCTTGAGACTGGTCATCGGGCTGATCGCGGCCACCTTGCTGGCCACCTGCATCCTGGCGTTCCTACTTATTCGCAGCATTACCGGACCGATAGGCGAAGCCTTGCGCATCGCCCAGCGCATCGCCAGCAAGGACCTTTCCGCACACATCACCGTCTCCGGTCGCGACGAAGCCGCCGGCCTGCTGACCGCCCTTGGGCAAATGCAAGGCAACCTGAAAACCACCATCAGCCATCTCTCCGAGAGTTCGACCCAGTTGGCCGCCGCCGCCGAAGAGATGACTGCGGTGATCGATGAGGGCAACCGCGGCCTGGTCCGCCAGAACGACGAAGTCAATCAGGCGGCAACGGCAGTCACCGAGATGAGCGCCGCCGTCGATGAGGTGGCGCGCAATGCCGAGCAGACCGCCGAAGCCTCGCAACGTACTCAGGATCTTACCCATGTCGGGCTGGAGCACGTCGGCTCCACCCTGACCGCCATCCGCGACCTGAGCCAGAACGTGGGCGATACCAGCGAACAGGTACAGGCCTTGTCGACCCGAGCCCAGGAAGTCAGCTCCGTGGTCGAGGTGATCCGCTCCATCGCCGAGCAGACCAACCTCCTCGCCCTCAACGCCGCCATCGAAGCGGCGCGTGCCGGCGAACAGGGCCGGGGCTTCGCCGTAGTGGCCGACGAGGTGCGAGCCCTCGCCCACCGTACCCAGCAGTCCACCCGCGAAATCGAACAGATGATCGGCGCCATGCAAAGCGACTCCCAGCAGGCGACCCACGCCATCCAGAACAGTCGGCAGATGGCCAGCCAATCGATCCAGGTAGCCCAGAACGCCAGCGGCGCCCTGACGCAGATTGCCGAGGCAATGGCGGCCATCAACGAACGCAACGCCCTGATCGCTACGGCCGCGGAAGAGCAGGCCCAGGTCGCCCGGGAAATCGACCGCAACCTGACCAGCATCAAGGACCTCTCGCACCAGACGGCGGCGGGCAGCCACCAGACCGCCACCGCCAGCAACGACGTCTCGCGACTGGCCGTGGGCCTGCGCCGCGTGGTCGGCGAGTTCGTGCTCTGACCGATCAAGCCGAAGGGCTGCCATACCTGGAGCGCCCGCACGCTGGACGCTAGGATGAGCGCAATAGCGTAGCCAGGAGCGAGCCGAGACCCCGGCTCGCTACATCCCTTCCGACTTCCCCGAGACATTCATATGAGCCCTCGCTCGCCTGAAATCCAACCACAGCACCGGCTCGCCTCGAGCGAACGCCTGAGCGTCGTTCCACAGGTAGGCGCTGCCGCGGTGGAGACCCCGTCCTGGCAGCCCTGAGCGTCTACCTCGGGCTAGCCGCCCTCGCCTTCGGGGCGGCGACGCTGCTGCCGCTGCAATCGGAAGCGGCCCTGGCCGGGCTGTTGCTGACCGAGCGCTATGCAACGATGGCGCTGCTGCTGGCCGCTACCCTGGGCAACGTGGCCGGCTCGACGCTGAACTGGTGGCTGGGTCGCCATCTCGAACGCTTTCGCGAGCGGCGCTGGTTTCCCCTCACCCCCGAGCGTCTGGTGCGCATCCAGGGTGCCTATCGGCGCTACGGCTGGTGGTCCCTGCTACTGAGCTGGACGCCGGTGATCGGTGACCCCCTCACCCTGGTCGCCGGCGTGATGCGTGAACCCCTGTGGCGCTTCCTGCTGGTGGTGACCCTGGCCAAGGCGATCCGCTACGGCGTGGTCGCCTGGCTCGCCCTGGGCTGGAGCTGATAAGACAGCCCTTCCTCCTTGGCGATGAAGCTGCCTAGCCGGCTTGACGTCTGCCACGTGCCAGCCAACGCGCCTCGACGGCGGCGAGGTCGACGCGGGGAATCAGCTCGGCGGGAATACGGCTGCGGGTCGACAGATTGAACACCCGGCGACCGGACGCCTGCATCACCGTCTGCATGACCTGCAGGCCCGGCAGGATGCGACTGTGCAGATGCTGCTCCAGACCGCAGGGCGACGCCGGACTACGGCCGTCCTCGTAGAAGCGCGGCGCCTGGGTATCGAGATCGACTCCAGCCAGGTAGATCTCGCTGAAGCCCAGGTGGTAGGCCAGCTGCAGGGCGATGAAGGCCACGGTGCGGACATCGAAGATGCCGTAGTCCAGGTCACGACTGAAGCCGATGTCCCGGGCGCGACGACTGAACAGCGTGGAGGCCCGCTGCGCCTGCTCCTGCTCGACGCCCAGGTGATGCTCCAGGCGGGTGGCCGGGGCGCGGTGCAGGGCATGGGCCTTGGCAGCGAGGTCCGCTGGTAGCGCCTGGATAGCTTCCGGCCAGAGCGCCAGGCGCGCCGAGTGTTCGAGCCCCTGGCGGTAGAGGTCGGGTTGCTGCAAAGCGAAACTCAGGTCGCTGCAGACATAGAACAGCGGGCGCAGGGCACTGCCCGCCAGCTTGGCGATGGCGCCGTTCATGGTGATGAGCGGAATGTCCTGCCAGGCCGCCAGGTCGAGCGCCCCCGCGGAGGGCCCCGAGGCGAGCAGCAGGACCGGGCCGCGATAGCGGTTGCGCCAGGCGGCGAAGGCGCCAGCCATCGGGCTCTCCGGCCTGGCCGATTGAAACGAGAGGGGCGACAGGTACAAGACGCGACTCCAGACCAATGAAGGACGAGGCACGCGCCCGGTAATGACGAGACCGAGCACGCCTTGCGGCCACAGCCGGATCGCCGCTCAGCGAACGACACTCAGGTCTGGCCTATAACCTGACCAATTGTGCGCGCCCGAGGGGTAGAGGGATTTCTCGCCAAAGTAAAAGTCTGTCGCGATCTTGTATCCACCCATATACAAAGCCTGGCGCCGTGCCAGTATCGGCCTGCCTGCCCGTGCCAGGCCGACATTACAGAGGGTCTTGCTAGGAACCGCGGTAGGTGCTGAAGCCGTAGGGGCTGAGCAACAGCGGGATATGATAGTGCTGCTCCGGCTGGGTGACGTCGAACACCACGGGGATCTCGGGGAAGAAGGCGCTGCGGCCCTGCTGGCGATAGTAATCACCGGTCTTGAAGACCACGCGGTATTCCCCCTTCTCGAAGGTCTTTTCCTTGGGAAACAGTGCCGGCACCCGGCCCTGCTCATTGGTGACCTCTTCCGCCAGCGGTTGCCAGCCCTGCCCCACCTGACGTTCCAGGGTCACATGCACCCCGGCCGACGGCTTGCCATCTTCCAGGTTGAGCACATGGACACTCAGGGGATTGGGTGCGGCGACCGCAAAGCCGGACAGGGCCAGGCCGGACAACAGAACGAACGTCTTCATGGAGATCTCCTTCAAGGATGGGAGGTGAGATTGAGGTGTTCAGCGGCCGCCAGCGCACAGCGCTCGTCCGCCCCGCCCCCGCCGGCCCCGGCGATGCCCAGGGCGCCGACCAGTTGGTCGCCCTCGTATAGCGGGATGCCACCGCCCAGCAGCAGCAATTCGGGCAACGTGGTGAGATTGGCCGCGTCCGGGTTCTGCCGGGCACGCTCGGCCAGCGCCTGCGAGGGGGTACGGGTGGACAGCGCGGTGAAGGCCTTGCGCCGCGCGGCCTCGGCGTTGTGCGGCCCGACGCGGGTATCGCGTTGCAGCAGGATCGTCTGGCCGCTGCGGTCGAGCACCGCGAGGGCCGCGCTGCAGGGCGCGGCTTGCGCCAGCCGCTGAGCGGCGGCGAGGTCGAGATCAGGGTGCTGCGGCAGGGCCGCCTGCGCCTGACCGAGCAGGGTGGCGGCCAGCAGCGCAGCGGCATGAGCAGAAAGAAAGCGCGACATGATTCGAGGTCCGGGGAAATGACCTCGCCAAACTATCCTGATCGATCGGTCAGGAACTGGTACTCCAGCATGACAATTTTGTCAGGTTGCTCAAGGAGATGGCTGCCATCCCCGGAGTGCGCTCCCCCTTCGACCAGCCGGTCTTCGCTGGCGGCCCGAGCCAACCCCGAGGAGTGCCCTGTGCTTAGCCGTTCCTGGGCCCGCGCTGACTGATCGCCGCGGAGCGGCGGAGGCCCTCGCCTGGCAACTGGTCGCTCACTGCCGCAAATCTTCCCAAGGAGTATTGATCGATTAGATCAAAACGTGCTTTATTGTGATCAGAACAATCACAAGGTAGGCATGACCATGAAATTCCGCGGCATCGTTCCCGCCCTCGTCACCCCGTTCGACGCCCAGCAGCGTGTCGATGAAGACGCCTTGCGCGGTTTGATCGAAAACCTGATCGGCGCTGGCGTCCACGGCCTGTTCGTACTGGGCACCAACGGCGAATTCTTCGCCCTCTCTGAAGCCGAGAAGCTGCGTATCGCCGAGCTAACGGTGGACGCCGCAGGCGGCCGCGTCCCCGTGGTGGCCGGTACCGGTGCCTTCGCCACTCACGAAGTGATTGAACTGAACAAAAAGATGGCAGATCGCGGCGTCGATGCCCTATCGGTCATCACGCCCTACTTCAATGCCGTCAGCCAGAAAGAGCTGATCACGCATTACGAAGCCATCGGCGATGCCTCTTCGCTGCCGCTGATGCTCTACAACATTCCGGCCAAGACCGGCATGTCCATCGGCATTGGCGCCGTGGCCACCCTGAGCCAGCATCCGCAGATCAAGGGCATCAAGGACAGCGCCGGCAATTTCGACGCCCTGGTGCAGATGCTGAAGTACCGCAGCGACGACTTCGCCGTCTTCGCCGGCACCGACTCCCTCATCTACTGGAACCTGCTGGCCGGCGGCGATGGCGCCGTGGCGGCCACGGCCAATGCCGTGCCCCAGGTCGTCATGACCATCTGGAACGCCTTCCAGGCCGGCGACTACGCTACCGCCCGCGCCGCCCAGGAAAAGCTGCGGCCGCTGCGCGATGCCTTCGCTCTGGGGACCATGCCGTCGGTACTGAAGAAGGCCGCCGACCTGCTCAACGTCCCGGTCGGCCCCTGCCGGGCCCCGGTCGCGCCGCTGGATGAAGCCACGGTGCACAAGCTCGAAGGCCTGCTGGCCATCTACCGCGACTGATCCGGAGCGCTCATGTCCCTCTATCATTTCCAGACCGTCAAACACCTGGTCCATGGCGCCGGCGCCCTCGATCAGCTCGGCGACAAGCTCGCCCTCCTCGACGTCCCGCTACGCCGCGTGGTGCTGGTCACCCAGAACGCCATGCATGGGCTGGGCGTGACCGAGCGGGTCAAGACGCAACTGGCCGCCCGCGATATCGAAGTGGCCGTGATCGACAACGTCGAGATCGAACCCACCCTGGAGAACATCGAGCAGGTCTTCCGCGAGCAGGTCGCGCCGCGCCAGCCCGACGCCCTGCTCGCCATCGGCGGCGGCTCTGTGCTGGACGCCGCCAAGCTGTTCGCGGTCATGCTCACTAACGAGCAGTCGCTCAGATCCATGCTCGGCATCGACCAGGTCGCTCGCGCCGGACTGCCCACCGTGCTGGTACCGACCACCGCCGGCACCGGCTCGGAAGTCACGCCCAATGCCATCGTCACCCTGCCCGACGAAGAGCTGAAGGTAGGCGTGGTCAGCCGCCACCTGCTGCCGGCCCTGGTACTGCTCGATCCGCTGTTGACCCTGAGCCTGCCCAAGGCCATCACCGCGGCTACCGGGATGGACGCCTTCACCCATTCGCTGGAGTCCTTCATCTCCAACAAGGCCAACCCGGTCAGCGATACCTTCGCCCTGGAGTCCATGCGCCTGATTGCCGGCAGCATCGTAGAGGCCTACCAGCAGCCGGACTCGGTGCGCGCCCGCAGTGACATGCTGCTCGGCTCCACCTACGGCGGCGTGGCCCTGACCGCGGCGGGTACGGCCGCGGTCCATGCCCTCGCCTATCCACTCGGCGGCAAGTTCCATGTCACCCACGGGGTGGCCAACGCCATGCTGCTGCCCCACGTCATGGCCTTCAACCTGGACAGCTGCGCACCGCGCCTGAAGCGCGCCGCCGTGGTCTGCGGCCTGGCCCGCGAGGAAGACAGCAATGAGGCCGCCGCACACAAGCTGATCGAGCAGATCGCCGCCTGGACCGCCACCCTGGAAATCCCCCAGGACCTGGCCGCCTTCGGCGTGCGTGAGGAGCACCTGCCAGAGATGGCGGTGGCGGCCTCCAAGGTCACCCGGCTGATGGTCAACAATCCCAAGCCGCTGAGCCTGGACGACATCCAGGCGCTGTACCGGCGGTTGCTGCCATGACCCGCCTGCTGATCCTGGCCGACGATCTCAGCGGCGCCGCCGACTGCGCCCTGGGCTTCGCCAAGACCCAGGCGACCCGGGTGCTGCTCGACGCTAGTACCCTGGACGCCCTGGCACCGGTGACGGCACTGGATCTGGACAGCCGTCGACTGAAGGCACGTGCGGCGGCCGCGCGCCACGCCGCACTGCTCGAGCATCCGACGTTGGCTGGCGCCGCGCTCTACAAGAAGATCGATTCCACCCTGCGCGGCAATGTCGCCGCCGAGGTGGCTGCGCTCGCCCCGCGCGGCCTGGCCCTGGTGGCACCGGCCTATCCGGCCCTGGGCCGCGTTACCCGCGGAGGCATCCAATACCTGGACGGCGTACCGGTCGACCAGACCGATGTCTGGCGCAACGAGGGCCTGACCGGCAGTGCCGACCTGGTCGCTCAACTCACCGATCAGGGTATCAGCTGCGCCCGGCTGGACCTCGCCACCCTGCGTCAGCCGGTGGCCCTGGCCGCCGCCCTCCGCCGCGCCCTGGACAGCGGTCTGCCCGCGCTGGTCTGCGATGCCGAGCGCCAAACGGACCTTGAGGCGCTGGCCCGGGCCTCGGCGCCGTTCGCGCAAAAAGTGTTCTGGGTCGGCTCGGCGGGTCTCGCCGAAGCGCTGCCGGTTGCCCTGGGCCTGGTGGGTACCGCCCTACCTCACCCGCGGAGCGACGGTCCGGTGCTGACGGTGGTCGGCAGCATGTCGCGCCATTCCCAGACCCAGGCCGAGTACCTGGCGGCCGGTAGCCCGCAACACTGGCAACGCCTGGCACCCGCCTGGCTGCTGGAGTCGCAGCGCTCCGCCGAGCGTACCGCGCTGGCCACGGCCCTGGCCCAGCGCCTGGCCCGCGGCGAGGACGTCCTGGTCAGTCTCGATCAGCAGGCGCGAGATCCGCGTCAAGCCGTGGCCTTGAGCCAGGCCCTGGCCGAGCTGCTGCAGCCCGCCCTGCAGGAGGCCACCGCCCTCATGGCCACCGGTGGCGAGACCGCTCGCGCCCTGCTCGCCCGGGCCGGCATCACCGCGCTGGACCTGCACGGCGCCCTCGCTCCCGGGGTGGCCCTGGCCAGCACCCGCTGGCGTGACCGCACCTTGAAAGTCGTCACCAAGGCCGGCGGCTTTGGCCAACCCGACACCCTCCTCGACGCCTGGCGCCAGCTGCGCGCCAACCTACCCGCACCGGCCGCCACGGCCTCCCTGCAGAAGGAAGCCCATCATGTCTGAACGTCCCGTCATCGGCATCACCATGGGTGACGCCACCGGCGTCGGTCCCGAGATCATCATGAAGTCCCTGGCCCATGCCGCGGTCTACGACAGCTGCCGGCCGCTGGTCATCGGCGACGCCGGTCGCCTGGAAGACGCCAATCGCATCGTCGGCGGTCGCCTGCAGGTCAATGCCATCGAGCGCCCCGATCAGGCACGCTTCCAGCCCGGGGTGGTGGACTGCATCGACCTCGGGCTGATCCCGGCCGACCTGCCCTACGGCAAGCTGTCCGCCCTGGCTGGCGACGCCGCCTATCGCTATATCGAACGCACCGTGCAGCTCACCTCGGCCGGTGAACTCGATGCCATCTGTACCGCGCCGCTGAACAAGGAAGCCCTGCACGCGGGCGGCCACATCTTCCCCGGTCACACCGAGCTGCTGGCGCATCTCACCGGTACTGAAGAGGTGTCAATGATGCTGATGACGCCGATCCTCAAGGTCATCCACGTCACCACCCACATTGGGATCATCGATGCCATCGCCCGCATCGAGCCAGGCCTGGTCAAGCGCACCATCGAACGCGCCCACGCCACCCTGCTGCGCGCCGGTATCCAGGACCCGCTGATCGCCGTCTGCGGCATCAACCCACATGCCGGCGAGAACGGCCTGTTCGGCTACGGCGAGGAGGAAACCAAGATCCAGCCGGCCATCGACGAGCTGCGCGCCCGCGGCTGGCGCGTGGAAGGCCCGCTGCCCGCCGACACCCTGTTCTTCCGCGCCGGGCGCGGCGACTTCGACTGCGTGGTGGCCATGTACCACGACCAGGGCCACGGCCCGGTCAAGGTCATGGGCCTGGAGGCCGGGGTCAACGTCACCGTCGGTCTGCCGGTGATCCGCACCTCGGTGGACCACGGCACCGCCTTCGACATCGCCGGCAAAGGCATCGCCGACGAGCGCAGTCTCATCGAGGCGCTGCGCCAGGCCACCGAACTCGCCAGTAGACGCCGCGCCAGCCAGGCCGCCATCGCCTGAGGAACGACTACTTCTCCCGTAACGCCAGTGCTATCCAACAACAACAACAGGAATCACTCGCATGCAAACCTTCGACGTGCAAAGCACCGCCATCATCGTCGGGATGGTGGTGGTCTACATCCTCTTCACCACCTGGCTGAGCATCCGCCTGCGCAGCCGCACCAGCGGCGAATTCATGGTCGCCGCGCGCAGCATGCCGGCCTTCGTGGTGGGCATCCTGATGATGTCGGAATTCATCGGCGCCAAGTCCACCGTGGGTACCGCCCAGGCCGCCTTCGAGAGCGGCTTCGCCGCCTCCTGGTCGGTGATCGCCGCGGCCATCGGCTTTCCGCTGTTCGGCCTGCTGATGGCGCGCAAGCTCTACGCCTCCGGCGAATTCACCATCTCCGGCTTCATCGCCCAGAAATACGGGCTGTCCACCAAGCTGATGGTGTCGATCATCATGATCTACGCCCTCTTGCTGGTGAACGTGGGCAACTACGTCAGCGGCGCCGCGGCCATCGCTACGGTGCTCAAGATCAACCTGCCCACCGCGGCCTTCATCACGGCCATCGTCAGTACCCTGTACTACGTCTTCGGCGGGCTGAAGAGCGTGGCCTACGTCAGCATCCTGCACACCTCGGTCAAGTATGTGGGCGTGCTGATCGTCCTGGGCGTGGCCCTGCACATGACCGGCGGCTTCACCCCGGTCATGCAGCACATGCCGGAGCATTACTTCACCTGGGACGGCGCCATCGGCGGCAGCAAGATCGTTGCCTGGATCATCGGCACCGTCGGGGCGATCTTCTCCACCCAGTTCATCATCCAGGCGATCTCCTCGACCAAGGATGCCCGGGCCGCACAACGCTCCACCTTCCACGCCTCGCTACTGTGCATCCCCATCTCCCTGGCGCTGGGCTTCATCGGGGTCGCCTCCAAGTACCTGCATCCGGAGATGAGCAGCCTCTACGCCTTGCCGGTCTTCCTGCAATCGATGCACCCGGTACTGGCCGGGGTGGTGACCATTTCCCTGGTGGCCTCCATCTTCGTCAGCGTCAGCACCGTGGCCCTGGCCATCGCCTCGCTGGTGGTGCGCGACTTCTACGTGCCGCTGCGCAAGCCCACGCCCGAGCGTGAATTCAAGGCCACCCGGGTGATCTCCCTGATCATCGGCTTCGTGCCGCTGTTCTTCGTCTTCTTCGTGCCCGAGATCCTCAACCTGTCGTTCTTCACCCGAGCGCTACGGCTGTCCATCGCGGTGATCGCCATGATCGCCATCTACCTGCCGCTGTTCGCTACCAACCGCGGCGCGACCCTGGGCCTGCTGGCCTCGACCATCACCACCAGCGCCTGGTATCTGCTGGGCAATCCCTATGGCATCGACAACATGTACGTTGCCCTGGCGACGCCTGCCATCGTGGTAGTCATCGAACGTCTCTTTCCCCAGCCCGCCGCCAAAGCCGCTCCTGCCGAGGTCCCCCATGTCCACCACTGAAATCGCCATCACCGGTCGCCAAGACGCCTTCCTGCCTACGCCCTATCCGCAGAACCACGCCGCCAACCTGCTGGCCCGGCCCGACGGCACTCTGCTGTGCACCTGGTTCGCCGGCACCCAGGAAGGCAAGGCCGATATCTCGGTCCTGCTGAGCCGCCGCGATCCGAAGACCGGTACCTGGAGCGAGCCCGTGCAACTGTCGGACGACCCGACCCGCTCCGAGCAGAATCCCATCCTGTTCCAGGCGCCGGGCGGTCCGCTGTGGCTGCTGTGGACCGCGCAAGTAGCCGGCAACCAGGACACCGCCATCGTCCGCCGCCGCCTGTCCACCGATGGCGGCCACAGTTGGGGCGCCATCGAGACGCTGATCGACACCCCCGGCACCTTCGTTCGCCAGCCGCCGGTGGTGCTGGCCAACGGCGACTGGCTGCTGCCGATCTTTCACTGCATCGCCCGCCCCGGCGAGAAGTGGGTGGGCAGCCATGACACCAGCGCCGTGCTGATCTCCAGCGATCAGGGCCGCAGCTGGACCGAGCATGCCGTGCCCGAGAGCACCGGTTGCGTGCACATGAACATCCAGGCGCTCGGCGACGGCAGCCTGCTGGCACTGTTCCGCAGTCGCTGGGCCGACTTCATCCACGTTAGCCGCTCCCAGGACGGCGGTCGCAGTTGGAGCGCGCCCACCCCAACGGCCCTGCCCAACAACAACTCCTCCATCCAGTTTATCCGCCTCGCCAGCGGCGAACTGGTGGTGGCCTACAACCCCACCAGCGCCGCCGACTACAGCGAACGCCGCGCCTCGCTCTATGACGAGATCGACGACGGCGACAGCCGCGTCGATCCGGTAGCGAAGGACGGTGAGCGCAGCGCTGTCTGGGGCGTGCCGCGCGGCCCCATGAGCCTGGCTGTCTCCACGGACGAGGGTCACAGCTGGCGGCGCCTGGACGTCGAGGCTGGCGATGGCTACTGCCTGACCAACAACTCCACCGAGAAACTCAATCGCGAGTACTCCTACCCCAGCCTGGTGCAGACGCCTGATGGAGACCTGCACCTGGCCTTCACCTACTTCCGCCAACGCATCAAGCACGTCCGGCTGCCACTGGCCGCGCTGCGTTGAAGGAGACGGCGATGACGACCCAGCCTCATGCCCTGGTCACCGGCGTCAGCTCCGGCATCGGCGCGGCCATCACCCAGCGCCTGCTCGCCGAAGGCTGGCGGGTGACCGGCCTCAGCCGCCGCCCGCCCGAGCACTCCCATCCGGCGCTGACCTGGCTCGGCGTCGACCTGGCCGATGCCCAGGCACTGGATGCCGTGCTGGCCGATATCGAACCACTGGACGCCATCATCCACGCCGCCGGCTTCATGCGCACCGCGCCGCTGGGCAGCCTGGACCCGGCCGACGGCGCCGCCATGTGGCACCTGCACGTCGCCGTGGCCAGCCGCCTGGTGGATCGCCTGATCAAGCGCCTAGCCACAGGCGGGCGCATCGTGCTGATCGGCAGCCGCACCATGCAGGGTGCGGCCGGACGCAGCCAGTACGCCGCCACCAAGGCGGCCCTGGTCGGCCTGGTGCGCTCCTGGGCGTTGGAGTTGGCTTCGCGTGGCATCACCGTGAACCTGGTGGCGCCCGGCGCGACCGAGACGCCCATGCTGCGCGACCCGGGCCGGGCCGGCACCCCGCCCCGCTTGCCCCCACTGGGCCGCTACGTCCAGCCCGAAGAGGTCGCAGGCCTGACCGCCTTCCTGCTCGGCCCGGACGCCGGCGCCTTCACCGGCCAGACGCTGACCGTCTGTGGTGGCGCCTCGCTGTGAGAAAGATGAGGCGCTACTGCGCTACAGTAGCGCCGTCTCTCTCGCTGGAACGCCCATGAAGGTCGCCAAACGTCGCCAAGCCATCCTCGAACTGGTCCTGGCCGGTCACACCAACGTCGAAACCCTCTGCCGGCATCTGGAAGTGTCGGAAGCCACGGTCCGCCGCGATCTCACCGCCCTGGCGGAAGAAGGCCGGATCGTCAGAACCTACGGTGGCGCGACCCATATCGGCACCCGCGAGCCCGAGCCGTCGCTGGAACAACGCAGCAGCCAGTCCGGCCCGGAAAAGGCCCTCCTCGCCCGCGCCGCCCTCGCCCATATCAAGGATCACGACACCCTGCTGCTCGACGGCGGCACCACCACCGCCGCCCTGGCCAAGCTGCTCAGCGAAAGACGCGGCCTACACGTCATCACCAACAACCTGCTGGCGGTCCCCCTGCTGCGCGACCTGCCGGAAGGCCACGTCACCCTACTCGGCGGCGACCTGCGCCCCGGCAGCATGTCCACCTTCGGCCCGGCGGCCTTCACCATGCTGGAGCGGCTGTCGGCCGATAAGGTCTTCCTCAGCGCCGACGGCGTAGTCGCCGGCCGCGGCCTCTGCGAAGCCAGCCCCGAGCAGGCCTACCTCAAGGAATTGATGATCCAGCAGGCCGCCGAGGTCTTCGTGCTTGCCGACTCGACCAAGCTGGGTCGTGATCGCCAGCAGCACTGGACGCCACTCAAGACGGACTGGACGCTGATCACCGATGCCACGGTGGGTGAGGTGCTGGCGCCGTTCAGGCAGCAGGGGTTGGTGCGGGTCGAAGTGGTGTCCTGAGTGTTACGACGCTGTTCGTCACAAAGAACGGTTGGAGCGTGCTCGCCTAAAGACGATCATGCTTGCGTTTAAGGACTGTAGCGGCCCAGTGCGCTGGAGCGAGGCTGATCCCCTAAGACCCTTAGTAATTTTCGATATGCACAAAATCTGACTGACGATCTGTTATGCCGGGAAAAAAGCACCTGCGCTTATCGTTTCGCACCCTGTGCTGGCCCGATGACTTTTCGATAATTGATCGTTCGCAGCATGGCAATGCTTCGTGCTGCGATAGTCTCATTGATGCTTGGGTGTATCCCGACGTCGCCGCGCCTCTTCATGCATATTGACCGGAGTTGCACTCAGAACACGCATTACCATCGCCGAGAGGAAACGGCCTGGGTCTAGCTCTTCTGGCGTTTCGTCTGTGCGAATTGCCACCTTTGGCAGCAGCATTAGCTGTCGGTCAATTTCAGATTCTGGAGCATCGACTGGGAGATCTTCCTCCGTATCCAATTCAGGTCCTGGCTCTGGGACGCCTTCGTGCGGCTCTTCTCCAGTGTCAGGTATTTTGGTGTCGTCTGAATAATCCATCAATACGAGACAAGTTGCGTGATATGCGTCGTCCTCCTGTCCGAGCTTGGCAAGCAGGTCGAACAACCATGCTGCCGTACGAGGCTCCTTTTCCAAAATATCGGAGCGAAGCCCAAACACGAATCCTAGTGCAGCAAGGGGATGCCTCAGGCGCAAGTTCTTGGCGTCGCCATAGGATTCTTCAATCCTATTTGGCGCGTTCTTGCCGTAGGAGGAATCCATACGTTTGGTCGATATCAACAGCTCAGGTCCCGTCACCCAGTCTGTGATAATGACGTCAACCTGCTTGAGGTAGTTCTTACCAAGAATGGACGCACTAGAAGATGTGACATCACGGATTGAAGCTGCTTTCCTAAGCCGCTCCGCCACAACGTCACCTACCTTACGAGGCAACTCATTTAGCAACGCAGCAACAGGCGCTGGGAGGATGCGTGGATGGACCGGCCTAGGCCAAGCCTGATCTTTACCGAAGCCCGCCCGTCGTAGTTCATAGCTCAACCAGACATCCAGCGCTAAGGCAGGTACCCCTGACTGAGTCTCAGCCTTAAGATAGAGAGGGACCCCAAGCAATTGAACGAGCGTGTCGTAATCCGGCTCGAAGCGCAGCTGCCCATCGAGACACTTAACCCAAGGATTACTGTGAGTACCATCGGGAGCGGCGAGATGAACGATTCGGTCGAAAAGAACCCAAGCTTTTGCTTTTGCAGATTTTCTAGCGGCCACTGGCAGATCTCATTGTGCGGCGTCCGGCAAGCTCTGATCGCGCTTGCCGGATGTGATCGATTTGTGTTGTGGACAAACCCCCACAACCTAGGAGAACAACTTGGTCGACGACTTCTACAGCATCGAGCAATCTGCCTTTCTCTAAGAGGTCAGCGACCCGTTGCTTGATTGGCTGAAGTTTTTCGGCAAGCGCGTATACTAAATCTGGCGAGGGTACTGCCCAGATATCCGCTTCCTTAGGCTCAATCTTTAAGATTCCCCCACCATATGCGCGACCTACGATTTCTGCATGGAACAGCGTTACCGAATTAAGGCTTGCGAGGGGCAAGAATTCTCGACCAATATCGCGATATTCTTTCTTAAGATAAACACCATGAACCGAATTAAGGTGATATACTCCGGCATCATTTACTGCTAGCCGAGGAGTATCTGCGTTCATACAAGTCAAGAAAAGGTCAGCCGGGGGCACGAGTGGTACGCGATACCATACCTTACGAATACGGCACTTGTATGCAGTATCCACACCGGCTCTATGGCCAACTTCGATATATGCCGCTGCTTTTGCTGATGGAGGATTGCTTGGATAAAAAAGATAGGTTGCCAGGCCTTCTCGACCAAGCTTAGCGAGCATTTTTTTGCAGAGTGACAGGCCACGCAGGTGAGAGCTTCCAGGCGGAGAAAGGCGTAGCAACTCGTTGTGGCGTAGGCCAAGTTCTTTTACACGCTGGGGCGAAAGTGTGAAGTATTTATTGTTGCCCGTAACGATGCCAAGAGTCGTGTCTCCCCAAGCCTCCAAATTAGTAAACTGACCTCGCTTAAGCAGCTTATGCAGCGGATCAATAGCTTTAGGATTAATGAGACTGCTCGTCCACTTGGCTGCGGGGTCGGTCGGCGTCCAGGTAAGGCCCGCATCAAGCGATGCAAGACCAGCAGAGTTCTTTGTTTGCTGGATAGTTGCGTATTGAGCGGGACCTTCGAGATAACCCTCGGCCAAAAGTAATACGACATCAGCCTCGGCCTCGGGGAACACCTGCTCGTTAAAAAGCACAAGCTGCAAGTGGCGGAAGCGGTCAAAAAGAAAGTGACGCACGGGGGCTGCATAGTTAACTGAAAGCAGTTCGGCTGGAAGAACAAGTCCGAGACGACCACCTCTCTTCAAAAACATCGAAGAGTGTATGGTGAACGCCGCCCAACTAGAGGCGAGGCCAGTGAGCGACACCCCACCTCGGAGTGCAGCCTCCCGCGAACGAGCTCGCATTTCGCCCGAAAAATCCTGATATCGGATGTAGGGGGGATTGCCAATAACAGTATCAAAAACCGGTTCAGGTGTAAGGGAAAAAAAATCGCTATTCCGAATTCTAGCTTCACCACCGACTTCCCGGACGCGCTGCTGTGCGATTCGCGCGCTATGGTCATGAATTTCAACACCATCAACACTCGGACGTACCTCCATGCCTTTTGTTAGTTCGCGAATACGGTGCACCGCGGCTACAAGGAAGGCAGCATCACCTGCAGAAGGCTCCAATACGAGGTCGTTAGGCGAGCGAATGGCCCAGTTCGCCACATATCGAGTGATCTCGTCGGGAGTAAAGAAGGCACCTCTCTCCTTACGAAGAGTAGGAGTGTCGTCGGGATCGTTGAAGGGAACGAGCATCAATTGCAAATCCTGCGAAACGGAGTTAACGACCTAAGTGGGAGTGCGTACTGCGCTGACCTTTCTGAGAGAGAATTAGATTATCGCTTTGACTATACAGCACGAGAGAGCCCTTCTTTGAGCCCAAACGGTGACTGCCGGTTTATCCAGACAAACGGAGGAAAGCTGGACTGTGGTCGAAGGAGAAATGCCTAGCCCCGCGTTCCAAGACCTCCCCGAGGCCGCCACAGACATAAGGCGAGGAGTGATTGAATAGATGTCGCTACACCCCGCCCCAACTGGATGGCCAGGTAGCCAACAGGCTCAACAGAACCCTTAGCATATTAGTGCAGACAAACAGCCAATGCGATCAAATCGAAGTGATCTGGCAGGATACGGCGTCTGGCCTCAAGATCACCACAATCGCCAGCTAATTTTGCTTGGGTTTTGATTGGAGTCTAGAAACGAAAAAGGCCCAAGCCACTAAGTGCTTGAGCCTTCTCGTTGATTTGGTCGGGACGGAGTGATTCGAACACTCGACCCCTTGCACCCCATGCAAGTGCGCTACCAGGCTGCGCTACGCCCCGACTGTGTTCCCCTAGGGAACGGCGTGCATCTTACTGCAACACTTTGATTAACGGAAGCTTTTTTTCACTTTTTCAGTACGACGAGGACTTCTTCGAGTTCGCTGATCATCTGGCGGATGAGCTGGTGGTACTGCGAACCCTCGTCGCGGGTCTCGTCGCCCTGGGTGAGGCGCTGGCGCGCCCCGCCGATGGTGAAGCCTTCGTTGTACAGCAGTGCACGGATCTGGCGGATCATCAGCACGTCATGGCGCTGGTAGTAGCGCCGGTTGCCGCGGCGCTTCACCGGGTTGAGCTGGGGAAATTCCTGCTCCCAGTAGCGCAGCACGTGCGGCTTGACCAAGCACAGGTCGCTCACCTCACCGATGGTGAAGTAGCGCTTGCCCGGTATGGGCGGCAGCTCGTCGTTATGACTTGGTTCCAGCATAGGCCTCGACCCTGGCTTTAAGTTTCTGCCCGGGGCGGAAGGTCACCACACGGCGCGCCGTGATGGGTATCTCCTCCCCCGTCTTGGGATTGCGTCCGGGGCGCTGGCGCTTGTCGCGCAGGTCGAAGTTGCCGAAACCGGACAACTTGACCTGCTCGTTGCTTTCGAGCGCATGACGAATTTCTTCGAAGAACAGTTCGACCAATTCCTTGGCTTCACGTTTGTTCAGACCGAGCTCTTCAAACAGACGTTCGGCCATCTCAGCTTTCGTCAGGGCCCCCATGCGCTATTTCCTTAACGTGGCGTTGAACCTTCTTTCCAGAGAAACGAGGATTTTCTGCGTCGTTTCGTTGACTTCTTCATCGGTTAATGTGCGCGATGGATGTTGCAAGGTCAAGCCGATGGCGACGCTTTTTCTATGTGGATCAATACCTTTGCCTTGGTAGACGTCGAACAGACGCAGCTCCTTGAGGCCTTCGCCGGCGTTCTCGCGGATGTCGGCCAGGAGGTCATCGGCGGCTACGGTTTCGTCCACCACCAGCGCCAGGTCACGGCGCACTTCCGGGAAGCGCGACAGCTCGCCAAAGCGCGGCAGGGTACCGGCGGTCAGGGCATCCAGGGCCAGCTCGAAGAGGAACAGCGGACGATCCACGTCCAACTCGCGCGCCACCTCCGGATGCAGGGCGCCCAGGTAGCCCACCGGCTGCCCTGCCCGCTCGATCAACGCGGTCTGCCCCGGGTGCAAGGCCGGATGCTCGCCTGCCACGAAGCGGAAGTCGCCGCCTGCACCAGCCTGAGCCAGCAGCGCCTCGACATCGGCCTTGACGTCGAAGAAGTCCACCGCCTCCCGACCGGACGACCAGCTCTCCGGCAGACGCGAACCGCAGACCGCACCAGCCAGGACGTTTTCCTGGACCAGGTTATCCAGCTGACCGACGAATCTCAGCCCCGACTCGAACAGCCGGACGCGGTCCTGCTGGCGATTGAGGTTGTATTGCACGGCCTTGACCAGGCCCGGCCACAGCGAAGAGCGCATGGCAGCCATGTCGGTGGAGATCGGGTTGGCCAGCATCACCGGCTCGGCTTTCGGAGCGAACAGACGGAAGGTCTTTTCGTCGATGAAGCTGTAGGTGATGGCCTCTTGGTAACCGCGGGCCACCAGTAGGCGACGCAGTTGGCTCAGTTCACCCTTGCTTTCGGGCAGGGGCTGCGGCGCCAGGCGGGCCTGGGGGAAACGGATCGGCAACTGGTTGTAGCCATAGAGGCGGGCCAGCTCTTCGATCAGGTCCACCTCGATGCGGATGTCGAACCTGTGGCTGGGTACGCCTACTTGCCAGCGACCGGCTTCCAGCCGTGCCACGGCCAGCCCCAGGCCGCTGAGCAGCCGCTCGACCTGGGCATCGTCCAGGGTCAGGCCCAGGACACGCTCGATGCGCTCGGCGCGCAGCAGGATCGGCTCGACCTGCGGCAGGTGCTCGGCACTCACCGCCTCGATCACCGGGCCCGGTTCGCCGCCGACGATATCGAGCAGCAGGCGGGTCGCCCGCTCCATGGCCTTGCGTGCCAGCTCGAAGTCCACGCCCCGCTCGAAGCGGTGAGAGGAGTCGGTGTGCAGACCATAGGACCGCGCCTTGCCGGCCACGGCGATGGTGTCGAAGAAGGCGCTTTCCAGGAACAGGTCGCGGGTACCGGCGGCGACACCACTGTGCTCGCCACCCATGACGCCAGCGATAGCCAGGGCGCGTTCGTGGTCGGCGATCACCAGGGTGTCGTTGCGCAGTTCGATGTCCTGGCCGTCCAGCAGCACCAGGCGCTCGCCGGCATCGGCCAGGCGTACGCGGATGCCACCCTTGATCTGGTCCAGATCGAAGGCATGCATGGGCTGGCCCAGCTCGAGCATCACGTAGTTGGTGACGTCGACGGCCGCATCGATGCTGCGCACGCCGCTGCGGCGCAGGCGCTCGACCATCCAGTCCGGCGTCGGGCGGGACAGGTCGACATTCTTGACCACGCGACCCAGGTAGCGCGGGCAGGCCTGGGGTGCCAGCACCTCGACCGGACGGGTCTCCTGGTGCACGGGCGCTACTGGCTCGACCTGCAGCGGCTCGACGGTGGCGTTGTACAGGGCCCCCACTTCCCGCGCCAGACCGGCGATGGACAGGCAGTCGCCGCGGTTCGGCGTCAGGTCGACGTCGATGATGGCGTCGTCCAGCTGCAGGTAGCTGCGGATGTTCTCACCAACCGGGGCGCCCGCGGGCAGCTCCAGCAGGCCACTGTTGTCGTCGCTGATCTGCAGTTCGCTGGCCGAGCAGAGCATGCCGTGGGATTCCACGCCGCGCAGCTTGGCCTTCTTGATGGTGAAATCACCCGGCAGGGTAGCGCCGACGGTGGCGAAAGGCACCTTGAGGCCGGCGCGGACATTGGGCGCCCCACAGACCACTTGGAAGGACTCCTGGCCGTTGCTCACCTGGCAGACGTTGAGCTTGTCGGCATCGGGATGGCGCTCGACGGAGACCACCTCGCCGACGATGACGCCCTGGAAGCTCCCGGCCGCCGCTTCGACGCCGTCCACTTCCAGGCCGGCCATGGACAGCCGGGCAACCAGATCCTCGTGCGTAGCCGCGGGGTTCACCCAGCTACGCAGCCATTGTTCACTGAATTTCATAGGACTCCCGTCTGGCAGCTAGCGGAATTGCGCCAGGAAGCGCAGATCGTTGTCGAAGAAGAGGCGCAGGTCGTTGACCCCATAGCGCAGCATGGCCAGGCGCTCGGCGCCCATGCCAAAGGCGAAGCCCTGGTATTTCTCCGGATCGATGCCGGCCATGCGCAGCACATTGGGGTGAACCATGCCGCAGCCCAGCACCTCGAGCCAGCGCGAAGCCGGCTCGCCGTCGCGGCTCGGACGACGGATGTCCACCTCGGCCGAGGGCTCGGTGAAGGGGAAGTAGGACGGACGGAAGCGCACTTCCAGCTCTTCCTCGAAGAATTCGCGCAGGAAGGTCACCAGGGTGCTCTTGAGATCGGCGAAGCTGACTTCTTCGTCGATCACCAGGCCTTCGACCTGATGGAACATGGGCGAATGGGTCTGGTCGCTGTCGCAGCGATAGACGCGCCCCGGACAGATGATGCGGATCGGCGGCTGCTGGCTCTCCATGGTACGGATCTGCACCGGGGAGGTGTGGGTACGCAGCAGCATGTTGGCGTTGAAATAGAAGGTGTCGTGCATCGCCCGCGCCGGGTGGTGGCCGGGGATATTGAGCGCCTCGAAGTTATGGTAGTCGTCTTCGATCTCGGGACCGGTGGCGACGCCATAGCCGATGTTGGCGAACAGGCGCTCGATACGTTCCAGGGTACGGGTGACCGGATGCAGGCCGCCAGAGGCCTGACCGCGCCCGGGCAGAGTCACGTCGATACGCTCCGCGGCGAGGCGAGCGGCCAGCGCGGCCTGCTCCAGCGTCGCCTTGCGGCTGTTGATCGCGTCCTGGACACGTTCCTTGGCGGCATTGATCAGGGCGCCGACCTGGGGCCGCTCCTCCGCCGAAAGGTTGCCCAGGGTCTTCATGATCTGGGTCAGCTCACCCTTCTTGCCCAGGTAATTGACCCGGAGCTGTTCCAGGGCATTGGTGTCTTCGGTGTGCCGCACGGCCTCCAGGGCTTGGGAGACCAGCGCATCCAGGTTTTCCATCTAGGGACTCCAGATACAAAATAGGGGAAGAGCTATGAGGCTCTTCCCCTATCGATAACGTTGCTTCGCGCCAGAGGCGCGAGATTGCCGGGGGGCTTAAGCCAGCGAAGCTTTAGCTTTCTCGACAATCGCAGCAAACGCCGCTTTTTCGTTCACGGCCAGATCGGCCAGTACCTTACGGTCGATCTCGATGGCCGCTTTTTTCAGGCCGGCGATCAGACGGCTGTAGGACAGACCGTTGATACGAGCACCAGCGTTGATACGAGCGATCCACAGAGCGCGGAACTGACGCTTACGCTGACGACGGTCACGGTAGGCGTATTGGCCTGCCTTGATTACCGCTTGCTTAGCGACGCGGAAGACGCGCGAACGGGCACCGTAGTAGCCTTTGGCGAGCTTCAGGATTTTCTTGTGACGGCGACGAGCGATGACGCCACGCTTAACACGAGCCATGGGTAACTTCCTTTAAATTCTTGACCAGGATTAACGAAGGCGCAGCATGCGCTCGACCTTTTGGACGTCGGATGCATGCATCAGCGACGTACCGCGCAGCTGACGCTTACGCTTGGTGGTCATCTTGGTCAGAATGTGGCTCTTGAAAGCGTGCTTGTGCTTGATGCCACCAGCAGTTTTCACGAAGCGCTTCGCAGCGCCGCTTTTGGTTTTCATCTTTGGCATGTTCGGATACTCCGCATTGAGTGATTACGCATAACAGCAAGGCCTGCCAGTGCCCTGGTAGTTACTTTTTCTTCTTGGGGGCGATGACCATGATGAGTTGGCGTCCTTCCATCTTAGGATGCTGCTCAACGGCGCCATGTTCGGCGAGGTCGGCTTCGACCCGCTTCAACAGCTCCATGCCCAGCTCCTGGTGGGCCATCTCCCGGCCGCGGAATCTCAACGAGACCTTGGCTTTGTCCCCCTCGGTTAGGAAACGTACCAGGTTGCGTAGTTTTACCTGGTAATCCCCTTCTTCCGTCCCTGGACGAAACTTGATTTCTTTGACCTGAGCCTGCTTCTGGTTCTTCTTCGCCGCCGCGACTTGCTTCTTCTTCTCGAAGACGTGCTTGCCGTAGTCCATGATCCGGCAGACCGGGGGTACGGCGTCGGCGGTGATTTCCACCAGATCCAGCTTGGCGTCTTCGGCAGCCTGCATGGCCTCCTGGATGGAGACGATGCCTACTTGCTGACCATCGGCGCCAATAAGGCGAACTTCCCGGGCGGTGATATTTTCGTTGATCGGTGCCCGAGGTGCGGCTCGCTTGTCTTGTCTCATGTCACGCTGCTTGATAGTGATTACTCCGATTCTTGCCGGCCACGCCGGGAAACCGCTTGCGTGAGCAGCTCGCGGAAACGCTCGATGGGCATGGAGCCCAGGTCAACGCCTTCACGGGTACGCACGGCAACGGATCGTGTCTCAACCTCCCGGTCTCCAATAACCAGGAGATAGGGAACCTTGAGCAAAGTATGCTCGCGGATTTTAAAGCCGATCTTCTCGTTTCTCAAGTCGGCCTTCGCGCGGAAGCCCTCGGCGTTCAATTCGCCGACGACCTGCTGAGCGAAATCGGCCTGCTTGTCGGTGATGTTGAGCACCACCGCCTGGGTCGGCGCGAGCCAGGCCGGGAACTGGCCGGCATAGTGCTCGATGAGCATGCCGATGAAGCGCTCGAAGGAACCGAGGATGGCGCGGTGCAGCATCACCGGGCGCTGACGGCTGTTGTCTTCGGAGACGTAGCTGGCGTCGAGGCGCTCGGGCAGGTTGGGATCGTACTGCAGGGTACCACACTGCCAGTTACGACCCAGGCAATCCTTGAGGGTGAACTCGATCTTCGGCCCATAGAAGGCGCCCTCACCCGGCTGGTATTCCCAGTCCAGACCCGAGGCATTGAGGGCGTCGGCCAGTGCCTTCTCGGCGCGATCCCACAGCTCTTCCGAGCCAACGCGCTTGGCGGGCCGGGTAGAGAGCTTCATGGCCACGTCGGTGAAACCGAAGTCGGCGTAGACCTTCAGGGTCAGTTTGATGAAGTCGGCCGCTTCCTTCTCCACCTGCTCCTCGGTGCAGAAGATGTGGGCATCGTCCTGAGTGAAGCCGCGCACGCGCATGATGCCGTGCAGGGCGCCGGACGGCTCGTTGCGGTGGCAGGCACCGAATTCGGCCAGGCGCAGCGGCAGGTCGCGGTAGGACTTCAGGCCCTGGTTGAACACCTGCACGTGGCATGGGCAGTTCATCGGCTTGACCGCGAAGTCACGGTTTTCCGAGGCCGTGGTGAACATGTTCTCGGCGTAGTTGGACCAGTGCCCGGAACGCTCCCAGAGGATGCGGTCGACCACCTGGGGCGTCTTGATCTCCTGGTAGCCGTGCTCGCGCTGGACCTTGCGCATGTACTGCTCGAGCACCTGATAGACGGTCCAGCCGTTGGCGTGCCAGAACACCATGCCGGGGGCCTCTTCCTGCAGGTGGAAGAGATCGAGCTGCTTGCCGATGCGGCGGTGATCGCGCTTCTCGGCTTCCTCGATGCGCTGGATATAGGCGGCCAGCTGCTTCTTGTCGGCCCAGGCGGTGCCGTAGATGCGCTGCAGCTGCTCGTTCTTGGCGTCGCCGCGCCAGTAGGCGCCGGACAGTTTGGTCAGCTTGAAGGCCTTGAGGAAGCGGGTGTTCGGGACATGCGGGCCCCGGCACATGTCGACGTATTCCTCGTGGTAGTACAGGCCCATGGCCTGCTCCTCGGGCATGTCGTCGATCAGGCGCAGCTTGTACTCCTCACCCCGGGCCTTGAACACCTCAATGACCTCGGCGCGCGGCGTCATCTTCTTGATGACGTCGTAGTCCTTGTCGATCAGTTCGCGCATCCGCGTCTCGATGGCCGAGAGGTCATCGAGGGTGAAGGGACGCTCGAAGGCGATGTCGTAGTAGAAGCCTTCGTCGATCACTGGACCGATGACCATCTTGGCGGTCGGGAACAGCTGCTTGACCGCATGACCCACCAGGTGGGCGCAGGAGTGGCGGATGATCTCCAGCCCGTCCTCGTCCTTGGCGGTGATGATCTGCAGGTTCGCATCCTGATCGATGAGATCGCTGGCATCGCGCAACTGGCCGTCGACACGGCCGGCGATGGTGGCCTTGGCGAGACCGGCACCGATGGACTGGGCGACTTCGGCTACGGTGACGGGCTTGTCGAATGGACGTTGGCTACCGTCGGGGAGAGTAATGACAGGCATGGCGCCTCCTCAACTCAGTGGTGACCCATACCAAGGGCCACATGGTGGGATTGGCCAGTAAGCAGCCGCACCGCTGGAAATCCTGCCGCACAGTGGCAGGGCCGCAAGGCATTCCGAGGCGACGCGAAAGGATCACTGGAAGTTTGGGACGGAAATCCTTTCAGAAACGGCCACCTGGCGCAACTCCGCGAAGGCGGCCGAGCGGATCAGCGCGGGGCGCCGGGATACTTCTTGAGGAATTGCTTCTGCATTTCCTGGCAGTTTTCCATCAATGCCTGGCGATCGGCTGGCGAGGTATCCGGGGCGTTGGCGCGCGCCAGGCATTGGTCGATGGCCTGCTGCTCATTGGCACGATTGGTGGGTGTGGCATTGTGGCGATAGACGTAGATGATGGAGCCGAAGACCACCACTGCGAACAGGATCGACAGCAGGATCAAGCCCAGGCAGCCCCCCTTGCCAATCTGCCGTCCTTCACCCACTTGAGACATCGCCCTCTCCTCGTCGCTACGGACCGCCCTGCGCCGCTGTCACGGATCAGCTGGCGGTCCCGGAAAAAATCGTCCGCCAGTCTACGTGAAAACGTCCGGTGCCACGAAGGAGGCAAGAGGTCACATCCCGGTAGTGCAGTCTTTACCCGCAGCAACATTCAATTTTCGACCAGGCGTTAAGCCCTCTATAACTTCGTACCCAATCCCGGAACACCTTCCTTAACTAATCTTAAGATTAAATACGCCAGACTAATTTCCTCAACAAATCTGTTCAGCCCGCATTCAAGAAATCACCCAAAACTGTTAATCCGGACTTAAGACGCAAGGCGGAGTATCGATCCCAGGCACTACAGAACTTGGTTCTGGTACCTGAGCGATAAACTTACTTCAATTGCATATCCCGCTGGAGGCAGCAAATGAACGTCAAGAACAAACTGGCAAAGAGCATGCTGGTAGTCGCCATCGTAGCCGCCTGCTCGTCCGCTGCAGTGTACGCCGCCACCGAAACGCCCGCCGCGAACGAGCTGAGCAGCTTCCAGGCGCTGTCCACGGAAGGCCAGAAAGCGTTTTCGGATATATCCAATGCACGCGTCGAGTTATTCCAAGGCCACCCGAAGAAGGCCGAGGAACAGGTCAAGGCAGCCCAACATGCGCTTAAACTTGCGCAAACGGATAATACGTCCTTCATCAAGGCCGCCAAGGATCTGAATGCCAAAGACAGCCAGGGCACGGCCGATATGGATACTACCGGAAAGACCTGGCTACCCATCTGGGGTGACACCATTATCCAGGACAACTACTTGGCCAGCCCGCAGAAAGTCAAGGCGGTTGCCGACGCCAACCAGAAACTCAAACAGGGTGATGCCAAAGGTGCCGCGGAAGTGCTACGCCTGGCCGGCGTCAACGTCGACACGTCCATTGCCTTGGCGCCGCTCAAGCAGACCATCGCCGATGTCGATCAGGCGGCGAAGCAGCTAGGCAACAACAAGTACTACGAGGCCAATCTGACCCTCAAGCAGGCTCAGGACGAGGTACGTTTCGCCTCGACGGACGTGAACTTCGTCCCGAACGGCAAAGGCCTGCAGCCCGTAGGCTCCTTCACCGAAACGGTCACCCCGACCACCAGCCAGTCGAAGTAGCGACTCGAGCTGTCCGGCGCCCTCTGCGGCGCCGGAGGCGCGAACCGACCAACCTCAAGAGAGGCCATCCAACCGGAACGCCTCTCGGTTTTTTGGATAGGGACCCGAGGCATTCGGATAAGACAGGCAAACGAAAAAGGGCGACCCTCTCGGATCGCCCTTTTTCGTTACCCGCCAGCAGTGCGGGTTTTGTTTGGTAGGCACGATTGGATTCGAACCAACGACCCCCACCATGTCAAGGTGGTGCTCTAACCAACTGAGCTACGTGCCTGCTGTGGGTGCGCATTCTACAGAGCGGCACCGGAGCGTCAAGCCCTTTTTTCAGCTAAACGCCTGAAAACGTGAATTTTTTTCTGCGACCTAGGAAATCCGCCGCGCCGGTCGCCTGGGGTAGAGCAGGATCGACAGCCACAGGGCGAGGGTTTCCAGGATCACCGCCAGCGCCAGGCCGAGTCCGACGCCCCAGGCGATGGCCGCTGGGGTAAGTACGACCTGATAGCGGTACTGCCGCAGGGTCTCGTCACGCAGCTCGGGATTGGGACGCACCAGGATGCGCCAGGCCTTCTCGTACCAGGGCCCCTGCAACGCCTGCCACTCTTCGTCGAACAGGGCATTGCGGCGCATCAGTATGCCGAGGCTGTCGGCGTCGCTGCGGAAGACCGGGTCGTCGCTCGCCTGGTAGTGGGCCAGCAGGCGCTCGAGGCTGCCCTCGAAGTATTGCTCCGCGGTGCGCCGGAAACCGCTCAGGGACTGCTCGGACTCCAGCCGATGGGCATCCACCCGCTGCTCGTAGTCGAGCATGAATCCTGGCACCTGGACCCCGACCAGCAGGGCCACGGAGAACAACAGCATACGGATATAGCTACGCAACATCGCCGGTGAGGTTCCTATTCAGACGCGGCCCTGGGTGACGATCTCGCCATTCCACCAGAGATGCCATTCGCCAGGCTGGTGCAGGGTCCAGACCTCGTCGGAGGTCAGGGGTTCGGTGGCGACAATGGTGACCACGTCGTCGGGGGTGGTCTCGGCCTTGAAGTCGACATGGACTTCGGCATCGCGCAGGTGAGCCGGCCCGAAGGGTGCACGACGGGTAATGTGGCCCAGCTTGGTGGTGCAGAAGCTGAACAGCCAGTCACCGTCGCTGAGCAGGCAATTGAAGACGCCCTTCCGGCGAAAGCCGTCGCAGGCATTCACCAGTTGGGGCAGCAGCATCTCCACCGGTACCGGCTCGGGAAAGCGCTCGCGGACCTGGTCCAGCAGGCTGCAGAAGGCCGCCTCGCTGTCGGTATCCCCGACCGGGCGGTAGAAGCGCGGCTCCGGCCAGAAGTCCTGCAGTTGGCCGTTGTGGGCGAAGCTCCAGTAGCGGCCACCCAGCTCGCGCACGAAGGGATGGGTGTTGGCCAGATTGACGCCCCCGACATTGGCATGACGGATATGGCCGATCACGGTGTGGCTCTTGATCGGATAGCCCTGGACCAGCTTGGCCACCTCGGAGTCGGCGCCCGGCAGGGCGTCCTTGAACAGGTGCAGCCCCCTACCCTCGTAGAAGGCCACGCCCCAGCCGTCGCGGTGCGGACCGGTGCGGCCGCCGCGTTGCATCAAGCCCTGGAGACTGAAGACCAGATCCGTGGGCACGTTGGCACTCATGCCCAGCAATTCACACATGTCCGTCCCTCCGGGGTGGCTGCCTGATTCGATCGCGGCTGCCGCCGCTGCCCATGGCAAGCATGCTGAATGGGTGACGCCCCGGGCGCAAGCCTGGATTAAAGCCGGGGTTCGACGCGCTCGCCACGGCCACGGGTTTCGCGGCGCTCGGCGGGTGCGGGGGCTCCGCGCCGTGCGGCGGGCGCTTCCGGCAGCGGGTCGTCCGCGGGGTCGGTCGTGGCAACGGCGGCCGTCTTCGGCCGTGAACGCCAGTACAGCCAGCGAACGATGACGAAGACCAGGTAGAGCACAAGGGCGAGGGCCCCGGCGACGGAGAGGTCCGCCACCGCCGACCAGGCGCTGTTACCCACCTTGAACACCAGGTCGAGCACGGTCACGGCGATGGCCGGCGCATAGAAGCTGTGCTCCGGGTCGGCGATGGTCGGGGTCAGCAGGAGTACCGCCGCGACCAGGCGAATGGGTTCGCGCAGCCAGCGCCAGAGCCAGCCGGTGGCCTTGAAGGTCACCACCAATAGCAGCAACGCGGCGATGGCGTAGACGGCCCAGGCGATCAGGTACTCTTGCTCGGTCATTGCGATCCATGGCGATAGCGGGAAGGGGAAGCCTATGATAACGGTTTTGCCCCGACCGCGTGCTTCCACGCGGCGCACAAGGAGCCCGCATGACCCAAGCCCCCACCGCTCGCCGCGCCCCTGGTGACGACCCTTACGTCTGGCTGGAACAGCGCGACGCTCCCGAGGTGCTGGCGCACCTGGAGGCAGAGAACGCCTATCTGGAGGCCGAGCTGGCGCCCCAGGCCGCCCTGCGTGAGCAACTGTTCGAGGAGATCCGCGCACGCATTCGCGAGACGGACCTGTCGCTGCCGGTCCCGCGTGGCGACTATCTCTATTACCAACGCACCCAGGCCGGCGACGAATACGGCCGCAACTACCGCTGCCGCCGTCCGGCCGCTGGCGACCTGACGCCGGATGCCGCGAGCGAGGAACTGCTGTTCGATGGCAACGCCATCGCCGATGGGGGCTTCCTCTCCGTCGGTCGCTTCACCGTCAGTCCGGACCAAAGCAAGCTCGCCTACAGCCTGGATCAGGTCGGCGACGAGACCTACCGGCTCTATGTGAAGGATCTGGTCACCGGCCAGGTGACCGAGCTGCCCTTCGAAGAATGCGACGGCAGCCTGACCTGGGCCAACGACAGTCGCACCCTGTTCTTCGGCGAGCGGGACGACGCCCATCGTCCGCACAAGCTCTATCGCTATCACCTGGGCGATGCCGAGCCGCAGCTGGTCTTCCACGAGACCGATGGCCGCTTCTTCCTCGGCTGCTATCGTTCCAGTTCCGAGCGCAAGCTGTTGCTGCTGTCCCACAGCAAGACCACCAGCGAGGCCTGGGTGCTGGACGCGGATCGGCCGGACGAGGCCTTCGTCTGCCTGGCGCCGCGTGAGGAAGGCCATGAGTATTTCCCCGACCATGGCGTCGATGGCTGGTACGTGCGCAGCAACCAGGACGGCATCAACTTCGCGCTGTACCGGGCTGCCGAAGAGCGTCCCACGCGAGCGCATTGGGAGTTGCTGGTGCCTCATGATCCGGAGGTGATGCTGGAGGACGCGAGCCTGGGCGCCCATGCCCTGGTGCTGAGTCTGCGCACCGCCGGCCTGCCGATCCTGGAGGTCCGTCCCTACGGCCAGGCGCCCTATCGCGTCGAGCTGCCGGACGAGGTCTACAGCCTGGATGCGATGGACGTGCTGGAATTCCACAGTCCGGTCATGCGCCTGCGCTACGAGGCGCTCAATCGTCCGGCGGAGATTCGCGAGCTGGAGCTGGCCAGCGGCACCCAGCGGGTGCTCAAGCAGGTGCCGGTGGAAGGCCCCTTCGATGCCGATGCCTACGAGAGCCGCCGCCTGTGGGCGACCGCGCCCGACGGCACCCGTATCCCCATCAGCCTGGTCGGCCGACGCGACCTGCCGCAGAGCGCCCCACTCTACCTCTATGGCTATGGGGCCTACGGCCACAGCCTCGACCCCTGGTTCTCCCATGCCCGCCTGAGTCTGCTGGACCGTGGCGTGCGCTTCGCCATCGCCCATGTGCGTGGCGGCGGCGAGCTGGGCGAAGCCTGGTATCGCAGCGGCAAGCTGGAGCACAAGCAGAACACCTTCGACGACTTCATCGCCTGCACCGAGCACCTGCTGGAGCAGGGCCTGACGACACCAGAACGGATCGTCATCAGCGGCGGCAGCGCTGGCGGGCTACTGATCGGCGCAGTGCTCAACCAGCGGCCCGACCTCTATGCCGCGGCCATCGCCGAGGTACCCTTCGTCGACGTGCTCAACACCATGCTCAAGCCGGACCTGCCGCTGACCGTGACTGAGTACGACGAGTGGGGCGATCCGAACCAGCCGGAGGTACGCGAGCGCATCGCCGGCTACGCGCCCTATGAAAACGTGAAGGCCCAGGCCTATCCGGCGATCCTGGCGGTGGCGGGCTATCACGACACCCGGGTGCAGTATTGGGAAGCGGCCAAGTGGGTGGCGCGATTGCGCGAGCGGCGTACCGACCAGGCACCTTTGCTGCTGCTCAAGACCGAGTTCGGCGCCGGGCACGGCGGCATGAGCGGGCGCTACCAGGCCCTGCGCGATGTGGCGCTGGAATATGCCTTCGTCTTCCGTGTCCTCGGTCTGAACAGCTAGACGCAGGGAACGGCGGGGGCTCTGGGCAGGTCTTTTCCACAGTTGAAGGAGAACCTGACATGCATCTAGACGCCCCCACCCCCCCTCTCGCCCCCCCAACCCGCGACGACGCCGCCGTGCGCGGCGTGGAACGCCTGGCCTCGCTGGCGGGCGGTGGCCTGCTGCTGAGTCGCGGCCTGGCACGCGGCGGCCTGCTCGGCCTGCTCAGCGGGGCGACCGGCGCCTGGCTGCTGACTCGCGGCCTGCGCGGGCGCTGCCCGGTGCGCCGGGTGGTGGCCAACACACGTTTCGAACGCGACGTGCGCCGCTCGCTGGCCTGGCATTCGGCTGCCTCCCAGACCCGCCGGATCGTCATCGCCCGCCCCCGCGATGAGCTCTATCGCTTCTGGCGAGACTTCTCCAACCTGCCGATCTTCATGCGCCACATCGAACGGGTGGACGTGCTCAACGACCGCTACTCCCACTGGGTGGTCAAGGCGCCCATGGGGCGCTTCGAATGGGACGCGGAGGTCACCGACGACATCCCTGGCCAGCTGATCGGCTGGCGCTCCTGCGGCTATGCCGGCCTGAACAACCTGGGCTGGGTCAGTTTCGCCGAGGTGCCAGGTGGCACCGAGGTGACGGCGGTGATGGCCTACGAACCCCCGGCCGGTCGCCTGGGCCATCTCTTCGCCCGCCTGCTGCGCCGCGATCCCGGTACCCGCATCGCCCAGGACCTGGCCGAACTCAAGGTCCTGCTGGAGCGGGCCCACGCGGTAAGCGACCGCTATGGCGCGGTGGAGCGCACCTCGCACATGGAGTCGCCCCTGGGCTGACACTCCTGTTGCAGCGGCGTCTCGCCCGAGACGCCGCCTGATCCATCCCTTCCCCGCGCTTATCTCCAAGCGACACCTCTCCCCTCTTTACGACACTCCCATGACAGTCGGCCTCCGGCTGCTTGCGATGCCTGGAAAAGCGATGTTAGCTTGAGAACAACAGAGAGATAAATGACAGCTAGATAACATTGCAGGCCTCGGCGTGACCAAACCCCTCTTCTTCCAAGCCCTCGAAGGTGCCTTCGCCGACCTCACGCCCACCGGCAAGAGAGTCGCGGGTTACCTGTTGGCCAATCCGGAGAAGCTACCCTTCGAGACCGCCGACAGCATCGCCCAGCGCACCAACACCACCGGTATCTCCGTGGGCCGGCTGCTGCGTTCCCTGGGCTATCGCAACCTCGACGAGGTCAAACAGAGCCTGAGAGACGAAGGTCTGGAAGCCTGGCGCATCACCGACCGCTTCAGTGCCTTTCGCCAGCAGAGCGGACGCAGCGATGCGCTGGACCGCTCCCTGGCCGCCGAGCTCGCCGCCATCGAGGACGTCTACCAGCTGGCCCGCGGCCCGGTATTCGAACAGGTGGTCCGGCAGCTGACTGGCGCGGACGCGGTGTTCATCGCCGGTATCCAGACCACCCGCGGGGTGCTCGGCAGTTTTCACAGCCTGCTTGAATACATCCGGCCCAAGGCTTTCTACGTCGATGGCCTGTCGGGCACCTACGCCGACATCTTCAACAGTGGCTTCGCCCAGCCCTACCTGGTGGTAGCCGACTTTCGCGCCTATTCGAGTGTTGCTCGCAAGCTGTGCGAAGCCGCACGCGATGCCAGGCTGCCCATGGCGCTGATCACCGACTACCACTGCCCCTGGGCGCGGGACTATCCCGCCGACCTGCTGCAGCTGCGCCCGGAGGTCGACCAGTTCTGGGAGTCACCAGCCCCTCTCGCCTGCCTGCTCAACCTGCTGGTGTCAGCGGTGGCGGATCGCTCCGGCGATGCCCTGGAACAACGGGTGGCCAGCAACCGCGCCCTGCAGCAGCGCTTCGGGCAATTCGAATGAGCCCCGACACCCCTCTTTATTCCAAGGAAGCTCCCCGTACCGTGAACCATCCAGAACTCGTCGAGATCGACGCCCACCGCTACGGCGTGGACATCCACCTGGTCTATGCGACCGCCGACAACCTGGCCGGCAAGGTGCTCTACCAGGACGCCCACTGCCTGCTGCACCAGGATGCCGCCGCCCGCCTGAAGCGGGCCAGCGAATTGGCACGCCAGGCTGGCCTGCGCCTGCAGGTGCTGGACGCCTACCGTCCGCCCTACGCCCAGCAGCTGCTCTGGCGCGTGCTGCCGGATGCCCAATACGTGAGCGATCCGGCCCTGGGCTCGCATCACAGCCGTGGGGTGGCAGTGGACGTCACCCTGCTCGACGAGGCCGGCGTCCCCCTGGACATGGGCACCGGTTTCGACGACATGCGCGAACTCTCGCACCTGTTCAATCCGGCCGTTCCCGCCGCCGCGCAGCGCAATCGCCTGCTGCTGCTGGGCGTGATGCAGAGCGCCGGCTTCACCTTCATTCCCAGCGAGTGGTGGCATTTCGAGCTGCCCGACGCACGCCGCTATGCCTTGATCGACTACCACCACCTCAGCCCGGAGGATCTCGCCGCCCTGCTGAGCTGATCCAGCCGGCGACCGGATCGTTCGAATCCGGCGCCGCGAGCCCAACGCTCGATAACCTTGCCCACTGCCGAAACACCCTTAGAGCCTGTTCAAAGGCTGCTGCGCGTCGGCCAAACGGCGTTGAAAATGCCTTCGGAATGCTCGTTTACCGCTCGTAAACTCCGCTTCCTCAAGCATTTTCGCCTTGTTTGGCTCTAGCTCGCGAGACTTTGGACAGGCTCTTACAACCCCAAACAATCCGAGGTACCGGCATGTTTTCGTCTTCGCGCACCTTCGTTTCATCGGCGTCCCGCCTGCTTGCCCTGGTTTCCCTGCTGGGCCTCGGCGCCTGGCAACCGGCCAGCGCTGCCACGGCCGCCGACACTCTGGTCATCGGTAAGCCGGCGGATCTGCAGACCGTCGACCCGGGCGTGACCTTCGACAACAACGACTGGACGGTGACCTACCCGGCCTACCAGCGCCTGATGCGCTACAAGGTGGAAGACGGCAAGGGCAGCACCGACGTCGAGGGCGATCTGGCCAGCGGCTGGACCGTGTCCCCGGACAACCTGGTGTGGACCTTCACCCTGAAGCCCGGCAACAAGTTCGACGACGGCAGCGAGGTCACCGCCGAGGCGGTCAAGTTCTCCATCGAACGCCTGATGAAGCTCAAGCAGGGCCCGTCCAGCATCTTCCCGGCAGACATGACGGTGACCGTGGTGGACCCGCAGACGATCAAGTTCACCCTGCAGAAACCCTTCGCGCCTTTCCTCTTCGCCCTGGCCCACGACGGCGCCAGCGTGATCAACCCCAAGGTGGCGAGCACCCATGGCAAGGACGTGGACGCCTGGCTGGCCGGCCACACCGCCGGCTCCGGTGCCTATCGCCTCGCCGCCTGGCAGAAGGGCCAGTCGCTGACCCTGGAGCCCAATCCGCACTACGCCGGCAAGGCACCCACCCTCAAACAGGTGGTGATCCGCATCATCGCCGAGCCCTCGGTACGCCGCCTGCAACTGGAACAGGGTGACCTGGACATCATCGAGGACCTGCCGGAAGACCAGGTCAAGGCCCTGGCGCAGAAGCCTGGCTTCGTCACCACCGCCTACCCCTCGCTGCGGGTGACCTACCTCTACCTGAACAACAAGCGCGCCCCCATGAACGACGTGCACGCGCGCAAGGCGGTGGTCGACTCCCTGGATTACCAAGGCATCGTGGAAGGCATCGCCATGGGCAAGGCCAAGCTGATGAACGGCCCGATCCCGGACGGCATGTGGGGCCACGATCCGAGCCTGCCGTTGCCCAAGCAGGACCTGGAAGCCGCCCAGGCCGCCCTGGGCAAGGCACCCAAGGTACGGGAGCTGCAATTCCTCTACTCGGACAAGGACCCGGCCTGGGAGCCCATCGGCCTGACCCTGCAGGCGGGGCTGAGCACCCTCGGCGTCAACCTCAAGATGGAGAAGCTGGCCAACGCCACCTTCCGCGAACGCCTGGGCAAGGGCGACTTCGACGTCGCCATCGGCAACTGGAGTCCGGACTTCGCCGATCCCTACATGTTCATGAACTTCTGGTTCGACAGCGCCAACGCCGGCCTGGCCGGCAACCGCTCCTTCTACAGCAATCCCAAGGTGGACCAGTTGCTGCGCGACGCCGCCAGCGTCAGCGACGTGGCCCAGCGCAAGGCGCTGTACCAGGAAGCCCAGAAGATCGTGGTGGGCGATGCCGCCTACGCCTACCTCTACCAGAAGGCCTACACGGTGCCGATGCGCGCCGCGGTCAAGGGGTACGTGTTCAACCCCATGCTCGAACAGGTCTTCGATTTCGCTGCGATGTCCAAGTAAGGGCGACGGGCGCCGGCCCGCTCCGGCGCCCGCCTCGCGAGGTAAGCCATGGCCTTCTTCCATCTGCTGCGCAAGCAGTTGACCGATATCCTCATCGTGGTGATCGGAGTCTCTCTGATCACCTTCGTCATCTCCCACCTGATCCCCGGTGATCCGGCACGGCTGATCGCCGGCGAGCGCGCCAGCGATGAGATCGTCGCTGGCATCCGCCATCAGCTGGGTCTGGACCTGCCGCTGTACCAGCAGTACTTCCGCTACATGGGCGACCTGCTCCAAGGCGACCTGGGCCAGTCGATCCGCACCCATCGCCCGGTGCTGGAGGACCTCAGGCTGTTCTTCCCGGCCACCCTGGAGCTGGCCCTGGCGGCGCTGCTGCTGTCGATCCTCATCGGCGTACCCCTGGGCGTGCTCTCGGCGGTCTACAACAACCGCTGGATCGACCATATCAGCCGTACCCTGGCGGTGGCCGGCATCTCCACCCCGGCCTTCTGGCTGGGCCTGGGGCTGATCGTGCTGTTCTACGGTCATCTCGGCTGGCTGCCCGGCGGCGGTCGCCTGGACCAGGGGCTGACGCCACCGCCTTCGGTGACCGGCTTCTATCTGATCGATACCCTGCTGGCGGGCGATCTCACCGGTTTCGTCAGCGCGGCCAAGCACCTGTTGCTGCCGGCGGTCACCTTGGCTTTCGTCAACCTGGGGGTCATCACCCGGCAGATCCGCGGCGCCATGCTCGAACAGTTGGGCGAGGACTACATCCGCACCGCCCGCGCCTATGGCCTGTCGCAGACCACCGTGGTGCTGCGCCATGCGCTGCCCAATGCGCTGATCCCCTCCATCACGGTGATCGGCCTGGCGCTGGGCGACCTGCTCTATGGCGCGGTGCTCACCGAGACGGTATTTGCCTGGCCGGGCATGGGCGCCTATGTGGTCAAGTCGATCCAGGCGCTGGATTTCCCGGCGGTGATGGGCTTCGCCATCGTGGTGTCCTTCATCTATGTGCTGCTCAACCGCTTCATCGATCTGCTCTACCGGCTGGTCGATCCTCGCATCGGCAAGGTGAACTAGCATGACGACCCTGACCGCTTCGCGCCCCCTTTGGCGGGAGCAACTCGCCTGGCTGGCCTGGCGCATCCGCCGCAATCCACTGATGCTCACCGGCCTGCTGATCACCCTGCTGGTGCTGCTGTGCATGGTCGCCGCGCCCTGGCTGGCACCCTATCAGCCCAACGCCCTGAAACTCACCGCGCGCCTGCAGGCACCTAGCGCCCTGCACTGGTTCGGCACCGACGAAGTGGGCCGCGACCTGCTCAGCCGGGTGATCTACGGCAGCCGCCAGTCGGTGGGCGTCGGTCTGTTCGTCGCCTTTGCCGCCTGCGCCAGCGGCGGCCTGCTCGGCTGCCTGTCGGGCATCGTCGGCGGCGCCTTCGACCGGCTGATGATGCGCCTGATGGACATCATCCTCTCGGTGCCTTCGCTGGTGCTGATCATGGCCCTGGCCGCCGCCCTCGGGCCGAGCCTGTTCAACGCCATGCTGGCCATCACCCTGGTGCGCATCCCCTTCTATGTGCGCCTGGCGCGTGGCCAGACCCTGAGCATCCGCCAGCTGGCCTATGTCCAGGCAGCGCGTACCTTCGGCGCCGGCAAGTGGCACCTGGTGCACTGGCACGTGGCGCGCAACGCCCTGCCGCCGCTGCTGGTGCAGTTCAGCCTGGACATCGGCAACGCCATCCTCATGGCCTCGGCGCTGGGCTTCATCGGCCTGGGAGCCCAGCCGCCCACCGCGGAATGGGGCGTGATGGTCGCCAGCGGCCGCAATTTCATCCTCGACCAGTGGTGGTACTCGACCTTCCCCGGCCTGGCCATCCTGGTCACCGCCATCGGTTTCAACCTGCTGGGCGATGGCATCCGCGATCTGCTCGATCCTCGCCAAAAGGGCAAATGACATGGGCCAGCCCGTACTGCACATCGACCAGTTGAACCTGGAATTCCCCGGCTTCCGCAGCAGCGCCAAGGCGCTCAATGGCGTCAGCCTGAGCGTGGCCCCTGGCGAGATCGTCGGCGTGGTGGGCGAGTCCGGCTCCGGCAAGTCGGTCACCGCCATGCTCACCCTCGGCCTGCTGCCGCCCGGCAGCTACCGGGTCACCGGCGGTAGCGTCAACCTGGTGGGTCGCGACATGCTGGCCTTGAGCGAGCGCCAACTGATGGAGGTGCGCGGTCGCGAGGCGGCGATGATCTTCCAGGAGCCGATGACCGCACTCAATCCGACCCGGCGCATCGGCCAGCAACTGTTGGACGTGATCCGGCGCCATACCAGGCTGGATGCCGCCCAGGCCCGCGCCAAGGCGATCGAGTTGCTCAAGGACATGCACATCGCCGATCCCGACCAGATCCTCGAACGCTATCCCTTCGAGCTGTCCGGCGGCATGCGCCAGCGCATCATGATCGCCCTGGCCTTCTCCTGCGATCCCCAGCTGTTGATCGCCGACGAGCCGACCACGGCGCTGGACGTGACGGTGCAACGCCAGGTCTTGCTGCTCTTGCGCGAGAAGGCCCGAGCGCGCGGCACCGCCATCCTGCTGATCACCCACGACATGGCCCTGGTGTCGCAATTCTGTGACCGCGTCTATGTGATGTATGCCGGCGGTATCGTCGAACAGGGCATCACCGCCACGGTGATGCAGGCGCCGCAGCACCCCTATACCCAGGGCCTGCTGGCCTGCCTACCGGAGAAGGCTGTGCCGGGTAGCGACCTCGCCAGCATCCCCGGCCAGGTGCCCAACCTGGCGCAACTGCCCGGCGGTTGCACCTTCAAGGACCGCTGTGCCCGACGCCATGGGCGTTGCGAAACGCGCCCGCCGCTGCTGGCCACCGCCACCCCCGATCACCTGAGCGCCTGCTGGTTGCAGGCGGAGGACGCCCCGGCATGACCCCTCTTTCTCCTTCCGCCATGCCGCTGCTGGAGCTCAGCGGCGTCGAGGTGCGCTATCCTGTGGGCCGCGACTGGCTCGGCCGCGGCAAGGGCCAGGCCCACGCCCTCAATGGCATCGACCTGCGACTCTTACCTGGCGAAACCCTGGGCGTGCTGGGCGAATCCGGTTGCGGCAAGAGCACCCTGGCCCAGGTACTGATGGGGCTGGTGGAACCGGTCAGCGGTTCCCTTCAGGGCACGGCGCGCGGCGAGCGCAACATCCAGATCGTCTTCCAAGACCCGCAATCCTCGCTGGACCCGCGCCTGCCGGTGTGGAAGCTGATCACCGAGCCGCTGGTGGTGCGCGGTCGCCGCTCCACGGCAGAATTGCGCACCGTCGCCGAACGCCTGGCGCGCCAGGTGGGCATCCGTCCGGAATACCTGGATCGCTATCCGCACCAGTTCTCCGGCGGTCAGCGCCAGCGCATCGCCATCGCCCGGGCGCTGTCGTCCGATCCGGATATCATCATCCTCGACGAACCTACCTCGGCGCTGGACATCTCGGTGCAGGCGCAAATCCTCAACCTGCTGGCCCAGCTGCAACGCGAACGCGGCCTGACCTTCGTGCTGATCTCCCACAACGTCTCGGTGGTGCGCCACCTGGCCGACCGGGTAGCGGTGATGTACCTGGGGCAGATCGTCGAGCTGGGCGCCGCGGCGGAGGTGCTGGAGCAACCCAGTCATCCCTACACTCGGCTCTTGCTCGAAGCGGTGCCGCGGCTGGATCAGCCCTTGACCGGCGACGCCGCCGCCCAACGCACCGAGTTGCCGGGCAATCGGGTGCTGCCGAGTGGCTGCTTCTTTCGGGATCGCTGCCCCCAGGCCGGCGCCGGCTGCGAAAGGCCCCAGGCCTTACTGCCGGCGACGCGGGTGGCGGTGCGCTGCCATCGCGCGGCTGGCCTGGAGTCGCCGTTGCTGATGAATGCCGCGCAGGCCTGAGCCCTAGGCGGCGCCTAGCCGGCGCGGAAGATCAGATAGTCTTCCCAGTCATCCTCGGCTACCTGGGTCTCGCTGAGCATGCGGCCGGACTGGGAGATGCCGGCCTTGTGCACCGCCTCGCGATCATCGCAGATCAGCGGGTGCCACTCGGGCAGGTCCTTGCCTTCGGCCACCAGGCGATAGCCGCAGGTGGGCGGCAGCCAGGCGAACTGGTCGGCCTGGGCCGGGGTGAGCTGGATGCAGTCGGGGACGAAGCGGGTACGCTCGGCGTAGCGGCTGCACTGGCAGGTCTTGAGATCCAGCAGCTTGCAGGCGATGCGCGTGTAGTAGACGGCGCCATGGTCTTCGTCTTCCAGCTTCTGCAGGCAGCACAGGCCACAGCCGTCGCACAGCGACTCCCATTCCTGGGCATCGAGCTGGTCGAGGGTCTTGCGCTTCCAGAACGGCTGGGTGATGGCGGCCATGGCAGAGGTCGTGCAAAGAAAGGGGGCGCGCAGTCTAGTGCCGCACGCCGCCAGCGCCAAGCACCGTTCGCGCCCTTGTCGGCTCCGCCCGGCCGGATTACCGTGCGGGACTCTCCTTTCCCACCGTGGTGAAGCCATGACCAGCAGCAGCCGTACCCCGCAATACCCCGTCGATGAACAATTCGTGCAGCGTTGGTCGCCGCGCGCCTTCGCACCGGTCGAGATCGAAGAAGAAACTCTGCTCGGTTTCATCGAAGCCGCCCGCTGGGCGCCTTCCGCCTTCAACGCCCAGCCCTGGCGCTTCCTCTATGCCCGCCGCGGCGATGCCCACTGGGAGCTGTTCCTCAGCCTGCTGGCCGAGTTCAACCGCGGCTGGGCCCAGCACGCCTCGGCCCTGGTGATCATCCTGTCGAAGACCACCCACACCCGCGCCGGCAGCGGCGAGGAAGTGCCCTTCCCCAGCCACAGCTTCGATGCCGGCGCCGCCTGGGCCTATCTGGCGCTGCAGGCGACCAACGCCGGCTGGCACGCCCACGGCATGGCGGGTATCGATCGCGAAGGCATCCAGCACGAACTCAAGGTGCCGGCCGCGTTCAAGGTCGAGCTGGCGGTGGCCATCGGCAAGCTGGGCGACAAGGCCAGCCTGCCGGAGTCCTTGCAGGGACGCGAATTGCCCAGCCCACGCCTGACCATCGAAGAACTGGCGGTGGCCGGTCCCTACACCCTCGGCTGAGCCGCGAGATCGACGGCGCCGCGCAGGGGTTGCCGCTGTTGCAGGCGCTGGAGATTGTCGAGGAACAGCTGGACGGCCGCCGCTGGTGGCGTAGGCCCGGCGACATGGGCAGTGAGTTGCAGGTTGGGCGCCTGCCAGAAGGGATGCTCGGCCGGCAACGGCTCCTGGCGAAACACGTCCAGCACTGCCCCGCCCAGTTGGCCGCTTGCCAAGGCCGTGATCAGCGCCGCGTCCACCACACTGGTGCCCCGTCCGGCATTGATGAACAGGGCGCCCGCGGGCAGGGCCGCGAAGAAGTCCGCGTCATAGAGATCCCGGGTGCTGGGGCTGTCCGGCAGCAGGTTGACCACGAAGTCCGCCGCGGCTGCGGCTTCCTGCAATGCCGTCAGCGGCACGACCCGCGCGAAGCCGGGGATCGTCCGTGCACTGCGGGCGACACCGGTGATGCTCAGGCCGAAGGGCGCGAACAGCCGGGCGATGTCCTGGCCGATGTCCCCTGCCCCGACCAGCAGCAGACGCCGCCCGGCCAGGGTACCCGGCGCCCGGGTATCCCAGCGGCGCTCGCGCTGGCTGAGCTGGCGCGCGGCTACCTGACGCTCGTGCTGCAGCAGGTAGGTGAGCACGTATTCGCCAATGCTCTGGCCGAACAGCCCCACGGCGCGGCTGAAGCGGTAGTCGCAAGGCAGATCCGCCGCCAGCAGCGGCGCATAGCCGGCCCAGGTGGATTGCAGCCAGGTCGGCTTGGCGCCACGGCGCAGCAAGTCCGCCGCCCGGTCAGGCTGCCCCAGCCAATAGCATGTCCCTCCAGCCAGGCACTCGGCCTCGGCCAGATCCCGAGCCACCCGCAGGTCGAGGCCGGGGGCCTGTGCCTGCCAGGCGTCGACGTAGCCGGCTGGCTCGGACTCCAGCAGCAGGACGGCGGTCATAGCGGATCGTTGAGCCGCAGCAGTTCTTCGGGCAGGTGCTCGATATAGTCGTCGCGTTCCAACTCCGGTGGCGGCATCTGCAGGTGATAGCCCTGCTTGTCGATGTTCTCGAGGACCTTGGCGACATCTTCCCGCGCCAGCTTGCGCTCCGGGGTGAGCACGAACTCGAAGGCCAGGGCCGGAGGGCCGAAGGCGGTGAGCAGGCCCTCGGGGACGCGACTCAGGCCCTTGAGCTTGTCGACATAGAGGTACATTTCCGGCTTGCGCGGGCTGCGATAGATGGAGCAGAGCAATTTCATGGGGCGTTTTCCAGGGGCGCCGGCGTGGTGCGTTGCGCCTGCAGGTGGTCGAGAAGGGCCTGGCCGAAGCGCTCGCGACGCCAGCCACGCAGGTTGTCGGGCAGGCGGTATTCGCCATCGGGCCAACCGGTGCGCAGCAGGGCTTCGAGCACCTTCTTGCGCAGCATCAGCTCGGGCGCCATGCCCAGCGCCTGGGCATCACGCTCGCCGATGGCACGCAAGGCCTTGAGCAGCGGCGATACCTCATGGGGCAAGGGCTCGCCCTGCAAGTCCGGCCACTGCTCGGCGGGCGTGGCGGCACCCTCGGCGATCAATTGCAGGAGGGTATCGCCATCCTGGCGCACGGTGCGCGGATGCATGTCGTCGATGCGCGCCAAGGCCTGCTTGTCGGTAGGCTGGAAGCGCGCCAGCGGCCACAGCGAGCGCTCGCGTAGCACATGGTTACGGGGCTGGTCGCGCTCGCGGGCGGTGACCTCGCGCCAGTGGCAGAGCACTTTCAAAACCGCCAGTTGCTGACGCGACAGCCGCCAGGCCAGCTTGACCTCGCGGTAGGCCTCCCAGGGATCGCTGGTGCGACGCAGATTGGCCACCAGTTCGGCACCGTCTTCCAGCAGCCAGGTACGGCGCTGGTCATCCAGGCGGGCGTCCAGGTACTGGTAGACGTCGACCAGATGGGTCACGTCGGCCGCCGCGTAGCGTTCCTGCAGGGGCGTCAGGGGTCGTTGCAGCCAGTCGGAGCGGGTCTCGTCCTTGGGCAGGTCGATCTGCAGCACCTCGGCCACCAGCCGCGAATAGCCCATGGAGTGCGCCAGACCCAGGTAGGCCGCCGCCAGTTGGGTGTCGTACAGCGGCTGCGGCAGGCTTCCGGTCAAACGCAGCAACACTTCCAGGTCTTCGCTGCAGGCATGCAACACCTTCACCACGCCGACGTCTTCCAGCAGCGCGGCAAAGGGTGCCCAGTCGCCGATGCACAGGGGATCGACCAGATAGGCCTGCTCGCCGTCGCCGATCTGGATCAGGCCGGCCTTGGGATAGAAGGTATCGACCCGCATGAATTCGGTGTCGAGGGCGATGAAGGGCAAGGTCCGGCAACGCTGGCAGAGCGCCGCCAGCGAGGCGTCGTCGCGAATCCAGTGGGGGGTGGAAGTCAAGGGCTCACTCCAGGCAAGAGAGCCGACAGTATAAGCCACCCGGCCGGCGGGCATCGGCTCTCGTCACGGGCCTCGCCCGAGCCGACGGGTGAGCCTTCCAGCGTCTTTCCGGGTGGGTTCGTCGGCTGAACGCCCGATGAACCCGCCGGACCAAACGTGACCGAATAGTTTTTTTTGTATTCGTAAGCGCGGCCTGCTAAAAGCAGAGTGTGCGCAGGTACTCACTCGGACTTGGGAATCCGCGGAGGTAAGCGCTTCTCGCCTTTCAATGGAGCTGCAAGAGCATGAAAACAATAAAACTCACCCTACTTGCATTGGCCGTCTCGAGCGCTTCCGGCTATGCACTGGCCAACGGCCTGGCCATCAACGAACAGAGCATCAGCGGGATGGGCACCTCCTTCGCCGGACGCTCTTCTTCCGCGCAGGACGCCTCCACCATCTATGGCAACCCGGCCGGCATGTCGCGCCTGGGACGTGAAGTGTCCGTGGGTGGCGCCTACATCCATGCCAAGGTGGACATCAAGGACGTCAACGCCCGCTATGCCAACGGTCAGCAGGTGCCCGGTACCAACGACGGCGACATGGTGCCCAACTCGGTGGTGCCCTTCGGCTACTTCGTGACGCCAGTGGATGATCGCCTGCACTTCGGCCTGGGCGTCTATGTGCCCTATGCGCTGATCAGCAACTACGAGCACGCCTTCCAGGGCCGCTACCAGGGCCAGGCGAGCAAGGTGGAAGTCATCACCGTGCAGCCCACCGTCAGCTACAAGATCACCGACAAGGTCTCCATCGGCTTCGGTCCGACCATCAACCGCATCGAAGGCAAGCTGAACAGCAACCTGAGCGCCGGTGCCTTCGGTGGCGGCGATGCCCAGGTCAAGATCGATGGCGACGACACCGCCTACGGCTTCAACGTCGGGGTCCTGGCGGACCTGACCGACGACCTGACCTTCGGCCTGACCTATCACTCCAAGGTCAGCTACGAACTCAAGGGCCATACCGAAGTCAGCGGCGCCGGCAGCGCCGTCCCGGCCTTCAACTCCATCCTCAGCCGGCTCAACGGCAAGTACGATGGCAGCCTGGATCTGACCCTGCCGGAAAGCACCGACGCCTCCTTCACCTATCGCCTGAACAACGCCTGGACGCTGTATGCCGGCGCCACCTGGACGCGCTGGAGCCGCCTGCAGTCCATCACCGTGGAGAACGAAGGCACTCCCACCCTGCCGGTGCTGGGCAACCGCCTGGGCGAGATCACCGAGGAGTTCAACTGGAAGGACACCTGGTCCTACGCCGTGGGCGCCGCCTATCAGCTGAATCCGCAATGGGTGCTGCGCGCCGGCATGGCCATCGACCCCTCCCCGGTGGACAACGCCGACCGCAACGTGCGCGTCCCGGTGGGCGATCGCAAGACCTTCTCCCTGGGCGCGGGCTGGTCCCCGACCAAGGAGATGACCATCGACGTGGCCTACGCCTACCTGTGGGAAGACAACGTCAAGGTCAACCGTGCCCCCGACGCCCTGCGCGGTGGCTACAGCGCCAAGTACGACAACAGCGCCCACGGCCTGGGCGCCCAGCTGACCTACCGCTTCTAAGCGCCAGGTTCCGCTGTCACGAAGCCGCCGCGAGGCGGCTTCGTGCTGTTCGGCTCACGCCATACGTACCACCACCTTGCCGAAGGCACCGCGGGCCAGGTGTTCCAAGGCTGCGGGCAGTTCGGCCAGGGTGTATTCAGCGGCCACCACGGGCGTGATGCCTGCCTGGTCGATCCAGCGTATCAGGTCTTCCAACTCACGACGGCTGCCAACACTGACGCCCTGGATGCGGGCGCGCTTGGCGAACAGCGTCGCGCAGGGAACCTGCAGCTGGAAGCCTTCCAGCACCCCGACCATGGCGATCACCCCACCCGGCGCCAGGCTATCCAGGGTCGGGCCCAGATCACCGCTGGCGAGCGCCACGGCGACATCCACTCCGCGGCCACCGGTGGCCTGCCAGACCTCTTCGGCCCAATCGGGGCGGCTGCGATCCACCACTCGCTGGACGCCCAGGGCCTGTGCCTGGGCGCGCTTCTCGGCGCTGGCGCTGGTCAGCACCACCTGGGCACCGAGGCTCAGCGCGAGCTGGGCAGCGAACAGCGCCACACCACCGCTGCCCTGTACCAGCACCCATTGGCCTGCTCGCAGCCGCCCGACCTCCAGCAGGCTGTGCCAGGCGGTGAGGCCCGCGCAGGTCAGGGTGCTGGCACCGGCGTCGTCCAGGGTCTCCGGCGCGGCGACCATGTTGTCCTCGTGCATCACCACGTACTCGCCTAGTACGCCAGGCAGCTCCGCGCCGCCGAAGGCCGCATCGGGCGCCCGCCCCGGCAGGGGCTCATCGAGCCAGTGGCGCCAGAAGGTGTTGATCACCCGCTGGCCGAGCCCTACCCGGCGAACGCCTGCCCCGAGTGCCACCACTTCGCCAACCAGATCCGAACCGGGCACCAGGGGGAAAGGCAGCGGACTGCCCATGCCGTTCTCCAGCACCAGACGGTCGCGATAGTTGAGGGATACCGCTCGCACCCGAACCAGCACCTCCCGGTCAGCGGGCTGGGGAACGGGCGCTTCGACCAGGCGGAGGTGGGCGGCGCCATAGGCGTGCAATTGCCATTGCCGGGCGGAGATCGGATGCATGGGAATTTCCTCGGTGGGTAGTTCCGCACAGCTTATTGAATAGCCCGGCGCGCCAGTTGCGCGACAAATTCTCAGGATCGAATAGCCAGACACGACAATCCCATGATCAGAGCGGACTCCCTGGGCGGCATCGCCGCCTTCGTCCAGGCCGTGCAGTCGGGCAACTTCAGTAGCGCGGCACAGCGGCTGCATCTTTCCCGCTCGGCGGTCGGCAAGGCGGTAGCGCGCCTGGAAGAACAGCTGGGCGTCCAGCTCTTCCAACGCACTACGCGCAGCCAGAAACTCACGGCAGAGGGCGAGCTCTTCTATCAGCGCTGCCTGCGCATCCTGGCCGAACTGGAGGGTGCCGAGGAAGAACTCGGCGGAGACCACCAGAGTCCACGCGGACGGCTACGGCTGAGCATGCCGGTGCTGTTGGGCCGCCGCTGCCTGGCGCCGATCCTGTTGGAACAGGCCGAGCGCTGGCCCGACCTGCAACTGGAGCTCTCCTTCAGCGACCGCAAGGTGGACCTGTTGGAGGAAGGTATCGACTTGGCCATCCGTAGCGGTTCGCTGGACGATACGCCCGGTCTGCGGAGCCGCAGCCTGGGACGGCATCTCATGGTGGTCTGCGCGGCACCCGCCTGGCTGGCTCGCCACGGCACACCACAGAGCCTGGACGAGCTGGCGCAGCAGCCGGCAGTACTCTATGGCCGCGGTACCCAAGGGGCGAGCTGGGCCTTCCAGGACACCGCGGGCAAGTTGCTCGAGATCCGGCCACCGGCCCGGCTGCTCCTGGACGACCTCGAGGCCATGCTCCAGGCGGCTTGTCGGGGGCTCGGGGTCACGCGTCTGCCGAGCTGGTTGGTCGAGGCGGCGCTGCGCGAAGGCGAACTGGTGGCCCTCACCTTCGCCGAGCGTGCCCAACCCATCGAGATCCAGGCGATCTGGCCGGCCATGCGACAACTGCCCTTGCGGGTGCGTCTGGTGCTGGACGAGTTGGTGGAGCGCCTGCCGCCATTGCTCGGCGGGGCGGCGGTCAGCCAGCCCTGAGCCCGCTCAGGCGAGCACCGCCCAGCGCCCCTGGTGCGCGCCGTACCAGGCCTCGAACACCTCCCTGGGCATGGGGCCAGCCACCAGCAGCCCCTGCAACTGGTCACAGCCCATGGCCGTCAGCAAGGCGGCAGCTTCGGGCGTCTCCACCCCTTCGGCCACCACTCGCAGCCCGCGCAGTTGACCCAACTGGACCAGCAGGCGAATGACTTCCTGATCGCCCGGCAGTTGAGAGTGCTCGATGAACTGCTTGTCGATCTTCAACTCGTCGATGGGGAAGCTGCTCAGGCAGGCCAGCGAGGAATGGCCGGCGCCGAAGTCGTCCAAGGCCAGTTCGAAGCCCATCGCCTTGAGTTGCCTCAGACAGTCGAGCACCTGGACCGGATTGCTCATGGCGCGCGACTCGGTGATTTCCAGGCAGAAGCTCTGGGCGATGGCGCCGGTCTCGTCGAGCAGGCGGCCGATGCGGCCGATGAAGGCCGGATGTTCGAGATCCAGCAGCGAGAGGTTGACGTTGAGCGTGAGCGAGCCCAGCGGCCAATCGCGCTGCAGCCGCATGCAGCGCTCGAGAATCCAGAGGGTGATGTCGCAGATCTTGCGACTCTGCTCGGCGATGCCGACGAAGACCTCCGGCCCAAGCAGACCAAGTTCCGGGTGCTGCCAGCGGATCAGTACCTCGGCACCGGCGATGCGCCCGTCCGCCAGGGAGATCTTCGGCTGCAGATAGAGCCGCAGCTGATCGTGATCCACAGCCAGGTCCAGGGCATCGAGCAGGGCGATGCCGAGTTGGCGCTGGCGCTCCTGCTCCGGGTCGTGGAAGGCATAGGGCAGCTGTCGCCGCCGGGCCTCCTGCAGGGCGGTCTCGGCGTTGGCCAGCAGCCCCTCGGCACCCTCGCCATGCTCGGGATAGCAGGCGATGCCGAAGGTGATGCGCAGGGAGACGCGCTGATTGCCGCTGACCACCGGTTTTTCCACCAGGTTGCGCAGGGAGAGCAGCGCCGCCTCGGCGGAGCCGGCATCGAACCAGGGCAGCAGGAGCACGAAGGTGTCGGCACCGATCCGGGCCACGCCATTCTCCTCCGGCGCCGCGACCCTGAGGCGCCGGGCCAGATGACGGAGGATCTTGTCGCCGCCTTCCTGGCCGAGCAGTTCGTTGATGTTACGGAAGTTGGCGACATCCAGCAGCAGCACGGCGAAGCGCCCCAGGGGGGCCTGCTCGATGCGCTGGCGCAGCTCCAGCACCAGGCGGGTCTGGTTGGGCAGCCGGGTCAGCATGTCGCGGAACGCCAGCTGGCTGATGCGGCGCTCCCGGGCGGCCAGGGCGGCGCCCATCTGGTTCATGGCCCGCCCCAGGCGGCCCACCGGATCTCGCCCCTCCTTGAGCCCGAGCTGGTAATCGCCGTCGGCGATGCGCTCGGTAGCCTGCCCGAGGCGCAGCAGGTAGCGATTGAGCGCTCCCGCCAGGATGCGCGCGACCAGCGCACCCAAGGCGAAGATGAGCACCCCGATGAGCAGCGACTCCAGCAGCGCCGAGCGCTCCGCCGCTGCTATGCCTTCCATGAACATATCCGCCCCCATGACGACCACTTGCCCGTCCCGGCCGGGAACGGCCAGGAACAGGGAACGAAAATTACCGAAACCATCCTGGTATTCGGCGAAACGGGGTTGGTGATCGGTGAACACCGCGCGCAGCTCCGGCGGAGCCTGCTCGTAGACCTGGCGATAGTCGCCGTAGTAGCCGATGCGGATGTCCTCTTCGCTGGCCGAGTCCATGATGAAGCGGAACTCGTCGCCATCCTCGACGAAGGCGTAGAGCGCTGCCAGACCCGCCTTCTGCGCATAGCGATCGAGGGTCACGAGGGTGCGGTGATAGCGCTGCGGATCGGCTTGCGCGGGATCCTGCAGTTGCGCCAGGTAGTCCTCGCCGAGGATCTCGGGCAAGGCCAGGGCAGCGCTCATCAACCGGTAGTCGATGCTCTGGCTGCTGACGTCACGCGCCTGGCGATAGCTGTGCAGGGTGAACAGCGTGGTGCCCAGGGCATCCACCAGGATGAAGGCCAGCAGAAACTTGGCGAACAGACTGCGAGGCTTGAAACGAAGGCGGGGTTCGGCGGCGATTTCCTTGGCCGAATCCGCGCGCGAATACGCACCGGGCATTAGGGCTCCTTGTCCTGCTGACGACGACTCCCTCCGGACCCGCGCGTGTCTTGGGTGGCTGTCGCATCAGGGCGATACCACAGGCCTTCTTAGCGGTTAACGGGGCAAGCTTCAAGGCGCACGGTGGCAAACTTCCCGCCATCTCACAGTTAGGCCGAGTATTTTCAGTGCGCCACCAAGGCCAGGACGACCAGCACCGCGGTTTCGCTCAGCTCCAGCAGGGCCCCGGCAGTGTCGCCGGTAGTGCCGCCGAGGCGCTGGCGGAAGGCCCGGCGCGCCAGCAGCGCGATCGCGGCGGTGGCGATCAGGGCGAATCCGCCGAGGGGCAACAGCAGCAACAGCACCGCGCCGCCGACCAGTACCCCGCGCAGGGTCGCCCGCGGCAGGTGGCGACTGAGCAGTTCACCGAGTCCGCCCGGGCGGACGTAGGCCGTGGTCAGCAGCAGCCAGGGCAGCGCCAGGCGCCCGGCCAGGGGGGCCAGCCACAGGCAGCTGGACGACTGCGGCAGCAGCACGACCAGGGCGCTCCACTTGAGCAACAGGGTCAACAGCAGCGCCAGCACGCCCATGGGGCCGCAGGCCGGGTCCTTCATGATCGCCAGGGTGCGCTCGCGATCACCATAGCCGCCGACCCAGGCATCGGCGGTATCGGCCAGGCCGTCCAGGTGCAGGCCGCCGGTCAGCATCACCCAACCCGCCAGCACCAGCGCCGCCTGCAGGAACACTCCACTCCCCGCCCCCAACCAGGCGATCAGGCTCAGCAGCCCCCCGAGCAGCAAGCCCACCACCGGATACCAGAGCACCGAGCGGCCCACGGCCTCCGGCGGCGGCATCCCCGGCAGGCGAACCGGCAGGCGGGTGAGGAATTGCACGGCGATCAGCAGCGGCAAGGGCATCAGCAGGGCTCCAGCGTCAACGCTTGCAGCGTCGCGTAAGGCGCCTCGACCTGCAGCAGGTCCTTGGGCGCAAGACCGAGCTGGCGGGCCAGCAGCAGACGGATCACACCGCCATGGGTGACGATCAGGCTGCGCCGCTCTTGCAGCCGCGGCTGCCAGCGCGCCACGGCGCCGAGCACCCGTTCGGCGAAGGCGGCTACCGGCTCGCCCCCGGGCGGCGTATAGGCATAGGGATCGGCCCAGAACCGCCCGAGGGCCTCGGCCTGCTCCTGCATCAGGTCGGCGGCGCTACGTCCTTCCCACTCGCCAAAATCCAGCTCGCGTAACGCTGGCTCCAGGTGCAGCGTGGCGCCCTGCTCCGCCGCCAGCCACTCGGCGAAACGTGCACAACGCTGCTGTGGTGAACTCAGGATCAGGGCGAACGGTGGCAGCTCGGCGACGGCCGCGCGCAGCTGCGCCCAGCCCTGCGCCGACAGTGGCGGATCAAGGCGACCGCGAAAGCCCTCCGGACCTTCGGTAACGCCATGGCGCAGCAGCCAGCAATCAGTCATGGGCACGGTCGGAGACGCTGGCTTCGGCGAAGGTCGCCATCTCGCTGTGCAGGCGACAGGACAGCTGTAGCAAGGGAACGGCCAGGGCCGCGCCACTGCCCTCGCCCAGGCGCAGGCCCAGGTCCAACATGGGCTCGCCGCCTAGGGCTAGCAGCACGGCGGCATGGCCGGGTTCGGCGCCGCAGTGGGCGAACAGCAGCCAGTCCCGGGTATCGGGTTGTAGGCGCAGGGCGCAGAGCGCCGCCACCGAGCAGATGAAGCCGTCCACCAGGGTCGGCAGGCCCTGCTGGGCGCAGGTCAGGTAGGCACCGGTCAGGGCCGCCAGCTCGAAGCCGCCCAACCGGCGCAGCAGTTCGTAGGGATCCTGTAGCGCTTCGCCGTGGCGCAGCAGGGCGCGCTGGATGACCGCGACCTTGCGTGCCACGCCGCTGGCGTCCAGACCGGTGCCCGGGCCGGCCAGGGCCTGGGGCGAGGTATCCAGGAGCACGCTGGCCAGGGCGCTGGCGGCGGTGGTATTGCCGATGCCCATCTCGCCACCGATGAACAGGTCGGCGCCGTGCGCCCGGGCGCGCAGCACGGCATCGCGGCCGGCCTGCAGCGCGGCCTGGCACTGTTCGTGGGTCATGGCCGCGGTCAGGGTGAAGTTGGCGGTGCCGGGGCCCAACGGCAGGTCGATCACCCCCGGCAGCGCCTCCAGGGGCGTGACGGTACCCAGGTTGACCACTTCCAGGGTGGCGTCGAGTTGCCGGGCCAGCACGCTGATGGCCGCCCCGCCGCGGACGAAATTGCGCACCATCTCGGCGGTGACGGCCTGCGGATAGGCCGAAACGCCCTCCTCCACGACCCCGTGGTCGCCGGCGAAGACGGCGATGGCCGTGCGCTCCAACACGGGCCGGGAGGTGCCCTGCAGGGCTGCCATCTGGATGGCCAACGCCTCCAGGTCGCCGAGCGAGCCGCTCGGCTTGGTCAGGACCGCCTGCCGCTGGCGCGCAGCCTCGGCGGCGGCGGTATCGGGTTGGCGGCAGGGTCCTTGCCACCAGGGCATGCTCATAGCGGGGTTCCTTTGAGGATGAGGGGTAGCCCGGCCACGGTCAGTACCACGCGGTCGCAACGCGCAGCCAGGGCTTGGTGCAATTCGCCAGCGGCGTCGACGTAGCGCCGCGTCAGCTCGCCCAGCGGGACGACGCCCAGGCCGGTTTCGTTGCTGACGAAGATCAGTCGGCCAGGCAACTGCGGCACGGCATCGAGCAGTTCGGCACAGGCCTGGTCGAGACGCTGGGGATCGTCGAGCAGCAGCAGGTTGGTCAGCCAGAGGGTGAGACAGTCCACCAGCAGGCAGCCGTCCGGCGCGGCCAGGGCGCGCAGCCGTTCGGCCAGCGCCAGGGGTTCCTCCACCAGCGCCCAGTGCGCCGGCCGGCGGGCGGCATGGCGCTCGATGCGCCGCGCCAGCTCAGCGTCGCTGCCGCCGGCGGTGGCGATGTAGGTGACGGCGAGGCCGGACTCGGCGGCCAGGCGCTCGGCCAGGGCGCTCTTGCCGGAGCGAGCGCCGCCGAGGATGAATTCGCGCATCTAGAGCTCGCAGAGGGCGCGCAGGCGCCCGGTGTCCAAGTGGTGTTCGACCAGATCGGCCAGGCGCTCCAGATCGCGTTCGCGCAGGGCGTGGTAGTCCAGCTGTTCGGGCTCGGCCAGGCCGGCCCAACGCAACAGCGCGACGCTGGCCGCGGGCGATTCGAACAGGCCGTGCAGATAGGTGCCCAGCACCTGGCCGTCGGCGCTGAGGCTGCCGTCGACCCGGCCATCGGCGAAGCGCAGCACCGGGCGCTCCAGCGCCGGGCCCTGGCTGACGCCGGCATGGATCTCGTAGCCGACGAACTCGGCCCCGCCGTCGCACAGCGAGCCACGCACGTTACGCAGCTGCTTTTCCGCCGCCAATTCGGTGGTCATGGCCAAGAGCCCCAGACCGGCGCTATCGCCCGGTGTCCCTTCCAGGCCAAGAGGGTCGGCGATGCACTCGCCGAGCATCTGGAAACCGCCGCAGATACCCAGCACCCGGCCGCCGTAGCGCAGATGACGGGCAATGGCCGTGTCCCAGCCCTGGGCGCGCAGGAAGGCCAGGTCGCTGCGCACGCTCTTGGAACCGCCGAGGATGATCAGGTCCGCCGCCGGCAGGTCTTCGCCCTGGCGCACGAACAGCAGCTCGACCTGGGGATGCAGGCGCAGTGGGTCGAAATCGGTGTGATTGCTCAGCCGCGGCATCACCGGTATCGCCACCCGCAGGCGCGGCCCCTGCTTGGCGACCTGGCCGGTGGCCAGGCGATCCTCGGCTTCCAGGTGCAGGTCGTGGAGATAGGGCAGCACGCCGAGCACCGGCTTGCCGGTGCGCGCTTCCAGCCAGTCCAGTCCCGGTTGCAGCAGGGCCAGGTCGCCGCGGAAGCGGTTGATGATGAAACCGGCGACGCGCGCCTGCTCGCTGGGTTCGAGCAGGTCCAGGGTGCCGACCAGATGGGCGAAGACGCCGCCGCGGTCGATGTCGGCCACCAACAGCACGGGGCAGTCCACCGCCTCGGCGAAGCCCATGTTGGCGATGTCGCCCTGGCGCAGGTTGATCTCGGCCGGCGAGCCGGCGCCCTCCACCAGCACCACCCGATACTGCGCCGCCAGCCGGGCATGGGAGGCCAACACGGCTTCGCGCGCGATGGGCTTGTAGGCGTGGTAGGCCTTGGCGTCCATGCTGGTGACGGCGCGACCATGGATGATCACCTGGGCGCCGACATCGGTGTTGGGCTTGAGCAGCACCGGATTCATATCGGTATGCGGGGCGAGTCCGCAGGCTTGAGCCTGGACCGCCTGGGCGCGACCGATCTCGCCACCGTCGGCGGTCACGGCGCTGTTGAGCGCCATGTTCTGCGGCTTGAAGGGCACCACGCTCACGCCCTGGCGATACAGCCAGCGGCACAGCGCGGCCACCAGGGTGCTCTTGCCGGCGTCGGAGGTGGTGCCCTGCACCATCAAGGTACTCATGAGGAACTCCGGTAGCGGGCCAGGCCCTGGTCGAGGCGCTGCCAGCCGGACTCGTCGGCGGGCAAGCCGAATCTCAGGGCACTCAGGGCGGGAAACAGCCGGGTGAAGATCGCCTGGCGCGCCAGGTGTTCATGCAGGGCCGCGGCGTCCGGGCGGCGCAGCAACTGGAACAAGGCACAGCCGCCGCTGGGCGGCAGGTGGTGGGCGGCGAGCAGGGTCGCCAGCCGATCGCCGGCCTGGAGCAAGGCCGTGCGTTGACACTCGTGCGCCGCGACATCCGCCAGCACCTGCCGGGCGAGATAGCGACTCGGGCCATTCACCGTCCAGGGACCGAGGTACTCGTCGAGGCGCGCCAGGAAATCGGGCGCGGCGAGCACGAAGCCCAGGCGTAGGCCAGCCAGGCCGAAGAACTTGCCGAAGGAGCGCAGCACGATCAGCCCGGGCAGATCGCTGTAGGGCGCCAGACTCAGGTCTGGCGTCGGGTCCATGAAGGCCTCGTCGACCACCAGCCAACCGCCGCGCCGTTCGAGCCGACCGTGCCAGTCCAGCAGCCGCGCGGGCGGTAGTTGCTGTCCGGTGGGATTGTTGGGATTGACCACCACCAGCACGTCGAGCGAATCGAGTCCGGCCGTGATCTGCTCCTCGCTCAGCTCAAGCACCTCGTGCCCGGCGCGACGCCAGGCCAGGGCGTGCTCGGCGTAACAGGGGGCGAGCACCGCGATGCGCGCGGGTGCCCGCAGGGTCGGCAGCGCCTGGATGGCGGCCTGGGAGCCTGCCACCGGCAAAGCGATAGGTGCACGGTAGTAGGCGCAGGCAGCCTCCACCAGGCCATCGTCGGGCTCGGGCAGGCGCGCCCAGGAACTGGCGGGAATCTCCGGCAGCGGCCAAGGCCAGGGCGCGAGTCCAGTGGACAGGTCCAGCCAGTCTGCCAAGGGGATATCGTAAGTACGCGCCGCGCGGCGCAATCGACCGCCGTGCTCAAGCAAGCAGCAACCCTCCCAGGGCGATCAGCGCTGTCCATAGCCAGGCACCGCGGCGGACCAGCTTGAGGGCTCGGGTGATGGCCAGGAAGGTCGGTGCCGGGCCGCGCCCGAGCACAGGACGCTCGTGCCACTCACCGTGGTAGCGCGCCGCCCCGCCCAGGCTCACGCCCAGGGCACCGGCGCCAGCGGCCATCACCGGACCGGCGTTGGGGCTGTCCCACAACGGTGCCTGGGTGCGCCAGCATTCGATGGCGTTCCAGAAGCGGCCGAGTCCGGCGTAGGTCAGGGCGACCAGGCGCGCGGGGATATAGTTGAGCACGTCATCGAGACGCGCCGCGGCCCAGCCGAAGCGCTCCAGGCGCGGGGTGCGATAGCCCCACATGGCATCCAGGGTATTGGCCAGGCGATAGAGCACCACGCCCGGCGCGCCGAGCAGGGCGAACCAGAACAGCGCGGCGAAGACGGCATCGCTGCCGTTCTCCAGCACCGATTCGGTGGCGGCGCGGGCGACGGCGGTCTCGTCCAGCTCCGCGGTTTCACGGCTGACCAGGTAACCGACCCGCTGCCGTGCCTCCGGCAGATTATTGCGCTGCAGGGCGCGTGCCACCGGTTCGGCATGCTCGCCCAGGCTGCGCAGCCCTATGGCCAGGTAGAGCGCCAACGGCTGGATGATCCAGGCCAGCCAGCCGATCTGGCAGAGCAAGGCGGTGAGCAGCACCCAGGGCAGCACGGCAAGACTCCAGGCCATGACTCCGTGGCTGCGCCAGCCGCGACCCCCGGGATTGAGACGCGCCTCCAGGCCGTCGGCGAAGCGCCCGAACAGCACCAGGGGATGGGCGCGCCGCGGCTCACCGAGCAGGAGGTCGAGCAGCATCCCGACCACCACCGTGAACGCCAACATCATGGTTTCCGGCCCCAACGATTCTCGAAGACCAGTTCTTCCAGGGGACGGCCCTGCCGCCAGCCCTCTTCTTCCAACATCGGCCGCTCATAGAAGGCCTCGACCGGCCCCAGGCAGAGAATGGCCGCCGGCTGGGAGCCTTCGGGCATCCCCAGCAGGCTGCGCACGGCTTCCGGTTCGAACAGCGAGACCCAGCCCATACCCAGGCCTTCGCAGCGCGCCGCCAGCCAGAGATTCTGGATGGCGCAGGACAACGAGGCGAGATCCATCTCCGGCAGGGTACGCCGCCCGAAGATGTGGGTTTCACGGCCGTCCATGAGGGCCGCCACCAGCACTTCGGCGCAATCGAGGATGCCCTGCACCTTGAGCTTCATGAACTCGTCGCTGCGCTCGCCAAGGGCCTCGGCGGTGGCACAGCGCTCCTCTTCCACCAGCTCGTGCAGCCGCTGGCGCAAGGCCGGATCGGTGATGCGCAGGAAGCGCCAGGGCTGCATCAGCCCCACGCTGGGCGCGTGATGAGCCGCGCTCAGCAGGCGCGCCAATTGTTCGGCGGGCACCTCGCCACCGCAGAAATGCCGCATGTCGCGGCGCTCGGCAATGGCTCGGTAGACGGCGGCTCGTTCGGCGGGGGTATAGGGCGTCGTGGTCACGGCTTGAACATCGCGGCGGCCGCGGCGGGTGCCGACGGCATGTAGAAGTGAATATAGCTGGCGGTAAGGCGACCGTCGCGGTAGACCGCCTCGGCCACCGCCTTGCCATTGGGGCACAGCCCGCGCGCCCAGGGCGCTTCCGGGGACTCCAGGGCGGAATGGTGATAGGTGTGGCCGCGCAGGGTGCCCTGCTCGAATTCCACCGACTGCAACGCCAGGGCGGTCAGCCGCGCCTGCATCCGCGCGCTGCCCGGCAGCAGGCCGAGCATGGTGGCGGACTCACCGGCCTTGTCGGTCAGTTCATCGAGCAGATAGAGCATGCCACCGCATTCGGCCAGGATCGGCTTGCCGGCGGCGTGGTGAGCGCGGATGGCCGCGCGCATGCCCAGGTTGTTGGACAGTGCCTGCAGGTGCAGCTCGGGATAGCCGCCGGGCAGATAGAGGCTATCCACCTCGGGCAGTTGGCTATCTGCGAGTACGGAAAAGAAGGAAAGCTCGGCGCCCAAGGCGCGCAAGAGATCGAGGTTGGCCTGGTAGATAAAGGCCAGAGCCGCATCCCGTGCCACGCCGATACGCACCCCGGCCAACAGCGGTTCGACGGACGTTGGCTGCGGGGCGGCAAAGGCTACGGGTGGCGGCAATTCGATATCGGAACTGGCCGCCAGGGCGTCGGCAGCGGCGTCGAGACGGCGATCCAAATCGGTGACCTCGTCGGCCTGGATCAGCCCGAGATGGCGACTGGGTAGTTCGATGCCGGCATCCCGCGGCAGGCTGCCGAAGAAGGTCATACCCGCCGGTAGGCTGCCCCGGATCAACTGGGTCTGCCGCGAACTGCCACTGCGATTGGCCAGCACCCCGGCGAAGGGCAGACTCGGCCGGTAGTGGGCCAGGCCATAGGCCAGGGCGCCAAAGGTCTGCGCCAGGCCGGCGGCGTCGATTACCCCCAAGACCGGCACGCCGAAGCGCTCGGCCAGGTCCGCCGCGGAGGGCTGACCGTCGAACAGGCCCATGACCCCTTCGATGAGGATGAGATCGGCCTCCCCCGCCGCTTCCCACAGCAGCCGCCGACTCTCGGCTTCGCCGATCATCCAGAGATCGAGCTGGTAGACCGGCGCGCCGCTGGCGCGGGCGAGGATCATCGGGTCGAGGAAGTCCGGACCGCACTTGAATACCCGCACTCGTCGGCCCTGACGAGCGTGCAGCCGGGCCAGGGCGGCGGTGACGCTGGTCTTGCCCTGGCCGGAGGCCGGGGCGGCGATCAGCAGCGCCGGGCAATGCCGCGTTGCCCCTACCATTCGATGCCCTGCTGGGCGCGGACGCCGGCCTGGAAGGCATGCTTGACCAGGCTCATGTCGGTCACGGTATCGGCGGCCTCGACCAACGCCGGCGGAGCGCCGCGGCCGGTGACCACCACGTGCTGATGGGCTGGACGCCCGGCGAGGTCAGCGAGCACCTGGTCGACGTCCAGGTAGCCATGCTTGAAGGCGATGTTGAGTTCGTCCAGCAGCACCAGGCCGATGGCCGGATCGCGCAGCAGCTCCACCGCCACCGCCCAGGCCGCGGCAGCCGATTGCAGGTCGCGGGCACGGTCCTGGGTGTCCCAGGTGAAGCCCTCGCCCATGACGTGGTAGCGCACCTCGTCCGGGAAGCGCTTGAAGAAGAGTTGCTCGCCGGTGTCACGACGGCCCTTGATGAACTGCACTACCCCCACCTTCATGCCGTGGCCGAGGGCGCGTGCCGCCATACCGAAGGCCGAGCTGCTCTTGCCCTTGCCGATGCCGGTATGCACCAGCAGCAGGCCGCGTTCCTCCTGGGCGTCGGCGATGCGGGCACCGATCACCGCCTTCTTGCGCACCATGCGCGCCCGGTGGCGCTCGTCGCGCTCATCGCTGGAAGTATCGGGGGTATCGGTCATGGCGGTTCTCCGGATGCGGGCGCGGCGGAGAAAAGGGCAGAGACGCCGCCCGCACAAGGCAGGTGACGACGCCGCGCGACGCCCTCCGCATCGCCGAGATGAACGCAAGCGTGGCCGGTCTCCGGGCTGGTGAGTCGATACCCTGGGGCATCCACTGCGCCCCTTCCCGGCCGGGGCCAGTGGGTGTCGCGCAGCTACTACTCAACTACCGTTGCGGGGGCAGCGCCGGCTCGACCGGCTTCCCTGTTTCACCCCGGCTCAGGCGGGGCACCACGTGCAAGGGCGCAGGGTACGGACTAGCCCGGAGAGCGTCAATCGATCGCTCGGCTCGAACTCGACGTCTGGCGAATGGGTCCACCCTAGGCACCCACCGTAAGGAGCTACCGGATGACCGATGCCACCCTCGCCGCCTGCATCAAGGCCTGCCTCGACTGCGCCGCGGCCTGCGAAACCTGCGCCAGCGCCTGCCTGAGCGAAGCCCATGTCGACATGATGCGCGACTGCATTCGCCTGGATCGTGACTGCGCCGACGCCTGTCGCCTGGCCGCCACCTTCATGCAGCGCGGCAGCGACCGCGTCGCCGAAGCCTGCGCCCTGTGCCTGGCCACTTGCCGCGCCTGTGCCGCAGAGTGCGGCAAGCACAAGGCCGACCACTGCCAGGCCTGTGCCCGCGCCTGCGAAGCCTGTGCCGAGGCCTGCGCGGCCATGGCGGCCTGAGAGCGCTCAAGCTGGTAGTGCGCGCTCTGGTCGCAGCCAAAAGGTGCCTGCCGACCTGCCGCTAACGCGGTCGGCATTGGCATTAGCGACCGACGCCAGGGATAATGCCCGCCCTTTCATCGACATCCAGGCCTTCGCCATGACCGATACCAACCAAGATCCCCGTTTGAGCCGCATGAAGCGTCGCCTGCGCAAGAAGCAATACCTGGGCGAATTCCAGGAACTGGCCTTCGAAATCAAGGTGAGCTTCAAGAACGAACTCAGCGAAGACGATCTGGACACCTTCCTGGGCGACTTCATCGACTACGTCGAAGAGCGCAAGCTGGACTACATCGGCGGCTTCGACAACGCCTGGGTCGAAGGCACCATCATGGCCAACAAGCGCTACACCTCGCCCACCGCGGAAGACCGTACCGCGCTGCTGGACTGGCTGAAGGCCCGCGCCGAAGTCGGTGAAGCCAGCGCCAGCGAACTGCATGATGCCTGGCATCACGACGGCGAAGTCTAACTAGACTCGCCGGATAGCTTGGCGCCCGTTGCGGTCGTAAAGGGGAATCCGTTGGAAACCAGGTCCTCATGACGACCCTCCTGCAAATCTCCGATACCCACTTCGGCACCGAGCAACCCGCTGTGGTCGCGGCCCTGGAGGCCCATGTCCGCGAACACGGCGCCGATGTCCTCATCCTCTCCGGGGACATCACCCAACGCGCCCGCCGCGAACAATTCGCCGCCGCCAAGACCTTCGTCGAACGCCTGGAAAGCTATGGCATTCCCCGCACCCTGGTGATCCCGGGCAATCACGACCTGCCGCTGTACAACGTCTTCGCTCGCTTCCTGACGCCCTATGGCAACTATCGCCGCCACTTCGGCCAGGACTTGGAGCCCAGTTTCGAGAACGACGAGCTGCTGCTGGTCGGTCTCAACACCACCGCCCCGCAACGCCACAAGGATGGCGCGGTGAGCCCTGAGCAGATCGAGCGCGTGGCCGAGCGTCTGCACCGCGCTGGACCCGCGAAGCTGCGCATCGTCATTGCCCACCAGCCGTTCGGCGCTCTCGAACTCAGCGACCTGAGCAACCTGCAGCACAACGCCGACCAGGCCCTGGCCACCTGGGCCGATGCCGGACTGGACCTGGTGATGGGTGGGCACATCCATTTGCCCTACGTCCTGCCGCTGAGCCGCCAGTACCCGGCCCTACCCCGCGAGGTCTGGATCGTCCAGGCTGGTACCGCTCTGTCTTCCCGCGTCCGCGGCACCTCGCCCAACTCCTTCAATCGCCTGCTGGTCGGCGAAGGCGCGGAAAAGACGGTTGACGTGGAGCGCTGGGATTTTCAGGGCGATCGTTTCGTGGTCGGCGAACGGCACGAATTGCGCTGGCAGGCAGCCCAAGACGCCCTGGCCTCGACCTGAGGGACTTACCTGGGCCCGTCTATTGCGGGCTCCTGCGCACTTTCAGCAATGGAAATTGATTCAAGCTGTTGAAACGGCTGGCAGACTTCGAGCGCCGCGTAGTCTTAGGACTTTCGGCAGGAGAGGCCACCCATGGAATCCTTGACTCAATCGCTGCTCGGTTTCATCGAAACCCATCAGGCCTGGGCGCCGCTGATCGTCGGACTGCTCGCCTTTGGCGAGTCCCTGGTGTTGCTTGGCGTCTTCATCCCGGCTACGGCGCTCATGCTGGTGGTCGGGGGCCTGGCCGGCTCGGGTGTGCTGTCCCCGGCACCTCTGGTGCTGGCCGCCATCATCGGCGCCATCCTCGGCGACATCTGCTCCTACATCATCGGCCGCTGGCTCGGGCCCAGCATCGTCCACCGACCGCCCTTTCGCCGCTATCGCAAGCAGGTGGCCCGGACCCGGCTGTTCTTTCGCCGCTATGGGTTCTTCGCGGTATTCGGCGGGCGCTTCCTGACCATGATCCGCAACACCGTGCCCCTGGTGGCCGGGATGATGGCCATGAACCAGCTGCGCTTCCAGTCGGCCAACGTGCTCTCGGCCATCGTCTGGGCGCCGCTGATGATGGCGCCGGGGTATCTGGCCGCCAAGGGCGTCGATCACTTCAGCTTCGCCGGCAACGAACCGCTGTGGATCGGCGCCGGCGTGGTGGCCCTGCTGGGTGCGGGTGGGGTGCTGTTCTTCAAGCAGCGGATCAGGCGCGCCTAGCCGTCGGCCAGCGCCGCGAGCAGACGCGCCCGGGTCAGGGGCGCCTCGCGCAGGCGTACGCCGGTCGCGGCGGCTACCGCATTGGCGATGGCCGCCGGGATCGCCGCCGTGGTGGCCTCCCCGGCGCCTACCGAGGGCTCTTCCGGGCGGTCGAGCAATTCCAGCTCCAGCTCGGGCAAGTCGCTGAAGGTCAGCGGTGGATAGGCGCCCCACTCCAGGCTGGTCACCCCCTGGTGATCGAACTGCACCTCCTGCTTGAGGGTGCGGGCGATACCCTGCACCACGCAGCCCTCCAACTGGTTGCGTAGGCCATCGGGATTCACGATCAACCCGCAATCATGGGCCACCACCACCCGGGTGACGCGAATGCCAGTCGCCCGACTCACCGCCACCTCCACCACCGCCGCCACATAGGCGTTCTCGTTTTCGTAGCGTAGGAAAGCCAGGCCCTGTCCGATGGCGGGACTGCCGTCCCAGGCGGACTTGCGCACCGGCGCCAGTTGCCAACCGGCCTTGGCCGTGGCGGCCTGCAGTACCGCCCGCGCCCGCGGGTCCTGCAGATAGCGCAGGCGGAATTCGAGGGGATCGACGCCCGCGGCCAACGCCAGCTCGTCCATGAAGGATTCGTTGGCAAAGGTATTGCCGACCGCTCCCAGGGCGCGCAGGGCCGAGGGCCGTAGCGGCGAGTCGCTAGCCTCCAGCCAGTGAGTGGACACCTGGATGTTGACCAGATCGTAGTCCAGCGGCGCATTGCGATTGCCACCCCCACGACCACCCTTGAGCGGCAGGTTGTAGGCCAGCTGCCCGGCGAGCAACGCTGCCGCGCCAGTCTGGCCATTGGGGCGAGTCAGATGGGTAGGCGTCCAGTTGGCGAAGCGCCAGGCGAGCAGATCGCCTGCGGCGCTCAGGCCGCCGGCCAGGCGCATCAGCATCGCCGGGCCCTTGGGATTCCAGCCATGCTCGTCGGCGCGACTCCACTGCACCCGCACCGGGCGACCGCACAGCTTGGACAGCAACGCCGCATCGGCCGCCGCGTCGTCCGCGCCATTGTGACCGTAGCAACCAGAGGCCTGCTGGTAGATGACGTGGATGCCGTCTTCCGGCAGCCGCAGGAGCTCGGCCAGTGCCGCGCGCAGTTGATAGACGCCCTGGGTGCCGCTCCAGACGGTGGCACCTTCGGCGCGCACGTCCGCCACCGCACAGGAGGGGCCGATGGAGTCGTGGTTCTGGTAGGGCCAGCGGTACTCCGCCGTCAGCCGCTGCGCCGCGTGCTGCAGCTCCTGCTCGACGTCGCCTACCTCCTGCTGGACGTCCGCCGGACCGCCCTTGGCTTCCAGATGTCCATAGAGCTCGCCCGGTAGCGGCAGGTCCGGCACCAGGCTCCAATCCACCCGTAGCGCCGCCGCGCCTTGCCGCGCCAGCCACGGCTGCTCCGCCAGCACCGCGACGAAGGCGCCCTCGTAGACCAATTGCGCCCCGGCGGGCAGCGCGCTGGCGTCGAGGCCACGAATGCTCACCCCCGCCAGGCGCGCCGAGCCGGTACAGGGCGGACGCACCACACAGCCGTGCAGCATGCCGGGCAGGCGCAGGTCATGGACGTAGTCAAAGGTGCCGAACAACTTGGCGGGAATGTCCTCCCGCGGTACCGAGGTACCCACCAGGCGATAGTCCTTGGTCGCCCGGGTGCGCACGCCCTGATTCACCAGCCGTCCCAGGGGCCGCCCGCCGACCAATTCGCCATAGCTGACGAAGCGCCCCGTAGGATCGCCGCGGTACACCACGCGCCCGTCCACCGTATCCACCACCGCCAGGTCCAGCCCCAGCCGCCGGGCCCCTTCCAAAAACAGGAATTGCCGCGCGCTGGCGGCGGCCTTGCGCAGTTGCGCACCGCCCACCTGCAGACTCTTGCTGCCGGCGGTGATGCCCTGGTCGGGAGTCAACCGGGTATCGCCCTGGATCAGGTGGGTGGCACTGAAGGCCACACAGAGTTCTTCGGCCACGATCTGGCGTAGCGCCGTGCTGACCCCGGTCCCCAGTTCTACTTTACCGCTATAGACGGTGACCTGACCCTGGATGTCTATCGCCAGCCAGGCATCCAGTTGCCGCTCGTCGAGGGTCTTGGCGAGACTGGCGGCATCGCTAGGCGTGGGTAGCACCTGGGCTGCGACCGGGCGCTGCAGACTCAACCCGAGCAGCAAGACCGCCCCACCACCGAGGAAGGCGCGTCGTGACAGACTCATGCCTGACGCTCGCGCAAGAGCACCGCCGCCCGCTTCACTGCGCGCAGAATCCGATAGTGGGTGCCGCAACCGCAGAAATTGGCCGCCAGCGCCTGGCGAATCTGGCTATCGCTCGGCTCGGGGATCCGCTCGAGCAAGGCCTTGGCGGTCATCACCATGCCCGGGATGCAATAGCCGCACTGGGCCGCCTGCTCCTCGATGAAGGCCTGCTGCAGCGCATGGGGCGCTTCCGGCGTCCCCAAACCTTCCAGGGTGAGCAACTCCCGCCCAACGAAGGAGGTGGCGGGCAACAGGCAGGCGCGTACCGGCTTGCCATCCGCCAGCACCGTACAGGCGCCGCATTCGCCCAGGCCGCAGCCGAATTTCGGCCCCTTGAGCCCCAGCTCGTCACGCAGGGCCTCCAGCAGGGGCATGCGCGGATCGACGTCGAGTTGCCTGGCCTCGCCGTTGACCCTGAGTTCGATGGCCGCCACCGCTATTTCTCCTGTTCCCGCGCCGCCGCCACGTCCGCGGGACGGACGTCGGCAGCCTGGCCGCCGAAGTGGCGGCCGATGTAGTTGGCCAGGTCGGCGAGCTGCTGGTCACTGAGCAGATCGCGATAGGCCGGCATGAAGGCATGCTCGGTACGCCCCTGACGGTCTATCCCATCGAGTAGCACCCGTATCAGGTTGGTCCCTGCCGGGTCGCGCACCGCCGAATAGTTGCTGAAGGATTTGGGATAGGGCCCCGCCGGTCCCCGGTCGTCTGGCGAATGGCAACTGGCGCAGGCCGACTGCAACAGGGCGGCGCTTTCCGCCTCGGCAGCGCTGAGTGATCCGCCCTCCCCGGGCGGCTGTACCTCGGCGCGCGCCGGCACCGCACCGGGCTTGGCCGGCAGCGTTCGCAGGTAGGCGACCAGGGCACCGAGATCGGCATCGCGCAGATAGCGGGTACCGCCACTCACCACCTCGGCCATGGGCCCCGCCGCCACCGCCTCGCCCCGCTGATGGCCTTCGCGCAGGTAGCTGGCGAGCTTGGCATCGCTCCAGCCAGCGAGGCCGCGCGGATCGCTGGTGAGATTCCAGGCGGCCCAGCCCTGCTGGGTCGCCCCGGCATAGGCGCGATCTCTGTCCAGCCCCTGGCTCCAGGTGCGCGGCGTATGGCACTCCTGGCAATGCCCGACCGCCTCGGCCAGGTAGGCACCGCGCGCCACCTTGGCATCCGCCAGGGCAGGCAGCGGACCTGGGGTGAAATTCAGCCATTTCCATCCGCGGATCAGCGCGCGCTGATCGAAGGGAAAGCGCAGGGCATTGGCAGGCGGCGCATAGGGTATCGGACGCTGCACCTGCAGGAAGGCGAAGATGGCCGCTACGTCTTCATCGCTCAGGCGGGTATAGGCCGTATAGGGAAACGCAGGATAGAGCTGCTCGCCATTCCGGCCGAGGCCTTCATGCAACGCGCGGCGAAACTCCGCTACCGTCCAGGCACCCAATCCCTGCTGGCGATCAGGGGTGATATTGCTCGAATAGAGCCGGCCGAAGGGAGTGTCGAAGGCTACACCCCCGGCGAAGGGCGCGCCGTCGGGCCGCGTATGACAACCCTGGCAATTGCCCAGGCGAGTCAGGTACTCGCCACGCGACAGCGTCGTCTCGTCCGCCCGCGCCAGGCTGACGGTAGACAGAAGCAGGGTCCCTGCCAGACACGACAGGGCGAGGGATCTCATCGGCTCTCCTTCTGAGCGCGAACCGGGCGACCGATTGCGTCTGGTTTTTCTTCATCCTAATCGGCAAGTCGGCTGCTTGCGGTACTCGACCCCGGAGGTGAGATGCAGGCGACAGTTTGCGCTCAGGCCGTGACGTGCGGCTTTACAAAGCCAGACGAGGCTCTCGCTGCAGATTCTCGCTCGGGGGCTAGCACCTCGCCCCGGCTATCGTTCGCCCGCAAGCGCAGCGCGCGCACCCACCGGACAGGACGGGACAAGGGCATAATTCCGAACTATAGGGGTGGTATTATTCAACGCTTGGGCACGAAGCCATCGGGCTTGGCGGCCAGCCAGTCGACGAACTGGCGAATGCGGGCATCGCTCAGCAACAACTCGCGACTGTTGTATTCCAGCGCCAGGGTCTTTTCGTCGAAGGTCTGATGGATGTGGTTGTGGCAGGGCCGGCAGACCCAGAGGGTGGCGGTGATGCGGCTGACGCGGTCAAATCTTTTGCGCACGTAGGCCTTGTCGTGCAGCGAGCGAGGAATCAAGTGATGACGGGTGAGCGGCGCCGCCCGACCGCACAGCTCGCAACGAGCCGGCTGGGGCGGCAGACGTATCGCCTGGGGCATGCTGGGCTCCGGTCGGGCTGGATACTCATTCGAGCGGCCCGGGCGGAACGGGGTTCAATAGCCGCCGGCGAGACTCGGCGTGACCAGCACCCGCTTGGCCTGCAGATAGCTCTTCTGCCAGTAGGGCTTGGCCAGGCTGTCCAGCCGCACCGTACCGCCCGTACGCGGCGCATGAACGAAGCGCCCCTCGCCCACGTAGATGCCGGCATGGCTCACTTCGCGTCCACCCGCCGTAGCGAAGAACACCAGATCGCCCGGCTGCAGGGCATTGCGTGCCACGTTGGGCGAACCCAGGGTGATCATCTCCCGAGTCGAGCGTGGCAGGGTGACCCCCGCCGCGTCGCGGTAGACATAGCCGATCAGGCCGCTGCAGTCGAAGCCGCCGGCCGGGGTGTTGCCGCCATAGCGATAGGGTGTCCCGACCAGGCCGATGGCCCGGAAAAGCACGTCGTTGGCCGCCTGAGCCTGGCTTTCGAGCAACGGACGGGAGACCACCGGCGCGGTTGGTGCTGGGGGCTGGGGCGGGCTACCGGCGCAGGCGGCCAGCAGCAGAAAGACGCAATACAATCCTAGGCGAGCCGCCTGCGGCATGGATGAGATCCTTAGTTGTCCATCGATCGCCGTCGGCCTGCCACGCAGCACCTACGGGTCCTCGCGGCCTACCGGGCGAACATCGCGACAGTAGACCTCAGCGCAGTACGCGCTTGCCTTCCAGGAAACTCACCTTCCAGTACTGGTCGTCCAGGCTGTCCACCCGCACTCCCCCGCTACGACGGCTGGAGGAATGGATGAACTTGCCTTCGCCCATGTAGATACCAGTGTGACTGACCCGGCCACGGCCGTTGCTATTGAACAGCAACAGATCGCCGGGTTCCAGATCGTTCTTGCTGACTACCGGTACCTGGAGGTCGATGATTTCACGCGTGGAGCGCGGCAGCTTCATGCCGGCCCGCTCGCGGAACACGTAATTGACGAAACCGCTGCAATCGAAACCGGCCAGGGTGCTGCCACCCTTGCGATAGGGCGTACCGACCAACTGGGTGGCGCGGTTGAGAATCTGATCCGCCAGATTCGGCAGTGCCTGGCGCGGACCGACCTCACGATCCCAGTCGAGCTGACGCGGCGACTGGCTGTGGGGGAACGGCGGGCGCGGCTGCGCACCCTCGGCTTCCGCGGCCGCCGGCTCCAGACCGGTCGAGGTGCCGAGCGTGCCATGCAGAGCGGCGGTCTGCAGCGGCTGCGCGGAGGTGGAACGAGCTTGGTCAACGACGGCGTCGGAGGACTGCGGGACACTCGCGCAAGCGGCGAGGAGGCAGACCAGCGTCAGGGGCACGAGGGGTGCGAGGCGATTCCTTGGCATGGGCACGACCGTGTCGTTTTTTCAAAGTTTCGACACCTTGCCGACCTGAGTCACAGTTGGCAAGTTTTTTTAGCCGCCGATGTGACTCAAAAGCCAAGGAAGGACGTCTACGGCCCTTTTTCTCACCTGAACGGTCGCCAGACCGCTCAGCGCGGAACGGTCCGGATTGATCTCGACGAGGTCCCCGCCCTGGGCCAGGGTCCGCCCCACCGGCTCCTGGATGTAGGCGAAAGCCGCTGTCGTGCCCACGGCGATCACCAGGTCGAATCCCTGATCCACCGCCGCATGCAAACGTAGCAATTCGGCACCCGGCAGAGCCTCCTCGAACAGCACCACCGGTGGTCGCAGGATACCACCACAATTCGGGCACCGCGGCGGTAGCGGTCCCGCCAGGCAGGCCCCGGCATCCGCCACCGGCAGCGCGCACGCCATGCAGGCCAGCGGCTCCAGCTGGCCATGGATCTCGATCAGCCGCTCGGGCGGAAAACCCGAGCGGCGATGGAAACCGTCGATGTTCTGGGTCAATACCCAGCTCCCGAGCTCACGGCGGCCGAAGTCGGCGATCGCCTGGTGCGCCGCATTGGGCGCCGCCGCGGCGCAGGCCCGCCCCAGCTGGGCGAGATAGCGCCAGCAGACCTCGGGACGCTGGCGCAGCATGCTGCCCGACAGCGCCGCCTCGATGGGAATCCCCTCGTCGGTGAGACCGTTGTACAACCCGACCAGGCCGCGATACGTCGGCAGACCGGAATCGGCGGAGAGTCCCGCTCCAGTGATGAACAGCACCCGTTCGGCGCGCTCGAGCAATCGCCGGGCACGCCCCAGGGCGTCGCTCAATGATTCACCGTGTGGGCCAGCATCACCGACAGCTGACACAGTGGCCGCCCGCTCTGCTCCTGCCAGAGATTGAAGGCTTCCTGCATCTTCTGCCGGTCACGCTTGGCGGTGGGTGCCTTGTCGAGGATGTTCTGCGCCTTGAGCGCCGCGACCACGTCGTCGGTGGCGACGAAGGTGTCCTTACCGGCCATGCGCAGGAAGCGTTGCGCCGACAGACCGCCCAGCTGGTTGCCGCGCTTGGTCAGCAGCTCCCACAGTCCGACGATGTCCCGTTCCGGCCACTCGGCCAGCAGGCGGCCGAAGCTGCCGTGGGTGCGCTGCAGATCGAGGATAATCTGGGCATTGATCGGCACGCTGCGCAACTTGCCCAGGTGGCGGATCAGCCGGGCGTCCTGCATCAGCCGCTCCAGGTGCTCACCGCCCATGAGCACCACCTTCTCCGGATCGAAGCCGAAGAAAACCTCCTCGAAGGCCGGCCACTTGGCGTCCACCAGGCTGTGCTTGAGCCCGGCGCGAAAGATGCGCCGGGTCAGCAGCGACAGGTAGCGGTCATCCCCCACGGACTTCAGGGCCGCGGCGTCCACCGGTTGCGGCAGGCGCGCCTCCAGGGCGGCCAGCGAGCCGAAGCGATTGACAGAGTACTCCAGCAGCCAGGCGTAATCCCGCATCAGAGATTCATCACCTGGACGAAGCGCGGCGTGGCGCTGTCGTCGACCTTGAGGCTGGCGAAGTCGAACAGCTCGCGATCGGCGAGTTGCGACGGCACCACGTTCTGCAGCGCGCGGAACATGATCTCGGTACGGCCTGGGGTCTTGCGCTCCCACTCCAGTAGCATCTCCTTAACCACCTTGCGCTGCAGGTTTTCCTGGGAGCCACAGAGGTTGCAGGGAATGATGGGGAATTCGCGCAGCACGGCGTAGGCCTCGATGTCCTTCTCGCTGCAATAGGCCAGCGGGCGGATCACCACGTTGCGGCCATCGTCGGCGCGCAGCTTGGGGGGCATGGACTTGAGGGTGCCGCCATGGAACAAATTGAGGAAGAAGGTTTCTACCATGTCATCGCGATGATGGCCGAGCGCCATCTTCGTCGCGCCGATCTCATCGGCAAAGGTGTAGAGAATGCCCCGCCGCAGGCGCGAGCACAGCGAGCAGGTGGTCTTGCCCTCCGGGATCTTCTCCTTCACCACGGAATAGGTATCACGTTCCAGAATGTGGTACTCGATCCCCAGCTCCTTCAGGTACTGAGGTAAAACGTGTTCAGGAAAGCCCGGCTGCTTCTGGTCGAGGTTGACCGCCACGATCTCGAAATTGATCGGCGCGACCTTCTGCAGATAGAGCAGCATGTCGAGCAGGGTGTAGCTGTCCTTGCCACCGGACAGGCAGACCATGACCTTGTCGCCGTCCTCGATCATGTTGTAGTCGGCGATGGCTTCGCCGGTAAGACGGCGCAGGCGTTTCTGCAGCTTGTTCTGGTTGACCGAAAGGGTGCCCATGGATGAATCCGCGAAAGGAAAAAACGAAAGGCCGGCATTTTACGCTCAAAGCGCTCCGCGCCCTACCCCGAACGTCAGCCGGGAGCGACCAGCGACCATGAATGAGGCGCTGGAATTGAAGACGGCCCTGCATCGTGAGCTGCTGCGCGCCGGGACCTGCCTGTCGGAATACGAGCTGCTGCAGGCGCTGCGCCGGTCCGGCTCGCCCTTGGTGCCACCGCGCCCGGTCACCGACAACTACGAGCTCTTCCAGCTGCACTTCCGCGTCTTCAACGCCCTCTATCTCCTGCGCGATGAATTGCGTGCCGAACAACGCGCCGAGCTGGTCATCAGTGCCTTGCGCATCGAATTGCGACCCTATCTCAGCGCCCGCCCCGGCCTGGTGGTGGCCGACTCGCTACGCGCCTATTACCTGGACCTCAGCCAGCTGGATACCACCACCCCAGAAGACGTGGCCAACTTGCTCAATCATTTCTGGGCCCTGGTGAATGGCGAGTCCGATCTGCTGGAAGCCCTGCGCCTGCTCGGCCTGGACCGATCGGCGGACTATGGCCAGATTCGCCGACGCTATCGGCAACTCGCCAGCCGGCATCATCCCGACCATGGCGGCAGCACCGGCCGTCTGCAGGCCATCAATGCCGCCATGGATACGCTGAGACGTCACTATGGTCATCAGCCGACCGCGGACGCTAGGGCTCAGGCGCCGGCTTCGGCATAATCACTCGCCTCGCCAGAGGTTGCCCATGCCTGAACAACTCACAGAACGGGTCGAAGACTGCTATCGGCAGGCCGAGGCCTTCTTCAAACGCCGCTTCCCTCGTCCGGAAGTCAGCCTGGCCTTGCGCGGCCAGCGCGCCGGCGTCGCCCATCTCACCGAGAATCGGCTGAGATTCAATCGGCAGCTCTACCAGGAAAATCGTGCCCACTTTCTCGAGCAGACCGTGGCCCACGAGGTGGCGCATCTGGTGGCTCATCAGCTGTTCGGTGGAGCCATCCGTCCCCATGGCGAAGAGTGGCAACTGATCATGCGGGGGGTTTATGGCCTGCCGCCGGATCGCTGCCACACCTACGAATTGCCGCAACGGACGCGCACCCTCTACCTGTATCGCTGCAGTTGCCCGGATGGTCGCTTCGAATTCACCGCCCAACGTCACGCCCTGGTACGCAAGGGGCGCCGCTATCTCTGCCGGCGTTGCCGCGGCCCCCTGGACTTCACCCAGGAAGTCATCCAGGGCTGATACCTGCCGAAGCCTGGAACGGCTCCGGCGGGATCAGACCAGGACTCAGCCCTGAGCGAAGACTTCGTCGAACAGATTGTGCATCGCCAGGAAGGCCCGCTTGGCCACCACCGGGTGGTACTGCTGCTTGCCGGGGTTATTGGCTTCGGGATCGGTGAAGGAATGCACCGCGCCGCCGTAGCTCAGCAGTTGCCAATCCACCTGGGCGGCATCCATCTCCTGGCGGAAACCGGTGAGTTGCTCGTCCGGCACCAATGGATCGGAAGCACCGTGCAGGATTAGCACCGGACCGGTGATGCGAGCCGCATCGGCCGGGTTGGGCGTGTCCAGATTGGCGTGGAAGGTCACCACGGCGCTCAGGGCCGCACCGTCGCGAGCCAGTTCCAGCGCCGCGCAACCACCGAAGCAGAAGCCGATGGCGGCGATCTGATGGACGTCCACCGCGGCGGTTTCCGCCTGGGCGATCAGCGCGGCATAGGCCGCCTGCATACGCTGGCGCAGCAGGGCACGATCGGAGCGAATCGGCGTCATGGCCGCCAGGGCTTCGTCGGCGTTCTGCGGACGAACGTCACGGCCATAGAAGTCGACCACGAGATAGGCCAGGCCGTCGGCCTCGGCCAGGCGCTTGGCCTGCTCCACGGCGCCATGGGAAACCCCCATCCAGTTCGGCGCGAGCAGCACGCCCGGCCGGGTGGGCGTACCACTGGTGGCATACACCAGCTGGCTCTCGAACGTCTGCCCATCGATTTCGTAGGAAACGGGTTTTACAGTGACATCGACCATGGGGTCCTCCGATGAGTGAAAAGAGAAAAGCCCGCCGAGGCGGGCTTCTGCATCTTTAAGCGGACAATTCCACCAGCAATTTGTTTAACCGGCGGACGTAGGCGGCGGGGTCCTTGAGGCTATCGCCCGCGGCCAGCGCAGCCTGATCAAACAGGATGTGCGACAGGTCGGCGAAGCGGTCCTCGTCGGGCTCGCCATCGAGTTTCTCGATCAGCGGATGCTGCGGGTTGATCTCGAAGATCGGCTTGGAATCCGGGGCCTTTTGGCCGCTGGCTTCCAGGATGCGGCGCATCTGCAAACCGAGGTCCTGCTCGCCGATGGCCAGGATCGCCGGCGAATCGGTCAGGCGATGGGAGACGCGTACCTCGCTAACCTGGGCATCCAGAGCCTGCTTGAGGCGCTCCACCAGCCCTTCCTTGGTCTTGGCGACCTCTTCCTGGGCCTGCTTGTCTTCTTCACTGTCCAGCTTGCCGAGATCCAGATCGCCACGGGCGACGTCGACGAAGTGCTTGCCGTCGAATTCGGTGAGGTAGCTCATCAGCCACTCGTCGATGCGATCGGTCAGCAGCAGCACCTCGACCCCCTTCTTGCGGAAGACCTCCAGGTGCGGGCTGTTCTTGATCTGGGCGTGGCTCTCGCCGGTCAGGTAGTAGATCTTGTCCTGGCCTTCCTTCATCCGGCCGAGGTAGTCGGCCAGGGAAACGTTCTGGGCATCATCGCCGTTGTGAGTCGAGGCGAAGCGCAGCAGCCCGGCGATCTTCTCGCGGTTGGCGAAATCTTCCGCCGGACCTTCCTTGAGCACCTGGCCGAAGTGGCCCCAGAACGACTGATACTTCTCCGGCTCGCTCTTGGCCAGCTTCTCCAGCATATCCAGCACCCGCTTGGTCAGCGCCGACTTCATGGAGTCGATCACCGGATCCTTCTGCAGGATCTCGCGGGAGACGTTCAGCGACAGGTCGTTGGAGTCCACCACACCCTTGATGAATCTCAGGTACAGCGGCAGGAACTGGTCGGCCTGGTCCATGATGAAGACGCGCTGCACATAGAGCTTGAGGCCCTTGGGCGCCTCGCGCTGGTACAGATCGAAGGGCGCGCGCGCCGGAACGTACAGCAGCGAGGTGTATTCGAGCTTGCCCTCGACCTTGTTGTGGCTCCAGGTCAGGGGATTCTCGAAGTCATGACCGACGTGCTTGTAGAACTCCTGGTAGTCCTCGTCCTTGAGCTCGGTACGCGGACGGGTCCAGAGCGCGCTGGCACGGTTGACGGTTTCCCACTCGGGCTCGGCGGGCTGCTCCTCGTCGCTGCCGTGGTGCTCCTTGGGCAGTTCAATGGGCAGGCCGATGTGGTCGGAGTACTTCTTGACCACATTGCGCAGGCGCCAGCCATCGGCGAATTCGCTCTCCTCGGGCTTGAGGTGCAGCACGATGCGGGTACCGCGCTCGGGCTTGTCGATGGTCGCGACCTCGAACTCCCCTTCACCCTTGGACGACCAGTGCACGCCCTCACTGGTGGGCTGGCCGGCGCGACGGGTATAGACATCGACCTGGTCGGCGACGATGAAGGCCGAGTAGAAGCCGACGCCGAACTGACCGATGAGGTTGGAATCCTTCTTCTGGTCGCCGCTGAGGTTCTTCAGGAAGTCAGCGGTACCGGACTTGGCGATGGTGCCGAGGTGGGCGATGACCTCTTCACGGCTCATGCCGATGCCGTTGTCTTCGAGGGTGACCGTACCGGCCTCCTTGTCGAAGCTCAGGCGAATCTTCAGCGTATCCCCACCTTCCAGCAGTTCGGGCTTGGACAGCGCCTCGAATCTGAGCTTGTCGGCCGCGTCGGAGGCGTTGGAAATCAATTCGCGCAGGAAGATTTCCTTGTTGGAATACAGCGAGTGAATCATCAGGTGAAGCAGCTGCTTCACTTCGGTCTGGAAGCCTAGGGTTTCCTTTTGAGTCTCCACACTCATGCTACGAACTCCGCTATCGATAGATACGCACCAGTTGGTCTGGCGATGAGGCGGAGATGGGGGCTGACGGCGGTATTTCAAGCCTGGCGCTCGGCGGGAGGCTGTCGTTCGTAGCCCCTTTCCCATTCCTGCCAAGACGGGTCCAGCGCCTCGCGCGGGCGGCGTATAAGCCAACTTTCCTGGCAAGGCAATAGCGAATCTGACCGATTGCGCGCGCCTGGCTACCGGCCGATGGTGCCGCTCGAGCACCAGCGACCGAGACGCCCGAGCGTCGGTCGATAGCCGCCCCAGGAGCCCCCATGCCGCAGCCTTCCTTGCCCACCGCCCTGCTTCTCGCGACCACCCTGACCCTGGTGGCCTGCGATCCGCCTGCGGAGCCAGCCAAGACCGCTCCTCGAGCCACCGAGGCGCCCCAGACGAACAACGCCGCCATCAGCGCCCTGCCCGCTCTGCATGTCGTCCTCACCTGGGAATCGCTTCCCAATGGTGAAAATATGGTGCTCAAGAACTATCGGGCGAAGCTCGACGCCTGTCAGGGCTCCGGCTGGCCCACCCGGGCGCTGTCGGCGGAAGAGGAAGCCAAGCTTGGCAAAGGCGAGGTCGACATTGCCATCGATGCCCGCCGCCAGGCCGCGCGCCAGATCCAATGGAGCTTCGGCACTGCCGGCGACGATGAGCAAAGTACCTGCCTGATCACGCTGGACGCGCACGAGGACCAGAGCGAGATCGAAGACAAGGACGGCATTTACGAAGCCATCGACGACGCCACCCGCAACCAAGATCGACTGACCTACCAGGCCGCTGGCTGGACCTTGCTGGGCGAAGCCGAGATCCAGGGCCAGCCCTGTACCCGCTGGCGGAACGAGCGTCAGGAGGTCTGCATGTGGTCCGGCGGACTGAAGTGGGGCTTCAGCGAAGCGCCGGCCGATGTAGCGGGCTGCACCGTCGATGGCGCCGGCGACTATCTGACCGATATTCCGCTGCTGGGCCAGCCCTCGCCGGGCGGTGGTGGCTGCCGCTTGCAGGTCAAGACGTTCAGCCTTGGCCAGGGGCTGCTACCGACCAGCCAATGAGGCGTCGGACCCAGGCCGCGAGTGCTCTCCACGCCACGAAGCCCCAGCTAGACGCCTGTCTTCGTTAGTGAAGCCGCACCTAATTCTGCAGATCAAAGTGAGGAAGCGAGGAACTTAACTTTTACCCCGGCGCTCGAACGGGCTGTCGTGTAGTTCATAAGGAGAAAACACATGAAAAAGCCCTTCGCTCTTGCCCTGCTGTTCACTGCCGCCTTCGGTCTCGCCGCCTGTGACAAGCCTTCCGAAAACAAGGCTCAGGATGCTGCCAAAACCGAGCAAAAAGCTCAGGAAAACCTGAACAAAGCCGCTGAGCAGAGCAACAAGGCTGCCGAACAGCGCAATGAAGCCGCCGCCGAGGCCGCCAAGGAGCAATCCAAAGGCGAGGCCACTTCGGTCAACCCGGCTACTGGTACCACCAACAGCACCGCGCCGGCTACCCAGCCCAAGCCGTAAGCTGATCGGATACGAAAAAAGCCCGCTAATGCGGGCTTTTTTGTGTCTGGCCGGAATCAGGAACGCGCGGGGCGCGCCTCGACTTCCGTCTCGTCCGCCTGCCTCCTGCTTCTCAGGCCTTCCAATCCCAGGGCGACGAGCCCCACCGCTACCGCCGGCAGCAGCCAGCCCAGGCCCGAGTCGGCCAGGGGGAGCCAGAGTACCGCGGCATTCAGATAGGGCACCGTCAGGTGTGCAGCCTGCAGGCCATCGAGAACACCGAAGGCCAGGGCCACCAGCAGCACCGGCCCGATGATGCGACCGGGCGCCGCCCAGCGCGCACTGAAGAAGCTCAGTACCACCAGGGCAATGCACGGTGGATAGATGGCGGTCAGGATCGGCACCGAGATCTGAATCAGCTGCGTCAGCCCCAGGTTGGATACCAGCAGCGAGAAGGCGGCCAGCAGAACCACCAGGCTGCGATAGCTGAACGGCAGGAACTCGCTGAAGAACTCCGCGCAGGCGCAGGTCAGGCCCACCGCCGTCACCAGGCAGGCCAGGGTGATCAGCACCGCCAGGAAATCACTGCCGACACTGCCAAAGGTGTGCTGCACATAGGCATGCAGGACCTCGGCACCATTGCTGGCATGGGGCACCAGGGCGCCGCTGCCGGCGCCGAGCTGGAACAGGCTCAGATAGACCAGTACCAGGCCGACCCCGGCGATCAGGCCGGCGATGATGGTGTAGCGCGTCAGCAGCTGCGGCGCCGTGACGCCCCGCGCGCGGATGGCGTTGACGATGACGATACCGAATACCAGGGCGCCGAGGGTATCCATGGTCAGGTAGCCGTTGACGAACCCCTGAGACAGGGCGCGCGAAGCGTATTCGGGCGCCGCGGTCGCCGGGCCGCCGGCCGGCCAGAACAGCGCCGCGCCACCCAGCACCGCCAGCGCCAGGATCTTCAGTGGGCCGAGGAAACGGCCCACGGTGTCGAGCAGGCGGCCCGGATAGAGGGACACCAGCAGCACCACCAGGAAGTACGCCAGGCTGTACAGGAACAGCGGGATAGGGCCATTGCCCAGCAGCGGCGCGACACCGACCTCGAAGGACACGGTCGCAGTGCGCGGCGTGGCGAACAGCGGCCCTACCGAAAGGTAGCAAACGATGGCCAGCGCCCGGGCTGCCGTGCGGCCGAGAGGCCTGCTCAGGGCATCCATGCCGCCACCGACCCGTGCCAGGGCGATCAGGGTCAGCACCGGCAGACCGACCGCGGTCAGCAGGAAGCCCAGGGCGGCGCTCCAGACATGCTCGCCGGCCTGCAGGCCGACGATGGGGGGAAAGATGATGTTGCCCGCGCCGACGAACAACGCGAACGTCATGAATCCAAGGGCCAGGACGTCCCGGCTTTGCAAAGCTTTCATGGAAGGCAGTACCAGCAATGAGGAAAACGAGGCAGCCCGCCCTCGTGGGAGCAGGTCTTGGTAAAGCCACGGCGTGGCCGATGGAGCGGAAAGGTTGTCATCCTAACGAATTAGCCGCGAAAAGGCAGCCGGCAGGCGATGAGGCGTACGGCGCCCCACAACGAAAAAGGCCGCCCGAAGGCGGCCTCTTCCCAGTCAGTCAGGCTCAGGCCTTCTTGACTTCCCAGCCGGTCAGCTCGGCCAGGGCCTTGCCGATGTCAGCCAGGGAACGCACGGTCTTCACACCAGCGTCCTGCAGGGCGGCGAACTTCTCGTCCGCAGTGCCCTTGCCGCCGGAGATGATGGCGCCGGCGTGGCCCATGCGCTTGCCGGGCGGTGCGGTGACACCAGCGATGTAGGACACCACCGGCTTGGTCACGTTGGCCTTGATATAGGCCGCGGCTTCTTCCTCGGCGCTGCCGCCAATCTCGCCGATCATCACGATGGCTTCGGTCTTCGGATCGTCCTGGAACAGCTTCAGGATATCGATGAAGTTCGAGCCCGGGATGGGGTCGCCGCCGATGCCCACGCAGGTGGACTGGCCGAAGCCGGCGTCGGTGGTCTGCTTCACGGCTTCATAGGTCAGGGTGCCGGAACGCGACACGATACCGACCTTGCCCGGCAGGTGGATGTGACCGGGCATGATGCCGATCTTGCACTCGCCGGGGGTGATGACGCCGGGGCAGTTCGGGCCGATCAGGCGTACGCCCAGCTCGTCGCACTTCACCTTGGCATCCAGCATGTCGAGGGTGGGGATACCCTCGGTGATGCAGACGATCAGCTTGATGCCACCGAAGGCTGCTTCCAGGATGGAGTCCTTGCAGAAGGGAGCCGGCACGTAGATCACCGAGGCGTCGGCGCCGGTGGCTTCCACGGCTTCGCGCACGGTGTTGAACACCGGCAGGCCCAGGTGGGTGGTGCCGCCCTTGCCGGGAGTCACGCCGCCGACCATCTGGGTGCCGTAGGCGATGGCCTGTTCGGAGTGGAAGGTACCCTGGCTACCGGTGAAGCCCTGGCAGATGACCTTGGTGTCTTTGTTGATCAGGACGCTCATTACTTACCCTCCGCGGCCTTGACGACCTGCTGGGCAGCGTCGGTCAGGCTGGTTGCCGCGATGATGTTCAGGCCGCTTTCGGCCAGGACCTTGGCACCGAGTTCGGCGTTGTTGCCTTCCAGGCGAACCACGACCGGCACCTTCACGCCGACTTCCTTCACGGCACCGATGATGCCTTCGGCGATCATGTCGCAGCGCACGATGCCGCCGAAGATGTTCACCAGAACGGCCTTCACGTTGCTGTCGGACAGGATGATCTTGAAGGCTTCGGTCACGCGCTCTTTGGTCGCGCCGCCGCCGACGTCCAGGAAGTTGGCCGGCTTGCCGCCGTGCAGGTTGACGATGTCCATGGTACCCATGGCCAGACCGGCACCGTTGACCATGCAGCCGATGCTGCCTTCCAGGGCCACGTAGTTCAGCTCCCACTTCTGCGCATGGGCTTCACGGGCGTCGTCCTGCGACGGGTCGTGGAAGGCGCGCAGCTTGGGCTGACGGTAGATGGCGTTGCTGTCGATGTTGATCTTGGCATCCAGGCAGTGCAGGTTGCCGTCTTTCTTGATCACCAGCGGATTCACTTCCAGCAGGGCCAGGTCGTAGTCCTGGAACAGCTTGGCCAGACCGACGAAGATCTGGGTGAACTGCTTGATCTGGTCACCTTTCAGGCCCAGCTGGAAAGCCAGGTCGCGGCCCTGGTAGGGCTGAGCGCCCACCAGCGGATCGACGGTTGCCTTGAGGATCTTCTCCGGAGTGTCGTGCGCGACTTTCTCGATGTCCACGCCACCTTCGGTGGAGGCCATGAACACGATGCGGCGGCTGGAACGATCGACCACGGCGCCCAGATAGAGCTCCTTGTCGATGTCGGTGCAGGATTCGACCAGGATCTTGCTGACCGGCTGACCGTTGGCGTCGGTCTGGTAGGTCACCAGACGCTGGCCCAGCCACTTGGCGGCGAATTCCTTGGCTTCTTCCTTGCTCTTGACCAGCTTCACGCCACCGGCCTTGCCGCGGCCACCTGCGTGGACCTGGGCCTTGACGACCCACTCGTCGCCGCCGATACGGCCGCAAGCCTCGTAGGCCTCCTGGGGGGTGTCGACAGCGTAGCCTTTGGAAACGGGCAGGCCGTATTCAGCGAACAGCTGCTTACCCTGATACTCGTGGAGATTCATGCTTGTCTACCGTCTTCGTTGGGTATTGCGCATTCGACGCTGTGCGTTCTCCGAGCCGTCCTCCGGACGGTCGCGGGCACCGCGCCACCTGTGACCCCTGCCTTGCAAGAGTCCGAGGCGCCTTCCAGCGGTGGAGCCCTAAGGCTCCACGGCGGTCGGCCACCCCGTGGTTCTGTCAATCTCTTACCGCTTCTTGCGATTCACCGCGTGGATCGCATGACCATTCACCGCCAGAGCCGCTTCGTGCAGCGCCTCGGACAGGGTCGGGTGCGAGAACACCATCATGCCCAGGTCTTCGGCGCTGGAGCCGAATTCCATGGCGATGGCGCCCTGCTGGACCAGTTCCGCCGCGCTCGGGCCAACCACATGGACACCCAGGACGCGATCGGTCTTGGCATCGGCCACGACCTTGACGAAACCGGCGGTGTCGTTGGCTGCCAGGGCACGACCGCTGACCGCGAAGGGGAAGGTGCCGACGTTCACTTCGACGCCTTCGGCCTTCAGGGCCTGCTCGGTCTTGCCGACCCACGCGATTTCCGGGTGGGTGTAGATCACCGAGGGCACCAGGTCGTAGTTCATCTGCGCCTTGTGACCGGCGATGCGCTCGGCGACCATCACGCCCTCTTCCGAGGCCTTGTGCGCCAGCATCAGACCGCGCACGCAGTCACCGATGGCGAAGACGCCCGGCACGCTGGTGGCGCAGTAGTCGTCGACGTAGATGTAGCCACGTTCGTCGCTTTCCACACCGCTGTCGGATGCCAGCAGGTCGGTGGTGACCGGACGGCGGCCCACGGCGACGATCAGGCGATCGAAGGTGATCTGCTTCTCTTCACCGCCTTCGGTGTAGTTGACGGTGACTTCCTCACCCTTGACCTCGGAACCGGTCACGCGGGCGCCCAGACGGATGTCCAGACCCTGCTTGGAGAGGATCTTGTAGGCTTCCTTGGAGACCTGGTCATCGGCGGCGACCAGGAACTTGTCCAGGGCTTCCAGCACGGTGACTTCGGCACCCAGGCGAGCCCAGACCGAACCCAGTTCCAGGCCGATGACGCCGGCACCGATCACGCCCAGACGCTTGGGCACGCTCTGGAATTCCAGGGCGCCGGTGGAGTCGACGATGACCTTCTGGTCCACCGGAGCCGGCGGGATGTCGATGGGACGCGAGCCGGACGCCAGGATGACGTTCTCGGCCTCGACCACCTGGACGTTGCCGTCCAGACCGGTGACTTCGACCTTCTTGCCGGACAGCAGCTTGCCGTTGCCTTCCAGCAGGGTCACGCCGTTGGCCTTGAACAGGGTAGCCACGCCGCCGGTGAGGTTCTTCACGATCTGGTCCTTGCGGCCGATCATGGTGGGCACGTCGATGGTGACGTTCGGCGCGTCGATGCCGTGGACCTTAAAGCCCTCGTGGGCCTCGTGGTACTTGTAGGAGCTGTCCAGCAGCGCCTTGGACGGAATGCAACCCACGTTCAGGCAGGTACCGCCCAGGGCGATCTTGCCTTCCTTGCCCTTGTAGCGCTCGACACAGGCGGTCTTCAGACCCAGCTGCGCGGCGCGGATGGCGGCCACATAGCCGCCAGGGCCGGCGCCGATCACCACTACGTCGAATTTGTCGCTCATACACTAATCCCCTTGGAGCAGCTTCAGGCATGAAAACTTGAGCGGTGCGAGGCCCCTGCCCCGCACCGCGAAAGCCGGATCAGATGTCCAGCAGCAGACGCGCCGGATCTTCCAGCAGGTCCTTCATGGTGACCAGGAAGGTCACGGCTTCCTTGCCATCGATCAGGCGATGGTCGTAGGACAGCGCAAGATACATCATCGGCAGGATCACTACCTGGCCGTTCACCGCCATCGGACGCTCCTGGATCTTGTGCATGCCCAGGATCGCGGTCTGCGGCGGGTTGACGATGGGGGTGGACAGCAGCGAACCGAAGACACCACCGTTGGAGATGGTGAAGGTACCACCCTGCATGTCTTCCAGGGTCAGCTTGCCGGCCTTGGCCTTCTTGCCGAACTCGGCGATGGTGCCTTCCACCTCCGCCAGGCTCATGAACTCGGCGTTGCGCAGGACCGGAACCACCAAGCCACGGTCGCTGGACACGGCGACGCCGATGTCCTGGTAGCCGTGATAGACGATGTCGTTGCCGTCGATGGAGGCGTTGACACCCGGCTGACGCTTGAGCGCCTCGGTAGCGGCCTTGACGAAGAAGGACATGAAGCCCAGGCGCACGCCATTGTGCTTCTTCTCGAACAGGTCCTTGTACTTGGAGCGCAGGTCCATGATCGGCTTCATGTTGACCTCGTTGAAGGTCGTCAGCATGGCCATGCTGGACTGGGCTTCGACCAGGCGCTCGGCGACCTTGGCGCGCAGGCGGGTCATGGGCACGCGCTTCTCGGTGCGGTCGCCCGCGGCGGTCACCACCGGAGCGGCGGCGGCAGCGGCCGGCTTGGCAGCCGGAGCGGCGGCGCCGGACTTCTTGGCTTCTACCGCGGCGACGGCGTCTTCCTTGGTGATGCGACCGCCCTTGCCGGTACCGACCAGGGTGGCCGGATCGATGCCGTTCTCTTCGGCGATCTTGCGCGCGGCCGGCGCCAGGATCGGGTCTTCGTCGCTACCGGCGGCAGCGGGCGCAGCGGCCGGGGCACTGGCAGCGGCCGGCTGGGCAGCCGGAGCAGCGGCGGTAGCGCCCTCTTCCACGCGAGCGATGACTTCTTCGCTCAGCACGGTGTCGCCTTCGTTCTTGATGACCTCGGCCAGGACGCCATCGGCAGGTGCCACGACTTCCAGCACGACCTTGTCGGTTTCGATGTCGACCAGCAGTTCGTCACGCTTGACCGCTTCACCGGGCTTCTTGTGCCAGGTGGCGACGGTGCCGTCAGCGACCGATTCCGGGAAGGTAGGGGCTTTGATCTCGATAGCCATTCTATGAATTTCCTTAGTGATCTCTAGTAGTCGCGTGGCGAATCAAACGGAGAACGCATCTTGCAGCAGTTTTTCCTGCTGCTCGGCGTGCATGGAGGCATAGCCGCAGGCCGGAGCGGCGGACGCGTCGCGACCGGCGTATTCCAGACCCAGGCCCTGCTTGTAACCGGACACGGCGCGGCGCATGTGATGCTGGCTGCAGTACCAGGCGCCCTGGTTCATCGGCTCTTCCTGGCACCAGACCACGCGCTCCAGGTTCGGGTAGCCGGCGAGGACCTCGGCCAGGTCGTCTTCCGGGAACGGATAGAGCTGCTCCAGGCGGACGATGGCGATGTCCTGGCGATTCTCGCTGCGGCGCTTCTCCAGCAGGTCGTAGTAGACCTTGCCGCTGCACAGCACCAGGCGCTTGACCTGCTGGGCGTCGATGGGGTCCAGCTCGTTGATCACGGTCTGGAAGGAGCCATGGGCCAGGTCCTCCAGGGTCGAGATGGCCAGCTTGTGGCGCAGCAGCGACTTGGGCGTGAGCACCACCAGAGGTTTGCGCAGCGGGCGGATCACCTGGCGACGCAGCAGATGGTAGATCTGCGCCGGAGTGGTCGGTACGCAGACCTGGATGTTCTGCTCGGCGCACAGCTGCAGGTAACGCTCCAGACGGGCCGAGGAATGCTCCGGCCCCTGGCCTTCGTAGCCGTGGGGCAACAGCATGGTCAGGCCGCAGAGACGACCCCACTTGATCTCGCCACTGGTGATGAACTGGTCGATGACGACCTGGGCACCGTTGGCGAAGTCACCGAACTGGGCTTCCCAGACCACCAGCGCGTTGGGCGTGGTGGTGGCGTAGCCGTATTCGAAGCCGAGTACCGCTTCCTCGGAGAGGAAGGAGTCGTAGATCTCGAACGAGGGCTGGTTTTCCGCCAGGTGCTGCAGGGGCACGTAGGGCACGGCGTCCTTCTGGTTGTGCAGCACCGCATGGCGGTGGGAGAAGGTGCCACGACCGACGTCCTGACCGGTGATGCGGATCGGATGGCCTTCGTGCAGCAGGGTGGCGTACGCCATGGTTTCGGCGAAGCCCCAGTTCAGCGGCAGGCCGCCGGCAGTCATCTTCTGGCGATCCTCGAGGATCTTGCCGACCTGACGCTGGACGACCACGCCTTCCGGGATCTGCAGCAGCTTGTTGGCCAGGTCCTGCAGGGTCTTGAGGTCGAAACCGGTGTCGTGGCGCGCGGTCCAGGCATGACCCAGGTAGGGCTTCCAGTCGACGAACAGGTCGCGATTGGGCTCCTTGACCAGGCTGGCCACCACGTGACGGCCCTCGTCGAGGGCGCCGCGGTAGGCTTCGAACTGCGCCTGAACCTGCTCGGCGTTGACCACACCGGCCTGGGTCAGGGCATCGGCGTAGAGGTCGCGGGTGGTACGCTGCTTGGCGATCTGCTGGTACATCAGCGGCTGGGTGCCGCTCGGCTCGTCGGCCTCGTTGTGACCACGACGGCGGTAGCAGACCAGGTCGATGACGATGTCACGCTTGAACTGCATGCGGTAGTCGACCGCCAACTGGGTGACGAACAACACCGCCTCGGGATCGTCGCCGTTCACGTGGAAGATCGGCGCCTGGATCATCTTGGCGACATCGGTGGCGTACTCGGTGGAGCGCGCATCTTCCTGGCGATTGGTGGTGAAGCCCACCTGGTTGTTGATGACGATGTGCAGGGTGCCGCCGGTCTTGTAAGCCCGGGTCTGCGACATCTGGAAGGTTTCCATGACCACGCCCTGGCCGGCGAACGCGGCGTCGCCGTGGATGGCTACGGGGACGACCTTGTCGCCGGTACGATCGCCGCGGCGATCCTGGCGGGCACGCACCGAACCTTCCACCACCGGAGAGACGATCTCCAGGTGCGAGGGGTTGAACGCCAGCGCCAGGTGGACTTCGCCACCCTGGGTCATGACGTTGGAGGAGAAGCCCTGGTGGTACTTCACGTCACCGGAGCCCAGCTCGACCAGCTTCTTGCCTTCGAACTCGTCGAACAGGTCGCGCGGATTCTTGCCCAGGGTGTTGACCAGGACGTTCAGGCGGCCGCGGTGGGCCATGCCGATCACCAGTTCCTTGACCCCATAGGAGCCGGAACGCTGGATGATCTCGTCGATCAGCGGGATCAGGCTCTCGCCGCCCTCCAGACCGAAACGTTTGGTGCCCGGGTACTTGGTGCCCAGGTACTTCTCCAGGCCTTCGGCAGCGGTCAGACGCTCCAGCAAATGGGTGCGGACTTCGGCGGAGTATTGCGGGCGGCCACGGACGCTTTCCAGACGCTGGAGGAACCAGCGGCGCTCTTCGGAATCGACGATGTGCATGAACTCCGCACCGACCGTGCGGCAATATGTCTCTTGCAGCGCATCCCGGATTTCGCGGAGAGTTGCCTCCTCCTTGCCGATGAACAATTCACCGGTACGGAAGGTGGTATCCAGGTCGGCGTCGGTCAAACCGTAGTGGTTGAGCAGCAGATCGGCAGGCGGTTGACGCTTCCACAGCCCCAGCGGATCAAGCTGGGCGGCCTGATGGCCCTGCAGACGGAACGCCTGGATCAGCCGCAGAACTTCGACCTGCTTCTTCTCGTGTTCGGAGCTGACGGTACCGGCCGATACCGGTTGAGCGCGCCGCTGGTTCTTGCCCAGCAGGACGAAATGGTCGCGAATCGCAGAGTGCGCGACGTCCGGCGAATTGCCGGTTACCGCGGGCAGCTTCTGGAAGTAGGTACGCCATTCTTCCGGTACTGCATTGGCATCGTGCAGAAACAGCTCATAGAGCTCTTCCACGTAGGCAGCATTACCGCCGGACAGGTGAGCGCTGTCCCACAGTTGCTGCATCTGACTTTCGTGCATCTAGTTCACCCCTTCGGCAGAGATAGCATCAGCCGATGACCCAACCCATACCTGAGGCCTGGTCGCTTTGCGGCTGCGCCGACGCCCGGATGGAATTCCGGGTATCCCTGAATGGACGTTGGTTGACTCAAACTATCAAGGTCACTAACGAACCCGCCCGGCACAACTGGCCGGGCGGGACGTGGATCAGGTACCGCTCTGCAGCAGCATCGCCCGAACGTGGCCGATGGCCTTGGTCGGGTTCAGCCCCTTGGGACAGACCGCCACGCAGTTCATGATCGAACGGCAACGGAACACGCTGAACGGATCGTCCATGGCGGCCAGACGCTCCTGGGTCTTGGTGTCGCGACTGTCGGCCAGGAAACGATAGGCCTGTAGCAGCGCAGCGGGGCCGAGGAACTTGTCGGGATTCCACCAGAAGGACGGGCAGGACGTCGAGCAGCAGGCGCACAGGATGCACTCGTAGAGGCCGTCGATCTTCTCGCGATCTTCCGGGCTCTGCAGGCGCTCGATGGCGGGTGCCGGGGTCTCGTTCTGCAGGAACGGCTTCACCTTCTCGTACTGCTTGTAGAAGATGCTCATGTCCACGACCAAGTCACGGATGACCGGCAGACCGGGCAGCGGACGCACCACCAACTTGTCGTTCTTGACCACGGCCGACAGCGGCGTGATGCACGCCAGGCCGTTCTTGCCGTTGATGTTCATGCCGTCGGAGCCGCACACGCCTTCGCGGCAGGAACGACGGTAGGAGAAGCCTTCATCCTGCTCTTTGATCAGAGCCAGGACGTCCAGCACCATGAGGTCCTTCCCACCGGTATCGACCTGGAACTCCTGCATGGACGGCAGGCCGTCCTGATCCGGGTTGTAACGATATACGCTGACTTTCAACATGGTGGTCACCTTTAGTAAGTCCGAACCTTGGGTTCGAACATCGGTACGGTCTTGGGCGCGAAATTGACTCCACGCTTGGAGACCCGCTTTTCACCGGGGAAATAGAGGGTGTGGCACAGCCAGTTCTCGTCGTCACGCTCTTCGAAGTCTTCGCGAGCGTGGGCGCCGCGGGACTCCTTGCGGTTCTCGGCGGCGATAGCGGTCGCTTCGGCCACTTCGAGCAGGTTCTGCAGCTCGAGGGCTTCGATGCGGGCGGTGTTGAAGCCCTGGCTCTTGTCGTTGATCTTGACCTTGGCGATGCGCTCGCGCAGCTGGGCCAGCTCGGCGATGCCCTTCTGCATGTACTCACCGGTGCGGAACACCCCGAAGTAGTTCTGCATGCAGGTCTGCAATTGCTTGCGCAGGGTCGCGACGTCTTCGCCGGTGGTGCGCTCGTTGACGCCGGACAGGCGCTGCAGCGAGGCCTCCAGGTCGGTCTCGGAAGCACCGCGGTGCTCGATGCCGTCCTTGAGCGCCTTCTCCAAGTGCAGGCCAGCCGCACGGCCGAAGACCACCAGATCGAGCAGCGAGTTACCACCCAGGCGATTGGCACCGTGCACGGACACGCAGGCTACTTCGCCCACGGCGAACAGGCCTTCGATGATCTTGTCGTTGCCGTTGGCGTCCTGAGTGATGGCCTGGCCATGAATGTTGGTGGCGATGCCGCCCATCATATAGTGGCAGGTGGGGATCACGGGAACCGGTGCGACGACCGGATCGACATGGGCGAAGGTCTTGGACAGTTCGCAGATGCCGGGCAGGCGGCTGTGCAGCACCTCTTCGCCCAGGTGGTCCAGCTTCAGCAGCACGTGGTCGCCATCGGGACCACAGCCATTGCCGGCCAGCACTTCCTTGACCATGGAACGGGCGACCACGTCGCGACCGGCCAGGTCCTTGGCGTTGGGCGCATAACGCTCCATGAAACGCTCGCCGTGCTTGTTGATCAGGTAACCACCCTCACCACGGCAACCTTCGGTGACCAGTACCCCGGCGCCGGCGATGCCGGTCGGGTGGAACTGCCACATCTCGATGTCCTGCACCGGCACGCCGGCGCGCAGGGCCATGCCGACGCCGTCACCGGTGTTGATCAGGGCATTGGTGGTGGAGGCATAGATACGGCCAGCACCGCCGGTGGCCAGCACGGTGGCCTTGGCCTTGACGTAGACGGTCTCGCCGGTCTCGATGCAGATGGCGATGACGCCGACGACGACGCCGTCCTGGTTCTTCACCAGGTCCACGGCGTACCACTCGTTGAGGAACACGGTGTTGTTCTTCAGGTTGCCCTGATAAAGCGTGTGCAGCAGGGCATGACCGGTACGGTCGGCTGCGGCACAGGTACGGGCAGCCTGGCCACCCTTGCCGTAGTCCTTGGACTGGCCACCGAAGGGACGCTGATAGATGCGGCCCTGTTCGGTACGGGAGAACGGCAGACCCATGTGCTCGAGTTCGAACACCGCTTCCGGGCCTACGGAACACATGTATTCGATGGCGTCCTGGTCACCGATGTAGTCGGAGCCCTTGACGGTGTCGTACATGTGCCAGCGCCAGTCGTCGTTCGGGTCGGCCGAGGCGATGGCGCAGGTGATGCCGCCCTGGGCGGACACGGTATGGGAACGCGTCGGGAAGACCTTGGTGATCACCGCGGTCTTGTGTCCGGACTGGGCCAGTTGCAGGGCTGCGCGCATACCGGCGCCGCCGCCACCTACGATGATGGCATCAAACGAAATATGACGAATTGTGGACATAGATCAAACACCCCAGAAGATCTGCACGCCCCAGACGAAGAACGCGAACATCGCGAACCCGCATACCGCCTGGAAGAGGAAACGCACGGCGGTGGCACCCTTGCCGATCGCCATGGTGGTCAGGTAGTCGGTGGAGATGGTCCACATACCGACCCACGCATGAACGCAGATGGACACCAGCGCCAGCAGGCTGAAGATGCGCATCAGGGTGTGGGAGAACAGGCCATGCCATTGCTCGAAGGTGAGCCCTGGGTGAAGGATCAGATAGCCGATGATGAAGAGGAAGTAGACCGCGAGGACGACTGCCGAGACCCGTTGCGCCATCCAGTCGTAGAGACCGGAACGCGAAAGATTGGTGACGTTGGTTACCATACCCAAACCCCTGCCAGAATGATCAGAACTGCGGAAATGACCAGCACTAGCTGCGCGCCCAGCTTGCCACCCTGCAGGGTTTCGCCGGCACCACCGTCCATGATCAGGTGCCGAATGCCGGCGACCAGGTGGTAGAGCAACGCGGACAGCAGACCCCAGATCACGAGCTTGACCAGCGGATGCGCCAGAAAAGCTTTCACCTGACCGAAGCCTTCCTCGCTACCCAGCGACAGGTGCAGCCCATAGAGCATTACCGCGATGCCGAGGAACAGGATGACGCCGGAGATACGGTGAAGGATCGAGGTATAAGCTGTGATAGGAAGTTTGATGGTCCTGAGATCTAGGTTTACAGGTCGTTTGCTATTCACGGCTTCTTTCACACTGAGGGCCCAATTGCGGTCGGGCTAGTTATAGGAGATCCCACATCTGCTAAGCGCTTCCGCAAGGAAGCGCCGACCGCTCGGCATCAGGCTTACCGACCCGGTACGGTCGGGCGAGAATTATAGACAGTTAGCCTACTCATGACAAACGCGGATGCCCGATTCCGACGTCGCCAGCTGATATTCAGAAGCCTGCGTGTTAATGTCTTTTCGCCGCACAATCTGCCCAGAAAGAGCCTTTAGGGTGATATTTTCGTAAATTGACTTTCAAATTTATCCCTCTATAGTAAGCGAGGCCCTGAGTGGAGGGTTTATTGATGATTTCAAAGCAAAATAAGGAGGCCTAATGGCTGACAAGAAAGCGCAGTTGATCATCTCGGGAGCGGATCCGGTTGACCTGCCCGTTATGTCCGGCACGCTTGGCCCGGACGTGATCGATGTTCGCAACCTCACCTCCACTGGTGTGTTCACCTTCGACCCGGGCTTCATGTCCACCGCGTCCTGCGAGTCCAAGATCACCTACATCGATGGTGACAAGGGCATCCTGCTGCACCGCGGCTATCCCATCGAGCAATTGGCGGAGAAATCCGACTATCTCGAGACCTGTTACCTGCTGCTCAAGGGTGAATTGCCGAACACGCAAGAAAAAGCGGAGTTCGTCGATACCATCAAGAACCACACCATGGTTCACGAACAACTGAAGAACTTCTTCAACGGCTTCCGCCGCGACGCCCACCCCATGGCCATCATGTGCGGTGTGGTCGGCGCCCTCTCGGCCTTCTACCACGACTCCCTGGACATCACCGATCCGCAGCACCGCGAGATCTCGGCGATGCGCCTGATCGCCAAGATGCCGACCCTGGCCGCCATGGTGCACAAGTACTCCATGGGCCAGCCGATGATGTACCCCCGCAACAACCTGGGGTATTCGGAAAACTTCCTGCACATGATGTTCAACACCCCGTGCGAGGAAAAACCGATCAGCCCGGTGCTGGCGCGCGCCATGGATCGCATCTTCATCCTGCACGCCGATCACGAGCAGAATGCCTCCACCTCCACCGTCCGCCTGGCCGGTTCTTCGGGTGCCAACCCCTTCGCCTGTATCGCCGCGGGCATCGCCGCTCTTTGGGGTCCGGCGCATGGGGGCGCCAACGAGGCGGTGCTGAAGATGCTGGACGAGATCGGTGACGTCGCCAACATCGACAAGTTCGTGGCCAAGGCCAAGGACAAGAACGATCCGTTCAAGCTAATGGGCTTCGGCCATCGCGTGTACAAGAATTTCGATCCGCGTGCCACGGTGATGAAGAAGACCTGCGACGAGGTCCTGGCCGAACTGGGTATCAACGATCCGCAGCTGGAACTGGCCATGCGCCTGGAAGAGCTGGCCCGGAAGGATTCCTATTTCGTCGAGCGTAACCTCTACCCGAACGTGGACTTCTACTCCGGCATCATCCTCAAGGCGATCGGTATCCCGACCAGCATGTTTACCGTGATCTTCGCCATGGCCCGTACCGTTGGCTGGATCTCGCACTGGCAGGAAATGCTGTCCGGTCCGTACAAGATCGGCCGCCCGCGCCAGCTGTACACCGGCGTGACCCAACGCGACATTCCGGACGATCGCGGCTGATTCAGTCGCGTCGTGCAGAACCCCGCCTCGGCGGGGTTTTTTATGGCTGCCTTCCGCCCGATTATGGAACGGAATCGGCAGGCACAAAAAAGCCCGCACTAGGCGGGCTTTTTTGCATCTAGATCAGGCTAATTACTTGGCCTGAGCTTCGACTTCAGCTTCTACGCGACGGTTAACGGCGCGGCCAGCTTCGGTGGAGTTGTCCGCAACCGGACGGGACTCACCGTAACCAACGGCGTTAACGCGGCTGCCTTGCACGCCGTACTGGTTGACCAGCACGTTACGCACGGCATTGGCACGACGCTCAGACAGCTTCTGGTTGTAGGCGTCGGTGCCGACGGAGTCAGTGTGGCCTTCAACGGTAGTAGTGGTCTGCGGGTACTGCTGCATGAAGTCAGCCAGGTTCTTGATGTCGGCGTAGCTGTTGGGCTTGACCACGGCCTTGTCGAAATCGAATTTCACGTCCAGCTCGACGCGAACGGTTTCGGCAGCAGCCGGGCAGCCGGTAGCGTCAACGGTGACGTTGGCCGGGGTGTTCGGGCACTTGTCGACGTTGTCGCAGACGCCGTCGTTGTCGGAGTCGGTGCAGACGTCGGCAACGGGAGCCGGGGCCGGAGCCGGGGCAACGGCTTTCTTGGTGGAACCACCGAAGTTCAGACCAACACCTACAGCAGCGCTCCACTCGGTGTCGCCGTAGTCGATGTTGTAGTTGGCTTGTACGCCGGTACGGGCGTACAGGTTCTCGGTGAAGTAGTACTTCAGACCAGCGCCGACGTTGGCGTAGGTGGAACGGTCACGACCACCTTCGTTGATGTCGCGGTTGCTGATGGACTGGTGAGCGAAGCCACCGGACACGTAGGGACGCAGGCCCACACCCGGCTGACCGAAGTGGTAGTAGGCGTCCAGAGCGGCCAGGCTGCCCTTGATGTTCTTGTGGCCCAGGTCATGGTCGCCACGGGCGTTGTGGTACTCACCGTAGGACAGCGCCAGCTCGACGTCGTCGGTCAGGAAGTAGCCAACGGAGCCACCGTAGAGGTCAGCATTGGTCATGTTGCGCTGGCTGTCGGTGAACAGACGGCTGCCGAACAGCTCAGTCTCGACGGCGCCTTGACCTTGTGCCAGGGCGCTCAGCGAGGCGCTTGCCAGCAGGGAGCCGATAACGACGCCCAAGGTGCTCTTCAGTTTCATCCTTTGTATCCCCATTCTAGTGGTACTAATTCCGGCAATCTCCGGAGGCTTCGACAACAAGTTTTCGTGAAGTTCAAAAACTTACGGCAGACTCATCCCGTCAGCTCTCAACTTCAGCTGCGAACTTGTCACGCAGTTTGTCGAGTGCCCGCTTGTATCGCATCTTGGTGGCGCTGAGGCCCATGTGCATGATATCGGCGATCTCCTGGAACTCCAGCTCGGCGACGAAGCGCAGCACCAGAATCTCCCGATCGACCTGCCCCACATGGACCAGCCAGCGATCCATCCCTCCCTTTTCTTCCAGCTTCGGCGCCCGTTCTTCCGAGGCTTCTTCCATCGGATCCAGGCTTAATGCCTCCACCAGTCGCCGCTTGCGGCGCTCCTTGCGGTACTGAGTGATGCACTCGTTGTACGTAATGCTGTACAGCCAGGTCTTGAATTTCGATTTCCCCTCGAAATTCTTCAAACCGTAAAGCACCTTCAGCATGATCTCCTGGCAGACATCGTCCGCATCCCGGTCGTTCCCCAGGTAGCGGGCGCAGACGTTGAACAGGGTGCGCTGATAGCGGCGCATGAGTTCTTCGTAGGCTCGCGTCACGTGGAAGAGTTCACCATGCGCACGCTGCACCAGCTCTTCGTCACTGAGCGAGGTCGGGTCGTAGGCATAGGGGGCGGACTTGTTCAAGACGGAAGATGACTACCAAAAATTGGCGGGCATGATAGCCATCTCCGCAGCGCCTGTCAGCGGCTGCGCACCTGAGCCTCCAGTAATAGACGGTTCGGCAGCGAAACGATATCGCCCTCCTCGGTCAAGATGAGGGTTTTTGCGGTACCGATTTCCTCGATCTCGCCTTCGACGTCCGCCAGGGTCACCCACTGGCCCACTTCATAGAGTTCGCGCACATAGATGCCGGCCAGAATCTGCGAGACCAGCCCCCGGCTACCGAGCCCCAACGCCAGGGCCGCGGCCAGGGCGAAGGCGGTGAGCACGATGGCGATGACCATGTTCAGCAGTTCGGTCTTGATCTCCAGTTGGCCGACGGCGACCGAGATCGAGATGATGATCACCAGGCCCTGGGCGAGACGCCCCAGGCCCGCGGCGTAGTCCAGGCCGACGCCCTCGGCCGCGCCATGGACCAGGCCGCTGACCAGCTGTGCCAGCAGCACACCGACGATCAGCACCAGGGCCGCGCCGAAGATCTTCGGCACATAGAGCGCCATGACATCCAAAGTGGAAGAGACGCGCTGCAGACCCAGGGACTCGGCGGCCGAGACCAGGAACACCAGCAGCACGAACCAGTAGACGATGCGGCCGATCAAGGTGGTGACCGGCATGCGGATGCCGATCTTGGCCAGTTGCTTGGTGACCCCGGCGCCGGCGAGTACCCGGTCCAGGCCGAGCTTGGCCAGCACCTTGGAGAGTACGGTATCGAGGATCTTGGCGACGGCGAAACCGGCCAGGATCACCACCAGGGCGCCGAACACATTGGGAATGAAGCCCGCCACCTTGCTCCACAGGGTGGTCATGGCGGACAGCAGGCTTTGGGTCCAGATATCGAATTCCATCTACTTCAGGATCTCCGCGAAGAAGGATCGGTCCGCCCGGTGCGACGGGACCGCGGCTTCAGATGAGGGGCGCCATTGCCCAGCGCCATCAGCAGCGCCGACATCCAGTGGCGGCCGATCAGATCGAAGAGCGCGCCGGCACCGACCTGGCGGTTGGCGGTCTTGAGCACCCGATGCAATCGGGCCTGATCATCGCCCTCCTCGTCCTGGGCTTGCGCCGGGGTATTGAGGAGCGCCTTGAGGGACGCTTCGAAGGGATCGTGCATAGGCACCTCGCTGGTCGTGTTCTCTTGACGCAGCGAGGTGGAAGCGGGTCACAGCCAACGCAGTCGCCGGAACAACCAGACCTGGAAGAGCGACACCGCGGCGATCAGCAGGCAAGCGGCTACGAAGCCGAAGGGTGACGAGGATCCCGGCAGGCCGCCCATGTTCATCCCCAGCAGGCCGGTGATGAAGCTGATGGGCAGGAAGAAGCCGGTGATGATGGCGAGCAGATAAAGGGTGCGATTGGTCTTTTCGGTGGTCGCCCGCTGTTCGGCGTCCTGCAGCAGCGCGACCCGCTCGCGCATGACCTCGAGTTCTTCCAGATTGCGTACCAGGCTGTTGTGCAGTTCGCTCCAGTAGCCCTGGCTGTCCGCCTCGACGAACCAGGCGGGCTTGCCGCGGGCGAGATCGGCGTAGATGTCGCGTTGCGGGGCCAGGTAGCGCCGCAGTCCGGTCGCCCGGCGCCTGAGGGTCAGCACCTGGGCGTGATCGGGCAGGCTGCTCTCGTCCTGGTCGACCTGCTCTTCGAGACCATCGAGCTGATCGGAGAGACCCCGCACCAGATCGTCGACCCGGCTGGTCATGTAGCTGGCGAGGTAGAGCACCAGGTCTCCGGCGCTCTGGGCACCGATGCCCGCCTCCAGGTCCTCCTGGACCTCGGCAGCGGCCTTCATGGGTCTCATGCGCAGGGAGATCACTCGACGTCGGTCGACGAACACCCGCAGCGAGACCATGTCTTCGGGGACGGCACCGGGGTTGAGGTTCACCCCGCGCAGGAACAGCAGCAGACTGTCGTCAGGCTGATTGACCAGGCGTGGACGGGTCGCCTCTTCGAGCAACAGGTCGCAGGCGAACTCGCTCAGGCCGCTGGACTGGCGCAGCCAGGCCTGGGCCTCGGGGACGCTACGGTCCCAGTGCAACCAGAGGGTTTCATTGGGTGCGGGTTCTACATCAGCCAGTTCGCGCCGGCTCAGGCGGCGACCACCGCCACGGCCATCGAGGAGATAGCCATAGATCAGGCCCTGTTCCACATCGCTGTCGTACTGCTGCATCTGGCGTCTCTTGCAGGGATCGCCAGGCGATCCGGTGGACGCGGCCCTGTGAGCGCAACGGCCGCGTCCGGGGAAAAATGAATGGTTTGATCCCTGGAGGGGTCACCCCGCCCTTCGGCAGCGGGGTGACCCTGGGATCAGGCGTTGCCTTCGGCCAGGAAGAACCAGGTGTCGAGCACGGAGTCGGGGTTCAGCGAGACACTCTCGATGCCCTGCTCCATCAGCCACTTGGCCAGGTCGGGGTGGTCCGAGGGGCCCTGACCGCAGATGCCGATGTACTTGCCGGCCCGGTTGCAGGCGGCGATGGCATTGGCCAGCAGCTTCTTGACCGCCGGATTCCGCTCGTCGAACAGGTGGGCGATGATGCCGGAGTCGCGGTCCAGGCCGAGGGTAAGCTGGGTCAGGTCATTGGAACCGATGGAGAAGCCGTCGAAGTGTTCGAGGAACTCGTCCGCCAGCAGGGCGTTGGAAGGCAGCTCGCACATCATGATGACGCGCAGGTCGTTCTCGCCACGCTTGAGACCGTTCTCGCCGAGCAGCTCGACCACGCGCGCCGCCTCGTCCAGGGTGCGCACGAAGGGCACCATGAGTTCGACGTTGGTCAGGCCCATCTCCTCGCGCACCTTCTTCATGGCGCGGCATTCCAGCTCGAAGCAGTCGCGGAAATTCTCGCTGATGTAGCGGGAGGCGCCGCGGAAGCCCAGCATGGGATTCTCTTCCTCGGGTTCGTAGAGCTTGCCGCCGATGAGGTTGGCGTACTCGTTGGACTTGAAGTCCGACAGGCGCACGATGACCTTCTTCGGCCAGAAGGCGGCGGCCAGGGTGGAGACCCCTTCCACCAGCTTCTCGACATAGAAGCCGACCGGATCCGAGTAGCCGGCGATGCGCTTGTCGACGCTTTCCTTCACGTCGAAGGGCAGGCTGTCATAGTTGAGCAGGGCCTTGGGGTGCACGCCGATCATGCGGTTGATGATGAATTCGAGGCGCGCCAGCCCCACGCCAGCATTGGGCAACTGGGCGAAGTCGAAGGCGCGGTCGGGATTACCGACGTTCATCATGATCTTGAACGGCAGCTCGGGCATGGCATCCACCGAGCTCTGGCGGATGTCGAAGTCCAGCTCGCCTTCGTAGATCAGGCCGGTATCGCCCTCGGCACAAGAGACGGTGACGGTCTGGCCATCCTTGAGCAGGCTGGTGGCGTTACCGCAGCCGACCACCGCCGGGATACCCAGCTCGCGGGCGATGATGGCGGCATGGCAGGTGCGACCGCCGCGGTTGGTGACGATGGCGCTGGCGCGCTTCATCACCGGCTCCCAGTCGGGGTCGGTCATGTCGGAAACCAGGACGTCACCGGGCTGGACACGATCCATCTCGCTGACGTCGCGGATGATCTTGACCTTGCCGGCACCGATGCGCTGGCCGATGGCACGACCCTCTACCAGCACCTGGCCCTTGTCCTTGAGCAGGTAGCGCTCCATGACGGTGGCGCTGGCGCGGCTCTTCACGGTCTCGGGGCGGGCCTGGACGATGTAGAGCTTGCCGTCGTCACCATCCTTGGCCCACTCGATGTCCATGGGGCGACCGTAGTGACGCTCGATGATCAGCGCCTGCTTGGCCAGTTCGGTGACCTCGGCGTCGGTGATGGAGAAACGGGCACGGTCGGCGGGCTCGACGTCGACGGTACGCACGGAGCGACCCGCCTTGGCTTCTTCGCCATAGACCATCTTGATGGCCTTGCTGCCCAGGTTGCGTCTGAGGATGGCCGGGCGACCGGCTTCCAGGGTGGGCTTGTGGACATAGAATTCGTCCGGGTTGACCGCACCCTGCACCACGGTCTCGCCCAGGCCATAGGCGGCGGTGACGAAGACTGCATCGCGGAAGCCGGACTCGGTGTCCAGGGTGAAGAGCACGCCGGCGGCGCCGGTCTCGGAGCGCACCATGCGCTGCACCCCGGCGGACAGGGCGACCAGCTTGTGATCGAAGCCCTGGTGCACGCGGTAGGCGATGGCGCGGTCATTGAAGAGGGAGGCGAAGACTTCCTTGGCCGCGCGGATGACGTTGTCGACGCCACGGATGTTGAGGAAGGTTTCCTGCTGGCCGGCGAAGGAGGCATCGGGCAGGTCTTCGGCGGTGGCCGAGGAACGCACGGCGACGGCCAGGTTGGGGTTGCCGGCGGAGATCTCGGCGAAGGCCTTGCGGATCTCGCTATCCAGACGCTCAGGGAAGGGAGCGTCCATCACCCACTGGCGGATCTGGGCGCCGGTCTTGGCCAGGGCGACGACGTCATCGACATCCAACGCATCGAGGGCCGCATGAATGCGATCGTTCAGGCCGCTCTGCTCGAGGAAATCGCGGTAGGCCTGGGCCGTGGTGGCGAACCCGCCCGGAACGGAGACGCCCGCGCCGGCCAGGTTGGCGATCATCTCGCCGAGGGATGCGTTCTTGCCGCCCACACGCTCGACGTCATGCACGCCGAGCTGCTCCAGTGAAATTACATATTCGTCCAAGGTCTTCTCTCCATCTTGTGTCTTTGTGGGAAAGCAGTACGCCTCGGCGCTCGCCCCATGGACAGTGGACGGCGGTGGGTTACAGTGCAGCGATCCCTGCTCCGTACGCCACCAGGACGTCCATGCCATGCAACGAACCGCCTTCTTCATTTCCGACGGTACCGGCATCACGGCCGAAACCCTCGGTCAGAGCCTCCTGGCCCAGTTCGGGGACATCACCTTCAGGAAGGTCACGCGACCCTACGTGGATACGCTGGACAAGGCCAGGGCCATGGTACAGCAGATCAATGCCGCGGCCGTGCAGGACGGCGCGCGGCCCATCATCTTCGATACCATCGTCAACCGTGACATCCGGGCCATCCTGGACCAGTCGAACGGGTTCATGATCGACATTTTCTCGACCTTTTTATCCCCACTCGAACGGGAACTTTCCGCCGAATCTTCGTATTCGGTAGGGAAGTCACATTCGATCATGCACAACAGCCACTACATGGAGCGCATCGAGGCCGTCAATTTCGCACTCGAAAACGACGATGGTGCCCGCACCACCCACTATGCGCAGGCCGATCTCATCCTGGTGGGGGTCTCGCGCTGCGGCAAGACGCCGACCTGTCTCTACATGGCGCTGCAATACGGCATCCGCGCGGCCAACTATCCGTTGACCGAAGAGGATATGGAGCGCCTGCAACTGCCTGCATCGCTCAAGGCCTATCGCGACAAGCTGTTCGGTCTGACCATCGACGCCGAGCGCCTGGCCGCGATCCGTCACGAACGCCGGCCGAACAGTCGCTATGCGAGCTTTGCCCAGTGCGAATTCGAGTTGCGCGAGGTGGAGAGTCTGTTCCGCCGCGAGAACATCCCCTTCATCAACACCACGCATTTTTCCGTGGAGGAAATCTCGGCGAAGATTCTGGTGGAGAAAGGGGTGGAAAGGCGGTTTAAATAGCGCACCACCCTCCTCCTTCGCGCCTGCGTGGCGCCCCAGGCGACCGCCATGAATCTCGTCGATGCCCTGCTGTTCTTTCCGGTCGCCCTGCTCATCGCCCTGACGCCCGGCCCGAACAATTTCTGCTCGTTGAGCAACGGCATCCGCCATGGCGCCGTCACCGCGGGGCTGGCTGCCCTGGGGCGCGACCTGGCCTTCGTGGTGTTCCTGGTGATCTCGGCGGTGGGCCTGGGTGCCATGCTGCTGGCCTCGGAGACGGCCTTCACGGTGATCAAGTGGATCGGCGCGCTCTATCTGCTCTACCTGGGTGTGAAGAGCTGGCGCAGCCGGGCCTTCGATGGCCTGGACCTGGACGAGCCGGGCAATGCGCAGCCGCGCCCGCTGCACCGGCTGATGCTGCAGGAATTCCTCATCGGCATCAGCAACCCCAAGGCGATCCTGCTGTTCGCCGCGGTCTTCCCGCAGTTCATCGATCCCAACCAGCCCACTACCCAGCAGTTCGTCTACCTAGGCGGGACCCATCTGTTCGCAGAGCTGGTCGCGGCCTTCGTCTATGGGCTGTTCGGGCGGCAGATCCGCCGCTTCATCCGCGGCCCGCGGGGCATCCGTCGCCTCAACCAGGCCACCGGGGCGTTCTTCGCCAGCGCGGGTGGGCTGCTGCTGACCGCCCACCGCTAGCGAGCTCGCCGTCCTCAGCGAGCGGCGAGTCCGGCCTGGGCGCCCAGTTTCGCCAGGGCTGCCTCTATCGCCGACCAGGCTCTGTCCTGGTTGCCCGCCACTGCCGGCTTGGCTTCCGCAGCCGCACGGGCAGCCCGGACCAGTTCTCCGAATGCCGCCTGCGTAGCCGTCGACCACGCCTGGTCAGCTGCCAGCCAAAGGCGCTCCTTGAGACGCTCACCGGCCTGGCGGGCGAACTGCAACCGGCGCTCCCGTGCGCTGCCGTCCGCGTCATGCTGCTCGATCAGGCCAAGGGAGAGTGTCTTGTAGGCCGGCAAGCGGTCGAGGAGACCTTGTTGGACCTGGACGGTCGCGGGCCAGTCGACGTGCAGGCCCTCGACCGGCAAGCCGGTCGCCAGCCCCAGATTATCGCTCAGCTCACCGTCACGCACGGCCAAGAGCTTCTTGAGCGGCTCACGCTGCAGCAGGTTGTAGGCCCGCTCGAAGGCGGTCCGCCAGGCGAGCGGCAGCTCCAGGCTGAGGATGGGTTCGTCGATCTGGACCCACTCCACGCCCTGGGAGGCCAGCCGGGCGAAGATTTCACCGTAGACCGGCAGCAGCCGCTCGAGCAGCTCCAACCGGTCGAAGGCGGGATCGAGGGAGCGACCGAGCCACAGGTAACTCAGCGGCCCAAGGATCACCGGCTTGACGGCGAGGCCCAAGGCACGGGCCTCGGCCACCTCGGCGAACAGCTGATCCCAACCGAGCGCGAAGGCCTGGTCACGGCTGAATTCGGGAATCCGGTAGGTTAGCTCGCCCAAGAACCAGGGCGCCCGGACTTGCCGGACCTGGTTAGCCGCTTCGAGCGCTTCGCCCCCGGACACCTGCCCGACCAGATAGGAATGGGCGAGGATGCGATCGCCCCAACTGAAGTCAGCGACGCCGATCAGCTCGATGCCCGCCGCCTGTTGGGCGCGCCAGGCCTGCTGACGTTGCTGGCGGCCGGCTGCGACGAGATCGGCCACGGCGCGACCGGGATGCGGCCTGGTCGCCAAGGGGCCTTCGCCATCGCGTTCGAGCCAACCAGAACCTTGGGAATGAAGCCTGACCATCGCGCACCTCCAACTAACGAGGTGCCGATTGTCCTATCACGGGACACATGAGACAAACTCAGGTTTCTTGTATAGAACTCAAGTTTTTCTCATACAGCGGCTTGTCAGGATTTGAAGCGTGCCATGCTGTAGCAATCGACGAAGACGCCATCGCGCAACGCATAGCGGCGCAGCAGGCCCTCCTCCTCGAAGCCGAACTTGCGGTACAGCGCCAGGGCCGGCTCGTTGTCGCTGAAGACGGTCAGCTCCACTCGCTGCAGGTTCATCCAATTGTCGGCGAGGTCGAGCAGCGCGGCCAGCAGCTGGCTACCTATGCCCTGCCCCTGGCAATCCCGGGCGACGCCCATGCCGAGGGCACCACAATGCTGGCGGCGGATGCGTGGCTGCTGTTCGAGACTGGCGCTGCCCACTACCCGTTCCTGCAGCAGGGCGACCAGGGCTACCCGCCCCTCGCGTTCACCGCTCTGGCGCTGCCGCCATTGCTCGGCGGTCTGGTAGGGCAGCTGCAGCACCTGGCGGGCCACGGCCGGATCGCCATAGAGGGCGGCCAAGCCCTCGGCATGGCGGTCGGCATAGCGTTCGAGGTGGATGGCGGGACGGGACACGGGCGGCACTCCTTCGCGGAAGCCCGCAGCTTCGCCCAGGTCCGAGGCGTGGACAAGGGCGAAGCGAGAGTTGCCTAGGTCGGCAGCGGGGTCAGAGGGTCCACTTCAGACTGAGCATGACGTTGCGCGGATCGCCGTAGACGCCCTGACCAGTGCCTTCCGGAATACCCTGCCAGTACCTTTCGTCGAAGACGTTGTTGAGGTTGACGCGACCATCCCAGTGCTCGTTGAAGCGATAACCCGCCATCAAACCCATGACGGCATAGCTGTCCTGCTTGGCTTCGCCGTTGCCGACCCGCTGGAAGGTCTCACTCTGCGCCTGCATGTCCGCGCCGATCCGCCATTTGTTAAGGGCACCCGTCAATTGATAGCTGGTGGCGGCCTTGAACAGATGCTTGGGCTGATCCGGTGCGAAGCGACGATCCTCGAACTGAACATCCTTGGTGTATTCGCTCAACAACAGGGTATAGGCGGCCGAGGCCTGCCAGTTGGGCGCCAGTTGGCCGGAAATTTCCGCGTCGATGCCACGACTGCGGACTTCGCCGGCTGCACTGTAGCAACTCTGCGCCGGATAGCCGGGGCAGAAGGTGGCCTGGTTGGCCGGCAGGTAGGCGCGGTTTTCCTGGAGGGTATCGAACAGGGCGACGGAGGCGTTCAACGCACCCTCGAAGTAGCTGCCCTTGAGACCGATTTCGTAGCTCTTGCCGGTCATGGGCGCCAGGACCGAGCCAGCGGCATTCTGTTCGCTCTGCGGCTTGAAGATCTCGGTGTAGCTGGCGTATACCGAGTAGGTGTCGTTCAGGTCGTAGATGATGCCGGCGTACGGGGTGACTTCGCGTGTGGCCTTGTAGTCGTTGTCGCTGTACAGGTTATCGAAGTCGTACCAGCTGACGCGGCCGCCGACGATGACGTGCAGCGGATCGACGGGGTTGAAGCGCGCCGCCGCATACACCGCCTCTTCGGTCGTGGTGTTCTTGCTGGCGTAGGGCGTCAACGCGGCCTTGTCCGGTTTGACGACGCTGCTGGGCCGGAAGTTGAAGATGTCGACCGGAGTCACGCCCGAATAGCCCCCCCGTTGATAGAACTTTTCCTGGCGCCGACTGATCCCGGCTACCAGCTCGTGTTCTCGCCCCAGCAACTGGAACGGGCCGCTGACCGAGGCATCGAGATTGAGCTGGTCGGAATCGGTGCGGTAGGCGCCGGAGGCGGTGCCGAGGTCGCTGACGGAGGTGTAGCTGTAATCCGCCGCCGTGGAGGTCAGGTAGTTGGAGAAGGTATCGGAATTCGCCCAGACCTGTTGCGCCGCCAGCTTGGCCTTCCAGCCATTGTCGAAGGTGTGGGTGATGTCGGAGAACAGGGTGTAGGTGTCCTGATCCCAGTAGGACCAGTCGCCACTGAGGAAGGTGGAGCGTGACAGGTGCAGGTCTTCGCCGTTGGGTCCGCTAGGCAGGCTGCCCCAGTCGGAGGTCTTGTCCTCGCGCTGCTTGGACGCGCCTATGGTCCAGGTGGTGCTATCGGAGAGATCGGCTTCGAGCACGCCGTAGAAGGTCTGCCGCTGGCGCTCGCGTACGTCCTGGAAGCTGTGCCCGTCCTCATAGGCTGCGACGGCCCGGCCGCGCAGGGTACCGGCTTCGTTCAGCTTGTTGGAGGCATCGACCTCGGTGCGGTAGCGATCCCAGCTGCCGGCACTGGTGGTGACGCTGACTTGCGGGAAGGCGGTCGGCCGCTTGCGCACCAGGTTCAGGGTGGCCGAAGGATCGCCCGCGCCCGTCATCAGGCCGGTGGCGCCGCGCACCACTTCGACGCGATCGTAGAGGGCCAGGTCCGCCGAGGACAGGGTGTCCAGGGTGAAGGTACCCGCGGTGGTAGGCAGCCCGTCGTACATGATGTTGTCGATGCGGAAGCCGCGCGAGAGGAATTCCTGGCGATCGCCACCGAACTTGTTCAGCGTCACCCCTGGGGCGTAGCGCACGACGTCGTTGAGGTCGCTCATGCCCTGGTCTTCCATGCGCTGCCGGGTGATGACGCTCACCGACTGGGGCGTCTCGCGGATGGACAGCGGCAGGCCGGTGGAGGTGCTCATGGCCCCGGTGGTGTAGGAATGGGTGCCCTCGGTGGTCGCCCGGCCACTGAGCGAGCCGTCGTCGGCGGTGATGGTGGTGGCGTCAAGGGCCAGGCTCCCCGACGCCGCCTGGCTGGCCACCGGGGCGACGGTGGCGACGTTGCCCGTGACCGAGGCGGCCAGGCCGCTGCCGGCCAGCAGGCGTTGCAGGGCGATTTCCGGCTCCAACCGACCCGCTAGCGCCGGCGCACGCTTGCCCGCCAGGGCGGCAGGATCGTAGTTCACCTGCAGGCCACTGGCGCGCGCGAAGCTCTGCAAGGCATCGGCGAGCGGCTGCGCGGGTTGTGACAACGAAACGGGGGCGGCCTGGGCGAGCGCTGCCACGCCGAGCGAAACGGAGAGCGCCAGGATGCGCACGGAAAAGAGCTGCATGTCGTTGGTCGTCCTATCGAGAGGCTACCGACCCGTCCGTACCCCACGTAAGGACTCGCTGGAGGCTTTCCAGGGACCGGCAGCCGATGCCGTCTTGCGCGGCGGACGCAGGCTAAGCAACTCCAATGCGTATGTAAATGCAAATTAATATCATAAGTGACACCATATATTCATTTGTTCGCCGCGGACCGCTCAAGAACGCGACTTTCCGGCCAGCGGCCATCGGTCAAAATTTTCGCCGTATTTTCAAGAAGATGTTGCGAGAAGCAGCGGCACAGCGCTGGATGAAAGTAGCCTTTGGCGGTCGCGGCTCTGCAGGCTCAACCGGCCAGTGTAGGAGTCCCCTGGGAACCAGGCGCAGCCGCCTCCCCTTGCGGAAAGGCTTAGAGGCACGCAAGAACAGCTAGGTAGAGCCGGCGAAGCCTGGGATTCGCTCAGAGCAGGCGGCGGGTGCCGCTGCTTTCGTCGCGGAAACGCTTGGCGATGGCCAGGATCTGCGGCTCGATGGCGAGGAAGGCATCCAGTATCCGCGGCTCGAAGGTACTGCCGCTCAACTCTCGCATGAGCTCCAGGGAGTGCTCGTGGCTGAAGGGCTCCTTGTAGCAGCGCCGGCTGATCAGGGCGTCGTAGATGTCGGCCACCGCCATGATGCGCCCGGCCAGGGGGATGTCGGTCCCGGCCAGCCCGTTCGGATACCCCGTGCCATCCCACTTTTCATGGTGGGTACCGGCGATGTCGGCGGCCAGGGCAAGGAAGTTGTCGTCCTCCAGGTGGCTGGCGGTATTGAGGATGATCTGGCGACCGAATTCGGCGTGCTTCTGCATCACCGCCATTTCTTCCGGAGTGAGTCGGCCCGGTTTCAGCAGGATGGCGTCCGGCACTCCGACCTTGCCAATGTCGTGCAAGGGCGCGGAGAGGAACAGCAGCTGGATGTATTCCGGCGTCAGCAGGTCAGGATCCTGGCCCGTGCGGTGCAGCTCCTCGGCGATGGCGCGCACATAGTATTGGGTGCGCTTGATGTGGGCGCCGGTTTCGGGATCACGGGTCTCGGCCACTGCAGCCATGGACTCGATGGTGACCTGGCGCGAGCGCTCCAGGCGTTTGCGCCAGCGCTGTTCGTGACGCTGGGCGACCACGATCCGCGTCACCATGGCGAGGCCGGAGAGCACCACCACCAGCAGCAGCGGGCCGGCCAGGGGCATGAAGATGCCGTGCGCCCCGAACAGCCAGGCGCCGATCAGCAGGGGCGCGACGATGAGGGTAACGGCCAGCAGCGCGAAGCGGCCCTGGCTGCGATTGACGAAGAAGCCGGCCGACAGCAGCAGACCGCAGAGCAGGCAGAGCGCCAGCTGCAAGGGACCGGCGAATTGCGGGACCCGCACCAGGGTGGCATCCAGCAGATCCTGGGCCAGGGCCGCCTGCAAGCGAGCGCCGGAAAAGATCTGCCCGAGTGCCGTGGCATGGAAATCGTTGAAGCCCGCCGCCGAGACGCCGACCAGCACGATTTTCCCACGGAGCGCGCCGTCCGGCAGGGCGCCCCTGAGCACATCCAGCGCGGAAGAGCGCGGATAGCGTTCGGCATCGGCATTCAATCGCAGTAAGGCCTGGCCCTGGTCGTCGATGGGCAGGCGCAGACTACCAAGCAGCAGGGTCGGTCCGATGGGGCCGGACTCGATCACGCCATGGGTCAAGCCGAGCGCCCGCATGGTAGCCGCCAGCGCCAGGCTCGGATGGACGATGCCCTGATGGCTCATGAGCAGGGGTACCCGGCGCACGACGCCGTCGCTGTCGCGCTGGCTGTTGATGAAGCCGCTGAATCGCGTCTGGCTGGCGATGGCGGGGACGCTGTCCAGCACGCCACTGGCCGTGGGCAGGCGGAGAGTATCGAGCGCCCCCTCGAAGCCGACACCGGTACGCAGACCGCTGGTGGGGGGGAGGCTTTTATCGAGGGCAAAAAAGCGCGCGCCGACCGCGCCTACCTGGTCCATGACGTGGCCGAGGTAGCCGTCGTTGTCCTGCAGGTCCACGGGCACGCCGGAAAAGCTCAGCTGCACGCCGAAATCGTCCTGGAAGGTCTGCTGCAAGGCCTTGAGCGAAGTCCGGTCGGGCTCGCTGAAGAGGATGTCGACGGCAATCGCCGCCGGCTGGGCTTCGGCGATCCGGCTCAACAGTTCGGCCACCCGATAGCGCGGCCAGGGCCATTGGCCAAGGGCCGCGAGGCTGGCTTCATCGATGCTCACCACCTGGACCCGGGTAGCGTCCCGATCCGGCGTGAAGAGCCGGCTGAGCTGGTCGTAGGAGAGTCGATTGAGATACTGCAGCGGAGCGACGTCAAGCAGGGCGCCGATGCCGAAGACCAGGGACAGCCCGAGACTGAGGGCGAACATCCAGGGAGCCCGGCGACGCAGCACGGAGGCGACGGAATTCATGCATCGGCCTCTAGAGGATCAGGATCTCGACCCGTCGATTGCGCGGCTCGGACTTGCCAGGGCGAGAGGGTACCAGCGGAACCTTGTCGCCGAAGAATTCGACGTTGATGGGCAGCTTGGGATCGAGACGCTGGAGCAAACCGGCGACCTTGCGCGCACGCTGGGCAGAGAGATCGAGGTTGTAGGCGGCGGTCCCGGACGCATCGGCATGACCGAACACCGAGATTTCGGTAGGCATCCGCTGGCGCGCCGTCTCCAGCACTTCGGGCAGCAGCGCCTTGGATTGCGCGGTGAGCTCCATGCTGTCGGAGAGGAAATTGAGGATGAACGTCTTGGGTGGGGAAGGCTGAGCCGCGAGTACCGCGCGATGCTGCTGTTCGAAGGCCGGCTGTCCCACTGCCTGCGGAGGCGTAGGCGCCTCACCCACGCGGCCAACGGTCACTTCGGCGAAGCCTTGATCGATCGACTGCTGCCCACCGGCATTGCGGACAGTGACCGCCCCGACGTGGCCGTCTTCGTCAGGCATCAGCGTCACGCGCGTTTGTGGTTGATTGGCGCAGCCCACCGTCAGCAGGGCCAGCAACAGGACGCTGGCCAGGCGAGCGCGGGAGGAAAGCCCGGAAAGGAAGGAAGCCTTCATTGCGCCTGGACCAGGAAACGGGTGCCGCGCACGCCTATGGTGGCGGTGGGTGTCTCGATCTTCACCGAATCCGGGGCGACCTTGCCGATCTTGCCGGAGGAGTAGATCGCCGATCCCTTGTGCAGATAGAGCGAAAAGCCATAGCGGCTGCTGCGCGGCTCGAAGACGTAATCACGCAGTTGGATATCAGCGCCGCTGCCCAGGGTGAGCAAGGTACCGTCGACGAAGACGATGGCCGCGGTAGCCTCGGGCCCGGCCTGCAGCCGGTCCGAGACCTGCAGGGTGTCTCCGGCGTGGGCATCGAGGGTCGTCGTCTGACGCTCTATCTTGACGCTGCCGGAAAGACTCTTGATCAGCGCCACATGGCCGTCTTCGGCAGCGAACAAAGGATTTGCCAACATCCACAACAGCAGCAACAACGAGGCGAGCGAAGGTCTTCTCATGGCGTCCTTGTCCCAAGACAGAGGGGCTCGGCGCGGCTCACGGGCTTAGGCCCGTGACCGGCGGAGAGCCAAGAGTCTGGCCGGGACAGCGATCCGTAAACAGCCTCTATGTCGCCATTTTCGTGATGCATGTCACCTTTTGTAGTTAAAAAAGCCAAGCGGCAGGTCAAAGGGTATGAGTGGCACATTGACATCATCGTCAGCCTTCGTACCCGTTCGAGACGAAAAGCCGTGGCTGCGGTCTAGAAGCCATCTTTCTCAAGGCAGGCGTCATGCACATCATCCTGGTCCGCCACGGCAAACCCGATCTCTCCAGCAAGGCTCGCTGCACGCCCCGGGAGATGAAGGAGTGGGTAGCCCGCTATCAGCAGGCCCCGGTACCCGGTGACCAGGTGCCTAGCGAGACACGCCAACTGGCGCAGCAGGCGGGTCAGGTCCTGAGCAGTCCGATCAGTCGTTGCGTACGTTCGCTGGAGTATCTGGTGGGCCACCCGAACAGTCCGACCGATGAAGTCTATGCGGAAGCGCACCTGCCCTATCTGGAAGTGGACGCCCCCCGGCTGCCGGTCAAGGCCTGGCGCCTGCTGTTTCGTTCGGCGTGGTTCCTAGGCTTCGCCGCCCATACCGAGTCCATCGGCAAATCATCCGTACGGGCGAGCGAGGCGGCCGAGCGACTAATCGAACTGGCCGAGCGGCACGGCTCGGTGCTCTTGATGGGCCACGGGATCATGAACGTGCTGATCGCCTGGCAGTTGCGCAAGCGCGGCTGGCGTGGCCCTCTGCATCTGCTGCTGAAGGACTACTGGCAGCCGAGCATCTATCGCCAGGACCAGCGCTGAAGCCGCTCAGCGCTGCAGTTCGGCACGCGCCTCCGCCAATTCCCGGCGAGCCTCGCTCAGTTTGTCGACGCGCTTCTGGATCTTGTCGGCGTCGCCCTCGGCGCGGGCTTCCTGCAACTCCCGCTCGCGCTCGCCGACCTGGCGGAGTTTGTCCTGGATGTCGTCGAGGCGCTGCTGACGCAGGCCGTCATCGGTGCAGGTCGCCTGCACCTGGCTCAGCGCCCGGCGCAACCCCGCCACCCGCCCGCGGTTGCCTTGCGCCTCGGCCGCGGCGATCTGGCGCTCCAGGTCGAGCCGCTTCGCGGCGCAACCCTTCGCCTCGGCCGCCTGGGCCCAGCCGGGCAACACCAAGACGGTAGCCAACAGCGTACCCATCAGCCTGGCGTTCATCGTCGTCTCCCCCTGCGAATGTTGCGGATTTGGACCAGCCGCTGCGGCGATCGTCCTGCCCACAGCGGTGGGAGGTCCCGGCGCCCTCAGCCGTCCAGCGAGGGACCGACCAGGGCGGCGAGCTGGTCGTAGACGCCGGGCGCCGCTACCAGCAGCGGATTGCCGTTGACCAGGCCGTCGTTGCGCAGGAAGGCATTGCGGCGGCCCCCAGCCTCCTGGATGAGGACCAGACCGGCCAGGCAATCCCAGCCATGGATGAGGGTTTCGTAGTAGCCGATCAGGCGTCCGGCCGCCACGTAGGCGGTCATCAAGGCACCCGAGCCGTTGCGGAAGAATTGGCCGCCCTCGGCCAGCAGGCCGGTGACGAAGGGCAGGAAGTGTTCCTTGCCGCGGCGGTGGGTAGTGCCCAGACCGGTGAGGCCCTGGCGGATGTCGGTGGCGGCATGGACACGCAGCGGCTGGTCGTTGACGAAGGCGCCGTGGCCGCGCAGGCCATGGAAGAGTTCGCCGTGATTGGGGTCGGCGATGGCACCGAGCAACGGCTCGCCGTCACGCATCAGACCGATGGAGACGCACCAGTTGTGCAGGCCATTGAGAAAGGGCGCGGTGCCATCGATGGGATCTATGACCCACAGATAGGGTGCGCTCAGGTCGGTGGCGCCGCCCTCTTCGCCCAGCAGCCCATCCTCGGGAAAGCGTTCGCTCAGGCGCTGGCGGATCAGGTCTTCCAGGGTCTTGTCGGCGATGCTGACCACGTCTTGCAAATCATCGCCCTTGTGATCCACCTGGAGGGCGCCGCGCTGCCGATAGAAATCGAGGCCGCGCTGAGCCGCCTCCCGGGCGATTTCCTGGACGGCAAGGTAGCGGGCGGCGATGGCGGGATCGAGAGTGGTCATGGGCGTTCCTGTGGCGATAAAGAGACCAGGGTGCCAGCTCGACGCAGGGAAAAGAATCCCTCGCGGGCCGAGAGGCCAAGCAACGCAGCGGTCCCGCTGGCCGCGACAGTGAAGTCTGACTTAAGGCCGTGGTCATTCCCATGTCATCTCCCTAATGCAGTCTGTCGGTTACCTACAGTCGATACGGCGAAATGCGTCAGTGGATCGCACCAAATCCGCTGGCAGCCGGTCAGAATCCTTGAGCGCTCGATGTACCCGGAGGACGCCATGACCGCCCAAACGTCGCTTTTCCAAGGCAATGGTCAGCTGCAGCAGCTGCGCCGACTGATTCCCAGAAAACATTTCGAAAACCTGGAGCGGCATCTCGAATTGCTGGCCCAAGAGTTCCCGCTGTTCGATCACCCTCCGCTGGTCATCGATTGCCCCGTTGCCGAAACCCTGGAAAACCTCGGTATCCGCGCCTTCCAATGGCAAGGCACAGGCGACATGCCGCAGCGCATGGCGCTGGGCAGTGCCCTCATGGGCGAAGGTTTCAAGGCACAGTCCAGCACGCCGGAATACACCCTCTATCTGAACAACCGCGGTGAAAAAGTGTTGTTACGTCAGGAACCCCAGGGCAGTCGGACGTTGCTGAGCCTGGTTTCGGACAGCACCGCCCTGTTCGCCTACCTGGCCGCTCAGCACAGCGAGGCCGCACCGGTCTGTTGAAGCACTAGCGCCCTGTTCGCTCCGGATCGCCAGCGGTGTGACAACCTAGCGATCCGGAGTGGAAAGCAGGTCACATTTGTGCATTAAGGTATAACTATTGGGGAACCAAAACCTACATGGAATGGTAGAGTCGCGGTTCAGATCCACCAGGAGACCCAAGGAATGGGAATTCGCACACTGGCCAGCGCCTTCGCCCTTTTCATCACCTTCGATGCTCAGGCGGCCACTCTTCCGTCAGTGCCCCAGCCCAGGCTCGCCGATCTCGGCCTCAAGGCCAACACCGCCCTCCCCCATGCCATCGTTCCCGGCGCCGACTCGCGTGCCGCTGGCGACAAGTCGGTTACCGATGAGGCGCGCTGGCTCAACGAGCGCCTGCCTTTAGCCCAGGAACAGCGCTGGGTTTTCTGAGCGCCATCGCCCGGGCAGGTAGTTGCCGACGAATGACACGGCGCTTCGCCTATTTTTCTTCCTGTCGTTGGAATGAAACGTTTTTTTGCAGGTCCGTCTGGATCTATAGGCAGTCTATTCGAACTGCCTTTTTGACGTGCCCTTGGAGCTGCCATGAAACGCCTATCCTTCGTACTGTCGCTCGTCGTTCTGTCGGGTTGCAGCTCGGCGCCCCCGTCCCCGCCAGCTGACCCCTCTCAATTCAGCGGTCGCTCCCAGGCGCAGCTCAGGCAAAGTTTTGGGACGCCTCAGCATGTATCGCAACTGGATTCGTTGATGGTCTATGAGTACCGCAACCTGCGTGCGCCCGGCAGTGCCACGCCCGTCTATTCCTTCCTGATCGAGAATGAGCGGGTAATCGAATCCACGCCCGGCACCTTGCAGCTGTATCGCGAAGACGGCATCACCAAGGTGAAGGCGCAAAGCCTCTGACGGGGTCGCGACTGATAGCCCTCTATAGCAAACCCTCCTGCTTGAGGTGCAAAAAAGTACAGTTTTTGGTGTCTTCGAGCATTTGTTTCCCACGCGCCATCGGGCTGTAATCCATCCATGGCTTCCGCTGCAAAGGCCGTCACCACGGGCTGCGCGGTGGGTTACAACAACAAGAAAGACGTCCGCTGCTTTTGCACAGGACGCGGAGTGCACGATGAAAACAACACCAAAAGCGCTTTTGTTGTCCGCGGTCACCCTCTCTGCCGGTATCACCTTCTCGCTATCGCTGCAGGCGGCCGAGACGGTCACCATCGCCACGGTCAACAACAGCGACATGATCCGCATGCAGCGGCTGTCCAAGACCTTCGAAGAACAGCATCCCGACATCAAGCTCAACTGGGTGGTGCTCGAAGAAAACGTGCTGCGCCAGCGTCTGACCACCGATATCGCCACCCAGGGCGGCCAGTTCGACGTCCTCACCATCGGCATGTACGAAACCGGTCTCTGGGGCGCCCAGAACTGGCTGGAGCCGATGAAGGATCTGCCCGCCAACTACGACCTGGAAGATCTCTTCCCCTCGGTGCGTGAAGGCCTGTCGGTCAAGGGCACCCTCTATGCGCTGCCCTTCTACGCGGAAAGCTCCATCACCTATTACCGCAAGGATCTGTTCAAACAGGCCGGCCTGACCATGCCCGCCCAGCCCACCTGGACGCAGATCGCCGAATTCGCCGGCAAGCTACACCAGCCGGACAAGGACCAATACGGTCTCTGCCTGAGGGGCAAGGCCGGCTGGGGCGAGAACATGGCACTGGTCACCACCATGGCCAATGCCTTCGGCGCGCGCTGGTTCGATGAGAAGTGGCAACCGGAATTCACCGGTCCGGAGTGGACCGCGGCGGCCAACTACTACGTCACCAACATGAAGAAGTACGGCCCGCCCGGCGCCTCCAGCAACGGCTTCAATGAAAACCTGGCGCTGTTCAACAGCGGCAAGTGCGCCATCTGGGTCGATGCCAGCGTGGCCGGTTCCTTCACCATGGACAAGAGCCAGAGCAAGGTCGCCGACAGCGTCGGTTTCGCCGCCTCGCCGCGGGAGGTCACCGACAAGGGCTCGTCCTGGTTGTACGCCTGGTCGCTGGGCATCCCGGCGACGTCCAAGCACAAGGACGCGGCCAAGACCTTCGTTACCTGGGCCACCTCCAAGGACTACGCCAAGCTGGTGGCGGACAAGGACGGCATCGCCAACGTGCCGCCGGGCACCCGCAAGTCCACCTACAGCCAGGCCTACATGGATGCGGCGCCCTTCGCCAAGGTGTCGCTGGAGATGCTGCAGCACGCCGATCCGGCGCATCCCTCGGCCAAGCCGGTGCCTTACGTGGGGATCCAGTACGTGACCATCCCCGAGTTCCAGGCCATCGGCACCTCGGTCGGCAAGCTGTTCGCCGCCGCCCTTACCGGGCAGATGGGGGTCGAACAAGCTCTGCAGGCCGCGCAGCAGTCCACCGCTCGGGAAATGAAGCGCGCCGGCTATCCCAAGTAGTCCTCGGCGCCGGGTACCGCCACGCGCGGTACCCGGCTTCGTGGCCTTTCCCGCCTGAACCGCCCCTGGCCTCGCGAGACGCCAGGGACCCGCCTCGGCCCCTGCCTTGCGGAGCATTGCCATGCAGACTTCTACGCTCAAGACGCCCGTCGTCGATACCCCCACCGCCCCTGTGCGCCGTCAACGCCGCCGCGCCAGCCCGGGCTGGTTCCTGATCAGCCCCTCGGTCGCCCTGCTGCTGGTGTGGATGCTGGTGCCCCTGGGCATGACCATCTGGTTCTCGCTGATCCGCTACAACCTGCTGTATCCCGGCGAGCACGCCTTCGTCGGCCTGGAAAACTTCGAATACTTCGTCACCGATGCCGGCTTCTGGCCCGGCATGACCAACACCCTGCTGCTGGTGGGCAGCGTGCTGGCGATCAGCGTGGTCTTCGGTGTGCTGATCTCGGCGCTGCTGGAGGCCAGTGAGTTCTTCGGCCGCGGCCTCGTGCGCGTCCTGTTGATCTCACCCTTCTTCATCATGCCCACGGTCAGCGCCCTGATCTGGAAGAACCTGATCTTCCACCCGGTCTCCGGCATCCTCGCCGCGGTATGGAAGCTGTTCGGCGCCACCCCGGTGGACTGGCTGGCCAGCCATCCGCTGCTGTCGATCATCCTGATCGTCTCCTGGCAGTGGCTACCCTTCGCCATCCTCATCCTGATGACCGCCATGCAGTCGCTGGACCAGGAACAGAAGGAAGCCGCCCGCCTGGACGGCGCCGGTCCGCTGGCGATCTTCTGGCACCTGACCCTGCCGCACCTGGCGCGCCCCATCGCCGTGGTGGTGATGATCGAGACCATCTTCCTGCTGTCGGTGTTCGCCGAGATCTACACCACCACCAGCGGCGGTCCGGGCTTCGCCTCCACCAACCTGGCCTACCTGATCTACAACCAGGCCCTGCTGCAATTCGACGTCGGCCTGGCCTCCGCCGGCGGCCTGATCGCCGTACTCATCGCCAACATCGCCGCCATCATCCTGGTACGGATGCTCGGCAAGAACCTGACCCAACAGTGAGGACCCCATCATGCTGACGCTCAAGCAATCCCGGCGCCTGCAGAGCCTGCTGCTGGGCCTGCTCGCCTGGCTGGTGGCGCTGCTGCTGTTCTTCCCGATCTTCTGGATGGTGCTGACCAGCTTCAAGACCGAGATCGACGCCTTCGCCACCCCGCCGCAATTCTTCTTCATGCCGACGCTGGAGAACTACCTGACCATCCAGGCGCGCAGCGACTACTTCCACTTCGCCCTGAACTCGGTGGTGATTTCCTTCGGCGCCACCTTCATCAGCCTGCTGCTGGCCCTGCCGGCCGCCTACTCCATGGCCTTCCACGAGACCCGCCACACCCAGCGTCTGCTGCTGTGGATGCTCTCCACCAAGATGCTGCCGGCGGTGGGCGTACTGGTGCCCATCTACCTGCTGGCCAAGCAGTTCGAGGTGCTGGACAGCCGGCTGCTGCTGATCGCCGTCTATACCCTGATCAACCTGCCCATCGTGGTCTGGATGGTCTACACCTACTTCAAGGACATCCCCAAGGACATCCTCGAGGCGGCGCGCCTGGATGGCGCCACCACCTACCAGGAAATCGTTCGGGTGCTGCTGCCGATCGCCAAGGGCGGCATTGCCTCCACCATGCTGCTGTCACTGATCCTGTGCTGGAACGAGGCCTTCTGGTCGCTGAACCTGACCTCCTCCAACGCGGCGCCCCTTACCGCGCTGATCGCCTCCTACTCCAGCCCCCAGGGCCTGTTCTGGGCCAAGCTCTCCGCCGTCTCGACCCTGGCCTGCGCGCCCATCCTGATCTTTGGCTGGATCAGTCAGAAACAACTCGTCCGCGGCCTGTCCTTCGGCGCGGTGAAATAAGAACAAGAGGATTCCCATCATGGCCAATCTGAAAATCCGCAGCCTGCGCAAGGGCTTCGACGCCATCGAGATCATCAAGGGTGTCGACCTGGACATCCACGACCGCGAATTCGTGGTCTTCGTCGGCCCGTCCGGTTGCGGCAAGTCGACGCTGTTGCGCCTCATCGCCGGCCTGGAGGAAGTCACCAGCGGCACCCTGGAACTGGACGGACGCGACATCACCGAGGTCTCGCCGGCCAAGCGCGACCTGGCCATGGTGTTCCAGACCTATGCCCTCTATCCGCACATGAGCGTGCGCAAGAACCTTTCCTTCGCCCTGGACCTGGCCAAGGTCGACAAGCAGGAAGTGGAGCGCAAGGTCAGCGATGCCGCGCGCATCCTCGAGCTGACGCCCTTGCTGGAACGCAAGCCGCGCCAGCTCTCCGGTGGCCAGCGCCAGCGGGTGGCCATCGGCCGGGCCATCGTTCGCCAGCCGAAGATCTTCCTGTTCGACGAACCCCTCTCCAACCTGGATGCCGCCCTGCGCGTGCAGATGCGCCTGGAACTGGCGCGGCTGCACCAGGAGCTGCAGGCCACCATGATCTACGTGACCCACGACCAGGTGGAAGCCATGACCCTGGCGACCAAGGTGGTGGTGCTCAACGGTGGCCGCATCGAGCAGGTCGGTTCGCCCCTGGAGCTCTATCACCATCCGGCCAACCTCTTCGTCGCCGGCTTCCTCGGCACGCCGAAGATGGCCTTCCTCAAGGGCAAGGTGGCCGCCACCGACGCCCAGGGCGTCGAGGTGGCGCTGGAGGCCGGCCCGCGCCTGCGTCTGCCGCGGCGGGGCGATGGCCTGGCGGTCGGCAGTCCGGTGACCCTGGGCATCCGCCCGGAACACCTGCGCCTGGCCGCCGATGGCCAGTTGCCGGTGATCACCGACGTGGCCGAGCGGCTGGGCAGCGACACCTATTGCCATATGGTCACCGAGGCCGAGGAACCCCTGACCGTACGGGTGCCGGGCGACTGCGCCGTGGCCTATGGCGAGCGCCAGCGCCTGGCGCTGGATGTGGAGTTCTGCCACCTGTTCGATGAGCAGGGCCGCGCCGTGGCACCGCTGCTGCGCCAGGCCGCCTGACCGTCATCTCCCTTTCCCGCCCCTGCCCGCCCCCAGTGGCAGGGACGCCGCCTTCCAGGATCGTCGTCATGAAACTCAATCGCCAAAATCTCGACCAGCTTCCCGACTACATCGCCAAGCCCGCCTACGCCGCCTGCGAGTTGCGCCAGGGCATCGTCCACATTGGCGTTGGCGGCTTCCACCGCGCGCACCAGGCCATCTATACCGAAGCCCTGCTCAACCAGGGCCGTGACCTGGACTGGAGCATCTGCGGCGTCGGCCTGCGCGCCGAAGACCGCGCCATGCGCGATGCCCTGGCCGGCCAGGACTATCTCTACACCCAGGTGGTGCTGGCCGACGAGCCGGACACCGAGGTGCGGGTGGTGGGCGCCATCAGCGGCATGCTGCTGGCCGAGGACGGCACCCAGACCCTGATCGACAAGCTGGCTCACCCCAGCACCCGCATCGTCTCCCTCACCATCACCGAGGGCGGCTACTGCATGGACGACAGCACCGGCGAATTCAACTTCAAGCTACCGCAGATCCAGCACGACCTGCAGCATCCGGGCGATCCGCGCAGCGTCTTCGGCTTCCTGCTGGCGGCCCTGGCCAAGCGCCGCGCCGAGGGCACCGGGCCCTTTACCGTGATGTCCTGCGACAACCTCCCGCACAATGGTCAGGTCACCCGCAAGGCCCTGCTGGCCTATGCCGCCCTGGTGGACGAAGAGCTGCACGGCTGGATCGCCGAACACGTCAGCTTCCCCAATGCCATGGTCGACCGCATCACCCCCATGACCAGCGCGGCCCATCGCGAGGCGCTGCTGGCCGAACACGGCGTCGAGGATGCCTGGCCGGTGGTTTGCGAGCCCTTCCTGCAGTGGGTACTGGAAGACAAGTTCGTCGCTGGCCGTCCGGCCTGGCAGGATGTCGGTGTCCAGTTCACCGACGACGTCACCCCCTACGAGGAGATGAAGATCAAGCTGCTCAACGGCAGCCACCTGGCCCTCACCTACCTGGGCTTCCTCAAGGGCTACCGCTTCGTCCACGAGACCATGGCCGATCCGCTGTTCGTGCGCTATATCCGCACCTACATGGACGAAGACGTCACGCCCCAGCTGGCACCGGTACCCGGGATCGACCTCAGCGACTACAAGGACACCCTGATCGAGCGCTTCTCCAACCGCGCCATCGCCGACCAGCTGGAGCGGGTCTGCTCCGACGGCTCCTCCAAGTTTCCCAAGTTCACCGTGCCGACCATCAATCGGCTGATCGAAGATGGCAAGGACCTGGATCGCGCCGCCCTGGTGGTGGCCGCCTGGGCGGTCTATCTGCGCGGTGTCGACGAGACCGGGGCGACCTATCGCATCCCCGATCCGCGGGCCAACTACTGCGAGGAGCTGGTGCAGGATCAGAAGAACCTCACCGAACGCCTGCTGGGTGCCGAGGAAATCTTCGGTAAGCACATCCCGAAATCCGCGGCCTTCGTTGCCGCCTTCGAGCGGCAGCTGTACAACTTGCGTACCCATGGGGTCAGCACGACCTTGCAGACCCTGCTCGGCGACTAGCCTTGGCAAAAGCTGCCTGGTCAGCGTCGATGATTCATACGAGCCCAAACAACAACAAGGAGCGGCCAGGCATGAAGTTTCTCGGGATAGACTGCGGCACCCAGGGCACCAAGGCGGTGATCCTGGATGTCGAGCAGGGTGTGGTCCTGGGTGAAGGCAGTGCGCCTCACCCCCTGACCGAGGGCGCCAATGGCTGCCGCGAGCAGAATCCGGCGGACTGGATCCGGGCGCTGGTGGCGGCCACCCGCGCTGCCCTGACCCAGGCCGGCAGCGATGGCCAGGACATCCTCGGCGTCGGCGTCTCCGGCCAGCAGCATGGCCTGGTGCTGCTCGACGACAGCGGTAAGGTGCTGCGTCCGGCCAAGCTCTGGTGCGATACCGAATCCACCCCGGAAAACCAGCGGCTCCTGGAACACCTGGGCGGCGTAGAGGGCTCCATCGAGCGCCTGGGCCTGGCCATCGCCCCGGGCTATACCGTCTCCAAGCTACTCTGGACCAAGGAGCAACACCCGGAGGTATTCGCTCAGATCGCCCAGGTGCTGTTGCCCCACGATTACCTCAATTTCTGGCTGACCGGGCGGGCCGTGGCCGAATACGGCGACGCCTCGGGTACCGGCTATTTCAACGTGCGGACGCGCCAGTACGACCTGGAGCTGCTGCGCCATATCGATCCCAGCGGTCGCCTGGAGCGCGCCCTGCCGGCCCTGATCGACGCCGACCAGCCGGTCGGGCGTCTGCGTCCGGAAGTCGCCAGCCAACTGGGTATCAATCCCCAGGCACTGGTCTCCAGCGGCGGCGGCGACAACATGATGGGGGCCCTGGGCACCGGTAACAGCCGCGCCGGCCAGATCACCCTGAGCCTGGGCACCTCGGGCACCCTCTATGGCTACTCCGACGAACCCCGCATCAGTGACCATCCTGCCGTCGCGGGCTTCTGCTCGTCCAATGGCGGCTGGCTGCCGCTGATCTGCACCATGAACCTGACCAACGCCAGCGGCCAGATCCGCGAGTTGCTCGGCCTGGACCTGGCCGAGTTCACCCGTCTGGTGGCCGAGTCGCCGGTCGGTGCCGAGGGGGTGCTGATGCTGCCCTTCCTCAATGGCGAACGAGTACCGGCGTTGCCGACCGCCACCGCCAGCCTGCACGGCCTGACCGCTACCAACCTGACCCGCGCCAATCTGTGCCGGGCGGTGGTCGAGGGGGTGAGCTTCGCCCTGAGATACGGTTTCGATCTGCTACGCGACCTGGGCATGCCCGGCGATACCCTGAGACTGATCGGTGGCGGCGCCAAGAGCCCGGTGTGGCGGCAACTGATCGCCGATCTGATGAACACCCCGGTGGTCTGCCCGGTCCATGGCGAAGCCGCGGCCCTAGGGGGCGCCCTGCAGGCCGCCTGGTGCTGGAGTCGCGAGCAGGGCCGCCCGGAGTCGCTGGACAGCCTCACCGAGCGCTGCGTGCACCTGGACCCAGCCAGCCGCGCCGAACCGGATGCCGCGCGGGTCGCCCAGTACGAGGCGGCCTACCAGCGCTATCGGCAGCAGTTGCGGGAGAGCTATGGGGTAGCCTAGCGGTGGGATGCGGTGGAAAACGCTACGCGGTTTTCCACCCTACCTGATGCAACAGCTCAAGCCTTGCCGATCGGCACGAAGGGGGCGTCCAGCAGGCGCGCCAGGTCCGTTGGTGCCAGAGCCACTTCCAGTCCGCGGCGACCGGCGCTGACATGGATGGTCGGCAATTCCGCCGCGGACTCATCGATGAAGGTCCGCAGCCGTTTCTTCTGCCCCAGCGGGCTGATGCCCCCTACCAGGTAGCCGGTGCTGCGCTGGGCCTGGTCGGGCTTGGCCATCTCCAGCTTCTTGACCCCAGCCGCCTGGGCCAGGGCCTTGAGATCCAGGGTGCCGGCAACGGGCACGATGGCCACCAGCAATTCCTGCTTTTCGCTTGCGGCCAGCAGGGTCTTGAACACCGTCGCCGGCGCCAGGCCAAGCTTTTCGACAGCTTCCAGGCCGTAGGAAGCCGCCTTGGGATCATGGTGGTAACTCAGGACTTCGTGGGGCACCTTGCTCTTCTTGAGCAATTCTATCGCGGGGGTCATGCCAGCACTCCTTGGGGATCGGCCACCTCCGCCCGCCCGCGGCCCTGGGCCTTGGCTCGGTAGAGCGCGAAATCGGCGGCCTGCAGCCAGTGGGCGACGTCATCGTAGACCCGTTCGAAGCCGGCGATGCCGCAGCTCAGCCCCACGCGCTCATTCTGCCGATCACCCGGTCCGCCCGCCTGCAGATCACGCAGCCGTTCCTGCAGCCGTCGGACCAGTTCGAGGGCCTGTTCGGGGGAGGTATCGGGCAACAGGATACCGAATTCGTCGCCGCCGAAACGACCGGCAAGGTCGCTGGTACGGATGGTCCGCGCCAGCAGACTGGAAAACTGGCGGAGCATCTCGTCTCCTGCCTGGTGGCCGAAGCGGTCGTTGATCGTCTTGAAGTTGTCCAGATCGATCATCACCAGGCTGGCCGTGGCGCCACTACGCTTGCAGCGAGCGAATTCCCGTTGCAGCAACTGATCCCAATGCGTGCGATTGTGCAGCCCGGTCATGCCATCCTGCTTGCTGAGCAGCTCCAGTTCCTGCTTGCGGCGAGACAGTTCCCGCGCCAATCGGTAGCTCACCCAACCCAGGGCCCAGGGATAGCCGACGATCATCGGCAGGCAGGCATAGATCTGCGTAGTGGTAGTTTCGGTGGCCACGGGATGCCGCAGCACCACCAGCCCGACGAGGATACCCGCGAGTTGCGCCAACAAGCCGCGGCGCCAGAAGCGCATGCCGCCCGCGCCCAGCATGTTCATGCCGGTCATGGCGAGCAGGGTCACGCTGGGCAGCAGATTGAAGCCCATGCTGGCGGCCCAGAATCCGGCCGATCCGCAATCCAGCAGCAGGTTGCGCAACTCCGTGCGGTAGGGATCCTTCGAGCGGATTGCCCAGAGGTAGGCCAGGGGGGACCACAGCAGGCCGTTGGCCAGCAACAGCAGCCACAGCCAGGCGGAGACGTGCTGGGTGATCTGGACCGACAGGATGCAGATCACACTCAGGATCAGGCCGATAGCCCGGGGCAGCCAGAGTCTTCGAGCGAAGCTGCGGCCACGGGCGAGCACATCCGGCATCAGAAAACCCCACTGCAACAAGCGATAGGCGAGCCGCGCATTATCGGGGGACCGCGGCAAATTGCCAGCACCCCAAGGCGCAAGCGCCGTTTTTCGCTAAGAACGACGTGAATGGACAGTGCCAGATGGAAACACGTCGTGACACGTCCTCCAGACGAACAGCCTTGAACCTCGGCTCTACCGGCCTCATCCAATTAGCAGGCCCGTCACATAGAGGAAGCCTCATGCAAGTTCAAGTCAACAGCAATCACCACATCGAAAGCAGTGCCGGCATGCAGAATTGGGTAGCGTCGGTGGTGGAAGACCGCCTCGACCGCTTCGACGAACTCCTCACTCGGGTCGAGGTGCACCTCAGCGACGAGAATGCCGCCAAGGCCGGTGCCCAGGACAAGCGCTGCCAGATGGAAGCCCGCATCAAGGGCCACCAGCCGCTGTCGGTGACGCACAAGGCCGAGTCGCTGGACCAGGCAGTGGACGGCGCGGCCGACAAGTTGCTGCGGGCCATTAGCAACCTTTCCGGCAAGTTGGAGAAAAAGCGCCTGTCCGGCGGCGAGCTCAATGATCCCATCGCTCTGGAGGACTCCGACGAATTCAAGGATTCCCTGCTCCAGGACGAATTCCTCGAGCGGGAGCAACTAGCCCAGGAACAGCAGCTGAAGTGATGCTGCGCTAAGCTCGCTCTTCCTACCGAGGCCGCTCACCGAGCGGCCTCGGTCTTTTTCCCGTCGGCAAAAGGATCAACGCATGTCCGCCCCCTTCCGCGTCGCCCTGATCGGTTATGGCTTCGTCGGCCAGACCTTCCATGGCCCGCTGCTGAATTCGATTCCCGGCCTGAGCCTGAGGCTGGTCGCCTCGCGCGACGCCGCCCGCGTCCAGGCCGATCTGCCCGGGGTACGGGTAAGCGCGGACTATGCGGCAGCCGTGCGCGATCCAGCCATCGACCTGGTGGTCATCGCCTCACCCAACCAGACCCACGCTCCGCTCGCCAGCGCCGCCCTGGCCGCTGGCAAGCACGTGGTGGTCGACAAGCCCTTCACCGTGACCCTTACCGAAGCCCGCCAACTGGCCCAGGAAGCCGAAGCAGCGGGCCGGCTGTTGTCGGTGTTCCAGAATCGGCGTTGGGACAGCGATTTCCTCGGGCTGCAGACAGTGCTCGCCAGCGGCGCCCTGGGCGACGTCACCAGCCTGGAATCACGCATCGAGCGGTTCCGCCCCCAGGTACGGGATCGCTGGCGCGAAGCCGACCTGCCCGGCAGCGGCCTCTGGTTCGACTTGGGGCCGCACCTGCTGGATCAGGCGCTCTGCCTGTTCGGCTTGCCGCAGCATCTGCAGGCCAGCCTGGTGCGCCAGCGCCCGGGCGCCCGCACCGACGACTGGTTCCAGGTACAGCTGGACTATGGGGCACTCCAGGTCACCCTGAGAGCCGGCATGCTGGCGGCTGGCGGCGTCCCGCGTTTCCTCGCCCAGGGCACCGCTGCCAGCTGGCTGAAGCTGGGCGCCGATCGCCAGGAAGACGCCCTCAAAGCGGGTGTTCGCCCGGGCGGTCCCGACTGGGGTCAGGATCCCGATCCGGGTTGGCTCATCGCGGCCGACGGCGAACGCCAGGCACTGCCGACTCCGGCGGGCGATCATCGGCGTTACTACCTGGCGCTGGTCGAGGCCCTCGCCGGCCGCGCGGCCAATCCCGTTCCGCCAGCCCAGGCCTGCGCCCTCATGGCCTTGCTGGAAACGGCGCAGCGTTCGTCGAGGGAAGGTCGCGCCCTGGCGCCCGAACTCGACGACGCCGAGCGCTCGGCCTACTGACTGCTCGCCCAGTGCGGACGCTTGACCAGCAGGCGTTCGCCGAGCTGGCGCAGTATCCGCGAGAGCCGCCGCTCGATCCATTCGTAGCTGGCCCAGGCCAGCAGCAGGATCACCGGCAGGCACACCGCCAGGGTCTGGTAAGGGGTGAGGCCCCATTGCTGATGCAGCCAGTAGTCGCCCAGCCAGAGCACGATGACGTGCACCAGGTAGACCGAGTAGGACCAGTCCCCCAGGGCCTTGCACAGCCGCGATCCAGCGAACCAGGGTTCGAGGATGACGCAGGCGCCGACCAGCACGGCGCTGGGCACGCCCCAGGTCAGCAAGCGCCAGGGATGATCGGCCGGGAAGGCGACCAGGCAAGCCAGCGCCAGCAACGCGGCCAACGATGCCATGGGCTTGGAACCCTGCAGCGCGCCGCGCCGGTAGAGCGCCGCCAGGCCTACGCCCAGGAGGAATTCGAAGATGATCGGATTGCGGTAGAAGTTGCTGACGAAGGACTCGCGCGTCAGTACCAGGCTGACCAGGATCACCAGCAGGCTGACCACCCCGATCCGCCAGCGCTCGGCCACCCCGAAGGACAGCGCGAAGAGCAGGTAGAACAACATCTCGAAGTTCAGCGTCCAGCCTACCGGCAGGATCGGATAGTGGCCGAAACCCGCGGGATTCTCGCTGGGGATGAAGAACAGGGAGAGCAGCAACTCGCGCGCCGCCAGGCCATAGACCGGCATCACATCGCTGGCGAGGTAGAGGATCAGCGCGGTCACCGCGGTATACAGCCAGTAGGCCGGGGCGATACGGGCGATGCGTTGCCAGAGAAAGGTGCTGCGCCGGATCGGACGGCCTGCGGTGGACAGCTGGATCACGAAGCCGCTGAGGACGAAGAAGATGTCGACCCCGACCTGCCCACGGGTGGAGAGCAGATGACCGCCGAGGCTGTCGGCGTGGAAATCGAAGAACACCTGCATGAAGTGATGGAAAACCACCAGCCAGGCGGCCAGGGCCCTGAGTGCCTGCAAGGAAACCAGCATGGAAAAACGCGCCCCTCCTGTCGTCCGCTCGAACACGGCCAAGCGCCGCGCCGTCATTCTGGACGGCACGGGCAGCTCATGCGGCAGCCGTGGCAGGCTGGGTTGCACGGGGTCACACCCTGGGCCGGTGGATGCCGACCCCGTTCAGCGCCAGTTCAGCCGTTGAGCGTCACTGCAGGGTGAGGCGCCAGGCTCTATGGATTTTCGGATTGCGGGCGAAATCCGGGTCCAGGGTGCTGGCGGTGATCTCCTCGACGCGATAGCGCTGGGTCAAGCCTTCGTCGAGTTCGAACTTGCGGAAGTTGTTGGAGAAGTACAGCACCCCGTTACGGCTCAGGTGAGCCATGGCCGAATCGATCAGCCCGACGTGGTCACGCTGGACGTCGAACACCCCTTCCAGGCGCTTGGAGTTGGAGAAGGTCGGCGGATCGACGAAGATCAGATCGTATTCACCGCGATCATTCTCCAGCCAGTGCAGCACGTCGCCCTGCTCCAGGCGATGCCGCTCGGAGAAACCGTTGAGTGCGAGGTTGCGCCGTGCCCAATCCAGATAGGTCCGCGAGAGATCCACGCTGGTGGTGGTGCGCGCCCCGCCCACGGCGGCCTGCACCGTGGCGGCGCCGGTGTAGCAGAACAGGTTGAGGAATCTCTTGCCCTGGGCCTCCTGACGCAGCCGCAGGCGCAGCGGGCGGTGATCCAGGAATAGACCGGTGTCCAGGTAGTCGGTGAGGTTGACCAGCAGCTTGGCATCGGCTTCCTCCACCTGCAGGAATTCACCCTGGGCGGCCTGGCGCTCGTACTGCTTGGTGCCGCTCTGCCGCTCGCGGCGCTTGACCACCACCCGCGAGGGATCGACACCGAGCGCCTGGGGAATGGCCGCCAGGGCATCGAGCAGGCGCGCCTGGGCCTTTTCCGGATCGATGGAGCGCGGCGGTGCGTATTCCTGCACATGGACGCGATCGCCATAGAGGTCCACGGCCACGGCGTACTCGGGCATGTCGGCGTCATAGAGGCGGTAGCACTGCACGCCCTGGTTGCGCGCCCATTTGCCCAGCTGCTTGAGATTCTTCTGCAGACGATTGGCGAACATCTGTCCACCTTCGCTGAGCTTCGCGGGTTCGGCGGCAGCGGTCGCCGCCGGGCGCTCGCCGTTGCGGCTGCCGGTCACGAACTGACGGGACTCGACCTCGAACATCAGCAGCTTGCAAGGCAGGGCGCCGTTCCAGAAGGCGTATTGCTTGTGGCTGCGGATGCCCATGCGCTTGCCCAATTCGGGCGCGCCGGTGAATACCCCCGCGCGCCAGCCCAGGCAGGCCTGGCGCAGCCGCTCGCCGAGATTCTGGTAGAGGTACAGCAGGCTGGCTTCGTCGCCCAGCCGCTCGCCATAGGGCGGGTTACAGATCACCAGGCCGGTCTGGCCCTTGTCCGGGCGCGGCTCGAAGCTAGCCACTTCACCCTGGTAGACCTTGATCCACTCGGAAAGCCCGGCCCGCTCGATGTTGTTGCGCGCCGGTTGGATCAGCCGCGGATCGGCCTCGTAACCGCGGATCCACAACGGCGTCCTGGCCAGGCCCGCAGCGGCTCGCGCTTCAGCCTCCTGGTGCAGTTGCTGCCAGAGGGCAGGCACATGGCCCAGCCAGCCGGAAAAGCCCCAGCGCTCGCGGCGCAGGTTGGGGGCGATGTCCGCCGCCATCAGGCCGGCCTCGACCAGAAAGGTGCCCACCCCGCACATGGGGTCGGCCAGGGCGCCACCGGCCGCGGCCAGGGCCGGCCAGCCGGCACGGATCAGTACCGCGGCCGCCAGGTTTTCCTTGAGCGGCGCCGCGCCCTGCTGCAGGCGATAGCCACGCTGGTGCAGGCTCTGACCGGAAAGATCCAGCGAGAGAATGGCCTGACCGCGCTCCAGGTGCAGGTGGACCCGCAGGTCAGGGGCGATCTTGTCCACGGTGGGCCGTTGCCCGGTGCGCTCGCGCAGGCGGTCGACGATGGCGTCCTTGACCTTGAGGGCGCCGAAATGGGTGTTGTCGATACCCGCGCCCTGGCCACTGAAGCCCACCGCCAGGGTACCCGTAGGCGCCAGGTGCTCTTCCCATTCCACGCCATGCACGCCCAGGTAGAGTGCCTGGGGGTCTTCCACCGGGAAGCGGGCCAGTACCAGCAGCACTCGGTTGGCCAGGCGTGACCAGAGGCACAGGCGGTAGGCATCCGCGAGACTGGCCTCGCCACGCACCGCCGCGGTCTGGCTGCGTGCCTCCTGCAGGCCGAGGCCCTGGGCCTCTTCCAACAGCAGGGTCTCGAGGCCCTTGGGGCAGGTGAGGATGAGTGAGTGCATCGCGGACATCTTTGAATCCATAGGTAGGAGGGCGGGAACTTTTCTGCCTTTGGTCGGATTACCGGGCGGAAAATACCCCCTCGAAGAAAGTTTGACTGCGTCTCAACAAGCCGCAGTGGCGGCATTCTGGCGACGACATATCGCCTTTTCATTTCGATCTGATTACGGCTTATAGCTAAATGGTCGTTCCCAGGTCACGTTTCATTGGTTAGTAATTGATCACCCGCGCTGCTCAGGCACGGGGCGGATGTCAGGAAGCCGGCTCTGGCATCCAGGCCTGCAACGGGCCATGGACAATCTGCAAGTCAACCGATGAGGGCACTACCCTATGAGAAGACTCAAGCGTGATCCAATGGAACGAGCTTTCCAACGTGGTTATCAGCACGGCATTGTGGGCAAATCCCGGGATCTCTGTCCCTTCACTCAGGACGCCGTTCGGCAGGCCTGGCTCAGTGGCTGGCGCGAGGGCCGTAGCGACCAATGGGACGGCTACGTGGGCACCGCCGGTCTTCAACGCATGAATCAACTTCAGGCCGCAGGCTAATTCGATTTCACTAGGGCAAGCCCCAGGGCTTCCATGACAGTCTGGTTTTCCAGTTAGATCCCTCTCCAGGATCTGGGACTAGGTCCCACGGGGGCTCGTGAAGAGCCCCCTCCCCTCAGGACCGAGCCGCCGCGATGGCGTCCACCGCCTCGCGAATCAGCGCCGGGCCACGGTAGATGAAGCCACTGTAGATCTGCACGAGACTGGCACCCGCCGCGATCTTCTCGGCGGCATCCTCGCCCGAAAGAATGCCGCCCGCGGCGATGATCGGCAGGCGACCGCCCAACTCACCCGCCAGCACCCGGACCACGTGGGTACTCTTCTCCCGCACCGGAGCTCCCGACAGCCCGCCCGCCTCGGCTGCATAGGGCAGATTCTCCACCCCCTCGCGACCCAGGGTGGTGTTGGTGGCGATGATGGCGTCCATCCCCGCATCGCGAATCGCCTGGGCGGTGAGCACGATCTCTTCGTCGGTCATGTCGGGCGCGATCTTGATGGCGATGGGCACCCGCCGCCCATGACGCGCCGCCAGGTCTTCCTGCCGTTGGCGCAGTGATTCCAGCAGACTCTTGAGCGCATCGCCGAACTGCAGGCTGCGCAGACCGGGCGTGTTGGGGGAACTGACGTTCACCGTGATGTAACTGGCGTGGGCATAGACCTTGTCCAGGCCGATCAGATAATCGTCCACCGCCCGCTCCACCGGGGTATCGGCATTCTTGCCGATGTTGATCCCCAGCACACCCTTGAAGCGCGCCGCCCGGACCCGCTCGATCAGGGCATCCACGCCCGCATTGTTGAAACCCATGCGATTGATGATGGCGTCGGCCTGTTCCAGGCGGAACAGCCGTGGCTTGGGATTGCCCGGTTGCGGACGTGGCGTCACGGTGCCGATCTCGACGAAGCCGAAGCCCAGGCCGGCAAAGCCGTCGATGGCAGTGCCGTTCTTGTCGAGGCCGGCGGCCAGGCCCACCGGATTGGGAAACTCCAGCCCCATGACCTGCACCGGCAGGCGACCCGGTTGTCGACCCAGCCCGGTCAGACCTAGGCGCCCGGCGGCGCCGATCAGATCCAGCGCGAGCTCGTGGGAGCCTTCCGGGGACAATTTGAACAGCAAAGGACGGAGCGCGTCGTACATGGCGGACTCACAGGCGATTCGGAAACCGCGCATTATACAGGCTTGCCACCTGCCATACGTCGCTCGCCACCAAGCAGCATGGTCGCTCATGCAAAAGATCGTACCTTTCGGGAATCATTTGACGATAATGCGGTCTTTGCCACGCTAGTCTGCGGTCTTGTGCAGTCGTAGCGATCCGGTAGGCCAAGGCCAGGCATGGCAGGGCCAGAACTGGTGAAGCCAACCGGATCGCGAATCGCCGCCTCTCACGGGCAGCCAGTACCAGCGCCACCGCTCCTGTATCGGTCATGCAGTTCCCTTTCGCCGGAGACCCCATGAGCAACAACGCCAACCTCCTGGGCGGCCCCTGGTCTTCGCTGGCGTTGCATCTGCATCCGTCGCTGGCGAGCCGGCGCATCCAGCGCTGCCTCGAGCGTCTGGCCGATGCCTTCACCCCCCTGCCCCCACCACGGGAGAGCCTTTGGTGGGATGACGGACATCCACTCCAGCTGCTCCTCGGCCTGCCCCGTGCGGCCCTGTCCGGCCCTACCCAGGAAATCAAGAGCGCGGCCCATGCGCTGCTGAGCCAACTGGTGGTCGCCGAGACGCTGCAGTCGCCCTCGTTCGACCTGCGCGCCCTGGATGGCCTTTGCCACCGCCCCCAGGAGCAGTTCCCGGACGACGCGGTGCACCTCGAGGAACTGGCAGCCCTGCCGGCGGCCCGCGAGCAGGTCCGCATCATCGGTTACCGCGATTTCCAGGCGGCGCTCTATCGCACCCTGCCCACACTGTCCTCCGAGCATCCATTGAAGCTGCGCCAGGCCAACTGGCGCGGCCAACGCTTCTTCCTCGACAACGACGCAGCCACCACCCTCGCCTTCGCCAGCATCGTGGCCTACGCGCGGATTCGCGGCATCGCCGTGGAAGTCCCGGTGCAGGTACAGCAGTTGCGGCTCGAGGCGGCGGCCATCGAGCGCCTACACGAGGCCTTCACCCTCTATGCGCTGCCCAATGCCGTGTGGAATCACCCGGACTTCATCCAGGTCCTGCTCGGCCTGAAGCTCGACTACGCCCGCCTGTCCATGGCGGCGCCGGGACAGGATCTGGAATGGCTGCTGTTACCCAATGCCGTGGCCGGCACCCGGATACTCGCGGAAAGCCTGGAGCGGCTGGGTGCCGCCGAGGTCATCAGCTACCTGAGAGGCTTCTGAGCGGCCTCAGGACGGCGACGCCGTGCTTGGCGCATAGCGCAGCCCTGCCTTCAGGAAGACCGCGAAGGCCAGACGCTGGCCGGCCAGCATCGCCGGGTGCAGCGCCGGATCATCACCGGCTTGGTCCAGACGCTCGAGAAAGGCTGGCCAGGCGCCCTTGGGAGGTACATGACCGAGATAGGCGCGCGCCTCGCGCACGCCTTCGTCCGGGCTCTCTGCCGCATGACGATCCAGCAGTCGCGATCCCAGCCGCGAGCCTTCCAGCACATAGGCCACACCCCAGCATTCGCCTTCATCGAGCGTCCGTTCGAAGACCTCGGCTGGCGGAGACGCGACCTGCAGGCGCTGCAGATCGATGCCAAGGGCCTGGGTACGCCGTCGCTCCGCCCAATCGGGTAACAACCGCTCGATACCGGATCGCTCCAACAGGGCTTCCAGACCGAACAGTGCCTGGGCATGGGCTTGCAGAAAGGCGATGTAGTCGGAGCGACTGTGCAGCGCATAGCGACCGAAAGCCGCATCGACCTGCCCATGCAGGGCACCGCCTTCGGCACGCAACATTTCACGGATGGACACGCAAATACCTCGTCAGGCCGGCGACGGCTGGGGCTTCTCGCCCCGCAGCGCGGCTTGCAGGCGCGCTGCCAGGTCCGCTTCACGGAAGGGCTTGGGAACGATGAAGGACTGTTCGGGATCGAGTTCGCCCAGCTCGGCATACCCAGTGATGAAGACCACCGGCAGCTGTGGCAGCCGCTTGCGCACCTGGCGCGCCAGCTCGGCGCCGTTCATGCCGGGCATGGCGAAGTCGGCCAGCAGCAGGTCGATCTGCGGATCGCGCTCCAGGGCACTTAGCGCAGCGAAGCCGTTACTGGCTTCCACCACCTGGTAGCCCAGATCGGCCAGCAGCGCCGCGGTCACGTTGCGGACTGCGTGATCGTCATCGACCAGCAGGATGCGCCGCTCGGCGGCCTGCTCGTCGCGCCCCAGAGTCGGCACGCCCACCGGATCCTGGGCCTCGTCGGCCTCGGTACGCGGCAGATAGACCAGCACCGTGGTGCCCGAGCCCATCCGCGTCTCGATGCGTACCCCACCCCCGGACTGCTTGGCGAAGCCGAAAACCTGAGCCAGCCCCAGTCCCGAGCCCTTGCCGACTTCCTTGGTGGTGAAGAAAGGTTCGAAGGCTTTGGCGAGCACCTCCTCGCTCATGCCGGTACCGGAATCCTGCACGGCCAGCAGCACGTACTCGCCCGGCTCCGGTTCTTCGGGCCGTTGCGGGGGCTCGCTGATCACCTGGTTCGAGGTGCTCAGGCGCAGGGTGCCCCCCACCGCCATGGCATCCCGGGCATTGATCGCCAGGTTGAGGATGATCAGCTCGATCTGGGTCGGGTCGACCAGGGCGTGCCAGCAGTCGGCGCGCAGGTGGGTTTCGATCCAGACACTGCCGCCCATGGTGCTGCGCAGCAGTTCGAGCATGCCCTCGACCGTCTCGTTGAGCTTGACCGGCTTGGGCGCCAGGCGCTGGCGCCGGGAAAAGGCCAGCAGCTGGGCGGTGAGCTTGGCGCCCCGCTCGCCCGCTTCGCGGATGTTCTGCACCCGCCCCTGGGTCTTGTCGCTGGCACCCAGGCGGCTCAGGTCGCGCTCGAGGAAACTGGCGCTGCTGAGAATGACGGTGAGCAGGTTGTTGAAGTCGTGGGCCACCCCGGCGGTGAGCTGGCCAACGGCTTCCAGGCGTTGCATCTGCTGCAGGGTCGCCTCCACCCGCTCGCGCTCGTCGATCTGCTCACGCAGTTGGCGGTTCGCCGCGGCCAACTCCTCCATCGCCAGGACCTCGGAGGAGATGTCCCGGCCGGAACAATAGGTCATGCCGGCATCCGGCACCGCGGTCCAGGAGATCCAGCGATAGCTGCCATCGAAATGGCGGATCCGGTTGACGAAGCGCTGGCTGGCCGCCCGCGTGGCCAGTTGCTTGAGTTCGTTGTCGGTGAGGCTGCGCTCGTCTGGGTGCACCAGGTCGAGCAAGGACGAATCGAGCAGTTGCATCCGCGACCAGCCGAGATTTTCTTCCCAGGCCGGGTTGAGCGCGACCAGGGTGCCGTCCGGCCGGCACACCAGCAGCAGATCGCGGGTGAGATCCCAGGTCCGGTCCCGTTCGCGCGTCCGTTCCTCGACCCGCTCACCGAGGCTGACGTTGAGTCGTTCGAGCTTTTCCGCCGCATCGCGCTGCTGGGTGATGTCGAGCATCACGCCGAGGAAACGGGTGCAGACCCCGGCGTCGAAGAACGGCTGGCCACGGGTCTCGACCCAGCGCTGGGCACCGTTGTCGAGGCGGATGCGGTATTCGCTGCGGTAATCGTCGTCGCGCTCGTCGGCACTGGCCTGACGTACGGTGTCGAGGAAGCGGTCGAGTCCATCGGCGCCACATAGCCGGGCGAATACCTTGAGATCCACCACGGCATCCGCCGGCAAGCCGAACATGGCCTTGCAGCGTTCGTCCCAGATCAGGGTCTGGCTGGCGGGCAGGTACTCCCACATGCCCAGTCGCGAGGCATCCATGGCCAGCCGCGAGCGGACCTCCAGGCTGTGCAGGGCTTCCTCGGCACGCCGCCGCTCGCGGCGCTCGTGCACCACCAGCAGGGCGCGCTCCACCGCCTTGGCCAGCAACTCCATGCTCTGCTTGAGCACATAGTCGTTGGCCCCCAGGCGCATCATCTCCACGGCGTGGACTTCGCCGAAGATCCCTGAGACGAAGATGAAGGGCGTGCCCGGCGCCAGGGCGCGGGCCACGCGCAACGCCTCGGCGCCCGAGAAGCCGGGGAGGATGATGTCGGAAAGGATGATGTCGTAGGTCTGCTGGCTCAAGGCCAGCGTCAGCCCGGTGCGCTCGTAGACGATCTTGGACTGGAGTTCGAAGCCGTGCCGCTCCAGCTCGATCAGGATCAGCTCCGCATCGAGCTTGCTGTCTTCCACCAGCAGGATCTTGATCTTCTTCGAGAGAGGCATAAACGGGCGTCGGCCTTGCAGCTGTTCGCTCAGGGAAACCGGATCGCGAGCGTCCGCCTGGCGCGAAGAATGGGCTGGAGGTAGATCTATCTTGCTCACTCGCTAGCGGCCGGTCCGGCGCGCCACGCGTCGCGAACCGGGTGGCGGCTCGTTGAGCACGGCCCAGAATACGCCGAGATCGCTGATCGCGGCGACGAAGTCGCGAAACTCCACCGGCTTGACCACATAGGCGTTCACGCCGAGGCCATAGGCCTTCTCGAGATCCGGCTCTTCGCGCGACGAGGTGAGCATCACTACCGGAATGCTACAGAGTTCCGGCGTTTCGCGGACCAGTTGCAGCACTTCCAGGCCATCGACCTTGGGCAGCTTGAGGTCCAGCAGCATCACCGCCGGATTGCCCGGCTCGCGGTCGGCATAGGGTGCGCGGCGCAGCAGGTAGTCGACCGCTTCGGCGCCATCGCGGAGCACCACCACGTCGTTGGCCAGCTGGCTGCGCTCCAGAGCCACCAGGGTGAGCTCCAGATCGTGCGGGTTGTCTTCGACCAGTACTATGGGCTTGAGCATGAACAGGACTACCTTTTGTGCACCGGCGACGGTCGTTGTTTGGGTAACGCGAAATAGAAGGTGGCGCCCTCGCCCACGGCGCCCTCGGCCCAGACCCGGCCATCGTGGCGCTCGATGATGCGTCTGACGCTGGCCAGACCGATACCGACACCCTCGAACTCGTCGGCATGGTGGAGGCGCTGGAACACGCCGAACAGTTTGTTCACGTAATCCATGTTGAAGCCGACGCCGTTGTCGCGCACGAAGACCACGTCTTCGGACTCACTTGGCAGCGTACCAACCTCAATCACCGCCGGGTCCGCATAGCGGCTGTACTTGATGGCATTGGCCAGCAGATTGCGCAAGGCCAGGTGGACGAAGGCCGCATCGGCGATGACCACGGGCAGCGGACCGATCCGCCACTCCACCCGCCGCTCGGCATAGTCCGGCGCCATTTCCTCGCGGATGGCTTCCACCAGCGCGGTCAGGTTGACGTCGGAATAGCGGATCGCCGCCCGGCCCATCTGCGAGAAGCTCAGCAGGTTGTCCACCAGGCTGCCGGCGAAGCGGGCCGAGGTGCCGATGTTCTCCAGGAAGCGGCGGCCGCGATCGGACAGCTTGCCGCCCTCGATGTCGCCCAGCAGCTCGGCATAGCCGGCGATGTGGCGCAGCGGGGCGCGCAGGTCATGGGACACGCTATAGGAGAAGGCGGCCAACTCCTTGTTACTGCGCTGCAGCTCCTCCGCCAGCTCGGCCATCTCCTCGGCCTTGCGCAGGACGATGCCGCGCACCGCGTTGCGCAGTTCCAGAGCGCTTTCCACTTCCAACGCGGACCAGGGCAGGGACAGCCCCCGTACCGTTTCCTGCCAGAGGGCGAAACTCTGGCGCGGCGACAGACGACCGTCGCCTTGATCCACCTTGCTGGGGCGACCCGCCCAGTTCACCACCTGCACCAGTTCGGAGCGGAACCAGATCAGGTAGTGGGAATGCAGCTCGGAGATCGGCACAGCGAGAATGCCCGCCGCATGCTGCGCCAGCTTCGGCAGCTCGGCGACGTCCTTGGCCAGGTTGTCGGTGAAGAAGTGGTCCTTGACGTTGGCCGACAGCCACTCGACCAATTCGTCCACCCGCTCGCGCGGCGGTGCCTGGCCGATCAGCTCGGTGCCGTCGGACGAGATGATCGCCGCGCCCTGGGCACGGGCGAAGTCCAGGTACACCTGCGGCAGGTCGAGCAGGCCCTGGCAGACGCTGTCGCGGTCGGCCATGGTCGAGAGCATCTGCACCATGGATTGGCGCAGGGCGAGACGTCGATCGGCCTCCGCGTGGGTCTCGGCCGCATCGATCTGCAGGGACAGCACCCGACCGAACAGCTCGCAAGCCGTGCGCGTCTGGAAGGAAACCCGCTGCGGCTGGCGATCATGGCAGAGCACCAGGCCCCAGAGCTGATCGCCGACCACGATGGAAATGGACATGGACGCCAGGGTGCCCATGTTCCTCATGTACTGCAGGTGCACCGGCGAGACGCTGCGCAGCTGGGCGAAGCTCAGGTCCAGCGGCTGGGCGGTCAGCGGGTTGATTTGCGGCTGCAAGGGCGACGGCTGGTAGTAGGCGTTGCCGATCACGCGAATACGGTTCGCCAGGTACAGCCGGCGGGCCTGGGCGGGGATGTCCGAGGCCGGGAATCTCAGGCCCAGATAGCTGGGCACGCCAGCATCACGCTCCTCGGCGAGGACCTGGCCGTGACCATCCTCGTCGAAGCGGTAGATCATGATGTGGTCGAAACCGGAGATCCGCTTTGCCTCGCGTACGGCGAGTTGGGCGATGGCGTCGACGGTCTCGGCCTGGTGCAGTTGCTCGATGAACACCCGCACCATGGGATACAGGGTATTGAGGCCGAGGTGGGTATCCACCGGCGCTTCGAATTCGACGATCAGTACCCCGGCGAAGCGATGCATGAACAGGGCATAGGTCTGCCGGGCCGGGCCGAGGGTCACCTCGCCCTGGTAGGAAGGATTCTGCTCTTCCTGATTCAAGGCCGCGAGCATCGCCGGCAGGTCCATCCCCGGCAGCAACTCGTCAAGGGTCCGGCCGAGGACCTCGTCAGGACCCACGCCCAGGTATTCGCGCACATTGGCGCTGGCCTGCACGATACGCAGCCCGGGCTCTTCCACGGCGAACAGGAAGCCATGTTCCTGGATACTGCCGGGAATATGGATCGGCTCATTGGCACAATCGGCCAAGGCATCGGGCTGTATCTGGGGCTGGGACTCAAGCGCCAAACCGGGGACCTCTCGTGATCGGAAAAAGCGCAGGAACGAGGTGCGCGCGAACGAAACAAACGATGTTCCAGACTATCAGACCCTGGCCTGGAGGCGAAGCGAATCGGTGCGGACGGCAGCCTGGACATCCGGGGCATTCGCTCATCTGACCTGCAGGAGGAATCTTGCTCCAGCACCATCGGTCGGAACTGTTTTGCCCTCACGGACTTCAACCATGCGCCTACGCCTCGTCCTCCCCTTGATCGCTATGCTGCTCAGCCCCGTTGCCATGGCGGATGCCGTTTACGGCGAGCGCCTGGAGGGCTTCGACTATGACTATCCCGTCCGGCAATTCACCTTCACCTCCCAACGCCAATCCCTGGAGATGGCCTATCTGGACGTGGCCCCGACCGGCAAGGCCAATGGGCGCACCCTGGTCCTGCTGCACGGCAAGAATTTCTGCGCCGGCACCTGGGCAGACAGCATCCGCATACTCGCCGCCAATGGCTATCGGGTGGTAGCGCCCGACCAGATCGGCTTCTGCAAGTCCACCAAGCCCGCTCACTATCAATACAGTTTCCAACAACTGGCGGCCAACACCCACGCCCTGCTCGAGCACCTGGGTATCGCCCGGGCGACCCTGATCGGTCATTCGACGGGCGGTATGCTGGCGACCCGTTACGCCCTCCTCTATCCCGAGACCACCGAACAGCTGGTGCTGGTCAATCCCATCGGCCTGGAGGACTGGCAGGCCAAGGGCGTGCCCTATCGCAGCGTGGATCAGTGGTATGAACGCGAGCTGAAGACCACCGCGGACGGCATCCGCGACTACGAACGCAGCACCTATTACGCCGGCCAATGGGCACCGCGCTACGAACGTTGGGTCGAGATGCTCGCCGGCCTCAATGCGGGACCGGGCAAGGATCGCGTGGCTTGGAACTCGGCGCTGATCTACGACATGATCCAGAACCAGCCAGTGGTGTACGAGTTGCCGCAGCTGCGCGTGCCCACCCTGCTGCTGATCGGCCAGCGCGACACCACCGCCATCGGCAAGGACGCCGCGCCAGCGGAGGTCAAGGCGCGCCTGGGCCACTATCCCGAATTGGGCAAGGCCGCGGCGAAGCTGATTCCCAAGGCGACGCTGGTGGAATTCGCCGACCTCGGCCACGCCCCGCAGATGCAGGCACCGGAACGCTTCCACCAGGCCTTGCTGCAAGGCCTGGCGAAACCGCGAAGCGAACGCTCGGCCAGTCCCACGCCATGAATGAAGAAGGCGGCGCCCCCTGGGGTACGCCGCCTTCACGCTGAACCGTCAGACCGGCGGCGTCATCGGCACCTGGCCAATGACGCCGTCCGCCTTAGGCGCTGCTGCTGGCCAGGTCCGCCAACTCCCGACTGGCCACGCTGTACATCGCGTAGTCCTGGCCGCTGGCGTTGCGCAGGTCTACCAGCAGACCACGCCAGCGCTCCACCGCCGCTCTATGCTGCTCCAGCCACAGCGACAGTCGCGCCTCCGGATCGCTGGACGCCTCGGCGAGATTGAGCATGCCGACGGTGATGGCGCGCTGCTGCACGTCCACCTCATCACGGAAGGCTTCCCGTGCCAGGGCCTGCCAGGCATTGGCGACCGGCAGCTGGTTGAGCTGCTGCTGGTACCAGGTCAGATCCAGGACGTCGCCTGCCGCGAACCAGGTGGCCGCCACTTCCAGCGGATCCTGGGCGGTGACGTCCGCCGCCTGGATCACCGGCAGCAGGGTATAGATGTGGTTGGTCCCCGCCACGACCCGCGCCAGCAACTCGGGAACCCCCGCCTCGGTGTAGGCGCGGAAGCGCTCTTCCCAATCCTGGCGCGGCTCGCCCTGCAGCAGTTCGTCCAGCCGCACGCCCAGGGCGGCGATACGCGGGCCGAAGAAGGCTGCGGCGGCACCGGCGTCCAGCCCGCTGCGATGGCTGCGCAGGAACCAGCGGGTCGCCCGGCGACCCAGGCGCATCAGCTCGCTCATCAGCCGGAGTTGCAGCTCGGCCGGCACCTGGTGATCCAGGGCCTCTACCTGGCGCCACCAGTGCGGCAGGTGCAGGACGTCGCGCATGACCACATAGGCCCGGGCCACGTCCGCCGCGCTCATGCCGGTGGACTCGCGCAGCCGCTGCACGAAGGTGATGCCCATATGGTTGATGAGGTCGTTGGCGATCTGGTTGGCGACGATCTCGCGCTTCAGGCGGTGACGGGCCATGGCCTCGGGGAATTGCTCGGTCAGGCGCTGCGGGAAGGCGCCCTGCATGTCCCTGGCGAGGTACTCATCGTCCGGCACCGAAGAGGCCAGCAGTTGCTCCTTGAGGTCGATCTTGCTGTAGGAGATCAGCACCGACAACTCGGCGCGGGTCAGCCCCTGCTCCTTGGCGGCGCGTTCGGCCAGGACCTCGTCGCTGGGCAGGAACTCCAGGGTGCGGTCCAGCTTGCCGCGGCTTTCCAGGTCGACGATCAGGCGCTGGTACTCGGCCAGGTGGGTCCGGGCACGGTACTCGGCGAGGGACAGGGCGCCGGTCTGCATATAGTTGTTGGCGACCACCAGCTCGCCGACCTCATCGGTCATCTCGACCATGAGGGTGTTGCGCTGCTTGACGGTCATGTCGCCCGCGGAGACCACATCGCCCAGCAGGATCTTGATGTTGACCTCGTGGTCGGAGCAGTCCACCCCGCCGGCGTTGTCGATGAAGTCGGTGTTGCAGGCACCGCCCTGCAGACCGAACTCCACGCGCGCCAACTGGCTCATGCCCAGGTTGCCGCCTTCGCCGATCACCTTGGCACGCAGGTCGCAGCCGTCCACCCGCAGGCCGTCGTTGGCCTTGTCACCGATGTCGGCATGGCTCTCGAAGCTGGCCTTGACGTAGGTGCCGATGCCGCCGTTCCAGATCAGGTCCACCGGCGCCTTGAGCAGCGCATGGATGAGTTCGGTGGGGGTCAGCTGGTCGGCCTGCAGGTCGAAGCGGGCCTTCATCTCGGGAGTGATGGCGATACGCTTGGCGCTGCGCGGGAAGATGCCACCGCCCTGGGAGATCAAGCTGGCGTCGTAGTCGGTCCAGCTCGACCGCGGCAGGTTGAACAGTCGCTCGCGCTCGGCGTAGCTGCGCTCGGCGTCCGGATTGGGATCGATGAAGATGTGCAGGTGATTGAAGGCCGCCACCAGTTGCAGGCTGCGCGAACGCAACAGGCCATTGCCGAAGACGTCGCCGGCCATGTCGCCGATGCCCAGCACCGTCACCGGGTCGCGCTGGACGTCGATGCCACGCTCGCGGAAATGTCGTTGCACGCTGACCCAGGCACCACGGGAGGTGATGCCCATCTTCTTGTGGTCATAGCCGGCCGAACCACCTGAGGCGAAGGCGTCATCCAGCCAGAAGCCGTAGTCCTGGGCAATGCCGTTGGCGATGTCGGAGAAGGTCGCGGTGCCCTTGTCGGCCGCCACCACCAGGTAAGGGTCATCGCCGTCGTAGCGCACCACCGCCGCCGGCGGCACGATCTCGCCGTCCTTGAGGTTGTCGGTGATGTCCAGCAGACCGCTGATGAAAATGCGGTAGCAGGCGATGGCCTCGGCCTGGATGTCGTCGCGGGAACCACCCAGGGGCAGGCGCCGCGGCACGAAACCGCCCTTGGCCCCGACCGGCACGATCACCGAGTTCTTCACCTGCTGCGCCTTCACCAGGCCCAGCACCTCGGTACGGTAGTCCTCTTCGCGATCCGACCAGCGCAAGCCGCCCCGGGCGACATTGCCGAATCTAAGGTGTACACCCTCGACGCGGGGGCTGTAGACGAAGATCTCGTAGCGTGGCACCGGCCGCGGCAACTCCGGAATAGCCTTGGGATCGAGCTTGAAGCTGAAGTAGGCCTTGGCCTTGCCGGCGGCGTCGGTCTGGAAGACGTTGGTTCTCAGGGTCGCCTTGATCAGGTCCAGGTAGCGCCTCAGAATGCGATCCTCGTTGAGCACCGCGACGTCGTCCAGGGCACTGAGGATGGCCTGCTCCAGGCGCTGCTGCTTGTCGTCCAGGTCGTCGCTGGTCATGCGCCGCGCCAGGTAGAACTTCATGCGGAACAGCCGCACCAGTTCCCGGGCGATGTCGACATGGGCATTGAGGGTGGCGGCGATGTAGCCGATGTCGAAACCGATGCGGATCTGCTTGAGGTAGCGGGCATAGGCACGCAGCACCGCCACATCGCGCCAGGGCAACCCGGCGGTGAGCACCAGGCGGTTGAAACTGTCGTTCTCCGCCTGGCCCTCGACCACCTGGACGAAGGCGTCCTGGAAGGTGTCGTTGAGCTGCTGGAGATCCAGCTCCAGGCCGGCCACGGTGGTGAAGGCGAAGTCATGAATCCAGTAGCGGCGGCCGTTGCGATGGCGCAGCTCGTAGGGGAATTCGCCAAGCACGCGCAGGCCGAGGTTTTCCAGGATCGGCAAGACGTCCGACAGCGCCAGGGGCGTATCGGCGTGGTAGAGCTTGCAGTGCAGGATGTTGTCGCCGACCTGGGTCAGCGGCTGGTAGAAGCCCATGGCCAGGCGGCGCTCATCGTTCAGCGCCAGCAGGTGGCGCATGTCCACCACGGCCAGGTGCGGCGCGAAGCGCTCGCGGTAGCCCGCCGGGAAGCCCAGCGGATAGTCGGCCAGGATGGAGGTGCCCTGGGCTTCGCCGAAGCTGTCCACCATCAGGCTGGCGAAATCATCCTTCCAGCTGCGGCAGGCCTGTACCATCTCCTGTTCCAGCCGCGCCGGATCGACGTCCTGGGGCTGCAACGGATCGACGCGCAGGATGAACTGCACCCGCGCCAGTACCGACTCGGAGAAGAAGGTCCAGAATTCGCAGTCGGTACCGTGCAGGCGATCCATGAGGATCTGCTGCATGCGCTGGCGGACTTCGGTGGAATAGATGTCGCGCGGCACATAGGCCAGGCAATAGAAGAACTGGCCGTAGGGATCGCGGCGCAGGAACACGCGCACCTTGCTGCGCTCCTGGATCTGCACGATGGCCATGGCGGTACTGAACAGCTCGTCCACCGGCGTCTGGAACAGATCGTCGCGCGGCAGGCCTTCGAGCACCTGGGCCAGTTCCTTGCCCAGGTGGGCGCTGCTGTCGAAATCGGCACGACGCCGTACCTCGTCGACCTTGCGCCGGATGTAGGGAATCTCGCGCACGCTGTCGTTGTAGACGCTGGAGGTGTAGAGGCCCATGAAGCGGTGCTCGCGCACCACCCGGCCGCTGGCGTCCACTTCGCGCAGGGAAACGAAGTCTGGATAGGCCGGGCGATGCACCCGACTCGGATCGGCGGCCTTGGCGAAGGACAGCAGCACCGGCTCGCGCAGATAGCGCAGCGGCTCGCCGGAAAGCGTCACCGTGGCGGTCTCCGGACTGCCTCTGAGCCGCCGCGACAGCCCCAGCAGGGACTCGGGCGCATAGCGCTGCACGGCGTTCTCGCCCTCGCCTGCCACGGTGAATTCCTCGTAACCGAGGAAGGTGAAACGGTCGCTGCGCAGCCAGTCGAGGAAGGCCTTGACCTCGGCCAGCTCCCCGTCCTCCACGCCCGCCGGACGCTGCTCCAGCCAGTCCAGCAACTCGCCAACCTTGGCCTTCATGGCAGCGAAGTCACCCACTGCCAGGCGCACCTCGCCGAGGATCTCCTGCAGCGACGCCTCCAAGGCACGCAATTCGCTGCTGGCCGCGCAGCGGTCGATCTCGAGGAACATCAGGGCTTCGCGGGTCACGCCCTCGCCTTGCTGGCCCTTGGGCAGCAGTTCGAGCAGCCGGCCCTGGGCATCGCGGCGGACGCTGAGCACGCTGTTCTGCAGGGTATGGACGCTGTAGCCCTGGCGATTGAGTTCCATGCGGATCGAATCCACCAGGAACGGCGAATCGGCGTGCAGCACCTCGACCACGGTATGGCTCGATTGCCAGCCGTGGCGTTCGTAATCGGGGTTGAAGACCTGGACCCGGGGCTCGGCTGGATCGAAGACGTCGAGCAGGCGCCAGGCCGAGAGCACGCAGCCGACCAGGTCGGAAAGACGGCGCTGGGTCAGCTCTTCCAGCGGGACGATGCCGAAGAACTGGGCGGTGAAGCGCTCCAGCTGTTCGAGGGTGGCCCCTTCGACATGGGCCGCGAGGGCATTATTGAGTTGTTGTTGGAAATCCGCTTGGCTGGCAGCGGTGAAAAACGCCATAACCGTACTCCGTCCTGAAGGTGCTGTGGGCTTCGCTCCGCAGAGGACAGGCCTCTCCCGGAGCGAGTTCCACGAAGGACGAGGCCGGACTGCACCAAAAAAGTGCAACAGTGCAGTACGGCTAGAGTAGCCCTCTATTCCGTCAACGCACGTATGTCAGGGCGACAACAAGATTCAGCTGCGGAACGGGTCTCAATAGTGAGGGGGCGGCGCCTCGTCCGGCAGGCCGCCGCCACCGGCGGTCTGCAGCTCCGCCTGGCGCTCGGCCAGCAGGCGGATCTGCGCCGCGCAGCGATCGAGCGCCTTCTGCTGCTCGACAATGATGTCGTTGAGGGTCTGGATGGTGTCGTCCTGGAAGGCCTGGCGCACTTCCAGTTCGGCGATGCGTTCTTCGAGCGTCATGACTTGGCCTCCTGTTCGAGCAATGTTCGCCAGAGCTTCAGCGCCGTGCGCCCCTCCTCATCGCCGTAGGGTTCGCGCGGCGAATGCCCCCAGACCGGCCCAGGCCAGGCCGGATCGGCCGCGTGGCGCAACACCAGGTGCACGTGCAACTGACTGACCACGTTGCCCAAGGCACCGATGTTCAGTTTTAGACCGGGCTGTGCCTGACGCAACACCTGGGCGACAAGTGTCACCTCTCGCCACAGTTGCGCCTGATCTGCTACCGACAGATCGAGAATCTCGGTAACACCTGTTTGGCGTGGCACCAAGATCAGCCAGGGGTAGCGGCGGTCGTTGAACAGCAACACCTGGCAGAGCGTCAAGGACGCCACTTCCAGCGTATCGCCGGCCAGCCGTGAATCAAGTTGGAACATCTCTACTCCTGCCAAATTAGGTCAGCACTAAAAATGTGCACGACTACCCGTAAGTGAAACCTTTGGTGTCACAAAGGTGCAACCACCTCTTCCGACACTGCAGCCATGCCTCGTCGAAAGCGCGCAATAGCTCGAATTGCCTACCGCTTCGCCTATTGTGCATGCTTCTTGCTAGCGGAATTCACGCGCGACGAACGGCGAGGAACTCTTAAGGCAAACTCTCAAGAGAACCGGTTAAATCAACGCCCGCAGACGCAAATTTTTGCCAAGGCCTATCGCCCCTCACGGAGAGGTGCTATACGTGCCGCCATTAGAACAAACAGCCACGGCTGACACGATGGCTGATCCTCAAAACCCAAAGGAGCATTTCTGATGCAAGCGATGAAGTGGAGCGTTATCGCCCTGGCTGTAGCTGCAGGGACCACTCAACTGGCTTTCGCCGACCAGCAGTCCGATTCCAAGGGCTTCGTCGAAGACAGCAAGCTGACCCTGTTGAACCGCAACTATTACTTCAACCGGGATCTGAAGAACCAGGCCAACGATCGTATCGACTGGAGCCATGGCTTCCTGATGAACTACGCATCGGGCTTCACCCAGGGTACCGTGGGTGTAGGTGTGGACGCCTTCGGCTACCTGGGTCTCAAGCTCGACGGCGGCGCCGGCACCTCCGGCACCGGCAACCTGCCGCGCAACAGCCGACTTGAGCCTGCTGACGAGTACTCCACCGCTGGCGCCGCGGTCAAAGTCCGCATCTCCAACACCGTCCTGAAGTACGGCAACCTGCAGCCCACCTCCCCGGTATTCGCCCTGGGTGGCAGCCGCCTGTTCCCGGCCAATGGCACCGGCTTCATGCTGACCAGCGAAGAAATCGACAAGCTGTTCCTCGAAGCGGGTTACTTCACCGCTACGCGTGATGGTATCCAGACCTTCCACGACGGCGACATCGGCACCTCCTACTCGGGCGAGACCGCCCGGTCCGCTGCCTATGGCGGTGGCAAATACAGCTTCAACGACCAGCTGTCCGCCTCGTTCTACTACGGCAAGCTGAAGGACCTCTGGAACCAGTACTACGGCAACGTGAACTACGTTCAGCCGCTGAGTGCCAACCAGTCGCTGACCTTCGATGCCAACTACTACTACACCGAAGATTCCGGCAGCTCCAAGCTGGGCAACATCAGCAACAACACCTTCTCCCTGGCAGCTGCCTACAGCATTGATGCCCACACCTTCACCCTGGGCTTCCAGAAGGTCAACGGCGATACCCCCTTCGATTACGCATCAGCTGAGACCCAAGGTGGTGGCGACGGCATCTTCCTGGCCAACTCCATCCAGTACTCGGACTTCAACGCACCTGGCGAGAAATCCTGGCAGGCTCGTTACGATCTGAACATGGCGACCCTGGGCGTTCCCGGCCTGAGCTTCATGACCCGTTATGTCTACGGTAGCGGCATCACCGACGACACCAACGGCGTCTACGGTGCCTACGCAGACGGCGCCAAAGAGCGCGAAACCAACGTCGAAGCCAAGTACAAGATTCAGAGCGGCCCGGCCAAGGACCTCTCCTTCCGCGTTCGTCAATCCTGGCACCGCGGCGACGCCACCACTGGCGGCACCGTCAACGAGTTCCGCCTGATCACCGAGTACCCGCTGAACATCCTCTAATAGAGGCCAGCGTACCTCGTACGATCCAGCAGCCCGGCTTCCGCCGGGCTGTTGCTTTTCCGGCTTCCGCCCGGCTCCGCCCGCGTCCCTGTACGCCCTGCCCCACCCCACCGTACAATGCCGGTCCCGTCTCGATGCCGACAGACCGCCTAGCCATGCGTACCAGCCAGTTCCTGCTGTCCACCCTCAAAGAAACTCCGTCCGATGCCGTGGTGATCAGCCACCAGTTGCTGCTGCGTGCCGGCATGATTCGCAAGCTGGCCTCGGGTCTCTACACCTGGCTGCCACTGGGCCTGCGCGTGCTGCGCAAGGTGGAAGCCGTGGTCCGCGAGGAAATGAACGCCACGGGCGCCCTGGAAGTGCTGATGCCTGCCATCCAGCCCGCCGAGCTGTGGCAGGAATCCGGCCGCTGGGAGCAATACGGCCCCGAGCTGCTGCGCCTGAAGGATCGCCACCAGCGCGATTTCTGCGTGGGCCCGACCCACGAGGAAGTCATCACCGACCTGATGCGCAACGAGCTGAACAGCTACAAGCAGCTGCCGATCAACCTGTACCAGATCCAGACCAAGTTCCGCGACGAGATCCGTCCGCGCTTCGGTCTGATGCGTGGTCGCGAATTCGTGATGAAGGACGCCTACTCCTTCCACCTGAACCAGGCCTCGCTGCAGGAAACTTATGACGCCATGTACCAGGCGTATTGCAACGTCTTCAGCCGCCTGGGCCTGAACTTCCGCCCGGTACAGGCGGACAACGGCTCCATCGGCGGCAGCGGTTCCCATGAATTCCATGTGCTGGCTAGCTCTGGCGAAGATGACATCGTCTTCAGCGACAGCTCCGACTACGCCGCCAACATCGAGAAGGCCGAAGCCCTGCCGCGGGAAATCGCACGCGGCGCTGCCACCGAAGAACTGCGTCTGGTCGATACCCCCGAGACCAAGACCATCGCTGATCTGGTGGAAAAATTCGGCCTGGCCATCGAGAAGACCGTGAAGACCCTGGTGGTCCGCGGCGCCGAGGAAGGCACCCTGATCGCCCTGGTGGTGCGCGGCGATCACGAGTTGAACGAAATCAAGGCGGCCAACCTGCCCGAGGTGGCGAGCCCCCTGGTGTTCGCCACCGAGCCCGAGATCCGCGCCGCCATCGGCGCCAGCCCTGGCTCCCTGGGCCCGATGAACCTGCCGATCCCCTGCGTCGTCGATCGCTCGGTCGCCCTGATGAGCGATTTCGGCATTGGCGCCAACCAGGAAGACAAGCACTACTTCGGCGTGAACTGGGAGCGTGACCTGCCGCTGCCCCAGGTCGCCGACCTGCGCAACGTGGTGGCCGGTGATCCGAGTCCGGATGGCCAGGGCACCCTGGTGATCAAGCGCGGCATCGAAGTGGGCCACATCTTCCAACTGGGTACCAAGTACAGCGAGGCCATGAAGCTGTCGGTCCTGGGCGAGGAAGGCAAGCCGACCACCCTGACCATGGGCTGCTACGGCATCGGCGTATCCCGCGTGGTGGCCGCCGCCATCGAGCAGAACCACGACGAGCGCGGCATTCGCTGGCCGGCCGCCCTGGCGCCCTTCCAGGTCGCCCTGGTGCCGATGAAGTACGAGAACGCCGCGGTGAAGGAGGCGACCGATCGTCTCTACGCCGAACTGAAAGCGGCAGGTTTCGATGTGCTGCTGGATGACCGGGACAAGAAGACCAGCCCCGGCGTGAAGTTCGCCGACATGGAGCTGATTGGCATCCCCCATCGCCTGGTGGTGGGTGAGCGTGGTCTGAACGAAGGCGTGGTCGAGTACAAGGGTCGTACCGACAGCGACAGCCAGAATGTCGCGCTGGCCGAGATCGTCGGCTTCCTCAAGGCCCGCTAAGGGCTACCGCTCCAGGTCAGGTGTCCGTGCGCCTGACCTGGAAGTCGGTCAGGCCTTCGCAGGCCACCTCCTCCAGCAGCACCTCGGTCACCGAGGCCGCTGTTGGCCCCTGCCAGAGCCAGCGCTCCATAGGGGTGAGTGCCTCGACCGGACCTTCCAGGTGGCACTCCACCCGGCCATCCGCCAGATTCCGTACCCAGCCGCTGACGCCCAGTCGCTGCGCCTCCTGCCGCGTGCTCTCGCGATAGTAGACGCCCTGGACGCGGCCACTGATCAGGGCACGCCGTGCTAATAAGCTAGTCATCCCCTGGTTGCTCCCCGCTCTTCCAATTGCGGTGTGACCTGCAGCCACTGGGCCACGCTGCCTGCCAGGATCTGGGAACGCTCCGCCTGCAGCCGCGCGAAGGCCTCCTGCAATTGCGGATACCAGTCACCGGGAAAACGCTCGGCCGCCGGCCAGCAGTCCGCCGCCGGCGGCGCCCAGGGCGAGCGATCCAGCAAATCCAGCAAGGCGTAACCATGCAGGTCGCGGCAGAGCACCCAGTGACCGCTGCCGTTCTGGCACACCAGCCGCTCCTGTTGCAGAAAGGCCAGCACCGCGTGCCATTCATGCTCGGGAAGCTTCCAACCGACATCGTGCAGCCGTCCCAGATGCAGACTGGAACCACTCTGCTGTCGCTCCAGGAAGGCACGCAGCACGGCCAGCAGGACGAAGAAGGCCGGCAAGGGCGCGCGGCGCCAGTGATGGGTGGTGGACAGGCTGCACACCACTTCGGCGCCTAGCAACACGATCAGCCAGCAGACATAGATCCAGACCAGAAACAGCGGCACCGTGGCGAAGGCACCGTAGATCAACTGGTAGCCGGGAAAGTAGAAGACATAGAGACCGAAGAGGCTCTTGGCCGCCTCGAACAGCACGCCGGTGAGGGCGCCGCCGATCAGCGCATGGCGCAACGGTACCCGGGTATTGGGTACGGCGGCGTACATCAGGGTGAAGGCGGCGATGCTGAACAGCAGGGGGGTCGCCTTGAGCAGCACCTGGGCGCCGGACATCCCATAGGAGCCGAACACCAGGGCCACCGAGGCCAGGTAGGTGCTCATGGCGAAGCCGGCGCCGAGCAGCAGCGGGCCGAGACTCAGTACTGCCCAATACAGCAGGAAGCTAGACACCCCACGCCGCGGGATACGCACCCGCCAGATATCGTTGAAGGTCTTTTCCACCGTTACCAGCATGAAGAAGGAGGTCACCGCCAGCAGGGCCACGCCGAGCCAGGTCAGGTGTCGTGCCTGCTCGATGAAATTGCGCAGGTATTCCTCCAGCGTCGCCCCGGTAGAAGGCACGAAATTACGGAAGATGAACGCCTGGATCTGGCCTTCCGTCCCCTGGAAGGCGGGGATAGCCGAGAGCATGGCGAAGGTCACGGTCATCACCGGGACCACGGCGAACAGGGTGGTGTAGGTCAGGGCCGCGGCATTGTTGGGCGCGCGGTCCTCGATGAAGCGGTCGGCGAGATAGCGCACGAAGGACCACAGTTCACGCAAGCGGGCCGGCATTGGCGGTTCCTCGAAAGGCACGGTCAAGGGCTGGCGCGGCGCTCCCCGCCAACCCGCTACAATGGGCATCTTACCTTCTATGGATCCGCCCATGAGTGAAATCGTCCTCTATCACAATCCGCGCTGTTCGAAATCGCGCGCGGCCCTGGAGCTCTTGCAAAGCCGCGAGCTAGCCGTGTCCGTGGTTCCCTATCTGGAAACGCCGCCAGATGCCGCGACCCTGCGCGCGCTGCTCGCCAAGCTGGGCCTGGGCGCGCGCCAACTGCTGCGTACCGGCGAGGACGCCTATCGCGAGTTGAACCTCGCCGATCCGGCGCTGGACGACGAAGCCCTGATCGCGGCCATGGTCACACACCCCAAGCTGATCGAAAGACCCATCGCCGTGTGCGGCGAACGCGCCGTCGTCGGTCGCCCCCCCGAGCGTGTCCTGGAGATCCTGCAATGACCCCCGAAGCCTATGTCCTGGTGCTCTACTACAGCCGCCACGGCGCCACCGCCGAAATGGCCCGCCAGGTCGCCCGTGGGGTGGAAATGGGTGGCCTGACCGCCCGCCTGCGCACCGTGCCGGCGGTCTCCGCCGAGTGCACCGCCGTTGCCCCGGCGGTACCCGAGCAGGGTGCGGTCTATGCGACCCTCGATGACCTGCGCGGCTGTGCAGCCCTGGCCCTGGGCAGTCCGACGCGCTACGGCAACATGGCCGCCGCCATGAAGTTTTTCCTCGATGGCACCAACAGCCTCTGGCTGACCGGCGCCCTGGTGGACAAGCCCGCCGGGGTCTTCACCTCGACCGCCAGCCTGCACGGTGGCCAGGAGAGCACCCTGCTGTCCATGGCGCTGCCGCTCTTGCACCACGGCATGCTCATCACCGGTCTGCCCTACAGCGAGAGCGCCTTGCTGGAAACCAAGGGCGGCGGCACGCCCTATGGACCGAGCCATTTCGCTGGTGCCGATGGCAAGCGGGCGCTGGACGAGCAGGAAATCACCCTGTGCCGGGCCATGGGCAAGCGCCTGGCAATGCTGGCGAGCAAGTTGCAGAAGTAGCCACAGACGGCGCGGCTACCAGCCCATGATTTCCTTGACGAAGGGAATGGTGAGCTTGCGCCGCGCCTGCAGCGAGGCCTGATCCAGGCGTTCGAGCATGTCGAACAGCGCATCCATGCTGCGGGTGTTGCGCGAGAGGATGAAGCGACCGACCTCGTCGGTCAGGTGCAGCCCGCGGCGGGAAGCCCGCAGTTGCAGGGCGCGCAGCTTGTCTTCGTCGGACAGCGGGCGCAACTGGAAGACCAGTGCCAGGGTCAGGCGCGATTTGAGGTCGGGGAGTTGCACCGGCAGGTGCCGCGGCGCGGCGGTACTGGAGATCAACAGCCGCTTGCCGGCATCGCGCAGGCGATTGAACAGGTGGAAGAGCGCCTCTTCCCAGCGGCGCTGGCCGGCCAGGGCGTCGAGATCGTCCAGGCAGACCAGCTCGCATTGTTCGAGGTTGTCGAACAGCTCCACACCGTAGTCGGCCAATTCGCCCATGGGCAGGTAGATGGCTCGGCCACCCAATTCTTCCAGCCGGTGACAGGCCGCCTGCATCAGGTGGCTGCGCCCGGCGCCCGCGCCACCCCAGAGATAGATCAGGCTTTCCGTCCAGCCGGCATCGGCGTCGCACAGACGCTCGACATAGCCCAGCGCCGCGGCATTGGCGCCAGGGTAGTAGTTGACGAAGGTGGCGTCGTCACGCAGACGAATGCCCAGGGGCAGCTGTAGAGGCATCATGCCGGCTGGAACGGCTCTTGGCAGTTACGCGAGGGCGCCAAGTCTAACCAAAACCCGGCTCCCTCGCAGCAGCCTCTTCAGCGGTAACGGCTTCCCCCTATGGCCAGCGGAAATACAGGGTCGTCCGGGCGGGTTGGGCAGCCGGGGCCGGCTGGGCCGTAGGGGCGCTCGGAGCGGCATTCGCATCCACTGGCGCGGTAGGCGCAGCAGCAGCCGGTGCGGAGGCGGGCTGCAGGCCGGCGAGGCCGAGTTGCGCCTGCAACTGATCGGGGTTGGCGGTGAGGTCGTAGGTCAGTTGGGTGCCCTCGACCTTCACCAGCCGACTCGACAGGGGTTCGAGCATCTTCTGCAACTGGGCATAACGCTCGAAGTTGGAGTTGTCGGCTACCAGTGTCAGCGGCTGGGTGGTGCCCGGACGGGAGACGAATTTCTTCGACAGCCGCGAAGCGACGTCCTGCAGGACGGTCGCCGCCAGGGCGTCCTGGTCGGCCGCCTCGCTGCTGCCCTGCTCGGCGGCACCGCCGTTCCACAGGCGCCACTGAGCCTGCCAGCCATTGCCCTGGGGCTTGGCATGTACGGCCAGCAGGGCATTGGCGCCATAGCGTTCGGAGGCCTGGCGCAAGGCGGTGGGATCCTTGGCGTCGATGTTGGCGGCAGTGCCAGCCAGTTGCTCGCTCAGGTCAGCGATGGGCAGACGGATCGGCAGGCCGGCCCGCTGGGCGCCGCGCTGCACGCCGGCACTGGCGGGCTGGCCATCGCCGACCAGGGTCGCGCCGCTGTCGACATCGTTGAGCCACCAGATCATCACCACCGGGCGATTGGCACCCCACACCGACAGCCCGGCCTGGCCGAGGGCGCGCTCGGCGGCAGCTGGGTCGAAGTTGACGACCAGCACTTCCGGCGGACCGGCGTCATAGCCGTACTGGGTGATCAGGGATTCCGGCGTGGCCAGGGCGCCGGCCAGGCCAGGGTTCTGGCCGGCCTGGGGATTGCCGGTGAGTCGCGTGGCGAGCACTTGAAAGGCGCGCTTCAAGGCGGCGTTGCGCTCGTCCGGCTGCTGCGAGGTCACGGGCTCGCGGACCTGATAGAGATTGTCGACCACCTCGGCGCGGGCCAGCGGACTCAGGACCAGCAGCGAAGCGAGCAACGAAAGGACGAGACGGCGCATGGTGATTCCATAGAGAGGGCAAGGGGCATACCTTAAAAGCCGCCTGTCTCGCGGGCAAGGTGCCTGCGCCGATAGCGCGAAGACGACCCGCTTGAGCACGAGCACGGCAGCCAAGCTGTGACCACACCCAGGTGGCCGGGTGCCATCCCGTCCCTGACCGGAGGCCACGGCTGACCGCGTGCTTTGGCACGGCTTCTGATAAAATCGCCCGCCTCATCGCCGGCTGGCGCCAGCCGGCTCGTTTCGCCATTCGCTAAAGGCCAGGATTCATGAGCAAACAACCCCAGCTGAGCTACAAGGACGCCGGTGTAGACATCGACGCCGGTGAGGCTCTGGTAGAACGCATCAAGGGCGTCGCCAAGCGCACCGCCCGCCCGGAAGTCATGGGCGGCCTGGGGGGCTTCGGTGCCCTGTGCGAGATCCCGGCCGGCTATCGCCAGCCGGTGCTGGTCTCCGGCACCGACGGCGTCGGCACCAAGCTGCGTCTGGCCATGAACCTGGCCAAGCACGACAGCATCGGCATCGACCTGGTGGCCATGTGCGTCAACGACCTGGTGGTCTGCGGTGCCGAGCCGCTGTTCTTCCTCGACTACTACGCCACCGGCAAGCTCAACGTCGACGTCGCCGCCCAGGTGGTGACCGGCATCGGTACCGGCTGCGAGCAGGCGGGCTGTTCCCTGGTAGGCGGCGAAACCGCCGAGATGCCCGGCATGTACGAAGGCGAAGACTATGACCTGGCCGGCTTCTGCGTCGGCGTGGTGGAGAAGTCCGAGATCATCGACGGCTCCAAGGTGGCCACCGGCGACGCCCTGATCGCCCTGCCCTCCTCCGGCCCGCACTCCAATGGCTATTCGCTGATCCGCAAGATCATCGAGGTGGCGGGTGCCGACATCGAGAACATCCAGCTCGACGGCCAGCCGCTGACCGACCTGCTGATGGCGCCCACCCGCATCTACGTGAAGCCGCTGCTCAAGCTGATCAAGGACACCGGCGCGGTCAAGGCCATGGCCCATATCACTGGCGGCGGCCTGCTGGACAACATCCCGCGCGTACTGCCCGAGGGTGCCCAGGCGGTGCTCGACGTGGCCAGCTGGCAGCGTCCGGCGGTATTCGACTGGCTGCAGCAGCAGGGCAACGTCGACGAGACCGAGATGCACCGCGTGCTGAACTGCGGCGTGGGCATGGTCATCTGCGTGGCCCAGGACCAGGTCGAAGGCGCCCTGAACGTACTGCGTGCCGAGGGTGAGCAGCCCTGGGTGATCGGCCGTATCGAACAGGCCGCCGCGGGAGCCGATCAGGTGGTGCTGAACAATCTGAAACAGCACGGATGAGTCAAGCCGACTGCGCCGTGGTGGTGCTTATCTCCGGCCACGGCAGCAACCTGCAAGCCCTGATCGACGCCGCGAGGCCGCCTGTGCGGATCGCGGCGGTGATCGCCAACCGCGCCGAGGCCTATGGCCTGGAGCGGGCCCGCCAGGCCGGGATCGCCACGGCGGTGATCGATCACCGCGAGCATGCCGACCGCGAGAGCTTCGATGCGGCCCTGGCGGCCAGCATCGATGCCCAGGGCGCCGATCTGGTGGTCCTGGCCGGTTTCATGCGTATCCTCACGCCAGCCTTCGTGCGGCGCTACCAGGGTCGCCTGCTCAATATCCATCCTTCGCTGTTGCCGCTGTACAAGGGCCTGCATACCCATCAGCGGGCGCTCGACGCCGGCGATGCCTGGCATGGTTGCAGCGTGCACTTCGTCACCGAGGAACTGGATGGCGGCCCGGTCGCCTTGCAGTCCCGGGTGCCGGTACGGGTCGACGATACGCCGGAAAGCCTGGCGACACGGGTACACGCCGCCGAGCACCTCCTTTATCCTGTGGCCGTGCGGCTCTATGCCGAAGGTCGTCTACGGCTGGGCACCGCGGGTGCCGAGCTCGACGGCCAGGCCTTGCCGCCGACCGGGGCCAACCTGCCTGAGCTGGCCACGGCCTCCCTTTCCTGAACCAAGGAGAACTCGATGCGACGTCTGTTGTTCCTACTGGCCGCCTTCTGCAGCGCGTCGGCTTTCGCCTTCGACCTGCAACCCTTCACGGCCAGCTACACCGCCGACTGGAAGCAGATGCCGGTCAGCGGTTCTGCCGAGCGCTCGCTGGAGAAAGAGCCCGATGGCCGCTGGGAGCTGAAATTCGAGGCCTCCATGCTGGTGGCCGGCCTTAGCGAGTCCAGTACCTTCCGCCATGAGGGCGACGCCTTCCTGCCGGATACCTACCAATACAAACGCAGTGGGCTGGGCAAGAGCCGCGAAAGCGAGCTGACCTTCGACTGGGCCGCCAAGAAGGTCACCGGCAAGGACAAGGACGATCCGGTCACCCTGCCGCTGGATCGCGGCCTGCTGGACAAGTCGACCTATCAGCTCAAGCTGCAACAGGACGTCGCCGACGGCAAGAAGAGCATGAGCTACCAGATCGCCGACGGCGACAGCATCGATACCTATGACTTCCGCGTCATAGGTCCGGAGCGTATCCGTACGCCGCTGGGCCTATTCGATGCCATCAAGGTCGAGCGCGTGCGCGACCCCACCAAGAGCAGCCGCAAGACTGAGCTGTGGTTCGCCAAGGACTGGGACTATCTGCTGGTGCGTCTCTACCAGCAGGAGAGCGACGGCAAGGAATACCAGACCAGCCTCAAGGAAGGCACGGTCAATGGGCGCACGGTGAAAGGCGCCAACTGATCCGGGTCTTGACCACGACGCCCTCTTCGGAGGGCGTTTTCTTTTCTGCCGGTTCAGCCCGCGATGGCCGTCCTTCAGGCGATGTCGCTGGCATCCCGTTCGAGGATGCGGGTCTTCTCATAGCGAACATCCGTGCCTTCCAGTTGGGCGACCCGTCGCCACCCCTGAGCCTCATAGAAGGCATTGGCCCCTACCGAGGAGGCCCCATCGGTGACCAGCCAGATCAGGGCATGGCGGCGAAACAGAGCCGTCTCGGCGGCGGCCAGCAGCCGGCTACCGATGCCCCGCCCCTGACAGTCGGGCCGGACGAACAGGGCGAAAACCTCGCCGGCGGCTAGATCCACCATGCTGAAGCCCACCACCTCCCCGCCCAATTCCAGCACCCAGGCGCAGGGTTCGGCGGCGAGGGCCGTAGCGATGGTGTCGGGAGTGATGCCCAGGTCGGCGAGTTGCCCTCGGGTCAGGGCGTTGTCCGCCACCGCGGTGCGGATGGCGAAGAGGGCCTCCACGTCGGCCAGGGTGGCGAGACGCAGGAGGCCATTGGCTGTCTGAGTGGTCACGGAGTGAAACTCGAAGGTAAAGGAAGTCGAAGGCGCGGAGCCGGCTTCACCCTTGGCGATGAGGCCGGGCTATCTCTCCACGACCGCGGAAACTGCGGCGGATTGTCGCAGAAGTTGTAACAGCTTGTTGCCGAGACGTGCCTTGGTCCCCAAGCGAAACGCTCTAGTATGGGGATCAAGCCCAGCCGTAGCGCGGGCTCGATCAAGGAGATACAGCATGACCATTACCGTAACCGAACGTGACGAAGACCATATGTCCCGCGAAGCCCGTGGCTTGGGCCTGCATCTCTGGGACGTGAAGCAAGAAGGTGAACTGGTCGGCGTCTACCAGAGCGAGGCCGCTGCCCTCGAATACAAGGAACAGATCGAGCACGACAGCGCGTCGCACGCGGAGTGAGTCGACCGGTTTCTTGATTGACTGCCTGAAAAAGGCCCGCCTCTTGGAGGCGGGCCTTTTTCGTTTCAGGATGGGGTACGGACGGCAAAGCCCAAGGCCACTCTGTTCAGCGGTACCCCGACATACCCTCACCACAACCCTCTCCCGAAGGGAGAGGGAGTAGCCTGCTGCAGGCGGGTGTTGCTTAGTTGGGCTGAGAAGGCTCCATCAGCGAAGCCCAACGGCAGCCTACCTTCCTAGTGCAACAGCTCGTCAGCGAAGACCTTGTCCAAGGTGATGGGCAGGTCACGCACCCGCTTGCCGGTGGCGTGGAAGATGGCGTTGGCGATGGCCGCGGCTACCCCGACGATGCCGATCTCGCCGATGCCCTTGGCGCCCAGCGGATTGACGATCTCGTCGTGCTCCTCGACGAAGATCACCTCCAGTTGCTGGACGTCGGCCTGTACCGGGAAGTGGTACTCCGCCAGGCTGTGGTTCATCCAGCGCCCCTTGGTGGTGTCCATCATCCCCTCTTCCTGCAGGCCCATGCCGATGCCCCAAACGATGCCGCCGGCCACCTGGTTCTCACCGGTCTTGAGGTTGAGGATACGGCCCGCGGCCACGGCGGTGACGACGCGGCTGACGCGGACGGTGCCGAAGTCCTCGTCCACCTTCACCTCGACGAACACCGCCGAATGGGTACCGGTGGCGTAGTCGTCACGCCCTTCCGCCGGTTCGGCGCTGGCCAGGGTTTCCATGGACGGCGAACCCGAGGCCTTGAGGATGGCGGTGAAGTCGAGGCGCTTAGCAGGATCGGTCTTGAGGCTGATGCCGCCGTCGGCGAACACCACCTGGTCCAATTCGGCCTTGGCCAAGGGCGAATCGTCCATTGACTGGGCGGCGTCCAGCAGTTGCTGGCGCAGCTGATCACAGGCCAGCTTCACGGCGGTGCCCACGGAAGACACGGTGAAGGAACCGCCCTCCAGGGGTGCCTTGGGCAGGGTGGAATCGCCCAGCTTGAAGGTGACCTTGTCCAGCGGCAGGCCGAGATTCTCGGCAGCGATCTGGGTCATCACCGTATAGGTGCCGGTGCCGATGTCGGCGGTAGCGCTGGCCACCACCAGGCTGCCGTCGATGTTCATCACCGCCTTGGCCGTGGCCGGTTGCTGCATTGCTTCCCAGACGCCAGTGGCCATGCCCCAGCCCACCAGCTGGTTGCCGTCGCGCATGGAGCGCGGCGCCATGCTGCGCTGGTGCCAGCCGAAGCGCTCGGCGGCCTGGCGATAGCACTCCAGCAATTCCTTGCTGGAATAAGGCTTGCCCTTGGCCGGATCGGTGTCGGTGAAATTGCGGATACGCAGCTCCAGCGGATCGATGTCGGCGGCGTAGGCCAGTTCGTCCATGGCGCTTTCCAGGGCATAGACCCCCAGCACGGCGCCGGGGGCGCGCATGTCCAGCGGGGTGTAGACGTCCAGCGCGGCCAGTTGATAAGCCAGCTTGACGTTGGGACAGGCATAGAGCGAAGCGGACCAGACCAGCACCATTTCGGTGAAGTCTTCGAAGCGCGAGGTGATGCCCAGGGCGCTGTGGTCGATGGCCAGCAGCTTGCCGTCGCGGTCACAGGCTAGCTTGATCCGCTGATAGGTCTCGGGGCGATAGCCGAAGGTGAACATCTGCTGGCGGGTCAGGGTCACCCGTACCGAGCGCTTGAGTTGCAACGCGGCCATGGTCGCCAGCACCAGCTGGTACTGGGGACGCAGACCGGAGCCGAAGGCACCACCGACGAAGGGCGAGATGACCTTCACGTCGCCCTCGCTCAGGCCGAAGATGTTGCTGACGAATTGGGCGCTGTTCTGCACGCCCTGGGTCTTGTCGTGCACCGTCAGCTTGCCGTCCTTGTGGTAGATGACGGTCGAGGCGTGCATCTCCATGGGATTGTGGAATTCCGCCGCGGAGTGGTACTCGGCTTCGATGCGCGTGGGCGCCGCGGCCCAGGCGGCCGGGGCATCGCCGCGATTGTCCGGCAGCTCCATGGGCGCTTCATGGGCCTGGTCACGAGCCTTGGCCAGGTCGGTGGCGTGATCTTCCTCGCTGTAGCGAGCGCGGATCAGGGAAGCCGCGTGGCGCGCGGCTTCGAAGGTCTCGGCGACCACCAGGGCGATGGGCTGGCCGCTGTAGAGGATGCGGTCGTTGTACAGCGGTCGGAAGGGCTTGCCATCCGCTGCGTCCATGTCGGTGTAGCTCTCGTCGTAGCTGGCCATCTTCGGACGATTGCGATGGCTGAGCACCTCGATCACCCCGGGCTGGGCCAGGGCCTCGCTGACATCCAGATCGAGCAGACGGCCCTTGGCGATGGTGGCGTTGACCACGAAGCCGAAGGCCAGGTCCGGCACGCTGAATTCGCCGGCATAGAGCGCCTGGCCGGTGACCTTGAGCGGACCGTCGACGCGGGGAACGGCTTTTTGCAGATGGACGACGGTCATTGCAGGGTACCTCCGGCGGCTTCGGTGAGGGCACGTACGATGGCGCGCCGGGCCAGTTCTATCTTGAAGGCGTTATGGGCGAAGCCCTGGGCGCCTTGCAGCAGGAGCTCGGCCAGTTGGCCGAAGGTGGCCTTGTCCGCCACCTGGCCAACGACGGCCTGTTCGGCCTCGGGCAGTCGCCAGGGCTTGTGGGCCACGCCGCCCAGGGCGACGCGGACCTGCTTGATGCGCTCGCCGTCCAGTTCCAGCGCCGCGGCCACCGAAACCAGGGCGAAGGCATAGGAGGCGCGGTCGCGGATCTTCAGGTAGGCACTGTGGGCGGCCAGGCCCTCGGCCGGCAGGGTCACGGCGGTGATGAGTTCGTCGGCGGCGAGGTTGGTGTCGCGCTCGGGCGTATCGCCCGGCAGGCGGTGGAAATCGGCGAAGTCGATGACGCGATCACCCTGGGGACCACTCACCTCGACGCGGGCGGCCAGGGCGGCCAGGGCCACGCACATGTCCGAGGGATGGGTGGCGATGCACTGCTCGCTGTGACCGAGGATGGCATGGATGCGATTCTGGCCGTCGCGGGCACCGCAGCCCGAGCCGGGCTCGCGCTTGTTGCAGGGGGTGCCCACGTCATAGAAGTAGTAGCACCGGGTACGCTGCAGCAGGTTGCCGCCGGTGGAGGCCATGTTGCGCAGTTGCGGCGAGGCACCGGCGAGGATCGCCTTGCTCAGCAGTGGATAGCGGCGCTGTACCTCGGGGTGATAGGCCACCTCGGCATTCTTCACCAGGGCGCCGATGCGCAGTCCGCCCTCGGCAGTGGTCTCGACCTCACGCAGCGGCAGGCCGTTGACGTCGATCAGCTGTTCAGGGCGTTCGACGTTTTCCTTCATCAGGTCCAGCAGGTTAGTGCCGCCGGCGATGAAATGGGTCTGGGGGCCGTGTTGGCGGATGGCATCGGGGACGGCATTGGGCTTGGCGTAACCGAAGCGGTTCATTCGCGGCCCTCCCCTTGCTGGCAGTCCGGGCGGGCCCGCTCGATGGCGGTGCGGATGTTGCGGTAGGCACCGCAGCGGCAGAGGTTGCCGCTCATCTGCTCGGCCACCTCGGCTTCGCTGTGGGCGTGACCTTCTTTGAGCATGCCGATGGCCGAGCAGATCTGCCCAGGCGTGCAATAGCCGCACTGGAAGGCGTCTTCGGCGACGAAGGCAGCCTGCATGGGGTGCAGTTGGTCGCCTTGGGCGAGGCCTTCGACGGTGGTGACTTCGGCCCCGTCCTGCATGACCGCCAGGGCCAGGCAGCTGTTGATGCGGGTGCCGTTGACCAGCACGGTGCAGGCGCCGCACTGGCCGTGGTCGCAACCCTTCTTGGTGCCGGTGAGATCGAGATGATCGCGCAGCAGGTCGAGCAGCGTGGTCCAGGGCTCGACGGCGAGTTGCAGCTGCTTGCCGTTGAGGGTCAGGGCGATGGTATGGGACTCGGGTTCGGCCAGGGGCGGGAGCTGGCGCGCGGGGGTGGCGTTCATGGCGGACCTCACGGTTAAAGCCGCGGGGTGCAGATTGCCCCCGTGGTCGGAATCAGGCGGTGGCAGCGAAAGGCCACCTCAGGTAAAGGACTGCCCTCGACCTGTAGCGGTTCAGCACCCCTGCCCAGCGGTATTCAACGTTACGTTGAGCCCTGTTCAGCTAAACGGCGAAAGCGCCGCGTTAGAGCCTTTTGCTGGGAGATGGACATATCTGGCAAAGGGCCCTGGTCCGTTAGCGCACTAGCGGCCTGAACCCCATCGGCAAAGGGGCAGTCATCAGAACTCCCGTGATGTGCCCCCAACGATGAGAACCCGACCATGGCCTCCGACTCCGATGCACGCTGGCGCCTGTCGCGACGCCAGTTCCTCGGCACCTCCGCGGTGCTGGTGGCGACTAGCGCCATTCCCGGCTATGCCTTTGCCCAGGCCAGCGGCGGCGCGCCCCTGACACCCAAGGCCATTGCCGCCCGACTGCCGCAATTACTGCCGCTGACCTTGCAGATCAATGGCGAAGCGCGCCGGCTCAAGGTCGACAGCCGCACCACCCTGCTCGATGCCCTGCGCGAGAACCTGCACCTGACCGGCACCAAGAAGGGCTGCGACCACGGCCAGTGCGGCGCCTGTACGGTGCTGGTGAACGGCCAGCGCATCAACAGCTGCCTGAGCCTCGCCGCCATGCACGAAGGCGACGCCATCACCACCATCGAAGGCCTGGGCAACGCCGAGCGCCTGCATCCGATGCAGGCGGCCTTCCTGGCCAAGGACGGCTTCCAGTGCGGCTATTGCACACCCGGGCAGATCTGCTCGGCGGTGGCCCTGCTGGACGAGGTCAAGGCCGGCATGCCCAGCCATGTCTCGGCGCGCCTCGACGGCCCGATGAAGCTCAGTGAAGAAGAGATCCGAGAGCGCATGAGCGGCAACCTCTGCCGCTGCAGCGCCTATCCCAATATCGTCGCGGCCATCCAGATGGCGGGGGGCCAGGCATGAGGGTCTTCGACTATCAGCGTGTGCAGAACGAAGCCGAGGCCAGCCGCCAAGGGGCCCAGGCCGGTAGCCGCTTCATCGCCGGCGGGACCAACCTGCTGGATCTGATGAAGCTGGAGATCGAAACGCCCAGTCAGGTGCTGGACATCAATCGCCTGAAGCTGGATCAGATCAGTGCCACCGGGGATGGCGGCCTGCGCATCGGCACCCTGGTGCGCAACTCCACCCTGGCCGCCGACGCCCGGGTGCGCGAGCGCTATCCGGTGCTGTCCCGCGCCCTCTTGGCCGGCGCCTCGGCGCAACTGCGCAACAAGGCCACCACCGGCGGCAACCTCCTGCAGCGCACCCGCTGCTCCTACTTCTACAACACCGCCATGCCCTGCAACAAACGCCAGCCCGGCAGTGGTTGCTCGGCCTTGGGCGGCTTCAATCGGATGAACGCGGTGATAGGCACAAGCGATCAGTGCATCGCCGTGCACCCGTCCGACATGGCGGTGGCCATGCGGGTGCTGGACGCGACGGTGGAGACCCGCGAAGCCACTGGCCGCACCCGCCGCATCCCTATCGCCGACTTCCATCGCCTGCCCGGCGCTACCCCCCAGATCGAGACGGTGCTGCAACCTGGCGAACTCATTACCGCCGTTACCCTGCCCCCACCGCCACCTGGCATCCAGGTCTATCGCAAGGTGCGCGACCGCGCCTCCTATGCCTTCGCCCTGGTGTCCATGGCGGCCATCGTCGAGCTGGACGGCAGCCGCATTCGTAGCGGCCGCGCCGCCTTCGGTGGCCTGGCGCACAAGCCCTGGCGGGTAGCGGCGGCCGACCAGGCCTTCGCCGGCCAGGCGGTGGACAGCGACTTGGCCGCGGTGGGCGATGCCCTGCTCGCCGGCGCCCGTGGCTATGGCCACAACGACTTCAAGCTCGAGCTGACCCGCCGCGTGCTGCGTGCCGGGGTGGCCGATGCCCGCCAACAGGCCTGAGGACAGCCCCATGGAAATGAATGAACCCGCGGGCCGCAACCTGATCGACGAGAATCGCGGCGGTCTGATCGGCAAGCCCATCGACCGCGTCGACGGCCTGCTCAAGGTCACCGGCCAGGCACCCTACAGCTTCGAATTCCGCAACGATCGCGTCGCCTACGGCTTCATCGTCGGCGCCACCATCGCCAAGGGCCGTATCGCTCGGCTGAATACCTCGGCCGCGGAGGGCGCGCCGGGCGTGCTCAGCGTCCTGACCTATCGCAACGCCCCGCGTCAGGCCGCGCGCGAGCCGGACAACAGCGCCCGCTTCACCCGACCCAAGCCCTACCTGGACAGCGACCAGGTGCGCTATTTCGGTGAACCGGTGGCCTTCGTGGTGGCCGAGAGTTTCGAAGAGGCGCGCCTGGCTGCGGCCTTGGTGGAGATCGACTATGCCGCCGAACCGGGCGTCTTCGACCTGGCCGCCAACCTCGGTCAGGCGGTGAAGCCGCCGGATGGCGACCAGCCCACCGATACCGCTTCGGGCGATGTGGATGCCGCCTTCGCCCGCGCCCCGGTCAAGCTCGACGAGCGCTACACCACGCCCTACCACATACATGCGCAGATGGAGCCCCACGCCAGCCTCGCCCAGTGGGACGGCGACCGGGTGACCATCTATTGCTCCACCCAATTCGTCGAGCAGGCACAGAGTTGCGTAGCCAATACCTTGCAGTTGCCCAAGGACAACGTCCGCATCGTGGCGCGCTACATCGGTGGCGGCTTCGGCGGCAAGCTGCCGATCTATGCCGACGCCCTGATCGGTGCCATGGCCGCACGCACCATCGGCCGCCCGGTGAAGGTCACCCTCACCCGCCAGCAGATGTTCCAGATCACCGATCACCGCTCGGCCACGGTGCAGCGCATTCGCCTCGGCGCCGACAACAACGGGCGTCTCCTGGCCATGGCTCACGAAGGCTGGTCCCACTCCGCTCGCGGCCTCGCCTACTACGAGCCCACCGGACTCTCGTCGCGCACCCTCTATGCCGGCGACGACCGCCTGGTGGCGCACCGCATGGTCGAGTTGGACCTCCCCGAATCCGGCTCCTGCCGTGCACCCGGCGAGGCGGTGGGCATGCTCGCCAGCGAGAGTGCCATGGACGAACTGGCGGTGATGCTCGATCTCGATCCCATCGAGCTGCGCCTGCGCAACGAACCCAGCCAGGACCCGGAAAAACACATCCCCTTCTCCACCCGCAAGCTGGTGGACTGCATGCAGGAAGGCGCCCGCCGCTTCGGCTGGGACCGGCGTAACGCCAAGCCAGGGCAGGTCCGTGACGGCGACTGGCTGGTCGGAATGGGCATGGCCGCGGCCAGTCGCGCCAACATGCTCAGGCCGTCCCAGGCCGGGGTACGGCTGGAAGCCGACGGTACCGCGACGGTGAAGACCTCCATGACCGATATCGGCACCGGAACCTATACCATCCTGGCGCAGATCGCTGGCGAATCCCTCGGGCTACCGGTAGAGCGGGTCAAGGTGCTGCTGGGCGACAGCGACGATCCGGCAGGCGCCGGCTCCGGTGGCTCCTTTGGCGCCGCCAGTTCCGGTTCCTCGGTCTATGTCGCCTGCGAGAATCTGCGTCTGAAAGCGGCCGAGGCAGCCGGCCTGGACCCCGCCAGCGCGCGCTTCGTCGGTGGTCGCCTGATCGCCGACAACGGCAGCCGCGACCTCGCCGAACTGGCCCGCCAGCACGATCTCCTGGCCATCGGCGAGATCAAGCCGGGGCAGACGCTCAAGGACTATTCCCAGCAGGGCTACGGGGCCTTTTTCGCCGAGGTGGGGGTGCATGCCATCACCGGTGAGATCCGCCTGAGACGCATGCTCGGGGTGTTCGCCGCCGGGCGCATCCTCAACGAGAAGACCGCCCACTCGCAGATGCTCGGCGGGATGATCTGGGGGGTAGGCAGCGCCCTACACGAAGAGGGCGTGATCGATACCCGCCATGGCCACTTCGTCAATCACGACCTGGCCGACTACCACTACCCTAGCCACCTGGACATCCCCGCCATTGAGGCCCACTTCCTGCCGGAAATGGACGACAAGGCCAATCCGCTGAAGATCAAGGGCGTCGGCGAACTGGGCATCTGCGGTGCCGGGGCTTCCCTCACCAACGCCGTCTACAACGCCTGCGGAGTGCGCATCCGCGACTATCCGCTGACGGTGGACAAGGTGCTGGCGGGGCTGCGGATGGCCTGACGTCTGGCTGTCAGGGCTGCGGCGCGCTGTCGATCTCGGGTAGCAGCGCCGCCAGATCCACCACCGCGGCCAGGGCGCGATTGCCCGCGTCGCCCGGATGCAGATGGTCACCGGAGTCGTAGTCGGGCGCGAGCCGTGTCGGTTGCTGGGGATCGCGCAACGCGGCGTCGGCATCCAGCAGCGCATCGAAGGCGCCGCCCGTGCGGATCCAGGCATTGAGGCGCTGGCGCAGTTCCTCCTTGGCCGGCTGGTAGTAGTCGGCCAGGGGCGTATCCGGTAGCGCGCCGGCGAAAGGCGTCAGGGTGGCACCCATGACTCGGAGCCCCCGGGCGTGGGCGCGCTGGATCAGCTGTCGGTAGCCGGCGATGAGTTCCTCCAGGGTCGGCCGCGAAGCCGTACGGGCGAAGGCGGTCCCCGGCCAGGCGATGTCGTTGATGCCCAGCAAAACGATGACGCTGGCCACCCCGGGCTGTGCCAGGACGTCACGCTCCAGTCGGTCCAATGCCTTGACCCCCATGCCGTCGCTCAGCAGCCGCGCCCCGGAGATACCGGCGTTGACCACTGCCACGCCTTGGGGGGCCAGGCGTTCGGCGAGGACGTCCGGCCAGCGCTGGTCCCGATCCAGGCTGGCCGTCGCGCCATCGGTAATGGAGTCGCCGATGACCACGACGCTGCGCCCAGGCGCGGCCGTCTCTACCTGGATACCCGCCAGCAGCGGTCGCGCGGTGGTCGCGAGGGTCTTGCCACTCTCCAGGTGAAAAGTGCGGGTTCGATCACCCGGCACGATCCAGCCGGTCTGCCGGCCATCCCAGTGGAAGGTGGTCATGGGTGTGGGCCGTGGCAGGTAGAAGCTGACGACGACCTGGGCCAAAGCCGCGACCGATAGGGCGACGGGATCGCTGAGCAATTCGCCGCCCGCGGGAATGATCGAGGTGGGCTGGCCGCTGAAGGTCACCGCCTTGAGGCTGTCCGCCGCGACACTGCCCGCCGTCGCGGCCGGCAGCGCCAGGGTCACCGGCCCGAGGGTAACGGCCTGCCGGCCATAGGCATTAGAAAACAGCACCCGCACCCGTTCGCCGCCAAGGCTCAGCCGCGCGACCTGGCGTACCGTCTGGTCGTGCAGGACGGGCGGCAACTGCGTGGGAAAGAGGAAATCCTCCGTCCAGACCGGCTGGGGACTGGCCTGCCAAGTCGCCACCCAGTGGGTAGGACGCACGGCTTCGCCAGCCCCGACAGCCTCGCCGGCCAACAGACCCAACACCAGGGTGCACAGCAGCGAACCGGCTTTCGCCAGGCTCGGGGAAACAGGAGGAACGGCCATCGTCAGGCTCCAGGGCGGGAAAACCCTATCCTGCCGTTGGCCACCAAAGACGAATAGACTGCCTCCTGGAATAGCATTGATGAACCAGATTCACAGGAGCACGGGGATGAGTGTCAATCGCTTCGGCGAACTGGAGGTCTTCGTGCGGGTGGTCGAAGCGGGCGGTTTTTCCAGCGCCGCTAGACTCAGCGGCCTGACACCTTCGGCCGTCAGCAAACTGGTTACCCGGCTCGAACAGCGCCTGGGCATCCGTCTGCTCAATCGCTCCACGCGACAACTGCAACTCACCGCCGAGGGCTGCGCCTTCTACGAGCGCGGCGTGCGGCTGCTCGCCGATCTGGAAGACGCCGAGCGCTGTGGCAGCGCCGGCAGCGCGCCGCGCGGACGGCTGCGGATCAACGCCAACGTGCCCTTCGGCCACCACGTGCTATTGCCGCTGCTGCCCGAGTTTCTCGACCGCTACCCCGAGGTGACGCTGGACCTGGTACTCACCGACGAGGTGGTCGACCTGCTGGAACACCGCACCGACGTCGCCATCCGCGCCGGGCGGCTGAAGGATTCCCAACTGGTCGCGCGCCGGCTAGGGACGACCCCCATGCTGATCGTTGGCGCACCCCGCTATCTGGCACGGCATGGGCTGCCGACCACGCCCGATGACTTGCTCAGGCACAACCGGCTGGGTGCGAACTACGCACGGGCACAACCGGGCTGGCCGTTGCGCCAGGGAGGTGAGCTCCTGACCCTACCGCTCACGGGCAACGTTCAGGCCAGCGATGGCGAGGCGCTGCGACACCTGGCGCTGGCCGGGGTCGGTCTGGCGCGCCTGGCGGCCTTCCAGGTCACCGAGGATCTCGCCGCGGGTCGCCTGCAAGTGGTGCTGCAGGACTGCAACCCCGGCGACCGCGAGGAGATCCACGCCGTCTACCTGGGCCAGGGCGGCGTCATGCCCCAACGGATACGGGTGTTTCTCGATTTCCTCGTCGAGCGGGTGGTGCTGGCCGAGCCCAGCTAGCTCACCTTGCGGCCCGTACGGGTAGCCAAAAGCACACCACCGATGGCGATAACCATGGCGACCCAAGCCAGCGGTGGCAGGGTTTCGCCCAGCAGCAGCCAGGCGCTCAGGGCGGCGCCCGGTGGGACGCAGAAGAACAGCGCGCTGACCCGCGCCGCCTCGCCGGCGCGGATCATCCATACCAGCAGGCTGATGGCCAGCAGCGAATTGGCCAGGACTAGGTAAGCCAGGGCGCCGATGAAGGCCGGCGCCCACTGCACCGGACTGTGCTCGAACAGCAGCGCCACCGGCGCGCAGCAGACCAGGCCGACGCTGTATTGCACCAGGTTGTTGGTCACCGGGTGCTGGGCCACGCCCAGGCGTTTTTCGTAGAGCACCGCGCTGGTCATGCCCAGCAGTGCGCCCACGGCCAGAAAGATGCCAGGGACGGATTCCACGGCGACACTGGCCCGCGCCAGGATCACGCCGATGGCACCGAGCAGACCCAGCGCCAGCCCCAGCCACTGCAGCGGCGCTACCCGCTCACCTACCAGCAGCGGTGCGCCCAGGGCCACCAGGATCGGCTGCAGCGAGGCGACCATGGCCACCACATTGGCCGAGGCGCCCAGCACCAAAGCGCCATAGCTCATGCCGAAATAGACACCCTGGATGAGAAAACCCACCACGGCGAGATTCGCCCATTCCCGTCGCGTGCGCGGCAGCGGCGGCCTCAGGATCAGGAAGGCCACCAACAGCACGCTGAACGCCAATGCATAACGCATTGCCAGCAGGGTGAAGGGCGGCGCATAGGCCAGGCCCACCTTGGACACGGCGAAGCCGGCGGACCAGAGGGCCAGGAACACCAGGGGGATGAGACGCAGCAGCCAGGGATTCAGCGGGGTGGACGACATCGGACTCTCGAAGCCAGGCGAATCAGCGGGACGCCACTCGCGAGCGGGAAGGATAGCTGACGATCAGCAGACCGCTGAGCACCAACGCCGCGCCGGCGAGAAACCCGGGGCCTGGCGTTTCATTCAGCAACCAGACCCCCATCAGCACACCGAACAGTGGCGTCAGCAGGGTCAGCACGCCCAGGGGCGCGGCGCGATAGCGACTGAGCAACACGAACCAGCCCAGCAGGCTGATGCCGGCGACGATGAACACCTGGAAGGCCAGACTCGACCAGGCCAGGGAATCCAAGCCGGCCAGATCCAGCCGCTTGCCGAGCGGCACGGCCAGCGCCAGCAGCACCACCCCGGTCACCCCGAGTTGATAGAAGAGGGTGCGCAGCGGCGGCGCCTCGGCCAGGGCGCTGCGGCGGATCAGTACCGTGGTGGCGCCCCAGGCGGCGCCGCCGGCCAGGCCGATCAGATCGCCCTGCCAACTGGTGCCGCCGCTCGGCTTGCCGATCAGGAAGGCGCAAACCACGCCACTGGCCGCCAGCACCATGCCCAGCCACTGCCGCCCCGACAGCCGCTCGCCAGGCACCAGCCAGTGCAGGCCGCAGGCGGCGAACAGCGGCGCCGTGTAGATGAATACCACCATGTGCGCGGCGCTGGTGTATTTCAGGCCCACCGCCATGCAAAGGAATTCCAGGGCGAACAGGGACCCGGCGAGCAGCCCGGGAATCAGCGTCTGATCGCGACCCAGGCAGCGGATACCGCGCCAGCGCGCCAGGCCATAGAGCAGTCCGGCCGCCAGCAGCGAGCGCCAACCGATCTGCAGCAGCGGGTCCACCTGCTCGGCGATGGCCTTGATCGCCGTCTGCTGCAGGCCCCATACCAGGCAGAGCGCCAGCATGACCAACACCGCCGTGGCATCCAGCTCCTTGCGCATGATCGTCTTTCCACAAAAAAGAGAGGCTGCATGGTGACGGTGGCTGAATAGGTCGGACAAACGATGTTTAATGGGCGTCAGGCTCAGGAAAACTAAGGCTCCGAGTGACGACCACTCTCCCCCTCAACGCTTTGCGCGCCTTCGCCGCGGCCGCGCGACACCAGCACTTCGCCAAGGCTGCGGACGAACTGCACGTCACCGCTGGGGCCATCAGCCGGCAGATCCGCCTGCTGGAGGAGGAACTGGGGCAGCCGCTGTTCGAGCGACTGCCCCAGGGCGTCCGCCTCACCGTGCAGGGTCGCGCCCTGGCCGCCGAGATCGCGCCCCACCTCGACGGCCTGACTCGCGCCGTGGCCCGGGCGCGGGTCAAGAGCAGCGTGCTCACCGTCAGCGCGCCGCCCACCTTCGGCCAGGAATGGTTGCTGCCGCGGCTGGAGGACTTCCAACGGCAGCATCCGGATATCGAGGTCTTCCTCGATGCCTCCTCCGCCATCGTGCCGCTGGGCACCGAGGGTGGCGCCCAGGCGGCGATTCGCTATGGCCGCGGCGACTGGCAGGACGGTGAGACCCGCCTGCTGCTGCGCGAATGGATCTTCCCGGTGTGCAGCCCGGCGCTGATCCCGACGCCCCTCGCCGAACCCAGCGCCTTGCTGGACTATCCCCTGCTGCACGCCGAATGGCCCGGCGGTTGGCGCGCCGGCCGCCCGAGCAGCCGTTTCAACGCCTGGCAGGACTGGTTCGCCAGCCAGGACGTCAGCCTCGCCGAAAACCTGCGCGGACCGCGTTATTCCCTCAGCGGCATGGCGCTGCAACAGGCGGCGGCAGGTAAGGGCGTCGCCCTGGGCGGCTGCGTGCTGGCTCAGCGCCTGCTGGCCAGTGGCGCCCTGGTCCGACCGCTGCCGGATCAATTCAATCAGCTCTCGCCCCAGGCCTACTCCCTGGTGTTGCCCAAGGGTCCGGTGGAAGCACCGGTTCAACGCTGGATCGCCTGGCTGCTGGAGCAGGTACGCAGCTTCCGCGATACCCACGATCAGCGACAGCAGACCGATGGTGCCTGGTGAGAACCTGGCAATTGGGTCAGTCTAGGCGGACTGCCCTCAAGCCAGCCTTCCCCGCATGATCGTCGCTCGCCACCTCTCCCTGCTGCTCGCCCTGCTGCTCGCGACCTCGGTGCACGCCGCGGAAATGCAGCCGGTCGACTGTGATCGCCAGGGCGATGAGCGCCAACTGGCCGCCTGCGCCGCGCAGGATCTGGCCGTCGCCGAAGCCCGGCTGGCTGACGTCTACGGCCGTCGGCTGGCCGCCCTCACCCCTGCGCAACGGCCTGCCTTCGAACGCCTGCAGCAGCTCTGGCAGGACGACCGCGCGCCCCGCTGCGCCAGCGCCACCCGCGGCTTCAGCGGCGCCATGCAGCAGTTGCAGTACCTGAGCTGTCTGAAATCCATGACCCTGCTGCGCCTGGACGACCTGCAGCGCCAGGTGCCACGCCACGACTGACCCTTCGTCGTCACCGCTGCCGTCCTGCGCCCCAACTCACTATCATGGCGCCCCGCTGTTGGAGTTCACGATGTACGAGCCTTACCTGCCCCTGGCGGTCCTGGTCGGACTGCTGCTGTTGGGGGCATCCTGGTGGTGGCAGCGCCGCCGCCAAGCCGCCTTTCCCTATCGCCAGGTCGAAGCCCTCTTCACCCCCGCCGAACAAGCCTTTCTCGCCGTGCTCGACGAAGCCGTGGGCGACGACTACCGGGTGTTCGGCAAGGTACGCATCGCCGATGTGGTCCAGACCCTGCCCTTGCGCGACCGCCGCCGCTACCTGGTCGCACAGAATCGCATCAACGCCAAGCACTTCGACTTCGCCATCTGCCGCCGCGACGACCTCGCGGTGCACGCCGTGGTGGAACTCAACGATCGTTCGCACCTGCAACGCCACCGTCAGCAACGGGATCGCTTCGTCCGCGCAGTGTGCGAGGCGGCTCAGTTGCGCCTGGTGGAGATCCCGGCCGCGGCGCGCTATTCCGCCGCTGCCGTGCGCGACGCCGTGTTCGGCGGGCGCCGCCCGCGCCATCGCGCGGTCGAGCCGAGCCAGGCGCTGGCTCCGCAATGCCCGGACTGCCAGGCCCCCATGGTGCGTCGCCGCGCCCGCAGCGGTCGCCACCAGGGCCGGGAATTCTGGGCCTGCTCGGACTATCCGGACTGCCGTGCCCTGCTCGACATCGACGACTGACGAAGGGGCCTCGCCCATGCGCTATCCCACTACCCCGGACGGTCGCTACTTCGTGGTCAGGGGGCGGCTCTGGCGCTGTACCGATCCCAGGCTTTCGAGCGAGCGCCGCGAGGCTCTGACGCACGACTTGATGGACGCGCGCCGCCAAGTGGGCGTTGCCAAGCGCCAGGACGACGCAGCCGCCCTGCGCAACGCCCGCGCTGCGGTGGACCAGGCCAAACGTGCTCTGGGCGAACGCGGCCCGGTCTGGTGGACCGACGGTGCTCCCGACTTCAACCGCCACCTGGCGAAGAACACGCCCTATGCCGACTGGTACGAGACACTGGACGCCGATGCTTCCTAACCCCACGGCCGGGGCGTAAGGTGAAGCCAGACTATTGCCTGCGAGACTCCTGCTTGCGTATCCGCCCCGCCTACGTCACCGATCTCGCCGCCATCTGCCGCCTGGCCGAACAACTCGCCGAGCAGCACCATGACCATGCCCCGGAAACCTTCGCCACACCCTCCGGTGGCTGGCGCGACCAGGACTACTGGGCGGCGCAGCTGGAGCCCGAGGACGGCGTGCTCTTCGTCGCCGAGGCGGATGACCAGCTGGTGGGCTTCGTCACCGCTCGGCTGTCCGATACCCGCGCCATCTCCTTCCTGCAGCCGCTGATCCTCTGCCGCATCGGGACCCTTGTGGTGGCCGAGAGCCACCGCCGCCATGGCGTCGGCGCCCGCCTGCTGGCCCAGGTGGAGGCCTGGGCCAAGGACAACGACGCCGACGAGATCCGCCTGGAAGTCATGGAATTCAACCGCGACGCCCAGGCCTTCTATGCCCGACAGGATTTCCACGGGCAATCGCGGATTCTGGCCAAGCCGTTGCGGTAGGGATAGGTTCAAGCAGGATCGCGGCCATGGGCCGCTCCTACAGGCTACCCAGCACTTGTAGGAGCGGCCCATGGCCGCGATGCCGAGATTCGATAGAAACTACCGTATCGGCGGACTGTAATCACCACGACAACTACACACTCTCCCGACTCACCAACTCGAACCCCAGATCCACGCAGCTCGGCTGGCTGCGGCCATCGAGCAGGCCCAGCAACAGCGTCGCCGCCTGGCGGCCGACCGCCGCGCGTGGCGTCTGGATGGACGACAGCCGCGGCACCGTGTGCGCCGAGCCGGGCAGGTCGTTGAAGCCGATCACCGAGATTTGTCCGGGAATGGCGATGCCCAGGCGCTGCGCCTCGAACAGCGCGCCCTGGGCCAGGTCGTCGTTGCAGAAGAATAGGCCGTCGACATCCGGGCGCCGAGCCAGCAGGGTGCGAAACTGCTCCGCGCCCAGGCCGACGGACGAAGGCTGGGGGTCCAGGACGTCCAAGCCTGGGTCGTAGCAACCGGCCTCGCGCAGCACCTGGCGAAAGCCCTCGCCCCGCGCCAGCGCCCGGGGGTCAAGTTGGGCAGCGACATAGCCCAGACGCCGGCGCCCCGCGGCCAGCAGATGGCGTGCAGCTGCCGCACCCGCTTCTCGCTGCGAGAAGCCCACGCTAGGCACCCCGGCGTCTGGATCGAGTTCCATCATGTGCACCCGCGGTACCCGGCTGGCGGCCAGCAGCTGCCGCGCTGTCTCGGTACGGTCGAAACCGGTCAGCAACAGACCCCGGGGCTGATAAGCCAGGTAGTTGCGGATCAGCTTCTCCTCCTCCTCGGGATCGTAGTGGTAGTTGCCGATCAGCACCTCGAGCCCACGCGGTCGCAGCACCTCGTGGATGGCTTCCAGCGGTTCGATGAACAGATGGTTGGAGAGCGAGGGCACCAGCACCACCACCGAATGGCCCTGGGCCGAGGCCAGGGCACGGGCGGCAGGATTGGTGACGTAGCCAAGCCGCGTAGCAGCCTCTTGCACCCGGGTCACCAGCTCGGGCGCCACGGTGGCGACGCCGCGCAGCGCGCGAGACGCAGTGATAGGAGAAACACCGGCTTCAAGGGCCACCTCGGTGAGGGTGGGCCGACCGGAACTACGAGAACCCGTTCGCTTCATTGTTGTGGTTTCAGGCTTGTCAGAGACGGAGAACGCGCCTAAGGTAGCGCTGTCTCACCAGACACTACAAGCCTGGCGTGCGCCTCTAGCGCCCGTTGGCATTCGGCTAACAAGATCGACAAGAACTGGAAGCCGCTACCTTTTTTACCTTTTCGGGGTAGCGCTGTCTCCAGACCGGAGGTGACGATGAACACTCCCATTCCCGCACTGGTGGTCATGGGCGTCGCAGGCTGTGGCAAGAGCAGCGTCGGCGCCGCCATTGCCCTGCAGGACGGTGGCCGCCTGATCGAAGGCGACGCCTTCCACCCCCCAGCCAACATCGCCAAGATGAGCGCTGGCATCCCCCTCGATGATGAGGATCGCGCCGGCTGGCTGACCCGTCTGGGTGAAGAGCTGGCCGCCGCCGTGGCCGCGGGCGAACGCCCGGTGCTCACCTGCTCCGCACTCAAGCGCCGCTATCGCGACCAACTGCGCCAGGCCGTGCCGGGCCTGGGCTTCGTCTTCCTCGAACTGACCCGCGAGACCGCCGCCCAACGCGTCGCCAATCGTCCGGGGCACTTCATGCCCGCCAGTCTGATCGACAGCCAGTTCGCCGCCCTCGAAGCACCCCACGGTGAACCGGCTACGCTGATAGTGGATGCCCGTGACCCACTGTCCGCCATCAGTACCCAGGTCACGGCCTGGTGGAACACCTCGACGCGCCTGGCTCAGCCGGCCTGACGAGACAGCGCTACCCAAGCACTTCCTCTAGCTCGCCCACAACAACAATAGGAGAGGCGCCATGTTCGGCATGGACCACAACAGTTTCCTTCTGCTCGACGCCGCGGTCACCATCATCGGCCTGGTGCTCTTGATCACCAAGTTCAAGGTCCATCCCTTCATCGCCCTGACCATCGCCTCGGGCTTTCTCGGCCTGACCTCCGGCATGCCGGTGGAAAAGGTCATGAAATCCTTCCAGGACGGCTTCGGTGGCGTGCTCGGCTTCGTTGGCATCCTGCTCGGCCTGGGCACCATGCTCGGCAAGCTGATGGCCGACTCCGGCGGCGCCGACCAGATCGCCCAGACGCTGATCCGCGCCTTCGGCATCAAGCGCGTGCACTGGGCGATGATGTTCGCCGCCTTCCTGGTGGGCATCCCGCTGTTCTTCGAGATCGGCTTCGTGCTGCTGGCGCCCCTGGTGTTCATCGTCGCCCGCCGCACCGGGCTGTCGCTGGTCAAGCTGGGCATCCCGCTGCTGGCCGGCCTGTCCGCCGTGCACGGTCTGGTGCCGCCGCACCCGGGTCCGCTGCTGGCGGTCGGGGTATTCGGCGCCGACATCGGCAAGACCATCTTCTACGGCCTGATCGTCGGCCTGCCCACCGCCATGATCGCCGGCCCCATCTTCGGCGCCTGGATTTCCAAGCGCATCCCCGGTTCGGCCAATCCCGAGCTGGTCGCCCAGATCGCCCAGGAAACCGACAACCGCAATCTGCCGGGCTTCGGCATCACCGTCTTCACCGTGCTGCTGCCGGTGATCCTGATGCTGCTCAAGGCCTTCGCCGACATCTTCTTCGCCGCCGACAACCATTTCCGCATCTGGATGGACTTCATCGGCCATCCCATCACCGCCCTGCTCGCCGCCCTGCTGCTGAGCTTCTACAGTTTCGGCACCGCCTGCGGCTTCTCCCGCGAGAAGATCGTCAAGCTGCTCGACCAGAGCCTGGCGCCGGTGGCGGCCATCGTGCTGATCGTCGGCGCCGGTGGTGGCTTCAAGCAGATGCTGGTGGCCAGTGGCGTCGGCGAGGTGATCGGCAACCTGGCGGTGCAGACGCAGATCTCACCGATCCTGCTGACCTGGCTGGTGGCGGCGGTGATCCGCGTCGCCACCGGCTCCGCCACCGTGGCGACCATCACCGGCGCCGGCATCGTCGCCCCCGTGGTGGCGCTGGTGCCCGGCGTGAACAAGGAACTGCTGGTATTGGCCGCCGGTGCCGGGTCGGTGATCCTCTCCCACGTCAACGACGCCGGCTTCTGGCTGGTGAAGCAATACTTCAACATGACCGTGGCCGAGACCTTCAAGACCTGGTCGATGATGGAGACCATCCTCTCGGTGGTGGCCCTGGCCTTCATCATGCTGCTGTCGCTGTTCGTCTGATCGGCTAGGCCGGGATAGCTCCCGGCCGTCCCGCCTCCACCACGAAACTCGCCCGGGTGCCGCGCTCGGCATCCGGGCGGGCGCGGTCGCTGATGGTGCGCAGGTCCACCTGCAGGCGCTCCCGCGTCAACTCCAGGGCCAGGTAGCCGCGCTGCCGGCTGTCGAAGAAGCGTACCTGGGGATTCTCCGGCAACAGCGCCTGGAAGCGGGCGTACTCGGGGCCGTCCGAGGTGATGGAGGTGCCGACGAATTCGCTCGCCACCACTGGGCTGGCTTCGCTCTCCGGCTCCCGGTGCAGATCCGTCACCCAGAAGGAATGGATGTCCCCGCCCAGGGTCACCGGATTGGCCAGGCGGCTGTCGGCCATGGCCGCCAGCAGGCGCTCGCGGGTCGCCGGATAGCCGTCCCAGCCATCGGTCCAGCGCGCCGGTTCGCCATTGGGCAGGCGTTGCCGCAGTGGCGCCAGCAAGAGGTCCTGGGCGATCAGATTCCACTGGGTGCTGTTGTGACGAAAGCCATCCATCAGCCAACTTTCCTGCGCCTGGCCGAGCATGCTGCGCCCGGCGTCGCGCAGGCCCGGGCAATCCGGGGCGACCAGATGGCCGCCGCGGGTCTGGGGCGTCGTGCAGGCCGGTTCGCTGCGGTACTGGCGGCCGTCGAGCAGGTGGATCTCGGCCAGATCGCCGAAGCGCCAGCGGTCGTAGAGACGCGTCTGCACGGCCTGAGTACGCCAGGCCCGCAGCGGTGCGTGCTCGCGAAAGGCCTGGTAGGCCGCCTGACGCCGCCGGGCGAAGGCCGCGGGACTGACAGTGGGATCGGCCGACCAGGCCGCGGAATAGTCGTTCTGCACCTCGTGGTCATCCCAGGTCAGCAGGCTGGTGACGTTGGCGTGCAGGTATTGCAGATCGGGATCGGTGCGATACAGGGCATAGCGCCGTCGGTAGCCAGCCAGGTCCTGGGCTTCCGGTAGGCCGTGTCGGCGCACCGCCGGCAGCCGCAGCGGTACGTTGTACTCATAGATATAGTCGCCGAGGAACAGCGCCAGGTCCGGTTGCTCGTCGGCCATGTGCCGATAGGCACTGAAGAAGCCCTTCTCGTAGTGCGAGCAGGATGCGGCCACCAGCTTCAGGCGTTGCGGCGCACTGGCGGGCAGCGGCAGGGTGGTGGCCCGCCCGATCCGGCTCTGGTGGCCCAGAGCGGTGAAGCGGTACCAATAGGGACGCCCCGGCGCCAGTCCGCTGAGGGTGACCGGCAGGCTGAAGGCCGCTTGCGGGTGCGCCGTCGCCGTCCCCCGCTGCACCACCTGGCGCAGGCCCGGGTCCAGCGCCACTTCCCAGCGTGACTCGACCGGGCTGCGCAGCCCACCCAGGCCGTCCGCGGCCAGGGGATCGGGTGCCAGACGGGTCCAGATGACGAAGCCGTCAGGGGTTGGATCGCCACTGGCGACGCCCAGGGTGAAGGGATCGGGCTGCGACTCACGAGCGCTGCAACCAGCGAACCAGGAAGCGCTCAGGCCTAAGCCGAGCAGACCGAGCGCTTGACGTCTTGAGGTGTTCATTCGAGCCTCCGCGAACAGGAGGCCCAGGGTGGACCCGTCGAATGACAAGCCGATGTCGTTTGCCTTAAGCCAGCGGCAGTTCTTCCAGAACCATTATCTGCGGCGGCTCGGCGAGCAAGCCATCCAGGTCGCCCAGCAACTGCTTGAAGTGCGCGGTCTGCTCGTGCTCGGCGAGGGCTTCGCGGCTGGCCCAACGCTCGATGAAGACATAACGACCTTCATGACTCGGATCGCGATGCGGGGTGTAGAAATGGCAAGCCGCTTCGGCGCGCGAGGGAGCGACGATGGCGCGCAAGGCGCGCTCGACCGCTTCGCCCTGGCCGGGCTGGGCCTGCAGGATGGCGACTACGCGAATCTCGGTGGTCATGCTGGAACTCCGGATGGGCGTTTCAGCATGACGCGTTAGCCATATGATTGCCAGGGGCCGACGTCGCATCGGCCTCCGGCCGGCCTTCAGGGCTTGGCCTTGACGATCTTGTCGATCACCGCATTACTGCGCTTGATCAGGACATAGTCCGAGCCGATCTTCACCCACTGGCTATCTTCACCGGGTTGTTCGAGGCCGTGCTTCTTCCAGTCCTTGATCACGTAGTCGTCGCGGATGTACTTGCGCGGCGCACGGCCACCCTCTTCTAACTCGAAGGTAGGATGGTCGGGATCATGGGTCACCGCCTCGCCCCCCTGGTTGCCTTCCTTCTTGTTCACCTTGTTCTGGTATTGCGGGCTGGTCGGCTCCGCGGCTTCCTTGTTGGCATCGGGCTTGACCGGCGTAGTCGACTCGGCCGCTTGCGCCTGCAGGGCGCCGCCCAGCACGACGGTACCCAGCACCAGGGAGAGCAGCGATTGTTTGATCATGGGGTGTTTCTCCTCTGCGTTCGAGGTTTTGACCCCACGGTCAGGGGAAAAGCTCCACAGCTACATACGGCCGCTGCGCCTAGCTCGGCGAAGACTCTTCCGCGGTCTTCACCAAGGTCAGCACCGGCGGCAGTTGCCGCGAGCGTCTGGTGGAAAAGGCATCCAGGGAGCAGCTCAGCCGAAAGGCCTGCTGGGTGAGCCGCGAGGTTTCCTGACGCAGGGTCAGAAAGTTGAGGAAATAGCGCTGGTGTTGTCGCTTGGCCTGGCTGCCGCGTTCGAGCAGGCGCTTGGCCTCTGCCATCACCAAGATGTGGCGATCTATCACGTCCTTCATGCACCGGCTTCCTCGTAGCGATAACGACTATCGAACCTTCCTGTCTCGACTCTAGCAGCTGGGCCAAGCGAGCGATGACAAATCAGCAGACTTTTACTGAGGCTGGCGTGTGCCGTCACGGCTCAGGCAGAGTAGCCCACCATTCCGACCAGAAAACAGACTCATGGAACGCTGGAAGATTCTCGCCTGCCTGGTGAGCTTCACCTTCTTCATGGAGAACCTCGACGCCACGGTCATCGCCACGGCCCTGCCGCAGATGGCCCTGGCCTTCGGTCGTGATCCCGTGGACCTCAACCTGGGCATCAGCGCCTATCTGCTGGCCATCGCCGTGGGTATCCCCGTGAGCGGCTGGATCGCCGAGCGCTTCGGGCCGCGACCGGTCTTTAGCCTGGCTATTGGTCTCTTCACCCTGGCCTCCCTGCTCTGCGGGATGGCACAGTCCCTGGAGCAGTTCATCGCCGCGCGCATTCTCCAGGGCATCGGTGGTGCCCTCATGGTGCCCGTGGGGCGCCTGGTGGTGCTGCAGGTGACCCAGAAGCACGAACTGGTGCGGGCCATCGCCCTCATCACCTGGCCCGGTCTGGTGGCGCCCGTGCTCGGCCCGCCCCTGGGCGGTCTGATCACCACCTACGCCGACTGGCGCTGGATCTTCTATCTCAACCTGCCACTGGGCGCGATCGCCCTGGTGCTGGCCTGGCGCCTGGTCCCGGCCGACATCCCCACCCGGCGGCATCCCTTGGACTGGCGCGGCTTCCTGTTGCTCGGCGGCGCCTGCGTTGCCTTCATGTGGGGCGTGGAGCGCCTCGGCCAGAATCAGGGCAGTCTGGGCAGCAACCTGGCCTGGATGGGGATCGGACTGCTTCTCGGCACCAAGGCGGTGCGTCATATGGCCCGTATCGAGCGCCCGCTGATCGATTTTGGAACACTGCGTATTCCCACCTACCGGGCCTCCATCCTTGGCGGCGGCCTGTTCCGCATCACCATCGCCACCGCGCCCTTCCTGCTGCCCTTGATGTTCCAGCTTTCGTTCGGCCTGGATGCCTTCCAGGCCGGCCTGCTGCTGCTGGCGCTGTTCGCCGGCAACCTCGCGGCCAAGCCCTTCACCACCGCCGCCATGCGCCGTTTCGGCCTGCGTCGCATCCTCACGGTGAACGGCCTGCTCAGCGCGCTCAGCCTGCTGGCCTGTGGTCTGCTCACCCCGGCTTGGCCACTGCCGCTCGTCATGCTCCTGCTGTTCGCCAGCGGCGTGTTCCGTTCGCTACAATTCACCGCCAGCAACGCCCTCGCCTTCGCCGATATTCCCAAGCCGCAGCTCAGCCACGCCTCCACCCTGTTCAGCACCAATTTCCAGCTCGCCATGGGCCTCGGGGTAGCCATCGCCGCCCTGCTGTTGCGCGCCTCGATGGAGTGGCATGGCCACCTCGATCCGCAGCTGACGGACTTTCGGCTAGCCTTTTGCATAGTGGCCGTGCTCGGCATCCTGAGCACCCTGGATGCCTTCCGCCTGGCCCGTAATGCAGGCGATTCGGTCAGCGGCCACACCCCAAAAAGTTGACCGACCAGTCAGTGCTCGATTTGATGCCGATTTGGGGGTAAACCTTAGCGTCTTACCCGTGTTAACCGACCTGTTATGATGCGCGCCGTTTTTTCCGATCAGACCGGCGCGCACGAGGCATCCCATGCTGGAAAGACTCTTCCAACTCAAGGCTCACAACACCTCCGTCCGCACCGAGCTGCTGGCCGGGGTCACCACCTTTCTGGCCATGGCCTACATCCTGTTCGTCAACCCAAGCATCCTCGGCGCGACCGGCATGGACAAGGGCGCGATCTTTGTCGCCACCTGCCTGGCCGCGGCCATCGGCTCGGCGCTCATGGGGCTCATCGCCAACTACCCCATCGCCCTCGCGCCGGGCATGGGCCTCAACGCCTTCTTCACCTACACCGTGGTGCTGCACCTGGGGCATACCTGGCAGGTCGCCCTGGGTGCGGTATTCCTCTCGGCGCTGATGTTCTTCCTGCTGTCGATCTTTCGCATCCGTGAATGGATCATCAACAGCATCCCGCTGCCGCTGCGCTCGGGTATCGCCGCCGGCATCGGCCTGTTCCTGGCACTGATCGCCCTGCAGACCGCCGGCATCGTGGTCGGCAATCCGGCCACCCTGGTCGGCCTGGGCGACCTGTCCAAACCCGGTCCGCTGCTGGCCATCCTCGGCTTCTTCTTGATCGTCGTGCTGGAGGCCCGCAAGGTCACCGGGGCGGTACTGATCGGCATCCTGGCGGTCACCGTCATCGCCATCGCCCTCGGCGTCAGCGCCTTCGGTGGCCTGGTGTCCATGCCGCCGTCGCTGGCCCCGACCTTCCTGCAGCTGGACATCAAGGGCGCCCTGGATGTCGGTCTGATCAGCGTCATCTTCGCCTTCCTGTTCGTCGACCTGTTCGACAACTCCGGCACCCTGATCGGCGTAGCCAAGCGCGCCGGCCTGATGGGCAAGGACGGCCACCTGCCGAAGATGGGCCGCGCCCTGATCGCCGACAGCACCGCCGCCATGTTCGGCTCGCTGCTGGGTACCTCCACCACCACCAGCTACATCGAATCCGCGGCGGGCGTCTCCGCCGGTGGCCGGACCGGCCTCACCGCCGTGGTGGTCGCCGTACTGTTCCTGCTGGCGCTGTTCTTCGCCCCCCTGGCCGGTAGCGTGCCGGCCTTCGCCACCGCCCCGGCGCTGTTCTTCATCGCCGTGCTGATGACCTCGGGCCTGGCCGAAATCGAGTGGGACGATCTGACCACCGCCGCCCCGGTACTGGTCACCGCCCTGGCCATGCCGCTGACCTACTCCATCGCCAACGGCATCGCCTTCGGCTTCATCACCTGGACCGTCATCAAGCTGCTCTCCGGCCGCACCCGCGAGCTGAATTCGGCGCTGATCGTCCTGTCGATCCTGTTCGTCATCAAGCTGGGCTGGTTCAACGCCTGACCCCTCCCCTCGGGGCTCCGGCCCCGAGTTCTTCCCCGGCTAGGTATTGGCCCGACGTTCGTCGCACATCGGCCGCGCGCTGTGGAAAAAGGCGCGGATCGCCAGCCCGGTCCGGGCGTTCCCCACGCACTGCTCATCCAGCCGCGGTAAACTCGCCCGCGCACCGGTCCTCTCGGCTCTTTTTGCGGGGCCGCCCTGGCCTTGTCTCTGGTGCGCGAGACATCGAAAAGCCTCTTACCCCCTGCTCGGATCTACCCATGTCCCAACCCTCCTTCGTTCCCGCCGACTACCAGGCGCAACTCGACGCCAAGGCCGACCGCCTGCGCGACCTGCTGGCACCCTTCCAGGCGCCCGAGCCGGAAGTCTTCGCCTCGCCGCTGCAGCATTACCGGCTGCGCGCCGAATTCCGCCTGTGGCGGGAAAACGAGGAACGTCACTACGCCATGTTCGCCCCGGGCGACAAGCACACGCCGATCCTCATCGAAGACTTCCCCATCGCCAGCCAGCGCATCAACGACCTGATGCCGCGCCTCAAGGCCGGCTGGCAGGGCGACGTGGCGCTGTCGTTCAAGCTGTTCCAAGTGGAATTCCTCACCACCCTGAGTGGTGATGCGCTGATCACCCTGGCCTACCACCGGCCGCTGGACGCTATCTGGCAACTAGCGGCGGAACGGCTTGCTCAGGCGCTAGGAGTCAGCATCATCGGCCGCTCCCGCGGCCAGCGCCTGGTGATCGGCCGCGACCATGTGATCGAGGAACTGGAGGTCGCTGGGCAGACCTATGGCTATCTGCAACCGGAAGGCGGCTTCACCCAGCCCAATGGCACGGTCAACCAGAAGATGCTGACCTGGGCCCACACCGCCCTGGGCGAGCGTGAAGACGATCTGCTGGAACTCTATTGCGGCAACGGCAACTTCACCCTGCCGCTGGCCAGCCGGGTGCGCCAGGTGCTGGCCACCGAGGTGAGCAAGACCTCGGTCAATGCCGCCCTGCACAACCTGGCCAGCAATGGGGTGAACAACGTCAGCCTGGTGCGGCTCTCCGCCGAGGAACTGACCCAGGCGCTCAACGAGGTCCGCCCCTTCCGCCGCCTGGCCGGTGTGGACCTGAAGAGCTATAACTTCGGTACCGTCTTCGTCGACCCGCCCCGCGCCGGCATGGACCCGGACACCTGCGAGCTGACCCGTCGCTTCGAGCGCATCCTCTATATCTCCTGCAACCCGGAGACCCTGGCCGAGAACATCGCCCAGTTGCACGATACCCACCGCATCACCCGCACTGCCCTGTTCGACCAGTTCCCCTGGACCCACCACATGGAAAGCGGCGTATTGCTGGAGCGGCGCTGAGGCTTGGGCCGTAGAAGCAACCGTCTTTATCGCGGCCATGGCGGTCCGCCGATGCGGCCGCTCCTACAAAAGCATCACCCTCTGTAGGAGCGGCCCATGGCCGCGATTGGTGTCCACCAGCAGCGGCCACATCAACGGGCCGCAAGGGTCGCTACCAACCTACGGCGGCCATCCACGTGGAAATGGCTGCGCCGTTTTCCACCCTACGCCTGAAGCCAAGCTGAGCGTCTCCCCCTGTGCCACCGGGAGAGGACTGGGGTGAAGGCAGCGGCGACCATAGCCCTCGCGTGGAAAAGGCTGCGCCGTTTTCCACCCTACGCCCCAAGCTAAGCTGAGCACCCCCTCTCCCGCCGGGAGAGGGCCGGGGTGAGGGCCGCCCTACTCGTGAAACTCCGCCACCGTCTCGCGCCGTCCATAGAGGAAGGCGTCGGCCACGTGCCGTAGCGGCGCGACGTCCACGTCGGAACGGTTCGCGGCCACCAGCTCGGCGAAGCGGGCATAGAGACCGGCGTATTCCCGGTCCGGGCCCTGGTGGGTCAGTTGGCCATCGAGATACAGCTCACTGCCGCCCTTGCTCAGGGTCAGGCGTCCGGCATCGGTGTCGACGTGGATGTCCCAGGTCTGGGGCCCGGTCTGCAGGAAGTCGAAGTCGGCGGCGATGGGCACGCCAGCGCTGTCGACGAAGGCCAGTTGCGCCGCCACCGGGGTCTGGCAGTTGCCCGGCACCTGCAGACTCGCCTCCTTGAGGAAGAACGGCCGCGGCAGGATGGCAGTCGCGATGGACAGCGCATTGATGCCCGGATCGAAGACGCCCATGCCGCCCGGCTCCCAGATCCAGGCCTGGCCGGGGTGCCAGACACGCACGTCTTCCTTCCACTCGATCCGCACCGCTTGGATGCGTTTGCCTTCCAGCCACTCGCGCGCCGGCTGCACGCCCTGGGCATGGCGCGAATGCCAGGTGGCGAACAGCGACAGCCCCGCCGCCTCGGCCTGGCGGGCCAGGGCCTCCACCTCGCTCAGGGTCGCGCCCGGCGGTTTCTCCAACATCACATGCTTACCGGCGGCCAGGGCCTCATGCGCCTGCTCGTAGCGCACCGCCGCGGGAGCGCAAAGGGACACGGCATCGATGGCCGGACCCTCTGCGAGCAGGGCGCTCAGGCTGGGATAATGGGCGATGCCGTCGAGCTGGGCGTTGCGGCTGGCCACGGCGACCAGCTCGTACTCGGAATTGCTCTGGAGCGCCGGCAGATGCTGGTCACGGGCGATCTTGCCCAAACCGACGATGGCTATTCTTATCATGATCGTCCTCGGTAGACGGTAGGAGTCCGCCGCCTAGGATCGGGCAATCATCACACCAAAGCAACAGATTCACGGTCGGGCTGCCGGCTCTCGCGCAACTCCAGCCAACTGCGCAGATTGGCGCCCTCGCGCCCCTTGCGCCACATCAGCCAGGTGGTGGTACTGGTGAAGCGCGCCTGGATATCGTGCCGGCGCACCCGCTCGCGGCCCGGCAGGCTGTCGAGCATGGACTCCGGCATCAACGCCACCCCACCGGTGATCACGCAGGCCAGCATGCTGTGGTAGGACTCGATCTCCATCACCGGCCCGCTGGGTACCCCAGCCGCGGCGAACCAGCTGTCGAGATAGCGGCGATAGGAACAGCCGGCGCGAAAGCCGAATACCGGCCGCCCGGCTACGTCGGCCGGGGTATGGACCGCGGGATGATCCAGTCCGGTGATGAGCACCAGTCGCTCCTCGAACCAGGGCTGGCCATCCAGCCCGGCATCCGGCACCGGGCCGTCCACCAGGGCGGCGTCCAGGCGCCCTGCCAGCAGGCCTTCCATCAACTCGCCGCTGGGTCCGCTGTGCACCTGCAGATTCACCTTGGGATGCCGCTGGTGATAGCGCGCCAGCAGCCCCGGCAGATGGATGGCGGCCGTGCTGAACATGGAGCCGAGCACGAAGGTACCCGCCGGCTCGCCATCCTGCACCGCACTGCGCGCCTCGTCAGCCAGGGCGAACAGTCGGTGCGCGTAGTCCAACAGGCGGTGGCCCGCGGCCGTCAGGTGCAGCCGCTGGCGCTCGCGCAGGAACAGCGCCACACCCAGTTTGTCTTCCAGCTGGCGCAGGCGCGTGGAGAGATTGGACGGCACCCGATTGAGCCGCTCGGCGGCCTTGACCAAAGACCCTTCTTCGGCCACCGCCTGGAAGATGCGTAGTTCGGCGAACTCCATCGATCACCACCTTTCTCTTTTGATGAATATCTATTTCTCTATTATTCGTTTTTATTGATCAACTTCAAGGCCTAGGCTGTACTCATCCGCTCGCTACTGGAGTCTTGCGATGACCGCCACTACCCGTCTCCTGGCCTGTCTGCTGGCCCTGGCCACCGCCATGGGCATCGGCCGCTTCGCCCTCACCCCGGCGCTGCCCCACTTGATCGCCGAAGGCCAGATCGACCTGACCGGTGCCAGTCTGCTGGCCGCGGCCAACTATCTGGGCTATCTGCTCGGCGCCCTGGATGCCCTCTTCGCCCGCCGCACCCATGCCCGCCTGGTCGGCGGCCTCTGGCTCTGCGCCGGCCTCACCCTGGCCTCGCTGCTGGCCGATGGCCTGGCGGCCCAGGCGCTGCTGCGCTTCGGCACCGGCCTGGCCAGTGCCTGGGTACTGGTGATGGTGACCGGCCTGAGCCAGCCGCTGGCCGCTGAGGCCGGTCGGCCACGCCTGGGCGCCCTGATCTTCACCGGGCCCGGCGTCGGTATCCTCATCAGTGGCCTCATGGCCCTGGTCAGCAATCTTCTGGGCGGCGGCTCCAGTCAGTTGTGGCTGAGCTACGGCCTGCTCGCCAGCGTCGCCACCCTGGCACTGCTGCCCCTGCTACCCCGCCGCGGTCCGGCCGCCCCGCTGCCCACCAGCGCCGCGCCTGCCACCTCTTCCCCGGCGTTCAACCGCCTGATCCTGGCCTATGGCCTGGTCGGGGTCGGCTACATCCTGCCGGCTACCTTTCTCTCGCAGATGGCCGCCAGCCGCTTCCATGGCCAGTGGCAGGCCGATCTCTTCTGGCCAGGCTACGGTCTGGCTGCGGCCCTCGGCGTGGTGCTGGTGAGCCTGAGACGTCCGGGCACCGATACCCGTCGCTGGTTGATCGCCACCCTCTGGCTGCAGGCCACCGGGGTGCTGCTCTGCCTGCTGCCGGGTAGCCTGGCGCTGTTCCTCGGCGTACTGCTCTGCGGGGGTCCCTTCCTCGCCTGCATGCAGCTGGTGATGCAGCACGGTCGCGAGCTGGCTCCCACCACCCCGCAGCGCAATGCCGGGGTGCTCACCGCCAGCTTCGCCACCGGTCAGTTGCTCGGTCCACTGCTCGGCGCGGCCAGCAGCCACTTCGCCGGCAACCTGCAACCGGCGCTGATCGTCGCGGCCTTCGGCCTGCTGCTCGCCGGCGTCCAGTTGCTGCGGCCCAAGGCGACGCTCCAGCGCTGCGCCGCCTGAATCGTTTCCGCTGTGACCATTCGTCACAGTTGCGGAACCTGGTCGCGCCTTGTTTTGAAATGTTTCGTCATTCCTGAGTACAGTTGCGGCTGCGCCTCATGAGGAGGCGCTTCAGGCGCTCGCCACCCACCCTTACAAGGAATACAAGACTCATGATGAAGGCCTCCGACCTGGTCGTTCGCTGCCTGGAAAACGAGGGTGTGGAATACATCTTCGGCATCCCCGGCGAAGAGAACCTGGACCTGCTGGAATCCCTGCGCCGCTCCTCGCAGATCAAGCTGATCCTGACTCGCCACGAGCAGTCCGCCGGCTTCATGGCCGCCACCTACGGCCGTTTCACCGGCAAGACCGGCGTCTGCCTCTCCACCCTCGGCCCTGGCGCGACCAACCTGGTCACCGCCGGCGCCTACGCCTACCTAGGCGGCATGCCCATGCTGATGCTGACCGGCCAGAAGCCGATCAAGAAATCCAAGCAGGGCCGTTTCCAGATTCTCGACGTGTGCCGCATGATGGCGCCCCTCACCAAGTACACCCATCAGTTCGCCTCCGCCGACAACATCCCGTCGCGCATCCGCGAGGCCTTCCGCCTCGCCGAGGAAGAAAAGCCCGGCTCCGTACACCTGGAACTGCCGGAAGACATCGCCGACGAGCACACCGAGAGCCTGCCGGTGCCGCCGAGCCTGAGCCGCCGCCCGGTGGCCGAAGCCAAGGCCATCGCCGCTGCCGTCTCCAAGCTGGAAAACGCCCGCAGCCCGGTACTGGTCTTGGGCGCCGGCACCAACCGCAAGATGACTGCCCGCGTCCTGCGCCAGCTGATCGAGAAGACCGGCATCCCCTTCGTCACCACCCAGCTCGGCAAGGGCGTGGTCGACGAGCGTCATCCGCGCTTCCTCGGCAACGCCGCCCTCTCCGCCGGTGACTTCGTGCACCGTGCCCTGGAGTCCGCCGACCTCATCGTCAACATCGGCCACGATGTGATCGAGAAGCCGCCGTTCTTCATGACCCGCGGCGGTACCGAAGTCATCCACATCAACTTCCGCTCCGCCGAAGTCGATCCGGTGTACTTCCCGCAGGTCGAGGTGGTCGGCGACATCGCCAACGCCATCTGGGAGATCAAGGAGCGCATTGAGGTCCAGCCGACCTGGGACTTCGATCGCCTGCTGCACATCCGTGAAGCCAACGAGGCCCATGTGGCCGAAGGCGCTACCGATGATCGCTTCCCGGTCTATCCCCAGCGCCTGGTGGCCGACCTGCGCAACGTGCTGCCCTCCGACGGCATCGTCGCCCTGGACAACGGCATCTACAAGATCTGGTTCGCCCGTAACTACAAGGCCTATATGCCCAACACGGTGCTGCTGGACAACGCCCTGGCCACCATGGGCGCCGGCCTACCCTCGGCCATGGCCGCGCGCCTGGTCCATCCCAACACCCCCATCGTGGCGGTGTGCGGCGACGGCGGCTTCATGATGAACAGCCAGGAGCTGGAAACCGCGGTGCGCCTGAAGATGAACCTGGTGGTCATCATCCTGCGCGACGACGGCTACGGCATGATCCGCTGGAAGCAGGCGCAGATGGGCTTCGAGGACTTCGGCCTGGACTACGGCAACCCGGACTTCGTCCGCTACGCCGAAAGCTACGGCGCCCAGGGCCACCGCGTGGAGAGCGCCGCCGCCTTCGCCCCGCTGGTGCAGCACTGCCTGGACACCCCCGGCGTCCACGTCATCGACTGCCCGGTGGACTACTCCGAGAACGACCGCATCCTGCACCAGGAGATCAAGGAGCGCAGCGCGGCGGTTTGACTGGGTAGGTTAGGTAGATAAAGGAACGCCCCGGCCGTGAGGTCGGGGCGTTTTTCATTGCCAGCGTGTTGCTACAAGCAGTCTTCCCGCAGGGAGTTTGGTCGACGGCTACCAGAGAGCCGGCACCGCCTCCGAAACTCGGGCGTGTGTCCCTACCCCGCCTCCGGCAGATCCAGCAACGGCGTACTGGACAGTTTCACCGCCTCTCCTGAGTGATCAACAATTGCTCTTCCAGCCTCACCCCTTCTGCCGCGCCCTGCTCGCCGATGTAGCTCTCCACCCAGATCACCCTGTTCTCTTCGAAGACGCCGTCGTAGCCCCACTCGGCGAAGTCGACCGCATAGGTCACGCTGGGCTATTCATCGGCCAGGCCACAGCCGTGAACCATCGTCGTGTAGCGGTTGTGCTCGAATTGCTTGGGTACCGGCCAGCAGCGCTCGGCGAATTCGCGCTAGGTCAAACCCGGCTTGATCGGATCAACGCCTGGCGGAAATCGGCCGGCGCGCGCGAGGCGGCGACCTGCGCAGCGAAGTATCCAGGCCCTATCCGAGGACAGTGAGGCCGGGGTCGCGGCGGCCCAGATTCAGCGGCCTGCCCCATCGGTGATGAAGTAGGTCGCCCGGTCGAGAGCTCGCGGTAACTGATCGAGTTCCTGGGTGATGAGCCCGAGGCGCTTGGCGGCCGTGTAGTCCAGGCGCCGCTGCTCAGGGCCTGGACCGCCAGGACCCAACCTCATTTAACCTCGCCCAGAACACATCGCGGCCATGGGCCGCTCCTACGGAAGCGTGATGCTCCCGTAGGAGCGGCCGCATCGGCGCACCACCATGGCCGCGATGAATAGCCGCTAACCGGTTGAGATCGTGCTCAACCCAACCTTCGCCCGGGATCAGTCCTTCTTCAACAACCCCGCCAGCCCGGCGAAGGGGTTGTGGGTGGCCTGGGCCACCTTGGGGGTGCTTAGGGAGCTGTCGCTGAAGTACTGCTGATCGGTGTAGCGGCTGTGCTCGTTGTCGTGGCAGTAGAGGCACAGCAATTCCCAGTTCGAGCCGTCCTGAGGATTGTTGTCGTGGTTGTGGTCACGATGGTGCACGGTCAGCTCGCTCAGGCGCTTGCCGGAGAATTCGCGGGCGCAGCGGCCGCAGACGTGGGGATACATCTTCAGCGCCTTTTCGCGGTAACCGCGTTCGCGCTCGCGCTGGGTCTCGGCGAGGATTCGATCCAGCTTCGAGGTATCGGTGGCCATGCTGCGTCCTGAGGGGTCATGTCGAGAGTCTCAGTATAGCCCGCGCCCGGCCTGGTGGGTGACGGCCAGCGGCTTGCGCGCCAGCCAAGGCAAAGTTCCGTGGCGGGGAATGACCTGCACCGCTCGGGCGCGAACGGTCCTGCCAAGGCCACCGCTTGGCAGCGCCCCCTTCCCCTGACTCGCCAACCGACCTAGAGTGAACACCATAGGATAGGGGGGTATGCTATGTCACACATGAAGGCTCACAAGGACGACTTGCTCAAGCGCGTGAAGCGGATCGCCGGCCAGGTCCAGGCCATCGAGCGGGCGCTGGAGGAGGAAGCCGATTGCGCCAAGACGCTGCATCTGGTGGCGGCCACCCGCGGCGCCCTCAATGGGCTGCTCGAGGAGATCATCGAGCAGCACGCGCGCGAGCATGTCGCCCGCCCCGAGTTGAGCGATGAGGCGCGCGCCGAAGGCGTGGAGCAGTTGCTCGAAGCCATTCGTCGCTATGCCAAGTGAGGAAAAGATGAACGACCACGCGCACAGCCATGACTTCCTGGGCACCCAGCACGAGCGCAATGCCCGCCGCACCCTCTGGGTGGTGTTGCTGACCCTGGTGATGATGGTGGGTGAGATCATCGCCGGCTATCTGACCGGGTCCATGGCGCTGCTGGCCGACGGCTTCCACATGGCGACCCATGCCGGCGCCCTGGGCATTGCCGTCGCCGCCTATGCCTTCGCCCGTCGCCATGCGGAAGATGCGGCCTACAGCTTCGGCACCGGCAAGGTCGGCGATCTCGGCGGCTTCGCCTCGGCGCTGATCCTCGGGCTCATCTCCCTGGGCATCGGCGTGGAATCGGTGTTCAGGCTGTTCCAGCCGACCGAGGTGCAATTCGGCACGGCCACCCTGATCGCCGTCGTCGGCCTGGCAGTGAACCTGATCAGCGCCTTGCTGCTGATGGGAGGGTCGGGTCATGGTCACCACCACCACGATCACCCAGCTGAACACGGTCATGGTCATGGTCATGGTCATGGTGAAGACAACAACCTGAGATCGGCCTACGTCCATGTGTTGGCGGATGCCGTGACCTCGGTACTGGCCATCATCGCCCTGCTGGCAGGCAAGCTGCTCGGCTGGGTCTGGTTGGACCCGCTGATGGGCATCGTCGGTGCCCTGGTGATCGCCCGCTGGGCCTGGTCACTGCTCAAGGATACCGCCGCCGTGCTGCTGGACCGGACCGACGCCCAGGTCGCCGCCGAGATCCGCGAGTTGCTCGCCGCTAAAGACCAGTTGGTGATCACCGACCTGCACGTCTGGCGCGTGGGGCCCGAGGCGCGTGCCGCCATCGTCAGCGTGAGCGGTCCGGCGGAAATGGCCGCTGCCGAAGTACGCCGCCGCCTGCAGCCGGCGCACGAGGTCACGCACCTGACGGTGGAGTATCGAATCGCCTGAACGGTGAGGCGCTGGCTGGCGCGCACCGGCCAGCGCCCTGCCGCGGCGGTCAGCTCGACGGTGTGGTCTGGTCGCCCTCCCCTTCGAATTCGGCGAAGTACTGCTCCGCCATGGCCCGCAGCGAGCGGCCGATGTTGGCGTATTCGTATTCGTTGAGGTTGGCGAGAGAGACCCGCGCCGCCGGTTGCTGGGTGCCGAAGCCCTTGCCGGGCAGGAGCACGATGCCGGTCTCCTTGGCGATGCGGAACAGCAGGTCGCCACTGCTGAACTTGGCCTTCACCCAGTTGGCGAAGGCGTCTCCATGGAGTTTGCGCGCCAGGTCTTCCAGATCCAGCAGGGTGTAGTAGTCGACGGCATTGGGATCGCTTTCCGGGGCAACGCCCAGTTCGCGATAGAGGGCGGCTTCGCGGCGGCGCACCAATTTCTTCAACTCGGTCTTGTAGCCGTCGCTTTCATCCATCAGGGCGAACAGCGCGAACAGCACCATCTGCACCTGCTGGGGAGTGGAGAGCCCGGCGGTGTGGTTGAGCGCCACGGTGCGGCTGTCGGCGACGAGCCGATCGAGGAACTTGAGGCCGCGCACGTCCGGCAGCAGGCTGCCATAGCGGCGGTCCAGAGAGGCCTTGGTCGCCTCGGGCAGTTCGGCCAGGGCCTGGTCGAAGATGCTGTCCTGGTGCGCTCCTATCACCCCCAGGCGCCAGCCGGTGGCACCGAAGTACTTGGAGAAGGAATACACCAGCAGGGTGTTCCGCGGGCAGGTGGCGAACAGCGAGCGGAAGTCGTCGGCGAAGGTGCCGTAGACATCGTCGGTGAGGATGAAGAGATCCGGGCGCGCCTCGGCGACGAGCCGGGCGACGGTGGCCAGGCTGCGGTCGTCCATCTTCACCGAGGCCGGATTGCTGGGATTGATGCAGAAGAAGATCTTGATCGCCGGATCGCGCAGCTTGTCGAGTTCGGCGTCGGGGTACTGCCAGTTCGCCTGCGGATCGGCGTGGATGTGCACCTGCTCCAGACCGAATTCTTCCAGCTCCGGGATCTCGATGTAGGGGGTGAAGGCCGGCATGCCGATGGCCACCTTGTCACCCCGCTTGACCAGGCCGTTCTGCTGCAGCGAGTGAAAGATGTAGGTCATGGCCGCCGTGCCGCCTTCCACGGCGAAGAGGTCGACGGAACCCGCGGCCACGTAGCCGCCGATCATCTCCTTGACGATGTAGTGGCTGACCACCTGCTCGGAGATCTTCAGCATGCGCGGCGGCACCGGGTAGTTGGCGCCGAGGATGCCTTCCACCATCTCGTGAAGAAAGGCTGAGGCCGAGAGCCCCAACTGGTCGCGCACGTAGCTCAGGCTCTTGGCCAGGAACAACACCCCGGGCTGGTCACGGTGCTCGGCTGTGTAGCGCTCGAAGCGTGCCTCTATGCCATCGATCTGCGGCAGCCCACCCACTCCGTGGGGCATGTAGGAATAAGACAGTTCGGCCTCGCTGGTGGCGAACAGGCCAAGGCGGAAGAAGGCCCGCCGCGGGAGGGTCGCCAGGAAGTTGGGATTACCGCGCCCGGCGTTGAGCATCAGGCGGTTCTCGCTGCCCGAGGCGAGCTTGATCAGTTCGTCCTTGAGTTCGAACGGACTCAGTTTGGCGTACTGGGCGTAATCGTCTTGAACTTCGCTCATGACTTGTTTCCTTCGGTTAGGCGAAGGCCACCACCAGTGGCCCGAGCAGGGTGAGAAACACATTGGCCAGGGCATAGGTGACCGCGAAGGGCACCGTGGGGATGGAGTTGCCGGCCTTGTCCAGCACCTCGCCGAAGGCGGGGTTGGCGCTGCGGGCACCGGCGACGGCCCCGGCGAACAGCGCCAGGTTGTCGTAACGCAGTAGGTAGCGGCCAACGAGGATGGTGATGACGATGGGCACCACGCAGACCACCACCCCGATCAGGAAGATGGAGAGGCCCTGGGTGGCGATGGTCTCCACCGCCTGGCGCCCGGATTGCAGTCCCACCACCGCCACGAAGCCGGCCAGGCCGAGGTCGCGCAACAGGGTCGAGGCCGGCAGCGGCAGGTTGCCGCGGGTCAGGTGGCGACTGCGGTACCAGCCGAACACCAGCCCGGCGATCAGCGCCCCGCCGCCGCTGCCCAGGGTGAGCGGGATGGCGCCGAGGCGGACGACGACCAGGCCGATGAGCAGCCCGACCGCCAGACCGAAGCCATGGAAGACGAAGTCGGTCTTGTCACTGGGGACGACGAGGGAGCCGACCTGCTGGGCGACCCGCTGGATGTCGTCCGGGGTGCCATAGAGGGTGACCAGGTCGCCTGCCTCTATGATGGTATCGGGCTCCAACGCCAGAGGCCGCCCGGCGCGTTTCACGCCGACCACGTAGACGCCGTGGCGCAGGGCCTGGCTGGCGGCCTGGCGGACCTCGGCCACGCGGCGGCCAACGAAGGCGGGATTGTCGAGGGCGACGTCGCGCTGCACCACCACCACGTCCATGTCGGGCGAGGATTGCAACTCGGTGCCCAGCTGCGCGGCAATGGCCACCACCCCGGCGCGGCGCCCCACGACCAAGACCACGTCGCCGGCTTCCAGCACGGTCGTCGGAGTCACGCCGACCAGGGCACCACCGCGCTTGATGCGCTCGATGGTCAGGGCCCCTTGGGGCTCGTCCGAACCTCTCACCTCCAGTTGCTCCACCGTCTGGCCGGCGGCCTGGTCGATGCGATAGAGGCGTCCCACCAGGGGCGGAACCGCCGGCAACTCTCCGGGCCCATAGACCTTGGCGCCAGCCAGCAACTCGGCCTCGGCCTTGGTGGCATCGTCGCGGATGCTGCGCCGCATGAACCAGGGCAGCACATTGACGCAGAGGATGATGGCACCGAAGGAGCCGAAGATGTAGGTCACCGCATAGCCCACGGCGACGTTGCCCTGCAGCACCTGGATCTGCGCCAACGGCAGGTCGAGCTTGGCGATGGCCGCGCTGGCGGTGCCGATGATGGCCGACTGGGTCATGGAGCCGGCGGCGATTCCCGCGGCGATGCCCTTGTCGAGGCCGAACAGCCGGGCGCAGGCGATGATGGTCAACAGGCCGCTCAGCGCCATCACCGCCGCCAGGACGATCTCGCGTAAGGATTGCCGCCCCAGGGAGCGAAAGAATTGCGGGCCGCTCTCGAAGCCCACGGCGTAGATGAACAGGGCGAAGAGCACCGACTTGATGCCGTTGTCGATGCTGATGCCGACCTGGCTGATGACCACCGCCACCAGCAGCGAACCGGCGACTCCACCCAATTGGAATTTGCCGAACTGGATGCTGCCGATCCAGTAGCCGAGGGCCAGGGAGAGGAACAGGGCCAGTTCCGGTGCCTGATTCAAGATCTGGTGGACGTATTCCATGGGGCTACCTTCGACCGGGATCCGAAAGCGGAAGAAGGTGAAGCGGGTATCTGGCCTGACACCTGAGCTGCCCGGAGAACCACGTTCCACCTGGTACGCTGCCTGTGCCCTGCAGGATTTCCCTGACCACGAGGGCGACCTGCTGAAAATAGTCATGTCATATGAAGACATAACTCAACAGGGCCCAAAGAACCTAAGCACAGCATTCCAGAGCTGTCAAAAGCGCGGCTGTGACGAGTCCGGGCCGTGAAAAGGTGGTTTTCAGCGGTGAATTCCGGACACCAAGGGCATCTCCCGGCCGCAGTCGACGAGGGTCCGAGCGCCCGCCGTCACTCGGGTTGCACCGCCTCGGGGCAAGCCATCATGGCGACCTTTCGTCCAGCCCCTAGAGCTTCATCCCCACCGCCAGACGATTGAAGGCATTCATTAACGCGACCGCCATCGTCAGGTCGGAGATCTCGGCGTCGCTGAAGTGCGCCTTGAGGGGCTCATAGAGGACGTCGGGTGCGCCCTTGTCACTGACGTGCGTGAGCGTCTCGGCCCACTCCAAGGCGGCACGTTCGCGGGCGTCGAACAGCTCGCTGATCCGCCAGCCGGCCAGGCGGTCCAGCTTGGCCTGGGCGACGCCCTGCTCACGCAGGGTCTGGGCGTGCTTGCCGAGGCAGAAGGCGCAGCCATTGATCTGGGAAATGCGCAGGTAGACCAGTTCCACCAGCGGCAGGCCGAGCGAACTGTCGGCCAGGACCTGGCTGGTGGCGACCAGGCCTTGGTAGGCAGTGGGGGACAGGGTGGCAAACGGCAGGCGTAGAAGACTCATGATTCACTCCGAAACGATCGTGGGGTAAGGCGCGAGATGGGGACGCAACTCGCTCATCAGCGCGAAGCTGGCCAGGCACAACGGGGAATCCGGTCCCACCAAGTGGAAGATGAGGGCCATGGGGCAGGTCTCCGATCAAGATGGCGCCACTCTAGCCAGCGAATGCCCTAGGCTGTAGGGCCAAGAAAACGACAAACGACTAGGCCATGATCCTTTCCGCCGCCCTCGACAAGCGTCTCGCCCTGCCCCTCTATCGGCAGCTGTACCAGCGCTTTCGCGACGCCCTGGACGAAGGCCGGCTGCACCCCGGCGACCGGGTACCAGCGGTGCGTGCCCTGGCGGCAGAACTCAACGTGGCGCGGGGGACGGTGGAGGCGGCCTACCAGCAACTGATCGCCGAGGGCTTTCTGGTGCCCCGCGGACCGGCGGGAACCATCGTCTCGCCGCAATGGAGCCGAGCTGCCCCGCTCGCTACCGCGACCACACTGTCCACCCCAGCCCCCGCAGTGACCCACCCCGGCGGCGCGGCTCTGCCCCTACAGCTGGGCCTCCCGGCCCTGGACGCCTTTCCGCGCAAACTTTGGAACCGCCTGGCCGCCCGCGAACTGCGCGGTGCCGGGTTGGATGGCCTGGTCTATCCCGACGCCCGTGGCCACGCCGGCTTGCGGGCGGCCATCGCCACCTACCTGGGGTTGTCGCGCGGGATCGCCTGTGCGCCCGAGCAGGTGTTCGTCTGCGCCGGCTATCGCGCCTGCCTGGACCTGGTGGTCCAGACCCTGCTAGCGCCCGGCGATCCCTGCTGGTTCGAGGAACCGGGTTACTTCATCGCCCGTCAGGCGCTGCAGGCCGCACGCCTGAAACTGGTCCCGGTGCCGGTGGACGCCCAGGGGCTGGACGTCGCCGCCGGTCTCGCCCAGGCCCCCCACGCCCGCTGCGCTTTGGTCACCCCGAGTCACCAGAGTCCACTGGGCGTCTCCCTCGCCCTGCCGCGACGGCTGGCACTGCTGGACTGGGCGCGCCGGGCCGACGCCTGGATCGTCGAGGACGACTACGACAGCGAATACCGCTACCTGGGCAAGCCGCTGCCGGCGCTCAAGAGCCTGGACGACGGCGGCCGGGTACTCTACACCGGCACCTTCAGCAAGGTGCTGTTTCCCGGCCTGCGCCTCGCCTATCTGGTGGTACCGCCGCGGCTGGTGGACACCTTCGTCGCCAGCGTCGACCGCCGGCACAACCATGTCCCGCAACTGTGGCAGGCCACGGTGGCGAGCTTCTTGGCGGAAGGCCACTTCGCCCGCCACCTGAATCGGATGCGCAAGCTCTATCGGCAACGTCGCCAGTGGCTGGCCGAGGCCCTGGGCGTCAGCCTCGGCGAGGGCGTACGGATCGAACTCCAGGCCGGCGGCCTGCACCTGCTGGCTCGCCTGGAGGGTGGCGACGACCGGGCCTGGGCGGCGGCGGCCCAGGCCGAGGGGCTGGCGGTCCAGGCCCTGTCGCCCTGGTATCTGGCCACGCCGCAACGCCAGGGATTGCTGCTGGGCTTCACCAACGTCGCCCAGCCCGACGAGGCCCTGGCCTTGGCCCAACGCCTGGCCCAGTTGAGGCCCTGAGCCGTCCCGCGGCGGTGCCTCCGGGGCGGTAACGGGTCACCACTCAGCCAACCTGCACGACCATCCATCGCTGACCGCTCTGCAAAGCCCGTCTTGCAGTCCCGTACGTATCCAGCACCAGGCTTGGCTTTCGGCTTTCGGGAAGGCCTCACTGGCCGCCGCGGTCGGAAAAATGCGTACCGAGTCACAGAAAACTTTTCCTACAGCTCTGCCTCCAAAAACGGTTCCTGCGGCTCTGGCAAGCACCTGCTGGCCGGTCGCCGTGCCCTTTTCAACCCGTCGGTCAGACACCGGCCAGACGACTGCACCTTGGCGTACGCCACGCCTGGAAGCCGCCACGTCGCCGCTGTCCGCCAGCACCGTCCCCATTGTCACCGCCCGAGGATTCCATGCTGAAACGCCTGACTATCTCGAAAAAACTCAACCTTGGCTTCGGCGCGATCCTGGTCATCATCCTGGCGCTGATCCTCGCCGCCAGCCGGGGCTTCACCGAGGTCAACTCGGCGGTCCGGCAAAACATTCACTCCTACCACGTGTTGCAGGATTCCGATGCGGCGCTGCTGGCACTGGTCAACATGGAAACCGGCATGCGCGGCTTCGCCCTGACCGGCAAGGACGACTTCCTCGCCCCGCTGAACGAAGGCGAGCGGCTATTCGCCGCGCAGTTGCAGGAGCTGCTCCAGCTCACCCGCGACAACCCCGAGCAGCAGCGCAGCCTGAGCCAGCTCGGCGCGGACAAGGCCACCTGGACCAACGATTCGGTGCAGCAGATCATCGCCCTGCGTCGGCAGGTCAACGCCGGCACCCTGCCCCTGGATACCCTCACCGCCCGCATCGCCACCGCCCAGGACAAGGCGAAGATGGACGCCATGCGCACGCTGCTGGGGCAGATCAAGGCCCGCGAGACCGAGTTGCTGGATGCCCGTACCCAGTCGATGGACGACGCCAAGCGCCAGGCCATGCTGACGCTCATCGTCGGCGGGGTGATTGCCGCTCTGCTGGCCCTCGGCATCGCCTGGTCGCTGTCGCGCACCATCGTCGGCCGCCTGGCCCAGGCGGTGACGGTGGCACGCAACATCGCCGACGGCCGCCTGGATTCGCCCATCAGCGAAAGCGGTGGCGACGAGGTGGGCCAGCTGCTCGGCGCTTTCAGGCTGATGCAGGAAAAGCTGCGCGAGATGATCCAGGGTATCAAGCAGGGCACCGACCAACTGGTCGCCGCCGCCCAGGGCATCTCGGCCAATTCGCAGCAACTTTCCGCCGCCGCCCAGGAGCAATCCAGCGCTGCCTCCAGCATGGCCGCCACCGTCGAGGAACTGACGGTGAGCATCAATCACGTGGCGGACAACGCCAACGAGGCTCACGACCTGTCCAGCCAGTCCGGTCGCCTCGCCCAGGATGGCGGTCACACCATCCAGGCGTCGGTGGACAGCATGAGATCCATCGCCGGCACCGTGCAGTCTTCGGCCGACCGCATCGGCGAACTGGGCGAACACTCCGAGCGGGTCTCTTCCATCGTCAGCGTGATCAAGGGCATCGCCGACCAGACCAACCTACTGGCGCTCAACGCCGCCATCGAGGCCGCCCGGGCCGGGGAACAGGGTCGCGGCTTCGCCGTGGTGGCCGATGAGGTTCGCCAGCTGGCGCAGCGTACCGCCAACTCCACCCAGGAGATCGCCACCATGATCGAAAAGATCCAGGCCGCCACCCAGGCCGCCATGGCCGACATGGACGTGGGCGTGCGCCAGGTCAACGCCGGCGTCGACCTGGCCAACCAGGCCGGCGAGGCGGTAGTCAGCATCAACGGCTCGTCGGACAACGTGGTGCGGGTGGTCAACCAGATCTCCCTCGCCCTGCGCGAACAGACCGCCGCCAGCCACGACGTGGCCCGCAACGTCGAACGCATCGCCCAGATGGCCCAGCAGAACAGCGAGGCCATCGGCGAGACGGTGCAGACGGCGGTATCCCTGGACGCCCTGGCCAAGGACCTCAATCGGCAGATCGGGCAGTTCAGGTGTTAAGGATTGCATCCCAAACGGAACCACGAGGGATAGTCAAAACGCCAAAACCTGGAATCCCCTACGTCGAGACGGGCGAATTTCAGGACATAGCGAGTTCCTACCGTTACAAAAATAGATGCAAAGCTTGACGACCGACCTACAGGACAGCTTTAGCTGCCCATAGAAGGCAATATCCAAATATCAAAGCAAGGGAATGCAATCTATGAACAACATCAAATTGAGAAAGGTGATTTATCGCGGAGAAGACGCCCGATGAACACCCAAGCTGTCACTTTTCTTTTCCCGCCCAAGCCGGAATGGCTGGGAAACGAACAGGGTTGCCCTCCGTTCGACGTGCTAAACAAAATGCTATACGACGCCGTTGTCACCCACCCCAGCAACACTGATCCATCGGCAATCATCGGCAAACTGCTACTCATAGGTCGCACTTATTCAGCGTCGGTGGAGCGCCGCAAAACCAATGGGGAGATGAAGGACGAGAGACAGGCACTCGAGGTCGTCATAGCCGCCGCGGAAGCTATCGCCAAATCTCAGTGCGCTCGGATGCTCGACGAATTCTCCTGGGATCAACGACTTACGCCTGAACGCCTGCCTGAGGTTGTTGCCATCCATCGCGAGCTATGTAGCGCCTTGCAGCTCGCCAATAATCGTGAAAACAGCAGTCTCGCGTCCAAATACTTACACTTTCACAGACCCGGCCTCTTTCCCATAGTCGACTCTTACGTTCGAGAAGGCTGGTCCTGGGTCATGGAGGAACTGGAGCAAAGTTATAGAGGCTGGCGCACCTTCGGACAGGTAAGTCGTTACCAAGATTGGTGCGTCCGCATTCTGACATTAAGAGACCTGCTGGAAAAGCATACTCGACAACCCATCAGTCTTCGCCGAGTCGACAACTATCTATTATCAATTATGTCTCTCGATGGGCAGGGTGGATGGGGCTTACCCAAGTTGCTTGGCTAGGCATTCACCAGACTAGCGCGATGACTCCTTGGTCACTGTGATGAGGTGATTTGATAGCCATTGCTTAGAAACAGCTTGAAACATCGTCTAGACGAAGCGGTCTGAAGAACTCCTCCTTCTGGCCGCCGTCCTGCATGAAAACCCCGCGTCCCGCCGATCGACTGCCCCGCCTCAACCAGCTGCGCAACCTGAAGATGGCCCGCTCCGCCCACGCCTATGTGCGCGGCAGCACCGTACAATTCTACGAGTGGCTGCACAGCCAGCCGGGGCGCAACCTGCCCAATGGACCGGCGGTATGGATCTGCGGCGATTGCCATGCCGGCAACCTCGGCCCGACTGGCGACCTCAAGGGTGCCACCGACGTCAATATTCGCGACCTGGACCAGACCGTGGTGGGTAATCCGGCCCATGACCTGGTGCGCCTGGCCTTGTCGCTGGCTACCGCGGCGCGCGGCTCCGATCTGCCCGGAGTGACCACCGCGCGGATGCTGGAAGAGATGATGCGCGGCTACGAGATCGCCTTCGAGGACGATCTCGAGCGCGAGGTGCCGCGCCCGGCCCAGGTCAAGGCCGGGATGCGCAGCGCGGTGCAACGCACCTGGAAACACCTGGCCCGCGAGCGCATGGAAAATACCCGGCCGAAGCTGCCGCTGGGCAAGCACTTCTGGCAGCTGAGCAAGGCCGAGCGCCAGGCCATCGCCGAACTGTGCCAGACGCCGGGTATTCATGCCCTGGTGACCTCGCTCAAGGGCCGCAGCCACGACAGCCGCGTGGAGCTGCTCGACAGCGCCTATTGGGTCAAGGGCTGCAGTTCCCTGGGCCTGCGCCGCTACGCCGTGCTGCTGGGGGTAGACGATGGCGACGATCAGGACTTCTGCCTGATCGACATCAAGCAGGCGGTAGCCGCCGCCGCACCACGGGCCGCCCACGCCGCCATGCCGCGCGACAACGGCAAGCGGGTGGTGGAAGGTGCCCGCCAACTCTCCCCCGCCCTGGGCAATCGCATGCTGGCGGTGCGCCTGCTGGAGCACTCCTTCTTCATCCGTGAACTGCTGCCCCAGGATCTCAAACTGGAGCTGGACGAGATCAGTGCCCGCGAGGCCATGGGCGCGGCGGCCTATCTGGCGCGGGTCGCAGGCCGCGCCCATGCCCGGCAGATGGACCTCGCCACCCGCGTGGAGTGGATGAGCGACCTGCAGCGCAACCGCACCCGGACCCTGGATGCGCCCTCCTGGCTGTGGAGCAGCGTGGTGCAACTGGTGGGCGCCCACGAGATGGGCTACCTGGAGCATTGCCGGCGCTATGCCCTGGAGCATGCGCAAGACTAGACAGGCTCCTACTCCAACCCCATCTCCCGTACCTGCCAGCGCGCCGAGCTCACCCCCTTCTCCTGGCAGATGCGGCTGACCAGGCGCTCCAGCTGCGCGGTGGCGCCGGAGTTGCCGAGCAGTTCGGCATGCACCTCCAGCCGGCTGGCGTTGGCCTGGTCCTGGCTGTGCAGGGACTGCAGGCGCAGGCCGCCGCCTTCCAGGCTGTGCAGCATCAGGCTGCGCACCTGGATCTCGTCCTCGGCGCGGCAGACGATCTCCACGCCGAAGTGCAGCTCCACCTCGCTGGCCGGCACCACGTCCTGATGATTCAGCCGCTGGGCCAGGTCACGCAGCAGGATATTGGCGCAGAGCACGACCAGGGTGCCGAGCCCGGCCTCGAGCAGCAGTCCCATGCTGCACAGCACGCCAATGGCAGCGGTGCACCAGAGGGTGGCGGCGGTGTTCAGCCCACGCACGTTGAGGCCATCACGCATGATCACGCCGCCGCCGAGAAAACCGATGCCGGAGACCACGTAGGCGGCAACGTGGGAGGCATCGGCCGCCATCCCGGGAACCGCCTGGGTCATCAGCACGAACAGGCAGGCCCCGGTGCTGACCAGGGCATTGGTGCGCAGCCCGGTGAGGCGCTGGCGCAACTGGCGTTCGGCGCCGATCAGGGCGCCCAGGGCGAGCGCCACGAAGGCGCGTAGCAGGAAGACTTTCCAATCCAAGATCCACCTCGCGTGCCGGCAGCTGCCGGCGGGGTCGTCGGCATGGCGGCCGACCGGGGCTTAGGGTGCAGGAAGATCGAGACAGCACGACGACGGCCCGCCCAAAGGGAAGGAGATCGGCGTGGAAGAGAGGAAGCGTATCGCCAAAGCGACGCTGCGCCACCGTTCGCCCGGGCAGCGAGACGGTGGCAGGAAAGCTGCCGCAGGACTCGCCGCTCAGGCCCGTCGAGATCGACCGGGTTGACTGTCCAAGGCAGGACTCCTGAGGGTTGCTGTAGACGCCGCGGAAGGTAGCGCCGCCCCTCCCGGCCGGTCAAGACGGCGGCGGCCGACCTATACCAATGCACGACGCAACCCGGCATTCTCGCCAGGGTCCCATCCCCTATACCCCCGTCCTGGATCTGCCATGCCCTCCTCCCCCCGCCCCGGTTTCGTCTCCGTCCGCGGTGCCCGCGAGCACAATCTGAAGAACGTCGACGTGGACATTCCCCGCGATGCCCTGGTGGTGTTCACCGGGGTGTCCGGCTCGGGCAAGTCGTCACTGGCCTTCGGCACCCTCTATGCCGAGGCCCAGCGGCGCTACTTCGAATCGGTGGCGCCCTATGCTCGGCGACTGATCGACCAGGTGGGCGTGCCCCAGGTAGAAGCCATCGAGGGTCTGCCGCCGGCGGTGGCCCTGCAGCAGCAACGCGGCCAGCCGAGCAGTCGTTCGTCCATGGGCAGCGTGACCGGGCTGTCCAGCCTGGTGCGGATGCTCTATTCCCGCGCCGGGCGCTATCCGGCCGGCCAGCCGATGCTCTATGCCGAGGACTTCTCGCCCAACACGCCCCAAGGCGCCTGCCCGAAGTGCCATGGCCTGGGCCGGGTCTACGAGGTGACCGAGGCCTCCATGGTGCCGGACCCCTCGCTGACCATCCGCCAGCGCGCCATCGCGGCCTGGCCCACCGCCTGGGGCGGGCAGAACCTGAGGGACATCCTGGTGACCCTGGGCTATGACGTCGACGTCCCCTGGCGCGACCTGCCGCAAGAGCAGCGTGACTGGATCCTCTTCACCGAAGAGCAGCCCACGGTACCGGTCTATGCCGGCCTCACCCCCGAGCAGACCCGCGCGGCGCTCAAGCGCAAGGCCGAGCCCAGCTACCAGGGCACCTACACCGGGGCGCGGCGCCATGTGTTGCACACCTTCGCCAACTCCCAGAGCGCCAAGATGAAGCAGCGCGCGGCGCGCTTCATGATCGGCCAGACCTGCCCGCTGTGCCACGGCAAGCGCCTGACCCGGGCGGCGCTCTCGGTGACCTTCGCCGGCCTGGACATTGGCGAGCTGTCGCGGCTGCCGCTGGACGACCTGACCGTGCTGCTGCGCCGGGTCGCGGCCGGCGATTTCGATGAGGCAAAAGACGTGAGTGTGCTGGACGCCAAGGCCGGCAAGCAGGACCGCGCCCGACGCAAGGCCGCCGGCGGCAGCGACCACGCCGGTGCGCCGGACGTGCGCCGCACCCCCGATCTCTCGCCGGAGAAACGCCTGGCGGCCCAACGTATGGCCACCGAATTGCTGGAGCGGCTGCAGACCCTGACCCGCCTGGGCCTTGGTTACCTGGCGCTGGAGCGCAGCACCACCACCCTCTCCTCCGGTGAATTGCAGCGGCTGCGCCTGGCCACCCAGCTGGTGTCCCAGCTGTTCGGCGTGGTCTATGTGCTGGACGAACCCTCCGCCGGCCTGCACCCGGCCGATGGCGAAGCCCTGCTGGAAGCCCTCGACGGCCTCAAGGCCCAGGGCAACTCGCTGTTCGTGGTGGAGCACGACCTGGCCACCATGAAGCGCGCCGACTGGCTGGTGGATGTCGGCCCGGCGGCCGGTGAAGGCGGTGGCCGGGTGCTCTACAGCGGTCCGCCCGCCGGCCTGGCCGAGGTCGAGGAATCGGTGACGGCACGCTATCTGTTCGCCGCGCCGCAGCGCGAGACCCGGCCACCCCGCGAACCCCAGGGTTGGCTACGCCTGGCGGGGGTCACCCGCAATAACCTGCAGGGCCTGGACGCCGCCTTTCCCCTGGGCTGCCTGACCGCGGTGACCGGTGTCTCCGGCTCGGGCAAGTCCAGCCTGGTCAGCCAGGCGCTGCTGGAATTGGTCGGCACCGAGCTGGGCCAGCGCGCCGCCGAGGACGGTGACGGGACCCCGGAACTGGAGGCCGACGCCCTGCCCGCCACCACCGGCCAGGTGGTCGGCGGCCTGGGCGGTATCCGCCGGCTGGTACCGGTGGACCAGAAACCCATCGGCCGTACGCCGCGCTCAAACCTGGCTACCTACACCGGGCTGTTCGACGGGGTGCGCAAGCTGTTCGCCGCCACCCCCGCGGCGCAGGAACGAGGTTTCGACGCCGGGCGCTTTTCCTTCAACGTCGCCAAGGGCCGCTGCCCGACCTGCGAGGGCGAAGGTTTCGTCAGTGTCGAACTGCTGTTCATGCCCAGCGTCTATGCCGCCTGCCCCACCTGCCAGGGCGCGCGCTACAACCCCGAGACCCTGGAGGTGCGCTGGCAGGGCAAGACGATCGCCGAGGTGCTGGGCCTGACCGTGGACGAGGCCCTGGCCTTCTTCGCCAAGGAAGCCCCGGTGGCGCGAGCGCTGCGGGTACTGACCGACATCGGCCTGGGCTATCTGCGGCTCGGCCAGCCGGCCACCGAACTCTCCGGCGGCGAGGCCCAGCGCATCAAGCTGGCCACCGAACTGCAACGCACCAGCCGCGGCACCACCCTCTATGTGCTGGACGAACCCACTACCGGTCTGCACCCGGCTGACGTGGAGCGCCTGATGCGCCAGCTGCACGGCCTGGTCGATGAAGGCAACACCGTGGTCCTGGTGGAGCACAACCTGCAGGTGGTGGCCGGCAGCGACTGGCTGATCGACATCGGCCCCGGCGCCGGCACCGCGGGCGGTCGCATCGTCGCCAGCGGCACGCCCCGCACGGTGGCGGATGACCCCGCCAGCCCTACGGCGCCCTATCTGCGGCCCTTGTTCGACTAGTCCGCCAGCGGTGCCACGCTGCGCCGGCAGGCCGCCAGCACCAGCAGCGTCAGCGCCGCCGCCAGGGCACCGAACTGGAAGGTGGCGGCGGAACCGAGGAAGTGCCAGAGCGCGCCGGCGATGCTGCTGGCCAGCAACAGGGCGAGGCCGCTGACCAGGTTGAACAGGCCAAAGGCGGTGCCGCGCAATTCGGCCGGGGCGGTGCGGGCGACCATGGCGGCGAGCAGCCCCTGGGTCATGCCCATGTGCAATCCCCAGAGCAGGATGCCCGCGGCCAGACCGGTCCAGTTGCTGCTGAAGGCCAATACCAGGTCAGCCACGATCAGCAGGACCAGGCCCCAGGCCAGCAATGCGCGGTGACTGACCCGGTCGGACAGCGCCCCAAGCGGATAGGCCGATAGCGAGAACACCAGCTGCATGCCCACCATCACCAAGGGGACCAGCGCCAGGGGCACGCCCACCTGCTCGGCCTTGAGCACCAGGAAGGCTTCGCTGAAGCGCGCCAGGGTGAAGACGCCGCCGAGCAGCGCCACCTGCCAGAAGGCCGCCGGCAACTTGCCCAGTTGGCTGCGGGTGAGTGGGTTGGTGCGCGCCTGGACGATGGCCGCCCTGGGTTCGTCCAACCCGAAATACAGCAGGGCCACGGCGATGAAGGCGGGAATCACCGCCACCCAGAACACCGCGCGGAAATCGTTGGCCCAGAGCAGCATCAGCCCCACCGCCAGCAGTGGGCCGAGAAAGGCGCCGAAGGTGTCCAGCGACTGGCGCAGGCCAAAGGCGGCGCCGCGGATCTCCGGCGGCGTCACATCGGCCACCAGGGCGTCGCGTGGCGCCCCGCGGATGCCCTTGCCGATGCGATCCAGGAAGCGCGCGCCGAACACCAGGCCGGCGCCGCTGGCCAGGGCGAACAACGGCTTGCTCAGGGCGCCCAGGCCATAGCCCAGCACCGCCAGGCCCTTGCGCTTGCCCAGGTAGTCGCTGAGTACGCCGGAAAAGATCTTGGTGATGAGCGCGGTCGCCTCGGCCACCCCTTCGAGGATGCCGATATAGAGCACGCTCAAGCCCAGACCGGTGGCCAGGAACAGCGGCAGCAGGCTGTGGATCATCTCCGAAGAGATGTCCATGAACATACTCACCCCACCCAGAATCCAGACCCCGCGGGGTATGCGTCGCCAGCTCGCCATCATCGTAGCTCTCCAGATGCCCTAATCCCGCCGCAGGCAAACCGCTGGAACTAGGCTTTGTCTGAAAAGTGCCTACGCTCGGTCATGCGGCGTTAAATATCAGCTCGGAATGCTCATTTACCACTCGTAAACTCCGCTTCCTCGCTGATTTTTGCCTTGCCTGACCTTCGCTCGGCGACTTTTCAGACAAGCCTTAGCATGCCGACTCCATACCGCTCTACCGAAAAGGCATCCCGGTTACACTGGCACTCATCTGCCCCAGTTGAGACACCCCCATGAAAACCCTCCTGGTCATCGGCATCGGCGCCGGCGATCCCGACTACCTGACCCTCCAGGCCATCGCCGCCCTCAATCGCGCCAGCACCTTCTTCCTGTTCGACAAGGGCTCGGAAAAGGACAGCCTGATCCACTTGCGCGAGACCATCTGCGCCCGCCACATCCGCCAGGCGGACTACCGCTTCGTCACCGCGCCCATCCCCGAACGTCGCCGCGAAGGTGACTATCGCCAGGCGGTGGACGACCTCAACGCCGCCAAGCAGGCGCTGATGGTGGAGATGATCGAGCAGGAGCTGGCGGACAACGAATGCGGCGCCTTCCTGGTCTGGGGCGATCCGGCGCTGTACGACAGCACCCTGCGCATCCTGGCGGCCATCAAGCGCGAGGGCCGGCTGGACTTCGACTATGAGGTGATCCCCGGCATCTCCAGCGTCCAGGCCCTGGCCGCGCGCCATCGGGTGCCGCTCAATCGCATCGGCCAGGCCCTGGAGATCACCCCGGGCCGGCGCCTGGAGCGCTTCCCCGAGCACCTGGACAGCCTGGTGGTGATGCTCGACTCCCACGAAGCCTATCGCCGCCTGGACGAGCCTGGGCTCTACATCTACTGGGGTGCCTACGTGGGCACGGCGGACGAGATCCTCATCGCCGGGCCGCTGCAGGAGGTGGCCGACGAGATCCACCGGGTGCGCAGTGCGGCGCGCGAAGAACACGGCTGGATCATGGATACCTATCTGCTCTGCCGGGGGCCGGCGGACGCGTGAGCCTTACCACGCCCACGTCAGCCCCTGTCCAGGATGACGGCTGGCGCCTCGCTCGAGGTCCCTGCGCCAACACCCACGGGGCGCGACATTTCGGCGCACGCCACCGGCCACCCGGTCAAGCTGGGCTGTGTGACGCTCGCGACGATGATAGAGTCCGCAGCCATGAAATCCGTCCGTTCCCCGCGCGCTTCGCTCGCCTGGATGCTGCTCGCCTGCATCCTGTTGAACGGACTCGTCTGCGCCCTGGGACATGGCCAGATGCTAGCCCGCTTCACCCAGCCATTGCCGCCCAGCGGTGTCCAGGCGCACGCGCATCATCATCACGACGCCCAGGCGCTGCCCATGCCGGCGGACATGGCCGGCATGCACGCCCAGGTGCCAGGCGGCAGCGTCACGACGCTCTCCCCCACCGGTGATTGCGTGTTCGCCGCCACCCTCTTGCTCATCACCCTGGCGGCCGTCGTACTGCAGTGGCTACTGCGCCCGAGCGATCCCCATCGGCGCCGCTATCTGAGCACCCTGCCGCCCCCACCTCGGGCGCGGCGCTCCGCGCTGCATCCCCAGGCCCCCTGACACCTCGGCTACGGAAACCTTCGTCCTTTTTTCCGTCACTCCGCACGTGGCCAGCCGCTGGCCGCGCGCCGATCCGTGGTGAACGCTATGACTTCGTACTCTTCCGCTCCGGCCAGCAAACCCGGACCGCTGTTGCAGCTGCTGGCGCGGCTGCACTTTCTCATCGGCCTGTTCGTCGGCCCCTTCCTGCTGGTGGCCGCCGCCAGCGGCCTGATCTATGCCCTCACCCCGCAACTCGAAGCCCGCCTCTATGCCGAGGCACTGCACACCCCCAGCCGCGGCGAGTCCCTGCCGCTGGCCGAGCAGGTCCGTGCCGCCCAGGCAGTGGCCGGTCCGACTGCGGTCGTGGCCGCGGTCCGTCCGGCCCCCGAGGCAGGCGACACCACCCGGGTGATGTTCAACGACCCCCCCCTGGGTGAATCGGCCCATCGCGCCCTCTTCGTCGATCCGGTCAATGGCACCATCCGTGGCGACCTGGCGGTCTATGGCACCAGCGGCATCCTGCCGCTACGCACCGCCCTCAGCCACTTCCACCGCACCCTGCTGCTGGGCGAATTCGGCAGGCTCTACAGCGAACTGGCCGCCTCCTGGCTATGGGTCGCCGCCCTCGGCGGCCTGACGCTCTGGCTGGTGCGTCGCCGCCAGCGGCGCCCGGCCCGGGGCCTGCGTGGTCTGCATGCCAGCACCGGGCTGTGGCTGTTGGCCGGCCTGCTGTTCCTGTCCGCCACGGGCCTGACCTGGTCGCGTTTCGCCGGTGACAACATCGGCGTCCTGCGCGCCCACTACGGCTGGTCCACTCCCAGCGTCAAGACGGCCCTGAGCCCGGCGACCATGCCCGCCATGAACCACGACGAGCATGCCGGCCACCATGGCCAGGCCAATACGCCCACACCGGCCGCTGGCCCGCTGGACCCGGCCACCTTCGACCAGGTGCTGGCCAGTGCCCGCGCTGCCGGCATCGATGCCGGCAAGCTGGAGATCCGCCCCGCCCGCAGCGCCGACAAGGCCTGGACGGTCAGCGAGATCGACCGCCGCTGGCCGACCCAGGTGGATGCCGTGTCCGTCGATCCGACGAGCCTGCGGGTGGTGGACCAGGTGCGCTTCGCCCAGTATTCCCTGCCAGCCAAGCTGACCCGCTGGGGCATCGACGCCCATATGGGCGTGCTCTTCGGCCTGGCCAACCAGTTGGTGCTAGTGGTCATCGCCCTCGGCCTGCTGGTGATGACGGTCTGGGGCTACCTGCTCTGGTGGCGTCGCCGCCCCACTCGCGATCCCGCGCAACCCGGCCTGATCGAGCTCTGGCGCCGACTACCGCCGCTGGCGCGGGTGCTGGTACCGATCGTGGCCCTGGCGCTCGGCCTGTGCCTACCGGTACTGGGCGGCAGTCTGCTGCTCTTCCTGCTGGTGGACGCCCTGCTCGGCCTGCGCGGCCCGGCCCTGCGCACGGAGGCCGGTTCGGCCTGAGATGGGGATGGCATAAGGGCTGGGTGAGGAGTCGTAGCGTGGAAAACCGCGCAGCGTTTTCCACTGGTGCCCAAACCGGACGCGTGGACAAGGCTGCGCCGTTGTCCACCCTAACGACGCACGCAGCCTCCCGCTTGCTCCAAATCGCCCCCTCTCCCCCTGGGAGAGGGCTGGGGTGAAGGCCCGCCCAACCTTCAGCCGCAGCGTTTTCCATCGGTGCCTACGCCGGACCCGTGGACAAGGCTGTGCCGTTGCCCGTTTTGTAGCGCACGCAACCTCCCACCTGCTCCACACCGCCCCCTCTCTCTCCGGGAGAGGGCTGGGGTGAGGGCCCCGCCCAACCTTCAGCCGCAGCGTTTTCCACTGGTGCCCAAACCGGACACGTGGACAAGGCTACGCCGTTGTCCACCCTACGACGCACGCAGCCTCCCGCCTGTACTAGGCTGCCCCCTCTCCCTCCGGGAGAGGGCTGGGGTAAGGGCCCGCCCAACCTTCAGCAGCAGCGTTTTCCATCGGTGCCTACGCCGGACCCGTGGACAAGGCTGTGCCGTTGCCCGTTTTGTAGCGCACGCAGCCTCCCGCCTGCTCCACACCGCCCCCTCTCCCTCCGGGAGAGGGCTGGGGTGAGGGCCCGCCCAACGCAATTAGTCACGCCGACAACCGCCTCCCAGACCATCCATCGGCACACCTCATTCCAGGCTGGCACCCTCGGATGATGCGCTTATAGTTATCGCAATTCCCATCCACAAGGATCTGCCGATGCCCCGCCTGCTGCACGTGATAGGTTCTCCCCGCCAGGATCGCTCCGCTTCCCTGGAAGTCGCCAACGCCTTCATCCAGGCCTGGCGACGGAAGCACCCGGATGGCGAGGTCGACACCCTCGACGTCTGGCATTGCGATCTCCCGGAATTCGACGGGCCCATCCTCGACGCCAAGTACGCTGGCATCCAGGGCCAAGCCCTGAGCCCCGAACAGCAGCATGCCTGGACGGTCGCCCAGCAGCTGGCGCAGCGTTTCAAGGCCGCCGACGTCCTGCTGTTCGGTGTGCCCTGCTGGAATTTCGGTATTCCCTACAAGCTCAAGCAGCTGTTCGACGTGGTCAGCCAGAAAGACCTGCTGTTCACCTTCGACGAGCGCGGCCTCAACGGCTTGCTTGGCGGCCGCCAGGCAGTGGTGATCGCTGCTCGCGGTGCGGCCTTGGATCGTCAGGAGCATCAGGAGTCCTATCTGCGCACCTGGTGCGAAATGGTCGGCGTCGACCGGATGCATACCCTGGTGCTGGAAAAGACCCTATTCGGCCCCGAGGTCGACCGGACCTCACGCGACCAGGCCAGTCGCGAGGCCGAAGCCTTGGCGAACAGACTCTGAGCCAAGGCGTCGCCGTTTCGCCCTGCAGCTTGGGCGGGTGACGCTGCGAACAGGCGTCACTCTGGCTGCGTTCACCCAGGCAGTCCTCGCCCCCCTGTCGTCTGCCGTGCTGCTCACCGGCGCCAGACGACGCTCAGAGACTAGGCAACAGCTGCGCCGGCACCAGTTCGTTCAGGCAGCCACTCGCCAGCAGGTCCACCGCACGCTCGATGTCCGGCGCGAAGAAGCGGTCCTCATGGTAGTAGGGTACTGCCGCGCGCAACAGGCCACGGGCGCGCTCCAGGGCCGGCGTGGTCTTGAGGCCGGTCCGGAAGTCCAGGCCCTGGCAGGCGCCCAGCCATTCGATGGCGAGAATGCCGCGCACATTGTCGGCCATGGCCCAGAGCCGCTTGCCGGCGTTGGGCGCCATGGATACGTGGTCTTCTTGGTTGGCCGAGGTGGGCAGGCTGTCGACGCTGGCCGGATGGGCCAGCGCCTTGTTGTCGCTGGCCAGGGCCGCGGCGGTGACCTGGGCGATCATGAAGCCGGAGTTGACCCCGCCATTCTCCACCAGGAACGGCGGCAGCTGGGACATGTGCCTGTCCATCATCAGCGAGATACGCCGCTCGGACAGCGCCCCGATCTCGGCCAGGGCCAAGGCCAGGTTGTCGGCGGCCATGGCCACCGGCTCGGCGTGGAAGTTGCCGCCGGAGATCACCTCGAACTCCTCGGCGAACACCAGCGGGTTATCGGAGACGGCATTGGACTCCACCTCCAGAACCTCGGCGGCCTGGCGCAGCTGGGTCAGGCAGGCACCCATCACCTGGGGCTGACAACGCAACGAGTAAGGGTCCTGCACCTTGTCGCAGTTGGCGTGGGACCGGGCGATCTCGCTGGTCTCGGTGAGCAGCGCCCGGTAGGCCGCCGCCGCATCGATCTGGCCGCGCTGCCCGCGGGCGGCATGGATGCGCGCATCGAAGGGAGCCCGCGAGCCGAGCATGGCCTCCACGCTGAGTCCGCCGCAGACGGTGGCGGCGGCATAGAGATCCTCGGCTTCGAACAGGCCACGCAGGGCGTAGGCGGTGGATACCTGGGTGCCGTTGAGCAGCGCCAGGCCCTCCTTAGCGGCCAGGGTCAGGGGTTCCAGGCCAGCTACCGCCAGGGCCTCGCTGGCCGGCAGCCACTGGCCGCGATGGCGCGCCTTGCCCTCACCTAGGAGTACCAGGGACAGATGGGCCAGGGGCGCCAGGTCGCCCGAGGCCCCCACCGAGCCCTTGAGTGGAATGTGCGGATAGACCTCGGCGTTGATCAAAGCCACCAAGGCATCGATCACCTGGCGACGGATACCGGAGAAGCCACGGGCCAGGCTGTTGACCTTGAGCCAGAGGATCAGCCGCACCAGGGCATCGTCCAGCGGCTCGCCAATACCGGCGGCGTGGGACAGCACCAGGGAGCGTTGCAGCTTCTCCAGGTCATGGGGCGCGATGCGGGTCGAGGCCAGCAGACCGAAGCCGGTATTGATGCCGTAGGCGGTGCGACCCTCGGCGAGGATGCGCTCGACGCAACCGACGCTGGCGTCGATGGCCGCCGCGGCGCTTTCGGCCAAAACCAGGGTAGCGGGCTGGCGATGGATGTCGCGGAGCTGGGCCAGGGTCAGGTGGCCGGGCTGCAGGGTGAAGCTCTTCATTCGGTGACTCCAGTGTCGATGATGGGCAGCGTCAGCCCCTGCTCCCAGGCGTGATCGATGGCGAGGTCATGCCGGCGTCGGCGTGACGGATCATCCCGGATGTCGGAAACAGCCCGGACCTGTCCCACCGCCCGGCTGCCGCGCCAAGGACATGGTCGTCCTGGACCCGAGATGACCGGCGGGTTAGCCATCGCTTAATGTATATACATTTATAGATAAGCAGCCACCTAGTCAAGCCATGGCCACCGAGACCGTTGCTACGGCCCCGCGCGGGATCGCGGATGGGACTCGGAAAGGCGCCATGAAGGCGCTGCAGCGCTTGGCCTATCCAGGTCGAGGAGCTGCATCAGGCTGCGGTGGATCTGGACCATCGGCCCAGCGCGCAGGCACCGAATCAGCCATATAGGCGGCAGGTAGCGGCTAAGACGCTGCCAAGCGTCGAGGAATGTCGTCCGGACGATCAGGACCCCAGGCAAAGGCCAAATAGCCAGCCAGCAAGGCCGGAGGATGCGACCCAAAGGCTCACCACCAGCCCGAGCAACGGATAGAGCCCAGGGTCGCCTCAACTGCGCTTGAGCTCACCGGGCGGGATGTCCAGCCCCGCACCGCCGTTCATACCCGGAATTCAGTCCTGGAAGAGAACTACAGCGGCGTCACCGTCACCTCGACTACCGGATCGTGATTCCCGCCGCCGAGGATCACCCCCCGCAGCGGCGAGACGTCGGTGAAGTCGCGGCCCCAGGCCAGGGTGATGTGCTCCAGGTCCGGCAGGACGTCATTGGTGGGGTCAAAGTCGACCCAGCCCAGCACCGGGCAATGCACGCTGACCCAGGCATGGGAGGCATCGGCGCCGATCAGCCGTGGCTTGCCGGGTGGCGGCTGGGTCAGCAGGTAGCCGCTGACGTAGCGCGCCACCAGGCCCAGGCCGCGCAGGCAGGCCAACATCAGGTGCGCGAAGTCCTGGCAGACCCCATGGCGATGCTCCAGCACTTCGCGCAAGGGCGTCGCCACCTGGGTGGCGGTGGCATCGAAGCGGAATTCGCGGTTGATCTTCTCCATCAACGCCTGGCAGCCCAGGAGCAACGGGCGGCCGGGCGGGAAGCAGTCCGCCGCGAAGCGGGAAAAGATCCGGTCGATGGGCACCGCCGGCGATTCAAAGCGGAAATGGTGGACGCCCAGCGCTACGCTGGGTGCCGGATAGCGCAGGCCATCGCGTACTTCTTCCCAGGCTGGCGAGTCTTCCAGCACCAGACCGGCGCGGGAGTCCACCTCCACCTCCAGGTCGGTGCCGACGTAGAGTTCATCGTGCGGGCGCTCGAAGGACAGCCGGGTCAGCGGATTGCCGAAGGCATCCCAGGCGTCGTGACGCTGGGTCGGTGCCGGCAAGATGGCCAGTTGCTGCGACAGGCAGCGCTGCCAGGCGCACTCACGCGGCAGCAGGTGGAGTAGCTGCTGCGAAAGCGACACCGGCGCTTCGTAACGGTAGTGGGTGTCGTGCTGGATGCGATAGCGAACCTGCTTCATCACATGGACACCGTGCGCTGGCTCACCACGTCGACATGGGCGAAACAGCGATAGATGACCCGTTCGGAAAGCTGGCCGCTGGCTTCGGCGATCTGCCGCAAGAGCCGCGCCAGGCCCTGCTGGACCTCGACCCGGCCGACGTCGCCGAACAGGGTGCTTTCCAGGGTGCCGAGATCGAAGCGGCGCAGGCGATCGTAGGCGTCGTTCAGGGCGGGATCGCGCGCCAGGCCGAAGTAGCGCTCCAGGTGTTCCACGGCGTTGATCAGGGCATGCAGCTGGAAGCGGATCGAATAGGGGTTGTGCTCATGCAGCATCAGCAGGTCCAGCACCGGGATGAGTTGCGGCGCCGCCTGGTAACGTGACCGGTAGGTGATGATGCTGTTACCCAGCTCCAGCAGCCACTCCAGCCCCGCCGCATCCCAGGTGGCGCCGCCTTCGAGGAACTGCGCCAGGCTGCCGGCGAGGAACTGCACCCGCTCGATACGCCGGCCGATCATCAGGAAGCGCCAGCTCTCGTCGTGGGTCATGTCGTCGAAGGTGAAGCCGGCCACCGCCGCCAGGGCCATCACCAGGCGGTTGAGGCTCTGCAGGGCTTCGCCCGGCTCGCTGCCCACCTGGCCCAGTCCGCGCGCCTCGCGCTCCACCTCGCGGATGGCGCGCCAGTTCTCCGGCGACAGCCGTCCCCGTACCTGGGCCGCGGCCCAGTGCAGGCGTTGCAGGTTGGCGCCGAGACCGCTGGGAAAATCGCCCGGGCCGAGCGCCGCATGCAGCTGTTCGGCGAGGGTACCCTCCTCCGGCAGTAACTCCAGGGCCATGGCCAGCTCGATGGCGGCCTGCACCGCCGGCCCCTGATCGTCGGCATCCAGGTAGCGGCTGAGCACGATGCGCAGCAGACGCGCGGCATCTTCGCAGCGCTCGCTGTAGCGCCCGTACCAGAACAGGTTCTCGGCGGTGCGCGAAGGCAGGAAGGGATCCTTGCGCACCAGGTCGCGCACCCCGAGCATCCGCGGTGCCGGCACCTCGGCAGCGCTGCGACTGCCGCCCAGCACCCAGGTGTCCTTGCTCGAACCGCCGCGCTGCATGGATACCACCTCGGCGCCCTCGTGGGCGACCCGAGTCAGGCCGCCGGGCATCACCCAGTAGCCGTCTTCGCTGGCCACCGCATAGACGCGCATGCCGATGGCCCGCGACTGCAGGCTGCCGCCCTGCCAGACCGGCGCCCGGGAGAGCTGGATGCGCTCCTGGGCGACATAGGCATGGGGACGCGCCTCGATGCGCTCGCGCAGGGCGGCGCGCTCCTCGGCATCCAAGGCCTTGCCGAATACCGGCTCGAAGCGCTGGGAGGGATAGGCCGGCTTGATCACCAGCTCGCCGAGGCGGGCCAGGGCCTCTTCCCGCACCGGCGTCTCGCCGCACCACCAGGTGGCGACCGCTGGCAGCGCCAGGGTCTCGCCCAGCAGCGCCTGGCAGACGCCGGGCAGGAAGCCCAGCAGGCCGGGTGACTCCAGCAGGCCGCTGCCCAGGGCATTGGCCATGATGACATTGCCCTGACGCACCGCTTCCAGCAGCCCGGGTACGCCCAGCGCCGAGTCGCTACGCAGCTCCAGCGGATCGCAGAAGTCGTCATCCAGGCGGCGGAACACCGCGTGGACCCGGCGCAGACCGCTCAGGGTCTTCAGGTACAGACAGGCATCGCGCACCGTGAGGTCCTGGCCTTCCACCAGCGGAAAGCCCAGTTGCCGCGCCTGGTAGAGGTGCTCGAAATAGGTCTCGTTGTAGCGTCCCGGGGTGAGCAGCACCGCCAGGGGTGCCTCGTCACCGGTATCCAGACCGGCGCTGAGGGTGCGCTGCAGGGCCTGGAAGTAGCCGTTGAGCGGCTGGACCTGCAGGTCGCGGTGCTGCTCGGGAAAGGCACGCGCCACGATGTGACGGTTTTCCAGGGCGTAGCCGGCGCCAGAGGGTGCCTGGGTACGGTCCGCCAGCACCCACCAGCGGCCATCCGGCGCCCGCGCCAGGTCCACTGCATAGACGTGCAGCCAGGTATCCCCCGGCGGCCGCAGGCCCTGGCAGGCCCAAAGGAAGTTGTTGTGGCCGAACACCAGCTCTGGTGGCAGCAGGCCCTCGCGCAGCAGCCGCTGTTCGCCATAGAGATCGCCCAGTACCCGATTGAGCAACCGTGCCCGCTGCGCCACTCCAGCCGCCAGCGGCGCCCACTCCTCCGCTGAGATCAGTTGCGGCAGCAGGTCCAGCGCCCAGGGCCGATCGCTGCCCTTGGGATCGGCGTAGACGTTGTAGGTCACGCCGTTTTCCTGGATCTGCCGGGCGATCAGCGCCTGGCGCTGGTCCAGCTGGGCCGGCCGCAGCCCGGCCAGGTGCCCGTAGAAGCGGCGCCAGGTCGGGCGGACGCCGCCGCGGGGGTCCCAGAGCTCGTTGAAGCTGCCGGCCGCCTCGAGGGCGGCGCGTGTGGAGGTTGGTTGCATGTCGGGAGCGGTCAGCTGACGTGGGTCTGGCGCAGATCCAGGGTGAAGGGCGCCTCCAGACTCGTCGCGAGAGAAGTCGGAACCTGCCGCCCCGGGGTATGCCCGAAGCGGAAGAAGCGCGCCAGGCGCCGACTTTCCGCCTCGTAGGCGTTGACCGGTAGCGTAGCGTAGTTGCGCCCGCCCGGATGGGCCACATGATACTGGCAACCGCCCAGGGAGCGCTGCATCCAGGTATCCACCAGATCGAACACCAGGGGCGCGTCCACGCCCAGGTTGGGATGCAGGGCCGACGCCGGTTGCCAGGCGCGGAAGCGCACCCCGCCGACATATTCGCCAACCCGCCCGGTCGGCCGCAGCGGCACCCGGGCGCCGTTGCAGGTCAAGGCGTAGCGATCCGGCGCGAGGCCAGTGACCTTGACCTGGACCCGCTCCAAAGAGGAATCGACATAGCGTACCGTACCGCCAATGGCGCCCTCCTCGCCCAGCACGTGCCAGGGCTCCAGCGCCTGGCGCAGCTCCAGCTCGATGCCCTTGACCGCGAAGTCGCCGTACTTGGGAAAGCGGAACTCGAAATGCGCGGCGAACCAGGCCGGGTCGAAGGCGTAGCCGGCGTCGGCCAGCTCGGCGAGCACGTCCCGGAAGTCATCCTGGATGAAGTGCGGCAGCAGGAAGCGGTCATGCAGCTCGGTGCCCCAGCGGGCCAGACGCTCCGGCGCATAGGGTTCGCGCCAGAACCGGGCGACCAGGGCGCGCAGCAGCAGTTGCTGCACCAACTGCAGGCGGCTGTGGGGTGGCATCTCGAAGGCGCGCAACTCCAGCAGACCGAGGCGGCCGCTGGCGCTGTCGGGGGAATAGAGCTTGTCGATGCAGAACTCGGCGCGGTGGGTGTTGCCGGTCACGTCCACCAGCAGGTTGCGCAGCAGGCGATCCACCAGCCAGGGCGGACAGGCAGTGCCCGGCGCCGGAAACTGGGCGAAGGCCAGTTCCAGCTCGTAGAGGGCGTCGTTGCGCGCCTCGTCGACCCGCGGTGCCTGGGAGGTCGGGCCGATGAAGAGGCCGGCGAACAGGTAGGAGAGTGACGGATGGTTGTGCCAGTAGCTGATCAGGCTGCGCAGCAAGTCGGGGCGGCGCAGGAAGGGCGAATCGGCCGGCGTCGCCCCGCCCAGCACGCAGTGGCTGCCGCCGCCGGTACCGGTGTGGCGACCGTCGACCATGAACTTCTCGCTGGTCAGGCGCGACAGCCGCGCCGCCTCGTAGAGAAATTCGCTTTGTTCGACCAGGGCGTCCCAGGTCGCCACCGGATGGATGTTGACCTCGATCACGCCGGGATCGGGGGTGACGCGGAAATTGATCAGGCGGGCATCGCGGGGCGGCTCGTAGCCTTCCAGCACCACCGGGCAGCCCAGGGCGGTGGCACTGTCCTCGATGGCGGCGACCAGCTCCAGGTAATCCTCCAGACGAGCCAGCGGCGGCATGAAGAGGTACAGCCGCCCCTCGCGCGGCTCGGCGCAGAAGGCGGTCCGGACGATGTCGCCCGCCGAGGCGAAGGGCGCCGGGGCGGTTGGGGCGCTGGTCGCCTCGACGCTGCGGACCGGTCGTGGCTGGCGCCAGCGCTCCTGCAGGCGGATGGGATCGGGCAGGGGCGGCAGTGGTTGGTTGGGGTCGGAGGGGTGCAGGTAGGGATAGTCCTCGTCGCGCACCCAGGGCTGGGAATCCAGCGGCAGGCGATAGCCCAGCGGCGAGTCGCCCGGCACCAGCCGGCACTGCTCCTCGCGCAGGAACCAGGGTCCGCTGCGCCAGCCATCCTCGGCAGCGGTGCGCGCCAGCGGTAGGACGTAGCCCACCACCCGATCCAGCCCCTGGCCGAACACCCGTCGTAGCCGCTCACGCTCCAGCGGATCGCTCAGCCGGGAATCCGTGGCATCGACGTTGCTAGGCAGGCGGCGCTCGCGCCAGAGGTAGTAGAGCCAGTCCTCGAAGGCCGGGAAGCGATGCTCATCGGCCACGCCCAGGCGCTGAGCCACTTCCTGCACGAAGCGTTCGGCCAGGGCGGCGTCGGCGCCGTAGTCGCGACGCTCGTCGGCCAGCAGGGCGGGATCGCGCCACAGTGGTTGGCCGTCGGCGCGCCAGAAGCAGTTGAGCGACCAGCGCGGCAGTTGCTCGCCGGGGTACCACTTGCCCTGACCGAAGTGCACCAGCCCCTGGGGCGCATAGTGCTGGCGCAGGCGGTGGAACAACTCGGTGGCCAGGCGACGCTTGTTCGGTCCCAGGGCGGCGGTGCTCCACTCCTCGTCATCGGGGTAGTCGAGGGCGACGAAGGTCGGCTCGCCACCGAGGGTCAGGCGCACGTCCTGGGCCTGCAGGTCGCCGTCCACCCGGCGGCCCAGGGCAAGGACGTCCTGCCACTGGCGCTCGTCGTAGGGCCGCGTGACCCGCGGGGCTTCCCATAGGCGCTCCACGGCCATGTGGTGGGTGAAGGTGCACTCGCTTTCGCTGACCAGGCCGGAAATGGGCGCGGCCGAAGCCGGCTCCGGGCTGCAGGCCAGGGGGATATGCCCCTCACCCGCCAGCAGGCCGCTGGTGGGATCGAGCCCGATCCAGCCCGCGCCAGGCAGATAGACCTCGCACCAGGCGTGCAGATCGGTGAAGTCCACCTCGGTGCCGGAGGGGCCGTCCAGGGCCTTCTGGTCAGCCGTCAGCTGGATCAGATAGCCGGAGACGAAGCGCGCCGCCAGACCCAGGTGGCGCAACAGCTGCACCAGCAGCCAGGCACTGTCGCGGCACGAGCCGGAGCCCTTCTCCAGGGTCTCCTCCGGGGTCTGCACCCCGGGTTCGAGACGGATCAGGTAGGCCACGTCGCGGCTCAGGCGCTGGTTCAGCGCGACCAGGAAATCCAGGGTGGGCACCGGCTCGCGGGAGATATCCGCCAGGTAGCGGGCGAAATCCGGCGTGGCCGGCAGGCATTCACGAAAGGCGCTCAGCTCGCGACGCTCTTCCTCGGCATAGGCGAAGGGAAAACGCTCGGCGTAGGGTTCGAGGAAGAAGTCGAAGGGGTTGAACACCGCCATCTCGGCGACCAGGTCGACCTCCACGCGGAATTCGCGGGTCGGCTCCGGGAACACCAGGCGGGCCAGGTAGTTGCCCTGGGGGTCCTGCTGCCAGTTGATGAAATGCTGCTCCGGCTGGACCCGCAGCGAATAGGACAGGATGCGCGTCCGGCTGTGGGGCGCCGGGCGCAGGCGCACGATCTGCGGGCCCAGTTCCACCAGGCGATCGTAGGTGTAGTGACTGACATGCTGCAGGGCGACATGGATGGACACAGGGAGACTCCGTTCACCGGTTAGGTAGCAATGAAGAGCAAATCTCGTGCCCCGACACCCTGAGGGGCGCCGCAGAGGGCTTGCCATGGGACCAGGCGACGAACAACCCGGAACTCGGATCACCGTGCGCTCGCCTAAAACGCTAGCAAGACGCCAGCGTTCCGCTCGGTGTCCGACGCGGTCGTCCTCGCCAGGTATCCAATATGCGCAATTTTCTCGGAAGCTACAGCTCGAACCGTCTCCAGCGCAACGCCCTGCGTGCGTTGCCCTCCCAACGCAAGGTCGGCAGTTGCACCTGTGGGCAGGCCATCTTCTTTCCCAACAGTGAGTGCCTCGCCTGTGGCGCTGCCCTCGGCTATGCCCCGGATCAGGGCACGCCTACGGCGCTGCAACCCAGCGAAGGCGGTCTCTGGCAATTGCCCGATGCCAGCAGCGGCCTTTATCGCCGTTGCGCCAACCTGGATACCCCGGCAGCCTGCAACTGGCTGGTACCCGCCGATGCGGGCAGTGATTTCTGCCTGGCTTGCCAACTCAACCACACCATTCCCGATCTCACCTTCGAGGGCAACGGCGAGCGCTGGCGCAAGCTGGAGCTGGCCAAACGGCAACTGGTCGCGCAATTGCTGGGCCTGGGCCTGCAGGTGATTCCGCAAAGCGTCGATGCCGAGCACGGGCTGGCCTTCGACTTCCTTGCCCCGGACGCTAACGGCACGCCCACCACCGGCCATGCCAACGGCCTCATCACCCTGAACATCCTCGAAGCGGACGACGCCCACCGCGAGAAAGTACGGGCCGACATGCACGAGCCCTATCGCACCCTGCTCGGGCACTTCCGCCACGAAGTCGGCCACTACTACTTCGACCGATTGGTTGCTGGCACCGAATGGGAAGAACCCTTCCGCGCTCTGTTCGGTGACGAACGTGCCGACTACGGTCAGGCGCTGGAGCGCCACTATCAGCAGGGCGCACCGGCGGATTGGGAAACTCAGTACGTCAGCGCCTACGCCACCATGCATCCCTGGGAAGACTGGGCGGAAACCTGGGCCCACTACCTGCACATGATGGATACCCTGGCCACGGCGGCCAACCTGGGGATGAACGCCACCACCACCCAGCTGGACTTCCAGCCCTTCACCCGCGAGGCGCTGTACGAGGCCGAAGACCGCAGCGACGACGAATTCCTCGGCTTCGCCAACGCCTGGATCGAACTCGCGGCCATGCTCAACGAGCTGTCGCGCAGCATGGGCCAGCCGGACTTCTACCCCTTCGCCCTACCGGCGCCGGTGATCGCCAAGCTGCACTTCATCCACAAGGTCATCCATTCGGCGCAGCCCAGCGTGCTGGAACAGGGCATGGCCAGCGACGAAACCGCCGCCGGTGCCACCCTGGGCGCAACGGTCTGAGTGGTCGTCCTGCTCAGCCGAGCAGGACGACGCCCCACACCGCGGCGATGATGATCATGGCCACGAACTGCGCGGCACTGCCAAGATCCTTGGCATTCTTCGACAGTTCGTGCCAGTCCAGCGAGATGCGATCCACTACCGCCTCGATGGCGGCATTGAACAGCTCCACCACCAGCGATAGCAGGCAGACCGCCACCAGCAGAGCCCGCTCGCCACGGCTGACGTCCAGCCAGAAGGCGATGGGCAAGAGCACCACGTTGAGCGCTACCAGGGAGCGGAACGCCGCCTCCTGACGAAAAGCCGTACGTAGCCCGGCCAGGGAATAACCCGTTGCGTTGATGACCCGGCGCAGACCGGTCTTGCCTTTGTAGGGAGAGATCACCTGGAACTCCATTCAGCGTGGTCGAACCGCCGACGATAAGGGGCGGCAGGTGCATGAAGCGGGAAGATCGGCAGCCTCGCCGGACGGACGTGGAGCGCCGGACCAGTAGGCACGGGCCGAGCGCCCGCGCCTGAGGTGCCGGGTCGGCCTAGCTGGAGGTACTCTCCAACTGCTGCAGCAGCAGCGCCGCCTGGGTACGGGTGCGGACGCCAAGTTTACGGAAGATGGCCGTGGCATGGGCCTTCACCGTGGCTTCGGAGACATTCAGCTCGAAGGCGATCTGTTTGTTGAGCAAGCCTTCGCAGAGCATGGTCAGGACGCGGAATTGCTGTGGGGTGAGGCTGGCGAGTCCGGCGCTGGCGGCCTTGGCTTCCTCGCTCAGGGCAGCGGCGCCTTCCACCTGCGGCGGCCACCAGGTATCGCCGTCCAGCACCTGGCTGACCGCCTGTTGCAGGGTGCTCAGATCGCTGGACTTGGGAATGAAGCCGCTGGCGCCGAATTCCCGGGCGCGCTGCACCACGGCGGGTTCTTCCTGCGCCGAGATCATCACCACCGGCACCTGCGGATACTGACCGCGCAGCAACACCAGTCCGGAGAAGCCGTAGGCACCGGGCATGTTCAGGTCCAGCAGCACCAGGTCCCAGTCAGTGCTCTCGGCGAGACAGGCCTGGAGCTCGGCGATATCGGCCACTTCGGTGAGCCGCGCCTGAGCCCCTAGGCCCAGGGTGAGCGCCTGCTGCAGCGCGCTGCGAAACAGCGGATGATCGTCCGCGATCAGGATCTGGTAGGCAGCCGCCATGGTGTAGCTTTCCTTGTTGTCATGAGGCGGCGAACACCCGGCACCAGGCGCGCCGGCAGCGTTCGCGCTCGCCTCAGCATGCCGAACGACGCGGGCGGGAGCAAGGCCGAAGGGTATCCGAGCGGTAGGCAAGGCCCGCCGGTTGCGGCACAGTTGCGCTTTTTTGCCCAAGAGATACCCGATGCCCAGCGCCGCTCTCCGTGCCGATCTGCTCATGCTGCTCACCGCCATCATCTGGGGCAGCGCCTTCGTCGCCCAGACCGGCGGCATGGCCCACATCGGTCCCTTCCTCTATACCGGCCTGAGATTCGCACTGGGCGTCCTCACCCTGTTGCCGCTGCTGCTGTTCCTGCGCCGTGGTGGCCGCCAGCAGGCCTTCACCCGCGACACCCTCAAAGGTGGCCTGCTGATGGGCCTGGTGCTGACCCTAGGCATCAACCTGCAGCAGGTCGGCCTGCTGTTCACCAGCGTGACCAACTCCGGCTTCATCACCGGGCTCTACGTCATCGTGGTGCCGCTGCTGGGACTGGCGCTGGGCCAGCGCAGCCACATCGGGACCTGGGTCGGCGCCTGCCTCGCGGTGGTCGGCATGGGCCTGTTAAGCATCGGCGAGAACTTCCAGGTGGCCTCGGGCGATCTGCTGCAACTGGCCGGCGCCCTGGCCTGGGGCGTACACGTGCTGCTGGTGGGGCACTATTCCAGTCGCCATGATGCAACCCTGCTGTCCATCGTGCAGTTTCTGGTCTGCGCCGCCCTGAGCCTGTTGCTGGCACTGATCTTCGAGCCGATCCAGGCCGGCCAGATCGCCCTCGCCCTGCCCGAATTGCTCTATGGCGGAGTGATCGCCGCGGGCATCGGCTACACCCTGCAGGTCTTCGCCCAGCGTGGCGCCATCGCCTCCCACGCGGCGGTGATCTTTTCCCTGGAAGCGGTGTTCGCCGCCTTCTTCGGCGCCTGGCTGCTGGGTGAGTCTCTCAGCGGCCGTGGCTACCTGGGCTGTGCGCTGATGTTCGCCGGCATGTTGGCCGCGCAACTCTGGCCGCGGCAGGCGCCGGTGGAGGTCAAGCCGGTCAACTAGCGCTCAAGGCGATCAGGTGCTGGCTGGCCGGACTGTCCGCCGCCAGCGGCAGGTGGTGCTTGGCATCCAGATAGCGCTCGCTGAAGACGTCCAGATAGGCCTCCAGCAAGCGACCGACCGGCGCCTCCCCGGCCAGCTCCAGGCACAGCGCCGCCACCTCGGCGGTACAGAGGTGCTCGCCCCGAGTGGAACGGCGTAGTCGATAACGCGACAGCGCCGAGGGCTGGAAACTCAGCACCGGCAGGGCATCCAGATAGGGACTCTTGCGGAACATCTTGCGCGCTTCGGTCCAGGTGGCATCCAGCAGCACGAACAGCGGCCGCTGCCCAGGCGCGAGCGGCAAGGTCTCCACCACCCGCTCGGGCGCGGCGTACTCGCCAGGAAACACCAGCAGCGGCTGCCACTCGGGTTGTTCCAGCAAGGCCGGCAGACGCGGATCGACGGCAGTACGACTCCAGCCGAAGGCATGGGTGTCGGCCACCACGTCGGCGATCAGCCAGCCGGTGTTGCTCGGCTTGAGCGGCTCCACGTCGTGCATCAGCAGGCACATCCCGGCCCGGGTCTGACGCAACGGACGCAGCTCGCACAGGCAATGGCTCGGGGCCAGGCGGCAGGTCGGGCAGCGCGCCATGCGTGAACCTCGGGCGACGAAGGGCTTGATGCTGCGCGCCAGGCGCTCCTGGCGCAGGCGAGCCACGGCATGAAGGGAGATATCTGAGGTCGGGGGCATGCCGGGCTCTTGGGCAAAAACGCAGTTTACCAGAGCGACCGGGATGCTCGCGGCGGCCAGGCAAGGTACCCTGGGTAGACGCCTTGCGAACCCCTGCCCGCGACCACGGTCGAAACGGGCTTCCCTACGCTGGAGAACACGATGCCTCGTTTTGCCTTGCTCGCCCTGACGCTCGCCCTGCCCTTCACCGCCCAGGCGGCCGAGTCGCTCAAGGATCACGAGCTCAACCAGATGCTGCGCAAGGTCGCCGCCGAGAGCAGCCAGGGGACGCCCCGCGCCATCAACGAAGACATCCTCGACCGTGGCTACACCGTGCAGGGCAAGCAGCTGATCGACCACCTCAGCGTGCGCCCGGCCCACGCCGCCCGCATGCGCGAGAATCCGGCGACGGTCCGCGTCCAGCTCGCCGAGAGCGTCTGCCAGAACAACGGCTACCGTCAATTGCTGGCCCGCGGCGCTACCCTGGTCTATGACTTCACCGAATACCAGACCAACAAGCCGATCATGGTCGAGCGCTTCCAGGCGGCCGACTGCGGCCTGGGCAAGTAACGGGAGTTCGCGCCATGACCGAGGACAGTGACGACAGCTACCTGGCCCGCCACGTGGAGCCCAGCGCCGCCGATCTCGGTCAGCGCATCGACGACTTGCTGGAGCATGCCCTGCCCGGCGGCAGTCCCAACCTGGGCCTGTACCGCGAGATGCTGGTGACGGTGGTGCGCATGGCGCAGACCAACCCGGCGCGCTGGGACGCCAAGATCATGCTGCAGACCCTGAAGGAGCTGGAGCAGGCCTTCCGCACCCTGGAGCGCTTTCGGCGGCGGCGCAAGGTCACGGTGTTCGGCTCGGCGCGTACCCGCATCGACCATGCTCTGTATGGGCTCGCTCGCGAGCTGGGCAGCGCCCTGGCGCGGCGCGACATGATGGTCATCACCGGCGGCGGCGCCGGCATCATGGGCGCGGCCCACGAAGGCGCGGGCCCCGAAGCCAGCCTGGGTTTCAACATCACCCTGCCCTTCGAGCAGCGGGCCAATCCGACCATCGAAGGCACGGATCACCTGCTGTCCTTCCACTTCTTCTATGTGCGCAAGCTGTTCTTCCTCAAGGAAGCCGATGCGCTGGTGCTCTGCCCTGGTGGTTTCGGCACCCTGGACGAAACCTTCGAGGTGCTCACCCTGATCCAGACCGGCAAGAGTCCGCTGGTACCCCTGGTGCTGCTGGACACGCCCGACGGTCATTTCTGGGACGACACCCTGGCCTATCTGCAGCGCAACCTGCTCGACGAAGGCTACATCCTGCCCGCCGATCTCAAGCTGGTCCGCCTGGTGCGTTCCGCCGAGGCGGCCGCCGCGGAGATCGAGCAGTTCTACGGCAACTACCACTCCACCCGCTGGCGTGATCAACGCTTCTACATCCGCCTGAAGCACGCGCTGACCCCCGCCTGCCTGGAAAGACTGGCGACAGACTTCGCCGATCTCTGCCGCACTCCCGGCTTCACCCAGCTAGCACCCGGCGAAGGCGGTGCCGACGAAGCCGAATTCGCCCACCTGACGCGTCTTACCTTCGACTTCCATGGTCGCCACTACGGCCGGCTGCGCGAGTTGGTGGACGAGCTTAATCGACCGGAGTCGTGGGTATCCCCGTAGGCTGGTTAGGGCGCAGTGAAGCCCAGCGTATTCCGCCAGCAGAGTTGATGTTGGGCTTCGCTTAAGTCAGCGCCAACCTGCGCGACCGAGGTCGATCGATGCCATCGCGGCCATGGGCCGCTCCTACAGAGGATGAGGCTTTTGTAGGAGCGGCCGCATCGGCGGACCGCCATGGCCGCGATAGTCCAAGCCAGAGCGGTCCCTAGGGCGCACCGGCATGGCCGCGATAAGACAGTTGCTCCTAAGGGTACGTCGAGCGCCTGCAGGAGCGGCCGCATCAGCGGACCGCCATGGCCGCGATGGCTCTGAACTTGATTCCCTTCCTACAAACGCATGGGAAAACGGCGCCTACTTTCCACTCGGGCACCGCCGCGAAGCGCGCCCTCACCCCCACCCTATCCCTGAGGGAGAGGGGGTTAGCCATGCGAGCTTTCGTTTTCCGCGATCAGTCGCTCACCGTGGGCGAGATGGACCTGTGGGCCGGGTCGAGCGCAGCGAAGCCCAGCACCCCAGGCCCATTCCCCTCTACCGCCGGCTCAGCACCCGATTGATCCCGTCCATGGCATAGCCACGGTAGGCCAGGAAGCGGCCTTGCTTGGCGCGCTCCTTGGCATCGGTAGGCGGCGTACCGAACTTCTTGCGCCAGACGGCTTCCAGCTGTCCTTGCCAGTCCACGTCCGCGTCGCGCAGCGCTGCCTCTATCTGCTCCCGCTTCAGGCCGCGCTGACCCAGTTCCTCGCGGATACGCAGGGGGCCATAGCCGGCCCGGGCGCGGCTGGCGATGTAGCTCTCCAGATAGCGACTCTCGTCGAGCAGACCATCCTCGGCCAGGCGATCCAGCACCGGACCGAGCAGGCTCTCCTCGGCCCCGCGCCGTCGCAGCTTGCGCGACAGCTCTTCGCGCCCGTGCTCACGCCGCGCCAGCAGGTCCATGGCGGCCAGGCGGATGGCGGCGGTGGTATCCAGTGGATTGCCCAAGATGCTTCCTCCTCAATGCGAAAACCCCCGCACAGGGCGGGGGTCGTCTCAAGCGTGGGTACGCGATCAGAAGTCGACGTCGGCGTCTTCTTCCTGAGCTACCTCGGCCTTCTGGTTGCTCGGCTGGTTCAGCAGCTTCTCGCGGATCGCCTTGTCCAGCGCTCCCTTGATCTCGGGGTTGTCGTCCAGGAACTTGGCGGCGTTGCCCTTGCCCTGGCCGATCTTGCTGCCCTGGTAGCTGTACCAGGCACCGGACTTCTCGATCAGGCCCAGTTGCACGCCGAGGTCGATGATCTCGCCGTTCAGGTAGATGCCCTTGCCGTAGAGGATCTGGAACTCGGCCTGGCGGAACGGTGGCGAGACCTTGTTCTTGACCACCTTGACGCGGGTTTCGCTACCGACCACCTCGTCGCCTTCCTTCACCGCGCCGATACGGCGGATGTCCAGACGGACCGAGGAGTAGAACTTCAGGGCGTTACCGCCGGTGGTGGTCTCGGGGTTGCCGAACATCACACCGATCTTCATGCGGATCTGGTTGATGAAGATGACCAGGCAGTTGGCGTTCTTGATGTTGCCGGTGATCTTGCGCAGCGCCTGGGACATCAGACGCGCCTGCAGACCCACGTGCATGTCACCCATCTCGCCTTCGATCTCGGCCTTAGGCACCAGGGCCGCCACGGAGTCGACGATGATCACGTCGACCGCGTTGGAACGCACCAGCATGTCGGTGATTTCCAGGGCCTGTTCGCCGGTGTCCGGCTGGGAAACCAGCAGGTCGTCGACGTTGACGCCCAACTTGCCGGCATAGTCCGGGTCGAGCGCGTGCTCGGCGTCGACGAAGGCGCAGGTGGCGCCCTGCTTCTGGGCCTGGGCGATGACCGACAGGGTCAGGGTAGTCTTACCCGAGGACTCGGGACCGTAGATCTCGACGATCCGGCCCTTGGGCAGGCCGCCGATGCCGAGGGCGATGTCCAGGCCCAGGGAGCCGGTGGAGATCGCCGGGATGGCCTGGCGCTCGTGATCGCCCATGCGCATCACGGTGCCCTTGCCGAATTGCTTTTCGATCTGTCCCAAGGCCGCGGCCAGGGCGCGCTTTTTGTTGTCGTCCATTAGATTCCTCTCGAAGAAAGAAGGGGCCAGACGGCCGTGGATACCTGTATAAGTGAACAGTATTAAACCATAGTCGCCACCAGGTTGCTACACCTGAGCGGCTTTTTCCTCGTCCAACAGCGCCAGCAAAACCTCCAGGGCACGGACCTGGGTCTGGTGGCGAACTGCCGCACGATCACCGGCAAAGACCTGTCGCTCGGTGTGCAACTTTTCCCCGTCCACCCAGGCCAGCCAGACGGTACCCACCGGCTTGCCCGGTACCGCGCCGCCCGGTCCGGCGATACCGCTCACCGCCACGGCGAAGCGAGCAGCGGCGCGCCGTTGGGCGCCCCGGGCCATGGCCGTCACCACCTCTTCGCTGACCGCGCCGACCTGCTCGAACAGCGCGGCCGGCACGTCCAGTTGCGCCGTCTTCTGGCGATTGGAATAGGTCACGAAACCGGCCTCGAACCAGGCGGAGCTGCCCGGGATGCGGGTGATCGCCTCGGCGATGCCGCCCCCGGTACAGGATTCGGCGGTGGTGACCTGGGCACCAGCGGCTTGCAGGGCTTCGCCCAGGCGGGTGGCGAGACTGTCGATGGCGTCCATCGGAACCTCTTTTGCACAGACGGATATAAGAAGGTGACCACCCCAGACGAACAGCTGCGGCGACCACTGGTCGGCAGGCACCTTAGACCGGCTTGCCCGCCACGGGGAGAAAAGATTTACTGAAACCGGTTTCAGGCACCTACAAAATTCCAACAGCGGTACGCCATGAACAACTTCTTCACTCCCGGTGCGCGTCCCTCCTCACGCGCCACCATCGCCGAAGTGGCCGCCGCTGCCGGCGTGTCCAAGGCCAGCGTGTCCCGCTACATCGGCGGTGACCGTCGCCTGCTGTCGGACGCCCTCGCCGCGCGTATCGAGGCGGCCGTGGTCGCCCTGGACTTCCAGCCCAACCAGATGGCGCGCGGCCTCAAGCGCGGGCGCAGTCGCCTGATCGGCATGCTGGTGGCCGACATGCTCAACCCCTACTCCACCGCGGTGATGCATGGCGTGGAAACCGCCTGCCGCCAGCAAGGCTATTCGCTGCTGGTGTGCAACACCGACCAGGATGCTCAGCAGGAGCGCCAGCAACTGGCCGCCTTGCAGTCCTACAGCATCGAAGGCCTGATCGTGAACACCTTCGGCCAACACGCGGCCGACCTGCAGCAGCTGGGCAAGGCGTTGCCACTGGTGCTGCTCGACCGCGAATTGCCGGGCGTCGAGGCCGATCTGGTCGGGCTGGACAATCACGAGGCCATCGAGACCGGCCTGAATCATTTGCTGGAGCAGGGCTATCGCGATCTCTTGCTGGTGAGCGAGCCGCTGGACGGCACCAGCTCGCGCCAGCAGCGCCTGGCCGCCTTCGCAACCAGATTGGCGGCCCAACCCGGCTGCCGCGGCAGCCACAGCACCCAGGCGGACCAGCCCCTGGCACTGCAGACCGACCTGGCGGCCTTTCTGGCGAAGCCGGGACCGGGCCCCAAGGCCATTCTCACCGCCAACGGCGTGGCCACCCTGGCGACCACCCTGGCCCTGCAGGCCCTGGGCGAACCTCTGTTCGAACGCCTCGGCCTGCTCGCCCTGGACGACCTGGACTGGTTTCCCCTAGTCGGCGGCGGCATCAGCGCCCTGGCCCAGCCGACCCATGCCCTGGGGGTAGCGGCCTTCGAGCGCCTGCAACGGCGAATCGAGGGTGATCGCAGCGCGCCGGTGCGGCAGACCTTCGCCGCGGAACTGCACATCCGCCGATCCACGCGCGCGCGAACCTGAGGCACCTTTCCCCTTTTTGCTCGTCTGTTGATGAAACCGGTTTCAGGAGAACAACAATGCCACCGGAGATTGCTATCACCACCTCGGCCTTCGGCGCCGACGTGGTCCGCCCCCAGGGCCAGGCTGCCTGGCTCGACCTCATCGCCGCCGCCGGTGCCTCCCACGTGGAGATTCGCGCGGAGCTGTTCGACGGCGAACCCGATTTCGACGCCCTGCGCGACGCCATTGCAGCCGCCGGCCTGGGCTGCGTGTATTCCGTGCCGCTGGAGCTCTGGCCTACCGCCGGCGGGGCCTTGTCGCCACGGCTGTTCACTGCCCTGGACGAAGCCCGCCGCCTGGGCGCCGATACCCTCAAGGTGTCGCTCGGTCACTACCGCCCTGCGGCTGACCTGACCGCCCTATCCGCCTTGCTGGCGGACGAGGGCCCGCAACTGCTGGTGGAAAACGACCAGACCGTGCAGGGCGGCCGTCTCGAACCCCTGCGCGCCTTCATCCAGGCGGCGCGGGCTGCGCAACTGCCGGTGGGGCTGACCTTCGACATCGGCAACTGGCGCTGGCAGAACGAGGACCCGCTGCAGGCCGCCCGCCTGCTCGGCGCGGACGTACGCTATCTGCACTGCAAGGCGGTGCGCCGGCGCGCCGGTGGGCTGCATGCCGTACACCCAGAAGCCGCCGACCTGCTGGCCTGGCAGGGCCTGATGGGCTACTTCCCCGCTGGTCTGCGGCGGGCCATCGAGTTTCCCCTGATGGGTGCCGATCTGCTCGCCGAAGCCCGGCGCCAGGTAGCGACGCTACGCACCTTCGATAACCAGCAGCAGGAGATGCGCCGCCATGGCTGAGTTCGACATCCTCGCCTTCGGCGAAACCATGGCCATGTTCGTGGCCGAAACCCCGGGCGATCTGGCCAGCGTCGGCCAGTTCGGCAAGCGCATCGCCGGCGCCGACAACAACGTGGCCATCGGCCTGAGTCGTCTCGGCTTCAAGGTGGCCTGGCTGTCGCGGGTGGGTGACGACTCCTTCGGTCGCTTCGTCCGCGCCAGTCTCGAAGCCGAGGGACTGGACTGCACTCGGCTCAAGGTCGATCCCAGGCATCCCACCGGCTTCCAGCTCAAGTCCCGTGTCTTCGATGGCAGCGATCCGGTGGTTGAGTATTTCCGTCGCGGTTCGGCGGCCAGCCACCTCAACATCGAGGAAGACTTCGACCCCAGCCTGCTGCAGGCGCGCCATCTGCACGCCACCGGCATCCCGCCGGCATTGTCGCCCAGCGCCCGCGCCTTCAGCCGTCATCTGCTGGAAGCCATGCGCGGTGCCGGTCGCAGCGTCTCCTTCGATCCCAACCTGCGCCCGTCGCTGTGGGACAGCGAGGCCCAGATGCGCCGGGAGCTCAACGAACTCGCCAGCCTGGCCGACTGGGTATTGCCCGGCCTGGCCGAAGGGCGTCTGCTGACCGGCTACGACACGCCCGCCGACATCGCCGCCTTCTACCTCGACCGCGGCGCCCAGGCCGTCGCCATCAAGCTCGGTCCCCAGGGCGGCTACTGGCGCACCCCGGAGGCCGAGGGCAAGGTGCCGGGCGTGACGGTGGCCGAGGTGGTGGACACCGTCGGCGCTGGCGACGGCTTCGCCACCGGTTTCGTAAGCGCCATGCTCGATGGCCTGGACGTGGCTGCCGCCGTCGCCCGCGGCAACTGGATCGGCGCCCGCGCCGTGCAGGTGGTCGGCGACATGGAAGGCCTGCCCTACCGCCACGAGCTCCGCTGATCCTCTCCCACACCCCTGACAAGAACAATCAAGCAGGTGACCCCATGAACGCTTCCTCCCTCGCTCCCCGCCGCTGGTGGTATCTGATGCCGGTGGTCTTCATCACCTACAGCCTGGCCTATCTTGATCGGGCCAACTATGGCTTTGCCGCTGCCTCCGGCATGGCCGACGATTTGGGCATCACCCCGGCGATGTCCTCGCTGCTCGGTGCGCTGTTCTTTCTCGGCTACTTCTTCTTCCAGGTGCCCGGCGCCATCTATGCCGAGAAGCGCAGCGTCAAGCGGCTGATCTTCTGGAGCCTGATCGCCTGGGGCGGCCTGGCCACCCTGACCGGCATGGTGCCCAACGTCACCTTGCTGATCGCCATCCGCTTCCTGCTCGGTGTGGTGGAAGCCGCAGTGATGCCGGCGATGCTGGTCTATCTCTGCCACTGGTTCACCAAGCGGGAGCGCTCGCGGGCCAATACCTTCCTGATCCTCGGCAATCCGGTGACCATCCTCTGGATGTCGGTGGTCTCGGGCTATCTGATCCATGCCTTGGACTGGCGCTGGATGTTCATCATCGAAGGTCTGCCGGCGGTGATCTGGGCCTTCATCTGGTGGCGCCTGGCCGCCGAGCGCCCCAAGGACGCCACCTGGCTCGACGCCCAGGAAAAGGCCCGCCTGGAAGCGGCGCTCAAAGCCGAGCAGCAGGGCATGAAGCCGGTGAAGAACTACGCCGAGGCCTTCCGCTCGCCCAAGGTGATCCTGCTGTCGCTGCAGTATTTCTGCTGGAGCATTGGCGTCTACGGTTTCGTCATCTGGCTGCCGTCGATCCTGCGCCAGGGCGCCCACTTGGACATCGTCCAGGCTGGCTGGCTGTCCTCGCTGCCCTATCTCGCCGCCGTGCTGGCCATGGTCGGCGTCTCCTGGGCATCCGATCGGCTACAGAATCGCAAGCTGTTCGTCTGGCCGCCGCTGCTGATCGCCGCCCTCGCCTTCCTCGGCTCCTTCGCCCTTGGCCCGCACCACTTCTGGTGGTCCTATGCGCTGCTGGTGGTCGCCGGCGCCTGCATGTACGCCCCCTATGGCCCCTTCTTCGCCATCGTCCCGGAAATCTTGCCGGGCAACGTCGCCGGTGGTGCCATGGCGCTGATCAACAGCATGGGCGCCCTGGGCTCCTTTGCCGGCTCCTACCTGGTGGGCTATCTGAATGGCGTCACCGGCGGACCCGGCGCCTCCTTCGGCTTCATGGGCGGCTCTCTACTGGTGGCGGTGGTCTTGACCCTGTTGCTGCGCCAGGAGCCGGTCACCCGTACCGCGGCACTCAACCCTGCCACCAGCCACTGAAAGGATGGCCCGCCCATGAAAAAGAAGGTGATCCATTACAAGGCCCTGTCCCCCGCCCTCACCGCGCGCCTGGAGGAAGCCTTCGACCTGGAGTTTGTCGATCTCAAGGCACCAGGCGGCGAAGTCCGCTTGCGCGAGCGATTGCCCGAGGCCCAGGGCCTGCTCGGCTCCAGCTTCAAGCTGACGCCGGAGCTATTGGACCTGGCGCCCAAGCTGGAAGCCATTGCCAGCGTCTCGGTCGGCTTCGACAGCTATGACCTGTCCTACCTGGAACGTCGTGGTATCCTGCTCTGCAATACCCCGGACGTGCTCACCGAGAGCGTGGCCGACGCTGCCTTCGCCCTGCTGCTGGCCACGGCGCGGCGCATCGTCGAGCTGGCCGACTGGGTCCGCGCCGGCCACTGGCAGGCCAGCCTGGGCGAGGCGCACTTCGGTTGTGACGTCCACGGCAAGACCCTCGGCCTGGTCGGCATGGGCCGCATCGGCCAGGCCATCGCCCGCCGCGCCCACCTGGGCTTCGGCATGCAGGTCCACTACACCGCCCATGCCGCCAAGCCCGCGGTGGACGAGCGCTACGGGGCACGCTTCCTGCCGCTGCCGGAACTGCTGGCGAGCTGCGACTTCCTCTGCGTCACCGTGCCCCTGAGCGACGAGACACACCATCTGCTCGGCGCCGCCGAACTCGCTCGGCTACCGGCCCACGCCATCCTGATCAACGTCTCGCGCGGGCCGGTGATCGACGAGACCGCCTTGATCGCGGCCCTGCAAGAAGGACGCTTGCGCGGCGCCGGGCTGGACGTCTTCGACCGCGAGCCGGTAGCGCCGGACTCACCGTTTTTGCAGTTGTCCAACGTGGTGCCCACGCCGCACCTGGGCTCGGCGACCCACGAGACCCGCGAGGCCATGGCCCGCTGCGCGGTGGACAACCTGCTCGCCGCGCTGTCCGGCCAGCGCCCGGCCAATCTGGTCAATCCACAGGTTTGGCGTCGGCCCGAATGAGTCTTGGCAGCAGATTGTGGTCAGACGTCTATCACCCCACCGGAGAACGACCATGACCGCCTTCGACGATCCCCAAGCCTTCGTCAACCGCGTGCGCGAACAGGCTGCCGATGCCGAGCGCACCGGTGACATTCCGCGCCTGCTGCAACTGGTCGACGAACTGGCGAACGCCTTCGAGCGCCAGGCGCAGAGCACTGCACGTGATAACGCCGAAGTCGCCCGGGCGGTGGAAGAATACGAACGCCACGAAGGCACCTGAACGACCCGCGTCTTTCGTTCACCGCCCAGGTCACGCGCTGGATCAGCGTCCCGAGGTCTAGGAGCCATTGCCCATCTTCACCCCCACCCTGCTCGGCCGGCTGCTGCAGCTGGCCCCGCGGGACGCCCCCGCGCCCCTGCGTTACCTCGGCGCCACCCTACTGATCGGCTTGGCGGCGGTCATCCGCCTGAGCCTGGACATCGATAGCCTGCCCTATCTGTTGTTCATCCCCTTCATCATGACGGCGGCCTTCTGGTTCGGCCTGGGTCCCGGGGTGTTCGCCACCCTGTTCGCGGTCCTGCTGGCGGAGACGCTGTTCGTCAAAGCGCCCGCTTATTTCGCCCTGTTCTCCGAGCGCTGGGTGTCCCATGCGCTGTTCGTCTTCGTCAACGTCGTCATGGCGGTGGTGTGCGCCGCCCAGCGCCGTAGTCTCGAATCCCTCTACCGCTTCGCCGGCAGCCTCGACGAACAGGTGACGCTGCGTACCCGCCAACGCGACCTCATCTGGCAGGCCAGCCCCGACCTGCTCTGCACGGCGACTCCGGAAGGCCAGCTACTCGACCTCAACCCGGCATGGACCGCCACCCTCGGCTGGACGGCTGAAGAGCTGCGTCGCGAACCCTTCATGGCCTTCATCCACGTCGACGACCGCGAGCGCACCGAGGTCGCCGTGAAGCACCTGCTGGCCGGTGAACCCCTGTTCGGCTTCGAGAACCGCTATCGCCACCGCACGGGCGGCTATCGCTGGTTCTCCTGGAATGCCGTGCTGCAGGACGGGCTCATCTACGCCTCGGTGCGCGAGATCACCGCCATCCGCGAACAGCAGCAAGCCCTGCAACAGGCCGAGGAACAGTTGCGCCAGAGCCAGAAGATGGAAGCCGTGGGCCAGCTCACCGGTGGTATCGCCCACGACTTCAATAACCTGCTGACTGGCGTGATCGGTAGCCTCGACATGCTGTCCCTGCGTCTCGACCAGGGCCGTTTCACCGATCTGCAGCGCTACGCAAGTGCCGCCAAGGGCGCGGCGGAGCGCGCCGCCGCCCTCACCCAGCGCCTGCTGGCCTTTTCCCGCCGCCAGGCCCTCGAACCTACCGCCACCCACGCCAACGACCTGGTACTGGGCATGGAAGAGCTCATTCGACACTCGGTGGGTTCACTCATCCAGATCCATACCGAACTGGCCGAGGACTTGCATCTCACCTTGTGCGATCCGCATCAGTTGGAGAACGCCCTGCTCAACCTGTGCATCAACGCGCGCGATGCCATGCCTGGCGGCGGCCTGCTGCGCATCGTCACCGCCAACCGTCGGCTGAACGAGGCCCAGGCGACCACCCTGGAGTTGCCGGCTGGCGACTATGTGACCCTGGCGGTGCTCGACACCGGTTTGGGGATGCCACCCGAGGTCCTGGCTCGCGCCTTCGATCCCTTCTTCACCACCAAGCCGGTCGGCATGGGCACCGGCCTGGGCTTGTCGATGATCTATGGCTTCGCCAAGCAGTCCGGGGGCCTCGCCCACCTCGCCTCGGCGCCGGGGACGGGAACCACCGTCACCCTCTACCTGCCGCGCCTGGCAGCGGCCGAGCCAGCGCCACCGCGCTAACCCGCCGCCTGAACGATCCGGGGCCGACAAAAGCCGCGAGTTATTGGACAATACGCGGCTCTCCAACAGCCCACCGGATCGAATTACCCGCATGAGCGATCTCTCCGCGCACACGCCCATGATGCAGCAGTACCTCAAGATCAAGCAGCAGCATCCCGAGCAGCTGCTGTTCTATCGCATGGGCGATTTCTATGAGTTGTTCTACGACGATGCCCGCCGCGCGGCGAAATTGCTCGACATCACCCTGACCGCCCGCGGCGCCTCGGCCGGCAAGTCCATCCCTATGGCCGGCATCCCCTTCCACTCCGCCGAAGGCTACCTGGCCAAGCTGGTCAAGCTCGGCGAGTCGCTGGTGATTTGCGAGCAGATCGGCGATCCGGCCACCAGCAAGGGCCCGGTGGAGCGTCAGGTGGTGCGCATCATCACCCCCGGCACCGTCAGCGACGAAGCCCTGCTCGACGAGCGCCGCGACAACCTGCTGACCGCCGTGCTGGGCGACGAGCGCCTGTTCGGCCTGGCCGTGCTGGACATCGCCAGTGGCCGTTTCACCGTGCAGGAACTGGCCGGCTGGGAAACTCTGCTAGCCGAGCTGGATCGGCTCAATCCCGCCGAATTGCTGATCCCCGACGACTGGCCCGCCGGCCTGCCCGCCGAGAAGCGCCGCGGTGTGCGTAGACGCGCGCCCTGGGACTTCGATTGCGACTCGGCGCTCAAGAGCCTCTGCCAGCAATTCGGCACCGGCGATCTCAAGGGCTTCGGCTGCGACAAGCTGGGCCTGGCCATCGGCGCCGCTGGCTGCCTGCTGGCCTATGCCAAGGAAACCCAGCGCACCGCCCTGCCGCACCTGCGCAGCCTGAGGCACGAGCGCCTGGACGACACCGTCATCCTCGACGGCGCCAGCCGGCGCAACCTGGAACTGGACGTCAACCTGGCCGGCGGTCGCGACAACACCCTGCAATCGGTGGTCGACCGCTGCCAGACCGCCATGGGCAGTCGCCTGCTGACCCGCTGGCTGAATCGCCCGCTGCGCAATCGCGCCATCATCGAAGCCCGCCAGGACGCCATCACCTGCCTGCTGGAAAGCTATCGCTTCGAGACCCTGCAGCCGCAACTCAAGGACATCGGCGACCTGGAGCGCATCCTCGCCCGCATCGGCCTGCGCAACGCCCGCCCGCGCGATCTCGCCCGTCTGCGCGATGCCCTGGCCGCGCTGCCGGCGTTGCAGGAAGGGCTGACGCAGATGATCGCCCCGCACCTGCTCGACCTGGCCAAGAGCATCCAGACCTATCCGGAACTGGCGGCCACCCTGGCCCGCGCCATCATCGACAACCCGCCCGCGGTGATCCGCGACGGCGGCGTCATCAAACGCGGCTACGACGCCGAGCTGGACGAGTTGCAGACCCTCAGCGAGAACGCTGGCCAATTCCTCATGGACCTGGAAACGCGCGAGAAGGCCCGTACCGGCCTGCAGGGCCTCAAGGTCGGCTACAACCGCGTCCACGGCTACTTCATCGAGATCCCCAGTAAGCAGGCCGAGTCGGCGCCGGCCGACTACATCCGCCGCCAGACCCTCAAGGGTGCCGAGCGCTTCATCACCCCGGAGCTCAAGGCCTTCGAAGACAAGGCGCTGTCGGCCCAGAGTCGCGCCCTGGCGCGGGAGAAGGCCCTCTACGAAGCCCTGCTCGACGAGCTCATCGGTCACCTGGCACCCCTGCAGGACAGCGCCGCCGCCCTGGCCGAGCTGGACGTCCTGGCCAACTTCGCCGAGCGGGCGCTCAACCTGGACCTGAACAAGCCCCGCTTCGTCGCGGAACCCTGCCTGAAGATCGGCCAGGGTCGCCACCCGGTAGTGGAACAGGTGCTGGACACGCCCTTCGTCGCCAACGACGTCACCCTGGACAACGACACCCGCATGCTGGTGATCACCGGGCCGAACATGGGCGGTAAATCCACCTACATGCGCCAGACCGCACTGATCGTGCTCCTGGCGCATGTCGGCAGCTTCGTCCCGGCGGCCAGTTGCGAACTCTCTCTGGTGGATCGCATCTTCACCCGCATCGGCTCCAGCGACGACTTGGCCGGTGGTCGCTCCACCTTCATGGTGGAGATGAGCGAGACCGCCAACATCCTGCACAACGCCAGCGAACACAGCCTGGTGCTGATGGACGAGGTGGGGCGCGGTACCAGTACCTTCGACGGCCTCTCCCTGGCCTGGGCCGCCGCCGAGCAGTTGGCGCGGCTGCGCGCCTGGACGCTGTTCGCCACCCACTACTTCGAATTGACCGTGCTGCCGGAAGGCCAGCCGAGCGTGGCCAACGTCCACCTCAACGCCACCGAGCACAACGACCGCATCGTCTTCCTGCACCATGTGCTGCCCGGTCCGGCCAGCCAGAGCTATGGCCTGGCCGTGGCGCAGTTGGCGGGTGTGCCGGAAGACGTCATCTTGCGCGCCCGCGAGCATCTCGCGCGCCTGGAAGCGGCCAGTTTCAACGGTGAGGTGGGTACGGCGCTGCCGGTCAGCGCGCCGCCCAAGGACCGCCCGCTGCAGGCCGATCTGTTCGCCAGCGCCGCCCATCCTCTCATCGAGGAACTGGAACGCCTGCAACCGGACGACATCACACCCAGACGGGCCCTGGAGCTTATCTACGAATGGAAAAAGCGTATCTGAGTTAACGGATACGAGGGTTCCGGCAATGCTGCTAGAATCCGCCGCCTTAGCCTGAGGAGAACGAGCAGATGACCTTCGTCGTCACTGACAACTGCATCAAATGCAAATATACCGACTGCGTGGAAGTCTGCCCGGTGGACTGCTTCTACGAAGGCCCCAACTTCCTGGTGATCCACCCGGACGAGTGCATCGACTGCGCCCTGTGCGAGCCCGAGTGCCCGGCCCAGGCGATCTTCTCGGAAGACGAGGTGCCCGCCGGCCAGGAAGCCTTCATCGAGCTCAACAGTGAGCTGGCCAATATCTGGCCGAACATCACCGAGAAGAAGGATGCCCTGCCCGACGCCGCCGAGTGGGATGGCAAGCCCAACAAGCTCGCCCAACTCGAGCGCTAAGCCGCGTCAGAAAGGCCCGGGCAATAAAAAAGGGGGCGGATCGCTCCGCCCCCTTCGTCCCTGTCCCTGCATTCCTGTCACCGTCCTGGTGAACTTCGTCCTGAAGTGTTCCTGATCCGCATCCTGCCGATCCGTGTCGTCCCAGACACAGCGCCGATACTACCCTGCTCTCCGCGACTGGCAATCTGCCACGATAGGACCGAGCAGCGCCAAGCGCGCGATCACGTTGTTTTGCCGGAAACAAAAAACCGTTATGTAGCAAGCAGTTGCCTATTGGTCTTGCTGATCAGGCGGGGCTTTCCCGCAGCCTCCCATGCCTCCTGCTTACGCAGTCTGTAAGCCCTGGCTTACAACGACACGCAGAAAAAAGCCCGGAAAAATCCGGGCTTCGTTTGGCTGACATTCAGCTAGCGGTGATCAGCACCAAGGTGGTCAGAACAGGGCATCACTGGACAGCCCGTTGCGTTCGAAGATCTCCCGTAGCCGCCTGAGCGCCTCGACCTGGATCTGCCGAACCCGCTCGCGGGTCAACCCTATCTCCTGACCGACCTCCTCCAGGGTACTGGCCTCATGACCGCGCAGGCCGAAGCGACGTACCACCACCTCGCGCTGCTTCTCCGGCAGCTCCAGCAGCCACTGGTCGATGCTCTGGTTGAGGTCGGAGTCCTGCAGCAACTCGCAGGGATCTGTGGGTCTGTCGTCGGTGAGGGTATCGAGCAGGGTCTTCTCTGAGTCCGGCCCCAACACCATGTCCACCGAACTGATGCGCTCGTTCAGGCCCATCACGCGCTTCACGTCTGCCACCGGCTTCTCTAGCAGCGCCGCGATTTCCTCCGGTGAGGGCTCGTGGTCGAGCTTCTGGGTCAACTCCCGAGCGGCACGCAGGTGAAGATTCAACTCCTTCACCACGTGGATCGGCAGGCGAATGGTGCGGGTCTGATTCATGATCGCCCGCTCGATAGTCTGCCGAATCCACCAGGTAGCATAGGTAGAGAATCTGAAGCCCCGCTCGGGATCGAATTTTTCCACTGCGCGAATCAGGCCGAGATTGCCCTCTTCGATCAGATCGAGCAGCGACAGGCCGCGATTGATATAGCGTCGGGCGATCTTCACCACCAGGCGCAGGTTGCTCTCGATCATGCGCTTGCGACCGGCAGGGTCGCCGCGCTGGGCCAGGCGGGCGAAATGCACCTCTTCCGCAGGCGAGAGCAGTGGCGAGAAACCAATTTCGTTGAGATAGAGCTGAGTGGCGTCCAGTGCCCGTCCGTAATCAGCCAGCTTCGCCCCACGGACGACCTGGTTGCCACGCCCGGAAAGCGCCTTGCTCATGGCGGTATCGGCGGATTCCTCACTGAAGGGATTGGAATCGAGAAGCAGGACATCGTCGCCGAGGTCGTACTCGGTTTCTTGTTTGTTCTGGATCATCTTGAGTAACCCTTGCTCGTCTGTGCTTCGAGCCAGGGCGTATCGATACGTTGCCGATGCGCCATGACTCACCCCCAAAGGACTGCGGGATCGAGTCGGCGCCTAGCGAATCAGCGATTGGGCAGGAACTGCAAGGGATCCACCGGTTTGCCCTGGCGGCGGATCTCGAAATGGAGCTTGACCCTGTCGGTACCGGTCGAACCCATCTCGGCAATCGTCTGCCCTATCTTGACACGCTCACCTTCCCGAACCAGCAACCTACGGTTGTGACCGTAGGCACTGACGTAGGTTTCGCTGTGTTTGACGATAACCAGTTCACCATAGCCCCGTAGACCATTTCCCGCATAGACCACGGTACCGTCGGCGGCGGCCATCACGGGCTGTCCTTCCTGGCCGGCGATGTCTATTCCCTTGTTCAGGCTGCTGCTGGTCCCGAAGCGACTGATCAAGGTACCTTTCGTCGGCCAAGCCCAACCGGCGGCGGATTGGGGGACGTCCCGGGTGGGGGTCTGGGCCGGCGTCACCGGGGTCGGCGGCGGTGCGGCGGGCAGATTCGAGGTCACCACCGGGGTCGCGGCGGTGGGACTCGAGGTGACCGGCGGCGGGATCGGGACCGGAGTGGCAACCGGATTTCCCGGTGCCGGAGCGGAAGCCACGGTCGCCGGCCGCCGGATGATGCGACTGGAGCTACTGGCGGTGGCGGACGAGCCGCTGCCGAAGCGGATGACTTGGCCGACGTGGATCACATAGGGCGCACTGAGGCCATTCTGGGCCGCCAGGGCACGCCACTCCCAGCCATTACGGGAGGCGATGGAGAACAGGGTGTCACCGCGCTTGACGCGATACTGCCCGGAAGTGACCTGGGGCACGCCGCCGCGGCCATCGCCGCGCTCGACCACCGGCGCACGCGAACCCGAGGTGGAGCAACCCGTCAGCAACAGCGCCACGAGCAACCCTGCCAGCCAACCCGCTCGCCCTCGTCCTGAAAATCCTTGCGCTCGGGCCTTCACCCGTTCCTCCCGCCGTGTTTGATCTCGTACCGACCAGTCATCCGGCCGGCCTCAGGCGACCGCAGCCGTCTGGCTGCCTTGGAGCCCGGTGCACCGGTAACGTTCCCGGGTCTCTCACTGGGCCAGGGGCCCATTGAGCAGCGGGACGAACCGCACTGCGTTGAGTTCGTGACGCACGAAGCCGTCGTCCTGCCGAACGATCAGCAAAAGCTTCTGCTCCTCGTCCACGCCGACCGGAATGACCAGCCGACCACCGGGAGCCAGCTGATCCAACAGCGCCTGGGGCACCTCGCGGGCCGCGGCGGTGACGATGATGCCATTGTAGGGTGCCAAGGCCGGCCAACCCTCCCAGCCATCGCCCCAACGGAACACCACATTGCGCAGATTCAGTTCGAGCAGGCGTTCCTTGGCGCGATCCTGCAGCGATTGGATGCGCTCCACGGAAAACACCCGTTCCACGGTCTGCGCCAGGATGGCGGTCTGGTAGCCGGAACCTGTGCCTATCTCCATGACCTTGTCCAGCGGGCCGCCGGCGAGCAGCAGCTCGGTCATGCGCGCCACCATGAACGGCTGGGAGATCGTCTGGTTGTGGCCGATGGGCAGCGCGGTATCCTCGTAGGCCCGGTGGGCCAGGGCCTCGTCGACGAACAGATGACGCGGCGTGCGACGGATCACCTCCAGCACCTGAGCGTTGGACAGCCCCTCCTCGTAGAGACGCTGGATGAGCCGCTCGCGGGTACGCTGGGACGTCATGCCGATGCCGTGTCTTTGCATATGCTCTTGCCCCTGATTCATGCCAGCAGCTCCGTGAGAACCGCCAGCCCGGCGAAGCCCTCGCGGAAGGTGCGATCGAACTGCAGTGGCGTGACCGACACATAGCCTTCCAGCACGGCATGGAAGTCGGTGCCCGGTCCGCCGTCCACCGCATCACCGGATACCGAGATCCAGTAGCCCGCCTTGCCGCGTGGATTGATCTCGCGCACCGGCGGCTTGGCCTGGGCGCGATGGCCCAGGCGCGTCAGCTGCAGGCCCTTGATCTGCTCCAGCGGCAGGTCCGGGATGTTGACGTTGAGGACGGTACGCGGCGGCAGGTCGAAGCTTTCGTGGACGGCGACGATGCGGGCAGCGATTTCCGCGGCCACGGCCATATTGTCCGCGCTGCGCGAGACCAGCGAGAAGGCGATGGCCGGACGGTTGAGGAAGCGTCCTTCCATGGCCGCGGCCACGGTGCCGGAATAGAGGACGTCGTCACCCAAATTGGCGCCCAGGTTGATACCGGCCACCACCATGTCCGGCGTCTCTTCCAGCAGTCCGTTCAGGCCAAGGTGGACGCAATCGGTAGGCGTGCCATTGACGCCCAGGTAGCCATTGGGCAAACGCTGCGGGTGCAGCGGCCGGTCCAGCGTCAGGGCACTGCTCACGCCACTCATGTCATAGAGCGGCGCGACCACCTGGCACTCGTAGTCCGCACGGGCGGCGAGCGCGGCATGCAGCGCGGCGATACCGGGGGCTAGTACCCCATCGTCGTTGGCGATCAGAAGTCGCATGGATGTTCCGTCTGCCCTGCCTCGCCGAGCGTTACCAGCTCGCGAACCACTGCGGTGGCGAAACAGCCGGCCGGCAGGACGAATTCGAGTTGCAGAATGTCAGGAGCGGGATAATGCCACGTCAGGCCGCCGATGGGGAGGCGCAGGATGCGCCGTTCATGCGAGAGGCCGGCACCGGCCAGCCAGGCGAGCAGCTCTCCAGCGGCGTTTGCCACGCTTCGCTCGAGGCCAGCGGCCGGTCCCTGTACCGGCGACTCCCCCTGGCCCCACAGCGGCCCGGTGGGGTGCAGGTCGAGGGCTACCAGACGCGGGTCCGCCAGATCGGCGGCGGTCGCCGGGAAATGGCTGCGGCTATCGGTGAAGGCCAGCAGGTCGCCCTCCTGGGCCTGATTCCAGGAACCCGCGGCGACGCGCTGCGCCAACACCTGATTGAACAGCCAGCTGCGCGCGGCGGACAGGGTCCGCGAACGGCGATTGCGCTGCTCGGGCAGACGCTGGTCACGGGCGCACTCCTGGGCATCAACCAGGTTGCCACCTTGATAGCCGAAGCGCTGCGGACCGAAGTAGTTGGGTACGCCCTGGGCAGCGATGGCCTGTAGCCGAGCCTCCAGCGCCGCGGGATCGGCCTGGAGTCCGGTCAGGCGCAGGCGGAAGCCGTTGGCGGAATGGGCGCCCCGCTGCAGTTTGCGGCGATGCCGGCCCTGCTGGAGGATCACCAGCGTCTCGTCACAGGCCGCCGTAAGGTCCGGATCGGCCTTGCCGGGCAGGTGCAGGCTGAACCACTGGCGGGTCAACGCCTGACGATCCTTGAGTCCGGCGTAGCTGATCGCCCGCTGCGGCACGCCGGCGGCACGGGCCAGGCGGCGCACGGCCTCCTCGGTATTGAGGCCACGCTTCTCGACCCACAGCCAGAGGTGCTCGCCATCGCCGCTGAGGGGGATGTCCAGCACCTCGTCCACCTGGAAGTCCTCGGCACTGGCCTTGAGGATCGCCTGGCCGCAAGGTTCGCCATGGGCGCGCGGCCCGAGCAGTTGGTCTTCGGTCATAGGGGCAGCAGCAGAGCCACGGCGTGCACGGCGATTCCCTCTTCGCGCCCGACGAAGCCCAGGCGTTCGGTGGTGGTGGCCTTGACGTTGACCTGGCCCAGCTCGACCTGCAGGTCTTCGGCGATGGCCTGGCGCATGGCTTCGATGTGTGGCGCCATCTTGGGCGCCTGGGCGGCGATAGTGCCGTCGACGTTACCCACCCGCCAGCCCTGCTCACGCACCAGACCGACCACGTGGCGCAAGAGCACCCGACTGTCGGCGCCCTTGAAGCGCGGATCGGTATCGGGGAAATGCTTGCCGATGTCGCCCAGCGCCGCGGCGCCCAGCAGGGCATCGGCCAGGGCGTGCAGCAGCACGTCGCCATCGGAGTGGGCGACCAGGCCGTGGTGGTGAGGGATGCGAATACCGCCGAGGGTGATGAAGTCGCCCTCGCCGAAGGCGTGAACGTCGAAACCGTGACCTATGCGCATGAAGAGAGACGCCCTGGAAAATGACAGGGCGTCGATTCTACCGGCTGGTAACAGCTCCCGTCGCCCTTAGGCTCTGTACCAAAAGTGCCTGCGCTCGGTGATGCTTCGTTGAAAAAGGCTTCGGAATGCTCATTTACCGCTCGTAAACTCCGCTTCCTCAGCCTTTTTCGCCTCGCCTGACCTTCGCTCGGCGACTTTTCGTACAGAGCCTATGGGGCAGTGAGAGCCGCCGCATGGTGCCGCAGATGATCGTCGATGAAGCTGGCGACGAAGAAATAGCTGTGGTCGTAGCCGGGCTGCAGACGCAGTTCCAGTGGATGGCCGACGGCTTCCGCGACGCGTTGCAGCGCCTGGGGCTTGAGCTGCTCGGCGAGGAAGCTGTCCTGCTCCCCCTGATCGACCAGCAGCGGCAGCCGCTGCTCGGCCTTCTCCAGCAGCGCACAGGCGTCCCACTCGGCCCAGGTACTGCGGTCCTCGCCCAGGTAGTTCGAGAAGGCCTTGTGCCCCCAGGGACAATCCAGCGGATTGACGATGGGCGAGAAAGCCGACACCGAGCGATAGCGGCCCGGATGGCGCAAGGCGCAGATCAGGGCGCCATGGCCGCCCATGGAGTGACCGCTGACGCCGCGACGATCCGAGACCGGAAAATTGGCCTCGATCAGCGCCGGTAGTTCTTCCACCACGTAATCGTGCATGCGGTAGTGCTTGGCCCAGGGCTGCTGGGTGGCATTGACGTAGAACCCCGCCCCCAGGCCGAAATCCCAGGCCTTCTCGGGATCGTCCGGTACGCCTTCGCCACGCGGACTGGTATCCGGCGCCACCAGCACCAGACCCAACTCAGCGGCCAGGCGCTGGGCGCCGGCCTTCTGCATGAAGTTCTCGTCGGTGCAGGTCAGCCCCGACAGCCAGTAGAGCACCGGCAGGTCGTTGCGCGCCTCCGCCTGGGGCGGCAGGTAGACGGCGAAGGTCATGTCGCAGTCGAGGCTGCGAGCACGATGGCGATAGCGTTTGTGCCAACCGCCGAAACTCTTGTTGCTGGAGAGCAGTTCGAGACTCATGGTCATCTCCCGCGCAAAGGGCGCACTGGGCGCCCTCCCGCCAATCAGTAGTGGACGACGGTGCGGATGCTCTTGCCTTCGTGCATCAGCTCGAAGGCTTCGTTGATCTGCTCCAGGCCCATGGTGTGGGTGATGAAGGTGTCCAGCGGAATCTCGCCACTCTGCGCCTTGCGCACGTAGCCCGGCAGTTCGCTGCGGCCCTTGACGCCACCGAAGGCGCTGCCGCGCCAGACGCGCCCGGTCACCAGCTGGAACGGCCGGGTGCTGATCTCCTGGCCGGCACCGGCCACGCCGATGATCACCGACTCGCCCCAACCCTTGTGGCAGCATTCCAGCGCTGCGCGCATCAGATTGACGTTGCCGACGCACTCGAAGCTGTAGTCGACGCCGCCGTCGGTCAGCTCGACGATGACCTCCTGGATCGGCTTCTGGTGATCCTTGGGATTGACGAAATCGGTGGCACCCAATTCACGGGCGATGTCGAACTTGGATGGGTTGATGTCGATGGCGATGATGCGGCTGGCCTTGGCCATCTTGGCGCCGATGATGGCTGCCAGGCCAATACCGCCCAGGCCGAAGACGGCGACGGTGGCGCCCTCTTCTACCTTGGCGGTGTTGAGCACGGCGCCGATGCCGGTGGTCACGCCGCAACCCAGCAGGCAGACCTTCTCCAGCGGCGCCTCCTGGGGGATCTTGGCTACCGAGACCTCTGGCAGCACCGTGTATTCGGAGAAGGTGGAGCAGCCCATGTAGTGGTAGATCGGCTCGCCGTTGTAGGAGAAACGGGTGGTGCCGTCGGGCATCAGGCCTTTGCCCTGGGTGGCGCGCACCGAGCTGCAGAGGTTGGTCTTGCCGGATTTACAGAATTTGCACTGGCCGCACTCGGCGGTGTACAGCGGGATGACGTGATCGCCCACCGCGACCGAGGTCACGCCCTCGCCCACCGCCTCGACGATGCCACCGCCCTCGTGACCGAGGATGCAGGGGAAGACCCCTTCGGAGTCCTGGCCGGACAGGGTGTAGGCATCGGTATGGCAGACGCCGGTGGCGACGATGCGGATGAGCACTTCGCCGGCCTTGGGCGGCTCGACGTCCACTTCGACGATCTTCAGGGGCTCGTTGGGCGCGAAGGCTACGGCGGCGCGGGACTTGATCATGGTCGACTCCGACAGGACGAAAAAACGAAGGAACCAGTGTAGACGCCTGAAATCCTGGAACAATCGGGCATACTGGAATTCATTTTTGCCACAGAGAAACAATCATGGGTTGGGAGGGGATCGACGAATTCGTCGCGGTGGCGAGCACCCTGCACTTCGGCCATGCCGCCGACCGCCTGGGCACCTCGACCTCCCACGTCAGCCGCCAGGTGGCGCGCCTGGAAGAGCGCCTGCAGGCGCGGTTGCTCTATCGCAGCACCCGTAGCGTGGCCCTCACCGAGGCCGGTCATACCTTTCTGCAACACTGCCGACGCTTGCAGGAAGCCCGCGACGAAGCCCTGCGCGAGGTGAGTGATCTCTCCAGCCAACCCAAGGGGCTGATCCGTATGACCTGCGCCGTGACCTATGGCGAGCGTTTCGTCGTGCCCCTGGTCAACGACTTCCTCGCTCGCCATACCGAAGTCAGCCTGGAGCTGGACCTGACCAATCGCACCGTCGACCTCTTGCACGAAGGCTACGACCTGGCGATCCGCCTGGGTCGCCTGGCCGACTCGCGGCTGGTGGCGACGCGGCTGGCGCCGCGGGAACTCTATCTGTGCGCCGCGCCGAGTTATCTGGAACGCTACGGCGCGCCCCATACCCTGTCCGAATTGAGTCGCCATCGTTGCCTGGTGGGTACCAGCGACATCTGGAGTTTCCGCGAAGAGGAGCGCGAGGTGCTGCACCGGGTGCAGGGTTCCTGGCGCTGCAACAGCGGCCAGGCGGTGCTGGACGCCGCCCTGCGTGGCTTCGGCCTGTGCCAGTTGCCGGACTACTACGTGCTGCCGCACCTGGCTCGCGGCGAGTTGCGCGCCCTGCTGGAAAATCGCCAGCCACCCAACACCGCGGTCTGGGCCCTCTATCCACAGCGACGCTTTCTCTCGCCCAAGATCCGCCTGCTGGTGGAGCACCTGAAACAGGGGCTGAGCACACCGCGCCCCCGTGGGCGCCACCCATCCGGAAGCTGAGCGCAGCGGAGGAACCGCGCCTTTCCACGAGCCTTCGAAACAGGTGTCGGTCGTCGCGGCACCGCCCCTTCCGGTGGCCCCGCGGCGTCTCTTGCAGCCGGAGGTCCCATGAACGACACCCTCGATCATCACGCACTCGCCACCTGGATGAAGGCAGCGGTGCCGCCCTGCCTGTCGCTCTATTTGCCCACCGAGCGCGCCTTTCCGCAGCGCGAGCAGAACGTCATCCGCTTCAAGAATCTGCTGCGCACCGTCGAAGCCGAGGTGCGCCAGCGCTTCCCCGAGGCCGATACCACCGCCCTGCTCGCTCCCCTGACCGCCCTGATCGACGACACCGACTTCTGGAATCATCCACGCGGCGGCCTGATCATCCTGCGGGACCGCGATCATCTGCACCTGCTCAAGGTAGCCGGTGGCGTACCGGAAACGGCGATGGTCAACCACCACTTCCACCTGCAGCCCCTCCTGCAACTGGCCCAGACCACCGGCCGCTATCAGGTGCTTTGCCTGTCCCGCGACCATGCCCGTCTGTTCGAAGGCAGCCGCGACAACCTGGTGGAGATCGAACTGGCCGAAGGTGTGCCCCGCACCCTGGAAGAGGCCCTGGGTACCGACCTGACCGAAGGCAACCAACGCGGCCTGCCCCAGGGCTTCGGCCGGGCCAGCGAGCGCGGCGACGCCATGCAGCACAATGCCGGCGGCATCAGCAAGCATGACGAGCAGAACGTCGATCGTGAACGCTATTTCCTCGCCCTGGATCGGGCCCTCACCCGCGAGCACTCGCAGCCGAGCAAGCTGCCCCTGCTACTCGCCGCCCTGCCGGAGCACCAGGCGGTCTTTCGCCGGATCAGCAACAACCCTCTGCTACTGGACGAAGGTCTCAGCGGCGATCCGGGACCACTCGACAACGAATCCCTGAGACGCAAGGCCTGGGCGGTGATGGAGCCGCATCTGGATCGACATCTGGCCGACTTGCTGGACACCTATGCCCAACGCCAGGGGCAGGGCTTGGCTTCGGATCGGTTGGAGGAGATCGGCGGCGCCGTGCTGGACGCCCGGGTCGATACTCTCCTAGTGGAAGCCGAGCGGCGCATTCCCGGCCATCTGGACGTCGACCGCCGCCTGCTGGTGCCCACCGACCCGGCCGGCGCCAACACTGAGGACCTGCTGGACGAACTCAGCCTGCAGACCCTGCAACAGGGTGGCCAGGTACTGGTACTGCCGCGTGAACGGATGCCGGGCAGGACGGGTGCTGCAGCCATCTATCGCTTCTAGGACGTCGGGTTCCCAGGATCCGCCAAGGCATCCAGTTGCCAGCTGCGGCGCAGCCATTCCAGGTCTTCCGGCCGGGTGATCTTGAGATTGTCCGGCCGGCCTTCCACCAGGCGCGGCGCCAGGCCCGCCCACTCCATGGCCGAGGCCTCGTCGGTCACCGCGACACCGGCCGCCAAGGCGTCGGCCAGGGCCCGACTCAGCGGCCCGAGGCGGAACATCTGCGGCGTATAGGCCTGCCAGACCAGGCTGCGATCCAGGGTGGCAGCGACCCGACCATCGGCGCCAGCGCGCTTGAGGGTATCCCGTACTGGCACCGCCAGCAGGCCACCCACGTCATCGGTGGCCAGGCTGGCCAACAGATGATCGATATCACTGCGTTGCAGATTGGGCCGTGCAGCGTCGTGCACCAGCACCCAGGCATCATCCGCCACGCCCTGGGCGGTCAGCAGCAACAGCGCCGACAGCACCGAGCTGGCGCGCTCGGCACCGCCTTCGGCGCAACGGATGCGCGCGTCCTGGGCAAGGGGCAACTGGGGCCACCAGGGATCGTCGCTGGCCAGCGCCACCACGATGCCCAAGGTGCCAGGATGCTCCAGGAACGCCGTCAGGGTGTGCTCGATGACGCTACGGCCGGCCAATTCGAGGTACTGCTTGGGCCGATCCGCACGCATGCGCGAACCGACGCCGGCGGCCGGCAGGACGGCCCAGAACGAGGGTGCAGGAGTCATCTACTTATTTGGATTGCAGGAAGAGGGTTTCGCCCTGTTTGACCATACCGAGTTCGTGGCGGGCACGCTCCTCGACGGTCTCCATGCCTTTCTTGAGCTCGACGACCTCGGCTTCGAGGATCTCGTTGCGCTCCAACAGGCGCTTGTTCTCGCCATTCTGGTCGGCGATCTGCTGCTTGAGTTCGCGCACCTGGGCGAAGCTGCCGTCACCGACCCACAGGCGATACTGGAGACCGCCGAGCAGCAGGAGCAGGAAGGGAAACAGCCAGTAGGGACTTCGCATGGACGGTAAGGATTCGCGGACGGCGGATGCCACAAGGGGCGGCGGCAAAAACGAAAACAGGATAGAAGCCCGGCTCTACGCTTGTAAACTGGGCATCTATCCTGTGTTCGTCGGACGATTCAGGAGGCGACGATCTGCATCGCCGCCTCCGCGTTCACGCTGCCCTTAGCTACGGAACTCGGCACGGCCGCGATAAGGCGCCTTGGCACCCAGTTGCTCTTCGATGCGCAGCAGCTGGTTGTACTTGGAGACGCGGTCGGAACGGCACAGCGAACCGGTCTTGATCTGACCGGCGGCGGTGCCCACGGCCAGGTCGGCGATGGTGGCGTCTTCGGTCTCGCCGCTGCGGTGGGAGATCACCGCGGTGTAGCCGGCGGCCTTGGCCATCTGGATGGCTTCCAGGGTCTCGGTCAGGGAGCCGATCTGGTTGAACTTGATCAGGATCGAGTTACCGATGCCCTTCTCGATGCCTTCCTTGAGGATCTTGGTGTTGGTGACGAACAGGTCGTCGCCCACCAGCTGCACCTTGCTGCCGATCTTGTCGGTCAGCGCCTTCCAGCCGGCCCAGTCGGACTCATCCATGCCGTCTTCGATGGAGATGATCGGGAATTGCTCGGTCAGGCCGGCCAGGTAGTCGGCGAAGCCATTGGCGTCGAAGGCCTTGCCTTCGCCGGACAGGTCGTACTTGCCGTCCTGGTAGAACTCGCTGGAGGCGCAGTCCAGGGCCAGGGTCACGTCGGTGCCCAGCTCGTAACCGGCGTTCTTCACGGCTTCGGCGATGGCGGCCAGGGCGTCGGCATTGGAGGCCAGGTTCGGTGCGAAGCCGCCTTCGTCACCCACGGAGGTGCTCAGGCCACGGGCCTTGAGCACAGCTTTCAGGTGATGGAAGATCTCGGCGCCCACGCGCAGGGCATCGGCGAAGCTCTTGGCGCCGACCGGCTGGACCATGAACTCCTGGATGTCGACGTTGTTGTCGGCATGCTCGCCGCCGTTGATGATGTTCATCATCGGTACCGGCATGGAGTACTGACCGGGGGTGCCGTTCAGGTTGGCGATGTGGGCGTAGAGCGGCAGGTCCTGGTCTTCGGCGGCAGCCTTGGCGGCAGCCAGGGACACGGCCAGGATGGCGTTGGCGCCTAGCTTGGCCTTGTTGTCGGTGCCGTCCAGCTCGATCATGGCGCGGTCCAGGGCCTTCTGGTCGGAAGGATCCTTGCCCAGCAGCAGGTCACGGATCGGGCCGTTGATGTTGCCGACGGCCTTCAGTACGCCCTTGCCCAGGTAGCGGCTCTTGTCGCCGTCGCGCAGCTCCAGGGCTTCGCGCGAACCGGTGGACGCGCCGGACGGCGCAGTGGCGCGACCGACGATGCCATTGTCCAGGATAACGTCCGCTTCAACGGTGGGGTTGCCGCGGGAATCCAGGACTTCACGTCCCTTGATGTCGACGATCTTAGCCATTTTTGTATCGATCTCCATGTTACCGGTCATTGACGGATCAGCCTTCGGCTGTGCCTGGGCCTTTTGGTTCAGCGCTTGCTCAGGCAGTTTCGATCGGCGTGAACGACTTCACCAGTTCGTCCAGCGCCTTGAGCTGGGCCAGGAAGGGCTCCAGCTTGTCCAGGCGCAGGGCGCAGGGGCCGTCGCACTTGGCATGTTCGGGATCGGGATGGGCTTCGAGGAACAGGCCGGCCAGGCCCTGGCTCATGCCCGCCTTGGCCAGGTCGGTGACCTGGGCGCGGCGGCCGCCAGCGGAATCGGCGCGCCCGCCCGGCATCTGTAGGGCGTGGGTCACGTCGAAGAACACCGGGTAGCCGAAGCTCTTCATGATGCCGAAGCCGAGCATGTCGACCACCAGGTTGTTGTAGCCGAAGGAGGAGCCCCGCTCGCAGAGGATCAGCTGGTCGTTACCGGCTTCTTCGCACTTGGCGAGGATGTGCTTCATCTCCTGGGGCGCGAGGAACTGGGCCTTCTTGATGTTGATCACGGCGTCGGTCTTGGCCATGGCCACCACCAGGTCGGTCTGCCGCGAAAGGAAGGCCGGCAGCTGGATGATGTCGCATACCGCCGCCACCGGGGCGGCCTGGTAGGGCTCGTGGACGTCGGTGATCACCGGCACGCCGAAGGTGGCCTTGAGTTCTTCGAAGATGCGCAGGCCGGCTTCCATGCCCGGACCGCGGTAGCTGGTCACCGAGGAACGGTTGGCCTTGTCGAAGCTGGCCTTGAAGACATAGGGGATGCCCAGCTTCTCGGTCACCTTGACGTATTGCTCGCACACCTGCATGGCCAGGTCGCGGGATTCCAGCACGTTCATGCCGCCGAACAGCACGAAGGGCTTGTCGTTGGCGATCTCGATGCTGCCGACGCGGACGATCTTCTGAGCGGTCATGATCAATCCTTCTTGGCGTAGCGCAGGGCGGCGTTGACGAAGCCGCTGAACAGCGGGTGGCCGTCACGCGGAGTGGAGGTGAACTCCGGGTGGAACTGGCAGGCGACGAACCAGGGATGATCCGGGGCCTCCACCACCTCCACCAGGGCACCGTCGCCCGAGCGACCGGAGATCTTCAGGCCGGCGGCCTGGATCTGCGGCAGCAGGTTGTTGTTGACCTCGTAGCGGTGACGATGGCGCTCGACGATGACGTCCTGGCCATAGCAGTCGTGCACCAGGGTGCCGTCGCTGAGCTGGCATTCCTGGGCGCCCAGGCGCATGGTGCCGCCCAGGTCGGAGCCTTCGGTGCGGATCTCGGTGGCGCCGGTGGCGTCGTGCCATTCGGTGATCAGGCCGACCACCGGGTGGCCGCTGGCCTTGTCGAACTCGGTGGAGTTGGCGTCCTTCCAGCCCAGCACGTTACGGGCGAATTCGATCACCGCCACCTGCATGCCCAGGCAGATGCCCAGGTAGGGAATCTTGTTCTCGCGGGCGTACTGCACGGTGGCGATCTTGCCTTCCACGCCACGCAGGCCGAAGCCGCCGGGAACCAGGATGGCGTCGACGCCCTTGAGCAGGTGGGTGCCCTGCTGCTCGATGTGCTCGGAGTCGATGTATCTCAGATTGACCTTGGTGCGGCTCTGGATGCCGGCGTGGGTCATGGCCTCGATCAGCGACTTGTAGGCGTCGAGCAGTTCCATGTACTTGCCGACCATGGCGATGGTGACTTCGCGCTCGGGATTGAGCTTGGCGTCCACCACCCGGTCCCACTCGGACAGATCGGCCGGTTTGCACTCCAGGCCAAAGCGCTCGACGACGAATTCGTCCAGGCCCTGGGCATGCAGCACGGAGGGAATGCGGTAGATGGTGTCGACGTCTTCCAGGGAGATGACCGCGCGCTCTTCGACGTTGGTGAAGAGCGCGATCTTGCGCCGGGACGAGCTGTCGACGGTGTGGTCGGAACGGCAGATCAGTACATCGGGCTGCAGGCCGATGGAGCGCAGCTCCTTGACCGAATGCTGGGTCGGCTTGGTCTTGGTCTCGCCAGCGGTGGCGATGTAGGGCACCAGGGTCAGGTGCATCAGCATGGCGCGGCGCGCGCCGATCTCCACCCGCAGCTGGCGGATGGCTTCGAGGAAGGGCTGCGACTCGATGTCGCCGACGGTGCCGCCGATCTCCACCAGGGCCACGTCGGCATCGCCGGCGCCCTTGATGATGCGTCGCTTGATCTCGTCGGTGATGTGCGGGATCACCTGCACGGTAGCGCCCAGGTAGTCACCGCGCCGCTCCTTGCGCAGGACGTCCATGTAGATGCGGCCGGTGGTGAAGTTGTTGTTCTGGGTCACCGTGGTGCGGATGAATCGCTCGTAGTGACCCAGGTCCAGGTCGGTCTCGGCGCCGTCATGGGTGACGAACACCTCGCCGTGCTGGAAGGGGCTCATGGTGCCGGGGTCCACGTTGATGTACGGGTCCAGCTTGAGCATGGTGACCTTCAGCCCTCTCGCTTCCAGAATGGCGCCCAAGGAGGCCGAGGCGATGCCTTTCCCCAAAGAAGAAACAACACCGCCCGTGACGAAAATAAAGCGCGTCATGAAAATTCCTAGAATCTGCGTTGAGGCGGAGAGCCGCCGATGAAAGCGAGAGCGGTCGGCATGGCGCCGGACCAATGCACACCGTCCACTCGGAGCGAGCGGAAAATGCGGTACAAGACGGGAGCGTAGTCTAGCCTAAAGGTCATGGCAGCTCAAACCCGGCCACACCGTCTGCGGGCTGCCACTCAAGCCGCCCGCCCCCTGGCAGGCCGTCCAGGCCGGGAAGATTGGCCACGGCCAGCAGTTCGTCGCCACGCCAGAGCAGCGGCAACCGCTCCCGCAGGAAGGTCGGCACTCCACGCTCATTGAGCAGGCGCTTCAGATCGCGAGTACCCCGCCCGGGTACGACCAGGCGTTCGCCGCCCTGGCGATAGGCGATCCGCCAGCCGGGTGCGGCGCCCTCTCCGAGCAACGACAGGCGGCCATTGCCCGGCAATTCCAGGGTTTCCTGCCCCCCGACCAGTGCCAGGGGAAGCGGCTCCATCTGCCAGGTGTCGGGCACCCACCAGATCCGGCCTGCGCCACGTCGCACGCTGCCGCCTTCCAGGCGCCAGAACGGATCGCTCGCCTCGCCGCCCTCCCGCAGTGCCTGCCAGCCGGCCCAGTGGGCGCTGTCAGGCTGACGGGTCAGGGGAGCGAGCCAGGCCCGCAGGGCGTTGCGCTGGCGCACCTCGCTCAGGCCTTGCAAGGGTGCCAGCGCCAGGCTAGGCAAAGGGATCCAGGCGAACGCCCGCTCGCCGACCTGGGCCTGCCGCAGATCGAGGCAGGCCAGTTCGCTCAGCAACTCCTCGGCCTCGGCCAGGTGCCGGGCACTGCGGGCCATGACCCGATCGACGCCGGGCCAGCGACTCCGTAGCCGCGGCAACACCTCGTGTCTGAGGTAGTTACGATCCAACTGGGTATCGGCGTTGCTGGGATCTTCGATCCAGCCCAGCCCTTCGGCCTTCGCGTAAGCCAGCAACTCGGCCCGTGGCTCGTCCAGCAAGGGACGCCAGAGGCGGCCCTCGGCCAGTCGGCGGCTCTCCGGCATGCCGGCCAGGCCCTTCACCCCGGCGCCGCGCACCAGGCGCTGAAGCAACGTTTCCAACTGGTCGTCGCGATGCTGCCCCAGCAGCAGGCAGCCGCCGGCCGGCAGGACCTCAGCGAAGGCGGCGTAGCGCGCTTCACGGGCGGCGCGTTCGAGGCTGGCAGCCTTATCGGTGCGGACGTAGCGAATATCGAGGGGGACTTCGAACGCCTGACAGACCTGGGCACAGTGCTCGACCCAGGCGTCCGCCACAGGCTGCAAACCATGGTGGACGTGCACCGCCTGCACTTCACCCGACAGACCTCGCTCGCGCAGCCGGGCGAAGAGATGCAGCAGGACGGTGGAGTCGAGTCCGCCGGAGAAGCCCACCCGCCAGTGACGGGTAGCCGGCTGCCGCTCCAGGCGGGCGTGCAACCGGTCCAGCAGGCTCATCGTGGCGGGATCAGGAGATGCCGTAGCTCATCAGGCGCTCGTAGCGACGCTCCAGCAATGCCGGCACGTCATAGCCCTTGAGTTCGTCGAGTTGTTGCAGCAGCGCGGTGCGCAGGCTGGCGGCCATGGCCTCGGGATCGCGGTGGGCACCACCCAGGGGCTCGTCGATCACCTGGTCGACGATGTTCAGGCTCTTCAGCCGCTCGGCGGTGATACCCATGGCCTCGGCGGCCTCGGGCGCCTTCTCGGCGGTCTTCCAGAGAATGGAGGCACAACCTTCCGGCGAGATCACCGAGTAGGTGGAGTGCTGCAGCATGTTGAGCTGGTCGCAGACGCCGATGGCCAGGGCGCCACCGGAACCACCCTCACCGATCACGGTGGCGATGATGGGGGTCTTCAGCCGCGCCATGACCCGCAGGTTCCAGGCGATGGCTTCGCTCTGGCCACGCTCCTCGGCATCGATGCCCGGATAGGCACCGGGGGTGTCGATGAAGGTCAGGATCGGCATCTTGAAGCGCTCGGCCATCTCCATCAGGCGGCAGGCCTTGCGATAGCCTTCCGGACGCGGCATGCCGAAGTTGCGCCGCACCTTCTCGCGCACTTCACGGCCCTTCTGGTGGCCGATGACCATCACCGGGCGACCGTCCAGGCGGGCGATGCCACCGACGATGGCCGGATCGTCGGCGAAGTGGCGATCGCCGTGCAGCTCTTCGAAATCACTGAAGAGGTAGCCGATGTAGTCGAGGGTGTAGGGACGCAGCGGATGACGCGCCAGACGAGCCACCTGCCAGCTGGACAGGTCGCTGAAGATGTTCTTGGTGAGCGCCTGGCTCTTCTCCTGCAACCGGGCGATCTCGTCACTGATGTTCAGCGCATTGTCGTTACCGACCAGTCGAAGTTCTTCGATCTTGGCCTGGAGATCGGCGATGGGCTGTTCGAAATCGAGATAGTTCGGGTTCATGGGCATCCGTTTTGCGTTCTGCAAGCTAAAGGGAGAGCCAGGGGCCGGGGCGCATACCTTAAGGGATAGCGCGCAACAGGTCGAGACTGCGGCCGTACGAGACGGCCAGCCGACTCCTGACGGAAACGGGCAAGGAGCGCGCGGGGCGCTCCGCATCAACGATAGTTGAGAAAGACGTTCTCCCTGCCGAACTGGTCACGCAGGGTTTGAATCAGGCCGTCGGCCGGGTCGATACGATAGTTCTCGCCGAACTGCAGCAACGCCCGCGCGGTGGGCCCCTGGTAGTCGATGGTGACCGGACAGGCGCCGCGATGACGACCGCACAGCTCGCCCAGCCAGCGCAGTCGATCACCGGCCAGGGCTTCGCTGCGCACCGCGATCCTCAGGCTTTCCGCCAGGGCGGTGCGGGCCTCTTCCAGCCCGAGCACTCGCTTGGCACGCAGGCGCAGGCCGCCGGAGAAGTCGTCCTGGCTGACCTCGCCCTCGACGATCACCAGGGCGTCAGTCTGTAGCAGCGCCTGGGCGGCATTGAAGGCCTCGGCGAACAGCGAGGCTTCGATGCGCCCGGAGCGGTCGTCCAGGGTGACGAAGCCCATTTTGTCGCCGCGCTTGTTCTTCATCACCCGCAGGTTGACGATCAGCCCGGCCACGGTCTGGGTCTCGCGCGACGGCTTGAGGTCGACGATGCGCTGGCGCGCCAGGCGGCGCACCTCGCCTTCGTATTCTTCGATGGGGTGCCCGGTCAGGTAGAGCCCCAGGGTCTCCTTCTCACCGCGCAGACGCTCCTTGAGGTTGAGCTCGCGGGCCCGGCGGTGATTGGCATAGACGTCGGCCTCCGGCTCGGCGAAGACACCGCCGAAAAGATCGACGTGACCGCTATCATGGCTGCGCGCGGTCTGCTCCGCGGAGGCGATGGCCTCTTCCATGGCAGCCAGCAGCACGGCGCGATTCTGGTCGATGGTAGCCTGATAGGCCTTGATCTCGTCGTGGTAGTGCGGCCCGAGCCGGTCGAGGGCACCGGAGCGGATCAGGGCTTCCAGGGTGCGCTTGTTGATGCGCTTGAGGTCGACCCGGGCGCAGAAGTCGAAGAGATCCTTGAACGGTCCCTCGGCACGCGCCTCGACGATGGCCTCCACCGGCCCCTCACCGACGCCCTTGATGGCGCCGAGGCCATAGACGATGCGCCCCCCGTCGTTCACGGTGAACTTGAACTCGGAAATGTTCACGTCCGGCGTGTCGATGCGCAGCTTCATGTGGCGGCATTCCTCGATGAGGATCACCACCTTGTCGGTGTTGTGCATGTCCGCCGACAGCACCGCTGCCATGAAGGGCGCCGGATAGTGGGTCTTCAGCCAGGCGGTCTGGTAGGACACTAGGCCATAGGCGGCGGAGTGCGACTTGTTGAAGCCGTAGCCGGCGAACTTTTCCACCAGATCGAAGATGTTCCCCGCCAGATCCGCATCGATGCCGTTGTTGGCGCAACCCTCGATGAAGCCGCCGCGCTGCTTGGCCATCTCCTCGGGCTTCTTCTTGCCCATGGCCCGGCGCAGCATGTCCGCCTGGCCCAGGGTGTAGCCGCCCATGACCTGGGCGATCTGCATCACCTGTTCCTGGTAGAGGATGATGCCATAGGTCGGCGCCAGCACCGGCTTGAGGCCTTCGTACTGGTAGTCCGGGTGCGGATAGGCCAGCTCGGCGCGACCGTGCTTGCGGTTGATGAAGTCGTCCACCATGCCCGACTGCAACGGGCCCGGACGGAACAGCGCCACCAGGGCGATGAGGTCTTCCAGGCAGTCCGGCTTGAGCTTCTTGATCAGCTCCTTCATGCCGCGGGATTCGAGCTGGAATACGGCGGTGGTCTCGGCCTTCTGCAGCAGGGCGTAGGTCGGCTTGTCGTCCAGCGGGATGAAATCGATGTTGAGCGGTTCGCGCCCTTCCGCCACTTCGGTGCGGTTGATGGTCTCCAGCGCCCACTTGATGATGGTCAGGGTGCGCAGGCCGAGGAAGTCGAACTTGACCAGGCCGGCCTGCTCGACGTCGTCCTTGTCGAACTGGGTCACCAGGCCGTTGCCGTCCTCGTCGCAGGCGATGGGCGAGAAGTCGGTCAGCTTGGTCGGCGCGATCACCACGCCCCCGGCGTGCTTGCCGGTGCCCCGGGTGATGCCCTCGAGCTTGAGCGCCATGTCCCAGATTTCCTTGGCGTCCTCGTCGGTCGCCAGGAAGTCGCGCAGTGGCTCCTCCTGCTCGAAGGCCTTCTGCAAGGTCATGCCCACTTCGAAGGGGATCATCTTCGACAGGCGATCGGCCAGGCCGTAGGACTTGCCCTGCACCCGCGCCACGTCGCGCACCACCGCCTTGGCCGCCATGGTGCCGAAGGTGATGATCTGGCTTACCGCCTCGCGGCCGTACATGTCGGCCACGTAGTCGATCACCCGGTCGCGACCGTCCATGCAGAAGTCGACGTCGAAGTCGGGCATGGAGATCCGTTCGGGATTCAAGAAGCGCTCGAACAGCAGATCGTAGGCCAGTGGATCGAGGTCGGTGATCTTCAGGACATAGGCCACCAGGGAGCCGGCACCCGAGCCCCGGCCGGGGCCGACCGGCACGCCGTTGTTCTTCGCCCACTTGATGAAGTCCATCACGATGAGGAAGTAACCGGGGAAGCCCATCTGGATGATGATGTCGAGCTCGAAGTTGAGCCGGTCGACGTACTCCTGGCGCTTCTCCTCGTAGTTCGGCGTGGTCTCCCGCGGCCAGAGCACGGCCAGGCGCTCTTCCAGGCCCTCGAAGGAGACGTGGCGCAGGTAGTCGTTGATGGTCATCCCGTTGGGAATCGGGAAGTTGGGCAGGAAGTACTTGCCCAGCTGGATCTCGATGTTGCAGCGCTTGGCGATCTCGACGGTGTTCTCCAGCGCCTCCGGCAGGTCGCTGAACAACTCGGCCATCTCGGCCGCCGACTTCAGATACTGCTGGTCGCTGTACTTGCGCTCGCGGCGGGGGTCGTCCAGCGGGCGACCTTCACCGATACAGACGCGGGTCTCGTGAGCCTCGAAATCCTCGGGCTTGAGGAAGCGCACGTCGTTGGTCGCCACCAGGGCGCCGCCACAACGGTCGGCCAAGGCCACCGCGGCATGCAGATGCTCCTCGTCACCAGCTCTTTCGGTGCGCTGCACCTCCAGATAGAAGCGATCCTGGAAGACCTGCTGCCATTCCGCGAACAGCCGATCGGCCAGGGCCAGATCGCCCTCCAGCAGCGCCAGGCCGATCTCCCCCTCCTTGGCCCCGGACAGGGCAATCAAGCCTTCGTTCGCCTCTTTCACCCAGTCACGCTGGATGATGATCTGACCTTCGCGCTGGCCTTCCTGAAAACCGCGCGACAGCAATTCGGTGAGGTTGCGATAGCCCTTGGCGTTCATCACCAGGAGGGACATGCGGGTCAGGGGCGCATCGCCGTCCAGGCCGGCGAGCCAGATGTCCGCACCGGCGATGGGCTTTATACCCGCGCCCATGGCGCTCTTGTAGAACTTGACCAGCGAACAGAGGTTGCCCTGGTCGGTCACGGCAACCGCTGGCATGCCGGCCGCTTCGGCGGCCTTGACCAATCCCTTCACCCGCACGATCCCGTCGACCAGGGAGTATTCCGTGTGCAGACGGAGATGGACGAAGGATGCGGACATGGCAGAGACCCCTTGATGCTTGAGGCGCGAGATTGTACCGGATAGTGGCAGCGGGGTCAGACCGCCACGACGGCTGCCAGCGAAAACCGTCAGTAGGTCGCGACGATCTGGGTCGAGGCCTGGGTCTCGAGCGCCAGCCAGGCGTCCCGCACAGGCGCGAAGGAACGGCGGTGGATGGGCGTCGGCCCCAGGCGCCGGAGGGCGTCCAGATGCTCGGCGGTGGGATAGCCCTTGTGGCCGGCCAGACCGTAGCCCGGATAGAGCGCATCCAGCACCTGCATTTCGCGGTCGCGGCTCACCTTGGCTAGGATCGAGGCGGCAGCGATGGCCGGCACCTGGCTGTCGCCCTTCACCACCGGCGAACTGGGCACGGCCAGCTTGGGGCAGCGATTGCCGTCGATCAGTGCCAAGCGTGGCTGAACCGCCAGGCCTTCCACGGCGCGCTGCATGGCCAGCATGGTGGCATGCAGAATATTGAGCCTATCGATCTCGGCGACCTCGGCCCGGGCGACGCACCAGGCCAGGGCCTTTTCCTGGATTTCGTCGAACAGGGCCTCACGGCGAGCCAGCGACAGCTTCTTCGAATCGTTCAGCCCAAGAATGGGCTTACCCGGATCGAGGATGACCGCGGCCGTCACCACGGCGCCGCACAGCGGGCCGCGACCCACTTCATCGACCCCGGCGACCAGCGCCTCGACCAGATTGAAGTCCAGACCCAGCTGCATCAGCCGCGCTCCCGTAAGAGATCCAGCACGGCGCTGGCGGCCTGCACCGAGGCATCGCGCCTGAGGCTGTGGTGAATGGCAGCGAAACTGTCGGTCTGTTGCTCCGGCTGCGCCAGCAATGGCAGCAGCTCGGCCACCAGTTGCTCCGGCGTCGCCTCATGCTGGATCAATTCGGGCACCAGCTTGCGCCCGGCCAGCAGGTTGGGCAGCGAGATATAGGGACTCTTCACCAGTTGCTTGAGGATCAGATAGGTCAGGGGTGCCACCCGATAGGCCACCACCATGGGTCGCTTGAATAGCAAGGCTTCCAGGGTCGCGGTGCCCGAGGCGATCAGCACGCCATCGCAGGCGGCCAGCACCTCGTGGGAGCGTCCATCGGTCAACAGCAGCGGCAACGGCGGTCGCCCCTCCAGCAGCTGCTCCACCTGCGCCCGCCGCGCGGCATTGGCACAGGGCAGCACGAAGCGCACCCCGGGTCGCGCGGTCAGCAACTGGGCGGCAGCGTCGAGGAACAGCGCACCCAGGCGCCCGACCTCGCCACCGCGACTACCAGGCAGCAGGGCGATAACCTGCCCCTCTTCCGGCAGGCCCAGGGACTGCCTGGCCGCCAGGCGGTCGCTGTCGAGGGGAATGGTGTCGGCGAGCGGATGGCCAACGAAGCGCACCGGCACCTGTTGTTCTTCGTAGAAGCGGGCTTCGAAGGGGAACAGGGTCAGCATCAGGTCGCAGCCGTCACGGATCTTCAGCACCCGCTTCTGTCGCCAAGCCCAGACCGAAGGACTGACGTAGTGCACCGCGGGTATCCCGGCACGATGCAACTGGGCCTCGATCTCCAGGACGAAATCCGGCGCATCGATGCCAATGAAAACGTCCGGTCGAGCAGCGAGCAACTGGGCGATGAGCGTCTTGCGGCGACCGAGCAGCTCTCGCAGCCGGCCAAGCACCTCGACCAGCCCCATGACCGCCAGACGCTCCATGGGAAACTCGGACGCCAAGCCCTCGGCTTCCATCCGCGGTCCGCCGACGCCCATGAATTCGATGTGCGGATGCTGCGCGCGCAGGGCCTGCATGAGACCGGCACCCAGCAGATCACCCGACGCCTCTCCTGCCACCAGCGCCACCCGCAGGGGACGCTGGGCGAACTCAGCGGGTGATGCCACGCGTGGCACTCAGGATGGAGTCGCGGAACACCGCCACTTCGGGAAATTGCTGGGCCACTGGCTCCAGCTCACGCAGCGCTTCGTCGACGGTCAGACCCTGGCGGTAGACCACCTTGTAGCAGCGCCGTAGGGCCTGGATGGCCTCGGTCGAGAAACCACGCCGCCGCATGCCTTCGAAGTTCATGCTGCGCGCTTCGGCCGGGTTGCCGAACACCGTCACGTAGGCCGGTACGTCCTTGCCGATGGCGGTACCCATGCCCGAGAAGCTGTGGGCACCGATGCGGCAGAACTGGTGCACCAGGGTATAGCCGGACAGGATCGCCCAGTCGTCCACGTGCACGTGGCCGGCAAGGGCAGTGTTGTTGACCAGGATGCAGTGGTTGCCGATCACGCTGTCGTGACCGATGTGCACATAGGCCATCAGCAGATTGTGATCGCCTATGGTGGTCTCTTCGCGATCCTGCACCGTCCCGCGATGAATGGTCACCCCTTCGCGGATGACGTTGTGATCGCCGATGCGCAGGCGCGTCGGTTCGCCCTTGTACTTGAGATCGGGCGTATCCTCGCCAATCGACGAGAACTGGAAGATGCGGTTGTGACACCCGATGACGGTCGGCCCCTTGAGAATGACGTGTGGACCTATCACGGTCCCCTCGCCTATCTCGACGTCCGGCCCGATGATCGACCAGGGGCCGACCTGGACATCGGCGGCGAGCCGTGCCTGGGGGTCGACGATAGCCCTGGAGTCGATCAACGTCATAGCTTGCGTTCCGCGCAGATGATTTCGGCCGAGCAGACGGGCTTGTCGTCCACGCTGGCCTGACATTCGAATTTCCAGATGCCACGCTTAGTGCTGAGGAAGCGGGCTTCGAGGATCAGCTGGTCGCCCGGCGTCACCGGCTGACGAAAGCGCAGCTTATCCGATCCGACGAAGTAGTACAGGGTGCCATCGGCGGGCGAGGAATTCATCATCTTGAAGCCCAGTACGCCAGCGGCCTGGGCCATCGCCTCGACGATGAGCACGCCCGGCATGATCGGGTGCTGCGGGAAATGGCCGGTGAAGAACGGCTCGTTGATGCTGACGTTCTTGTAGGCGCGAATGCGCTTGGCTTCGATATCCAGCTCCGTCACGCGATCCACTAACAAAAAGGGATAGCGGTGCGGGAGATATTCACGGATCTCGTTGATGTCCATCATGGTCGGGGAAGGCCTGTTCAAAAAGGGGAAACATCCGATGCGCAATCAAGCATCAGAAGCAGCGTCATCCCGCGAGGTCACGGTAGCAACGATTTTTTCCAGATGTTGCAGACGGCGAGCCATGTCGTCGAGGTGGCGAATGCGCGCTGCGCTCTTCTTCCACTCCCCCGCCGGCTGCATGGCCGTGCCGGAGGAATAGGCGCCTGGCTCGGTAATGGAGCGCGTCACCATGGTCATGCCGGTGACGAAGACGTTGTCGCACACCTCGATATGGCCGACCATGCCCACGCCACCGGCGATGGTGCAGTGCTTGCCGATCTTGGTGCTGCCGGAAATGCCCACGCAGGCGGCCATGGCGGTGTGCTCACCGACCTGGACGTTGTGCGCGATCATGATCTGGTTATCCAGCTTCACGCCGTCGCTGATGACGGTGTTGGCCAGGGCACCACGATCGATGGTGGTATTGGCACCGATCTCGACATCATCGCCGATCAACACGCCACCCAACTGGGCGATCTTCTGCCACTGGCCACGCTCGTTGGCGAAACCGAAGCCTTCAGCCCCGATCACGGCCCCGGACTGCACCACGGCGCGCTCGCCGATGATCACGTCGTGATAGAGGGTGACGCGCGGCGCCAGCCAGCTGTCGGCGCCGATGACGCTCCGTGCACCCACCACGCAGTGAGCGCCCAGGCTGACACCGGCAGCGATCCGCGCCTGTGCTTCGATCACCACATAGGGCCCGATGGCGGCAGTGGGATCGACGACGGCATCCACCGCGACCACGGCCGTGGGATGGATGCCCGCCGCGCTACGCGGCTTGCGATCGAACAGATGGGACAACCGCGCGTAGGCGAGATAGGGATTGGCCAGGATCAGGGCGTCGCCGGCATAGCCGTCGGCGTCCTTTTCCGACAACAACACCGCACCGGCCCGGGTATCGGTCAGGTAGCGGCGGTATTGCGGATTGGCGAGAAAACTCAACTGGTCGGGACCGGCTTCCGGCAGGGTAGCCAGGCCGGTCACGACGCGCTCGGGCGATCCGCGCAACTCCGCGGTCAACTGGCGGCTTTCCAGCCACTGCGCCAGTTCGCCCAGCGTGAAGGTCGTATGGCTCATCAACGACCTGCGTTCATCCGCTCGATCACCTGGCGGGTGATGTCGTACTGCGGCTTCACATCGACCACGGCGCCACGCTCGAGCACCAGATCGTAATCGCCCTTCTTCAGCACCTCTTCCACAGCCTTGTCCAGGCGCGGCTTGAGCAGCTTGAGCATGTCACGATCGGAGGCAGCCTTGGCGTCGTTGAGTTCCTTGGACTGGAATTGGAAGTCACGCGCCTTCTGGCGGAAGTCGTTCTCCAGGCGGGTACGCTCGGCCTCGGCCATCTTGTCGCCGCCCTTGTTCAGCCGGTCCTGGATGTCCTTGGCGGAGCTTTCCAGGGTCTTGAGCTTGTTCAGCTGCGGACCGAACTTCTTCTCGGAATCCACCGCGTATTTCTTGGCGGCGTCCGACTCCAGCAGGGCCATCTGGTAGTTGAGGACCGCGATCTTGGTGTCGGCGAACACCGGAGCAGCGACGAGAACGGCAGCGAACAGAGCGTAACGGGTGTACTTGTGCACAGTTGACTCCTGCGTGAAGCGCAAAGGTGTAGCCTGGGTCAGAACGTCTGACCCAGCGAGAACTGGAAGACCTGCGGATCGGAATTGCCCGGCTTCTTGACCGGCACGCCGAGGCTGAAGCTCAGCGGCCCCAGGGCGGTGACCCAGGTCAGACCGACGCCGACCGAGCTCGCCATGTTCGAGAAGCTGACATCGCCGCAATTCTGCGTGGTGTTCAGATAGCACTTGGTGCTGAACACGTTACCCACGTCCCAGAACAGCACGGTACGCAGCGACTTCTGATCCTTCACGAAGGGCAGCGGGAAGAGGTATTCCACGCCGCCGGTGATGAGCACGTTGCCACCGAAGGCTTCGGACTTGTCGCGATCGCGGTAGCCCTGGCCCTGGGCGCCGTACTTCGTGCCCTTGGTTGGATCATTAGGATCTACAAGGGCTGGCGGAGTCGTACGCGGCCCCAGGCTGCTGTCTTCGAAGCCCCGCACCGAGTTGAAACCACCGGCGTAGTAGTTCTCGTAGAACGGCAGGCCATCGGTGCTGCCATAGCCGTCGCCGTAGCCCAGCTCGGTGTGGAAGCGCAGCGCGGTGTTATCGGTCAGCGGCGTGAACAGCTGGCCGCGGTAGTCGAGCTTGTAGAAGCTCAGGTCGCTACCGGGGATGGTGATCTGGCCGGTCAGGCTCTGGGAGGCACCACGGGTCGGCAAGACACCACGGTTGAGCGTGGAGCTCGACCAGCCGATGCTGGCCTTGAAGTTGGTGAAGTCCTTCCCTTCTCGCTCGACGAAGTCGTAGATCTCGTCGGCACTGTAGGTACCGGGGTTGATCTCGTCGTTCTGCACGCTCAGCCCGTAGGTCAGACGCGAGGTCTCGCTGATCGGATAGCCCAGGGTCACACCGGTACCCAGGCTGTTGATCGAGTAGTAGGAGACGTCACTGTCGTACAGTTTGCTGTAGTCGGTGCTGCGATAGAAGATGTTGTAGCCCAGGCTCACGCCATCGGGCGTGAAGTAGGGATCGGTGAAGCTGAAGTTGTAGCGGCTCTGGTACTGGGAGCGGGTCAGACCGATGCTGACCTGGTTACCGGTACCCAGGAAGTTGTTCTGGCTGATGGAACCACCGAGGATCAGACCGGCGCTCTGGGCGAAACCGATGCTGGCGGTGATGGAGCCGGAAGGTTGTTCCTCGACGTTGTAGTTCACGTCGACCATGTCGTCGGTGCCAGGCACCTGAGGCGTCTCGACCTTGACTTCCTTGAAGTAGCCCAGGCGCTCGAGGCGAGTCTTGGACTGGTCGATGAGGTAGGTGGAAGCCCAACCACCTTCCATCTGGCGCATCTCGCGACGCAGCACCTCGTCCTCGGTCTTGGTGTTGCCGCGGAAGTTGATGCGATTGACGTAGGAGCGCTTGCCCGGATCGACCACGTAGGTCAGGGACACGCTGTGATCGTCGTCGTGGGGCTCGGGTAGGCCGTTGACGTTGGCGAAGGTGTAACCCTCGTTGCCCAGGCGGCGCGTGATCAGGTCCGAGGTGGTGGTCATCACCTTGCGCGAGAAGACCTGGCCCGGCTGGACCAGCATCAGCTTGCGCAGCTCTTCTTCCGGCACCTTGAGGTCACCGGACAGCTTCACGTCACGAACGGTGTACTTCTGCCCTTCGTTGACGTTGACCGTGATGTAGACGTGCTTCTTGTCGGGCGTGATGGACACCTGGGTCGAGGTGATGTCCATGTTGATGTAGCCGCGGTCGAGGTAGTAGGAGCGCAGTCGCTCCAGGTCACCCGACAGCTTCTCCCGGGAATACTTGTCGTCGTTCTTGAAGAACGACAGCCAGTTGCTCGGCTTGAGTTCGAACAACGAGGTCAGATCGTCCTCGGGGAAGACCGTGTTGCCCACCACGTTGACGTGGGAGATGGTCGCCACCTCGCCCTCGTTGATGGTGATCTTCAGCTGTACGCGGTTGCGCGGCTGGGGCACCACCTCGGTGTCGATGCTGGCGGAATAACGCCCCTGGGCCACGTACTGGCGCAGCAGCTCGTTGCGGACACCTTCGAGCGTGGCGCGCTGGAAGATCTCGCCCTCGGCGAGACCGGCCTGCTTGAGCCCCTTCATCAGGTCATCGGTGGAGATCGCCTTGTTGCCTTCCAGGGTGATGCTGGAAATGGATGGACGCTCGACGACGTTGACTACCAGGACGTTGCCGTCACGGCCCAACTGGATGTCCTGGAAGAAACCGGTGCGGAACAGCGACCGGGAGGCCTCGGCCAGCTTGTTGTCGTCGACGGCTTCGCCGACGTTCAGTGGCAGGGCCCCGAAAACGCTGCCGGACGATACACGTTGCAGTCCGTTGACGCGGATATCGGAGATGGTGAAGGACTCGGCGTGTACCTCGCCGATCATCAGCGCGGCTATTACCGCAGGTAGCAGCAGGCGTTTCATGAGTCCCTTTTATTCCAACTGGCAAATAAAGAATCTGCCGCACTGGGCGGCAGATTCGGCAATCAGCAGAGTGTCAGAGGCGACCGAGGTCATTGACCAAGGCCAGCAGCATCACACCCACGACGAGGCTAATACCGATCTGCATGCCCCAGGTCTGCACGCGCTCGGACAAGGGCCGCCCGCGAATCCACTCGACGAAGTAGAACACCAGGTGACCACCGTCGAGCACGGGGATCGGCAACAGATTCAGAACCCCCAGGCTTATGCTCAAGTACGCCAGGAAATTGAGAAAATCCCCCAGGCCCGACTGAGCGGAAGCGCCCGCCACTTTAGCAATGGTTATCGGCCCGCTCAAGTTTTTTACCGACAGCTCTCCCAAGAGCATCTTCTTCAGGGAAACCAGCGTCAGCACGCTCATCTGCCAGGTACGGGCAACGCCCTCGCCCACGGCTGCCACGGGTCCGTAGCTGATTTCGCGAACCATTTCCGCTGGCCACTTGACCGGGGCCACACCGGCGCCTAGGTAGCCTGCCTCGGCAGTCTCGACCCGCCGCGCGCCCAGCCGCAGGGAGACATCGTGCTGCTGACCCTGGCGCTCGTAGGTCAGTTTGATCTGACGATTGGGATGAGCCCTCACCCAGTCCACGGCCTGCTGCCAATCGTCGATGGCCACGCCGTCCAGAGCGATCAGGCGGTCGCCGGTCTGCAAACCGGCCGCCTGGGCAGGACCCGCCGGATCGAGCTCGGCGAAGACAGCCGGCACACGGGGCCGCCAGGGTCGCAGCCCCAGGGCCTGGATCGGGTCCGGATCCTCGGCGCCGCGCAGCCAGGACTGCAGCTCGATGACGCTACTCTGCTCCGCCGTGGTACCCGGAACGATGTAGCTCAGCCGCAGCGGCCCGCTCTCGCCCAGCCGATCGACCAGTCGCAGGTTGACCGCCGACCAGCTGTCCACCGGCTCATCGTCGACTGCGGTCAATTCGGCGCCCACCGGGATACTGGCCTGGGCCGCCGGCGTGCCGGCAACGACCGCGCCCACCACCGGGCGCGGCTGCTGGGAGCCCAGCATGGCCAGCAACCAGAAGAACAGGATCGCCAGCAGGAAGTTGGCGATCGGGCCAGCGGCGACGATGGCGATACGCTGGCGAACGGTCTTACGATTGAAGGCGGCATGCTGTTCTTCGGGTGCGACCGGCGCCTCGCGCTCGTCCAGCATCTTGACGTAACCACCCAGGGGAATGGCCGCGACCACGAATTCGGTACCGTGACGATCGTGCCAGCGCAGCAGGGGCTGGCCGAAGCCTACCGAGAAACGCAGCACCTTGACGCCGCAACGCCGCGCCGTCCAGAAATGGCCATACTCATGGATGGTCACCAGGACGCCGAGGGCGATCAGGGTTCCCAGAATCGTGTACAGGATGGACATTGGCTGCCTCCGCTACCTCAGTGTGCAGATTCTGCTGACTCGCGGACCGGGTGTCGAGGCGCCGGATCAGCGACTCGACAGCCAGGCCTGCGCCAACCGCCGAGCGGTGGCGTCGGCCGCGAAGACCGCCTCGAGATTGTCCGCCGGGCACGGGGCCGTGCCTTGGAGCACCGACTCGATCAGCCGCGGAATTTCGGTGAAGCCCAACCGCCCCGCGAGGAAGGCCTCGACGGCGACTTCGTTGGCCGCATTGAGCGTCGCCGGCAGACAACCGCCCGCCTGGGCCGCTTCCCGCGCCAGGCGCAGGCAGGGAAAACGCGTTTCATCGGGCCGCTCGAACTCGAGTCGACCGATCTCGAACAGATCGAGCGCCGCGACGCCGGAGGCTATGCGCTCCGGCCAGGCCAGGGCATGGGCGATGGGCGTGCGCATATCGGGATTGCCCAACTGGGCCAGCACCGAGCCGTCCACGTAGTCCACCAGGGAGTGGATGACACTCTGGGGATGGATGACCACTTCGACCTGCGCCGGGGTGGCATCGAACAACCAGCAGGCCTCGATCAGTTCGAGCCCCTTGTTCATCAGGGTCGCGGAATCCACCGAGATCTTGCGCCCCATGGACCACTTGGGATGGGCGCAGGCCTGGTCGGGCGTGACATCCCGCAACAGCTCGGCAGGCGTCTGGCGGAAGGGACCACCCGAGGCGGTCAACAGGATGCGACGCACTCCCTTGGCGGCTAGACCCGGAGTGGCGGGATCGGCCAGGCATTGGAAGATGGCATTGTGTTCGCTGTCGATCGGCAGCAGCGTCGCACCACTGGCGCGCACCGCCTCGATGAACAGCGCGCCACTCATGACCAGTGCTTCCTTGTTGGCGAGCAGTACCCGTTTGCCGGCCTTGACCGCCGCCAGCGTGGGCTTGAGGCCCGCCGCACCGACGATCGCCGCCATGACGGTATCGACCTGCGGATGAGCGGCGATGGTCTCCAGCCCGGACTCGCCAATGAGGATGTCGGGCGAGGCGTCGGCCGCCTGGAGCAGTGCCTGCAAGCGCTCGGCGGAAGCCTCATCCGGTACCGCGACACAACGTGGGCGGAAGCGCTGGCAGAGTTCGGCCAGTTCCTTCAAACGACGATGGCCACTGAGGGCGAAGATTTCGTACCGTCCCGGATGCTGCGCCACCACATCCAGGGTACTGGCGCCGATGGAACCGGTGGCGCCAAGGACGCACAGACGCTGGAGGCTCACTGCACACCCCAGCCAGCCCACCAGAGCAGTAGCGCGAACAGCGGCACCGCGGCCGTCAGGCTGTCGATGCGATCCAGCACCCCGCCATGTCCCGGCAGCAGCTGGCTGCTGTCCTTGAGTCCGGCCTGGCGCTTGAACATGCTTTCGGTGAGATCACCGACGACGGAAATGAGCACCACGCAGGCGGCCCCGATGAGTGCCTGCAGCAGATCGCCCAAGCCCCAACCCCTTACCAGGCCGAGCACCAGGGTCGCGATCAGCGCGGCGGCCAGACCACCGTAGAGGCCTTCCCAGCTCTTGCCGGGGCTCACGGCCGGCGCCAGCTTGCGCTTGCCAAAGGCTCGTCCGGAGAAATAGGCGAAGATGTCGGCCAGCCAGACCAGCATCATCACTTCGAGAATCAGCAGATTGCCGCCCGGTGCCGCCTTGAGCAGCATCAGGCCCTGCCAGGCCGGGACCAGTACCACCAGCCCGATGAGCAGTCGCCGCCAGGGCGCCTGCCAGGCGCGTGCGCTATCGGGATAGGTCAGCACCAGCACGGTCGCGTACAGCCACCAGGCGAGGCTGATGAACAGCAATCCGTGAGCACCCGCAGGAAGCCTCCAGCACAACAACAGCGCCAGCGCGACGATGGCGGCGTAGGCACAGCGCAGGGGCTGCGCCTCGAGACCGGCCAGGCGAGCCCATTCCCAGGCCCCCAGCACCACCACCGCACCGATGAACAGCGCGAACGGCGCCCCTTCCAGCCAGAAAAATCCAGCCAGGGCGATGGGCAACAGCACCATCGCCGTGATAACTCGCTGTTTCAGCATTAGGCGCGCAGCTCCGCTTCCACCTGTTCGCAGGTCCGGCCGAAACGCCGTTGGCGAGTGGCGAAGTCGGCCAGGGCCGCCTGCATGGCTTCGTGCTTGAAGTCCGGCCAGAAAAGGTCGGAAAAATACAGCTCGGCATAGGCGATCTGCCAGAGCAGGAAGTTGCTGACCCGCCGCTCGCCACCGGTACGGATGCACAGGTCGGGCAATGGCAGGTCTGCGGTCGCAAGACAGCCCTGGAGCAACTCCGGCGTGATGTCCGCCGGCTGCAGGCTACCCTGCTGGACCTGCGACGCCAGTTGCTGAGCGGCTTGGGTGATGTCCCACTGGCCGCCGTAGTTGGCGGCGATCTGCAACACGAAGCGGGTGTGATGGGCCGTGAGCGCCTCGACCTCCGCCATGGCGGCCTGCAGTTCCGGATGGAACAGCGAGCGGTCGCCGATGATGCGCAGGCGGATGCCGTTCTGATGCAGCTTCTTGGCTTCCCGCCGCAGGGCGGAGAGGAACAGCTCCATCAGGGCGCCGACCTCGTCGGCCGGGCGCCGCCAGTTCTCGCTGGAAAAGGCGAACAGCGTCAGTACCTCGACGCCCGCGTCGCCGCAGACCTCGATGACCGCTCGCACGGCGTCGACCCCGGCCTTGTGACCGGCGACGCCAGGCAGCAATCGACGACGCGCCCAGCGATTGTTCCCATCCATGATGATCGCCACGTGACGCGGCACCACCTTGCCTGGCTTGCTCATGCCCATGCTACGTCCCAATCGTTGTCAAACGGCCATCAGGTCGGCTTCTTTGGCCTCCAGAGCCTTGTCCACCTCGGCGACGTACTTGTCCGTCAGCTTCTGGACTTCGTCCTGCGCACGGCGATCTTCGTCCTCGCTGATTTCCTTTTCCTTGAGGAGATCCTTGAGCTGGGCCAGGGCATCGCGACGGATGTTGCGCACCGACACCCGCGCCTGCTCGGCCTCGGCACGTGCCTGCTTGGTGAAGCCCTTACGGGTTTCTTCAGTCAGCGCCGGCATCGGCACCCGAATGGTGGTGCCTGCGGTAGCCGGGTTCAGGCCCAGGTCGGAGGTCATGATGGCCTTCTCGACCGCCTGGATCATGCTCTTGTCGAACACGCTCAGCGCCAGGGTCCGCGAATCCTCGACGGTGACGTTGGCCACCTGACGCAGTGGGGTGTCGCTGCCGTAGTAGGACACCATGACGCTATCCAGAATGCTCGGATGAGCGCGCCCGGTACGGATCTTGGCAAAGGCGTGGCCCAGGGCTTCCAGGGTCTTGGTCATGCGCGCCTGCGCATCCTTCTTGATCTCGTCGATCATGCTGCTCCCTCCTCGATCAGGGTACCCTCGCCACCACCCACCACGATGTTGAGCAGGGCGCCGGGCTTGTTCATGTTGAAGACCCGCAAGGGCATGCTGTGGTCACGGCAGAGACAGATGGCCGTGAGATCCATGACGCCCAGCTTGCGGTCGAGCACCTCGTCGTAGGTGAGACGCTCGAATTTTTCGGCATTGGGATCCTTGAAGGGATCGGCCGTATATACACCATCCACCTTGGTGGCCTTGAGTACCAGGTCGGCTTCCACCTCGATCGCCCGCAGACAGGCGGCGGAATCGGTGGTGAAGAAGGGGTTGCCGGTACCCGCGGAGAAGATGACGACCTCGCCATCCTTTAACTGGCGCAGCGCCTTGCGGCGGTCGTACTGGTCGGTCACACCGACCATGGAGATCGCGGACATCACCGTCGCAGGAATGTTGGAGCGCTCCAGGGCATCACGCATGGCCAGGGCATTCATCACCGTGGCCAGCATGCCCATGTGGTCGCCGGTGACACGATCCATACCGGCTGCGGACAGGGCCGCGCCGCGGAACAGGTTGCCACCGCCAATCACCAGGCCGACCTGGACACCGATACCGACCAGTTGCCCGATCTCCAGCGACATGCGGTCCAGCACCTTCGGGTCGATCCCGAAGTCTTCACTTCCCATCAGGGCTTCGCCACTGAGCTTCAGCAGAATACGCTTGTAACGGGGTTGGCGACCACTCATCTGCTGTGCCATTCACTCTCTCCTGTGGCGATGAACATGTGCGGGGGATTTTGATCCAGCGATAGGAAAGCGCAACCGCAGTTGCGTTCACTCCAATCGGCAAAAAACTCCTTGGGAGGCGAGAAACTAGACGTGCCTTCCAATTTGACAAAGAGGCCGCGCGCTCGAAGCGGGCGGCCTCCTGGTCATCAGCGGATGCCGATCTTACTGCTTGCTGGCAGCCAGCTGGGCAGCGACTTCGGCAGCGAAGTCGACTTCGGCCTTCTCGATGCCTTCACCCACTTCGTAGCGCACGAAGGAGACGATCTCGGCACCGGCTTTCTTGGCCAGCTCGCCGACCTTGACTTCCGGGTCCTTGATGAAAGGCTGCTCGACCAGGCTGGCTTCGGCCAGGAACTTGTTGATGCGGCCCTTGACCATGTTCTCCACGATGTTTTCCGGCTTGCCGGCGATCTTGTCGGCGTTCAGCGCCAGGAAAATTTCCTTTTCCTTGGCGATGGCGTCTTCGGAAACCTGGGAGGGGTTCAGGAACTGGGGATTGCTCGCCGCGACGTGCATGGCGATTTCCTTGGCCAGTTCGGCGGTGCCGCCCTGCAGGGTGACGACCACACCGATGCGGTGACCGTGCAGGTAGGCGCCAACCACATCGCCTTCCACGCGGGTCAGGCGACGGATGTTGACGTTCTCGCCGCACTTGGCGACCAGGGCTTCACGAGCACCTTCCTGAGCGGCGATCAGCGGAGCGGCATCGCTCATCTTCTCGGCGAAGGCCTTGTCCAGGCTGGCGGCGACGAAGCCTTTGAAGTCGTCCTGCAGAGCCAGGAAATCGGTCTGGGAGTTGACTTCGATGATGACGGCAGCCTTGTGGTCATCGGCGACCTTGACCGCGATGGAGCCTTCAGCAGCCACGTTACCGGCTTTCTTGGCGGCCTTGATGGCGCCAGCGGCACGCATGTCGTCGATGGCCTTCTCGATGTCGCCACCGGCAGCGGCTAGGGCCTTCTTGCAATCCATCATGCCTTGGCCGGTACGCTCGCGCAGTTCTTTGACCAGGGCTGCAGTGATTTCTGCCATGTTTGAAATCCTCTTGAAACGGTTTCGAGGTCACTCCGCACGATGACGGAGCCAATGAAACGCTAGTAGGCAAAAAGGGGGCTAGGCCCCCTTCTCGCGCGTCGAACCACTCGACCCGGAGGGTCGTTTCGCTTAGCCCTCGACGGCTTCGGCAGCGGCTTCTTCGACGAAAGCTTCACCCGCGCCGGCATTGCTGCCGCCACGGATCACAGCGTCAGCGACGCTGCTCAGGTACAGCTGAACGGCGCGGAAGGCGTCGTCGTTACCGGGAATGACGTAGTCCACGCCTTCCGGGCTGCTGTTGGTATCGACGACGCCGATGACCGGGATGCCCAGCTTGTTGGCTTCGGTGATGGCGATGCGCTCGTGGTCGACGTCGACGACGAACAGCGCGTCCGGCAGGCCGCCCATGTCCTTGATACCACCCAGGCTGCGCTCGAGCTTCTCGAGGTCACGGGTACGCATCAGGGCTTCTTTCTTGGTCAGCTTGTCGAAAGTACCGTCCTGGGACTGGACTTCCAGATCGCGCAGACGCTTGATCGAGGCGCGGATGGTCTTGTAGTTGGTCAGCATGCCGCCCAACCAGCGATGGTCGACGAAGGGCTGACCGCAACGAGCAGCTTCTTCGCGAACGATCTTGCCGGCGGAACGCTTGGTGCCGACGAACAGGATCTTGTTCTTGCCGGAAGCCAGGCGCTCAACGAAGGTCAGAGCCTCGTTGAACATCGGCAGGGTCTTTTCGAGGTTGATGATGTGGATCTTGTTGCGCGCGCCGAAGATGTACTTGCCCATCTTCGGGTTCCAGTAACGGGTTTGGTGGCCGAAATGCACGCCGGCTTTCAGCATGTCACGCATGGAGACTTGAGACATTAGATGTTCCTCGTAGTCGGGTTGGGCCTCCACGCATCCCAATGACCAACTTCCCATCGGGAAGCACCCAGGTCATCGTGTCGATGCGTGTGTGGGGTTAGGAGCGCATGAAGGGGCTTGGCCCCGAAAAAGCGCGCGACTTTATATCATGCCTCTCGGCATACCACCAGCGGCGATTGCCGACTGCCGGGCGCAACCGATGCCGGGGCAGCCCCAGCGCGGTCGCCAGACCTGATAGAATAGCGGATCGAAAGCTAACGCCCGGCGTGATACCTAGAGATTTCCGATGACCGTCATCCTGAAGACCCCTGAAGACATCGCCAAGATGCGCGTCGCCGGCCAGCTGGCCGCCGAGGTGCTGGAAATGCTGGACGCGCATGTGCGTCCCGGCATCACCACCGAAGAACTGGATCGCCTGGCCCACGACTATATCGTCAACGTGCAGCAGGCCATCCCCGCCCCGCTGAACTACAAGGGCTATCCGAAATCCATCTGCACCTCGCTGAATCACGTGGTCTGCCACGGCATTCCAAATGACAAGCCACTCAAGAGCGGCGACATCATGAACGTGGATATCACCGTCATCAAAGACGGCTACCACGGCGACACCAGCAAGATGTACCTGGTGGGCGACGTGCCCGAGTGGGCGGATCGGCTGTGCCAGGTCACCCAGGAATGCCTCTATAAGGGTATCTCCCTGGTCCGTCCGGGCGCGCGTCTGGGCGACATCGGCGAGATCATCCAGAAGCACGCCGAGAAGAATGGTTTCTCGGTGGTACGCGAATACTGTGGCCACGGCATCGGCAAGGGCTTTCACGAGGAGCCGCAGGTGGTGCACTACGGGCGCGCCGGCACGGGGCTGGAACTGCAGGCCGGGATGATCTTCACCATCGAGCCGATGATCAACCAGGGCCGCTACGAGACCCGCCTGCTAGGCGATGGCTGGACCGCCATCACCAAGGACCGCAAGCTGTCCGCGCAGTGGGAGCACACGGTGCTGGTCACCGAAGAGGGTTACGAGATCCTGACCCTGAGAAAGGACGAAACCTTTCCCCGCGTTTCTGCGTGAGTGAGCGCCCATGCCCCAGGTCGATTCGGAGTTGTTCGACGCCGGCCAGTTTCAGGCTGAGCTTTCGCTGAAAGCCAGCCCCATCGCGGCCTTCAAGAAATTCATCCGTTCCGCGAACGCCACGCTTGACGAGCGCTTCCTGGCAGGCCGCAGCGTACGGCGACTGGTCGAGGATCGTGCCTGGTTCATCGACCAGATGCTCACTGCGGCCTGGAATCGCTTCGACTGGCCGGGCGACGGCATCGCCCTGCTCGCAGTCGGCGGTTATGGGCGAGGTGAATTGCATCCACATTCCGACATCGACCTGCTGATCCTGCTGGCCGAAGAGGAGCAGGAGCGCTTCCGCAACTCCATCGAAGGCTTCCTGACCCTGCTATGGGACGTCGGCCTGGCCGTCGGGCAGAGCGTGAGATCCTTACGCGAATGCGCGATCGAGGCCATGGCCGACCTCACGGTGATCACCAACCTGATGGAAAGCCGCACCCTGGCCGGACCCGAGCACTTGCGCCAGGCGATGCTGGCGGCCACCAGCGTTGAGCATCTCTGGCCGGGCCGCGCTTTCTACCTGGCCAAGCGCGCCGAGCAGAGCGCGCGCCATGCCAAGTACAACGACACCGAATACAACCTCGAACCCAACGTGAAGGGCTCGCCCGGCGGCCTGCGCGACATCCAGACGATACTGTGGATCGCCCGGCGGCAATTCGGCACCCTCAATCTACAGGCCCTGGTAGGCCAGGGTTTCCTGACCGAAAGCGAATGCAGCCTGCTGACCTCCGCGCAGGAATATCTGTGGAAGGTGCGCTATGCCCTGCACATGCTGGCGGGGCGGCCCGAGGATCGACTGCTGTTCGATCACCAGCGACGGATTGCCAACCTGCTCGGCTACGAGGACAACGATGCCAAGCTGGCGGTGGAGCGCTTCATGCAGAAGTACTACCGCGTGGTGATGGACGTCTCCCAGCTGAGCGACGTGGTGATGCAGCACTTCGAGGAAGTGAACCTGCGCGACGAGCAAGCACCCAACGCGGTGACCCCGCTCAATAACAGATTCCAGGTGCGTAACGGCTACCTCGAAGTGGTGCACCCGCAGGTGTTCCTGCGCACGCCGTTCGCCCTGATGGAACTGTTCGTCCTGCTGGCGCAGAACCCCGAGATCAAGGGGCCCAGCGCCGGCACCATCCGCCTGCTGCGCGACAGCCGCCACCTGATCGACGACGCCTTCCGCCAGGACATCCGCAACACCAGCCTGTTCATCGAGCTGCTCAAGAGCGAATCCGGTATCCATCGCAATCTGCGGCGGATGAATCGTTATGGACTTCTGGGACTCTACCTGCCGGAATTCGGCCAGATCGTCGGGCAGATGCAGCACGACCTCTTCCACATCTACACGGTCGATGCCCACACCCTGAATCTCATCAAGCACCTGCGCAAGATGAGTTACGACGTACTGGCGGAAAAATATCCGCTGGCCACCCGGGTGATCCACAAGCTGCCCAAGCCCGAGCTGATCTACATCGCCGGGCTCTATCACGATATCGCCAAGGGTCGTGGCGGCGATCACTCGGAACTCGGTGCCGAGGACGTGGAAGCCTTCGGTCGTCGCCATCAGTTGCCCGACTGGGACACTCGGCTGGTCAGTTGGCTGGTGCGTAACCACCTGGTGATGTCGACCACCGCCCAGCGCAAGGACCTGTCCGATCCCCAGGTGATCCACGACTTCGCGCTTACCGTTGGCGATCACACCCATCTGGACTATCTATACGTCCTGACCGTAGCCGACATCACCGCGACCAATCCCTCGCTGTGGAACTCCTGGCGTGCGACCCTGCTGCGCCAGCTCTATACCGAGACCAAACGCGCCCTGCGCCGGGGCCTGGAGAATCCGGTCAATCGCGAAGAGCAGATTCGCAGCACCCAGCAGTCGGCCCTGGACACCCTGATGCGCCGCGGCATCGATGCGGATGACGCCGAACAGCTGTGGTCGCAGTTGGGCGATGCCTATTTCCTGCGCCATACCGCCCTGGACGTCGCCTGGCACACCGAAGCCATCCTCGGCCATGGCGACGTCGCCGAGCCCCTGGTACTGATCCGCGAGACCACCCAGCGCGACTCCGAAGGCGGCACCCAGATCTTCATCTATGCCGCCGACCAGCATGACTTCTTCGCGGTGACCGTGGCGGTGATGGACCAGCTCAACCTGAACATTCAGGACGCGCGCATCATTACCTCCACCAGCCAGTTCACCCTGGACACCTACATCGTGCTGGACACCGATGGCGGTTCCATCGGCAACAATCCGGCGCGTATCGCCCAGATTCGCGCGGGCTTGATCGAGGCGCTGAAGCATCCCGAGGAATACCCGAGCATCATCAACCGGCGCGTCACGCGCCAGCTCAAGCATTTCGCCTTCGCCCCCCAGGTGAACATCTATACCGAGACCGCCCGCTCGGTCAGCCTGATCGAGCTGACGGCGCCGGACCGACCCGGCCTGCTGGCCCGGGTCGGACGCATCTTCCTGGATTTCGACCTCTCGGTGCTCAACGCCAAGATCGCCACCCTCGGCGAGCGCGTGGAGGACGTCTTCTACGTCACCGACGCGGACGGCCGACCGCTGTCGGACCCGCAGCTCTGCACCGCCCTGCAACAGGCACTGATCAAGCAGCTGGGCGAGCCGGACAGTCAGGCACCGCTTTCCCGCATCAGTATCTAGCGCCTCGAACGAAGGACCACCCGACGATGAATCCAACCCTCGACCTGCTGCACCCCTACCCGTTCGAGAAGCTGCGTGCCCTGCTCGCCGGCGTCACCCCCCCGGCCTCGATCAGACCCATCCCGCTGTCGATCGGTGAGCCCAAGCATCCGGCGCCTGCCTTCGTCGCCGAAGCGCTGACGGCAAATCTGGACCAGTTGGCGGTCTACCCCACCACCCTGGGCATCGCCGACCTGCGCGAGGCCATCGCCGCCTGGGCCAGCCAGCGTTTCGCCGTTCCGGCGGACTGGCTGGACCCGGCGCGCCATGTGCTGCCGGTGACCGGCACCCGGGAAGCGCTGTTCTCCTTTACCCAGGCGGTGGTAGATCGCAGCAAGGACGGCCTGGTCCTGAGCCCCAATCCCTTCTACCAGATCTACGAAGGGGCCGCCCTGCTGGCCGGCGCCGAGCCCTATTACCTGCCCTGCCTGGCGGACAACGGCTTCAACCCCGATTTCGACAGCGTGCCGGACGACGTCTGGCAGCGCTGCCAGCTGCTGTTCCTCTGCTCCCCTGGCAATCCCACCGGCGCCCTGCTGCCCCTGGAGACCCAGAAGAAGCTCATCGCCCTGGCCGATCGCCACGACTTCGTCATCGCCGCCGACGAGTGCTACAGCGAGCTCTATTTCGACGAAGGCAATCCGCCGCCCGGACTGCTGACCGCCTGCGCCGAACTGGGTCGTAGCGACTTCGCCCGCTGCGTGGTCTTCCACAGCCTGTCCAAGCGCTCCAACCTGCCAGGCATGAGATCCGGCTTCGTCGCGGGCGATGCCGCCATCCTCAAGCGCTTCCTGCTCTATCGCACCTATCACGGTTGTGCCATGCCGGTACAGGTGCAGAAGGCCAGCGCCGTGGCCTGGCGCGATGAAGCCCATGTACGCGAGAACCGCGAGCTCTATCGGCAGAAGTTCGCCGCCGTGCTGGATGTCCTGCAGGGCAGCCTGGAGGTGTCCCTTCCCGACGGCGGTTTCTATCTCTGGGCACGGACCCCGGGAGATGACGAAGCCTTCGCCCGCGAGCTGTTCGCTACCGAACATGTCACGGTGGTTCCGGGGTCTTACCTGTCCCGCGAGGTCGCCGGAACCAATCCCGGCGCAGGCCGGGTACGGATGGCGCTGGTCGCACCCCTGGCCGAATGCGTGGAAGCGGCAGAGCGTATCCGCCGCTTCTGCCGCCGCTAGCGGTTGCCCTGATCGCGCATCAGCGCGGTCTCCTGGATGTCCAGCTCGCGCAGGAATTCGTTGACCACCAGATCGTCGATCACCCCGGCGATACGCAGTCGATAGAGTTCGCGACGCTGGGCACGGATGGCGAGCAGACGCAGCTCGCCATCCAACGTATCCCTCAGCCGCGCCAGTGAGCGCGCATCCTCGCTGTCATCGGCCGAACTCAGCTCGTCGCGGAATTCCGCGATGATACCGGCCTTGATCTCGGCCTGCAGTGCGGCTCGCGCCGGCTCATCAGCTTCGCTGGACTCCACGCCCTCCAGCGCGGTAATGGCCGCCCGGGCGGCGTTGATCCGCACCTCGCAACGCTCCCGCTCCAGCAGGTCGTTGGACTGCTCCGGCAGATACGCCAGCAACAGCGGAATACCGATGCTCGCCACCACCAGCGATAGCAGGATCACGCCCGCAGCGATGAACACCAGCACGTCGCGCAACGGGAAGGGCGTGCCGTCCGACAGCACTAACGGCAGGGACAGCACGCCGGCCAGGGTCACCGCCCCGCGCACGCCACTGAGCGAGGCGATGGCGGCGATGAGACGGGGATCCCCAACAAGGGTCATTGGGCCCTCGCTGGGCTGGGTCAGGTGCCAATAGCCGAGGATGACCGCGAAGCGAATGGCCATGATCACCCCATAGGCGCCCAGTACATAGAGCACCAGCCAGCCCGCCGAGGGCCAGAGCGCCTGGGATGCCGGCAGCGCCGCCGCCAGGATATCGGGCAGTTGCAGGCCGAGAATGAGGAAGACCAGGCCGTTGAAGGCGAACTCCACCAGCCCCCAAACGCTGTGGTTGAGCAGGCGGGTGGCGGTCTGTCGAGGGAGCAGGTCGACCCGACTCTGCATCATGCCGGCGGCCACCGCCGAGAGGATGCCCGAGACGCCCAGGCGCTCCGCCAGGACGTAGGCGGCGAAGGGCAGCAGCAGCATGAAGACCACATGGGGCGCGGCATCGCTCCAGCCGTGCCGCACCACCATCCAGATCCGCGCCCGCCCGACCAACCAGCTGAGCACCGCGCCAACCAGAGCGCCGCCCACAGCGACGACGACGAAGTTAAGGCTGGCCTCGCCCAGGGAGAACACCCCGGTCAGGGCCGCCGCCACGGCGAACTTGAAGGTCACCAGGCCGGAGGCATCGTTAAGTAGCGCCTCGCCCTGGATGACGTGCAGTAACGAGCTGGGCAGCCGTCCGCGGACGATGCTGGACACCGCCACGGCGTCGGTGGGCGACAGCACCGCTGCCAGGGCGAAGGCCACCGCCCAGGGCAGCTTGAGCATCCAGTGCAGGAACCAGCCGGCGCCCAGGACGGTGAGGAACACCAGGCCGAAGGCGAGGATGAAGATAGGTCGCCGTAGCCGCCAGAATTCACGCTTGGGCATGCGCCAGCCATCGGAGAACAGCAGCGCCGGAATGAACAGCAGCAGGAACAGCTCGGGGTCCAGGGCGACATGCAGCCCCAGGGTAGGCCAGGCGAGCAAGGCGCCGACCACCACCTGAATCAGGGGCAGCGGAATGGGAATGAGGTGGGCGCTGAGGCGGGTGGCACCCACCATCAGCAGCAGGATCAAGGCGGTATAAAGAATCTGCACGGCTGTCTCGCGGTCAGGGCACCGGTGGCGGTACCTAATACAGGAGATGCGCCCCAGGGTCGCGGGGACACGTCGACCTCGAGTGGTTGGGACTGACGTCCGCGAATTTGGTTTTACCGAAACTTTACCCGAGTCGACCTAGGCGACTCGCCGCCGTTGCGGTCTGATAGACATACCCGGTTTCATTACCCCGGGTCGCAGGAGAATGATCATGCTACGTCGCATCACTCAAGTCGTGGTGCTTGCCAGTTGCCTCGCCATCGCCGGCCAGGCGTCCGCCCATGGCCGTGGCGCGGGCCCTGCCTTTCTCGGTGCGGTGGTGGGCGCCGTGGTAGGCGGTGCCATCGTTTCCAATTCCTATGCCCGCGAGCCGGTGTACGTGCAGGGACCGCCCCCGCCACCCCCGCCGCGCGTGGTCTACTACGAACCGGCGCCAGTATACGAGTATCGCGTGGTTGAACCGCGTCCCGTGTACTACGGCCCGCCACCGCCTCCCGGCGGCTACTACTACGGCCCGCCACCGCGCTGGTAGGCTCAATAAAAAACCCGCCTTTCGGCGGGTTTTTTATTGAGCGGTGCTTTAGATCACCTGGCGCTGACGCAGAGCATCGAGAATCTGCTGGACGCCCTCCTCCACTGACAACTGCTCGGTATCGATCACCAGATCGGCGTCTTCCGGCGCATCGTAGGCGAAGGAGATGCCCGGGATGTTGTCGCCGCCAGCGGCGTAGAGCCCTTGCGGATCCCGTTCGGCGCACGTCTTGGGCGATGCCTTGACGTGTACCGTCAACAGCCGCTCCGCCCCGATCAGCGCCTGAGCCTGGGCACGACCCTCGGCATCGGGCGCGACGAAGGCGGCCAGGGCGATCAGGCCCGCCTCGTTGAACTGTCGGGCCACCTGAGCAGCGCGCAACCAGTTCTCACGACGACCGGCACGATCCTGCGGCAGCCCCTTGTTCAGGTCATGGCGCAGATTCTGGCCGTCCAGCACGAAGACCGCGCGACCGGCATCGAACAGCCGGCGTTCCAGGGCATAGGCCAGGGTCGTCTTGCCGGCACCGGAGAGCCCGGTGAAGAGCACGGTGCTGGGCTGCTGACCGAAGCGCGCGGCCCGCTCGTTGGTGCCGACGTGCAGCTGGTGCGCACTCTGACCGTGACCACCCGTGCCCACCGGATCGGCGATGATCATGCCGGCACCGACGGTGCCATTGGTGAGGCGATCGATGACGATGAAGGCACCGGTGGTGCGGTTGACGCCATAGCCATCGAGGGCAATGGACGCATCCAGGGCCACCTTGACCCGGGCGATTTCGTTGAGCTTCAGCTCACTGGCAGCGCCGTGTTCCAAGGTATTGACGTCCACCGTATGGACGATGCTCGGCAGCGAGCCGGGCACGTAGCTGGTAGCGCGCTTGATGTCGTATTTCTTGCCCGGGCGCATGGGCTCCTCGGCCATCCACACCAGCATGGCGTCGAAGCTGTCGGTGACCTGGGGACGATTATCGGCATGCACCAGGACATCGCCGCGGGAGATGTCGATCTCGTCTTCCAGCGTCAGGGTCACCGCCTGGCCGGGGCCGGCCTGCTCCAGTTCGCCGTCGTAGGTAACGATGGACTTGACCCGGCTGCCCTTGCCCGAGGGCAGGACCACCACCGCATCGCCCTTGGTGACTACGCCCGAGGCCAGGGTGCCGGCAAAACCGCGGAAGTTGAGGTTGGGCCGATTGACGTACTGCACCGGGAAGCGCAGGTCGTCCAGGTTGCGATCCGCGGCGATTTCCACGGTCTCGAGGATTTCCATCAGCGACTTGCCGCTGTACCAGGGCGTCTGCTCGCTGCGATTCACCACGTTGTCGCCCTTGAGCGCCGACATGGGTACGAAGTGGATGTCCTTGGCGTTCAGGTCGATGCGCTGGGCGAACGCCAGGTAGTCGTCCTTGATGCGCTCAAACACGGCTTCGTCGAAGCCGAGCAGGTCCATCTTGTTGATGGCGACCACGATGTGCTTGATGCCCAGCAACGAGGCGATGTAGCTGTGGCGGCGGGTCTGGGTCTGGATGCCGTAGCGGGCATCCACCAGGATGATCGCCAGGTCGCAGGTGGACGCCCCGGTGGCCATGTTGCGGGTGTACTGCTCATGGCCGGGGGTATCGGCGATGATGAACTTGCGCTTGGCGGTGGAGAAGTAGCGGTAGGCCACGTCGATGGTGATGCCCTGCTCGCGCTCGGCCTGCAGGCCGTCCACCAGCAATGCCAGGTCGACTTCCTCGCCGGTGGTGCCCACCTTCTTGGAATCGCGGGTGATGGCTTCCAGGTGATCCTCGTAGATCATCTTGGAGTCGTGCAGCAGGCGCCCGATCAGGGTGCTCTTGCCGTCGTCGACGTTGCCGCAGGTGAGGAAGCGCAGCAGCTCCTTGCGTTCGTGCTGCGCGAGGTAGGCCAGGATGTCCTGGCCGATCAGATCGGATTGGTGCGACATCTTAGAAATACCCCTGACGTTTCTTCTCTTCCATGGACCCGGCGCCATCGTGGTCGATGACCCGGCCCTGGCGTTCGGAGGTGCGGGTGAGCAGCATCTCCTGGATGATGTCCGTCAGCGTGGTCGCCTGGGACTCCACCGCGCCGGTCAGGGGGTAGCAGCCGAGGGTACGGAAACGCACCTGGCGCTTATGGATGCGCGCCTTCTCTTCGGGCGAGAGGTGCTCGAGGATGCGGTCGTCGTCGATCATGAGCAGGGTGCCGTTCTTCTCGATCACTTCGCGCTCGGCGGCGAAGTACAGCGGCACGATCGGGATGCCTTCGAGGTAGATGTACTGCCAGATGTCCAGCTCGGTCCAGTTGGACAGCGGGAAGACCCGGATCGACTCGCCCTTGTTGGTCTTGCCGTTGTAGATGTTCCACAGCTCGGGACGCTGGTTCTTCGGATCCCAGCGGTGCTTGCTGTCGCGGAAGGAGTAGACGCGCTCCTTGGCCCGGGACTTCTCCTCGTCGCGGCGGGCGCCGCCGAAAGCGGCGTCGAAGCCGTACTTGTCCAGCGCCTGCTTGAGGCCCTGGGTCTTCATGATGTCGGTGTGCTTGGCGCTGCCATGGGTGAAGGGATTGATGCCCTGGGCGACCCCTTCCGGATTCTTGTGCACCAGCAGGTCGAGCCCCATGTCGGCGACCATGCGGTCACGGAATTCGTACATGGCCTGGAATTTCCAACCGGTGTCCACGTGGAGTACCGGGAACGGCAGCTTGCCGGGAAAGAAGGCCTTGCGGGCCAGGTGCAGCATCACGGCCGAGTCTTTGCCGATGGAGTACAGCATGACCGGATTGTCGAACTCGGCGGCCACTTCACGGATGATGTGGATGCTTTCCGCCTCAAGTTGTTTGAGGTGCGTCTGTTTGTCGAGCATGGCTACTCACGATTGCAGAAAGGTGGCCTGAAGAGGTGTCCGTTACGGCATCCAGTCGCCTGGACGCCCCGGACGGAGCGGGCCGTGGACGAATGTAAACCTTACCATAGGCTACGGTTATGGCCCGACCATCGAATTAGAACCAGAAGTTCTATGCTTATGACGCTCAGGCGGGATTATCGCAATCGATGAAGCGATGCTCGATTCCCAGCTGTGCGGCCAGGTAATCCCCCAGCGCCTGTACGCCATAGCGTTCGGTAGCGTGGTGACCGGCGGCGAAGAAGCTCACGCCGTTCTCCTGGGCGCTGTGCACCGTTTGCTCGGACACCTCCCCGGTCAGATAGGCATCCACGCCCGCGGCGATGGCCTGGTCGATGTAGCCCTGGGCACCGCCCGTGCACCAGGCAATCCGCTTGATCGATTGTCCCCCATCGACCACCAGGGGTTCGCGTTGCAGGACATTGGCGACGTGGCGGGCAAAGACCTCGGCGGACAGGGGCTGGGCTAGCTCGCCCTGCCAGATCAGGTTCTTGGCGTCGCCCGGCAGCGGCGCGATGTTCTGCAGCCCCAGACGCCGCCCCAGTTGCACGTTATTGCCTACCTCGGGATGGACGTCCAGCGGTAGATGGTAGGCCAGCAGGCTGATGTCGTGGCTGAGCAGCGTCTTGATCCGCCGATGCTTCATGCCGATCAGCCGGGCATCCTCGTTTTTCCAGAAATAGCCATGATGCACCAGGATGGCATCGGCACCGGCGGCCACGGCGGCGTCCAACAACTGCTGGGACGCGGTAACGCCGCTGACCAGCAGCCGCACCTGAGCACGACCCTGGACCTGCAGGCCATTGGGGCAGTAATCCTGGAGGCGGGCGCTCTCCAGGTAGCGATCGGCAGTCATCACCAGTTCATCAAGGGACAGGGTCACGCGCGGATACCTCCTCGTCGAGGGCGCCGCCGGGTTCCCAGGGCCGCGCCGCTCCTTATAATGCCCGCCAGCTTATCCGCCATGTCCCGGGCGGACAAATTCAAGGATGTGACCGATGTACAAGGCTTTGCGGTATCTCGGCTGGCCCGTGGTGTGCGGCGTGCTGGTGGCGGTCCTGATCATCCAGCGCTATCCGCAGTGGTTGGGCCTGCCCGCCAGCCAGCCGCGGCTCGAATCGGCCCAGACCTCCCCCAGCACGCGCCAGCAGGGGCCGGTCTCCTATGCCGATGCGGCCAGTCGCGCGGCGCCCGCCGTGGTCTCCCTGCGCTCGACCAAGGCCGTCAAACGCAGCCAATCCGACACGGCGAAGCCCGAGCATCCTGGTTCGACCAAGCCCGCCGAAGAACTCAGCCTCGGCTCGGCCGTGCTGATGAGCCACGACGGCTACCTGCTGACCAACAACCATGTAACGCTCGACGCCGAGTCCATCGTGGTGGCACTGGCCGACGGCCGCCAGACCCTGGCCAAGCTGATCGGCAACGACCCAGCCACGGACCTGGCGGTACTCAAGATCGACCTGCCCAATCTGCCGGCCATCTCGGTGGGTGACTCCACCGCCATCCGCATCGGCGACGTGGTGCTCGCCATCGGCAACCCCTTCGGCGTCGGCCAGACCGTGACCATGGGCATCATCAGCGCCACCGGGCGTAATCAGCTGGGCCTCAATACCTACGAGGATTTCATCCAGACCGACGCGGCGATCAACCTCGGCAACTCGGGCGGCGCCCTGGTGGACGCCAACGGCAACCTGATCGGCATCAACACCGCCATCCTCTCCGGTGGCTCCCAGGGCATCGGCTTCGCCATCCCGATCAAGCTGGCGCTGGAGGTCATGCAGTCGATCATCCAGCACGGCCAGGTCATCCGCGGCTGGCTGGGCGTGGCGGTGGAGGTCATCACACCCGAGCTGGTGAAGACCTATGGGCTCAAGGTCGACCAGGGCATCGTGGTGACGGACATCGATCCGGACGGACCGGCGCACAAGGCCGGCCTGCGTTCGGGTGATGTGTTATTGCGGCTGGCGGGCCAGCCGGTGAAGGATGGCCGCCTGGCGATGAACCAGATCGCCCGCAAGCAACCGGGCGACAGCATCGCCATCGAGGTACTGCGCCAGGACAAGACCCTGCAACTCAAGGCCGGTGTCGGCCTGCGCCCCCTCATGGAGAAGGCGCGCTAGCGAGAGCCTGTTCAAAGGATCGCGAGCTAGAGACAAACAAGGCGAAAATGGCTGAGGAAGCGGAGTTTACAAGTAGTAAATGAGCATTCCGAAGCCATTTTCAACGACGTTTGGCCGACGCGCAGCAGCCTTTGAATAGACTCTCAGAGAGTATCGAGGGCCGCGATCAACGCCTGGTTCTGCGCCGGGGTGCCGATGGTGATGCGCAGGAAGTCGGCGATGCGCTCCGGGCGGCTGAAGTGGCGAACGATGACGCCGTGTTCGCGCAGCCCCGCCGCCAGAGCCGCCCCACCCTTCTGCACATGGCGGGCGAAGATGAAGTTGGCAGCCGAGGGCAACACCTCGAAACCGCGCTCCAGCAGCGCGCTCACCAGTCCCTCCCGACTTTCAACCACCTGCCGGCAGGTCTCGTCGAAATAGGCGCGATCCTCGAAGGCGGCCACCGCCCCGGCCAGGGCGAGGCGATCCAGGGGGTAGGAGTTGAAGCTGTTCTTGATCCGCTCCAGGGCTTCCATCAGTGGGGCCTGCCCCATGGCCAGACCCACCCGCAGCCCGGCCAGGGAACGCGACTTGGACAGTGTCTGGGTCACTACCAGATTGGGATAGCGACTGATCAGAGCGACCGCCGATTCGGCACCGAAGTCGACATAGGCCTCGTCCACCACCACCACGGAGCTGGGATTGCCGGCGAGGATGCGTTCGATGGCGTCCAGCGCCAGGGCGCTACCGGTGGGCGCATTGGGATTGGGGAAGATGATGCCGCCATTGGGCCGCAGATAGTCTTCCGGGACGATCTGGAAATCCTCGTCCAGCGCCGGCGTCTCGAAGGCGATGTCGTAGAGGCCGCAATACACCGGATAGAAGCTGTAGCTGATATCCGGGAAGAGGATCGGCCGGCCGTGGCCGAACAGACCCAGGAAGATGTGCGCCAGGACTTCGTCCGAACCATTGCCGACGAAGACCTGGTCGCTCTGGATGCCGTAATAGCGAGCGACCGCGTCCTTGAGCGCCTGACCGTTGGGATCGGGATAGAGGCGCAGATCGTCGGTGGCCGCGGCGCGAATGGCCTCCAGCGCCCGTGGCGACGGACCGTAGGGATTCTCGTTGGTGTTGAGCTTGACCAGGTTGGTCAGCTTGGGCTGCTCGCCCGGCACATAGGGCACCAGGTTCTTGACGAAGGGACTCCAGAGTTCGCTCATGCCTACTGCTCCTCTTGAATGCGGTATTCGGCGCTACGGGCGTGAGCGGTCAGGGACTCGCCACGTGCCAGTACCGAGGCGACCCGACCCAACGCCGAGGCGCCGCTGGCCGAGCAATGGATGATCGACGAGCGCTTCTGAAAGTCGTATACGCCCAGGGGCGAAGAGAAGCGTGCGGTGCCCGAGGTCGGCAGTACGTGGTTCGGACCGGCGCAGTAGTCGCCCAGGGCCTCGGCGGTATAGCGACCCATGAAGATGGCACCGGCATGGCGGATCTTGGGCAGCCACTGCTCGGGCTCGGCGACGGACAGCTCCAGATGTTCGGGGGCGATGCGGTTGGCCACTTCTATGGCCTGGGTCATGTCGGCGACCTGGATCAGGGCACCGCGGCCTTCCAGGGAGGCGCGGATGATGTCGGCGCGCTCCATCTCCGGCAGCAGCCGGGCGATGCTGGCCGCCACGGCATCGAGGAAGGCGGCGTCCGGACTGACCAGGATGGCCTGGGCGTCTTCGTCGTGCTCGGCCTGGGAGAACAGGTCCATGGCGATCCAGTCGGGATCGGTCTGGCCATCGCAGACCACCAGGATCTCGGACGGGCCGGCGATCATGTCGATGCCGACCTTGCCGAACACATGACGCTTGGCAGTGGCGACATAGATGTTGCCGGGGCCGACGATCTTGTCCACCGGCGGCACGCTCTCGGTGCCATAGGCCAGGGCGGCCACGGCCTGGGCGCCGCCGATGGTGAAGACGCGGTCGACACCGGCCAGGGCCGCGGCGGCCAGCACCAGTTCGTTGACCTCGCCGCGGGGCGTTGGTACCACCATGACCACCTCGGGTACGCCAGCGACCTTGGCGGGAATGGCGTTCATCAGCACCGAGGAGGGATAGGAGGCCTTGCCCCCCGGCACATAGAGACCGGCACGATCCAGCGGGGTGACCTGCTGGCCGAGCACGGTACCGTCGACTTCCTGGTACTGCCAGGAATCCTGGCGCTGCTTTTCGTGATAACGCCGGACGCGCTCGGCAGCGGCTTCCAGCGCGGTGCGCTGCTCCGCTGTGATACGGGTCAGGGCTTCTTCCAGGCGCGCACGCGGCAGGATGAGGTCGCTCATGGACGTCGCCTCGACACCATCGAAGCGGCGGGTGTATTCGAGCAGCGCGGCGTCGCCCTGGTGGCGCACGTCGGCGATGATCGCCAGGACCCGCTGGTTGATGTCGGCGTCGGACACCCCTTCCCAGCTCAGCAGATGATCCAGATGCTCGGCGAAATCCGGAGCGGCGGCGGCGAGTCGGCGGATGGCGAGCGGAGCGTTCATGACGGGTCCTCTTCAGGATGAGCGAAAGGGGCGCCCGAGAGTAACAGCCGGCTCCGTGTGGGCGCCCGACAATTTGGCTATGGCACGGATAGGCGAGATTGGAGGGGTGGAATCAGCGCTGGCCGGCCTTCAGGATGCCGGCCAGACACTCAGGCGCCGCGCGCCTCGACGGCGTGGCGCAGGGTCTCGATGAGGGCCTGGATGCGACCATGCTGCATCTTCATCGACGCCTTGTTGACGATCAAGCGCGAGCTGATGTGGGCGATCAGCTCCTGGGGCTCCAGACCATTGGCCTTGAGGGTGTTACCGGTATCGACCACGTCGATGATCTTGTCGGCCAGCCCTACCAGCGGTGCCAGCTCCATGGAGCCGTACAGCTTGATGATGTCGACCTGGCGACCCTGCTCGGCATAGTAGCGCTTGGCGACGTTGACGAACTTGGTCGCCACCCGCAGCCGGCCACGTGGCACCGGAGCGCCCACGGCGCCCGCGGTCATCAGCTTGCAACGGGCGATGCGCAGGTCCAGCGGCTCATAGAGACCATCGCCGCCGTACTCCATCAGCACGTCCTTGCCGGCCACGCCCAGGTCCGCGGCGCCATGCTCCACGTAGGTGGGCACGTCGGTGGCGCGGACGATGAGCAGGCGCACATCGTCCTGGGTGGTCGGGATGATGAGCTTGCGGCTCTTGTCCGGATTCTCGGTCGGCGCTATTCCCGCCGCCGCCAGCAGCGGCAGGGTGTCGTCGAGGATACGGCCCTTGGACAGGGCGATGGTCAGCATCGGAGGTCCTTACTTGGGCGTGCGACGGATCTTGGCGCCGAGCAGCTGGAATTTCTCCTCGATGCATTCGTAGCCGCGGTCGATGTGGTAGATGCGATCGATCAGGGTATCGCCTTCGGCCACCAGGGCGGCGATGACCAGGCTCGCCGAGGCGCGCAGGTCGGTCGCCATGACCGGGGCAGCCTTGAGGCTGGGCACGCCGGTGACGATGGCGGCATTGCCTTCGATGGCGATATTGGCACCCATGCGCACCATCTCGTGAACGTGCATGAAGCGGTTCTCGAAGATGGTCTCGACCACGGTACCGGTGCCTTCGGCGACGGCGTTCATGGAGATGAACTGCGCCTGCATGTCGGTGGGGAACGCCGGGTACGGCGCCGTGCGGATGTTCACCGCGCGGGGGCGATTGCCCTTCATGTCCAGCTCGATCCAGTTGCTGCCGGTGGAGAGGTGGGCACCCGCCTCTTCCAGCTTGGCCAGCACGGCTTCGAGGATGGTCGGATCGGTATCCTTGAGCTTGACGCGACCGCGGGTGGCGGCGGCCGCAACCAGGTAGCTACCGGTCTCGATACGGTCGGGCAGCACCGAGTAGGTAGCGCCACCCAGGCGCTCGACGCCTTCCACGGTGATGGTGTCGGTACCGGCGCCCTTGATGTTGGCACCCATGGCGATCAGGCAGTTGGCCAGATCCACCACTTCGGGCTCACGGGCGGCGTTCTGGATGACGCTGCGACCCTTGGCCAGGGTGGCGGCCATCAGCACGTTCTCGGTACCGGTCACGCTAACGGTATCGAAATAGTAGTGGGCACCGCGCAGACCGCCGGCCGGAGCCTTGGCCTTGATGTAGCCACCCTCGACGGTGATCTTGGCGCCCATGGCTTCCAGACCGCGCAGGTGCAGGTCGACCGGACGCGAGCCGATGGCGCAACCGCCCGGCAGGGCGACTTCCGCTTCGCCAAAGCGAGCGACCATGGGACCCAGCACCAGGATGGAAGCGCGCATGGTCTTGACCAGCTCGTAGGGCGCGACCAGCGTCTTGATGCTGGAGGCATCGACCTCGACGTTGAGCTTCTCACCGATGATGGGCTGCACGCCCATGCGGCCGAACAGCTCGATCATGGTGGTGATGTCGTGCAGGTGCGGCAGGTTGGCGATGGTCACCGGGGTATCGGCGAGCAGGGTCGCAGCCAGGATCGGCAGGGCGGAATTCTTGGCCCCGGAAATGCGAATTTCACCGTTCAGGCTATTGCCGCCGGTAATGATCAGTTTGTCCATAGCGAGTTCTCGGCGCTGCGAATCAGGCGCGTTCGGCCCAGGCAGCGCGGGTGAAGAATTTCATGGTGACAGCGTGGATGCTGCCATCGGCGATCTGCGGCTGGAGATGGGAGTAGACCTGTTGCTGACGCTTGACCGGGCTGAGGGCCTGGAGCTCGTCGCTGATCAGGTAGAGCTGGAAGTTGCAGCCCTCGCCTTCCACTTCGACCTGGGTATCGGCCAGTTTTGCCTCCAGGAGGCTTTTGACTTCTTGGGCCTGCATGGCGGCACCTCGGCAATCTAGTACAGCCGGCGATCATACAAAAAAACCGGCTGTACGGCGACTGCGATGACCGTCAGGTGTAAGGCTGGTCTGCGAGGGGCAACAGCTCCAGCGCATCCGAGACATCGGCGATCTGCCGCAGCTCGGAAGGCAGGTTGGCGATGGAGAGCGCGCGACCCGCGGTCTGGGCATCACGTAGCCAGGCCAACAGCAGCGCCAGGCCGGCGCTATTGGAGTGCTCGACACTGGCGCAGTCCAGCACCAGCGGACCGCTGCCTTGGGCGATCAGTGCCCGCCCCTGCTCGCGCAAGGTGGGCACAGTGGCGTGGTCGAGGACACCCGACAACTGCAGTCGGGCGCCATCGCCGGTAATGGCGGCGCGGCTCACGAACCGACCTTGGCCTTCTGGGCCTCGGGAGAATCCTTGGCCTTGGCCACGGTGCCCGCCCAGTTGTCGATGGTCTTGTTCAGATCGCCGTTGTTGTCCTGCATCGCCTGGGCGAACTGGTCACGGAACAGCTTGCCGAGGTTCAGGCCGTTGATGATGACATTGCGCACCTTCCAGTCGTCACCCTGCTTGACCATGCTGTACTGCACCGGATACACGGCGCCGTTGTTGCCCTTGACTTCCATGCCGACGCTGGTGCGGTCGGGACCGTCGGCCGGACCTTCCGGCAGCACGCGGATACCCTGGTTGTTGTACTCCAGCAGGGCGTTGCCATAGAACTGCATCAGGCTGCGCTTGAAGTTCTCCTGGAAGCGCGCCATTTGCTCCGGGGTGGCGCTGCGGCTATAGCGCACGGTCATGATGCTGCGCGAAATGCCCTCGGCGTCCACCACCGGACCGAGGATGCTGTTGAGCGACTCGTAGAAGGCTTCCGGGTTGCTGCGATACTTGTCGCGATTGGCCTGGAGGTCCGACAGCAGGGTATTGGTGGTCTGCTGGATCACGTCGTGGGCCGAGGGCGCCGCCTGGGAAACCAGGGGCAGCAGGGCCAGGATCGCGATGACTCCGTGACGAATTAGCTTGAGCATGGAAAAGTCTCTCATCATTTATTGGCGGAAGAGTCTTTATTGACCGAATTGAGCAGGAATTTGCCGATCAGATCCTCGAGAACCAGCGACGATTGTGTATCGCGAATGGTCGAGCCCTCCTTGAGTACCTGCTCGTCGCCGCCCACGCTGATGCCGATGTACTTCTCGCCGAGCAGCCCGGCGGTCAGGATGGAGGCGATGGAATCGGTCGGCAGGTTGTCCACCTGCTTGTCGATCTGCATGGTGACCCGGGCCCGGTAGCTGTTGCGATCGAGATCGATGGCGGTGACCTTGCCGATGGTCACGCCCGACATCGTTACCCGCGATCTCACGGTCAGACCGGCGATATTGTCGAAGTAGGCATAGACCTTGTAGGTATCGCGATGGTCGCTCATCGTCAGACCGCTTACCCGCAGCGCCAGCAACAGCAGTGCGAGCACGCCGGCCAGCAGGAAGAGTCCGACACCGATTTCCTGGGTGCGGGTTTGCATCAGAGATCTCCAAACATCAGGGCGGTAAGAATGAAGTCGAGGCCGAGCACGGCGAGCGACGCATAGACGACGGTACGGGTGGTGGCGCGGCCGATGCCTTCGGAGGTCGGCTCGCAGTCATACCCTTGGAAAACAGCGACCCAGGTCACCACGAAGGCGAACACCAGGCTCTTGATCACGCCATTGAGCACATCGCTGAGCATCACGCTGTTCTGCATGGTGGCCCAGAAGGAGCCGTCGTAGACGCCCAGCCAGTCGATGGCGACCATGGCCGCACCCCAGATGCCCACCACACTGAACATGGCGGCCAGCAGCGGCATGGAAATGAAGCCAGCCCAGAACCGCGGCGCGACGATGTACTTGAGCGGATCCACGCCGATCATTTCCAGGCTGGACAGTTGCTCGGTGGATTTCATGTTGCCGATCTCGGCGGTCAGGGCAGAGCCCGCCCGGCCGGCGAACAGCAGCGCGGTTACCACCGGCCCGAGTTCACGCAGCAGGGTCAGGGCGACCATCTGCCCCACCGCCTGTTCCGAGCCGTACTTGACCAGGATGTTGTAGCCCTGCAGGGCGATCACCATGCCAATGAAGAAGCCCGAGACGACGATGATCGGCAGCGACAGCACGCCCACCGAATAGAGTTGCTTGCCGAGCAGTTGCAGGCCGCTGCCCACCCCGCCGCGACCGAACACGGCCAGCAGCAGCACGATCACCGAGCGACCGATGGCCGCCACGACATCCAGCCCGGCCCGGCCGAGCCGACGAATCCGCTCCACGGCGGAGACCTTACGCATCAGTGTTTCCCCAGCAAGGCATCGCGCAGTTCCGGCGCGGCGAAGTGGAAGGGTACCGGACCATCGGGGATACCCTGCATGAACTGGCGAACCCGCGGATCCGGCGACTCGCGCAATTCCTTGGGCGTGCCCTGCCCCAGCACCTTGGTATCGCCCACCACATAGAGGTAGTCGGCGATGCTGGCGGTCTCGGCGAGGTCGTGGGACACCACGATGCTGGTCAAGCCCAGGGCCTGGTTGAGCAGCCGGATCAGGCGGACCAGCACGCCCATGGCAATGGGGTCCTGGCCGACGAAGGGCTCGTCGTACATGAGGATCTGCGGGTCCAGGGCGATGGCGCGCGCCAGGGCGACCCGGCGCTTCATGCCGCCGGAGAGTTCGTCCGGCATCAAGTCGACGGCGCCACGCAGCCCCACGGCCTGCAACTTGAGCAGGACGATGTCGCGGATCATTTCCTCGGGCAGCTTGGTGTGCACGCGCAAGGGAAAGGCCACGTTCTCGAAGACGTCGAGATCAGTGAACAGGGCGCCGCTCTGGAACAGCACGCCCATCTGCCGACGCATCTCGAACAGTTCGCCGCGGGACAGCTGCGGCAGGTTGGCGCCATTGACCCAGATCTCGCCGGCGCTCGGCCGCAACTGGGCGGCGATCAACCGCAACAAGGTGGTCTTGCCACTGCCGGACGGCCCCATGATCCCGGTGACCTTGCCCCGCGGGATGCGGATATCGACCCGGTCGTAGATGAGACGCGTGCCGCGCTTGAAGGAAACGCCCTTCAACTCCACGGCGTACGGGCTATCGACGGTCATCGAAACTCCTAAGGTTCAACTCTGTGCAAGGAGACGTCGCTCCGCTGCGTCAGGGCACGCATGACCTGCTGGCGACGGCCCGTGAAAAAAGGCGGCACTATAGCATTCGTCTGTCGATACCCTCGACCTGAGACGACGTTGCTGCCGGTCGCGGCTTTGCGCATATAATTTCCGATTGTTCCGTCACCTGCCTTCTGACCCATGTCCGACTCAATAGATTTCATCGCGTCCGCCAAGCGCACCATCGAGGTAGAGCGAGCGGCGGTAGCCGCCCTTGGCGAACGCGTCGACGCGAGCTTCTCCCAGGCCTGTCGCCTGCTGCTGGAATGCCGCGGGCGCATCGTCGTGCTGGGCATGGGCAAGTCCGGTCATGTCGGCAACAAGATCGCCGCCACCCTGGCCAGCACCGGCAGCCCGGCCTTCTTCGTCCACCCGGCCGAAGCCAGCCATGGCGACATGGGCATGATTACCCGTGACGACGTCATCATCGCCATCTCCCAGTCGGGCACCTCGAGCGAGATCCTCACCCTGCTGCCGCTGATCAAACGGCTGGGCGTGCCCCTGATCAGTTTCGCCGGCAACGCCGCCTCACCGCTGGCCAAGGCCGCCGACGTCAATCTGGACACCAGCGTCGCCACCGAGGCCTGCCCGCTCAATCTGGCGCCCACCTCCTCCACCACCGTCGCCCTGGTCCTGGGCGATGCCCTGGCCATCGCCCTGCTCGAAGCCCGCGGCTTCACCGCCGAGGATTTCGCCTTCTCCCATCCGGGCGGCGCCCTGGGTCGGCGACTACTGCTCAAGGTCGAGAACGTCATGCACGCCGGCGCCGACCTGCCGCGGGTGAGCGAGGACACCCTGGTGTCCGATGCGTTGCTGGAGATGTCACGCAAGGGCTTGGGCATGACCAGCGTGATCGGCGCCGATGGCCGGCTGGCCGGCATCTTCACCGATGGCGACCTGCGTCGGGCGCTGGATCGCGGCATCGACGTGCGCACCACCCCCATCGCAACCGTCATGACCCGCGGTGGTCGAACGGCCAGGGCGCAGATGCTCGCCGCCGAAGCGCTCAAGATCATGGAAGAGCACAAGATCAACGCCCTGGTGGTGGTCGACGATGACCGCCAACCGATCGGCGCCCTCAACATGGGTGACCTGCTACGCGCCGGGGTGCTGTAGGCCGGGTTATACTGGACGACTGCTGTGCTCGAAAAACGTGTTCAACCGCCGCCACCTTGCGCGGCCCACTACAGGTAGCCTCATGTTTGGCAGTTTGCGCCGCCCCGTGCTGTTGGTCCTGATCGCCGCCGCGCTCATCGCGATCGGCTACTGGAACATCCTGCCGCAGCGCTTCGTCGACGCCCCGGCCTCGACGACCCCGCAAGACAGCGCCATCGATGGCTACGCCTTGAATACGCGGACGATTCAGTATCGCCTGGACGGCAAGGTCCAGTACGAACTCAAGGCCGAGCGCAGCGAACACGTCGCCGCCACCGACATCACCCTGGTGACCCGTCCCGATATGCTGGCCTTCCGCGGTACCGATTTTCCCTGGCACATCCGCAGTGCCCGGGCCGAAGTGGCGCCCGGCGGCAGCCAGGCAGAGCTGATCGACGACGTGCGCGTGGAGCGGACCGACGCGAGAGGCCGCCCGGTAGTGCTGACCACCACTCGTATGACGGTCTTTCCCGACAAACAATATGCGCAGACCGAGCAAGCCGTTAGAATCGACGCCGCCAATGGGGTGACCACGGCCAACGGCATGAAAGCGTATCTAGAAGACGGCAGAATGCTCCTGCTGTCCAACGTAAGAGGCCAGTATGAGGTTCGTTAAAACCCTCCCCTTTCTGTTCACCCTCGGCGCCACCCTGGGCAGTGCCGCGGCTTGGGCCCTGCCGACCGATCGCAACCAGCCGATTCGCGTGCAGGCCGACAGCGCCGAGCTCGATGACAAGCAGGGCGTGGCCGTGTATCGCGGTGACGTGGTCATCACCCAGGGCAGCATGAAGATCACCGGCAACACCGTGACCTTGACCCAGGATAACCAGGGCAACATCAAGGTCGCGACCGCGGTGGGCAAGCCGGCCTACTACGAGCAGAAACCCTCGCCGGACAAGGACATCGTCAAGGCCTATGGTCTGACGATCCAATACTTCGCTCAGGAAAACCGCATCATCCTGATCGACCAGGCCAAGGTGGTTCAGCAGGGCAATACCTTCGAAGGCGAGAAGATCGTCTACGACACCCAGCGCCAGATCGTGAATGCCGGCCGCGCCAACGGCAGCAAGGTCACCACGCCGCGGCCGCGTATCGACATGGTCATCCAGCCCAAGGACCAGCAGCCGGGGCAGGGACAATGACGGTAACGCTCAAAGCCCAGCATCTGGCCAAGAGCTACAAGGGTCGTCAGGTCGTCCGCGACGTCAGCCTCAGCATCGACAGCGGCCAGATCGTCGGCCTGCTCGGCCCCAACGGCGCCGGCAAGACCACCTGCTTCTACATGATCGTCGGCCTGGTCAAGGCCGATCAGGGCCGGGTGCTGATCGACGACCAAGACGTCACCGCCCTGCCCATGCATGGTCGGGCCCGCGCCGGTATCGGTTATCTGCCGCAGGAAGCCTCGATCTTTCGCAAGCTGACCGTGGCCGACAACATCCTCGGCATCCTGGAAACCCGCAAGGACCTGGACAAGGCCGGGCGGCTGCGCGAGCTGGAAAGCCTGCTGCAGGAATTCCATATCACCCACATCCGCGACAACCGCGGCATGAGCCTGTCCGGTGGCGAACGCCGCCGCGTCGAGATCGCCCGCGCGCTGGCCACGGCACCCAAATTCATCCTGCTGGACGAACCCTTCGCCGGTGTGGACCCCATCTCGGTGGGCGACATCAAGCAGATCATCCGCCACCTCAAGGCCAAGGGCATCGGCGTCCTCATCACCGACCACAACGTGCGGGAAACCCTGACCATCTGCGAGACGGCCTACATCGTCAACGACGGCCAGCTCATCGCCGAAGGCACCGCCGAGGAAGTCCTCGCCAACGAACTGGTGAAGGAAGTCTACCTGGGCCACGAATTCCGCCTCTAGGCAAAGACGGCAAAACAAGGCATATAATTTGCTAACGCTCGCAGGTTTCGCGAGGTTCGGTGGCGCTGTTCGCGTCGGTAGACAAGGTGTAATTCCGCAGCCATGAAACCATCGCTAGTCCTCAAGATGGGCCAGCAGCTGACGATGACGCCGCAGCTGCAACAAGCCATACGTTTGCTCCAGCTCTCCACGCTCGATCTGCAGCAGGAAATCCAGGAAGCCCTGGAATCCAATCCTATGCTCGAGCGCCAGGAGGAAGGTGAAGACTTCGACCAGAGCGAACCCCTGAGCGAAAGCGATGAGCTGGCCAACCCCGGCAGCGCCGAGATCAACTTCAAGGAGACGTCGGTCGCCACCAACGAGATGGCCGACGACCCTTCCGACTGGAGCGAGCGCATTCCCAGCGAGTTGCCGGTCGATACGGCCTGGGAAGACATCTACCAGACCAGCGCCAGCAGCCTGCCCAGCAACGACGACGACGAGTGGGACTTCACCACCCGCACCTCGGCCGGCGAGAGTCTGCAGACGCATCTGCTGTGGCAGCTCAACCTGGCGCCCATGTCCGACCTGGATCGCCTGATCGCCCTCGCCATCATCGATGGCATCGACACCGACGGCTATCTGCAGGAAAGCCTGGAAGACATCCACGCCTCCCTCGACCCGGAATTGGAGGTCGACCTCGACGAGGTCGAGGTGGTCCTGCGCCGCGTCCAGCAATTCGAGCCTGCCGGGGTTGCCGCGCGCAACCTGCGCGAATGCCTGCTGATCCAGCTGGCCCAACTGCCGGCCACCCTGCCCCTGCTGGGCGAGGCCAAGCGCCTGGTCGGCGATTACCTGGATCTGCTCGGCAGCCGTGACTACGCGCAGCTGATGCGCCGCATGAAGATCAAGGAAGAGGAACTCAAGCCGGTCATCGAGCTGATCCAGACTCTGCATCCGCGACCGGGCTCGCAGATCGAGTCCGGCGAGGCCGAATACGTGGTACCAGACGTCATCGTCCGCAAGCACAACGAGCGCTGGCTGGTGGAACTCAACCAGGAAGCGGTACCGCGTCTTCGGGTGAATCCCCAGTACGCCGGCTTCGTCAAGCGCGCCGACAGCAGCGCCGACAACACCTATATGCGCAACCAGCTGCAGGAAGCCCGTTGGTTCATCAAGAGTCTGCAGAGTCGCAACGAGACGCTGATGAAGGTGGCGACCCAGATCGTCGAGCACCAGCGCGGTTTCCTCGAATACGGCGAAGAGGCCATGAAGCCGCTCGTCCTGCACGACATCGCCGAAGCGGTGGGAATGCACGAGTCGACCATTTCGCGGGTCACCACCCAGAAATTCATGCACACCCCGCGTGGCATCTACGAACTCAAGTACTTCTTCTCCAGCCACGTCAGCACCGCCGAGGGGGGCGAATGCTCCTCCACCGCTATCCGCGCGATCATCAAGAAACTGGTGGCGGCGGAAAACGCGAAAAAGCCGTTGAGTGACAGCAAGATCGCTGGTTTACTGGAATCGCAAGGTATCCAAGTCGCTCGTCGCACGGTGGCTAAGTACCGGGAATCCTTGGGTATCGCTCCCTCCAGCGAACGCAAGCGTCTGATCTGACGTCTCCTGGTCGCGACCGTAGCCGAGCGCCCCTTGTCCTGTCGGCGAGCAGCTTCGCCGACACAGCCCGGCAATAAGGAGAAGCGGTATGCAAGTCAACATCAGTGGCCATCAGCTTGAAGTGACCGACGCCCTGCGTGACTACATCGGCGAGAAACTCGCCCGCCTCGAAAGACACTTCGACCGGATCACCAACGTTCAGGTCATTCTCGAAGTGGACAAGCTCAAACACAAAGCCGAAGCCACTCTCCACGTCGCCGGCGCCGCGGTGGTCGCCAATGCCGAGCACGACGACATGTATGCCGCCATCGATCTCCTGGCCGACAAGCTCGACCGCCAACTGATTAAACACAAGGAAAAATCGATCGAACGTCAGCAGGGTGTAGGCATCCGCTGAGGCTCGACCGCCGCTTTATGATCAGACTCGAAAACATCCTGACCCCCGGCCGCACCCAGACGGGTGCGCCGGGAGGCAGCAAAGCCGCCGTACTGGAACGCATCGCCGAACTGGCCGCGCAGGAACTGCCCGGCCACGACGCCCAGCACATCTATGATTGCCTGATGGCCCGCGAGCGCCTGGGTTCCACCGGCTTCGGCAACGGCATTGCCATCCCCCACTGCCGCCTGGCCGGCCTACAGCAACCCCTGTGCGTGCTGTTCCACCTGCAACACCCGGTGGATTTCGATTCCCTGGATGGCGCCCCCGTGGACTTGGTGTTCGTCCTGCTGGTACCCGAGGCCGCCACCGAACAACATCTCACCCTGCTGCGCCAGATCGCCGGCATCCTGGATCGCGCGGATATCCGCGACCGGCTGCGCAAGGCCAAGGACAGCCAGGCGCTCTATCAGATCGTCGTCGAGGCCCAGAGCGGACACTGACATGCACCTCATCATCGTGAGCGGACGTTCCGGATCGGGCAAGAGTACGGCGCTCAACGTGCTTGAGGACAATGGCTTCTACTGCATCGACAACCTGCCGGCGAGCCTGCTGCCCGATCTCGCCCAGCATGCCCTGACTGACATGGAGCGACCGCAACCCAAGGTCGCCCTGTCCATCGATGCCCGCAATCTCCCGAGCCAGCTGCAGCGTTTTCCCGAATTGCTCGAACAGGTGCGCAGCCGCAACATCCGCTGCGACATCCTCTATCTGGATGCCGATGACCAGACGCTGCTCAAGCGCTTCTCCGAGACGCGCCGTCGGCATCCCCTGTCCAACCAGGAAAGATCCCTGGCGGAAGCCATCCACGACGAACAGGTGCTGTTGTCGCCCATCGCCGACCTCTCCGACCTGAAGATCGACACCACCCACCTGAATCTCTATCAGCTGCGCGATATCCTCAAGCTGCGCCTGCTGAATGCGCCGGAGCCCGGCACCGCCTACCTGGTGGAGTCCTTCGGCTTCAAACGGGGCCTGCCGGTGGATGCGGACATGGTGTTCGACGTGCGCTTCCTGCCCAATCCCTACTGGAAACCGGAACTGCGCGACTTTTCCGGCCTGGACACCCAGGTGCGGGAATATCTCGAGCAACAGCCCGAGGTAGAGACCTTGTACAATGACATCCGCGATTATCTGGTGAAGTGGTTGCCGCGTTTCGCGGCCAACAACAGGTCCTATGTGACCGTCGCCATTGGCTGTACCGGTGGCCATCACCGCTCGGTCTATTTGGCCGACCGCCTGGGTCGCGAACTCAAAGACCTGCTCAAGAACGTCCAGATCCGTCACCGCGATCTCTGACGCCCGTTTTTCGCTTCGACAAGGACAGACTCAATGCCTGCCCAACAGATCACCATCATCAACAAACTGGGCCTCCATGCCCGGGCGGCCGCCAAGTTCGTCGGCGTGGCCGGACGCTTTCCCGCCAGCGTGCGGGTAGGCCGCAGCGGCGAGCCGCCGGTCGATGGCAAGAGCATCATGGCGGTCATGATGCTGGCCGCCGGCAAGGGTACGGTGCTGCAGCTGGAAACGGAGGGCGAGCAGAGCGACGAAGCCATGCGTGCCCTGGTCGAGCTGATCAACAACTACTTCGACGAGGGTGAATGACCGGTATCCGTAACCAGGTCCTGTCGCTCACTCCATGAAAAAAGCCGCCCTAGGGCGGCTTTTTCTATTGCGCGTCGACTCAGGCGTTCAGCGCCGCTTCATAGCGACGGGACACTTCCGGCCAGTTGATGACGTTGAAGAAGGCACCGATGTACTCGGGACGACGGTTCTGGTAGCGCAGGTAGTAGGCGTGCTCCCAAACGTCCAGGCCGAGGATCGGGGTGTTGCCGGTCATCAGCGGGCTGTCCTGGTTACCGGTGCTTTCCACCACCAGCTTCTTGGCGGGGGTGACGCTCAGCCAGGCCCAGCCGCTGCCGAAACGGGTCAGGGCAGCCTTGGTGAAGGCTTCCTTGAAGGCGTCGAAGCCGCCCAGCTGGGATTCGATGGCCTCGGCCAGGGCGCCCTCGGGCTTGCCACCGGCGTTGGGGGCCATCACGGTCCAGAACAGGCTGTGGTTGGCATGGCCGCCACCGTTGTTCTGCACGGCGCCGCGCTTGTCCTGGGGCAGCTTGTCCAGCTGACGAACGACATCCTCGGCCGGCAGGTTGGCGAACTCGGTGCCTTCCAGCGCAGCGTTCAGGTTGTTGATGTAGGTCTGGTGGTGCTTGGTGTGGTGGATTTCCATGGTCTGGGCATCGACGTGCGGTTCCAGCGCGTCGTAGGCGTAGGGCAGCTGAGGCAGAGTGTGCGACATACGGATTGTCTCCATGGTGGCTTTGGTATGGACCCGCCGCGGCGAGGCGACGGGAAGTACGGCTGGTGCGCAGTAGCGCCCCGACTGACCGCAGGCCCGTTCGGTCGAAGGATCCGACCGCGCGGGCTATGTCCTAGTGCATTGCTAGGATACTAACGAGTAACGGGGTGAGCTGTCTCGAATTCGACCGGATTTTCTCGCGGCAACTCCCCGGATGTCGTTTTCAGCTCCCGGCCAGGGTCATGCCTTCGATCAGTACCGAGCCGGTCCGCAGGCTGCCGCGACGCTCCACGTCGCTGCCAACGGCAACGATCTGGCGGAACATGTCCCCGAGCCGGCCGGCGATGGTGACCTCCTGGACCGGGAACTGGATCTCGCCGTTCTCGATCCAGAAGCCACCCGCACCGCGGGAATAATCGCCGGTGACCAGGTTGGTGCCCTGCCCCATCATTTCCGTGACCAGGAAGCCGGTGCCCATCTGGCGGATCAGCTCGGCCTGGTCGGCCGCGCCATGGCTGACATGCAGGTTGTGCACACCGCCAGCGTTGGCGGTGCTCTGCATGCCCAGCTTGCGCGCCGAATAGCTGCCGAGCACATAGGACACCAGCTGACCGTTCTCGACGAAAGGCTTGGCATAGGTGGCCAGACCCTCGCCATCGAAGGCGGCACTGCCCAGGGCACGCGGCAGGTGGGGTCTTTCGTCCAGAGTCAGCCAGTCGGGAAACAGCTGTTGCCCCAGGGCGCCTTCGAGGAAGGACGACTTGCGATAGAGGTTGCCACCGGAAATGGCGGCAAGGAAGGTACCGAACAGCCCGGCAGCCATTTCCGGGGAAAACAGCACCGGCACCTTGGCGGTGGGCACCGGCCGTGCACCCAGGCGGCTCACGGCGCGTTCGGCGGCGCGACGACCGATCTCTTCCGCACTCATCAGCTCGCGACCGACGCGATTGACGTCATAGTAGTAGTCGCGCTGCATGGCCTCGCCACTGCCGGCGATCATCACGCAGCTCAGGCTGTGGCGGGTGCTGGCATAGCCGCCGACGAAGCCGTGGCTGTTGCCGTACACCCGGCAGCCCTGGTGGGTGTTGAGGGTGGTGCCGTCGGCGTTGCCGATGCGGCTGTCGGCAGCATAGGCCGCGGCTTCGCAGGCCAGCGCCTGTTCGATGGCCTGCTCCGGGGTAATGTCCCAGGGATGGTAGAGGTCGAGATCGGGCAGTTCGCCGCGCGCCATCAGCTCGGCGTCGGCCAGGCCCGCGCAAGGATCCTCGGAGGTGTGCTTGGCGATGGCCAGGGCTGCCGCCACCGTCTCGCGGATCGCCTCCGGACCGGTGGCGGAGGTGCTGGCCGAGCCCTTGCGCTGGCCGACATAGAGGGTGATGCCGAAGCCCTGGTCGCGATTGAATTCGACCGTTTCCACCTCACCCTTGCGTACGGAAGTGGATAGGCCCTGGTCGACCGAGACGGCCACTTCGCCGGCGCTGGCGCCCTGGCGGCGGGCTTCGGCGAGGATGGCCTCGACCTGGTCGCGCAATTCGGGAAGCGCGGCGGGACCCACGGCAGCGTTGCGATTCATGACGTTCTCCTTACGGACGGCGCCGGCCAGGCCGGACAACCGTGCGGCAACTCGTTATGATGGCGCCCATTCTTAGCTGGACCCCATAGTTCATGGTTGATTCTTACGACGACGACGCGCCGCTGGGCGAAAAGAGCAAGACGCAGGTCAAGCGCGAGCTGCATGCGCTGCAGGACCTCGGCGAACGCCTGGCCGGCCTGCCGGCCGAGCAGCTGGACCGCCTGCCGCTGACCGATCCACTGCGCAAGGCCCTGGCCGAAGCGCCCAAGCACAAGACGCACATCGCGCGCAAAAGGCATGTCCAGTACCTGGGCAAGCTGATGCGCGACCAGGACCTGGAAGCCATCCTGGTGCTGGTCGACCAGATGGACAGCTCTACCCGGCAGTACAACGAGCGTTTCCACGCCCTGGAACGCTGGCGCGACCGGCTGATCGCCGAGGGTGACGCGGCGCTGGAGGCCTTCGTGGCGCTGTACCCGGAGACCGACCGCCAGCACCTGCGCGGCCTGGTACGCCATGCCCAGCACGAGGCCGCGCACAACAAGCCGCCCGCGGCGGCACGCAAGGTCTTCAAGTACATCCGCACCCTCGACGAAACCCAGCGCGGTCTGCGCTAGGTTTTCGTTGGCCCTGGCCACGGCCGGCATCGGCATCAGGCGCCGGTGCCGCCCACGGTGATGGCGTCGATCTTCAGCGTCGGCTGACCCACGCCCACCGGCAACGACTGGCCGTCCTTGCCGCAGGTCCCTACTCCCGCATCCAACGCCAGGTCGTTGCCGACCATGGATACCCGGTTCATGACCTCGGGACCATTGCCGATCAGGGTGGCGCCCTTCACCGGGCGACCCAGCTTGCCGTTCTCGATCAGGTAGGCCTCGTTGGTGGTGAAGACGAACTTGCCACTGGTGATGTCCACCTGGCCGCCACCCAGACTGGCGCAATAGATGCCCTTTTCCACCGAGGCGATGATCTCGGCCGGATCGCTCTGGCCGGCGAGCATGTAGGTGTTGGTCATGCGCGGCATGGGCAGGTGGGCGTAGGATTCGCGCCGGCCATTGCCGGTGGGCGCCACACCCATCAGCCGGGCGTTTAGCTTGTCCTGCATGTAACCCTTGAGGATGCCGTTCTCGATCAGCACGTTGTAGCCGCTGGGGGTGCCCTCGTCGTCGATGGACAGCGAACCTCGGCGATCCGGCAGAGTGCCGTCGTCGACGATGGTGCACAGCGACGAGGCCACCTGGCGCCCGAGCTGGCCGCTGTAGTTGGAGCTGCCCTTGCGGTTGAAGTCGCCTTCCAGGCCGTGGCCGACGGCCTCGTGCAGCAGTACGCCGGACCAGCCGGCGCCCAGCACCACCGGCAAGGTACCCGCCGGCGCCGCGGTGGCTTCCAGATTGACCAGTGCCTGGCGCACGGCTTCGCGGGCATAGCCGAGGGCGCGGTCGTCGGCCTGGAAATAGCGGTAGTCGCTGCGGCCACCACCGCCGCTGTTGCCGCGCTCGCGGCGGCCGTTCTGCTCGACGATGACGCTCACCCCCAGGCGTACAAGGGGGCGCACGTCGGCGGCCAGGGTGCCGTCGACGGCGGCCACCAGGGTCCGCTCCCAGACGCCGGCCAGGCTGATGGTGACCTGCTGGATGCGCGGATCGAGGGCACGGGTAGCTTCGTCCAGCTGCTGCAGGAAGGCCACCTTGGCGGCGCGATCCAGCACATCGAGCGGGTTGTCCTGACCATAGAGACGCTGCGCCGGCTCCACGGCACGGAACGCCTGGACGCGCCCTTCGGCGCCACTGCGAGAGATGGAGCGCGCCGCCTGGGCCGCCAGATCCAGAGCTTCGCCGGTGATGGCGTTGCTGTAGGCGAAGCCGGTCTTCTCGCCGGACAGCGCCCGCACCCCCACACCTTGGTCGAGGTGGAAGCCACCTTCCTTGACGATGCCGTCTTCCAGCAGCCAGGACTCGGAGACGATGCTCTGGAAGTAGAGATCGGCGGCATCGATGCCGGGACCGGCTAGGCGCTGCAGTACCGGTTGCAGATCGTCGATGGCCAGGCCGCCGGGGCTCAGCAGGGCCGAGCCGACGCTCGTCAGGTAATCACTCATGGAAACTCCAGACGACGCCAGAAGGCGTCGGAACGATGAAAGGGGTGCGCCTGGCTACTAGCCTACGCGCGACGAGTCCGGGTCTCTGATGCAAATGACCAATGGCCGTCATTGGCGTTCGGCCGCTCAGGCGCCGGCCAGGCGCGCGGGCGCGAAGCGGCGGTGCTGGGTGATCGGCATGCGCTGGCGCAGTTCCGCCTGGCGCTCGGCGTCGCGTTCGATGAGCAGAACCGCCTCGCCACTGGCCTGGACCGCGAGCACCTCGCCCCAGGGATCCACCGCCATGGCATGGCCCCAGGTGGTCCGGCCATTGGCATGGACGCCGCCCTGGGCCGCGCCCAGCAGGTAGCTCTGGGTCTCCACCGCGCGGGCGCGCAATAACAATTCCCAGTGCGCCTGGCCGGTGGGCACGGTGAAGGCCGAGGGCGCGCTGATCAGCTCCGCCCCGGCGGCGCGCAGGGCGCCGTAGAGTTCGGGAAAGCGCAGGTCGTAGCAGACGCTCAGGCCCAGCCGGCCGACCGGGGTATCGACCACGGTGAGGGTCTCACCGGCCGCGTAGTGATCGGATTCGCGATAGCTGCCCTGGGCGTCGCTGACGTCGGCATCGAACAGATGCAGTTTGTCGTAGCGGGCGACGCGGCGGCCCTGGTCGTCATACAGCAGCGAACAGGCGCAGGGCTTGCCCTCGGTGGCGCCATCGGGCAGCAACGGCAGGGTACCGGCCAGCAGCCACAATCCGCGCTCGCGAGCCTGCTGGGCGAGCCAGGGCAGAATCTCGCCCTGGCCAAGGGCCTCCGCCCGGGCCAGATCGGCGGGCGCCGGATGACCGATGGCAACGAAGTTCTCCGGCAGTACCGCCAGTTGGGCACCGGCGTTGGCGGCGCGCTCGAGCAAGCGCTCGGCCGCGCGCAGATTGGCCGCCACCGCGGGACCGCTGACCATCTGCAGGATGGCTATGGACATGCGCACTCTCCGGACAGGAGCGTCCATCCTAGGCGGCGACACAGTGGCAGGGCAATGCTCAATCGCGCTTGCCCGCGGTCATGGTCGGATTCTGCCAGGGTCCCTCGATGTGGTAGTTGATACTGGCCATGCGGGTGATGCGATCACCGATCAGCCGGTCGACGATGAACAAGGCCCCACCGATGGCTGGCGCACCGGCGATCAGGGCAGCCAGCGGCAGCGAGTTGCTCACCGGCAGTCCCACCTTGAGATTGGCATCGACGCGATTGCTGGCCATGTCGAGCAGGCCCTGCAGGCTCATCTCGGCGCCCGGACCACTGAGGGTGATGGGCTTGCGGGTACGGAAGGCACCCTGCTGGGCATCGAGCACCCCGGTGATGCTGTCGTAGCTCAGCCCCTTGCCGAAGAGATCGGAGAAGTCCAGACGCAGCCGGCGGCGGATGGATTCGAAGTTGAGCAGGCCGAAGATGCGCAGCGCCGAGGCGGTGCCCTCCACCTGCTGCAGCTGGCCGTTGTTGAAGCGAGCGTCGAGGCTGCCGTTGAGGCGGGCCAGGGCGACGTAGGCCGGTGAGCCGGGCCAGTCGACCCGGGCATCCAGGCGGAAATCGCGGCTGGTCACGCTGGAGGCGAAGTTCCAGCCCAGCAGGATGTCGGCGATGTTGCCGCCCGAGAGACGCCCCTGGTAGTAGCTGTGGGTCGCCCCCGGTGCGCCCTCCCAGCGCAGGGCGCCCTGTACCTTGAGGCCACGCAGGTCGAGATCCAGGTTGTTGAAGTTGGCGCCCGAGGGCGAGGGGCGTAGCTGCAGGCGCTGGGCGCCGACCGGGCGGCCGCCCAGTTCGAAACGGTCAATGGTCAGGTTCAGGGCCGGCAACTTGCGCGGATCGACGTCGGCCAGCGGATCGGGCCGGGGCGCCTCGCTGGCCACGGAGGGATCAGCCGGGGTCTGGGGGATGCGCAGTTGCTGCAGGTTGACGTCGATCGGCTGCCCGGTCTGTCGCGGGATGCGCACCTGGCCGGCGACCGCCTGGCTGGCCAGGCCGAGTTGCCAGGCGCTGTCCTGGGGTTCGTAGGTGAGGCGCAGGTCGTCGATCTCCTGGCCGAAGGCGAGGAAGCGGTCGAAGGTGAGATCGCCGCGTCCCAGGCTGGAGACATCGGGCCGGTTGCCAGCGCCCTGCCCGGCGCCACCGCCGTCACCGGCCGGTGTCGCGAGATAGCGCTGATAGAGGCCCTGCCAGGCGCTCAGGTCGAATTCCGCGAGACGTCCACGCAGGTCGTAGCCGGCGTTGCTGGGAAGATTGGCGGTACCGCCGCCCAGGACGATCTCGCCGCGGCCCTTGGCGATGGCAGCGGGATCGAGCATCAGCACGGCATCGGCGATGCCCTTGTAGGTCGCCTCGACCCGGCGCTCGCCGTCGTTGAGGGCCAGGCTGAAGAAACCGTCGCGTGCCTCGTCGGCGCCCTTGCCGAAGGGGGCCGGCAGATCGATGCTCACCCCGCGCAGATCGGAGGTGACGGCCAGCTCGCTGTGGTCGGCCAGGGTCAGCCCCAGGCGATAGCCCAGCAGCCCCCGCGCCGGCAGGGGCCGACCGCCACTGCCCAACCAGCGCGCCAGCTGGTCCACGTCGACCCGACCGTCCAGCACCAGCCGGGTACGGGGAGCATCGGGCTTGCCCTCGGCCAGGGCCTGCCCGCGGATCGGCTGATCGAAGGCGCGCGCCTGGATGTCCGGCGCACTGAGGCCGCTGCGGGTGTCGTAGCGGAAGGCACCACGGATGTCGCTGAGGGTCAGCTTGGGGTCCGCCAGTTCCAGGCGCGCCTTGTCCGCGTTCAGGTCGACCACCACCACCGGCGGCTGGGCCTTGGCCAGGGGAATGTCCAGACTCAGGCCGCTGTTGGCGAGCGCCCCCTCCCCCTTCCAGCCGGCGAATACCTTGGCAGTCGGCAGGGGCGCTTCCTGGAGGATCTTCAGGCCATCGCGCACGCTGCTGTCGAGGCGTGCGGTCAGCCGCAGGTGGGGGGCGCTGCCGTCATGCAACAGCGGGATGAGTGCCTCGACATCTCTTACCCGGGTATCGAGGATGCGCCCTTCCGGAACCTGCACCTTGACCCCGTCGTTTTCGATGAAGACGTCACCCCGGGCCTGACGCAGGGCCGGCCAACCCGGTTGGTAGGCCAGTTGGGCATCGTGCACGCGGAAGAACAGGCTCATGGTGCGCGAGTGCGCCGGCGAGCCGTGGCGCAGGGAGCCCTGGTACTGGTAGATGGCCTCGTCGATACGCCCGCCGACGATGGCGGTGCTCAGCCACTGGGCGAGTTCCGGGCTGAAATCCGTCGCCGGCAGCTTGGTCGGCAGGTACTTGCGGGTGTAGCTGGCATCGCCGTCCTTGAGACCGACGCGCAGATCCATGTAGCTGTCCACGTCCGGATGCAGGCCGAGCTGGATGTGCATGTCGCCACTGGCCGTGCCTTCCGGACCGGTGACCTGCATCAGGGCGCTACCCAGGGTGAAGCGCTGGTCGTCGAGACTCCAGGTCAGGCGCGCCTTGGCGGTGCGGTAGCGCCAGGGCTCGGGGAAGAGATCGGCCAGGTGCAGCATGAAGTCAGAGGTATCCAGGCGCAATTCGCCGCCACCCAGGCTGCCGCTCAGGCTGCCGGTGATGTTGTCCGCGGCGGGTGCACCACGGTAGGCGGCGAAGCCCAGCCGCTCGACGTTGGTGGCGTAGGTAAGACGTTCCGCCAGGGGTTTCTGCGGATAGAGATCGGCATTGAGATTGCGCAGCCGGCCATGGGGAGCCAGTGCCTGCACGGCCTGGGCAACGGGGGCGGGCAAGGGCGCGAGATCCCTGGCCAGGCGCGCGGCCTGGGCGAGATCGAGCTGGTCACCGCGCACCTGCAGGTGCTGGGCGGCGCTGTCGTAGACCAGACCGAAGCGCCCTTCCAGGGGCTGGCCATCGAGTCGCGCCTTGAGTGCCAGGGCCGCCTGTTGATTGGCCGCAGTGCCGTCCTGGGCCACGTCCAGCTGCAGCCCCTCCAACCGCACCGGGGCGCGCTCGGCGTAGGCCAGGACCAAGTCGGCAGCGCGCAGTTGCAAGCGGGAGCGCTGCAGGCGCCCCTCGGCCCAGTCGAACCAGAGTTCGCCTTCCGCCTGCGCCCGGCGGAGCTGCCACTGCTGCAGCAATTCCGCCGGGACCCAGTGCGACCAGTCGCTGGCCGGCAGGCTGACATAGCCCTGCAGGGCACTGGACCGCCAGTCTTGGGGCCGTGGCGTGGCGTCGAGGTGGGCGGCCACGGTGCCGCCATCGGGCAGTCGGAAGCGCGTCACCAGCGCCAGGGAGCCATTCAGTTGCCGACTCAGACTGGCCTCGACATACCTCAGGGTGACCGGCGATCCCTGCCGTGGAATCAGGCTGAGCTGGCTATCCAGCAGACTGGCATGGTCCAGACGGGCCAGGGTGTCGAGCACCGGCGCGGGATCGAAGGGCTTGGCGTCCGGTTGCCGCGGGGGCAGGCCACGCAATTGCCAGTGGCCCTGGGCATCCTCCTGCAGGACCAGGTGGACGCCGTCGATCTGCACGGACTTCAGACGCAGTTGCCGATGCCAGAGGCTGGCGAAGACATCCGGGACCACCTTCAGGTGATCGAGCTGCACGGCGCTGTCGCCCCGGCCGAGGGTGAGGTCGCGCAGCACCAGCACCGGGTTCCACACCGCCCAGCGCCCCTCAAGGCGACCCAGGCGTACCGGCTCGCCAAGAGCGGTCGCGGCCCGTGCCTCGACCTCGTTGCGATACTCGCCGACCCAGGGCATGAGCAGGCGACCCAGCCCGACGTAGAGCGTCAACAGGGCGAGCAGCGTCAACGCCAGGATCAGCGTGCCGCGCTTGAGCAGGGACATCACCGGACAGCCCTAGAGCAGCACGACATCGTACTGCTCCTGGGAGTACATGGTCTCCACCTGGAATTTGACGGTACGGCCGATGAAGGCCTCGAGATCGGCAACGTTGCCCGACTCCTCGTCCAGCAGCCGATCCACCACCTTCTGGTTGGCCAGCACCAGATAGGAATTGGCCTGGTAGGCCCGCGCCTCGCGCAGGATCTCGCGGAAGATCTCGTAGCAGATGGTCTCGGCGGTACGCAGGATGCCGCGCCCCTGGCAGTTGGCGCAGGGCTCGCAGAGCACCTGGGACAGGCTCTCGCGGGTGCGCTTGCGGGTCATCTGCAGCAGGCCCAGCTCGGTGATGCCGATGATGTTGGTCTTGGCGTGGTCGCGTTCGAGCTGCTTTTCCAGGGTGCGGATCACCTGGCGCTGGTGCTCTTCGTCTTCCATGTCGATGAAGTCGATGATGATGATGCCGCCCAGGTTGCGCAGCCTCAGCTGGCGGGCGATGGCGGTGGCCGCTTCCAGGTTGGTCTTGAAGATGGTCTCTTCCAGATTGCGATGGCCGACGAAGGCGCCCGTGTTGACGTCGATGGTGGTCATCGCCTCGGTAGGATCTATCACCAGGTAGCCGCCGGACTTGAGCAGTACCTTGCGCTCCAGGGCCTTCTGGATCTCGTCTTCCACCCCGTAGAGATCGAAGATCGGCCGTTCGCCCGGATAGTGCTCCAGGCGCGCGGCCACCTCCGGCATCAGCTCCTCGACGAACTGGCCGATGCGCTGGAAATTCTCCCGGCTGTCGACGCGGATCTTCTCGGTCCGCGGCCCCACCAGGTCACGCAGGGCGCGCAGGGCCAGGGTCAGGTCCTCGTAGATGGGCACCGGCGTCGGCCCCTGGAGGTTGCCGGAGATCTGCTGCCACAGCCGGCGCAGGTAGCGAATGTCGGCGAGGATGTCTTCTTCGCGCGCCGCCTCGGCGGCGGTACGCAGGATGAAGCCGCCTTCCTGCTCGATCCCCTCGCTCTCCACGCAGCGCGCCATGATCGCCTTGAGCCGCTCGCGCTCGGCCTCGTCCTCGATCTTCAGCGAGATCCCGACATGGGAGGTCCGCGGCATGTAGACCAGGTAGCGCGAGGGGATCGACAGATGGGTGGTGAGTCGGGCGCCCTTGGTGCCTATGGGGTCCTTGGTGACCTGCACCACCAGCGTCTGCCCCTCACGCACCAGCGCATTGATGCTTTCCACCGCCGCGCCTTCGCGCTGGGAGATCTCCGCGGCATGGATGAAGGCCGCCCGCGCCAGGCCGATGTCGACGAAGGCGGCCTGCATGCCCGGCAGTACCCGTACCACCCGGCCGCGATAGATGTTGCCGACGATGCCGCGCCTCAGGGTGCGCTCGACGTGCACCTCCTGCAGTACACCGTTTTCCACGACCGCGACACGGGACTCCATGGGAGTGATGTTGATGAGGATCTCTTCGCTCATGGAGGACTCTTGGACGACGTGGAAGGGCAGCAGAACGGCCGCGGAGCCGAATGCCTCAGGGTTGCGCAGTCGGCAGTCCAACGGACCGCCAACAAGGGATGGCGAAAGCGCTCAGCAGTTCCGCGGTTTCGCACAGCGGCAGCCCTACGACAGCACTGTAGCTCCCCTGCAAGCCACGGACGAAGACCGCCCCGGCACCCTGGATCGCATAGCTGCCGGCCTTGTCCGCCGGCTCGCCGGTATCCCAGTAGCGCTCGGCCTCCCCGGGCGTCAAGGGACGGAACTCCACCTCCGCCGCCACCACGCGACTCAGGCACCGCTCGCCGTCGGCGATGGCGACCCCAGTCACCACCCGATGGCGCCGGCCGCTGAGCGCGGCGAGCATGGCCAGGGCCGCGGCCCGGTCCCGGGGTTTGCCGAGTAGTTGGTCATCGAGCACCACACAGGTATCGGCGCCCAGCACGCAACCGTCCGCGCTGCCGGCCAGCACCTGCCGGCCCATGGCCGCCTTGGCCCGCGCCAGCCGCTCGACATAGGCATCCGCCGCCTCACCGGGATGAGGGGTTTCATCCACCGTGGCGGCGACTTTCTGGAAGGCGACGCCGATCTGTTCGAGCAGTTCGGCACGCCGGGGCGAGGCGGAAGCAAGGTAGAGCTGGGGCATCGACAACAACCAGACGGCGGAGAGATGAGGGGAGCATGCCAGCCTGGCGCAGGTGAAACCAGCTCAGACAAGCCTTAGTTGACCCCGAATCTGCGGCGGAGCCCACGAAGCAGCAGGTAGATCCACGGCCAGAGCAAGGCGCTGACCAGGGAGGGGGTGAGGAAGACCAGGGTCGGCGGCCGGCTGCCGGCCAGGGCGTTGAGCCACAGCGCCAGCAACTGGGCGATGCCGTAGACCACCAGCAGCACGAAGCTCTGCTGCCAGATCGGGAAGGCGCGCAGACGCTGCGCCAGGGAGCGGACCAGGAACACCACCAGACTCAGGACCAGCGCCGTCTGCCCCAGCAGATTGCCGTAGAGGACGTCTTCGGCAATCCCCATGATCCAGGCGGTGAACAGGCCGACGCGGTGCGGCAGGGTCAGGGTCCAGAAGGTCAGCAGCATCGCTAGCCAAAGCGGGCGACCGATCTCCATGAATTCCGGCATGGGTACCACGGACAGCAGCAGCCCGACCAACAGGGTGAGCCAGATCACCCACCCGTTGTGGCCGATGCGCAGCGCCATCAACGATCACCCTCGTCGGGCAATTCCGGAGCCGGCTGCTGGCTCGCGGCGGGCAGCGGCGGCACCCGCTTCTGCGGCTGGGCGGGGGTGGCTGCCGACTGGCCGGTCGCCGGTGCGGCGCCATGGGCCGGCGGCTTGGCCGGGGTACTTGGATGGGCGGCCGTACCCGTGGCGTTCGCCGGGGGCTTGGTCGGTGTCGCCTGGCGGCCATGGGCGGTAGCGCCCGGCGTCGCGGCGGGGGCACTTGCGGCCGGTGCACTGGCCGCCGGCGGCTGTGCGGCCGCGGCGCCCGCCGCTGGCGGATTGGCTGCCGCGGCCGGACGCTGGGCGGCATGGCGGTCGGCGGCTTCCTGGGCCTCGGCGGCATCGTTGGCGCGTTGCTCGGGGGTGCGGGTATCGCTGAACACCAGCAACATGTAGCGACTGCGATTGAGCTTGGCGGTGGGGATGGCGCGGACCACGGCGAAGGGCTGCCCGGAGTCGTGGATCACCTTGGACACCGTGGCCACCGGATAGCCCGCGGGGAAGCGCTGACCCAGGCCGGAACTCACCAGCAGGTCGCCTTCCTTGATGTCCGCGGTATCGGCCACGTAGCGCAATTCCAGGCGCTCGGGATTGCCGGTACCGGCGGCGATGGCGCGCAGACCGTTGCGGTTGACCTGGACCGGAATACTATGGGTAACGTCGGTGAGCAACAGGACGCGCGCCGAATAGGGCATCACCTCCACCACCTGCCCCATCAGGCCGCTGGCGTCGAGCACCGGCTGGCCGACGAAGACGCCGTCCTTCGCGCCTTTGTCGATGATGATGCGATGGGTATAGGGATTGGGATCGACCCCGATCAGTTCGCCCACCAGCACCTTGTCGTCCACCAGAGCGGCGGAATTGAGCAGCTCGCGCAGGCGCACGTTCTGTTCGGTGAGGGCGGCGAGCTTCTGTAGGCGGCGTTGCAACAGCAGCTGTTCGGCCTTGAGTCTTTCGTTCTCCGCCATCAGCTCGCTGCGGCTGGAGAACTGATCGCTGACGGCTTCCCAGGCGCGCAGGGGAAAGCCCGCCACCTCGTAGAGGGGCGAGAGTACCAGCGCCAGCTCGCTGCGCACGGGTTTCAGATAGTCGAAACGCGCGTCGGTGACCATGACACCCACCGAAAGGGCGGCCAGGATCAACAGACGAATGCCCAGCGCCGGGCCCTTGCTGAAAATCGGCTTGATGGTGAGTTCCTCGCAGAACGCGCCCGACGACCCGGACGCCAGGGGCGACCGGATCGGGGCCTGTAGCCTGGAACTGCCTTATTCGGTGGACAGCAGGTCCATGGCGTGGCGATCCATCATTTCCAGCGCCTTGCCGCCGCCCCGGGCCACACAGGTCAGCGGGTCCTCGGCGACGATCACCGGCAGGCCGGTCTCCAGCGCCAGCAGCTTGTCCAGATCGCGCAGAAGGGCGCCACCACCGGTCAGCACCAGGCCGCGCTCGGCGATGTCGGAGGCCAGCTCCGGCGGCGACTGCTCCAGGCAGCTCTTGACCGCCTGGACGATGGTCGCCAGGGATTCCTGCATGGCTTCGAGCACCTCGTTGGAATTAAGGGTGAAGCTGCGCGGTACGCCTTCGGCCAGGTTGCGACCACGGACGTCGATCTCGCGGACCTCGCCGCCCGGGTAGGCGGTACCGATTTCCTGCTTGATGCGCTCGGCGGTGGATTCGCCGATCAGGCTGCCGTAGTTGCGACGCACGTAGGTGACGATGGCTTCGTCGAAGCGATCACCACCGACCCGTACCGACTCGGCGTAGACCACGCCGTTCAGGGAGATCAGGGCGATCTCGGTGGTACCGCCACCGATGTCGACGACCATGGAGCCATGGGCTTCCTCGACCGGCAGACCGGCACCGATGGCTGCGGCCATGGGCTCCTCGATCAGGAACACCTCGCGGGCCCCGGCGCCCAGCGCCGATTCGCGGATGGCCCGGCGCTCGACCTGGGTCGATTTGCAAGGGACACAGATCAACACCCGCGGACTGGGCTGCAGGAAGCTGTTCTCGTGCACCTTGTTGATGAAGTACTGCAGCATCTTTTCACAGACGCTGAAGTCGGCGATGACGCCGTCCTTCATCGGGCGAATGGCGGAGATATTGCCCGGTGTACGACCGAGCATGCGCTTGGCGTCGGTACCGACGGCGACCACGCTCTTCTGGTTGCTGTTGCCGTGGGTACGGATAGCAACCACCGACGGCTCGTTCAGGACGATGCCGCGCTCGCGGACATAAATGAGGGTGTTGGCGGTTCCCAGGTCGATCGACAGATCGCTGGAGAACATGCCACGCAGTTTCTTGAACATGAGGTGACCCTAGGCGGTGACGAGCAGGCACGCGACAGGACAAACGTGCGGGTAAAAAAGTGCGGCAGACTCTAACAATCGCAGGGATTTAGGGCAAGGCGCCGATGTGCTAGATTGAGAGCTTTTCCGGGCCATTAAGCCCTCGTTCAACGCGGCGCCCGACCCGCCCTGCCCGTCTCCTGCATACGCGGCCGTCACCCGGGTCACGCCGCCTTCCTGCTGGAGAAGCCGATGGCGCTCGAACGCACCGACGTCGAAAAGATCGCTCACCTGGCCCGTCTGGGCCTCGACGAAGCGGATCTCGCCGCTACCACCGCTACCCTCAACGACATCCTCGGCCTCGTCGATCGCATGCAGGCCGTGGACACCACGGGCATCGCCCCCCTCGCCCACCCGCTGGAGGCCACCCAGCGCCTACGCGCCGATCAGGCCACCGAGAGCGATCGACGCGACACCTACCAGGCCATCGCCCCCGCCGTGGAAGCCGGGCTCTACCTGGTCCCCAAGGTGATCGAGTGAGACACGACATGCATCAGCTGACCCTGACCGAGATCGCCGCTGCCCTGGCCGCGAAGGACTTTTCCGCCGAAGAACTGACCCGTGACCTGCTGGCCCGGATCGAGCGCCTCGACCCGCAGCTCAACAGCTTCATCACCGTGACCGCCGACCAGGCTCTGGCCCAGGCGCGTGCCGCCGACGCCCGCCGCGCCGCTGGCGAGAACGGCGCCCTGCTCGGTGCGCCCCTCGCCCACAAGGACCTGTTCTGCACCGAGGGCGTGCTGACCAGTTGCGGCTCGAAGATCCTCACCGGGTTCAAGGCGCCCTACGACGCCACCGTGGTGGAGAAGCTGGCCGCCGCCGGCACCGTCATCCTCGGCAAGCTGAACATGGACGAATTCGCCATGGGCTCGGCCAACGAATCCAGCCACTACGGCCCGGTCAAGAACCCCTGGGACCTCACCCGGGTACCGGGTGGCTCCTCGGGTGGCTCCGCCGCCGCCGTGGCGGCGCGTCTGCTGCCGGCTGCTACCGGTACCGATACCGGCGGCTCGATCCGCCAGCCAGCGGCCCTGACCAACCTTACCGGCATCAAGCCCACCTACGGCCGCGTCTCGCGCTGGGGCATGATCGCCTACGCCTCCAGCCTCGATCAGGGTGGCCCGCTGGCGCGCACCGCCGAAGACTGCGCCCTGTTGCTGCAGGCCATGGCCGGCTTCGACCCCAAGGACTCCACCAGCGTCGACCAGCCGGTGGACGATTATCGCGCCGCCCTGCAGCAGCCGCTGAGCGGCCTGCGCGTCGGCCTGCCCAAGGAATACTTCGGAGCCGGTCTCGACGCCCGCATCGGCGAGAAGGTACTGGCCGTGGTCGGGGAGCTGAAGAAGCTCGGCGCCACCGTCAAGGAAATCTCCCTGCCCAACCTGCAGCATGCGATCCCGGCCTATTACGTCATCGCTCCGGCCGAGGCCAGCTCTAACCTGTCGCGCTTCGACGGCGTGCGTTTCGGCTATCGCTGCGAGAATCCGGTCAACCTGGAAGACCTCTACAAGAGGTCCCGTGGCGAAGGCTTCGGCGCCGAGGTGAAGCGCCGCATCATGGTTGGTACCTATGCCCTGTCGGCCGGCTACTACGACGCCTACTACCTCAAGGCCCAGCGTATCCGCCGACTGATCAAGAACGACTTCGTCACGGCCTTCGCCGAGGTCGACGTCATTCTCGGCCCGACCACGCCGAACCTGGCCTGGAAGCTCGGCGAGAAGAGCGACGACCCGGTCTCGGCCTATCTCGAGGACCTCTACACCATCGCCGCCAACCTCGCCGGCATCCCCGGCCTGTCCATGCCGGCCGGTTTCATCGACGGTCTGCCGGTCGGCGTGCAACTGCTCGGCAACTATTTCCAGGAAGGCCGCCTGCTGAACGTCGCCCACCAGTACCAACAGGTCAGCGACTGGCATCGCCAGGCGCCGAGCGGCTTCTGAGGAAAGGATCAAGACATGCAATGGGAAACCGTGATCGGGCTTGAGATCCACGCTCAGCTCAGCACCCAATCGAAGATTTTCTCCGGTAGCGCCGTCAGCTTCGGCGCCGAGCCCAACGTCCACGCCAGCCTGATCGACCTGGGCATGCCCGGCACCCTGCCGGTGCTCAATGCCGAGGCGGTGCGCATGGCCTGCAAGTTCGGTATGGCCATCGACGCCGAAATCGCCGAGCGCAACGTTTTCGCGCGCAAGAACTACTTCTACCCGGACCTGCCCAAGGGCTACCAGACCAGCCAGATGGACCACCCCATCGTCGGCAAGGGCCACCTGGACATCACCCTGGAAGACGGTACCGTCAAGCGCATCGGCATCACCCGCGCGCACCTGGAAGAAGACGCCGGCAAGAGCCTGCACGAAGACTTCCACGGCATGAGTGGCATCGACCTGAACCGCGCTGGCACGCCGCTGCTGGAGATCGTCTCCGAGCCGGACATCCGCAGCGCCAAGGAAGCCGTGGCCTACGTCAAGGCGATCCACGCCCTGGTGCGCTACCTGGGCATCTGCGACGGCAACATGGCCGAGGGCTCGCTGCGCTGCGACTGCAACGTGTCGGTGCGCCCCAAGGGCCAGGAAGCCTTCGGCACCCGCGCCGAGATCAAGAACGTCAATTCCTTCCGCTTCATCGAGAAGGCCATCAACCACGAGGTGCAGCGCCAGATCGAGCTCATCGAGGACGGTGGCAAGGTCGTGCAGGAAACCCGCCTGTACGACCCGAACAAGGACGAGACCCGCTCCATGCGGAGCAAGGAAGAAGCCAACGACTACCGTTACTTCCCCTGCCCCGACCTCTTGCCGGTGGTGATCGAGCCGGCCTTCCTCGCCGAGGTGCGTAGCCAGTTGCCCGAGCTGCCGACGCAGAAGCGCGATCGCTTCCAGCAGGAATTCGGCCTGTCGGTCTACGACGCCAGCGTGCTGTCCGCCAGCCGCGAACTGGCCGACTACTTCGAAGAAGTCCAGCGCGTCAGCGGCGATGCCAAGCTGGCGGCCAACTGGGTGATGGGCGAGCTGTCCAGCCTGCTCAACAAGGACGGCCTGGAGATCGCCCAGTCACCGGTGAGCGCGGCCCAGCTGGGTGGCCTGATCCTGCGCATCAAGGACGACACCATCTCCGGCAAGCTCGCCAAGATGGTCTTCGAAGCTCTGGCCGCCGGCGAAGGCGAGAGCGCCGATGCCGTCATCGAAGCCAAGGGCCTCAAGCAGGTCACCGACAGCGGCGCCATCGAGGCCATGCTCGACGAGGTCCTGGCCGCCAACGCCGCCCAGGTCGAGCAGTACCGTGCCAGCGACGAAGCCAAGCGCGGCAAGATGTTCGGTTTCTTCGTCGGCCAGGCGATGAAGGCCTCCAAGGGCAAGGCCAACCCCGGCCAGGTGAACCAGCTGCTCAAGCAGAAACTGGAAGGCTGACGGCGTTCGCATAGGGTTAAGGAGCGGGGCTGACAGCCCCGCTTCGAGCCCTTAAGCTGCTGCCGGTCGTTTTGCCAGGAGGCATCGAGATGCATCGGATTCACCGCGCCGGGCTGCTGTCGCTGGTCCTGCTGTTCGCCGGTTGCGCCAGTCAGGAAAGCTTCCCGCCTACCCTGTCGTCCAGCGCTGCCCACGATTATCACGATGTCGGCCTGGCGTCCTTCTACTCCAAGTGGCATGCCGGACGCCGCACCGCCAGCGGCGAAAAATACGACCCCAATGCCCTCACCGCCGCCCATCGCACCCTGCCCTTCGGCACCCGCGTCGAGGTCATCAACCTGGCAAATGGTGAGAGCGTCATCGTCCGCATCAACGATCGCGGCCCCACGGTGCGCCGCCGCGTGATCGACCTGTCGCGCAGTGCCGCCGACCGCCTCGACATGGTGGCCGACGGGACGGCCAAGGTCAGCATCCGCAGCCTGGACTGATCAGCGCCCACCTACCTGCCCCGAACAAGGCGGAGCGTAGGCCCAGAGGGCACGGGGCGGGGCCGCGCCCAGTTGCCTGGCCACGGCTACATAGCGCGGATCGAGCAGACTCGCCGACCAGTACAGCGCCTTGGCACCCTTGGGGTCCCAGACACCGCTGAAACCAGGCAGGCCCGCCGCAGCGCGTTGGGCATCGAAGCGCACCTGCGAATGGCGGAATTCTTCGTGCTGGCGCTGCCCCTGGGCAAAGGGCAGCAGCCAGTCGAGCGCCACGGCTAGGGTTTGCCCCTCGGCGCCCGGCAGCCGCAACCAGTCCTCACCCTGCCCTTGGGCCACCGCCGCGGCCAGCACCAGGGGTTCGAGGTCATAGACGACATAGTGCAAGGCATCGCGCTCGGCGAAGTCCCGTACCTCGCCATTGGGCTGGAGGTTGGCCGACAACTGGGCGACGAAAGCTGCGCGGGCCCGAGCGAACAGTGCCGGATCATTCAGGGCACTGGCCGCCAGCGTTACCAACTTGATCCTGTGGCTCTGCCAGTTGTTGCCCCAGACGCCCCTGACATCGCCCCGGTGCGCCTCCATTCGTTGCAGATAGCCTAGTGCCAGCTGCTGGATGAAGGCTTGGGTACGCTGGGCCGTGAGCGCCGGAAGGTCCGCAGCGGTGAGGCGATAGGCAACGATGAGACTGGCGAGGTTCGTCTCGTCTATCGGGTCGAAGCTCGGTCGATAGCGCTGTACCCAGGCATCGAGGTAGGTCACCAGGCGCGCCAGGGCCTCGGCATCCTGGGTATCCCGCCAGGCCAGGGCGAGATCGAGCAGGTAGCCGAAATCCCGCACGGCCGCGGCGGACTCATCGTGAATGCCCGTATGGGGCAAGGTCCCCTCGGTATGGATGACCGCCAGCGCCTGGGGCTCCGGCGCCGGCGGATGAGCCACCGCCTGGGTCAGCGCGGCAGCCGAAGGGGGACGGGCCGCCAGACAGGTGGTACTACCCGGGTTGGCGGCAAGGGCGAGGAAGACGACGGCAGCGGTCAAGGCGAGGATCCCCTGCATGGACGTCGACCTGGGGCTGGCGCGACCGCCCTCCCCTTTCGCCATCCACGGGCCGGTCGAAGGTAGGCACCCAGCCTGGCAGGACGGCCTTAGGCGCACCTTAAGGCCAGGATGTCTCCTGATTCCCCCCGGACGACAAGCAGCCCGCGATCAGGCGGCTGATCGCGGGCTGCTGGGGCGAGACGCTGGCGGCGGCGGTCGCGACCGCCAAGACTCACTGGGGACCGAGCTTGTCCATCAGCGCGGCCAGGCGCTCGTACTCGTCCTGCTTGAGGTCGGTCAGCGGCGTCCGGACCGGGCCGGCATCGTAGCCGGCGATCTTGGCACCCGCCTTGACGATGCTGACGGCGTAGCCGGCGCAACGGTTGCGGATCTCCAGATAGGGCAGGAAGAAGTCGTCGATCAGCTTGCCGACGGCCTCGTGGTCGTCACGGGCGATGGCTTCATAGAACTGCACGGCGGTCTTGGGAATGAAGTTGAACACGGCCGAGGAATAGACCGGGACGCCCAGCGCCTTGTAGGCCGCGGCGTAGACTTCCGCGGTGGGCAGGCCGCCCAGGTAGCTGAAGCGATCGCCCAGACGACGGCGGATCGCGACCATCAGCTCGATGTCGCCCAGGCCGTCCTTGTAGCCGATCAGGTTCGGGCAGCGCTCGGCCAGTTGCTCCAAGTGATGGGGCTGCAGGCGGCAGACGTTGCGGTTGTAGACCACCACACCAATCTTGACCGACTTGCACACGGCTTCGACGTGGGCGGCCACGCCGTCCTGGCTGGCTTCGGTCAGGTAGTGCGGCAGCAACAGCAGGCCCTTGGCGCCGAGGCGCTCGGCTTCCTGGGCATAGGCGATGGCCTGACGGGTGGAGCCACCGACGCCGGCGAGGATCGGCACGCTGCCCTGGCAGGTGTCCACGGCGGTCTTGATGATGCTGCGGTATTCGCTGGCTTCCAGGGAGAAGAACTCACCGGTGCCGCCCGCGGCGAACAGGGCGGTGGCGCCATAGGGAGCCAGCCACTCCAGGCGCTTGGCGTAGGTGTCGGCCCGGAAGTCGCCATTGGCATCGAAGTCGGTCAGCGGGAAGGACAGCAGACCGGAAGAGAGGACGTGTTTGAGTTCTTGTGGGGTCATCTGGAATGCCTCGGCATGGGTTGTACGGAGGTGCGGTCAGCCCGCGACCTGTTGTAAGTCATCGTACAACCTATATGAAGGGAGCGGCAAGTCCTCCCGGAAAAAAGTCGTGCGGCCGGCCGGGCCGCCCTGCCTCAGGCCTGTTCCACCTGGCGTTCCATTTCCGCATGGGCGCGGCGCAGACGCTCGCGGCTGTTGCTCAGGTGCAGGCGCATGGCCGACCCGGCGGCTTCCGCATCACCGGCTTCGATGGCCTGGACGATGGCCTCGTGCTCGGCATCCAGACGCTGCTGGTAGCGCTGTTGGTCGTCATGGGCGAGATAGGCGGAATTCAGCCGGGTACGGGGGATGAGCACCGTGCCCAGGTAACCCATGATGTCGCTGAAGTAGCGATTGCCGGTGGACCGAGCGATCAGCAGGTGGAGCTCCAGATCGGCACTCACGGCGCTGTCGGGCTGCTCGACGCCCGCGCGCATGGCCTCCAGCAGGTCCCACATCTGCTGCAGCTGCTCCGTCGAACGCCGTTGTGCCGCCAGGCCCGCCGCCTCCACTTCCAGGCTGATGCGCAGCTCGAGCATCGCCAGGACATCCTTGAGGGTGGTGATGGTGGCCGGATCGATGGGCAGCACCGTCTCGACCCGTTCCAGGACGAAGGTGCCGATGCCATGACGCGTTTCCACGTAGCCCCCGGCCTGCAGCCGGGAGATGGCTTCGCGGACCACGGTACGACTCACGCCCTGGGCCTGCATGATGGCCGACTCCGTGGGGAGCTTGTCACCGGGCTGGAATTGTCCATCGCCAATCTGTTGGATCAGTACCGCAACCACCTCTTCTGCCAGGCTGCGGGGTCTTTTACGGGGGCGGGTTGCGGTTGGCGCGGACATGAATTTTCGTACCGATGGAAGTGACACTTTCATCATAGCACCCACCCTTTAGCGAACGCCCCTTTTAGACCGCTCAGTCCGTATCAGGACAAGTCATCCACCGCTCTGGCCCGCAGCTCTTGGTCCTCCAACAGCAGGTGCCGCTGGTGATAGGCACGCAGACTCGGGCGATGACCGACGCTGACCAGGGTCAGCCCCGGATTCTCGGCGAGCAGCCGCTGGTAGAGCGCCCGCTCGTCCGCCTCACTGAGCGCCGAACTGGCCTCGTCGAGGAACAGCCAGTCCGGGGCATAGAGCAGCGCCCGTGCCAGGGCCACCCGCTGTTGTTCGCCGGGCGACAGGGTGCGCTCCCAATGGCGGCTTTCGTCCAGATGCTCGACCAGATGCGCCAGGCGACATTGCTGCAGCACCTCGGTCAGGCGCTCGTCGGTGTAGGCCTCCACCGGCTGCGGATAGGCCAGCGCCTCGCGCAGGGTGCCGATGGGCAGATAGGGCTGTTGCGGCAGGAACAGCTGACGCCCACCGGGTACGGCGATACCCCCCTGCCCTTGCCGCCAGAGTCCGGCCAGGGCGCGCAGCAGGGTGCTCTTGCCACTGCCCGAGGCACCTTCGATCAGCAGGTGCTCGCCCCGGGCGATGCGCAGGTCGGTGGGATGCAGCAGCAGGCGGCCGGCGGCGCCCAGGGTGAGGCCTTCCAGGACTAGGTCGCCCTCGCTGGTGCGGGGCACCAGGATGTCGGTCTCCTGGCCGAATTCGGCCATGGTCTCGCGGAAGGTGAGCAGACGATCGGAGACGGCGCGCCAGCCGGCCAGGCTGACGTAGGCGTCGACGAACCAGCTGAGGCTCTCCTGGACGTTGCCGAAGGCCGAGTTGATCTGCATCAGGTCGCCGAGCTGGATCTTGCCGGAGAAGTAACGCGGCGCCGCCAGGACGAAGCCGGCGATGATGGCGATCTGGCTGTAGCCGGCGGTGAAGAAGGTCAGCCGCTTGGTGTAGTTCATCACCAGGTGGTAGTTGCCCCAGACGTAGCCGAAGCGATCCAGCAGGCGCCGGTGCTCGTTGGCCTCGCCGCGGAACAGGGCGACGCTCTCGGCCTTCTCGCGGACGCGGATCAGGCCGAAGCGCAGGTCGGCTTCGTAGCGCTGTTGCTGGTTGTACAGCCCGATCAAGCGGCGGCCGATGAGGTGGGTCAGCCAGGTGCCGATGGTGGCGTAGATCAGCGCAGCCCAGAACATGTAAGCCGGGATGGTGATGCCGAACAGGGTGATGTCGCCGGAAATGCCGAACAGGATGACGCTGAAGGACACCAGGCTGACCACGGTGCGGATGAAGCCCAGCCCCAGGCTCAGGGTGGTTTCGGCGAAGTCGCGGATGTCCTCGGTCAGGCGTTGGTCGGGGTTGTCGGCGCCACCTTCGCGTTCGAGCTGGTAGTAGTTGCGGTCGGACAGCCAGAGACCGAAGTGCTGTTCGGTCAGCCAGCGGCGCCAATTGATGGTCAGCGCCTGGGTCAGGTAGAGCCGGTACACGGCCAGCAGGATGGCGGTGGCCGCCAGGCCGCAGAAATACAGCATCAGCCGGATGAAGGCGGCGAGATCGCGATTCTGCAGGGCGTCGTAGAAGTAGCGATACCAGGTGTTCAGGGCGACGGACAGGCCGACCCCCGCCAGGGACAGGGCGATCACGACCCCGAGCAGGAGCCAGGCCTTGCCTTTCTCTTCGCTGCGCCAGTAGGGGGTGATCAGGGCCCAGACACGGGCGAGGAAGTGTCCACGGGAAGCCCCATAGACGGAGGGTACGGGTACGGCGGATTCGGACATGCTCGGACTCTCAAGGACTGCACAACGAGACGCCTGCACAGCCTATGCCGGAATGCCTGAACGAATTCTGACGGAAACAATGTAACAGTTTGTCGCCCACGCAACCGTGGGCGATGCCAAGCTGTCAGCGACGTACGGGGCGCTTCTGCAATTTGCGCTGCAGGGTACGGCGGTGCATGCCCAGGGCGCGGGCGGTGGCCGAAATGTTGCCTTCGTGCTCGGCCAGTACCCGCTGGATATGCTCCCACTGCAGACGATCCACCGACATGGGATTGTCCGGCACCAGGGTGTCGAGGTCGGCGTGCTGGGCCAGCAGGGCCGCCAGGACGTCGTCGGCATCGGCGGGCTTGCACAGGTAGTTGGTGGCGCCGCGCTTGATGGCTTCCACCGCGGTGGCGATGCTGGAGTAGCCGGTGAGGATCACCACGCGCATCTCCGGGTGCAGCTCCAGCAGCTGCGGCAGCAGCACCAGGCCCGAATCGCCTTCCATCTTCAGATCCAGCACGGCGTAGTCCGGCAGGTCCTCCTTGGCCAGTTGCAGGCCTTCCTCGGCGCTGTCGGCGATGGATACGCGCAGGCCGCGGCGGTCCATGGCACGGGCCATGACGCGGGTGAAGGTGGGATCGTCATCGACCAGCAGGATGTGGGGCTGGTCGTCGAAACCGCTGTTGAGTTCGTCAGTCATGCAAGTCTCCAGGCATTCACGCCAGGGCGTAGTGCCGCGGCAGGCGCAATTCGGTCAGGGTGCCACCTTCTTCGTGATTGTAGAGCTTCACGGTGCCGCCGGCGCGGGTCACGCTGGCCTGGCTGAGGAAGAGGCCCAGGCCGAAGCCCTTGCCCTTGGTGGTGAAGAAGGGTTTGCCCAGTTGCTCGGCAATGGCCAGGGGCACGCCGGCACCGTGATCGCGGATCGACAGGCACAGTTCACGGGCGTCCCAGTGCAGTCGGATGGCGAGGTTCTCCGGACAGGCGTCAGCGGCGTTGTTGAGTAGATTCAGCAGCGCCTGGGTAAGTTCGACCGGCGGCGTCAACCGCGGCGGCGTGCCCAGACTGACCACCTCGAAGCTGTAGGTGGCCTCCGGACGCATCAGGTGCCAGCGATCCATGGTCGCTTGCAGCCATTCCACCACGGTCTGCTCCTGCACGGTCTGGCGACGATCGGCCTCGGCAGCGCGCACCAGTTGCTGCAGGGTCTGCTTGCACTGGCCGACCTGGGCCTGCAGCAGCTTGAGGTCCTCACTCAGGGTCGGCTGGCCGGCGTACTCCTGCTGCAGTTCCTTGAGCAGCACGCTCATGGTGGACAGCGGCGTGCCCAGTTCGTGGGCGGCCCCGGCGGCCTGGGTGGCCACCGCCAGCAATTGCTGGTCGCGCATGGCCTGCTCGCGGCGCTGGGCCTGCAGGCTCTCCTGCTCGCGCAGGGCCGCCGCCATCCGCGCCACGAACAGGGTGATGACGGCGGCAGACAGGGCGAAGCTCAGCCACATGCCGTAGCTCAGCACCGCGCCGTCGTTGGCCACCAGCAGGTGCAGCGGCTCATAGGAGAGCAGCATCAGCGAGAAGACCGTCAGGGTCAGGGCGGCAAGGACCAGGGTGTAGAGCCAGGGCAGGGTCGCCGCGGCGATGGTCAGGGGCACCAGGTAATAGGAGGCGAAGGGGTTGGTCGGGCCACCGGCGAAATAGAGCAGCGCACTGTGGATGGCCAGGTCGCAACCCAGGTGCGCGGCGTATTCCTGCTCGGTGACCGGCCAGGAGCGCGTCAGCCGCAGCGCGGCGAACAGGCAGAGCACCGCCGAGACGCCAAGGGTGATGGCCAGGGCGGTCCAGGGTAGCTCGACGATGCCGGAGAGGCGGGCGATACCTACGGAGCCGGCCTGGGCGGCCAGTACCAGCACGCGGATGAGGACCAGGCGCCCGAGATTCTGGCGATTGGCGGACAACCATTGAACGGGCAAGGAGAACATGCGAGGTTCCAGGCGCAGGACACGATCGAGACGGTCGTCGCCAGCGGCGCGCGCCCGTCGGAGCAGACTCGCCATTATAGCGAGCGGTATCCGCCCTCGACCGCCGACGCGGCAAAGCGACGCACCATCGGCCGGCCCTGCGGTCCCAGAGCTTGTGCAATACCACTAGGAGAACACCATGACCTTCCCGCTTCGCCCCCTCGCCCTCGGCGCCGCCCTGTTCAGCGCTGTCCTGGCCACCGGTGTCCAGGCCGACGAGCCGCGCTACAACCAGATCAGCCTGAGGGCCGAGGTTAGCCGCGAAGTGCCGCGCGATCGCATGCAGGTCATGCTCTATACCGAAAGCCAGGGCCAGGACCCGGCGGCGCTGGCCAACGAGACGAGCAAGACCCTGAACGCGGCCCTGGAGCAGGCGCGCAAGGTGGCGGGGGTGACCGTCTCCCTGGGCAACCGCAACACCTATCCGATCTACGAGGAGCAAGGCCGGGCCATCAATGGCTGGCGCGAGCGTGGCGAGGTACGCCTGGAAAGCGCGGATTTCGCCGCCCTGTCCAAGCTGACCGGCGAACTGCTCGGCAGCCTGAAGATGGGCAACCTGCAATTCACCATCGCCGATGGCACCCGCAAGCAGCAGGAGGATGCCCTGTTCAAGGACGCCGTGGCCGCCTTCAAGGCCCGCGCCCAACTGGCGACCGAGGCGCTGGGCGGCACCGGCTACCGTATCGTCAACCTGGACCTGGGCACCAGCGGCGTGCCCCAACCGCTGCCGATGCTACGGATGTCGGCGATGAAGGCTGCCAGCGATGCCGTGACTCCGGATGTCGCACCCGGTACTACCACGGTCGAAGTCACCGCCGGAGGGACCATCGAGGTACAGATGCCCTGATCCGGTGCAGAAAAGTAACAACGCTGTCTCTGCGCGCACTTTTGGTGCGCACAGCGACAGTCCTTGGATAAGTCTTCTTACACCTTTGCGACATCTGTTTTTCGTTTGGGTCTTCTCGCGCCCATAGCTTCGCCAGACGCTGGAGATGGGCACAGGCTGTGCATGTGGGCCTATCTGTCCACAAGACATCGGCAATTCGTTTCGCAACGCCACACCCGGTTGCGCCGTCCCCGACATGAGGTCTCCATGCACAAGAACGTACTCGCTGCCCTTTTCGCCTCCGGTCTGCTGGCCGGGGCACCCCTGGCCCAGGCGGCCAATCTGGTGTTCTGCTCGGAAGGCAGCCCGGCCGGTTTCGATCCGGCGCAATACACCACCGGCACCGACTTCGATGCCTCGGCGGAAACCATTTTCAATCGGCTGACCCAATTCGAGCGCGGCGGCACCAAGGTCATTCCTGGTCTGGCCGAGAGCTGGGACATCAGCGAGGACGGCAAGGTCTATACCTTCCACCTGCGCAAGGGCGTGAAATTCCATACCACGGATTACTTCAAGCCGAGCCGCGACTTCGATGCGGACGACGTCGTCTTCACCTTCCAGCGCATGTTGGACAAGGACAATGCCTTCCGTAAGGCCTACCCCACCGAATTCCCCTACTTCACCGACATGGGTCTCGACCAGAACATCGCCAAGGTGGAAAAGGTCGACGACCATACGGTGCGCATGACCTTGAACGAGGTGGATGCGGCCTTCCTGCAGAACCTGGCCATGAGCTTCGGCTCCATCCAGTCGGCCCAGTATGCCGACCAGTTGCTCAAGGCCGGCAAGCCCGCCGAGATCAACCAGAAGCCCATCGGTACCGGTCCCTTCGTCTTCAGCCGCTACCAGAAGGACGCGGTGATCCGCTACAAGGCCAACCCGGACTACTGGGACAAGGTCGACGGTCCCAAGGTGGACAACCTGATCTTCTCCATCAACACCGACGCCTCGGTGCGGATGCAGAAGCTCAAGGCCGGCGAGTGCCAGATCACCGTTTACCCCCGCCCGGCGGATCTGGATGGCCTGAAGAAGGACCCGAATCTGAAGATGCCGTCGCAGCCCGGCTTCAACGACGGCTACATCGCCTACAACGTCGAGCATGGCGACCTGGGCAAGCTGAAGGTACGCCAGGCGCTGGACATGGCGGTGAACAAGAAGGCCATCGTCGACGCCGTTTACCAGGGCGCCGGCCAGGTGGCCGTCAATGGCATGCCGCCGACCCAGTGGTCCTATGACAAGTCCCTCAAGGACGCGCCCTACGATCCGGAGAAGGCCAAGGCCCTGCTCAAGGAAGCCGGCTTCAAGGAAGGTACCGAGTTCACCCTCTGGGCCATGCCGGTGCAGCGCCCCTACAACCCCAATGCGCGCCTGATGGCAGAAATGCTGCAGCAGGACTGGAGCAAGATCGGGGTCAAGACCAAGATCGTCAGCTACGAATGGGGCGAGTACAACAAGCGCGCCAAGGCCGGCGAGCACGACATCCTGCTGATCGGTTGGAGCGGCGACAACGGTGACCCGGACAACTGGCTGGCGACCCTGTACGGTTGCAAGTCCATCGGTGGCAACAACTACTCCCGCTGGTGCTACAAGCCCTACGACGATCTGGTCGTGGCGGCCAAGCGTGTGACCGACCAGGCCGAGCGCACCAAGCTCTATGAGCAGGCTCAGCAGATCCTCAAGCAGCAGGTACCGATCACGCCGATCGCGCACTCGACGGTCTACCAGCCGATGCGCAAGGAAGTCCAGGACTACAAGATCAGCCCCTTCGGGTTGAACGAGTTCTACGGCGTCAGCGTCAGCAAGTGAAGCCTGTTGGCCAAGGTCGGGAGCCAGGCTCCCGACCTTGGCCGTTCATTTGACTGATGGAGTGAACCCCCATGCGCCTTCCCTACGCCTACTCCCTGCTGGCGGCGAGCCTGCTCGCCTGTGCTCCGCTCGCCCAGGCGGCGAGCAATCTCGTCTACTGCTCGGAAGCCAGCCCCGCCGGTTTCGATCCGGCGCAATACACCTCGGGCACCGAATTCGACGCCTCGGCCGAGACGGTCTTTAACCGCCTGGTGCAGTTCCAGCGCGGCGGCACCACCCTGGAGCCGGGCCTGGCGACCCGCTGGGAGGTGAGTCCCGATGGCAAGACCTACACCTTTCATCTGCGCCAGGGCGTGAAGTTCCACAGCACCGATTACTTCAAGCCCACCCGCGACTTCAACGCCGACGACGTGGTCTTCACCTTCCAGCGCATGCTCGACAAGGAGCAGCCGTTCCGTAAGGCCTATCCCACGGAATTCCCCTACTTCACCGACATGGGGCTGGACCAGAACATCGCCAAGGTGGCCAAGGTCGACGACCATACCGTGGTCTTCACCCTGAACCAGGTCGACGCCGCCTTCGCCGCCGACCTGGCGATGAGCTTCGCCTCCATCCAATCGGCCGAATACGCCGCGCAGTTGCTCAAGGAGGGCAAGCCTGAGCTGCTCAATCAGCAGCCCATCGGCACCGGTCCCTTCGTCTTCAGCCGCTACCAGAAGGATGCGGTGATCCGCTACAAGGGCAACCGGGACTATTGGAAGCCCGAGGACGTCAAGCTCGACAACCTGATCTTCGCCATCACCCCCGATGCCGCCACCCGCCTGCAGAAGCTCAAGGCCAACGAGTGCCAGGTCAGTGGCTATGCACGGCCGGCGGATCTGGTGGAGATGAAGCAGGATCCGCACCTCAAGGTGCTGCAGCAGCCGGGCTTCAACGTCGGCTTCCTCGCCTACAACGTCCAGCATCCGCCGCTGGACAAGCCAGAAGTGCGGCGGGCGCTGGACATGGCCATCAACAAGCAGGCCATCGTCGATACCGTGTTCCAGGGCGCCGGCCAGGTGGCGCAGAACGTGATCCCGCCGACTCAGTGGTCCTACGACAAGCGCATCAAGGGTGCGCCCTATGATCCGGAAAAGGCCCGTGCGCTGCTCAAGCAGGCCGGGGTCAAGGACGGTACCGAGATCGCCCTCTGGGCCATGACGGTGCAGCGCGCCTCCAACCCCAACGCCCGCCAGTCGGCGCAGATGATCCAGCAGGATTGGGCCAAGGTCGGCATCAAGGCCAAGATCGTCAGCTACGAATGGGGCGAGTACATCAAGAGAGCCAAGGCCGGCGAACACGATGTGCTGACCTACGGCTGGACCGGCGATAACGGTGACCCGGACAACTGGCTCGGTGTCCTCTACGGCTGCAGCGCCATCGGCGGCAGCAACTATGCGCGCTGGTGCGACCAGGACTACGACGCCCTGATCCGCAAGGCCAAGACCAGCAACGACCGCGCCGAACGCACCCGTCTCTACGAGCAGGCGCAGAAGCTGATCCGCCAGCAGATGCCGGTGAGCCCCATGGCCCACTCGGTGGTGTCCCAGCCCATGCGCAAAGAGGTGCAGGGCTTCAAGATCAATCCCTTCGGCGTCACCGGTTTCTATGGCGTAAGCCTCGACCGCTAACCCTGTCCGGCCCGCCCGGCGGGCCTTTCACGAGGAGCCTTTCGTGTCCAAGCCACTCTTTTCCCTCTCGCTCGCCGCCCTGCTCTGCCTGACCGCCAATGCGGCCTTCGCCCGTCCCCTGGTGGTCTGCACCGAGGCCAACCCGGAAGGCTTCGATCCGGGGCGCTACACCTCGGGCTACACCTTCAATGCCTCGGCTACGCCGCTCTATAACCGCCTGGTGGAATTCAAGCAGGGCAGCGCCGAGCTGGAACCCGGCCTGGCGGAAAGCTGGGAGGTGTCCCCGGATGGCCTGCAGTACACCTTCGCGCTGCGCCAGGGGGTGAAATTCCACACCACCGAGTACTTCAAGCCCACCCGCGACCTCAATGCCGACGACGTGCTGTTCAGCTTCGAGCGCATGCTCGACAAGAACAACCCCTGGTACAACCTCTCCCCCAGCGGCTACCCCTACGCCGCGGCCATGGAGATGGGCACCCTGATCAAGTCCATCGAGAAGGTGGATGACCAGCACGTGCGCTTCACCCTCAACCAGCCCGAGGCGCCCTTCCTCGCCGACCTGGCCATGGCCTTCGGTTCGATCCTGTCCAAGGAGTACGCTGACAGCCTGCTGGCCAGCAAGAAGACCGACGACATCAACCAGAAGCCCATCGGCACCGGCCCCTTCGTCTTCCAGCGCTACGCCAAGGATTCCAATACCCGCTACAAGGTCAACCCGGACTACTTCGGCAAGAAACCGCAGCTGGATGGCCTGGTGCTGGCGGTGACTCTGGACCCCAATGTGCGCATCCAGCGGGTGCGCAACAACGAGTGCCAGATCGGCCTGACGGTCAAGCCGCAGGATGTACCGATGCTGAAACAGGACAAGAGCCTCAAGCTGGCCCAGGTGGAAAGCCAGACCACCTCCTTCCTGGCGCTCAACACCAAGCACAAGCCGCTGAACGACGTGCGGGTGCGCCAGGCCATCGCCATGGCGTTCGACCAGCAGAACTACCTGAAGACGGTGTTCGGCGAAGGCGGTGCCAAGGCGGCGATCAACCCCTACCCCTCTTCGTTGCTGGGCTACGCCAAGGACATCAAGCCCTGGCCGCATGACGTGGAGAAGGCCAAGGCCCTGCTCAAGGAAGCCGGCTACGCCGACGGCTTCACCCTCAAGTACTACATCAGCACCGGCAGCGGCCCGGGTGGCAGCCCGGCGCTGGTGGCCCAGCTGATCCAGGGCGACCTGGCCAAGATCGGTATCAAGGCCGAGATCACCCAGTTCGAATGGGGCGAATTCCAGAAACGCACCAAGGCCGGCGAGCACGACCTGCTGATGATGAGCTGGACCGGCGACAACGGTGATCCGGACAACTTCCTCACCAACAACCTGAGTTGCTCGGCGGCGGAAAACGGCGAGAACCGTGCCTTCTGGTGCGACAAGGCCTTCAACGACGCCATCGAGAAGGCCAAGCGCGTCAACGATCCGGCCCAGCGCGCTGCGCTCTACGAGCAGGCCCAGCAGATCTTCCACCAGCAGATGCCGTGGATTCCGCTGGCGCATCCGCTGTTCACCGACGTCCTGCAACCCAAGGTGCAGGGCTACGTCCAGAGTCCGCTGGGGATCTATGACTTCTCCACGGTGACCCTCGACTGACCGGCGCCTGACGCCGCACCGAACCGGGCCCGGGCGGCCCGGCCTCCGCTGCCTTCCCGCTGCGTGCCGTTTCCCGGCGCGGCGGGTTCGGCTGGCCGAAAAATGCCCAGACAACCAGAAAATACGATCGCTTTGGAGCACAACCGATGACCAACGTCCACCGTGGCGGCCTCGCCCTCTCCCTGTTGACCCTGGCCCTGGCCGCACACGCCCAGTCCCCGGCGCCGACCGATCCCAGCTACGCCAACGAGGTGCAGACCCTGCCCAACGTGCAGAAGCCGGTGAAGGGTCAGGAAGGTGCCAAGGGCTTCCTCGCCGATGACAGCCTGACCCTGACCACGCGCAACTTCTTCTCCCGCGAGACCAGCTCCGATCCCATCTTCAGCTACGGGAAGAACGGCACGCGGGTCCGTACCCACTCCCGCAACACCTGGGTCCAGGCCACGGCGCTCAAGTACAGCTCCGGCTACACCCAGGGCACCGTGGGCTTCGGTATCGACGTGGCCGGCTACCAGGCCACCAACCTGGAGCGCGGCAAGGGTGAAATTGGTGGCGGCGGCAACCGCACCCTGGCCAATGCCGACGGCGAGGGCCATGCCGAGTGGTCCAAGCTGGGCATCGCCAATGCGCGGATGCGGATCTCCAACACCGAGCTCAAGGTCGGCCGCTTCATGCTCGACACCCCGGTGATCAGCTACAACGACAACCGCCCCTTCCCCTCCAGCTTCGATGGCCTGGCCTTCACCAGCGACGAGTGGGACAACCTCTCGCTGCAAGGCGGCACCTTCACCCGGGTGAGCCCGCGGACCGGCGCCGGCGACGAGAAGTGGACCACCGAGTACGGCACCCGCGAAGTCACCGCCGATCGCCTGAGCTTCCTCGGCGGCAACTACAAGCTGCCCCAGGGCTGGGAGGTCAGCGTCTACGGCGCCAACTTCGAGGACGTCTGGAACCAGTACTTCCTGAGCCTGACCCAGGCCGGCGGCAACCTCGACACCTTTGCCTGGAAGGCGGTGGCCAACGCCTATCGCACCCTCGACGCCGGCAGCGCCAAGGCCGGCGACATCGACAACACCGCCTGGAGCCTGGCGTTCACCGGCAGCCACCAGGCCCACAGCCTGACCCTGGCCTACCAGCAGATCGATGGCAACGAGTACTTCGACTACGCCCACGAGACGGCTGCCATCTACCTGGCCAACTCCCTGGTCTCGGACTACAACGGCCCCAACGAGAAGTCGCTGCAGATCCGCTACGAGACCGACTGGAGCTACTTCGGCGTGCCCGGCCTGAGCACCGGTATCTGGTACGCCAAGGGCTGGGACATCGACGGTACCCACTACGACGCCGGCGCCGGCAAGTACGCCAACTACGCCGAGGTCCTGCAGCAGGACGGCGAGAAGCACCACGAGATCGGCCTGATTACCACCTACAAGGTGCAGCAGGGCGCCCTCAAGGACAGTCGCTTCCGCCTGCTGCTGACCGATCACCGCGCCAGCCAGAACCAGGTCGACGGCAACGTCAAGGAGCTGCGCCTGGTCTCCACCCTGCCGTTCAACCTGCTGTGATGGCCAGGTCCGGCAGATTCAGCGAAGCGCCCGGCATCTGGCCGGGATCGCGTGGCGAACACCGGCGAAGCCCGGGCCATGTCGAGAATGTCGACAGCCCGGGCGACGTGGTAATCTGCCGGGCTTGCAGCGCCGTTCCAGAGCGCTCTTCGACAGTTTCAGTAGGACCGAACGAGCCGCCTTCAGCAGGCGTCGCGCGTGCAGCGCCAGGATGGCGCCTTCAGGGATGAATGGAGACCCACAAGGTCTCATCCAAAAACGCGGCCGGGCAGGTACCCGCGCCGTCTTGATCAGCCTCAAGAGGAGATACCCCCTCCGATGCTCGCCTTCATCGCCCGTCGCTTCGGGCTGCTGATACCGACGTTCTTCGGCGTCACCCTGTTGACCTTCGCCCTGATCCGCCTCATCCCCGGCGATCCGGTGGAGGTCATGATGGGCGAACGCCGCGTCGATCCGCAGATGCACGCCGAAGCCATGCACCGCCTGGGCCTCGACAAGCCCCTGTACCAGCAGTATTTCGACTACATCGGCAACCTCGCCCAGGGCAACCTCGGCGAGTCCCTGCGCAGTCGCGTCGGGGTCTGGGACGAATTCACCACCCTGTTCCCCGCCACCTTCGAACTGACCGTGTCGGCCATGCTGTTCGCCACGGTGTTCGGCGTGCTGGCCGGCATCCTTGCCGCCCTGAGGCGCGGCACCACGGTGGACCACGGGGTGATGGGCGCAGCCCTGACCGGCTACTCCATGCCGATCTTCTGGTGGGGCCTGCTGCTGATCATGCTGTTCTCGGTCCAACTCGGCTGGACCCCGGTCTCCGGCCGTCTGGACCTGCTCTACGACATCCCGCCGCGCACCGGCTTCATGCTCATCGACACCCTGCTCTCCGACGAGCCCGGCGCCTTCGTCGATGCGCTCAAGCACCTGATCCTGCCGGCCATCGTGGTGGGCACCATTCCCCTGGCGGTGATCGCCCGCATGACCCGCTCGGCCATGCTCGAGGTGCTGCGCGAAGACTATGTCCGCACGGCCCGGGCCAAGGGCCTGTCGCCGGCCCGCGTGGTCTTCGTCCATGCCCTGCGCAATGCCCTGATCCCGGTGCTGACCGTGCTCGGCCTGCAGGTGGGCAGCCTGCTCTCCGGGGCGGTGCTGACCGAGACCATCTTCTCCTGGCCCGGCATCGGCAAGTGGCTGATCGAGGCCATCGGCGCTCGTGACTACCCGGTGGTGCAGAACGGCATCCTGCTGATCGCCACCCTGGTCATCCTGGTCAATTTCGTCGTGGACATCCTCTACGGCCTGGTCAACCCGCGCATCCGCCACCAGCGTTGATGCACCCGCACGGACAGAGCCTATGACAACGGTAAACACCCCGGCCGCTCAAGACCCGAGCGCCCTCTACCCCTCCCCTTTCAAGGAATTCTGGCACGCCTTCGCCCGCAACAAGGGCGCCCTGGGCGGGCTGGTCTTCATGGTCATCGTGGTGTTCTGCGCGCTCTTCGCGCCCTGGGTCGCGCCCCATGCGCCCAGCGAGCAGTTCCGCGACTTCATGCTCACCCCGCCGCTGTGGCTGGAAGGCGGCACCAGCCAGTTCCCCCTGGGAACCGACGAACTCGGTCGCGACATCCTCAGCCGGTTGATCCACGGCGCCCGGCTGTCGCTGCTGATCGGTCTCGCCTCGGTAGTCTTCTCGCTGATCCCCGGCATCCTGCTCGGCCTGGTCGCCGGCTTCTCGCCGAACCGCGCCGGCCCGGTGATCATGCGCCTGATGGACATCATGCTGGCGCTGCCTTCGCTGCTGCTGGCGGTGGCCATCGTCGCCATCCTCGGCCCAGGCCTGATCAACACCGTGGTGGCCATCGCCGTGGTCTCGTTGCCCTCCTATGTGCGTCTGACCCGCGCCGCGGTGATGGGCGAGTTGCATCGCGACTACGTCACCGCCTCGCGGCTGGCCGGTGCCGGCACCCTGCGGCTGATGTTCGTCAGCGTGCTGCCCAATTGCATGGCGCCGCTGATCGTCCAGGCCACCCTGAGCTTCTCCTCGGCGATCCTCGATGCCGCCGCTCTGGGCTTCCTCGGCCTCGGCGTGCAGCCGCCGACCCCCGAGTGGGGCACCATGCTGGCCTCGGCCCGCGACTACATCGAGCGCGCCTGGTGGGTGGTGACCCTGCCGGGCCTCGCCATCCTCCTCACCGTGCTGGCCATCAACCTGATGGGCGACGGCCTGCGCGATGCCCTCGATCCGCGTCTGAAGGTGCAGTCATGAGCCTCCTCGAAATCCAGAATCTCTCGGTGCGCTTCGGCGGCGCCGACGCCCCACCGGTGGTGGAAGGCCTCGATCTCACGGTGGATCAGGGCGAGATCGTCGCCATCGTCGGCGAATCCGGCTCCGGCAAGTCGGTGACCATGATGGCCGTGATGGGCCTCATCGATCACCCCGGCCGCATCACCGCCGACCGGCTGCACTTCGACGGCCAGGACCTGCTCAGCCTCAAGGGTCGCCGCCGGCGCCACCTGATCGGCAAGGAGCTGTCGATGGTCTTCCAGGACCCGATGACGGCGCTCAACCCCAGCTATACCGTGGGCTTCCAGCTGGAAGAGGTGATCCGCCAGCACCTCGGTCTCAAGGGTCGCGCCGCTCGCCAGCGCGCCCTAGAGCTGCTGGAAAAGGTCGAGATCCCGGCCGCGGCCAGTCGCCTGGGCGCTTATCCGCACCAGCTGTCCGGAGGCATGAGCCAGCGCGTGGCCATCGCCATGGCCATCGCCGCCGAGCCGCGCCTGCTGATCGCCGACGAACCCACCACTGCTCTGGACGTGACCATCCAGGCGCAGATCATGGAGCTGCTGGTCAACCTGCAGCGCGACGAGGGCATGGGGCTGATCCTCATCACCCACGACCTCGCCGTGGTGGCCGAGACCGCCCAGCGCGTGGTGGTGATGTATGCCGGCCAGGCGGTGGAGAAAGGCGTGGTGCCGACCCTGTTCGATGCCCCCGCGCATCCCTATACCGAAGCCCTGCTGGCGGCCATTCCCGAACACAGCCAGACGGATCGCCTGCACACCCTGCCGGGCATCGTCCCCGGTCGCTACGACCGTCCCGCCGGTTGCCTGCTCAGTCCGCGCTGCCCCTATGTGCAGCCGCGCTGCCAGGAGCGCCCGGCGCTGGAGCCCTACGACCGCGGTGCGGTGCGCTGCTTCTTCCCGCGCAACGTCGCTCCGGGCGAGGCCCCCGAGGTACTGCCCGAACATCAACGACCCAGCCAATTGCCGGAGGATCGCCATGGCGCCGTCTGAAGCCACCGTCCTCGCTAGCCCCGCTCACCAGGGGCAGGCGTCCGAGCCCCTCGTGCTCGAAGCCAAGAACCTGACTCAGCACTATCGGCTCTCTCGCGGCCTGTTCAAGGACAGCGCCACGGTCAAGGCGCTCAACGGCGTCTCCTTCGATCTCCAGGCCGGGCGTACCCTGGCCGTGGTGGGCGAATCCGGCTGTGGCAAGTCCACCCTGGCCCGCGCCCTGACCCTGATCGAGCAGCCCACCGCCGGCAGCCTGGTCATCGGTGGCCAGGACGTGGCCCAAGCCGACGCCGCCCGGCGCAAGGAGCTGCGCCGCGAGGTGCAGATGGTGTTCCAGAACCCCTATGCCTCGCTCAACCCGCGGCGCAAGATCGGCGACCAGTTGGCCGAGCCGCTGAAGATCAATACCGATCTCTCCCGCACCGAAAGGCGCGAGAAGGTGCAGGCGATGATGCAGCAGGTGGGCTTGCGCCCCGAGCACTATCAGCGCTATCCGCACATGTTCTCCGGCGGCCAGCGCCAGCGCATCGCCGTGGCCCGCGCCATGATGCTGCAGCCCAAGGTGCTGGTGGCGGACGAGCCGACCTCGGCGCTGGACGTGTCCATCCAGGCGCAGGTGCTCAACCTGTTCATGGACCTGCAGCAGCAGTACCGCACGGCCTATGTGTTCATCTCCCACAACCTCTCGGTGGTGCGCCACATCGCCGATGAGGTGATGGTGATGTACCTCGGCTGCATCGTCGAGAAGACTAGCCGCGACCTGCTGTTCGAACGGCCGCTGCATCCCTACACCCAGATGCTGCTGTCGGCGACCCCGAGTCTACACCCGGACCCGAGCAAGCCGCGCATCCGCATCCAGGGCGAACTGCCCAATCCGCTGGACCCGCCACCCGGTTGTGTCTTCCACCGTCGCTGCCCCTATGCGACGGAAAAGTGCAAGACGGAGGTGCCGGCCCTGCGCAACGTGGAAGCCCGCAAGGTGGCCTGTCACTATGCGGAGAACTTCCTGTAGGGATGGGCAATGCCGGGTGCAGGCGCGGCCTCCCCGCCTGCATCCTGGCAGCGCGCCTACCAGCTGGAAAACGCGCTGCGGTTTTCCACGTCATAGCACTTATCGCGGCCATGGGCCGCTCCTACAGGGTGTATGGGAGCCCGTAGGAGCGGCCCATGGCCGCGATAGAGCAGCTAGAGCCGTTAGAGCCAGCACCACCCTCGAAGCACAAAATTAGGCCCTACTGTCTGCTATCTTTCGGCTTCGCTCCGCTGCCGAACTCCCCATGCACATCCGCCCCTTCCACCCCGACGATACCGAGGCCGTGGTCAGCCTCTGGCAGATCTGCGGCCTGACTCGCCCCTGGAACGATCCCCACCGCGACATCCAGCGCAAGCTCGCCGAGCAGCCAGAGCTGTTCCTGGTGGGCGAGGTGAACAGCACCCTCATGGCCAGCGCCATGATCGGCAACGACGGCCATCGCGGCTGGCTCTATTACCTGGCGGTGGCACCGGAGCACCGTCGCCGGGGCTATGCCCGGCGCCTGGTGGAAACCGCCGAACGCCTGCTGATCGAACGGGGCTGCCCCAAGCTGCACCTGATGGTGCGCCGCGAGAATACGGCGGTGACCGAGTTCTACGCGGCCCTGGGCTATGCGGAGGTGGAGGCCATCACCCTAGGCAAGCGGCTGATCGACGACGAGCTCTGATGGCCCCACTGGGCCGCTGCGGCTGTCTTCCGGGCTTGGCCTTTTCCCCTGGGCACCTGTTACTGGGAGACGCCCTCACCCCAACCCTCTCCCGCAGGGAGAGGGGGGTATCCGAACGGCGCTCGATGCCATTGCCCCAGCGAGATCGCGATATCCCTGCAGGCTCCGCTCGTTAGGAGCGGCCGCATCGGCGGACCGCCACGACCGTGATCGGGGTCTGACGTACCGCTACGGGTATCCCGAATGCGAAGCGCGAGGACGCCCAACCTGCCTACTAGCGCGGTAACAAGTCCACCCGCGGCCCCGGATGCTTGCGGACCTCGGCGTAGGGCACCAGGGTGCCGCCAGGTTCGTCGCAGTTGCGTGCGGCGCGGTAGAAGGTCGGGCCCAGGTAAAGCCCCTTGGGCGTGAGGTACCAGGGGGCGAATTGCCAGACGTCGGCGCTGCGGTAGTCGCAGCCGTCACCGTCGGCCGGGGCCTGCATCAACTCGGGATACAGGCGAATGAACAGCCGTATCACCCAGGGCGCCAGGGTCTTCTGCCGATAGTCCGCCAAGGCCTGGGAATAGCGATCTTCCGCCGCGGGTCGAATCGGCTTGCCGTGGCCCAGCCAAAGAACATCCTCCAGCGCCAGCTCCTGGCCGCTCTTGAGATCCAGGGTCAGGGGCGCACTGCCGAAATCCGGATGGGCGGCGCCGCTACAGCTGTACTGGCTGAACAGATTGATGCTGAGCACCCGCTCGGTGAGCAACTGGGGCGTCACCGTCAGGCTGTGCTCGCCGTCGCTGCCGACGCAGCTCAGATGGGCATCCACCTCCGCCCAGAGTCGCTCACGCAGCACGGCATTGGCCGCCGCGCTGGCGTCTGTCACGGTAAACAGCCGCATGCCCGAGATGGGCTCGCGCCACCAGCGCAGCTCGCGGCCCATGAAGGTCTGGCGTTCGCCCTGTTCCAGCTTGAGTCCCTGCAGACGGCGAAACTCATAGGGATCGTCCTGGCGCAGCTGCTGCCGATAGCGATCCGTGGCGGCAGCCTGCGCCAATTGCAGGGGCGCCAGGACGACAGGCAGGGTCTTGCCGTCGCCGCTCCAGGTGCCGGTCCAGCGCCCGTCCTGGCCACGGGTCAGCGACCAGCTTGCCTTGGGGCCTTCCTGCCAGGGCGCACCTTCCTCCAACTTCAGTTGGTCACCCGACTGCGCCGGACCGCTCAGCCGCAGATCACGTCGGTAGCGGTCATAGAAATAGCGACCATAGGCCTCATCCCCCGCCGCCGTGTCGACGTCCACCACCACGGCGGCCTTGCCGAGGGTGCCTTCCAGCAGCAGCTTCTCGGCATGGGCGGTGCCGATGGACAGGATCAGCGCCAACCACAGCCCAGACAGGCGAAATCTCATAGGGTCTCCAACTTTGCCTCGATGGCCCAAGGGTAGAGCAGCGGCGTCAGGCTGTCCTCTACAGGCGTCACTCACCCGTGGGACAATGAGCCTTTTCCGCGACCCTCGGACGCCCATGGACCTCCCCGCCCTGCTCTCCCGCCTTCACGCCATCCGCGATGCCAACGCCTGGCGGCGCTATCACAACCCCAAGAACCTGGCGATGGCCGCCAGCGTCGAGATGGCCGAACTGGTGGAGATCTTCCAGTGGAAGAGCGACGTCGAGGCGCGCGAGTTGAGCGCTGCCGAGCGCGACCATGCCGGCCAGGAGATCGCCGACGTGTTGCTCTATCTGCTGCAACTGGGCAGCGAACTGGGGCTGGACGTGGAGCAGGCGGTACTGGCCAAGCTGGCCGACAACGAGAGGCGCTTCCTGCCGTGAGCGATACCTTCTTCGACGACCGTGCCACCCGCTTCGCCGCCAACATCTATGGCGGCACCAAGGGCGCCATTCGCCTCGCCGTGCTGCAGGCGGACCTCGCCGAGGTGCTGCCGCAACGCCCGCTGCGGGTGCTGGACATAGGTGCCGGCCTCGGCCACATGAGTCTCTGGCTAGCCCGGCAGGGCCATGCGGTGACCCTGGCCGAGCCTTCGGCGCCCATGCTCGCCGGCGCCCAGGAAGCCTTCGCCGCAGCCGGCCTCAGCGCCGACTGGCTGGCGCTGCCCTGGCAGGAGCTGCCCCGCTTCGCTGAACCCTTCGACCTGGTGCTCTGCCACGCCGTGCTGGAATGGCTGGAGACGCCCACCGCCATCCTGCCCACCCTGCACCGTTGCCTGGCTCCAGACGGCTGGCTGTCCCTGGCCTTCTACAACCGCGACGCCCTGATCTATCGCAACCTGCTCAAGGGACATTTCCGCAAGCTCAAGCGTGGTCACTACGCCGGAGAAGGTCGCGGCCTCACCCCGCAGCAGCCCCTCGATCCCCGTGAGGTGGAGACCTGGCTGGCGCCAGAGTGGCAGATCCAGGCCCGCAGCGGCGTGCGTGTCTTCCACGACTACATGCCAACGGACTTCCAGTCCCGCGCGGACGGAGAGGAACTGGTGGCCATGGAGCTGGCCCAGCGGCGCCACCCGGTCTTCGCCGGCCTGGGGCGCTACCTGCACTGGCTCTGCCAGGCTAAGGCAGGATAGCGCCGGGCACGGTATGCTCTGGCCAGGCATTCCGTCGAGGAAGAGGTCATGCGTCGCCCCCTGTTCTGCCTGTCGCTCGCGCTGTTCACCCTGGCCGGTTGCCAGAGCCCCAACCCCTATGTCGCCAGCAGCCTGCCGGAGGCCTCCGCGCCGGTGCTGCCGCAGCAGGATCCGGCGGCCTATCCGGCGGCCCCCATCGATTGGAGTCGCTACCGGACCTGGACCTGGGCGCCCGGTGCGGCGGTAGTCAGTGGCGGCCTGGACGGGCAGACCGTGCAGCAGGTGGTGGCCGACGGTCTCGACCAGCGAGGCCTGCGTCCGGCCGTAGGCGGCGTCCGCGCCGACCTGCAGGTACGCGCCCGCCTCACCCAGCAACAGCGCAGCGAGCAGTACACCGACTATTACGACACCAACTATGGCTATGGCGGCTACGGCCCCTATGGCTACGGCCCCGGCTATGGCGCCACGATCGGCCAGGCGCGCACCCGTACTCGCACCTACGTGGTCGACGTGCTGGAGGTGGAACTGCTGGACCCTGCCACCGGCCGCCTGCTCTGGCATTCCGCCGCCGAACAGGCCGCGGGCGGCAGCAGCGGCGAACGCGCCCGGACCCTGAGGGATACTGCCCAGCGGCTGCTGGCCAACTATCCGCCACGCTGACGGGGATAAGTCGTCCTTAAGCCAGTCCAAGCACACTGACTACCTCATCGTCGAGGCCTGCCCATGAAACGTTGCCTGCTCCTGCTTTCGGTCATGCTGCTCGCCGCCTGCGCCGAGCGGGGGCCAAACAATCTGGACTACGATGCCAGCCGCGATTTCGCCGCCTATCGCAGCTGGAGCTGGGCCGATCCGGCCATCGAGTACCGCCCCAACGATCCGCGCATCCGCAGCGATCTCACCGAGCAGCGCCTGCGCGATGCGGTCAGCGGCGGCCTCGATCAGCGCGGGCTGAGACCTGCTGCGGTCGGTACCCGGCCGGACCTGAAGATCAAGCTCTATGTGATCCTCGACCAGCGCCAGCAAAGCTACAGCTATGCCGATCCTTACTGGGGTGGCGGCTGGGGTGGCCCCTGGGGTCCTGGTTGGGGTCCTGGCCCCTGGGGTCCGGGCTACGTGCGCACCCAGACCGTCAGCTATCCGGTGATGACGGTGCAGCTCGACATGCTCGACGGTCGCGATGGCAAGCTGGTCTGGCGCGCCAGCGAAGAGCGCCTGGCGGACGACCAGAACGCCACGCCCGCCCAACGCAACGCCGCCTTCGGCCGTCTGGTCAACGAGCTGCTGACCGCCTACCCGCCCCACCGCTAAGCGCAACGACCGTCCGGGGGCCCCCCGTCACCCCCGGTCAGAAGGCGGGGGGCTCGCGGCCCGGGCATACGGATAATGGCCTCCGGCCAGTCACTCCACGGACGGATTAAGGCGGCCAACCGAACGCCTAGCCGCCGCCCCGTATCAGGTCCTGCATGTCGTCACCCGTCGCCACCCGTCGTAGCCATAACCTCCTGCTGCGGCTGTTTCCGGTCATCTGCGCCCTGCCGATCCTGCTCGGCCTGGGCTGCTACCTGCTGATCAAGACCGCCACCAGCCAGGATGCCGACGTCCAGCAACGCGCCCAGACCTATATCGCCCGGACCCTGGCCCAGGTGCAGAACGAGATCGGCCACAACATCATCAACTACGCCAAGTGGGGCGAGGCCTACAAGCACCTGCACCTGACCGTGGACCTGTTCTGGGCCAACGACGAACGCAACGTCGGCGACATTCCCTACGAACTCTACGGCTACAACGGCGTGTTCGTCCTGAACCCGGAAGATCGCACCGTCTATGCGGTGATCGACGGGGTGCCTACGCAGCGTCCTGTCGAGCAGTGGCTGCAAGGGGACCTGACCGAGCTGCTGGCGGCGACGCGCGATCACCCCGGGGAAACCGACAGCGTGGTACGCCTGTTCGGCGTCGCCGGGGTACCCGCGCTGGTCGCGGCGGCGACCATCACCCCCGGCGCCAGCTACAGCGTCGCCCCCGAGGGCGGGACGCCGTCGGTGATGCTGTTCGTCAACGTGCTCGATCCGGTCAAGCTGGACCACCTGAGCGACACCTACGGTCTGCCGGCACTACAGCCCTCGCAGCTACCCCTGCAAGGCTTCGAGTCCATGCGCCTGCTGGACTCGCCCTGGCTGCTCAACTGGCAGCCGCCTCAACCCGGTGCCCACCTCCTGCACCAGACCCTGCCGGTGTTTCTCGCCGGGGTACTGATGCTGGCCCTGGTACTGGCGCTGTTGATCCGCCACGCCCTGAGTTCGGCCCGCCAGCTCGACGAGCAGTTCGATGCCCTGGTCGCCAGCCAGGCGGAGCTGACCCGCAGCGAAAGACGCTTTCGCGACCTGGCCGAGGCGGCCTCCGATTGGCTCTGGGAGGTCGATACCGAAGGCCGGATCTCCTATCTGTCCGAGGGCTTCGCCCGGGTCACCGGCAATACCCCGCACAGCTGGCTGGGCCGTTCCCTGGCCGAGCTGTTCAGCCCCGAGACGACCACCCTGGCCGCCTGGCTCGCCGCCAGCACCCAGCGTAGCGATGAGCGCGAAGTGCTGCGCTGCCACTATCGCGACCGCCTGGGCCAGCCCCGCATCTGCGAGATCACCGCCCGGCCGCTGCCCCAGGGCACCGGCTACCGCGGTACCGCCAGTGACATCACGGCCGCGGTCACCGCCCAGGCGGAAATCGAACACCTGTCCCTGCACGACAGCCTGACCGGTCTCTCCAACCGCCTGCATCTGCAGCAATTCCTCGCCGGTCAGCTCATGGGAACAGCGGCGCCCCTCACCCTGCTCAGCCTGGACCTGGATCGCTTCAAGCCGATCAACGACAGCCTCGGTCACGCCGCCGGCGACCGCGTGCTGCAGAAGGTCGCCCAGCGTCTGCAGACCAACCTGCGCCCCGGTGGACTGGTCGCCCGCATCGGTGGCGACGAATTCATCGTGGTCTTGCTGGGCGCCCTGGACACGGAGGTGATCGAGCAGATCTGCGCGCGCCTGGTGGCGGCCCTGAACCAGCCCATCGTCCTGGACGAGCAGACCGTGAGCGTCGGCACCAGCATCGGCATCGTCCAGGCGCCCGGCCAGGCCACCCAGGCCGAGGAACTGCTGCGGCTGGCCGACATTGCGCTCTACCAGGCCAAGGCTGCAGGACGTAACGGCTGGTGTTTCTATGCCGCGGCCATGGACGCCCAGCTCAGCCAGCGCCGCCAACTGGAACAGGAACTGCGCCTGGCCGTGGAGCAGGCCAGCGACCAGCTGTGCCTGCACTTCCTGCCGTACCGGGCCAGTCGCGACGGCGAACTGCTGGGCTGCGAGGCCCAGGTGTTCTGGACGCACCCGACCCGCGGCCTGCTGCCCCCCGACGCCTTCCTGCCGCTGGCCGAGGACAGCGGCCTCAGCCTCCCCCTGGGTAGCTGGCTGCTGGACCAGGCCTGTCGCGCGGCGACGACCTGGCCCGCCGGACTCAAGGTCGGGGTGCGACTGTCGCCCCGCCAGTTCAATGGCCTCGCGCCACTGGCGGACGGCGTCGCCCAGGCCCTGAGGGACAGTGGCCTGGCGCCCGCACGGCTGGAGCTCCAGGTCAGCGAAGCGGCATTGCGGGAGGATACCGAGGCGCGGCTGAAGCAGCTGGCCGCGCTCAAGGCGCTGGGCGTGCGCCTGAGCCTGGCGGATTTCGCCGGGGGCTACGCCGCACTCGCCCAGGTCCGCCGCCTGCCGATGGACAGCGTGCGCCTCGACCTGGGCCGACTGCCGCCCGGTGCGAACGGCTCGGCCGATCCGGCCGTCGTCCGCTCGCTGGCCATCCTCGGGCAGTCACTGGACGTAGGAGTAGTCATCGAGGGGCTGACCGCGACCCAATGGGACTGGCTGCCCGACCTGCCCTGCGACGAGGTCCGGGGCGACATCGCCCTGGCCGCCAGCGAGCTGGCGCCCCTGTTGGCCCGCATGCCGCCATCCACTTAGCTACGCCTCAGAGTCGTTCCAACCAGCCGAAGTCGCCGCCCCGCGCCGGGACCGGATAACAGCCGTAGGGGGCATAGCCGTGGGTGCAGACCGGATCGGCGAGCTGCACCGGCTCCAGCGGCGCGCGCGTCAGCCAGCCATCCAGCACGGCGAGCGCGAGCAACAGGACGATGAAGAGCAAGGAACCTAGTGTTCTTGTGGTGCGCATGGTGACCTCCTGCCGGGCATGGCGACAGTCCGACGGACAATGCCCTGCCTTTGCAGTATCGACCCATCCAGGCTGCTCCGCCGCCCCGGCCGGACACCCATTGCGCAAAGCTGCGCTACCGCTGGTGCAACAGTTCCCCGCAGACGGCACGCTTCCCGGACAAGGCTTCGCCGTTGTCCAGGCTACGGCACCCGCTCAACGCCGCGCCCTACCGCCCCCTCTCCCTCCGGGAGAGGGTTGGGGTGAGGGCCGATCCAGCTCAGGCGATCTCCACCTGGTCCCCATTCAGCCGCACCGCCCAGGTGGGCAGCGCCTGCTCGGGGTATTCCAGGCAGCCGCCGTCGCTCAGGCGAAAGTGCTGCTTGTACAGCGGCGAGGCGATCACCAGCTCGCCGCCCAGCTGGCCGACGATGCCGCGGCCGATCACGTTGGCGCCCGACTTGGGATCGCGGTTGCCCACGGCGAAGACCTTTTGCTCGGTGTCGGGCAGGTAGAACAGCGCCACCTGCTCGCCCTGGTGCAGGGCCACCACCCCGGAGCGGGGCACCAGGTCGGCCAGGCTGCATAGGGGTTGCCAGGCCGGTTGCAGGGTGCGTGCGGTGTTGGTCTGGGTCATGGTCAGGTCTCCTCGGTGACGGCGATCAGCTGAAGTTCATGGTCGTGCGCCGGCCGGCGCTGGCCGCGCTCCTTGACGAAGTGGATGTCCGGGTCGCCGCCGCGCTCGTTGACGAAGGTGCGGAAGCGCTTGAGCTTGTCGGGATCGTTGAGGGCATTGGCCCATTCGCACTCGTAGCGATCCACCACCAGTTGCATCTGGGCTTCCAGCTCGGCGGCCAGGCCCAGGCTGTCGTCGATGATCACCTGCTTGAGGTAGTCCAGCCCGCCCTCCAGGGACTCGCGCCACACCGAGGTGCGCTGCAGGCGGTCGGCGGTGCGGATGTAGAACATCAGCAGGCGGTCGATGTAGCGAATGAGGGTTTCGTCATCCAGGTCGGTGGCGAACAGCTCGGCGTGGCGCGGGCGCATGCCGCCGTTGCCGCAGACATAGAGGTTCCAGCCGTTCTCGGTGGCGATCACGCCGATGTCCTTGCTCTGCGCCTCGGCGCATTCGCGGGTGCAGCCGCTGACGGCGAACTTGAGCTTGTGCGGCGAGCGCAGACCCTTGTAGCGGTGCTCGATATCCAGCGCCATCTTGACGCTGTCCTGCACCCCGTAGCGGCACCAGGTGCTGCCCACGCAGCTCTTCACCGTGCGGGTCGACTTGCCGTAGGCGTGGCCGGTCTCGAAGCCGGCGGCGATCAGCTCGCCCCAGATGTCCGGCAATTCGTGCAGTTGGGCGCCGAACAGGTCGATGCGCTGGCCGCCGGTGATCTTGGTGTAGAGATCGTATTTCTTCGCCACCTGGCCGATGGCGATCAGGCCTTCCGGGCTGATCTCGCCGCCCGGGATGCGCGGCACCACCGAATAGGTGCCGTTCTTCTGCATGTTGGCCATGAAGGTGTCGTTGGTGTCCTGCAGCGGCACCAGGTGCGGATCAAGGATGGAGCCGTTCCAGCAGGACGCCAGGATGGAGCCCACCGCCGGCTTGCAGATGTCGCAGCCGTGGTGACCGCGGCCATGGCGCGCCAGCAGTTCCTCGAAGCTTTCGATACCCTCCACGCGCACCAGGTGATAGAGCTCCTGACGGGTATGGGCGAAGTGCTCGCAGAGGCTCTTGTCGACCGCCACGCCACGGGCGATCAGCTCGTGCTCGAACACCTGCTTCACCAGCGCCGCGCAACCGCCGCAACCAGTGCCGGCCTTGGTGCAGCTCTTGATGCCGGCGAGATCGGTGCAGCCGGCGTCGATGGCGGCGCAGACCGCGCCCTTGGTGACGTTGTGGCAGGAACAGAGGGTGGCGGTGTCCGGCAGGGCATCGGCGCCCAGGGTCGGAGCGCCCTCGCCCACCGGCATGATCAGGCTGGCCGGGTCCTGAGGCAGCGGGATGCCGTTCTGGGCGTATTGCAGCAGGGTGTCGTAGTAGCTGTTGTCCCCCACCAGCACGGCGCCGAGGACGTGCTTGCCATCGGCGGACACCACCAGACGGCGATAGCTGGCACTGGCCTCGTCGATGTAGCGATAGCTGCGCGCGCCCGGGGTAGCGCCGTGGGCATCGCCGATGGAGCCCACGTCCACGCCCAGCAGCTTGAGCTTGGTGGACATGTCGGCCCCGGTGAAGGGGGTGCTCTGGCCATGGCAGAGTTCGGCGGCCACCAGGCGCGCCATCTGGTAGCCGGGGGCGACCAGGCCGAAGATGCTGCCGTTCCAGGCCGCGCACTCGCCGATGGCATGGATGGCGGGATCGCTGGTCAGGCAGAGATTGTCCACCGCCACCCCGCCACGGGGGCCGAGCTCCAGGCCGCAGCCACGGGCCAGGGCGTCCTGGGGGCGGATACCGGCGGAGAACAGCACCAGGTCGGTCTCGAGGAAGTCTTCACCGGCGAAGTTCATGCGATAGCGATACTCGCTGCCGGCGGTGATGTTCTGTGTGGCCTTGGACAGGTGCACGCCCACGCCCAGGTCCTCGATACGCTGCTTGAGCGCGGCGCCGCCGAGATCGTCCAGCTGCACCGGCATCAGGCGCGGGGCGAACTCCACCACATGGGCTTCCAGGCCCAGGGATTTCAGGGCATTGGCCGCTTCCAGACCGAGCAGGCCGCCGCCGACCACCACGCCGCGGCGGGCCTTGGCAGCCGCCATGCGGATGGTGTCCAGGTCGTCCAGGGTACGGTAGACCAGCCGCGAATCGCCCTCGGCGCCCTCGATGGGCGGCACGAAGGGATAGGAGCCGGTGGCCAGCACCAGGCGGTCGTAACCGAAGGCGCCCTCAGCGGTCAGCACCTCGCGCTGTTCGCGATCGATGGCGGTCACCGCGCAGCCCAGGTGCAGCATCAGGCCGGGTACGGCATAGAGACCGGCTTCGCTCATGGCCAGGGATTCGGCGTTGCGCCCGGCGAAGTATTCGGAGAGGTGCACCCGGTCATAGGCGCGCTGGCGCTCTTCGCCGAAGACGTGGATCTCGTAGTGATCCAGGGCACCGGCCGCCAGCAGTTGCTCGACGAGGTGATGACCGACCATGCCGTTGCCGACGACGATCAGGCGTTCTTTGCGGGTCACGATGCTGTTCATGGAGGCTATCCCCCGGCCGAGGCCAATCAGGTTGATTCGCGGCAATAAAAAAGGCGCCTGAAACCTTGCGGTCTCAGGCGCCTTTGCCTGTTCTCTGTAAGGAGGAGCGCTTGGCTCGTCTCCGTGCCCGTTGCCTGCAGTGGCAGTCGATCGCCGTTGATCGACCGGGCGACCCGAGGTGGCGGGTCTGCCAAGGCATCTGCATCGGCTGTGCCAGTTTTGCTCAGGCGTCTGGAAATCCAGGGCTGGCGCGGTCTGCAACCCGCAATAGCCGCCTTCGAGCCGCAGGAGGTGCACGACCAGATGGAACCAGAACGGTGCAACGACGCCTGCTGCTGCCCCGTCGCAGCGCACCCCTGACCCGGGCGCTCCCTCCGCTTCAGACCCCCTTCAGCACGCGCCAGAGCAGTCCTGGCGCGCCTTGGCCTCGCGCTCAGGGCAAGCTGGCGCGGGCCTTGCTACTTCCCCGGCACGGAGCGGTCAACGCAGATCGCTCCCGCTCACGACAAAGGCGCCGTGTTCGCCTCCCTCCGGGGAGTGCGACCGGCGCCTTTTTGCTTTCTGGTCTTTCGGGGAATCTGCCATGGCCACCAACCACCTCAAGAGCGTCTGCCCCTACTGCGGCGTCGGCTGCGGGATCGTCATGCAGGTGGAAGACGGCCGAGTGACCAAGGTAAGCGGTGATCGCGACCATCCCGCCAATCGCGGCCGGCTCTGCACCAAGGGCAGCACCAGCCACCAGGCGCTGGTGGACAGCGGCCGCATGGAGCACGCCTATATCAGGGGCGACCGTTCCCACGAACCGGTGCAGACCGGCATGGACCAGGCCATCACTGCCACCGCCGAGCGGCTGCGCGCCATCCTCGAACGCGACGGGCCCGACGCCATCGCCTTCTATGTGTCGGGCCAGATGTCGCTGGAAGCCCAGTACCTGGCGAGCAAGCTGGCGCGGGGCTTCATCGGCACCAACCAGCTGGAATCCAACTCCCGCCTGTGCATGGCCAGCGCCGGCACCGGCTACAAGCTGTCCCTGGGTTCCGACGGCCCGCCCGGCTCCTACGACGACCTCGACCGCGCCGACCTCTTCCTGGTCAGCGGCGCCAACATGGCCGACTGCCACCCCATCCTCTTCCTGCGCCTGCTGGATCGGGTCAAGCGCGGCGCCAAGCTGATCGTGATAGATCCGCGGCGTACCGCCACCGCCGAGAAGGCCGATCTCTTCCTGCAACTACGCCCGGGTACCGACCTGCTGCTGCTCAACGGCCTGCTGCATCTGCTGCACGCCGAGGGCTACCTCGACGAAGCCTTCATCGCCGCCCACACCGAAGGCTGGGACGCCATGCCCGCCTTGCTCGCCGACTATCCCCCGGCGCGGGTCGCCGCGGAGACCGGTCTGGCCGAAGCCGACATCCGCACCGCCGCGCGCTGGATCGGCGAAGCTGGTGAATGGACCAGCCTCTGGACCATGGGCCTGAACCAGAGCACCCACGGCACCTGGAGCACCAATGCCCTGTGCAACCTGCACCTGGCCACCGGCAAGATCTGCCGCCCCGGCAGCGGGCCCTTCTCCCTCACCGGCCAGCCCAACGCCATGGGCGGGCGCGAGATGGGCTACATGGGCCCCGGCCTGCCCGGCCAGCGCAGCGTGCTGTCCGCTGCCGACCGCAGCTTCGTCGAGCAGGCCTGGGGCGTACCGGCGGGCACCCTGCACACCCGCCTGGGCCAGGGCACCGTCGCCCTGTTCGACGACCTGGCCGCAGGCAAGGTGAAAGCCTGCTGGATCATCTGCACCAATCCGGTGGCCAGCGTGGCCAACCGCGCCAACGTCATCAGGGGTCTCCAGGCCGCCGAACTGGTGATCACCCAGGACGCCTTCCTCGATACCGAAACCAACAAATACGCCGACATCCTGCTGCCCGGCGCCCTCTGGGCCGAGGCCGATGGGGTACTGATCAATTCCGAACGCAACCTGACCCTGGCGCCCCAGGCCGTCACCCCACCCGGCGAGGCCCGGGCCGACTGGCGGATCATTGCCGACGTGGCCTGCGCGATGGGCTATGGCGAGCATTTCACCTACACCTCAGCCGCCGAGGTGTTCGAGGAGATCAAGCAGTTCCACAACCCCCAGACCGGCTACGACATCCGCGGTGCCAGTCATGCCCGCCTGCGCGAGACGCCGCTGCAATGGCCCTGCCCGAGCCCGGACAGCAGCCCGCGTCAGCCGATCCGCTATCGCAACGATGGCCGCAGCCAGACCCTGCGCCTGGACGAGTCCGGCGAGCCGACCGCACTCAACTTCGCCACCGCCAGCGGCAAGGCGCACTTCTTCGCCCGTCCGCATCTGGACCCGGCGGAATTGCCCGATGACGACTACCCCTTCGTACTCAACACCGGTCGCCTGCAGCACCAGTGGCACACCCTGACCAAGACCGGCAAGATCGCCGCCCTCAATCGCCTCAACCCGGCGCCCTTCGTCGAGGTGCATCCCCAGGACGCCCAGGCGCTGGCCCTCAAGGACGGCGACCGCCTGGAAATCACCTCCCGCCGCGGTCGTGCCGTGTTGCCGGTGGCGATCAGCGACCGGGTGCAGCCCGGTAACTGCTTCGCGCCCTTCCACTGGGCCGACGTGCACGGTGCGGACCTGGCCATCAACGCCGTCACCAGCGATGCCATCGACCCGCTCTCCCAGCAGCCCGAACTCAAGGTCTGCGCCGTGCGCCTGACCCGCGTCGCCACCATTCCCCATCGCCAGTTGCCGACCGACGAGCCCGCCGTGGAGCCCCGCCGGCTACCCGCCCTCGAGCGCCTGGCTGAGCTCACCGGCGTCGCCAGCGCGGTGCGCCCTCAGCTCAGCGCCGCCGAACGCACCTACCTGGCCGGCTTCATGGACGGCCTGCGCGATAGCGGCGCCCAGGGCGTACCCTGCCTGCCCGCCCAGGCCCCCCTGGCCGCCGATACCCGCCTCTGGCTCGATGGCCTGCTCGCCGGGTTGTTCAGCCGCCTGCCCGAAGGCCAGGCCGCCGGCCTGGCTCAGACGTCCACCACCGCGGCCGACCTGGTGGTGCTCTGGGCCTCCCAGACCGGCAACGCCGAAGCCCTGGCCGAGCGCTGCGTCGCCCGCCTCTGCCAAGCCGGTCTCAGCGTGGAGCTGCACGACATGGCCGCCTATGCCGTGGAACGCCTGGCCGGTGCTCGCCGCATCCTGCTGGTCAGCAGCACCTTCGGCGATGGCGAAGCACCGGACAATGGCCAGGTCTTCTGGCAGGGCCTCAGCCGCCTGGACACCTCCCTCGCCGAGCTGGACTACGCCGTGCTGGCCCTGGGCGACTCCACCTACGAGCAGTTCTGCGGCCATGGCCAGCGCCTCGATGCCCGCCTGGCCGAACTCGGCGCTCGCCGCCTGTGCGCCCGGTTCGACTGCGATGCCGACGGCCTGGAGGGTGCCGACGCCTGGTTGGCCACGCTGCAGCAGCAACTGGCGCCGAGCGCGCCGCCCGTCTTTTCCGCCAGCCCGGCGACCACGACGAGTCGTCCTGCCGCCGTACCGGCACGCCTGGTCATCAACCAGCGACTCAACGGCGCAGGGTCCAACAAGGACGTGCGGCTGTTCGGCTTCGCGGCTGAGCAATCCCTCGTCTACCAGGCCGGCGACGCCCTCAGCGTGCGGGCGCGCAACTGCCCCGAACTGGTGGAGGAAATCCTGACCCTGGCCGGACTGGACGGAGAGCAAGCCGTTAGCGTGCCCAAGGTCGGTGAGCTGTCCCTGCGCCAGGCCCTGGCCGAGCACTACGAGATCGCCCGCCCCAGTCCCGAGACGCTGGCCCTGGTGGCCGCACGCAGCGGGCGCACCGACTGCCAGGCCCTGCTCGCCGCCCGCGACGAACTCAAGGCCTGGCTCTGGGGCCGGCAACTGGCCGACGTCCTGGCCACCTTCCCCGCCCGCCTCGGCGCCGAGGAACTGCTCGGCAGCCTCAAGCGCCTGCAGCCGCGGCTCTACTCCATCGCCTCCAGCCCCCTGGCTCATGCCGGCCAGGTACACCTCACCGTCTCGACGGTGCGCTACGGTAAGCGCAAGGGCGTGGCCTCCACCTTCCTCGCCGACCGCCTGCAGGACGCCACCACCGAGGTGCTTATCCAGCCCTCGCGCCATTTCCGCCTGCCGGAACAGAGCGACGTGCCGCTGATCATGATCGGCCCCGGCACCGGCATCGCGCCCTTCCGCGGCTTTCTCCACGAGCGTCGCGCCCGGGGCGACAACGGCCGCAACTGGCTGTTCTTCGGCGAACAGCACGCCGCCCACGACTTCTACTACCGCGACGAACTGGAGGCCTTCCAGCGCGACGGCATCCTGAGCGAACTCAGCCTGGCCTTCTCCCGCGACCAGGCCGAGAAAATCTATGTGCAGGATCGGCTGCGCGAACGCGGCGCCGAGGTCTGGCGCTGGCTGCAGGACGGCGCCCGCGTCTATGTCTGCGGCGACGCCAGCCGCATGGCCAAGGACGTCGACCAGGCCCTGCGCCAGGTGGTGGCGACCCACGGCCAGCTCGGCGAGGAAGCCGCCGCCGAATACCTGCGTGGGATGAGCGAGCAGAAGCGCTATCTGAAGGATGTGTATTGAGTGGGGCTTGCCGCCCTGAGCCAGCCGCTCACTCGATGAAGGTCAGCCCCTGCTGCACCGGCAGAACGGGCGCCACCGCACGCAGATGCTCGCGCAACCCGGCGAGGGCATCATGGGCTTCGCTGCGCCGCGGCCACACCAGGTAGTAGCTCAGGCCCGAGCGCACCACGGCGCGATTGGCGAACACCAGTTGCCCGCTGGCGATCTGCTCCTGAACCAGCGATAGATCACCGATCGCCACGCCATAGCCCTGGACCGCGGCCGAAATGCCCGCATCCAGGGTTTCGAAGCGCTTGCCGGCATGCCAGTTCACCTCGGCCAGCCGGCCGATCCGGTCCAGCCAGAGGCGCCAGTCGCGGCAGTCATGGGACGCATGCAGCAGGCCGTCGCCGCTGAAGATCGGGTCCCCGCCGTCGCAGGCGCTGCGATAGCGCGGCGCGCAGACCGGCACCAGCCACTCATCGAACAGCCGGACGCAGTCGCAATCGCCGGGGAATTCGCCATCGGCCAGCAGCACCGCGCAGTCATAGGGCTCGGAACGGAAATCGACGAAATCGATGTCCATCCACACGCTGGTCAGCTGCACGCGGTTCTCCCCCGTCGCCACCCGATGCGCCTCGATGGCGCCCATCAGCCAGCGCATCGTCAGGGTGGAGGGTGCCTTCAGCCGCAGGCAGCCGCGACCGCTACGCACCAGATCGCAGACGCCCTGCATGTCGGCAAAGGCCGAACTCAGGTCCTTGGCCAGGATCAGCCCGGTCGGCGTCAGCTTGAGGTTGGGCCCCTTGCGCTCGAACAGCAGGCAGCCCAGGTCCTGCTCCAGCGTCTTGATATGGCGACTGATCGCGCTCTGGGTGATGTTCAATTCCTTCGCCGCACGGGTGAAGGAGAGTTGCCGCGACGCACTTTCGAAAGCACGCAACGCATAGAGCGGCGGAAGGCGGGACATCCCTGGTTCTCGATGATGAGTCTGAATCATCCTTGCTCCGAGTTTTATCCGTTTTTTCCCCAGCGTCCAGCACCGGATGATGGCCGTCCTTGACGCCTCGGCGCGTCATGACTGCCAAAAGCTCATCGAGACACAGCATGTATTTGGGATCAGTCTCCTTCGACGCTCTGCTGGACCAGGCCATCCGTCATGGCGAGCTCTCGGCCGCTGCCATCGCCGACCTGCTGCATTTCCGCATCTTCGGTAATCCCCAGGGCTTCCTGCTGCTGCCCGACCAGGACATCGGCGACGTCCCGCCCACGCCCGCCGATCGCACCACCCTCGCCAAACCGGACTACCGCAGCGAGCTCCTGCTGCTGCAGGCCACAGCCCTGCTGGGTGATCCCGTCGGCTATCCCCAGGAAAGCGACGGCAGCCTGATCAACAACTTCTTTCCCCAGGCCGCCAGGGCCCGGCAACCTTCTTCGGACAGCTTCGACACCGAACTCGAACTGCATACCGAGAATGCCTTCCACGAGGTCCCGCCGGACTTCCTCGCGCTGCTCTGCCTGAGAGGCGCGCCCCAGGACGATGCCGTCACCTACATCGCCTCGGTGGACCGGATGCTCCAGGTGATTGATGCCGACACCACCGCCCTGCTGTTCGAGGAATCTTTCAACTTCCTCTCCGACTACTGCGTGAATGAGAAAAACTGTCGGATCGACCTGGGTCGCTACCAGCCGATCCTCTACGGCCAGCGCAGCAGGCCCTACCTGAGATTCGATCCGCATTTCATGCTCGCCCGCTCGGCCCGGATGCAGCGGCTGATCGAGGAAATCAAGGAAATCACCTGGAGCGTCGCCCAGCCGGTACGTCTCGCCGCCGGGGACTTGCTGATCATCGACAATCGCCGCGCGGTCCACGCTCGCAGCGCCTTCCAGGCGCAGTTCGATGGCCAGGATCGCTGGATTCAGCGCACCTTCGCCGTCTGCCATCAGCGCCAATTGATCGGCGAGACGGGCGAACCCTCGCGGATCATCGGTCTGAGGCCCCCAGGCCCATGAGCGAATACCTCGGATTCGCCATCACCGTCTTTCTGCTGATCTCCTCGCCAGGCCCCATCGTCGCCCTGGTCGTCGCCGACGGTCGCCACGGCTTCCCCTGGTGGACGATCCTCGGCGGTCTGCTCTCCGCCCAGGTCCTGCTGGTACTGGCCTTGACCCTGATCCACCTGGCCATCGGCATCAGCCCCACCCTGTTGCTGGCCGGCCAGATTCTCGGCGGTCTCTATCTGCTCTGGTTGGGCGTGCGGCTGTTCCAGGCGCCGGCCGACGAGTCGCCGAGCACCCGGCGCGGCAGCTTCGGCCGCGCCCTGCTCGTGGGCCTCTCCAACCCCAAGGACATCCTCTTCCTGGTGGCCTTCCTGCCCGCATTCATCTCCCTGCAGGTGCCCCTCGAACAACAGGCCCTGCCGCTACTGGCCATCTGGGCCGCCATCGACCTGGCGGTACTGGTCACCTACGGCCATCTGGCCGGTCATATGCACCGGCTGACTCGCCTGAGCCGGCTCACCCAGCGCCTGCCCAGCACCGCCCTCTGCCTGATCGGCCTGGCCTCCGTCGGCCTGGGCCTGCGTGCCCTGTCCCTCAGCTGAGGACTCATACAGCGGTGCCTGGCGGCCGCTACGCGCCCGGCTCCAGATGATCTCGTCGCTCAACTCGGTCTGGATGAATTCGATGGGCAGGCCACCATGGTCGATCATGGCGGTCCAAAAGCCCTCGATGGGTTCATAGGGCCCGAGGATGACCGTCTGGCCAACCAGCGCCGCCGCCAGGTCGCTGACCTGGTAGGCCACATGGGGCTGGGTCTTGATCAGCGGATGCAGCGGCGAGTCGGGCGTGAACCTGTGCCACTGGATGGGCACCGGACCACTGAGGTCATCGCTGGTATACATCCCGATCCCGGCTGCGTAGCGCGCGCCCGGCATGATCTCGGTGGTGGGGATACCCAGGTGGTGAAGACGGTATGAAACCCCGGGCCGGCGCATATGGCTATCCTTTTCGACATAGCGGGAAATCGCGGAAGAGAGGGTTTTTCAACCACGAACGCCAGATACCTGACTCTGTTGGAAAAACAGGCTGATGACAGCAGTCGCTACCGATAAAACGTGGCACCAACGTCAGATAGACACTGGCTGACCTTTCTTCGTGCTCGGTACCCTCTACTTGTACCCTGTAGAAATTAGAGATAATTTTCCTTGCAGATTTCTGCATATCGCGATCCACGAGGATTCCAGACGTATATTTAAAGATATCGCTTCAGCCTACTCGAGATAATCTCGGCATGCCTACGTTCCTTCACCACGACCTCGAACTGCTCAATCCTTCCTTCGATTCGCCCTTGGTCGATGTACTGGCCGAGCTGGAATACTTGCGGCGACTGAATCTGGCAGGAAGCACGCCACCCCAGGTCTTTTTCCAGCTCAAGTCGATCTTCCATATCCTGGAGAGCCTGGGCTCGGCGCGGATCGAAGGCAATCACACTACGCTGGCCGACTATGTCGACAGCAAGGTAGCGGGGAGACAGAAGGCCAGCGACCAGTTGCGGGAGGTCGCCAATATCGAAGCAGCCATGGATTACGTCGAAGAAGTCACCTTGCCAGGGACACCGCTGACGGAGCATTTCATCCGCGAGCTACATGCCCTCACGGTAGTGGACTTAGAGCGCGAGGGCGACAGAACGCTCGGGACCTACAGAACCCAGCCGGTTCTGATCGGGCAGTCCGATCATCGCCCACCGGATGCCTTAATCGTCCCGGAATACATGGGCGAGCTGGTCGATTTCATCAATCGCGCCGATCCACCGAAGTACGATCTGATGAAGGTCGCCCTGGCCCATCATCGCTTTGGCTGGATTCACCCCTTTGGCAATGGTAACGGGCGAGTCGTCCGTCTGCTCACCTATGCACTGCTGATCAAGTACGGCTTCAACGTGGGTACGGCCAATCGGTTGCTGAACCCTACCGCGGTCTTCTGCAATGATCGTGAACGTTACTACGCGATGCTGTCCGCTGCCGACAGAGGTACCTTGGAAGGTCGCGAGGCCTGGTGTACCTATGTGCTGCAAGGCATCCGGGAAGAAATCGAAAAGGTCGACCGACTGACCGACTACCGCTACCTGCAGGAGCGCATTCTCAATCCGGCCGTGGCGCTCGCCCGCGAGCGAGGCTGGATCACCCCTGTGGAAGAAGCGGTTTTGAAACTGGCGATCAAACACGGCCAAGTCAAATCCGCAGACTTGACCCCTGCCCTGCCAAAGGGTCTCACCGCCGCCCAACGGACCTATCAGATCAAGAAACTAGTGAGCAATGGCATGTTGTTGCCCATCAGCGCGAACGCCAGGCAATACACCCTGGGCTTCAGAAACAACTATCTGGTACGCGGCGTGATGGCCGCCCTGACCGATGAAGGCTTTGTCCCAGCGCCGGTACTGCGACCCTAGGGCTTACCCGAAAGAAATGGCGGAAGGCAGTGGGAGTCGAACCCACCCGGGAACGGCTGCCGTCCCCAACCGGGTTTGAAGCCCGGCCACGCCACCGGGCGTGATTGCCTTCCTCTGTCTCGCTAGTCCTCGGCGGCGCGAGCCCAGGCGCTGTCCGGGCGAACCCGGCGCTCGTCGCCGAAGCGACGGGTAAAACCGATGCGATCCAGGCATTCGAGGATCTGGATGCTGCGCTTGCGACCGATGCCCAGGGCATCGCGAAAGGCCGCGGCGCGAATGATCCCTGCTTCGCGCTCCAGGCGCAATGCCTCGCCGGCCGCGGCTTCCAGGCTCGCCTGGGGATAGAAGAGATCCTTGACCACCTGGGTCAGTTCCCCCAACCGTGCCAGCTTGCGCAGCAGCAGCCGCACCTCGGCCTCGGGCTGGCCGAGAGCCTTGGCGAGATCCCGGGTCCAGGGCGGATCGAAGCGTTCGGCCATGAGCAGCGGCCAGAGCCGGGCCTTGAGCCCCTCCTCCGCCGCGGTGAGGCGCACCCGGTGGTCGGGCAGGTGCAACCAGGGACCGCTGCTCTGCAGGCGCCCCTCGGCCAGGGCTGTCTCCAGCAGCGCCAGGTAGACGGGCCGCTCCAGATCGGGCGCGGCGATGCGGCGCAGACGATCCCGATCCGGGCCGAGCTCGTCGGGTTGTTCCTGGTGGAAGGTGGCCAGCGCCTCGCCCAGGCGTTCGAGGGCGGCCCGCCAGAGGGACGCGGCGAACAGCCGGGGACCGACCCGGGTGTCGATCCTCAGGGTATCCGCCGGCAACTGCCAGTCGCCTTCGGGGCGATTGAATTGTCGGGCCAGCAGCCGCGGATCGAGACCGCCCCCGGCCTGCGCCAGGAGTTCCGGCAGCGCCTCTTCCAGACCGCCCTGACGCAGCGCCTGGAGCTGCGCCAGACGCTGGGGCGTGCGGCGATGGCGCGCCGGGGCGAAGGGATCGAGCAGCCGGGCACCGCCCAGGGTCCGCTGGGCGGACTGGTCGCGCAGCACCAGACGATCGCCATGCACGCCGTGCAGCGGCGCATTGAGCACCAGCTGCGCCAGGGCCGTGGCACCAGGGGCGAGGTTGTCGCCTTCCAGCAGGGCGACCCGTCCGGTGAGGTCCTGGGCGCCGAGGTGGACGTGCACCGGCGTCCAGTGCGCCAGGTTGCGCGGCTCCCCCGGCAGCAGCTGCAGCTCCACATCGATGCGGGTGGTGGGGGCGTGCAGCGCCTCGGCCACCAACCAGTCACCCCGGGCGAGGCTGTCGGTGCTCAGCCGCTCACCCGCCAGATTGAGGGAAACACGCTGCCCGGCATGGGCCTGTTCGGCCGCCCGGTTCTGCGCGTGCAGACCGCGCACCCGCAGCCGCTGGCCGCGCGGGGTGAGGATGAGTTCATCGCCCACCGCCACCTGGCCGGCGAAGGCAGTGCCGGTGACCACCACCCCGGCCCCGGCGACGCTGAACACCCGATCCACCGCCAGGCGAAAGCCGCCGCGGGCATTGCGTATGCGCGCCTCCCCCAGGCCTGCGAGCAGGGCCGCGCGCAGGGCCGGAATGCCCTCGCCGCTGGGGCTGGCGACCGGATAGAGCGGCGCACCGGCGAAGGGACCGGCGGCGAGTAGCGCCGTCACGTCCTCGCGCACCTCGGCCAGTCGCCCGGCACTCACCCGGTCGGCCTTGGTCAGGGCCACCAGTGCCCGCGGGATGCCGAGCAGTTCGAGGATCGCCAGGTGCTCGCGGGTCTGGGGCATGACGCCGTCGTCGGCCGCCACCACCAGCAGGGCCAGGTCCAGGCCGCTGGCGCCGGCCAGCATGTTGTGCACGAAGCGCTCATGGCCGGGCACGTCGATGAAGCCGGTCAGTTGGCCATCGCCCAGGTCGGCATAGACGTAGCCCAGGTCGATGGTGATGCCGCGCGCCTGCTCCTCGCGACGGCGGTCGCCGGCGACCCCAGTAAGGGCCTGGATCAGCGCGGTCTTGCCGTGGTCGATGTGGCCGGCGGTACCGATGATCATGGGCGGGAGACCGGGCGGGAAAACGGGAACGTCATGGCGGCTCCGAGCGGCAGGCAGAACCCCAGGGTAGCGGCGCCCGACGATGGCGCCTAGCCGTTGCGCTCGCGCAGAAAGGCCACGAAGGCCCGCAGCGGCGCCGGCGGCTGGCGGCGATCCGCATAGTAGAGCCGTGGACCCGGAAAGGGCGTGGACCATTCCGCCAGGACCTCCACCAGCCGTCCATCGGCCAGGGGTTCGCGCAGATAGTCGGCGAAGGAACAGATCAGGCCGACCCCCTCCAGGGCGGCCTGCAGCTCCAGATCCAGCGCCGAGGCCAGCAAGCGACTGCCCGGCTGGACGTTGATCACTTCGCTGCCGCGCTCGAAGCTCCATTGCGCCACCAGACCGCTGGCGAAGCGATGGCCGATGCAGGAGTGCCGAACCAGGTCGGCGGGATGCGTCGGTACGCCATGGCGCGCCAGGTAGTCGGGGGTTCCGGCCACGGCGAACCTCTGGGTGGCAGGGCCCAGCCGCACGCTGACCATGTCGCCTTCCAGGTGCTCGTCGTAGCGCACCCCGGCGTCGAAACCCGCGGCGAGCACGTCGATCAGCCGGTCGTCGGCCACCACTTCCAGGCGGATGCCAGGATGGCGGGCGAGGAAGGGGCCGATCAGCGGCGGCAGCAGTACCCTAGCGACGATGGTGGGCACGTTGAGCCTCAGGTCGCCCACCGGGCTTTCGCCCTCGGCATTGATGGCATCCAGCGCGCCGCGCACCTCGCGTAAGGCCGGGGTCAGGCGCTCCAGCAGTCGTTGGCCGGCAGCTGTGGGCGTCACGCTACGGGTGGTGCGATGCAGCAGCCGCACGTCCAGCTCCCGCTCCAGCCGCCGCACGGCATCGCTCAGCGAAGACGCGGCCACGCCACGCACATAAGCCGCGCCGCGAAAGCTGCGGGCCTCGGCCACGGCGGCGAAGGCCGCCAGGTCATCCAGATTCAAGGCGTGTCCATTGTACGACTAGGCGAACAGGGCGTTGTGTCAGAACCGGATTATCGCACAACACTGCCGCGGCTAGAGTGAAGGCTCAACTCCACACGAGGATTCCGTCATGCAACAGCGTCGTCTGGGCCGCCAGGGCCCGCAGGTATCCACGCTCGGTCTGGGCTGCATGGGCATGTCCGACCTCTATGGTCCCGCCGATCGCGGCGAGGCCATCGCCACCGTCCATGCCGCCTTGGAGCGGGGCGTTACCCTGTTCGACACCGGGGACTTCTATGGCATGGGCGCCAACGAGCTGCTGCTGGGCGAGGCCTTGCGCGGTCGCCGCGACCAGGCGCTGATCAGCGTCAAGTTCGGCGCCCTGCGCGGGCCGGGCGGCGACTGGCTGGGCTATGACACCCGCCCCGCGGCGATCAAGAATTTCGTCGCCTACAGCCTCAAGCGCCTCGGCGTGGACCACATCGACATCTATCGCCCGGCTCGACTGGATCGCCAGGTGCCCATCGAGGACACCATGGGCGCCCTCGCCGAGCTGGTGCAGGCCGGCTACGTGCGCCACATCGGCCTGTCGGAGGTGGGCGCAGAGACCCTGAAGCGGGCGGCCGCGGTGCATCCGGTGTGCGACCTGCAGATCGAATACTCGCTGGTCTCCCGCGGCATCGAGGCCGAGATCCTGCCGACCTGTCGCGACCTGGGCATCGGCATTACCGCCTATGGGGTGCTGTCTCGCGGTCTGCTCAGCGGTCACTGGCGCCAGCCCGCCGGCGGCCGCGACTTCCGCGGGCACAGCCCGCGCTTCCAGCCGGGTAACGTCGAGCACAATCTGGCGCTGGTGGCGGAGCTGCGCCGCTTCGCCGAAGCCCGGGGCACCACGCCCACCCGGCTGGCGATAGCCTGGGTCGCCGCCCAGGGCGAGGATATCGTGCCCCTGGTCGGCGCCCGGCGGCGCGATCAGCTCGCCGAATCTCTCGGTGCGCAGGAGGTACCCCTCAGCGCCGCCGACCGCGCCGAACTGGAACGGCTGCTGCCACCTGGCGCGGTGGCCGGCGATCGCTATGGGGAGCACCAGTTGCGCGATCTCGACAGCGAACGCTGATCCACAGCCTTCATCAGCCCGCCTCGTGCGGGCTTTTGCGCTTCTAGTCCGCCGCGCGCTCGGCCGGACGTTCCTGCATCAGCACCCAGGGCGCCACCACCACCGCCCACAGCGCCACTTCCGGCGCCTCCAGTCGGCGCAGCGCCCGGGCCTCGTCGACCTTGGCCAGTTGCCCGGCTTGCAGCCAGGCCCCGACGCGGGCGGCATCGTCCTGGGTCACGGCGATGGCCGCCTCGATCAGGTCCAGCTCCGGCGCCACCTCCAACAGCACGCCCCGTGCAAAATGCGGTTGCAATTCTTCCCAGCCGATAGCGGCGGTCTGCCCGAGCAGGGTGGCGTAGAGCGTGGCGTGATCGGTCATGGTGCGGGTCTCGCGAAAAGGGCGGATTCTACCGGCCCCCTCCCCGCTTGCCGAGCGCCCGGACACGCGGCATCCGTAGCCGACGAGTTGTCATGGCCAGCTTTCCAAGAGGAACGGACGGTGATTAAACTGCGCAGCGCGTCATAACGAACAAAATCGGCACACTTTCGCGTCCAACTGCCTCATTAAAAAAGCATTCCGAGTGGAGCACTCATGAAAAAGGCAACCCTGCGTTTCTCCCGCCTGGTCGCGGCCCTGGCCCTCGCCGGCATGGCCACCCACACCCTGGCGGCCGACACCCTGAAGATCGGCCTGGCCGGCCCCAAGACCGGTCCGGTCGCCCAGTACGGTGACATGGAGTTCATCGGTGCCCAGATGGCCATCGAGCAGATCAACAAGGCCGGTGGTGTCAAGGGCAAGCAGCTCGAAGGCGTGGTCTACGACGACGCCTGCGATCCCAAGCAGGCCGTGGCGGTTGCCAACAAGATCGTCAACGATGGCATCAAGTTCGTCGTCGGTCACCTCTGCTCCAGCTCCACTCAGCCCGCCTCCGACATCTATGAGGACGAAGGCATCCTGATGGTGACTCCGGCGGCCACCAGCCCCGACATCACCAACCGTGGCTACAAGCTGATCTTCCGCACCATCGGCCTGGACAACATGCAGGGCCCGACCGCCGGCAAGTTCATCGTCGAGCACGTCAAGCCGAAGATCGTCGCCGTCATCCACGACAAGCAGCAGTACGGCGAAGGCATCGCCACCGCGGTCAAGCAGACCCTGGACAAGGCGGGCGTCAAGGTCGCCGTGTTCGAAGGCATCAACTCCGGCGACAAGGACTTCTCCTCGCTGATCGCCAAGCTCAAGCAAGCCAACGTGGACTTCGTCTACTACGGCGGCTACCACCCCGAGCTGGGCCTGATCCTGCGTCAGGCCGCCGAGAAGGGCCTGACCGCCAAGTTCATGGGTCCAGAAGGCGTGGGCAACAGCTCCATTTCCGCCATCGCCGGCAAGGCCTCCGAAGGCCTGCTGGTCACCCTGCCGCGCTCCTTCGACCAGGATCCCAAGAACCAGGCCCTGGTGCAGGCGTTCAAGGACAAGAAGCAGGATCCGAGCGGTCCCTTCGTGTTCCCCTCCTACGCCGCCGTGCAGGTCATCGCCGAAGGCATCGAGAAGGCCGGCGACGAGAAGCCCGAGGACGTGGCCAAGGCGTTGCGCGCCAACACCTTCAACACCCCCACCGGTGAGCTGGCGTTCGACGAGAAAGGCGACCTGAAGAACTTCGAATTCGTCGTCTACGAATGGCACGCCGACGGCACCAAGACCGAAGCCAAGTAAGCCCTACCTGTGACACCGAAGCCCACCGCCAACGGCGGTGGGCTTCGTTTATCCGCCTCCATCCGAGGCCTGGGACCCGCACCAGAAGTGCTCATGCGTCCCCTGGAGACACCCATGCCCGAGTTCTACCACTACCTGCAACAGCTGGTGAACGGCCTCACGGTCGGCAGCACCTACGCTCTGATCGCCATCGGCTACACCATGGTCTATGGCATCATCGGCATGATCAACTTCGCCCACGGCGAGGTGTACATGATCGGCTCCTACGTGGCCTTCATCGCCATCGCCGGCCTGGCCATGCTGGGCATCCACAGCCTGCCCATCGTCATGCTCGCCGCCTTCGCCGCCAGCATCGTCATCGCCAGCGCCTATGGCTACAGCATCGAACGCATCGCCTATCGCCCCCTGCGCGGCGGTAACCGGCTGATCCCGCTGATCTCGGCGATCGGCATGTCGATCTTCCTGCAGAACTGGGTGCTGCTGGCCCAGGATTCCAAGGACAAGTCGATCCCCAACCTCTTGCCCGGCAACTTCATCATCGGCACCGACGCCATGAACGGCGTGGTGATCTCCTATGTGCAGGTGCTGATCTTCATCGTCACCCTGCTCACCATGCTCGGCCTGACCTGGTTCATCTCCCGCTCCCGCCTGGGCCGCGCCTGCCGCGCCTGCGCCGAGGACATCAAGATGGCCAACCTGCTGGGCATCAACACCAACGGCATCATCGCCCTGACCTTCGTCATCGGCGCCACCCTGGCCGCCGTGGCCGCGGTGCTGCTGGGCATCCAGTACGGCGTGATCAACCCGAGCCTGGGCTTCCTGGCCGGCATCAAGGCCTTCACCGCGGCGGTACTCGGCGGCATCGGCAGCATTCCCGGTGCCATGCTCGGCGGCCTGGTGCTGGGCGTGGCCGAGGCCTTCGGCGCCGACGTCTTCGGCGACCAGTACAAGGACGTGGTGGCCTTCAGCCTGCTGGTGCTGGTGCTGCTGTTCCGCCCCACCGGCATCCTCGGTCGCCCGGAGGTGGAAAAGGTATGACTGCCCGTCTGCGCACCGCCTTCTTCAGCGCCTTGCTGGTGCTGGCCGTCGCCTATCCCATCCTCGGCCTCAAGCTGGAGACGGTGGGCGTCAACCTCGAAGTGCACGGCGCCACGCCGCGCACGCTCTGGACCGTCGCCCTGGCCGCGGCGCTGATGTTCGTCTGGCAACTGGTGCGTGACCAGGTCACCGCCGGCTGGCGTCGCAGCGGTGGCATCCAGCTGCCGCACACCGGTCTGGGCACCAAGCTCACCGAACCCAAGACCCAGCGCTGGGTGATCCTCGCCCTGGTCCTCGTCGCCCTGGTCTGGCCCTTCTTCGGCTCGCGCGGCGCGGTGGACATCGCCACCCTGATCCTCATCTACGTGATGCTCGGCCTCGGCCTGAACATCGTGGTGGGCCTGGCCGGCCTGCTGGATCTGGGCTACGTCGGCTTCTACGCCGTCGGTGCCTACACCTACGCCATGCTCTCCCACTACTACGGCTTCGGTTTCTGGGTGTGCCTGCCCATCGCCGGTGGCATGGCGGCGCTGTTCGGCTTCCTGCTCGGCTTCCCGGTACTGCGGCTGCGTGGTGACTACCTGGCCATCGTCACCCTGGGCTTCGGCGAGATCATCCGCATCCTGCTGCGCAACCTCACCGAATGGACCGGCGGTCCCAACGGCATCAGCGGGATCGAGAAACCGACCCTGTTCGGCCTGACCTTCGAACGGCGCGCGCCGGAAGGCATGACGCCCTTCCACGAGTATTTCGGCATCCCCTACAACTCCGAATACAAGGTGATCTTCCTCTACCTGATCGCCCTGCTGCTGGTGCTGCTGACCCTGTTCGTCATCAACCGCCTGCTGCGCATGCCCATCGGCCGCGCCTGGGAAGCCCTGCGCGAAGACGAGATCGCCTGCCGCGCCCTGGGCCTCAACCCGACGCTGATCAAGCTCTCGGCCTTCACCCTGGGCGCCTGCTTCGCCGGTTTCGCCGGCAGCTTCTTCGCCGCTCGCCAGGGCCTGGTGTCGCCGGAGTCCTTCACCTTCATCGAATCGGCCATCATCCTGGCCATCGTGGTGCTGGGCGGTATGGGTTCCCAGCTCGGCGTGATCCTCGCGGCCATCGTGATGATCCTGCTGCCGGAGCTGATGCGCGAATTCAGCGAGTACCGCATGTTGATGTTCGGCCTGCTGATGGTCGTGATGATGATCTGGCGTCCGCAAGGCCTGCTCCCGATGCAACGCCCGCACCTGGAGTTGCGCAAATGAGCCAAGCCCTTCTCGACGTCACCGGCCTGTCCATGAGGTTCGGCGGCCTGCTGGCCGTCAACGGCGTCAATATCCGCGTGGAACAGGGCCAGGTAGTCTCCCTGATCGGCCCCAACGGCGCCGGCAAGACCACCGTGTTCAACTGCCTGACCGGCTTCTACCGCCCCACCGGCGGTGAGATCCTGCTGAATGGCGAGGCCATCCAGGGCCTGCCGGGGCACAAGATCGCCCGCAAGGGCGTGGTGCGGACCTTCCAGAACGTCCGCCTGTTCAAGGAAATGACCGCGGTGGAGAACCTGCTGGTCGCCCAGCACCGGCACCTCAACACCGGCTTCCTGGCGGGCCTGTTCAAGACCCCGGCCTTCCGCAAGAGCGAAGCCGAGGCCATGGACTATGCGCGCTTCTGGCTGGAGCAGGTCAACCTGACCGAGTTCGCCAACCGCAACGCCGGCAACCTCGCCTATGGCCAGCAGCGCCGCCTGGAAATCGCCCGCTGCATGATGACCCGTCCGCAGATCCTCATGCTCGACGAGCCGGCCGCCGGCCTCAACCCGCGCGAGACCGAGGACCTCAAGGCGCTCATCGCCCTGCTGCGCGCCGAGCACGGCGTCACCGTGCTGCTGATCGAGCACGACATGCACCTGGTGATGAGCATTTCCGACCACATCGTGGTGATCAACCAGGGTACCCCCCTGGCCGACGGGACGCCGGAGCAGATCCGCAACAATCCCGACGTGATCAAGGCCTACCTGGGCGAATCCTGATGGAGACCTCCATGCTGCAGTTCGACAACGTCTCCACCTTCTACGGCAAGATCCAGGCCCTGCACGGCGTCAGCGTGCAGGTGAACCGGGGCGAGATCGTCACCCTGATCGGCGCCAACGGCGCCGGCAAGTCCACCCTGCTGATGACCCTCTGCGGCACCCCGCGCGCGCACAGCGGCAGCATCCGCTACGAAGGGGAGGAACTGGTCGGCCAGGAAACCGCGCAGATCATGCGCAAGGGCATCGCCGTGGTGCCGGAAGGCCGACGGGTATTCGCCCGCCTGACCGTGGAAGAGAACCTGGCCATGGGCGGCTTCTTCACCGACAAGGACGCCTACGACCGCCAGCTGGACAAGGTCCTCGGCCTCTTCCCGCGACTCAAGGAACGCTATGCCCAGCGCGCCGGCACCATGTCCGGCGGCGAGCAGCAGATGCTCGCCATCGGCCGCGCCATGATGAGCGAGCCGCGCCTGCTGCTGCTCGACGAGCCCTCGCTGGGCCTGGCGCCCATCATCATCCAGCAGATCTTCGAGATCATCGAACAGCTGCGCCAGGATGGGGTGACGGTGTTCCTGGTCGAGCAGAACGCCAACCAGGCGCTCAAGCTGGCCGACCGCGGCTACGTGCTGGAGAACGGCCGCATCGTCATGCAGGACAGCGGCGCCGAGCTGCTGGCCAACCCGGACGTGCGCAAGGCCTATCTGGGCGGTTGAGCTGTTTGTTTGATCGCGGCCATGGCGGTCCGCCGATGCGGCCGCCTTCGTTAGGGCTCTCATCGCGGCCATGGGCCGCTCCTACAGGGGGTGGCGCTTTTGTAGGAGCGGCCCATGGCCGCGATAGTCCAAGTCAGAACGTTTGCTACAGCGGACCACCATGGCCGCGATCAGCTCCCCCTACCCCAACGCCTCCAACCGCTGCCGACTGCGCTCGAACCAATCGCTCAGCGCCTCCGCCACCACTCGCGTGCGCCTGGGCAATCCGCTCTGGTAGGGATGCACCAGGAACAGCGGCTGGCTGGGCGTGCGCCACTCCTTGAGTAGCCAGACCAGCGCCCCGCGGGCCAATTCCTCGTGGACCATGAAGGACGGCAGCCGGGCGATGCCCTGACCCGCCAGGGCCGCCTGCTTGAGCAGGCTGTAGTGGTTGCAGGCCAGGCTGGGCGCCACCTGGACACGGCTCAGTCGATGTTCCCGGTGATAGAGCCAGACATCGCCCTCGACATAGTGGTTGTTCACCAGGCAACGGTGTTCGAGCAGCACCTCGGGCCTGTCCGGTAAGGGGCGCCCCTGCAGGTACTCGGGCGCGGCACAGGTCACCTCCTGCATGGCGAACAGCGGCCGGGCCACCAGGCGCTCGTCCGGCTCCACCCGCGCGCGGATGGCCAGGTCGAAGCCCTCCGCCACCAGATCGCGATAACCGTTGTCCAGCACCAGGTCCAGTTGGATGGCGGGATGGGCGGCGCGGCAGGCCAGCAGCACCTCGAAGAAGGTATAGCCAAGCGATACCGGCACCGTCAGCCGGACCTGCCCAGCCGCCTCTTCGCGCAGCCGGGCCACGCTCTGCAGCGCCCGTTCACGTTGCCGTACCAGGGCCTGGGCCTCGGGCAACAGCGCCCGGCCAGCCGTGGTGGGATCGAGCCGGCGGGTGGTGCGGTGCAACAGGCTGGTTTCCAGGCGCGACTCCAGCGCCCGGATACGCTTGGACAGCTGGCCCTTGCTGCAACCAAGTCGCTCGGCGGCACGGGTGAAGCTACCGCTTTCACAGAGGATGGCGAAGGCGGCGAGATCGGCGAAGTCGTCCTGCATCGTTTCCTCCTGGAAACACTGGATTGCCAATTAGGCAATTTATCAGGTCAATGCCGCCGCCTAGGCTAGCGACTCCTATCCTTTCGCGGAGTCATCCTCATGAAAATCGTCCTCGTCGGCGCCAGCGGTACCCTGGGCAGCGCCATTGCCGCACGTCTTGGCCGTCGGCACGACCTCATCCGGGTCGGTCGCCAGTCCGGAGACCTGCAGGTGGACATCACCCAACCGGAGGCCATCCGCGCCCTCTTCGCCCAGATCGGGCGCTTCGACGCCCTGGTCAGCGCCGTGGGTTCAGTGACCTTCGCCCCCTTCGTCGAGATGACCCCGGAGGCCTATCAGAAAGGCCTACAGGACAAGCTCATGGGCCAGGTCAACCTGGTGCTACTCGGCCAGAACCAGGCTGCCGAGGGAGCCTCCTTCACCCTGACCACCGGTATTCTCAGCGAGCACCCTATCGCGCAGGGCAGCTCGGCGGCCATGGTCAACGCGGCGCTGGAAGGCTTCGTCCGCGGTGCGGCCATCGAGTTGCCCCGTGGCCAGCGTCTCAATGCAGTCAGCCCGACGGTGCTGCAGGAGTCACTGGGCCACTACGGCGACTTCTTCCGCGGCTTCAAGGCGGTCAGCGGTGACGATGCCGCCCTGGCCTACGAACGCAGCGTCGAAGGCGCCGAAACCGGCAAGACCTATCGGGTCTGGTAAGTCCTTGAGCTCGCGGCGCTGTCTGAGTAACGTGTGCCCACCTCAGCCGGAGTCCTGCGATGTCAGCGCCGCGTTCCATCCTTCCCCTCGCCCTGCTCGGCCTACTTGGCGGCTGCAGCCTGTTCCAGAGCGACGACACGCCCCGCGCGCCGGGTGGCGAGCGGCTGCAGGGCGATCTGCGCTGGAGCGGCGATCAGCTGCTGTTCCGCCCCTGTCGCGAACAGCGCTTCTTCGACGTCACCGATGCCAACAACACCGCCATCCTGCGCGATGCCCACGAACTGGCGGCCGATAGCGGCGCCGCCTCGCTATTCGCCGACCTGCGCGGCCAGGTGAAGTCCGGGGGCCGCGACGGCGCCCAGGGCATCTTCGCCGTCACCGACGTCTACCGCGTGCAATACACCGGCCCCGGCTGCAGCGATCCCAACTTCAAGCGCACCGCGATGAGCGCTGGCGGCCATGGCCCGGACTGGAGCGTCCAGGTCAGCAACCAGGGCATGCTGGTCAGCACCGCCGGTCAGCAGCGCCGTGCCCTGCCCTTCGTCCAGGAAGAATTGCCGGGCGGCATGCGCGCGCTGTCCACCGAGGCCAATGGCGAAAAGGTCGAGCTATGGATCAATCCGCGCCGCTGCGTGGACGGTCGGACCGGGACCGTGCAGTCGCTGCAGGCCAAATTGCGCATCAACGGCGAGACCTGGCAGGGCTGCGCCTTCTATGGGGGCGCGGGCAACCCCGGCTAGCCGGCGGCCTTTCACGCCAATAGCGCGACCCCCTTGGCATCTCCCTCTTTACATTCAGCGGCGTGGGCGCCGACAGGCTAGTCTGGCCGCGCCGCGGCATCACTTGTTGTGTTTCCCCGTCAGTCGTGTCGATCCGCAAGGCGAAGGCACAGGAAGGCTCATCCAGCCAGGGTCCAGGCATGCATCCATCGTCATCGTCACGCAGCGCGCCGCCACGGCGCCGGGGGCTCACCCTCATCCTGCGGCTGTTCCCGGCCCTCTGCCTGTTGCTGCTGGGCCTCATCGGCCTGGGCTGCTACCTGCTGGTGGACAACGCCGTGCGCCAGGACGCCAGCGTCGCGGAGCATACCGAGCGCACCGTCGGCCGCACCTTCACCCGTCTCGACGAGGAAGTGGCACGCAACATCATCGACTACAGCAAGTGGGAAGAAGCCTTTCGGCGACTCCACCTGACCCTGGACCAGGACTGGGCCTTCGCGCAGAACAACCTCGGCCCGGCGCTGTTCAAGGTCTATGGCTACGAAGGGGTGCTGGTGTTCGACGGTCAGGACAGACCTCGCTATCGGCTGCTCGACGGCGAACTCGCCGAACCGACCACACCCTGGCTGGAGGGCAACGTCGCCGGCCTGCTGGCCGCGGCCCGCAGCGCCGATGGCCGTGCCGGCAGTGTCTCCGGCATCCTCAGCGTCGCCGGGGTACCGGCTCTGGTAGCCGCCGCCGCCATCACCCCCGGCGACCAGGCGACCGACCGTGCCGCGGACACGCCGCTGTCGGTGCTGGTCTTCGTCGACCTGCTTAGTCCGGCCAAGCTGGCCGAACTCAGCGCGGCCAACGGTCTGCCGCCCCTGAGCGTGACCACCACGCCTGCCGAAGGCCGCGCCAGCTGGCAGTTACCGGGCTCCGGCTTCCAGCTGACCTGGCGGCCACTACGCCCCGGCCTGTGGCTGATGCAGCAGACCCTGCCGCTGTTCGGCGGTGGTGTGCTGATCCTGGTGCTGGGCCTGGTCTGGCTGCTGCGCCAGGCGCTGGTGTCGGCACGGCAATTGGATGCCCAGTACGATGACCTGCTGGCCAGCCGCAGCGAATTGGCCATCGGCGAACGGCGTTTTCGCGACATTGCCGAGGCCACCTCGGACTGGCTCTGGGAGATCGACGCCGAGCTGCGTCTGGTCTATGTCTCGGAGCGCTTCGCCGAGGTCACCGGCGAAGCCGCCGAACGCTGGCTGGGCCGGCCGCTCGCCGAATTGCTCACCCCCCATGCCGACACCCTCGCCCACTGGCTGGCCGGCCATCACCATGAGCGCAAGCCGCAGCCGCCGCTGATCTGCCACTACCTGGACGGCGCCGGCCGCGAAAGGACCTGTCGCGTAGCCGCTCGCGCGATTCCCGAGGGCGGCTACCGGGGCACCGTCACCGACCTCACCGACGAGATCGAGGCCTTGGCCCAGGTCCAGCACCTGTCCTGGCACGATCCCCTGACCGGCCTGCCCAATCGCCATCGGCTGCACCAGTTCCTGGCGACCCACCTGGAAGGCCCGGAACCCCAACCCCTGGCCCTGCTCAGCCTGGACCTGGATCGCTTCAAGACGGTCAACGACGCCCTGGGCCATGCGGCCGGCGACCAGGTGCTGCAGGAGGCGGCACAGCGCCTGCGTCAGAACGTCACCGCTTGCGACCTGGTGGCGCGTCTGGGCGGCGACGAATTTTGCGTGGTGCTCAGCGGCGATCGTGAGCCTGGCGCCATCGCCGACCTCTGCCGCCGGCTGGTGGAACAGCTGCGCCAGCCGTTCCGGCTCGGCGAACAGCGCGTGTTCATCGGCAGCAGCATCGGTGTCGCCCTCGCCCCGCGCGACACCGGCATCCCCGCCGAGCTGTTGCGCCTGGCCGACATCGCCCTCTACCAGGCCAAGACCTCCGGCCGCGGCACCTGGCGTTTCCACGAGCCGGCCATGAACGAGGAGGTGCTGCTGCGCCGTCAGCTGGAACAGGATCTGCGCCAGGCGCTGCGTGACGATCAGCTCAGCCTCTACTACCAACCCCGGCGGCGACTGGCCGACGGTGCCCTCAGCGGCTTCGAGGCCCTGGTGCGCTGGGAACATCCGACCCAGGGCCTGCTGGAACCCCTGGACTTCCTCGCCCTGGCCGAGGATGCCGGCCTGGCGCAGCGGCTCGGCCAATGGGTGCTGGAAACCGCCTGCCACGACGCCCAGGGCTGGCCGGAACATCTCTCGGTGTCGGTGAACCTGTCGCCCCAGCAATTCCACGCCAACGAAGACCCGGTGCAGAGCGTGGCCGAGGTGCTCTATCGCAGCGGCCTGCTGCCCCGGCGTCTGGAGTTGGAGCTGACCGAACGCACCCTGCTCGATCCCGCGGCGGACATCTCCAACACCCTGGCCGCGCTCAAGGGCCTGGGCGTGCGCCTGTGCCTGGACGATTTCGGTTCCGGGATCTGCTCCCTGGCCTATCTGCGCCGCTACCCGCTGGATGGCATCCGCATCGACCGCAGCCTGATCAGCCGCCACGACCGGGCGCCAGAAGACGGTGCCCTGGTTCGGGCCATGATCGATCTGGGCCGCTCCCTGGGGCTGACGGTCACCCTCAAGGGGGTGGAAGACGCCGACCACCTGAGGCAGTTGCAGCGCCTGCCGGCGGACGAGATCCAGGGTTTCCATTGCGGCCAACCGCTGCCGGCCGACCGCCTGGGGGTCTGGCTGGAGGAATCCGCCCCGGCACCGCTCTAGCGTTCGGCCATCACGTTGCCTTCGCCGCTCGCCCCACGCCGCTGGTTGCGATCATCGCGCGGGGTGACGCCGAAGAAGTTGCGGTAGGCGCTGGAGAAGTGCGGACCCGAGGAAAAGCCGCAGGACAGCCCGATCTGGATGATCGACTTGCTGGTCTGGGTGAGCATCTTGCGCGCCCGGTTCAACCGCAATTCCAGGTAGTACTGGCTGGGCACTCGCGCCAGGTACTGCTTGAAGATCCGCTCCAGTTGCCGGCGCGACACGCAGACGTGCTGGGCGATCTCGTCGGTGGTGAGGGGCTCCTCGATGTTGGCTTCCATCAGCATCACCGCCTGGGTCAGCTTGGGATGGCTCGAGCCCAGGCGATTCTTCAGCGGAATGCGCTGCCGCTCGCTGCCCTCGCGCAGGCGCTCGACGATCAGCTCCTCGGCGATGGCACCGGCCTGCTCGGCGTCGCGGTCACGGCCGATCATGGCCAGCAGCAGATCGAGGATGGCCAGGCCGCCGCAGGCGGTCAGGCGGTCGCGATCCCACTCGTAGAGATGGTGGGTGGCGATGACCTTGGGATGCTGCTCGCTGAATTCCTCCAGCCAGCGCCAGTGCACGGCGGCGCGATGACCGTCGAGCAGACCCAGCTGGGCCAGCACCTGCACGCCTGCGGAAAATCCCCCCATGACCACCCCGGCCCGGGCGCTCTGGCGCAGCGCGGCGGCCAGGGGCGGCGGCAAGGCCCGCGGTGGCTCGTCGGCCAGCACGAACAGGCGGTCCAGCCGTTCCAGCTGGCCTTCCCAGTGGCCACCTGGCAGGCGCGGCTGCAAGTCACTGGCGACCTGCAGGAAACGCACCTCGTAGGGCGTATCGCCCGAATGGCGAGCGGCGAGCTCCAGCGCTTCCTCGACCAGGCCCACGGTCAGCGGACGGACGTCGGGCCAAAGCAGAAAGGCGATGCGGGTGGTCATCTAACGTCTGGCTTCCTGTCGAGAGCGGCGATGGCGGACCGATCCAGGGACCGCGCACCGGAAGACCCTTGTGGGGTGGAGGGCATGGTACGCCGGCGCGTTGCCCCTGTCCCGGCCTTTGCGCCGGTGGCGGATCGACGTGCCCGCCGACCCGCCGGCTGGCGCGATTCTAGACCCAGCCAGGCAGAGGCGGCTTTTACCCTGGCGACAACTCCTTACAGGAGCGGCACACCCAAAAAGAAACCGCCCGCTACCGGGAGGGTAGCGGGCGGCTCGGGGCGCAGCCGGATCAGGCGACGGCCTGGTTCATCTGCTTGTGGGTACCGACCAGGTGCTGGACCACGCCCGGATCGGCCAGGGTGGAGATGTCGCCGAGGGCGTCGTACTCACCCACGGCGATCTTGCGCAGGATCCGCCGCATGATCTTGCCGGAGCGGGTCTTCGGCAGGCCTGGCGCCCATTGGATGACATCGGGCGTGGCGATGGGGCCGATCTCCTTGCGCACCCACTGCTTGAGCTCCTGGCGCAGGGCCTCGCTGCCCTCCTCGCCCTGGTTGAGGGTAACGTAGACGTAGATGCCCTGGCCCTTGAGGTCGTGGGGCATGCCCACCACCGCGGCCTCGGCCACCTTGGGATGGGCCACCAGGGCGCTCTCGATCTCGGCGGTACCCATGCGGTGACCGGAGACGTTGAGCACGTCGTCGACCCGGCCGGTGATCCAGTAGTAGCCGTCCTCGTCGCGGCGGGCGCCGTCGCCGGTGAAGTACATGCCCTTGAAGGTCTTGAAGTAGGTGTCGACGAAGCGGTCGTGGTCGCCATAGATGGAGCGCGACTGGCCCGGCCAGGAATCGAGGATCACCAGGTTGCCTTCCACGGCGCCGTCGAGCAGGTTGCCTTCGTTGTCCACCAGTGCCGGTTGCACACCGAAGAACGGGCGGGTGGCCGAGCCGGGCTTCTGGCCGATGGCGCCGGGTAGCGGACTGATGAGGATGCCGCCGGTCTCGGTCTGCCACCAGGTATCGACGATGGGGCAGCGCTCCTGGCCCACGGTCTTGTAGTACCAGTGCCAGGCCTCGGGGTTGATGGGCTCGCCCACCGAACCGAGCAGGCGCAGGCTGCTGCCGTCGATGCCGCGCATGGCCGCATCGCCCTGGGCCATCATGGCGCGAATGGCGGTGGGCGCGGTGTAGAGGACGTTGACCTGATGCTTGTCCACCACCTGGCCCATGCGGGTGACGTCCGGGTAGTTGGGCACGCCCTCGAACAGCAGCGTGGTAGCGCCGTTGGCCAGGGGGCCGTAGACGATGTAGCTGTGGCCGGTGATCCAGCCAACGTCGGCGGTGCACCAGTAGACCTCGCCGGGACGATAGTCGAAGACCCGCTCGTGGGTCAGGGCGGCGTAGGTCAGGTAGCCACCGGTGGTGTGCAGGATGCCCTTGGGCTTGCCGGTGGAGCCGGAGGTATAGAGGATGAACAGCGGCGCCTCGGCGGACATCTCCTTGGGTTCGCAGTGCTCCGGGGCCACCGAGGTGATGTCCTCGTACCAGACGTCGCGATGGCGATGCCAGGCGATGTCGGCGCCGGTGCGCTTGCAGACGATCACCTTGTGCACGGAATGGGTGGCCGGATTGGTCAGGGCCTCATCGACGTTGGCCTTGAGCGGAATCTTGCGGCCGCCGCGCACGCCTTCGTCGGCGGTGATCACCAGCTTGGACTGGCAGTCGCTGATGCGACCGGCCAGGGATTCGGGGGAGAAGCCGCCGAACACCACCGAATGCACGGCGCCGATACGGGCGCAGGCCAGCATGGCCACTACCGCTTCGGGGATCATCGGCATGTAGATGGTCACCACGTCACCGCGATGGATGTCCTGGCCACGCAGGGCGTTGGCCAGCTGGCAGACCTCGCGATGCAGTTCGCGGTAGGTGATGTGACGGCTGTCGGCGGGATCGTCGCCTTCCCAGATGATGGCGGTCTGGTCGCCGCGGGTTTCCAGGTGACGATCCAGGCAATTGTAGGAGGCGTTCAGGGTGCCGTCGGCGAACCACTGGATATCGACGCGATGGTCGTCGAACGAGGTCTGCTTGACCCGACTGAACGGCTTGATCCAATCCAGGCGCTGGGCCTGCTCGCGCCAGAAGCCATCGGGATTGAGGATGGACTGCTGGTACAGGCGACGATAGGTGACCTCGTCGGTCAGGGTCCGGGAAGCGACTTCCGCGCGGACCGGGTAAAAGGCGGCACTCATGGGACGATCTCCTCGGCGGGAAACTGTTGTTCTTGTTGCTGTCCGTTGTACGGCGCGCACCCGCTTCGGGCCATTCGACCATGGTCGGACGGGACGCCAGGAGCTGACCGGTGGGTCTGCTACCCTGGGCGCCTCATCCTTTCTGCCCGCCGGAGTCTCCATGGCCGATCTCGCCCACTCCCATTGCGTCCCCTGCCGTTCCAACGAGCCCGCGCTGAGCGAGGCCGCCAGCGCCGAGCTGCTCAAGGCGGTCCCCGGCTGGACCCTGGTGGAACGTGAGGGCATTCCGCGCCTGGAGCGGCGCTATGCCTTCGGCAACTTTCTGGAAGCCTTGGACTTCACCAATCGGGTCGGCCGGGAAGCCCAGGACGAAGACCATCATCCGGCTCTGCTCACCGAGTGGGGCGGCGTGACGGTGAGCTGGTGGACCCACAACATCGGCGGGCTGCATCGCAACGATTTCATCATGGCGGCGCGCACCGATGCCGTCGCCCTGGCCGCCCAGGGCTAGTGCCTCAGGCACTGGCCTAGGCCAGTCCTTCGGCGTGCACGAAACACAGCTTGTTGCCTTCCGGATCGCGGCAATAGGCGGCATAGAAGTCCGCGCCGTAGCCAGGGCGCACCCCGGGTGCCCCTTCGTCGCTGCCGCCCAGTTGCAAGGCCCGGTGCCAGGCGGCCTCCACGGCCTGGCGCGACGGCGCGGCGAAGCTCACCTGCACGCCATTGCCCCAGGAAGCGGGCAGGCCGTTGAAGGGAATCTGCACATAGAATTGCGGCCAGGGGCGATCGGGCCGCTGCCAGCCGCAGCCGGGCGGACCGCCGTCGTCCTCGGCGGGCATTCGCACGAAACCGAACTCGCCCAATACCGCGTCGTAGAAATCGATCAGGCGCTCCAGATCGCGCGCGCCCACTTGGATATGGCTGAACATGCAGCGGCCCTCAAGGCTGGGACACCTCCGGACACGTTATCCCAGGGCGACCAGCCTGCCTACCGACTCGACAAGCCCGGTCGCTGGCGGTTAGCTTTGCCGGCTATCCACCCGACGACGAACCCATGAATCTGCGCACTCTTCCCCGCCTGACCAAGATCGGTCTGGTCTTCTTCATCCTCGGCCTGCTGGGCGTGGCCTTCGCCTTCTACGGCCTCTACCAGGGGCCGCGCCCCGCCGATCCCGGCGCGATCCGCAGCCTGCTGTTCGCGGCGGGGCTGCAGTTGACCGGCTACGTGCTGCTCAACCGCAATCGCTTCCGCTTCATGTTCGGCCGGCGCAAGGACTGAGCATGGCCATCGACTGGTCCTGCCGCGCCGCCCAGGCGCTGACCACCGCCGAACTCTATGCCGCCCTGGTGCTGCGCGCCCGGGTCTTCGTGGTGGAGCAGCAATGCATCTATCCGGATGCCGACGGTCTGGATCTGGCCGAAGACGTTTGGCACCTGTTCGGCTGGCAGGACGGCGCCTTGCACGCCTATCTGCGGCTGCTCGGTGCCGTGCGTGACGAGGTGGTGATCGGCCGGGTGATCGTCGCTCCGGAAGGTCGCGGGAGCGGCCTCGGCCATCGGTTGCTGGAGGAGGCCCTGCGCGCCTGTGCCGAGCGTTGGCCGGGGCGTCCGCTGTTTCTCTCAGCCCAGGCCCATCTGCAGGCCTACTATGGCCGTTACGGCTTCACGCACTGTTCGGCGGTGTACGACGAGGATGGCATTCCCCATATCGACATGCGTCGCGCGGCCAGTTAACGCCGCCGCAGGGGTTCGAGCAGCGGCTTGAGGCCGTTGTGGTCGATCTCCTGCATCAGCGCCAGCAGCCGGCCCAATTCGCCCTTGGGGAAACCGCTACGGGCGAACCAGTTGAGATAGTGACCTGGCAGGTCGGCTAGCAGCCGGCCGGCGTACTTGCCATAGGGCATGGTCCAGGTCACCAGGGCTTCCAGATCCGCGGGTTGCATCGTTTGTCTCCTCCGAACGGCGTGGCGATTATGCCATGTCGACTCGGGTTACCCGTCGCCTCGGGGGAGCGCCAGGCGTCCGCCGCGATCCCAGCAACATCAGACCAGCAGAGGATTCATGCATGAACACCGTATCCCGGCCGCTGGCCGCCGTCACCGGCGCCTCCAGCGGCATCGGCTTCGAATTGGCCAAGCAGCTGGCCCGCCATGGCCATGACCTGCTGCTGGTCTCCCGCGGTGATGGCCTCGACGCTGCCGAGCGCGAATTGCGCGCCCTGGGGGTCAAGGTGTGGAGCCATGCTGCCGATCTGCGCACCGCCGTGGGTGTGGAAGAGACCTTTCGCTTTCTGCGTCGCCAGGGCCGACCGCTGGACGTCGTGGTGCTCAATGCCGGCGTCGGCCTGGGCGGCGCCTTCGTTGGCCAGACGCGCCTGGAAGACGAGCTGGCGCTGATCCAGCTCAATGTGATGTCCACCGTGCACCTGGCCAAGCTGGTGCTGCCGGAGATGGTAGCGGCCGGTCGCGGGCGGGTGCTCTTCACCTCCTCCATCTCGGCCACGGCACCCATTCCCTTCGAAGCCGTCTACGGCGCTTCCAAGGCTTTTATCAACTCCTTCGCCTTCGCCGTGCGCAACGAACTCAAGGACAGCGGCGTGACCCTCACGGTGCTCATGCCCGGTCAGACCGATACCAACTTCTTCCAGCGCGCCGGTGAGGACGACACCAGCGTCGGCGCTGGGCCGAAGAACGATCCGGCGCAGGTGGCGGCCCAGGGCTACGCAGCGCTGATGCAGGGGCTGGATCACGTCTATGGGGGTGGCCCGGAGGTGCAGCACGAGGGCGAGGTGCTCAACCGGATCGAGAGCGAGGCCGAGCAGGCTGAACGGCACAGGGCCTGGTCGGAGCCGGGATCGGCGCAGCGCGATCAGTGAAATAATCCAGACGGCCAGGGTGTTCCGTTACTTCGGACATCCTGAGCCCAAAAGTTCTGTTTTTTCATTATTCTTCTTTGGAGCAACCGGTCCGAACAATAACTTCGGCAAAACCAAACCACCTCTCCACTATTGCGACTTTTAAGACGTCATACTTCATACCCAAGAAAATTTCTGCTTCCATCTCATCAAGACATTGAGCGAAGTGCACGGCAGCCTCCATCGGCACGCGATCCCTCTTCGTCACCGCGAATACGGCCATAGCCAAGGCGTTGCAACTTGGGCACAGCCTATGCCGACAGCCCTGGCATAGGGTTCTGGCAAGGAGCCATGGCTACTGCACCAAGCTACGTCTTGATGAACCGATTAACCTGGTTTGCGTCCATCTTAATTGACAAAATAATAACGCCATTGAATCGTCGATACTTGATTCAATAATAAAAACCATTCCAGAAAACCTACCGGCGGGCAGCCTATTCAGGCGCTCTCATCGGAAGAGACATTGCAGCCTCTCCTTTTTTTGAAACAGTACTTTCGAGCACTGCCGTCTTGATCAAGGAGCGAAAGATGTCGTTACGCAGTTTGAAAATAGGAAACCGAGCGTTACTGTGTTTCACCAGCTTCGCTGTACTGCTGATCTGTATCGGCAGCTTCAGCCTGGTGCAGATCGGCAAGCTGCGCGACAGCGAACAGCAGGTCGAGCAGAACATCCTGCCCAGCATCATGCAGGCGGCCTTGCTGGAAACCACCATCCTGCGCATCCGCCTGGAAACCTTGAGATTCATCAGTACCTCGGACCCCGAGCTGAGCCACAAGACCGCGGCGTTGCTCAAGCAGGAGCGCGAGACCTTCGTCCAGGGCGTCAGCGATTACCAGAAGCTGGCCAGCGCCGACAGCGAGCGCCAGGCCTATCAGGAGTTGCTCCAACTCGTCGGACCCTGGCGCAGCGCCCTGGACGAGGTGCTACGGCAATCGGAGAGCAATGGCATGCAGGCGGCCCAGGCGGTGGTGACGCAGAGCTTCCGGCCGCTCAGCGAGCCACTGCTGGCCAAGGTCCAGGCCCTGATCAAGGCCAATCACGAAGAGGCTTCCCAAGTCGGACATGAGGCGACCACGCTCTATCACGAGAGCCTGACCTACGTCATCGCCAGTATGGTCCTGGCCCTGGTGATGACTCTGCTGATCGCCTGGCGCTTCACCCTCAGTCTGGTGACACCGATCCGCCGCAGCATGGCGGTGGCCGAGAGCATCGCCGCGGGTGATCTGCTGGAGTCCTGGCAGGATGATGGACGCGACGAGATCCATCAACTGAGCCTGAGCTTCGAGCGGATGCGCCTGAATCTGGTGCAGACCCTACAACAGATCAGCGATTCCGCCATCCAGCTGTCTTCCGCCGCGACCGAGATGCACGCCGTGACCGAGGACGCCAACCGCGGGCTCAACCAGCAGAACCAGGAGATCGAACAGGCCGCGACCGCAGTCAATCAGATGACCGCCGCAGTGGAAGAAGTGGCGCGCAACGCCGAGAGCACCTCGCACGAGGCTCGCAGTTCGGATGTGGCCTCACGCCAGGGCAAGGCCAGCGTCGAGCAGACCGTGCAGGCCATCGAGGCACTCAACGGCAACGTGGTCGACAGCAGCGACCGCATCCAGCAACTGGCCAATGACGTCGGCAACATCACCAAGGTACTGGAAGTCATCCGCGGGGTGGCCGAACAGACCAACCTGCTGGCCCTCAACGCCGCCATCGAAGCCGCTCGCGCCGGCGATGCCGGCCGCGGTTTCGCCGTGGTAGCCGACGAGGTACGAGCCTTGGCGCAGCGCACCCAGCAGTCGACCCAGGAGATCGAGACCGTCATCGGCCAGGTCCAGCGCGGCAGCAGCGAAGCGGTCAACACCATGAACGCCACCGCCAGCCTGGCCCAGCGCACCCTGGCCCTCGCCCGGGACTCCGACCAGTCGCTGGCGGTCATCACTCGCGCGGTCACCGGCATCACCGAGCGCACCACCCTGATCGCCACCGCCGCCGAAGAACAGGCCCACGTCGCCCGGGAAGTCGACCGTGCCCTGGTGACCATCCGCGATCTCTCGGTGCAGAGCGCCGCCGGCGCCAGCCAGACCGCCACGGCCAGCAGCGAACTCTCGCAACTGGCGGTGCAGATGAATCGGCTGGTGGGCCGCTTCAAGGTCGCCTGACGCAGGCGACAGCGAGCGAAGGTCCTGGCTCCTTCCCGGACCTTCGCTCGGTCGCGCCGCTGAGGGCACTCAATTGATCGGCTTGGCCCCCGGCGCGTCGCACTTGGCGAACTTGCCCTTGGCATCCTTGCACTGCACGGCCTTGGTCTTGGTGGCCTCGCACTTCACGAACTTGCCATGGGCATCCCGACAGGGCGCCGCCTGGACGCTGGCGGAGGCGAAGAGGGTCAGGGTCAACGCGGCGAACAGGGCTTTCAGCATGGCGATCACCTCCAGGGCCGGGATTGGCCAATCGAAGCGTAGCTCGGGGGTGGCAGCTCTGCCATGGGAAGCGAGGCATCCGTGGAAGCGGCTCATGCGTATCGTTTGGGAAATCGCGGCCATGGCGGCCGGCCGATGCGGGCGCTTCTACAGGCAAGGCAAGACTCCATAGGAGCAACTTCCTGATCGCGGCCATGGGCCGCTCCTACAGACGTGCCTCATACCTGCAGGAGCGGCCCATGAAGGCGGTAAGACAGTGGTCCCTGCCCCCTACTCGACCTCATCCACGGTTTCTCGTGAGGAAGAATTACTCCCTGACAGCCGTTCGGTCCAGTTGAACTTCCGATTGTACCGCCCGATCCGCGCCTCACTGCCCCTCACTCGAGACGCCCAGATTCGCCAAAATGCCCATTCGCCAACTGTCGTGAGAAAACCCCATGCGCACCCTGGGCCTGTTGGGCGGTATGAGTTGGGAGAGTTCGGCGCAGTACTATCGCCTGATCAATGAAGAAGTTCGCCGCCGGCTGGGCGGCAGTCATTCGGCGGCCTGTCTGTTGCTGTCGGTGGATTTCGCCGAGATCGCCCGGCTGCAGCATGTAGGTGACTGGGCCACGCTAGGGCAGCAGTTGGGTGAGGCAGGACGGCAATTGGCGGCGGGTGGCGCCGAGGGCCTGGTGCTCTGTACCAACACCATGCACTGCCTGGCCGCGGAGATCGAGACGGCCAGTGGACTGCCGTTGCTGCACATCGCCGATCCCACGGGGGCGGCGATCCGCGCCCAGGGGCTGAAGACCATCGGCCTGTTGGGGACGGCTTTCACCATGGAACAGGCCTTCTACCGGGAGCGACTGGCGCGCCGCTTCGACCTGGAGGTGCTGACGCCCGCCCCCGCGCAGCGCCAGCAGGTGCATCGCATCATCTATGAGGAACTGGTACGCGGCGAGGTCCGGCCGGCCTCGCGAGACGCCTATCGCAAAGTCATCGCCGAGCTGGTCGCCCAGGGCGCCGAAGGCATCGTGCTCGGCTGTACCGAAATCATGCTGCTGGTGGACCAGAGCGACAGTGCGGTGCCGCTGTTCGACACCACCACCCTGCACGCCCTGGCCGCGGTGGACTGGGCGCTCAGCTAGCTCTGCAGCCGCCGCGCGACCTCGGCCAGCAGCGGGCGCGCGTCCAGGGTGCTCTGCTGGCACTCCTCGGCCAACGCCACCAGGTCCGCGCCAACCGGCTCGCTGCACCGGGCCAGCCACTCTTCCAGCAGGATGCCGAAGGCGCGACTCTCGAACCGCTGCAGGCGCGCGGCCTGGCGAGTGTCCTCGGGTAGCAGCGAAGCGCCGCCGAAGTCACCGAGCAGGCAGCGCGCCCCGCCGTCCCAGAGGATGTTGTGGGCATAGAAGTCGCCGTGCACCAGGCCGCGGGCGTGCAGATGCGCCAGAGCACTGGCCATGCCGCCAGCCATTCCCTGCACCGCAGCGGCGCTGAAGCGGGTGTCCTCCGGATAGACGTCGCGGCTGCAGGTGATGAAGCTGGGCGGACCGGCCAGGTTGCCGAAGGCCGGCTCCACCAGTTCCAGCACCAGACCGCTACGCTGTTCGGGATGCTCGGCCAGGTCGCCGAGAGCGCCGATCAGCCAGGGATGGGTGCCGGCGCTGAGGCTGGCGGCGCTTTCGCTTTCCGGGGTACCGTCGCTGGTCATGCTGCCCTTGAACAGCTTGACCGCCACCTCCCGCGGCCCGCTGGGCGATTGCCAGCGCGCCTGGTGGATGATGCCGGAGGCTCCTTCGCCCAGCCGTTCACCTAGAGCCAGATCGCTCCAGGCGATGCGCTGCTGGCGCCCCGCCTCGGCCCGCACCGCGCGCTCACGTGCGGCGCCCAGTGGGTTGTCGCCGTAAGCCAGCCAGGTCAGGCGCGGTAGGTCGAGGATGGCCGGCGGCAGCGCCGTGAAACGATTGGCCGACAGCCGCAGCAGCTCCAGTTGGTGCAGATCGGCCATGGACGCCGGCAGGGCTTGCAGCCGGTTGCCGGCCAGCATCAGCTTCTGCAGGGCGGGCCGCTCACCCAGGGCGGTGGGCACCTCGGCGATGCGATTGTCGGTGAGGATCAGCCAACGCAGTCGCGGCGGCAGGGCCGCGGCGCTCACCCGCTCCAACGCACAGGCCTTGAAGCCGATCATCTCCAGGTTGGGCAGCGTGCCCAGCACCTCGGGCAATTCGCTGAAGGGATTGTTCGAGCAGAACAGGATGCGCAGCCGATGGAGCCGACCGAGGTCGGCAGGCAGGCTGCGCAGCCGGTTGCCCGACAGGTCGAGGATCTCGAGGCTGTCGGCCAGGGCATAGATCTCCTCGGGAAACTCGGTCAGGTCGGCGCGCAGGGTCAGGCGCGTGGCCCCGGCCAGTTCGCCGGCGCGCAGCCGGGCTAGGGTATCCGTCATGGGAAAGCGACTCTCACTGTCTAGGAAGAACCGGGATCAGGCCGGCGATGGCGCGGACGTTAGCACGCCAGGGCGCTAGCCGTGGCCCTCGTGCGCCAGAATGCGCGCCACTGCCTCTTGCAGATCGCCGGCGGTCACCACGGGCGGCGCCAGGGGATTGGCCACCTGGTCGGGACGCCGCTGCAGCAGGGCACCCTTGAATCCGGCAGCCTGGGCGCCGGCGATGTCCCAGGCATGGACGGCGATCAGCCACAGGTCTTCGGCTGATTGACCCAGGCTGGCGGCGGCCTGGCGATAGGTCGCCGTAACCGGCTTGCTGACGCCGGCGTCCTCGGCCGAGAGGATGCCGGCGAAGGCGTCGCTCAAACCGGCGTATTCCAGCTGCGCCTGGGTCGCGGCACGCGCGTTGTTGGAAAAGGCGATGCAGCGCACGCCCTGCGCCCGGGCGAAGTCGAGGCCCGCGCGGACATCGGCATGGGCGGGCAGCCGTTTGAGGGCATCGGCGACGCGCTGCTTGTCGGCGGCGGTGAGCTGTCGCCCGCACCGCGCACCGATCATGTCCAGCGCCGCCTGGCCTTGGGCCTCGAAGGGTGCATGGCGGCCACAAAGCTCGGCGGTCATGGCGTTCTGCAAGGTCTGGGCGAACCATAGCGTGCGGCTCTGGGGGTCACCGAACAGCTCGGTGAACAGGCCATCCAGCGCGGACAGGTCCAGCACGGTCTCGTTGATGTCGAACAGGCAGGTCAGGGTCATGGTCGCTACTCGGCAGAGGATATCCCTTCGACCAGGGCTCGCGATTGACGTGCAGCCGCGCTAAGGTTCCAGACTGGCAAGCGAGACGAAACGGCTAAAGTCTTATGACTTCTCGCCGACACCTTCGTAGAGCCGCCTCTCGTTTGCTGCACTCGCCTGGCTCGGGTGGCAGCAGTTCTTCCAAGATGGGCTTGTTGCTCGCACAAGGCCCATCGATATTTCCGAGATAGCCTGATGGCCGATTCACTGAAGTACGAAGATGACCGCCTCAACGCCCTGCACGCCTTGGAGCTCCTCGACTCGGCGCCGGCGGAGGAATTCGATCGTCTCTGCGAGCTGGTCGCCAGCAGCTTCAACGTGCCGACCGCACTGATCAGCCTGGTGGATCGCGACCGCCAGTGGTTCAAGGCCCGGGTCGGCTTCGAGTTGGCGCAGATGCCGGTGGAAGATGCCTTTTGCGCCCATACCATCCAGAGCGCGACCGGCCGGATGGAGATCAACGATGCCCGCTGCGATGCGCGCTTCAGCCACAATCCGCTGGTGGTGCAGGCCCCGCACGTGCGCTTCTATGCCGGCTCTGCGCTGGTCACCGAGGGGGGCTATGCCATTGGCAGCCTCTGCATCCTCGATAACCAGCCACGCGAGCTGAGCCCGGTGGAACGCAAGCGACTGGACGACTTCGCCGCCCAGGTGATGCGCCTCATCGCTCTGCGCCAGCACGTGCGCCGCCGGGATGCGGTCAGCGGCCTGCCCAACCGCCAGCAGTTCCAGGCCGACATCGCCCGGCTGGCCGAGCTCCAGCCGGGCGAGGACCGCCTGCTGGTACTGGTGGACCCGCTGGATACCCCGTGGAAGGAACAACTCATCCTCGCCCAGGGCATGTGGCCGTTCGAGACCTTCCTGCGCTCCCTGGCACTGCGCCTGTGCGATGCCCTGGGCGAGCGTGGCAAGGTCTATCACGTGGACACCAAGAGATTCGCCTTCCTGCTGCCGGCGGACTGCGACTACCCGCCGCTGCTGGATAGCCTGATCGCCCAGTTGCGCGCCCCGGTGCAGGCCGATCAGATCCCCATCGATCCGCCGGTGAAGGTGGGCGTGGTGCCCTTCACCCTGAATTCCGACGAGGTTCGCGACCTGCTGCGCAAGGGGATGGTGGCCGTGGAGCAGGCAGCCCTGAGTCCGCGCCACTGGGGCGCCTACGAGCGACCACAGGACGAGGCCTTCCAGCGCATCTTCCAGCTGGTCCGGCAAATCCCCGAAGCCCTCGAACGTGGTGACTTCAGCCTGGCCTTCCAGCCGCGCCTGGCGCTGCCCGGGGGTACGCTGCGCAGTGCCGAGGCCCTGCTGCGCTGGACCCATCCGCAGCTCGGCCCCATCGCGCCCGGCGACTTCATCCCGGCGATCGAAAAGACCGCACTGATCCATACCGTCACCCGCTGGGTGATCCGCACCGCCATCACCCAGCTGGCGCGTTGGGGCAGTCGTTATACCGGCCGGCTGTCGCTCAACCTCTCGCCGCGGGACTTCGACGAAGGCGATCTGGTCGAGCTGCTGCGCGATACCTGCCGGCAACAGGGCGTCCTCCCGCAGCGACTGGAGGTGGAAATCACCGAAGACACCTGGTTGCGCCGCAATCCGAGCGCCATAGCCCAGTTGCACGAGTTAGGGGCCCTCGGCGTGGAGATCGCCATCGACGACTTCGGCAGCGGCTACAGTAACTTCGCCTACCTCTATGAACTGCCGATCACCAGCGTCAAGCTCGATCGCTCGTTGCTGCATGACTTGCCTACCGATCCGCGCAAACAGGAAGTGATCAGGGCGCTGCTGACGCTGATCGGCAAGCTGGGCTATCGCCGTGTCGCCGAGGGGATCGAGACCGAAGAGGTCCTGGCCTTCCTGCAGGACGCCGGTTGCGACGAGGTGCAGGGCTATCTGCTGGGCCGCCCCATGGCACTGACGGCCTTCGAAGCCTGGTACGACGCCCGGCGCTGCTCGACGTCATTTGACTGACAAATTCACTTCAGCCTCTACACTGGTTCAGGTCGTAGTATCCCCAGGAGTGAGGACATGAGGGCTTCGAGTACCGAGTTGTTGGATGTCGTCGGTCTGGACACGGGAGATCTGAGCAGCCAAGGCTGTATCGACAAGGTGCTGCATGCCCTGCGCACCCATCTGGACATGGACGTGGCCTTTCTCGCCGAATTCCGCCAGCAGGATCGCGTATTCCGTAACGTCGACGCAGAGCCAGGGGCACCGCTCAAGGCCGGTGACGCCCTGCCACTCAGCCAGGGCTATTGCCAGCAGGTGGTCAAGGGCCACCTGCCCGAATTCATCCCGGACACCCGCGCCCTGGGCGCCACCCGCCTGATTCCGGAGACCCGCAGCGTGCCCATCGGGGCGCACCTGAGCGTGCCCGTGCGCCTGAACGACGGCGAACTGTACGGTACCTTCTGCTGCTTCAAGTACCAGCCCGACCCCACCCTGAGTCCACGTGACCTGGAGCTGGTGCGTACCTTCGCCGAGCTGGTGGCCGATCGGCTCAGCCTGGACGTCTCCAGCCGACGCGGCCAGGTGGAGATGCGCCAGCGCATCCAGGGCGCCGTGGCCGCGCACCAGCCGAGCATCGTCTACCAGCCGATCTACTACCTGGCGGACCTGCGCATCGCCGGCTGGGAGTCGCTGTCGCGCTTCCACTGCCCGCCGCAGCGCAGCCCGGACCTGTGGTTCTCCGAGGCCAGTGCGGTGGGGCTTGGCGACGAACTCGAAGAGAGCGCCATGCGCTATGCCCTGCAAGGGCTGCAGGGCCTGCCGGGCGACAGCTACCTGACCATGAACTGCTCGCCGCAGACCATCCTCGGCGGTCGCCTGCCGGCGCTGCTGGCCGGTACCGCCCCCGAACGGCTGGTACTGGAGATCACCGAGCATGCCGAGGTGGACGACTACGACGCCCTCCACGAGCAGCTGCAGCCGCTGCGCGCCCAAGGCGTACGCCTGGCCATCGACGATGCCGGGGCCGGCTACGCGAGCCTGAGGCACATCCTCAGGCTGCGACCGGACATGATCAAGCTGGACATGAGCCTGGTGCGCGACATCGACCACGACGCCGAACGGCGGGCCCTGGCCTCGGCGATCATCGCCTTCGCCCGGGAGACCGGCAAGGAGGTCATTGCCGAGGGCGTGGAGACCCTGGCCGAGCTGCAGGCCTTGAAGGCCTTGAATGTGGACAAGGTACAGGGCAACCTGCTGAGCAGACCGCTACCCCGCGACGAAGCGCTGCGCCTGCCGCGTCATCGACAGCTCTAAGCGCCCTGAACAGCAGGTGGCGGCCGCACGGTCGGTGACCTTAAAGTTGCCGCTCGTGCGGTCGATATGCCTGGGGTGAGTCCAGCTCCAACCGCCCCGGCCCCGCGCTCGGTCGATCATTGCCTCATGCAGGAGTTACCGGTGCGTTCCATCCTGGTCATCGAAGACAGCCCCATGGTCCTCAAGATCCTGGCGCACCTCTTTCGTCAGCAGCGCGACTTCGAGCCGGTGTTCTGCGCCACCCTGGCCGAAGCCGAGGTGATGCTGGAGACCTCCGCCGGCCTGTTCTTCGCCGCCTTGGTGGACCTCAACCTGCCCGATGCGCCCAATGGCGAGAGCGTCGACCTGGTACTGCGTTACCGATTGCCCTGCATCGTGCTCAGCGGCTCCTATGACGAACGTCGGCGCGACGATCTGCTGACCAAGGGCGTGGTCGACTACGTGCTCAAGGAGAGCCAGTACTCCTACGAATTCGCCTTTCGCCTGCTACGCCGGCTGGAGAGCAATACCGGGGTGAAGATCCTCATCGCCGAGGATTCCGACGCCACCCGCAACTACATCCGCCATGTACTGACGCCCCACCGCTATCAGTTGCTGGACGCCCGCGACGGCAACGAAGCCCTGCGCCTGTTGCAGGAGCAGCCCGACATCGATCTGCTGGTGGTCGACCACAGCATGCCCGGTATCAGCGGCTTCGAACTGGTGCAGACGCTGCGCCAGAAACTGCGGCGCAACGACCTCTGCATCATCGGCCTCTCGGCCGATGAGAAGGGTTCGCTCAGCGCCAAGTTCATCAAGCAGGGCGCGGACGACTTCCTGCGCAAACCCTTCTGTCCCGAAGAGCTCAACTGTCGGGTGGTCTCCACGCTGGAGCGCCGCGATCTGCTGCGGGCCCTGACCCATGCCGCCCAGTACGATTCCCTGACCGGGCTGCGAAATCGCCGCTCCTTCCAGGAGCAGGCGCTGGAATGGTTTCGCCAGGCCGAGCGGGAGGGCCAGTCGCTCAGCGTGGCCATGCTCGATCTGGATCACTTCAAGCGCATCAACGACGAACACGGCCATGCCAGCGGCGACAGCGCCTTGGTGGTGTTCGCCCAGGCCCTGGCACGCACCCTGCCCCAGGATCTCACCGGGCGCCTGGGTGGCGAGGAATTCGCATTGGTCAGCCGCCTGCCACCGGAGCAGTTGGTACAGGCGCTGGACCTGCTGCGTCGCTACTGCCAGGCCCAGGTCTACGCGCCCGGCGCGCCTCCGCTGTCGTTCAGCGCCGGGGTCTTCGCCGGCGTGCCGGACGACCTGGAAGGCTTTCTCCACGAAGCCGACCGCCGTCTCTACCAGGCCAAGCACCAGGGCCGCGGGCGGACCTGCCTGACCCTCGACGCCGGCTGAGTGTCCTCAGAGGTTGGCGTCAAACGCCTACAGTCATATGATGTCATACGATTATCCTCCTGCAGTCGGCGGCCTGCCGTGGTGGACGATCCCAAGCTTGCCCACAATAACAATCAAGGATCCGCCCCATGTCCGACACCCTTCCGGCACGCGCCCGGACGCTGTCCCGTCGCCGTCTGCTGCAACACGGCCTCGTTTGCGGCACCGCACTCGCCCTGCCCGCTCTGGGCCGAGCCGCCGAACCCCTCAGCCAGCGCTACCCCGATCCCCTGATCGAGATCCTCGACGACCGCTTCCTCGACCTGCGCCTCTTCAATGCCAGCGTCGAACGCCTGGCCACCGGCCTGCGTTGGGCCGAGGGCCCGGTCTGGATCGGCGACGGTAACTACCTGCTGATGAGCGACATTCCCAACAATCGCATCGTGCGCTGGGACGAGATCACAGGCCGGCTGGACACCTATCGGGCCCAGGCCAACTTCGCCAATGGCCTGACCCGTGATCGCCAGGGCCGGCTGATCGCCTGCGAAGGCTCCACCACCCATGGCCTGGGACGGCGGATCACCCGCACCGAACACGACGGGCGTATCACGGTGCTGGCCGATGCCTTCGAAGGCAAGCCGTTCAATTCGCCCAACGACGTGGTGGTCAAGGGCGACGGCTCCATCTGGTTCAGCGATCCGCCGTTCCAGGCCAACAGCGACTACGAGGGCCACCGGGTCAAGACCGAGCAACCGGATGGGGTCTATCGCATCGATGGCGAAAGCCTGGCGGTGACGCGGGTGATCGGCGACCTCAACGGCCCCAACGGCCTAGCCTTCTCACCGGACGAGAAGCTGCTCTACGTGGTGGAGGGCCGGGCCAAGCCCAACCGCCTGGTGTGGGCCTATACCGTCAAGGACGATGGCAGCCTGGGCGAACGACGCCGGCATATCGAGGCACTGGAGTACGGTGCCCTGGATGGCATCAAGTGCGACGTGGCGGGCAACCTCTGGTGCGGCTGGGGCAGCAGTGGCGCGCCGGCGGCCAAGCCCGAGGCCCTCGACGGAGTGCGGGTCTTCGATCCGAGTGGCAAGGCCCTGGGCCATATCCATCTGCCGGAGCGCTGCCCGAATCTGTGCTTCGGCGGAGCGGAAGGCAACCGGCTGTTCATGGCCGGCTCCCACTCGCTGTACAGCCTCTACGTCAATATCCGTGGCGCCGGGCTCTAGGTTCGGCAGATGACTCGGGCGAGGCCCTCGTCGAAGGCTTCGCCCCGTCCAGCCGCCCAACCGTCAGTGGGATTCCGGCGGCGAGCGTTCGGCCAGCGCGGCCAGGGAGTCGAGCACGCTGTCCAGGGCATAGGCCGCCTCGAAGCGCGCCAGGTTTTGCGTGAGATCGGCCAAGCTGGTGGTGATTCCCAGCCAGTTGCCCAGGCCGATCTGGCGCGCCGCCTCCGGCAGCGAGCAGCCACCGCCGCGCCGCTCCAGCCAGGCCAGCACCAGCTCGGGCGGGGTCTCGGCTTCCAGGCCGAGGGTGCGCAGCAGGCGCAGCGCCTTGGCCTGCTCGCGCGGTGGAATGCGTAGACTAGGCACAGGGTTGGGCTGGTCGACGACGAGCGTCAACCCGGACCCGGAAGGGACATCGGCCATCTGGACCTCTAGGGACTACACCAGTAGGGACTACACCAGAACCGGGCGGCGCGAGGCCGCTGCATGCCGCCATGGTAGGCCAATAGTCTGGCTAAGTGCCATCCCCTCCTCCGATCCTCGTCCGCTCGGCGCCACCGTTCGGCGAACGCCTGCCAGCGTCAACCTTTGGCACGGCCCAGGCAGCGCTGCCAGCGCTCTTCGACCCGCTGGGCGAACCAGGCGGTGGTGAGGGTACGGGTGATCTTGGGACTCTCCAAGGTAATGCCCGGCAGCACGGCGCGCGGCAGCGTCCGCCCGGCCTTGCGCTCGGCCAGGGCATAGACCTTGGCGTAGAGATCGGTCTCGGCGAATTCCGCCGAGTCGCCCGCTTCCAGGTCATGACGAATGGCGATGTCACTCATACCCAGCGACGGCGCCAGGCGATTCACCGCCCGCTCGGTCTCGCCCATGGCCCGCGAGCCCGGCACCACCAGATCGCCATCCAGCGCCAGCTTGACGCCCGTGGCCCGACTCACCGCGCTCTGGAAGGCGGCATTGCGACTGGCGTACCAACCGGCATTGAAATCGGCGAAGCGGTATAGCGGCGAGGGATAGTCGACGAAATAGCCGAGCAGGTGCGCGGTGCCGAAGTAGAGACCGCCGCGACGGCTGAATACCTCATGGCGGATGGAGCCTTGGCGGTCATAGGGATAGTCGCGGGCGTGGGCCTCGGCGAACTCGATGCTGACCTGCATGGGCCCGCCGGTGCGCACCGGATTGAAGCGGCCGAACAACTGACCGCCCAGCGGCACCATGGCGATGAAGTCTTCGAAGATCAGACTCAGCTCGCGCTCGGTGCGCGCGCCGTCCAGGCGGTCGGCGTAGGTCTTGCCAGTGGGTGACTGGAGACTCAGCGCCGTACGCACCAACAGTTGCGGCACATAGGCCCGGGCGGCGCGGCGGTCGATTTCCTCCCGTGCGATGCGGCCAAGCCCAGGTACCGGCGGGTCGACCCTGAAGGTGGATTCCTGCTCCGCCACCGCCAGCACGGCGCAGAGATTCTCGGTCGAGGGATCGAGGCGCTGGGCGCTGAAGGCGGTCTGGATGTCGGCAGCCCACCCCTGGCGATCCGCCACGCTGGCCGGTAGCAAACGCAGCAGCTCGGCACGGACCTCGGCGGGCGAGCGCTGTGGGCCTGGCGCGGTGGGTGTCAGACTACAACCGGCCAGCAGCAACGCCGCCAGGAGTGCGGGCCAGCGCCAGGCTCGAAGCGACAGAGGATGCGAAAACGGCAAGCGGGCAATGGACGACACGGCGATTCCCAAGAGGACTTCTGGCCGCTTTGACCACGTTCCACAGCAAACGACCGCTCAGCCAAGGTTATAACCAAGAGCTATAAGCTTGTAAGGGATTCATTCAACCACCGGGATCTGACCGGTGGGCACCGGCTGCAAGCCCGACTAAAATAGTCGGACTTTAGTTCGAAGCTACTGGAAAGATGATGCAGCAGACCTCTACCCTCTCCACACCCCGCCTGCCCTGGCCGGCCCTCTGGGCGGCGCTCCTGCTCGCCCTGGGCATACTCTTCGTCGGCCAGACCGTGGGCAGCCGCCAGGCGCTCCTGCTGCTGGTCGGCGGTGCCCTGGGCTTGACGCTCTACCATGCGGCCTTCGGCTTCACCTCGGCCTGGCGGGTATTCATCCGCGATCGTCGCGGCGCTGGCCTGCGCGCCCAGATGGTGATGCTGGCCGTCGCGGTGCTGCTGTTCTTCCCCGCGCTGGGCGCCGGCAGCCTATTCGGTGAGGCGGTGCGGGGCAACGTCTCGCCGCTGTCCACCTCGGTGGTGATCGGCGCCTTCCTGTTCGGCATCGGCATGCAACTGGGCGGCGGCTGCGCCTCCGGCACGCTCTTCACCGTGGGTGGCGGCAACGCCCGAATGCTGGTGACCCTGCTGTTCTTCATCATCGGCTCGGTGGTCGCCACCCATCATCTCGGCTGGTGGTTCGCCCTGCCCAGCCTGCCGCCCACCTCCCTGGTGACCAGCCTGGGCGTGCTGCCCGGCATCCTGGTCAGCCTGGCGGCCTTCGCCCTGATCGCCGGGATCTCGGTGGTACTGGAATGGCGCCGCCATGGCCAGTTGGCAACCGCGGTCCCCACTGAGCACCAGGGCGCGGCGCGCCTGCTGCGCGGTCCCTGGCCGCTGGTGTGGGGCGCCGTGGCCCTGGCGCTGCTCAACTTCGTCACCCTGGCCCTGGCCGGTCGCCCCTGGGGCATCACCTCGGCCTTCGCCCTCTGGGGCGCCAAGGGTGCCGGCCTGCTGGGCCTGGATGTCTCCGGCTGGGCCTTCTGGCAGCAACCGGCCAATGCCAAGGCGCTGGCCGAGCCCTTCTGGTTCGACGTCACCAGCGTGATGAACCTCGGCATCGTACTCGGTGCCCTGGTCGCCGCGGGCCTGGCCGGGCGCTTCGCCCCCAGCCTGCGTATCCCCGCACGCTCGCTGGTGGCAGCGGTCATCGGCGGCCTGCTGCTGGGCTACGGCGCGCGCCTGGCCTACGGCTGCAACATCGGCGCCTACTTCAGCGGCATCGCCTCGGGCAGCCTGCACGGCTGGCTGTGGCTGGTGGCGGCCTTCGCCGGCAACAGCGTCGGCGTCCGGCTGCGCCCCTTCTTCTTTCCAGACGAGCGCCGGGTGGAACGCCTGACCGGCTGCTAGACCGGTAACGGCTGGCGCCCGGCTGGCAGCACTCCCGGACGCTCCTGCATGGTCACCACCCCGTACTGGGGTGCGCCGTGGTAGGTCTTGAGCGCCTGCATGACAAACAGCAAGGCGGCGGTGCCCTGGTATTCGAACAGGCCCTGCAGCGGCCAGATGACCATGAAGGCGAGGAACACCGCCAGGGTGAACTCCAGGTCCCGCGACAGCTTGCGGGCCACCAGGTAGTGGACGGCGAGGCCGATGGGAATGACCAGGATGGACAGGAAGCCGAAGCGGAACACGGTGCCGAAGATGCCGACGTCGGAGAGGAAAAAGTAGTCGCCGAAGATCGGCTTGAAGCCGTCGTTCCACATCAGGCTCAGGCTGCCACTGGGTAGGCCGTTGTACAGCTGCAGGTGATTGATGATCTGGGAGATGGTGTTCTCCCGGACGTTGTCGGTGGGCCCCTCCTGCACCGAGCGCGCATAGAAATCCAGGTTGAAGCCAAGGGTTTCCAGCAGATGCGGATAGAGGATCAGCGGCGAGATGACGATGGCGCCGAACAGCGCCGGCCCGATCAGCCGAGCGCGCAAGGCGAGGATTGTGAACACCATGCAGACCACGATCAGCTGGCGGGTTTGCAGCACCACCACGATGGTGGCAAGGAAGAACAGCGCCAGCACGCCATGCCGCAGCTTGGAGCGCAATTGGCCGTCGATGAAGGACCGGCCGCGGCCGGCGAAGTAGATGCAGATGAAATAGCCGAAGAAGATGGCCACCGCCCCGGTGGAGGCCCGGCCGGGACGGCTCAGGTCTTTCACCTCCTCGCGGAGGTCGGGCAGCATCTTGAAGTAGGACAGCCAGCACAGCAGCGCCGAGAGCAGGCCGACCAAGATGATCAGATTCTCGAATTGGGCGGCGGTCAGCCGCTTGGCCAGGTAAAGCACCAGGAAGGCGCTGAAGCAATAGAGCACCCGCCGCTCTTCGATGATGCCGTAGAACAGCGGTTGCCCCCAGAACAGCTGGGCGAACACCGCCGGCAGGCCGACAAACACCACCGTCGAGAACAGGCAGAAGGCCATCAGCAGGCGATAGTCGCGCTGGGGCCGATGCCAGGTGCTCAGGGTGAAGAGCGCGAAGAAACCCAGGCAGATCGCCAGGTACAGCTCGCCTACGTAGCGAATGCCCACCGGGTTGGTGGGACTCTGCTCGAACACGCCGAACTGCAGGACCATCAGGCCGCCCAGGGCCAGAAAACTCAGTCTATTGATCAGCGAACCCGGCATTCCCGGTCTCCTCGTTGCAACGTCATGGAAAGAAAACTCATAGCTGGCGCCAGTCGCCCCCCACCTTGGCGTAGGTCAGTTGGCGGCCGTCCGCCAGGCTCAGGCGGGCGCGGGTGTACTCCGGCAGATCGACGCGGAAGTCTCGCCCTTGCAGATAGAGGCCAGCGCAGGCGCCCTGCTCGCCGCGGTAGTCCAGCGGTTGGCGCTGCAGCTCATGGATGCTGCGGTGGAACAGCAGGCTGCCGTAGCCCCGTACCGTCATATCGGTGGAAATCAGCGTGCAGCTGACGTCCACCTGGCCACGCACCAGATTGGCCAGCGCTTGGTTCTGCCGGTCGACGGCGCCCCAGCCGGCGTAGGTGGCCAGGTCGTTGCGATAGGTCTGGGCATTCTGCACCGCGGCCACCACCAGCAGACCGGCGAGCAGGGCACGGCCACCGTTGTTGAGCGCGCGGAACGCCAGGACGAGCACCAGCGCGGCCGGGAAGATGAACTTGAGGCGGTCGAAGGAGAACTGGGTGGCGTGCTGCAGCAACAGCAGGTTTTCCAGTAGCGGCACACTGGCGGCGACCAGCAGCAGGACCGTGCTGCGCGGCCAGTTCAGGCGGCGCCGCTGCCACAGCAGTACGCCGCCGGCGATGGCCACGGCGGCGAGGAACAGGCCAAACGACAGGCCGTAGCCGGCGAAGAAATCGGCCAGATGGGCGTTGTTCGGGCTGCGGGCGAGAAAGCGGCGAGCGAAGGCCTTGAGGGTCGGCAGCAGGCCGGCGGCCAGGCTGTAGTGCAACAGGATCAGCACGCCGGCCAGCGCGGTGGCGAAAGCCAGCCGCCAGGCCAGGCGCTGGCCGTCCGGCAACTGCCGGCGCTGCAACCAGAACAGCGCGGCCAGACCACCGCCGAACACATAGCCGGTCCACTCGGTCAGGGCGCCGAAGCAGACCAGGGCGGCCAGCAGCCAGCCGAGGCGCGTCCGCTGGCGGCCTTCCGGCGCTTCGAGATAGTGGAAGAAGGTCAGCAGCCCAGCCAGCAGCAGCACCTGATAGAAACTCTGCACCCAGTACAGCAACCCCTGGGAAAGCAGCGCCTCACGACTGAATACGGCCAGCAGACAACCTAGCGTCGCCGCCGTGGCGGCCAAAGCACGACTGGCCGCGTTGCGCCGCAGAACCAGGTACAGCAGGCGAAACAGCAGCAGTGCCGTCAGGGCACCGAGGGCGGCGTTGAACAGCGCGAGACTGTGCAACGAAGGCGACAGACCCGCCGCCTTCAGCCCCAGGTAGGGCGCGAGAAAGCCGTAGCTGCTGAAGCTGGTATAGACGTAGTCACCCGTGCGGGTGGGGATGGTGGCGCCCCAGGACACCTGCTTGTCGTGGCTGCCACCCAGGGTCACGGTGGGCAGCCACCAGTGCTGGGCGACACCGGATTCGTCCAGCGCCTTGAGACTGAGCACCACGTGGTAACTGGCTTCCAGATTCTGGGCGCCGACGCCGTCGCGGAAATCCGGCAACCGCCAGAGCAGCGCGACCAGTAGCAGCAGGACGACCGCCAGGCCGCCCAGCCAGAAGGGCAACCGCCGGGCCTGGACGCCGGTATGGGTGACGCCGGATAACACGCTCATCGTTCCTGTCTCCTGACAGCCGTGTAGTCGAGAACGCCGTCCAGGGCAGTGAAGGACCAGGGCACCGCCATCCGCGGGCCTGGTACAACCGGTGCAAAACCGCAGGCGCCGGCCAAGGGCCATGCGAGCGGGTAACCGGGCTTCAACCACTGACTACATTCAAGAAGCCGTACAGAGACGTCATCGCCGGGATGACGGGGAACGCGCAGACCCTTGGCCGAGGAGTGCAATCGTCGGTCGTTGGGGACTACGTCATGTCGCGAAGAAGACTGCCTTAGCACCTTGACGCTGCCAAGACGGCAGGCGTCTCGTTCTGCACGGGCAGTCACACTTTTGGCCTTTGCTTTCGCTTAGAGTCGAAGTAGCACCCAGCCGACAAGGCGCAGATCGCCGATCCAGCGCCTGGCGTTTCCAGTCGTGCCCTGTCTGGTGTGCAGATTTCGACCCCGGTTTGCCGACCGCCAATGCCCTCGGGCAGGCGTCGGCCGCGACGGTTGTCCTCACCGTACCCGCCCAAGGCCCGACCCTGCATGGACATGTCGCACCAGGCTCTACCCGCCGCCCCTGCCGCCGCGGACATCGGCTTCGCCCGCTATTGCGCGGCCCTCTGGCGCCATCGCCGCAGCCTGCTCGCTTGGGTGGCGGTCTGCACCCTGGCCGGCATGGCCTACGCCCAGTTCGCCGCGCCGCGCTACCAGGCGGTGGCGACGGTACAGATCGAGTACCAGCGCGGCATCGTGCGGCTGGACGAGGCGGACAACGGCCGTCCCCTGCCACCGCCGGAAGCCATCACCGAGATGCAGTTGCTGACCTCGCGCCGCGTGGTAGGTGAGGTGGTGGATGCCCTGGGGCTGGATCTGAGCGTCACGCCGCGGCGCCTGCCGCTGCTCGGCGACTGGCTGGCTCGCCGTCACGAAGCGGGCAGCACCGACATCGCCACCGCCCGCTTCGGCCTCGGCCACTACGGCTGGGGCGGCGAGCGCCTCAAGATCGCCAGCCTGGCGGTGCCCGACGCCCTCTACGGCCAACGGCTGACCCTGCGGGCGGAGGCGCCGGATCGCTTCGTGCTCAGCGATGCCCAGGGGACGCAGTTGCTAGAGGGCCGCCTGGGCCAACCGGCCAGCGCCGGCGCCCTGCGCCTGGACATCGCCCAGTTGCGCGCCTATCCGGGTACCGAGTTCATCCTGGTCAAGCAACGCCGCGAGGTGGCCGTCCAGGCGCTGCAGGACCGCCTCAACGTCAGCGAGCGCGGCAAGCGCTCCGGTATCCTGTCGATCCAGTTGCAGGACAGCGATCCCGGCCGGGTGCAACGGATCCTGCAAGGCATCGTCGAGGCCTACGTCCGCCAGGACGTGGCCCGCAACGCCGATGAATCCACCCAGCAACTGGCCTTCCTGCGCCATGAGCTGCCGCAGGTGAGCCAGCGCCTGGCCGATGGGCGCCAGGCCCTGGATGCCTACCAGCGCCGCCAGGGCTCCATCGCCATCGGCGAAGAGGCGCGCAGCCTGTTGCGCCAGGCGGTGGACCTCGATGCCCAGCTCTCGGCCCTGGAAGTGGAACGCCTGGGTCTGGCCCTGCGCTTCACCCCCACCCACCCGCTCTATCAGACCCTGCTGGCCCGGCGTCAGGTGCTGAACCAGCAGCGCCAGGTGCTGCAACGCCGGCTCGGCAAGCTGCCGGAAACCCAGCAGGAACTGCTGCGGCGGCAACGCGAGGTAGAGGCGGCGGACAAGCTCTATGCGCTGATGAGCAAGCGCATCCAGGAACTGTCGGTGGTCCGCGCCGGCACGGTGAGCGACGTCCGCATCATCGACGATGCCTATGTGCAGACCGCCCCGGTCTATCCCAAGAAGCCGCTGCTCGTACTCAGCGCCCTGCTCTTCGGCTGCCTGGCCGGTGGCGCCTGGGTCTATCTGCGCGCCAGCCTGGAGCGCGGCATCGAGGACGCCGACGCTCTGGAGCGCCTGGGCCTGCCACTGCTGGCGTCACTGCCGCTGGCCACGCGCCGCGAGCTGGGTGGCTGGCAGACAGCATCCGACTCCAGCTACCAGGAGGCGCTGCGCACCCTGCGTACCAGTCTCGCCTTCACCCGCACCGAGGCCCGCAACGACCTGCTGCTGATCACCAGCGCCAGCCCGGCCGCGGGCAAGTCGACGGTGGCCCTGCAACTGGCCCGGGTGCTGGCGGACGGGGGAACGCGGGTCCTGCTGGTGGACGCCGACCTGCGCCGCGGACGGCTGCATCGGCGCCTGCAACTGCCCCGCCGACCGGGACTGGCCGATGTGCTGGCCGGCCTGGCGACCGCCGAAGAGGCGATCCAGCCGACCGGCCTGCCCGAGCTGGACTGCCTGGTGGGCGGCACCCGGCCGCCCAATCCGGCCGAATTGCTGATGAGCCCGCGCTGCACCGAACTGCTGCGCGAATTGCAGCACCACTACGATCTGATCATCCTCGACACCCCCCCGGTGCTGGCGGTGACCGATGCGGTGCTGCTGGCCGCCCAGGCCAGCACCGCGCTGCTGGTGACCCGTCATGGCTGCAACACCGCCAAGGAGATTGAGGCCACCCAGCGGCAGTTCGCCCACAGCGGCCTGGTACTGCAGGGTGCCGTGCTCAACGCCGTGCCCCCGACCCCCTTCGCCCGCGGCACGCTGGGCGTCCTGACCGGCTGAGCGCAGCGCTGGCCTGACGCCACAGGGGCTCTGCCCGTGATGGCGTCTTGCCACATTTTGTCATCAAAGCTCAACACAGAGTCTCTAGGCTGGCTTGACCTCCCGAACGGATTCGAACAGATGTCGTCCGCTCCCCTGCAAGCCTCCCGCGCTGCCTCGCGTCCCAGCCAGCGCTGCGCCATCGATCTGTGTACCTCCTGGCCGGCGGTCGAGGCCGAGCACACCAACGCCATGGTCATGGACCTGTTCAACGAGAGGCGCGAGATCACCAGCCTCGCGGTGATCGAGCACGACCGGCCGATCGGCCTCATCAATCGCGACATCTTCCTCTCGCAGATGAGCAAGCCGTATCACCGGGAAGTCTACGACCGCAAGAGCTGCATCGCCTTCATGGACAAGGAGCCGCTGGTGGTAGACGCCGGGCTGTCCATCGAGGAACTCACCCGGCGGACCGTCGAGGTGGGCGAGAAGGCCCTGGCCGATGGCTTCATCGTCACCCGCGAGGGACGCTTCGCCGGCCTCGGCCTGGGCGTGCAGCTGATGCGCATCGTCGCCGATCTGCAGGCCGAGAAGAATCGCCAGATCATGTACAGCATCGAGTACGCCAGCGTGATCCAGCGGGCCATGCTGCGTAGCTCCCGCGAGGCCCTGGCGATCATGGAACAGGACGCCACCCTGGTCTGGCAGCCGCGTGACGTGGTCGGTGGCGACTTCTATCACTTCGCCCAGTACCAGGACGGCTGGTTCGGCGCCATCGCCGACTGCACCGGTCACGGCGTGCCGGGTGCCTTCATGACCATGATCGCCTCCGCCTCCCTGACCCAGGCGCTGCAACAGTTGGGGCCGCGCGATCCGTCCGCCCTGCTGGCGGCGATCAATGTCAGCGTCAAGGCCATGCTCGGCCAGTCCGGCGACCTGTCGGAATCCAATGACGGCCTGGACATCGCCTGCTTCTGGGTAGATCGGCGCGACCATCTGCTGACCTATGCCGGCGCGCGCCTGGCACTGCATGTGCTGCCGCCCGACGACGCCACGGTGTTGACCCTGGCGCCGCTGCGCATCGGTCTCGGCTATGCCGACAGCCCTGCCGATCAGAGCTGGCAGGCCACCACCCTGCCCCTGCAACCGGGCAGCCTGCTGTTCGCCACCACCGACGGTCTGGTCGATCAGATCGGCGGCCCGCGCCGGACCTCCTTCGGCAAGCGGCGCGCCCTGACCCGGCTGGTCGACTCGCGCCACCTGCCCACCGCTACGCTCTGCCAGCAGCTGAGCGAGGACCTCGCCACCTGGCAAGGCGATGAGCTACGCCGGGACGACCTCACCTTCCTCTGCATTCGCGTGGCCTCGCTGACATGATGAAATCCTTCGCGCAGGACGGCGCCTTCCTCGAGATCGCCCAGCAGCAACACGTCATCTTCTATCACCTCGGCTACTTCTCCCACGGCATCGTCGCCGCCATGGCCGAGGTGGTGAAGCTGCAACTGGAATTCGAGGGGGTCAGCGGTACCACTAGACGCAAGCTGTTCTCCTCTTTCATCGAATTGTCACAGAACGTCCTGCACTATTCGGCGGATGCCTTGCCCACGGAGCCTCCCGAAGACGCCAAGCTGGGACAGGGCTCGGTCTGTATCACCCGCCAGGACGGCCATTACCAGATGCTCTGTGCCAATCCCATCGCCAGCGACAAGGTGGACGCCCTGCGCGACCGCCTGGAGCCGCTGCGCAGTATGTCGCTGGAGCAGATCAAGCAGGCCTATCGCGAATCCCTGCGCGCCGAGACCCCAGCCGACAGCAAGGGCGCCGGGCTCGGCTTCCTGACCATGGCCCGGGATGCCAGCGCGCCGCTGGAATTCGCCTTCCATCCTTCCACGCAGGACGCGGGCATCACCCTGTTCTGCCTGAAAGCCACCATCTGATCAGGGCCAACCTCGTATGGACACCGTGTTCATCGCTCCCACGCCCACGTCGCCGGAAGTGGATTTTCGCTTCGCCGAAGACGTGCTCTGGCTCAAGGGAGAATCCTTTCCCGAGAATGCCGCCGCCTTCTATCTGCCGGTGATCGAGCGCCTGCGCGCCTATCTGGAGCAACGACAAGGCGCCACCATCCTGGTGCATGTCGCCCTGGCCTATTTCAACAGCTCCAGCACCAAGATGCTGTTCACCCTGTTCGACGCCCTCGACCAGGCAGCCCAGGCCGGCAACGTCGTGGAGCTGCACTGGTATTACGACGCCGAGGACGAGACCATCCAGGAGTTCGGCGAAGAGCTACGGCTGGACTTCGAGGCCCTGGTGTTCGTCGAACACCCCGAGCTGCCGGCATGACCGCCAGCGCCCGACGCTACGACCCGGCTAGCGTCGGGCCCGACCTGTTCGAGCAGGAAGCCGCGGTCCTGCAGGCGGCCCGCGCCCTGTATGCGAACGGCGACAGCTCGGGCGAGAGCTACCGGGCGGCGCTGGGTGAGCTTAGCCTGCACTTCGAGCGGCTGATGCGCGAGACACGGCGGTTGATCGCCCGCAGCGACCGCGCCGAGCGCGAGATGAATGCCCTGAACCAGCAATTGCAGACCCTTACGCAGCAGTTGGAATACCGGGCCAGCCACGACGCCCTCACCGGGGTGTTCAACCGGGGCGCGGTGATCGAGCATGCCGGGCGCCTCCTGCGCCAGTCCGGCGGCGCCATGATCGTGCTGGACATCGATCACTTCAAACGCATCAACGACGAATTCGGCCATCCCGTGGGGGACACGGTCATCCAGGCCATCGCCCGCTGCCTGCAGGAGATCGTCCAGGAGCCGGCTATCGTCGGCCGGGTGGGCGGCGAGGAATTCACCGTGCTGCTGCCGGCCTGCCCTCGCGACGAGGCGCTGGTCGTGGCCGAACGCCTACGCCAGCGCATCGCCACGGACAATGCGGGACCGGCACCGGTGACCGCCAGCTTCGGCCTCAGCCTGAACACCCCGGGCACCGCCTTCGACATCGCCTATAGCCTGGCCGACGCCGCCCTCTACCAGGCCAAGCGCGGCGGCCGCAATCGCGTGATCCTGGCCGACTAGGGGCGCGCTGGACTTTCGGCCCAGCGCGTCTTCGCCGCCTTCCTCAAGCAAAACCGCCGCTGCCCCGGCGAGGGTGCAGCGGCGGCTGGGCAGCTGGCGGTCAGATCAGGACTGTTTCCAGTCCGGATAGCGACGCTTGTCCGCTGCCGGCGGGAAGTACTGGTAGAGCCAGGTCTCGCTCAGGGCGCGGTCCTGGGTGCGGATGAAGGCGCGCATCGCCACCGGCTCGGTGCTGTCGCTGGTGGGATACCAGTCGAAGATGACCCGGTAGCCGCCGATCTCGTCGATCTTCAGCACGTGGAAATCCTGCACCTTGCCGTCCGAAACGGTCACCACCGGCTCGATGCCGGTGCCCTCGGGCAGGAACGACAGACCGCCGCCGTTGAAGTCCAGGGCGAAGCGCCGTGCCCAGACCTTGGGCCAGTGCTCGCCCGGCGCCCAGCCCTCGGGGAAGCCGCCGATGCCGGAACGGGTGGCATAGACCCGTGCCAGCGGCGTGCTCACCGGCGGCAGCGCGCTCCAGTGCAGCTTGTAGCCGTAGTTCAGCGACTTGCCGGCGGTGATGGTCTCCGCCGGAGCCCAGAAGGCCACGATGTTATCCAGCGTCTCGCCGGTGGTGGGGATCTCCAGCAACTGGATGGCGCCCTCGCCCCAGGCGGTGGTGGGCTCGACCCACAGGCTCGGCCGCCGGTCGTAGCGCACCATGACGTCCTGGTAGCTCTCGAACTCGTGATCGGTCTGCACCAAGCCGAAGCCCTTGGGGCTGTCGTCCTTGAAGGCGTTGAACTGCAGCTTGGGCGGATTGTTCAACGGCCGGCAGATCCACTCGCCGTTGCCCTTCCACATGGACAGGCGATCCGAGTCATGGATCTGCGGGTGGTAGGTGGTGCAGGTCTGGCGCTCGTAGGTGCCGCAGCTGAACATGCTGGTCATGGGCGCGATGCCCAGCTGCTTGATGTCGCGGCGAGCGTTGACGTTGGCGTCCACTTCCATCACCACCCGGTCGTTCAGGCAGTCGATGTCGAAGCGATAGGCACCGGTGGCGCTGGGCGAATCCAGCAGCGCATAGACCACGAAGCGGGTGCTGTTCTTGCTCGGGGTGACGAACCAGAACTTGGTGAAGTCAGGGAATTCCTCAGGGCGATCGGCATAGGTGTCGATCGCCAGGCCGCGGGCCGACAGGCCGTACTGGCGGGTCTTGTCCACCGCGCGGAAGTAGCTGGCACCGAGGAAGGAGACGATGTCGTACTGCGCCAGGTGCGGCGCCTTGAACAGCTTGAAGCCGGCGAAGCCCAGGTCGCCCTTGAGCTGGCCCTGGTCGACACCGCTGTTGTTGTAGCTGAACAGTTCGGGACGGAAGTGGACTTCCTTGGCCTGCTTGGTCTTGGGGTCCACCGAGTACATGCGCACCGGGGTCTTGAAGCCCATGCCGACGTGGAAGAACTGGATGTCCAGTTGGCCCTTGAGGTCGTGCCAGAGCGAATGCTGGGCATCGTAGCCGATGGCGTTGAACTGCTGGGGGGTCATGTTCGCCAGGGTGTCGGGCAGCTTCTGGGCGGTCGGCTGGTAGGCCTGGCCGGCCAGGTCCTTGGCGTGCTGCTTGAGCCAGTCGTAATCGAAGGCCTGGCCATCGCCATCGGCCGGATTGGCGAAGGCTTGGAGGGCGAACAGCCCGGTGGAGGGAATGCCGGTATAGGCCGCCAGGGCCAGGGACGCTTTGAGCAGGTGTCTACGCTGCATGGATCAACCTTGGTCACTAAGGATGAAAGATTCGGCCCAGCCGAACCGCCAGAAAGGAAAAAGAATGCACGATACCCGGATAGGTTCGCCATCGCACCGGTGAACTGCAGCCTAGCGCACGCTCTGGCCTGCCAGGAGGGTTACCAAAGCTTTCCGGATCACAGTTCGGGTGGCCGGGCATCCTGGAAAGCGCATCATCGACATCCCTTTGACGCTTCCGTGGAGACCCTCATGGCCAATGCCGCCATCGCCTTCGGGCAACCCAGCCCCATCCTGCGCATCTTCGATGACGAAAAGGCGCACGAATTCTACTGCCACTTCCTCGGTTTCCGCCTGGTCTGGGAGCATCGCTTCGAACCGAGGCTGCCGCTCTACGCCGAAGTCGAACGCCAGGGCCTGCGCCTGCACCTGTCCGGCCACCACGGCGACGCCTGCCCAGGCTCGACGGTCTTCGTGCGGATGACCGGCATCCGCGCCTTCCAGACCGAGCTGCTGGCCAAGAACTACGGCTTTGCCCGTCCGGGTGTCGAGGAATTGCCCTGGGGCCTGGTGATGGAGATCGCCGATCCGTTCGGTAATCGATTGAGGTTCTGTGAGGAGACGCCGAAGGCCTAATGGTGATCGCGGCCATGGGCCGCTCCTACAGGGGATGAGGCTTTTGTAGGAGCGGCCCATGGCCGCGATAGTCCAAGCCAGAGCGGTCGCCAAGGTGCACCGGCATGGCTGCGATCAGCCTATGCAACCGCCATGGCCACGATCCAGGTTCAAGCCAGCACAGGCTCCAACAGGGGCACCGCGCCCTCCTCCACCTGCCACCAGCTCGGCAGCAGCGCCTTGACCTCGGGTTGGGTGAACCTATCGTCGATCAAGTAGAGGCAGCCGCGATCCTGCACGGTGCGGATCACCCGGCCAGCGGCCTGGATGACCTTCTGCAGGCCCGGGTAGAGATAGGCGTAGCGATAGCCGTCGCCGAAGCGCCGTTGCAGGCGCTGGCGCAGCTGCTCGTTGACCGGATTGAGCTGGGGCAGGCCGAGGGTGGCGACGAAGGCGCCGATCAGGCGGTCGCCGGGCAGGTCGATGCCCTCGCCGAAGCTGCCGCCGAGCACGGCGAAACCTATGCCGCGGCCATCGGCCTGGAAGCGCTCGAGAAAGGCCTGGCGGGCGGCTTCGTCCATGCCGCGGGACTGGCGCCACTGGGGCACCTCGGGGGCCCGCTCGGCGAGGGCTTCGGCCACCTGATCGAGATAGTCGAAGCTGCTGAAGAAGGCCAGGTAGTTGCCCGGTCGCTGGCGATAGCGCGCCGCGATCAGGGCCGCGATGGGCGCGCGGGAGGCGGCGCGGTCGGCGTAGCGGGTGGAGAGCCGCACCAGGCGCACCTCCAGCTGCTCGGCGGCGAAGGGCGAGGCGACGTCGACCCAGGCACTGCCGGCCGGCACCCCGAGCAGATCACGGTGGAAATGCGCCGGCGTCAGGGTGGCGGAGAACAGGGTGCAGCTATGGGCCGCCGCCAGCCGCGGACCGACGAAGGGCGCCGGCACCAGGTTGCGCAGATTGAGTTGCGACTGCGTCTTGCCGCGGCCCTTGAGCAGGGTGACGTCGAACAGCGAGTGATCGCCGAAGGTCTCGCCCAGGCGCATGAACTGCAGCAGGTCGAAGAACAGCGTCTGCAGCTCCGGCGCCGGCGGCTGCCCGGATTCGCCGAAATGCTCGGTGAGCAGGCCCACCACCCGTTGCAGGGCGGTGAGGAAGGCGGCGGGCAATTCCGGCTGCACCTGGTAGTCGGCCACCTGCTCCTTGTGCAGTCGACTCCATTCGCGATTGAGCGCCTGCAGGCCCTTGGCGATGGCCGGGGGCGCCACGGCTCGGCCGGCGGCCAGGCGGCGCTGGTCGAGGCTGGCGCTGTACATCCCACGGGCGCGGTCGAGCAGGTTGTGGGCTTCGTCCACCAGCACCCCGACCCGCCACTCCTGGGTCTGGGCCAGGGCGTGGAGCATGGCGCTGCCGTCGAAGTAATAGTTGTAGTCGCCAACCACCACGTCGCTCCAGCGCGCCAGTTCCTGGGCCAGGTAATAAGGGCAGACCTCATGGGCCAGGGCCGTCTCCCGCACCCGCGCCCGGGTCAGCTGCGTGGGTTCGGCCAGGGCGGCGGCACGCGCGGCCGGCAGGCGGTCATAGAAGCCGCGCGCCAGCGGGCAGGACTCGCCATGGCAGGCCAGTTCCGGGTGCTCGCAGGCCTTGTCCCGTGCCACCAGCTCCAGCACCCGTACCGGGGCGGCCAGGGACTCCAGGCCATGCAGGGCCAGGGCACGGCCAGGGGTCTTGGCGGCGAGAAAGAACAATCGATCCAGTTGCTGCCGCGGCATGGCCTTGAGCAGCGGGAACAGGGTGCCCACCGTCTTGCCAATGCCGGTAGGCGCCTGGGCCAAGAGGCAGCAGCCAACGCTGGCGGCCTTGTAGACGGCTTCCGCCAGGGGCCGCTGGCCGTGGCGAAAGTCGGCATGGGGAAAGGCCAGGGTCGCCAGGGCGGTATCCCGGGCGGCGCGATGGGCCAGCTCCTGGCGCGCCCAGGCGAGAAAGCGCGAGCACTGCAATTCGAAGTGCGCGGCCAGGTCGGCTGCCGTCCATTCTTCGGTGAAGACGGTCTCGGTGCCCGTGCCGATGTCGAAATAGACCAGCGCCAGGGTCAGCTCCGACAGCTCGCGGCTCTGGCAAAGCAGATGGCCATAGACCTTGGCCTGGGCCCAGTGCAGGTGGCGGTGATTGCCCGGCTGGCGTTCCAGGCTGCCCCTGTGGGTCTTGATCTCTTCCAGGCGCTGGGCGACGGCGTCGAAACCGTCGGCACGGCCACGCACCTGCAGGTCCTCGAAGTCGCCCTGGAGGCTGACCTCGCGCTCGTAGTCGGGTCCGCGCCGCGCCGCCACCCGCTGATGCCCTTCGATGCCCTCCAGGGCGGTGGGCGACGGGGTGAACCTCAGGTCCAGGTCGCCGGCCTTGGCGGTGAATTCGCAGAGGGCGCGAACGGCGATGCGATAGCTCATGCGGGCGTCGCGGCGGCCTGCCACTGCACATGGCAGACGCTCACCGGAATGTCATGGGCGGCAAAGAAGTCCAGCCAGCGGCGCTGGTTGTCCTGCAAGCGGTCGCCCGGGCCCTTGACCTCGATCATCCGGTAGCGCCCTTCCGCCGGCCAGAATTGGATCAGGTCGGGCAAGCCGGTGCGGTTGTTGTCCGGGTCTTCCAGCAGGCGCTCGAAGCACAGCCGCAGATGCTGCGCCGGCAGGCAGGCCAGGGCCTGGTCGAGCAGTTCGCTGCTCAAGATGCCCCAGGCGACGAAGGGCGAGGCCAGGCCGCGCTTGCCGGCGAAGCGCTCGCGGATCACCGCCGGATAGGAGCCGTCTTCCAGTCGCGCCAGGCAGGCGGCGAAGGCTTCGGCCCGTCGCTCACGAAAGCCCGGCAGGCGCAGGTCGGCCGGCTCGCGCTGATAGGGGTGGAAGAAGGCGCCGGGGATGGCGAGGAAGATGGCGTCCCAGCACAGCAGCCCGAACAGGCTGGTGAGCAGGGTGTTTTCCACATAGTGCACCGGCGCCTCGTCGCGGCCCAGGTGCTCGCGCACCAGCCACTCCACCCGGCGCAGGCCGTCGTTGACCAGTTCGAAATCGAGGCGCTCCACAGTACTGACCGGACGGCGTTTGTTGGGCGGGCCGCCCTGCTTGCGCACCAGCCGCGGCAGGATGCGCGCCACCTGCTGACGCTCGGCGTCATGGGCCGGGGCGGCGGCGATGGCTTCCGCCAGCACCTGGGCGGCGGGCCAGTCCTCCAGGCGTTCGAGCATGCGCAGGGCACGGATGCGCGACTCGGGGTGCGCCGAGGCGGCATAGAGCGCCTGGGCCTGGGCCAGTTCGCCGAGGCGTTCGTGATGCTGTGCCAGTTCGTGGAGCAGCTTGCCGCGGCGCAATTCCAGCCAGGTGTTGGCGAAGCGTTCGGCGGGCAGCAGCGGTAGCAGCTCGGCGGCCGACAGGCCATCGCGCAACGCCTGGCGGCAGCGCTGGATGTGGAGGTAGGCGTCCACCTCGTGGCGCTGGCCGAAGGCACGGGATTCGGCGCTGAAGGCCACCGTCTCGTACTGAAAGATACCCAGGTCGGCCAGCACGAAGTCGGTCCAGTCCTGATGCAGATTGCCGAAGAACAGCAGGCGCAGACGGTCGCAGAGATCCATCAGCGTCAATCGCCAGACACCCTCCGCCACCAGCTCGGGCACCGTCCCGGCCCAGCCGCTGAAGGCCAGGGGCGCGGTCTGCTGGCCCTCCAGATGGGCCAGCCAGTCTTCCTTGCGGCCCGTCTTGGGCAAACGACTGCCGAAACAACCGAGCAGCTCTTCCTTGCGCAGCAGGGCGAAGAGCTCGATCAGGTGCAATTCCGGATCGGCCAGCAGCCAGCCGAGCTCCACCAGCGGACTCGCCGCGGCGCGGGGGCAGCCGATCTCGCCATAGACCAGCTTGCTGGCACGGAACACCTCGCCCTTGCGCATCACCAGGCGCACCAGCAGAGCCCGCGAGGGCTGCGGCAGCTCGGCGAAGGCGGCGATGAAGGCCTGCTCGCGGTCGTCGAGCAGATCGGGATAGCGCAGGGCGACCCAGTCCAGTACCCGCTGGAAGTTGTGCAGATAGTAGAGAGGGTCTTCGAGTGGAGCTTTCATGCGAAGCGGAGGACGAGGTGATCGGCTGGCTATTTATCCAGCCCGATTCGACGTGGGCAAGCCTGATGCGATGCGCGGTCGTCTGCCGGGAAGCGTGGCATTTCTTTCGGTTGAACATCCCGACTTCTAGTCATACGATGACTGACAAAGACCACCATAACGACAAGTCCAGGAGTCTGAGCGTGAAGATCAAACGCATCACCGTCACCCCCATCGCCTTTCGCGATGCCCCGCTGCTCAACGCCAGCGGCATCCACGAACCCTATGCCCTGAGGTCCATCATCGAGGTGGAAGGCGACAACGGCCACATCGGCCTCGGCGAAAGCTACGGCGATGCCCCGGTGCTGGCAGTGCTGAAAGCCATGGAAAGCAGCCTGATCGGCCTCTCCGCCTGGGACCTCAATGGCCTGCGCGCCCGGGTGGTGGAGACCGTCGCCGGCCTCGCCGGTGGCGTGGTGGCTGGTGCCGAACTGGCGCCTGGCTCCCATCCGAGCAAGCAGGTGGCCAACGCCTATTCCGCCTTCGAAGTGGCCTTTCTCGACCTGCAGGCGCGCTCCCTGGGCATTCCCCTGGTCGAATTGCTCGGCGGTGCGGTGCGCCGCGAGGTACCCTTCAGCGCCTATCTGTTCCTCAAGTACGCCGAGCACATCGATGCGCCCTACCCGCCCGATCGCTGGGGCGAAGCCATCAGCCCCGAGCAGGTGGTGGCCCAGGCGGCGCGGATGATCGAGGAGCACGGCTTCCAGAGCATCAAGCTCAAGGCCGGCACCCTGCTCGGTCCGGATCACGAGGCGGCCTGCATCAAGGCGCTACGCCAGGCCTTTCCGGAAGCGCCGCTGCGCATCGATCCCAACGGCAACTGGTCGCTGGAAACGTCCCTGCGCATCGCCGAAGTACTGAAGGACGATCTGCAGTACTACGAAGACCCGACCCCGGGCCTGGACGGCATGGCCGAACTACACCGGCGCACCGGCATTCCCCTGGCCACCAACATGGTGGTCACCGACTTCGACGAATTCCGCCGCAGCGTGGCCCAGAACAGCGTGCAGATCGTGCTCGCCGACCACCACTACTGGGGCGGTCTCAGGGATACCCAGATCCTCGCGCGGATGTGCGACACCTTTGGCCTGGGCGTCTCCATGCACTCCAACTCTCACCTGGGCATCAGCCTCATGGCCATGACTCACGTGGCCGCCGCGGTGCCCAATCTGGCCTATGCCTGCGACACCCACTACCCCTGGCAGGAAGCGGACGAGGAAGTCATCCAGGGCGGCAAGCTGCCGATCAGGAACGGCTGCGTCGCCATTACCGATGCCCCCGGCCTGGGCGTGGAGCTCGATCATGACCAGCTCGCCAAGCTGCATGAACAATTCCTCGCCATCGACATCCGCAGCCGCGACGATGTGCGCCAGATGCGCAAGTACCAGCCGGACTGGGAAACCCGCAAGCCCCGTTTCTAGCCGCCCGGTGCCCCTGACGACCGGCCCCGCACCGGCCGTCGACGGCTCCGCTTCCCACCTTTTCGCCCTGTACAATCGGCGGCGCACCGCCGTGCCAGAACAACGAGAAAAGACCTACAGGGAATCCGGGGAAGATGTTGAACGCACCACGCCTCACCGCACTCATGCTCGGCCTGGGATTGGCCGCCACCGTCACCTTCGCCACGGCGCAGGACGCCGATCCGGCGCGCGCCTACGTCGACGCCCTGCTGGCGAAGATGACCCTGGAGGAGAAGATCGGCCAGCTCAACCTGGTGAGCGTGGGGCCGGACTACCCCAAGGAAGCCATCATGGCGGACATCCGTGCCGGCAAGGTGGGCGCCATGTTCAACACCGTGACCCGCCCCGACATCCGCCAGATGCAGGACCAGGTCGCCAACAGCCGCCTGAAGATCCCGCTGTTCTACGCCTATGACGTCATCCACGGCATGCGCACCATCTTCCCCATCAACCTGGGTCTGGCCAGCACCTGGAATCTCGACGCCATCGCCACCAGCGGGCGGATCTCGGCCCTCGAGGCTGCTGCGGACGGCCTCAACCTGACCTTCTCGCCCACCGTCGACGTGACCCGCGAACCGCGCTGGGGCCGCGCCTCGGAAACCTTCGGCGAGGATACCTGGCTCACCTCCCGCATCGGCGCCACCCTGGTGCGGGCCTACCAGGGCAACGACCTGCGCGCCCCCGACAGCCTGATGGCCAGTATCAAGCACTTCGGCGGCTACGGCGCCGTGGAAGCCGGACGCGACTACAGCAATGTCGACATGAGTCCGCAGCGACTCATGCAGGACTACCTGCCGCCCTATCGCGCTGCCGCCGAGGCCGGTGCCGGGGCGGTGATGGTGGCGCTGAACAGCATCAACGGCGTCCCGGCCACGGCCAATCGCTGGCTGCTGCAGGATCTGCTGCGCAAGGACTGGAACTACAAAGGTCTGCTGATCAGCGACCACGGCGCCATCAACGAGCTGGTGCTGCACGGCGTGGCCAAGGACACCCGCGACGCCGCCGAGCAGGCGCTCAAGGCCGGCGTCGAGCTGAACATGCACGACGACGTCTACGGCAAGCAGCTGCCCGCCCTGCTGGCGGCCGGCAAGGTCACCCAGGCCGAGATCGACCAGGCCGTGCGCGACATGCTGCTGACCAAGTACCGCCTGGGCCTGTTCGAGGATCCCTATCGCCGGCTGCAGGGCCAGGACCCGGCGGACACCAACGCCGAATCCCGCCTGCACCGTACCGAGGCCCGCCAGGTGGCCCGCGAGAGCCTGGTGCTGCTGAAGAACGAGAAGGCCGTGCTGCCGCTGCGCAAGGGCGCCACCCTGGCGGTGGTCGGGCCGCTGGCCGACAGCCAGCGCGACGTCATGGGCAACTGGTCCGCCGCCGGTGTGTCCGCCCAGGCGGTGTCCATCCGCCGCGGTCTGGAGAACGCCGTGGCCGGCCAGGGCAAGGTACTCTATGCCAAGGGCGCCAACCTGCTGGCCGACCGTGATGTGCTGGCCTATCTCAATTCCTACGAACCGGCGGTGGCCGTGGACACTCGCAGCGCCGGCGACATGATCGCCGAGGCGGTGGCCGCCGCGCGTCAGGCTGACGTGGTGGTGGCGGTGGTAGGCGAATCCCAGGGCATGGCCCACGAAGCCTCCAGCCGCGCGCGCATCAGCGTGCCCGACACCCAGCGCGATCTGATCAAGGCGCTCAAGGCCACCGGCAAACCGCTGGTGCTGGTCTTGATGAACGGCCGCCCGCTGGCCCTGGAATGGGAACAGGAGCAGGCCAATGCCCTGCTGGAAGCCTGGTTCCCCGGCACCGAGGGCGGCAATGCCGTGGCCGATGTGCTGTTCGGCGACTACAACCCCTCGGGCAAGCTGACCATGACCTTCCCCCGCGAAGTGGGCCAGGTGCCGCTGTACTACAACCACCTGAGCAGCGGCCGGCCCTTCGATGCGGCCAAGCCGAACAAGTACACCTCGCGCTACTTCGATATCGTCAACGGCCCGCTCTACCCCTTCGGCTACGGCCTGAGCTACACCTCCTTCGACGTCTCGGCGCCGCAGCTGTCCAGCGCCACCCTGAAGAAGGGCGAGACCCTCACCGCCAGGGTCACGGTGAAGAACACCGGCGACCGCGCCGGCGCCACCGTGGTGCAGCTCTATCTGCACGACGTGACCGCCTCCCTGGCCCGTCCGGTCAAGGAGCTCAAGGGTTTCCAGAAGGTGATGCTGCAACCGGGCGAGAGTCGCGAGCTGGACTTCCCCATCACCGAGGCGGACCTGCGCTTCTACAACAACGACCTCAAGCTGGTCTCGGAGCCGGGCGAATTCAAGGTGATGGTCGGCCTGGATTCGGAGCGGGTGCGTGAGGGGAGCTTCACCCTGCTGTAAGGGCCGGGCCCACCGCTTTGCCCCCCTCTCCTTCGGAGAAGATCGGGGTGAAGAACGCCCTGCCCGAGTACCCCAGTGGAAAACGCTGCGCGGTTTTCCACGCTACGGGGCCGACCTTGACGCCCCCTCTCCCCTTGGGAGAGGGCCGGGGTGAGGGAGACCCCATTCAAGGAATCCAAGATGCCGACCCTGACCCTCGCCGCCGCCCAATCCGCCTCGATCGCCGGGGACCTCACCGCCAATCTGCGCATCCATCTGGACTTCATCGCCGCGGCGGCCGAGGCAGGGGTGGATCTGCTGCTGTTTCCCGAGCTGTCCCTGACCGGCTACGAACCCAGCCTAGCCGAGACGCTGACGCTGGACCCGGCCGATGCTCGCCTGCAGCCATTGCGCGACGCCTGCCGCGCAGCGCGACTCACGGCCATCGTCGGTGCTCCCGTGCGCAGCCCCGCCGGCCTGCATATCGGCGCCTTGATCCTGGGCGCCGACGGCAGTTGCCGGGTACACACCAAGCAGTATCTGCATCCGGGCGAGGCACCACCCTTCTCGGCCGGCACCGGCGGCGGCCTGTTGCCGGTGAATGGCCTGAACTGCGCCCTGGCCATCTGCGCCGACAGCAATCACCGCGCCCACGCCGAGGCAGCCCGGGCCCAGGGCGCCGACGTCTACCTGGTCTCGGCAGTGATCGGGCCAACCGGCTATCCCGCCGACAGCGCCCGCCTGGCGGCCCATGCCCGGGAGCTGGGGTTTCCGGTACTCCTGGCCAATCACCATGCCCCGACCGGTGGCTACGCCTGCGTGGGGCGCAGTGCCTTCTGGCTGGCCGACGGCCAATGCCTGGTGGCGGCGCCGGGTGCCGGTGATCTCCTGCTGATCGCCCGTCTGGAGGGCAAGAATTGGCAGGGCGAACAACGCGCCTTGCCACTCTGAACCCTACCAGCACCGAGCGGTACGCGACCTGGCCAGCGGGTCACGGCGCGACCCTTTTTCGCCAACGGTATCCCGTCACCTCTGCGGCTAAAGGTCACACTTTTAACGCCGATAAGTCTCTAACATCCTCGTTTCAGACAATTCCAAAGGATGCTTCTCGCAGCGTGGACGACGCTGTATTTGAAGGAGCGACACCATGGCCCTGGCCACCATCCGGACTCGTTACACCCTGATCTTCCTCGGCTTCATCGGCGCGACCGTACTCGCCACCATCGTCGGCATCCGCCTCTGGGTCACCCCGGACCTGGTCGCCGCGGGCGAGTCCGCGGTGCTGACCCGGGTCAATGAGATAGGGACGCGCATCTATCGCGAACTCAACCAGATCCAGGCGCAACAGCGCGCCATCACCCAGGCCGTACCGCTGCTGGACAGCGCGGGCATCGACAAGGTGCTGCCCGGCCTGGTGGACCAGTACGGCGACGCCAAGGTGTTCGGCGGCGGGATCTGGCCGTTGCCGAACCAGCGCGAGCAGGGTCGCGACAAGTTCAGCACCTTCTACCACCGCGATGCCAGCGGCAAGCTGATCGTCAACACCCACTGGAACTCGCCCGAATCGCTAAACTATTGGGAGCAGCCCTGGTTCCAGGCCGGCCTCAAGGCCCCCGCCGGGCAGTGCGTCTGGGCCGCCGCCTACAAGGACGCCGCCAGCGCCCAGCCGCGCACCAACTGCGCCATGGCCATCCAGCGCGATGGCAAGGCCTTCGGCGTGGCGACCATCGACCTCACCCTGGGTTTCTTCAACCCCCTGGTGGACCAGTTGCGCAAGGAACTCGACGACACCGACATGATGATCGTCGAGGCCGATGGCAAGATCCTCAGCAACCTCACCGAGCTGGGCGATTCGCAGGTCCTGAACAACGTCTCGGCCTACGCCGCCCGTTCGCCCTTCGTCGCCGCCATCCAGCAGAATCTCGGCAAGCTGCGCGGTGATGCCCTGGTCCGGGACGCCTACATCGACGAGCACGGCACCCCGCACACCTTCTTCCTGCAACCGCTGGCCGGTACGCCCTGGCTGTTGGCCACGGCGCTGCCGACCGCCCTGCTGGGCGCTACCAACACCAGCATCCTCAAGACCCTGGCGGCCATCCAGTTACCCCTGGTCCTGCTGCTGGTGGCAATCATGGTGCTGGCCCTGGGCAAGCTGATGGGTCGCCTGGGCATGTTGCAGCGCAACATCGAATCGCTGTCCGCCGGTGATGCCGACCTGACCCGCCGCGTGCCGGTGAATGGCAAGGACGAGGTGGATGCGGTGGCCGGTGCGGTGAACGGCTTCATCGCCTACCTGCAGCGGCTGATCGGCGAGGTCGGCGACGCCACCGATCGCATCGATACCGGCCTCAAGCAACTCCATGGCCAGGCCCAGCAGAACGGCGCCATCCTCGCGCGCCACGCCAGCGAGACCGATCAGGCGGTGACCGCCATCACCGAGATGAGCGCCACCTCCGACTCCGTAGCGCGCAGCGCCGGGGACACCGCATCTCTCACCCAGGCCGCCAATGGCCAGGCCGAGCGTTCCCGCGCCGTGGTGCAGCAGGCGTCCGCCAGTGTGTTCGCCCTGGTCGACCAGGTGGAAGACGCCACCCTCAAGGTGCAGGCCATGCAAAGCGATGCCCAGCGCATCAACGACGTGCTCGGGGTGATCGGCGGGATTGCCGGTCAGACCAACCTGCTGGCGCTCAACGCCGCCATCGAGGCGGCCCGCGCCGGCGAACAGGGTCGCGGCTTCGCGGTGGTGGCCGACGAGGTCCGCGCCCTGGCCGGCCGTACCCAGCAGAGCACCGCCGAGATCAACGAGATGCTCAACCGGTTGCAGCAGGGGGTGAGTTCCGCGGTCGCGGCCATGGAAATGACCAAGGCCAGTTGCCAGAGCACTGCAGAGCGCACCCGCGAGGTCACCGAAGGCCTGGACGAGATGAGCGGTTCGGTGGTGCGCATCAGCGACCTCTCGACCCAGATCGCCGCGGCCGCCGAACAGCAGAGCGTGGTGGCCGGGGAGATCAACCAGAACATGGTCGCCGTGCGCCACATCGTCGAGGACCTGGTCACCAGCGGCAACCGCACCGCCGAGAGTACCGCCGCGGTCCAGTCGTCCAACGAACAGCTGATCGCCGTGGTGCGCCGCTTCCGGGTGAAGTGACCCGAACGCCGCAACATGAAAAAGCCGGGCGTTGCGCCCGGCTTTTTCGTTTATCCCACCAGATGCAGAAAATGCATATGGCGTTCGTACTGGTCGAGGATGTCGCCGATGACGTCCTCCCGCGACCAGCCCATGACGTCGTGGTCCTGGCCGCCCTCGCGCAAATAGACCTGGGCGCGGAAGTACTTGCGCTCTTCGTTTGGCTCGCTGCCCATGACGAAACTGGGCATGGCGTAGGCGTGGGGTCTGACCTGGTAGACGAACTCAGGTTGGTCGGCCGGCCCGACATGCAGCCGCACCCCGCCATCGTCGCGGTCTTCCACGCCGCATTCATAACCCTGCTTGCGCCATTCCTCGGCCACCGCCAGGCAGGCGGGCCTCGCCACCTCGGCAATGAAACGCACCACATGGGCCCGTCGCGGGAACATGGCCAGGCCGCGCAGCCGCCGTTGCCAGCCGCCCGGCGTACGGGTGGTGGGCGGGGTGAGACTCAGCGACTGATGGCGCAGACCGCGCTTGGTGGCGTCCAGCTTGAGCGCCTTGAGCAGTCCGCGCATGCTCAAGAGCAGTGCCAGGGTAAAGGGCAAGGCACTGGCGATGGTGGCGGTCTGCAAGGCCTTGAGGCCATCGGCCAGCAGCAACGCGATGGCCACCAGCCCCATGCTGGCGCCCCAGAATACCCGCTGCCAGACCGGCGTCCGGTCCTGGCCGCCGGAGGCCAGCATGTCCACCACCATGGCACCGGAGTCGGCCGAGGTGACGAAGAACACCACCACCATGACGATGGCGATCAGCGAGATCAGGCTGGCGAAGGGGAAGTGTTCCAGGAAGGCGAACAGCGCCAGGGAGCTGTCCTGGGAGACGGCGGCGGCCAGGTCGGTGATGCCCTCGGTGAGGATCATGTGGATCGCCGTGTTGCCAAATACCGTCATCCACAACAGGGTGAAACCGGCCGGCACCAACAGTACGCCGGAGACGAATTCGCGGATGGTCCGCCCGCGCGAAATGCGCGCGATGAACAGCCCGACGAAGGGCGACCAGGCCAGCCACCAGCCCCAGTAGAACAGCGTCCAGCCGCCGATCCAGTCGGTGGGGCGGTAGGCGTTGAGATTGAGGGTGCGGCTGACGATCTCGCTGAGGTAGCCGCCGGTGTTCTCGACGAAGGTCTGCAGGATCAGCACCGTGGGGCCAAGGATGACCACCGTGAGCATCAGCAGCACCGCCAGCCCCAGGTTGAGCTCCGACAGCCGCCGTACGCCCTTGTCCAGACCCGAGACCACGGAAAGGGTGGCCAGCGCCGTGGTGATGACGATCAGGCCGATCTGCACCGGGGTGGACACCGGCACGCCGAACAGCACGTTGAGACCGGTGTTGATCTGGGAGACGCCGAAGCCCAGGGAGGTGGCCACGCCCAGCACCGTGCCGATGATGGCGAAGACGTCCACGGCATGGCCGATGGGGCCGTAAATGCGCTCGCCGATCAGCGGATAGAGCGCCGACCTCAGGGTCAGCGGCAAGCCATGGCGATAGCTGAAGTAGGCCAGGATCAAGGCGACGATGGCGTAGATCGACCAGGCGTGCAGGCCCCAGTGGAAGAAGGTGATGCGCATGGCCTGGCGCGCGGCATCCACCGTCTGACCGTCGGCATAGGGCGGATTGAGGAAGTGCATCACCGGCTCGGCGACGCCGAAGAACATCAGGCCGATGCCCATGCCGGCGGAGAACAGCATGGCGAACCAGGTGGTGTTGGCGTAGTCCGGCTCGCTGTGGTCCGGGCCGAGCTTGATGTCGCCGTAGCGGCTGATGCCGAGGAACACCACGGTACCGAGGATGATGGCCACGGCGAGGATGTAGAACCAGCTGAGGTTGGTGATGATCCAGCCCTGGATGGCGGCGAACAGCCACTGGGCGTTGGCCTGGAACAGGCTGGCGTAGAGCACCAGCGCCAGCAACAGCAGGGTCGAGGTCCAGAACACGGGGGGACTGAAGGTGGGACGGGCGGCGGATTCTCCCTGGCCGGTCATAAAAAGGGCTCCTGTTGGTGAAGTGCGCACAGGTGGACTGCCCTCGGCCGTGATCGTTTCGCTGGCGACGCCGATTGAACGGCGCCCGTCGTTCTGCGCCAGCCGCCCGGAGCGCTGGCGCTACCCCTGGGGCAGCGCCTTCACGCCAGAGCCACCGGGGGCTGCAGCCAAGTCACGCAGCCAGCGCGCCGGGGCGATGCCGAAGGCCTGGCGGAAATGTCTGGTCATATGACTCTGGTCGTAGAAGCCCGCCGCCACGGCCGCCTGGGCCAGGTCCACACCCAGGCGCACCTGCAGCCGCACCCGGTCGAGTCGGCGCAGGGTCAGGTAGCGGTGCGGGCTGGTACCGAAGTAGGCGCGGAAATCGCGACTCAGGCTCCAGCGGTCGCGTCCGGCACAGCGCGCCAGGTCGTCGAGGGTGACGGGCTGGTCGAGGTGGTCCTCCAGGTATTCGCGGGCCCGCAGGGCGGCGGCGAAGTCGACCCGTCCCCGGCTCGGCCAGGGTGGCGACCAGGCCATAGAGCGCATCGTCGCGTCCGAGGGCATCGGGACGCTCGTCCAGGGCGGCGAACACCGCATCGGTGGCCCGGGCCAGGCGCGGATCCAGGGAGACCCCCTCGCGATGGAAGGGCAAGGGTCGCCCACCGAGGACGTCTTGCACCAGCGCCGGAGGCACATAGAGCATGCGATAGCGGAAGCCGCAGGCAGCGCCCGCGCGGCCGTCGTGGACCTCGTCGGGGTGGAAGACCATGGTCTCGCCCGGCAAGCTGTTGGTGTGGGCGCCACGATAGGAAAAGCTCTGCACCCCGGCCAGGGTACGGCCGATGGCGTAGGTGGCATGACGATGGGGATCGAAGGCATGCCCGCTGAAAAAGGCCTCGATGGATTCCAGCTCGGCGAAGGCTTGGGCATGGCGCACCCAATCCGTGGCGCCGGGTAGCTCGGTCGTGGTGCTCATGGCGACTCCTCAGGCGCTCAGCCTAGCAGACCGCGCCAAGCGTCGTGGAACAACAGCAGGGCACAGCCGACCAGACTCAGCCCCAGCAGCCGATTCACCCAGCGCAACCCGCGCCCCCGTACCAGGTAGCGTCCCAGTCCGGCGCCGAGCAGGGCATAACCGGCCGGCGCGCCGCCTGCCGCCAGCGCCAGGGGTAAGGTGCAGAGGGCGATCTTCGCCCCAGTTATCTGGGCAGCGGGAAACATCACCGTGGCGATGGGCAGCACCGCCAGCCAGCCCTTGGGATTGAGCCCCTGGATCAGCAGACCACGGGCGAAGGTCAAGCGCTCCACCGGCGCGTCCTGCCCCTCCGCAGCCGGCGCTGCGGCGGTGGCGATGCGATAGCCCAGGTACAGACTGTAGCCGCCGCCGAGCAGTGCCAACCAGGGTAGCCACGCCCCCGAGACGACGGCCGCACCGGCATAACCCAACGCCAGGAACATCAGCAGCATGGCGCAGCCTACCCCGGCATAGAAACCCAGGGCGCGCCGCGCCTGGCCGCGCAGGCCGGCATCGAGGCCCAGGGCGTTGACCGGGCCGGGGCTGTACATGACGCTCAAGGCATAGAGAAAGATTTCCACGGGGCACCCACTAGCAGTCGAAAGAGATGCCCAGGCTAGCCAGGCGCCCCCGACCCTGGCTTGTACGTTCGTGGCTATGCCAACTTGAGAGTCATCATATGACTCGGCAGAATCGTGATCCATACAGCTGCCGCGGAGACCGTCCTTGGCCAACGATCGCAGTGCCTCGCCCTGGCGTGGCCGACCCGATGGCAAGCCGCCGACCCTGAAGGATGTGGCCCGCCTGGCCGGGGTCTCGCCGATCACCGTATCGCGCACCCTCAACCAGCCGGAGATCGTTCGTCCGGCCTTGCGCGAGAAGGTCTTTCGCGCGGTGCGCGAGAGCGGCTACCAGCCGGCCATGCTCACCACCGGCGCCGCGCCCCAGGACAGCCGGCTGATCGCCATCCTGGTGCCCACCATCGTCAATTCCATCTTCGCCGACACCGTGCAGGCGCTCATGCAGACCCTGACCGAAGCCGGCCACCAGACCCTGCTGGGCCTGACCGACTATTCCGCCGAACGCGAGGAGCGGTTGCTGGACGCCCTGCTGCGCCGCCGTCCCGACGCCATGGTGCTGACCGGCACCCTGCACACGGCCGCCAGCCGGCTGCGCCTGTCCCAGGCCGGCATCCCCCTGGTGGAGTGCTGGGACCAGGGCGAGCGGCCGCTGGACATGCTGGTGGGCTTTTCCCATGTCGCGGTGGGCCAGGCCGTCGCTCGGGAGCTGCTGGCGCGCGGCTATCGCCACTTCGCCAGCCTGACCCTGGACGATCCCCGCGGACGGCTGCGTCGCGATGCCTTTCGTGAGGAACTGGCCACCCACGGACTGGGCGCGCCAATCGATGTCAGCCTGCCGCCGCCGGCCACCCCGGCACTGGGGCGCCAGGGCCTAGCCCAGTTGCTAGACGTTGGCACCCGCCCCGAGGTGGTGGTCTGCAGCTCCGATACCCTCGCCCACGGGGTGCTGGCCGAAGCCCATGCCCGCGGCCTGCGGGTACCGGAAGAGCTGGCCGTGATGGGCTTCGGCAACCTGGCCAGCGCCGCCCATTTGATCCCGGCGCTGAGTACCGTGGACGTGCGCGGCGCCGCGATGGGCGCCCAGGCCGCGGAGGCCCTGCTCGCCCGACTGGCGGGCGCGGAGACACAGCTGCGACGGAATACCGGCTTCGAACTGGTCATGCGCGAGAGCACGCGCTGACGCTTGAATGATTGCGTAATCAGCTTAGCGTCCTCTTGCAGGTGCCGGCCTCGCCGCCGGTCTTGCCCGCTGAAAAGGACAATAACAATGCGCAATCCCACCGCTTCTTCGCGGCGGACCCACGTCCGCTATCTGGTCCTGGCGATGATTTTCCTGGTCACGGTGTTCAACTACGTCGACCGCGCCACCCTCTCCATCGCCGCACCGGCCATGCGCCACGACCTCGGCTTCGACGCCGTGGCCATGGGCCTGGCCTTCTCGGCCTTCGGCTGGGCCTACACCGCCATGCAGATTCCCGGCGGTATCGTGCTCGATCGCTTCGGCTCGCGGCTGGTGCTGGGCGCCAGCCTGATCCTCTGGTCGGTGCTAACCTTCCTGCAGGGCTACGTCGAATTCTTCTCCTCGGCCCTGCTGGCGCTGTTCGTGCTGCGCTTTTTGATGGGCGTGGCCGAGTCGCCGGCCTTCCCCGCCAACAACCGCCTCACGGTGATGTGGTTCCCACGCCAGGAGCGCGGCCTGGCCACCGCCATCTTCCAGTCGGCGCAGTACTTCGCCCTGGCGGTGTTCACCCCGCTGATGGTGATCCTGCTCAACCAGTTCGGCTGGGAGCACGTGTTCTTCTGGACCGGCGGCGCCGGTATTCTCATCGGCCTGCTGTGGTTCGCCACCGTGCAGGAGCCCCGGCACGACAAGAGGGTCAGCCAGAGCGAACTGGACCACATCGAGGCCGGCGGCGGCCTGCCCGACCTGGGCGACACCAAGGCGCCCTTCAGCTGGCGCACCTTCAAGGCCATCAGCGGCAACCGCATGATGCTCGGCATCTACCTGGGCCAGTTCTGCCTGACCACCATCACCTGGTTCTTCCTCACCTGGTTTCCCACCTACCTGGTCGAGGCCAAGGGCCTGACGATGCTCAAGGTCGGCCTGATCGCCGCCATCCCGCCGGTGGCCGGCTGCCTGGGCGGTGTCATCGGCGGACTCTGGTCGGACGGCATGCTGCGCCGCGGCTACAGCCTCACCGCCGCGCGCAAGACGCCGATCATCGTCGGCCTGCTGCTTTCCAGCAGCATCGTGGTGGCCAACTACACCCAGTCCATCGCCCTGGTCACCCTGGTGATGTCCATCGCCTTCTTCGCCAAGGGCGTGGGCAACCTCGGCTGGTGCATCGTCGGCGATGTTTCACCCAAGCGCGCCATGGGCGTGAGCGGCGCCATCTTCAACTTCTGCGGCAACATCGCCAGCATCGTCACCCCGCTGGCCATCGGCTTGATGATCAACCAGCTCGGCTCCTTCGACGTGGCCCTCACCTACGTCGCCGCCATGGGCCTGCTCGGCGCCTTCTCCTACCTGGTCATCGTCGGCCCGCTCAAGCGCCTGGACCTGGGCGAACTGAACGACGAGCCGCCCGCCGCCACCACCGCCACCCTTGCTTCCACGCGTCCCTGATCCTTACCCCTGGAGATCACTGCCATGAACGATATGTCCTACAGCGCCGACCAGGATCGCATCGCCTGGGTCCGCCTGGCTTCCGTGTTCCTGCCGCTGGCCACCCCCATCAGTGACGCCAAGGTGCTCACCGGCCGGCAGAAGCCGATGACCGAGATCGCCATCCTCTTCGTCGAGATCGAGACCCGCGACGGCCAGCGCGGCCTGGGCTTCAGCTATTCCAAGCGCGCCGGTGGCCCCGGCCAGTTCGCCCATGCCCGGGAAATCGCCCCGGTGCTGCTCGACGAGAATCCCAGCGACATCCAGAAACTCTGGACCAAGCTCTGCTGGGCCGGCGCCTCGGTGGGGCGCAGTGGCCTCGCCACCCAGGCCATCGGCGCCTTCGACGTGGCCCTCTGGGATCTCAAGGCGCGCCGCGCCAACCTCTCCCTGGCGCGGCTGCTCGGCGCCCAGCGCGATTCGGTGCGCTGCTACAACACCTCCGGCGGTTTCCTGCACACGCCACTGGAGCAGTTGCTGGTGAACACGGACCTCTCTCGCGAGAAAGGCATCGGCGGCATCAAGCTCAAGGTCGGCCAGCCCGACTGCGCCCTGGACCTGGAACGCGTCGCCCGCGTGCGTCGCCACCTGGGCGACAGCTTTCCGCTGATGGTCGACGCCAACCAGCAATGGGACCGACCCACCGCCCAGCGGATGTGCCGGCGCTTCGAGGAATTCAACCTGATCTGGATCGAGGAGCCGCTGGACTGTTACGACGCCGAAGGCCACGCCGCCCTGGCCGCCGCCTTCGACACCCCCATCGCCACCGGCGAGATGCTTACCAGCCTTGCCGAGCACCAGGAATTCATCCGTCTGCGCGGTGCTGATTTCCTGATGCCGGATGCACCCCGGGTCGGCGGCATCACACCCTTCCTCAAGGTGGCCGCCCTGGCCGAGCAGGCGGGCGTGATGCTGGCGCCGCACTTCGCCATGGAATTGCACGTGCACCTCGCCGCCACCTATCCCACCGAGCCCTGGGTGGAACACTTCGAATGGCTGGAGCCGCTGTTCAACGAACGCCTGGAAACCCGCGACGGGCGGATGCTGGTGCCGACTCGACCGGGCCTGGGCCTATCGCTAAGCGAGAGGGTCGCCGGCTGGACGGCGCAGGAAGCGGAATTCGGCCGCCGCGGCTGACGTCCGCTCTGCGCCGCGAACTCCGCCGGGGTGTGGCACTCTATCCAGGCCAAGGCCTGGAAGAGAAAACCCATGTTCGGATCGCTGCGCAGTCGCCTGCTGGCCGTGTTGCTGTTGCTCGGCGGCATGGCCGTCGGGGTCGGCTGGCTGATGGTGCTGCTGCTGCGGCAATCGGAAAGCGCCCAGCTTGGCCAGGCCAGGGTGGAAGCCGAGCAGGCCTGCCAGGCCATCGCCAGCAGCTATCGCTTCTACAGCAACGGCTGGTCCGGCCCCACTGCCGGGCTGAACGATCCGACGCTACGCCAGGGACTCACCGGCGTGGCCGCCACCGCCCTGCTGCGCTATCGCGGCATGGCCGGCGGCCTCTGGCAGGAACAGGCCGGCCCCCTGGCCGAGTCCAGTGCCTTCGAACTCTCCAGCGCCGAGCGCCAGCGCCTGGCCAGTCTCATCGCGACGACCCTCGGCGACGCCCGCAGCCTGAGCGATCGCCTCAGCAGCGACGGCACCACTACCCTGCTCGCCGCCTGCCCGCTGCCCGGCCCCATCGCCGATCTCGCCGCCTGGACCCTTACGCGCCTGAGCTTCGCCGAGAGCGAAGGCCAGCGCCAGTTGAAGCTCGGCCTGGGCCTGCTGCTGCTGGCCATGCTGGCGACCACCCTGCTGCTCGGCCGCCTCACCTGGCAGTGGTCGCGCCACGTCGCCCGCGTCGAACGCGATCTCGGCGCCAACGCCAGTCATGATCTGCCCACCCTGGCCCTTACCGGCGAACGGGAGCTGGACCGGGTGCTGGCCGCGCTCAACCAGGCCGGTCAGCGCCTGGCCCAGGCCCGCGACGAGGCCCAGCGGCTGACCACCCAGGTCCATGCCAGCGAAAGACTGGCTGCCCTGGGCCGGGTAGCCGCCGGGGTCGCCCACGAGATCCGCAATCCCCTGGCCGCCATGCGTCTCAAGGCCGAGAACGCCCTGGCCGGCGATGGGGTGCGTCAGCAGCGCGCCCTGGACGCCATTCTCGCGCAGATCGCCCGGCTGGACGTCCTGCTGCGGCGCCTGCTCGACCTCACCCAGCCGCCGCAGCTACAGCCGACCACCGTCGCGCTACCAAACTTCTGTCGCGAAGTGCTGGCCGGTCATGAAGACCAGGCCGCCCAACGCAGCCTCCGTCTGACCGCCCAGGTGGCGGTCGAACAGGGCTTTTTCGATCGCGACGCCCTGGCGCGGGCCCTGGACAACCTGCTGCTCAATGCGCTCCAGGCCGCCCCGGCGGGCAGCGAGATCCGCCTCGCCGTCAGCCGGCGTGGCGATTGGCTGGTGCTGGCGGTGGAGGACGAAGGCCAGGGGCCACCCGCCGAATTGCGCGCCCAGCTGTTCGAACCCTTCGTCACCGGCCGCCCCGAGGGCACCGGCCTGGGCCTGGCCCTGGTCCGCGAGACCGCCCGCGCCCATGGCGGCGAGGCACGCCTGGTCGAGACCTCTCCCCCTACCCGCTTCGAGATCCTGCTGCCATGCCTACCCTGCTGATCATCGACGACGACGCCGGCCTGCGCGACGCCCTGGCGGAAACCGCTGCGGATCAGGGTTATCGCGTGCTGCAAGCCGACCAGGGCGAGACCGGGCTGCGGCTGTTGCAGCAAGAGGCCGTCGATGCCGTGCTGCTCGATCTGCGCATGCCGGGGCTCGATGGGCTGGAGGTGCTGGCGCGCATCCGCGCCCTCCCCGAGCCGCCGCCGGTCACGGTACTCACCGCCTTCGCCAGCGCCGGCAACACCATCGAGGCCATGCGCCTGGGCGCCTTCGACCACCTCACCAAGCCCATCGGCCGCGAGGAATTGATCCGGGTGCTGGCCGGCATGACCGCCCAGCGCGGGCCGGCCAATGCCCCGGCGGCAACGGCGGACGGTCACACCCTGGTCGGCGGCAGCGATGCCCTGCGCCAGGTGCAGAAGACCATCGGCCGCCTGGTGGACAGCGAGGCTACGGTACTGGTCACCGGCGAGACCGGCACCGGCAAGGAACTGGTGGCCCGTGCCATCCACGAACACGGCAAGAGACAGGGCGCGCCTTTCGTCGCGGTCAACTGCGCCGCCATCCCACCGGATCTCTTGGAAAGCGAACTCTTCGGCCATGTCCGCGGCGCCTTCAGCGGGGCGACCGCCAATCGCCTAGGCGCCTTTCGCGAAGCTCAGGGCGGCACCCTCTTCCTCGACGAGATCGGCGACATGCCGCTGCCCATGCAGGCCAAGATCCTGCGTGCCTTGCAGGAGCGCGAGGTAACCCCGGTAGGCGGCGCCCCGGTGCGGCTGGACGTACGCCTGGTGGCCGCCACCCACCGCGACCTGGCCCAACGCGTCGCCAGCGGCGATTTCCGCGAAGACCTCTTCTACCGGCTGCACGTGGTGCCCATCCACCTGCCCGCCCTGCGCGAAAGACGTGCCGACATCCTGCCCCTGGCCGAGCACTTCCTCGCCCCCAGCGGCCGGGTGTTGGCCGACGATGCCGCGGCCCTGCTCTTGCGCCACCCTTGGCCAGGCAACGTACGGGAATTGCGGAATGCCATCCAGCGCGCCGCTACCCTGGCCCAGGGCGAGCGCATCGTCGCCGCCGACCTGGCCTTCCTGCAGGGCGAGACCGCGGATGAGTTAGCCATCGATGCCAACTGGCCGGAGGAAACCCTGGCCGAAGCCACCGCTCGCCTGGAGCGGTTGTTGATCGAACGGGCACTGCAACGCAGTGGCGGCAACCGCGCCGAGGCGGCCCGGCGGCTGGGGATTCATCGCCAGCTGCTCTATACCAAGCTGAGCCGCCTGGGCCTGGGTGTCGGTGAAGAAGACAGCCAGGCCTAGGCTGTCCGCTTTACCGACAGCGGTGTCCGCCAGCCGGACGCAACGGCCGCTCAGCACCGCTCATAAAAACCACAAGCCATTGATTTAAAAGGAAATAATAAGTTGGCACAGGCCCTGCAATATCCTCATCGTCAACCACCGCAGGAGTCATCCATGCCTACCAAGACCCAAACCCTCGTGATCGGGACCTTCGCCCTGCTGTCCGTCAGCGGCCTCGTCCTGGCACAGACCGCACCCGCCGGCAGCACCGCCACCACTACCGCTGCCAGCGCCCAGATCCCCACCCAGCAGGGCCAGCTCAAGCAGTTCCTGCTCAATCCCCGCGGCGATATCGACGGCCTGATCCTGGCCGACGGCACCGAGGTCAACACCCCGCCGCACCTGTCCGAGCAACTGGCCGCCACCTTCAAGCCGGGTGACAGCATCAACGTCGCCGGCCTGCGCGCCGCCAGCCTGCCGCTGGTCCAGGCGGTGTCCCTGACCAACGTCCAGACCGGCAAGACGGTTACCGACGAAGGCCCCGACCGTGTGGGCGGCCCCCGTCCGCCGGCTCCCCCGGCCCCTGGCAGCGAACGCGACGGCGACAGCCTCCAAGGCCAGATCGTCCAGCTGCTGCACGGCCCCCGTGGCGACGTGAACGGCGCCCTGCTGCAGGACGGCACCGCGCTGCGCCTGCCGCCCCATGAAGCCCTGCGCCTGCAGGCCCTGCTCAAGCCCGGCGCCAACGTAGCTGCCCGCGGCGAGCTGGTGGCCAATGCCCAGGGCCGCGCCTTCCGGGTCAGCGCCCTCGGCGCCGACGCCAACTCGCTGCAGACCCTGGACACCCCGCCGCCCCCGCGTGGTCCCGGTCGTCTGCCGCCGCCCCCGCCCCCCGGCGTCCAGCCGGTCGCTCCGGGCGTGCAGCCGCCGGCGCCGCCCGCCCCGCCGGCCGGCTGATCAGGCCAGCAGCCGCTGGGTCGCCTCGGCGATCCGGCGGCAGGCTTCCTCCAACACCTCGTGCGAGGTGGCGTAGGAAACCCGGAAGTAAGGCGCCAGGCCAAAGGCCGAGCCTGGCACCACCGCTACCCCGCCCTCGTCCATGAGGTAGCGGGCAAAGGCCGTATCGCTGTCGATCAGCTCCCCGCCCGGCGTCCGCCGACCCAATACCCCCGCGCAACTGGCGTAGACATAGAAGGCTCCCTCGGGCCGCCGCGCCGACAGACCCGGCACCGCGTTCAACGCGTCCACCACCAGATCCCGCCGCTCGCGGAACAGCTCGCAACGCTCGCGTACGATGTCCTGTGGCCCATCCAGGGCGGCGATGGCCGCGGCCTGGCTGACCGAGCAGGGGCAGGAGGTCACCTGACTCTGCACACTGGCCATGGCCTGGATCAGCGCCTTGGGCCCACCGGCATAGCCCAGGCGCCAACCGGTCATGGCATAGGCCTTGGAGACGCCGTTGATGGTCAGGGTCCGCTCGCGCAGCCGCGGCTCCAGGGTCGCCGGGGTGACGAAGCGGAAGCCGTCGTAGAGGATGTGCTCGTACATGTCGTCCACCATCAGCCAGACCTGCGGATGGCGTAGCAGCACCTCCAGCAGCGGGCGATAGTGGGCCTCGCCATAGGCCGCCCCCGAGGGATTGGACGGCGAGTTGAGCATCACCCAGCGGGTGCGCGGGGTGATGGCTGCCTCCAGGGCCTCGGCGGTCAGGCGGAAGCCATCCTCCTCACGGCACGGCAGCACCACCGGCATGCCGCCGAGGATGGTGACGATGTCGGCGTAGGTCACCCAGAAGGGCGCCGGGATGATCACCTCGTCGCCCGCGTCCAGGGTCGCCATCATGGCGTTGAAGATCACCTGCTTGGCACCGGCCGAAGCGGTCACTTCATCCTGGGCGAACACCAGGTCGTTCTCCCGGGCGAACTTGCGGCGGATGGCCTCCTTGAGCGCCGGGCTGCCGTCGAGCACCGTGTACTTGGTCTGGCCGGCGCGGATGGCCTGGATCGCCGCCTCCTTGATGTGCTCCGGGGTATCGAAGTCCGGCTCGCCCGCACCCAGCACCAGCAGATCGACGCCCTGGCGGCGCAGGGCGTTGGCGCGCTCGGTGATCGTGAGGATCTCGGAGACACCCACGGAGGCGAGGCAGTGGGCGAGGTGCAGGGTCGAATCGGCGGCCATGACAGGGCTCCAGGCAGGACGAAGAGAGGTGCCGGAAGCGTCCGGCAGGGATCGTCTCGCACTATCGAACCGCGGCCGGCCGCCTTCAAACGCTATAAAGGACTCACATCATTCCGCCGAGGCATGGTCTGTCGTCAGGCCGAGCGCTAGAGTGGCCACCATGTCCAACGCCCCCTCCCCCCTCACTGCCTACCGCCGGGCCCTGGCCCAGGGCGACCGCCTGCCCGATGCCGCCCAGGAGGCTGCCGCCCTGCGCTTGGAGGCCTGTCACGCGGCGCTGCTGGCGGGTCGACCGGCCCGCGGCCTCTACCTCTGGGGCCCGGTCGGCCGCGGCAAGACCTGGCTGCTGGATCTGTTCCACGCCAGCCTACCGGTACCCGCGCGCCGCCAGCATTTCAATCACTTCATGCGCTGGGTGCACCAGCGCCAGTTCCAGCTCGCCGGCACCCGCGATCCCCTGCGGGTGCTGGCCCGGGAACTGGCCGCCGAGGTGCGGGTGCTGTGCTTCGATGAACTCTTCGTCAGCGACATCGGCGACGCCATCCTGGTGGGCGGCCTGCTGCGCGCGCTGCTCGACCAGGGCCTGGTGCTGGTGGTCACCTCCAACCAGCCGCCGGAGCAGCTCTATGCCGGCGGCTTCAACCGCGAACGCCTGCTGCCGGCCATCGCCGCACTGCAGGCGCAGCTGGACGTGCTGGAGGTGGACGGCGGCCAGGATCATCGCCTGCACGAGGGCGAGCCCGAGCCGCGCTATTGGGTGGACGACCCGGCAGCCCTCGCCGCGACCTTCGCCCGACTCAGCGCTGGGCAATCCGTCACCAGCGTCCCCGTGCTGCTCGGCGGGCGCTCATTGCCGGTGACGAAGCGCGCAGCCGGCGCCCTCTGGCTAGACTTCGCCACCCTCTGCCAGGGCACCTGGGCGACCACCGACTACATCGACCTCTGCACCCGCTTCCCCGTCCTGCTGCTGGACGGCGTGCCCTGCCTGTCGGGTGATCCCCGCGAAGGGCGCATCGCCCGGGGCACCGAAGACGGCGTGGAACGGGTGGTCGCGGGCGACCGTGAACTGCCGCGCCTGGCGCCCCAGGATGACGCCGTGCGCCGCTTCATCGCCCTGGTCGATGAAGCCTACGACCGCCGCCGCCCGCTCTACCTGAACGCCGCCGTGCCGCTGGAGCGGCTGTACACCAGCGGCTTTCTGGAATTCCCCTTCCGCCGCACCCTGAGTCGACTGCGGGAGATGCAACAGGCGCGCTACTGAGCGTCACGCTTCCCGGAGCGCTTGAGCACATAGCGCGGCCGGCGCTTGGTCTCGATGTAGATGCGGCCGATGTATTCGCCCAGTACCCCGATGCCGATCAGTTGCACGCCGCCGAAGAAGAGGATGGCGGTCATCAGCGAGGGATAGCCGGGTACCGGATTGCCGAATACCAGCTTGCGGAACACCATGACCCCGGCATAGGCCAGGGACAGCAGGGCGACGCCGCCACCGAGATAGGTCCACAGCCTGAGCGGCACGGTGCTGAAGGAAGTGAAGCCTTCCAAGGCCAGATTCCACAGCTTCCAGCCATTGAACTTGCTGCTCCCGGCGCTGCGCGGGGCGCGCTCGTATTCCACCACCCGGGTGTCGAAGCCGACCCAGGAGAGGATGCCCTTCATGAACAGGTTGCGCTCCGGCAGCTCGCGGATGGCATCCACCACCTCGCGACTCATCAGCCGGAAATCGCCAACGTTTTCCTCGATGGGCGTCTGGGCGATACGGTTGTGCAGGCGATAGAAGCCCTCGGCGGTCAGCCGCTTGAGCGGACTGTCGCTGCGTCGGTCGACGCGCTTGGCCAGCACCACGTCGGCGCCCTGCCGCCACTGTTCGAGCAGCCGCGGGATGACGTCCAGCGGGTCCTGCAGGTCGACGTCCAGGGGCACCACCACCTCGCCGCTGGCGTGCTCGATACCGGCGAACAACGCGGCCTCCTTGCCGAAGTTGCGTGACAGCTGCAACACCACCACCCGCGGGTCTTGCCGGCGCAGGCGTTCCAGCACCTGGGCACTGCCGTCGCGACTGCCATCGTCGACGAACAGCAGCTCCAGATCGTGGCGGGCCAGCTCGGGATGGTCGCAGACCGCCTGGTGGAAGAGCCCTATGGCCTGCTCTTCATTGAACACCGGTACCACCAGGGACAGCTTCACGGTATCGCTCATCGGAATACCCACAGGGACGACAGCAGATAACTGAACACCGGTACCAGCGCCGTGGCGATCAGCAGCGCCCCGAGCGCCGGCAGGCCACAGGCGAGTAGTCCGGTGAGCAACAGGTTGTTGAGGCCGAAGCCGGCCAGCGCCACCAGCAGGAAGCGCCAGGGCGAACCGGCACGGGCGAAGGTGAGGTGCCGGTGACCAAGGTAAGACACACAGAAGGCCACCAGGAAGGCCCCCAGATTGGCGCCATAGGCCGGCCAGCCCAAGAGTCCCAGCAACAGGGTGGCGACGGCCATGTGCACCCCGGTGGCCACCGCCCCGACCAGGGCGAACCGCAGGGGCCTGGCCGCGGACTTGGCCAGGGAACCGGATGAAGACACGCTAGACCTCTGGGCAGCGGCAATCGACGGGCGCACGTTACCGCGCAGACACCGAAACATCCTGTTGCATCCGTTGCAATTCCGTCATCTGGCGACGAACGGTCTGGCGCGCCCAGCCACGCGTCCCCCGGTTACGGCGACGGTGGACGCCGCCTGGGCCTGGGCCCCGTGGTAAGGTGGACCATCTCCTTCGTTCACGAGGCTCGGTCATGACTCCGCGCATCGAACCCTTCTTCGACGCCACCACGTCCACCTTCACCTATGTGATCTACGAGGCGCCCGGCAGCCGCTGCGCCATCGTCGACTCGGTGCTGGACTACGATCCGCATTCGGGTCGTACCGCTACCCTGTCGGCGGATCGCGTCGCCCGCTTCGTCCGCGACCAGGGGCTGACCGTGGACTGGCTGCTGGAAACCCATGCCCATGCCGATCACCTTTCCGCCGCGCCTTATCTGCGTCGGCAACTGGGTGGCCGCATCGCCATCGGCGAAGGTATCCGCCGGGTCCAGGGCGCCTTCAAGGACGTCTTCAACCTGGAGCCGGAATTCCGCCTCGACGGCTCCCAGTTCGATCACCTGTTCCAGCCCGACGAGGTCTTCCACATCGGTGCCCTGACCGCCCGCGCCCTGCACGTGCCCGGCCACACCCCGGCCGACATGGCCTACCAGGTGGAAGAAGACCACGTCTTCGTCGGCGATACCCTGTTCATGCCCGATGTCGGCTCGGCGCGCTGCGACTTCCCTGGCGGTAGTGCCCGCGACCTGTATCGCTCGATCCGCCGGCTGCTGGCGCTACCGGAGGCCACGCGGCTCTATCTGTGCCACGACTATCCACCCGCGGGTCGCGAACCGCGCTACGAAACCACGGTGGCCGAAGAACGGGCGCTGAACGTCCATGTCCGCGACGGGGTGGACGAAGACGCCTTCGTCGCCCTGCGCACCCGCCGCGACGCCACCCTGGCCATGCCCACGCTGATCCTGCCGGCCATCCAGGTGAACATCCGCGCCGGCACCCTGCCGCCGGCCGAAGCCAATGGTCGGCGCTATCTGAAGATTCCCATCGACGGCTTCTAAGTTCTATACGTAAAGTGCCTGCGCTCGGTGATGCTTCGTTGAAAAACGCCTGGATCGCCAGCCCGGTCGCAATGCTCATTTACCCTTCGTAAACTCCGCTTCCTCAGCGCTTTTCGCCTCGCCTGACCTTCGCTCGGCGACTTTTCGTAAAGAACTTCGCCCGCCACCCGTCGTACAAGGTGAAAGCCACAAGAATTGGACGCAGCGGTGCCGCTGCGTCCAGGTTTCGTCGGCCGCGCTAGGCATTACGCATCGTCCAGCCCAGCGGCCAGGTTGGACCGCCCTTCGGACAAATCTAGATACAGGTCTGGCAGTGGCGGATGGCCAGCGACCACCCATCCCATCGCCGGGAAACCTCGCCGCGCCCGCCCCTCAATACCAGGGCAGGCAATGAGTTCTGCACTACATTCCCACAAGAGGTAGAGCGACCATGACCAACAAGCATTCGAATTCTAATCCCGGCAACTTCGCCAATGACCGTGAGAAGGCTTCCGAAGCCGGGCGCAAGGGCGGCCAGAACAGTGGCGGCAATTTCGCCAATGATCGCGAAAAGGCTGCCGAAGCCGGACGCAAGGGCGGTAGTCGCTAGACGCTTCTCCCCCTGGTAGCGGAGCTACGTCCGGGTGGACCTGGCTCCTCGAGTCCACGAGCAAGAGGAATTCACCATGAGTACCGACAATTCCAATCCCGGCAACTTTGCCAACGACCGTGAAAAGGCTTCCGAGGCCGGCCGCAAGGGCGGTGAGAACAGCGGCGGTAACTTCGCCAACGATCCCGAGCGTGCCGCTGAAGCCGGTAGCAAGGGTGGCCAGAACAGCGGCGGCAACTTCGCCAACGACCGCGAAAAGGCTTCCGAGGCCGGCCGCAAGGGCGGCCAGAACAGTGGCGGCAACTTCGCCAATGATCGCGAAAAGGCTTCCGAGGCCGGCCGCAAGGGCGGCAGCCATTAACCGCCTGGTTCCCCCTGCATGAAGCGAAGGGCAGGATCATCCTGCCCTTCTTGCGTTTCCCGCTCCGCTAGTCGTCCCCGGTTTCGGGTATCACCGAGATTTGCCCATTCTTTTCCAACACCGCGAAACGGATCTGCTCCAGCCGTTCCAGCCCCTGACTCTGCCGCGCCGCCTCGAGGATGTCTTCCTCGGTCAGGCGCGCCTTGCGCAACCGCTGCGTCAGCGGCTTGCCGTACTCCACCACGATCAGCGGTACCCCATCGAGAAAGCGCCCCACCTGTGGCGAGCGCCGCTTGAACAGCGAGAGCAGGATATCGATCAGCACCAGGGTGGCGATCACCACGAAGGCATTGATCACCGAGAAGTCATCCCCCAACAGGGCCTGCTGGGTGGCTTCGCCGATCACCAGCAGCAGGACGAAATCGAAGGTGGTGATCTCCGCCAGGGCACGCCGCCCGGTGATGCGAAAGAGCACCAGCAGGAAGACGTAGATGGCCGCAGCGCGCAATACCGATTCCATGGCGAGTCCTCAGGGGTAGATGAAGGTCGACAGCGCCAACGGCGGCTGGTCGGGGCGCAGGATGCGCCAGTCGACCGTACCCAGCGCGTCCGGGCGCAGGGCCAGGTGCAGGCGACTCGCTCCCGTCCCCGGCACCAGGTCGAGCCAGAGCACGCCGTCGCTGCTGGTCATGCGCTGGGGCTGCGGATAGAGGGCTTCCACCGTCCAGTCCGCCACCAGGCGTTCGTCCAGGCCGATGCGGGTGCTGCCGGGCGCCAGCTCCAGGGTGAGGGTCGCCGGGGCACCGCGGCGCTGGAAGGGTTCGTAGGTCACCTTGAGCTGGCCGTCGGGGCTGACGCGTGTCGCCTGGGCCCAGGGTCCGCCGCTGGCGAACAACCCGGCCAGGGCCAGCGCCACGAACAGGCCCAACAGCACCCAGCCCAGGCGTTCACAACGCCAGATCCAGCGTTGCAACCTCAGGTCCTGGTGAATCGGAAGGGTTTCTTGCGTGCGCGGCGCCATGGCGGCTGCTCCCCTGCTGACAAGGCTTGGAGCCTGACCGGGAGTCACCGGTTCGACCGCTTCGCCCCATCCTGGGGCATACTGCGCGCCCCTTCTTGCCTGGAGTCCCGTCGATGCCCGTCTGGTGGCTGCTCGTCCTGCCCTTCGTCGCCGGTGCCTGCCTGCCGCTGCAGGCCGGCATCAATGGTCAATTGGCCCGGCACCTCGGCAGCGTCTTCGCCGCGGCGTCCATTTCCTTCATGGTCGGCCTGCTCGCCCTGCTGGGCCTGACCCTCTGGCAGCGCGGCGTGCCCACCCTGGATGCCCTGCGTGAACTGCACTGGTGGCACTGGTGCGGCGGCCTGCTGGGCATGTTCTTCATCGCCATGGCCGCCTTCGCCGGGCCACGCATTGGCGCAACCCTGTTCATGGCCCTGGTCATCGCCGGCCAACTGGCCATGTCGCTGAGCCTGGATCACTTCGGCTGGGCCGGCTTTCGCCAGGACCCGGTCACCCTCGGCAAGCTGGCCGGCGTGCTGCTGATCGGTGCTGGCGTCTGGTGCATCGCCCGGGCTTGAGTTCAGTAGAGATCGCGACGGTAGCGATCTTCCTCCAGCAATCGCTGGACTTCGTCCTCACCGAGCAGCGCCTGCAGGGTGGCGTGCACCCCGCGACCGAGTCCCTGCAGACTGCCGCAGACCATGATCATCGCGCCTTCTGCCAGCCAGTCGTGCAGCAGACCGACCTGCTCACGCAAGCGATCCTGCACGTAGCCCTCGCCCTCGCGGGAGAACACCCGGTCCAGCCGCGCCAGCGCGCCCTGGGCCTGCCAGGCGTCCAGCTCCGCCCCATAGAAATCGTCATACGCCGCCGTGCGTTCGCCGAACAGCAGCCAGTTGCGTCGGTAGCCCGCCGCGATGCGTGCCGCCAGCAGCGGCCGGACACCGGCAAGCCCCGTCCCGGCCGCGATCAGGATGAGCGGCCGCCCATCCAGCGGTGGTCTGAAGCCGGGGTGTGCGCGCAACCGCGCCGGCACCTGGTCGCCCGCTTGCGGCGCCGTGGTCAGCCAACCGGAGGCAATGCCCAGACGCCCGTCGGCCTTGCGCTCCTGACGCACCAGCAGCCGCAGCGTACCCTCCTCCGGCAGCGAAGCGATGGAGTACTGGCGCAGGGCGAGAGGTAAGAGCGTCGCGAGCAGCGCCCGAGCGTCCAGACCGAGCAACGGCGCCTGGTCATCGGGCAGCCAGCGCCTTTCCAGGGCGCTAGCCAGGGTCATGGCTGCTCCGTCGCTCTCGACCGGCGTCGTGGCGTCCAGACCCAGCGACCGTAACCAGGCAGCGACTCGCGCGGTACTCTGCCGCGGCGCGACTTCAAGAATGTCACCCGGTGCCCAGTGGCTGCCTGGTGGCGGCCTGAGTCGTAACTCGAACGCTGGTCCGCCAGGGCTGCCGGCGTTGAGGCATTGTCGGTCTTCCAGCTGCCAGGGCTGCAAAGGTCGTTCGATCGGAGCCCCGACCGCCACGCCGCTCAGGGCCTGTAGTCGATCCTGCCAGAGGGCCAGCGCCTGCGGGCAACCGTTATCCACCTCCACCCTGGCGAACAACGACCGGGCGCCTTGCGCGTCCAGCCAGACATCCAGCCGCTGGGCGAAGGCGCAGTAGCGCTCATAGCGCCGGTCGCCTAGGGCCAGCATCCCGTAGCTGAGCGTCGGCAGGGGTGTCGTGACAGCCAGCACTCGCCGCTCGAAGCCACGCGCCGCATCCGGTGCCTCGCCATCGCCGTGGGTGGCGACGATGAACAGGGCTCGCGTGGCTCGCTGCAGGCGTTCGACAGCCAGGCGACCGAGTGGGACGACCTCGGCGGCCAGTCCCGCCGCCTGCAACTGGCTCGCCGCCTGCCAGGCCAAGGCCTCACCCTGGCCACTCTGGCTGGCGTAGCCGATCAGCCAGTCGGCGCCGCCGTCCGCAGCCGGTGCCAGAGCGGCGCGCACCCGTCGCACCTGGCGCTTGTTGCGCCGCCGATCCAGATAGAGCCAGAGCCCGGTGACCAGGAACAGCGGCATGGCCAGGCTGGCGAGCAGCATGAGCAACCGCCCGGCCAATCCGAAGTATTCGCCCGAATGCAGGGCGTAGACGCTGAGCAAGAGACGCGCCCCCAACGGCTGCTCCCGGTAGCGGCGGTGATCGAGCACCCGTCCCTGGCCGTCGAAAACCAGGCGATCGAGGGCGCGGACATGCTCGGCGCCCTCGGGCAGGTACCAAAGCGTCGGATGGCTGACCTTACGTCCCGGGCTGGGTAACAGCAGGCCATAGCCTTCGACCGATCCCCCGGTTTCTTGCTGGAAGCTCTGCCAAAGGGCGTATAGGTCGACGTCCCCACGGGTCACCACGCCCTGGAGGACAGGCTCGGGCGCCGCCCCCAAGAACCGCTCGCTGGCCTCGCGGTACCAGCCGTAGGACCAGTAGAGGCCGGTCAGCGCCGCCAGCAGATAGAGCAGCAGGCACCAGGTGCCGACCACGGCATGCAGGTCCCAATGGAAACTGCGCCCGCGCCGCGCCCAATCCAGCGCCAGCCAGGCACGCCAGCGGCGCACCTGGCGCGGCCAGCGCAGATAGAGGCCGGACAGGCAGAGCACCAGCAGGATCAGGGTGGCCGCGCCGGTCAGGGCTCGCCCAGCCGGCCCCAGCGCCAGGGCGCGATGCAGCTCCAAGACGACATCGAAGAAACCCTGGCCACGCGGAGATTCGAGGACGGCGCCACTGTAGCGATCGAACAGTCGCACCTCCCCTCGCCCCTGGCCACCCAGCGGCGCCAGGCCGACCATGCCGTAGACCTCCCCCGCCTGGCTGGAGACGAAGGTCAGCTCCTGCCCCGGCGGTACCAGGCGCTGGCGCAACTCCGGCAGCGTCAGCGGGCGCTGATCCAGTGCGACGCCTGCCGGACGGGGATTGAGCAGTTGCAGCAACTCCAGCTGGAAGCTGTAGAGCGCTCCCGTCACTCCCAGGACCGCCAGCACCAGGCCCGCCGCCAGCCCAAGCAGGCTGTGCAGCTGGAACAGACTCCCGCGGATCAGGGCTGGGCCCACAGCCGCAGCAGGTTGTGATAGACGCCGGTCAGTTGCAGACAGGCCTCGTGGCCCTGCCCCAGCTCGGCCGCGGCGCGCTGGATGCCCTGGTCGAGTTCGAACAGCTGGCTGCGCTGGCCCGCGTCCCGTACCAGGCTCTGGACCCAGAAGAAGGAGCAAAGCCTGGCACCGCGGGTGACCGGCAGCACCCGGTGCAGGCTGCTGGCCGGATAGAGGATCAGATCGCCCGCCGCCAGCTTGACGCTGTGGGCACCGTAGGTGTCTTCCACCACCAGCTCGCCGCCGTCGTATTCATCCGGCTCGCAAAAGAACAGCGTGGCCGACAGATCGGTGCGCAGGTAGCCGTCGCCGTCCGGCAGGGCACGCAGGGCGTTGTCCACGTGCAGGCCGAAGGACTGGCCGCCGCGGTAGAGATTGAACAGCGGCGGAAACACCCGCGCTGGCAGCGCGGCGGCGACGAACAGCGGATGCCGCGCCAGGGCCTGCTGGATCAGCTCGCCCACCGCGCGCGCCGCCGGCTCGTCCGCCGGCAACTGCAGATTGTCCTTGGCCATGGCCGACTGGAAGCCGGCGGTATGCTTGCCATCGGCCCAGGCCGCAGCCTCGAGTCGCTCCCGGCAATCCCTCACCTGCTCGGGCGTCAGCACGCCCGGAACGCTGATCATCATCGGTGGTGTTCTCCTCAAAGCCGAAAGCCCTGCGGCGGCAGGGCTTCGGAATGACGCGTACGACCTTAGAAGCTGTAGGTCGCGGTCAGGATGGCGGCGCGGGCATCGCCGTATTCGATGAAGGAAGACGAGGCGACGGCGGTCGAGGTGGCAGCCGTCCCCAGCGAGGAACGCACGCGTTCCACATATTCCTTGTCGAAGATATTGTTGACGTTGAGCTGCAGGTCCAGATTGCGATTCACGCGATAGCCCAGCATCGCATTGTGCAGCCAGTACTCGTCGAGCTTGATCCCGTCGTTGCTCGAGGTGAGGTTACGCTCGCTGACATAGCGCGTGCCATAACCCACCCGCCAGCCAGCCGGTAGATCGTAGGTGGTCCAGAGGTTGAACGAGCGCGGCGGTGTGTTCGCCAGCGCCTGACCTTCGCGGGCTCGCCCCGCCGGGGTATCGGCCGCCTTGAGCGTCTCGCTGTCGAGGAAGGTGAAGTTGGCGTAGACGTTCCACTGCTGGGTGATGCGACCGGTCGCGCCAAGCTCGATCCCCTGCACCCGCTGCTTACCCGCCAGGGAGACGCTGTTGTCGGCCAGGGTTTCGCGGGCGTTGCTCTTCTCCACGCGGAATAGGGCGCCGTCGAGTTCCAGGCGCTTGTCGAGGAATTCCCACTTGGTGCCGAGCTCCCAGGTCTTGTTCTTCTCCGGCTCCAGGTCCTGGTTGGTTGCGCTCAGTCCCGCACCCGTGGTGGTCAGGTTTTCCGCCGAGGGGTTGAAGGAGGTGCCATAGGCGACGTAGATCCGCCCATTGGGCGCCGGCTTGAACACCATGCCGGCGCGACCGCTCAGCTTGCCGTCGTCGGAACTCAGGTGGGTCTTGGCGCCGCGCACGCCATTGCTGACCGGCGTGGTGTCGCTGTCGCCGTCGAACCAGTCGTAGCGCAGGCCCAGGTTCACGTCCCAGTAATCGTTCAGGGCGATGGTGTCGAAGGCGTAGACGGCCTTGTCGACCAGGGTATTGCTGGTCAGCGCGGTGGTCTGCTGGTTGGTGGGACCGTCATAGCGGCCGGGCGGATTGCTCAGCGAATAGCCGCCGGCCGGGAACACGAGATTGTCGGTGTAGGTATCGCGGTCATAGTCCTCGCGGGAGAATTCCGCTCCCAGGACGAAGGAATGCCCCAGGCCGATGGTATCGAAATTACCGGTCAGGTTGGTCTGGTTGGTCCACATCTCGGAGGTGATATCGCGCCCGTAGCCCTGGGGCCCACCCGGCAGGTAGCGACCGCCACCTAGGAGTCTGAGCTGGGGCGCCGAAATCACGGTGTCCCGCTGGATACGGCTGTAACGCGTCAGGTTCTGCAGGCTCAGGTTGTCGTTGAAGCGGTGCTCCAGCTCCACGGTGAAGACATTGTTGTTGATGTCCTCGTGGTCGACGTTCTGGTAACCGAAGTAGTCCTCGTGATCGACGCCGGCCAGGCGCTTGCCATTGAACACCGGCACCCCGTAGTCGGGCAGATTGTTGTCCGTCTGGTGGAAGTAGCTGAGGGTCAGGCGGGTGTCGTCCGACAGCCCCAGCGCCAGTGAGGGCGCGATGCCCCAACGCTCGCGATCGACCTTATCGCGGCCGGGTACGTCGTTCTCGTGGGTCATCAGGTTCAGGCGGAAGGCGCTATCGGTCCCTACACCCTGCAGCGGCTGGTTGGTGTCCAGGGTCAGGCGACGATAGTTGTCGGTGCCCAGGCCGGCGCCGATGCGGGTGAACTGGCGCTCCTGGGGCTTCTTGCTGATCAGGTTGATGGAGCCACCGGTGGTACCGGCACCGCCGAACACCGAGTTGGGGCCCTTGATGACCTCCACCGATTCCAGGTTGAAGGTGTCGGTGCGGTTGTTCTGGGTGCTGTCGCGCAGGCCATCGATCTGGATGTTCGAGTTGGCGCTGAAGCCACGGATGTTGATGCTGTCGCCGGAGCCACCACCGCCCTCACCGGCGTTGAAGGTGATGCCGGAGACGTTGGACAGCACCGATCTCAGACTCAGGGCCTGCTGGTCCTGGATGACCTGCGCCGGAACCACGGTGACGGTCTGCGGGGTGTCCAGCAAGGGCGCGGTGTACTTGCGCGAGGCGGATTGTTCAGCCTTGAAACCTTCCTGCTGCGTCTGACCCTCGATGGTCAGACTCTCCAGCTTGGTCACCGGCTCCTTCGCCTCCTGGGCCAGCGCCCCCAGAGACAAGGACGCCACTGCGACACTGAAGGTAGAAACCAGCAAACGGCGCTGGGACAGCGAGGAAAGTTCCTTGGACATGATGGCGAGCCGCCTCCTTTTGTGAATGCGGCGCGATTCTATTTGCTAACGATTATCAAATCCATAGCGAATGTAAATTATTCTTAATAATCCTGACACAAACGGACAGAGCCCCATTTGACAGCCATGAAAAAGCCCGCGCCTCCAGCGGAGACGCGGGCTCGATTACCGCCGCAAGCCGTTACAGGTAGAAGGACTTCAGCGGCGGGAAGCCGTTGAATTCCACCGCACTGTAGCTGGTGGTGTAGGCACCGGTGGACAGCCAGTAGAGGCGATCACCGCTGGCCAGGTTCAGCGGCAGGCCGTACTTGTACTGCTCGTACATGATGTCGGCGCTGTCGCAGGTCGGGCCGGCAATCACCACCTCTTCCATCTCGCCCTTCTTCTCGGTCCAGATGGGGAACTTGATGGATTCGTCCATGGTTTCGATCAGGCCGGAGAACTTGCCGACGTCGGTGTAGACCCAGCGCTCCACCGAGGTACGCGACTTGCGCGCCACCAGCACCACTTCGCTGACCAGGATGCCAGCGTTGGCGATCAGCGAACGGCCCGGCTCCAGGATGATTTCTGGCAGCTCGTCACCGAAGTCTTCCTTGAGGAAGCGAATGATCTCCTCGGCGTAGGTCTCCAGGCTGTTGGTGCGCTGGATGTAGTTGGCCGGGAAGCCACCGCCCATGTTGATCATCTTCAGGGTGATGCCGTCTTCTTCCTTGAGACGCTGGAAGATCACCTTGACCTTGGCGATGGCGGCGTCCCAGACATCGATGTCACGCTGCTGGCTGCCGACGTGGAAGGAGATGCCATAGGGATCCAGACCCAGCTGCTTGGCCAGGATCAACAGGTCCAGAGCCATGTCCGGGTTGCAGCCGAACTTGCGCGACAGCGGCCAGTCGGCGGAATCGGAACCCTCGGTGAGGATACGCACATAGACCTTGGCGCCCGGGGCGGCCTTGGCGATGTTGCGCAGGTCGGCCTCGGAGTCGGTGGCGAACAGACGGATACCCTTCTCGTAGAAGTAGCGGACGTCACGGGCCTTCTTGATGGTGTTGCCGTAGCTGATGCGCTCCGGACCAACCCCGGCGGACATCACCTTGTCCAGCTCGTAGCGCGAGGCGATGTCGAAGTTCGAGCCCTTGTCGCGCAGCAACTCGGTGATCTCGATGGCCGGGTTGGCCTTGACCGCGTAGTAGATCTTGGCGAAGGGGAAGTTGTTCACCAGGTCGTCATAGGCCCGCGAAATGGTGGCGGTATCGATGACGACGAAGGGGGTTTCCTGCTGGTCGGCGAAGGCCTTCATCTTCTGGAAGGTTTCACGAGAATAGTAATCTTCGACCTTGATGGACATGCGTCGGACTCCCGATGGGCAGAACAAATTGAAGGAGGGGGTGTTCTGAACGCCTAATCCGTTTCCCCACTTTGGTTCGCCTACTTCCCAAGGCACATCGCCGAAAGCAAAAAGGTCAACGCGTACTGGCGTTGACCTCGCTGTCTCGTCGTCGGTACTTGAGCCGGATGGATCGTTTCCAGCATGGACGTTCGGGCGCGAACTTTAGGGCCAGACGCCCTGAAGATCAATGTTAAATCCATGATCTTTACCGAACGGTGACGCCTGCGGACTCAGCCCCCTCCTGCAACGGACCGAGGCAGGCGACGAGATGTTCCGATGGCGCGATGACAGGGGGTTTCCAACAGGGAATCAGGATGCTGGATAGCGTCATCCTTGGGCTTTGACGGTGGAATTGTGCTATCGCGGCCATGGGCCGCTCCTACAACAGGTCCGCCCCTGTAGGAGTGGCCGCATCGGCGGACCGCCATGGCCGCGATCAGTCCCCTGGCACCGTAGCGTGGAAAACGGCGCAGCCTTTTCCCCTGAGGCTTTCGGTGCCGGGGGCGCCCTCACCCCAACCCTCTCCCAGAGGGAGAGGGGGTCATCCGAGCGATGCTAGGCCGCCTTCGATCCTGATTCCTCGCCGTAGGTTGGGTGGAGCGCAGCGAAGCCCAACAGCCCCAGCGCCTTAGCGGAACGGCGGCTCGTCGAAGCTGCGCAGCTTGCGCGAATGCAGCGAATCGAGCTGGGTGCGCAACTGGTCCAGAGCAGCGATGCCGATGGCCAGGTGCTGGCTCACCGCGCGGGCATAGAAGGCGTTGGCCGAGCCCGGCAGCTTGATCTCGCTGTGCAAGGGCTTGTCGGAGACGCACAGCAGGGTGCCGTAGGGTACCCGCAGGCGATAGCCCTGGGCGGCGATGGTGCCGCTTTCCATGTCCACCGCCACGGCGCGGGCCAGGTTGATCAGCGGGCGTTCCTGGGCCCAGCGCAGTTCCCAGTTGCGGTCGTCGTAGGTCAGCACGGTACCGGTGCGCAGGCGGCGCTTGAGCGCCTCGCCGCGTTCGCCGGTGACGCTGGCGGCGGCGTCCTGCAGCGCCACCTGTACCTCGGCCAGGGCCGGGATGGGGATGTGCGGCGGCACCACGCGGTCGAGGATGCCGTCGCGCCTCATGTAGGCGTGGGCCAGCACGTAGTCGCCGATGGTCTGCGACTGCCGCAGGCCGCCGCAGTGGCCGATCATCAGCCAGCAGTGCGGGCGCAGCACCGCCAGATGGTCGGTGATGTTCTTGGCGTTGGACGGCCCCACGCCGATGTTGACCAGGGTGACGCCGTGGCCATCGCTGGCGATCAGGTGATAGGCCGGCATCTGGAAGCGGTGCCAGGCGATGGCGGCGATGACCGCCTGGGCCTCGGTCGGGTCCATATCGCGTTCGATGACCACGTTGCCCGGCAACACCAGGCGCACGAAGCGCGGATCGCTGCGCAGTTGCTCCAGGCCGTGCTGGATGAACTGGTCGACGTAGCGATGGTAGTTGGTCAGCAGGATCCAGGGCTGCACGTGGCGCCAGTCGCTGCCGGTGTAGTGGACGATGCGCCGCAGCGAGAAATCGGTGCGGGCGGCGTCGAACAGGGCCAGCGGCAGCGGATCGATGCGCTCCCAGTCGTAGTGGCCGTCGGCGATGTCGTCGTGGGCGGCGGAGAGATCGGTGCTGGGGAAGACCCGCGCCAGCTCGGCGGCGGTCACGCCGCTGCCGGCCAGTTCGTCACCCTGCTCCACCACATAGGGATAGGGAATGTCCTGCCGGCTGCGACCGACCTCGACCTGGACGTCGTAGTCATGCATCAGGGGTTGGAGCTGCTCCAGCAGATAACCGCGGAAGGCCGCCGGATGGGTCACGGTGGCGACGTAGGTGCCGGGCAACTGGATCTTGGCATAGGCGCGGGTGGTGGCCGGCGGCACGCCCGGGGCGCGATAGCGAATGCGAATCTCGGGATAGCGGAACAGCTCGCGCTCGGCCGCGCTCGGCTCGACACGATCCTTGAGATAGCGCTTGAGGGCGGCACCCAGGGCCTGGGTGGCCTCGTCGTGCAGCGCCGCGAGGCGGTCGACCGCCTCGCTGGCCGTGGCCACGGTGGTGAAATCCTCGGATACGGAGGTCATGCGGGTTTCCTTGTCATGTCACTGGCTATAGCTGACACCCTAACACCCCTGCGTGACAACGACTTACGCCATCAAAGGGGCTTTTCTCCCTGGGCATGCTGCTCCCACAGCTGGCGATAGTGACCCTCGGGTCGTTGCAGCAGTTCTTCGTGGCTGCCCTCTTCCACCTTGCGACCGTCGCGCAGCACCAGGATACGGTCGGCGTGGCGGATGGTGGACAGCCGGTGCGCCACCACGATCAGGGTGACCTGGCCGCGCAATTCGTCCAGCGCCTGCTGCAGCCGCGCCTCGGTGGCGCTGTCGATGCTGGCGGTGGCCTCGTCCAGCAGCAGCACCTTGGGCTCGCGCAGCAGCGCCCGGGCCAGGGCCAGCAACTGCCGTTCGCCGGTGGACAGGGTGAAGCCCCGCTCGCCCAAGAGGGTATCCAGGCCTTCGGGCAACCGTGCCACCAGGTCGTCCAGGTGAGCGGCGGCCAGGGCCTCGCGCAGCCGCGCATCCGCTACCTGGCTACCCAGCAACAGATTGTCCCTCAGGCTGCTGGAGCGGATGAAGGGCTCCTGGGGCACGCTGGCCAGGGCCGCGCCCAGCACCTCCGGGGTCAGGCTGCCCAGTTCGCGCCCATCCAGACAGAGGTGACCGCCGGTGACAGGTTGCAGCCCGGCGAGCAGGTCGAGCAGGGTCGACTTGCCGCTGCCAGTGGGGCCGACGATGCCGAGGAAGGTACCCGGAGGGATGTCCAGGTCGATACCGTGCAGGGTGTCATGACCGGCACCCGCATGACGGAAGCGCACGCCGTCGAGGTGGAAGTGCGCGGTCGCGATGGGTCGGTCGTCTTCGCCGCTCAGCGCCGGCTTTTCTTCCAAGAGATGCAGCAAGCGGGTGCCGGCTACGGTGGCCTGCTGGAACAGGTTGAATCTCTGGGTGATGTCCATCAGCGGCTCGGTCACTCGGCCCAGGTAGGTGACGAAGGCATAGAGCACGCCGATCTGGGCGCCGCCCTCCAGGTGCCCCAGGCCATAGACCAGCAGCAGCACCGCCAGCACCGCCACGCTGACCAGGTCCAGCGCCGAACGCAGCAGCAGCCCGGAGACGCGGATGGTGCGCATGCGGGCGCCGTACTGGGCCTGGTTGAGCCGCTGGAAATCCTGGCGGAAGCGCTCGGTCTGGTTGAAGGCCTGCAACAGGCCCATGCCGCCGATGGCCTCGCCCAGCCGGGCGCTCTGTTCGGCGCGCAGCATCCGCACCTCCATGGCCGCGGCGCCGCTGTATCTCTGATAGGCCCAGACGATCAGCATGGCCGCCGGAATCAGCAGCACGGCAATGGCCATCAGCCGCACGTCGAGCAGCGCCATGGCTACCAGGATGCCGATCAGCAGCACGATGTTGCCCACCATGTTGCCGAGAAAGGCCACATAGAGTTCGCGCAGGGCATCGGTGTCGTTGGTGACCCGCGCCACCAGCTCGCCGGTGGCGGTGCGGTCGTGGAAGCTCTGCGGCAGGCTCAGCACGTGGCGGAACAGCCGGCGTCGCTGTAACAGCACCACGTCCATGGCGATCTCGGCGAATCTCAGCGACTGCAGGTAGCGACCGTAGGCGGCCAGGCCCTGGGAGACCACATAGGCCGCCACCAGGCCCACCAGCGGCCAGAGCCGCAGGTCGTGGGGCACCAGGTAGTTGTCCAGGTAGTGCTTGGTCAGCCAGGGTCCCAGAACATCGAACAGGGTCGCCATTACCAGGATCGCCAGGGTACCGGCCAGCTTGCGCGGCTTGGCCAGTACCGGCTTGAGCAGCAGCGAGAGCACGCGCGTCCTGGTCATTGGCTGGCCTCCTCCGCCTGCTGCAGCGTCCAGAGTCTGGCATAGAGCCCACCGGCGGCGAGCAGCTCAGCATGCCGGCCCCGCTCCACCAGGCTGCCCTGGTCGAGCACGATGATCTCGTCGGCCTGCTGCACCGCGGAGAGCCGGTGGCTGACAATCAGGGTGGTGCGCCCCTGCAGCCCGGCCAGCGTCTTCAGCAAGCGGGCTTCGGTGGCGGTATCCACCGCCGAGAGGGTGTCGTCCAGCAGCAGGATGGGCGCCGGCGAGAGCAGCGCCCGGGCTAGGGCCACCCGCTGGCGCTGGCCACCGGAGAGGGTCAGGCCACGTTCGCCCACCGGCGTATCCAGCCCTTGCGGCAAGGCTGCCAGGTCGGTGCCGAAGGCGGCGGCGTCCAGGGCTTCACGGATTTCGCCGGCGGTGGCGTCGGGCCGGCTGAGGGCGACGTTCTCACCCAGGGTGCGGGCGAACAGGAAGGGATCCTGGGGCACATAGGCGAACTGGGCGCGCAGGTCGCCCAGTCGATACTCCTCCAGCGGCACCCCGCCCAGGCGGATGCAGCCCTGCTCCAGCGGGAATTGGCGCAGCAGCAGGCGCAGCAGGGTGCTCTTGCCGCTGCCGGTGGCGCCAACGATGCCCAGGGTATCGCCGGCTGGCAGGTCGATGACGATGTCCTGCAAGGCCGGCTGGCGCGCCTGGGGATAGGTGAAGGCGGGGATATAGACCGAGAGATCGGCCTGGTCCGGCGGCGTCTGGGTGCCCTCGTCGCGGATGCGCTCGGTGACGGCGAACACCTCTTCCAGCCGCCGTGCCCCGGCTTCACCGCGCTGCAGCAGGTTAAAGCACCAGCCGATGGCGAACATCGGCCAGATCAGTTGCACCAGATAGAGGCTGAAGCTGGTCAACTGGCCAAGGGTGATGTGGCCGTCGAGATAGCGCCAGCTGCCCATGACCAGGGTCAGCAGGGTCGCCAGGCTCAAGGCGACGAAGATGATCGGCTCGTAGCGCGCCTCGGTGCGCTGCACCTGGAAGTCGGCCTTGGCCACGCTGCGGGCGCGTTCGTCGAAGTCGTCCAACTCGGCTTCGATCAGCGCATGCTGGCGCAGCATGCGCAGGCCGCTCAGCGCCTCCTGGGTACGGTCGTTGAGGGCGGAAAACCCGGCCAGCGCCAGGCCGAATCTCTGCTGCACCCGGCGCGCCACGCGGTAGAAGCCCCAGGCCATGAAGGGAAAGGGCAACAGCGCCAGGGCCGCCAGGGGCGCGTCGATGCCGATGAACATGGCCAGCAGCACCAGCAACAGGGTCAGCATGCCATCGAAACTGGCGAGCACCCCTTCGCCGGCGGCGGTCTCCACGGCATCGATGTCCTGGGTGGCGCGGGCCAGCAGGTCGCCGGTCCGGCTGGACTGGAAGAAGCCGGGATCGAGGCGCGCCAGTTTGGCGAAGAAGGCATCGCGCAGTTCCACGCCGACCTGGTAGGAGGTGCCGAACAGCCGCACGCGCCACTGGTATCTGAGCACATAGAGACCGACGCCAACCACCAGGATCAGGGCGACGCGCCAGAGCAGGCCGGTCTGATCCAGCTCGCCGGCGCGCAGGGCATCGATGGCCTTGCCGATCCACCAGGGCAGGGTCAGGTTGAGCAGGCCAACGCCCAGCAGGCAGAGGATGGCGGTCCCGTAGGCACGCCGTTGGCGGAGGAAGAAATCACGCAACAACCGCCACAACGCCATAGAACCGCCTTTCCCGAGCAAAGGTGCAGTATATCGGCTACCCAACCGGCCGCGGAGTTCCTTCGTCCCGCGCCGGGTCCCATGTCAACGGGTGGCGCGGGGCGCAAGGTCGTTGTAGGGTGCCACTCCCTGCGGCGCCCGGCCGCTGCGCCCCCTTTTCCTTTGCTAGGCTGACGTCCATGACCCTCGAACCCCAACGTCCCGTCGTCCTCTGCCTGTCCGGCCACGATCCGAGTGGCGGCGCCGGCCTGCAGGCCGACATCGAAGCCCTGCTCGCCCAGGGTTGCCACGCCGCCCCGGCGGTCACTGCCCTGACCGTGCAGGACACCGTCGACGTTCAGGACTTCCGGGTGCTGGATCGCGAGTGGGTACTGGCCCAGGCGCGGGCGATCATCACCGACCTGCCGGTGGCGGCGGTCAAGCTGGGCATGCTCGGCTCGGTGGAGATGGTCGAGACGGTGCTGGAGATCATGGAGGCCCTGCCCGGCGTACCCCTGGTCTGTGACCCGGTGCTGCGTGCCGGCGGCGGTGGCGCCCTGGGCAAGGACGAGGTCGGCTACGCCATCCGCGAGCGGCTGCTGCCGCGCGCCACCATCGCCACCCCCAACCTGCCCGAGGCGCGCATCCTCGCCGAGTTGCCCGAGGGCACCCCGGAGCAGTGCGCCGAGCGCCTGCTGCCCTTTTGCGCCCATCTGCTGATCACCGGCGGGCATGGCGAAGAATACGAGGTGCACAACCGCCTCTATGACCGCGAGGGCCGCTGCGAGACCCACGTCTGCCAGCGCCTGCCCGGCAGCTACCACGGCTCCGGCTGCACCCTGGCGAGCACCCTGGCCGGCCGCCTGGCCCTGGGCGAAGCCCTGCCCAGCGCGGTGCGCAGCGCCCTGGACTACACCTGGCGCACCCTGAGAGACGCCGAACGTCCCGGCCGCGGCCAGTACGTACCGCGCCGCCTGCCGCTGGATTTCTGCTCATGAGTCCATTGCGCGGTCTTTACGCCATCACCGACAGCGCCCTGCTCGCCGAGGGTCGGCTGCTCCCTTATGTGGAGGCAGCCCTGCAAGGCGGTGCCCGCCTGGTGCAGTACCGCGACAAGTCGACGGACACCAACCGCCGCCACGACGAAGCCGCGGCCCTGGCCGACCTCTGCCGCCAGCACGGCGCCCAGCTGATCATCAATGACGATTTGGCCCTGGCCCGCGCCCTGGGCGTCGGCCTGCACCTGGGTCAGGAAGACGGTTCCCTGGCCACGGCCCGTGCCGAACTGGGCGCGCACGCGGTCATTGGCGGTACCTGCCACGCCAGCCTGGAGCTGGCCGAGGTCGCGACCCAGGCCGGCGTCAGCTACCTGGCCTTCGGCCGCTTCTTCGCCTCCAGCACCAAGCCGAATGCGCCACCGGCACCCCTGGAATTGCTCGACCAGGCCCGCAGCCGCTTCGCCCTACCCGTCTGCGCCATCGGCGGCGTCACCCTGGACAATGCCCCTTACCTACTCGACCACGGCGTCGACCTGATCGCCGTCGTCCACAGTCTATTTTCCGCAGCCGATGCGAGCGAAGTGGAGCGCCGTGCGCGCGCCTTCGCCCAGCTGTTCGCGGCCTGATCCCGTTCAAGGAGACCCCTATGTCCCGCTCCGCGCAACTCTTCGACCAAGCCCAGCGCCACATCCCCGGTGGCGTCAACTCGCCGGTCCGGGCCTTCAAGAGCGTCGGCGGCACGCCGCTGTTCTTCAAGCACGCCCAGGGCGCCTACATCGTCGACGAGGATGACAAGAGCTACGTCGACTATGTCGGCTCCTGGGGTCCGATGATCCTCGGCCACAGCCATCCGGACGTGCTCGACGCCGTGCGCCGGCAGCTGGAACATGGCCTCTCCTATGGCGCGCCGACCGCCCTGGAAACCACCATGGCCGACCTCATCTGCGAGCTCGTGCCGTCCATGGACATGGTGCGCATGGTCAGCTCCGGCACCGAGGCCACCATGAGCGCCATCCGCCTGGCGCGTGGTTATACCGGGCGCGACACCATCATCAAGTTCGAGGGCTGCTACCACGGCCACTCCGACAGCCTGCTGGTCAAGGCCGGCTCCGGCGCCCTGACCTTGGGCGTGCCCAGCTCCCCCGGCGTGCCGGCGGCCTTCGCCCAGCACACCCTGACCCTGGCCTACAACGACCTGGCCGAGGTGGAAGAAACCCTGGCGAAGGTCGGCGACCAGATCGCCTGCATCATCGTCGAGCCGGTGGCCGGCAACATGAACTGCGTGCCGCCCGCCCCCGGTTTCCTCGAAGGCCTGCGCAGCCTCTGCGATCGTTATGGCGTGGTGCTGATCTTCGACGAGGTCATGACCGGCTTCCGCGTAGCCCTGGGCGGCGCCCAGGCGCACTACGGCATCCGTCCGGACCTCACCACCTTCGGCAAAATCGTCGGCGGCGGCATGCCGGTGGGCTGCTTCGGTGGCAAGCGCGAGATCATGGAAAAGATCGCCCCGCTCGGCCCGGTCTACCAGGCCGGCACCCTCTCGGGCAATCCGCTGGCCATGGCCGCGGGTCTCACCACCCTGCAACTGATCCGCCGCCCCGGCTTCCACGCCGAACTGACCGACTACACCACGCGGATGCTGCAGGGCCTGCAGGATCGTGCCGATGCGGCCGGTGTGCCCTTCGTTACCACCCAGGCGGGCGGCATGTTCGGTCTCTACTTCAGCGGCGCCGAAGACATCGTCACCTTCAGTGACGTCATGGCCAGCGACAGCGAGAGATTCAAGCGCTTCTTCCACCTGATGCTGGAGGGCGGCGTATACCTCGCACCCAGCGCCTTCGAAGCCGGCTTCACCTCCATCGCCCATGGCGACGAGGAACTGCGCATCACCCTGGATGCCGCCGAGCGTGCCTTCGCCACCTTCAAGGACTAGGTACCATCCGTCTCGGTTGCGGAACCTCTCTGCCCTGCCGGCCTCCCAGTTAGTTGAGAGGTCGGCGTCACAGATGAAAAAGTTCCACCGTTACGCGTAAAGGTTTTGAAAGCGTGCGGCGGCTTGACCCATAATGAGACGTCGGCGCGTTTCGCCGGCCGGGTTCCTAGAACCTGCCTCGATTGTGGAGGCGCTTCATGCACCGCGCTGGTCGTATCCTCTGCGCAGCCTTGTTCTTGCTGCCCCTGGCCTCCTGGGCCGGTGGCAACTCCCTGCTCGTCCCCAGCACCAGCCGATGCAATCTGAATCTGGCCAACGAAGCCTTGGCGCAGGCGATCGCCCGTTGCCAGCAGATCGCCCACGACGGCGACGCCCAGGCGCAGTACGAGCTCGGTGACTTCTATTACGAAGGCAAGCAGACGCCCAAGGATCTCAACCAGGCGCGCCAGTGGTTCGAACAAGCCTCGCTCAAGGGCAATGCCGATGCGCAGAATCGGCTCGGCAACATGTTCTTCCGCGGCGAAGGCGTACCGCCCAACAACATCCAGGCCTATATCGTGCTGAAGATGGCCGCCATCAACGGCAATGACGAAGCCATGGACACCGCCGACCTGGTCAGCGCCCAGATGCGCCGCGACGAATTGGAGATGGCCACCCAGGTGCTGGGCCAGATCTTCCGCGACTACCTGCAGGACATGCAGACCGCCGGCAATCTCAACCCCTTCCAGCCGCCGCAGAACTGACCGCGAGCCCGGCAGAGCCTATTTAAAGTCTCGCGAGCTAGAGACAAACAAGGCCTGGGCGGCCCCGCGAAATAGCTGAAGAAGCGGATCGGACCCGCGCTCGGGTTACAAGCAGTAAATGAGTATTGCGACGGGGCCGCCCAGGCGGGGCTGGCGACCCAGGCCATTTTCAACGCTGTTTGGCCAACGCGCAGCAGACGTTGGACAGCTCCTCAGGGCTTGTCGGGTATGGGCATGGGAAACGGCATGACATTGGTGCCGCCCTTGGCCTCGCTGATCTTGGGCTGGCCCAGGCGCTCCACCTCGTCGATGCGGATGATCGAATGCATCGGCACGAAGCTGCGCACCACCCCTTCGAATTGCGCCTTGAGCTTCTCTTCGCTCGGATCCACCACCACCTGGGTGCGCTCGCCGAATACCAGTTCCTCGATCTCCAGGAAGCCCCAGAGATCGCTCTGGAAGATTTGCTTGGCGTAGATCTCGAAGACCTGGCCCTGGTTGACGAAGATGACCTTGTAGATGGCCGGCTTGCTGGTGGATGAGCTCATGGATGGGTGCAGGATTCACTGATGAAAAGGGCGGCGAGCATAGCATGGGCCGGGAAGCAGGACAGCGGGCCGTTCAGTCTTCGGATGGGGGCTCCAGCATGGCCTGCTGCGCCACCAGGGCCGTCACCCAGTCGATGAACACCCGCAACTTGGCGCTGACATGTCGGTTGGGCGGAAAGGCCAGGTACAGCGGCATGGGTGCCAGGTGCCAGTCCGCGAACAGGGCAACCAACTCGCCTCGGGCCACCGCTTCCGCCGCCAAATAGCGCGGCAGGCAGACCACCCCGAGCCCGGCCTGCCCCGCCGCCAGACTGGCGTTGCCATCGTCCACCTGCAGACTATGACGCCCCTGCAACTCCAACCGCTCGCCGCTACGCTGCAGGGCATAGGGGAAGGTCTTGCCCGAGCCCCAGAGAAAGCGCACCAGCCTATGCGGCGGCTCGGCCAGCGCCTGGGGATGATCCGGCGAGCCATGGCTGGCGAGATAGGCCGGTGCGGCGTAGCAGCCCAACTGCAGCGCGCCCAGGGGCCGAGCCACTAGGTACTGCTCACGGATGCTCCCGCCGCGGATCACGCAATCGACGTTGTCGCCGAGCAGGTCCACCTGGCGATCGCTGACGCCCAGGTCCAGCTGGATGTCCGGATAGCGTACGAGGAACTCCGGCAGCGCCGGAATCAGGATGAGACGCGCGAAGGGGCTGGGCACGTCGACCCGCAGGCGGCCACGCGGAGTACGGGTCGCCATCGACAGCCCCGTCTCGGCATCGTCCAGCGCCGCCAGCACACCCAGGCAACGCTCGTAGTAGACCGCACCGTCGGCGGTGACCTGCACCTGCCGGGTGGTGCGATTGAGCAGGCGCACCTGCAACCGCGCCTCCAGTTGCTGTACCTGTTGGGTGACGCGGGTCCTGCTGCTGCCGAGGGTCTCGGCCGCGCGGGTGAAACTGCCGGCTTCCACCACCCGGACGAAGGTCTGCATCGCGCCGAACAGATCCATGCCGATTCCTCAACAGGGGATTGTTTGGATTATACAAACAATGCTGACCGCCCTGCCTGGTTTATCCCCTGGTGGGCGACGCCTAAGGTGGCTCTATCGATCCCCACCGGAGCCCCACCATGACTCGCGACGTCGTCTTTCCCGCCAACCGCCATGCCCTTTACGAGCAGCACCGCTATTCGCCGGCCATCCGCTCCAATGGCTTTCTATTCGTCTCCGGCCAGGTAGGCAGCCGCCTCGACGGCTCGCCGGAAGCGGAGCTGGAGGATCAGGTCCGCCTGGCCTTCGCCAATCTCGATGCCATCCTCGTCGCCGCTGGCACCACCTTCGCCGACGTGGTGGACGTCACCCTGTTCATGGTCGATGCCGAGGCCAGCTTCGAACGCATCTGGCCGGTGCTACTGGAGTATTGGGGCACGGCGCCCTATCCCACGGTGACCGCGGTCGGCGTCACCTGGCTGGCCGGCTTCCGCTTCGAGATCAAGGTCATCGCCCGGCTGCCGGAAGACAGCGTTGGGACCTAAGCCGAGTGCCTTCCGGGCGGCTCTTCCCCGCCTGGAAGGCCATCACTATAATGCGCGGTCCACTCGCCACCGACTCCTCGCCGCGCATGTCCAAGAAGCTCTATATCGAAACCCATGGCTGCCAGATGAACGAATACGATTCGTCGCGCATGGTCGACCTGCTCGGCGAGCGCGAGCCCCTGGAAGTCACCCAGAATCCGGCCGAGGCCGACGTCATCCTGCTCAACACCTGCTCGATCCGCGAGAAGGCGCAGGAAAAGGTGTTTTCCCAGCTCGGGCGCTGGCGCGAACTCAAGCTGGAGAAGCCCGACCTGGTGATCGGCGTCGGCGGCTGCGTGGCCAGCCAGGAAGGCGCCGCCATCCGTGACCGCGCACCCTATGTCGACGTGGTCTTCGGTCCCCAGACCCTGCATCGCCTGCCGGAGATGATCGACGCCGCGCGCACTACCCGGGCGCCCCAGGTGGACATTTCCTTCCCCGAGATCGAGAAGTTCGACCGCCTGCCCGAGCCGCGCATCGACGGCCCCAGCGCCTTCGTCTCCATCATGGAAGGCTGCAGCAAGTACTGCACCTTCTGCGTGGTGCCCTACACCCGTGGCGAGGAAGTCAGCCGGCCACTGGACGACGTCCTGGTCGAGATCATCCACCTCGCCGAGCACGGCGTGCGCGAGGTGACCCTGCTGGGCCAGAACGTCAACGGCTATCGCGGCGCCACCGGTGACGGTCGCATCGCCGACTTCGCCGAGCTGCTCTACGTGGTGGCGGCGGTGGATGGCATCGACCGCATCCGCTACACCACCTCGCACCCGCTGGAATTCTCCGACGCCCTGATCCAGGCCCACGCCGAGATCCCGGAGCTGGTGAAATTCGTCCACCTGCCGGTGCAGGCCGGCTCGGATCGCATCCTGGCCGCCATGAAGCGCAACCACACGGCGCTGGAATACAAGTCGCGCATCCGCAAGCTAAAGGCGGCGGTGCCCGACATCTGCATCAGCTCCGACTTCATCGTCGGCTTCCCCGGCGAGACCGAGAAGGACTTCGAGCAGACCATGAAGCTGATCGAGGACGTCGGTTTCGACTTCTCCTTCTCCTTCATCTACAGCGCCCGGCCCGGCACCCCGGCGGCGGACCTGGTCGACGACACCCCCGACGAGATCAAGAAGCAGCGTCTGCAGATCCTGCAGACGCGTATCCACCAGCAGGGCTTCGAGATCAGCCGGCGCATGGCCGGCAGCGTCCAGACCATCCTGGTCAGCGACTTCTCCAAGCGCGACCCAGGCATGCTGCAGGGCCGCACCGAAAACAACCGCATCGTCAACTTCCGCTGCAGCGACGCCAGCCTGATCGGCCAATTCGTCCAAGTACACATTGACGAAGCCCTGCCGCATTCCCTGCGCGGCACCTTGCTGAGCCCCGTCGCCAACGGCGCCCGCCCACCCGTCGCCGTCGCGCTGGCCTGATGGATGGTCGCACGCGCCCTTTGCCAAGGGCGCGACGCGAGTTACTCTCCAGTCAAGCAACGTCAAGTTTTCGTAAAGCCATCCAAAGGGTCCCCTAGCTCACCTTGAATACCCCCCAGACGCTCCAGCACTTCACCCTCGAACCCTTCGATGCCGACCGTTTCGCCAACCTGTGCGGCCAGCTCGATGAAAATCTGCGTCAGATCGAAGGCCGTCTCGGCATCGAGATCCGCAACCGCGGCAACCAGTTCGAACTGGTCGGCGACCCCGAGCGCACTCGCGCCGCCCAGAACCTCCTGCAGCGCCTCTATCGCGAGACCGCCAGCGGTACGGGCGTGGCCCCGGAACTGGTGCACCTCTATCTGCAGGAATCCGGCCTGGAAGCCCTGCAGCAAGAGCACCGTGGCGGCGATACCAGCGTGGCCCTGCGCACCAAGAAGGGCATGATCCGGCCGCGTGGTGCCAACCAGCAGCGCTACGTCAAATCGATCCTCGACCACGACATCAACTTCGGCATAGGCCCGGCCGGTACCGGCAAGACCTACCTCGCCGTGGCCTGCGCCGTGGACGCCCTGGAGCGCGAGCAGATCCGCCGTATCCTACTGGTGCGTCCGGCGGTGGAAGCCGGCGAGAAGCTCGGTTTCCTGCCCGGTGACCTGGCGCAGAAGATCGACCCCTACCTGCGCCCGCTGTACGACGCCCTCTATGAAATGCTCGGTTTCGAGCAGGTAGCCAAGCTCATCGAGCGCCAGGTCATCGAGGTCGCCCCCCTGGCCTACATGCGCGGCCGCACCCTCAACAATAGCTTCATCATTCTCGACGAAAGTCAGAACACCACCCTCGAGCAGATGAAGATGTTCCTCACCCGTATCGGTTTCGGCTCCACCGCCGTGATCACCGGTGACGTCACCCAGGTCGACCTGCCGCGCGGCACCAAGTCGGGCCTCAAGCACGTCATCGAAGTTCTGCGCGACGTACCCGGCATCGGCTTCACCCACTTCGAGTCCAAGGACGTGGTGCGCCACCCGCTGGTGCAGCGTATCGTCGAGGCCTACGATCGCTTCGAGGCGCTGCAGGCCCAGCCGCGTAGCAACGGAGAGGATCGCCATGGCGATTGAATTGGACGTCCAGGTCGCCAGCGAGGCGGCCGACCTCCCCGAGGAGCCGGACTTACGCCGCTGGTGCGAACTGGCCCTGCGCGCCCGCCAGGGTGATTCGGAACTCACCATCCGCCTGGTGGACGAAGACGAAGGCCGCGAGCTGAACCGCACCTGGCGGCACAAGGACTACGCCACCAACGTGCTGTCCTTCCCGGCCGACGTGCCGGACGAATTTCTCGATATCCCCCTGCTCGGCGATCTGGTGATCTGCGCCCCCGTGGTGGCCCGCGAGGCCGCCGAGCAAGGCAAGCCTGCCGCCGCGCACTGGGCGCACCTGGTCATCCACGGCTGTCTGCACCTGCTCGGCTACGATCATCTGGAAGATGACGAAGCCGAGGAGATGGAAGAACTGGAACGCCAATTGCTCGCAGAACTGGGCTACCCCGATCCCTACGGTGAATGACACACACATGAACGAAGATCGATCAGGCACTGGGCATCGTTCCTGGCTGGAACGCATCGTCCAGGCCTTTGCCCATGAACCCAAGAGCCGCCAGGAACTGCTGGAACTGCTGCGCGAAGCCCACGAGAACAAGGTGCTCGACAGCGAGGCGCTGTCCATCGTCGAGGGCGCCATCTCGGTGGCCGACCTGCAGGTGCGCGACATCATGGTGCCGCGCTCGCAGATCATCAGCATCCGCGCCCACCAGACCCCGGCGGAATTCCTGCCGGCGGTGATCGAGGCCGCCCACTCCCGCTATCCGGTGATCGGCGACGGCCCCGACGACGTCCTCGGCCTGCTGCTGGCCAAGGACCTGTTGCCGCTGCTGTTGGACCAGGAGCGGACCTTCGACCTCAAGGCGGTGCTGCGTCCGGCCACCTTCGTCCCCGAATCCAAGCGCCTCAATGTGCTGCTGCGGGAATTCCGCTCCACCCACAGCCACATGGCCATCGTGGTGGACGAGTACGGCGGCGTGGCCGGCCTGGTGACCATCGAGGACGTGCTGGAGCAGATCGTCGGTGAGATCGAGGACGAACACGACGTGGAGGAAGAGAGCTTCATCAAGTCGTTGCCCAATGGCGACTTCGTGGTCAAGGCACTCACCCCCATCGAGACCCTCAACGAAACCCTCGACACCCGTTTCGCCGACCCCGAGGCCGATACCGCGGGCGGCCTGGTGATGAATCGCCTGGGCCACCTGCCCAAGCGCAACGAAGAAACGGTGATCGACGACTTCCGCTTCCGCGTGCTCAACGCCGACGGCCGCCGCATTCACCTGCTGCGAGTCACCCCGGTCAATCGCTAGGGTTTTTACCCCCTCTCCCCTCCGGGAGAGGCCTGGGGTGAGGGCCAAGCGCTCTGTCTATCAATCGCGGCCATGGGCCGCTCCTACGGGGTATCCGGCTTCTGTAGGAGCGGCCGCATCGGCGGACCGCCATGGCCGCGATCAGCTCTACCCTCGCCCTCCCCTAGCCAGCTATGACCCAGCTCACTCTCCCGCACACGCCTTTGGCACTCCCTCGCGGCGACGAGTAAGCTTGCGCAGCCTCGATCGGACCAAGGATTTTCGATGCGCTGGATCTCTCAACCTGGCTGGAAGGGCAACCTTCTGGCGCTGTTCGCCGGTGCCCTCACGCCCCTGGCGCTGGCCCCCTTCAATATCTGGCCGCTGGCGCTGCTGTCCGCCGGTCTCTTCTACCTCGGCCTCAAGGGCCTGAACGCCTGGCGCGCCTTCCTGCGCGGCTGGTGCTACGGCTTCGGCGCCTTCCTCGCCGGCACCAGCTGGATCTACGTCAGCATTCACACCTACGGCGCCGCCTCGACGCCCCTGGCGCTGTTTCTCACCCTGGGCTTCAGCGCCGGCATCGCGCTGTTCTTCGCCCTGCCCGCCTGGCTCTGGGCCCTGTGCCTGAGGCGCAACCAGGCGCCGCTGGGCGATGCGCTGACCTTCGCCGGTCTCTGGTTCGCCCTGGAACTGTTCCGCAGCTGGGCGCTGACCGGCTTCCCCTGGCTGTTCCTCGGCTACAGCCAGCTGACCGGTCCGCTGCAGGGCCTCGCGCCCCTGGGCGGTGTCTGGCTGATCTCCGCGGTGCTGGCCCTCACCGCCGCGCTGCTGGTCAATGCGCCACGGCTGATCCTGCGCCCGCTGGCCCTGGTCGCGGCCCTGGTACTGGTCGCCCTGCCCTGGGTGGCCGGTGATGTCTTCAAGGGTCAGGTCTGGACGCACCCGGCCGGTGCACCGCTCAAGGTCGCCGGGGTCCAGGGCAACATCGCCCAGGAGCTCAAGTGGAATCCCGACCACGCCCGCGCCACCCTGGCGCTCTATCGCGACCGCACCGCCGAGCAGACCGACGCCGACCTGGTGGTCTGGCCGGAAAACGCCATCCCCGTACTACGTGAATACGTCACCGACTTCCTTGCCGCCGAAGGTGCCCAGGTGGCCGCCCATGGCGGAGCCCTGGTGACCGGACTGCCCGACCGCCAACGCGATGCCAATGGCGAGTCGCGCTACTTCAACAGCATCACCGCGGTCGGCAACGGCTCGGGCACCTACTACAAGCAGAAGCTGGTGCCCTTCGGCGAGTACGTGCCGCTGCAGGAGTACCTGCGCGGCCTGATCGGTTTCTTCGATCTGCCCATGTCCGACTTCGTCCGCGGCCCCGAGCACCAGCAGCCGCTGCTGGTGAAGGGCTATCGCGTGGCGCCCTACATCTGCTACGAGGTGGTCTATCCGGAATTCGTCGCCGACCTGGCGGCCCAGAGTCAGCTGCTGCTCACCATCAGCAACGACACCTGGTTCGGCAAGTCCATCGGTCCCAAGCAGCACCTGCAGATGGCGCAGATGCGTGCCCTGGAAAGCGGCCGCTGGCTGGTCAGGGTCACCAACGATGGCATCACCGCCCTGGTCGACCCCTTCGGTCGGATCAGTCAGCAGATCCCGGCCTACCAGGTCGGCGTACTGCAGGGCAGCGTGGTGCCCATGGACGGCCTGACCCCCTACCTGCACTACCGCCTCTGGCCGCTGGGGATCTTCTCCGCCCTGGTGCTGCTCTGGGGTCTGCTGCTGCGTCGGCAGGATCGTCCCGAAGAGGCGCCGCTGGTGGTCACCCAGAGCTAGGCGAGCATTAGCGATAGGCCAGCGGATAGAGCAACAGCCCGGACGCCTCGTTGAGCAACTGGGCGGTCTGTTCGACCGCCTTGGCTTCCGGTAGCCAGCCGCCGAAAGGCCGGCCATTGGGGATGCCGATGAAGCCCATGGGCGCGGCGACCACGGCGAAGCCCTGGCGCTCGAAGCACCAGCGCGAACGAGCCATGTGATAGGCCTGGGTCACCAGCACCACCCGCTTCACCCCCGCCTCGCGCAGCAGCGGCGCACTCAGGGTGGCATTCTCCCAGGTGGTGCGGCTGGCGCCTTCCTGCCAGCGCACCGGCACGCCCAGGTCGCGCTCCATCACCTCGGTCATCAGCGCCGCCTCGCTCAGCGGGCGGTCATAGGGCGAGCCACCGGTGATCAGTACTGGCAGGCCGCTGGCCTTGGCCAGCCGGGCCGCATAGCGCAGCCGCTCTACCGCCAGGTGACTGGCCGCGTCGCCGGCCCAGCCCGGATCGTCCACCTCGCGTCCGGCACCCAGCACCACGATGGCGTCGGCCTGCTGCGCCAGAGTCGCCCAGCGCGCTTCGGGCAGGGCGGCATCGCGCTCGAGCAGGCGACCGCCGAACTCCACCGCCACCGGCAACGTGCTGACCCAGAGCCCCAGCAGGCCAAGGCAGAAACAGGCCAGTCCCAGGCGCGGATGCCGACGGCGCAACCACCAGCCGCAGAGCAGGAGCAGGAGCAAGCCGCCCGGTGGCAGCAGCAGTTGCTTGAAGAAGTAGCGCAGCCCCATGGTCTCTCCGATCGGAGCGACCCCCAGGTCGCGTCGGCGCTCAGTGTAGGGGAGCGCCGGTCAGCACAGAAGGTTTCTCGAGCAGGGCACGTGCGCTCTGGCACTGGGCACAGTAGGCCCGCAGCCCAGGCAACAGATCAGGGCCGCCTCCGTGGCTTGGTGGCGCGCCAGCCAGCGTTTGACCAGGGCATACTCGGCCGCGCTCAGTCCCTGCAGCTCGACTTCCCCATTGGCGGTGTCATAGAGACGCTCCTGGGTCGCGGCTTCATCCAGGGCCAGGGCCAGCCGCCGCTGCAGGCGTACGTCGACGGGCAGCTGTTCGGACTCGCGTCGAAACTTTCCCATGATGGCGATCATCCTCCCGGAGGATTGAACAGACGTCTGAACAGCCTAGTACGGCCCTTCCAAACCTGCCTCACCCAGAGTGCGAAACAAGCGGCGGACCGGGACATTTCCCCGCGCTCGGGGGGTCATGTATGCTTGGCGGCTTGATCAAACGCCTCTGCAGCCCTCGACACGCCCATGCACGAACACTATCAGCCCCGCGAAATAGAAGCCGCCGCCCAGTCATTCTGGGACCAGAATCTGTCCTTCAAGGCCACCATGCGCCCGGGTCAGGAGAAGTTCTACTGCCTGTCGATGTTCCCCTACCCCAGCGGCAAGCTGCACATGGGGCACGTGCGCAATTACACCATCGGCGACGTCATCGCCCGCTACCAGCGGATGCTGGGCAAGAACGTGCTGCAGCCCATGGGCTGGGACGCCTTCGGCATGCCGGCCGAGAACGCCGCCATGAAGAACGGCGTGGCCCCGGCCAAGTGGACCTACGAGAACATCGCCTACATGAAGTCCCAGCTGCAGAGCCTGGGCCTGGCGATCGACTGGTCGCGCGAGGTCACCACCTGCAAGCCCGACTACTATCGCTGGGAGCAGTGGCTGTTCACCCAGCTGTTCGAGAAGGGCATCATCTACCGCAAGAACGGCACGGTGAACTGGGACCCGGTGGACCAGACCGTACTGGCCAACGAGCAGGTCATCGACGGCCGCGGCTGGCGCAGTGGCGCGCTGATCGAGAAGCGCGAGATCCCCATGTACTACTTCCGCATCACCGACTATGCGGAAGAGCTGCTGAATTCCCTCGACCAGTTACCCGGCTGGCCCGAGCAGGTCAAGACCATGCAGCGCAACTGGATCGGCAAGTCCCGCGGCATGGAGGTGCAGTTCCCCTATGACCAGGACAGCATTGGCGCCGAAGGCACCCTGAAGGTCTTCACCACCCGCCCCGACACCCTGCTCGGCGCCACCTACGTCGCCGTGGCCGCCGAACACCCGCTGGCCACCCAGGCCGCCCAGGGCAATGCCGAGCTGCAAGCCTTCATCGACGAGTGCAAGCGCGGTGGCGTCGCCGAAGCCGACATCGCCACCCAGGAGAAGAAGGGCCTGGACACCGGCCTGTTCGTCCGCCATCCGCTGACCGATGCCCGCCTGCCGGTGTGGGTCGCCAACTACGTGCTGATGCACTACGGCGACGGCGCGGTCATGGCCGTGCCCGGTCACGACGAGCGCGATTTCGAATTCGCCAACAAGTACCACCTGCCTATCGTCCAGGTGGTGGATACCGCCGAGGCCACTCAGGTGCTGGCCAACCCGGACGCCTACAGCCCCGAGGAATACGAGCGCTACCAGTTCGACCCGGTGCAGTGGAAGGACTGGTACGGCAGCAAGGAAGGCTTCCTGATCAATTCCGGCGCTTACGACAACCTCAGCTACGACGCCGCCTTCGATGCCATCGGCGCCGATCTGCAGGCCAAGGGCCTGGGCCAGCCGCGTACCCAGTTCCGCCTGCGCGACTGGGGCATCAGCCGCCAGCGCTACTGGGGCTGCCCGATCCCCATCATCCACGGTGACGACGGCATCGACATCCCGGTGCCGGCCGACCTGCTGCCGGTGGTGCTGCCCGAGGACGTGGTGCCCGACGGCGCCGGCTCGCCCCTGGCGCGCATGCCGGAATTCTACGAGACCGTCGATCCGCGCAACGGCCAGCCGGCGCGTCGCGAGACCGACACCATGGACACCTTCGTCGAGAGTTCCTGGTACTTCGCCCGCTACGCCTCGCCGAATTTCACCGGTGGCATGCTGGACAAGGAGGAAGCCAACTACTGGCTGCCCGTCGACCAGTACATCGGCGGCATCGAGCACGCCATCCTGCACCTGCTCTACTCGCGCTTCTTCCACAAGCTGATGCGTGACCAGGGCCTGATCGACTCCGACGAGCCCTTCGAGAACCTGCTGACCCAGGGCATGGTGGTGGCCGAGACCTACTACCGGACCAACCCCAACGGCAGCAAGGACTGGTTCAACCCGGCCGATGTCGAGGTGGAGCGCGATGCCAAGGCCAAGGTCATAGGCGCACGCCTGAAGAGCGACGGCCAGCCGGTGGAAATCGGCGGCGTCGAGAAGATGTCCAAGTCGAAGAACAACGGCGTCGACCCCCAGGCGATGATCGACCAGTACGGCGCCGACACCTGCAGGCTGTTCATGATGTTCGCCTCGCCGCCGGACATGAGCCTGGAGTGGTCCGACTCCGGCGTCGAGGGCGCCAGCCGCTTCCTGCGCCGCGTCTGGCGTCTGGCCCAGGCCCACGTCACCCGTGGCCTGCCGAGCGCCGCTGCCCTCGGTGAGCTGTCCCCGGCTCAGAAGGAGGTGCGCCGCGCCATCCATCTGGCGATCCGCCAGGCCAGCCAGGATATCGGCCAGCACCACAAGTTCAACACCGCCATCGCCGCCGTCATGACCCTGATGAACGTGCTGGAGAAGGCCGCCCAGGACAGCGACACCGATCGCCGTCTGCTGCAGGAAGGCCTGGAGGCCGTCACCCTGCTGCTGGCGCCCATCACCCCGCACATCGCCCATGGGCTGTGGCAGCAACTGGGCCATGCCGAGGCGGTCATCGACGCCCGCTGGCCGCAGGTGGACGAGAGTGCCCTGGTGCAGGACAGCCTGCAGATCGTCATCCAGGTGAACGGCAAGCTGCGTGGCCAGATCGAAGTGCCGGCCGACGCCAGCCGCGAGGCCATCGAGGCCGCCGCCCGCGCCAACGAGAACGTGGCACGCTTCACCGAGGGTCTGACCATCCGCAAGGTCGTCGTGGTCCCGGGTAAACTGGTCAACATCGTCGCCAACTAAGACACGCGAACGGAGCAGACAACAGATGAAGAAACGGATTCTCCCCGGCCTTGCGGTCATCGGCCTGGCGACCTTGCTGACCGCCTGCGGCTTCCAGCTGCGCGGTACCGGCGAAACGCGCCTGAGCCTCACCGAGCTGAACCTGACGGCGCGCGACGCCTATGGCCAGACGGTCAAGGAAGTACGCGACATGCTCGAGGATGCCCACGTACGGGTCTCCTCCGGCGCGCCCTACACCCTGGACCTGGGCGGCGAGGCCCAGAGCGAGCGTACCGCCAGCTACACCAGCGGCGCACGCAGTGCCGAGGTCGAGCTGACCACCCGCCAGCCCTATACCATCGTCGGCAAGAACCAGGCCGTGTTGGTCAGCGACTACCTGGAAACCCAGCGCTACTACGTGACCGACCAGAACAACATCGTCGGTTCCGAACAGCAGAAGGACCAGCTGCGCCGCGAGATGCGTCGCGAACTGGTCCAGCAACTGGCCGCGCGCCTGCAGGCCCTGACGCCCGAGCGTCTGGACAAGCTGCAACGCGACGCCGACGCCCGCGCTGCCGCCCAGGCCGAAGCCGAGCGCCGAGCCCGCGAATCCGCGCCGCCGCAGCAGTCGCCCATCGACATCCCCACCCCCGCGCGCTAAGCGCCGCGCCCGGAGCCGCCAGGCTCCGGGCTGCCGTCACGGCCCATCATGAAACTCAACGCCAACCAGCTGGGCAAACAGCTCCAGGGCTCCCTGGCCGCCGTCTATGCCGTCAGCGGTGACGAACCCCTGCTCTGCCAGGAAGCCAGCGACGCCATCCGCGGTGCCGCCCGTGCCCAGGGCTTCGACGAACGCGAGGTCTTCGACGTCGACGCCAGTTTCGACTGGGGTCGCCTCTACGAGGCCGGTGCCAGCCTGTCGCTGTTCGCCCAGAAACGCATCCTCGAACTGCGCCTGCCCACCGGCAAGCCGGGCGACAAGGGCTCCGCCGCCCTGCTCGACTACCTGGCCCGCCCCGCCGAGGACACCCTGCTGCTCATCAGCCTGCCGCGCCTCGATGCCGCCGCCCAGAAGACCAAATGGGCCAAGGCCCTGCTGGAGCACGACCAGGCGCAATTCGTGCAGATCTGGCCGGTGGAACTGGCGCAGTTGCCCCAGTGGATCAACCAGCGTCTGTCGCGCCTGGGGCTGGCCGCCACCCCCGAGGCCGTCGACCTGATCGCCGAACGGGTGGAGGGCAACCTGCTGGCCGCCGCCCAAGAGATCGAGAAGCTGCGTCTGCTCACCGAAGGTGCCCAGGTGGATGCCGAGACCGTGCGCGCCTCGGTGGCCGACAGCGCCCGCTACGATGTCTTCGGTCTGCTGGACGCCGCCCTCGCCGGTGACGCGGCCCACGCCCTGCGCATCCTCGAGGGCCTGCGCGGCGAAGGCGTGGAAGCTGCCGTGGTGCTCTGGGCCCTGGCCCGGGAAATACGACTGCTGGCCAACCTGGCGCAATTGCAGGAAAGCGGCACGCCGCTGGAGCGCGCCTTCACCCAGGTCAAACCGCCGGTGTGGGACAAGCGTCGCCCCCTGGTGACCCGCGCCCTGCAGCGCCAGGGCGCCCGCCGCCTGGAAACCTTGCTGCGCGACGCCCAGGTGGCCGACGAACAGATCAAGGGCCAGGCGCCGGGGGATGTCTGGCTGACCCTGGCCAGTCTCGCCCTGCAGCTCGCCGGCAAGCGCCTGGCCCTGGGCAAGCCCTAGCACCTCTTGTAATAGGCGGCCCTTGCACTAGACTGGCGTGCCCCCATTTAGGGGGAGTATCCATCCCACCGGAGCACGCACGCATGGCCAAGAAATACAGCCGCGGCCCGAACAAGGCCAAGGTCCTCGTCTGCGATCCCCGCTATCGCTCACGCCAGGAAAAGCCCGCCAAGGGCAAAGGCAGCTACCGCCGCGAAGCCTTCTCGTTCAACGACGAGAAGGCTTCGGTCTTTCTGGCGGCCTGAAAGGCGGTTACCAGACGCGAGGACGTGGAGCGTGCTAAGGTGACGGCTCCTGCCTAGACGTCCGGTGGAGATAGATGCAACTCGGGAAATCCCGCGGATTCAAGACTGGCGGCCTGCTCGCCGGTACCCTGGTCACCCTGCTGACCGCCGCCCTGGCCGCCTGCGCCCAGAACCAGTCCACGCCGACTGCGGTGCCCTCCTCTCCTGCTTCGCCTGCCCCTGCATCCGCCACGACGACGCCAGCCATGGCCGCCGAAGCCATGCCGCAACCGGACGAAAGCTTCGAACAATGGCGTAGCCGTTTCCGTGCCCTGGCGCTGAGCCGCGGTATCTCGGCCGCCACCTTCGACCAGGCCTTCGTCGGCGTCGAACCGGATCCAGCGGTGATCGCCGCCGATCGCAGCCAGCCGGAGTTCACCAAGCCGGTGTGGGAATACCTGAACACCGCCGTCTCGCCGCTGCGGGTGCGCAATGGCAAGAACCTGATCATCCAGCAGGCCGGCCTGCTGGCCGCCCTGGAAGCGCGTTACGGCATCGAGCCCGCCCGGCTGGTGGCCTTCTGGGGCATGGAAAGCAACTACGGCAACAACATGGGCAACAAGGGGGTGATCCGCTCCCTGGCCACCCTGGCCTATGAAGGGCGCCGCCCCGACTTCGCCCAGGACCAGCTCATCGCCGCCCTCGGCATCCTGCAGCATGGCGACGTCACCGCTGATCGCATGATCGGCTCCTGGGCCGGTGCCATGGGCCAGACCCAATTCATCCCCACTACCTACGACCAGTACGCGGTGGACTTCGACGGCGACGGTCGCCGCGACATCTGGGGCTCCACCGCCGACGCCCTGGCCTCCACCGCCAACTACCTCAAGGCCTCCGGTTGGCAGGACGGCAAACCCTGGGGCTACGAGGTGCGGGTGCCGGCCAATTTCGACTACAGCCTGGCCGACATGAGCGTGCGCAAGACCCTGGCCGAATGGACGGCGCTGGGCATCCAGGGGCTCGACCTGCCGCAGCCGGCAGCCCAACCGAGCGACAGCGCCTCGCTACTGCTGCCGGCCGGGTATCGCGGCCCCGCCTTCCTGGTCTTCAACAACTTCCGCACCATCCTCAAGTACAACAACTCGACCTCCTACGCCTTGGGCGTGGCGCTGCTCTCGGAGCGCTATCGCGACGCCGGGCAGATCGCCGCCAGCTGGCCCACCGACGACCTGCCGTTAAGTCGCAGCGAGCGCGTCGAACTGCAACAACGCCTAGCGGCCCTCGGCCTGGATCCGGGCAGTGCCGACGGCATCATCGGCGCCAACACCCGCAAGGCCATCCGCGCCTACCAGCAATCCCAGGGCTGGCCCGCCGACGGCTATCCCAATCATCAGTTGCTGGAAAAACTGCGCAGCTGATACCCCGTCCCGACGATCCTCAGCGTGCACGAGTCGGCATTCTGAGGATCGCCATCCAGGTGCAATGAGCAAACTACGACCGCCAAGGTCGAACGCGAGTCGCGTCGCCCGGGGTACTCGAAACGCCCGGGCTCCATTCAAGCCAAGGAACCCGAGATGAGTATTGCCGCCAACGCAGGACGCCTCCCCGACGAGAACACCCTGACCCATCTGCCGCGCCTGGTGGCGCGCTACTACAGCGACCGTCCCGACCCCAGCGATCCGGGTCAGCATGTGGCCTTCGGCACCTCCGGGCACCGCGGCTCCTCGCTCAAGGGCAGCTTCAACGAGTGGCACATCCTCGCCATCACCCAGGCCATCTGCGAATACCGTAAGGCCCAGGGTGTCGACGGCCCGCTGTTCATGGGCATGGACACCCATGCGCTGTCCGAGCCGGCCTTCATCTCCGCCCTGGAAGTCCTCGCCGCCAATGGCGTGGAGGTACGCATCGACGCCGGTTGCGCCGAGACCCACGGCGAGCCGGGCTACACGCCCACCCCGGCCCTGTCCAACGCCATCCTCGAATACAACGCTGGGCGCCGCTCGGGCCTGGCCGACGGCATCGTCATCACCCCGTCGCACAACCCGCCGGCCGATGGTGGCTTCAAGTACAACCCCACCAATGGCGGCCCGGCCGACACCAATGTCACCAAATGGATTCAGGACCGCGCCAACGCCCTGCTGGTGGCCGGCCTGGAAGGCGTCAAGCGGATGGATTACCGCCAGGCGCTCAAGGCGTCCACCACCCAGACATTCGACTTCATCGACAGCTACGTCGGTGGCCTGGGCCAGGTCATCGATCTGGAGGCCATCCGCGGCTCCGGCCTGACCTTCGGCGTCGATCCCCTGGGCGGCGCCGGGGTGCACTACTGGCCGCGCATCGCCGAGCGCTATGGCCTGCCGCTGGAAGTACTGTCGACCCGCGTCGACCAGACCTTCCGTTTCATGCGCCTGGACTGGGACGGCAAGATCCGCATGGATTGCAGCTCGCCCCACGCCATGGCCGGCCTGATCGAGAACAAGGACAGATTCGACGTCTCCTTCGCCTGCGACACCGACCATGACCGCCACGGCATCGTCGCCCGCTCCGTGGGCCTGCTCAATCCCAACCACTACCTGGCGGTGGCCATCGAATACCTCTTCACCCATCGCCCGCAGTGGAGCCAGCAGGCCGGCATCGGCAAGACCCTGGTGTCCTCCTCGATGATCGACCGCGTGGCCCAGGGCATCGGCCGCCAGGTGATTGAAGTGCCAGTAGGCTTCAAGTGGTTCGTCGACGGCCTGCTGGACGGCAGCCTGGGCTTTGGTGGCGAGGAATCCGCCGGGGCCTCCTTCCTGCGCAAGGCCGGCGGCGCCTGGTCCACCGACAAGGACGGCCTCATCCTCGGCCTGCTGGCCGCGGAAATCACCGCCGTGACCGACAAGGACCCGGGCGAGCGCTACCAGGCCCTGACCGAGCGCTTCGGCGCCCCGGTGTACCAGCGCATCGACGCCGCCGCCGACCGCGAGCAGAAGGCGCGGCTGAGCAAGCTGTCCGCTGCCCAGGTCACCGCCAAGGAGCTGGCCGGCCAGCCGATCACCGCCATCCTCACCGAGGCCCCCGGCAACGGCGCCGCCATCGGTGGCCTCAAGGTGGTCACCGAGAACGGCTGGTTCGCCGCCCGTCCCTCCGGTACCGAGGACGTCTACAAGATCTACGCCGAGAGCTTCGAGGGCGAAGCCCACCTGGGGCGCATCCAGGAAGAGGCCAAGGCGCTAGTGGATGGCGTACTGCGCGGGTAACGGCGCTCATCCCCCCCTCTCCCGAAGGGAGGGGGGGCTAGAAGCGGAGCGGAGTGGGGCTAGAGATTCCGCCTCCAACATGAAAAAGGGCAGCCACTAGGCTGCCCTTTTTCATGACGACGCCAGGATCAGTTTATCTTGGTGCCGTGCGCCTGCTGGTCGGCGTGGTACGAAGAGCGCACCAGGGGACCAGAAGCGACGTTCTTGAAGCCCATCTTGGCGCCTTCCTCGGCATACCAGGCGAAGGTATCCGGGTGGACGAAGCGCTGCACCGGCAGGTGGTTGCGCGAGGGCTGCAGGTACTGGCCGAGAGTCAGCATGTCGATCTCGTGCTCGCGCATGCGCTGCATGACCTCGATGACCTCCTCGTCGGTCTCGCCCAGGCCCAGCATCAGGCCGGACTTGGTCGGTACGTGGGGTACGCGCTTCTTGAAGTTCTGCAGCAGGTCCAGCGACCACTCGAAGTCCGAACCCGGGCGCGCGGCCTTGTACAGGCGCGGGACGGTCTCCAGGTTGTGGTTGAACACATCCGGCGGCTCCTGCTCGGTAATGGCCAGGGCCACGTCCATGCGCCCGCGGTAGTCCGGCACCAGGGTCTCCAGCTGGATGCCCGGGGACAGCTTGCGGATCTCGCGCAGGCAGTCGACGAAGTGCTGGGCACCGCCGTCGCGCAGGTCGTCGCGGTCCACCGAGGTGATCACCACGTATTTGAGGCCGAGGTCGGCGATGGCCACTGCCAGATTCTTCGGCTCGTCCACGTCCAGCGGCTTCGGCCGGCCATGGCCGACGTCGCAGAAGGGGCAGCGACGGGTGCAGATATCACCCATGATCATGAAGGTGGCTGTGCCGCCGGAGAAGCACTCGCCCAGGTTCGGGCAGGAGGCCTCTTCGCAGACACTGTGCAGCTTGTGCTTGCGCAGCAGTTGCTTGATGCGCTCGACCTCGGGGGTGACCGGGATGCGCACGCGGATCCAGTCAGGCTTGCGCGGCAGCTCTTCGGTGGGAATGATCTTCACCGGGATGCGCGCGACCTTCTCGGCCCCCCGCAGCTTGACGCCGGCTTCCACCTTGCTGGGGCGGGCGGGCGGGGTGAGGGTCTGGACGCTGTCTTGTACTGTCGTGGTCATGTCAATCCGATTCCAGGGTGATCGGTTCGGGGTAGCCCAGGCGGACGCTCAGGTGACGCACCAGAGCCTCGCGGACCTCGTCGAAAGCTAGTGGCCCGGTCACCAGATCGCGTAGCTGGGTCATGGCCAGGCCGGCATAACCGCAGGGGTTGATCCGGCGGAACGGCGCCAGATCCATGTCAACGTTGAGCGCCAGGCCGTGGAACGACCGGCCATTACGAATGCGCAGCCCGAGGGAGGCGATCTTGGCCCCCTCCACGTAGACGCCCGGCGCATCGGCCCTGGCCTCCGCGCGCACATCCCAGTCGGCGAGCAGGGCGATCAGGCTGTCTTCCATGGCGCTGACCAATTCTCGCACGCCCAGGCCCTTGCGGCGAACGTCCAGCAACACATAGGCGATGAGCTGACCCGGCCCATGGTAGGTGACCTGGCCACCGCGATCGACCTGCACCACCGGAATGTCCCCCACGGCGAGCAGGTGCTCGGGCTTGCCGGCCTGGCCCTGGGTGAAGACCGCCGGATGCTGCAGCAACCAGAGTTCGTCGGGCGTCTGAGCATCGCGCTCGTCGGTGAAGCGGCGCATGGCTTCGAGGGTCGCCTCGTAGGGTCTCAGGCCCCAGCGGCGCACGCCCAGGCTCACCGGGGCGGGAGTCGTCATCAGATCACCATGTGCACGCGGCCCGTGGCGCGCAGATCCTGGTGAATGGCCTGCAGCTGATCCACGCCGGTGGCGGTGATGAGCACCTGCACGGACAGGAAGCGGCCGTTGCGGCTGTCGCGGGTCACCAGGGTGCCGCGATCCAGATCCGGGGCGTGGCGCTGCACGGTATCGAGCACCAGTTCGGCGAAATCGGCACCGGCATCGCCGATCACCTTGATGGGATAGCGCGGGCAGGGAAATTCGATCTTGGGAGGTTGAACGTCTTCGGTCATGCGGACTTCCAGGCCGACCGCTGTCGGCAGGGGGTGAAAGGCCCGCGAGTGCGGGCCTTTCCGGGACAACGGATCAGTTGAACAATCCGTAGAAGAACAGGCGAATGCTATCCCACAGGCGACGGAAGAGGCCACCCTCCTCGACCGGCTGCAGGGCAACCAGGTCGGCGGTGTGCACCACCTTGTCATCCAGCTTCACCTCGACCTTGCCGATCACCTGGCCCTGGGCGATGGGCGCGATCAGCTGCGGGTTGAGCACCATCTCGGCATGCAGCTTCTTGGCCTGGCCACGCGGCAGGGTCATGGTCAGGTCATTGGCCAGACCGGCCTGGACTTCCCTGGCGTCACCTTTCCACACCGGCGCCTTGGCCAGCTCGGTGCCCTTCTTGTAGAAGGATTGGGTTTCGAAGAAGCGGAAGCCGTAGGTCAGCAGCTTCTGGGTCTCGGCGGCGCGTGCCTGCTCGCTGTTGGTACCGAATACCACGGCCACCAGGCGCATGCCGTCGCGCACGGCGGAAGCCACCAGGCAGTAGCCGGCTTCGTCGGTGTGGCCGGTCTTCAGGCCGTCGACGGTCTTGTCGCGCCACAGCAGCAGGTTGCGGTTGGGCTGCTTGATGTTGTTCCAGAAGAATTCCTTCTGGGAGTAGATGGCGTAGTGCTGGGCATCGGCGTTGATGATGGCGCGCGCCAGGATGGCCATGTCATGGGCCGAGGAATAGTGATTCGGGTCCGGCAGGCCGGTGGCGTCCATGAAGTGGGTGTTCTGCATGCCCAGCTTCTGCGCGGTGGTGTTCATCATGTCGGCGAAGGCGTCTTCGCTGCCGGCGATGTGCTCGGCCAAGGCGACGCTGGCATCGTTGCCGGACTGGATGATGATGCCGTGCAGCAGGTCACCGACCGACACCTGGGTGCCGACCTTGATGAACATCCGCGATCCGCCGGTACGCCAGGCGTGCTCGCTGACGGTGACCATGTCGGATTCCTTGATGCGACCCCGGTTGATTTCCAGGGTGGCGATGTAGGCGGTCATCAGCTTAGTCAGGCTGGCCGGCGGCAGGCGCTGGTCGGAGTTGGATTCGGTGAGCACGGCGCCGCTGTTGGCGTCCATGAGAATCCAGGCCTTGGCAGCCAGCTGGGGCGCCGCCGGAATCATTGTCTCGGCCGCCCAGACGGCCGGGACACAGGCGATCGTTACTAGGAAGAGCAGGCGTCGAGCGAGTTTTGCGATTGTCATCCGAATCTCTGAAAGGTTGGGGTATGGCAGGAGCAGCGGACCCAGACCGCACGACCCACGGCGATCCGCGCGGGGCGGATCACCATGGCAGGGGCCGGCGACTGGGCGTCATGAAGCATCCTTGCTTCAATCCGGTTGCACGAGAGACGCCTGACCCAGCCGGGCCACGCGTACGCTGTTCTGGAGCTGGGCGACTTCAGCCGGCTGGACCGGTCCGAGACGGACCCGATGCAAGGTCTGCTGGTTGCGCACCGTCGAGCTGATGAACACCGGGGCACCGGTCAGGTCGCTGAGCTTGTCCTTGAGCAATTCCGCAGCGTCCGGATTGGCGAAGGCCGCCACCTGCAGATAGAGCCCAGCGGCTGGGGCAGAAACGTTTTTTTTTGCGTCGACGGCAGCCGGCGTCACCGGTTCGGCGTGCTGGTTGACCGGCGGGGTATAGGTCTCGATGGCGCCGAAGGTCTGCACCTCGGTGGTCTTCTGGGCCACCGGCGCCTGGCGCGGCTGGGCCAGCACCATGGGCACCGCCTGGCCACGCTGGGCCCAGTACTGCTGCGGATCTATGCCCTCGACGCTGACGCGGGCGGTGCCGATCTCGGCATAGCCGAGTTTCTTGGCGGCGGCGAAGGACAGGTCGATGACCCGGTCGGAATAGAAGGGACCGCGGTCGTTGACGCGCAGGATGACGCTACGGCCATTGTCCAGGTTGGTGACCCGCACGTAGCTGGGCAGCGGCAGCGTCTTGTGCGCCGCGGTCATGCCATAGAGGTCGTAGGTCTCGCCGTTGGCGGTAGCCTGGCCGTGGAACTTGGTGCCGTACCAGGACGCAGTGCCGGTCACGCGATAGTTGCGCGCGTCGGTCAGCGGGAAATAGGTCTTGCCCAGCACGGTGTAGGGATTGTTCTTCAACGGCCCGTTGTAGGGCATGGGCACGGCGTCGGGGATCTTGCTGACGTCCACGTCCCACCAGGGCGCGCCGTCGCGATGGGGACGCAGGTAGCCGCCCGGTCCGGCAACCCCCTTGCTGGTCGGCTTGGGAGCCTGACTGGAGCAGCTTACCAGCAGCAGGCCGAGCCCCAGGCAGCCGGCCAGGCGTGCCAGGGTAGTCAGACGCATCACGGCTTGGCGCCCTCGGCGGCATGCCGCTCAGCGATGGCATTGGCCAGATCGGTCACCGCCATGGCGTACATGACGCTGCGGTTGTAACGGGTAATGGCGTAAAAATTGGGCAGGCCCATCCAGTACTCCGGTCCCTTGTCTCCGTCGAGGCGGAACGAGGTTACACGCAAATCGTCGCGCAGGGCAGGGTCCTGGGCGTTCCAGCCCAGGGCGCGCAGCTCGGCGACGCTCTTGACCGGCTCTATCCCGGGCACCACGCCCTCCTCCACCCGATTGCCACTGACCTGGGCGCGGATGGCAGTGGGACCGCCGCCGGACCAGCCGTGGCGCTTGAAGTAGTTGGCCACGCTGCCGATGGCGTCGGTGGGATCGGACCAGATGTTGATGTGGCCGTCGCCGTCGAAGTCCACCGCATAGGCGCGGAAGCTGCCGGGCATGAATTGCGGCAGCCCCATGGCCCCGGCGTAGGAACCGGTCAGGCTGAGGGGATCGACCTGCTGCTCCCGGGCCAGCAACAGGAATTCACGCAGCTGGCTGCGGAAGAAGGGTGCACGGGGCGGATAATCGAAGGCCAGGGTTGAAAGCGCATCCAGCACCCGGTAGTTGCCGGTGTTGCGTCCGTAAAAGGTTTCCACGCCGATGATGGCGACGATGAACTGGGCCGGCACGCCGAATTCGCGCTCGGCGCGCGTCAGGGCTTCCTCGTGGGCCTTCCAGAACTCCACGCCCTGGGCGATGCGGCGATCGGTAATGAAGATAGGACGGTATTCGCTCCACGGCTTGACCCGTTCGGCTGGGCGCGAGATGGCGTCGAGGATGGCCTGCTTGCGCTCGACCTCGCCGAACAGCGCCTGCAGCTGTTCCGGGGCGAAGCCATAGCTCTGACTCATCTCGGCGATGAAGTCGCGCGCCAGCGGTGCCGTGTCGTAGTCTCCCGCGACGACGCCGGTCGTCACGCCCATCGCACCCGCCAAGCCGAAGCCCTGCAGGCAGCGACGCATCCATCCCATTATCGGCATCTAACCCTTCTTCATTACCTGTTAAACCTGGGCGATCCACTTGCGATGCGTGTGGATCGACATCAAAACTCCGAACCCGGTGAGCAAGGTGACCACCGAGGTACCGCCATAACTGATGAACGGCAGCGGCACGCCCACGACGGGCAAGAGGCCGCTGACCATGCCGATGTTGACGAAGACATAGACAAAGAAGGTCATGGTGACGCCGCCGGCGAGCAACTTGCCGAACAACGTCTGGGCCTGCACCGTGATGGTGAGGCCGCGACCGATGAGCAGCAGATAGAGCACCAGCAGCAGGCAGACGCCGACCATGCCGAACTCTTCGCCGAGGACGGCAATGATAAAGTCCGTGTGACTTTCCGGCAAAAAATCCAGATGAGACTGGGTGCCCAGCAGCCAACCCTTGCCGAACACCCCGCCCGAGCCGATGGCGGCCTTGGACTGGATGATGTTCCAGCCGGCGCCCAGGGGGTCCATTTCCGGATCGAGGAAGGTCAGGATGCGACGCTTCTGGTAGTCGTGCAGCACGAAGAACCACATGGCCACCGCCATGGGCACAGCGGCGCTCACCGCACCGATCAGCCAGCGCCACTGCAGACCGCCGACGAACAGCACGAAGCCGCCCGAGGCCAGCACCAGCATGGCAGTGCCCAGGTCGGGCTGGTCGAGGATCAGCACGAAGGGCACCACCACCAGCGACAGGCTGATCAGGCTGTGCTTGAAGTTCGGCGGCAGGCTGCGCTTGGACAGGTACCAGGCCATCATCATGGGCATCAAGAGCTTCATGAATTCCGACGGCTGGAAGCGGATTACCCCAGGGATGTTGATCCAGCGGGTGGCACCCATGGCGTTGTGGCCCATGACGTCCACCACCACCAGCAGTGCCACCCCGACCACATAGCCCAGGGGCACCCAGCGCGCCATGAAACGCGGTTCGAGCTGGGCGACGATGGCCATGGCCACCAGGCCGAGACCGAAGGAGCTGGCCTGCTTGAACAGCAGGTCGAGGTTGCGCCCGCCCGCCGAATAGAGCACGAAAAGCCCCGTCGCGCCCAGCATGAGCAGCAGGATCAGCAAGGGGCCATCGATATGCAGGCGCTGCAGCAGGGTAGCGCGCCGCTTCATCACATCCCCTTCGGGGATGGTGCGATCGAAGTTGGGAGCGAGACTCATGGCTGCACCTTGGTCGCGGAAGCGGTGGCACCAGCGGTGCCGGGCTTGGCATATTCGGCCTTGAGATGCCCCTGCTCGTCCAGCAACCACGCATCGAGCACCTGGCGCACCACCGGGGCGGCCACGCCGCTACCGGATTCGCCGTTCTCGACCATCACCGCCACGGCGATCTGCGGATTGTCCGCGGGGGCGAAGGCAACGAACAGGGCATGGTCACGGTGCCGCTCCTTGAGCGCCGCCGAGTTGTACTTCTCGTTCTGACGAATGGCGACCACCTGGGCGGTACCGCTCTTGCCGGCGATGCGGTACTGGGCGCCGACATTGATCTTGTGCGCGGTACCGCGCGGATTCTGCACCACCATTTCCATGCCGTGGATGGCGCGATCCCAGTAGCTGTCGTCGCGAAGCTGGATGTCAGGCATGGGATTGCTGTCCACTGGAGGCTGGCCGTCCAGGGTTCTCGCCAGGTGCGGACGAATCCACTTGCCATGATTGGCGATCAGGGAGGTGACCTGGGCCAGTTGCAGCGGAGTCACCTGCATGTAGCCCTGGCCGATGCCGAGGATCAGCGTCTCGCCGGGAAACCAGGCCTGGCGGCGGGTAGCGCGCTTCCACTGGCGCGAAGGCATGAGGCCCGGTGCTTCCTCGAACATGTCCAAGGAAACCTTCTGCCCGAGACCGAACTTGCCCATGTACTCGGCAAGGCGATCGATGCCGATCTTGTGGGCAAGATCGTAGAAGTAGGTGTCGTTGGATCTCATCAGGGCCATGTCCAGATCCACGTAGCCATCGCCGCCGTGGTTCCAGTTGCGGTACTTGTGATCGTAGTTGGGCAACTCGTAGTAGCCCGGATCGAATACCCGCGCCTGGGGCGTGGTCGCGCCGCTGTCGAGGCCGGCGATGGCCACCGCCGGCTTGATGGTCGAGCCCGGCGGATAGAGGCCGCGCAGCACCCGGTTGTAGAGCGGGCGATCAATGGAGTCGCGCAGCTCGGAATATTCCTTGAAGCTGATCCCGGTGACGAAGGGATTGGGGTCATAGCTCGGCTGGCTGACCATCGCCAGCACCTCGCCGGTCTTGGGCTGGATGGCGACGATGGCGCCGCGGCGCCCACCCAGGGCCGCTTCGGCGGCGGCCTGCAGCCGCGAGTCGATGGTCAGGACGATGTCCTTGCCCGGCTTGGGGTCGGTGCGATTGAGCACCCGCAGGACCCGGCCGCGGGCGTTGGTCTCGACTTCTTCATAGCCCACCTCGCCATGCAGCTCGGGCTCGTAGAAGCGCTCCACGCCGGTCTTGCCGATGTGGTGGGTGCCGCTGTAGTTGACGGGGTCCAGGCGCTTGAGCTCCTGCTCGTTGATCCGCCCGACATAGCCCACCGAATGGGCGAAGTGCTCGCCCATGGGATAGTGCCGCACCAGTTGCGCCGTCACCTCGACCCCGGGCAGGCGGAACTGGTTGACGGCGATCTTGGCGATCTGCTCCTCGGTCAGCTCGAACAGCACCGGCACCGGCTCGAAGGGGCGCCGGCCCTGCTTCATGCGCTTCTCGAACAGCTCACGGTCTTCCTCGGTCAGACCCAGGACCTGCACCAGGGTATCGAGGGTCTGCCGCCAGTTGTCGGCCCGCTCGCGGGTGATGGTCAGACTGAAACTGGGACGGTTGTCGGCAACGATGATGCCGTTGCGGTCGTAGATCAGGCCGCGGGTGGGCGGGATCGGCTGGACATGGACCCGATTGTTTTCCGACAGGGTCGAGTGGTAGTCGTGCTGGATGACCTGCAGGTAGTACATGCGCGCCACCAGTACGCAGGCGAGCACGAGAAAGAGCACCGCCCCAACGATCACGCGGGCGCGGACGAGCTGGGCGTCTTTCTCGTGGTCCTTGAGGCGTATGGGTTGCGACATCGCAGGTATGGACTACTTGTGATACGGATGGCCGGCCAGTACGGTCCAGGCGCGATAGAGCTGCTCACCGACGAGGATGCGCACCAGGGGATGCGGCAGGGTCAAGGGCGAGAGCGACCAGCGCTGTTCGCTGCGTGCCTGCACCTCGGGAGCGAGGCCCTCGGGACCGCCGACCATGAGGTTGACGGTGCGGGCTTCCAGGCGCCACTGCTGGAGTGTTTCAGCCAGTTGCTCGGTGCTCCAGGGCTTGCCGGTGACCTCCAGGGTCACCACACGCTCCCCCGGCTGCACCTTGGCCAGCATGGCCTCACCCTCCTGGCGGATCAGCCGGGCGACGTCGGCGTTCTTGCCGCGGGTCTGCAGCGGGATCTCGACGAGTTCCAGCGGCAGCTCCGGCGGCAGGCGCTTGACGTACTCGTGCCAGCCCTCCTCGACCCAGCGCGGCATGCGCGAGCCGACGGCGATGAGACGCAGGCGCACGGGCGTTATTCGCCGTGGGCGGCGCGGCTCTGCTCGGCACCGCGCCAGAGGCGCTCGAGGTCATAGAACTCGCGGGTGGTCGGCAGCATGACATGGACGACCACGTCGCCCAGGTCCAGCAGGGCCCATTCGCCGCCTTCCAGGCCTTCACTGCCCAGCGGGCGCACGCCCTGCCCCTTGACCCTTTCCAGCACGTTGTCGGCCAGCGACTTGACGTGGCGGCTGGAGGTGCCGCTGGCGATGACCATGATGTCGGTCACGCTGGTCTTCTCGCGCACGTCCAGGGAGACGATGTCCTGGGCCTTCATGTCTTCCAGGGCGGCGATGGCCACCTGGACGAGTTGTTCGCTTTGCATGGTGTAGCTCTTACCTCGGTTCGGAGGACGCCGGATAGAGTCCGTGCGTCCGGATGTAGTCAAGCACGGCATCGGGCACCAGGAAGCGGATGGACTTCCCGGTGGCCAGGAGGCCGCGGATCTGGGTAGCGGACACCGCGAGCGGGTTCTGCCAGATGAAGGTGATCTGCCCGCCCGGCCCCTTGAGGGCCTGGGGATCGGGCTGACTGCGCGCCGCCAGGAAATCTCGCAGTTCCTGACAGGGCTCGCTGTCGGCATCGGGCCGTTGCAGGACCAGGATGTGACACAACTCCAGCAACTCGCGCCAGCGATGCCAGGTCGGCAAGCCGCAAAAGGCGTCCCAACCGAGCATGAGCAGGAGCTGCACCTCATCGCCGAGTTCGGCGCGCAGGCTTTCCAGGGTCTCTATGGTATAGGAGTGGCGCGTCCGGCGCAGTTCCCGGTCATCGACCACCAGCGGCGCGCTGTCCGCCACCGCCAGCCGCACCATCGCCAGCCGATCCTCGGCCGCGACGCTGGGCGCCTCGCGGTGCGGCGGCCGAGCGCTGGGAATCAGCCGCAGTTCGTCCAGCGCCAGGGCCTCGGCCACCTCCAACGCCGCGCGCAGGTGGCCGATGTGCACGGGATCGAAGGTACCGCCGAACAAGCCGATGCGGGTGGGCAGGCTGCTCATCAGCTACGGACGTGACCGTCGCCGAAGACCACGTATTTCTCGCTGGTCAACCCTTCCAGGCCTACCGGCCCGCGGGCATGCAGCTTGTCGGTGGAGATACCGATCTCGGCGCCCAGGCCGTATTCGAAGCCGTCGGCGAAGCGGGTCGAGGCATTGACCATCACCGACGCCGAGTCGACCTCGGTGAGGAAGCGTCGGGCATCGCTGAAGTTCTCGGTGACGATGGCATCGGTGTGCTGCGAGCCATAGGCGTTGATGTGCTCGATGGCTGCATCGAGGCCGTCCACCACCCGAATGGACAGGATCGGCGCGTTGTACTCGGTACGCCAATCCTCTTCGGTGGCGAGCAGGACGTCAGTGCCGAGCAGTGCCCGGGTCCGTTCGCAACCGCGCAATTCCACCTGCTTATCGCGGTAGATGGCGGCCAGCGGCGGCAGCACCCGCTGGGCGATGGCGGCATGCACCAGCAGCGTTTCCATGGTATTGCAGGGTGCGTAGCGCTGGGTCTTGGCGTTGTCGGCGATGCGGATGGCCTTGTCGAGGTCGGCAGCACGGTCGATGTAGACGTGGCAGATGCCGTCCAGGTGCTTGATCACCGGTACCCGGGCATCGCGGCTGATGCGCTCGATCAGGCTCTTGCCACCACGCGGCACGATGACGTCAACGTATTCCGGCATGGTGATGAGTGCGCCGACCGCGGCCCGGTCGGTGGTCTCCACCACCTGGACCAGTTCGGCCGGCAGGTCGGCTTCGGCGAGGCCGGCCTGGATGCAGGCGGCGATGGCCTGGTTGGAATGGATAGCCTCGGAGCCGCCGCGCAGGATGGTGGCGTTGCCGGACTTCAGACAGAGGCTGGCGGCATCGATGGTCACGTTGGGCCGCGACTCGTAGATGATGCCAATGACGCCCAGCGGCACACGCATCTTGCCCAGCTGGATGCCCGAGGGCACGTATCTCATGTCACGGATCTCGCCGATGGGATCGGGCAGCGTCGCGACCTGGCGCAGGCCTTCGATCATGTCGTCGATGCGCTTGGGCGTCAGCGCCAGGCGATCGAGCATCGCCGGCTCCAGGCCGTTAGCCCGGGCAGCGCTCAGGTCCTGCTCGTTGGCGGCGCTCAACTCGGCGCGACGGGCGTCCAGGGCGGCGGCGGCGGCCAGCAGAGCACGGTTCTTCTGGGCGGTGCTGGCCCGGGCGGCAACCCGCGACGCGGCACGCGCTGCCTGGCCAAGACGGGTCATGTAGGCGGAGACGGACTCGGTCATGGTCGGCAGCCTGCGAAAGACGATGGGAAAGCTGTGCAGTATAGCGTCGCCACGCCCCGGGCGGCCAGCGCCGAAGGCCCTGGGGATATGGTATTGCGATTTCGATTCGGTTGACTCGCCACGGCCTGTCGGGAATCATCCGCGGCTGGATTTGCCGTTCAGCTTGCGTTCAGCTATTCACCAGTAGCCGGAACCGTTCCAGCCCTGCGTCGACCGGGTGCTGCAGCGACGCCCCAAAGCCTGTTAAACGTCTCGCGAGCTAGAGACAAACCAGGCGAAAATGGTTGAGGAAGCGGATCGGACCCGCGCTCGGGTTTACGAGTGGTAAATGAGCATTCCGAAGCCATTTTCAACGCAGTTTGGCCGACGCGCAGCAGACTTTGAACAGGCTCTAACAGCCTTCACGGAAAGAACCATGCCCAAGCACCTCACCCTGTCCCTCGGTTTGCTCGCCCTGCTGATCCATGCCGAAGCCACCTGGGCAGCCGCTGCCGATACGACGCCGACCGCCGCTGCCGTGCAGGCCCTGGAAGCCCAACTGAAGAAGACGCCCCAGGACCCGGATGCCCTGGGCAAGCTGGGTAGCGCCCGCCTGGCACAGAAGCGCTATGCCGATGCCGAGCAGCTGCTCACCCAGGCCGTCCAGAAAGGCGGCAAGACCTGGCAGCCAGCCCTGGACGAGGCCCGCTACCACCATCTGCTGGAACGCGCCCATGCCGCCGAGGCCAAGCGCAACCTGGACCAGGCGCGCGACTTCAGCGTCGAGGCCATTCGCCTCAAGCCCGAGGCGGTCGAGGCGCAGCTGTTCCTCGCCGGCATCCAGAGTCAGCAGCGCCAATGGGAGCTGGCCGAGGCCACCTATCGCCAGGTGCTGATGCGCGAGCCGGCCAATGTCGACGCCTACTATGGCCGCATCGCCGCGCTCAACGAGCTGGGTCGCACCGAAGAGGCCATGCAGCTGACCAAGAACCTGCAGCCGAGCGCCCAGACCCAGGTCAAGGGCCTGGATCGCCTGCGCGCCGGCCAGGCCATGCAGGAAGCCGAGGCCGCCGAAGCCCGCGGCGACCTGCAAGGTGCCTCGCGCCTGCTGGAGCAGGCACGCAAGGAATCGCCGGACGACCCCTGGCTGCGCCTCGCCCAGGCCCGTCTGGAGGTTCGCCAGGGCCGGCCGCGCGCCGCGCGCGACCTGGTGGACAGCCTGGTCAAGGATGGCGCCCAGCGCCCCGAGGTGCTCTACGCCAGCGCCCTGCTGTCCAACGAGCTGGGGGAGTACCAGCGGGCCATGCAGACCCTGATGCGCATTCCCCAGGCGCAGCGTTCGCCTGACATGAACGCCCTGGCCGCGCGCATCACCTTCAACGAGCAACTGGCCGAAACCGTGGCCCTGGCCAAGCAGGGGCGTCGCGAAGAGGCGCGCAGCCTGATGAAGCGCCTGGAAGCCCGCGCCGGTCGCAATCCCGACCTGATCGGCGATCTGGCCGAGGCCTTCGCCACCGCCGGCGATCCCGAACACGGCCTGGAACTGCTCAAGCCGCTGATCAGTGGCGACACCCGCCCGGCTCCGGCCATGCAGCTGCACTACGCCAGCATCCAGCTGCAGCTGAACCAGGACCAGACCGTGGGCAACGTGCTGCGTGACCTGCAGGGCGTGGTCCTCGACAGCGGCGAGAAGCAGCAGTACGACGACCTGCTCGCCCGCTACCGCATCCGCCAGGCCGACCGCCTCACCGATCAGGGCAAGCTGGCCGCCGCCTACGACACCCTGGCCCCGGCACTCAAGGCCCGGCCCGACGACAAGGCCGCCCAGGCCGCCCTGGCGCGCATGTACCTGGCCAGCGGCGACACCCAGAAGGCCCGCCAGCTCTACCGCGACGTCCTCAGCGACCAGCCCAAGGACGCCGAACTCTATCTGGGCGCCGCCGAGATCGCCGCCAAGTCCCAGGACAGCGTCACCGCGCGCCAGTACCTGGACCAGGCGGTCAAGCTCGGTCAGAGCGACCCGCTGGTGCTGCGTCGCGCCGCCCTGCTCTACCGCGACATCGGTATGGCCGGTACCGCCACCAGCCTGCTGGAGCAGGTGGTGCAGGTGGAGCGCAAGGATCGCGAGTCCGCCGCCCGTGCCGCCGGTGCCAGCGACAACCCCTTCGCCGCCCTGCCCGGCCAGACGCGCAGCGCTGATGCCCTGGCCGCCGTCCCGGCCGCCGTCGGCGGCAATGCCGGTAGCGCCGACTATGCCTGGACCGATCCGCTGCAGGCGCAGAAGGCTGCCGACAACCCCTTCAACGACCTGTCCGTGGTGCCCACCAGCAGCCTGTCGAGCAGCCTGGCCACCGAGCAGATCCTCGGCCAACTGCAGCGCGAGCGCAGCATCCGCATCACCCAGGGCCTGAACGTGCGCAGCTACGACCCCAGTGGCAGTTCGCGCCAGACCACCGTCAGCGCGCCGCTGGAGATCTCCTTCCCGGCCGGCGACCAGCGCCTCGCCGTGCGCGTCACCCCGACCCGCATCAATGACAGCAGCAGCGACGGCAGCCAGAAGGAAAACGGCGTGGCGGCGTCCCTCGCCGTGGAAAATGCCGGTCGCGGGCTCAAGGGCGACATCGGCGTTTCGCCGGTGGGCCTGAGATACAGCACCGTGGTCGGCGGTGCGACCCTGGAGCGCCCGCTGAGCAGCCTCAGCGAGAACCTGCTCTACGCCCTGAGCGTGTCGCGCCGCTCGGTGACCGATTCGCTGGCCTCCTACGGCGGCATCCGCGATCCACGCACCGGCCAGGAGTGGGGTGGCGTCACCGCCAACGGCGGCCTGGCCCGCCTGCGTTATGACGATGGCCGCTATGGCTCCTACATCTACGGCGCGGCCCATCGCCTGACCGGCCACGACGTCAAGGACAACGACCGCTTCGAGATCGGCACCGGCGTCTACTACTACCTGCGCAATGGCCCGGACAGCCTCTTCACCGTGGGCCTCTCGGCCACGGCGATCGGCTACGACAACAACCAGAACCATCTGACCTACGGTCACGGCGGCTACTTCAGTCCGCAGCGCTACTTCGCCATCGGCGTACCCCTGGTGTGGGCGCAGCGTGGCGACCTCTGGGCCTACCAGGTACAGGGCATGCTGGGCGTCCAGACCATTCGCCAGGACGCGGCGGATCGCTATCCCGACGACGCCGCCTTGCAGGCCGCGGCAGAAGCCGCTGGCGAAGGCCAGTACGGCAGCAAGAGCAAGACTGGGGTGGCCTATAGCCTCTCGGCCAATGGCGAGTACCGTCTCAGCGGCCAGTTCGCCCTGGGCGGTCGCCTGGGCCTGGACAACGCCCAGGACGAGCGCGACGTCAACGGCAACCTCTACCTGCGCTACTTCTTCGAAGAGCAGGAAGGCCGACCGCAACTCTCGCGCCCGCAACCCTACCGGTCGCGGAACGAAGAGTAAGGACGAAGGCCCGCGCGAGCGGGCCTTTTTTTTGCCCCCAGGCACCGCGTCTATCGCCCCCGAAACGACCGCCCATCCTCGCGTTCGTCGCCACTGCAACCGCCGCCGCGGCAAACCGCGCCTTTCGTCCGAACCGCGGCCGTGGTGACGTTGACGACCCCGCTATGCCCGCCAACCATTCCTATCGAAACGGCTGAACGAGGCGCTGTTCCGTTCGCTCCGCTTCGATGCCCGTATAAGCATATTTCATTGGTAGGTCACGAACCCCGCGTGACAGTATTCGCAAAAAATGACACCTAGTGGCTTTTAGCCATTAATTTGACGCCAAACAGCTGCCCAGCCCCCTCGACCTTCCGGAATCAGCCATGGTCCGTTCTCTGGATATTGCCAATCTGTTTCGCTCCTTCGGCGGTGATCCGCAGCGCTACCAGGAGTTCGAGGCGCCGGAAGCTCAGTTGCATGAGACGGTCCCGCCGGCTGTCCCTCTGCCGCAGCTGGCCCCACGCGCACCGGTCATCGCGATTGCCGAGCTGGCCACTCAGCCTGAGCCGGGCGAATTACCACCGCTGTCGCGGGAGCTGGCGCAGTTGCACAGCAGCCGCCAGGCCAGCCAGGCCGTCGCCGCCCTGGATCAGGCCCTGCATCGCACCCTGCCAGCGCTGACCGGTCCGGTGCTGGCGCTGACCTCGGCCCGGGGCGGAACCGGCAAGACGGTCATCGCGGCCGGCTTGGCCCAGGCGCTGAGCCGCAGCGGCCAGCCGGTGCTGCTGGTGGAGCTGGACAGTCAGAACGTGCTGTCTTCGCTGTTGCTGCAGGAGGCCTCGTCCACCACCGGCTCGAGCAAGGCGCCGCTCTCCATCTGCCTGGCGGTGGACGACCGCCTGCGCCTGGTGCCCTTCGGCACCCCCGACGACCTCGACCTGCAGGCCCTGGAGCAGGCGCTGACGACCGACGGCCAGTGGCTGAGCCGGCGCCTGCAGGCGCTCGAGGTGCCGGCCGACACCCTGGTGATCCTCGACTGCCCCACGGGCTCGACGCCCCTGAGTCGTCAGGCCCTGGCCCTGGCCACCCGGGTTCTTGGGGTGACGACCGCGGATGCGACCGGCTATGCCAGTCTGCCGCGTCTCGAACGCCAGTGGCAGGGCTGTACCGCCCAGGCCAATCCGCTGCATCTGCTCAACCGGGTCGACCCTGACCGCCCCCTGAGTCAGGACATCGCCGCCATCGTGGCGCAAGCCTGGGGCGAGCGGCTGCTGGGTGTATTGCCGGAAAGTCCCGAACTGGAACAGGCCCTGGCGCTAGGCCAGGGCCTGGCCAGCGTCCAGGACGCCTGGGCACGCCGCCTCGGCGAACTGGGCCAGGTGTTGCTCGACGAGCTTCGACCGACCGTCCGTCACGCAGCGCGTTCCTAGCCATGGGCTTTCTCGACCGCCTGGAGCAGGTTCGCCGGCGCCGCACGCTGCGCGGTGCCAACGCCCCGTCCGAGCTGCCCGCGGCGCCGCCGTCGCTGCAACTGCTGGCCTGGACCGCCGCCGCGCTGCTGGTTGCCCTGCTGGTGAGCGTCCCCCTGGCGTTGGCAGAGCAGGCGCTGTTCGCCAGTGGCTGCTTCGTCGCCGCCCTGCTGCTGCGCCGGCTGCCCGGACGCCTGCCGGTGATCCTGCTGGTGATGCTGTCGCTGCTGGCCTCGCTGCGTTATCTCTACTGGCGCCTCACGTCCACCCTGGGCTTCGAGACGCCGCTGGAGATGCTGCTAGGCTATGGACTGGTAGCCGCCGAACTCTATGCCCTGGCCGTGCTGGTATTCGGCTATCTGCAGACCATCTGGCCGTTGCGGCGGTCACCGCTGCCGATGCCGGACGACCCCGCGCAATGGCCGACGGTGGATGTCTTCATCCCCACCTACAACGAAGCCCTGAGCATCGTGAAGCTGTCGATCCTGGCGGCCCAGGCCATCGACTGGCCGCGCGACAAACTGCGCGTGCACGTGCTCGACGACGGCCGCCGCGAGGACTTTCGCCACTTCTGCGCGACCGCCGGCGTCTCCTACCTGGTGCGCGAGAACAATGAGCATGCCAAGGCTGGCAATCTCAACGCGGCGCTCAAGGTGACCGACGGCGAATACATCGCCATCTTCGATGCCGACCACGTGCCGACCCGCTCCTTCCTGCAGGTCTGCCTGGGCTGGTTCCTCCGGGACCCGCAGCTGGCCATGCTGCAGACGCCACACTTCTTCTTTTCCCCGGATCCCTTCGAGAAGAACCTCAAGACCTTCCGTACCGTGCCCAACGAGGGCGAGCTGTTCTACGGCCTGGTGCAGGACGGCAACGACCTGTGGAACGCCGCCTTCTTCTGCGGCTCCTGCGCGGTGATCCGGCGCTCGATGCTGGAAGAGATCGGCGGGGTGGCCACCGAGACGGTGACCGAGGACGCCCATACCGCGCTCAAGCTCAATCGCCTGGGCTACAACACCGCCTACCTCGGCATTCCCCAGGCGGCCGGCCTCGCCACCGAGAGCCTATCGCGCCACATCGCCCAGCGCATTCGCTGGGCCCGCGGCATGGCGCAGATCTTCCGCACGGACAATCCGCTGCTGGGCAAGGGCCTCACCTTCGGCCAGCGCCTCTGCTACCTGAATGCCATGCTGCACTTCTTCTACGGGCTGCCACGGCTGGTGTTCCTCACCGCGCCGCTGGCCTACCTGCTGTTCAGCGCCCAGATCTTCCACGCCTCGGCGCTGCTGATCACCTGCTACGTGCTGCCCCATGTGCTGCACTCGAACCTGACCAACTCGCGCATCCAGGGCCAGTTCCGCTATTCGTTCTGGAACGAGGTGTACGAAACGGTCCTGGCCTGGTACATCCTGCGCCCCACGCTGCTGGCGCTGATCAACCCGCGGCTGGGCAAGTTCAACGTGACCGACAAGGGCGGCATCATCGCCCGCGACTACTTCGACTGGGAGTTGGCACGCCCCTACATCGTCCTGCTGCTGCTCAACCTGCTCGGCCTGGTGGTCGGTATCGGGCGGCTGTTCCTCGGCGACCCCGAGGCGGTGACCACGGTCGCCATCAACCTGGCCTGGACGCTCTACAACCTGGTGATCGCCAGTGCCGCCGTGGCGGTGGCCAGCGAGACCCGCCAGGTGCGTGCCGAGCCGCGGGTGAGCGCCACCCTGCCGGTCGAGCTGATCCTCGCCGACGGTGCCCGCTTGCCCTGCACCACCCAGGACTTTTCCCAGAGCGGTCTGGGCCTGCGCCTGCCCGAGGGTGTCGAGGTCGCCGAAGGCACCCCGGTACACATAGAGCTCACCCGCAACGGCCAGGCGCGCCGCTTTCCCGCCACCGTGGTGTTCAGCCGCAACAACGCCGTGGGTACCCGTTTCGCCGACCTCAGCGTCACCGAGCAGCGTGAGCTGGTCCGCATGACCTTTTCCCGTGCCGACCTTTGGGCCGAAGCCTGGGGTAACCACCAGCCGGACTCGCTGCTGGGCTCCTTGCGCGGCGTCGGCCTGATCGGCCTGCGGGGCGTCACCGAACTCAATCGCAACTTCTGGCGCACGAGCCGACGCCTCTGGCGCCAGACGCCCTCCTCTTCCGCCCCCTTGGACCGCCCATGACCGTGTCGCTTCGTCTCCTTCCGCTCCTGCTCACCGCCTTGGGCGCCGCGCCCGCCGTCGCTCTGGACCAGGCCACGCCGCCGGTAGCCATGGCCGGCACTGGTTACGACAACAGCTTCAAGCAACTGGGCGCTGTCTACCCCTTCAACCTGCGGGGGATCGACGGCCGCGACGGAGTCAGCTTCGATATCCGTGCCGACGAGATCGTCAGCGCGGCCAAGGTGACGCTGAACTACACCTATTCGCCGGCACTGCTGCCGGATCTGTCCCAGCTCAACGTCCTGGTCAACGACGAGGTCGCCGCCAGCATCCCGCTGCCCAAGGAGACCGCCGGCATCCCGCAGACGCGTACGGTGGACATTCCGCCGCGCCTGATCACCGAATTCAATCGCCTGAGCATCCAGCTGGTCGGCCACTACACCATGCAGTGCGAGGACCCGCTGCACTCCAGCCTGTGGGCCAAGGTGAGCAATGCCAGCCGCCTGGAAGTCCAAGTCACCCGCCTGGACCTGACGCCAGACCTGGCGCGCCTGCCGCAACCCTTCTTCGACCGCCGCGATGCCCGCCCCCTGGAGTTGCCCTTCGTGATCGCCGGGACGCCGGACGACGGCACCCTGGAAGCCGCCGGCACCCTGTCCTCCTGGTTCAGCGCCCTGGCCAGCTATCGCGGTGCCCGCTTCCCCAGCAGCCAAACCGCGCTGCCGGCCAAGGGTAATGCGGTGGTACTGGTGACCAGCGAAGAACGCGCCAAGACCCTCGGCCTGAGCCTGCCGGCCCCGACCGGGGCGCGGGTAGACATCCTGGTCAACCCCTTCGATCCCCAGGGCCAGCTGCTGGTGATCTCCGGTCGCGATGCCGGCGAACTCAAGCGTGCGGCGGCCGCCGTGGCCCTCGGCCACCAGACCCTGTCCGGTCCGGGCATGGCCATCGATGGCCTGCAGACCCTGCAGCCGCGCCAACCCTACGATGCTCCCAACTGGCTGCCGAGCGATCGTCCGGTGCGCCTGGGCGAACTGGCGACGCCCAAGCAGCTGGCCGTCTCCGGCTACGATCCGGGCACCGTGACCGTCCCGCTGCGCCTGCCGCCGGACCTGTTCCTCTGGCGCAACGACGGCCTGCCGCTGCACCTCAAGTACCGCTACACGCCGCAGCCGGTGTCGACCAATTCCTCGCTGCTGGTGAGTTTCAACGACCGGTTCGTCCAGTCCATCCCGCTGCCCGGCCAGGAACGCCTGGACAGCGGCCTGCTGGCGCTGATCAAGAACGAGGAACTGCCGCGCGAGGCGGACATCCGCCTGCCCCTGGACGGCGAAGCGCTCCAGGCTCGACTACAGTTCCGTTTCATGTACGACTACATAAAGCAAGGCGAATGCCGCGACGTCATCATCGACAACATGCGCGGCACCCTCGAACCGGACTCCACCCTGGACCTGTCCGGCTATCGGCATTTCATCGCCCTGCCCAACCTCGGCGTGTTCAAGGACAGCGGCTTCCCCTTCACCCGCCTGGCGGACCTCAGCGAAACCGCGGTGATCCTGCCGGATGCGCCTACGCCGGCTGAGATCGATGCCTATCTGAACGTGCTCGGTCGCTTCGGCACCTCCACCGGCTATCCCGCCACCGCTGTCACGGTGGCGCGCGCCGCGGCCATCGATCGACTGGCCGACAAGGACCTGCTGCTGATCGCCAGCGGCACCGACCAGCCGTTGCTGCAACGCTGGGCCGCTCAGTTGCCCGCTGGCTTCGACGGCGCCCAGCAGCGCTTCGAGGTATCCGACCTGGCCTTCCGTCTGCGCCAGTGGTTCAGCTCCGACCGCGAGGCCAGCCTGCAGCGCAGCCGCGCGGCGCTGAGCGCCAGCGGTAGCCTGACCGGTGCCTACGTGGCCGGCTTCGAATCGCCGCTCAAGAGCGGTCGCAGCGTCGTCGCCTTGGTCGCCGCGCGTCCCGAAGGGCTGGCGGACATCAGCCGCGCCCTCACCACCCGGGAGGACTACGCCCAGGCCCTGCAAGGCAGCCTGGCCACGGTACGCGGCGAGCAGGTGGAAAGCCTGGTGGCCGACGAGACCTATCATGTCGGCAGTCTCGGCCCGCTGCTCTATGCCCGCTGGCAACTGGCACGCCATCCGCTGCTGATGCTGCTGCTGAGCGCCGTGGGCGTGGCCCTGCTCGCCGGACTGGTCTACGCCGCCCTGCGCGCCCGTGCCCGCCGCCGTCTGGAGCGCTAGCGCATGACCCGCGTACCGCTGCTCGCCACCCTCCTGACCGGCGCCCTGACCCCGGCGCTGGCCCTGGCGCTCGACGAGCCCCAAGCCCTGCTCATCGAACAGGGCCACTTCTGGCAGGCGCGCAAGAACGCGTCCCGTGCCCAGGAGACCTGGAACAAGCTGCTGGAGCTGGACGCCCGGCAACCCGAGGCGCTCTACGGTCTCGGGCTGATCGAGGTGCAGGCCGGGCGACTGCCGGCGGCCCAGGGTTATCTGCGCCGCCTGCAGGCCATCACGCCGCTGCCGCAACAGGCCTTGCAACTGGAGCAGGACATCGCCCTGGCCAGCGGCGACAACCCGCAGCGCCTGGTGGACGCACGCCAATTCGTCAGTGAAGAGAAACCGGTGCAGGCGCTGCCGCTGTACCGTCAGCTGTTCGGCGGGCGGCTGCCCCAGGGTGATCTGGCCAAGGAGTACTACGACATCCTCGCCTACACGCCCAACGGCTGGCAGGAGGCGGGACCGGGCATCGAGCGGTTGCGCAAGCTCGACCCCGACGATCCGGCGCTGATGCTGATCCAGGCCAAGCACCTGGCCCGTTTCCCGGCCAGTCGCAGCCAGGGCATCCAGGCCCTGGCCAGGCTGAGCACGCGCAAGGACATCGGCGGCGAGGCCAGCGAGTACTGGCGCCAGGCGCTGGTCTGGAGCGGTCCGCCGGGGCCGGCGGAGGCACCACTGTTCGAAGCCTATCTGCGCCAGCATCCGGATGACGCCGAGTTGCGCGCACAACTGGAAAAGGGGCGCGCCCTGAGTCGCAGCGGCGGACTGGACCCGCAACTGGCGCGCGGCATCGAAGCCCTGCGCCGCGGCGATCTGGGCGCGGCCGAGAGTGCCTTCCAGGCGCGCCTCAAGGTGGCGCCGAACGATCCCAATGCCCTCGGTGGCCTGGGTATCGTCCGCCAGCGGCAGGAGCGCTTCGGCGACGCCCAGGAGCTGCTGACCCGTGCCAGTCGCCAGCCCGGTGGTACGCGCTGGCAGGCCCCCCTGGCGGAAGTCCGCTACTGGGCACTGCTCGCCCAGGCCCGTAGCGCCCAGCAGGCCAATGACTTCAGCACCGCGCGAGAACGCGCGGAGCAGGCCCTGCGTCTCGATAGCAAGCGAGCGGAAGCGCCCCTCGCCCTGGCCGGCGTGCAGGCGCAGACCGGCCAACTGGCCGCCGCCGAAGCCGGCTATCGCCGCGTGCTGCAGCAGGACCCCCGCAATCTCGAAGCCCGGCGCGGTCTCATCGACCTGCTCGCCGACAGCGATCGCCCGGCTGAAGCCTTGCGGTTGCTGGACGGCCTCACCCCGGCCGAGCAGGCCAAGCTCGGTAACCTCGAGCGTCTGCAGGCCACCCGCGCCTTGCAGGAAGCCAAGCTGGCCGAGAGTCGTGGCGACCTCGACGGCGCCCGTCGCGCCCTGGAGAACGCCCGCCGCGCCAACCCGGACGACGTCTGGACCCTGCTCGCCCTGGCTCGGCTCCAGCAGCGCCAGGGCCAGACCCTGGCCGCACGCCAGACCCTGGATAGCGGGCTGGCCAAGAACCCACAGCGGCCCGAGGCGCTCTATGTCCAGGCGCTGTTCGCCCTGGAGCAGAACGATCCGGCAGCCGCCCGCGACTTTCTGCGCCGTATTCCACCAGCCCAGCGCAGCGCGGCCATGAACACCCTGGCGGCCGATCTCGACTTCGACGCCCAGGTCAGCGCCGCCCGCGACCTGGCCCGCCGGGGCCAGCAGCACGCCGCACGCCGTCAGTTGGCGGAACTGGAGCCCCGCGCCGGTCAGCGTGCCGGGGCCCTGGGCGGCCTGGCCGCTGCCTATGCGGAAGCCGGTGACGCCGAGCATGGCCTGCGCCTGCTGCGCGATGTCCTGGCCCGCGAGCGCACGCCCGATCCGGCCCTGCGCCTGCAGTATGGCGAGGTGCTGCTACGCAGCGGCGCCGACGACGAGGTGAACGCCCTGCTGCACGATCTGCAGGACCAGCGCCTCAGCGCAGCCCAGCGCCAGCTCTACGACGACCTGCTCTACCGCTACCGCGTCCGCCAGGCCGATCGCCTGCGCGAGCGCGGTGATCTGGTCACCGCCTACGACACCCTGGCCCCGGCCCTGGCCCAGCGGCCGGACGATGCGCTGGTCAACACCGCCCTGGCCCGCCTGTACCTGGCCAATGGCGACGCCGCCAAGGCCCTGCAACTCTATGAACCGCTGCTGCGCCGCGATCCCGCCAATCCCCGGCTGCAGCTGGGCGCAGCCGACGCGGCGCTCCACGCGCACCAGACGGCCTACGCCGAACGCGCCCTCGACCAGGCGGTGAAGCTGGCCGCCGACGATGTCGGCGTGCTGACCGACGCCGCCGGCCTCTACCGGGCGCTCGGTCGCGACGGCCGCGCCACCGAACTGCTGCGCCAGGTGGTCGCCGTGCAGCGTCGCGATGCCGAAACCGCGCAGCCGCTCGCCAGCGCCCCGGCCAACCCCTTCGGTCCGCGACGCGGCAGCGCCACCTTGGCCAGCCAGGCCATCCCGCCGACCGCCGATCAGTTGCTGGCGGCGGCCAAGGCGGCCCCGGCGGCGGACGCTGCGGTCACGACGAACGACAGCGCCGCCCAGCGCGCTCTCGACGACCTGTTGCAGACCCGCAGCGCCCGCGTGACCCAGGGCCTCACCGTGCGCAGTAACGACAACGAAAGTGGCCTCGGCAAGCTCACCGACGTGGAGGCACCGCTGGAGATCGACTTCCCGCTGGGCGACGTACGCCTGGCGGTCCGGGTGACCCCGGTCAGTCTGACCGCCGGCAGTGTCGGCAGCGCTGCCCGCAATCGCTTCGGCGGCGGTCCGGCGGCCAGCGCCGCAGCGCCCTCGGCCTCGCCCGGCAGCCAGAGCGACAGCGGCGTGGGCCTGGCGGTGGCCTTCAGCGATCCGCAGCGTGGGCTCAAGGCCGACATCGGCACCACCCCGCTGGGGTTCCTCTACTCCACCCCGGTGGGCGGGGTGAGCCTGGAGCGGCCCCTGACCGACAACACCCGCTACACCCTGTCGGCCTCGCGGCGCGCGGTGATCGACAGCCTGACCTCCTTCGCCGGCAGCGAAGACGCCCGCACCGGCCAGCAATGGGGCGGTGTGACCGCCAACGGCTTCCGCGGCCAGCTCGGCTACGACGACAGTCAGTTCGGCGCCTATGCCTATGCCTCCTGGTATCGCCTGCTGGGCAACCAGGTCGCCGACAACAGCCGTACCGAATTGGGCACCGGGTTGTACCGCTATCTGATCAACAGCGCAGACAGCCGCCTGACCCTGGGGCTGGCCCTCACCGGCATCGCCTACGACAACAACCAGGCGTTCTTCACCTATGGCCATGGCGGCTATTTCAGCCCCCAGCGTTTCTATGCCCTGGGTGTGCCCCTGACCTGGTCGCAGCGGACCGACCGCTGGACCTGGCAACTGCGGGGGGCGGTGGGCGTGCAGCGCATCGCCCAGGATGGCGCCGACTTCTACCCGACCGATGCCCGCCTGCAGGCGGCCGCGAGCCAGGCCCTGGGCGCTCCGGCGGTCTACGGCGGCCAGAGCAAGACCAGCCTCGGCTACAGCCTCTACGGCGCCACCGAGTATCAACTCGGTCGCCAGCTGTTCGTCGGCGGCAACCTCGGCGTCGACAACGGCCGCGACTACCAGCAGCTCAATGGCGGCGTCTATCTGCGCTACACGCTCGAACCCCAGGACCGGTCGCTCGCCCTGCCGGTCAGCCCCTATCGTTCCCCCTACGACAACTGATTCACGGAGCTCCCATGGCAGCCAGCCTCCTCACCGGCCTCACCATTCTCATGATCGGCGACAGCCATCTGGCCACCCCCGACTACCTGATCGGCGCCCTGCAGGACAGCCTGGTGCAGCAGGGCGCCAAGGTGCACACCCTGGGTATCTGCGGCACCAACGCCGGCGACTGGCTCAAGGTCACCCCGGGCACCTGCGGCGGCGCCGAGCGGCGCAACGGCGACAAGGCCGTGGTGCTCGGCGGCAAGGCCGCCACCCAGCCGATCAACGAACTGATCGCCTCCGACAAGCCCGATCTGGTGCTGATCGTCATGGGTGACACCATGGCCAGCTACACCAATCCCAGCTTTCCCAAGACCTGGGTCTGGCAGCAGACCACCAGCCTGACCAAGGCCATTGCCGCGACCAAGACCCACTGCGCCTGGGTCGGCCCGGCCTGGGGCACCGAGGGTGGCAAGTACGGCAAGACCTTCGAGCGGGTCAAGCTGATGTCGAGCTTCCTCGCCAGCAACGTCGCCCCTTGCAGCTACATCGATTCCCTGAGCTTCGCCAAGCCCGGCCAGTGGGCCACCATCGACGGCCAGCACCTCACCGGTCCGGGCTACAAGGCCTGGAGCGCGTCCATCGTCGACGCCCTGAACAAGCTGCCCGCCGACAAGCTCAAGGGAGCCGCCCAGTGAAGGCCCTGCTGTTGCTCGGCCTGCTGGCGACGGGGTTCGCCCAGGCCGAAGTCTCTCTCTACCCCACCGGCCCCAGCGAAGACTCCGCCTTCCTCAGATTCGTCAACGCCGGCAGCGAGCCCCTGACCCTGCTGGCCTCCGGCTCCGCCGCGCGGCTGCAGGTGGAGGCCGCCAAGCCAGTGTCCGACTACCTGACCGTCCCGGCCACCAAGGCGATCAAGGGCGAACTGGTCCAGGGCGCGGCCAAGGTCCCGCTGGAGCTGACCGTCGCTGCCGGCGAATTCGCCACCCTGGTGGTACTGCCCGGCTCGCCGCTGGTGCAGCGCGTGGTGCGCGAGCAGCCCGACGACTTCAATGCGCTCAAGGCCTCGCTGGCCTTCTACAGCCTGGACCCGCAGTGCGCGACGCCCGGACTGCAGGCCGCCGGTCGTAATGCCGACATCTTCAAGGACGTGGCCGACGGCACCCTGCAGCGCCGCAGCCTCAACGCCGTGGCGCTCAAGGTGCAGCTGACCTGCGCCGGCCAGGCCACCGGTGAGGCGCTGGACCTGGGCGAACTCAAGGCCGGCGAGCGCTACAGCGTGCTGCTGCTGCCCGGTGCCAAGGGCCCACGACTGCTCGCCGCCCAAGACAGCATCGCCCGCTAAGGACAGCTTCTCGATGGTCTTCGCCTCCCTGGAATTCCTCACCCTCTTCCTGCCGCTGTTCCTGCTGGTCTACGCCCTGGCGCGGCCTGGCGGGCGCAACGGGGTACTGCTGGTGGGCAGTTGGCTGTTCTATGGCTGGCTGAGTCCGCTGTTCCTGCTGCTGCACATGGCCCTGGCGCTGCTGGCCTGGGTCGGCGGCTTGCTGTTGGACCGGGCGCGGGAGGGGTCGAAGACCCGGCTACGGCTGCTCGCCGGGCTGATCGTGATCAACCTGGCGGTGCTCTGCTGGTACAAGTACGCCAACATCGTCGCCGCCACCTGGAGCCAGGTGCTGGTCACCGCCGGCGCCCTGCCGCTGGACTGGCAGAAGGTCGCCTTGCCAGCCGGGCTATCCTTCATCGTGCTGCAGGCCATCTCCTACCTGGTGGACGTCCATCGCCACGTGGTGCCGGTGGAGCGCAGCTTCGTCAACTACGCCACCTACATCTCCATGTTCGGCCACTCCATCGCCGGCCCGATCATCCGCTACGACTGGGTGCGCCGCGAACTCAACCAGCGCTGGTTCAACCGCGAGAACTTCGCCCTCGGCGCGCGCCGCTTCATGATCGGCCTGTGCATGAAGGTGCTGGTGGCCGACACCCTGTCGCCGCTGGTGGACGTGGCCTTCCATCTCGACCAGCCGTCCTTCGTCGACGCCTGGATCGGCTGCCTGGCCTATTCGCTGCAGCTGTTCTTCGACTTCGCCGGCTATAGCGCCATGGCCATCGGCCTGGGTCTGATGCTGGGCTTCCACTTCCCGGAAAACTTCAACCGGCCCTATCTCGCCCGCAGCATCCAGGACTTCTGGCGGCGCTGGCACCTGTCACTATCCAGCTGGTTGCGCGACTACCTCTACATCTCCCTGGGCGGCAATCGCGGCGGCCGCTGGCGCACCTATCGCAACCTCTTCCTGACCATGGCCATCGCCGGCCTCTGGCACGGTGGCGACAGCTGGAACTACCTGCTCTGGGGCATGCTGCACGGCCTGGCGCTGTGCCTGGATCGACTCTGGGACGAACTCGGCGGCCGGCCGCTGCCGCGTCCCCTGGCCCACGGCCTGACCCTACTATTCGTGGCCCTCGCCTGGACCCTGTTCCGCGCGCCGGACTCCGCCACGGCGCTGTCGCTGTACGCCGGCCAGTTCGGCCTGCACGGCTTCGCCCTGGGCGATGCCCTGGCCGCTACCCTGAGACCGGTGCACGGCCTGGCTGCCGCCCTCGGCGTGGCCTGCGTCATCGCCCCGCTCTGGCAGTCGCGGATCGAGGCGCGCCTGCCCGGCAGCGCCCTGCTGCGCGGCCTGGGCGCCCTCTGGCCAGTGGCCGGCTTCCTGCTCTGCTTCGCGCTGATCGCCAGCCGCGAAGCCGTGCCCTTCCTCTACTTCCAGTTCTGAGGCCGCCGTCATGAGCGCTCCCGCCCTGCCGCCCTCGCCCGCGCCCCAACCGCCCAGCGCCACCAGTGTCCGCCTGGCACCCGTTGCCGGGGTGGTCTTCGCCCTGTTCCTGGCCATCGGCCTCGCCTCCTGCGCCTGGGCGCTGTTCACCGATCGCCTCTCGCTGTGGCCCGGGCAGGTAGATCGCCACGCCCTGCTCGAAGGCGAGATCACCCACCACATCGCCAAGGAGCTGGCCAAGGCGCCGCTGCCCGAAGCCGCCGCCCGCCTGGAGCGGGGCGCCAGCTGGCTGCTGCTCGGCGACACCGGCCCACGGGTGCGCCAGGGCTGCCCGGGCTGGTTGTTCCTCGCCGAGGAGCTGGAGCTCCATCGCCACGCCGCCGCCAATGCCCGGGCCCGCGCCCAGACGGTGATCGAACTGCAGCGCCAGCTCGCCGCCCGCCACATTCGCCTGCTGGTCGCCGTGGTACCGGACAAGAGCCGCATCGCCGCCGACCAGCTGTGCGGTCTGCGCCGCCCGGCCGCCTTCGCCAGCCGCATCGCCGACTGGACCCACCTGCTCGCGGCGGCCCAGGTGCCGGTGCTCGACCTCACCCCAGTACTCACACCGCTAGGCAGTGGCGCCTTCCTGCGCACCGACACCCACTGGAACGAAGCCGGCGCCGACGCCGCTGCGCAAGCCCTGGCCGCGCGGATCAAGGCCCTGCCCTTCCAGGCCACGCCCGCTCGCGACTTCAGCCGTACCGCCTTGCCTCCGGCCCCGCGCCCTGGGGACCTGGTGCGGCTGGCCGGCTTGGACTGGCTGCCGCCCCGCCTGCAGCCGCTGCCCGAATTGCTCACCCTGACCCAGGTGGACAGCCGCGCCGCGGCCACCGCCAGCGACGACCTCTTCGGCGACGGCGACCTGCCCAACCTGGCGCTGATCGGCACCTCCTTCTCGCGCAATTCCAACTTCCTGCCCTTCCTCGAACAGGCCCTGGGCGCCAGCATCGGTCGCTTCGCCAAGGACGGCGGGCATTTCGCCGGTGCCGCCCGCGACTACTTCGCCAGTCCCGCGTTTCGACAAACCCCGCCACAGTTATTGGTCTGGGAAATCCCCGAACGCGATTTACAATCCCCCGGCCCCGAGGCGTTACGTCTCGATCCGCGTCCTTGAGGCAACCAAAGGCAATTCCTGCCGGTCTGAGGACGCGAACCCCGGACCCCAGGAAGCCTTTCGATGACGGAACTGCTCGCCGGCCTGACCCAGTGGATCAACCAGCATCATCAATGGTTGGGCACGGCCATCTTCATCATCTCCTTTCTCGAGTGCCTGGCCCTGGCCGGCCTGGTGGTGCCCGGCACGGTGGTGCTCTTCGCCGTAGCCATCGCCGCCGGTAACGGGGCGCTGGGGCTGTTCGACACCCTGTTGCTGGGCTTTCTCGGCGGTATCCTTGGCGATGCCGTGTCCTATTTCATCGGTCGCCGCTTCCACCAGGGCATCCGCGCCTTGCCGGGCCTGCGCACTCATCCGGAGTGGATCGGCTCGGCCGAAGGCTTCATACACAGGTATGGCGTGGCCAGCCTGCTGGTAGGTCGCTTCATCGGGCCGCTGCGCCCGCTGCTGCCGCTGATCGCCGGCATGCTCGACATGCCGCTGGTGAAATTCATCAGCGTCAGCCTGGTGGCCGCCGCCGGCTGGTCCATCGCCTACCTCGGCCCCGGCTGGGTGACCGGCGCCGCCTTCCGCCTGCCCTTGCCGGAAGGCTTCTGGCAGCAGGCCGGCATCATCCTCGGCGGCGTCGCGGTGCTGGTGGCGGTCATCGCCCACGGCGCCTGGCGCGAGCGCGCCGGCACCACCCTGCTCAGCGGCGCCCTCTGCCTGGCCGGCCTGCTGGCACTGCTGTTCGGCTGGCACCAGTTGCGCGCCTTCGACGAAGGCCTGATGGCGCTGGTCCAGGAACACCGCGAGAGCTGGCTCAATTTGGTCGCCGTGGTCATTACCCGGCTGGGTGACTTCCGTACCCAGCTGATCGCCGCCGCGCTGCTGATCCTGGTACTCGCCGCCTTCCGCCAGTGGCGTCCGCTGCTGTTCGCCCTGGGCACCACCCTGGGCACCGCGCTGGCCAACGGCCAGTTGAAGAACCTGCTGGCACGTGCCCGGCCGGACGTACTCGCCGAGCCCCTGACCACCTACAGCCTGCCAAGCGGCCACAGCTCGGCTTCCTTCGCCTTCTTCCTCACCCTGGGCATCCTCGTCGGCCGTCGCTACGGACCGCGCGGACGTCTGGCCTGGCTGGTGATCGCCACCCTGCCGGCGGTGCTCATCGCCCTGAGCCGCGTCTACCTGGGTGTGCACTGGCCCACCGACATCCTCGCCGGGGCCCTGCTCGCCGGGGGCTTCTGCGGCCTGAGCCTGGCGCTGCTGCAAAAGACCGGCGGCAATCGCCTGGAACCCGTACCTACCCGTTTCTGGCTGGTGCTGCTGCCGCTGATCCTGCTGCTCTTCGTGTTCGCCGCCGGCTGGGCGCTGCCAGAGGCCATCGAGCGATATGCGCCCCGGCTGTAAGGGCGCGGCGAACCAAAAAATCCGCTCAGGGTCCTGCAGTTCCGCTTCCCTTGTGGTCTGAACGCCTGGAATTGCAGATGTGGCCGGGGGGGCACGATAGATGGCAGCGCAGATTGCCGATTGGAACGAATTGGACTTTCTCGCCGGTGGCGGCGATATGGGCGCCCGGTTGCGCACCCACGACTGGTCGGACTCGCCCCTAGGTCCGCCGGCGCAGTGGCCACAATCGCTGCGCTCGGCACTGAGCATCTGCCTGAATTCCAGCTTTCCCACCGCCATCTACTGGGGCCCCGACCTGCTGCTGCTCTACAACGACGCCTGGGCGCCCATTCCCGCCGAGCGCCACCCCTGGGCGCTCGGTCGTCCGGCGCGAAAGGTCTGGCAGGATATCTGGCCGGTGGTCGGCCCTCAGTTCGACCAGGTGATGGCCACCGGCGAAGGCTTTTCCGTCTTCGACCAGATGCTGCCGATGAAGCGTCAAGGTGTGGTCAGCGAGACCTACTGGAACTACAGCTTCACCGCGATCCGTGGCGAAGGGGGCGAGATCGCCGGCATCTTCAACCAGGGCCACGAGACCACCCAACGGATCTTCGCCGAACGCCACCGCGCCGCCGAGGCGGCGCGCCAGCGACGGATGTTCGAGCAGGCACCTGGCTTCGTCGCCATCGTCCGCGGCCCGGAACACGTCTTCGACTTCGTCAACGTCGCCTACCGCCGGCTGTTCGGCGAGCGGGCCTTCGAAGGTCGTGCGGTCCGCGAGGTCTTCCCCGAATTGCGCGACCAGGGTTACTTCGAGTGGCTCGATCAGGTCTACCGTAGCGGTCGGCGCTTCGTCGCCGAGCGCACCCCGCTGCGGCTGGAGCGCGCAGGCGAACCGATACGCACCCTCTACCTGGATTTCATCTACGAACCCCTGACCGACGAAGCCGGCCAGGTGATCGGCATCTTCTGCCAGGGCCAGGACGTCACCGAGGCCCACCTGGCCCAGGCCGCGCTGGAAGCCAGCGAGCGGCGTTTCCGCACCGCCCTGGAGATCGAGACGGTCGGCGCCCTCTGTTTCGATCCCGCCGGCCGCCTGATCGATGCCAACGACGCCTTCCTGCGCATGAGTGGTCACGACCACGACGACCTGCGCGCCGGCCGCATCGCCTGGCCCGCCCCCTATCTGCGGCGCAATGACGACCAGTTGCCACCCGAGGAACGCAGTTACCCGCGGCGCGACGGCACCACCGGCTGGGCCCTGGTCGCGGCCAAGCGGCTGCCCGATGGCAGCGCCTTCGAATTCATCGTCGACATCAGCGATCGCAAGCGCGCCGAGGCGGAGCTGCGCGAAGAGACCCGTACCCTGGAAGCGCTCAAGCGCATCGATACGGAGCTGGCCGCGCAACTCGATCTCGCCCACCTGGTGCAGACGGTGACCGACGCCGGCGTCGAACTCACCGGGGCGCGCTTCGGTGCCTATTTCAACCAGCAGGCCGGCGCGACCGGCAGTTGTCAGGAACTCTTCACCCTGTCCGGCCCCGACCGCGCGGTATTCGAGCGCCTCGGCCGGCCCAGAGCCACGGCGCTGTTCGCGCCAACCCTGGGCAACCAAGGCGTGGTGCGCGCCGACGACGTGACCTGCGACTCCCTTTATAGCAAAGCCATGTCCGCTGATGGCCTGCCCCTGCGCAGCTACCTTGCAGTCGCCGTGGTGGCACGCAACGGCAGCGTGCTCGGTGGGCTGTTCTTCGGCCATCCCGAGCCGGCGCGCTTCACGGCGCGCCACGAACGGCTGATGGCGGCGCTGGCGGCCCGTGCGGCCATCGCCATCGAGCAGGCGCAGCTGTTCCAGGCGGTACGTACCGCCAACGAAACCCTCGAACAGCGGGTCGCCGAGCGCACCGCTGAGTTGACCCAGGCGCAGCAGGCACTGCATCAGGCGCAGAAGATGGAGGCCATCGGCCAGTTGACCGGTGGCATCGCCCATGACTTCAACAATCTGCTGGCGGGCATCATCGGCAGCCTCGAGTTGATCGAGCGCCGCCTGCGACAGCAGCGCACCGACCAGCTCGACCGCCTGCTCGGCGGTGCCCAGGCCTATGCCGAGCGTGCCGCCTCCCTGACCCAGCGGCTGTTGGCGTTCTCCCGACGGCAGACCCTGGAAGCCAAGGCCACCGACGTCAACGAGCTGATGCTGGCCATGGAGGAGCTGATTCGCCGCAGTGTCGGCCCGGCCATCGACGTCCAGGCCCGCCCGGCACCCGAGCTGTGGCCCTCGGTGATCGATGCGGTACAGCTGGAAAGCGCCCTGCTCAACCTGGCGATCAATGCCCGCGATGCCATGCCCCAGGGCGGGCAGTTGCTACTGGCGACGGCCAACCTGCCGCAGACCGCCCCGGAGCGGCCGGAGGGCCTGCCCGCCGGCGATTATGTGCGGGTACAGGTGAGCGACACCGGCACGGGCATCGCGCCGGACATCCGCGAACGAATCTTCGATCCTTTCTTCACCACCAAGCCGCCGGGTCAGGGCACGGGGCTGGGGCTGTCGATGGTGCACGGCTTCGTGCACCAATCCGGCGGCCAGATCCGGGTGGACACCACGCCTGGCGTCGGCACCTGCATCTCGCTCTATCTGCCGCGGGCGCCGGAGGGCGACGCCAGCGCTGGCTGACCGGCGCCTGGCGACGCCGGTCGGCAGGTCCTACAGACCGGTGCCGTGGGGCGTCGAACCGCCCTTCATCTGCGACTGCAGGTAATTCTGCAGACCAATCTTATCGATCAGGCCGAGTTGCTGCTCCAGCCAGTAGGCGTGGTCTTCCTCGGTGTCTTCCAGCTGGGCGACCAGGATCTCGCGGGTCACGAAGTCCTTGTGCTGGTTGCACAGCGCCACGCCCTGGGCCAGGGCCTCGCGCACCTCGTACTCCAGGGCCAGGTCCGCGCGCAGCATGTCGGGCACGGTCTGGCCGACGGTGATGGCGTTGGGTCGCATGTCCGGGGTGCCCTCGAGGAAGAGGATGCGGCGCAGCAGGGCATCGGCGTGCTGGGTTTCCTCCTCCATCTCGTGGCCGATCCGCTCGTACAGCCTCATCAGGCCCCAGTCCTCGTACATCCGCGAGTGGATGAAGTACTGGTCACGCGCTGCCAGCTCGCCGCGCAGCAGCTGGTTAAGGTAGTTGATGACGTCCGGATGGCCTTGCATGAAAAGAGTCCTGTGCTGTTATGCCGCCAGTTTAGCGCGCCACTCCCGCACAGGCGCCGTTCATCGGCCGACCACTGGGGCCGTTCGTCTCATCGCAGCGCTAATCGTTCTGCTTAACGCTCAGCTTAACCAGGGTGGCGGCGGCTCCTCGCGCCCGCTCGGTTCGTCCTGCTCGCGACGCGCGGCCTGGCGGCGTTCCTCGTCACGCCGGGCGGCCTCGATCTCGCGCATCACCGCGCGGACGTCGGCCTGGCCTTCGCGCTCGGCGAACTCACCGGTCAGTTGCGAATGCACGTACAACTCGCCCTTTTCGTAGAGTGCCCACATCTCCGGCGCATAGCGGGTCTGGCGCAATTCCGGGGCGAAGCGGCCGAAGTACTGCGCCATGTTCTCCACGTCCCGGGCCAACAGGCGAAAGGCATGGTTGTTACCGGCCGCATCCACCGCCTGGGGCAGGTCGATGATCACCGGTCCGTCCTCGGCCAGCAGCACGTTGAATTCGGAGAGGTCGCCGTGGACCAGGCCGGCGCAAAGCATGCGCACGATCTGGCCGATCATGAGGTCATGGTACCGACGGGCCTCCTCGGCACTCAGGGTCACGTCGTTGAGCCGCGGCGCGGCTTCGCCATTGCCGTCGGTGACCAGGTCCATCAACAGCACGCCGTCGAGGAAATCATGGGGCTTGGGCACCCGCACCCCGGCATCGGCCAGCCGATAGAGCGCCGTCACCTCGGCGTTCTGCCAATTGTCCTCGCGCTCGCGGCGACCGAACTTGGAGCCCTTGGCCATGGCGCGGTTTTCCCGACTGCCACGCACCTTGCGCCCCTCCTGGTATTGCGCGGCCTGACGGAAGCTGCGCTTGTCGGCTTCCTTGTAGACCTTGGCGCACCGTACCTGACTGCCGCAGCGCACCACATAGACCGCTGCCTCCTTGCCACTCATCAGGGGCCGTACCACCTCGTCGACCAAGCCGTCCTCGATCAGCGGCTCGATGCGTTTGGGAGTTTTCATCGCCGGTTCCAGCTCCTTCTTGTCGGTCGTCACAACGGGACGGGCGAGGCAAGTTTCAAGCCAGCCGCCGAGAAAGGGAAGTCGGCATCGCCCCTGAGCGTGCGACTCATCGAAGCGGACAAGATTCCTCCGGCAAGACCGACTGCGCGCTCAACCACCGAAGAAGGCCAGGAAACGACGCCAGTCGGCCTGAGCCTCGGCCAGTTCCACCGGGGCGAAGTGCACCTCGTGATGGGCCGGACACTGCGCCAGGCGCCCGAGGTCCAGCGGATGGACGAAGCCCAGCAACGGATAACCGCCCATGGTCTGCCGATCGGCCATGAGCACGATCGGCTGGCCGTCGGGCGGCACCTGGATGGCGCCGGTCACCACCCCCAGTGACCATTGTCGGCGCGGTGGCACCAGCGGCGTAGCACCGGCCAGGCGGATGCCCATGCGGTCGGACTGCGAGCTGAGTCGCCAGGGTTGCGCGCAGAATGCCTCCTGCTGCGCTGTGCCGAAGGCCTCGGCATCGCCGCCGAAGATCACCCGCAGCGTCGGGCGCTGCCGGTAGTCCGGCACGAAGCGCCAAGCCGGCCCGCAACGACGCTCGTGCAGGCCGCGCACCGTGGCGCACCCTAGAACCTGTCCGGCCACCAAGGGCCCGCCCCGGCCATCCACACCGCCCAGGCCCTCACGCCTGTTGCTCGCCACGCTGCCCAGGGTCGGTGACGCCTGAAAGCCGCCGCCCGCGGCGGCCAGATAGGCCCGTTGGCCGGCTTGGGCGAAGCCCAGGCGTAGGCGCGCGCCCGCGCGAACCGGAAAGCACGACCAAGGCGGCAGGGATTCGCCGTCCAGCCGGGCGTCCAGGGGCGCCCCAGTGAGGGCCAGCCAGGTGTCGGTCTGGATCTCGAACTCCGCACCGCCCAGGGCGATCTCCAGCAGCGGCGCAGTGACGGGATTACCCACCAGGCGATTGGCCCAGCGCGCGGCCTGGCCGTCCATGGGCCCCGAGGGGGCCACGCCCAGGTGCTGCCAACCCTGGCGCCCCAGGTCCTGCAGCAGGGTCAGGGGACCGGGCTTGATGACCTGCAGACCGCTCATGGCTGGCCTCCCTGGGCGCGCAAGGTCGCCGCATCGACCGGCACGAAACGCACCCGGTCACCGGGAGCCAGCAGACAGGGCGGCTCGGCCTGGGCATCGAAGACGGTCCACAGGCAGCGGCCGATGAGATTCCAACCGCCCGGCGAGGCCTGGGGATAGACGGCGGTCTGGCGTTCGGCGATGGCCAGGCTGCCGGCGGGCACGGCGGTCCGTGGCGTGCTCCGCCGAGGCAGCGCCAGGCGTTCGTCCAGCTCGCCGAGAAAGGCGAAGCCCGGCATGAAGCCGATGGCCCCCACCTGGTAATCGCGCCCGCTGTGCCGGGCGATGACGTCGGCTTCGCTCAGGCTGCAACGCTCGGCCACCTCGGCCAGGTCAGGACCGGCGTAGAGGGTCGGCACCTGGTGCAGACGCCCACCCGCGGCGGTGTCCACGGCGCCTGGCCAGTCGGCCAGCAACGGCTGCAATCCGGCCTGCAACTGGTCCAGGTTCAGGCGCAGGGGGTCGTAGTGCACCAGCAGGCTGGTCCAGCCCGCGACCAAATCGGTCACCGCGCCACCGAAGGCACTACGGATACCCGCACCGAGACGGGCGATGCGCACCGGTAGGTCGGCATCCGGGCGCTCGGCGAGTTCGATCAGCAGGGCCGCCACGCCGAAGGGCTTGAGGACGATCATAGGGCGTCCAGTGCCGCGCGCAGGCGGCGCAGGACCGCCAGGGACTCGGCGTTGTCGCCGTGCACACAGAGGCTGTCGGCCTGCAAACGCATGGGTTGGCCATCGAAGCCGGGGAAGTCGTCGCCGCGGGCGATGGCGATGGCCTGGGCGAGAATACGCTCGGGATCGTGGTGGACGGCGCCGAGCTGGCCACGCGGCGCCAGGGAGCCGTCGGCCAGGTAGGCACGGTCGGCGAAGGCCTCTCGCAACAGCGGCACACCAGCCGCCTCGGCCAGGCGCTGCTCGCGGGCGTTGTCGGCCTTGGCCAGCACCATCAGCGGCAGGCCTTCGCGATAGCGAGCGCAGGCGCGCAGTGCAGCGGCGAGCAGGGCATCGTCCTTGACCAGGGCGTTGTAGAGGGCGCCGTGGGGTTTGACGTATTCGACGCGCACGCCAGCGGCGCGGCAGAAGGCGTCCAGCGCGCCGATCTGGTAGAGGATCATGGCCTCCACCTCGTCAGGAGTGCAGGCCATGGGGCGGCGACCGAAACCCACCAGATCGGGATAGGCCGGATGGGCACCGATCTGCACGCCATTGGCTACCGCCAGGGTCACGGCGCGCTGCATGGTCAGGGGATCGGCGGCGTGGAAGCCGCAGGCCAGGTTGGCCTGGTCGACCAGGGGAATGGCATGGGCATCGTCGCCCATGCCCCAGGCACCGTAACTTTCACCGGAATCGCAATTGAGCAGCAGGCGGGCGGGCATAACAGGGTCCTCGAAGGCAATGGCCTTGAGTGTCGGAAAGAACGACCGCCGCTGTCCAACGAAAAACGCCTGCCCGCTCAGACAAGCCGCTATCGCTCCCAGGCCGGCTTGACCACCTCCAGTCCATGGTTGCCGCGATAGGGCGCCCGCTCCGGCGAGCGCCAGCCGTCGAGCAACTCGGGCGCCAGGCGATAGACTTCCACCCCGAGTGGCCGGCAGACCGACAGCGGGTCCTGTTTCTCCGGCCCCCAGAGCGCCACCGACAGATCACCGCCCGGACAGGTCGACAGCGCGCAGAGCACGTCGATCTCGGCGAAGAACTCCAGGTAGTCGCCCACCTGGGCCGGACAGGCCTTCATGAAATACATGCCGTCCTCGTTCAACCCGGTGACCTGGAAGATGTTCAGCACATCGTGCACATCGAATTCGGTCAGCCCGTGAGGCAATACCGCACGGGTCAGGTTGGAATGGCAGTGGTGGTGGAAGTCCTCGCCGGTCAGCAGCTTGTTGACGTAGGGATCGCAGCGAGTGCCCAGCAGATCGTGGATGCGTCCGCCGTGCTCGTCGGTACCATAGTTGGCCAGGGTGTCGTCGGTGATGGTCAACAGCGGCCGCAGGAACGGCAGGTTGGACCACAGCCGGTCATAGGTGGAGACGTGCGCACCTTGCAGCTGCCGGGTGCGCGCCGCCCAGAGGCGCTCGCGGGGGTCCTGGGCATTCCAGACGTTGAAATCGCCCACCTGGGGCCCATGAGGCGCGGTGACCCGGAACACATGGCCGGCCGGGACCTGCCAGGCGCGCCCGGTGCGGATCGGCACCTCGAACGCCTCGACCAGGGTGCGGCCCTCCGGCTGGTTGCGGATGCGGTCGTAGAACGCCTTGTCGACATCGAAGGCGGTACCGGGCGACGGCTGATAGGCGGCGGGATAATGCTTGAACATGGCAGAGCTCCGACTGGGGTAACGAATCCTTCCGCCATGCAAGGGGAGGACCGCTCGCGATGGCTGCCCTACAATGGCGGCTTTGCGGCCGCTGCGAATCGCCCATGACCTCCCTGCTCGCCGACTGGCGCCATCCCGTCCTGCACCGCCGCGTCTGGGCACTGGCCGGGCCAATGATCCTGTCCAATCTCAGCGTGCCGCTGGTGACTCTGGTCGACAGCGCCATCGCCGGCCATCTGCCGGAAGCCCGCCAGCTCGCCGCGGTGGCCATGGGTGGGGCCTTCTACACCGCCCTGCTGGGCATCCTCGGCTTCCTGCGCATGGGTACCACCGGCTTCGCCGCCCAGGCCAGTGGCCGCCGCGATGGCGCCGCCCTGCGTCAGATCCTCCTGCAGGCCGGTCTGCTGGGGCTGAGCCTGTCCCTGGTATTGCTGCTGCTCGTCAGCCTGCTACTCGATCCCCTGCTCGCCTGGCTCGGCCTGGACCCCGCCTTCGCCGAGCTGGCCAGTCACTTTTTGCACCTGCGTCTGCTCGGCCTGCCCGCAGCCCTGCTCAGCTACGCCGTGATCGGCTGGCTGCTCGGCACCCAGGATGCGCGCACGCCGCTGGTGCTGCTGCTCACCACCAATGCCCTGAATGTGCTGCTGGTAACCGCCTTCGTGCTCGGTCTCGGCGCCGGCGTGCAGGGCATCGCCCTCGCCTCGGTCCTGGCGGAATGGGGCGGCGTGCTACTCGGCTTCTGGCTGGTGCTCCGCCGTCTGCGCCTGTGGCCGGGGCGGATCGACCGCCCAGCCTTGGGCCGCCTCGCCAGCTGGCGACCGCTGCTGGCGGTCAATCGCGACATCTTCATCCGCTCCCTGGCGCTGCAGGCGGTATTCCTGCTGTTCGCCGCCCAGGGCGCCCAGTTGGGCGAGACCACCGTCGCCGCCAATGCCCTGCTGCTCAACGGCCTGCTGGTCACCGCCTTCGCCCTCGACGGCCTCGCCCATGCGGTGGAGGCGCTGGCCGGTCACGCTCTGGGCGCCCGCGAAGGGGCCACCCTACGCCGGGTGCTGGTGATCGCCGGTGGCTGGTCGCTGCTGGCCAGCCTGGTGTTCGCCGTCGCCTTCGCCCTGGGTGGTGATCTGTTGGTCGCCCTGCAAAGCGACATCGCCGCCGTGCGCCAGGAAGCCCACCATTATCTGCCCTATCTCGCCCTGCTGCCGCTGATCGCCATGGTCAGCTACCTGCTCGATGGCCTGTTCATCGGCGCCACCCGTGCCCGAGAGATGCGCAACTCGATGCTGCTGGCGTTGCTGCTGGCACTGCCGCTCGGCTGGCTGCTGCGTGGACTCGGCAACCATGGCCTATGGCTGGCCTTCCTCACCTTCATGGCCTTGCGTGGCCTGATCTCGGCGGTCCTGGCCTGGCGCCTGGCCCGGCGCGAAGGCTGGTTGACCGACACCCCCAGCAGCTGAGCCGGCGGAACCGACCGGGTAGCGCGCCCCTCAAAGCCGGGAATCCCCTGCCGAGAGCCCTGCCATGAGCGAAGACACCCGAGACCAGGAGCCCCTGGATACCCCAGTCGAGCCGGACGATGTCCCCGAGCACCAGAAGCCGGAGAATCTGGAAAAGCTCAAGGATTACGGCAAGGACCAGATCCCGCCCGGCGTCGCCTAACGCCAACCCTGAACCCCTCGACAAAAGCCAGCGACGAGGGTGGTAAAGCCCCGGCCGAGCTTCTAGTGTGGTGCTTCAGAAGTTCGCGCAAGAATTGGCGAGTGATTTTTTGGTCTGAGCTAGGCGCCGCGACGAGTCATAGCAGGGCTATGGCAAGGAGGGGCAACAACGCTCAGGCCGAAAAAGCGCCGCCAAAATTGTGTAGATAACTTCTGAAACACCACACTAACATCGGCCGGGATAAGTCGGCCCCTGGGCCTTCGTGAAGGGAATCGAAGTCACCATGCCCGTCAGGTCCAGCCTGTCGCCCCTCCTTGCGCTCCTCACAATCGCTCTGCTGATACTGGCGGCGCCCTACGCACGGGCCGTCGACGGCTACGCGGGCGTACCGTTCGGCACCGACCAGAAGACCTTCCTCGCCAAGCGCCTATGCAACTTCCAGCCACGCAAGAGCGAGGTGAATGGCGTCGACTACCTCGGCTGCGACGACCTCGCCTTCGCCGGCGAGAAGGTCGAAGCCGGGGCCTTCTTCATCGACGGCAAGTTCCTGCGCTTCTCCATCGTCACGCCATTGGCCCAGTCCTTCCTGATCGCCGAGGGCCTGACCCAGAAATATGGCAAGCCTTCGTCCCAGTCATCCGCCGAGGCCTTCGAGCAGCTGTCCCACGATGACGACGCCCAGGCCTACCTGGCCTTCGATCACGACACCGTCTTCTACAAGTTCAGCGCCCGGGCCGCGCGCAAGAAACAGGTTCTGCTGATCTATACCTCGCCCCGCTACGAACAGCTGCTCAAGGAGAAACAACTGCAGCTGCTCAAGCAGTCCCTCTGAACATTCGGTAACAGCTCGTCGGACAATTGCGCTCTTAGCCGCCAAAGTGTCGCCCCGTTCACGTCTAGCCCGAAACAAGCCATGAACAATGGCAGATAGCCACGGTCAGAACGCGGGCAAGGAGCCCCATCCTGTCACCGGCTACTTACGGACGTCGTTCCTTCGGGAGTCCTACCATGATCGAACCTGTCGCGATGCGCGCCCCTGGCGCCGCAGCGATCACGCTTTCGTTTGCACCAGCGCTTGGCTCCAGCGGCACAGGTTCTCTTTTGAAAAGGATCATTCAATGAACACTCGCAATCTCTGGGTCGACTATGCCAAGGCCATTGGCATCATCCTGGTGGTCTATGGCCACGTCGTCCGCGGCCTGCTCAACGCCGGCATCCTGCAGGACGCCGAATTCCACGGTCTGGTGGACAGCGTCATCTACAGCTTCCACATGCCGCTGTTCTTCTTCCTGTCCGGACTCTTCTTCTACAACTCCTTCGTCAAGCGCGGTACCGGCGGGCTGCTGGTGAACAAGATCGACACCATCGTCTATCCGTTCCTGGTCTGGTCGCTGCTGCAGGGCTCGGTCGAGGCGCTGATGTCGCGCTACACCAACGGTGGCGTGAGCTTCAGCGAGGTGCTGACCGTCTGGGAGCCCCGCCAGCAATTCTGGTTCCTCTATGCACTGTTCCTGGTGTTCTGCCTGGCCATGCTCGCCTACCGCTGGGCCAAGCCCATGGCCTTCTTCGCCGTGTTCGCCTTCGGCGCCCTGGTCTATCTGTTCCAGAACGCCGGCCCGGAAGATTTCTTCTTCACCTTCACCGCACAGAACTTCGTGTTCTTCGCCTTCGGTGTCTGGTTCAACAACTTCAAGCAGGCCATCGAGGAGCAGGCCGGCCGCGTGATGGTCGGCTCGGGCCTGCTGTTCGTGGTGCTGGAATACTGGTTCCACGGCCTGCTGGGCCTGGTCTACACCGACCGTGGCCTGGCGACCCTGGTACTGGCGCTCAACGGCATCATCTTCGTCAGCGCCACCTGCATGGTGTTGGCACAGCGTCCGCTGCAGTGGCTGCTGACCCTGGGCACCCTGTCCATGCCCATCTACGTCATGCACGTACTCAGCGGCAGCGGGGCGCGCATCATCCTGAGCAAGGGCCTGCACATCAACGACGGCCTGCTGCACATCGTGGCCGGCTGCGCCTTCGGCATCCTGGTGCCGGTGGCCATCGCCAAATTCCTCGAAGCGCGCCACATCAACGGACTCTTCGAGGCGCCGGCGTGGATCTCCGCCCGGCGGTGGCTTCGGCCCAAAGCTGAAACGCCCCGTCCCGCCGTCTGAATGAGGCACTCGGCCAGGGCACCCCGCGCTCCTGGCCAGGACCGACGACCTTTCCGGTCACCGCGCAAGACCCAATAAAAAACCCGCTACCAGTCACCTGGTAGCGGGTTTTTTATTGGCTGAAGCCCTGAAGCTTCAGCCGCCGAGGCGAATCACTGGCTGGCCAGCACCTGGCCGTTCTTCACTTCCAGTTGCTTGCCCGGCTCGTGGTCCATGCGGACCTGGCCGATCTTGCCATCCAGCAGATACTTCACGTCATAGCCAACCACCTTGTCGCTGCTGTCGGTGACCGTGTTGCAGCGCGTCTGGGTGGTGGTATAGGTGTCGCGGTTCTGCATGTATTCCTGACCCTTGTTGCCGGCGTAACCACCGCCGACCGCACCGGCGATGGTCGCCAGCGTCTTGCCGCTGCCGTTGCCGACCTGGTTGCCCAGCAGCCCGCCCACTACCGCGCCGACGGCGGTACCGGCGATCTGGTGCTGGTCCTGGACCGGGCGACGGTGGGTCACCGTCACGTCCTTGCAGACCTCGCGGGGCGTCTTGACCGTTTCCTTCACCGGCTGGACGGCGACGACCTCGGCGTACTGAGGCCCGCGGTCGACGAAACTGTAAGCCACGGCACCACCAGCGGTGGCGACGATGGCACCCAGAACCGTTCCTACGAGCATCGACTTGTTCACTACAACCTCCTGACTACTGTCATAGCGGGCACAAGGCCCTTTGCCATGCCTAGGACATCAGGGGCGTTCGTCGAGTTCCTTGGTCTGCGGCGGGATCAGGTCTTCGCTCTTCAGATCCAGCCAGATCAGCACCACGTTGGCGATGTAGATCGACGAGTAGGTACCGGCCAGCACGCCGATGAACAGCGCCAGGGAGAAGCCGAACAGGTTGTCGCCACCGAAGACCAGCAGGGCCACCACGGCGAGCAGGGTCGAGATCGAGGTCGCCAGGGTCCGCAGCAGGGTCTGGGTGGTCGAGACGTTGATGTTCTCGATCAGACTGGCCTTGCGCAACACCCGGAAGTTCTCCCGCACCCGGTCGAACACCACGATGGTGTCGTTGAGCGAGTAGCCGATGATGGCCAGTACCGCCGCCAGCACCGTCAGGTCGAAGGTGATCTGGAAGAACGACAGCAGGCCCAGGGTCACCACCACGTCGTGGATCAGCGACAGGATGGCGCCCACGGCGAACTTCCACTGGAAGCGGAAGGCCACGTAGACCAGGACGCTGCCCAGAGCCAGCAGCATGCCCAGGCCACCCTGGTCACGCAGCTCCTCGCCCACCTGCGGACCGACGAACTCGGTGCGGGTCAGGGAGAAGCCGTCGGTGCTCGCCTGCTTCAGCGCGGCGGTCACCTTCTGGCCCAGTTGGGGATCGTCACCGGGCATCCGCACCAGCACATCGGTGGTGGCGCCAAAGCTCTGCACCACGGCTTCTTCGAAGCCGGCCCCGTGCAATTCCTGACGGATCTTGCCGAGGTCGGCGGGCTGCTCGTAGCGCAGCTCGATCAGGGTACCGCCAGTGAAGTCCAGGCCGAAGTTCAGCCCCTTGTAGAACCAGCTGAACAGCGCCAGGAGGGTCAACAGGGCGGTGATGGCGAACGCGATGTTGCGGACGCCCATGAAGTTGATGGTCTTTTTCATCGCCGCGTCCTCAAATCCACAGCTTCTTGACGTTCCGGCCGCCATAAATCAGGTTGACCATGGCGCGGGTCACGAAGATGGCGGTGAACAGGGAGGTGAAGATACCCAGCGACATGGTCACGGCGAAGCCCTTGACCGGCCCGGTGCCCATGGCGAACAGGATGGCGCCCACCAGCAGGGTCGTCAGGTTGGAGTCCAGGATCGCCGTGAAGGCGCGACTGAAGCCTTCATGGATGGCGCGCTGGATCGGCATGCCGTTGGCGATCTCTTCGCGGATCCGCGAGAAGATCAGCACGTTGGCGTCCACCGCCTGGCCCATGGTCAAGACGATACCGGCGATACCCGGCAAGGTCAGGGTGGCATGCAGGATGGACATCAAGGCCATCAGCAGCACCATGTTGAAGCCCAGGGCGATGGTCGCTAGCAGACCGAAGAAGCGGTAGATGGCGATCAGGAACAGCGACACGAACACCATGCCCCACAGGGAGGCGTCGATGCCCTTGGCGATGTTGTCGGCGCCCAGGCTCGGGCCGAGGGTGCGTTCTTCGGCAAAGTACATGGGCGCGGCCAGGCCACCGGCGCGCAGCAGCAGCGCCAGTTCCGAGGCCTCGCCCGAGCCGTTCAGGCCGGTGATGCGGAAGCTGTTGCCCAGGGCCGACTGGATGGTCGCCAGGCTGATGATGCGCCGCTCTTCCTCGAAGCCGGGCACCGCCACTTCCTTCTGTACGCCGTCGACGGTCTGGGTGGTGTAGCGGGTGACCGGACGCTGCTCGATGAACACCACGGCCATGCTGCGGCCGACGTTGCTGCGGGTAGCGCGATTGATCAGATCGCCGCCGTGGCCATCCAGGCGGATGTTGACCTGGGGCCGGCCGTTCTCGTCGAAGCTCGCCGAGGCGTCGGTGACCTGGTCACCGGTGATGATGACGTTACGCTCCAGCGGCACTGCCGGACGACCCGGCTCGCGGAACTCGAAGCTCTCGGTCGAAGCGCGTGGCGTATCCGGAGTGGCCGCCAGACGGAATTCCAGGTTGGCGGTCTTGCCGAGGATGCGCTTGGCTTCGGCGGTGTCCTGCACGCCCGGCAGCTCGACCACGATGCGGTCGGCGCCCTGGCGCTGCACCAGCGGCTCGGCCACGCCCAGCTCGTTGACCCGGTTACGCACCGTGGTCAGGTTCTGGGTGACGGCGTAGTTGCGGATCTCGCGCAGCTTGGCTTCGGTCAGTTGCAGACGCAGCACCTGCAGGTCGCCGCGGGTGTCGGTGGTCAGGTCGAAATCGGCGTAGTTCTTGCGGATCAGGCTCTGCGCCTGCTGCAGGTCGGCGGCGTCGGTGAAGCCGAGCTGCAGAGCACCGTTCTGGTCGGGCATGCTGCGATAGCGCACCTTTTCGCGGCGCAGCAGGGTCTTGACCTCGTTGTCATAGACCTTCAGGCGCGCATCCACGGCCTTGTCCATGTCCACCGCCAGCAGGAAGTGCACCCCACCGGACAGGTCCAGGCCGAGTTTCATCGGGCTGGCGCCCAGCTTGCGCAGCCACTGCGGGGTGGTGGGCGCGAGGTTCAACGCCACCACGAAGTTGTCGCCGAGGCTACGGCGGACAACTTCCTGGGCCGGCAGTTGGTCGTCTGCGCGAGTCAGGCGAATCAGGCCACGGGTTCCAGTTTCGTTGAGCGTAGCGGACTTGACCGCCAGCTTGGCGGCGGTCAGCGCCGCGGTGGCACCGTCCAGCTCAGCCTGGGTGACCTTGCGTTCGGTGCTGGAAGCGCTGATCTGCAGGGCCGGATCGTCGGGGTACAGATTGGGAACCGAATAGATGACGCCCACGACCAGTACGGCCAGGATCAGCAGGTACTTCCAGAGGGGATATTTGTTGAGCATGACACCGCCCGAGATAAAGGCGGGGCGCCTTGCGCGCCCCGGTGTTAGCTAGAGTGAAGAAGGCTCAGAGCGCCTTCAGGGTGCCCTTCGGCAGGGTCGCGGCGATGGCGCCCTTCTGGAACTTGAGTTCGACGTTGTCGGACACTTCCAGCACCACGAAATCGTCGGTGACCTTGTTGATGCGGCCAGCGATGCCACCGGTGGTCACCACTTCGTCGCCCTTCTGCAGGCCGCCCAGCAGGTTCTTGTGATCCTTGGTGCGCTTGGCCTGGGGACGCCAGATCAGGAAATAGAAGATCACCACGAAGCCGATCAGGAAGATGAACTGAATGTATTCACCCCCCGGTGCGGCGTTGGCGGCCGGCGCGGCAGCTTCCTGGGCCTGGGCCGTGGAAATCAGAAAACTCATTGCACTACTCCTTGCAGAGTTGGATGACGGAAAGAGAAGACATGCCGGCGATCGCTCGCGACCACCTCGACGAGCCTGGGCCCCGGGTTCACGACCGCGGCGGACGGCGGACTAGCGCCGTTTCGCTGCAACGATCGGACAGGGGCTTTCAGCTGCCGAGCGGCGGTGTAGGCAGGCCGCGCCGAGCATAGAAGGCGTCCACAAAGTCGGCCAATTTACCCTCTTGGATAGCCTGGCGCAAACCGGCCATCACGCGCTGGTAGTACCGCAGGTTGTGGATCGTATTCAGCATACTCCCCAGCATTTCCCCGCATTTATCCAGATGGTGCAGATAGGCGCGGGAGAAATGTTTGCAGGTGTAACAGTCGCAGGTCGGATCCAGCGCCGTCTCGTCGTGGCGATGCACGGCGTTGCGGATCTTCAGCACACCGGTATCGATGAACAGATGGCCGTTGCGCGCATTGCGGGTGGGCATCACGCAGTCGAACATGTCGACGCCACGACGCACCCCTTCCACCAGGTCTTCCGGCTTGCCGACGCCCATCAGGTAGCGTGGCTTGTCCGCCGGCAGGTGCGGCGGCAGGAAGTCCAGTACGCGGATCATCTCTTCTTTGGGCTCACCCACCGACAGGCCGCCGATGGCGTAGCCGTCAAAGCCGATGCCTTCCAGGCCCTCCAGGGATCTCAGGCGCAGCTCTTCGTGCATGCCGCCCTGGACGATGCCGAACAGCGCGGAAGGGTTGTCGCCGTGGGCTTCGCGGGAGCGCTTGGCCCAGCGTAGCGACAGTTCCATGGAACGGCGCGCGGTGTCGAAATCGGCCGGATAGGGGGTGCACTCGTCGAAGATCATCACGATGTCCGAGCCCAGGGCGCGCTGCACGGCCATGGATTCCTCGGGCCCCATGAACACCTTGGCGCCGTCCACCGGCGAGGCGAAGTAGACGCCCTCCTCCTTGATCTTGCGCAACGCGCCCAGGCTGAACACCTGGAAGCCGCCGGAATCGGTGAGGATCGGTCCCTGCCACTGCATGAAGTCGTGCAGGTCGCCGTGGCGCTGGATCACTTCGGTCCCCGGGCGCAGCCAGAGGTGGAAGGTGTTGCCGAGGATGATCTGGGCGCCGATGTCGGCAACGCTGTCGGGCAACATGCCCTTGACCGTGCCGTAGGTACCGACCGGCATGAAGGCCGGGGTCTCGACCACGCCACGCGGGAAGGTCAGGCGACCGCGTCGGGCCTTGCCCTCGGTAGCCAGCAATTCGAAATTCATGAAACTCATATCAGCTCTCCGGGCCCTGGGCCCCGGGATTGCGGGTGATGAACATGGCGTCGCCATAACTGAAGAAGCGATAGCCCTCGGCCACGGCCGTGGCATAGGCGGCCATGGTCTCGCGGTAACCGGCAAAGGCCGACACCAGCATCAGCAGGGTCGATTCGGGCAGGTGGAAATTGGTCACCAGGGCGTCGACCACATGGAAGGGCCGCCCGGGATAGAGAAAGATGTCCGTCTCGCCAGCGAAGGCCTTGAGCTCGCCGTCGCGGGCCGCGCTTTCCAGCGAGCGCACGCTGGTGGTACCGACGGCGATCACCCGACCGCCGCGTGCCCGGCAGGCGGCTACGGCATCGACCACGGACTGATCCACCTGCAGCCACTCGCGATGCATATGGTGGTCTTCGATTTTTTCCACCCGCACCGGCTGGAAGGTGCCGGCGCCGACGTGCAGGGTGACGAAAGCGGTCGCCACGCCCTTGGCGCGGATGGCTTCCAGCAACGGCTCGTCGAAGTGCAGCCCAGCGGTGGGCGCGGCCACGGCGCCGGCGTTGCGCGCATAGACGGTCTGGTAGCGCTCGCGATCCTCGGCCTCGTCGGGCCGGTCGATGTAGGGCGGCAACGGCATGTGGCCGACTCGCTCCAGCAGCGGCAGCACGGGCTCGGCGAACTTCAGCTCGAACAGCGCCTCATGGCGCGCCACCATCTCGGCCTCGGCACCGCCGTCGATGAGAATCCGGCTGCCCGGCTTGGGCGACTTACTGGAACGCACATGGGCCAGCACCCGCTCCTCGTCCAGCACCCGCTCGACCAGGATCTCCAGCTTGCCGCCACTGGCCTTCTGGCCGAACAGCCGCGCCGGAATGACTCGGGTGTCGTTGAACACCATCAGGTCGCCGGGCTGCAGATAACCCAGCAGATCGGCGAAGTGGCGATGGCTCAACTCACCGCTGGGGCCATCGAGCACCAGCAATCGACTGCCGCGGCGCTCGGCCAGCGGATGACGGGCGATGAGGGATTCGGGAAGGTCGAAATGGAAGTCGGCGACGTGCATGGCAGGTAGATCTCGAAAGGCCGCACAGCTTACCGGAAGCGGCCTTTTTCACCAACGCACTTTGGATTGACCAGGCCTGCCCACGTCCCTATACTCCGCCGCCATTGCCCCGGTGGCGGAACCGGTAGACGCGGCGGATTCAAAATCCGTTTCCGAAAGGAGTGGGAGTTCGAGTCTCCCCCGGGGCACCAAGCATCACCGTCCATGATCATCATGGAAGCCAAGAAACCGCCCTTCGAGGCGGTTTTTTTGTGTCTGGCGGTTCCCGGCAGCCCTGGCACCCACAGCCTCAATCCACGACAAACAACCTAGCGCCGGTCACGGTCGAGGATCGGTGCGCCTCTGCATTGTCGGCCACCTGGTAGCTCATGCCGGCGGTCAAGGTGAAGACGCGACCATCGGCCAGTTCGGTGTCCAGTCTCCCCTCCAGGCAAAGTAGGATGTGTCCCTTGCTACACCAGTGATCGGCAAGGTAACCCGCGCTGTACTCGACCATGCGCACTCGTATTGCACCGAACTGGCAGGTACGCCAGAGGGCCGAGCCGGTTTCTCCAGGATGGGCCGTAGGTTCGATCTTCGACCAATCGGTGGTTCCAAATGGAATGTCGCTCAGTTGCATGGCGGCCTCGATCCAGTGCAGGAAGGGCATGTTACCTGGGCAGCAAGACGGTCAAGCGATACAGATCGGACGAATTTCCGCGCTACTTGCGGCTCTAGACTGTCTCCAGTCACCGAAGTCCATGCCGGTGCAAGTAGCACCGTCGCCTCCAAAAGTCGCCGCTCGATACGGATTCTGTACCCTAGGAATGCGCCGGACCCACTGTTCAGGCATGCTCTCCAGATCGCCCTCGCTTTCACCAAGAGGAAGGATGCCTTTTGCAATGGATACTGCTTTGCCTCGCGCTACTGCTGTCCGGCTGCAACCACTACAGCAATGCCGGCCCGCTCTGCGAGCCCAGTCCGCTGAGCGGTGAGGACTGCAAGCGTCGGCAGCCGGCTGGCAACTATCTGATGGACAAGTATCGGGAATGGGAACGCTATCAGTAGGCTGCGCGCTAAATCCGTTTGCGAGAACTGGCTATGAGTAGAATCGCGCCTCTGCTGATCGTCCTGCTGCTTGGGCTGCAAGGCTGTGCCGGACAGCGACCGGTCGACCTGGCCGACCAGGGTACCGAGTGGGGTCGCTCGCCCAGCTGGCTGCTGCAGGCGCGGCTGCACGGTGCGCTCTATGCCTGCGAATTGCTGGTGCTCAACGGCAACAACGCCCGGCTGGCTGGCGAACGGGCGCGGTTACCAGGCTTTCGCCGACAACTGGGCGACTGCCAGGCCACCGCCATCAAGGAGGCGCATGAGGCAACCGGTCAGTTGCCTGCGGGTCAGGATCGGCTGCTGCGCAACGCGCAAAAGGTTTATCTGGCGACCTGGCAGGCTTATCTGGCCAGTCTCACCCTCGAGCATCCCGCCGACCTGCAGCAGAAGGAGTCATACCTTAGGGCACGGACTGCGCTATTGGAGGCAGCGGTCAAGGAGAGCGAACAGCCCGCCAGGATCCAAGAGCCAACCGAAAAGCAGCTGACAATCGGCAGCTGAATCCTGCGGGCAAAGCGTGCAATAGTAAGGCTTCGCTACGGACGAGAGACATTGCGCATGGAAACGCTTGCCCCCTGCTCCCAGGTTGCGGTCAATGACCTGGAAACCGCTCAGTCTCCCGCCCGCTTTTCCCCGGACTTCATCGATCGCCTGCTCTCGCGCTGCGAGACGCGCATGGGCGAGATGGAAGACTTTCCCGACATGAGCCCTGACTTGCGTCTGATCCACATGCAGAACGTCGATCTGCTGGTGCGCACGGTGACGGGTGAATGCCGCCACCGGGACCAGATCCGTCGGGTCCAGCGGATCCTGGCCTTCTGCGCAGAGCATGCCGACTGGCTGCAGCCCACGTCAGCGGCTCAGGGTGCCGCCTAGCGCGCGACATCGACGACCTGGAGCTCACCCTATACACCTGTGAAGATGGGTGCTCCAGGGACGCGCGCCGTGCATACCCATGATCGGAGCCTTCCGCGCCCTGCACGCGCCCGTCTGACGGCCGCATGCAGGGTCGTCGCGCGCCTAGCCGGCCCTGCGCAGCAAGAACACCCCGGCCAGGGCGCAGAGCAGCGCCGGCGCCAGCACGGCTACCAGTGGCGAGAAGCCGAACACCAGGCTGGAGGGGCCGAGCAGATCCTGGAAGATGCGCAGGGCGAAACCGAGGATCACCCCGGTGAAGATGCGCTGGCCCAGGGTCACCGAACGCAGCGGGCCGAAGATGAAGGAGATCGCCATCAGCACCAGGGCAGCGGTCACCAGCGGCTGGAAGATCTTCGACCAGAACGCCAGCCAGTAGCTCTTGTTGTTGAGCCCCTGGTCGGCCAGGTAGTGGATGTACCACCACAGCCCAGAGATCGACAGGGCATCCGGCTCCATGATCACGGTGTCGAGTACCTGCGGGGTCAGCTCGACGTTCCAGATCACCTTGGGCTCCTGGCGGACGCTGGTCTGGCGGTCGCCGAAGTCGGTGATGCTGACGTTCTCCAGCTCCCAGCGATCGCCGCGATAGACGCCGCGCTGGGCGAAGCTGGATTGCAGCAGGTGCCGCTTATCGTCGAATTCGTAGCGCGTCACCCCCAGCAGCAGACCATTGGGCTGCACGGCATTGACGTGGGTGTACTCATGCCCCTGGCGGTGCCAGAGGCCGTGGCGCGAACTCTGCGCCTTGCCAGCGCTCTGGGCCAGGGCACGGCCGCTCTGCGCCAGGTTTTCCGACCAGGGCGCCACGTACTCGCCGATCAGGATGCCGGCGATGAGCAGCACGAACATGGGCTTCATCACCGCCCAGACGATGCGACCAAGGGAAACGCCCGCGGCGCGCATCACGATCAGCTCGCTGCTGCTGGCCAGGGTGCCCAGGCCGATCAGGCAGCCGATCAATGCGGCCATCGGCAGCATCTCGTAGGCCCGGCGCGGCGTGGTGAGGAGGACGAACTTGAGCGCTTCGGCGACGCCGTAGTTGTCGTCGAAGTCGCCGAGCTGGTCGATGAAGGCGAACAGCAGGGCCAGGCCGACGATCACCCCCAGCACCGCGAGGATGCTGACGAAGACGGTGCGCCCTATGTACCAGTCGAGCTTGTTCATGCCGGCACCCCCGCCTTGTTACCGCGCAACCGCGCCTTGAGCGGCTCCCAGAAGGCCAGCAGCAGACCGAGCACCAGGAACAGCAGGTGCACGCCCCACAGCCCGATGGCTGGCGGCAGACGCCCCTTGTCCAGGGCGCCACGGGCGGCGATCAGCAACGACAGGTAGGCCATGTACAGCAGGATCGCTGGCAGCAGCTTGAGGAAACGACCCTGGCGCGGATTGACCTTGGCCAGGGGCACGGCGATGAGGGTGACGATGAATACCAGAATCGGCAGGGAAAGGCGCCACTGCAGCTCGCCACGGTATTGCAGGTCGTTGCTGCGCAGGAGTTCGCCGGTGGTGACGGCATCCCGCTCGCTGATGTCCTCGCTCACCGCGGGCTTGGGCAGCAGCACCCCGTAGGTGTCGTACTGCACCGCCCGATAGTCGGCCTGCCCGGGGACGCCGTCGTAGCGGAAGCCGTTCTGCAGGATCAGGTAACGACTGCCGTCGGGGTGGATTTCCTGACGCCCGGTGTCGGCCACCAGCACGCCTACACCTCGGTCCTTGCCGCCAGCGGTGGAGGTGTTGCGCTCGGAGATGAACACGCCGCCCAACTGGCTGCGATCGGCCGAGAGGCGCTCGGTGTAGGTGACCCGAGAGTTGTCTCTCAGGGATTGGAAGCGCCCGGGCTCCAGGGTATCGAATTCGGTCATGGCATCCTGCTGGTTGAGGATGCTGGTGACCTTCTGCACCCCCAGCGGCGCCAGCGACAGGCTCAGCCAGGCCACAATCAGGGCGACCACCGCGGCCGGGGCCATGCTGTAGGCCAGCAGCCGCCGCGGACTCAGGCCGGTGGCGGTAAGCACGGTCATCTCGCTGTCCAGGTACAGTCGCCCGTAGGCCAACAGGAAGCCGAGGAACAGCCCCAGCGGCAGGATCAACTGGAGGAAACCGGGGATGCGATAGGCCATGATGAGCAGCAGCACGCCGGGGTCCAGCAGCCCCTGGGCCGCCTGGGCCAGGTACTTGATGAAACGGCCGCTCATGATGATCACCAGCAGCACGGCACTGACCGCACCGAGGGTGGTGAGAACTTCTCGAGACAGATAGCGGAAGACGATCAAACAGGATTCTCCAGGGTTGTCAGGCTCTGGCGCGAACGCTCACACTAGCTCGGCTACACGGCTTGCGTCGCAAGGCCCACCCGTTGAAGGCCGATCGCCGGGAAAAGGCCCTGGCGAAAGCCCCGCATTATATCCTGCGAACTCATGTGTTTGTCTTGGGGAGCTTCTCCTAATGGAATTCGTCGTCAAAAACGCTCGTCCGGAAACCCTGAAAACCGCCACCCTGGTCGTGGCCGTCGGTGAAGGCGGTGCGCTCGACGCAGCGGCCAGCGCCGTCGATGTCGCGACGTCCGGCGCCCTCAGCGCGGCGGTCAAGCGCGGCGATATCGCCGGCAAGGCGGGCCAGACCCTGCTGCTCACCGGCCTGACCGGGATCAAGGCCGAGCGTGTCCTACTGGTCGGTAGCGGTGCTGCCGAAGGGCTATCCGATCGTCAGTACCGCAAACTGGCTAGCGGCGCCCTGGGCGTGCTCAAGAGCCTCGGCGGCAGCGACGCCGCCCTCGCCCTGGGCGATGTACCGGTGAAGAACCGCGACGGTTACGGTCGCCTGCGTCTGCTGGCCGAGACCCTGGCCGATGGCGACTACGTGTTCGACCGCTTCAAGAGCAAGAAAGCCGATCCGCGGCCACTGAAGAAGCTGACCCTGGTCACCACCAAGGCCTCCCAGACGGACGCCGAGCGCGCCCTGGCCCACGCCCTGGCGATCACCCACGGCACCGCCTACGCCAAGGACTTCGGCAACCTGCCGCCGAACGTCTGTAATCCGATCTACGTGGCCGACCAGGCCAAGGCCCTGGGCAAGCAGTTCAAGGACGCTGGTCTCTCCGTCGAGGTGCTCGACGAGAAGAAGATGCGCGAATTGGGCATGGGCTCCTTCCTCGCCGTGGCCCAGGGCAGCGCCCAGCCGCCACGCCTGGTGGTGCTGCAGTACAAGGGTGCGGGCAAGAATGCGCAGCCCTATACCCTGGTGGGCAAGGGCATCACCTTCGACACCGGCGGCATCAGCATCAAGCCCGCCGCCGGCATGGACGAGATGAAGTACGACATGTGCGGCGCCGCCAGCGTCCTGGGCACCTTCCGCGCCCTGGTCGAACTCAAGCCGGCGATCAACGTGGTGGGCCTCTTGGCCCTGGCCGAGAACATGCCCAGCGGCACCGCCACCCGTCCGGGTGACATCGTCACCAGCATGAGCGGCCAGACCATCGAGATCCTCAACACTGACGCCGAAGGCCGTCTGGTGCTGTGCGACACCCTCACCTACGCCGAGCGCTTCCAGCCAAAGGCGGTGATCGACATCGCCACCCTGACCGGCGCCTGCATCACCGCCCTGGGTTCGCTGGTCTCCGGCATGATGGGCAACGACGAGGCGCTGATCGCCCAGGTGAAGAGCGCGGGCGACCAGGCCGATGATCGCGTCTGGCAACTGCCGCTGCACGACGAGTACCAGGAGCAGTTGGACAGCCCCTTCGCCGACATGGCCAACATCGGCGGGCCCAAGGCCGGCACCATCACCGCCGGTTGCTTCCTGGCGCGCTATGCCAAGGCCTATCCCTGGGTCCACCTGGACGTAGCCGGCACCGCCTGGATCAGTGGCGGCAAGGACAAGGCCGCCACCGGTCGTCCGGTGCCCCTGCTGGTGCAGTACCTGCTCGACCGCACCGCCGAGGCCTAAGCGCCTGTACAAGGCCGCGACGCCCTCACGTCGCGGCCTTGCCGTTTCCCTCCCCTGCTCGTGATAGCCCCATGACCCGTGTCGACTTCTATGTTCTGCCTTCCACCGATCCCGCGGCGCGGCTGGCCTTCGCCTGTCGGCTGGTGGACAAGGCCTGGAAACAGGGCATGCCGGTCTATGTGCACTGCGCCGACGCCGAGCAGCGCCAGCGCCTGGACGAGCAACTGTGGGCGTTCCGCCCGGACAGTTTCGTTCCCCATGATCTCGCGGAAACATCCAGCGATACCCCGGTAGTGCTTGGCCTGGACACGCCGGCCGAGCAGACGGGCGAGCTGCTGATCAATCTCAGCCTGGCCCCGCCGCCCTGCCACGCGGGTTTCGCCCGGATCGCCGAGGTGGTCGTCGAAGCCCCCGAAGTCCGCCAGGCGATGCGCGAAGGTTTTCGCTTCTACCGCAAGCTTGGCTATGCTCTACAGGACCATCAGCTGTCACGTGTCTGATTTCATGACCAGCACCAAGCCCCCTGCACACGTCCTGCAAGACCTCGAAGCCATCCGCCAGGTGCTCGACAAGAGCCGCAACGCGGTCCATCCGAGCAGCGCCGACGGCATTCCCATCCTTTCCGACGTCATCGCGCCCAGCGCCGAACGCCTCAAGGCCATCCCGCCCCTGCTCGACCAGATCGTGCCGGACGCCATCGAAGACGTGATCCCCCAGGAACCACGGGACGACCTGGCCCGCGTCCGCCTGCGCCAGGAAGCACCGGACATCCTCCAGGAACTGCTGGACGAAGAGCTGCCGCGCCTGGAAGCCGAACTGCAGCGCCGCCTGCAGCAGCGCCTGGAAGAACTGCTGCAACGTCCCTGACCCGGGGCGCCAAGGCGCCCTGCCGTCGGCGGGCTGGAGTCGCTATACTCGGAGGCTTTCCTCTTCCAGCGACAAAAGCCCCCTCCATGGACAAGACCTACCAGCCGCACGCCATCGAAACCTCCTGGTACCAGACCTGGGAACGCCAGGGCTACTTCGCGCCCCAGGGGTCGGGCGAGCCCTACACCATCATGATCCCGCCGCCGAACGTGACCGGCAGCCTGCACATGGGCCATGGCTTCAACAACGCCATCATGGACGCCCTGATCCGCTTCCGCCGCATGCAGGGTCGCAACACCCTCTGGCAACCGGGCACCGACCATGCCGGCATCGCCACCCAAATGCTGGTGGAGCGCCGCATCGGTGCCGAGGGTCTGTCGCGCCATGACCTGGGCCGGGAGAAATTCCTGGAGAAGGTCTGGGAATGGAAGAACGAATCCGGTGGCAACATCAGCCGGCAGATCCGCCGTCTGGGCTCCTCGGTGGACTGGTCGCGCGAGCGCTTCACCATGGACGACGGCCTCTCCGAGGCGGTCAAGGAAGCCTTCGTGCGCCTGCACGAGGATGGCCTGATCTACCGCGGCAAGCGCCTGGTCAACTGGGACACCAAGCTGCACACGGCCATTTCCGACCTGGAAGTGGAAAGCCATGACGAGAAGGGCCACCTCTGGCACCTGCGCTATCCGCTGGCGGACGGCGCCCGTACCGCCGAGGGCGCGGATCACCTGGTGGTCGCCACCACCCGTCCCGAGACCCTGCTGGGCGACGCCGCCGTGGCCGTGCACCCGGAAGACCCGCGCTACAAGGGCCTGATCGGCCAGTACGTCGAGCTGCCGCTAGTGGGCCGCCGCATCCCCATCGTCGGCGACGATTATTGCGACCCCGAATTTGGCACCGGCTGCGTCAAGATCACCCCGGCCCACGACTTCAACGACTATGAAGTCGGCAAGAGACACAACCTGCCACTGATCAACATCTTCGACGCCGACGCGGCCGTCCTGCCCGGCGCCCAGGTGTTCAACCTGGACGGCAGCGTCAACGGTATGTTCGACGCCACCCTCCCCGCCGCCTACGCCGGCCTGGACCGCTTCGAGGCGCGCAAGCGCATCGTCGCCGACCTGGAGGCCGCCGGTCGCCTGGAAAAGATCGACGACCACGCCCTCAAGGTGCCCAAGGGCGACCGCTCCGGCACCGTGATCGAGCCCTGGCTGACCGACCAGTGGTACGTCTCCACCAAGCCCCTGGCCGAGAAGGCTATCGCCGTGGTGGAAAGCGGCGAGGTGCAGTTCGTACCCAAGCAGTACGAGAACATGTACTTCAGCTGGATGCGTGACATCCAGGACTGGTGTATCAGCCGCCAGCTCTGGTGGGGCCACCGCATTCCCGCCTGGTATGACCAGGCCGGCAACGTCTATGTCGGTCGCGACGAGGCCGAGGTGCGTGCCAAGCACGACCTGGGTGATATCGCCCTGCGCCAGGACGACGATGTCCTGGACACCTGGTTCAGCTCCGGTCTGTGGACCTTCTCCACCCTCGGCTGGCCCGAGCAGACCGAAGCGCTGAAGACCTTCCACCCCACCGACGTGCTGGTCACCGGCTTCGACATCATCTTCTTCTGGGTCGCCCGGATGATCATGCTGTCCACCCACCTGACCGGACAGATCCCGTTCAAGACCGTCTATGTCCATGGCCTGGTACGCGACGGCCAGGGCCAGAAGATGTCCAAGTCCAAGGGCAACGTGCTCGATCCGCTGGACATCGTCGACGGCATCGACCTCGATACCCTGCTGCAGAAGCGCACCAGCGGCCTGATGCAGCCCAAGCTGGCGGAGAAGATCGCCAAGCAGACCCGCGCCGAATTCCCCGATGGCATCGCCAGCTACGGCACCGACGCCCTGAGATTCACCTTCTGCTCCCTGGCCACCACCGGCCGCGACATCAAGTTCGACATGGGACGCGTCGAGGGCTATCGCAACTTCTGCAACAAGCTGTGGAACGCGGCGAACTTCGTCATGGAGAACGTCGAGGGCCAGGACACCGGCGTCAACGACGAACCCGTCGAGCTGTCCTCGGTGGATCGCTGGATCATCTCCCAGCTGCAGCGCACCGAGGCCGAGGTGACCCGTCAGCTCGACGCCTTCCGCTTCGACCTGGCCACCCAGGCGCTCTATGAATTCGTTTGGGACGAGTACTGCGCCTGGTACCTGGAGCTGGTCAAGCCGGTGCTGTGGGACGAAAACGCCTCCCTCGAACGTCAGCGCGGCACTCGCCGTACCCTGGCGCGGGTGCTGGAAGTGGTGCTGCGCCTGGCGCATCCCTTCATGCCCTTCATCACCGAGGAAATCTGGCAGCGCCTCAAGGCACCCGCCGGCGTCCAGGGCGAGACCCTGATGCTGCAACCCTGGCCGGTGGCCAACGAAGCGCGCATCGACGCCGCCGCCGAAGGCGACATCGAGTGGGTCAAGGCGCTGATGCTGGGCGTGCGGCAGATCCGTGGCGAGATGAAGATCTCCATGGCCAAGCGCATCGACATCATCGTCGCCAACGCCAGTGCCGAGGACCAGCGCCGCCTGGCCGACTTCGAGCCGCTGCTCAACAAGCTGGCCAAGCTGGAATCGGTCCGCGTGCTGGCCGCTGGTGAAGAAGCGCCGATGTCCGCCACCACCCTGGTCGGTGAGATGGAAGTGCTGGTACCCATGGCCGGCCTGATCGACAAGGACGCGGAACTGGCGCGCCTGGACAAGGAGATCGGCCGCCTGGAGGGCGAGGTCAAGCGCGTCGGCGGCAAGCTGGGCAACGAAGGCTTCGTCGCCAAGGCCCCCGCCGAGGTCCTGGAAAAGGAACGCGCCAAGCTGGCCGAAGCCGAACAGGCCCTGGCCAAGCTGGTGGACCAGCGGCAGCGTATCGCGACGCTGTAAGGCGAACGCCGCAGTCGGAGACGACTGCGGCGTCTTCGTTCATGGGCTTGCAAGATCTACGGCTCTTGCCAAGCGGGAAGAGCCGCCTTGGGAGCGAGTTGGAAGGCGGTCCTTATCCGTGACAGACTGAACCGCCCCCCTCTTTCGAGGACAGGACGTTGGAACGCGACCTCATTCTGACCAAGCTGCGCCTTAGCAAGCCCTATCTTGCAGAGCGCTACGGATTGGTCTCGCTAGCGCTGTTCGGTTCGGTCTCGCGCGGAACAGCAAGCGCTGATAGCGACATCGACATCCTCGTCGACTTCGACGGACCCGCTACTTCGGAGCGTTACTTCGGCGTGCAATTCCACCTCGAAGACCAGTTGGGCCGTCCCGTTGATCTGGTGACCGAAAAGGCCTTGCGCAACGAGTTACGCCCCCTGGTGGAGAGAGACGCCATCCATGTCTGATGAGCGCCTCTGGACGTTCTACATCGAAGACATGCTCGACTTCACCCAGAAGGCCATCACCTATTGCCAAGGCCTGGACAGAGCTACCTTCGTGACCAACACCCTGGTCTATGATGCGACGCTGCGTAATCTCGAACTGATCGGCGAAGCCGCGACACGCATTCCAACGGTCGTGCGCGATAGTCATCCAGACATTCCCTGGCGCCAGGTCATAGCGACGCGCAATCGGCTGATCCATGGCTACCTGGGTATCGATGACGACATCCTCTGGAGCATCATCCAGGATGATCTGCCAAGGCTTCGAGAGCAGCTCGACTCCCTGAGAGCAGCCATTTGAAAACCCGGACCTAACGGCGACTGACCTTCGAGATCCATGACATGGACGTGAGCAAGACCAAGACCAGTTTCTATCGCCGCCTCTATGTGGCCTGGCTGGTGGCCAGCGGCACCGCCACCAACGTGCCGGCCCTGATGGCCGCCACCGGCATGCCGCGGCGTACCGCCCAGGACACCTTGCTGGCGCTGGCCGACCTGGATATCGACTGCCAGTTCGTGCAAGGCGAAGGCGCCCGCAACAACGCCGGTGGCTACGAGATCCGCGACTGGGGTGCGGTAGACCCGCGCTGGGTCGAGCGGGAGCTGGCGCGGATCAAGACGGTCCTGGGTTATCCCTGAACCCTAAAAATCTAGTACCTGCACCACGTCATAGGCGGGCGTTTCGTAGGGATGCGCCGCCTTGAGCGCCGCCACGGCCTGGCGGGCGATCTGTTCGTCGGCCAGCACCAACTCCACCCGCCACTCCGTCACCCGTTCGAGACTGCCCTGCTCGCCCAGGTGCGGCTGGCTGCCCGGTAGCGGCCGAAACTGGCCGAGGCCCCGGACCTGCCAGCAGCAGCTGTCGTAGCAGCCGATGCGACCGCCGCCCACGGCGAAGATCGCCTGTTTGACGGCTTCCAGGTGGGAGTCGGGGACGTAGAAGCAGAGTTTCAGCATGATGACGCTCTCGGGTTGGGCGGCCCTCACCCCAGCCCTCTCCCTTAGGGAGAGGGGGCAGGAGCGCTGCGGCGGACGCCTGGTGGCTCGCCGTCGGTTTGGAAAGAGAGCATATGAGGCCAGGCTTCCCCGACCGCAGGTCGAGGAAGCCTGGCCAGACGCCGAACCCTTAGTCCACCCAGACCCGCGCATTGCGGAACAGGCGCATCCAGCCGCCGTCCTCGCCCTGCCAGTCGGCGGGAATCCAGGAATTCTGGACCGCGCGGAAGCAGCGCTCGGGGTGCGGCATCATCAGCAGCACGCGACCATCCTGGCTGGACAGCCCGGTGATGCCCAGCGGCGAGCCGTTGGGGTTGGCCGGATAGGTCTCGGTGACCTTGCTGTGGCCGTCGACGTAGCGCAGCGCCACGGTACCGGACACATCAGCCGCGATCAGCGCCTCCTGGTTCGGGTACTCGGCGAAGCCTTCGCCGTGGGCGATGGCGATGGGCAGGCGCGACCCGGCCATGCCGGCGAGGAACAGCGAGGGCGAATCCTGCACCTGGACCATGGCCACCCGCGCCTCGAACTGCTCGGAGCGGTTGCGCACGAAGCGCGGCCAGAATTCGCTGCCGGGCACCAGCTCGCGCAGGTTGGCGACCATCTGGCAGCCGTTGCACACGCCCAGGGTGAAGGTGTCGGTACGCTCGAAGAACTGCTGGAAGCCATCACGGGCACGGGCGTTGAACAGGATGGACTTGGCCCAGCCACCGCCGGCGCCGAGGACGTCGCCGTAGGAGAAGCCACCGCAGGCCACCACGCCCTTGAAGTCCGCCAGGTCGATACGCCCGGAGAGGATGTCGCTCATGTGCACGTCGATGGCGGAGAAGCCGGCGCGATCAAAGGCCGCCCCCATCTCCACCTGGCCGTTGACGCCCTGCTCGCGGAGGATGGCGACCTGCGGCCGCACGCCCTTCTTGATGTAGGGGGCGCTGATGTTCTCGTTGGGGTCGTAGGACAGCTTGGCCGACAGACCCGGATGATCCTCTTCCAGCAGGGCATCGAATTCCTGCTGGGCGCACTCGGCGTTGTCGCGCAGGCGCTGGATCTGGAAGCTGGTCTCGCTCCACAGACGCTGCAGCATCCGGCGCTCGGCGCGATAGAGATGCTCGTCGTGGTAGTGGATGTTGATCTCGTAGCCGTTGACCGGATTGCCGATCACCGCCACGCAGTCTTCCAGGCCGGCGGCGCTGAATTGGGCCAGCACCTCGTGGGTGAAGTCCTGGGGCACCTGGATGACGGCACCCAGCTCTTCGGCGAACAGCGCACGGGTCAGTTCGTCACGGTCGGCGGCCAGGGCATCCAGACGCAAGGCCAGGCCACAGTGACCGGCGAAGGCCATTTCCACCAGGGTGGTGATGAGGCCGCCGTCGGAACGGTCGTGGTAGGCCAGCAGCAGGCCGTCCTGATTGAGGCCCTGGATCACGGCGAAGAAGGCCTTGAGGTCTTCGGCTTCGTCGACGTCGGGAGCCGCCTGGCCGAGTTTGCCGTGGGTCTGGGCAAGGATGGAACCGCCCAGGCGATTCTGACCACGACCCAGATCGATGAGGATCAGGTCGGTCTGGCCCTTGTCCAGGCGCAGCTGGGGGGTCAGGGTGCGGCGGATGTCCTGCACCGGGGCGAAGCCGGTGATCACCAGCGACAGCGGCGCGGTGACGCTCTTGTCTTCGCCGCCGTCCTGCCAGCGGGTCTTCATGGACATGGAGTCCTTGCCCACCGGGATGGTGATGCCCAGCTGCGGGCACAGCTCCATGCCCACCGCCTTGACGGTTTCATAGAGGCGTGCGTCTTCGCCCGGGTGACCGGCGGCGGCCATCCAGTTGGCGGACAGCTTGATGTCACCGAGCTTCTCGATACGCGCGGCGGCCAGGTTGGTGACGGTCTCGCCAATCGCCATGCGGCCGGAAGCGGGGGCGTCGAGCAGGGCCAGCGGGGTGCGCTCGCCCATGGCCATGGCCTCGCCGGTATAGACGTCGAAGCTGGTGGCGGTGACGGCGCAGTCGGCGACCGGCACCTGCCAGGGGCCGACCATCTGATCGCGAGCGACCAGGCCGGTGATGGTGCGGTCGCCGATGGTGATCAGGAAGCTCTTGCTGGCCACGGCCGGGTGACGCAGGACGCGCTCCACCGACTCGGTCAGGTCCAGGCCGGCGCCATCGAAGGCATCGCCCAGTTCGGCTTCACGGGTCACGCTGCGGTGCATGCGCGGCGGCTTGCCCAGCAGCACCTCCAGCGGCATGTCCACGGCGTTGTTGCCGAAGTGGCTGTCGGCCACCGTCAGCTGGCGCTCTTCGGTGGCCTCACCGACCACGGCGAAGGGGCAACGCTCGCGCTCGCAGATGGCCTTGAAGGTCTCGAAGTTCTCGGCGTCCACGGAGAGCACGTAGCGCTCCTGGGACTCGTTGCACCAGATCTCCAGCGGGCTCATGCCCGGCTCGTCGTTGGGCACGTTGCGCAGTTCGAAACGGCCGCCGCGACCGGCATCGTTGACCAGTTCGGGGAAGGCGTTGGACAGGCCGCCCGCACCCACGTCGTGGATGAAGGTGATGGGGTTGTTTTCACCCAGCTGCCAGCAGCGGTCGATGACCTCCTGGCAGCGGCGCTCCATTTCCGGGTTCTCGCGCTGCACCGAGGCGAAATCCAGGTCGGCGGAGCTGGCGCCGGTGGACATGGACGAGGCCGCGCCGCCGCCCAGGCCGATCAGCATGGCCGGGCCGCCCAGCACGATAAGCTTGCCGCCCACCGAGATGTCACCCTTCTGCACGTGGTCGGCGCGGATGTTGCCCAGGCCGCCGGCGAGCATGATCGGCTTGTGGTAGCCGCGCACCTCGGGACCTCGGGGGGTCTCGACCTGCTGCTCGAAGGTACGGAAGTAGCCGGCCAGGGCCGGACGGCCGAATTCATTGTTGAAGGCGGCGCCACCCAGCGGGCCTTCGATCATGATGTCCAGCGGGGTGACGATGCGCTCGGGCTTGCCGTAGGGCTGCTCCCAGGGCTGCTCGAAACCGGGGATATTCAGGTTGGAGACGGTGAATCCGGTCAGGCCGGCCTTGGGCTTGGAGCCGCGACCGGTGGCGCCTTCGTCGCGGATCTCGCCGCCGGAGCCGGTGGAGGCGCCGGGGAAGGGGGCGATGGCGGTCGGGTGGTTGTGGGTCTCCACCTTCATCAGGATGTGCACGGGCTGGCTGTGCGCCCCGTATTCGCGGGACTCGGCGTCGGGGTAGAAGCGCCCGGCGGTGAAGCCTTCCATGACCGCGGCGTTGTCCTTGTAGGCGGACAGCACACCGGTGCGGTTCAGCTCAAAGGTGTTCTTGATCATGCCGAACAGGGACTTCTCCTGGCTCTCGCCGTCGATGTCCCAGCTGGCATTGAAGATCTTGTGCCGGCAGTGCTCGGAGTTGGCCTGGGCGAACATCATGAGTTCGACGTCGTGGGGATTGCGCCCCAGGGTGGTGAAGCTCTTCACCAGGTAGTCGATCTCGTCTTCGGCCAGGGCCAGGCCCAGCTCCAGGTTGGCGCGCTCCAGGGCGGCGCGACCGCCACCGAGTACGTCCACCGCGGTGAGCGGCTTGGGCGTGGCATGGCTGAAGATGTCGGCGGCGGCGTCCAGGGTCGGCAGCACGCGCTGGGTCATGCGGTCATGCAGGGCCGCGGCCAGCTGCGCGTGGGCGGCGGCGTCCAGCTCGCCGGCGACGTAGTAGGCCACGCCCCGCTCCAGGCGCTCGATCTGCGCCAGACCACAGTTGTGGGCGATGTCGGTGGCCTTGCTCGACCAGGGCGAGATGGTGCCCAGACGGGGCACGATGAGGAACAGCGCGCCGCTGGGTTCCTGCTGGGGGACGCTGGGGCCGTATTGCAGCAGTCGGCCGAGGATGCCCTCTTCCTCCGCGCTCAGGGTGCCGGCGACTTCGGCGAAATGAACGAACTCGGCATAGAGCCCGGAGACGCCGGGAACCAGACGAGTCAGCTGGTCGAGAAGTTTGCCGTGACGGAACGAAGAAAGAGCGGGAGCGCCGCGCAGGATCAGCATCGGGGACAGCCTCGGGGCCAAGTCACTTTGGGGCCGTGCATTCTAGCCTAAAGGCGCGCTCGGGACACCTTCCGGCGACGAGGGTTCATCCAGGCTTACCACCAAGACTGTATGTATAAAATGGGCGCTTTGCCACTTCTCGCGTATACTGCCCGCCGACACGGCCTGCCGCCCCCATGGACGCGGCTCCCCATTGGGCTCAGGATAGAGCCTTTGGCCGGACCGGTGGCGCGGAGCGTCCCGACGATAACGAAAGGCCCCAGGAGGGCCGACCGATAGGCGCGTCAGCAAGGCGCCAGTGCCGTTTTGATGCCGTATGGCCGAGCTAGCCCATTTGAATAGAGCCTTCAAGCGATTCGCCTGGCTTACCCTGCCCTTCCTCGCCCTGCTCATGAGTTGCGGGGAAGCGGACGTGCCCGCGCCGCCCAAGCCGACCGCCCTCGAGCAGGTCCAGCAGGCGGGCGTGCTGCGCGTGGTGACGCGCAACAGCCCGGCGACCTACTTCCAGGACCGTAACGGCGAGACCGGCTTCGAGTACGAACTGGTCAAGGGCTTCGCTGAATCGCTCAAGGTGCGCCTGGAAATCAGCACTGCCGACAATCTCGACGACCTCTTCAATCGCCTGACCGCGCCGGACGGCCCGGTCATCGCCGCCGCCGGCCTCACGCCCTCCGCCAATCGCCAGGGCCTGAAGTTTTCCCGCAGCTATCTCGACGTGGTGCCCCAGGTCATCTACCGCAATGGCACCGTGCGTCCCAGTACGCCGAAGGACCTGGTCGGCAAGCGCATCCTGGTGCTCAAGGGCAGCAGCCAGGCCCAGCAGCTCAGAGCGCTGCAGGCCCAGGTGCCGGAGCTCGCCTTCGACGAATCCGACCAGGTGGAGGTCAGCGATCTGCTGCGCATGGTCGACGAAGGCCAGATCGACCTGACCCTGGTGGATTCCAACGAACTGGCCATGAACCAGGTGTACTTCCCCAACGTGCGGGTAGCCTTCGACCTGGGCGACAACCAGGGCCAGGCCTGGGCACTGCAGCCCGGTGAAGACAACAGCCTGCTCGATGCGGTCAACGCCTACCTGGACAAGGTGCGTCGCGATGGCACCCTGCAGCAACTCAAGGAGCGCTACTACGGCCACGTCGACGTCCTCGGCTACGTCGGCGCCTACACCTTCGCCCAGCACCTCCAGGAGCGTCTGCCCAAGTACGAGAAGCACTTCCGCAAGGTGGCGCAGAAGCACCAGCTGGACTGGCGCCTGCTCGCCGCCATGGGCTACCAGGAATCGCTGTGGACGGCGGACGCTACCTCCAAGACCGGGGTGCGCGGCCTGATGATGCTGACCAACAACACCGCCCAGGCCATGGGCGTGGCCAACCGCCTGGACCCCGAGCAGAGCATCACCGGTGGTGCCAAGTATTTCGACCAGATTCGTGACGAGCTGCCGGACAGCATCAAGGAGCCGGATCGTACCTGGTTCGCCCTGGCCACCTACAACATCGGCATCGCCCACATCCTCGACGCCCGCCGCCTGGCCGAATCCCAGGGCCTGGACCCGGATCGCTGGCTGGATGTGAAGAAGATGCTGCCGCGCCTGGCGCAGAAGCAGTGGTACAGCAAGACCCGCTACGGCTACGCCCGCGGCGGCGAGACGGTGGAGTTCGTACAGAACGTGCGCCGTTACTACGACATCCTCACCTGGACCACCCAGCCGCAGATGGAAGGCCAGCAACTGGCCAAGACCGGCCTGCACGTCCCCGCCGTGTCCGACGCCCGCCCGGCCCAGGAAGCGCCGCAGGATATGTAGCCTGAGGCGTGCCGTTGTTCAGCCGATGCGCCGGTACCGCCCCCTCTCCCTCGGGGAGAGGGCTGGGGTGAGGGCCGCCGGGCTCGAAACACCGTAGCGTGAAAAACCGCGTCAGCGTTTCCCCACTGGCACCCTCCCGCGTGGACAAGGCTGCGCCGTTGTCCACACTACACCCCCTTTCCCCTCTCCCCTGGGGAGAGGGTTGGGGCGAGGAAGGTGCCCGCCTGGGCCGCTACGCCTTGGGCTTCTGGATCAACTTGTCCACCGCTCGCGCCGCGGCCACCATGCCGAAGGTGGCGGTGACCATCATCACCGCGCCGAAGCCGCCGGCGCAGTCCAGGCGCACGCCTTCGCCGACGAAGCTCTTCTGCTGGCAGACGCTGCCGTCCGGCTTGGGATAGCGCAGCTGTTCGGTGGAGAAGACGCAGGGCACGCTGTAGTGGCGGCTGGGATTGCGCGAAAAGCCGTAGTCACGACGCAGCAGCGAGCGTACCCGCGAGGCCAGGGGGTCGTTGTAGGTGCGATTGAGGTCTACCACCTGGATCTGGGTGGGGTCGATCTGGCCGCCGGCGCCGCCAGTGGTGACGATGGCGATCTTGCGCCTCTTGCACCAGGCGATCAGCGCCGCCTTGGAGGCCACGCTGTCGATGCAGTCCAGCACCAGGTCGAGGTCTGCGGTGATGTAGTCGGCCATGGTCTCGCGGGTGACGAAGTCCGCCACCGCCTTGACTTCGCAGGCCGGATTGATGGCCTGGATGCGCTCGGCCATCACCGCGACCTTGGGCCGCCCCACCTGGCCTTCCAAGGCATGCACCTGGCGATTGGTGTTGCTGACGCAGACGTCGTCCAGGTCGAACAGGCTGATGCGGCCGACGCCGCTGCGGGCCAGGGCCTCGGCGGCCCAGGAACCCACCCCGCCGATACCCACCACGGCGACGTGACTGGCGGCCAGGCGCTCGACGGCTTCCTGCCCATAGAGCCGGGCGATCCCGCCGAAGCGTTGTTCATCGAACGTCATGAAGGCTTTCCACAAAAGCCACAGTATAGGTTTTCCTTTACCATACCGCTCCCCCTGAACCCTAGCCGCCTCCCGGGACCCGCCATGACCACCGCCCTCACCCCCACCCTGGAACTCGCCTGCGACCTGATCGGCCGGGCCTCGGTCACGCCGCTGGACGAAGGCTGCCAGGCCCTGATGATGCAGCGCCTGGAGCGCCTGGGCTTCGCCCTCGAACCCCTGCGCATCGAGGAGGTGGACAACTTCTGGGCGCGGCGTGGCGGCGAGGGTCCCGTGCTGTGCTTCGCCGGTCACACCGACGTGGTGCCCACCGGTCCGCTGGAGGCCTGGCAGCAGGCGCCCTTCAATGCCCACGTGGATGCCGACGGCATGCTGCGCGGCCGTGGCGCCGCCGACATGAAGGGCAGCCTGGCGAGCATGATCATCGCCGTGGAGCGCTTCGTCGCCGACCACCCCGACCATCGCGGCGCCATCGCCTTCCTCATCACCAGCGACGAAGAAGGCCCGGCGCTGCACGGCACCCGCGCCGTGGTGGAACGCCTGCGCGAGCGCGGCGAGCGGCTGGACTGGTGCATCGTCGGCGAACCCTCCAGCACCCGCCTGCTGGGTGACGTGGTCAAGAACGGTCGCCGCGGCTCGCTCAACGGCCGCCTGACCGTACGCGGCAAGCAGGGGCACGTGGCCTATCCGCACCTGGCGCGCAACCCCATCCACCTGGCGGCCCCGGCTCTGGCGGATCTCGCCGCCGAGCAGTGGGACGCGGGCAATGCCTTCTTCCCACCCACCAGTTTCCAGATTTCCAACCTCAATTCCGGCACCGGCGCCGGCAACGTGGTGCCCGGCGAGCTGCAGGCGCTGTTCAATTTCCGCTTCTCCACCGAATCCACCGTGGAGGGCCTGCAGGCCCGCGTCGAGGCCATCCTCGATCGCCACGGCCTGGACTGGCACATCGACTGGTCGCTGTCCGGCCTGCCCTTCCTCACCGAGCCGGGCGAGTTGCTCGACGCCGTTGCGGCCAGCGTGGAAGCCGTCACCGGCTATCGCCCCGAGGCCTCCACCAGCGGCGGCACCTCGGATGGCCGCTTCATCGCCACCCTGGGTGCCCAGGTGGTGGAACTGGGTCCGGTCAACGCCACCATCCACCAGGTGGACGAGCACGTGCTGGCCAGCGACCTGGATCTGCTGACCGAGGTCTACTACGGCACCCTGGTACGGTTGCTGGCATGAAGCTGATCTGTCCGCTCTGCCAGGCCCCGCTGGCCGAGGTCGACGGCGGCGTCGGCTGCCCGGCCGGTCATCGCTTCGATCGCGCCCGCCAGGGCTATCTGAATCTGCTGCCGGTGCAGCACAAGAAGAGTCTGGACCCGGGTGACAACGCCGCCATGGTCGAGGCGCGCCGGCGCTTTCTCGATGCCGGCCACTACGCGCCCCTGGCCGAACGCCTGGCGCAACTGGCCGCCGAACGCGCGCCCCAGCGCTGGATCGACGTGGGCTGTGGCGAAGGCTTCTATACCGCGCGCCTGGCCCAGGCCCTGCCCGCGGCCGACGGCTATGCCCTGGACATCTCCCGCGAAGCGGTGCGCCGCGCCTGTCGCCGCACTCCGGTCCTGACCTGGCTGGTGGCGAGCATGGCGCGGCTGCCGCTGCCGGACGCCAGTTGCCAGTTGCTGGCCAGCGTCTTCAGCCCCATCGACTGGAGCGAAGCCCAGCGTGTGCTGGCCCCCGGTGGCGGCATCCTGCGCCTGGGCCCGGCCAGCGCCCACCTGCTGGAGCTGCGCCAGCGCCTCTACGATGAGGTGCGCGACTATGCCGAGGACAAGCACCTGCAGGATCTGCCGCCGGGGCTGGAACTGGCCCACAGCGAGGGGCTCGAATTCGTGCTGCCGCTGGCCGAGCGCCAGACCCGCGAAGACCTGCTGGCCATGACGCCCCACGGCTGGCGGGTCAATGCCGAGCGCCGCGAGCGCGTGCTGGCCGAGCCCTTCGAAGTACGAGTCGCCGTGCGTTACGATTGGATCGTCAAATCCGGAGCCTAAGTCCCATGCGCCAGCCCGATATCGAAATCTACCTCAAGGACGTCGACCGGGACGCCGTCTCAGCCTGGCTCGAACAGGTGTTCGCCATGCCTTGCGCCTGGCAGGCCAGGGGGCAGACCTTCAAGTGCACCCTGCGCTATGGCGGCGAGTCCATTCCGGTCACCTGGCTGCCGAAGGCGGTGGGCAAGTGGCATAGCCTGCTGCTGGAAAGCGATGTTTCACCCTGGGTGGACGACCTGGCGTGCGCGCGGGATGCCCAGGCGGCGTTGCAGGTGCAGGTGCGCTGCGCCCCGAGTGGCTGGAGCGAAGAGGAAGACGAGGAAGCCGCGGATCGCTGGCTGAAGGTCACGGATGCCGGTGTCGAGGAGATCGTCTGGCGGACCGAGTGACCTGAATTCGCGAGGAGCCTGGCGCTCCTCGCGAGACGGGCTTACAGCCTGTTCAAAGGCTCGCGAGCTAGAGACAAACAAGGCCTAGGCGGCCCCGCGAAAATAGCTGAGGAAGCGGATCGGACCCGCGCTCGATAAATGAGCATTCCGACCGGGCTGGCGACCCAGGCCATTTTCAACGCCGTTTGACCGACGCGCAGCAGACTTTGAATAGGCTCTTACAGCCGGGCGACGTCTTCGGCCTGCAGGCCCTTCTGGCCTTCGATCACCGAAAACTCCACCTGCTGGCCCTCGACCAGGGACCGGTGTCCTTCACCGCGGATGGCGCGGTAGTGAACGAACACGTCGGCACCGCCTTCGCGTTGAATGAATCCATAGCCCTTGGCGTCATTGAACCACTTGACGGTCCCGGTTTCGCGCTGCTCACCCATCACATCTCTCCGAAGCTTTCTGGATTTCCTATCCCTGGTCGCCCAAACGCGAGCAACCGGGTTGCCTTGTTGTGTCGGTACGGACTACGTGCCGGCAACGCCACCCGCGGGCAGCCCTGCCAAGCGTCGGCAAAAACTTGCCGATACCTTATGAAGCATGGCTTCCCCGGCAAAATCAACGTTCTTTACGCAAAGTGCCATCATAGCTGGAAGCCACGTCAGCGCCGGGTTTCCGTCGATTCGCCAGGCAATTTCTTAGCCCGGGTGACAAGACCGCAACGAGCAGGTCGAAGTCTGCACAAGACGGGTGGTTTTACGCCCGCCAGGCCTTCCGGCACACTGCCGCCTCGTCAATCCGGTAGCCCTTCATGACTCGTTCGCCGCTGCGTCTCCTGGCCTTTTCCCTGCTCAAGCGCCTGCTCTACCTCTGGGTTCGCTCCGAGACCACCCAGGCCGCCAGCCTGCTCAGCCGCATCGATCCGACCAAACCGGTGCTCTATGTCCTACCCGAGGCCTCGCTGAGCGACCTGGCGGTACTCGACCGGGAATGCCGCAAGGCCGGACTGCCACGGCCACTGCGCCCGCTGGTACTGGGTAGCAAGACCGAGCCACTGGCCTACTTCAATGCCGTCGGCAAGCCGGACTGGCGCGGGCGACCGGCGCGGCGCTCGGTACCACCCACCCTGCGCCGGGTGGTGGCCGCCGTGACCGAGCAGCAACTGGACGACGTCCAGCTGGTACCCGTCAGTGTCTTCTGGGGCCAGTCGCCGGATCGCGAGACCAGTCCCTGGAAGCTACTTTGGGCGGACAACTGGGTGGTGACCGGACGGCTGCGCAAGGCCGCACGCATCCTGGTACTGGGCCGGCTGACCCGGGTGCAGTTCTCCAAGCCGCTGTCGCTCGGCGAACTGGCTGCCCAGCGCCCCGATCCGCTGCGCCTGGAGCGGCTGGTGATGCGCCGTCTGCGCATCCACTTCCGCAACGTGCGCCAGGCGGTGATCGGCCCCGACCTCTCGCATCGCCGTACCCTGCTGCGCGGCTTGCTGCGGGCGCCCCAGGTCCGCGCGACCATCGCCCGAGAGGTGAGCCAGCGCAAGGCCACCCCCGGCCGCATCGAAGACGAAGCAGCGCACTATGCCCGGGAAATCGCCTCGGACTTCTCCTATCCGGTGGTGCGCTGCCTGGACGTCGGCCTGCGCTGGTTCTGGAACAGCATCTACCAGGGCGTGACGGTCAGCCACATCGAGCGCATCCAGGAGATGGCGCCGGGCCACACCGTGGTCTACGTGCCCTGCCACCGCAGCCACATCGACTACCTGCTGCTGTCCTATCTGCTGTTCCAGAACGGTCTGACGCCGCCGCACATCGCCGCCGGCATCAACCTGGACATGCCGGTGGTGGGCAACATCTTGAGACGCGGCGGCGCCTTCTTCATGAGGCGCAGCTTCAAGGGCAACGCCCTCTATGCGGCGGTGTTCAACGAATACCTGCACAGCCTGTTCAGCCGCGGCTTCTCCACCGAATACTTCGTCGAAGGCGGCCGTTCGCGCACCGGGCGCACCCTGCAGCCGCGCACCGGCATGCTGGCCATGACCCTGCGCAGCTTCCTGCGCGACTCCCGTCGGCCCATCGTCTTCGTGCCCGTCTACATCGGCTACGAGAAGGTCTTCGAGGGCCGCACCTACCTGGGCGAGTTGCGTGGCGCCGCGAAGAAGAAGGAATCCATCTTCGACCTGGTGAAGGTCTTCGGCGCCCTGCGCCAGCGCTTCGGCCGGGTCTGGGTCAACTTCGGCGAGCCCATCCCCTTGCAGAGCTTCCTCGATGCCCGACAGCCGGGCTGGCGCGACGAACAACTGGACGAGGACTTCAAGCCGGCCTGGTTCACGCCGGTCACCCATGAGCTGGGCGAACGCATCGTGCGACGCATCAATGCCGCTGCGGCCGTCACCCCGGTCAACCTGGTGGCCCTGGCGCTGCTGTCGACCAACCGTCAGGCGCTGGACGAAGGCGCTCTCATACGCGCCATCGAGCTCTACCTGGACCTGTTACGGCGGGTGCCCTACTCCACCAGCGTCACCCTGCCGGAAGGCGACGGCCAGTCGATGATCGAAGAGGTCCGCGGCCTGGGCTTCCTTTCCGAGCAGCAGGATGCTCTAGGCCGCATCCTCTATCTGGACGAGCAGAATGCGGTCCTGATGACCTACTACCGCAACAACGTCCTGCACCTCTTCGCCATCCCGGCGCTGATCGCCAGCTTCTTCCAGAACACCGGGCGCATGACTCGCGAACTGATCCATAGATTCGCCCTGGCGCTCTATCCCTATCTGCAAGCCGAGTTGTTCATCCACTGGGAGCGTGAGGAACTGCCGCTGGTGGTGGACGGCTGGCTGGAAGCCATGGTAGAGCGCGGCCTGTTGCGCATCGAAGACGACGTCTTCGTGCGGGCAGCGCCCAGTTCGCGGCAGTTCGTCCGTCTGACCCTGCTGGCGCGAGCCATCCTGCAGACCCTGCAGCGCTACTACATGACCACCGCGCTGATCCTCAACCATGGCCAGAACAGCCTGACCGCGCCGCAACTGGAAGAGCTCTGCACGGTGATGGCCCAGCGGCTGTCGGTGCTGCACGGCCTCAATGCCCCGGAGTTCTTCGATAAGTCGCTGTTCCGTCACTTCATCCAGACGCTGTTGGCCGAAGGGGTACTGCGCAAGGCCGACGACGGCACCCTGGGTCATCACGAACTGCTCGGCGAGCTGGCCGAGGGCGCGGGCAAGCGGGTGCTGCCGGCGGAGATTCGCCTGTCGATCCGCCAGGTGGCGCTGGATCGCCCCGACGCCCCGGACCTGCCGGACAGCGAATCGCCACCCGCGGCGGGCAACTAAGCCGGTGCGGATGGGTCACAGCAGTCGATTTCAGTCCAGGATCTACCCATGAAAAGAATCGCCACCCTGCTCGCCACCTCGCTGCTGCTCAGCGCCTGTAGCGGGCTGCGCCCCGGTCCCGCGACGCCGCCGCCGGCCGGCCAGCCGCTGCCGCCCACCGAGCAGCCGCAGCCCACCACCCCCGGCACGCCCGCTCAGCCGAGCATGACCAGCCTCAGCGGCCAGGCCACCTTCACCGCCAACGAGCCGGTACCGCCCACCGCCAAGCTCACCGTCAGCCTCTACAGCGCCAGCGCGGGCGACACCCCAGCGGGTCGCCTCGCCCAGCGCACCCTGTTCGTCAAACAGCCCGGCCAGGTGCCCTTCCGTCTCGACTACGCGCCCTCGCGGGTCAAGAGTGGTGAGCGCTACCTGCTCAGCGGTCGCATCCTGCTCGGCGGTCGCCCGCTGTACCTGACCCAGGAGCCGGTGGTGGTCGACCTGAACGACGCGGGCGAGGTGGAGTTGCCGCTGCAGCCGGTGCGCTGAGTCGCCACGCTAACATGCTAGGATCGGGACCTTCGATCCGCCAGCTCCTCGCCGAGGTGCGCCTTGACTCCACGCCTCGCCATCAAGCGCTATGAGGGCGAACACCAGCCCCATGCCCATGCCTTCGCCCAGTTGGTGCTGCCCATTCAGGGCGGCATGGAGCTGGAGTTGGCCGGTCGCGGCGGCGCGCGGCTGCATACCGGTCTGGCCGCCCTGGTGGCGCCCGACTGCGATCATGCGCAGCGCTCCGCGCCGGACAGCCGCTTCCTGGTGATCGATTGCGCCACCGACTGGCTGCCGGCCCAGACGCTGGACCAGGCGCTCCGCCAACCCGGCCTGCCGATTCCACCGGCAGCGCGACAGTTGCTCGCCTTCGCCGAATTGACCCCGCCAGCGACCCTCACCCAGCACGCCAGCGAACTCACGCGCCTGCTCCTGCACTCCCTCACCGTCATCGTCCCTGCCTCGGCCTTCGACCGGCTGCTGACGCGGGTGGAGGCCCAGCCTGCGGGTGACTGGACCAACGCGGCCATGGCTACCCTGACCGGGGTCGGCCTGAGTCGCCTGCACCTGCTCTTTCACGAGCGCTTCGGCCAGACACCCCAGGCCTGGCTGACCGATCTGCGGCTGCGCCAGGCCCAGCGCTGGCTGGGAGACAGCCGCCTGCCCATCGCCGAGATCGCCCTGCGCGTCGGCTTTTCCGATCAGGCCGCCCTCACCCGGGCCATGACTCGCCGCCAGGGAATCAGTCCGGCCGCCTGGCGACGCAACCCGCGCCCGCCGGGCTAGTTCCCGCCTGGGTAAAAAACGCCGGAGCCTCGCGCAAGACCCGACCCTCTCTCGCTCGCCAGACTGCTGCCGAACCAACGAAGGCGAGCGATATGAACGAACGAGCGGTATCGGCGACGGGAATCGGCTATGGGGTCGCGGCAGGTCTGTGCTGGGGCGTGATCTTTCTCGCTCCGGCGCTGGTACCCGACCTCAGCGGCGCCCAGTTCGCCGTGCTGCGCTTTCTCTGCTACGGCGGGGTCTCCCTGGCGCTACTCCTGCCGCGCTGGCAGCGGCTGCGGGGCCAGCTCACCCGCACGGACAAACACCGCCTGTTCTGGCTGAGCCTGGTCGGCAACCTGGGCTACTACACCCTGGTCGGCGCCGGGGTGCAGCAGGCCGGCATCGCCGCGACCACCCTGATCGTCGGCCTGATTCCGCTGCTGGTGGCCCTGGCCGGACGCACCGACGCCGGGGCCGTGGGTGTCGAGCGCCTCTGGCCATCCTTGGCCTGCGCCCTGCTGGGGGTGGGGCTGATCAGCTACGAGGCGCTGACCGTCACGGCCCTGGGTGCCCAACCGGCGCTGGGTCTGCTCTGCGCCGGTGGTGCCCTGCTGTCCTGGAGTTGGTTCGCGGTGGCCAATACCCGTCACCTGGGCAAGACCCTCGTCGGCAGTCACGACTGGGGCCTGCTGCTGGGCGGGATGACCGGCCTCCAGGCACTGCTGGCCGCGCCCTTCCTGCTGGGGCCGGAACTGCTGGTGCGGACGCCGCAGGCCTGGGTGCAGCCGCTGCTGGTGGCCGCCGGCGTGGCGCTGCTCGCCTCGGTGGTCGGCGGCTTCTGCTGGAACCAGGCCAGTCGCCGCCTGCCGCTGACCCTGAGTGGCCAGGCCATCGTCATCGAAACGCTGTCTTCGCTGCTCTACGGCTTTCTCTGGCAGTGGCGGTGGCCGACGCTGCTGGAAGCCCTGGCCATCGGTCTGCTGATCGTGGGGGTGGTCTGGTGTCTGAGATGTCACCAGCAGCCCGCCCCGCTCGTGGCGTCAACCGGGGCGAGCGCCTAGTGCTCACCCCGATGACCGTCACGCTCAGAACAACCGGGCGATTTCGTTCAGGCTGAGGACGATGAACAGTGCGGCGGCCAGGCCCAGCAGGCCGTTGGACAACCAACCCGAACGCCACTCCTGGGGTACCCGCTTGGAGTTGAGCAGCCAGATCAGCGTCAGCGCCAGGAAGGGCATGAAGAAGGCGCCGAAGGCCCCGTAGGCGATGATCAGTCCGAACGGCCGGCCGAGCAGCAGCAGGACCATCGGCGGAAAGGTCAGCCAAAGCACATAGAAGCGGAAGGCGGGGGTCTGCTCCAGATCACCCCGCTCGCCAGTGCCCCCGGTGGCCTGGCGGACGAAGTCGGCGAACAGCAGGGACACGCCGTGCCAGACGCCCAGGATCGAGGAAAAGGTGGTCGCCGCGAAACCGATCAGGAAGATGGTGGAGACCACCGGACCGAAGCGCTGCTCCAGTACCTCGTCCAGATCGAGCAGACCGCGGTCGCCGCTGGACAAGGTGATCTGCGCGGTATGGAGCAACTCGGCACCGACGATCAGCATGGCGATGACGAAGATGCCGGTGGCGGCGTAGGCCACTTGGTTGTCCAGGCGCATCACGCCCATCCAGGCCGGGGTACGCCAGCCCTTGGCGTTCACCCAATAGCCATAGGCGGCCATGGTGATGGTGCCCCCGACTCCGCCGATGAGGCCCAAGGTATAGATCGCCGAGCCTTCAGGGATAGTCGGCACCAGTCCGGTGACGGCATGGCCGAGGTTGGGCATGACCAGGATGGCCAGGCCCACCACCACCACGAACATCACGCCGATGAAGAACTTCATCGCCGCCTCGAACACGGCATAGCGATTGAGCAGCACGAAGACCGCGCCGGCGATCCCCGAAAGCGCGCCCCAGGCCCAGAAGGGCAGCACATCGGGGAACAGGGCGGCCAGCGGCAGGGCCGTGGCGCTCATGGCGGTGCCGCCGTAGACGAACCCCCAGAGCACGATGTAGATGCCGAAGTACCAGTAGGTCCAGATGCCCAGGGAGCGCCACCCTTCGAGCATGGTCGAGCCGGTGGCCAGGTGGTAGCGGGCGGAGCCCTCGGCCAGGGCGATCTTGACGATGCAGCCCACCACAGCGGCCCAGAGCAGCGCATAGCCGAAGCGTGAGCCGGCGATGAGGGTGGCCACCAGGTCGCCGGCACCCACGCCGGTCACGGCGACGACGATGCCGGGGCCAACCAGCTTCCAGCGTGCCAGGGTGCCGCTCGGCGGCTGGGCGGAATCGGTCGCCGAGGGGGCGGGCGCGACCTTGTTGTTGTTCTCGGTCATGGGCTCTCTCCGGTGCGGGGACATGCCCCTCGACTGTCCCGGATGACCGGTCAGTCAACAAGCACCAGAGGATTACAAGGTGTGAGCGCTCTAGCTCGCGGCTAAGGCAGCGGCGGCAGGGCCCAGTCGATGGGCGCCAGGCCGGCATTGCGCAGGAATTCATTGGTGCGACCGAAGTGGCCATTGCCGAGAAAACCGCGATGGGCCGACAGCGGCGAGGGATGCGCCGACTTGAGGATCAGGTGCTTCTGCGGATCGATGAGGTTCTGCTTACTTTGGGCGTGGCTGCCCCAGAGCAGGAACACCAGGTTCTCCCGTTCGGCGCTGACCACCTCGATGATGCGGTCGGTGAAACGTTGCCAACCGGCCTTGGCGTGGGAGCCGGCGTTGGCCTGCTCCACGGTCAGCGAGGTGTTGAGCAACAGCACGCCCTGCTCCGCCCAGTGCTGCAGATAGCCGTGGTTGGGAATGGGCAGGTTCAGGTCGCGCTTGAGCTCCTTGAAGATGTTCTGCAGCGAGGGCGGTGCCGGGACGCCGGGCTGTACCGAGAAGCACAGGCCATGGGCCTGCCCCGGACCGTGATAGGGATCCTGGCCGAGGATGACCACCTTCACCTGGTCCAGCGGCGTGGTGTTTAGGGCGTTGAAGATCAGCGGACCGGGCGGAAAGATGACCTTGCCGGCGGCCTTTTCCCGCCGTAGGAAATCGCCCAGCTGGCGCATGTAGGGCTGCTCGAATTCGTCGCGCAGCGCGGCTTTCCATTGGGGGTCGAGCTTGATGCGATCGTCGTCCACGATGCGAGGCTTCCTGGTCAAGACAAGGGCAGCACCCTAGAAAAGCCGGCTGCCCCTGTCAAACCCGCTACCAGCGTGGCCCCCATCCCGGAGGACCAGGGCGTGGCCCCCAACCGGGCGGACGCGGCCCCCAGCCCGGCGGTCCCCAACCGGGACCGGGACCCCAGTGCGGCGGGGGCGGCGGTACCGGGCGATAGTAGTAGCCATAGGGCCGCACGATGACCGCTGGCGGCGGATAGGCCGGCGTGCCGTAGAAGACCGCCGCGGGCGGTGCCGGACGAGCGTAATAGCGAGGGGACGTGTCGTAGACGGTGCAGCCGGTAACGGTCAGGGCACAGAGCGACGCCAAGAGGAAATGGCGCATGGGAGATCTCCAGAACGGCCCGGATGGGCCTGAGGAAAGCTTAAGCTGCGCCCGCCGCTCGCGCTCGATTATCGCGCGTTCATTCAGCCGGGATTAAGAGACGCCGAGGGCCATCCCTCGTTGCTCAGCCGGCGCCCCGAGGCGGTGCACGCTACACCCAAGGCGCACTAAAGTCAGGCTCGCTCGTCCCTGGTAGCGACGGGAATCCGCGTCTGGCGCCCTGGCACGTATCTGGCTAGACCCTCGGCGTGCAGGAGCGCCGGCTCGACCGGTTTGAGGCACCACAATCGGCAATGGACGACTAGGGTTCCGGCTCGCCTGGCGAGTGACTGGTCCGAGAGTCGTCGACCTCCAGCGAGGTTACACGGCGGGACAAAAGCCCGGGAGACGCAGCGCCAGACGCTGGCTCCTGTCTTTCGTCTCTCACCTCCCGGAGGCCCGTCATGCATCTCCCTTACGCCCTGCCCACTCTTGCGTTGCAACGGACGCGATCACGCCTGCCCCTCCTGCCAGGCGAGGTCCGCCCATGCGCCTGATCAATCGCCAGCCCGGTCGCGGCGGTCGCCTGTTCCTGGTGCTGCTGCCCTTCGCCCTGCTCCTGCTGCTCTACCTGACCAGTTCCGCCGAACGCCTGGCGGAAAATCCCAACGACAAGCTGCTGCCCAGCTTCGGCCAGATGGCCGAGGCCGTCGACCGCCTGGCCTTCACCGCGGACAAGCGCTCGGGCGACTATTTGTTCTGGCAGGACACCCTTGCCAGTCTGCAGCGCCTGGGCCTCGGCCTGGGTATCGCCGCCCTGGTGGGCCTGGCCCTGGGCATCGCCGCGGGCAGCGTGCCCCTGCTGGGCGCACCGCTGTCGCCGCTGCTGACGGTGCTGGCGATGATCCCGCCACTGGCGATCCTGCCGATCCTGTTCATCGTGCTCGGCCTCGGCGAGCTGTCCAAGGTGCTGCTGATCGCCATCGGCGTCACCCCCTGCATCGCCCGCGACCTTGAGCAACGTGCCCGGGAGATCCCCCGCGAGTTGCTGATCAAGGCCCAGACCCTGGGCGCCAACTCCTGGACGCTGATCCTGCGCCTGGTGCTGCCGCAGCTGTTGCCGCGGCTGCTGACGTCACTGCGGCTGATGCTCGGCTCGGCCTGGCTGTTCCTGATCGCCGCCGAGGCCATCGCCAGTACCGACGGCCTCGGCTATCGCATCTTCCTGGTGCGCCGCTATCTGGCGATGGACGTCATCCTGCCCTACGTGGCCTGGATCACCCTGCTGGCCTGGCTGATGGACCTGGGCCTGCGCAGCCTGACCCGCCGCGCCTTTCCCTGGCACGAAGGGGGCAAGGTATGAACGGCGTCCCGGCTGTTCCCGTTGCCACCCCGGCCTTCATCGAGGCCCGCAACGTCTGGCAGGAATACGGCGACCAGGTGGTGCTCGAGCGTCTCGATCTGCAGGTGGCCGAGGGCGAGTTCTGCACCCTGGTCGGTGCCTCGGGCTGCGGCAAGTCCACCTTCCTGCGCCTGCTGCTGGGCCAGGAGCGTCCCAGTCGCGGCAGCCTGCGCCTGGCCGGTGAGCCGCTGCCGGCCGAGCCCGATCCGAGCCGTGGGGTGGTGTTCCAGCGCTACTCGGTGTTCCCTCACCTGAGCGTGCTGGACAACGTCGCCCTCGGCCTGGAATTGCCCCGCTCGCCGCTGCTGGGCCGGCTATTCGGTCAGGCGCGGCGCGAGGCCCGCGAGCGCGCGGCGGCGCTGCTGGTCAAGGTCGGTCTCGGGCATGCCTTGGATCGCTACCCCAGCGCCCTTTCCGGCGGCATGCAGCAGCGCCTGGCCATCGCCCAGGCGCTGATCATGCAACCGCGGATGCTGCTGCTCGACGAACCCTTCGGCGCCCTCGACCCGGGCATTCGCAAGGACATGCACGCCCTGCTGCTGGAGTTGTGGCAGGAAACGCGGCTGACGGTGTTCATGGTGACCCATGATCTCGCCGAGGGCTTCAGCCTCGGCACCCGGCTGCTGGTGTTCGACAAGATCCGCCACGATCCCCAGGCGCCCGGTGCCTATGGCGCACGGATCACCTACGACATCCCGCTCAACGCCGAACGCCGGGCGGCGCGTCCGGAATTGCCGGCGGCCCTGGCGGAGCGACTGGCGCGCTGAAGCCGCCGGGGCGCCAGGCCCCGGCGTTCACCTCAGGTGAGGATTTCGAGATGCCGGGCCAGGGTTTCCCGCTCGGCCGCGAACCAGTCCTGCGCCGCCGCGGAACAGGGCGTGGCGGCCTCGGCGCGCCAGTCCGGCTCCAGGGTGTCGACCTCGAAGGTGCGTTCGATCAGGCAACCTGCGGCGTTGACCAGCCGCTGCCGCAGATGGCCGGCAGCGTCCCAGGCGAAGCCGTCCAGCGCCACCGGCTGCCCCAGCCGCGCCGGCAGGGTGGACAGGGCTACCCGATAGCCGCCCTGCCCATCGGCCAGCGCCAGGGAGGTCTCGACGTCGAACAAGCGGGCCAGCTCGGCGGGATCGCCCTGGGCCTGGGCCACCCGCTCGCGCAGGCCGAGGGACGATTCGGCCAAAGGCGCGGGACGGCCACGCATCCAGCCGAGCCGGTCGCCGCAGAGGATCAGACCGCCGCCCCGGCCCAGCAGGCGGCCGCTCTCGACCTCCCGCTCTTCCCACAGGCGCAGGCCGATCAGCGGGCCCCCTCCGGCCTGCAGGCGCCAGTCTTCGACATAGGCGCCACTCGGAGCGAACTCCATCAGGCAGTTACCGATGCGCTGCAGTCGCGCCGGCTCCGGCCAGCGGTTATGGACTTGCAGGGAGACCCCGCCGTGCCAGCCGAGCTGGCCGTCCACCCAATGGCTGTCGGCCACCCAGCCTTCCTGGTTGGCCAGCTGGCGCAGCTCCTCGGCGCGGTAGTCCGTCCAGGCTTTCAGCGGCGGCGGTGGCGCATCCGGCAGGCGCAGGTCGAGGGTGAAGCTGCGACTCTGCAGCCAGTGCACCTGGGTACGCGCATCGCTACGGCCGTCGGCGAAGGTGATGCTGCGGCGACGGAAGTGGCCGAGCATCCAGGCGGGCACGCCGTCCGCCGGCTGCTGCGGATGACGGCGGGCCAGTTCGAGGAGATTCATGCCGGCACCTCCTGCCCGGGGCCGAAACTGGCCAGGCCCAGGCTGCCGTCGGGGAGCGTCAGGCTGCCTTCGGCCAGGCGCCTCTGCAGGTAGGCGAAGGTCTGGGCGGTCTGGGCGAACAGGTGGTCGCCACAGACCACCGGTTCGTAGTGGCGCCCCTCGCGAGCGGGCAAGCCCGGCAGGGGCGCGATGCGGGTGGGGTAGTCGCAGGCGCAGAACAGCGGAAAGGCGTAGCGCTCTTCGCTGACCTTGCGCACCCGGTGGGCGGTGGCCAGGAACTGGCCGTTGCTGAGTACCTCTAGCATGTCGCCGATGTTGACCACCAGGACGTCGGCGATCAGCGGCACCTCGATCCAGTCGCCCTCGCCATTGCGCACCTGCAGGCCCGGCGCGGTGGGCAGCAGCAGGGTGAAGCATTCGTAGTCGGTGTGGGCGCCGATGCCAGGGCGATCCGCCTGGGGATCGGGGTCCAACGGATAGTGGATCAGCCGCAACTGGCTGGTGGGGTGGCGGGTGACGGCGGCGAAGGTGTCCTCGGCCAGCCCCAGGGCGAGGGCGAAACCACGGAACAGCCGCTCGCCCAGGGCCAGGGCGGCGCGGTAATAGGCGCCCACCGCCTCGCGGAACGCCGGGTCGTCCGGCCAGAGCGTGGGCCCGAGCAGCGGATAGCGCTGCGGTCCCTCGGTGTAGTCGTAGTTGACGTCGTAGGCTTCCTTGAGATCGCGGCTGCCCCCGGCGAAGCGCTCTTCGCCTTCGGGGACGTAGCCGCTGTGGTTGCTCGACTGACCGATATAGAAGCGCAGCTTTTCTTCCAGCGGGCGGGCGAAGAAGCGTTGCGCCTGCTCGATCAGCCCGGCGCGCAGCTCGGCGGAAAGGCCGTGGCCGACGATCTGCAGGAAGCCCACCTCGCGGGCGGCGCGGCCGAGTTCGGTGGCCACGCGCTGGCGCTCGGCCAGGTCGCTGGAGGCGAGTCCGGCGATATCGATGAGGGGAATGGACGTGAACGGGGTATGCGCCATGGCAACCCTCCCGTGCTGACGAGGTTACCTGGTCGTCCAGACGAGCAGCGCGGCGGGTCGTCCCGCGAGCGACCGCCAAGCCGCCCCTGCCCCGGCAGCGCAGCGATTTCCATGCCAGGCATCCAGCAGCCTTTCGCGGGGCTTTTCCGCCCCGCATCGGTGCAGCGGACACCCAACGCGCGCCAAGACAAGACACCCCGGTCGCCTGACGTGGCGCCATCGCCCAGCGCTGCCGCGGTTCGCGTGGCTGGCACGCTATTCGCTTCGGTCAGTCTCGTGCAGGACCTGACCGGGCCCATCCCGGTAAAGCGGCACCACAATCAGGTAAATGGATGGCTAGGGTTCCGATCCGCGCAAGCGGGTGTCTGGTCCGAGAGCCATCGACCTCCAGCGAGGTTACACGGCGGGACAAAAGCCCGGGAGAACGCGACTTGCGAAGTAGTTCGTCAAGTGCCGCGGCTCCTGTGCCTCATCCGACCCTGAACTGGAGGTTTCCATGCGTAAGCCCCTGCTCTCCCTCGCTGTCGCCGGCCTCGCCCTGGCCCTGAGCTGTTCCGCCCTGGCGGAGAAGAAAGACAAATTCAGCGTCTGCTGGACGCTCTATGCCGGCTGGATGCCCTGGGGCTACGCCAGCTCCGCCGGCATCATCGACAAATGGGCGAAGAAGTACGGCATCGACATCGAGGTCGTGCAGCTCAACGACTACGTTGAGTCCATCAACCAGTACACCGCCGGCCAGTTCGATGGCTGCGCCATGACCAACATGGACGCCCTGACCATTCCCGCCGCCGGTGGCGTGGACTCCACGGCGCTGATCGTCGGCGACTACTCCAACGGTAACGACGGCCTGCTGATCAAGGGTGAGGGCAAGACCCTGGCCGACCTCAAGGGGCAGACGGTCAACCTGGTGGAACTCTCGGTCTCCCATTACTTCCTCGCCCGCGCCCTGGAAAAGGCCGGCCTCAGCGAGCGCGACGTCAAGGTGGTGAATACCTCGGACGCCGACATCGTCGCCGCCTACGCCACCCCCGACGTCAAGGCCGCCGCCACCTGGAATCCGATGCTGGCGGAGATCCGCAGCCAGCCGGGCAGCACCCAGGTGTTCGATTCCTCGCAGATTCCCGGCGAGATCCTCGACATGCTGGTGGTCAACACCCAGACCCTCAAGGACAACCCGGCGCTGGGCAAGGTACTGGTCGGCGCCTGGTTCGAGATCCTCGGCCTGATGCAGTCCGGCACGCCCGCGGCCACCGAGGCCCTGACCAGCATGGCCAAGGCCTCCGGCACCGATCTCGCCGGCTACCAGGCACAGCTGGCCACCACCAAGCTGTTCTATACGCCCCAGGAGGCGCTGACCTTCGCCACCAGCCCCAGCCTGCCGGAGACCATGACCCGGGTCGCCCGCTTCAGCTTCGAGCACGGCATCCTCGGCGAAGGCGCGCGCAGCCCCGAGGCCATCGGCATGAGCTTCGCCAAGGGCGTGATCACCGGCGACAGCGGCAATCTCAAGCTGCGCTTCGACCCCAGCTACGTCCAGCTGGCCGCCGACGGCAAGCTCTGACCCTTCCCTCCCGAGCCGCGTGGACCGCAGCGAGCGGTCCGCGCCCCGCCACGAGCCGCGAGACCTGCCATGACCGCTTCTCTGAACCTGAGCCCCACCCTCTACGACGAAATCCTCCCCGGCGGGGGCCACACCTCCTTCGTGCTCCGCCGCGGCCAGTTGCTGCGGCTGACCGACCTGGAAGGCGGCGCCAACGTCAGCCTGCTGCTGTTCAACGCCCTGGACAGGAGCGAGCGCCTGAACCTGCCGGACACCCTCAAGTGCCAGCACACCGCCCGCCTCACCGCCGGCCATTGCCTCTATTCGGACATGGGCCGCGTACTCGCCGCCATTACCGCCGACACCTGCGGCTGGCACGACAGCTTCGGCGGCGTCCTCGATGCCGTCGAAGTCCGGGAAAAATACGGCCAGGGCCGCTACCAGGAATTGCGTAACGGCTTCTTCCGCAACGGCACCGACAACCTGCTGGTGGAGCTGGGCAAGAGTGATCTGGGCCTGGCCGACCTGCTGATGACCGTCAACCTGTTCAGCCGGGTCGACGTGGACGCCACCGGCGCCTTCCGCTTCCACCCGGAGAATTCCCGGGCCGGCGACTACGTCGAGCTCTATGCGCCCATGGACACTCTGGTGGTGCTCACCGCCCTGCAACATCCGCTGGACCCCAATCCCGTCTATGCGCCCAAGCCGGTGCGCCTGAGCTGGCAGAAGGTCGCCAGCGACGGCATCACCCTGCTCTGCCGCAGCTCGCGCCCGGAGAACGGCCGCGGCTTCCACAACACCGAACGCCAGTACCTCTGAGGGCCGCACCATGAGCCTGATCGAAAGCGAGCTGCACCCCGACACCGCGGTCTTCCGCCACACCATCCCGGCCGGCGAGCCCTACCTGTTCGAGGTCAAGGCCGGGCAGACCCTGCGCCTGCACGACCTGGAGGGCAACCAGGCCATCGACACCCTGTTCTTCGCCGCCCGGGACCCGCGCGAGCGCTTCGACCCCCAGCGCACTCTGCGCCGACAGAATCGCGTCTACCTCACCACCGGCACGGTGCTTTACTCCAACCGCGGCAATGCCCTGCTGACCATCGTCGCTGACACCTGCGGGCGCCACGACACCCTCGGCGGCGCCTGCGCCCAGGAGAGCAACACGGTGCGCTACGCCCTGGACAAGCGCCACATGCACAGCTGCCGCGACAACTTCCTGCGGGCAGCCCTGCACGACGGCCGGCTCGGCAAGCGCGACCTGGGCGCCAACATCAACTTCTTCATGAACGTGCCGGTCACCCCCGAGGGCGGCCTGACCTTCGAGGACGGCCTCTCCGCCCCCGGCAAGTACGTGGAGCTGCGCGCCGAGACCGACGTCATCGTGCTGATCTCCAACTGCCCGCAACTCAACAACCCCTGCAACGGCTGGAATCCCACCCCGGCGGAGGTGCTGATATGGAACTGAACCGCGCCCAGCGTCTCTGGCGGTGGCTGCGGCCGTGGCTGTATCGCTTCTGCGAACTGCGCGCCGCGCGCTACCACCCTCCACGCCAGCCCTGATCAACCGCCGCTGCGCGCCTCCCGTGGACGACCCCGGGAGCCTTCATCCGGCGGGACGGCCCGTCACCTTCGAGGACACCTCGAATGTTCACCACCTTGCTCATCGCCAACCGTGGCGCCATCGGCTGCCGTATCCAGCGCACCCTGCGCGAGCTGGGCGTCGCCTCCGTCGCCGTCTACAGCGAAGCCGACCGCGCCAGCCGCCACGTCAGCGGCGCCGACCAGGCCTTCAGCCTCGGTGAAGGCGCAGCCGCCGCCACCTACCTGGACACCGCCAAGTTGCTCGCCGTGGCCCGCCAGAGCGGCGCCCAGGCCATCCACCCCGGCTATGGCTTTCTCTCCGAGAACGCCGCCTTCGCCGAGGCCTGCGAAGCCGCGGGCATCGCCTTCGTCGGCCCCACCCCGGAGCAATTGCGCACCTTCGGCCTCAAGCACACCGCCCGCGCCCTGGCCCGTGCCCAGGGCGTACCACTGCTGGAAGGCACCGAGTTGCTGGAGAACCTGGCCGCGGCGCTCACGGCCGCCGAGCGGATCGGCTATCCGGTGATGCTCAAGAGCACCGCCGGGGGCGGCGGCATCGGCATGCGCGTCTGCCGCTCCGCCAGCGAACTCGGCGACGCCTTCGAGGCGGTGCGCCGCCTGGGCCAGAACAACTTCAGCGATGCCGGCGTCTTCCTCGAGAAGTACATCGAGCGGGCGCGGCACCTGGAGGTGCAGGTGTTCGGCGATGGCCAGGGCGAGGTGCTCGCCCTGGGCGTGCGCGACTGCTCGGTGCAGCGGCGCAACCAGAAGGTGCTGGAGGAAACCCCGGCGCCCAACCTGCCCGCCGGCATGGCCGAGGCCCTCTGCACCGCCGCCCTGGATCTCGCCCGCGCGGTGCGCTACCGCAGCGCCGGTACCGTGGAATTCGTCTACGACAGCGGCGCCGACCGTTACTACTTCCTGGAGGTGAACACCCGGCTGCAGGTCGAGCATGGCGTCACCGAACAGGTCTGGGGCGTGGACCTGGTGCGCTGGATGATCGAGCTGGCCGCCGGCGACCTGCCGCCGCTGGCCGAACTGGCCAAGGAGCTGCAACCCCAGGGCCACGCCATCCAGGCACGGCTCTATGCCGAGGACCCGGGCCGCGACTTCCAACCCAGCCCCGGCCTGCTCACCCAGGTCGACTTCCCACCGGCGGACGGCCGCGCCCTGCGCCTGGACACCTGGGTCGAGGCCGGTTGCGAGATCCCGCCCTACTTCGACCCCCTGGTGGCCAAGCTGATCGCCTGGGCTCCGGACCGTGAGAACGCCCGCCAGCGCCTCGACCAGGCCCTGGCCGAGACCCGTCTCTACGGCGTGGAAACCAATCGCGACTACCTGCGGCAGATCCTCGCCGCCACGCCCTTCGCCAGCGGCCAGCCCTGGACCCGCTGCCTGGAGGACCTCGTCTATAGCGCCACCACCCTGGAGGTACTCAGCGCCGGCACTCAGACCACGGTGCAGGACGCCCCCGGGCGACTCGGCTACTGGTCGGTGGGCATTCCCCCTTCCGGCCCCATGGACGACCGCGCCCTGCGCCTGGGCAATCGCCTGCTGGGCAACGACGCCAGCGCCGCCGCCCTGGAGATCACCCTGGCCGGCCCGACCCTCAGATTCAACACCGACGCCGTGGTGGCAGTCACCGGCGCGCCCCTGCCGATCCTGCTGGATGACCAGCCCCATGCCATGGATAGCGTCTTCCGCGTGCCGGCCGGCGCCGTGCTGCAGTTGGGCGCCGTCACCGGTGCCGGCGCGCGCAGCTACCTCTGCCTCAGAGGCGGTCTCGACCTGCCTGAGTACCTGGGCAGCCGCAGCACCTTCACCCTCGGCCAATTCGGCGGGCACGGCGGCCGCGCCCTGCGCGCCGGCGACGTCCTGCACCTTCATCAGCTTAGCGATGCGGCGGTCGGCGCCCGCCTGCCGGACGCCCTGGTCACCCGGCTACCCGCCACCCGCAGCCTGCGCGTCATCTACGGCCCCCATGGGGCACCGGATTACTTCAGCCGGGCCTATCTGGAGCTGTTCCTCGCCACCGACTGGGAGGTGCACTTCAACTCCAGCCGTACCGGCGTGCGCCTGATCGGCCCCAAGCCGGAATGGACCCGCGAAGACGGCGGCGAAGCCGGCCTGCACCCCTCCAACATCCACGACAACCCCTATGCGGTCGGCGCCGTGGACTTCACCGGTGACATGCCGGTCATCCTCGGCCCGGACGGGCCCAGCCTGGGTGGCTTCGTCTGTCCGGTCACGGTGATCGAGGCCGATCTCTGGCAACTCGGTCAGCTCAAGGCCGGCGACCGGGTGCGCTTCCTGCCGGTGGACCTGGGGACCGCCCGCCGCCTGCAGCAGGAACGCCTGGTCGAGGAGCGTACCCTGCAGCCCGTGGCGACGACCGCCGTGACCCCGCACCTGGGCGATCCGGTGGTGTTGGACCTCGGCAGCGGCGCCGAGCGGCTGGTGGCCCGGCTCTCCGGCGACACCCACCTGCTGCTGGAAATCGGCCCGCCCGAGCTGGACCTGGCCCTGCGCTTTCGCGGCCACGGCCTGATGCAGGCCCTGGCCGCCCTGGCGCTGCCCGGCCTGTGCGAACTCACCCCCGGCATTCGCTCGCTGCAGGTGCACTACCAGCCCGAGGCGCTGCCCCTGGCCGAGCTGCTGGCGGCGGTCAGTCGCTGCTGGCAGGCGCTGGGCGACGCCCAGGACCTGCGGGTACCCTCGCGCATCGTCCACCTGCCGCTGTCCTGGGACGATCCGGCCTGCCGCCTGGCCATCGAGAAGTACGCCACCACGGTACGCAAGGACGCGCCCTGGTGCCCGAGCAACCTGGAATTCATCCGTCGGGTCAACGACCTGGACACCCTGGAGGCGGTCAAGCGCATCGTCTTCGACGCCAGCTACCTGGTGATGGGCCTGGGTGACGTCTACCTCGGCGCGCCGGTGGCTACCCCCCTTGATCCGCGCCATCGGCTGGTCACCACCAAGTACAATCCGGCACGCACCTGGACCGCGGAAAACTCCGTGGGCATCGGCGGTGCCTACCTCTGCGTCTATGGCATGGAGGGGCCCGGCGGTTACCAGTTCGTCGGGCGCACCCTGCAAATGTGGAATCGCTATCGCGAGGTCGAGGCCTTCCACGGCCAGCCCTATCTGCTGCGCTTCTTCGACCAGATCCGCTTCTACGAAGTCTCGGCGGACGAACTGCTGCGCATCCGCGCCGACTTCCCCCTCGGCCGCGTGCCCCTGCGCATCGAAGAGAGCGAGCTGTCCCTGGCCGACTACCAGGCCTTCCTCGCCCGCGAAGCCGAGGGTATCGCCAGCTTCCGCACACGCCAGCAAAGCGCCTTCGCTGCCGAGCGGCAACGCTGGATCGACTCCGGTCAGGCGCATTTCGACAGCCAGGAGGCTCCGGTCGAGGTTACCGCGGAGGCGCCCCTCAATGCCGGCCAACTGGCGCTGGAAAGCCCGGTGGCCGGCAATCTCTGGCAGGCCCAGGTCCGGCCCGGCGACCTCGTCGAAGCTGGTCAGCCACTGCTCATCCTGGAATCCATGAAGATGGAAATTCCGCTGCTCGCCCCTTGCCGCGGGCGCATCGCCGACCTCCACGTCCAGCCCGGCTCGCCGGTCCGCGCCGGCCAGCGCCTGCTGGTGATCGACAAGACTTGAAGGAAGCCACCATGACATTCGATCTGCGTCTCGACACCCTGCGCGCGGCCTACGCCGCCGGCACCCTCACCCCGCGCGCCCTCATCGCCGAGCTGCGCGACAAGGCCGTCCAGCTCGACCCCGAGTACCACCTGTTCATCCATCTGCTGACGGCCGCCGAGCTGGAGCCCTACCTGGCCGCCCTGGACGACCGCGATCCGGCCGGGCTGCCGCTCTACGGCATCCCCTTCGCCCTCAAGGACAACATCGATCTCGCCGGCATCCCCACTACCGCTGCCTGCCCGGCCTACGCCTACGTGCCCGAACGCTCCTCGACCCTGGTGGAGCAACTGCTCGCGCTGGGCGCCGTGCCCCTGGGCAAGTGCAATCTCGACCAGTTCGCCACCGGGCTCAACGGTACCCGCTCGCCCTATGGCGCCTGCCGCAACAGCGTCCATCCGGACTACCCGTCCGGCGGTTCCAGCGCCGGTTCGGCCCTGGCCGTGGCCCTGGGCGTCGCCAGCTTCGCCCTCGGCACCGACACCGCCGGCTCCGGGCGCGTTCCGGCGGCGCTGAACAACCTGGTCGGTCTCAAGGGCAGCAAGGGCCTGCTCTCCACCGCCGGGGTAGTGCCCGCCTGCCAGACCCTGGACTGCGTGACCTTCTTCACCGCCACCGCCGCCGAGGCCAGCGAGCTGCTGGCCCTCACCGCCCGCCCTGATCCGCGCGATCCCTACAGTCGCGCCAATCCGCAGTGGAACGACGCCAGCGCCTTCGGCCGCCCACGGTCCTTCCGCTTTGGCGTACCCACCCAGCTGGAATTCCTCGGCTGCCCGGAGAGTCCGGCGCTGTTCGCGGCGGCCAAGGCGCAGTTGGAGGCCCTGGGCGGCGAAGCCGTACCGCTGGATCTCACGCCCTTCCTTGAAGCCGCCCGCCTGCTCTACGAAGGCCCCTGGGTCGCCGAGCGCTACAGCGTGGCCGGCGCCCTGATCGAAGCCGACCCGGACGCGGTACTGCCGGTGATCCGCGCCGTGCTGGACAAGGCGCCCGGCGCCACGGCAGTGGACGCCTTCCGCGCCGGCTATCGCCTGCAGGCCTTGAAAGCCCAGTGCGACGCCCTGCTGGTCGAGCTGGACTGCGTGCTCACCCCCACCTATCCGCGCCCGGTCACCCTGGCCGAGCTGGCCGCCGAACCCGTCGCCCGCAATGCCGACCTGGGCTACTACACCAACTTCATGAACCTGCTGGACTACGCCGCCGTGGCCGTGCCCGCCGGGGTGATGAGCAACGGCCTGCCCTGGGGCGTGACGCTGTTCGGGCGGGTCTTTACCGACCAGTACCTGCTGAGCCTGGCCGCGGCGCTGCAAGAGGCCCAGGGCCTGCCCCTGGTGGGTGGAGCGCTGCCGAGCGCCACCTTGCCGGCCCGTCCCGCTCGTCATGATCGCGCGCACCTGGTGGTCTGCGGTGCCCATCTGCAGGGCTTGCCGCTCAACGGCCAGTTGCTCGCCCGCGGCGCCCGCCGCCTGGCGCTGACCCAGAGCGCGCCGCGCTATCGCCTCTATGCCCTGGCCGGCGGACCGCCGCTACGCCCGGGGATGGTTCGGGTCGCCGAGGATGGCGCGGCCATCGAGGTGGAGGTCTGGGAATTGCCCAGCAGCGAACTGGGCAGCTTCCTCACCGGCATTCCCGCCCCGCTCGGCCTGGGCAGGGTGGAGCTGGCCGACGGCAGTTGGGAAACCGGCTTCATCTGCGAGCCCTATGGCCTCGCCGGGGCCGAAGACATCACTGCCCACGGCGGCTGGCGGGCCTGGCTGGCGACGAAGGCCTAGAGGGCCTCGCGCTCAGCGAGATAGTCCCGCAGGCGTGTCTGCAGATGGGGCACGCCCTGGGGATGGGCAAGGAAGTCGGTGACGCTCATCAGCTGCCAGTGCTGGCCCTCGTCGCCGAAGCGAATGGCAGCGATGTCGGCTGGGTGCAGCTCACCGACGAACAGCCAGCTGGGTAAGTAACCGGACTGACGCGGTGGATAACAGCGCCCCCAAGTCAGCCGGGCTTCCTCCAGCACCAGACCGAATTCCTCGTCCAGCTCGCGCAGGGCGCAGCGCTCCGGGGTCTCGCCATCTTCGCGGCCGCCTCCAGGCAAGTCCCAAAGGCCCGGCCAGGGGATGTCCGGCTTGTCGTCACGCTGATAGACCAGCACCTGGTCTCCGCAGAGCAGTGCCAACTTGGCGCCGTTGAAGGGTTCGCTGGGCATGGTGGAAGGTCCATCCAGTTAAGACGGGGAGACCTTAGGCCTCCCCGTCCGGGCTCAATAACCGAGTTGCTTGAGCAGCGCACCCGGCTCCTGCTTGACCGGCCGCTGGTAGAACTTCAGCAATTCGGCACTGCGATTGGTGAAGAAGCCATCCACGCCTCGCGGCGCCAGGCGGGCGTAGTCCACCGCCGAATCCACGGTATAGGCATGCACCAGCAGGCCGCGCTCGTGGGCGACATCGTTCATCCAGGGCTTCACCAGGTCCGCATAGCTCTGGTCGCCGCCCTCCTCCAGCGCCGCCGAGGGGCCGATGCCGATGGCGCCGTGGGCCTTGGCCCACTCTACCCAGGCGGTGAAGTCACCCTCGGAGCGTACCTGCTGCTTGGCGTAGTAGGCCGCCTTGCTGGCCTCGCCCGACTCGGCATAGGTCGGCCCGGGCTTGGCCGGTATGTAGTCGTCGCCCAGCCACAGCAGCAGGATCTTCGGCGTGTTGGGCATTTCCTTCTGCAACAGCTCCAGGCTGCTCTTCTCGAAGGTCTGCAGGATCACCCGCCCGGGCATGGCCGCGACGCCAGTCGCACCGGCCTTGGGCTGACCGAGCCAGCCGCGCTGCGCCAGTTTGGCCTTTAGATCGCGCTCGATGCCGGGGAACAGCTTGGGCTGCTTGGTCTCGATGTAGAGACCCGGCTTGTTGCGCCCGCCCTCGGCGATATCGATGACCTCGTCGAGGGTGAGGATCTTGAGGCCGGCGAACTTGGCTCGGGCGCGGTCGGGATGGGCATGGTTGAACCAGCTGCCGGCATCCAGCGACTTGAGTTCGGCCAGGGTGAACTGGCTGACCGGCGCCTTGGCGCGGTCGGGGAAGCGCTTGGCGACGTCGGTGGTGCGTTCCAGGGTGTCGTCGTGCAGGGCGATGAGCTGGCCATCCTTGGTGCGCTGCAGATCGAGCTCCAGGTAATCGGCGCCCAGCTCCCGCGCCACCAGGTAGGCCGGGGCGGTGGACTCGGGAGCATCGAAGGACGCGCCGCGATGGGCGATCACCGCCGGCCAGGGAATGCCGGCCTGGCGGGCCAGGGTCTGGCCGACGTCGGCCTCGGTGGCCAGGGCCAGCTGGCTGACCAGCAGGGTGCCGGGAATGAGGGTACGGATCAGGGTACGCAGTGCCGTTATTGTCATGGGTTCCTCAGTGGTCCGATGATCGGAGCTAGGATGCAGCTTGCACTCCGCATGCGACAGTACGCGGACATCCGCCGCCGGAGACGTTATCCAGGTCGCAATTTCCGGTACTCTGCCGCCCGCTTCGCCCGACGAGATCACCATGACCGCAGCGCCCACGCCCTTCGATCCCACCCGCTGCCCCCTCTGCGGCGGCGCGAATCGCTGCGTCCTGGCCACGGGCGGCGCGATCCAGGATTGCTGGTGCCTGCAGACGCCAGTCGATCCGGCGACCTTGGCGCGCCTGCCCGACGACGAGCGCAATGAACGCTGCCTGTGCCCGGCCTGCGCGGCGGGGATCAGGCCCGAGAACGGCTGATGCGCCTGGATCGTTGGCTGGGCAATAGACCCGAACTGGGCCGCCAACTGGCCCGCCGCCTACTCGCGGAAGGCCGGGTACGGGTCAACGGCGCCACTACCCTGCAGGCCGCGCGCGAGGTGTTCGCCTTCGACCGTATCGAAGCCGACGAACGCCTGCTGCAAGACGGCCCCGGCGGTCGCTACCTGATGCTGCACAAGCCGCGCGGCTGTGTCAGCGCCACCATCGACGCCCGCCATGCCACGGTGCTGGACTGCCTGGCACCGGACCAGCGCGCCGACTTGCACCTGGCCGGGCGGCTGGACTTCAATACCACCGGCCTGGTGCTGCTCACCAACGACGGCCAGTGGTCGCGCGGCCTGAGTCACCCACGCCACAAGCAGACCAAGCGCTATCTCGTCACCACCGCCGAGGTCATCCCGGCGCAGCTGGTCGCGGCCTTCGCCGAAGGGCTGTACTTCGCCTACGAAGACCTCACCACCCAGCCCGCCCAGCTGGAGCTGCTGGGCGAGCGCAGCGCCTACCTGACCCTGGTCGAGGGCCGCTATCACCAGGTCAAGCGCATGTTCGGCCGCTTCGGCATCGAGGTCATCGCCCTGCACCGCGACCGTATCGGCGCCCTAGCCCTGGATCCGGCGCTGGCCGAAGGCAGCTATCGCTCACTGACGGCCGAAGAGGTAGCCCTGCTACGTCCGGCGGACTAGGGGAACATGACCTTGGGGACATCGGTCGGGATGCAGACACGCACCACCTGGAGACTTCCCATGCGTATCGACATCCCCTCCCTCGGTTTCGGCGGCGCCCCCCTGGGCAACATGTTCCGCGAGGTGAGCGACGCCGACGCCCGGGCGACTCTCGAAGCCGCCTGGGACGCCGGCATCCGCCTCTATGACACCTCGCCGCACTACGGTGCCGGCCTCTCCGAGCGCCGCTTCGCCGAGGTGCTGGCCGACAAGCCACGCGACGACTTCGTCCTGTGCAGCAAGGTGGGTCGGCTGTTGGAAACCGCCGACCAGCCGGAAAACGCCCCGCCGTTCGTCAACGAACTGCCCTTCAAGCGGGTACTCGACTATTCCGCCGATGGCGCCCGCCGCTCCATCGAAGCCAGCCTGGAACGGCTCAAGACCGACCGCCTTGATCTGGTCTGGATCCATGACCTCTCCGAGGACCAACATGGTCCGGCCTGGCGCGACTATTTCGCCCAGGCCATGCAGGGCGCGGCCAAGGCCCTCACCGAGATGCGCGAAGAAGGCCTGATCATGGGCTGGGGGCTGGGCGTCAACCTGGTGGAACCCTGCCGCCTGGCGCTGGAGCAAAGCGATCCCGACGCCTTCCTGCTGGCTGGCCGCTATTCGCTGCTGGACCACCGCGAAGCCCTGGATACCCTCTTCCCCGAATGCGAACGCCGCGGCGTGGGCATCGTGGTGGGCGGGCCCTTCAACTCCGGCCTGCTCGCCGGCGGCAAGCACTACAACTACGCCGAAGCCGAGCCGGCGCTGCGCCGCAAGGTCGAATTGATCGAGGGCGTCTGCCAGGATCACGGGGTGGACATCCGCGCCGCGGCCCTGCAGTTCTGCCTGGCCCATCCCACGGTGGCCGCCACCATCCCCGGCAGCAGCAAGCCCGAGCGCGCCCGGCAGAACGCCCAATTGCTGCGCGCGCCCATTCCCGCCGCCTTCTGGCGCAACCTGCGCGAGATCGGCGTGTTGCCCGAGGATGCGCCGACGCCGGCGTGAATCTGCTCGCGTGAGTCCAGGGGGCGGCTGTGCTAGGCTGCCGCCCCGTTTTCCACCCTAGCCGCCGTCATGACCTCGCCCCGTCGTCCCCTGCCTGGCCGCCCCGCGCCCCTGCATCCCCGCAATCGCCACCAGGGCAGCTACGACTTTCCAGCCTTGATGCGCGCGAACCCTGCGCTCAAGCCGTTCGTGGCACCGACACCACGGGGCAACCTGTCCATCGACTTCACCGATCCCCAGGCCGTGCGCGCCCTCAACCGCGCCCTGCTGGCGCTGCATCATGGTGTGCGGGACTGGGACATTCCGGCCGACTTCCTCTGCCCGCCGATTCCCGGCCGGGCCGACTACCTGCATCACCTGGCCGATCTGCTGGCCGAAGGCAACGATGGCCAGCTTCCCCGCGGTGCAGCGATTCGCCTGCTGGATGTGGGCACGGGCGCCAATGGCGTCTATCCACTGATTGGCTTCAAGGAATACGGCTGGCACTTCGTTGGCAGCGACATAGCCCCCGCGGCGCTGGCCGCCTTTGGCCGTACCCTGGCCGCCAACCCCGACTGCGCCGCCGCCATCGAACTGCGCCACCAGCCCGATCCCCAGGCGATCTTCGCCGGCATCCTGAGACCCGGTGAGCGCTACGCCGCCACCCTGTGCAATCCGCCCTTCCACGCCAGCCCCGACGACGCCGTGCGCGGTAGCAAGCGCAAGTGGAAGAACCTGGGCAAGACCACCGGCAAGCAGGCGCCCCTGCTCAACTTCGGCGGCCAGGCCGCCGAACTCTGGTGCCCGGGCGGTGAAGCGGCCTTCATCGAACGGATGATCCGCGAGAGTCGCCGCTTCGCCGGCCAGGTCGGCTGGTTCACCTGCCTGGTGTCCAAGGCCAGCAACCTGCCGCCGCTGCAGGCTGCGCTGCGCAGTGAGCAGGCCAGCGAGAGTCGGGTGGTGGCCATGGCCCAGGGCCAGAAGCAGAGCCGTTTCCTGGCCTGGCGCTTCGTCTAGTCGACCTGCTCTCGCCTGCCTAGCGGCGCGAAGGACGACCCTTCGGCGGATCTTTGACCAGCTTCGTCGTTCCGGGCGCCATGCGAACGGGCGCGGCTGCGCGCCGCTGCGAGACGTGTAGACCCTCTGAATGGGCCTCCAGCAGGGCCCGGGGAGGGGTCTAACGACATTAGACTAAAGGCTAATAGCCAAAGCTCATGAATTCCGGGCTAGGAATCCATAACTCTTCTCTTTAAAATGCCGGCCAACAAAAACGCACGCCCACGCCGCCGCGCCCGAGACAGTCGTCTCCGGTCCGCCGCTGCCTTGGCCGCGCCTTGCGTTTTTGCTCCGACCCCTCCGGTGAGTCACGAGAGAGGGGCGGTGGAGGGAAAAGAACCTGCCCTCGCGTGTTTCCGGCTGCATTCTGCCTCGCCCAGCGCACATCCACCCATGTGCCATGGTGCCGCACCGCACCGGAACCCGATAAGCAGACCCAGCTTCTATCGATCGAGAAACGACATGCTGAAGAAAATGACTGGCGCGCTGCTCGGCGTGGCCATCGCCTCCGCCCTGGGCACCGCCCATGCCGAAGACGTCAAGAAAGTCGACGTCCTGCTGATCGGCGGCGGCATCATGAGCTCCACCCTGGGCATCTGGCTGAACGAGCTGGAGCCGACCTGGAGCCTGGAGATGGTCGAGCGCCTGGACAAGGTCGCCGAGGAAAGCTCCAACGGCTGGAACAACGCCGGTACCGGCCACTCCGCCCTGGCCGAGCTGAACTACACCCCGGAAGACAAGGACGGCAAGGTCAGCATCTCCAAGGCCATCGAGATCAACGAAGCCTTCCAGATCTCCCGTCAGTTCTGGTCCTGGCAGGTCAGGAACGGCGTCCTCAAGGACCCGAAGAGCTTCATCAACAGCACCCCGCACATGAGCTTCGTCTGGGGTGACGACAACATCGCCTTCCTGAAGAAACGCTACGAAGCGCTCAAGGCCAGCCCGCTGTTCTCCGGCATGCAGTACTCCGAGGACCCGGCGCAGATCAAGCAGTGGGTCCCGCTGATGATGGAAGGCCGCGATCCCCAGCAGAAGGTCGCCGCCACCTGGAGTCCGCTGGGTACCGACGTCAACTTCGGCGAGATCACCCGCCAGTTCGCCGGCTACCTGCAGACCAAGCCGAACTTCAAGCTGAACCTGTCCAGCGAAGTCGAGAACATCACCCGCAATGCCGATGGCAGCTGGCGTGTGGAGTACAAGAACCTCAAGGACGGCAAGAAGACCGAGACCGACGCCAAGTTCGTCTTCATCGGCGCCGGCGGCGGTGCCCTGCACCTGCTGCAGAAGTCCGGCATCCCCGAGGCCAACGACTACGCCGGCTTCCCGGTGGGGGGGTCCTTCCTGGTCACCGACAATCCGGAGATCGCCCAGCAGCACCTGGCCAAGGCCTACGGCAAGGCGTCGGTCGGCGCGCCGCCGATGTCGGTCCCGCACCTGGATACCCGCATGCTCGATGGCAAGCGCGTGATCCTGTTCGGGCCCTTCGCCACCTTCTCCACCAAGTTCCTCAAGCAAGGCTCCTACCTGGACCTGCTGACCAGCACCAACACCCACAACGCCTGGCCGATGGTCCGCGTGGGCGTGGCCGAGTACCCGCTGGTGGAATACCTCGCCGGCCAGCTGATGCTGTCGGATGACGACCGCCTGGCAGCGCTGCGCGAGTACTTCCCCAACGCCAAGAAGGAAGACTGGCGTCTGTGGCAGGCTGGTCAGCGCGTGCAGATCATCAAGCGTGACGCCGACAAGGGTGGCGTGCTCAAGCTGGGCACCGAGATCGTCGCGGCCAAGGACGGCAGCATCGCCGGCCTGCTGGGCGCCTCCCCAGGTGCTTCCACTGCCGCGCCCATCATGCTGAGCGTGCTGGAGAAGGTGTTCAAGGACAAGGTCGCGACCCCGGAGTGGCAAGCCAAGCTGCACCAGATCGTGCCCAGCTACGGCACCAAGCTGAACAGCGATCCGGCGCGCGTACAGCAGGAGTGGAACTACACCGCCGAAGTGCTGCAACTGGCCACCCCGCCGGTCGCCACCGGTGCCGAGGGCACCGAAGCCAAGGCCACTGCCGGTGCCGCTCCGCGCGCCGACAAGGCCGCCAACGACATGGCCCTCTGATCGCCTGCCGGCCCGGCGCTCCCGCCGGGTCGCACCAGACGCCCAAGCCCTACCCCGGATCCGGGCGTGGGGCTTTTTTTCGCCCTCGGATCGGCCGCCGGGCACGCCGGGCGCAGCGCTGTGACGGAAACCGCAAGGGCGTGAATTTTTCAGCGCTATCAGGCACTAAAAGTGCAACGAGGCGCCAGCGAGAGCCTTTGCACGCCACAATGGTGTTCTATTCTCGAGCCCTAACCGTTACCTGACTCTGGAGACACGATGACGGCACATCCCGCCCCGGGCATCCTGCATACCCGCGAAGGCCAGCGTCTGGCCGACAGCGACGCCGCCGCCTGGCGCCAATGGGGCCCCTACCTGAGCGAACGCCAGTGGGCCACGGTCCGTGAAGACTACAGCGCCGACGGCGACGCCTGGCGCTACTTTCCCCACGAGCATGCCCGCAGCCGTGCCTATCGCTGGGGCGAGGACGGCCTCGCCGGCTTCTGCGACAAGGCCCAACAATGGTGCCTGGGCATCGCCCTGTGGAACGAACGCGATCCCTTCCTCAAGGAACGCCTGTTCGGCCTGACCAACGCCGAGGGCAACCACGGCGAGGACGTCAAGGAGCTCTACTTCTACCTGGACGGCGTGCCGAGCCATGCCTACCAGAAGATGCTCTACAAGTATCCCCATGCGGCCTTCCCCTATGCCCAACTGGTGGAAGAGAACGCCCGGCGTGGCCTGGAGGATCGCGAATACGAGATCCTCGACACTGGCGTCTTCGACCAGGACCGCTATTTCGACGTCACCGTCGAATACGCCAAGCACACCCCTGACGACATCTTCATGCGGGTGACGGTGGAGAACCGCGGTGCCGAAAAAGCACGCATTCATGTGCTGCCGCAGGTCTGGTCACGCAACACCTGGGCCTGGACCGGTACCCCGCCGCGCGCCATGCTCAGCCTGGAAGGCGAGCAGGTCCGCGCCAGTTACTTCGATCGCTCCGACCTGGTCATCAGCGCCTGGGGTCCGCAGGAAGTCGAGTGGCTGTTCTGCAACAACGAAACCAACCTGCCCCGCCTCACCGGCGAGCCCGCCGAGGGCCCTTTCAAGGACGGCATCAACGACTACGTGGTGAAGGGCGCCCGGGAAGCGGTCCGCCGTGACTTCGGCAGCAAGGCCGCGGCCCATTTCGCCGTGACGCTGGAGGGCGGAGCCTCGGCGGTGGTCTACCTGCGCCTGGCACCCACCAGCGCCCTCGCGGTGGATGCCGAGGCGATCTTCGCCGAGCGCATCGCCGAGACCGATGCCTTCTACGCCGCCCTGCAGGAAAAGATCGCCGACCCCGACGCCCGCCTGGTGCAGCGCCAGGCCCTGGCCGGCCTGCTGTGGTCCAAGCAGCTCTACTATTTCGAGGTCAATCGCTGGCTCAACGGCGATCCGGCCCAGCCCACCCCGCCGAAACAGCGCGAGGGCATCCGCAACGGCCACTGGCGGCACCTGCTCAACTTCGACATCGTCTCCATGCCGGACAAGTGGGAATACCCCTGGTACGCCTCCTGGGACCTGGCCTTCCAGGCGGTGGCCTACGCCCTGATCGATCCCGGCTTCGCCAAGCAGCAACTACTGCTACTGGTGAAGGACAGATTCATGCACCCCAATGGCCAACTGCCGGCCTACGAGTGGAATTTCGAGGACGCCAACCCGCCGGTGCACGCCTGGGCCACCTGGCACGTCTACCTGCAGGAGAAATCCCTCACCGGCGTCGGCGACCGTGCCTTCCTCGAGCGGGTCTTCCACAAGCTGCTGCTGAACTTCTCCTGGTGGATCAACCGCAAGGACGCCGAGGGCCGCAATATCTTCCAGGGTGGCTTCCTCGGCCTGGACAACATCGCCCTCTTCGACCGTTCGGCGCCCCTGCCCCCGGGTTATCACCTGGATCAGGCCGACGGCACCGCCTGGATGGCCGCCTATGCCCTCGACCTGATGCGCATCGCCCTGGAGCTGGCCAAGGAAAACCCGGTCTACGTCGACCTCGGCATCAAGTTCTTCGAGCACTTCCTGCACATCGCCAATGCCATCAACCACAGCGACGACCGCGAGGACGGCCTGTGGGACGAACAGGACGAGTTCTTCTACGACGTCCTGCACAAGCCCGATGGCAGCGCCGAGCCGCTGCGCCTGAGGTCCATCGTCGGTCTCATCCCGCTGTTCGCCGTGCAGGTCCTGGAACAACGCGAACACGAGGGCCTGCCCGGCCTCGGCGGGCGCTTGCGCGGCTTCCTGCGGCAGCGCCCGGATCTCGCCCGCCTGGTCTCCCGCTGGACAGAGCCCGGCCAGGGCAACAGGTTCCTACTGTCGCTGCTGCGCGGCCATCGCACCAAGCTGCTGCTCAAGCGCATGCTCGACAACGAGGAATTCCTCTCCGACCATGGCATCCGCTCCCTGTCCAAGGCCCACGAGCAGCAGCCCTTCGAGATGCGCCAGGCCGACGGCAACCTGCTCAGCGCCCGTTACCAGCCAGCCGAGTCGGATTCGCGCCTGTACGGCGGCAACTCCAACTGGCGTGGTCCGCTGTGGATGCCGATCAACTACATGCTCATCGAGTCGCTGCACGAGTTCCACCGCTACTACGCCGACAACTTCTCGGTGGAGTACCCCAGTGGCTCGGGCTATCTGGCCAACCTGGAAGAGGTCGCCGACGGCCTCAGCGAGCGCCTGACCCGGCTCTTCCTCAAGGATGCCGACGGCAAGCGGCCAAGCATGGTGGACTACCCACAACTGCAGAACGACCCGCGCAGTCGCGACCTGGTGCTGTTCCACGAGTATTTCCACGGCGAGAACGGCCGTGGACTCGGCGCCTCGCACCAGACCGGCTGGAGCGCCCTGGTAGCCCTCCTGCTGCAACCCAGGCGCTAGAAGGGCCCGGCGGGCTCGCCGTTGCGCAAATCTGGCCACGATTTGCGCAACGGGTGCGGTTTTCCCGGCCGGGCATGGGTACTATGCTCCAGACAGGACACCGTTCTCGCGAGCTCGCATGACACCATCCGACGACGCCCGACGTCTCCACGCCCTGAGTGAGCTGCAGATCCTCGACAGTGGTGCGGAGTCCGCCTACGAGGATCTCGTGGCCTTGGCTTGCCAGCTCACCCGGGCACCGGTGGCCTTCGTCACCCTGGCCGATCGGGAACGGCTCTGGTTCAAGGCCTGCCACGGCCTGGTGGTGACCGAGGTTCCGGTCGAGTCTTCGTTGTGTCACCTGGCGATCCTGACACCTCAGCAGCCCTTCATCGTGGAAGACTTGCGCAGCGATCCCCGGGTCGCTCACCTCGCGGTGGCGCCTGGGATGGAGCGGATGCGGTCCTACCTCGGGGTCCCTCTGCTCACGCCCCAGGGTATCGCCCTCGGCACGCTCTGCGTACTGGACGACCGGGTGCGGCGCTTCGCGACCGACCAGATCGAGAGCCTGCAACGCCTGGCACGGCAAATCACCCTTTTGCTGCAACAGCGGGAAACCCTGAATCAGCTGGAAGAGCTGGATATCAATTTTTCCGCCTTCATGAACAACGGCCCCTTCATCGCCTACATCAAGGACCGCGACTGGCGCTATTCCTATGTCAACGAACCCTTCTTGCAGCAGCTGGGGCTGACGCGCGAAGACATTCTCGACAAGGACGACTTCGCCATCTGGCCGGAGGCCGCGCCCCGCTTTCGCGAGATGGACGAACAGGTGATGCGCGAACTCAAGCCGAGCCGGCAGATCGAGCGGCTCGTCACCCCGGATGGCAGCCGCTTCTTCTGGCAGTCCTACAAGTTTCCCCTGGCAACGCGCCACGGCATCGCCCTGGCGGGACTCTCGGTGGACGTTACCGAACACATCGAGCAGCAGCACCTCCTGGAAGCCTCCCAGCGGCAACTGCTGGACATGATGCAGGCCGCCGAGCAGCGTAGCGTCACGGACGCCTTGACTGGTCTCTACAACCGTCGCGCCTTCGACCTGCACCTGGCGGAACAGCTCCAGCGCGCCGAGGAAAAGGCCCTCCCCCTGTCCATGCTGCTGATCGACGTGGATCTCTTCAAGACCTACAACGACGCCTATGGTCACCAGGCAGGCGATGCCGCCTTGCAGGATATCGCCCGCCTGCTGCTGCAGAGTTGCCGCGACGGCGACGCCAGCTTCCGTTACGGCGGTGAGGAATTCGCCATTCTGCTACCAGGCGCTGACGGCGTGGCCGCCCATCAGGTGGCCGAGCGCTGTCGCCTGGTGGTGGCCCAGCACCCCTGGTCGCGGCGGCCGATCACCCTGAGCCTCGGCGTGGCGATCCATCGGCCTGGCATGACTGCCTACGACCTCACGGAGGCGGCCGATCAGGCGCTCTACGCGGCCAAGGCCGCGGGGCGCAACAGAGTGGCGGGCTAGGCGACCCACGCCACCAGCAGGCTTCCACGGCTCTCGACTGGCCACCGGTACCGCCGTCTCGCTGCTATTAGGACTCAGGGCCTTGCCCCAGGAACAGATCCGGGTGCCTATGGCTGATGGACAACTTCCGCAAGTAATGCCTCTACTGGAGGATTTGGCCGCCAGGCGGTGGGCGTTCGCCAGGGTGAACCGGGCATCCATCAGCACGGCATCGTGCGCCCCGAACACCAGGGTGGAATTGAGCCCGAATCCGTCGTGCGCCTCTTCGCCGTTGAATATCTTTGTGTGCAGCACCGGTTCAGGCACTCGAGCACTTGTATTCAGCTTTAGTTTTCCCAGGCACCTACCACGCCTTGCGACCGATCATTACAGCGCACTCACCATGCGCATTGAGCACGAAAACAGACTTTCGTCGATAGAACTGCTTATTCCGAAGCAGCGCATTCCGCCATGGGGGAAACGCCAGTCTGATGTTTCAGACATTCGCGCAAGAATTGGCGAGTGATGTTTGGCCGGTTCGGCGCCCCAATGGACAGGGCGCCGCGACCATTGATAGCGGGGCTAAGGTAAAAGGTAAGGAGTGGCAACGCCAGCCAAGCCGAAAAAGCGCCGTTAGAAGTGCGCAGTCGACTTCTGCGACACCCCAGTATCTCGAACGACCCTGGACGTCCGTTGGAATTATCCAGAACCCCGCCCAGGCTGAAACTTCGTTAACGGAACTCAGTGCCCCGTCTAATCTCAAGCGTTGTCTGGACAGTGTAGGAGTTCGCCGGCCGTTCAGAGGAGCGTGCCCTCAAACTAGCACCTCGTTTGGGCGATTTTCTCAGTTACGGCGTGTGCTATAGCCGGCCGGCAGTTCTGCCGGCGCGCAGGCGATCACCGTCTCGTCGTCCAAGCCACAATTCTCGCTGAAGGTCACCTGGGCGAACTCGTCTATCACCAGCTTGGGATAGGTTGGACCGGCATCGCGATAGCGCTGCATCTGCTCCAGATGCTCGTTCTGGAAGCAGACCGTCTTGCCCGGTTCGAGAGCGACCCACTGCGGGAAGAAGATAACCCCATGCAGGTGCCTTTCACGGAAATTGATCGCCACGCTGACCGTGGTCCCGGTGGGCTCGTCCCAGGATATCTTGCAGACATCGTCGGACAATCGCACGATGTGCGCCTGTTGATCGCGCACCCAGCGACCGCCGACCATGCCACTGTGGATACGATAATCGATGGTTGTCGCGTTCTTCAGATAGAGTTCGTATTGCCAGCCATTTTCATATGTATAGATCAGATGCTGACCGAGAAATCTGGAAAGCTGTTCGGGCTTGGTGGACTCGAAAGTATTCTGCATGTTCTTGCCTCTGAGTGAATCCCCATTGGAAATAGGCTACGGGGCTTGCTTTTCACTCTAGGGCGCGGCGCTTATTATCACCAATGCCTTGTTTGCCTGGAAAAATGCCTCGCCGGCATGGACTTGCCCTTGGAACTCCGTCACCTGCGCTACTTCGTCGGCATCGCGGAAGCAGGTAGCTTCACCGCCGCCGCCGAGCGATTGCACAAGACCCAACCCTCGCTCAGCCGACAGATGCGCGATCTGGAAATGCAGATCGGCACCCCGCTGTTCGAACGCACCAATCGGCCCCTCACCCTGACGGCAGCCGGAGAGGTCCTGCTGGAAGAAGCCAGGCAGCTCCTTGCCCAGGCCGACGCGGCCCTGAAGCGGACCCGGCAGGCCGCGCCAGGCTGGCAGGGACGGCTGACGCTGGGTTTCATGCCGGGGATCGAGGCGCAGCATCTGGGTCGTGTCCTGGACATCTTCAACGGCAAGCTCGCTCCCCTGGAACTGGAGACGCTCAGTCGTCCTTCGCCCGTCCTTATCGAGGAGCTGCAGGCACGCCGGCTGGATGCGGCCTTCATCCGGCTTTCCACGCAGGCGCAGGGTCTCAACAGCCGAACGCTACTGGACGAGCCCCTGATCGTCATCCTGCCCGCCGACCATCCCCTGGCCCAGGAAGAGTGCCTGGACCTCAAGCGGCTCGCCGACCAGCCCTGCATCCAGGTATCGCGTCTCCACGCACCGGTGCTGCACGAGATCGTCCAGGCCTACGCGGTCGCGCAAGGCGTTACCCTGCACAGTGCTCACGAGTCGGAAAATCTGCTGATGGCCCTGTCGCTGGTGCGCAGCTCAGGCGGGTTCTGTCTGCTGCCGGACTACACCCGGGCGCTCTGTCCTCCAGGACTGGTGGCCAGGTCCCTGGGCGATGGCGCTCCGCGCATCGAATTGGCACTGGCCTGGCACCCGGAGAATCGCTCGGCAGCGCTGAGTGTTTTCTTGGAGGCCTTCTGCCCCAGGCTTCCCGAGTCTGGCGAATGAGTCCATGGCAAGAAGCAAGCAGGAAAAACAAAAAACCCGCCGAAGCGGGTTCTCTGTTGTGACCATCCCAACGTCCTGTCAGGTGCCATCCTGGCCTGGTCATCATCCTTGACCTCTGAGCTGCACATCCTGCGCGGCTGATGGAGGTAGATTACGCAACCCACGCCGGGGCTTACATGGCCAGCTGACAGCAGTCCATGTAAGCCTTTCGCTATTCCCCGTCGTGCGAGCCAAAGAGCGGCGGAACACCGGACAACAAAAAACCCGCCGAAGCGGGTTCTCTGTTGTGACCATCCCAACGTCCTGTCAAGTGCCATCCTGGCCTGGTCATCATCCTTGACCTCTAAGCTGCACATCCTGCGCGGCTGATGGAGGTAGATTACGCAGCCCGTGCCGGGGCGAACATGGCCAGCTGACAGCAGTCCGTGTAAGCCTTTCGCTATTCCCCGTCGTGCGAGCCAAAAAGCGGCGGAACGCCAGACAACAAAAAACCCGCCGAAGCGGGTTCTCTGTTGCGACCATCCCAACGTCCTGTCAGGTGCCATCCTGGCCTGGTCATCATCCTTGACCTCTGAGCTGCACATCCTGCGCGGCTGATGGAGGTAGATTACGCAGCCCGTGCCGGGGCGAACAGGGCCAGGTGACAGTACCTCGTGTAAGCCTTTTGCCATACCGCCGGGAACGCAGCGCCCGGCGCCCCCACTAACGCTGACCTCCGTCGAAGATACCCCCATGGCCCTCTCAACCTCTTTCGCCATCGTCCAACTGCAGATGCGCCGTGCGGCTCGCCTGGTCTGGAGCACTTCGCCCGCCCTGCTGATCGGGCTGGTACTGGCCACCCTGGTGGCGGGTCTGCTGCCGGCGCTGGCAGCCTGGCTGGGGCAGCGCATCGTCGATGCGGTGGTGGCGGCCATGCGGCTGCATGCCGAGCAAGGCCAGGCGCCGCTGTGGCCGGTGCTGAAGTTCGTGCTCGCCGAAGCCGGGGTACTGGCGGCCCTTGCCGCAGCGCAACGACTCCTGTCGGTGCAGCAATCCCTGCTGCGCGTGCGCCTGGGGCAAACGGTGAACCTGCTGATCCTGGAAAAGGCCCAGACCCTGTCGCTAGCGCAATTCGAGGACGCCGACTTCTACGACAAGCTGGTGCGAGCGCGGCGCGAAGCTTCGATACGGCCGCTGGCCCTGGTGACCAAGTCCCTCACCTTGCTGCAGAACCTCATCTCCCTGGTGAGCTTCGCCGTGCTGCTGGTGCACTTCTCGCCCTGGGCCCTGCTCCTGCTGGTGGTAGGTGCCCTGCCGGTATTCCTCGCCGAGGCACGTTTCTCGGGTGACGCCTTCCGCCTGTTCAGCCGCCGCGCGCCCGAGACCCGCCGCCAGACCTACCTGGAAACGCTGCTCTCCCACGAGGCCTACATCAAGGAGGTCAAGCTGTTCGGCCTTGCGCCCCTGCTGCTGGAGCGCTACCGCACCACCTTCGCCAAGCTCTATGCCGAGGATCGCCGTCTCACCCTGAGGCGCGACGGTTGGGGTTTCGTCTTCGGTCTGCTGGGTACCCTGGCCTTCTACGTCGCCTATGCCTGGGTGGTGCTGGACACCGTTCGCGGTCGCCTGAGCCTGGGCCAGATGACCCTCTATCTCACCCTGTTCCGCCAGGGCCAGGCAGCGGTCAGCGCCAGCCTCACCGCCCTGGGTGGGCTCTACGAGGACAGCCTCTACCTGAGCAACCTCTACGACTACCTGGGCCAGCCTACCACCGCCGAGGGCGGCAGCCTGACCGCGGGCAGCCAGCCCGGCGACGGCCTGAGATTCGAGGGCGTGGGCTTCACCTATCCGGGTGCGACGGCGCCAACGCTGCAAGACATCAGTTTCCACCTGCAGCCGGGCCAGAGCCTGGCCCTGGTGGGCGCCAATGGCTCGGGCAAGACCACCCTGATCAAGCTGCTGACGCGCCTCCACGCCCCGACCCAGGGCCGCATCCTGCTCGATGGTAGCGACCTGCAGGACTGGCAACCGGCGGCCCTGCACCGACGCATCGGGGTGATCTTCCAGGACTTCATCCGCTACCAGCTGACCGCCGGGGAGAACCTGGGCGTAGGGGATACGGCCGCCTTTACCGATGAAACACGCTGGCACAAGGCGGCGGCCCAGGGACTGGCCGACGAGGTCATCGCCGGGCTGCGCGAGGGCTACCAGACGCAGCTCGGCCGCTGGTTCATGGGTGGACAGGAGCTGTCCGGCGGGCAGTGGCAGAAGATCGCCCTGTCGCGAGCCTACATGCGCGAAGAAGCCGACATCCTGGTGCTGGACGAACCCACCGCCGCCCTGGATGCCGCCGCCGAAGCGGTGATCTTCGAACGTTTCCGCGCCCAGGCGCAGCAGCGCATGACCCTACTGATCTCCCACCGCTTCTCCAGCGTGCGCAATGCCGACCAGATCCTGGTGCTGGAAGACGGCGAGATTCGCGAGCGCGGTAATCATGAGCAGTTGTTGGCCAGCGGTGGTCGCTACGCCCAGCTGTTCGACCTGCAGGCGCGGGGCTATCGCTGATCGCCGGTGGCGAACTTCGCCTGGAGGGCTCTGCCCAAGGCTTAACAACCACTCGCGGAGGCCACATGAACGATCAGATCAAGGAAAACCCCGACGACCTGGACATCGATCCGGACATCGCGCCTGATCCCGCAGAGCCCGTGGGCGAGGATCCGGAAGACAAGCCGGTCGAGGAACGATTGCCGCAAAAGAATCCACGCAATCCGGAGTACAGCTGATGAACGTCATTCTGCCGTTGCCCGAGGACGAAGATCCCGATGGTCTGCACCCGGCGGAGCTGCCCGCCGACGAGGACGATGCGCCGCCGGTCGATCCGCTGTGATAGTGGATGTCCGGAGCTAGGCATCCCTCACCCCAGCCCTCTCCCAGAGGGAGAGGGGGCGGATTCTGTGGCAGCGATGAGACTGTACCCAGGTTCCGCTACGAAAGGCTGATCGGTGGGTGACGGGATCAGGTACAACGCCGCTAGGCCCAGCCAGCCGTATTCACACCCCCCACGAAAAGGTCCGCCGCAGCGGACCTTTTCTTTGGCTCACTGCGCGCTGGGTTGCGGCTTGCCGTAGAGTTCGAGCAGCTTGAGCGTCACGCCATTGGTCCAGCCGAAACCGTCCTGCAGCTCGTACTCGCCGCCACCACCACCCTGGCCGCCGGTGAGGTCATACTTCTCCACCAGCTTCTGCTCGCGGGCATAGAGGTTCTGCACCTGGGTGAGGAAGCGGGTGCCGATGTCCGCGGCCAGCTTGTTCTGCTGGTAGCGCCGCAGGCCGTCGACGGCGACCCATTGCAGCGGTGCCCAGCCGTTGGGTTCGTCCCACTGCTGGCCGGTCTTGACCGTGGTGGTGGCGATGCCGCCGGGACGCAGCAGCTGGTTCGCCACCGTGGCCGCGGTCTGGTCGGCGCTGCTCTGGCTGGCGAGACCGACGAACAGCGGGAACAAGGCAGCGGCGGTGACCTTGTCAGTACGGCGCTTGGCCTGCCAGTCGAAGTCGGTGTAGTAGCCGGCCGGATTCCACAGGTAGCGGTCGATGGCCTGCTGACGGGTCTTGGCCTTCTGGCTGTAGGCCTGGACGCAGCTGGCTTCACCGGTCTTCTCGCAGGCCTTGGCGATGGTCTGTTCCAGGTGATAGAGCAGGCTGTTCAGGTCCACCGGCGCGATGGCGGTGGTACGGATGGTCGCCAGGGTCTTGCCGTCACCCAGCCAGCGCGAAGAGAAGTCCCAGCCGCTCTCGGCACCGGCGCGCAGGTCGCGATAGACCTCACCAGCCGGACGACCCTTGGCCTGGGCAGCGGTGGCCAGGTCTTCCATATAGGACTCCTGGCGCGGGGTGTCGCTGGCGTCCCAGTAGCGATTGAGCAGGGTACCGTCGGCCAGCTTGACCACATGGGCATTGGCCTGGCCCGCCGGCAAGCCCTGGGCGCCGGCCATCCAGTACGCATATTCCTTCTGCAGCTGTGGCAGGTAGCGGCGATAGGCCGAATCACCTTCCAGGCTGGCCTGGAGGTCGACCATGTAGGCGAAGAACGGCGGCTGCGAGCGACTCAGGTAGTAGCTGCGGTTGCCGTTGGGAATGTGGCCGTAGACGTCGATCTCGTTGGCGAAGTTGTCCACCATGTCGCGGACCAGATCGGTGCGACCGTCCTTGGCCAGGCCCAGCATGGTGAAGTAGGAATCCCAGTAGTAGACCTCGCGGAAGCGACCGCCGGGGACCACGTAGGGCTTGGGCAACGGCAGCAGGCTGCTGTAGGCCGGCACCTCTTCGTAGTGGCGGGTGAGCACCGGCCAGAGATCCTTGACGTGGGTGGGCAGATCGGCGCCAGCCTTGGGCGGATCGGCCTTGATCGGATCGGACTCTTCGAAGTTGGCGGCGACGAAGGCCTTGAGGTCGAAGCCGGGCTGGCCGCGTTGCGCCAGGAAGTCGCGGCGGATATCAGCGGGGTTGCGCTTGGGCAGGGCATCGACGAAGTGCTTCTGGTCACTGAACAGCTTGCCCTGCTGCACCGCGACGAACAGCTCGGGATAGGCCTGGTCCGGCGGCACGGCGCGGGCGCTGCTGGCGTCGCGCCAACTCCAGGTCGGGGTTTCCGGCTTGTCGCCGTTATGGGCGCAGGCGGCGAGAAAGGCAATGGACAGGGACAGGACGAGCATCCGCGCGGGTGGCGCAGGTGGCAGGCGTTTCATGAAGCGCTCCTTTTCTTGTCGACACGACAGCAGCCGCAACGGACGTTGCGACACGAAAGGATCGACCCTGGAGGACCGCGACAGTTCGCCGCGTGCGGCTCAGACGCCCGGACGCAGGCGCGCCACGCAGCGTGCCAGTTCTTCCAGGCCGAAGGGCTTGCCGATGAGTTCGACGCCCTCCTCGGCCAGCTCCGGCAGCATCGCCGGATCGGCCTGGCCGGACAGGTAGAGCACCGGCAGGCCAGGGGTGGTGGCGCGGGCCTGTTCGGCCAGCTGCCGGCCATCCAGCCCGGACAGGCCGAGGCTGGTTACCAGCAGGTCGATGCGCAGGCTGCCCGAGGCGATCAGGGCAACGGCCGTGGCGCTGTCGCTCACCGCCAGGGGGGTGTAGCCCAGCTCGGCGAGGGCCTCGCTGATGATCACCCGTACCTCCCGCTCCTCCTCGACGATCAGGGCGCAGTCGCCGGACACCTCGGGCAGCGTCGGGCCTTCGGCGGCGTGAAGCGGGGTGGTCTCCACGGGCTCGGCCAGCAAGCGCGGCAGATAGAGGCTGATGCAGGTACCTTCGCCCAGCACCGAATGGATCTGCACCTGGCCACCGGACTGCCGGACGAAACCATAGATCATCGACAGCCCGAGCCCGGTACCCCGGCCGCTGGGCTTGGTGGTGAAGAAGGGCTCGCAGGCGCGCTTGAGAGTATCGGCGTCCATCCCGGTGCCGGTGTCGCAGACCTGGATACGGACGAAATCGCCCTCCAGCGTCTCGGGCGACAGGCCAACGTTCAAGGGACCCTGGACGTTTTCCACGCGGATGCTCAGGCTGCCGCCCTCGGGCATGGCGTCCCGGGCGTTGATGGCGAGGTTGAGGATGGCGTTTTCCAGCTGGTGCGGATCGCAGTGCAGCAGCCAGAGTTCCTCGTCCAGCTGGACTTCCTTGCGGATCTTGCGGCCCAGGCTATGGCGCAGCAGTTCGTGCATGCCCTGCACCAGCTGGCCGGCATCCACCGGCCGGGGTTCCAGCACCTGGCGCCGGGCGAAGGCCAAGAGGCGCTGGGTCAGGGCCGCTGCGTTCTCCGCCGAGCGGGTGGCGGTATCCAGGTAGCGCTCCAGCTCCTGGATACGCCCCTGCTGCACCCGCCGCCGCATCAGGTCGAGGGAGCCGACGATGCCGGTGAGCAGGTTGTTAAAATCGTGGGCGATGCCGCCGGTGAGTTGGCCGATGGCCTCCATTTTCTGCGCCTGGCGCAGCTCTTCCTCCAACGCCAACAGCTCCTGGCTGCGCGCCTCGATGCGTGCCTCCAGGTTGCGATTGAGTTCGTCCAGTGCCTCGCGGGCGTGCACGGTTTCGGTCACATCGCGGGAGATGGAGAGGAATTGCAGCGGCAGACCGTCGTCACCGAGGATCGGCGTGACCACCACGTCCCACCAGCGGCGGGTGCCCTTGGCGGTAGGCGCCAGGCCGGTGAAACGACCGATGCCGCCGTGGCGCGCCGCCTCGATGGAGTCGAGCACCGCATGGCGCTGCTCCTCGGGCCAGAGCTCGGCCCATTGGCGGCCCTGGAAGGGCAGGAAGTCGTCGATCTCCATCACCACCAGGCCACCCGGGTTCATGTATTCCAGACGGCCTTCGAGGTCGATCAGCTTGATGCAGTCGACGCTGCAGACCATGACGCTGCGCTTGAAGGCCTCGCCCTGCCAGAGCTCGGCTTCGTGATGGCGTTGAGCGGTGACGTCGAGCAGCACGCCACCACTCTCGCGGCGCTGGAACTGCAGATAGCGGGCCTTGCCATCCCGCCCCAGGCGCCAGGCTTCCCAGCGTTCACCGGCAGCGGGTAGCAGCCCCGCGGGTGCCGCGGTACGGCTCTGCAAGTCGGCCACCAAGTCGGCCAGCGGCAGGCCCTGGGCGATCTGCTCGACGTCGCGCTCCAGCATGGCGGCGCAGGCTGCGTCGCCTCGCCATTCGCCACGGCTGGCGTCATATTCGAACAGTCCAACGGCAAGGAACTGGGACATGGTGAGGGAGGCCGGTAGAGAAGAAGATGTCACCGCGACGCGGCGAACGGAGCGAACCCATCTAACTTAACAGTTTTGACGTTTCGCTTCGCCGGCCTTCGACCACTCGGGCAGGAGAAATACTCAATCGGTCGAGCTTTTGTCCACCGCGTAGCGTCGCTCCAGACCGCTGTGTCCGAGCCCGACGCCCTTGCGCACCCGGAGTTGCACCGGGATACGCTCCTTGAGCGCCTCCACGTGGCTGATGATGCCGATGGTCTTGCCGCCGGCATTGAGCTGGTCCAGGGCATCGAGGGCGACCTCCAGGGTCTCGCCGTCGAGGGTGCCGAAGCCTTCGTCGAGGAACAGCGAGTCGATGCCGGTACGCTGGCTGACCAGGTCCGACAGCGCCAGGGCCAGGGCCAGGCTGACCAGGAAGCTCTCGCCGCCCGACAGGGTGCGGATGTCGCGCAGGGCATCGGCCTGCCAGGTGTCGAGGATCTGCAGCTCCAGTTCCGCCGCCTGCCGACGGATCAGTTGGTAACGACCATGCAGGCGCTGCATCTGCCCATTGGCCAAATGCACCAGGTGATCCAGGGTCAGCCCCTGGGCGAACTTGCGGAATTTGGCGCCATCGGCCGAGCCGATCAGGCCATTGAGGTGCTGCCAGAGGTCCTGGTCGCGCTCCTGGGCAGCGATCTCGACCAGCAGCGCCTGCAAGCCCGCGCGACGGCGTTCGTCGTCGCGCAGCGCAGCGCCCACCTCGCCCTGGCGTTGACTCAGGGTGCGCAATTCGGCGTTGGCGGCGGCCAGCGCGGCATCCAGTTCGGCGGCGGATGTTTCGGTGAGCGGCTGCGCGCCCAGGGCGGCGTGGTGCTGCCGGGCGGCACCGGCCAGGGCGCGGGCCTCGGTCAGGGTGGTATCCAGGCGCGCCAGTTCGGCGCCCAGGGCGCTGCGCTCGGCGTCGTCCAGCTGCGCGTCGCGCCAGGCCGCGACATCGGCGAAGGCGCTGGCGGCCAGGGCCGTTTCCCAGCGGGCGCTGGCTTCCTCGGCCAGTTGCGCTTCCCGCGCCAGTCGCTCGGCCAGCGACAGCCGCGTGCCCTGCAGCGCCGCGCCCTGCTCGCGACAGTCTTCCCAGGCTGCGGTGGCCTCAGCCAGCACGGTCGCCGCGGCGCTCGGCTCGACCGGCGCCGCGGCGATTGCCGCCGCCCGCTCGCGCCAGGTCGCCACCAGCGGCGCCAGGGCCGCCAGGCGCTGCTCCCCGTCGCGCAGACCCTGCTGCAGCTCTTGGTCGCGCTGGCGGTCGGCCTGCCAGGTACGCCATTCCTGGTCACGTTGGGCCAGCCATTCGGCGGCGCGACTGGGCAGCTCGTAGCCGGCAGCGGCGAGGTCCGCAGCGAGCTGCCGCTCGGCCTCGGTCTGGTGGCGCTGCGACTCCTGTAATTCCTGCGCGCCTTCGGCCAGACCCTGACGGGCGCGCTCCCAGGCCGCCTCGGCCAGGGCCAGGCGCTGCTCGGCATCGGCCTGCTGGCGCGCCGTGCGCTGGGCCTCCTGGCGACTCTCCTCGCCCAGCTGGCGCAGGCCGTCCAGGGTGGCCAATACCTGCTGGATGCGGGCCAGCTCGGCGTCCTGTCGACGGCGCAGTTCAGCCACCGCACCGGGTGCCTCAGGGTCGGCGCCCAGGGCCACGCAGCGCTGGCGCCAGAGTTCGCCCAGTTGCTCCAGCTGCTGGCTGGCCTCGGTCTGCTGTTCGCTGGTCTGGTCGAGTTGCGTCTTGAGCGCGACCAGGGTTTCGCCCAGCTCCTTGCCTTCCTGGGTCAGGCGCTCCAGCTCGGTCTTGGCCTCCTGCAGCGCGGTCTGGGTGGCCGAGACGTCCAGGGCGGCGTAGTCGGCCACCGCCGGATGTTCGCGCGAGCCGCACAGCGGGCAGGGTTCATGGGGGCGCAGTTCGGCGCGCTGGGCCTCCAGGCTGCGGATGACCCGCTCCTGTTCGAGCAGTTTCTCGCGCTCGCGGACCTGCTGGGCCACCTCGCGATAGCGACCGCGCAAGGCGTCCAGCCGCAGCTGCTGCTCGCCATGCTGGCGCTGGCGCTCGCCCTGGCTGCGCGCCAGGCGCTCCAGCTGGGTCTGCAACTGACGGCGACGCTCGACCAATTGGTCCAGCTGGTCGACTTCGTTGACGCGCCCCAGCGCCGCCTGCCAGAGACCACGCCAGGCTTTTTCGTCGCGGCCGTCCAGGGCAGCCTGCCAGCGCTCGGCCTGGGCCTGCTCCGCGGCCTGGGCCTGGATTGCCTGGTCGCGCGCCCGTTGCACCGCTACCTGCTGGGCCTCGCGTTCCTCGGCCAGCAGCTGCAGTTGGTGCGTCTGTTCCTCCTGGCGCCGAGTGAGCCGCGCCAGGGTGTCGGCGCGTTCATCACGCAGGGCCAGTTGGCTGCGCCAGTCACCCAGGCGCTCGCCCAGCTCGGCATGGCGGGTCCGCTCGGCCAGGCTGGTGGCCAGGCGCTGCTGTTCATCGTGCCTGTGCGCCTGTTGCGTCTCGGCCTGATGCCATAGTTCCAGGCTGGCGCCCAGCGCCTGGCCCAGGGCCGCTTCGCGGCGAGCGGCCAGGGCCTGCAGGCGCTGGTCCAGCTGCGTCAGTTCGTCACGACTTTGATGCTCACGCGCCTGGGCTTCGCGCCAGGCCTGCTCGACTGGCAGCAGACGCGCCGCCGGCTCGGCCGCTGCCAGGCGCTGGCGCCGGGACTCGGCGGCGTCCCAGGCCTGCTGGGCCGCGGCCAGGCGAGACTCGGCCGTCTGCGCCGCGGTCGCCGCCTGCTCCAGCGCCGCGAGCCACTGGCGCTGCGCCTGCCAGGTCGCCAGTTGTTCGCCCAGCTGCACCTCGCGCGCCGCCAGGGTGGTGCCTTCGGCGATCAGCGCCTGGCGGCGTTCGTCGTCCAGCACCTCGACGCCATCTCGTCGTTGGCGCAATAGCTCTAAGGTGTCCTTAACGGCCTTAGCACGCTCGAACACCCGTTGGGAGATCTGGCCGTACACCGCGGTCCCGGTCAGTTCCTCCAACAACTCGGCGCGCTGGCTGGCGCTGGCCTCCAGGAAGGCGGCGAAACCGCCCTGGGCCAGCAGCATGGAGCGGGTGAAGCGCTCGAAGTCGAGACCGGTGAGTTCTTCGGTGAGGCGCAGCTTGTCGCCGGTCTTTTCGGCGAGGATGCTGCCATCCAGCTTGGCCAATTCGACCTTGGGCGGTTGCAGGGCACCATCGGCGCGGTCACGGGCCCGACGCTGACTCCAGAAGGCCCGGTAGCGCTCGCCACGCACGGCGAATTCCACCTCGGCGAGGCAGTCGCCGGTATGCCGGGTCATGAGTTCGTTGCTCTCCCCGCCCACCTTGCTCATGCGCGGCGTACGGTGATAGAGCGCCAGGCAGATGGCATCCAGCAGGGTGGTCTTGCCCGCCCCGGTCGGCCCGGTGATGGCAAACAGGCCACTGCTGGCGAAGGGCTCGGCGGTGAAGTCGATCTTCCACTCACCCTTGAGGGAATTGAGGTTCTTCAGGCGCAGGGTGAGGATCTTCATCGGGCTTTTCCAGGACGACTCGGCGAACCGCCGATTCTGGCATTGTTGCGCCCGCTCGCCCATGGCAACCGACCATTCGACCTGTGGTCGTGTCCACCGCTGAACTTGCCCCCTCCCCGGCTCTCAACTGGTTACGACCGCTCTGCAACCGCCTTTCGGGAGGAATCCTCATGCGTTCGCCTCTCTCGCCCTTCGATTTTCTCGGCATGCCGCTGCTGGTCGGTGTGGGCACCCTGGCGCTGGTCAGTTGCAGTGGCGGCCACAAGGTCGCCGCGCTGGTACAGCCGCTGACCAGTTGGTGGGTCTAGCCTCGGCTCAGGCGAAGGCATTCACGCCTGTACGCCGGGCCGACAGTTCCCATAGCCGCGCTGCAGCCTCGGCATCCAGCGCGTGGGGCATCACACCGGTAGCATCCCTGGTTGGGGCATCCACCAGCGGGGCCAGGTTGCAATCCTCGCAATAGAGGCCGCCCAGGCCAGCCAACAGCGTCGAGGTGGCCGCCCAGACCTGGGTCGCAGCGCCCTGCGCGGGTGTTTTGAACGAGGGATCGGCCGGTCGTCCGTGCGGGTCAAGCCAGCCGGCGGCGATCATCTCTTCCCGCGTCAGGTGCCGCTGCAAGGGCGTGAATATCTTGCCCGGGTGCAGGGAGAAGGCGCGGATACCCGCCGACCTGGCCAGGCGGTCCAATTCCACGGCGAACAGGGCGTTGGCCGTCTTCGATTGACCATAGGCCTGCCATTTGTCGTAGCCATTACTGAAGTCGACATCCTCCCAGCGCATGGCGGAGAGCTGATGCCCGGCCGAAGACACCTGGATCACCCGCGCCCCGGTCGCCAGACGCGGCAGCAGCAGGTTGACCAGCGCGTAATGGCCCAGGTGATTGGTGGCGAACTGCGCTTCCCAGCCCGGCCCGACACGAGTTTCGGCGCAGGCCATGATCCCGGCGCTACCGATGAGGATGTCCAGGGCCGCTATTCGGGTGGAGCAATGGGCGGCGAAGTCACGCACGCTGTCCAGGTCGCTCAGATCGAGCGGCTCGAGCTCGACCGCTTTCAACTCACAGAGGCTCGCCCGCGCCCGCTCCAGATCGCGGGCTGCGACTATGACCCGGGCGCCGGCCGCTGCCAAGGCGCGGGTGGTTTCCAGGCCAAGCCCCGAGTGACCACCCGTCACCAGGGCAGTGGCGCCGGACAGATCCAGGCCAGCGACGACGTCCTGGGCCGTGGAGTGAGCGCCGAAGGGAGAGTTCAGGGGAGAGTGGCTGCGCATGGAGAGACTCCTGTGGTCGGTTGCAACAGGCTTCTAGTGTCTCCACTGCACGAACAACGTTGAATGCGGAATAATCCGCTTTTCTGTCGAGAGCGTCCGATTTGCCATGGACCCCCTGTCTTCGGTACTCAGCACCCTGCAGCCCCGGAGCGCCCTCTTCGCCGGCTTGCAGGCCGGACAAGACTGGGCACTGAGCTTTCCGCCACCCGAGGGGATCAAGTTCAACGCCGTCGTTGAAGGCTGCTGCTGGCTGAAGGTAGCGGGCCTGTCCACTGCCCTGTCCCTGGACGCCGGCGACTGCTTTCTGCTGACGCAAGCCTTGGCTTTCGAACTGGCCAGCGATCCGCGCTTGCCTTCGACCCCCGCGGCGCCGCTCTACGCCATCGCCACCGCCGGCATTGCCCGACACGGCAGTGCCGATGCCTTCTTTCTAGTGGGTGGCCGTTTCACCTTCGCCACGAATGCGCGCCTGCTGTTCGAGGGCCTGCCCCCGGTCATCGTCATCCGCCACGACTCGGAACCGGCGTCGCTATTGCGCTGGGCCCTGCCCCTGCTGGCCCGGGAGCTGGCCCAGCCCGCCCCAGGCAGTGAGCTGACCGTCCAGCAACTGGGCCAGTTGATGCTGGTCCAGGCGTTGCGCCTGCACCTGAGTGATACCCGGCAAGCCTTTCCCAGTTGGCTGCGGGTGCTGGCCGATAGCCAATTGGCACCGGCGATCCAGGCCATCCACGCCGATCCCGCGCGCCGCTGGACGGTCGCCGAATTGGCGGCGACCGTGCGGATGTCGCGTTCGACCCTGGCCCTCAAGTTCAAGCTCAGCGCCGGCCTGGGCCCGCTGGAATACCTCACCCGCTGGCGCATGTTGCTGGCCACCACCGCCCTCGCCCACGGCCAGCAGACCATCTCGGCCATCGCGGCGCAGCTCGGCTATCTGTCGGACAGTGCCTTCAGCCACGCCTTTCGCCGCGTCCTGGGTCAGTCGCCACGGGCATACCGGGCGCTGACCCGAGGCGAGCGGGCCTTGGCTAAGGCATGAACACCGCTCTCATGCAATTCTTGTCCTTGGACTTGAACAGCTCGTAGCCATAGGGCGACTCCTCCAGGCTCATCGGGTGGGTGAGCAGGTAGGAGGGGTCCAGTTCGCCTTTCTTGATGTGCTCGAACAGCCGCTCCACATAGCGCTGTCCCGGTTGCTGGCCCGACTTCACCGTCAGCGCCTTGTTGACGATGGCGCCCATGGGAAACTTGTCGATCACCCCGCCGTAGACGCCGATCACCGACACCGTGCCGCTCTTGCGGCAGGCGCGGATGGCCTGGCGCAGGGCCGAGCCACGTTCGGTGTGCAACCGCAGCAGTTGCTTGGTCTTGTCGTAGGTGTAGTCGAGTTGGGTGCCGTGAGCCTCCATGCCGACGCAATCCAGGCAACGATCCAGCCCGCGGCCACCGGTCAGCTCCAGCAGGGCTTCGTGGATGTTGGTAGTCTCGTAGTCGAGGGTGATGGCGCCGGCCTTTTGCGCCGCCAGTTGCAGGCGATCGCTGAAGCGGTCGATGGCGATGACCCGCTCGGCGCCCAGCAGGTAGGCGCTGCGAATGGCCATCTGCCCCACCCCGCCACAGCCCCAGACCGCCACGGTGTCGCCGGGCTGGATGTCGGCCAGGTCGGCCGCATAGTAGCCGGTGGGCACGGCATCGGAGACGAACACCGCCTGGGCGTCGCTGACCCCGTCGGGCACCTTGAACAGGTTAACGTCGGCATAGGGCACCCGCACGTAGGTGGCGTGGCTGCCGGCATAGCCGCCGAAGGCGTGGCTATAGCCGAAGATGCCGGTGCAGGGCTGACCATAGGCCAGGTCGGTCAATTCGGGCTTGGGATTGCTGTTGTCGCAGCAGTTGTAGTCCTCGCGCTGGCAGTGCTCGCAGTCACCGCAGCCGATGATGGAGATGGTGATCACCCGGTCGCCGACGGCCAGGTCGCCATTGCGCAGTCCGCTGCCCAGCTCGACGACCTCGGCGAGGAATTCGTGGCCGATGATGTCGCCAGGCTTCATCGCCGGGACGTAGCCGCCCAGCAGGTGCAGGTCCGAGCCGCACACCGAGGACATGATGACGCGCACGATGGCGTCACGCGGATTGAGGATTTCCGGGTCGGGAACGGTTTCCACTTGCAGACGGTTGGGGGCTTGCCAGGTCAGAGCTCGCATCATTCGGTCCTCTCGGGAGTGCCCAGGCCGGCATCGAGATCGGCGCGGGGTTCGTCGGCCGGCCGGGTGACCGGCGGATGGGAAGGCGCCAGCGGGCGACCGCTGCGGGTGATCTCGGGTGTAGATATCTCGCCGGTCTCCAGTTGCTGCTTGAGCCGGCGCAGGCCGAGATTGACCGCCTTGCCGGTGAAGCGACTGATGCCTTCGGTGACGGCATGGCCGAGCAGGCCGGCGGGTGCTTCGCAGGCCAGGACGGCCTGGACCAGGGTGCCGCGGCCCTGGGGCGCGTCGCTGAAGGTCAGGCTGGCCTTGTGCGCCATCACCGTGCCGGGCACGGTGCTCCAGAGCAGGAATTCGTTGTCGCGCCGCTCGCTCTGTTCCAGGGTCCAGGTGAGGGTACGGCCCAGGGGGCCGGTGGCATGCCAGTGGCTGTCGCCATCGGCGCCCGACTCGATGCGGTCGACGAAGGGCAGCAGCTCACGCAGGTGCTGCAGATCGGTGCAGTAGGCGAACACCTCTTCCCGCGGCCGGGCGATGGTGACACTGCGCTGGATGGCGGTGGGATTGCGCCAGCCCCAGCGCTCGGCCAGGGCTTGCTCGAAGGGCGAGGGTTGCAGCGCGGCCTTGAGTTCGCAGCGCTGGCGGACTCCGCGGCTGAGCGCCATGGCGCCCAGGGCCATCTCCACGCAGCCGGTCAGGCCGCCGCGGCGGAGACCGCCGAGGATGAGCAGGCCGCCGCCCAGCAGGGAGATGACACGCTCGCTGCCCTGAACATTGGGTACCTGTCGCGTCGACTGCGCCTGGCGCGTCGCGGCGAGGGGTTGGGATAGGTCGTTCATAGGATCTCCTCCTGTGGCGGGTGCTTAGGAGGGTGACCCCGGGCAAACGGGCGTTGTTCCTGTCGGGAAAATCGGTCCGATGGAAGCGTTTCGCTGCGATCAGGCCGGCATCTCGCCGAGAACCTCGCGGTAAAGCCCTTCCAGCCGGGTGCGCAACTCGTCGTCCAGCTGCTCATCGGCCAGGCGCTGCTGGAAGACGTCCAACGGGCTGAGCTCCTCCAGTGTCTCGCGCTGGGTGCCCTGCAGCGTCGGCGCCGCCGCGCTGCGCGCCCGGCGGACCCGTAGTACCTCCAGCGGCAATTCGGCGACCAGCGCACTGATGCGCGGCTGCAGATCGGCCAGGTAGTCGTCCCCTGCCACCACCACCTCGGCCCACACCGGGCACGCGGCGCTGCCGTCGGCGGCCGCCTGGGTGAGCGCCGCCCCGAGTTCTTCCAGCGTCCCCTGTACCACCGCCAGCGGCTGGAAACAGGGCACCGCCAGGGGCGTCACCCGCTCCAGGCCCGTACCGAATTCCACCAGCAGGACCTCCTTGGCGCGCTCTTCGTCGAAACTCAGGCACAGCGGCGAGCCGCTGTAGCGCACCTGCTCCAGGCCACCGACACGCTGGGGTCGGTGGATATGCCCGAGGGCGATATAGTCCGCCGGCGGGAAGGCGCTGGTGGGAAAGGCATCGAGGCTGCCGACATAGATCTCCCGCACCGACTCGCTGGCGCTGGCGCCCACGGTAGTCAGGTGGCCGGTGGCGATGATGGGCAAGCGGCCGCCCAGTTCGGCGCGCCGCGCCTCGGCCAGGGCGTACAACTCGGCGTAATGGCCCTGGATGGCCTGTTGCAGCGCCTGGCGCTTGTCGTCGGCGCTCTGCCCCGCCTGGCTCTGCACCACGTCCCGCGGGCGGACGAAAGGAATACCGCAGAGCAGCGCGCCGATCTCGCCGTCACGCCGGCGCAGTTCCAGTAGCTGATCCGCCGGCGTCGCGCTGATACAGGGGATGACCCGGGTATCCAGGCAGGCCAGCAACTCGCGGGATTCCGCCAGGACCGCCGCGGAATCATGGTTGCCCCCCAGCACCACCAGGCTGGCGCCCGTGCCGCGCAGGGCGACGATGAAACCGTTGTACAGCTCCCGGGCATAGCTCGGTGGGGTCGCGGTATCGAAGATGTCCCCCGCCACCAGCACCACGTCCACCTGCTGCTCTTCCACCTGGCCCACCAACCAGGTCAGAAAGGCCCGATGCTCGGCCTCACGGGTGCGGCCGAGGAAGTGCTGCCCCAGGTGCCAGTCGGAGGTGTGCAGCAGGCGCAGGCCGCCTGCCGGCGACGCCTTGCGCGCGCGCTTGGGCTTGGGTTTTTCCGCAGGAGCGGCAGGAGGCAGATCGAAGAGCGGGAGGTTTTCCATGGTGAAATCGGTCGGGCCAAAGAATTGCCCGCCAATATCCCTGCTGGGCTACCCACTGTAAATCTCCGACCGACCCAAGGCGGCTGGGGCGGTCAGGTCAGCAAACGACTGAAGACACGCGGTAGCGCCGGTCGAGCGACCGCGCCGTCAATTCAGTTGCGCAACCATCAGAACGACCCTCATCCGCCCCGCCCGGCTAAACCTCAGGTTCAACCAGAGCGCGGCAGCGCCCTTTGGGAGTTCTGGCCCCCTAGGACTCCAGACGCCCCTGGACGCCGCCACGCCAGGGTCTTCTAGCCAACACGGCAACCAGCGCCACCGCTGTGAACAGCCAACCGCTCCAAAGCACTCCTGGCATCCCCACCCGCGCGATGAGGCTCCCACCCATTGCTGCTCCCAGCACCACGCCGAGGTTGGCTGCGGAGACATAGAGACTGGTGGCGAACTCGGGCACCTCCGGTGCCGCCGAGGTCACCCACAGCTGGCTGACGATCAAGCCGCTGGTATGGACTGCGCCCCATAGCAGGCAGATCGGCACCAGGGTCGTGAACGACGACGAAGCGAATGCCAGCAACACGCCATAGGTGGCCGCCAGCACCAGAGGGTAGGCCAGAACCGTCCAGGCGAACTGGCGCTCCAGCGCCCGTCCGGCCAGGAGGTTGCCGAGCACGCCACCCACCCCGAAGACGCCCAGCAGGATACTGATCGCCGTACCGCCCAGGTGCGCCTGCCGCGCCAGGTATTCGGCGGCATAGCTGTAGACGGAAAACATCGCGGCGAAGATGGCTACCGCCGCGATGATCGAGAGCCAGAGCGCGCGCCTGCGCAGGATCGTCGGCAACCGATGTAGCGGTGCACGGCTTTGCGCTCCGCCACCGGCCGGAAGCACTATCCAGAGCCCGGCCGCCGCCAACAGATTCACCGCCGCACAGAAGTGAAAAGAGGCTTCGTAAGACACCCTGGCCTCGATCCAGGTCGCCAGCGGCACCCCCAGTACCAACCCCAGAGTTGTGCCGAGAAACGCCATGGCCGTGGCGTGTGCGGCGCGCTCGGGTGGATATAGTGAGACAGCCGCCGCGAAGGCCAGCGCGAAGAACACCGGATGCAGCAGGGCCGAGGGGATGCGTAGCGCCAGCAGCACGGCAAAGCTGGGCGCCTGGGCCGACAGCAGACTGCACAGGCTGAAGACCAGCAAGGCGGCGGTCAGTACCCGGCGGCGGTCGTAGCGCGAGAGCCATAGCACCATGGCCGGCCCACCAATGGCGACCACGCCAGCGAACAGCGCTACCAGCCAAGCCGCCTGGCTCACCTCGACGCCATGACGCTGGACAATGGCCGGCAGGATGCCGACCACACCGAACTCGACGGCATACAGCCCGAACAGACCCAGGGCGATGAAGAACAGCGCCCGCGCCCTCATGCCCGCGGCTCCGCCGTTGGCACGGGCAACGCGGACTCGGTACCGGCCGCAAAACCATGCCGCCGCGCCGACCACACCACCACCAGCGTCAGCCCCAGAAGCCCCAGCAATACCGGCGCGAAAGCCTCGACACCCAGTCGTTCGAGCAGCAGGCCGCCGAGCAGGCCGCCACCGGCGATCGCGGTATTCCAGACGGTGACCAGCATGGATTGAGCGACATCTCCAGCCTCGCCCGCCGTTCTGGCCAGAGCCGTCTGGAACAGCGTGGCAGCACCGCCAAAGGCCAGTCCCCAGGTGGCTATCGCCGGATAGACCACGACGGGCAGGTCGGACGCCAGGCCGAGCGCCAGCGCGGCGAGGCCGAACAGGACGGTACTGGCCAGGGCCAATTCACGCAGATGACGGTCGATCAGCACACCGACGATCCAGATCCCCAGTAGCGAGGCAGCGCCGAATACCAGCAGGACCAGATCCGTGCGTTCGGCCATCCCGACGGCGGCCAGAAAGGGAGCGATGTAGGTATAGAGGAGATTGTGCGCCAGCACGAAGGCCAGCACCACGAACAGCACCGAGCGCACCCCGGGCAGCCGGAATACCTGTGCCAATGACGAGCGCCGCTCCTCAGCCTGGCCGGCGACGTCCGGCAACCCGCAGCGGATCCAAAGCATCAGCCCCAGGGCCAGCAGACTCATGAGCCCAAAGCCCAGCCGCCAGCCCAGGACACTGCCGAGCAGGGTACCGGCCGGCACGCCGAGCGAGAGCGCCAGGGGCGTTCCCGCCATGGCGATGGCGATCGCGCGTCCCCGTTGATGCTCGGGTACCAGCCGAGCCGCATAGCCCGCCAACAGCGCCCACAGCAGCCCCGCCGCGACGCCCGCTAGCAGGCGCGCCGCCATCGTCAACAGGTAGCTGGTCGACAGCGCGGTCAGGGTATTGGCGACGATGAAGCCACCGATGGCCGCCATCAACAGCGGGCGCCGGCGCAGCCCCTGGGTAGCGGCGGTCAGCGGAATCGCCGCCGCCAATGAACCCAGGGCATAGACCGTCACCGTCTGGCCGATCCAGCCCTCGGATACCGCGAGGCCCTGCGCCATCTGCGGCAGCAGGCCTGCGGGTAAGGCTTCCGTGAGAATGGTGATGAAGGCCGCCATGGCCAGGGCCAGCAACGAGCCCCAGGGTAGGCGGTCGTGGCCTACTCCGTTCATGACGCGAACTCCCCGGCCCCGTAGACCGCATCACGCAATTCGCTGACGAAGCGACCGGACATGCCTTCGTACAGGGTATTGGTGAAGGCCACCACGCTCAGTCCCCGCGCCCGGTCGACGAGCCAGGAGTGACCGTAGGCACCCCCCCAGCGCCAGGTGCCCGGGGATTCGGGTGATGCAGCTAGCTTGGGATCACGCAGTACCGAGAAGCCGAGGCCGAAGCCGCAGCCCGGCAGGCCAGGCAACTCCAGCCCCTGGGTCTGATCCCGCCCCATATCCTCAACCAGCTCGCCAGGCAGCAATGCCGCACCCCCTTGCCGCAAGGTCTCCAGGAGCCGCAAGAGATCCTCGGCGGTACCGGCCATGCCGGCGCCTCCCGAGGGGAAGGCACGGTCGTCGAAGATGCGCCCAGGGCTATAGGTGATGCCAAGGGTGTCCTCGAACACCGGGACCGTCTCGCCTTCGGCCAAGGGGTGGGGGCACGGCTGGTCGTTGACGTAGGCGGTCGCCATCCGGCTGCGATCACGGACGACGAAGCCGGTATCGGCCAGGCCAAGGGGACCGGTCACCAGGCGTTGCACCGCCTCGCCCAAGGGCGCGGCCTGGATCCGCTCGATCAGGGCGCCCAGCACATCGGTGGCCAAGGAGTAGCCCCAGGCCGTACCCGGCGGATACCTCAGAGGTACGCTGGCGAGGCGGCGCAGGTTCTCGGCGAGGTCGAGGCCCGCGGCATCCAGGCCGTCCGACACGCCAGCCCGTGCATAGGGCCTATCCGCATCGGTCTCCAGGAACCGGTATCCCAAGCCAGCCGTATGACTGAGCAACTGCCGTGCGGTGATGGCTGCCGGGCGGCCATCGGCCAGACGCGGGCAGAACTCGGGCAGCCAGAGCGCGATCGGCGCATCGAGTTCCAGCAGACCGCGCGCCACCAACACCAGCGCGGCGGTGGAGACGATGGGCTTGGTCACCGAAGCCAGCCGGAACAGGGTCTGCACGGTCATCGGCTGCGCCCGTTCACGGTCGGCGAAGCCGGCGGCCTGCCGATGCAGCAGCTCGCCGTCACGGGCGACGAGGACCACGGCCCCCACCAGACGCTGCTCATCCAGGGCGCGCTGGACGACAGTCTGCACCTGCGCGGACAGCCGACTAGCGGACACGGGCTCGATGGGTAATCGCAGAAGATTCGTCATGGCACAGCCCTCGTTCGATAGATGTGCCGCGACGATAGAAAGCCAGGGATTGAAGAAAAAGTAGGCTAGAGTTCCTCGATGTGCGGAACCAGACGTCCGCAATTCATGAGCAAGGGAAACATGGACAGTCTCAACGGCTTCATGGTGTTCGTGCAGGTAGCCGAGACGCGCAGTTTCGTCGCGGCAGGACGCCTGCTGGGCGTATCGGCCTCGGCCGTCGGCAAGAGCGTGGCGCGCCTGGAAGATAAGCTCGGCGTGCGCCTATTCCATCGCAGCACGCGCAGCATCACCCTGACGGCCGAGGGTGCCCTCTTCCTGGAACGCAGCCGCCGCATCCTCGCCGAGATCGAGGCCGCGGAACTGGAGTTGTCGCAAGTCAGTGCCACGCCACGCGGTCGCTTGCGGGTCAGCCTGCCACTGGTGAGTTCGCTGGTGCTGCCGGTACTCGGCGAGTTCATGCGCGCCTATCCGCAGATCGAGCTGGACCTGGATTTCACCGACCGCATGGTCGATGTCATCGAAGAGGGATTCGACGCCGTGGTGCGTACCGGTGAGCCTTCCGATTCACGTCTGGCGGCGCGCCGGCTGGGCAGCTTCCGGATGCACCTGGTCGCGTCGCCCGACTATCTGGCCCAGCGTGGCACGCCGCAGACGCCGGCCGACCTGCTGCAGCACGCCTGCCTGCACTATCGCTTTCCCAACAGCGGCAAACTGGAAGCCTGGGCCTTGCGGCGCTTGCCCGGCGAAGCCGAGGCAGCCCTGCCCACCACGATGATCTGCAACAACATCGAGACCCGCCTGTGCTTCGCCTTGCGCGGCCTGGGCATCGCTTACCTGCCGGATTTTGCCGTGGCGGACGCCCTGGCCGATGGCCGGCTGTGCACGCTATTGGCCGACCGGCTGGAGTACAGAGGGGTATTCCATGTGCTCTGGCCGGTCAGCAAGCAACCGGCTCCCAAGATCCGTGTCCTGGTGGACTTCCTCTGCACGCGGCTGACACTGCTCGCCGGCCGATAATGGCTTGGTTACAGCCGGAAATCCTCGGCGATCAGGCCCGCCAGCCGGGCGCAGGCCGGGCTGCGTTCGCCAGGCGGCGAGGCCAGCCTCAAGGCATGCCAGGGCAAGCGGGGAAAACCCTCTTCCGGGGTGAGTTCGCGCATGGTGGCGGTCATCCGCACCTGGTCGATGATGGCCACCGCCTGGCCGAGTTCGACCGCCGCTTCCAGGGCCGAAGAAGCGGCGCTGGTGACCACCGCCTGCCAGCCGCGGCCCTGTCCGGTCAGCAGGTCGATACCCAGTTCGCGATAGCTGCACCCTTCGCCATGCAAGGCCAGGGGGACGGGCGCGTCGTCGCCGAGCGACAGGCCGGGACCAGCGACCCACACCGGTTGGGTGCTGCCGAACATCTCGCCCTCCGTTTGGCCGGCGCTTTGCGGACCGACTAACAGCGCCAGATCCAGTAAGCCCTGGCCGAGCCAGCGGCGGAGCTGGCCGCTGTTGCCGGTGAGTACCTGGAGGGCGATGCCCGGATGCTCGCTGCGCAGTCGGGGCAGTACGGCCTTGAGCAAGGAAGCCGCGTAGTCCTCGGCGACCCCGAAGCGCACCTCGCCCACCACCGGCTGGCCAGTGAGACCAGCGAGGATGCGGTCGTGGGCCTGCAGCAGTTCAGCCGTTTCGAGAAGAACACGGCGCCCGAGCGGGGTCAGGGTCACGGCCTGGTTGTCGCGCTCGAACAGGCGGCCACCGGCCTGCTCCTCCAGCCGGCGGATCTGGCTGCTCACCGCCGAGGGGCTGCGATTGAGCTGCAACGAGGCAGCGCGGAACTGCCCAAGCCGGACGATGGTATGGAAGGTGCGCAGGACATCGATATCGAGCGGGGCTGGCATGATGCGATTTTACAGAACCATAGCTACCAATAATGTCGTTTGAGTGTATTACCACTCTGGGCCAGGCTCAAGGCATCCCATCCGTTGGAGCCTGGTCATGCCTGCCATCCTGTCTTCCGCGTTGTTGCGTCAGTTCGCCTTGGTGTTGTGCTGGAGCGCCGGCTTCGTCGGCTATCGCTACGCCGCGGACCAGGCGCCTACCCTGCTGGTGACGCTCTGGCGCTTCGCCCTGGCCGCCTTGCTGCTGTTGCCCCTCGCCTGGGCCGAATTGCGCCGGCTGCCGCTACGGATCATTGGGCAACAAGCGGCCATTGGCGCCCTCGCCTTCGCCGGCTGCATTGCGCCGGCGGCCAAGGCCATCGAGCTGGGCGTCTCGCCGGGGCTGGCCGCGCTGCTCTCGGATCTGTCGCCGCTGTTGGTGGCCCTGGGGTGCTGCCTGCTGCCCGGTCAAGTTACCAGTGGGCGGCAGTGGCTGGGCCTGGGCCTGGGGCTGACGGGGGTACTGCTCGCGACCGGCGCTGGGCTAGGCCTGGGGGTGGCGCCGGGGTGGGCCTATGCCCTGCCCCTGGGTGGCGCCCTGGCGTTGGCCCTGGCGACCCTACTGCAGAGTCACCTACCGACGGTGCGGCTGGCCTTACCGACCCAGTTGTTCATCCAGCTCGCCGCCAGCAGCCTGGTCATGACGCTGGCGGCTGGCTTCGAGGGCCCCTTGCGCCCGCCGCTGACCCTGGGCTTCGCCCTGGCACTGCTCTGGCTGCTGATCCCGACCCTGCTCGGCTACGGCCTCTACTGGCTGTGTCTGCGCCAAGGCAGCCCCCAGGCGGTGAGCGGCGCTCTCTATCTGAGTCCGCCGGTGGCGCTGCTGTGGGCCTGGGCCTGCTTCGACGAGCCCCTGGCACCGGGCATGCTGCTCGGCCTGCTGTTCGTCCTGGCCGGCTTGCTGTGCCTGAATGCGGCGGAGCGCGACGCGTCACCCGCCAAGGGTGCCTGCCGCGAGGCTAGTACTTGAGCCGCCGCTCCTTGGACGGCGGATAGCCGAAGTAGGCCGAATACCTCTTGCTGAAGTGGGTGACCGAGGTGAAGCCGCAGGCGACCGCCACTTCCAGCACCGACAGGGTGGAGTGCTGCAGCAGCCGGCGCCCCTCGGTGATGCGCAGTTCGAGGTAGTAGCGCATGGGCGCGGTGTCGAGCTGTTCGCGGAACAGGCGCTCGACCTGGCGGCGTGAGCGGCCGGCGTAGTCGCAGAGTTGCTCGATGGTCAGGGGTTCCTCGATGTTGGCTTCCATCAGGGTCACCACCTCGCGCAGCGGTGGGGTCATCTGCACCTTGAGCGTCGGGTTGACCTGGCGGAAGCGCGATTCCTCGAAGGCGAGGATGTTGATCAGGCCGTCGGCCAGAGCGCTGCCGCACTGGGCGCCGATCCATTCGAGAAAGAGGTGGAAGGCCCCGCTGGGGCTGGCCGCCGTCAGGCGATCGCGATCCAGCACATGGCTCTCTGCCGAGGTCTTGCAGCCACGCACCCGCTCGCTGAAGGCGCTGCGCTGCTCGGGATGGATGGCACAGCGATAGCCGTCCAGCATCCCCGCCTGGCCCAGTTGCCAGGCGCCGTTCCACAGGCCGCAGAGGGTGACCTGCTGTTTGGCCGCGCGCACCAGCAGAGCCTTGAGGCGCGGATCGAGCTCTAGCGGAGTGCGCAGGCCGCCGCAGACCACCAGCAGGTCGAAGCGGGCATTTTCCGCGGCGCGGTAGTCGCCGTCCGGACGGATGACGATACCCAGGTCGCTGAGTACCTCGGCGCCGGTCGGGCTGTAGGTCTGGGTAGCGAAGGTGCCGGCGGCCAAGAGGTTGGCGGTGACCAGGGTGTCCAGCGCCTGGGTGAAGGACGGCAGGGAGAAGTGGTCGAGCAGGATGAAGCCGACCAGCCGGGAAAATTCCGGGCGCGGCCGCGTCGACTGCAACTGCAAGTAGTTCTTACCCTGGATACCGCTGCCGAAGGTTCTTGAATCGATCACGCTGCCCTGCCTTCTGCGACCTTGGACCGATGCTAGCCCAAAGCCTCCCCCTACGGAGTGAGAGAACCGCCGCTAACCAAGCCGCAAACGACCTGATCTCTGCACCCGCCCTGGCGGAGTCAACCCACGGATTGCAACGGAATCGGGCCTTGCAGCCGCTCCAGCATGGTCGCGCAGTACCAATCGTCGAACTGGCAGACGCCGTTCTCGGCGATTTCCGAGTAGGGGCCCGGTGCGTAGGATGGGGAGTTCACCCCGGCCTGGGTGCCTTCCACCAGTCGTCGGTCCTGGTCGTTGGTAGCGATCCAGACCTTGGTCAGGCGTTCCAGGTCGTAGTCCACCCCTTCAACTGCAGACTCCGGCACCAGCCACTTGGTGGTCACCAGGGTTTCATTGGGGCCGATGGGCAGCACGCGGAAGCTCAGGGCGTGATCGCCGAGCAGGTGATTCCAGGTGGAGGGATAGTTGAAGTACAGCAGCGCCCCTATGTCCGACTCACCGCTCCGGTCCAGGCGGCCCGCCACCGCGGGTTTGCCGTCCATCGTGTAGCTCAATGCGCCGGCCGACAGCGGGATGCGGGTCATGCGGAAGCGGCCGTGGATGTCCATCACCAGCTTGCTGGGCATCCCGGCGCGCTCGCAGCGCGCCCAGTGGGCGGCCAGCTCGGGATCGTCCGCGCCGCCGACGCCGGCCACCGAGAGGTTCTCGACATAGGAGTTGAGCAGTTCGGGGTGGGTGCCGTCGCAGTGATAGCACTCGCGATTGTTCTCGAACACCAGTTTCCAGTTGCCCCGTTCGATCAGGTCGGACTGGAAGGCCACCTTGCAATCCTCGAGGAAGTGCGGAGCCAGGAAGGGCTTGACCGCCGCGCGGAAAGCCTCGAAGTCCGGCGCCTTGGCCGCCACGCAGACGTAGATGTAGCTTTCCACCACCTCCACGTGCACCGGCTTGAGGCCGTATTGGGTCTTGTCGAAGTCGGCGCCCATGTTGCCGGCGAACAGCAGGTTGCCGTCCAGTTCGTAGGTCCACTTGTGATAGGGACAGACCAGCTTGGCCACCTTGCCCTGCTCGTGTTCGCAGACCTTGGCGCCGCGGTGGCGACAGGCGTTGTGGAAGGCGCGCACCCGGCCGTCCTTGCTGCGCACCACTGCCACCGGGTAGTCGCCGAGCTGCAGGGTGAAGTACTGGCCGGGCTTGGCGATCTCGAAGGTATGACCGGCGAAGATCCAGTCGCGGTGCCAGAGTTGTTCGAGATCCTGGCGATAGACGGCGGGATCGCTGTACAGCTCGCGAGGTAGCGAATGCCGGGGTTGGCGCTGGGCGATGAGGTCGATGACGGCTTGCTGGCTGCGCATGGTGACGGGTCCTCGGCAATCCGGCCGTGAGCGGATTCGGTTAACGAGCTTGTTGTTCTTGGAAGTCGCAGCGACGCGCGAGGCGCAGGGCGGTCATCACCCTCAACTGGATGACGACGCGTGCCCCGGGGTTATCGCTGCCAGGGCGCGAAGATCGGCGCCAGGGTTTCGATGGCCACGGCGGCGCCCTCCAGCTCCAGCACCGCTCCCTTCACCGCCGCCCGGGCGGCAGGGCTCAGGTTGACCGCGGCGAACAGCTCGAACTTGGCCTCGATGTCGGCCAGGGTCAGCGGCTGGTGCGGATCGCCCAAGGCGGCGGTGATGGGTGAGGTGAAGGTCGCGCCCTCGTGCAGGCGCACCGTCACCCGCGAGAGGATCTCCTCGGGGAAGCGTGCCGACAGGTCTGCCGCCTCGACGATTTCGATGCGTTCGCTCACCGCCAGGATGTCCGGCGCGCCGATCGCCGCGCCGGTAACCTCCTCCGGTCCTACCTGACCGCGGGCGAGCAGTGCCGCCAGGGGGAAGGCCAGGGCGTACTGGGCCTCGTCGGCGTTGGCTGGGCGATGCCCCTGCAGGCAACTGGACTCCTGGAAGGTTTCCACGCGAATGGCGGCGACGGAGGCGGCGTCGATCTGCGGGTGCTCCGCGCGCAGGCGGGTCATGGCGGTGAGCGCCGGTTGCGCCCAGCGGCACACCGGCCAGGGCTTGAAGTACTGGGCATCGATCTCCCAGCGGCTGCCCAGGTCGTTCCAGTAGGGACTGGCCACGTCGGCTTCGAGGGTCTCGGCCGGCGCCCCGGTGACGCCCTCGCGGGCCAGCAGCAGGGCATTGAGGCCGTTGTAGGCGCCGGCACCATGGGCATCGCGCAGCATGGTGGGATGCTCGATCAGCCGCATCATCGGACAGTGGGCGGCGAAGTACTCGGCGATGCCCAGGGCATGGCGGAAGGTGGTCTCGTCGAGCCCGAGCAGACGGGCCCCGCCACAGACCACGCCGATGGCCGAGAAACCGCCGGACGCGTGATAGGTCGGCGAGGTGGCCATCAGGGCGACACCCGCACGCAGACCGGTCTCGTAGCCCAGGCACAGGGCTTCGAGCAGTTCGCGGCCGCTGATGATCCGACCCTGGGCGTGCAGGGCATCGGCCAGGGCCAGCAGCGCCGGGACCACGGTGGCCCCGGCGTGACCCTTGGAGGTGAAGTGTCCTTCGTGGGCATCCAGGCTATCGGCGGTGAAGCCACCGGCCCAGCCGGCCCCCAGCAGGTTCACCGACCGGCCGTCGAACGGCAGGCGGCTGAGGAATTCGCCACCCGGGTAGTGCTTGGCGGCGTAGCGATAAAGGGTCTGGCTGGTGGCGTTGGACACCGCCCCGGCCATGGTGCCGAGGATGTCCAGCAGGCTCTTCTGCAGGATGGCCCGGGTATGGGCGGGCACCTGGGACAGGGCGAAATCTTGGCAAAAGGCGTATAGCGACATCCTTGGGCTCCTCGTTCTGTGCTGACCGGACGCTTGGGGTCAACAGACAATGAGCCAGTGAAATGACCCCCGAAAGTTGGACGCTGCCTTGAAGGCGTACCATGCCCAAGTACTCTCTAGCGTTCAAATTGAAGATCGTCGCTCAGTACCAAAAGGGCGATTGCAGCTACGGCCACCTCGCTAGG
>NZ_CAJYDW010000011.1 GCF_913774235.1 uncultured Pseudomonas sp. | reverse complement strand
AAACGCCTGTGGGTTGTGAGGTTAAGCGACTAAGCGTACACGGTGGATGCCCTGGCAGTCAGAGGCGATGAAGGGCGTGCTAATCTGCGATAAGCGCCGGTAAGGTGATATGAACCGCAATAACCGGCGATACCCGAATGGGGAAACCCAGTGTGACTCGTCACACTATCATGCAGTGAATACATAGCTGTATGAGGCGAACCGGGGGAACTGAAACATCTAAGTACCCCGAGGAAAAGAAATCAACCGAGATTCCCCCAGTAGCGGCGAGCGAACGGGGAGGAGCCCAGAACCATCATCAGCTTGTGCATCAGTGGAAGCGTCTGGAAAGTCGCAGGGTACAGGGTGATACTCCCGTACACAAAGGTGCACAGGCTGTGAGTTCGATGAGTAAGGCGGGACACGTGGTATCCTGTCTGAATATGGGGGGACCATCCTCCAAGGCTAAATACTCCTGACTGACCGATAGTGAACCAGTACCGTGAGGGAAAGGCGAAAAGAACCCCGGCGAGGGGAGTGAAACAGAACCTGAAACCGTGTACGTACAAGCAGTGGGAGCACCTTCGTGGTGTGACTGCGTACCTTTTGTATAATGGGTCAGCGACTTATATTCTGTAGCAAGGTTAACCGTATAGGGGAGCCGCAGGGAAACCGAGTCTTAACTGGGCGTTAAGTTGCAGGGTATAGACCCGAAACCCGGTGATCTAGCCATGGGCAGGTTGAAGGTTGGGTAACACTAACTGGAGGACCGAACCGACTAATGTTGAAAAATTAGCGGATGACCTGTGGCTGGGGGTGAAAGGCCAATCAAACCGGGAGATAGCTGGTTCTCCCCGAAAGCTATTTAGGTAGCGCCTCGTGAACTCATCTCCGGGGGTAGAGCACTGTTTCGGCTAGGGGGCCATCCCGGCTTACCAACCCGATGCAAACTGCGAATACCGGAGAATGTTATCACGGGAGACACACGGCGGGTGCTAACGTCCGTCGTGAAGAGGGAAACAACCCAGACCGCCAGCTAAGGTCCCAAAGTCATGGTTAAGTGGGAAACGATGTGGGAAGGCCCAGACAGCCAGGATGTTGGCTTAGAAGCAGCCATCATTTAAAGAAAGCGTAATAGCTCACTGGTCGAGTCGGCCTGCGCGGAAGATGTAACGGGGCTAAACCATGCACCGAAGCTGCGGCAGCGACGCTTATGCGTTGTTGGGTAGGGGAGCGTTCTGTAAGCCGTCGAAGGTGGCCTGTGAGGGCTGCTGGAGGTATCAGAAGTGCGAATGCTGACATAAGTAACGATAAACAAGGTGAAAAACCTTGTCGCCGGAAGACCAAGGGTTCCTGTTCAACGTTAATCGGAGCAGGGTGAGTCGACCCCTAAGGCGAGGCCGAAAGGCGTAGTCGATGGGAAACAGGTTAATATTCCTGTACTTGGTGTTACTGCGAAGGGGGGACGGAGAAGGCTATATCAGCCGGGCGACGGTTGTCCCGGTTTAAGCGTGTAGGTGTGTGTTCCAGGCAAATCCGGTTCACTTTACACTGAGGCGTGACGACGAGGCACTACGGTGCTGAAGTGATAAATGCCCTGCTTCCAGGAAAAGCCTCTAAGCATCAGGTAACACAAAATCGTACCCCAAACCGACACAGGTGGTCAGGTAGAGAATACCCAGGCGCTTGAGAGAACTCGGGTGAAGGAACTAGGCAAAATGGTGCCGTAACTTCGGGAGAAGGCACGCTGTCGGTAGGTGAAACCCCTCGCGGGTGGAGCTGAAGGCAGTCGAAGATACCAGCTGGCTGCAACTGTTTATTAAAAACACAGCACTGTGCAAACACGAAAGTGGACGTATACGGTGTGACGCCTGCCCGGTGCCGGAAGGTTAATTGATGGGGTTATCCGTAAGGAGAAGCTCTTGTTCGAAGCCCCGGTAAACGGCGGCCGTAACTATAACGGTCCTAAGGTAGCGAAATTCCTTGTCGGGTAAGTTCCGACCTGCACGAATGGCGTAATGATGGCCAGGCTGTCTCCACCCGAGACTCAGTGAAATTGAAATCGCTGTGAAGATGCAGTGTACCCGCGGCAAGACGGAAAGACCCCGTGAACCTTTACTACAGCTTGACACTGAACACTGAGCCTTGATGTGTAGGATAGGTGGGAGGCTTTGAAGCGCGGACGCCAGTCTGCGTGGAGCCGGCCTTGAAATACCACCCTTTAATGTTTGGTGTTCTAACGTAGGCCCGTAATCCGGGCTGCGGACAGTGTCTGGTGGGTAGTTTGACTGGGGCGGTCTCCTCCCAAAGCGTAACGGAGGAGCACGAAGGTTGGCTAATCCTGGTCGGACATCAGGAGGTTAGTGCAATGGCATAAGCCAGCTTGACTGCGAGAGTGACGGCTCGAGCAGGTGCGAAAGCAGGTCATAGTGATCCGGTGGTTCTGAATGGAAGGGCCATCGCTCAACGGATAAAAGGTACTCCGGGGATAACAGGCTGATACCGCCCAAGAGTTCATATCGACGGCGGTGTTTGGCACCTCGATGTCGGCTCATCACATCCTGGGGCTGAAGTAGGTCCCAAGGGTACGGCTGTTCGCCGTTTAAAGTGGTACGCGAGCTGGGTTTAGAACGTCGTGAGACAGTTCGGTCCCTATCTGCCGTGGACGTTTGAGATTTGAGAGGGGCTGCTCCTAGTACGAGAGGACCGGAGTGGACGAACCTCTGGTGTTCCGGTTGTCACGCCAGTGGCATTGCCGGGTAGCTATGTTCGGAAGAGATAACCGCTGAAAGCATCTAAGCGGGAAACTTGCCTCAAGATGAGATCTCACTGGAGCCTTGAGCTTCCTGAAGGGCCGTCGAAGACTACGACGTTGATAGGTCGGGTGTGTAAGCGCTGTGAGGCGTTGAGCTAACCGATACTAATTGCCCGTGAGGCTTGACCATATAACACCCAAACAATCTGACCGCGTGTCAGAGCGTGAGGAAGACGATGCCGAAAACGGCGCGTGGGTTCGCAAGACCCAAGACGAGTTGTCTACTTCGATCACCGACCCAATTGGGCCAGCCAGGCAGCGTTATCGCCTGGTCAGCCAACCGAATTGCTTGACGAACATAGAGCATTGGAACCACCTGATCCCTTCCCGAACTCAGAAGTGAAACGATGCATCGCCGATGGTAGTGTGGGGTTTCCCCATGTGAGAGTAGGTCATCGTCAAGCGCCTAATACCCAGCACCCCCGCTCAGTTCACTCTGACGGGGGTGTTGTCTTTGGGGCGGAAGAAAGTCGAACGGGAGTTCGAGCACTCTCCCCCGGGGAGAGGGGGCCAAGGGCGGTGCACCTGGCAGGCTTGAGGGGTGTCCGTTGGATAACGCGCGACTGAGAGTCTGCAAGAGCGCAAGAGCAAAAGCAGCCCGGCTGCGCCGGACTGTTATCGTGGCCATGGTAGTCCGCCGATGCGGCCGCTCCTGCAGGAGTTTTACCGTAGGAGCGGCCCATGGCCGCGATCAGGCAGCTCGCATGAAGCTCTGAAGCTAGCCGTTCCTTCAGCTTCCCCTTTTCTCGGGGGAAGAGGGGATGAAGAGCTGTGCGAGGAGGTGGGGGCGGGATGGACTGCCAGGAGGGTGGTGGGGCTAGTCCGAAACGCAGCGCAAGAGTTACAGACCCTCAGGCCCAGGTAGTGCGTACCGCTGATAGCCAGAACATCTCCTTTGCCAGCGAGACGCTGGATGCGCTTCATTCTTCTGCGTTTTTTCGGTATACAATGACCAACAGCCTTGGGGCTGACAGTCAAGGGGTGCGCAGCGTCGTACCCCTTTTTTTTGCCGTACCGGCAAAATTTACCTTGGGCCCTAGGATCTTATCCCGCGGGTCGGTAAGGTTCCTGGATATTTCGTTTGGGTGAATACAGGCGCTGACAGCGTCTGTGAAGAGGATTCGATTTTGATCAAAGTGCTGGTTGTCGACGATCACGATCTTGTCCGTACCGGCATCGTCAGGATGCTGGCGGATGTAGCGGGAATTCAGGTCGTTGGCCAGGCAGACAGCGGGGAAAGCGCACTCAAGCTAGCCCGAGAACTGAATCCTGATGTAGTGCTGATGGATGTCAGGATGCCCGGTATCGGTGGGCTCGAAGCCACTCGCAAGCTTCTCCGCAGCCAATCAGACATGAAGGTCGTGGTCGTTACCGCTTGCGAGGAAGATCCCTTTCCTACCCGCCTCCTGCAGGCCGGTGCGTCTGGCTATCTGACCAAGGGCGCCGACATCGAGGAGATGATCACGGCCATCAAGCAGGCATTCGCCGGTCGCCGCTACATCAGTGCCCAGATCGCTCAGCAACTCGCCTTGAAGCCCTTCCAGTCGAAGGCCGAGGCCTCGCCTTTCGATCAGTTGTCCGAGCGCGAGATCCAGATCGCCTTGATGATTGCCGGTTGTCAGAAGGTCCAGGTCATATCCGACAAACTTTGCCTGTCGCCCAAGACCGTGAATACCTACCGTTATAGGATCTTCGAGAAATTATCGATTACCAGCGATGTCGAACTGGCCATGTTGGCCGTTCGTCACGGCATGGTAGACGCCACGAGTTGATATGAATTCATCTTTCGATGCTGCAGCTTTTCTAGCCGGCTGCAGCGGACGTCCCGGTGTTTACCGGATGTTCGACGAGGCTGGCAAGTTGCTTTACGTCGGCAAGGCCAAGAACCTAAAGAACAGGCTTTCCAGCTACTTCAGAAAGACCGGTTTGGCGCCTAAGACGGCTTCGATGGTTTCGAAGATTGCCCAGGTCGAGACGACCATCACCGGCAACGAAACCGAAGCCCTGCTGCTCGAACAGAACCTCATCAAGCAGTGGCGTCCGCCCTACAATATTTTGCTGCGGGACGATAAGTCCTATCCCTACGTCTATCTCTCGACCGAAGATCAGTATCCTCGGCTCACCATCCACCGCGGTGAGAAAAAAGGGAAGGGGCGTTACTTCGGGCCCTATCCCAGCGCCGGTGCTATTCGCGAAAGTCTTAACCTGCTGCAAAAGGCCTTTCTGGTCAGGCAGTGCGATGACAGCTACTTCCGTAATCGGACCCGACCTTGCCTGCAGTATCAGATCAAGAGATGCAAAGGTCCTTGCGTCGCCTTGGTCAGTGAGCAGGAGTACGCGGAGGACGTTCGCCACTCCGCCATGTTTCTCGAAGGACGCAGCAATGCCTTGGCTGAAGAGCTGCAGGCCAAGATGGAAAAGGCGTCAATCAATCTTGAGTTCGAGCGAGCGGCCGAACTGCGTGATCAGGTAGCCTTGGTCCGGCGCGTGCAGGATCAGCAGAGCATCGAGGGCGGCAGCGGGGACGTCGATGTCATCGCCGCCATGGTCAATCCTGGCGGGGCCTGTGTACACCTGGTTACCGTTCGAGGTGGACGGGTGTTGGGCAGCAAGAACTTCTTCCCGGAGGTAGGTATTGAGGAGGATTCCAGCGAGGTGCTGGCCGCGTTCCTCGAGCAGTACTACTTGGCCTACCTGGAGCGAGATTTGCCCGAAGAGATCATCGTGAATTCGCTTCACGAAGACTTCGCCACTCTGATCGATGCCTTCGCCGAGGTTCACAAGCGCCAACTGGCCATTACCCACCGCGTGCGAGGTACCCGAGCACGCTGGCAGCAACTGGCGGTGACGAATGCGGAGCAGGCGCTGAACACTCGTCTGGCCAATCGTCAGCACATGGGGCTGCGTTTCGATGCCCTGGTACAGGCCCTCGACCTACCCGAACCACCACAGCGGCTGGAGTGCTTCGATATCAGTCATTCCAGCGGCGAGGCGACGGTGGCATCCTGCGTGGTCTTCGGCCCCGAGGGGCCGCTCAAGTCCGATTACCGACGCTATAACATCGAAGGCGTGACGGCGGGTGACGACTATGCCGCCATGCATCAGGCGCTCACCCGGCGTTTCAGTCGCCTGAAGGCGGGTGAGGGCAAGCTGCCGGATATCCTGTTGGTAGATGGTGGCAAGGGACAGCTGGCCATGGCGCGGGAAGTGTTGCGCGAGCTGGCGGTGCCTGACCTGGTGCTGCTGGGCGTTGCCAAGGGCGTCACCCGCAAGCCCGGTCTCGAGACCCTGTATCTGGACGATCCTTCGAACGAGTTCACCCTGCCGGCGCATTCACCCGCGCTGCACCTCATCCAGCAGATCCGCGATGAGGCGCACCGTTTTGCGATTACCGGGCATCGTGCTCGTCGGGGCAAGGCGCGTCGAACCTCCTCCCTGGAAGAAGTGGCAGGGATAGGGCCCAAGCGTCGGCAGGAGCTGCTGAAGCATTTTGGCGGCTTGCGAGAATTGCAGCGTGCAAGTATCGAGGAGATCGCCAAGTCTCCCAGCATCAGCAAAAAGCTGGCCGAGCAGATTTATGCCGCCCTGCACAGCGAGTAGAATCGCCCCACGTTCATCAATAGCCGCGCCAATGAATATCCCAAATCTGCTTACCGTACTGCGCGTCTTCCTCATTCCCCTTTTCGTTGTGCTCTTCTACCTGCCGGTGCATTGGAGTTACTGGACGGCCAGTACGGTCTTCGCCATCGCCTGTGCCACCGATTGGCTGGATGGCTACCTAGCCCGTCGGCTGGGGCAGAGCACGCCCTTTGGCGCCTTTCTCGATCCCGTGGCTGACAAGCTCATCGTGGCGGTGGCGCTGGTATTGCTGGTACAGGAGCACGCCAATGCCTGGTTGACCCTCCCGGCGGTAATCATCGTCGGCCGCGAAATCGTGGTGTCGGCGCTGCGCGAGTGGATGGCTGAGCTGGGTGCCAGGGCCCAGGTCGCGGTATCCAGCCTGGGTAAATGGAAGACCGCTGCGCAAATGTTGGCACTGGTCATCCTGCTGGCCAATCCGCCGCAACTGACCTTCTGGGTGATCAGCGGGTACGCCTTGCTCATCGTCGCCGCGGCTTTGACACTGTGGTCTATGTGCACCTATCTGATGGCCGCCTGGCCGCACCTGATGAACGCTGAGAAAAAAAAATAAGTTTTTGAATCAATAGGTTGACATGCTGGGTGGCTGATATAGAATGGCGCCCGTCACCAAGCGGGAATAGCTCAGTTGGTAGAGCACGACCTTGCCAAGGTCGGGGTCGCGAGTTCGAGTCTCGTTTCCCGCTCCATGTTTTACATGAGTGTCGCAAGACATTCAGGTTTGAGGCCGGGTGGCAGAGTGGTCATGCAGCGGATTGCAAATCCGTGTACGCCGGTTCGATTCCGACCTCGGCCTCCACTATTGAGAGCCCCGTAGATCCTAGGTCTACGGGGCTTTTCATCATCCAGCGATGTGTGAATACTGGATCAGGTTTTACGGGCCCGATCATTTGTGGGTTCGGTTCTGCCCGAGTGGTGAAACTGGTAGACACAAGGGACTTAAAATCCCTCGACTTAACGGTCGTGCCGGTTCGATTCCGGCCTCGGGTACCATCCAAAGAAAAAGGCCACTCACGTTTGCGTGAGTGGCCTTTTTCGTTCAGGAAGGGATCGTCCAGTAGGGTGTTTCATCCGCGTCTCGCTCGATGCGGGAGCGGCTGTCGAGGATGAAGGCTTCGAGCATGGCGGCGTCGAGCAGCTCGGTGCGGGCGATGGGACGCTTGAGGACGGATTGACCGCTGCGGGAGAAGACCTCGACGTCGTAGGCGCGCTGATCTCGGGTCGAAATCACGCAGCGCAACGGCTCGAAGCCGCCTTTCAGGGTATTGAAGGCGCTGGCGAGTTCAACATAGAGGGTCATCCGAAAAAGCTTCCTGTTCAAAGATGGCACTGTGACAGCAGTGGCTGCTACAGGGTTTCACCTTTGCAGAGGAGTGCTGTCTTATCGCGATGCTAGTCGCAAATCACAGCCCTGCGTTCGGGATTTCATTGCCAGCCTTGCAACCAGCATTCTGCATCCAGCAGCTCGTGCCAGTCCAGCGTCCAGGTGCGTCGAGTGAGAACGGCTTGTAGATCTATCAGCTTGATCGGGTCGGTATCGACTTCGGGAAGATGCACGCGGGTGACGATGAAGTGCCGTTGGCGTTCGCGGGGCTGAGTTGCCGTCCATTTGCTGTTCAGCAGCTTGTGGGGATTGATGCGTCTACCACTCATCCCTGGATGGCTTCCAGCAAGGGGGCACGACGATAGCGCTGCAGTAGGGCCTCGAGGTTGCGATCGGGCATGGCGTGGGCCCTGAGCGCCGAGATGGTGCGTTCGACATAGTCCAGGGTGGTGCCGAAATGGCCGCAGGCTTCGGTCAGGACGCGGTTGAGGATGTCGTCGGGAAGACTGCCGGCATAGCAGGGCAGGTTGCGCCTGAGGACGAAGCCGAGCGCCTGGACCTTGCTGCCGTCTTCCAAGTGGCAATTGAGCCAGCGCGGACGGTAGGAACCATCCGGCATCTCGCGTTTCCACAACGCCAGCAGGTGGCCGTCCAGCTGTTCGTCCGGCAGCTGGTAGGCGAAGCCCGAGCAGGAGCCACCACGATCCAGGCCCAGCACCAGTCCTGGCTGCTCGGGCGTACCGCGGTGGAGCTGGGACCAGAGGTAGAGGCCGCGGTGATAGCCGTGGACCCGTGCGCGCTGGACCGCGACCGCCGGACATTCCGGACGCCAGATCAGAGAGCCGTAGGCGAACAGCCAGACGGGACCGGGTTGGCGTTGCTCCAAGGTGGCTTCCAGGGAAGCGACCAGTTCCGGATGGGTGAGGGGGGTAGCAGGCGCTAGCTTGGGCGGGTAGGAGTCGAAAACGCTGGAAGAACTCTGACTATGCATAGGGTGCCTGATCCTCAACCGCAAGAGCTGCCGAGTCTGGGGGCTCGGTCATAAGATCCTAACGAAAGTATGCTGGGAACCCATAGACCGTTCATGCCCATCTTTATGACGCTTGGTTAGAGCGCAGCCAGAAGCATGCCAAGGCGGAGAACCGGCGGGCGAAAAAAAGCCCGGCAAAGGCCGGGCTTGGACAGTTCTCACGGATCAGGCGCTGGTGCGGATCAGGTGATCGAAGGCAGCCAGGGAGGCTTTGGCACCTTCGCCCAGGGCGATGATGATCTGCTTGTAGGGTACGGTGGTGACGTCGCCAGCGGCGAAGACACCAGGCAGCGAGGTCTGGCAACGGGCGTCCACTTCGATCTCGCCGCGCGGCGACAGCTCCACGGTGCCTTTGAGCCAGTCGGTGTTGGGCACCAGACCAATCTGGACGAAGACGCCTTCGAGGTCTATGTGGTGGAACTCGCTGGAGTTGCGATCCTTGTAGACCAGGCCGTTGACCTTCTGGCCATCGCCCTTGACTTCGCTGGTGAGGGCGCTGGTGATGACGGTCACGTTGGGCAGGCTGAACAGCTTGCGCTGCAGTACGGCATCGGCACGCAACTGGCCGTCGTACTCGATCAAGGTGACCTGGGCGACGATGCCGGCGAGATCGATGGCAGCTTCGACGCCCGAGTTACCACCCCCGATGACGGCGACGCGCTTGCCCTTGAACAAGGGGCCGTCGCAGTGCGGGCAGTAGGCGACGCCGCGATTGCGGTATTCCTGTTCACCCGGCACGTTCATTTCGCGCCAGCGGGCACCGGTGGCCAGGATCAGCGTCTTGGCCTTGAGTGAGCCACCATCGGCGAAGCGGACTTCGTGCAGGCCGCCGGCGTCGTGGGCCGGAATCAGCTGAGAGGCACGCTGCAGGTTCATGATGTCGACTTCGTATTGCTTGACGTGCTCCTCCAGGGCCATGGCCAGTTTCGGACCTTCGGTTTCCTTGATGGAGATGAAGTTCTCGATGGCCAAGGTGTCCAGCACCTGACCGCCGAAACGCTCGGCGGCCACGCCGGTGCGGATGCCCTTGCGCGCGGCATAGACGGCGGCTGCGGCACCGGCCGGGCCACCACCGATGACCAGGACGTCGAAGGCGTCCTTGGCGTTGAGCTTGTCGGCGGAGCGGGCGGCGGCGCCGGTGTCCAGCTTGGCGACGATCTCTTCCAGGCCCATGCGGCCCTGGCCGAAGGGTTCGCCGTTGAGGTAGACGCTGGGCACGGCCATGATCTGGCGGCGCTCGACTTCGTCCTGGAACAGGGCCCCGTCTATGGCCACGTGCTTGACCCGGGGGTTGAGCACGGCCATGAGGTTCAGGGCCTGGACCACGTCGGGGCAGTTCTGGCAGGACAGCGAGAAGTAGGTTTCGAACTGGTAGTCGCCGTCGAGCGCCTTGACCTGCTCGATGACGTCCTGGCTGGCCTTGGACGGATGACCGCCCACCTGCAACAGGGCCAGTACCAGGGAAGTGAACTCGTGGCCCATGGGCAGACCGGCGAAGCGCAGGTCGATGTTCTGACCGGGAGTCAGCAGGGCGAAGGAGGGACGGCGGGCATCGCTGCCGTCGGTGCTGAGACTGACCTGGTCGGACAGACCGGCGATGTCCTGCAGCAGGCTGAGCATTTCACGGGACTTCGCGCCGTCGTCGAGGGACGCGACGATCTCGATGGGGCGCGTGACGCGTTCGAGGTAGGTCTTGAGCTGGGCTTTCAGATTAGCGTCCAACATGGCGGCGTGGCTTCCGTAAAAAATGGGCAAAAAAAGAGCGCGCGGGCAAGGCGCCCGGGCGCTCGGGCTAGATCGGGCGGGCGTTAGATCTTGCCGACCAGGTCCAGCGAAGGGGTCAGGGTCGCTTCGCCTTCTTTCCACTTGGCGGGGCAGACTTCACCCGGGTGGTTGGCGACGTACTGAGCGGCGCGGACCTTGCGCAGCAGTTCGCTGGCGTCACGGCCGATACCGTTGTCGTGGATTTCGCACAGCTTGATCTGGCCTTCCGGGTTGATCAGGAAGGTGCCACGCAGGGCCAGGCCTTCTTCTTCGATCAGGACTTCGAAGTTACGGGCGAGACGAGCGGTGGGGTCGCCTACCAGCGGGTAGTTGACCTTCTTGATGGCTTCGGAGGTGTCGTGCCAGGCCTTGTGAGCGAAGTGGGTGTCGCAGGACACGCCGTAGATCTCGACGCCCAGCTTCTGGAACTCGGGGTACAGGTCAGCAAGGTCTTCCAGCTCGGTGGGGCACACGAAGGTGAAGTCAGCCGGGTAGAAAACGATGGCGGACCACTTGCCCTTCAGATCGGCCTCGGTCACCTGGACGAACTTGCCATTGTGGTAAGCGGTCGCGGTGAAAGGCTTCACTTCGGTGTTGATCAGGGACATTGATGACTCCTTGAGGGTTGGAAGGTAAGGGTTGAAATCGATAGGACGCATACTAATCGCCTTTTGACGATTCGCCTCATTGTTAAAGGCGATGTCGGCGATTGGGCGTCTCTATCGAATACTACAGCGTTTATTGCAAATCAGTGACTTAGGCGCTTCCAGGCCTGATTCAGTCATGACCCAGGACTTTCGTCGTGCTCGGGTGCTGGCCCCATTCGCTCCAGGAACCGTCGTAGAGTCTGCCATCCGGCAACCCGGCGGCGTTGAGGGCGAGCAACAGCACCGCTGCCGTGACGCCGCTGCCGCAACTGGCGATGACCGGGTGCAGGCCGTCGACGCCGAGAGCCTGGAAGCGCTGGCGCAGCTCTTGCGGTGGCAACAGGGTTCCGTCGGCGTTCAGCAGGCTGTCGTAGGGCAGGTTGAGGCTGCCGGGCATGTGCCCTGGGGCGACACCCGGCCGGGGCTCGGCGATTTCGCCGGCGAAGCGCTTGGCACCGCGAGCATCGAGCACCTGGGTCTGGCCGACGCTAAGAGCGGTCTGGACGTCGCCCAGTCCGCAGAGCAGGCGGTAGTTCAGGGCGGTGGGGTACGGTTGCTTAGGTTCGGCGTGGTTCTCGCCGGCTTCGAGCGGCAGACCCAGGTTGCGCCAGAGTGGCAGACCGCCGTCGAGCACGGCGATGCGCTCGTGACCGAACAGGCGGAACAGCCACCAGGCCCTGGCCGCGGAGAACAGGCCTTTCTGGTCGTAGACGACGATGAAGGTATCCGGAGTGATGCCCAGCTCGCCGGCGAGGCGGGCGAAGCGACCGACACTGGGCACCATGTGCGGCAGCGCGGTATCCGGATCGGAGAAGCGTTCGATGTCGAAGCGCAGGGCGCCGGGCAGGTGCTGCTGCCGGTAGATCTCATCGGCTACCTGGGGCTCGGTGGGCAGGTAGAGGCTGGCATCGAGCAGCATGAGGTCCGTACGGCCCAGTTGTTCCTGCAGCCAGGTAGCGGTGACCAGGGGGGAGGCGAGCATGGGGCGCTCCTTGGTTGGCGAGGGACGACAGCTTACCGCGCGTTGGGCGGCGTGGGCTGTCAGGGATGACCGGATACTTTATCCTCGGCAGTCTGGCAACTGGATAGAAGACTCATGAACGAATTTAACGGGCAATCCACCGGTGGCAATGATTGGCAGCTGGGTCGCATCGTGGGCGAGCTGCATGCCGCCCGTAGCCACTGGCGCGAGACCCACGGCCGCTTCCGCGAATTCAGTGGGCGCGAACTGCCCTCGCGGAGCGTGATGGCAACGGTGATCGAATCCCTCAGCGGTGCGCTCTTTCCTTTGCGCCTCGGCCCGGATCAGCTCCGGCAGGAGAGCGAGGACTTCTATGTGGGCTTCGAATTGGAGCGGGCGCTCAATGCCCTGGTGATCCAGGCGAAGCTGGAACTCGATTATTTCGCCAAGCAGCGGGGCGAGAACGGCGTCAACCGCACCGACGAGGCCCGGCGCCTGGTGCAGGCCTTCGCCCTGGCCCTGCCTGACCTGCGGCGTCTGCTGGATACCGACGTCATCGCTGCCTACCAAGGCGACCCGGCGGCGCGCAGCGTGGACGAGGTACTGCTCTGCTATCCCGGCATCTACGCCATGATCCACCACCGCATCGCCCATCACTTCTACCGCAGCGGCTTGCCGCTGCTGGCGCGGATGGTCAGTGAGCGGGCGCATTCGGCGACCGGCATCGATATCCATCCCGGCGCCCAGATCGGCGAGGGTTTCTTCATCGATCATGGTACGGGCGTGGTGATCGGCGAGACCTGCATCATCGGTGACCGGGTGCGCATCTATCAGGCCGTGACCCTCGGCGCCAAGCGCTTCCCGGCGGACGCCGATGGCAGCCTCAAGAAGGGGCATCCGCGGCATCCCATCGTCGAGGACGACGTGGTGATCTATGCGGGCGCCACCATCCTTGGTCGCATCACCATCGGCCAGGGTTCGACTATCGGCGGCAACGTCTGGCTGACCCATGGGGTACCGGCCAACAGCAATGTGAGTCAGGCCAGTCTGCAGGGCTGCGCCGGCTTGGCTCAGGAGTAGTCGGCAGCCTGGTCGCGGACGAACTTGGCGAGGAAGCGCCGGGTACGTTCTTCGCGGGGGTGGTTGAAGACCTCGGCGGCGCTACCTTGCTCGACGATGCGCCCGCCGTCCATGAACAGTACCCGGTGGGCGACGTCGCGGGCGAAGGCCATTTCGTGGGTGACGATCAGCAGGGTACGTCCTTCCCGGGCCAGGTCGCGGATGGTTTCCAGCACCTCGCCCACCCGTTCCGGGTCGAGCGCCGAGGTGGGTTCGTCGAAGAGGATTGCCTGGGGGCGCATGGCCAGCGCCCGGGCGATGGCGACGCGCTGTTGTTGGCCGCCCGAGAGCCGGCCTGGATAGGCGTCGGCCTTGTCCGCCAGACCGACCTTGGCCAGTAGCTCGCGACCATGGGCGAGGGCCGTATCGCGGCTTTCCCCCTGGACGATGATCGGCCCCTCGATGACGTTCTCCAGCGCGGTGCGATGGGGAAACAGATTGAAGTTCTGGAAGACGAAACCGACGCTCTGGCGCAGCTTGCGAATCGCCCCCTGCTGGGCCCTCAGGGGGCGCGCCGCATCGATGCTCAGATCGCCTACGCGGATGGTGCCGGCGTCGGGTGTTTCCAGCAGATTCAGGCAGCGCAACAGGGTGGTTTTGCCCGAGCCGCTGGGGCCGATGATGGCGACCACCTCGCCCTGGGCCACGCTGAGGTCGATGCCCTGCAGCACGGTCTGTTGCCGGAATGACTTGGACAGTCCCTCTACCTCGATCATGACTGACCCCGTTCGTTGATGTGGCGACCGTAGTGCCGTTCCAGGCGGTTCTGCAGCGTGGACAGCAGGCTGGCCAGCACCCAATAGAGCAATGCGGCAGCCAGATAGAGGCTGAAGATCTCGAAGGTGCGGGCGGTGATCAGCTGGGCCTGGCGGAACAGCTCGGGTACCTGGATGGTGGCGGCCAGCGAGGTGTCCTTCACTAGCGCGATGAAGCTGTTGCCCAGCGGCGGCAGAGCGATGCGCAGGGCCTGGGGCAGGATGGCGCGCCTCAGGGTCTGCAGCGGCGTCATGCCGATGCTGGCGGCGGCTTCCCATTGGCCGCGGTCGATGGCGCCGATGGCCGCGCGGATGATCTCGGCGGTGTAGGCGGCCATGTTCAGCGAGAAGCCGATCAGCGCCGCGGGTAGCGGATCGAGCTGTAGGCCGAGCTCGGGCAGCCCGTAGTAAATGACGAACAGTTGCACCAGCAGCGGTGTGCCGCGGAAGAAGGAGATGTACAGCCGCGCGACGCTCCGCAGCAGCAGGTTGGCGGAGCGTCGGAGCAGAGCCAGGCCAAAGCCTAGCAGCAGTCCGAAGAACATGCCGCCGAGGCTCAGGACCACGGTCCAGATCGCGCCCTTCAGCAGGAAGGGCAGCGAATCGAGGAGGAGTTGCAGGGTGCCGCTCATTGGGTGACGTCGGCCTTGAACCACTTCTCGGAGATCTTCGCCAGGGTGCCGTCGGCGCGCAGCTTGGCGATCGCCTGGTCGACAGCAGCGTGGAATTCCGGATCACCCTTGCGCTCGGCGATGCCCGACTCCTGGCGACTGAAGGGCTCGCCGGCCAGGGCCAGCTTATCCTTGGTCTTGGACAGCAATTCCAGGGCGGCCAAGCGGTCGACGAGGATGGCGTCGATGCGCCCTACGCGCAGGTCCTGGTACTTGGTGGGATCGTCTTCGTAGGTGCGGACGTCCGCCTGGGGTACGTTCTGGCGTAGCCATTGCTCGTAGTTGGTACCCAGGCCGACACCGACCTTCTTGCCGGCGAGGTCGGCGGCGGTCTTGATGGTGCTGGCGTCGTCCTTGCGCACCAGGGCCTGGATGCCGGAGACGGTATAGGGCGTGGAGAAGTCGTATTTCTTCTTGCGCTCCTCGCTGATGGTCACCTGGTTGATCACCACGTCCAGACGGCGCGATTCCAGGGCCGCCAGCAGGCCGTCCCACTTGCCGGGCTCGATCTTGGCTTTCACCCCCAGCTCCTTGGCCAAGGCTTTGGCGAAGTCCACTTCGAAGCCGGCTAACTGGCCCTGCTCGTCCTGAAAGCTGAAGGGCGGGTAGGTGCCTTCCAGGCCGACGACCAATTCACCGCGTTGCTTGACGGTCTGCAACAGGTCTTCCGCCTGGGCAGTGGCCTGGTGAGCCAGGCCCAGGGCGAGCAGCAGGGCAGCGCTGCGGAACAGACGGTGGGAGAGGGGCTTGCGCATGGATGGGATCCTTGTAGGTATGGGGGCGCCACTATGAAGGTGTCTGGTCAGACAGCCTTAGTCGAAAAAATGCTGACGTTATGCCACCACTGGCGGTCGCATCGCTAGCAGGCGAGCCACTGTCGATAGGCGAAGGTGCCTGGGGTACCGCCGGTATGCAGGAACACCAGCGGGCCGGGCGGTAGTTCGTCGCGGGCGACCAGGTCCAGCAGGCCGGCCATGGCCTTGCCAGTATAGACCGGGTCCAGCACCAGCCCCTCCAGGCGAGCGAGCCGGCGGATGGCCGCCAGGGTGCCGAGGTTGGGCTCGCCGTAGCGGGGGCCTTGGTAGCCGTCGCGCAACCGCGGGGGCACCGCAGGATCGGCGAGGCCGAGCAGCTCGGCCAACTGTTGCCGCAGCGACGTGATCTTGGGTAGTTGCTCGTCGACGGTGCGGGAAACGGTGATGCCGATCACCGGGACGGCAGGGCGCACCTCGTTGAGGGCCAGGTCCAGACCGGCTTGGGTCCCGGCACTGCCGGAGGCGACGACGATGGCGGCCGGCTGCAGTTCAAGAGCGTCAAGTTGCCCGACCAGTTCAAGGCCCGCGCGGACGTAGCCGAGGGCGCCCAGGGCATTGGAGCCGCCGACGGGAATCACCTTGGGCCTGCGACCCAGTTGGCGCAGGCGCTGGGCCTCGGCCAGCAACTGGTGGTGCGGATCGTCGAGAGCGGCCACTGGCCGGATCTCGGCGCCGAAGAGGTCGAGCAACAGGCGATTGCCGCCGTGGAGATAGTCCTCATCCTGGGTGGCGATGGGATTTTCCAGCAGGGCGACGCAGGCCAGCCCCTGCTGGGCGGCGACCGCGGCGGTCTGGCGAACGTGGTTGGACTGGATGGCGCCCGCGGTGACCAGGGTATCGGCACCTTCGGCCAGGGCTTCAGCGACCAGATACTCCAGCTTGCGCACCTTGTTGCCGCCCAGGGCCAGGCTGGTGGTGTCGTCGCGCTTGCAGTAGATCGGTCGTCCCAGCTCGGCCGACACCCGCGGCAGGAAGTCCAGCGAGGTGACGGAGGGCTGCAATTCCAGGCGAGGAAAGCGGGCGAGGGCGGTGGCGAGCATGATGAGACCTGGTTAAGTGACTGGAGCTTCACTCTAGGCCCGGGTTCTCACCGAAAAGTGCCGGCGCTCGCCGACTTTTCGTACAGGAACCAGGGCGCGACGGCCGCCGTTACGGGCTCAAGCCAGGCCTGGGCGACGCGCCAGCGCCTGGGGCAGCAGAGACCGCAGCAGCATGCCGTAGAGAGGTACGAAGAGGATCAGGCTTACCGTCAGCTTCACGCCATAGTCGACCAGGGCGATCTCCGGCCAGTGGGCGGCCATGAAGGGATTGTCGCTGTGCCAGAAGGCCACGGAGAAGAAGGCCAGGGTGTCGAGGGCATTGCCGAACAGCGTGGAGACGGTTGGCGCCAGCCACCAGTGGCGCGAGCGGCGCAGGCGGTCGAACACCTGGATGTCCAGCAGTTGGCCGAGGACGTAGGCGCAGAAGCTGGCCAGGGAGATACGCAGGACGAAGACGTTGACCGCGGCCAGCGCGGCCCAGCCCTGGAAATGGCCGTCCTGGAACAGGACCGAGACAACGTAGGACACCACTAGCGCCGGGATCATCACCCGGGCGATGACCTGGCGCGCTGGCGCCTTGCCCATGACCCGCACCGTGAGGTCGGTGGCGAGAAAGATGAAGGGGAAGCTGAAGGCGCCCCAGGTGGTGTGCCAGCCGAAGAGTTGCAACGGCAGCTGCACCAGGTAGTTGCTGGCGATGATGATGAGGATGTGGAAAGCGACCAGCGCGGCGATCGCCGGGCGGCGTGCGGAATCGAGACGTTCGAGCATGAGCGGGCCTTTTTGAAAGTGCCTGGGGTGAGGGAACCCAGGCCCCGGATTCGGGGCGGCGCCATCCTAGCCTAAATAAGGCGCCTATCACCAGCGAACGGCTGCCGGGGGCGCCAGAAGGGTGGGAGCGGCTCCTCCTGGAGCGCTCCCTATGAGGTTGAAGAGGCTCAGGCGGCCGGCTTCAGCACCACCTTGGTCCAGCCATCATCCCGCGCATCGAAATGGCGATAGGCATCTGGCGCCTCGGCCAGGCTCAGGCGATGGGAAATGATCTGCGAGGGGCGCGCCTTGCCCGCATGGATCAGCCGCGCCAGCTCGCGGTTGTAGTTCTTGACGTTGGCCTGACCGGTGCGGATCTTCTGGCCCTTGAACCAGAAGTTGCCGAAGTCGAAGGCCATCTTGCCTTGCTTGGCCAGGTCGTTCTGGCCGCCCGGGTCCTGGGGTACGAACACCCCAACCACGCCGATACCACCGGTGGCGCGGGTCGAGGCCACCAGGTTGTTCATGGTCAGGTGATTGACTTCGTGCCCGTGGTGATCGCAGCACTGGTAGCCGACGCACTCGCAACCGCGATCGGTACCCCGTCCGTGGGTGAGATTGAGGATCTGCTCGACCGCATCGCCCTCCTTGGCATGGATGGCCTTGGCTCCCAGCTTTTCCGCCAGGGCCAGGCGATCGGGTTGATCGTCGACCACATAGACCTCGGAGGCGCCGCGGATCATGGCGGCGTGGGTGGCCATGAGGCCGACCGGACCGGCACCGTAGATGGCGATGGATTCCCCCGGGCGCAGACCGGCCAGCTCGGTGGCATGCCAGCCGGTGGGAAAGATGTCGGACAGCATCACGTAGTCGTCTTCGCGCTCCGCGGCGTCTTCGGGCAGGACCAGGCAGTTGAAGTCGGCGTAGGGCACTCGCAGCAATTCCGCCTGGCCACCCTGGTAGGGGCCCATGTCGGCGAAGCCGTAGGCTGCACCGGCGACGCCCGGGTTAGCGGTGAGGCAGAAGCCGGTCAGCCCGCGCTCGCAGTTCTCGCAGAAACCGCAGCCGATGTTGAAGGGTAGGCAGACCCGGTCGCCGACCTTGATGCGATCGACACCGAGGCCGACCTCGACCACCTCACCGAGATTCTCGTGGCCGAAGACCCGACCGCTTTCGAAGCTGGTGCGGCCTTCGTACATGTGCAGGTCGGAACCGCAGATGTTGGTAGTGGTGATCCTGACGAGGACGTCGGTGGGTTTTTCGATACGGGCATCCGCGACGTTCTGGACTGCGACGTCGCGCGGGCCCTGATAGACCACAGCTTTCATGATGTCACTCCGGAGTGCCGCGCCGGTCCTCTACGGGCACCCGCCTGGGTAGGTTGAGGTCATCCGTGGGCGAAGCGGCGATGGCCGTTGCACCAAGGGGAGGGCAACCCGATTCAGGCGGGAGTTCAAATTGTCTGACGAGTTGGGCTGCGCTTGGAAGTCCTGTTAACGTTGCGGTTTCAACCGCGAAAGAGGCTTGCCATGCACTATCGATCCCTGGGCCGAACCGAGCTGAAGGTGAGCGCCATTTCCCTGGGCACCATGACCTGGGGCGAGCAGAACACCGAGGCAGAAGCCTTCGAGCAGATCCGGGTCGCCAAGGCGGCCGGCGTCAATCTGCTGGATACCGCCGAGATGTATCCGGTGCCGCCGCGGGCGGAAACCTATACCCGTACCGAGACCATCATCGGCAACTACTTCCGTCAGCACGGTGACCGGGCCGACTGGGTGCTGGCGAGCAAGGCCGCGGGCCCTGGCCGCGACATGGACTACATCCGCGATGGCGGCCTGGAATTCACCAAGGCCAACCTCACCGCCGCCCTGGATGCCAGCCTCAAGCGCCTGAACACCGATTATCTGGATCTGTACCAGCTGCACTGGCCGGATCGGCGCACCAACTTCTTCGGCCAACTGGGCTATGAGCACAGCGACGCGGCCTTTACGCCCTTCGAGGAGACGCTGGAAGCCCTGGACGGTTTCGTCCGTGCGGGCAAGGTGCGTCATGTAGGGCTCTCCAATGAAACGCCCTGGGGCGTCCAGCAGTTCCTGCATCTGAGCGAAACCCGAGGCTGGCCGCGGGTGGTCTCGATCCAGAATCCCTACAACCTGCTCAATCGCAGTTTCGAGGTGGGCCTGGCCGAGCAGGCCATTCGCGAGCAAGTCGGGCTACTGGCCTATTCGCCGCTGGCTTTTGGCGTGTTGGCCGGCAAGTACCTGGACGGCGCACGGCCAGCAGGTGCCCGGCTGACGCTGTTCGAGCGCTTCCAGCGCTACAGCAACCCCCAGGCGCAACGCGCAGCCCAGGCCTATGTCGAACTGGCCCGCGAGCGCGGTCTGGACCCGGCGCAGATGGCCCTGGCCTTCGTCACCAGCCGGCCCTTCGTGACCAGCAATATCATCGGCGCCACTTCGATCGCCCAGCTGGAAAGCAATCTGGCGAGCAGCGAACTGGAGCTGGATGCCGAGACGCTGCGGGCCATCGAGGCCATCCACGTCGCCCAGCCGAATCCGGCGCCCTGAGCCAGCCGCTCGCGAGGGCGTCTCCTGGTGCCTGGTGCCTGGTGCCTGGTGCCTGGTGCCGGTACCGGGCGTATCGCCCGACAGCCCGGCCGCACCAGGCGCTAGAGGCCGGCCGCTGGTAGATCCCGGGGCCTGCGCGTGCGGATCAGGCGGGGCGCTCAGATAGCCGGGTAACCAGGCGGCGCCGAGGCCGGTGTAATAGATCAAAGCTGGTTGAAGGCCTGCGCAGGTGCGAGGAAGGCGTTATCGGTGCGCAGCTCAGCGGAAGCTTGGGTAAAGCTGCCGCAGTTCGGACAGCGGCGCTAGCTAGCAGAAGGCTTGCGAGCATCACCTTGGTGGTGCTCAAGCGCACCAGACCACGTCACCGTTCATCACCCCCGGCCGGGCCTCCAGCGGTGCCTCCGCGGTCGTCCCCGAATGATGAGGTGTCCTGTGCCAGCAGGGCTGTCGTCCGGGCGAGGGTGGCGCAGGATCAGGACGAGAGCGCTCTGCGCCAGACGATAGTGCACGGGCGCCAGTCCTCCTTACCCCAACGCCTATTAAACACCTGCACCCGCCATTCTAAGGTGGCGCGGACCTCGACTCGCTATTGCAGGTGTACGCCATGTCCTCGTATGAAATTGTGCTGCTGGGTGACCAAGACCCCACCATCGTCGCGCACCAGGCCATCCCCAAGGCGCTGGCGCTTGCCGCCGCGGCGCTGGACATTTCGCTGCGAACGCGTTGGCTACCCACCGAAATGGCGGACGGCGCGCTCGCCGACTGCGACGGACTCTGGTGCGTACCGGGCAGCCCTTACCGGAATCGCGAGGGCGCGCTAGCCGTGATTCGCACGGTTCGCGAGCGAGACATCCCCTTCCTGGGTACCTGTGGCGGCTTGCAGCATGCCCTTCTGGAACAGGCGCGGACGCTGCCGGGATGGTCTGACGTGGCCCACGCTGAGGAAGATCCTGCGGCCCAGCGAGCGCTGCTGACGCCCTTGAGCTGTGCGCGCATCGACTTTCGCAATCGACTCAGGCTGCTACCCGGTTCGCGACTGATAGGGGCGGATGGCCGGGAGGAGGCAGAGGCCGCCTATCACTGCCGGTTCGGGGTGAATCCTGACTACCTGCCGGCACTGCTCGCGGCGGGCTGGCGAATCCTGGCGTGGGACGACGAAGGACTACCAGTGGCCTTCGAACTGGCAGGCCAGGCGTGTCATTTCGGTACCCTGTACCAACCCGAGCGCGAGGCGCTCGACGGTCGGGTTCCGCTGGCGGTACGCGCCTGGTTGGAGGCGGTCGTCGCTCGGCGCGGGGGTGAGCTATGAACCGGCTGGAGCTGCCCGAGGGTTGCGTGGTGGTCGTCTTCATCTCGCAACGCTCGGCGGAAGATCAGGGCTACGCGCGGATGGCCGAGCGTATGCTGGCGCTGGCAGCCGAGCAGCCCGGTTTTATCGGCGTGGAGTCGGCGCGGGGCAGCGATGGGGTGGGCATCACCCTGTCCTACTGGGTAGACCAGGCCGCCGCTGCGGCCTGGAGTGCCCATCCCGAGCATCGCGAGGCCCAGCGGCTAGGGCGTGAGAGCTGGTATCTCTGGCACGTCACCAGGATCGCGCAGGTGCTGTCGACGCGGCCAGCGGGTGGCGTCACTGCACCCTGACCGCGCCCAGTGCCGGGGTGACACGGATCCAGCCGATGTGGTCGTCCTCGCCCACCACCATCACCTTCTTCCACGGACGAAAGGGAAGACTCTCCAGCACTAGCACACGATCTCCGGGCTTGAGCATGGCGATCCGCTGCCGGTTGGCCAGCACGCTGCGCTCGGGCATGGAGGGGTTCTGCATGAGCGGGATCGGGCCACCACGCAACTGCCAGGTCTCGCCGCTGGAGGCATTGATGAAGGTCGGTAGCTGGGTGAGCAGGAGGGCGAGCGCCAGAATGGCCGTCAGGGCCAGGACCAGGCGGCGAGTCGCCTGGCGAGGGGCAGCGATGTCGGGAGAGGTCTTGCCAAGCGTGGACATGGACGAGGCTCTTGGCTGCATGACGAGGTAGCGCGATGCTATCTCTATGCGGCCAATTGATATCATTCATCCTGCCAAAGCCCGAACGGCGCCTCATTTGCCATCGCCAGAGTGTGAACGGCCGCAAAAGGTCGTACCAGAGGGGCGGCTGGGGCCTCAGGGAGCCAGCTGGCGGGTGACTTCGACGGCCTTCTCGAAGGACGGATAGCCGCTTTTGGCTACCGCCAGCTCCGCATAGGCGCTCTTGTAGGTCTGCGCCTGGATGGGGTCGGCCTCGGCGATCAGGAAGGGATCGGCGTACATCCGATAGAGCAAGGCATAGGCCAGCGGATAGCGACGGTCGGCCGAGCGATTGAGCAGGTCCAGGACGTCGTCGGTCTGCGGGCCTTGCTTGATGGCTATCACCGCGCGGTAGAACTCCACTTCGCCATCGGTGCTCTGGCCACCATTGCGCAGCAGCAGGGCATCGGCGAGGCGGAGTTGTTCTTCACTGCCTCCGAGCACCAGCAATTTGGCCTGTAGCAGGTCATTCTGGCGCAGCAGGGTGGTCTGTTCCTCGCTGAGCGGGCGCGTTTCGGCTGCCTCGTGATGGCCGCTCAGGGAGCAGCCGGCAAGGGAAACACACAGCAACGGGAGCATCCATTTCTTCATGTCGAGATCTATCCGCGGAGTCGTGACGCTGGTTCCAAACTTTGGACGATAGCAGTTCTTTGACGCTTTGCGCAGAACCAGAGGGGAATCCTGGAGTCGTATCCGCACGTCCACTGAGCGCCCTCGTCTGGCTATTTCCAGCGTCGCGCGCTTCGGGCATTGTATGCGACAAGCGGCTGGATAGACCGCCGTTCGTTTTGCCTCCACGTCAGATCAAAGGACTCCCATGATCACCAAATGTCTGTTTCCGGCAGCCGGCTATGGCACTCGTTTTCTCCCCGCGACCAAGGCCATGCCCAAGGAAATGCTGCCCATCGTGAACAAGCCTCTGGTGCAGTACGCCGTGGAGGAAGCGTTGGAAGCGGGTCTGCATCAGATCGGGATCGTTACCGGTCGTGGCAAGCGTTCGCTGGAAGACCATTTCGACATCAGCTACGAGCTGGAAAGCCAGATCAAGAACACCGACAAGGAAAAGTACCTGGTCGGCATTCGTAACCTGATCGACAACTGCACCTTCTCCTACACCCGTCAGGTGGAGATGAAGGGCCTGGGCCACGCCATCCTGACCGGCCGCCCGCTGATCGGTGACGAGCCCTTCGCCGTGGTGCTGGCGGACGACCTCTGCCTGAACCTGGAAGGCGACAGCGTCCTCAAGCAGATGGTCAAGCTGTACAACCAGTTCCGCTGCTCCATCGTGGCCATCCAGGAAGTCCCGGCCAACGAGACCAACAAGTACGGCGTGATCGCCGGCGAGATGATCCGCGACGACATCTACCGCGTGAACAAGATGGTCGAGAAGCCCAAGCCGGAGGACGCTCCCTCCAACCTGGCGATCATCGGCCGCTACATCCTGACTCCGGACATCTTCGACCTGATCGAGCAGACCGAGCCGGGCAAGGGTGGCGAGATCCAGATCACCGACGCCCTGATGAAGCAGGCACAGGACGGTTGCGTCCTGGCGTACAAGTTCAAGGGCCAGCGCTTCGACTGCGGTAGCGCAGAAGGTTTCGTCGAAGCCACCAACTTCTGCTTCGAGAACCTGTACAAGGCGCTGTAAGCCGCCACGTGCAGTCGATCGGGCCACCTTCGGGTGGCCTTGTCGTTTCTGGTGGTCGGCCACCGCTGCCGCGACCCCTGATGGCTTGCGTTATGCTGACGCCAGCAGAAGCCAAGAGAGTGTTCCATGACGACCTATGATTTCGACCTCTTCGTGATAGGCGCCGGTTCGGGCGGGGTACGTGCCGCGCGCTTCGCCGCCGATTTCGGCGCGCGGGTGGCGGTGGCCGAAAGCCGCTACCTGGGTGGCACCTGCGTGAACGTGGGCTGCATGCCCAAGAAATACTTCATTTACGGTGCCTCCTTTCGCGATGAATTCCGCCAGGCGCGGGGCTATGGCTGGGATGCCGAGGTACCGGCGTTCGACTGGAACACCCTGGTCGCCAGCAAGGACCATGAGATTCGTCGCCTGAACGGCATCTATCGGGCGCTGCTGGTGAATAGCGGGGTGACCCTGCTGGAAGCCCATGCGCGCATCCTCGATCCCCATACCGTGGAAGTGGAAGGCCAGCGCTATCGCTGCGAGCGCATCCTCATCGCCACCGGTGGCTGGCCGGACGTGCCGGATTTCCCCGGCCGCGAGCATGCCATCACCTCCAACGAGGCCTTCTACCTACCGGAGCTGCCCAAGCGGGTGGTGGTGGTGGGTGGCGGCTATATCGCCGTGGAATTCGCCTCGATTTTCCTGGGGTTGGGTGCGCACACCACGCTGCTGTACCGCCGGGAGCTGTTCCTGCGCGGCTTCGATCGCGGGGTGCGCGAGCATCTGCGGGACGAGATGCAGAAGCGCGGCCATGATCTGCAATTCAACGCCGACGTGGCGCGGATCGACAAGGTCGCTGATGGCAGCCTGCAGGTGACGCTCAAGGATGGCCGCGTCCTGGAGGCCGATTGCGTCTTCTATGCCACCGGTCGCCGGCCGATGCTGGACGACCTGGGGCTGGAGAATACCGCCGTGGCCCTGGACGAGCGTGGCTTCGTGCAGGTGAGCGAAACCTTCCAGACCGCGGAGCCGTCGATCTATGCCATCGGTGACGTGATCGGCCGGGTGCAGCTGACCCCAGTGGCCCTGGCCGAAGGCATGACCCTGGCGCGCCATCTGTTCAACCCGGAGAGCTATCGCCCGCTGAATTACGATCTGATCGCCAGTGCCGTGTTCAGCCTGCCCAATCTGGCCAGCATCGGCTTGAGCGAAGAGGACGCACGCGAGCGTGGCCATCGGCTGAAGATCTTCCAAAGCAGCTTCCGGCCGACCAAGCTGAGCCTGACCGACGTCCAGGAACGGACCTTGATGAAGCTGGTGGTGGATGCCGACAGCGACCAGGTGTTGGGTTGTCACATGGTCGGGCCGGATGCCGGCGAGCAGATCCAGTGCCTGGCCATCGCGCTCAAGGCGGGGGCGACCAAGGCCTGTTTCGACGACACCCTGGGCATCCATCCCACCGCGGCCGAAGAGTGGGTGACGATGCGCAAGCCGATTCACGAAGACGAGGCGCGCTGAGCAGGCGCCTCGCTCGCGGCTGAGTTACTTGGGCAGGGGAGCTGCCACCGCCGGCGCGGCGTCAATCACTTCGCGCTTGGCGTAGCGCTGGGCCAGTACCGCGCAGACCATCAGCTGGATCTGGTGGAACAGCATGATGGGCAGCAACACCGGTCCCATGGTGCTTCCCGCGAACAGCACCTTGGCCATGGGTACGCCCGTGGCCAGACTCTTCTTGGAGCCGCAGAAGACCACGGTGATTTCATCTTCCTTGCTCATGCCCATGAGTCGCGCGGTGTAGCGCGTGGCCAGCAGCACCAAGGTGAGCAGGGTGGCGCAGATGAACACCAGGCCGACCAGCGACAGCACGGGCGTTTCCCGCCACAACCCTTCGATGACCGCGGCGCTGAAGGCGGTGTAGACCACCAGCAGAATGGAGCCCTGGTCAACGAACTTCAGCTTGCCTTTGTGGCGGTCCACCCAATGGCCGATCACCGGGCGCAGCAGTTGGCCGGCGACGAAGGGCAGCAGCAGCTGGACGCAGATCTTGACGATGGCATCCAGGGTGCTCTGGCCATCGGAGCCACCGTGGGCGTCGAGCAGCAGCCGCACCAGCAGCGGGGTGAGGAAGATGCCGATCAGGCTGGACAGCGAGGCGCTGCAGACCGCAGCCGGGACGTTGCCGCGAGCCATGGAGACGAAGGCGATGGACGACTGCACGGTAGCCGGCAGGGCGCACATGAACAGTACGCCCAGATAGAGCTCGGGCGTCACCAGGGGAGCCAGCAGCGGCTGGAGCGCCCAGCCGAGCAGCGGAAAGCTGATGAAGGTGAAGGCGAAGACCAGCAGGTGCAGGCGCCAATGGGTGACGCCGGCCACCAGCGCCTGGCGCGACAGCTTGGCGCCGTGCAGGAAGAACAGCAGGGCGATGGCGATGTTGGTCACCACGTTGGCGACCTGGGCAGCGAGGCCCTGGCAGGGCAAAACGCTGGCGAGGATCACCGTGGCGACCAGCATCAGGGTGAAGTTGTCGGGCAGCAGACGGGGTCGAGCCATGGTCTTTCTCAGGTTGTGTGCGAATAGCCTTCAAGGCTATCGTCCCGCAATCAATCCGACTAACGCGAAAAGCCCCAATGATGTCGTCCAACGGACAGGCTGCGGTCGAACGTTCGGTCCCTGAGCTGCTTACCCTGCCGCGCCGGCTCTATGCGCGGGTCGAATCCCTGGCGCAACCGGCCTGGACACCCTGGCACAGTCATCCGTGGGGGCAACTGTCCTATGCCATCACCGGGGTGCTCACGGTGACCACCGCCGAGGGCAGCTACGTGGCGCCGCCGCAACGGGCGGTATGGATCGCCGCGGACGTGGAGCATCAGGTACGGTCTTCGCCCAGGGCGGAGATGCGCAGCCTATACGTCAGTGCCGAGGCCGCGCCCTATGTCGGCAGCCGCTGTCGCGTGGTGGCGGTGAGTGCCCTGTTTCGCGAGCTGATCAAGACCTTCAGCGGCTTCCCCCGAGAGTACGACGAGAACGGCGCGGAAGGCCGTCTGGTGTCGGTGATGCTGGATCAACTGCGCACAGCCCCGGAGGTCGGGCTGTCGCTACCCGCGCCTCAAGACGGTCGGCTGCGCCAGCTCTGTGAGGCGCTGGCGAACAATCCTGCCGATGACCGCACCCTGGCGCAGTGGTCGCAGGTACTCGGCGCATCGGAAAAGACCCTGAGTCGGGCGTTCCAACGCGATACCCAGCTGACCTTCAGAGCCTGGCGCCAGCGACTGCGCATGATCAGCGCGCTGGAGCGCCTGGAGGGTGGGGCGCCGGTCACGGAGGTGGCGCTGGATTGTGGCTACAACTCGCCGTCGGCTTTCATCGCCGCCTTTCGCCGTCAGTTCGGGGCGACGCCTGGGGTCTTCGCCCTGGGTGTCTAGTGGGGTGTTGCAGACGTTCGCCGAGGAAGTGACGAGGGGTTTTGTCCGGTTCGGCGCCGCGACGGGTTATCAGGGTGGCGCCTGGTCGCGGTAGCCGGACCTAAAGCCGGACTTAGAGTTTCCTTATCGCGGCCATGGGCCGCTCCTACAGGAGGAGGCACGCCGGTTTAACGTTCGGGGCGACGCCTGGGGCCTTCGCCCTGGGTGTCTAGTGGGGTACGGACGTTCGCCGAGGAATTGATGAGGGGCTTTGTCCGGTTCGGCGCTGCGACGGGTTACCAGGGTGGCGCCTGGTCGCGGTAGCCGGACCTGAAGCCGGACTTGGGGTTTCCTTATCGCGGCCATGGGCCGCTCCTACAGGAGGAGGCACGCCGGTTTAACGTGATCTTGCCATGACTGATGTAACTGAACGCCTGCTCGGATAGCCCTCTCTCCCCTCGGGAGAGGGTTGGGAGAGCGCCTCCTCGCCACAAAGTCTCCGGTGGAAAAGGCTGCGCCGTTTTCCACGTTACCTAATGTATCCCTACCGCGATAAGACAGCTGCTCCTACAGGACCGACGTAACCGTAGGAGCGGCTCATGGCCGCGATAAAGAAAGTCGCTCCTAGAGTGTCTGTAGGAGCGGCTGCAGCGGCGGACCGCCATGGCCGCGATTGGATAGGCCAGGCGAGCGAGGTACCTGCCAGGTACGACACGCTAGGCAGTGGCGCCGAGCAGGCTCAGATAGTCGCCGAAACCACCACGGGCGCGGCAATCCAGGCGTGAGCTGGTACGGACCCGGACGCGGTTGCTCCAGGCGATGTCGGCACCATCAGCCTTGAGCGCTGCCACCAGGCTGACGTCTTCGTTCGCCGCCATGGCGGGAAAGCCGCCGGCGCGCAGATAGGCCGCAGTGGCGATGCCGAAATTGGCGCCGTGGATGTGCTGGTGGCCCTCGCGATCGTGATAGGCCGCTTCGTAACGAGCACGCAGGCTGGGGGAGTGCGGGGTCCAGTCGTCCACTTCCACCACGCCGCACACGGCGTCTGCGCCATAGGCCAATTGCGCAGCCAGCCAATCGGGGGCGACTTCGGAATCCGCGTCGGTGCAGGCCAGCCAGCGGGCATCGCGCTGGATCAGGTACGCGGCCCCCGTCGCGCGGGTCATGCCGACGTTGCAGGCCCAGACCTCCAGTACGGTCACCGGCAGGCGCCGGACGATCTCGGCGGTACCGTCGGTGCAGCTGTCCAGCACGATGACGACTTCCACGTCTTCCCCCAGCAAGGCGGGATGCCGGGCTGCGCGCAGGACCGACAGCAGGCAGCGTTCGACATGTTGCTCTTCGTTATGGGCGGGTATCACGACACCTATCATAGAAGCTGCTCCCGGCGGGCGACGGAGGTGGGATCGGAGGACCAGAGGGTGAGGAGAAAGTCGGCTTCTTCGAGCTGACTCAGGCGATGCAGGCCGGGCAGGGCGCCCAGCCGTTGATGCACTTCGTCACCGGTCAGGGCGCAGCCCTCGATGGGGTGGCGCCAGTGGCAGGCGAGCAGCACGCCACCGGGCAGCAGGGCGCTGTGGGCGTGATCCAACAGGGCCGCGAGGCCGCGCTCGCCAAGGTAGTAGCCGATCTCGCTGATGACGATGAGATCGAAGGAGCCGCTCGGCCATTCCTCCGGCAGCAGCAGTTGGCGAATCTCGACGTGGCGCTGGTCGACCAGTCGGGCGCTGGCAGTGGCTACCGCGGAGGCGTTGCCATCGCTGACCAGCAACTGGTCGCAACGCTCCGCCAGGCGCCGGGACAGCTCGCCGGTGGAGCAGCCTGGCTCGTAGCCCCTGGCGTAGCGGCGGTGGGGCAGGCTGGCGAGGGTGAGATCGCGCTTGCGCGCCTCGTACCAGCGGTGCCGGTAATCCCAGGGATCGGCGCTGGTGGCGTAGAGCGAGTCGAAGTAGCTCATGGAGACGGTCACAGCAGATAGACCTCCCAGGCGCGGGTGAGGCGGGCCACCACCGCTGGCGGCAGGATGGGGCCCTGGCCGGTGCTGGCGTCCGCGCTCAGTTGGCTGCCGAAGGCATTCACCGCCTGCTTCTTCAAGGCCAGCACGTCTGCGTCCAGATTCAGGCGGTGCGCGCGTTCCCAGGGCACCCGGGCATCACCGGGCGTCGCCCAGTGCCAGGTCCAGATCGGTACCTCGATGCAGCGGGCGCCGCGTTGCTGGCAGGCTGCCAGGGTTGCGCGGCCAGTGGCTTCGTGATCGGGATGGCCGTCCAGGCGCCAGGTGACGAAAACCACGTCCTGGGGCGTGAGAACATCCAGCAGGCGTTGCTTCAGGGACTCTTCCTGTTCGCTAACCTGGCCATCGGGGATCGCCAGGCGGGTCACGGTGGCGCGCTCCAGGCGCAGTCGGCGCAAGGCTTCGCGGGTCTCCAGCGGCCGGGTGTTGCGCAGCCGGCTGGCCGGCCAGAGGCTGGAATGCGGGTGGCTGCCATCGCCATCGGTGACCGCGACCAGGGCGAGCCGCCGGCCGAGTTCACCGAGGAGATGGAGCAGGCCACCGCAGCCGAGGATCTCGTCGTCCGGATGGGGGGCGACGATTACTGCGCGGTGACCGGCCGGGACGAGCTGGGCCGCCTCGATCTCGGCCATGGTGGAAAAGCCGGCCCATTGGGCCCAGGCCTCGGGTGTGGTACCCGCGCCCTCGATCTGGCGATCTCCTACAGTTGCCAAGGTGCACCCTCCAACAGATTCAGATCGCCCAGCACGGCCAGGTCACGTTCGGCGTGGCTCTGGCGCAGATAGACGGGCAGGTCGGCCATGTGGCGTGCGCAGTAGGCGTCACGACACAGGGGAGCGGCGCCGAAGGCGCGTCCGGTATGACGCACGACGATCTCGGCGCACTGCTCCACCAGTGCCCGCAGTTGGCAGATGGGATAGCGCGCATTGGCGTTGGGGTTGCGGTCTATCCACTCTGCCGTTTGCCGCAGGGCGGTGGCCGCGCCCAGCAGGGCGGCGTCCACATGGCCGAGATGGGCCAGCGCATGAGGTTCGCGATGGCGTTTGCAATAGGCGCGCAGGGTGTTGGCCAGCGCGGTCGCCGAGCCGTACCAGCAGGCGGCGATACCGCCACCGCCGTGCCAGAACCCCGGGCGGTGCAGGTAGCGACCGGGGGCGCCGACCAGCACTCCGGCGGCCCCGTCGAAGAGCACATCGACGCTGCCGGTGGCCTGCATGCCGATGGCGCGCCAGCCATCCTGGGTAACTTCGACGCCCGGCTGGTTCATCTCCACCGCCACCAGCATCGGGTGATCGTCCATCCAGGCGGTGACCAGGGCATGGCTGACCAAGGCGGCACCCGAGCACCAGGATTTACGTCCGTGCAGGGTGACCATGCTGTCGGCGCCGTAGCGCACCAGCAAGCGTGCATCCGGCGGTTCTGCGGCCCAGACGCCCCAGAGACTGAGTTGGGGCGGGATGGCGCCATCCAGTTCGCTCAGAATGGCGAGAGCGTCGGTGTGGCCCTCGTACAGCTTGACCAGGCCCAGGTCATGATTGGCCACCATCGCTAACGCGCGCCAGCGGTCGAGCGTCTGTCCCTGTCCCGGCAGTGGCAGACGGTCCAAACCACACTGATTGATAATCTGCAGACGTTGTTGCAGCAACGCTGGAGTGACCTCGTCATAGGTCCACTCGTCCAGGGTGTCTTGGAGGCTATCCAGATCGATCGACATCGGCTCCATCCCATGGCTGACAACGGCGCTGTCCACGACAACGCTCGTTAGTGCAGACCACGGGCAGCGATAAGGGGTTTCGCTAGGACTGGACCTTGGCGACGGCAGGTGGGGCCCTAACCGACACCCAGTCGCTTGCGCCGTGCTGCGGTGAGACCCTGGCGCGCTTCGGTATAGCCGGCCCAGGGATCGTCCTTGAGCCCTTCGAGACGGCTCAGCAGGGTGTCGAAGTGCCACTGGTCGCTTCGTTCCAGCCGCTCCAGTTCGGTACGGGCGATGGGCACCGAAACGCCCAGGTGCGGGCGGGCGCGCAACGAGAAGGCACTGACCGTGGTGGCGCCATGGCGATTGCGCAGGTAGTCGACGAAGATGCGGCCCCGGCGATTCTGTTCGCCCATCTTGGCGACGAAGACCTTGGGCAGGGTCGCGGCCAGGTGCTGAGCCGCGGCCTGGGCGAAGGCCTTGACGGTATCCCAGTCGTGGCGCCGTTCCAGGGGTACCACCAAGTGCAGCCCGCGCCCGCCGCTGGTCTTGACGAAGGCTTGCAGGTCCAGCTCGTCGAGCAGCGTCAGGACCAGGTGGGTGGCTTCGAGCAGGCGCGCCCAGGGCAGCTTGGGGTCGGGATCGAGATCGAGGATGAAGCGGTCGGGTCGCTCGATGCGGTCGGCGGTGGCGTTCCAGGTATGCAGCTCCACCGTACCCATCTGGGTCGCGCCGATGAGGGCGTCGCGGTTGTCGATGGCCAGCAAGGGGGCGTGGCCCGGGTCCAGCGCGGGGTCTAGTTCGCGGATGTGGGGAATCGCCAGGGTCTGCTTGTGCTTCTGGAAGATCTGTTCGCCAGCGATGCCCTCGGGCGTGCGGACCAGGGCGACGGGCCGGTCGGCCAGGTGCGGCAGCAGCCAGTCCGCCACGGCCGCGTAATAGCGGGCCACGTCCAACTTGCGGGCGCCACTGGCCTCGTCGATGACCCGCTCCGGGTGGCTGATGCGCACGCCGTCCACCTCGGCGTCCTTGGCTTTGCCACTCGCCTTGCGCGGAGCGGTGTCGGGTCGTTCCGCTTCACGCGCCGGCGTCGCCATTTCTAGAGCTATCTCCTGGGCCGGCTTGTCGTCCCGCAGGCCGTGGAAGACACCCTGGCGCACGATGCCGTCCTGGGTCATCTCGGCATAGGCGATCTCGCACAGCTGCTCGGGTTTGAGCCAGGTCACCTGCCGATAGGCCGCGCCCTTGGGCGGGTCCACCACCGGAGGTCGGTCGATGATCAGTGGCTGGAATCGCTCGTGCAGCTGCTTGAGTTTCGCCGCCGTGAAGCCGGTGCCGACCTTGCCGGCATAGCGCAGACGGCCCTGGTCGTCATGCAGGGCTACCAGCAGGGCGCCCAGGTGCTGGCGGCCGCCCTTGGGCGGGGTGTAGCCGATGATGACGAACTCCTGGCGGTGGGCGCACTTGAGCTTGATCCAGTCCTTGTTGCGCCGGGACCTATAGGGGCTGCCGAGGCGCTTACCGATCACCCCTTCCAGGCCCAGCTCGCAGGCGCTGGCCAGGATGCGGTCGGCCGGCACCTCGAAGGCCTCGGAGAAGCGCAACAGGTCGCTGTCATTACGTTCTTCCAGTAGCTTGCCAAGCAGGTCGCGACGCTGTTCGAGGGGCACCTCGCGCAAGTCGGCGTCGTTCAAATAGGGCACGTCGAAGAGGTAATAGACGATGCGACTAGCCTTGCCGGTCTCGAAGGCGTTCTGCAGCGCCTGGAAGCGGGAGACGCCACGCTCGTCGGTCACTACGATCTCGCCGTCCAGCCAGGCATTCTCCAGGCCTAGCGCGGCCAAGGCCTGGGTCTGTTCGGGCAGGCGCGCGGTCCAGTCATTGCCGCTGCGGGTGAAGAGACGGACCTCGCTGCCTTCGATACGGGCCAGTAGGCGATAGCCGTCGTACTTCACCTCGTACAGCCAGTCTCCGGCGGGTGGGCTGTCGACCAGGGTCGCCAGTTGCGCCTCGAGGGCCTCCGGCAACTTGGCCTTGCGCGCCTTGGCCGTGGTCTGGCGGGCCGGCGCTTTGGTTGGCTTGGCGGCCTTGGGTTTGGCGGTGGTTTTGCGCTTGGTCTTGGCCTTGGGCTGTGCCAAGCGCGGCAGGGTCTTGTCGCTCAACACGCTGTCGGGCTCGGCGACGGTCACCTCGTAGTCGGCGCTGTCTCTTGCTTCGTCGTCGCGTTCCTTGATCAGCAGCCACTGAGGCTTGTCGCCATTGCCCTTCAGGCGAGTGCGAACCAGGGTCCAGTGGCCATGCAGCTTCTCGCCCTTGAGTTCGAACTTGAGCTTGCCGGCCGCATAGGCTGCGGTGGCATCGCCCTCGGCCTGCCATTCGCCGCGATCCCAGACGATGACGTCGCCCGCACCGTACTGGCCCTCCGGGATGTTGCCTTCGAAGCTGCCGTAGGCGAGGGGATGATCCTCCACTTGCACCGCCAGGCGTTTCTCGCCGGGATCGAGGCTGGGCCCCTTGGGCACCGCCCAGCTCTTGAGGGTGCCGTCCAGCTCCAGGCGGAAGTCGTAGTGCAGGCGGCGGGCGTCGTGCTTCTGGATGACGAAGCTCAGGGTGCCCTTCTTCCTGCGCCGACGTTCGGGTTCATCGCGGGGCTCGGCGGTGATGTCGAAGTTGCGCTTGCGGTTGTATTCGCTGGACGAACTGGCCATGGATGCAGTCCTCACTTGGCCTTGCGCGTGCGGCTGGCGGAGGCGCTGCGGCGAGAGGTGGAGCGGGCGGTGGTTTTGCCCTTGGCGGGCGCCTTGTCCTTACCCTTGCCGCCCAGGCTGCGGCGCAGCAATTCGGTCAGATCTATGACATCCGCGCCGCTGTCTTCGGACTCGGGCTCTTCGGTCACGGCTTCGAGCTTGCCGTCCTTGAGCTTGCGCTCGACCAGGGCCATCACGTTGTCCTTGAAGGTGTCGTGGTACTGGGCCGGGTCCCAGGTTTCGGTCATGTCGTCCACCAGGCGCTGGGCCATGTCCACTTCCTTCTTGGTCACCTTGGCGCCCAAGCCGTCCAGGCCCACGTCTTCTGCCGAGCGCACCTCGTCGGCCCAGCGCAGGGTGTTCAGTACCAGGGCGTCGCCCAGCGGCATGATCACCGCGAGATGCTGCTTGGTGTGCATGACCAGATTGGCCACCCCGACCTTGCCGGCGGCGCTCAGGGTGTCGCGCAGCAGGGCGTAGACCTTCTCGCCGTTCTTGTCCGGCGCCAGGTAGTAAGGTTTCTCGAAGTGCAGGATGGAAATTTCCCGTGCTTCGACGAAGGCGAGGATGTCGATGGTGCGGGTCGCCTCGGGCAGGGCGCCATGGATCTCGTCGTCGCTGAGCACCACGTACTGACCCTTGCCGTGCTCGATGCCCTTGACGATGTGCTCGCTGGGTACCTCCTTGCCGGTGTTCTTGTTGATGCGCTTGTAGCCGACCGGATCGAGGCTGCGATCGTCCAGCCAGTCGAAGTCGAGCCCCGAGGGGCGGGTCGCCGAAACGACCGAAACGGGGATGTGCACCAGGCCGAAGCTGACGGCGCCTTTCCAGATCGAGCGGGGCATGGGCGTTCTCCTGGGTGGGGTGTCCCCTATGGATAGGCCGGCGATACACAGGGTTCCGCCGCGGGGAACCCCGCTTCGTCCTTGGGTTCTACCCCCGAACGATGATTTTGCCGCCGCAGGCGCAGGGTAGAGGGGAGTAGGCGTGGACAGTGTCGATCAAGAGGTATTGCGCACCGCCCTGGCCTGGCGCCAGGCCGGCCAGGGTGTGAGCCTGTTCACCGTGGTACAGACCTGGGGCAGCTCGCCGCGCCCGCCGGGTGCCATGCTGGCGCTACGGGACGATGGCCAGGTCTGCGGCTCGGTGTCCGGCGGTTGCATCGAGGACGATCTCATCGCCCGCCTGCACGCCGGTCATTTCGCCGGTGAACGCCCTGAGGTCATCACCTATGGCGTCTCGGGCGACGAAGCCGCGCGTTTCGGCCTGCCCTGCGGCGGCACCCTGCGCCTGGTGCAGGAACGGGTCGAGGACTGGCAATGGCTGGAGCAGTTGCTGCAGCGCTGTGACCACCATGAGCTTGCGCTGCGCGAGGTGGATCTGGCCACCGGCGAGGTGCGGATCTCCCCGGCGACCCGGGACGAGCCCGTCTCGCTGGACGGCCAACGGTTGCGCCTGGTCCACGGCCCGCGCTGGCGCCTGCTGCTGATCGGCGCCGGGCAGCTCTCGCTGTACGTGGCCGACATGGCGGCCATGCTCGATTTCGAGGTGCTGGTCTGCGATCCGCGCGAGGAATTCCGCCTGGGCTGGGAAACGCGCCAGGCACGTTTCATCGCCGGTATGCCGGACGACGCCGTGCTGGCGATCCGCCCGGACGAGCGCACCGCCGTGGTAGCCCTGACCCATGATCCGCGGCTGGACGACCTGGCGCTGCTCACGGCGCTGCAATCCGACGCCTTCTACGTTGGTGCCCTGGGCTCGTTGCGCAACAACGACAAGCGCCGCGAAAGACTGCTGCAGCTGGAGGTGCCGGTTGCGGCCATCAATCGCCTGCACGGGCCCATCGGCCTGCACATCGGCAGCCATACGCCGCCGGAAATCGCCCTGTCGCTGCTGGCCGAGGTGGTGGCGGTCAAGAACGGCATCGCCCTCACCCAGAAGAAGCGGGCCCTGGTGGCGGTGGAGCAGGTCGCCTGAAGGTGGCACCGGTACAGATCATCATCCTGGCTGCCGGTGCCGGCAGCCGCTTTCGCGCGGCGGGCGGGGGCGACAAGCTCCAGGCGGCGCTACCTGGGCTGGCCGAATTGAGCGTCTTGCAGGCAACCTTCCTCCTCTGGAAGACGCTGGGCCTGCCTTGCCTGGCCGTGGTTTCCCGCGACACGCCCTGGCGCGCGGACTTGGCTCGCCAGGAAGGGCTGCCGGTGTTGAGCCTGCCCACCACGGGGATGGGCGACAGCCTGGCCGCCGCGGTGCGGGCGACGTCCGCGGCCGGGGGATGGCTGGTGGCCCTGGGCGATATGCCCTTCATTCATCCGACGACCGCTCGCCAGGTGCTGGAGCTGAACCGGCCCGAGCGAATCGTCGTGCCGGTTCACGCGGGGCGCCGTGGGCATCCCGTGTGCTTTGGTCGGAATTATGCCGCTGCGCTTGGCCAGTTGAGTGGCGACGAAGGAGCGAAACGGCTGTTGCGCCTGGGTTCGGTGCTAGAGCTGGAGGTGGCCGATGCCGGCATCCAGCTGGACATCGACACCCCGGCCGACCTGGAGAAACCGGCCGTGACCGGTCTCGAACTTCCCCAATTCGCTGCGCTTCCAACGGGGGTGAAAGCTGTGTGGTGGAAGACGTCCATGAACATCATCGAGTCCATGCTGGACTATCTCAAGGCGCGCGAGCTGCAGCTCACCACGGCGGAGTCCTGCACCGCCGGCAAGGTGGTTGGCTTGCTCTCCGAAGTGCCCGGCAGCGGTAGCTGTATCGAATCGGGTTATGTCGTCTATTCCCCGGAGGCCAAGCAGCGCCTGCTGGGGGTGAAGCCGGAGACCATCGAGCGGCATAACCTCACCAGCGAGGAAGTGGCGCGGGAGATGGCCGCCGGCGCCCTACGCGACAGCCCGGCCCGGGTAGCCATCGCTAACACCGGCTTGGCCGGGCCGGGCGGTGCCGATGGCATCCCCCAGGGTACCGTCTGTTTCGCCTGGGGCTATCGAACGGGTGACGACATCGTGCTCTATGCTGAGACCCAGCATTTTTCCGGCGACCGCGAAGCCGTTCAATTGGCCGCCGCCCGGCATAGCCTGGCGAATGTAGTGCCCTATCACCAGCGTCTTGAACGCGAACTCAAGGAGAATGCTCGATGACCGACGCCCAGCAGCGCGACATCATCCAGGCCCTGCAGGTCCCTGAATATTTCGACCCGGCCTCCGAGGCGGAGCGGCGCATTCAATTCCTCAAGGACTACCTGCTCCAGAGTCGGCAGGAGAGCTATGTGCTGGGCATCAGTGGTGGGGTGGATTCCTCCACCGCCGGTCGCCTGGCACAACTGGCGGTAGAGCGGGCGCGGGAGGAGAGCGGCAATGCGCGATTGAGATTCATCGCCATGCGCCTGCCCTATGGCGTACAGCGCGACGAAGAGGATGCCCAGCGCGCGCTGCACTTCATCCAGCCCGACGAGACTCATACCGTCAACGTCAAGCCGGCCAGCGATGCCATGCTCGCCTCGGTGCGGGAAGCGCGGGTGGCCTTCGACGACGAGCTGCACGAGGACTTCACCCTGGGCAACATCAAGGCGCGCCAGCGCATGATCGCCCAATACGCCGTAGCGGGTGCGCGGCGTGGGTTGGTGATCGGCACCGATCACGCAGCGGAAGCCCTGATGGGCTTCTACACCAAGTTCGGCGATGGTGCCTGTGACCTCACCCCCCTGCACGGCCTGAACAAGCGCCGGGTACGGGCCGTTGCCGAATGGCTGGGTGCGCCTGCCGAGCTGGTGCACAAGATACCCACCGCCGACCTCGAATCCCTGTCTCCCGGCAAGGCGGACGAGGACGCCTTCGGCATCACGTATGCCGAGATCGATGATTTTCTCGAAGGCAAGGCCGTCAGCCCGGCCACCTTGGACATCATTCTCAACACCTATAGGCGCAGTGCACACAAGCGCGATCTTCCCTATACGCCTTTTGACTTAAATCAGTAGCTTATGGGCTATAGATGAAGTGAATAGTCACCTGGTTCATCGAAGTGAATCTGATACGAGCAGGATGCGGGCTGAATGGGCCCTGTCCACCGGGCCAATTTATGCAGGTGACAAAACACTTTTCATTAATTTCGTAACCTACTGTTTTTAGGATATTTATCTGAAATACAGGAGGGCATCAAACGAAGCGCGGGCGCTGAACTTTTGCGCTACCGTGTGGCTCAGACTCTTTCAGAAACACCCGCGCGAGCGTTCCCAGTAGCGAAGCTGCCGCGGCTGTCTGGGACGATCGCTGGCGAGATTCGCAGCGTATAGCTCCAGGTGCAGCAGGCTTCCGCCCATGGAGCAGTCGTCAATTGGCTGTCCAATGGGGCGTCAGCAGTCGCGGGGTCACGACCTAGGCCGTATCGTCTTGGCGATATGGCCTTTCATGCGTCTCAAGATGGAGTCAGGCTCGATGTCGAACACCGATCTCCCCGGTTCTTTTTCCACTCTTTCCCTCGACCCCGCCACCGCCGCCCAGACGCCGCGCATCGCCATCGAAGCGGTCACGCCGGCGGTCGACAATGGCCAGTTCGCGGCCAAGGGCATCGCCGGCAAGGTCGTCGAAGTCACCGCCAAGATCTTCGCCGATGGCCACGACAAGCTGGCCGCCGCCATCCTCTGGCGCCGCGAAGGCGAGGAAGACTGGCAGCAGGCACCGCTGGTATTGGAAACCAATGACCTCTGGCGCGGGCACTTCACCCCGCCGGTAGTGGGACGCTATGAATTCGTGGTGCAGGCCTGGTGGGACGTCTGGGGTACCTACCGCTACGAGATCGAGAAGAAGCACGCCGCCGCGGTACCTCTTAACCTGGAGTTGCAGGAAGGCCGCATCCACGTCGAGCAGGCGCTGTCCCGCGCCGAAGGCGAGCAGCGCGGCTCCTTGGAGGCGCTGTTGCAACGCCTGGATCAGGCCGGCAGCGAGGGGGACAAGGTCGCCGTATTACTGGCCAGCGAGGCGAGCCAGGCGATGGCGCCCGTGGATGCCTATGTCCACCTGACCCACAGCATCGAGTATCCGCTGGACATCGAACGGCTGCGTGCCGAGTTTGCCAGCTGGTACGAACTCTTCCCGCGCTCCATCACCGACGATCCGCACCGCCATGGCACCTTCCGCAACGTCATCGGCGAACTGCCGCGCGTGCGCGACATGGGCTTCGACGTGCTGTATTTCCCGCCGATCCACCCCATCGGCCTGGCCCATCGCAAGGGCAAGAACAACACCCTGGGCGCCGGGGCGGATCAGCCGGGCAGCCCCTATGCCATCGGCAGTCCCGACGGGGGCCACGATGCCGTGCATCCCGAGCTGGGGACCTTGGAAGACTTCCGTGCCCTGGTCGCGGCAGCGGCAGACCACGGTCTGGAGATCGCCCTGGATTTCGCCATCCAGTGCTCGCCCGATCACCCCTGGCTCAAGGAGCATCCGGGCTGGTTCTCCTGGCGACCGGATGGGTCCATGCGCTACGCCGAGAATCCGCCAAAGAAGTATCAGGACATCGTCAATGTCGACTTCTACGCCAAGGACGCCATCCCGGACCTCTGGTTGGCACTGCGCGACGTGGTCTGGCACTGGGTGGAGCAGGGCGTGAAGATCTTCCGCGTCGACAACCCCCACACCAAGCCGCTGCCGTTCTGGGAATGGCTGATCGCCGACATCCGTGGCCGTGACGCCGACGTCATGTTCCTCGCCGAGGCCTTCACCAAGCCGGCGATGATGGCGCGCCTGGGCAAGGTCGGTTACAGCCAGAGCTACACCTACTTCACCTGGCGCAATACCAAGGCCGAACTGACCGAGTACTTCACCCAGTTGAACGAGGCGCCGCTACGCGATTGCTACCGGCCGAACTTCTTCGTCAACACTCCGGACATCAACCCGGCCTTCCTGCAGACCAGTGGCCGGCCCGGCTTCCTGATCAGGGCCGCCCTGGCCACCATGGGGTCGGGTCTCTGGGGCATGTATGCCGGCTTCGAACTCTGCGAGGGCGCGCCGCTCACGCCGGGCAAGGAGGAGTACCTGGATTCGGAGAAGTATGAGCTGCGGCCGCGTGACTTCTATGCGCCCGGCAACATCATGGCCGAGATCGCCCAGCTCAACCGCATCCGCCGGCAGAACCCGGCGCTGCAGACCCACCTGGGGCTGAAGATCTACAACTGCTGGAACGACCAGATCCTCTACTTCGGCAAGCGCACCGATGACCTGGGCAACTTCGTCCTGGTCGCGATCAACCTGGATCCCTTCAATGCCCAGGAAGGTCATTTCGAGCTGCCCCTGTGGGAACTGGGGCTCGACGACCACGCCACCACCCACGGCGAGGACCTGATGACCGGCCACCGCTGGGCCTGGCACGGCAAGACCCAATGGACACGCCTGGAGCCGGCGATGCCCTTCGGCATCTGGCGCATCCAGCCGGCTCTCTGACGCCATGACCAGGCGGACCGGGCGGTGTGGAGCAGGGCAGAGCCCTGCGCCGGCGCCGTCCGGATTCGTCGTTATCCCGAGCCGCCCGCGCGGCCTGTGTACGCCTCCGATTCGAACGCCCTGTTAAGGAACAGACGACATGGCAAAACCCAATAAAGCTCGTTCCCGCAAACCTGCCGCCTTCATCGACGATCCGCTCTGGTACAAGGACGCGGTCATCTATCAGGTGCATGTGAAGTCGTTCTTCGATTCCAACAACGACGGCATCGGCGATTTCCCCGGCCTGATCGACAAGCTCGACTACATCGCCAGCCTGGGCGTCAACACCATCTGGCTGCTGCCGTTCTATCCTTCGCCACGCCGTGACGACGGCTACGACATCGCCGAATACCGAGGCATCCATCCCGACTACGGCACCATGGCCGATGCCAAGAGATTCATCGCCGAGGCCCATGCTCGGGGCCTGCGGGTGATCACCGAGCTGGTCATCAACCACACCTCCGACCAGCATCCCTGGTTCCAGCGCGCCCGCCGCGCCAAGAAGGGCTCGGCCGCGCGCAATTTCTACGTCTGGTCCGATGACGACCAGAAGTACGACGGCACCCGTATCATCTTCCTCGACACCGAGAAGTCCAACTGGACCTGGGACCCGGTCGCTGGCCAGTACTTCTGGCACCGGTTCTATTCCCACCAGCCGGATCTGAACTTCGACAATCCGCAGGTGATGAAGGCGGTCATCTCCATCATGAGGTACTGGTTGGACATGGGTGTCGATGGCCTGCGCCTGGACGCCATTCCCTACCTGGTGGAGCGTGACGGCACCAACAACGAGAACCTGCCCGAGACCCACGCGGTGCTCAAGCAGATCCGTGCCGAGATCGACGCCAACTACCCGGACCGCATGCTGCTGGCCGAGGCCAACCAGTGGCCGGAAGACACCCAGCTGTACTTCGGCGACGGTGACGAATGCCACATGGCCTTCCACTTCCCGCTGATGCCACGCATGTACATGGCCATCGCCCAGGAAGACCGCTTCCCCATCACCGACATCTTGCGCCAGACCCCGGAGATCCCGCCGAACTGCCAGTGGTCGATCTTCCTGCGCAACCACGATGAACTGACCCTGGAGATGGTGACCGACCGCGAGCGGGACTACCTCTGGAACTACTACGCCTCGGACCGCCGCGCGCGCATCAACCTGGGCATCCGTCGACGCCTGGCGCCGCTGCTGGAGCGCGACCGTCGCCGTATCGAGCTGCTCAACAGCCTGCTGCTGTCCATGCCCGGCACCCCGACGCTGTACTACGGTGACGAGATCGGCATGGGTGACAACATCCACCTGGGCGACCGCGACGGCGTGCGGACGCCGATGCAATGGTCGGTCGACCGCAACGGCGGCTTTTCCCGCGCCGACCCAGCAAGCCTGGTATTGCCGTCGATCATGGACCCGCTGTACGGCTACCAGGCGATCAACGTCGAGGCCCAGTCCCGCGATCCGCATTCGTTGCTCAACTGGACGCGACGCATGCTCGCCGTGCGCAAGCAGCAGAAGGCTTTCGGCCGTGGCACCCTGAAGATGCTGTCGCCCACCAACAGGCGCATCCTGGCCTATCTGCGCGACTTCACCAACGCCCAGGGCGAGCACGAGACCATCCTCTGCGTGGCCAACGTCTCCCGCGCCGCCCAGGCGGTGGAGCTGGACCTGTCCAGCTTTGTCGGCCAGGTGCCGGTGGAGATGATCGGCGGCAGCGCCTTCCCGCCCATCGGCCAGCTGCCCTACATGCTGACCCTGCCGCCCTACGGCTTCTATTGGTTCTACCTGGCCGGCAACGAGCAGATGCCCGCCTGGCACACCGAGCCGCCGGCGCCGATGCCCGACTACCAGACGGTGGTCATCAAGCGCAACCTGCAGGAACTGCTCGACGGCGAGCCGCGCCGCATCTTCGAAGAGGTGTTGCCGGTCTATCTGCCCAAGCGTCGCTGGTTCGGCTCCAAGGACGAGGCCATCACCAGCGTGCGCCTGGACTACGCCGCCCAGATCAACACGCCCAAGCTGCCGGTGATGTTCAGCGAGGTGGTGGTGACCAATGCCAAGGGCGAGGAGCGCTATGCCTTGCCGCTCGGCTTCCTCGCCGAGGAAGACCAGCACTGCAGTCCGCTGGCCACCCAACTGGCCATCTCGCGCATCCGCCACGTGCGGCGCGTGGGCCTGGTCACCGATGCCTTCGCCCTCACCAGCTTCGTCCACGGCGTGTTCGACGCCTTCCGCAAGGGGGCGAAGATCGCCTCGCCAGCCGGAGAGCTTAGCTTCGAGGTCTACGACGACACCGACTTCGCACTGGACCCGGAGATCGAGATCAAGCACCTGGGGGTGGAACAGTCCAACAGCTCGCTGATCGTTGGCGATCATCTGATGCTCAAGCTGATCCGCAAGGTGGCGCCCGGCATCCATCCCGAGGTGGAGATGGGCCGCTACCTGGCCCAGGCCGGCTTCGCCAATATCGCGGCGACCCATGCCGTGGCCCAGCGCATCGCGCCGGATGGCACCCCCCATGTGCTGATGCTGGTGCAGGAGCACATCCACAACCAGGGCGATGCCTGGAAGTGGAGCCTGGACACCCTGGATCGTGTCACCCGGGATCTGCTCAGCGGGGGCATCTCGGGGGTGGAGAACGAATTCACCGCCATGGGCGATCTCATCGCCTTCGCCGGGGTGCTGGGCAAGCGTCTCGGCGAAATGCATCGCGTGCTGGCGCAGCCCACCAAGGATCCGGCCTTCGCACCCGAGAAGGTGGATGCCAAAGCCGCCAAGGCCCTGGCGCAGCGCGTGCGACAGCAGGTGGACGGCGCCCTGGACACGCTGCAAGGCATGCGTGACCAGCTGGATGCCACCAGCCAGCAACTGCTCGAAGGCCTGGTCGGCAAGCGCGCCGCCCTGGCCAAGCGCATCGAAGCCCTGGCGGGTGACGTGGCGGGCGGGTTGCGTATCCGGGTCCACGGCGACCTGCACCTGGGGCAGGTGCTGGTGGCCCAGGACGATGCCATCCTCATCGACTTCGAAGGCGAGCCGGCGCGGTCGCTGGAAGAGCGGCGCGGTAAGTACGGCCCGCACAAGGACGTCGCCGGGGTGCTGCGCTCCTTCGACTACGCGGCAGCCATGATCACCCAGTCCAGCAATGCCGGTGCCGACACCTCGGAAGAGCATCTGCACCTGCGTGCCCAGGCTGCGGAGACCTATCGCACCTCGTCCTACGCGGCCTTCCTGGAGGCCTACCGCGCTGCGGCGGCCGATATCGGCCACCAATGGGGCGAGTGTGGGGAGCAGGCAGCACTGGATCTCTACTGCCTGGAGAAGGCGGTTTATGAGATAGGCTACGAGGCCGCCAATCGACCCACCTGGATCAACATCCCGCTACGTGGCGTCGCTGCCATCGTCGAGACCCTCTTGTCTGGAGCCCGCGCATGACCGATCACACCACCGCCCCCGTCGCCCCCCTGGACGACGTCCGGCTCTCGCCCGCGGAGGCCGAGTCGCTGGCACGTGGCGAGCACGGCAATCCCTTCGCCATCCTCGGCCCCCATGCCGACGGCGACGGGGTGATCGTCCGCGCCTTCCTGCCCAACGCCCTGGGCGTCGAACTGGTCGACCGCATGAGCGGCCGGTCCCTGGCCCAGATGCAGCCCGGGCGCGTGCCTGGACTGTTCGTCGCCCGGCTGGATTACGCGGCGCCCTACAAGCTGGTCATCCGCTGGCCGAGCGGGGTGCAGGAGACCGAGGACCCCTATGCCTTCGGGCTGCTGCTGGGCGAGACCGATCTCTATCTGTTCAACGAGGGGCGCCACCGCAACCTCGGCGAGACCTTTGGTGCCCAGCGCTGCCAGGTCGATGGCGTGGAAGGCGTGCGCTTCGCCGTCTGGGCGCCCAACGCCCGGCGTGTCTCGGTGGTGGGCGACTTCAACTCCTGGGACGGCCGCCGCCTGCCCATGCGCCTGCGCGCCAATAGCGGCGTCTGGGAGCTGTTCGTCCCGCGCCTGCCAGTCGGCACCGCCTACAAGTACGAGATCCTCGGGCAGCATGGCGTGCTGCCGCTGAAGGCCGACCCCATCGCCCTGGCCGCGGAGCTGCCACCGCGCACCGCCTCCGTGGTGGCCGACAACAAGCCCTTCACCTGGCACGACCAGGACTGGATGGCCCATCGGCGCGAACGCCAGGGTCTGGAAGCGCCACTGTCCATCTACGAGCTGCATGCCGGCTCCTGGCGTCGCGAGGGGGGTGATGAGGGCCGTCTCTACAATTGGCGCGAGCTCGCCCAGCACCTGATTCCCTACATCCGCGAGATGGGCTTCACCCACATCGAGCTGCTGCCGATCATGGAGCACCCCTTCAGTGGCTCCTGGGGCTACCAGCCGCTCGGCCAGTTCGCGCCCACCTCGCGCTTTGGTACGCCAGCCGATTTCGCCGCCTTCGTCGACGCCTGCCACCAGGCCGACATCGGCGTCATCCTCGACTGGGTACCGGCGCATTTCCCCACCGACGAACACGGCCTGGCCCGCTTCGACGGTACGGCGCTCTACGAGTACGAGCACCCCTACGAAGGCTTCCATCAGGACTGGAACACCTACATCTACAACCTGGGTCGCCATGAGGTACATGGCTTCATGCTGGCCTCGGCCATGCATTGGCTGAAGCACTTCCATATCGATGGCCTGCGGGTGGATGCGGTGGCGTCCATGCTCTATCGCGACTATTCCCGTAAGCAGGGCGAATGGATTCCTAACATCCATGGCGGCCGCGAGAACCTGGAGACCATCGCCTTCCTGCAGCACCTCAACGAGGTGGTTCACGAAGAGGCACCAGGCGCCCTGGTGATTGCCGAGGAATCGACCTCCTGGCCGGGCGTCAGTGCGCCGGTGAGCGAAGGTGGGCTGGGCTTCGACTACAAGTGGAACATGGGCTGGATGCACGACACCCTGCACTACGTGGAGGAAGATCCGGTCTATCGCCAGTATCACCACCATCAGATGACCTTCGGCCTGGTCTATGCGTGGTCGGAGCGTTTCGTGCTGCCCATTTCCCACGACGAGGTGGTGCACGGCAAGGGCTCGTTGATCGAGAAGATGCCGGGCGACATCTGGCAGAAGTTCGCCAATCTGCGTAACTATCTCAGCTTCATGTGGACCCATCCGGGCAAGAAGCTGTTGTTCATGGGCTGCGAGTTCGGTCAGTGGCGGGAATGGAGCCATGACCGTGAGCTGGACTGGTTCCTGCTCGAGCACGGCACCCACAGTGGCGTGAAGCAGTTGCTGGCGGATCTGAACCATCTCTATCGCCACGAACCGGCCCTGCATCAGCGCGACCACCTGCCCGAGGGCTTCGACTGGGTCGTGGGCGACGACAATGGCAACAGCGTCTTCGCCTGGCTACGCAAGGATGCCCAGCAGCGTCCGCTGCTGGTGATCGCCAACTTCACCCCGGTCCCGCGCCACGATTATCGCGTGGGTGTGCCGTCCCTGGGCCAATGGCAGGAGATCTTCAACAGCGATGCCGAGCGCTACGGCGGGTCGAACCTTGGCAACGGCGGTGGCGTCACGGCCGAGGAAATCGCCGCCCACGGCCAGCCGGCGTCGCTGAACCTGCAGTTGCCGCCACTCGGCCTGCTGGTGTTCAAGCCGCACGGCTGATCGCCCTGGAAGCGCCCGGGACGGGCGCGTCACGCTGACAGCATCGCCGAACTGCGCGATGCTTGTCAGGCGTCTGGCAACCGAGAACCCCATGATCGATCTCGCCGAATGGAATCTGACGGTACCCGTGCCCTTGCCCGTGGCCCAGGTCACGACCGCCGAGCTGAACAGCAGCAATTTCCGTAGTCCTTATCTCTACCGGGGTGAGGGCGGGTCCCTGGTGTTCTGGGTCCCGGTCACGGGTACCCCGCAGGCTTTCGATGACTATCCCGCCACCGAACTGCGGGAAACCCGGCCCGACGGCAGTGCCTATTCCTGGAAATATCGCGAGGCCGATGCACTGTTGCAGGCCGAGGCCGCCGTGCAGCAGGTGCCCTCGCGGCCCGAAGTCATCCTCAGCCAGATCGAGGATCAGACCAGTGCACCGTTGAAGCCGGCCGAGGCCGTGCTGCAACTGGTCTACCGGGTCGACAGCGCGATGGCCGACAAGGGCCAGCAGGAGCTGGGCAAGCTGATCGCCCGCCTGCGGGAAAGTCCCGATGACGATCCCAAGGATGTGATCCTGCTGGAGCGCTTGCCGCTGGCCAGTCGCTTCAGTTACGACATCAAGCTGGCCCGCAGCGGTGTCCTCACCGTCCGTGCCCATGGCGCGGGTTCCCGTACCGGTGATCTGGGCCTGCAACTGGACAGCGCCTGGAGCAGCCATCACCTGTACTTCAAGGCCGGCGCCCGGCTGCGCGACGCGGAAGGGCCCGCCAGCGAAGGCGGAAAGGTGCAGTTCTATCGGCTGATCTCGATGCACCAACCCAACAATCGCTGACGGCTGTCAGGCGTTGTGGGCTTCCTGCTGCTTGCGCTCCTCGCGCCGGTCGTTGCTCACCTTGAGCTTCTTGGCGCGGCTTTCCAGGGCGAAGTAAAGCACCGCGGCGATCAGCAGCGGCACGATGAAGTACAGCGTCCGATAGCCGAGCAGGGCCGCAATGATCTTGCCGTGGGACAGGCCATCGTTGGCCAGCAGGGCGATGAACACGGTTTCCAGAACGCCGACCCCGGCGGGAATATGAACGATTACCATGGCGATGCTCGATAGGAGCAGTACGCCCAGCACATGCAGATAGTCCACCTGGCGGCCGAGGAACAGGTAGACGATGGCCGCCATGGCCATCCAGTTGATCGAGGACACCAGCAGCTGCAGGCAGGCCATGCGTAGCGAGGGCAGGGCCAGGCGCTGCTTGCGTACCGTCCATTCGCGTTGCTTGGCGAAGGCGCAGACCGCCAGGTAGAAGACGATGAAGGCCAGCAGGCCGGCGCCGATCAGCCGCAGGGTGGTGTCGCCGACGAACCAGTTGGACGGCATGTCCACCACACCGCTGACGAAGATGCCGCCGGCCAGCAGGATATAGCCCAGCCAGTTAGTGGCGATGCTCAGGGAAAAGATGCGGGTGATGGTGCCGCTGGAAAGTCCGAGCCGTGAGTACAGCCGATACCTCATGCCGATACCGCCGACCCAGGTACTCAGGGTGAGGGTGAAGGCGTAGCAAATGAAGGACACCAGGAACACCTGGCGCTTGACCAGCTTGTGCCCGCAATAGGCGCGGCCGATGAGGTCGTAGCAGCCGTACATGATGTAGGAGAGCACGACGAGGCCGCCGGCCATGGCCAGGGTCGTCCACTTGTAGCCGGTGAAGACCTTCCACACCTCGCCCCAGTCCACCTTGCGGGCATAGATCACCAGCAGCACGATGACCGCGATCAGGAAGGCCCAGGTCAAGATTTTCTTGGCCAGAACCCAGCGGCCATTCTTCGGCTTGGCGTCCTGCTGATCGTCCTCACCTTCATCGACATGCTCCAGGGTATCGCTATGGCTGCTCATCGTTGTGGGTACCTTGAAATCGAGGAATCCACCCGGTCCTGGGTTTCGAGCTCGGGTTGCACTGGCGGGCTAACCAGTTCGATCTTCGGCGTATGCCCGGGCAACCAGCCCACCCAGGCGGGGAAGTGACGCAGGAAGTGGAACACCAGCATGGTCTTGGCCAGGTGCCAGTAGGTGCGCTTGGGCACCTTGCTGCTATCCACATGCTCGCAGTGATTCTGGATCAGGTTTTCCAGGCGACCGCGCAATTCTCGGTTGAAGGCGTGGTCGTGGAAGATCAGATTGCATTCGAGGTTGAGCGACAGGCTCAGGGGATCGAGATTGCTCGAACCCACGGTGGACCAGTGCTCGTCCATGGTCGCCACCTTGCCGTGCAGGGGTCTCAGACAGTACTCGTAGATCTCCACCCCGGCCTTGACCAGGTAGTTGTAGAGCATCTGGGCACCGACCTTGACGATGGCCATGTCCGGCTCGCCCTGGACGATCAGCACTACCCGCACGCCGCGCTGGGCGGCGTTGCGCATCTCCCGCAGCAGGCGATAGCCGGGGAAGAAGTAGGCGTTGGCGATGACCACTTCGCGCTTGGCGTTGCGCAGCATCTCCAGGTAGTGCTGCTCGATGTCGGCGCGGTGCTGGTCATTGTCGCGATAGACGAACAAGGCCTGGGCATTGCCGGGATTGCGATTGTTGGCCGGCTTGCGTGAGCGCTTGCCCCACCAGCGGTGAGTCTCTTCCGGCGAGTCGATGGCATCGCGGGCGAAGCGGTGGATGTCGTCGACGATAGGGCCTTCTACCTCGACGGCGTAATCCTGTTTGGCTTCGGGCCCAAAGTCACCTAGGTGCTCGGCGGAGTAGTTGATGCCGCCAATGAAGCCCAGGCGCGCATCCACCACCACGATCTTGCGGTGCAGGCGACGGAAGAGGTTGGTCCTCATGCCCATGACCAGCGGGCGCGGATCGTAGTAGCGAAAGCGCACACCCGCCTGGACCATCTCGTCGATGAAGTCCCGCGGCAGGTCCGGGGAGCCATAGGCATCCACGGTGATGTCCACCTGGACACCGCGCTTGGCCGCGACCACCAGCTCCTGCTGCAGGGCCTTGCCGACCTTGTCGTAGAAGAGGATGAAGGTCTCGATGATGACCTCGCGCTCGGCCGCGCGGATCGCCTCGAAGACCCGAGGGAAGAAGTCCTCGCCGTTTTCCAGCAAGGCGATGCGGTTTCCGTCCCGCCATTCGAAGTTCATAGGTGGAAGTCCGCGGCCAGGGGCGCGTGGTCGGACAGGTGCGACCACGGCTGATTGCCCAGCACCTGTGGGCGACCCACGCTAACGTTGCGCGTATAGATACGATCCAGGCAGAGCAGGGGGCGCTTCGCCGGAAAGGTCTTGGGCAGTCGCCCTGCGGTCTTCATGAACACCTCTTCGAGGCCGGCGCCTTGGCCAAGGATGTCGTTGGCCTTCTGCCGCCAGTCGTTGAAATCCCCGGCCACCACGACGGGTGCGTCGCTGGGCAGGGAGTTGATGTGTTCGCAGATCAGCTTCATCTGCATCTGCCGGTGCTTTTCGCGTAGGCCCAGGTGCACGCAGATCACGTGCAGGTCCAGCGCCTGGTCCGGAAGCCGCAGGACGCAATGCAGCATCCCGCGTTTTTCCGGACCGGCGATGGAGATGTCGAAGTTGTCGTAGCTGACAATGGGAAACTTCGACAGCACCGCATTACCGTGATGGCCGTCCGGGTAGACCGCATTGCGTCCGTAGGCGAAGTCGGTCCACATGGAATCGGCCAGGAACTCGTACTGCGGCGCCGCCGGCCAGTTCTCGAAGCGCAACGGGTGTTTTTCGTGGGTGCCCAACACCTCCTGCAGGAAGACAATGTCCGCTGACACCGTCCGCACCGCCTCCCGCAACTCCGGCAAGATGAACTTGCGGTTGAAGGAGGTGAAGCCCTTGTGCGTGTTGATGGTCAGGACCTTGAACGAAAAACCCTGTTGCGCGTTCGTCATGCCTGGCGTTTCCTCCGTTTGGTCTGGGTCAGCTCGAACAGCAGTACCGAGCGCCCGGTGACCTGATAGGTATCTCCGAAATTGAAGACGTCGCCGGCGTCCAGATCGGGCTGGTTGGTGTCGAGCTGCAACGCCCAATGCTCGCCCATGGGTACTTCCGGCAGGGTGAAATCCACCACGTCATAATGAGCATTGACCAGAATCAGCAGCGAGGTATCCGCACCCTTGCGACGAATACCGGTTGGCTGGGCCCGGCCATCGAGCAGGATGCCCATGCACTTGTTGCTGCCGTCCTGCCATTGCTCCACGCCCATCTCGTCGCCACTGGGCTGCAGCCAGGTGACATCCTTGACGCCCAGCTCCTCGTTGTAGACGCCGGTGAAGAAACGGCTCCGGCGCAGCAGCGGATAACGGCGGCGCAGGTCGATCAGATTGCGCACGTATTCCTGCAGCTGGGCGCTCTTCTCGCTGATGTCCCAATTGACCCAGCCGATCTCGCTGTCCTGGCAGTAGGCGTTGTTGTTGCCGCCCTGGGTGCGGGCGAATTCGTCGCCGGCCAGCAGCATGGGCGTGCCCTGGGAGAGGAAGAGCGTGGCCAGCAGGTTGCGCATCTGGCGATAGCGCAGTTCGATGATCTCCGGATCGTCGGTTTCGCCCTCGACGCCGCAGTTCCACGAGAGGTTGTGGGAGTGACCGTCCTTGTTGTCCTCGCCATTGGCCTCGTTGTGCTTGTCGTTGTACGACACGGTGTCGGCCAGGGTGAAGCCATCGTGGGCGGTGACGAAATTGACGGAAGAGTAGGGCTTGCGACCGCGGCGATTGAACTTGTCGCCGGAGCCCAGGAAGATCTTCGCGAAGTCGCCGATCTGGTCTTCGTCACCCTTCCAGAACGCACGGGCGGTGTCGCGGAAGGTGTCGTTCCACTCCATCCAGCCGGGCGGGAAGTTGCCCACCTGGTAACCGCCGGGGCCGCAGTCCCAGGGCTCGGCGATTAGCTTGGTCTCGGCCAGGATCGGGTCCTGGCGGCAGGCGTGCAGGAAGCCGCCGCCCTCGTCGAAGCCATCCGGCTCACGACCGAGGATGGTGGCCAGGTCGAAGCGGAAGCCGTCCACGCCCATCTCGGTGGCCCAGTAGCGCAGCGAATCGGTCACCATCTGCAGCACGCAGGGGTGGCTCATGTTCAAGGTGTTACCGGTGCCGGTGTCGTTGATGTAGTAGCGCGCATCGTCAGGCATCAGCCGGTAGTAGTTGGCGTTGTCGATGCCCTTGAGCGAGAGGGTCGGGCCCATCTCGTTGCCTTCGGCGGTGTGGTTGTAGACCACATCGAGGATCACCTCGAGGCCGGCGTTGTGCATGCGCGCGACCATGACCTTGAATTCACCGATGGACTGGCTGGCCATGTAGCGCGAATGGGGCGCGAAGAAGGCCAGGGTGTTGTAGCCCCAGAAGTTTCTCAGGCCCTTTTCCAGCAGGTGGTTATCGTCGAGGAAATAGTGGATCGGCATCAGCTCGACGGAAGTGATGCCAAGCGACTTGATGTAGTCGATGACCTCGCTTTCCTGCAGACCGGAGAAGGTGCCACGCGCGTTCTCGGGGACGGCCGGGTGCTGCATGGTGTAGCCGCGAACGTGGGTCTCGTAGAACACGGTGCGATCGCGCGGGACCCGCGGGTGGGTGGTGTTGCCCCAGGTGAAGGCGGGGTCGATCACCCGACAGCGGGGCATGAAGGGCGCGCTGTCACGTTCGTCGAAGGAGAGATCGCCATCGGGATGACCGATGGTGTAGCCGAACAGGGCGTCGTTCCACTCCAGCTCGCCGACGATCTGCTTGGCATAGGGATCGATCAACAGCTTGTTGTGGTTGAAACGGTGGCCGTTCTGCGGCTCATACGGACCGTGCACCCGGTAGCCGTAGAGCGTGCCGGGACGGGCGTCGGGCAGATAGCCGTGCCAGATCTCGTTGGTGAATTCCGGCAGTTCGATGCGTTCGATTTCTTCCTTGCCTTCGTCGTCGAAGAGACAGAGTTCCACCTTGGTGGCATTGGCCGAGAAGATGGCGAAGTTCACGCCGGAGCCGTCCCAGGTAGCGCCCAGGGGGTAGGGCAATCCTTCACGAACACGAGACTTGGACTTGCTAATGAACGCGGTCGCTTCGGTTAAGGGCTTGTTGGAATCGGATGATGTCATTTCGACGCTCTCGGGATAGCTAGGAAGGAAGTAGCTCTGGTTAGGCTCTCAATACCTGCCGGTGGCTGAATCGATACAGATCCGGCTACCTGCATATGAAAGGCCCGACGCAGCGCAGTTCCGGGGCGCCTGAGCGAGCCGACAAAGCGTTGTTTTTTCAGGAGAAATCTTGGAATTCGGCGGAAGCCGGAACCGCTTGCGAGCGGTAGGAGAAGGCCTGGCCGAACGGCCAGGCCGAAGCATCACATCACATCACTCACTGGTAGCCGGTTTGGCTGCCGCGGGTTTGGCCCGGGAAGCCCGCGGCTTTTTCGGCGTGGCGGGCGCCACGCCTACGCCGGTGGCTTCGACGGCCGCGTCCGGCTTGGCCTTGCTGGCGCTGGTCTTGGCGGGGGTGGCCTTGCTGGTGCTGGGCTTGACGGCCTGCTTGGCCTTGGACACCACCTTCTTGGCGGCCGCCTCGACTTTCTCGGTCACGGACTCGCCGGCAGCGGCCGCTTCGGTCGCCGCCTTCTCGCTGCCGCTCTTGGTCTTGCCCGTGGTGCTGGCTTTGCCAGTCGCCGGCTTGCTGGTGGTGGTCTTGGTCGAGCGGGGCTTCTTGGCGACGGTCTTCTTGGCCACACCTTCCTGTTCCGCTTCGTACAGGCGGGTCGCCATCTCCCAGTGGCGATCGTGTTCGTGCGCCGGACGCCCTTCGGACTCCCAGATCTGATAGGCGAGCTGCTGGATGCGTTCGTCTTTTTGGGTCATTGCGGTGCGGCTCCTTGAGTGATGTCTTGTGAGCTGAGCAATCCAAGCGGAAAGCGTGCCAGAACCTCGCTGACAGATAGCTCTTTCTTCTGGACATGGACAGATGAGGGGACGAAAGTTTCCCCAAAACGGTACATGGACAAGGTTTCCGGAAGTTTTATCCGGGTGTCCTGCCAAACATCGGTGGAAAAAGCGATTTTCTCGCCGTCCGCCAGCAGGCTGGACGTGTGCAGCGGCACCACAACGATCACCGCCTGCTCTGCCAAGGTGCGAGCGAACGCCAGCACGTGCGCTGCCCGTGCACCTACCACGGTCAGGGGGACGTAGCGGCCTTCGGTGAAGAGGCGCGGCCGCTCCTTGCGCAGTTGCAGTGCCGCTGCCAGCACCTGCTGCTTGACCTCACCGTTCTGCCAGTTCTCCAGGGCTGCCACGGCGGAGGACTGATGCGTCAGGGCGTCCCGGCGCGGGGCATAATCCACGGCGCGACGGTTGTCCGGCTCCACCAGGCTGAAGTCCCAGAATTCACCGCCCTGGTAGAGGTCAGGCACGCCCGGCGCGGTGTTGCGCAGCAGCAACTGGACCAGCCCATTGAGCGCGCCGGCGGGAGCCAGGTCGTGCACGGCGGCGACGATTTCCTTACGCAGCGAAAGGTACTTGGTATCGGTGAGCAGCCCTTCCAGGAAGGCCTTGCAGGCCGCTTCGTAGTCACCGTTGGGTGCCCACCAGTCGGACTCCAGCTTCTCCTCACGCAAGGCCTTTTCCTGCCACTGCAGCAGGCGCTCCAGATAGGCCTGCAAGCCCTTGTCGTCATCGGCTCGCAGCTGCAGCGGCCAGCTGGCGAGCAGGGTCTGGTAGAGCATCAGCTCGTCGCCCGGCGTCGGGGCAGGCGCATCGTTCCATTGGCCACGCAGGGGCGCCGCCTGCTCCATCCAGCGAGTGGCCTGGGCGATGTAGGCCTGGGGATTTTCCGAGACCACCGCGAGCCGCGCCCGAGTGTCTTCGCCGCGCTTGTGATCGTGGGTAGCGGTGGTCAGCATGTTGCGCGGGAAATGCTCGGCGCGCCAGCCGCTGGCCGCGTGGAAGGCACTGACTGGCTGGGCGAAATGCTGGGGATCGAAGCCCACATCATTGCGCGACAGCAGCGGCGCCGAGCGATAGCAGGCGGTGTCTTCCACGGCCTTGGCGGCGATGGGCGAGGTGAGCTGCTGGAACTTGGTGATGGCGCGCCGCTGTTCGCGACGAGCCACGCTGCCCACCGGCTTGTAGCGCGGCGCATCGCCACCCAGCCAGGCACGCAGTTGCTCCAGCAGGGGCTGCTCCGCTTCGCTGACCTGGGGGCGAGCGGCTTCCAGGGCGGTGTCGAACCACTGGGCATCGTTGCCGACGAAACCGGCCGCGCCTGCGTAGGTGCGATAGACCTTGAACTGCACGATCAGCTCCAGCAGCACCCGGCGGATGGCGCCCTGGCTGGTGTCGCGGGTACGCCAATCCTGCTGGGCCAGCAGGTGCAAGGTGTGCACGGCGGATTCGAATTCGCTGTTCAAGGCGGTGGTGAGCACCAGACGCCGGGCTTCGCGGACCTCTTCCAGGAAGTCCTCGGTACGGCCAGTGGTTTCCGCCCAGAACTTACGGAGCGGGGCCTCACCGCTGGCGGCATGCTGTACCGCCGACACCTCGTTCATGAATTCGTAGCCGGTGGTGCCGTCGATGCCCCAGCTTTCGCGCAGCTGTTCGCCGTCGGCTAGGATCTTCTCGATGTAAATGGGAAAGCCATCTTCCGGCGCACCACCGGTACGGCTGGCGCAGAGGTCGTCCACCCGGCGGCGCAGCTTGCGGCAGTAGGCACGCGGATTGGCCAGGCCGTCGATGTGATCCAGCCGCAGGCCGTCGAGCAGGCCTTCGCTGATCAGGCGGAAGATCAGCGAGTGTGTTTCCTCGAACACCTCGTGGCGTTCCATGCGCAAGCCGCCCAGTTCGGTGATGTCGAAGAAGCGCCGCCAGTTGATGTCGTCCGAGGCGGTGCGCCAGCTGGCCAGGCGATAGTGCTGGCTTTCCAGCAGGGCGTGCAGGCGCTCTTGATTGTCTGGCTGACTGCCGTCGAAGGCAGCGACCGCTTTCTCGATCGCGGCCGCGACGGCCGGCTCCTTGGCAGCGTCAGCCAGTTGACGTTGGGCGCCACGGGCCTCCTGCTGATCCTTGGCGCGTGCCGAGAAGGCATCGGCGAACAGGCTCAGCTGGGGCAGATCGCTTTCGCGCAGGATCTGACCGTAGGTGCCGGGATTGATGGGGAAGTGGTGGGCGTAGTACTCGACGCGGAAGGCGCCTTGCTCGGCATCGAACACCAGCTTGAGTTCGCCGGCCTGCAGCACCTTGCCATAGGCGTCACCCAGGAATGGCAGCAGCACTTGGCCCTGCAGGTCCGGGTCGGGACCGTACCAGTTGATGTCGTAGAAGCCGGCGTAGCGGCTCTGGCGGCCCCATTCGAGGATGTCCAGCCACCAGGCGTTCTCCGAGCCACCCACATTGGTATGGTTGGGGACGAAGTCGGCGATCAGGCCCATGCCGTGCTCGCGCAGCCGGGCGACCAGGCGGCGCAGTGCCTCTTCACCGCCCAGTTCCGGATTCACCCGCGTCGGATCGACCACGTCGTAGCCATGTACCGAGCCAGCGCGCGCGGTGGTGATGGGCGATGCATAGAAGTGACTGATACCCAGCTTGGCGTAGTACTCCACCAGGGGCAGGGCATCGTCGAAGGTGAAATCCTTGTGGAACTGTAGGCGTACGGTAGCGCGCAAGCGACTCATCGAGTGTTCTCCGGATTGTTACGAGCAGCGCTCAGCACGCTTAGGCGTCGTTCAGGGGTAGTGGCGTCCAGCAGACGATCCGCGGGCGCATCCCAACGGCGCAGCCAATTGGGGTGTTCGTTGGTGGTGCCGGGCAGGTTGGCCTGTTCCAGTTGGCCCAGGGCGTCTTCCACCGGCAGGATGATCAGCGGAGCGGGGGTGCGACCGATGAAGTCGATGGCGGCGTCCACCGCGGCCTCGACGTTATCGACGCTGGTATCGTCGAGGTGCAGTACCTTGGCCAGGTGTCGGCGATCCTCGGCGCGCTCGGCGAGGCGATCCTCCCGTGAGGTACCGTCGGGCAGCAGATCCAGCTGTTCCTGCCAGTCGGCATCTCGGCCCTGCCACCAGCCGGTGAGGGTCGGTAGGTCGTGGGTAGTGGGCATGCCCATGGCCGTGTTCGACCACTGCGCAGCAGGCTTGAAGGCCTGGCCATCGCGCTCGAACAGCAGGACCTGCATGCCCATCACGGCGCGCTCCGCCAGGCGTTCGCGGAAGCCTTCGGGCACCGTGCCCAGGTCTTCGCCCATCACCACGCAGCGATGGCGCCAGGACTCCAGAGCGACCAGCCGCAGCAAATCGTCGATGGGATAGGAGAGATAGGCCCCGTCGGCCGGGGAAGCGCCTTCAGGCACCAACCAGAGACGTTGCAGCCCCATCACGTGATCGATGCGCACGCCGCCGGCATGGGCGAAGTTGGCCCTGAGCATCTCGATGAAGGCGCGGAAGCCATGCTTGACCATGCCGGTGGGGGAGAAGGCGGAAATACCCCAGCCCTGGCCTTTCTGGTTCAACAGGTCCGGCGGACAGCCGACAGTGACCGAGGCGAGCAATTCTTCCTGACGACTCCAGGCCTGGCTGCCACCACCATCCGCGCCCACGGCGATGTCGGCGATCAGGCCGATTTTCATGCCTGATTCACGGCACTGCCGTTGCGCCGCGGCCAGGCCTTCGCTGGCCAGCCACTGGGTGAAGGCATAGAACTCCACGTCCTGGGCATGGCGATCGGCGAATTCGGCTACGGCTGGATTCCTGGGATCGCGATACTGCTGCGGCCAATGCTGCCAGCTAGGTGAGGCGTCACCCTGGGTGAAGGAAGCATGCAGGGCTTCGAAGCGGCAGTGATTCTCCAGGGCTTCACCGCCTTCGCGGCGGAACGCTTCAAACCGCTCGCGCAGGTCACTGTCGGCAGTACGGAAGTCCAGGTGCAGGGTGCGCAGCAGGCGCAAGCGCAGCTTGGCCAGCGCGGGCCAGTCGATCAGCTCCAGCTGTTCGAGGCGTTCGGCTTCCTCTTGCAGGCCGCTGCGATCGGCGGCCTTGCGTACGGCCTCGCTACCCAGCACCAACTCCGGCGCCGCATAGAGCACATTGAAGAACACCCGGCTGGAAGGCGAATAGGGGCTGTAACGCCGGCCATCGGCGCTGAACATGGCATGCAGCGGACTGATGGCCAGGGCATCGGCACCCTTGGCCGCCGCCGCCTGGGCGAATTGCACCAACCCTTGGAGGTCTCCCGCACCGCTGCCGCCTTCACGTCTCAGGCTGTAGAGCTGTACCGCCAGGCCCCAGAGGTGGGCATGGGCGTCACCGGTGGCGTCTTCGATGGTGAAGCAGCGCGCTGGCGCCACCGCCAGGGTCAGGCGCTGGCCATCCACCTCCGCCTGGTGATAGCCGGGTTCGGCGATGGCGGCCAGCTGGCCCTGGGCATCCACGCTGCCCTCCAGGAGCTCGCCGTTTTCCAACTGCACCTGGTAGCGGACGCCACGTTCGAACTGATCCGGCGTACCGACCGGCTTGCCCACCTGGGCGGTGATCAGTGGCGGCAGGTGATGCTTGTCACCGACCTCCGCCAGCTGGCGCAGGCTGGCGTCGATGTCCGCGTCGCTGTCGGCCGGTAGCTCGATGGCCTTGAGCAGATTGCGTAGTGCGTCGGGGCTTACCCGTTGGCGCTGACCGTCATAGGCGGTCCATTCGATGGAAATGCCGGCCGCCTTGGCCAGTTGTTCGAGGCGATCCTCGCTCATGCGTGCTTCTCCAGCCAGACCAATGCCGAGTGCGCGGCCAATTGGCCGTCCTGACGAAGGGGAGCGGCGGCGGGATCACTGCTGTGCAGCAACTCGCCTGCAGGCGCTTCGTCCACCTTCACTACGCCTTCGCTCAGGTTGAGTTCGATGGTCAGGCGGCTGCCGTCGGCCAGGGTCCAGCGGGCACGTACGGCGCGGTCGGCCAGGGCTTCGGCACCGGCAGCACGGGCACCTTGCAACCGTGGGAACAGCTCCCGGCGACGGATCTCCAGCAACTCGCGATAGAGTCCCAGCCAGGCCGCATGGTCGGGCTGATCGGCTTCGCCGAAGTTGGGCTTGGAATCCTCGAAGGTCTTGGGCGCATTGGGATCGGGAATCTGCTGGCGATGCTCTTCGCTGGTGAAGAAGTCGAAGTCCTTGAACTCGTTGCGTCGGCCATCACGCACCAGTTCGGCCAACTCGTCGTTGTGGCTGGTGAAGAACAGGAACGGCTGGCGGCTGCCCCATTCCTCGCCGATGAACAGCAGGGGAATCATCGGGCTCAGCAGCAGCAGGGCGGTGGCCGCCTTGAGCGCGGGCTCGGGCGCCAGTCGCGTCAGGCGCTCGCCGAAAGCGCGGTTGCCCACCTGGTCGTGGTTCTGTAGGAAGATAATGAAGGCACTGGCCGGCAAGTCCTTGCTCGGCTCGCCGCGGGCCTTACCGTGGCGGGTCTTTTCGCCCTGGTAGATGAAGCCTTCGCCGAGGCAACGCACCAGCTTGGCCGTGGCATCCTCGGTGAAGTCCTGGTAGTAGCCTTCGTTCTCGTCGGTCAGCATGGGGTGGATGACGTTGTGCCAGTCGTCCGTCCACTGGGCGTTGTAGTGCTTGCCACCCAGCAGGGTGGCGGTGTTGTCCTCGTTCTCCAGCATCAGATGGACATGGCGCCCGGGCTCCACGGTGGCGCGGATCTCCTCGGCCATTTCCTCGAGGAAGCCCTGGTCGCCAATGGCGTGCACGGCGTCGAATCTCAGGCCGTCGAAGCGGTACTCCATCAGCCACAGCAGGGCGTTGTCGATGAAGTAGCGGCGGACCGCGTCCTGGCGAAAATCGATGGCGGCGCCCCAGGGGGTATGGATGTCCTCGCGGAAGAAGCGTTCGGCGTAGGCGTGCAGGTAGTTGCCGTCCGGGCCGAAGTGGTTGTAGACCACGTCCAGGTAAACCATGACACCATGGGCATGGGCGGTATCGATCAGCGACTTGAGGTCGTCCGGCGTGCCGTAGGAGGCCTCCACGGCATAGGGTAGGACCCCGTCGTAACCCCAGTTGCGACCACCGGGGAATTCCGACAGTGGCATCAGCTCGATGGCCGTGATGCCCAGGGCCGCCAGGCGCGGAACCAGCTTCTCGACGCCGGAGAAGCCCCCCAGGGTACCGACGTGCACCTCGTAGATGACGCTCTCGTGCCAGGGCCGGCCGTTCCATTCGACGGTCTGCCAGTGGTAGGTGGTGGGGTCGATGACGATGCTCGGCTCGTGCACGTCGCCGGCCTGGGCGCGAGAGGCGGGGTCCGGCACCAGCAGGTCGCCGATCTGGTAGCGGTAGCGCGTGCCCGCGCCGCACTGGGCCTCGATGCCGAACCAGCCGTCGCCCTGGGCTTCGAGCGCTAGGGTCATGCCGCCCTCGAGCGCCACGGACACCGCGTCCGCACTGGGCGCCCAGAAGTGGAAGAGGGTGCGATCCTTGCCCAGCAGGGTGGCGCCAGCACGGGTCTGCCAGGCGTAGCCCCCGGTCGTTGCGGCTGCGTCGCGAGAAATGTCAGTCATGAATGGATAACTCCCGAAACCGGAGGGCAGAAAAAGCGCTGCGGCCCTGATGGCCGCAGCTGCTGTTATGACCGGTGGGAGTCGCTCAAAGTTGAGCGGGTCAGGCGCTTTTCGTCGGTCTTGGACCCAGAAAAAGCGCCGTCCAGGCGGCGTTCGATCTCAGGCGTGGGCCTGGCGCTGCTGTTGAGCGTGAACGTCGATCATGTCGAGGTAGAGCGAGGCGTAGGGCTTGGCGCATTCGGACCAGAAGAAGGGGCCCTGCATGGCGCGACGACGCATGGCGAACAACAGGTCCTGACGCTCGAACACCCCCAGGGCGCGGTCGATGGCGCCGAGGTAGTTTTCCAGCGAGAGCGGGGTGAACAGGAAGCCCGTGGTGCCGTCTTCGATGCTGTCGGCCAGGCCACCGGTGCGGGTGGCGATCGGCAGCGAGGCGAAGCGCTGTGCGTACATCTGGCTCAGGCCGCAGGGTTCGAAGCGCGAAGGCATCAGCAGGAAGTCGCTACCCGCGTACATGCGCCGGGCTTCGGTTTCGCAGAAGCCGATGTGGGCGCTGACCCGACCGGGATAACGCAAGGCCAAAGCCCGTACCTGCCGCTCGATGTGCTGCTCGCCACAGCCGATGATCATCAGCTGGCCACCGCGGGCGACGATGTGATCGGCCGCCTGGATGGTCAGGTCGATACCCTTCTGCTGCACCAGGCGCGAAACCACGGCGAACAGGGGCCCGTTGGACGGCTCCAGCCCGAACTCCTCGCGAATGCGCGCGGCGTTCACCGCCTTGCCTTCCCAGTCCGACTCGGTGAACTGCTGGCACAGGTGCGGATCGCTGCAGGCGCTCCAGCCGTCGTCGATGCCATTGAGCAGGCCGGTCAACTTGCCTTCGCGGGCTTTCACCTGCAGCAGGCCTTCCAGGCCATAGCCGAATTCCGGCGTGGTGATTTCCTGGGCGTAGGTGTGGCTGACGGTGGTGATGTGGTCGGCGTAGACCAGACCCGCCTTGAGGAAGGATACCTTGCCCCAGAACTCAAGGCCTTCCATCTGGAAGGCATGCTCGGGGATGTCCAGGTCGGCGAGTACCGAAGCGGGGAACAGCCCCTGGTAGGCCAGGTTGTGGATGGTGGTCAGGCAGGGCGTGGTCGAGCCCTGCCAGCGCAGGTAGCCCGCGGCGAGACCGGTCTGCCAGTCGTTCAGGTGCAGCAGATCGGGAACCCAGCGGATCGAGGCTTCGCCCAGGGCGAAGTCGGCGGCGGCACTGGACAGGCGACCGAAGCGGATATGGTTGTCGGCCCAGTCGACGTTGTCGAGGTCGCCATAGGGATTGCCCGGACGCTCGTAGAGTTCGGGGCAGATCAGGACATAGACGACCAGGCCGTCTTCCAGATTCACGCGGCCAACGTCACAGGCGGGCATGGCGCCGCGAGCGGCGATGCGGCCAACCATCTGCATGCGATCCTTGACCGCGGCGATGACCTGGCGATAGCCCGGGATCAGCACCCGTACGTCATGGGACGCGGCGAGGGCGCGGGGCAGGGCGCCGGAGACCTCGCCAAGGCCACCGGCCTTGACGAAATCGGAAATTTCCGGGGTCACGAAAAGAATGCGCTTACGACTTTCGACGACGGAGCTCAGCGTCAGCTGAGGTTCTTCCGAACGCTTGCGAGGAGTGCTGGATCTGGTGGTGCGAGTGGCAGTTTCAACGGGCTCAAGAGCCCCAAATTTCCCCACGACGGCGTTTGCCATGGTGCGCTCCCAATGCAGCGAGTTCGAGACTGAGGTTTACCTGATTGCTTCTTTCCTGAAGCTCGATGCTTCCTGGTTCAAAAACGCCTACAGCCGAGCTGCTACAGCCTTTTTGCCGATCACCTCTTGCGAGATGCCTGGAGTTGGGCGAGAACTGCTTCGCGAAATTCCAGAATGCTCTCGCACTGACTCACGGACGACGTCACAAGTTTCCCGCGCGAATGTTGCCGTCCTGTTTGTCTTTGCGAGATGCATGCCCGAATTGGCAGAGGTACCGTGCGTCGCCGTTAAAGACATGCCTGAGATGAACCGCTTGATCTCCGCGTAATTGCCGAAAATGACTGACGATTCAGACTTCTGGTTGTCTCGCCACGGGCTCTTGCCTTTCGTCGGATTGTATGGCCGGCAGGCTGTCGCGCCGGCCCAGCTCGGTTCGCAGCTTGGGCAGGCAGAGCGGAAATTCGCGGTTGATATAGGTAATTAGCCGCTCGCGCACGAAGCAGCGCAGGTCCCAGTTCTTCGAAGAATCACCGGAACTCACCAGCACGCGAATCTGCATGGATTCGCTGGAGGCATCCGTCACCTGGAGCACACAGACCCGCCCATCCCACAAATGGGGCACTTCCGCGCAGGCGCGTTCCAACTCGGTGCGGATGGGCGCCAAGGGCAGGGAATAGTCAACCCAAATGAATACCGAGCCGATCAGGCTCGAGGACGAGCGTGTCCAGTTCTGGAAAGGGGTCTCGATGAAGTATTGCAGGGGCACCACCAGGCGCCGATCGTCCCAGATACGTACCACCACGTAGGTGCCGGTGATCTCTTCCACGCGCCCCCATTCGCCCTCGACGATCACCACGTCATCGAGGCGAATCGGTTGGGTCACGGCGATCTGCAGACCGGCGATGAGATTGCCCAGTACCGGTCGTGCCGCGATGCCGGCCACCAACCCGGCGACCCCGGCGGAAGCCAGCAGGCTGGCGCCCACCTGGCGCACGGCGGGAAAGGTCATCAGCATCAGGGCGATGCCGACCAGCAGCACCACGAAGCTCAGGCTGCGGACCAGCACTCGATTCTGCGTCTGGATACGGCGGGCTCGAAGATTGTCGACCACGTCCACCGGGTTGCGCAGGGCGATGGTGGCACCCACCGCCTTGACCGCCCGCAGGCCCAGCCAGGTGAAGGCGGCGATGCTGAGCAGACCGGTGACGTGCTGTACGGCGCGCAACAGCGGCAGGGCATCAGGTGCTGAATTCCAGACACCTTGGAGCACCACGAGGGGCACGGCCAGGCGCGCTGGCTTTTCCGCGTACTTCACCAGATTACGGGCGAGCAGGAAGGGGTTGGCCAAGCGTCGAATGGCGGCGAAGGCCAGGGTCAGGGCGATGGCACTGATCGCCAGGGCGACCACCGCGGCGATCAGGGTGGTGACCCAGGGGGCTTGCAGCCAGCCCGTCCAGTCGATGGCCGTCATGCGCTTTTCCTCCGGCAGACGGCTTCCCAGGATCCGCAGAGCTGGCGCGTCGGAATCGCGGGAAGCCCTTCGAGATACCTGGTGTCCGACTGAGGACATCGGCCCCGGTTCCCATGCATGGCTAACGCAGCCAGACATAGTTATCAGTAATACCACCCCTAATGTGCCGTGTTAGGGTTCGAGAGGCGGCTTTTTTCCGCCAGTTGGCGCGGCGCAGTGTCGCAGGGTGGGGCTAGGCTGGAAGAGAGGGCGGAAGCAACGCGGCCGGCCTGTCCGGCGCCACGACACCTGGTGTAGCGGCGACTATGGCCCGCGGGCTAAGGGCGGATCGACAGGATGTGAGACGTAGGCACTGCGAGGAAACTGCCCGCGCGCCCTGGATGGGAGTAGAATTCGCGCCCCAACAAGACACGTCCTGTCGAACGGCGGACCTACGAAGATCGAGACGGATTTATGAAACCAGTGGTAGTGGTCGTCGAAGACGAGAACATGTTGCTCGGGTTGATGGAAGAAGTGCTCGAAGGCGAAGGCTTCGAGGTGCGGACCTTCGGCACCGCGGATCAAGCCTGGGAACATCTGTCGACCGCGCGACCAGTCCCCGATCTGCTGATCACCGACGTCCGCATGCCCGGCGCAATCGACGGTCTCGAATTGGCACGGCGCGTCAAGCAGCAGTTGCCCGGTCTGCCCATCATCGTTTCATCGGGCTATTTCGAAGAGCTGCAGCCCGAGCGCGCGCCGGACATCCACTATCTTCCCAAGCCCTGGCGTTTCGATGACCTGCTGGCGGGTTGCTTCCGTTTCCTGAATCAGCGCAAGGCCTGAGTCCTCCCGCGGTTCGTCCTGGTGGACCCCGAGGTGATTGGGGTCTGTGCAGGAGAAATCGCAGTGCCTAAGCTGATTCCATTTCGTTATTTATTTTCCAATCCTTAGATCGTTTAGCTTGGCCTCCAGCTCGCGTCGCTACGACGCATCAGGCGCCCCACGGGCGCTGGACAAGGAGGCTTCAAGTGAATTCCCTCATCAAATCCCTGGTGCTCGCGGTGAGCGCCTTGGCGCTGGTCGGTCAGGCCCAGGCCGCCGATCTGGTAATCGGCTACCAGACCGGTGTCGGTCCCTCCAAGGTGGCCCAGGCCGATGGCCTGTACGACAAGGCCATCGGTCAGCGGATCGACTGGCGGCGCTTCAACAGTGGCCCGGAAGTGGTCGCTGCCCTGGCGTCCGGCGATGTGCAGATCGGCAACCTCGGCTCCAGCCCACTGGCCGCCGCCACCTCGCGCAAGCTGCCGTTGGTGACCTTCATCGTCTCGGCGCAGATCGATTCCGCCGAGGCACTGGTGGTGCGCAACGGCAGCGGCATCGACAAGCCCGAACAACTGGTGGGCAAGACCATCGCCACGCCCTTCGTGTCCACCTCGCACTACAGCCTGCTGGGCGCCCTCAAGCATTGGGGCGTCGATCCCACCAAGGTGAAGATCGTCAACCTCAACCCCACCGAGATCGCCGCGGCCTGGCGGCGGGGTGACATCGATGGCGCCTTCGTCTGGTCTCCCGCTCTGGGCGAGATCAAGAAGAACGGCAAGGTGCTCGCCGATGCCGCCCAGGTGGGTGCCTGGGGCGCCCCCACCTTCGAGGTCTGGGTCGCCCGCAAGGACTTCGCCGAGACGCATCCCGAGATCGTTAGCCAGTTCGCCAAGGTCACCCTCGACGCCTTCGCCGACTACCAGGCCCATGGCAAGCAGTGGGGCCCGGATTCGGCGCAGGCGAAGAAGATCGCCCGCCTCACTGGCGCCGACGCTGCCGACATTCCCGAGTTGCTAGCCGGTTCGCGCTACCCGGATGCCCAAGCCCAGCTCGGCCCAGAGTTGCTCGGCGGCGGCACGGCCAAGGCCATCGCCAGGACCGCGGAATTCCTCAAGGAACAGAAGCGCATTCCCACGGTGCTCGACGACTACTCGCCCTATGTGAGCGCCGACTACGTCCGCAAGGCCCAGTGATAGTCACCCCTCTTCACGCCACGACTCGCCCCTCTTCGGAGGGGCTTTTTTTCCTTTCGACAGGAGCCGGTCATGAGTCGACTCAGCCTGGAACAGGCCAGCCTCGCATTCGTCCGCGCTGGCCGGACGCAACCCATTCTGCAACAGCTCGATCTCTCCATCGCCAAGGGCGCCGCCCTGGTGGTGCTGGGTCCATCAGGGTGCGGCAAGTCCAGCCTGCTCAACGTCCTCGCTGGCTTCCAGCGGCTGGATGGCGGACGGGTGCAGCTCGATGGACGCACCCTGGAGGGGCCGGGTGGTGAACGCGGGGTGGTGTTCCAGGACGATGCCCTGATGCCCTGGCTCAATGCCCGGGAGAATGTCGCCCTCGGTCTGCGCCTGCGCGGTCTGGCACGGGCCGAACGGGAGCGCAAGGCGCAGGAGATGCTCGAGCTGGTAGGACTGGCGCAGCACGGTGAGCATGCCGTCGGCGAGCTCTCCGGCGGTCAGCGCCAGCGCCTTGGACTGGCGCGTGCCCTGGCGGTGGACCCGGATTTCCTGCTGTTGGACGAACCCTTCGGTGCCCTCGATGCCCTGACCCGTGAGCGCATGCAGGTGCTGCTGCTGGAGGTGTGGAAGCGCGCCGGCAAGGGGCTGTTCCTGATCACCCACAGCGTCGACGAAGCCCTGTTCCTGGCCACCGAACTGCTGGTGCTGGATGGCCCGCCGGCACGGGTCGTCCGACGCCTGGACGTGCCGTTCTCGCGGCGCTACCTGGCCGGTGAACCGGTCCGCGAGATCAAGGCCGATCCGCGCTTCGCTCTGTTGCGCCAGGAACTTCTCGACCTCTTTCTACAGGAGACACCCGACCATGTCCTCTGACACCCTGACCACCCCGGCCCAGGCGCTGCGGGAAAAACGCCGTTTCCCGCTGGACCGCCGCCGCGTCGCCGCCCTTGGCACCCTGGCCGCCGTGCTGGTGCTCTGGTGGAGCGCGACCCACTTCGGCTGGGTGGACACACTGTTCCTGCCGTCTCCCGAGCAGTTGGTCGTGGCGCTGCAGGGACTGCTCGCCGACGGCTACCTGGATGCGAGCCTCTGGCAGCACCTGGGCACCAGTCTGCTGCGGGTGCTCGCCGCGCTGTTCGCGGCCGTGCTCACCGCGGTGCCCCTGGGTATCGCCATGGGCCTCAACCCGACGCTGAACGCCGCCCTGGACCCGCTGGTGGAGTTCTATCGACCGATTCCGCCGCTGGCCTACCTGCCGCTCATGGTGATCTGGTTCGGCATCGGCGAGCTGTCCAAGGTGCTGCTGATCTACCTGGCACTGTTCGCCCCGCTGCTGATCGCCACCGTGGGCGGGGTGCGCCGGGTCGATCGTGCCCGCATCCAGGCGGTGCGTTGCCTGGGCGCCTCACGAGGCCAGGTGGTCCGCCACGTCATCCTGCCCAGCGCCTTGCCGGACATCCTCACCGGTCTGCGGATCGCCCTTGGGGTGGGCTGGTCGACGCTGGTGGCCGCCGAGCTGATCGCCGCCAACCGTGGCCTCGGTTTCATGGTGCAGTCGGCCGCCCAATTCATGGCCACCGACGTGGTGGTGGTAGGCATCCTGCTGATCGCCAGCATCGCCCTATCCATCGAACTCGGCTTGCGCGCCTTGCAGCGGCGCTACGCCGGCTGGAAGTGAGGAGCAACCAGATGACCATTACCTTCGAACGTCTCAGTCCGGCGCTGGGCGCCCTTGTCCACGGCCTGGATCTGCGCGAGCCCCTGACCGCCACGAGTCACGCGGCGCTGCACCAGGGGCTGTTAGAGCATCAGGTGCTGTTCCTCCGCGACCAGTTGCTCACGCCGCGCCAACAGCGGGATGTGGCCGCGCGTTTCGGTGACCTGCACATCCATCCGATCTATCCCAAGCACCCCGAGCAGCCGGAAATCCTGGTGCTGGACACCGAACTCAACGACCTGCGCGATAACGCCCTCTGGCACACCGACGTCAGCTTCATCCAGACACCGCCGCTGGGCTCGCTGCTCAGTGCCCGGCAGTTGCCGCCCTATGGCGGCGATACCCTCTGGGCGAGCAACTCGGCGGCCTACGCTGCCTTGTCCGCGCCTATCCGCGAGCTGCTCGAGGGCCTAAGTGCCTGGCACGACCTGAGCAAGTCCTTCCCTCTGGAACGCTTCGGCCAGACTCCGGACGCCCTGGAACGCTTCAACGCGGCGCGGGCGGCCAATCCGCCCGTTCGCCATCCGCTGGTGCGGGTACACCCGGAAACCGGGGCGAAGGGGTTGTTCGTCAGCGAGGGCTTCACCACCCGCATCGTCGAGCTGACGGAGAGCGAGAGCGATGCCCTGTTGCGGCTGCTGTTCGCCCATGCCGCGCGACCGGAATTCCAGGTGCGCTGGCAGTGGCGGGTTGGGGATCTGGCCTTCTGGGACAATCGCATCACCCAGCACTACGCCTGTGACGACTATCGTCCCCAGCGGCGCGTGATGCATCGGGCGACCATCCTCGGTGATCGGCCGCGAGGGCCGCGGGAAGCGATCTGAAGGCAGGGCTGCTGGGTCGCTGACCTGGCAGCGGCGGAGGCGATGGGCGTCAGTTGCCCAGGACGTCGACCAGGCCGAGGACGAAGAACAGCACGATACAGACCACGGCTACCACCACGGGGATGAAGCGCGGGTCCTTGATCGCCTTCCACATGACCTGACGATTGCTGCGGGAATTGTCCATGACGCCACTCCTTCGGGAAAGCCTGGGAGCTTACTGCATCGGCGGTCTGGGCGAGTAGCGCCTTGGTCGGCTCTGGAGTGCGCTTCGGCGGTTGGCGCGACCACCGAAGCGCCTCTGCCTCAGGCCACGCCGATCTTCCACTGGGGTGGCGGCGCGGTCCCGTTGACCGCGAAGTCGCCGACGATCCGATCCTTGTAGATGCGCGGATTGTGCGAGGCGAGGGTGCGGGCATTGCGCCAGAAGCGATCCAGCCCCTGGGGTCTGAGGGTCGCCGAGGCGCCCAGGGCATCGAATAGCCGCCCGGAGGCATCGATGATGAGATCCGTGACCACGTTCAGCGCCTGGCAGACTTCCAGCTCCGCCAGAGCCACTGCCTGATCCTCGGCGGCCTGGTCATCCGCGTGGCGCAGGTCGTACACCCGCTGCAGTGCCTCGGCGGTCTTGAGGGTGATCACCCCGGCGCAGTAGGCGGCGCTGCGTACCTTGCCCACCACCTCGAGGACCTGCGGGTCCTGGCTGACCCGGTCGGCGTTGCCGATGGTGAAGGTGCGGGTGCGGGCCGCCACCGCCGCGGCGACCTCGTCACTCATCGCACGCCCCATGCCGGCGAGATTGGCCAGGTGGAAGACCTGGAAGAAGCCCGGCGAATAGCGAAAGCGTTCACCTACCGCCACCACATCCTCCGGCGCTACCCGCACGTTGGTGAAGGTCGCGGTACCGCTGGCGGTGAGGGTCTGGCCAAAGCCATTCCAGTCGTCCACCACCTCCACGCCAGGGGCGTCGCGCCGGACCGTGGCCATGACGCGGTTGCCGGCGTCGTCGGTAGCGCCTACGTCGATCCAGTCGGCATACAGCGAGCCGGTGGTGTAGAACTTGGTGCCCGAGAGCAGCAACAGGTCGCCGTCGCGCCGCAGGCGGGTGCTGAATTCGGCACGGCGGGCGTCGCCCACCTCGCTGGACGCGGGGCCGAGGGTCTCGCCGGCGGCGATGCGGGCGAACCATCGGGTGCGGCGGGCGGCGTTGTCGCTGTTCAACAGGCCCTCGACGAAGCCCATGTGGCCGCGCAGCGCCTGGACCAGGTTCGAGTCGGCTTCGCCCAGTTCGATGAGCAAGGCGAACAGTTCCGGCAGGGTGACGCCCGCGCCGCCGTGCTCGACGGGCAGGCGCAGTGCGGTGAAGCCTGAGGTCTTGAGCCAGTCCAGTTCCTCGACGGGCAGGCGACGCTGCACCTCGCGTTCGATGGCGCCAGCGCGGATGCGCTGGAACAGGGGGCGAAAACGGGCCGAGAGTTCGGCATGGCGAGGGGAGGGGCCGGCGCCCCAGCCGGAGGAAATGACGGTCATGCGTGGCAGGGTCCTTCTGGTCGTTTCAATGGAAATCGGGGTCGACGAAGTCGGCGAGGACGTCATCGCGCAGGGCGAGGAAGGCCGCGTCACTGCGATGGCGGGGACGAGGCAGGTCGATCTCGACGATGCGGCGAATGCGGCCGGGGTGGGGCTCCATGACCACTACCCGGTCGCCGAGGAAGACCGCTTCGTCGACGTCGTGGGTCACCAGCAGCATGGTCGTACCTTCGCGCTGCCAGATACGCTGCAATTCGTGCTGCAGTCGGGTACGGGTGAGGGCGTCCAGGGCGCCGAAGGGCTCGTCCAGCAGCAGTACCCGGGGGCGATTGACCAGGCCGCGGGCGATCGCCACGCGTTGTGCCATGCCACCGGAGATCTGGTGCGGATAGGCGGCGGCGAAGCCTTCCAGGCCGACCAGCCGTAGGTGATCCCAGACACGCTCGGCTTTTTCGGCCGCGCTCAGGGGAGCGTTGCGGAGGCCCACCGCGACGTTTTGCTCCACATTCAGCCAGGGGAACAGCCGGTGATCCTGGAATACGATGCCGCGCTCGAGGCCGGTGCCGATGACGGGCTGGCCATCGAGCTGGATACTGCCCTGATAATCGTCGTCGAGGCCGAGGATGAGGCTCAGCAGGGTGGATTTGCCGCAGCCGCTGGCGCCGACGATGCTGATGAACTCGCCCGGCGCGACATCCAGGCGGATGTCCTGCAATACCTGGAGCGCACCAGTAGGGCGGCGTGGATCGACGAAGCTCTTGCTGACGTGGTCGATGGCGAGGGTCATGGGATCTCCTTGCGGCTAGCGGCCATAGCGCCGCAGCAGGCGCCGTTCCAGGCGCTGAGTGAAGAGGTTGAGGGCGGCGCCGACCAGGCCGATCACCACCATGCCGACCAGTACCAGGTCCATGCGGAAATGCTCGCTGCCGTCGACGAGGGTATTGCCGATACCCTCACCGGAGACCAGTAGGTATTCGGCGCCGAGGGTGGCGAGCCAGGAATAGATCAGCGCGAGATAGAGACCGGTGAAGATCGTCGGTAACGCGGCCGGCAGCATCACCTCCCGCAGCGTCTGCTGCCGGCTGTAGCCGTAGACCCGGGCGACCTCCAGCAGCCGCGGCGGTACGCTGCGTAGGCCGTCGCAGGTGTGCACGGTGACCGGCACCAGTGCCGCCAGCGATAGGAAAACCACCTTGGCGACATCGCCCAGGCCGAACCACACCGAGATCAAGGGAATCCAGGCGAACAGCGACACCTGCTTGAAGGTGTTGAAGCTCGGACCCACCAGGCGCTCGAACAGCCGTGACTGGCTGAGCAGATAGCCGAGTACCAGCCCCGCCAGAGTGCCGATGGCGAAGCCGGCGAGGTTGCGCGCCAGACTCGCGGCCAGCATGCGCCAGAGTTGTCCTGAGGCCAGCAGGTCCCAGGCGGTGGCGAGCACCCGTTGGGGGCTGACCAACAGCGGAGAGGGCGTGTCGTCCAGTTGCGTCCACAGCCACCAGGCGACGAGGGCCGCGGCAGGTAGCCACCAGCCGCGGCTGGGGAGTGCGGACCGCGCTGCGCCGGGGACGGTCACGCGCCACCCCCGCTGGTGGCCGAGCCCCGTCCGAGTCGCCGTTCGAGGGCGTCGAAGCCACGGTCGATGGCGTAGCCGACGGCGCCGACGACCACTACCGCCGCCATCACCAGGTCGAGCTGGAACAGCTGGCGGCCGTAGACGATCAGATAGCCAAGGCCTTCGCTGGAGGCCACCAGCTCCACCACCACCAGTGACAGCCAGGCCTTGGTAAAGCCCAGCCGCAGTCCGGTGAAGAGCGTCGGGACCCCGGCCGGGAGCACGACGCCGCTGATGATCTGTCGTTGGCTGAAGCCGTTCACCCGGGCCACCTCGACCAGACCCTGGGGCGCCTCGCGGAAGACCTGCAGGGTGGCCAGGGTCACCGGGACCAGCGCCGCCTTGGCGATGAGTACGTACTTGAGAGGTTCGCCGATGCCGAACAGCAGCAAGGCGAAGGGCAGCCAGCCCAGTACCGGGATCTGTACCAAGGCATTGAAGGTGGGCAGCAACAACCCCCTGAGCCGCGCTGAAAGACCCATGGCGGCGCCCAGCAGCGCTCCCAGGCCGGCACCCAGCAGGAAGCCCACCAACACCCGCTGCAGACTGGCGCCGGCATGTAGCCAGAGATCGCCACTGCGTGTCAGCTCCACCAGGGTCTCGTAGACATAGCTGAGGGGCGGCAGGACCTGGGGTGACACCCAGCCCTGCACCACGCCGAGTTGCCAGATGCCGAGTGCCGTCAGTGGCAGGACGAAGGGCAGTGCAGGGTATAGCCATCGATGCAGGGTCGCAGGGGCGGCGGGCCGCCGCGCTGTCGGCGTGGCGGCGGGGGCCAAGGGTAAGGCGTCAGCGCGACTCATGCTGGGCGACCTCCGCTATGGGGTCCGGGGTCGCCTGGGCCAGTGGCAGGCGCGTGCGCCCATCGGCGGCGTAGGCGATCCAGAAGTTCTGCAGGTTCTGCCGTTGCAGCGCCTGCTCCAGATAGCGAGTATCGAACCAGCCATCGAGTTGGACGGGTCGCCGGATCAGCTTCTCCTGCTTGGCCTGGTCGGCAACCGCCTGGTAGCGGCCCTTGACGAAGCCATCCACCAGCGGCGAGTTGCGGTCCTTCAGCGACTGCCCGGCGTACTCCGCCTGCCAGGACGTCAAGGGGGCACCGGACTTGGCCCATTCCTCCAGCAGGGCCTGGCGATTGCTCTCCTCGGAGGCCCACCTGGCCGCCTGGACCACCACGTCCACCACTTTCTGAGTCTGCGCGGGGTGCTCGCGTTCGTACTCTCCGCGCACGGTGAGCGCCACCTGCCGGGTCAGGCGCGGGTCCTGGCCCTGGGTGCTGTAGATGATGTCCACCAGTCCCTGGTCGCGCAGCTTGAACAGTTCCAGACCGCCGAAGGCCGCGTCCACCCCCTTGGCGGCCAGGGCTGCCTGGGTGCTGCCGGTGTCGAGGTTGATCACCTTGAGGTCGCGTTCGGTCAGACCCTGCTCGGCCAGTACGTTGATGGCGACCAGATGGCCATTGGTGCCGCGGAAGATGGCGACCTTCTTGTCCTTGAGATCGGCGATGCTGGTGATCGGCGAGCCCTTGGGCACCGCCACGTAGACGTTGGAACGGGTGCCGAGGGTGACCAGCAGCTTGGTGTCGAGGCCATTGGCCCGGGCCACCACCTGGGGCAGATCGCCCTGATAGGCGAAATCGATCTGCCGATTCGACAGAGCTTCGTTCACCGCCGGCCCGGCGCCCTTGAAGAAGAACCACTGCACCTCGGTATCGGTGCCGGCGAAGGCCTTTTCCAGCAGTTGCTGGTTGCGCACCACCCCCAGCGGGGTCCCGCCGAAGGTCGGGGGATCGCCGCCCCCGGCCTGCGCGATGCCGATGCGCAACACCTCGGCGTGGGCGGCACCGGTGGTACCGATCAGGGCGATGGCCGCGACGAGGCGGCGGCCCAGATTTCCAAAGCTTCCCATGGCAGGCTCCTTGCTGGACCGTCAGGCGGCCAAATGTTTCTTGTCGGCTTCGGTCCGCGGCGAGCGGGCCTCCGCGGTGGGCTTGATGGCTTGGCTGGGGCGGCCGTCAACGCCGACGGGCACCTCGCCGGCGATGGTGGTGCGGCGCACGATGCGCTCGGCGCTGCCGTAGTCGTCGATGGCGATGTGCTGGGTGGCACGGTTGTCCCAGAGCACTACGTCGCCCGCCTGCCAGCGCCAACGCACGGTGTTTTCCAGCGCCGTCACCCGATCCTGGAACAGGCGCAGCAGCTGTCGCGAGTCGTTGGCGCTCACGCCCTGGAGCTGCTTGACGAAATGCCCCAGTACCAGCGCGCGTTCACCGGTCTCCGGATGGACGCGTACCAGCGGATGCTCGGTCTCGTACACCTCCGCGGTGAATTCCTCGCGATAGCGCCGCAGGCCGTTGGCTTCGGCATGACGCGGTGGGGCGTAGTCGTAGAGATTGGTATGCAGGGCGCGCAGACCGTCGGCCAGCGCCTTGAGTGGTTCCGGCAGATCGGCGTAGGCCGCCGCGGTATTGGCCCAGACGGTATCGCCACCCTGGGCCGGGATCACCACGCCGCGCAGGATGGAAATCTTCGGATAATCCACCACGAAGGTGACATCGGTATGCCAGGAGTTGGCCCGGCTGTTGCGCGAGTCCAGGTTGAGAATGGCCGCACTGCGTTCCGCGGATCGTACGGTGGGGTGGGGGACCTGTTCGCCGAAACGGCGGGAGAAGGCTTCGTGCTCTTCGTCGCTGAGGTGCTGATCGCGCAGGAACAGCACCTTGTGGGTCAGCAGCGCCTGGTGCAGCGCGGCGAAGGTCGCATCGTCGAGGGCGGCTGACAGTTTCACGCCGCTCACCTGAGCGCCGATACGACCAGTGACGGGTTCGATAACGAGAGACATGGCAAGACTCCTGGCGGGATGAAATGTCGCCGGAGTGTAGAAGTGGGTTTTACGAAGTTTCTAATCTTAAATGGGACTAAGTTTATGCCGGTGTCGAGTTGTTATCTCAGTGTTTATGGAGCAACACTTGGCGTTGACTCTTTTCACTCCGATACATTCTCCATGTAATTGTCTTGCCTCAATTTTTGCTTCTCGCCCGGTGACTTGTGAAATGTTCGACAAGGCCGGCTGCCCGCTCCGAAACAGCAGGTGTCCAGCAGGGGCGTATGACGGCAGGAGGTAATGCCGCAAGGTTATTTGGCGCTCTCCAGTTACTTGATTAGGGTCGTGCTTCCTTTGGTCTTGCTCAGGTGCTGAGGTGAATGTCTATCTGGATCGGCGGCAGCGCTACTTCGTGAAGTTGTTGCGACGAACCTTCACGGCGCGCAGCGAATGGCCGACCTGGGCGCTGCTCATCGGTGTCTATGGCGGCTGGCTGGCGCTGGTCAGCGCCTGGTCCTGGGCTGGCTACTGGGTGCTACCGCCGCTGGTCCTCGTTCTGGTGCTGCAGCAATCCCTGCAGCATGAACTCATCCATGGGCATCCCACCCGCTGGCAGTGGCTCAATGGGTTGTTGGCGTATCCGCCGCTCGGCCTGTGGTTTCCCTATCCGCTCTATCGCGATAGCCATCTGCAGCATCACCAGCGTGAGCACCTCACCGATCCCCAGCGCGATCCGGAAAGCCGCTATCTCGACGGCGAGCTCTGGGAGCGGCGGGGGCCGCTGGGCCGCGGACTGCTGTGGCTGGACAAAACCCTGGCCGGTCGCCTGCTGATGGGACCGATCCTGGCGCTGCACGGCACGCTCTGCCAAGAGGTTCGCCGCTGGCGCCGTGGTGAGCCGGCCGTGTTGCAGACCTGGACTCTGCACCTGGCGCTCATCGCGCTGCTGCTATTCGGCGTCCAACGCCTGGCCGGCATGCCGGCGGTGGTCTATGTCCTGGGTGCCGCCTGGCCGGCACTGGCGCTGGCCCTGGTCCGCTCCTTCTACGAACACCGCCCCGCCCAGGACCCGGCGCAGCGCTGCGTGCTCAACGAGAGCCGCGGGCCCTTGCGCCTGCTGTTCCTCAATAACAGCCTGCATCTGGTGCATCACGATCTGCCAGGCCTGCCTTGGTATCAGATTCCCCGTGTCTATCGCGCCAGGCGGAAGGCCTATCAGGCCCGCAGCGGTCAGTTCGTATTCGCCGGTTACCGCGACCTGGCTCGTCGCTTCGCCTGGCGTCCGGTGGATGCACCCTTGCACCCAGCAGCGCCCATCACGCCGCGGGCGGCAGAGGATCAGCAGCGGCCCTGCGCCTACTGCCTGCCTTGGTAATACCACCCCTATACCGGCGGTGTAACTGCATAACCCTTCCGCCGCGCCCGTGATCAACAGGGCGGGGTGTGATCGGGCGTCTGCTAGAGTGCGGCCTTCGTGAATGCGGAGGGCTGGACGTGCAGGAAAAGAGCTTCGATGTGATCGTCCTGGGGCTGGGCGCCATGGGCGCCGCCGCCCTCTATCAACTGGCCAGGCGGGGCGTGAAGGTGGCGGGAATCGACCGTCATTCGCCACCCCACGATCTGGGCTCCAGCCATGGCGCGACCCGTATCACCCGTCAGGCGGTGGGCGAGGGCGCTGCCTATGTGCCCTTGGCGCTGCGTTCGCACCAGCTATGGCGGGAGTTGGAGGCTGAGCGCGGGGTGAAGCTGTTCGAGCAGTGCGGGGTGCTGATCATGACGGCCACCGCCACGGCGACGAGCCACCATGGCCGGCCGGATTTCACCCGGGCCACCCTGGAACTGGCGCAGCGCTACGGCATCCCGCACGAAGCCTGGGACGGCCCCGGCATTCGCCGACGCTTTCCCCAGTTCCAGGTGGAGGACGATGCCCTGGGCTATTTCGAGCCAGGCGGCGGCTACCTCTACCCGGAGGCCTGCATCCAGGCGCAGCTGGATGGCGCTCGGGAGCGCGGCGCTCAGCTGTTCGCCTACACCACCATCGAACAGATCGTCCAGGACGGGCAGGGCGTGCTCCTGCGTTCGGCCCAGGGTACCTGGCGGGCCGAGCGGGTCATCGTCGCCGCCGGCATGTGGAGTGCCGGGTTGCTCGGCGCACCCTTCACGGATCTGCTGCGGGTCTGCCGACAGACGCTGCACTGGTTCGAGCTGGCCGAGCCTGCACGGTTTCCGGCTGATTCGCCGAGCTTCATCCTGGCGCATGGCAGTGGCGACAGCGATCTCTTCTACGGTTTCCCGCCGCTCCCCGGCGAGCACTCGGTAAAGGTCGCCACCGAGCAGTATCTGAATAATACCACCCCTACACGTATTGACCGGCACATTCATCCTGACGAATCGAGCAAGCTGTTCAGCGATCAAGTAGGACGGTGGGTGGGTGGCCTGTCGCCGCGGGCGGTGCGCAGCGCGGTCTGCGCCTATACCGTCACACCCGACTTCGGCTTCATCGTCGACGAGCATCCCAGGCTGCCGGGCGTCACCCTGGTCAGCGCCTGTTCCGGGCATGGATTCAAGCATTCCGCTGCCCTGGGCGAGGCCCTGGCGCAGCGGGTGGTGGAGGGAGGCAGCGCTATCGATCTGAGTGCCTTCGCCCTGGCGCGGTTCGGCTAGCGGTTGCGTACCGTCAGGGTGACCAGGCGGGTGACCACCAGGGCGATGTACATCACCCCGGAGAATTGCCCGAGCATCACCAGCGAGCGAGCCATGGGACGGATCGGATAGATATCGCTCAGGCCGACGCCGGAGAGGATGGCGAAGCTCACATAGAGCAACTCCGTCCAGGTGCGCGGGGCGGTGGGATCGTTGGCCGCGGTGAAGCTGCCCGGTTGCAGCATCTGGCAGGCGGAAAAGGTGTGGGCGAAGGCCCAGGCCAGCAGGGTGAAGGTCGCGCCCACGGCGAAGAGTTCGTCGGTGGTGGCGCGCTGATCTTCCATCATGTAGGCGATCAGGCTACCGGCGGTGTAGAAGTAGAAGACGGCGTCCAGGATCGCCAGCGTCACCACGAACTGATGCTCGCCGCGCCATTCGATCAGCACCGTGAGGATCAGGATGCAGCCCGCCAGGATGAAGCCCAGCCACTGGATGGTCGGGCTGCGGCGCACCATGCGCAGGGCGGTGGCCAGGACGATGATGCCGAAGGCGCCGACCAGGGCACGACCATGCTCCTGGTGCTCCACCAGCGGATAGAGCAGCAGTCCGAGCAACTGGATGAACAGCAGGTTGGCGGACGGGTAGCGGACCAGGTAGTGCAGCGGGGTCTTCATCGGGGCTCGGGCAGCGGTTCAGGGGCGGCAAGCGTAGCGGTTGCCGATCGGCGGCGCCATGACGAGCGCGCCTTCGGGATGGCGTGCGCTCGTGGCGTTCAGCCTCAGGCGCTCTTGTGGCGGGTAGCGGGCAGCAGGATGGTCAGCACGCCCAGCAGCGGCATGTAAGAGCACAGCTGGTAGACGTATTCGATGCCGTGGTGATCCGCCAGCGCGCCGAGGCCGGCCGCGGCGATGGCGCTGAAGCCGAACATCAGGCCGAAGAAGACGCCGGCGATCATGCCGACGTTGCCCGGGACCAGCTCCTGGGCATAGACCACGATGGCGGAAAAGGCCGAGGCCAGCACGAAGCCGATGATGACGCTGAGCACGCTGGTCCAGAACAGGTCCACGTAGGGCAGGGCCAGGGTGAAGGGCGCCGCGCCGAGGATCGAGAACCAGATGACCGCCTTGCGCCCGATACGGTCGCCGATGGGGCCACCGAGAAAGGTCCCGGCCGCGACCGCGCCGAGGAAGAGGAACAGGTGCAACTGGGAACTGGCCACCGACAGGCCGAAGCGTTCGATCAGGTAGAAGGTGAAGTAGCTGGTGATGCTGGCCATGTAGATGTACTTGGAGAACACCAGCAGGGCCAGCACGACCAGGGCGAAGGTCACCCGTCCGCGCGACAGGCCGTGATCCACCTGGGCCGCCTTGCGACCCTTTGCGCTGCGTAGGTGCTGGCGATACCAGCGCGACAGGCCGTACTGCACGCCGATGGCGAAGACCGCGAAGAGGGCGAACCAGGCGACATGGGTCTGGCCGTAGGGAATGACGATGGCTGCGGCCAGCAGTGGGCCGATGGCGGTACCGGCGTTGCCGCCCACCTGGAAGGTCGACTGGGCCAGGCCGAAGCGACCGCCCGAGGCCAATCGTGCGACCCTCGAGGTCTCCGGATGGAAGGTGGAGGAGCCGACGCCGATCAGCGCCGAAGCGGCGAGGATCGCTGGAAAGCTGCCGACGAAGGCCAGCAGCAGCACACCGATCAGGGTGCAGACCATGCCCGCTGGCAACAGGTAGGGCTTGGGATGGCGATCGGTGTGGAAGCCGATCCAAGGCTGCAGCAGCGAAGCAGTGATCTGGAAGGCCAGGGTGATGAGGCCGATCTGGGTAAAAGTCAGACCATAACTGTCCTTGAGCATCGGATAGATCGAGGGCAGCACCGATTGGATGAGGTCATTGATCAAATGGGCGAGGGCGCAGGAAGCGAGAATCCCCATGACCAGAGGCGAGGCCGTCGCCGCGCTGGCGACAGCGGTTTCGCCGGGTGTGAGCGGGGAGGCAGAGGAAACGGCCATGCAGGTATTACCCTTATTATTTATGTCCAGCCCCTCACTGTGGCATCCTGTTAAATCGGAATCCAGCGCAAGTTACCGGATGTTTCCAGGAGTTGATCACGGCGGCGCGAGTCTTGTGGCTCGTAGCGGCGTTCCATGGCCCCGATCCATCCTGTTTCTGCCTCTCGCAACGGCCTAACCATGACTGTCAAAGATCCACTGCTGCTCGACCAACAACTGTGCTTTTCCCTGTATTCGGCTTCGCTCGCCATGACCCAGCTCTACAAGCCATTACTGGAAAGCATGGGGCTCACCTTCCCGCAATATCTGATCATGCTGGTGCTCTGGGAGCATGACGGCCTCACGCTCAAGGAGCTGTCCAGTCGCTTGCGTCAGGATTCGGGTGCCCTGACGCCGGTGGTCAAGCGGCTCGAGGGAGCGGGGCTGGTCACGCGGCGGCGCAGTGCGGAGGACGAGCGCAACCTGTCCATCGAACTCACTGCGAACGGGCGGGCCCTGCGCGACCAGGCCAGCGGCGTCAACAGCCATGTACGGGAAGTCTGTGCCCTGGGTGATGCCGGCCTCGACGATCTGCGCGAGACCCTGGTGCGGCTGCGCCAGCGCCTCGACCAGGAAGGCGGAACGAATTCCTGAACCAACCCCGGGCTGGGGGTTCCCATGGCTACAGCCGCTCGGGAAATCGTATGACCTTCACCTACCAGCCTGACCGCGACTACCTCCTCGTCGACCTCGCCAGCGGCCGCACCGCCGGGAAGCTGCTGCAGGGCGAATTGCACATCGCCGCAGGCTGCGACGGCGAGGATCCGCGCACCTACGCGCGGCTGCTCGGCGGAACGCTCTGCAGTACCCTGGGCGACGAGGTCGGTCAGCGCGAGGGTGACATCCTCACGCTGAGACGCACCGGCATCAAGCTGCGACTGGTCCCCGTGGAAGTCGCCTGCGGCTGAGCGGCGCGCGGCGCTGGAGCAAGGCGCCACCCTGTCCACCTGGAGCGCTTTGGGCGCTCGAAGCGGTGGTCTGATGTCTTTCACCGACACTGGCCTTTTGTAATCAAGTCGACATCTGACTTCCCTAGTCTGCGCGCATTATCGTCTTCTGGTAGTGGCGACCATGTTCCGTCTCTTCGCTCCCTTGCGTCGTTGGTCTCGCCGATCCTGGCTCAGATCGCTCAGGACCGGCCCGCGGATGCTGTGCTCCTTCACCTTCGCCGCGGTGCTGCTGGCCGGCCTCGGCAGCTTCTCGCTATGGGAAATGCAGCAACTGCGGCGCCAGGCGCTGATCATGGAGCAGGACTGCCTGCCGAGCATCGCCATTGCCGATGCGCTGGCGGTTAACCTCGGGAAATTGCGCAATCAGGCATCGGTGGTGTTGCTCAACGCCGAAGACCCCGGCGCCGTAGCCATGAGCAAGATCACCCTGGAACAGCTGGTGAACGAGACCGACCAGCTGTTCCGCGACTATGAACCCGTGATCACCGATGCCACCGAAGGCGATTCGGTGAAGGCGCTGCACGAGGCCTACCAGCCCTTCGTGAGCGGTCTGCGCCAGGAGGTGCAGCTGATCGAGCAGCAGCAGATACCGGCGGCACGGATGCAGCTGGACACCGTGGTGGGCCTCAAGGGCGATCTGATGGACATGCAGGTCCAGCTGTTGCGCGAACTGAACAAGCAGAGCGCGGCCCAGGCCAAGGAACGTGCCGAGAGCCAGTTCATCAAGGCCCGCACCATCGTCTGGTCGGCCATCGGCAGTGCCATCGTGCTGCTGCTGCTACTGGCGTGGCGCCTGACTCGCAGCGTGGTGCAGCCCCTGCGCCAAGCCGTGGATATCGCCACCGGCATCGCCGCGGGCGATCTGCGGCAGCGCATCGAGCCCCAGGGGCGGGACGAGGCGGCGACGTTGTTGCTGGCCCTGGAGCGCATGCAGGGCAACCTGCGCGAAGTGCTGGCGCGCACGGGCGATGCCTCCGAGCAACTGGCGTCGGCGTCGACGCAGATGTGCGCGGTGATGGACGAAAGCTGTGTCAACCTTGAACGGCAGACCGCCGAGATCCAGCAGGCGGCGGTGGCGGTCAACCAGCTCAACCAGGCGGTGCAGGCCGTCTGCGAACATGCCATGTCCACGTCGGAAGAGTCACGCCGTTGCGTCGACCAGGCCCATGAAGGAAAGGCGCAGGTACAGGAAACGCTGGCCGCCATCACCGAACTGGTGGGCAACGTTGACGAGGCCGCCGCCCAGGCCGGGCACCTGGCCGAGCAGTCCAAGGGCATCAGCAAGATGCTCGATGTGATTCGTGAAGTCGCCGAGCAGACCAATCTGCTGGCGCTCAATGCCGCCATCGAAGCGGCGCGCGCGGGTGACGCTGGCCGTGGCTTCGCCGTGGTAGCGGACGAGGTGCGCGGGCTGGCGCGGCGGACTGGCGATTCGACCCGCGAGATCGAAGGCCTCATCGGCGGCGTGCAGCAGGTCAGCCAGAAGACCGCGGTAGCGCTCGATCAGAGCCGGGCCCAGGCCAGCCAAACCCGCGACAAGGCACAGGCTACCTGGCAGGTGTTGGAAGGCATCACCCAGGCCGTCGCTGCTATCGAAAGACGCAACGATGCGATTTCCGCGGCCACCCAGCAGCAGACGGCGACCACCGAGGAGGTCGACCGCAATCTGACGCTGATCCGGGATGCCGCCACCCAAACCGCCGCCGGTGCCCAGCAGACCAGTGCCAGCAGCCAACAACTCTCGAGCCTCGCCGCCGACCTGCACGGGACCCTGCAACGTTTCGTGGTCTAGCCAGGCGCGCGAGGTTCAGGCGGCCAGCATCACCCGGTCGCGACCCTGCTGCTTGCCGAGATAGAGCGCCTGGTCGGCCCGCTCCAGGGCGCTGGCGAAAACTTCGCAATCACGGATCTCGCACACTGCGAGGGTAGCCGTGACCCTTACGGGGCCCCGGTCGAGGGCCTCGGTCACCTCGGCCAGGCGCTGGCGGATGCGCTCCGCCACGGTCCAGGCGACGCCGGTCGTGGCCTTGGGCAGCAGGACGAGGAATTCCTCACCGCCCCAACGCGCCGCGAGGTCCGACTGGCGCACCTCGCGGCGAATGACGTCGGCGATCCGCTGCAATACCAGGTCGCCACAATCGTGGCCGAAGCGGTCGTTGATGGATTTGAAGTGGTCGACATCGAACAGGATGAGGCTGCCGCTCAGGCCTTTTTCCTGGTGTGCCTGATCGAGGATGCGCCGACGATTGTAGAGATTGGTGAGGCTGTCATGGCTGGCGGAGTGCAGTAGGTCCAGCTGCATCTTGGTGCTGTAATGGAAGGCGGCGCCTGTGCCATAGAGCAGCAACAGCAGAGCGCTGATGATATTGCCAGTGCCGAACAGTCGCATGGCCGTGGGGGCCAGTCCCGCCTGTGGGTGCAGCAGGTAGCCGCCGGCGAGCGTGACCAGGATACCGAGCACCAGCAGCAGGTGCCGCTTGGGTGCCGTGCGGTAGTTGTAGATGACGATCGGCAGGATGCACAGGACGTAGTAGTGGAAGTTGCTGTCCCACCCCAGCTGCCAGGTAGCGAGCCAGGCATGGGCGACGATCTCGCTGCTCATGAGGAGGCTCGCGGAGCGATAGCGGCGGCGGCGCAGGGCGGTCAGACAACCGACGTACAGGGCAATGCTCAGCACGTTGGCGCCGACCATCAGCGGCTTGTCGAGCAGGGCGAAGACGACCAGCAGCGCCACGTGGATCGCCATGGCTGCCTGGACCACGGGCGTGGCGACGCGCCAGAATTGCTGCAAGGAATCTTGCAGGGCCTGGTTGCGGTCGCGAGAGGATAGGGTATGCATCAAAAAGGCCCGCCAAGAAACATCGCACTAATAGTAACGGTACTAAATAGTAAGCTTAATGGCATAAGGCTATCTAGGGTGGATCGCTAGCCGAACGGAGTCCTTTGGGCGCCCAGCGGAGCCATCGCGAGCGACCCTGCGGTCATTTCCGATAAGGCGCCAAGCCCGGTGTTCCCAGACCATTCGCCTTGGTCAGGGCAGAGCATGCGTTCCGCGTGGCAGGCTCAGCCGCCAAGGCGCTGACTGATACCCAAGGCGGTATCCCGCAACCGCGAGGCGACGGTACCCTCCAGATCCGCGGTGAAGCCCGGAGCGGCGCCAACTACCGTGACCACGCCCGCCAATCGCCCGCCGACGCCGAACAGCGGTGCCGACAAGGCATTCACCCCGGCCATGAGCAGCCCCTGTACCGGCTGGATGCCGGTCTCGCGCAAGCGTTCGGCTTGCGCCCGGAGGTCATCGGCGGTCGGCGCCGCCGGCAGGCGCAGGGCCTCCTGGCGGAGCGCTCGGGTTTCGGCATCCGGCAGGAAGGTGTTGAACACCAGTCCGGTGGACGAACCGAGCAGCGGCAGCACCGAGCCGACCTGGGTCACCAAGGTGACGGCGCGTACCGCCTGCTCGACCAGCACCACCGTCGGCCCTTGGTTGGCCCAGACCGCCAGGAAGCAGGTCTCGCCCACCTCGTCGCGCAACGCCGTCAGCGCCGGCGCAGCGATCTTCACCACGTCCAGCCGGCCCAGGGCGGCCAGGCCCACGAACAGCGCAGCCTGGCCGAGTCCGTAGTGATTGGTACGCGGGTCCTGCTCGGCGAAGCCGCTGGCGATCAGCGCCTGCAGGTAGCGATGCACCTTGCTGGCGGGCATGTCCAGGTGGCTGGCCAGGCGGGAGAGGGAGGTGGAGGGCGCCAGTTCGGCCAGAGCCTTGAGGATGTCGGTGCCGACTTCGGCCGCCTGGACCTTTTGCCGCCGGGGGGAGGGCTCTTCGGGAGTGTTCGTCATCTAATGGATCGCACGGGGAAAGGCGAAGTTATAGCTTGACGCTTTCCAGGGTTCAATTTACTTTTTGCGTAAACCTATTACGCAAAATGGGTGAGCAGATGAAGGCACAACAACAAGAGCGCGCTCCCACGAATTATCAGTCGGGCTTTGGCAATCACTTCAGTTCCGAGGTCCTGGCCGGTGCCTTGCCCGTCGGCCAGAACTCACCCCAGCACGCGCCCTATGGGCTCTATGCCGAGCAGCTCTCCGGCACCGCCTTCACCGTCCCGCGCAGCGAGGCAAGACGCACCTGGCTTTATCGTCTGCGTCCTTCGGCGGCCCATGGTCGCTTCGAACGCTCGGCCATCCAGCTGACCGGTCGGGAGCTGGGCGCGCCCACGCCCAACCGCCTGCGCTGGAATCCTTTGCCGCTACCCGACGCCCCCACCGACTTCCTCGCCGGCCTGGAGTTGGTGGCAGCGAACGCGGCCGGTGAGCAGGCGGACGGCGTGAGTCTCTATCGCTATGCCGCGAATGCCGGGATGGCGCGGGTTTTCTATGACGCCGACGGCGAGTTGCTGATCGTGCCGGAGCAGGGGCGCCTGGCGCTCGTCACCGAGCTGGGCGTGCTGACCCTCGAACCGCTGGAGATCGCGCTGATTCCGCGCGGGATGAAATTTCGCGTGGAGTTGCCTGACGATGGGCCGGTGCGGGGTTATGTCTGCGAGAACCATGGTCGTGCGCTGCGCCTGCCGGAGCTGGGGCCCATCGGCAGCAACGGCCTGGCCAATCCGCGAGACTTCCAGGCGCCCGTGGCGCGCTTTGAGGACGTGACGGCGCCCACCTGCCTGGTGCAGAAATTCCTCGGCGAACTCTGGGAAACCGAGCTGGATCACTCGCCGCTGGACGTGGTGGCCTGGCATGGCAACAACGTGCCGTACAAGTATGACCTGCGCCGTTTCAATACCCTGGGCACGGTGAGCTTCGATCACCCGGACCCGTCGATCTTCACGGTCCTGACCGCGCCGGGTGGCAGCGAAGGCATGGCCAACATCGACTTCGTGATCTTTCCGCCACGCTGGATGGTGGCGGAGAACACCTTCCGCCCGCCGTGGTTCCACCGCAACCTGATGAACGAATTCATGGGCCTGATCCAGGGCGCCTACGACGCCAAGGCCGACGGCTTCGCGCCGGGCGGCGCCTCGCTGCACAGTTGCATGAGCGCCCACGGCCCCGACCAGCTGTCCACCCAGAACGCCATCGCCGCCGAGCTGCGACCCCTCAAGATCGAGAGCACCATGGCCTTCATGTTCGAGACCGGCCGCGTGCTGCGGCCCAGTCGGCACGCCCTGGCCTCACCGCAGTTGCAGGCAGACTACGACGCCTGCTGGGCGGGTCTGGCCAAGACCTTCGTGCAGCCTGGCGAAGGAGGGCGGTGATGAGCGCAGAACTGCACAGCTGGGTCGCGTCGGCCAATGACCATCCGGATTTCTCCCTGCACAACCTGCCGCTAGGCATCTTCAGTCGCGGCGAGGAACGGCCGCGTGGCGGAATCGCCGTGGGCGATCTCATCCTCGACCTAGGCTTCGCCGTCGAAGCCGGGCTGTTCCAGGGCCAGGCGCAGCGCGCTGCCGAACTGGCGAGCCAGGAGACCTTGAACGCCTTCTTCGCCGCCGGCAAGGCGGTTCGGGTCGCCCTGCGCAAAGCGGTGCAGGCGCTGCTGAGAGCCGACCATCCACAACGCGAGGACTTGCAGGCGCTGGGCGAGCACCTGCTGGTTCCCCAGACTGGCTGCCGGATGCACCTGCCGGCCCGGGTCGGCGACTACACCGACTTCTACGTCGGCATCCACCACGCCACCCAGATCGGCAAGCTGTTCCGCCCGGACAATCCCTTGCTGCCCAACTACAAGCATGTCCCCATCGCCTACCACGGGCGGGCCTCGACCCTCGGGGTCTCAGGTGAGGCCTTCAAGCGACCCAAGGGCCAGACGCTGCCGCCCGGACAGGAGGCGCCGGTCTTCGGTCCCTGCCGCCGCCTGGATTACGAGCTGGAGCTGGGGATTTGGATCGGACCGGGCAATGCCCAGGGCGAGCCCATCGCCATCGGCACCGCCGCGTCGCACATCGCCGGCTTCTGCCTGCTCAACGACTGGTCGGCGCGGGACATCCAGGCCTGGGAGTACCAGCCACTGGGGCCCTTCCTGTCCAAGAGCTTCGCCAGCACCCTGTCGCCCTGGGTGGTGACGCCGGAAGCCCTGGAGCCCTATCGCGTCGCCCAGCCACCGCGGCCGGCTGGCGATCCGCAGCCCTTGCCCTATCTGTTCGACGAAGAGGACCAGGCCGCCGGCGCGCTGGAGCTGGAGCTGGAGGTGCTGCTGCTCACGCCCGCGATGGCCGAGCAGGGCTTGCCGCCCCAGCGCCTGGCGCTGAGCAATACCCTGAACATGTATTGGACGGTGGCGCAGATGGTGGCGCACCACACGGTCAATGGTTGCGCTCTGAGTCCCGGTGATCTGTTCGGCTCGGGCACCCTGTCCGGGCCGGACGCCACCAGTTGCGGCAGCCTGCTGGAACTTACCCAGGGTGGCAAGCAGCCGCTGCAGCTGCCCAGCGGCGAGGCCCGCACCTTCCTCGAAGACGGCGACGAGGTCATCCTCAAGGCCCGCGGCCGGCGCCCAGGATTGCCGGGCATCGGTTTCGGCGAGTGTCGCGGGCGGGTACTGGCGGCGGACTAGTCGTCAGCTCAGCTGGTCGAGGGGGAGGGGCGAGGGCCGTTTGATCTCCCGCAGCACCACCGCGGAACGGATCTCGCTCACCCCCGGCAGTTTGAAGATAACGCTGTGCAGGAAGGCGTCGTAGCTGGCGATGTCGGCGGTGACCACCTTGAGCAGATAGTCGGCCTGGCCAGTGGTGCTGAAGCACTCGATGATGGCGGGGCAGTCCTGCACCGCCCGCTCGAATTCCTCCACCACGTTCTCCACGTGGCGCGACAGATTCACCTCGGCCAGTACGCAGTTGGCGAGCCCGACGCGGGTGCGATCGACCACCGTGGTGTAGCCCTGGATGACGCCTTCCTTTTCCAGCGCCTTGAGCCGCTTCCAAGTGGGGGTGGTGGACAGCCCGATGCGCTGGGACAGGTCCTGGACCGACAGCCTGCCATCCTGCTGCAAGGCGGCGAGAATTTTCCGCGAATAGCTGTCGCGAGTAGATTCATTTTTCATTTCTTGTTTTCCGTACCTGCTCCTGGTCGGATTATGCGTTTTCCGAGAAAACGGAAAAGCACTTTCTTCTCGGCGGCTCTTACCATCCTGTGCAAGAGGTCCGGCACCTCATTCACCACAGGACAAGAACAAGATGACGGTGATCCAGAAGCAGCCGCGCCAGGTCGCACCGGCGCCATCCGCACTCGCCCCTCACGCCGCCTATGACTGGCGGCGGGTGGCCTACCTGATGCTGGTCTCCCGCGCTCTCGATGAGCTGGAGGAAACCCGGCTGGTGCCCGAGCGCAAGGTGCTCTACCAGTTCTCCGCACGGGGCCATGACCTGGCGCAGATCCTGCTCGGTCTGTCGCTCACCGAGGCCCACGATGCGGCCTGCGGCTATTACCGGTCGCGGCCGATGCTGCTGGCGCTAGGCGTGGATCTGGCCGACGCGCTGGGCTCGTCCATGGCCCGGGCGGGGGGGTATTCCGACGGTCGCGACATCGGCGTGGTGTTCAACTATCCCAATCTGGGTGGCGCCACGGCACTGCCCATGTGCGGTGGGGTGGGCGCCCAGTACACGCCCACCGCCGGCTGGGCCCAGGCCGTGGAATACCGTGCCCGGGTGATGGGCGATGCGAGCTATGCCCGGGCCATCAGCGTGGTGATGGGCGGCGACGGTTCGGTCGCCACCAACGGCTTCTGGTCCGCCCTGACTATCGCCACCACGCAGAAGCTGCCGATGCTCTTCTACATCGAGGACAACGGCTTCGGCATCTCCGTCCCCTCGACCTTCCAGACGCCCGGCGCGGACATCGCCCGCAATCTCGCCAGCTTCCAGAACCTGCACGTGCTCTCCGGCGATGGTTGCGATCCCCAGGAGAGCGCTGCCCTGATCCAGCAGGCCATCGCCCAGGTGCGGGACCGCCAGGGGCCCTGCCTGTTGCGGCTCAAGGTGCCGCGGCTGCAGGGCCATAGCTTCCAGGACACCCAGGCCTACAAGAGCGCGGCGACGGTGAAGCGCGAGTGGTCCCGCGATCCCTTGCCGCGGCTGCGTGAGTTCCTGGTGCCGGCGGTGCTGTCGGCGGAAGACTGGGACACGCTGGAGCGCTCCGCCCAGGAGGCCGTCGAGCGCGCGCGGGCGGACGCGGAGGCGCGGCCGGTGAGCGATCCCGAGCAGGTGACGCGCCATGTGTTCTGGGAGGGCGAGTTGCAGCAGCGCGGCGGTCAGCATCCGGAAGGCTACGTGCCGCCGCCGGTCAGCGAAGTGCCCAAGCCGGAGGGCCCGCGGCTGAACATGGTCGCTGCCATCCGGCGTACCCTGGATCTTGAGCTGGCGGTGAACGAGCGGGTCGCGTTGTTCGGCGAGGATGTCGGCCCCAAGGGTGGCGTCCATGCGGTGACCCTGGGCCTGCAGGAGAAGTACGGTGCCGCGCGCGTCTTCGACACCAGTCTGTCGGAAGAGGGCATCATCGGCCGGGCGGTGGGCATGGCTCTGGCCGGGCTGGTGCCGGTACCCGAGATCCAGTTCCGCAAGTACGCCGACCCGGCCATGGAGCAGATCAATGACTGCGGCACCATGCGCTGGCGCACCCACAACCGTTTCGCCGCGCCCATGGTGGTGCGGATTCCCGGTGGCTTCTTCAAGTGCGGCGATCCCTGGCACAGCCAGACCAACGAGGTGCAATTCGTGCACTCACCGGGCTGGCGGGTGGCGGTGCCGTCCAACGCCGAGGATGCCGTCGGCCTGCTGCGTACCGCCCTTAGGGGCAACGATCCGGTGATCTTCTTCGAGCACCGCGCCATGCTCGATGCCGCTTCGGCACGGCGGCCCTATCCAGGAGACGACTTCGTGCTGCCCTTCGGCAAGGCCCGTACCGTGGTGGCCGGGGACGCCCTGACGCTGGTGACCTGGGGTGCCATGGTCGAGCGTTGCGAAGAGGCGGCAGAGGGCCGTTCGGTGGAGGTCATCGACCTGCGCACCCTGATGCCCTGGGATCGCGAGGCGGTCCTCGCCTCGGTCAGGCGCACCCACCGCTGCCTGATCGTCCACGAGGATCTCGGCACCGCCGGCTTCGGTGCCGAGATCGCCGCCGTGGTGGCCGAGCAGGTCTTCCTAGAGCTGGATGCGCCAGTGGCGCGGCTGACCATGCCTGACATCCCCAGTCCTCATCATCCGGCGCTGATGGAGTTCGCCCTGCCTTCGGTAGCGCGGATTCGCGCCAAGATCGATGAACTGGTGGGGTTCTGACATGAACGATCTGACCCTGTCCAACCCACCCACCGTGGACATTCGTGCGCCTCTGGAGCGAGACGGGACCAAGGCCGTCGTACGGCGTTGGCTGAAGGCCGCTGGCGAGCCGGTGGTCAAGGACGAGCCCGTGGTCGAGCTGGAAACCGACAAGGTGGTGGTGGAAGTCGCCGCTCCCGTGGCGGGTATTCTCGACGTGCTCATGGCGAGCGGTCGCGACGCCGAGCCGGGCGCCGTGCTCGGTCGCATCGCCACCGGCGCGGGGCAGCCGCTGGCAGCCCCGCAGGCGGCGCCCGAGACGACTCAACCGCCCGTTCCCGGTGAGCGCGAGCGCTTCGATCCGGCGCTGCGCCTGTCGCCTGTGGTGCGACGGTTACTGGCGGAGCACGGGCTGGACCCGCGGGCGCTGGCGCATCGAGGCACCGGGCGCGACGGGCGTCTGACCCGCGAAGACGTGCTGAGGGTGATCGCCGAGCGCGCGCAGCCGGTCGTCTTCGAGCACACTACGCTTGACCCCGCGAGCGAACGCAGCGCTACCGCGGGTCCGAGGGTCGCTGCCCAGATTCCCCACAGCGCCATGCGCCGCACCATCGCCCAGCGGCTGCAACAGTCGGTGAGCGTCGCACCCCATGTCACGACGGTGTTCGAAGCCGATTTCACCGCCGTCGAGGCGCATCGCCGCCGACACAAGCCGCTGTTCGCCGCACAGGGCGTGCGACTGACCCACACGGCTTATCTGATCGTCGCGGCGGTGGCGGCCATGCGCCGGGTGCCGGAAGTGAACAGTCGGTGGCATGACGATTACCTGGAGGTCTTCGCCGACGTGAACCTGGGCATAGGCACCGCGCTGGGAGATCGGGGGCTCATCGTCCCGGTCATCCCCAAGTCCCAGGAGCTGTCGCTATTGGGCCTCGCCAGCCAGTTGCAACGCCTGACCGAAGCGGCACGGGGCGGGTCGCTCAAACCGGAAGAGGTACGTGGGGGCACCTTCACCCTGTCCAATCACGGCGTGTCGGGTTCGCTGCTGGCTGCGCCCATCATCATCAACCAGCCGCAGTCCGCGATTCTTGGGGTTGGGGCGCTGGAGAAGCGCGTGGTGGTGCGGGAGATCGACGGCATCGATACCTTCCAGGCCCGGCTCAAAGCCTATGTATCCCTGACCATCGATCACCGGGTGCTGGATGGCAGCCAGGCCAATGCCTGGCTGACACGCTTCGTGGAGGTAATCGAGACCTGGCCCCAGGAGTAGCGCCCGGCATTGACAGTGTCACCGCAATGGGCGCAAATTCCATTTTACGTAATTCGATTACGCAAAAATAATAACGAAGGCGATCGTGGGACTGCCCTGATGGACCTTTACACCTATTACCGCTCGACCTCGTCCTATCGGGTCCGCCTGGCGCTGGCGCTCAAGGGGCTCGACTATCGTGCCGTGCCGGTCGATCTGTTGCGCGGCGAGCAGCTCCAGCCGGCCTATCGGACGCTCAACCCCCAGGGGCGTGTACCCAGCCTGAAGATCGAGGCCGGCGACGTCCTGAGCCAGTCCCCGGCCATCCTCGAATACCTGGAAGAGCGCTATCCGGCGATACCGTTGCTGCCGGCCGATCCGCTCCTGCGCGCGCGCCACCGCGGCATCGCGGCGCTGATCGCCTGCGACGTCCATCCCCTGCACAACGTCTCGGTGCTCAATCGCCTGCGCGGCCTGGGCCTGGACGAACCGGCCATCCGCGCCTGGATCGCCCATTGGATCGGTGAAGGTCTGGCCGCCGTGGAGACCCAACTCGGCGACTGCGGCTACTGTTTCGGCGAGTTGGGATTGGCGGACGTCTATCTGCTGCCGCAGCTCTATGCCGCGCGGCGCTTCCAGGTCGACCTCTCGCCTTATCCGCGGATCCTGCGCGTGGAGGCCCTGGCCGCCGCGCATCCCGCTTTCCAGCAGGCGCACCCTGAGGCGCAACCCGATACCCCCGCGCAGGTGGCCTCGTGAAGCTGCTCGGCTGCCAGCTCATCCTCGGCGACTTCCTCGCCCGCAGCGTGAGGGGCATCTCCTGCGCGCCGCCCTTGACCAGCGTCTAGGCCTTCCACTTAGTCCAGTCGCCAGTCAAGGAGCCAATCATGGCCGATCTGTTTGAAAACCCCATGGGCCTCATGGGTTTCGAGTTCATCGAATTCGCCTCGCCCACGCCCAATGTCATCGAACCCGTGCTGGAAAGCCTCGGCTTCAGCCACGTCGCCAATCACAGATCCAAGGACGTGGTGCTGTTTCGCCAAGGCGACATCAACGCCATCGTCAATCGCGAGAAGACCGGGCATGCGGCCTATTTCGCCGCCGAGCATGGCCCCTCGGTGTGTGGCATGGCCTTTCGCTGCCGGGACTCCCACCACGCCTATGCCAAGGCGCTGGAGCTGGGCGCCCAGGCGGTGGACATGCCCACCGGGCCGATGGAATTGCGCCTGCCGGCGATCAAGGGCATCGGCGGTGCGCCCCTGTACCTCATCGATCGCTACGAGGAGGGCAGTTCCATCTACGACATCGACTTCGTGTTCCTGGACGGGGTGGAGCGCAAGCCCTTCGGTGCCGGACTCAAGGTGATCGATCACCTGACCCATAACGTCTATCGCGGACGCATGGCCTACTGGGCCGACTTCTACGAGCGGCTGTTCAATTTCCGCGAGCTGCGCTATTTCGACATCAAGGGCGAATACACCGGCCTGACCTCCAAGGCCATGACCGCACCGGACGGCCTGGTGCGCATCCCGCTGAACGAGGAATCCTCCAAGGGCGCCGGGCAGATCGAGGAATTCCTCATGCAGTTCAATGGCGAGGGCATCCAGCACGTGGCCTTCCTCACCGATGACCTGGTGGCCACCTGGGATCGCCTCAAGGCCTTTGGCACCCGCTTCATGACCGCGCCACCGGAGACCTACTACGAGATGCTCGAAGGGCGGCTGCCCAACCATGGCGAGCCGGTGGAGGAGCTGAAAGCCCGCGGCATCCTGCTCGACGGCAGCGCCGAAGGCGGGGAGCGGCGGCTGTTGCTGCAGATCTTCTCCCAGACGCTGCTGGGCCCGGTGTTCTTCGAATTCATCCAGCGCAAGGGCGATACCGGCTTCGGCGAGGGCAACTTCAAGGCGCTGTTCGAATCCATCGAGCGCGACCAGGTGCGGCGTGGGGTGCTGAATACGACGGCGTAGCGGTTCGCGTTTCCCCAGCGGCTTGCTCACTGGTGGGGTCCCCTCTAAGGTGACGGCGCGCCATGCCGGCGTTCTTCAACCGCGGAGGTGGCCTTGGAGCTGAGCCAGACCCTGGCGCAGGAAATCGTCGAGCGTGCCATGCGCATCCTGCCGGGCAACGTCAACGTCATGGATGCGGCCGGGCTGATCATCGGCTCGGGAGACGCCACGCGGCTGTTCACCCGCCATGCCGGTGCGCAACGAGTCATCGCCGAAGGCCAGGCGGTGGCCCTGGATGCGGCGACCGCGGCGCGCCTACCGGGCGCCCAGGCGGGGATCAACCTGCCGCTGTATCGCCAGGGCGAGCTGGTGGGTGTGCTCGGGGTGACCGGGGAGGATGCCGAGCAGCTGCGGCTACCGGCGGAGCTGCTGCGCCTGACCGCGGAAATGCTCATCGAACAGGCGGCCGGGCAGCCTACCGAAGCGTCCCTGATGAACGCGTCCCTGCTGCGCCAATTGCTGGCCCCAGGTGCAGCCCCTGAGCTGGGCCGCCACGCGATGCTGTTGGGACTGCGCCCGGAGCTGCCGCGTGACGTCCTGTTGCTGGAGTTCACCACTCCTGCGCCCACCTTCGGCGACTGGGCTCAGCGGCGAGTGCATAACAGTTGGTGCCTGCCACGGGAGGAGCGCCAATGGCTCTGGTATCGCCCCGGTACGGAGGCGCCCCAGGCGCTGCTGGTAGCGTTGCCCGACCAAGGCTGGGCGCTGGAGCGCAGTGTCTGGATCAACGAGGCCCGGCCCTGGCAAGGGCTGGCCGAGACGACGGGTTGGGCGTTGGAGCTGCTCAGGGTGGCGAAGCGGCTGCAACCTGAGCGTACCGAGCTGACCTGGGATGACCTGGCCTTGCCGACCTGGCTGCAGACCCAGGCAGCCGGCACCGCTAACGCCAGGCTGCTGGAGCCCCTGCTGCGCCTGCGACAGGCCGACCGTGACGGCCAGCTGCTCGCGACGCTGCACGCCTGGTTCGCGGCGGACGCCAGTCCCCAGGCCTGCGCTGAAGCGCTCGGGCTGCACCGCAACGGCCTAAGGCACCGACTGGAGCGCATCCAGGCGCTGACCGGGCGTGATCCGCGGCGCTTCGCCGAGGCGGCTGAACTCTATTGCGCCTGGCTGCTGATGGATATCGATTAGGCAACTGCACAGGCTTCGCTGATTCTCATAGGGCGTTCGCCCCGTTGTGGTCTTGTATGTTCCGGAGAAGACTTGGAGCACAACAACGGAGAATCGCCCCATGAAGATCGTCATCGCCCCGGATTCCTTCAAGGAAAGTCTGACCGCCGCCGGCGTTGCCCGCGCCCTGGCCCGTGGCTTGCGCCAGGCCTTGCCGGAGGCCGAGCTGATCGAGTGCCCCCTGGGGGACGGCGGCGAGGGCACGCTGGACGCCGTCCTGGCTGCCACGGGCGGTGAAGTACGCGAGCGGCAGGTCACCGGTCCGCTGGGCGAGCCAGTGACCGCGCGCTGGGGCTGGCTGGCCGAGCAGCGCACCGCCTTCGTCGAGATGGCCAGCGCCAGTGGCCTGGAATTGGTGCCCAAGGCGCGGCGCGACGTGCTGGCCGCTACCTCCCGGGGCACCGGCGAGTTGCTGCACGTGGCCTTGGATGCGGGCGCCGAGCGCCTGGTGCTGGCCATCGGCGGCAGTGCCACCAACGATGGCGGCGCGGGTCTGTTGCAGGCGCTGGGCGTGCGGTTGCTGGATGACCGCGGGCAGCCGCTGGCACCCGGCGGAGCGGCCCTGGCACAGTTGGCGCGGATCGAATTGGCGCCGCTGCATCCCCGCCTGGCGGAGGTGGAAGTGGTCATCGCCGCCGATGTCGATAATCCCCTCTGCGGTCCCCAGGGCGCCAGCCACATTTTCGGTCCACAGAAGGGCGCCTCGACCACGCAGGTGCGTCAGCTCGATGACGCCCTGGCCCATTTCGCTTCGGTCACCGCCGCGACCCTTGGCCGCGACGTTCGCGAGCAGCCCGGTGCCGGGGCTGCCGGTGGGGTAGGCTTCGCCGCCCTGGCGTTTCTGGGAGCTACCTTCCGCCCCGGCGTCGAGGTGGTGGCCGAACTGGTAGGCCTGGAGCAAGCGCTGCTGGGTGCGGATCTGGCGCTGACCGGGGAGGGGCGGCTGGACGGCCAGACCCTGAGAGGCAAGACCCCAGCCGGCGTGCTGCGCCTGGCCCGGCGCCATGGCGTGCCGGTGGTGGCCGTGGCCGGATCTCTGGGCGAGGGCTACGACGCCCTCTATGAGCAGGGTCTCGCGGCGGCCTTCAGCCTGGTGCCGGGACCGCTCAGTCTGGACGAGGCCGTGGCCCAGGCCGACCTCCTGCTGGAGCGTACCGCGCGGGACATCGGACGGTTCTGGCAGGTGGCGAAAAGGCCGGGCTAGACCCGCGGCTACCCTCTGGCAAGGCCGCGGGTTTTACCTCATGCTGGGCGTTCCGCTTCCCGACCCACTGGCGCCATGAACTCGTCCTCGATCCCGCGTAGCTGCCTGTTGGCTACTGCGCTGCTACTGATGCCGCTGGCTGCCGCCCAGGCGGCCATTCCCAGTCTCAAACCGGCCAATACCTGTGTGCGTAGTGCCTTTGTGCTGCGCTGCCACGACGGACAGGGTGGTTGGTATGGCGTGGCGGTGCAGGGCAACGACACCCTGATGCGCGGCTTCGATGCGGCGTCGGGCCTGACCTGGGCGCAGACCAGCACCCGCCTGGGCCGGCTGCAGTTCTTCAGCGGGCTCAGCAGCGACGGCAATCTCTGGCTCGGCCGCACCCGCCAGCTGGGCTGGAACGTCATCAGCCGTTTCTCCACCTCCCAGGGCGACCGCGCCCGCACCAGCTGCAATCGCGTGGCCGGGTGCGAGTGGCGCTGATTCGCTAGCCCGTCAGGCCGGGACTTCGGACTCGTCCAGCAGTACCCGATTGCGCCCTGCGCGCTTCGCCCGATAGAGCGCGGCGTCGGCGCGGGCCAGGGTGGCGGACCAGGATTGTCCGGGCTGCACCAGGGCGATGCCGAAGCTGGCGCTCACCTGCTCGAGCTCCGGATGGCTGGCGGTGAAGCGGGCCGGAACGCCGGCGCGCAGGGTGTCGACCAGGCCATAGGCGGCCTCGGCCGTGCAGTCGGCCAGCAAGAGGACGAATTCTTCGCCTCCCAGGCGTCCCGCCAGCCCTCGCGCTCCTAGGGTTTCGCGCAGATGCAGGGCGAAGCGGCGCAGGACATCGTCCCCCGCCGCGTGACCGAGACGGTCGTTGATCGACTTGAAGTGATCGAGATCGGCGATCACCACCGCCAGGGCGCTCGGCCGGCGTGGCTCCGCCAGCAGCTCCTCGGCCCGCTCTTCGAGGCCACGCCGATTGAGCAAGCCGGTGAGGGCATCGGTGCGCGCCTGACGGCGCAACTCGGCGGCCAGATCGGCCGAGACGATCAGCAAGGTCAGGATGCCGCTGCCGATCATCCCGGTCGGGGTGCCGATCGACAGCACGATGATGAAGACGTCGTTGCCCAGCATCCCGCCCGGCCGTGCCAGCCAGGCGGTGACGCCGACGCTGGCGATGTATAGCCCATAGAGGGCCAGATACCCCTGCAGAAGGCGCGCGGTACCCCGGCTATGGCGCAGGGTCGCCAGAATGATGGCGACCATGAATGCATCGACCGCGGCGGTGCCTATCCGCGAGAAGGTCCGCCATTCGGCGAGCTGGCCGTACCAGACCGCGGTGATCACCAGCAACGAGGCGAGCCAACAGCCGAGCACCAGGCGGCTGTCGCGCTGGGCCCGCAGGCGAAAGCCCCAGGCCAGCAGGGCGAAGCTGGCGATGGAGGCATGACAGGCGAGCATGGCGAGCAGCCCTTGCTGGGCGACCCAGAGGCCGCCGGCGATACGTAGGCCGTGGCCCACGGCGGCGGCCATGAAAGACAGCGCCCAGAGCGCTACGTGGCGCTGCAAGCCGAACTCCCGCCAGGCCACGAGCAGGCCGGCGCCGAACAGCAGACTGATGAAAACGATGCTGGAGGAGGTGACGAGGGTGGAAAGCATGGTTGGGCCTGGTAACTGCGAGTTCACGCAGGATAACCGTAGGTGTTATTGGCAATAGATGAGCGTCTGACCGAGCGGTTTGCCAAGTTCTGTAAGCGGTAGGACAGCATTAGGTTGCAGGCTGGCATCGGGTGAGGAGAATAGCTCTTGAACCCCTGAAATGATGACCGCTACCGGCCGAGCGTTTCCGCTGTCGCGATGATTGACTGAACATTCATGTGGGCCAAAGTGAGCTTTTTACGAAACGTCTCGACAAGCACCTGCCGCGTGGCACCGGCGTGCGACATTTACCTGGTCGATGTATAAGCTTGCCAATCAGTCGTTGCCATGCGGAGAAATGTACAGTTGGAGAAAACAGCGGCATTTTTCCTGGAAAAAATGTGGACAGTCATAGGCGCGTCTGCACGAGATGCTCAACTGCTCCTTCAGTCCAGCCCCGCCTTTTTTGAAGAAATGAAGAAGCGTAGGGAAGCCTGTCCTCGGGCATGGCTGTTTGGCATCGCTGTAGCCACAGGTTTGAGCGTACTAGGGCTGCCTGCGTCTCGGTCGGCAGGTGTAGTGCCAAGCTTTGAGTTTGTCGGTGTAATGACCATGGCAAACTGGCTGCTCATCTTGTTTTATGGCGCTTGCTTCGGATTGGCCGCTCGGTTGTCAGGTGCACGAAAGGGGATGCTGGTTAGCATCAATGCCTTCTTCTACCTTGCTGGCTGGTTGGTTTTTTTGAAGTTGTTCGAAATGCCTGCATTAGGGGTGCGCTTGAAGGTGATGGCGCAAAATTGTACTGCGGCTGGCTATGGCGAAGCGGTTAGTTCGACAATTCAAACAAGCTCAATGGCGGTCCTGTCAAACTTTTTCGTGCTGATAGGTTATGCAGTTTTTATTTTTCTAATGTTCCGGTTGCAGCGTCTCGTGCACGAGTTTGGCCGGATTCGTGCCTTGTTCGCTACTACAGTTGGGGTGTTATTTCTGAGCGCGGCGGTTTCCTATGTGCAAGGGCCTGTCATCTCGCAACTGCTATGTGCTTACGCAAGCCCTACCTGATGGTGTCGTGAAGGTCGCTTGAAAGCCAAATAAGCGGTGAGCCAATACGCGTTCGGGTCGCCGATGGTGATAAGAAGCCGCGATTGGCTCGGTATGAAAGGCGCTACCTCTTTCGGGTTGACTAGCCCAATGCCTGGGTCAGCAGGGCGAACTGGTCCAGGCCGTCGCGGGGCTCGGGTGCTTTGCCCCGGGCCATTTGCTCGACCTCATCGACCTGCGGGATGCCTAGCTCCAGGAGCCAGGGATTGAGACCGCTGCGGGCGGTGACGTCGAATCTCACGTAACGCCCCTCTGCATCGCGCAGCAGGGTGAGGATCAGCGCCTTGGCCTGCTCGCTGGATTCGGCGATCACCGGGCCGACCGAGAGGCCGCGACCATAGGGGCGCAGCAGGGCGAAGCCGCGCAGTTGGCCTTCGCTTTCCAGGCCAACGAGGCGTTCGGCCTGGGGCAGCAGTTCCCGTAGCAGGGCGGTGCGGTCCAGGCCACTGGCGAGCTGGGCAAGGCGTTCCAGTTGTGGGGCCGCTGCCGGGGTCAGCTCGCACACCTGGCTTTCCATCGGCTGCCGTTCGGTCACGGCGGGCAGCGTCGCGATCTGGTGCTGGTAGATGCGCTCGTAGGACTCGAAGCCCTGGCTGCGGTAGAGCGGGGCGCCGCGTACCGTGGCCACCAACAGCGGCGTGCGGGTACCAGCCAGTTGCAGCAGGCCGTCCATGAGGCGCCGCCCATGACCTTTACCTTGATGGCTGTCGGCGACGATCACCAGGCCGATGGTGGCGTAGTCGCCCTGGGGCACGCAGAAGCCGGTGCCGAACACTCCCTGGTCGTCTTCCAGTACCAGGCCTTCGCCGGTGTGGAAGAGGCACTGCCAGTCTTCCAGGCGGTGGGGCCATTGCAGCGCCTGGGACAGGCGGTGGGCGGTGGCGAGGTCGGTTTCGCGCAGGGGTCTTAGGGTGACGTGGGACACGGCAGGGCTCCGGTTCGGGTCTGGCTAATTCAGGCGCCAGCCTAGCAAGACCCGACGGCAGATTCGGTTGCCGGTGGGTAGGCGCGGCGCTGGGAGGCGCCGAAGGTCCGCATCAGTTCGGCAAAAGATGGCGGCAGGCACGCCTAGCATGGGGCCAAGCCCACAGCCCTAGCGGAGCGCGCCATGGCCTCGTTCGACCCCAGAAAAATTGCGGTTCGTTGTGCTCATTTCATCGGTGGGCGCCTCTGCGACGCCCGCCCTGAGCTGGATGTGTTCCGGCCCTCCGACAGTGGCTTCCAAAGCGGCTTGCCCTGTGCCTCGGCGGCGCTGGTGGACGAGGTGGTGGAGGGCACCTGGCACGCCTGGAAGGCCAGCGACTGGGCGACTCGCCCGCCCCGGGAGCGTGCCCGGGTGATGCGCCGCTGGGCCGATCTGGTGGAAGCCGACGGCGAGGTGCTCGGACCGCTGGAAGCCGTGGGTTCGACCCGTCCGCTGCGTGAGGTGCTGGCCTGGGACATCCCCTACGTGGCCGAGGGCATCCGCTTCTTCGCCGAGTTCGCCGACAAGCATGGCGGCGAGGTGGCGGCCACTGCTACCAGCCACCTGGGCCTGCAGATCACCGAACCCTATGGCGTGGTGGGGGCAATCGCGCCCTGGAATTTTCCGCTGAGCATGGCCGGTTGGAAGATGGCACCTGCGCTCGCCGCCGGTAATGCCGTGGTGATCAAGCCGTCGGAGCTGACCCCGTTCTCCATCCTGCGCCTGGCCGAGCTGGCCGTCCTGGCGGGCCTGCCGGCCGGCATCCTCAGCGTGGTCCAGGGCGATGGCCGGGTGACCGGCGACGCCCTGTGCCGCCATCCGCGCATCGGCAAGGTGACCTTCACCGGCTCCACCGGCACCGGTACCGCCATCATGACCGCCTGCGCCGAGAGCGGTCCCAAGCCGGTGACCCTGGAACTGGGGGGCAAGAGTCCGCAACTGGTGTTCGCCGATGCCCCGGATCTGGCCCGTACCGCTCATAGCGTGGCCGCTGCCATCACCGGCAACGCCGGCCAGGTCTGCGTCTCCGGTTCGCGCCTGCTGGTGCAGCGCGCCGCCCTGGAGCCGATGCTGGACGGCATTCGCGCCGCCTTCGCCGAGCTGCGGCCCGGACCGACCTGGGCGACGGAGGCCACCCTGGCGCCGATCATTTCCCACCGCCAGGGCCAGCGCATCCAGGACATCGTCAGCCGCAGCCGGGCGGCCGGCGCGGAGCTACTGGTCGGCGGCGCCTTGGAGGAGGGCATGGGCGGCGCCTACTATCAGCCGACCCTGATCGCCGGGGTGAGCGCGGACAATCCCGCGGTGCGTGAAGAGATCTTCGGCCCAGTGCTCACCGTGCAGGTGTTCGACGACGAAGCCGAGGCCCTGGCCCTGGCCGATCACCCCACCTATGGCCTGGCGGCCGGGGTGCATACCGCCGATCTCGGCCGGGCGCTGCGCCTGACCCGCGCCCTGGAAGCCGGTACCGTCTGGGTCAATCGCTATGGGCGCAGTCATGACTGGATCATCCCCACCGGCGGCTACAAGCGGTCCGGGATCGGCAAGGACCTGGGTCGCGCGGCCTTCGAGGCCAACCTGCGCAGCAAGAGCGTGCTGATCGACCTGGAGCACTCCTGAGGCTTCCGCAAACAATGCTGAGGCCTAGCCGCAAAACGGCTTTTTCTGTCTCCGCTGGTGCCTGAAAGCGGACATTCGCCAGGCCCGCCGATGCTGTAATGCTTGCCAGGGACAGCCCCAACGTCCCAGCCTCCACTCACGACTTTCCGTCAAAGGACCCACGCCATGACCGCCTTTCGGCCTAAGTACATCACTTTCGACTGCTACGGCACCCTGACCCGTTTCCGCATGTCCGACATGGCCCGCGAGATGTTCGCCGACCGCATCCCGGCCGAGGCGATGGACCAGTTCTGCAAAGACTTCAACGGCTACCGCTTCGACGAGGTGCTCGGCGCCTGGAAGCCCTATTCGGAAGTGCTCTACTCGGCCGTGGAGCGTACCTGCAAGCGCTGGGGCATCTCCTTCACCGACGCCGAGGCCAACGCCTACTACGAAGCGGTGCCGAGCTGGGGCCCGCACCCGGACGTCACCGCCGGCCTGGCCAAGATCGCCGACAAGATCCCCCTGGTGATCTATTCCAACGCCGCCGACGAGCAGATCATGTCCAACGTCGACAAGCTGGGCGTGCCCTTCCACCGCGTTTTCACCGCCGAGCAGGGCCAGGCCTACAAGCCGCGCCTGGCCGCCTTCGAATACATGCTGGACAACCTCGGCTGCGGTCCGGAAGACGTGCTCCACGTGTCCTCCAGCTTCCGCTACGACCTGATCCCCGCGGACTACATGAACATCAAGAACAAGGTGTTCGTGAATCGCGGCCACGAGCCGAGCACGCCCTTCTACAGCAACACCGAGATCAAGGACATCGGCGGCCTGGCGGCCGTGGTCGGTCTCGCGTAAGCCCTTGCCGCAGGAGAGTCCGCCCATGAGTCACGGCCCAGCATCGTCCGATTCCTACTGGCTCGCGACCGCGCCGGGCTTCACCGGGGCCAGCCCCGGACCGGTGGCAGGCGAGGTGGACGTCGCCGTCATCGGTGGCGGCTTCACCGGCTTGTCGGCGGCCGTGGCCTTGCGCAAGCGGGGTGCCAGCGTGGCGGTGCTGGAGGCCGGCCGGGTGATCGGCGAAGCCTCCGGTCGCAACGGTGGGCACTGCAATACCGGGGTTGCCCAAGACTATGCAGCCCTGCGCGCCAGCCTGGGCGCCGAGCGCGCCCGGGCCTTCTACCAGGCCTATGCCGATGCGGTGGCCAGCGTCGAGGCGGTGATCGCCGAGGAGGGCATCGCCTGTGACTTCCTCAAGGCGGGCAAGCTGAAGCTGGCCGCCAAGCCGCAGCACTACGACACCCTGGCACGCACCTGCGAGCTGATTCGCCAAGAGGTGGATCCAGAAGTGGAGCTGCTCAGTCCCGCCCAGGTACGAACCGAGGTCGCGTCGGCGGGCTTCCATGGCGGCCTGCTGCAACGCAATGGCGCCCAGATGCACATGGGGCGTTTCGGCGTTGGCCTTGCCGAAGCCGCGGTACGCCGCGGTGCCCTGGTCTACGAAGGGGCGGCGGTCAGCGATCTGCAGCGGCTGCCCGATGGCAGCTTCCGGGTGACCAGTGCCAAGGGCGAGTTGCGCGCCCGCCAGGTGCTGGTGGCCACCGGCAACGCCCAGGTCGGGCCCTTCCAATGGTTTCGCCGGCGCATCGCCTCGGTGGGCAGCTTCATCATCGCCACCGCACCGCTACCCAAGGCGCTGCTGGACGAACTTCTGCCCAATCGACGTACCTACGTGACCAGCCGCATCATCGGCAACTATTTCCGTACCACGCCGGACCACCGGCTGATCTTCGGCGGGCGGGCGCGCTTCGCCCTGTCCGATCCGCGGCAAGACGCCAAGAGCGGCGCCGTTCTGCGGGCCGCCCTCGGACAGCTGTTTCCGACCCTGGCCCAGGCCCCCATCGATTATTGCTGGGGCGGCCTGGTGGACATGACCGCCGACCGCCTGCCCCGTGCCGGCGAGCAGGAGGGCCTGTTCTACGCCATGGGCTACAGCGGCCACGGGGTGCAGATGTCGGTGCACATGGGTCGGGTGATGGCCGAGGTGCTGGAGGGCCGTAGCCAGGCCAATCCCTGGCGCGTACTGGACTGGCCGGCCATCCCCGGGCATTTCGGCAAACCCTGGTTCCTACCGTTGGTGGGACTGTACTACCGGGTGCAGGATCGACTGCATTAGCGGGGCGATCCTTGAGCCGCCAGCTCGCGTCCGTCTTCGACGGTGCGCGGGCTGGCGGCTTTTGCACGTCTGGGCACTGCGCAAGGCTTGGCCGCAAGCGGCGTTCCGCTGAGCAGAAACTGCTGCACGCGGACCCTTTGGCAAGCCGTCGCCCGCCGGCCCAGCCCTTTGCAATGGGGGGTTAGATGCCGGCGAGATGCCGGCGACGCGCGCCAAAGCCGGGCATCGGCGCGGTCCATGCGCCGCGGCGAAGCACACCGCAAAGAATGCTGAGCCGGTCGGGCAAAACGATCTTTTCTATCTCGCCGCAGGGCCAATACGACGGTAATCGGCGAGGGCCCGGTGCTGTAATGACTCAGGCCGCTGGACAACGCGGCCACGAGGACAGCGCCGCGCTCCCGGGGAGGGGCGCGCGGCCTGGCGACAGAGTCCCCAACGAGCGAGCCGACATGACCGAGAAAAAGACTGGAAGTCCCCTGATAGGTGCTGCTGAGAGCGTTCGGGCCTTCGAAGCCCTGCATCGGGGCCTGTCGCGACGCGATGCGTTGCGCCTGCTGGGTGCCGCCGGGTTGCTGGCGACCGGAGTGGGCAGTCTGCTCGGCCGTGACGGCCGGGCGTTCGCCGCAGAAGATGCGGTCGGCGCCACGCCGCGCCGCGGTGGGCGGGTTCGCGCTGCCGCCGCGGGTTCGTCCACGGCCGATACGCTCGATCCGGCCAAGGGCTCCTTCTCGGGCGACTACACCCGCCAGTACTTCTTCTACAACGGCCTGACCGTCTTCGACAGCCACCTCGAACCCCAGATGGCCCTGGCCACCCAGATGGACACCCAGGACGCCCTGACCTGGACGATCAAGCTGCGCCAGGGCGTGCAATTCCACAATGGCAAGACCTTCGACAGCGCCGACGTCGTCTACTCGCTGCTGCGCCACAAGGACCCGGCGGTGGGCTCCAAGGTCAAGGCGCTGGCCGATCAATTCGCCGAGGTGACCGCCGTGGCGCCCGACGAGGTGCGCATCCGCCTGGTATCGCCGAACTCCGAGCTGCCGGCGGTCTTGGCCATCTCGCCGTTCCTGATCATCGCCGACGGCACCAAGGACTTCTCCACCGCCAACGGCACCGGTCCCTTCAAGGTGAAGGAATTCAAGCCGGGCGTACGTACCCTGGGCGTGCGCAACGAGAACTACTGGAAATCCGGCAAGCCCTATCTCGACGAGGTCGAGCTGATCGGCATCACCGACGAGCCGTCGCGGGTCAATGCCCTGCTGGCCAACGACGTCCAGCTCATCGTGTCGGTGGATCCCCGTTCGGCGGAGCGCATCAAGCAGGGTGGCAAGCTCAAGATCGTCGCCAACAACTCCGGCAGCTACACCGATCTCATCATGAGAATCCCCAACCGGCCCTTCAACGACCCCAATGTGGTGGAGGGCATGAAGCTGCTGTTCGATCGCGAGCAGATCCTCAAATCGGTGTTCCTCGGCTACGGCCTCATCGGCAACGACCAGCCGATCATGCCCGGCACGCCTTACTACGCAGCCGACGTACCCCAGCGCCCCTACGATCCGGACAAGGCCAAGTTCCTGTTCCAGAAGGCCGGTATCGCCGGTGCGCGGATGCCGCTGGTGACCTCCACCGCCGCCGACAACGCCAACGAGATGGCCCTGGTGCTGCAGCAGTCCGCGCGCCAGGCCGGGCTCAACCTGATGGTCAACCGGGTCAGTGCCGACGGCTACTGGGACAACCACTGGATGAAGGATCCGCTGGGCTTCGGCAACATCAATGCCCGGCCCACCGCCAACATCCTGCTGTCGCAATTCTTCAAATCCGATGCGCCCTGGAACGAATCCGGCTGGAAGAACGAACAGTTCGACCAGTTGCTGGTGGCGTCCCGCGGCGAAACCGACCTGGCCAAGCGCAAGCAGATGTACGCCGACATGCAGTTGCTGATCAACCAGCACTGCGGCATCGGCCTGCCGATCTTCACCAGTTCCATCGACGCCCACTCGGCCAAGCTCGGCGGCTACGGGATCATCCCCATCGGTGGGTTGATGGGGTACATGTTCGCCGAACACGTCTGGCTGGAAAGCTGAGGCGCCGCACCTGGCGGCGCTCCCGGGCGGGAAGGCCCGAGCGCGCCGTTCCAAGCTTTCGCAGGAGGTGACCTTGGATCGCTCCGTCGTTTCCCTCATCGCCAGACGCCTCGGCGGCGCCGTGCTGACGCTGATCATCGTCTCGCTGCTGGTGTTCTTCGTCTCGGCCTTGCTGCCGGGCGACGCCGCCCAGCAGGCGCTGGGTCAATTCGCGCTGCCCGAGCAGGTCGCTGCGCTGCGCGCCCAGATGGGCCTGGACCAGCCGGCGCTGCTGCGCTACGTCCACTGGTTGGGCGGCCTGCTGCACGGCGATCTCGGTCAGTCCCTGGCCAGCCAGATGCCGATCAGCGCCTTGATCGGTGATCGCCTCGGCGGTTCCTTGATGCTGGCCGGGGTGACCGCCCTGGTGTCGGTGCCCCTGGCGCTCGGGCTGGGCATCGTCTCGGCGATGAACGCGGGTGGGCGGCTGGACCGGGCGCTGAATGTCTTCACCCTGGGCATCGTCGCGGTGCCGGAATTCCTGGTGGCGACCCTGGCGGTGCTGGTCTTCGCCGTGCACCTGCAATGGACCTCGGCGCTCTCCTTCGCCCACGACATCGACGGTCCCCTGGACTTCCTGCGCGCCTATGCGCTGCCGGTGGGTACCCTGTGCTGCGTGATCGTGGCGCAGATGGCGCGCATGACCCGCGCCGCCCTGGTCGACCAACTGCAGAGTCCCTATGTGGAAATGGCTCGGCTCAAGGGCGTGGGCCCGGTCCGCGTGGTGTTGCGCCATGCCTTGCCCAACGCCGTGGGGCCCATCGCCAACGCCATCGCCCTGAGTCTTTCCTACCTGATGGGTGGGGTGGTGATCGTCGAGACCATCTTCAACTACCCGGGCATCTCCCAATTGATGGTGGACGGTGTCGCCAGCCGCGACCTGCCGTTGATCCAGGCCTGCGCCATGCTGTTCTGCTGCGCCTACCTGGTGCTGATGACCCTGGCGGACCTCTGCGCCATCCTGTCCAACCCGAGGCTGAGAACGCTATGACCCGACCCGTGACTCCCGTACGCACCGCGGCGGTCCTGCCGGTGGACGGCAAGACGCTCGACGCCCAGCTCTCGCCGCCCCGTACCCGCCGGCATAGCCGCTGGTCCCTGACCGGGCTCCTCGGCGGCAGCCTGGTGGTTTTCTGGCTGTTCATCGCCGTCTTCGGCACCTGGCTCGCGCCCTATGATCCGGGCGCCCTGGGCGACAGCGCGGTGTTGGCCAGCTATAGTCAGGCACACCTGCTGGGCACCGACTACCTAGGCCGCGACGTGCTCAGCCGCATCCTCGACGGCGCCCGCTTCACCGTGGGCCTAGCGCTGGTGGCTGCGGTGCTAGCCTGCGCGGTGGGGACCGGCCTCGGCCTGCTGGCGGCGCTCTCGGGGCGCTGGGTGGACGAGCCGCTGTCGCGCCTGATCGATGCGTTGATTTCCCTGCCGAGCAAGATGCTGGCGCTGGTGATGGTCTCGGCCTTCGGCTCCTCGGTGCCGCTGCTGATCGTGATGGCGGTGGTGGGCTACGCGCCGGGCTGCTATCGCATCGCCCGCAGCCTGGCGATGAATCTCACCGAGCTGGAATACGTCCAGGTCGCCCGCACCCGCGGCGAGGGCCGGCTGTACATCGCCCTGCGGGAAATGCTGCCCAATATGCGCCTGCCGCTGCTCACCGACCTGGGCCTCAGATTCGTCTACATCGTGCTGCTGCTCAGCGGCATGAGCTTTCTCGGCCTCGGTGTGCAACCGCCCAATGCCGACCTCGGCTCCCTGGTACGGGAAAACATCAGCGGCCTGGCCGACGGCGCTCCGGCGGTGCTGATGCCGGCCCTGGCCATCGGCACCCTGACCGTGGGGGTCAACCTGCTCATCGACCGATTCGGCGCACGGCGCCGGGGAGGGCGCTGAGATGGAAGTGCTGGTCGAGGTCAAGGACCTGCGCGTGGTCGCCCAGGGCGAAGACGGCAGCGAAACCACTATCGTCAAGGACGTCGGCTTCAGCCTGGCCAAGGGCGAGGTGCTGGCGCTGATCGGCGAGTCCGGCTCGGGCAAGACCACCATCGCCCTGTCGCTGCTCGGCTATGCCCGAGCAGGGTGCCGGCTGGCCGGCGGTTCGATCCGCGTCGGCGACACCCAGGTGCTGGAGCTGGACGGCGCCGGCCTGCGCCGGCTGCGTGGTCACACCGTGGCCTATATCGCCCAGAGCGCGGCGGCGGCCTTCAACCCGTCGCGCCGCTTGCTGGAACAGATCATCGAAAGCGCCCTGATCCATGGCGTGCTGACCCGCCGCGAAGCCGAGGCGCGGGCCCTGCAGCTGTTCAGGGAGCTGGCCTTGCCGGACCCCGAGCACATCGGTGAGCGCTATCCGCACCAGGTGTCCGGTGGCCAGCTGCAGCGGCTGATGGCGGCCATGGCGCTGATCACCGATCCGACCCTGGTGATTCTCGACGAACCCACCACGGCGCTGGACGTGACCACCCAGATCGAGGTGCTCCGGGTGTTCAAGCAGGTGGTGCGCGAGCGCGGGGTGACCGCCATCTACGTCTCCCACGACCTGGCCGTGGTGGCCCAGATGGCCGACCGCATCCTGGTGCTCAACGGCGGCGAGGTGTACGAGAATCGGCGCACCGAGCGCCTGCTGGCCAGCGCCCGCCATCCCTATACCCGCAGCCTGCTGGCCGCGGCCCGGCCGGAGCCCCTGGCTGAGCGCGGCCTGCCGGCCGTCGACACGCGCGCGCCCGTGCTGGAGGTGCGCGACCTGGTCGCCGGCTACGGCCCGCAGGGGGCGGATGGGCTGCCACGCTACCGGGTACTGGAGGGCATCGATTTCAGTATCGCTTCGGGACAGGCCCTGGGCGTGATCGGTGAATCCGGCTCCGGCAAATCGACCCTGGCGCGGGTGATCGCCGGCCTGCTGCCGCCTGCGCGGGGTAGCGTGCACCTGGGCGGCGAGGCCCTGCCACCGGGGCTGGACGGGCGCACCCGTGAGCAGTTCCGCCGGGTGCAACTGGTCTACCAGAATGCCGATACGGCGCTCAATCCGGCCCACAGCGTGGAGCGCATCCTCATGCGTCCCCTGGAGACCTATCACACCTTCGACAAGGCTACCCGCCAGCGCAAGGTCCGCGAACTGCTCGACCGGGTGCAACTGCCGGCGAGTCTCGCCAACCGGCGCCCGGGCGAGCTATCCGGTGGCCAGAAGCAGCGGGTCAATCTGGCCCGCGCCCTGGCGGCCGAGCCGGAGCTGATCCTCTGCGACGAGGTCACCTCGGCCCTGGATACCGTGGTCGGCGCGGCCATCCTCGATCTACTGGCGGAGCTGCGCCGCGAACTGGGCCTGGCCTATCTGTTCATCAGCCACGACATCTCCACCGTGCGCAGTCTGTGCGACGAGGTGCTGGTGCTCTATGCCGGCCAACCGGTGGAACTGGGCACCCCGACGACGCTGCAACAGCCACCGCTGCATCCCTACACCGAGCTGCTCACGGCGTCCGTGCCCGCGCTGCGCCAGGGCTGGCTGGAAGAGCAGCCGATCCGCAGCGTGGCGCCGCTGGCACCGGCGAGCCAGGCCAGCGGTCCGCTGTGCAGCTTCCTGCGTCGCTGCCCGGTCCGCCTCGAAGGCCGCTGCGACCGCCTGCCGCCTCGCCCGCAAACCCTGGCGGGTGGCAATCGCATCCTCTGTCATCACGACGGCGACACCCTGCAGCGACTGCAGGGCGGGGCCGTGCTGCACACCCAAGGAGTTCGCGCATGACTACCCGCTTCCAGCGCCTCGGCGAGACCGGCCGGCCGCAGATCAGCCTCACGGTGGACGGCCTGCCGGTCACGGCTCTGGCCGGCGATACCCTCATGGTTGCCTTGCTCACCAATGGTCCGGCGTTGCGCCGCTCCGAATTCGGCGACGACCGCCGCGCCGGCTTCTGTCTGATGGGCGCCTGCCAGGATTGCTGGGTATGGACCGCCGAGGGCGAACGTCTGCGGGCCTGCGGGACCGAGGTCCGCGAGGGTCTGCAGATCCTCACCGAGCAACCGGAGGTCGCATGGAACCTGGCCTGAAGCAACCCCGCGTGGTCATCGTCGGCGCCGGCCCCGCCGGGGTACGCTGCGCCGAGACGCTGTTGGCCGCCGGTATCACCCCGGTGGTGATCGACGAGAACCGCCGCGACGGCGGCCAGATCTATCGCCGCCAGCCCGAGGGCTTCCAACGCCCCTATGCGACCCTCTACGGCAGCGAGGCCGGCAAGGCCGCAGACCTGCACCGCACCTTCGATGGCCTGCGCGGACGCCTCGACTACCGGCCCGACACCCTGGCCTGGCATCTGCACGAACGCACCCTCTACACCGTGCAGGGCAATCGCCAGCGGCCCCTGGACTTCGATGCCCTGGTGCTCTGCACCGGCGCCGGTGACCGATTGCTGCCGGTGCCGGGCTGGAACCTGGCCGGCACCTATACCCTCGGCGGCGCCCAGATCGCTCTCAAGGCCCAGGCGGTGTCCATCGGCCGCCGGGTGATCTTCCTTGGCAGCGGCCCCTTGCTCTACCTGGTCGCCAGCCAATACCAGCAGGCCGGGGCCACCGTGGCCGCGGTGCTGGATACCGCACCGTTGCGCCTGCGCGCCCTGGCGACACCCAAGTTGCTGGCCCGCCCGGGCGTGGCCTGGAAGGGCGTGCAACTCATGGCCTCGCTCAAGCGCGCCGGGGTGCCGCTGCATTTCGGCGTGGCGCCGCTGGAAATCCTCGGCGATGCCGAGCAGGGCGTGCGCGGCGTGGCCTTCGCCGATGCCCGCGGCTTGCGCCAGGAGGTGGTCGGCGATGCCGTGGGCCTGGGCTACCACCTGCGCCCCGAGACCCAGTTGGCCGATCTCGCCCGGTGCGCCTTCGAATTCGAGCAGGCGACCGGACAGTGGGTGTTGCAGTTGGATGCCGAGGGGCGGACGTCCACGCCAGGCGTCTATGCCGCTGGCGACGGCGCCCGGGTGAGGGGTGCCGATGGTGCCGAGTTGGCCGGGCAACTGGCCGCCTGTGCGGTCTTGACCGACCTCGGCCGCACGCCGCCAAACGGTCTCGCCGAGCGTTGCCGCGAGGGCATCGAGGTACAGGAGCGCTTCCGCCTGGGTCTCGCCGAGGCCTTTCCCTGGCCGGCCAAGCAGATGGCCAGCCTGCCGGATACGGCGGTGGTCTGTCGTTGCGAAGGCATCACCGCCGGCGAGCTGCGCGCCGTGGTACGCGAGAAGGGCGCCCGCGAAGCCAATAGAGCCAAGGCTTTCAGTCGGGTCGGCATGGGCCGCTGCCAGGGTCGCTATTGCGCCCAGGCCGGGGCCGAGATCATCGCCGCCGAAGCCGGCGTGCCGGTGGAGGCCGTCGGCCGCCTGCGCGGCCAGGCGCCGGTGCGGCCACTGCCGCTGGGTATCGTCGCCAGCGAAGAGGAGCTTTCGTCATGAACCAGACCGCCAGTCACCGGGCCGACATCATCGTCGTCGGCGCCGGCATCATGGGCAGCGCCAGTGCCTTTTTCCTGCGGCGTCGCGGCCTGTCGGTGCTCTTGCTGGAACGCGACCAGGTCGGCCGCTTCGCCAGCGGCACCAACTTCGGCAACGTCCGACGGCAGGGGCGCTACCTGTGCCAGGTCCCCCTGGCCACTCGCTCTCGTGGTATCTGGGGCCGGTTGCCGGAACTCATCGGGGATGACCTGGAGTTCGTCCAGGGCGGCCACCTTCGGGTCGTCTACGATCCTGCGCGCATCGCCATGCTGCGCGAATACGCCCAGGCGCCGGAAGCCGCTCCCCTGGGGCTGCAGATCCTCGAAGGCGATGCCCTGCGCCAGAAGTTTCCCTACCTGAGCCGCGAGGTGGTCGCAGGCTCCTATGCGCCCTACGACGGCCACGCCAATCCACGCCTGGCGGCACCGGCCTTCGCCCGCGCCGGGGTCCGGGAGGGCGTGAGTCTGCACGAAGGCGTGGAGATCACCCAGGTCGCCAAGCCGGACGGCGACTTCCTGGTGCAGGCCAGCGATGGCCGCCGTTTCCAGGCGCCCCGCCTGCTGATCACCGCCGGTGCCTGGGGCAGCCGGCTGTCGAGCCAATTCGGCGAGCCGGTGCCCATCGAGACCCATGGCCCGCAGATGGGCGTGACCGAGCCCTTGCCCTACGTCTTCCGTGAGACGGTGGGGGTTTCCTCGCCGCGTATCGACGAGACTATCTACTTCCGCCAGATTCCGCGCGGGAACGTCATCTTCGGCGGCTGCTTCCGTACCCGACCGGACCTGGATACCCGCCTGGCCCGCGCCGAACCCCATGGCATGCTCAACCAGCTCGCCCAACTGCGCCGCTTGGCGCCGGCGCTGGGGCGGGTCAACGTGATCCGTACCTGGAGCGGGGTGGAAGGTTATATCGCCGACGACCTGCCGATCATGGGGCCGAGTAGCCAGGTGGACGGCCTCTACTACGCCTTCGGCTTCTGCGGCGCCGGCTTCCAGCTTGGCCCGGGCGTGGGCGACACCATGGCCGAATTGATCGCCACCGGTCGCACCGAGACGCCCCTGGCAGCCTTCGACGTGGCCCGCTTCGCGCAGCCTAGTAGCGAGAGCCTCGCCGGATGAACAGCCAGGACCTGCTGCGCACCCTGATTGGCGTTCCCACCGTCTCCGCCGACTCCAATCTGGCGCTGATCCAGCATGTCCAGGGTCTGCTGGAAGCCGCCGGCATCGCCTGTCGGCTGGTGCTCGACGAGAGCGGACGCAAGGCCAATCTCTTCGCCAGCGTCGGCCCGAGTAACGTGCCCGGCGTGCTGCTCTCCGGGCATACCGACGTGGTGCCCGTGGCCGGCCAGGCCTGGACCCTGCCACCCTTCGAGGGGACTCTCAAGGACGGCCGGATCTACGGCCGCGGCGCCTGCGACATGAAGGGCTTCGTCGCCTGCGCGGTGGTGGCCCTGCTGGCCGCCGCCCGGGGGGCGCCCTTGAAACGGCCACTGCAACTGGCCTTGTCCCACGACGAAGAGATCGGCTGCGTCGGCGTGCGTCGCCTGCTGGACGTGCTGGAACTGGCGCCGGTGCGACCCTTCCTCTGCATCGTCGGCGAACCCACGGACATGCAGGTCGCCCTCGGCCACAAGGGCAAGGCGGCGCTGCGCGCCCACTGCCATGGCCAGGAGGGCCATTCCTCCTTGGCGCCGTTGCACGTCAACGCCATTCACCTGGCCAGCGACCTCATCAGCGCCCTGCGTACCAGCCAGCGGCATCTGGCCGAAGAGGGTGCGCACGACGCGGCCTACGATATTCCCTATACCACCCTGCATGTCGGGCGGATCGACGGCGGCAAGGCGCTGAACATCGTGCCCAACCTCTGCACCCTGGACTTCGAGATCCGCCACCTGCCGGCGGACGATCCCGCCAGTCTGGTCGCCGCGCTGCAGGAAACGGCAGACCGCCTGGTCAGGGAGGCACGGCAAACCTCAGCCAAGGCCGCCATCGAGATCGAGACGGTCAACGCCTATCCGGGCCTGGACACCCATCCCAGTGTCGAAGCCGTGCGTTTCCTGCAGACCCTGGTCGAACCCGGCACCGCCCAGCTCAAGGTGGCCTTCGGCACCGAGGGCGGCCTCTTCGCCAGTCGGCTGGACACCCCGGTGGTGGTCTGCGGCCCCGGCAGCATCGAGCAGGCGCACAAGCCGGACGAGTATGTCGAGTTGAGCCAGCTGGACGCCTGTGATGCCTTGCTGGGGCGGTTGCGGGTGGCCTTGGGGTAGGCCATTCACGCTGCTCCCAGGCCGTAACCAGCGGGTGCGCCAGGATCGTGGCGAATCCTGGGGCCTCGCATCGCAGCCCCGATCCTTACAGAAATGTAATCGCATCCCGCAAAGCGCCATGACATCGTCCCGCTCAGGCTTTCAACTGCTTGCACGGCTCCGCTGCCGTCCTTGCTACCGGGACATGCGCGTATGGTTTCAAGACTCTCTCGACGTACCTTCGTCAAAGGCTTCGCCGCTGCCGGCATGCTGGGTGGGCTGGGGATGTGGCGTTCGCCCGGTTGGGCGGCTCTTGGCTCACCGGCGCTTACTACTCTGACGGGTACGGAATTCGACCTGTCGATTGGCGAGATGCCGGTGAACATCACCGGCAAGCGCCGCACAGCGATGGCGATCAATGGCGGCTTGCCGGGCCCTCTATTACGTTGGAGGGAGGGCGACACGGTGACGCTTCGCGTGCGCAACAAGCTTGATGCGGCTACTTCGATTCACTGGCACGGCATCATCCTTCCGCCAAACATGGATGGGGTACCGGGACTGAGCTTCGCAGGCATCGAGCCGGGCGGCCTGTACGTCTACCAATTCAAGCTCCACCAGAACGGGACCTATTGGTATCACAGCCACTCAGGCTTCCAGGAACAGGTGGGAGTCTATGGCCCCTTGGTCATCGAGGCGAAGGAGCCCGAGCCTTTCAAATACGATCGTGAGCATGTGGTGATGCTGACGGACTGGACGGATGAAGATCCGGCTGCACTGATGCGCACGCTGAAAAAACAGTCCGACTACTACAACTTCCACAAGCGCACCCTTGGCGACTTCGTCAACGACGTGGCTGACCAGGGCTGGGCCGCGACGCTGACGGATCGCAAGATGTGGGCTGAGATGAAGATGAACCCCACGGATCTCGCGGATGTAAGCGGCGCAACCTACACCTACTTGCTCAATGGCCAGGCTCCGAACATGAATTGGACTGGCCTGTTCCGTCCTGGCGAGAAGCTGCGCCTTCGATTCATCAACGGCTCTGCCATGACCTACTTCGACATCCGTATCCCAGGCCTGAAGATGACCGTAGTTGCATCTGACGGCCTTTACGTGAATCCAGTGGAGGTCGACGAGCTGCGCATCGCCGTGGCCGAAACCTACGATGTCATCGTCGAGCCCACTGGCGAGGCTTACACGGTCTTCGCTCAGTCAATGGATCGTACCGGCTATGCCCGCGGCACCCTTGCCGTACGGGATGGCTTGGTGGCGGCGGTCCCTCCGCTTGATCCTCGGCCCTTGCTCACGATGGACGACATGGGTATGGGCGGTATGGACCATGGCGGCATGGACCACGGGAACAGGGAAGGCATGAATTCAGCGTCCGGCGACGGTACGCAGACCATGAGCAGCATGAGAGGCTCGCCCATGCCAGCCATGGACCACAGCAAAATGCCCTCCATACAGGGCATGGACCACGGCGCTATGGCGGGGATGGAGCACGGTTCGATGCCTGGAATGAGCGGCAGGACCATGCAAAGTCATCCCGCGAGTGAGAAGAACAACCCGCTGGTCGACATGCAGGCGATGATCCCTACCGCCAAATTGGATGATCCCGGCCTGGGCCTGCGTAACAACGGACGTAAGGTGCTCACCTACGCCGACCTCAGAAGCTCTTTCGAAGACCCTGATGGCCGCGAGCCAAGCCGTACCATCGAGCTACACCTGACAGGACACATGGAGAAGTTCGCCTGGTCATTCGACGGCATCAAGTTCTCGGAAGCTCACCCTCTGGTGCTGAAATACGGGGAGCGCGTCAGGATCGTACTGGTAAACGACACGATGATGACCCATCCCATTCACCTGCATGGCATGTGGAGTGACCTGGAGGATGAGGAGGGCAACTTCAGGGTGCGCAAGCACACCATCGATATGCCTCCAGGCTCCAAACGCAGCTATCGCGTAACTGCTGACGCCCTGGGGCGATGGGCCTATCACTGCCATCTGCTGTACCACATGGAGACGGGTATGCTCCGTGAAGTCCGGGTAGAGGAGTGATGCCAGTGACCGCGTTGAATCGACTCCACGTTTGTTCGCTGCTTGCTATCACCAGCTGCAGCATCGCCCCGATTGGTGCCGTTGCTGCCGAAGCTGCCAGTTCTGACATGGACCACAGCCAGATGCAGGGGATGGATCACTCCAAGATGCAGGGCATGGACCATAGCCAGATGCAGGGGATGGATCATTCCAAGATGCAGGGCATGGACGCTGGAATGACCACCATGGCGCCCAGCAAGCTGGCAGCCCCCACGCAAAGCCGCACACCTATTCCGCCCATCACGGATGCCAACCGGGCGGCCGTCTATCAAAGCGGCAAAGGTCATACGGTCCATGACGATGCCCTCAACTACTTCCTGTTGTTCGATCAGCTCGAGTGGCAGGACGCTGATAACGGCAGTGTGCTGAGTTGGGACGTCAACGGTTGGGTAGGGGGAGATATTGGCCGGCTGTGGATTCGCTCCGAGGGAGAGCGCACCAACGGCAAAACCGAATCCGCAGAGCTACAAGCGTTGTGGGGCCACTCGATCGGCCCGTGGTGGGACGTGGTCGCTGGCGTACGGCAGGACTTCAAGCCTGGCCCGCCACAGACCTGGGCCGCCTTTGGCCTCCAGGGCTTGGCGCTGTACAACTTCGAGGCCGAAGCAACCGCCTTCCTTGGAGAAGGTGGCCAAACGGCGTTGAGACTGGAAGGCGACTACGACATTTTGCTGACCAACCGGCTGATTCTGCAGCCCACCGCCGAAGCCAATTTCTACGGGCAGAACGATCCCAAACGTGGAATCGGCTCTGGCCTGTCCGAGACAGAAATCGGGGTGCGCCTGCGGTATGAAATCTACCGGGAGTTCGCCCCGTACATTGGCGTTGGCTGGAACCGCTCCTATGGCACCACCTCTGATTTTGCCCGGGAGGAAGGTGAAGACCGCAGTGAAGCCCGCCTGGTCCTGGGTGTGCGTATGTGGTTCTAACCAGACACCAAATCTCATTCCCCACCGACGCCCCTCGGGCTGCAGGAGTTCGCATGTTCAATCGCGCGCCTTTCGTCACGTGCTTTGCCGCAGGGATGTTGCTTAGCGCCCTGGCTCAAGCCCATCCCAAGCTGGTGTCTTCGACGCCTGCCGAAGGAAGTGAGGGGGCTGCGCCGGCAAGGATCGAGCTGCACTTTTCGGAAAAGCTGGTCACTCAGTTTTCCGGCGCGAAACTGGTCATGACGGCGATGCCTGGTATGGAGCACCCGCCAATGGCGGTCAAGGCGGCTGTTTCGGGGGGCGCTGATCCCAAGACCATGGTCATCGCACCTACATCGTCTTTGACGGCCGGCACCTACAAGGTCGATTGGCGGGCAGTGTCGTCAGATACCCACCCCATCACCGGTAGCGTGACGTTCAAGGTCAGGTAAATATGGAAGATCCGTTCAGCATCGGACTTCGCTTCGCGTTGTATGTCGATTTGATGATGCTGTTCGGGCTGGCGCTCTTCGGTCTCTATAGTTTGCGTGGCCTTGAGCGCCGTTCGGGCATGGTGTTGCCCTTCTTGCCTCTGCTGGCGACAACCGCGGTGGCGGGACTCTTGCTCTCGGTCGTGTCCATGGTGCAAATGGCCAAGGCTATGAGTGGGGTGGCTGAATGGGGCGAGGCCATGCCGCATGTCGAGATGATGATCGCCGAGACGGAGCTAGGCACCGCCTGGCTTATCCGTATGGCCGCCCTCGTGGCCGCTGCTGTGGCCATTGCCTTCAACCCTCGTTGGCCAATGGCGAGCCTGCTCGTGGTTTCGCTACTGGCAGGCGTGGCGTTGGCTACGCTGGCGTGGGCCGGGCACGGCGCCATGGACGAAGGCTCTCGACGCTTTTGGCACTTTAGCGCTGACATTCTCCACCTGTGGGCCTCCAGTGGCTGGTTCGGCGCGCTCGTGGCTTTTGCCCTATTGCTGTGGCCCGGCAAAATGAAAACACGGGCGTCAGTCCAGATCCTGTTGCGCACGCTTAGCGGCTTCGAGCGAGCCGGCGCGGTGATCGTGATGCTGATCGTCTTCACGGGTGTGATGAACTATCTGCTCATCGTCGGACCCCAAATCAGAGGGCTGGCGCAAAGCACCTATGGCCTGCTGCTGCTGGGTAAGCTGGGCCTTTTCGCCGTGATGATCGGGCTGGCTTCGGCCAACCGCTTTCTCTTGAGCCCGGCATTGGAGCAAGCAGTCCATCAGGGCGATTACCCGCGTGCGGCACGGTCTATCCGCTTCAGCATGGCTCTGGAGCTCGGCTCCGCCATTTTGGTGCTAGGACTGATTGCCTGGCTCGGTACGCTATCTCCTGAGATGGAAGCGGGAATGTGAAGCCGCCTGGTCCCGTAGTGTCGTTCCGAAAAGATCGGGTCGCTGAGGATGGAGCATGAAGCTGCTGGTAGCCGAAGACGAACCCAAGACCGGCATCTATCTACAGCAGGGTCTCCGAGAGGCTGGCTTCACGGTGGATCGCGTGGTCACCGGAGCGGATGCCCTCGATCAGGTGCAGGCCGAAACCTATGACCTGTTGATCCTCGACGTGATGATGCCGGGCCTCGATGGCTGGGAGGTCGTCAGGCGCCTGCGTGCTGCGGGTCTCTCCGTGCCGGTGCTGTTTCTGACGGCACGAGACGGGGTAGATGACCGAGTCAAAGGGTTGGAGCTGGGCGCTGACGACTACCTGGTCAAGCCGTTCGCCTTTTCAGAGCTGCTCGCGCGAATTCGAACGCTGCTAAGGCGCAGAAGCGGCAGCCTGCCAGTTCAGACAAGCCTGCAGATCGGAGACCTGCAGGTCGATCTGCTCACACGCCGCGTCACGCGAGGAGGTAAACGAATCGACCTTACGACCAAGGAGTTTGCCTTGCTGGAGCTGCTGATGCGCCGGCGCGGGGAGGTACTTTCCAAATCCCTTATAGCCGCCCAGGTCTGGGACATGCACTTCGATAGCGACACCAATGTCATTGAGGTAGCGATCCGGCGGTTGCGGGCCAAGATCGACGATGACTTCGAGACGAAACTACTCCATACCTGCCGTGGAATGGGCTACAGGCTAGACGTACAGGACGAAGGATGAAGCCGGGTTCACTTACCTTTCGCCTGAGCCTCATGTTCGTGGTCGCGGTCGTCGCTGTCCTCCTCATTGTGGGCATCGCTTTCAACCAGCTGAGTCGCCACCACTTTCGTGCGCTGGATGCCCAGGCACTGGAAGAAAAGCTGGAAGCGATCACCCAGATCGCCCAGGAGCCCGCAGTGAGTCCGGACCAACTGAAGGCTCGTTGGCATACGCTGTTAGCAGCACATCCAGATCTCAGCGCGGTGTTTCTGGAGCCTGACGGCAACCTCTTTTTCGCCCAGCCTCCTCAGTCATCGGCACCGTCTCTGGCCCGGGCTACCGAACACGCTGGCGTGTGGGAGTGGGAAAGCGACGGGCACCTGTTCAGGGCTATGAAGGCATCAGTCGCAGCGTCAGCAATCCGCCCTCCGCTGACCACATGGCTGGTCTTGGACGTGACCACGCATATGCACTTTTTCGCCCTGCTCGAGCGCTGGTTCTGGGGCGTTCTGATAGCCAGTACTGTGCTGAGTGCCGCGCTCGGGTGGCTGGTCGCCAAGAGTGGGCTGCGTCCGCTAGCAAAACTGACCCAGGCAGCCGCCTCGATGTCCGCGGGCTCACTGAAGGAGCGTATTCCTCTCGAGCCCGTGCCCGACGAGTTGCGCGAACTCATCACGGCATTCAATTCCATGCTCGGTCGCCTGGACGATTCGTTCATGCGTCTATCGAATTTCTCCGCAGACATCGCGCACGAGCTTCGCACCCCGATCAGCAATCTGCGGACCCACACCGAAGTGATCCTGGCCAAGAAGCGGGACTCGGAGGTGTACGAGGAGAACCTGACTTCCAACTTGGAAGAGCTCAATCGTCTATCTGGAATCATCGACGGCCTGCTGTTCCTGGCCAAATCCGACAACGGGCTCATCGTGCCCGAGCCGGTCGAGCTAGACCTGGGTAGGGTCATTAGCAAGTTGTTCGGGTATTACGAGCTGCTGGCCGAGGACAAGGGTATCCAGCTCAAGACATCGGGAAGCGCGTTGATTTTCGCGGATAGCGTGATGATCGACCGGGTCGTGTCGAATCTGCTATCCAATGCCCTGAGGTATACGCCGTCCGGGGAGACGATTGAGGTCAACATCCAGGATCTAGGTAGCCGCGTTGAGCTTCGGGTAGAAAATCCCGGCCCGGGGATTCTCCCGGAGCACCTGACGAGGATCTTCGACCGGTTCTATCGGGTGGACCCTGCGCGCCGCGAGGGTGAAGGCAATGCGGGCTTGGGCTTGGCGATTGCTCGGGCCTTGATGCAAGCTCAGGGGGGCACTATCTCCTGCACGTCAGCGGAGGGTCGAAACACGTTCCTCCTGACATTCACAGGAGCAAGGGACCTCCGTACCTGACGGTGGAGTGGTGCAAGGTGGAGTTGCCATGAGGCGGACGCCTGGACAGTCAATCGAGCGGGAGGGCTGGCCTTAACGTCTGTACATGGCTGCCGCTTAGTATCCCCGCTGCCGATCCACCAAACCCAACATCGACTCGCCGCGTTGATGGCGCCGGATGTTCTCCAGCAAGACCGTGAAAGCCGTCTCCGGCACAGTCATGGCACCCACGTGGGGCGTCAGCCAGATCTGCGGGTGCTGCCAGAAGGGATGGTTAGCCACTGGCGGCTCCGGCTCCACCACATCCAGCACCGCTTGATTCAGTTGACCGCTGTCCAGCGCCGCCAGCAGATCGGCTTCCACCAGCTGGGCGCCGCGACCCAGGTTGATCAGGCTGGCACCGCGGGGCAGGGCGGCGAACAGGCGGGCGTCGAGGAGGCCACGGGTTTCCCCGGTCAGGGGCAGCAGGCAGAGGAGGATCTCGCAATCGGCCAGGAACGCCGGCAACTGCTCGGCGCCGGCATGGCAGCGTACGCCGGGTAGCTCATGGGGCGAGCGCGACCAGCCCGAAAGCTTGAAGCCGAAGGTGGCGAGCCGCTCCAGCACTGCCTGGCCGATCTGACCGAGACCGAGCACGCCCACGCGCCTGTTCTCCGCCCTCACCAGGGCATGTTCCTGCCAACGCCCCGCGGCCTGCTGGTCGAGATAGCGCGGCAACTGGCGGTGCAGCGCCAGGACCATGAGCGTCGCGTATTCCACCATGCCGGCGACGATGCCGGGATCCAGCATCCGCACCATGGGTAGCGCCGGGGGCAGCAGGGTCAGGTCGAACTGATCGACGCCGGCCGAGGTGGCGAACAGCACCTCAAGGTTGGGAAAGCGGTGGGCCAGGTCTTCCGGCGGCTGCCAACAGGCCAGGTAGCGGATCTCTTCCGGTTTGCCCACGTCCGGCCATTGGCGAAATTCGATATCGGGTGCGCGTTCCTGGAACAGGCGTCGCCAGGCCTGGCCGCGTGCGGGATCGGCCTTGTAGAGCAGCGTCATGGGGAGATCTCCGGCAAAGCCCAAGGATGACGCAACGGGGCGGTAGTTTGTCCCGAAATCCCAGGCACCGCCGCCATGATCGGTGGTGCGGTGGATACTGCGCCGCACCTCGGAAAAACGGCAGCTTCTGTGCTGGCGGGGGGTACAAACGCCATAACCCGGGCGCCCTGGAAGTCGATACTGGCCGGGTCCGCGGCACACCTGCCGCGCCTCTCGACGTGAGGAACCGCCATGCCCCTGCTGCACTACTGCCAGCCGCCCGGTGACCGCCAACTGCCCCGCGCGCTCCAGCCCCTGCACGATGATCCCCTGGCCGCCGGCCGGGAACTGCACCTGCACGATGGCCGCCTGGGCTATGTGATGGGCAGCGCCGTCGCTCATTCCGCCGACTGCCAGCTGGACGACTACCCCTGGGTGGAGGTCAGCATTATCGAAGCCGGCGAGTTGCAGCTGGAATGGGAGGGGAATGCCCTTTACCTCAAGGCCGGCGATGCCTTCGTCTTGCCGCGCGGTCTGAATTGCCGTTGGCGCCATGCAGGCGAGTTGCGGCGGCTGTTCATGGCCTTTCCCGGTCGCGCCAGCGAAGGCCCCATGCCCCAGGCCCCCGTGCTGCTGGACCCGGCGGCCCCGCGCGAACCCTCGCCGCCGCCGGCGCCCAGCGTGCTGCTTAGTCCCGAGCCCACCGCCACCGGCTGTGACCTGTTCGAAAGCGGCGGCGGGGCCCTGCGGGTAGGCATGTGGGAGTGCACGGCATACACGCGCAAGGCCGTGAGCAATACCCACTGCGAGCTGATGCTGCTCTATGCCGGTTCGGTGAGCCTGGTGGTCGCGGGCGAGGCGCCCTGTCATGTCAGGGCGGGTGAGGCAGTGCTGGTGCCGGCGGAAACCGCCATGGCCTGGGATAGCCGGGAGACGGTGCGCAAGCTGTATTGCATCCTGAGTTAGCTTCAGAAAAAAATGCTCAATCGGCTATCCATCGGTTAGGAAAATCCTTTCCGAGGTCGGTAAAGAGTGTGTTGAAAAGTTTGATGGAGATGCTTGAATATGTCCGCTGATAGAGGGGGTGTGTTTTGATGGATGGTATTCGTCGCTAGATGGGATTTGGGAGGGTGTCTGTCTTTGTCTACTTGGCTATTGGCTAAGCTTCAACGTTCTTGTTGGTGTTTGGCTTTTGATCAAGAAACTCTATTTTATAACGGAGGGCTGTGGCATGGCTGAGGATGTTCTTTATAACTGTTTTCGCTCTTCTCGCTTGACGGGCGCTTACGGGCTTTTTCATATCTATGAGAATGAAATAAATGGCTCCCCTCAAGAAGTGTGCCTAGAACTCGATGGCGGTAAGTTTTTTACCTTTCGCACGGGGCCAGTGGGTTCTACCGTTCGTATTCTAACAGGACTCCCAAAGGAAAAGGACCTGGGAGAGTACGGCGAGGAAAAGTTACTCGACTTAAGTAAGAATAGCGTGTTTTCCCAATGCTTGGGTAAAAGGATAATCTACTTTTCAGAGATAAGGTCTTTGCGTGACGAGATCGATGTCGGGGTGTTTTTTGGTCTTGAAATTGGATGTTGCTTTTCAATAGTAAGTCTAGGCGATGAAATTGACTTCTATGGCAAAATTCCTCATGCCTTATTGTCAAGTGAATTGCTGGCCCTGAAAGAAGAAAGTAGGAGCTTTCAACTTTGAAGGATGGTTCGGTTAATCTACTGTCTGCCATATTCTGGCTGGAGGTGTGGTAGTGCCGAAAGCCCCTTTCCTGTAATATCGGACACAGCACCCTCACCGCATGATATCAGTATTAGCGGCAGCCGCATGTTCACCGCTGTAGTGAGCGAATGACCACGGGTACGGCGAAATTCAAGACTACAGCAAGAACAAGAACGTCACCTGCTAGAAAACTACGTTAACCAGCATAAAAGCGTAACCCGATGCGGTTGCCCTCCCTGTTGAACAATTCTGATGTTGGCAGGACCGCCGCGTGGTGGTCAGCCCGCCTTGATCAGACTACGCAGCGGCAGGGCATTCTTGACCACGGGCGATTTTATGACGATGTAGCTGAAGTACTTCTCGATGCCGACGTTGCGATCGAGGATGGATTCCATCAGTTCCTGGTAGTGGCCGATGCTGCTGCACATGAAGCGCAGCAGGTAGTCGTAGCCGCCGCTGATCAGGTGGCATTCGAGGATCTCGTCGACGCCGCGGATGAAGGATTCGAACTTCACGAAGTCGGCGCGCTTGTGGTCGGAGAGGGTGACTTCGGTGAAGACCGTCACCGAGTTGGCGATCTTGGCGAGGTTGACGTGGGCCTCATAGCCGCTGATGTAGCCGGCCGCCTCCAGGCGCTTGACCCGCTGCAGGCAGGGGCTGGGGGAGAGACCCACGGCTTCGGCCAGGCTGACGTTGGTCATCCGCCCGTCCTTCTGCAGTTGCACCAGGATGTTGATGTCGATGCGGTCCAGTTTCGTTGCGGCGTCCATCGTCATTCCTCGCAGTCGTGAACGGCAGGCTCAGGCACGCAGGGCGGTCTGGTGGGCATGCACCAGATCGGCGAGACTCGCGTACTCGCACCGCGTGCCGTCCAGGGCCTGCCGCGAAAGATTCCAGGGCCGCGAACGGTCGCGGCGCAGGGTACACAGGGGAAAATCCACCAAGGGGTTCCAGGGGTCGTCCGGTTCGCTGCCGCGTACCGGCAGCAGATCCTCACGGGCCAAGCCCAACGCTTCCAGGGTGTCGTCCAGCGCCAGACGCAGATCGCCACCCCGGTTGGGCACCACAGCGGCGAAAACATCGGGTAAGCGCGCCGTGACCGCTGTGGCTTCGCCGTCATCGGGCGAGGCCAGCAACACCAACCGATAGAACTTGCTCAGGTACTGCAGGGCTCCGGGTGCATCCTCGAACACCGGCCAGCACGACGTGGCGTTCCCAAAAGCCACGCTGGCATCCAGATCGGCTTCCTGTTGCAACTCTTGCGCCAGACGTTGGTGGATGCGCAGGTGCAGGCTGGTCTGGCTGGCGCCCGGACTCGCCTGGCGCAGTTCGCGGGCCAGGCGGTGATAGCTGCCGAGCAGCCAATCGGGATGAGTGCTGAGCCCCGCCTGCGCCACAAGAGGGCGCAGGGCTTCGAGGATGCCTCCTTCGCGGTCGATCAGGGTGCCGTAGCAGGAAAAGCCTATGGCCTGGTAACGGGTGATTCTCATGGTCGGTTTCCCCTTGGCGCCGCGCTGCCGAGGTCAGGCGGCGTTACGTTCGACCTCAGGCACCGGCCTGGGCGAGGGCCTGGCCGAACATGTGCAAGGCTTCGGCCAGTTGTGCCTCGGTGGTCACCAGCGGCGCCAGGAAGCGGATGACGTTGCGTTCGACCCCGCACTTGATCACCAGCAGGCCCGCCTGGCGGGCGCCGTCGATGACCTGCTGGGCGAGGGTAGCGTCGGGGCTGTGGCCATCGGCGCCGACCATCTCCACCGCCAGCATGAAGCCGCGGCCGCGCACCTCGCCGATGCGTGGATGCCGCCGCTGCAGGTCGAGCAGGCCGCTGCGCAGCTGTTCGCCCAGGGCGACGCCACGGGCGACCAGGTCTTCTTCGGCGAAGACGTCCAGCACCGCCAGGGCCGCGGCGCAGGCGAGGGCGTTGCCGCCGTAGGTGCCGCCGAGGCCGCCGGGCAAGGGGGCGTCCATGATGGCGGCGCGACCGACCACCCCGGAGAGCGGCAGGCCACCGGCCAGGCTCTTGGCCACCGTCACCAGGTCGGGCTGGACGCCGGTCTGCTGGAAGGCGAAGAGGCTGCCGGTGCGGCCGAAGCCGGTCTGGATCTCGTCGGCGATGAGCACGATGCCGTGCTGGTCGCAGAGGGCGCGCAGCGCCTGGAGGAATTCCACGGGCGCCGGGCGGAAGCCGCCGTCGCCCTGCACCGGTTCGATCAGAATCGCGGCCACCTGGTCGGGTGCGACCTGGGTGGCGAACACCTCGCGCAGCCCGGCCAGGGCCTGCTGGGTATCCACCCCGCGGAAGGCATCGGGGTAGGGCGCGTGGTAGATGTCACCGGGGAAGGGCCCGAAGTTCTGCTTGTAGGGCTGGGCGAAGCCGGTGAGGGTCACGCCGAGCAGGGTACGGCCATGGAAGCCGCCGCGGAAGGCGATCACCCCGGGTCTTTTGGTATGGGCGCGGGCGATCTTGATGGCATTTTCCACCGCCTCGGCGCCGGAGGTCAGCAGCAGCGTCTTGTAGGCTTCGCCGTTGCCGATGAGGGTGTTGAGACGATTGGCCAGCTCCAGGTAGGGCTCGTAGGCCATCACCTGAAAGCTGGCGTGGGAGATCTCCCCGACCTGACGGCGCACGGCCTCCACCACCCGCGGGTGGTTGTGACCGACATTGAGCACGCCGATGCCACCGACGAAATCGAGGTAGCGGCGACCGTCCACGTCCCAGACTTCGCTGCCCTGGGCGCGGGCCACCACGACGGGATGGGCGGTGATGATGCCGCGGGGAACGCCTTGTTCGCGAAGACCAAGCAGGCGGTCGGTGGCTTTGGCAGCGGAATTCATGCAGCGATACTCCAGGCAGGGGCGAGAGTTCCAGCCTACGCAGGCCGCAGGGTCGGTAACGCTGAAGTTGCCGCCCCTGGCATCGTGATCGGCTGTTTTGTTCAGGGGCGGCGGCATTTTCGGTTGCCGGCCAGCCCCGGTTTCAGTCGAGCCCGCCCAGGTGCCAGGCCTTGACCTCCAGGTACTCGTCCAGCCCCAGGTGCGAGCCCTCGCGGCCCAGGCCGGATTGCTTCACGCCGCCGAAGGGCGCGACCTCCATCGACAGGGTGCCGGTGTTGAGCGCCACCATACCGAACTCCAGCTGCTCGCCGACGCGCCAGGCACGGCGCAGGTCCTGGGTGTAGTAGTAGGCGCCCAGGCCATAGGGCGTGGCATTGGCCAGCGCCAAGGCCTCGGCTTCATCGCGGAAGCGGAACAGCGGCGCCACCGGGCCGAAGGTCTCCTCGCGGGCCAGCAGCATGTCCGCCGTGGCGCCGGTGAGCACCGTGGGGGCGACGAACTGGTCGCGCCCGCTAGGTATGCCGCCGAACAGCGCCTTGGCGCCCTGGGTCAGGGCGTCGTCGACATGGCGGGCGACCTTGTCCACCGCCTGGCGGTTGATCAGCGGACCAAGGGAGACGCCGGCCACCAGGCCGTTGCCCACCTTGAACTTGGCGGCCTCGGCGGCCAGGCGCTCGGCGAAGCGATCATGGATGCCGTCCTGCACCAGGATGCGGTTGGCGCAGACGCAGGTCTGGCCGGCGTTGCGGAATTTGCTCTGCAGCACCCCGGCGATGGCCAGGTCGATATCGGCGTCGTCGAAGACGATGAAGGGCGCATTGCCGCCCAGCTCCATGCTGGTGCGCTTCACCGTGGCCGCGCACTGCGCCAGCAGCAGTTGGCCGATGCGGGTAGAGCCGGTAAAGGACAGCTTGCGCACCGCCGGATTGCCGGTCAGTTCGCCGCCAATGCCGGCGGGCATGCCGGTGACCACGTTGAAGACTCCAGCAGGGAAACCCGCACGGTCGGCCAGCTCGGCTAGCGCCAGGGCCGACAGTGGGGTGAGGTCCGAGGGCTTGATCACCACCGGGCAGCCGGCAGCCAGGGCCGGAGCGGCCTTGCGGGTGATCATGGCATTGGGGAAATTCCAGGGGGTGATGGCGGCGGCGACGCCCACCGGTTGCCGCAGCACCAGTACCCGACGGTCCCGGGCCGGCGCGGGCAGGATGTCGCCAAAGCTGCGCCGGGCTTCCTCGGCGAACCATTTGACGAAGCTCGCGCCATAGGCGATCTCGCCGCGGGCCTCGGCCAGCGGCTTGCCTTGCTCCAGGGTCATCAGCAGGGCCAGGTCGTCCTGATGCTCCAGTATCAGCGCGTGCCAGCGCTCCAGCAGCGCGGCCCGCTCGGCCGCCGGACGCTCGCGCCAGGCCGGCCAGGCCGCTTCCGCCGCGGCGATGGCGCGGGCGGTTTCCGGGGCTTCCAGGGCGGCGACCTGGGCGAGGGTTTCGCCGGTGGCGGGATTGTCCACGGCGAAGGTGGCGCCGTTGTCGGCGGCGATCCAGTGACCGTCGACATAGGCGGAGGCTTTGAATAGGTGGGGGTCTCGCAGATCGAGGTGCAGCGGCATGGTGGCGCTCCCAGTGGCAGGTCAGGCCCTGAGTCTAGGGAGGGGTGGCGGTGGCGAATGCCGAAATCGACCGCTGTGAACCGGCGTCGAACGCGTTCGCGGCGACGTTGCCGCAGTTTGTGCGGTGGCTTCCTGGCCTACCGTTATTGAGGGGCCGCGCCTGTGTCCAGTCCCTTGACCGCCAGGTCGAGGAAGTTGGCCAGCGCCTGGAGGCGGGCACTGCGCTGCTTGCGGGCGGGGACCAGCAGGGTGATGGGCGCGCTGTCGAAGCGCCACTCCGGCAGCAGCCGGACCAGGGCCCCGCGCGCGATGGCATCGGCGACGTCCCACTGGGAACGCAGCACGATACCCAGGCCCTGTTCGGCCCAGCGGCGGGCCACGCTGCCATCGTTGGTGAGCAGCGCCGGTTCGATGCGCAGCGTCTGGCGCTCCAGGTCGTTGCGCAATTGCCAGAGGGTCACGTCCTCGTCGTTCTCGCGGATGCAGATGCAGCGGTGGCGCAGCAGCGCCCTGGGCTCCTGCGGCAGGCCGTGCTGGTCCAGGTAGGTCGGACTGGCGCACAGCCAGCGTTCGTTGTGGGCCAGGGTCTTGGCGATCCAGGAGCTGTCGTCGATGGCGCCTATATGAATGACCGCATCGCTGTCGTGCCGGTCGGGCCAGGGGGTCTCCCGTAGGTCCAATTGCAGGCGCAACTGCGGATGCAACACGGCGAAGCGCGCCAGCAGCGGGGCGATGCGCTGGCGACCGTAGCCGAAGGGCGCGGCGAGGCGCAGGGTGCCCACCAACTGCTGATCCTGGCGGGTGAAGGTGTCGGGCAAGGCCTCGAGGCGGTCGAGCAGTTCGCTGCATTGCTGGGCGAAGCGCTCGCCATCGGGGGTCAGGCTCAGCCGCCGGGCATCGCGATTGGCCAGGGCTACCCCCAGCCGTGCCTCCAGCTTGCGCAGGCGGGTGGAGAGCGCGGGCGGCGAGACGTTGAGGGCGCGCGCCGCCGCGCTGAGGGATTCACAGCGGGCCAGCAGCACTACCAGACGTAGGTCTTCGATGGCGATCATTAATCTGGGCTAAAGGAATGGATCAGTAGGATTGAATCACAGCTTTACGAAAGGCGGCTACAGTCCGCCCATCGCCCACCGGTCGAGTCCTTGCCATGACCCTCTCCCTGCTCACCCTCGATACCCCTGCCGCGCTCATCGACGAGGCACGGATGATGCGCAACATCCACCTTATGCAGGCGCGTATGGATGCCCTCGGCGTCCGTCTGCGGCCCCATGTGAAGACCAGCAAGAGCGAGGCGGTGATCCGCCGGCAACTGGCGGCGGGCGCCGAGGGCGTGACCGTCTCCACCCTCCAGGAGGCCGAGGCCTGTTTCGCCCTGGGCATCACCGACGTGCTCTATGCCGTGACCATCGCCCCGGCGCGGCTGGAACAGGTCAGCGCGCTGCGACGGCAGGGGTGCCGGCTGAGCATCCTGACCGACAGCCTGGCCGGGGCCCAGGCCATCGTCGCGGCCGGCCAGCGCTACGACGAAGCCTTCGAGGTCTGGCTGGAGATCGACTGCGATGGACATCGCGCGGGCCTGCAGCCGGACGATCCCCGGCTGGTACAGATCGCCGAGCTACTGAGCGCGGGCGGCATGCGCCTGGCAGGGGTCCTCACTCACGCCGGCTCGAGCTACGAGCTGGACGACCCGGAGGCGCTGCAGGCCTTGGCCGAGCAGGAGCGCGCCTGCTGCGTCGCCGCGGCCGAGCGCTTGCGCGCCCAGGGCCTGGCCTGTCCGCAGGTGAGTATCGGCTCGACGCCCACGGCGCTGTCGGCCCTGGATCTGACCGGGGTTACCGAGGTCCGCGCCGGCGTCTACGTCTTCCAGGACCTGGTGATGCACAACGTCGGCATCTGCCAGGCCGAGGACCTGGCGCTGAGCGTCCTGACCACGGTGATCGGCCATCAGGTGGAAAAAGGCTGGGTGCTGGTGGACGCCGGCTGGATGGCCCTGAGTCGCGACCGGGGCACCCAGCGGCAGCGGCGTGACTTCGGCTATGGCCAGGTCTGCACCCTCGAAGGCCGCTGGCTCGACGGCGCCCTGCTGACCGGTGCCAACCAGGAACATGGCATCGTCAGCTTCGCCGGGGGCTGCCCGGACGATCTGGAGCAACGCTTCCCGGTGGGTAGCCGCCTGCGCATCCTGCCCAACCATGCCTGCGCCACTGGCGGCCAGTTCGAGCGCTATCACGCCGTGGACGCCAGCGGCGCGGTCACTCCCTGGAGTCGCCTGCATGGTCGCTGAAGCGCGCTTCATCCAGACCGCCGCCGCGGCGCCACCCGGCGGCCACTATTCCCAGGCGGTGGCCTACCAGGGGCTGCTTCACGTATCCGGGCAACTGCCGGTGCGACCCGACGGTAGCCATGCGGTCGCGGCGAGTTTCGCGGAGCAGGCCCAGATCGCCCTGGACAACCTCTGCGCCATCCTGGCCGCGGCGGGGCGGGGGCCGCAGGATCTGCTCAAGGTGACCGTCTATGTCGTCGGCATCGAGCACTGGCCGACCTTCGACCGCCTCTATGCCGGGTACCTGGGCGAACACCGGCCGGCGCGGGCGGTGGTTCCGGTGCCGCAGTTGCACCATGGTTATCTCGTCGAAATCGAGGCGCTGGCGCGCGCCGACTGATTGCCTGTCGCTACCTGGGAGCTACCCTCATGCTGCTGGACCCTTCGTTGCAACCGCTGATAGATCCCCAAGTGACCCGCTGCTGCTATCTCGCTGGCCGCTGGGTGCCGGTGCCTGGCGCCGCCCGGGCCACGGTGACGGATCCCGCGACCGAGCGTCCGCTCGCCGAGGTGGCCCTCGGCGGCGCCGCGGAAGTCGACCAGGCGGTACAGTCGGCCCGTAGCGCCTTCGACGCCTGGTCCGGGCGGACGCCAGCCGCTCGCGCCGAGCTGCTGGAGCGCCTACAGACCCTGCTGGCAGAGCGTGCCGACACCTTCGCCCAGGTGATTTCCCGGGAAATGGGCGCGCCCCTCGCCGCGGCTCGGGCGCTGCAGGTACCCCTGGCCCTGGAACACCTGCGCGTGGCGCGCGAGGCGGCGGGCGACTACGCCTTCGAGCGTGCCGAGGGCGCATTACGCATCCGGCGGGAGGCCATCGGCGTCTGCGCCCTCATCACACCCTGGAACTGGCCGCTCTACCAGATCACCGCCAAGGTCGCGCCGGCGCTGGCCGCCGGCTGCACGGTGGTGCTCAAGCCCAGCGAGCTGGCCCCGCTGAGCGCCTTGCTGTTCGCCCAGGCGGTTCATGACGCGGGGATCCCAGCGGGGGTGTTCAACCTGGTCAACGGCGACGGCCCCACGGTCGGCGCGGCGCTGGCCGAGCATCCCGACGTCGACATGATTTCCATCACCGGCTCCAATCGCGCCGGGGTCCTGGTGGCCCAGGCCGCCGCTCGTACGGTCAAGCGCGTGACCCAGGAGCTGGGCGGCAAGTCGCCCAACCTGCTGCTGCCCGATGCCGATCTGCCGGAGGCGGTGGCCAAGGGCGTGCTGGCGGCCTTCCGCAACAGCGGCCAATCCTGCAGCGCGCCGACGCGGATGCTGGTGCCTCAGGCCCAGCTGGCCGAGGTGGAGCGCCTGGCGGCGGCCACCGTGGCCAGCCTCGTGGTCGGTGATCCTCAGGCGCCCGCGACGACCCTTGGCCCCCTGGCCAATGGCGCCCAGTTCGCTCGGGTGCAGGAGCTGATTGAGAGCGGCCTGGCGGAGGGCGCCAGGCTCGTCTGCGGCGGACCGGGGCGCCCGGACGGCTGCACCACCGGCTTCTATGCGCGCCCCACGGTGTTCTCGGCGGTCACCTCCGGGATGCGCATCGCCCAGGAGGAAATCTTCGGGCCGGTGCTCTGCCTGCTGCCCTACAACTCGCTCGACCAGGCGATCGCCATCGCCAATGACAGCCACTATGGCCTCAGCGCCCACGTCCAGGGTCGCGACGCCGACCAGGTGGCCGCGGTAGCGGCCCGTCTGCGCGCCGGGCAGGTCCATCTCAACTATCCGGCCTGGAATCCCTGGGCACCCTTCGGCGGCTACAAGCGCTCCGGCAACGGGCGCGAATACGGCGTCCACGGCCTGGAGGAGTATTTGGAGACCAAGGCGATCCTTGGTCACTGAGGAAGTCAGGCGAACAGCGGATTGTCCCTGAGCGCCGCCACCGCCAGGTCGATGAAGGCCCGTACCTTGGCCGGCGCCTGGCGCCCTTCGGGGTAGATGAGGTGAATCGGCAGCGGCGCTTCTTCATGCTCGGCGAGAACGATCTGCAGCTCGCCTTCCGCCAAGGCCGGAGCGACCTGGTAGTGCAGTGCCCGGGTGAGCCCCTGACCGCTCCTGGCGGCGGTGATGGCGGCTTCGTTGGTGTTGCACAGCAACTGGGGATCGACCATTACCCGCTGCCCGCCAGCGAAGCGCCATTCCAGGGACGCCCAGGCGCTCTGGCAGGCAAGGATGCGATGCTCGCGTAGCGCGGCAGGGGTAGCGGGCACGCCCTGGGCCTGCAGATAGGCGGGCGCCGCGCAGACCACCCGCCGCACGCGACCGACCTGGATGGCGGTGAAGCCCGAATCGGGCAAATGACCGATGCGCAAGGCGACGTCCATGCCTTCCTCGACGATGTTCACCGGCCGGTCGACGAAGAAGGTGCGGGCGCGCATCTGCGGATAGCGTTCGAGATAGTCCAGTAGCAGCGGCAGCACGTGCAGCTGCCCGAACAGCAGCGGAGCGGTGATGGTCAGGGTGCCGACCGGCTTGGCGTAGTGGCCGGCCGCGGCCAGTTCCGCCTCGCCGATGTCGGCGAGGATGCGCCGGCAATCCTGCAGGTAGCGGGCGCCGGCTTCGGTGGGCCTGACCGAACGGGTGGTACGCACCAGCAGGCGCGCACCGACCAGCTCCTCCAGCGCGGCCACCAGGCGGGTCACCGCCGGTGCGCTCAGGTGCAGCTCCCGGGCGGTACGGGCGAAACTCTCGGTTTCCGCCACCTTCACGAACACGCGCATCGCCTGCCAACGATCCATCTGCCTCGCCGTCCTGTCTTGTCGACCAGGCTCCATGGTAGTCAACTTCCGGCGGCGCGGGTCACAGATCGAGCGCCAGGCGGTCGGTGCCAGCCGCCGGCACCGCGCAGCACAGCAACGCCTCGCCGTCGGCGACCCGCGCCACCGGCTCCCGCGCATAGGTGACGGCGCCGGCGAGCAGCCGCGTCCGGCAACTGCCGCAATGACCTTCGCGGCAGCTGAAGGCGGGGTCGAGACCTCGCGCTTCGGCCAGCTCCAGCAGCGATCCTGCTGCGGGCGTCCAGCGCGCCTCCTTGAGCGAGGCGGTGAAGACCACCGGTACGCTGTCCGTGGCGGCGGCTGGACGCACGGGAGCCGCCGCTTCCAGGGGCTGACTGCGGCGCAGCGCCGCCGGACCGAAGGCTTCGGCATGGATGCGCGCGTCCTCGATGCCGTAACTGCGCAGGCCGTCGTACAGGGCTTGAGTGAAGGCCGCCGGGCCGCAGAGGTAGAAGGCGTGATCGCCGAAGGGCAGGAAGCGGCCCAGCACGCCCAGGTCGATCCGCCCGGCCACCTCGTAGTCGGTCTCCGCCACGGCCCCGCGGGTATCGCTCAGCGCCCGCACCAGGCGCAGCGAGCCCCCGGCGGCGACTACCAATTCGGCCAGCTCCGCCTCGAAGGCGCGCTCGGCCTTCGACCGGGCGCCGTAGAAGAGGGTGATCGGGCGCTGGCGCTGGGTCCGGCGACCTTCGTGGACCAGGTGCCTCAGCATCGCCAGTAGCGGGGTGATGCCGATGCCAGCAGCCAGCAGTACCAGGGACTGGTCGGCAGCGGCGGCCAGGGTGAAGTCCCCCGCTGGCAGGCGCGTGTCGAGCACATCGCCCTCGCGCAGCCGCTCATGCAGCCAGGTGGACACCAGCCCCTCGCGCTTGACGCTGATACGGTAGTGCCCGTCGGCCGGCGCGCTGGAGAGGCTGTAGCTACGCAGCGCCGGGGGCTGGCCAGCGACCGGAGTGAGACGCACCGGCAGGAACTGGCCGGCCTGGGCGGGTGGCAAGGCGGTGCCGTCCGCCGCGGCCAGATGGAAGGAGCGGATGGTGGCGCTCTCCTCGACGACGCGGATGACGCGCAAGGGTCGCCAGCGGTTGCCGAGTTCCCGGCTCAGCAGACGCTCGCGCGCCTGCGTCCAGCTGCCGGTCAGCTGGCTGCTGTCCGACTCGCCTCCGACCCGTGCCTGCCAGCGCAACGCCAGGGCGGCGCGGCGCCGAACGATATGCTGCGGGCGAAAGGTCCAGAGGCGCTCGGCGCCTTCGAAGGCGGCGATCTCCGGCGAGTCGAACAGCACCTCGGCCAAGCCACTCAGCTGCAGCAGGTCGCCGCGCCCGCCGTCGATGAACAGCAGCCCGGCCTGGCCGTTGGCGAGGATGTTGCCCAGGGTGTTGAAGAACAGGTTGCCGTTGAAGTCGGGAATGGTCAGCACGCCCTCGGCGTCCACCCGGACGAAGCCCGGCTTGCCGCCACGGTGGGAGACGTCCACCCGGCGCCGTCCCTCCTGCTCGGCATAGGAGGCGACGAAGAAGGTATCGGCCCCTTCGATCAGCTGCCGCGCCGCCTCATCCAGCGCCTCGAGGCATTCGGCGGCCGGAGCGGGCGTCTTATCCGGTGCTTGGTTGGGTTGCAGGTCGCGCAGCTGGATGTAGCGCGGGCAGTTGCCGAAGCTCTGGTCCACGGTCATCCGAAGGCCCTGGGGCGTCAACTCGACCTCACCGTTGACGCGATTGCGGCGCCGGGTATGCAGCTCGATGCCCAGCAACCCCACGGCGGCGCCATCCGCCAGGCCGGCGCCGGCCGGATCGCCTGCCGGTAGGCTGGCCGCGATGTCCAGCCGGGTCGGTGTGGGTGCACTGACGAAGCCCGGCGCGCCTTCCAGGATCGTCGCCCAGGCCGCGCCCGTCGTGTCCACGCTACCCAGCACCAGGAAGGGCAGTTGCTGGTAGAAGGCGCGGTGCTGGTCGGGCATGAAGCTGCGGATCACCCGCGGGCCGACCTCGACCATCCGCTGGCGGACGCCGACGCGCTCCTGCAGGGCGATTTCGCCGGGGTGCCAGGTGGGCAGAGCGTTCGGGGGCGTGCTCATCGAGGTAGCTCCTCGCAGTGGGGAAGGCGGGTGATCCAGCTGCCTCAGGCGCGCAGACCGGCAGCCGTCTGCGGGAAGGGCACGAAGCCCGGTAGCGCTTCCACGCGTTGCAGGAAAGCGCGCACGGCGGCGTAGGGCGCCAGGTCCACGTTGCCTTCCGGCGCCCCGGCCAGGTAGCTGTAGAGGGCGACGTCGGCGATGGTCGGGTGATCGGCGGCCAGCCAGTCGCGATTCTCGAGATGAGCCTCCAGCCGCTCCAGGAGGACATGGGCACGGGCAATGACTTCCTGGGCATTCATACGTGCGCCGAATACCGTGATCAGCCGCGCCGCTGCCGGGCCATAGGCCAGTTCGCCCGCGGCCACCGACAACCAGCGCTGGACGGCGGCGGCGCCGGCGGGGTCTTCCGGCAGCCAGTCGGTACGGCCCAGTTTCTTCGCCAGGTAGACGAGGATGGCATTGGAGTCGGCGACGACCACACCGTCGTCTTCCAGCACCGGCACCTGGCCGAAGGGATTGAGGGCGAGGAACGCCGGAGTGCGGTGCTCGCCGGCCGCGAGGTCGACCTCGACGAGTTCGGGCGCGAGGCCCAGCAGCGAGGCGAACAGCACGGCGCGATGGGCATGACCGGACAACGGAAGGTGGTAGATCTTCATGATCCAACTCCTGGCAGGCATCGGGCCGAGGGTGGTCCCGATTCGTGCTACCAGCTTGGGATCAGATCGTTTTCGGGGGAATCGGCCTTCTCGTCAGTTCAGCATTCCGCAAAATGGAATGATCGACCTAGCCACAGGCGAACGCCAACACCCGCCCCAGCATGGCATCACAGTCATCCAGCTGGCCCTGGGCGATGAATTCGTCCGGCTTGTGCCCCTGATCCATGCTGCCCGGCCCGCAGACCACGGTGGGAATGCCGGCGGCGGCGAACAGGCCCCCTTCGGTGCCGAAGGCGACGGTGCCGAAGTCCCGTGAGCCGCAGAAGCTCGCGATCCATTCCGCGGCCTCGCTGTCGGCGGCCGTATCCAGGCCGGGATAACTGGAAAGCTCGGCGAAGTTGACCGCGCTTTCAGCGCTGATGGCCTTCATTGCCGGTAGCAGGCTGTGCTCGGCATAGTCCCGTAGCTGATGGATCACCTGGTAAGGGTCCTGGGCGGGCAGGGCGCGGATCTCGAAGTCGAAGGCGCAGTCCTGGGGCACGATGTTCAGCGCCTGGCCGCCCGCGATCAGCCCGGTCTGCACCGTGGAGAAGGGCGGATCAAAACGGGCGTCCCGTCGCTCCGGCGCCTTGAGGGCCTCACTCAGACGTCCGAGTTCGACGACCAGGTGGGCGGCGTATTCCACGGCGTTGACCCCCTTGGGCGCATAGGCCGAATGACAGGCCGCGCCGTGCACTTGGCAGCGCATGGCCACCTTGCCCTTGTGGCCGAGCACGGGCTTGAGTTCGGTGGGCTCGCCGATCAGGCACAGCAGCGGCTTTACCGGACGCTGGGCCAGTTGGTCGAGCAGGCTGCGAACCCCCAGGCAGCCCACCTCTTCGTCATAGGACAGCGCCAGGTGCAGCGGGCACCGCAGGGGCGCGCGGCTGGCGGCGGGCACCAGCGCCAGCAGACAGGCCAGATAGCCCTTCATGTCAGCGGTGCCCCGGCCATAAAGCTTGCCGTCGCCTTCGCTGAGCTCGAAGGGTGGACGGGTCCAGGCCTGGCCGTCCACCGGCACCACGTCGGTATGGCCGGAGAGCACGATGCCCGGTACGTCAGCCGGCCCCAGGGTGGCGAAGAGATTGGCCTTGGTGCCTTCGGCGTTGTGGATCAGCTCATAAGGCACGCCGAAGCCATCCAGGTAGCCGGCGACGAAGTCGATCAGCGCCAGGTTCGACTCGCGACTGGTGGTGTCGAAGGCCACCAGCCGGGCCAGCAACTCCCGGCTGGCGCTCATCGGTCGTCTCCCGGCACGCCGTAGCCGGGGGCGAGATCCGGACGCACCGCGCGGTCGAGGTAGTCCTGCAACTGGGGTTCATAGGCGCGCCAGAGGGCCGCCAGCTCGCCAATGGGGTCGGTCTCGGTCCAGTCGACGCGCAGGTTGACGATGGGCCAGCTGGGCTCGCCGACCACCAGCAGCGCCGCCGAATGCACCGGACCGGCCTCGCCACCGGCGGCCATCGCTGCCTGCATGGCCAGCAGCAGGCGCTCGGCGAGGGCGCCCTGGGTGCTTTCGAAATTCTCCACCAGCGCATCCACAACCGCGGTGCTGGCCAGCATATTGCCGGCGCCCACGCAGTCCCAGCCGCTGCGGGCCTGGTGCACGCCCAGGGTATGGGCACCGCTGTGGTGGGCGCTACGGCCCTGGGCGTCGATGACGGTCACCTGGCGATACTCGGCGTAGCCGTCGCCAGCCAGGCTTTCGGCCAGGGCCGCCGCGGGTGTCAGGCCTCGCGCCAGTCCATCCAGGGTGCGCGGTCCCAGGGCGGGCAGGGTGATGTTCTGCGAGCTGACCGCGCCGACACCGGGCTGCAGCCAGGGGCAGCGGGCGCCCACGGCGATGCTCGACGAACTGATGGCGATGCCGAACTGACCGGTCGCGGCGCAGCGGGCGGTGATGGAAAAGGTCATGGCGCGGCCTCAGTCAGGGATCACGGCGATGACGTCGATCTCCATCAGCCACTGGGGCTGGCCCAGGGCCGAGACCACCAGTCCGGTGGAGATGGGGAAGACACCCTTGAGCCACTTGCCGACCTCCTGGTAGACCGGCTCGCGGTAGCGCGGATCGATGAGGTAGGTGGTGGTCTTGACGATGTGGCTCAGGTCGCTGCCGGCTTCTTCCAGCAGTTGTTTGACGTTCTTCATGGCCTGCTCGGCCTGGGCCCGGGGATCGCCCAGCCCGACCAGGTTGCCCTCGAAGTCGGTACCTACCTGGCCGCGCACATAGACGGTGTTGCCGGCACGCACCGCCTGGCAGAGGTCGTTGTCCAGAGTCTGGTTGGGGTAGGTGTCCTTGGTGTTGAACATGCGGATACGGGTGTGGGTCGGGGTGGCCATGGCTGGGGCTCCTGCTCTGGAAAGGGGTGTCAGGCGATGCGCGACTTACGTGGCTGGACGGTCGATTGCTCGCCGGGGCGGTACTCCTGGTAACGGCGCTGGATGGCGATCTGATCGGCGACATGGCGGGCGTCGTGCCAGCAGCCCCAGATGAAGGCCGAGCCACGGCGGCTGAGCCAGGGCAGGCCGACGAAGTAGATGCCCGGCTCGGCGCCGACCCCGCGTTGATGCTTGGGCTTGCCGTTGTCGCCGAAGGTATCCACCTGCAGCCAACTGAAGTCAGTGGCGTAGCCGGTCGCCCAGATCACCGAGCTCACCCCGGCGGCCTTCAAATCCAGCTCTTGCAACGGTTCACGGATGCAGTCGGCGTCCGCCACGCGCTCACGCGCTGCGGGTTCTTCGGGCAGGTCCAGGCCGTGGCGGGCGGCATAGGCGTCGGCGGCGTCCAGCAGGGCCAGGTAGTTGGCATCGCCGGCGTCGAGATTCTGGTTGAGGTCCGGGCGGAAGCGCACCACACCATCGACGAAGGTGTCGGTGAGACCCACCAGGGTCATGCCGGCCTGGGCCAGGCGGCGGAAGTCCACGGTATGGCCGCCGCGGGCACCGCTGACGGCGATGGTCACGTGCTCGCGGCCCGGCTGCATGGTCTCGGTGTCCCAGAGGCCGAGCACGCCCAGCCACCAGCAGAAGTCGCGCCCGCGATAGGCGCGCGGCGGACGATCATGAGGCCCTACCGACAGGTAGACGCGCTTGCCGGCACGTAGCAGTTCATCGGCGATCTGCACCCCCGAGGAGCCGGCGCCCACCACCAGCACCGCGCCGTCGGGCAATTGCTGGGGATTGAAGTACTGGGCGGAGTGGATCTGGTAGAGCCCCTCGTCCTTGGGCGCTATGGCCGGGATGACCGGTTTCTGGAAGGGACCGGTAGCCACCACCACCCGCTGTGCGCTCAGGCTGCCCGCGGAGGTTTCGACCAGGAAACCACTCTGGCCCTCCTGGCGGGTCACCCGGGTGACGGCAACGCCGGTGCGGATGGGTGCGCCGATCTGCTGGGCATAGGTCTCGAAGTAGGCGGCGATCTCGTCCTTGCCGGGGAAACCATCCGGCGGCGTCTGGAATTCCAGGCCGGGAAAGCGATCGTGCCAGGCCGGGCCGTTGGCCACCAGGGAGTCCCAGCGGCCGGTGCGCCAGGCTTCGGCGATGCGGTTCTTTTCCAGCACCAGGTGTTCGATGCCCAGGCGGCCCAGGTGCTCGCTCATGGCGACGCCGGCTTGGCCGGCGCCTATCACCAGGGTGTCGATAGCGGTCGGTAATGCGGTCATGACGGTACCCTTCGGCCGCTCCACGGGGTGCGGCCGTCATCTAAGCAGTAGGAGGGCGGAGCGCGGAGGCTCCGCGGCGATCAATCCAGCACGGAGGGGTCCTGCTGGATCATCAGTTCTTTCATTTCGGCGAAGTGCTGCTCGGAGAAGTCGGTGATGCCTTCCCAGGCCCGGGCGGTCTTTTCGGCGACTTCGGCGGACAGCACCTTGAGCGGCTGCCCGGTGGACCAGGCGGTGACCAGGATCTGGCAGGCCCGCTCCAGGGTCCAGATGTCGTCGAAGGCCTGGCCGATGGTGGGGGCGATCACCATGACGCCGTGGTTGCCCATCAGCAGCCGCTGCTTGCCGTCCAGCAGCCCGGCGAGGCGCGCACCCTCGGCTTCGGTATCCGCCATGCCACCGTAGAGTTCGTCCACCGCGATGCGATTGAAGTAGCGCGCGGTGTTCTGGTCGATGGGCGGCACCTCGGGCTTGGCCAGGCAGGCCACCGCCGTGGTGTAGACCGGGTGCAGGTGAAGCACGACCCGCGCCTCCGGCAGCCGGCGATGGATCTGCCCATGGATCGACCAGGCCGTCCGATCCACGTCGGGCCGCTCGGCGCCCTGGGGATCGTCCGCATCGAGCAGCAGCAGGTCGCTGGCGCGGATGCGCGAGAAGTGCTTCCACTTGGGATTGATCAGGAACTGCTTGCCGTCGGCGGAGACGGCGGCGCTGAAGTGGTTGGCGACCGCCTCGTGCATGCCGAGATGAGCGATGACGCGAAAGGTCGTCGCCAGATCGATACGCAGCTGTTCCTCGTGGGGCCGTTTCTCAGGAGAAAGTGCCATGGTCGTGACTCCAAAGGGGTCGTCCGCAGGGACGACCGTTGCAGGCTTAGAGCCTGTTCATAATCTCGCGAGCTAGAGCCAAACAAGGCGAAAAGGCCTGAGGAAGCGGAGTTTACGAGTGGTAAATGAGCATTCCGAAGGCATTTTCAACGCGGTTTGGCCGACGCGCAGCAGATTTTGAACAGGCTCTTAGGGCTTGGGCATCAGGGCGGCTATATCCGCCTCGGTGGGCGCCTGGAAGTTGTACTTCTTCAGCAGCGCGGCGTACTCCGGAGTGGCGCTGTATTGCTTGAGCGCGTCCACCAGGGCGGTCTTCACCGCGTCGTTGCCCTTCTTCACGCCGAAGCCGTTGAGCACCGGATAGATCAGGGTGTCGGAGGAGATCACCACGCGATTGCCGAGCTTTTCCACCAGGCCACGGGCCACGGCGGCGTCGGTGATCTGGGCCTCGACGGCCTTGGACAGCAGCGCCTGGGTGGTCTGGGGATCGGTGCCGTATTCGCTCACGGCGATGGGCTTGAGCCCGTTCTTCACGCAGTACTCGTCCGACAGCTTGTGCAGCTGCTGCAGCCAGGAAGTGGCGCCCATGGAGCCGATCTTGTGGCCGCAGAAGTCTTCCGGCTTCTTGGGCTGATAGTCGCTGCCCTTGAGCGCGATGATGGCCTCGCCGCTCTTGAGGTAGGGGATCATATCGATCACCTTGAGGCGGTCGGCGGTGATGTACATGGACGAGTTGGTGATGTCGAAGCGACCGCCCTGCAGGCCGGTGATGAGGTTGGGGAAGCGGGTGTCGAGGGTTTCCACGCTGCGGCCCATGATCTTGCCCAGGCCATCGACGAATTCGATGTCGAAGCCGGCCGGCTTGTTGTCCTGCACGTACTCATAGGGGAAGAAGGTCAGGTCGGAACCGGCGACCAGCTTGCCCGGCTGCAGGAAGTCGGCCGAGGCCAGAGTCGCGGTCAGCGCCAGGGTGGCGCCCAGTACGGTGGTGGTGAGGGTTCGAATCGAGGCGCTGCTGAATCTTTGCATGGCGGTGCTCCTTGAGGGGATGGGAAAGATCAAACGGCGGCCTGGTCGAGCCCGGCCTGTTGGACGAAGAAAGAGGCGCCGCGCGGTTTCTGCGGCAGGCGGACGCTGTTGGCCACACTGCGCACCAGACCGCTTTCCTGGCCGGCCACCAGCACCCCGGCGTGTTCGCTGGGCAGCGGATTCTCGCCGAAGGGCAGGGCGTCCTCGGCGGCGTAGACGCTGATGAACAGGGTGCGCGGCAATTCGGTCTGGTTGGGGCTGGAGGCGTGCAGCAGGCGGGTGTGCATGAAGCACACCGAACCGGCGGGGCCGAAGCAGGCCACCGGCTCGCCGCAGTGTTCGGCCACCACGCTGTCGTCGACCGCGCCGGTGAAGCGGCCATCCTGCCAGTGCGACCACAGCGGGCCCTTGTGGCTGCCGGGGATGACCGTGAGCGGACCGTTTTCCGGGGTAACCTCGCTGACCATCAGTAGCGCGGTGACCACGTCATCGTTGCTGTGCGGGGTGAAGAGGAAATCATGGTGCCATTTCACCTGGGTGGCGGTGTGCGGCAGCTTCGAATTGATCTTGCTGTGGTGGAAGCGGGTACCGCTGCCGCCGATCAACTGGGCCGCGACCTGGGCCATCCGCGAGGTGAAGGCGACCTGGCGATAGGCCGGGGAGATCTCGGTGGGCGAGCTGACCCGTCGCAGGGACGGGTGATCGGGCCGGTGGTCCAGCTCCACGTCAAAGCGCGCCCGGCCGTCCTGGGTCTCGCCCCACGCCTGCGAGTGGCTGCGGCTGTCTTCCACCCAGCGCTCGAAATCGGCCTGCAGGGCGGCGATCTCTTCGGCCGTCAGCAGGTTCTCGACCACCAGGTAACCGTTCTGGTGGAAACTTTCCAGTTGCGCTTGCTCGATCATGTCTGTTCTCCGAAAGCCAGGGGTGGGGGTCAAGCCAGGGACACGTCCTTGAGGAAGGCCTCGACGCGTGGATGCTGGCCGTTACGCAGTACCTGGGGCGCGTCGTCGCAGACCACGCGGCCCTTTTCCATGAAGACGATGCGGTCCGAGACCTTGAAGGCGAAGTTCATCTCGTGGGTGACGATCACCATGGTGATGCCCTCGTTGGCCAGGGCCTCGATCACCTGCAGCACCTCGTTGACCTTTTCCGGGTCCAGCGCCGAGGTGGGTTCGTCGAACAGCATGATCTGCGGCCGCATCATCAATGCCCGGGCGATGGCCACGCGCTGCTGCTGACCGCCGGACAGCTGGTGCGGATACTTCCAGGCGTGGTCGAGCATCCCGACCTTGTGCAGCAGGGCATAGGCCTGCTGCTTGAGCGCCGCGGGGGTATCCAGGCGGTGGTAGCGAGGGGCGAGCAGCAGGTTGTCCAGCACCGTGAGGTGGGGGAAGAGATTGAAGCTCTGGAACACCATGCCGATGTCCAGGCGATGCTCGGCGTGCTCGATGAAGCGCGGCTTCTGGGCGCCGTCCTTGCGCAGGTGGATGAAGGGCTGACCGTTGATGCGGATCTCGCCGTTGTCCAACTGCTCCAGGCCATTCAGCAGGCGGATCAGGGTGGTCTTGCCGGAACCCGACGGGCCGATCACCGACACCACTTCGCCCGGCTGGATCTGCAGGTTGACCGAGCCCAGCACCTCGACATCGTTGTAAGCCTTATGCAGGCGGGCAGCCTGCAGCGCCGGGGTGGCGGCGTCCCATTGCGGCTTGGCGCTGGCGGTGGAGGCCTGGGTGGCCAGGGCCAGCACCTGCTCATCGGGGGTACGCACCACCTTGCGTTGGGTGACGTCGAGGAAGCGCTCCAGGCGTTTGAGCAGGAAGTCGAACAGGGTGACGATCAGCACGTAGTAGAAGGCCACCGCCACCATGGTCTCCATGACCAGGAAGTTCTGCGAATACAGCCGCTGGCCCACCATCAGGATCTCGGTAAGGGAGATCACCGACACCAGGGAGCTGAGCTTGACGATGGAGATGTATTCGTTGGCCAGCGAGGGCAGCGCCACCCGCAGCGCCTGGGGAATGACGATGCGCCACTGGGTGCCGAGAAAGCGCAGCCCCAGCGCCCGGGCCGCTTCGCCCTGGCCCTTGGGAATCGACAGCAGGCCACCGCGGTGGATCTCGGCGACATAGGCCGTCTCGCTGATGACCAGGCCGATCAGCCCGGCCCAGAAGGGGTCGGCCAGCACCACCGAAGTGGCCGGTACGGCCTGGGGCAGGTTGTAGATGAAGATCAGCAGCACCAGCAGCGGCACGCTGCGAAAGAACCAGATGTAACCGCGAGCGGGGAGGCTCAGCGCCGGATACCGGGATTGCTTGGCCAGGGCGATGAAGAAGCCCAGGGCGATGCTGATGATCCAGGTGAGGGTGCTGAGTTTGATGACCGTCCAGGTTGCCAGCCAGAATTGAGTGTCGCCAATCAGGCTGAACATGTAGTTCCAGTCGAAAGTCATGGGAAGCCAACCTGTCGCCATTTCAAAGAAAGTGCGCACTTTCGCGGAGCGTTCGCACTGTTGCTGAGAACAGAATTGGCGTTCGCCAGACTTATCGTCAATTAACAAATTACGGGTCATTGCATAGGCTTTTCCTAAGTAGCTAGACACGGCATTTTGTTCTGTGCGCTGTACGCCCCAACGCGGGGCAAGATGCAATCATAGAGTGGTGAGATGCAGTCTTTTGGTGCGTTTTACCCCGGCAAACTGGCCTCTCGGGCGTTCGATGCCGTGGTCGCAATGCTGGATAAAATGGGCTGCGCAGCCCAGTCGCGGGGAATGGCATGGCTTTCGCTTTGAAAGCTTATTCTATGCAGATAAGTAATCTGCAAAGTTTTATCCTATGGAAGTGCCATGACGCGTTTCACCCTGAGACAACTTCGTTATTTCGTGGCGGTGGTCGAGGAAGACAGCATCGTCGAGGCGGCGCGGCAACTGCATATTTCCCAGCCGTCCATTTCCGTGGCCATCAAGAATCTCGAAGAAAGTTTCGAGCAGAAGTTGTTCATTCGCCATCACGCCCAAGGGGTTTCTCTCACCGCCAGTGGCCGGCGGCTGTATGAAAAGGCCAAGGAGCTGCTGCGACTGTCCCAGGAGTTGGAACAGAACGCCAAGGCGGAAAACGAGATGGTCTCGGGCACCGTGGCCATCGGCTGTTTCGAATCCGCGGCGCCGCTCTATCTGCCCAAGCTGGTCGCCGGCTTCAAGCGGCTCTATCCCGAGATCACCATCCAGCTGCACGACGGCGAGCAGCACGAACTCATGCACGGTGTGCACCGAGGTCGCTTCGACCTGGTGTTCCTCTACGATCTGGAACTGGGCGACTCCATCACCAAGGAAAAGCTCAACGCCCCGCACAAGCCCTATGCGCTGCTACCCGCCGCCCACCCCCTGGCGGGCAAGAAGGCGGTGACCCTCAAGGAGCTGAGTCGCGAACCCATGATCCTGCTGGACGTGGTGCCCAGCCGTAACTACTTCATCGACATCTTTAAGGAGAAGGGTTACCACCCCACGGTGGCCTATAGCTCGCCCTCCATCGAGATGGTGCGCTGCATGGTAGGGCAGGGCCTGGGCTTTTCCGTGCTGGTCACCCGGCCGACGACGGACATCACCTACGACGGCAAGCGCCTGGCCCAGGTGAACATCCACGACGACATGCCGGCCTCCACCTTCATCATGGCCTACCTGCGCAACAACGAGCCGACCAAGGCGACGCGGTTGTTCATGGACTATTGCCGCGGTGTGGACCTCTCGCCGCTGGCGCCGGAGCTGTCGTCTTAGGTTCTGGACGAAAAATCGCCGAGCGTAGGTAACCCGTGGAAAAGGCTGCGCGGTTTTCCATGCTACGAGCAGGGTCACGAAACGTTGAACGACTCATTGATGTGAGAATGAGTATCAATTAGAGTTTTGCGTTCCTAGTTCAATGGACGCAGAAATGCTATCGCCTCTTGCTCTGCCGCAGGCTTCACGTCAGCCCAGGCTCTCTTTCGATGAGATAACCCAGCCGACCACGCAGCCCTCCCAGCCGAAGCCTGTAGGGCAGCGTCTTGCCGATCATGGTTTGGCCCTGGGTCAACTGTTCGATCATCACCGCAGCCGGCTGCTCACCCTCGCGACGCGGCTACTCGGGTGTCGCAAGCGGGCCGAAGATATTGTGCAGGAAGCCTTTCTCAAATTCTGGGAGCGGCGCGATTCCCAGGAGGTCATGGAGCCTTCGCGCTATCTGTATCGGGTGGTGCAGAATCTGGCGGTCGATCAGCTGCGCCGCCGGAAGCTGGAGGAGCGCTGGTTCGCCAGCCCCGATGAACAGGCCGAGGGCCTAGCCGGTGAGGTGTCCGCCGAGCGCGTGGTCCAGGCCCGGGAGGAGATCGGCTTGGTGGTCCGGGCGTTGCGGCAGCTGCCGGCACGCACCCAGGATGTGATCACCCTGTGCCGGGTCGAGGGCCTGACCCAGCGCGACGTTGCCCGGCGGATAGGGGCGTCGCCGGCGCTGGTCAATGTCCTGTTGCAGGATGCCACCCTGCATTGTCGCAAGTCCCTCACCGGCAACTGTCTTGCCCGTCATTGTCCGAAGCGAGGTCGCCCATGACCCTCATCCGCCTCATCCTGCGCTATCGACCCCTGGCCACCACCCTGGTGCTGCTGCTCAGCCTGGGCGGGGCCCTGCTCAGCGTCGGGGTGATCGCCTTCATCAACTGGCGGCTGGTCACCCCGCAGGCGGCGTTGACCGAGGCGCTGCTGCAGTTTCTCGGCTTGCTCCTGCTGTTGCTGGCGATGGCCGCCAGCGCCCAGGTGGCTCTGACCGCGCTGGGCCACCGTTTCGTCTACGATCTGCGGCGGCAGGTGGTGAAGCGGGTGCTGGATACCGACATCGAACGCCTCGAAGCCGTGGGGGGACCGGCCATTCTGGCCAGCCTGTCCAGCGACCTGCGCAACCTCACCCTGGCCTTCGTGCAGCTGCCGGGACTGCTCTACGGTGCGGTCTTGACCCTGGCAGCCTTTCTCTATCTGGCCTGGCTATCCTGGTCGTTGTTCCTGGTGACCCTCGCCTGGATGACGGTGACCCTGGGCCTGGGTTGGCTGTTGGTGACCCGGCTCAATCGCCATCTGCAGCTGCTGCGCGATGCGGAGAATCGCCTCTACGAGGACTACCAGGCCCTGATCGAGGGCCGCAAGGAGCTGGCGCTGAATCGGGCCCGCGCCCAGCGGTTCTTCGAAGAGGATTTCGAGGTCAGCGCCAGTGGCTATCGCGATCACGTGACGCTGGCGGATCGTTACAACGCCATCGCCAGCAACTGGGCCAACACCATGGTGCTGGGCACCATAGGCCTGGCGTTCTACCTGGCCAACGGTCTGGGCTGGGCCAGCACGGAGGTGGCTGCCACCTATGCCCTGACCATCCTGTTCCTGCGCACGCCGCTGGTGATGGCGGTCGGGGCGTTGCCCCCGCTGATGGCGGGGCAGGTCGCGCTGGAGCGGGTCGAGGCCCTGGCCCTGGCGCCCGCCGCGGAGACGTTCGCCGAGCCGGCACCGGCCTTTGCCAGCGACTGGCAGCGTCTGGAATTGCGTGGCGTGGAGTATCGCTATCAGACCCAGGGCGATGAGCAGGGCTTCGACGTGGGCCCCCTGAATCTCACGCTCAGGCGTGGCGAAACGGTGTTCCTGATGGGTGGTAACGGCAGCGGCAAGTCGACCCTGGCGCGCCTGCTGACCGGCTTGTACCAGCCGCAACGCGGCGTCATCGCGGTGGATGGCAGGGTAGTGGGCGAGGCCGACCGGCCGGCCTATCGCCAGCTGTTCGCCTCGGTCTTCACCGACTTCCATCTGTTCGACCGCCTGCTCGGGCCGGATGGCGGGATTGCCGACGGGGCTCAGGTGCAGACCTGGCTGCGGCGCCTGCATCTGGAGTTCAAGGTCCGGGTGGCGGCGGGGCGCCTGAGTGATACCCGCCTGTCCCAGGGCCAGCGCAAGCGGCTGGCCCTGCTGTTGGCCATGCTGGAGGGCCGCAGTATCGTCCTGCTGGATGAGTGGGCCGCAGACCAGGACCCGCTGTTTCGCCAGCTGTTCTATCGGGAATTGCTGCCCCTGATGAAGGCGGCGGGATTGACGGTGTTCGCCATCACCCATGACGACGCCTATTTCGATCAGGCCGATCGGCTCTTGAAGATGGATGGTGGCCGCCTGGTGGAACTGGTCGGCGAGCAGCGCGAGCGGGCCAGTCGCGATGCGCTACGGGAGATCGCCGGCTAAGGGTGAGAACCCGTCGCCGATGTGGACAGCGATCGGCAAAAAAGCCCTGAACAAGCGGCAGGGCTGTTCGTCGATGAGGGTGAGAATGATTGTCAGTCGTGCTACGGCTCGAGGGCAATCCCACCCGGTTATCGACGAGAGGTTCGCATGGAACAGGTCCACGACTACATCGGCATCGGCTTCGGGCCTTCCAACCTGGCGCTGGCCATCGCCGCGGACGAGCAGGCCGCCGAGCGCCAGATCCAAGGCTGCTTCATCGAGCGCAAGCCGGCCTTCAGCTGGCACGAAGGCATGCTGCTCGAGGGCAGCACCATGCAGATCTCCTTTCTCAAGGATTTGGCGACCCTGCGCAATCCGGCCAGTCGCTTCACCTTCATCAACTACCTGAAGGAACGCGGACGGCTGGAAGACTTCATCAACCTCAAGACCTTTTTCCCCAGCCGCGAGGAGTACAACGACTACCTCGGCTGGGCGGCGGCCGCCTTCGCCGAGCAGGTGCACTACGGCGAGGAGGTGGTGGCGGTGGAGCCCTGGTACCGCGACGGCAGCCTGGACGCCGTGCAGGTGGTATCTCGCGATCAGCAGGGCACCTTGCAACGGCGCCTGGGGCGCAACCTGATCCTCGGCATCGGTGGGACCCCGCAGGTACCGCCGGCCTTCGCCGGGCTGAGCGATGCGCGGGTGCTGCATTCCTCGGCCTATCGCGGGCGGATCGAGGCGTTGCTGGCCGATCCGGCCCAGCCGCGCCGGGTGGCGGTGATCGGCGGCGGCCAGAGCGCCGCCGAGATCTTCCAGGATCTGACCCAGCGCTTTCCCCAGGTCGAGGCGTCGCTGATCCTGCGGGGCGGGGCACTCAAGCCGTCCGACGATAGCCCCTTCGTCAACGAGATCTTCAATCCATCGTTCACCGACCGGATCTATGCGCAATCGCCGGAGCGCCGTGAGCGGCTGTTCGCCGAGTACCGCAACACCAACTATTCGGTGGTGGATCTGGAGCTGATCGAAAACCTCTACCAGCTGTTCTATCTGCAGAAGCTGCGTGGCCAGGAGCGCCATCGCCTGCTCTGCGAGCGCGCCGTGGTGGCCTGCCGGCCGTCTGGGCAGGGGCTGGAGCTGGAGCTGGAAGGGCGGCTGGACGGCAGCCGCACCATGCTGAACTACGACGTGGTGATCCTGGCCACCGGTTATCGCCGCGACTACCACCAGCATCTGCTGGCCGGCCTGCGCGAGCACCTGCAAGACGGCGAGCCAGACCGCCACTACCGCCTGCCGTTGGCCGCGGGCGGGGCGGTCCAGGTGTTCCTGCAAGGCGGCTGCGAGGTCAGCCACGGCCTGTCCGACACCCTGCTGTCGGTCCTGGCGATTCGCTCCGCCGAGCTGGTCGAGGCCATGACCCTCGCCAGCGCGACGCCGCTGGCGATGCGTTCCGCCTGAGCCACCCGCCACTTCCTTCTTTATCGGGACGCTGCCGTGGCGGCGTCCGGCCTTCTTTTTTTGCAGGTGAAGCCATGACCTCCCGAGCGGATCAAGCCGAACATTTCGTCGACGTCCTCGATTTCTACGCCGAGCGCCAGCCGGACAAGACGGTGCTGCGGCATCTGACCAATGACGAGACGCCCCAGCTGACCTCCTATGCCCAACTGCGCGAGCGGGCGCTGAGCCTGGCCGGCTATCTGCAGGAGCGCCTGGGGCAGACCCGGGGCGAGCGTTGCGTGCTCCTGCTGCCCAGTGGTCCGGACTACGCGGCGGCCTTCTTCGCCTGCCTCTATACCGGGGTCATCGCCGTGCCGGCCTTTCCCCCGGAAAACAGTCGGCAGATGCACATCGAGCGCCTGCGCGGCATCCTCGACGATGCCCGGCCGCGGGTGGTGCTCGGCGAGCGGGCCTGCCTCGCCGCCCATGCCGAGACCCTGGCGCAGGCGCTGCCCGAGGGCGCGCTGTGCCTGGCGGTGGAAGACATCGAGGCCAGTTGGGTCCTGGCCTATCGACCGCAGGTGGTGGACCCTTCAGCGCTGGCCTTCCTGCAATACACCTCGGGTTCGACCTCGGCGCCCAAGGGCGTGATGGTCAGCCATGCCAACCTGATCGCCAACGAAAGGGCCATGCAGCGCGGCTTCTTCACCGGGCGCGACGAGGAATGGGTGAGCTGGTTGCCGCTCTACCATGACATGGGCCTGATGCTCGGGCTGCTGCTGCCGATCTTCCACGGCGGCACCCTGACGCTGATGTCGCCCAATCACTTCCTCACCCGTCCAGCGCGCTGGCTGCAGGCGCTCAGCCAGTACGGTGGCACCGTCAGCGGCGGGCCGGACTTCGCCTACCGCCTGTGCGTGGAGCGGATCAGCGACAGTGCGCTGGCCGAGCTCGACCTGAGTCGTTGGAGCATGGCCTTTTCCGGTTCCGAGCCGATCCGGGTGGACACCTTGGATGCCTTCTGCGAGCGCTTCGCCGCCGCCGGCTTCCGCCGCCAGGCGCTGACGCCGGCCTATGGCCTGGCCGAGGCGACCCTCTATGTCTGCGCCCACGAGCCGACCGACGAATTCCGTATCCAGCGTTTCGCCGGTGACGCCCTCGGCGCCGCCGGTGCCGAGGCGGCGCTGCAGCACGGCCGCCTGGCCGGCTGCGGCTGGTGCGATGCCGACCACGAACTGCGGATTGTCGATCCGCACACCTTGCAGCCGCTCGGCGAGGCGCGGGCCGGCGAGGTCTGGGTCGCCGGTCCTAGCCTTGCGCAAGGCTACTGGAACAATCCAGAGGCTACGGCCGCCGCCTTCGTCGAGCGCGATGGTCGCCGTTGGCTACGCACCGGCGACCTGGGCATCGCCGCCGAGCGCGAACTCTATATCGCCGGGCGGCTGAAGGATATCATCATCCTCAACGGCCAGAATCTCTATCCGCAGGATGTGGAGTTGGTGCTGGAAGAGCAGGTGGCCGACTACCTGCGGCGCGGCCGGGTGGCGGCTTTCGCCCTGGCAGGCGAGGACGGCCGCGAGGGCATCGGCCTGGCGCTGGAGATCAGTCGCAACGTGCGCCGCCTGGTGCCGGCCGAACGCATCTGCGCCGCCTTGGTGGAGGCCTTGACCCAGGCCTTCCAGGTAGCGCCCAGGGCCATCGCCCTCTTGGAACCCGGCACGCTGCCGCGCACCACCAGCGGCAAGCTGCAACGCGCCGCCTGCCGGGCTGGCTGGTTGGCCGGCAGCCTGGACAGCTTCGCCGAGTGGCGCGATGGCGCCCTGGCCCAGGGCGAGCCCCAGGCAGCGGCGCCGGCCGTATTGCCCGAGGTGCGCGCGGCCTGGGCCGAAGTGCTTGGCCGTGACGATCTCACCGCCCAGGCGCATTTCTTCGCCCTGGGCGGGGATTCGGTCGCCGTGGTGCAGGTGCAGGCCCGGCTGCGCGAGACGCTCGGCGTGTCTGTCGATCCAGCACTGCTGTTCGAGGCCTCGACACTGGGCGCCTTTTCCGCCCGGGTGGCCGCGCTGCCGCGGGAAGCCGCGGCGGAAGGTCCCGTCGCCGAGGATGCGCCCCGTGCGCCCCAATCCTTCGCCCAGCAGCGCCTGTGGTTTCTCGATCAGCTGGAGCCGGGCAACGCCGCCTATCACCTGGCCGGTGAAATCCACCTACAGGGCGCCTTGGACGTGGCGCGGCTGGAGCGGGCGCTGGAGGCCCTGGTACAGCGGCATGCCGCACTGCGTACCCGCTTCAGCGCCGGTGCCGGCGAGGTACCCGAGCAATGTATCGAGGCCCTGGCCCAGGGGGCGGTGGAGCACCATGACCTGAGCCAGACGGCAGCGCCGGAGCAGGCCCAGGCCACCTTGGTCGAGAGCCTGGTGCGCCGTCCGCTGGACCTGCGCGAAGGCCCGCTGTGGCGCATGGCGCTGATCCGTCGTGACGCCGAGGATCACCGCTTGTTGCTGGTGCTGCACCACATCATCGCCGACGGCTGGTCGATCCAGGTGCTGCTGGAGGATTTCGCCGCCCTGTACCGGGCGGAGCCGGGCGAGACGTCCGCGCTGGCGCCGCTCGCCATCAGCTATGCCGACTTCGCCCGCTGGCAGCGTCGCGAGTTGGCCGGTGCAGCCCGCGAGCGGCAACTGGCCTACTGGCGGACCCAACTGGCCGACGCACCCGCGCGGTTGGAGCTGGCCTGCGACCGCCCCCGGCCGCCGCAACAGAGCGGCCGGGGCGCGCGCTTCGCCTTCAACCTGCCCGCCGCAGTCAGCCAGGGACTGCGTGACCTGGCCCAGGGCCAGGGGGCGACGCTGTTCATGGTCGGCCTGGCGCTGCTCCAGCTGCTGTTGCAGCGCCATAGCGGCAGCAGTGACCTCTGCGTGGGCGTTCCCGTGGCCGGACGTACCCGGCGGGAAACCGAGCGGCTGATCGGCTTCTTCGTCAACACCCAGGTGCTGCGTTGCCAACTGGACGGCGCCCGTTCGTTCAGCGTCCTGCTCGATCAGGTCAAGCAGCGCGCCCTGGAAGCCCAGGCCCACCAGGACCTGCCGTTCGATCTGCTGGTGGAAGCCCTGGCGCCGGAGCGGCACCTAGGCTGGAATCCGCTGTGCCAGGTGAAATTCACCCAGCAGTTCCCGCTGCCCCAGGCGCTGGACCTGGGCGGGGTGACGCTATCCGCGCGGCAGCTCGACGATGGCGCCGCGCACTTCGATCTGGGCCTGGACATCACCGACGTTCCGGCGGGTATCGAGGCGGTGTTCACCTATGCCACCGACCTCTTCGACGCACCGCGCATCGCCGCGCTGGCGGCCGATTTCGCCCACCTGGCCCAGCAGGTGGTGGCCGATGCCAGGCAACCCCTGGCGCGCTATCGTCTGGCCCAGGAGACCCCGGGTCTGGCGGGCGAGTCTTTAGCGTTCCCGGTGACGGATCTGCTGGCGCTGTGGCGCGCGGGGTTGGCGCAGGCCGGGGAGGGGCCGGCGGTGGTGGCCAGCGATGCCCACCTGAGCCATGCGCAACTGGAGGCCGACAGCAATCGCCTGGCGCGGACGCTGCGGGACCGGGGCGTCGGCGCCGAGGTGCGGGTCGCGCTCTGCCAGCCGCGGCAGGCCAGCTTCGTCGTCGGCCTGCTGGGCATTCTCAAGGCCGGCGGCGCCTGTGTCTTCGTCGATCCCAAATGGCCCGCGGCGCGCCAGTCCCAGGTACTGGCCGACAGCGGCGCCCAGTTGCTGCTTGGCGCACCCGTGCCCGAGGGGCCGCCCACGCTGACGCTGGACGCCGCGGCCGACTGGCGGCAGGCCCCGGCGGACGCGTTGGCGGTCGAGGTGCTGCCGGCCCAGGCGGCTTACCTGATCTACACCTCCGGGACCACCGGTCGGCCCAAGGGCGTGGTGGTCGCCCACGGCGCCATCGCCAACTATGTGCAGGGCGTGCTGCAGCGGCTGGCGCTGCCGCCGCGGGCCAGCTTCGCCATGGTGTCCACCGTCGCCGCCGACCTGGGGCATACGGTGTTGTTCGGCGCCCTGGCCAGCGGCGGTACCTTGCATCTGCTGGATGACGAGGTGGTCCAGGATGCCGACCGCTGCGCCGAGTACTTCGCACGCCAGCCGGTGGCGGTGCTCAAGATCGTCCCCACCCATCTGAACGCCTTGCTGCAGGCCACCGACCCGGCGCGGCTGCTGCCGTCCGTGGCCCTGGTACTTGGCGGGGAGGCGCTGCCGGCGCCGCTGGCCGACCGGGTGCGGCAACTCCAGCCCGGCTGCCGGTTGTTCAACCATTACGGCCCCACCGAAAGCACCGTAGGTGCCCTCACCGCGGCCCTCGACGATGCGGCGGCGGTAATCGCCCTGGGCACGCCACTACCCAATCTGCGCGCCCGGGTGCTGGACGCCGACCTCAATCCGCTGCCCGCCGGTGCCGTCGGCGACCTCTACCTGGGGGGCGCGGGCCTGGCACGGGGTTACCAGGGCCGCCCGGGCGATACCGCCGCGGTCTTCCTGCCGGACCCCTGGGCGCCCGGCGAGCGCCTCTATCGCACCGGGGACCGGGTACGCCTGGCCGCGGATGGTCGCCTGGAATTCCTCGGGCGCAGCGACGACCAGCTCAAGGTGCGCGGCTATCGCGTGGCGCCGGGCGAAGTCGTCACGGTCCTGCTGGCGCAGCCCGGTGTCGGGGCCGCCCATGTGCAGCTGGATGGACGCGGCCAACTGGTGGCCTATGTGACGGGCCGGGAGCTCGACGGCGAATCCCTGCGGGAGCGCCTCGCGCAGCACCTGCCCGAGGCGCTGGTGCCGGCCCAGATCCTGGTGCTCGAGGCCTTCCCGCTCACCGCCAATGGCAAGCTGGACCGCGCACGCTTGCCGGAACCCGAGGCTCGCCAGGCCGAATTCGCGGCGCCCCAGGGCGAGGTGGAGATTGCCTTGGCGGCGCTGTGGAGCGAGGCGCTCAAGGTGGAACGCGTCGGGCGCGAGGACAACTTCTTCGCCCTGGGCGGCGACTCCATCCTCAGTCTGCAGATCATCGCCCGGGCTCGGCGCCAGGGGCTCAAGCTCACGCCCAAGCAGCTGTTCGAGCACCAGACCATCGCCGCCCTGGCCGCGGTCGCCGTGCCCGCCGCCGCGCCCGTCGTGGCCAAACCGCCGGTGGCTGCCGTGACAGACGAGCTGCCCCTGACACCCATCCAGGCCCGCTTCTTCGGCGAGCCGGTCAAGCAACGTGCGCACTGGAACCAGTCCGTCATCCTCGAACTGGCCGCGCCGCTGGATGCCGCGGCCCTGCGCCAGGCGCTGGCGGCCTTGGTCGCCCGCCACAGCAGCTTGCGCCTGGCCTTCGTACCGACCGAGCAAGGCGGCTGGCGCCAGCAGGTGCGGCTCCAGGAAGACGCGGAACGGCTGCTCTGGACCTGCCAGGTGGCCGCCGAGGCCGAGCTGGCCCCGCTGTTCGACGAGGCCGAACACAGCCTGGACCTCACACGCGGACCCCTGCTGCGAGCGGTGCTGGCCGAGGGGCCGGAACAGCGACCCCGGTTGTTGATCGCCATCCATCACCTCGCCGTGGATGGCGTCTCCTGGCGCATCCTGCTTGACGACCTGGCGCTGGCCTATCGACAGCTGGCCGCCGGTGCGTCCCTCGCGCTGGGCGATACGGGCAGCGACTGGAGCGCCTGGACCCAGCAACAGGCGCAACGCGCCACCGAGCCGCGGTTGCAGCAGCAGCGCGGTTACTGGGAAGCGGTCACCGCGGTCCCCGAGACCCTGCCTTGCGTCGATCCGCAAGGCCGCTGCCAAGTCCGCGATGCCGGTAGCCTGGCGCAACGACTGCCGGTGGCGCTGACCGAGCGGCTGCTGAAGATACCCGGCACCGAAGCCGTGTTGCTGGCGGCACTGGCCGAGGCGCTGCGGCAGTGGACGGGCCGCGCGGCCACCCGCATCGCCCTCGAAGGCCATGGCCGCGAGGATCGCGGCGGCGCCCTGGAATTGAGTCGCACCCTGGGTTGGTTCACCTGCCTGTATCCGCTGGTGCTGGGCGCCGAGTCCAGCCCTAGCGCCACCCTGGCGCGGGTGCGGCGGACCCTCGCCGAGGTACCCGAGCGGGGGCTGGGCTACGGCCTGCTGCGCTACCTGGGCGGTGCCACCCTGGCCGATACCCGCGATGGCCTGACCTTCAACTACCTGGGCCGCTTCGAACGGCCGGTGGTAGACGGCTTCCCGCTGCGGGGGCTGGAGCTGCGCAGCAGTCGCGACCCCGAGGGCCCCCTGACTAGCGCCCTGGTGCTGGATGCCCAGGTACGGGACGGCCAGTTGCGCCTGGATTGGCGCTATAGCGCCGCGCGCTTCGCGGCGGACGCTATCGAACAGTTGCATCAGGGCTTCGTGGACGCGCTGGCGGCGCTGCTCGACGGCGCCCAGGCGCCGGAAGCCGAGCACGAAGCCGTGCTGCCCCTGGCACCCATGCAGGAAGGCATTCTCATGCACAGCCTGCTGGAGCCGGGCAGCGGCATCTACCTGATGCAGGACCGCTACGAGCTGCGCCAGCCGCTGGCGGCCGAGACCTTCTGCCAGGCCTGGGAGGCCGTGGTGGCGCGGCATCCAGCGCTGCGCACCGGTTTCCAGGAAGTGGACGGCGAATGGCGCCAGGTGGTGCATCGCCAGGTGCCCTCGCCGGTCAGCCTGCTGGACTTCAGCGACCGGCCGCGGGAGGAGGGCCTGGCCGCGCTGGAGGCGTTGTTGGCCGAAGAGCGCTGCACTGGCTTCGATTTCGCCCGGCCACCGCTGCTGCGCCTGCGCCTGGTGACCTTCGGCCCGAACGACTACCAGTTGGTGCAAACCCATCACCATGTGCTGATCGACGCCTGGTGCCGCGGCCTGATGCTGGGCGAATTCTTTGCTCGCTATCGGGCGGCCGTCGCCGGGACCGAGCTGGCGCTGCCACCCGCCCGACCCTATGCCGACTTCCTCGCCTGGTTGGGGGCCCAGGATGCCGCCGCGGGTCGCGCCTGGTGGCGCGCCGAGCTGGCCGGCGTGGAGGCGGCCACGCCCTTGCCCTATCGCCGCCAAGGCCTGGCCTCGGGCGAGATGCGCGACGAAGCCGTGGCGCTGTCGGCAGAGGCGACCCGCGCCCTGGCCGCCCAGGCGCGGCGCCACCAGCTGACCGCCAATACCTTCGTCCAGGCGGCCTGGGCGCTGTTGCTAATGCGCCACAGCGGCCAGGACGAGGTAGTCTTCGGCGTCACCGTCGCTGGTCGGCCGCCCGAGCTGGAGGGTATCGAGGAAGCCCTTGGCCTGTTCATCAACACCCTGCCATTGCGCGTCGCCCGGCCGACCGCCGAGGTGCCGGCGCTGGAATTGCTGCAGCAGTTGCAGGCGCGCAACGCGGAGTTGCGCCAGCATGAGCACCTGCCGCTGGCCGAACTGCAGCGGCTGGCCTCGGTCCCGGCCGGTGAGCCGCTGTTCGAATCGCTGTTCGTCTTCGAGAACGTGCCCCTGGGCGGCGCGGTGGAGGAGGCCGTGCGCGAGTTCGGCATCACCCCGCTGGCCAACCGTACCCACACCAACTATCCGCTCACGGTGGTCCTGCTGCCGGGTAGCGAACTGCGCCTGCAATTCACCTTCGACAGCGGGCTGTTCGCCGCCGCCGACATGCGCACCCTGCTGGGCCAGTTCGAGCGCCTGCTGCTGGCCCTGATCGAGGCGCCGGAACGCTCCCTGGAACAGCTGGAACCCTTGGCGCCGGACGAGCGCGAACGCCTGCTCGGCTGGGGCCGCGGCTCGGCTCAGCCGCATTGGTATCAGTTGCCCTGGATCGAACGCTTCGAAGCCCATGCCGCCGACCATCCGGAGCGGTTGGTAGCGCGCTGCGGCGAGGCCAGCCTGAGCTATGGCGAGCTGGACCACCAGGCGGGCCGGCTGGGCCGTGCCCTGGTGGCCGAAGGCATCGGTCCGGATCAGGTCGTGGTGCTCTGGGCGCCGCGGGGGCTGGCGTTGCTGACCCTGATGGTCGGCGTCTTCAAGGCCGGCGCCGGCTACCTGGCGCTGGACGAACGTCATCCCCCGGCGCGCAGCACCCGGCTGCTGGACGGCAGCGCCGCACCGGTGCTGGTGGTGCCCGAGGCCGAGCGAGAGCGGGCCGAGGCCATCCTGGCGCTGACGCAGAGAGCGCCACGGCTGCTGATCCTTGAGGAACTCCTGGCTGGGCAGCCCGAGGGCGGCCCTGGCGTGCGCAGCCGGCCGGATCAACTGGCCTACGTGATCTTCACCTCCGGCTCCACCGGCGAGCCCAAGGGGGTGATGGTCACCCAGCAGGGCATGCTCAACAACCAGCTGAGCAAGCTGCCGTACTTGCAGCTCGGCGAGGACGACGTCATCGCCCAGACGGCGGCCACCGGCTTCGATGTCTCGGTCTGGCAGTTCCTCACCGCGCCGCTGTTCGGCGGCCGGGTGGAGATCGTCGCCGAAGCCGAGGTGCAGGACCCGGCGCTGCTGTTGGCGCGCGTCGCCGCCAGCGGGGTGAGCGTTCTGGAATGCGTGCCGACAGTGATCGCCGCGCTGCTGGAGTTGCCGCCGCAGCCCTTGCCGGCGCTGCGCTGGCTGCTGCCCACCGGCGAAGCGCTGGCACCCGACCTGGCGGCGCGCTGGCTGCAACGCTATCCCGGCATCCCGCTGGTGAATGCCTATGGCCCGGCCGAGTGCGCCGACGACGTAGCGCTTCAACTGCTGCGCGCGCCCCAGGCCGACATCCCCATCGGCAAGCCGACCGACAACACCCGGCTGTTCGTGCTCGATGGGCGGCTGCGCCTGGTGCCCCGCGGCGGGGTCGGCGAGCTGTACATCGGCGGCGCCGGCCTTGGGCGCGGCTATGTGGGCCGCGCCGGGCTGACGGCCGAACGCTTCGTACCCAATCCCTTCGCGGCCGGAGAGCGCCTCTATCGCAGTGGCGATCTGGTGCGCTGGAACGCCCGTGGCGAGCTGGAGTACGTCGGTCGGACCGACTTCCAGATCAAGTTGCGCGGCCAGCGCCTGGAGCCGGGCGAGATCGAGGCCCTGCTGCGGGCGCAACCAGGTGTGCGGGACGCCGCGGTCGCCGCCCAGCCCACACCCCAGGGGCCGCAACTGGTGGCCTACCTGGAGCCCCAGGGCAGCGAGCGCCCAGGCCTTGCCACGTTGCGCGAAGCCCTGGCGCAGCGCCTGCCGTTGTTCATGGTGCCGACCCAGGCGCTCTGGCTGGAGCGGCTGCCGCGCACTGCCAACGGCAAGCTCGACCGCCGGGCGTTGCCGGTACCGGCGCTGGACGCCGCACCGGGGCAGCCGCCGCAGAGCGACACCGAACGGCAGCTGGCCGCCCTGTGGCAGGAACTGTTGCAGGTGGCGGAGGTGGGCCGCGACGCCGACTTCTTCGCCCTGGGCGGCCACTCGCTGCTGGCCACCCGCCTGCTGTCGCGCATCCACGAGCGACTCGGCGTGCGCGTGCCCCTTGCCGCGGCCTTTACCGCCACCACGGTAGCGGCCCAAGCCGAACTCATCGACACCCTGCGCGAGCAGACCCTGGACGACGCTCGCCTGGACGCGCTGGACGCGCTGCTGGACGAGCTGGAGGAGACCCCTTGATGTTGCACGACAAAGCCCAGGCCCTGGCCAAGCGTTTCCTCGGCCTGCCGCCGGCTCAGCGCCGTACCTTCCTCGCCAAGTTGCGCGACCAGGGCCTCGATGCCGCGGCGCTGCCGATTCCCGGCGGCGCCGCGGCGGCCTGTGCGGAAACCTCCCATGCCCAGCAGCGGCTCTGGTTCCTGGAGCGCCTGCAACCGGGCAATGCCGCCTACCACCTGCCGGGTGCCTTGCGCCTGCACGGCCGACTGGACGAGCGCGCGCTGCGTGAGGCCTTCGCGGCTCTCACGGCGCGCCATCCCAGCCTGCGTACCACGCTGGAAGAGGGGCCGGGCCGTACGCCGCTGCAACGGGTGGCCGACACCTGTGAGGTGCCGCTGGAGACGCTGGGCGAGGTCTCGCCCCAGGACTTGCCGGCCGTGGCCCGCGCCTTCGCCAACCGGCCCTTCGACCTGGAGCGCGGGCCACTGTGGCGACTGGGCCTGGCGCGTGGCATGGAGGGAGCGCCGGCGCATCTGCTGTTGTGCCTGCACCATGCCATCGCCGATGGCTGGTCGATCCAGATCCTGCTGGACGACTTCGCCGCCTGTTATCGCGCGGCACTGGAGGGGCGCGCGGCCGAGCTGCCCGCCGTACCGGTCAGCTACGCCGATCATGCACTCTGGCAGCGCGCCTGCCTCGACGCTGGGGACGGCGAGCGCCAACTGGAGTTTTGGCGCGCGCGCCTGGGCCGCGAGCACCCGGTGCTGGAATTGCCGGCCGACCGGCCGCGCCCGGCGGCGCCCAGCCAGCGTGGCGCGCGGCTGAGCTTCGAGGTGCCAGCGCCCCTGGCGCAACGCTTGGGCGACTTCGCCCGGACCCAGTGCACCACGCTGTTCACCGTGCTGCTGGCCGCCTATGCGACCCTGCTCGGTCGTCTCTCCGGCCAGCGCGACCTACGCATCGGCGTACCCGTCGCCGGGCGCCAGCGCAGCGAGGTCGAGCGGGTCATCGGCTGCTTCGTCAACACCCAGGTACTGCGCCTGGAGCTGGCAGCCGACGCGGACTTCCTGGCGCTGCTGACCCAGGCCCGGGAGCGGGTACAGGAGGCCCAGGCCCATCAGGACCTGCCTTTCGAGCAACTGGTGGACGCCCTGGCACCGGAGCGCACCCTCAGCCATCACCCCCTGTTCCAGGTGCTCTACAACCACCAGCCGCGCCAACTCGACGCCCTGCAACTGGGGCCCGAGCTGAGCGCCGAACTGCTGCCGCTGGACAATGGCAGCGCCCAGTTCGATCTGGCGCTGCATACCTGGGAACTGGCCGACGGCAGTCTCGGGGGCAACTGGAATTATTCCAGCGATCTCTTCGAACCGGCGCGCATCGAGCAACTGCACGCCCGTTTCCTGGTGCTGTTGCAGGCCCTGCTCGACAAACCACAGCAGCCCCTGGCCGAGGCGCCCCTGTTATTGCCCGAGGAGCCCAAGCGCCTGGCCCATTGGAACGCCACCGCGGAAGCCTATGCGCCACTGCCGCCCGCTGGCGTGCTGGGTGGCTTCCTCGAACAGGTCGCCTCGCACCCTGAACGCGAAGCCCTGTGCCTGGACGAGCGTCGCCTGAGCTACGCCGAACTGGACCAGGCCGCCAATCGCCTGGCCCATCACCTGCGCGGGCGCGGCATCGGCCGCGAAAGCCGGGTCGGCGTGGCCATGCTGCGTTCGGTGGAGATGGTGATCGCTCTTTACGGGGTGCTCAAGGCCGGCGCGGCCTATGTGCCGCTGGACCCGGACTACCCGGCCGAACGCCTGGCTTTCATGCTGGAAGACTGCGGCGCCAGCTTGTTGCTCAGTCATGGCCCGGCACTGGCCCTGCTGCCCAATGAACTCGATTTGGATGTCCTGGACCTGGAGCGGCTGGACCTGTCCGGCGAACCGGCCAGTGCGCCCGAGCTCCAGGTACACCCCGAGCAACTGGCCTATCTGATCTACACCTCGGGTTCCACTGGCCGGCCCAAGGGCGCCGGCAACACCCAGGTGGCGCTGTACAACCGCCTGCAGTGGATGCAGGCGGCCTATGGGTTGGACTCACACGACCATGTGCTGCAGAAGACGCCCTTTAGCTTCGACGTCTCGGTCTGGGAATTCTTCTGGCCGTTGCAGACCGGCGCTCGTCTGGTGCTGGCGCGTCCGGGTGAGCATCGCGATCCGGCGGCGCTCAGTGCCCTGATCGCCCGCGAAGGCATCACCACGCTGCATTTCGTGCCCTCCATGCTGGCTGCCTTCCTGGCCCAGGACGATCTGTCCGGCTGCGCCAGCCTGACCCGTATCGTCTGCAGTGGCGAGGCGCTGCCGGCGGAGCTGGCCCAGGAGGTCCGTCGGCGGCTGCCCCAGGCGGCGCTCTACAACCTCTATGGCCCCACCGAGGCTGCTATCGACGTCACCCACTGGACCTGCCAGGAGTCCGATCGCCTGGCGGTACCCATCGGCCGACCCATCGCCAACCTGCAGATCCATATCCTCGACGAACGCCTCAATCCGCAACCCATCGGCGTAGCCGGTGAGCTGTACATCGGCGGTGTCGGCCTGGCGCGTGGCTATCTGGGCCGTCCCGGGCTGACCGCCGAGCGTTTCGTCCCCGATCCCTTCACCCCGGGTGGGCGGCTGTATCGCAGTGGCGATCTGGCCCGCTGGCGCGACGACGGTGCCCTGGACTACCTGGGCCGGTTGGACCACCAGGTCAAGTTGCGCGGGCTGCGCCTGGAGCTGGGCGAGATTGAGGCGGCGCTGCGCGAGCTGGCGGGCGTGAGCGAGGCGGTGGTGCTGCTGCGCCAGAGCGCCACCGGACCCCAACTGGTGGGCTACCTGGTGACGCCGAGCCTGGACGAGGCGGCATTGCGCCAGGCCCTGCTGGCGCGGCTGCCGGACTTCATGGTGCCCAGCCATCTGCTGGCGCTTGATCACTTGCCCCTGACCCCCAACGGCAAGCTGGACCGCAAAGCCCTGCCGGAGCCCGCAATTACCCAGCAGGCCTATCGCGCGCCGGAGCCGGGCATCGAGAGCGAGCTGGCCGCGCTCTGGGCCGAACTGCTGCAGGTGGAGCGGGTAGGGCGGGACGACAATTTCTTCGCCCTGGGCGGCGATTCCATCCTCAGCCTGCAGATCATCGCCCGCGCGCGGCGCCTGGGGCTGGTGTTCAGTCCGCGGCAGTTGTTCGAACGCCAGACCCTGGCCGAATTGGCCCCCGCGGTGCAGCGCCTGGAGACGCCCGGCGAAATCGCCGCCGAACCCCGTGAACCCTTTGTGCTGGCGCCCATCCAGCACGCCTTCTTTGCCCGTGAGCTACCGCGCCCCGAACACTGGAACCAGGCGCTGCTGCTGGAACCGGAGACGCCGCTGGAGCCCGAGCGCCTGCGCCGGGCCCTGGCGCGGCTGGTGGCCACCCACGGCGCTCTGCGGCTGGGCTTCGCCCAGGCCGAGGGTCACTGGCAGCAAGGCTATCGCGCCCGCGAAGACGCCGAGCTGCTCTGGCATTCGGCGGTGAGCCGTGCCGAGCTACCGGCCCTGGCCGACGAGGCCCAGGCCAGCCTGAACCTGGACCAGGGACCGCTGCTGCGCGCCGTGCTCGCCGACCTCGCCGAGGGCGGTCAGCGCCTGTTGCTGGTGATCCATCACCTGGCGGTGGATGGTGTGTCCTGGCGTATCCTGCTGGATGACCTGGCGCGCGCCTACGCCGAGCCCGAGCAGGCGTTGCCGGCGGCGACCCCCTATGCCAGCTGGGTCCAGGCGCTGCAAAGCCTGGAGCTGGACGGCGAAAGGGCCTATTGGCAGCAACTGCCGGCGGCGCCGGCCTTGCCCTGCGACGATCCCGCCGGGCGCGCCTGGGAGCGCGACGCCCAGCGCCTGAGCCTGCGCCTGGACGCCGAGCGCACCCGCGAGCTGCTGACCCAGGCGCCCACCGCCTTCCGCACCCAGGTCAACGACCTGCTGCTTACCGCCCTGGTGCGGGCCCTGCATGGTTGGAGCGGGCAGGCCGAGGCGCGGCTGCTGCTGGAAGGCCATGGCCGGGAAGATCTCTTCCCCGGACTCGATCTGAGCCGGACCCTCGGCTGGTTCACCAGCCTCTATCCAGTCCGGTTGGGCGACCAGGCCGATCTCGCCACTAGCCTTAAAACCATCAAGGAGCGACTGCGAGCTATCCCGCGCGGCGGCCTCGGCTACGGCCTGCTCCAGGCCCGTGGCGAAGCGGGGCTGCCGGACACCGCCGGTTCGCTGCTGTTCAACTATCTGGGCCAGCTCGACAGCGACCTGGGTGGCTTCCGGCTGGCGGAGGAGTCGGCTGGGCAGGCGCGCGATCCTCGCACCCCACTTGAGGCCGAACTGGCCCTGGAAGGGGCCGTCCGCGGTGGCGAGTTGCACTTCGTTTGCACCTACAGCGGCCAGCGCCATGAGGCCTCGCGTATCCAGGCCCTGTTGGCTGCCTTCGGCGCGGCGCTGGACGAGGTCCTCGCCCTGTGCCGCCAGAGCAGTGGCGCGACCCCTTCGGACTTCCCGCTGCTGGCCCTGACCCAGGCGCAACTCGATGCGCTGCCGCTGGCCGCCATCGAAGAGCTCTATCCCCTCACGCCCATGCAACAGGGGCTGCTGTTCCATGTCGAGCTGGGCGGCGCGGGCGATCTCTACGTCAACCAGGTAGGCGTCGAGTTGGACGGGCTGCCCAAGGCCGCCTTCCTCGACGCCTGGCGGCAGGCCCTGCGGCGCCATGCCGGGCTGCGCGCCGCCTTCCTGCGGCTGGCCGGCGAAGGCCGGGCGGTGCAGGCCATCTGGCGCCACCTCGACCTTGCCGTGCGCGAACTGGATTGGCGCGACCGCCCTCTGGATTCGGTCGCCCTGGCCGATCTGCAGCAGGAAGAGCGAGAGCGCCCCTTCGATCTCGCCAGGCCGCCGCTGATGCGCCTGCTGCTGGTGCGGCTCGGTGATGAGCGCTGGCAGTTGGTCTGGACGCTGCACCATATTCTGCTCGATGGCTGGAGCAGCGCGGCGCTGTTGGCGGAAGTCCTCCAGGCGACCCGCGGCGCGGCGCTGCCGGCAGCGGGTCGCTACCGCGATTACCTCGCCTGGCTGGCCAGCCGTGACGCGGCGCGTAGCGGCGAATTCTGGCAAGGACAACTGGCCGACTTCGAATTGCCGACCCGTCTGGCCGACAGCCTCGGTCGCTCGACCACGGCGGACGATCCGCGTAGTGGCGAACAGCACCTGATCCGCGACCGGGCCCCGCTCGACGCCGCCGCCCGGCGGCTGCACGTTACCCTCAATACCCTGGTGCAGGCGGCCTGGACCCTGTTGCTGCAACGCTACACCGGTCAGCGCCGGGTCGCCTTCGGCGCCACCGTCGCCGGTCGTCCGGCCGAGGTCGCTGGTAGCGAGCGGCTGCTGGGGCTGTTCATCAATACCCTACCGGTGGTCCAGGCGCCCGCCCCGGAGCTGACCGCCACCCAATGGCTGCCCGCCCTGCAGGCCCACAACCTGGCCCTGCGCGAGCACGAGCACACGCCGCTGTTCGAGGTGCAACGGCTGGCCGGGCATGCCGGTCAGGCACTGTTCGATACGCTGCTGGTCTTCGAGAACTACCCAGTGGACACCGCCCTGCGCGGCGCTACCCAGAAGGCACCGACCATCGGCGCGGTGACGGTAAGCGAGCGCACCCACTATCCGCTAAGCATCGCCGTCATGGCCGGTGAGCGCTTGGAACTGCACCTGCACTACCAGCGCGCCCGCTTCGCGCCCGCTCAGGTGCAACGCCTGGCCGCCCACCTGGGGCAGTTGCTCGACGGCCTGGTCCGCCAGCCGGAAACGCCCCTGGGCGACCTGCCGCTACTCGATGCCGAAGGCCTGGCCACCTGGCAACGCTGGAATCCACCTGCGCCCGCGAGCTTGGCTGAGCCACTGCTGCCCACACTGATCGCCGAGCAAGCCCGTCGCCAACCCCAGGCCATCGCCCTGGTGCATGGCCAAGAGCGACTGGACTTCGCCACCCTGGAGGCGCGCTCCAATCGCCTGGCGCATTGGCTACGCGGGCAGGGCGTCGCGGCCGAGACCCGTGTAGGCGTGGCCTGCGAGCGCGGCGTCGACTTGTTCGTCGCCCTGCTGGCGGTACTCAAGGTCGGCGGCGCCTACCTGCCGCTGGACCCGGACTATCCGGCCGAGCGCCTGGCGCTGATGCTGGAAGACA
>NZ_CAJYDW010000010.1 GCF_913774235.1 uncultured Pseudomonas sp. | reverse complement strand
TTGCCTGACCAGTTCAACCGATCGCGGCAGCGGGAGGCGAATCCTACAGCATCCCAAGACCCTGTCAACCCCTCCCCTTCATTTCGTTGCCACCCGAAGGTGAAGACCAAACGGCGAAGAATCCCTGGACCCCTCGCCCGACTCAGACCTAAGCGCTTGATTTTCAAGCCGCTTCAGCGTCTGCGCCGGAAGTGGGGCGCATTATAGGGGAGTTTCAGGACAGGTCAACAGGTTATTTCAACTTTATTGCTGACGGACGCTGATGCGGGCGAAAGCCTTCTTGCCGGCCTGACATATATAGGTACGGCCGATCTCGAACTGGAAGCCGCGATCGACCACCTCGCCATCCACCTTGACGCTGCCAGCCGCCAGCAGATCGCGAGCGGCGGCGGCGTTCTTCACCAGGCCAGCCTTGTTGAGGACGGCAGCGACCGGCAGCGCCGCATCGGTTTCCAGCTCGACCTCCGGCAGGTCTTCCGGCAGCTCGCCATCCTTCATACGGTTGCCCGCGGAACGATGGGCGTTCTGGGCAGCTTCTTCGCCGTGGAAACGGGCGACGATCTCTTCGGCCAGTTTGATCTTGATATCGCGGGGGTTAGCGCCCTTCTCGACATCCCCCCGGAATTGGGCGATCTCTTCCAGACTGAGGAAGCTGAGCAACTCGAAGTAACGCCACATAAGGGTGTCGGGGATGGACACCAGCTTGTTGTACATGACGCCGGGGGCTTCCTGGATACCGACGTAGTTGCCCAGGGACTTGGACATCTTCTTCACACCGTCCAGGCCTTCGAGCAGCGGCATGGTGAGGATGCACTGGGCTTCCTGGCCATAGGCACGCTGCAGCTCACGCCCCATGAGCAGGTTGAATTTCTGGTCGGTACCACCCAGCTCGACATCGGCACGCAGGGCAACAGAGTCGTAGCCCTGTACCAGGGGATAGAGGAACTCGTGGATGGCGATGGACTGGTTGCTCGCATAGCGCTTGCTGAAGTCGTCGCGCTCGAGCATCCGGGCCACGGTGTACTGGGAAGAGAGTCGAATGAAGTCAGCCGGGGATAGCTGATCCATCCAGGTAGCGTTGAAGGCCACCTCGGTACGCGCCGGGTCGAGGATCTTGAACACCTGGGCCTTGTAGGTCTCGGCGTTTTCCAGCACCTGCTCACGGGTCAGCGGCGGACGGGTGGCACTCTTGCCGCTGGGGTCGCCGATCATGCCGGTGAAGTCGCCGATCAGGAAGATGACCTGATGGCCGAGCTCCTGGAACTGGCGCAGCTTGTTGATGAGCACGGTGTGGCCGAGGTGCAGATCTGGGGCGGTCGGATCGAAGCCTGCCTTGATGCGCAGCGGGGTGCCACGCTCCAGTTTTGTTACAAGCTCTGACTCGACAAGCAGCTCATCTGCGCCACGCTTGATGATCGCCAGCTGCTCCTGGACCGTTTTCATTGGGGCTCCGCCTCTGAATTTCGAAAGCGTGAACCTTATCAAGATGCCCCTGGTAGCCGCCAGCCAGCACGTCGGATCAGCCACCCCAAAGGGTTGTGACAGCCAGCTTTTGATTATATTTTAGGCAGTTATTCACTTCTTTTAACGTCACATCATCACTTTAGCTAAATGACGAAGCCAATCCCCAAAAGTCCGTTCTACCCCAAAAGCCACCTCGTGGCCGCCAGCGGGGTGGCCGCACTCTTGAGTCTGGCCTTGCTCGTGTTTCCCTCGCAGCAGGTCGAGGCGAAACGCACTTCCATCAACTTGGATGTTGAGCACGACGCCGCGCGCGCCGTGCAGGGTCAGGACGATCTAAAGGAGCAGGTGCTCTCCGAGACTCAGGCTGCGGACGCCCAGAACACTTCACCTTTCGCCCAGATCCCCCAGGATCAGCCGACCGCGCAAGCCGACGAGGAAGCGCCGGTCGAGGAAGAGGTCGTCGCCACCGAAAACGTCGAGCCGCAGTGGACGACCGAGACGGTGCGCAAGGGCGATACGCTCTCGACGCTGTTCGAGCGGGCCGGTCTGGCCGCCGCCGTGGTGCACGAGGTGCTCGCCAGCAGCAAGGAAGCCAAGAAGCTGACCCGCCTGCGCGTGGGTCAGAAGATCGAATTCCAGCGCGAGCCGTCCGGCGAACTGCTGGCGGTGCGCACCAAGCTGACCGCGCTGCAGACTCTGTCGCTGGTCAAGTCGGACCAGGGCTACGAGGTCGAGCACAAGACCGTCACGCCCGAGATCCGCAAGGCCTATGCCCAGGGACGCATCACCAGCTCGCTGTTCGCCTCGGCGCAGAAGGCCGGGCTGTCCCATGACATGACCATGGCGCTGGCCAACATCTTCGGCTACGACATCGACTTCGCCCTGGACATCCAGGAAGGCGACGAATTCGAGGTGGTGTACGAGGACAAGGTGGTCAACGGCAAGCATGTCGGCTACGGCAACATCCTGGCCGCGCGTTTCGTCAACAAGGGCAAGGCCTACACCGCCGTGCGCTACACGGCGAAGAACGGTACCACCAACTACTACACCGCCGAAGGCGGCAGCATGCGCAAGGCCTTCATCCGGACCCCGGTGGAGTTCTCGCGGATCAGCTCGCGCTTCACCATGGGTCGCTTCCATCCGGTGCTGAACAAGATGCGTGCGCACAAGGGGGTCGACTATGCCGCGCCCACCGGTACGCCGATCCATGCCACCGGCGATGGCAAGATCGCCAAGGCCGGCACGGAGAATGGTTATGGCAACGTGGTGATGATCCAGCATGGCAAGACCTACACCACGGTCTATGGCCACATGAGCCGTATCGCCAAGGGCATGCGTGCCGGCGTGGCGGTGAAGCAGGGCCAGGTGATCGGCTATGTGGGCATGACGGGCCTGGCGACCGGTCCGCACCTGCACTATGAATTCCGCATCAATGGCAATCACGTCGATCCGCTCGGCGTGAAGCTGCCCATGGCCGATCCCATCGCCAAGAACGAGATCTCGCGTTTCCTGGCGCAGAGCCAGCCGCTCATGGCCCGCATGGACCAGGAGCGTGCCTCTCTGCTCGCGATGAACAAGCGCTGAGATGGAGCGCTACCTTGGGGTGATGTCCGGCACCAGCCTTGATGGGCTGGACATCGCGCTGATCGAACAGGGCGAACGGACTCGTTTCGTCGCCGCCCTGGGTATTCCCATGCCGAAGGCGTTACGCCAGGAGCTGCTGACGCTGTGTGCCCCCGGGGACAACGAGATCGAGCGGATCGCACAGGCCGAGCAGGCCTGGATCGCGCTCGCCGCCCAAGGCATCGCCGAGTTGCTGGAGCAGCAGGGTCTGGTGCCAGACGACATCCGCGCCGTGGGCAACCATGGCCAGACCATCCGCCATCTGCCCGCCCAGGGCTATACGCTACAGATCGGTGACGCCGCCCTGCTGGCCGAACTCAGTGGCATCGACGTGGTGGCCGACTTCCGCCGCCGTGATCTCGCCGCCGGTGGCCAGGGTGCGCCGCTGGTACCGGCCTTCCATGCCGATCTGTTCGGCCAGGATCGTCCACGGGCGGTGCTCAACATCGGCGGCTTCAGCAATGTGACGCTGCTGGCGCCGGAGCTACCGGTGCGCGGCTTCGACTGCGGACCGGGCAACGTGCTGCTGGATGCCTGGATTCACCACATTCAGGGACTGCACTTCGATGCGAATGGCGCCTGGGCGGCGCAGGGACAGGTAGTCCCAACGCTCCTGCAGCAGTTGCTGGGCGATCCCTTCTTCGTGAAGCGCGGCCCGAAGAGCACCGGACGCGAGCATTTCAATCTGCGCTGGCTGCTGCAACACCTGGATCAGCATCCCGAACTGGCGCCGGTGGATGTCCAGGCCACCCTGGCCGAGCTGAGCGCGCGCAGCATCGCCGACAGCATCCGGACGGCGCAGCCGGTGGACGAGGTACTGGTCTGTGGTGGTGGCGCGCACAATACCGATCTGATGCAGCGGCTGGCCAAGCAACTGGCACCGGCCAGGGTGATCAGCACCGAGGCCTATCAGGTATCGCCGGACTGGATGGAGGCCATGGCCTTCGCCTGGCTGGCCCATCGCTTCTGCGCGGGCCTGCCCGGCAACTGCCCGGAAGTGACCGGGGCCAGCGGACTGCGGGTACTGGGCGCGCTCTATCCGCGCTAGACCCAGCCCCGCGCTCGATCAGATGGAGAAGGACTGACCGCAGCCGCAGGTGGTGGCGGCGTTGGGGTTCTTGATGACGAAACGCGAGCCTTCCAGGCCTTCCTGATAGTCCACCTCGGCACCGGCCAGGTACTGGAAGCTCATGGGGTCGACGACCAGGTGCACGCCATCGCGCTCGATGACGGTGTCGTCGTCCGCGGAATCCTCGTCGAAGGTGAAGCCGTACTGGAAGCCGGAGCAACCGCCACCGGTGACGAAGACGCGCAGCTTCAGGCGGGGATTGCCCTCTTCCTCGATCAGGTTCTTCACCTTGGTGGCCGCACCCAGGGTGAACTGCAGGGGGGTCGGGGTGAAGGTTTCAATGGTCATTGCCGTAGTCTCCCGGCTCGCGCCGAACACAATTCAATGGCGAAATTATCCGCTTGCCCCAGCAAAATGGTCAACTATTGCGCGACCGCGGGCTACCAGCCGGGATGACTGGAGTGAATGACTTGGCGACGGCGCCACTCTAATATCGCGCCGCCCGATGAGGCCGACTGATAAGGAGAACGCCCCGATGCTCTATCTTTGGTTCAAAGCCTTTCACCTGATCGCCATGGTCTGCTGGTTCGCCGGTCTGTTCTATTTGCCACGGCTGTTCGTCTATCACGCCCAGAGCAGCGATGCGGTCAGCCATGAACGCTTCTGCCTGATGGAGCGCAAGCTGTACCGGGGCATCATGTTGCCGGCGATGATCCTGACACTGGTGTTCGGCATCGGCCTGCTGGTGATCAATCCGAGCTGGATGACCCAAGGCTGGATGCACACCAAGTTGGCGCTGGTGGTGGTGCTGATCGGCTATCACCACGTCTGCGGCGCCATGCGCAAGAAATTCGAGCGCGGCGAGAACAAACGTAGCCACGTGTTCTATCGCTGGTTCAACGAGGTGCCGGTACTCATCCTCATCGCCGTGGTCATCCTGGTGGTGGTCAAACCTTACTAGATCCGGTCGCGTCCCGACGTTTCGGTCCTGGAGAAAGCAGTATGCAGCGTTATGCCCTGGTAACCGGTGCTTCGTGCGGAATCGGCCTGGCCCTGGCCGAAGCCCTGGCGCGGCGTGGCCAGCCACTGATCCTGCTGGCACGGCGCAGGGACAAGCTGGAGAGCATCGCCGCCGAACTGGCCCAGCGCTTCGACGTGGAGGTGCTGTACCGGGTCTGCGACCTGGCGGAGCCGTTGCACCTGACCGGGCTGCTGCACGAGCTGGAGCAGAGCGAACGCGCCATCGGGCTGCTGGTCAACTGCGCCGGGATCGGCAGCGGCGGGGACTTCCTGGAAGCCGACTGGCCGCGGGTACAGGAGCAGCTGGAGCTGAATATCCTGGCGCTCACCCGCCTGTGCCATGCCTTGGGCCAGCACATGGCGATCCAGGGCGGCGGCCAGATCCTCAACGTGGCCTCAACCGCGGCCTTCCAGCCGATTCCCTACATGAGCAGCTACGCGGCGACCAAGGCCTATGTACTGCATTTCTCCGAGGGGCTGCGCGAGGAGCTCAAGAAACGCGGCGTGTCGGTGTCGGTGCTCTGCCCCGGCCCGACGCGCACTGCTTTCTTCGAGAATGCCGGACTGCAGACCGGGCGCATGGAGCAGAGCAAGCTGCTGATGACCGCCGAGGAGGTCGCCCTGGCGGCGGTCCAGGGGCTGGAGCGACGCCAGGCGGTGATTGTGCCCGGTTGGCGTAATCGCCTGGGCAGCCTGCTGCCGCGCTTCTTCCCGCGCTCGCTGGTGCGCTCGGCGGCGATCCGAATCGGCAAACTCTTTCAACCAGCGTAAGAACTTGTTCAAAATCTGCTGCGCGTCGGCCAAACTGCGTTGAAAATGGCTTCGGAATGCTCATGTACCACTCGTAAACTCCGCTGCCTCAGCCATTTTCGCCTTGTTTGTCTCTAGCTCGCGAGATTATGAACAGGCTCTTAGGGTGCTCCCAGCCGCCGCACCTGACCCCAGGCGGCGGCCACTGGTACACTCGACGCCTATTCAGCCAGCAGGAGATCGACGTGGATTGTCTGTTCTGCAAGATCGTCGCCGGAGACATTCCGGCCAAGGTGCTCTACGAGGACGATCAGGTCATCGCCTTCCATGACATCGCCCCCCAGGCGCCGGTGCACTTCCTGGTCATCCCCAAGAAGCACATCGCGACCCTGCATGACCTGAGCGAGGCCGACGACAAACAGCTCGCCGGGCACATTCTCTTTACCGCCCAGCGCCTGGCTCAGGTGCAGGGCTGCGCGGAAGGCTTCCGGGTGGCGATGAACTGCAACGCCCTGGGTGGCCAGACGGTCTATCACATCCATATGCACGTGCTGGGCAAGCGGCAGATGACCTGGCCTCCGGGCTAAGCGTCGCTCCGCCCTTCCCCATCCGCCAAGGAGATCACCATGGGCTCCACCCGCCAGTATTCCCCGTTCGATCGGCTACTGATCCAGGCCGATACCGCGCTGCGCACCCTGACGCCCTTCAGCGGCGCGCCGACCCGCAGCTCACCGGCCATTCCGCTCAAGGATGCCGAACTGACCGACGAGGAACGCCGCCACGCGGCTGGCCTCATGCGCATCAACCACACCGGCGAGGTCTGTGCCCAGGCGCTGTACCAGGGCCAGGCGCTGACCGCCAAGTTGCCGGAAGTCCGCGAAGAGATGGAGCGTGCGGCGGACGAGGAGATCGATCACCTGGCCTGGTGCGAACAACGCATCCGCGCCCTGGGTGAGCGGCCCAGCCTGCTCAATCCGCTGTTCTATGGGCTGTCGTTCGGCATCGGCGCCGGTGCGGGTCTGATCAGCGACCGCCTGAGCCTGGGCTTCGTGGCGGCGACCGAAGACCAGGTCTGCCGTCACCTGGACGAGCACCTGGAAAAGCTGCCGGCGACTGACGCCAAGTCGCGGGCGGTGTTGGAGCAGATGCGCATCGATGAGGAGCAGCACGCCGAGCACGCCCTGGCTGCCGGTGGCTGGCGCTTCCCGACGCCGGTGAAGTACGGCATGAGTCTGGTGGCCAAGGTGATGACCAAGACCACCTATCGCATCTGACCCCTGGATTGCGGCCATGAAAAAGCCCTGCCTGAGCAGGGCTTTTTGCTGTCTGCCTCTTCTTAGATATCGAAGAAGACGGTTTCCTGGGGGCCTTGCAGATAGATGTCGAAGCGATAGGCCAGGCGGCCATCGATCTCGCAGCGGCGGGCCAGCAGGGTCGACCGACGTTCCGGCTCCGGCAGGTTGTAGACCGGGCAGCGGGCGTTGGCCTCGGCTTCGTCGTCGAAGTAGAGCCGCGTCTGCAGGTGGATGTTGATGCCGCGAGCGAACAGGGTGACGTTGATGTGCGGCGCCATGGGCTGGCCACGCTGGTCGACGACCTGGCCGGGCTTGACGGTGTGCAGGGTCCAGTCGCCGGCATCGAAGGTGGTGGCGGTGCGGCCGAAGCCGTTGAAGGCCTTTTCCACGTCGTAGACCGGATCGTATTTGCCTTCGTGGTCGGCCTGCCAGAACTCCAGGAAGGAGTCGCGCACCAGGTTGCCGTTGCCGTCGAACACCTGGCCGGTGAGCAGGATGTGCTCGCCCGGGGCGCCGGGCTTGGCCAGCTGGTTCCAGATCTCGACGTCGCGGGCGGGATTGCCGGCGGCGGCCAGGGCCAGGCCAATATGGACGTAGGGGCCGGCGGTCTGGGAGGGGGTTTCCGGCAGCAAAGCTTGGTAATTGGGCGTCATCTCGCGCGTCCTCAGTGATGTTCGAAGAACGTCTGCCGCGCACCGCGGGTGACGATGTCGAAACGATAGGCCAGGCAGTCCATGGGGTTGGCCATGCTCATGTCCAGGCGGGCGATGAGGGTCTGCACGGCATCGGGATTGGCGATGGACTTGACGATGGGGCACAGCGGGATCAGCGGATCGCCTTCGAAGTACAGCTGGGTGATCAGCCGGGTGGCGATGGCCGGGCCCATGACCGAGACGTGGATGTGCGCCGGACGCCAGTCGTTGCTGCCGTTGCGCCAGGGATAAGGGCCCGGGCGGATGGTGCGGAAGACGTAGTTGCCCTGGCTGTCGGTACGGGTGCGGCCGACCCCGCCGAAGTTGGGATCCAGCGGCGCCAGGTAGACGTCGTTCTTGTGCCGGTAGCGACCGCCGGCGTTGGCCTGCCAGATCTCCACCAGGGAATTGGGTACCGGCTTGCCGAATTGGTCGCGCAGGGTACCGAACAGGATGATGCGCTCGCCTTGGGGCAGTTGGCCGGTGCCGAAGTTGAGCAGCAGGTCGTTGTCGTGCGGACCGAGGGGCAGGCGCGAGAAGTCCGGACCGCTGCGCTCGGAGGCGGTCTGGTGCTGCAGGCTCACCAGCGCCTGACGGGGCGAACGCGGAATGGAGGATTTGTAGGCGGGGGTATAGGCCTGGGGATGCCAGGTGCGATCACGGGCGACGTAGCGAACGTCGTGGGGCTTGTTATGCATTGGAATGCTCCACGGAAGGATCGGGGCCAGAAGATGGCTGATCCCAGTGTGGCGCAGCGCGGCGACGGGTTGAATTGAAAGCTGCACCCTGACCCATAACCTAATGGTTAAGTGTCAACTCGCCGGCTACCTCACGCAGGACGTCGCAGAATCTCTGGGTCGCCAGGGACAGGGGCACGCTGCCATTGCGGCAGATACCGACCGAGCCACCCGCTTCGCGTACGCCCAATTGCACTTCCACCAGCTCGCCGGTCGCCAGGTCCCGGCGTACCGCATCCAGCGGCGCGATCCACAGGGCGTCGCTCTGGCGGACGTACTGACGACTCAGAGTCGGTGACAGGGTCTCCAGCCGCTGGGCACTGAGGGGAATGCCGCACTGCACGAACAGGCTCTCGGCATGGCGGCGGATGGTGGTACCGGGCAATGGCAGCACCAGTGGATAGCGCGCCAGGGTCGCCAGATCGGCCGGCAGGGCCTGGCTGAGCGGGTGCCCCGGGCGGACCACCAGGGTCAGGGCCTCGGTATAGAGATGCTCGAAGTCGAGCCCGTGGATGTCGGGGCTGTCGGTCATGCGGCCGACCACCAGATCCAGGTCGCCGACGCGCAACTGCCCGAGCAGATAGGCGCTGGGACCGGTGGCGACGTTGACGATCAGTTGTCGGTGCCGCTCGTGCAGGCGCGCCAAGACCTCGGGCAGGACCTGGCTTTCCACCGTCGACAGGACCCCAACCCGCACCAGGCCGCCCGCCTCGCCGCCCCGTACCAGTTGCATGCCCTCGCGCAGGGCCTGGACGCAGGGCCCGGCATGGCGCAGGAACAGCAGGCCCGCCTCGGTCGGCGTCACCTCACCCTTGCCGCGTTCGAACAGCCGCACCTCGAGGATCTCTTCGAGTTCGCGGATGGTCTTGGAGATAGCCGGCTGGGACACGGCGATGGCATCGGCCGCCTTGGCGAAGCTGCGCTGCTGGGCGATCTCCAGGAAACACAGCAGGTGGCGAAACTTGATGCGGTTGTCGAGATTCATGGCGCTCTACAGGCTGGACCTGGGAGCAAAGACTACCACCGGGCGGCCGCGGAAAACCCTTGCAGTCAGTCGCGGCTGCCTTTGCTACAGTGCCGCCTTGCCTCCTGGAATCTTTCCATGTCGATTCGTGCCCAGCAGAAGCTGCAAACCCGCCAGGCGCTGCTGGAATCGGCGCGCCTGCTGATGAACAGCGGTCGCGGCTTCGGTAGTCTCAGCCTGCGCGAGGTGAGTCGCCAGGCGGGGATCGTCCCGGCGGGTTTCTATCGCCATTTCGCCGACATGGAGACCTTCGGCCTGGCGCTGGTGGCGGAGGTGGGCGACACCTTCCGCGACGCCCTGCGCCAGGTCAGACACCACGAGTTGCAGCAGCGCGGCATGATCGAAGCCTCGGTGGAGATCTTCCTCGATGCCGTGCACGACAACCGCGATCAATTCCTCTTCCTCGCCCGCGAGCAATACGGCGGCTCCCTGGCCGTGCGCCAGGCCATCGCCGAGCTGCGCCAGCGCATCACCCAGGATCTGGCGCGGGACCTGCTCGCCCTGGGTCGCCTGCCGCATCTGGTGCCCGCGCAGATCGATGTCCTGGCCGACCTGGTGGTGAAGACGGTGTTCGCCACCCTGCCCGAGCTGATCGATTCGCCACCGGAACTGACACCACCCCACCTATGGCCCGCGGCGAAGATGGTGCAGCAGCTCAAGCTCATCCTGATCGGCAGCAAGCACTGGCGGCGCGCAGAGGACAAGAGCGCACCAAAAGAAAGCATAGATCGCCTCGCGAATGCGATGATGCACCAAATAAATGCAACCTGATCATCCGGTCAGCTTTCCTTACCCCTGGCAGCAGGCGAGTCCCGCCATTTGGCAGGCCCCTTGCTGTAGTGCACGACTATAACTGCCAAGAGTTTCGTCATGCTGGTCATCCATAACCGTTGCGCGGCCCGGGACACCTGGGACGCCGAACTCCATCTCACCTTCGATGCCCGCAGCAAGAGTCGCCTCAGAGCGACGAGCAGCGCGGGTGAAGACGTCGGCCTGTTCCTCGAGCGCGGTCAGCCACCGCTGGCCGACGGTGACTTCCTCGAAGCCCGCGATGGTCGCATCGTGCGCGTCGTCGCCCGGCCGGAAAAGCTGCTGCACGTGACCTGCGTCAGCGCCTTCGAGCTGACCCGCGCCGCCTACCACCTGGGCAATCGCCACGTGGCCCTGCAGATCGGCGATGGCTGGCTGCGACTGCTGGACGACTATGTACTCAAGGCCATGCTGGAACAGCTGGGTGCCCAGGTCAGCGAGATCGAGGCCGGCTTCCAGCCCGAGCACGGCGCCTACGGTGGCGGTCACCACCACTCGCATCACGGCGAGGAAGGCTTCAACTACGCACCCAAGCTGCACCAGTTCGGCGTCCGGACGTGAAGGCTCCCTTCGCCCTGTTGCGCCTGGCCAGCCCCCAGTTGCCCATCGGCGGCTACAGCTATTCCCAGGGCCTGGAACTGGCCATCGACAGCGGCCTGATCCGCACCGCGGCGGACGCCGAGGCCTGGCTGCGCGATAGTCTGGAACTCAACCTGGCGCGCTTCGAGGCGCCGCTGCTGCTGGCCCATTGCGCGGCCGCGGCGGCGGGCGACTGGCTGCGGCTGGCCGAGTTGGCCGAGCGCCACCGCGCCAGTCGCGAGACCGCCGAATTTCAGCTGGAAAGTCGCCAGACCGGCTATTCCTTGGCGCAGCTGTTACTCGGCCTGCCGGAACTGGATGACGACAGTCGCCGGCTGTTGGCCGAGCTGGCGCCGACCTTCGCCCTGGGTTGGGCCCTAGCGGCCCGTGCCTGGGCGATAGCCCCGCGTGCCGCGCTGGATGCCTGGCTGTGGACCTGGCTGGAGAACCAGTTGGCGGTGCTGATGAAAACCCTGCCGCTGGGCCAGCAAGCGGCCCAGCGCCTCACCTCCACCCTGCTGCCGACCCTGGCCGCCGCCGCCGAGCAGGCCGCTGACCTGCCGGAAGCGGCCTGGGGCGGTGCCCCCTTCGGCCTTGCCCTCACCAGCATGGCCCATGAGCGGCAGTACAGCCGCCTGTTCCGTTCCTAGGAGATCTCCAGATGACTACCCAACCCCTGCGCGTCGGTATCGGCGGTCCGGTCGGCTCCGGCAAGACCGCCCTCACCCTGGCCCTCTGCCGTGCCCTGCGCGAGCGCTACAACCTGGCGGTGGTGACCAACGACATCTATACCCGCGAAGACGCTGACTTCCTGGTGCGCAACGAGGCCCTGGCGCCCGAGCGCATCCTCGGCGTGGAGACCGGTGGCTGCCCGCACACCGCCATCCGCGAAGACGCCTCCATCAACCTGGAGGCGGTGGATCAGCTCAATCGCCGCTTCCCCGGCCTGGACCTGATCCTGGTGGAATCCGGTGGTGACAACCTCTCCGCCACCTTTAGCCCGGAGCTGTCCGACCTGACCCTCTACGTCATCGACGTCTCGGCCGGCGACAAGCTGCCGCGCAAGGGCGGTCCGGGTATCTGCAAATCGGATCTGCTGGTGATCAACAAGGTCGACCTGGCCGACATGGTCGGCGCCTCCCTGGAGGTGATGGATCGCGACACCCGCAAGATGCGCGGCGACAAGCCCTTCGTCTTCAGCAACCAGAAGACCGGCATGGGCCTGGAGGAGATCATCGCCTTCATCGAACAGCAGGGTCTGCTGACCGCCGCCTGACCCCAGGATCTCACCCCAAGGAGCTCTCATGAAACACGCCAAGATCCTCGCCACCGCCGCCCTGCTGCTCGCCCCGGCCCTGGCCTTCGCCCACCCCGGTCATGCCGAGAACGGCCTGGCCGCCGGGGTGCTGCATCCGCTGACCGGTCTCGACCATCTGCTGGCCATGCTCGCCGTGGGCCTCTGGGCCGCCCAGCAGCAGGGCAAGGCGCGCCTGGCACTGCCCTGCACCTTCGTCGGCACCATGCTGATCGGTGGCCTGCTGGGCTTCACCGGCATGGAGATGCCCTTCCTGGAGACCGGCATCGCCGCCTCGGTGCTGGCCCTAGGGCTGCTGGTGGCCCTGGCTGCCCGTCCGCCGGTGGCCGCTGCCGTCGGCCTGACCGCCGCCTTCGCGCTGTTCCACGGCGTGGCCCATGGCCTGGAATTGCCGGAGATGGGCAACCCCTGGGCCTATGCCGCCGGTTTCGTCGCCGCCACCGCCGCCCTGCACGGCCTGGGCTATGCCGTGGTGCGCTTCCTGCCCCAGGCAGCCGCGCCACTGGTACGCCTGGCTGGTGTGGCTACCGCGGTCGCCGGGGGTTGGTTGCTCGCCGCCTGAACTCTCAGGCGATCCCCAGTTGCTGGCGCAACCGCGCCAGCACACCCTCTTCCGCCACCGCCGGCAACTGCGCGGTATAGCCGCCAAAGCCGGCGAAGCGCGTGGCGAAGTCCACATCCAGGACGAATCTGTTATCGAACTGCGAAGAGGCCAACGGGGCCAGTACCTCGGCGGAATAGGTGTCGCGCGGATCGCTGCCCAGGCGTACCGGTAGGTCGCCACTCTGCTGGCGATAGGCGACCCAGGGCGAATAGGTGAAGGCTTCCAGCCGCCCCCGCGCCAAGTCCAGCTCCAGCAGGCGCAGCAGGCCGTTACCGCCGGCGTACTCGGTCTGGTAGTTGATTAGCAGGAGATCCACCGGATGGCCGAAGTCGTTGGCCAGTCGCAGGTGACCGCTGCCATGGTTGTGTCCATTGAGGGTGAGGAATATCTGGTCGTTACGCCGGATCAGGCGATTCCACAGCCGCACACCCGTATCGTTGCGTCGGTTCGAGAGCACGGCCTGGCCGTTCACCAGGTCGACGATGTTGTGCGAGGCCAGGATGGTGGGTAGGTGCGGATAGCGATCCAGCACCGACTGGGCCCAGGCCAGCGACTGTTCCGACGGGAACCAGTCCAGGGTCAGCAGCAGGAAGCCCTGGCCGAGCGCCACGAAACGATGGGCTTCGTTGAGACCGGTGGCATCGCGCTCGAGGAAGGTGCTCTGCCGCGCCGCCCGTTCCGGACTGAAGTACTGGGTGAACAACTCGCTGCCATCACGCAGGCGATCCTCGGTGTAGAGCGCGATGACATCGTGATCGCCGGTCATGACGCTGTAGGGCAGACCGGCTCGCTCCAGGCGCGCCATGGCCTGGCTCGCCAGGCGCCATTCGCCGTGTTGCTCGGCATCCTCGACCAGATCGCCCAGGTGCACCACGAAGGGCATGTTCAGCGCCCTGGCGTTGTTCGCCAACCAGTGGGTCTGGGCGTGAAAAGCCAGGGCGGGGGGATAGCCGAGTCCCGGATAACGCTCCACCCGCTTGCCGGTGCGCGTCATCTCGAAGTTGTTCTCGCTGTAGTACTGGGTATCGGGCAGTACCCCGAGGACAAAGCTGCTGGCCGAGGCCAGGGGCGTCACCGGGGTGAACTTGCGCTCTTCGAACCAGAGTGACTTGCGCTCCGCCAGGCCGTAGCCCTGGGTCGGCTTGCAGGCAGCCAGCAGCGGCAGGCCAGCCAGGGCCAGGCACAGCCGGCGACGATGGAAATCGGGCGAATCGGTCATGGCGCGGGCCTCAGGGCAGGTAGTAGGCCTGCCAGCGATTGTCGTTGAAGCGGCCATCCAGCACCGGCTGGCGGCCGGCCAGCGGGGTATTGGCCAGGGCCGCCTGGCTGTCGGCGTCGAGCAACACGTAGGCGGGCCGGGTGACCTGCGCCAGTTGCCCGGGCTGGCCGACGTCGATGAACACCGGCATGGGCACGTCGTAGTCGAGATTCATCAGGTAGCGGAAGGCCTTGGTGTCCTGGCCCAGGCCAAAGAACACCAGTTGGCCCGGCTCGCCCTGACGCAGGCTCTCCAGACGGGTGACGAAGGCGCGGGTGTCGTAGCGCAGCGCCTGCATCGGGTCCAGTGCCAACACCACCAGCAGCCACTGCGCCAGGGCGGCGGCGGCCAGCGGCATGCCCAGCTGGAAGGCGCCACGCTCACGCCAGGCCGCCAGCAGGGCGAACAGTGCGAGGATGGCGAAGCCTCCCAGCAGCAGACGCAGGTCCAGCGATGGCCACCAGCCGGCGGCCTGGAGCTTGGGTTGCTGCAGCTTGACCAGCACCCCGAGCACTACCGGAAACAGCACCAGCAAGGGCAGGAACAGCCGCCGCACCCAGACCAGCAACCCCTGGCCTCGCCACAGCACCCAGGCGCCGAGAGCGGCGCAGGCCGGGATCGCCGGCAGGATGTAATAGGGTTTCTTGAAGGTGGGGATCGACAACGCCACCACGATGAGCACGGCGAAGCCGGCCAGTTGCACCAGCAAGCGGCTCTCCACCTGCTCCTGGCGCAGGTGCCAGTGACGCCTCAGCGTCGGCAGGGCGAACAATGCCAGGGGAAAGGCCGGGGCGTAGCGATAGAGACCCAGTTGCAGGAAGTACCACCAGGGATAGCCCGCGCCGTCGGTGTCGTCCAGCCGACCGGACACCTGCATGCGGATCACGTCCTCGACGAAGGGCATGCCACCGGTGTGCCAGGCCAGGCCGAACAGCAGGGCGCAGCACAACGCCAGCAACAGCGCGCCGACCAGGCCATAGCCGAAGCTGCGCCGCCAGTCGCCCTGTAGCAGCCAGTAGACGCAGACCACACCGCAGGGCTCGATCAGGCCCAGCGGTCCGCGTACGGCGAAGCCTGCCGCCATGCAGAGGAACACCAAGGCGCGCCGCCGGGGCAAGCCGCGCTGGTCGGCGCTCCACAGTAGGTAGAAGCAAGCCAGCGCCGCCAGGGTGACGAACTGATCGAGGCAGATGGAGCGGGCCTTGGCGAGAAAGCCGTTGGTGAGCAGCAGCAGCAGCACCGCCAATAGCGCCCAACGCCGCGAGTGCGGAGCGAGCAGGCGATAGAGCAGCGCGACGATACCGGCCGAGGCCAGCGCCGTGGGGATCACCGTGGCGAGCCGGTTGACCTCGCCGAACAGGTGGGCGAAGACGTTGATGAACAGCGTGGAGGTGGCGGGGTAGTCCGGATAGGGCTGCCCATAGCTGGTCGGGAAGGCACTGACCCCATGACGGAACATCTCCTGGGCGAACAGCGCGAAACGCCCATCGAAGCCGATGAAGGGCTGCTCCCAGAGACCCAAGGTGAACAGGGGCACCGCCAGCAGGAGCAGCGCCAGACTTTCGAGGCGCAGGCGCGCCGGGCTCGGGATGGACGACACGCGGCAAGACTCCGGCAGGCTGGGGGGACGGGCTTGGACCCGGCGCCACTATCGCCGAACAACCTTAGGGATCGCTGAAACCAGCCTGACAGCGGGCTGACAGGAGCCGCATGACAGAGCGGTTCAGCAGCAGGGCGGTCGCGACTATGCCGATCAATTGAAAATATTTGATGACAGCTGCATCCAAAGCGCCGGCTACCGGGTATAGCCCCTACAGTCCAGCCGACTGTGCCCCTCTCAATCCGGAGCAAGCGCATGAACAATATCTCTAGCCGTTGCAGCATCCTGGCCCTGACCGCCCTGCTGAGCACCCCGCTGCTGGCCCAAGCCGAGTTGCCCGAGGCCGTTCGCGTCCCCGCCGGCAACAGTCTGATGCTGGAAACCGTGGGCAAGGGCACCATCGTCTACGAGTGCCGCGACAAGAAGGACATGCCCGGCCAGACCGAGTGGGTCTTCGTCGGCCCCAAGGCCGACTTGCATGATCGCCAGGGCAAGCCGGTCGGTCGCTACTATGGTCCGCCCGCCACCTGGGAGGCCGCCGATGGTTCCAAGGTGGTCGGCAAGCAACTGGCCATCGCCCCCGCTGGCGCGGGCAACCTCCCCTATCAACTGGTGGAAGCCGCCCCCGCCGAAGGCAAGGGCGCCTTCCAGGGCACGACCTATATCCAGCGCACCGCGCTCAAGGGTGGCGTCGCGCCGGCCAAGGCCTGCACTGCGGCTAACCGGGGCGAACAGCAGACCGTCGGCTATCAGGCCGACTATCTGTTCTGGAAGAAGGGCTGAGGTCCAAGGGGACAGCTACGACCGGATCGGCTAGGCTCGACTGATCCGGTCGCCACCCTGGCGTCCCCAGCCTGGCGCGATTTCGTGACCGATCCCCTTTACGATCCCGCTGCACTGCTCGCCGCCTGCGCCCGGGGTGAGCGTGCCGCTCTACAGCGGCTCTATCAGAATGAGGCGCCGCTGTTGCTGGGCATCGTCCTCCGCCTGGTACGGGATCGCGGGCTGGCCGAGGACATCCTCCACGATGCCTTTCTGCGCATCTGGCGCGGCGCCGCCGGTTTCGCCCCGGAGCGCGGCTCGGCGCGCGGCTGGATGTGTAGCGTAGCGCGCAACCTGGCGCTCAACGCCCTGCGTGATCGCCAGCGCCTGGTGCCCCTGGCGGAGGAATGGGAACCGCTGCTGGCCGAGCACGCTGATCCGGCACGGCAGGCCGCGGGTAGTCGTTTGGAAGGCTGTCTGCAGAATCTGGAGGCGCCGCGTCGAGAGGCCATCCTGGCCGCCTATCTGGACGGTTGCTCCCATGGCGAGATCGCCCAGCGCCTGCAGGCGCCGCTGGGCACGGTGAAGAGCTGGATCACTCGCGGCCTCAAGGCGCTGAGGGAGTGCATGACATGAACAGCGACGCTACCCTGCCCCCGGACGAAGACCGTGAGCGTCTGGCTGGCGAGTACGTGCTCGGCACCCTGGACGCCGAGGAGCGCCGTCAGGTCGAAGGCGCACTGGCGACGGACGCCCGGCTGGCCGCCGCGGTGGCGCGCTGGGAGGCTCGCCTGCAGCCGCTGGCCGAGCGGGTGCAGCCTGTCGAACCCGGAGCGAATCTGTGGCCCCGCATCGAGCGCAGTCTGGGTGAAGCCGACGCCAAGGTCACAACCCGGCGTGAGTCGCTATGGCAACGACTGGCGCTCTGGCAGGGCCTGAGTGCGGCAGGACTGGCCGCCAGCCTGGTGCTCGCGGTGCTGTTGCTGATGCGTCCGGTACCCACGCCAAGCTACCTGGTTGTCTTGGCCGCGCCGAGCGACCGGACGCCCGGCTGGGTGATCCAGACCGCCAGTGCCCATGACCTGCAGCTGATTCCCCTCGGGCGCGACGCCGTGCCGAGCGGCAAGACGCTGCAGTTCTGGACCAAGGCCGATGACTGGCAGGGTCCGGTATCCCTGGGTCTGGTCCAGCCGGGGCGCACCCTGCAGGTGCCGCTGGACCAACTGCCGCCGCTGGAAGCCAATCAGCTGTTCGAACTCACCCTGGAAGACCAGGGCGGCTCGCCCACCGGCCGACCCACCGGGCCGATCCAGTTCATCGGCCGGGCGGTCAAGGTGCTCTGACGAGCGCCCTCAGCTGTTGCGATGAATGTTGAAGTTGCTGAATGCCTGGCAGGTCGCCATCAGCTGGATGCGGTTGATGTTGACGTGCTTGGGCTGATTCAGCGCCCAGTGGATGGAATCGGCGATGTCGTCCGGGGTCAGGGGTTCGGTGCCGGCATAGACGGCATCGGCCTTGGCCTTGTCGCCGCCGAAGCGCACCACCGAGAACTCGCTTTCCGAAAGGCCCGGCTCGATGTTGGTCACCCGCACCCCGGTACCCAGCAGGTCGGATCTCAGGCTCAGGCTGAACTGCTTGAGGAAGGCCTTGGTGGCGCCATAGACGTGGCTGCCCGGATAGGGATAGTCGCCCGCCACCGAGCCCAGGTTGACGATGCCGGCACCGGCGCCGTGGGCGATCAGTCGTGGCAGGAGCAGTCGGGTGCAATAGAGCATGCCCTTGATATTGGTATCGACCATGGTGTCCCAGTCGTCCAGGTCACAGCTCTGCGCCGGCGTGTTGCCCAGCGCCAGGCCGGCGTTGTTGACCAGCGCGCGCAGCTGGGCGAATTCGGCCGGCAGGCCGGCGACCGCGGCTTCCACGGCGGCGCGATCCTGGACGTCCAGCACCAGCGGCAGCACCTTGGCCTGGCCGGACAGTTCCTCGGCCAGGGCGTGCAGGCGATCCTCGCGACGGCCGGTAATGACGATCGACCAACCGTCCTTGGCGAAGCGGCGAGCGGTGGCGGCGCCGAAGCCCGAGGTGGCGCCGGTGATGAAGATCGAAGACATGAAAGATTCCTTCTGCGAGGGGGTTTGGCCGAGGCCCACGATAGCTCAGGGGCATTCGTCAGGCGAATACCCAGATCGCCGGGAATCCAGCGGATCAGTTATAACGCCTTGGTATTGAAAGGCTTTTCATTCACTGGCGATTTTTTGAGCAGTTCTCGCCAGGCCAGGTGTCCTGGGCTTCACGGCCGGCTATGCCGAGCTTATCCACAGGACGATCCACGGAATTCCTGTACAGAACTCGGACCGAAAACTAAGTGGATAAATCCGTTGGCGTGAGCCAGTCGGGCGGTCCGGCCGGCGCCAGTCCGGTACAGGCCGCTTCGACACAGGCGGCCAGTCCAGCGAAGCGCAGCTCGCGACCGGTAAGGCCAGGTCCGTAGTGGGCGAACTTGCCGGAGTTGGTCAGCAGGGTACGGGCCTGGGGCGGCACCAGGGGTTCACCAAGCATGCACCAGCAGGTGTCGCCGACCAGTTGGGCGCCGAAGGCTTCCAGCTCGGCCAGGCTGCCAGACCGTTCGGCCGCTGCGCGCACGTCCCGCCCCAAGGTGATCACCAGCGCCACCTCGGGATGCCTGCGCCGCCCCCGGCAGAGCTCGGCCAGGCGCCGGCATTCCTCGGCGGAGAAATGCGGATTGCCCAGGGCGACCAGCTGTACCTCACGGTCGGCGGCGCTATCCAGCTCGGCCCAGGCCTGGCGCAGGTCGGCCAGGTCTATCTCCTCGATATCCAGCTCGGGCGCGGCAACCGAGGCAAGCGTAGGCGCCTCGGGCGTCACCCCGACCAGATGGAACAGCGGTGCCGCCGAGGTGGTGGCGAAGGCGGCGCCAAAGGCCTTGAGATCGTCGCGACTGGGCTGGCTGTTTTCCAACCCCAGCACCGCAGGGATCCGCGTGGGCGAGCGCAGGCCGATCCAGTAACCGAGCAACGGATAGAAGGCATCGTCATGCCCTTCGGGCACCCTGACCCGGAAGACCTTGTTCGCGCGGCGACCGCTGTCCAGATGGCAGCCGGCCAGGGGCGCGCGACCGGTCAGGGCAGTGCAGATGTCGAGGAAGTCGGCGTATTTCTGGGTGCGCGCGCCCAGCACGCTGTTGGCGAAGACCACGGCATTGGATTCGGCCCACACCACCTGCTCGCCCAGGATCGGGGCGCTGTCCAGCAGATAGGGGGCGCAGGTAAAGGTGGGGTGACAGCCGAGGGCCACATAGGCATCGGCCAGGGCACTGGCCGGCTCGCCGAGCGCCGGCGCCACGCCCTGCTCACGCCAGCGGCGTTGATCCACCGATACCGCGTTGAGACTGGTAGGCACCTGTACCCGACCACCCCACTCCACCAGGCGCTGGGCAAAGGCCAGGCTAGCCGGGCCGGTGTAGATGCAGCCGTCGATATGGGCCTGGGTGATATTGAGCAATTCGCGGGCGCCCTGCAGACGCGCCATGCGCACCAGGATCTTCATGGCCGCCTGGACCGCCTGGCCCTGGGCACCGGCCAGCTTGGCCTGGTCGGTCGCGCTTAGCCGCAACTCGGCAGAGGCCTCGTCAGGGGTACTGGAAAAGAGGTCTCCAGGCGCACCGACCCAGCCGTCATGTACCGCGATTTCCTCCTGCTCGGCCAGGGCCGCGAAAGCCTCGGCACCAAGACTGACCACCGGCAGGGAGCAGCCGAAGAGCTCTTCCGCGACGATGGCACCCAAGCTGAGGATCTCGTCCGGCTCGGCCAGTATCAGCGCGGCCGGTCCGCGTCCCGCCAGCAGCAGTTCCAAGAGCACGGCACTGCCGGTGCAGGAGCCGCGTCCGCTGGGAATGGCCAGGATGCGCCCAGCCAGTTCCAGGCCGTGCAGGGGATGGTGGCGGTCGATCACCCGGCCACTGGCCGGATCGACGCCACCCCAGAAACTCAAACCCAAGGACGCCCAGGCCAGGCGCCCCTGAGCATGGCCCGCGACCAGACAGCGACCGCGGACCGCGTCCATCACTAGTGGCCGCCCAGGTAGGCTTCGCGTACCTGGGGATTGGCCAAGAGCTCCTGGCCGCTGCCGGTCATGCGGATCTCGCCGGTGACCATCACATAGGCACGGTCCGACAGGCGCAGCGCATGGTTGGCGTTTTGCTCCACCAGGAAGATGGTCATGCCGCTCTGGGCCAGCTCGCGCAGGATCTGGAAGATCTGCTTCACCACGATGGGCGCCAGACCCAGGCTGGGCTCGTCCAGCAACAGCAGTTTGGGCCGACTCATCAGCGCTCGGGCGATCGCCAGCATCTGCTGCTCACCACCGGACATGGTCATGGCGCGCTGGTTGCGGCGCTCCTTGAGGCGCGGGAAGAGATCGAACATGCGCTGCATGTCTTCGTCCACCCAGCGGGTACCGATAGGGATGGTACCCATCAGCAGGTTTTCCTCGACCGTCATGTCGGGGAACACGTGGCGCCCCTCCGGCGACTGGGCGATGCCGTTGGAGGCCACGTAGTGGGCGTTCTTGCGAGTGATGTCCTCGCCGCGGTAGAGGATCTGCCCGTTGCGCGCCTGGGGCTGGCTGAAGATGGACATCAACAGGGTGGACTTGCCGGCGCCATTGGAGCCGATCAGGCTCACCGTCTCTCCTTCGTTGATGGTCAGGGAGACGCTCTTCAGCGCCTGGATCGGCCCATAGAAGACGTCGACGTTGCGGAATTCCAGGATCGGCGTGGTCATGCCACCTCCTCTTCTTCGGCGCCGAGGTAGGCGGCGATGACCTTGGGATCGTTGCGGATGTCGCCCGGCAGGCCGCGGGCGATGACCTGGCCGTGGTCCAGCACCACGATGTGGTCGGAGATGTTCATCACCATGCCCATGTCGTGCTCGATCAACACCACAGTGATGCGGTGCTGGTCACGCAGCAGGCGGATCATCCCGGCCAGCGCCTCGGTCTCGGCTGGGTTGAGGCCGGCGGCGGGTTCGTCCAGGCAGACGATCTCCGGACGGGTGCACATGGCGCGGGCGATTTCCAGGCGGCGCTGCTGGCCGTAGGAAAGCTCGCCGGCCAGACGGTTGGCGTGGTCCACCAGATCCACCACTTCGAGCCAGTAGAAGGCCGTGTCCAGCGCCTTTTCCTCGGCGCGGCGATAGCCGGGGGTGTTGAGGATGCCGGTGATCAGGTTGCGATTGCACTGCATGTGCTGCGCCACCAGCAGGTTCTCCACCACCGACATCTCCTTGAACAGGCGGATGTTCTGGAAGGTGCGGGCGAGACCGGCGCGATTCACCAGGTGGGTGCCGCCGAACATCTTGTACCAGAGCCGGCTGCCGAACTGCACCGGATTGACGAAGTCGGTGGCCTGGAAGCGCTCGCCCATGATCTTGCCGACGCGGGTCGAGCGGCCATCGGCGGTATCCAGGCGGATCTCGCCATCGGTGGCCTTGTAGAAGCCGGTCAGGCAGTTGAACACCGTGGTCTTGCCGGCGCCGTTGGGGCCGATCAGCGCGGTGATGGAGTGCCGCTTGATATCGAAGGACACGTCCGACAGCGCCTTGATGCCACCGAATCTCATGCCCAGACCGCTGACGGTCAGAATGTTGTCGCTCACGGCGCCACTCCCTTGCGAATCGCGAAGCCACTGCGGGCGATACGGATCAGCCCACGCGGCCGCCACATCATCATCACCACCATCAGCACGCCGAATACCAGCATGCGGATGTCGCCGAATTCGCGCAGCAGCTCGAACAGCAGGGTCATGACGAAGGCCGAGACCACCACCCCGACGGTGGAGCCCAGGCCGCCCAATACCACGATGGCCAGCACCAGCACCGATTCGAAGAAGTTGAACGAAGCCGGGTTGATGAAGCCCTGGTAGGTGGCGAAGAACACCCCGGCCAGGCCGGCGGTGGAGGCGCCGATCATGAAGGCGGAGAGTTTCACCAGCACGTGGTTCAGCCCCATGGCGCGACAGGCGATCTCGTCTTCACGCAGGGCTTCCCAGGCGCGGCCGACCGGCATGCGGGTCAGGCGGTGCTTGATGTAGAGCACCAGCAGCACCACCAGGAACAGCACGGTGTAGATGAAGATCATGGTGGCGTTGGGGTTGTAGCTGATGCCCAGCAACTCATGGATGGGCACCCCGCCCTCCTTCGCCCGGCGCCCGAATTCGATACCGAAGAAGGTCGGCGAAGGCGCGGCGATCCCATTGGGCCCCTTGGTCACTTCCAGCCAGTTGTTGAGTACCAGGCGGATGATCTCGCCGAAACCGAGGGTGACGATGGCCAGGTAGTCTCCGTGCATGCGCAAGACCGGGAAGCCCAGTATCGCCCCCGCCACCGCCGCCATGACCGCAGCCAGTGGCAGCATGGTCCAGAAGCCCAGTCCCAGGTACTGGTAACCCAGCGCCAGGCCGTAGGCGCCGATGGCATAGAAGCCGACGTAGCCGAGGTCGAGCAGTCCGGCCAGGCCCACCACGATGTTCAGGCCCAGGCCCAGCAGCACGTAGATCAGGCAGAGGATGATTACCGTCAGCCAGTACTTGGTGGCCAGGAAGGGAAAGGCGATGGCCACCAGGATGACGATGGGCAGGATGAATCTCAGGTTGGACTTGTGCCCCGGCGGCAGCACGTGGACGCCGCCGTCGTTGCGCTTGAAGGACTCGATCCAGTCGCGCCCCTTGGCGGTCTGGCCGAACAGGCTGAGCAGGAAGCGGCCAGCCATGACCACCGCCACCATGATGCCGACGCGCCCGGGTTCGAGGTTGTAGCCGTAGCCGTCGAGCACGATGCCGACGATGGGGCCGAAGAGGATCAGCGAGACCAGGCCCACCATGAGGGTGTCACGCAGCACGACCTTGAGGTCGAAGGAGGAAGACGTCTGACTCATGGATTACACCTTCGTGACCTGGGGTTTGCCGAGCAGCCCCTGGGGCCGGAAGATCAGGATCGCCACCAGCAGCGAGAAGCTGAAGACGTCCTTGTAGTCCGAGTTCACCAGGCTGGCGAACTGGGCTTCGGAGATGCCAAGGATGATGCCGCCGAGCATGGCGCCGGGCAGCGAGCCGATGCCGCCGAGTACCGCCGCGGTGAAGGCCTTGATGCCGATGATGAAGCCGGCATAGAAGTCGAAGGTGCCGTAGTTGAGGGTGATGAGCACCCCGGCCAGCGCCGCCATGGCCGCGCCGATGATGAAGACGTAGGAAATCACCCGGTCGGTGTTGATGCCCAGGATCTGCGCCATCTTGCGATCCTGCTGGGTGGCCCGGCACATGCGGCCGAGGGTGGTCTTCTGAATCACGTAGGTGAGCAGGCCCATACCGATGATGGAGGCCAGAATGATGAAGATCTTGGTGTAGGTGATGATCACGAAGCCATCACCGATGTGCAGGCGCAGCGCACCGTCGAGCAGCGTCGGCACCCCCTGCTGGCGCGCGCCCTGGGCGAGCTGTACATAGTTCTGCAGGATCAGCGACATGCCGATGGCCGAGATCAGCGGGGCCAGGCGCGTGGAGTTGCGCAGCGGCTTGTAGGCGATCCGTTCGATGGCCCAGCCGTACACGGAGGTGACCACCACGGTGAAGATCAGGGTGCCGAAGATCAGCACGGGGAAGGAATGCAGGCCGAAGACACTCAGCACGGCGATGCCGATGGCGGCGAGATAGGCCGACACCATGTACACGTCGCCGTGGGCGAAGTTGATCATGCCGATGATGCCATAGACCATGGTGTAACCAATGGCGATGAGTCCGTAGACCGAGCCCAGGGTCAGGCCGTTGACCAGTTGTTGCAGGAAAATACCGTCCACGTTTGCAGTCTCGCGCTGGATGGATGACGAGGGCCGCCACCCGCCGCCTCGTCCTGGGGCGGAGACGAGACGGCGGCTGGCGGATTCACGCGAGGATCAGGGCAGTTGGTGGTACTTGCCCTTGTCGTCCCATTCGTACATCACGTAGTCGGAGACCTTGAGGTCACCCTTGCTGTCCCAGCTCTTCTCACCCAGCACGGTGTTGACGCTGTGGGACTTCAGCCATTCGGCGGCCTTGGCGCCGTCGGTGCCCTTGATGCCGTTGAAGGCGGCGGCGACGGCCTGCAGCGAGGCGTAGGAGTAGAGGGTGTAGCCCTCAGGCTCGTAGCCAGCTTTACGCAGGGTTTCCACCACGGTCTTGCCGGCCGGGTTCTGCAGCGGGTCGGCGCCGAAGGTCATCAGCACGCCCTTGGTGTACTGGGCGCCACCGGCGGTGGTGACCAGGTCGGCGGAGACGATGCCGTCGCCGGAGACGAACTTGGCGGTCACGCCCTGCTCGCGCATCTGGCGGACCAGCGGACCGGCTTCGGGGTGCAGGCCGCCGAAGTAGACCACGTCGGCGCCGGAGGCACGGATCTTGGTGACCAGGGAGTTAAAGTCCTTCTCGCCGCGGGTCAGGCCCTCGTAGAGCACCTCTTTCACGCCGCGCTTGTTGAGCTGCGCCTTGGTGGCGTCGGCCAGGCCCTGACCGTAGGTGTCCTTGTCGTGGATGATGGCAACCTTCTTGGCCTTGAGCACGTCGACGATGTAGTCGCCGGCGACGATGCCCTGCTGGTCGTCACGACCGCACATGCGGAACACGCCCGCCAGGCCACGCTCGGTGATCTTGGGGTTGGTGGAGGCCGGGGTGATGGAGATGATGCCGGCTTCGTCGTAGATCTCCGAGGCGGGCATGGTGTTGGAGGAGCAGAAGTGGCCGATCACGGCCTTGACCTTCTCGGAGTCCACCAGGCGGTTGGCCACGGCCACGGCCTGCTTGGGCTCACAGGCGTCATCGCCCTGCACCAGCTTGATCTTCTCGCCGTTGATGCCGCCGGCGGCGTTGATGTCTTCCGCGGCCTGGGAAGCACCCTTCCAGAACTGCTCGCCGTAGGCGGCGCTGGCCCCGGTGAAGGGACCGGCGACCCCGATCACGATATCGGCGTGCGCCAGGGACGAGAGAGTGAACGCAGAACCGATAGCGAGAGCCAGAATGCCTTTTCTGTAAATCTTCGACATGGGAGGTTTGCTCCAGAGGGTGGTTGGCTTCTCGGCAAGAGCAAAGCCTGTGCCAGCACCCATCTGTGTGCACCGTGCAAAGGCGATTTGCCATCGCCGCAGAGAGCCAAAGGCCCCGCCGCCTATGGCAAAGGCCGCAGTCAGTGCACCTTGGAAGCCCTTGAGACTTTGGTCGTAGGCCGCTGATAAGTCAGAGTAAAGCGCCCTACCGGTGACAAACCCCGTGGAAAAGCCGTGGCGTTTGTTACCTGATCGCAACCCGGTTGCACCTGTTTCGCACCAAAACGTAACACCCTGTGCTCGCCGTGCCACCAAAGTAACCATCGAACACGGGGCGCGACCGAGCCCTGCGCCGGACCTTTGGGTGCTTCCCTGTCCGCGGGAAAGATGCGCCAAGCAAAACGGCCGATTTGCGCAAGGCGGAATGCGCAAATCGGCCGCTCCAGAAAGCTCTGTCGGCAGGCACCGCGCGGGATGGCCGCCCCGGCTAGAGCACCACCCGCAGGCACTGCCCGGCGTGATAGAGGGTAAAGCCCGCTTCGTACATCAGGCTGCGCCACTGCCCGACCGGATTGCTATCCAGGCTGGCCAGCGGCATGGGCAGGTCGTTGCGATCGCCGCTGCACAGATAACGGGCGAAAGCCTGCCCCACGACCGTGCCGGTAGTCACCCCACGACCGTTGTAACCGGTCACCGCGAGCAATCCCGGCGCCGGTTCGAACAGACGCATCAGATGATCCGGGGTGAAGGCGATCCGACCGGTCCAGGTGCATTCCCAGTCCACCCGCCCGAGCGAGGGGAAATAGTGACGCTGGATGCGATCCGCCCAGGCCCGGATGAAGCTGGCCGGGCGCCCGGACATGTTGCCGAGGCTGCCCAGCAGCAGGCGCCCCTCGGCATCGCGACGGATGCTGCTCAGTACCGTGCGGGTATCCCAGGAGCCGCGTCCCTGGGGCAGGATGAAATCCGCCTCCGGTCCCAACGGCTGCGAGGCCACCTGATAGTAGTAGCCCGCGAAGAACTGCTTGCGCAGGGTGGTCCACTCGCCTTCCGTGTAGGCGTTGGAGGCGATCACCACCTGGTCGGCGCTGACCCGACCCTGCTCGGTCTCCACCTGCCAGCGCTCGCCGACTCGCTGCAACTGCCGCACCGTGGTCTGCTCGAACAGCTTCCCGCCTTCCTGACGCAGTGCCTTGGCAAGTCCCTGGGCATAGCCCATGGGTACCAGGGTACCCGCCCGATGATCGAGCAGAGCGCCGCTGATGTCGCGGGTACCGCACGCCGTATAGCAGGCCTCGCCTTCCAGCAACTCGACCCGGGCGCCGCGTCGTTGCCATTGCTCGGCACGGCGCCCCAGATCGGCCAGGCCCTTGGCACTGTGCGCCATGTGCAGAGTGCCGGCCCGGCGCGGCTGGCAGTCGATGTCATAGCGCTCGACAAGGGCGAACACCTGGCTCGGCGCATCGCCCATCACCGCCAGCAGGCGCTCGCCCACCTCCTGGCCGAGCGTAGCCACCGCTTCGTCCGGCGGAATCCACATGCCGGCATTGACCAGGCCGACATTGCGCCCGGAGCCGCCATGACCGACGCCATGGGCCTCCAGCACCGCCACCCGGCGCCCGGCCTGCGCCAGGTGCAGGCCGGTGGACAGACCGGTGAAGCCAGCACCGATGACGCACACCTCGACGTCGATATCACCCCGCAACGGCGCTCCCGGCATTGCCGGATACAGCCGCTCCCACAGGCATTCCTCACGCAACTGCATTCCCGTGCGCTCCTGGCTGGGCGACTCAGTCGAACACGATGCCCTGGGCCAGCGGCAGCTCGCGCGAATAGTTGACGGTGTTGGTCTGGCGGCGCATGTAGGCCTTCCAGGCATCCGAACCGGACTCGCGACCACCGCCGGTTTCCTTCTCGCCACCGAAGGCGCCACCGATCTCGGCGCCGCTCGGGCCGATGTTGACGTTGGCGATGCCGCAGTCACTGCCGGTCGCCGAGATGAAGGCTTCGGCCTCGCGCACGTCGGTGGTGAAGATGCAGGACGACAGCCCCTGGGGCACGGCGTTGTTCAGCGCCACCGCTTCGTCGAAGTCGTCATAGGTCAGCACATAGAGAATGGGCGCGAAGGTCTCGTGGCGCACCGCCTCGCTTTGCTCCGGCATCTCGACGATGGCCGGCGCCACGTAGTAGGCGTTGGGATACTGGTCAGCCAGCTGACGTTCGCCGCCGAAGACCACCCCACCCTCGCCCCGGGCCTGCTCCAGCGCCCCCTGCATGGCCTGGAAGCTGGCGGCATCGATCAACGGGCCGATCAGGTTGCCCTGCAACGGATGGCCGATGCGGACTTTGGCATAGGCGGTCTTCAGTCGCTCGACGATCTCGTCCTTCACCGAACGATGGGCGATCAGCCGGCGCAGGGTGGTGCAACGCTGGCCAGCGGTACCGACGGCGCTAAACAGGATGGCGCGCACGGCCATGTCCAGATCGGCGCTCGGCGCGAGGATCATGGCATTGTTGCCACCCAGCTCGAGGATGCTGCGTCCGAAGCGCGCCGCAACCCGAGGTCCAACCTCGCGACCCATGCGGGTGCTACCCGTGGCACTCACCAGTGCTACCCGCGGATCATCGACCAGGGCTTCGCCTGCAGCGCGATCACCAATGACTACCTGGCTCAGGTCCGCCGGGGCCTCGCCGAAGCGGGCCAGGGCCTTCTCGAACAGCGCCTGGCAGGCCAACGCGGTCAGCGGAGTCTTCTCCGATGGCTTCCAGATCACCGGATTGCCGCAGACCAGCGCCAGGGCGGCGTTCCAGGACCAGACCGCTACCGGGAAGTTGAAGGCGCTGATGATGCCGACCACGCCCAGCGGTTGCCAGGTCTCACGCATATGGTGGCCAGGGCGCTCGGACGCAATAGTCAGACCATAAAGCTGGCGCGACAGGCCCACGGCGAAGTCGCAGATATCGATCATCTCCTGAACTTCGCCCAGGCCTTCCTGGGTGATCTTGCCGGCTTCCCAGGACACCAACTCGCCGAGATCGGCCTTGTGCGCCCGCAGTTCCTCGCCCAGCAGCCGCACCAGCTCGCCGCGCCGCGGCGCCGGTACCGCACGCCAGGCCTGGAAGGCACGCTCGGCACGGGAGATCTTCTGCTCCACCTCGGCGGCGCTTTCCAGGGCGACGCTGCCCAACTGGCTGCCGTCGATGGGGGAATGCACCAGATGGTCGCCTTGGGTGTAGTGCTGGGCAGGAACGCCGAGGCGTTCCAACAGGGCCTTGCTCATGCTGAGGTCTCCGCGAGGATCAAAGGAATCGACCTTGAGTATGGTCAGCGCGACGGTCCCGGACAACCGACCTTTGCTCGGCATATCATTCCCTTTTTTCATGTCACGAGTCCGGCCATGCAGCGTCGTCACCTGCCCTCCATCACCGCCATGCAGTGCTTCGAAGCCGTCGCCCGCCACCTGAGCTTCACCCGCGCGGCGGACGAGCTGGCCCTGACCCAGAGCGCCGTCAGCAAGCAGGTCGCCCAGCTCGAGGAACTCCTACAGCACAGCCTGTTCCGCCGCGTCCGGCGCCGTTTGCAGCTGACCCCCGCTGGCGCGCTGTACCTGGCCGAAGTGGACAAGATACTCAACCAGCTGGAGATGTCGGCGCGCTACCTGAGATCCTATGGCGGTGAGACCGAAGTGCTGCGCGTGGCCACGCCCCCGACCTTCGGCGAACGCTGGCTGGTGCCGCGGTTGAAGGGCTGGCGCCTGCGCCATCCCAGTATCCACCTGGACGTCTCCAGCGCCCTGGAGCCGGTGGACTTCCGCGACCCGCGCCATGACGTGGCGCTGTTCTATGGCCACGGCAGTTGGCCCGGCGCCGAGTGCGAACTGCTGCTGCACGAGCACATGGTCGCGGTCTGTGCGCCGGATCTGCTCCCTGCCGAGGGCATCGCCGGTCCGGAAGCGCTGGTGGACTTCGTCCTGCTGCAGAACACCACCCGCCCGGAATCCTGGCACGACTGGTACACCAGCCTGGGGCGCGAGGAGGTGCACAGCCACCACGGCCCGCGCTTCGACACCTTCACACTCTGCGCCCGCGCCGCCCGGGAAGGGTGCGGCGTAGCCCTGCTACCGGAATTCCTGGTCGCCGAAGAACTGGCCTCCGGCCACCTGGTGCTCGCCTGGCCGCATCGCCTGGCCAGTCCCCATGCCTATTGGCTGGCCTATCCGGAACAGATGGCGGAGGTGCCCAAGGTGCGCAGCTTCATCGAGTGGATTCGCGAGAAGGCGTGATGCAGACCAATCGCGGCCATGGGCCGCTCCTACAAAGCATTACTTTCTGTAGGAGCGGCCCATGGCCGCGATCTCTACCTACCAAAAACAAAAAACCCGGCCTAGGCCGGGTTTTTCTTACTCAAGGTCGGCTCAGACGCCGGAGGCTTCCGCCGCGGCTACGTCCTTGATCGACAGCTTGATGCGGCCACGGTTGTCCACGTCCAGCACCAGCACCTTCACTTCCTGGCCTTCCTTGAGGACATCGGTGACCTTCTCGATGCGCTGATCGCTCAGCTGCGAGATGTGCACCAGACCGTCCTTGCCGGGCAGGATGTTGACGAAGGCGCCGAAGTCGACGATGCGCTCCACCTTGCCGACGTAGATCTTGCCGATCTCGGCCTCGGCGGTGATGCCCAGGACGCGCTGTTTGGCCGCTTCAGCCGCTTCACGGGTCTCGCCGTAGATCTTGATGGTGCCGTCGTCCTCGATGTCGATCGAAGCCTTGGTCTCTTCGCAGATAGCGCGGATGGTGGCGCCACCCTTGCCGATCACGTCGCGGATCTTGTCCTGGTCGATCTTCATCGCCAGCATGGTCGGGGCATTTTCCGACAGCTCGGCGCGGGACTCGGAGATCACCTGGTTCATCTGGCCGAGGATGTTCAGACGCGCTTCCAGCGCCTGTTCCAGGGCGATCTCCATGATCTCTTCGGTGATGCCGTTGATCTTGATATCCATCTGCAGAGCAGTAACGCCCTTGGCAGTACCGGCCACCTTGAAGTCCATGTCGCCCAGGTGGTCTTCATCACCCAGGATGTCGGTCAGGACGGCGAATTTCTCACCTTCCTTCACCAGACCCATGGCGATACCGGCAACCGGCGCCTTGACCGGCACACCGGCGTCCATCAGCGCCAGGGAGGCACCGCAGACTGAGGCCATGGAGCTGGAGCCGTTGGATTCGGTGATCTCGGAGACCACGCGGATGCTGTAGGGGAAGGCTTCTTGGGTCGGCAGCATGGCCTGGATGCCACGACGGGCCAGACGGCCGTGACCGATCTCGCGACGACCCGGGCTGCCCATGCGGCCGCACTCGCCGACCGAGAAGGGCGGGAAGTTGTAGTGCAGCATGAAGCTGTCACGACGCTCGCCTTCCAGGGTGTCCAGCAGTTGGGCGTCACGGGCGGTGCCCAGGGTCGCGGTGACCAGGGCCTGGGTTTCGCCACGGGTGAACAGTGCCGAACCGTGGGTCTTCTTCAGGGTGCCGACTTCGATCTGCAGCGGGCGAACGGTGCGGGTATCGCGACCGTCGATACGCGGCTTGCCGTCGACGATGTTCTGGCGCACGGTGCGGTATTCCAACAGACCGAAAGTCTCCTTGACCTCGGCTTCGCTGTACTGGCCGTTCTCGCCGGCCAGCTTGGCGACGGCCTGGTCGCGCAGGGCACCCAGGGCCGCATAGCGATCCTGCTTGACGGTGATGGTGTAGGCGCGGGACACGGCCTCGCCGACCTCGGCCTTGACGGCTTCGATCAGAGCGGTGTTCTCGGCAGGGGCCTGCCAGTTCCAGCTCGGCTTGCCGGCTTCGGCAGCGAACTGGCTGATGGCTTCGATGGCCACCTGGAATTCTTCGTGGGCGAACAGCACGCCACCCAGCATCTGGTCTTCGGTCAGCTCGTCGGCCTCGGATTCCACCATCAGCACGGCGTCACGGGTACCGGCCACGACCATGTCCAGGCTGGAGCTCTGCAGTTGCTCGTAGCTGGGGTTCAGCAGGTAGCCCAGTTCGCTGTGGTAGCCCACGCGCGCAGCACCGATGGGGCCGGCGAAGGGAATGCCGGAGATGGCCAGGGCGGCTGAGGTACCGATCATGGCGGCGATGTCCGGATCGGACTTCTTGTTGGTGCTGACCACGGTGCAGACCACCTGGACTTCGTTCAGGAAGCCCTCGGGGAACAGCGGACGGATCGGGCGATCGATCAGGCGCGAGGTCAGGGTTTCCTTCTCGGAAGGACGGCCTTCACGCTTGAAGTAGCCACCGGGGATGCGGCCAGCGGCGTAGGTCTTCTCCTGGTAGTGCACGGACAGCGGGAAGAAGTCCTTGCCAGCGGCGGGCTGCTTGGCACCGACCACGGTGACCAGCACGCTGACGTCATCGGTGGAGACCAGTACCGCACCGGAAGCCTGGCGCGCGATGCGGCCGGTTTCCAGGGTGAAGGTCTGCTCACCGAACTTGAATTGCTTGATTACTGGATTCACAGTCTTTCCTTCTCTTTATTGCCTTGGGGGAAACGGTGGCGACCGGGGGGATTCGGACCCTCGCTGATCTCCGAGGTGACGCAGGCCGATTTCGTCGGCCTCTCAAGCAAAAAAGCCGGAGGCCGGCGCGAGCCGACCTCCAGCTTCAGACTGCTTGCAGCAGGTCTGCATCGTCTTAACGACGCAGGCCCAGGCGAGCGATCAGTGCGCTGTAACGAGTGGTGTCCTTGGACTTCAGGTAGTCCAGCAGCTTACGACGCTGGTTGACCATGCGGATCAGACCACGACGGCTGTGGTGATCTTTGCCGTTGGCCTTGAAGTGACCTTGCAGCTTGTCGATGTTGGCGGACAGCAGGGCAACCTGCACTTCCGGCGAGCCGGTGTCGCCTTCGGCGCGCTTGAACTCGTTTACGATCTGGGCTTTGTCTTCAACGCTCAGTGCCATGATAGGGCTCCTCTGAGGAACAGGCCGGGACAGGTCCCGTGCTTAAGGAAAGAGGTGTGACCGTGCCTGCTGACAGCCACCCTCGGTATCGGTCTAGGACCGAATCAGTCTACGAGGAGCAACCTGCCCCTCGTCATCAATCTCGCCGATGCCGATGAAACGACCCTGGTCGTCCTGCACCCGCATCAAGCCGAATTTCGGCGCATTGGCCGCCCGAACGGGCTGACCGTGCAACCAGTAGTAGGCGCTGTGCTGCGTCAGCTGCACCAGCGGCCAGTGCTCCAGGCCACTGTCGACCGGCAGCAGGAAGCGATCCAAGGCCTCGGAACCGCCTTCGGCGTGCGCCGCCTCCAGCTCGTCCAGGCTGATCGCTTGCGTCAGGCCAAAGGGACCGGCCTGGGTACGCCGCAGCTCCGCCACATGGGCACCACAGCCGAGACGGGCGCCGAGGTCTTCGACCAGGGTACGCACATAGGTCCCCTTGCTGCAGGCCACTTCCAACGTCGCACGATCTTCCCGCAACGCCAAAAGTTCCAGCCGGGCAATAGTAACAGAACGCGGCTCGCGCTCCACTACTTCGCCGGCACGAGCCAGTTTGTAGAGCGGCTGACCGTCGCGCTTGAGCGCCGAGTACATCGGCGGAATCTGCTCTATCTCGCCGCGAAAAGCCGGCAAGGCCGCCAAAATGGCTGCCTCGTCGATAGCAACCGCCCGTCGCTCCAGTACTTCCCCCTCGGCATCGCCGGTGGTGGTGGTGACACCGAGCTGCGCTACGGTGTGGTAGCCCTTGTCGGCATCCAGCAGGTACTGGGAAAACTTGGTCGCCTCGCCGAAGCACAGCGGCAGCACGCCGGTGGCCAGCGGATCGAGGCTGCCGGTATGTCCGGCCTTCTCGGCGTTGAGCAACCAACGGACCTTCTGCAGCGCGGCATTGGAGGAAAAGCCGCGGGGCTTGTCCAGTACCAGTACGCCATGTACCTGCCGGCGAATACGTTTGACCTGGGCCACCCTCACTCCTCCCCGTCGTGGCGACGGTCTTCGGCGACCGCCCGCTCGATCAGGGCCGACAGCTGGGCGCCGCGACGGATGCTCTCGTCGTACTGGAAGCTCAGCTGGGGGATGGTCCGCAGCTTCATCACCCGGCCCAACTGCTGGCGCAGGAAACCGGCGGCATCCTTGAGGATGCCGATATTCTGCTTGATCGCCTCGGCGTCATCGTCCTTGCCCAGGACCGTGATGTGCACCTTGGCATGGGACAGGTCGCGAGCGACGTCCACACCGGTGATGGTCACCATGCCCAGTCGCGGATCCTTGATCTCGCGCTGGATCAGCAGTGCCAGCTCACGCTGCATCTGATCGCCGATGCGCTGGGTACGGCTGAATTCTTTGGCCATGTCGAAACTCTCGTACGAAAGGCCGCAGACGCTCGGCCTGCCAGCCATGAATCTTGGAAACGCGAACGGCAAGTCCGGACCTGGCAAGCCTCTGCCAGGTCCGCGACCTGCCGTCCTGGGGCGGAGTCGCCGTTACAGCGAACGGGCGACTTGGACCTTCTCGAATACCTCGATCTTGTCCCCGACGCGCACGTCGTTGTAGCTCTTCACGCCGATACCGCACTCCATGCCGGCACGTACTTCGGCGACGTCATCCTTGAAGCGACGCAGGGATTCCAGCTCGCCTTCGAAGATGACCACATCCTCGCGCAGTACGCGGATCGGACGGTTGCGGTGCACCATGCCCTCGGTGACCATGCAGCCAGCGACGGCGCCGAACTTCGGCGAACGGAAGACATCGCGCACTTCGGCGATACCCAGGATGTTCTCCCGGACGTCGCTGCCCAGCATACCGGTCAGCGCCTTCTTCACGTCTTCGATGATGTCGTAGATGACGTTGTAGTAGCGCATGTCGAGGCCTTCCTGCTCGACGATCTTCCGCGCCCCGGCATCGGCCCGGACGTTGAAGCCGAACAGCACGGCATTGGAGGCCAGCGCCAGGTTGGCATCGCTCTCGGTGATACCACCGACGCCACCGCCGACCACCCGCACCTGGACCTCGTCGTTGCCCAGGCCAGACAGCGAGCCCTGCAGCGCCTCGAGCGAACCGCGCACATCGGCCTTGAGCACGATGTTGAGGGTCTTCTTCTCGTCCTGGCCCATGTTCTCGAAGATGTTTTCGAGCTTGCCAGCGTGGGCACGAGCCAGCTTGACCTCGCGGAACTTGCCCTGACGGAACAGCGCCACTTCGCGAGCTTTCTTCTCGTCGGTCAGCACGGTGAGTTCGTCACCGGCATCCGGAGTGCCGTCCAGGCCGAGGATCTCGACCGGGATGGACGGACCGGCTTCCTTGATCGGCTTGCCGTTCTCGTCGAGCATGGCGCGTACGCGGCCATAGTTGACGCCGACCAGGGCCATATCACCCTGACGCAGGGTGCCGTTCTGTACTAGGACGGTGGCGACCGGACCACGGCCCTTGTCCAGGCGGGATTCGATGACCACACCGCGACCGGGCGCTTCCGGGGTGGCGGTCAGTTCGAGCACCTCGGCTTGCAGCAGGATGGCTTCGAGCAGTTCGTCCACACCGGTACCGGCCTTGGCCGAGACGTGCACGAACTGGGTGTCGCCGCCCCATTCTTCCGGGATGACCTGACGGCCAGCCAGATCGTGCTTGACGCGATCCGGATCGGCGTCGGGCTTGTCGACTTTGTTGACCGCCACGACGATGGGCACACCCGCCGCCTTGGCGTGCTGGATGGCTTCTTCGGTCTGGGGCATCACGCCGTCGTCGGCCGCTACCACCAGGATGACGATGTCGGTGGCCTGGGCACCACGGGCACGCATGGCGGTGAACGCCGCGTGACCGGGGGTATCCAGGAAGGTGACCATGCCACGCTCGGTTTCCACGTGGTAGGCACCGATGTGCTGGGTGATGCCGCCGGCTTCGCCCGAGGCGACCTTGGCGCGACGGATGTAGTCCAGCAGCGAGGTCTTGCCGTGGTCGACGTGACCCATGACGGTCACCACCGGCGCACGGTGGGTCGCCTTGCCACCCTCGAACTTCAAGGATTCGGCCAGTTGGTCTTCCAGGGCGTTCTCGTTGACCAGCTTGACCTTGTGGCCCAGCTCTTCGGCCACCAGCTGCGCCGTTTCACGGTCGAGCACCTGGTTGATGGTGGCAGGAGACCCCATCTTGAACATGAACTTGATGACTTCGGCGGCCTTCACCGACATCTGCTGAGCGAGCTCAGCGACGGTGATGGTCTCGCCTAGATTGACTTCGCGCACTACAGGTCCTGTCGGGCTCTGGAACCCGTGTTGATTTCGCTTCTTGAGTCGCGACTTGCCACCGCGACCGCCGCGCCGGCCAAAGCCCTCTTCCTCGTCGTCGCCACTGCGTACGGTACGGGGAGCGGCGACCTTGTCCTTGATCGACGGGCGATGCTGGGCGTTCTTGCGCTCACGACGCTCGTCTTCATCGCGCTTGCTGCTCGGCGCAGGATGCACGGGACGACGCGGCTCTTCGCGCTTACGCTCGCCGGCGGGATCCGCTTTCGGTGCCTCGGCAATGGGCTCGGCAGCGACAGGCTGCTCGGCTACCGGAGCAGGCGCTGCGGCCGGTGCAGCCGGGGCTGGAGCTTCGGCGGCGACCGCCGGCGGCTCGGCTTGGGCCTGGGCCGCAGCCTCGGCCTGCTGCTGCGCAGCCGCTTCGGCAACGCGCTGGGCTTCTTCCTCGGCACGTGCCTGGGCAGCCGCTTCTTCGGCAGCGTGCTGGGCTTCCTGCTCGCGGCGCTGCTCGGCTTCGAGCTCGGCGGGGCTGCGCTTGACGAAGGTTTTCTTCTTGCGCACCTCGACACTTACCGTCTTGCTGCCGGCCACTTTCAGCGTGGTCTGGGTCTTGCGCTGCAGGGTGATCTTGCTCGGTTCATCGAGCTTGGCCGTCCCCTTAAGGTGGGTCAGCAGCGCCTGCTTCTCCGCATCGCTCACCAGCTGCTCCGCACTGTTATGCGTCAGGCCTGCCTCGCGCATCTGCTGCAGCAGACGTTCCACCGGCGTATTGACCGTCTGGGCCAGTTCTTTCACCGTGACTTGCGTCATGCACTTCTCTCCTCAGACTGCGCCGCTTACTCGAACCAATGGGCACGGGCAGCCATGATCAGCTTGCCGGCACGCTCTTCGGTCATGCCGTTGATGTCGAGCAGGTCGTCGATCGACTGCTCGGCGAGCTCTTCGCGATTCACCACACCACGCTGGGCCAGCGCGCTGGCGAGCTGGGGGTCCATGCCGTCGAGGGTCAGCAGATCTTCGCTGGGGCTCTTCTGTTCTTCCGTCGCGATGGCTCGGGTCAGCAAACGATCCTTGGCCCGGGTCCGCAGCTCGTTGACGATGTCTTCGTCGAAGCCATCGATGTTGAGCATCTCTTCCATAGGCACGTAGGCGACTTCCTCGAGGGAGGTGAAACCTTCCTCCACCAGCACCTGCGCCAGTTCCTCGTCGACGTCCAGCTCATCGATGAAACGCTGGATGATGTCGCCGGTCTCGGCCTGCTGCTTGGCATTGATGTCCGCCTCGGTCATCACGTTGAGCGTCCAGCCGGTCAGCTGACTGGCCAGGCGCACGTTCTGACCGCCACGGCCGATCGCCTGAGCCAGATTGTCCTCGGCCACGGCGATATCCATGGTGCGGCTGTCTTCGTCGACGATGATCGACGCGACCTCGGCCGGAGCCATGGCATTGATGACGAACTGCGCGGGGTTGTCGTCCCAAAGAACGATGTCGACCCGCTCGCCACCCAACTCACCGGATACTGCCTGGACGCGCGAACCGCGCATGCCGATGCAGGCGCCCTGGGGGTCGATCCGCTTGTCCTTGGAGCGTACGGCGATCTTGGCGCGCGAACCCGGGTCCCGGGCCGCGGCCATGACGTCGATCAGTTGCTCCGAGATTTCCGGCACCTCGATGCGGAACAGCTCGATCAGCATCTGCGGATCGGTACGCGACAGCATCAGCTGCGGACCACGGTTCTCGGTGCGAATCTCCTTGAGCAGCGCACGCAGACGCACGCCCATGCGGAAGGTTTCACGCGGAATGATGTGCTCGCGCGGCAGCAGCGCCTCGGCATTGTTGCCCAGGTCGACGATCACGCTGTCACGGGTGACCTTCTTCACGGTACCCGAGATGATCTCGCCGACCTTCTCGCGATAGGCGTCCACCACCTGGGCCCGCTCGGCCTCGCGCACCTTCTGCACGATCACCTGCTTGGCGGTCTGGGCGGCGATGCGACCGAATTCGATGGATTCGATCTTCTCTTCGATCACGTCACCGGCCTTGGCGCCCGGGTGTTCTTCCTGCGCGTCTTCCACCGTCAGGTGCGAATCGGGCAGTTGATAGTCCTGGTCCTCCACCACAGTCCAGCGGCGGAAGGTTTCGTAGCTGCCGTTGTGTCTGTTGATCGACACCCGCAGATCCACATCTTCTTCGTAGCGTTTCTTGGTCGCCGTGGCGAGTGCCAATTCCAGTGCCTCGAAGATGACGCCGGGTGGAACACCCTTCTCGTTCGAAACAGATTCCACTACCAGCAGAACTTCTTTGCTCATCTTACGCCTCGTATTCGCAATCCTTGGGATCCGCGGTCTCGCGCTCAAATCACTCGAAACGGGGAACGACGTTGGCCTTGTCGATCATCTCGATGGGCAGCAGGTACTCATGCTCGTCCACCTGCACCACGACGTCCTGGTCTTCCACACCGCGCAGCAAACCCTGGAAATTACGTCGCCCCTCGAAGGGCGACCGAAGTTTGACCTTCACCTGTTCACCGACATGGGCAGCGAATTGCTCCAGGGTGAACAGGGGTCTATCCATACCGGGGGAAGACACCTCGAGGGTGTATTCATTGGTGATGGGGTCTTCCACATCGAGTACGCCGCTGACTTGGCGACTGACCTTCTCGCAATCCTCGACGAGGATGCCGTTGGGATGATCGATGTAGACGCGCAATAGCGAATGCCGGCCTTGGGAAATGTACTCGACACCCCAGCAGACGTAGCCAAGCGCCTCGACGACGGGGGCCAGCAAGGCCTGCAACTGTTCTAGCTTGCTCGACACCTGATTGCCTCGCGTTTTTTGAGAATAAAAAATGGGCATTACGCCCATCCCTAAGAGGTCTGCACAAGAAAGCGCGACCCGAACTGTCCAGCCAACAAAAAGCCCCTATAAAGGGGCTTTAAAAAACTGGTTGCGGGGGCTGGATTTGAACCAACGACCTTCGGGTTATGAGCCCGACGAGCTACCAGACTGCTCCACCCCGCGTCAAAGCTGGAGCGAGAGTATATTCAACTGAACTCTAGGAGTCAACCAACTCTCTCGCCGCGTCCTGCTGGACGTCTTTGCTATTTGGTGCCGAAGATGGGACTCGAACCCATACAGCCTGTGGCCACTACCCCCTCAAGATAGCGTGTCTACCAATTCCACCACTTCGGCATGAAACCTGTGAAACTTACTTGGACTCCTGGGGCACGTCCCCGGAAGTACTACCCTGCGAAGCCTTCGGCTGCGTCAAGGGCACATCGTTACCATCCTGCTTCGGCTGAGGAGCCTGCTGGACCGGCTGAGTGGGCAAACCCACTTCACGCAGACCCAGCGCACGATCTTTGGCGTAGTAGCCCAGACCCAGGCTAGTCGCGAAAAAAACCGCGGCTAGTATAGCAGTAAAACGACTCAGAAAGGTAGCAGAACCTTGACTACCGAACACGGTACCCGAAGCACCCGCACCAAAGGACGCACCCGCTTCAGCGCCCTTGCCCTGCTGCATCAGCACCAGCACGATCAGGCCCAGCGCCATCAGCAGGTGGATCACTACAACTGCAGTTTCCAACATTATCCACGTCCCGCAGCGCGGCAAATCGCACTGAACTCTTCAGCATTCAGGGAGGCACCACCCACCAGCCCCCCATCGATATCCGGCATGCCGAACAATTCGGCAGCATTGGCGGCCTTGACGCTGCCGCCATACAACAACTGAAGTCCGTCAGCGACCCCAGCATCGGCTTCGCGCACCAGGGCGCGAATCGCCGCATGAACTTCTTGCGCCTGCTCAGGCGTGGCCGTGAGCCCCGTACCTATCGCCCAAACCGGCTCATAGGCCACGACGGCGCTGGCGAAGGCTGCCACTCCGACGGCATCGATGACCGCCTTCAGCTGGCCACCCACCACCTCCAGAGTGCGCCCGGCTTCCCGCTCTTCACGAGTTTCGCCGACGCAGAGCACGGGAAGCATCCCGCCCTCCTGGATGGCCGCGAATTTCTTCGCCACCATCTCGTCATCTTCGCCCAGCAGAGCACGCCGTTCGGAGTGCCCCACCAGCACGTAACGGCAACCGAACTCCGCCAACTGGGTAGAGGAAACCTCACCCGTCAGGGCCTTCTCGCCCGCAATGGAAGCACAGGTCTGAGCCCCCACCGCCAGCGACGTCGCCGCCAACTCTTCGACCACCTTTGGCAGATGCACCAATGTCGGGATCACCACGACATCGACACCCGCAACGCCATCCAACCCTTTCAAGCCTGCGACCAATGCCGAAACGCTCTGCAGCGAGCCGTGCATTTTCCAGTTACCGGCAACCAGGGGACGACGCATGCGTTTTGCCTCAGGGAGCGAAGTGGGCGCAGATGTTACTCAATCGAAAACAGGCATGCAAGCAAATCAAGCACATACCTCGGTTATCAGTTGTGCCAGGGCCTCGGCATGGGCACGCACCTCGCGCTCGTTCTCGCCCTCGACCATGACACGCAGCAACGGCTCGGTACCGGACTTGCGCAACAGGACCCGCCCCTTGCCGGCCATCTTCTCGGTCACCTCGGCACTGGCCTGCTTGACCCGCGGATTCTCCAGCGGGTCCTGGCCACCGCCGAAGCGCACGTTGATCAGCACCTGTGGGCACTTGCGCAGGGCCATGCGTGCCTGTGCCAGGGTCTGGCCGGCATTGCGTAGGGCGATCAGCACCTGCAGGGCCGCGATGGTGGCATCACCGGTGGTGGTGTACTGGCAGCACACCACGTGCCCGGAGTTTTCACCGCCCAGCACCCAGTTGCGCTCCAGCAGCTCGGCCATGACATAGCGATCCCCGACCTTGGCGCGCACGAAGGGGATATCCAGTTCGGCCAGGCCCAGCTCGAGCCCCAGGTTGCTCATCAGAGTACCCACCACCCCGCCTTCGAGACGGCCACGGCGCTTGAGGTCACGGGCGATCAGGTAGAGCAGCTCGTCGCCGTCCACTGCGGCGCCCGTATGGTCCACCATCAGCACCCGGTCGCCATCGCCGTCGAAGGCGATACCGATGTCGGCATGCTGATCGAGCACCGCCTGCTGTAGCCCTTCAAGATGGGTAGAGCCGCAATCCTTGTTGATATTGAGTCCGTCCGGCTGGACACCCAGCACACTGACGTCCGCACCCAGCTCACGAAAGACGCTGGGGGCGATCTTGTAGGTGGCGCCATTGGCGCAATCCAGCACGATCTTCATGCCGGCGAAGCTGGTCCCGGTGGGCACGCTGCTCTTGCAGAACTCGATGTAGCGACCCGCGGCGTCGTTGATGCGCGACACCTTGCCGATACGGGCCGAGTCGACCACAGTCATCGGCGTATCAAGCAGTTCCTCGATCATGGTCTCGAGTTCATCGGGCAGCTTGGTGCCGGCGCCGGAAAAGAACTTGATGCCATTGTCGTAGTAGGGGTTGTGCGAAGCACTGATGACGATGCCAGCGCTGGCCTGGAAGGTCCGCGTCAGGTAGGCGATACCCGGCGTCGGCATCGGGCCGAGCAGCATGACGTCAGCGCCCGCAGCGGACAGCCCGGCTTCCAGAGCCGATTCGAACATGTAGCCCGAAATGCGCGTGTCCTTGCCCACCAGCACCCGGCAGCCGCCGCGACTGCGAAAGGCGATGCCCGCCGCCCAGCCCAGCTTGAGCATGAAGTCCGGGGTAATGGGATACTGCCCGACCTTGCCGCGAATGCCATCGGTTCCGAAATACTTTCTTGCCATCAGTTCTGTTCCTGCCTGAAGCCTTCGACCGCGGCGATCATCTTCACCACGTCCACCGTTTCCGCCACATCATGGACCCTGAGGATCTGGGCACCCTTGGCCAGCGCCAGGGCCGCCAGAGCCAGTCCGCCTGCCAGGCGCTCGGCGACCGGGCGACCGGTGACAGCACCGATCATGCTCTTGCGCGACACCCCCACCAGCAAGGGTAGCCCAAAGCCGAGCAACTCGGACTGTCGCTGAAACAGCTCGAGGTTGTGCGCCAGGGTCTTGGCGAAGCCATAGCCGGGATCCAGCACCAGGCGTTCGCGGGCGATACCTGCCGCTTCGCAGCGAGCGATCTGCTCGGCGAGGAAAGCGCCGACCTCGCCCGCCACATCGTCATAGGCTGGGGCCTGCTGCATGGTGCTCGGCTCACCGCGCATATGCATCAGGCAGACCGCCAGATCGGTCGCAACTGCCGCCTCGAGGGCGCCTGGCCGACGCAGTGAGCGGACGTCGTTGATCAGGCCGGCACCCGCCAGAGCCCCTTCGCGCATGACCGCGGGCGTGGAGGTATCCATGGAGATGACCACATCCAACTCTCGGGTGATCGCCTCGATCACCGGTATGACGCGATCGAGTTCTTCCGCCTCGGATACCGACGGCGCTCCAGGCCGCGTGGACTCCCCGCCGACGTCGATGATAGCCGCACCTGCCGCCACCATCCCCTCGGCATGGCGCAGAGCGCTTTCGACCGCCGTGTAACGACCGCCGTCGGAGAAGGAGTCGGGGGTGACATTGAGGATACCCATCACCTTGGGCACGTCAAAAACAAGAACCCGATTGCCGCAAGGCAATCGGGTCGAAGGGAACGGATTGAACATGGGTGTTTCAGTGTTCTCCGGCAGGACCGCCGATGGGTGTTTCGGGACGATCGCTACCACTCTGGGGGGAGGCAGGTGCATCCCCGGTCGGGCCGCCACGGTCGTGCCAGTCACGCGGCTCACGCGGGACCTTGCCGGCCATGATGTCGTCGATCTGATCGGAATCGATGGTTTCGTACTTCATCAGCGCATCGGCCATGAGTTCGAGCTTGTCGCGATTCTCGTCCAGCAGGCGCTTGGCGGTGTTGTAGCAGTCATCGATGATCCGGCGAATTTCCAGGTCGATCAGCTTGGCAGTCTCGCCGGACATGTTGCCGTTGCCGCCGCCACCGGAGCGACCCAGGTAGCCTTCGTTCTCTTCCTCGCCGTACAGCAGCGGACCGAGTTTTTCCGACAGGCCCCACTTGGTCACCATGTTCCGCGCCAGGGAAGTGGCTCTCATGATGTCGTTGGAAGCACCGGTAGTCACGCCCTCGAAGCCCAGAGTCATCTCTTCAGCAATCCGGCCACCGAACAGCGAACAGATCTGGCTCTCCAGCGCCCGCTTGGACAGGCTGTAGCGATCTTCCTCGGGCAGGAACATGGTCACACCCAGGGCGCGGCCACGGGGAATGATGGAAACCTTGTAGACCGGATCGTGCTCGGGCACCAGACGACCGACGATGGCATGGCCGGCTTCGTGGTAGGCGGTATTACGCTTTTCCTTCTCCGACATGACCATGGTCTTGCGCTCGGCGCCCATCATGATCTTGTCCTTGGCCAGCTCGAACTCGCGCATGTCGACGATGCGCTTGTTGGCGCGCGCGGCGAACAGCGAGGCCTCGTTGACCAGGTTGGCCAGATCGGCACCGGAGAAACCAGGGGTACCACGGGCGATGACACCAGCATCGACGCGCTCGCCAACCGGCACCTTGCGCATGTGCACCTTGAGGATCTGCTCGCGGCCACGGATATCCGGCAGACCGACCACGACCTGCCGGTCGAAACGACCGGGGCGCAGCAAGGCAGGGTCGAGCACGTCAGGACGGTTGGTGGCGGCGATGACGATGATGCCGTCGTTCATCTCGAAGCCATCCATCTCGACCAGCAGCTGGTTCAGGGTCTGCTCGCGCTCGTCGTGACCACCACCCATGCCATTGCCACGATGACGACCGACTGCATCGATCTCGTCGATGAAGATGATGCAGGGCGCATGTTTTTTGGCCTGGTCGAACATGTCACGAACCCGGCTGGCGCCGACGCCGACGAACATCTCGACGAAGTCCGAACCGGAAATGGTGAAGAAAGGCACCTTGGCCTCACCGGCCACGGCCTTGGCTAGCAGCGTCTTACCGGTACCGGGCGAGCCAACCATCAGGACACCACGAGGGATTCGACCGCCCAGGCGCTGGAACTTGCCCGGATCGCGGAGGAATTCAACCAGCTCGGTGACTTCTTCCTTGGCTTCGTCGCAACCAGCGACGTCGGCAAAGGTGGTCTTGACCTGGTCTTCCGACAGCAGTCGAGCCTTGCTCTTGCCAAAGCTCATAGGGCCGCCGCGACCGCCGGCGCCTCCCTGCATCTGGCGCATGAAGAACATGAAGACGGCGATGATCACCAGGATCGGGAAGCTGGCCACTAGCAGCTGAGTCCAGATGCTCTGCTGCTCGGGTTGCTTGCCGGTGATGGTGACGCTGTTATTGACCAGGTCGCCGATCAGGCCATTGTCCTGAATCGCCGGACGAATGGTCTTGAAGGGATCGCCATCCCGGTGCTTGCCGGTGATGACATAGCCATCCACGGTCACGCTCTCGATCTGCCCGTCCTTCACCTGCTGGATGAAGTCGGAATAGTTGAGCGTCTGGGGTTCGTTGGGGCTGGAGAAGTTGTTCATCACGGTGACGAGCACCGCGGCGATGATCAGCCACAGGATCAGATTCTTTGCCATGTCGTTCAATTGACTACCCTCTGCGCCGGTTTCGTGGGTAAACCGTTCGAAGCGAAACCGGCAGTGACCGGTAAGTTACTACACAAAGCCTGGCCCACGGCAGACATCGTCTGTAACGCTATATGAGTCTTCTGCCTTTGACTCTAGGGCAAGGCAGACGTTGCGGCCATCAATTCTCTCAATTGCCCCTAAAACCGCGACCCAATAGATATTGCTGGCGCGATCTAGTCCCGCGACGCAGACGGCTGCCAGAGCCCTGCTCGAAGGCGTCACGCCACCTTCGTCCCGCAGCCCCTGGATCGATCCATCGCACTCAGCTCGCTCATATGGGGGCCCAATGAAAAATAACAAGCCTTCCGACGCTCGCGACGAGCCCTTCCTTGCGCACCGGCTTGACCGGAGACTTGCCGAGGTGTTCCTTGAGCCCACAGGCAGCCGCCTTCCGAGCGCGGCTAAGTTTTCGCGTATCGCTGGGCGGCACGTGACAGCTGGGATAGACTGTCCGGCTTTTATCCGGGGTGAATTATGGCGCTCAACAACGAGCTTAAAAAGCGGTTCAAGGCGATCGGTCATCAACTCAAGCCGGTGGTCACCATCAGCGAGAACGGCCTGAGTGAAGGCGTGCTGGGTGAGCTCGACCGCGCGCTGAACGATCACGAACTGATCAAGATCAAGCTGGCCGTCACGGAGCGGGAAGACCGCCGGGCGCTGATCGAGGAGCTGTGCGCTTCGAGCAAGGCCGAACTGGTGCAGGTCATCGGCAAGATGGCGCTGATCTACCGCAAGGCCCGCGAGCAGAATCGCAATCTGTCCAACGTGGTGCGCTATACCGCCTGATTGCCTGACACACGCCCGGGAACGGGTTGCAGCACCAGGATCAGTCCGCAGAGCAGCAATACCACGTAGCCAGCCAGGGCGGTCGGCCCGCTCCATAGGCGCGCGAGTTCGTTCTGCAACAGCACGGCCGCCGCACTCCCCAGCAGCAGTTGACCGCGCAGGTCACGCCACAGGGCGCGAACGCCGGCCCACCAGACCAGCACCACGATCTGCGTGAAGACGCCGCCAGCCGCGGCGCTGAGCATCATGCGCAGCAGCTCCTCGCGACCGGACTGGATCAGCAGCGGCGCCCAGCCTGCCTGGGCGAGCGCCACGGGGATGCACAGGTGCAGGGCGACCAGCGGACCGACCCAGAATACCTGGGCCAGCTGCCAGGCTGCCGCGAGCAGCCTGGCGAGCCAGCCTCCGGCGCGACGATCAGACGTGACGGACGGCGACAATTTCGTATTCGACATCGCCACCCGGGGTCTTCACCAGCACCACGTCCCCTTCTTCCTTGCCGATCAGGGCGCGGGCGATGGGCGAACCCACCGACAGCTTGCCCTGCTTGATGTCCGCCTCGTCGTCACCGACGATCTGGTAGGTCACGGTCTCGTCGGTCTCGGTGTTGGCGATCTCCACGGTGGTGCCGAAGATCACCTTGCCGGTGTGCGGCAGGGCGGTCACGTCGATCACCTGAGCATTCTGCAGGCGTCCTTCGATATCGCGGATGCGCGCCTCGACCATGCCCTGCTGTTCGCGGGCGGCATGGTACTCGGCGTTCTCCTTGAGGTCACCCAGTTCACGCGCTTCGGCGATGGCCTGGGTGATCTGCGGACGCAGCTCGGTCTTGAGGTGCTTGAGCTCCTCTTCCAGGGCGCGGGCACCCTGGACGGTCATGGGGTACTTGGTCATGCCTTAACTCCTGCATGCAGATCTTGCAGCCGGCGCACGGTCTTTTCGGCGCCGAATTTCAAAGCTTCGCAAATGGCCTGGCCGCCGGCAATGGTGGTGGTGCAGCAGAGTTTGTGCTGCAGGGCATTGCGACGGATCGAATAGGAATCGGCGATGGACTGCCGGCCTTCGGTGGTGTTGATGATCAGGGTGACTTCGTCATTCTTGATCATGTCGACCACATGGGGGCGGCCCTCGGTCACCTTGTTCACACGACGCACCGGCAGACCGGCGGCCTCGATCACCCGTGCGGTACCAGCGGTGGCGACGACCTCGAAGCCGAGGCCGACCAGATCGCGAGCGACCTGTACGGCTTCGGGCTTGTCGTCGTCACGCACGCTGATGAAGGCGCAACCGGAGTTCGGCAGGATCTCGTTGGCACCCAGCTGGGCCTTGGCGAAGGCTTCGCCGAAGCTATCGCCGACGCCCATCACCTCGCCAGTGGACTTCATCTCCGGGCCGAGGATGGGGTCTACGCCGGGGAACTTGTTGAAGGGGAAGACCGCTTCCTTGACGCTGAAGAACGGCGGGATGATTTCCTCGGTGAAGCCCACTTCGGCCAGGGTCTTGCCGGCCATGACGCGAGCGGCCACCTTGGCCAGGGACTCGCCGATGCACTTGGAAACGAAGGGCACGGTCCGAGAGGCGCGCGGGTTGACCTCGATGACGTAGATGTCCTCGCCCTGCACGGCCATCTGCACGTTCATCAGACCGATCACGCCGAGTTCCAGGGCCATCTTCTTGACCTGCTCGCGGATCTCGTCCTGGATGTGCTTGGGCAGCGAATAGGGCGGCAGCGAGCAGGCGGAGTCACCGGAGTGCACGCCGGCCTGTTCGATGTGCTGCATGATGGCGCCGATCACCACGGTCTGGCCGTCGCACACCGCATCCACGTCCACCTCGATGGCGCAGTTGAGGAAGTGGTCGAGCAGCACCGGGCTGTCGTTGGAGACCTTCACGGCTTCACGCATGTAGCGCTTGAGTTCTTCTTCCTGGTAGACGATTTCCATCGCCCGGCCGCCCAGCACGTAGGACGGACGCACCACCATCGGATAGCCGATGTTCTTGGACAGGGCCAGGGCCTCGTCTTCGCTGCGCGCGGTGGCGTTGGCAGGCTGACGCAGATTCAGACGCTGCACCATCTGCTGGAAGCGCTCGCGGTCTTCGGCGCGGTCGATGGCATCGGGGCTGGTGCCGATGATGGGCACGCCAGCCTCTTCCAGGGCGCGGCAGAGCTTGAGTGGGGTCTGGCCGCCGTACTGGACGATGACGCCCTTGGGCTGCTCGACGCGGACGATCTCCAGCACATCCTCCAGGGTCACCGGCTCGAAGAACAGGCGGTCGGAGGTGTCGTAATCGGTGGAGACGGTTTCCGGGTTGCAGTTGACCATGATGGTCTCGTAGCCATCTTCACGCATGGCCAGGGCCGCGTGCACACAGCAGTAGTCGAACTCGATGCCCTGGCCGATACGGTTGGGACCGCCGCCGAGGATCATGATCTTGTCGCGACCACTGGGCTTGGCCTCGCACTCTTCCTCGTAGGTGGAGTAGAGGTAGGCGGTATCGGTGGCGAATTCGGCGGCGCAGGTGTCCACCCGCTTGTACACCGGCAGCACCTTGAGCTTGTGGCGATGGGCGCGCAGGTTCTTCTCGGTGACACCGAGCAGCTTGGCCAGGCGCGCATCGGAGAAGCCCTTGCGCTTGAGCTTGCGCATCAGGTCGTAGTCGAGGTCGGCCAGACCCAGGGTCTTGATGCGCTCCTCGTCCTTGATCAGGTCTTCGATCTGCACCAGGAACCAGGGATCGATGCGGGTCAGTTCGAAGACCTTGTCCAGGCTGTAGCCCTGGCGGAAGGCGTCGCCGATGTACCAGATGCGATCGGCGCCCGGCACGGTCAGCTCGCGCTTGAGGGTGCCATCGGCTTCCGGATCGGCCGGATCCAGCTTTGGATCGAAGCCGACCACCCCGACTTCCAGGCCGCGCAGGGCTTTCTGCAGGGATTCCTGGAAGGTACGGCCGATGGACATGACCTCGCCCACGGATTTCATCTGGGTGGTCAGGCGGGCATCGGCCTTGGGGAATTTCTCGAAGGCGAAGCGCGGAATCTTGGTGACCACGTAGTCGATGGCCGGCTCGAAGGACGCCGGGGTGCGGCCACCGGTGATGTCGTTCTGCAGCTCGTCCAGGGTGTAGCCGACCGCCAGCTTGGCGGCGATCTTGGCGATGGGGAAGCCGGTGGCCTTGGAGGCCAGGGCCGAGGACCGCGAGACCCGCGGGTTCATCTCGATCACCACCATGCGGCCGGTGTTCGGGCAGATGCCGAACTGGACGTTGGAGCCGCCGGTCTCGACGCCGATCTCGCGCAGCACCGCCAGGGAGGCGTTGCGCATGATCTGGTATTCCTTGTCGGTCAGCGTCTGGGCCGGGGCCACGGTGATGGAGTCACCGGTGTGCACGCCCATGGGATCGAAGTTCTCGATGGAGCAGACGATGATGCAGTTGTCCTTCTTGTCGCGGACCACCTCCATCTCGTATTCCTTCCAGCCGATCAGGGATTCGTCGATCAGCAGCTCGTTGGTCGGCGACAGGTCCAGACCGCGGGTGCAGATCTCTTCGAATTCTTCGCGGTTGTAGGCGATGCCGCCACCGGTACCACCCATGGTGAAGGATGGACGGATGATGCAGGGGAAGCCGACCTTCTCCAGCACGCCGTAGGCTTCTTCCATGCTGTGGGCGATGCCCGAGACCGGGCAGGCCAGGCCGATGTCCTTCATGGCCTTGTCGAAGCGCGAGCGATCCTCGGCCTTGTCGATGGTATCGGCATTGGCACCGATCATCTCGACGCCGAACTTCTCCAGCACGCCATGCCGCTCCAGATCCAGGGCACAGTTCAGCGCGGTCTGGCCGCCCATGGTTGGCAGCAGGGCGTCGGGGCGCTCCTTCTCGATGATCTTGGCCACGGTGGCCCACTTGATCGGCTCGATGTAGGTGGCGTCGGCCATGGCCGGGTCGGTCATGATGGTGGCCGGGTTGGAGTTCACCAGGATGACGCGGAAGCCTTCCTCGCGCAGGGCCTTGCAGGCCTGGGCGCCGGAATAGTCGAACTCGCAGGCCTGGCCGATGACGATGGGGCCGGCCCCGAGGATCAGGATGCTCTTGATGTCTGTACGCTTAGGCATGGGCTTCTCGAATGCAGGTAATCAGGTCAGGGTCGCGGTGGCCAACTTCACACCGAACCCCACGAACAGGGCGCCGACGCCACCGGTGGCGCCCGCGCTGAGGCGACGCCGCTGACGGAACCAGGCCGCCAGGCGCACACCACAGAAAATCAGGAACGACAGGTAGCAGAAGCTGATCGCTTCCAGTACCGCGCCCAACACCAGGAAGGACAGCGCCGGATGGGCATAACCGGGGTCCACGAACTGGATGAAGAAGGAGACGAAGAACAGGATCGCCTTCGGGTTCGACAGGCTCAGCAGCAGCGCCTTGCGGAACGGCTGCTGGACGTCTTCGCGCAGGGTCGCCTCGGCCTGGCCCTGGGCCGGGCTGCGCCAGGACTTGAGTCCGCCACGCAGCATGCCCCAGCCGAGGTAGAACAGGTAGGCCGCGCCCAGGTACTTGAGGATCTGGAAAAACAGCGGCTCGGCCTTGAGTAGCGAGGCGACGCCCAGGGCGGAGAGCAGCATCAGCACGGCATCGCCAAGGAACACGGCGGAGGCCGCCTGGTAGCCGCTGCGAATGCCGCGCTGGGCGCTGGTGGCGAGCACGAAGAAGGAATTGGGGCCGGGCAACAGGATGACGAACAGGGTCCCGACCACGTAGGTCCAGAAGTCGATGACACCCAGATTCGCCAGCATGAGCCTTACCCTCCTCCCGTCTTAGCGGCGCGCCGCCATGGCCTGGATAAATTTGTCGAACAGCGGTGCCACGTCGTGCGGACCGGGGCTCGCCTCGGGGTGCCCCTGGAAGCTGAAGGCGACCTTGTCGGTGCGTTCGATGCCCTGCAGGGTGCCGTCGAACAGTGACTTGTGGGTGGCACGCACATTGGCCGGCAGGCTGGCCTCGTCCACGGCGAAGCCGTGGTTCTGGCTGGTGATCATCACCACGCCACTGTCGAGATCCTGCACCGGATGGTTGGCGCCGTGGTGACCGTTGGGCATCTTCACCGTCTTGGCGCCGGAAGCCAGGGCCAGCAGCTGATGGCCCAGGCAGATGCCGAATACCGGGATCTCGGTTTCCAGCACATCCTGGATCGCCTTGATAGCGTAGTCGCAGGGCTCGGGATCGCCCGGGCCGTTGGCCAGGAAGATACCGTCGGGTTGCAGCGCCAGGGCTTCGCTGGCCGGGGTCTGGGCCGGCAGCACGGTGATGCGGCAGCCACGAGCCACCAGCATGCGCAGAATGTTCAGCTTGACGCCGTAGTCGAAGGCGACCACGTGATAGGGCAGTTGCTCGGCCGGAATCTCGGCGTGGCTGTCGGTCTCCAGCGACCAGACGCTGGAGCGCCACTCGTAGCGCTGCTTGACGCTGACTTCCTTGGCCAGGTCCATGCCCTTGAGGCCGGGGAAGGCGCGGGCCAGTTCCAGGGCGCGCTCTTCGGTGGCATCTGCGCCAGTAAGGATGCAGCCGTCCTGAGCGCCCTTCTCACGGAGGATACGGGTCAGGCGACGGGTGTCGATACCGGCGATGGCGATGGTGCCGTTTTCCTGGAGGTATTCCGGCAGCGACTGCTTGTTGCGCCAGTTGCTGGCCAGCAGCGGCAGATCGCGGATGATCAGCCCGGCGGCCCAAACCTGGGCGGCCTCGCCGTCCTGCGGCGTGGTGCCGGTGTTGCCGATGTGCGGATAGGTCAGGGTGACGATCTGCTTCGCATAGGAAGGATCGGTCAGGATTTCCTGGTAGCCGGTCATGGCGGTGTTGAACACCACTTCGCCGACCGTGTGGCCGTCGGCACCGATGGATTCACCGCGAAAGATGCTGCCATCGGCAAGTGCGAGTATGGCTGGCTTAGTCAAGAAGACCTCCGAAAATCAAGCCTTGGCGGGCAAACGCAGGGTGCAAAAAAACGGGATGACATCTCGAAGAGTCATCCCGTTTTAATGTTGTGATTTCATTCTGCGCTAGCTTTTAGTGGATACACTAAAGCTGCATTGTACACGAATTGAGCGCTGCTGGCACCCTCACGTGCGCATCAGCGCAACTCCAGTACGTCCTGCATGTCATATAGCGCCGGCTGTTTGTCCTTGAGCCACAGCGCCGCGCGGACCGCGCCCTTGGCGAAGGTCATGCGACTGGAGGCCTTGTGGGTAATCTCCACCCGCTCGCCTTCGCTGGCGAACAGCACGGTGTGATCGCCCACCACATCGCCGGCTCGCACGGTGGCGAAGCCGATGGTCTGGCGATCACGGGCGCCGGTCTGGCCTTCGCGACCATAGACGGCAACTTCTTCTAGATCCCGGCCCAGCGCCTGGGCGACGACCTCACCCATGCGCAAGGCGGTGCCGGAAGGCGCATCGACCTTGTGCCGGTGATGCGCCTCGATGATCTCGATGTCGACCTCGTCGCCCAGTACCCGGGCGGCGGTATCCAGCAGCTTGAGACAGAGATTGACGCCGACACTGAAGTTGGCGGCGAAGACGATGGGGATTTCCTTGCTCGCCTCCAGCAGGGTCAGCTTTTGCTCGGCAGTGAAGCCAGTGGTACCGATCACCATGGCCTTGCCGGCCTTGCGGCACAGCGCCAGGTTCTGCAGGGTGACACTGGGATGGGTGAAGTCGATCAGGACGTCGAAGTCATCCAATACCCGGCTCAACTCGCCCGACAGCATCACCCCATTGCGGCCGATACCAGCGAGCTCGCCCGCGTCGGCGCCGACCAGGCTGCTCTCCGGACGATCGACCGCGGCGGTCAGACCGGCAGCACCCTGGGTCTGCTGGACCGCCTCGATCAGGGTCTTGCCCATGCGCCCCGCGGCGCCCATTACAGCTATACGTCGCATCATCAGCTCCAGGCTGCTGGCCGGGCGCCGCCTCGCGACGGCGCCCCTGCCGATTTAGAGGTCGTCGAAGAAGCGCTTCATGCCATCGAACCAGCCACTGGCCCGGGGCGAGTGGGAGCTGTCGCTCTGCAGGGTGTTGCGGAATTCCTCGAGCAGCTCGCGCTGGCGCCGGCTCAGGTTGACCGGAGTCTCCACCACCACCTTGCACATCAGGTCGCCGGCGCCACCGCCACGCACGGGCGTCACGCCCTTGCCACGCAGGCGGAACATCTTGCCGGTCTGGGTACCCTCGGGGATCTTCAGCTTGACGCGGCCATCCAGGGTCGGCACTTCCAGCTCGCCACCCAGGGCGGCGTCGGTGAAGTTGATCGGCACCTCGCAGTAGAGGTGCTTGCCGTCACGCTGGAAGATCGAGTGCTCGCGCACGTTGACCACCACATAGAGGTCGCCGCTCGGACCACCCAGGGTGCCGGCCTCGCCCTCGCCGCTCAGGCGGATACGATCGCCGGTATCGACGCCTGCAGGCACCTTGACCGACAGGGTCTTCTGCTCTTCCACGCGCCCCTGGCCATGGCAGGCCGTGCAGGGCTCGGGGATGATCTTGCCACTGCCGTGGCAGCGCGGGCAGGTCTGCTGAACCGAGAAGAAGCCCTGCTGCATGCGCACCTGGCCGATGCCGCCACAGGTAGGACAGGTGGATGCCGAGGTACCCGGCTTGGCACCGTTGCCATCACAGACCTTGCACTCGACCAGGGTCGGCACGCGGATGGTGACCGTGGTGCCACGTACCGCCTCTTCCAGGTCCAGGTCCAGGGTGTAGCGCAGGTCGGCGCCACGCTGCGGACCGCCGCGGCCACCCGCGCCACCACGGCCGCCGAAGAAGTCGCTGAAGACGTCGCCGAAGATGTCGGAGAAGCTCGCGCCACCGGCCGCACCACCAAAACCACCGCCGCCCATGCTCGGGTCGACGCCAGCATGGCCGTACTGGTCGTAGGCCGAGCGCTTGCCCGCATCGGACAGCACTTCGTAGGCCTCGGCGGCCTCCTTGAATTTTTCTTCGGAAGCGGTATCACCGGGATTACGGTCCGGGTGGTACTTCATCGCCAGGCGCCGGTAGGCCTTCTTCAGCTCGGCTTCGCTGGCGCCGCGCTCGACCCCGAGCACCTCATAGTAATCACGTTTGGCCATAGACTTTCTGCACCTTAAATTTTCTCACCCTCCAGACACGCCAACGCGGGAGCAGGCTCCCGCGTGGCGGATCCGACGGGCCGAAGCCCGTCAGGTGCGGTAAGCACGGGGCTTACTTGTTGTCCTTCACTTCCTCGAACTCGGCATCGACCACGTCGTCGCCGGGCTTCTTGGCCTCACCGTCCGCCTTGGCCGAGGCGCCTTCGGCACCAGCACCAGCGCCCTGCTCGGAATAGAGCTTCTGGGCCAGCGGCGCGGAAGCCTGGGACAGCGCGTTCATCTTGGCTTCGATGGCGTCCTTGTCGTCGCCACGGACGGCGGTCTCCAGTTCGCCAATGGCTTTCTCGATGGCGGTCTTCTCTTCGGCCGTGGCCTTGTCGCCCGCCTCGGTCAGCATCTTGCGGGTGCCGTGCACCAGGGCATCACCCTGGTTGCGGGCCGCGGCCAGCTCTTCGAACTTGCGATCCTCGTCGGCATTGGCCTCGGCGTCACGCACCATCTGCTGAATCTCCTCCTCGGACAGACCGGAGGACGCCTTGATGACGATGGACTGCTGCTTGCCGGTGGCCTTGTCCTTGGCGGACACGTTGAGGATACCGTTGGCGTCGATGTCGAAGGTCACCTCGATCTGCGGTACGCCACGCGGCGCTGGCGGGATCTCGGCCAGGTCGAACTTGCCCAGCGACTTGTTCTGCGCGGCCTGCTTGCGCTCGCCCTGCAGCACGTGGATGGTCACGGCGCCCTGGTTGTCGTCGGCAGTGGAGAACACCTGCGACTTCTTGGTCGGGATGGTGGTGTTCTTCTCGATCAGCGCGGTCATCACGCCACCCATGGTCTCGATGCCCAGGGTCAGCGGGGTGACGTCCAGCAGCAGGACGTCCTTGACGTCACCGGCCAGCACGGCGCCCTGGATGGCGGCACCGATGGCCACGGCTTCGTCCGGGTTGACGTCCTTGCGCGCTTCCTTGCCGAAGAAATCGGCCACGCGCTTCTGCACCAGCGGCATGCGGGTCTGACCACCCACCAGGATGACTTCGTGGATGTCGGAGACGTCCAGACCGGAGTCCTTCAGCGCAATACGGCACGGCTCGATGGTGCGCTCGACCAGCTCTTCCACCAGGGACTCCAGCTTGGCGCGGGAAACCTTGACGTTCAGGTGCTTCGGACCACTGGCATCGGCGGTGATGTAGGGCAGGTTGACGTCGGTCTGGGTAGCCGAGGACAACTCGATCTTGGCCTTTTCCGCAGCTTCCTTCAGGCGCTGCATGGCCAGCGGGTCACCCTTGAGGTTCATGCCGCTTTCTTTCTTGAATTCGTCGACGAGGTAGTCGATCAGGCGGATGTCGAAGTCTTCGCCACCCAGGAAGGTGTCGCCGTTGGTGGCCAGCACCTCGAACTGATGCTCACCGTCGACCTCGGCGATCTCGATGACCGAGACGTCGAAGGTACCGCCACCCAGGTCATAGACGATCACGGTGTGGTCGCCCTTGGCCTTGTCCAGACCATAGGCCAGGGCCGCGGCGGTGGGCTCGTTGATGATGCGCTTGACGTCCAGACCGGCGATGCGGCCGGCGTCCTTGGTGGCCTGACGCTGGCTGTCGTTGAAGTAGGCCGGCACGGTGATGACCGCTTCGGTCACCGGCTCGCCCAGGTAGTCCTCGGCGGTCTTTTTCATCTTCTTCAAGACTTCAGCAGAAACCTGCGGCGGTGCCATCTTCTGGCCCTTGGCCTCGACCCAGGCGTCACCATTGTCCGCCTTGACGATCTTGTAGGGGACCATCTGGATGTCTTTCTGCACGACGTTTTCTTCGTAACGCCGGCCGATCAGTCGCTTGACCGCATAGAGGGTGTTCTGCGGGTTGGTCACCGCCTGGCGCTTGGCCGGTTGGCCGACCAGGGTCTCGCCATCATTGGTGTAGGCGATGATGGACGGCGTGGTACGGGTGCCTTCGGCGTTTTCCAGTACCTTGACGTTGCCGTTTTCGAGGATCGCGACGCAGGAGTTGGTCGTCCCCAGGTCGATACCGATAATCTTGCCCATGTAATCTTCTCCAGAAATCTCAGATTCCGCGCGGCCCACTCAGGGGGCCTTTGATGTTCGCTTGCCTACCAGATGGGGCCGAGCGAAAGAATTTCAAGCCTTTTCGTCGATGCTCGGCTGCTGTGCCGCGGGCGCCTTGCTCACGACCACCATCGCCGGCCGCAGCAGGCGACCATTGAGCAGATAGCCTTTCTGAAACACCTTGAGCACGCTGCCCGGCTCGGCGGTGGCGCTCTCCTCCATGGCCATGGCCTGGTGGTGTTCGGGATTGAAGGGGGCGCCATGGGGGTCGACGGCCTCGACCTGATAACGCTTGAGGGTGTCCTGCAGCATCTTCAAGGTCAGCTCCATGCCTTCGCGCATGGGCTTGAGCGTCTCATCCGCAGCATTGGACAGCTCCAGGCCGCGCTCCAGGCTGTCCAGCACCGGCAGCAGATCGCCCGCGAACTTTTCCAGGGCGAACTTGTGCGCCTTCTCGACATCCTGCTCGGCGCGACGACGCACGTTCTGCAATTCGGCGACGCTGCGCAGCGATTGATCCTGGGCGGCAGCGAGCTGCTCTTCGAGCGTAGCGACCCGTGCGGCGATATCCTCGTGCTGGACATCGCCTTGGGCTGCGGCCTCATGCTCGGGAGTCGGGGAGTTCTGTTCGTCGGCCATGGAGTCCTCCTGTGATAATGCCGGTGGGCGCGCCCGCTGGTGGACGACGCCTTGATCGATGGCGCCTATATGGGGCCATCGGTCGGCGCTTCAAGAGCTGTATGGATTGCCAGTATCCGAAAGGCACTGTATAAACAACCAGAAACCGCTTTCGGAGATCGTCGCATGCTGGTGCACCTGTCCGTCCGCAACTACGCCATCGTTGAACACCTTGACCTCGACCTAGAGCGCGGCATGACCGTGATCACCGGCGAAACCGGCGCCGGCAAATCCATCATGCTCGACGCACTCGGCCTCACCCTGGGCGACCGCGCCGACAGCGATGCGGTCAGACCAGGCGCCGACAAGGCCGATGTCCTGGCCAGCTTCGACATCTCCGACATCCCAGAAGCCCGCCAGTGGCTGGCAGAGCGCGACCTGGAACAGGATGGTCCCTGCCTGCTGCGCCGCGTCATTACCCGCGAGGGCCGCTCGCGCGGCTACATCAATGGCTCGCCCTGCCCGCTGGCCGATCTCAAGACCCTGGGTGGCCTGCTGATCGACATCCACAGTCAGCACGAACATCAGTCGCTGCTCGGCCTCGACACCCATCGCCGGCTGCTGGACGAATACGCTGGTGCCGGAGAACTGGTCCGCCAGGTCCAGCTTGCCGCCCAGCGTTGGCGGCAGGTGCGCCAGACCCTGGAACGCCTGACCCGCAACGGCGACGAACAACGCGCCCGCCACCAGCTGCTTAGCTATCAGCTCGAAGAACTCGACAATCTCGCTCTGGCCGAAGGCGAACTCCAGGCGCTGGAGCAGGAGCAGAGCGACCTGGCGAGTGCCGAGCACATCCTGCTGGCCTGCCGCCAGGCCATGGACCTTTGTACCGAGAACGAACAGGGCAATGCGCTCTCCGCGCTCAATGCCAGCGTGGCGCGCCTGACCGCGTTCGACCGCCCGCCGGCGCAGATCGAGGAGGCCAGCAACCTGCTCGCCTCCGCCCAGATCCAGATCGAAGAGGCGATGAACGAACTCAATCGTTTCGTCGATCATTTCGAGGCCGACCCGGAGCGCCAGCAGGCGGTGCAGGAACGCCTCGATAGCGTCTACAGCCTTGCCCGCAAGCATCGCGTACAACCTGAAGCGCTGCTGGAGCTGCACGAACAGCTGCGTAACGAGCTGCAATCCCTGGATGCCGACGACGTCGCCTTGGAACGCCTGCAGGAAGAACTGGCCGCCTTCGAGCGCCACTATCAAGAGAAGGCTGGCGAACTCAGTCGTCTGCGCGAGCAACGGGCACCGGAACTCGCCGCCGCGGTCGAGACCGAGATGCAGCGCCTGGGCATGCCGGGTGGTCGCTTCAGCATCACCCTCACGCCAGGCAACAGCGGCGAGCCCCAGCCACTAGGCAACGAAGGCATAGAGTTCCGCGTCAGTGCCAACCCGGGCCAACCCCTGCGCCCGCTGGCCAAGGTCGCTTCCGGCGGTGAGCTGTCACGCATCAGCCTGGCCATCCAGGTCATCACCGCCCAGACCTCACGCACCCCGACCCTGGTGTTCGACGAGGTGGACGTCGGTATCGGCGGCCCCACTGCCGAGGTGGTCGGCCAGTTGCTGCGGCAACTGGGCGAGCGCGGCCAGGTATTGACCGTCACCCACCTGCCCCAGGTTGCCGCCCAGGGGCACCAGCATCTCTTCGTGCATAAGGAACGCGGTACCGACGAGACCCGTACCGCGGTCGCCAAGCTGGATCGCGCACGCCGCGTGGAAGAGGTGGCGCGCATGCTGGGCGGTGTCGACCTTACCCGCGAATCCCTCGCCCATGCGCGCAAGCTGGTAGTCAGCCGCTAGCCATGGGCAACGACCGGACATGAAAAAGGCGACCCGCGGGTCGCCTTTTTCGTGAGCGGCTCATCACTTGCGCTGGCGGATGTACAGCACCAGGTTGTGATCGACCAACTCGAAACCGTGCTCTTCCACGATCTCGCGTTGACGCTTCTCGATGGACGCGTCAGTGAACTCGATGACCTCACCGGTATCCACATCCACCATATGATCGTGGTGGCCAGTGTCGGCCAGCTCGAACACGGCATGGCCGCCATCGAAGTTGTGGCGCACCACCAGACCAGCGGCCTCGAACTGGGTGAGGACCCGGTAGACCGTTGCCAGACCCACGTCCTCGCCAGCTTCCATCAGCGCCTTGTAAACGTCTTCGGCGCTCATGTGGCGCTGCTCTGCAGTGTCCAGCATCTGCAATATCTTGACGCGCGGCAGGGTCACTTTCAGACCCGCTTTGCGGAGTTCGTTGTTCTCTACCATGCTCTTTCTCGGTGCCGAGTGCTTTCGCAGCTCTCGGGAATACGGGTATGATCGGTGCCTCGTTGCCCAGCAAGATAGTGGAAGTCTCCCACCGATGCAAAACCTCAAGCAAACGCTGACCGGGCTCTCTCTGCTGAGCCTAGCCATGCTCGCCGGCTGCTCTCTGCCGGGGGTTTACAAGATCGACATCCAGCAGGGCAACGTCGTCACCCAGGACATGATAGACCAGTTGCGCCCTGGAATGACCCGACAGCAAGTCCGGTTTATCATGGGCACGCCGCTGATCCAGGACACCTTCCATCCCAATCGCTGGGATTACCTCTACAGCCTGCAGGCCGCCGGCGGTCAGCGGAAGCAGGAGCGGGTCAGCCTGGTGTTCAATGGCAACAATCAGCTCAGCGGACTGTCTGGCGATTTCATGCCTGGCACCAGTCGTGAACAGCAGATCATGGGTACCGATAGCGGCACCAGCGTGGACTCCGCCGCACCTGCCCAGCCCACCACGACGCCAGCGGTAACTCCAGAGACGCCAGCAATTCCCGGCTCCACCGAAGACACCATCCAGAAAGAGATAGACAGCGCCCGTCCGGCTGCCGTGCCGACCCCCGAGCGCATCCGTACCGACGACCAATAAGCAGTCGGTCAGCGGCTGGCTTTGAGCCTGGCCTGTTCGGCGCGCCGCTTGCGACTCTCCTTGGGGTCAGCGAGCAGCGGCCGATAGATCTCCACTCGATCCCCCGCCCTCAGCACGCGCTCGGACGGCCGAGCCAGCAGCTTGCCGAAGATGCCGACCTTAACGTGCTCTCGTTGCAAGGGCGGCAATTGATCGAGTAGTCCTGATGCGAGTACCGCCTGCTCGGCGGTGACGCCCTCCTCCAGCTGCAGACTCAACAACCACTGCCGCTCCGGCAGGGCCAGAGCCACTTCGATGGCCAGGTACTCAGCCATAGAGGGCCCGCGCGCGCTGGCAGAAGGCGTCCACCATCGTATTGGCCGCCTGGTTGAACAGCGGGCCAAGGGTCGCCCGGACAATGGCACTGTCGTATTCGAAGGAGAGATCCAGCGAAATCTTGCAGGCCTTGTCACCCAGTGCCTTGAACGTCCAGACGCCATGCAACTGCTTGAAGGGCCCCTTCTCCAGATCCATGGTGATGGATTCGTCGGGCACGAGAGTGTTACGCGTCGTGAATTGCTGACTGAGACCGCCCTTGGCCACGGTGAGGCCGGCGCGCATCTGACCTTCGTCCTGCTCCAGTATCTGCGCGGACGAGCACCACGGCAGGAATTCCGGATAACGGGCCACATCGTTGACCAGCGCATAGAGCGCCGAAGCGGGATAGGGCAGCAACGCCGAACGTTGGATGTGCGTGCTCATCGGAACCTCGTAGAATAGCGAATTCGGTGTCGGGCCTTGAATTTGAGGGCGGCGCACGCAATTTACTCCCGCATCAGCCTGCCGCGGCCCAGAACCGCGGTATTGTCCGTGTTTGCTCATACCCGCTCAAGCGCGTGGCGACATTTCCCCCGACTCGCTGTACCCTGGAATCATGGCTAAGCAAAAGAAAGTTTCCCCCGGCAGCATTGCGCAGAACAAAAAGGCGCTCCACGAATACTTCGTCGATACCCGCTTCGAAGCGGGTGTTTCCCTGGCAGGCTGGGAGGTGAAGAGCCTGAGAGCCGGCAAGGCGCAGCTGACCGACAGCTACGTGCTGCTCAAGGACGGCGAAGCCTGGCTACTTGGCAGCCATATCACCCCGTTGCAAACCGCCAGTACCCACGTCATCGCCGATCCGACCCGTACCCGCAAGCTGCTGCTGAACAAGCGCGAGCTGGGCAAGCTGTTCGGCGCCGTGCAACAGAAAGGCTATGCCTGCGTCGCCTTGTCGCTCTACTGGAAGAAGCACCTGGTCAAGTGCGAGATCGCCCTGGCCAAGGGCAAGAAGGAATTCGACAAGCGCGCCACCGAGCGCGAGCGCGATTCCGACCGTGAGATCCAGCGCGCCATCCGCAAGGACGCCAAGTAGCCAAGCGGCCGAAAAACGTTTCGTCGACAATGACTTGCGTAGGACGGCCGGAGTTTCTATAGTGAACGACCAGCAAGTTTTGGGGGCGATTAGGATTCGACGCCGGTAACGAAACTTGAGGGGCATGCCGAGCTGGTAGCAGAACTCGTAAATTCGCTGCTGCAAACTTATAGTTGCCAACGACGACAACTACGCTCTAGCTGCTTAATGCGGCTAGCAGTCGCTAGGGGATGCCTGTAAACCCGAAACGACTGTCAGATAGAACAGGATCGCCGCCAAGTTCGCTGTAGACGTAACGGCTAAAACTTATACAGCTCGCCCAAAGCACCCTGCCCGTCGGGCCGCAATGGGTTAACTCAGTAGACAGGGCTAAGCATGTAGAACCGATAGCGGAGAGCTGGCGGACGGGGGTTCAAATCCCCCCGCCTCCACCAAAAAGAAAGGGCAGCCATTGGCTGCCCTTTTTCTTTGCCCGTCGTTTAGAACGGAATATCGTCGTCGAAGCTGTCGTAATCCTGCTGGGCAGGTTGCTGCTGCGGACGGGACTGCGGTTGCTGCTGCGGACGATTGTCGTACTGCTGACCGCCACCCTGGGGGGCAGCCTGCTGCGGACGCGGTGCACGTTGCTGCTGGGGCGCAGGTGCGCTCTGGTTGTACTCGTCGTTACCGCCGGCATTGCCACCACGACCACCCAGCAACTGCATGTTGCCGTTGATATCGACCACGATTTCCGTGGTGTAGCGATCCTGACCGTCCTGGCCCTGCCACTTGCGGGTGCGCAGCGAGCCCTCGACATAGACCTGGGAGCCCTTGCGGATGTACTCGCCAGCGATCTCGGCCAGGCGACCGAAGAACACCACGCGGTGCCATTCGGTACGGTCTTGCTGCTGGCCGGTCTGCTTGTCCTTCCAGCTCTCGCTGGTGGCCAGGGTGACGTTGGTCACCGCATTGCCGTTGGGCATGTAACGGGTTTCGGGATCAGCGCCGGCATTGCCGACGAGAATGACTTTATTGACGCCACGGGCCATATGAATCTCCTGATGAGGCTTGTCGATCAAGCGGCGACTGGCGTATGGCTTACCAGTCGCTCCAATTGCGCTCGATCGACGACTTTAGTGTCGATCTTGATGTAGACGGCTTGCTCTTCTGCCACCACCACCGCGTCGGTCACCCCGGCCAGGGCCAACAGGCGCCCGACCAATCCCTGGTCGTTGACTAGCTCAGGGGCGACGGACAAACGCAGGCTGGTGACATAGGGCGGTTCACGCATCGTACCAGCAATCACCGCCCAACCCAGGCAAAGCACAGCACAGCCCAGGAAGACAGTGGACAGGCCACCATGCTGGAACAGCCAGCCACCGAGGATACCGCCGAGCGCCGAGCCGAGAAACTGGCTGGTGGAATAGATCCCCATGGCCGTGCCCTTGCCTCCCGCCGGCGCCACCTTGCTCACCAGCGAAGGCAGCGAGGCCTCCAGCAGGTTGAAGGCGGTGAAGAACACCACGATGCCGATGACCAGGGCCACCAGGCTGTTGCTGAAGAAAAAGAAGTACAGCTCGCACAGCACCAACACACTGATGGCACCCACCAGCACGCGCTTCATGCGCCGCTTCTTTTCACCATAGATGATGAAAGGAACCATGGCGAAGAAGCCGACCACCAGTGCCGTCAGGTACACCCACCAGTGCTCCTCCTTCGGCAGACCGGCGTGTTCGGCGAGGGCCAGCGGCAGGACGACGAAGCTGGCCATCAGCACGGCATGGAGGGTGAGGATGCCGAAATCCAGGCGTAGCAGGTCGCGGTTGCGCAGGGTGGTACCCAACGCCTGGCGGGCCAGATTGGATTCACGGTGAGCGAAAGGCGAAGCGTTCCGCGGGACCACCAACAGCACGATGAGCAGCCCGACCAACGCCAGTCCACAAGTCGCCCAGAACAGCCCCGACAGACCATAGGCACGCGTCAGCAGCGGTCCGGCGACCATCGCCACGGCGAAGGATACCCCGATGCTCATGCCGATGGTGGCCATGGCCTTGGTGCGGTGCTGCTCCCGGGTCAGATCCGACAGCAACGCCATGATGGCGGCCGAAATGGCACCACCACCCTGAACGATGCGACCGGCAATCACGCCCCAGATAGAGTGGGCATTGGCGGCAATGGCGGCACCCAGGGCGAACACCAGCAGTCCACCGATGATGATGGGGCGCCGGCCAATACGATCCGATAAGGTCCCCAGGGGAATTTGCAGGACCGCTTGGGTCAAACCATAGGCACCTATGGCAAGGCCGATGAGCGCCGGAGTGGCATCCGCCAATTCCTGACCATAGGTCGCCAGGACCGGGAGCACCATGAACATACCGAGCATACGAAAGGCGAAGACCAGAGCCAGCCCCAGGGCGGCACGGCGTTCGACGCCGCTCATGGCTTCGCTGCGCTTGTCGAGCATTGATAACCCTCTCGTCGGCGACAGACTTTTAGGTCGCCACACAGCTTTAAAACAGTCGTGACAATGACCATTTAGGGAGGAAGCGGTGAAGATAGCCGAGCGCTCGTCCGAACGTTCCCGACCGCCAGCATCACGAACGCCCGATCACCGCTGTCGGGCCATTAATTTTACCAGTCTTGACCCCTCTCTCACAGGCGCGGCAGATAGCCGCAGCCCGGGACGAGATCTCTTTTCTATTGACGCGCCGCCAATACGAGGCAGAAGTTTACGTGGATAAGATCCTCATCCGTGGGGCCCGCACCCATAACCTGAAGAACATCGACCTGACCCTTCCCCGGGACAAGCTCATCGTCATCACCGGCCTGTCCGGCTCCGGCAAATCCTCCCTGGCCTTCGATACCCTTTATGCCGAAGGCCAGCGTCGTTACGTGGAATCCCTGTCGGCCTACGCTCGTCAGTTCCTGTCGATGATGGAAAAACCGGATGTGGACACCATCGAAGGCCTGTCTCCGGCCATCTCCATCGAGCAGAAGTCCACCTCGCACAACCCACGCTCCACGGTTGGTACCATCACCGAGATCTACGACTACCTGCGGCTGCTCTATGCGCGTGTCGGCACGCCCCGCTGCCCCGAGCACGACGTCCCCCTCGAAGCCCAGACGGTCAGCCAGATGGTCGACCAGGTGCTAGCCATGCCGGAAGGCCAGCGCCTGATGCTGCTCGCCCCCATCGTGCGCGAGCGCAAGGGCGAGCATCTGTCGGTCTTCGACGAGCTAAGGGCGCAGGGCTTCGTGCGAGTCCGCGTCAACGGCCGCCTGCATGAAATGGACGAACTGCCCAAGCTCGACAAGCAGAAGAAGCACACCATCGAAGTGGTGGTGGATAGATTCAAGGTGCGGGAAGACCTCCAGCAGCGCCTGGCGGAATCCTTCGAGACGGCACTGAAGCTGGCTGACGACATCGCCATCATCGCACCCATGGAAGGCGAGAGCGGCGAAGAGATCGTTTTTTCCGCCCGCTTCGCGTGCCCGGTGTGCGGCTTCTCCATTGGCGAGCTCGAGCCCAAGCTATTTTCCTTCAACAACCCCGCGGGCGCCTGCCCCACCTGTGATGGCCTGGGCGTGAAGCAATTCTTCGATGCCCGACGCGTGGTCAACGAGGAGCTCAGCCTCAGCGAGGGCGCCATCCGTGGCTGGGACAGGCGCAACGTCTACTACTTCCAGATGCTGGGCTCGCTGGCGAGCCACTATGGCTTCAGCCTGGACGAGCCCTTCAAGAGCCTCGATGACAAGCACCGCAAAGCCGTGTTGAGTGGCTCGGGACGCGAGAGCGTCAACTTCCGCTACCTCAATGATCGGGGCGACATCGTCAAGCGGGCTCATCCCTTTGAGGGCATCCTGCCCAACCTTGAGCGCCGCTATCGCGAAACCGAATCCCAGAGCGTTCGCGAGGAACTGGCCAAATACCTCAGCACCCAGCATTGCCCTGATTGCAACGGCACCCGCCTGCGTCGTGAGGCGCGCCATGTATGGGTTGGTGACAAAACCCTGCCGGCGGTGACACGGCTTCCAGTAGGCGATGCGACCCAGTACTTCCAGGACCTGACCCTCAAGGGCCAGCGACAACAGATCGCCGACAAGATCCTCAAGGAGATCCGTGAACGCCTGCAGTTTCTGGTCAATGTCGGCCTGGACTACCTGACCCTGGACCGCAGCGCCGACACCCTTTCCGGCGGCGAGGCGCAGCGCATCCGCTTGGCCAGCCAAATCGGCGCGGGCCTGGTGGGTGTCATGTACATTCTCGACGAGCCTTCCATCGGCCTGCATCAGCGCGACAACGAGCGACTGCTGGGCACCCTTACTCACCTGCGTGACCTAGGCAATACCGTCATCGTCGTCGAGCACGACGAAGATGCCATCCGCCTGGCGGACTATGTCATCGACATCGGCCCTGGCGCGGGCGTACATGGCGGCCAGATCATCGCGGAAGGCACACCGGATCAGGTCATGAAGCATCCGGACTCGGTCACCGGACAGTACCTGTCGGGCCGCAAGAAGATCGTGGTACCCGCCAAGCGCACCGCGCGGGACAAGAAAAAGCTGCTCAAGCTGAAAGGTGCACGGGGCAACAACCTGCAGAACGTGAACCTGGAGATTCCGGTGGGCTTGCTGACCTGCGTGACCGGCGTGTCCGGCTCGGGCAAGTCGACGCTGATCAACAACACCCTCTTCCCGCTTACCGCCACGGCGCTCAATGGCGCGACGACTCTGGAAGTCGCCGCCCATGATAGCTTCGACGGCATGCAGCACCTGGACAAGGTCGTGGACATCGACCAGAGCCCCATAGGTCGCACACCGCGCTCCAATCCGGCGACCTACACTGGACTCTTCACCCCTATCCGCGAGCTGTTCTCCGGCGTCCCGGAATCTCGTTCCCGCGGCTACACGCCAGGACGCTTCTCCTTCAACGTCAAGGGCGGTCGTTGCGAGGCTTGTCAGGGCGACGGGGTGATCAAGGTGGAGATGCACTTCCTACCGGATGTCTACGTCGCCTGCGATGTGTGCAAGGGCAAGAGATACAACCGCGAGACCCTGGAGGTGAAGTACAAGGGCAAGACCATCACCGAGGTGCTGGACATGACCATCGAAGAGGCCCACGCCTTCTTCGAGTCCATCCCGGCATTGGCGCGCAAGCTGCAGACGTTGATGGATGTCGGTCTCTCCTACATCCGCCTGGGCCAGAGCGCGACGACGCTTTCGGGAGGTGAGGCCCAGCGCGTGAAACTGGCACGAGAGCTATCCAAGCGGGATACGGGCAAGACCCTCTACATCCTGGACGAACCCACTACGGGCCTGCACTTCGCCGACATCCAACAATTGCTGGATGTACTGCATCGACTGCGGGATCACGGCAATACCGTCGTGGTGATCGAGCACAACCTAGACGTCATCAAGACCGCCGATTGGCTAGTGGACCTGGGGCCAGAGGGCGGCTCCAAGGGCGGCCAGATCATCGCGACAGGTACGCCAGAGGAAGTTGCGGCGAATAAGAAGTCCTATACCGGCCACTTCCTCAAGCCTTTGCTGGAACGAGATCGGGAGTAACTCCTGATCTCCCTCCACAGAGAGCACAAAGCCCGGCACATGCCGGGCTTTTCTATGGGTGACGTACTGATTCAGGGTCATTGGTAGCGACCACTGCCCTATCGCGGCAATAGGCCGCTCCTACAGACGTTGTACCGTAGGAGCAGTGATAGCCCGGCGCAGCCGGGCTGCTTTTGCTCTTGCGCTCTTGCAGACTCTCAGTCGCACGTCA
>NZ_CAJYDW010000009.1 GCF_913774235.1 uncultured Pseudomonas sp. | reverse complement strand
GCCATCTTCAACTCGGCGCAATACTTCGCCACCGTGCTGTTCGCGCCGCTGATGGGCTGGATCGTCTACCACTTCGGCTGGCAGCACGTCTTCGTGGTGATGGGCGCCCTGGGCATCGCCTTCTCGGCGGTCTGGATGGCGGTGATCTACAGCCCCCGCGAACATCCCCGCGCCAACAGCGCCGAGGTCGAGTACATCGCCAGCAACGGCGGCCTGGTCGACCTGGACACCCCCGGCAAGAAGAGCGAAGGTCCGAAGTGGAGCTACATCGGCCAGTTGCTGACCAATCGCATGATGGCCGGCATCTACCTGGGCCAGTTCTGCATCAACGCCCTCACCTACTTCTTCCTGACCTGGTTCCCCGTGTACCTGGTGCAGGAACGCGGCATGACCATCCTCAAGGCCGGCATCATCGCCTCCCTGCCGGCCATCTGCGGCTTCATCGGCGGCGTGCTGGGCGGGGTGATCTCCGACTGGCTGCTGCGTCGCGGCAGCAGCCTGAGCGTGGCGCGCAAGACCCCCATCGTCGCCGGCATGCTGCTGTCGATGAGCATGATCCTCTGCATGATCGAGGGCTGCAGGCTGCGGTCGGTGCCGTTCTCGGCCAGGGCGCGGCGGTCCAGGCGATCCTGGTGGCGCTGGATCGAGGGCTGCAGGCTGCGGTCCGCGCCGTTCTCGGCCAGAGTGCGGTCGTTCGACTGCTGGTGCTTCTCGATCAGCGAGCCCAGGGGGCGCAGGGCGCTTTCCTCGGCCTGGGCCGATTGGCCGATGGCGACGGTGAGCAGGGTGGCGGCGAAGAGGGCGGAGAGAGTTTTCATGGCGAGTACCTTGTCGGGTGGGTGTGGACTCATTGTCCCCAGCCCGGCCCTCGCCTAGAAATCGTCCCGCGGGATAGCGATCATCGACCGCAGTGATGGTCGCTCTGGACTAGCTCCGCACCTGGCGTTGGCGCAGCAGGAACAGGCACCAGACACCCAAGGCCGTGGCTGCCAGCAGGCAGCCGGCCAGGCTCACACCCGTCCAGCCGTAGTGCTCGTAGAGTCGCGCCGACAGCAGCGAGCCCAGGGAGCCACCGAGGAAGTAGCCGGTCATGTAGCCGGCGTTGAGGCGGCTGCGGGCTTCCGGGCGCAAGCGATAGACCACGTTCTGGTTGCTGACGTGGCTGAGTTGCACGGCGAGATCCAGCACCAGGATGCCGATCAGCAGCGCGGCCAGGGAGTACTGGGCGAAGGCCAGGGGTAGCCAGGCGAGGGTCAGGGAGGCCAGGCCGATGCTGGTGGCGAGACTGCCCTGGCCCTTGTCGGCCATGCGTCCGGCCAGGTTGGCGGCCAGGGCCCCCACCGCGCCGGCGAGACCGAACAGGCCGATGGTGCCGTCGCTGAAGCCAAAGGGCTCGGCGGCGAGCAGGAAGGCCAGGGGCGTCCAGAACACCGCGAAGACGGCGAAGCCGAGAAAGCCCAGCAGGGTACGCAAGCGATGCAGGGGCTCGTCGCGCAGGAGCACGAACACCGAGCCCAGCAGCCGCGGATAGCTCAGGCCCGCCGACTGCTGGTAGCGCGGCAGCGCCAGGCGCAGCGCCAGGGCGGTGGCCAGCATCAGGCCGGCCGCCACAGCGTAGACGGTGCGCCAATCGCCCAGGGACGAGAGCGCCCCGGCCACGGTGCGGGCCAGCAGGATGCCGAGGATCAGGCCGCTCATGACAGTGCCCACCGCCCTGCCCCGCTGTTCCGGCGCGGCCAGGGTGGCGGCGAAGGGCACCAGTACCTGGGCTACCACCGAGAAGAGCCCGGTCAGGGCGGTGCCCAGCAGCAGCCAGGGCAGGCTAGTAGCGGTGGCGCTCAAAGCCAGACCGGCGGCGGCGATCACGCTCATGGTGACGATCAGCCGGCGGCGCTCCAGCAGATCTCCCAAGGGCACCAGCAGCAGGAGCCCGGCGGCATAGCTGAGTTGGGCGGTAGTGACGACACTGCCGGCCTGGGTGTAGCTAAGATCGAAGCGTTGGGCGATGGTGTGCAGCAGCGGCTGGTTGTAGTAGTTGCTGGCCACGGCGATACCGGTGGCGACGGCCATGAGCAGGGTCAGCCAGCGGCTGAGGGGTGGCGTGGGGGTCGACATCCGCAAGGGTCCGGGACGGTGAAGGGTTCGTCAGTATCGGACAATGGCAGCTATCGGTTAAATGAATCGTTAAGATGGGTTCGATCTTTTTTCAAGATAGCGCTCATGAATCTCAAACAGCTGGAATTCGCCGTCGCTCTGGCCGAGGAGCGCCACTTCACCCGCGCCGCCGAGCGTTGCCACGTGGTGCAGTCGGCGCTCAGTCACCAGATCGCCCGGCTGGAGGCCGAGCTGGGCGCCACCCTGTTCGAACGGCTGCCGCGCCAGGTGCGGATCACCCCGGCGGGCGAGGCGTTGCTGGTCAATGCGCACCAGGTGCTGGCAGCGGTGGAGCGGCTGCAGCAGGACGTGGCGGCGGCGGTGGGCGACATTCGGGGCAGCCTGACGGTGGGCCTGATCTCCTCGGTGCCGCGCCTGGACATCGTCGAGCTGCTAGCGGCCTTCCATGCGCGTCATCCGCAGGTGGACATCGAGCTGCGCCAGGACAAGAGCGAGACGCTGCTGGCGGCGGTGCGGGAGCGGCAGCTGGATTTCGCCCTGATCGGCGTCTCGCGGCAGGTGCGGCTGGAGGGGGTAGACAGTCGTCTGCTGCTCAGCGAGGAACTGGTGGCGGTGCTGCCCGCGGAACACGCCCTGGCGGGGCGGGACAGGCTGTCGCTGCACGAGCTGGTGGACCTGCCGCTGGTGGATCTGCCGGCCGGCAGCGGCGCGCGGCGGCAGACTGACGAGGCCTTCGCCGCCCTGGGCCTGCCCCATCGGGTACGCTTCGAGACCAGCCACATGCAGCTGCTGGAGCGCTTCGTCCGCCGCGGCCTGGCGGTGGGGCTGGTGCCACGCAGCCTGGCACTGACCTTCAGCGGCCTGGCCTGTGTACCGGTGAGCGATGCGCCGCAGCGTAACGTCCATGCCATCTGGTCGCGACTGCCGACGCCGGCGACGCGGGAGTTCCTGCAGATCGTGGCAGCGGCGCTGGGCGACTAGCGTTCGACGAAGACACCCAGGCGGCTGGCAACTCGGTCGCCATGGCCCGGTACCAGGCAGTGCCGGGCGGCTAGGGACTCGTCGCCTTGCTAGACTTCCAGATCCATGACTGTGAGAGGTCAGCGATGAAGATCAACCGTATCGTGCCGAACATCGCCACCGAGCAACTGGCCGCCATGAAGGCCTTCTACGGTGAGCTGCTGGGCCTGACGCTGGCGATGGATCACGGCTGGATTCTGACCTTCGTCGGCGCGGGCCAGAGCTGTCCCCAGGTCAGCTTCGCGGTGGAAGGCGGCTCGGGCACACCGGTGCCGGAGTTGTCGCTGGAAGTCGATGACCTGGGCGAGGTCTTGCAGCGACTGGAGCGGGCGGGCTATGCGCCGGAATACGGTCCGGTGACCGAGCCTTGGGGGGTGAGGCGTTTCTTCGTCCGCGATCCCGGGGGACGGCTGTTGAATTTCCTGGAGCACGCTTGAGGGCTTGGCGCCGTCTGCTTGCATTATCGCGGCCATGGGCCGCTCCTACAGCAGCCGGATAACTTAGGAGAAGCGTAGCCTGGAAAACGGCGCAGCCTTTTCCAGGGCTGGCGTCGTTGTGCAGGGCGCGCCCTCACCCCCGCCCTCTCCCAGAGGGAGAGGGGGTTATCCGCGCAGGCGTTCAGTGCCGGCAGTGCCGTAGCGTGGAAAACGGCGCAGCCTTTTCCACTGAGGATTGCGTGGCGCGAGGCCCCCTTACCCCACCCTCTCCCAAAGGGAGAGGGAGTTATCCGAGCAGAACCGCAGCGTGGAAAACGGCGGAGCCTTTTCCACGGGTGACCTCGTTGCGCGAGGCTCCCTCACCCCAACCCTCTCCCATAGGGAGAGGGGATTATCAGAGCAGCTCCATAAACTCCGGCAGGATCGCGATCGGCCGTCATAGGCCCGTCCTTACGCGCCCTACCCTCAGCCCTCGCTCGCCGGCAGGCGGCGGACGAAGGTGCCGACGCGCCAGGCCAGTTGCTCGCCCTGGCATTGCACCAGCAGGTTGCGCACCCGGTAGGCCTGGTCGGCCACGCTGGCGTCGGCCTGGGCTTCGCTGGCGCCGTCGAGGTGGTTGCGGGCCAGCACCTGGTAGTTGCCGGTGGAGCAGCGCGCCGCCGCTTCGCTGGCGCAGCCGGACCAGCTGCCGAACACCCCGTTGCACTGCACCAGGTAGGCCGCGCGACCGTCTTGCAGGTAGGCGTTTTGGGAGCTGGCACAGCCGGCCAGCAAGGCGAGGAAGCCGGCGCAGGCCAGCAGGCGGAGGGTATTGCGGAAGGCGACGAGGGACATGGGAGTGGCTCCGAACAATATGGAGCCATCGTAGAAAGCCGACCCCCTCCGCAATAAATCGTACCGGCGGATAGCGCTTATCGATGCGGCTGATGGCGACCCTCGGTCAGGCAGGGCAGACGGTGATGTCCACCTTAAGGCTCTGGTAAGCCGGGCGGGGGGAGGCTGGTGGCACAACCACTAAAACCTAGTCGCCTCCCCTCCCCGGCCGCCAGGGACGGGAAGCCCTTCGGGCAAGGAGATCGCCATGTCTACCTGGACCTCTACGCAGCGCAACGTGGCCTTTGCCACCTTCGCCAGCTGGACGCTGGATGCCTTCGATTTCTTCATCCTGGTGTTCGTTCTCAGCAACCTGGCGCAGTACTTCCAGGACTCCGTGACCGACGTGTCTCTGGCGATCATGTTGACCCTGGCGGTGCGGCCGGTGGGGGCCCTGCTGTTCGGGCGCCTGGCCGAACGCCATGGGCGCAAGCCGATCCTGATGCTCAACATCGTGCTGTTCTCGCTGTTCGAGATTCTCTCTGCCTGGTCGCCGACCTTCATGGCGTTCATGGCCTTCCGCATCCTCTACGGCGTGGCCATGGGCGGTATCTGGGGCGTGGCCTCGTCGCTGGCGATGGAAACCATCCCGGATCGCTCGCGCGGGCTGATGTCGGGGATCTTCCAGGCCGGCTATCCCTGCGGCTACCTGCTCGCCTCCATCGCCTACGGGTTGTTCTTCACCGCGGTGGGCTGGCGTGGCCTGTTCCTGATCGGCGCCCTGCCGATCCTGCTGCTGCCCTTCATCTACTTCAAGGTGCCGGAATCGCCAGTGTGGCTGGCCGCGCGCGAACGCCAGGAGAGCACCGCCCTGCTGCCGATCCTGCGCCAGCACTGGAAGATCTGCCTGTACATGGTGCTGCTGATGGCCTGCTTCAATTTCTTCAGTCACGGCACCCAGGATCTCTATCCGACCTTCCTCAAGGTGCAGCACCAGTTCGATGCCCACACCGTGAGCCTGATCGCCATCGGCTACAACATCGCGGCGATGCTCGGCGGGGTGTTCTTCGGCTCGCTCTCGGAGCGCATCGGGCGCAAGAAGGCGATCATGCTGGCCGCCCTGCTGTCGCTGCCGATCCTGCCGCTGTGGGCCTTCGCCAGCGGTTCCTGGACGCTGGGCATCGGCGCCTTCCTGATGCAGTTCATGGTGCAGGGCGCCTGGGGTGTGGTCCCCACCTATCTCAACGAACTGGTGCCGGGCAATGCGCGCGCCGTGCTGCCGGGCTTCGTCTACCAGATGGGCAACCTGCTGGCCTCGGTCAACGCCACCCTGCAGGCGCAGATCGCCGCGGCCCACGGCGGCAACTATGGCCTGGCCATGGCCATCGTGGCGGGCACCGTGGCGGTGTTGATCGCCGTGTTCGTGGCCTTCGGCAAGGAGACCCGTGGCATGCGGATTTCCGGGGCGGCGGCCGAGCAGCCGGCTGGGCTTACGCAGCCGGTTCGCCCATGAACCTGAGGATTTCGCCCCGTAGCCAGCGTTCGCCCGGGTCCTGATCCTGGGCGGCGCGCCAGACCAGCGACAGCCTGGCCGGGACGATGGGAAAGGGTGGCTCCTCGAAGCGCAGGCCGCCGCCTGCGGCCAAGGCCCGGGCGGCATAGTCGGGCACGGTGGCGAGCAGGTCACTGCCGGCCAGCAGCGCACCGAGACCGTTGAAGTGGGGCACGCCCAGGGCCACCTTGCGGCTGCGGCCGAGGCGCGCCAGGTCGTCGTCGATGTTGCCGCAGAGATCGCCGGACATGGACACCAGCACATGGGGCCGGGCGCAGTAGTCGTCCAGGCTCAGGGGCGCGGGGTCGTTGTCGGCGCGGACCACCAGGGCGCGGATGTGCCTCAGGGTGCGGCTCTTGGCGTTGGCCGGCAACTGGGTGGTATAGCTGATGCCCAGGGACACCTCACCACTGGCCAGCAGGCCGGGCAGGAGCAGGAAGTTGGCGTTGCGCACCACCAGCACGCAGTGCGGCGCCACCTCGCGCAGATGGCTCAGCAACGGGGGCAGCAGGCCGCATTCGACGTCGTCGGACATGCCGATGCGGAACACCGCCCGGCTGGCGCCGGGATCGAAATCGTCGACCTCGCTCAAGGCATTGGACAGGCCATCCAGCGCCGGGCGCAGCCGTTCGAGGATGGCCAGGGCGCGCGGCGTGGGCTCCATGGCGCGACCGCTACGCACCAGCAAGGGATCGTCGAAGAATTGCCGCAGGCGCACCAGGGCGGCGCTGATGGCCGGCTGGCCGAGAAAGAGCTTTTCCGCGGTGCGGGTGAGGTTGCGCTCGTGCATCAGGCTTTCGAACACCACCAGCAGGTGCAGGTCGATACGGCGCAGGTCGTTGCGGTTCACGGCATCCCTCCGCGAAGGTCCGGCGCCTGAGCAGGCGCCGGGCTGTCTTTTCCGTTATTTGGCGGCCAGCTTGGCGTAGCTGGTCATCAGGTTGCGGTAGTTGGGGATGTGGTTGGACAGCAGGGCACCCAGGCCCTCGATGTCGTTGCGCCAGTCGCGGTGCAGTTCGCAGGCCACGCTGAACCAGTTCATCAGCTGCACGCCAGCGGCGCTCATGCGTGCCCAGGCGGCCTGCTGCACGGTCTTGTCGAAGGTGCCGGAGGCATCGGTCACCACGAAGACGTCGAAGCCTTCGGCGATGGCGGCCAGGGCCGGGAAGGCCACGCAGACGTCAGTGACTACGCCGGCGATGATCAATTGCTTGCGGCCGGTGGCCTTGATGGCGGCGACGAAGTCCTGGTTGTCCCAGGCGTTGATCTGCCCCGGACGGGCGATATAGGGCGCCTCGGGGAACAGTTCGACCAACTCGGGTACCAGCGGGCCGTTGGGGCCCTGCTCGAAGCTGGTGGTGAGGATGGTGGGCAGGCCGAAGAACTTGGCGCTGTTGGCCAGGGCCAGGACGTTGTTCTTGAAGTCGCTGGGGGTGAAATCCTGCACCAGGGAGATCAGACCGGCCTGGTGGTCGATCAGCAGGACGACGGCATCGTTCTTGTCGAGACGGTTGTAGGGCTTGCTCATGGTGGAGTCCTCAGGGAGTGGTGGTGGGGTTGAAAGGCAGGGCCGCGCTAGGCGCCGCCCAGGAGATGGCGGATGGCGATGGGTACGCCGGGGGTCTGGTATTGCCGCGCCGCCGCTTCCAGGCGCTGTTCGCCCTGGGTGACGCGGTGGTGGTGGCGCAGGTGCTCCAGCCAGGATTCGTCGCAGAACAATTCCTGCCAGCGGCGCGGCTCGGCGCTGTCCTGCAGCAGGGCCCAGGAGAAGGCGCCGTTGCGCCGGCGCATGCCGCCGACCGCCTGCATGGCCTGGCGAAAGGCCGGGCCGTGTTCGGGGGCGATGTCGTATTCCAGGGTGACCAGCACCGGGCCGCGCTCGCGATCCAGGGAGTCGTCGAGCAGCGGGGTCGGCCAGTGCAGCGCGGGGGCTATGTCCGCCGCCGGGGTGACCGGCAGGCGCAGGCGCCAGGTCAGGACGATGCCGGCCAGCAGCACCGCGGCGGCCGCGCTCAGGGCCAAGCTCAGGGAGAAGTGACTGGCCACGGCGCCCCAGAGGGTGCCGCCCAGGGCGCTGGTGCCGAAGAACACCAGGATGTAGACGGCCAGGGCGCGGGCCCTGACCCAGCCGGGGACGGCGGTCTGGGCCGCCACCTGCAGGCTGGAGAGCACGGCGATCCAGGCCAGGCCGCTGGCGAGCATCACCGGCAGCAGCCAGGCGAAGTCACGGATCCAGGCCAGTCCCAGCAGAACGAGGGCATAGAGGGCGCTGGCGCCAGCCACCAGCAGATCGCTGGAGAGTCTTTCGCGCAGCCGCGGCAAGAGCATGGCGCCGCCGATGGCGCCCAGGCCCACGCAACCGAGCAGGATGCCGAAATCCAGGGCGGTGCCCTGCAGGGCCTGGCGGACCAGCAGCGGGAGCAGGGCCATGCCGGCGCTGGCGCCGAGAAAAAACGCGGCGGTCCGGGCCAGCACCATCTGCAGCTGGGGCGAGCTGCGGGCGTAGCGGAAACCGACCCGGACCGCGCCCAAGAGGCGCTCCGCGGGCAGCACGGCGGCTGCAGGTTGGCGCCGCCAAGTCAGGAGCGCGACGATGACGGCGAAGAAGGACACGGCATTCAGGGCGAAGGTCAGCCAGGGACCGGCCAGGCTGACCAGCACCCCGGCCAGCGCCGGCCCCAGGGCGCGGGCCACGTTCATGCCCAGGCTGGACAGGGCGATGGCCGCGGGCAGTTCGCTTTTATCCACCAGCTCGGGGGTGAGCGCCGACCAGGCCGGCAGCATCAGCGCGGTGCCCACGCCCATGGCCAGGGTCAGGCCCAGCAGCAGCGGCACGCTCATCCAGCCGGCCAGGGTCAGGCCGGCCAAGGCCAGGGCTACCGCGGCCATCCACAGCTGCACGCCGAGCAGGTAGCGGCGCCGGTCGACGATGTCGGCCAGGGCGCCGGCCGGCAGCGCCAGCAAAAACATCGGCAGCGCCCCCGCCACCTGCACCAGGGCCACCGCCAGCGGGCTGGCCGACAGCGAGGTCATCAGCCAGCCGGCGCCCACCTCGTGCATCCAGGTACCGATGTTGGAGGCGATGCTGGCCAGCCACAGCCAGCGAAAGGTGCGCTGGCGCAACGGTTGCCAGGGCGAGGCAGTGTTGGGCGTGAGGGTGGCGGCGGTCATGGCGGCGGTCCTCAGAAGCTGAAGCAGGAGCAGCCGAAGGCGCCCCAGAAGCCGCTGAAATCGCTCACCGGCACCCGGCTCTGGCGCGCCCGCTCATGGCCGTGGCCATGCACGGAACAGGCGCCGGCGCACTGGTGCACGGCGGCCTGCAAGGGCGCACCGGGTTTCCAGTGACCGGGCACCTTGACCACCGGCGACCAGTCCGGCGTGACCGGCAAGGGCGCCGGCCCCAGGCGATCGAATTCCTCGGCGCCATGGACGATGCGGCCACCGACCACGGTGAGCACCGACTCCAGGTGCTTGATGGCCTCTTCCTCGACGCTGAAGAAGTCCGCCGAGAGCACCGCCACGTCGGCCAGTTGGCCCACCCGCAGTTGGCCCTTCTTGCCCTGTTCCGAGGAGAACCAGGCACTGCCCTGGGTGAACAGCTGCAGGGCGGTGGCCCGCGGCAGGCCCTCTTGGTAGAGCGCCAGGCCACCGACGGTGCGGCCACTCACCAGCCAGTACAGCGAGGTCCAGGGGTTGTAGCTGGACACCCGGGTGGCGTCGGTCCCCGCCCCCACCGGTACACCAGCGGCGAGCATCCGCTGGATCGGCGGGGTCTGCTCGGCAGCCTGGGCGCCGTAGCGGTCGACGAAGTATTCGCCCTGGAAGGCCATGCGGTCCTGGATGGCGATGCCGCCGCCCAGCGCCTTGACCCGCTCGATGTTGCGCGGGCTGATGGTCTCGGCGTGGTCGAAGAACCAGGGCAGGCCATTGAAGGGTACGTCGCGATTGACCCTCTCGAAGACGTCGAGCATGCGCGAGATGGATTCGTCGTAGGTGGCGTGCAGGCGGAACGGCCAGCGCTGCTCCACCAGGTGGCGCACCACGGGTTCCAGGTCGGCCTCCATGGTGGCTGGCAGATCCGGGCGCGGTTCGAGGAAGTCCTCGAAGTCGGCTGCGGAGAAGGCGAGCATCTCGCCAGCGCCGTTGTGCCGCAGGAAGTCGGTGCCCTGGTGCAGGGTGACGCTGCTGGTCCAGTTCTTGAAGTCGGTCAGCTCTTCCTTGGGTCGCTGGGTGAAGAGGTTGTAGGCGATGCGCACGGTGAGCTGGTCGGCATCGGCCAGTTCCTGGATCACCTGGTAGTCGTCCGGGTAGTTCTGGAAGCCGCCGCCGGCATCGATGGCGCTGGTCAGCCCCAGGCGATTGAGTTCGCGCATGAACTGGCGGGTGGAGTTGACCTGGTACTCCAACGGCAGCTTGGGCCCCTTGGCCAGGGTGGCGTAGAGGATCATGGCGTTGGGCCGGGCGATGAGCATGCCGGTGGGTTCGCCGCGAGCATCGCGCTGGATCTCGCCGCCCGGGGGATTGGGGGTGTCCCTGGTGTAGCCGACCACCCGCAGGGCGGCGCGATTGAGCAGCGCCCGGTCGTAGAGGTGGAGGATGAACACCGGGGTGTCCGGCGCCGCCTGGTTGAGTTCGTCCAGGGTCGGCAGGCGTCGCTCGGCGAACTGGAATTCGTTCCAGCCGCCCACCACCCGCACCCACTGGGGCGCCGGGGTGCGCTCGGCCTGGTCCTTGAGCATACGCAGGGCATCGGCCAGCGAGGGCACGCCCTCCCAGCGCAGTTCCAGGTTGTAGTTGAGGCCGCCGCGGATCAGGTGCAGGTGGGAGTCGTTGAGGCCGGGAATGGCGCGGCGGCCGCGCAGATCGACCACCTGGGTGGCCGGACCGCGATGGGCCATGGCCGCGCTGTCGCTGCCCACGGCGAGGAAGACGCCGTCCTTGATGGCGACCGCAGTGGCCTCGGGACGCTCGGGATCGACGGTGTGGAGCTTGCCGTTGTGCAGGATCAGATCGGCGTGTTGCATGGGACCTCCAGGGGCAGGGTCAGAAGCCCGGACAGCACCCGCTGCCCGGGCCGGTGCTCAGCTCGCCACGAAGGCCAGCAGGTCCTGGTTCAGCTGCTCGGCGTGGGTCACCGCGAAGCCGTGGGGGGCACCGGCATACACCTTGAGTTCGGCGCCGCGGATCGCCTCGGCGGCCAGCTTGCCGGTGGTTTCGAAAGGCACCACCTGGTCGGCGTCGCCGTGGATCACCAGGGTCGGCACGTCGATCTTGGCCATGTCCGGGCGGAAGTCGGTCTCGGAGAAGGCGGTGACGCAGTCCAGGGTGCCTTTCAGCGAGGCCAGCAGGGCGATGTTGAGGGTCTGGGTGAAGACGCCCGCGGAGACGGCCTGGCCCTGGTTGGTGCCATAGAAGATCGGCGCGAAGTCGGCGAGGAACTGGGCACGATCTTTAAGCAATCCACTGCGAATGCCGTCGAAGACGCCTTTATCGACGCCCTGGGGGAAGTCCGGCTTCTGACCGAACAGCGGGGTGACGGCGCCCAGCAGCGCCAGCTTGGCGACCCGCGCCGAACCGTGGCGCGCCAGGTAGCGGCTGACGTCGCCACCGCCCATGGAAAAGCCCACCAGGGTGACGTCGCGCAGATCCAGGTGCTCGATCAGCTCCTTGATGTCGTCGGCGAAGGTGTCGTAGTCGTAGCCATTCCAGGGCTGGTCGGAGCGGCCGAAGCCGCGGCGATCGAAGGCGATGGCGCGGTAGCCGTGGCTGGCCAGGTGGTGCAGCTGGTAGTCCCACATGTCGGCGTCCAGCGGCCAGCCGTGGCTGAGCAGCACGGGCTTGCCGCTGCCCCAGTCCTTGAAATAGATCTCGACGCCGTCGCGGGTGGTGAAGGTGCTCATGGTTGTTCGCCTCTAGCGGTGGGGGGAGTGGAAAAGGCGCCCGAGCGGGCGTTGAGCCAGGGCGCGCACAGGCGGCTCACCCTGGGCATGATCAGGAACACCACCAGCGGCACGATGCACAGGGTGATCAGCAGATTGCTCGGCACCGGCCCGGCCAGCGCCGGATAGCGCGCGAACAGCGGCTGCCACAGCGGCGGGATCAGCATCGTCAGGGGCGCGATGACCAGGTAGGTCAGCACCGCCTGCTTCCAGGCCGGTGGCGGGCGCACGCCGGGGCGTGGCGGGTTGAACCAGAATTCGGCATCGGCATGCACCTCGGGGGCATCGGCCTCGCGCAGCAGCGGCGCCACCTCGGCGATCAGCGCCTGGCGCTCTGGCGAAGCCAGCCAGGCCTGCAACTGGTCGACGTCGGCGAAGCGCACCAGGGTGGTAAAGGCGGCGCCCTCCTCGGCCGGCGGGATGACGTCCACGCCGAGATGACCACAGGCCGCGCGGGCGGCGGTGACCGCGCGCTGCAACCAGCGCTGGTAGGCCTGGTGCTGGCCGGCCAGGGGCTGGTGACGGATCACCAGGGTGACGATGCGGCCGTGGGCCTGTTGCGGGTCTTGCCCGACTGCGGCGGTCATGACAGCACCCTCGCGAAGCCGCCCCGGGGGGCGCGGCGGCGGGCCAGCCAGGCCGCCAGCGAATAGCGACCCGGCCCGGTGAGCGCCAGGGTGCCGAACAGCACCAGCAGCAGCCAGCCGAATTGGCCCTGCTCCAGCGACCACTCCGGATGCACCGCCACCAGCGCGATGAGCAGCAGCATCAGGATCGGCAGGCAGGCCAGGCGGGTCGCCCAGCCCAGGGCGATCAGCAGCGGGCAGAGGACCTCGGCGAACACGGCGAAGGCCAGCGTCGGCCAGGCGCCCAGGTGCAGCGGGTCCTCGATCAGGCCGAGTTGCTGGCGGAAGTTCAGCGCCTTGGGCAAGCCATGTACCGCCAACAACAACCCGGCGCCACCCAGGCGCAGGAACAAGAGTCCCAGATCCAGCCGCGCCTCGCGCATGGCCCATCCTCCTGATGAGAGAGTCGGCTGCGAGAAAGGCCCCGCGCCGTCGATGGGGCGGACTTTCGCCCGGACACTGGGGAGCGGCCTTGGACGTCTGTGCTGGTTTTTGTACGTCTGTGCTGTGGCGTGCAGGTGAAAGGATTCAGGTCACAACAACGGCCCGAACGCATTGAACAGTCAACTCAGGCATGACAGTAAAACGCCATTTGGCTACTTAATCGAATTCAAGGTGGACATTAATCTGCGCCCATCGCATCCACGCCGGATGCCAGACCTCGAAAGGACAGCTGACGATGAACACCACCCAAGCCTTCACCGCCACCACCGGCCGCCTGCTGCTGGCCAGCCTCTTCCTGTTCAGCGGCGTGGGCAAACTGCTCGCCCCCGCCGCCACCAAGGGCTACATCGCCGCCATGGGCATGCCCTTCCCGGACCTAGCCTACCTGGGCGCCCTGGCAGTCGAGCTGGGCCTCGCCAGCCTGCTGCTGATCGGCTACCGCACCCGCACTGTGGCGCTGGCCATGGCCGCCTTCACCCTGGTCACCGCCGCGGTGTTCCACAACCACTTCGCCGACCAGAACCAGCTGATCCACTTCCTCAAGAACCTGGCCATCGCCGGTGGTCTGTTGCAGGTGGCGGCCTTCGGCGCCGGCGCCTTGAGCGTGGATGGCCGGCGGGTAGGTGCGGCGCGGTTGGCCTGACGCCATCGACCCTTGAGCGCCCGCCTGACCCTCGCGGTCAGGCGGGCGCCGTCACATCCAGCATCCGTGTGCAGGCCTCGCGCACCAGTTCGAGAAACAGGCGCAGTCGCGCCGGATAGACCCGGGCGTAGGGATAGATGAGATAGATCGGCAGGGGCGCGGCCTGCCACTCGGGCAGCAGATGCACCAGGCGCCCTGCGGCGACGTCCTCGCGCACCATCCAGTGCGACAGCGCCGCGCAGCCCAGACCGCGCACCGCGGCATGCCGGGCGACGAAGAGACTCTCGGTGGCCAGCCGTGCCCGCAAGGGGATCAGCCGGCTTTCGCCAGAAGACCCCAGCTGCAGGCGCAATTCGGTCTGGTAGAACTGGGTCATGGCGATCCAGGGCAGCGCCGTCAGCTCCTCAGGTGCCTGCAGCGTGCCTGCCAGTTCCGGCGCTGCCACCAGGATGCGCTGGACATCCCCCAGGCGCACCGCCACGGAGTCCGGATCTTCCACCGCCCCCACCCGAATCGCGCAGTCAACGCCATCGGCGACGAAATTCGGTGCCCGGTCGCTGAGCACCCAGTCCACCTGCATCCCCGGATAGCGCCGCAGATAGGCCTCCAGCGGATCGAGCAACTGCTCCTGGCCGAAGGCGTGGGGCATCACTACCCGCAGACGCCCCTCGGGCTCGGCGTGGGCGCCATGCAGGGCCGCGGTGAAGGCCTGCCAGTCGCCGAGCAGTTGCTGGGCCTGGCGATAGCAGCGCTGGCCGTCCTCGGTCAGGCGCAGGGCATGGGTCGAACGCTGCACCAGGCGCACCTGAAGCGCAGCCTCCAATGCCTGCAGGCGCCGACTGACGGTGGGCTGGGTGGTGCCGAGCTGGCGCGCCGCCGCCGACAGGCTACCGGCCTCGACGATACGGACGAAGGTCTCCAGCAAGTCGAGACGGTCGTGGGAAAAGGAGCTGTTCATACGCCCTACGTATACCCCCTGTACCGGGCGTTCGGCTACAGGTGGCGCGTATTAAGGCGAAGAATGCCTCCATCGCCACCTGACCCGGAGCTTCACCATGACCGACATTCCGCTTTCGCATAGCCAGACCCCACCTCGCAGCACCACGCTGTCCCCTGCCCTGCTCGGCCTGCTGGCCACCGGCGCCGGCCTGAGCGTGGCCAACCTCTATTACAGTCAGCCACTGCTGGGCACCCTGGCCAGCAGCCTCCCGGCGACCGCCGCCGACGTGGGGCTGATCCCCACCCTGACCCAGCTCGGCTATGCCTTGGGGCTGTTGTTGCTCGCGCCCCTGGGCGATCGCTTCGACCGGCGGCGCATCATCCTGGCCAAGCTCGGCATCCTGCTGCTGGCCCTGCTCGGCGCCAGCCTGGCACCGGGGCTGCACGCCCTGCTGCTGGCCAGCCTGGTCACCGGCCTGGCCGCCACCGTGGCCCAGGACCTGGTGCCCGCCGCCGCGACCCTGGCGCCGCCCGCCGAACGCGGACGCATCGTCGGTACGGTGATGACCGGGCTGCTGCTGGGCATCCTGCTGTCACGGGTGGTCAGCGGCCTGGTCGGCGAGCTGCTTGGCTGGCGGGCGCTGTTCGTGCTGGCGGCGGCGAGCATCGCCGCCATCGGCGTGGCCGTCTGGCGCGGGCTGCCGAGCTTCCCAGCGACCATTCAGCTGAGCTATCCCGCGCTGCTTGGCTCGCTGGGTACCCTCTGGCGTCGGCATGCCGCGCTGCGCCGGGCGACCCTGGCCCAGGGCCTGCTGTCCGTTGGCTTCAGCGCCTTCTGGTCGACCCTCGCCCTCTATCTGCACGCCGGCCCCTTCCAGCTGGGCAGCGCCGCTGCCGGTGCTTTCGGGCTGGCCGGTGCCGCCGGTGCCCTGGCCGCGCCCTGGGCCGGTCGCCTGGCGGATCGCCATGGCTCGGAATGGGTGACACGCCTGGGCATAGCGCTCGCCGCCCTGGCCTTCGCCAGCCTGCTCGCCTTGCCCTGGCTGCCGGGGGTGACGGGGCTGGTCCTGCTGGCGCTGGCGACGGTGGTCTTCGATCTCGGTGTCCAGGCCACCCTCATCGCCCACCAGGCCCAGGTCTACGGCCTCGAGCCCGAGGCGCGCAGCCGGCTCAACGCGGTGCTCTTCACCGGCATGTTCATTGGCATGGCCAGCGGTGCGGCCCTGGGCAGTCTGCTGCTGGTGCGCCTGGGCTGGAGCGGCGTCGCCGGGCTGGCGCTCAGCGCCGCGCTGTTAGCACTGCTGGTACGGCTCTGGCCCGCCGGTACGCCTCGAACCTGAAGCAAACCGTGGCCGGTTGGCGACACCTGGCCCGGGTATCGTCAACTAAAACAGGACGACCATTCCCCTTCCAGCTCGTTAATCAAAGTCTTCGCCCACAGTAGGATGACTTCCATGGCGTCGGAACAGACCGCGCCCTCATCCACAGAAGGAGCATCATCATGCTGGCCATTCGCAAAGCCTCCGATCGCGGCGCCGCCAACCACGGTTGGCTCAAGTCCTTCCACACCTTCTCCTTCGCCAGCTATCGCAATCCGGCGGAACAGGGCTTCTCCGACCTACTGGTGATCAACGACGACACCGTAGCCCCCGGCCAGGGCTTTGGCGAGCATCCGCACCGCGACATGGAGATCTTCTCCTATGTGCTCGAAGGCGCCCTGGAGCACCAGGACAGCCTGGGCACCGGTTCGGTGATCCGCCCCGGCGACGTCCAGCTGATGAGTGCCGGCAGCGGTGTCAGCCATAGCGAGTACAACCACTCCAACAGCGAGCGGGTGCACTTCCTGCAGATCTGGATCGTGCCCAACGTGCGCCGCGCTACCCCGCGCTACCAGCAGCAGCACTTCAGCGCCGAGACCAAGCGTGGCCGCCTGGCCCTGATCATCTCGCCGGACGGCGCCGAGGGTTCGCTGGAAGTCCGCCAGGACGCGCGGGTCTACGCCGGTCTGTTCGACGGCAACGAAAGCGCCACCCTGCACCTGGCCCCCGAGCGTCATGCCTATGTGCACGTCGCCCGCGGCAGCCTGGAGCTGAACGGGATGCTCCTGCAGGCCGGTGACGGCGTGCGGCTGCGCGACGAGCGCGAACTGCAACTCGCCCACGGCAGCGATGCCGAGGTGCTGGTGTTTGATCTGCGGCCCAACGAACTGCCGCAAATGCCCTAAGCCTGTCTGCGCCTAGGTAGTAGCAGGCGCCAAGCCCGGAGGCCGCTCCCACGGCCTCCCCTTGCCGAGAACGCGCCATGAGCACCCAAGCCCTGACCTCTCTGGTGGCCGGTAACGCCACCCTCTGGCTGACGCTGAACGTCTTCGGCGAACAGCTGGGCCTGCCGGTACCGGCCTATCCGTCGCTGCTGGTGATGGGTGCGGCGGCCGATGAGACCGAGCTGTTCCTGGCACTCATGGCCACGGTGTTTGTCACGGGGCTGGCCGATCTGCTCTGGTACTGGGCCGGTCGGCGGCATGGCGCTTGGCTGCTGCGCCATCTGCCGGGGCACGTCCCGGCCGCCACTCGCTTGCCGGGCCTGCTGCTGGTGGCCAAGTTCGTCCCGGGCGCCGCGGCCCTCGCCACCCTAAGCGCGGGGGCCAGCGCCATGCCCCTGCGGCGCTTCCTGGCCTACGACCTGGGCGGCGCCACGCTGTGGATCGGCTCCGGTCTGGCCCTGGGCCGGCTGTTCGAGGCGCAGATCCTGGCCCTGCTCGACGAACTCCAGGCCTACGGCCCGGCGCCGCTTATCCTGGCTGGGCTGCTCGGACTCGCCCTGCTCGGCTGGCACCTGCTGCCGCGCCGCCAGGAGCATGGGACGCCAACGAGACAGTGCTGCGCCTAGATCGTTGTCGCCTTAACGCTAATTAACGATAGCCAACTCGCACGTCAGACAACTGCACGGAATCATTCTCATCCAGGTCGCCATTTCGAGGCTGGCTTGATAGGGAGAGCGCCATGTCCATGTTCGTCGATTGCCAGAGCGCCGGTACCCCTCCGCTGGATACCCGCCTGCAGGGCTTGGCAGCCTGGCAGGAACGGTTGGCCAAGGAAGTCATGCTGCAACATCTGGAGCGCGGCATCAGCGTCAGCCAGGTGGCCTCGGTCTGTGGTCTGTCGCGCAGCCACTTCACCCGGCAATTCAAGCTCAGCACCGGGCTCGCACCGCTGGAATGGCTACGCCAGGAACGTATCCTTCGCGCCCAGCGGCTACTGGCCGAGCGCGCACTACCGCTGGCGGCGATCGCCCTGGAATGCGGTTTCTTCGATCAGGCGCATTTGAGCCGAGTCTTCACCCGCAGCCTCGGGCTGCCGCCACTGGCCTGGCAACAACAGGCCCTGGAGCGACGGCTGCTGGCGGAACTGCCGCAGATGCAGTCGCAGCATCGCCAGCAGGCGGTAGCCTAGGGTCGTCCCGCTGCCCTCCACCAGGATCAGCGACTTTTCCACCAGTTGCCCCAGCAGGGGGGTGAAGTGCGCCTCTTCCAGCCCACGCTGCGCCGCAAAGGCCAGGGCGTCGGCGCGACTGAAGCGCTCGCCGGCCTCGGCCAGGGTCGCCAGCACGGCGAATTCCGACTCGCTCAGGCTGTGCAGACTCCAGTCGAGCATGGCAGCGAGACTGCGCTGCCGCTGCGCCGCGGTCCGCCGGCCCTGGACGCTGAGGTAGTAGCCGCCCTCCAGTTGCGCCAGCACCCCGTTCAGTCCCTGCGCCGCCACCTGCTCGGCGAGGATCTCCAGCGCCAGGGGTACGCCTTCGCTGCGCCGGCAGATCTCGCCGACCAGTTGCACGTCGGACGGTGGTAATTGCAGCCCCGGCAGCCGTGCCCGCGCCCGCCGGACGAACAGTCGGAAGGCCGGCTCGCGCATGGCTTCGCGCAGGCGCCGCGCGGGCTGCGCGGCCACGGCCAGGGGCGCCAGGCGCAAGACCGCCTCGCCTTCCACCCGCAGGGCTTCACGACTGGTGACCAGCACCTTGAGCGCCGGACAGCCGAGCAGCAGGCGCTCCACCAGCCAGGCGCAGGGTTCGACCAGGCGCTCGGCGTTATCCAGTACCACCAGCATCCGGCGACTGGCGAGGGCCTCCTGCAACGCCGGCAGGCCACTCCCCGCAGCCAGGCCCAGCTCGCGCGCGAGTCGCTCGACCAGCCCCATGACATTGCCGAGGGCGGCCAGATCGACGACCTGGACCCCATCGACGAAGCTCTCCGCCAGCAGCGGCAGCAGGTGCTGGGCCAGCAGCGTCTTGCCGATCCCTCCCGGCCCCACCACCGACACCAGCCGGTGCTGGGCGAGCAGGCGCCGCAACTCGCCCAGGCTGGACGCGCGACCTTCCAGCGGCGTCAGCGGCTGCGGCGTTTCGGCCAGTGGCATGACATCCCCCTCACCCAGACGCTCCACCGCCGGCGCGAAACCGTAGCCACGCTGGCGGACGCTGAGGATGGGATCGCCGGCGCTGTAGCCACGCAGCACCCGGCGCAAGGCCGAGATGTGCACCCGCAGATTGATGTCCTCGACGACGCTGCCGGGCCAGACCCGCGCCATCAGGGTCTGCTTGTCGACCAGCTCGCCGGGGTGTTCCAGCAGCACCCGCAGGATATCCAGCGCCCGACCGCTCAGCGGCAGCGGGCGCTCGCCGTCCAGCAGCAGGCGTCGTCGCACATCCAGGACCAGGCCGCAGAAGCGGAAGGCACTGGCATCTTCCAGGGACTTGGGCTCTTGCATGACCGTGCCGCGCCACGCCGCTGCGGGTCGCCCGGGGTATTCCCCCGCTGCCCTCCGGCGTCTGCGCCTCTCCTTCGCCAATAGGTCAGACCATTCTGGCCGCTGCCCGTGCAGGAGATATGAAGATCTACGGCCGGAAGCTGCCATCGATGGGCGTGATACCGCCATCGATGGCCGATTTCAGCTGAATTGGTAGCGGTACTGCGCCGGGGTCAGCCCGAGATGGCTCTGGAAGGCGACGCGCATGCAGCGATCGCTGGCGAAGCCGCTGCGGAAAGCCACCGTCTTCAGCGGCAGGTCGCTGGTCTCCAGCAATCCACGGGCGTGATCGATACGCGCCCGGAGCACGAACTCCAGGGGCGTCATGCCGGTGTCGCGCTTGAATACCCGGGCGAAGTTGCGGGTGCCCATGGTCGCCAGCTCGGCGAGCCGGCTGATGGAATAGGCCTGGTCGATGTGCGCCACGATATGGTGTTGCACCCGGGTGATGGCGGTGGTCGCCTCGGGCTCGTCGAACAGCGGACTGAACTGCGCCTGCTTGCCCTGGCGCTGGGTCACCACCACCAGCACCTTGGCCACCTCCCGGGCGATGACCTTGCCATGGTCCTCGGCCACCAGGGCCAGCGCCAGGTCGATGCCGGCGGTGACCCCGGCGGAGGTCAGCAGCGGGCCATCGCGCAGGTAGATCTCGTCGGCAGTCACCTGGGCCCGGGGAAAGCGCCGCGCCAGCCGCTCGCGATAATTCCAGTGGGTGGTCACCCGGCGCCCATCGAGCAGGCCGGCGCTGCCGAGCAGGAAGGTCCCGGTGCAGACCGCGCCATAGCGCGGGCACTGCGCAGGCACCTGGCGCAGCCAGGCCGCCACCTCCGGATGGGGCTCCAGATAGGCACCCGGCCCGCCGGGTACCAGCAGCAGGTCGTAGGCGGCGGGTGGCTGGGCGGTGGTGAGATCGGTGCGTATCGTCATGCCATTCGAGCAGCGCAGGGTACGTCGCCGCCCGGCGGCGATGGTCACGAGCCGATAGTGGTCGGCGGCTGGCAGATAACGATTGGCGATGGAAAACACCTCCACCGGCCCGGCGAAATCCAGCATCAGCACCTCGGGGACCAGCAGGAAAGCCACTGTCCTCGTCATGGCGATACATCCTTATCCGTGAGGCGAGAGATCCTTGGGCGGTGGCACCGCCCGCGTGAAGTTTGAGGTGAGGATAAGAACTTACGCCACGAGGGCAAGCTGCTTTTGTCTGAGGATTACCCATTGCACATCAGGATTCGCCTCTATCGGCATACCTCGATAGCTACTCATACCTAACCCTCGTCCAGTCGCCGTTTCGCTGGGGACCTCTCGCGTTGAGCTGCCCAAATCGCGCTAGCCCGGACGTCTTGGTTTGAGCATTACCAGCGTGACCAGCCCGATCAGCGCAGTGACGAGACTCGCGCCTTTCAGCAGCGTTCCGAAGCTGTCCAGGTAAGCCTGGCGGAGCACGTCGGCGGTGGCCAGAGATACACCCTGGAGATCGCCAAGCGCCAACTGCTGGGCCAACGCCAGCCTTGCCGGGGCGGACCAACCGACCAGCGAGTGGGCGAGCTGCCGCTCTATCAAGGCGCTCAAGAGCGCGAAAGCTATTGCCAGGATCACCCCTTCACTGGCAACCCGGACGGTATTGAAGATACCGGCAGCCATGCCGGCCCGCTCCCGGGGTACGACGCCTATCGCCAGCCCATCCATCAGCCCCCAGGGCAGCCCGGCACCCACGCCGATCATGGCCAGGCAGAGCGACATCGCGGGGAGTTCACTACCCAAGGCGAAGCGGCTGAGCGCCAGGAGACCAGCCGCCGCGAACAGGAATCCGAACGCGCAAAGGCGTCCGGCCGGCACCCAACGGGTCAGCCAGGCCGCCAGCAGCGGAACCACCAGCAACGGCAGGGTCAGCGCCAGCAGTACCAGACCTGCGCGGGTCGCTCCCAAGCCCTCCACGCCGATCAGGCGCAGCGGCAACAGGACGATGAACACGATGTAGCAGACGCAGGTACCGATAGGCAGCAGCTGCACGCCGAGGAAACGCGGCAGGCGAAACAGCCGCAGCTCCAGCATCGGCCGCTGGCTGCCTAGTTGTCCGCGCACGAACAGCAGCAGAGCAAGAGCTGCGAGCAGCAACAGGGATGTTACTCCAAGCGAGGTCCAGCCTTGTCGAGGCCCCAGGATGACGGCGGCGGTGAAGGCCACCAGCATGCAGGAAAAGCTCAATACCCCCGGCACATCGAGACGACTCGCTTGCGAATCGCGACTCTCCCGCATCCACTTCAGTGCCACCAGTACGGCAACACCGGCCAGCAGGGCGGTGAACAGAAAGATGGCTCGCCAGCCCCACCCTTCCAGCAACATCCCGCAAAGCAGCGGGCCGCAGGCCAACCCCAGACCGAAGGTCGTGCCGAGCAGGCTGAAGACTCGGGTGCGCGCCGGCCCTTCGAACTCCTGGGCCAGCGCCGCGCTACCAGCCGCCAAGGCTGCGGCTGCCGCCACGCCCTGGAGTCCACGCAACGCATCGAGCCATAGAATCGAAGGGGCGCTGGCGAGCAGCAGGGAAACGAGGGTGAAGCCGACGATACCGCCGATAAAAAGACGCTTGCGACCATAGCGATCGGCCAAGGTCCCCGCGGCCAGGAGCAGGCTACCGAAGCTGAGCATGAAGGCATTGGTGATCCAGGCCATGGCCACGGCATCGGCGTGCAACGCCATGCCTATGGCGGGCGTCGCCACGGCGCCGCCGGTAAAGCTTAGCGGCAATACCAGGGCGGCCAGGCAGATGGCCAGGACGATCGAATAGCGGCCGGACGCGGTAGACGTGACCTCGGCTGAGGACTTGTGCATGGTGGAATTCCTGCGGATTCGACAGCCGGCCGGACTGTCAGGATGAGCGCGCGACGAAGTCAGCTCACCTTATCCAGGACGCAATCAGTGATAAACAAGGCTAAGATCCAGTGATAACGGAGCAAAAGGATTCAATCGAAGTGGACAGCCTCACTAGCCTGGTCGCCTTCGTGAAGACCGCGGATGCCTTGAGTTTCGTGAATGCCGGCCAAGCCATGGGGATCTCGGCATCCGCCGTCGGCAAGAACGTGGCCAAGCTCGAAGCCTCCCTGAAGGTCCGGCTGTTTCATCGCAGCACCCGCAAGGTCAGCCTCACGCCGGAGGGCGCGCTGTTCTACGAACGCTGCAAGCGTGTACTGGATGAACTGGAAGAGGCCCGAGCGCTGCTTTCCCAAGCCGCGCAGACGCCCCAGGGTCGGCTCAAGGTCAGCCTGCCAACCATCGGTTATCGATTTCTGCTGCCCCACCTAGCGCCCTTTCGCCAGTGCTACCCGCAGATCGAGCTGGAGCTGGATTTCAACGACGAACTGGTCGACGTGATCGAGGAAGGCTTCGATGTGGTCATCCGCAGCGGTGGCTTGGCCGACAACAAGTTGATGGCCAAACGCCTGGGCCCTTTTCGCTTCGTCCTGTGCGCCGCACCCACCTACCTGAGCCAGCATGGGCTGCCCACCGTCCCGGCGGAGCTGGAGCAGCACGACTGCCTGCGCTATCGCTTCGTCACCACGGGCAAGATCATGGATTGGAGCCTGTCGGCCGATCCGCTCTTCACCCGCCTGCGCCTGCCGGCCACCCTGGTGCTCAACAACATGGAAGCCCTGCTCATGGCGGCGCAGGACGGCCATGGCATCGCCTTCATGCCGGACTTCCTGGTGCGGGACGCCCTCGCGGAGGGCAAGCTGCAGACGCTGCTGGATGCCTTCACGCGGGACGAAGGCCAGTTCTGGGCGCTCTGGCCTTCCAGCCGCCACCTTTCCCCCAAGGTCCGGGTATTCGTGGAATTCATCGAGCAGCGGCTGTTCAAGGCCCAGGCCCTTGCGCGCCCTACCCCCGCCGCAACCGGATCAGCGTGATCTCACTCGGCGCGCCGAACTTCAGCAGCGCAGCGCGCGCCCTCGCTAACTAGCCGGTGAAGCCTTCCAAGATAGTGTCGATGATGCGGTCGATCTGGACGGTATCCAGCTGATAACTGGGGATCGGCGGCAGCTCGTGCTCCTCGGCCGACGCCAGGAGTTCGAAGCGCCGCGACAGGGGATCCAGATTCGCCAGCAGATGGATGGCGCCACCGCGGGCCAGCTCGTAGCGCCAGATGGCCTGTTCGCGGGTCAGCCGCGGGAAGGTCCGGATGATGGCGGTGATGAAGCGCTGGGCCACGTGCTGATTGAGGCGGAAGCCATCGTAGGCCGCACGGGCATCCACCCGCATCTGAAAGACGTTGCGGACGTAGAGGCTGCCACCATCCTGCGCCCGCGCGACGTCGTGCACGGGCAGGATCAGGGCTTCGAGGATCTCGCGCGCGGTCAGCGCCGCGCCGGCGGCGCGGGCCTCCAAGGCATCCAGCCGTTCGAGCCGCGCCTGGTTCACCACTCGGGTGATTTCCTGGGATGCCAGCCGGACCAGTTCGTCCTTGGACTGGAAGTAGTAGTTGACCGCGGCCACGTTCACCCCACAGGCCTCGGTGATGTCCTTGATCTTGGCGCCGCTGGGGCCCTTGCGGGCGACGACTTCCTTGGCCGCATCGAGGATGGCATGGCGGGTCTGCTCGCCTTTGGCAAGGGCCTCGCCTTCGCCGCCGGACGCTCTAGCTTCATCGTTCATGCCGGTTTCTCCACCTCTTAACTGTTTGCGCCATAACTAGCCAAAGACGACATGTCCCATTGCCACCACGGGGCGCTATGAGTATATCTAAAAGCTATTTCAAAAATTCATTTGAAATGCTTTTTTGAGAAATCTGGAGCTCGCCATGTCGACCCCTACACCGCGCCCCCGCGACACCGGGCATTACCGCTACGCCCCGATGCGCGGTCGGCCCAGGCTGGAATTGCCGGACCAGGCCCAGCTGGCGTTCTGGATCGCACCGAACATCGAATTCTACGAATGGCTGCCGCCGCTGAATCCCAATCGCACCAGTTGGCCGCGCGTCACGCCGGACGTACTGAACTACGGCTTGCGCGACTATGGCAATCGCGTGGGCTTTCGCCGGATCGCCAATGAAATGGCCATCCGTGGCCTGCGCGGCTCGGTATCGCTGTCGGTCGCCGTCTGCGATCACCATCCCGAGATCGTGGAGCGCTGCCTGGAGCTGGACTGGGAGCTGTTCAGCCATGGCATCTACAACTCCCGCTACTTCTATGGCCTCTCCCCCGAGCAACAACGGCAGGTGGTGATCGAGTCCCGCGAGTCGCTGGCGCGCGTCGGGCAGACCCTGGATGGCTGGCTGACCCCGGCGATCACCCCCGATCTGCACACCCAGCAGATCCTCGCCGAGGAAGGGGTGCGCTACACCCTGGACTATTTCCACGACGATCAGCCGTTGCCGCTCGACGTGCCCAACGGACGACTCATCTCCATTCCCTACTCCATCGAGATGAACGACATCCCCATGGCGTACTGGCAGAACATGCCGGTGGGCGAGATGTTCGCCGCCCTGCGGGCGCAGTTCGACCGGCTCTATGCCGAAGGGGCGGAAAACGCCCGGGTCATGTGCTTCGCCATGCATCCCTTCGTGCTCGGCCAGCCGCACCGGATCGAGGCCTTCGCGCGCTTTCTCGACTACGTCCAGTCCCACGACCGGGTCTGGTACCCCACGGCCCGGGAAATCGCCGATTGGTACTACGCCCACCACTACGAGCGGATGGTCGCCTGGCTGGCCACCCTGAGAGGAGCCTATTGATGACGATCAAACCCGTAGGCGACGACTACCTGGTACGCCCGGCCTATCCGCAGGGCCGCATGGATCACGACTTCTATGCCTGGCGCGACACCTGGGCGGGCGAACGGCTGCGCTGGCCGGAAGGCGTCCGCCTGGGCATCTGGCTGCAGTTGGCCATCGAATGGTTCCCCCTCGACATGAGCGGCACGCCGTTCCTGCCGGTGGGCGCCCCAAGCCGCCCCTGGCCGGACACCCAGACCTACACCCAGCGCGACTATGGCAATCGCATCGGCGTCTATCGTCTGCTCGATGCGCTGTCGGAACGCAAGGTCAGCGCCTCGGCCTTTCTCAATGCGCGGGTCGCCGAGCGCTATCCGATCCTGCTGGACCATCTGCTCGACGACGGCCTGGAGATCGTGGCCGCCGGGCTGGATGCCGCGGCCATTCACCACGAAGGCCTCAGCGAAGCGGCGGAGCGCGAGATGATCGCCGAGGCGCTGGCGCTCTTCAGCGCCCGCGGCATCAGCCCGGTGGCCTGGCATTCGCCGTCCTGGTCGCAGTCCACCCGGACGCCGCGCCTGCTGCGCGAAGCCGGCATCCTGGCCATGGCCGACTGGGGCAACGACGAGGCGCCCTATCGCTTCGCCACGGACGCCGGGTCGATCCTCTCGCTGCCCAGCAGTTACGAGCTGTCCGACCGCGAGTTGCTGGCGAACCGTCACTATCGCCTCGACGAATTTCTCGACGCCCTCATCGGGGCGGCGCAGCGCCTGCTCCGGGAGGCCGAGGACAGCGGTCAGGGACGCCTGCTCACGCTCAATCTCTCGCCTTGGCTGATGGGGCAGCCCTATCGGATCGCCGCCTTCGAGCACCTGCTGGAACAGTTGTTCGCCTTGCCGGGGACGGCGAGCGTGACCGTCCCCCAGATCGTCACCGCGAGCCGGAATCTCTGACCATGTCCCGCACGACCGCTGCGCCGGATGAGCGGCGCCTGCTCCTGCTGTCGCTGGCGCTCTCCGCGGCCTTCCTCATGGAGACGCTGGACAGCACCATCCTCGTCGCGGCCCTGCCGGCCATCGCCGCGGATTTCGGCGTGCCCGTCCTCAGCGTCAACCTGACCGTGTCGCTGTACCTGATGGTCATGGCCGCGACGATTCCGGCCAGCGGCTGGCTGGCGGATCGCTTCGGCGCCAAGCGGCTGTTCCTCGGCGCCATGGTCGCCTTCATGGTCACCTCCCTGGGCGCCGCCCTGGCCCCCAATCTGTCGACCCTGGTCGCCATGCGGATCCTGCAGGCCATCGCCGGTGCCCTGATGACCCCGGTGGGGCGCTTGCTGCTGATCCGCAATGCGCCACCCGCGCAGTTGGCAGCGGCCATCGCCTGGATGTCCATGCCCGCCCTGGTCGGACCTATCCTCGGGCCGCTGGTCGGCGGCTATCTGGTCACCTATGCCAGTTGGCCGTGGGTGTTCGCGGTCAAGCTGCCCTTCGGCCTCGCCGGGCTGATACTCGCCGCCCGCCTGCTGCCCGCCGATGAACCTCGCCCGGCGCAGCGCTTCGACAGCTGGGGGTTCCTCTACTGCGCCCTGGTGCTGGGCGCCGCACAACTGCTGCTCGAACAGCTGGTGCACCGTTTCCTGAACGCCGAACAGCTAGCCGCACTGCTGCTCGTGATGACCGTCGCGCTGCTGCTGGCGGTACGCCATTTCCGCCGCTGCGCCACCCCCGTACTCGACCCGAGCCTGCTGCGGCTGCCGTTGTTCCGCACGGCCTTCTGCGCCGGCGGCCTTTCGCGCCTGGGCCTGAATGCCCTGCCGTTCCTCCTGCAGCTCCAGTTGCAACTGGGTTTTGGCTGGTCCGCCGCCCGCGCCGGCTGGGTGGTCCTGTGCATAGCGCTGAGTGCTCTGCTGCTGAAGCCGCTGATGCGCCTGGTGCTGGGTCGCTACGGTTTCCGCCGAACCCTGGCCGGCAACGCGGTCCTCGCCGTGCTGACGATGGTGCTACTCGCCGGCTGCACCGCCAATACCCCGTTGCCGCTACTGGTGCTGGTGGTCCTGGTGTTCGGCGTGAGTCGCTCGCTGCAATTCAATGCGATCAACACCCTGATGTACGCGGAGATTCCCAAGTCCCGGCAGAGCGCGAGCACCGCCCTGGGGAGCGTCGGTCAGCAACTGGCCATGGGCCTGGGCATCTCGGTGGCGGCGGTACTGGTCAGCCAGTTGCAGCAACTGGGCCTGACGCTACCGGCCACGGCCATGTCCGGCGCGATGCTCGCCGTCGCTGCGCTCACCGCCCTGTCCGGCTGGCTGTTCCTGTCGCTCGCCCCCGATGCCGGCGCCGTCGTGAGCGGCGCCGGTTCACCCAAGAAAGCCTGACCCTTTCCCTCTCTCGGTACGCAAGGTTGCCCATGATGACCCCCTCCGACCTGTCCAGCCTGAGTCTCACCGAAGCGGCGCGGCTCATCGCCACCCGGCGCCTGTCGTCCGGCGAGCTCACCGAGCGAATGCTGGCACGCCTCACCGTCGTCGACGCGGAGGTCCATGCCTATCTGCGCCATGACGCCGAGGCGGCGCGACGAGCCGCGGCGGCGGCCGATGAACGGGCCAGTCAAGGCACCTTGCGCGGCCCGTTGGACGGCATCCCCTTCGCGGTCAAGGACAACTTCTATACCGCTGGCCTGCCCACCACCGCCGCCTCGCGCGTCCCGCAGCGGCACGACCCGGACCTGCAGGCCACGCTGGTCACCCGCCTGCAAGCGGCCGGGGCGATCCTGCTCGGCAAGCTCAACACCTGGGAATACGGTACCGGCACGGGCGCCGTCTACGACGACCTGGCCGTCCCGCCCGCCCGCAACCCCTGGAACACGGCGCACTATACCGGCGGCTCTTCGAGCGGCTCGGCGGCCAGCGTCGCCGCCGGCACCGCGCTGTTCTCGCTGGGCACCGATACCGGGGGCTCGGTGCGGCTACCGGCCGCCGCCTGCGGCGTGGTCGGCTTCAAGCCCACCTTCGGCCGCCTCAGTCGCCACGGGATCATGCCCAACTGCTGGAGTTTCGATACCCCAGGCCCCCTGACCCGCTCGGTGGCGGATGCCGCCCTGGTCTACGACGCCCTGGTCGGTCACGATCCCGCCGATCCCGTCAGCTTGACCGCGGCGGCTACCCCGACCGCGCCGCAATTGGAGCAGCCGATCACCGGCTTACGCGTGGGCCTGATCAGCCAGCTTTCCGCCGAGCTGGTCCCCCATCCGTCCATCCAGGCAGCCCTGGAGCAGGCGGCCGAACTGTTCCGGCGCGCCGGTGCCGAGGTGGTCGACATCGCCCTGCCCATCGCACCGGCCGAATACCGGGCGATCAACCTGCCGATCAATCGCAGCGAAAGCTTTTCCATCCACGAGCAGGACTATCTGCAGCACCGTCACCTGATGGGACGCTCCCTGCGCGAAAAGCTGGAATGCGGCTTCTACCTCCGGGCGGCCGATTACCTCGCTGCCCTGCGCCTGCGCCGGCAGATCGTGGCACGCACCGATGAGCTCTTTCGCCAGTTCGACATCCTGTTGCTACCCATCATCCTCGCCCCGGCGCCCCGCCTGGACGATGCCGCCGCGGTGGAGGCCTTCACCACCCGCTCGGCGGGTAGCCCCTTTTCGCTGACCGGCCACCCGGCGCTATCGCTGCCCCTGGGCCTGGCCGCCAACGGCCTGCCCGTGGCGGTCCAGCTCGCCGCCGGCTATTGCCGCGAAGACCTGCTGCTGCGCGCCGCGCGCACGCTGGAACGCGGTGCCACGGCGGCCGGCATGACCTCGCCCATCTTCGCCTACCCGGGAGTTCCCCAGCATGACCGATAACCCCTACCCGCTGGCCGACCTGGAGAGCACGGTCGAACTCCTGTGGCACTACTGCACCGGAGTCACGCCCGACACCCCGGAAATCCGCCACCTCGCGCGCGCCCTGTTGCTCGCGGTCGAGGCCGGCCGCCGTCTGCCCCGCCTCAACGACAAGACCCAGGGGCCGCTGTTCTCCCTCGATGAGTTCATCGAGCCGAGCGCGAACTCGCCGCAACCTTAAACCACCTGCCCTTCGCTCCCTTAGCCGCTCAGGAAGATCATCATGCGCTCAGCTCCCCAGATTGCCGCCTGTCTCGCCGCCCTGTTCATGACCTGTCAGACCTTCGCCGCCGATGCGCTCAAGAGCGCACTGGACGGCAATGCCCCGCCCTATGCGATGCCGCGCCTCGATGGCAGCGTGGAAGGCCTGAGCGTCGACATGACCGCGGAGATCGCCAAACGCCTCGGACGCCCCATCACGCTCGACAAGCTGCCCTTCACCAATCTCATCCCGGCCTTCCAGGCCGGCGCCTACGACATGCTGTCGGTGCCCCTGATGGTGACCGAGGAGCGGGCACAGAGCTTCGCCTTCACCGAAGGCCTGTGGTCCGCGGATCTGCAATTCCTGCAACCGCGCAGCAAACCCAGGATCACCGATTTCAGCCAGTTGCGCGGCCAGATCATCGCCACCAACAAGGGCAACGCCTACGACCGCTGGGCCCGCGACAAAGCCGGCGAGTACGGCTGGAACGTGGAGTCCTACGGCTCGCTGAACGAGGCCGCGCTGGCGGTCCAGGCCGGCCGGGCCGCCGCTGCCCTGGTCGATACCGCGACCGGGCTGACCATCGCCAAGCGCCTGCCGACCTTGCAACTGTCCGAACTCAAGATCGCCACCGGCAAGTTCTACAGCTACGCCGTCTCGACCCGCGACCCCGGCCTGCGTAACCAGATCGAGCAGGCCATCGAGTGCATCAAGCGCGACGGCACCGCGGCCAAGCTCTATGAGAAGTGGCTGGGCGTCACCCCGCCGGCGGGCAGCCTGGAGGTCACCCCACAACCCGGGGTCGGCCCCGTCGGCTTCGCCCACTACGACCCGACGCCCCTGCCGTCGACCTGCCAGTGATCCACGCTAGGAATCGACCATGAGCGCACAACCCCTGCTTAACATCCAGGCCCTGTACAAATCCTATGGCGATCAGCAGATCCTCAAGAACGTCACCCTCAAGGTGGCCAAGGGCGAGGTGGTCTTCCTGATCGGGCCCTCGGGCTCGGGTAAATCGACCCTGCTGCGCTGCTGCAATCGCCTGGAAGAGCCCACGGACGGGGCCATTCTCATGGAAGGCACCAACCTGCTCTCGCCCAAGACCGACCTGAACCAGATGCGCCAGCGCATCGGCATGGTCTTTCAGCAGTTCAATCTCTATCCGCACCTCACCGCCGAGGAAAACGTCATGTTGGCGCTGCGGCTAGTGCAGAAGAAGAGTCGCGAGGAGGCGCGCAGCATCGCCCACCGCGAGCTGGACCGCTTGGGCCTGTCGGCGCGCCGCACCCACTACCCCGCGCAGCTCTCCGGCGGCCAGCAGCAGCGCGTGGCGATCGCCCGCGCCCTGGCGCTGGGCCCCTCGCTGATGCTGCTCGACGAGCCGACCTCGGCCCTCGATCCGGAGTTGGTGGGCGAGGTGCAACAGGCGATCCAGGACCTCAAGCAGGCCCAGATGACGCTACTGGTGGTGAGCCACGAGATGCGTTTCACCCGGGAATTCGCCGATCGCGTCGCCTTCATGCAAGGCGGCGAAATCATCGAGCTGGGTACACCGGCCGAATTGCTGGCCAAGGGCCCCGACAATCCCGCCTATCGCTTTCTCGCCCAGGGACTCTGACCGCCATGGACACACTCGGCTTCCTCCATCTGTTCTTCGATCCGGGAATCGCCCTGCGCTATCTGCCGCAACTGCTCGCGGGTGCCTGGGTGACGCTATCGCTGTCCGTGGCCATCATCTGCAGCGGCCTGCTGCTGGGCCTGGCGCTGGCCCTGCTCAGGCTCGTCGCCCACCGCGTGGTCGTCGAGCTGCTGCGGCTGCTGATCGACGCCCTGCGCGCGGTGCCTCCGCTGGCGGTGATCCTGCTGTTGTTCTTCGGACTGCCCAGCCTGAATCTGGTGCTCTCGGCCTACGGCGTGATCTGGCTGACCCTGACGCTCATCCTCGCGGCCTTCGCCGAGGAGATCTTCTGGGCCGGCATCAGCGCCATTCCCCGCGGGCAATGGGAGGTGGCGCGCAGTACCGGACTCACCCAGACCCAGACCCTGACCGCGGTGGTACTGCCGCAGGCGGTGCGGCTGTGCGTACCGCCGCTGACCAACCGGGCCATCGCCATCACCAAGAACACCGCCCTCGGCAGTGTGGTGGGCATGCCCGAACTGCTCAACGAAGCCCAGACCGCCCTGTCGTTCTCGGGCAACGCCACCCCGCTGATCGTCGCCACCGTTGGCTATCTGCTCATCTTCATGCCGCTGATGGCACTCGCCGGCCATCTGGAGAAACGCATGCACTGGGGGCGCCGCCGATGAACGAGCTGCTGGAGCAATTTTTCAACCTCGACATCATGCGGGAGGCCCTGCCCTACCTGCTCAAGGGGCTGCTGACGAGTCTCGCGCTGACCCTGGTCCTCACGCCGCTGGGCGTGCTCCTGGGCCTCGGCCTGGCGCTCGCCTCCAAGCACCGCAATCGACTGCTGCGCAGCCTGGTGCGGATCTGGGTCAACGTGTTCCGCGCCATTCCGCCGCCGGTGCTGATCATCCTGCTGTTTTCCAGCCTGACCTTCATGCAGTTGAACCTGCCCGCGCTGGTGTGCCTGGTGGTGGCGCTGGCGCTGAACAGCTCGGCGTACTACTGCGAGATCTACCGCGCCGGCCTGGACTCGGTCCCGCCGGGCCAGGCGGAGGCTGCCCTGGCGACCGGCTTGAACCGCTTCCAGGTGCTGGTCTTCGTGGTCCTGCCCCAGGCGACGCGCACGGTATTGCCGGATCTCATCTCCAACACCATCGAAGTCGTGAAGAGCACCTCGCTGGCGGCGCTGATCTCGGTGACCGATCTGCTCTATGCCGCCAACACGGTGCGCTCGGTGACCTACAACACCTCTCCGCTGACGCTGGCGGCGCTGCTCTACATCGTCATCCTGCTGCCGGCGGTGCGCCTGGCGACCCGTCTGGAGCGACGACCGTCCGGTTGAGAGGGTAGCCCTGGGCGCGCCGGCCCCTAAACGGCACCGACGGCCGCGCCTGGCCCACGAACCGAACCGTACGGGGGTACGCCGGTTCCGGGCGCGGGGCGTCGTTCACCAATCCCTGAACCAGCAATCGAGCGCCCAAGGTCGCTCGGGCGCCCGGCCGTGCCTGGACCGCGGATAGACACGGCTCTCCTTCAACAAGAAGCCTCGGGCCACGCCCCGTCGACAACAACAACCTCTGCCATCTCTACCGCTGCCAACTATAAACTTCAGCAAGGGCAAATCATCATGGATCGTTTCGTAAGCGGAATAGTTCTGGCCAGTCTTTTCTCCAGCAGCGTAGTTCTTGCGGACAACGCCCAGGAAAACAGCAAGGGCTTCATCGAAGACTCGAAAGCCACGGCGCTGTATCGTAACTTCTACTTTTATCGAAACTATTTGAACGAGAGTCCGCAACAGCAAAACTATGTCAAGGAGTGGGCCCAGGCACTCATGCTCAATTACCGCTCCGGCTATACCCAGGGCCTGGTCGGCTTTGGCCTGGATGCTCAACTCTACGAGGCACAAAAGCTCGACGGTGGTGCCGGTACCGGGGGCTCCGGCCTGATGCCACGCGAGCCGGATGGCAATTCCCGCAGCGACCAGACCAAGGTCAACGGCGTGGTCAAGGCCCGCATAAGCAATACGGAAATACGCTATGGCCAGCAGCAACCCCTCAACCCGGTGTTCGGCTATTCCGACTTGCGCCTGCTGCCCCATAGTTTCACCGGCTGGAGCCTGAACAGTAAGGAAATTGCCAACATCCAGATAGAAGCAGGCCACTTCACCGCGTCCAGTCCGCAAACCGCGGAAAATCACGACGCAGAACTGGGCTTGGCGTTCACCAATAATCGCTTTCTTTACACCACGCGTTCGGCCACCTATGGCGGAATGATCTATACGCCCACCAAGACGTCCACGATTTCGCTCTACGGCCTGAACTACGAGGACATCTGGAATCAATATTATCTGGGCTACATCTTCACTCATCCGATAAACAAGGATCTGGCTTACGACCTGGCGTTCAATCTCTATCGAACGCTGGCCAGCGGCGAGCGCAAGGCGGGCGACATCGATAACACCACTAGCAGCCTGACCCAGGGGCTGTCCTATCGCGGCCACCGGCTGGGCTTCTCCTACCAACAGGTATGGGGCGACGAGCCCTTTGATCACGCCGGCTCGCCCGGCTCCTATGGGCAGATCTGGCTGGCCAATATCAACCAGTATCAGGAGTTCAACGGGCCGAACGAAAAGTCCATGCAGCTGCGCTATAGCTACAACTTCGCCAATCTGGGACTGCCGGGGCTGACCTTCATGACCCGCTATACCAAGGGGTGGGATATCGACGGCACCCGGGCGAGCGTCGCCTATGCCGGACGCTATGGCGCTGGCGTCAAACAGTGGGAGCGCGATATGGATATCAACTACGTGGTGCAATCCGGGAAGGCCAAGGGCTTGTCCTTCCAGTTGCGCTACGCCGTGCATCGCACCTCGGGCGTCTCGGCCTTGCGCGATCTGGACGATGTCCGCTTCATCACCCAATACCCCTTCAACCTGTTCTAGCCCGTGCCCACCCAGACGAAGCGCAACCTGTTGCGCTTCGTCAGGGCACCTCGCCCGGTACGACCAAACGGCTGCCTGTCCTGACCGGCCAGGACAGGCTTCAGCCCCGCCGCAACCTGATCAGGGTGATCTCGCTCGGCGCGCCGAAGCGCAGCGGCGGGCCCCAGTAGCCGGTGCCGCGGCTGATGTAGACGGTGAGTCGGCCCAGGCGGTGGATGCCGGCTACCCAGGGTTGCTGGAAGCGCACGAAATACATCCAGGGCCAGAACTGGCCGCCATGGGTGTGACCGGAGAGCTGCAAATCGGCGCCGGCGGCCTCGGCCTTGGGCGCCGAGCGCGGCTGGTGGGCCAGCAGCAGGCGGAACAGCCCTTCCGGGGCGCCGGCGAAGGCAGCCGCGGCATCGCTTCTGTGGCTGGGGACGTAGAGCGGCGCCGAGTAGTCGGTGATGCCGGCCAGCACGAAGGGCGTGCCCTGATATTCCAGCACCCGGTGCTCGTCGATCAGCATCGCCAGGCCCTGCTCGCGCCAGGCGCGTACCCAGGCTTCGGCGCCGGAATAGTATTCGTGGTTGCCGGTGATGGCGTAGGTGCCCAGGCGCGCCTTGAGCCCTTGCAAAGGCAGGAATTCGTGCCGCAGCTCGGCCACGCTGCCATCCACCAGGTCGCCGGTGATGGCCACCAGGTCGGCGTCCAGGCCGTTGACCCGGTCGACGATGCGTTGCAGGTAGCCGGCCTTGATCGTCGGACCGATGTGCAGATCGCTCAGCTGCACGATGCGCAGCCCATCCAGGCCGGCGGGCAGCGCCGGCAGGGCCAGCTCCACCTCCTTGACCTTCGCCGTGCGCCGGGCGTTGTAGACACTGCGCAGCGCCACCAGCAGCACCAGGCCCAGCACCGCCCAGGCGCTGCCGCTGCGCCAGGCGGCGTCCAGCGGCTGGCCGACCAGACTGGCCAGTGCCAGGACCAGGCCGCGCAGCAGGCTGAAGATCGCCAGGCTGGAAAACACCCCCATGGCGATCAGCGCCGCCCAGGCCAGGAGTCGCGAACTCATGTCCCGCGAGCGAAAGCCCAGGGGGACCAGCACGAAGGACAGGAGCAGCAGGAGCCAGAACGGCAGCTGTCCGGCCAGCGACAGGCCGAGATCGCCGATCAGGCTGACGCCGATGAACAGGTGCAAGGCAAAGAGGACCAGGTACATCGCGGTACGGGAGCGGAACATGGAGGGCCCTGGGGCAAGGAGAAGGTCTTACCTTAGCACCCTACCGGTCACGCTCCGGAGCCCCGGGTTGTTTCCGACTACAACGATTCAGCCGGTATTCAGCACCGCTCCGTTTCCCCTGCCTGGACGGCCCGATCCGCCCGGCGCCCCAGGTAGAAGCCCAGCCAGGCCCAGAGCGCGGCGCAGCCGGCGCCGACCAGCGCCGGCAGCCAGGCGCCGTGGCCGAGCAGGTCCAGCAGGCTCTTGGCCCAGCCGCTGGCGGCGTCGCCGGCGCGATAGACCACGGTGTCGATGAAGTTCTTGGCCTTGTACTTGGTCTCGGCGTCCAGCGGCGCGAAGAGCATCTCGCGACCGGGACGGATGAAGGCGTATTCGCCGATGCGCCGCACGATCATCAGGCCCGCCAGCATGGCGAAGGTGGGCAGCAGCGCGAGCCCCACGAAGCCCACGCACATCAGCAGCGGCACCCCGGCCAGCAGCACCCGCACACCCAGGCGCTGGGCCAGGCGGCCGGTGATCAGCACCTGGCTGGCCAGGGCGCCGGCCTGGACCACGAAGTCCAGCAGGCCGAACACCTGCACCTGGCGCGCGCGGTCGGGGAACAGCTCGGCCACCAGTCGCGCCTGCTCGAAATAGAGAAAGGTGCTGACCGTGGCCAGCAGGATGACGAAGGCGCTGACCGCCAGCAGATAGGGCGATGCCAGCACCCGGGTGAGACCACTGAAGGGATTGCCGGCCACCGGGCGCCGAGGACTTTCCGTCGGCGGCGCATCCGGCCGCCCAGCGCCGCGGGTCTCGCGCCAGTCCATCAAATAGGCCTTGAGTGCCAGGGCCAGGAGCAACAGCGCGGCGGCCAGCAGCGCGAGGCCCGCCTCACCGACCAGGGGCGCCAGGGCGGCGGCCAAGACAGGGCCGAGCAGGCCACCGACACTGGCCCCTGCGGCGATGAAGGCGAACAGCCGCCGCGCCTGGGCGCCGTCGAAGACATCGGCCATCAGACTCCAGGCCACCGAGACCACGAAGAGGTTGTAGACCGAGATCCAGACGTAGAAGGTGCGCGCCAGCCAGACGCTGTCGCCCAGGCTGGCGAAGCAGGCGGCGAAGGCCAGCAGATTGAGGGCGAAGAAGCCGTAGACCCAGTCGACGAAGCGCCGCCGTGCCACCCGCGAGTTGAGCCAGGCGAACAGGGGTACGGCCAGCAGCATGACCACGAAGGTGGCGGTGAACAGCCACTGCAGATTTTGCACTCCGCCGGCGATGCCCATGGCCTCGCGGATCGGCCGCAGCATGAAATAGCCGGCGAACAGGCAGAGGAACAGCGCGAAACCCGCTAGGGCCGCGGACGACTCGCCGGCGCGGGCGTCGAGGACGCGACCGAGCCAGTCCTTCATCTAGGCGAACAGCCCGGCGATGGCCTCGCGCTGGCGCGCATCCGGCAAGCGCCCACGGCCGGCCTGGAGGTTGTCGACCATGTAGCGCGGATTGCTGGTGGCAGGAATCACCGCGGTCACCGCCGGGTCGGCGAGGATGAACTTAAGTAGCAACTGCGCCCAGCTGGTCGCGCCCAGTTCGGCCGCCAACGGCGGCAGCGGCTTGCCGCGGGTACCGGAGAGCAGGTTGCCGCGCTGGAAGGGCCGGTTGATCAGCACAGCGATGCCCTGGTCACGGCAATAGGGCAACAGGTGCCGCTCGGCTTCGCGCTCGCCCACCGAATAGTTGAACTGCACGAAGTCGACCTTCTCCTTTTTCAAGGTGGCGAGCAGATCGTCCAGTGCCGCCTCGCGATAGTGGGTGACGCCCACGTAGCGCACCTTGCCAGCCTGCTGCTGTTCGCGCAGCAGGGCGAGCTGATTGGCGGTGTCCTGCAGGTTGTGCACCTGGACCAGATCCAGGCGCTCGGTCTGCAGGGCCTGGAAGCTGGCGGCCAGTTGCGCCGCGCCGCGTTCGCGCCCGGTGGAGGACACCTTGGTGGCGAGAAAGACCCTTTCTCGGGCCTTGGCCCGCTTGACCAGTTCACCAGCCACCCGCTCGGAGTTGCCATAGCTGGGCGCCGTGTCGATGAGGCTGCCACCGCCGTCCAGCAGCGCCTGGAGCACCTCTTGCAGCGGCGCCAGGGCGGCGTCGTTCAGCTCGACGTTCAGGTTGCCCGAGGTGCCCAAGCCAATGACGGGCAAAGCCTCGCCGCTGCGCGGGATCTTGCGGGTCAGCAACGGCTCGGCGGCCTGGGCGCTCTGCCACAGCCAGGGCGCGGCCGTCACGGCGGCGGCCAGGGCGGTGGTGGTCTGCAGAAAATGGCGACGGGTCGGCATGACGGGCCTCGCGACGGGCAGTTAGGAAGGATGACCTTTGAGTTAAGCGGTTCTTCCAACCGATCGCCCGTTGGGCTCATTGCGGCATGTTGCGAGGAGATGACAGTCGAAGCCGCCTACTCGGCTGGCTCCCGTAGTGTGGACACCGGCGCAGCCTTGTCCACTAATGGCGTTGGCGCTCACCTGTGGAAAACGCTGCGCGGTTTTCCACGCTACGAATCGCTCTGGCTCTCCCTGTAAATACCGTAGCCTCAGGCTAGCGTCCCGTCCCCGTCAGTGAGGCCGAGTGCAGGTGTCGTGGAGGGGGATGCGAGGCAGGACGCCGAGCAAGGCGCGAGGGGCAGGAGGCCCCTTCGTGCCGTGCCCCCGGAGCGGCACCGGAGTGAGGGGACCCGGAGCGCAGCGGAGGGCCGATGCGTGGGGACAGCGGTTTTGGTTACTTTTGCCGCGACTGGCAAAAGTGACTCGCCCGGGTGGGCGAAACAAGGGGCATCCAGACACTCGATAACCAGCTGATGCACCCGCCCCCACAATGTATTTCCTACCCAGCAAGAATGCCGTGATCCACCGGAGGCAGGCTGCCGTCACCGCCCAGGTAACGATCATAGAAATCCCGCACCGTGACGTTCTTGTGCTTGGCCTCGAACATGATGTCGAAGCGGTCGAGGAACTGGCAGGCGTAGCGATTGCACCAGTCGTTCCACATCATGTCGCTGTGGCCGTAGAGCAGCCGCTTGCTGATCTGCTGCAGCAGGAACTTGATGTCGATCCGCTCGCTGGGCGAAACGCCCATCTCCATCAGAGCCTCCGGTGGCTGGGAGTAGTGCATGGCCGGGCGCACGCCGCGCCAGCTGTCGATGATCCGCGCCACCCGCGGCTCCCAGGGATCGATATAGGCCTCTTCGTGGATCCAGCAGTGGTGGATGTCCAGCACCACCGGCGCGAGGTCGGCCAGTTGCAGGCAGTCGTCGACGCCGTAGGTCTTTTCATCGTTCTCGAAGGTGATGCAGTTGCGCGCCTCGGTCGAAAGACGCGGCCAAACCGCGCGGATGCCGGGCACGCCCAGGCGACCGGCGATATGCACGTTGCACTTGAAGTCCTGGAAACGCTGGCCGTAGCCCATCAGGCGGATCATGTCGGCGTGGTACTCGAATTCCGCCAGGCTGTTCTCCACTACCTCGGGGCGATCCGAGCCCAGCACGCAGAATTGCCCGGGGTGCAGCGACAGCCGCACATCGCGGCGGCGTGCCAGTTCGCCCAGCCGGCCGAAGCGATCTTCCAGCAGCGCCTGCAGCTCCTGGGAGCGATAGAAGTAGGCGAATTCGGCGTGGCTGTAGAAGGGCAGCAGGTCGCTGCTCAGGCGCAGCATGCGCAGGTTTTCCGGCTGATCAGCGACGTGCTCAACGAATCTGAGCTGGGCATCCAGGTTATGGGTGACCACGTCCAGCAACTTGGCCTCGGCGGCGGCGCGCTCGACGCTGCCCAGCCAGCGCAGGGTGGTGGTGCGGGTATTGAAGGCCCGCTCGACCTGCTCCAATTCCTTGAGCGACAGGCTGCGCTCGGGGTGACGGTACATGCAGGCGAAGCCGATTCGATACATGGGACGCTCGGGACAAGGACTATGAGTGTTAGTCCGCAGGGCGCCGCTTGGGTGCGGGTGGGGTGATGGGTGGAGGGCCTTGGCGTTTGGCGTCCGGGTTTGCCCTCACCCCGGCCCTCTCCCGGAGGGAGAGGGGGTGGTCCGGTAGGAGGTTGGCTATAGGTGTTCGGGACAATCGCGGCCATGGGCCGCTCCTACAAAAGCCTCGTCCCTGTAGGAGCGGCCGCATCGGCGGACCGCCATGGCCGCGATAAAGCCCCCTACCCCGGCCCCAACCAGACCGTCAGGGCATGCAGTACCAGCCCCACCAGGCCACCGACCAGGGTGCCGTTGATGCGGATGAATTGCAGATCCTTGCCGACGCTCTGCTCCAGTTGCTGGACCAGTTCGCCGGTGTCCCAGGCCGCCACCCGGTCGGCGATGTAATCGCCGATGCGCTGGCGGTTGCGGTCGATGAAGGGCGGGGCCACGGCGATCAATTGTTCGTTGATCCAGAGGCGCATGGCCTCGTCGCGACTCAGAGTCTCGCCCAGCTCGGCCAGCAGCCGGCCCAGGCGGCGGCGGATGCGGGAATCCGGCGCGGCAAGATCGGCCTGCAGCCAGTTCACCAGCTCGTCCCACAACTCCTGCAGATAGCCGGCCAGCGCCGGGTGCTCCAGCAGGCGGTCGCGCAACTGCTCGCCGCGCAGGCGAAAGGCCGGGTCCTGCTTGAGGCGCTCGATGAAGCCGACCAGATAGCCATCGAAGTGTCGGCGCAACTCGTGCTCGCGATCCTGGCTGACTTCGCCGATCAGCCGCGATACCGCCTGCACCACCTTGATCGCCGACCAACGCCCAACCCGCTCGTCCAGGCCCAGGTACTTGAGGGTGCGCAACTCGCCGCCGATGGTGCGGGCGATCAGCGCCTGGGTGTCCTCGTTCTGCAACAGGCGGTCGATCTCCTGCAGCACCTCGTCGAGCACCGCCTGGTGGCGGCCGTCGGCGGTCAGCACATCGAGCAACTCCCCGGACAGCGCCGCCACGTCTAGGCGTTGCAGCCGCTCCACCGCCACCCGGCGGATGAAGGCCTGCACCCGCAACTCGCGCAGGGCTTCCAGGGAATAGCGGGCGACACCGGTGGCCTGATTGGCTACCGCGACGGCATTGGCCGGCTGGCGCAACCAGCCGGCCAGGCGCCCGGCGGCGTCCAGTTCTTCCAGCTTGGCCAGTACCTGGGGCGTGGCGAGGAAGTGCAGGCAGATGAAGTCCGACAGCTTGCGCCCGACCCCCGCCTTGTTGCGCGGAATGATGGCGGTATGGGGGATCGGCAGGCCCAGGGGATGGCGGAACAGAGCGGTCACCGCGAACCAGTCGGCGATGGCGCCGACCATGGCCGCCTCGGCGAAGGCGGCGGCGTAGCCCCAGGCCGGATGGCGCGCCTCCAGGGCGGTGGCCAGGCAATAGAGCGCGGCCGCGAGAAACAGCAGCAGCAGAGCGATGAGCTTCATGCGCCGGACCGGGGTAAGGCGGTCGCGGGAGAGCGTGGTCATGACGATGGGGCGGTCCTCTTGCGTCGAGCGGAGTGCTGGGTAGAAAGCGGCGCCCGGGCGGAGTTTCCGGCGCGCCTTCACGGTGCGACCCGGCTCCATCCTAGCGCAGCCCCCGGGGAGCGGGCGCCGAAAGGTTCGCCCTCGCGCGAACCAATGGCGAAGGTCCGCTTCGCGACCGGGCTTTCGCCATCGTGCCAGAGCCTCGCGCCGAATGACGCAGCGAACCAATTTTCAATGGCATCGGCCTTGCACCCGTCCCTGGTATCCGGATTCCCCGGCGATTGCGCTGGCAGCGCGTTTCGCGCCGGGCGATCGCCCAGACCTAAGAGGCAAAGGTTCGATGCAGATCCATACCGACGACAGTGCCCGCCTGGCCCTGGATGCCCTGCGCAACCTGGTGGCCCAGCAGAGCAGCGTTCCCGACAAGCCGCTGCCGCCGGAGCGCGAGCTGGCCAGCGAATTCGGCGTCAGCCGCCGCTCCATCCGCCGCGCCCTGGCCGTGCTCGAAGCCGAGGGCCAGGTCTGGCGTCGCCAGGGCAAGGGCACCTATGTCGGCCCCACGCCGCCCAGCGCGGCCCTGACCCTCGCCCAACTCTCCGGGCGCACCAACTTCAGCGAGGTAATGGAGGCGCGGCTGCACCTGGAGCCCAATCTCGCTGCTCTAGCCGCCCAGCGCGCCAGTGGCGAGCAGCGCGCCCTGATCCGCCGCATGGCCGAGCGAACGGCCTTCGAACGCCTGGGCAGCAGTGAGGACGCCGATGCCATCGAGTTGTGGGACAGCGCCTTCCACCGCAGCATCGCCGAGGCCGCCGGCAACCGCCTGTTGCTGGACCTCTTCGAGATGCTCGACGCCATCCGCCTGGACCCGATCTGGCGCGACCTGCGCCACCGGGCGCGCAACGCCCAGCGCCTGCTGGCCTACCACGACGACCACCAGGCCCTGGTGGAAGCCCTCGATGCCCGCGATCCGGTGCGCGCCGCGGCGGTGATGCGCGCCCACCTGCGCGCCCTGCAACTGGCCCTGGACAGCGTGCTGCAACAGACCCTGGAGCAGGCCCTATGAGCGCCCCGGTATTGGTGGTGGACGACCTCAGCGTACGCTTCGCCGGCGCCCCGGCCGCGGTGGTGGAAGGCCTGAGCTTCACCGTGCAGTCGGGCCGTACCCTGGCCCTGGTCGGCGAATCCGGCTGTGGCAAGAGCGTGACCTCCATGGCGCTGATGGGGCTCCTGCCGCCGAGCGCCCGCATCCAGGCCCGCCAGGCGAGCTTCATGGGCGAAGACCTGCTGGCCATGCCAGCGGCGCGCCGCAGCGACCTGCGCGGCGATCGCCTGGCCATGGTGTTCCAAGAGCCGATGACCTCGCTGAATCCGGCCTTCACCGTCGGCGAGCAGTTGATGGAGACGGTGCTGCGCCATCGCGGCGGCAGCACCCAGGCCGCCCGCCAGCGCGCCCTGGAGATGCTGGAAAAGGTGCGGGTGCCGGCCGCGGCCCAACGGCTGGCGGCCTATCCCCACGAACTCTCCGGCGGCATGCGCCAGCGGGTGATGATCGCCATGGCACTGGCCAACGATCCGGCGCTGATCATCGCCGACGAACCCACCACGGCGCTGGACGTGACCATCCAGGCGCAGATCCTCGAACTCATCGCCGGCCTGCAGGCCGAGACCGGCAGCGCCATGATCCTCATCACCCACGACCTCGGGGTGGTCGCCGAGGTGGCCGACGAGATGGCGGTGATGTACGCCGGCCGGGTGGTGGAATCCGGGCCGGTCGCCCAGCTGTTCGACGATCCTCAGCACCCCTACACCATCGGCCTGATGGGCTCCATGCCCTCGCTCGGTCCGCGCACGGGGCGTCTGGCGACCATCACCGGCCGGGTACCGACGCCCGCCGAGATGCCCGCCGGTTGCCGCTTCGCCAGCCGTTGCCCCTTCGTCCTCGACGCCTGTCGCCAGGCCCCGCCACCGCTCGTGGAACTCGCCCCGGGCCAACAGGTGGCCTGCCTCCGCGCGCCCCTGGAACAGCACCTGGAGACCAGTGCATGACTGCCGTGGAACGCCCCATCCTCGAAGCCATCGGCCTGACCAAGCACTTCGGTGGCCAGGCCGGTTTCCTGCAACGCCCGCGGCTACCGGTACAGGCGGTCAGCGATGTCTCCTTCGCGGTGCGCCGCGGCGAGACCCTGGCGCTGGTGGGCGAGTCTGGCTCGGGCAAGTCGACCCTCGGCCGGCTACTGCTCAACCTGCTCGCCCCCACCGCCGGCGATGTCATCTACGAAGGCCGCAACCTGGGCAACCTCAGCCCGACGGCGCTGCGCCAGGTCCGCCAGGAATTGCAGATCATCTTCCAGGACCCCTTCGCCTCGCTGAATCCGCGCATGAGCGTGGCCGACATCGTTGGCGAGCCGCTGTGGCTGCATAAGCCGCTGGATCGCCACCAGCGCGGGGAGCGGGTGGCCGAGCTGCTGCGCACCGTGGGCCTGGCGCCGGAACTGGCGGGGCGCTATCCCCACGAATTCTCCGGCGGCCAGCGCCAGCGCATCGGCATCGCCCGTGCCCTGGCCGCCGAGCCGCGGCTGCTGCTCGGTGACGAACCGGTCTCGGCGCTGGACGTCTCGGTGCAGGCCCAGGTGGTGAACCTGCTGGAAGACCTCAAGGCGCGCTTCGGCCTGACCCTGATCATCGTCGCCCATGGCCTGGGCGTGATCCGCCACATGAGCGACCGGGTAGCGGTGATGTACCTGGGCGAGATCGTCGAGCTGGCGCCGGTAGAGGCGCTGTTCGAGACGCCCCTGCATCCCTACACCCAGGCGCTGCTGGCCGCGGTGCCGGTCAGCCATCCGCGGGCGCGGCGACCACGCACCCTGCTCGGTGGCGACCTCCCCAGCCCCACGGCGCCGCCCAGCGGCTGTCGCTTCCACACCCGTTGCCCCCACGCCCGGCCGCTGTGCCGCGAGGCCAAGCCGCTGCTCGAAGCCACCCCCGGCGAGGCCCGCGTGGCCTGCCACTTCTGGCGCGAGATCGCCGGCGCCGGCGCCGCACCGCCGCCCGTGATCGCCAGCAGCCCGGCCTTCACCCGCCGCCTGGCCCTGTTCAACCGTCATCAGTCCCTTCTGGAGTCCACCCTATGAAAGCCTCCGCCTGGCTCACCGCCACCCTTCTGCTCCTGGCCGGCGGCTCCGCCCTGGCCGAGACCACCCTGCGCATCGGCATCCAGGACGATCCCGACGTGCTCGATCCGCACCGCTCGCGCACCTATTCCGGGCGGCTGGTCTACACCGCCCTGTGCGACAAGCTGGTGGACGTCTCGCCGCAACTGGAGCTGGTCCCCCAGCTGGCCACCGCCTGGCAGTGGAGCGACGACAACCGCAGCCTGACGCTGCAACTGCGCCCCGGCGTGACCTTCCATGACGGCGAGGCCTTCGACGCCGCCGCGGTGAAATTCAACCTGGACCGCGCCCGCACCCTGCCCGACTCCCTGCGCAAGAGCGAACTGGCTTCGGTGGATACCGTGGAGGTGGTCGATCCCCAGACCGTGCGCATCCGCCTCAAGCAACCCGACGCCACCCTGCTCGCCCAGCTTTCCGACCGCGCCGGCATGATGCTGGCGCCCAAGGCCTCCGCGGGCGACGTGGGCAGCAAGCCGGTCTGTTCCGGGCCCTATCGCTTCGTGCAGCGGGTGCAGCAGGACCGCATCGTGCTGGAGCGCTTCCCGCAGTACTGGAACGCCGCCGCCTACCACTTCGACAAGGTGGTCTTCCTGCCCATCCCGGACACCTCGGTGCGCCTGGCCAACCTGCGCTCAGGCGACCTGGACATCATCGAGCGGGTCGCCCCCACCGACGTCAAGGGCCTGCAGGGCCAGGCCGGCTTCACCCTCTACAACACTCCGGGCCTGGGCTACATGCAGTTGATGGTGAACATGGCCAACGGCGACCGGGCGAAGAATCCCTTCGCCGGCGACAAGCGCGTGCGCCAGGCCTTCGACCTGGCGCTGGATCGCGACGCCCTCAACCAGGTGGTGTTCGAGGGCCTCTATGCGCCCAGCGTGCAGCCCTTCCCGCAGAGCAGCCCCTACTTCGACAAGGCCTTCGCCGTCCCGGCCCGCGACGTGGCGCGCAGCCAGGCGCTGCTCAAGGCCGCTGGGGTCAGCCTGCCGGTCAAGGTGGAGCTGAAGATCGCCAACAACCCCATCGCCCAGCAGGTGGGCCAGCTGATCCAGGCGATGGCCGCCGAGGCCGGCTTCGAGGTCAACCTGGTCGCCACCGAATACGCCACCCTGCTGGCCGAACAGCACGCCGGCAACTTCCAGCTCGGCCTGAGCGCCTGGTCCGGCCGCCCCGATCCGGATGGCAACGTGCATCAATTCGTTACCTGCAAGGGCAACCAGAACGACGGTCGCTACTGCAATGCCGCGCTGGATCAACTGCTCGACCAGGCTCGCACCATCAATGACCAGGCCCAGCGCAAGGCGCTCTATGCCCAGGCCCTGACCCTGCTGCGCGAGGAACTGCCGGTGTTCTACCTCTATTTCGACCCGCGCATCATCGCCACCCGCGCCGACCTCAAGGGCTTCATCCCCAATCCCGACGGCCTGATTCGCCTGGCCGGCGTCAGCCGCGGACAATAGCCATGCTGCGCCTCTTCCTGCGTGGCCTGCTCAGTGCCCTGCCGACCCTGCTGCTGGTGTCGCTGTTCGTCTTCACCCTGCAGCAACTGCTGCCGGGCGATCCGGTGCTGGCCATGGCCGGCGAGGAACGCGATCCCCAGGTGCTGGAATTCCTGCGCGAGAAATACCGGCTCAACGATCCCGTGCCGGTGCAGTACCTGCACTGGATGGGCGGGGTACTGCGCGGCGATCTGGGCATCTCGCTGCGCACCGATCAGCCGGTGACGGCGCTGATCGCCGAGAAGCTGCCGGTGACCCTGGAGCTGTCGCTGCTGGCCATCCTCATCGCCCTGGCCATCGGCATCCCCACCGGCATCCTCGCCGCGGTGCGCCGCGGCACGGCGGTGGACTACGGCGCCAACCTGGTGGCCCTGTCCGGCATCTCCATCCCGCACTTCTGGCTCGGCATCCTGTTGATCCTGCTGTTCGCGGTGAAGCTGCAATGGCTGCCGGCCTCCGGCTTCGTGCCCTTCCACGAGGACCCGCTGCGCAACCTGCGCACCCTGATCCTGCCCGCCTTCGTGTTGGGCGCCGGACTCTCCGGCACCCTGATGCGCCATACCCGGGCGGCCATGCTGGAGGTACTGCGCGCCGACTACGTGCGCACCGCCCGGGCCAAGGGCCTGCGCGAGCGGGTGGTGATCCTGCGCCATGCGCTGCGCAATGCGCTGATGCCCATCGTCACCCTCACCACCCTGCTGTTCGGCGAATTGCTCGGTGGCGCGGTGCTCACCGAGCAGGTCTTCAGCATCCCCGGCTTCGGCAAGATGATCGTCGACGCCGTGTTCAACCGCGACTACGCGGTGGTCCAGGGGGTGGTGCTCTGCGTGGCGGTGGGCTTCGTGCTGCTCAACCTGGTGGCCGACCTGCTCTACCGCCTGATCAATCCGCGCCTGAGGCAAGCCGCATGAACGCCCTGACCCTGCCCCGCCCGGCTACCCTGAGACCCGCCCGCTCGCCCTTCTGGCGCAAGTTCAGCGCCAACCGCGGCGCGCTGCTGGGCGCCGCGCTGATCCTGACCTTCGCCCTGGCCGCCCTGCTGGCGCCCTGGCTGGCCCCCTTTGATCCGCTCAAGACCAGCTTCCTGGCGGTGCGCAAGGCACCCTCGGCGCTGAACTGGCTGGGCACCGACGAACTCGGCCGCGACCTGCTCTCGCGGCTGCTGTGGGGCGCGCGCAGCTCGCTGCTGGCCGGGGTGGTCTCGGTGGCCATCGCCCTGCTGGTGGGCGTGCCCCTGGGCCTGGTGGCCGGCTACTTCGGTGGCTGGCTGGACGCCCTGGTCTCGCGCCTGGTGGAAGCCCTGCTGTCCTGTCCGTTCCTGGTGCTGGCCATCGCCCTGGGCGCCTTCCTCGGGCCGAGCCTGGGCAATGCCATGATCGCCATCGGCCTTTCCGCCATGCCGGTGTTCGCCCGCCTGACCCGTGGCCAGGTATTGGCCATCCGCCACGAGGACTACCTCGAAGGGGCGCGCGCCATCGGCCTGCCGGATCGCTGGATCCTCTGGCGCTACGTGCTGCCCAACATCCTCTCGCCGCTGGTGGTGCAGGCCACCCTGACCATCGCCGCCGCCATCCTCGCCGAGGCCAGCCTGTCGTTCCTCGGCCTCGGCCAGCAACCGCCGATGCCCTCCTGGGGCTCCATGCTCAACACCGCCAAGAACTTCATGGAGCAGGCGCCCTGGATGTCCATCGCCCCGGGGGTCTGCATCTACCTCACCGTGCTGGGCTTCAACCTGCTGGGCGACGGCCTGCGCGACGCCCTCGATCCTCGTCACCAATGAGATCCCTACCCATGCTCGATCTGGACTATCACAACCCCTATTCCTCCGCTCGCTCGCCGGTCATGGGCCGCAACCTGGTGGCCTGCTCCCAGCCGCTGGCCGCCCAGGCCGGAGTGGAGATGCTGCGCCGCGGCGGCAACGCGGTGGACGCCGCGGTGGCCGCCGCCATGGTGCTCACCGTGGTGGAACCCACCGGCTGCGGCATCGGCAGCGACGCCTTCGCCATCGTCTGGGACGGCAAGCAGGTGCAGGGCCTCAATGCCTCCGGCCGCGCGCCGCGGGGCTGGACGCCCGACTTCTTCGCCGGCCAGAGTGCCATGCCGGCCCGCGGCTGGGGCGCCGTCACCGTACCCGGCGCCGTCTCCGCCTGGGTCGCCCTGGCCCAGCGCTACGGCAAGCTGCCGCTGACCACTCTCGCCGCCCCGGCGATCCACTATGCCCGCGACGGCTTCCTGCTCACCCCGGTGATCGCCGAACTCTGGCGCCGCGGCGCCGAGCAGCTCAAGGACCAGCCCGGTTTCGCTGCCTGCTTCCTGGCCAACGGCGTGCCCCGCGCCGGCACCCTGGTACGCCTGCCCGATCATGCGCGAACCCTGGAGGCCATCGCCGCCAGCGAAGGCGCCGCCTTCTACCAGGGCGAACTGGCCCAGGCCATGGCCCGCCATGCCCGCGAGCACGGCGCGGTGCTGGACGAAGAAGACCTGCGCGCCCACCGGGCTGACTGGATCGACACCCTCTCGTTGCCCTTCGCCGGCGCCGTAGTGCACGAGTTGCCGCCCAATGGCCAGGGCATCGCCACCCTCGCAGGCCTCGGCATCCTGGAAGCCGCCGGCATCGGCGACGACCCGGTGGACAGCCCCGCCACCCTGCACCGCGCCATCGAGGCCATGAAGCTGGGGCTGGCCGATCTCTACCAGCACGTCACCGATTCCGCGCACATGCGCGTCCAGGCCGAGCACCTGCTGGATCCGGCCTACCTGCGCGAACGCGCCGGGCTGCTCGGGCCGCGCGCCGGCGATCCCGGCTATGGCGCGCCACGGCCGGGCGGTACCGTCTGTCTGTCGGCAGCTGATGAGAGCGGCATGATGATTTCCTTCATCCAGTCCAACTACATGGGCTTCGGCTCGGGCGTCGTCGTGCCGGGCACCGGCATCAGCCTGCAGAATCGCGGCGCCGGCTTCACCCTGGCGCCGGACCACGTCAACAGCGTGGCGCCGGGCAAGCGGCCCTTCCACACCATCATCCCCGGCTTCGCCATGAACGCCGACGGCACCCCGCTGATGTCCTTCGGCCTGATGGGCGGCCCCATGCAGGCCCAGGGGCACCTGCAGCTGATGCTGCGCATCCTCAAGTACCGGCAGAATCCCCAGGCCGCCGCCGACGCGCCGCGCTGGCGTCTGGAGGGCGGCCGCCGGGTCGCGGTGGAAAGCAGCCTGGACCCAGCCACCCTGGCAGCCCTGCGGGCCCTGGGCCACGAGTTGACCGTGGAAGAACCGTCGGGCGTGTTCGCCTTCGGCGGCGCCCAGATCATCCAGCGCATCGCCGGCGGCTACGTGGGTGGCTCCGACCCGCGCAAGGATGGCCTGGTGGCGGGGTACTGAGGCCTCGGCGTCAGCCGTCCAGCCTGACCCAGCGCTCTTCCTGCGCCGACTGGCGCGCGGCCTGGGCCAGGCGTTCTACCTCCCAGGCTTCCTGGAAGTCGACCCCGGTATGGTCAGGGTTGCCGCCCAGGGCTTCCAGCAGCGAGCGGACCTCCAGGGTCTTGAGTTCGTTGTAGCCGAGCTGATGGCCGGGGGCCGGGCAGAAGGCGGCGTAGTCCGGCAGGTGCGGGCCGGCCAGCAGGGTGCGAAAGCCGGCCAGGCCCGGGCGGTCACCCACCTGGTAGAGGCGCAGTTCGTTGAGTCGCTCCTGGTCGAAGACCAGGGTGCCGCGGGTACCGCAGACCTCGACCGCCAGGCGATTCTTGCGGCCGTGCTTGAGCCAGCTGGTGGTCAGGGTGCCGCGGGCGCCACTCGCGAAGCGCAGCAGCAGGTGCGCCTGGTCGTCGATCTCCACCGCCCGGGTGCCGCCCTGGTGCGGCCGCTGGCCATGGGCGGTGTGCAGATCGGCGCAGAGCGCCGCCACCGGGCCAAGCAGGAAGCGCGCCAGCGACAGGATATGGCTGCCCAGGTCGGCCAGGGCGCCGCCGGCCTGGCGGGTCTCGCAACGCCAGGTGAAGGGGCCCTGGGGATCGCCCATGAAGTCTTCGCTGAATTCGCCGCTGAAGCTCACGATCTCGCCCAGTTCGCCGCTCTCGATCAGCTCACGTGCCTGCTTGAGCATGGGGTTCTGCAGGTAGTTGTAGCCGACCCGGTTGACCACCCCGGCCTGGCGCGCCGCGTCGCGCATCCGGGTGGCTTCCTCCAGGCTCACCGCCAGGGGCTTCTCGCAATAGACCGCCTTGCCCGCCGCCAGGGCGGCCAGGGCCATGGGCGCGTGCAGCAGATTGGGCGTGGTGATGGCCACCAGTTCGACCTGCGGATCGGCGATGAGGCGTTCCCAGTCGCAGCTGCGGATGAAGCCCCAGTCATCGGCGCACCGCGCGGCGCGCTCTGGATCGGCGTCGGCCAGGGCCACCAGCCGGGGGCGTACCGGTAGGGTGAAGCTGCTCGCCGCATGCTGGAAGGCCTGGGCGTGGGCGTGGCCCATGAAGCCGGTGCCGATCAGACCGATGCCGATGTCGCGCATGTCGTTCTCCGTCAGAGGGGGATAGAAAGACCCGGCAGACGAAGCCTTAGCCTGCCGGGTAAAAGAATGGGTGAGTGATGGAAGAGCACCCTCACCCCAACCCTCTCCCAGGGGGAGAGGGGGAAAAGCAGTCGGGTGCAAGGCTGGCTCTCACCCCGGCCCTCTCCCAGGGGGAGAGGGGGAAAAGCAGTCGGGTGCAAGGCTGGCTCTCACCCCGGCCCTCTCCCAGGGGGAGAGGGGGAACGCGGCGGGTGCAAGGCTGGCCCTCACCCCAGCCCTCTCCCGGAGGGAGAGGGGGACAAACTAGCCTCAGCGCTTGGCTTTGCGCTTGTTGCGGTACTGGTCGATGACCACGGCGACCACGATGATCACGCCCTTGATGATGTCCTGGATGTAGGCATCGACGCCGAGGAAGGTGAAGCCGCTGGCCATCACCCCGAGGATCAGGGCGCCGATCACGGTGCCGGTGATGCGCCCTACCCCGCCCGCCAGGCTGGTGCCGCCGATCACCGCCGCGGCAATGGCGTCCAGTTCGTAGGACATACCCATGCCGGCCTGGCCGGTGGCGGCGCGGGCCGAGGCCACCACCCCGGCCAGTCCCGCCAGCAGGCCGGCGATGCTGTAGACGATGATCAGGTGCTTCTTGACGTTGATGCCGGAGATGCGCGCGGCCTGCATGTTGCCGCCGATGGCATAGGTGTACTTGCCGTACTTGGTGTAGCGCAGGGCGATGTGGAAGATCACCGCCACGACCAGGAAGATGATCACCGGCATGGCACCCGCGCCGATGGCGGTGTAGCTGTCGGAGAGCATGCTGATGGGCTGGCCTTCGGTGTAGTAGCGCGCCAGGCCGCGGGCCGAGACCATCATGCCGAGGGTGGCGATGAAGGGCGGGATGCCGGTGACGGCGATGATGCTGCCGTTGATGGCGCCGGCCAGCAGCCCCACCCCGAGGCCGGCCATGACCGGTACCCACACCGGCAAGTCGGTCAGCGAGGGAAACACCGCCCGGCCGAAGTCCGAGGTCTGGGCCAGGCTCGCCGCCACCATGGCCGATAGCGCCAGCACCGAGCCGGAGGAGAGATCGATACCGGTGGTGATGATCACCTGGGTCACGGCGATGGCCAGCAGGCCGATCACCGACACCTGCAGGATCATCAGCACCAGGCGCTGGGAATTCATCAGGAAACTCTGGTCGCGCAGGACCCAGCCGAAGGCCTCGAAGGCCAGGCCGATGCCGAGCAGCACCAGCAGGATGCCCAACTCGGTGGGGATGCGGCGCCGGGAGCGCGCGGCGGGTAGCTCGGCGGTTTTCTTGTCCAATAGGGCACTCATCTTGTTCTACCTCTTTGTATGCCGGGAGCGGTGGGCACGGGCCCGCCGCGGGTGATGCGTTCTAGTGCAGGACGGGATTGCCCGAGGCCAGGTGCATGACCCGCTCCTGGGTCGCCTCACCGCGATCGAGAAAGCCGGTGACGGTGCCTTCGTGCATCACCATCACCCTATCGCTCATGCCCAGTACCTCGGGCAATTCGGACGAAATCATGATCACCGCCAGGCCCTCGGCGGCCAGCTTGGCGATCAACCGATAGATCTCGGCCTTGGCGCCGACGTCGATGCCGCGGGTGGGTTCGTCGAGGATGAGGATGCGCGGCCGGGTCATCAGCCAGCGGGCGATGAGCGCCTTCTGCTGGTTGCCGCCGGAGAGGTTGGCGATGCACTGGTCCAGCGACGGCGTCTTCACCCGTAGTTGCTGGCGCATCTCCTCACACAGCTGATCGAGGCGCTGCTGCTGCACGAAGCCGCCACTGGCGAAACCGTTCAGCACCGCCACCTCCATGTTTTCCCCCACCGAGAGGCAGGGAAAGATGCCGGTGTCCTTGCGGTCCTCGGTGAGCAGCGCCAGGCCTTTCTGGATCGCCACATGGGGGTCGCTCATCCGCACCGGCTGGCCGTCGATGCGGATCTCGCCCGCCGTGGCCGGGGTCACGCCGAACAGGGTCTCGGCGACATTGGTGCGGCCCGAGCCCATCAGCCCGGCGATCCCCAGCACCTCGCCGGCGCGCAGATCGAAGGAGACCCCGGAAAACACCCCGTCCAGCGCCAGGTCGCGCACCGCCAGCAGCACCTCGTCGCGCGGCGCGGTCCGTTCGGGAAACAGCTGGGTCAGCTCGCGGCCTACCATCATGGCGATCAGGCCATCGCCGTTCATAGTGTCGGCGCGCTGCAGGCCGATGTACTGGCCATCGCGGAACACCGCCACCTCGTCGGCGATCTGGAACACCTCGTCCATCTTGTGGGTGATGTAGACGATGCCCTTACCCTGGGCCTTGAGGTCGGCGATGATGGAAAACAGGTGCGCCACCTCGGTCTCGGTGATCGCCGAGGTCGGTTCGTCCATGATCAGCACCTCGCTGTCGTAGGACACCGCCTTGGCGATCTCCACCATCTGCCGCCCGGCGATGGACAGCTCGCCCACGTTGTCATCCGGGTCCAGGGCGATGCGCAGGCGGTCCAGCAGCGCCTGGGTCTGGCGGCGCATCTTGCCGTGGTCCACCAGGTGCAGGGCATTGAGCGGTTCGCGACCCAGCCAGATATTCTCGGCGACGGTCATGAAAGGCATCAGGTTGAGTTCCTGGTGGATCATGGCGATGCCCGACTGCAGCGCCTGCAGCGGTGTCTCGAAGCGCACCGGCACGCCGCGCAGCCGCACCTCGCCGGCATCCGGCTGGTAGATGCCGGCGATGATCTTCATCAGCGTCGACTTGCCCGCGCCGTTCTCGCCCATCAGCGCCAGCACAGTGCCGGGGCGCACCCGTAGCTGGACATGGGACAGCGCCTTGACGCCAGGAAACTCCTTGGTGACGTCGACGATCTCGAGCAGGTATTCGCTGGACGCTGCGGTGGCTGGCAGGACGCCCGGCGCGGCGGCGGTGGCAGAACTTAGCATGGTCACGCTCTCCTCGCGGCCCGCCACCGGGCGGCCCGCGGCTTAGGTCATAGACGCTGGAACTGCGGGTAGTGGTCGGGGGTAGCGGCTGGATCGACGTTGCGGCCCTGGAGCTGCTGGGCGCGAATCAGGCCGACGAGGCAATGGGTAACGGCGACGCCCAGGCGCAGCGCGGCCACGGCGACCGCGCTGAAGGTCAGCAGAAGGCCGAGGCAACAGGTGAACGGAATGCGGACAAGCGCGAGCGCCAGGAGAGCGGACGACATGATCACACCTTCTTATTGTTGTGGCGGCCTGCGCGAGCGAAGGCCTCATCGGATCTAGCCAATGCCTCGACTTTGATTGGAATTTATTTTCCAGTCAACAGATTTTTGGAAATTATTGTACTAACGGCAAGCAATAAAAAAGGCTCCCTCACGGGAGCCTTTTACGGGCGGGAGCCACTCTCTTCAGGGTGCCCGTAGCCGTCACGCCCGCACCTTTGCAGACGTGACGACCAGCAGTGTTCCCTACTGCTTGAGCTTGGCCTGGAACTCGGCCACGTTCTCCGGGGTGATGAGCTGGTAGGGAATGGTCACGTTCTGTTCCACGTTTTCCTTCTTGGCCATCTTTTCCGCCGCGCTGAGGGCGCCCTCGGCCTGGCCGCGCGCATCCTGGTACACCGAGACGCTCATCAGGCCGCGTTTGATGGCCGCCAGGGCATCGGGGGTGCCGTCCACACCGCCGACCAACACGCCCTGCTTGCCGGCCTGCTTGAGCGCCATGGCCGCGCCGATGGCCATTTCATCGTTGTTCGACAGGATGGCATCGATCTCCTTGCCCGCCAGCAGCCAGTTGCTGGTCAGGTCCATGCCCTTGTCACGCAACCACATGCCGGTTTGCTCCTCGACGATCTTGATCCCGGGATACTTGGCCAGGATTTCCTTGAAGCCGGCCGTCCGTACCTGGGTCGAATTGTTCGATAGCTCACCCAGCAGGATCGCCACCTGACCCTTGCCGCCCAGCTTGTCGGCGATGTACTGCGCCTGCAGATGCCCGGCCTCCAGGTCGTTGGAGGTCACAGTGACCACCCCGGCGGGCAACTTGGGATCGTTCGGCTTGCGGTTGACGAACACCAGGGGAATGCCGGCCTTGGTCGCCGACTCGATCAGATTGCGCGTGGCCGCGGTATCCACCGGATTGACGATCACCGCATCGACCTTCTGGCTGATGAAGCTCTGCACCTGGTTCAGCTGCTTGACCACATCGTTGCGGGCATCTTCGAACTGCAGCGAAATCCCATCCTGCTTGGCTTTCTTGCTCATGTTTTCGCGCAGGTAGGTCAGGTAGTTATCGTCGAAGGTGGGCATGCTCACGCCGATCTTCAGATCGGCCAGCACGGAGGTGCTGGCCAGCAGCAGAGAGACGGCGAGAGCGGCGAGGCGAGGTGTACGGGACATGGACGAAACTCCGTTCGGTAGGCGGGATGGCAAGGCAACAGCGCTGCGCCGACGCGAGGCACACCTGGGCACGCACCGACCTACCCGGGTCGGCGCCTTGTAGGGTGAGCTCGCGATCGACTCAGGCGCGCGTCACTTGAGTCGGTAGAGGACAGGCGCGCCAGGCATGGCGCCGATCACGGCGCCCGACTGTTCGTGACTGCACAGCCGGAGCAGCCAGGCCAGGATGGCCGGCAGTGGCGGAGCGAGTTCGGACGCGGAGGTGTAGCTAACCGAAGGAGAGCTGGAAGTCTTCATGGGGACGGCACCTGATCTTGTTCTTGTTGGTTTACGCCTTGGCCTGGAGACACAAGGTCGTGGTCGTGCAGCTACCTGAAATCACTGTATTGGAATTTTATTTCCAATACAAACGCTATAGAAAAAATATACAGAAATCTTCAGTGCGGGATGAAAACCCTCGCCAGAGCACTGCCACTCGCCATTGGCGCGGACTTTCTACCAGTCCTCCAGCGGGCTAACGGCGGACATGACGGAAACCGCGGCCCGGTCACGAAAGCACCCGGCCGAGGCTGCTTGCACCCTAGCGTCGGACCGCGCTTAGCCGTAGAACGCCGGCCGGCTGGGCAGGCTGATGGGTTCGATAGCGCCACTGTCCTGCGCCTTGACGCAGGCATCGGCGGTCACGGCAGCGATGTAGCCGTCCCAGGACGAGGGCCCGGTCAGCACGCCGGCAGCGAGATCATCGATGAAGGCCTGCAGTTCCACGTCATAGGCAGCGATGAATCTGTCCTTCCAATCCATGAGGATCTCGTTGGACAGCCGCGCCTCGCTGCGCAGTTGTACTGAGGTCGGCTCGGGCAGGCGGGCGATGCCGCGCTCGCCGACGATCTCGCACTGGATGTCGTAGCCGTACTGGCAATTGACGAACACCTCGACGTCGATGCGTACGCCCTTGGCCGTCTCCAGCAGCACCACCTGGGGATCGCGCAGGTGCTCGCGGGCGGCGGGCGCCTTGCGCGGAAAGACCACCTGGGCGGACACATAGTGGTCGTCCAGCAGCCAGGCCAGCACGTTGATCTCGTGGATCAGGGTGTCGGTGATGGCCATGTCGGTGCTGTAGTGCTCGCTCACCGTGGGGTTGCGGTGGGCGGCGTGGATCATCAGCGGCGCGCCGATGCGATCGGCGTCGACCACCGCCTTGAGCTGGCGATAGCCGGCATCGTAGGGCCGCATGAAGCCCACCTGCACCAGCCGCTTGCCGTGGGCCTGCTCGGCCTCGACGATGCGCTTGCAGCCCGCTGCGGTGGTCGCTAGAGGCTTTTCGCAGAACACCGGCTTGCCGGCGGCGATGGCGGCCAGCACGTATTCCTCGTGGGTCGGCCCCCAGGAGGCGACCACGATGGCCTGGACGTCCGCCGCGGCGATCAGCGCATGGCCGTCCGGGTAGACCTCGGCGGCGATGCCCAGCTCCTGGACCACCCGGGTGGCCTGCTCGGCATTGATGTCGGTCACCGCCACCACGCGACTGCCCAGCAGGGTATGGCTCAGGCGCCGGATGTGTTCGCGGCCGATGGCGCCGGTCCCGATGACACCGATGTTCAAGGTCATGACTGCAATCTCCTCATTGGAATTGTTGTGGAGCGAACGGCGATCAGTACTGGCGCGCCTGGGCGGCTTTTTCCTTGAGCACCTGGGCGACGGCGGCGATCTTCTCACTGGTGGAGACCTCGGCCCCGCCCACCCGCCACCAGGACAGGTAGCCGTGCAACATGGTCTTGGGCAGCACCTTGATATCGATGAGGGTGGAGACGGTCTGCCGGCGGGCATCGGCCAGGGCGGCGTCCAGCTCCTCCAGGGTCTTCACCCGGTAGGTCTTGCAACCGTAGGCGGCGGCGCTCATGGCGAAGTCCACCGGCACGAAGTCGCCGTCGAGCCGGCCGGTCTCCGGGTTGCGGTAGCGGAACTCAGTGCCGAAGCTGCCCATGCCGTGACCGACCTGGAGGTTGTTGATGCAGCCGAAGGCCATGTTGTCCAGCAGCACCACGTTGATCTTGCGGCGCTCCTGGATGGAAGTGGCCAGCTCCGAGTGCAGCATCTGGTAGGAGCCATCGCCGACCAGGGCATAGACCTCGCGCTCGGGCTCGGCCAGCTTCACCCCCAGGGCAGCGTTGATCTCGTAGCCCATGCAGGAGTAGCCGTACTCCAGGTGATAGGTGTTGACGCCCTTGCTCTGCCAGGCACGTTGCAGGTCACCCGGCAGGCTGCCGGCGGCGGCGACGATGATGGCGTCATCGTCCAGCCGTTCGTTGAGGCGGCCGAGCACCTGGCTCTGGGTCAGGGAGGAACCGGTCAGGCGGACGAATTCCTCCAGCACCGCGCGCGGCAGGTCGTCGTCGATCTCCGGGACGAAGTCGGCGCCGGTGTAGCCGGCCGCATAGACCCGCTCCACCTCTTGGCGATAGCGCTCTCGGGCCTCCCCCACCTGGGCGCCCCAACCGGCGCGGTAGTCGGTAGCCCCTAGCGCCTCGGTGAGGGCCAGAAGCGCCTCGCGGGCATCGGCCACCACGGCCAGGCCGTCGAGCTTGCCGGCGTCGAAGGCGGCCACGTTGAGGTTGAGGAATTCCACCTCGGGATGCTGGTAGAGCCATTTCGAGGAGGTGGTGAAATCGGTGTAGCGGGTGCCCACGCCGATGATGAGGTCGGCCTCCTTGGCCAGCAGGTTGGCGGCCAGGCAACCGGTCTCGCCGATGCCGCCGACATTGAGTTCGTGGCTGGAGACGATGGCGCTCTTGCCGGCCTGGGTCTCGGCGAAGGGGATCTCGAAGCGTTCGGCGAAGCGCTGCAGGGCCGCGGCGGCCCCGGAGTACTTCACCCCACCGCCACAGATCAGCAGCGGCTTGCGCTTGCGGGCCAGCAGCCGCACGGCGTCCTCGATGGCGGCAGCCACCGGCGGCCGGCGATCCAGGCGGTGCACCCGCTTGGCGAAGAAGTAGTCGGGATAATCGTAGGCCTCGCCCTGGACATCCTGGGGCAGCGCCAGAGTCACGGCGCCGGTCTCGGCCGGATCGGTCAGCACCCGCATGGCATTGATCGCCGCGCTCATCAGTTGCTCGGGTCGATTGATGCGATCCCAGTATTTGCTCACCGCGCGGAAGGCGTCGTTGGTGCTGATCGACAGGTCGTGGAATTGTTCGATCTGCTGCAGCACCGGATCGGGCTGGCGACTGGCGTAGACGTCCCCGGGCAGCAGCAATAGCGGGATGCGGTTGGCGGTGGCGGTGGCCGCGGCGGTCAGCATGTTGGCCGCGCCCGGGCCCACCGAGGAGGTGCAGGCATAGATCTGCCGGCGCAGCTTCTGCTTGGCGAAGCCGGTGGCGGCATGGGCCATGCCCTGCTCGTTGCGGCCCTGGTGCACCACCAGCTCGCCGGCGTCCTGCTCCAGCGCCTGGCCGAGGCCCAGTACGTTGCCATGGCCGAAGATGGTGAAGATGCCGGCGACGAACTTGGTCTCGACACCGTCGACGCTGAGGTACTGGTTATCGAGAAATTTCACCAGGGCCTGGGCCATGGTCAGACGTTGGGTGCTCATGGATTCACCTTGTTGTTATGGGAGTCGCGGACTGGCCGATCACGCCGACGCCGCGGTGCAGCTTAGCCGCTCCTGCAACAGGCGCATGCTCTGCGCCAGCGCCGGCGCGACATCAGGTAGCGCCTGGACACTGGCGGCGAAGGGTTCGAAAGACAGCGCACCACGATAGCCATCCTCCAGCAGGCGCTCGAGCTGGGCCGCATTGCCCAGGCGATCGACCGCCTCGACCAGCACCCGATGGGCATCGCGCAACTGCTCCACCGGCACCTCGGCGGCTACCCCGGAAATATGCACCAGTCCGGTCAGTTCGGCGAAGTACTCGGTCTCGCCGGCCAGGTGGTGATGGAAGGTATCGTGTACCAGGCGGAAGACATCCAGTCCGCCAATGGCGCGGATGGCCTCCACCGCCTGGCGCTTGAAGCGCAATGCGCTCTCCGGAAAACCCAGCGGCTCGACGAAGCCCAGCACGCCGTGGTCGCGAAGGATCGGCGCCAACTCGCTCAGGGCGGTGCGCAGCTCCCGGGCGCGCTGGGCCGCGTCGCGGTGGTCACCACTATCGTTGAGCGGGCAGAGCACCAGTCCCTCGGCGCCGCAGTCCCGGGCATAGGCGGCCAACCGCAGCGCCTGGGCGCGGCGTTCGTCGTTCCAGACGTCGAAGGGATAGAGCGCATTGATCGACAGGATGCGCAGACCCGCGGCCTGGCACAGCGCCCGCACCTCGGTCGCCGGGGTGCCATCCTCCAACTCGACGCCGGGGAGATCGTTGCGGATCTCCACGGCGTCGCAGCCCAACTGCCGGGTCAGTTGGAGGAAGGCTGGCAACGTGAGGGACGGCGCCACCATGCGGTTGAGGGCGAAACGCAGGGGTCGACTCATGGCAGGGACTACTCCGGCAGAGGGAAGGCCTTACTTGGCGGTGGGCATGCTGAATTCGGCGCCCTTGGCGATGCTGTCGGGCCAGCGCTGCATCACGCTCTTGTAGCGGGTGTAGAAGCGCAGGCCTTCCTCACCATAGGCATGGTGGTCGCCGAACAGGGATCTCTTCCAGCCGCCGAAGGAATGCCAGGCCATAGGCACCGGGATGGGCACGTTGATTCCGACCATGCCGACCTTGATGGTGCGGGCGAAGGCGCGGGCTATGCCGCCGTCGCTGGTGAAACAGGAGACACCGTTGCCGAATTCATGGGCGTTGATCAGTGCCACCGCACTGGCGAAGTCCGGCACCCGCACGATGCCCAGCACCGGGCCGAAGATCTCTTCCTTGTAGATAGTCATCTCCGGGGTCACGCCGTCGAACAGGGTGGCACCGACGAAGAAGCCATTCTCGGCACCGGGGACCTTGAAGCCGCGCCCGTCCACCAGCAACTTGGCGCCCTCTTCCACCCCTTTGGTGATATAGCCCTCGACCTTGGCCTTGTGCTGGCCGGTCACCAGCGGGCCCATGTCGGCATCAGACTCCACGCCATTGCGCACCCGCAGGGCATCGATGCGCGGCAAGAGCTTCTCGATCAGGGCGTCGCCCACCTCGCCCACCGCCACGGCGATGGAAATGGCCATGCAGCGCTCGCCGGCCGAGCCGTAGCCGGCGCCGATCAGGGCGTCGGCGGCCTGGTCCAGGTCGGCATCGGGCATCACGATCATGTGGTTCTTGGCGCCGCCCAGGGCCTGGACGCGCTTGCCGCGGCGGGTGCCTTCCTGGTGGATGTATTCGGCGATGGGCGTGGAGCCGACGAAGGAGATGGCCTCCACGTCCGGGTGCTGCAAGAGGGCGTCCACCGCCACCTTGTCGCCCTGGACCACGTTGAACACGCCATCCGGTAGCCCCGCCTGCTTGAGCAGGTCGGCCAGCAGCAGGCTGGCGGAGGGATCACGCTCGGAGGGCTTGAGGATGAAGGTGTTACCGGTGGCCAGCGCCATGGGAATCATCCACAGCGGTACCATCACCGGGAAGTTGAAGGGGGTGATGCCGGCGCAGACGCCCAGCGGCTGGCGCAGGTTCCAGTTGTCGATGCCGCCGCCGATGTTGTCGGTGTAGCTGGTCTTGGCCAGGTGCGGCGCGCCGCAGGCGAATTCCACCACCTCGATGCCGCGGGTCACCTCGCCCATGGCGTCGGACAGCACCTTGCCGTGCTCACTCGTAATGGTGGCCGCCAGCTCCTTGTGGTGCTGGTCGAGCAATTCCTTGAAGCGAAACAGGATGCGCGCCCGGCGTAGCGCCGATTGCTCGGACCACTCCGGAAAGGCCGCCTTGGCCGCGGCGACAGCCTGGTCCACGGTCTGGGCCGTGGCCTGGGCGACCCGCGCCTTGACCACACCCTCGGCCGGATTGAAGACGTCGCTGAAGCGCTCGGCCTGGGTCGAGACCTCGCCGTTGATGTAGTGCCCGATGACGGGGGTGTCGCTCATGTCCTGAATCCTCGTGTCCTGGGGTCGCCGCCATGGCGAAGGCGAAAGGGGTTACCGGGTCAGCAGCCACTCGTGCTGCGGATCGTTGTGGAATTTCCAGATGCGCTTGGGCCCGGCCATCACGTTGAGGTAATAGGACTCGTAGCCATAGGGCACGCTGACCGGGTGATAGCCGCGTGGCACCAGCACCACGTCGTGGTCTTCCACCGCCATGGCCTGGTCCAGGTCGCGCTCGTCGGTGTAGACGCGCTGGAAGACGAAGCCCTGGCCCGGATCGATGCGGTGGTAGTAGGACTCCTCCAGCAGACTCTCCTCCGGCAGGTTGTCGCGGTCATGGCGATGGGGGGGATAGCTGGAGGAATGCCCGGACGGGGTACGCACCTCCACCACCAGCAGCGAATGGGCCGCCGCCGTGTCCGGCAGGATGTCGCAGACATAGCGGGTATTGGCGCCCTTGCCGCGGGTGGAGCGCGCCATGTTGGCCGGCTCGATCAGCCGCGGTGGCAGCCGGTCTGCCACCACCGGATTGCCCGGCGAGGTACAGATGGCGATTTCGGCGGTGCTGTCGGCGGTCACCCGCGCCTCACTGCCGGGCGGCAGGTAGGCGGCATAGGGCGAGACGTCTTCGAAGACGCTCTGGCGACCGGCCAGCCCCCGCCAGGCGAAGTCGCCCAGTTGCGGATGCCCGCCTTCGATACTGGCGCCGCCGCTGAGCAGCACGATGCAGACTTCCAGATCACCCGCCACCACCGGCAGGGATTCACCCGCCTGCAGGCGATGGGCCGCGAAGCCGACGTACTTCAGGGCACCGGCCGGTACCCTGACGAGGTCGCGGGAGGTCTTGTCAGCTTTGACGAGCAGATTCATCGCGGGTCTCCTCAGGCGGTTGCCTGCGCCACCAGCTGGCGCAGATGGTCATAGCCCTTCTTGGCGTATTCGTAGGCCGGCGCCACGGCCGGGTCCTGCTCGGCCTCCACCACCAGCCAGCCCTGGTAGCCGCCGGCCACCAGCACCTTGAGCAGCGCCGAGAAATCGATATCGCCATCGCCCGGCACGGTGAAGGTGCCGTTGAGGATGCAATCCGGAAAGCTCCACTGATTGTTGCGCGCCAGTTGCACCACGGGCTTGCGCACGTCCTTGAAGTGCACGTGGCAGACCCGGTCGAGATGCTGCTGCAGCACGCTCAGCGGCTCGCCACCCCCCATGTAGCAGTGGCCGGCGTCGAACAGCAGGCCGACATCCTTGGAGGTCAGCGCCATCAGCTGGGCGATGTCCTCGGGCGACTCCACATAGGCACCCATGTGGTGGTGGTAGGCCAGGCGCAGGCCCTGGCTCAGGGTGAAGGCGGCCAGACGGTCGAGCTTCTCGGCGTAGGCCTGCCAGGCGGCGTCGCTGTGGAAGCGCGGCCGTTCGATCAGGGGCACGCGCTGGCCCTGGATGGAGCCGGCCACCTCGCCATAGACCAGCACCTTGGCACCGTTCTCGGCCAGCAGCCGGCAGTGCGGACGGATCGCCTCTATCTCGGCCTCGACGTCACGGTGCGCCAGGCCACTGGAATACCAACCGGAGACCAGCTCCAGGCCATGCTGGCCGAGCACCTGGCCCAGCGCCTTCGGCTCGCTGGGAAACTTGCCGCCCAGTTCGAAGCCCTGGAAGCCGATCTCCTTGCCCTCACGCAGGATGGTTTCCAGCGGAGTGTCGCCACCCAGGGCCGGCAGGTCATCGTTGGCCCAGGAGATGGGATTGATGCCGATCTTGAGTCTTTGTTGTTGTGCGGTCATGTCAGCCTTGCTCGTCGGATGGCGATCAGGCGCGGGCGTCGCGCCAGGCCTGGATCAGGAATTCGAAGTTGCCGCGGATCTGCGCGATCAACCCGGCGTCGTCGATCTCGCCGGCCAGCCAGGCCCGGCTCGGCTGGCCGAAGATGGTCCGGCCCACGGCGAAGCCACGGCAGGTCGAACTGCCCCGGGCCTGGCGGAACCCCTCGGCCAGCTCTTCCGCCGGAGCGTTCAGCCCCAGCAGCACCACGCCCTGGCAATGGGGGTCGCGTTCGGCGATCAATTCGTCGAGCTGCTGCCAGACCGCCGTCGGCTGCGCCTCGATCTTCCACCACTCGGGATAGATCCCCAGGTTGTACAGGCGCTTGATGGCGCGATAGAGCACATCGGGCCGGGTCGAGGCGTGCTGCTTCGGCGGGATGACCTCCAGCAGCAATTCATGACCACTGGCCTGGGCCGCCTGGTACAGCCCCTTGAGCTGGGCTTCCTGCTCCAGGCGCAGCAGCGGCTCGTCGTCAGGGTGGAATTGCACCAGGCACTTGATGATCTGCTCGCCCGGCCAGCTCAGCAGATTACTGCCCACCGAGCGACCGTGTTCGAAGGCCAGCGGCCGCGAGTTCTGCAGCTCCACCGGCCGCGCCACCCACCAGCCACGGCCGGTGGCGGCGTTCAGCGCATCCTGGCCGAAGCGCTCGTCGGCCAGCAGCCCGACATTGGCCGCCACGCCCTGCCGCGCCAGATCCTGTTCGACCTGCTCGATGGCCTGGACGAACAACTGCTTGAGCGCCGGAATCCGCGCCGGATCGGCGCCCACCTGCTGGGCACACTCCACCAGCTGATAGCGATGGTCGAAGGCGAAGATGAACAGCTGTTGCCACTCGCGGCGCCGAACACTGACTCGATGCAGCCGATTGAGCACGGGATCGAGGTCCGGCCGGGTGATGGGCACCGGGCTGTTGTGCAGATAGTCCAGCTCCGCCAGGGTCGGCATGGCCGGGGCGCAGGCGTGGCGCGACACCACCAGGCCACCGCAGGCATTGGCCAGGCGGCAGCACTCGGCATCGTCGCCGCCAGTGAGCCAGCCGCGCAGGAAGCCGGACATGAAGGCATCGCCGGCGCCCAGCACATTGAGCACCTCGACGCGGATGCCACGATGGATCTCGCCGTCTTCCAGCCGGGCCGGAATGGCGCCGTGGATCACCGTGCAGCCCTGGGCACCGAGCTTGACCACCAGGGTCGCCGCGGTCACCTCGCGCACCCGGCGCAAGGCGCTGAGCAGATCCTCGCTGCCGCCGGCGATCTGGAATTCCTCTTCGGTGCCCACCACCAGGTCGAAGCGCGGCAGGATGCGCTGCACGTGGGCGCTGACCTCGGCGCTGGCGATGAAGCGGGTCTCGCCATCGGCCTTGCCGGTCAGCCCCCAGAGCACCGGGCGGTAATCGATGTCCAGCACCCGCTTCACGCCGTGGCGCTCGGCATAGTCCAGCGCCCGACTACTGGCCTGGAACACGCCGTCGGTGGAGAAGTGGGTGCCGGTGATCAAGAGCGCCTTGGCGCTGGCGATGAAGGCTTCGTCGATGTCGTCCGCGGACAGCGCCATGTCGGCGCAATTTTCGCGATAGAACACCAGGGGGAAGGTCTCGCGATCCTTGATCCCCAGCAGCACCATGGCGGTCAGTCGCTCGCGATCCACGGTGATGCCGCGGGTGTCGCAGCCCTCGCTCGCCAGCTGCTGGGTCAGGAAACGTCCCATGTGATCGTCGCCGACCCGGGTCAGCATCGCCGACTTCAGCCCCAGCCGGGCGGTGCCGAAGGCGATGTTGGCGGAGGACCCACCCAGATACTTGGCGAAGCTGGCGACCTCCTCCAGCGGCGCACCGATCTGCTGGGCATAGAGATCGACGCCCAGGCGTCCGAGGCAAATCACGTCCAACGGGCGCCCGCTGGCGAAGAATTGGTCACCCATGGGTGGCTCCTGCTTATTGTTATCGCCGCGATCGCTGCATCAGGATCGAGCTTGTTCGGAATGAACCCAGGCTAGAACGCGAAAACACAAAAATCAATATTTTTTTCAAATAGAATTTTATAGAATTAATTTTCCAATCGGCCGCCAGAGCTTTCCCGTCCGCCACTTCGACGACATCCGGCGAATGGGTTACCTTGCCGACAGCACAGATAAGAGAGAAAGCCTCCATGTCCTCCGAGACCTTGCCCGACGACATGCCCTCGGGCGGTCCCCACGCCGAACCGCCCCTCAGCGTCGAGCTGTTGCTGGCCGCCATCGCCAACGACTACGAAAGCCTGCCCCGTCAGCTCAAGCGCGTGGCGGTCTACGTCAGCCAGCAAAGCGACCGGGTGATGGTCGACCGCATCAGCGATATCGCCAGCCAGTGCGAGGTACACCCTTCGGCCATCGTGCGCTTCTGCCAGAGATTCGGCTTCAAAGGCTTCAGCGAGATGCAGGCGCTGTTTCGCGAGGCCTATACCCACAAGACCACGCCGGTGCAGAACTACCAGCAGCGCATCCGCAACCTGATCGCCAACAAGAGCAAGAACGAGAGCGGCAGCGATCTCGCGCGCGAATGCATCAACGCCACCCGCTCCGGAATCGAGCGACTGGGCGAGGAACTGGACGACGCGGCCTTCGACCAGGCCATCGAACTGCTGGTGAATGCCGAGAACATCTATGTGGTGGGGGTGCGCCGCTCCTTCGCGGTGGCCGACTATCTGGTCTACAACCTGCAGCACACCAAGAAGCGCATCCATCTCATCACCGGCCTGGGCGGCGGCTATCGCGAGCAGATGCGTAGCATCGCCCAGGGCGACCTGCTGATCGCCATCAGCTTCAGCCCCTACGGCAAGGAAAGCCAGCAGTGCGTGCGCATCGCCCAGCATCACAAGGCCAAGACCCTGATCATCACCGACAGCACCCTGTCGCCGCTGGCCAAGCGCGCCGACGGCCTGCTGCTGGTCAGCGAGGGCAGTGCCTTCGCCTTCCGCTCCCTCACTGCCACCCTGTGCCTCTGCCAGGCGCTGTTCCTGGCGCTGGCCTACCGGCTCGAATTGAAGATGGACGATATCCAGCTCGCCCAGGACGACGAGGACTGACCCCCGCGCCCTGCCCGGTCATCCGCCGCCCCGCCGTCCTGGCAGGTGAATGGCCGGAAGGCGGAAGCCCATCCATGCAAACGCCCGGCTCATCGTCGCTGGCCGGGCGGTTGCGTCACACCGCAGACGTCAGCGTAGCCAATACTTGTCCACGTACTTCTGGATCTCCTGGCGCATGAAACGACTGGACTCGTCGGCCCGATCCTCCCAGCCGAACACGCAGGAGGTGACAATGCCGTCGAAACCCACCTTGGCCAGGGAAGAGAAGAACAGATCCCAGTCGATCTCGCCCTGATACATATCCATGTGCTGATGCACCGTGACCTGCGCACCAGGCGGATTGACGATGTAGCGCATCCCGGAAGACGCCTTGTGATTCCAGGTATCGGCGACGTGAACGTGGTTGATGAGCGTGCCGGCGTCCTGAATCATCTGCGCCATGTCGTCGCCGAAGTAGAAGGTATGGGGCGCACAGTAGAGGAACTTGACGTTATTCGAGCCGATGCTCTTGAGCATGTCGACAGCCGGGTGCAGCGTCTCGCACCAATCCTCGGGATGGGGTTCCACGTTCAGGGTGATGCCTTCGCGCTCCAAGATGGGCACCAGCTCCTCCATGGAGCGCCACCAGGCCGCCTCGCTGGACTCGTGACTGTGGCTACCACCGCAGCAACTGATGCGATGGCCCCGCTCGGGCGAAGGACCGCGGCCGAACTCCGAATTCATGGTGTCGCAGCCCATCTCAACGGCGACCTGGATGGCTTCCTTCCAATAGCTCACGGCGGCCTGGCGCTCGTCCTCGTGGGGGCTCGCCCACCGGTACATGGGCAGTAGCGAAGCCAATTGCACACCATGGTCCTTGAGCGCCTTCTTAAATTCGGCGATGCGCTCCCGGTGCGCGCGCGGTCGTTTCCACCAGGGCAAGAAATCTTCCCGCGGCGCCAGCTCGATGTAGTCGAAGCCCGCTTCCGCGACGTGGCGGCAGGTCTCCGCCAGGCTCAGGTTGCGGAACATGTAGGGATCTATGGCTATTTTCATTGTGTTTTCCCCTTGTCTTGAAAATCGTAGAACGGCAAACCGGCCCTAGGCGGAGCCGGTCCTGGGCCCTAATAATCGATCCAGACCCCACCGCGATCGGCGGACTCCACGCAGCGTTCCACCCAGCGCACGCCCTCGACCCCGGCATGGATGTCTGGATAGCGAATCTGCACCAGGGCCGCCGTGTCGCCACGGTTGGCGGCATCCATCGCCAGGGCGAAGCGGTAGTAGAGATTGGACCAGGCCTCGAACAGCCCCTCGGGATGGCCGGCGCCGATACGGTCGTCCAACAGGGCGTTGGCGTGCAGATAGCCCATGCCGCGCTCGAGCACCTGCGCAGGCTGGCCCTGCACCTCGAAGCTCAGCTGGTTGGGCCGCTCGTCCCACCACTCCAGGCTGGCGAGCGAACCGATCACCCGCACCTTCTGGCCGTGCATGGAGCCGGCATTGACCGCGCTGGACCAGACCCAGCCCATGGCGCCCCCTTCGTATTCCATCAGGGTGTAGGCGTTATCTTCCAAAGGCGCGCGGCTCTTGACGAAGCTCTGCCGGTTGCATTGCAGCCGCTTGATCTTGAGATCGGGCAGCAGGGTTTCGGCGATGTACAGCGGATGGGTCCCGACATCGCCCAGCACATAGCTCGGCCCGGCCAGGCGCGGATCGACCCGCCACTTGGTGGCCTCGCTCTGCGCCTCCACCGGCGTACTGTGGAAGCCATGGGCGAATTGCATGTGCACCATGCGGATCTCACCGAGCTGGCCGGCGGCGATCATCTCCCGCGCCTGCTCGATGAGCTGGTGGCCGGCATAGCCATAGGTCACGCCGACGATGCGGTTATGCGCCTGAGCGATCTCGCGCAGGGTCTCGGCTTCCGCCAGCGTGAAGCACAGCGGCTTCTCGCAGACCACGTGCAAACCGGCTTCCAGGGCGGCCTTGGTGATGGCGAAGTGGGTGCCGTTGGGAGTGGCCACGGAGATCGCCTCGACGCCATCCGCGCGCCCGGCTTCCCCGGCGATGAGGCTCTGGTAGTTCGCATAACAGCGCTCGGGCGCAACGCCCAGGGTTTCGCCGAAGGCCTGGCCGCGGGCCGGGTCTATGTCAAAGGCGCCGGCGACCAGGACGAAATTCTGGTCACGCAGGGCGGCGGAGCGATGGATGTAGCCGATCTGGCTGTTCACTCCACCACCGACCATGGCCCAGCGCAGGGGGCGGGAAAGACGCTTGCTGCCGTTGATCATCTGCTGAGTCCTTGTTATCGGAAACCGGCACGGGTGAGATAGGCGCGGCTCTCGGCCACGTCGTCGAGACTGCCGTTGGCGTTGCGCGGGTCGCGCTCCTGCTCCACGGTGATGTAGCCCTGATAGCCCAGTTCCTCGATCAGCGTGCGCAGCGCGGGATAGTCGATGACACCCCGGCCGAGCGGGCACATCACCCCCTGGGCGCAGGCCTCGAAGAAGCGGATACGCTCGTTCAGCACCCGGTCGAACACCCCTTGATCGATGTCCTTGAAGTGCAGGTAATCCAGGCGCGACTCGTATTGCCGCAGGGTCGCAGCGGGGTCCATGCCGGCGTAGTAGAGATGCCCGGTATCCAGGCAGAGTCCGGCGATCTCGTGCGGAATATCGTCCACCAACCGCGCCAGCTCATCGGCGAATTCGATGTAGCCACCGGCATGGGGATGGATCACCGCCCGCACGCCATACTCCTGCCAGGCCAGGGTCGCGATGGCGCGAATATGCGCCATCAGGGTGTTCCAGGCCGCATCGTCCAACCGCGGCGCGCGATCGGAATGGCCGGCGGCGTAGTCCCGCTCGTCATGGCCCCAGTCGATCACCACCAGATAGGGCAGCGGGAAATGCTGCCCGGCTTCCGGCTCCACCGCGGGCAACTGCTTGAGCAGGGCGCAGATGTTGTGGGTCTGAGTCAGCAGCGAGGGCAGATTGGCCGGATCGACCAGGTCGTCGAAAATGGTACCGGCCACCACGTGCAGGCCGTTCTCGCTCAGGACCTGGCCGACCTCGGCGGCATCCAGCGGCAGATAGCCATAGGGCCCCAGCTCAATGCCACGGTAGCCGGCCAGGCCCGCCTCGCGCAGGACCAGCCGCCAGGGCGGCAGGAAGGGATTCTTGACGTCATCGACGCCCCAGCAACAGGGCGCGGTGGAGATGTGAATAGCCATGGGGCGGCTCCGATATTGTTGTTTTGGCGCCTACGGCAGGCGTGTTCCGGATGCTAAGACGGGCCCACCAGGGCTGCTATAGTGCGCGGCGCGAACCTGTCAAAACCTCTCATGGCCAGGCGAGGAGCCTTTCATTTCATGTCAGATTCCGCAGCTACTCGTCGCCCCACCATGGCCGACGTGGCCCGCGCGGCCGGGGTCAGCCTTTCGACCGTCGACCGGGTGCTCAACCTGCGCGCCAACGTACGGGCGGACACCGCGCAACGCATCGCCACCGCCGCGGCCAAGCTCGGTTTCCATGCCCAGGGCGTCATCGAGCAACGCCTGCGCCACGATAAGCCGACGCTACGGCTCGGCTTCCTGCTGCAGAAAAGCGGCGTGGCCTTCTATCAGGGCCTGGCCCAGGCCTTGGCCGAGGCGGCGGCAGCCACCGCACGCGCCCGGGTGCGAGTGATGATCGGCTATCTGGATGACCTGGACCCGCTGGCGGTGGCCCGCCGTATCGAGGCCCAGCGCGGCGAAGTCGATGCCCTCGGCGTGGTGGCGGTCGACCATGTGGCGGTACGTGAAGCGGTGTCGGAACTGCGCCTGAACGGCATGCCCGTGCTGGCGATGATTTCCGAATTGGCCACTCGCGCCGGCGCCGGCTACCTGGGCGTGGACAACCGCCGGATGGGGCGCGTCGCCGGCTGGTTCGTCACCCGCCTCGCCCGGCAGCCCGGCCCGGTGGCGGTGATGGTGGGCAGCCAGAGATTCCAGTGCCAGGAACTCTGCGAACTCAGCTTTCGCAGCTACCTGGCCGAGGCGCCGGGCGACTGGGAGCTGCTGGCGTCCCGCCTGACCCTGGAAGACCCGGGCTACGCCCGCGGCAATACCCTCGACCTCCTGGCCGCCTATCCAGACCTGACGGGTCTCTATGTGGCCGGCGGCGGCATCGAGGGGGTGATCCAGGCCCTGCAGGACTTGCACGGTCAGGGTTTGCCACTCCCGACCGTGGTCTGTCACGACCTCACCCCCGTCACCCGGCAAGCCCTGCGCAGCGGACTCGTCCAGGCCGTCCTCTCCCATCCTCGAGAGCTGTTGGCCCGGCGCGCCGTGGATGCCCTGGTGGCCGCCAGCCTGGATAACGGCCAACCGGGCTACGAACTGCTGCCCCTGCAACTGGATGTGCCGGAATGTCACTAGTGCGGGCTATCGCCTGGAGCTGAAACCGGACGAGGACGACGGGGGCACCCCGTTCAGGGCCGAGTGCCGGTGCGCAGCGCCAGTGACAACCGCAGGCCAAATACCCGAAACACCGAGTCCAGCGTCTTCACCGTCGGATTGCCGGTTCCATGCTCCAGCTGCAGCAAGGCGCCGAGGGAAATCTTGCACATTCGCGCGAAAGGCGCCTGGTTGAGTCCGGTCACCTCGACCCGCAGCCGGCGCACGGCGGTGGCGAAATCGAGTTTGCCGTCGATCACGCCCTGGCAGATGTCGGTGATCAGCTGATCGCGCTCCGCGACGTCCAGCGGCCTTACCATAACCCCCACTCCTGCAGCCGCTGTTCCATTCGCAACCACGGCAGGCGCTGCTCCTGCTGACGGACGTCCGCGGGCACCGCCGTCAGCAGATCAGGCAAGGCCAGAAACCCCCGGGCCTGCTCGCGCAACCGGGCGAAGAGCCAGCCTGGCGCCTCGGCTCGGTATCCTCCGCGATTCGCCAACTGGCGTTCCAGATCATCGCAAAGACTGCGCCAGGGCGGCGATCCCGCCTGCTCTCCACGCCACTTGGTGCTGCGGCTGATCCCCTCCAGATCCAGCACCATGGGCGCCAGGTCATAGATAGGCGCCAGCTCCAGCCGATCAGCATGGCGCAGCACGCTTAGGTTGCGCCCATGGTTGTCGGAGTTGCCCAGAATTCGATTGAGCAGATCGCGCCGCACGTATTCGAACACCAGCGCCTCCACCTCGTTGCCCTGACCAGCGAGCTCCCAGAGTTCGACCAACCGCCCCACCACCTCCTCATGAATCAGATACGAGCCCGGCTGGGTATTCCCGCATAGGGAGTAGATGGACTCCAGCGCGATGCGCTCGACGCCAGCCGCGCTGACCCGGCGATCGAAGCGCGGCAACCAGAGGCTGGGCTTCTCACCCTCTTCAAGGGCCAGGCCTTCCAGCGCTATGGTGTTCAGGCCCAACTCACTCACCGCTCGGTAGTAGTGATACTCGGTACGGAGGATGTCGCGATCTCGGGTGGTCGCCTGACCGCGGGCGAACTTGACCAGCCAGTGGCAGTGCGCCTGATCGTCCGCCAAGGCGGCATCAGCGTGCAGTTTTCCCTGGACATCTTCGGTCAGCAGCAGCTTGGGGGCCTCACCGCCAGCGCCGGTCGCGCCGCCCATGGCCGCGCCCTGCTCATAGGCGTATTCGAGAAAATCGTCGGCGCGGGCTATCACTTCATCCCGTGAAAATGCCCGGGAGACCGAAACTTGCGGCACTACGGAGCTCTCGATTCGTAGGTGGCCTATAGGTGCTGGCGTACAACGTGCCAGCAAGAAGAGCTCCGGGTCCCAGTCGGCCGGCCGCTCGTGACCGAAACGCCGCTCCAGCCAACGACGCGCGGCTCCTGCGGGCAACAGGTCATAGACGAAGGCGGGCAGACCGGTATCGCGCCAGGCCGTCCAACTCAGGCGTTGCGCTGCACTGACCGATACCGCGAAGGGCGAATCCAGCCGCTCATAGTGCTCGGCCAGATAATTGGGCTCGTAGCCACTGATACATAAGGACTCCGCCTGTCGCCCTGGCTGCGCGAAGGTTAGCGACAACGCATCCTGCCAACGCCCCTCGACGAACGCCTGAACTTTGAGCTTCATGCCAAGACTCGAAATATCAATTTAATGAAAATGATCCTAGCCTTAAGCCCCTATTTTATCAATAAAATGAAAATTATTGGTCATAGGCCTAGATCAAATTACATTAAAATAGAACTCTGCCATTCAGTGAAACGGGTAGCGGCAGAGTCTGCGACAGCGATACCCAGACTTGCGGTACCCCTCGCTTAACCCTCTGATCGGTCAGTGAAAATTCTTGGACTACGGGCTTGACAGCGACTCCCGCCTTGCCAATAATGCGCGCCTCGGATGGCTACGTAGCTCAGCTGGTTAGAGCATAGCATTCATAATGCTGGGGTCCGGGGTTCAAGTCCCTGCGTAGCCACCACCTATTTCCAAGGGTCAGCGTAAGCTGACCCTTTTTTATTGCCCGCGAAAAAGCCTAGCCGGTGCACCGCTCTTGGTCCCTTCTCCCCCTGGGAGAGGGCCAGGATGAGGGCGCCGCCGCCCCATTCATTGCCAATGGCTGGCTTTTCCACCCCCATGAAAAAGCCAGCCCGCTATCGCGACGGCTGCGGTTACCGCCAATCCTCCCGGCTGCACCGCTCCTAGTCCCCTCTCCCTCCGGGAGAGGGCTAGGGTGAGGGTACCGCCCCCCGTCCATTGCCAATGGCTAGCTTTCTCACACCCACAAAAAAGCCCGGCCTGAGCCGGGCTCCGTTGCAGCTGTCGTCGTTACAAGGCGACCTTCTGCTTGCTGGGCGCCTCCTCGCTCTCGACCGCCTCGCTGTCGATGGACTGCACCAGCGCCCTGGAGCTGAAGGCCCGCAGATCGCGCAAGAAGTTGTCGCGCCAGGACGCCAGGTCCGCCTGGCGGATCACGCGCATCATGTCCTCATAGCGCGCCTTGCGCTCGTCCAGCGGCATGCGCAGCGCCCGATCAAGCGCCTCGGCCATGCCGATGTGGTCGTAGGGATTCACGATCAGCGCCGAATTGAGTTCGCGTGCCGCCCCGGCGAAGCGCGACAGCACCAGCACGCCCGGATTCTCCGGGTCCTGGGCCGCCACGTACTCCTTGGCCACCAGGTTCATACCGTCACGCAACGGCGTCACCAGGCCCACGTCGGACGAGCGGAACAGCCCCATCACCGTGCGCCGGTCGTAGCTCTTGTTCAGGTAGCGGATGGGCGTCCAGTCCAGCTCGGAGAAATGGCCGTTGATATGACCGGCATGACTCTCCAGTTGGCGACGGATGTTCTGGTAGGACACCACGTCCGCCCGCGACGACGGCGCGATCTGCACGAATTGCACCGCGCGATGATGCTCGGGGAAATGCTCCAGCAGCTTCTCGAAGGCCTGGAAGCGCTCCACCAGACCTTTCGAGTAGTCGAGCCGGTCGACGCTGACGATGGTCTTGTAGGGCACGCCCTCGATGCTGCGCGAGATGAACTGGCGCCGTGTGCGATAGGACTCGGCCTGCTTCTGGATCACGTCCGGCATCACCCCGATGGGATAGACGCCGACGCGGAAATTATGACCATAGGCGGTCAGGCTGCCGTCCTTCTCCAGCACCCCGCGCACCTCGCGGGTGATGTAGTCCTGGAAGGCCAGTTGGTCGGTATCGGTCTGGAAGCCGATCAGGTCGTAGAAGCACAACGTTTTCAGCAATTCGTTGTGCGGCGGGATGGCGGTGAGGATTTCCGGTGCCGGGAAGGGAATGTGCAGGAAGAAACCGATGCGGTTGCGGATGCCCAGCATGCGGCAGGCTTCGGCGAAGGGAATCAGGTGATAGTCGTGCACCCAGATGATGTCGTCGGGCTTGAGCAGCGGCTTCAGGCGTTCGGCCATGGCCATGTTGACGCGTCGATAGCCGTCATACTCTTCACGGTTGTAGCGCGCCAGGTCGATCCGATAGTGGAAGATCGGCCAGAGGGTAGCGTTGGAAAAGCCACGGTAGTAGTGGTCGTAGTCGCGCTTGGTCAGGCCGAAGGTCACGTAGTCGATATTGTCCTTGGTCTGGGTCTTCGCCGGTCCGTTCTCCTTGACCGTCTCGCCGTTCCAGCCGAACCAGATGCCTCCCGACTTGCGCAGGGCATCCAGGACACCCACCGCCAGGCCACCCGCGGTCGCCTTGCCTTCCTCGATCGGGGCTACCCGATTCGATACCACCACTAAACGGCTCATCCTAATCTCCTTGCTTATAATGTGGCGCGAGGTCGCGACTCAGGTCCTGCAGCCAGCGGGCAACTGCCTCCACCGACGGCAGGCGGGCCTTGGCGACCGTTTCCCCTTCCCCTACCTTGACGGACAAGCCGCCTCGCGCATTGACGACAGCGAACCCTTCTTCGTCGGTACGATCATCACCGACGAACACCGGCAGGCAGCCGGCAAAGGGTCGCAATTCCATGAAACGGGCAACGGCCTCGCCCTTGCTCGCCGCAGCGGGCTTGAGTTCGAAGACGCACTTGCCGGGTTGCAGCTTGAATTCAGGGTGCTTGGCCGCGATGCCTTCGGCCAGTTCGCGCACCAAGGCTTCTTTCTCAGGCGCCTGACGATAATGCAAGGCGAAGGCCACGCTCTTGCGCTCGAGTAGCAGCTCGGGATGCGGCGCCAGGGCCGCTTCCAGATGCTCGCGGACCTGCGCCAGCAGGTCAGGCTCGAGGGTCACGCGATGGATCTCGCCGTCCGGATCGCGCCACTCGGCGCCATGTACACCCGCCGCTGGCAATCGCAGCGGCGCCGTGAAGCCATCGATCTCCGCCAGCGGTCGGCCGGATACCACGGCCACGGCATGTCGACGGGCCAGTCGCTCCAGCGCAGCGAGGGTTTCGGCGGGAATGAAGACCTGTTCCGGACGTGGCTGCAGTTCTGCCAGGGTGCCATCCAGATCGAAGAAGAAGGCCAGCGGCTGGCCCGATGAGGTGAGGCTGTCGAGGTCGATCATGCAAGGTACGACTGCCGGGTCACCGTATGGTTTCGTTCACGCCGCCCGGCAGCGCCAAGGAATTCCTCCGGCCGCCTCGCAGTCCCAATCAGGGAGACGCTCTAGCAGCCAAGCCTTTGGAGACCACGATGAACAAGCCCGACATCACCAAGACCCCCGAAGAGATCGACGACATCCAGGACCGCATGGGTGATATGCGCGAACTGGACTTCAGCGAGCGCAAGGATGATCGCGGCGGTCGCATCGGCGACGAACTGGACGAGCGCGATTATCAGGGCCAATTCCCCGAAGAGCGCGTGCGCCAGGCCGGCCTGACCGGCGGCGAAACCCTGGATCACCAGCCGACGATGGACGATGCCAGTCCGGAAACCCTGCTGGATGAAACCGGCGCCCGCTCACCGAGCGACTACGGCGACGCCTGGCCCAACGACAAGGACCTGAGCGTGGTCGATGACCGTGATATCGGTGGCGGCGCCGGCCAGGATGAAGCCGAGCTGGGGCGCAGCCATCCCCTGGACGGCCAGGCCTGGGACGGCGAAGCCGACGAGCCCAACGAAGCCGAAACGCAACGCGACGCCCGCTACGCCGACCTGGACGCCAACGACGAAGACCTTGCAGGCGAAACCAGTCTGGATCTGGACGAAAAGCGCGCCGATCACTGATCGACGCCGCCTGGGCTAGTCCAGCAAGGTACTGGCCATCACCAGTGCATCTTCCCGACCGCCGACCGCGGGATAGTAATCCCGCCGGCGGCCGATCTCGTTGAAGCCGTAGCGCTCGTACAGTCGATAGGCCGCCTGGTTGCTGGCCCGCACCTCCAAGAAACATTCGTTGGCCTTGGCCTTGCGCGCCTCCTGCATCAGATGTTCGAGCAAACGCAGGCCCAGGCCGCGGCCCTGATTCTCCGGCTTGACGGTGATGTTGAGCAGATGGGCCTCGTCGAGGATCACGTTGATCACCCCATGTCCCACCTGCTGGTCGCCTACCAGCATCACCCAACAGTCGTAGGACTTGAGCGCATCGAGAAAGATGCCGCGTGTCCAAGGGTGGCTGAAGGCCTGGTATTCGATCTTCAATACCGTGTTCAAATCGGCTTCGGTCATACGCCGAAAGCGCACCGCATCGTTCATTACTTATCCGTCCAGCGACGCCGCACAGGGCGCATGGCTTGCCAGAGCGCGGCCTTGGCAGCCGGCTCTTCCATCAATATCTCCAACCCCGGCACAAGCCAGGCGGGCCCCAGCGCCGTCTCCCGCTCCACGCCGGTCTCGTCGTGCGGCTCGACCCCACTGTAGCGCCGCGCCGCGCCGCCGATCAGCCAGAGGCCGAGCCCCTCGCCCAGCCGCTCCTGGTGCGCCGCCACGAAGCTCTGCACGAACTCGGCAGCCGCCGCGGGCCCCTGGTCGAGTTGCCCGCTGTTGAGCAGCGGCCAGCGAATGGGTTCTTCGCTGACGATTCGCGGCACGTCCGGCAAGCCCGCCGCACGCAGCAGGTCGCGCAGCAGCAGATAGGCGGGATCGCGCGCGCCCAGGGCATCCCCGGTCGGCAACTCTAGCAACAGCAGGCAGCGCCCGGCCTGCAGCAGTTGCAGGGCGAAACGCGGCGCCGGCTCACGCGGGGGCGGGGGCATGCGTTCGACTTCCGGCTCGACCACGACGGTCGCGGCCGGCTTGGCCGGACCAGGCCGGGGAATCTCGATGCGCGGGCGGGTGGCGGCCGGCGCCTCGACAGCGGGCGGAGCCGCCGGAGCCGGCTCGGGCCGCACCACTCTGGCGACTACGGGCGCCGCTTCGACCTCTTCCACCCACAGCGCCTCCGGTCGCGAAGGCGCGGCGAAGGGCAAGGGCGTGCGCGGCACCCAGACATCCAGGTCCAACGCCTGCAGATAGGCACGACGACGCGCCTCGGCGGCGAGCGACGGGGAAGCGGAAGCGGCGGCGTCGGACATGGGCGGATCCTTGGGACACGCGGCGAGATAATTCGGGGCGGCATTGTCGCGCGGATCGCCTGGGATCGAAAGGCCGCCCTGCCCATCGGTCCCACCGCTGTCACATCGAAGGCTCTGGCGTCTGGAGTACAATGGCGCTTTTGCCTGGTGCGGTCCCCACCATGATCGACCCCAAACGCGTCCTGCGTACCCTTGCCGAACACTGGCACCTCATCGATCCGCTGTGCGCCCATTTCGACAGCGGTACCCTGGGGCTGGCCGAGTTGCGCGCCCGCCTGGCCGAGCAGTTACCCGAGCGCACGCCGGCCGACCTCACGGCCCTGCTCGACACCTGGATTCGCCTCGACATCCTGGTACCGGTGGCCAAGAGTCCCAACCGCTTCGAACTCAACGGCCAGATCCACGACTTCCTCGGCTATCTGAGACGCGAGCATCGCCTCGGCCTGTGCCTGGAGATCGAAGCCTACCTGCGCCACCTGGAACGCCTCGCCGGCCATATCCGCGAGGCCTTCGACAATCGCGATGGCCCGGACCTGGCGCGCCAACTGCGCCTGCTGGACATGCGCGTGCGCGACGTCCTCAAGAAGCTGGCCAACGACGGCCACGCCCTGGAAGGCGTCGCCGAGCGCGCCAAGACCAGCGACCGCCAGATCCCGCTGCGCCAGCGCTATGCCGAGGTGTTGGCCACCTGGGACGAATACGTCGAGCCGATGATCCAGCTGGTGGCCGCCGACGGCGCCTTCGAGCGCGGCGTCTATCGTGTCGAACAGGTGCTGCTGCACCTGCTGGGCGAACAGCAGCGCCTCGGCCACCTGGTCGACGACGATCTGCTGCTGCGCACCCAGGCGCGCATCCTGGAGATGCACAACGCTGCCCAGTTGGCCCTGCGACGTGCCCGCGAATTGCTGCTGCCACTGCGCGAAGAAGCGCGCCGGCACAATGCCGTTACCCGCGGCGCCGCCCTGGCCCTGGCCGCCATCCGCCGCAAAGGTCTCGATGCCGTGCCCCAGGCCGCCCTGCCGCTATTCAGCCGGCCGCAAAGCGTCTTTCTCGGTACCGCCGCCCAGGTGGAGAGCTACGTCTACGCCCTGGCCCGCTTCGAGCCCAAGCCGGCACGCTTCCCCAGCCAGTCGGGTCGTTCGCGTGACACCCACCGCCCGGCGGCGCCACGCACGGTGCGCGAGATGCTCGACCTCTGCCAGGACGCCCTACCGCTGCCCGACCTCATGGCCTGGCTGCTGGAACAGGAACCCGCTGGCGACACCGACGAGCTGCTCTACTGGTTCTCGCGCCTGTCCCGCGATGCGCGCTTCCAGCGCCAGCGCCTGGACCGCCGTCACTACGACACCCTCGAACACCGCGTCAGCCTGTGCTCCTACGCCCTGGCCGCCCGATCCTCTGCGAGCGATGCCCATGCAACTTGATCTCAACGAAATGACCCAGCTCGCGCCCATCTTCCGCGAGCTGTTCAAGGGCTATCACCTGTCCCGCAGCGAGCCCGAGTGCTACGCCCAGCTCAGCCAGCAGCAGGACCAGTACCGCGCCCTGTTCCGCGCCCTCGGCTTCGAGCTGGTCTGCGATCCGCGCGGCTTCTACTACTTCGTTCCCGAGCAGATGGGCACCCAGGTCAACAAGACCGCCCAACGTCTGGCGCTGTTCACCTTCATCCTGGTAGAGCATCTCGCCGACCAGGGTCGCGACCCCCTGGCCGTGCTCGACGGCGGCACCCTCGGCCGGCCCGAGCTGCCGGCCCTGCTGGACAAGTACCGCGACCTCTTCCTGCAGGCCGAGGTCACCACCCAGGACGAGCTGGAAGAAAAGATCCTGCGCCGCCTGACCCAGCTCGGCTTCGCCCTGGACAGCAACGGCAGCTACCGCTTCCTGCCGCCCATGCACCGTTTCCTCGACGTCTGCCTGGCCGTGCAACAGGACCGCGACCTGGCTGCCAGCCTGCACGCCAGCGACCTGCCACTGCCAGCACCGACCCTGGCAGGCGATGAAGAAGGCGCCGAGGACGGCAGCGACGAGGATGACGAAGAGGCCGCCCTGGCGCGCGCCATCGCCGAAGAACGGGAGTTCGACCTATGATCCGCTACGGCATCAGCCGCTTCGCCCTGCTCAACACCGCCGGCTACAGCCTGGGCCTGTTCCCGCTGGAGCAGCCGCTGTCGGTCTACGGCGCCAACAACCTGGGCAAGAGCGCCTCGATCAACGCCCTGCAATTCCCCATCCTGGCGCGGCTCTCCGACATGAGCTTCGGCAAGTACAGCAGCGAGCAGTCGCGCAAGTTCTACTTCGCCACCGACACCAGCTACATCCTCGTCGAACTGCGCCTGGCCCATGGTCCCCACGTCATCGGCGTGGCCGGACGTGGCCCGGGCGGCGGCTTCGGCCACCAGTTCTTCGTCTATGCCGGCGAACTGGACCTGGCCCACTACCAGCGCGACGGCACCTGCCTGCGCCAGCGCGAGCTCTTCGCCAACCTGGAGCGCGCCGGCCTCAAGGCCTATGAGGTCAAACCCGAGGAATTGCGCCGCCTATTGGTCGGAGGCCATACCAGCATTCCCCTGGACCTCACCCTCATTCCGCTCAGGTCCACCAGCGAACAGAGCCTCAAGACCTTCCGCGCCCTGTTCATCAACCTGCTGCACATGCGCGAGATCACCGCCGCCAAGCTCAAGCAGCTGTTCCTCGACGCCTTCGAGCACAGCCTGAGATCCGGCAGCGTCGACTATATCGCCGCCTGCGAAGAAGCCTTCCGCGACGTCCGCCGCATGGAGCAGGACTACCAGTCCCTGGTCGCCGCCGGCCCGCTGGTGGAAGCCCTGGCCAACGGCGTCGAACAACGCGACCGCCTGCGCGGCAAGCTGCACCGCCTCTCGCCGCTGCTCGACAGCCTGCTCGGCACCTGGCAGCACTACGCTATCGACCGCCGTGACGAACTCCTGGCCCAGAGCGAGCACTACCGCCTGGAGCAGGACAGCCTGCAGCAGAACCAGCGTGACGGCACCAGCGAACTGATGCGTCTGGAGCGCGAAGTCAGCGGCTTGCAGCGCTGGCTCGCCGAACTGGCCCAGCTCAAGCATCGCTTCGCCCTGGTGGATTCCACCGCGCCCCTGGAAGCCCAGCTACTGGCCGCCAAGGACGCCCACGACGAACTGGCCGGCGCCCTCTCCCAGTCGCGCCAGTTCAGTAGCGAAGACCTCGACCAACGCGTTCGCGAACTGGAGCAGCGCCTCAAGGGCCTGCGCCAGCAACTCGACCACGCCGACAACAACAGCTATGCCCGTCTGCGCGAGGAATTCAGCCAGGCCGACGTCGAACGCCTGATGCGCCTGTTCAACGGCCAGCTGTTCAGCCTGCCGCTAGGTCCCAAAGGTGTCGAACTGGCCGAAGACGGCAGCTGGCTGAAGACCCTCGAAGGCATACTGGAACGCTTCGAAGGTGATCGCTTCGAACTGCCCGGCCTGTCCCTCGATCTCTCCGGCATCGAACCGCCGACCCTCCAGGCCCTGGCTGACCGGGCCGCCCTGCGCGACCAGAAAGACCGCCTGGAGCGCGAGCTCAAGCAGCTCAAGGCCCAGCAGGGCGTCATCGCCGACCGCCAGGCCAGCAAGGCCCAGGCCGAAGCTCTTTACCAGCAGGTCCTGGATGCCCAAAAGGCCCTGGAAGATTTCCGCCGCTGCCAGACTCTGAGCGCCGAGGAAAACGAAAAGCTCGAACAACTGGCCCAGTTGGAAGCCGCCCAGGACGAACTGCGCCGCGCCGGCGACGCCTTCACCGAACGTGTTCAGCAACTCTCCGCCAAGCTGCAACTGATCGGCCGTCAACTGGCCGACCTGGAAGCCAAGGACCGCACCCTGGCCGACGCCCTGCGCCGTCGCCAGCTGTTGCCTACCGACCTCCCCCAGGGCACGCCCTTCATGGAAGGGGTGGACGATTCCCTGGAGAACCTGCTGCCGCTGCTCAACGACTACCAGGACACCTGGCAGGCCCTGCAGCGCGCCGACACCCAGATCGAAGCCCTCTACGCCCAGGTCCGCCTCAAGGGGGTGGCCAAGTTCGACAACGAGGAAGATCCCGAGCGTCGCCTGCAACTGTTGATCAACGCCTATGCCCATCGCCAGGACGAAGCCCTGACCCTGGCTAAGGCCCGCCGCGCCGCCGTCACCGACATCGCCCGAACCCTGAGAAACATCCGCAGCGACTACGACAACCTCGAACACCAGCTGCAGCTGTTCAACAGGGAGATCAACCGCAAGCAGGTCTCCAACCTGGAGAGCTTCCGCATCGTCCTGGCGCCGAACAAGGACGCTCTCAAGCACATCGACCAGATCATCCACAGTGCAGGTCAATACGAGGAAGGCGAAACCCTCTCGGTGTTCGACCTCACCCAGGACAGCGCCCAGGACCAGAAGAACGAAGAAGCTCGGGACTATCTGGCCCGATTGGTAGCCGCCAACGGCAACCAGCTGGGCCTCAAGGACCTGTTCGAACTGGCCTTCGAGATCACCAAGCAGGGCGGCCAGCCGATCCTCCATACCGACATCGACGGCGCGGCCTCCAACGGCACCACCATGACCATCAAGGCACTGACCAACATGTACCTGTTGCTGCATCTGATGGACCGGGAACGCGCCGCCAAGATCCGCCTGCCCTACTACCTGGACGAAGCCGCCGACATCGACGAACGCAACCAGCAGGCCCTGATCGAGACCAGCCAGCAACTGGGCTTCGTGCCCATCCTGGCCAGCGTCAAACCCCAGGTCAGCGCCCAAGTGGCCATCGACCTCGAAGCCGGCAGCGGCCCCGGCGGCATCTACATCGACGAGGCCGACTGGAAATACATCGCCAAACGCGACCTGGCCCTGCCCGAACCGGCTTGAGCCCCTCCAGAAAGCAGAAAGCCCGGCACCTGCCGGGCTTTTTCATAAGCGACCGCTGCTGATACAACAGCATTCGTAGGCGCCTTGTTTATGCAGCCCTGGTGATTCGTCGACCCTTCAATTTCCTAGAACCCCGTAGGAGCGAGCCAGAGCGGTCGCTACAGCGCACCGGCATGACCGCGATAAGCCAGTTGCCCCTACAGACGTTGCACCTTATGAGCGGCGATAGGCCAGGCTGTTGTGGCTCTTGCGCTCTTGCAGACGCTCAGCAGCACATTATCCAGCAGGCACCCTCAAGCCTCCGCCACTCGGCTCTGGTCCCCTCTCCCCCTGGGAGAGGGCTAGGGTGAGGGCACGCCTGACTTCGGAGCCTCGGGAGAGATAAAGAGAGAAAGGTTACGAGATCCACATGGAGTACGTCCCGCTAGGACTGACCCGCTCTTCACAGCGCCGCGCGCCCAGCTCGCTCACGGAGCATCCAGACAACCTTGCAGGGCTGCAGCCCTGACTCGGCCTGTCGAGCTTTTTGTGACGTACTGATTCAGGGTCATTGATAGCGACCACTGCCCTATCGCGGCAATAGGCCGCTCCTACAGACGTTGTACCGTAGGAGCAGTGATAGCCCGGCGCAGCCGGGCTGCTTTTGCTCTTGCGCTCTTGCAGACTCTCAGTCGCACGTCA
>NZ_CAJYDW010000008.1 GCF_913774235.1 uncultured Pseudomonas sp. | reverse complement strand
GACTCTCCAGGGAGCGGTCGACGTTGTCCACCAGTTGCCGCTCCGCCGCGCCCAGGTTGGCATTGCGCAGGCAGGTGGTGAACAGGCCCAGGGCATGGATCGGCTGGCGCAGGTCATGGCTGGCCTGAGCCAGGAAGCGCGACTTGGCCCGTTGCGCGGCCTCGGTTTCGCGCATTGCCCGCTGCAAGCGATCGAGCAGATAGTAGATGTAGCCGGGCACGATCAGGGTGGTGATCAGCAGCGCCAGGGCTACCGCCGGATACTGGCGCAGGAAGGGCATGCCGGCCACCAGGATACCCAGGCAGAGCAAGGCGAAGGCGGTCGCCAGCAGCAGGTAACTACGGCCGAATCTGAGGCCATTGCCCACGGTAATCCAAACCACCACGCCGTGCAGCAGGAGGTAGTTTTCCCCGATGACCAGCGTGGAGAAGGCGATGGTACCGTAGTCGATGACCATGCCGACCAGACGCCGCCAGAAGACGGCACCTGGATGACGACCGATATGGAGCAGCAACCCGGTGGCGATCAACAGGAAGCAGGTGTGGACGACCAGAATGGTCAGCAGCACCTCGAGGCCCACTTTGCCGTTCAGGTACAGCACGACGACATACAGCGTCGCCAAGGTGGCGATGACCAGGCGAATACGCGCCTGACCGCGTTCGGCATCGGCCCATTGCATCGCCGGCAAATCATTGCGCAGGCTCAGGGCGAAGCGCGAATTCAGCATGGACCCAACTCCTGTAGTGCCGAAGACGCGAACATCCTGCTTCGACCGTCGACTGAAAGGCGCCTGGAACACCAGGAACAGTGCGAGCTCACTCTTCTCACGGCTTATAAAAACGCTATCGAGCCTTGATCGAGTCCACGCGGAAGCCTTCCCCGAGTCTGCCCGAAAAACCGCCAAGTCACACCTGTACATCTGTACTAGCCCCGCCCCCTAACAAAACAAAGAGAGGTCGAAAGCAAAGTACCGCGGGAGAATTGAGCTGGTAAGTCGATGCGAACCGAGCAATACCGGACCTATCAAGAAGTTTTCACGATAACCATTAGCGCCAATCCAAACCAACGCCTTGGCAAGACGTTTCCTTGCCTCGCTGGTAACTAGTGCATCTGTACTATTCCTCGCAAAAACCGCCTTTACCTAGACTTTCCCGACCTTGCCGCTCTTGCTCGGCCACATCGGGTGACGGCATGCCGGCGGCATCGCCCGGATATTTCCCGCCAACCATGCATTCAGGGCAGCGGCTCCCAACTCGCGGCCGCTGTCTCTGGCCAGGCCCATTGCCGCTCTGCGGCGCGAAATCAGGATCAATCCTCAAGGGAGCGTCCATGCGCATCTTTCTGCGAAACAGCCTATTTGCCACCCTGTCGGCGTTCATGTTGGTCACGCTCAGCGGCTGCCAGGGCGGCGGTCTTGGCGATATCACCAATCCTATGAGTGGTGGGGGCAAGAAGTATGAAGCGGCCTACCTGAAACAGAATCTGATACCGGGCAAGACGACCAAGGATCAGGTATTGCAAATGTTCGGTACACCACACGATGAGAGCGCATCCTCTTCCAATGGTAGCAACGAGGTGAACTGGATTTACGAAAAGAGCCAGGAACCCAGCTTGGATAAATACCTGAACGTAGCCCAAAAATATGTTTCCACGGATACCTTCTGGAAGATCAATAACGCCAAGGTCGAAGCGAACAAAGGCCAGGACGTCATGAATGACGTCAATACTGTCACCGGGAACAAAAAGACAATGTCGAGTGGCGCGGTGGGCTCTCGCCTGTCGATCTACTTCCAAAACAATGTGGTCGACCACTATTACCTAAACTAAGCAACTTTTCTTGACCCAATAACGGAACCAGAAACAGCAATGACCGCTCAAGGGTTTGCCATGTACAGCCAGTACCTCCTGCTCCTGGTGACTTGTGTCACCGGCTTGACCGCCCTTTCCGCCCAGGCGGAAGACCGGGCCTGCACCCTCGAAGGGAAGGTCAACGCCCAGGGCACCCAGGTGGACACCAAGGACTGCATGGTGGTGAGCGCTGAACTACCCGCTGCCAGGCTCAAGGAGAGCTGCACGGCGCTCGCCCAACTGGCCGCCATGGGCGGTGGCGGACCGGCCAAGATCACCTATAGCGAGAAGTGCCCCGCCACCCCCCAGGCGGTCTGCAAGCACTTCATGGGGCAACCGGTGGATTACTACTACTACCGCCGCGATGCCGAACTGCTGGAGAAGACCCGCAAGGGTTGCGGACAAACGGGTGGCACCTGGTGGACGCCTTAGCGGGCAGAGCTCATCGGCTATCTCCACCGAACAGAAGTCCTCGCGCCCCTCGTCTCGAAAAGGAATCCCTCATGAAAAGATACCTGCCCTTGGCGTTCATCGCCCTGCTGTCGGGCTGCGAAAGCCTGGATAGCGCCATGTCCGCCACCAACAATGCCCTCGGCACCACTGGCGACCTCTTGAACGGCGACCTGAGATCGCTCTCCGCGACCCAGCAGGCCACGCTGTCGGACATCTGGAAGGATTGGCAGCAGAACGAGGTCGCGGCCAAGGACAAATGGAGCCTGAAAAACCTGGCCATTCCAGGCGTCGTGACCCGGGTGACAACCACCGGAGTGATCACCAGCCAGAACAAGATCGTCGTGGTCTTCAACGACCCGACCAACTCCAAGTGCTCTGGTCAGGCCATCACGCGGGATGATCTGCTGGTCAACAAGAAGGCCACCAACAAGCTCAAGAAGGGTGATCGCGTGACCGTCACCGGGGTGCTCAATAGCGATCCTGCCATGTTCACCGACGACCCCGACAAGTGCTGGTTCACCATCGGCAATGCGCAGATCACCGCGAGCTAGCGATCCTGGGCAGGTGCGTCCGCCGCGGATGACGCGCAGCGGCGCGCCTTGCCGCTACCGGCTCAATTCGCCAGATAACGTAACTGCCAACCTCGTGGCACCAGGCGAAACGCCACCGCCAGCACGGCCGCCAGGCCGCTGCTGACGAACAGCGCGGCAAGACCCAGGTGACGCTCCAGCAAGGCCCCCAACACCCCGCCGAGCAGCATGCCGCCCCAGGGCACCAGCTGGCTGCGCCAGCCCGGCCGGCGCTCGCCCAGCAGCCAGCGCCCGAGGCCGCGACCGAAGCGCGACAGGGCGCCGGTCACGTAGGTGAGGCCGATGGGCAGGCCATTCACCTGTTCCACCGCCGCATTCACCATGCCCATGGCGAAGATGGCCAGCAACAACGCAGCCTCCGCGTTCGGCAGCCAGGCGGCCAGGGCCAGCAGCAGTGCCAGGAACGCCAGCAGCAGGCAGGCACGGCGACCACTGAGGCGCTGGAACAGCACCCCACCGGCATTGCCCAGGACGAACACCAGGATGGCCAAGGCCAGCTGAACGGCCGGCCACCACTGGCCATGGCCGAGATCGGCCGCCAGGCGCGTGGTATTGCCGCTCATGAAGGAGACGAAGTTGCCGGTGGCGAGAAAGCCGATGGCGTCGGTCATGCCAGCCAGGATCGACAGCCCGGCGACCAGGGCCAGCCCGACCCTGCCCTGGCGCGCCTCGACCTCGGCGGGTAGCGACGTAGACAGCTGCTGCGACCCCATGAACCCTCCTGGTCTGGGTGACGACAACTGGCATTCTGCGCCGTGCCGCGCCCCGCCGCCAAGCCGATCAACCACCGGGCCGGGAGCTTCTTGCTAGACTCGGGAGCTGACCCCGTCGGAGGCCTCGTGACCACGCCCCTGTTCGCCCTGGTACTGCTCGCCGCCCTGCTGCACGCCGGCTGGAACGCCCTGCTCAAGATCGGCCTCGACCGTTTCCTCACCGCCAGCCTGATCCAGATCGGCGCCGGCAGCGCCGCGCTGCTCGCCCTGCCCTTCGTCGCCGTCCCGCCCGCTGCCGCCTGGCCCTGGATCGCCCTCTCCGCCCTGCTGCACATCGGCTACAACGCCTTTCTCGCCCGCGCCTATCGCTACGGCGACCTCGGCCAGGTCTATCCGCTTTCCCGCGGCAGCGCGCCGTTGTTGGTCAGCGCCGTGGCCTTCTTCGCCCTGGGCGAAGCCCTTTCGCCACCTGCCCTGCTCGGGCTGGGCCTGCTGGTGACGGGGCTGGCGCTGATGGCGCTGCTCGGTGCCCGACGGGGGACGCCACCGAGCCTGGCGCTGCTGGCCTGCGCCTTCACCACCGGGACCTTCATCGCCGGCTATACCCTGGCCGATGCCCTCGGTGCCCGCGCCAGCGGCGATGCCGTGGCCTATGCCCTCTGGCTGTTCGCCGTGAACGGCGCGGTGGCCGCCTTGGTGCTGCGGCTGACTCGTGGCGCCCAGGCCTTCGTCGGCCTCGGTCCGCACTGGCGCGCGGGCCTGGCCGGCGGGGTGATGTCGATGCTGGCATACAGCCTGGTGATCGTCGCCACCACCCAGGCGCCCATCGGCCTGGTCTCGGCGTTGCGCGAGACCAGTGTGCTGTTCGCCCTGCTGATCGGCGTGTTCTGGCTGCGCGAGTCGCTGCCGCTGGGGCGTGTCTGTGCCGGCCTGGCCATCGTCGCCGGGGTGGTGGCGATCAAGTTGGCCTGAGCGGCGCCGGCGCCGACCGGCTAAGCTGAGACCTCTCTCGACCAGGACGGACCCATGGGCAAATCGCTGCGACTCTCGGAAAAGTGGTTCAACCGCGGCCTCTGGCTGCTGGCACTGGTATTCGCCGGCTTCCTTATCGGCCTGGGCGGCACCCTGGTCGGCGACCTGCCCCAGGTGGAGCGCCAGCAGAGCCTGGACGACTTCATGGACCCGGCGGCCACCGCCGCGGCGCGAGATGACCAGCGCCAAGCGAACCGGGCCCGACGCGATGCCCAGGACGCCCTCGACCAGGCCCAGTTGCAGCAGGCCGCAGCGGCGCGCAGCTACCAGGCCAACCGCGAGACCTTCGACAACTGGCTGGCGACCCGCCAGACCACCCAGCGCCCCGAGCAGGACGCCGAGCTGATCGCCCGCAGCCGCGCCCTGGATGAACTCAAGGCCAGCGAGCGCACCGCCGAGCAGCAGGTCGAGCGGCAGCAGCAGTTGCTGCTGAATTCCGAGCAAGGGGCCGAGAGGGCCCAGCGACGCCTGGCGGAGCTGTCGGCGGCAGCCCAGGATGCCTGGCTCGACGCCCGTCGCCAGGCCGAACTGCGCGTCTTCCTCTATCGGCTGGCGCTCACCCTGCCGTTGCTGGCCGTCGCCGCCTGGCTGTTCGTCCGCCAGCGCCAGAGCCCCTGGTGGCCCTTCGTCTGGGGCTTCATCTTCTTCGCGCTGTTCGCCTTCTTCGTCGAGCTGGTGCCCTATCTACCCAGCTACGGTGGCTACGTGCGCTATCTGGTAGGCATCCTGCTGACGGTATTGGGTGGGCGCTACGCCATCCGCGCCCTGCAGGACTATCGCGCCCGCCTGGCGCTAAAGGAAGCCCAGCCGGATACCGTGCGCCGCGAAGAACTGCATTACGACACCGCCCTGGCGCGCCTGGCCAAGGGCGTCTGCCCCGGCTGCGAGCGCCCGGTGGATCTCAAGGACCCGGGGATCGATTTCTGCCCGCATTGCGGCATCGGCCTGCACGACCACTGCGGCACCTGCCAGACGCGCAAGAGCGCCTTCGCCCACTTCTGCCATGCCTGCGGGGCAGCGGCGCGTGGGTCCGAGCGAAGTCCGGCGGGCGCGTCCTGATGGCACCTCTCAGGGCTTGTTCGAACTAGTGTTGACGCCCTTTTCGGTGTGCTCGCCGGCGTGCTTGTGCAACTGGCCGGTGGGGTCCTGCAGCTGGATGACCTGGCCCTGCTGCCAGGCATCGGCGCCGGGGGCCACCGCGGGGGTCGGCAGGTCGGCGCGGGCGGCCTTGGTCTCGGCGCTGGAGATGCCCAGGCGGCGGTCACGCTCGGCGAGCAGCTTGGGATCGAGCTGGCCATCGGCGGTGAAGCCCATCATCAGTTGGGGGACGCCCAGGGGCAGCTCCAGGTCCTGATCGGTATGCCAGGTGTGCCAGGTCTTGCCGTAGGTGTGCACCAGCTTGTCCATCAGCCGGTGCTCGGCCACCTGGGGCACGCCGGGGGCGACCAGCTGGCCGGACTTCACCTCGTGCACATGGCTGTGCCAGAGCGCCTTCTCGGCAGCGGGCAGGGTCTTGAACAGCCGTTCGCTGATGATGTACTCGACGCCCATCAGCTTGGCCTCGGCAACGTTGCCGTCGTAGATCACGCACTGGTACATCTCTTCGCCCAGCACGCTGCAATAGTGGTGGGCTTCCATCTGGCTCTTGGGGTGGCCGTTGTAGAAGTGGAAGCCGTCCAGGTAGGTGTTGAGGGCGGCGATGGGTGGCTTGCGCTGCAGCACATCGGCGCCGGCTTCGAGAACGCGGGTGTCGGTCTGGGCGGGCGCGCCCGGCACCGGTACCGGCGACCGGGTGTCGCTTGCGGCCTCGGCCAGGGGGGCGCAGGCGAGCAGTAGCAGAACGGGGAGCCGGGAGGCGGTCATAGCGGATTCTCGCAAGGGACTTGCCGAGTTCGAAGGCCGGCCGAGCGCCAAGGTTCCACCGCTGCGCTAGGCTCGTCATACAGCTGTCATGCAAAGGCCATAAATTCGTCATCATCCGGCCGCGGTGTTTCGGTATAAGCAAAGCGGTCGCTCGGGCCTCGCGCCTCTGGCTTTCCATTTCTGTCGGGACGACTCCATGAACGCACACAGCTCCCCTTCCGGTCAGGCCCTGCGCCGGGTGGTCTTCAACAAGAAGGGCGGCGTCGGCAAGTCCAGCATCGCCTGCAACCTGGCGGCAATCAGCGCCCACGAGGGCTATCGCACCCTGCTGGTGGACCTCGATCCCCAGGCCAACTCCAGCCAGTACCTCACCGGCCAGGTGGGTGACGACCTGCCGCACGGCATCGCCGACTTCTTCAAGCAGACCCTGAGCGGCGGCAAGAAGGCCCAGGCCAACATCCATGCCACCGCCTGGCCGAACCTGGACCTGATCGCCGCCTCCGGCGAGCTGACCGAGCTGCAGTTCAAGCTCGAGTCCAAGTACAAGATCCAGAAGCTGGCCAAGTACCTCGACAAGCTCGGCGAGGACTATGACCGCATCTACCTGGACACCCCGCCGGCGCTGAATTTCTACAGCATCTCGGCGCTGATCGCCGCCGACCGCTGCCTGATCCCCTTCGACTGCGATGTCTTCGCCCAGCAGGCGCTGTACGACCTGATCGAGGAGCTGGAAGAGATCCGCGAGGATTACAACGAAAACCTCGCGGTCGAGGGCATCGTCATCAACCAGTACCACGCCCAAGCCAGCACCCCACGCCAGCTGATCGAGGAACTCCAGGCCCGCGACCTGCCAGTGCTGGCGGCGCCGCTGATGGCCTCGGTGAAGATGCGCGAATCCCACCAGCAGCATCGCCCGCTGATCCATCTGGACCCGAGCCACAAGCTGACCAAGCAGTACCTGGAACTCTTCGCCCTGCTGGAAGGCTGAAGCGCCAGCGCAAGAACGTTCAAGACGACCGCGACGCGACTCGGCATCCTGGGCCTCCCCCGTCACCCGGAGCCCTGCCGATGCCCCCTTCCCGTCGCCGCGCCTTCGCCCAGGGCGCCTGGCAGATCATGCCGTTGTCGCTGGCCTGCGCACCCTGGGGCATCCTGGTCGGTGCCCTGGCCATCGAGACCGGACTCAGCGTGCTGGAAGGCCAGGCCTTTTCCCTGCTGGTGTTCGCCGGCGCGGCGCAACTGGTGGCCCTGGGCATGCTCAAGGCCGGTGCGGGCCTCGCCGCCATCCTGCTGACCACTCTGCTGCTCACCTCCCAGCACCTGCTCTATGGCCTGCACATGAGACGCGTGCTGGCACCGCAGCCGCTGCCCTGGCGGCTGGGCTTCGGCTTTCTGCTCACCGACGAATTCTTCGCCCTGACCCACGCCGAACAACCGGCGGGCTTCGACCGCTGGCGCGCCCTGGGCATGGGCCTGAGTTTCTATCTGCTGTGGAATCTCTTCACCCTGGCCGGCCTGCTGCTGGGGCGGGTACTGCCGAACCTGGGCGCCCTGGGTCTGGACTTCTCCATCGCCGCCACCTTCATCGCCCTGGTGGTGCCCCTGGTGCGCGACCTAGCCACCGTCGCCTGCGTGGTCACGGCGCTGCTGGTCTCGGTCTGGCTGCATCAGCTGCAGTGGCAGGGTGCCCTGGTGCTGGGGGGGCTGGCGGGGATGAGCGTGGGCTTCGTCATACGGCGGCTGCGGGAGTCCTACGCATGATCCTCGCCACCCTGCTCGGCATGGCCGCTCTGGTCTTCTTCAACCGCTATCTGTTCCTCGAACCACGGCTGCCGCTGCGCCTGGGCCGCCACCTGCGCACCTTCCTGGAATTTGCCGTGCCGGGGATGCTCACCGCCATCTGCGGGCCCATCTTGATCTCGGGCGAGGCTTCGCTGGCTGCAACCTTGCTCAGTCCCTATCTGCTGGCCGGCCTGGCGGCGGTCGGGCTGATGCTCTGGACCCGGCGGGTGCTGACCACGGTGATCCTCAGCATGGGGGTGTTCTACCTGCTACGCTGGCTCCTCTAGCCCGACAGCAGAATCCGCCGGGGCCACGAGAGAGCCATGAACGGACTACAAGAAAACGCCCGCCTCTGGTCCGCCCGCGGGCTGGGTGGCGTCGAGTTGCTGCACGCCCAGTACCGGCGGCAGCGCTTCGCGCCCCACGTGCACGAGGGCTTTGTGTTCACCGTGATCGAGCGCGGCGCCCAGCGTTTTCGTCATCGTGGCGCCGAGCACCTGGCCGCGGCGGGCAGCATGGTACTGATCAACCCGGACGAGTTGCATACCGGCGCTACGGCGGTGGAAGAAGGCTGGCAGTACCGCGGTTTCTATCCGACGCTGGCGCAACTGGCACCGGTCTTCGCCGAGTTGGGGCGACCATTGCTGGGTACCCCGGCCTTCGCCACCAGCGTGCTGCAGGATCCCCAGGTGAGCGCCGCCTTTGGCCAGCTGCATCGGCTGGCCGACCAGGGCGCCGAAGCCTTGGAACAACAGACCGCCTGGCGTGAAGCACTACTGCTGCTGTTCGGCCGTCACGCCCGCCTGGGTGCCATCCCGGAGCCAGGTCGCGAACCCCTGGCCGTGCAGCGCGCCCGGGAATTGCTCGGTCAGCAGTTGCAGCAACCACCCAGTCTCGAAGCGCTGGCCCAGGCGGTAGGGCTGTCGCCCTTTCATTTCCTGCGGGTGTTCCGCCGTGCGACCGGCCTGCCGCCCCATGCCTGGCTCAAGCAGCAACGCCTGACCCGCGCCCAGGGCCTGTTGCGCGCCGGCTGGGCGCCGCTGGAGGTGGCCCTGCAGCTGGGCTTCGCCGACCAGAGCCATCTCACTCGTCAGTTCAAACAGGCCTATGGCGTGGCACCCGGTGCCTATAGGCGGGCCTGGCACGGTGAGGTCGCCAGGTAGAGGGTGACGAATGGTCAGCGCCGCTATAGCGGCAGGCCAGAGCGGAACAAGCGGCAAGACCGGTCCAGCCCCCAGCGACGGGCTCGAAACTTTTCGGCGCTGCCATGGGCCTAGTCAGGATGAGCGCCGGCACTCGCGGCCGCGCTCCCCTGCCCTTCTGCCAGAGGTCACCGCCACGAGTCTCGAAGAACGCATCCGCCAACGCGCCTATGAAATCTGGGAACGCGAGGGGCGGCCGCACGGCCAGGATTTCGAACACTGGTTTCGCGCCAATCGCGAGCTGGAAGACCAGTCCGACGACAACCTGACCCAGGTCGGCGGTATCCAGAGCAGTGTCGCCCCGCCGGCACCCAAGCCGCGCAGCCGCTCGCGCAAGAAAGCGACTGCCGACAACGCCTGAGGCTGGCGCGTCGCTATTTGCGGATCATGTTGGCCGCGCGCTGGGTGGCCTCGGAGGTATGGGTCGCCAGCTTGCGCACCTCGTCCGCCACCACGGCGAAGCCCCGTCCCGCCTCGCCGGCCCGGGCGGCCTCGATGGCGGCGTTGAGGGCCAGCAGGTTGGTCTGGGCGGCGATGCCCTGGATGGAACTGACGATCTCGGTAACCTTGTGCAGGTTCTCCTCCATGGCGCGGTGCTGGCTTTCCTGAGCCTCGCGCAGGGACTCCTGCTCATGCAGGGCATGGACATCGGCCAGGGCGCCCACGACCCGTAGCGGGGTGCCGTCGGCGGTGCGGCGGGTCTGGCCGCGGGCGCGGAACCAGCGGACCTCGTTGTTCTTCAGCACCAGGCGATAGGTGATGTCGAAGCCGGTGCGGCCGCTGCGATCGTTGATGTGCGAACCGAAGGCCTCCAGCACGCGCTCGCGATCTTCCGGATAGAGCCGTGAGGCCCAGCTGTCCAGCACGTCGGGAAATTCCTGGATGGTCTCGTAGCCGAGCAGGCGGCGGAATTGCGGCGACCACCAGAAGGGGTTCTTGGGATTGAGCGGATCGCCGGCGATCACTTCCATGTCCCACAGGCCATCGTTGAGCATCTCCCGCGCCAGTTCGAAACGGGTCAGGGTGACGTCCAGCTCCTGGTCGCGCAGGCGCTGGTCATGGATGTCGCGCAGCGAGCCGGCGACCCGTACCGGTACGCCGCGCTCATCGCGCAGCGTCGCACCGGTAGCCCGCACCCAACGATACTCACCGGACTTCAGGGCGATCCGGTATTGCACGTCGAAGGGCGTCTGGCCGGTGCGATCCTTCATATGGGCGGCGAAGGCATCCAGCACCCAGGCGCTGTCCTCGGGATGCAGGCGCTTGGCCCAGCTGCCGAGTTCACTGGGGAAGTCGCTTTCGTCGCGGAAGCCGAGCATGGCGCGGAATTGATCCGACCACCAGAAGGCGTTGCGCGGATTGACCGGATCGCCGGCCACCACTTCCATGTCCCAGAGGCCTTCACTGGAGCCCTGGCTGACCAGCTCGAAACGCGTCCCGAGCCGCTTGGCCAGGGACTCGCTCTCGGCCATACGCGACGTCAGGGCGGCATTGTCCTGACTCAGGTTCTGGATCTGCTGCTGCAATTCGCGCTGCTGCAACAGCAGTGCCTGGAGACCGGTGGCCAGGCGCGCCAGCGTGCGATCGCCCTGGAAGCTACCGACCTCGACAAGGGGGGTGGCGGTCTCGGTCGCGGCAGCCAGGGTGTCCAATGCACGCATGATCGAGTAGTGCTTGAGCAGGGCCATGATGGGCTCCTCAGGAGGGATTAGCCGCGGCAGCGCTGCGCGCGGTCCGGCTCTCCATATCGGCGGCGCCGCTTCGCTCTTTAGCCCGCCCTAGAGCCTTTTTTCACAGTCGCGACGAGCTGCTGCGATCAGCGCCAGTCATCCAGCAGCCAGACGTCGGGACGGTCGTAGTGCCCCTCGCCCCGGTGCAGGGTGATACCGAGGATCTCGCTGCGAAAACCCTGGGCCAGCAGCCACTGGTAGGCACCCAGGCGGGCGGTGTTGACCCCGGCCAGCAGTCGCTGCTGGCCGCACGCCCGGGCCAGGCCATCACAGGCGGCGATGAGCCGGGCGAAGCGGGTCTCGGCGTCCGGGCCCGGACGCACGGCGGCGCACTTGACGTAACAGACGCCCGCGCCCGCCTCGCTGCGCGGACCGAAGTGGCAGACGGCGAAGCCAGCGAGGCGACCGTCGTCGCCGTGGAGGAACAGGCTGTCGCCCAGATCCTGGTCGCGCACCGCGCTCACCTCGGCGGAGACGTCCAGTCCCGGCGCATTGGCGGCGCCCAACTCGGCACAGGCCGCCAGCAGGCCCGCTGGATCGGTGGCCTGGGAAAAGCGCAGCGCCGTGGTTGCGACCGGCTCACCCAGTGCGCGCCCCATCACTGCCGTCAGGGTCCGGGGCCAGAAGTCGAAGCCCTGGTAGAGCCCGAGGTGGCGTGGGCTGTCGGGAAAGGTGAAGAGCCCAGCGTGCTCCAGCTGCCAGGCATCCAGCTGCTCGACCGCGGCGCCCATCAGCGCCTTGGCGACCTTGGCATCCCAGTAATCGGGATGCACCGCCAGCGGCCCGAGGATGCCGTGGCGGCCCCAGCGGGTGACGCACACCGCGCCGACCAGGCGCGTCCCGTCCAGTGCCTTGAACCAGGCGGTGTGGGGCGCGACGAAGCGACTGCGCACATAGTCGCGGTCGTTCCAGAACTCCCCCGGTTCGGCGGCGCCCATCCAGGTGGCAAAGGCCAGGCGGACCACCTCGGTGGCAGCGGGCAGGTCGGCGGCGGTGAGGGGTTCGATACGGATGGATACGGGCATGGGCGACTCCTGGGCGATAGGCCTTGGACCCGCCTGGCCGCCGCTTTGCACTCGGGCAGCAACCGCTGGTTACAGCAGCAGCACCGCCGCCCAACCGAACAACAGCATCGGCAGGCTGAAGTGCAGGAAGGACGGCACCACGGTGTCCCAGATATGGCTGTGCTGGCCGTCCACGTTGAGGCCGGAGGTAGGCCCCAAGGTGGAATCCGAGGCCGGCGAACCGGAGTCGCCCAAGGCACCGGCGGTGCCGATCAGGCAGACGATGGCCAGCGGCGAGAAGCCCAGGTGCAGGCACAGCGGGCCGAGGATGGCGGCGAGGATGGGCACGCTGGAAAAGGACGAGCCGATGCCCAGGGTCACCATCATGCCCAGCAGCAGGAGCAGCAACGCGCCCAGTGCGCGGTTGTCGCCGATCAGGCCGGCGGCGGTGGCGGCCAGGTCCTTGATCTGGCCGGTGGCGGTCAGCACCTCGGCGAAGCCACCGGCGGTGAGCATGATGAAGCCGATCACCGCCATCATCTTCGCGCCCTCGCTGAACAGGTCGTCCGCTTCGCGCCAGCGCACCACCCCGGTAGCGGTGAAGACCACGAAGCCGACCAGGGCGCCGAGGATCATGGAATCCAGCCAGAGCTGCACGCCGAAGGCGGCGACCACGGCGATCAGCGCCACCGCCAGGGTCCGGCGGTTGTAGGGCCGGTCGGCCCGCTCGGTGCGTGCCACCAGGCTGAGGTCGTAGCGGCGCGGCCGGCGATAGCTGACGAACACCGCCAGCAGCAGGCCGACCACCATGCCGAGCGCCGGCAGCAGCATGGCGCGACTGGGATCGACGCCGCTGACGTCCACCCCGGCGCGGGACACGCTGGCCAGGAGGATGTCGTGCAGATAGAGGCTGCCGAAGCCCACTGGCAGGAACATGTAGGGGGCGATCAGGCCGAAGGTCATGACGCAGGACAGCCGCCGGCGATCCAGCTCCAGGCGCGTCAGCACATAGAGCAGCGGCGGCACCAGCAGCGGGATGAAGGCGATGTGGATGGGCAGGATGTTCTGCGAGGCGATGGACACCGCCAGCAGCAGGCCGAGCAACGCCCAGCGCAGCGAGCGTCCGCCCTGGGCCGCCTGCCGCTCCATCAGCGCCAGGGCGCGATCGGCCAGCATATGGGCCAGGCCCGACTGACTGATGGCCACGGCGAAAGCCCCCAACAGCGCGTAGGACAGCGCCACCTTGGCACCATTGCCCAGGCCGGCGTTGAAGGCCAGCAGGGTGCCTTCCAATCCCAGTCCGCCGACCAGCCCACCGGCCACCGCGCCGGCGATCATCGCCACCACCACGTGTACCCGGGCGAGACTCAGCACCAGCATGAGTCCTACCGCCACCACCACCGCATTCATCGCCGACTCCGTACCGCCAAAAGGGCGCGCACTCTGCCGCAGCCTGGCGTGGACGTCAAAGGCGGGGGATGGATGGCTGCGGGCGCGGCTTATCCACAGTCGGGACGCCACGATCCGGGTGGAAAACCCGGCCGACACCGGCGCTCGACCAGGGCTGGGATCGCCGGGGTGCGCCGTCATTCGCGCCAGCATCGGCAGCCAATCATGCTTTCATATGATGAAACCCCGCGCACAAATCCCTCTGGAATGAACCTTTGCGCCAAGGGAGAGGTCTGACCCGGACGCTTTCCACGGTCACGACAAGGACGATCTGCCCATGCAAAACGCTATTGATGCGCTGATTGACGCCTTCAGCCCCCACTCCTGCCTGGCCGTTCCGCGCCGCGCCGACCGCACCTTGCTGTTCACCATCAACGATACCGTCCGAGCGGCTACGGTGACCAAGGCCATTCCCTTCTGCAATCTGGAATGCACCACCTCCCTGGCCACCGTGATCCAGGACCTGCAGCGCGATCTCGACCGCGCCGTCGGCACCCTCAGCCCCGAAAGCCTGGCCGACCTACGCCAGCGCGGACCGCGGGTGCAAAGGTTCGAGACCTGAGGTGATGGTAGGGAGGTAGAAAAGCGGCGCGGTTTTCCACACGGCGGGACGTGCTAATCGCGGCCATTGCGGTCCGCAGAGGCGGCCGCTTCCAAGGCTGCCTTTTGATCGCGGCCATGGGCCGCTCCTACAGGGGGCGAGACTTTTGTAGGAGCGGCCCGTGGTCGCGATTGACCGGGCCCCCTCACCCCAACCCTCTCCCCGAGGGAGAGGGGGTGTCAGGAGCAGTGGATAGGTTCGTGACTGGGATGCCGTCCCCTCAGCGCCGGCTGGTGCGGGTACTGACGTCGACCCAGCCGCCGTAGCCTGGATGACGGCGCAGCCTCATCCGGGATGGGCGCGGCGAACAGATGGACAACACGTCGCAGGTTTCCACGCGACGGGACGCGCCATGGCGGTCCGCCGCTGCGGCCGCTTCCAAGGCTACCTTTTGATCGCGGCCATGGGCCGCTCCTACGGTTACCTCTGAGTCTGTAGGAGCGGCCCATGGCCGCGATTGACCGGGCCCCCTCACCCCAGCCCTCTCCCCGAGGGAGAGGGGGTGTCAGGAGCAGTGGATAGGTCCGTGGCTGGGATGCCGTCCCCTCAGCGCCGGCTGGTGCGGGTACTGACGTCGACCCAGACGGCCAGGACCAGAATCCCGCCCTTGACGATCATCTGCCAGTAGCTGTCCACGTCGAGCATGGACATGCCGTTGTCCAGACTGGCGATCACCAAGGCGCCGAGCAGGGCGCCGTAGACGGTACCCGAGCCGCCGCGCATGGAGGTGCCGCCGATGAAGCAGGCGGCGATGGCGTCCAGTTCGCCCATGGTGCCGGCCGAGGGCGAACCGGCGGCCAGGCGGGCTGTGTTGACCAGGCCGGCCAGGGCGCACATCACGCCCATGAGGCCGAAGATGCCGAGCTTGATCGCCTGGACGTTGATGCCCGACAGCCGCGTGGCTTCCAGGTTGCTGCCCACCGCATAGATGCGCCGACCGAACACCGTCTGGCTGGTGATGTAGCTGAACACCCCGAGCAGCACCAGCAGGATCAGCACGGGCACCGGGATGCCGTCGTAGCGGTTGAGGGTCTGGATGAAGGCCACCAGCACCACGCCGATCACCACCACCCGCAGCACATCGCGCCACAGCGGCGCGAGGGTGAGGCCCAGGGTCTTGCGCTTGCTGCGCTGGCGCCAGGTGAGCACCACGGCCACGGCGAACAGCAGCACGCCCAGGGCGCTGCCCACGGCCGGCGGCAGGTAGCCCTGGCCGAGGTAGACCAGTTCCGGCGATACCGGGGCGACGGTGACGCCGCCGGTAAGGCCGAGCAGCACGCCGCGAAAGGCCAGCATGCCGCCGAGGCCGACGATAAAGGACGGTATCCCGCGATAGGCACTCAGGTAGCCGTTGATCAGACCGATCAGCAGGCCACCGGCGGCCACCGCCAGCAGGGTGATCGGCAGGGGCACGTGGTAGGTGACGTCGAGTATCGCCGCCACCCCGCCGAGCAGGCCGAGTTGCGAGCCCACCGAGAGGTCGATCTCGCCGGCGATGATCACCAGCACCATGCCGCAGGCGAGGATGCCGGTGATGGACATCTGCCGCAGCAGATTGGAGAGGTTGCGCGGGGTGACGAAGCCGCCCTCGGTCTGCCAACTGAAGAACAGCCAGATCAGGGCCACGGCGATCAGCAGGGCGAGCATCTTGTAACGGGTGAACAGCTGTTTCACGGCGTGCATCAGAAGTGCTCCCGGGCTTGGGCGACCGCCCGTTCGGTGGTGCCCAGGGCCGCGGCCAGTACCCGCTCCTGGGTGAGGTTCTCATTGGGGAAATCGCCGCGCAGCCGGCCTTCGCCGAGCACCAGCACCCGGTCGGAGACACCGAGCACCTCGGCCAGCTCCGAGGAGACCATGACGATGGCCACGCCCTCCGCCGCGAGCAGGCCGATCAGCCGGTAGATCTCGAACTTGGCGCCGACGTCGACGCCGCGGGTGGGCTCGTCGAGGATCAGCACCTTGGGCCGCGCCAGCAGCATCTTGGAGAGCACCGCCTTCTGCTGATTGCCGCCGGAGAGGCCGGTGATGGGCAGGAAGGGGCTGCTGGTCTTGAGTTGCAGCCGGGCGATCTCGGTGTCGATGCAGGACAGCTCCGCCTCGCTGTCGATACGACTCAGGTGGGCGAATCGGTCCAGCACCGTGAGGGTGATGTTCGAACCTACGCCGAGGTCGGGAATGATGCCCTGGCGCTTGCGATCCTCCGGCACCAGGCAGAGGCCGGCGCGAATGGATTTCAGCGGGGTGCGGGTGTCGATGCGTTGGCCGTTGAGCCAAACCTCGCCTTCGTAGCGGCCGTCGTAGGCACCGAAGATGGCCGAGACCAGTTCGGTGCGCCCGGCGCCCACCAGCCCGGCGATGCCGAGGATCTCGCCGGCGCGCACGGCGAAGGAGACGTCGTCGACCCTCTTGCGCTGGGGATTGTCGACGTCCAGGCAGGTGAAGTGGCGCGCCTCGAAGATCACCTCGCCGATCTCGTGGGGGATCTGCGGGTAGAGGTTGGTCATGGCGCGACCGACCATCTGGGTGATGATGCGGTCGATGTCCATCTCGGCCATGGGCGTGGTGGCGATGTGCTTGCCGTCGCGGATCACCGTGATGGTGTCGCAGATGGCCGCCACCTCGTCGAGCTTGTGCGAGATGTAGACGCAGGCGACGCCCTGCGCCTTGAGGTCGCGGATGATGTCCAGCAGCACGGCGATCTCGGAGGTGGTGAGCGCCGAGGTCGGTTCGTCGAGGATCAGCAGCCGGGCGTTCTTGTTCAGCGCCTTGGCGATCTCCACCAGTTGCTGCAGACCGCCGCCATACTGGGACACCGGCAGGGCCACGTTCATGTCCGGCACCTTGAGCCGGCGCATCAGTTCGGCAGAGCGCTGCAGCATGGTGGGATAGTCCAGCCGCCCGCCGAAGCGGCGCGGCTCGTGGCCCATGAAGATGTTCTCGGCCACGGACAGATCGGGCACCAGGGTCAGCTCCTGGTGGATGATGACGATGCCGGCCGCCTCGGACTCGGCGATGGAATGGGCTTCCAGGGGGCGCCCGTCCCAGCGGATCTCGCCTTCCCAGGTGCCATGGGGATAGACCGCCGAGAGCACCTTCATCAGGGTGGACTTGCCGGCACCGTTCTCGCCGCACAGTCCTACGCATTCGCCGGGACGCACCTTGAGATCGATGCCGTCCAGCGCCCGCACCCCGCCGAAGCTCTTGGCGATGCCGTGCATTTCCAGCAGATAGTCGGCCATGGCCGCTCCTCGCCCAGGGGCCGCCCGACGCCAGGCGTCAGGCGACCAGCCGGTGGCCAGTGGTTATTTGCCGTCGATCTGGGCCTGGGTGTAGAAGCCGTCCTTGACCAGCAGGTCGACGTTGGCCTTGGTCAGCTCGGTGGGCGTGAGCAGCAGGGTGTCGACCTTCTTGGTGCCGTTGTCGTAGCTGGAGTTGAAAGCCGGCTTCTCGTTGCGCACCAGTTGCACCGACAGCTTGGCCGCCTCGGAGGCGATCAGCTTGAGCGGCTTGTAGACAGTCATGGTCTGGGTGCCGGCGATCACCCGCTTGATGGCGGCGAGGTCGGCGTCCTGGCCGGACACGGCCACCTTGCCGGCCAGCTTCTGCGCGGCCAGGGCCTGGATGGCGCCGCCGGCGGTGGCGTCGTTGGAGGCGACGATGCCGTCGATCTTGTTGTCGTTGGCGGTCAGGGCGTTCTCGACGATGGCCAGGGCCTCGGTCGGGTTCCACTCCTTGACCCACTGCTGGCCGACGATCTTGACGTCGCCCTTGTCGATGGCCGGCTGCAGGACCTTCATCTGGCCCTGACGGAGGATCTTGGCGTTGTTGTCGGTGGGCGCGCCGCCGAGCAGGAAGAAGTTGCCCTTGGGCTGGGCCTTGAGCACGCCACCGGCCTGCATCTCGCCGACCTTCTCGTTATCGAAGGAGATGTAGGCGTCGATATCGGCATTGAGGATCAGGCGGTCATAGGAGATCACCTTGACCCCGGCCTTCTTGGCCTCGGCCACCACGTTGTTCAGCACCGTGGCGTTGAAGGGCACGATGACGATGGCATCCACGCCGCGGGAGATCAGGTTCTCGATCTGCGACAGCTGGCGCTGCTCGTTGGCGTCGGCGGATTGCACATAGACCTTGGCGCCGAGTTGCTCGGCGGCGGCGACGAAGTAGTCGCGGTCGCGGGCCCAGCGCTCCAGGCGCAGGTCATCGATGGAGAAACCGATCTTGGGGTGCTGGGCGTCGGCCTGGGCGAAACCGGTGGTGCAGAGGGCGAGCAGCCCCGCGAGCAGGGTGGTCTTGAAGTTCATGGTGGCGTCCTTGGTTATTGTTGTTGTGGAGCGGTCGAACGGCTCTGAGTGTAACGATTCAGCTAGGTTGCACAAGCGGGTCGGCGCGGCTTTTTCTGCCGACCCGCTCGCGCTCTTCAGCGATACAGGTAACGGTTGACGATACCCTCCAGCAATTCCTGGCGGCCGCTCACCGGCTGGGGTGCCAGACCCTGAGTGAAGGTGTGTTCGGCGAGTTGCGCAAGGTTCAGTTCACCCCCGAGGATGCGCTGGCCGAGGGATTGGTCCCAGCCGGCGTAGCGCTCGGCCTTGAACTTGCCCAGCGGATCGTCCTGCAACAGCGCCGCGGCGCGCTCCAGGGACAGCGCCAGGGTGTCCATGGCCGCCACGTGGCCGTGGAACAGGTCGACATCGTCCAGGCTCTGGCGCCGCACCTTGGCGTCGAAGTTGAAACCGCCGCGGGTGAAGCCACCGCCCTTGAGGATCTCGTAGATCGCCAGGGTCATTTCCTCGACGCTGTTGGGGAACTGGTCGGTGTCCCAGCCGTTCTGCGGATCGCCGCGGTTGGCGTCGATGCTGCCGAACACGCCCAGGGCCACGGCGCTGGCGATCTCGTGCTGGAAGCTGTGGCCGGCCAGGGTGGCGTGGTTGGCCTCGATGTTGACCTTGATCTCCTTCTCCAGCCCGAATTGCTGCAGGAAGCCGAAGACGGTGGCCACGTCGTAGTCGTACTGGTGCTTGGTGGGCTCCTGGGGCTTGGGCTCGATCAGCAGATCGCCCTGGAAGCCGAGGCGGTGCTTGTGTTCCACCACCATCTGCATGAAGCGGCCGAGTTGCTCGCGCTCGCGCTTGAGATCGGTGTTGAGCAGGGTCTCGTAGCCTTCGCGACCGCCCCAGAGCACGTAGTTCTCACCGCCCAGGCGATGGGTGGCGTTCATCGCCGTACAGACCTGGGTGGCGGCGCAGGCGAAGATCTCGGGATTGGGATTGGTGGCGGCGCCCGCGGCGTAGCGCGGGTGGCTGAAGCAGTTGGCGGTGCCCCACAGCAGCTTGAGGCCGGTCTCGCTCTGGTGGCGCTCCAGCTCGTCGATCAGGCGGGCGAAGTTCTCGCGGTACTCGGTGAAGCTGGCGCCCTCGGGGGCGACATCGGTGTCGTGGAAGCAGTAGTAGTCCACGCCCAGCTTGCTGAAGAATTCGAAGGCGGCGGCCGCCTTGGCGCGGGCCTGCTCCAGCGGGGCGCCAGCGGCGTGCCAGGGGCGCTGGAAGGTGCCCTGGCCAAAGACATCGCTGCCCGGCCAGACGAAGGTGTGCCAGTAGCAGACCGCCATGCGCAGGTGCTCGCGCATGGGCTTGCCCATGACCAGGCGGTCGGCCTCGTAGTGGCGGAAGGCAAGCGGGGAATCGCTGTCGGGACCGGCGTAGCGGACCTTCTCGACATTGGGGAAATAAGCCATGACGTTGTCCTTGTTCTTATCTGTCGCACCCGGCACGGCGTACCGGCTTGTCTCGATGGTAGCGCTGCCACCTGGGCTGCCTATTGTGAAAATCACCAGAGCCGAGTGCGATTTTGCCGCTTGAGGGCCGCTCGCCCGGGTCGTAGTCTGATGACCCACCCCGCGTCTCCCGCCGGAAGCCCGCCATGCCCAGCCAGCCGCCCGTCCACCGCGTCGCTCTGCTGTTCAACGGCAGCAAGATCTACGACCGCGGCATCCTCGCCGGCATCGGCAACTACCTGAGCGGTACCCGGGCGCGCTGGGATCTGTTCCTCGAAGAAGACTTTCTCTGCCGGCTCAAGGGCATCGAGCGCTGGCAGGGCGACGGCATCATCGCCGACTTCGACGACCCCGCCGTGAGCGCCGCCCTGGCCGACAGCAGGCTGCCGGTGGTGGCGGTAGGCGGTTCCTATGCCGAGGCGCGCGACTATCCGCCCGGCATTCCTTACGTGGCCACGGACAACGCCGCCCTGGTACGCCTGGCCTACGACCACCTGATCGAATCCGGGCTGACCCGCTTCGCCTGCTTCAGCCTGCCCGCCGCCGACACCAATCGCTGGGCCGGCGAGCGCGAGGCAGCCTTCGCCGCCCTGCTCCACCGCGATGGCCTGCCGGTGGAGATCTATCGCGGCCTGGAGACCAGCGCGCCGCTGTGGGATACCGCCGTGGAACAGCTGATCGCCTGGCTGCAGGAGCTGCCCAAGCCGATAGGCATCCTCGCCGTCACCGACGCCCGGGCGCGGCAGTTGCTGCAGGCCTGCCTCACGGCGAACATCCCGGTGCCGGAACAGGTGGCGCTGGTGGGCATCGACAACGATCCCCTGGCGCGCACCCTGACCCGGGTGCCCCTGACCTCGGTGATCCAGGGCACCGAAGCCATCGGCCGCGAGGCGGCGCGCCTGCTGCACCAGCGGCTGCACGGCGTCGAGCTGGGGGCGCCGCGGGTGCTGATCCCGCCGGAGGGCATCAACGTCCAGGCCTCCAGTCGCCACCAGGCAGTGCGCCACCCGCAGGTGATGCGTGCCCTGCACTTCATCCGCCAGTACGCCTGCCAGGGCATCAAGACCGACCAGGTGGCCAGTTACGTCGGCATCTCCCGCTCGGCCCTGGAGACGTCCTTTCGCCGCGAACTCGGGCGTAGCGTTCACGACGAGATCCTCGGCTTCAAGCTGGCCGCCGCGGCCGTCGCCCTACAGGAAGAAGCACCGAGCCTGACGGAGATCGCTCGGCGTTGCGGCTTCACCTCGGCGCAGTACCTGCACGCGGTATTCCGCCGCGAATTCGGCTGCACCCCGCGCCAGTACCAACAGCGACCACGCGCCCTGGCAAGCGCCCATGAAAAAGCCCGTCCGGAGACGGGCTTTCCAGGAGCTCCGGCGGCTTATTTGCCGACGGTCTGACCCAGGAACCAGGCGCGTTCTTCGGCCTGGTCGATCCACTCTTCCAGCAGGCTGGTGGTGGAGACGTCGTTGGCGTCGTCGGTCAGGGTGTGGGTGGTACGCATGTAGGCGGCCAGCGACTGGTTGTCGTCATGCAGCTCGGTGAGCATCTGGTCGGCCGACAGGTCGGTGGCATCGCTGCTGGCCAGGCGCTTGAGCTGCACCATCTGCTCCAGGGAGCGTACGGTGGGCTCGCCGATCTTGCGAGCGCGCTCGGCGATCAGGTCGGTGATGCCGTACAGCTGGGTAGCCTGCTCTTCCAGCAGCAGATGGTAGTCGCGGAAATGCGAGCCTTTCATGTGCCAGTGGTAGTTCTTGGTCTTGATGTACAGCGCGAAGACATCGGACAGCAGCACAGCAAGGGCTTCGCCTACCGCCTTCTGATTCTGCAGGGTGGCGTCTTCGCCCTGGTGGGCCTTCTGCTTGACGCTGGAAACGGTCTTCAGTTCTTGCTTGGCATTGGCAACGGCCATGAGAAATCTCCTGTCATCGGACGTGAGTTGAAGAGGTAGGTCCGCACTCGGCGAACGTCAACGTCTGCATGAATCGACCGCATCGGGCGAAAAAACGTTCATCGAATTTCCATATCGCCACCATGGGCAAGACGAATGGTTGCCGGCATTGCGACTGCGTTTCATTGCCTGCGCCAGAGGCCTCGGCACTGGTTCGCCGCTGCGCTCGTCAGCAGCCCTGTAGGTAAAGCCGTTTGTCAGCTCCGCCGTCAAAGCGACGCTCTGGCCGAACTGCCGTTCGCTTGCCCCGGTCACCTTAGAGGCAAGGCACGTGAACGGTCGCCGCGAGCTCTCCGCCGGCCATTACCAGGTTCTGCACACAGGTACACGAGTATGACGACTCCCCTCGAGACAGCTCAGGGACACCCTTCGCAGGCCAAGGACGGTTCCACGGCAGAGGCTCATCTGCATGACCTGAAAGAGGTCGCCCAGGACGCGGTGCAAGACGCCAAGCAAGGAGGGGCCGCGCATTTCGAACACTACCGGGACACCGCGGCCGATCAGCTTGGCGCCATCGCCCAGAGTGCCCAGGCGGCTGCCAACGAACTGGAAGACAAGGACACCCTGGGCCTGGCGCACTATGTCAACGACATGGCCCAGAGCCTGACCGGACTGGCCGAAGACCTGCGGGGCAAGAGCGCCGAGCAGTTGCTGCACCAGGCCGGCACCCTGGCACGGGAGAATCCGGCGCTGTTCCTGACCGGCAGCATCGCCATCGGCTTTGGCCTGTCGCGCTTTCTCAAGGCCTCCAGCCAACCGCGCACCGACAGCACCGACCGTGGCCACGGCGCGGAGGAGATGCCCACCCTGACCACACCCTCGGTAGCGGCGGAAAACGAGCTGGTGGAGCCGGCGGCCGGCGCCGACGTCATCCACACCGGCAACATCCCCAAGGGCCCCGACCTCCACACGCCGACCACCACCCGTGGCGGTGACCCCATCGGCAGTGCAGCGATCAATCCCGCCCGCAGTGACAGCAACCTGACCACCGGCAGCGCGGCCAGCCACCTGGACCGCCCCAGCCTGAGCGGAGGTACCCGGCCATGATCAATAAGAATCCCACCCCGCGCTCCACCGAGGGCGACACCTCGGTCGTCGGCCTGGTCAAGCAGCTGGTCCATGAAGTCCCAGCGCTGTTCACCAAGGAACTGGCACTGGCCAAGGCCGAACTGGGCGAGTCCCTGCGCACCACCAAGGCCGGCGTCGCCGGGGTCGCCGCAGGCGCCATCGTGCTGCTGGCCGGTTTCATCGTGCTGCTCATGGGCGTCGTCTATTTTCTCTCGCAGTACCTCACGCCCTGGGCCGCCGCCCTGCTGGTGGGCGCCGTGGTCATGGTGATCGGTTTAATCATGCTGCAGTCGGGCAAGAAGCAATTCGAACCGGCCCATTTCAGTCCTGATCGCACCGTCAACAGTCTGCAGAAGGACAAGGACGCCGTACGGAGGGCCGCACAATGAGCATCACCGACCAGATCGACCTGGAATCCCGCAAGAATCCCGACGAGCTCGAACGCGAGATCGACCAGAAGCGCGAGCGTATCGAAGACCTGGTAGGGGCCCTGGAAAGCCGGCTGTCACCGGGCCAGCTGTTCGATCAGGCGCTGGCCTACACCAAGGGGCACGGTGGGGAATTCGCCCACAACCTGGGCAATACCCTCAAGGCCAATCCGGTACCGGCGGTGCTGACCTCGGTGGGTCTGCTCTGGTTGGCTCTGGGCCAGAATCGCACGCCGGCTCCGGCCACCGCGGGCAGCCCGCTCAAGGACAAGCTATCTGGCGCGCTGGACTCGGTCGCCAATGGCGCAGGCCATACCCGCGATTCCCTGAATCGTGGCAGTCATGACGTACGTGACAAGGTGACCGGCCTGGGTGAGAGCGTGTCGGCCAAGGCCTCCGAGACCGGGGAGCGGCTGAGCGATACCGCTGCCCAGGCCAAGGACAACTTGGCGGACCAGGCGCACCAGCTCAAGGGCAGCTTCGACACCCTGCTGCGCGAACAGCCGCTGGTGGTAGGTGCCCTGGGCATCGCTCTGGGTGCCTTGCTGGGTGCTGCGCTGCCGCGAACGGAGACCGAGGACCGTACCCTGGGTAAACACAGCGACAAGCTGACCACCAAGGCGAAAGAGCTGGCCAACAGTGGTTACGAGCAGGTCAAGGCGGCGGGCCGCGACGTGGCGGATGGCACCCGCCAGGCCAGTCACGCGGGTGGCGGCCAGGCCAAGGCCGGCACCGCGCCCAACACGCTCGGCAACGATCCCGATGCCGGAGTCGAATCCATGGCCGGCTCGCCGAGACGGGCACCGGCAGAACCCTGGGGGCAACCCAGGCCACCACCGGCATGAATGTCGGACGAACCGCAGCCAACGGCAACACCCCTGGCGCGGTAGGCGACGAGAGTGGCGTAGCGGCCCCGCGCAGCTTCTAGAAGGGCAAGACTGCGGGGGGCAGCAGCTGCCCCCCGCAGAAACGCCAAAGGCGCAGCAGTCCGGACCGCTGCGCCTTTTTAGTGACTACCTATGCCTCAGTAACCCGGATCGGGATTTTCCTTGGGCTGCTCGGGTCGCTTGGGATTGTCCGGACGCGGTGCTTCGCCGCCCTGGTTGAGTTCCTTGTGGGTCTCACCGACCTTGCCGGCGTTTTCCGGCTGGTGGTCGAGATCGTCGCGCTTGGCCATGATCCTCACCTCTTGTGGCTGAGTACGTTAGGCAACAAGGCGGGGCCAGGGTGCCCCGCCTGGCGGGATCAACGCAGGGGTGGCGCCATGAACTCCGGCCCCACCGGCTCCTTGACGTGTTCGGTCAGAATGGCGTCGATGGCCGCCAGGTCGTCGCTGGACAGCCGCCAGCCGAAGGCCTCGTCCAGCCCCTGCAATTGCTCGGGCTTGCGCGCACCCCAGAGGGCGATGGTCGGCCCCTGGTCGAGGATCCAGCGGATCGCCAGGGCCAGCACCGACTTGTCGTGACGCTCGCGGGCAAAGGCGGTCAAGGCCTCCACCGCTGCCAGGTACTGGGCGAAACGCGGCGCCTGAAACTTGGGGTCACCCTGGCGCAGGTCGTCGCCGTCGAAGCGGGTATCCGCATTCATGCGCCCGGACAGCAGGCCGCGGCACAGCGCGCCATAGGCCAGTACCACCAGGCCGTGGCGCTTGGCATAGGGCAGCACGTCGGCCTCGATGGCACGCTCGAACAGGTTGTAGGGCGGCTGCACGGTGGACGGGTTGGCGAACTGGCGGAAGGCCTCCAATTGCTCGGGCGAGTAGTTGCTCACCCCGATGGCGAGGATCTTGCCCTCCTGCCGCAGGCGCTCCAGTTCACGGGCGGTTTCTTCGTGAGGTACCTGGGGATCGGGCCAGTGCACCTGGTAGAGGTCAATGCGGTCAGTGCGCAGGCGGCGCAGGGAATCCTCCACCTCCTGGCGAATACGGGCCGCGCTGGCGTTGCGGCGTACCTCTTCGTTGGGCCATTCCAGGGCGACCTTGGTGGCGATCACCGCCTGGTCGCGGACGCCTTCCAGGGCCTTGCCGACGATTTCCTCGGAGCGGCCGAAGCCATACACCGGGGCGGTGTCTATGAGGTTGATGCCACCCTGTACGGCGCCGCGGATGGTGTCGATGGAACGGGCTTCGTCGGTGCCGCCCCACATCCAGCCGCCGATGGCCCAGGTGCCGAGGGCGATGCGGGAAACGGGGGTATCGATACCGGGGATACGGAGGGTTTCAGTCATGCAATTCTCCAGGCGAGGACGCCGGTCGGAAGGGATCAACCTTGTGAGGCTAATTCAAAAGGCGTTGAATAGGGCTCAACGAACTCTTGACCCTTATCGCGCGAGGCTTGTGCATGCCGACCCTCAATCGCGGCGAATTGGCCGACCTCAATGTCTTCGTCGCGCTGGTCCGCCGCCGCAGCTTCCGCCAGGCCGCCATCGAGCTGGGCGTTACCACCTCGGCGCTGAGCCATGCCCTGCGCCAGCTGGAGACGCGCCTGGGGGTCAAGCTGCTCAATCGCACCAGTCGTTCGGTGGTGCCCACCCTGGCCGGCGCGGCCTTGGCGGAGAAACTCGAAAAAGGCTTCGCCCTCATCGGCGAGGCCCTGGGCGAGCTGGACCAGCACCGCGACGCCCCGGTCGGCCGGCTGCGCCTGAGCGTGCCACGCGATGCGGCGCGGCTGCTGCTGACCCCGACCCTGCCGCGGCTGTTGGCGGCCTATCCGCAGTTGCAGCTGGACATCAGCGTCGAGGATCGACCGGTGGACATCGTCGCCGACGGCCTGGACGCCGGCATCCGCTATGGCGATACCGTGCCCCAGGACATGGTCGCCCTGCCGCTGACCGACGAGTTGCGCTGGGTGGTGGTGGGCGCCCCCGCCTACCTGGCCCGTCACGGCCGACCGCAGCAACCCGAGGATCTCGCCGGGCATCGCTGCGTGCGCCTGCGGCTGGGCAACGGCGCCCTCTATCGCTGGGAGCTGGGCAGCGGTGCCGCGACGCGGGTGATCGACGTGCCCGGCCCACTCACCCTCAATGAGACCGAGACGTCGATCCAGGCCGCCCTCGATGGCCTGGCCCTGGCCTATTGCCTGGAATGGCGGGTGGCCGAGGAGCTGCGTGACGGCCGCCTGGAGCTGGTGCTGCCGGACTGGGCCTCCCCCGGTGCGCCGCTGTGCATCTACTACCCGAGTCGACGCCAACCGCCGCCAGGGCTGCGGCAACTGATCGAGGCACTGCGCCAGACCTGGACCGAGCGGCACTCCTGAGCCGCCGAACCAACCGGCGCCTGGAGGGGTCCCCTGACGACGCCATGATCGCCCGACCCAGGAGGCCCGCTTGCCCGCAGCCAACGCCGTCGCATCCGACCTGCCGCTGCCCGTGGAGCGCGAACTCAGCCCGCGGGCGCTGTTCACCGGCGCGCTGCTGGGCACCCTGCTGACTCCGGCCAACGTCTATGCCGGCCTCAAGATCGGCTGGTCGTTCAACATGTCGATCATCGCCCTGCTGGTGAGCTACGGCCTTTGGCACCGCCTCGGGCGACGGCTGCGCCAACCGGGCTGGACGCTGCACGAGAGCAACATCAACCAGACCGTGGCCTCGGCGGCGGCCAGCATCGTCTCCGGTGGCCTGGTGGCACCCATCCCGGCCTACAGTCTGCTGACCGGGCAGGCATTGCCCACGCTGCCGCTGATGGGTTGGGTGTTCGCGGTGAGCTTTCTCGGCATCTGGGTGGCCTGGTACCTGCGCCCGCTGTTGCTGGCCGATGCCAGCCTGAAATTCCCCGAGGGCCTGGCCACCCTGGAAGCCCTGCGCCAGGTCTATGCCAGCGGCGCCGAGGCCCTGGTACGGCTGCGGGTGCTGCTGGGCGCCCTGGTGCTGTCGGCAACGGTCAAGCTGGTGGATACCTTCGCCTGGGCCCTGCCACGGACGGCGCCCTCGCCCGCCCTGGAGCGGCTGACGTTCAGTTTCGATCCCTCCCTGCTGCTGCTCGGCTTCGGCGGCATCATCGGCCTGCGGGTCGGCCTCTCGTTGCTGCTCGGTACCCTGCTGGCCTGGGCGGGCCTGGCGCCCTGGTTGCTGGCCAGTGGCGTGGCCGAGCTGCCGGCGGAGGCCAGCGGTCCGCAATATGCCTTCCTGGTGCAATGGCTGCTCTGGCCAGGGGTGAGCCTGATGGTCAGCGCCACCCTGGCCTCCCTGGCGGTACGTCTGGCCACCCTGCCGCGCGGTGAGCGGCAGCGTTCGGGCTGGCGGCGGCCACGTGGCTGGCCCCTGGCGCTGCTGCTGCTCGCGAGTCTGCTGGTGGTGGCACTGCAGGTCCGGTTGTTCGGCATCGATCCCTGGCTGGCGCTGCTTGCCCTGCCCCTGGCGCTGTTTCTCGCCGCCATGGCCGCCCGGGTGGTGGGCGCCACCGGCATTCCGCCGATCGGCGCCATCGGCCAGCTCTCGCAACTGACCTTCGGCCTGGCCGCGCCGGGGCAGGTCAACATCAATCTGATGGGCGCCAACACCGCCGGCGGCGCGGCCGGCCAGAGCACCGACCTGATGAACGACTTCAAGGTTGGCAAGGCCATCGGCGCCACCCCGGCCAAGCAGGTGGTGGCCCAGTGTCTGGGCATCGCCCTGGGCGCGGTCACCGGGGTGCTCACCTACCGCCTGCTGATCCCCGATCCCCAGGCGCTGCTGCTCAGCGCCGCCTGGCCGGCACCGGCGGTGGCCCAATGGAAGGCGGTGGCGGAAACCCTGACCCAGGGCCTGGGCGCACTGGACGCGGCGATGCGCCTGGGCATCCTCCTCGGCGCCCTGGCCGGTCTGCTGCTGGGCCTGGCCGAAGCCCTGCTACCCGCCCGCCACGCACACTGGCTGCCCAGTTCGGCAGCCCTGGGCCTGGCCTTCATTCTGCCGGCCTCGGTATCGCTGATGATGACTCTGGGCGCCCTGCTCACCGCTCTGGTGCGTTGGCGGGCAGCGGGCCTGGCCGAGCGCTTCGCCCTGGCCGCCGCAGCCGGCCTCATCGCTGGCGAAAGCCTGGCGGGTGTCGGCGCGGCGTTCTGGCAGATGCTCGCAACCTGAACTGCGACATCGTGTCAACTGGACAATAATTTCCAGACGTAATGTCGCGAACCTTTCACCAACCTTTCAAATAGAGGAAATTAGCGGGTTCCGGTCGGATTCAGCTTGCCAGCGCGCTTTTGCAACACATAAGGTTACAAACAGTGCGACCCACCCCCAGAGGTTCGGGCGCCTCGCGCGAGCTGTCTCCATAACAAACCCAATCCGAGCTAGCAGTCATGGCCACCACGTCGAAAGCCAAATCCGTATTCCGCGTCGTCAGCGGAAACTTCCTCGAAATGTACGACTTCATGGTGTATGGCTTCTACGCTACCGCCATCGCCAAGACGTTCTTCCCCGGCGACAACGAAATCGCCTCCCTGATGCTGTCGCTGGCCACCTTCGGCGCCGGCTTCCTGATGCGTCCGCTGGGTGCCATCTTCCTCGGTGCCTACATCGACAAGCATGGCCGTCGTCATGGCCTGATCGTGACCCTGGCGCTGATGGCCCTGGGTACCCTGCTGATCGCCGTGGTGCCTGGCTATGCCACCCTGGGCGTCGCTGCGCCACTGCTGGTGCTGCTCGGCCGCCTGCTGCAAGGCTTCTCCGCCGGTGTCGAGCTGGGCGGCGTGTCCGTCTACCTGTCGGAGATCGCCACGCCCGGTCGCAAGGGCTTCTTCGTTTCCTGGCAGTCCGCCAGCCAACAGGTGGCGGTGGTCTTCGCCGGCGTGCTGGGCGCCCTGCTCAACCACTGGCTGTCGCCCGCCGAGATGGGTGAATGGGGCTGGCGCATCCCCTTCCTGATCGGCTGCCTGATCGTGCCCTTCCTGTTCATCATCCGTCGTTCCCTGGAAGAGAGCCCGGAGTTCGAGGCACGCAAGCATCGTCCGACCTTCGGCGAAACCATGACCTCCATCGGCCAGAACTTCGGCGTGGTGCTGGCGGGTGTGGCCATGGTCTCCATGACCACCGCTTCCTTCTACCTGATCACCGCCTACACTCCGACCTTCGGCAGGCACGAGCTGCACCTGACCGATCTGGACAGCCTGATCGTCACCGCCTGTGTGGGCATCTCCAACTTCATCTGGCTGCCGGTGATGGGCGCCCTGAGCGATCGTGTCGGCCGTCGCCCGCTGCTGATCTTCGCCACCGTGCTGGCCATCGTCACCGCCTACCCGGCGATGATCTGGCTGACCAACGCCCCGGGCTTCTCCCGTCTGCTGATGGTCGAGCTGTGGCTGTCCTTCCTCTATGGCACCTACAACGGCGGCATGGTGGTGGCCCTGACCGAGGTGATGCCGGCCCATGTGCGTACCACCGGTTTCTCCCTGGCCTACAGCCTGGCCACCGCGACCTTCGGCGGCTTCACCCCGATGGTCTGCACCTGGCTGATCCAGGAGACCGGCAACAAGGCCGCTCCCGGCATGTGGTTGACCGTGGCCGCCGTGCTCGGCCTGGTCGCGACCCTGACCCTGTTCAAGGGCAACACCGAGCCGCGCTTCAAGACCGCCACCGCCTGATAGGCTTGTCGCAGAGCGGCAGGTGATGCCGCTCTTGCGCCTACCCAGGTCGCTCCGTGCATCGAACTGTCATGACCTTTTGTTATGGTCTAGACCAGATGACCGCATACCGCGGTCGCCGTGCCGGAGTCCGCCGATGCTCACCCTTCCCCGCCTTCTCGCCGGCTTGGCCGGTGGTCTGCTCAGCCTCACCGCTGCCGCCACCGAGCTGACCCACTGGCCCGCCGAGGCCGCCCGCCAGCTCGACGCCCTGATCGCCGCCAACGCCAACAAAGGCAACTACGCGGTGTTCGACATGGACAACACCAGCTATCGCTACGACCTGGAAGAGTCCCTGCTGCCCTTCCTGGAAATGAAGGGCGTGCTGACCCGCGACACCCTCGACCCCTCGCTCAAGCTGATCCCCTTCAAGGACGTCGGCGGCCACAAGGAAAGCCTCAACAGCTACTACTACCGGCTGTGCGAGATCGACGACCTGGTCTGCTATCCCTGGGTCGCCCAGGTGTTCTCCGGCTTCACCCTGCAGCAGCTCAAGGGCTACGTCGACGAGCTGATGGCCTACGACAAGCCGATCCCCGCCACCTACTACGGCAAGGACGACAAGGTCGAGACGGTGCAGATCAATCCGCCCAAGCCCTTCACCGGCCAGCAGGAGCTCTATCACAAGCTGATGGAGAACGGCATCGAGGTCTATGTGATCAGCGCCGCCCACGAGGAACTGGTACGCATGGTGGCGTCCGATCCCCGCTATGGCTACGGCGTGAAGCCGGAGAACGTCATCGGCGTCACCACTCTGCTCAAGGACCCCGCCACCGGCGCCCTGACCACCGCCCGCAAGCAGATCGCCGAAGGCAAGTACGATCCCCAGGCAAACCTGAAACTGCAGGTCACCCCCTACCTGTGGACCCCGGCCACCTGGTTCGCCGGCAAGTACGCGGCCATCCTCACCTACATAGATCCCTGGAAGAAACCCATCCTGGTGGCCGGTGACACCCCGGTCAGCGACGGCCCCATGCTGTTCCAGGGCGTGGACGGCAGCAAGGGCGGTGTCCACCTGTGGGTCGACCGCAAGCCCAAGTACCGCACCCAGATCGAGGCGATGATGAAGAGCAACGCCGAGGGCCAGGCCAAGAACGGTGTGGCAGTGAACGCGGACAAGAACTGGGTGATCGTCAAACCCGAGGACATCCAGTAGGCCAGCACTCCAGGGCGGGCTAGACTCGGGGTTCTCTCTGACTGCCCTGGAGCCCGCCATGGAACACCTGGTCCTGACCGTCATCGCCCCCGATCGCCCTGGTCTGGTGGAAGCCCTGGCCGACTGCGTGGCCGCCCAGGGCGGCAACTGGCTGGAAAGTCGCATGGCCCACCTGGCCGGCCAGTTCGCCGGCATCCTCTCGGTGGAAGTGGAGCCGGAGTTGCGCAATGGCCTGGTGGAAGCACTGCAACAGCTGGCCATCCCAGGGCTGCGCATCCTGGTGGGCGAACCGGGCCAACCGGCTCCGGTGGGCGCGCCGCTGGTCCAGCTCGAACTGCTGGGCAACGACCGCGTCGGCATCGTCCGCGACATCACCCGGGCGCTGCACCAGGTCGGCGTCAACGTCGAACGGCTATCCACCGAAACGCGTCCGGCGCCCATGAGCAGCGAGCTGCTATTCCATGCCACCGCCCTGCTCGCGCTACCGGCCGACCTCGAACTGGAAGCCCTCCAGGCCCACCTGGAAACCCTCACCGACGACCTGATGGTGGAGCTGAAGCTCTATCGGCACGGGCACGACTAGGGCTGCACGGGCCTCTGGGCGACGATCTATAAAGGCGCGCCTCGGTGATCTCACACCGGGGTGCGGCTCAGCGCCCCTGCCCCTTCTCCAACCGTCGCCTGATCCCCTCCGGTACATCATCCGGCAGCGGCATACGCCCGTCCGCCGGCAGGGCTTCCAGGCCGGCCTCGTCCAGCAGCGCGAGCAACTCTTCCTTGAGCCGATTCAGCGCGAAGGCCTCCCAGGCCTCGCGTACCGAGGGGAAAAGGTCCAGTTCGTAGTCGAAGGTACGGAGCGGTCGCCGGCTTTCCAGAGCGGCACGCAGCAGCGGCTGGGCGTGGGGATGGCGCAGCTGGTGCAGGAAGGCCTCGCGCAGTTCCAGGCGATCCTCCTGGGTCAGGCGCGGTAGCGGCAGGTAGCGTTCGGGATCTTCCAATTCCTCGCGTTCTTCCAGACTGAGGTCGTCCGGATCGAGCAGGCGCAGGGCGCCGCTGTCGAGATCGAGGAAGTGGGTACCTCGCTCCCGGCTGTCGAGGGCGGCAGCCAGCAGATCGAGGTCGAGGGTCAGGGGGCGCATGGCAGGACTCCGGCACAGGCGAACAGGAGCGAAGATCTATCTCCGCTCCTGTTGCGACCCTAGCACCGGAGCTGGCGTTCAGCCCTTCCGCTGATAGGGAAAGAAGCGCCGCTCGCGCAGGTCGTGCTCGATCTGCTCCAGGCTCTTGCCCTTGGTTTCCGGCACCAGGCGCCAGATGAACAGCAGCGCCACCAGGGAAATCCCGGCATAGAGCCAGAAGGTGTGGGCGGCGCCCAGCTGGGTCACCAGGCTCAGGGTGGTGAGGGTCACTAGTAGGTCGAAGCCCCAGTGGCTGAAGGCGCCGACGCTGGCACCCTTGCCGCGCACGAACAGCGGATAGACCTCGGCGTTGATCAGCCAGATGCAGACGCCGAAACCGCCGCAGTTGAGCATCAGGTAGGCGGCCAGACAGGCCACCACCGTCCAGCGCTCGACCTCGGTCTGGGGACCGGCGCCCTGGAACAGATAGCCCATGATCGCCAGGGCGATGATGGAGCCGGGAATCAGCGTCAGCAGGTAGCGACGGCGACCTATGCGATCCACCAGGAAGCTGCCGACCACGGTCATGATCACCACCAGGATGGTGCTGCAACCGGTGGCCAGCACCGCGGTCTGGTCGGAGAAGCCGGCCTGGGTGAGGATGGTCGGGGCGTAGTAGATCAGGGCGTTGTTGCCGGTGATCTGCGAGAACATGGCGATCCCCGCGCCCACCAGCAGGGCTGGCCGTACCCAGGGCGAGAACAGGTCGCTCCAGCTGCCTTCCGGCGCGTTGCTCACGGTCTTGATCTCGGTCAGCTCGGCCTGGGCCGCGGCAGCGCCGCCGCGTACCCGCTCCAGCACCGCCAGGGCGTCTTTTTCGCGGCCCTTGACCAGTAGCCAGCGCGGGCTTTCCGGCAGCACCGCCATGCCGGCCAGCAGGATCAGCGCCGGCACCAGGCCGAGGCCGAACATCCAGCGCCAGTGCTCGTCCAGGGCGAAGCCGGTGAAATAGGCCACGGTGATGCCGAACACCACCATGAACTGGAACAGCACCACCAGCTTGCCGCGATGCTCCGGCGGCGCCACCTCGGCGATGTACACCGGGATGATCTGGGTGGAGCTACCAGCCGACAGGCCGAGCAGGAAGCGCGACAGGATCAGCAGGGTGACGTTGGGCGACAGCGCCGAGAGCACCGAGCCCAGGGCGAACACCAGGGCTACGCCGATGATGGTCTTGCGCCGGCCGAGACGGTCGGAGATCGGGCCGGTGCCGAGGCAACCGAACAGGGCGCCGAAGATGATGGCACCGGTCACCAGTTGCTTGACGGTGTCGTCCATGGCGAATTCCCGGCCGAGACCGAGCAGGGCGACGCCGATGATGCCGGTGTCGTAGCCGAACAGCAGACCGCCCAGGGCGGCGATCACAGCGATGAGCACGACCAGCCCCTTGCGCGGGGTGGCCGCCACGGGTACGGCGAGCGAGGGTGAGGAAGCGAGCATGGGGAAATCCTTTCTTGTTCTGCCAGGGCCAGGATCGCGGTGGCGACCTGCACGACCCGCGCTGGCGGGCGTGGTGAGCATGGCGCAAGAAAAACCGCCGCAAGCGGGTGAAAGAAACGTTAGGTGAATCGTTTCACCTAATAGGCTGCGTCGTCACAGAAGTTGTGAAAAGTCTCACGAAAAGCCGGAATGACTAGCTGCCTATGGTGAGCTCCTGAAAGCGCTGCTCGGGCAAGGCGGCCGCACCGCGCCCCTGGCGTAACGCCTGGTCGCTCAGCCGTTCGACGAGAAAGTCGATGAACACCTTGAGCTTGGGCGGCAGATGGCGGGTCGCCGGATAGAGCAGCCAGGCGCCACCATAGTAGTGCGGCAGGAAGGTCCAGTCCGGCAGCACCTGGACGATCTCGCCCCGGGCCAACGCGGCCTGGGCGGTGAAGAATGGCAGGCTGCCGATGCCGATATGGCTCAGCACCGCATCCAGCCGCACCCCGGTGTGGTTGGCGGCGTAGCGCCCGCGGACGTTGACGTGGACCACCTTGGCGCCCTGGCGGAATTTCCAGCGTGAATCGGCCGGCTCCTCGCCCAGGTAGATGCAGCTGTGCTGGGCCAGGTCGCGCGGGTGCGCCGGGCTGCCGTGCTCGGCCAGGTACTGCGGCGTGGCGCAAAGTTGATGCTCGATGGTGAGCAACTGGCGTCCGACCAGCCCGGGCGGCGGGCGGTCGGTGATGCGGATGGCCAGGTCGACATTGTCGTCGATCAGGTCGACATAGCGATCCTCCAGCATCAGTTGCACGTCCACCGCCGGATAGCGGCGCAGGAAGTCGGCCATGTGCGGATGGATCACCGTGCTGCCCACCGCCTTGGGCACCGACAGCCGCACGATGCCGGCCGGCGCCTGGTTGAACTGGCCACTGACCTCCAGCACCGCCCGGGCGGCGCCGACCATGTCACTGCAGCGCCGATAGACCTCCTCCCCCGCCTCCGACAGCCGCAGCTTGCGCGTGCTGCGATTGAGCAAGCGGGTGCCCAGGGCCTTCTCCAAGCGCGCCACGCTGCGGCTGGTGGACGAAGGCGTCAGCCCCAGCTGTCGGGCCGCGGCGGAGAAGCTGCCGCTTTCCACCACCCGCACGAAGATGGCCATTTCGCTGAGCAGCGGCAGGGGAAGACTTATGCTCACAGCGCAAAATTCCTTTGGAGGGAGGGTGGATTATCACCTTATCGAGCGCTCTTTAGAATGAGGTCGTTTCTCGTTTTCCAAGAGTAGTAAGACGAATGACCGAGCGCCTGTATTTCCTGAGCGACAGCCTGATCGCCGAGGTCGAGGTCCTTGCCTGTACCGCCACGGCGGAGGGGTATGCCGTCGAGTTGCGTGCCACGCCCTTCCATCCCCAGGGCGGTGGCCAACCCAGCGATACCGGCTGGATCGGCACGGCCGAGGTCCAGCGCGTGGTGCAGGACGGCGAACGCATCCTCCACCAGGTCAACCGCCCGTTGCAGCCGGGCCGGGTATTGGCCCGGGTCGATGAGCAGCGGCGCCGCCTGCACGCGCGGCTGCACTCGGCCGGCCATCTGATCGGCCACATCGGCGAGACCCATGGCTGGCAGCCGGTCAAGGCCCATCACTGGCCGGGCGAAGGCAAGATCGAATTCGTGCCGGGTCTGGAGCCCCGCCCGCTGGACGGAGCGGCCCTGCAGGCGCACTTCGATGCCCTGGTGGAGGCGGACCTGCCGCTGCACAGCGAGGTCGACGCCGCTGGCCAGCGCCAGGTGCGCTTCGGCGAAGACGTCGCGCGCTACGCCTGCGGCGGTACCCATGTGCGTTCCACGCGCACCGTCGGTCAGTTGAGCGTGCTCGGACTCAAGGAAAAGAAGGGGCGCCTGCTGGTGAGCTACGACATGGCGGGCGCCTGATCACCCGCCTCCCTCACCCGCAGAAAGGAAGCGCCATGCTGCTCGAACTCGACGCTCTCGACACCGAGAGTCTGAACCGTCTCGCCGATGAACGCCTGCTGGCCGTGCGTATCCGGCGTTTCGTCCCCCGCCCCCTGGCCGACGACCTGGGCAAACAGATCCTCGGCAACGGCTTCGCCACCTACGCCAACGCGCCCAGCATCGGGCGCATCGGTATGGCGTTCTACGAGGCGGAAAACCAGCGGGCGCAGATGGACGACTACTTCGCCAGCGTTGCCCATAACCTGGAGGAGCTGCGCCGCCGCTGCCGCCCCTATCTCAATCCCATCGACCTGGTGCGCTGCGTCCTCGACGAGGTCTGGCCGGCCGGTGCCCGCCTGCAAACGCTCTGGGGCCGCAAGATGTACGTGGGGCTCTCGCGGGTGGTGAAGCCGGGTGTGCGCTTTCTCGCCCACCACGACATCTTCGCCAAGGACGCCCCCGGTAGCGCCGAGGCCGAAAGCGTGGTGACCCAGCTGGCCTGCAACGTCTACCTGACCATGCCCAGCCAGGGCGGTGAATTGCAGCTCTGGGCCAAGGAGCTGGCGCCGGACGACTTCGACGCCCTGCGCGGCGACAGCTACGGCATCGAGCCCGACCTGCTCGGTCCGCCGAGCCTGACCATCCGCCCGGAACCGGGCGATCTGATCCTGTTCAATTCCCGGCGCATGCACGCCGTGACGCCCGGCAACGACCAGCCGCGCCTGTCACTGTCGTGCTTCGTCGGCTATCGCGGGGCGGCCGAGCCCCTGACGTACTGGAGCTGACATGTCCCCTTACCTGAGCGAATTCCTCGCCCTGGCGACCATCCATTTCCTCGCCGTCCTGGCCCCCGGGCCGGACTTCGCCGTCACCGTGCGCCAGAGCGTGAGGTTCGGCCGGCTGGTCGGCCTCTGCACCGCCCTGGGCATCGGTGCCGGCATCTCGGTGCACGTGCTCTATACCCTGCTCGGCATCGGCGCCCTGATGCACGCCACGCCCTGGCTGCTGGACGCCGCCAAGGTGCTCGGCGGTGCCTACATCCTCTGGCTGGGTTTCAACCTCATCCGCAGCAAACCCACCGCCGCGCCGCTGGACGACAGCCAGTGGCAGGCCGCCGATCTGGAGCACCAGTCCCCGGCCAAGGCCTTCCTCACCGGCTTCCTGACCAATGCCACCAATCCCAAGGCCACGCTGTTCTTCCTGGCCATCTTCACCACCGTGGTCAGTGGCAGTACGCCGCTGGCCGTGCAGGGCCTGTACGGCCTGTGGATGTGCGCGGTCAACGCCGGCTGGTTCGCCCTGGTCAGCCTGCTGTTCTCCAGCGCTCGCGTGCGCCAAACCTTCCTGCGCCTGGGCCACTGGTTCGAAAGAACCATGGGCCTGGTGCTGGTTTTCTTCGCCGGTCGACTGCTGTTGTCGGCGCTTTGACGTCAGCCACCCCTTGTCTTTGGAGGTTCGCCATGCCTTACGTCCACCGCGCTCCCGCTGGAATCCCCACGGAAAAGTTCGTCGTCCGCCTGCCCGATGGCATGCGCGAACGCATCGCCGCCGTGGCCCGCACCCATCGCCACAGCATGAACACCGAGATCGTCGCCTGGCTGGAACGCAGTCTGGTGCAGGACGGGGTCCTGGAGCAGAGCGAGTCCCACCAGGACGACGATCTGCTCAGCGGCAACGAGCAGTTGCTGCTGCACCGCTTCCGCCAGCTCAACGAGCGCCAGCAGAATGCGCTGATCTCGGTGCTGGAGCTGGAACTGCCGGTGCCTCTGGCCAGCCAGGAAACCGCCTGATCGACCGTCGGCCCCTGCAGGGGCCGAACGTCCGCTCCGGCCGCGTACCCCTATCAAGAACGCGGCCGAGCGTCCGATACAGTGACATTCCCGAATCCCTTCAGGTGTCACGATGTCCGCCCACAACGCCTCCTGGCTGAACAACCTCGGTATTTCCAAGAAGCTGGCGCTGGGCTTCGGCGCCCTGCTGGTCATGGTGCTGGTGGTGGCCCTGTTCGGCTATCTCACCGCCAATACGCTGCTCGAGCGCATCAACAAGACGCGCTACAGCGGCGAACTCAAGGCGGACATTCTCAACATCAGGGTCGACGAAAAGGCCTATCTGCTCGATCCCAGCGCGGTCAACGTCAAGCAGCAGCAGGATGACATGGCCGAGGTGGCGGAAGACCTCGCCCACGGCCTCACCCTGCTGTCGAACCCGACCAACCGCGCCATCCTCGCCAGCGTCCAACAGGAGCTCAAGGTCTACCAAGAGCGTTTCGCCGCCCTGCAAAGGGCCAAGCAGACCAGCAGCGAGGCCCAGACCGAACTGGCCCGGGTCTCTGACAATGTCACCAAGACCTTCGACGAGTTGTTCGAGCTCGTCTTCACCCCTGGCGGCGACTACAGCGTCGCCGACCTAAAGGCCGTGGCCCAGATGAAGACGCAGATGGTCGGCATCCGCCTGGCGATCCGGCGTTTCCTCGGCGCTCCCGACGACGGCAAGTCCCAGGCGGCGCTCAAGGCCATCGACGAGTTGCTCAAGACCGTGGCCGATGCCCAGGCGCAGATCGACGGCGACACCGCCGCGCGGCTCTACAGCGCCACCCAGGACGTCACCCGCTATCGCGCCTTCGTCGAATCCATCATCGCCCAGAACCGCCAGGCCGATGCGGCCGTGGCCAGCTTGCAGGAGCAGGGCAAGAAACTCTTGCAGTTGCTCGACCAACTGGGCGCCGGCCAGCTCAAGTCCGCTGCCGCCGAGCGGGACTCGGCGTTGCTGCAACTCGCCCTGAGCATCCTCGTCGCCCTGCTGATCGGGATCGCCGCCGCCTGGCTCATCACCCGGCAGATCACCCAGCCGTTGGCGACCGCCATGGCCATGCTCAAGCGGGTGGCCGCCGGCGATCTCACCCAGCGCAGCGAGGTGAGCCGGCGCGACGAGCTGGGCGAACTGCAACGCACCACCCAGGCCATGGCCGACGACCTGCGCCAGCTGGTCGGTGGCATCGCCGCCGGCGTGGGCCAGCTCAGCAGCGCGGCCGACGAACTGTCCGCCTTCGGCGTGCAGACCAGCCGCGGCGTCACCCAGCAGCGTGATGAGATGCACCAGGTGGCCACCGCCATGAACGAGATGGCCGCCACGGTGCACAACGTGGCACAGAACACCTCCACCGCCTCGAGCGCCGCCCACAACGCCGACGCCATGGCTCGCGAGGGCAGCCGCACGGTCAAGCGGGCCGCCCAGGAGATCACCCTGGCCGCCGAGGAGGTCCAGGGCCTGGGCGCCGCCATGGAGCAGCTGGACGCCGCCAGCGGCCGCATCGGCAGCGTCATCGACGTGATCAAGGCCATCGCCGAGCAGACCAACCTGCTGGCCCTCAACGCCGCCATCGAAGCCGCCCGCGCAGGCGAGCAGGGCCGCGGCTTCGCCGTGGTGGCCGACGAGGTCCGCTCCCTCGCCCAGCGTACCCAGGAGTCCACCCAGGAGATCGGTGAACTCATCACCGCCCTGCAGCAGGGCACCACGACGGCCAGCGAGCGGATGCAGGCCAGCCGCGAGCGCACCCTGGGCACCGTGACCCTGGCCCAGGACGCCGAGCGCGCCCTGGACGCCATCTACCAGACGGTGGCGGAGATCCAGAACCTCAACCAGCAGATCGCCACCGCCGTGGAAGAACAGAGCCTGGTGGCCGAGGAGATCAACGGCAACGTGGTCAAGGTCAGCGGCCTGGCCGAGCAGTCCGCCACCGCCAACGCCCATGCCGCCGCCTCGGTCAACGAACTGGCCCGCCTGGGCGGCGATCTCCAGCGGATGGTGGCGCGCTTCCGCGTCTGAGCATGCGGACCAGGCCACGGCGCCCTGGGCGCGGTGGCCATCACTCAGGGCTGCAAGCGCCTGGCCAGCTCCGGGTCCAGCCCGGCGAGGAAGGCATCCACGGCACGGGTATAGGCACCTTCCTGGCCGAGCTGCTCGTTGATCTCGCTGTGCTTGAGCGGCAACGGCAGGACACTGGCGCGCCCGCCGAGCGCCTGGGCACTCTGGGCGAAGCCGTCGGCCTGCGGGCAGGCATCGCGGCGCCGGCTGGAGCAGACCAGTAGCAGCGGTCGCACCCCGGCCTGCAGCTGCGCCTGGGGCGAGGTGCGCCGCCAGAACGCCGGGTCCTGGCCGAAGGCCTGGTCGTAGAGCGGCAGGTGGCGATCCTGCATCAGCGCCGGGACGTCGAAGACGGCACTGTCCAGGATCACGCTGCCCAGTGGCGGCGCCAGGCCGGGGGCAGGCGCGGCGGCCAGCAGCGCGATCAATTGGCCACCCGCCGAATGCCCCATCAGCACGAAGCGGCGCGGATCGCCGCCCCAGCGCGGGGCCTCGCGCTGGGCGAAGGCCAGGGCGGCCGCGACGTCGGCGGCCTGGCTGAGGACGTCCGCCTCCGGCAGCAGTCGATAGTTCACCGAGACGAAGACGATCCCCCGGGGTCCCCAGTGGTCGAGCTTGTTCTGCACCACCCGCGGCATCGTCTTGTCGCCGGTACGCCAGGCCCCACCATGCACCATGAACACCACCGGGGCGCCGCTCAGGCCGGGCTGGGCATAGACATCCAGCCGCTGTCGACGATCGGCGCCATAGGCCTGGTCGGACCACACCTTGATCCCGGCCGGTACCTGCAGCCGGGCAGAGCCGGCGTTCTCTTCCAGGTCGTCCACGTCGGCGCGCTCCGCGCGTTCCGCCCGCTGGGTCTGCACCCAGTCGCGCAAGGGGCCGCCGAATACCGCCGCACTCGCCCCCAGGCCGAGTGCGCCGGCTGCGACCAACGCCAGCAGTCGTGAAGTACCCATACCAGAGCCCTCCCGGCCAAAAGCTCTGCTTTACGCCGGAAACCCGCGGCTGTCAGGCCGGCGGACGATCAAGGGCAGGCGGGAGGCGACGACCGTAGACGCCCGGCGTCCGGCTTCACGCCAGCGGCTGAAGCATCCGCCCCTGGATGCCGTCGCCAATCACCAGGAAGTGCCCGCCCGCCACATGGTGCAGGGTGCGCAGCCCGTCCTGGCCGGCGAAGTCCCAGTGGCCGTCGCGAAACACCCGGGTATCGGCCTGGGCGGCGACCACCTCGCCGAGGAAGAGATCGTAGCCCTGCTGGTTGTGCGCCTCGGGCAGCAGCCGGCACTCCAGCCAGGCCACGCAGCCGGCGATCCGCGGGGCGCTGACCTGCTCCCCAGCCAGGGTCTCGATGCCGTAGGCGGCGAACTTGTCCAGCTCGCGGCCGGTGGTGTTGCCCACCGTCTGCACCAGATCCACCTGGGCTGCGCAGGGCACATTGAGCACGAAGCTGCCCTCGGCTTCCAGCAGCTCGCGGGTCCAGGTCTGCTTGTCCAGCACCACCGCCACCTTGCAGGGCTCGAAGTCCACCGCCATGGCCCAGGCCGCCGCCATGACGTTGCGCCGGCTGCCATGGGCGGCGCTGACCAGCACGGTGGGGCCGTGGTTGAGCAGGCGATAGGCCTTGGCCAGGGGGACGGGGGCGAGGGTCGAATTCATGGGCTGACTCCAGCGGGAAAGCCCCAGGGTAGCGCAGCGGGCACCGTTCGGCGCCAAGTGGGCAAAAAGTTGCCATTTTCGTCGCAAGGCGCCAAACGCTCCGGCTCATCCAGGGTCTATCGGCCACTCCCCGCTGTCCGGGACCGACAAGAAACTCGTGTTAAGGATGACCCCCATGCCCTCTCGCCTGGCCCTTCCCGCCCTGCTGCTGTCCGCCTGCTGCCTCGCCGTACCGCTGGCCCAGGCCCAAAAAGCCAGTCCGCCGGCCACCAGCACGGCTCCCCAGCCGCTGCTCTCCAGCTCGATCAACGACTTCACCAACGAGGATTGGGATCGCGGCGTACTACGCCGGGTAGCCGGCGTCACCATTCCCGCCACGCCGGCCAACGTCGAGGGCTTCATCAGCGGCCGCCAGGCGCAACTGGGCGATGGCCAGTGGCGCGCCATCACCGACGTCCAACGGGTGGGCAACAACCTTGCGGTGTTCGTCGAGGGCGAACCACTGGACGCCGAGACCGTAGGTTATCCGCGGCGCCTGGCGGTGGACGACGCCCCCGGTACCGGGCGCCATCTGCAGCGACTGCCGGGGCGCTTCAACACCCCGATCAACGACTTCACCAACCAGGACTGGCTCAAGGGCATCTATCGCAAGGCCGCCGGGGTCTCCATCCCGGTCACCGAGCGCAACCGCGAGGAGTTCAAGAGCGGGGCCATCGTCCGCCTGGCCGATGGCCAGGACTATGCCGTCACCTACGTCAACGAATTCGGTCGCAGCATGGCGGTGTTCCTCGACAGCCCGGCCCTGCCCGGCGAGAAGTACGGCTATCCGCGCCAGCTGACCTTCGTCGCGCCGCCACCCAAGCCGTGACCGGTCAACGCTGATTGACGGTCATGCTGTTGCCGTTGCCGTTCTGGGTCAAAAAGGCCGTGTTGGCGTCGCGCTGGGTCAGCGCGACCTGGTTGGCGTTGCCATTCTGGTAGACATAGGCGGCCGGGTACAGGATGCCGTCCGGCCCGGCCGGCGTCCAAACACCCTGGCCAGTCTGCTCGATGGTGACCAGGTTGTTGTCGCCGATCTGCTGCGCCCCCGCGCTGAGGAGCTCGCCGTCCTGGCTGATGTCGATGCGGTTATCGTTGCCGCGGCTCGCGTTGCTGATGTTGTTGCGGCGGCCCGAGACCGACAGGGTCTGGACGTTACGATCGCCATCCTGGCTCACATTGATCGCCGAGGAGCCGCGCTGGGTGACGGTCAGCTGGTTGTCGTTGCCGATCTGGATGAGACCGGCCGACACATACTCGCCGCTCGGGCCGCCCGTCTGTTCCAGCGTCGCGCTATTGCCGTTGCCGACCTGGGAAAGTTGTCCGTCGAAATCGAGAGAGCCCTGCTGGGAGATCCGGGCGGTATTGAGTGCCCCCTCCTGCCGGATGACCGCCAGCGAATCGCGGTTCATCTGATAGAGGACGGCCTGGTTGTCGGACCCCTGCTGCTCGATCCAGGCAGCGCTCTGCGTGGCCTCCTGGGTGATCGAGGCGCTCAGGCGATCGCCATTCTGAGTGACGCGTCCGTCGTTCGCATCGCCCGTTTGCCTCAGCTCCGTGGTATTGGCGGCGGCCAGGGCCAGGCCGGAGCAACCGAACAGGGTGGAAAGCAACAGCACGCGGGATAGGGACATGGTGGGTATCTCATCCAAGGAAGGCAGAAGTTTTCGGGACGACCGCCGGGCCGCCCAGCACGGCTGAAGTCTAGCGAGGCTCGTCGATAACGCTCTCGCTCGATCGGTCCCTTTTGCAGCCGGCAGGGCATTAATCCTCCGTGGTTGGCAGCGGCTCGCGCTCCCCGTCCCCGGGCCGTGACTGCTAGAATTCACCGCCCAGCGTCACCCCTCGGTCCGCCATGTCCAAGCTCAATCCCCGCCAGGCCGAAGCCGTGGCCTACATCAGCGGCCCCCTGCTGGTGCTGGCCGGCGCCGGCTCCGGCAAGACCAGCGTCATCACCCGCAAGATCGCCTACCTGGTGCAGCAGTGCGGCATCCGCGCCCAGTACATCTGCGCCGTGACCTTCACCAACAAGGCGGCGCGGGAGATGAAGGCGCGGGTGGCCAGCCTGCTCAAGGCCGGCGAAGGCCGCGGCCTGACCGTCTCCACCTTCCACAACCTCGGGCTGAACATCATCCGCCGCGAGTACGGGCACCTGGGCTACAAGCCGGGCTTCTCCATCTTCGACGAGGGCGACATCAAGGCGCTGCTCACCGACATCATGCAGAAGGAGTACCAGGGCGACGACGGCCTGGACGAGATCAAGAACTACATCGGCAACTGGAAGAACGACCTCATCCTGCCGGAAGAAGCCCTGGAAAAGGCGCGCACGCCCAAGGAGCAGACCGCCGCGGTGGTCTACCTGCACTACCAGCGCACCCTCAAGGCCTACAACGCGGTCGACTTCGACGATCTCATCTTCCTGCCGGTGAAGCTGTTCCAGGATCACCCCGAGGTGTTGGAACGCTGGCGCAATCGCATCCGCTACATGCTGGTGGACGAATATCAGGACACCAACACCAGCCAGTACCTGCTGGTAAAGATGCTGGTGCAGGAGCGCGCCCAGTTCACCGTGGTGGGCGACGACGACCAGTCGATCTACGCCTGGCGCGGCGCGCGACCGGAAAACCTGATGCAGCTCAAGGACGACTTCCCTTCGCTGAAGGTGGTGATGCTGGAGCAGAACTACCGCTCCACCAGCCGCATCCTCAAGTGCGCCAACGTGCTCATCGCCAACAATCCCCATGTGTTCGAGAAGCAGCTGTGGAGCGAGATGGGCCACGGCGATCCGATCCGGGTGCTGCGCTGCAAGAACGAGGACGGCGAGGCCGAGCGCATCGCCCTGGAGATCCTCACCCTGCACCTCAAGACCCAGCGGCCCTACGCGGACTTCGCCATCCTCTATCGCGGCAACCACCAGGCCAAGCTGATGGAGCTCAAGCTCCAGCACCACCAGATCCCCTACCGGCTCTCCGGCGGCACCAGCTTCTTCGCCCGCCAGGAGGTCAAGGACGTGATGTCCTACCTGCGCCTGCTGGTCAATCCGGACGACGACAATGCCTTCCTGCGGGTGATCAACGTACCGCGCCGGGAGATCGGCTCCACCACCCTGGAAAAGCTGGGCAACTATGCCGGCAGCCGCGACCTCTCCATGTACGCCGCCGCCGACGAGATCGGCCTCGGCGAACACTTGGACGCCCGCTTCACCGAGCGCCTGGCACGCTTCAAGCGCTGGATGGACGGGGTGCGCCGGAATTGCGCCGGCGAGGATCCCATCGGCGCCCTGCGCAGCATGGTGATGGATATCGACTACGAGAACTGGATCCGCCAGAACGCCAGCTCCGACAAGGTCGCCGACTTCCGCATGGGTAACGTCTGGTTCCTGCTGGATGCGCTGAAAAACATCCTGGAAAAAGACGAAGACGGCGAGATGACCATCGAGGACGCCATCGCCAAGCTGGTCCTGCGCGACATGCTCGAACGCCAGCAGGAGGAAGAGGAAGGCGCCGACGGGGTGCAGATGATGACCCTGCACGCCTCCAAGGGCCTGGAATTCCCCTATGTGTTCATCATGGGCATGGAGGAAGAGATCCTGCCGCACCGCTCCAGCATCGAGGCCGACACCATCGAGGAAGAGCGCCGCCTGGCCTACGTGGGCATCACCCGCGCGCGCCAGACCCTGGCCTTCACCTACGCCACCCGGCGCAAGCAGTACGGCGAGCTGATCGACTGCACCCCCAGCCGCTTCCTCGATGAACTACCGCCCGAGGACCTGCAGTGGGAAGGCCTGGAGGAAGCCCCCCAGGAACAGAAGGCCGCCCGTGGCAACGACGCCCTGGCGGCGATGCGGGCGATGCTGAAGAAGGGGTGAGGACCACTGCCGGCGTTACCCTCACCCCAACCCTCTCCCGGAGGGAGAGGGGGCCAGCGCGTGCCGCCGCGAGCCGAGGCATTTAGCCTCAGACTTAGCCATGAGCCCCTGGCTAGACCAGAGCACGCGACCAACCCACTCACACGGAGCAGTCCCCTATCCCTCCGGGAGAGGGCTAGGGTTAGGGCCCGCCCCGCTCCAATCCCTCCAAAACGACACCGCCCCCACGCCAGACAAGCCGTGGAGGCGGTGCGGGCGATGTTGAAGAAGGGGGTGAGGGCCGCTGCCGGCGATCACCCTCACCCCAACCCTCTCCCTGAGGGAGAGGGGGCCAGCGCGTAGCACAGCGAGCCAAGGCATTTAGCCTTAGGCTTAGGCAAGAGCCCCTGGCTAGACCAAGGCATGCGACCAACCCACTCATACGGATCAGCCCCCTCTCCCTCCAGGAGAGGGGGCTAGCGCGTACCACCGCGAGCCAAGGCATTTAGCCTTAGGCTTAGTCATGAGCCCCTGGCTAGACCATGGCACGCGACCAAACCACTCACACCGATCAGTCCCCTCTCCCTCCGGGAGAGGGTTAGGGTGAGGGCCGCCCCACGCCGATCGCCCAAAACAACACCGCCCCCACGCCAGGCAGGCCGTGGGGGCGGTGCGATCGACGCCGGAATCTCTTACTTGGCGAAGCTGGTCACCATCTCGAAGATCGGCTTGGGCCGCTTGAGGTCATACATCATCCCGAAGTGCTGCTCGTGGACCACCGGGTTGTTCGGCTCATCGAGCAGTTCGTAGACGTTGATCTCGGCCACCACGTCTCGGTAGCTGGTGTTGAGCACCGTGAGCATCTGCTTGACGCTGTCGTAGCAGGCCTGATCGCCGGCGCGACCGCCGTCGGTGTTGCCCTGGTAGACGTTGCCGCAGTTCATCTCGTTGAAGAACACCTTGGTGTTGTACTTGGTGGCCATGGCGCGCATCTGACCCAGGTACATGTCCATCCAATAGCCCTTGTCGTCGAAGTAGGGGTAGTAGTGGAAGCTCACGTAGTCGAAGTTGAAGCCCGACGCCTTGGCCTGGTCGAGGAACCACATGGCGCCATTGCGATCACCCGGGCAGCGCGCGGTGCTGCTCTTGTCGTCCGAGTTGCACGCCATGACGTTGATGGTGGTCTTGAGATTGGCGCCCAGTTCGTCCGAGGCCTGCTTGATGCCGCGGTAGATGCCGACCAGCACGTTGATGCGGTCCTGGGCGCCGGTCTTGGTGTAGTCCTGCTCGTTGCCGATCTCCCAGATCTTGATGTCGTTGGCGTAGCGCTTGGCCAGGGTATAGGCCTGGGCCTGGGTCAGCTTGTGGGTGATCACCGGCCGCAGGGTGATCTTGTACTGGCGCGCCAGGGCTACCAGCCGATCCAGGCGGTCGAAGTTGGTCACCAGGTACTCGCCGGAGCGATAGGTCCGCAGGTTGCGTGCGGCCAGGAGTTGCAGGCGGGCTTCCATCTCCGAATCTGGATAGGCATCGCTGTTGTCGTGCCCCACCACCCCCAGCGGGATGTTGGCATAGCCGGTCAGCGGCGCCGAGGAGACGGTACTGGTGGGAGCCGGCTGGACCGCGTTCTGCACCGGTTGGGTGGTGGTCGAACCGCCTTGGGCCAGGGCCGTATTCACCTTTTGGTCGAAGACGGTCTTGTCGTCGCCCAGGCTGCTGCGCATGACCTCCAGCGGCAGGTTGGCACGCGAAGTGACACCATTGGCCAGACGGCTGGTCCAGTAGGCGCTGCCACTGCTGTCGGCGCTGCGGCCATAGAGGGTCTGGTAGACCTTGTTGACCAGAGCCGCGCCGCTCAGGGAGCCGTAGAGCGCGGTGGATTCGCTATTGGCGGCGAAGGTGGCCGCCAGTTGCTCGACACTCAGGTCACTGGCCAGGCGCGAGGCCCAATAGTTCAGGCCACCGGCATCGGCCGCCCGACCGTAATAGGCCAGGTAGAGCTGCTCGACGGTGGTCAGCTTGGACGAGGTCGTGGCGTTGGCAGCGGTTCCGGTGGTAGCCGTGGTGCCGCCCGTGCTCGCGCCGGTCCCCGTGGTGCCCGCGGTAGTGCCGGTACCGGTGGTAGGCGTGGCGCCGGTCGTGGTGCCGGCATTGCCGGTAGCAGCAGTGGCGCCCGTACCGCCGGTGGTGCCTGCAGTCGCGCCGCCGGTGGCGGTCTCGGTCTTGACCGGCGTGGTGACGGCTGGCGTCACCTGGGGGCCGATGCCGCTGCAGCTGTCCTTGTCCAGGTACTTGGCGAGCACCGCCCACTGCGGTCGGTCCTTGCCGTTGATGGGCTCGACCGCCTGGTTGTAGCTCGCCCAGCCGGGGCCGGCGGCCCAGTAGGTGGCCGGGATGCAGTTCTGCTTCAGGTAGGCCAGCATGTTGTCGAGAATGGGCAACCAGCGCGCATCCGTGTCAGGTACGCCGAAGCCGCCGATGAAGCCGCGCTTGTTGTTGGCCTTGAGCCAGGTGACGAAGGGCTTGAGGCGGTCGACGCCATAGCTGGGCGCCAGGGTCGCGACGTTCAGGGTGGTGTCGAAGAAGGCCTGGGCCATGAAGATCAGATTGTTGGCCGGGTCGGTCAGCTTGAGCAGGCCGTCGTTCCACTGCGGCCAGCGGCTGGTGTCGGCCCAGCCGTTGCCCTCGATGAAGATCGGATGGGTGGAGTCCGCCACGCGCACGCCGTTGATGCCGTACTGGGCAGCGGTCGGCCAGTTGCTCACGGCGTCGTGGGGCTCGTTCATGATGTCGTAGCCATAGAGCGCCGGATGGGTGCCCCAACGTTGCGCCACCCGCGTCATGAGGTTCTGGAAGGCCTCGTAGGGCACTTCACCCGCGCCGATGACCTTGCCCTGGTAGCGGGCGTAGTTGTGCAGATCGAGGATGACCTTGACGCCGTACTTCTGGGCGTAGCCCAGGGTGCGATCGATCAGGGCCGCGTAGGTGGGATCGAGATTGACCCCCATGGACGGTTGCAGACGCTCCCAGAGGATGGGGAAGCGCACCAGCTTCACGCCCTTGGCGCTCCACTGCTGGAAATGGCTCTCGGCCGGGAAGATGTAATTGCGGTCGTTGACGCCGGGCAGTATTTGGGCGGCGAAGGTCGCGCCGGAGAAGTTGAGGCCGACCAGGTCGACGGCCTGGGCCGAGGTGGCGAGCGAAGCGGTAGTAAGCAAAGCAGGGAGCAGCAGCGCCTGACGCGGCAGGCGACGCGAGATAGAGCGAAGGATAGTCATTGAAGCGGAACCAGATAGGCCCGAGGTGCGCGATTCGATCCGTGCATCCCACCTCGGTACAGCAGGAAAACTGCCAGGGAAGATCGTTTACCCGGCACCCGCGGAGACTAGTGCAAGCGCTGGACCAAGAAAAACCGGTGCCATCACAAAGCGCAGTAAACGTTAGGTTTTTCCAGATGTACGGCGCTGATGATGGCACCTTCGCTACCGTTGGTCGGTGACTGGCTGGTCAGGCGATGGTCCATCCCAAGCAAAAAGTCAGACTTGTCCGCTTTCTGACGCCTAGGGCGACCCGGCATAACGACGCACCAGCGCCATCACAGGCTTGGGTCGCTGCAGGTCGTACAGCAGCCCGAAGTGCCGCTCGTGGAGCACCGGATGGGTGGGCTCGTCGAGCAATTCGTAGAGATTGATCTCGCGTACGACGTCGCGGTAACGGCCATTGAGCTCGGACAGCAGCTGTTCGAGGCTGTCGTAGCAACCAAGGTCGCCCGGTCGACCGCCATCGGTGGTGCCGTTGTAGATCTCGCCGCAGTTGGCCTCGTTGAAGAACACCTGGGTGCGGTACTTCTCCGCCATGGCGCGCATCTGGCCCAGGTAGAGATCCATCCAGCGCCCGCGGTCGTGGTAGTGCGGGTAGTAGTGGAAGCTGATGAAGTCGAAATCGAAGCCGGCGGCCTTGGCCTGCTCGAGAAACCACAGGGAGCCCGATCGTTCGCCGGGGCAGCGCGCCTTGGGGCCGGTGTCGTAGGGATTGCAGGCCATGACGTTGATGGTGGTTTGCAGATTCGCGCCCAGTTCGTCGGAGGCGCGGCGGATGCCACGGTAGATGTCCACCAGGCGACTGATGCGGATGCCGGCGCCGACGCGCGAATGATCCTGTTCGTTGCCGATTTCCCAGATCTTGATGTCGCCGGCGTAACGCTTGGCCAGGGCGTAGGCCTGGGCCTGGGTCAGCTGCTGGGTGATCACCGGCCGCAGGGTGATGTGGTATTGCCGGGCCAGGGCGACCAGGCGATCCATACGCGGCAGGTCCAGCAGCAGGAACTCGCCGGAGCGATAGCTGCGCAGGTTGTAGCGGTCGAGCAATTGCAGCCGCTGTTCCATCTGGGCATCGGGATAGGCAGCATTGTTGTCGTGCCCCACCACGCCCAGGGGAATGTAATCCAGCGCCGGCAGGGTCACGGACTCGGCGGCCGACGCCGTGCCGACCAGGAACAGCACCAATGCCAGCCCCAGGCCGTACCCTCGCGAACCCTGTCGCATCATGCGCTTCCTTGCCGGTGAGAGATCCAGCGCGAGCATGGCAAAGCGCTGTCAGGGCCTCAATGCCGCAGGTTCCCAGCTGCGACCTCCGGCACAAGGCAGCAGGTTACAGTAGGTGTCCGTGCGCCCTGTCGAGAAACCAGCCATGACCACTTCCCTGCTGCTGGCCCAGGCCTGCAACAATCGCTGGTCCAATCATCGCCTGCTCGCCGCCTGCGCCACGCTGTCGCCCGCTGCCCTGCACGCGCCGCAACCCGCGGCCTTCTTCGGTTCGCTCTGGGCCCTGCTCACCCACCTGCTGGATGTCGACCGTTTCTATCTCGATGCCCTGCACGACCAGCCCCGCCCCTACCGTGATGAAGACTGGCCGGACCTGGCCACGCTGACGGCAGCCCAGGTCGCCAGCGACCAGCGCCTGATCGCCCTGAGCCGCAGCCTCGCTCCCGAGCAGTTGCTCCAGCTCATCACCCTCCCCCGCGCCAGCGGCCCGGTACGGGAACAGCGGCTGCGCACCCTGCAGCATCTCTTCGTGCACCAACTGCATCACCGTGGCCAGGCCCACGCCCTGCTGCTGGCCAGTGGCGTGGCCCCGCCGCAACTGGACGAATTCTTCCTCGCCCAGGACGAGCCGCTGCGCCGAGCGGAGCTGGCGGCGTTGGGCATCGATGAGGGGGAATTGTGGGGGACTACCTTGTAGGAGCGGCCCATGGCCGCGATACGGCGGCGCCGATGCAGCCGATCCCCCGCTCGGACAGCCCCCTCTCCCTCCGGGAGAGGGTTGGGGTGAGGGCCCCCTTGGCACCGACTTCAACGTGGAAACGGCTGCGCCGTTTCCCACCCCACGGCCATCATGATGCGGGCGCTTAGAAATTCGCCGGTGTGGTCGCGCTGATCAGCCGGGCGGGGGCCTCGAAGGGATTGCGGAAGCGGTGCGGGCGACTGCTTTCGAAGTAGTAGCTGTCGCCGGGTTCGAGGATGTGCACCTCACCGCCCACGGTCAGCTCCAGGCGGCCCTCCACCACCAGGCCGGCTTCCTCGCCCTCGTGGGCGTACATCTCTTCGCCGGTGTCGGCGCCCGGGGGATAGGTCTCGTCGAGAAAGGCCAGGGCCCGGCTGGGATGGGCGCGGCCGACCAGGCGCATGCGCACGGTCTGGGCCCCACTGGCGATATCGATGAGTTCGTCGGCGCGATAGACCACCTGGGTCGGGGCGTCCTGCTCCAGGTCCAGGGAGAAGAACTCGACCAGGGACATGGGAATGCCGGCCAACACCTTCTTCAGCGAGCTGATGGAGGGGCTGACACTGTTCTTCTCGATCATCGAGATGGTGCTGTTGGTTACCCCGGCGCGCTTGGCGAGTTCGCGCTGGGACAGGCCCTTGAGGGTGCGGATGGTTTGCAGGCGGGCACCGACGTCCAAGGTGGTGAACTCTCCTCGACAGGGCGGACGAACCGCAGGCTAGCGCCACGAAGGCAGGTGTTCGGCATCATGGCAACGCTGTTCGAGATTTACAACACGTAGCGCGCGGGGCAGTACCTCACCACCGACCGCGAACGGTCGTCGCCTCAGCCCTGGTAGTGGCGCGGCACCCGCTTGAGGTTGCACAGCAACTGGTAGGGGATGGTGTCGCAGCGCTCGGCCAGGTCCGCCACCGACACCTGGCGGCCCCAGAACTCCACTTCGCTGCCCACCCCGGCCTGGGGATGATCGGTGAGGTCGACGGTGAGCATGTCCATGGACACGCGGCCGATCAGCTGGCCGGGGCGACCGTCGATGGCCACCGGGGTACCATTGGGCGCATGGCGCGGATAGCCGTCGGCATAGCCCAGGGCGACCACCCCGACCCGGGTCGGCCCGGCGGTGACGAAACGCGCGCCATAGCCCACCGGCTCGCCGGCCGCCAGTTCGCGCACGGCGATCACCCGCGAGGTCAGGGTCATCACCGGCTGCAGCCGCTCGGCGGCGGCCTGGGGCGCGGTGAAGGGCGAGACGCCATAGAGCATCAGCCCCGGCCGCACCCAGTCGCCGGCTGCCTGGGGCCAACCCAGGGTCGCCGGCGAGTTGCGCAGGCTGGTAGGACCCGGCAGACCTTCGGTGGCGGCGCGGAAGGTGGCGATCTGCGCCGTTGTGGCCGGGCTGTCCGGCTCGTCGGCGCGGGCGAAGTGGGTCATCTTGACGATGCCGCTGACCTTGCCGCTGGCCAGCAGTTGTTTGTAAGCAGCCGCGTAATCCTGGGGAAAGAAGCCGACCCGGTGCATGCCGGAATCCAGCTTCAACCAGACCTGCAGCGGCCGCGCCAGGGCGGTCCGTTCCACGGCCTCCAGTTGCCAGTCGGCATGGATCACGGTCCAGAGGTCATGCTCGACGAGCAGCGGCAATTCGTCGGCGGTAAAGAAGCCTTCCAGCAACAGGATGGGCGCGCGGATACCCGCGGCGCGCAACTCCAGCGCCTCCTCGATACAGGCCACGGCGAAGCCATCGGTCTCACCCGCCAGGGCACTGGCCACCGCTACCGCGCCATGGCCATAGGCATCGGCCTTGATCACCGCCAGGGCCCGGGCGTCGGAAAGCTCCCGCGCCAGGCGGTAGTTGTGGCGCAGGGCGGCGAGGTCGATGAGGGCGCGGGCGGGACGCATGGGGAGGTCTCGGCAATAGAAGAGTGAGGGATGGGAGGGCGTAAAACACCCTCACCCTAGCCCTCTCCCGGAGGGAGAGGGGATAAAGACGCTACGCCTTGACGGCGGCGATGACGTTCATCTCCACCAGGATATCCGGCTTGGCCAGCTTGGCTTCCACGGTGGTGCGACCCGGGGTGGCGCCCTGGGCGACCCACTCGTCCCAGGCGCGGTTCATACCCTCGAAATGCAGGGCGATGTCGCGCAGGAAGATGGTCACCACCAGGATGTGCTGCTTGTCGCTGCCGGCCTCGGCGAGGAATTTGTCGACGTTGGCCAGGGTTTCGCGGGTCTGCTGATAGATGTCGCCGGAAAAGTCGTCGGCCAGTTGGCCGGCCAGGTAGACGGTGCCGTTGTGGATGTTGATTTCGCTGAGGCGACGATCAGTGTGCAGACGCTGTACGGGCATTGCGCGGGGACTCCTGGATGGCGGAATAACGGGAGATGTCGAGACCCTCGGCGCTGATCTGCGGCCGCTTGCGCCCGATCAGATCGGCCAGCAGGCGACCGGAGCCACAGGCCATGGTCCAGCCCAGCGTCCCGTGCCCGGTGTTGAGGAACAGGTTGCGATAGCGGGTGGCGCCGACGATGGGGGTCCCGTCCGGGGTGGTGGGTCGCAAGCCGGTCCAGAAACTGGCCCGGGCGAGGTCGCCGCCGCGAGGATAGAGATCCCCGGTGATCATTTCCAGGGTCGCCCGGCGACGCGGATCCAGGCTGAGGTCGAAGCCGCAGATCTCGGCCATGCCACCGACGCGGATGCGGTCGTCGAAGCGGGTGATGGCGACCTTGTAGGTCTCGTCGAGGATGGTCGAGGTCGGCGCCATGGCGGCATCGACGATGGGCACCGTCAGCGAGTAGCCCTTGAGCGGATAGACCGGCGCGCGGATACCCAGGGGCGCCAGCAATTGCGGCGAATAGCTGCCCAGGGCCAGGACATAGTGATCGGCGGTGAGCAGCTCACCGTCGACCTTCACGCCGTCGATACGATCGCCACTGGCACTGAGTTGCTCGATCTGGGCGCCGAAGCGGAATTCCACACCCAGGCGGCGAGCTTCCTCGGCCAGGCGATTGGTGAACAGGAAGCAGTCGCCGGTCTGGTCGTTGGGCAGGCGCAGGCCGCCGGCCAGCTTGTGCTTGACCGCTGCCAATGCCGGTTCGACCCGGGCCACGCCGTCGCGGTCGAGCAGCTCGAAGGGCACGCCGGAACGCTCCAGCACGGCGATATCTTTCGCCGCGGCGTCCACCTGCTGCTGGGTGCGGAAGATCTGGGTGGTGCCCAACTGGCGGCCCTCGTAGGCGATGCCGGTCTCCTGGCGCAACTCGTCGAGACAGTCGCGGCTGTATTCGGACAGCCGCACCATGCGCTCCTTGTTCACCGCATAACGCGCGGCGGTGCAGTTGCGCAGCATCTGCGCCATCCACAGGTACTGGTTGACATCGCCGGTCAGGCGAATGGCCAGGGGCGCGTGCTTCTGGAACAGCCACTTCAGCGCCTTGAGCGGCACGCCGGGCGCGGCCCAGGGCGAGGCATAGCCAGGGGATACCTGACCGGCATTGGCATGGCTGGTCTCCAGGGCAGGACCGGCCTGGCGATCGACCACGACCACCTCGAAACCCTGACGGGCCAGATAGTAGGCGCTGGTCGTGCCGATGACGCCGCTACCCAAAACCAGTACACGCATCGCTAGCTCCTGGCCGGCGAGAGGATTTCGCCGGCTTTCGTCGGAATGAAGGCAGATACGGCAAGTATAGAAAGCCGCACGCAGTGCTAATCACTGAAGAATTGCCTATATTCGGAGTAATTTTCCGGTAAAGCCCCCTTTGGCAGAGACCCCCCGCGATGCGTACCCATCACCAGGCCAGACGCGAGCTGGACAAGATCGACCGCAACATCCTACGCATCCTCCAGGAAGACGGGCGCATCTCCTTCACCGAGCTGGGCGAGCGAGTGGGCCTGTCCACCACGCCCTGCACCGAGCGGGTCCGCCGGCTGGAGCGCGAAGGCATCATCCAGGGCTACAACGCGCGCCTGAATCCCCAGCACCTCAAGGCCGGTCTGCTGGTGTTCGTCGAACTGAGCCTGGACTACAAGTCCGGCGATACCTTCGAGGAATTCCGCCGCGCCGTGCTCAAGCTGCCCCAGGTGCTGGAATGCCATCTGGTCTCCGGTGAATTCGACTACTTGGTCAAGGCGCGCATCTCCGAGATGGCCTCCTATCGCAAGCTGCTGGGCGACATCCTGCTCAAGCTGCCTCATGTGCGCGAATCCAAGAGCTACATCGTGATGGAAGAGATCAAGGAGACCCTGAGTCTGCCGGTACCGGATTAGCGCTCGCCTGGCGATTCCGCCGCCGGACGTCTAGGCTGCGATCTTTCGCCTGATCGCCAAGGAGGCCCGTGCCATGGATCCACGCCAGCGTCAGCTCATCACCGCCGCCAATCGCCAGGCTTGGGAGGTGTCGGCTCCGCTCCACGGGCAAGGAGAGGAGTGGGAGTGCCTGTTGGCTCAGGCCGGTCGACCCAGCTTCTCAGTGCTGGATGCCTGCCTGACACGAACCCTCACCGAGCTGGACATCCGCGACCTGAGTTGCGCCCAGGTCGGCTGCAACAATGCCCGCGAATTGCTCTCCCTGGCCGCGCTGGGCGGGCAGCCTGCCCTGGGTATCGACCAGTCGCCGGCCTTCCTTGCTCAAGGCCAGCAACTGGCCGCGGCGGCAGGCCTGGCGCCCCGGCTGGTGGCCGCCGACATCTATGCCCTTCCCGAGGGCCTAGGCCAGCACGATCTGGTGCTGATCACCATCGGCGTGCTGGGCTGGATGCCGGACCTGCCGGCCTTCTTCGCCGCAGTGCACGGCCTACTGGCGCCGGGCGGGCATCTGGTGATCTACGAGACCCATCCCTTTCTGGAGGTCTTCGAGCCCCATGCGGACCAGCCCCTGCTGCCCCACTACAGCTATTTCCGCCGCGAGCCCCTGGTCCTCAACGACCTGATTGCCTACGACGGCCAGGATCATGGCCAAGGCGCGTCCAGCTACTGGCATATCCATACCCTGGGCGCCATCGTCAGTGCGTGCCTGCAAGCGGGTCTGCTTCTGCAACGCCTGGAAGAGCACCCGCACTCCAATCGGGAAGTCGACTACGACCTCTACCAAAACCAGGCCGCCCAGTTGCCGATGAGTTTCACCTTGGTAGCCAGACGCCCCGCGGCTTAGGATTGCGCCTTCGCCCAGGTCAGCCAGACGCCGCCATGCAGCCCCACGCACCGTCCTACTACGCCGCCACCGCCAATCTGGAATTGAATTTCCCGCCCCTGGAGGGCGAGGTCCAGGCCGATGTCTGCGTGGTCGGCGGCGGTTTCTCCGGGCTAAATACCGCCCTGGAACTGGCCGAGCGGGGTGCCCGGGTGGTGCTGCTGGAAGCCCGCCGCATCGGCTGGGGCGCCAGCGGCCGCAACGGCGGCCAGCTGATCCGCGGCGTCGGCCATGACGTCGAGCAATTCGAACCGGTCATCGGTGCCGAGGGCGTCCTTGAACTCAAGCGGCTGGGCTTCGTGGCGGTGGATCTGGTCCGCCAGCGCATCGCCCGGCACGACATCCAGTGCGATCTCACCTGGGGCTTCGCCGACCTAGCCAACAAGCCGCGCCACTGGCGGCACCTGCAGGAAGAGCACGCCGCGCTCCAGGCCCTGGGCTATCCCCATCCGCTGCGCCTGGTGCCCAAGGCGCAACTGGCCGAGGTGGTGGGCTCCGAGCGCTATCAGGGCGCCCTGGTGGATGAGGGCTCCGGCCATCTGCATCCGCTCAACCTGGCCCTGGGCGAGGCCGCCGCGGCCGAGGCGCTGGGCGTACAACTCTTTGAAGACAGCCCCGTCACCCGCCTGGAATACGGCCCCAAGGTGCGCGTCCATACCGCCCGTGGCCGGGTGAGCGCCGATACCCTGGTGCTCTGCTGCAACGCCTACATCGACGACCTGCAACCCGAGCTCTCTGCCCAGGTCCTGCCCGCCGGCAGCTATGTGATCGCCACCGAACCGCTGTCCGCCGAACGCGCCGCGCGGCTGCTGCCGGGCAACCGGGCGGTCTGCGACCAGAACGTGGCGGTGGACTATTTCCGCCTCTCCACCGACCGGCGCCTGCTGTTCGGTGGCGCCTGCCACTACTCCGGGCGCGATCCCAGGGACATCGCCGGCTACATGAGACCCAAGATGCTGGAGGTCTTCCCGGAGCTGGCCGATGTGCGGGTGGACTATGCCTGGGGCGGCATGATCGGCATCGGTGCCAACCGCCTGCCGCAGATCGGCCGGTTGCGCGAGCATCCCAACGTCTTCCATGCCCAGGCCTATGCGGGTCATGGGGTCAACGCCACCCACCTGGCCGGTCACCTGCTGGCGGAGGCGATCCTGGCCCAGTCGGCCGGTTTCGACCTCTTCGCCCAGGTGCACCATGCGCGCTTCCCTGGCGGTCGCCATCTGCGCTCGCCGCTGCTGGCCCTGGGCATGCTCTGGTATCGCCTCAAGGACGCGCTGTGATCCGCCTGCTCGTCCCCCTGCTGCTGGCACTGCTGGCCGGTTGCGCCACGCCCATCCCGCGCCACGCCTCCCAGGTGCTGCCCGCCGCCGGCACCGTCCTGGACAGCCAGGTGCGCACCGCCGGCGCCACTCACCCGGGCCTGTCGGGCCTGCGTCTGCTGGAAACCAGCACCGACGCCTTCACCGCTCGCGCCGAGCTGATCCGCAAGGCCCAGCGCAGCCTGGACATCCAGTACTACATCGTCCACGACGGCCTGACCACGCGGCTGCTGGTCAACGAACTGCTCAAGGCGGCGGATCGCGGCGTGCGCATCCGCTTCCTCATCGACGACACCAGCAGCGACGGCAACGACTACCAGATCGCCGTGCTGGCGGCCCATCCCAATGTGCAGATCCGCGTCTTCAATCCGCTGCACCTGGGCCGCAGCACCGGCCCGACCCGGGCCCTGGGGCGGCTGGTGGATCTCAACCACCAGCACAGACGCATGCACAACAAGCTGTGGCTGGCCGACGACAGCGTGGCCATCGTCGGTGGCCGCAACCTGGGTGATGAATACTTCGACGCGCGCCCGGAGATGAACTTCACCGACCTCGACCTGCTTGCCGCCGGACCGGTGGCGCGCCAGCTGGGGACCAGCTTCGACCAGTATTGGAACAGCCCCCTGAGCCAGCCGGCCCGCCGACTGCGCTGGTTCGCCCCTTCGGCCGGCGCCCTGGTGCGGCTGCGCGAGCGCCTGCACGATTATCTCGACAGCCAACGCACCCAGGACCTGGCGCTCTACAACCGCCTGCGCCGCTACGCCACCGCGCCCCAGCTCGATGGCTGGCTGCAGGAGCTGACCTGGGCCCACGCCCAGGCGCTCTGGGATGCGCCGCGCAAGGTCTTGGCCGATGACGAGCCGGACTGGCAACTGCTGCTCACCCGCCAGCTGCAACCGACCCTGGACGGCGCCCAGCACGAACTCCTGCTGGTTTCCTCCTACTTCGTGCCCATGGACCAGGGGGTCGCCTACCTGGGTGGCCTGGCCGCCCGGGGGGTCGATGTCCGGGTGCTGACCAACGCCCTGGAAGCCACCGACGTGCCGGCGGTGCACGCCGGCTACGCGCCCTATCGCGCGGCGCTGCTGGCCCGGGGGGTCAAGCTCTATGAGCTGCGCGCCCGCCCGGACCAGAAGAGATCCGCCCTGCCCTACAGCTTTGGCGAGTCCGAATCCAGCCTGCACAGCAAGGCCATGGCCATCGACGGGCGCTGGTCCTTCATCGGCTCCTTCAACTTCGATCCGCGCTCGGTACTGTGGAACACCGAGGTCGGCATCCTGGTGGATAGCCCCGTGCTCACCGGCCGCCTGCGCCAACTGATGTTGCAGGGCATGGACCCCAGCGTCTCCTACCAGGTGCAGCGCATCGAGGACCACGGCCGGGTGCGGTTGGAGTGGGTCAGCGAACGCAACGGCCAACCCCGGGTGCTGCACCACGAACCCGGCAGCGCCTGGCGCCGCTTCAACGCCTGGGTGGTCAAGGCGGTGGGGTTGGAGCGGATGCTCTGACGTAGGTTGGGCTGAGCATAGCGAAGCCAAGCAGGTCCCTACTGTCTTTATCGCGGCCATGCCGGTGCGCCGTAGCGACCGCTCCTACGGGATATCCGGCTGCTGGAGGAGCAACTATCTTTATCGCGGCCATGGGCCGCTCCTACAAAGCAGAGCCCCTTGTAGGAGCGGCCCATGGCCGCGATTGCCTTTAGACCGACGAACTCGATCCGCACCACACCCCGCCAATCTCCCTGCAAAAAATCCGGCAATTGGTCGTTTTTTGAACAGTAGTCGACCAGGGCTTCGGCTAAGGTCGACCGCATTCATCGGCCCCGCTCCGGCACCCGGCCGTCCCCTGCATCGAGGATCTCCCATGAGCGCTACCGCCCTGCGTCACGACTGGACTCTCGCCGAAGTCCGCGCCCTGTTCCAGCAGCCCTTCAACGACCTGCTGTTCCAGGCCCAGAGCGTGCATCGCCAGCACTTCGATCCCAATCGCGTACAGGTCTCCACCCTGCTGTCGATCAAGACCGGCGCCTGCCCGGAAGACTGCAAGTACTGCCCCCAGTCCGGCCACTACAACACCGGCCTGGAAAAGGAAAAGCTGATGGAGGTGCAGAAGGTGCTGGAGGCGGCCGCCGAGGCCAAGGCCATCGGCTCCACCCGCTTCTGCATGGGCGCCGCCTGGAAGCATCCGTCCGCCAAGGACATGCCTTACGTCCTGCAGATGGTGCAGGGCGTCAAGGCCCTGGGCCTGGAGACCTGCATGACCCTCGGCCGCCTGGACCAGGAGCAGACCCGCGCCCTGGCCGACGCCGGCCTGGACTACTACAACCACAACCTGGACACCTCGCCGGAGTTCTACGGCAACATCATCACCACCCGCACCTACGGCGAGCGCCTGCAGACCCTGGCCTACGTCCGCGAAGCCGGGATGAAGATCTGTTCCGGCGGCATCCTCGGCATGGGCGAATCGGTGGACGACCGCGCCGGCCTGCTGATCCAGCTGGCCAACCTGCCCGAGCACCCCGAGTCGGTGCCGATCAACATGCTGGTCAAGGTCCAGGGCACCCCGCTGGCCGAGGAAAAGGACGTCGATCCCTTCGACTTCATCCGCACCCTGGCGGTGGCGCGCATCCTCATGCCCAAGTCCCATGTGCGCCTGTCCGCCGGTCGCGAGCAGATGAACGAGCAGATGCAGTCCCTGGCCTTCCTGGCCGGCGCCAACTCCATCTTCTATGGCGAGAAGCTGCTGACCACCGGCAACCCCCAGGCCGACAAGGACATGCAGCTGTTCGCCCGCCTCGGCATCCAGCCTGAAGCCCGCGAAGAACACGCCGACGAGGTGCACCAGGCCGCCATCGAGCAGGCCCTGGTGGAACAGCGCAACAGCGAACTCTTCTACGACGCCGCCACCGCCTGACCCACTCCCCGCCCCGCTCTTCCCCCTCTCCCCCTGGGAGAGGGCCGGGGTGAGCGAACACCCTGCAGCCAACCCGCGCTCCAGACCACCCCCTCTCCCCTCGGGAGAGGGCTGGGGTGAGGGGTCTTCCAACGCTACCGAGACTCCCCATGGCCTTCGACCTCGCCGCCCGCCTGGCCCAGCGTCACGCCGAGCACCTCTATCGGCGCCGCCCGTTGCTGGAAGCGCCCCAGGGCCCCGAGGTGGTGGTGGATGGCGAAGCCCTGCTGGCCTTCTGCAGCAACGACTACCTGGGCCTGGCCAATCACCCCCAGGTGATCGCCGCCCTGCGCGATGGCGCCGAGCGCTGGGGCGTGGGCGGGGGTGCCTCGCACCTGGTGATCGGCCACAGCGGCCCCCACCACCAGGTGGAAGAAGCCCTGGCCGACCTCACCGGCCGGCCGCGCGCCCTGCTGTTCTCCACCGGCTACATGGCCAACCTGGCAGCGGTCACCGCCCTGGTCGGGCGTGGCGACACGGTGCTGGAAGACCGCCTCAACCACGCCTCCCTGCTCGACGCCGGTCTGCTTAGCGGCGCGCGCTTCGGCCGCTATCTGCACAACGATCCCGCCAGCCTCGCCACGCGCCTCGCCAAGGCCGAGGGCGATACCCTGGTGGTCACCGATGGCGTCTTCAGCATGGACGGCGATCTCGCCGATTTGCCCGAGCTCTGCCAGGTCGCCCAACGCCATGGCGCCTGGACACTGGTGGACGACGCCCATGGCATCGGCACTCTGGGTGCCAGCGGCGGCGGCATCGTCGAACACTTCGGCCTGGACCAGCACCAGGTCCCGGTGCTGGTCGGCACCCTGGGCAAGGCCTGCGGCACCGCCGGGGCCTTCGTCGCCGGCAGCGAGGAACTGATCGAGACGCTGATCCAGTTCGCCCGCCCCTACATCTACACCACCAGCCAGCCGCCGGCAGTGGCCTGCGCCACCCTCGCCGCCCTGCAGCTCGTCCGCGAGGAGGGCTGGCGCCGTGAGCTTCTGCACACTTTGATCCAGAGATTCCGCAGGGGCGCGACGGCCCTCGGCCTGGACCTTATGCTCAGCGCCACGCCGATCCAGCCGATCCTGGTCGGCGACAGCGCGCGCGCTCTCGCACTCTCCGCCGCCCTGCGTCGGCGCGGAATTCTGGTCACCGCCATCCGCCCGCCCACCGTACCGGCCGGCAGCGCTCGCCTGCGGGTGACCCTGACGGCGGCCCATCGCGAAGCGCACGTGGACCTCTTGCTCGACGCCCTGGCCCAGGCCATGGCCGAATTACCGCCCGACGCGGATAAGTGACCGACCGATGCGCGATACCCTGATCTTGCTGCCCGGCTGGGGCCTGGGCAGTGCCCCGCTGGAGCCCCTGCGTGACGAACTCGTCGAGCAGGCCCCCTTTCTCGATGTCCTGATCGAGCCGCTGCCGGCGCTGGCCGACACCCAGGACTGGTTCACCGACCTGGAAGCCCGCATCGCCGAGGGCGTCTGGCTGGCCGGCTGGTCGCTGGGCGGCATGCTCGCCAGCGAATTCACCCTGCGCCGCCCGGAAGGCGTGCACGGCCTGATCACCCTCGCCAGCAATGCCTGCTTCGTCGCCCGCGCCGGCTGGCAGACCGCCATGGCGCGTAGTGTCTTCACCGATTTCTTCGAAGCCTGCTCGCTGGACGCCGACCAGACCCTCAGGCGCTTCACCCTGCTGGTAGCCCAGGGCGCCCGCGACAGCCGCACCCTCGCCCGCCAGTTGCAGGTCACCCTGCCCGAGGTCGACCCAGAGGTGGTCCTGGCCGGCCTGGAATTGCTGGCCCGGCTGGACACCCGCGCCGCCCTGCAGGCCTTCACTGGTCCCCAACTGCACCTGTTCGGCGCCCACGACGCCCTGGTCCCGGCCAGCGCCGCCCAGGCCCTGCGCGACGAGCTGCCTAACGCCCAGGTCGAGGTGCTGGAGCACGCCAGTCATGGCCTGCCCCTGGAACGCCCGGACGAGGTGGCCACCCGTATCCGTGAATTCATCTATGCAGGGCGCGATGGCTGACGTATTGCCCGACAAGCGCCAGGTGGCGCTGTCCTTTTCCCGCGCCGCCGCGCAGTACGATGGCGCAGCCTTGCTGCAACGCCGGGTCGCCGACCGTCTCCTGGCGCAGTTGCCCCCCTTGAATCCGCAACGCTGGCTGGACCTGGGCAGCGGCACCGGCTATTGCAGCCGCGCCCTGGCCCAGCGCCATCCAGGGGCCGAAGGCCTGGCCCTGGACCTGGCGCCCGGCATGCTCCGCCATGCCCGTGCCCAGGGTGCCGGCGCCCGGCACTACCTGACCGCCGACGCCGAACGCCTGCCGCTGCGCGCGGACAGCTGCGATCTGATCCTCTCCAGCCTGGCCCTGCAGTGGTGCCCGGACCTGCCCAGGGTGCTCGCCGAGGCCCGCCGCATCCTGCGCCCGGGTGGCGTGCTGGCCTTCAGCAGCCTGGTCGAGGGTACCCTCGACGAATTGCGCCGGAGCTGGGCCCAGGTGGACGATCAGGTCCACGTCAATCGCTTCCGTCCCCAAATCGCCTATGCCGAGGCCGCCGCGGCCAGCGGACTGGAGACGCTGGCCCTGGAGGTCGCGCCCGAGCGGCTGCACTTCCCGGACCTGCGCGCCCTCACCCAGCACCTCAAGGCCATCGGCGCCCACAACCTCAATCAGGGTCGCCCCCAGGGCCTCACCGGACGCCAGCGGCTGGCGGCCTTTACCCAGGCCTACGAAAGCCGGCGCGAGCCCGTCGGGCTGCCCGCCACCTACCAGGTGATCCACGTCCTGCTGCGCAAGGAATGAACCCCATGCACTCCTATTTCGTCACCGGTACCGACACCGAGATCGGCAAGACCACCATCGCCGCCGGCCTGCTGCACCGGGCGCGCCAGCAAGGCCTCACCACCGCCGGGGTCAAGCCGGTGGCCTCCGGCTGCGAACGCACCGCCGCAGGCCTGCGCAACGGCGACGCCCTGGCCCTGCTCGGCGAGACCTCGCTGCCGCTCAACTACGCCGACATCAACCCCATCGCCCTGGAACCCGCCATCGCCCCGCACCTGGCGGCCCGCGAAGCCGGCATCGACCTCAGCGTCGCCGCCCTGGCCGCCCCGGTGCGGCGGATTCTCGCCCTGGGCGCCGACTTCACCCTGGTGGAAGGCGCCGGCGGCTGGCGCGTGCCCCTGGCCGGGCGCGAATCCCTGTCCGATCTGGCTCGCGAGCTGGGTCTGCCAGTGATCCTGGTGGTGGGTGTGCGCCTGGGCTGCATCAACCACGCCCTGCTCAGTGCCGAGGCCATCCTCGCCGACGGCCTGCCGCTGGCCGGTTGGGTGGCCAACCTGGTGGCTCCGGCCACCCTGCGCCTGGACGACAACCTCGCCACCCTGCACGAGCGCCTGCCCGCGCCCTGCCTGGGCACGGTGCCGCACCTGGCTGAGGCCAGCCCGGCCGCGGTCGCCGCGCACCTGCGTCTACCTGGCTGATATCAGTCTTTCGGGCGATGGCCGCTCGGCCTGACCGGCGGCAGACTGCCCTGTCTGCCGCCGCCGGATAGTCATCGTGCCTACCCCCAAGTTCCTGACCTGCCTAGGCCTGCTCGGCCTGACCAGCACCGCCTGGGCCTTGGATAACCAGACCCTCGTGGATCAGCGCGGCGACCGGTTGGGCGCATTCCTGACCCAGGACGCCACCGCTCGCCAGGGCACCCTGGAAGTGATCCAGCGCGGTCGTGCCAGCCAGGCCTATCTGACCCAAAGCGATTCCCAGGGTGACCGCACCCGCGTCGAGCAGGGTGGCGTGGGCAATTTCACTAATGTCACCCAGGCCGCCGGCGGCGCGCGCGAGGTCGCCATCGACCAGCGCGAGGCCAGCCAGAGCCACGCCTATGTCTATCAGGGCCATGGCCAGCGCAACCAGGTGGAAATCGTTCAGAACGGCCTGCAGAGCGAAGCCCTGGTACGCCAGGGTGGCGATGACCAGCGCCTGCGCATCGAGCAACAGGGCGCGCGCAACGAGCTGAATCTGTTCCAGGACGGTCGCGACAGCGCCGCGCGACTCAGGCAGGTAGGCGAGGATCACGTTCAGGACGTACTGAGCCTGGGCGTACGCAACGAGGTGGAGCTGCTGCAAGGCGGCGCTGCCAACCGGGCAGTGGTCGAGCAACGCGGCGAGGACAACCGGGCAGGCGCTCGCCAGGGCGCGCGGCAACAGGACGTCCAGCTGACCCAGATTGGCAATCGCAACCAGGCGGCGGTGCAGCAGAACGGCCTCGACACCAGCCCCCAGAGCGTCAGCGCGCGACAGCTCGGTGACGACAATACCGTTCAGGTAAGCGTGACTGGCAATGGCAACCGCCTCGATCTGCAACAGCAGGGTAATCGCAACAGCGCCGGCGTCTTGATCGGCGGTGACGACTCCCGCCTGACCCTGGCTTCCCAAGGCAACGATAACGAGATCAGTGCGGTCTGGGTGGGCGACAACGTCGAACTCGGCGTCGAGCAACTCGGCGATGGCAACGCCTTCCAGGCTGCGCTGGTCAGCGCTGCGCGCGTCGAGGTCAGCCAGCAGGGCGTGGGCCAGTACGCCGTCGTCAGCCAACTGAGCGAAGGCAATGGCCTGAGTCTGCGCCAGAGCGGCCAGGGCAACCGGGCGACGATCCAGCAATAGCAGGACACAGGCGGTCACGGAGAGCGCTGGTTTGTTGGCGTCAAAGCTGCTCTAATAGCCCTCTGACATCACCGTCGAGGACATCGTCCATGAACGTGACATCAAGCAACTCGCTCTACGGCGGCCTGCAGGCCTACCAGAACGGCGCCCGCCAGGTCGACAAGGCCGGCACCGCCATCGCCTCCCAGACGGCACGCAACCAGGAACAGTCCCTGGGCGCGACCACCAACAGCCAGGCCGATCTGGCCAGTCAGCTGGTCAATCTGGATGTCGGCAAGTACCAGGCATTGGCTGGCAGCAAGGTCATGCAGACCGCTCAGGAAACCCTCGGGGCCCTGATCGATACCAAGGCCTGACCGCACGATCCTCGACGAGGGGCGCCCAGGCGCCCCTTTTTCATATCAGCCCAAACGGAACCTCGTGGTATTGGCCACGAGATTACGGCTGCCCTCGCCCAGGCCGACCGCAGTGGTCTGCACGGTGCGCGCATTGTTCAGCAGGTCCGCGGCGGCCGCATCGATCTGCTGGATGTTGCCGCTGACCTCATCGGCGGTGGCTGCCTGTTCCTCGGCTGCCGTGGCGATCTGCACCAGGGTGTCCGACACCCCCTGCACCGATTCGGCGATGTCTTCCAGGCGCCGCCCCAGGCCGGTGACCGACTGGGCGTCGCTGGCGGCCTGACCGCAGGCCTCCTGCATCAGGGACACGGCTTGGGCGACGGTGGTGCTCAGGCTGCCGACGGTGCCGGCGATCTGCGCCGTGGACGCCTGGGTGCGTTGCGACAGCGAGCGCACCTCATCGGCCACCACCGCGAAGCCGCGCCCCTGCTCACCCGCCCGCGCCGCCTCGATGGCGGCGTTGAGCGCCAGCAGGTTGGTCTGCTCGGCGATGCCGCGAATCACATCCACCACCTGCTGGATCTGTCCGGCCTGGGTGCTGACCTCGGCCATGGCCTCGGCGGTATCGCTCAGGCGCTGGTTAAGCCGCTGGATGCTGCTGGTGGTCACGCGGCTGTCGTCCTGACTGGCCTGGGCGATCTCGCGCATCTGCGTGGCGCGACCGGCCGCCTGCTCGCAACTCTCCGCCACGCCCTGGGCGGTAGCGGCCAGTTCGGTCGCCGCGGTGGCGATCTGGGTGATCTGCGTACGCTGGGCCTCCACCGCGCCCAGGGCTGACTCGGCCTGCTGACCCAGTTCTTCGGAAGCGCGACCGACCTGCCGGCTCTCCCGTTCGACGTCTTGCAGACTGCCCCGCAACTGGACCACGGCCAGATCCAGGGCACGGCCGATTTCGGCCAGCTCGTCCTGGCCGGTGATCTTCGCGGTGCGGGTCAGATCGCCGTCACGCAGGCCTTCGGCCAGGGTGGTGATGCCGCGGGCACTGCCGCGAATGGCGGCCTGCATGCACAGCAGCAGATAGCAGGTCACGATCAGCAGCAGACCGAAACCGGCGGCGATGATACTGAAATTGCGTACCGCCTCGGTGCCGTAATACTGCAGGCGTCCATCCAGGCTCTGCAGGGTCTGCTGGCGGAAGGTTTGCAAGCCTTGCAGAACGCCGTCGATGGAAGCTTCGAACTGTTCCGGCTTGAAGGTGATCTGCGCGCCGAACAGGCCTTCGTCGAGACTCTTCAGGCTGGCATCCAATTGCCCCAACACCTGCTGGTACTCGGTCCGCCAATTGGCCATGGCGGGCGGCAGCTTGTCGCTGAGCAGCGTCGCGACCTTGACCAGACTGTCGCGCGAATCGCCGACGCGGGCGCGCAGGTCACGCAGTTGCAGGCGACTCTGCAGGCTGAATTGCCCGGCCACCACGGAGGTCTGGCCGATACTGCCCAGTCGTCCGAGGCGCTCGGTCAGATCGACCGCCTGGGTCGTACCTATCTGCATCAGCAGATAGGTTTCCAGCCAGGGATCGAGGATCAGGCCGCTGCTGAGGGCGATCTCTTCGCGCAGGGACTGGACGGCCACGAGGGCGTTGGTCAGTCGGTCGTAGCCATCCGGCCACCAGCCCAGAGCGCGCAGGTCCTCGACCCCCAAGCCCTTAAGGGCCTCTTGCAGCACCTGCAGCCGCTCGCTCACCCCGGCGCCGAGATTCTCCGCCGCGACCTGTTGCTGCAGCGCGGCCAGGCGGTCCTGGCGATTGGCGATGCGTTGCTCCATGGCCGCGATGGCGGCCTGCACGGCCGGCGTCGGTTCGCGCGTGACATCGATGGCCTTCCAGCGCGCGGTCAGGTTGCGCTGGGCGATGATCCCGGCTTCCAAGGTATCCAGCCGTTGTAGCAGGCGCACACCGCTGCGCTCGCCACTGACGGTCGCCAGCTTGGCCTGGAAATCCGCACCGAGCAGCCAAAGGCTGATGCCGATGGGCAGCAGGAACAAGACGAACAGCAACGCGAACTTGCGGGCGAAGCCGAAACGGCTCAACACCCGAATCCCTGGTGACAACAAAACACCCATGACCGACCGCTCCTGTGTTCATTACGCCTGAACATCGCCGGCTGCCCGCTGCGGGTGCCTATAGGACGATTTGTCGGCAAACTAACGACTTTCTTGATGGATAGGGCACAATCGCCGCCCTTCCCGTTTCCCTCGACCCGGTCCCGCCTGCCAGGACCGGGCTTTGCCGTTAAAGGACCGCCCGCGTGGACCGCCTCAAAGCCAAGATCCGTACCGAAGGCCAAGTACTCTCCGAGCAGGTGCTCAAGGTCGATGCCTTCCTCAACCACCAGATCGATCCGGCGCTCATGCAAGCCATCGGCCAGGAATTCGCTCGCCGCTTCGCCGATGCCGGCATCACCAAGATCGTGACCATCGAGGCCTCGGGCATCGCCCCGGCGGTGATGACCGGACTGGAGCTGGGCGTGCCGGTGATCTTCGCCCGCAAGCACCAGTCGCTCACACTGACCGACAATCTACTGGTGGCCAGTGTCTATTCCTTTACCAAGCAAACGGAGAGCACCATAGCCGTCTCGACCATGCATCTGTCGTCCGACGACCGGGTGCTGATCATCGACGACTTCCTCGCCAACGGTAAGGCGGCCAAGGCGCTGATCTCCATCATCGGCCAGGCCGGTGCCCAGGTCGTGGGGTTGGGTATCGTCATCGAGAAGTCCTTCCAGGCCGGCCGTGCCGAACTCGACGCCCAGGGCTACCGGGTCGAATCCCTGGCCCGCGTCGCCTCCCTGGCCGACGGCCAGGTCACCTTCGCCGAGTAGATCATGGCCCAAGTACTGCGCATTCTCGGAGCGGATCTCGATCGCACCGAAACCTGGATCCGCTACGACAAGGCCATGTGTCTGGACTGCGTCTCCAGTTGCTGCACCCTGCCGGTGGAAGCACGGCTGTCCGACCTGATCCGCATGGGCGTGGTGGACGAGTTCGAGAAGGGCGAGCCGCTCAAGGACATTGCCAAGCGGCTAAAGAAGGACGGCATCGTCGAGCGCCTCAACGCCAAGACCGGGCTGTTCACCCTGGTACGGCTGTCCAACAACGACTGCCTCTATCTGCACCCGAAGACCCGGCTGTGCACCATTTACGACCAGCGCCCGGAAACCTGCCGCAACCATCCCAGGGTGGGACCGCGGCCGGGGTATTGCGCCTACAAGCCGCAGAAGCTGCGCTAGGCCCTGATCGTGGCCATGGCGATCAGCCGATGCGGCCGCTCCTATGAGATTCAGGTGCTGTGCTGATCGCGGCCATGCCGGTGCGCCGTAGCGACCGCTCCTACAAAAGCATCACCCCTGTAGGAGCGGCCCATGGCCGCGATAGGACATCCAGGTGTCTTAGCCTTTCAAGCGGATCGCTCAAAACTCACCGGTTTCCATCGCCCGCGCCATATCGGCCCGCTCTTCCAGGCATTCTGGGCCGGCCATGTCGAAGATCCGGCAGACCCAGGGGCGTACCTCGTAGATGCTGCAATTCATCTGCTCGCGATCCAGGGCCGCGCACCAGCCGTCGTCGAGGCGCTTCATGCGGGTACCGGTCCAGTCTTCCTCGATGTAGCGGGCAGGCACGCCGGCATCGTCGAACAGCAGCACCTCCTGGCGGCAGCACCAGGCCTGGCAGCTGTCGCAGGTCACGGCGGGAGTTGTGAGATCGTGCAGGGGGATGTCGCTCATGTGCGCAGTGTAACGCGCCATGTCGCCGAGCGGTTTCCGGGCGATGGCCGGAGCAGTTACCATGCGCGCTTCCGAATGGTTGTAACCAGTTGTGACCATGCCCAAGCCTTCCTCTCGCGCAGGAGCCGCCATGACGGCCGCACCCCGCTATCGCTTCTATGTCGTGGTCATCGTGCTGGTCCTGCTGACCTGCGTGGTCGCCGGGCGCATCACCTACCTCAAGTTGTTCGACGCCGAATTCCTTGGTGACCAGGGCGACCGCCGCTCGGTGCGCCACATTCCCATCCCGGTCACCCGCGGCATGATCACCGACCGCAACGGCGCACCCCTGGCGGTCTCCACCGAGGTGGTGACCATCTGGTGCAACCCGGCGGAGATGCAAGACAGCGCCGACCAGCTGGGCCGTCTGGCCCAGGCCATCCACAAGCCCGAAGCCGAACTGCGCAACCTCATCCTCGGCCACCCGGAAAAGCACTTCCTCTACCTGGCCCGTGCCCTGTCGCCCATCGACGGCGAGAACATCATGGCCCTGGGCGTGCCCGGCGTGCGCCAGATCAAGGAGTACAAGCGCTACTACCCCAGTTCCGACCTGGTGGCCCAGGTGATCGGCATGGTCAACATCGACGGCCATGGCCAGGAGGGCCTGGAGCTGGGCTTCGAAGACTGGCTGGCCGGCCGCGGCGGCGTGCGCGAGGTGCTGATCAACCCGCGCGGCTCGGTGGTGAAGAACCTGCGCGTGGTGCGCCAGCCGCAGCCGAGCAAGGACGTGGCGCTGTCCATCGACCTGCGCCTGCAGTTCATCGCCTATCGGGCGCTGCAGTCAGCGGTGGAGAAGTTCGGCGCCCAGTCCGGCTCCGCCGTGCTGGTCGATCCCAAGACCGGGCAGATCCTGGCGATGACCAACTTCCCCTCCTACAACCCCAACAACCGGGCGACGCTGCAGATCCCCAACATGCGCAACCGCACCCTGACCGACGCCTTCGAGCCCGGTTCGGTGATCAAGCCGTTCAGCATGTCGGTGGCCCTGGCCTCGGGCAAGTTCAACGAGAACAGCACCGTGGACGTGGCGCCCGGCTGGATGACCATCGACGGCCATACCATCCACGACGTGGCCAAGCGCGGCATCCTGACCATGACCGGGGTGCTGCTCAACTCCTCCAACATCGGCATGAGCAAGGTGGCCCTGCAGATCGGCCCGCTGCCGATCTACGAGCAGCTCAGCCGCGTCGGCTTCGGCAACCCCATGGAACTGGGCTTCCCCGGCGAGAACGCCGGTTATCTGCCCGGCCATACCAAGTGGTCGCAGATCGCCACCGCCAGTATGTCCTTCGGCTACAGCCTGGCGGTCAACGTCGCCGAGCTAGCCCAGGCCTACTCGGTGATCGCCAACGACGGCAAGCTCACCCCCCTGACCCTGCTCAAGGACCAGAAACAGCAGAGCATCCAGGCCATGGACCCGACCATCGCCCGGCGTATCCGCGCCATGCTCAACCATGTGGTGGAAGACGACGGCGGCGTGATCCGCGCCCGGGTGCCCGGCTACCACGTGGCGGGCAAGTCCGGTACCGCGCGCAAGGCCGGGGCCGGCAGCTACACCGAGCACGCCTATCGCTCGCTGTTCGTCGGCATGGCGCCGGCGGCCGATCCCAAGCTGGTGCTGGCGGTGATGCTGGATACGCCGACCAAGGAAGGCTACTTCGGCGGCCTGGTCTCGGCGCCGACCTTCAGCGAGATCATGTCCGGTGCGCTGCGCGCCCTGGCCGTGCCGCCGGACAACCTGCCCAAGACCGACACCGCCCAGCAGGCGCCCGCCGAGTCCCACTCCCACGGCTAGCGAATCTGCCGGCATGAAAAAGGGCGACCCCGGGGTCGCCCTTTTTCATGCCGCGGCCGCTTTCAACGGTGCAGCACGTACTGGCCACTGAAGCGTACGCCATCCTCGCCACTCTCGGTGACGATACGCGATTGCAGGGTGATGCGCGCCCGACCGCGACGGCGGAAGGTGGTCTCGAAGCGCTCCCAGGCGCGTTCCTCGGCCGGCTCGCCATAGGCCAGGGCGTCGGCGGTGATTGGTCGCGGATAGCTGATCTGGCCTTCCTGGATGAGGATGTGCCCTTCCTCGATGCCCGCCTCGCGCAATCTCAGGTACAGCCAGCCCCAGCCAGCCAGTACGGCGACGCAGTAGAGGCTGCCGCCGAACATGGTGCTGGCATGGTTGATGTTGGCGTCCAGCGGCGCGTGCAGCTGCAGGCGATGCTCGCTCCAGTCGCGGACTTCCAGGCCCAGGGCCTTGGTGATGGGAATATCGTGGTGCAGCAGGGATTCGAGGTGACGGCAGTCGCGGCTCATGCCGGGGTCCTTACAGACAAAATTTCACTATCGGGAGCAGACGCCAGTCATGACCCATGGGTCACGTCCTGGCGCCATTGTGCACCAAGGAAGGCCGCTCCGGGGAAATGGCGGCGGGCAGGCGGAAGCGGAAGCGCGCCCCGCCCAGGCTCGATTCGTCGATGGTCAGACTGCTGCGGTAACCTTCGAGGATGTCCTGCACCACGGCGAGGCCGATGCCCTGTCCGGGGTGCCGACTGTCCATACGCATGCCGCGGCGCAGCACGCTTTCGCGGCGTTCGGCCGGGATGCCCGGGCCATCGTCCTCGATGTCGAGGATCCAGTGCTCGGTGTGGCGCCGGGCGCTGACCCGCACCTGGGTCAGGCAGAGGCGATAGGCGTTCTCCAGCAGGTTGCCGAACACCTCGAGCATGGCCGCTTCCTCGGCCTGGACGCGCAGGTTGGGCGGCAGCTCAAGCTCGGCCTGGACGCGCTTCTCGGCATAGACCTTGTCCAGGGTGCTGAACAGCGATTCCAGCAGCGGCGCCAGCTCCAGCGGCCGACTGAGCACCGCGCCGCCCTGGCGGGTGGCCCGCTGCAGCTGGTACATCACCTGCTGGTTCATGCGCTCGATCTGGGTCTGCAGGGTGCCGACCTCCTGGTCCAGCTGCGGTCGCCGACGCAACTCCTCGGTCACCCCCTGCAACACCGCCAGGGGCGTCTTCAGACTGTGGGCCAGGTCACCGAGCGTGTCCCGGTAGCGCTCGCGCTGCAGGCGCTCGTGGTCGAGCAGCCGGTTGAGCGAGCGGATCAGGCGGCTGATCTCACTGGGTACGTTCTTCTCGTCGAGCAGGTCGCGCTGGTCGGTTTCCACCGCGTCGAGTTGCTGGCTGAGGCGCCGCAGGGGGCGCAGGCTCCATTGCATGACCAGCGCCAGCAGCAGCAACAGGGCGCCCAGCACCCCTACCAGCCAGAGGATCACCTGGTGCAGGAAGGTGGCGCGCAACCGCTCGTATTCCTCGGCCGGCTGCATGGTGACCACGCTGAAGCCCGCCACCGGCGGATTGCCCAGCAGCACCTCGCGGTCGAAGACAAAGAAGCCCTGTCCCTTGTCATCGGTGGCCTTGACCAGCTTGACGCCGCCGCCGTCGAAGGTGGGCTTGTAATTGGGGCGCTCCTTGATCGCCGAGCGCGAGCGCCAGAGCAGGCGGCCGTTCTGATCGTAGACATAGCCGAGGATCGGCGAACCGGGTCGATCGAAGACCTCCTCGGCGATCATCTCCGGCATCGCCAGGCGGCCGTCGATGGCCCGGGCCGCACCGATCAGGGTGTTGGCGTTGGCTTCCAGGCGCGCGGCGACGAAGTTCTCCACGGTGCGATCGAAGGCATTGCGGATCGCCGGCACGATCAACGCCAGGCAGACGATCACCAGCAGCGCCGCGCTGAGCAGCAACCGCACGCGAAAGGAACGGATCACTGACAGCGCTCGGTGAACAGGTAGCCGCGGCCCCGGACCGTTTCGATGGGTTGCATCTGGCAGCTGGCCTCCAGCTTGCGCCGCAGGCGGCCCACCAATACCTCGATGACGTTGCTGTCGTGCTCGCCGTCATCGTCGTAGAGCTGCTCCATGAGCCGCTCCTTGGTGATTACCTGCTGGTGATTGCGCATCAGGTATTCCAGCAGGCGGTACTCGTAGGCGGTAAGCTGCAGCGGCTGTTCTTCGTTGAAGGCCTGCTGGCGACCCAGGTCCAGCTTGAGCGAACCGGCGCGAATGCTGGGCTGGACGAAGCCCGCCGAACGGCGCAGCAGTACGTTGAGACGCGCCTCCAGCTCTTCGAACTGGAAGGGCTTGACCACGTAGTCGTCCGCACCGGCACCGAGACCCTCGACCTTGTCCTGCCAGCTGCCGCGGGCGGTGAGGATGAGGATCGGCAGGGTGGCGCCCTGGTTGCGCAGCTGGCGGATCAGATCGAGCCCGCTCATGCCCGGCAGACCCAGGTCGATGATGGCGAGGTCATGATGGAATTCGCGGGCGCTGTAGAGCGCTTCCTCCGCATCGGCCACGGCATTGACGACATGACCGGCTTCACCCAGACGCACCTTGAGGTGGTGGCGCAGCAGGTTTTCGTCTTCGACGACGAGGATCTTCATGCAGACTCCTGAACAGCTAACGAGACTCTCTGTGGCTGCGACCGCATGTAGCTCACGCTTCGCGCAGTAGCGCCCGGGTACCAATTATGGCGCCTGAGGCGGGCGGACGGCGAGAGCGGGGAATGCATGGATGGGGTCACTCACTTTATTCCAGGCAAAAAAAACCTCTCCAGTTGGAGAGGTAAGGAGCACTTCATGGGGATCGGAAACTGCCGTTGGGGGACGGCTACAGGGGACCAGAGCTGACTTGGTGACCCTGCAATGGAGTTACAAGGATGAACATCGCCAGGTCGGGTCGAAGTGTCCGGACGATCTGCCTTAGCGGGAGCTGCGCTAGGGTGAACATATCCGGGCGACCTCGGCGTTGCTGATCTGACAGTTGCAGATTAGGCCAATGGCCCTGAACGCTCCCTGAACTCGTCCTGAACGCTAGCTGAACGGCGGCGAAGTGGCGCGAAGGCGACGAAAAGGCGGGTTTAGTCGATCCGTCGCCCAGGGCGTTTCAAGGCAGCTTGCCCAGGCAGCCACCGAGGCTGTCGGCCACGTTCTGCAGGAGCTGGGCATAGCCGCCGGCGTTGGCCGGGATGCGCGCACCCAGCGGGTCCAGCTCCACCAGGGTCACCGGCAGGCCGCTGCTCAGGGTGGTGGCGATCTTCGGTTGCAGCGGCGGCTCGGTGAAGACGCAGGTGGGTCCGGCAGCCTTGAGTTCGTCACGCATGGCCGCCACGTGGCGCGCCCCGGGCTGGACGTCGGCACCCAAGGCGAAGACGCCGCGATGGCCCAGGCCATAGGCTTCCTCGAAATAATCGAAGGCCTCGTGGAAGACGAAGTAGGGCTTGCCGGCCAGGGGTGCCAGTTGGGCGCGCAGGGCCTGGTCCTTGGCGTCCAGTCCACTTTCGAAAGCCTTGAGGTTGCTGGCGTAGCGACTGGCGTTGGCCGGATCGGCCTGGCTCAGGTCGGCAGCCAGGCGGGTGGCGATTACCCGGGCGTTGGCCGGGCTCAGCCAGAGGTGGGCGTCCAGGCTGCCCGGACGATGATCGTGGTCGTGGGCGTATTCGGGCTCGCTGCCCTGGTCATCACCGTGCGCATGATCGTGCTCTTCGCCGTGATCGTCGTCATGGGCGTCCGCATGCTCCTCGCCGAAGCGCCGCAGGTGCAGGCCCGGCAGGTCCTGAATGGCCACGCTGGGGCCCTGGCGCTCCTTGAGCACGGCCGGCAGGAAGGTCTCCAGATCCGGACCGATCCAATAGACGAGATTGGCTTCGCGCACCTGGCGCAGGTCAGAGGGGCGCAGGGCGTAGTGGTGCGGCGAGGCGCCCGGCGGCAAGAGGACGGCAGGCTGGCCGGCACCGTCCTGGATGGCCGCGGCGATCAGTTGCAGGGGCTTGATGCTGGTCAGTACCTTCACCTCGGCCTGGGCGGGCAGCAGGGTGCAGGTGAGCAACAGGGAGGCGACGAGGGGTAGGAGGCGCGGCACGTGAAAATCCCGATTCTTAAGAGAGGTGCAATATAATAACGTCCTGGCTTCCAAGGTACCGCTCCATGTCCGATGCTCCCCTGGCCTTTCGGCCCCACGATCATTCCCGCTGCGTCGCCCACGCGCTGGCCGAGGCGGATCACCTCTGCAGTCGCGCCGGCGTGCGCCTCACCGACCTGCGCAAGCGGGTGCTGGAACTGGTCTGGCAGAGCCACAAGCCGCTCGGTGCCTACGACATCCTGGCGGTGCTCAGCGAACAGGACGGCCGCCGCGCGGCGCCGCCCACCGTCTATCGGGCGTTGGATTTCTTGGTCGAGAACGGTCTGGTGCACCGCATCGCCTCGCTCAACGCCTTCGTGGGTTGCAACCATCCCGGCGAGGCCCACCAGGGCCAATTCCTGATCTGCCGCAGTTGCCAGGTGAGCATCGAGCTGGAGCAACCGGCCGTGCACCAGGCCATCCTCGACGGCGCCAGTGCCGTGGGCTTCCAGGTGGAAGGCCAGACCGTGGAAGTGGTCGGTCAGTGCGCCGCCTGCCGGAAGCAGGCATGAGCGAGGCGCTGATCCGGCTGCAGGAGGTCGGCGTGACCTTCGCCGGGCAGCCGGTGCTCGACCAGGTCAGCCTGACCCTTGACCCCGGCCGCATCGTCACCCTCATCGGCCCCAACGGCGCCGGCAAGACCACCCTGGTGCGCAGCGTGCTCGGCCTGCTCACGCCCGATCGCGGCAGCGTCTGGCGCCGCCCGCGACTGCGCATCGGCTACATGCCGCAGAAGCTGCAGGTGGACGCCACCCTGCCGCTGTCGGTGCTGCGCTTCCTGCGCCTGGTGCCGGGGGTGAATCGCGCCAGTGCCCTGGCCGCCCTGGGCGAAGTGGGCGCTGAAGGCGTCATCGACAGCCCCCTGCAGAGCATTTCCGGCGGCGAGCTGCAGCGGGTGCTGCTGGCCCGCGCCCTGCTCCGCCAGCCCGAGCTGCTGGTGCTCGACGAACCCGTACAGGGTGTCGACATCAATGGCCAGAGTGAGCTGTACCGGCTGATCGGCCAGTTGCGCGAGCGTCACGGCTGCGGCGTGCTGATGGTTTCCCATGACCTGCACCTGGTGATGGGCGCCACCGACCAGGTGATCTGCCTGAATCGCCACATCTGCTGCTCCGGTCATCCCGAGCAGGTCAGCGGCGATCCGGCCTATCAGGCGCTGTTCGGCCAGAGTGCGCGCAACCTCGCCGTCTACCACCATCATCACGATCACGCTCACGACCTGCATGGCAGCGTAGTCAAGACCCCGCATGTCCATGGAGCCCACTGCAAGCATGGCTGATTTCCTGCTGTATGCCCTGCTCGCCGGTCTCGCCCTCGCCCTCGTCGCCGGTCCCCTCGGCTCCTTCGTGGTCTGGCGGCGCATGGCCTATTTCGGCGACACCCTGTCCCACGCCGCCCTGCTCGGCGTGGCGCTGGGCTTCCTGCTCGATGTCAGCCCGACCCTGACCGTCACCGTCGGCTGCCTGGCGCTGGCCGTGCTGCTGGTGGTGCTACAGCGCCGCCGGGGACTGGCCGCCGACACCCTGCTGGGCATCCTCGCCCACAGCACCCTGTCACTGGGCTTGGTAGCGCTGTCGTTCATGCACGAGGTGCGGATCGACCTGATGAGCTATCTGTTCGGCGATCTGCTCGCGGTCGGCCCCAGCGATCTGCGCTGGATCCTCGGCGGTAGCGCCCTGGTGCTGGCGGCCCTGGCCTGGCTGTGGCGGCCGCTGCTGGCCATCACCGTGCACGAGGAGCTGGCCCAGGTCGAAGGCCTGCCAGTGACCTGGATCCGCCTGGCGCTGATGCTGCTGGTGGCCATCGTCATCGCCGTGGCCATGAAGATCGTCGGGGTGCTGCTGATCACCTCGCTGCTGATCATCCCCGCCGCCACCGCCCAGCGCCACGCCCGCAGCCCGGAGCAGATGGCCTGTGGCGCCAGCCTGCTGGGCATGGCCGCGGTGTGCCTGGGCCTGACGCTGTCCTGGTACCAGGACACCCCGGCCGGCCCCTCGGTGGTGGTAGCCGCGGCCGGGATGTTCCTGTTGGGCTATGTGCTGCCGCGGCGTGCCTAGTGCGGAAGCTGCTATTGAGGAAAAGCACAAGCCGAGAACGAAATCGCCTCCACTCAAGGATGAGTGAGAGCCCCTTGGAGCTCCAAGGCGCTCAACAGCGATTTGGCCGACTGATCCCAGGTCGGCAGCTCTACCTGGTCCGAGGTTGGTATGGCACCCTCCCTTCTGCGCTCAAGCCATACCAGGACTTCCTGAGCCAGCTCGACATCAGAAATATCGTTCTTCAGGTAATAGGCTCCATTTCCACAAACCTCCCTGAATACCGGGATATCACGGGCGATGATGGGTAGGCCTACGACAGCGGCTTCGATGTTGGGCATGCCAAAGCCTTCAGCCTCGGAAAGAGACAATAACGCGTCTGCTTCACGATAGACATGGGCAAGCTCATTATCAGGCAGATTCTCCAGGAAATGCAGAGAACTACCGAATAGTCGATGCTGCGTCATAGAAGAAACCACAGTTTCCGAAGCCCATCCGCACTTACCCACTATGACCAGCTTTAAGCGATGTCCTTGACCCCACAACAGGTCAAATGCTTTCAATGCCAACGCATGAGCCTTTCTCGGTTCAACCGTACCCACCATGACAAACACAGGAGAACCATCGAAAATACCCGCCACCTGTTCGGATGCTTTCTCGGGCTCGGGAATATGCCCGGTCCCGAGGCGGAATGTCTTCAGGATCGGTCGCCTGACACCTTCGCTCTCGGCGATCCAAGAAGCGACATCCCGCATCGTCGCCGCAGAAATGCAAATCAGTGACTGGGAAAGCTCGCATGCAGCCTTGAGCCAAAGAGTAAATTGCAGAATGAAATCCTCATCGTCGAACCAGCCATCCTTGAAGTTGAAATATTGAGGCCTGGTCAGTGGCAAGATATCGTAAATAACGAAATGTATCGAAACGCCCTTCTGCTTATAGCCTCTTAAAACCGCTATCGTTGCCTCGCTTATCTTATAGTTCAAATCGACACTCAAAAATATGTCGCCAGCCTTCGGCCGAATGGGTTCACCCTTTGCCCCTGCACGAAAAAACCCGTCGTCGTAGGATGCCGGAAAAAAATCCCCAGATAAGATATCAGCCACCACAGGGATGAGGGATAAATCGCAGAGCAGGCGCTGCAAGGCAGCGTAGGTTTCCCTTATGACTCTCTGTATTCCGGTACCTCTGTCAAGTCGAGATATTTCCGTAACGTCATAGAACAGGACCCTTCTAGAACTCAATTAACTTGCCTCTTATAGACTCAATAGCATTCAAAACAGGAATGGATCTTTCAACCTACTGACCCAGTGCCAAAGCCACGAGCGCCGCGCCATTTCATCTGGGAAAAGTACCACTTTTCAGCCCTGACAACAGCACAGGCGCACCAAACTTGAAGGCCATGACGAAACCCACTTCGATACCTATCTCATGATTGACTGGCGCGGTTATAAGGAGCTCATGGAAGCGAAGCTTTCAATATGACAGTTCAGAGATGGTGCATATCCTAGGGCGCCTTCCAGACCGCCTGGCTGACGTCCACCTTGCGCGGAATCAGCCCTTGGTCATAGAAGATGTCGGCGGTCTTTTGCTGGGTAGCGATGATCGCGGGCGTCAACGGGGTCACGCCATAACCGGTCCGCGCTTGCCAGGTGGTGATCACCGGCTCCGGCAGGCCGATCTGCTGCGCCAGGATGCGACTCACCTCCGGCTTGTGGCTGTTGGCCCAGGCCCCGGCCTTGGCCAGTTCCGCCAACAGCAGCTGGATCACCTGGGGATGGGCCTCGGCATAGCGGCGCGATCCCTCATAGAAGCTATTGGCATGCAGCAGTCCCTTGTAGTCGGCCAGCACCCGCACCGGTTGGCTCTGCTGGATGGCCGCCAGATAGGGATCCCAGATCGACCAGGCATCCACCGAGCCGTTGGCGAAGGCGGCGCGGGCGTCGGCGGGCGCCAGATAGACCGGCTGGATGTCCTTGAGCGTGAGACCCGCTTTGTTCAGGGCGGCGACCAATAGGAAGTTGGCGCTCGACCCCTTCTGCACCGCTACCTTCTTGCCCTTGAGCTCGCCAACCGCGTGGATCGAGGAGCCATTCGGCACCACGATGGCCTCGACCGCCTCGCTGGCCGGCTCGGCGCCCAGGTAGACCAGATCGATCCCGGCGGCCTGGGCAAAGATCGGCGGCGGCGAACCGGTGTAGCCGACGTCGACGCTGCCGGCGTTGAGCGCTTCCAGGAGTTGCGGTCCGGCCTGGAATTCACGCCAGGTCACCTGGTAGCCCTTGGCACCCAGGGCCTGTTCCAGGGTCCCTTGGGCCTTGAGAACGGCCAGTAGACCGCCGCCTTTCTGATAGCCGATGCGCAACTGCTGCTCGGCTGCCCGCACCGGTGCCAATACCCCGAGGGCGACGGCCAACACCACGAAAACCCGGGCGAGAAGCCCGAAGGACAGCAGCATGAGAACCTCCTTATATTCCATTAAAGAAGGCCAGAATGGATCTTTTATAAAGAAATGTTTAATACGTTTCTCTGCTATGGCTATGCCCGGGCGATAGCGGCGGTCAGTCGTCGAACCTGCGATTGACGCTGTACCCAGGATCGCGCCACCCTGCGCGGGCGGCGGCCACCGGGGCCACCGCCCCTATCGGAGCCTGCCATGCCTTTTCTGATCGAGACCTTCGACAAGCCGGACAGCCTGGCCCTGCGCCAGCAGCATCGCCCGGCCCACCTGGACTTTCTCCGTGAGCATGCCGCCGCCCTGCTGGCCTGCGGCGCCAAGCTCAGTGACGACGGCGAGACCGCCAGCGGCAGCGTCTACATCGTCGACGTGGAAACCCGTGCCGAAGCCGAAGCCTTCCTGGCCCAGGACCCCTTCAGCCAGGTCGGCCTGCCTGCCGAGGTACGCATTACCCGCTGGCGCAAGGCTGTCCTCGACGGCAAGGCCTTCGTCTGAGTATCCGGCGGCCCCGGCCGCCATCCCCCGCCCCTCCTTTGGCTTAAGAAATCCTTAAAACTGGCACAATGCCAGCTTAATCACCGGCATTCGCCGGCGTTGTCAGTTCACACTTTCGGGAATCGCTTCACGGAAAAGTGATGCAGCGCAAGAAAACCCGGGCTTTTCCGGTCCGTCCTGCAAGTAGAGGAGCGAACTAGCCTAAGCTCAGCGGGCTCAGATGAACGATGCGCCGACATTCGTTCCCCATCGCTCGATTGAGGCAACGCTGTCTCGCCTTAGCTAGTACAGAGGACTCAGCATGACCAAGACCACGCCCGAGAAGGATCTGCGAATAGAGACCATTCGCGGACTGGCGCTGTTTCTGATGGTAGCGGGCCATGTCATCGGCAGCTCGTCCACCCTGGGCATGAAGGTGCCCGACGACTCCGTGCTGCGCTACCTCTACGATTCGCTCGTCTATATCCGGATGCCGCTGTTCACCGCCATCTCCGGCTATGTCTACGCCCTCCGCCCGGTGAATACCGGCAGCGATCTGTCGCGCTTCTACCAGGGTAAGTTCAAGCGCATCGGCATTCCGCTGCTAGTGGTCTCGACGCTGTTCTTCGCCCTGCAGATGGCCGTGCCCAATACCAACTACAAGCCGCAGCTGACCGATATCTTCAGCATCTACTTCTTCAGCTACGCGCACTTCTGGTTCCTGCAGTCGATCTTCTGCATCTTCGTGGTGATCGCCCTGCTGGAGAAAGCCGGCCTGCTGCTGACCCTGCGCAATTATGGCCTGGTGTTCGCCGTGGCCTTGGCGGCGTCCTTCGTCTGGGAGAGCTTCCCGGACCTGTTCAGCCTCAACAAGGCCGTGCAGCTGTTCCCTTTCTTCCTCCTCGGCCTGGGCCTCTATCGCTTCGGCGACCAGCTCATCACCCGGCGTAACGTCACGGCCATGGCCGTGGCCCTGACGATCCTGGTCGGCATCGACCAGGCGTACCTGTTCGAGCTGGTCGACCTGGACGAGGCCGACATGGCCGTAGTCGGTACCGCTCTGGGCCTGGCCGCCATCAGCCTGCTGATCGCGCGCCGCTTCTACTTCAAGCCGCTGGCCTGGCTGGGTTATTTCTCCTTCGAGATCTATCTGTTCCACGTCTTCGGTACCGCCGGCGCGCGCATCGTGCTGAACAAGGTGCAGGTACACGACGTCTGGGTGGTCTTCACCGTCAGCATGGTCATGGGCCTGTTCCTGCCGGTAGCCCTCAAGGTGGTACTGGAGCGAATCAGCCCACTGCACTTCCTCAGCGTGGCCTTCTTTGGCGCCAAGACGCGGGTGAACCGTGCCAATCCGCCGTTGCAGAAGAAAGCTACCGCCTAAGTTTCGACGCCCATAAAAAACCCACGCCAAGGCGTGGGTTTTTCATGCCTGCCAGGTTCAGTCGACGCTGATGACCACCCGACCCCGCGTAGGGCACTGCTCCATGCAGCGGTGGGCCTCGACGTACTGGTCGAAGGGGAACACCTGTTTGATCTGCGCCTTGAGCAAGCGATCGCGGGTCAGTTGATCGATGTGTTGCAGGGCCTCGCGAACCGCGGCGCAGTCCGCTTCCAGACCCATCTCCGGCTGCCCGGTGAAGTCCTGTACGCAGTGGATATAGAGCTTGAATTTCTTCTTGAAGGCCGCGCAGGCCGGCAGCGGGGTCTGGTTGCCACCGTTGAGGCCGTAGAGCAGCAGCCGGCCACGGGGTGCCATGGCCTCGCCGAGCAGCGCCAGTTGCGGACCGCCCAGGGCATCCAGGGCGACGTGTACGCCGACGCCGTCGGTGATGCTGGCGATACGGCTGACCAGATCCTCCTCCTCGGCGGCGATGACCTTGTCGGCCCCCAACTCGCGCAGGTAGTCGCGGTCGGCGGCATCGTGGGTACTGGCGATGACCCGGGCGCCCAGGGCCTTGGCCAGCTGGATGGAGACCGGCCCGCAGCAGCGACTGGCATCGGTGATCAGCACCCATTCGCCCGGTTGCAGCCGGGCCTGGTGCATCAGCGCGGTATAGACGGTGAGCAGCGGATTGTAGTGCACCGCGGCTTCCACCGGGGTGAGCACCTCCGGGTAGCGCACCAGGGAAGTGGCCGGATAAACCAGCTCGTCGCCGTAGGCCGGATAGCGATTGATGTCGTGCCCGAGGAAACTGGCTACGCGGTCGCCCACGGCGAATTCCGTGACCCCCTCGCCCAGGGCGGCGACCACCCCAGCCAATTCGCAGCCAAGACCCGCCGGCGGATTGGCTTGCTCGGGGGCGAGGTTCTGCCGCCAGAGCACGTCGTACCAGCTCACGCCGATGGCCTCTACCTGCACCAACACCTCACCGGGTCCAGCCACAGGGGTGGGCCGGTCGATGCAGCTGAGCACCTCCGGCGGGCCGAACTCGGTGAACTGGATCAGGCGGGACATGGGACTACCTCGCGTTGATGCCGACCCCGGAACGGTTGCCGAGGCGGACTGCTATGACTAGGACTCTAACCAGCCTTCCCTTAGGATTCTATGCATCCCCATCGATAATGGACATCGGGGGTATCGATCCACTCCCTACCGGGGCCTGAATGAACCGTACCGATCTGCGCCGCGTCGACCTCAATCTGCTCATCGTGTTCGAGACCCTGATGCTCGAGCGCAGCGTCACCCGCGCCGCGGAAAAGCTGTTTCTCGGCCAGCCGGCCATCAGCGCCGCCCTGGCGCGGCTGCGCACCCTGTTCGACGATCCGCTGTTCGTTCGCACCGGGCGCAGCATGGAGCCTACGCCGCGGGCTCTGGAGATCGCCGCCCTGCTGTCACCGGCCCTGGACCAGATTTCCAGCGCGGTGAGCCGGACCCAGAGTTTCGAGCCGGCCAGCGCCGACCGGGTGTTTCGCGTCGGCCTGTCCGATGACGTCGAATTCGCCCTGCTGCCGCCCTTGCTGCGGCGCATCCGCATCGAGGCGCCGGGCACCACCCTGGTGGTGCGACGAATGAACTACCTGACCGCCGCCGGCATGCTGGCCTCCGGCGAGATCACCGTGGCGGTGGGCTATACCGAGGAATTGCCGGCCAACGCCAAGCGCCGGCCGGTGCGCCGCTTCGGCTTCAAGGTCTTGCGTGCCGACAGCAAGCCTGGCCGCCTGACCCTGGATGAATACTGCGCCCGGCCCCATGCCCTGGTGTCCTACGCTGGCGACCTCACCGGCTATGTCGACGAATTGCTCGACAAGCTCGGCCGCCAACGCCGAGTGGTGCTGGCGGTACCCCAGTTCAACGGCCTGGGCTCGCTGCTGGCGGAAACCGACCTGCTGGTGATGGTGCCGGACTACACCGCGCGACTGCTGGCCAGCACCGGAGGCCTAAGATACGAAGACCCGCCTGCGGAGCTGCACGACGGCGGCCACGAGCTGCCCATGGCCTGGAGCGGCGCCCAGGACCACGATCCCGGCGAGCGCTGGTTGAGGTCGCGCATCCAGATGTTCATTGGCGATCCGGACAGTCTTTAAGACGGCGCCGTCATCCTTACTTTTCGTGGAAGGGCTCAACCTCGGCCCTTTCCGACCTTCTCTATCATCGCCAGCGATACCTACAGCAAAAGCATCATCGCCATCGATAAATAAGTTCGAGCCCTTCGATTCGTCGCTGCCCGCGCGCGGCGGCAGACTCGCCTCCCTGACCTCTCTCCAACTCGGGCGGACTCGAACATGGATCTCTTCGCGAAAACCCTTGGCCCCCTGGCCCTGACTTCAACCCTGTTCCTCGCCGCCTGCGGCGATTCCCATCCCCAGGCCAGTGCCGCCCCGCCGGCGCCCAAGGTGAGCGCCGCCGAGGTGCTGCGCCAGCCGGTGGTGGAATGGGACGAGGTGACCGGCCGCCTGGAAGCACCGGAATCCGTGGTGGTCCGCCCCCGCGTCTCCGGCTACGTCGACCGCGTGCTCTTCCACGAGGGTACCCGGGTCAAGCGCGGCGACCTGCTGCTGCAGATCGATCCGCGCCCCTTCCAGGCCGAGGTCAAGCGCCTCGAAGCCGGCTTGCAGCAGGCTCGCGCCAATGCCAACCGGACCGCCGACGAAGCCGCCCGCGGCGAGCGCCTGCGCAGCAGCAATGCCATCTCCGCGGAGATCGTCGAGGCCCGGCGCAGCGCTGCCCAGGAAGCCAAGGCCAGCGTCGCCGCAGCCCAGGCGCAACTCGATGCCGCGCGCCTGAATCTGGGCTTCACCGAGGTCCGCGCCGCCATCGACGGTCGCGTCGGCCGCGCCGAGGTGACCGCCGGCAACCTGGTCAACGCCGGAGAAACGCGCCTCACCACCCTGGTCTCCACCGACAAGGTCTATGCCTACTTCGATGCCGACGAGCGCGTCTTCCTCAAGCAGCAGGCCCTGGCCCGCCAGGGGCAGCGCGGCGCGGCCAGCCCGGTCTATATGGCGCTGTCCAACGAGGACGACTTCTCCCACGAAGGCCACATGGACTTCATGGACAACCAGCTCGATCCGCGTACCGGCACCATCCACGGCCGCGCCGTGTTCGACAACGCCGACGGTCGCTTCACCCCGGGGCTCTACGCCCGGCTGCGGCTGGTGGGCAGCGGCACCTACGAAGGCACCCTGATCCAGGACGCCGCCGTGGGTACCGACCTGGGCAAGAAATTCGTGCTGGTGGTGGACGGCCAGAACAAGGCCGCCTATCGCACCGTCGACCTGGGCCCGCGCCTCGAAGGCCTGCGCATCGTGCGCAAGGGGCTGGAAGCCGGCGATCGCATCGTGGTCAACGGCCTGCAGCGGGTGCGCCCGGGCATGACCGTCGATGCCCAGTCGGTGCCCATGGCCGATGCCACCACCCTGGCCGCGCTCAAGCGCCAGCGCGACGCGGTATTGGCCAGCCTGCCGGCACCGACCCAGCCGCTCAAGGTGGGTAGTCGCTAGGCCTTCGTTTCACCCCTGATCTTCACGCCCGTCGGCAGCCCTTATCGCGGTCATGGACCGCTCCTACTGTAGGAGCGGTCCATGACCGCGATGGAGACGCCGGCTGCGCCTCTGCACGCCTTTCGCTCAAGGACCGCTCCGATGAACTTCTCCCAGTTCTTCATCCGCCGGCCGATCTTCGCCGCCGTGCTCTCGCTGATCATCCTGATCGGCGGGGCCATCTCGCTGTTCCAGTTGCCGATCAGCGAATACCCCGAGGTGGTGCCGCCCACCGTGGTGGTGCGCGCCACCTTCCCCGGCGCCAACCCCAAGGTGATCGGCGAGACCGTCGCTGCGCCCCTGGAGCAGGCCATGAACGGCGTGGAGCACATGCTCTACCTGTCGTCCCAGTCCACCGCCGACGGCAAGCTGACCCTGACCATCACCTTCGCCCTGGGCACCGACCTGGATACCGCCCAGGTGCAGGTGCAGAACCGCGTCACCCGCACCCTGCCCAAGCTGCCGGAAGAGGTGCAGCGCCTTGGCGTGACCGCCGACAAGGCCTCGCCGGACCTGGCGATGGTGGTGCACCTCACCTCGCCGGACCAGCGCTACGACATGCTCTATCTGTCCAACTACGCCCTGATCAACGTCAAGGACGAGCTGGCGCGGCTGGACGGCGTGGGCGATGTCCAACTGTTCGGCATGGGCGACTATTCCCTGCGCGTCTGGCTCGATCCGGACAAGGTGGCCTCGCGCGGCCTGACCGCCAGCGACGTGGTCGCCGCCATCCGCGAGCAGAACCGCCAGGTCGCGGCCGGCGCCCTGGGCGCGCCGCCGGCACCGGGCAGCACCAGCTTCCAACTGGCCATCAACACCCAGGGTCGCCTGGTGGACGAGGAAGAATTCGCCAACATCATCGTGCGCGCCGGCCCTGACGGCCAAATCACCCGGCTGCGCGACATCGCCCGCATCGAACTGGGCTCCAACCAGTACGCCCTGAGATCCCTGCTGAACAACCAGCCGGCGGTGGCCATCCCGATCTTCCAACGCCCCGGCAGCAACGCCATCGACCTGTCCAACCAGGTGCGCGCCAAGATGGCCGAGCTCAAGCAGAGCTTCCCCCAGGGCATGGACTACGAGATCGTCTACGACCCGACCATCTTCGTGCGCGGCTCCATTGAGGCCGTGGTGCACACCCTGTTCGAAGCCATCGTCCTGGTGGTGCTGGTGGTGATCCTGTTCCTGCAGACCTGGCGCGCCTCCATCATTCCCCTGGTGGCGGTGCCGGTGTCGCTGATCGGCACCTTCGCGGTGATGCACGCCTTCGGCTTCTCGCTCAATGCGCTGTCCCTGTTCGGCCTGGTGCTGGCCATCGGCATCGTGGTGGACGACGCCATCGTGGTGGTGGAAAACGTCGAGCGGAACATCGGTCTGGGCCTCGACCCGGTGGCGGCCACCCGCCGCGCCATGGGCGAGGTGACCGGTCCGATCATCGCCACCGCCCTGGTGCTCTGCGCGGTGTTCGTCCCCACCGCTTTCATCTCCGGTCTTACCGGGCAGTTCTATCGCCAGTTCGCCCTGACCATCGCCATCTCCACGGTGATCTCGGCCTTCAACTCCCTGACCCTGTCGCCGGCCCTGGCCGCGGTGCTGCTCAAGGGCCACGACGCGCCCAAGGACCGTTTCTCGCGGCTGCTCGACCGGCTGTTCGGCGGCTGGCTGTTCGCCCCCTTCAACCGCTTCTTCGAAAAGGCCAGCCACGGCTACGTGGGCACCGTGCGCCGCGTGCTGCGCGGCGGTTCCATCGTGCTGGTGCTCTATGTGGTGCTGCTCGGCCTGACCGGCCTGGGCCTGATCAAGACCCCCACCGGCTTCGTGCCGCCGCAGGACAAGCAATACCTGGTGGCCTTCGCCCAGTTGCCCGACGCCGCCACCCTGGATCGCAGCGAGGAGGTCATCCGCCGCATGTCGGCCATCGCCCTCAAGCACCCGGGCGTGGAAAGCACCGTGGCCTTCCCCGGCCTGTCCATCAACGGCTTCACCAACAGCCCTAACAGCGGCATCGTCTTCGTGACCCTGAAACCCTTCGAGGAGCGGCGTGACCCCTCGCTGTCGGCCGGTGCCATCGCCGCCCAGTTGAACGGTGAATTCGCCGCCATCCAGGAATCCATCATTGCCATCTTCCCGCCGCCACCGGTGCAGGGGCTGGGCAGCATCGGCGGCTTCCGCCTGCAGGTGGAGGACCGCGGCAACCTGGGCTACGAGGAACTCTATGCCCAGACCCAGAGCGTGCTGGCCAAGGCGCGGCAGCTGCCGGAACTGGCGCCGGAGTCGCTCTTCACCAGCTACCAGGTCAACGTGCCGCAGATCAATGCCCACATCGACCGCGAAAAGGCCAAGACCCTCGGGGTGCCCATCGATGCCATCTTCGATACCCTGCAGGCCTACCTGGGCTCGACCTACGCCAACGACTTCAATCGCTTCGGCCGCACCTTCCAGGTCAACGTCCAGGCCGACCAGCGCTTCCGCCTGGAGCCCGAGCAGATCGGCCAGCTCAAGGTGCGCAACGACCGCGGCGAGATGGTGCCCCTGTCCACCTTCGTCAAGATCAGCGACAGCGCCGGCCCCGACCGGGTGATGCACTACAACGGTTTCCTCACCGCCGAGATCAACGGCGCACCGGCGCCGGGCTACAGCTCCGGCCAGGCCCAGGCGGCCATCGAGCGACTGCTCAAGCAGGAGCTGCCCAACGGCATGACCTTCGAATGGACCGAGCTGACCTACCAGCAGATCCTCTCCGGCAATACCGCCCTGCTGGTGTTCCCGCTCTGCGTGCTGCTGGCCTTCCTGGTGCTGGCCGCCCAGTACGAGAGTTGGAGCCTGCCGCTGGCGGTGATCCTGATCGTGCCCATGACCCTGCTCTCGGCCATCACCGGGGTGATCCTGGACGGCAGTGACAACAACATCTTCACCCAGATCGGCCTGATCGTACTGGTGGGCCTGGCGTGCAAGAACGCCATCCTCATCGTCGAGTTCGCCAAGGACCAGCAGGCCATAGGCAAGGACCGCGTCGCCGCGGTACTGGAGGCCTGCCGCCTGCGGCTGCGGCCCATCCTGATGACCAGCTTCGCCTTCATCATGGGCGTGGTGCCCCTGGTGACCTCCACCGGTGCCGGCGCCGAGATGCGCCACGCCATGGGCGTCGCGGTGTTCTCCGGGATGCTCGGGGTGACCTTCTTCGGTCTGCTGCTCACACCGCTGTTCTACACCCTGGTACGCGCCTTCGTGGAGCGTCGCCAGGCCCGTTCGGCTCTCACCCAGGAGGCCCAGGCATGAAGGTCTTCGCTCCCCTGCTGCTGGCGCTGGCGGTCTCCGCCTGCGCCGTCGGTCCGCACTACCAGGCACCGCAGCCGGCGCCTGCCCAGCTCAAGGCCAGCCAGCAGCCCAGCGCCTACGACCAGGGCCGCTTCGAGGCACTCTGGTGGCGCCAGTTCGAGGACCCGACACTCAACGCCCTGGTGGCCAGCAGCCTGGACGGCAACCGCGAATTGCGCGCCGCCTTCGCCCGGCTGCGCGCCGCCCGCGCCCTGCGCGACGACGACGCCAACGACCTTTATCCGACGGTCACCAGCCGCGCCAGCAGCCAGCTCGGCAAGGCCCAGCAACCCGGCTTCACCGAAGAGCGGGTCAACAGCGACCGCTACGACCTGGGCCTGGACATGGCCTGGGAAATCGATCTGTTCGGTCGGGTTCGCCATGCCCTGGAAGCCAGCGACGCCCGCGCCGAAGCCGCGGCGTCCGACCTCGCCGCCCTCCAGGTCAGCCTGATCGCCGAGCTGGTGGACGCCTATGGCGACCTGCGCGGTGCCCAGCTGCGCGAACGCATCGCCCGCGACAACCTCGGCAACCAGCGCGAGGCCCGGCGCCTGACCGTGACCTTGAGGGACGAGGGCATGGGCAGCGACCTGGACGTGCAGCGCAGCGAAGCGCGGCTGGCGGCCACCGAAGCCAGCCTGCCGGAATTCCAGGCCCAGGCCACCCGCGCCCGCAATCGCATCGCCACCCTGCTCGGCGAGCGACCGGACGCCCTGAGCGTGGATCTCTCGCCCAAGGCCCTGCCGGCTATCGCCAAGCGCCTGCCCATCGGCGATCCCGGCGAATTGCTGCGCCGCCGTCCGGACGTGGCCGCCGCCGAACGCCGGCTGGCCGCCGCCACCGCCGACGTTGGCGTGGCCACCGCCGATCTCTTCCCGCGGGTCAGCCTCTCGGGCTTTCTCGGCTTCACCGCCGGGCGTGGCTCGCAGATCGGCAGCAGTGCCGCCCGTGCCTGGGGACTCGGCCCGAGCATCACCTGGCCGGCCTTCGACCTGGGCAGCGTCCGCGCCCGCTTGCGCGGCGCTCGCGCCGGTTCCGACGAGGCCCTGGCCAACTACGAGCAGCAGGTGCTGACCGCGCTGGAAGAGAGCGCCAATGCCTTCAGCGACTACGGCCGCCGCCAGGAACGCCTGCAGGCGCTGATCCGCCAGTCGGTGGCCAGCCGCGCCGCCGCCGACCAGGCCGAGATCCGCTACCGCGAAGGGGGTACCGACTTCCTGGTGCTGCTCGACGCCCAGCGCGAACGCCTGGCCGCCGAGGACCAGCAGGCCCAGGGCGAGATCGAGCTCTATCGCGGCATCGTCGCCCTCTACAAGGCCCTGGGTGGCGGCTGGGACGTGCAACCCACGCGTCTCGCCCAGGGCAACGCTTCCCCCGCGCCGGCGCTCTGAGCGCCAGCGTTTACCCCCGGCACGCGTTTCTTGCTCCTTTGGCGTGTCGGGGTTTTTTCTTCCCCGCACCCGGCGCCTGTCCAGGACGGCGCGCCGGGTGCTGCCTTCTTGTATTCCCTTGAGCAAACGCCCGTTCCAGAGGTCTCAGTGAGGTCAGGAACGCCCCTGCCGCCGGCCGGGACGGTCCTGGCGTTCGCCGGTGCCCTGTTTCCTAATATTTTGTAAGGGAGACAGGCCTAGGAATTCGTGGTCTCTCTTTTATTATCACCTTAGGTTATTAAACCGCCGGTTCTTGTACGAAACTCAGAGATCGCTTCGCGCGCCTCCTGCCGTCCCGGCAAGCGTCCCGGCGCGGGGATCGAATGCCGCTCGAGGCCTCTAGGGAGCCCCATCTACCAACCGCCGTGAGGCGGCTCAGCTAAAGGATGCAGGCATGGTATTGGCGCTGATCATCGCGTTACCCTTCCTGGGAACACTGCTGTCGCTGGCGACCGATCGCTTCGGCCGGCGTGCCTGCGCCCTGGGCACTGCCTTGGCCCCCGCCCTGGCCCTGGTCCTGCTGGCCACACAACTGCCGGCGGTCCTGGACGGCGCCGTGCTGCTGCACCGGGTCGACTGGTTGCCGGCGCTGGGGCTGAATCTCAGCCTGCGCCTGGACGGCCTGGGGCTGATGTTCGCGCTGATGATCCTGGTCATCGGCCTGCTGGTAATCCTCTATGCCACCTATTACCTGAGCAAGGATGAAAAGGTCGGGCGCTTCTTCGCCTACCTGCTGCTGTTCATGGGTGCCATGCTGGGCGTGGTGCTGGCGGAAAACCTGCTGCTGCTAATGGTGTTCTGGGAGCTGACCAGCCTGTCGTCCTTCCTGCTGATCGGCTTTTGGAGCCACAGCAGGGAAGCCCGTCAGGGCGCGCGCATGGCCCTGACCGTCACCGGCGGCGGCGGCCTGGCCCTGCTCGCCGGCATCCTGCTGATCGGCCATATCGTCGGCAGCTTCGAGCTGAGCGACGTCCTCGCCGCCGGCCCGCTGATCACCGGCCATGCCCTCTATCCGCTGGCGCTGATCCTGGTGCTGCTGGGCGTCTTCACCAAGTCCGCGCAATTTCCCTTCCACTTCTGGCTGCCCCAGGCCATGGCCGCGCCAACCCCGGTTTCGGCCTATCTGCACTCGGCGACCATGGTCAAGGCCGGGGTCTTCCTGCTGGCGCGACTCTATCCGGCGCTGGCCGATTCGGAGTGGTGGTTCTACATCGTCACCCTCACCGGCCTCACCACCCTGGTGGTGGGCGCCATCCTGGCCCTGTTCCAGCACGACCTCAAAGGCCTGCTGGCCTACTCCACCATCAGTCACCTCGGCCTGATCACCCTGCTGTTCGGCCTCGACACCCAGCTCTCCACCGTGGCGGCGGTGTTCCACATCCTCAACCACGCCACCTTCAAGGCCTCGCTGTTCATGGCCGCCGGCATCATCGACCACGAGACCGGCAGCCGCGACATGCGCCGTCTGGCCGGCCTCTGGCGCTACATGCCGCATACCGCGGTGCTGGCCATGGTCGCCGCCGCCGCCATGGGCGGGGTGCCGCTGCTCAACGGCTTCCTGAGCAAGGAGATGTTCTTCAACGAGACCCTCAACCACGGCCTGTTCGGCAGCTTCAGCTGGATAGTGCCGGCAGTGGCGGTGCTCTACGGAGTCTTCTCGGTGGCCTATTCGCTGCGCTTCATCCACGACGTCTTCTTCAACGGCGAGCCGCGCGACCTGCCCCACTACCCGCCCCACGAACCGCCGCGCTACATGAAGATCCCGGTGGAGATCCTGGTGCTGCTGTGCCTGCTGGTAGGCGTGGTGCCGGGCTACACCGTGGCGCCGCTGCTGGCCGTCGGCGCCAGCGCCGCCCTCGGCGGCAGCCTGCCCGACTACAGCCTGGCCATCTGGCACGGCTTCAATACCGCCCTGGTGATGAGCATCCTGGCCATGGTCGGCGGGGTGCTGGTCTATGCCTGCCGCCAGCCGCTGTTCCGCCGGCAGGCAGGGCTGCCCGACGTCGATGCCCGGCTGGTCTTCGAGCACGGCCTGAATCGCCTGATCGGCTTTGCCCAGCGCCTCACCGGGCGCCTGGAAAGCGGCTCGCTGCAGGGCTACATCGCCCTGATGCTGTCGGCCACCCTGGTGCTGCTGGTGGCGGCGCTGTCCGGCCTGGACAGCCTCCACGGCCCGGTCGCCCTGTCGCCCTTCGATCCGCTCACCGCCCTGGGGCTGGGCATCCTCATGCTGACCGCGGTGCTGACGGTGTTCTTCCACCGCAATCGCCTCAAGGCGCTGATGACCCTGAGCACCGTGGGCCTGATCGTGTCCCTGCTGTTCGCCCGCTATTCGGCGCCGGACCTGGCGCTGACCCAGCTGTCGGTGGAGGTGGTGACCATCATCCTGCTGGTGCTGGCGCTGTTCTTCATGCCCGATCGTACCCCTATCGAATCCAGCAGCCTGCGCGGCCTGCGCGACGTCCTGCTGGCCGGCGGCCTGGGCCTGCTGGTGGCCTTGCTGGCCTACGCCGTGCTGACCCGCCCCTACGAGGGCATCGGCGACTTCTTCCTGGCCAACTCGGTGTCCGGCGGCGGTGGCTACAACGTGGTCAACGTCATCCTGGTGGATTTCCGCGGCTTCGACACCCTTGGCGAGATCACCGTGCTGGCCATCGCCGCAGCGGGCGTCTACGGCCTGCTCAAGCATCTGCACCTGCCGCATCCGCTGGTGGATCCCAAGGGCACCCCCTGGTCCCGCGATAGCCATCCGATGATCCTCAACAACGTGGCGCGGGTCCTGCTGCCGCTGGCGCTGCTGGTGTCGGCCTTCATCTTCGTCCGTGGCCACAACCTGCCCGGCGGCGGTTTCATCGCCGGCCTGATCACCGCCATCGCCTTGATCCTGCAGTACGTGGCCCACGGCGTGACCTGGACCCAGCGCCGCCTGCCGATCAGCTACCACGCCATCTGTGGCCTCGGCGTGCTGATCGCCGCCCTCACCGGCCTGGGCTCGTGGTTCTTCGGCTACCCCTTCCTCACCACCGCCTTCGACTACTTCGCCATCCCGCTGATCGGCAAGACCGAGCTGGCCACCGCCCTGATCTTCGATCTCGGCGTCTACCTCGCCGTCGTCGGCGCCACCCTGCTGATCCTCTCCAACCTCGGCCACGTCAGCCGGGACGAGACGGACAAGGACGGCTCCAACCAGGAGGTGCTCTGACATGGAAATCCTGTTCTGCGCGGCCCTCGGCGTGCTCACCGCCAGCGGCGTCTACCTGCTGCTCAGGGCGCGCCTCTATCCGGTGGTGCTCGGCCTCACCCTACTCTCCTACGCGGTCAACCTCTTCCTGTTCGCCATGGGCCGCCTGCGCACCGGCGTGCCGGCAGTGATCGGCCAGGCCGCCGAGCAGGCCGATCCGGTACCCCAGGCATTGGTGCTCACCGCCATCGTCATCGGCTTCGCCATGACCGCCTTCGTGATCGCCCTGTCGCTGCGCGCCCTGGGCGAGCTGCGCACCGATCACGTGGACGGCGAGGAGCCACGCCGATGAAGCACCTGATCATCCTGCCGATCCTGGTGCCGCTGTTCATGGGCGCCTTCCTGCTGATGCGCCCGCGGCTGTCCGCCACCACGGCACGCTGGCTGTCGCTGCTGGCCACCTGGACCCTGCTGCCGCTGGCGCTGCTGCTCCTGCAGCGGGCCAACGGCGGCCAGCTGGAGGTCTATGCCCTGGGCGACTGGCCGGCGCCCTTCGGCATCGTCCTGCTGCTGGACCGCCTGGCCGCGCTGATGCTGGTCACCGTGGCGGTCCTTGCCGCCTGCGCGGCGCTCTACGCCTGCCGCGGCGACGACGAACGCGGCCCGGATTTCCATGCGCTGTTCCAATTCCAGCTGCTGGGCATCAACGGCGCCTTCCTCACCGGCGATCTGTTCAACCTCTTCGTCTTCTTCGAGATCCTGCTGATCGCTTCCTACGCCCTGCTGGTGCACGGCGCCGGCCCCGCTCGGGTCCGCGCCGGCCTGCACTACGTGGTGCTCAACCTGGTGGGCTCGGCGTTGTTCCTGATCGGCATCGGCCTGCTCTACGGTCTGCTCGGCACCCTGAACCTGGCCGACCTGGGGCTGAGGGTCGCCAACGCCGATCCCGCACAGGCACCGCTGCTGGCCGCCGCGGGCTTCCTGCTGCTGGTGGTGTTCGGTCTCAAGGGCGCCATCCTGCCGCTGTACTTCTGGCTGCCCAGCGCCTACTCGGCAGCCAGTGCGCCGGTCGCTGCCCTGTTCGCCATCATGACCAAGGTCGGACTCTACGCCATCGTCCGCGTCTTCCTGCTGGTGTTCGGCGCTGCCGCCGGGCCGCTGGCCCACTACGTCCTGCCCTGGCTCTGGCCGCTGGCGGCCGTCACCCTGGCTGCCGGGGTGTTCGGCGCCCTGGCCGCTCACCACCTCAAGGCGCTGCTCGGCTACCTGGTGGTCATCTCGGTGGGCCTGCTGCTCAGCGGCGTCGCCCTGGGTAGCGTCGCGGGCCTGGCCGGGGCGCTGTTCTACCTGGTGCACAGCACCTGGATCGCCGGCGCCCTGTTCCTGCTGGCGGACCTCATCACCCAGCAGCGCGGTCCCCAGGGCGATACCCTCAACAGTGGTCCGCAGCTGGCCCATCCACGGCTGCTCGGCGGGCTGTTCTTCCTCGGTGCGGTATCCGTGGCCGGTCTGCCGCCCTTCCCCGGCTTTCTCGGCAAGGTGATGCTACTGCAGGCCACCGGCACCGCCTGGCCGGCGCTGATCATCTGGCCGGTGGTGCTGCTCGGCGGGCTGGGCATGATCATCGCCCTGTCCCGCGCCGGGACCACGCTGTTCTGGCGCAGCAACAGCGCGGCCCTGGACGTGCGCCTCGATCCCATCCAGCTCGCCGCCGTGCTCGGCCTGCTGCTGGGTAGTCCGCTGCTCATGACGCTGGCGGCGCCGCTGCACGGCTATGCCCTGGAGACCGCCCGGCAACTGCTGGACGTCGCGCCCTACTTCGACATCGTCCGGGGGGTTGGCCCATGAAGCGCTGGCTGCCACATCCGCTGCTCACCCTGCTCCTGACCCTGACCTGGCTGCTGCTCAACAACACCCTGAGCCTCGGCCAGGCGCTGCTGGGCCTGCTGCTCGGCTGGGGCATCCCGCTGCTGTGCCAGGACTTCCTGCTGCGCGCCCCCCGGCTGCGCCGTCCAGGTCTATTGCTGCGCTACATGCTCATGGTGGTGTACGACATCATCGTCGCCAACCTGCACGTCGCCCGCTTGGTGCTGGGGCGTACCGAGGCGCTCAAGCCCGCCTTCATCGAGGTTCCCATCGACATCGAGGACGAATTCCTCCTCACCCTGCTGGCCTGCGTGGTGTCCCTCACCCCCGGTACCGTGTCGTCCGGCCTCAGCGGCGATCGCAAGACCCTGCTGCTGCACGGCCTGGACGTCGCCGACAAGGAGGCGGTGATCCACCAGGTCAAGACTCGCTATGAAGCCCCGCTCAAGGAGATCTTCGAATGCTCACCTACGTGACCCTGCTGTGCATGGGAATGATGGGCGTGGCCGCCGTGCTCAACGTCTATCGCCTGGTGAAGGGCCCCGACATCCCGGATCGGGTACTGGCCCTGGATACCCTTTACATCAACGTGCTGGCGCTGATCGTGCTGTTCGGCATCTGGCTGGCTACCGACGTCTTCTTCGAGGCGGCGCTGCTGATCGCCGTGACCGGCTTCGTCGGCACCGTGGCGCTGGGCAAGCATATGCTGCACGGCGAAATCATCGACTGAGAACCTATCCCTGATCAGCTGCGCGTCGGCCAAGCTGCATTGAAAAGACTTTCGGAATGCTCATTTACCATTCGTAAACTCGGGCGCGAGTCCGATCCGCTTCCTCAAGTCTTTCGCCTTGCTTGGCTCTAGCTCGCAAGATCATGAACAGCTTCTAGAGAGGAACACCCATGCCCTTCTGGCTCGAACTTCTGATCTGCGCCCTGCTGCTCATCGGCAGCAGCTTCGCCCTCATCGGCGCCATCGGCCTGTACCGGCTACCGGACTTCTTCATGCGCCTGCACGGTCCGACCAAGGCCACCACCCTGGGCGTGGGCGCCACCATCATCGCCTCCATGCTGTTCTTCAGCGTCCAGGGCGATGGCCTCAGCCTGCACGAGCTGCTGATCGCCCTGTTCCTGTTCATTACCGCGCCAGTGAGCGCCCACATGATGGCGCGCGCCGCCATCCAGCAGAAGGTCAAGCTGGTGGAGCGTACCGACGGCCAGCCCTGGCGCTAGCGCCCCCTGGAAGAGGCGCCGACCCGAGCCTCAACGTCCGCCACTGACCTGGCTGAAATCCTGGCGACCGAAGGGATTGGGCTGGTAGCCCTCGACGCCGCTCTTGGCCAGCACCGTCACCGTCGGGTGCGCCAGCGGCAGCCACAGCGCCTGGTCGTGGATGATGCGCTGCGCCTGGTGATAGACCGTGGCCCGGGCCATCTGGTCGGACAGGGTCTTGCCCTTGGCGATGGCGCCATCGAGGGTCTTGTCGCAGTAGCGGGCGAAGTTGAGACCCGACTGCACCGAGGCACAGGAGAATTGCGGGGTCAGGAAGTTGTCCGGATCGCCGTTGTCGCCGGCCCAGCCCATGAACAGCAGGTCATGCTCGCCGGTCTTGGCGCGGCGGATCAGCTCGCCCCACTCGATCACCTGGATCTGGGCGTCGACGCCGATCTTCTTCAGGTCCGCCTGCAGCATCTGGGCGCCCAGTTGTGGATTGGGGTTGAGCAGGCTGCCGCTGGGCCGCGTCCAGATGGTGGTCTTGAAGCCGTCCTTCAGGCCCGCCTGGGCCAGCAGTGCCTTTGCTTTGGCCGGGTCGTAGGGATAGGCCGGCACGTCCTTGGCATAGCCCCAGGTGGTGGGCGGATAGACGTTGTCGGCGGCCACCGCGGTGTCCTGGAACACCGCCTTGAGGTAGCTCTGCTTGTCGAAGGCCAGGTTGATGGCCTGGCGCACCTTGATGTTGTCCAGTGGCGGGTGGGTAGTGTTGATGCCGACGAAGGCGGTCATAAAGGCCGGCGTCTGCAGTACCTGCAGGCTCTTGTCCTCGCGGGCGCTCTGCAGGTCCTGGGGTTTGGGCGACAGGGCGATCTGGCACTCGCCGCGCTTGAGGCGCTGCAGGCGCACCGCCGAATCCGGGGTGATGGCGTAGATCAGGCCGTCGAGCTTGGGCTTGCCGCCGAAGTAGTCCGGATTGGCCGCGTAACGCACCACGGCATCCTTCTGGTAGCGCTTGAAGACGAAGGGGCCTGTGCCCACAGGCTCGTCGTTGAGCTGAGCGGTCTTGCCGGCCTTGAGCAACTGCTCGGCGTACTCGGCGGAATAGATGGAGGCGAAGCCCATGCTCAGGGTCGGCAGGAAGGTGGCGTCCGGGGTGTTGAGCACGATGCGCACGCCCAGGTCGCCGGTCTTCTCCACACTCTTGATCAGCTTGGGCCACTGCATCGACTGGGCATGGGGATAGCCGCTCTTGGCCACCGCATGCCAGGGATGATTCTTGTCCAGCATGCGTTGGAAGCTAAACACCACGTCATCGGCATTCAGGGTGCGACTCGGGGTGAAGTAGTCGGTGTGGTGGAACTTCACGTCCGGGCGCAGGGCGAAATCGTAGGTCAGTCCATCACTGGACACCGTCCAACTCTGCGCCAGGCTCGGCACCAGCTTGCCTTCGTCGGCGGCGTATTCCACCAGGCGATTCATCAGCACGTCGGCCGAGGCGTTGGTGGTGGTCAGCGAGTTGTACTGCACCACGTCGAAACCGTCCGGACTCGCTTCGGTACAGACGCTGAGCGTGGCGGCCTGGGCCAGCAGGGGCGCGAAGAGCAGAGGCAGGGCAGCAAAGCGCATGGACGTTTCCTTGTGAACCTGGGGTGGGCAGACATTCGGCTGAGTCTTAAACTAGACCACCCGTCCGTCCGTCACAATGCTTCCGACCGACGAACGGTCCACATCCCGGCGCCTATCGCGCAAGCTGCTGTTTCCAGGCATTTCATCCGTCGCCCTGCCTTGTGGTGGCGCAGCGCTTCTGGTATAAAACAGCGCTCTTTTTTCGGGGTATGGCCGCTTCCGGCCCCCGGCTTTGGCCGGCTCTCCCCGTCAAAACAGGAATCAATACAGTACAAGCGGCCAACCCATGCCGGGTTTGGCATGAGGTTTATGAGGGCTGAGCCATGTCGAGAGTTTGCCAAGTAACCGGTAAGGGTCCGATTACTGGGAATAACATTTCCCACGCTAACAACAAAACCCGTCGTCGTTTCCTGCCGAATCTGCAGCATCACCGTTTCTGGGTAGAATCCGAGAAGCGCTTCGTGCGTCTGCGCGTTTCTGCCAAGGGCATGCGTATCATCGACAAGCGCGGTATCGAAACCGTCCTGTCCGAGCTGCGTAGCCGCGGCGAAAAATTCTAAGGGGATTCGTCATGCGTGAATTGATCCGTTTGATTTCCAGTGCCGGTACCGGTCACTTCTACACCACTGACAAGAACAAGCGCACCAAGCCCGAAAAGATCGAGATCAAGAAGTTCGATCCGGTCGTGCGCAAGCATGTCATGTACAAGGAAGGCAAGATCAAGTAATTGATCGCCCCTTGACGAAAAACCCGCCTCGGCGGGTTTTTTGTTGTCCGGCATTCGGCCAGCCACAAGCGCCCGGCCCCCTCTGGACCAGGCGCTCAGGCGGTCATCACTTGAACTGGCCGGTCAGTTCGCGCAGGGCGGCTTCAGCGCCGAGGATCTTCTGCATGCACTCCCGGGCCTTGGCCGGATCGATGTTGAGGCGGGCATAGAGGTCGTCGGGGATCGGCTGGGCCGGGTCGTTGCCGATGCCCTCGCGACGCAGCAACTGCACGGCGAGGAAGATCAGATTCGGATAGACGGCCTGGGCACCGCGATAGTCCGGATCGCCCTGGAAACGCAGGGCGCTCACCACTTCTTCGGGCATTTCCCAGCAACGCATCAGGGCCGCGCCGATCTGTTCGCGAGTGATACCCAGCAGGTGGTGCTCGATCACCTGGTGATCCAGCTGGCGGTTGGCCTCCAGATGGCGGCAGATCAGCGAGAAGTGCGGCGGGAAGACATGGGCCAGCACCAGGTAGCCGAAGTTGTGCAGCAAGCCACCAAGATAGGCCAGGCCCATCTCCGGGCGCTCGGCGCGGGGCATGGCGCGCGCCAGGCCCTCGATCAGGGCGGCGGTGTAGATGGCCTGCTTCCAGTAGGGCGTTTCCTGCTGCGGCTGGTCGCTGGGCAGGCTGAGGGTCTTGCCCAGAGCCAGGCCGAGCGCCAGGTTGATCACCAGGTCGAAGCCCAGTACCCGCACGATGGCGTCTTCCACCGAACGGATCTTGCCGGGCGCGGCGTAGTAGGGCGACGCCGCCCAGCTGATCACCTGGGCCGCCAAGGCCGGATCGGTCTCCACCACGTTGGCCAGGTCGTCCACCGTGGCGTCGGGATCGACCCGCAGCTTGATAACCTTTTCGGCGGTCTTCGACAGCGGCGGAATCTCCAGGGTCTCTTCCAGACGCTGGCGGATGCGGCGCGCGGTGAAGGCCGTGGCGGCATGCAGGATTTCCGCCTCGTCGCGCTCGGGATGACGCAGGTTCGGCTGGATGCCGGCGACCGGGATGCCGAAGCGACCGGCGGTCGCCTGGCTCAGCAGCCGGCGATAGTCGGTAGTCTCCACCTCCAGTAGCAGCGCGCGCTCGCCGGATTCCAGCAGCAATTGCGGCGTGTCCAGCAGGCGTTCATCGAAGAGGCAGGGCGAATTGGTCAGCGAGGGCAGCCCCGGCAGCACGTCCAGCTCGTAGCGCTCCAATGTCCGCATCAGGCGCTCCGGCGCCACCACTTCGAGCTGGCGACCGGTGAACTCCACCAGGCGCCGCAGATCCAGCACCTGATCCTGGGGCAGCAACACCAGCAACATGCCGACGCTGTCGCTTAGCAACACCGTATGCACCCGGTTCGCCTGCAACTGGGTAGTCGCCGCCGGGAGCGGACGGTAGGGCAATCCCAACTGGGTGAGCAACTGCTGGATCGAAGGGGGGACTTCCGGAAGGGGCGAAGCGAGCGCTACATCGGTCATGGCATTTTTATCCTCACGTACGCCCGTGAGTATAACCATTCGGCTCCGCAGGTATCGCCGTCTGTATAGGTCTTGTCAAACCTGACCGTATTGCTGCCCGTGGCGCAGCCAGCGCTCCAGCAGCGGCCCGGCATGGCTCGGCCAGCGCGTCAGCAGTTCCTGAGCGGCATCGCGCACGGCCGGCAGCCAATGGGCATCGCGCATCAGATCGGCCACCTTGAACTGCAGCAGCCCGGTCTGGCGGGTACCGAGCATCTCGCCGGGACCGCGCAGCTCCAGGTCTTTCTCGGCGATGATGAAGCCGTCGTTGGTCTCGCGCATGATGGCCAGGCGCTCGCGGCCGATCTGCGACAGCGGCGGATGGAACAGCAACACGCAGTGGCTGACCGCACTGCCTCGCCCGACCCGACCGCGCAGCTGGTGCAGTTGGGCCAGGCCCAGGCGCTCCGGATTCTCGATGATCATCAAGCTGGCGTTGGGCACGTCCACCCCCACCTCGATCACCGTGGTGGCCACCAGCAGTTGCAGATGGCCGGCCTTGAACTCGGCCATCACCGCGGCCTTCTCCGCCGGCTTCATGCGGCCGTGGATCAGGCCCACGCGCAACTCGGCCAGGGCCAGTTGCAATTCCTCGTAGGTGGTCTCGGCGGCCTGGCAGGTGAGTTCCTCGGATTCCTCGATCAGGGTGCAGACCCAATAGGCCTGGCGCCCTTCGTGGCAGGCGGCGCGCACCCGCTCCACCACTTCCTCGCGGCGGCTATCGGTGACGCTCACGGTGTTGACCGGTGTCCGCCCCGGCGGCAGTTCGTCGAGCACCGAGGTGTCCAGATCGGCATAGGCGCTCATGGCCAGGGTGCGCGGAATGGGGGTGGCGGTCATGATCAACTGGTGCGGCGCCAGGCGGCCGTCAACCCCCTTCTGGCGCAGGGCCAGGCGCTGCTGCACACCGAAGCGATGCTGTTCGTCGATCACCACCAATGCCAAACGGGCGAAGCGCACCTCGTCCTGGAATAGCGCATGGGTGCCCACCACCATGGGCGCGCCGGCGGCGATGCGCTCCAGGGACGCGGCGCGGGCCTTGCCCTTGAGTTTGCCGGCCAGCCAGGCCACCTCGATGTCCAGGGCGGCGAACCAGCGCTGGAAGTTGAGGAAGTGCTGCTCGGCGAGGATCTCGGTAGGCGCCATCAGCGCCACCTGGTAGCCGGCCTCGATGGCCTGCAGGGCGGCCAGGGCGGCGACCACCGTCTTGCCCGCGCCCACGTCGCCCTGTACCAGCCGCAGCATGGGCTCGGACTGGGCCAGGTCGAAGGCGATCTCGCGGCCGACGCGCTGCTGGGCGCCGGTGGGGGTGAAGCCCAGGTTGGCCAGGTAGCGACCGGGCAGGCGCTGGGCGGCCGGCAGGGGTACGGCACGTTGGGCGCGCAGAGTCTCGCGCAGCCGCTGCAGGGACAGCTGATGGGTCAGCAACTCTTCGAAGACCAGCCGCTCCTGGGCCCAGTGGCGGCCCTCGGCCAGCTCTTCCAGGTCCGCATCCGGCGGCGGTCGGTGCAGGTAGCGCAGGGCATCGGCCAGGGGCCCCAGGCGATAGTGCTCGGCCATCTCCGGTGGCAGCCAGTCAGGCAGCGAGGTCGGCCCCAGGCGCTCCAGCGCCTGGGCGCTGAGCTGGCGCAGGCGCAGCTGGGTGAGGCCTTCGGTGGTCGGGTAGATGGGCGTCAGCGTCTGCTCGACCGGCGCCGGGGCGCTCTCGTCCTGGGCCCGGTATTCCGGGTGGTAGATCTCCAGCCCCGAGGCGCCCGGGCGGACCTCGCCATAGCAGCGCAGCAGGGTGCCGCGCTTGAGGCCGTCCTTCTGCGCCTGGCTGAAGTGGAAGAATCTCAGCGACAGGGTGCCGCTGCCGTCCTGCAGGCGCACCAGCAGGCTGCGGCGGCGACCCATGATCACCTCGGCGGAAGCGACCATCCCCTCCACCACGGCGTCCTGGCCAGGCCTCAGGGCGCCGATGGGCACGATGCGGGTGCGATCCTGGTAGCGCAGCGGCAGGTGGAAGAGCACGTCCTGCAGGGTTTCCAGGCCGACCCGCGCGAGCTTTTCCTGCAGCGCCGCGCCTACCCCCTTGAGGGCGGTGACCGGCGTGGCGGCCAGTTCACTCATGCAGGCTGTACGACGCCCTTGGCCTCGGGCCGCGCCACCGAGCACAGTCGCACCGAATCGGCCAGCACCTCGATGGCCTTGGGCCGCGGGAAGCTGGCGCGCCAGGCGATGGCCACGGTGCGATAGGGCACCGGCCGCTCGAAGGGGCGCACCTCGATGATCCCCGGCGCATAGTGATGACTCTCCACCGCCGAGAACGGCAGCACCGAGACGCCCAGGCCCGAGGCCACCATGTGGCGAATGGTTTCCAGGGACGAGGATTCCACCGTGGAGTTCTTGTTCTCCTCGTGCTTGCGCACCGTCGGGCAGGCTTCCAGCACCTGGTCGCGGAAGCAGTGACCCTCGCCGAGCAGCAACAGGCTCTTGTCACTGAGCTGGTTCTGCGGGATGGCCTTGAGCTGGGTCCAGGGATGTCGCGCCGGCATCATCACGTAGAAGGGTTCGTCGTACAGCGGCAGAGTCAGGACGTCCGGCTCGCTGAACGGCAGAGCCAGGATGACGGCGTCCAGTTCACCCGTGCGCAGCTTGTCGCGCAGCAGATGGGTGAAGTTTTCCTCGATGTACAACGGCATCTCCGGCGCTACCCGGTTGAGTTGCGGGATGAGATGCGGGAAGAGATAGGGCCCGATGGTATAGATGGCGCCGATCTTCAGCGGAGCGCTGAGTTGGTTCTTGCCGGCCTGGGCCAGCTCGCGAATGCCCTGAGCCTGCTCCAGCACCTTTTGCGCCTGGGCGACAATGCCTTCGCCGGTGGGGGTCAGGCGCACGGCACTCTTGCTGCGCTCGAAGATCAGAATGCCCAGCTCGTCCTCGAGCTTCTTGACGCCGACCGACAGCGTCGGCTGGCTGACGTGGCAACGCTCGGCGGCTCGGCCAAAGTGCTGTTCCTGGGCGAGCGTGACGATATAGCGCAGTTCAGTCAGGGTCATAGTCAAATTCCATGGGTTGCCCGCCAATCTTAGCGGCTGTCTCTATCAACGGCCAAGCGCGACGGATGCGCACTTGAGCCAGCAGGTTGGACCCCAGGGGTGCTCAGGCTACCCTGGCCGTCTGTCCAGGCCTTTTCCAAAGAAGGAAACACCGATGAGCACCATCCTGATCGCCGGCTGCGGCGACGTCGGCAGCCGCCTTGGCTTGCAACTGATCGCCCAGGGCCACCGGGTCTTCGGTCTCAGACGCAACGTTGCCGCCCTCCCCGCCGAGCTGCTGCCGGTCGCGGGCGATCTCGCCGACACCGTGCCGCCGGCCGCCTGGCCAAGGGAACCCCTCGACCAGGTGGTCTATGCCACTGCCGCCACCGACCACGACGAAGCCGGCTACCGTGCCGCCTACGTCGACGGCCTGCACCACCTGCTGGGCTGGCTGAGCACCTGCGGACAGCGGCCACAGCGGCTGCTGTTCGTTTCCAGCAGCGGCGTCTATGCCCAGCAGGACGGCGCCTGGATCGACGAGACCGCCCCGGCCGAACCCACACGCTTTTCCGGGCGCCTCCTGCGCGAGGCGGAAGACCTGGCGCTGGGCAGTGGCATTCCCGCCACGGTGGTACGCCTGACCGGGATCTACGGCCCCGGACGCGAGGCGCTGCTGCGCCAGGTCCGGGCCGGCGCGCGGGTCACTCGCGAGCCGCCGCTGTATGGCAATCGCATCCATGTCGAGGACGCTGCCGGCCTGCTGGCGCTGTTGCTGCAGCGGGATCGCGAAGGCGTCGCCCTGGATGAGTTCTACCTGGGGGTGGACGACGATCCGGCGCCGTTGGACGAGGTGGTCGACTGGCTGCGCGCCCGCCTCGGCATCGGCTTCTGGTCGGACGAGGCCGAACTACGCCGCGCCGGCAGCAAGAGATGCCGCAACGCTCGCGCCCGGGCGCTGGGCTGGGAACCGCGCTACCCCAGCTATCGCGAGGGCTACGCGGCGATTCTCGAAGACTGAAATGAAGAAGCCCGGCGCAAGGCCGGGCTTCTTTCAGGACGAGCGTTTAACGCGAGAGATCCAGGCCGTCACGCGGCGTCTCGGCCTGAGCGACCTTGGGCGCCTCTTGCGGCACGGCGTCGCTCTTCAGGTGCGGCAGCGCGGCCCAGTAGGCGGCGCCCTTCTCGGCGTCATAGAGGCCTTCCCACTTGGCGATGACCAGCGCGGCCAGGGCGTTGCCGATCACGTTCAGGGCGGTGCGCGCCATGTCCATGATGCGATCCACGCCGGCGATGAAGGCCAGGCCTTCCAGCGGAATGCCGACGCTGCCCAGGGTGGCCAGCAGTACCACGAAGGAGACGCCCGGCACGCCGGCGATGCCCTTGGAGGTGACCATCAGGGTCAGCACCAGCAGCAGCTGCTGGCTCAGCGACAGGTCGATGCCATAGAGCTGGGCGATGAACAGCGCCGCGATGCTCTGGTAGAGGGTGGAACCGTCCAGGTTGAAGGAATAGCCGGTGGGTACCACGAAGCTGGTGATGGACTTAGGCGCGCCATAGGCCTCCATCTTCTCGATGATACGCGGCAGCACGGTTTCCGAACTGGCAGTGGAATAGGCCAGGATCAGTTCGTCCTTGAGGATGCGGATGATGCGGAAGATCGAGAAGCCGAACAGCTTGGCCACCAGGCCCAGCACGCCGAGGGCGAAGAAGCCGACGGCGACGTAGACCAGCACCACCAGCTTGGCCAGCGGCAGCAGGGAGGCGAAGCCGAAGTTGGCCACGGTCACCGCGATCAGGGCGAAGACGCCGATGGGGGCGTAGTTCATGATCATGTGGGTGACCTTGAACATGGCCTCGGAGATGCCCTGGAACACCCGCACCACCGGCTCGCGGGTGGCTTCCGGCAGGGCGCCCAGGCCCAGGCCGAACATCACGGCGAAGAAGATGATCGGCAGCATCTCGCCACGGGCGACGGCAGCGAAGACGTTGGACGGGATCAGGTTGAGGATGGTCGCGATGAAGGCATGGTCATGCTGCACTTCCGCGGTGGTCTTCTGGTACTGGGAGATGTCGGTGGTGCCCAGGGTGCTCATGTCGATGCCGGCACCGGGCTGGACGCTGTCGGCGAAGAACAGGCCGACGACGATGGCCAGGGTGGTGACGATCTCGAAGTAGAGGATGGTCTTCAGCCCGATACGACCCAGTTTCTTGGAGTCGCCGACGCCGGCGATGCCGACCACCAGGGTGGCGATGACGATGGGCACCACGATCATCTTGATCAGCCGGATGAAGATGTCACCCGCCGGTTTGAGAACGTTCGAGATCCACCAGGCCTTCTCGGCACTGAAGTGGTTGAGCAGTGCGCCGACGGCGATCCCCAGCACGAGGCCGATGAGGATCTGCCAGGCGAGGCTGAGCTTGGGCTTGGTCATGTACCGACACCTTTGTTCTAGTTGCTTGAGTTCGGGACGAACGTCACCAGGCCGGTACGAGATGCGCGAGGCGCATGCGATGCCAGCGGAAGGTCTGCGTTCAGGCTGCGGAAACGGCGCTCGAAAAGGACGAGGAGCGCCAAAGCGCCACACCTTTTGCCAGAGCGTTACCGGACGTGTCTAATGCCGCTGTCGCCTGCCCTATGCCGATCCGGCATGAGGCGTCCCGAAAGGGCCGCGCAGCATACAGGCACTGGCGCCTTGCGCGCCAGGCATACGGAGGCGCCGCTCATCGCGGCGCCCCTTGAACCTCAACCATTGAAGGTGGCGGGATCGGGACCGAGGCGCTTGTCCTCGTTGAGTCCGGCGATCTGCCGCAGGTCGTCGTCGTCCAGGGCGAAGTCGAAGATCTGCATGTTTTCTTCGATGCGCTTGGGCGTCTTGGACTTGGGGAAGATGATGTTGCCGAGCTGGATGTGCCAGCGCAGCACCACCTGAGCCGGCGTCTTGCCATGCTTGGCCGCCAGGCGCTGCAACACCGGGCTGCCCAGCAACTCGCCACCCTGGGCCAACGGACTCCAGGCTTCGGTGGCGATGCCCTTGTAGGTATTGAAGTCGCGCAGCTCCTGCTGCTGCAGCAGCGGATGGCACTCGATCTGGTTCACCACCGGCACCACGCCAGTCTCGGTGAGCAGGGTCTCGATGTCGGCCTGGCGGAAGTTGGACACGCCGATGGACTTCACGCGGCCCTGGTTGCGCAGCTCGATCAGCGCCTTCCAGCTGTCGAGGAACAGCCCCTTCTCCGGCAGCGGCCAGTGGATCAGATAGAGATCGACATACTCCAGGCCCAGCTTGGCCAGGCTGGTGTCGAAGGCGCGCAGGGCACTGTCGTAGCCCTGATCGGCGTTCCACAGCTTGGTGGTGACGAACAGCTCGTCACGCGGCAGGCCAGCCTGGGCGATGGCCTTGCCGACACCCTCCTCGTTGCCGTAGATGGCGGCGGTATCGATGTGGCGATAGCCCAGGTCGAGGGCGGCCTTGACCACCTGGGCGGTCTCTTCGGCAGGGGTCTGCCAGACGCCGAGGCCGAATTGCGGAATGTGGTGACCGTCGTTGAGCTGGAGACGGGTGATGGCGGACATGCGTCGCTCCTCTGGGATGAATGGCTGTCAGAGGTGTGACTGGCGGCGCTGGCGTTTTGCTCCCGATCAGTCCAGCCGCATGGCCTCGGGGACGTTGTAGCTCTCCACCCAGCCCAACAGGGTACGGCCATCCTGCTGCACCTCGATGCGCTTCCAGCGCTGGAAGGAACGGGTCTCGATCACCCGCACCTGGGTGTCGCCGTCCAGGCGCACCAGGGTATTGCGCGCCCGCTCGCGACTACGGTCGTAGACGAAAGGCCATTTGAGGACATTCACCGGACCGCGCAGCAACCAGCCCTGCCCTTCTTCGGCGAAGCGAAAGGACACACCTCCCTCGGCACGGGCGGCGGTACTACCCAGCAATAGAAAGAGCGTTACCAGCAGCGCGGGGACGATACGGGAGACGGTGGAAAGGGCTTTCGGGATCATGCGGGCCTCGTTCGACACACCGGGGGGAAGGCAGCACCTGGTTGGCGCTGCCGAGGTAGACACTCCGGCACGGCAAACGACTGCACGCTTCGCCCGAAAACTGCCAAATAGCCAGCATTCCGGGCGAAACGTTTAGCTCGCCACTCAGGCGGCGCTGAACAGCCGGTGCGGGTCGATGACGAATTTCTTCGGGACGCCCGAATCGAATTCGCTGTAACCACGCGGGGCCTCGTCCAGGGTGATCACCTGCACCCCGACGATGTCGGCGATCTTGATGCGATCCCACATGATCGCCTGCATCAGCTGGCGGTTGTACTTCATCACCGGGGTCTGGCCGGTGTGGAAGCTGTGGGACTTGGCCCAGCCCAGGCCGAAGCGGATGCTCAGGGCACCCTGCTTGGCGGCGGCGTCGACAGCGCCCGGATCGTCGGTGACGTAGAGACCGGGAATGCCGATCTTGCCGGCGACACGGACGATGCCCATCAGCGAGTTCAGCACCGTGGCCGGGGCTTCGCTCTTGGCGCCTTCGTGGCCATGGCCACGGGCTTCGAAGCCGACGGCGTCGACCGCGCAATCCACCTCCGGAGTGCCCAGCAGGGCAGCGATCTGCTCGTGCAACGGGGTGTCCTGGGACAGGTCGGCGATCTCGAAGCCCTGGGCCTTGGCATGGGCCAGGCGGACCGGATTGACGTCGCCGACGATGACCACGGCAGCACCCAGCAGGCGGGCCGACGCTGCGGCGGCCAGGCCGACCGGACCGGCACCGGCCACGTAGACGCTGGTGCCCGGGCCAACGCCAGCGGTGACGGCGCCGTGGTAGCCGGTGGGCAGGATGTCGGACAGGCAGGTCAGATCACGGATCTTCTCCATGGCCGCGTCGCGATTGGGCAGCTTCAGCAGGTTGAAGTCGGCGTAGGGGACCAGCACGTATTCGGCCTGGCCACCGACCCAGCCGCCCATGTCGACGTAGCCATAGGCACCGCCGGCGCGGGAGGGGTTGACGGTGAGGCAGACGCCGGTGTCCTGCTCCTTGCAGGTCCGGCAGCGACCGCAGGCGACGTTGAAGGGGACGGAAACCAGGTCACCGACCTTGAGGGTCTCGACGTCACGGCCCGCCTCGATCACCTCGCCGGTGATCTCGTGGCCGAGCACCAGCCCCTCGGGCGCGGTGGTCCGGCCGCGCACCATGTGCTGGTCGGAGCCGCAGATGTTGGTGGAGACCACGCGCAGGATGACGCCGTGGTCGATACGCTTGCCTTGCGGGGTTTCCATCTTGGGATAGGGGATGGTCTGCACCTCGACCTTGCCCGCGCCCAGATAGACGACGCCACGATTACCGGACATGTTGCACCTCGCTCTTGTTGTTGGACTGGCTCTAGCGGTTCGAGCCTAGTCCTCGCGAGGCGGAACGTCTGTGGGGATGGCGTTTTTGGCGATGCCGAGGTCGCCCTGGCCGGTTTGCCCACGCCGCCACGACCGGCGGCGTAGGCATCGCGATCAGGCAGTGGCGAGCGCGGCGGCGCGGCGCTCGCGACCGAGCAGATAGAAGCCGATACCGACCCCCAGCAGGGCCAGGCCCGTGACGTACCAGGCCGGGCCCAGCGGATGCTGCTTGAGCATCAGGGTGACGACCATGGGCGTCAGGCCGCCGAAGATGGCGTAGGCGACATTGTAGGAGAACGACAGGCCGGAGAAGCGCACCTTGGGCGGGAAGGCCAGCACCATCACCCGCGGCACCCCACCGATCACACCCACGGCGGCCCCGGCGAAGGCATAGAGCGGGAACAGCCACTCCGGATGGGTCTTGAGACCGGCATAGAGCGCCCAACTGGCCACCGCCAGGATCAGCCCGCCGACGATGAACACCGGGCCACTGCCGAAGCGATCGGACAGGGCGCCGGAGAGGATGCAGCCGAGGGTCAGGAAGACGATCGCCAGGCTGTTGGCCTTGAGCGCCAGGGCGGCGGAGAAGCCATACTGGGTCTGCAGCAGGGTCGGGGTCATGAGGATGACCACGACGATGCCGGCGGTGAGCATCCAGGTCAGCAGCATGGACAGCACCACGCTGCCGGGGTGGTCACGCAACACGGCCTTGAGCGGCACTTCCTCGGCCAGGGACTTGTGGATCGCCAACTCGGCAAACACCGGCGTCTCGTGCAGCCAGCGGCGCAGGTAGACCGAGAACAGGCCGAAGATGCCGCCGACCAGGAAGGGCAGGCGCCAGGCGTAGTCGGCCACTTCCAGCGGGGTGAAGACGGTGTTGATCAGGGTCGCCATCAAGGAGCCGAGCAGGATGCCGAAGGTGAGGCCGGCGGTGAGGGTGCCGCAGGCATAGCCGACGTGCTTGCCGGGCACATGCTCGGAGACGAACACCCAGGCGCCAGGGACCTCACCACCGATGGCCGCGCCCTGGATGATGCGCAGCACCAGCAGCAGGATGGGTGCCGCTACGCCAATCTGGGCGTAGGTCGGCATCAGGCCCATGCCCAGGGTGGGCAGGGCCATCATGAAGATGCTCAGGGTGAACATCTTTTTGCGGCCGAGCAGGTCGCCGAAGTGGGCCATGACGATACCGCCCAGGGGGCGCGCCAGGTAGCCGGCGGCGAAGATGCCGAAGGTCTGCAGCTGCCGCAGCCATTCGGGCATGTCGGTGGGGAAGAACAGTTTCCCCACCACGGCGGCGAAGAAGACGAAGATGACGAAGTCGTAGAACTCCAGGGCGCCACCCAGGGCGGACAGCGACAAGGTCTTGTAGTCGCTACGGCCCAGGGGGCGCGACGTGAGGGGCGCGGCGGTGGATTGCAGTTTCATCGAGGATCCCGGACAGAAAAGGAGCGCAAAGGGAATTCGGCCTCTGGCATCCCTCCGGGTGTAGCGGACAAGACGCGGCCCCGAGTGACGTTCCGCCTGGGACGGATGGGGTGAGGATCGGGCGGGCCGCCGGATGGGCGCCGGACCTGCACCACACCGCACGAGCCCTTGTGGAGCCGCGCGGCAGCAAGTCTGACCGATCGTTACCTGATCACCGGATGTGCCCGACCCTCTGGATTGCCTGGCCGGGCGCAGACGCCACGATAGCAAATCTGCAAGGAATTTCCGCTATAGATTCAGCTGGCATTCAGCGGTCATCTGCCGAGATATTGCTCCCTCGCTCGCGCCGAAAGCGGTCGAGCGGCTCTGCCACAGGCGTTATACTTTAGCCTCCTAACGATCCCCGCCGCAGGGATTGGCAGCATTCTTGCGTATGGATGCTGAACGTTACCTACCTATCCGGGCTCCCGAGGGCCCTGTCATGATCGAAGAGCTCGAACAAGAAGATCCCATCCCCCAGGGCGACCTGGCCATGCAGATCACCGCCCTGCCCCGCGAGACCAACGGTTTCGGCGACATCTACGGCGGTTGGCTGGTGGCCCAGATGGACCTGGCCGGCAGCGCCATGGCCAGTCGGCTGGCCGCTGGCCGCGTCGCGACCGTGGCCATCGACCGTATGGCCTTCATGACGCCGGTGCCCGTGGGCGCACAGCTCTCCTTCTATACCAACACCTTGGAGATCGGCCGTAGTTCCATCCAGATCCTCATCGAGGTCTGGAGCGACGATCCGCTGTCCAGCGAGTGGCGCAAGGTGACCGAGGCGGTGTTCGTCTTCGTCGCCATCGATGGCAGCGGCCGCACCCGCCCGGTGCCGGCGCGGCGCTAGTCGCTACCTGGCGGCCCCGCTTTCTCTGACCTGGGGTTCCTGGGCCAGCGGCGTTTCCCGCACCCTCATGGGGCGTCCCTGCTGGATTTTCTCGACCTGGCCGAGTGCCTGCTGGACCGCCGCGGCGCTGGGTAGCAGGCGATATTCCAGGGTGAAGTCGCGGCTGCCCCCGGCCTCGATACGCGGCACCAGCCCGAGGGCCCGCTGCAGACTGCGGTTGTAGGAGAAGCTGGTGCCCGGCTCCAGCCCGGTGACATAGCCTTGGTCCTTGCCATCGGTGTTCTTCCATAGCGTGAAGACCGGCAGCTCGTGCACGTTGAAGGCCAGGGCCACGCCCTGGTGGGCACTGTGATCGTGCAGCACCGCCAGGCTGCGCCCCTGGTCGTCGCCGTAGGGATAGAGGTTATAGACCGTCTCGCCATAACCCGGCGTGGGCCCACGGTAGGTCTGCCAGTCGCCCAGCTCCTGGCGCGCCCGCGCATCGAAGGGTGATACCTCCCGCACCGGCGCCGCGAAACGGCTGCCCTCGCCGAGCAGCGGCGGGCCGAAGTTGCTGTGGTAGAGCACCTGGTATTCGGCGGCACGGTCGCCCTGATTGGTCAGGCGGTCGTGCAGGGTGAAGCTGCTGGCGCCGGCCTGGGTGACCAGCTCGGTGTCGATGCGGAAATTGGCCTGTTTGAAGGCCTCCTCGTGGAGCACGCCCTTGAGGCTGATGCGATGGGGCGGCTGCTCGTCGATGGTCAGCACCACCTGGCTCGCCGGCAGGTAGCTGGCCCGACCGTGCAAGGTCAGCAACTGCCCCTTGTCCAGCCCGGGGTGGCCGACCCACTCGAAACCGGCGCGGGCCACCAGTTCGTTGAAGCCCTCCAGCCAGCCCAGGCCGCCGCGGCTCTCCAGGTTGACGAAGGCTGGATTGACCACCTCGCGCACCGGCGAATCCCAGCCCAGCCGCAGGGTGCCGGCCTGGGCGCGCAGGACATTCATGCCGCGGGTGGCGACCACGGTGAGTTGCAGGGCACCGGTATCTATCTCGATCAGCACCGAGCCTTCCTGGCGTCCGCCGCTCAGGCGGTGCATCCCGACGGTGAAGGCCAAGCCGTCCCGCAGGCCCAGGCGATCACTGCTGATGCTCCAGTTCTGCACCGGCTTGTCCGGGGCGATGAGGGTGTATTCCCAGGCCTGGGCGGCAGGCAGGACGCCGGCCAGGAGGCAGCCGAACAGCAGACGAGCCTGGATCATGGAGTCCCCTTGCCGATGCACACGACCGACGCGCGAGCGTGCCGGTAAACCCCAGTCTAGACCAGTGCGGACGTCCTGGCAGCGTGGCGGGCATTCTTCCGCGATACCAGGCAGAAACCCGCTGAGACTGGCCGAAGCGGTAAGGGTTTCTTCAACGAAATCAAAGGAATGGGTAAAGACAACCTTTACCCTTCAAACGACCGTTCGGTACTTGCCAGGGCAGGGATTTTTGCCGAGGATCGGCTCGTCTCTACCACGGAGTGGACTCCATGAAACCTTCAGCCCTGTTCTTGTTGCTGGCCCTGGTGGGCGTTGCCCCGGCCTATGCGGGCAATACCGAAGCCGGACTCGGCGGCGCCGTGGGCGGCGTGCTCGGTACCCTGGTCGGCCAGCAGGTCGGCGGCAGCACCGGCGCGGCCATCGGGGCCGGCGTGGGTGGTGCAGCAGGTGGTGTACTGGGCGCAGACCGTCGCAATCGCACCGAGGCCGCCATCGGCGGTGGCCTGGGCGCCGCGGGCGGCAACGTGATCGGCAATCGCGTCGGTGGCAGCACTGGTGGCCTGGTCGGCGCCGCCCTGGGTGGCGGCGCCGGTAGCGCCCTGGGCAACAACCTCGGCGACAGCGGCCGGCACGACGACGACCGCCGCTACTACCGCGACCACCCCGGCAAGGGCTGGAAGCATGCCAAGCATCGTCATCATCGTCATCGCTGAGGGATAGGCAAAAAAACGCCCGGCACTGCCGGGCGTTTTCGTTTCCGGAGCAGGGCCGCCTACGGCGGCGACTTGGTAGGAGATCAAGAGCCAGCAGGCGCCAATTCCTCAAGGGCCTACGGTGGTGTAGGGAATAGGCGCCCACCAGCTACCGTAGGGCACGCCGTACTTGTCGACATAGCTTTTGACCACCGGCGACAGTGGCCGGTACTTACCGTTGGACTTGCCGCCATAGGGGCCCTTGGGCTCGATCTCGGCTTGCAGGGTCAGGACTTCGATGGGGTCGAGGCAGGGTCCTTTTATCCATACCTTGACGACGCCGCCCGGTGCTAAGCCGATGGTGAGGGACTCGCGGTAATCGAATGTACGACCGCTGGGACACTTGGCGGGGAGGCGTTCGACCATCTTCTCCCGCGCCCAATCGGGAATGGTGAAGAGCGCATGATAGGTCTGGGGCTCGACCATCGATTGCCAGCGCAACGAAACCACATAGGGTAGGTCGAGACCGGTCAGGTAGCGGCCTTTACCCGACCCGATTCTTT
>NZ_CAJYDW010000007.1 GCF_913774235.1 uncultured Pseudomonas sp. | reverse complement strand
AGTTCGCGCAAGAATTGGCGAGTGATTTTTGTTCGTGGGCTAGGCGCCGCGACGAGTCATAGCAGGGCTATGGCGAGGAGTGGCAACGACGTCCATGGCGGTCCGCCGCTGCGGACAAAAAGCGCCGCCAAAATTGTGTAGATAACTTCTGAAACACCACACTAGACCTTTGGCGCGCGGCTGCGCCGCCACAACCAGAGCAGCAGGCCAATCACCACGAAGCCGCCCAGCACCATCAGCTCGTAGCGTTTGAGATTGCCCAGCACCCCTTCCAGCACGGCGCCGAAGTGATAGGCGGCGTAGCCCAGCACGGTCGCCCAGACGATGGCGCCGATGCCGTTGAGGACCAGGTAGCGGGCGGGCGGATAGCCGGACAGACCGATGGCCACCGGCATCACGGTGCGCAGGCCATAGACGAAGCGAAAGCTCAGGACCCAGAGGTCCGGGTGACGGCGGATATGGGCCAGGGCCTTCTCGCCAGCCGCCTCCCACTTGGGCTTGCGCGCCAGCAGCTTGCGCCCGTGACGGCGGCCAAGGAAGTACCAGAGCTGGTCACCGGCGTAGCTGCCGCAGAAGGCCACCAGGATCACGGTCTGGATGTTCATGTACTCGCGAAAGGCGAGGAAGCCGGCCAGCACCAGAATGGTTTCGCCCTCGAAGAAGGTTCCTAGAAAAAGGGCGAAATAGCCGAAATCATGGAGGAATTGCTGGAGCATTCGGCACTACACGAGGCGGAAAGAGATGGCGCAGCCTACCCCGGTTGCCGTCTGGAAAGAAAGTGTGATGGGCTTCCGTCCGCCGGACGCTGAGCGGTCGCCGCCGATTTCGCTGCGACCCTGTGTCACGCCGGGTCCAGCCGGCGTCTGCCTTGGATAGGACCTATAGGCACACCATATTGTCATCTGCTGTTACCAATCGGTCATGATTGTGGCCTATAACCCATCACACTGACCCGTGATCCGGGTCTGGGAGTCGATCGTGAGTTTTACCCCCATCAGCCGCAGCTACCCCGCCACTCGCATGCGCCGTCAGCGCCGCGACGAGTTTTCCCGTCGCCTGATGCGCGAGCACGTGCTGACGGTGGATGACCTCATCCTGCCGGTCTTCGTCCTGGATGGCGAGGGCCGTCGCGAAGCCGTGCCCTCGATGCCCGGCGTCGAGCGGCTGTCCATCGACCTCCTGCTGGAGGAGGCCGCCGAACTGGTGGCGCTGGGCATCCCTGCCGTCGCCCTGTTCCCGGTGACGCCCACCGAGCGCAAGTCGCTGGATGGCGCCGAGGCCTATAACCCGGATGGCATCGCCCAGCGCGCCACTCGTGCCCTGCGCGAGCACTTCCCCGAGCTGGGGGTGATCACCGACGTCGCCCTGGATCCCTTCACCACCCACGGCCAGGACGGCATCCTCGACGAGCGCGGCTACGTGCTCAACGACGTCTCGGTGGAGGTACTGGTCAAGCAGGCGCTGTCCCACGCGGCAGCGGGAGCCCAGGTGGTCGCGCCATCGGACATGATGGACGGCCGCATCGGGGCCATCCGCGCGGCGCTGGAAGAAGCCGGTTACCACAATGTGCAGATCATGGCCTATTCGGCCAAGTACGCCAGCGCCTACTATGGGCCTTTCCGCGACGCCGTGGGCTCGGCCGCCAACCTGGGCAAGGGCAACAAGGCCACCTACCAGATGGATCCGGGCAACAGCGACGAGGCGCTGCACGAGATCGCCGGCGACCTGGCCGAGGGCGCCGACTCGGTGATGGTCAAGCCCGGCATGCCCTACCTGGACATCGTCCGCCGGGTGCGCGAGGAATTCCGCGTGCCGACCTTCGTGTACCAGGTGAGCGGCGAGTACGCCATGCACATGGCCGCGATCCAGAACGGCTGGCTGTCCGATGCCGTCATCCTCGAGTCGCTCTTGGCCTTCAAGCGCGCCGGGGCCAACGGCATCCTCACCTATTTCGCCAAACGCGCCGCCCAACAACTTCGCCAGGGGCCTTCGCGTTCCTAAGGAGCTTCAATGAATAGCCAGGGTTTCGTCGAAACCGATCTGCAACAGCCCGTCACCGCCGAGTCTCTGGATACGCCGGAGGAGGGTCCCGCGCTGGATGCCGAGGCGCAGCCTGCCACGCCGGTGGTCGAGGCGCCGGCTGCGCCCGTCGTGCCGGCGGCCAACGTGGATGACAGCAGCCTGTACATCCACCGCGAGCTGTCGCAGTTGCAGTTCAACATCCGGGTGCTGGAACAGGCCCTCGACGAATCCTATCCGCTGCTCGAGCGGCTCAAGTTCCTGCTGATCTTCTCCAGCAACCTGGACGAATTCTTCGAGATCCGCGTGGCGGGCCTCAAGAAGCAGATCGCCTTCGCCCGCGAGCAGGCCGGCGCCGATGGCCTGCTGCCGCACCAGGCGCTGGCGCGGATCAGCGATATCGTCCACGGCCAGGTGGAGCGCCAGTACGCCATCCTCAACGATGTCCTGCTGCCGGCCCTGGCCGAGCAGCAGGTCCGTTTCATCCGGCGGCGTTACTGGGATACCAAGATCAAGGCCTGGGTGCGCAAGTTCTTCCGCGACGAGATCGCGCCCATCATCACCCCCATCGGCCTGGATCCGACCCACCCCTTCCCGCTGCTGGTGAACAAGAGCCTCAACTTCATCGTCGAGCTGGAGGGCATGGACGCCTTCGGCCGCGACTCGGGTCTGGCCATCATCCCGGCGCCGCGTCTGTTGCCGCGGATCATCCGGGTGCCGGAGGAGGTCGCCGGACCCGGGGACAACTATGTCTTCCTGTCCTCGATGATCCACGCCCATGCCGACGATCTCTTCCCCGGCATGAAGGTCAAGGGCTGCTTCCAGTTCCGCCTGACGCGAAACGCCGATCTCTCGGTGGATACCGAGGACGTCGATGACCTGGCCCGTGCCCTGCGCGGCGAGCTGTTCTCCCGTCGCTACGGCGATGCCGTGCGCGTCGAGGTGGTCGACATCTGTCCGAAACACCTCACCGACTACCTGCTCAAGCAGTTCGGCCTGGGCGAGAGCGAGCTGTACAAGGTCAACGGCCCGGTCAACCTGACCCGGCTGTTCTCCATCACCGGGCTGGACAGCCACCCGGAGCTGCAGAACGCCCCCTTCACCCCGACCATTCCCAAGCTGCTGCAGAAGAAGGACAACCTCTTCAACGTGCTGGGCAAGCTCGATGTGCTGCTGCTGCACCCCTTCGAGTCCTTCACCCCGGTGATCGACCTGATGCGCCAGGCGGCCAAGGACCCCAACGTCCTCGCCATCAAGCAGACGCTCTACCGCAGTGGCGCCAACTCCGAGATCGTCGACGCCCTGGTGGACGCGGCGCGTAGCGGCAAGGAGGTGACCGCGGTCATCGAATTGCGCGCGCGTTTCGACGAGGAATCCAACCTGCAGCTGGCCAGCCGCCTGCAGCAGGCCGGTGCCGTGGTTATCTATGGCGTGGTGGGCTTCAAGACCCACGCCAAGATGATGCTCATCCTGCGCCGCGAAAACGGCGAGCTGCGCCGCTACGCCCACCTGGGCACCGGCAACTACCACGCCGGCAACGCCAAGCTGTACACCGACTACAGCCTGCTGACCGCCGACGTGGCCCTCACCGAAGACGTGCACAAGCTGTTCAACCAGCTGATCGGCATGGGCAAGACCCTGCGCATGAAGAAGCTGCTGCACGCGCCCTTCACCCTGAAGAAGAACCTGCTGGAGATGATCAACCGCGAAGCGGTGGCCGCCAGCGAGGGCCGTCCGGCGCAGATCATGGCCAAGGTCAACGGCCTCACCGATCCCAAGGTTATCCGCGCCCTCTACAAGGCCAGCCAGGCCGGGGTGAAGATCGACCTGGTGGTGCGCGGCATGTGCTGCCTACGTCCGGGCGTACCGGGCGTGTCGCACAACATCCAGGTGCGTTCCATCATCGGTCGCTTCCTGGAACACAGCCGTATCTATTACTTCCTCAACGGCGGCGACGAGAAGCTCTATCTCTCCAGCGCCGACTGGATGGAGCGCAACCTCGACATGCGCGTCGAGACCTGCTTCCCGGTGGAGGGCAAGAAGCTCATTAGCCGGGTGAAGAAGGAGCTGGAAGGCTACCTCACCGACAACACCCAGGCCTGGGTGCTGCAGGAAGACGGCAGCTACGTGCGGCAGTCGCCCACCGGCAACCAGAATGCCCGCAGCGTGCAGGCGACGCTGTTGGAGCGGCTGGCCAGTCCGGTGGTGAATACGCGTTGAGGGGCGGCGGCCCATATCGCCATGGGCCCCGATTGGTTTCGTAGGTTGGGCTGAGCGGGAGCGAAGCCCAACGTTGCGGGTGATTGGTGCCCTAGCCTATTCATTAAATTTTGCTGGAACCTCTTGTTTCGCCCACCCGGGCGAGTCACTTTTGCCAGTCGCGGCTGCGCGCCCCGGACAAAAGTAACCAAAAACGCTTGCCCCGGACATCCGGCCCTCCGCTGCGCTGCGGGTCCGCTCACGCCAGCGCCGCTCCGGGGTCGGTCCAGATGGGCCGTCCATGGCCCACTGGACCTCTCGCCGCATCCTTGCGGCTCGACCCACTCCACGACACTGGCGTTCGCCCTGCTGAACGGGGCGATTCGCCAGCCTGAAAGTATTGGTTGAAGAACCGTAAGCGGTCCTAGCGTGGACAACGGCGAAGCCTTGTCCACTGATGACTTCAGTACCCACCCATGGAAAACGCTACACGGTTTTCCATACTACGAATCGCTCCGGCCCTCTCTGTGGACACCACAGTCTCAGGCTGGCGCCCCGCCCCGTCAGTGAGGCCGAGTTCCGGTGTCGTGGTGGGGGTTGCGAGGCAGGACGCCGAGCAAGGCGCGAGGGGCAGGAGGCCCCTTCGTGCCGTGCCTCCGCCACGGCGCCGGGACGAGGGGACCCGGAGCGCAGCGTAGGGCCGAACTGTTGGGGTGTGCTTTCTTTTGCTTACTTTTCTTTGCACAAGCAAAGAAAAGTGAGTCGCCGGCCAGGCGAAACAAGAGCCATCAACAAAACACGATAATCAGCTAGAGCGGTGAAAAGCCAACAGTTGGGCTTCGCTCCCGCTCAACCCAACCTACGAAAAATCCCCTCAGCGTACGCTCAAGCTATACCCCACCCGCTCCAACCACTGGGCTTCCTGTTCGAAGTCGGCCTGGGTCAGAGGATTTTCTTCCAGCCAGCCATCGGGGAACTGCACGTCCAGGCTGCGCTCGCCGGCGCTGAGCTGGACGTCCGGGATGCTCTTGTGACGGATGTGGTGGAAGAGGATGGCGAAGCGCAGCAGCAGGGTCAGGCGCAGCAGCGGTTCGCCTTCCGGGCCGAGTTCCTGCAGGCGCTCGACGGGGATGTTGCGGCGATGGCCGCGCACCAGCAGCGCCAGGGCCTGCTGGTCGCGGCGGGAGAAGCCGGGCAGGTCCGAGTGTTCGATCAGGTAGGCGCCGTGCTTGTGGTACTGGTAGTGGGCGATGTCCAGGCCCACCCCGTGCAGGCGCGCCGCCCAGCGCAGCAATTCGGCGTGGTTCTCGTCGGTCAGGCCCCAGGCCTCGGCGACCTGTGCCAGGGACTTCAGGGCGCGTTTCTCCACCCGTTCGGCATGGCGCTGGTCCACGTGGTAGCGCTCGGCCAGGGCCTTGAGGGTGCGTTCGCGGACGTCCTCGTGGCTGTGCCGGCCGATCATGTCGTAGAGCACCCCTTCGCGCAGGGCGCCTTCGGAGAGGTGGATGTCCTGCAGTTCGAGGGCCTTGAACAGGGCTTCGAGGATGGCCAGGCCGCCCGGCAGGATGGCGCGGCGATCCGGCTTCACGCCGTCGATGTTGAGTAGGTTGATGTCACCCTGCTTGAGCAGCTTGCGCTTGAGCCACTCGATACCGTCCGGGGTGATCTCGCCGTTGCCGCGACCGGCGGCCTGGATCGCCAGGGCCACCGCGCGAATGGTGCCGGAGGCGCCCAGGGCCTGGTGCCAGCCCATCTCGCGCAGGCCCTGGTCGATGTTCATCAACTCCAGGCGCGCAGCGGTGTAGGCGCGGGCGTACTGGGCCGGAGTGATCTTGCCGTCGGCGAAGAACCTCTTGGTGTAGCTGACGCAGCCCATCTGCAGGCTCTCGCGCTGCAGGGTCTCGAAGCGCTGGCCGATGATGAATTCGGTGCTGCCGCCGCCAATGTCGGTCACCAGGCGGCGACCGGGCACGTCGGGCATGGAGTGGGACACACCCAGGTAGATGAGGCGAGCCTCTTCGCGCCCGGAGATGACCTCCACCGCATGGCCGAGCACGGCTTCGGCGCGCTGGATGAATTCGGCGCGGTTGCGCGCCTCGCGCAGGGCGTTGGTGCCCACCACGCGCACGGCGCCGCGCGGCATGCCGGCGATCAGCTGGGCGAAGCGGCGTAGGCAGTCCAGGCCCCGCTGCATGGCTTCTTCGCTGAGCAGTCGAGACTCGTCCAGGCCGGCGGCCAATTGGATCTTCTCGCCCAGCCGCTCAAGGATGCGGATTTCCCCGTGGGAATTGCGCGCCCGGACGATATGGAAGCTGTTCGAGCCCAGATCGATGGCGGCGATCAGTTCATGGGGGTCGGCTGGCGAAGGCTGCATCTGTGAGGCTCTCGGCGATAAACCGCGCCATCGTGCCAGCTAGCCGGTGACGGCTTCAAGCGCACAGCGGTTACGGTTGGGCAAACCGGCAGAAAAAATGGGGTTTTTCGCCTCAGGATGCCACCTGGCCGATGAATTGAGCCAATTCTGGTGTCTGCGGGTGGGCGAACAGCTCCTGGGGATGACCGCTTTCGTGCACCTTGCCCTGGTGCATGAACACCAGCTTGTCACCCACTTCGCGGGCGAATCTCATCTCGTGGGTGACCATGATCAGCGTCATGCCCTCGCGGGCCAGTTGCTTGACCACCATCAGCACCTCGTTGACCAGTTCCGGGTCCAGCGCCGAGGTGATCTCGTCGCAGAGCAGCACCTTGGGCGACATGGCCAGGGCGCGGGCGATGGCCACCCGCTGCTGCTGGCCGCCGGAGAGGCGGTCCGGGTAGCTGTCGAACTTCTCGCCGAGGCCGACCCGCTCGAGCATCTGCCGGGCCAGGGCGCGGGCCTCGTCCTTGCTGGTCTTCTTGACCACCTGGGGCGCCAGCATCACGTTCTCGCCCACGGTGAGATGGGGGAAGAGGTTGAATTGCTGGAAGACCATGCCGACCTTCTGCCGCAGCGAACGCAGGTTGGCGCGGGCGGCGTCGAGGTATTCGCCGTCGACCTCGATCACTCCGTCGTTGATCGACTCCAGGCCGTTCAGGGTGCGCAGCAGGGTGCTCTTGCCCGAGCCGCTCTTGCCGATGATGGCCACCACCTGGCCTTCTTCCACGGTCAGGTCGATGCCCTTGAGGACGTGGTGATCCCCGTAATACTTGTGCAGGGCGGTCACTCTAAGCAGCGGCATGCAGTCTCCTTTCCAGCCAGCGTGCGGCCAGCGACAGCGGATAGCAGAGGATGAAATAGCCCAGGGCCGCGAGGCCGTAGACGGTGAAAGGTTGGTAGGTGGCATTGGCGAGCATGCCGCCGATCTTGGTCAGTTCGGTGAAGCCGATGATGGAGGTCACCGCGGTGCCCTTGACCACCTGCACCGAGAAACCCACGGTGGGCGCCACGGCGATGCGCAGGGCCTGGGGCAGGATGACATGGCGCAACTGCTCGAAGCGGGTCATGGCCAGGCTTTCCGAGGCTTCCCACTGGCCATGGGGAATGGCGTCGACGCAGCCGCGCCAGATCTCGGCGAGATAAGCGCTGGTGAAGAGGGTGAGGGCAACCCCGGCGGCCAGCCAGGCGGGGACTTCCAGCCCCAGCAGCGACAGTCCGAAGAAGGTCAGGAACAGCTGCATCAGCAGCGGGGTGCCCTGGAACAGCTCGATGTAGCCGCGTGCCAGCAGGCGTAGCGGGCGGAGCGTCGAGTTGCGCGCCAGCAGGACCAGCACGCTGGCCAGGCCACCGAAGAGGAAGGCCGCCAGCGACAGCACCAGCGTCAGACCGAGGCCGCTGGCCAGGCTGCGCAGGATGTCGGCGAGAGTGAAGTCCATCAGCGCCTCCTGACGATGAAAAAGACGCCCAGCCAGTGCAGCGCTTGGCGCACACCGATGGCCATGAGCAGATAGATCAGGGTGGTCAGCAGATAGGTCTCGAAGGCGCGGAAGTTGCGCGACTGGATGAAGTTGGCGGCGAAGGTCAGCTCTTCGGTGGAAATCTGCGAGCACACCGCCGAGCCCAGCATCACGATCACCACCTGGCTCGACAGCGCCGGCCAGACCTTGGCCAGCGCCGGGCGCAGGATCACGTAGCGCAAGGTCTCGAAGCGGGTCATGGCCAGGGCCGCCGCCGCTTCCAGCTGGCCGCGCGGTATCGCCTGGATACCGGCGCGGATGATCTCGGTGGAGTAGGCGCCGAGGTTGATGACCATGGCCAGCACCGCCGCCTGACCGGCTTCGATCCGCACCCCGATGGAGGGCAGGCCGAAGAAGATGAAGAACAGCTGGATCAGAAAGGGCGTGTTGCGGATCAGTTCGACGTAGACCCCGAAGGCCTGGGCGAAGGGTTTCAGGCGCCAGGCTCGGCAGGTGGCGCCGACGATGCCGATGAGGATGCCGAAGAAGCCACCGATCACCGTCAGCTCAAGGGTATAGAGTGCCCCCTTGAGCAGCAGGTCGCTCTGCGCGAGCACGGGCTGGAAGTCGAACTGATACGCCATGGCGCGTCTATCCTCAGATGTCCTTCGGCAGGGGATCGCCCAGCCATTTTTCGGAGTTCTTGCTCAGGGTGCCGTCGGCGCGTGCTGCGTCGAGAATGGCGTCGACCTTGGCCTTGAGCGCCGGCTCGTTCTTGTTGATGCCCACGTACACCGGCGAGTCCTTGAGCTTGACCTTGAGGACCGGCTCCTTGGCCGGGTTGCGCGCGCCGATCACCTTCATCACCACGCTGCCGCTGGCGATCAGCTCGGACTGTCCAGCCAGGTAGGCGGCGATGGTGGAGTTGTTGTCTTCGAAACGCTTGATCACGCTGTCCTTCGGCGCCACGTCGGTGAGCGCCAGGTCTTCGATGGAGCCGCGGGTGACCGAGATCGTCTTGCCGGCCAGTTGCTCGGGCGTGGCGATGGCGGCTTCCTTGGGTCCGAATACGCCGAGATAGAAGGGCGCATAGGGCTTGCTGAAGTCGATGACCTTTTCCCGGTCGGGATTCTTGCCCAGGCTGGAGATGACCAGATCGACCTTGCCGGTGGTCAGGAAGGGAATGCGGTTGGTGCTGTTGACCGGAGTGACTTCCAGCTTCACGTTCAGCTTGTCCGCCATCAGCTGTGCCGTGTCGATGTCCAGGCCGCGCGGTTTGAGGTCCGGGCCGATCGAGCCGAAGGGCGGGAAGTCCTGCGGGACGGCGACGCGCAGCACGCCACGCTGCTGGATGTCGGCCAGTTGATCGGCCTGGGCGGAGGTGTGCAGGGCGGTCAGGCCCAGGGCGAGCAGGGAGAGGGCGGTCCAGCGCTTGAGCATGACGAGACTCCGGAAATGGGATGGATGGCCCTGCCCTGTGCATTTCATGTGCCAGCCACCCCTGAGAGAGGTGCAAAGGCCGTCGGCGCGGGAGATTGGTCTTACTGGTCTGAACAGTTGCCTGGCTCCGGGACCGGCATTGCTCACTTGCGTGAGCCGCTTTGGTGCGCGGTCGTGGCGGTGTGCCCCGCCTTGGGGCTGCACTTGAAGTCAGCGGAAATTGGGCATAAAAGGCGAGCTTCCGGACTGACTGGCCTGACCACGCCATGCCCCTCGCTGCGACCCGTGCCGTACCCCAATATGCCGTCGAGGCCATTCGCCGGCTGATCGAAACCGAAGGCTATGCCCCCGGCGCAGCGCTGCCGGCGCAGCGCGAGCTGGCCGAGCGGCTGGGCGTGAGTCGCGCCTCCCTGCGCGAGGCGCTGTCCACCCTCAGTGCCCTAGGACTGGTCAGCGTCCAGCCCGGGCGCGGGGTCTATGTGCAGGAGGCGACGGGCGCGGCGGATGGCCTCTGGCCCTTCGCTGGCGAGGTGACGGCGGCCCACGTCTTCCAGTTGCGCTTCGCCCTGGAGGGCTTCGCCGCCGGCCTGGCCGCCGTGACCCTGAGTCCCGCCGACCTGGATCGGCTGGAGGACAATCTCGACGCCCTTCATCTCGCGCTGAAGGCCAATGAGCTGGAGCAGGCGGCCGTGCTGGACTTCGACTTCCATCGCCAACTGCTCGTGGCGGCGGACAATCCGGCCATGCTGGCGGTGATCACCAGCAGTCCCGAGCGCTTCCACGAAAGCCAGAAGCTGCCCTTCGTCCGCCCGGAGCGGGCCCTGGAGACCTGGCAGGAGCACCGCCGCATCCTGCGGGCCCTGGCGCGGCGTTCCCCGGCGGCGGCCCAGAAGGCCATGCGCGAACATATCCGCAATGCGGCGCTGCGCAGTGGAACCCCTTTCCCAGTGCCCGCTGTCTAACATCAATATCCATCATAGCCATCATCAATGTTCGAGTGCTTTCGAAGTGGCGACGGCAGGGCTATCATGGCGGTACTTCAAGTCGCACCGGAATTCGGAGAGTAGAGTCAATGAGCGAATACATCACCAACGTCAGCGACGCCAGCTTCGAGCAGGAAGTGCTGAAGTCCGATAGCCCCGTGCTGGTCGACTACTGGGCCGAATGGTGCGGTCCGTGCAAGATGATCGCCCCGGTTCTGGACGAGATCGCCAAGGACTACCAAGGCAAGCTCAAGGTCTGCAAGCTGAACATCGACGAAAACCAGGACACCCCGCCCAAGTACGGCGTGCGTGGCATCCCGACCCTGATGCTGTTCAAGAACGGCGCGGTCGAGGCCACCAAGGTCGGTGCCCTGTCCAAGTCGCAACTGGCCGCCTTCCTCGACGCCAACGTCTAGGAACCTGCCGAAAGCCCCGCCCCGCGGGGCTTTTTTCTGTCCGAACGGCTGGACGTGCACCAGGCTAGGTGCTAGATTCCAGCCCACGACCCCAGCAGCGGGTCGTCTTCTCATCTGCTGTAGCCGTCAGTTCTCCTCTTCAGAACGCATCCCGCGAAGCTACTCTCGCATCCGGCCGCTCAGCTCGAATCCCTCCTTCGCCTCTTCTCACGTCAACATACGTCTATGAATCTGACCGAACTCAAGCAAAAGCCCATCACGGAACTGTTGGAAATGGCGGATGCCGCGGGCTTGGAAAACATGGCCCGGTCCCGCAAGCAGGACATCATCTTCGCGCTGCTCAAGAAGCATGCGAAAGGCGGCGACGAGATTTCCGGGGATGGCGTGCTGGAGATCCTGCAGGACGGCTTCGGCTTCCTGCGTAGCGCCGACTCCTCCTACCTGGCCGGCCCTGACGATATCTATGTCTCCCCCAGCCAGATCCGCCGCTTCAACCTGCGTACCGGCGACACCATCATCGGCAAGATCCGTCCGCCGAAAGAGGGCGAGCGCTACTTCGCGCTGCTCAAGGTCGACACCATCAACTTCGACCGTCCGGAAAACGCCAAGAACAAGGTGCTGTTCGAGAACCTCACGCCCCTGTTCCCCAACAAGCGCCTGACCATGGAAGCCGGCAACGGCTCCACCGAAGACCTCACCGGTCGGGTCATCGACCTCTGCGCTCCCATCGGCAAGGGTCAACGCGGTCTGATCGTCGCGCCGCCCAAGGCGGGCAAGACCATCATGCTGCAGAACATCGCGGCCAACATCACCCGCAACAATCCCGAGTGCTACCTCATCGTGCTGCTCATCGACGAGCGTCCCGAGGAAGTGACCGAGATGCAGCGCACCGTGCGCGGCGAAGTGGTGGCCTCCACCTTCGACGAGCCGCCGACCCGCCACGTGCAGGTCGCCGACATGGTGATCGAGAAGGCCAAGCGCCTGGTCGAGCACAAGAAGGACGTGGTCATCCTGCTGGACTCCATCACCCGCCTGGCGCGTGCCTACAACACCGTGATTCCGAGCTCCGGCAAGGTGCTCACCGGTGGTGTTGATGCCCATGCCCTGGAGAAGCCCAAGCGCTTCTTCGGTGCCGCGCGGAACATCGAAGAAGGCGGCAGCCTGACCATCATCGCCACCGCGCTGGTGGAAACCGGCTCGAAGATGGACGAGGTGATCTACGAGGAATTCAAGGGCACCGGCAACATGGAGCTGCCCCTGGATCGTCGGATCGCCGAGAAGCGCGTCTTCCCGGCCATCAACATCAACAAGTCCGGCACCCGCCGCGAAGAGCTGCTCACCGACGAGGAAGAGCTGTCGCGCATGTGGATCCTGCGCAAGATCCTGCATCCGATGGACGAGATCGCCGGCATCGAATTCCTGCTCGACAAGTTGCGTCAGACCAAGACCAACAACGAGTTCTTCGATTCGATGAAGCGCGCCAAGTAAGGCGATGCCGCTGACGAAAGGCCGGGATTTCCCGGCCTTTCGCGTTTCTGGTGCCAAGCTTTCTCGATCCGCGACTCAGGCGGTAGACTGCCAGACTTTCCCCAGCGCCAAGAGGCCGCATGCAATACCGAGATCTGCGTGACTTCATCCGCAGCCTGGAGCAGCGTGGTGAACTGAAACGCGTGACCGCCCCGGTCTCGCCGATCCTCGAGATGACCGAAATCTGCGACCGAACCCTGCGCAAGCAGGGCCCGGCGCTGCTGTTCGAGAATCCCGTGGGCTTCTCCATGCCCGTGCTGGGCAACCTCTTCGGTACGCCGCAGCGCGTGGCCCTGGGCATGGGCGCCGAGGACGTCGGCGCCCTGCGCGAGATCGGCAAGTTGCTGGCCTTCCTCAAGGAACCCGAGCCGCCCAAGGGCCTGAAGGACGCCTGGTCGAAGCTGCCGATCTACAAGAAGGTCATCAGCATGGCGCCCAAGGTGCTCAAGGACGCCCCCTGCCAAGAAGTGATCGAAGAAGGCGAGGCGGTCGATCTGGGTCAACTCCCGATCCAGCACTGCTGGCCGGGCGACGTGGCGCCGCTGATCACCTGGGGCCTGACGGTGACCCGCGGACCGAACAAGGAACGCCAGAACCTCGGCATCTATCGCCAGCAGGTGATCGGTCGCAACAAGCTGATCATGCGCTGGCTGAGCCACCGGGGCGGCGCCCTGGATTTCCGCGAATGGTGCCAGAAGCATCCCGGCCAGCCCTATCCGGTGGCCGTGGCCCTGGGTGCCGATCCGGCCACCATCCTCGGCGCGGTCACGCCGGTACCCGATACGCTGTCCGAATACGCCTTCGCCGGCCTCTTGCGCGGCAGTCGCAGCGAGCTGATCAAGTGCGTGGGCAACGACCTGCAGGTGCCGGCCAGCGCCGAGATCGTGCTGGAAGGCGTCATCCATCCGGGTGAAACGGCGCCGGAAGGCCCCTACGGCGATCACACCGGCTATTACAACGAGGTCGATACCTTCCCGGTCTTTACCGTGGAGCGCATCACCCGGCGTCGCGATCCCATCTATCACAGCACCTACACCGGCCGGCCGCCGGACGAGCCGGCCATCCTCGGCGTCGCGCTCAACGAAGTCTTCGTGCCCATCCTGCAAAAGCAGTTTCCGGAGATCGTCGACTTCTACCTGCCGCCGGAAGGCTGCTCGTACCGCATGGCGGTGGTGACCATCAAGAAGCAGTACCCCGGCCACGCCAAGCGGGTGATGCTGGGTGTCTGGTCGTTCCTGCGGCAGTTCATGTACACCAAGTTCGTCATCGTCACCGACGACGACATCAATGCCCGCGACTGGAACGACGTCATCTGGGCGGTCACCACGCGCATGGACCCCAAGCGCGACACCGTGATGATCGACAACACCCCCATCGACTACCTGGACTTCGCCTCGCCGATCTCCGGCCTGGGCTCGAAGATGGGCCTGGATGCCACCCACAAGTGGCCGGGCGAAACCAGCCGCGAATGGGGGCGGGCGATCGTCAAGGACGAAGCGGTGGTCAAACGGGTGGACGAGATGTGGTCCAGTCTCGGGATCGACTAACGGAGACGACGATGAAGGTCACCCTGCAGCCCTCGGGTGCGGTACTGGAAACCCAGCCCGGCGAAGCCATCCTGGCCGCCGCGCAGCGCCTCGGCTACAGCGGTCCGCACAGCTGCCGCAATGGCAATTGCCAGCTCTGCGCGGCGCTGCTGGTGGAAGGCCAGGTCAGCCAGCACGGCCAGACCGTCGATCATGGCGAGGTTTATGTCTGCGTGGCGGTACCCCTGAGCGACTGCCTGCTGCAGTGGGACGGCGTCCTGGCGCCCGGCGAGATGCCGGTGCGCAAGCTGGCCTGCCAGGTGGTGGCGCTGGACGACGTGGGTGGCGATGTCCGCCGGGTACGCCTGCGCGCCCCGGCCGGGCGGCCGCTGCGCTATCACGCCGGCCAGTACCTGCTGATCAGTCGTGACGAGGGCAAGCAGTCGGCCTTTTCCCTGGCCTCGGCGCCCCATCAGGGGCGTGAGCTGGAATTGCACGTGCTGGCCCGGGAAGCCAGCAGCCAGGCGCTGCTGGCCCAGCTGGAGCGCGAGCGTATGGCCCAGGTCGAGTTGCCCTATGGCGATGCCCACCTGGCCGAACTGCCCGACGGTCCGCTGGTGCTCATCGCCGCCGGCACCGGCATGGCGCAGATGCACAGCCTGATCGAAGACGCCCGCACTCGCGGCTTCGCTCATCCGGTGCACCTCTACTGGGGCGTGCGCACGCCGGAGGACTTCTACACCATCGAGGCCTGGGACGCCTGGGCTGGCTTGCCGAATCTGGTCCTGCACCGGGTAGTGAGCGATGCCTGTGGCTGGGAAGGGCGCTGCGGTCTGCTGCACGAGGTGGTACGGGCGGATTTCGCCGACCTGAGCGGCCTGCACGTCTACGCCAGCGGCTCGCCGGCGATGGTCTACGCCACCCTGGATGCCCTGGTGGAAGCCGGTATGGACGCGCACCAGATGCGCGCTGACGTCTTCGCCTACGCGCCGCGGAGTTGATGCGGATCGCGGCCATGCCGGTGCGCCGTAGCGACCGCTCCTACAGCAGCTGAATACTCGTAGGAGCGGCCCATGGCCGCGATTGCTCAATGGCGCCCGGTGTTACCGCGCCGCCTTCGCCACCATCCCGGTATGTCTCAGGGTCAGCGCCAGGAAGAGGATAGCCAGCACGCAGGAGCCCACCAGCAGCATGAAGCCGCCGTCCCAGCCAAAGTGGTCCACGGTGTAGCCGACCAGGGCGTTGGCCGCCACCGAGCCGCCGAGGTAGCCGAACAGGCCGGTGAAGCCTGCGGCGGTGCCGGCAGCCTTCTTGGGTACCAGTTCCAGCGCCTGCAGACCGATCAGCATCACCGGGCCGTAGATGAGGAAGCCGATGGACACCAGGGCTGCCAGGTCGACGCCGGGATTGCCTTCCGGGTTGAGCCAGTAGACCAGTGTGGCGACCAGTACGCCGAGCATGAACACCACCCCGGTCGCGCCGCGGTTGCCACGGAACAGCTTGTCCGAGAGCCAGCCGCAGAGCAGGGTGCCGGGGATGCCGGCCCATTCGTAGAAGAAATAGGCCCAGGAAGTCTTGTCCACCGAGAAGTGCTTGGCTTCCTTCAGGTAGGTGGGTGCCCAGTCCAGCACACCGTAGCGCAGCAGATAGACGAAGACGTTGGCGAAGGCGATGTACCAGAGCAGGCGATTCTTCAGCACGTACTCGACGAAGATCTCCTTGGTGGAGAATTCACGCTCATGGCCCTCGCTGTAGCCTTCCGGGAAGTCCTGCTTCCAGCGCTCCACCGACGGCAGGCCGCAGGACTGCGGGGTGTCCCTCATGGTGACGAAGGCGAAGACCGCCACTGCCAGGGCGACCACCGCCGGCACGTAGAAGGCCGAATGCCAGTCCTTGTTGAACAGGAACAGGCCAAGCAGAAAGAGCGGCCCGATCAGGCCACCGCCGACGTTGTGGGCGACGTTCCACAGTGACACCACGCCACCCCGTTCCTTCTGCGACCACCAGTGGACCATGGTTCGACCACTGGGCGGCCAGCCCATGCCTTGGAACCAGCCGTTGAGGAACAGCAGGACGAACATGATGGTGACGCTGGAGGTGGCCCAGGGCGCGAATCCGAACAACAGCATCACCAGCGCCGAGAGGACCAGACCGGCGGGCAGGAAGTAACGCGGATTGGAGCGGTCCGAGACCAGGCCCATGAGGAACTTGGACAGGCCGTAGGCGATGGCTACCGCGGAGAGGGCGACGCCCAGCTCGCCTCGGCTGTAGCCCTGCTCGACCAGATAGGGCATGGCCAGGGAGAAGTTCTTGCGCAACAGATAGTAGCCGGCGTAGCCGATGAAGATCCCGGCGAAGATCTGCCAGCGCAGGCGGCGGTAGACGGGATCGATACGATCGGCGGGCAGCGGCGGGCGATGCGCCGCCGGGGCAAAGATTCCAAGCATGGGAGCCTCGGTATTGTTATAGGTATTAATCGAAATCGAACATTTCAGGTTCGTTTTCGAATATTACAATGATGTGACAGCGAGAAAAGACTTTTCCGCCCTGTGGTGCCCACGGCAAGGAGTTCGCCCCTTGATCTGCGCCGGTTGCGCGCCTAGGGTGGCGCCTCTTGCCGCCGTCGTTTTTCGCGAGTCCCCATGCCTGCCTGGAAAGTCCTGTCCTCCCGTGTCCTGACCCTGGTTACCGCCCTGTTCGAGCGCTATCCGCGGCTGATCGCCCTGGCCGGTTTCATCTCGGGGATTTGCAGCTTCCTGCTGGTGGACCGGCAGAAGGGCTTCGCCCCGGTGATGGCGGTGGTGATGCTGGCCAGCTGGGTCTGGCTGATGCTGGAGAACGTGCTGCGCGGCTGGGTGAGTCGGCGTTTCGGTTGGGAGCTGCCGCCGCCGCTGCTGCGCTACGCCACCCAGCTGATCCACCAGGAAAGTCTGTTCTTCTGCCTGCCGTTCTTCGCCATCACCACCGCCTGGAACAGCGGCCAGGCCTTGTTCACCGGGCTGCTGGGCGCGGCCGCGCTGGTGTCCATCATCGACCCGCTGTACTACAAGGCGCTGGCGCCACGGCGCTGGGTGTTCCTCAGCTATCACACCCTGACGCTGTTCGCGGTGCTGCTCACGGCGCTACCGATCATCCTGCACCTGACCACCACCCAGAGCTACGAGCTGGCCCTGGGCGTCGCGGTGCTGCTGTCCTTTCCCAGCCTGGCGGTGGCCTTCCGGGTACGCCTGGGCTGGCGTTGGCTGGGCCTGCTGGCGCTGTGCCTGGCCATCGGCGGCTTCGGCTGGATCGGTCGCGCCTGGGTGCCGCCGGCGACCCTCTGGCTGACCGACATGGGCATGAGCACCGACTTCGACAGCTTGAAGCGTGAGCCGGGCGAGGCGGTGAAGACCCTCAGCGCCGCCCAGCTGCGCAGCCAGGGGCTCTATGCCTACACCTCGATCAACGCCCCGCGCGGCCTCAATGAGCGCATCTACCACGTCTGGCGCCACGCCGGGCAGGAAGTGGACCGCATTCCCCTGGACATCAGTGGCGGCCGCGAGGCCGGTTACCGCGCCTGGACCCACAAGCAGAACTTCCCCGGCGACGTGACCGGCCGTTGGCAGGTGCAAGTGGTGACGGACGTCGGCCAGGTGATCGGGACCCTCAGGTTCGAGGTGACCCCTTGAGCCTTGCTGGCTATGCTGCAGCCATCCACCCGCGAGGATCCATCGTGAAAGTTGTCGTCGCCGTTTTGCTGTCCTTCTGCCTGGCGCTGAATGCCTGGGCGAACGAAGAGAAGAAGGAAGGGAAGGAGGGGGAAGCCCCCAAGACCGAATTCTATAACCTGACCCCGGCGTTGGTCGGCAACTATGGCAGCGGTACCAAGCTCAAGTACTACAAGGCCGACATCGCCCTGATGATGACCGGCAAGGAAGCCAAGGAGAAGGTCGAGTACCACGAGCCGCTGATCCGCAACCAGCTGGTGATGCTGTTCGCCCAGCAGACCGATGAATCCATGAGTGGTGTCGAGGCGCGCGAGAAGCTACGCCAGGAAGCGCTCAAGCAGGTACAGAGCGTGCTCACCCAGGAGGAGGGCAAGCCCCTGGTGGAGGACCTACTGTTCAACAACCTGATCGTCCAGCCCTGAGGCGTCGCCTCAGCGGCGGGCCGCGGCGACGATTGCCGTCCACTCGGTCGGGCTGACCGGCATCACCGAGAGCCGGTTGCCCTTGCGCAGCAGGGCGAAGTCGGCGAGCGCCGGCAGCTCCCGCAGGCGCGGCAGGGTCAGCACCCGCGGAAAGGCCTCGACGAAGGCGACCTGGCGCGCTGTCCAGGGATTGCTGTCGGCACTGGCCTTGGGCGCGTAATAGGGACTCTCGGGGTCCAGCGCGGTGGGATCGGCGAAGGCCTCGCCGACGATGCGACCGATGCCGGCGATACCCGGTTCGGCGCAACTCGAATGATGAAAGAAGAAGAGATCATCGGGCGTCATGGCGCGCAGGAAGTTGCGGGCCTGATAGTTGCGCACGCCGTCCCAGCGCCCTTCGCCCAGGCGTTGCAGGTCTTGTAGTGAGAACTCATCGGGCTCGGATTTCAACAGCCAGAAGGCCACGGTTCGTCTCCTGACGAATGGAAGCCCGGGAGCTTCCTGGAAGGGGATTGGTCGATTGCAAGGGGCGACCGCTTGTCGCAGAATGCCGCCCATTCCGGATGAAGTCTGACCGTACGCGCTGAGCATAACAGGGCGACGTCCTGTCCTGCCCAAAGGTGCCAGCAAGGGGGTGGCCCAGCTCGATGAAACGCAAACCTGATCTGTTGTGGGTACTGGTCCTGATCTTCACGCTCGGCGTCGTCACCACGGGCTATACCCAGAGTTTCTGGGAGCAGCGCCAGAGCCAGCAGTACGCCCGTTACGCCAGCGAAACGCCGCCGGCGCGCTAAACCCCTCTCCCGCGCTGGCCGTACCAGCCGCCATCGCTGACCACCGCCGCCATGGGCACGTCCCAGGCCGCCAGGGCCAGCCGCTCGACCTTCTGACATTCGTGGGCGCAGCCGATCAGGCACGGACTGCGCCACCGCTGCCGACGCGCCAGATAGGCCAGGTTGCGGTCGTAGAAACCCTTGCCCATGCCCAGGCGTCCGCCCTGGGGGTCGAAGCCCACCAGCGGCATCAGAATCAGCCCCAGTGCCCAGCTCGGTCGACCCAGGCGGCGGTCCGGGCGCGGCTCGGCGATGCCGAATCTATTGCGCACCCAAGCTTCGCCGTGACCGACGCGCTGGAAGATCATCGCCGTACGCGGCCAGCGGGAGAGCACCGGCAGATAGGTGGCCTTGCCGCGGCGCTGGGCTTCTTCGAGCAGCGGGCGTGGATCTATCTCGCCATCGCTGGGCAGATAGAAGGCGATATACCGGGCGCGCCGAAACAGCGGGTGCTGGGCGAGCTGTCGGTAGAGGCGGCGGGCGGCTTGGCGCTGCTGGACGGGCGTAAGGGCACGACGGCGCTGGCGGAGCAACTTGCGCAACGCAGGCCGACTGAGATCGGGGGAGGGGGTGGTCATGGAAAAAATGAGCTCTCCGGAATGCCGCTGCCGGTGTAGCCCTTGAACCCTTGGTTCAAGGTGGGAGAAGTCGTAGGCCTTTAGGCTTTCCGCCGTAGCGGACATGCACACCAGCCTTACGAGCAACCCCCGGGGTGTTGCTTATCGGCTCGGGGACATGACCGACTGGCGCACACACCAGAGAGTGGCCTTCAGTATACGCCCCTGAGTCGGGATGCAAACCCCCGCCTATCTCCGGTCGCTAGTCAGGCAGTGGTGTCGTGTTCGGTGATAAGGGCGCGGTCGACGCGATCCAGCAGGTCACGCACGCGCTCGCGGGTGCTGCTCACCTCGAGGCTGACGTCGTCGTGGCGGTGCAGCAATTCGTGGGTGATGTTCAGGGCGGCCATCACGGCCACGCGGTCGGCGCCAATGACCTTGCCGCTGGCGCGGATCTCGCGCATCTTGCCGTCCAGGTAGCGGGCGGTGCTTTCCAGGTTGGCACGCTCGTCGGCGGGGCAACTGATGCGATATTCCTTTTCCAGAATCTGGACGGTCACGGTCTCGCTGCTCATGAGTCCTGCTCCAAGGCTTTCAGGCGTAAAATCATCGCTTCGACCTTCGATCTGGCCAATTCGTTCTTCTCGATCAACTCGGCGCGCTCCTGGCGCCAGTGGCGCTCACTGAGGCGCAGCTGTCGGTTCTGCTGCTGGAGTTCGTCCAGGCGCCGGAGCAAACGCTCCACACGGTCACCGAGGGCGTCCAGGTCGGCGTCGAGGGGCGTGTCGCGAGGCTCGCGCATGGGGGCTACAGCTCCAGAAGGGTGCAACGAGATTGGCCGCCGGCGGGGTCAGCGCGTAGGATAAGGCTTCATTCTAGCCAGCGCCTTCCCTCGACGCCATGTCCAGCTCAGCATCCGCCTACGCCGCTTTCTCCACCCTGCTCGCCGAGGCCGCCCTGCCGGTCTCGCCCGCCGAACTCCATGGCCATCTGCTCGGGCGGGTGTGTGGCGGCGCGGGCTTCGACGAGAACGACTGGCTGGCCGCGGCCAGCGAGCTGCTGGGTGGTGCGCCGAGCGAACGGCTGCAGGCGGCGCTGTCGGGCCTGCTGGGCATGGTGCAGCAGGAATTCGCCGGCCAGCAGGTGGCCCTGGTACTGCTGCTGCCGCCGGACGAGGCGCCCCTGGCCGAGCGCACCGCCGCCCTGGGCCAATGGTGCCAGGGCTTCCTGGCCGGTTTCGGCCTGTCCGGGCGCACCGGCGAGGTCTCCGGCGAGGCCCGCGAGGTGCTCGAGGATCTCGCCGCCATCGCTCAGATCCAGGAGCCGACCGACGAAGGCGAAGAGGGCGAGAACGACTTCATGGAAGTCACCGAGTACCTGCGCGTGGCGCCCCTGCTGCTCTACGGGGAATACGGCCGCGGTCCCATTCCCGAACCCGCGCCCGTGGTGCACTGAGCGGCCATGCCGCGGATTCCCAAGGCTGAATTCGCCCGCCGCCGGCGTGCCTTGATGGCCGAGATCGGCAGCGGCGGCATCGCCCTGCTGCCGGCCGCACCGGTGTGCCTGCGCAATCGCGACATCGAACAGCCCTATCGCCAGGACAGCGATTTCCAGTACCTCACCGGCTTTCCCGAACCGGAGGCCCTGGCCGTGCTGATTCCCGGCCGCGCCCACGGCGAATACCTGCTGTTCTGCCGCGAGCGGGATGCCGAGCTGGAGCGCTGGGAAGGTCCGCGCGTCGGCCAGGACGGGGCGCTGGCCCTCTACGGCGCGGACGATGCCTTTCCCATCGGCGATCTGGACGACATCCTGCCCGGGCTCCTGGAGGGCCGCGAACGGGTTTACTACGCCATGGGTGGCCACCCGGAATTCGAGCGGCAACTGCTCAACTGGATCGAACTGATCCGCGCCAAGGCCGACCAGGGCGCCTCGCCGCCACGGGAGCTGCTGGCGCTGGATACCCTGCTGCACGACAGTCGACTGTACAAGTCGGCCGCCGAGGTGCGGCTGCTCAAGGCCGCCGCCGAATTGACCTGTGCCGCCCACGTGCGGGCCATGCAGGCCTGCCGGCCAGGTCTGCGCGAGTATCACCTGGAGGCGGAGCTGGACTATTGCTTCCGCCAGGGTGGAGCGCGGCTGGCGGCCTACGGCTCCATCGTCGCCGCCGGGGCCAACGCCTGCGTCATGCACTACCAGGCCAACGATGCGCCGCTGCGGGATGGCGACCTGGTGTTGATCGACGCCGGCTGTGAACTGGAGTGCTACGCCAGCGACGTGACCCGCACCTTTCCGGTCAATGGCCGCTTCTCGCCCGAGCAGCGGCAGCTGTACGACATCGTGCTGGCCGCCAACCAGGCCGCCATCGCCTGCGTGGCGCCTGGCCGGCACTGGAACGAACCCCACGAGGCGACGGTCAGGGTGATCACCAAGGGACTGCTGCGCCTGGGCCTGCTCAAGGGCGAGCTAGAGGCGCTGATCGAGGCGGGCGCCTGTCGCGATTTCTACATGCATCGCGCCGGTCATTGGCTCGGGTTGGATGTCCATGACGTCGGCGAGTACCGCATCGGCGAGCAGTGGCGGATGCTGGAGCCGGGCATGGTGCTGACCGTCGAGCCTGGTCTCTATATCCCGCTGGAGGCCCAGGTACCGCGCAAATGGCGCGGCCTGGGCATCCGTATCGAAGACGAGGTGCTGGTGACGCGCAGCGGTTGCGAGGTGCTGACCGCCGGCCTGCCCAAGGCGGCCGCGGAGATCGAGGATTTGATGGCGGCCGCCCGTGGCCGTCGGGAGAAGGCTGATGCAACGTCCTGATATCGCCATCATCGGCGGCGGCCTGGTCGGCGCCAGCCTGGCCCTGGCCCTGCAGGCCGGCGCCAAGGCGCGCGGCTGGCGCATCCTGCTGGTGGAGCCCTTCGCGCCGGGCGACACCTACCAGCCGAGCTACGATGCCCGCTCCTCGGCGCTGTCCTACGGCTCGCGGCTGATCTATCAGCGCCTGGGCGTCTGGGAGGCCCTCGCCGAGCATGCCGAGGCGATCCGCGAGATCCAGGTCTCCGACCAGGGTCGCTTCGGCGTGACCCAGCTGCTCGCCCGTGACGAGAACCTGCCGGCGCTGGGCTACGTGGTAGAGAACGCTTGGATCGGCCAGGTGCTCTGGCAGGCGCTCGACCGTGAGGTGGTGGACTGGCGCTGCCCGGCCGAGGTGCGCCGGCTGACCGCCATCCCCGACGGCTATCGCCTGGAGCTGGACGACGGCGCGACCCTCGAATGCGGCCTGGCGGTGCTGGCCGACGGCGGCCGTTCGGCGCTGCGCGAAGCCCTGGGTATCGAGGTGCGGCGGACGGTCTATGAACAGACCGCGCTGATCGCCAACGTCTCCACCAATCTCGGCCATGGCGGTCGCGCCTTCGAGCGCTTCACGCCCCACGGCCCCCTGGCGTTGCTGCCCCTGCCGGGTCAGCGCAGCGCCCTGGTCTGGACCCAGCCGGATGGCGAGGCGCTGCGGTTGCAACAGGCGCCGGACGCGGTCTTTCTCGCCGAGTTGCAACAGGCGGTAGGCTATCGCCTGGGCAGCTTCACCCAGGTCGGCACCCGCCATGCCTATCCGCTGACCCTGCTGGAAGCCAACGAACAGGTCCGTCCGCACCTGGTGGTGCTGGGCAATGCCGCCCACAGCCTGCACCCCATCGCCGGCCAGGGTTTCAACCTGTCCCTGCGTGATGTCGACAGCCTGGCCGAGTGCCTGCTGGAGAACTCTGCGGCGCCTGGCGACTTCGCCGTCCTGCAGGAGTATCTGCAGCGACAGTGTCTGGATCAGCAGCTGACCATCGGCTTTTCCGATCGCATCACCCGGCTGTTCTCCAACAGCCGGCCCTGGCTCAGCGCCGGACGCAACCTGGGCCTGGTCGGCCTGGAGCTGTGCCCGCCGGCCAAGAGTGCCTTCGCCCGCCAGGCCATGGGCCTGGGTACCCGTCCCTGACCTGCGAGGAGAAACGAGCATGCTGACCCATGCGGATCTGGTGATCGTCGGTGCCGGCATGGTCGGCAGCGCCCTGGCCCTGGCCCTGGCCGACAGCGGCCTGTCGGTGGTGCTGCTCGACCGTGGCCCGCTCACCCCTGGCGCGGTCGAAAGCGACCTGCCCTTCGAGCCCCGGGTCAGCGCCCTGTCGCTGGCCAGCCAGCGCATCCTGCAGCGCCTCGGCGCCTGGGACGGCATCCGGGCGCGCCGGGTCAGCCCTTACCAGGCGATGCATGTCTGGGACGGCTCCGGCACTGGCGCCGTGCATTTCGAAGCCGCCAGCGTGCACGCCGAGGTCCTCGGCCACATCGTCGAGAATCGCGTGGTGCAGGATGCCCTGCTCGAACGCCTCGCCGAGGCCAACGTCCTGCTGCTGCCCGAGGCGCGGCTGGAGTTGCTACGCCGCTCCGGCGACCAGTGGCTGGTGCAACTAGCCGGCGACCGCCAGATTCGCGCGCCGCTGGTGGTAGCCGCCGATGGCGCGACCTCCGCCGTGCGCCGCCTGGCCGGGCTGGAAACCCGCGAGTGGGATTATCTGCACCATGCCATCGTCACCAGCGTACGCTGCGCCGAATCGCACCAGCGCACTGCCTGGCAGAGATTCACCGACGATGGTCCCCTGGCTTTCCTGCCGCTGGACCGCGGCGGCGATACCCGCTGGTGCTCCATCGTCTGGTCCTGCACGCCCAAGCAGGGCGAGCGGCTGATGGCGCTGGACGACGCGGCCTTCTGCCAGGCCCTGGGCGAGGCCTTCGAGCAGCGCCTGGGCAAGGTGGAGTGCAGCGATACTCGGCTGTGCATCCCGCTGCGCCAGCGCCATGCCAAGCGCTATGTGGAGCCCGGCCTGGCCTTGATCGGTGATGCTGCCCACGTCATCCATCCGCTGGCCGGGCAGGGCGTCAACCTGGGCTTTCTCGATGCCGCTGTGCTGGCCGAGGAACTGCGCCATGCCCAGGCCCGCGGCGAGTCCATCGCCGAACAGCGGGTGCTGGAGCGCTACGAGCGCCGGCGCATGCCGCACAACCTGGCGATGATGGCGGCGATGGAAGGCTTCCAGCGGCTGTTCCAGGATGACCGCCTGCCGCTGCGCTGGCTGCGTAATGCCGCGCTCAAGCAGGTGGATCGCCACTTCGAAGCCAAGGCGCTGTTCGTCCGGCGCGCCCTGGGGTTGTCCGGCGATGTGCCGGAGTTGGCCAGGGTAGTGGCCTGAGGCGCCGGTCCGGCCCAGGCTGCGGCCGGGCTGGTTTCAGAATTTCCAGCCACAGGCCAGGGCGAAGATATCCTGGCTCATCTTGAGATTGGCCTCGCCGCCCCCGAAGGCGGTCGGGATCGAGCCGTTGCCGTCGATCTTCTTCGCGAAGCCATGGGTGTAGGCGAGGCTGAGTTCGCCGTTCGGGCTGGTGGCCCAGGTCAGGCCCAGGCTCAGATGGTCCTGGATGACGCCGGGGGCGAGGATGTTCAGGAAGGTCTGGCTGCGAGCGATGGGCTGGTCGGCATGGCTGTAGCCCGCGCGCAGCGTCAGTGCCGGGGTCAGGGCATAGCTGGCGGCGACCTTGTAGACGGTGACGTCGCGCCAGCCGAAGCCCGGGCCTTCCGCCGAGCCGAGGGGGTTGCCCGCGAACACCGATGGTAGGGAGAAGGTGTTGGCGATCGAGCGGACGCTGCTGTACTTGATCTCCTGAACATCGGCGCCGAGCGTCAGGCGGGGCGTCGCCCGGTAGGACAGGCCAACGCCATAGTTCTCCGGGATGTCGAAGCTGCCGCCGTTGGCGAACAGCCCGGCGTAGCGGTCGAACTTGCGTGCCTCGATCTTGGAGGCCCAGGTCACCCCGAGCGTCAGGCCGTCGAGCACCTCGCCCTGCCAGCCCAGGCGATAGCCAACCCCGGTGGAGCTGTCGTGGCCCTGATCGGTCACGTGCTCGCTGTCGTTGGTGAAGCCCGGGGTGGCGAAGGCGCCCAGCCCCTTGGCGGCGAAGCGTTGGTAGACGAGGTTGAGGCCGATGCCGACCGATTGCCGGTCGCTGAAGCGGTAGGCGATCGAAGGGGTGACGAAGACCTGAGCGAGGTCTACCCCAGCGCTGCCGCGGCTACCGAAGGCGCCATAGGGATTCTTGCGGTAATCGGTGTTCATCCCGCCGTTGCCATAGACCGCGAGGCCTACCCCGAGGCGGTCGGACAGCTGTTTGCTGACGCCGAATTCCGGAAGCAGGAAGACATTCTTGGCGTTGCCGTTGTAGTGGCCATCGGCGCCGGCACGGTTACCGCTGATCTCGGCCTGTCGATCCGGGGCGAACAGGGTGGCGCCGAGGTCCAGGCGATCACCGATCCAGGCGGTGCCGGCCGGGTTGTTGGCCGCGGCCAGGGCATCCTGGGGCTGGGCAATGCTGACCCCGGCCTGTCCCTGCGCCTTGATGCCGATGCCGTGGGTGAAATAGCCATTGGTGGCCAGGACTTGGCCACTGCCCAGGGTCAGGAGCAGGCCGCAGAAGCGTTTTCCCCATTTCATCGTCTTGGCTTCCCTCTCGGTGATGGCTGATCGCCAGCCTTGGAGGGCTCAATTTAATACAATGTATATCGTTTAATTATAATATCGAATTAGATGTTTAGCTGTTTTGGTTATAAATGGAGTGTGCTGCCTATCTTGGCTGGGACGCTGTCAGCGCGGGCAATAGAGCAGATACAGGGTGCTGAGCAGGTGTAGCACCCTGGGGTCCTGGACCGAATAGAAGATGCGTTTGCCCTCGCGGCGGGTGTTGACCAGGCCTTCGGCGCGCAGGACGCCCAGTTGCTGGGACAGGTTGGGCTGCCCTATGCCCAGCAACTCTTCGAGTTCACTCACGGCGCGCTCGCCTTGGCTGAGTTGGCACAGCAGCAGCAGGCGGTCTGGATGGCTCAGGGAGCGCAGCACGCCGGCGGCCTCGGTGGCGGCAGTGCGCATTTGCTGGATATCCATGGGGATCCTGTCGAGAGGAAGAGCGCGGAGTATAGGGAATCGCCGTCCACGAAAGAAAGGCGCTGGCGGAAGGCAGCGAAGAAGCGCTCAGAGGTCCGAGAAAAAGGTTAAACATTATATAATTTATTATATTGTATGCTGATTAACCTGCCCTGAGGAGCGCCCATGTCCCTGAATCTGAGCGACGTTTCTCTCTGGTCCGCTTTGGCTGGCGGCCTGCTCATCGGCCTGGCCGTTGCCTTGCTGCTGCTGGGCTGCGGGCAGGTCGCGGGGATCAGCGGCCTGCTTGGTCGGCTGTTGCACTGGCCGGGAACTGGCAACGCCTGGCGCTGGAGCTTCCTGTTGGGCCTGGTTCTGGCACCGGTGCTGGCGCGGCTGGCCGCTACCTTGCCGGAGGCGCCGGTCCAGGCCGGCTGGCCACTGCTGATGGTCAGCGGCGCCTTGGTGGGCGTGGGCACGGGCATGGCCAATGGCTGTACCAGCGGCCACGGGGTCTGCGGCCTGGCGCGGGGCTCGCGGCGCTCCCTGGCGGCCACCCTGACCTTCATGGCGACCGGCATGGTCACGGTATTCCTGAGCCGCCATCTGGGGAGCTGACGCCATGATTACCGCTATCGCCTTCGTCTGCGGACTGGTCTTCGGCTGGGGCCTGTTGCTGTCCGGCATGAGCCAGCCCAGCCAGGTGCTGAGTTTTCTCGACGTCACCGGCAACTGGTCACCCAACCTGGCGCTGGTGATGCTCGGTGCCTTGGCCGTGGCAGTGCCCGCCTACTGGCTGGCGCGTCAGCGCGGTCGTACGCTGCTGGATCAGCCCATGCAGCTACCGACGGCCCAGCTCATCGACCGTCGCCTGTTGGTGGGCGCTGCCCTCTTCGGGATTGGCTGGGGCTTGGCCGGCATCTGCCCGGGGCCGGCAGTGGTCCTGCTGGGCAGCGCCTCACCCCAGGGGGCGCTGTTCCTGCTGGCGATGCTGGTCGGCAGGTGGGTCTTCGAGCAGGTTTCGAAACGGCGGTCGACTGGCGACTAGGTTCTGTACGAAAAATGCCTGCGCTCGGCGACTTTTCGTACAGAACCTAGCGGGGCGGTCGCCGTCGGAGTGCCGCGTTAACGCGGTCAGCCTTGGCGGGCGAGCTCAAGGGCCGCTGCGCGCCAGTCGGCCTCGCGGGGCAGGGCGAGGAAGTGCGGGTTGAGGAAGGACTCGCGCATCTCGTAGGTGAGGGGCTGGCCGTCCAGGGTCAGGACCTCGCCGCCGGCGCCTTCCAGTACGCCCTGGGCGGCGGCGGTGTCCCACTGGGAGGTGGGGGCGAGCCGGGGATAGAAGTCGGCCAGGCCTTCGGCCAGGAGGCAGAACTTGAGCGAGCTGCCGACGCTGACCAGCTTGGGTTCACCCAGGGTGCTGCCCAGCTCCTCCAGCAAGCGCTGCTGCGCCGGGCTGCTGTGGCGGCGGCTGGCGACCACGGTGAAGGCCTCTTCCGGCTGCTGGCGCACGCCGATCTCGACGCCATCTTCGCCCTGGATACGGAAGGCACCCAGTTCGCGGCCGCCGCTGAAGCAGACGTCCCGGGTGGGAATGCCGACCACGCCGAAGATCACCTGGCCCCGTTCGACCAAGGCCACGTTGACGGTGAATTCCTCGCTGCCGTCGATGAATTCCTTGGTGCCGTCCAGGGGGTCGACCACCCACCAGACGTCCCAGGCGCTGCGCGCCGCGAAGGGGATGTCGCAGGCTTCTTCCGACAGCACCGGCACGTCCGGGGTCAGGCGTGCCAGACCCTCGGCCAGCACCCGGTGGGCGGCGAGATCGGCGGCGGTCACCGGCGAGTCGTCGCTCTTCTGCCGCACCGCCACGCCCTGGCGCCAGAAGGGTAGGGTGGCCGCACCCGCCTGGCGTACCAGGTCGATGACGTTGAGCACCAGCGGCGCGGTAATGGAAACGGGCGCCATCATGCCGGCAGTTCTCCGCGTTGGGTGAGCAGGTCGCGCACCAGGTAGAGGGCGGCCAGGGCCCGGCCTTCGGAAAAGCGCGGATTCTGCACCAGTTGCGACAGTTCGCGCAGGTCGACGCTGCTGACTTCGATGGGCTCGGGTTCGTCGCCCGGCAGGCGCTCGGGATAGAGGTCGCGGGCCAGCACCACGTGGATGCGCTGGCTCATGTAGCCGGGGCTCAGCGACAGGGCGGTGAGGTATTCCAGCTTATGGGCGCCGAAGCCGGCTTCTTCCTTGAGTTCGCGATTGGCGGCATCGAGGATCTCTTCGCCCGGCTCCACCAGGCCCTTGGGCAGGGACAGCTCGTAGTCTTCCACGCCGCCGCAGTATTCCTCGATGAGCAGGGCGCGGTTGGCGTCCGGCATGGCCACCACTATCACCGCACCATGGCCGGTGCCTTTGTTGGCCAGGCGCTCGTAGGTGCGTTCCTCGCCGTTGGCGAAGCGCAACTGCATCTCCTCGACGGTGAACAGGCGGCTCTTGGCCACGATCTGTCGGGCGAGGACAGTGGGTTTCTGGCGCATGGACGGCTCCTCGGCTGGGCGGACGGGTATGATAACCCGCCTGTTACATGATCCGGAGTCACCATGACCCCTCTCGACTGGAGCCGTATCGATACCGTGTTGTTGGACATGGACGGCACCCTGCTCGATCTGCACTTCGACAACCATTTCTGGCTGGAGTACCTGCCGCAGCGCTACGCCGAGCGCCACGGCCAGTCCCTGGCGCTGGCCAAGGCCGAGCTGGAGCCGCTGTTCCTCAGCCACCAGGGCAAGCTGACCTGGTACTGCCTGGACTTCTGGAGCGCCGAACTGGGCTTTTCCATGCGCGAGCTCAAGGAAGAGGTCGCCCACCTGATCGCGCTGCGGCCCGACGCCGACACCTTTCTCGCCGCCCTGCAGCGCGCCGGCAAGCGCGTGGCGCTGATCACCAATGCCCACCGCGATTCGCTGTCGCTGAAATTGGAACGTATCGAGCTGGCGCCCTATTTCGACCGGCTGATCAGCTCCCACGACTACGGCTTCCCCAAGGAGGAGCAGCAGTTCTGGCACGCCCTGCAGGCCGACTTCGCCTTCGATCCGGCGCGGACCCTGTTCATCGACGACAACCTGCCGATCCTGCGCAGCGCCCGTGACTATGGCGTCGCCCACCTGCTGGCGATCCACGAGCCGGACAGCCGCCGCGGGCCCAAGGACAGCGAGGAGTTCGCGGCGGTAAGGGATTATCGGGAGATACTGCCCGCTTGAAGAGAGACCCTCACCCCGGCCCTCTCCCAGGGGGAGAGGGGGTAAAGCAGGCGAGAGCGGAGTAGATCGGTGGATATCAAACAACTGCGCTTTCTCATCGCCCTGGACGAGACGCGGCATTTCGGCCAGGCGGCGGCGCGCTGCCATGTGACCCAGCCGACCCTGTCCATGCGCCTGCGTGGCCTGGAGGATGAGCTGGGGGTGGAACTGGTAAGGCGCGGTCAGCGTTTCGAAGGGTTCACCGAAGCCGGCCAGCGCATCCTCGCCTGGGCGCGCACCCTGATGGCCGCCCACGATGGCCTCTATGCCGAAGCCCAGGCCTTCCAGGGACAGTTGGTGGGCACCCTGAGGGTCGGTCTGGTACCCCTGGCCAGCTTCGATCCCATGCCGTTGCTCCAGCACCTGCGCCAGTTGCATCCCAAGCTGCATTTCCAGCTGCAGGTGCTGAGCACCGAGCGCATCCTCGAAGCCGTGGCCAGCAATCGCCTGGAGCTGGGCATCTCCTATCTGGAGCACCTGGACCCGGCCCGCTTCGACAGCCTCATCCTGACCGAGACGCGCATGGGCTTGCTCTATGACGAGCGCCATTTCGCCTTCGCGCAGACCGCGCTGGATTGGCAGGCGGTGGCCGAGCTGCCCCTGGGGCTGCTCACCGGTGCCATGCATTTCCGCCAGTCGGTGGATCATGGCTTTCGCAGCCTGGGGCTGACGCCGCAACCGTTACTGGAGACCGATGCCGTCTATCTGCTGCTGCAGGCGGTCAATGCCGGCCTCTGCTGCGCCGTGGTGCCCCTGGCCGGCGGTTTCGACCGCCTCACCCCCCATGCGCGGCTGATCCCCATCGATACGGCCCGCACCCTGACGCCCCTGGGCCTGCTCATTCGTCGGACCGAACCCCGACTGGCGGTCGCCGATGCCTGCTTCCAGGCGATCAAGGCGCTCTACGCCGAGAGTGATAGATAGCGCTTATCAAAGCATCGGTCATAGCGATTAGACGCCCCGGGATGTGCTGGTTAATCTTTGATCTGTGTCAAACCGCCGCAGGTCGTTTTCGCCCATGTCCCAGGAATCGCCAGGTCCTGTCGCCCCGCTGCCCGCCGGCTATGCCTTCGCCGAGCTGGAGCAGCCCGCCGTGCGTGGCGAACAGCCGCTGGCCGAGGAGGTGGCGCTGGCCATCGCCTACAACGGCATCAGCCATGCGGTGATGATGGCGACCCCGGCCTACGTGGAAGACTATGTGGTCGGTTTCAGCCTCAGTGCGGGTATCGTCGATGCCATCGACGACATCTATGGCATCCAGGTGCGCCGGGTTGGCGAAGCCCTCAACGTCGATGTCGAGATCAGCAGCCGTACCTTCTGGGCGCTCAAGCAGCAGCGTCGCCAACTGGCCGGTACCAGCGGCTGCGGCCTGTGCGGGGTCGAGGCCCTGGAACAGGCGCTGCCGCAGCTGGATCGACTGCGCAAGGTGCCCCTGCCACCGGCCGCCCATTTGCACGACCTGCGCCAGCGCATCGATGCCGCCCAGGATCTCGGTCAGCGCAGCGGCGCGGTGCACGCCGCGCTGTTCATCGATGGCCAGGGCGAACTGACCCTGTGCCGCGAGGACATCGGCCGCCACAACGCCCTGGACAAGCTGATCGGCGCCCTGCTGCGCCAGCGCCAGCCGGTGCGCGAGGGCTGCGTGGTGGTCACCAGTCGCTGCAGCCTCGAACTCATCCATAAGGCGGTGCGGGCCGGACTTGCCACCCTCATCACGCTGTCGGCGCCCACTGGGCTGGCCGTGGAGTGGGCGCGTCGCCATCGTCTCAACCTGATCCACCTGCCGCACCGGTCGCCTCCGCGGGTCTATGCCCCGGCGCCGGTGGCCCCTTGATCCCACGGGAATCGCCATGAACAAACCTCAGCAGTCCTTCAAACCCTATCAAGGCCCCGCCGCCGGCTGGGGCGCCCTGAAGAGCGTGGTGCACTTCTGGCTCGACAGCGGCAACGCCTTCAAGAATCTGCGTACGCTGCTCAAGACCAACCAGGACCATGGCTTCGACTGCCCCGGCTGCGCCTGGGGCGAGGCGCCGGAGAACGGCCTGGTGAAGTTCTGCGAGAACGGCGCCAAGGCGGTCAACTGGGAGGCCACCAAGCGCCGCGTCGACGCGACCTTCTTCGCTCGCCACAGCGTGACCTCGCTGCTGGAGCAGAGCGACTACTGGCTCGAATATCAGGGCCGGCTGACCGAGCCGCTGCGCTATGACGCGGCCACCGATCGCTACGTGCCCATCGCCTGGGACGCCGCCTTCGCGCTGATCGCCAAGGAGCTCAAGGCCCTGGCCAGCCCCGACGAGGCCGAGTTCTACACCTCCGGCCGCGCCAGCAACGAGGCGGCCTTCCTCTATCAGCTGTTCGTGCGCGCCTACGGCACCAACAACTTCCCCGACTGCTCGAACATGTGCCACGAGGCCAGCGGTGTCGGCCTGGGCCGCAGCATCGGCGTCGGCAAGGGCACCGTGACCTATCACGACCTGGAGCACGCCGACGCCATCTTCGTCATCGGCCAGAACCCCGGTACCAACCATCCGCGCATGATCGAGGTGTTGCGCAACGCGGTGAAGCGCGGCGCCCAGGTGGTCTGCTTCAATCCGCTCAAGGAGCGCGGTCTGGAGCGCTTCCAGCATCCGCAGAGTCCGCTGGAGATGCTCACCAACGACTCGCGGCCGACCAACACCGCCTACTTCCGTCCGGCCCTGGGCGGCGACATGGCGGCCCTGCGTGGCATCGCCAAGTACCTGCTGCAGTGGGAGCGCGAAGCGGCGGCCAAGGGCGGCAAGCGGGTCTTCGACCACGCCTTCATCGCCGAGCACACCCAGGGCGTGGACGACTACCTGGCCCAGGTGGATGCCACTTCCTGGGAGCTGATCGAGCGCCAGTCGGGGTTGTCGCTGCACGACATCGAGCAGGCCGCGCGTATGTACGCCAAGGCCGACAAGGTCATCATCTGCTGGGCCATGGGCATCACCCAGCACCGCCACTCGGTGGCCACGGTGCAGGAGATCGCCAACCTGCAACTGCTCTGCGGCCAGATCGGCAAGCCCGGCGCCGGCCTCTGCCCGGTACGTGGCCACAGCAACGTCCAGGGTGACCGCACCATGGGCATCGACGAGAAGGCCCCGGTCTGGCTCAGCGACGCCCTGGCCAAGCGCTTCGCCTTCGAGCCGCCGCGCGAGCGCGGCCACAATACCGTGGAGGCCATCGCCGCCATGGAGCAGGGCCAGGCCAAGGTGTTCATCGGTCTCGGCGGCAACTTCGCCCAGGCCACCCCGGATACCCCGCGCACCCACAAGGCGCTGCGCCAGTGCAACCTGACCGTGCACATCGCCACCAAGCTCAACCGCAGCCATCTGGTGACCGGTCGGCAGGCGCTGATCCTGCCCTGCCTGGGCCGTACCGAGCTGGACGTGCAGAAGGGCGGCAAGCAGGCCATCACCGTGGAAGACAGCTTCAGCATGGTGCACGCCTCGGCCGGCATCCTGAAGCCGCTGTCGGCGCAGATGAAGTCCGAGCCGGCCATCGTCGCCGGTATCGCCAAGGCCACCCTGGGCAACCACCCGGTGGACTGGGACTGGCTGATCGAGGACTACGACCGCATTCGCGACCTGATCGCCGACGTCATCCCCGGCTTCCAGGACTTCAACGCCCGTCTGCAGGAGCCGGGTGGCTTCTACCTGGGCAACAAGGCTGGGCGCCGGGAGTGGAACACCGCCACCGGCAAGGCCAACTTCGCCGCCAACGCGCTGCTGCATGATCTGCTGCCGGATGCGGTGCGTCGCCAGGGCATCAAGCCGGACCTGATCCTGCAGACCATGAGATCCCACGACCAGTACAACACCACCGTCTACAGCCTGGACGACCGCTACCGCGGCGTGAAGGGCCAGCGCGACGTGGTCTTCGTCAACCAGGCCGACCTGGATCGCCTGGGCGTGGCCGCCGGCGAGAAGGTGGACCTGGTGGCCCTGTGGGACGACGGCATCGAGCGTCGGGTCCGCGGCTTCACTGCGCTGCCGTTCGACATCCCGGTCGGCCAGGCCGCGGGCTACTACCCGGAGACCAACCCGCTGGTGCCCCTGGAGAGCTATGGCGAGGGCAGCTTCACGCCCACCTCCAAGTTCGTCGCCATCAAGGTCGAGAAGGCTAGCGCCGGCAACCGTATCGCCTCGGTGGCCTGAGCGGGGTAGGCTGTCTTCTCAAAGAGCCTGTTCAAAGGCTCGCGAGCTAGAGCCAAACAAGGCGCAACGACCAGCGGGAGTAACAGCTAAAGGCTGGCCCGAAGGGTGAGCGCCAGCGAAGCAAATGCCTGAGGAAGCGGACCGGGCTCGCGTGCGAATTTACTTAGGGTAAATGAGCATCTGAAGTTATTTTCAACGCCGTTTGGCCGACGCGTAACAGTCTTTGAACGGGCTCTGAGGGGAGGGCAGCCATGCAGCGCCTCACGACCTGGCTCGCCGAGGATCCGGTTCGATGCCGGCTGCTCGCCGTGCTGGCCGACCTGCAGTTGCCGGACGCCTGGCTAGCCGCTGGCTTCGTGCGCAACCTGGTTTGGGATCGTCTGCATGGCTATCCCGAGCCAACCCCGCTGGCGGATCTGGACGTCATCTATTTCGATCCGGTCGACTGTCGACCCGAGCGGGATAGGGATATCGAGAGGGCTTTGAGCGAAAGAGCGCCTGGTTGGCCCTGGTCGGTACGTAATCAGGCGGCCATGCATCAGCGCAACGATGACGCTCTTTATTCGAGCAGTGTCGATGCCATGCGCTACTGGGTCGAGGTTGAATCGGCACTGGCCGCCCGCCTGACTGCAGCTGGCCAGATCGAGATGGTCAGCCCCTTCGCGCAGTCCGGGCTGTTCGCCCTGCACCTCACGCTCAATCCCTGGCGTCCGCGCCCCGCGGCCTTTCGCCAGCGCCTGGCCACCAAGGGCTGGCTCGAGCGTTGGCCGCGGCTGCAGGTGCAGGAGCCCCTGGCCGCCGGCCTGATCTAGCCGACCTTGAAGCGGCCTGCCAACTCCTGCAACTGCAGACTCAGGCGCGCCAGTTCGCCGCTGGAGCGGGCGGTTTCCTCGCTGGCCGCAGCGGTCTGATCGGTCACCTCATGCACCTTGACCACGCTGCGGCTGATGTCTTCGCCGGCGGCGCTCTGCTGTTCCACCGCGGCAGCGATCTGCTCGTTCATGGTTTCGATCTCACCCACCGCGGTGCTGACGCTGCCGAGCATGGTCCCGGCCTGGCGAGTCAAGGCGACGCTGTTGTCGGTCAACTGGATGTTGCGCTCCAGGGCGGCGGTCATCTGGTCGGTACTGCCGTGCAGGCTGGCGATCAGGCCGGCGATCTCGTCGGTGGATGAGCGGGTCCGCTGGGCCAGGCCACGTACCTCGTCGGCCACCACGGCAAAGCCGCGACCAGCCTCGCCGGCACGGGCGGCTTCGATGGCGGCGTTGAGTGCCAGCAGGTTGGTCTGCTCGGCGACCGTCTTGATCACATCCAGCACGCCATTGATCCGATCGGCATCCTGCTTGAGCAATTCCATGGTGCCCTGGGTGGTACTCACCTCCTGGGCCAGGGCTTCGATCTGTATGACGACTTGATTGACCACAGCGTCGCCGTCGCGGGTCTTCTGGGTGGCCTCCCGGGCAGAGGTGGAAGCCAGCCCGGCATTGCGGGCCACTTCGCCGATGGTGGCGGTCATCTGCTGCATGGCGGTGGCGATCTGCTCGGTCTCGACCTTTTGTGCCGTGACGCCGGTGCGGGTCTGCTGGGTGATGGCGGAGAGCTCTTCGGCGGCGCTGGCCATCTGCACCACGCCGTCGCGCAGTTCGCTGATCAAGGTGCGCAGATTCTCGGTCATGCGTTGCATGGCGGACTGGAGCACGCCCAGTTCGTCGCGGCGGGTGACCGCGACCTGTGCGGTCAGATCGCCGCTGGCGACCTGCTCGACCAGGCGTATCGTTTCGCGCAGGGGACCCACGATGGCACGGGTGATGAGCCAGGCCGTGGCCAGGCTGAGCGCGATGATCGCCAGTAGCCAGCCCAGCAGCGAGTACTTGGCGCTGCTCATGTCGGCCCGGCGCAGCTCGCTTTGGAAGTTCTTGAGCTCGTTGGAGATATCCAGCAGCTTTTGGATGGCCTGGTCGAGTCCCTGGCGGGTCTCGGCCACCTTCGCCTGCAGGTCGACCAGGTGTGCGAAATAGCGGGCATAGGCCTCGATCTGACCCTGTACCGCCTGGAATTGCTCGGCGGGCACGTAGCTCACTACGTCCTGTAGTTCAGCCCTGGTCTGATCGATGCTCTGATTGACACGCTGCTGCTGAGCGGCATTGGGGGTGGCTCTGTAAGAGCGCAATTCCAGGCGCATCTTTTGGCTGGCGGCGAAGAGTTCGCTCAATTGCTGCTGGGCTGCCACCTGTTCCGCCGCTTGCTGAGCGTGCAGCAGCGCCTTGAGGCGTTCGGTAAGGTCATCGCCAATCTTGGCGCCGCCCTCGCGGCTCTTGGTCTGCTCCGCCGAGAGTCTTACCCGCTCCTGCTGCAAGGCACGATAATGTTCGAGCAGTTTTTGCGCCTGTTGGGCAAGCTCCTGGTTGCGGGGTGTTCTCGAGCCAGCGGCGACATCCTGCAATTCAGTGGCGAGCCGGTCCGCGGCCTTGAGCCACAGAGTTGCCTGCTCGGGTGTGTCGTCTAGGGAGAAGGCCTGGCCTTCGATACGCATGTCCCGGCTGTAAAAGCCCAGCAGATCGATGGACTCGATGCGCGTGCTGCGCCTATTCAAGGATTCGATGCCGCTCCAGCCACTATAGGCGACCAGCAGGGTGGGAATGATGACCAAGGTGAAGCCGATGAATAGCTTCGAGCGAACGCTGACATTTTTTAATTGCACGAGAAAATCCTGGCCGCGATATCGCAGTCGTTGAAAAATTTAGTTCGGTGAAGTGATATGAATAGATAGGAGTCTTGTCAGGGGTGTCAATGATTTTTATTTGACGCCTATTATTAGTACGTCTTTTTAATTTGACGCCTTCTGTGTTTGTTTCGGCCATGTTGTTTAATTAAGTAGTTGGAGTCTTTATATGATTTTTTCCTTCTATAAGAATATTTATTAAAAGTATTCCTTTATGGAGGGCCGGCTGTAGAGGGTGCGCTAACGAAGGGTGCACGGCAGATAGGGGCGTAAGGGATGGTAGCTGTCATTGGGGAGGCTGGAATGCGGGACACTGCCCGGTATGGAGCGAGCGTCAGGGGGCTGATCGAACCCTGTACGGTGGCTAGACTCCATAGAAGGTGTCTGCTCTCTCATCGCTGGCAAGGAATCCAATGCCTCTCACGGACCGCCGCCGCGCCTTTCTCCAGCATCCGGGCTTCTCGCGCCTCTTCGCGCCCGGCCGCCTGACCCTGGGCTTCCTGCTGCCCCTGGAGGGTTATCCCGACGATCCCATGCCAACGCTGCGCGACCACGCCCGGCTGGCGCGCCTGGCCGATCAGTTGGGTTTCGCGGCGCTCTGGGCACGCGACGTGCCCTTCTACGACCCCGGCTTCAACGATGCCGGCCAGGTGTTCGAGCCCTTCACCTACCTGGGCTATTTGGCCGGTATCACCGAGCGCCTGACCCTGGCCACCGGCAGTGCGGTCATCACGCTGCGCCATCCCCTGCACCTGGCCAAGATGGCGGCTTCGGTCGATCAGCTCAGCGATGGGCGACTGGTGCTGGGGGTGGCCTCCGGGGATCGGCCGGTGGAGTATCCGGCCTTCGGTTTGGAAAACGAATTCGAGCGCCGCGGCGAGCGCTTTCGCGATGCCTTTGAGATGTTCCGCCTCGCGGGCGAGACGAATTTCCCCTTGGGTGAATTCCGCCGCTTCGGCGATCTGCAGGGGGTGGCCGATCTGGTGCCCAAGCCGGTGCACGGCCGCATCCCGGCGCTGGTGACCGGGCGTAGTCGGCAGACGGTGGATTGGATCGCCGCCAAGGCCGATGGCTGGTTCTACTACTTCGTGCCTGCCGAACATGTCCCGGCGCTGACCCGGGTGTGGCGCGAGGCGCTGGACGAGATCGGCGGCCGCGAGCTGTTCAAGCCGTTCGCCCAGGGGCTGTTCTTCGAGTTGGCCAGTGATCCGGCCCAGCCGCCGCGGCCGATTCACGCTGGGCTGTCTTGCGGTCGGCGGGCGCTGGTGGACTACCTCGGCCAGTTGCAGGAGGCCGGGGTCAATCACCTGGCCCTCAACCTGCGGCCTTCGCGGCGCCCGGCCAGCGAGATCGTGCAGGAGCTGGGCGAGTTCGTCCTGCCGCATTTTCCGTCGCTGAACTAGGCGGCGGCACTGTCTGCTTGGGGCTACGGGAAGCGGGGTAACACCTGCTCGCAGCGCCACCTTCGCTTTCGGCTGACTGGGAATGCCCGGCGTCGCGAGCCAGGGGGTTCGACTTGCCTGCTGGCCGTTGCAACCCCTTGGCCTGATCTCTGCATAGAGAAGCCAGCTGTTACTTCCTGCCGGGTGCAACCGGATCGACGGTAGAGTATTTCGGGTTGCACTTGGTTGCACTTTTATTTCAAGCGGCGCTAAGCTGCGCCGAATTTCGACGCCTTCTTGCTTGAGGATCTGCGCATGGCCACCACAACCACCCTGGGCGTGAAGCTCGATGAAGCCACTCGCGATCGCCTCAAAGAAGCTGCGCGCCGTATCGACCGCACCCCGCACTGGCTGATCAAGCAGGCCATCTATACCTACTTGGAAACCCTGGAAAGCGGCGCGACCCTGGCCGATTTGCAGGGTATCGCCCAGCGGCTGGCCGAGGGTGACAATGAGGCCGTCGAGGCCCTCGCCGATCCGGTCTACCAGCCGTTCCTGGAATTCGCCGAGAGCATCCTGCCGCAATCGGTGCTGCGCTCGGCCATCACCGCCGCCTATCGCCGTCCGGAAGAGGAGCTGCTGCCGCTGCTGCTGGAGCAGGCACGCCTGCCCGTTGCCCAGGCCAAGGCTACCCACGAACTGGCCCATCGCATCGCCGAGAAGCTGCGCAACGCCAAGGGTGCAACCGGGCGCTCCGGGATGGTGCAGAGTCTGCTCCGTGAATTCTCGCTGTCGTCCCAAGAGGGCGTCGCCCTGATGTGCCTGGCTGAGGCCCTGCTGCGCATCCCCGACAAGGGCACCCGCGATGCCCTGATCCGCGACAAGATCAGCACCGGCAACTGGCAGCCGCACCTGGGCAACAGCCCCTCGCTGTTCGTCAATGCCGCCACCTGGGGTCTGCTGCTGACCGGTCGCCTGGTGTCGACCCATAACGAGGCCGGCCTCACCAGCTCGCTCAACCGGCTCATCGGCAAGAGCGGCGAACCGGTGATCCGCAAGGGCGTGGACATGGCCATGCGCCTGATGGGCGAGCAATTCGTCACCGGCGAGACCATCGCCGAAGCCCTGGCCAACGCCAGCAAGTTCGAGGCGAAGGGCTTCCGCTACAGCTACGACATGCTCGGCGAAGCGGCCCTGACCGAGGCCGATGCCCGTCGCTACCTGGCCTCCTACGAGCAGGCCATCCATTCCATCGGCAAGGCCTCCCATGGCCGCGGCATCTACGAGGGCCCGGGCATCTCCATCAAGCTCTCGGCCCTGCATCCGCGCTACAGCCGCGCCCAGTACGACCGGGTGATGAGCGAACTCTATCCGCGCCTGCTGGAACTGACCCTGCTGGCCAAGCGTTACGACATCGGCCTGAACATCGACGCCGAGGAAGCCGATCGCCTGGAAATCTCCCTGGACCTCTTGGAGCGGCTGTCCTTCGAGCCACAACTGGCCGGCTGGAACGGCATTGGCTTCGTCATCCAGGCTTACCAGAAGCGCTGCCCGCTGGTGATCGACTACCTGATCGACCTGGCCAAGCGCAGCCGGCGCCGGCTGATGATCCGTCTGGTCAAGGGCGCCTACTGGGACAGCGAGATCAAGCGCGCCCAGGTGGAAGGCCTGGAGGGTTATCCGGTCTATACCCGCAAGGTCTATACCGACGTGGCCTACCTGGCCTGCGCCCGCAAGCTGCTGGCGGCGCCGGAATCCATCTATCCGCAATTCGCCACCCACAACGCCCATACCCTGGCGGCCATCTACCAGATGGGCGGGCAGAACTACTACCCCGGCCAATACGAATTCCAGTGCCTGCACGGGATGGGCGAGCCGCTGTACGAGCAGGTGGTGGGCAGCGTCAAGGACGGCAAACTGGCGCGACCGTGCCGTATCTATGCCCCGGTGGGTACCCACGAGACGCTGCTGGCCTACCTGGTCCGTCGTCTCCTGGAAAACGGCGCCAACACCTCCTTCGTCAACCGCATCGCCGACCATTCCATCTCTCTGGATGAGCTGGTGGCCGATCCGGTGGTGCAGATCGAACGGCAGTCCGCCAGCGAAGGCGGCATCGGCCTGCCGCATCCGCGCATTCCCCATCCGAGCGCCCTCTATGGCGCCGAGCGGCGTAATTCCAGTGGTCTGGACCTGTCCAGCGAGCACCGCCTGGGTTCGCTGTCCGCAGCCCTGCTGGCGAGTGGCAGCACTGCCTGGGAAGCTCGTCCGCTACTGGGCCGCGCCAGCGAGCCGTCGATTGCGCAACCGGTACTCAATCCGGCCGATCGCCGCGACCGGGTCGGCCAGGTGAGCAACGCCACCCGCGCCGACGTCGACATCGCCCTGGAAGAGGCCCTGGCCGCCGCCCCCATCTGGCAGGCCACGCCGCCCGAGCAGCGCGCCGCCGCCCTGGAGCGCGCCGCCGAACTGATGGAGGCGCAGATCCAGCCGCTGATGGGCCTGCTGGTGCGCGAGGCGGGCAAGACCTACGCCAACGCCATCGCCGAGGTGCGCGAGGCGGTCGACTTCCTGCGCTACTACGCCGCCCTGGTGCGCCGTGACTTCGCCAATGACAGCCACCGCCCGCTGGGCCCGGTGGTCTGCATCAGCCCCTGGAACTTCCCCCTGGCGATCTTTGCCGGCCAGATCGCCGCGGCTCTGGCCGCCGGCAACACCGTGCTGGCCAAGCCGGCCGAGCAGACCCCGCTGATCGCCGCCCAGGCCGTGCGCCTGTTGCTGGAGGCCGGTATTCCCGAGGGCGTGCTGCAGCTGCTGCCGGGCGAGGGCGCTAGCATCGGCGCCGCCCTGGTGGGCGACGTGCGCGTCAAGGGCGTGATGTTCACCGGCTCCACCGAAGTCGCCCAGATCCTCGCGCGCAACATCGCCGGGCGCCTGGACGCCCAGGGCCGGCCGATCCCGCTGATCGCCGAGACCGGCGGCCAGAACGCCATGATCGTCGATTCCTCGGCACTGGCCGAGCAGGTGGTGACCGATGTGGTCGCCTCCGCCTTCGACAGCGCCGGCCAGCGCTGCTCGGCCCTGCGCGTGCTCTGCGTGCAGGACGACGTGGCTGACCGCGTGCTGGAGATGCTCAAGGGCGCCATGGCCGAATGCCGTCTGGGCAATCCGGAGAACCTGGCCATCGACATCGGCCCGGTGATCGACGGCGAGGCCAAGGCCACCATCGAGAAACACATCCAGACCCTCAAGGGCAAAGGCCGGCGAGTACACCAGGGCGGTCGCGTGGAAGGCGATGCCATCCACCGCGGCACCTTCGTCATGCCTACCCTGATCGAGCTGGAAAGCCTGGCCGAGCTGGGTCGCGAAGTCTTCGGGCCGGTGCTGCACGTGGTGCGCTACGCCCGCAAGGACCTGGACAAGGTCATCGACCAGATCAATGCTACCGGCTACGGCCTGACCTTCGGCGTGCACACCCGCATCGATGAGACCATCGCCAAGGTGATCGAGCGCGCCCATGCCGGCAACCTCTACGTCAACCGCAACATGGTCGGCGCGGTGGTCGGGGTGCAACCCTTCGGTGGCGAAGGCCTTTCCGGTACCGGTCCCAAGGCCGGCGGTCCGCTGTACCTCTATCGCCTCCTCAGCACCCGTCCTGACGGCGATCCCGCCGTGGCCCTGGCCAAGGGCAGCGCTGGCGAGACCGAATGGCAGGTACGCGAGGCCCTGCGCCAGCAGGCGGGCAATCCGCTCGCGGCGTTGCAGGACTGGGCCAAGCAGCAGGGGCTGGGCGAGCTGGAGCAGGCCTGCGTCCGCTTCGCTGAGGAATCCCTGAGCGGCCTGACCCGCCTATTGCCCGGTCCGACTGGCGAGCGCAACAGCTACAGCCTGCTGCCACGCAGCCGGGTGCTGTGCCTGGCTGCGGACGAAAGCGATCTGCTGCTGCAACTGGCGGCGGTCATGGCGGTGGGTAGCACCGCCCTGGTCGAAGAAGGTCACAAGGCCACCCTGAATCGCCTGCCGCAAACGGTACGGGCGCGAGTGCAGGTGGCCGCCGACTGGCGCAAGGACGAGGTCGCCTTCGAGGCCGTCCTGCATCACGGCGACTCCGACCAGCTGCGCCAGGTCTGCCAACAGGTGGCCAAGCGCAACGGCCCCATCGTCGGCGTCCAGGGCCTGGCCCGGGGCGAGACCGCCATCCCGCTGGAGCGCCTGCTCATCGAGCGCGCCCTGAGCGTGAACACCGCGGCGGCAGGGGGCAATGCCAGTCTGATGACCATCGGTTGAGGTCCTAGTGGGCACGCCGGGATAGCGAGTCCAGCAAAAAGCCCAACACCTTGGCGTTGGGCTTTTTGCCGTTCAGGGTGCTGCCGGGCCTTCAGTACTGCTCCCCATACCCCTCAGGTTCCACCGGAAAGCTGCCATCGTTCGCCGCGATCAACTTGTTCAGGCGCACCGGGATGGCCTTGGCCGCCGGGACCTTGCTGCCTTCGGCGTGGTGCCAGAGCGGGATCAGGGCGTTGCATTCCGGGTAGTAACCACCGCAGGCGCCTTCCGGAATGTTGTAGGGAGTGACCCTTAGCGGCCCCACCTCGCGGCGCACGCCGTCATCGGCCACTGTCGCCACCTGCACCTTGTCACCTTCGGCCAGGCCCAGGCGCTCGATGTCGTTGCGATTCATCAGCAGCACTGCGCGGGTACCCTTCACGCCGCGGAAGCGGTCGTGGTAGCCGTAAATGGTGGTGTTGAATTGGTCGTTGCTGCGTAGCGTCATCAGGGTCAGGACGTCGCGACCGGTGGCCGGCATGTCCGGATTTTCCTCCAGACTGCGCGGAACGATGAGATTGGCCTTACCGGTCTCGGTCTTCCATTCGCGCTTGGCCGCTGGCAGTGGGCGATGGAAACCGCCTACCTCCCACATCCTGGCATTGAAGTCATGGAAGATCTCCGGGAAGGAGCGGGCGATCTCGTCGCGGATCAGCCCGTAGTCGGCGACCCAGGCATCCCAGGTTACCTGGGGATTGTCCGGCAGGGTGGCCTTGGCCAGGCCGGCAACGATGGCCGGCTCCGACAGCAGGTCACCTTCCGGCGGTTCGGCCACACCACGCCAGCCGTGGACGCAGCCGGTGCTGTCCTCCGTGCTGTGGGCCTGCTCCACGCCATTCTGGCGGTCGATCTCGGTCCGGCCGATGCAGGGCAGTAGGTAGGTCTTGTCCGCCGGTACCAGGTGATTGCGATTGAGCTTGGTGGCGATCTGCACCGACAGGCGCAGCGAGCGCCAGGCTGGCTCCATCAGGCTGGTCTCGGGAATGGCACGCAGGAAGTTGCCGCCCAGGCCGATGAAGGCCTTCACCGAGCCATCGAGGATGCCTTCGCAGGCTTCCACGGTATTGCGGCCCTTGTCCCGCGGCGGGGCGAAGCCGAAACGCTCGCCAAGCTGGTCGAGCGGCGCCAGCTCCGGCTTCTCGGTGATGCCGACGGTGCGCTGGCCCTGAACGTTGGAGTGCCCGCGCACCGGGCAGATGCCGGCGCCCGGCTTGCCGATGTTGCCGCGCAGCAACAGCAGGTTGGCCAGCATCTGGATGGTCTCCACCCCATGGCGGTGCTGGGTGAGGCCCATGCCATAGATGCCGATGACTTTCTGGCAACGGGCGTAGACCGCCGCGGCCGCTTCCAGGGCGCTGCGGGTCAGTCCCGACTGCCGCTCAAGCTGTGGCCACTCCTGACGCTGCAGCCAGTCGCAGAAGTCGGCGAAGCCATGGCAGTGCTCGGCGATGAAGGCATGGTCGAGCACGGCCGGGCGGCCCTGTTCGCGTGCCTCGTCATCGGCCGCCAGCAGCGCCTTGCACAGGCCGGCCAAGGCAGCGGTGTCACCACCCGGCTTGAGTTGGTGGTACTGGGTACTGATCTGGGTCGGGTGATCGGTCAGCATCTCCACTGGCGACTGTGGATTGACGAAGGTTTCCAGGCCACGCTCGCGCAAGGGATTGAAGGTGATGATGGGGGCGCCGCGCTTACGCGCCTCCTGCAGGTCATGCAGCATCCGCGGACTGTTGCTACCCGGGTTCTGGCCGAAGAACAGCAGGCAGTCGGCCTCGGCGAAGTCGTTCAGGGTCACGGTGCCTACGGTCACGCCGATGCTCTTGGGCAGGGCTACCGAGGTGCTTTCGTGGCACATATTGGAGCTGTCCGGCAGGTTGTTGGTGCCGTATAGGCGGGCGTAGAGCTGATAGAGGTAGGAGGTTTCCAGCGCCGCGCGGCCCGAGGCGTAGAAGATCACCGAGTCGGGGTCCAGCGCCTGGAGTTCGGCCCCGATGTCGGCGAAGGCCTCGGCCCAGCTCACGGGACGATAGCGGTCGCTGGTGGCATCGTAGCGCAGCGGATGGGTCAGACGGCCGACCTCTTCCAGATCGTAGTCGCGCCAGCCCCGCAGTTCGCTGAGCGAGTGCTGGGCGAAGAACTCAGGCCCGCATCTCTTGCTGGTGACTTCCCAGGCGGTGGCCTTGGCGCCGTTCTCGCAGAATTCCAGCGGGTGGGGCTTGCCCGGCTTGGCCCAGGCGCAGCTGACGCAGGCGAAGCCGCCATGCTTGTTCTGCTTGGCCAACAAGGCACCCGATTTCAAGGGCACGCGTTCGCGCAGCACGATCTCGGTCACCGAGCGGGCCGAGCCCCAGCCGCCGGAAGGGGCGTCGTAGCGTTCAACCTTGGGTTTGCCGATCTTGCTCATGGTGCGCCTCGCGTGGCTGTAGGGCGATGTGCCTATCAACCATCGGACGACGTGTCTGGCAGGAAGGTTCTAGCCGTCAGCCCGGCGGTGCGGCGAAGCCCAGTTGGCGCCAGCCTTCGTAGACCGCCACGGCCACGGTGTTGGATAGATTGAGGCTGCGGCGATTGGGCAGCATCGGCAGGCGTAGCCGCTGTTCCGGTGGCAGGGACTCCAGCACCTCGGCCGGCAGCCCGCGGCTTTCCGGGCCGAACAGCAGGGCATCGCCCGGCGCATAGGCGATCTCGGTGAAGGGATGGCTGGCCTTGGTGGTGAAGGCCAGCAGTCGGGGCGGCTGCAAATCTGCTATACAGGCCGCGAGGCTGGCATGGGTCCGCACGCTGGACCACTCGTGGTAGTCCAAGCCGGCGCGACGCAATTTCTTGTCGTCCAGCGCGAAGCCCAGCGGCTCGATCAGGTGCAGGCGGCAGCCAGTGATGGCGCACAGGCGAATGACGTTGCCGGTGTTGGGTGGAATTTCCGGTTGGTAGAGGATGATGTCGAACATGAAGGGCAGGGCGCCTGGCAAAGCGTCTATGGTACTGCGCCGTAGGCGTGCCGTCGCGAGCGGGGCGGGCCGGTGAGTCTCTGGCGCCGGCTGGTCGACGGGCTGCTGCGCGAGCACCGTGCCCGCCAGGAAGAACTGGCGCGGGTGGAAGATCCCGATCTGCTCAGGGCCGAATGGCGCGCCCAGCGCCAGCGGCTGACCCTCTGGTTGGCCTCGGCCGCCCTGGGCGCCGGCCTGTTCGGCATGATCATCGGCCAACTGGTGTACCAGCGTACCCATCCCGATCCCTGGTCGGCCGAGGCCCGCCGCCCGGTCATCCTGGATGTGGAAACCCATCAGGACGCGGCGCGCTTCGAATTGCTGATCACCGCCGACCGCTCGCTGTTCTACGAGCGCTATCGCCCCGACGGCGCCCTCAGCCTGCGCCTGCCGCGTGCCCGCTGGGACGGTGGCGAACGCCAGGGGCGGGTGGTACGACCGGGTGGCAGCTTTTCCTGGACGGTGGGTCAGGACGGCCAGGACCTGAAGGTGCTGCTGGTCGGGGTGGGCGGTGCCTTGCAGGCCAGTGATCAGTTGGTGGAGGAAGGCGAGGACTGGGTGCTCAAGGTCGAGGTCCCGCTGACGCCCTGAAATGCCCCGTTATTAGGCAAAACCCTGCCAGGCTGCACCAGAGCTGAACGCGATGCGGTGTTGGGTGCCGCGGGTGACGAACCTTCCCTGATTGGGCTAGGTTATCTCTCCGAAACTCGCCAAAAGCGCGCTGCCGCTGGATTTCCGGCTTTTCGCGGGCAAAAAAAGAGGCCATCACGTTCGGTGATGGCCTCAAGAAGAAAAGAGGGGATTCCCCAGCCTGCCTGTACCGAGGTCCCCAAAAGGGTAGTTACCTAGGATATTGCAGGAGGTGTGCCAAGTTTTGAGTTAGGTGGTTTTGGGGGATTTGTAGGTTGGGTCGAGGTGGCTTCATCGCCGAAGCCCAGCAATGTGAAGGGTGTTTTAGCTGTTTACCGAGTTTTGTGGGTAGTTCTTGTTTCGCCCACTCGGGCGAGTCATTTTTGCCAGTCGCGGCTGCGCGCCCCGGACAAAAGTAACCAAAAACGCTTGCCCCGGACATTCGGCCCTCCGCTGCGCTGCGGGTCCGCTCACGCCAGCGCCGTTCCGGGGTCGGTCCAGATGGGCCATCCATGGCCCACTGGACCTCTCGCCGCATCCATGCGGCTCGACCCACTGCACGACACTGGCGTTCGCCCTGCTGAACGGGGCGGTTTCGCCAGCCTGAAAGTTTTGGTTGAAGAACGATAAACAGCCCGTAGCGTGGACGAGGGCGCAGCCTTGTCCACTGTTCGTGATAGAGCTTGCCAGTGGAAAACGCTACGACTTGATCCGGTCGCAATCGCGGCCATGGGCCGCTCCTACAAAAGTATCGCCCTGTAGGAGCGGCCCATGGCCGCGATAAATTGCGATAAAGACGGTCGCTTTATGAGCGCGGGGCTTCGACGGTTGAGAGACTGCCAGTGGAAAACGCTGCGCGGTTTTCCACGCTACGAATCGCTCTGAGTTCTCACTAAAATACGAAGTATCAGGCTGGCGCCCCGCCCCGTCAGTGAGGCCGAGTGCAGGTGTCGCGGAGGGGGATGCGAGGCAGGACGCCGAGCAAGGCGCGAGGGGCAGGAGGCCCCTTCGTGCCGTGCCCCCGGAGCGGCGCCGGAACGAGGGAAACGTAGCGAAGCGGAGTAACAGCCGTAGGCTGGCCCGAAGGGTGAGCGAAGCGAATCACCCGGAGCGCAGCGAAGGGCCGAAACGTGGGGCAAGCGGTTTTGGTTACTTTTGCCGCGATTGGCAAAAGTGACTCGCCCGGGTGGGCGAAACAAAAACCATCAAAGCACTCAATAAGCAGCTAGGCACCAATTAGCCCAAAGCGTTGGGCTTCGCTCCCGCTCAGCCCAACCTACGGCACCGTAGAGAACCCTCAGTCCTCCCCCTCCTCATCCGGGCCATCCACCTTCATGCCCAGTTCCTTGATCTTGCGGGTCAGGGTATTGCGCCCCCAACCCAGCAGGACGGCGGCATCGCGGCGGCGGCCGGCGGTGTGCTTGAGGGCGGTCTCGATCATGATGCGTTCGAAGGCCGGCACGGCGTTGTCCAGCAGGCTGGATTGACCGCGGGTGAGGGCCTGGTCGGCCCACTGGCGCAGGGCCTGTTCCCAGTTGGCGGCGGGGGCGGCGTCCTGAGGCTGGTTGAGCAGTTCCGGCGGCAGGTCGTCGATCAGCACCTCGCGGCTGGAGGCCATCACGGTGATCCAGCGGCAGGTGTTCTCCAGCTGGCGCACGTTGCCCTGCCAGGGCAGGCCCTTCATGTACTCCTCGGTCTCGCCGCGCAGGGTCTTGGGCTCCACGGCCAGCTCCTGGGCCGCGCGCGCCAGGAAGTGGCGGGCGAGGGCGGGGATATCCTCGCGGCGATCGGCCAGGCGCGGGATGTGGATGCGGATGACGTTGAGGCGATGGAAGAGGTCCTCGCGGAACTTGCCCTCGCGCACCAGGCCTTCGAGGTTCTGGTGGGTGGCGGCGATGATGCGCACGTCCACCTTGACCGGGGTATGGCCACCGACGCGATAGAACTCGCCATCGGCCAGCACCCGCAGCAGGCGGGTCTGGGTGTCGGCCGGCATGTCGCCGATCTCGTCGAGGAACAGGGTGCCACCGTCGGCCTGCTCGAAGCGACCGCGGCGCTGGGCGGCGGCGCCGGTGAAGGCGCCTTTTTCATGACCGAACAGCTCGGATTCCATCAGGTCCTTGGGGATGGCCGCCATGTTCAGGGCGATGAAGGGCGCCGCGGCACGTGGGCTGTGGCGATGCAGGGCGTGGGCGACCAGCTCCTTGCCGGTGCCGGATTCACCATTGATCAGCACCGTGATGTTGGAGTGCGAGAGGCGGCCGATGGCGCGGAATACCTCCTGCATCGCCGGCGCCTCGCCGATGATCTCGGGCGTGCGGGTCAGGTGCGCCGGCTCGGCGAAGCCCTGCTGCTCCTGGGCATGCTGCCCGGCGCGCTTGACCAGGGCCACGGCCTCGTCGACGTCGAACGGCTTGGGCAGGTACTCGAAGGCGCCGCCTTGGTAGGAGGCCACGGCGCTGTCCAGGTCGGAATGGGCGGTCATGATGATGACCGGCAGGCGCGGATGCATCTCGCGGATGCGCGACAGCAGGTCCAGGCCGCTGGTGCCCGGCATGCGGATGTCCGAGATCACCACGTCCGGTTGCTGGCGGCCGAGGCGGGTCATGACGCTGTCGGCGCTGTCGAAGGCAACGGTGGTCATGCCTTCCTGTTGCAAGGCTTTTTCCAGGACCCAGCGGATGGAACGGTCGTCGTCGACGATCCAGACGGTCTCCGAACGGCTCATGCGTGCTCCTCGTTATTCCAGCGGCAGGAAGATGCTGAAGGCGGTGTGGCCCGGATGGCTTTCACACTCGATCAGCCCCTGGTGCTGGGTGATGATGTTCTGGGTGATGGCGAGCCCCAGGCCGGTGCCGTCGGGGCGACCGCTGACCATGGGATAGAAGATGGTTTCCTGTAGATCCGGGGGGATGCCCGGACCGTTGTCGGTGATCTCCACCTTGCACACCAGGCGATGGCGATGGTGGCCGATGGTGAACTGGCGCAGGGTGCGGGTTCTCAGAGTGACCCGGCCCAGGCGCAATTCGTTCTGCTGGGAGATGGCCTGCATGGCGTTGCGCACGATGTTGAGCACCGCCTGGATCATCTGCTCGCGATCGATCATCAGGTCGGGAATGCTCGGATCGTAGTCGCGTATCAGGTTGATCAGGCCCTGGCTTTCCGCCTCCACCAGGCTGCAGACCCGCTCGAGCACCTCGTGCACGTTGGTGATGGCCAGCTTGGGCAGCTTGTTGGAGCCGAGCATGCGGTCGACCAGGTTTCGCAGCCGGTCGGCCTCCTCGATGATGACGTTGGTGTAGTCCTTGAGCGCCTCTTCCGGCAGCTCGCGGGCCAGCAGCTGGGCCGCACCGCGGATGCCACCGAGGGGATTCTTGATCTCGTGGGCCAGGCCGCGTACCAGCAGCTTGGTGGTTTCCTGCTTGGACAGCTGGGCCTCTTCCTTGGTGATGCGCAGCAGCCGGTCGCGCGGATGGACTTCCAGCAGCAGCAGGGTGTTATGCCGGTCCAGGATGGGCGTCACCGCATAGTCCACCGTGAGGCTGTTGCCCGAGGTGGAGACCAGCAGCGCCTCGCGCTTGGTGAAGGGGTGGGCGTGGTCCACTGCCTGGCGCAAGGCCTGCAAGGCTTCGGGGGATTCGGTGAAGAGTTCGCTGATGAACTGGCCATGGCTGCGCTGACCGCTGATGGCCAGCAGCATCTCGGCGGCTGGATTCATGTACTCCAGCCGCAACTCGGCATCCAGCAGGATGACCGCGGTCGTGAGGTTGTCGAGCAGGAGTCGATGGATGACGTCGGTAGGCATGGGAGGCCACAGCGCTATAGGGACGATAGGAAAATGCAAGAAGCAAACCAAGACGCCCCGAGTTAGGGCAGATAGCTGTAACGTGCACTAACAGCCGCCGTGGGGCTCGGCGGCTTGGCCAGGATTTGTATCAAGATGGTGCGATGCAAAAATTTGCACCAAAAGTGTGCGTTACAGAAAGGGTAGCCAAGATTTCTTGGCTTCGGGCGGTTTCATGTCCAGCGGGCACTCCGGACGCTTGCCCCAATCCCCTTGGGCACAGGGATGGGCACGGCGCTTCTGCTCCAGGGAGGGGCGGCGCAGATGGAAGGGCTGGGCCGGCGTACGCTCCAGTACGGTACCGTCGGCGGCGAGGATCTCTGCCACCAACTGGTGGGTGCCGCGGTCCAGGCCGCCCAGCGGGAAGACCGGACTGCGACCAGTCCCGGCTTCCCGGTCGTCCAGCAACAGGCGATAGCTGTGGCCCGGCTGCAGCTCCGGCTCGCTGACTAGGCTGACGATGAGTTCGCCCTGCTGGTCGATCACGGTGGCATCGGGCTCGGGTACCAGGATGCGCAGCATCTGGTAGCGGAAGGGCGCCGCCTTGGGGGGCGGCGCCGCCGAGGCGCTCGGCGTCGGACTCAGTTTGCGGGTCGGCTGGCCCTGCTGGTTGAGATTGTTGGGGGTCGTCACCGGGACCTTGGTGGCCTTCACCCCCTTTGGGGGGTGATCGGTGTAGACGCGATTGCCGTCCTTGTCGACGTAGCTGTAGACCGCCGCCTGGGCGGGCAGCAGGACGCAGAGCAGCAGGGCCAGGAGCAGACGCATCAGCGGGCCGGGCTGTTGACGCTGATGCGTTGCACGGTGACGGTCTTCTCGGCGCTGGTCTGGATCACCTCGCCCGTGCTCGAAAGGACCTGGGCCGCGAAGCGGTGCTCGCCGCGATCCAGGTTGGTCACGCCGAACCTCGTGCTCTGCCCAGGGTTGCCGTAGGGGGCGCCGTCCACCAGCAGTTGCAGGCTCTGGCCCGGGCCCAGGGCCGGCTCCACGGCTACCCCTACCGAGAAGGTACCGTTGTTGGCGCGGATGGCCTCGTCATTTGGCAGGCTCACTTCCAGGCGGCTGAAGGCCGGGCCAGCAGGCGTCGGTGCCGCCGGTACAGTCGGCGCGCTGGGGGCCGGCTGGGGATTGCCCACGGTATTGGTGGGGGGCACCTGCACCGGCGTGGCATTGGCCGAGGGCTGGTCGCTGAAAACCGTGTTGCCTTCGGCATCGACCGACTTGTAGATCGCCGCCTGGGCGGAGCAGGCGAGGCAGAGCAGACAGCAGGCAAGCAGGCGAGGCATGGCGGAATCTCGGCCGGGCGATGATAGGCAAGGGTAGCAGGCGCGTGGCTGGCTCCGGTAGGCGGCGATGAGCCTGCGAGCACGCGGCCTCTTTTCGGTAGGCAATAAAAAAGGCCTCCCGAAGGAGGCCTTTCAATTACCGCCGCGGGATCAGACGCTGTAGTACAGGTCGTATTCCAGCGGGTGCACGAAGGTACGGACCTTGATCTCTTCCTCGGACTTCAGCTCGATGTAGGCATCGATGAACTCGTCGGTGAAGACGCCGCCCTTGGTCAGGAACGCACGACCGGCGTCCAGGGCTTCCAGGGCTTCCTTCAGGCTGCCGCAGACCTGCGGGATCTTCTTGCCTTCTTCCGGCGGCAGATCGTACAGGTTCTTGTCGGCGGCATCGCCGGGGTGAATCTTGTTCTGGATGCCGTCCAGGCCAGCCATCAGCAAAGCGGCGAAGCACAGGTAGGGGTTGGCAGCCGGATCCGGGAAGCGGGCTTCGATGCGACGGGCTTTCGGGCTCGACACATAGGGGATACGGATGGAGGCGGAACGGTTACGGGCCGAGTAGGCCAGCATGACCGGGGCTTCGAAGCCGGGCACCAGACGCTTGTAGCTGTTGGTGGACGGGTTGGTGAAGCCGTTCAGCGCCTTGCCGTGCTTGATGATGCCGCCGATGAAGTACAGGGCGGTATCGGACAGGCCAGCGTAGCCTTCGCCGGCGAAGGTGTTCTTGCCATCCTTGGAGATGGACATGTGCACGTGCATGCCGGAGCCGTTGTCGCCGTACAGGGGCTTGGGCATGAAGGTGGCGGTCTTGCCGTAGGCATCGGCCACGTTGTGCACGACGTACTTCAGGGTCTGGGTCTCGTCGGCCTTCTTGACCAGGGTGTTGAACTGCACACCGATCTCGTTCTGGCCAGCGGTCGCCACTTCGTGGTGGTGGACTTCCACGGTCAGGCCCATTTCTTCCAGGGCGTTGCACATGGCAGTACGGATTTCGTGGTCGTGATCGACCGGCGGCACCGGGAAGTAGCCGCCCTTGACGCCCGGACGGTGGCCTTTGTTGCCGCTTTCGAAGTCAGCGTCGGTGTTCCAGGACGCCTGCTCGGAGAAGATCTTGAACATGGAGCCGGAGATGTCCGACTTGAACTTCACTTCGTCGAAGATGAAGAACTCGGGCTCCGGGCCGACGAACACGGTGTCGCCGATGCCGGTGGACTTCAGGTACTCCTCGGCGGCCTTGGCGATACCACGGGGGTCGCGCTCGTAGGGCTGCATGGTGGAGGGTTCGATGATGTCGCAGACCAGGATCAGGGTCGGCTCTTCGGTGAAGGGGTCCAGGACGGCGGTGCTGTCGTCGGGCAGCAGGATCATGTCGGAGGCTTCGATGCCTTTCCAGCCGGCGATGGAGGAGCCGTCGAACATCTTGCCGTGGGCGAAGAAGTCTTCGTCCAGCGCGTCACGCGCCGGCATGGTGACGTGTTGCTGCTTGCCTTTGGTGTCGGTGAAGCGCAGGTCTACCCACTTCACGTCGTTTTCTTTGATCAGTTGAACAGCCTTCGACATGGTTTCCTCCAGAGGAATTTCGGCCGGGAGCGGTTGGCAGTACTCCCGGTATCAGCTGTGCCCTTGAGGGGCGCTTCCGTACTGCCCGGTCGACGACCGGTAGGCGACGAAAAGCGCCCTATGCTGGCTCAGGGGCGGCTGCCTCACAAGAGAGCAAGTAGTATGCCAGTGCCCCTAAATGGGCTGGAGTGCGCTTCTGGTGTCTCTGGCGCCGCTTTCGAGCCTATCGATGTCGGATCTGTGCACTTTATTGGTGCTTAAAATTGTCAGATCGCACCTTAATGGGGCTTTGATGGGTTTTGTCGGCTGGATTCGAGTGCGTGGCCATTTTCAGGTATGATCTTGGCCCTTTTCTTTTGCGTTACCCGCCTGCCGTCTCTCCCTCATGAAGCTCATCATCAAGGTCTTTCCGGAAATCACCATCAAGAGTCGCCCGGTGCGCAAGAATTTCATTCGCCAGCTGGTGAAGAACATTCGTGTCGTGCTGCGCGATCTGGATCCGGATGTCCTGGTCGATGGCATCTGGGACAACGTCACCCTGGAAACCGCGGTCAGCGAGCCGCGCGTGCTGGCTGAGATGAAGCAGCGCCTGGCCTGCACCCCCGGCATCGGCCAGTTCCTCGAGGTGCACGAGTATCCGCTGGGCGACTTCGAGACCATCCTCGAGCTGTGCGAGCGCCATTTCGGCGAGCGGGTACGCGGCAAGGTGTTCTCGGTACGCTGCAAGCGCGCCGGCCGGCACGACTTCTCTTCGATGGACGTGGAACGCTACGTCGGCGGCGGGCTGCGCGAGCGCTGTGGCGGCGCCGGCATCGCCCTGAAGAATCCCGAGGTGAGCGTCCGCCTGGAGATCCGCGACCAGCAGTTGTTCATCATCGACGAGCGCCACGAAGGCCTGGGCGGCTATCCGCTGGGCGCCCTGGAGCAGGTGCTGGTGCTGATGTCCGGGGGCTTCGATTCCACCGTCGCCGCCTACCAGATGATGAGACGCGGCATGGTCAGCCACTTCTGCTTCTTCAATCTCGGTGGCCGTGCCCACGAATTGGGCGTGATGGAAGTGGCGCACTATCTTTGGGAGAAATTCGGTCGCTCCCAGCGCGTGCTGTTCATCAGCGTACCCTTCGAGGAAGTGGTGGGGCAGATCCTCACCCAGTGCGACGACAGCCATATGGGCGTGATCCTCAAGCGCATGATGCTGCGCGCCGCCAGTCGCATCGCCGAGCAGTTGCAGATCGAGGCGCTGGTGACCGGCGAGGCCGTCTCCCAGGTCTCCAGCCAGACCCTGACCAACCTGGCGGTGATCGACAAGGCCACCGATACCCTGGTGCTGCGCCCGCTGCTGGCCAGCCACAAGCAGGACATCATCGATACCGCCCAGCGCATCGGCACCGCCGACTTCGCCAAGCACATGCCCGAGTACTGCGGGATCATTTCGGTGAATCCCACCACCAAGGCCAAGGGCTTCCGGGTGGAGCACGAGGAAGGCAAGTTCGACCTGGCTGTGCTGGACGCCGCCCTGGAGCGCGCCCGCTTCATCACCGTCGACAAGGTGATCGAAGAGCTGGGCAAGGACGTGCAGGTGGAAGAGCTGGCACAGCCCTTGCCAGGTCAGATCGTGGTGGACATCCGCCATCCCGACGCCCAGGAAGAGGCGCCACTGGAATTGCCGGGCATCGAAGTGCAGGCCATGCCCTTCTTCGCCCTGAACAGCCGTTTCAAGGAACTGGACGACAGCCGCCAGTACCTCCTTTATTGCGACCGCGGGGTGATGAGCCGGCTGCATGCTCATCACCTGCTCACCGAAGGGCACGCCAATGTGCGCGTTTATCGTCCGGCCTAAGCAGCCGGGCCTGTTGGGTGGCAGTATCCGCCACCGCCCTCCCGACCTCTTCTAGCGTCCGGCTCCACGCCGGGCGCCGCGTTCGCGCCTTTGCAATCTCCGGCTGTCAGCCTGGTGGCTGAAGCTCCTTCATTTCTATACCGAGAACACCACTGTGATCGAGAATCTACGCAACATCGCCATCATCGCGCACGTCGACCATGGCAAGACCACCCTCGTCGACAAGCTGCTGCGCCTGTCCGGCACCCTGGACCGCAAAGAAGCGGAAAACGAGCGGGTGATGGACAGCAACGACCAGGAAAAGGAGCGTGGCATCACCATCCTGGCCAAGAACACCGCGCTGAAGTGGAAGGACTACAACATCAACATCGTCGACACCCCCGGCCACGCCGACTTCGGTGGCGAGGTGGAGCGCGTGATGTCCATGGTCGACTCCGTGCTGCTGGTGGTCGACGCCCAGGACGGCCCCATGCCGCAGACCCGTTTCGTGACCCAGAAGGCCTTCAAGGCCGGCCTGCGTCCGATCGTGGTGGTGAACAAGATCGACCGTCCCGGCGCGCGTCCGGACTGGGTCATCGACCAGATCTTCGACCTGTTCGACAACCTCGGCGCCACCGATGAGCAGCTGGACTTCCCGATCGTCTACGCCAGCGCCCTGAACGGCATCGCCGGTCTGGATCACGAGAAGATGGACGACAACATGGATGCCCTGTTCCAGGCCATCGTCGACCACGTGCCGGCTCCCCAGGTCGATCTGGACGGTCCCTTCCAGATGCAGATCTCCCAGCTGGACTACAACAGCTTCCTCGGTGTGATCGGCATCGGCCGTATCGCCCGTGGCCGCATCAAGGCCAACACCCCGGTGGTGGCAATCAGCGACGACGGCAGCAAGCGCAACGGTCGTATCCTCAAGATCATGGGCCACTCCGGCCTGCAGCGCGTGGAAGTGGCCGAAGCCGAAGCCGGCGACATCGTCTGCGTCTCGGGCATGGACGAGCTGTTCATCTCCGACACCCTGTGCGATCCGCAGAACGTCGAAGCCCGTCCGCCGCTGACCGTCGACCAGCCCACCGTGAGCATGACCTTCCAGGTCAACGACTCGCCCTTCGCCGGTCGTGAAGGCAAGTTCGTCACCAGCCGCAACATCAAGGACCGTCTGGACAAGGAGCTGCTGCACAACGTGGCCCTGCGCGTCGAGCCGGGCGAGTCGGCCGAGAAGTTCAAGGTCTCCGGCCGTGGCGAGCTGCACCTGTCGGTGCTGATCGAGAACATGCGCCGCGAAGGCTTCGAGATGGCCGTGGGCCGTCCGGAAGTGGTGATCATCGAGAAGGACGGCGAGAAGCAGGAGCCCTACGAGAACGTCACCATCGACATCGAAGAGCAGCACCAGGGCTCGGTGATGGAGCAGATGGGTCTGCGCAAGGGCGATCTGACCAACATGATCCCCGACGGCAAGGGCCGTATCCGCCTGGAGTACACCATCCCGGCGCGTGGCCTGATCGGCTTCCGTAACAACTTCCTGACCCTGACTTCGGGCAGCGGCATCCTGACCTCGACCTTCAGCCACTACGGCCCGATCAAGGCCGGCGAAGTGAGCAACCGTCAGAACGGCGTGCTGGTGTCCATGGCCACCGGTACCGCCCTGACCTACTCGCTGGAAACCCTGCAGAGCCGTGGCAAGCTGTTCCTGGCCCCGGGCGACGAGATCTACGAAGGCCAGCTGTGCGGCATCAACAGCCGTGACAACGACCTGGTGCTCAACCCCACCAAGGGCAAGAAGCTGGACAACATGCGCGCCTCGGGCAAGGACGAAGTCATCGCCCTGGTGCCGCCGATCAAGTTCACCCTCGAGCAGGCGCTGGAATTCATCGCCGACGACGAGCTGGTGGAAGTGACGCCCAAGTCCATCCGTCTGCGCAAGAAGTACCTGAACGAGAACGACCGTAAGCGCTTCGAGCGTTCCAAGGTCTGATCCCGCTCGGGTCATACAGGAAAGCGCCTTCGGGCGCTTTTTTGTTGCCCGCGTGCCGCAGTCGACAGCGTTTTCATCGCGGCCCTGATGGTGCGCCTATGCTGTCGCGGCCCACGGGTGGACGTGTAGGAGCGACCACTTCTATCGCGGCCATGGGCCGCTCCTACAAAAGCATCACTCCCTGTAGGAGCGGCCCATGGCCGCGATAAGACAGTTGCTCCTACGATTACATCGAGCCTTTAGGAGCGGCCGCATTGGCGGACCACCATGGCCGCGATAACCGTGAGGAAAGACGCTGCTTGGTAGCGGCTGCGTTTGGCGGGCGGTCTCTCACCCCAGCCTCTCCCAAGGGGAGAGGGGACACAGCCGCTCTGGGGTTGGCCTTGCAGCTCTGCAATCAAGGTCACGCTCTTTTTGCACACGGCGAGATACAGCGTCACAAAAACCGTCTAGCGTGAGCCTACACGCCCTGACGCGTGCTCCTATAACAACAATCAAGGATGCAGGCATGACGTTTTCTCTCAGGCAACGCCTGCCGCTGGCCATCGCCCTGGCGACGGCCCTGTCGGCAACCGCCCAGGCGGCTCCCAATCCCTACAGTGGCTTCACCGTGTTCGGCGACAGCCTGCTGGATGCCGGACAGTTTCCCGATACCGGCGTGACCGGCGCCAGTCTCAGATTCACCAACAGGGTCGGCCCCAGCTACAGCCCTGCGAACGGGGCGGTGACCGGGCCGGTGTCGTCGATTTTGCTCGGCCAGCAGTTGGGCTTCGATGCTCGCACCCTGGATGCCTCGACCTCGGTGATCAACCGCCTGCTGGGCCTCAGTGATGGCGACAACTGGGCCACCGGCGGCTACACCACGGCGCAGATCCGCGACTCCATCACCGCCGCCAACGGCTCGGTGGTAGCGGCCAATGGCGTGACGCTGCGCAGTCGCGACGGCTATCTGCCGGGTCTCGCCAGCCTGGGCCTGAGCCTGGACCCTAACACCCTGTTCTACATCAGTGGCGGCGGTAACGACTTCCTCCAGGGGCTGATCACCTCGCCGGCCACCGCGGCGGCGGCGGCCAATCGCCTGGGGGATGGCGTCGCCGCCCTGCAGCAGGCCGGTGCGCGCTATATGGTGGTCTGGCTGCTGCCAGACATCGGTCAGACCCCGGCCCTGGCCGGTTCGCCACAGCAGGCGGCCAGTTCGGCGCTGAGCCGGGTCTACAACCAGGCGCTGGTGGCCCGACTGGCCGGCATCGACGCCGAGATCATCGGCCTCAACGTGCCGCAGTTGTTCGCCGAGGTGGTGGCCGACCCGGCGCGCTATGGCCTGGCGACTGGCCAGAATCTCACCGGTACCTGCTTCAGTGGCGACAGCTGTACGCGCAATACCACCTATGGCCTGGGCGCGGCGGCAGCCGATCCGAGCAAGCTGCTGTTCAATGACCGGGTTCATCCGACCATCACCGGCCAGCGGCTGATCGCCGACTACGCCTATTCGCTGCTGGCGGCGCCCTGGGAGGTGACCTTGCTGCCGGAAATGGCGCAGTCCACCCTCAGGGCGCATCAGGACGGCCTGCACCAGCGCTGGCTGGGTGACTGGCATGCCTGGCAGCCGGTGGGACGCTGGCAGGGCTACGTGGATACCAGCGGACGGCGGCTGGACGTCGACGACCAGCGCAGTACCGCCGGGGGCGACGGCAATGGCTACAGCCTGGACCTGGGCGGCAGCTACCGGCTCACTGACGAATGGCGGATCGGCGTGGCGGCTGGCGTCGCGCGCCAGCACCTGGAAGCCGGTGCGGCCGACTCCGACTATCGGCTCAACAGCTACCTGCTCAGCGCCTTCGCCCAGTACCAGGGAGAGCGCCTCTGGGGCGATCTCACCGCCACCGGCGGCCGACTGGACTACGACGACCTAAGTCGCCGCTTCGCCCTTGGCCCGACCGTTCGCAGCGAGCAGGGCGATACCGACGGCGATCTGCGCGCCCTCTCGGCGCGCCTCGGCTACGACCTGGCGGCGGCCGGCAGTCCCTGGCACCTGAGCCCCTACCTGAGCGCCGACTATGCCCGGGTCCAGGTGGACGGCTATCGCGAGCGCGGCAGTGACGCCACGGCGCTGGCGTTCGACGACCAGACCAGCACTTCGCGGCGTCTGGGGTTAGGCCTGCAAGGCCGCTGGCAACTCACGCCGGCCACGGCGCTGTTCGCCGATGTGGGCCGCGAGCGGGAGTTCGCCGACGGCACCCGCGACGTGACCATGCGCCTGAACAGCGTGCCTGGTCTGGACTACACCCTGGATGGCTACCAGCCGGATCGCGACCGCACCCGGCTGAGTCTGGGCGTGGTGCAGCGGCTTACCCCGGAGCTGACCCTGCGCGGCGGCTATACCTATGCCGGCGCCGGCGATGTCCATCAGCAGGGGGTGGGGCTGGGCCTGTCGCTGGACTTCTGAAGCCTAGACTCGACTAGGATCGCCCAGGCGCTGGCGCTGCCAGTCGCGCAGCTCCTCCAGCCGCCGCGGTGGGCAGATCAGGAAACCCTGCAGCAGGTCGCAATCGGCCTGCTGCAGGCAGGTCTGCTTGAGCGCGCTGTCCACGCCTTCGGCGATCACCTGGGCGCCCCGGGCGTGGCAGAAGGCGACCAGGGCATCCAGGCTGGGCTGGTTGCCGGGTTGGCTGAGGCGCTCGACGATGAGGCGGTCGAACTTGATGGTGTCGGCGGGATAGTCGGTGACCTGCTGGATGGAGGTGTAGCCGACGCCGAAGTCGTCGATGGCCACGCGAAAGCCCTCGGCCCGCAACTCATGCAGCAGCGCCAGGGTGCGCTCGTTCAGTTCGGCGGCGAAGGTCTCGGTGAATTCCAGCTCCAGGCGGCCGGGATCGACCTGATGGTGACGGACCCGCTCGCAGAGGTAGGGCACGATATCGGCCTGTTCCAGTTGCGCGGACGACAGATTGATGGACAGCACCAGGTCATCGCCCAGGACCTGCTGCAGGGCAGGATACTCACGGCAAGCCTGGTCCACGACCCAGCGATCGATCCAGCGGAAATGCCCGTGGCGTTCGGCGATGGGGATGAACTCCGCGGGCGACACCACGCCGAGCCGCGGCGAGTTCCAGCGCAGCAGCGTCTCGGCGGAATGCACCTGGCCGGCGCTGTCGACGGCGGGCATGTAGACGAGATGGAACTCCTCGTCCGGATTCATCCGCTGCAGGTATTCATCCAGCAGATCCTGACGTCGTTGCCGGGCCGCCAGCTCCGCGGTGAAGTGCACCAGACGATTGCCGCCTTCGCTCTTGGCCCGTTCCAGGGCCAGATCGGCCTGGGCCAGCAGATCGGCCAGATCCAGCGGTGCCTCGGGGGCCGCCAGGCCGAGGCTCAGGGTCACGGCATAGCGTCGTTCGCCGACCAGGGTGCCGTTGGCATAGTGACGCTGCAGCTGTTCGCCCAGGGCCAGGGCATCGCGGGCCGCCGTCTCGCCGCGCAGCAGGATGGCGAATTCGTCACCGGCCAGGCGGGTGAAGACCACCTCGTTGCCTTCCCGATAGGGGGCGATCACTCGCTCCGTCTGCTGGGCCACGGCCTGCAGCAGTTCATCGCCCACCTCGTGACCGGATCTGTCGTTCACCAGCTTGAAGTGATCCAGGCCGAAGTACAGCAGCGCGATGCTGCGGCCATCCGGCTTTTCCCCCAGCCAGGACTCGCCCATCAGCTGGAAATAGCGGCGGTTGCCGATCTGGGTTAGGACATCGGTGCGCAGCGCCGTGCGCAGGCGCGCGAGGATGGCCAGATTGCTGTCATGCAGGCGTTTCATGTTGGTGCCCAGGTGGCCGATTTCGCCGGGCTCCTCGTTGTCGTCGAGTGCCTGGCGTTCGCCTTCCAGGACTTCGGTGAGCTGACTGTCCAGCTGGGCGATGGGCCGAGTGATATGCCGCCGAATCAGCACTACCAGGACCAGGATGCAGGCGAGGGTCACCAGCAGGCCGCCGCCGAAATAGACGACTGCGAGGCGGCGCAGCTGGTCGTTCAACCGCTGTGGGTCGGGAGTCAGGCTTACGACGAGGTCCGGGGCCAGGTGCTGGACGACGGTGAAGGGGGTGACCTGGGTGGGCGGCGTACGGCTGAATTCCACTGGCGCGCCGTAGGTTTGCTCGAGGCTCCGGCGTAGCGCTTCGACCCGGTCGGGGCTGACGGCCAGTTGCAGGGTCATCGCCAGCTCGCGCTGGCCGAGCAGCGGCGGACCACTGGTGCTGGGCAGCAGGGAGGTGGTCGCGACGAGCAGCGACTGCCCCTGCTCATCGATCAGGTAGTCGCGCCGCTCCAGGGCGCCACTCGGGTGGCGGGCCAGGCGCTCGAGCAATTGCCGCTGGGCTTTGCCCAGTTGCGCAAAGGGATCGTCGCTGCGTTCGTAGTAGTAGACCAGGCTCAGGTCCGGGCGGACGATCGCCAGGGAAATCCGCGTAGGCGCATCGTTGCCGGCCAGTTGCTGGACGGCCAGTTGCAGTTGCGTGCCCAGGGCTTCGTTACGGTAGGGAACGTCCGGCTGCCGCAGGAAGTTGCCCAGCGCGGCGCTATTGGACAGGGCATAGAGCAGGTTGCGGCTGAAATGGTCGTACTCGCGATAGGTGTTCTCCAGCGCCGCCAGCTCATGGCTCAGCCGCGAGCGCTCGAGACCGATCACCGCTTCGCGCTGCACGGTGTAGCCCAGCCCGGCCAGCGTCAGGCAGCAGAGCAGTACGACCGGCAGGATCAGTAGCAGGGTGCGCCTATTCAGGTTCATGTCGACCTACCAGGGCGCTGCCGATTCGTTGCCGGGTCTGGAAGGTGTCGGGAGGTCCCTCGCTGAAGACCTGGCTGCGGGCCAGTACATCGTTGGGAGGGAACAGGCTGGAATCCTGGCGCAGCTCTGCGGGCAGCAGGCGCATGGCGCCGGCATTGGGCGTCGCCAGGTGCAGCTCCAGGGGGGGCAGCACGGCGTTGCGCGGCTCGTTGAGGAAGTCAATGAAGCGCTCGGCAGCCGCCTGGTGCGGGGAGCTGCTGAGTATCGCCAGACAGTCCACCCACAGCAGGCTGCCCTCGCGTGGCGTGACGAAGCGCCAGGGCTGGCCCGGGGTCGCCGCGTTGAGCAGGTGCTGGTCGCCGCTGTAGCCCAGCGCCAGGTCGATGCGGTCGCTGTAGGCCGGGTTGTGCAGGGCACTGACCACATATTGATAGGTGAGGACCGCCGGCGCCTGGGCCTTGAGCAGGGCGAAGCTGCGCCTGAGCAGCTCGGGGTCGTCGCTGTTGATGGCGCCGCCCAGGGTGATCAGCGGGGCGACCAGCAGATCGTCGTGATCCTCGAGCATGGCGATGCGGCCGTGCAGGGCCGGTTCCGGTTGCAGCAGCGCCTGCCATGAATCCGGGGAGTGGGTCAGCCGATCGGCGCGGTAGAGTAGCCCGAGGGTGCCCCAGACATAGGGCACGGCGTAGTCGCCGCAGCTGTGGCGCCAGCGGGGATCGAGCTCGGCCAGGTGGGGAAGACGGCGTGGGTCGATGCGAGCCAGCAGGCCGTCCTGGCCGAGGCGGGTGGCGCTGACCTCGTTGATCACCACCAGGTCGAGATCGGCATCGCCCCGCGCCAGGGTGGCATCGCGTACGTCGCTGCTATCGAAATGGATCTCCTGCAGCGGCTGATTGGCCTTGGCCCAGCGCTGCAGCAGGGTATCGCTGAAATAGCCTTCCCAGGTGTAGAGCCGCAAGGGCTCCGCATTCAGCTGGAGCGGCAGCCAGAGCAGCAACAGCAGCATCCGTCGTGGGCGCATCTTGGTCTTCCGGGGGATGGCGAGCGGCAGTCATGACGGCACGCGCCTGGCGTGCACCGTCTTCCCTACATCACTTAGGAGCCTAGACGAGCCTGGTTAGTTTATCGGTGGCGCTGTCCGAGCATGCAGATCGGCTCGGGTGTACGGCCGATCGCTACCGGCAGCCAGGGTGCCGAGATCCTGCATCAGGTCGTGGGTGGGGGCGCGCAGCCCGTGCAGCAGCACCAGGGGCAGCAGCAGGCTCACCACCAGGGCGAGCGTCTGGCGCCGCGGCAGCAGGACCTGTGCCGGCAGCAGACGCAGGCACATCGCCGCGACCGCCAGGCCGAGCAGGGTGCCGGTGATGGCCTCGGACGGCGAGTGATAACCCAGGCGCACCCGCGAGTAGGCCACCAGCACGGCGGCCCCGACGCCGAGCCAGGGAGCCAGGGGACGCAGGCGACCTTGCCCAAGCAGCAGCCAGGCCAGCACCGGCAGGACGCTGGCGGCCTGCATCGAGTGGCCGCTGAAACCGGTAAAATCCAGTTCCCGGCTGCCGAGGCCCCAGCCGAAGAAGGCGATCTTGGTCGCGGCGGTGAGCAGGCAGCCCAGGGCGAACAGGCCGAACCACAGCAGCAGCGCCCGTAAGCCGCTGCCGAGTGCCAGCCAGAGGCCGACGAGCAGGGCGCAGGGCAGCATCACGGCGGCGTCGCCAAAGTTGGTGATGAAGGGCCAGAAACTCATGCGTAGGGTTCTCGCTCCAGGTGCAGGGTGCTGCTCCAGAGACTACGGAGAAAACGAAGGCGCCCATGGTACTGCTCGTGCAGTCAATGCGGCCACCGTTTGGCGGCGTTTCGCCCACGGCTGGCTGTTTCAGTTCTGCAGCGGTGCTACCCCGGCGCGCTGGTGGGCACGGGTCCAGGGATTCTGCTCGTCGGCGAACTTCACCGCTAGGCGCTCCAGTACCCGCTGCGTCGGGGCGTTGGTGCCATGCAGCAACAGCAGCGGCAGGAGCAGCAGACTGGCACCCAGGGCTGCCTGGCACGGCTTGAGGACCACCTCCTGGCCGCGCAGCAGCCACAGCAGGCTGGCGCTCGCGGCGTAGCCGATGGGCAGGCCGGTCACCACCTCGGAGACCGAGTGGTAGCCGAGCACCACCCGCGAGATGGCGATGAGCAGGGCGCAGACGGCACCCAGGGCGGCAGCGGTCAGGCGCAGCGTCGGGCGTGCCCGACTGGCCAATAGCCAACCGAGGATCGGCAGGACGCTGCCGACCAGCATGGAGTGGCCGCTGAAGCCGGTGAAATCCAGGTGCGGGATGCCCAGGCCCCAGCCGAAGAAGGCGATCTTGGACAGGGCGACGCTAAGACTCGCGGCACCGAACAGGAGCAACCACAGCAGCGCCGCCCGCGCCGAGAGCCCGGCCAGTAGCCAGAGCGCGATGAGCAGGGCGCAGGGAAGCATCACCGAAGAATCGCCGAAATTGGTGATGAACAGCCACATGGATGAGCGGATTCCTGAAGAGGACGAGGCATTCTGACCGTCGGACGCTCAGAGGTTGCACGCAGCGTGCCGAGCTGTGGACTGTCGCAAGAAAACGGCGGGACCTCTTTCGCAGTCCCAGCAAAAAGCCCCGGCACCTGAGGTGACCGGGGCTTTTGACCGTGGGTCTCGTTAGAGGCCGGCGGCAGCGCGCAGGGCAGCGGCGCGGTCGGTCCGTTCCCAGGTGAAGGTGGTGAAGGTGTCATCGCCCACGGTGATTTCTTGGGGATGACGACCGAAGTGACCGTAGGCCGCGGTGGCCCGGTACATCGGATGGAGCAGGTCGAGCATGGTGGTGATGGCGTAGGGGCGCAGGTCGAAATGCTCGCGCACCAGCTGCACGATCTTCTCGTCGCTGATCTTGGCGGTGCCGAAGGTGTTGATGGAGATGGAGGTGGGCTGGGCCACGCCGATGGCGTAGGACACCTGGATCTCGCAACGGTCGGCCAGGCCGGCGGCGACGATGTTCTTGGCCACGTAGCGACCGGCGTAGGCGGCGCTGCGGTCGACCTTGGACGGGTCCTTGCCGGAGAAGGCGCCACCGCCGTGACGGGCCATGCCGCCGTAGCTGTCGACGATGATCTTGCGGCCGGTCAGGCCACAGTCACCCACCGGGCCGCCGATGATGAACTGGCCGGTCGGGTTGATGTGGAACTGGGTGTCCTTGTGCAGCAGCTCGGCGGGGATGACGTGCTTGACGATCAGCTCCATCACGGCTTCGCGCAGGTCGGCGTACTTGACCTCGGGATTGTGCTGGGTGGACAGCACGATGGCGTCGATGCCGACCACCTTGCCACCTTCGTAACGGCAGGTCACCTGGGACTTGGCGTCCGGGCGCAGCCAGGGCAGCAGGCCCGACTTGCGCGCCTCGGCCTGACGCTCCACCAGGCGGTGGGAGAAGGTGATGGGCGCGGGCATCAGCACGTCGGTCTCGTTGCAGGCGTAGCCGAACATCAGGCCCTGGTCGCCAGCACCCTGGTCTTCCGGCTTGCTGCGGTCGACGCCCTGGGCGATGTCCACCGACTGCTTGCCGATGATGTTGACGATACCGCAGGTGGCACCGTCGAAGCCCACGTCCGAGCTGTCGTAGCCGATGTCGACGATGACGTCGCGCACCAGTTGCTCCAGGTCGACCCAGGCGGAGGTGGTGACCTCGCCGGCGACGATGGCCACGCCGGTCTTGACCAGGGTTTCGCAGGCCACGCGGGCATGCTTGTCCTGGGTGATGATGGCGTCGAGCACGGCGTCGGAGATCTGGTCGGCGATCTTGTCCGGATGGCCTTCGGAGACGGACTCGGAGGTGAACAGGGAGTATTCGCTCATCGAACGGTTCCTAAATTACCAAGGGGTGAGGGCCCGAAGGCCGGTCGAGACAGCAGTTTGCGTGGTGGACATGACGCCTTGGGGCGCCGTTGTCCGCCCGCCACTGGCCGGTTGGCCTCATGACGGGGTGTTTCCCTGATCCGGGCGCGCGAATTGCCGCACCTGGATCTGAAAGCCGTTGCGCAGGCCGAGGTAGAGACTTTCGCCGGCCTGCAGGCCGGCGGCCTGGGCCCAGCGCGCCAGTTCATCCTGGTCGAAGCCGAGCCAAAGATCGCCACAGGCGTCGCGCGCCCAGGCCTGGTCGTGGGGGCAGAGGTCGGTGATCACCAGGCTGCCGCCGGGGACGACGCGGTTCGCCAGGCACTGCAGGGCTTCCGCCGGTGCGGCGAGATGATGCAGGACCATGTTGAGGATCACGCAGTCGGCCTGGGGGGTCGGCTCGGCGAGGGCATCGGCCAGGTGCAATTCGACATTGTCGAGGCCGTCGCGCTGGCAGCGCTGGCGGGCCAGTTCGAGCATCGCCGGGCTGTTGTCCAGCGCCACCACCCGGGCGAAGCGATGGGCCAGATCCGGCAGGAAGGCGCCATCGCCCGGCCCTACTTCCAGGGCGCAGCCGCGCGGGTCCAGGGCCAGGGCGTCCAGCAGGCTGAGCAGGCCGTCGCGATACTGCGGCAGGCTGGCGATGAGGTCCTGCTGGGCCTGGAATTTCTCCGCCACCCGGGCGAAGAAGTCGCGACTCACAGACGCGCGCTGGGCATGCACCTCGGTGATGCGCGCCTGGACGGCGGCGGGCAGTACCAGGGTGTCCACTTCCTCGAGCAGGGCGGCGTGCAGCGCGCCGCCCAGGGTCCCCGGGCGGGGCAGGGCGCGACGATAGAAGATGGCGTTGCCTTCACGGCGGGTGGCCACCAGGTCGGCCTGGGCCAGCACCTTGAGATGGTGGCTGATGCCGGACTGGCCGGTGGCGAAGATCTGCGCCAGTTCCAGTACGCCGAAGGAGGCGCTGTGCAGGGCGCGCAGAACGTTGAGGCGCAAGGGATCGCCGCCGGCCTTGCATAGGGCGGCGAGGGTGTCACCTGGGTCTCGGCCGAGCGCCGGCACGCGTAGCTGGGTCATGGGGCGCTAGTCTAGAGACCCGTCCGGAGGCTCGCAAGAAAAGCATCAAAAAGTTTTGATACTTGTCTGGCGATGGTGGAGCAGGCATACCTGCGGAGATGTAGGTAAGATGCCAGCGGCGTCCGGTTCGCCTACCGCTATCCCGTGCGGTAACTCCGGCGCCGCCCGTGCGTCAAAGATGCAGATTTCGTCCAGGGAGCGCCAGCCAGGCCGTCTCATGTCCGTCCAGCCACCGTCTTCTTCCGCGCCCGCAGCCGGCACTCGCCTGGTGATCTGCGAGCACTGCGACTCGGTGCATCGCCTCGAACCCCTCGCGGCGGGCGAGCGGGCGCATTGCCTGCGCTGCGGCGCACTGCTCTACCGCGCCAGCCGGCTGGATATCCAGGGGCTGCTGGCCCTGGCCTGCGCCGCCGCGGTGCTGTTCGTTGTCGCCAACGTCGGGCCCATCCTGCAGCTGAGCTTTCGCGGGCTGCACAGCGAGGCGACCCTGCTCGAATCCATCGTCGCCATGAGCAGCGGCTTCGCCGGGCCCATGGCCCTGGTGGTGGCCATGACCCTGTTCGTGGTGCCGCTGCTGCAAATCGTCCTGCTGCTCTGGGTGCTCGGTTTCGCCCAGGCCGGCTACCGGGCGCCCGGCTTCGCCACGGCCATGGTCACCCTGCATTACCTGCGGCCCTGGAGCATGATCGAGGTCTTCGTGCTCGGCGCCCTGGTGGCGGTGATCAAGCTGGCCGGCCTGCTCCACGTGGTGGTGGGCGTCGGCCTGTTCGGCATGGTGGGCCTGATGGTGGTCCTGCTGATCATCGCCAAGCGCGACCTGCATCCGCTGTGGGACGCCGTTGGGGAGCGCGAACCATGAGTGCGCCCCAGTTGCCGCCGCGGGCCGACGAGCTCGGTCTCTGCCTGTGCCACGTCTGCGGTAACGTCTGCACCGCGCCGCGCCGTCGCAAGGCCGGCTGCCCGCGCTGCGGCTCGGCCTTGCACCGGCGCAAGCCCAACGTCTATGCCAAGACCTGGGCCTACCTCATCGCCGCGCTGATCCTCTACATCCCGGCCAATACCCTGCCGGTGATGTACACCGGTACCCTGGGCCGCGGCGCGGAGAGCACCATCCTCGAAGGGGTGATCGAATTCTGGGCGAACGGCTCCTGGGGCGTCGCCCTGGTCATTTTCATCGCCAGCGTGGCGGTGCCGTCCATCAAGTTCCTGGTGCTCGGCACCCTGCTGGTGACCTGTCAGAGGCGCAGCGACTGGGCGATGGCCCAGCGTGCCCGGCTCTATCGCTTCGTCGAGCTGATCGGCTACTGGTCGATGCTCGACGTCATCGTGGTCGCCCTGGTGTCGGCACTGGTGCATTTCGGTGCGCTGAGCTCGGCCGCGCCGCGCTTGGGCATCGTGTTCTTTGGTTTCGTGGTGGTGCTGACGATGCTCGCCGCGATGAGTTTCGATCCCCGCTTGATCTGGGATGCAGAGGTGAACGATGACGGACAGGCATGAACCCGACGCCCTGGCGCCTACCCCCGAGGTACGCCGTAGTCGCTGGAGCGTTTCGCTGATCTGGCTGGTACCCATAGTGGCGGCCCTGATCGGGCTGTCCATGGTGGTACACAGCTGGGCCTCCCGCGGCCCGACCATCACCGTGACCTTTCTCACCGCCGAAGGCCTGGAAGCCGGCAAGACCCAGGTCAAGTACAAGAATGTGGTGATCGGCACGGTCAACGACATCCAGCTGGCACCGGATCGCAACCGGATCATCGCCACCATCGCGCTGGAGAAGTCCGCCGAGGGCTTCGCCACCCAGGACGCGCGCTTCTGGGTGGTACGCCCGCGCTTCGGCGTGAGCGGCGTGTCGGGCGTCGACACCCTGCTGTCGGGCGCCTTCATCGGCGCCGACATCGGCGACTCCACCGAGTCGCGCCGCGACTTCCGCGGCCTGGAGCAGCCTCCTGCGCTGATCCACGGCGCCTCCGGCCGCCGGTTCGTCGTCACCGCCGACGACATCGGCTCCTTGGACGTCGGCTCGCCGGTCTATTACCGCCGCATCCAGGTCGGCCGGGTGGTGTCCTTCCATCTCAACCAGGACGGCAAGGGTGTCAGCGCGCAGATCTTCATCGACTCGCCGTACGACCGCTTCGTCACCGTCAACACCCGCTTCTGGAACGCCAGCGGCGTCGATGTCTCGCTCAGCGCTGCCGGTCTCAAGCTCAATACCCAGTCGCTGGCCACCGTGGTGGCGGGCGGTATCGCCTTCGTCACGCCGGAGTGGCCCAAGGACCCGGAGGAGGCCAGCGAGGACCAGCGCTTCACCCTGTTCGACGACCAGACCAGCGCCCTGGCGCCGCCGGATGGCGAGCCGCACTACATCCGCATGAGATTCCAGCAATCCCTGCGTGGCCTCGCCACCGGAGCCCCGGTGGAATTCCTTGGCATGAACGTCGGCCGGGTGGTTTCCCTGACGCCGGACTACGACCAGAAGAAGGATGACTTCTCCTTGATCGTCGGCGCGGTGATCTATCCGCAGCGCCTCGGCGAGGTCGGCAAGCGCCTCGAGGCCGAGGATCGCGATGGCAAATTGTTCGCCGGCTGGGTGGCGCGCGGCCTGCGCGCCCAGGCCCGCACCGGTAACCTGCTCACCGGGCAGCTCTACATCTCCATCGACTTCATTCCCAGTGCACCCAAGGTGGCCTTCGATCCCCAGGCCAAGCCGCTGGTGATCCCCACCGTCACCGGCAGCTTTGATCGCTTGCAGGAGCAGATGGCGGGCATCGTCAACAAGATCGACAAGATCCCCTTCGACTCCATCGGCAAGAATCTCGACACCAGCCTGGCGCAGCTCAGCGGCACCCTCAAGCAGCTCAACGCCGGCGTCCTGCCGCAGCTGACCACCACCCTGATGGGCGTGCAGCAACTTACCGGCAGCGCCAGCCAGAGTCTGGGCGCCGATTCGCCAGTGCAGCAGAATCTCACCCAGACCCTGGAAGAGATGCAGCGTATGGCGCGCTCCCTGCGCGTGTTCGGCGACTACCTCGGTCGCCATCCGGAATCCCTGATCCGCGGTCTGGTGACCGATCCGCCGCCCAAGCTCGAACCGGGCTCCCGTGATCCCGCCAAAGGAAAACTGCCATGAAGCGCCTGACCTGCCTGGCTCTGCCCCTGTTGTTGGCCGCCTGCGCCGCCAAGGCGCCGCTCAACTACCACACCCTGACCAGTGCGGCCGAGCCGGAATCAAGTGGGCGCGCGGCGCCCTTCCGCTTCGCCCTGCAGGGCGTCTCGGTACCGCCCCAGGTCGACCAGCCGCAACTGGTGATCCGCCAGGGCGACGGCATCGCCCTGCTGGAGAACGAGCGCTGGATCGCACCCCTGGCCGACGAGATCCGCAGTGCCCTGTCCGCCGATCTGTCCGCGGACCTGGGTACCCTGGACCTGGGCGATGCCCCGCGCGGCAGTGGCGCACCGGTGCTGCGCATCAAGCTGGACGTGCAGCGCTTCGAGTCGATACCCGGGCGCCGGGTCCAGCAGGATGCGCTCTGGACGCTACGCCTGGCCGAAGCGGGCGGCGAGCGGGTGCTCACTTGCGGCAGCCGCATCCAGCAGCCAGCGGGGACGTCCTACGCCGAGGTCGTGCTCGCCCATCGCCAGGCGTTGGCGCAACTGGCCAAGCGCATCGAGCCGGTAGCCCGCGCCTTCGTCGCCGACGGCGCTACGGTCTGCCCGGCCGGCTGAGGCGACAACGTCGATTGCTGGAAGTGCCCTGGCTGGGCCAGAATGACGGCCCCTTCGCTCTGCCTCTGCCAGGAGACACCGCAATGCCCAGCCGTCGTGATCGAGCCAACGCCATCCGCGCCCTCAGCATGGATGCCGTGCAAAAAGCCAACAGTGGCCACCCCGGCGCGCCCATGGGCATGGCCGACATCGCCGAGGTGCTCTGGCACGATCAGCTCAAGCACAACCCGGGTAACCCCCAGTGGGCCGACCGTGACCGCTTCGTGCTGTCCAACGGCCACGGCTCCATGCTCATCTATTCGCTGCTGCACCTGTCGGGTTACGACCTGTCCATCGACGACCTGAAGAATTTCCGTCAGCTGCACAGCAAGACCCCTGGCCACCCCGAGTACGGCTATGCCCCGGGCATCGAGACCACCACCGGTCCGCTGGGCCAGGGCATCGCCAACGCCGTGGGCTTCGCCCTGGCGGAAAAGGTCATGGCCGCCCAGTTCAACCGTGATGGCCACAGCATCGTCGACCACCACACCTATGCCTTCCTCGGCGATGGCTGCATGATGGAAGGCGTCTCCCACGAAGCCTGCTCCCTGGCCGGCACCCTGGGCCTGTCCAAGCTGATCGCCTTCTACGACGACAACGGCATCTCCATCGATGGCGAGGTCGAGGGCTGGTTCACCGACGACACCCCCAAGCGCTTCGAGAGCTATGGCTGGCAAGTGATCCGCAACGTCGACGGCCATGACGCCGACGAGATCAAGACCGCCCTGGACACCGCGCGCAAGAGCGACCAGCCGACCCTGATCTGCTGCAAGACCGTGATCGGCTACGGCGCCCCGCACAAGCAGGGCAAGGAAGAGTGCCACGGCGCCCCCCTGGGCAACGACGAGATCCAGGCCGCGCGCGAACTGCTCGGCTGGTCCCATGCGCCCTTCGAGATTCCCGCCGACATCTACGCCGAGTGGAGCGCCAAGGAGCGCGGCGCCGCTGCCGAGGCCGAGTGGAACAAGCGCTTCGCCGCCTACGCTGCCGCCCATCCGGAGCTGGCCGCCGAGTTCAAGCGCCGCATGGCCGGTGACCTGCCCGCCGATTTCGCCGAGCGCGCCGCCGCCTTCATCCAGGAGGTCTCTGCCAAGGGCGAGACCATCGCCAGCCGCAAGGCCAGCCAGAACGCCCTGCAATTCTTCGGTCCGCTGCTGCCCGAGCTGCTCGGTGGCTCCGCTGACCTGGCCGGTTCCAACCTGACCCTGTGGAAAGGCGCCAAGGGCGTCACCGCCGAGGACGCCAGCGGCAACTACGTCCACTATGGCGTGCGCGAATTCGGCATGAGCGCCATCATGAACGGCGTCGCCCTGCACGGCGGCCTGGTGCCCTACGGCGCCACCTTCCTGATGTTCATGGAGTACGCCCGCAACGCGGTGCGCATGTCGGCGCTGATGAAGCAGCGGGTGCTCTATGTCTTCACCCACGACTCCATCGGTCTCGGCGAAGACGGCCCCACCCACCAGCCGGTGGAGCAGCTGGCCTCGTTGCGCTACACCCCCAACCTGGACACCTGGCGCCCGGCCGACGCGGTCGAGTCCGCCATCGCCTGGACCGCCGCCCTGGAGCGCCGTGACGGCCCCAGCGCGCTGATCTTCTCCCGCCAGAACCTGGCCCATAACCTGCGCGACGAAGCCACCCTGGGCAACGCCGCCCGCGGCGGCTACGTACTCAAGGACTGCGTCGGCGAGCCCGAGCTGATCTTCATCGCCACCGGCTCCGAAGTCGGCCTGGCCGTGCAGGCCTATGACCGCCTGACCGCCGAAGGTCGCAACGTGCGCGTGGTCTCCATGCCCAGCACCAGCGTCTTCGACCGCCAGAGCCCCGAGTACCGCCAGCAGGTCCTGCCGGTGGAAGTCGGCGCCCGCATCGCCATCGAAGCCGGCATCGCCGACTTCTGGTACAAGTACGTCGGTCTCGACGGCCGTATCATCGGCATGCACACCTACGGCGAATCCGCCCCGGCGGCCGCTCTCTTCGAGCACTTCGGCTTCACCCTGGACAACGTCCTGGCGGTGGCGGGCGAGTTGCTGGAAGACTAAAGCTCGCGGGTCGTAGTGCAAAAAAGCCACGCGGATGCGTGGCTTTTTTATGCGTACTCTCTTGAATAGGAGGTTTCTAAGCGCAGCTGGAAAACCGCTGTTGCGGTAGGAATGCTAATTTACCGTTTGTGCGTGTTATTTTTTTAGCGAAATCTTCTTGCAGAAAAATCACCCTCTATTAAATAGCCTGTTACGATTTTCGCTATTTTTTGAAGATCTTGGTAGGTGGCAGGTATTGCCATTTTTATGTCCTCATAGCCACACCAACTGCTCTCATGGTAAGGCCGTTCATGGTCGTAAGGCCCAGCTACGATCTCCAAGTCTTCTGTGTATATATCGAATTCAAAGGAGTATCCTCCAATATTTCCTGATCTGCCTCTTACTAGGATTAAATCAGTTCCTTGGTTGTAATCTTCGATATAGGCTTCGGCGACATAGAATATTTTTTTCATGGCTTGGTCGGAAAGGCTGTTATGACAATGCTTGAATTTGCTTTGGTGACTATGCGTATGTGGTTAAGTTCGGGATGTCCCTTTGCTGCTCCAGGCTTGCCACCTTCATAGCCCGCCTTTGGATAGGGCACATCATATATCCAATTTCCGTTTCCAGGATCTATTCTATATGGTGATATCTTATTTTTTGGCTATATGCCAAGCTTTTTCTGTAGCAGTTATTGGGTTTTCGTAAAACACACCGTGAGGTGTAGATCTGGTTGTCTCATCCGTTCCATGCCTCTTGACATGATCTGTCCTAGAGTGGCCATTAGGATCTATATCGCTCCGATCTAGGCTGCCCGAGGGTGGTTGATTAAAATTTACCCGCTTTTTTTGTGTCTGCCCCGGACACTGTCCCTTAACATTCGCCAACCCCAGCGGATCCACCCAGCCGGTGGGATTGGGCGCATAGCGATAACTGTTCAACCCGCCCGCCAACCGGATGGGGTCAGGGGTGATGAAGCTCCCTGTCTCAGGATGATAGTAGCGGTGGCGGTTGTAGTGGAGGCCGGTTTCGGGGTCGTGGTATTGGCCCTGGAAGCGAAGGGGTTGGGCGATCTGCTCGATGTCCAGGCGGGCGAGGTTGCCGTAGGCGCGGTAGCGGGCGGACCAGGCGAGGGTGCCGTTGGCGTCGGTGAGTTCCTGAGGGGTACCGAGGTGGTAGTGGTAGGGTGTTACCACCTGGGGGCCTTCGCCGACCAGTAGGGCCAAGGGGCGGAAGGTACCGGGTTCGTAGAGGTAGCTGCGGTAGCCGTCCGGACCGCTTTCGGCGACCAGGCGGTCGCCTTGCCAGAGGAATTCGGTGGCGCGTCCGGCGACGGTCTTGGCGATGCGACGGCCGAAGGCGTCGTAGCGGTAGTGGGCTTCGCTGCTCTAAAAATAGCCCTAATGTTTTAAATAAGTCTAAATTAATTTAGATGAGCTGTACCTGTTTATTTATAGGTGTCTGATTTAAATTTGTATTTTCGGAGTGCTTGCTAGGAAGGCTTCTTGTTGAACTTCTCTAGCATTTCTAATGACCCGTCCCAATTGGGTGGGGTTTTCCAGTCGGGATGCTTTTTTTTGCCTAGTATGGCTCCGAGGTAATATTTTTTTTCTAGGTAAAAAACTTTACCATCCCATTTTTTACTGTCTAAAAATCGCATTAAAATGGGAGTTTTAGGATCTTCCATTTTTAAGTTTTCTGCTGTTTCTTCATAGCCAATCATCTTGTTGTTAGAGTTTTCAGAAATTTCTTTTTGTATGGATATTTCTTTGAAAAATATTTCTGATGTTTTTGATACTATATAATCGTTTTTGAAATTAAAGCTGTCAGGTATTTGGGTTGTTATTTTTTTTAGATGTTTTTTGTTAGATTCTGTAAGCAGAAAATTTTCTTCGATGAATTGTATTAGTGTCATGGGCGATACACCTCAATGTCTTTTTCACGAATACCCTTTAAAAGCACCTCTTGCTCACCCCAGCGATCTTCAGAGTACTGCCAAGACCATTTTTCACCCACTTTAGGGGCTCCTGTCTTAACACGTAGTATGAGGCCGCCTTCTTCTGCGAATTTTTTAGCGACTTCCGGTGATCTTGTCCAAGATGTGTATGCACTTTCCGCAGAGCGTCCCCCATAGTTATGTTCTTCTGGAGTTACCGTCCCATCGATTTTTCCTGGAATCACTCGACCATTGAAGGCCTCGTGTTCTGCTGGGTGCCCTTTACGGATACCTCGATATAGGTAGCTGCCCTCGTCGCTTTGAGGCAAGTGGGGTAAAGATTCATACCTTTCCTTTCGGCGTAATTCGTGGGGCTCGTCGAATCCCGGACACTGCCCCCTGACATTCGCCAACCCCAGCGGATCCACCCAGCCGGTGGGATTGGGCGCATAGCGATAGCTGTTCAACCCACCCGCCAGCCGGATGGGGTCGGGGGTGATGAAGCTGCCCGTCTCCGGATGATAGTAGCGGTGGCGGTTGTAGTGGAGGCCGGTTTCGGGGTCGTGGTATTGGCCCTGGAAACGCAGGGGTTGGGCGATCTGCTCGACGTCCAGGCGGGCCAGGTTGCCGTAGGCGCGGTAGCGGGCGGACCAGGCGAGGGTGCCGCTGGCGTCGGTGAGTTCCTGGGGCGTGCCGAGGTGGTCGAGATGGTAGTGGTAAGGGCGGACCGCTGCCGGGCCTTCGCCGTCCAGCAGGGCCAGGGGGCGGAAGGTGCCGGGCTCGTAGAGATAGCTGCGGTAGCCGTCGGGGCCGCTCTCGGCGACCAGGCGGTCGCCCTGCCAGAGGAATTCGGTGGTGCGTCCGGCGACGGTCTTGGCGATGCGGCGGCCGAAGGCGTCGTAGCGGTAGTGGGCTGTGCTGCCATCGGGAAGGGTGGCCTGGATGAGGCGGTGCTGGCTGTCGTAGCGGTAGTGGGTGACCAGCGCCTGGGCGCGGCCGCGGCGTTCGCGGACGAGGTTGCCGTGGACGTCGTAGTCCAGGTGGCGATCGCCGTGCAGCAGCGGACGGTTGCCCTGGACGCTGCCGGTGTCGCGACTACCCAGCAGGGTGCCGGCTGGGTCGTGGGCGAAGGTCTCGGGCAGTTCGCCGCGCACGGCGACCAGGCGATCCAGGGGGTCGTAGCGGTACTGGGTCTGGCCTTTGCGGGAGTCGTCGATGCCCAGCAGGTTGCCGCTGGCATCGTAGTGGTAGCGGCGTTCGAGCAGGAGCTGGGCACCGCTCTCCAGGCGATGGGCCCGCAGGCGACCCTGATCGTCGTGGCGATAGTGGCTGGCCAGGGCGCCCTGCTGACGCTGTAGTTCCAGGCCGCCGGGGGCGTGCTGGTGGCGGGTCAGGGGGTGGCCGTTGAGGTCGATGCCAGCCAGCACGCCACCGGGGCCATAGTGGTAGTGCAGCCGGTTGCCGTCGGGCAGGCGGCTGTGGCTGAGCTGGCCGCGGGTGTCGTAGCCGTAGGTGAAGCTGGCCCAACCCTGATGCTCCTCGATCAGGCGATCCTGGTGGTCGTAGCGGTAGGCAAGCGGCCAGTGGCCGTCGTCGACGCCGATCAGCCGGCCGAGGGCGTCGTAGGAGTAGTCCACCTGGGTGCCATCGGGGAGCACTTTGCGTTGCAGGCGGCCTTCGAGATCGCGTTCGTAGCGGGTGGTAAGAGTGCTGCCGTCGCTGCCGTGCTCGGTCTTTTCGCTGAGGTTGCCGGCGAGGTCGTAGGCGTAGCTGCAGGTGCGGCCGTCGAAACCGGTTTCGCTGCGTATCAGGCCGTTGGGGTGGTAGTCCAGGCGGTAGTGTTCGCCGCGCTCGTTCTCGATGTCGGTGAGCAGCAGGCGGGCGTGGTCGTAGCGATAGCTCAGGGCGCTGCCGTCCGGATTGAGACGGCGGGTGACCAAGTGCAGGCCATCGTCGTATTCGTAGCGCGTCACCCGTCCGAGTTCGTCACGTTCGGCGGTGACCTTGCCGTAGGCGTTGTAGCTGAAGGCGCGGCTGGCGCCGCCGGGGAGCCTGAGTTGACGCAGGCGGCCGAGGGCGTCCCACTCGTAGTGGGTGACGGCGCCGTTTTCCTGCTGGCGATAGGTCTGACGGCCGAGGGCGTCGTAGCGATAACGCCGCAGGCCGCCGTCGGGCAGTTGCTCTTCGATGAGCTGGCCGGCGAGGTTCCAGGTGAAGCTGTGGCGGCTGCCATCGGGATGCTCGATGACGGCGAGGCGACCCTGGGCGGTGTAGCGATAGCGGGTGGTGTGACCGTCCGGATCGGTGCGGGCGGTGAGATCGCCCTGAGCGTTGTGTTCGAAACGCCAGGTGGCATCGCCGCGGACCAGGCTGTGCAACTGCCCGTCGCAGTAGCTGTAGTAGGTCGGCTCGTCCTGGGCCGGATAGCGCGCGAGCAATTGGCCGGCGGCGTCGTATTCGTAGCGGACGAGGGCGCCGAGGGGATCGCGCTCGCTGAGCAGTTGGCCCTGGGCATCGTAGGTCTTCAGGGTTTCCGCGCCGTCCGGGTCGACCTGGCGCACCAGGCGGGCGTTGGCGTCGTGGCGGTAGTGCTGCTGGCTGCCGTCACTGAAGGTGACTTGGACGGAGCCGTCGTCACTCCAGAGATAGCGGCTGTCCAGTTGGCCGATGCTGGACCAGTGGCGCACGCAGCGGGCGTCGCGGCCTTCGCCCTGCCATTCCCAGAAAAAGGCCGCACCACCCGCCAGGTGGCGTTCGAGGATGACGTGACGCTCGTCGTAGGTATAGCGCTCGGTTTCGTCCAGGGCATTGCTGGCGGCCAGCAACTGGCCATTGGCGGCGTAGCGATAGCGCACCAGGGTCTGCAGGGTCTGCCAGGAGGCTTCGTGGTGGTCGCCCGGCTGGCGCACCTGGTAGTCCACGGCGGCAATACGGCCCTGCTGATAGTCCAGGCGCAGGGCGCGCAGGCCGTTGCTCAGGCGCTGGATGCGGCCCTGGGCGTTGCGCTCGACGCTCAGCCGATTGCCGTAGGCGTCGCTGATGGCGACCAGTTCGAGGCGGCGGAAATGATAGAAGCGCGGACTCTCGCCGGCCTGGGCGAGGATGAGTTCGTCCGGCTGCTCGCCGAGGTAGAGGGCGGCGCGGGCCAGGCGGTTGCGGATGGCCGGCCGCTGCTGGCTGGGCAGCGGAAAGGCGGTGCGGCGATTCTCCTGGTCGGTCCAGATCAGCTGCTCGCCCTGGCGCTCCAGGCGATGGGCCAGGGCGTGACTCCAGCCGGGTCCCAGCCCCAGGTCGCTGTCGCAGGCGCTGCTGCGGTAGAGGCGGGTCCAGGCGAAGGGCAGGGGGCCGTCCAGCTCGGCATCGGTGAGGGTGAGCAGTTCCTCGCCGGTCACCATGGACACCGGGCAGCCGTCGGTGCAGGTCAGGGCGGCCGGTTCGGCGGGCTTGCCGCTGGGGGTGCGCGCCGGGGTGGAGACGTCGTCCACCTGCGGCTCCTGGCTGAGGCGGGTGGCCTTGCGGCTCTTGCCGCGGGCATAGGGCGCGGCATCGGCGCGGATCTGCTCCACCGCGGCGCCGTTGCGCAGTTCCACGGTGGCCTTGCGCGCGGCGTCCAGGCTGGCGCTACCCTGGGCCAGGATCGGCTTGGCGGCTTCGCTGTGGGGTTTGGCGTGACGGGCGCAGCGCTGCATCAGGGCTTCGGCGAGTTCCTGGATCAGGCCCAGGGCGCGACCACCGGCGGCGACCCGCGCCACCTTGCCACCGAGGCGCACGGCGAGGCCGATACCGCCGGTGAGCACGACGCCGATCAGCACATTGAGCAGCACCTCACCGGTGAGGGCGCCAACGACCTCGGCGGCGGTGGTGGGCGGCAGCAGCTTGACCCAGGCGACCAGGGCACAGAGGAAGATCCATAGCAGCGGCTCGTCGCCGGCGATGAGCAGGGCGGTATGCAGCTTGTCCTTGCCCGCGCTGTAGAGCTGTTCCAGGGCCTGGGGATCGAGCAGCTCGCGGAGCTTCTCCAGGTGCTTGCGCGGGTGGGCGATGACCTCGAACAACTGGGTGAGGTCGTCCCAGAGATTGATGATGGAGCGCAGCAGGCCTTTCCAGGCGGCTTCCAGCTGCAAGCCGACCTTGCCGCCGGCGCTGGCGCTGCGATAGGTCGCCCAGGAGGGCTGGTGCTTCTGCGTCCACTCCTGCTGCAGCCAGGCCTGGAGATCGTCGATCACGCCCTGGTAGGAGCCGTAGAGGGTCTCCAGATGGGCGCTGGTGACGTTGGGAAAGAAGGTGACTCGATAGCGCTGGTAAGGCGTACAGCCGGCGAAGGTATGGGTGCCGTCGGCACCGATGACGGCGCTCTGGGCGGCGCCCGCCGCGACCGCACCACTGCGCCGGGGGCCGCGGCCCTCGTTCACCGGGACGATGCTGACCGGGGTATTGCCGATGGGCACGAAGCGCGCCGCGTCGAAGCAGTGGATGAGGGTCAGCTTGCCGTCGACCGGGCAGGTGGCGTAGAGGCTGACCTGGCCCTTGCTGTCCTTGTCGCGGGTGACGACTTCCTCGCCCACGGTGAATGTTTGTTCGACGTCCAGCACCCCGCCGTACCAGGCCTCGGCGAAACCGCGGTAGTCGACCAGGCAGGTACGGAAGTCCTGCAGGACCGTGCGGATGTCCGGCTGGGCGAGGTCGAGGGTGATGGGCAGGGTGCCCAGCGGTGGAAGCGGGGTGGTCATCGAGCGAACTCATCCATGAGAAAGGCCTTGAGCAGCTGGGGATCGCGGGCGTTCGCAGGCGTGACCTGGCGGACGAAACGGTCGATCTTGAGGCGCAGGTTGGCGGCGGGTAACTGGTAATACAGCGGGGCTTCCTCCTGCTTGAGCCACTGCAGGAGGTTGTCGACCAGGGTGGTGGGATCGGCGGCGGCCAGTCTCTCCAGGAGGTCGGCCGGGACCTGCCACCAGGGAAAGTCCCGCGCGGGACCCGCGTCCACGGTAGGCAGGGCGAGGGCGGTGCCCTGGATCAGGTAGCGGGTGAAGACCGGCAACACCGGCGCGAAGGCCTCGCCGAGGTGACGCAGCAGCGGTAGCAGGTGGCGACCGTCCCAGAAGCGAAAGAAGGTCGCCTGGCCATCGGGTAGCCACACCTGGGTGAGGCTGCGCAGGTGCGCCTGGATCAGGGCCTGGGGCTGCGCCGACACCGCCAGCCAGCCCCAGTCGCCTGCGGCCTGCTCCGCGATCCAGTCGAGGAAGGGATCGTCCGGGGCGAGGGGGGCGAGGTACGGCATGATCGCCTGCCAGCGGGCGTAGGGCGTGCCCTGCCACAGGGGCAGGGCGTCGGCGACCGGACTGCGCTGGTAGTAGTGCCTGAGCGGCGCAGCGGGGCTGGCATTGCCCAACACGGCGTAGAGCCGCTGGCCCGGGATCAGCGGCTGGGCGGCCAGCCATTGGCGGGGAGACAGCGGCTCAGAGTTCACAGTGGCCGTCCTTGCAGGGCTGGCACTCCTCGCAGAAGGCCGCGCTGCGCTGGAAGGTGTTGATCTGGGCCGGACTCAGCAGGGCACCTGCCTGGCCGTCGACCACCGCCTGGGCGATACCGGGCAACAGGGGCGCGGCAGCCTTGCCGCTGCCTGGGCTGCCGCCGCTGTTGAGGGTGATGTTCGGCCCGACCAGGGTGAGGCCGCCGGCATCCAGGGTGACGAAGCTGCCGCCGGCCTTGAGGGTCAGGCTGGCGCCGGCTTCGAGGACGACCTTCTGGCCGGCATAGAGGTGGATCTCGCTGCCGGCCTCGACGAATTGGCTGGTGCCCAGGCGCAGGTGCTGGCTGTCGGCGATGCTCAGGTGGTCGTCGGCGCGCACCTCGGTACGGCGTTCGCCGTGAGTGATGCGGTGCTCCTCGGCGTGGAATTCGCTGTAGCTGTTGGCGCGGATGCGCTGATGGCGCTCGTGGCCGATCTCGCTGCGATGATCGTGGCCGATGCGCTCGTCCCAGTCGCGCTGGGCGTGGATATGGATCTCCTCCTGGCCCTGACGATCCTCGATGCGCAGTTCGTTGTAGCCGCCACCGCCGGGGCTGCTCAGACTCTTGAAGCTGCTGCGGGTCTTGTCCTTGGGCAGTTCCAGCGGCGGACGATGCTCGGCGTGGTACAGGCAGCCAGTGACCAGAGGCTGGTCGGGGTCCCCTTCGAGAAAGCCCACCAGTACCTCCATGCCGATGCGCGGCACGGCCAGGGCGCCGTAGCCGTTGCCGGCCCAGCCGCTGGCGACCCGCAGCCAGCAACTGGTGCGCTCGTCCGCCTGGCCTTCGCGATCCCAGTGGAACTGCACCTTGACCCGGCCGAGGGCGTCGCAGTGGATCTCTTCACCGGCCGGTCCGGTGACCACGGCGCTTTGGGCGCCGAACAGCCGTGGCTTGGGATGGCGTAGCGGCAGGCGGAAGGGCACAGTCCAGGGACGGGCGACGAAGGTGTTGCGATAGCCCTGGCGGAAGCCGTCGTCCGGCTCCCGCCGGTCGTCGCTGGTGATGCTCTCTTCGAGCACCTGGGGTTGGCGCCCCTGGTGGTGGAGCTCGGTCAGCAGCCAGAGCTGGTTCCAGTCGGCGCGGGGGTGGTGCTCCAGCGGCAGGAAGTGGCCGCTGACCAGGCGCGGCTGATCGCTCGTGCCCCTGGCCTGGTGGGCGTCGGCCCTGAGGCTTTCCAGGCGTCTATTGCTCAGGCGCTGGCCGGTGTCACGGTCGGTGAAGCGACCGGGGAAGCCGTAGTGTTCCAGTGCGGGTTGGATGCGGGCCTGGGCGCTGCTTTCCAGCCGCAGGCGCGGTTGCAGGCAGTCGTGATCGCGCAGGGTGGCGGCACTGCTGCGGGTCTGCAGGGCGACGTCGAAGCGTCGGACCACGGGTTCGTCCGCCACCAGGCCGCTGCCGGGCAGGTAGCGGGTGGCGCCCAGGCGGGGAAAGCCGGTGGCGTCATCGCCGAACACCAGCACATGGCCGTCGGGGCGGTGTTCGTGGTGATAGTGCAGGCCTTCCTCCTCGCACAGGCGATTGAGGAAGGCGAGATCGCTTTCGCCGTATTGCACGCAGTAGTCGCGTGGCGGATAGACCGTGGGACCGAGGACGAATCTGTGGTCGCCTTCGAGGATGCCGTGTTCTTCGAGGAGCTGGGCGAGGATCTGCGGCACGCTGCGCTGCTGGAAGATCCGCGAACTGACGCGATGGGCGAGGTAGGCGAGCCGCGGCACCAGGTCGAGGCGATAGCGGGTGAGACGCTGGCCGGAATCGCCCTGGGCGACGGCGGCCACCTGGCCATGGATGCCGGTGCCGTCGGCGGCCAGGCTGAGGAAGGCGCGGCGATGCAGCAACTGTTCCAGCGGCCAGTCCGATCTTTCGCTCACCAGTTCGAGTTGGAAGCGATAGGGCTGGCCGATGGCCTCGGTGCCGTCGAAGGCGAGGATCTGGAAGTCGTGGGCGACGCCTTCCAGCGTCAGGGTGAATTGCGGGGCATTGGCCGGGCTGAACATCGCATCGCGTCCTTGCGAATTGAAAGCCCGGATTTTGTTCGGCGGCTGTGCGCTGGCTCAAGCGCTGTATCCCGCATTTTAGAGCGGTTTCACAGGCGAATTCTTGCGCAATCCCGCGCTAGAGCGCGGTGAAGAGGTCGCGTGCGGGCGGCAGGGCGCCTTCCAGTTCCAGCAGGAATTGTTTGGTCGGCAGACCGCCGCCGAAACCGGTGAGGGCGCCGGAGGCACCGATTACCCGGTGGCAGGGCAGCACGATGGGCAAGGGATTGCGGCCATTGGCAGCGCCCACCGCGCGCATCGCCTGGGGGCGGCCGAGATGGGTCGCCAGCCGGCCGTAGCTCCAGGTCTGGCCGTGGGGGATCTCGGCCAGGGCGCGCCAGACGTCCAGCTGGAAGGGCGTGCCGCGCGGCGCCAGGGGCAGGTCGAAGGTCCGGCGGCGTCCGGCGAAATACTCGCCGAGTTGGCGTCGTGTCTCGGCCAGCACGGGATGCTCGGCTTGGACCCAACTCGCGTCACGCTTGGCCGGATGACGATTCTCGGGGAATTCCACCACGCGCAGACCGCTGTCGTCGGCGGCCAGGGTGAGGGGGCCGATGGGGCTGTCTAGCAGGCAGTAGGCGATCATCACGGCGACTCCTTGGCGAGGCGCGTGGGGACGGGTTCGGCGGGAGCGTCGGCGGGCGCCTTCCAGGTGGCTTCGCGCCAGACCTGCATCACCCCGTAGGCGCGCCAGGGCCGCCAGGCTTCGGCGCGGGCATGGAGCGCCTTGGCGGTCAGGCGTTCGCCCGGTGGCGCTAGGCGCTTCTGCAGCACCAGGTCTTCCACTGGGCAGGCGTCGGGATGGGCCAGGGCGCGCAGGGCGATGTACTGGGCGGTCCAGGGGCCGATGCCCTTGAGGGCGATCCAGCGCCGGGCGAAATCGTCCAGGGTGCGGCCGGTGTCGAAATCCACCTCGCCGGCGCGCAGGGCCCGGGCTACGGTGCCCAGGGTGCCGGCGCGGGCACGAATCAGGCCGAGGCCGGTGAGCTCTTCCAGGGCGGCGTCGGCCAGGGCCTCTACCGTGGGAAAGAAGTGGTGCAGGCCCGCCGGTGGGCGACTGGCATCGCAGGCGGGTTCGCCCCAGGGTCGCCCGAAGCGCTGCACCACCCGGGCGGTCATGGTGGTGGCGGCCACCACGCTGACCTGTTGGCCGATGACGGCGCGCACGGCGATCTCGAAGCCGTCCCAGCCGCTGGGTAGGCGCAGGCCGGGGCGCCGGGCCACCAATTCGGCCAGGGTCGGATCGACGGCGAGGCCCTGGCCGATGGCTTCGGGATCGGCGTCCAGATCGAACATGCGGCGGATGCGGGCTACCGCCGCCTGCAGTTCGCCGGGGGTGGCGCCGTGCAGCTCCAGGCGTAGTGCCGGGGTGTCGGCATCCCAGGCCGAGACGCGCAGCCAGCCCGGCTGCTCGGGGGTGCCGATCACTCTGGCGTAGCTGGTGTCGTCCAGTACCTCGACGCCGGGCAGGGCATGGCCGCGGAGGAAGTCCAGCTGGGCGCCGAAGTCGTAGGGCGGACGATAGGCCAGGCGCAGGACCAGCACCGGCGAGGCCGCGACCTGGCCCTTGCGTAGCTGGCTGGGGGCCAGGCCATAGGCGCCGCGGAAGGCATCGTTGAAGCGTCGCAGACTGCCGAAGCCGGCGGCCAGGGCTACCTCGGTGATGGGTAGCCGCGTCTCGCTGAGCAATTGCTTGGCGAACAGCAGGCGGCGGGTGGTGAGCACCGCCAGGGGCGCGGCGCCCAGGCGCTCGACGAACAGCCGGCGCAGCTGGCGTTCGCCGAGGTCGAGGCGGGCGGCGAGGGCGGGCAGGCCGCCATCGTCCAGGCCTTCGTCCATCAAGCGCAGGGCACGGGCCAGGGTGGCGTCGCCGCGTTGCCAATGGCCGCCGGCAGGGGAGAGTTCCGGGCGGCATCTGAGGCAAGGCCGATAGCCGGCGGCTTCGGCGGCCGCGGCGCTGGGGTAGTAGCTGACGTTCTCCGGCCGCGGCGGTTGCGCCGGGCACACCGGCCGGCAATAGATGCCGGTGGTGAGCACCGCGGTGTAGAACAGGCCGTCGAAGCGCGGGTCCCGCGCCAGGCGGGCGCGTTCGAAGGCGGGAATGTCGGGGAAGGCGTTCATGGCGGCAGGTTAGCACCGCCGGGGAGGGGTGACTGGCCGTTTTCGGACAGGGTCGCTGAAGTGGGTCTATAGGTTTGATCGCGGCCATGGGCCGCTCCTACAGAGGCGTCCGTGCCTGTAGGAGCGGCCCATGGCCGCGATTGCCTTGCACCGACCAAATCAGAAATCCCAATCCTCATCCTCGGTGCTCACCGCCTTGCCGATGACATAGGACGAGCCCGAGCCGGAGAAGAAGTCGTGATTCTCGTCGGCGCTGGGCGACAGGGCGGCGAGGATCGCGGGGCTGACGTCGGTCATGCTGCTGGGGAATAGGGCTTCGAAGCCCAGGTTCATCAGCGCCTTGTTGGCGTTGTAGTGGAGAAATTTCTTCACGTCCTCGCTCCAGCCCACGCTGTCGTAGAGGTCCTCGGTGTAGGCCACTTCGTTGTCATAGAGGTCCTGCAGCAGCTCGTAGGCGAAGTCCTTGACCTGCTGGCGGCGCTCCGGGCTTTCCTTGGCCAGGGCCTGCTGGAATTTGTAGCCGATGTAGTAGCCGTGCACCGCCTCGTCGCGAATGATCAGGCGGATCAGGTCGGCGGTGTTGGTCAGCTTGGCGCGGCTGGACCAATACATCGGCAGGTAGAAGCCCGAATAGAAGAGGAAGGACTCCAGGAAGACGCTGGCCACCTTGCGCAGCAGCGGGTCCTCGGCGTGGTAACGCTCAAGGATCAGGTCGGCCTTGGTCTGCAGATAGGGATTCTCTTCGCTCCAGCGATAGGCCTCGTCCACGTCCGGCGTCGAGCAGAGGGTGGAGAAGATCGAGCTATAGGAGCGCGCATGGACCGCCTCCATGAAGCCGATGTTGGCGATTACCGCTTCCTCGTGAGGGGTGACGGCATCGGCCAGCAGGGTCGGGGCGCCCACGGCGTTCTGGATGGTGTCCAGCAGGGTCAGGCCGGTGAAGACGCGGATGGTCAGCTGCTGTTCCTTGGGTGTCAGGGTCGCCCAGGAGGGGATGTCGTTGGACAGCGGGATCTTTTCCGGCAGCCAGAAGTTGCCGGTCAGGCGATTCCACACCTCCAGGTCCTTGTCGTCCTGGATACGGTTCCAGTTGATGGCGTTGATGCGGTTCAGGCGCGGCGCTTTGACGGATGCGTTCATGGCGATTTCCTCACAGGCTGCAGGACACGCAGCCCTGCACCTCGGTGCCTTCCAGGGCGGCCTGGCGCAGGCGGATGTAATAGAGCGTCTTGATGCCCTTCTTCCAGGCGTAGATCTGCGCCCGGTTGATGTCGCGGGTAGTGGCGGTGTCGCGGAAGAACAGCGTCAGCGACAGCCCCTGGTCGACATGGCGGGTGGCCTCGGCATAGGTGTCGATGATCTTTTCCGGACCGATCTCGTAGGCGTCCTGGTAGAACTCCTGGTTGTCGTCGGCTAGGTAGGGCGCCGGATAGTAGACGCGGCCCAGCTTGCCTTCCTTGCGGATCTCCACCTTGGCGACGATGGGATGGATGCTCGAGGTGGAATGGTTGATGTAGGAGATCGAGCCGGTCGGCGGGATGGCCTGGAGGTTGCGGTTGAACAGGCCGTGCTGCATTACCGACGCCTTGAGTTCCTGCCAGTCCTCGCGAGTCGGCAGGCGGATGCCGGCCACCTCGAACAGCTCGGCCACCCGCGCGGTGCGCGGGGTGAAGTCGCCGTTAACGTACTGGTCGAAATACTCGCCGCTGGCGTACTTGGAATCGGCGAAGCCCTGGAAGCTCTGGCCGCGCTCGATGGCCAGGCGATTCGAAGCGCGCACCGCATGGTAGGTGACGGTGTAGAAGTACAGGTTGGTGAAATCCAGGCCTTCCGCCGAGCCGTAGTGGATGCGCTCGCGGGCCAGGTAACCGTGCAGGTTCATCTGCCCCAGGCCGATGGCGTGGGAGGCGGCATTGCCGGCGGCCACCGAAGGCACGCAGCGGATGTCGCTCATCTCCGAGACCGCGGTGAGGCCGCGGATGGCGGTCTCCACGGTGCGGCCCAGGTCCGGCGAATCCATGGTGCGGGCGATGTTCAGCGAGCCCAGGTTGCAGGAGATGTCCTGGCCGACGTGCTGGTAACCCAGGTCTTCGTCGAAGCGACTGGGGGTGTTGACCTGCAGGATCTCCGAGCAGAGGTTGCTCATGTTGATGCGCCCGGCGATGGGATTGGCCCGATTCACCGTGTCTTCGAACATCAGGTAGGGGTAGCCGGATTCGAATTGGATCTCCGCCAAGGTCTGGAAGAATTCCCGGGCGTTGATCTTGCGCTTGCGGATGCGCGCATCGGCTACCATCTCCGCGTACTTGTCGCTGACGCTGATATCGGCGAAGGGCACGCCATAGACCCGCTCCACGTCGTAGGGCGAGAACAGGTACATGTCGGCGTTGCGCTTGGCCAGTTCGAAGGTGATGTCGGGGATGACCACGCCGAGGGACAGGGTCTTGATGCGGATCTTCTCGTCGGCGTTCTCGCGCTTGGTATCGAGGAATCTCAGGATGTCCGGGTGGTGGGCATTGAGATAGACGGCGCCGGCGCCCTGGCGCGAACCCAGCTGGTTGGCATAGGAGAAGGCGTCTTCCAAGAGCTTCATGATCGGGATGATGCCCGAGGACTGGTTCTCGATGCGCTTGATCGGCGCCCCCACCTCGCGCACGTTGCTCAGCAGGAAGGCCACGCCGCCGCCACGTTTGGAGAGTTGCAGCGCCGAATTCACCGCGCGGCCGATGGACTCCATGTTGTCTTCGATGCGCAACAGGAAGCAGGACACCAGCTCGCCGCGCTGGCGCTTGCCGGCGTTGATAAAGGTGGGGGTGGCCGGCTGGAAGCGCCCGCTGATCATCTCGTCCACCAGGGATTCGGCCAGGCGCTCGTCACCGCGCGCCAGGCTCAGGGCGACCATGCACACCCGGTCTTCGTAGCGTTCCAGATAGCGCTGGCCGTCGAAGGTCTTGAGCGTGTAGCTGGTGTAGTACTTGAAGGCGCCCAGGAAGCTCTGGAAGCGAAATTTGTAGGCGTAGGCGCGCTCGAACAGCGCCTTGACGAAGGCCGGGGCGTATTGCTCCAGTACCGCCGCCTCGTAGTAGCCCTTGTCCACCAGGTAGCCGAGTTTCTCGTCCAGGTTATGGAAGAACACGGTGTTCTGATTGACGTGCTGCAGGAAGTACTGCCGCGCCGCCTGGCGGTCCTTGTCGAGTTGCAGCTCGCCGTTGGGACCGTAGAGATTGAGCATGGCGTTGAGCGCGTGGTAGTCCGCCTCGCTGCCGGTCGGGGTCAGGCCTGACGTTGCCAAAAGTCGTTCACTCCCGTGCGCACCCGGTCGACGTCCTCCGTCGTGCCGAGCAATTCGAATTGGTAGAGCAGGGGTACCGCGCACTTCTGGGCGACGATGCGTCCGCCCAGGCAGTAACCCTCGCCGAAATTGGTATTGCCCGCGGCGATGACGCCACGGATCAGGGCGCGGTTATGCGGATCGTTGAGAAAGTGGATCACCGGCTTGGGCACCGCACCCTTGCTGCCACCGCCGCCGTAGGTGGGCAGCACTAGTATGTAGGGCTCGCGGGCCTTGAGCGGTTCGGCGGCGGGATCCTGGGGGATGCGCCGCGCCGGCAGGCCGAGTTTCTCGACGAATCTGTGGGTGTTCTCCGAGGTGCTGGAGAAATACAGCAGCTCGCCCATGATCTGAGCGCCTCAGGCCACCAATTGGCCAAGCTTGTCCGGGCGGAAGCCGGCCCAGTGGTCGTCACCGGCCACCACCACCGGCACCTGGCGATAGCCCAGGGATTCCACGGTCTGGCGCGCCTGGGCGTCCTGCTCGATGTCCACCACCTGGTAGGCGATCCCCTGGCGATCCAGGGCGCGGTAGGTGGCGTTGCACTGCACGCAGGCGGGCTTGCTATAGATGGTGATGGTCATGGCTGACTCCTGTCCGTAGTGGGCGAACGCAAAGGAAAAGCCTCTCGCCAAGCGGTGTTTGCCAGCGCGGCGCGGGTCCTTTTCTTTGAGTTCGACTTGGGCCTCAAGTTCGACACAAATACTACATATAGTGCTTTTTCGTTTCTACACCACAATCAATAGGGTTTTTGATCCAGGTCATGGCTCTGGTCTATCACCCTTGGATGACCCTTTATCCAGGCGAGGCGGCGCCTGTCGCGGCATGCCGGGAAGTAGTCCTGAAGGTCTTTGTACTACCTCCGGCCCTTCCACCGCAGACCGCGACCTTTCGCCGATACCGCAGCTGCCCCAAGCCAGACGGCATAAATTTCTTCCGTCTGCCAAGGCGGGCACCTTTTTGTAGTGAGAACGGCAAGCCGGCTACCGCGGCGACTCCCATTCGTCGCCGAACGCCCGCATAATCGGCCTTTCGCTAGCGCTTGAGTCCGTCTTCGCATGAGTTCTGCCCGCTATCGCCTCGCTCTCAACGGCTACGGTCGCATCGGTCGTTGCGTCCTGCGTGCCCTGCACGAGCGCGGTGCGGCGAGCGAGCTGACCATCGTCGCGCTCAACGATCTGGCCGACCGGCCAAGCCTCGAATACCTGACCCGCTTCGATTCCACCCATGGCCGCTTTCCCGGGCGGGTGGCGCTGGAGGGCGAGCGCCTGCGCATCGGCGACCAGACCCTGCAGATCCGCCGCGAGGCCGAACCCGAGCGGGTGGACTGGCAGGCGCTGGACGTCGACCTGGTGCTGGAATGCTCCGGTGCCTTCAGCACCCGTGCCGAAGGTGGACGCTTTCTCGCCGCAGGTGCCCCGCGGGTGCTGTTCTCCCAGCCCATGGCCAGCGAGACGGACGTGGATGCCACCGTGGTCTATGGCGTCAACCAGCTGAGTCTGCGTGGCGACGAGACGCTGGTCTCGAATGCTTCCTGTACCACCAACTGCAGCGTCCCGGTGCTGAAACTTTTGCACGAGACCTTGGGTCTGGAGTACGTCTCCATCACCACGATCCACTCGGCCATGAACGACCAGCCCGTGATCGACGCCTACCATGCCGAAGATCTGCGGCGGACGCGCTCGGCGTTCCAGTCGATCATCCCGGTGGCGACCGGCCTGGCCCGGGGGATCGAGCGCCTGCTGCCGGAGCTTGGCGGCCGCATCCAGGCCCGCGCCGTGCGCGTACCCACGGTCAACGTTTCCTGCCTGGACATCACCTGCATCGTCGGCCAGGACACCACGGCCCCTGCGCTCAACACCCTGTTGCGTGACGCCGCCCAGAGCGGGCCGCTGGCGGGTCTGATCGACTACACCGAGTTGCCCCACGCCTCCTGCGATTTCAACCACGATCCCCATTCGGCCATCGTCGATGGCAGCCAGACCCGCGTCTCCGGCCCCCGGCTGGTCAATCTGCTGGTCTGGTTCGACAACGAATGGGGCTTCGCCAACCGCATGCTCGACGTCGCCGGCCATTGGCTGCGCATCGCCAAGCCCACCTGAACCAAGCACAACTAAGGGATTGCCTGTATGTCCGTGTTGAAAATGAGCGACCTCGATCTGAAGGGTAAGCGCGTCCTGATTCGCGAAGACCTCAACGTTCCGGTGAAGGAAGGCCAGATCAAGAGCGATGCCCGCCTGGTCGCCGCCCTGCCGACCCTCAAGCTGGCGCTGGAGAAGGGCGCCGCGGTGATCGTCTGCTCGCACCTGGGCCGTCCCACCGAGGGCGAATTCAGCGAGGAAAACAGCCTGGCGCCGGTCGCTGCCTACCTGAGCAAGGCCCTGGGCCGCGAGGTACCGCTGGTGCAGGACTATCTGGACGGTGTTCAGGTCGAGCCGGGTCAACTGGTGCTGCTGGAGAACGTGCGCTTCAACGTGGGCGAGAAGAAGAACGCCGATGAGCTGGCGAAGAAATACGCCGCCCTGTGCGACATCTTCGTCATGGACGCCTTTGGCACCGCCCACCGCGCCGAGGGCTCGACCCACGGCGTGGCCAAGTTCGCCAAGGTCGCCGCGGCCGGTCCGCTGCTGGCCGCCGAGCTGGACGCCCTGGGCAAGGCACTGGGCAACCCGGCCCGCCCGATGGCCGCCATCGTCGCCGGCTCCAAGGTCTCCACCAAGCTGGACGTGCTGAATTCCCTGGCGCAGATCTGCGACCAGTTGATCGTCGGCGGCGGCATCGCCAACACCTTCCTGGCGGCGGCTGGCTACAAGGTCGGCAAGTCGCTGTACGAAGCCGATCTGGTGGACACCGCCAAGGCCATCGCCGCCAAGGTCAGCGTGCCGCTGCCGGTGGACGTGGTGGTCGCCAAGGAATTCGCCGAGACTGCCCAGGCCACCACCAAGTCCATCAACGACGTGGCCGACGACGACATGATCCTCGACATCGGCCCGGTCAGCGCCCAGCAATTCGCCGACCTGCTGAAGTCGGCCAAGACCATCCTCTGGAACGGTCCGGTCGGCGTCTTCGAATTCGACCAGTTCGGCGAGGGCACCCGCACCCTGGCCCAGGCCATCGCCGACAGCGACGCCTTCTCCATCGCCGGGGGTGGTGACACCCTGGCCGCCATCGACAAGTACGGTATCGGGGAGAAGGTCTCCTATATCTCCACCGGCGGCGGCGCCTTCCTCGAATTCGTCGAGGGCAAGGTGCTGCCGGCCGTGGAAGTTCTCCAGCAACGCGCCCAGGAGTGATCGCCATGCGTACGCCGCTGCTCGTCTGTTCCGCTGTCTTCATGCTGGCCGGTTGCGCCGGTGGCAATGCCGACAAGGCCTGCGCGGTGTTCGCGCCGCCACCCGCGGCGGCGGCCACGCCCACGGCGCAGAACGGCGAGCGCGTCGATACGCTCAATGGCAATCCCAGCCGTCCCAGCAGCGGTTGCGCCCAATGAAAGGGCGCTTCCTCGGCCTCGGCCTGCTGAGCGCTGCGCTGCTGGCCGGTTGTGCCGGTCACGGCGCTCGGCAGACCAGCGGCTGGACCCACTGGGTCTGCGATTCCAAGGCGGCCTTCGACTGGCGCTATGTGGATCGCAGCCAGTCCATCGTCGACCTCAAGCTGGAAAGCGATGGGCTGATCCGTCACCTCAATCGCGAGCCGGCCACCGACGGCCAGTCCTACACCGACGGGCTGGTGGCTTTCCATATCCGCGGCGACCAGGGACTCGTCTACTGGATCGCCGGCAATGACCTCATCGGTCGTGGCTGCCGGGCGCCGTGAACCGGCGAATGTCAGCTGAACCGATTAATCCACGGCGGCCAGGGGTCGGCCGCTTGAACCCTGCCAGCCGCTCATGCAGGCTGGCGCCACCACCGCCTTTGTTAGGGAGATAATCACCAATGGCACTCGTCAGCATGCGTCAGCTGCTGGATCACGCCGCCGAATTCGGCTATGGCGTCCCGGCCTTCAACGTCAACAACCTAGAGCAGATGCGCGCCATCATGGAAGCCGCCGACAAGACCGATTCGCCGGTCATCGTCCAGGCCTCCGCCGGTGCCCGCAAGTACGCCGGCGCTCCCTTCCTGCGTCACCTGATCCTGGCTGCGGTGGAAGAATTCCCGCACATCCCGGTGGTCATGCACCAGGACCACGGCACCAGCCCCGACGTCTGCCAGCGTTCCATCCAGCTGGGCTTCTCCTCGGTGATGATGGACGGCTCGCTCAAGTCCGACGGCAAGACGCCTTCCGACTACGACTACAACGTACGCGTCACCCAGCAGACCGTGGCCTTCGCCCATGCCTGCGGCGTGTCCGTGGAAGGCGAGCTGGGTTGCCTGGGCAGCCTGGAGACCGGCATGGCCGGTGAAGAAGACGGCGTTGGCGCCGAGGGCACCCTGGATCACAGCCAGCTGCTGACCGATCCGGAAGAAGCCGCCCAATTCGTCAAGGCCACCAAGGTCGACGCCCTGGCCATCGCCATCGGCACCAGCCACGGCGCCTACAAGTTCACCAAGCCGCCGACCGGGGACACCCTGTCGATCCAGCGCATCAAGGAAATCCATGCGCGCATCCCGGACACCCACCTGGTCATGCACGGCTCCAGCTCGGTGCCCCAGGAGTGGCTGAAGATCATCAACGAGTACGGTGGCGACATCAAGGAAACCTACGGTGTGCCGGTCGAGGAGATCGTCGAGGGCATCAAGTACGGCGTGCGCAAGGTCAACATCGACACCGACCTGCGCCTGGCCTCCACCGGTGCCATCCGCGAGTTCATGGCCAAGAACCCTGCCGAGTTCGACCCGCGTAAGTACCTGGCCAAGACCGTGACCGCCATGCGCGACATCTGCATCGCCCGTTACGAAGCCTTCGGCACCGCCGGCCAGGCCTCCAAGATCAAGCCGATCTCCCTGGATGCCATGTTCGAGCGCTATGCCCGTGGTGAGCTGGACCCCAAGGTCAACTGATCCCGGTAACGAAGAAGGCCCCGTTCGGGGCCTTTTTTTTTGCGCGGAAGAAGGCCTCAGGCGGAGCGGCGCAGCGAGGGCGCATTGTCCGCTTCGGCCAGCAGGCACCAGCGCGCCAGGTGCAGCCAGGCACGCTGGTGCAGCTCGCTCAGGGCGGGCAGCAGGCCGGCGCTATGGCGATAGAGGGCGGAGGGCGAGTCCTGCGCCAGGTCCAGTTGCGGGCAGTGCCGCTGCAGGTGCTCGCCCAGGCTGACCTCGGTGATGGACGACGGCAGGCGCAGGGGCGATTGCAGCCAGAAGGTCACCCGGCGTTGGTGATCCTGCTTGGCGAAGTCGCACAATTCGTTGATGCGTGGCGAGCCCTGCAGTTGCCGTTGCAGGGTGCGGTACTCCTTCACCAGCAGACGTGCCTCGCGCAGGCGCTCCACCTCCGGATAGTGCTCGGCGAGGGTGACGAGCAGTTGGAAGCACTCGCGTGCCTGCGCCTGGCCGGGCCGGTGCCGGGCGAGGGCCAGCTCGAGGCGCTGGCGATACAGCGGCGCCAGCTGCTGCAACTGCTGCCGGGACGGGGTCTGCCAGGTATCGATGGCGCGATAGTCCTGCAGATGCTGTTGGTTGAATTCGCCCTCGCCGCGTACCGCCTGGGCGAGGCCGTGGATGTGCAACTCCTCGTAGAAGGCCAGCAGGCAGCGGCGTTGGGCTTCCTTTTCCGCCTCCTGCCAGGCCCGTGACGTCTGCTCGGCCAGGCGCTGCAGACGCTCGCGAACGGCCTCCACCGTGAGGGCGCGGGTCGGGCGATCCAGCGGCAGGTGCAGCGGCAGCCAAGGCGAATCGGACCAGGGATGACCGCTCCACAGGGCGAACTCCTCGCCGGCATCCCGCTCCAGCTCCGGTACCAGGTCGGCGACCGTAGCGCCCCGCTCGCCAGATGCTGCGCAGCCCGCCTGGCGATACACGGTCTCGGTGAGGGCCCGTCCATGGGACTCGTAATGGTCCAGCAGCGCCTGGGCCGGGCGTTGGTCCTCCAACAGCGGCTGTTGCTCAAGGGCGTTCACCCAGCTGACCCGCTGTTGATCCGCCGGATGGCGCTGCCAGTAGCGACTGGCCTGGGGCGGGGTGAGCGACGAACGCTCGGACTGCCTGGCCAGCAGGGCCTCCACCAGTTCCAGCAGATTCCCGGCGAGGCCCTGCTCCTGCTGCGCGGCGAGACTGCGGCGACGGGCCTCACGCCAGGCCTGGCTGGCACCGCGGCGGCGCAGCGCGGTCCGGCGAAAGTCGTCGCTGCCGCCGAGCTGGGCTTCGTAGTGATCGGCCCGGGCTTCGCGGCGCTGACTCGCGGCCTGGGTCAGGCGCCGTGCTGCAGCGAACAGCAGTCGCGCCCAACCCCGTGCCAGCCGTGGGCGACGGCGCATCCAGCGGACCGGATGCGGCTCTTGGCCGAGGCGTTCCAGCCAGGCGAGGCTGGCGTTGAGCAGGCCGCCGCCGAAGGCATCCAGCCAATGGACCTGGTGTCCGAGCGCATGGGCTAGGCTGGCCAGGTACTGGCGGGTGGTCAGGGCCGGCAGCAGCGGCAGGCCCAGGTACAGGGTGCGACCGGCCCCGGCGAGGCGGATATCCGCCTCGGCGCTGAGCAGGATGCGGCGTGGCGGGCGCACGCCCATGGCCCGGCAGAGCGAGTCGACCATTTGCCACAGGCCAGGCTCCCGCGCCTCGGTCAGTGGCAGCGTGGCAACCGCTTCAGGGTGCCGGCGCAGGGGCGGTAGCAGGAAATCGACGGCCAGCCAGGTACCCAGCAGGGCGGTCGGCAAGCCGAGAGTGCAGGCGATCAGAACGTCCTGGTGCAGCAGACCGGCGAAGGCGTGCAGTGCAGCCAGGGCCAGCAGGAGGCCGAGCAGCCCGGGCAACAGATAGAGGAGGGACAGCAGCAGGGCGGTGCCGACGGCCGCCAGCAGTTGTAGCCGGCGCCCGAACGGGAAGGCCGGGCGTGGCAGGCCGGACGCTCGCAAGGCGGCCAGCCGTGCCTGCAGATCGAGATCCTGGGCGAGCGGTGGTGCCCCGTCGCGTTCTTGCAGGTGCACCTGGAGGCCTGCATCCGTCAGGCGCTCGACCCAATCGTGGGCCTCCGCGGCGGACAGATCGCGTTTGAGGATGCCGGTCGCCGGCGGCAGCAGTCGTTCGGCCTGCTCCGGGGTCAGCTTCAGGTGATAGAGCAGGCTGACCCTGAGGGTGTCGGTCGGGACATCGGGGCGGCAACCGCCGCTGAGGTGGAGATCGTAGCGAGCCATGGGCAATCCTTTGCACGGTCGTTCGCCGGGGGGACGAGGTAGAAAACACCGGGGATTTCTACCTGACTCCTGCAACGAATTTGCGTGCACAGCTCGCACTTATTCGGCTGGCGAGGGCTCTGGCGCGGCCCTTTTGCCGATTCGTGACCGATTAGGCGTTCGTCTCGGTCAAAACCTCTTCCATCCAGGCAACCATTCCCGGGCCGTTCATGTCCAGGCAGACCGTCACCGGCGGATTGCTCGACCAGCGACCATCCTGATAGGCACGACCCTCCGGGGCGAAGAAGGTCTGGCCTTCCGCGAGTCCTTCGGTGCCGACGCTCAGATGGCCGCGGGCGGTGCGGAACAACTCCGGCCGGCGCAGGAAGGCGAGGGCACAGCTGTCGTGGGGATGGCAGCCGTCGATGTCCTTCACGCTGCGATAGAAATCGGCATAGAAGTCGTAGCTCTTGGCCAGTACCTCGCCCAGGGCCCCCTGGCACGCGGCGATCCGCTGCAGGCGTGGCGGGTCCAGCACGGCGCGGTGGGTGGCATCCAGGCCGACCAGCGTCAGCGGCCAGGATGCGGCGAAGACCCGGGCGGCGGCATGGGGATCGGAGAAGATGTTGGCTTCCGCCACCGGCGTGACGTTGCCCGGTTCGACGATGGCGCCGCCCATCACCACCACCTGGCGGATGCGCTGGGCGACATCCGGGTCCAGCGCCAGGGCGAGCGCCAGGTTGCCGAGAGGACCGACCGCCACCAGAGTGATCTCGCCCGGGCGCAGGCGGCTCTGCTCGACGATGAAGCGGGCGGCATCCAGGGCATGGGGCGTGCGGCTGGGCGTCGGCAGCGCTTGGTTGCCCAGGCCATCCTGGCCGTGCACGTGCAGGGCGTGGTTGCCCGCCGGCTTGACCAGGGGTTCGGCGACCCCGGCGGCGACCGGGACGTCGCGGCCGGCCAGCTCGGTGAGCAGCAGGGCATTGCGCGTCGCGGTGGTGACCGGGACGTTGCCGAAGGTGGTGGTCAGGCCGAGCACCTCGAAGGCGGGGTCGGCGAACAGCAGGGCGATGGCCTGGGCGTCGTCCACGCCAGGGTCGGTGTCGAAGATGATGGGAAGGGGCAAGGGACTTTCTCCGGCTCGAATCTCATCCCAGGCTACCCGAGCCGGGGTGACTCAAGCCAGGCCCGGACGGAAGGCGCCAGGCGATCCAGGTCGAAGCGAGCGAAGGTGACGCACGGCCGAGCGGGGCTCAGCGGCCGTGCTTCAGCTCGCCCGAGCCGCATCGCGCCGACGACGAGCGCGGGTGACGCGGCATCCGTTCGCGCGGGGGCCTGGCTCTGCGCCTCACTCGGGCAGGTCGAGCTCGCCCAGCGCATCCGGCTGGTTGCGAAAGGCCCGGGCGAAGACTTCCCGGTTGCGGGCCATGAACAGGCCCAGGTCTTCGCACTGCTTCTCGGCAAGACCGGGCACGGCCTTGTCCAGCACGCTGGCGAGGGACTCGGCCAGCTCCAGCATCTTGTCGTGACGATCGGCTTCGGCTTTATCCATGAACAGGCGCTCCGGATCTCGGCTACTGCGATACAACACTTCGACGGCCATGCGTCACCTCGTATCCTGTATCTGTTTATATATACAGTATTCGGCTTTGTCCGGGATTGCAACCACGACCGTTCGGCGGGTACCGTCCGGGCACTCATGGCAATTTGCCAATCGTTCGACATTTCCAGGCGGTAGCGAAATAGTCAGGGGAAACTTAAGGGCGCAAGCTGGTCTCTGAGTGTGGACTGAACGGGCATCCACGCCCGCCTTTTCCGGATCATCTCCGGCTCACGGAACGAGACCGCCCATGCCCAGCCGCCTTTTCTCTTCGCCCTGTGCCCCGCTCGGCCGACACCTGTCCAACGAGGTGCGGGCGTGAGTTCGACCGTCATCATCCTGGCCATCACCGTCGCCAGCTTCCTGCTGGGGTTCCTGCGCGACCTGCTTATCGCCCGCCAATTCGGGGTGAGCTGGGAGGCCGACCTCATCTTCGTCGCGCTGATCCTGCCGGTATTCTTCGAAAGCTTCTTCGGTCTCGCCCTGCGCGATGCCATGATTCCCTATCTGCAGCGCATCCGCGACCGCTGCAATAACCAGTACGAGCAGGTGGGCCGCTGGCTGTATTGGCGCATCGGCCTGTTCGGCCTGCTGCTGTCGGTGATCGGGGTGGTGGCCAGTCCCTGGCTGATGCACGCCCTGGCGCCGGGCTGGAGCGACGAGCAGGTCGAGGCGGGCAAGCTGGTGTTCGCCGTCGGCACCCTGCTGATCTGCGTACAGGCCATCCTCTATTGCCAGGGGGCGCTGCTCAACCTGGATCGTATCTTCATCCTACCGATGACCCGGACGCTGATGCTGAACCTCGGCGCCATCCTGGCCATCGTCATCCTGCAGCCGAGTGGCATCAGCCTGTTCATCGGCATGCTGCTGCCTCAGGTGCTGCTGATCGTCATCCAGCACCGGCGTTTGGGCTACCTTGGCCAGCGCTCGGTCGCCGCCATGGAGAAGCCAGAAGGCAGCCCCTTCGCGCTGACCTTCGCCCCGGTGCTGCTCGCCGCCGGTGCCCAGCAGGGCTGCATGCTGGCGGAGCGCTTCTTCGCCTCGCTGCTGGCGGAAGGCAACATCACTATGCTGTCGTTCTCCTATCGCATCGTCACCATCCCGCTCACGCTCTATGCGTTGTCGATCCTGGCGATGATCTTCCCCGAGCTGACCCGCAGCTGGAACGAGGGCAGCGCCGACAAGTACGCCGCGTTGATGCGCAAGGCGCTGCTGGGCACCCTACTGTTCCTGGTGCCGGCCGCGGTGGTGCTGTTCGGTTACGCCGAGCCGGTGGTCAAGGTCCTGCTGGAGCGCGGTGCCTTCGGTGCCGAGCAGAGCGCGGCGACCGCCACTCTGGTGGTGGCCTATGCCCTGGGCCTGCCGTGGATGGGACTGGCGCTGCTGTGGGGCCGGGCGCTGCTATCGCAGCAGCGGGCGCGGACCTTCCTCTATGCCACCCTGGCCAGTTCGCTGATCACCGTGGCCCTGGATGCCTGCCTCTACAAACCCTTCGGCGCCCAGGGCCTGGCCTATTCCTTCACCACCGGGGCCTTCCTGCAGGCGCTGTTCATGGCGCTGGCGCTGTATCGCCACTCCCTGGGTGGCCTGCACCTGACCCTGCTGCTGCGCTGGTTCGGCGCCGGCAGTGCGGTGGCTCTCCTGAGTCTCTGGTTGCCGAAGCCGGTCGGCCTGCTGGAGCTGATCGTCGGCATCGGCGTGGCGATGCTGGTGTTCGTGCTGCTGCTACTGGCCCTGGGCGAGCGCGATCTGTTCCGGCGCGCCTACTGGGCGCGGGGCGTCAGCGGAACGGAGGGTGCCGAACCCTCTCGTTAGAAGAGTTAAAAGTAGCGATCTGCAGCCATTGGTCGCTAATTGCTACGAAGTCATGAATTTTTGAGATGGCTTCGAGTCGCACGGAAAGAGTGATCCCAGTCAATAGAATTTCTGATGGAAGTGCTGTTGTTCCATTTGCAAGAGATCGGACACGTAGTTGGGGTCGGCACTTCGCAAGGTGGCCTTGGTCGCCACCATCATTCTCTTAGAAAGGAATCGATCCTATGTCCTCCCCTACCTCCGTCACCCGCATCGGTATCGTCGGTACCGGCATGATTTCCCGTTGCCTCGCGCGACTGATCAGCCGTCACTACGACGACATGACTGTCACCCGCGTCCTGACCCGCCGTCCCATCGCCACGGTCACCGACTATCCGTTGCCCGAGGCGCTGACCCTGTCGGTGAACGAACTCATCGACCAGTGCGACCTGTTGGTGGAATGCAGTGGCGACCCCTACCACGGCACCGAGATCATCGAGCGCGCTTTCGAGGCCGGCATCAAGGTGGTCACCATCAATGCTGAGCTGCAGGTGACGACCGGCTCCTACCTGGCGGGCAAGGGCTTCCTCACCGAGGCCGAGGGCGACCAGCCCGGTTCGCTGGCCGCGCTGCACGAGGAAGCGGTGCAGATGGGCTTCAAGCCGCTGGTGTACGGCAACATGAAGGGCTACCTGAACCACAATCCGACCCCGGAAGACATGGCCTACTGGTCCGCGCGCCAGGGCACCAGCGTCGACCAGACCACCTCCTTCACCGACGGCACCAAGGTGCAGATCGAGCAGGTGGTGGTGGGCAACCACTATGGCGCGACCATCACCCGCCAGGGCCTGGAAGGCCTGAACTCGACCAACCTGCAGGACAGCGCCAACATCCTCGCGCAGATGGCCGAGCAACTGGGCAAGCCCATCGTCGACTACGTGATCCCCAGCGGCTACTCCGCGGGCGGCGTCTTCGTGGTCGGTCGCCATGACGAGGACCAGGCCGGCGCCATCGAGTACTTCAAGCTGGGCAAGGGGCCGTACTACGTGCTGGTGCGTCCCTTCCACCTATGCTCCCTGGAAGTCGGCAAGACCCTGAGACGCGTCATCGCCGGCGGCAAGGTCCTGCTCAACAACTCGCCCACGCCGACCCTGAGCGTGGCGGCGATCATGAAGAAGCCCATGGCCGTGGGCGAGGTCATCGAGCGCGGTATCGGTGGCTACAGCGTGCGCGGCGAAGCGGTGAAGATCGCCGAGTGCCCGGACCACTTGCCGATCGGCCTGCTCAAGCACAGCGTGCTCAAGCGGGCGATGGAGCCTGGCCAGATCGTCACCTTCGACGACGTCGAACTGACGCCCAGCCGCGCGCTGGACATCGTGCTGCAACAGCATCGCGAGGCGATTCACCGGCAGGTGCTGGAAACCCAGCTCAGCGAGCCGGCCTGGAATGCCGTGGCTAGCCTGGCGCCGGTTGCCGCGCTGCCCAAGGTCGCTGGCTCGGTGCTGTCCTGAGTCACGCCGTGCAGTGAAACGAAGAAGGGGCCGCGCGGCCCCTTCTTTCATTGGGCGCTGTCGGCCGCCGCGCGCAGGCGCGCCACCGTGGCGGGCAGTTCGTCCATGTGGGCGATCAACGCGGTCACCCCCAGCTTGGTCAGGGTCTCGCCGTGGCTCGGCGGGATATGGCTGGCACCGGTGAAGCCAATGACCCGCATCCCGGCGGCCAGGGCCGCGCGTACGCCGGTGGCGCTGTCTTCGATCACCAGGCACCGCTCCGGCGCAACGCCCATCGTCCTGGCGGCGAGCAGATAGACGTCGGGCGCCGGCTTGGGTCGCTCGACCATGTCGGCGCTGAAGATATGGCCCGCCACGCGCTCGACCAAGCCGGCCCGGCGCACCGAGGCCTCGACGCTATGCCTGAGGCTGTTGGAGGCCACCGCCAGCGGCAAATCGAGGCTCTCCAGGGCGCGCTTCACCCCGGGGATGGGTTCGACGCTGCTGGCGATGAGAGTTTCGGCCTGGGCGCGCAGCTCGCCGAACAGCTGCGGCGGCAGGGTGATGCCGAAGCGTTGCTCGACCAGGGCGAAGATGTCCCGGGTCGTCAGGCCAAAGGTGCCGTGCAGCAGGGCTTGCAGCTCGGCACGGGGCGCATGGGCGGCGAGGCCGTCGAGCACGACGCGCTCGGCGAGGATTTCGCTGTCGACCAGTACGCCATCGCAGTCGCTGATCAGCAGTTCCACAGGGGTGACAGTCATCGGTATTCCTTGCAGGGGGATTTCAGTATCTGGGCAGCGCGTCCCGCATCGCTCGCCAGGGTGGTCGGACTGTTGGAAAAGGGGCCGTTTCGCTGGCCGCGGCGGGCCTGTCCGCCCGGTCGAAAACGGGCCCGGCAGTACCTTTCAGCAGGCTCGGCGGGGCCTGCCAGGCAAAACGAATTCGACCTTTGGAGGGTAATCGCTTTCCCGAAAAATATGGCGTAGAGTTCGAGAACTGTGTTTGCTTGGGTCGCCGTCGATCGTGACCTGAGGCGGTAGGATCCATGTCCACCCCTTGCTGCGATTCTTGTTACTCCTTGCAACTCAGTCCCGGGCGGATGGTCTATGCAACGCATTGCCGCGCCAGCACCTGTCATAACAAACCCGTTATTCCAAGGAGCAACACCCGTCATGTCGAATCGTCAGAACGGCACCGTCAAATGGTTCAACGAAACCAAAGGCTACGGCTTCATCACTCCCGAGAGCGGTCCGGACGTGTTCGTTCACTTCCGCGCGATCGAAGGCAAAGGTTTCAAGACCCTGGCTGAAGGCCAGAAGGTCAGCTTCGAAGTCGTGCAAGGCCAGAAAGGCATGCAGGCAGAGCACGTACAGGTCATCTGACACCTGGCGTCGCCCGAAGCTCATGAAAAACCCCGGCCAGGCCGGGGTTTTTCATGTCTGGCGCCCGAGATGGTCATCCCAGGCGCCTCGTCGCTCGTCACTCCACGTTCTGGGCGCTCTTCTCGGGCTCCGTGGCCAGGGGTTTGACCCGGCGACCGGTTTCCCGCGAAGCCTGCAGGAAGATCCCGGCGGCCAGCATCGACAGCACACCGACACTGATGAAGGTGGCGCGGAAGGCGGAGAGCACCTCGGCGTCGCCGTAGTCGTCCTGGAAACCACCCAGCAGCGCCGCGGCGCAGGCCACCCCGAAGCTCATGGCCAGTTGCATCACCACCGACAGCAGACTGTTGCCGCTGGCCGCCTGCTGGTCGTGCAGGTCGATGAGGGTGATGGTGTTCATGGCGGTGAACTGCAGGGAATTCACCGCGCCGAGGATGCCCAGGTGGATGAGCAGCCAGACGAAGGGCGTGGACGGGCCGAGCAGCGCGAGACTGGCGATCAGGCAGCCCAGCAGCAGGGTGTTGCCGACCAAAAGACGGCGGTAGCCGAGGCGCCCGATCAGCGGTCCGGCGATGGGCTTGGCCAGCATCGCCGACAGTGCCAGGGGCATCATCAGCAGGCCGGCCTGGGCCGGTGGATAGCCCAGCCCTACCTGGAACAGCAGCGGGATGAGAAAGGGCAGGGCACCGCTGCCGAGGCGGGCGAAGAGGTTGCCGAAGATGCCCACCGCGAAGCTGCGGATGCGGAACAGGTCGGGTGAGAACAGCGGCTGGTCGTGGTGCAGGGCGCGCAGCCAGTAGGCGACCATGCAGGCCATGCCGCCCATCAGCAGCAGCACCACCCGCACGTGGGGCAGGTGCAGTTCACCGAGACCCTCCAAGGCGACGCTGATCAGGATCATGGCGCTGCCGAACAGCAGGAAGCCCAGGCCATCGAAGCGTTGCGGCAGCGGGCTGTGCAGATCGGGCAGCAGCCGGCGCGTGGCCAGACAGCCGAGAATCCCCACCGGCAGATTGATCAGGAAGATCCAGTGCCAGGACACGGCCTCCACCAGCCAGCCGCCCAGTGCCGGGCCCGCCAGGGGGCCGATGAGGCCGGGAATGGTGATGAAGCTGAGGATGCGCACCAGCTCGCTGCGCGGATAGACCCGCAGGATCACCAGGCGCCCTACCGGTAGCATCAGCGAGCCGCCCAGGCCCTGGATGACCCGCGCGGCGATCAGCAGATTGAGGCTGGGCGCCAGGGCGCAAAGCAGCGAGCCGAAGGTGAAGAGGGCGATGGCGGTGAAGAAGGTACGGCGACTGCCGAAGCGGTCGGAGATCCAGCCCGAGGCTGGGATCAGCAGCGCCACGGTGAGCAGGTAGGCGATCACCACCCCCTGCATGCGCAAGGGATTCTCGCCGAGGTCGGCGGCCATGCGCGGCAGGGCGGTGTTGACGATGGTCGCATCCAGCGACTGCATGAAGAAGGCGACGGCGATCAGCCAGGGGAGCCAGCGGGCCGTGGTGGAATCCAGGGTCGGGGTGGGCATGGTGGGTCCTTGTCGAGACGTCCGACTACCCGCTCTCTGACTGCCAGCGGGCGCCAGGGTGCCCCGGGCCGACCGTCATTTCGCGGACTGCAGCAGCGCCTCGATCCGCTGGTCCTTTTCGGCCCAGAGCTCGCTGACCCACTGCTGGAAGTCCGCGCGGAAATCGGCGTCTTCGCTGTAGTCACCGGCCCAGCGCGCGGGGTCCAGCGGTCGCGCGCGGATGTCGATGATAACGCGTTTCACCCGTCCGCAGATCAGCTCCCAGAAGCCGGGGACACGGCCATCGGGATAGACCAGGGTGATGTCCAGCAGGGTGTCCAACTGGTCGCCCATGGCGGCGAGGACGAAGGCCATGCCGCCGGCCTTGGGCTTGAGCAGGTGGCGATACGGCGAGCCCTGCTCGGCATGCTTGGCGGCGGTGAAGCGCGTGCCTTCCAGGTAGTTGACGATGGTCACCGGCTGGCGGCGGAATTTCTCGCAGGCGCGCCGGGTGATGGCGAGGTCCGCGCCTTTCAGCTCAGGGCGGCGGGCGAGCTGCGCCTTGGTGTATCTCTTCATGAAGGGGTAGTCCAGCCCCCACCAGGCGAGCCCGAGAAAGGGCACCCAGATCAGCTCCTTCTTCAGGAAGAACTTGAAGTAGGGCACCTTGCGATTGAAGGTCTCGATCAGCGCGGGGATGTCCACCCAGGACTGGTGGTTGCAGATCACCAGGTAGGAGCGCTCCCGACGCAGCACCTCGGCGCCGCGGATGTCCCAGACGGTTGGTGTGAGGCGAGCGAAGATCAGCTTGTTGATCTCCGCCCAGCCCTCGGCGATGTTCATCACCAGCCGCGAGCAGAAATCGCGCAGCGGCATGATGGGCAGCAGCTTGATCAGCGCGAACAGCAGCAACGGACCGATGAGGACGAGAGTGTTGAGCAGGAGCAGGAAGGAGACGGTGATACCGGTGAGGAGGTGCATGAAGGCTCTCGTCTAGAACTTGGGGCGATAGTCTTTAGCGTGACATGACGTTTTGCCATTATCGCACCGACGGGCGGCTGCCGCCTGGACGCTGCGGAAGTGAACGCCATGCTGAAAAAGATTACCAGTGACCAGGTCTGCCTCGGTATGTACATCCATGGCTTCGAAGGAAGCTGGATCGACCATCCGTTCTGGAAGGCCCGCTTCCTGCTGCAGAACCCGCGCGACCTGGACAAGATCCGTGAGAGTGCGGTGACGGCGGTCTGGATCGACAGCAGCAAGGGCCGCGATTGCTACTCGGCAGCCCCTGTCGCGACGACCGAGTCCGCGGCCTTGCCGGCGGAGACGCCCGCCGCGAGTCCGGCCGTTGCCGCGGCTGCTCCGGTAGCCGCTCCCGTTGCCGCCGCGCCTTCCGTCGAGGTGTCCGCCGCGGTCCGTCTGGGCAGTTGCCAGCAGGAGCTGGTCCAGGCCGCTGAGGTCAGTACCCACGCCAAGTACCAGGTGGCGCGCCTGTTCCAGGATGCCCGGCTGGGCAAGGCCATCGACCTGGGCGAGATGGATGCGGTGGTCGAGCAGATCTCGGCGTCGGTCCTGCGGCATCCCTCGGCGATGATCAGCCTGACGCGCTTGCGCACGGCGGATGAATACACCTACATCCATTCGGTCTCGGTGTGCGCGCTGATGACCGCGGTGGCCCGGCAGATGGGGCTGTCGGCCGCCGAGGTGCAGGCCGCGGGCACCGCGGGCCTGCTGCACGACGTGGGCAAGCTGCTGACGCCCCCCGAGGTGCTCAACAAGCCGGGCCGCCTGACCGACGAGGAATTCGCCGTGATGAAGCGTCATCCCGAGCAGGGCGTCGCCCTGCTGGAGGAATGGCAGGCCTCGGCGGAGACCATCGACGTCTGTCGGCACCACCACGAGAAATTCGACGGCAGCGGCTATCCCGATGGCCTGGCCGGCACCCAGATCAGCCTGCTCTCGCGGATCGCGGCGGTGTGCGATGTCTATGACGCCATCTCCTCGACCCGCCCCTACAAGACGGCCTGGAGTCCCGCCGAGTCGATCCGGCGCATGGCGGAATGGAAGGGGCATTTCGATCCCCAGGTGTTCCAGGCCTTCGTCAAGACCCTGGGTATCTATCCGATCGGCTCCCTGGTGCGCCTGAGCACCGAGCAGTTGGCGGTGGTCGTCGATCAGCACCCGGACAATCTGCTGACGCCCAAGGTGCGGGTGTTCTTCTCTACCCGTTCGCGGACGCCGTTGCCGCAGCGCCTGCTGGATCTCTCCCGGGCGCCCGCGGGTGAGCGCATCCTGCGCCGGGAGCTGCCCGAGGACTGGGGTTTTCGCAATCTGGAGCGGCTCTGGCAACAGGCCTAATGCCCTCTCAGGGACGAGTAGCCTGCAGGGACGGCCGGTCGCCGGTGCGCGAGTACCAGGCGGCGATGCGCGGACAGTCGCTGCGCCAGGCCCAGGTGGGGATACGGAAGTCCAGGTAGCCGAGCAGGCAGGCCATGCCGATCCCGGCCACGTCGAACTCGCCTTCCAGCTCGCCGATGGCGCCGCGTTCGAAGTAGTCCAGGGCGCGGGCGATCTTTTCCTGCTGGTTGTCCAGCCAGAGTTTCCATTGCATGCCCGGCGGGCGCATGAAGCTTTCGTAGCGGATCTGTACGGCAGCTTCCATCATGGCGTCGCACAGCGAGGCCAGGGTCAACCGGCGCCAGCGCGCGGGGCCTTCTCGCGGAATCAGCGGCGCCCGCCCGTGCAGGGTATCCAGGTAGTCGAGGATGACCCGACTGTCGTGCAGGCAGGTGCCGTCGGCCAGGCGCAGGGCGGGGATCTTGCCAGCGGGATTGGTATCTATGACGTCTCTATTGGGGTTGAGGGGCGTCTGCTGGACGATTTCCACCTCGACCTGCTCGATCAGATCCGTCTCGTGGAGCATGACCACGACTTTGCGACCGAAGGGCGAGGCGGGGGTGTGGTACAGGATCATGGACATGGCCGGGCTCTCCAGGTTGCGGACTCGAACCCCGTCACTGTAAGCCTTCGGTGGTTACCGGTGAAAGATGGCCTTGGTCTAAGTGCCCGGTAGCAGGGGGCGCTCAGGCGCTGCCGGGCAGGTCGATATGGACGCCCAGGCCGCGCCCCTGTAGGCCTTCGCCCAGTTGCAGACCGCCGCCGTGGATCTCGACGATGCGCTTGACGATGGGCAGGCCGAGACCGCTGCCGCCGTTCTGGCCGGCGCTTTCGCTGCGATAGAAGCGAGTGAAGATCATCTCGCGCTCTTCCGCGGTAACGCCCGGACCGCTGTCGCAGACGTCGATCCGCACCCGGCCGGGCGTACCGGCCGCGACCCGCACCAGTACCTGGCCGCCGCTGGGGGTGTAGCGGATGGCGTTGCCGACCAGGTTGGTGAGCAGGACGCCGAGCCAGGTGGGGATGCCGCAAAGGCGGACGTCCTGGTCTTCGAGGACCAGCTCGATGTTCTTGTCGATGGCCAGGGGCGCCAGTTCCGAGAGGGTATCCGCGGCCAGGGCACCGAGCTGGACCGGCACGAACTGTTCCTGCAGGGCGCCGCTGTCCAGCCGGGCCAGCAGCAGGATCTGCTCCATCAGTTGACTGATGCGTTCGGCACTGCGGCGAACCTGGACCAGGCCGCGCGCGTGGGCCTGGGGATCGCTGGATCTCAGCGCCACCTGGGTGTGGGTCAGCAGGCTGGCCAGGGGCGTGCGAATCTCGTGGGCGGCATCGCTGGTGAGTCGCCGCTCGGCTTCCAGGGCACCGTCGAGGCGTTGCAGCAAGGCATTGATTTCCTCGACCAATACCGCCGCTTCCTGGGGCACCCGGGTCAGCGGCAGGGGTTCCAGGCGCTGGGCGGAGCGCTGCTTGATCTGCGCCGCCAGTTGCCGCAGGGGTTCGAGGCCGCGGGTGACGCCGAGCCAGATGAGCGCGGCCAGGACCGGCAGGGCCAGCGCCAGGGGAAACAGGGAGCCGAGCAGCAGCAGATTGATGGCACCGCGGCGGTCGGCGAGGTTCTCGTAGATCCAGATGCGTCCGTCCCCGCTGGTCAGACGCAGGATGCGCCAGTGCTGTCCATCGGCGGTCAGACTGCTGAAGCCAGGGGGTTGTTCGGTCAGCCCGGGCGGTGCACCCGGGGTGCCGAGACGCTGGTCACCCGCCTGCAGCAGATAGCCCAGGGCATTGCGGCGCTTGAACAGCGGCAGGTCGGCGATGGCCGTGCGACTGCGCTCCAGGGTGCGCGCCGCCGGCGGCAGGGTGTGATCGCTGCCTTCGCTGAGGGTGGCCAGGTGCAGGGCCGCCGCGCCGAAGTCGAGCATGTCTTCGTCGGCCAGGCGATTCACCTGGCGCAGGACCAGTTGGTAGGTGACCAGCGCCGCGATCAGCCAGCAGGCGAAGATCCCGCAGAGCAGCAGGGTCAGCAGCCGTCGGCGCAATGAGGCGGCGGGGCTGTCGCTCATGCCGGGGGGCGCTCGGGCTGATCGATGCCGTAACCGATGCCGCGGACGGTGCGGATCAGACTGCTGCCGAGCTTGCGTCTGAGGTGGTGGATATGGACTTCGATGGCGTTGCTCTCAACGTCGCCGTCCCAGCCATAGAGCGCCTGTTCCAGGCGGTTGCGCGAGAGCACCTTGCCCATGTTCTCCAGCAGCAGGCGCAGCAGGGCGTACTCCCGCGGCGCCAGTTCGACCGGCTGGCCGGCGAGGGTGACGCGGTGGGTGGCCGGATCGACCCGCAGGTCATTGTGCTCCAGCTGCGGCTGGGCACGACCGGCGCTGCGCCGGGTGAGGGCACGGACGCGAGCGAGCAATTCGTCGAGGTCGAAGGGCTTGGTCAGGTAGTCGTCGGCGCCGGTATCCAGGCCGGTGACCCGGTCGGTGACCTTGTCGCGGGCGGTGAGGATCAGCACCGGGGTGGCATCGCCGCGCTTGCGCAGGCTGGCCAGCACCTCGAGTCCGGAGCGGCGGGGCAGGCCGATGTCGAGCACCACCAGGTCGAAAGGATCGGTTTCCAGCGCAGCCTGGGCCGCCTGGCCGTCGGTGACCCAGTCGACGGTGTCGCCTTCCAGGGCCAGGCCGGCGCGGATGCCATCGCCCAGCAGCATGTCGTCTTCGGCCAGCAGTATTCTCATCGCGTTTTCCCAGGCGGTGGTGCGGTTTTACCGCTCCGGGCCTGCCGCGGCAAGAGCGGTGACCACCTGCGGTGGTCAGCTTCAGACTAGGTTGGAGCGCTTAAGGACGGATTAACGCTGGCTGCTTCAGGGACGCTGGGCGCTGACGCGCCAGATGGTGTTGCCGACGTCGTCGGCCACCAGCAGGGCGCCACGGCCATCGTTGACCACACCGACCGGTCGGCCTTGGGCCTCTTCCTTGGCGTTGAGGAAGCCGCTCAGCAGGTCGCGTGGCGGACCGCTCGGCTTACCGTCCTGGAAGGGTATGAAGATCACCTTGTAGCCGCTCTTGGGGTCACGGTTCCAGGAGCCGTGCTGACCGACGAACAGGCCCTGGCGGAAGGCTTCCGGTAGCTGGGTGTCGGCGCTGGCGAAGGCCAGGCCCAGGGAAGCGGTATGGGTACCCAGGGCATAGTCGGGGGTGAGCGCCCTGGCGACCAGGTCCGGGCGCGGTGGCTGGACGCGGCTGTCGACATGCTGGCCCCAGTAGCTGTAGGGCCAGCCATAGAAGCCGCCGTCCTGCACCGAGGTGGCGTAGTCGGGCACCAGGTCGCTGCCGATTTCGTCGCGTTCGTTGACCACCGTCCACAGCTTGCCGGTGGTGGGCTCCCAATCCAGGCCGTTGGGGTTGCGCAGGCCGGTGGCGAACAGGCGCTTCTCGCCAGTGGCCCGATCCAGCTCCCAGATGGCAGCGCGGCCTTGCTCTATATCCAGCCCGTTTTCGCCGACGTTGCTGTTGGAGCCGACGGTGAGGTAGAGCTTCTTGCCGTCGCGACTGGCGATCACGTTCTTGGTCCAATGGTGGTTGATGCCCGCCGGCAGCTCGGTGACCGTCACCGGTGGGCCGTCCAGGCGCGTCGCACCGGGACGATAGGTTAAGCGCACCAGGGCGTCGGCGTTGGCGACATAGAAGTCGTTGCCCACCAGCGCCATACCGAAGGGCGAGTGCAGATGCTCGGCGAACACCGTACGGGTCTCGGCGACGCCATCGCCATCCGCGTCGCGCAGCAGGGTGATGCGATCGGCGCTGGGAACGCCGGCGCCGGCCTTCTTCATGAACAGGCCGGCGATCCAGTTCTTCAGACCGGGAAAGCCATCGCGCTTGGGCGCATTGCTTTCCGCCACCAGCACGTCGCCATTGGGCAGCACATAGAGCCAGCGCGGATGGTCGAGGCCGCTGGCGAAAGCCTTGACCTGGGTGCCGGCCGCCGCGGTAGGCGTTGCGCCCTGTGGCCAGCCCACCGCCGTCGCCACGTTGATCGTGGGCAGGAAGGTCTGGTGCGGTTCCGGTAGCGTCGGCGCTGGGCCGAAACTGGCCCCCTGCTGCAGCCGGGCGTGCTCGCCGCAGCCGAGCAGGGCGCCGGCGGCCAGCGTCAGGCCCAGGGTACGAAAGGCGAAGGGGGCGTGCAGGGTCATGGCAGAGGCTCTCGCAAGGGATTGCAGGGGTAGAGCCTGGTCTGGATAGAACGTTCCGCCGGGTAGTACCCGGCTACATTAACGGCGTGCGGGCCTGACCGGGGTCGTAGCAGAAGGTTACAAGTCGACCAAAAAAGGAACTTCGGTCTCTTCTCGTTCGCAACCGTTTCGCTCGACCACCAACTGCCGCAGAAAACCATGATCATTCAGAAGGTTAGCCGACCTGCCTCGTCCCAGGGTGTGAGACGCCAGTAATCTGACGCGAAATGCATGGTTAACTGACTGTTTTTCAAGGGAAAAATTAACTCAAGCCGTGAGTTCGCGCGCCGATAGCTGCATCAACAATGACGACGAAGTCGCGCCACGCGGCGCCGCAGGAGGACGCGGCCGCCTGAGCTCGCCCACGCCAGAGCCCGCTAGTTTGCGGGGGCGGGGAGTCCTTTTTCCCATAGGTGCAGTCATGCAATCCCTCACCCGGCGCTTGCGCCACTTTTCCCTACGCCTTGCCGGTACCCTGGCACTGACCAGCGTGCTGTTCGGTTCGGTCCAGGCGGTCGAGCTGGTCGGTCTCAACTTCTCCGGGGCCGGCTTCGCCAGTCAGGTGCTGCCCGGCATGAACAACCGCAACTACGTCTTTCCCAGCGAGCAGCATTTCAAGGACTGGAGCGCCAAGGGCATCAAGTTGGTGCGCTTTCCGATCATCTGGGAGCGTATCCAGCCCAAGCTGAATTCGATGCTGGACCCGGACTACGGCGCCCTGGTCACCCAGACCCTCAACTATGCTCAGAAGTACGGAGTGCAGGTGATCCTCGATCTGCACAACTACGCCCGCTATCGCGGCGAGGTCATCGGCGCCGGTCAGGTGACCTACAACCACTACTGGGACGTGATGTACCGCCTGGCCTACCGCTTCGGCAAGCACCCGGCCCTATATGGCTACGACATCATGAACGAGCCCCACGACGCCGTGGCCTTCTGGCCCACCGCGGCCCAGTACGGCATCAATGGCATCCGTACCGTGGACAACGTGCATCCGATCATCGTCGAGGGCAACGGCTGGTCCAGCGCGTCGCGTTGGCCACAGTGGAACGATCCGCTGCTGGCGCTCAAGGATCCGGCGGACAAGCTGATCTTTTCCGCCCACGTCTATTTCGACGATGACGGCGGTGGCCAGTACGTCAGCAAGGACATGAGCGGCTTCGATCCCCAGGTCGGGGTGAACCGGGTCAAGCCCTTCGTCGACTGGTTGAAGAAGAACGGCAAGCAGGGCTACATCGGCGAATTCGGCGTACCCGACGACGATCCGCGCTGGCTGGTGGCCATGGACAACATGCTGGCCTATCTCAAGCAGAACTGTATCCCGGCCAGCTACTGGGCCGCCGGTCCGGGCTGGGGCGACTACAACCTAGCGGTGGAGCCCATCAACGGCGTGGATCGGCCGCAGTGGGCGACGTTGAAGAAGTACGTCGACAACACCAGCTGCGTGCGGATAGGGCCCAATTAAGCCTTGCTGACGATGGCGGTCCTGCGGGTTGGCAGGCTACCCTTCGCCTTTAGAGCGGCTTCCAAACTACTGCGCGTCCGCCATACGGGCGCGTGCAGTGCTCGGAATCCTCAGGTACCGCCTGTACATTGCGGTTCCTGTGCGCCGCGCGCGTCCGCACGCCAGCCGCTCGCTACGTTTGTTTAGCCGCTCTCTCAACCGTGCCAGTCCCGAGGACCCCCCATGAGCCAGATACCCGCCGACCTGCGTTACGCCGCCAGCCACGAATGGGCGCGCCTGGAAGCCGACGGTAGCGTCACCGTCGGCATTTCCGACCATGCCCAGGAGGCCCTGGGCGATGTGGTGTTCATCGAATTGCCGGAAGTCGGCAAGACCCTCGCCGCGGGCGATCAGGCCGGGGTGGTGGAGTCGGTCAAGGCCGCATCCGACATCTATGCGCCAGTGGGAGGCGAGGTGATCGCCGTCAACGAGGCCCTGGCCGATGCACCCGAGCAGGTCAACGGCGAGCCCTATGGCGCCTGGTTCTTCAAGCTCAAGCCGCAGGATGCGGCCGAGCTGGACAAGCTGCTGGACGCCGACGGCTATCGTCAGGCCAGCGAGAGCTGATCGACCTGCCCGATAGCTGGGCAGTCACTCAAAAAGAAACCCCGCGCGGCATGGCCGGCGGGGTTTCTTTTTTGGCTCTGCCCTTAGAGCCTGTTCAAAGTCTCGCGAGCTAGAGCCAAACAAGGCGAAAATGCCTGAGGAAGCGGAGTTTACGAGTGGTAAATGAGCATTCCGAAGGCATTTTCAACGCGGTTTGGCCGACGCGCAGCAGACTTTGAGCGGGCTCTTACTGGGTCAGGATGCGCATGGCCAGGTCGCTGTCGCTGGCCTTGAGGTCCGGCTCGGCGGCGCGCATGTCGCGCAGGGCGGCTTCCAGGTAAGGACCGCGGATCTGGCCGTTGCTGGCCAGGTAGGAGCTGGCATCGTCCTGGGTGGCGGCGACGATCTTGTGGTCGTCACGGCTGGTGGTATAGAACGAGCCCGAGGTCGCTCCCAGGGTCGCGGCATGCCGCCAGAACCGGGCATCTGCATTGGCGGCGGTGGTCGCGGCCAGCAGCGGCAGGCCAATCAGGGAAACCAGAGCAAGCTTCTTCAGGCGCATGGATGAGATCTCCTTCTTGAGGTTTCCATTAGAGAGCGAAGAGGTCCGACGAGTTCCGAACCTTCCGCTGCTAGCCTTGGATCATGCTGTGGATGCGCCGGGCCAGGGCATCGATGTCGAAGGGCTTGATCAGCATGTCCATGTTCTCGCCGAGGAATTCGCCGCGCACCTTGGCGTTCTTGGCATAACCGGTGATGAACAGCACCTTGAGCTCGGGGCGCCGGCCACGGGCGACCTCGGCCAGCTGGCGGCCGTTCATGCCAGGCAGGCCGACGTCGCTGATGAGCAGGTCCAGCCGTTGCTCGCTTTCGATGATCGGCAGGGCGCCATCGGCGTCGCTGGCCTCCAGCGCGGTGTAGCCCAGTTCGGCGAGCACCTCCAGCACTATCATGCGCACCGCGTATTCGTCTTCCACCACCAGCACGGTCTGGCCGGCTTCGGCGCGTGGAGCGGTCTTGGTCTCCGCTTGCTCGCTGGCTGCCGGCCCAGTCTCGGGATGCCGTGGCAGATAGAGGCTGATGGTGGTGCCCTGGCCCTGCTCGGTGTCGATGCGGGCAGTGCCGCCCGACTGCTTGACGAAGCCATAGATCATCGACAGGCCGAGCCCCGTGCCCTGGCCGGCCGGCTTGGTGGTGAAGAAGGGCTCGAAGGCCTTGGCCTTGACCTCCGGCGGCATGCCGGTGCCGGTATCGGCCACGCTCAGGCGCACGTAGTCGCCTGGCGTCAGGGATTCGCGCGCGGCGGCCTCGGCATCCAGGCTGAGGGTGGCGGTAGCGATGCATAGCTCGCCGCCTGCCGGCATGGCGTCGCGCCCGTTGATCACCAGGTTGAGCAGGGCATTCTCCAGCTGGTGGGCATCGCTGTGGGCGAGCCAGGCCAGCGGGGCCAGGTCCAGGCGCAGGGCGACATTCTCGCCCACGGTGCGCACCAGCAAATCCTCCAGGGAGTGGATCAGCTGGTGCACGTCGACCGGTTGCGGATCCAGGGTCTGGCGGCGGGCGAAGGCCAGCAGCCGGTGGGTGAGGGCGGCAGCGCGGTCGGCGGAATTGACCGCGGCGTTGATGTAGCGATCCAGATCCTGGGTACGGCCGTTGGCAATGCGCAGGCGGATCAGGTCGAGGGCGCCGACGATGCCGGTGAGCATGTTGTTGAAGTCATGGGCGATGCCGCCGGTGAGCTGGCCGATGGCTTCCATCTTCTGCGACTGGCGCAGCGCTTCCTCGGTCCTTTCGCGCTCGTAGATCTCGGCGATCAGGCGCGCATGGCTGCGCCCCAGCTCCTGGGTACGCTCGACGATCCGCTGCTCCAGCTGGTCGGTGGTCTGGCGCGCCTCGGTGATATCCACGCCGCAACCGACCAGGCCGTGGAAGTCGCCGTCGATTTCCAGCCGCGGTGTGCCTTCCAGGCGCAGCCAACGCCACTCGCCCTGGGCGTTGCGCACCCGTACCTCGGCGCGCAGGACACTGTGGGTGGCGATGGCCTGGTTGAAGACGCCCTCGAACGCCGGGCATTCCGCCTCCGGCAGCAGGGCACTCCAGCCCTGGCCGCGCAGGTCGGCATCGTGCAGATCGAACTCGCTGGCGAAGCGCTGGTTGACGAACTGCAGCTGGCCCTCGGCATCGCAGGCCCAGATCAACACGGGAGCGCTGTCGGCCATCAGGCGGAAGCGGCCCTCGCTCTCGCGCTGGGCATCCTGGGAGCGCTGCCGGCAAATGGCCGACCAAAGCCGGTCGGTGACGTCGCGCAGGAATTGCACCTCGCCTTCCGTCCACAGCCGGGCGCGCTGGTCGTGGGCGACGAAGAGGGCCCGCAGGCGACCGTCCTCGTAGAGCGGGATGTCTACCAGGGCGGCGATCTCTAGGTCGAGCAGGCGCTGGGCATTGGCCTGGGCACGGGGGTCCTGGCTGACGTCCTCGATGACCAGCGGCGCCTCGCCGTCCTGGTTGCCCAGGCTGTCGGGGGCGAGCAGCGGATAGGCCAGCGCCTGATCGAAGCTGCCGTTGGGAGTCCACACCTGCTGCGGGACGAAGGCGCCGCGGCTTTCGTCGAAGAGGGCATAACCGACCCGGCGCAGGCCGAGGCGGGCGCCTACCAGCTCCAGGGCGGCGGCCACCCCGGTGGTTTCCGGATCGCCTTCGCGCAGGCGGTCGCCCAATTCGAGGAGGGCATGCTGACGGGCTTCGGCTTCGCGTCGCTCTTCGATCTGCCGGCGCAGCTGGCGATTGGTCTCGCTGATGCGATCGGCATCCTGGCGCTCGCGGGTGATGTCGCGGGCGATGCCGAGCAGCCGCCGGTGCCCCCCCAGCTCCTGGCGCTCGCGTCCGCGGATGCTCAGCCAGACCGGCTCGCCCTGCCGCGGATTGCGTACGCGGAAGGTCAGGCGCAGGTCATAGCCGCTGCCCTGGCTCTGGATGGCGGCGCTCACGTAGGCGCGCACCCGCGGCGCGTCGGCCGGATGCAGGGCGCGCAGCAGGGCCGCGCCGCGCAGGCTACGGCGCCGCTCCGGGGCGCCGACCAGATGGGCCAGGCGGGCGTCCCAGCTGATCAGGTCGCGGTCGATGTCGTAGTCCCAGACGCCCAGGTCGGCGACGTCCATGGCCAGGGCGATGCGTTGCTCGGCCAGGCGCAGGGCATCGGCCGCGGCGGTGCGCTCGATGACGATGCGGATACGCTCGGCTACCTCGCGTACCAGGGCCACGTCGCCGATGGTCCAGGGGCGAGGCGCGTCGGCATAGAGGAACAGCAGCCCCACCAGTTGCTCCTCGGCCAGCAGCGGCACCACCAGGCCGGCGCGCACGCCATGCTCCAGCAGCAGCTCGCGCATCTCGCCGAGGCGTTGGTCCTGGGCGCTGTCTTCCACGCTGACGATGATGCCGCGGCGCAATTCAGCCACCGCCGAGGTGTGCCAGTGCGTCAGGTTGGGCAGGTTGAGGCGGCGCGTGCGGCCGCCGGCGAGCCAGTCGCTGTCGATGATCAGGCTGCCATCGCGACCGACTCGGGCATAGCCGATGCGCTGCACGCCGAGCAAATGGCCGAGGCTGTCGCCCAGCACCGAGGCCACCTCGCCGGTATGGGTCACGCCATGCAGCAGGTCGCCCAGCTCCAGCAGAAAGCGCTGGCGGTCGTGGCTGCGGATGCGCTCGCTGAGGTCGACGAAGGTGCAGATGGCGCCCTGCACCTCGCCGTCGCGCCAGAGTGGCTGGGCGCGCCACTCCACCGGCAGCAGGCTGCCGTCTTCGCGCAGCAGGGAGTCGGCGGACAGGTGCAGGGTCTCGCCCTGGCGGGCCACGCGACGCAGCGCCAGGGCGCCGTCCTCGCTGCGCGCCGAGCCGAGGCGGGTGGTCAGGGGTTCGTCCAGGCCGTCGCGATCCTCGGCCAGGCCGAGCATCTGGCGGAAGGCGCGGTTACACAGGGTAGTGCGCCCTTCGCGATCCAGGGCGCAGAAGCCTTCGTGGGTGGATTCGAGCAGCAGGTGGGCGAAGGCCTCGCTTTCCTGCAGCGCCGTCTCGGCGCGCTTGCGACTGTCGATGTCCTGGGCCACGCCGACCCAGTGCTCGATCTCGCCGCTGGCATTGGTGAAGGGCATGGTGCGGGTTTCGAACCAGCGATAGTGGCCCTGGGCATCGCGCAGTTGCAGTTCCAGGCTGCCGGCGACGCGCTGTTGGCGGACCTCGCTCCAGCGTCGCAGCAGCTGCTGCCGCTGCTCGGGATGGATGGCGCCGGCCCAGAGATCGGGATCGGCCGCCGTGCGTTCGGGACTCAGGCCGCTGTATTCGTACCAGTAGCGATTGGCGTACTCGAAGGTGCCGTCGGGGCGGGCGAACCAGATGATCTGCGGATTGACGTCCATCAGCGCCCGATAGTGGGTTTCATCCAGGGTGCTGTGGCGCGCCGGAGGCAGGGTCGCGCGGCGCGCCTCGAACAGTCGCAGCACCTGCCGCGCCAAGCGCTCCAGGCTTTCCAGGCGCGCCGCGCTCAACTCCCGCGGCTGCCAGTCGAAGACGCAGAGGCTACCGAGGAAGATGCCTTCGGCGGTGCGCAACGGGGCGTCGGCATAGAACCTCAGGCCTGCCGGATCGGCTACCAGCGGATTGTCGGCGAAGCGGGGATCCTGGCTCAGATCGACGATCTGTCGGGCGTCCTCGGCGGCGTGCCTCGGCTGGCAGAAGGACAGCGCCAGCGGCATGGTGGCGATACCCAGCCCGCGCTCGGCCCTGAACAGCTGCTGGTGCTCGCCCAGCAGGTTGACGGCGGCGATGGGGGTTTCGCAGAGTGTGGCGGCCACCTCCACCAGGTCATCGAGTGCCGGGTCCGGTTCACCGTCGAGCAGGCCATAGGCGGCCAGCGCCTCCAGCCGGCGCCGACTCAGCGCTGCCTCGTCGGCACCCTCTGCCGGGGTGTTCACCAGGGTTGTCTGCACGGCTCGCTATCCTTGTTCCGCTCGCGGGGCACTCATCAGGCGCTAACGTTCACTCTGGGGGGTGACACGCAAGACCTCTTCCACGGTAGTGAGACCGGCGGCGATCTTCTGCGCGCCCGACAATCTCAGGCTGCGCATGCCTTCCTTGAAGGCCTGGCGGCGCAGGGCGGTGATGTCGGTATCGCCCGTCACCAGTTCGCGCAGACTATCCGAGAGGGTGAGGATCTCGTACACCCCGGCGCGGCCCCGGTAGCCGGTGTCGCGGCACTCCGGACAGCCTACCGGTTGCATTGCGCCGGTGGGCAGCGGCGCATTCCAGGGCTTGGTCAGTTCCTGCCAGGTGGCCGGGTCCAGCTCGGTGGGTGTCTTGCACGCCGGGCAGAGGGTCCGTACCAGGCGCTGGGCCATGACGCCCAGGACCGTGGCGCGGATCAGGTAGTAGGGCACCCCCAGTTCGATCAGGCGGCTCACCGAGCTGGGCGCATCATTGGTGTGCAGGGTCGAGAGCACCAGGTGCCCGGTCAGCGCCGCCTGGATGGCCATCTCGGCGGTCTCCAGGTCGCGGATCTCACCGATCATGATGATGTCCGGGTCCTGGCGCATCAGCGCCCGCACGCCACTGGCGAAGGTCACCTCGATGTTGGGCTGCACCTGCATCTGGTTGAAGGCGTCCTCCACCATCTCGATGGGGTCTTCAATGGTGCAGACGTTCACCTCGGGCGTGGCCAGTTGCTTGAGGGTGGTGTAGAGGGTGGTGGTCTTGCCCGAACCGGTGGGGCCGGTGACCAGGATGATGCCGTTGGGCTGGCCGGTCATGCCGGCCCAGCGTTTCAGGTCGTCGGCGGAGAAGCCGAGCTGGTCGAAGCTCTTGAGCAGCACGTCCGGGTCGAAGATCCGCATCACCAGCTTCTCGCCGAAGGCGGTGGGCATGGTCGACAGGCGCAGCTCCACTTCCTTGTCGCCGGCCATGCGCGTCTTGATCCGGCCGTCCTGGGGCTTGCGCTTCTCGGCCACGTTCATGCGCCCGAGGTTCTTGATCCGGCTGACCACCGCCAGGGTGACCTGGGCGGGGAACTGGTAGACGGTGTGCAGCACGCCGTCGATGCGAAAGCGCACCGCCCCCTGCTCACGGCGCGGCTCGACGTGGATATCGCTGGCGCGCTGCTGGAAGGCGTACTGGAACAGCCAGTCGACGATGTTGACGATATGGGCATCGTTGGCGTCCGGCTCGCTGTCGCTGGCACCCAGGTTGACCAGTTGCTCGAAGTTGCCGACGCCGCTGGTCTTCTGCTCCACCGCCGAGGCACCGGTGACCGAGCGCGCCAGGCGGAAGAACTCCTGGGTGTAGCGGGTGATGTCGGCGGGGTTGGCCACCACGCGCTTGATCGGGCGTTGCAGCACATGGGTGAGGTTGCTTTCCCAGCTGTGCACGAAGGGCTGGGCGCTGGCCACCGTCACCTCTTCGGGGCTCACCGCCACGGCGAGGATCTTGTTGCGCTGGGCGAAGGCGTAGGACATCAGTGGGGTGACCGAGGCCACGTCCACCTTGAGCGGATCGATGCGGTAGAAGGGCTGGCCGGAATACTCGGCCAGCCAGCGGGTCAGGCTGTCCAGATCCAGCTTGCGCCCGGGGCGGGCGAGATCGTCCACGCTCTGCGCCGCCAGGAATTCCAGCGGATGCTGCTGCGGATTGGCGGAACCACGGCGCAATAGCAGGCACTGTTCGGCGGTCTGCTGGTCGATCCGCTGCTGGCTGACCAGCTCGCGCAGAATATCGCTCAGATCGAGCCAGCGGTCGGCGGAGGGAGAGGCTATGGCGGACATCTGGACTCCTGATTAAAGGTGGTCGCACTCGGTGACGCCCGGTAATTGACCGGGGGCGGCCGCCCTGCCGTACCCGTCAGGATGGCCGTCGCTTCCAGCATAGCGACTTTACTTTAAGGAATCGCTCGCGGCCTTATGCCATCAAGATGGACGGCTCGGAACGCCTGGCGTTCCTGCCGTCCGGCGGCTCAGACCAGGGCTTTCCAGGGCGCCAGGCCATGGACCAGACGTGCCTGCTCGGCCACGCCGGCGAGGTCGCCATGGGCGCTCAGCGGTGCCAGCTTGCCCAACTCGCCATACAGGCGGTCGGCCTCGGGCAGGTCCAGGGCGCCACGTGCCAGGTGCAGCCACACCTGCATCCGCTCCAGACGCGGCAACTGCTGCTGGATGAGTTCGGGCTCGGTGATGGCGCGCAGCAGCGGCAGCTCGGCGGCCTCCTGGGCCAGCAGCCGCGGCAGCCACTGGCCGAGAGGGGTGGCCCCCTGGCGCTCGCCGCGACCGGTGCGGCCCTGGGTCCAGGCGCGCTCATGCAGCCAACGGGCGGCGCGCAGGGAGAACAGCCCCCAACGCGGCTGCTCCAGCTCGGCGGCGAAGCGCTGCGGTGCCTGGCGGCGGGCGTCCTCGTCGTCCTGGCCGATCGCGGCCAGCGGGCGCCACTCGGTGAGCAGCTCGTCGAGGGTCTGGCGCAAGTCGCGGCTGGTCGCCCGGGGAGCGGCCTGGCCGAGACTGCCGAGCAGGGCGCGCAGATCGATCAACTGGTGCACCCAATCCACCAGCAGACGCCAGTGACCGTTCCAGCGATATTGCTCGGCCAGGCGCTGGCTGCCCGCCAGCAGATGCCAGCCGAGGCGGGCGACGGCGTCGTCCAGCGGCGTGTCGGCGTCCAGTTCCGGCGCGGGTAGGTAGAGGGTGTAGCTCGAGGCATCGTGCAGACGATAGCCGCGCTCGGCCTTGCTGATGTCGCAAGGCATCAGGGGTAGCTCGGCCGCCAGCTGCTCGGCCAGCTCCAGCAGCGCCGCCGGTTCGCCCTGGCGCAATTCCAGCTCCACTTCGGCGATGGCGTCGCGCTGTTCGCCCGCGCGCACCTCGCCCTGGTCGAGCGCCACTTCGATGATGGTGCGGGCCTTGCCGCGACCCCAGGCGATCTCCGCCGCGTCGCGGACGAAATCGGTGTCGAACACCGGCTGCAGGCGGCGCAGGTCCAGCTCGGCCAGCTCCGCCGGCCAGCAGCTATCGTCGAACAGCGAGGTATCCAGGGTGGCGTCGGCCAGCGGCCATTCCCACTCGTTGCGCTCGGACAGTCCCGCTACGCTCTGGCCACGGCTCTTGAGCGTCTGGATGTAGCGATCGCCGTCACGGCGTACCCGCAGGGCGACCTTGGCATGGGCCAGGTCACGGGTGTCGGTGTCGTAGTAGCAATTGGACAGCTCGTGGCGCTGCCAGCCGTCCTTGCAACGCTTCTTGAGCAGGGGATGAGCGCGCAGGGCGTCGAGGGTCGCCGCACTGGCGCGCAGCTTGATTTCGGTTTCTTTGGCCATTGGAGCATCCTGGCGCCGGAAGAGAACGGTCCGGCTCCGTGCCGAGCGCGTCATGACGACGGAGGGCGAGAACGTGGGCGCTAGTTTAGCCCGTCCCGGCACCCGGGCGCATGAAGGTTTCATCCCAGGGCGGATGGCGCCATCATGGAGCCGTGTCCAGGAGACTCCCATGACCCTGCCTGCCCTCAAGTCGCTGTTCGCCACCCTGATCGCCGAGACCTCGGTGAGCTGCACCCAGCCGGCGCTGGACCAGTCCAACGCCGGCGTCGTCGCGCGCCTGGCCGACTGGTTCGGCGCCCTGGGCTTCACCTGCGAGACCCAGGAGGTGAGCCCGGGCAAGTTCAACCTGATCGCCACCCTGGGCAGCGGTCCGGGAGGGCTGGTGCTGGCCGGCCATACCGATACCGTGCCCTACGACGAAGCGCTGTGGCAGGCCGATCCCCTGCGGCTGCGCGAGGCCGACGACCGCTGGTACGGCCTCGGCAGCTGCGACATGAAGGGCTTCTTCGCGCTGATCCTCGAAGCCATCCGCGATCTGGATCTACGGCAACTGCGCCAGCCGCTGATCGTCCTGGCCACCTGCGACGAAGAGTCCTCCATGGACGGCGCCCGCGCATTGGCCGAGGCCGGCCGCCCCCTGGGTCGTGCCGCGGTGATCGGTGAGCCGACCGGCCTGAAGCCGATCCGCCTGCACAAGGGCATCCTCATGGAGCGCATCGACATCCTCGGTCAGAGCGGCCACTCCTCCGATCCGACCCTGGGCCACAGCGCCCTGGAAGCCATGCACGCGGTGCTGGGTGAGCTGCTCGAATTGCGCGCCCAGTGGCAGCGCGAATACCGCAATCCGCTGTTCCTGGTACCCCAGCCGACGCTCAACCTCGGCTGTATCCATGGCGGTGACAACCCCAACCGCATCTGCGGCCAGTGCGCTCTGGAGTTCGACCTGCGGCCGCTACCGGGTATGCAGCCGGAAGCCTTGCGCGCCGCCATCCGCGGGCGACTGCAGCCCGTCGCTGAGCGCTTTGGCGTGCGGATCGACTACCAGCCGCTGTTTCCCGCCGTGCCGCCCTTCGAGCAACCGGCCGAGGCCGAACTGGTGCGCCTGGCCGAGCGCCTCACCGGTCACCAGGCCGACGCCGTGGCCTTCGCCACCGAAGCGCCCTATCTGCAGGCGATCACCCAGGAGGTGCTGGTGCTCGGGCCCGGTGATATCAGCTGCGCCCACCAACCCGAGGAACACCTGGACCTGGCGCGGATCGCTCCGACCGTGAGTCTGCTGCAGGCCCTGATTCGCCACTACTGCCTGGGCGATGCGGCTGTCGTCCGATGAATTGGCCGGTCGCCCGGCGTGACTTTTTGTAAACTCCAGGTGGTCTACTGACGCTGCCTGCACATCCGCCCTAGTCGAGGAACCTCCGTGCTGCGACGACGCTGAACGCCCTGCCTGCCTTCGTTCACCCTCACGCCCATCCACCAAGGGTCTTCGTCTCGATGCACGATTACGTCAATTGGCTCCGCCATGCCTCGCCCTACATCAACGCCCACCGCGACGCCACCTTCGTCGTCATGCTCCCCGGTGACGGCGTCGACCATCCCAACTTCGGCAACATCGTCCACGACCTGGTGCTGCTGCACAGCCTGGGCGTGCGCCTCGTGCTGGTGCACGGCTCGCGCCCACAAATCGAAGCGCGCCTGGTCGCCCGCGGCATCGAGCCGCGCTTCTACAACGACCTGCGCATCACCGACGGCCCGACCCTGGAAGCGGTGATCGATGCGGTCGGCAGCCTGCGCAGCGCCATTGAGGCGCGGTTGTCCATGGACATGGCTGCCTCGCCCATGCAGGGCTCGCGCCTGCGGGTCGCCAGCGGCAACCTGGTCACCGCGCGCCCGGTCGGGGTCCAGGACGGCGTCGACTTCCACCACACCGGCGAGGTCCGCCGCATCGACCGCCGGGGCATCGGCCGACTGCTCGACGAGCGCACCATCGTGTTGCTCTCGCCGCTGGGCTATTCCCCCACCGGCGAGACCTTCAACCTGGCCTGCGAAGACGTGGCCATGCGCGCCGCCATCGACCTGGGCGCCGACAAGCTGGTGCTCTATGGCGCCGAGCCGGGCCTGTTGGACGAGCACGGCGCCCTGATCCGCGAGATCGGCCCGCAGCAGATCGCCAGCCACCTCAAGCGCCTGGGCAGTTCCTACCAGGCCGAGCTGCTGGACGCCGCCGCCCAGGCGACCCTGGGCGGCGTGCGGCGCTGCCATATCGTCGGCTACGCCGAGGACGGTGCCCTGCTCACCGAGCTCTTCACTCGCGCCGGCAGCGGTACCCTGGTGGCCCAGGAACCCTTCGAGACCCTGCGCGAGGCGACCATCGCCGACGTCGGCGGCCTGATGGAACTGATCCGCCCGCTGGAAGAGCAGGGCATCCTGGTGCGTCGCTCGCGCGAGGTACTGGAGCGGGAGATCGAGCAATTCAGCATCGTCGAACGCGAAGGCCTGATCATCGCCTGCGCCGCGCTCTATCCCATCGCCGACTCGGCGGCGGGCGAACTGGCCTGCCTGGCGGTGAATCCCGACTACCGCCACGGCGGCCGCGGCGACGCCCTGCTGGCCCGCATCGAGCAACGCGCTCGTGAGCGCGGCCTGAGCACCCTGTTCGTGCTCACCACCAAGACCGCGCACTGGTTTCGCGAACGCGGTTTCGAGCCCAGCGGCGTGGAACGCCTGCCGGCGGCGCGGGCGTCGCTGTACAACTTCCAGCGCAATTCGAAGATTTTCGAGAAGAGCCTGTAGGGGCTTGCTTATAAAGGGTTCTGAATAAGAATTGCTGGTCGACTCCGTGGCGAGTAAGGGATTTTCTTGAGGCTTGTGATGAAAGTTTTTGCAATTATTTTCTTATTTGGTTTTGTGTTTTCTGGCATGGCGTGGGCTGATGAAGAGCAAAAAATAGTACAAGGCTTGGCGAGCTGTCTTTTAGAAAATGCTCCCGCGAAATGGAGCGAGCTTTCCGTGCACTATTCTCGTGATGGCAAAGACGCTAAGGGGCGTAACATTGTTTCTGTTAATCATCTGGTTGAAATAAATGGTGAATTTGTAAAGCTTGAGCCATGTCGCCCGCTGGTTCCCTCTATGCTTGTAGAGAAGTTGAGCAGCACTCTTCCTGTTGATTCGCAGAATTGGAAATCTGTCGATATATCTATCTTCAAGACGGGGGAGTACAAAGTTAACTGGAATCAGCCATAGAGCCGCAGCATGGAAAGCCGCGCAGCGTTTTCCACTGGCATTCTCTCAGTCGTCTAAGTCCCGTATCCATAAAGAAACTGTCTTTGTCGCAATTTGTCGCGGCCATGGGCCGCTCCTACAAAAGAATCGCCCCCTGTAGGAGCGGCCCATGGCCGCGATTGCAACCAAAGTTAAGTCGTAGCGTTTTCCATCGATAAAATTATTACGAACAGTGAACAAGGTATCGGCGTTGTCCACACTACGAATCACTTTTGCATAACCTTTAGATCCGCAGCGTCAGGCTTGCGCCCCGTCCCCGTCAGTGAGGCCGAGTGTAGGTGTCGCGGAGGGGGATGCGAGGCAGGACGCCGAGCAAGGCGCGAGGGGCAGGAGGCCCCTTCGTGCCGTGCCCCCGGAGCGGCACCGGAGCGAGGGGACCCGGAGCGCAGCGGAGGGCCAAAACGTGGGGTGCGCTTTCTTTTGCTTACTTTTCTTTGCGCAAACAAAGAAAAGTGAGTCGCCGGCCAGGCGAAACGAGAGCCCTCAACAAACCCCGATAACTAGCTGAGGCACCCATAAAGCCAAACCCACAGCACCGTTGGGCTTCGACGATGGAGCTGTCTCAACCCAACCTACCTGCCTACACCCCAATCGTCGCCAAGATACTCGCCTGATACGCCGCCACGAAGGTATCGAAATCCCCCTGGGGCGCTGCCTCGATCTCTGCCTGCTCTTCCAGCGACTGCCGCGCCATCTGGGCATAGCAGGCCCGCTCGCCGTCGCTCAGCGGCTGGCTGGCGAAATAGGCCGCGTGAAGCTCGCTCTGGCGCAAGCCGAACGCGGCGAAGCTCTCGTCGCGTTCGCGCAGTTCCTGCAGCACCCGCGCCGATGGCGTCAGGCGGACATCGGCGAATTTCTGCCGCTGCACGGCCACGGCCTGACGATGGGCGTCGCCGCCCAGGCTGGCGTCCAGCGTCTCGGCGCAACGCTCGATCTGGTCGAGCATCTCCGCCGCCCAGTCGATCATGGCGACCGAGGCACCGTGACGTTGCAGGCGTAGGCCCGGCTTGCGGCCTTCGCGGACCACGCTGGCGAAGTTGTCGGTGCATTCGCTGCACTCGCCGTTGAGCGGCGGGCTGCCTTCCAGGGCGCAGTAGAGCAGGAAGGCGTCGAGGAAGAGCGCGGTGGTGGTGTCGATCCCCAGCGGCAGGAAGGGGTCGATGTCCAGGCAACGCACCTCGATGTACTGCACGCCACGCGCCATCAGCGCCTGCACCGGCCGCTCGCCGCTGCGGGTGACCCGTTTCGGGCGGATGGTGGCGTAGTACTCGTTCTCGATCTGCAGGATGTTGGTGTTGAGCTGCACCCACTCGCCGTTCTGGTGGGTACCGATCTCCGCATAGGGCGGGTAGGGCGTGCCCACCGCGCGTCTGAGGCTCTCGGTGTAGGTGGTCAGGTCATTGTAATCCGGCGTCAGGCTGGCCTGGGCGTTGCTCTGGTAGCCCAGGTCGCTCATGCGCAGGCTGGTCGCATAGGGCAGGTATAGCGTCTGGTCGTCCAGAGTCTGCAACTGGTGCGGCCGGCCGCGCAGGAAGCCCGCATCCAGCGCTGGCGAGGCGCCGAATAGATACATCAGCAGCCAGCTGTAGCGGCGGAAGTTACGGATCAGGGCGATATAGCGCGCCGACTGGTAATCACGCGCATCACGCGCATCACCTTCGCTCTGGCGCAACAGCTCCCAGGCCGACTCCGGCAGCGAGAAGTTGTAGTGGATGCCGGCGATGCACTGCATGGTGCGGCTGTAGCGCAGGGCCAGGCCGCGGCGATAGACGTGCTTGAGCCGGCCGATGTTGGAGCTGCCGTAGTCGGCGATGGGAATCTCGTCTTCGGCCGGCAGGGCGCAGGGCATGGAGCCGCTCCACAGCCGCTCGCCGTCGAGCTGGGCGACCGCGGCGCGGTGTACGAGATCCAGCGCCGCCAAGACCTCGGGGGTGCGGGTGCCGGTAGGGGTGATGAATTCCAGCAGCGCCTCGGAGTAGTCCGTGGTGATCTGCGGGTGGGTCAGGGCGGAACCCAGGGCTTCGGGATGGGGCCGCTGGGACAGCTGGCCGCGAACGTCGACGCGCAGGGCCTCGCGTTCGATGCCGTGCAGGCATTCGGTCAGGAGACGGGCATCAGCGCCGAGCAGCGCCAGGCGGCGGGACAGGATATCGCTCAAGTTGACTTCCTTTGGCGGTACTCGCCCCGGGCAGGGTAGAAACCGACTGAAATGTGGAGATCGGCCAGGGCCGACGCGGGGCGGCAGCAGTCACTGCCGCGGTCCGGGTTCAAGCCTCAGACCGCAACCCGCTCAGTTGGCTCCCAGCGTAGCTCAGGCAACGGCAAAGGGCGATATGCGCCGTTTCGCCGCTGCCCGATCTGGCCGGTTACAGGCAGGCGAAGGTCGCCTGGGCCAGGGCGATCAGCTTGTCGCCCTGATGCACCTTGGCTTCCAGCACGTGGGTCTTGCGCCCGGGATGGATTACCTGGGCACGGCAGACCAGTTCACCTTCGCTGACACCGCGCACGTAGTTGACCTTGCACTCCAGGGTCACGCTGCCGGGGCGGCCGTCGAACAGGCTGTGGCTGGCCTGGCCCAGGGCGGTGTCGATCAACGAGAAGAGCGCGCCGCCGTGCAGCTTGCCGTGCAGGTTGATGAGCTGGTCCTGCACGCTCATGCGCACCTCGGACTCGCCCTGTTCGGCCTTGTGGATGGTCATGCCCAGCAGGGTGCTGAAGGCGCTGTCCTTGCCTACGGGAGAACCGCTCATGCTCACTTCCTCAGTTGTTTGGCATTGGCGAACAAAGACGCCATCGCATTGTTGGCCGGGGCCGGTTGGGTCTGGCGCGGCGCACCCTTGTCGGCGCGGGGCTTGCCGCCGTTACCGCGCGCCTGGCCACCGGCTTTGCCGTCGACCTTCTCGCCGGGGGTGTCGCCCATGCGCATGGACAGCCCCACGCGATTGCGCGGCACGTCCACCTCCATCACCTTGACCTTGACGATGTCGCCCGCCTTGACCACCTCGTAGGGATCCTTGACGAACTTCTCCGACAGGGCGCTGATGTGCACCAGGCCGTCCTGATGCACGCCGATGTCGACGAAGGCCCCGAAGTTGGTGACGTTGGTGATGACGCCCTCCAGCACCATGCCGGGCTTGAGGTCGGACAGCTTCTCCACCCCCTCCTGGAACACCGCGGTCTTGAACTCCGGGCGCGGATCGCGGCCAGGCTTGTCCAGTTCCTGGAGGATGTCGGTCACCGTCGGCAGGCCGAAGGTCTCGTCGGTGAACTTCTTCGGATCCAGTCGCTTGAGGAAGCTCGAATCGCCGATCAGCGAGCGGATGTCGCGGCCGGTGTCGGCAGCGATGCGCTGCACCAGCGGATAGGTTTCCGGGTGCACCGCCGAGGCGTCCAGCGGGTTGGTGCCGCTCATTACCCGCAGGAAGCCGGCGGCCTGCTCGAAGGTCTTGTCGCCCAGGCGCGGTACTTTCTTCAAGGCATCACGGGTGGCGAAGGCGCCATTGGCGTCGCGGAATTGCACGATGTTCTGCGCCAGGGTGGCATTCAGGCCGGAAATCCGCGCCAGCAGGGCAGCGGAGGCGGTGTTCACGTCCACGCCCACGGCGTTCACGCAATCTTCCACCACGGCATCCAGGCTGCGCGCCAGCTTGAGTTGGGAGACGTCGTGCTGGTACTGGCCGACGCCGATCGACTTGGGCTCGATCTTCACCAGCTCGGCCAACGGATCCTGCAGGCGACGGGCAATGGACACGGCGCCGCGCAGGGAGACGTCCAGATCGGGAAATTCCCGGGCAGCCAGTTCCGACGCGGAATACACCGAGGCACCGGCTTCGCTGACCATCACCTTGGTCAGGCCCAGGCCCGGATACTTGCTGATCAGCTCGCCGGCCAGCTTGTCGGTCTCGCGGCTGGCGGTGCCGTTGCCAATGGCGATCAGGTCGACGCCATGCTTGGTGCAAAGCACGCCCAGGGTGGCCAGGGTCTGGTCCCACTGGTTCTTCGGTGCATGGGGATAGACGGTGTCGGTAGCCAGCAGCTTGCCGGTGGCATCCACCACGGCGACCTTGCAGCCGGTACGCAGACCCGGGTCCAGCGCCAGGGTAGTACGCGGACCGGCCGGCGCGGCCAGCAGCAGGTCGTGCAGGTTGCGGGCGAACACCGCGATGGCTTCGTCCTCGGCCTTCTCGCGCAATTCACCGAGCAGATCGGTTTCCAGGGAGGTATAGAGCTTGACCTTCCAGGTCCAGCGCACCACCTCGGAAAGCCACTTGTCCGCGGCGCGACCTTCGTTCTTCAGGCCGAAGTGCGTGGCGATCAGGCCTTCGCAGGGATGGGCAATGCCCGGGCCTTCTTCGCCGAGCTTGAGCGCGGCACTGAGGATGCCCTCGTTACGGCCGCGGAAGATTGCCAGGGCGCGGTGCGATGGCACGGCCTTGAAGGGTTCGTCGTGCTCGAAATAGTCGCTGAACTTGGCGCCCTCGGTCTCCTTGCCGGGGATCAAACGGGCGCTGAGGATGGCGTCCTGCTGCAGCACGCTACGCAGCCGGGCCAGCAGGTCGGCGTCCTCGGCGAAGCGCTCCATGAGGATGTACTTGGCGCCTTCCAGGGCGGCTTTCACGTCCGCCACGCCCTTGTCGGCGTCGACATAGGCGGCCGCCTCGCGCTCCGGATTCAGCGTCGGATCGCCCAGCAGGGCGTCAGCCAGCGGGCCGAGGCCGGCTTCCAGGGCGATCTGGCCCTTGGTGCGGCGCTTCTGCTTGTAGGGCAGGTAGAGGTCTTCCAGGCGCGTCTTGGTATCGGCCAGGTTGATCTCCCGGGCCAGCTCGGCGGTCAGCTTGCCCTGCTCCTCGATGCTGGCCAGTACCGCCGCGCGGCGGTCTTCCAGTTCGCGCAGGTAGCGCAGGCGCTCTTCGAGATGACGCAGCTGGGTGTCGTCCAGGCTGCCGGTGACTTCCTTGCGGTAACGGGCGATGAAGGGCACGGTCGACCCTTCGTCGAGCAGGGCCACGGCGGCGGCGACCTGTTGCGGGCGGGCGCCGAGCTCTTCGGCGATGCGGCTATTGATATCCATCTGGCTACCTGGCTTGCACGAGAAAAAGCGGGCGGCAGTATACCCGAGCCCGTCGGGCTGCCGCTTCCTGTGCCACCGCCGCCGCCCGCGACCGGGCAAAATCTGCTAACAATGGCCCAACGCCGCTGTCGGATGGCCTACGGCATAATCCAGTGCTAGATCACAAGGAGCTATTATGAGCACCACCGCTGCCCCGGAAGGTGAAAAGATCCTGGTCGTCGACGACGACGCCCGGCTACGCCGCCTCTTGGAGCGTTTTCTTGCCGAGCAGGGCTATCGCGTGCGCACCGTCGAGAGCGCCGAGCAGATGGACCGTCTGCTGGCCCGCGAGGTTTTCAACCTGGTCGTCCTCGATCTGATGATGCCCGGCGAAGACGGCCTGTCCGCCTGCGGCCGGCTGCGCGAGAGCGGCAATCGCATTCCCATCATCATGCTGACCGCCAAGGGCGATGAAGGCAGCCGGATCCAGGGCCTCGACCAGGGCGCCGACGACTACCTGGCCAAGCCCTTCAACCCGTTGGAACTGGTGGCTCGCATCAAGGCCGTACTACGCCGTCAGGCCCCCGTGGTGCCCGGTGCTCCCGCCGGTACCGACGAGGTGGTGACCTTCGGCGACTACGCCCTGCATCTGGCGACCCGCGAACTCAAGCGCGGCGAAGAGACCCACATGCTCACCACCGGCGAATTCGCCGTGCTCAAGGCGCTGGTCGACCACGCCCGCGAGCCGCTGACCCGCGACAAGCTGATGAACCTGGCCCGCGGCCGCGAATGGGATGCCCTGGAGCGCTCCATCGATGTCCAGATCTCCCGCCTGCGCCGGATGATCGAGCCCGACCCGTCCAAGCCGCGCTACATCCAGACCGTCTGGGGCGTGGGCTACGTCTTCGTGCCGGACGGCGCCGGCAAGTAGGATAGGTGCCGGGGCAGCCCGCCCCGGCAGATCCTTGCTTAAGCGAACAGCCCTTGGTGCACACCCACCAGCAGGAAAATTCCCAGCAGGGCGCGGTAGATGATGAAGGGCCAGGTCGAGAAGCGCTCGAGAAAGCGCATCAGGCCCCAGATCGCCGCGAAGGCCGACAGACTCGCCACCACCAGTCCCACCAGCAGCAGTGACCAGGCCTCGGCCGGGATGTGCGCGTGCCAGAGCACCACCAGCTCCTTGAGTCCGGCCAGGGCGATGGCCGGCAGGCCGAGCAGGAAGGAAAAGCGCGCGGCTTCCTCGCGACGCAGATTGAGGAACATGGCGGCGGTCAGCGTCGAGCCCGAGCGGGACACACCCGGAATCAGCGCGCCGACCTGGGCGATCCCCACGATCAGCGCATCGCGCAGGCGCATCTGCGAAATGTCGCGATTGTGGCGGCAGAGGCGTTCGGCCAGGGCCAGCAATACCGCCATACCCAGGCAGGCATAACCGATCACGCTGAGGCCACGCAGTGGCGAGTCGCAGGCGTTGAGCAGGGGAGCCAGCAAGAGTCCCGCAATACAAATGGGAATGGTCGCCAGCACGATCATCACCGCCAGCAGGAAGTCCGGGCTGTTGAAGTCGCGCTGGCGAACCGCCGTCAGGCTGCCGCGGGTGACGCCGCTGACATCCCGCCAGAAATAGCTGATCACCGCCGCCAGCGCCGCCATCTGCATGGCGGCGGAAAAGGCCGAACCGGGATCGCGCCAGCCCAGCAGGGCCGGCACCACCCGCATGTGCGCGGTGGACGAAATGGGCAGCAGCTCGGTGATACCCTGCACCACCCCGAGAAAGGCGATCTGGGCGTAGCTGAGCGAGGCGAAGCCGATGTCCAGGCCGGTCTGGCAGATGTCGGACACGAGAGAACTCCAGGTCGAAGGAAAGGAATGGGCGAGCAAATGTATCCGAATATTTCCATGTCTGGCTGTCTATCTGGGCTCTGCAACGCCAGAGGTTGTGATGGCTTTCGCGCCGTTTCGCTCAGGAAATTCTTTCGATGAAGGTGCCCAGCTGGTTTCCCCAGAGTTTTTTCGCCCGCTCGCTGTGGATGGTTCTGCTCGCGGTGCTCTTCTCCAAGGCGCTGACGCTGGTCTATCTGCTGCTCAACGAAGACGTCTTGGTCGACCGCCAGTACAGCCACGGCGCCGCCCTGACGCTCAGGGCCTACTGGGCCACGCCGGAGAGCGAGCGGCCGCGGATCGCCCAGGCCGCCGGCCTGCGCTACGAATCGCCGGAAACCGTACCGGCCGGGGAATATCACTGGCCCTACAGCGAGATCTTCGAACGCCAGATGAAGCAGGAACTGGGGGAAGACACCGAGGTGCGGGTGCGGGTCCAGCATGGTCCGGCCATGTGGGTGCTGGCGCCAACCCTTGGTCCTGACTGGATCAAGATTCCGCTGATGGCCCATCCCCTGCGTGGCCAGCACATCTGGAGCGTGCTTGGCTGGTTCCTGGCCATCGGCCTGCTGTCCACCCTTGCCGCCTGGGTCTTCGTCCGCCAGCTCAATCAACCCCTGCGGCGTTTGGTGAATGCCGCCCGCGAACTGGGCAAGGGGCGCAGCGTGCGCTTGCCGGAGACCGATGCCCCCAGCGAAATCCAAGACGTCTACCACGCCTTCAACCAGATGGCCGAGGACGTCGAACAGGCCGGGCGCGAGCGTGAGCTGATGCTGGCCGGGGTATCCCATGATCTGCGTACGCCCCTGACTCGGCTGCGCCTGGCGGTGGAACTGATGCCACCCGCCGAGCGCGAAGAAGCCGAGGACATGATCCGCGACATCGAGGACATGAACGCCATCCTCGACCAGTTCCTCGCCTTCGTTCGCGATGGCCGCGACGAGCCCCAGGAGCTCACCAATATCAACGAGCTGGCTCGCCAGGTAGTCGCCCCCTACAACCAGGAAAAGGAGCGGGTACGGCTGATGCTCGACGTCCTGCCACCGCTGCCGGTGCGGCGCATCTCCTTCAAGCGACTGCTGACCAACCTGGTGGAAAACGCCCTGCGTCATGGCGGTGGCGGCGGTATCGAGGTAGTCGGCCAGGTCGCTGGCTCCGCCACGGCGCCCTATGTCGCCCTGAGCGTGATGGATCGCGGCCCCGGCATCGATCCCAAGGATCTGCAGGACATCTTCAATCCCTTCACCCGCGGCAATCGCGCCCGCACCGTCAGCGGCTCCGGCTTGGGCCTCGCCATCGTCAAGCGCATTGCCGCCCAGCACGGCGGTAGCGCCGAATTGCGCAATCGTGAAGGAGGAGGGGTGGAAGCCCGGGTGCTGCTGCCCCTGGGCCTGCTGCTACCGCGTAGCGCCAGCTGACCAGACGTTATCGCGGCCATGAACCGCTCCTACAGGCTGGCCCCATGCCGTAGGAGCGGCCCATGGCCGCGATCAGTGCGTGGTTGGGCTGAGCGCTAGCGAAGACCAACACCCCGCGCCCAAAGTCTTCACCCCTTGCCCTTGGTCCGCGTCAGCCCCGGCTCGGCGTTCTTCTCCAGGTACTCGATGATGATCCCGGCCACGTCCTTGCCGGTGGTCTGCTCGATACCTTCCAGGCCCGGCGAGGAATTCACCTCCATCACCAGCGGGCCATGATTGGATCTGAGGATGTCCACCCCGGCCACGCTCAAGCCCATGGCCCGGGCTGCGCGCAGGGCGGTCATGCGTTCCTCGGGAGTGATCTTGATCAGGCTGGCGGTTCCGCCCCGGTGCAGGTTCGAACGGAATTCGCCCGGTGCCGCCTGGCGCTTCATTGCCGCGATCACCTTGTCGCCCACCACGAAGCAGCGAATGTCCGCGCCGCCCGCTTCGCGGATGTACTCCTGCACCATGATGTTCTGCTTGAGGCCCATGAACGCCTCGATCACCGATTCTGCCGCCTTCTCGGTCTCGCACAGCACCACCCCGATGCCCTGGGTACCCTCCAGCACCTTGATTACCAGTGGCGCGCCGCCGACCATCTGGATCAGGTCCGGGACGTCGTCCGGCGAATGGGCGAAGCCCGTCACCGGCAGGCCGATGCCCTTGCGCGAGAGCAACTGCAGGGAGCGCAACTTGTCCCGCGAACGGCTGATGGCCACGCTCTCGTTCAGCGGAAAGACCCCTTGCATCTCGAACTGCCGCAGCACCGCGCAGCCGTAGAAGGTGACCGAGGCGCCGATGCGTGGGATGACCGCGTCGAAGCCTTCCAGGGGTTTGCCACGATAGTGGATCTGCGGCTTGTGACTGGCGATGTTCATGTACGCGCGCAAGGTGTCGACCACCACCACCTCGTGGCCGCGGCTGACGCCGGCTTCGACCAGGCGCCGGGTGGAGTACAGATTGGGATTACGCGAGAGAACGGCGATTTTCATGGGGCACCGGAGGCCGGAGTGAGGGACAACTGGGGTTTGTCTTGCGCATAGGAGACGGCCGGATTCACCAATAGGCCACCCTCGATCAAGGCTTTCGAGCCGAGCAGCATGCGATAACGCATGTTTTTGCGGCAGGCCAGGGTGAACTCCACCGGCCATTGCCGCTGGCCGAGGGCGAGGTGAGTGCGGATCACATAGCGGGTCTGGGCGATGCCGTTGGAACTGCGAATGGTCTTCTTGGCCACCAAGGGTGCCTCGCAGTGCCGGTGGCGGGACTGCACCAGGGTGCCCAGGTGCACGGTGAACCTCACCCAGCGCTGCTTGCCACGCATGAAAGGCTGGACTTCCGTGGCGTGCAGCGCCGAGGTGCTGGCGCCGGTATCGATCTTCGCGCGCAGGCCCACCACGCCGAGATCGGGCAGGGCCACCCATTCGCTCAGGCCGATAATGGCCAGTTCGGCAGAATTGCTCATCGAAGCTCCTTGAAATCAGTGCCCTCCGCCTAAATGTTGCGGATCGACGAGCTGTTTGAAAGCGGGTTTGGCGAAGAGATAGCCCTGCATCAGGTCGATGCTCAGGTCTCTCAGGCAATCTCGCTCGGCGATCGTTTCCACGCCCTCGGCCACTACCCGTGTGCCCAGCTCGTCGCACATGCCGATCACATGGCGCACGATGGTACGGCGGACGCGGTCTTGGTCGATGTCGCGGATGAGTGCCATGTCGAGCTTGACCAGGTCCGGCTGGAATTCGGCCAGCAGCGTCAGCCCCGAATGACCGGCGCCGAAATCGTCGATGGCGGTCTTGAAGCCGAACTGCTGGTACTCGCGCAGGATGCCGGTGAGATGGTCGCTGGACACGTGCTCCGTCTCCACCGTCTCGAAAATCAGCCGTTCCAGGGGAAAGGCATGTTCACGAGCGGCGGCCAGGGTACTGCGAATGCACAGCTCCGGGCGATAGACGGCATTGGGCAGGAAATTGATCGACAGGTGTTCCTGCAGACCCAGGGCGGCCGCGGTAGCGATGGCCTTGGTCCGGCAGAGTTGGTCGAAGCGGTATCTGTTGCTGTCGGTCACCTGACTGAGCACCGACATCGCGCCTTCGCCGGTCGGTCCGCGCACCAGTGCTTCCCGGGCGAAGACCGTGCCTTTGCCCAGGTCCACGATGGGCTGGTAGGCAAAGTCGAAGTCGAAGCCCAGGGGTTCCGACTGCTGGCACCCCGCGCAGCGGGTCTGGCCGGTCAGGTCGGAAGGGAAGAAGGTGGTCATGGCTCTCCAGAGGCGCGCTTGCAGCGTCGGTCTGATGGTTTAGAGTTCTTGGAAAGAGTCTGAGACTCGATAGAGGATCTTTTATTCGATGCATGCAGTAGATCACACTGAAGAGCGGATGCGCCTTGATAAATGGCTCTGGGCGGCCCGTTTTTTCAAGACCCGCGCCCTGGCTAAGGCTGCCCTGGAAGGCGGCAAGGTCCAGTGCCGTGGCGAGCGCTGCAAGCCCAGCAAGGAGCCTAGGGTCGGCGACGTCCTCACCATCCGCCAGGGCTATGACGACAAGACGGTCGTCATCCTCGCCCTGTCGCAGAATCGACGGGGCGCCCCCGAGGCTCAGCAGCTCTATGAAGAGACGCCGGAGAGCGTCGAGGCGCGCGAGCAGGCCGCCGCAGCGCGCAAGGCCGGCAATCTCGGCGTACAAACCGACGGACGGCCTACCAAGAAACAACGCCGGCAGATCCACCAATTCCGCGACTACGTCCACCCGTTCAACGACTGAGTCAGTCCGACTCGGCGGATTTTTCCAACGGCACGGCCGCCATCATGCCTTTGCCGGCAGCCATGGACGGCTCCGTTCGGGCACTCTTCCTTATATATAGGTAGTTCATGACTTCCCGCGATTTCACCCAACGTTTCCTGTTCGACGAGACCGACGTCCGTGGCGAACTGGCCACCCTGGACCGCAGTTACGCCGAAGTGCTAGCCAAGCATCCCTACCCTGAGCCGGTCGCTCAGTTGCTCGGCGAGATGCTCGCTGCCGCGGCCCTGCTGTGCGGCACCCTCAAGCTCGACGGACTGTTGGTGCTCCAGGCCCGCTCCAGCGGCCCCATCCCACTGTTGATGGTGGAATGCTCCAGCAACCGCGAAGTGCGCGGTATCGCCCGTTACGAAGAGGGGGCGATCACTACTGCCGCCTCCCTCGGCGAACTCATGCCGGACGGCGTGCTGGCCTTGACCATCGATCCGCGTCACGGTCAGCGCTATCAGGGCATAGTGCCCTTGGAAGGAGTCAACCTGGCCGAATGCCTGTCGGGCTACTTCGCCACCTCCGAGCAGCTGCCCACGCGCTTCTGGCTGAATGCCGACGGCCGTCGTGCCCGTGGCCTGCTGTTGCAGCAGCTGCCGCCGGCGCGGGTCAAGGACGCCCAGGCCCGTCAGGAGAGCTGGGAGCATGTCGTCACCCTGGCCGACACCCTCACGGCGGAAGAACTGCTCGGGCTGGACAACGAAGTCATCCTGCACCGCCTGTTCCATGAAGAGACCGTGCGCCTGTTCGACGAGCAGGGCGTGGCCTTCAACTGCAGTTGCTCCCGTGATCGCGCCGCCAATGCCCTGGTCAGCATGGGCCGTCCGGACGTGGAATCGCTACTGGATGAACAGCAGGGGCGAATTCTGGTCGATTGTCAGTTTTGCAACGAGCAACAGGTCTTCGACGCCGCCGATATCGCGCAGATTTTTGCGGGTGGCGGCACGCAAACGCCCGGAAATACCCGCCACTAGCCGTTGCAATTGCCCGAAGGCTTTCTGGCATAATCCTGCAACGTGTAGTTCTGTCGTGTAAGAGCTACAAGCATGAGGAACGGCCCAGGGCCATGGGGAACGAAATGACGAAAGCCAACGTGTATACCGATATCAGCGTCGCGCAGCTTGTGGAAGAGTCTCTGCGCCGTGGCGAGGGAGAGCTGGCCGATAACGGCTCGCTGGTCGTCAGGACTGGACATCGCACGGGGCGTTCGCCGGTTGATCGCTTCATCGTCGAGGAAGCTTCCACGCGCGATGCCATCCATTGGGGGCCGATCAACCGGCCGTTCCCGGAGGACAAGTTCGCGCCGCTGTGGGAGCGCGTCAGCGCCTACCTGGACGAGCGCGATCAGTTCGTCTCCCATGTGCATGTAGGTGCCGATGTCGAGCACTACCTGCCCGTGATCATGCGTACCGAGACCGCCTGGCACAACCTCTTCGGTCGTTGCCTGTTCATCAACCCGGCCCAGTACGATCCCCAGTCCAAGCCGGCCTGGGAAATCATCAACGCGCCGGGCTTCGTCTGCGAGCCCGAGCGGGATGGCACCAACTCCGACGGTACCGTCATCATCAACTTCGCTGCGCGCAAGGTGCTGATCGCCGGCATGCGCTACGCGGGCGAGATGAAGAAGGCCATGTTCTCCGTGCAGAACTTCCTGCTGCCGGAAAAGGACGTGCTGCCGATGCACTGCGCCGCCAACGTTGGCGAGGACGGTGACGTCACCCTGTTCTTCGGTCTGTCCGGTACCGGCAAGACCACCCTGTCCGCCGACCAGAGCCGCTACCTCATCGGTGACGACGAGCACGGTTGGGGCGTGGGTACCGTCTTCAACATGGAGGGTGGTTGCTACGCCAAGTGCATCGACCTGTCCGAGAAGAACGAGCCGGTCATCTGGAAGGCCATCCAATTCGGTGCGGTGCTGGAAAACGTGGTGCTCGATGAGCAGACCCGTACGCCCAACTACGCCGACGACAGCCTGACCCAGAACAGTCGTGCGGCCTATCCCCGCGAGCTGATCGACAAGCGCGCCGAGCACAACCTGGGCGGCGAGCCCAATGCGGTCATCTTCCTGACCTGCGACCTCACCGGCGTGCTGCCCCCGGTATCCATCCTCAATAACGAACAGGCGGCCTATCACTTCCTGTCCGGTTACACCGCCCTGGTCGGCTCGACCGAGATGGGCTCCGGCCCCGGCATCAAGTCCACCTTCTCCACCTGCTTCGGTGCGCCCTTCTTCCCGCGTCCCGCGGCAGAGTACGCCGAGTTGCTGATCAAGCGTATCCAGGGCTTCGGTTCCAAGGTGTACCTGGTCAACACCGGCTGGACCGGCGGCGGCTATGGCGTGGGCAAGCGCTTCAACATTCCCACCACTCGTGCCGTGATCGCTGCCATCCAGAGTGGCGCGCTCATCGATACCGAGACCCGTCACGTGCCGGTGATCAACCTCGACGTGCCGGTCGCAGTACCCGGTGTGGATACCGTCCTGCTCAACCCGCGCGACACCTGGCAGGATGGCGAGGCCTACGACGCTGCGGCGCGTGAGCTGGCAGGCAAGTTCATCGAGAACTTCAAGAAGTTTTCCGGCATCTCCGACGCCATCCGTGCGGCAGGCCCCCAGCTTTAATAGGAGCTGCTGTATGCAGGCAAAGGCCGCCGCTATGGCGGCCTTTGTTTTTTAAGCTTTTTTTGCATTTCGGGGTTGCATAGCCCCGCCGGGTTGCATAAACTGCGCCCGCTTTCGCCGATAACGCCAGTGTGCGAAGCGAAAGCACTGATTGTTAAGGAGATTTTGAAAAATCCCTTGACAAGAGGAGGGCAGATGAGCAAAATGCCGCCTCACTTTGGAGGGGTTCCCGAGTGGCCAAAGGGATCAGACTGTAAATCTGACGTCGCAGACTTCGAAGGTTCGAATCCTTCCCCCTCCACCAGATTGCTAGAGCGCTTAGGCTCTGCGGGTATAGTTCAGTGGTAGAACCTCAGCCTTCCAAGCTGATGATGCGGGTTCGATTCCCGCTACCCGCTCCAGTTTGACTGGCAAATGTTTCGCTCATGTAGCTCAGTTGGTAGAGCACACCCTTGGTAAGGGTGAGGTCAGCGGTTCAAATCCGCTCATGAGCTCCATCTTAAAAAGGCAGATATGAAAATATCTGCCTTTGTTTTAATGGCGGCATTGCTTTGCTCAATTCGTGAAGGGAGAGAGTGTCGATGGCTAAAGAAAAGTTCGAACGTAACAAACCGCACCTGAACGTGGGCACCATCGGTCACGTTGACCATGGCAAGACCACGCTGACCGCAGCGCTGACCAAAGTCTGTGCCGACACCTGGGGCGGTTCCGCTCGTGGTTTCGACCAGATCGATAACGCGCCGGAAGAAAAGGCTCGCGGTATCACCATCAACACCTCCCACGTTGAGTACGACTCGGCGATCCGTCACT
>NZ_CAJYDW010000006.1 GCF_913774235.1 uncultured Pseudomonas sp. | reverse complement strand
GCATTGGAACCACCTGATCCCTTCCCGAACTCAGAAGTGAAACGATGCATCGCCGATGGTAGTGTGGGGTTTCCCCATGTGAGAGTAGGTCATCGTCAAGCGCCTAACACCCAGCACCCCCGCTCAGTTCACTCTGGCGGGGGTGTTGTCTTTGGGGCGGGGAAAGTTTGGTCGGGCGCCAAAGCGCTCGAGGCGGATAGCCCGGTCAGGGGACGAAGGTAAGCCGCGTGTCCGGGGTTGCCCTCACCCTAGCCCTCTCCCGGAGGGAGAGGGGACCAAGAGCGGTGCACCTGCAGGCTTACTGGTGCCTGCTGGATAACGTGCTGCTGAGCGTAAGAGCAAAAGCAGCCCGGCTGCGCCGGGCTATCACCGCTCCTACGGTACAACGTCTGTAGGAGCGGCCCATGGCCGCGATAGGGCAGTGGTCGCTACCAATGACCCTGAATTAGTACGTCAACCATAGAAAAGCCCGGCATGTGCCGGGCTTTTTGCGTTCAGGGCTTGCGGGCGATGAGGGTGGCGCGCAAGGGGGCGGGGTGGCCTTCGATGGTACGGCTGGGATCCTCTGGATGGAGGAAGTCCGGCAGCGACTGGAAGCCCATCCACTCGGTGGAGCGTTGTTCGTCCACCGTGGTAGGGGTGAGGTCGACCAGGCGGCTGTCCTGGTAGCCGGCGCGGCGGAGCCAGAGTTGCAGGGCGTCGGTGGAAGGCAGGAACCAGACGTTGCGCATCTGGGCGTAGCGATCCTCGGGGACGAGGACGGTGGTGGCGTCACCCTCGACGACCAGGGTTTCCAGGACAAGCTCACCGCCGCTGTCGAGGCAGTTCTTCAGATCCAGCAGGTGGTCGATGGGCGAGCGGCGATGGTAGAGCACGCCCATGGAAAAGACGGTATCGAAGCCGCCGTCCAGTACGGGCAGCTCTTCCAGTGTGATTGGCAGGTGCCAGGTGGGCAGGTCAGGCAGATAGCGGCGCAGCGCTTGGAACTGGCAGTGGAATAGCCAATTGGGATCGACACCTAGGACCAGGCTGGCTCCGGCGCCAAGCATGCGCCACTGGTAGTAGCCGTTGCCGCAACCGACATCCAGAACGCGTTTGCCTTGCAGATCCAGATGGGGAGCGACGCGATCCCATTTCCAGTCGGAGCGCCATTCGGTATCCAGATGGAGATCGAACAGCTGGAAGGGACCTTTGCGCCACGGGCGCAGTTGCAGCAGCGCCTCGCGCAGGGCCTGGTGCTGCTCCGCTGAGGGCGCGCCGACCAGGCGTACGGCCTCACGCAGCTCGACAGCCGCTACAGCAATTTCGGGAAGAGTATCGACACCCGCTTGCCAGCGCTGCAGATCGCCGTGGCCACGAGCGTACTTGGCGGCCAGGACGGCTTCGAGGGCTTGGGACCAGTTGGCCAGCGGGGTATCCGCCAGCGCCCGTTGCAGGGCTGCGAGGTAGGAGGGGTGGGTCATGGCAGGGCGATCAGGGAGACGAAGTTCAGGCATTGGAACCAGGGTACGACGGTGGAAAAACCGGCGGCCTGCAGGCGTGCGCGGTGTTCGTCCAGGGTGTCGGTGAGCATGACGTTTTCCAGCGCGGTACGCTTTTGGGCGATTTCCAATTCGCTGTAGCCATTGGCGCGTTTGAAGTCCAGATGCAGGCCGTTGAGCAGCTGCTGGGTTTGGTTGTCCGGGAAGCGGATCTTCTCGGACAACAGCAGGGCACCACCGGGTAGCAGGCTTGCGCGCAGGCGGCCGAGCAGGGCTGGGCGCTGCTCGGGAGCGATGAACTGCAGGGTGAAGTTCAGGGCGATCACCGAGGCCGGCTTGAGGGTGACTTCGAGGATGTCGGCTTCCACGACTTCCACTGGCAGCAACTCCTCGTGCATGGAGTCCTGGGCACTGAGGTATTCGCGGCAGCGGGTGACCATGGCCGACGAGCTGTCGATGGCGACCACCCGGGCGCCTTCGGCGCGAACATGGCGGCGCAAGGCCTGAGTCACCGCGCCCAGGGAGCAGCCGAGATCATAGAGGCGGCTATTGGGCTGGGCGAAGCGCGCGGCGATGACGCCGAGGTTCTCGACGATGGTGGGATAGCCCGGCACGGATCTCTTGATCATGTCGGGAAAGACGCGCACCACGTCTTCGTTGAAGGTGAAGTCGGCAGGAGGCTGCGGCGACGCGAACAGGCGGTCGGCTTCGCTCATGGGCGGTACCTGGAAAATCGAAAGGGGGCATTGTACCCCCGGTGGGTGCTACAGGACGCGGCTTCAGCGGATTTCGATGCGGCAGTCGAAGCGGGCCTGGGGCGCTGCCTGGGTGTCCCAGGGTTGGCGGGCCTCGAGTTCGAGATGGGCCGTACCGGCGCCCTGGGCGCGGAAGCGCCAGAGGGATTGGCCGGCGCTGCCGATGCCGCCCTGGTCCTGGCGCTGCTCGCGGAAGACTTCCGGGCCGAGTTGCTTGAGGTTGTCGCTGCGCTGGAGGACGGTCCAGCGATAACCGCTGGTGGGATCGCTCGGCAGGGTCAGGGTCAGTTCCTGGCCGCTGTGCATCGCGAGAGGCGTGCAGTCGCTGTCATCGCCGAGGATGAGGTTGCCGCTCAGCTGGGTGCTGCTGCAACCGGCCAGCAGCAGGCTGCTCCAGAACAGAAGGCGCGGGGACATGGAAACCTCCGGGGTATGACGGCAAAACGCAGAGCATACCCCAAGAGGTCGGACGGTCAGACTAGAAGAGCACCTTGGCGACGTCGGCGAAGCGCTTGGCGAAGTGGACGGTCAGCCCCTCCTTGAGATAGGCGGGCAGCTCTTCGAAATCGCCGCGATTGGGCTCCGGCAGGATCAGTTCGCTGATCTTCTGGCGCCGCGCGGCGATGACCTTTTCCCGTACCCCGCCGATGGGCAATACCTGACCGGTCAGGGTCAATTCGCCGGTCATGGCGACGTTCTTCTTCGGCGCCTGGTTGCGCGCCAGCGACAGCAGGGCCGAGGCCATGGTGATGCCGGCGCTGGGGCCGTCCTTGGGCGTGGCACCTTCAGGGACATGCAGATGCACGAAGGCCTGGTCGAAGAAGTTGGGATCGCCCTTGAATTCCTTCAGGTGGGAGGTGACGTAGCTGTAGGCGATCTCGGCGGATTCCTTCATGACGTCGCCCAGCTTGCCGGTGAGCTTGAAGCCGCGGTTCAGGGTATGGATGCGCGTCGCCTCGATGGGCAGGGTGGCGCCGCCCATGCTGGTCCAGGCCAACCCGGTGATGACGCCGACGCCGGAGAGCAACTGCTCCTTGCGGAAGGTGGGCATGCCCAGGTAGTCCTCGAGATCCGAGGCGCCGATCTTGATCTTAAGCTCGGGATTCTCGATGAGCTTGACCACCGCCTTGCGCACGAGCTTGCCCAGCTGCTTCTCCAGCTGGCGCACGCCGGCTTCGCGGGCATAGCCTTCTACGAGGGCCTTGAGCGCGCTGTCGGTGAGGGTCAGGCGATCCTTGGGCACGCCGGCCTTGTCCAGTTGCTTGGGCCAGAGATGGCGCTTGGCGATGGCCTGCTTTTCTTCGGCGATGTAGCCGGAGAGGCGGATGATCTCCATGCGGTCGAGCAGCGGACCGGGGATGGAGTCCAGGGTGTTGGCGGTGCAGACGAAGAGCACCTTGGATAGGTCCAGGCGCAGGTCGAGGTAGTGGTCGAGGAAGTCGACGTTCTGTTCCGGGTCCAGGGTTTCCAGCAGCGCCGAGGCCGGATCGCCCTGGTAGCTCTGGCCCATCTTGTCGATCTCGTCGAGCATGATGACCGGGTTCATCACCTTGACGTCACGCAGGGCCTGGACGAGCTTGCCGGGCATGGCGCCGATGTAGGTGCGGCGATGGCCCTTGATCTCGGCTTCGTCTCTCATGCCGCCGACGCTGAAGCGATAGAAGGGGCGGCCGAGGGACTCGGCGATGGACTTGCCGATGCTGGTCTTGCCGACGCCGGGCGGGCCCACCAGCAGTACGATGGAGCCGGCCACTTCACCCTTGAAGGCACCCACGGCGAGAAATTCGAGGATGCGATTCTTGATGTCGTCGAGGCCGGCGTGGTGACGGTCGAGTACCTTGCGCGCATGCTTGAGATCGAGCTTGTCCTGGCCGTGGACGCCCCAGGGCAGGTCGGTAGCCCAGTCGAGGTAGTTGCGGGTGACGGCGTATTCCGGCGAGCCGGTTTCGAGCACGGATAGCTTGTTCAGTTCATCGTCGATACGCTTCTGCGCGGCCTCGGGCAGCACCTTGCCGTCCAGGCGCTGGCGGAAGCTTTCGAGGTCGCTGCTGCGGTCGTCCTTGGTGATGCCCAGTTCCTGTTGGATCAGCTTGAGCTGTTCCTTGAGGAAGAATTCGCGCTGGCGCTCGTTGATCTTGCGATTGACCTCGGCGGAGAGCTCCTTCTGCAGGCGCGCGACTTCCACTTCCTTGCGCAGTAGCGGCAGGACCTTCTCCATGCGCTGCAGCATGGGCACGGTATCGAGCACCTGCTGCAATTCGGCACCCGGGGCGGTGGTGAGGGCGGCGGCGAAGTCGGTCAGCGGCGAAGGATCGTTGGGGCTGAAGCGATTGAGGTAGTTCTTCAGCTCTTCGCTGTAGAGCGGATTGAGCGGCAGGAGCTCCTTGATGGCGTTGATCAGCGCCATGCCGTAGGCCTTCACCTCGTCACTGGGATCGGGGCTGGGACGCAGGTGTTCGACTTCCACCAGGTAGGGCGGGCGCTGGCGCCGGAGCCAGCCGCGGATGCGCACCCGGGACAGACCCTGGGCGACGAATTGCAACTTGCCGTCCTGGCGACTGGCGTGATGGATGCGTACCAGGGTGCCGTGCTGCGGCAACTGGTCGGGATCGAAGCCTTCGCTGCCCTCGGGCTGCTGCTCCATGTAGAACAGCGCGAGGCTGTGGTGGTCGGTCTTGGCCACCAGCTCCAGGGTTTCCGCCCAGGGCTCTTCATTGACGATGACGGGCAGCACCTGAGCCGGGAAGAAGGGGCGGTTGTGGATGGGGATGATGTAGAGCTTGTCGGGGAGATTCTGGCCGGGCAGGACCAGGCCGGTCTGGCCTTCTTCCTCGCTGAGAATGTCCGTTTGATTATCCTGATCGCTCATTGGCGTACCTTGGGCTTGGATGTGAGGCCAACATGGGGCGAGCGCGCGGCTTTTTCAACGCAGGCCAACGCCTGTCCTTCTTGACCGCCGGGGCGGACCCTAAGTGCGACCGTAGGGGCGATGAGTGGTCGAGAGCGCGATAAAGATTCCCCAGGTACGGCCGCTAATGCTGGAGTCACACCGGAAAGCCGGTGATGGCTTCGACGGGCAAGCACTGGAGCGCGGTAGGTGAACAAGCAGTGGGTGATGGCGGGGCTTCTGGCGTTGGGCCTGGGAACCGCGCAAGCCGCGGAGATCGCGGTCCAGGTACTCGACAAGCAGGGTGCGCCCCTGACCGACGCCGTGGTATTGCTGTCCGGCCAGGGCCTGGTGCCGGACGCGCGACCGGCGTCCATCGACCAGCAGAATCGGCGTTTCGTGCCCCATGTCCTGGCGGTGTCCACCGGGACGGCGGTGAGCTTTCCCAATTCCGATGACATCCGCCACCAGGTCTATTCCTTCTCCTCGGCCAAGCATTTCGAGTTGCCGCTTTACCATGGTATCCCCAGCACGCCGGTGGTATTCGACCAGCCGGGAGTGGTGGTGGTGGGCTGCAACATCCATGACTGGATGGTGGGCTATGTCTATGTGACCGCCGCCGGGCGCGCCGCGGTGACCGACGGTCAGGGCCGCGCCCGGTTGGAGGTGCCGGACGGTCATTATCAGCTGGCACTTTGGCATCCCGACCTGAGCGATAGACGCGAGGTCGCCCAGCCCGACCTGACGGTGGCGGGCAAGCCGGTGGCGCTGCAGCTGCACCTGGCGGTCCAGCCCAAGCCGCAGCCTGCGGAGCCGGCGACCACGGGCTTCGAGGAGGCCTTCCACAAGGCGGCGCACGATGAAGCTCATCCATAGTTTCCAGACCCGGATCGCCGGCAGTCTCTTCCTGCTGATGCTGGTGGTCATCGCCCTGGTCTATCTGACGGTCAAGGCCGCCACCGAGGCCAGTGCGGTGCGCCAGTCCTACGATCAACTCGATACCGGTGCCCGGGTGTTCCGCCAGGAGCTGGACAGCCGTTGTCGCCGCCTGAACGACGCCGTGCGGGTGCTCGCGGCCGATTTCGGCTTCCGCGATGCGGTGGCCAGTGGCGACGTGCCGACCCTGAGGTCGGTGCTGGCCAACCATGGCGCCCGGGTGGGGGCGGGCGATACCTACCTGCTGGACCTGGACGGCCGCCTGATCGCCAGCACCGTCGCCGGCCACAGCCAGGAGGAGCCCATGCCGACCACGGCCGCAGCCCCCAATGGCGCTGGCTGCGTGGTGGCGAGCGCGGGACTGCCGCTGTTGCGCGTGACGGTGCCGGTGCGGGCGCCGCTGCCCATCGCCCAGGTGGTGATGACCTTCGCCATGGATCAGGCCATGGCCGAGGAATTCCGCTCGCTGATCAATCTGGACGTGGTCTTTCTCGGTGAGGCATCGGCCATGGCCAGCACGTTGCCGGAGACGCGCCGGGAGTTGCTGGCGCGGGCCCTGGTCGGTGCACCGGCGACGGATGCCGTCTGGCAGGTGGCGCTCGACGGGCATCTCTATCAGGTCAAGCGCCTGACCCTGGGGACAGCGGAGGCGCCGGTCCAGGTCTATCTGCTGCGCTCGCTGGATATCGCGCTTGCCGAATTCGAACCCCTGCTCAGGCAGCTCGGCTTGATCGCCTGTGGCGCGCTGCTGGCGGCGTTGCTGGGCGCCCTGGCGCTGGCGCGCAACCTGGCCCAGCCGCTGCGCCAACTGTCCGAGGTGTCCTGGCGTATCGGCCAGGGTGACTACTCGGTGAAGATCGAGGTGCCACGGCGGGACGAGTTCGGACACCTGGCGCAGGTGCTCGAGGGGATGCGTCAGGGCATCGCCGAACGCGAGCTGCAATTGAGTCACAACGCCCTGCACGATGCCCTGACCGGCTTGCCCAATCGGGTGCTGGCGGAAGAGCGCCTGCGGGTGTTCATGGCGACTCAGCCCCAGGTATCGCTGCTTTATCTGGGCCTGGACGGCTTCCAGGCGATCAATGAGACCGCCGGGGTAGCGGGTGGCGACCATATCCTCAAGGTGGTGGCCGAGCGCGCCCAGGCCCTGTTGGCCGGGCGCGGCTGCGTCTCTCGTCCGGTGGGTGACGAATTCCTGGTGCAGGTCTGTCGCCTGGACGTGGCGGGTGCGGTCGGCCTCATCGCCCAGTGGCGGGCGCTGCTGGCCGAGCCCATCGAGCACGAGGGCCAGCTGTTTCGCCTGAAGTGCCGCGTGGGTGTCGCGAGCTATCCGCAGCACGGGGATGATCCGCACCTGCTGATCGAAAGAGCCCGGGGCGCGATGCTCGATGCCGGCGGCATGCCGGATCGGCTGCGGGTCTATGACCAGGAGCGCGATGCGGCCCAGCAGCGGCGCTTGCAGTTGGTTCAGGATCTGCCCCTGGCGGCCGAACGTGGCGAGTTGCTGCTGGTGTTCCAGCCCAAGGTGGCCCTGCACCGCCAGGGCGGCCACCAGGCGGAGGTGCTGCTGCGCTGGCGGCACGCCGAGCTGGGCATGGTCTCGCCCGCTGAATTCATTCCCCTGGCCGAGTGCAGTGGCAACATGGCTGGCCTGACCCGCTGGGTGATCCAGACGGCGATCCGTCAGCTGGCGTTGTGGCAGAGCCAGGGACGCCAGGTGAAGGTGTCGCTGAACGTCTCCGCCGTGGATCTCTCCGATCGGCACCTGCCGGAGCGCGTGATCGGCTGGCTCGACGAAGCGGGGGTGTCGGCCCGCCAGCTGACCTTCGAGATCACCGAGAGCGCCATCATGGCCGATCCCGAAGCGGCCATCGCCCTGCTCAAGCAGTTGTCGAGCCTCGGCATTCGCCTGTCGGTGGACGACTACGGCACCGGCCACGCATCCCTGGCGCATCTCAAGCGCCTGCCGGTAGACGAGTTGAAGATCGACCAGTCCTTCATCAGGGAACTGGAGGCCGGCAACGACGATGCCGTCATCGTGCGTTCGACCATCGAGATGGGGCACAACCTGGGCCTGGAAGTGGTCGCCGAAGGGGTCGAGGAGGCCCGGGCGCTGGCCTTGCTGAGAGGCTGGGGCTGCGATGTGATCCAGGGCTACTACATCAGTCGCCCGGTGCCGGCCGCCGAGTTCGAGGCCTGGATGGAGCGGCAGGATCTGCCCGTGACGGAGGCGCTGGCATGAAAAGGGTTTGGGCGCTCGCGCTAGGGCTGCTGGCTGCCGGCGTGCAGGCCGATGGCGGCAAGTTACTCGCCACCGGTGGGGCAAGCAGCCTGGAGGGTGCGGCTGGCGGCGGCATCACCCCCTGGGCGGTGATCGGCGGCTATGGCGAGAGCGGGCAGCTCGGGGCGACGGCCTTCGCCACTAGGGTCTGGACCGGCGATTATCGGCTCGACACGGCCGGTGCCGCGGTGGCCTACGATAATCGGGTGGAATTGTCCTATGCGCGTCAGCGGCTGGACATGCCGACGCTGCGGCGCCTGATGAACCTGGCAGAAGAAAGCCTCAGCCAGGACGTTGTCGGTGCCAAGGTCCGCCTGGCGGGTGACCTGATCTACGACCGCCTGCCGCAGGTGGCGCTGGGTGTGCAGTACAAGCATCAGCGCGATTTCGCCATTCCACAGGCGGTAGGCGCCCGGCGCGACAGCGATGTCGAGGGCTACCTCGGTGCCAGTCGCCTGATCCTCGGTGGCGCCTTCGGCTACAACCTGTTGCTCAACGCCGGCGTCAGGTACAGCCGGGCCAATGAAATGGGGCTGCTGGGCTTCGGCGGGGATCGCAACGATAGCCGTCAATGGCTCAAGGAGGGCTCGGCGGCGGTGTTCTTCAATCCACGCTGGGCCGTGGGGATGGAGTACCGGCAGAAGCCGCAGAACCTGAGCTTCACCCACGAAAGTGACTGGGTGGATGCCTTCGTCGGCTACTTCCCCAACAAACATCTCTCGCTGGTGGTGGCCTATGCCTGGCTGGGCGAGATCGCGACCCTGGACGACCAGCAGGGTCTCTACCTGTCGCTGCAGGGGAGCTACTGATGAAGCTCGGGCACTGGGTCCTGCTGGCCGCCCTGCTGGGCTCGTTCGGCTGCGCTACGCAGCCACCAACGGGCGATCGGCTGTACCAGGAGCTGGGTGGCCAACCGGGTATCACCCGGATCGTCGAGGGCATGCTGCTCAACGTGGCCCGCGATACGCGGATCCGCCATTACTTCGCCAATGTCGACATAGGTCGCCTGCGTGGGCTGCTGATTCAGAAGATTTGCGTAGACGCCGGTGGCCCCTGCGTTTACCAGGGTGCGAGCATGGCGGAGAGTCACCGGGGGTTGAATCTGCAGCCGGCCGATTTCAATGCGCTGGTGGAGGACCTGCAACGGGCCATGGAGCAGGAGGGCGTGCCGCAGCGCAGCCAGAATGCCCTGCTGGCCCGCCTGGCGCCCCAGCGGGGCGAGGTGATCCGGCAGTGAGACGCCGGCGGTCGCCTATGCCGAACCCAGGGCGCCATGGAGCATCCCTAGGCAAGACGCCTACAGCAGGGATATCCCATGAGCAAGACGACCTCCGCTGCCGATCTTGGCCTGACCCTCGCCGCGGATGACGAGCAGGGGCTGTTCGGCTGGTTCCTGGCCAGCTATCTATTCGGCAAGCGCATCTCCCAGACCATCGCCGCCCAGGCCTGGACGGTGATCTATCGCCGGCATGGGCGCGATACTCCGCGCAAGATCCTCAATCTCTCCTGGCAGCAACTGGTCGACCAACTGGGCGAGGGGCATTACCGGCGTTATGACGAAAGCACGGCGACACGCCTGCTGGAGGCCTGTCGCCAGTTGCAGGATGACTATCACGGCCGGTTCGCCGACCTACGCGCGGCGAGTGCCGACAGGGCGGATTTCGAACGACGGCTGCAGACGCTGAAAGGAGTGGGACCCAAGACCTGCGAGATCTTCATGCGGGAAGCCGGCGGCTTGCTGTTTCCCGACTGAGGCTCGACGCCGGAGCGTCTTCGGTACGAAGCGGACTTCCGTCCATCGCGTCTTCAACGGATGATGCGTCAAACGGTTTACCGAGGGTGCGAGGGTGTGGCGTAGGAAAGCGGTGGGCACGGCCAACTGTTCGGTATCGCGAGGGCTGGCCATCGTCGCGCTGAGTCTAATGGCGGGCCTGTGGCCGGCCGGTGCTGCCCTGGCGGCGCCGGCGGCCTACTGGCGCTGGCGCAGCGCCGCGGACGGCCAGGAATTCTGTACCCAGACCCCGCCAGGACCGGGCTGGACCCAGGTCGCCGGGCCGTTCCGCGATCTCCAATGTCGGGAGCCGGGCAGCGTGCCGCTGCGGCGCTGGGCGGCGCCGCCGCAACGTACGCCCTAGTTGGAGTTCTCGGCGGCCTTGAGCAGGGTGCCGCCGATCTCGGCTTCGTACTGTTTCCACACCGGCCGCATGGCATCGCGCCAGTGGGTCCGCTGGTCGGGCGTGAGGGTGAGGATCTCGCTGCCGCCGGTGGCGGCGATCCGGGCGCGGTCCCGCTGGTTCTCGGCTTCGGACTGTTTCTTCACCTCGAAGGTCACCTGATCGATGATCTCTTCCAGGGTGCTGCGCACCGAGAAGGGCAGGGTGCGCCAGCGATCGGCCTTGGCGATCAGCATGTAGTCCAAGGCGCCGTGGTTGGTCTCGGTGAAGTAGCGTTGCTGCTGGTCGAGGCGCTGGCTCCAGTAATTGGACCAGGTGTTCTCGGTGGCGTTGACGGTGCCGCTGGTGAGCGCCTGCAGCGTCTGATTGAAGGGCAGCTTGACCGCCGTGGCGCCCAGGGTCTCGAACTGGGTCTGCAGCACGTCCGAATTCTGGATGCGGAAGATCAGGCCCTTGGCGTCGCCGGGTTCGCGAATCGGCTTGCGCGCCGAGAGTTGCTTGAGCCCATTGGGCCAGTAGGCCAGGCCGATGATGCCCTTCGGCTCCAGGCTCTGCAGCAGCTGCTTGCCGCTGGGACGCGCCTGGAAGTGATCCAGGGCGGCGCGGCTCTCGAAGAGGAACGGCAGGTCGAACAGCTTCAGCTTGGGGCTTAGCGGCGTGAGCTTGGCGATCGCCGGGGCGAGGAGGTCCACCTTGCCGTCTTGCAGGGCCTGCAGCTCGCTGGCGTCGTCGAAGGCCGTGCCGTTGGGCAGCACCTCCACCCGTACCTGGCCGGCAAGGCGCTGCTCCACCAGTTGCTGCAGCAGCAAGGCGCCCCGGCCCTTGGGCGTATCGGGGGATACCACATGGGAAAATCTCAGGGTTATGACATCGGCCTGGACGGCCGCAAGGGGCAGGGTGGCGAGCAGCAAGGCGCAGAGGCCCGGGATCGGTGACTTCATGAAGGCTCCAGGATCTTATTGTTGATTCCTTATAGCCTTACTTTACCAGTGCGACGTCTGGTCGCAGTCCCTGCCGTAGGGCCTTTGCTGCCGTTTGGCGGACGACCGGGAGAACCGCAGCTATTTGGGCGTTTCTAAACCGGTACACCCAAGAGAAGGATGCGCCCATGAATACCGCTCAAACCGTTCGCCTGCCCGATGGCACAACCGTTCCGGCGCTGGGCCAGGGTACCTGGCGTATGGGCGAGAACGCCGCTCTGCATCGCCAGGAGGTCAGCGCCCTGCGCCAGGGGCTTGACCTGGGCCTGACCCTGATCGACACGGCGGAGATGTACGCCGATGGGCGCGCCGAGGAGCTGGTCGGCGAGGCCATCGCCGGACGTCGCGACGACGTCTTCCTGGTGAGCAAGTTCTATCCGCAAAACGCCACCGAGGTCGGCGTACCCCTGGCCTGCGAACGTAGCCTCAAGCGCCTGGGGACCGACGTCATCGACCTCTATCTGCTGCACTGGCGCGGCCAGGTGCCGTTGATCGAGACGGTCATGGCGCTGGAGAAGCTGCGCGACGAGGGCAAGATTCGCCATTGGGGCGTCTCCAACCTGGACACCGCCGATATGCTCGAACTGGCGGACGATCGCTGCAGCGCCAACCAGGTGCTCTATAACCTGGAGCAGCGCGGCATCGAGCACGATCTGCTGCCCTGGTGCCAGCGTCAGCAGATGCCGCTGATGGCCTACTGCCCGCTGGGGCAGGGCGGGGACCTGCTGCGCCATCCCACCCTGGCCACCCTGGCGGAACGGCACCAGGCCACGCCGGCGCAGATCGCCCTGGCCTGGGTGCTGCGTCAGCCTGGGGTGATCGCCATCCCCAAGGCGCGCGATGCCGGTCACTTGGAGGAAAATGCTCGCGCCCTGGATCTGCATCTGGGTGAGGACGACTTCGCGCTGCTCGACGGGGCCTTCCCGCCGCCGCAAGCCAAGTCCCCGCTGGCAATGGTCTAACCTTTGCCGCGAATCAGCCGGCGCAGGGGAAAGCGATTGGGATGGCAGGCTTCCGCCACCCGGCGCGGAACCGGCAGGGGCTCGTCCTCGAGCCAAGCTGCCAGCAATTCGGCGGCCAAGGGCGTAGTGACCAGGCCGCGCGAGCCGTGGGCCAGGTTCACATAGAGGCCTGGTCGCCAGGGCGCCGGTCGATCCGGTACCTGGCGGGCATCCCGTTCCAGCACCTGATAGCGCTCGGCGAAAAGGGCCTCGTCCACCATCGGGCCGACCAGAGGCAGATAGTCGGGTGACGTACAGCGAAACGCCACCCGACCCGTCAGGGTCTCGGCCCGCCGTTCCGCCGCCAGTTCCGGCGACAGTTCGGCGAGCAACTGCAGATTGCTGGCATGTTCGGCCTGACTGGGTTCGGTATCGTCGCGATCGAAGACGAAGCTGGCGCCCAGGCAGTGTTCGCCGTCGCGAGCCGGCGCGAGGTAGCCCTCGCCGCAGACCACGGTAGCCAGGTCCTGGCTTCGGGGCGTTGCGGGCAACGTCGACAGTTGCCCACGGATCGCCTTCAGCGGCAGCTCCGGCAGCAGCGACCGCGCCTGTGCGGCGTTGGCGACCACCACCACGCTGGCGGTGAGGTCAGCACCGCTGGTGATGACCCGCCAGCCCCCTTGCACTTGCTGCAGGTCGACGACGGCGGTGTCGGTGAGCAGCTCGATGTTCGGCTGGCTCAACCAGTGCGCGCATAGGGCCGGCGGATGGACCCAGCCACCTTCAGGGAAGAACAGCCCACCCGCCCTCAGGCCGATGCCGGCACGGGCGCTGGCGGCGTCGCGATCCAGGGGGTGCAGCAGGTCGGCTGGAAAGTGGGCTGCCAACTGTGCCTGGCGAGTCGCATCCTTGTCGCTCAGGGCCAGTTGCAGCACGCCGCAGGGTGACCAGGCAGCGCCCGCGGGTAATGCTTGCAACTCACGTAGGGTGAGGCCGAAGCCGTCGAGGATCAGTCGGCTCAGCGGCGTCTCGTGGGCCGACAGCTTGAGATAGAGCACACCCTGGGGATTACCCGAGGCCTCCTGGGCGGGAGCGGCATGCCGTTCGACGACCTGCACCTGCCAGCCGCGGCGGGCCAGGCTGGCAGCGGTGGCGCAACCGGCCAGCCCCGCGCCTATCACCACAGCCGTACGTGGGCCTTGCGGGCGAGGCGGGCGGGCGTACCACGGGAGCGTTGCGGCGGTGACTGGGCGCTCCAAGCCACCGGCCAGCATCTCCCGCTTGTGGCCGAAGCCGGGCACCTTGCGCATGGCGAAGCCGGCCTCGTTGAGACCACGGCGGACGAAACCCGCGCAGGTGAAGGTAGCCAGGGTGGCACCGGGGCGGGACAGCCGCGCCAGCTCGGCGAACAGCGTCGGCGTCCACATCTCGGGATTCTTGGCCGGCGCGAAGCCGTCGAGGAACCAGGCGTCGACCTGGGCATCCAGCTCCGGCAGGCGCTCCAGCACATCGCCGACCAGCAGGGTCAGGGTGACGCGTCCTTCTGCCAGGATCAACCGCTGGAAGCCGGGATGGATGGCCCGGTACTGGCGCTGCAGCGCTGCGCTATAGGACGCAAGCTCCGGCCAGAGGGTGAGCGCCTGGGCCAGATCGGCCGCGGTGAGGGGAAAGCGCTCCACGCTGACGAAGTGCAGGCGGGCACCCCGCGGCGCCGAGGCCTCGAACAGCTGCCAGGTGCAGAGAAAGTTGAGGCCGGTGCCGAAGCCCGTTTCGCCGACAGTGAAGACCTCTCCCGCAGCCAGGGCCGCGAAGCGCTCGGACAGCCGATTCTGCTGGAGGAAGACGTAGCGGGTCTCTTCCAGGCCGCTGGCGCGGGAAAAATAGACATCGCCATAGGTGCGGGAAAGAGGTTGCCCGGAGGTGTCCCAGTCGAGCTGGGCGTGTTGGAAGTCGGTCATGGACGGCGCGGCCTGGAGGTCAGGGCGCGCAGTCTAAAGGATAGGACGCAGGCGGTCAGACGTTGCTGACGGATTGGCGCAACAGGCCTTCCGCGGTCTGCAGGCGCTCCAGATAACGGTCGATCTGGTTCAGCGCCTCTTCACGACTGAAGAAGGGCCCTTCCAGGGTGCCCTCGCGGGTGGTGAAGAAGAACTGGCCGTTGACCACGCTGACGCGTTCGCTACGGAAATGGGTGCTGGCGCCGGGATCGTCATTGCGTTTGCCGAACATGAAAATTTCCTCCTCGTCTTGCCAAGAGACCATGCCGGGCGCCCTGGGTTGCCCAGGCGGAGTGATTTATCGTTTCCTTTTCTAGCACCCTAGCCGCCGTTGCGCTGGAGCGAGAATAGTCCGATCGAGTTGTGACCGGCTTCTCAACTTTCGCCTGGTCGATTCGGTGGGATGGCCCTGCCGGCCGCGCCTTTCGCGTTATAACCACAGCGCGATCCGATCTTTCCCGCCGCCGGCGCAGAGCGGCATAGTGCTGTCATCCCTACCTGCATCAGGAGAACTGCCAATGAGTATCCGTCTGGGCGACATCGCCCCTGATTTCGAACAGGATTCCAGCCTGGGCCGCATCCGCTTCCACGAGTGGCTGGGCGACAGCTGGGGCGTGCTCTTCTCCCATCCGGCCGACTTCACTCCGGTGTGCACCACCGAGCTGGGCCTCACCGCCAAGCTCAAGGATGAATTCGCCAAGCGCAACGTCAAGGTCATCGCCCTGTCGGTGGACGGTCTGGAATCGCACCAGGGCTGGATCAAGGACATCGAGGAGACCCAGGCCACATCCGTGGGCTTCCCTATCCTGGCCGACGCCGACCGCACCGTGGCGGGCCTCTACGACATGATCCACCCCAATGCCAACGACACCCTGACGGTGCGTTCGCTGTTCGTCATCGATCCGCAGAAGAAGGTGCGGCTGTCCATCACCTATCCGGCCAGCACCGGGCGCAACTTCGACGAGATCCTGCGGGTGATCGACTCCCTGCAGCTCACCGACAACCACAAGGTCGCAACGCCAGGTAATTGGAAGGATGGCGATGACGTGGTCATCGTGCCTTCGCTCAAGGACGAGGAAGAGATCAAGCGGCGCTTTCCCAAGGGCTACACCGCGGTCAAACCCTATCTGCGCCTGACGCCGCAGCCCAATCGCTGAAATCTTCCGTGACAAGAAACCCCGGCCCAGGTCGGGGTTTTGTCTTTCTGGTTATAACGAAGTGCCTAAAGGATATTTTTAGGGAATAAACACCCACTGCTAAGGTCCGCTCATTCCTTTTCGAGCGGCGCGACACCGCTCTTTTTTCTTCCGGAGGCGGCGATGCAGGTGGTGACTTTGGCGGGCAGTCCGGCAGCGCGATCGCGCTCCAGCGGCGTCCTTGATCTGGCGGCGAATTGGCTGCAGACGCGGGGCGTGGAATTGTCGCGCTGGCGCATCCAGGACTTTCCCGCCGCCGATCTCATCGGTGCCCGTTTCGACAGCCCGCCGGTGGTGGAGCTGATCGCCCAGTTGCAGGCTGCCGATGGTCTGGTGATCGCCACCCCCGTGTACAAGGCTTCCCTGGCCGGTGCCCTCAAGACCCTGCTGGACCTGCTGCCCGAGCGCGCCCTGACCCATAAGGTGGTGCTGCCCCTGGCCACCGCCGGCTCCAGCGGCCACCTGCTGGCCATCGACTATGCGCTCAAGCCGGTGCTCTCGGCGCTCAAGGCCCAGGAGATCCTCAATGGCGTCTTCGCCGACGATAGTCAGGTCAGCTACACCGAGACCGGCGTCGCCCTGGTTCCGGCGCTTGAGCAGCGCCTGTACGAGTCCCTCGAACAATTCCACGCCGCGCTGGCGCGGCGTCCCCAGTCCCTGACCCCCGAGCTGCTGGCCGATCGTATCGGCCAGGCGCGCTGGGGTATCTGATCGGAGCGTCATCCATGCAGTTTTCGTTCAAGCGTTCAGTCCTCGCCGTCACCCTGCTGACCCTGGCCGCCGGCCTGGCCCAGGCGGAAGAGACGGTACGCATCGGCTATCAGAAGTACGGCACCCTCATCACCCTCAAGGCCCGCGGCACCCTGGAGCAGCGGCTGGCCAAGGACGGCGTCAAGGTGCAGTGGACCGAGTTCCCCGGCGGCCCACAGCTGCTGGAAGGCCTCAACGTCGGCAGCATCGACTTCGGCGTGACCGGCGAGACGCCGCCGGTGTTCGCCCAGGCGGCCGGTGCCGATCTGGTCTACGTGGCCAACGAACCCCCGGCGCCCACCAGTGAGGCCATCCTGGTACCCAAGGATTCGCCGATCCACTCCCTGGCTGACCTCAAGGGCAAGAAGATCGCCCTGAACAAGGGTTCCAACGTCCACTACCTGCTGGTGCAGGCGCTGGCCAAGGCGGGCATCGACTACAAGGACATCCAGCCGGTCTACCTGCCGCCCGCCGATGCCCGCGCCGCCTTCGAACGCGGCGCGGTGGATGCCTGGGTGATCTGGGACCCCTACCAGGCCGCCGCCGAGACGCAGTTGCAGGCGCGCACCCTGACCGATGCCACGGGTCTTGCCGACAACCACCAGTTCTATCTGGCCACCCGCAGCTTCGCCAAGGCCCATCCCGAGCAGGTCGGCGCCATCGTCGACGAGGTGTGCTCGGTAGGCGACTGGGCCAAGGCTCACCCGGACGAGGTAGCCGCCCAGGTGGCGCCGCTGCTCAACCTGCCGCTGGATACCGCCCTGACCGTGGTCAAGCGCCAGGGCTATGGCGCCCGCTTCATCACCCCCGAGGTGGCCGCGCAGCAGCAGAAGATCGCCGACGCCTTCACTGCCCTCAAGTTGATTCCCAAGCCGCTGGTCATCCGCGACGTGGTGTGGACTCCGCCCGCCAGTCTGCAGACCGCCGCCGCCAAACCCTGATTTCGCTTAGTGGAGAACGCCTCATGAGTCTCGATATCTTCTGGTTCCTGCCGACCCACGGCGATGGTCATTACCTGGGTACCGCCGACGGCGCCCGCGCCGTCGATCACGGCTACCTGACCCAGATCGCCCAGGCCGCTGATCGCCTGGGCTTCGGCGGGGTGCTGATCCCCACCGGCCGCAGCTGCGAGGACTCCTGGCTGGTGGCCGCCTCGCTGATCCCGGTCACCCAGAAACTCAAGTTCCTGGTGGCCCTGCGCCCCGGGATCATCTCGCCCACCGTGGCGGCGCGGCAGGCCGCTACCCTGGATCGCCTCTCCGGCGGCCGGGCCCTGTTCAACCTGGTCACCGGCGGTGATCCGGACGAACTGGCCGGTGACGGCCTGCACCTGTCCCACAGTGAAAGATACGAAGCCTCGGTGGAATTCACCCGCATCTGGCGCCGCGTGCTGGAAGGCGAGCAGGTGGACTACGAGGGTAAGCACATCCAGGTCAAGGGCGCCAAGCTGCTCTATCCGCCGCTGCAGCAACCGCGTCCGCCGCTGTACTTCGGCGGTTCCTCCGATGCCGCCCAGGACCTCGCCGCCGAGCAGGTGGAGCTGTACCTGACCTGGGGCGAGCCGCTGGACGCGGTGCGCGAGAAGATCGAGGCGGTCAAGGCCAAGGCGGCCGCCCTGGGGCGCACCGTGCGCTTCGGTATCCGCCTGCACGTGATCGTCCGCGAGACCAACGAAGAGGCCTGGAAGGCCGCCGACCGCCTGATCGCCAACCTGGACGACGCCACCATCGAGAAGGCCCAGGCTGCCTTCGCCCGCTTCGACTCGGTGGGCCAGCAACGCATGGCCGCCCTGCACAAGGGCCGCCGCGACAACCTGGAAATCGCCCCCAACCTCTGGGCCGGGGTCGGCCTGGTCCGTGGTGGTGCCGGTACCGCCCTGGTCGGCGACGGTCCTACCGTGGCCGAGCGGGTCAAGGAATACGCCGCCCTGGGCATCGACACCTTCATCTTCTCCGGCTATCCGCACCTGGAAGAGTCCTACCGGGTGGCCGAGCTGCTGTTCCCGCACCTGCCGGTCAAGCGGCCGACCCAGGTGGAGGGTGCCAACTACGTGAGTCCCTTCGGCGAGATGGTGGCCAACGACATCCTGCCGCAGAAAGCGGCGCAGAGCTGAGGGGCGGGCATGAGCAGTACGACCGAACGTCAATTGCAGCGGCTGGCGCCCTGGGTGGTGCCGGTGGCGCTGATCGCCGCCTGGCAGCTGTCGGTGAGCAGCGGCCTGCTGTCCAGCCGCATCCTGCCGTCGCCCGCGGCGGTGCTGGAAGCCGGTTGGAGCCTGGTCAAGAGCGGTGAGCTCTGGCAACACCTGGCCATCAGCGGCTGGCGCGCCGGCATCGGCTTCGCCATCGGCGGCAGCATCGGCTTGGCCCTGGGCTTTATTACCGGCCTGTCGAAATGGGGCGAGCGCCTGCTCGACAGCACCCTGCAGATGGTCCGTAACGTACCCCACCTGGCACTGATCCCGTTGGTGATCCTCTGGTTCGGCATCGATGAGTCGGCCAAGTTGTTCCTGGTGGCCCTGGGGGTGTTCTTCCCCATCTACCTCAACACCTATCACGGCATTCGCAACGTCGATCCGGCGCTAGTGGAAATGGCCCGCAGCTACGGACTCTCCGGCGCGCGACTGTTCTGGCACGTGGTGCTGCCCGGCGCCCTGCCGTCCATCCTGGTGGGGGTGCGCTTCGCCCTGGGCCTGATGTGGCTGACGCTGATCGTCGCCGAGACCATCTCCGCCAGCTCCGGCATCGGCTACCTGGCGATGAACGCCCGGGAATTCCTGCAAACCGACGTCGTGGTGCTGGCCATCCTGCTCTACGCGGTACTCGGCAAACTGGCCGATCTCGCTGCCCGCGGCCTTGAGCGCGCCTGGCTGCGCTGGCACCCGGCCTATCAGAAGGGGGCCCACGCATGACCAGTCTCCAACCCGTCCCGCCAGTGGCGCAGGGCATCGCCCTCAAGCTGCAGCAGGTGGTGAAGACATTCGGCGAGCGCACCGTACTGCATGGGATCGATCTGGAGATCCCGGCCGGTCAGTTCGTCGCCGTGGTGGGCCGTAGTGGCTGTGGCAAGAGCACCCTGCTGCGTCTGGTAGCTGGTCTCGACAAGGCCAGCGGCGGCAGCCTGCTGGGCCAGGACGAACCCCTGGCACAGCATCGCGAGGACACCCGGCTGATGTTCCAGGACGCGCGTCTGCTGCCGTGGAAGCGCATCATCGACAACGTCGGCCTGGGTCTCAAGGGTGACTGGAAGCCACGTGCCCTGGAGGCCCTGGAAGCGGTTGGCCTGGCCGATCGCGCCGGCGAATGGCCCTCGGCGCTCTCCGGCGGCCAGAAGCAGCGCGTGGCCCTGGCCCGCGCCCTGATCCACCAGCCGCGCCTGCTCCTGCTGGACGAGCCGCTGGGCGCCCTGGATGCCCTGACCCGCATCGAGATGCAGCAACTCATCGAGCGCCTCTGGCAGCGCCACGGCTTCACCGTGCTGCTGGTCACCCACGACGTGGGCGAGGCGGTTGCCCTGGCCGATCGCGTGGTGCTCATCGAAGACGGCCATGTCGGCCTGGATCTCGACGTCAACCTGGCGCGCCCCCGGGCTGCCGGCGATGCCCAGCTGGCCCGCCTGGAAGCCGAGGTGCTGGCCCGGGTGCTGCAGCAGCCGCTCAATCCCGATCTACCCGAAATCGTGCAACCCCTGCCCACGCAACTGCGCTGGGCCTATTGATCGTTCATCCGAGGAGTTCTGCCATGACCATCAAGGCCATCAACGTTCGCAACCAGTTCAAGGGCACCATCAAGGAAATCATCGAAGGCTCGGTGCTCTCCGAGATCGACGTCCAGACCGCCGCCGGCATCGTCACCTCCGTCATCACCACCCGCTCGGTCAAGGAGCTGGAACTCAAGGTGGGCAGCGAGGTGATCGCCTTCGTCAAATCCACCGAGGTGTCCATCGCCAAGCTGTGAGGCGGCTGCGGTCGTGACGAAACCCGCCCTGGTGGCGGGTTTTTATTGGGCGCTGGGGATAGGGGGCTTCGCTGGCGCTCGACCCAACCCATGGAACACGGGACCGCTCAGGTTGGCGCCGAGCGCAGTGAAAGCCCAGGTTCTCCTGGTTCGAAATGGCGCTGATGAGTCAGGCGAGCGCACCAAGGCCCCGGTTGATCCTGGGCGAAGTCTGGAGCCGAGGCGCTGTTGGATGATGGAAGGGGAGGCTCAGGCGACCCGCAGGCCCTGGTGCGAACCCAGCTTCGCCAGATAGACCAGTCCCTCTTCCCACTGCCGGTGGCCGGAACGGGTATTGATATGACCGGCGCCCGGCAGGATGTCCAGCTCGCTACCCCAGTCGAGTGCCAGGGCTTCGGCGCGGGGCAGGCTGATGGCGTGGTCGTTGTCCGAGGTCACTATCCGCGAGGGGAAGGGCAGCGGTTGGCGTGGCAGCGGGGCGAAACCCACCAGTTCCGCCGGGCAGCCGGGGCGCTCCACGTCGGCCGGTGCGACCAGCAGCGCCGCCAGCACCCGCTGCCGCCGCGCTACCGTGGCGCTGGCCGCCCAGAGCGCCACCGTCACGCAGCCCAGGCTATGGGCGATCAGTACCACCGGCGCTGGCGAGTTGGCGATGGCTCGGTCGAGGGTGTCCACCCAGCATTGCGGATCGGGGCGTTGCCAGTCCTCCTGCTCGACGCGACGGGCGTCCGGCAGGCGGCGTTGCCAATGGGTTTGCCAATGATCGGGGCCGGAACCTTGCCAGCCGGGGAGGATGAGATAGCGGGTCATGGCGGATCTCCGCGGACGAAAGGGGAGAGCCGATAGTGCCGAGATGCGATCCGTACAGGAAAGAATAAAAAGCGCTTTGGTTATGCCAGGCCTTGACGGGCAGCGACGGAATCGTGGCCCTGGCGTTTCGCCGATGCAGCCGCTTTGGGGCGTGGTGTTCTGCAAATCGCGGCCATGCTGGTGCGCCGTAGCGACCGCTCCTACAGGCACTGACGCCACCGTAGGAGCGGCCCATGGCCGCGATAAGACAGTTGCTCCTACGGCCACGTCGGAGCCTGTAGGGGCGGCCGCGATTGCATTGATAGAACCGGCGACAGACCTACTCGTTCCGCCCCAACCGCTCCACCTCTTGCAACCAGCGCAGCCGCTGTTCCTCGTCGGCCGCCCGTACCGGGGAATACTCGTGGACCTGCAGCACCTGGATGCCGCAGGCTTCGAGGCCTTCCTGGATACCCTGGCGGTGGGGCGCCTGGTTGCGCAGGCGTTGCCAGGGGGAGGGCGGGGTGTCGGAAGTCACCAGCAGTTCGGCGCTGCGGCCGGTCAGCAGGGGCTCGCCGCCCCAGGTCTGGTCGCGCTGGGCGAAGGCGAAGCCCGGTTGCAGGACGCGTTCGAGAAAGCCCGCTAGCAGCGCCGGCAGGCCGTTCCACCAGACCGGGTAGATGAACACCAGGTGCTCGGCCCAGTGGATCTGCCGCTGGGCTTCGAGCAGGTCCGGCTCCAGCGTCTGCGACAGATCGTAGCCTTCGCGCAGTACCGGGTCGAACTGGGCCTCGGCCAGTTTCAGCTGGCGCACCACCTGGCCACTGGCCTGGGCGCCCTGGACATAGGCGTCGGCCAGCGACTGGCAAAAGCTGGTGCGCTTGGGATTGCCCTGGATGACCAGCAGGCGCCGGCCATCCCCTTCCAGCGGCGTGGCGCCGCGGGCTTCAGCCACGGCCACCGGCTTCCAGCATGGTTTCCGGGCGGACCCACTCGTCGAACTGGGCATCGGTCAGGTGGCCAAGCTCCAGCGCGGCGGCGCGCAGGGTCTTGTTCTCGGCATAGGCCTTCTTGGCGATCTCGGCGGCCTTGTCGTAGCCGATGTGCGGATTGAGCGCGGTCACCAGCATCAGCCCCTGCTCCAGGTGCTCGGCCATCTTGTGCTCGTCCGGCTCCATGCCAGTGACGCAATGGGTGTTGAAGTTGCGGCAGCCATCGGCCAGCAGGCGGATGGACTCCAGCACGTTGTGAGCGATCACCGGCTTGTAGACGTTGAGCTGCAGATGCCCTTGGCTGGCAGCGAAACCGACGGTGACGTCGTTACCGATCACCTGGCAGGCCAGCATCGATAGCGCCTCGCACTGGGTCGGGTTGACCTTGCCCGGCATGATGGAGCTGCCCGGTTCGTTGGCCGGCAGCTTGACCTCGGCGAAGCCCGCGCGCGGACCGGAGCCCAGCAGGCGCAGGTCGTTGGCGATCTTCATCAGGGCCACGGCCAGGGTCTTGAGCCCGCCATGCAGGGCCACCAGCGGCTCATGGCCGGCGAGGGCGGCGAACTTGTTCGGCGCGGTGACGAAGGGCAGGCCGGTGAGTTCGGCGATTTCCTTGGCGATGGCTTCGTCGAAGCCCTTGGGCGCATTCAGGCCGGTACCCACGGCGGTGCCACCCTGGGCCAGTTCCATGACCGCCGGCAGGGCGTTGCGGATGGCCCGCTCGGCCAGATCCAGCTGGGCGACGAAGGCCGACAGCTCTTGGCCGAAGGTGACTGGAGTGGCATCCATCATATGGGTGCGCCCGGTCTTGACCAGGTGCTGGTAGCGCGCGGACTGCAGCGCCAGGCCACCGGACAGCTCGGCGATGGCCGGCAGCAAGTCGTTCTGCACCGCCAGGGCGGTGGCTATGTGCATGGCGGTAGGGAAGCAGTCGTTGGAGCTCTGGCCGCGATTGACGTGGTCATTGGGATGCACCGGCTTCTTGCCGCCCTTGCCGTTGCCGGCCAGCTCGTTGCTGCGGCCGGCGATGACCTCGTTGACGTTCATGTTGCTCTGGGTACCGCTGCCGGTCTGCCAGACCACCAGAGGAAACTGGTCGTCATGGAAGCCGTCGAGGATCTCGCTGCTGGCCTTCTCGATCAGGGTGGCGACGTCCTCGGGCAATTCACCCAGGCTCAGGTTCACCCGCGCCGCCGCCTTCTTCACCGTGGCCAGGGCATGCACCACTGCCAGCGGCATGTGCTGATTGCCGATGGCGAAGTTCTCCAGCGATCTCTGGGTCTGGGCGCCCCAGTAGACGTCGTCGGCTACTTCGATGGGGCCGATGCTATCGGTTTCGGTACGGCTCATGGCGGTCTCCGGTGATGAGGTAGGGTCCAGCTAGCTTGGGCAGCAGGTTAGCGCCAGGGTTCCCAAATGGGAAGTGTTCTCAACTGTTGGGCGTCTTCGCTAAATTCAGGCCAGGTTCAGCCGCCCTATGGCACACTCGCGGTCCATTTTCAGCCTCCTGAAGGATGCCCATGAAGAAGACCCTCCGTACGCTCGGCGCCGTCATCATGCTCGCCAGCGCCAGCAGCTTCGCCCTGGCCGATGCCAAGAGCCACGCGGCCGACGCGGAGCGCTTTCTCAAGCTGGCCAATGCCGACAAGCTGACCACCCCGGTCTATGCCCAGGTGCAACAGCTGTTCGCCCAGCACTTCGCGCAGGCCAAGGCGCCCGGCAAGAAGGCCGTACTGGAAAGCTACACCGCCCGTGCCAACCAGGCCCTGGACAGCACCATCGGCTGGGACAAGATCAAGCCCGACATGGTCAAGCTGTACACCGACACCTTCACCGAAGACGAGCTGGAAGGCCTGATCAAGTTCTACCAGTCCGACCTGGGCAAGAAGATGCTGGCCACCCTGCCGCGGCTGTCGGCCCAGTCCGCCGAGCTGACCCAGGCCAAGCTGGAGCAGGCGGTACCCAAGGTCAACGGCATCCTCGCCGAGATGGACAAGGAGCTGGGCGTCAAGCCGCCGGCCGGTGCCGCCGAAGGCGCCCCGCCCGCCAAGCGCTGATCTCGCTTCAATCCGCGAAGCCCGGACCCGTTCCGGGCTTCGTCGTTTCCGGGCCGTCGGGGGCGATTCCGACCTGGGCGTGAGCCCGTTAGAATGTTGGTTCTCACAGTCGAGGTAACCCCATGAGCATGCGCGAACGTATCCAGTCCAGCCTGGGCCTGTTGCAACCCGAGCACCTGGAGGTGCTGGACGAAAGCCACATGCACAGCCGCGGCCAGGAGACCCACTACAAGGCGGTGGTGGTCAGCGAACACTTCGCCGGGCTCAATGCGGTGAAGCGTCACCAGAAGGTCTACGGCACCCTGGGCGAACTCATGGGCCAGTTCCATGCCCTGGCGCTGCACACCTATACGCCGGAGGAATGGGCCAGCCGGGGCCAGGCGCCGGATTCGCCCACCTGCCGCGGCGGCAGCCAGCACGACCTGGCGGGCTGATCTCAAGGCGCACTGTTCGGCGTCTCGTCTATTGGTTAAAATTTGACCGGCGCCGGCACTCTTGCCGGCGTTTTCGTCTAACCGGTCCGCCCTTTGCGCGGGCGACCTCTGGGAACTCGAAGATGACCGACAAGATTGTCGTGGCGGCCTTGTACAAGTTCGTCACCCTGGACGACTACGTCCAATTGCGTGAACCCCTGTTGCAGACCCTGCTGGCGCACGACGTCAAGGGCACCCTGCTGCTGGCCGAGGAGGGCATCAACGGCACCGTCTCCGGCAGCCGTGAAGGCATCGACGCCGTGCTCGCCTGGCTGCGTGCCGATCCGCGCCTGGTCGACATCGACCACAAGGAATCCTACTGCGCCGAGCAGCCGTTCTATCGCACCAAGGTCAAGCTGAAGAAGGAGATCGTCACCCTGGGTGTGCCCGGCGTCGATCCCAACCAACGTGTGGGCACCTATGTCGAGCCGCGCGACTGGAACGCCCTGGTCGACGACCCCGAAGTCCTGGTGATCGACACCCGCAACGACTACGAGGTGGGTATCGGTAGCTTCAAGGGCGCCATCGACCCCAAGACCAAGAGCTTCCGCGATTTTCCGGCCTATGTTCGCGAGCATTTCGATCCGGCCCGGCACAAGAAGGTCGCCATGTTCTGCACCGGCGGCATCCGCTGCGAGAAGGCCTCGAGCTTCATGCTGCAGGAGGGCTTCCCCGAGGTGTTCCACCTCAAGGGCGGCATCCTCAAGTACCTCGAAGAGGTGCCGGCGGCGGAGTCGCGCTGGGAAGGCGAGTGCTTCGTCTTCGACAACCGCGTCACCGTGACCCATGAGCTGGCCGAGGGCGTCTACGACCAGTGCCACGCCTGTCGCAATCCGGTCTCGCCGCAGGACATGCAGTCGCCGCACTACAGCCCCGGCATCAGTTGCCCGCACTGCTGGGATTCGCTGTCGGAGAAGACCCGGGCCGGCGCCCGCGAGCGGCAGAAGCAGATCGAACTCGCCCGCCTGCGCAACGAGCCCCATCCCATTGGCCGCGATCCGCGGCTGAACGCCACGCCCAGCCTCGAGGAGGTTTAGGATGCCCGGTCGCCTGCTCTATGTGATGGATCCCATGTGCTCCTGGTGCTGGGGCTTCGCCCCGGTGGTGGATCATCTGGCGCAGCGGGCGGCCGAGCAGGGCATTCCCCTGCGCATCGTGGTCGGTGGCCTGCGCCGCGAACGCGTGGCCCAGGACGCCGCCAGCCGGGTGCGCACCCTGGCCTACTGGCAGGCGGTGCAGGACACCACCGGCCAGCCCTTCGCCCTGGACCAGGGACCGCCGGAAGGCCTGGTGTACGACACCGAACCGGCCTGCCGTGCCCTGGTCGCTGCCCGCCAGCTCGACGAGGAGGCCGTCTGGGGCCTCGCCAAGCGTATCCAGCAGGCCTTCTATGTGGAGGCGCGCGATGTCACCCAGCCGGCGTTGCTGGTGGAGCTGGCCGAAGCCAGCGGCCTGCCGCGCATCGAATTCGCCCCGCTGTTCGATGGCGAGCCGGCGCACCGGGCTACCCAGGCGGACTTCGACTGGGCGCTGAACCTGGGCATCGCCGGCTTTCCCACCTTGCTGGCCGAGCGCAACGGCCAGTTGGCCCTGATCACCAATGGCTACCAGCCGCTGGATGAGCTGGAACCCCTGCTGGACGCCTGGCTGACCCGCGGCGCGCAACCGGCGTGACCCTGGTCATCGACGAGCGCCTGACGCTACCCGAGCAGGAAATCCAGCTCACGGCGGTACGCGCCCAGGGCGCCGGTGGGCAGAACGTCAACAAGGTCTCCAGCGCCGTCCACCTGAGATTCGACATCCAGGCCTCGTCCCTGCCGGAGGCGCTCAAGGAGCGCCTGCTGGCCTTGCGTGACCAGCGCATCAGCCGTGACGGCGTGGTGGTGATCAAGGCGCAGCAGTACCGCACCCAGGAACAGAATCGCGCCGATGCCCTGGAGCGTCTCGCCACCTTGATCGCCGCCGCCAATGTCCAGGAAAAGCCGCGGCGACCCACCAAGCCTACCTACGGCTCCAAGCAACGCCGCCTGGAAGGCAAATCGCGCCGCAGCGGCCTCAAGGCCAGCCGCGGACGGGTGGATTTCTAGGCGCGTCAGCGTGGCGTGGCGCTGTCGTTCGCCAGGGTCTTCAGCCACTCGCCGACCGCCCGCAGGGCGGCATCCGGGCGATTGCGGGTCGGCATGACCAGGTAGTAACCCCAGTCGCTCTGGATGGATCCGGCCACGACCTGGAGCAGCTGACGTCTTTCCAGGGCCTCGCGGACGAAGCAGCGATTGACCATGGCTATGCCTTGACCGGCCAGGGCCGCGTCTATGGCCAGGGCGGCCTGGTTCATGTGCAGTTCCCGCTGCACCGGTTGGCCGTCCAGCACCGCTGGCCAGTCGGCCTGGCCGTCGTTGAGCAGGGGCTGGCGGGCCAACGCCGTGGCATCCAGCGGCAGGGGTTGGGCGCCGATCAAGGCTGGGCTGGCCACCACGATCAGCTCGGCGAAGAGGAAGTCTGCCGTTACGCCGCGCTGGGCGGGGCGGCGGGTGAGACGTATCGCCAGATCGACGCCATCGCGGGCGAAATCCACCAGGACATCGCTGGCCTGCACCCGCAGATCGAGCTCGGGGTGCGCCTGGGCGAAGGCCGGCAATTGCGGGATCAGGCATTTGGCGGCGAAGGTGGGGGTCACGCTCACGGTGACTACCCGCTTGCGCGACAGCAGCGTGTCGGTGGCTTCGCGGAGCAAGGCGAAGGCGCGCTGTACATCCTGGAAGTAGGCGCGACCGCGCTCGCTCAGTTGCACCCCCCGTCGCTGACGCAGGAACAGCGGAAAACCCAGGCGTTCCTCCAGCAGACGCACCTGCTGGGCAACCGCCGCCTGGGTGACGGACAGCTCCTCGGCCGCCGCCTGGAAGCTGCCACGCCGTCCTGCGGCTTCGAAGGCGTGCAGGGCTTTCAGCGGGGGGAGGCGTCGGCTGGTCATCATGGTCGTCCTGACCCTAGTTTCGCTATTGGCTGGGCTCAGTGGATAGCGTGCCAGGAATCGGCGCTAGCCCTGTAGATAGAGACCTTTATTCCACGATTCGGCAGCGCTTGCCAGGAGGAAAAATGGGTCTTACTTTCGTGATGTTCGGGGCGCTCGGACTGTGCTGGGGCTCCAACTTCATCTACATGAAACTGGCCGCCGAGGTCATCTCACCGGCGCAGATGACCCTGCTGCGCGTCGCCTGCGGCTTCCTACCCCTGCTGCTGCTGGCGTGGCGGCGAGGCGTGATGGAGCGCGAGCAACTGCGGCTGCTGCCGCATTTCGGCGTGATGGCGGTGCTGGCCACGGCGTTCTACTACTTCGCTATCGCCAAGGGGACCGAGCTGCTGCCGTCCGCCGTCGCCGGCGTGCTGGGTGGGACCATCGCCCTGTTCACCACCCTTGCCAGCCTGCTGTTTCTGCCTGCCCAGCGACCCACTGCCGCCATGCTCGGCGGTGTCTGCCTGGGTTTTCTCGGCGTGGTGCTGTTGATCGCGCCCTGGCAGGGCGCAGCGGCGGTGCTGGATGGCCGGGGTGTGCTCTGGATGCTCGGGGCGGCGGCGCTGTTCGGCGGCTCCTACGTCTATGTCTGCCGGTTTCTCGCGCCCCACGGCCTGCCGCCCCTGGCGCTGGTGACCTGGCAGATGGGGCTGGCCCTGGCGCTGTTGCTGCTGGTCACCGATACCGCGGGCATGGGCGAGTTGCTGCGCCACCCGCAGGCGCTGGCGGGGGTGACGCTAGGGCTTGGCGTCTTGGGTACCGGGCTGGCCTTCCTGATCTATTACGCCCTGCTCGAGCGGCTGGGCGCCGTCGCCTCGGCGGCCGCGACCTATCTCACGCCGGCGGTAGCCCTGATCATCGGCTGGGCCAATGGCGAGGCGGTGGGGCTGCGTGAACTGTCCGCAGCGGGGGTGATCCTGCTGGGGATCGCCCTGGTGCAACGAGGGCGGACGCGTGCCGTCACGCGCTAGCGCACCACGATCAGGGCACTGCCGGCGGCTTCCAGCATGTTGCGGGTGTTGCTGCCCATGAAGAAGTGGCGCAGGCGGGAATGACCGAAGGCGCCCATCACCACCAGCTCCAGGCCGTGCTGCTTGCGATAGCGCTCCAGGCCCAGTTCCACGTCGCCGTCGGTAAGGGCGGTGGTGACCTGGCGGCCTCCGGCGCGGAGTTCGTCGGCGGCGCGGGCCAGGGCAGCGCGGCGTTCCTCGCGCTCGCGGCCGACGGTCACCAGGTGGCAGGCCAGGCCATCGAACAGCCGACAAGTCGCCACCCAGGTCACCGCCTTGCGCGCGCTGCTGCTGTCGTCGTAGGCCAGCAGCACGCCCTTGGGTTCGACGAATTGATGGCCGGCCACCAGCAGCGGACGCTGCAGCAGGCGGATGGCGCTTTCCAGGTGGCGACCGATCAGCCGCTTGGGCGGGCTGTCCTCGCCCTGGCGACCCAGGACGATGAGATCGAAGTCTTCCTGCAGGCTTTCCAGCGAACTCATCAGATCGCCATGCTGAAGCACGGCGCCGGCGCACTGGGCGCGCCGCTCTTCCACCCGTAGTTGCGCCGCGTCCAGCAGCAGCCGGCCCTGGTCTTCGGCCAGGCTGCCACGCCGGGCATCCAGGGCCGCCAGTTCGGTGAGCAGCTGTTCGCGATTGCCCAGCAGTGGCGCCGGAACGCCGTGACCGGGGCGGGGAAAACGGCGCTGGTCGAGTACGTGCAACAGGGTCAGGGGGACGCCTAGCGCGTTACCGGCCCAGGCGGCGAAGTCGCAGACGGCGGCACTCACGGCCGAGCCGTCGAGGCAGGCGAGGATCTTGGGCATGGCCGCGGGTCTCCGAGAGCAGGGCATTGCTGCGACAGACCCGGGCGCGACGCCCGGGGTTCAATCGCCGAGGGCGAGGTCGTCCGTCACACCGCCCCGGCGTAGCAACTGCTTGCAGCGATTGGACAGGTGCAGCACCCGTACCCGCTTGCCGGCCTTGGCATAGCGTTCGTGCAGGGTGCGCAGCGCCGCGACCGCCGAGTAGTCGACGAAACTCAGGTGGCTGCAGTCCACCACCACCTTCGGCGGATCGCCAGCCGGGTCGAACTGGTTGAGGAAGGCGGCGGTGGAAGCGAAGAACAGGGTGCCGTGCACCTGATACCTCTTGCTGCCATCGGCCTCCAAATGGCTGTCGGCATAGAGCCGGCGGGCGTGCTGCCAGGCGAAGTTGAGCGCCGCCAGGACGATGCCGCAGAGCACGGCGGTGGCCAGGTCGGCGAACACCGTGATCACCGTGACCGCCACGATCATCAGCATGTCGCTGCGCGGTACCCGGTGCAGCACCCGCAGCGAAGCCCAGGCGAAGGTCTGCTGGGCGACCACGAACATGGTGCCCACCAGCGCCGCCAGCGGAATCCGCTCGATCAGCGGCGAGAGAAACAGCACGAAGAGCAGCATCAGCCCTCCGGCGACCACCCCGGACAGCCGGCCCCGCCCCCCGGAACTCAGGTTGATCATGGTCTGGCCGATCATGGCGCAGCCGCCCATGCCGCCGAACAGTCCGGAAGCGAGGTTGGCCGCACCCAGGGCCACGCACTCGCGGTTGGGATAGCCGCGGCTCTCGGTGATCTCGTCGGTGAGATTCAGCGTCAGCAGGGTCTCCAGCAGGCCGACCAGGGCCATCAGCACCGCATAGGGCAGGATGATCTGCAGGGTGTCGAGGGTCCAGGGGATGTCCGGCAAGGCCAGTTGCGGCAGGCCACCGGCGATATGGGCCATGTCGCCCAGGGTGCGGGTCGGCAGATCGAGGCCATACACGGCCAGGCCCACGCCGAGGATGGCGGCCAGGGCCGGCGGCACCGCGCGGGTCAGGCGTGGCAGCAGCCAGATGATGGCCATGGTCGCCGCGGTGAGGCCGAGCATCAGGTACAGCGGCGCGCCGCTCAGCCAGGCACCGCCCTGCTTGAAGTGTTCCAGCTGGGCCAGCGCGATGACGATGGCCAGGCCGTTGACGAAGCCCAGCATCACCGGGTGCGGCACCATGCGGATCAGCTTGCCCAGGCGCAGCAGGCCGAAGGCGATCATCAGCAGGCCGCCGAGTGCCACCGTGGCCAGCAGGTACTGCACGCCGTGCTGGACCACCAGGGCGACGATGACCACCGCCATGGAGCCGGCGGCGCCGGAGACCATGCCCGGGCGACCGCCGAACAGGGCGGTGAGGGTACAGATGAAGAAGGCGCCATAGAGCCCCATCAGCGGATTGAGATGGGCGACCAGGGCGAAGGCGATGCACTCGGGCACCAGAGCGAAGGACGTGGTGAGACCGGCCAGGATGTCGGCGCGGGTGGAGACTCTTTTCATGGCGTATCCAGAACGGGTGACGACGCGGCGGTGCGCGGTCACGCAAAACGATGGGGCAGGACGAGGGGCGCACGCCCCGAGGAAGGGTAGCGGGCGGCAGAGAGGCGTGTGGCTAGGCTATGGCGGCGTCGGCAGGCGATTGGACATGACGGGAAAGGTCCGAGGTATCGCGAGGAAAGTCGGTAAGCCTAGCATGACTTGCGGCTGCCGCCGAATCGGCGGGACTGATGGTCACGGTCGGAGTGGGCAGCAAGGAAGTGACCTGGTTCAAGGTTTTGCCGATTGCTGCCCACAACCGGCGAACGTCTCGGGGGCACGCGACTCGAAGGCGCGTTGCGCAGGTGGATGCGCGACATCCTTGCAGTGGTGCCTCGCCCCAGCCGGTCTGACCAGCCTGGAGCGCTTCGCCACTGGACCGTCGAGGCCTCACGCAGGAGTCAGCCACATGGAGCTCAATTATCGCAGGGACATCGATGGCCTTCGCGCCATCGCCGTGCTGCTCGTCGTCCTCAACCACGCCGGCTTCACCGCCTTCGGTGGAGGCTACATCGGGGTCGACGTCTTCTTCGTCATCTCCGGCTATCTGATCACCCGCAAGACCGCCCCGGACATCGCCCAGGGGCGCTTCAGCTTCGCCGACTTCTACCTGCGGCGGGTGCGCCGCCTGCTGCCGGCCTTCGTCGCCATGGCTTTGGTCACCAGCGTGGCGGCGGCCTTCATCCTGCTGCCGCGGGACCTGGCGGTGTACAGCAAGAGCTTGATGGCGGCCTTGTTGTCGATTGCCAACGTCTTCTTCTGGCGCGCCAGCAACGGCTACTTCTCGCCCACCGCCGACGAATTGCCGCTGCTGCACACCTGGTCGCTGGCGGTGGAGGAGCAGTACTACCTGTTCTGGCCGGTGCTGCTCCTGCTGGGCTATCGCTGGCTGGGCGTGCGCCGCTGCGGCCAGGCCGCGATCCTGCTGGCCGTCGCCGGCTTGGCGCTGTCGGAGTGGGCCGCCCGTGCCCAGCCCAATGCCGCCTACTACCTGCTGCACGCGCGAGCCTTCGAACTCCTGCTGGGCAGCCTGCTGGCCCTCTACTGGGAGCGCCTGCCGCGCCCCAGCGCCGGGCAGGCGAGTGCCCTGGGCGTGCTGGCCCTGGCGCTGATCCTGGTACCGGCCTTCAGCCTCGATCACCACAGCCTGTTCCCCGGCTTCAACGCCCTCTGGCCCTGCCTGGGCGCTGCCTTGCTGATCTGGACCGGCGAGAGCGGTCGCGGCCCGGCGCGCTGGCTGCTGGCGCAGCGGCCGCTGGTGTTCGTCGGCCTGATCTCCTATTCGCTCTATCTCTGGCACTGGCCGCTGATGGCCTTCGCCAACTACATGGAAGTGCCCAAGGATCTGGCCCTGCGCCTGGGCCTGGTGGCGGCCTCGCTGCTGCTGGGTACCCTGTCCTGGCGCTTCGTCGAGCAGCCCTTTCGCGGGCGGCTGCGCTGGTCGCCGCGCGTCACCTTCGCCGCCCTCTACGCGGCCCCTTTGCTGGTCGGCGCCCTGGCGGTCGGGCTGACCCTCAAGTTCCAGGGCTTCCCCCAGCGTTACGATGGCCCCACCGCCGCCATGGTCGAGGCCCTCGACAGCAGCTTCGTCACCGCGCGTGGCGGCTGCTTCATCGAGGAATTCGGCAACGTGGCGACCCAGTGGACGCCGGAGCGCTGCCGCCTGGGCGCTACCGATCGTCCTCGGCCGGACGTGCTGCTGGTGGGCGATTCCCACGCCGCCGCCAGTACCGGGATGCTCGATGTGCTGCTCAAGAACGCCGGCCTGCGCGGCTACGACATGACCCGCAGCGGCACCCTCTACCTGCCCGGGATCAACGGCCTCTACATCACCCGGCCGGGCAATCGCCTGGACCCCTCGATCCAGCTCACCGCCCCGGTGGTGACCCGGGCCATCCGCGAAGGCGGCTATCGCTACGTGGTGCTCGGCGGACGCTGGCCGATGTACCTGGAGGGCATGAGCGAGGCGGGGCTGTCCCAGTACAACGTATTGCGCAAGGAGGGTGATCAGGCGACGCCCGCCGAGCTGCTGCGCGAAGGCATGGAGAACGCCATCCGCATCATCACCGAAAGCGGTGCCACCCCGGTGATCCTCGCCGGCATCCCCGAGGTCGGCGCCGGGCGTGACACCTGCCAGGTGAAGAACCGCCTGTTCCATACCGCCAACGACTGCGCCGTCGACCTGGCCGAGGTGATGCGGCGCCAGGAACCCTTCACCCTGATCCTCGACGATCTCAAGCAGCGCTATCCGCAACTGGTGACCCTGGATCCCAAGGCGATCACCTGCGACGCCCAGCGCTGTCATTCCGCTCTGGACGGCACCCCGCTGTACCAGGATGGCAACCATCTGAACGTCGAGGGTTCGCGGCTGATCGGCGAGCGCCTGATCGAGCAGGGCGACAATCCGCTGCAGCCGGAGCAGGCGCCGCCAGCCGTGCCGGAGAAGGCCAACCGCCAGGCCGCCTCGGGTTGAGGGACGGAAGGACGGCTTCCATTGATCGGCGACAACTGCTTAGTGCTCGATAAGCTGGGCGGTTGGGTTACTCTTGCCTCAGGACCCGGCCATGTACCGGGTCCAGCCTGAACGAGGACAAGAACGTGGATATGAACCGTCGGCAATTCTTCAAGGTCGCGGGAGTCGGCCTTGCGGGATCCAGCCTGGCGGCGTTAGGCATGGCTCCCACAGCCGCCTTTGCCGACCAGGTGCGCCATTTCAAACTGGCGCACACCGTGGAAACCCGTAACACCTGTCCCTACTGCTCGGTCGGCTGCGGCCTGATCATGTACAGCATGGGCGACCGGGCCAAGAACGTGGCCCAGAACATCATTCACATCGAGGGCGACGCCGACCATCCGGTCAACCGCGGCACCCTCTGCCCGAAAGGCGCCGGCCTGCTGGATTTCATCCACAGCCCCAATCGCCTCAAGTACCCCGAAGTCCGCAAGCCCGGCAGCAACGAGTGGACCCGCATCAGCTGGGACGAGGCGCTCGGGCGCATCGCCACCCTGATGAAGGAAGACCGCGATGCCAACTTCATCGCCACCAACGACAAGGGCCAGACGGTCAATCGCTGGCTGACCACGGGCTTTCTGGCCGCCTCGGCGTCCTCCAATGAAACCGGTTATCTGACGCACAAGATCGCTCGGAGTCTGGGCCTGCTGGCCTTCGACAACCAAGCACGCGTCTGACACGGCCCGACGGTGGCAGGTCTTGCCCCGACGTTTGGCCGTGGTGCGATGACGAATCATTGGAGCGACATCAAGAACGCCAATCTCGTCCTCATCATGGGCGGCAATGCCGCTGAAGCCCATCCATGCGGCTTCAAATGGGTCACCGAGGCCAAGGCGCATAACAACGCCCGGCTGATCGTGGTCGATCCGCGGTTCACCCGTTCCGCCTCGGTGGCGGATTACTACGCGCCGATCCGCACCGGCAGTGACATCGCCTTCCTGGGCGGGTTGATCAATTACCTGATCACCCACGACAAGATCCAGCAGGAATACGTCCGCAACTACACCGACGCCAGCTTCCTGGTGAAGGACGGCTTCACCTTCGAGGATGGCCTGTACAACGGCTACGACGCCGAGAAGCGGACCTATACCGATAAGGTGAACTGGGGTTACCAGATCGGCGACGACGGCTTCGTCAAGGTGGATCCGACCCTGCAGGACCCGCGTTGCGTCTTCCAGCTGATGAAGCAGCACTACAGCCGCTACACCCTGGAGGTGGCCAGCCAGACCTGTGGCACGCCGCCCGAGGCGATCCAGAAGGTCTGGGCGGAAATCGCCGAGACCGCGGCGCCCGGCCGCACCATGACCATCCTCTATGCCCTGGGCTGGACCCAGCATTCCATCGGCGCCCAGATCATCCGTTGCGGCGCCATGGTGCAGTTGCTGCTGGGCAACATCGGCATGCCCGGTGGCGGGATGAACGCCCTACGCGGTCATTCCAACATCCAGGGCCTCACCGACCTGGGGCTGCTGTCGATCCAGTTGCCGGGCTACCTGACCATCGGCGGCGATGGTGAGCAGGACTACAACGCCTTCATCACCAAGCGCGCCAGCAAGCCACTGCGCCCGGGGCAACTGAGCTACTGGCAGAACTATGGCAAGTTCCACGTCAGCCTGATGAAGGCCTGGTACGGTGACAAGGCCACCAAGGACAACGACTGGTGCTACCACTGGTTGCCCAAGGTCGACGTCACCGGCGCTGGCTACGACGTGCTGCGCTACTTCGACATGATGGGCAAGGGCCAAGTCAACGGCTACGTCTGCCAGGGTTTCAACCCCATCGCCGCCTTCCCCAACAAGGCCAAGGTGCTGCGGGGGCTGTCCAAGCTCAAGTGGCTGGTGATCATGGACCCCCTGGCCACCGAGACCTCGGAATTCTGGCGCAACCACGGCGATCACAACGAGGTGAACACCGCCGAGATCCAGACCGAGGTGTTCCGCCTGCCCACCACCTGCTTCGCCGAGGAAGACGGTTCCCTGGTCAACTCCAGCCGCTGGCTGCAGTGGCACTTCAAGGGCGCCGAGGCACCTGGGGAAGGGCGTAGCGACATCGCCATCATGTCCGAGCTGTTCCTCAAACTGCGCGAAGCCTATGGCAAGGAGGGCGGGGCCTTCCCCGATCCCATCCTGGGGCTGTCCTGGCCCTACGCCAAGCCGGAGGAGCCTTCGCCGGAGGAGCTGGCCAAGGAGTTCAACGGCTACGCCGTCACCGATGTGCTGGATGCCAAGGGCGCGGTCTCGGCCAAGGCCGGTCAGCAACTCGCCGGTTTCGGTCAGCTGATGGACGACGGCAGCACGGCTTCGGGTTGCTGGATCTTCTGCGGGTCCTGGACCGAGCAGGGCAACCAGATGGCGCGGCGCGACAACAGCGATCCCTTCCACATGGGGCAGACCCTGGGCTGGGCCTGGTCGTGGCCGAACAACAGACGCATCCTCTACAACCGTGCCTCCTCGGATCTCCAGGGCAAGCCCTGGGACCCGAGCAAGAAGCTGGTGTGGTGGAACGACAAGGCGCAGAAGTGGGGCGGCACCGACGTGCCCGACTACAAGATCGACGCCAAGCCGGCCGACGGCATGAGTCCCTTCATCATGAATCCGGAAGGGGTGGCGCGCTTCTTCGCCCTGGACAAGATGGCCGAGGGACCCTTCCCGGAGCACTACGAGCCGTTCGAGACGCCCATCGGCGTCAACCCGCTGCACCCCAACAACCGCAAGGCCTTGAACAGCCCGGCGGCGCGGGTGCTCAAGGACGACTGGGCGGACTTCGGTGATCGCAAGGACTTCCCCTATGCGGCCACCACCTACCGCCTGACCGAGCACTTCCACTACTGGAGCAAGCACTGCCGCCTCAACGCCATCATCCAGCCCGAGCAGTTCGTCGAGATCGGCGAGGTACTGGCCAAGCAGAAGGGCATCGCCGCCGGTGATCTGGTGCGCGTTACCTCCAAGCGTGGCCACATCGTCTGCAAGGCGGTGGTGACCAAGCGCATTCGACCGCTGCAGGTCAACGGCGAGACGGTGCACCATGTCGGCATCCCCATCCACTGGGGCTTCTCCGGTGTGGCGCGCATGGGCTATCTGGCCAACACCCTGACCCCCTTCGTGGGTGACGGGAACACCCAGACGCCCGAGTTCAAGTCGTTCCTGGTCAACGTGGAGAAAGCGTGATGGCAAGCCAAGATATCTATGCCCGCTCCGCGACCACCACGGCCTATTCGTCGGTGCGCACCCAGGCGGAAGTGGCCAAGCTGATCGACGTGTCCAAGTGCATCGGCTGCAAGGCCTGCCAGGTCGCCTGCTCGGAATGGAACGAGTTACGCGACGAGGTGGGCCACAACCACGGCACCTACGACAATCCGGCGGACCTCACCGCGGATTCCTGGACCCTGATGAGGTTCACCGAATACGAGGACGAGGCCGGCAAGCTGGAGTGGCTGATCCGCAAGGACGGCTGCATGCACTGCGCCGAGCCGGGGTGCCTGAAGGCCTGTCCGAGTCCGGGGGCCATCGTCAAGTACGCCAATGGCATCGTCGACTTCAACCAGGATCATTGCATCGGTTGCGGCTACTGCATCGCCGGTTGCCCCTTCGACATCCCGCGGATCTCGAAGAAGGACAACAAGGCCTACAAGTGCTCGCTCTGTTCGGACCGGGTCGGGGTCGGTCTGGAGCCGGCCTGCGTGAAGACCTGCCCGACCGGCGCCATCACCTTCGGCACCAAGGACGCCATGAAGGAGCACGCCGCCGAGCGCATCGTCGATCTCAAGAATCGCGGCTACGAGAACGCCGGTCTGTACGACCCGGTTGGGGTAGGGGGCACCCACGTCATGTACGTGCTGCACCATGCCGACCAGCCGCAGCTGTACAACCACCTGCCCAAGGACCCGACCATCAGCCCCACCGTGGGCCTGTGGAAGGGCTTCACCAAACCCCTGGCGCTGCTGGCCATGGGCGCGGCGGTGCTGGCCGGCTTCTTCCACTACGTGCGTGTCGGCCCCAACCGGACCGATGACGACGACGAGGTAGTCGAGGCGCCGCCCCATCCCGAGGGCGATGCGCCTCGGGGCGAGGTCAAGCAGCTGAGTCCGTCCGTGCAGATCTTCGATCCGCACGACAAGCAGCCCTAGCAGGGGTACGCCCCCGGTTTGGCCGGGGGCGTCCTGGGAGATCGAGATGAAACCTGAAATCCAGCGTTACAACGCCAACGAGCGGACCAATCACTGGATCGTGGCGATCCTGTTCTTCATGGCCGGGCTGTCGGGGCTGGCGCTGTTCCACCCGGCGCTGTTCTGGCTGTCCAACCTGTTCGGCGGCGGCACCTGGACGCGCATCCTGCATCCCTTCATGGGCGTGGCGATGTTCGTCTTCTTCGCCTTCCTGGTGATCCGCTTCTGGCGGCACAACAAGATCGGCCGCGAAGACGCCCAGTGGCTCAAGCAGATCAACGATGTCCTGAACAACCGCGAGGAGAAGCTGCCCCCGATCGACAAGTACAACCCCGGGCAGAAGATCCTGTTCTGGGTGCTGCTGGCCTGCATGCTGGTGCTGCTGGTCAGCGGCGTGATCATCTGGCGGCAGTACTTCGCCCACCTGTTCCCCATCCCGGTGATCCGCCTGGGCGCCTTGGCTCACGCCTTCGCCGCCTTCGTGCTGGTGCTGTCGATCATCGTGCACATCTATGCGGGGATCTGGATCAAGGGTTCGGTAACCGCGATGATGACCGGCTGGGTGAGCCGCGCCTGGGCCAAGAAGCATCACTCGCTATGGTACGAGAAGGTCACCCGCGAGAAGAAGTGAGTCTTTTCGTTAGGCTTCCTACGCTCAACCCAACCTGCGGATCAGGTGTGCATGATTTCTCCCGCGCACCGATCTGACCCCCTCTCCCTCCGGGAGAGGGTTGGGGTGAGGGCAGCGGAGCCCAACATCCCCACCCGCCCGCTATCCTGAATCCTCTCTCTTCCACCGTTCTGCTAAGGAGCCCTGCCATGGCGGGCCAGATCCTCGAACCCGGCGAAATCGAAGCCGCGGCCGTCAACCCCGATTTCCTCCTGCTGCCCGGCGGCGAGCTGTTCGGCTATCGCGCCGACCGCCTGCGTCTCCTGGCCGCCGGCAATGCCCTCGGCGACTACCTGCTGCTGATGGCCGACCTCTGCGAGGCCCAGCAGCGGGTCTTCGATAGCCTCGCCCCTCTGCCGCTTGACGAGGCGCGCAGTGCCCAGAGCCTGGCCCACGGCCTGCCGCCGCTGGGTTACGACACCCTGGTCCGCGAAGGCGACTGGCTGCCCGCGCTGGATGCCCTGCTGGAGACTTTCAAGATCGAGCAGGCGCCGGTGCAGGCCGCCCTGGACGAGTTGCGCGCGGCCGATGCCGGCCAGCGCAAGGCCTGGGCCATCGCCCTGCTGGCGGGTAGCTACGAGCTGGTGCCGGCCGCCGTGGTGCCCTTCCTCGGCGCCGCGCTGCAGCTGGCCTGGACCCACTGGTTGCAACGCAGCGACTTCAGCACCCTGCGCGAACAGGGTAGCCAGACGTCCTGCCCCTGCTGCGGTGCACCGCCCATGGCCGGCGTCATCCATCACCTGGGCAAGGCCAATGGCCTGAGGTACCTCACCTGTTCGCTGTGCGCCTGCGAATGGCACTTCGTGCGGGTCAAGTGCAGCCACTGCGAGACCGGCAAGGGCCTGGGCTACTACTCCCTGGGTGCCGACGACGCCAATGCCCAGAAGGCTCCGTTGCGCGCCGAGACCTGCGCCCATTGCCAGACCTACCTCAAGCACCTCTATCGCGACCACGACGCCCGCAGCGAACCCCTGTCCGCCGATCTCGCCAGCCTGGCGCTGGACGTGCGCCTGGCGGAAGAGGGCTACCAGCGTCACGCGCCCAACCTGCTGTTCGCCCCGGGCTAGAGACGACCCATGACCGCCCAGGGGTAGGGCGGTCGCCTGGCAGAAGGCCTCTTCTTCTGTTTCCGCATGTAGCGGTCTTACCGTCCCTGCCAGTCTGGTTGCCCAAGCGCGGCACCGACTTCTTGAAGCCAAACCGCACGAACCTCGGCAAAGCGGTCGCCATCCTTCGTTATCGCGCAAAGGATGGCGTCGGTGCTGTTTGTCACTGCCAGGTCATGTTGCAGAGCCAGTCTATCGACGGGCACAAAACCTTCTATCACGCGGAGCGGTGAAGCCGTCTAGTATGGAATTTGCGCCGCTTCGTCGGTGTGCCCATCTGATGAGGGGATAACAATGATCGAAACGTCCGCTTTTTTGCCCGTGGTAGGGCTCCCATCGACGCCGGCCCGAGCCCGGCATCGATACCCGTCGAGCCAACAGGCCTAAGCCGCCGGAACCACGACTCAGCAGGCCGTGACGCCGTCGCGGCCGATCACCGGATGAACAAGACCCTGAGGTAGCCAAGAAGATGTCGACCGAATCCAAGTGCCCGTTCAATCACGCCGCCGGCGGTGGTACCACCAACAAGGATTGGTGGCCGAACCAGCTCAATCTCAATTTCCTGCACCAGCATTCGTCCCTGTCCGACCCCATGGGCGAGGAGTTCGACTACGCCAAGGAATTCAAGAGCCTTGACCTGGAAGCGGTGAAAGCCGACCTGCGCGCCGTGATGACCGATTCCCAGGACTGGTGGCCGGCCGACTTCGGCCACTACGGTCCGTTGTTCGTGCGCATGGCCTGGCACAGCGCCGGTACCTATCGCGTCGGTGACGGCCGCGGCGGCGCCGGGCAAGGTCAGCAGCGTTTCGCCCCCCTGAACAGCTGGCCGGATAACGTCAGTCTGGACAAGGCGCGCCGGCTGATCTGGCCGGTCAAGCAGAAGTACGGCCGCAAGATCTCCTGGGCCGATCTCATCGTCCTCACCGGCAACGTCGCCCTGGAATCCATGGGCTTCAAGACCTTCGGCTTCTCCGGCGGTCGCCAGGACGTCTGGGAACCGGACGATGCGGTGTTCTGGGGTTCGGAAACCGTCTGGCTGGGTGGTGATGTCCGCTACGGCGAGCACAAGCAGATGGAACAGCCCGGCGACGGCGTGCTGACCGCGCAACCCGAGCAGCATCCGGTCGAGCAGAGCCGCAACCTGGGTTCCAGCCGCGTGCTGGAGAATCCTCTGGCTGCGGTGCAGATGGGCTTGATCTACGTGAACCCGGAAGGCCCGAACGGTAATCCCGATCCGGTGGCCTCGGCCCACGACATCCGCGAAACCTTCGGCCGCATGGCCATGAACGACGAGGAAACCGTCGCCCTGATCGCGGGCGGTCACGCCTTCGGCAAGACCCATGGTGCCGGTCCGGCTACCAGCGTGGGCGCCGAGCCGGAAGCGGCCGACCTGGAACAGCAGGGCTTCGGCTGGCAGAACAGCTATGGCACCGGCAAGGGCGCCGACACCATCACCAGCGGCCTCGAAGTGACCTGGACCTCCACGCCGACCCGCTGGAGTAACGAATACTTCGAGAACATGTTCAAGTTCGAGTGGGAGCTGTTCAAGAGCCCGGCCGGTGCCCACCAGTGGCGGCCGAAGGACGGTGCCGGTGCGGGTGCCGTGCCCGATGCCCACGATCCGAGCAAGCGTCACCAGCCGACCATGCTCACCTCGGACCTGGCGCTGCGCTTCGATCCGGCCTACGAGAAGATCTCCCGGCGCTTCCTGGAGAACCCGGATCAACTGGCCGATGCCTTCGCCCGCGCCTGGTTCAAGCTGACCCACAGAGACATGGGCCCTCTGGCCCGCTACCTGGGCCCGGAAACCCCGGTCGAGGAACTGCTGTGGCAAGACCCGCTGCCCAAGGCCGCCGCTGCGCCCCTGGGCGAAGCTGACGTCAAGGTGCTCAAGGACAAACTGGCAGCCTCCGGCCTGAGTGTTTCCGAATTGGTGGGTACCGCCTGGGCGGCCGCTGCCAGCTTCCGCGGTTCCGACAAGCGGGGCGGGGCCAACGGTGGTCGCCTGCGCCTGGCGCCGCAGAAGGACTGGGAAGTCAACCAGCCGGCGCAACTGGCCAAGGTGCTGGGCGTGCTGGAAGGCATCCAGCGCGACTTCCAGGGCCAGGGCAAGCAGGTGTCCATCGCCGACCTGATCGTGCTGGCGGGTAGCGTCGGGGTGGAAAAGGCTGCCCAGGCGGCCGGCCACGCGATCACCGTGCCCTTCACCCCGGGCCGCGTGGACGCCTCCCAAGAGCAGACCGACGTTGAGTCCTTCAAGCATCTGGAGCCCTGGGCCGATGGCTTCCGCAACTACGTGGGCGGTCAGTTCAAGGTCAAGCCGGAGTTCCTGCTGGTGGACAAGGCCCATCTGCTGACCCTGACCGCGCCCGAGCTGACGGTGCTGCTCGGCGGCCTGCGCGTGCTGGACATCAACGTCGGCGGCGCCAAGCACGGCGTCTTCACCCAGCGGCCGCAGACCCTGACCAACGACTTCTTCGTCAACCTGCTGGACATGGGCACCGAGTGGAAGGCCACCGGTCCGGACAAGGCCACCTTCGAAGGCCGCGATCGCAAGACCGGCGCCCTGAAGTGGACCGGCACCCGGGTCGACCTGGTGTTCGGCTCCCACGCCCAGCTGCGGGCGCTGAGCGAGGTCTATGGCAGTGCCGATGCCCAGGAGAAGTTCGTCGAGGACTTCGTCAAGGTGTGGACCAAGGTGATGGAACTGGATCGTTTCGATCTGCGTTGATCGCCGCGCGGTGAATAAAACGCCTCCTTCGGGAGGCGTTTTTTTGGTCGCGCAGCTGCACCGCCATTCATCGGCGATCAATGGTGGTTCCTTTGAAAGCCCCATTCCAGAAGGGTTTGGGCCGCCGTGGTACGGCCTCCATCCAGCCTTAAGCAAACCCTAAGCGCACCTTAAGGAGCGCGTAACTCGGGAGATACAAACTGCGCTAAACAACCAGAGGCTGTCCCCATGGAAGCGCTTGCCGAACTCTCCCTCAGTCTGGTCGAAGGTGCCCTGCGCCCCGACCTGTGTCGCGACGAAGTTCTCGCCGATCTGTTCGAGGCCACCGCGGCACGGGCGCCCGAACGACCGGCACTGCTCGAAGGTGAGCGCAGCCTGAGCTATGGCGAGCTGGACGCCTGGGCCGACCGCGCCGCCTCGCGGCTGCTGGCCGCGGGTGCCGGTCCGGGGCGGGTGGTCGGCCTCTGGCTGCCGCGCGGCATCGAGCTGCTGGTGATGCAGCTGGCCATCGCCAAGACCGGCGCCGCCTGGCTGCCCTGCGATGCCGAAACCCCGGCCGATCGCGTGGCGCTCTGCCTGGAGGATGCCCAGGCCGTGGGCGTGATCACCGGGGCACCCTTCGCCGATCTGCTGGCGCGTCCGGGCCTGCAATGCTGGACGCCGCCGCTGCTGAGCGCCCCCTTGGCCACGGGCGAGACCCTGCGTCGCCGCGGCCAGGTCTCGCCGGACAATCTCGCCTACCTGATCTACACCTCCGGCTCCACCGGCAAGCCCAAGGGCATCGGCATCCGCCAGGACAGCATCTGCCACTTCCTGCGCAGTGAGAATTCGCTGCTCGGTATCGAAGCCGGCGACCGGGTCTACCAGGGTTTCTCGGTGGCCTTCGACATGTCCTTCGAAGAGATCTGGATCAGCTACCTGGTCGGCGCCACCCTCTGGCTCGCGCCGCGGGAGATCACCGCCGATCCCGAAGCCCTGGCCCGCGCCCTGACCGCCAATCGCATCAGCGTGCTGCATGTGGTACCGACGCTGCTGGCGCTGCTCCCGGAAGACGTACCCAGCCTGCGGCTGATCAACCTCGGCGGCGAGATGTGCCCCGAGCCCCTGGTGGCGCGCTGGAGCCGCCCGCAGCGCCGGCTGTTCAACACCTATGGCCCGAGCGAGGCCACCGTTTCGGCGAGCCTGGCGCAACTACAACCGGGCGAGCCGGTGACCATCGGCCGGCCGCTGCCCAACTACAGTCTGCTGGTGGTACACGCCGATGCCAGCCAGCCGCTGGCGCTGCTGCCGCGCGACCAGGTGGGCGAACTCTGCATCACCGGTCCGGGCGTCGCTGACGGCTACCTTGGGCGGCCGGAGCTGACCGCCGAGAAATTCCTGCCCAACCCCTGGAGCACCGGCAGTCACGACCTCAAGCTCTATCGCACCGGTGACCTGGCGCGGGTCGACGAACACGGCCAGGTGCATTGCCTGGGCCGGGTCGACGACCAGGTGAAGATCCGTGGCTATCGCGTCGAGCTGGGTGAGATCGAAGCCACCCTGGCCCGCCAGCCCGGCGTGGGGACCGTGGCGGTGGTGCTGCGCGAAGAGGGCGGCGTGGAGCAACTGGTGGCCTTCATGGTCGGCGATGGTGGCCCGCTGCCGCGCAGCGACCTGTTGCGGACCGAGCTGGCCGGCTGCCTGCCGCTGTATATGGTGCCGAGCCGCTTCGAATGGCTCAGCGAGATGCCGCGGCTGAATTCCGGCAAGATCGACCGCAAGCAACTGCGCGCGCGCCCGCTGGCCATCGCTGCCGTGGCGCCAGTGGTCGCCGCCAGCGGTGCCCTGGGCGCGGTCCTGGCGGCCACCGCCGAGCTGTTCCCCGGTCAAGCCCTGCAGGCCGAGATGGATTTCTTCGATGACCTCGGCGGGCATTCGCTGTTCGCCGCGCGGCTGGTCTCGCGACTGCGCCAGGACCCGCGCTATGCCAGCGCCACGGTCAAGGCGGTCTATGCGGGACGTACCCTGGGCGCCATCGCCGAGGCCCTCGAAGCCGATGCCGAACAGGCCGGCCAGGCCACGGCCACCGAGGCCTGGGCCCCGCCCAGTCGCTGGCGGCGCTGGCGTTGTGGTCTGGCCCAGGCGGTGGCCTTGCCGCCGCTGCTGACCCTGCGCCTGGGGCGCTGGCTGGCGCCCTTCCTGGCCTTCCCCCTGCTGATCCATTCCGGCACGGCGCTGCCGCTGGCCATGCTGACCGCCCTGGGGCTGTTCGTCCTGGCCATCGGCCTGGAATTCGCCGTGGCCCTGCTCGGCAAGCGCCTGACCGGTCGCCTGGAAGCCGGTCGTTATCCGCTCTGGGGGCTGACCTACTACCGCTGGTGGCTCGGAGAACGCTTCCTGGCCATGGCGCCGGCCTACCTGCTCAGTGGCTCGCCGCTGGCAAGGGGTTGGCTGCGGTTGCTGGGCGCCCGAGTCGGCGCCGAGGCCTTCGTCGGTACCTTCACCCTGCGTGTACCCGAGCTGCTCTCCCTGGGGCAGGGCGCGAGTCTGGGCAATGGCGTCAATTTCGAGAACGCCCGAGTGCTGCGTGGCGAATTGCTGCTGGGCGCCGTCAGCGTCGGTGCGGAAGCCCAGGTGGGTTCCTATGCCATCCTCGAAGGCGACACTGCCCTCGGTGCTGGCGCTCGCCTGCAAGCCCAGTCCGCGCTACGCAGCGGTCAGCGGGTCCCGGACGGTCGCGTCTGGGGCGGTGCCCCGGCCCATGACCAGGGCGCCGTCGGTGCCCGTGTCGCGCCGCCGGCACCGATCTCCCGTGCGCGCCGTGCGCTACTGAACGGACTCTACGCGCTCAGCGGCTTGCTGGTGTCGGTACTGTTCTTCATGCCGCTGTTTCCCCTGGCGCTGCTGATCGACGAGCTGGAAAGCTTCGGCGGCCTGCCCTGGTGGCACACCTCTTCGTTGCTGCTCGATGCCCTGCAATACGGCGTGCTGGCCCTGCCGCTGGGAGTGGTCAGCGTGGCTTTGACCCTGCTCGGCTGCGCCCTGGCTCGCCGGCTGATCCTGCCGCGCCTCGACGAAGGTCAGTGGTCGGTCGACAGCTTCTTCTACTGGCGCAAATGGCTGGCCAACCTGATCCAGGAGTCGGCATTGCAGAGTCTGCAGGGCCTCTATGCCACGGTCTACTCGGCCCTCTGGTATCGCCTGCTGGGGGCGCGGGTTGGCCGTGACGCCGAGATTTCCACGGCCCAGGGCCCGGTATCCTCCTTGCTGGAGCTGGGCGCCGAAACCTTCATCGCCGATGCCGTGATGCTCGGTGACGAGCAGGTCGCCCAGGGCTGGATGACCCTCAAACGCACCTCCATCGCCCGCCGCAGCTTCGTCGGCAACGGTGCCTACGTCGCCGATGGTTGCCATATCCCCGAGGATGCCCTGATCGGTGTCCTGGGTCGGCTCGATGAAGGCGTACCCTTGCGCCAGGGCGAAACCTGGCTTGGCTCGCCCGCCGTGCGGCTGCCGGCGCGGGAAACCCTCACCGGCTACCCGGAAAGCCTGACCTTCCGTCCGGCGCCCTGGCGCCGGGTGGTCCGCGGCCTGATCGAGGCCCTGCGCATCGTGCTGCCCACCGGCTTCACCGTGGCTGCCGGCTGCGCCATCGCCGAAGCCCTGGTGCCGCTGTGGCAGCAGGGTGCCTGGCTGCAACTGCTCGGCGAGACCCTGCTGGCCGGCAGCACCTTCGCCCTGGCCAGCTTCCTGGTGGTGCTGGTGCTCAAGTGGCTGGTGGTAGGTCGCTATCGTCCGCGCTCGGCGCCCATGTGGACCTTCTTCGTCTGGCGCAGCGAGGCCATCACCAGCCTCTACGAGACCCTGGCGGTACCCAACCTGCTCGGCACCCTGCGCGGCACGCCCTGGCTGCCGCTGGCGCTGCGCCTGCTCGGTGCTCGGCTGGGTCGCGGTACCTACCTGGACACCACCGATCTCACCGAATTCGACTGCGTGCACCTCGGTGACCATGGCGAACTCAACGCCCTGGCCGGTCCCCAGACCCACCTGTTCGAGGATCGGGTGATGAAGGTCGGCGAAGTGGAGCTGGGCAAGGGCATCAACCTCGGCCCGCGCAGCGTGGTGCTCTACGGCGCCCGCGTCGGCGACGACGTGGAGCTGGGCCCGCTGTCGCTGGTGATGAAGGGAGAAAGCCTGCCGGCGCGGTCGCGCTGGGAGGGCAATCCGGTTCAACCCCGCCGTTAGCACTGTCACACAACCATAAAGACAGCCTTGGATACTCCGCCCCGTACAACGATGACGGGGCAAGGCGATGACGGCGTGGGTACGACGGATCAGGATCGGCCGCAGGGGTTGGCTAATGGGGCTGGCCCTGCTGCTGGCGCTGGGGGCAACCCAGGGCCTGCGCAGCAGTCACCTGGATAGCCAGTTGCTGTTCTGGCTCGGCCAGCAATGGCAGAGCGAACCCCGTACGTCCCTGGAACTCGGTCGCTACCGGGTGGTGGTGGAAGCCAAGCCGGTGGCCGGGGTCAGCGAGAATCTCTCGGACCTCAGCTACGACCCGGTGCGGGACCGGCTCTGGGCGGTGGTCAACAATCCGCCGGAGCTCCTGGCCCTGAGTCGCGACGGCGACCTGCTGCAACGCCATCGCCTGGAAGGCTTCGACGACGTCGAGGGCGTGACCTACCTGGGCGACGACCGCCTGCTGCTGGCGGAAGAGGGCGCCAATGCCCTGACCCTGGTGAACATCCCCGAGGGGGACGACGTGCTGCGCCGCAGCGACTACCGCAGCCTGACCCTGGACCTCTTCCCCCGCGCCAACCAGGGCTTCGAAGGGCTGGATTACGACCCTACCCATGATCGTCTGTTCGTGGTCAAGGAACACTCGCCGCGCAAGCTCTATGAAATCCGCGGCCTGCTGAAAAGCTTCGACGGTGACTTCGCCCTGCGCATCATCGACCGCCAGGCCTGGCTGGACCAGGCACCCAGTACCGGCGATCTGTCCGCCGTCCACGTCGATCGCCGTAGCGGTCACCTGCTGCTGCTCAGCGACGAATCGCGGGTGCTGATCGAACTCGACGACCAGGGCCGCACCCTGGATACCCGCTCCTTGTCTGCCCCCTTCGGCGGCCTCTCGCGGCGCATCCGCCAACCCGAGGGTGTCACCCTGGATACGGCCGGCAATCTCTATGAGGTCAGCGAGCCCAATCTGTTCTATAGCTACCAGAAGCGCTAAGAGCCTGTTCAAAGTCTGCTGCGCGTCGGCCAAACGGCGTTGAAAATGCCTTCGGAATGCTCATTTACCACTCGTAAACTCCGCTTCCTCAGGCATTTTCGCCTTGTTTGTCTCTAGCTCGCGAGCCTTTAAATAGGCTCTGATCAGGCGCCGCCCAGGCGCTCCAGCACGGCGGGGGTATCCTGGGCGCCCATGGCGCGGGCCACGCTCAGCGCTGTGTTGCCGGCGGCGTCGCGGGCCTTGGGATCGGCGCCCCGCGTGACCAGCAGTTCCACCATCTGCACGTGATTGAACATGGCCGCCATCATCAGCGCGGTCTTGCCGTCGGGCATGGCGCCTTCCACCGCGGCGCCGTGTTCCAGCAGCAACTCGGCCATGGGCAGATTGTTCTTGAAGGCCGCGCCGGCCAGCGGCGACTGGCCCATGTCGTTGGCCAGGTTCGGATCGGCACGATGCTCCAGCAGCACCCGACTGGCTTCCAGATGACCGTGATAGCTGGCCAGCATCAGCAGGCTGTCGCCCTTGTGATTGCGCAGGTTGGGCGTCAGGCCCTTGTCCAGCACCAGGGCCAGTACCTCGGCATTGCCGGTGCGGGCCAGGTTGAATACCTCGGTGGCGAATTCCTGGGCTTCTTCGTCGGTCATGCGCTGGGGACCCTGGTCGGTCATGGCTCTCTCCTGGTCGATACGGGCAGCGGGGCCTGAAGGCCCCGAGCGATAGGGAGGCAGACCCGGGCGATCCGGCGGAAGTTTCGTCACAGCGTCGCTAACCAAAGGTGGCGTGGGTCTCGGCAAAGGCCTGCAACTCCGCCACGCTGTAGTTGCCGACCATCAAAACCGGACCATGGGCCGTGCCGATATGCGCCGGCAGAGTATCGAGAAAGCCGCCGGTGGGTGTGACGCCCAGGTTGGTGTACTCGGCCGCTGGCAGATGGAATTCGGCGATCAGCCGCGCTGCCTCGGCCAGGCCCGCGGTGACGCTGATCGGATGCAGGGCGGCATCCAGGGGATTGACCTGGCCGCCGTTATCGCCGGTGAACAGATGACCCACCTTGGCCGCCGCCTGGGTCAGGTCGTGCTGGTCGGACTGGGCGCCGATCAAAAACAGCGAGCCATAGTGCGGCAGGCTGCCGCCGCCATCGGCCTGGCTGACGAAGGTGGGGGCGAAAGGCTGCTCGCCACGGATATCGGAGCTGTAGTTGGCCACCGGATCACCGAGGGTGACCACGTTGACGAAGTTGCCGCCGTGGCCCGCCGCCTGGGCATCGCGGGGAATGCCCGAGGCTTCGAAGCTGATGCCGCCCAGGCCCGTCTGCTGGGCGACGTATTCCGCCGAGATGCCGCCCAGGGAATGACCGGTGACGAAGATGTCCTGGGTGCCATAGCCCTGCTTGGCCGCGGCTTCGATGACCTGGTGGGCGAAGTCCAGCGACTGCCGCTGGGCGCTGGAAACCTGTTGGCTGAGGATCTGCAGGTCGCTGAGCAGGCCGCCGGCGGTGGACAGGGGATCGATCAGAAGATTCTCGCCTCTGGTAGTGCCGGCGTAGGTGATGAGCACCTGGTTCTCGGCGGTGATCCAGGTATGGGCCGTCGCACCGTTGAGCGAATTGTGCAGCGTCAGCTGATGGCCATCGACCAGGAAGGGGCGCATGCCGTCCGGGGTGCCGTTAAGTACGTACTCGCTGATGGCGCCATTGAGGAATTCGCTGACGGTAGGTGTCGTGGCCGAAGCGGTCTGGTGCAACGGCGTCGGGGTGGCGCTCTTCAGCGCCTGTAGGTAAGTGAAGTTGCCGAGGCTGATGAGGTCACTGGTGTCGAGGAGGGCATCGCTCGCCCAGGGGGAGGCTTTCTTGGACATGACGGCACCTTTGTTGTTGTCGTGGGCGGTGGACGTGGTGGCCAGGGCTTTCCGCTGGGTGCCTTGCACAGGCTCTCGGGAAAGCACTCGAGGTTCATCCTAGGACGGGCTCTGGCACGCGGCAAACCGGGAACTCGGAGGTCATTTCCAGACGACCGAGGTCCGCTTTCCAGGCTCGCCACCCAGGACCGCGCGGGCGTTCGGCGATCGTCGGCGTCCTTCGCCACCCGGGAGGATCCGCCACGGGTTCGGGCTACACTGGGACTCGACTCGACCCGAGGGGCCTCCATGACCGCCATTCGCCTGCCGTCCATCGACCGCCTGTTGCGCCATCCCGCTTCGCGTCCATTGGAGGAGCGCCATGGCCGCGAGCAGGTGCTCGGCGGCTATCGTTCCTTGCTGGACGATCTGCGCGAGGGGCTGAGGGCCGGGACGCTGACCGCCGTGGAGGTGGAAGAGGGCGTGCTGGCCGGCCGCCTGGGCGAACGCCTGGCCCTGCGCAGCCGGCCGCGGGTGCGGCGGGTGTTCAACCTCACCGGCACGGTGCTGCACACCAACCTGGGCCGGGCATTGCTGGCGGAGGAAGCCATCGCCGCGGTGACCGAGGCGGCGCGCCAGCCGATGAATCTGGAGTTCGACCTGGCCACCGGCAAGCGCGGTGATCGCGACGACCTGGTGGCCGAGCTGGTGCGCGAACTCACCGGCGCCGAGGCGGTGACCGTGGTCAACAACAACGCCGCGGCGGTCTTGCTGGCCCTGCATGCCATAGGCGCGCGGAAGGAAGGGGTGCTGTCCCGCGGCGAGCTGATCGAGATCGGTGGTGCCTTCCGCATCCCCGACATCATGGCCCGCGCCGGGGTCAAGCTGGTGGAGGTGGGCACCACCAACCGCACCCATGCCCGCGACTACGAAGCCGCCATCGGTACGCGCACCGCGCTGCTGATGCGGGTGCATACCAGCAACTACAGTGTCCAGGGCTTCACCGCCAGCGTGGCGACGCCCGAATTGGCCGCTATCGCCCGCGCCCACGCCGTGCCGCTGCTGGAAGACCTGGGCAGCGGTACCCTGGTCGACCTGACGCGCTGGGGCCTGCCCGCCGAACCCACGGTGCAACAGGCCCTGCGCGATGGTGCGGACCTGGTGACCTTCAGTGGCGACAAGCTGCTCGGCGGCCCTCAGTGCGGCCTCATCGTCGGCCGCCGGGACCTCATCGAGCGCATCAAGAAGAACCCGCTCAAGCGCGCCCTACGGGTAGACAAGCTGACCCTGGCCGCCTTGGAGGCGACTCTGGCGCTCTATCGCGATCCGGATCGGCTGGCCGAACGGCTGCCCAGCCTGCGCCTGCTGTCGCGCCCGGCAGCGGACATCACCGCCCAGGCCGAGCGGCTGCTGCCCACCTTCGCCGCCGTGCTGGGCGAGACCTACGCGGTCAGCGTCGAGCCGGCGCTGGGCATGATCGGCAGCGGCGCCCAACCGGTAGCCCGCCTGCCCGGGGCGGCGCTGTGCTGTCGCCCCCAGGTCAGCAAGCGTCTGCGTGGCCGCGCCCTGCGGCAACTGGAAGAAGGCCTGCGCCAGCTACCCATCCCTGTGGTGGGACGCATCGACGCCGATGCCCTCTGGCTGGACCTGCGCCAGCTCGACGACGAATTAGCCTTCCTGGCTCAGTTACCGGAGTTGCTGCTGCCGGAAGTTCGTTAACGGACGACCCAGCGCTGCCGGGCCCAGTTACTCAACAGATCCACGCCCAGCACCAGTACCAGCATGCCGAGGATCACGGTAGCGGCCTGGGCCTGCTGGAACAGGCTCAGGCTGAAATACAGCTGCTGCCCCAGGCCTCCGGCACCGACGAAGCCGAGGATGCTGGCCATGCGGATATTGTTTTCCCAGCGATAGAGCAGATAGGCCAGCAACTGCGGCCAGACCGCCGGCAGGGTGCCGTAGAGAAAGGCCGCCAAAGGTCCGCCGCCGGCCAGGCGGATGGCCTCGGCCGGCGCCTTGGGGGTGTTTTCCAGGGCTTCGGCGAACAGGCGGCCGAGGACCCCGGCGGTGTGCAGGGCCAGCGCCAGGGTACCGGCGTTGGGTCCCAGCCCGGCGGCCAGCACCATCAGCGCTGCCCAGACCAGCTCGGGCACGGCGCGCAGGGCATTGAGCAGCAGCCGGGCCAGCGCCAGGGCGACCAGGCCGAAACGACCGGCGGCCGGCAATGCCAGCAGTAGCCCCAGCAATCCAGCGAGCAGGGTGCCCAGGGCCGACATCGCCAGGGTTTCCACTGCGCCCCGAACCACAGCGGTCAGCTGGGCGAGAGAGAAATCGGGCTTCAGGAAGTCGGCCAGGAAGCTGCCCATCTGGCCCAGGGCGCGGGCACTGAGCAACTCACCGAAGGCGGTGCCTAGGTAGCTGGCGGACGCCACCAGGGCGGCGCCCATGGCCAGCACGGTCAGAGCGCCACGGCCCCGGCCCTGGCCGCGCTCCACCTGGCGTAGTAGGCGACTGAGCACATCGGCCAAGAGCACCAGCACCAGGAAGGTCAGCAGCAGGCTGGCCACCTCGCCCCCGGCGAACATGCGCAACGACAGATCGACCTGCTGGCCCAGGCCACCGGCACCGACGAAGCCCATCACCACCGAGGCGCGGATGGCGCATTCCCAGCGGTAGACGCTATAGGAAATCATCTCCCCGGCGGCATTGGGCAACACCCCATAGACGAAGGCCTGCAAGCGCCCGGCACCTTGCAGCAGCAGAGCGCGGGCCGGGCGCGGATCGACCGATTCGAAGATCTCCGCATAGACCTTGCCCAGCATGCCGCCATAGGTGATGGCGATGGCCAGCACCCCGGCGGTGGGTCCAAGGCCCACGGCGCGGACGAACAGTAGCGCCCAGACGATTTCCGGCACGCTGCGCAGCACGATCAGCACGCCGCGGATCAGGCCGCGCAGTACCCGCGGCAGCCGTCCCGGGCGTCCGGCGCGAGGCAGGGCAGAGATCGACAGCACACGGGTGGCGAGCAGGGCGGCAGGCAGGGCGATCAGTGCGGCCAGGGCCATGCCCAGGGTGGCGATGGCCAGGGTTTCCAGGGTGGCGCGCCCGAGCACAGCGAGAAAGTCGACGTCATGGGCCGGCGGCCAGAAGCCGGCGAGAAAGTTACCCATGGTGCGGGCATTGTCGCCGGTGAAGAGGCCGAGGAGATCGAATTCCGCCAGGTGCAGCGTCGGCCAGGCCAGCAGCAGGGCCAGCAGGGTGAGTAGCAGACGGGGACGGGTGGCGGGATCCCGGTAGGGTGGCGTCAGCATCGTGGCAGATCGAGGGGCGTCTCGGCCGGGGCCGGCACGGCGGGCAGCGTGGCTGTGCTGAGTCCTTCGTTGGCATAGAGCGTGGCGAGATCGTCCGCCGTCACGGCGTTGGCGGGCTTGTCCCACAGCAGCCGCCCGGCGCGCAGGCCGAGGATGCGTGGGAAGCGTTGCAAGGCCAGTTCGACGTTGTGCAGGCTGGTGACCAGGGTGGTGCCCTGGCGGGTCGCGGCGTCGCGCAGCACCTCCAGGGTGTGACCGGCCAATACCGGGTCCATGGCCGACACGGGTTCGTCGGCGAGCAGCAATTGCGGCTGCTGGTAAAGCGCCCGGGCGATGCCGATGCGCTGCAACTGGCCGCCGGATAGCTGATCACAGGAGGCGTAGAGACGGTCGGCCAGGTCCAGCGGCGCCAGGACCGCGGCGGCCCCGTCACGATCCAGTGGATGCACCAGGCTGACCAGGCTGCGCGCCAGCGACCACTGGCCGAGCCGTCCGGCGAGTACCGCGGTGATGACTCTTTGACGTGCCGGCAGGGGTGGGGCCTGGTGGATGAGCCCGATGCGCGCGCGCAGCTGGCGTCGCGCCCGTGCGCCCAGGGTCCAGGGGTCTTCGCCGAGCAGCTCCAATTGCCCGGCGACCGGTCGCAGCCCGGTGGCCAGCAGCCGCAGCAAGCTGGTCTTGCCCGCCCCGGAGGGACCGATCAGGGCGACCTGCTCACCCTGTTCCAGGCGCAGGTCGAGATCGGCCAGGGCGGGGGAGCCATCGGCGTGTACCAGCGTCACGCCCCTGAGGGCGAGACTCACTTGAGCAGGCCGGCCGCCAGGGCGGAAGCCTCGATGCCCTTGTAGTTGTCCGGCGAGGTCGGCACGAAGCGGCTGGCCGCCTGCAGGTCGAGGATCGCCTTGTCCGCCGGCTTGGCCGGGTCCAGGTCGAGGAAGGCTTGCTTGATCTTGGCCGCCAGTTGCGGGTCGAGGTTGCCGCGTACCGTCCAGTTGTAGTCGTAGTAGGGCGGGGTGGTGGAGATCACCCGGACCTTGCTGGTATCGACCTTGCCGGCATCGACCAGCTTCTTCCACACCGAGGCGTTAAGTACCCCGGCATCGGCCTTGCCCGCGGCGACCCAGGCGACGGTGGCGTCGTGGGCACCGGAATAGGCCACCCGCGAGAAGAACTGCTCGGGGACGATGCCGTCCTGCTGCAGGAAGTAGCGTGGCATCAGGCTGCCCGAGGTCGAAGACACCGAACCGAAGGCGAAGGTCTTGCCCTTCAGATCCTGCAGGGTCTTCACGGCCGGGTCGGCGGTGATGAACTTGCTGGTGAACTTCTGATCTTCCTCGCGCTGCACCAGGGGGATCATCGGCGCCTTGCGCTGGGCCTGGACGAAGGTGAAGCCGCCGAACCAGGCCAGGTCCAGTCGATCCGACGCCATGGCTTCCACCACGCCGGCATAGTCGGATACCGGCACGAATTTCACCGGCATGCCCAGGCGCTGCTCCAGGTATTCACCCAGGGGCTTGAACTTGCGGATCAGCTCGGTGGGCGCCTCATCGGGAATGGCCGAGACGCGCAGTTCGTCGGCGGCGTGGGAGAGCAGGGACGTCAGGGACAGGGCCAGGCCTGCTGCCAGGGCCAGCGAACGCTTGAGCATGGGTTTCTCCGGTTCAATAGCGGAAAAAAAGGGGCTGCAGTATAGGGGGTGGCGCTGTTTTGCGCAGCCGTCACGGGGCCGCAGGCTTTGCCGGATACCGCCACGGGGTAGCGCAGGGGCTCTAGGCGGCGACTGTACAGCGGACTCGAACAGACGCTCGAGTCCGCTGCGGTGGTATCAGGGCTGGCCGCTGGGCGCTCAGGTCTCGTCGAAGAAGCGCTCGTTCCAATCCACCAGGGGTTGGGGTGCATTGAGCTTCTGGCCGTAGATCACCGCATAGGCCAGCACGTTCTGCACGTATTGCCGCGTTTCGTCGAAGGGGATGGTCTCCACCCAGACGTCGAAGGCCAGGTGGCGCGCGCCGCTCAGCCAGCGCTTCACCCGGCCGGGCCCGGCGTTGTAGGCGGCGGAGGCCAGCACCCGATTGCCGTTGAACTGGGCGTGGACCATGGACAGATAGGCGGTACCCAGCTGGATGTTCTTCTCCGGCGTCAGCGCCTGCTGCGGCGAGGCCAGGGGGATGGCGAACTTGCTGGCGGTATGGCTGGCGGTGGCCGGCATCAGCTGCATCAGGCCCATGGCGCCCACTCCGGAGCGGGCATCGGCCATGAAACCGCTCTCCTGGCGGGTGATGGCGAACACCCAGCTGCTGTGCAGGCCACGGGTCTGGGCCTCGCGCAGGAAGCTCTCGCGATAGGCGATGGGGAAGCGGATGTCCAGGTCATCCCAGTACTTGGCCAGGCTGATGGTGCGGATCGCCGGGAAGTACCACTGCATATCGTAGGCCAGGCGCGCCTGGGCGACCAGTTCGTCGCGATTGAAGTGGCGGCTGACGTAGAACCATTCGCGGCGGGCATTGATCGGCTCGCCCCGGGCGATGAATTCCAGGGCGCGCTGGACGCCGGGGGTATTGCGCACCTTGCGCTTGAGCGCTTCGCTCAGCACCAGCGGCTTGTTGTTGAGCTGGTAAGGCGCCTTGCTGCGGTCGGCGGCGAGGAAGCCATAGTAATCGCGCTCGCGACTGACCTCGGCGTATTCGCGCAGGACCGCCGGACTCTGCGGCTGCATCAGCTCCAGGGTACGGGCGCGCCAGTATTCCCAGCGATTGGCCTTGGCCAGGCTCGGCGGAAAGCGCTCGATCAGGGCGTGGGCATCGCTCCAGCGACCCAGGCGCAGCAGTAGCCGGGCGCGCCATTCGCTGACGTCATCGTCGCGTAGTTCGGGGTCGTAGCGCTCCATCAGCGGCAGGGCGCGCGGATCGAAGTTCTTCGCCAGGGTCAGGCCGATCTGCCGGGCGATGGCGACCTTCTCGTCACGGGTGAAGGGCATGCGCTGGCTGTAGACGTCGAGCAGGCTCATGGCCTGTTCCGGGTCCTGGCGCGCCAGCTTGCGCAGGCCCAGGCCGACCACGTCGGCAAGGCTCTCGCTGGCCGGGGCGAAGGCCTGGACATTGGCGATCAGCTGCGGCTTCTGGGCCACGTCGATCAGGCGCTGGGCCTGGCCAGATAGCGTCGGCAACTGGGCCATCAGGGTGCGTACCAGGCCGTACTCGCCCTTGTCGGCGGCCAGCTTGGCGCGTTCCCACACCCGCTCTTCGGTGAGCTGGCCACGGGCCGCCCAGGCCTGGAACAGGCCATCGCAGGTGGTCGGCTGGGCCTTGCCCACCAGCCAGTATTTCTCCGCTAGCTTGAAGCCCTCGCTGGCATCGCCCTGGGCGATCAGGTACTGGCCGTGCAGGCAGTCCAGCTCGGTGAAGTTGTAGTCGGGCGAATAGTATTTCTCGAAGCGATTCCAGTCGCCGCGGTCGGCCAGACTGCGCAACCAGCGCAGACGTAGCCAGTTGGACTGCGGCAGATCACCGTGCTCGGCGAGAAAGGTCTCGATCTCGGCATCGCTGGCGCCAGGGACGCGCTTGATCAGCTCGTCGTAAGCCAGATAGGGCTCCAGCGGATAGGTGCGCAGCTCGCCGCGATTGGCCAGGTAGACACTGGCGTCACCCTTGTCCAGCGCCGCCTTGGCCTGGTCGTAGAGTTGCCGCTGCTGCTCCAGGGGAGCGGCCTGGGAGGTGGTGGAGCCGATCAGCGGAGCGAGGAGCAGGGGCAGAAGAACGAACAGGCGACCGCGCATGGGAATTCCGTAAAAGCTGGATGCGGAGAGGCGGGCGCGCACTGCGCAAGGCAAGCGGCCGACCGTCACGGGGCAGTCTAGCTTACGTGCCGGCGCCAGGCGGCGAAAGCGGTGCGGATCGCCTGCCGTCGGGCGGCGCGGGCGTTTCGCCGGCCGGCGCCGGGGTGGGCGTCTCTGCTAGACTGGTTGGCCTTTTTCGCGGAGAAACCCATGGCGCTGCTCAAGTTCACCAACGTATCCCTGGCCTTTGGCGTCACCCCCTTGCTGGACGGGGTGTCCTGGCAGATCGAGCGGGGCGAGCGGGTATGCATCATCGGCCGCAACGGTACTGGTAAATCCAGCCTGCTGCGCATCGTCAAGGGCGAACAGCAGGCCGACGACGGCGAAGTCTGGCGCGCCCCGGCGCTGAAGATCGGCGAATTGCCGCAGGAATTGCCGCGCGCCGACGACCGCACGGTGTTCGACGTGGTGGCCGCGGGCCTGGCCGGCGTCGGCGAACTGCTCGCCGAGTATCATCACCTGACCCAGGACACCAGCGGCGAGTTGGACATGGATCAGCTCATGCGCGTGCAGCAGGAGCTGGAGGCCCGCGACGGCTGGCGTCTGCAGCAACTGGTGGAAAGCACCCTGAGCCGGCTGCAACTGCCGGCGGAAAAGACCCTCGCCGAACTCTCCGGTGGCTGGCGCCGACGCGTGCTGCTGGCCCAGGCCCTGGTCGCCGAGCCCGATCTGCTGCTGCTCGACGAACCCACCAACCACCTGGACATCGGCGCCATCGCCTGGCTGGAAGAGGCCTTGCGCGGCTATCCCGGTGCCGTGTTGTTCATCACCCACGACCGCGCCTTCCTTCAGGCCCTGGCCACCCGCATCCTCGAATTGGATCGCGGCAACCTCATCGATTGGCAGGGCGACTACGCCAGCTTCCTGGTGCACAAGGAACAGCAACTGGCGGCCGAAGAAACCGCCAACGCCCTGTTCGACAAGCGCCTGGCCCAGGAAGAGGTGTGGATTCGCCAGGGCATCAAGGCCCGGCGCACCCGTAACGAAGGCCGCGTCCGTGCGCTCAAGGCCATGCGCAACGAGCGCAGCGAGCGGCGTGAACGGCAGGGCAAGGCCAACCTCCTGCTGGAAACCGCCGACAAGTCCGGCAAGCAGGTCATCCTCGCCGAACACATGAGCTATGCCCATCCCGGTGGCGAGCCACTGATTCGCGATCTGACCCTGCTGATCCAGCGCGGCGACCGCATCGGTCTGCTCGGTCCCAATGGTTCCGGCAAGACCACCCTGCTCAAGCTGCTGCTAGGCGATCTACAGCCCACCGCCGGCAAGATCCAATACGGCACCAAGTTGGAGATCGCCTATTTCGACCAGTTGCGTCTGCAACTGGAGCCGGAGAAGACGGTGATCGACAACCTCGCCGAGGGTCGTGAATTCATTACCATCAACGGCCAGGATCGCCATGTGCTGAGCTATCTCGGTGACTTCCTGTTCAGCCCTCAGCGTGCGCGGACCCCGGTCAAGGCGCTGTCGGGTGGCGAGCGGGCGCGGCTGCTGTTGGCCAAATTGTTCAGCAAGCCAGCCAACCTGCTGGTGTTGGACGAACCCACCAACGACCTCGACGTCGAGACCCTGGAATTGCTCGAAGAGGTATTGCTGAGTTTCGAGGGCACCGTGCTGATGGTCAGCCACGACCGGGCCTTCCTCGACAACGTGGTGACCAGCACCCTGGTGTTCGAAGGGGAAGGGCGAGTCCAGGAATACGTCGGCGGCTACCAGGACTGGCTGCGCCAGGGCGGCTCGCCACGCCTGCTCGGCGTGCAAACCCGCGAAGACAAACCGACGCAGCCGGCCGCCAAGGTCGAACCCGCTCCGGTTGCGGCACCCGTGGCCGCCGCAGCGGCACCGGCCAAGCGCAAACTCAGCTACAAGGAGCAGCGCGAGCTGGATGCACTTCCCGCCGCCATCGAAACCGCGGAAATCGAGCTGGAAGCCTTGCAGACCGCTATCGCTGATCCAGGCTTCTACCAGCTACCGGCCGAGGTTACCCAGGCCAAGCTAGCGCGCATGGACGCATTGCAGGCCGAGCTGGATCGCCTCATCGAGCGCTGGGCCGAACTGGAGTAGTCCAGCCCGGCTGCGGGCTTTGAACGGGCTCTTAGGCCTTGTCTTTCTTCAGGGCAACTGCCAGGGTATCGCAGGGCGCGCCGTGCAGCAGATCGTTGGACGTCGAGCCCAGCAGCAGCGCCAGACCATGACGCCCATGGCTGCCGACCACGATCAGGTCGCAGCCCTGTTCCTTGGCCATGCGGTGGATTTCCTGGCGCGGCTGACCATAGGCCAGCACGCAATTACCCGCCAGTTCCGCGTACTGGGTGGTGAAGCCATCCAGTCGCTCGCGCGCCTGCTCGATCTGCTGCTGTTGCAGCGACGACAGATCCATGGGCACGTCGCCGCCGAAGGCCATGGCCATGGGCTCGACCACGTGCACCAGCGACACCTTGCTGCCGCAGCACTGACCCAGGGCCACCGCACGACGGATCACCGGCTGGCAATCCTCGGTCAGGTCGACTGCGACCAATATGTGTTGGTAGGCCATATGCCTCTCTCCTTCATGATGGGGCGCCAGTCCATACCGTGGCTGACGCTCGATGCGCGGACTTCGGGCTTCAGCGGGAAAGCGCCGGCACTCACGCGGCGGCTTTTCAGCCAGGCTCCAGTCCACTTGTAGTTTCGACTCCAGGAGTCGGGGATAGCTCCACGGCTATCTTGCACAGAAGCGCGGCAAGCTCAAGCGCCCACCGCTCGAACCTCCGGCTACGCTTTCCCCGTGCGTCCCAATTGACAAGCGCCCGCTTTTGCCAGAAGGTTGTGCGAGCCGTTCAAACGGTTGTATGAATTTTCGCCCCGGCCTGCCGGTGCCCTCCACAGAACAATATCGGGGCTGGCGATTCTCGGCTTCCATCCAAGCCGCCGCCCGCTTCGCGACCAGGACTCAAGGGAGACCCGCTGATGATTTTCGAAGGCAAAGCCCTTTCGGTGCGCGACGTGGAGGACGGTATCGCCGAACTTCGCTTCGACCTCCAAGGCGAATCGGTCAACAAGTTCAGCGCCATCACCCTGCGTGAATTCCGCCAGGCCGTGGATGCCCTGAAAGCCCACGCCGGCCTGCGCGGCGTCATCGTCACCAGCGGCAAGGACGTCTTCATCGTCGGCGCCGACATTACCGAATTCGTCGAGATGTTCAGCCGGCCGACCGAAGAGCTGCAGGCCGGCATCGCCGAGATCAACCGCATCTTCAACGACTTCGAAGACCTGCCGGTGCCCACCGTGGCCGCCGTGGGCGGCATCGCCCTTGGTGGTGGTTGCGAGATGACCCTGGCCGCCGACTACCGGGTGCTGAGCACCGCGGCGCGCATCGGCCTGCCGGAAGTCAAGCTGGGCATCTACCCGGGCTGGGGCGGCACCGTGCGCCTGCCGCGCCTGATCGGTAGCGACAACGCCATCGAATGGATCGCCTCCGGCAAGGAAAACGACGCCGCCACCGCCCTCAAGGTCGGGGTGGCCGATGCCGTGGTCGCCCCCGAGCACCTGTTCGACGCCGCCCTGGACCTGGTCCGCCGCGCCGCCGCTGGCGAGCTGGACTATCGCGCCAAGCGCAAGCCCAAGCTGGAGAAGCTGCAGCTCAATGCCATCGAGGCCATGATGGCCTTCGAATCGGCCAAGGGCTTCGTCGCCAGCCAAGCCGGCCCGCATTACCCGGCGCCGCTGGAAGCGATCAAGTCCATCCAGAAGTCCGCCAACTACGGTCGTGACAAGGCCCTGGAAGTGGAAGGCGCCGGCTTCGCCAAGATGGCCCAGACCTCGGTCTCCGCCAGCCTGGTCGGCCTGTTCCTCAATGACCAGGCGCTCAAGCGCAAGGCGAAGGGGCTGGAGAAGCTGGCCGCGCCGGTCAAGCTGGCCAGCGTCCTGGGCGCCGGCATCATGGGCGGCGGCATCGCCTACCAGTCCGCGCTCAAGGGTACCCCGATCCTGATGAAGGACATTCGCGACGAAGCCCTGGAACTGGGCCTGAGCGAAGCCAGCAAGCTGCTCAACAAGCGCGTCGAGAAGGGCCGCCTGGAGCCGGTGAAGATGGCCGAGGCGCTCAACCGCATCCGTCCGACCCTGTCCTATGGCGACTTCAAGAGCGTCGACCTGGTGGTCGAGGCCGTGGTGGAGAATCCCAAGGTCAAGCAGGCCGTGCTGGCCGAAGTCGAAGGCCAGGTGCGCGAAGACGCCATCCTCACCTCCAATACCTCGACCATCTCCATCAGCCTCTTGGCCCAGGCGCTCAAGCGCCCGGAAAACTTCTGCGGCATGCACTTCTTCAATCCGGTGCACATGATGCCCCTGGTCGAGGTGATCCGCGGCGAGAAGACCAGCGAAAAGGCCATCGCCACCACCGTGGCCTATGCCCGCCAGATGGGCAAGAACCCCATCGTGGTCAACGACTGCCCCGGCTTCCTGGTCAACCGCATCCTCTTCCCCTACTTCGGCGGCTTCGCCGCGCTGCTGGCCCAGGGTGCCGATTTCCAGCGCGTCGATAAGCTGATGGAGAAGTTCGGCTGGCCCATGGGCCCGGCCTACCTGATGGACGTGGTCGGCATGGATACCGCCCACCATGCCCGCGACGTCATGGCCGAGGGCTTCCCGGAGCGCATGAAGGAAAGCCGCAAGACCGCCGTGGACGCGCTCTACGAAGCCCAGCGCTTCGGCCAGAAGAACGGCAAGGGTTTCTATGTCTACGAGACCGACAAGAAGGGCAAGCCGAAGAAGGTCGCCGATCCGGCCGTGGCCGAGGTGCTGGCACCGGTCACCTACGAACAGCGTGAATTCACCGACGAGGAAATCGTCGAGCGGATGATGGTACCGCTCTGCCTGGAAGCCGTGCGTTGCCTGGAAGACGGCATCGTCGACAGCGCCGCCGAGGCCGACATGGGCCTGATCTACGGCATCGGCTTCCCGCCCTTCCGTGGCGGCGCGCTGCGCTACATCGACAGCCTCGGCGTAGCCGAATTCGTCGCCATGGCCGACAAGTATGCCGATCTCGGGCCGCTGTACCACCCGACCCCCAAACTCCGCGAAATGGCCGCCGCCGGCCAACGCTTCTTCGGTTGAGCCAGGAGCCAGAACAAGATGAGCCTTAATCCGAGAGACGTCGTCATCGTCGACTTCGCCCGCACGCCCATGGGTCGTTCCAAGGGCGGCATGCACCGCAACACCCGCGCCGAGACCCTCTCCGCACGCCTGATCGATGCTGTCCTCGACCGCAATCCCCAGGTCAATCCGGCCGAGGTGGAAGACGTGATCTGGGGCTGCGTCAACCAGACCCTGGAGCAGGGCTGGAACATCGCCCGCATGGCCTCGCTGCTGACGCGCATCCCCCACACCAGCGGCGCCCAGACGGTGAGCCGCCTGTGTGGTTCCTCCATGAGCGCCCTGCACACCGCCGCCCAGGCGATCCAGACCGGCAACGGCGACGTCTTCGTCGTCGGCGGGGTGGAGCACATGGGCCACGTCGGCATGATGCATGGCGTCGACCCGAATCCTCAGCTGTCGCTGCACGCCGCCAAGGCCTCCGGCATGATGGGCCTGACCGCCGAGATGCTGGGCAAGATGCACGGCATCACCCGCGAGGCCCAGGACCAATTCGGCTATCGCTCGCACCAGCTGGCGTGGAAGGCTACCCAGGAAGGCAAGTTCAAAGACGAGATCATTCCCCTGGAAGGTCATGACGAGAACGGCTTCCTCAAGGTCTTCGATTTCGACGAGACCATCCGCCCGGAAACCACCGTCGAGGGCTTGGCCGCGCTGAAGCCGGCGTTCAATCCCAAGGGCGGCACCGTGACCGCTGGTACCTCCTCGCAGATCACCGATGGTGCTTCCTGCATGCTGGTCATGTCGGCCCAGCGGGCCCAGGACCTGGGCCTGCAGCCGCTGGCGAAGATCCGCTCCATGGCGGTGGCCGGCGTCGATCCGGCGATCATGGGCTACGGTCCGGTACCGGCCTCGCAGAAGGCACTCAAGCGCGCCGGCCTGACCATCGCCGACATCGACTTCATCGAGCTCAACGAAGCCTTCGCCGCCCAGGCCCTGCCGGTGCTGAAGGACCTCAAGGTGCTGGACAAGATGGACGAGAAGGTCAACCTGCATGGCGGTGCCATCGCCCTGGGTCACCCCTTCGGTTGCTCTGGCGCCCGGATTTCAGGCACGCTGTTGAATGTCATGAAGCAGAATGACGGCACCTTCGGCTTGGCCACCATGTGCGTAGGTCTCGGCCAGGGCATCACCACGGTGTTCGAACGCCTGCGCTGATTGGCGGCGTGCGTCATCCGACCGGGGCGCCCCCAAGGGCTGCCCCGGTTTTCTTTTTTTCGAGGTGGAACATGGCATTGCAGACGGGACTCTACCGGCACTACAAGGGTCAGCAGTATCGGGTGCTGGGTCTGGCCCGGCATTCCGAGACCGAAGAAGAGCTGGTCATCTACCAGGCCCTGTACGGCGAATATGGTCTCTGGGCCCGGCCCCTGAGCATGTTCCGCGAAAGCGTCCAGGTGGATGGCGAGCAGGTGCCGCGCTTCGCGCTGATCAGCGTCGAAGCCGATCCCTTGGGTCTGGAAGCCAAGACCCAGCCTTGACCTTGCCGACATCGCCACTATATATAGCGGTGCCGCGTTGGCCGACCGCCCCCGGCGCACCAGACTGACATCGGTCTGGTCCTCCATTCGCCGTCCCGGCGCTCGCCTTTCGCTCGCTCATCGCTTTCAAGCAGGAATCTGACTCTCCCATGGGTAAATCGCTGGTCATCGTGGAATCCCCGGCCAAGGCCAAGACCATCAACAAGTATCTGGGCAACCAGTACGTGGTGAAGTCGAGCATCGGCCACATCCGCGACCTTCCCACCAGCGGCGCCGGCACCGCTAAGGAGCCCGCCGCCAAGACGCGCAAGACCGCCGCCGAGGCGCCTGCGCTGTCACCCAAGGAAAAGGCCCGGCGTCAGCTGTTCGCCCGCATGGGCGTCGACCCTGAGCATGGCTGGAAGGCGCACTACGAGATCCTGCCCGGCAAGGAAAAGGTGATCGAGGAACTGCGCCGCCTGGCCAAGGACGCCGACACCGTCTATCTCGCAACCGACTTGGACCGCGAAGGGGAGGCCATCGCCTGGCACCTGCGGGAAGCCATCGGTGGCGACGACTCGCGCTACAAGCGCGTGGTCTTCAACGAGATCACCAAGAAGGCCATCCAGGAAGCCTTCTCCCAGCCCGGCGAGCTGGACATCAACCGCGTCAACGCCCAGCAGGCGCGCCGTTTCCTCGACCGCGTGGTCGGCTACATGGTCTCGCCGCTGCTGTGGTCGAAGATCGCCCGTGGCCTGTCCGCCGGTCGGGTACAGTCCGTCGCGGTCAAGCTGGTGGTGGAGCGCGAACGCGAGATCCGCGCCTTCGTCCCCGAGGAATACTGGGAAATCCACGCCGACCTGGCCACGCCAAAAAAGGCCCAGGTCCGCTTCGAGGTGGTGCGCGAGAAGGGCGAAGCCTTCAAGCCGCTGAACGAAGCCCAGGCCAAGGCCGCCCTGGCCAAGCTGGAGAAGGCTGCCTATCGCATCGCCAAACGCGAAGACAAGCCGACCAGCAGCAAGCCCTCGGCACCCTTCATCACCTCCACCCTGCAGCAGGCGGCGAGCAATCGCCTGGGCTTCGGGGTGAAGAAGACCATGATGATGGCCCAGCGTCTCTATGAAGCCGGCTACATCACCTACATGCGTACCGACTCGACCAACCTGTCGGGCGATGCCATCGCCATGGCCCGCGGCTACATCGAGAGCGAATTCGGCAAGCAGTACCTGCCGGAAAAGGCCAACGTCTACGGCAGCCGCGAAGGTGCCCAGGAGGCGCACGAGGCCATCCGTCCGTCCGACGTCAACGTCAAACCCAACAGCCTGTCGGGCATGGAGCGGGACGCCGAACGCCTGTACGAACTGATCTGGCGCCAGTTCCTGGCCTGCCAGATGCCGCCGGCCGAGTACCTGTCCACCACGGTCACTGCCGCCGCCGGTGACTTCGAGTTGCGCGCCCGCGGCCGCATCCTCAAGTTCGACGGCTATACCCGCGTCCTGCCGCAGCAGAGCAAGCCGGGCGACGACGATGTCCTGCCCGAGATGAAGCAGGGCGAAGACCTCGGCCTGATCAAGCTCGACCCCAGCCAGCACTTCACCAAGCCGCCGGCGCGCTTCTCCGAAGCCAGCTTGGTCAAGGAGCTGGAAAAGCGTGGTATCGGCCGGCCGTCCACCTACGCCGCCATCATTTCCACCATCCAGGATCGCGGCTATGTGACGGTGCACAATCGCCGTTTCTATGCCGAGAAGATGGGTGACATCGTCACCGATCGACTCAACGAAAGCTTCGCCAACCTGATGGACTTCGGCTTCACCGCCAGCATGGAAGGCAACCTGGACAACGTCGCCCAGGGTGAGCGGGACTGGAAGAACCTGCTCGACGAATTCTATGGTGACTTCAAGCAGAAGCTGGAAACCGCCGAGTCCGGCGAGAAGGGCATGAGGGCCAACCAGCCGACCCTGACCGACATTCCCTGCCAGCTCTGCGGTCGGCCGATGATGATCCGTACCGCCTCCACCGGCGTCTTCCTCGGCTGCTCGGGCTACGCCCTGCCGCCCAAGGAACGCTGCAAGGCCACCATCAACCTGGTGCCGGGCGATGAGATCGCCGAGGACGACGAGGGTGAATCCGAGTCCCTGGTCCTGCGCGGCAAGCACCGTTGCCCCATCTGCAGCACGGCGATGGATGCCTACCTGATCGACGAACACCGCAAGTTGCACGTCTGCGGCAACAACCCGGACTGCCCGGGCTACGAGATCGAAGAGGGCAGCTATCGCATCAAGGGCTATGAAGGCCCGTCGCTGGAATGCGACAAGTGCGGCAGCGAGATGCAACTCAAGACCGGTCGCTTCGGCAAGTTCTTCGGCTGTACCAACCCGGCCTGCAAGAACACCCGCAAGCTGCTCAAGAACGGCGAGCCGGCCCCGCCGAAGATGGACGCCGTGCCCATGCCGGAGCTGCGTTGCGAGAAGGTCGACGACACCTATGTGCTGCGTGACGGCGCTTCGGGTCTGTTCTTGGCCGCCAGTGGCTTCCCGAAGAATCGCGAGACCCGTGCGCCGTTGGTCAGCGAACTGCTGCCCCATCGCGACGAGATCGATCCCAAGTACCATTATCTGCTCAGTGCCCCGGTGAAGGACTCCGAAGGTCGCCCGGCGGTGATCCGCTTCAGCCGCAAGACCAAGGAGCAGTACGTGCAGACCGAGGTCGAGGGCAAGCCCACCGGCTGGAAGGCCTTCTACGACGGCAAGAAGTGGCAGGTGGAAGAGAAGCGCTGAGGCCAGTCGGTCCCGGCGGGAGACAGTCGACCGGCGCGCGCCGGTCGTAGGAGAGAGCCATGGCCAACGAGCGTTACACCCGCACCAACCAGAAGCTGTATTTCGCCGGCCTGGCCCTGGAAAGCTGGCGTGCCGCCCTGGCCGCACCTTCGGCGCAAAGCCAGGGGCGCATCATGGCCGAGCGCGAGGCCTGCCTGTTCCACCTGCAGGGTGCGCTGCTGGGTCTCTGCCAGGAGGTAGCCGGCTTCTACCGCCACCCCACCATGGATGCCACCTCACTGGCCGCTCACCTGGCACCCGAGACCCTGGCGAGCGCGCCCAGCCCTGAAATGGGCGAGCTGGTCGAGCTGGCCGGCAATCCCGAGACCTGGCTGGCGCAGCTGCTCGCCGAGTACCAGCGCCTGCTACAACCGCCCCAGGCCCCGCGCCGCGCCAAGCAGGACCCGACGCTACCCTTGATCGAGGCGGTGAGTCTGGAGCCTGCGGAGCCGGAATTGCGTCTGGAAGACGTGGAAGCCTGGCGGGAAAGTCTCAAACAGACGGCGCTCAGATTCCGCGGTGCCATGACGGAGTGGTAGAGGGCGGCGTCCACGTAGCTCCCCGACAACCTGTCTAAGGGGCGGTAGTCAGGACATCACCTTAGCGAGACCGTCCGCTCCAGCGACATTGCCCTTTCTCTTCCGTCTTCTGCATAGCGACGCCTGGCAACCCTTGTTCCGGCGAAGCTGCTCCGGCGGGGCGCGCACCGCTCAGGAGTCCTCGCTAAGTTTCGCGCGAAGGGTTAGGTACGTCGGTCGCTCTGCAGGCCATCGAAAAAGACTCAGGCAGTCCAGCCTCTCAGACCCCACGCTGTTACACTATCCGCTTAGCTGTGGAGATACTGAATGACTACTGCCTACCTGGAAATCGTTGAACTCTCCGATGGTCGCATCGTGTTGCGCCGTGCGGACGATGAGGAAGCGCTCGTCACCCTGGAGTTTTCCAGCGATGCCAAGGATTTTCTGCATGGCCAACAGGTGGAGGTGGCCAAGGCCATGTTCAATCTGGGCGTGCAGATGGCCGGTCGGCTGGCCGAAGGCGATAGCCTCCAGCGCGACGATCAACCCCGCGTCCTGCACTGATTCCGTGTCGATCCCGGCATCCCGAATAGGGATGCCGCCTCTTCCCAACCAGCGTTCCGCCCGGTTCAGGCGAATCTGATGTTCAGGCTCTGACTGCCGCCCTGGGCTGCGGCCCGCGCCAGTTGTTGCTTGCCCGCATCGCTCAGGTCATGCAGCCAACTGATCACCGTATGGCTTTGCCCCTTGCGCAGCACCTCGCAGGCCAGCTGCAGGGTCTTGGCAGAGCTCGGGGTCTGCAACAGCAGTACCCGCTCCTTGTTCAGATGGGTGCTGCGCAGCCAGGCGTTGCTCAGCAGCGAAGGCGGGGTGACCAGGGTCAGCCAGCGGGCATCGTCCTTCTCGCTGAGTTGCCGCAGGATCGGCGCCAGCAACTGCAGGCACTGCTCCTGACTGCCATGCAGGGACATCTCGCTGAAGGTATCCGGCAGCGGCGCGACCGGTGTTTCCCGGATGGGTTTGCCGGGCTTGGGCAGGAAGGCGGTCAGCTCCTGCAACAACACCGTGGGAGCCAGGTTCAGCTCTTGAACCGACGGGCGCGGTGTATCGAACATCAGGGGAAATTGCATGGCGACCTCCTGGAGGCGACTCGATCAATCCACTCGACGTCCGTGCCACTGCTACGGGACGTCACTGTTCTCCGGCCTGGTCTTGAGCGCTTTCTGGAGCGCGAAGCTATCCCCCCGATCAAGACTTCGGCGTTGTTGGTGCTGGTTGGAAGGGGCTGGCGGTGGCCAGCCCAAGAGGTTAGCGGCGGATAACGCCGACGCTTAACCCTTCGATAGCGAATTCCTGGGTGGAAAGATCGACCTCGATAGGGGAGAAGTCGGGATTTTCCGCCAGCAGGGTGACCTGGTTGCCCGAGCGCTTGAATCTCTTCACGGTCACTTCGTCACCCACCCGGGCCACGACGATCTGGCCGTTGTGCACTTCGCGGGTCACGTGGACGGCCAGCAGGTCGCCATCCAGGATGCCGACGTCCTTCATGCTCATGCCCTTCACCTTGAGCAGGTAGTCGGCACGAGGCTGGAAGAAGGCCGGGTTGATGGCACAGTTCTCCTCGACGTTCTGCTCGGCGAGGATGGGGGCACCGGCGGCGACCCGACCGATGACCGGCAGGCTTTCGTCGGCCTTGCGCGAAGTATCCAGGCCCGGAATCCGGATGCCGCGGGAGGCGCCCGGGGTCATCTCGATGGCGCCTTTGCGGGCCAGGGCCTTGAGGTGCTCCTCGGCCGCATTCGGCGATTTGAAACCAAGCTCCTGCGCGATCTCGGCGCGGGTGGGCGGAAAGCCATTGGCTTCGAGGCAACGCTTGATGAAGGCCAGGATCTCGGCTTGTCGCGGTGTCAGTTTCAGCATGATGCACGTCGCGTCGTCTAGTGATGCTGTGATTATATACAGTAACCTCCCGGGGTAAGCAAGACCGCGTCTTCAACATCCGATGGCAGGGTCCCGGACCTGTCCCCGCATCTTCTCGCTTCGCCAGGATCGGCGTGATTGACTCAATCGCGTTTGAAACATATGTTTCAAACGGAATTCTTCAGGTAGGGAAGGTCATGGCCCAGTCGGATACCGTCGAGCGCATCCTGGATGCCGCCGAACAGCTGTTTGCCGAGCGGGGCTTCGCTGAGACCTCGTTGCGGCTGATCACCACCCGGGCCGGCGTCAACCTGGCCGCCGTCAACTATCACTTCGGCTCCAAGAAGGCGCTGATCCAGGCCGTGTTCTCGCGTTTCCTCGATCCCTTCTGCTACAACCTGGAACGGGATCTGGATCAGTGGCAGCCCAAGCCGGGGGAAGAGGTGAGCCTGGAGGCATTGCTCAACCTGTTGGTGGACCACTCTCTGGCCATCAAGCCGCGCCATGGCAACGATCTTTCGGTGTTCATGCGCCTGCTCGGCCTGGCGTTCAGCCAGAGCCAGGGGCATCTGCGCAAATACCTCGAGCAGACCTATGGCCGGGCCTTCCGCCGCTTCCTGCTATTGGTGAATCGCGCCGTGCCCGAGATCCCGCCGCTGGAGCTGTTCTGGCGCGCCCACTTCATGCTCGGCGCTGCGGTGTTCAGCATGTCCGGCATCAAGGCGCTGCGGGCCATCGGCGAGAACGACTTCGGGGTCGACACCCACACCGACCAGGTGCTGCGGCTGATGGTGCCCTTCCTCGCCACCGGCATGCGCGCGCCTACGGCGATGCACGCCCCGGAACTGGCCCAGGCGCAGTATCGACCGCGCCGTCCGGTCGCCGTCGAGACGGTCGAGACCTTCTAGGCTGCGAGGCCACTATCGCCTGGGGTAAGCTTGCGTCCCTTTCCCGGCCGCTGCGCCGGAGCAATCGGACGAGGTACCCATGCAAGGCTCCCTGATGGTCGATATCGCCGGCACCTGGCTCACCGCCGAGGACCGGCAGTTGCTGCGCCAACCGGAAGTGGGCGGATTGATCCTCTTCGCCCGCAACATCGAAACCCCGGCGCAGGTACGGGAACTGTGCCGCAGCATCCGCGCGCTGCGTCCCGACCTGCTGTTGGCCGTAGACCAGGAAGGCGGTCGCGTCCAGCGGCTGCGGCGTGACGTGGTGCGCCTGCCAGCCATGGGACAACTCTCCGGTCGGCCGGACAGCCCGGAGCTGGCGCGCCTCTGCGGCTGGTTGATGGCGACCGAGATCCTGGCGGTGGGGCTGGACTTCAGCTTCGCTCCGGTACTGGATGTCGACCACCAGCGCAGTCAGGTGATAGGCGCCCGTTCCTTCGGCAGCGCCGAGCTGGTGATCGAGCTGGGTGGCGCCTTCATCGCCGGCATGGGCGATGCCGGCATGGCCGCAACGGGCAAGCACTTCCCCGGTCATGGCTGGGCGGAGGCCGATTCCCACTTCGCCATTCCCACCGACGAACGTGATCTGGAAACCCTCAAGCGCACCGACCTCCGCACGTTCCTGGCCCTGTTGCCCAAGTTGGGCGGAGTGATGCCGGCCCACGTCATCTATCCGGCGGTGGATGCCCAGCCGGCTGGCTTCTCGCGACGCTGGCTGCAGGACATCCTGCGCGGTGAACTCGCCTACCGGGGCGTCATCTTCAGCGATGACCTGTCCATGGCTGGCGCCCATGTCGCGGGGGACGCCGGGCAACGCGTCGAGGCAGCCCTCACCGCTGGGTGCGACATGGCGCTGGTCTGCAATGACCGGGGCGCCGCCGAGCTGGCCCTGAGTCGGGCGCAACGGCTGGGTCTGACGCCACCGCCGCACCTGGCCAGCATGAGGGCCCGCCGCCACGTCGATCTCGATTATCGGCAGCAGCCGCAGTGGAGCTACACGCTGCAGCGGCTGCGCCAGGCTGAACTCATTTAGAGGACCTTCCTATGACCACTTACGCCATCATCGGCGGTACCGGCCTCACTGCACTCGCCGGCCTGGAGCTGGACCAGGCCCAGACCTTCGAGACGCCCTGGGGCGAGCCCTCGGCGCCCGTGCAGCGCGGCCACTACGCCGGGCGCCCGGTGCTGTTCCTCGCGCGCCACGGCCATCCCCATCGCATTCCGCCGCATCAGGTCAACTACCGCGCCAACCTCTGGGCACTCAAGGAAGCCGGTGCCGAAGCCATTCTCGCGGTGAATGCCGTGGGCGGTATCCATGCCGCCATGGGCAGTGGTCATCTCTGCGTGCCTCATCAGCTGGTCGACTACACCTGGGGGCGCGGCCATACCTTCTTCGAAGGTGCGGACCTCGAGCATGTCACCCACATCGACTTCAGCTTTCCCTACGACGAGCCGCTGCGCCAGCGGCTGCTGGGCGCCTTGCGCAAGCTGCACCTTCCGCACAGCGATCACGGGGTCTATGCCGCGACCCAGGGGCCGCGGCTGGAGACGGCCGGGGAGATCGTGCGACTTGAGCGCGATGGCTGCGACATTGTCGGCATGACCGGGATGCCGGAAGCGGCCCTGGCGCGTGAGCTGGGCTTGCCCTATGCGTGCCTGGCACTGGTAGTAAATCCGGCGGCCGGCAAGGTGCAGCGGGAAATCACCATGGCCGAGATCGAAGCTGTGCTGGCCAGCGGCATCGACCAGGTCCGTGAGGTGCTGGCCGAGGTGTTGGCGGGCTGATGGGTCCAGCGCCACTCCCGAGGGCATCCCGGGAGCGGCGTGATCGTCAGCTGGCGGCGGGTGTCAGGCGGTCGAACAGGGCTTCCAGTACGTTGAAGCGCTCCTCGGCGCGTTCCATCGGCACCTGGAACTTGAACAGCGTGGCGCCTTCCAGCCGGTACTTCTTCGGCTGTGCCTGGATCATCTTCACCAGCACCAGCGGATCCACCTGGGTATCGCCGGCGAATTCCAGCCGCCCACCCTGGGGCCCGGCATCCACCTTGACGATGCCCAGGCCCTCCGCACGCAGCTTCAGCAGCGTCAGGCGCACCAGGTTCTTGGTCGGCTCCGGCAGCAGGCCGAAGCGGTCGATCATTTCCACCTGCAGTTCCTTGAGGGCTTCCTCATCCGCCGCCGAGGCGATGCGCTTGTAGAGGATCAGCCGCGCGTGGACATCGGGCAGATAGTCCTCCGGGATCAGCGCCGGCACGCGCAGGTTGATATCCGGACCGCCGCCCAGGGGTTGCTCCAGGTTGGGCTGCTCACCCTTGCGGATGGCCTTGACCGCGCGCTCCAGCATTTCCATATAGAGGGTGAAGCCCACCGCCTGGATCTGGCCGCTCTGGCCTTCGCCGAGCAATTCGCCTGCGCCGCGGATCTCCAGGTCGTGGGTGGCCAGGATGAAGCCAGCCCCCAGGTCCTGGGCACCGGCGATGGCTTCCAGGCGCTTTTCGGCGTCCGGGGTCATGCCCTTGCGCGGCGGGGTGAGTAGGTAGGCGTAGGCCTGGTGGTGGCTGCGCCCGACCCGGCCGCGTAGCTGGTGCAGCTGGGCCAGGCCGAACTTGTCGGCGCGCTCGATGATGATGGTGTTGGCGCTGGGTACGTCGATGCCGGTCTCGATGATGGTCGAGGCCACCAGTACGTTGAACCTCTTGTGGTAGAAGTCGCTCATCACCTGTTCGAGTTCGCGTTCGCGCATCTGGCCGTGGCCGATGCCGATCCGCGCCTCGGGCACCAATTCGGCCAGGTCGCGAGCGCGCTTCTCGATGGTCTTGACCTCGTTGTGCAGGAAGTACACCTGGCCGCCGCGCAGCAATTCGCGCAGCAGGGCTTCCTTGATCACCGCGTTCTGCTCCTCCATCACGAAGGTGCGCACCGACAGGCGTCGCGCCGGTGGGGTGGCGATGATGGACAGGTCACGCATGCCCGACACGGCCATGTTCAGAGTGCGCGGGATCGGCGTGGCGGTGAGGGTGAGAATGTCCACCTCGCTGCGCAGCGACTTGAGCTGTTCCTTCTGGCGCACCCCGAAGCGGTGTTCCTCGTCGATGATGGCGAGGCCCAGGTCCTTGAACTTCACATCGCCCTGCAACAGCTTGTGGGTGCCGATGATGATGTCGATCTTGCCTTCGGCCAGTTCGCGGGCCGCGGCAGCGACCTCCTGGGTCGACTTGAAGCGGCTCATCACCTCGACCCGTACCGGCCAATCGGCGAAACGGTCACGGAAGCTGTTGTAGTGCTGCTGGGCGAGCAGGGTGGTGGGCACCAGTACCGCCACCTGGCGGCCGCCGTGCACGGCGATGAAGGCCGCGCGCATGGCCACCTCGGTCTTGCCGAAGCCGACGTCGCCGCAGACCAGGCGATCCATGGGCGTACCCGCCAGCATGTCCTTGCGCACCGCCTCGATGGCGGCCTGCTGGTCCGGGGTTTCCTCGAAGGGGAAACCGGCGGAGAAGGTGGCATAGTCGGCGGCCGGGTCCTTGAAGGCATAACCCTTGCGCGCGGCGCGGCGGGCATAGATGTCGAGCAGTTCGGCAGCGACGTCCCGTACCTGCTCGGCGGCCTTGCGCTTGGCCTTCTGCCAGGCTTCGGAGCCGAGCTTGTGCAGCGGCGCCAGGGCGTCGTCGGTGCCCGAGTAGCGGGCGATCAGGTGCAGGTTGGCCACCGGCACGTAGAGCTTGGCGTCGTCGGCGTATTCGAGCAGCAAAAATTCCTGGGGCTGGTCGTCCAGTTCCAGGGTGATCAGGCCCATGTAGCGGCCGACGCCATGATCGATGTGCACCACCGGCGCGCCTTCGCGCAGCTCGGTAAGGTTCTTGATGACGTTCTCGCCACCGTCGCGACTCTTCTCGCGGCGGCGACGCTGCATGATGCGCTGGCCGAACAGCGGGTTTTCCGGGATCAGGGCGACCGCGGGATCGTCCAGCACCAGGCCTTCGTCCAGCGGCGCGAGGGCGATGGCGATGCGTTCGCCGCTGGCTTGGAAGGCCGCCCAGCCGTCGACCTGACCAGGACGCAGATTCAGACGGGCCAGCAATTCCAGCAGCACTTCACGGCGCCCGGCGCTTTCCGCGGTGAACAGTACGCGGCCAGGGAAATCGGTGATGAAATGCTCCAGGGCCGCCAGCGGCTGGCTGGCCTTGGCGTCGATAGCCAGGTCCGGCAGGGCCCGCGCGGCGAAGCGCTCGCGGCCGACACCGGACTCCAGGTCGTCCGCGCCTATGACCACCCGCGGCCAGGCCTTCAGGCGGGCGAAGCAGTCTTCCACGGGAAGGAAGACCTCGGCCGGCGGCAACAGCGGCCGCTCCGGATCGACCCGACGGTCCTCATAGCGGGTGCGGACGTCGGTCCAGAATTGCTCGGCGGCCTGTTCGATGCCAGGCAGGGAGAACACCTGGGTGTTGGCCGGCAGGTAGTCGAAGAGGGTGGAGGTCTCCTCGAAGAACAGCGGCAGGTAGTACTCGACGCCCGCCGGGGTGATGCCGCTGGCCAGGTCCTGGTAGATGGGGCAGCGGCGATAGTCCACGTCGAAACGCTCGCGAAAGCGCGCCCGGAAGCCGGTCACGGCTTCCTTGTGCAGCGGGAATTCCCGGGCCGGCAGCAGGCGGATGCTGTCGACCTTGTCGATGGACCTCTGCGTCTCCGGATCGAAGGTGCGCAGCGTCTCGATCTCGTCGTCGAACAGGTCGATCCGGTAGGGCAGGCTGCTGCCCATGGGAAAGAGGTCGATCAGGGCGCCGCGCACGGTGAACTCGCCGTGTTCGTACACCGTGTCCACATATCTATAGCCGGCCGCTTCCAGGCGCGCACGGGTGTCGTCCACGTCCAGCCGTTGGCCGACGTCCAACACCAAGCTGCTGCCGAGCAGGAAACGCGTGGATGCCAGGCGGTGTAGGGCGGTCGCCAGAGGGACTACCAAAATGCCGTAGGATAGCTCCGGCAACCGATAAAGGGTGGCGACGCGCTGGGAGATGATGTCCTGGTGCGGAGAGAAAACATCGTAGGGCAACGTTTCCCAATCAGGAAAATTCAGCACCGGCAGTTCGGGGGCGAAGAAGCGCAGTTCCTGCTCCAAGCGGTCGGCACTCTGGCTGTCCTGGGTGATCAGCAGGGTGAAGCGGCGAGTCGCGGCCTTGGCCGCTTCAGCGATGGCGAGGGCTAGCGCGGCGCCGGGGAGGTTGCCCCATTGCTGGCGGCCGGCGGTTTCAGGAATTGACGGGGTACGCAAAACTGACACGCGGGCGGAACTCCGGTGGATTTTCGGTGGGTTGGGATTGTAACGACCGGGCTTTCACGCTGTCAGTGCAGCGACGCGCGTTGATTGCCTGGGACAGGCGGCGCGGTCATAATGTAGTTCCTTTTTTCAGCTCCTACATAGGGAAGGATTTGTCGTGAGTCAGAAGCCTGAGCAGTGCCTTGAAGAATGGATCGATCGCGAAGCGCTCGCCGAGGCCATGATTCCCCTGATTGGTCAGCTGTACCGCAACAACAATGTTGTGACCTCCATTTATGGTCGCGGTTTGGTCAACCGTTCGGTGATCTCCATTCTCAAGGCTCACCGATTCGCTCGCCAGATCGATAACGTCGAGCTGTCCGTGCAGGACACCTTCCCGCTGGTGAAGGCCCTGAGCGAGCTGGAACTGGGCGCCGCCTCCATCGACCTGGCCCGCCTGAGCCTCAAGTTCAAGGCCGAAGGCGCCGGGCGTGATCTCAAGGACTTCCTGCGTAGCGAGCTGTCCGCCGTGGTCGGCAAGCAGGGCGTCGAGCAGCGCAAGGGCACCGATGTTGTCCTGTACGGCTTCGGTCGCATCGGTCGTCTGCTGGCGCGTATCCTCATCGAGCACCAGGGTAGCGGCGACGGCCTGCGCCTGCGCGCCATCGTCGTGCGCAAGGGCGCCGACAACGATCTGGTCAAGCGTGCCAGCCTGCTGCGCCGCGATTCCGTGCACGGTTCCTTCGACGGCACCATTACCGTCGACGAGGCCAACAGCACCCTGTGCGCCAACGGTACCCTGATCAAGGTGATCTACTCCAACGATCCCACTACCGTCGACTACACCCAGTATGGCATCCAGGATGCCATCGTCGTCGACAACACCGGCAAATGGCGCGATGCCGAAGGCCTGGGCCAGCACCTCAAGTGCAAGGGTGTTTCCCGCGTGGTGCTGACCGCACCGGGCAAGGGCAACCTGAAGAACATCGTGCATGGCATCAACCATGACACCATCACCGCCGAAGACACCATCGTCACCGCGGCCTCCTGCACCACCAACGCCATCGTGCCGATCCTGAAGGCGGTCAACGACAAGTACGGCATCGTCAACGGTCACGTCGAGACCGTGCACTCGTACACCAACGACCAGAACCTGATCGACAACTTCCACAAGGGCGATCGTCGTGGCCGCAGCGCCGCGCTGAACATGGTGATCACCGAGACCGGCGCTGCCAAGGCCGTGGCCAAGGCCCTGCCGGAACTGGCCGGCAAACTGACCGGCAACGCCATCCGCGTGCCGACGCCCAACGTGTCCATGGCGATCCTCAACCTGAACCTGGAAAACGGCACCAGCAAGGACGAGATCAACGAGTACCTGCGTGAGATGGCGCTGCACTCGCCGCTGCACAAGCAGATCGACTTCGTGAACTCGCCGGAAGTGGTCTCCAGCGACTTCGTCGGCTCCCGTCATGCCGGCGTGGTCGATGCCGGCGCCACCATCGTCAGCGACAACCGTGTCGTGCTCTACGTCTGGTACGACAACGAGTTCGGCTACAGCTGCCAGGTCGTTCGTGTGCTGGAAGAGATGGCTGGTGTGAATCCGCCGGCCTTCCCGGCCTGAGTCTTGCCTTCCAAGTAAGGCTGACTTGCAAGAAAAACGGGAGCCATAAGGGCTCCCGTTTTCGTTTTGGTCGGGTTTTGCGCCACAATAGCCACCCGTGACAAGAGGTCGCAGCCCCGGGCTTGCGTCTCACGTCGGACGGCCTCCCGAGGCTGCCCGGCTCCAGCCGTCGCCTGCGGACGGCTAACCTTCTGAGGAGAAAGCATGGCGGTCTATAGCTACGATGTGGTGGTACTGGGTTCGGGACCGGCAGGCGAGGGCGCGGCGATGAACGCCGCCAAGAACGGCCGCCGGGTGGCGGTGGTGGACAATCGCCAGGTGGTCGGCGGCAACTGCACGCACCTGGGCACCATCCCGTCCAAGGCGCTGCGCCATTCGGTCAAGCAGATCATCCAGTTCAATACCAACGAGATGTTCCGCTCCATCGGCGAGCCGCGTTGGTTCTCCTTCCCTGATGTGCTGCGCAGCGCCGAACGGGTGATCGCCCGTCAGGTGTCCTCGCGCACCAGCTATTACGCGCGTAACCGCGTCGACCTGTTCTTCGGCACTGCCAGCTTCGCCGACGAGAACACCATCGAGATCGTCAACCTACGCGGTGACCTGGAGCGCCTGGTGGCCAAGCAGGTCATCATCGCCACCGGCTCGCGGCCCTATCGCCCGGTGGACGTGGACTTCAGCCATCCGCGCATCTACGACAGCGACACCATCCTCTCCCTGACCCATACTCCGCGCCGCCTGATCATCTACGGTGCCGGGGTGATCGGCAGCGAATACGCCTCCATCTTCAGCGGCCTCGGCGTGCTGGTGGACCTGATCGACAACCGCGATCAGTTGCTCAGCTTCCTCGACGACGAGATCTCCGACGCCCTCAGCTACCACCTGCAGAACAACAACGTGCTCATCCGCCACAACGAGGAATATGAGCGCATCGAAGGTCAGGAGCATGGCGTGGTGCTGCACCTGAAGTCCGGCAAGAAGCTGCGCGCCGACGCCTTGCTCTGGTGCAATGGCCGGACCGGCAACACCGATCACCTGGGCCTGCAGAACGTAGGGCTCTCGGTCAACAGCCGCGGCCAGGTCACCGTCGACGAGAATTACCGGACCTCGGTCCCCAACATCTACGCCGCCGGCGACGTCATCGGCTGGCCGAGCCTGGCCAGTGCCGCCTACGACCAGGGGCGCTCGGCCTCGGACAACATCCTTCACGACAACCGTGGGCGGGTGGTTAACGACATTCCCACCGGCATATACACCATTCCGGAGATCAGTTCGCTGGGCAAAACCGAGCGCGAGCTGACCCAGGAAAAGGTGCCCTACGAGGTGGGCAAGGCCTTCTTCAAGAGCATGGCGCGGGCGCAGATCTCCGGCGAGCCGGTGGGCATGCTGAAGATCCTCTTCCACCGCGAGACGCTGCAGGTACTAGGCGTGCACTGCTTCGGCGACCAGGCCTCGGAGATCCTGCACATCGGCCAGGCGATCATGAACCAGGAAGGCGAGGCGAACAGCATCCGCTATTTCGTCAACACCACCTTCAACTACCCGACCATGGCCGAGGCCTATCGGGTGGCGGCCTTCGATGGGTTGAATCGGTTGTTCTGAGTCGGCCCAGGTTGAGCGGACGGAGGCGAATGTTCGCTCGGCTAGCCCCCTCTCCCCTCGGGAGAGGGCTGGGGTGAGGGGGCCTCTCCGTAGCAGCCTCCAGTGGAAAAGGCTGCGCCGTTTTCCACGCTACGGAGTCGGCTCGCATCACGGCCATGGCGGTCCGCCGCTGCGGCCGCTCCTACAGGTGTTTGCCTATAGGTAGGAGCGCTGTCTTTATCGCGGCCATGGGCCGCTCCTACGGTTACATCGAGCCTGTAGGAGCGGCCCATGGCCGCGATCAGTGAAGCATCAGAGTCCCGCAGAGGCGGCCGCAGCGACGGACCCCATGGCCGCGACTGCTCGGGCAGGCAGGAGCCTACCCCAACGTCCGCCGCGCCAGGCTTGGAAAGTCGGTGATCAGGCTATCCGCGCCGAAATCGGCCAGGCGGCGCATCAGGCTGGCATCGTTCACCGTCCAGACCGAGACATGCAGGCCCTGGCGCTGGGCCTTGAGCAGCCGTTCCGGAGTGCACAGCGTCCAATTCAGCGCCAGCAGATGACAGCCGTAGTGGGCTGCCACCTTCAGCGGATCGAGCCAGGCGTATTCCGCCACCAGTCCGCGGGCCAGGTGGGGCGTGTCGCGCTGCAGGGCGCGCAGGACTTCCCGCGAGGCACTGGTCACGGTGATCTTGTCCTGCAGGCCGAATTCCTCGACCAGATGGGCGATGGCCTTGACCGTTTGCGCTGCCCGTACCCGCGAGGCGCTCTTCACCTCCAGTTGCCAATGCTCGAAGCGGCATTTCTCGAAGAGTTCGCGCAGGGTGGGGATGGGGGCAGGGCGTGGCCAAGCCGGGCCACCTTGGCGCGCGTCCAGTGTCACCAAGTCGGCCACCGCCTTTTCACTGACCTTGCCGCCCCGCCCGGTCGTGCGCTTGAGGGTGGGATCATGGATCACCACCAGCTCGCCGTCCCGCGAAAGATGCAGATCCAGCTCGCAGCGGTGGACGCCCAGTTCCAGGCACAGCTCGAAGCCGGCCAGGGTGTTTTCCGGCGCTTCGCCGCGGGCGCCGCGGTGTCCGTAGATGAGGGTCATGAAGGCTCCTAGGGTGAGGGGGACGGGTGACGCGGTTCGCGGACCGCATCCAGCACCCGGTCGTTTTCGAAATAGACGCTGAACTCTCGATAGTCCCAGCGGCGGATGGCCGGGCGGCCGACCGGGGGATGTTCCTGGTCGGGCAGGCCGAAGCGTTCCAGTACCTGAGTACGACTGTCACCGCGCTGGGGAAGGGGGACGCCAGGGTCGCCCTGCTGGCCCAACGGGATCTGCAGGGTATCAGCCCAGCCGGGTACCGCCGTGCCGAGCAGCAGTAAGGCCAGCCAGGCGCCTTTCACGCCTCCTCTCCGCGGTCAGCGCGGCGGCCGCGGGCCTGCTGGCGCAGGACGTGGCGAGCCAGCAGTTGGCGCTGGGCGTCTTCCAGTTCGATGAAGCTGGTACCGATTTCATGACCGCCGGCGACAACCTGGCAACTGGTCACCTCGGCGAGGACCTGCAGGCCCAGCCCCTGGGGCGGCAGGGCCATGCGCAGCTCCAGGCGCGTGCCCAAGGCCAGTGGCTCGCTATCGACGAAGGCCAGGCCGCCCTCGGACAGCACCACCTCGCGAGTGGCGCCGCTGTCGTGCATCAGGTTCCAGGCGAAGGCCTGGCCGAGCAGGTCGAGACGCTTGTGCACCAGGCGCAGGCAGGCGGTGATGGCGCGGTCGCGCTCGTCCAGGTTGCGCAGCAGATGACGGGATTCGAATTCCAGCTGGTGCAGTTCGCTCAGGAGTGCGAACAGCGGCGCGGTCTCGCCGGAGGCGCCTTCGGCAGGGCCGATTTGCAGTGCGATGCGGTCGGTGATGCGATAGTATTCCCGCCGTTCACGCGCGTCTGGGGTGGTCATGTCGGGCCGCTCCGTGGGTGATGGCTCCGAGTGTAGCCGGCGAGCCGGCACGGTGTCGCCGTCCACCCCGCAGGGCGCCTACGTCTTTCCGCCGTGCAAGCGAGCCTATGTTCAGACCCCTGCCGATCTACCTTGGCCTGCGTTACGTCCGCGCCAAGCGCCGCAATCATTTCGTCTCCTTCATCTCGCTCACCTCCATGATCGGCCTGGCCCTCGGCGTGGTCGTCATGATCGTGGTGCTGTCGGTCATGAACGGCTTCGACCGCGAGATGCGCGAGCGCGTCCTCGGCATGATTCCCCATGCGACGGTGGAGTCCTACCAGCCGGTGACCGACTGGCGCAGCGTGCGCGAGCGGGCACTGCAGAACAGCCAGGTGGCCGCGGTCGCGCCCTTCACCCAGTTGCAGGGCATGCTGGCCCACGACAAGGCGGTGCAGACCGTCCTGCTCAACGCCATCGACCCGGCCGAGGAGCCCAAGGTCTCGATCATCGCCAGCTTCATGCGCGAGGGTAAGCTCGATGACCTCAAGCCGGGTGAGTTCGGCATCATCATCGGCTCGCTGGCCGCCGAGAAGCTGGGCGTCAAGGTCGGCGACAAGCTCACCTACATCGCCCCCGAAGTGGCCGTGACCCCTGCCGGCATGTTTCCGCGCATGAAGAGATTCACCGTGGTGGGGATCTTCAGCGTCGGTGCCGGTGAGCTGGACGGCTCCGTGGGCCTGATCCACATCGAGGACGCGGCGCGGCTGCAACGCTGGCCGGCGAACGCGGTGCAGGGCGTGCGGCTGAAGCTGCACGACCTGTTCCAGGCTCCCGACGTGTCCTGGAACATCGCTCGCCAACTGCCGGGCAACGACTGGTACGCCCGCGACTGGACCCGTACCCATGGCAATCTCTACCAGGCCATCGGCATGGAGAAGACCATGATCGGCCTGCTGCTGCTGCTCATCGTCGCCGTGGCCGCCTTCAACATCGTCTCCACTCTGGTGATGGTGGTGACCGACAAGAAGTCCGACATCGCCATCCTGCGTACCCTGGGTGCCACGCCCCGGCAGATCATGGCGGTGTTCATGGTCCAGGGGACCTTCATCGGTGTCATCGGTACGGCCATCGGCTGTGTACTGGGCGTGCTCGCCGCGCTCAACGTCAGCGCTGCGCTGGCCTGGGTGCAGCGTCTCACCGGACACCAGTTCCTCAACGCCGAGGTGTATTTCATCGACTACCTGCCGGCCCAGCTGCAGCTGCACGACGTGCTGCTGGTCTGCGGCGCGTCCTTCGCCCTGAGCTTCCTGGCCACGCTCTATCCCTCCTGGAGCGCCGCCCGTACCCAACCCGCCGAGGCCCTGCGTTATGAATGATCGAGCCGTTTTGCGTTGCCAGGACCTGGGCAAGCGCTACGAGGAAGGCCCCCAGACCGTCGAGGTGCTGAGCAACGTCCAGCTCACCCTGCAACCGGGTGAGCGCGTCTCCATCGTCGGCAGCTCGGGCTCGGGCAAGACGACCCTGTTGAACCTGCTCGGCGGCCTGGACACCCCTAGCAGCGGCAGCGTCTGGCTCGATGGCGAAGAGCTGTCGGCCCTGAACGAGAAGGCCCGTGGCCTCTTGCGCAATCGTGCCATGGGCTTCGTCTACCAGTTCCACCACCTGCTGCCGGAATTCAGCGCCCTGGAAAACGTCTGCATGCCGTTGCTGATCGGCAAGGCTTCCATCGGCGAGGCCCGCGAGCGCGCCGCCAAGCTCCTGGAGCGGGTCGGCCTCGGCCATCGCCTGGGCCACAAGCCGGCCGAACTGTCTGGCGGCGAGCGCCAGCGCGTGGCCATCGCCCGCGCCCTGGTCAACCAGCCCAAGCTGGTGCTGCTCGACGAGCCCACCGGTAACCTCGACCAGCACACCGCCCACGGTATCCAGGACCTGATGCTGGAGCTGTCCACTTCGCTGCGCACGGCCTTCCTGGTGGTGACCCACGACCAAGCCCTGGCCGGCCAGATGGACCGGATGCTGCGCCTGGACGAAGGCCATCTGGTCGACGCCACGCTGGCCCGGCAGGTCTGAGGTCGTCATGTTCAGACCGCTTTCGCTGTTCATCGGCCTGAGATACACCCGCGCCAAGCGGCGCAAGTCGTTCATCTCCTTCTTCTCGCTGGTCTCCATGTTCGGCCTGGCCCTGGGCGTGCTGGCCATGATCCTGGTGCTGTCGGTGATGAACGGCTTCCAGGAAGAAATGCGCGGCCGCATCCTCGGCATGGTGCCCCATGCCTTCATCAGCGGCGCCCAGCCGCTGGACGATTGGCGCCCGCTGGCGGCCAAGGCCGAGCAGCAGCCTCATGTGCTGGCGGCGGTGCCCTATACCCAGTTGCAGGGCATGCTCTCGGTGCGCGGGCGCATGCAGCCGCTGCTGGTGGACGGCATCGATCCGACCCAGGAGAAGCGCGTCTCCATCGTCGGCGAGCGCATGACCCAGGGCAGTCTCGACGCCCTCAAGCCCGGCGAATTCGGCATCGTGCTGGGCGAGATCGCCGCGCGGCGCTTCCAGCTGGAGCTGGGTAGCCAGGTCACGGTGATCATCCCCGAGGTGGGTGCCACCGGCAGCATCACCCCGCGCCTGCGCCGCTTCACCGTGGTCGGTACCTTCAAGGTCGGCGCCGAGCTGGATGCCTCCCTGGCGCTGATCAACGTAGCCGATGCCGCGCCGCTCAAGGGCTGGCAGCCGGGACAGGTGGAAAGCATTCGTCTGGCGCTGGACGATCTGTTCCAGGCGCCGCGCATTTCCCGCGACGTGGCCAAGGTACTGGGTCCGGGCTACCAGGCCCGCGACTGGACGATCACCCAGGGCAGCCTGTTCCAGGCCATGCAGATGGAGAAGACCATGATCGGCCTGCTGCTCTTGCTGATCGTCGCGGTGGCAGCCTTCAACATCATTGCCACCCTGATCATGGTGGTGGCCGACAAGAAGGCCGACATCGCCATCCTGCGCACCCTGGGCGCCACGCCGGGGCAGATCATGGCGGTGTTCATGGTGCAGGGCACGGTGATTGGTCTGGTCGGTACCCTGATCGGCGGCGTGCTGGGCGTCATCGCGGCACTCAACGTCAGCGACTGGATTGCCGCCCTGGAGCGGCTGGTGGGCCACAAGCTGTTCGGCGGCGACATGTACTTCATCAGCAACCTGCCGTCACGGCTGGAGCTGGAAGACGTGGTGCTGATCGCCGTGGCCGCCCTGAGCATGAGCTTCCTGGCGACCCTCTATCCCGCTTGGCGCGCCTCGCGCACCTCGCCGGCCGAAGCCCTGCGCTACGATTGATCCCGGCGCCAGGCTACGTTGGCGGCTCTGCCCGTAGCCCTGGCTCTTCCCTCGCCAAGCTGCTCTAATCCGCGCATCTTAGACCTTTCGGTTCTCCACGGATGGAGTCCTGATGCGTGCCTCCCTGCTTGCCTTTGCCCTGGGCGTGCTGCTGCTGCGTGCCTTGCCGGTCCTGCCCTCGATGCCGCTGCTGGCGGCGCTCGCTGCCGTAGCCCTCATCCTGCTCGGCACCCGGCTGGCCGCTGTGGGCGCCTTCGGTCTTGGCCTGGCCTGGGCCGTGCTCCATGCCCAGTGGGCGCTGGACGATCGTCTCGATCCGGGGCTGGAACAGCGGGTGCTGTGGATCGAAGGGCGGGTGAGCGGGCTGCCGGCGGTGGACACCGATTCGGTGGGTTTCCTGCTCGCCGACGCCAGCAGCCGGCGCGACCTGAAGTTGCCGGCGCTGATCCGCCTGAACTGGTATGGCGGCCCCCGCCCCCTGGCGGGCGAGCGCTGGCGGCTGGCCGTGGAGCTGCGCAGTCCCGCCGGACTGGCCAATCCCCTGGGGCAGGATCGCGAGGCCTGGCTGCTCGCCCAGGGCATCGGCGCCACCGGGAGCGTCAAGGATGGCCAGCGACTCGTGGCCGTTAGCGGCCTGGCGACCTGGCGCGACGGCATCCGTCAGTACCTGCACAGTCGCGATCCGGCCGGGCAGGGCGGTCTGCTCGCCGCCCTGGTGGTCGGTGACGCCTCCGGTATCACCGATGCCCAGTGGCAACTATTCCAGGACACCGGCACCGTGCACCTGATGGTGATTTCCGGCCAGCACATCGGCCTGATCGCTCTGGGTGTCTATGCCTTGGTGGTGACCCTGGCGCGCCGTGGCTATTGGCCGAGCCGGCTGCCCTGGCGCCTGTCTGCGGCGGTGCTGACCATCGCCACCGCGCTGGGCTACGGACTGCTGGCCGGCTTCGAGGTACCGGTGCAGCGGGCCTGCGTCATGGTCACCCTGGGCCTGGTCTGGCAACTCGGGCGCCAGCAGGTGCGGCTGGCGGATGCCGTGCTGCTGGCCCTGGTGCTGGTACTGGTCGCCAATCCGCTGGTCAGTCTGCTGCCTGGATTCTGGTTGTCCTTTGGCGCCGTGCTGTTGCTGCTGTGGAGCTTTGCCGGCCGCCTGGGCCGCCTTTCCTGGTGGCTCACCCTCGGACGCGCCCAATGGTGCATGGCCGTGGGCCTGGCGCAGCTGCTGCTGGCGCTGGGCCTGCCCCTGAGTCTGAGCGGTCCGCTGGCCAATGCCCTGGCGGTGCCGCTCATGGACCTGGCCATAGTGCCCCTGGCGCTGGCGGGAACGCTGCTGTCCCTGCTCTGGTCGCCGCTGGGCGCTCCCGCGTTGTGGCTGGCCGGCGGCCTGCTCCAGGGCCTGCTCTGGCTGCTGGGCGGCTTGGCGCACCTGGCTGCGGCCTGGCAGCCGGTCCTCGCGCCCACCTGGGCGCTGTGGCTGGCGGGGCTGGGAGCGCTGCTGGCCCTGCTGCCCGCAGGGTTACCGCTGCGCGGCTACGGCGCGCTGCTCATATTGCCTGCCCTGTTTCCGCCTGTGCCTTTGCCAGCCGAGGGGCAGGCGCGCATCCGCGTGCTGGATGTCGGCCAGGGGCTGGCGGTGCTGGTGCGTACGCGTGACCATGCGTTGCTCTACGACGCCGGTCCGCGGCAGGGTGACTACGACAGCGGCGTCCGCGTCGTACTACCCAATCTGCGCGCCGCAGGCGTCGATCAGCTCGATGTCCTGCTGCTCAGCCACGCCGATGCCGACCACGCGGGCGGGGCGTCTGCCGTGGCCAAAGGATTGCCGCCAGGGCGGGTGCTCAGCGGCGAGTCCCGCCGACTGGAGCCCGGCTTGCGCGCCCAGGACTGCACGGATGGCGGCAGTTGGCGCTGGAACGAGGTCAGCTTCACCACCTGGTGGCGGCCCAGCGCGGATTCCAATGCCTCCTCCTGCGTGCTCAAGATCGACGCCAGCGGCGAACGCCTGCTGCTCACCGGCGACATCGACGAGCGTCGCGAGGCCGAGCTGGTGGCCAGCGGGCTGCCGCTCGCGGCGGATTGGCTCGCCGCCCCGCACCATGGCAGTCGCAGTGGCTCCAGCATCTGCTTCATCGATGCCGTCCAGCCCCGCGGCGTGCTGATCTCCCGGGGGCGGCACAATCGCTACGGCCATCCACATCCGCTCGTCATGGAACGCTATCGCGAGCGCGGTGTGTTGGCCTATGACACCGCTGAACTCGGCGCTCTGAGCTGGACCCTCGGACGCTGGGAGCGGCCCCGTGGTCAGCGCGAGAGGGCAGCTTGGTGGCGGCTATCCCCGCCGACACCCTGAGACGTTCATGCTAGAGTGGCGGCATTTTGCGGCGGGGGGTAACGGTCTCGTGTTCGAAATGGTCAAAGCTGGCGGCTGGATGATGCTGCCGATCATCCTCAGTTCCATCCTGGCCACGGCCATCATCGCCGAGCGGCTGTGGACCCTGAGACGCAGCCGGGTCGCGCCGCCCAACCTGCTCGCCCAGGTCTGGCGCTGGATCCAGGACAAGCAGCTCAACAACGAGCGACTGCGTGAGTTGCGCGCCGGTTCGCCGCTGGGCGACATCCTCGCTGCGGGCCTGACCAATTCCCGCCACGGCCGCGACATCATGAAGGAGGCCATCGAGGAAGCCGGCAGCCGCGTGGTGCACGACCTCGAACGCTATCTGAACACCCTCGGCAGCATCGCTGCCCTGGCACCGCTGATGGGCCTGCTCGGCACCGTGTTCGGCATGATCGACATCTTCAGCGCCTTCATGAACGACGGCATGGCCAATGCGCCGATCCTCGCCGGCGGCATCTCCAAGGCCCTGGTCACCACCGCCACCGGTCTGCTGGTGGCGATTCCCGCGGTGTTCTTCCATCGCTACCTGCTGCGCCGGGTCGACGAGCTGGTGGTGGGCATGGAGCAGGAAGCGGTCAAACTGGTGGACATCCTTCATGGCGATCGCGAGGTGGATGTCCGCGAAGGAGCCGCCGCGTGAAATTCCGTCGCCGCGCCGGGGGCGCCGCTCGCGAAGAGGTCTACATCAACCTGGCGTCCTTCATCGACGTCATCTTCGTCCTGCTGCTGTTCTTCGTGGTGACCGCGACCTTCAGCCGGCCCAGCCAGCTCAAGATCGAGCTGCCCGAGGCCGACAGCGCCGCCGCGGCCGCCAACCAGGGCAAGACCCTGGAGATCAGCATCACCGCCGACGGCCAGATGGCGCTCAACGGCCAGACCCTAGTGCGCAACGACCTGACCGGCCTGACCACCGCCCTGCAGCGGGAGTCCGGCGGTGACAACAGCCTGCCGTTGGTGATCACCGCCGACGGCCGCGCCACCCACCAGTCGGTGGTCATGGCCATGGACGCCGCCGGCAAGCTCGGCTTCAGCCAGTTGCGCATCACCACCCTCGAGGCTCAGGCGAAACGTCCGTGAGCCTGGGCCAACGCCTGGTTCGCGCCTGGTACCAGGGGCATCCCGCCCTGGGCCTGCTGGCGCCGCTCGAAGCCCTCTACCGCCGGGTCGCCCGGCGCAAGCGCCAGCGCTTCCTGGCGGGGCAGGGCAGTATCCATCGTGCGCCGGTGCCGGTCATCGTGGTGGGCAATCTCACCGTCGGTGGCACCGGCAAGACCCCCATGATCCTCTGGCTGATCGGCCATCTGCGTGCCCGCGGTCTCAAGGTCGGCGTGGTCAGTCGGGGCTATGGCGCCCAGCCGCCGAGCCTGCCCTGGCGCGTCCAGGCCACGGACGCTGCGGCAGTGGCCGGCGACGAACCCCTGCTCATCGTGCAGCGCACCGCGGTGCCGCTGGTGATCGATCCCGACCGCGGTCGCGCCGTCGAACGCCTGCTCGCCGATGAACAGCTCGATGTGATCCTCAGCGACGACGGCCTGCAGCACTATCGCCTGGCGCGGGATCTGGAGCTGGTGATGGTCGATGCCGCACGCGGTTTCGGCAATGGCCGCTGCCTGCCGGCCGGGCCCCTGCGCGAACCCCTGGAGCGCCTGGCCGAGGTGGACGCCGTGATTCATAACGGCGCCGCCGTCGATCCTGCCGATGGCTACGGCCTGATCCTGCAGCCCAGCGCTCTGATCAATCTGCAGAGCGGCGCAGCTCAGCCCCTGGATTTCTTCCCGCCCGGCCAGCGCCTGCATGCCCTGGCCGGCATCGGCAACCCCGGACGTTTCTTCGCTACCCTCGAAGGACTACACTGGCAACCGGTACCCCATGCCTTCGCCGATCATGCCGCCTACAGCGCCGCGGACCTGGCCTTCACGCCGGAGCTGCCGCTGGTGATGACCGAGAAGGACGCGGTCAAGTGCCGGCCCTTCGCCGCCGCCGACTGGTGGTACCTGGCGGTGGACGCCCAGCCCTCGGCCGCCTTCGTCGCCTGGCTGGATGGGCGCCTCGACCGCCTCCTGCCCGAACACTCTCTCTGACGGAACCTTCGCCCATGGACCTCAAGCTGCTGGACATCCTCGCCTGCCCCCTGACCAAGAGCCCGCTGATCCTGAGCGACGATAAAAGCGAACTCATCAGCAAGGCCGCCGGCCTGGCTTTCCCGATTCGCGATGGCATCCCGGTGATGCTGGAAAGCGAGGCGCGCGTCATCACCACGGACGAGCGCCTGGACAAATGAGCACCGCCTTCACCGTCGTCATCCCGGCGCGCCTCGCCAGTACCCGGCTGCCCAACAAGCCGCTGCTCGACATCGCCGGCAAGCCGATGATCCAGCACGTCTGGGAGCAGGCCCGGCGCAGTGGCGCCGAGCAGGTGGTGGTGGCGACCGATCACGACGACATCCTGCGCGCCTGCGAAGGCTTCGGCGCCCAGGTGCTGCTGACGCGGGCCGACCATGCCTCGGGTACCGATCGCCTGGCCGAGGTGGCCGAGTTGCTGGGGTTGGCCGACGAGGCCCTGGTGGTCAACGTCCAGGGCGACGAGCCGCTGATCCCCCCGGCGGTGATCGATCAGGTGGCGGGCAATCTCGCCGCCCATCCCGAAGCCGGCGTGGCCACCCTGGCCGAGCCCATCCACGACGTCGACAGTCTGTTCAATCCCAATGTGGTCAAGGTGAGCACCGACGTGAACGGCCTGGCGCTGACCTTCAGCCGGGCACCGCTGCCCTGGGCGCGCAACGCCTTCGCTGGCGACCGTACGCAACTGCCTGCCGGCTTTCCCTATCGTCGCCACATTGGCATCTATGCCTATCGCGCCGGCTTCCTCGCCGATTTCGTCAGCTGGGGCCCCTGTGCCCTGGAAGAGACCGAAGCCCTGGAACAGCTGCGCGCCCTCTGGCATGGCGTACGCATCCATGTCGCCGATGCCTTGGAAGCGCCCCAGGCCGGCGTGGACACCCTGGAAGACCTCGAGCGCGTCCGCCGCCTGCTGGGAGCCTAGATGAGCCTGCGCATCCTGTTCGTCTGCATGGGCAACATCTGCCGTTCACCCACCGCCGAAGGCATCCTGAGGGCCAAGCTGGCAGCGGCCGGTCTGGCCGAGGCCGTAGAGTTGGATTCCGCGGGCACCGGCGACTGGCATGTCGGCAAGGCCCCGGATTCCCGTGCCATCCAGGCCGCCGCGGGTCGCGGCTACGACATCAGTGACCTGCGCGCACGTCAGGTCACCACAGAAGACTTCCAACGCTTCGACCTGATCCTGGCCATGGATCACGACAACCTCGCCTGGTTGGAGCAACTGCGCCCCGAGGGTGGCGTGGTGCCCGAGCTGTTCCTGGCTCGCCAGGGGCTCGCGGTGGACGAGGTGCCCGATCCCTATTACGGCGGCGCAGCGGGTTTCGAGCGGGTCCTGGATCTGCTCGAAGATGCCTGCGATGGCCTCGTCGCCGAGGTGGCCGCTCGTCATGGTCGCTGAGCTGCAGCAACAGGTCCCGCTGCAGGGACTCAATACCTTCGGCCTGGTGGCCGAAGCCGACCGCTATCTGGAGGCCGCCAGTGATGCCGAGGTCCAGGAGGCCCTGGCGCTGGCCCGGCAGCTAGGCGTGCCCCTGCGGGTGCTGGGCGGTGGCAGCAACCTGGTCCTGCCCGAGCGGGTCGAGGGCCTGGTGCTGCGCCTGACCTCGCGCGGCATCCGCCTGCTGGCGGAAGAGGGCGACGCCTTGCTGGTGGAAGCCGAAGCTGGCGAACCCTGGCATCCCTTCGTCATGACCACCCTTGCCAATGGCTGGTACGGGCTGGAAAACCTCAGCCTGATCCCGGGCACCGTGGGCGCTTCGCCGATCCAGAATATCGGTGCCTATGGCGTCGAACTCAAGGACAGGTGCGCCGGGGTGACAGTCCTCGACCGCCACAGCGGCGAACTCCAGGACCTGGCGCCAGAGGACTGCGCCTTCGCCTATCGCGAGAGCCGCTTCAAGGCCGAGGCCGGGCGCTGGATCGTACTGCGGGTGCGTTTTCATCTGAGCCGCCAGCCACAGCTGGTGCTGGACTATGGCCCGGTGCGCCAGGCGCTGGCCGAGGCCGGCGTCGAGCAACCGACACCTGAGGCCGTCAGCGCGGCGATCTGCGCCATCCGCCGCAGCAAGCTGCCCGACCCTGCAGTGCTGGGCAACGCCGGCAGCTTCTTCAAGAATCCGGTGGTCACCGCGGCTGCCGCCGCCGCACTCAAGGAAGCCTATCCGACGCTGCCGACCTATCCCCAGGCCGATGGCTCGGTCAAGCTGGCCGCCGGCTGGCTGATCGACCAGGCCGGCTGGCGTGGCTATCGTGACGGCGCCGTTGGGGTACATGCCGACCAGGCGCTGGTGCTGGTCAACTTCGGCGGCGCCAGCAGCCGCGATGTCCTGGCCCTGGCGGAACGCATCCGCGCCTCGGTACGGGAGCGCTTCGGCGTCACGCTGGAAATGGAGCCGGGAAGCCTGACGTGACCGACGACTCGCCCGATGCCCGGCGTCGCCGCCTGCTGATCGCCACCACCTCCGCCGTAGGCGGCCTGGGTCTGGTGGCGGGTAGCGTGCCCTTCGTCTGCGCCCTGCGGCCCAGTCGTTCGGCCCAGGTGGCGGCGGAACCGGTGCAGGTCGATATCTCCGCCTTGCGCGAAGACGAGCAGCTCACGGTGCAGTGGCGGGGTCAGCCGGTCTGCGTGCTGCGGCGCAGCGTGGCGGATCAGGCGCGACTCCTGGCAGACGAGGCCGGCCTCGCCGATCCAGACTCCAAGGAATCCAGCCAGCCGTCCTATGTCGATCCACGGCTGAGATCGCGGCGGCCGGACATCTTCGTGGTCACCGCCATCTGCACCCATCTGGGCTGTATTCCCTCGCTGGACACCGCCGCGACGAACAAAGGCTATCTCTGCCCCTGCCATGGCTCCCATTTCGATCTCGCCGGGCGTGTCTATCGCGATCAGCCAGCACCTCTGAATCTGGCCGTGCCTCCCTATCACTTCAAAGGCGAGAACCTGCTGGTGATCGGCAGTGACGGGGAGGGAGCAGCGTGAAAGACCGCGAGCACGACTGGCTGGAGCGCCGCCTGCCACTGCGCGCCTTCTGGCGCCGCCACGTCAGTGACTATCGCGTGCCGCGCAACCTAAACGTCTTCTATCTATTCGGTGCCCTGCTGGTCTTTATCCTGGTGCTGCAGGGGCTGACCGGGCTCTGGTTACTGTTCGGCTATGAGCCCACCGTGAAGGGCGCCTTCGCGTCGGTCCAGCTGTTCATGCGCGAGGTGCCCTTCGGCTGGCTGATCCGCTACCTGCACGCGGTAGGCGCCTCGGCGCTGTTCGTCTGCCTTTATCTGCACTTGCTGCGCGGCCTGTTGTACGGCTCTTATCGCGCCCCGCGCGAGCTGGTCTGGAGTTTCGGCGTGCTGCTCTATGTCCTGCTATTGGCCCAGGCCCTCTTCGGTTACCTGCTGCCCTGGGGGCAACTGTCCTACTGGGGTGCCCAGGTGTCCCTGAGTGCCGTCGAGGCGCTGCCTTTGGTGGGCCCAACCCTGGCCGACCTGCTACGGGGCGGAGTGGTGCTGTCCGATGCCAGCCTGCGCCGCTTCCAGGCCCTGCACGTGGTGGGGCTGCCGCTGCTGATTCTGACCCTGGTGGCGTTGCACATCATCGCTCTGCGCCAGACCGGCTCGAACAACCCCGAGGGTGACGACCGCGACCTGCGCGGTGCTGCAGGGGTGCCTTTCCATCCCTACCTGACGCTCAAGGATCTTTGTGGATTGGCGATCTTCCTGCTGGTCTTCCTCGCCGTAGTGCTGCTGGCGCCGGACCTGGGCGGGCTGGTGCTGGAACCGGCCAACCAGCAACCGGCCGATCCACTGGTCACCCCCAGCCACATTGCTCCGCCCTGGTATCTGGCACCCTTCTATGCGCTGCTGCGGGCGGTACCGAGCAAGGCCGGTGGTCTGGGTCTGGCAGCGCTGGCCGTCGCCCTGTTGTTCGTGTTGCCCTGGCTGGATCGCAGTGCAGTCCGCTCGGTCCGTCGCAAGGCCTGGCCGGCACGGCTGGGCTTGTACGTCGGTTGCCTGGCCTTCGCCGCGCTGGGTGTTCTAGGCGTGGTGTCCCTCACCGACGAACGCCTGTTGCTGGCACGCCTGGCCGCCGTCGTCTATTTCGCCAGTCTGCTGGGCATGCCTTGGTATAGCCGTCTGGGGCGTACTCGATCGCTCCCGGAGCAGATGCCATGAAATACCTGCTGTTGAGCCTGCTGCTGTGCGCGGGTTTGGCGATTGCCGCCGAGCCGGGTGATCCACGTGCGGGTGCCATTACCTTCGGCCGCTATTGCCTCGCCTGCCATGGTCAGGAATACCAGCGCTTCGATCGCGTCGCCGCCGATCTGCACTTGGATCTCGCCAGCTGGGCACCCGGCCGTACCGCCAGTGCGACCATGCTCAGCCTGCTCAAGCCCGAAGACGCCCGCCGCGCCTTCGGCAGCGTGCCGCCCGATCTCACCCTCATCGCTGCCGTGCGCGGCGAAGCCTGGCTGCGCGCCTTCCTGCAGGAATTCTATATGGCTCCGGGTCGCCCGCTTGGGGTCGATAACCTCACGGCTCCCGGTACCCGCATGCCCGACGTCCTGGCCGCCCTGCGCGGTCGGCAGGTGCGTGACTGTGGCGACGGGCGTTGCGTGCTGCGCCTGGAACCCGGCAGCGGTGCCCAGACGCCCGAGCAATTCGCTCGGACGGTCGAGGATCTGGTCGCCTATCTGGGGTATTCCGCTGCTCCCGAACGCGGCCTGGCCTGGCGTCTCGCGCCCTGGGTGCTGGGTTATCTGGTGCTGTTCGCCGTCCTGGCCTTCTGGCTCAAGCGCGAATTCTGGCGGCGATTGCCCGACGATGAGCGATGAGACTAGGTTGCAGGTGGCAAGGTGCGAGATAATCCCGCCTTTACAGCTTTGCCCCCACCGGGGGAGGGACCCATGGGCGCCATAACCCGCCTGACCTGTTTCCACGATCCCGAAGATCACTATAGCCACCGCATTCGCCTGATCCTGGCGGAGAAGAACGTCGAGTGCGAGCTGGTTGCCGTGCGCCGGGGCGAGTGTCCGCGGCAGCTGGCCGAGCACAATCCCTATGGCACCGTGCCGACGCTGATGGATCGCGACCTGGTGCTCTACGGCACCGAGGTGCTCATGGAGTACCTTGAAGAGCGCTATCCGCACCCGCCGCTGCTGCCGGCCTATCCGGTCACGCGCGGCCAGTCCCGGCTGTTGATGCACCGCATCGGCCGTGATTGGTGCAGCCTGGCGGATGCCATCCTGCAGGCGGCGCCCGGTGCCGACCTGGCGGTCAAGCGCAAGGAATTGCGGGAAAGCCTGACCGGCGTGGCGCCGATCTTCGCGGAAAAGCCTTTCTTCCTGAGCGACGACTTTTCCCTGGTGGACTGTTGCCTGCTCCCCCTGCTGTGGCGACTACCGCGCCTGGGCATCGAGCTGCCCCGGGCGGCCAAGCCGTTGCAGGACTACATGGATCGTATGTTCGCCCGCGACAGTTTCCGATCCAGCCTTTCGGTCACCGAGCGTGAGATGCGCTAGAGGAGAACCCCATGAATTCCAGTCGCCCTTACTTGGTCCGCGCGCTCTATGAGTGGATCGTGGACAACGACTGCACGCCGCACCTGCTGGTCAACGCCGACTACGCCGAGGTGCGGGTGCCGCCGGGCTATGCCAACGACGGCCAGATCGTGCTCAACGCTTCGCCCAGTGCCGTGCGCGACCTGCACATGGACAACGAAGCCGTGAGCTTCAATGGCCGCTTCGGCGGCGTGGCCTACAACCTCTATATCCCGGTGGGCGCCATCCTCGCCATCTATGCGCGGGAGAATGGCCAGGGCATGGTCTTCGACAGCGAGCCGACGCCACCCGATGATCAGGGGCCGGACAAGGGCGGCAGCAAGCCCGAGGCGCCCAAGCCGGCTCCCGCGCGACCGAGTCTGAAAGTGGTCAAGTAAGCCTGGCCGATACCCCGTCGCAGATCACCTTTGCGGCGGGCATGAAAAAGCCCCTGACGGCAGCGCCGGCAGGGGCTTTTTCGTGATCGCTACAGGCTTAGCGCTTGAGCGAAGCCGGCAGGTGCGGCTGGATCTGGGTCAGCAGCCCGCGGAAGCACTTGGGGTTGCCGGCGACGATGTGGCCCTTCTCGAGGAAGTCATGACCGCCGTTGAAGTCGCCCACCAGGCCACCGGCTTCCTGCACCAGCAGGGCGCCTGCCGCCATGTCCCACTCAGACAGGCCCATTTCCCAGAAGGCATCGAAGCGACCGGCGGCCACGTAGGCCAGGTCCAGGGCGGCGGAACCGGCGCGGCGGATACCGGCGGTCTGGCCAATCAGGCTGCGGAACATGCCCAGATAGTTGTCCAGGTGATCGACGTCATTGGCGCGGAAGGGGAAGCCGGTACCTAGCAGGGCGCCGTCCAGGCTGCGACGGTTGGTGACGCGGATGCGCCGACCGTTCACTGCGGCGCCGCGGCCGCGGCTGGCGGTGAATTCTTCCTGGCGCACCGGGTCCAGGACCACGGCGTGTTCCAGGCGGCCCTTGTACTTGCAGGCGATGCTCACCGAGAAGTGCGGGACGCCACGGAGGAAGTTGGTGGTGCCGTCCAGCGGGTCGACGATCCAGACGTAATCCGCGCCTTCGCCTTCACCGGCCAGGTAGCCCGATTCCTCACCGTAGAAACCATGGGTGGGGTAGGCCTTGCGCAGGGTGGCGAGAATGGTCTGCTCGGCGGCACGGTCCACTTCGGAGACGAAGTCGTTGGCGCCTTTTTCGTCGACTGTGATCACGTCCAGGCGCTCAATCGAACGGAAAATCAGTTCACCGGCGCTGCGGGCCGCGCGCAGGGCGATGTTCAGCATGGGCTGCATGGATAGATCACCTGGGTTGTATAAGGAAAGCCGGCAATGATAGCAGACTTCGCGGCGCGGGAAGGGGTATTCGTAGCATGCGGGCGCCGGTGGGCGTAGTATACGGCGCCGATTTCCCGCGTCCGCTCGAGGATAGCCACGTGCTGAATAACATCCGTGTCGTTCTGGTCAATACCAGCCATCCCGGCAACATCGGCGGTGCCGCCCGGGCGATGAAGAACATGGGCCTGTCGCGCCTCTATCTGGTCGAGCCCGAGGACTTCCCCAGTGGCGAGGCCAATGCCCGCGCCTCCGGCGCCAACGATGTGCTCGATGCCGCCATCGTCGTCGATACCCTGGAAGAAGCCCTGACCGGTTGCAGCCTGGTGCTGGGTACCAGTGCCCGGGATCGCCGTATCCCCTGGCCGCTGCTGGATCCGCGTGAGTGCGCCACCACCTCCCTGGCCCAGGTGGAGCAGGGTGGTGAGGTGGCTCTGGTGTTCGGTCGTGAGTACGCCGGCCTCACCAACGAAGAGTTGCAGCGCTGCCACTACCATGTGCACATCCCCTCGGACCCGGCCTTCGGTTCGCTCAACCTTGCCGCCGCGGTCCAGGTGCTGGTGTACGAGGTGCGCATGGCCTGGCTCGCCGCGCAGAATCAGCCGACCAAGATGAACAAGGTCGAAGCCACCGCCATGCTCAACACCCAGCCGGTGACGGTGGAGGAGCTGGAACTCTATTACCAGCACCTGGAAGAGACCCTGGTGGAGATCGGCTTCCTCGATCCGGCCAAGCCACGCCACCTGATGAGTCGCCTGCGTCGACTCTATGGTCGCGCCGGCATCAGCAAGCTGGAGATGAACATCCTGCGCGGCATTCTCACCGAAACCCAGAAGGCCGCCCGCGGCGAATCCCATCCGCGGACTATCCCGCCGATAGATAATGCCTGAGTGATTTGCTCGGTTTTAAAGTTGACCTTTTTTGTCGGGAATCCGATAATTGCGTCATCCGATGCAACCCGCTCGAGTTCGTCATGAGACTGACCACCAAAGGCCGCTACGCCGTCACCGCCATGCTCGACCTGGCGCTGCATGCCCAACGGGGCCCGGTGTCGCTGGCCGACATTTCCGAGCGGCAGGGCATTTCGCTGTCCTATCTGGAGCAGCTGTTCGCCCGGCTGCGCCGCGGCTCCCTGGTCAACAGCGTGCGCGGCCCCGGCGGCGGTTACCAGCTGGCGCGTGACATGAGCGGTATCCATGTGGCCCAGGTGATCGATGCCGTCAACGAGTCCGTGGATGCCACCCGTTGCCAGGGCAGCGGCGGCTGTCACCAGGGTGATACCTGCCTGACCCACCATCTCTGGTGCGACCTGAGCGATCAGATCCACACCTTCCTGAGCGGCATCACCCTGGCCGACCTGGTCGCCCGCAACGAGATCCAGCAGGTTGCCAAGCGTCAGGACACCAAGGTCTGTGCCAGCAAGCAATCGCCTTTAGCGGTCGAAAAAATCGAAGCGTCCACCATCGACTGAGCAGAGACGCCCGTCTGATTAGGAGTAACCGATGAAATTGCCGATCTACCTAGACTATTCCGCCACCACCCCCGTCGATCCGCGCGTCGCTCAGAAGATGAGCGAGTGCCTGCTGGTGGACGGCAACTTTGGCAACCCCGCATCGCGCTCCCATCTGTTCGGCTGGAAGGCCGAGGAAGCTGTGGAAAATGCCCGTCGTCAGGTGGCCGAACTGGTCAACGCCGACCCGCGCGAGATCGTCTGGACCTCCGGTGCCACCGAGTCCGACAACCTGGCCATCAAGGGTGCCGCGCACTTCTATCAGAACAAGGGCAAGCACCTCATCACCTCCAAGATCGAGCACAAGGCGGTGTTGGACACCACTCGTCAGCTCGAGCGCGAAGGTTTCGAGGTCACCTACCTTGATCCGGGCGAAGACGGTCTGATCACCCCCGACATGGTCGCGGCGGCCCTGCGTGAAGACACCATCCTGGTGTCTATCATGCACGTCAACAACGAGATCGGCACCGTCAACGACATCGCCGCCATCGGCGAGCTGACCCGTTCTCGTGGCGTGCTCTTCCACGTTGACGCCGCCCAGTCCACTGGCAAGGTCGAGATCGACTTGGAGAAGCTCAAGGTCGACATGATGTCCTTCTCGGCGCACAAGACCTACGGTCCCAAGGGCATTGGTGCCCTCTACGTCCGCCGCAAGCCGCGCGTCCGTATCGAGGCCCAGACCCATGGTGGCGGTCATGAGCGTGGCATGCGTTCGGGTACCCTGGCGACCCACCAGATCGTCGGCATGGGCGAAGCCTTCCGCATCGCCAAGGAAGAGATGGTCCAGGAAAATGCCCGTATCAAGGCCCTGAGCGAGCGTTTCTACCGTCAGTTCGAAGGCCTGGAAGAGGTCTACCTGAACGGCAGCCTGATCCATCGCGTGCCGCACAACCTGAACCTGAGCTTCAACTACGTCGAAGGTGAGTCGTTGATCATGGCGCTCAAGGATCTGGCGGTCTCGTCCGGTTCGGCCTGCACCTCGGCCTCCCTGGAGCCGTCGTACGTCCTGCGTGCCCTGGGTCGCAACGACGAATTGGCCCATAGCTCCATCCGCTTCACCTTCGGTCGCTTCACCACCGAGGAAGACGTTGACTACGCCGCGAGCAAGGTCACCGAAGCCGTCAACAAGTTGCGTGAATTGTCTCCGCTGTGGGACATGTTCAAAGAAGGCGTAGACCTGAGTCAGGTCGAGTGGCAAGCCCACTGACCCACCCTGATAAGCGAGGATTGCACCATGGCATACAGTGAAAAGGTCATCGACCACTACGAAAACCCGCGCAACGTCGGCAAGTTCGACGCGGCCGATCCCGATGTCGGCACCGGCATGGTCGGCGCTCCGGCCTGCGGCGACGTGATGCGTCTGCAGATCAAGGTCAACGAGCAGGGCATCATCGAAGACGCCAAGTTCAAGACCTACGGTTGCGGTTCCGCCATTGCCTCCAGCTCCCTGGCCACCGAGTGGATGAAGGGCAAGAGCATCGAGGAAGCGGCGTCGATCAAGAACAGCATGATCGCCGAAGAACTGGCCCTGCCGCCGGTGAAGATCCACTGCTCGGTGCTCGCCGAAGACGCCATCAAGGCGGCCGTCAGCGACTACAAGCAGAAGAAAGGCCTGCTCTAAGGAGGAACCATGGCGATCAGCATGACTGAGTCCGCCGCCCGTCACGTGCAGCGCTCCATCGATGGGCGCGGCAAGGGTGCCGGCATCCGCCTGGGCGTTCGTACCACGGGCTGCTCGGGACTGGCCTACGTGCTCGAGTTCGTCGATGAACTCGCGGCCGAGGATCAGGTGTTCGAAAGCCATGGCGTCAAGGTCATCATCGACCCCAAGAGCCTGGTCTACCTGGACGGCACCGAGTTGGATTTCGTGCGTGAAGGCCTCAACGAGGGCTTCAAGTTCAACAATCCCAACGTGCGTGGCGAGTGTGGCTGCGGCGAAAGCTTCAACATCTGAGGCCGGCCATGGGTAAGCCCTGTCACTTCGCGCTGTTCGAGATCAAGCCCGCCTTCGAGATCGATCAGGCGGGCCTGTCTTCGCGCTATCGCGATCTGGCGCGCACCATGCACCCGGATCGCTTCGCCGACGCGCCCGAGCGAGAGCGCCGCCAGGCACTGGAGCGTTCGGCCGAGCTCAATGAGGCCTATCACGTGCTGCGGGCTCCCTCGCGCCGTGCACGCTATCTGCTGGAACTCGAAGGGCATGAGATGCCCCTCGAAGCGACCATCCAGGATGGCGACTTCCTCATGCAGCAGCTGCAATGGCGCGAAGAGCTGGAAGATCTGCAGGAGGCAGGCGACAGCGCCGGCATTCCGGCTTTCCGTCAGCGTCTCAAGGATGCGCAGCGCGACATCGAGCAGGCCTTCGCCGCGATCTGGCAGGACGCCACCCAGCGCGAACACGCCGAGCGTCTGGTCCGTCGCATGCAGTTTCTCGACAAGCTGGCCAGCGAGATCCGCCAGCTCGAAGAGCGTCTGGACGATTAATCACAGGTGCCGCTCCGGCACCGACAACCATAAGCCGACTAGCCAATGGCTCTATTGCAGATTGCCGAACCCGGGATGGCGCCTAAGCCGCATCAGCGCAAGCTGGCGGTAGGCATCGACCTGGGCACCACCAATTCCCTCGTGGCCGCCGTGCGTAGTGGCGTGGCCGAGACCCTGCCCGATCTGCAGGGTGAGGTGATCCTGCCGTCCGCCGTGCGCTATGCCGCCAGCGGCGTGGAAGTGGGCGCTGGCGCCAAGGCGGCCGCGGCCCAGGACCCGTTCAACACCATTCTGTCCGTCAAGCGCCTCATGGGGCGTGGCATCGCCGACGTCAAGCAACTGGGCGAGCAGTTGCCCTATCGCTTCGTCGCCGGTGAATCGGAGATGCCTTTCATCGAGACCGCTGCCGGGCGCAAGAGTCCGGTAGAGGTCTCCGCCGACATCCTGCGGGTGCTGCGCGAGCGCGCCGAAGCCACCCTGGGTGGCGAGCTGGTCGGCGCCGTCATCACCGTGCCGGCCTATTTCGACGATGCCCAGCGCCAGGCCACCAAGGATGCCGCTCGCTTCGCCGGGCTGAACGTGCTGCGCCTGCTCAACGAACCCACCGCGGCGGCCGTGGCCTATGGCCTGGACCGAGGCGAGGAGGGCGTGGTCGCTATCTACGACCTGGGTGGCGGCACCTTCGACATTTCCATCCTACGCCTGACCCGCGGCGTCTTCGAAGTCATGGCCACCGGTGGCGACAGCGCCCTGGGCGGTGACGACTTCGACCATGCCATCGCCAACTGGATCGTCCAGCAGGCCGGGCTGTCCAGTGACCTGGACCCGGCTACCCAGCGCCGCCTGCTGCAGAGCGCCTGCGCCGCCAAGGAGGCCCTGTCCGCCGCCGAGCGCGTCGAGGTCAACCACGGCGACTGGTCCGGCGTGCTCGAGCGCAGCACCTTCCAGGAACTCATCGCCCCGCTGGTCGCGCGCAGCCTCAAGGCCTGTCGCCGCGCCCTGCGCGATGCGGAAGTGGAGCCGGCGGATATCCGTGCCGTGGTCATGGTCGGTGGCTCCACCCGGGTGCCCTATGTCCGCGAAGCCGTAGGCGAGCTGTTCGAGTGCGATCCGCTCACCGACATCGATCCGGATCGCGTGGTCGCCATCGGCGCCGCGCTGCAGGCCGACTCCCTGGCCGGCAACCGCGCCGGTGAAGAGTTGCTGCTGCTGGACGTCATCCCGCTGTCCCTGGGACTGGAAACCATGGGCGGCCTGATGGAAAAGATCATTCCGCGCAACACCACCATTCCGGTGGCGCGCGGCCAGGACTTCACCACCTACCGCGACGGCCAGACCGCCATGCTGGTGCATGTACTGCAGGGCGAACGCGAACTGGTCAAGGACGCCCGCTCCCTGGCGCGCTTCGAGCTCCGCGGCTTCCCGCCCATGGTCGCCGGTGCCGCCAAGATCCGCGTGACCTTCCAGGTCGATGCCGACGGCCTGCTTGGCGTCAGCGCCCGTGAGCTGTCCAGTGGCGTGGAAGCCAGTGTTCAGGTCAAGCCGTCCTACGGCCTGACCGACGGCGAAATCGCCAACATGCTGCAGGATTCCTTCCGTCATGCCGGCGACGACATGCAGGCCCGTGCGCTGCGCGAGCAGCAGGTCGAAGCCCGGCGGCTGATCGAGGCGGTCACCGCTGCGCTGGCCGCCGATGGCGAGCGCCTGCTGGACGCCGAGGAGCGTCAGGTGATCGAGCTGGAAATCGGCCGGCTGGCCGAGCTGCTGGACGCCACCGACGTCCAGGCGCTCGAAGAGCAGACCAAGCGTCTTTCTCACGTGACCGATGCCTTCGCCGCCCGGCGGATGAACGCCTCGGTCAAGGCGGCCCTGGCGGGTCGCCGTCTCAACGATATCGAGGAGTAGTTCCATCATGCCGCAGATCACCCTGCTGCCCCACGCCGAGCACTGCCCCGAAGGCGCGGTCTTCGAAGCCAGCGAAGGCGAAACCATCATCGCCGCGGCCCTGCGCAACGGCATTGACATCGAGCACGCCTGCGAGATGTCCTGTGCCTGCACCACCTGCCACGTGGTCATCCAGGAAGGCTTCGATTCCCTCGAGCCTTCCGATGAACTCGAGGACGACATGCTGGACAAGGCCTGGGGCCTGGAAATGCGTTCGCGCCTGTCCTGCCAGGCCGTGGTAGGCAGCGAGGACCTGGTGGTGGAAATCCCGCGTTACACCATCAACCAGGTGTCCGAAGGTCACTGAGGGAGAAGCTGTCATGGCACTGAAATGGACCGATGTGCTGGATATCGCCATCGAACTCAACGATGCCCACCCGGACGTGGATCCGCGCTACGTGAACTTCGTCAAGCTGCGTGACTGGGTCGTGGCCCTGCCGGAGTTCGACGACGATCCCCAGCGCGGTGGCGAGAAGGTGCTGGAGGCCATCCAGGCCGCCTGGATCGAAGAGTCCGCCTGACGCCTCGCCCGTACCGCGCTACGCTTTTCACCGTGACCCGCGTATAATCCGCGGGTTTCGTTTTTGCTCTATTCCCACATTCGGAGTTCACATGTCTGTTCAACGTACCCTGTCGATCATCAAGCCCGATGCCGTAGCCAAGAATGTCGTCGGTGAGATCGTCACCCGCTTCGAGAAGGCTGGCCTGCGCGTCGTCGCTGCCAAGATGGTCCAGCTGTCCGAGCGCGAAGCCGGTGGCTTCTACGCCGAACACAAAGAGCGTCCCTTCTTCAAGGACCTGGTCTCCTTCATGACTTCCGGTCCGGTCGTCGTTCAGGTGCTGGAGGGCGACAACGCCATCGCCAAGAACCGTGAGCTGATGGGCGCCACCGATCCCAAGAAAGCCGACGCCGGCACCATCCGTGCCGATTTCGCTGTCTCCATCGACGAGAACGCCGTCCACGGTTCGGATTCCGAAGCGTCCGCCGCTCGCGAGATCTCCTACTTCTTCGCAGCTACCGAAGTCTGCGAGCGCGTCCGCTAAGGATGAGCGCCGGCCAGGGAAGCGGCCAGCCCGCCTTCCTGGCACCGCCCGCGCCTTGCGCGGGCTTCAAACAGATTTCGTCGAGGTGATCCCATGACCACAGCCACCGATAAGGTCAACCTGCTGGGCCTGACCCAGCCGCAACTCGAGTCGTTCTTCGAGTCCATCGGGGAGAAGCGCTTTCGCGCCGGCCAGGTCATGAAGTGGATCCATCACTTCGGCATCGATGATTTCGACGCCATGAGCAACCTGGGCAAGGCGCTCAAGGAAAAGCTCAAGGCTACCGCGGAAATCCGTGGCCCCGAGATCGTCAGCGAAGACATTTCCCGCGACGGCACCCGCAAGTGGGTGATCCGCGTCGCCTCCGGCAGTTGCGTCGAGACCGTCTATATCCCGCAGAACGGCCGCGGCACCCTGTGCGTGTCGTCCCAGGCCGGTTGCGCCCTGGACTGCAGCTTCTGCTCCACCGGCAAGCAGGGCTTCAACAGCAACCTCACCGCCGCCGAGGTGATCGGCCAGGTGTGGATCGCCAACAAGTCCTTCGGCACCGTACCGGCCAAGATCGACCGTGCCATCACCAATGTGGTGATGATGGGCATGGGTGAGCCGCTGCTGAACTTCGACAACGTCGTCGCCGCCATGCGCATCATGATGGACGACCTCGGCTACGGCATCTCCAAGCGCAAGGTCACCCTGTCCACCTCGGGCGTGGTGCCGATGATCGAGGAGCTGGCCAAGCACATCGACGTCTCCCTGGCGCTGTCGCTGCACGCGCCCAACGACGAGCTGCGCAACGAGCTGGTACCGATCAACCGCAAGTATCCGCTGGCCATGCTGCTCGACGCCTGCCAGAGATACATCGGCCAATTGGGCGAGAAGCGCGTCCTGACCATCGAGTACACCCTGCTCAAGGACGTCAACGACCTGCCCGAGCATGCCCATCAGATGATCGAGTTGCTGCGCAACGTGCCCTGCAAGATCAACCTGATTCCCTTCAATCCCTTCCCGCACTCTGGCTACGAGCGGCCGAGCAAGAACGCTACCCGCCGCTTCCAGGAGCTGCTGCAGCAGGCTGGTTTCAACGTCACCGTGCGCACCACCCGCGGTGATGACATCGACGCCGCCTGCGGCCAGTTGGTCGGTCAGGTCATGGACCGTACCCGTCGCAGCCAGCGTTACATCGCCGTTCGCCAGCTCGACGGTGCCGAAACCGTAACGCCGCTCCAGGGCTGAGGGCGCGACCATGGCGATCACGCGCTTTGCGGCTGTCGCGCTCGCCCTGGTGGTCGGCGGCCTCGCCGGCTGCGTGACCGAGGGTGATCGTAACCCCATGGATACCCGCGAGGGGCGGATGCAGGCCCGTGACGCCTACATCCAGCTTGGCCTCGGCTATGTCCAGCAGGGCAACACCGAACAGGCCAAGGTGCCGCTGAAGAAGGCCCTTGAGCTGGATTCCTCCAGCGCCGATGCTCATGCCGCCCTGGCCCTGGTGTTCCAGGCCCAGGCGGAAGTGCAGCTGGCCGACCAGGAGTATCGCCTGGCCCTGCGCGAACGTCCCCACGATGCCCGCATTCTCAACAACTACGGCAGCTTCCTCTATGAGCAGGGGCGCTACAAGGATGCCTACGAGCGCTTCCAGCAAGCCGCCGAGGACAGCCTTTATCCCGAGCGTGCCCGGGTGTTCGAGAATCTCGGCCTGACCGCCCTGAGGCTCAATCAGGTCGACTTGGGTAAGGAAAATCTGGAAAAATCCCTGCGGCTGGATCGTAATCAGCCCAGGGCCTTGTTCGAATTGGCTCAACTGGCCTACCAGACGCGCGACTACGTGCCGTCGCGCAGCTATTACCAGGCCTTCAGCCAGCTCAGTCCCCAGGATGCCCGCAGCCTGTTGCTCGGGATCCGCCTCGCCGAAGTGTTCAATGACCGCAACACCGCCGCGAGCTATGCCCTGCAGCTGAAGCGCCTGTACCCGAACTCACCTGAATATCGTCAACTTCAGTCGGAGCAGAAATGACCGCAGTGCAATCCGAAGCGGTACACGCCGGACGGGGCCACCCCGGTGAAATCCTGCGGCAAAAACGCGAGGAGCTTGGCTGGAGCCAGGCCCAGGTCGCCCAGAGCCTCAATCTCAGCGGGCGCATCATCGAGCAACTCGAAGCCGGCAACTACCAGCAGATGCCGGGGCATACCTTCACCCGAGGTTACATCAAGGCCTATGGCAAGCTGCTCGGCCTCGATCAGGTGGAGCTGGTGCGCGCCTTCGATGGCTATACCGGTACCGATGCCAAGGGCAGCACCGTGCACAGCCTGGGGCGGCTCGACGAACCGGTGCGGTTGTCCCGTAACGTCCTGAGATTCGTCAGCTTCATCCTGGTGGTGCTGATCATCGCCATGGGCCTGTTCTGGTGGCAGGAACGCAGTCGCCAGGCCTCCAGCGCCAGCGCCGTGAGCATGGAGCATGTCGAGGTCGAGGGCGCCGACGGCAAGACCGAGATCCACCCCATCGACGAGCCCGAAGAGCAGCCCCAGGCGCAAGCCCAGAGTCCGGCTGCCAGCACGCCGGCGCCCAATGCCGGCGCAGTCGCCAGCATGCCCGCGCCCGTGGGCACTCCGGTACCAGATGCCAGCACCGTGGCCGCCATGCCCACGCCGACTACCCCGGCCCCCGTTACGCCGGCGCCGAGCAGCACGGCCCCGGCAGCGACGCCGGCAACCTTGCCCGGCACGCCAGCAGCTAGCGCTTCCGCGACCGCTCCGGTGGCGGGTGCCGACAGCCTGAACATCCGTTTCTCCGCCAATTGCTGGCTGCAGGTCAGCGACGGCACCGGCAAGATCCTCTTCAGTGGTATGAAGAAGGGCGGCGAGACCCTCGACTACGCCTCGATCAAGGCACCGGTCAATATCCGTCTCGGTTTCGCCCGCGGAGCCCAGATCACCTACAACGGTCAGATCGTCGACCTCGCGCCCTTCACCAAGGGCGAGACCGCCCGAATCAAACTCGGTCAGGCCGGACAATGACGTCCGGCGACCTCATGGGAAACCAGCATGCATAGCGAATCGCCCATCAAACGTCGGCCCTCCCGGAAGATCTGGGTCGGCTCGGTGCCGGTCGGCGGCGATGCCCCCATCGCCGTGCAGAGCATGACCAATACCGAAACCTGCGACGTCGACGCCACCGTGGCGCAGATCCAGCGCCTGCAGGATGCCGGTGCCGACATCGTGCGTGTCTCCGTGCCCGACATGGATGCCGCCGAGGCCTTCGGCCGCATCAAGCAGCGGGTCAGCCTGCCGCTGGTGGCCGACATCCACTTCGACTACAAGATCGCCCTGCGCGTGGCCGAGCTGGGCGTGGACTGCCTGCGCATCAACCCCGGCAACATCGGTCGCGAAGACCGGGTGAAGGCGGTGGTCGATGCCGCGCGCGAGCGTGGCATCCCGATCCGCATCGGCGTCAACGCCGGTTCGCTGGAGAAGGACCTGCAGAAGAAGTACGGCGAGCCGACCCCGGAAGCCCTGGTGGAATCGGCCATGCGCCACGTCGATCATCTGGAGAAGCTGGACTATCCGGATTTCAAGGTGAGCGTGAAGGCCAGTGATGTCTTCATGGCCGTGGCTGCCTATCGCCAGCTGGCGACGCGCATCGAACAGCCGCTGCACCTGGGCATCACCGAAGCCGGTGGCCTGCGCTCGGGCACGGTAAAATCCGCCGTGGGCCTGGGCATGCTGCTGGCCGAGGGCATCGGCGACACCATCCGTATCTCCCTGGCGGCCGATCCGGTCGAGGAGATCAAGGTCGGTTTCGATATCCTCAAGTCCCTGCGCCTGAGATCCCGTGGCATCAACTTCATCGCCTGCCCGAGCTGCTCGCGGCAGAACTTCGATGTGGTCAAGACCATGAACGAGCTGGAAGGGCGCCTGGAAGACCTGCTGGTACCCCTGGACGTCGCGGTGATCGGCTGCGTGGTCAATGGCCCCGGCGAAGCCAAGGAAGCCCACGTCGGCCTGACCGGGGGTACGCCGAACAACCTGGTGTACATCGACGGCAAGCCGGCGTCCAAGCTGAACAACGACAATCTGGTGGACGAGCTGGAAGGGCTCATCCGCCGCAAGGCGGCCGAAAAGGCCGCAGCGGATGCCGCGCTGATTGCGCGCAGCTGAAAGATCAAGGAATAAGGCCCTTTCGTGAGCAAGTCCCTGCAAGCCATCCGTGGCATGAACGATATCCTGCCGGAGCAGACTCCGGCCTGGCGTTACCTGGAGCGTACCTTCGCGACGTTGCTCGACGGCTATGGCTACCACGAGATCCGTCTGCCCATCATGGAGTTCACCGAACTCTTCGCCCGCGGCATCGGCGAGGGCACCGACGTAGTGGACAAGGAGATGTACACCTTCCTCGACCGTAACGAGGAGTCCCTGACCCTGAGACCCGAAGGCACCGCGGGTTGCGTGCGGGCGGTGCTGGAGCACGGCCTCACCGGCGGTGGCCAGGTGCAGAAGCTCTGGTACGCCGGCCCGATGTTCCGCTACGAGAAGCCGCAGAAAGGCCGCTATCGCCAGTTCCACCAGATCGGCGTGGAGGTGTTCAACCTGCCGGGGCCGGACATCGATGCCGAGCTGATCGTGCTCACCGCACGCCTGTGGCAGCGCCTCGGCCTGACCGACGCCGTCACCCTGCAGCTCAACAGCCTGGGTTCCAGCGCCGATCGCGCGCGCTATCGCGAGGCCCTGGTGGCCTATCTGCAGGAGCGCTTCGACCAGCTCGACGAAGACAGCCAGCGCCGCCTGACCACCAATCCGCTGCGCATCCTCGACAGCAAGAACGCCCAGACCCAGGCGCTGCTGCAGGAGGCACCGACCCTGGCCGATTATCTGGACGACGAGTCCCGCGCCCATTTCGACGGCCTCAAGGCGCGTCTGGACGCCGCCGGGATCCGTTACCAGATCAATCCCAAGCTGGTGCGTGGCCTGGATTACTATGGTCGCACCGTGTTCGAGTGGGTCACCGACAAGCTGGGCGCCCAGGGCACCGTCTGTGCCGGTGGCCGCTACGATGGCCTGATCACCCAATTCGGTGGCAAGCCGACTCCCGGCGTCGGTTTCGCCATGGGGGTCGAGCGCCTGGTGCTGCTGCTGGAGACCCTGGAGTGCCTGCCTAGCGATCTGCAGCGTCCCGCCGACCTCTACCTCTGTGCCTTCGGCGAGGCGGCCGAGCTGGCCGGCCTGCGCCTGGCCGAGCAGTTGCGCGATGCCCGTCCCGATCTGCGCCTGCTGGTCAACGCCGGTGGCGGCAGCTTCAAGAGCCAGTTCAAGAAGGCCGACAAGAGCGGCGCGCTCTGGGCCATGATCCTCGGTGAGGACGAGCTGGCCGCACAGCGCGTGGCGCTCAAGCCGCTGCGGGGCGATGCGCCCCAGGAAACGGTCGAGTTCGCGGCCCTGGCCGCACGTCTGGACGAGATTTTGCCCCCGGCCGCTGCCGGTCGCGGGAATTGAGGAGAACGGATTTGAGTTCCATCGACGACGACAATCTGGTGGTCGCCAAGGCCTGGTGGCAGCGTAACGGCAAGCCGCTGGTGGCCGGCGGGGTCATCGCCTTGGTGGCGGTACTCGGCTGGCAGGGTTGGCAGCGTTACCAGAACAACCAGGCGCAGGGCGCCTCGGTGCTCTATCAGCAACTGGTTGAAGCGGCCCTGGCGCCCGGTGGCAAGGTCGACACCGCCCAGGTGACCGATACCTACGGCAAGCTCAAGCAGGATTATTCCGGTACCGCCTATGCCCAGTACGGCAGCCTCTTCGTCGCCAAGGTGGCGGTGGAGAACAACCGGCTGGACGATGCCGCCAATGAGCTGAAGGCGGTGGTGGACAAACCCTACGACGCCGAGCTCGGCGAGCTGGCGCGCCAGCGCCTGGCGCGGGTCCTCGCTGCCCAGGGCAAGGCCGAGGAAGGCCTGAAGCTGCTCGCCGGCGATGCGCCCAAGGCCTATGTCGCCAATCGCGAAGAATTGCGCGGTGACCTGCTGGTGGCGCTGAAGAAGCCCACCGAAGCCCGTGCGGCCTACGAAAAAGCCCGCGCCGCGCTGCCCAATGATGCAGCCGAAGGCGTGTTGCAGATGAAACTCGATGATCTCGCCAAAGGAGACGCCTGATGTTGCGCTGGAAGCCTATCGCGGTACTGGGTCTCGCCCTTGCGGTCGTCGGGTGCAGCAGCACCGGCAAGAAGGAGCTGCCTCCGGCCGAATTGAAGGACTTCAAGGCGGAGGTCCGGTTGGATGAAGTCTGGAGTCGCTCCGTGGGTGACGGTCAGGGCAAGGAATACAACCGCCTGGTGCCGGCCGTGGACGGCCAGACCATCTTCGCCGCCGATGCCGATGGCCGGGTCATGGCGATGAATCGCGAGACTGGCGCGGTGCTGTGGAAGAAGGACCTGGACCTGCCGGTCTCCGGTGGGGTTGGGGTCGGTTCCGGCCTGGTAGTGGTCGGTACCCTGCGTGGCCAGGTGATCGCCCTCGACGCCGCCAACGGCGAGGAGAAGTGGCGCGCCCAGGCCTCCAGCGAAGTGTTGGCTCCGCCGGTCGTGAACAATGACGTGGTGGTGGTCCAGTCCCAGGATGACAAGCTGCAGGCCTTCGAGCTGGGCAGCGGTACCCGTCGCTGGATGTACGAAGACACCCAGCCGGTGCTGAGCCTGCGCGGTACCGGTGCGCCCCTGGTGACCAACCAGGTGGTCATGGCTGGCTTCGCCAGCGGCAAGGTGGTCGCCCTGGACGTCCAGCGTGGCCTGCCGCTGTGGGAACAGCAGATCGCCGTGCCCAAGGGCCGTTCGGAGCTGGAGCGCATCGTCGACATCGACGGTGGCCTGTCGCTGTCGGGCGATACCCTCTATGTGGTCAGCTACAACGGTCGGGTCGCGGCGCTCAATCCGGCCAATGGCCAGATTCTCTGGCAGCGTGACGCCTCCAGCTACGATGGCGTGACCGAAGGCTTCGGCAACGTCTACCTGAGCCTGGACAACGGTACCGTCGAGGCGGTCGAGGAATCCTCCACCTCCACGCTGTGGACCAATGCCGATCTGGCTCGCCGCCAGCTCACCGGTCCGGTGGTCTGGTCGAGCAACGTGGTGGTAGGCGACTACGCCGGCTACATCCATCTGCTGAGCCAGGTCGATGGCCGTTTCGTCGGCCGTACCAAGGTCGATGGTGATGGCGTCCGGGTACGACCGCTGGTCGTCGGCGATATGCTCTACGTTTACGGCAATGGCGGTAAACTCGTCGCCTATCGTCTGCGCTAGAACTTTTTATCCTCAACCGATGGCCGCTACCGGGAAGTTCGGTAGCGGCCATCGTGTTTTCTGCTCTGGGAGAGCCGCATGGTTCCCGTAATTGCCCTGGTGGGGCGGCCGAACGTCGGCAAATCCACGCTTTTCAACCGCCTGACCAAAACCCGCGACGCCATCGTCGCCGACTTCGCCGGCCTGACTCGCGATCGCAAGTACGGCGAAGCCAAGTGGCAGGGACGGACCTACATCGTGGTCGACACCGGCGGTATCTCCGGTGACGAGGAAGGCATCGACCTGAAGATGGCCGAGCAGTCCCTGCAGGCCATCGAAGAATCCGATGCGGTGCTGTTCCTGGTGGACTCCCGCGACGGCCTGACCGTCGCCGATCAGATGATCGCCGAGCACCTGCGCAAGAGAAACAAGCGCACCTTCCTGGTGGCCAACAAGGTCGACACCGTCGATCCCGACATTGCCCGGGCGGAATTCAGCCCGCTGGCCATCGGCGACGCCTATCCCATTGCCGCAGCCCACGGGCGTGGCGTGAACAACCTGCTGGAAGCCGCCTTGGGCGTCTTCCCCAAGGATGAGGTAGAGGTCGAGGAGCTTTCCGAGGAGCAGGTGCGGGCGGCTGCGGAAGAGGGCGGTGACATCTTCCGCCGCGTGCAGGGCATCGACGAGACCACCGGCATCAAGATCGCCGTCATCGGTCGCCCCAACGTCGGCAAGTCGACCCTGGTCAACCGCATGCTCGGCGAAGAGCGGGTGATCGTCTATGACCAGGCTGGCACCACCCGCGACAGCATCTACATTCCCTTCGAGCGCAACGAAGAGCGCTACACCCTGATCGATACCGCCGGTGTGCGTCGCCGCGGCAAGATCTTCGAGGCGGTCGAGAAGTTCTCGGTGGTCAAGACGCTGCAGGCGATCCAGGACGCCAACGTGGTGATCTTCGTCATGGACGCCCGCGAAGGCGTGGTCGAGCACGACCTCAACCTGCTCGGCTTCGTGCTGGAGACCGGTCGCGCCCTGGTGATCGCCCTCAACAAGTGGGACGGCATGGAGTCCGGCGAGCGCGACTACGTCAAGACCGAGCTGGAACGCCGCCTGCTGTTCGTCGACTTCGCCGACATTCACTTCATCTCGGCGCTGCATGGCACCGGCGTGGGCCACCTGTACAAGTCGGTACAGCAGTCCTTCGCCTCGGCCACCACCCGTTGGCCGACCAGCCGCCTGACCCAGATCCTCGAAGACGCGGTGCAGGAGCACCAGCCGCCGATGGTCAGCGGTCGCCGCATCAAGCTGCGCTATGCCCACCTGGGCGGTGCCAACCCGCCGCTGATCGTCATCCACGGCAACCAGACCGAGGCGGTACCCAAGTCCTATACCCGCTACCTGGAAAAGACTTATCGCCGGGTACTAAAGCTGGTAGGGACGCCGATCCGCATCGAGTACCGTGGCGGTGAAAACCCCTTCGAGGGCAAGAAGAACACCCTCACCGAACGCCAGGTGAACAAGAAGCGGCGCCTGATGAGCCACCACAAGAAGGCGGAGAAGAAGCGCAAGGACAAGCGGCGGTAGGGCTCTATCAACCAGGCGGTCCGGCATCTGCTCGCGGCCATAATCGCGGCCATGGGCCGCTCCTACAAGTAAGGGCTAGCCTGTAGGAGCGGCCCATGGCCGCGATTACTGTGTAGCCGAGCGGTGCGGATAGGCGCGCGTACCCAGCAGCCCCTCTCCCTTAGGGAGAGGGAGTCTCTCGTAACAGATTACCCTTGTGGAAAAGGCTGCGCCGTTTTCCACGCTACGGTGGTTGCCTGCCTAGCGGCCGTGACAGTTCACCGAACGACCCCCTCTCCCTCTGGGAGAGGGTTGGGGTGAGGGAAGCCTTGTAGCGCATGCGGATTAAGTGCCCCAGTGGAAAAACTGCGCCGTTTTCCACGCTACGTCGCCAAACGGGGAAGCTGACTGCCAGCGGTTGCCCTCACCCTGGCCCTCTCCCGGAGGGAGAGGGGATGTTTGGATTGAGCTCTGCACCCAGACGTTGGCCTAGCAAGACTTGCCCTTAGCCACAAAAAATCGCAGTCTGCCGTTCTCCTTCCAGCCAGACCTGTGCCCGCGCGATGATCCAGAGCAAGCTTCCCGACCTCGCCGTCACCATCTTCACCCGCATGTCCCAGCTCGCCACCCAGACCGGTGCGCTGAATCTTTCCCAGGGCTTTCCCGATTTCGATGGCCCGGCCGAGCTGCTGGAGGCCGTCGGTCGTCATGTCGCGGCCGGCCACAACCAGTACGCGCCCATGACCGGCTTGCCGGCGCTGCGTCAGCAGGTGGCGGCCAAGGTCGCCGCCTTCTATGGCCGCGAGGTGGATGCCGAGACCGAGGTCACCATCGTGCCCGGCGCCACCCAGGGGCTGTTCTGCGCCCTGCAGACGCTGGTGCGGCCGGGAGATGAAGTCATCGTCTTCGATCCCTGCTACGACAGCTACGAACCCTCGGTGCAACTGGCCGGCGGACGTTGCGTGCATGTGCCCCTGGCGCTGCCGGGTTTCGGCATCGACTGGGCGGCGCTGGAAGCGGCTATCGGCCCACATACTCGTGCCATCGTCCTCAATACCCCGCACAATCCCAGCGGTGCCCTGATCGGCGCCGCCGAGCTGGATCGCCTGGCGGCGCTGATTCGCGGCCGCGATCTCTATCTGGTCAGCGACGAGGTGTACGAGCACCTGGTCTACGACGGCCAGCGCCATGCCAGTGTCATCGCCCACGACGAACTCTATGCCCGCGCCTTCGTGGTCAGCTCTTTCGGCAAGACCTATCACGTTACCGGTTGGAAGACCGGCTACGTCGTGGCGCCGCCGGCGTTGTCCGCCGAGTTGCGCAAGGTGCACCAGTACGTGAGCTTCTGCGGCGTGACGCCGATCCAGTGCGCCCTGGCCGATTTCATGGCCGCCCACCCCGAGCACCTGAGTGAACTACCGGCCTTCTACCAGGCCAAGCGCGATCTCTTCTGCGATCTGCTGGGCAACTCGCGCTTCAGCTTCCAGCGTGCTGCCGGCACCTATTTCCAGGTGGTGGATTACTCCGCCATCCGCCCGGACCTGGACGACGTGGCCATGGCCGAGTGGCTAACGCGCGAACACGGCGTCGCGGCCATTCCGCTGTCGGTGTTCTACCAGACGCCGCCCGCGGATCTGCGCTTGGTGCGCTTCTGCTTCGCCAAGCGTGAAGAGACCCTGCGCCAGGCCGCGGAGCGGCTATGCGCGATCTGACCCCGACCCAGGACCTGCGCCTGGCTCTGCTGCAAACCGAACTGGCCTGGCACGATCCAGCGGCCAACCGCGCTCATTTCGAGGGACTGCTGGCAGAGGTGGGCGAGACTGACCTGGTCATCCTACCGGAGATGTTCACCACCGGTTTCTCCATGGAGTCGGCAACCCTGGCCGAACCGGCAGACGGCCCCACCGCGGCCTGGATGCGCAGGCAGGCACAGCGGCTCGGCGCCGTGGTGACCGGCAGCCTGATCGTGCGCGACGCCGACGGCCAGTATCGCAACCGGCTACTGTGGGCGACGCCGGAGGGCGAACTGCTGCACTACGACAAACGTCATCTCTTTCGCATGGCGGGTGAGCACGAGCACTATGCCCCGGGCGAGCAGCGGCTGCTGGTGACGCTCAAGGGGTGGCGGATTCGTCCGCTGATCTGCTACGACCTGAGATTCCCGGTGTGGAGCCGGGCGCAGGACGACACCGATCTGCTGCTCTATGTAGCCAACTGGCCGGCGCCGCGGCGCGGCCACTGGAATCGCCTGCTGCCGGCGCGAGCCATCGAGAATCTCTGCTACGTCGCCGCGGTGAATCGGATCGGCAGCGACGGCAATGGCCATCCCTATGCCGGCGACAGCCAGGTGCTGGACTTCCAGGGTGAGCCCCTGGTCGAAGCCGGCGCGGCGGCCGGCGTCTTCCATACGACGCTCTCGGCCGCCGAGCTCATCGCCTATCGCCAGCGCTTCCCGGCGCAGCGCGACGCCGACACCTTCAGCCTGGACTGATCAGGCCCAGAAGGGCGCTGGTTGGGCCTGATGGGCCTGGATCAGGGCGATGGCCTGGTCCACGTCCTGCTCGGTGGTGTAGCGACCCAGGCTGAAGCGGTAGCTGCGGGAAGCCTGGTCCGCCGTGAGGCCCAGGCCGAGCAGTACATGGGACGGCGCCGCCTTGGCCGAGCTGCAGGCCGAGGTGGTGGAAAAGGCTAGCTGGCGCTGCAGCGCGGCCGTGTTCAGCGGGGCGGCGAAGGTCAGGTTCAGGGTGTGAGGGATGCGCTGCTGGGCGCAGCCGTTCAGGCGGGTACCGGGGAGTGCCTGAACACCCGCCAGAAAGCGATCACGCAGCTCAGTGAGGCGTTCGTTCTCCCGCGCCATGGCCTGGCCGGCGAGGGCGAAGGCGGTACCCATGCCGACGATCTGGTGGGTGGCCAGGGTCCCCGAGCGCAGGCCGCTTTCGTGGCCCCCGCCATGGATCTGCGCCTGGAGGCCGCCCACGGCGCGCGGGCCGACGTAGAGGGCGCCGATGCCCTTGGGACCGTAGGTCTTGTGCGCGGAGAAGGACATAAGATCGACGTCCAGCGCGGCCAGATCGATGGCGACCTTGCCGGTGGCCTGGGCGGCGTCCACGTGGAAGAGCGCGCCGCGGACGCGGACCTCGGCGCCGATAGCGGCGATGTCGGTCAGGGTGCCCAGTTCGTTGTTCACCCGCATCAGTGAGACCAGGAAGGTGTCTTCACGCCAGGCGTCGATGACGGCTTCCGGGGTGATGAGGCCTCGCTCATCCGGTGCCAGGTAGGTGACGGCGAAACCTTCGGCTTCCAACTGCGCGGCCGTATCCAGCACCGCCCGGTGTTCCAGGCAACTGGTGATGAGATGACCTTGGCCGCGGCGGCGGGCGCAACCTAGTAGTGCAAGGTTGTTGGACTCGGTGGCACCGGAGGTCCAGATCAGTTGCTGGGGCTGGGCGCCGACCAGTTCGGCCACCTGCTGACGGGCCTGTTCCACTGCGCGATGGGCGTCGCCACCGAAGGCGTGGCCCTTCGACGCGGGGTTGCCGAACAGGCCCTGCCGGCCCAGACAGCCGAGCATGGCTTCGATGACGACGTCATCGACCGGGGTAGTGGCAGCGTAGTCGAAGTACAGCGGGGAAGCGTCCATGGCGGGTCTCGGGCTTTTGGATGGCATCAGGTTAACGCCGTCGGCCCCGAAGAAATTTGCTTTTCGCTCGCTGAGTCGTGCTCGAATTCGAATATGATTCTTAAATCTGGCGCTTAGAGAGAAAATTTTTCCATGGACCGTTTCGATCGCGCCATTCTCGAGGTGTTGCAGCAGGACAGCACCCGGCCAGTGGCCGATATTGCCGAGCGTATTGGCCTGGGTACCACCGCCTGCTGGCGGCGCATCCAGAAGCTGGAGGAGCAGGGCGTCATCCGTGCGCGGGTGGCGCTGCTCGACCCGGCGCAGCTCAATGTGGGAGTGACGGTGTTCGTTTCGGTGCGCACCAACCAGCATGCCATGGACTGGCTGCAGCGCTTCCACGCGGCGGTAGCGGCCATCCCCGAGGTGGTGGAGCTCTATCGCATGGCCGGCGATACCGACTACCTGATGCGCATCGTGGTGCCGGATATCGCCGCCTACGATGGCGTCTACAAGCGGCTGATCCAGGTGCCGGGGCTGTTGGACGTCAGCTCCAGCTTTGCCATGGAGCAGATCAAGTACAGCACGGCCTTGCCGTTGGATTATGTGCGGTGAGGGGCGCCCTCACCCTAGCCCTCTCCCGGAGGGAGAGGGGATTGTCCGAGCAGGGGGCATTTCCATCAGCCCAGGCAGGATCGCGGCCATGGGCCGCTCCTACAGGTCACAAGCCTTTGTAGGAGCGGCCGCATCGGCGCACCGCCATGGCCGCGATGAGCTCAAAATGCCTATGGGGACGTAGCGTGGAAAACTGCGCAGCCTTTTCAACTGGGGATACGCTGCGAGAAGAGTACCCTCACCCCAGCCCTCTCCCGGAGGGAGAGGGGGCGTCGGTGTCACGGTGTACCCCATATCCACGTACCCGGGACATACCGTGATCGCGCCCATGGCAATCCACCGATGTGACGCTCTTAAGGCTGTGACAATCCTATCGCGGCCATGGGCCGCTCCTACAGGTCACAAGCCTTTGTAGGAGCGGCCGCATCGGCGGACTGCCATGGCCGCGATGAGCTCAAAATGCCTATGGGGACGTAGCGTGGAAAACGGCGCAGCCTTTTCCACTGGGGATACGCTGCGAGGGGAGTACCCTCACCCCAGCCCTCTCCCGGAGGGAGAGGGGTTGTTCGAGCAGGGGGCATTTCAGTCAGTCCAGACAGGATCGCGGCCATGGGCCGCTCCTACGATGGCGTGACGTGCTGTAGGAGCGGCCCGGGGCCGCGATGTCTCACTGATAGGCGCTGACCTGGTCCAGCAGGGTGAGGTCGTCGTCTGGTAGTTGCAGCCGGGTCGCGGCCACCAGGTCGTCGAGTTGGGCCTGGGAGGTGGCGCTGACGATGGGGGCGGTGATGCTGGGGCGGGCGATCAGCCAGGCCAGGGCGACCTGGCCCGGGGTGGCGTCGTGCTTTTCGGCGATCTCGTCGAGACCGGCGAGGATGGCCATGCCGCGTTCGTCCATGTAGCGCTTGGCCATCTCCGCACGGGAGCCCTGGAGATCCTCCTTGGTGCGGTACTTGCCAGTGAGGAAGCCGCTGGCCAGGGAAAAGTAGCTGATCACGCCCAGGCCGAGTTCCTTGACCACGGGCTCCAGGTCCGTCTCGTAGTCCTTGCGGGCGTGCAGGTTGTAGTGCGGTTGCAGGCTCTGGTAGGCGGGAACCCCCAGGCGCTGGGCGACCTGGGCCGCCTCGCGCAGTCGCTGGCCACTGTAGTTGGAGGCGCCGATCACCCGCACCTTGCCCTGTTCGACCAGCCGGGCGAAGGCGCCCAGGGTTTCTTCCAGAGGGGTGTCGGCATCGTCGCAATGGGCCTGGTAGAGGTCGATGCGATCGGTCTGCAGGCGCTTGAGCGAGGCTTCCACCGCCTGCTGTACGTAGCTGGCCTTGAGGCCCTTGCGGCCTTCACCCATGTCCATGCCGAGCTTGGTGGCCAGGATCACCTGGTCGCGTTTGCCGCTCCTGGCGAACCACTTGCCGAGCAGGGTTTCGGATTCGCCGCCCTGGTTGCCGGGCGCCCAGCGGGAATAGACGTCGGCGGTGTCGATGAAGTCGAGTCCGGCCTCGAGCAGGGCGTCCAGCATGCGGAAGGACTGGGCCTCGTCCAGTGTCCAGCCGAAGACGTTGCCACCGAAGCAGAGCGGCGGGACCTGCAGGTCGGAGTGGCCAAGGGTACGTTTTTGCATGGGATCCTCTGCCGAAAGGGGGAGTCGTGCAGGTTACGACCGATGGCCGCGGCTCAAGGTTCGAAGCGGGGTGGCCCCTGCCACTCCTGCAGCGGGATGGGTTTGCCGAGGGCGTAGCCCTGGGCGTAGTCGACGCCGATGGCACCGAGCAGTTCGAAGGTCGCCCGGGATTCGACGAACTCGGCGATGGTCTCGGCGCCCAGGTGATGGGCAACCTGGTTGATGGACTCGACGATGGCGCGATCCAGCGGGTCCTGGTCGAGGTTGCGGACGAAGCTGCCGTCGATCTTCACGTAGTCGACGCGGAAGTGCTTGAGGTAGGCGAAGGAGCTGAGGCCGGCGCCGAAGTCGTCCAGGGCGATGCGGCAGCCGCGCTCGCGTACCTGGCTGATGAGGGCGGAGGCCACCGACAGCTTGTTGATCACCGCGGTTTCGGTCAGCTCGAACAGCAGGCGCTGCGGGTCCAGCGGCGAGGCGGCGATCAGCTCCAGCAGTTCGGGCAGGAAGTCGGGATCGCTCAGGCTGTTGCCCGACAGGTTGATGCCCACCTGCAATAGCGGCCGCTCCTGCAGCCAGGGCACCAGGTCGACCAGCACCTGGCGCACCACCCAGCGGTCGATGTTGCTCATCAGGCCGAAGCGTTCGGCGGCCGGGATGAAGGTGGCCGGCGAGATCAGCTGGCCCTGGACGTCACGCAGGCGCAGCAGCAGTTCGACGTGCTGCTCGTCGCGGCGGCTGGGGTGGGTGGCGACGATGGGCTGGGCGTGCAGTTCGAAGCGGTGCTGCTCCAGCGCCTCGCGCAGGCCGCTGGCCATGAGGATTTCCCGGTGCTGGCGCTCGACGTCTTCGCTGCCCGCCCGGTAGAGCGCGGCGCGATTGCGTCCGGCGTGCTTGGCGGTGTAGCAGGCGACGTCGGCCTGGCTCATCAGTTCGGCGGGGCTGAGGGTTTCGGCGGTGATGGCGACGATGCCGGCGCTGGCACCGACGTCGTAGACCCGATCCTGCCAGTTGAAGCGCACCGCGCCGATGCTGGCGATGAGTTTGTCGGCCACGGCTTCGGCCTGCACCAGGTCGCAGTCGCGCAGCAGCAGGGCGAATTCGTCGCCGCCGATCCGCGCCACGGCGTCGGAGCCGCGCAGGGAGTCGCGCAGCAGGGTGCCCAGCTCGCGCAGCAGCAGGTCACCGGCGGCGTGGCCGGCGGAGTCGTTGACCACCTTGAAGCGATCCAGATCGATGAAGCACAGCGCGTGCTGGGTGGTGCCGGCCTGGGCCTGCTGCCAGGCACCTTCGAGCTCCTGTTCGAACTTGAGGCGGTTGTACAGCCCGGTGAGGGCGTCGTGGGAGGCGTTATAGCTCAATTCGCGCTGCAGGTTGCGGGCGTGGGTGACGTTCTGGAACACCAGTACCGCACCTATGATGCGCCCGTCGACCGTGCGCACTGGCGCGGCGGAGTCCTGGACCTCGTGGCGCTCGCCGTGGCGGCTGAGCAGGACGGCGCCTTCTTCCAGGGAGATGACCGTCTGTTCGTGCAGGCAGCGGGTCACTGGGCTGGGCAGGACCGCGTCGCTCTGGCTGTCCTGGATGAGAAACACCTCTTCGTGGGGACGCCCCTGGGCGTCGGCCAGCGACCAGCCGGTGAGTTGCTCGGCCACCGGATTGAGGAAGAGGATGCGACCGTCGATGTCGGTGGTCAGCACGGCATCGGCGATGGAGGCGAGGGTGACCTGCAGCCGTTCCTTTTCTTCGTAGAGCGCCGTGGTCAGGCGATGGTGTTCGGTGACGTCGCTGTTGCTGCCCACCAGGCGGACATGACCGTCGGGGGCGACCACCGAGATCAGGTCGGAGCGGATATGGCGGACCTCGCCCCCCGGACCACCGCGATTGATGCGGAAGTTGAAGGTGTAGAACATCGATTCGCTGGCGACCTTGTCGAACACGTCCAGCGAGCGCGCCTTGTCGTCGGGGTGGATGAAGGTGAGCCAGAACTCCATGTCGCGGCTCTGGTTGTTCGGCGCGATGCCGTAGAGATCGCGCAATCGGGCGTCGGCGTTGAAGCCCGGCGAGCGGGTATCCCATTCCCAGATGCCGAGATTGCTGGCGCGGATGGCCAGTTCCAGGCGTTCGCGCAGGCTGGCATTGAGCTCGTCGGCGCGGTGCTCGGCGTCGATGTCGCGCACCTGGATCAGATAGCCCGTCAGCAGGTCCTGATCGTCGTGGTCGGGGGAGCAGGCCAGCTCCACCCAGAGGGCATGACCATCGTGGTGGCGCAGCTGTAGCCGTTGCTCGACCTCGCCGAAATCCGGCTCGTCGCCCTGTTCCGCGAGCAAGACCTTCAGGGGACAGCCTTCGAGCGCATTCCGGGCATAGCCCAGCATGCGCTCCAGAGCCGGGTTGACGTCGGTCAGCAGGCCCTGGGTGGACACCAGGGCCATGCCGTAGGGTGCGGTCTGCATGGCATGTCGATAGCGCGCCTGATTACGCAGCAGGCGCCGATGCTGATAGCGGCTCTGCTGAATGGCGGCGGCCAACAGCAGTGGCGGGATCTGCATCAGGGCCACGGGGATGTAGGTGAAAGCCTGGATGGCCACCGAGGCCTGACGCAGGTCGATGATATGACCATGGGCAAGCAGGGTACCCAGCAGTAGCACCTGGAGTCCGCCGACGAGCGCCGTGCCGGTCACGGTCAGGCGCATGGTCATCAGCATCAGCAGCGTGGCCAGATAGACGAACGGATAGGGCAACTGCCAGAGCGTCAGCAGCGTTAGGGGGGGACTCAGGAGCAGCAGCGCGAGGAATTCCCAACGGCTGTGGCGGGTGAAGAGCGACCAGCGCAGGGGCCAGGAAAGATTGGCCAGCGGCAGTACCACCAACAGGCCCAGCGCATCGCCGATGTACCAGTGGACGGCCACCGTGACCAGGTCAGCGGCGTCGTCCAGGACGATCAGGGTACCCAGGATGGCGCCCAGCAGCGGGGGCAATAGCACCCCGTAGATCAGCAGCCGGCCCATGGCGGCGACATTGCGTTCGAAGCCAGGGTAGTGCCGGCGCAGGAGCAGGGCGCCGAGCAGCACCTCGCTCAGATTGCTCAGGCCGATGCCCAGGCCGCGCAGCACGCCGCCGCCGCTGGCGAGATCCGTCAGCACGGCAGCCACCAGCACCGCGACGGCGTGCAGGGGCCAATGCCAGCGCCGACTGCGCAGCAGCCAGACCAGTGCCAGGCCGTTGGGCAGCCAAAGGGTGGCTACCGTGGTGAACTGGCGGCTTAGCGCCAGGCACAGCAGGGAGCTGAGGAAGAAGACGCCGCAAAGCGCCAGAGCGCTACCCAGCGCAGGCGGGAGGCGAAGCGGGGAGACGTTCATCGACCATCCGTACCAGATCGTACCGGATGCCGCAGGCGGCGGTACGAGGAATCCTTGAGACGGTCAGTATCGATGCAGCGGCGCCATAAAAAAAGGGAACGCCGACGGGCATTCCCTTTGCTTTGACGAATGTCAGCGTCAGGCGGCCTTGGCCTGCGCTTGGATGACCGCGCGATTCAGGGCGCTAAGCAGGGCGCGGAAGCTGGCGGTGGTGATGTTCTCGTCGATGCCGATACCATGCAGCGGACGCTGGCCCTCCAGGCGGATCTCGATGTAGGAGGCGGCCTTGGCGTTGGTGCCGGCGCCGATGGAGTGCTCATGGTAGTCCATGATCTCCACCGCTTCCGGCAGGCTCGCCACCAGGGCCTCCAGCGGACCCTTGCCGGTGCCGTGCCAATGCTCAGTGCGGCCTTCCACGGCCACCTGGATATCGACGGTGGAGGTACCGTCCTCCTCGCGCAGCTTGTGGCTGACCAGGGTGTAGGGCGTCTTGGCCTGCAGATATTCCTGTTCGAGCAGGCCATGGATCTGGGCGGCGGTCATCTCCAGGCCCAGGCGATCAGTTTCGCGCTGCACCACCTGGCTGAATTCGATCTGCATGCGGCGCGGCAGGCTGATGCCGTACTCCTGCTCCAGCAGGAAGGCGATGCCGCCCTTGCCCGACTGGCTGTTGACGCGGATGACCGCCTCGTAGTCGCGACCGATGTCGGCCGGGTCGATGGGCAGGTAGGGCACTTCCCAGAGGGCGTCCGGCTTTTGCTGGGCGAAGCCCTTGCGGATGGCGTCCTGGTGGGAACCGGAGAAGGCGGTGTGGACCAGGTCGCCGACGTAGGGGTGGCGCGGGTGCACCGGCAACTGGTTGCACTCCTCGACGGTCTTGCGCACGGCGTCGATGTCGGAGAAGTCCAGCTCGGGGTCGACGCCCTGGGTGTAGAGATTGAGCGCCAAGGTCACCAGACAGACGTTGCCGGTGCGCTCGCCGTTGCCGAACAGGCAGCCCTCGACGCGATCGGCGCCGGCCATCACCGCCAGCTCCGAGGCGGCCACGCCGGTTCCGCGGTCATTGTGGGTGTGGACACTGATCAGCACGCTGTCGCGGCGGTCGATGTGGCGGCCGAACCACTCGATCTGGTCGGCGTAGTTGTTCGGCGTGGCGCACTCGATGGTGGCCGGCAGATTGAGGATCAGCTTGTTGGCCGGGGTCGGTTGGAACACCTCGATCACCGCGTTGCACACCTCGACGGCGAAGTCGGTCTCGGTGGAGCTGAACACCTCGGGGGAATACTCGAAGCCCCACTGCGTTTCCGGACGCTCGGCGGCCAGGCGCACGATGGTCTGGCCGGCGGCCACGGCGATGGCCTTGACGCCGGCCTTGTCCTGGTTGAAGACGATGCGGCGGAAGCTCGGCGCGCAGGCGTTGTAGTAGTGGACGATGGCGCGCTTGGCGCCCTTGAGCGATTCGAAGGTGCGCTCGATGAGGTCGTCACGGGCCTGGGTCAGCACCTGGATGGTGACGTCGTCGGGGATGTGGCCACCCTCGATCAGTTCGCGGACGAAGTCGAAGTCGGTCTGGGAAGCGGAGGGAAAGCCCACCTCGATTTCCTTCAGGCCCACGGCGACCAGGCACTTGAAGAAGGCCATCTTCTTCTCGGCGTCCATCGGCTCGATCAGCGACTGGTTGCCGTCGCGCAGGTCGGTGGACAGCCAGATCGGCGCCTTGTCGATGATCTTGTCCGGCCAGGTACGGTCGGGCAAGGCGACGGGGGTGAAGGGACGGTACTTCTGCGAAGGGTCTTTGAGCATGGTCATGGCGATTCTTTCCTTGGACGTGGTCGGGAGTTACGAGGCGAGCGCGGTCGAGCGTCGCAGTCGTGGACTGACCAAGCGCAGGCAGCGGTGCTGCCGGAGGAGGATGAGGGTCTGTGCGTTGTGCATGGCGCTACGTTAGTCGTCCAGGGCAGGGGTCGCAATGTTCTTTTTGAAATTGGCAGGATTACGCGTTATAGGTCTGGTTTTGGTGGATAATTGCGAGATAAATGCTTTTATTGGTTTTTTCTAAAATAGCCGCCGTGAGGTTTTCGGTAACCGCGAATCTCAGGGGCGATCCCGGTGCCCGTCCTGAGGTCAATGCTGGAGATACCCGCCATCGCCCCGGAGAACAGCCTTGATGAAGATCCCGCCTTTAGCCGGCCTTGCCACCCTGCTGCTCGCGGGGCTGGTGACTAGCGTTCAGGCTGCCGACAACCCCTTGGCGGCCGAACGCTGGAAGACCCGCCCGCTGATCCTGGTTGCACCCACAGCGGATGATCCCCAGGTCAACCGGTTGCGCGAGGAGCTGGCGCAGCCGGCCAATCGCGAGGCCTTCGCCGAGCGGGAGATGGTGCTCTATACCGTGGTGGGGGAAGCTGGTAGTCGCAACGACGAGCCGCTGAGGCCGGAGCAGACCCGGGCGTTGCTGAAGGCGCTCGATGCCCGGGCCGGGCAGCCGACCACGCTCTATCTGGTGGGCAAGGACGGTGGCATCAAGGTGCGTGAGCAGCAGGGGTGGTCGCTCAAGGCGCTGTTCGGCACCATCGACAGGATGCCGATGCGGCGGTAGTCGTCCCGGCCCTCACCCCAACCCTCTCCCGAGGGGAGAGGGGGTTACCGAGGTAGTCCGGACGCCGCGTAGTGTGGACAACGGCGTAGCCTTGCCCACGTGGGAGTGAGCCGGGCTGCCAGTGGAGAACGCGCCTGAACTGATCGCGGCCATGGGCCGCTCCTACAGGCTCCGACGTAACCGTAGGAGCGGCCCATGGCCGCGATAAGACAGTTGCTCCTACAAGCTAGCCCGCACCCGTAAGCAGCGGCCGCATCGGCGGATCGCCAGGGCCGCGATAGTGTGGTTGAGACCGCAGCTACGAGGTTGGATTGAGCGTTTAGCGAAGCCCAACAAGCCCAGCCGTCAGGCGTAGACGTAAGGCCCACCCTGTTCCAGCGCGCGCTGATAGGCGGGGCGGGCGTGGATGCGTTGCAGGAAGTCCACCAGCTTGGGGCGCTTGCCGTTGTCCAGGCCGGCGCGAGCCTTGGCGGCTTCCAGGGGGAAGCTGAGCTGGATGTCGGCCGCGGTGAAGCTATCGCCGACGAACCAGCCGCTGGCACCCAGTTGGCTTTCCAGGTAGTCCAGGTGCAGGTCCAACTGGGGCTGGATGAAGCTGGCGGTGGCCTTGGCGGCGATACCCTTGGCGATGGGTTTGGCGAAGAAGGGCATGGGCGAGGTGGCGATGCGGTCGAACACCAGCTTGAGCAGCAGCGGCGTCATGGCCGAGCCCTCGGCGTAGTGCAGCCAGTAGGTGTAGCGGACGAACTCGGGGCTGTCCTGGGGTGGCAGCAGCTGCTGGCCGTAGCGGCGCGCCAGGTAGTCGACGATGGCGCCGGACTCGGCCAGGGTCAGCTCGCCGTCGACGATGATCGGCGACTTGCCCAGCGGGTGCACCTTGCGCAATTCCGGCGGGGCGAACAGGCCACCGGCAGCGCGCTCGTAGCGCTGCACCCGGTATTCGATGCCGAGCTCTTCGAGCAGCCAGAGCACCCGCTGGGAGCGGGAGTTGTTCAGGTGGTGAACGACGATCATGGTCTTTCCTTAGCCCGCGGAAGGGGATCAGTGCGCCGGGATACCCGGTTCGCCGAGAGAGGTCATGGCCTCCCGTGATTCCAGCCGCCCGCGAAAGTCGCGGCCGCTCGGGTGCTGGAATACATGGAGCCCGAATTCCGGGAGGATGGCGAGCAGGTGATCGAAGATGTCCCCCTGGATGCCTTCATATTGCGCCCACACCGTGGTGTTGGTGAAGCAGTAGACCTCGATGGGCAGCCCTTCGGCAGAAAGCGGCATCTGCCGCACCAGCAGGGTCATGTCCTGGCGCACCCCGGGATGGGCGCGCAGGTAGCGCTCCACATAGGCCCGGAAGGTACCCAGATTGGTCACCCGGCGGGTGTTCACCGATTCCTGGCCGCGCTTTTCCAGCTTGCGATTCCAGTCCGCCAGCTCCTGCTCCTTGGCGGTGAGGTAGTCGTCCAGCAGGTTGAAGCGGTGCAGGTGTTCGCGCTCGGCGTCGCTCAAGAAGTGCACGCTGTTCTGGTCGATGTTGAGCGAACGCTTGATGCGTCGGCCACCGGCTTCCTGCATGCCGCGGTAGTTGCGGAAGGAGTCGGTGATGAATCTCTTGGTGGGGATGGTGGTGATGGTCTTGTCGAAGTTCTGCACCTTGACCGTGTGCAGGGCGATGTCGATGACGTCGCCGTCGGCATTGAGCTGGGGCATCTCGATCCAATCGCCGACGCGGATGATGTCGTTGCTGGAAATCTGCACGCTGGCCACCAGGGACAGCAGGGTGTCCTGGAAGATCAACAGCAGCACCGCGGCCATGGCACCCAGGCCGGAGAGCAGGATCAGCGGCGAGCGGTCGATCAGGGTGGCGATCATCAGGATGACCGCGATGGCGTAGATGACGATCTTGCTGACCTGGACGTAGCCCTTGATCGGCTTGAGCCGCGCCGAAGGTCGCCGCGAGTAGAGCACGTTGATGACGTTGAGGGCGCTGCCCAGGGCCAGGGCGATGGTCAGCACGATGAAGGCGCTGCAGACGTTCTGCACCACGGTGACCAGCGCCTCGGGGCGGCCGGGCACCAGCTCGATACCGCCCGACAGCACCAGCGCCGGGACGATGTTGGCCAGGCGGCCGATGACCCTGTGGTGGTTGAGCTCCTGGTCCTGGCCGAAGGAGGTGCTGCGCAGCAGGCGGTAGAAGCCGCGGACCAGGATGCGCTTGACGATCCAGTTGAGCAGCCAGGCGGCCAGCAGCAGGCCGAGACAGGCGACCAGGGTGAGCAGTTGCGGGTGTTTTTCGAGGTCGTCGAGCAGTTGGGTGAGGGCCGTGGGCATGGGGGTCTCTTGACGGGATACTACGGGCGCGACATTAGCAAAGCTGCGCCCCGCTTGCCGTATTCGGCGTCCGCGGTCGGTCCAAGGTTCAGCTCTTCCAGGAAAATTTCCATGCGCGTCTTCCCTGCCTTGCTTACCCTCGGTGCCTTCCTGCTGCTGGCTGGTTGCGCTGTTCGCCCCTTCGGCCCGCCGACCCTGGATGATCGCCTGGCCGAACTGGGCTATCGGCAGGGCGCGCCCCTGGATACCATCTTGGGCTTCGATCTCTCCGGCTGGCACTACCTGGATACCCGCCACCTGGCACTGGGGACCGGCCTCGGCCGTGCCTATCTGGTGGACTTCGCCGTGCCCTGCCGCAACCTGGCTGCCGGCAACCGCCTCGGTTATCGCTCGCGTGCCGCCGGCCTGCAGGCGGGTGATACCCTGGTGTCCACCGATGCCCGGGGCGGCCGGCTGGACTGCCCCATCGGCAGGCTGTATCGCCTCGATCCGCTGCGCTGATTCGCCATGATCCTCACCCTCGGGCATTCCAATCATCCGCTCGCGCGCTACGTCGAGCTGTTGCAGGCGCAGGGCGTGACGGCCGTGGCCGATGTGCGCTCCCAGCCCTATAGCCGGCACGTGCCGCAGTATTGCCGCGAAGCCTTGCGCGAAGGGCTGGCAGCCGCCGGGATCACCTATGTCTTCCTCGGCGCGGAGCTGGGCGCGCGCAGCCCCGATCCGGCGCATTACCAGGACGGTCGGCTTCGCTACGATCGCCTGGCCGCCAGCGCGTTGTTCCAGCAGGGCCTGGTGCGGTTGGAGCAGGGCCAGGCCCGTTGGCGGATCGCCCTGCTGTGTGCCGAGCGCGATCCCCTGACCTGCCATCGCGGACTGCTGGTGGCGCCCTGCCTGGCGCGACGGGGCCTGGCGGTGGCGCACATCCATCCGGACGGCCGGCTGGAATCCCAGGCGGAACTGGAGGATCGGCTACTGGCCGCTAGTGGGCTGGCGGATGGCGATCTGTTCAGCTCGCGGGAAGAGCGGCTGCAACAGGCCTATGCCCGACATGGCTGGGGCTAGTGCTTAGCGCTCGACCGGCTCGCGCTTCTTCCACCAGCCGGCATAGAGGCCGATGGGATAGACACTGACCAGCACGGCGTAGACCACCCAGGTACGCCAGGACCAGGCCGACAGCACGAAGCCCTGGGAGAAGCCCACGAGCAGGTAGCAGGCCGCGGCGACCAGCAGGATGCTGCCGAGGGCGCTGCCGAAGCGGGGTCTTGGGGTCATGATGGTTCCAGGTCCGGGCGGAGGAGGCGTTCCTTTTAAGCCAGCGCCGGGTGCCTGGCAATGCCCTGGACTGCAACCGGGTGTGTGTGGCCGATCAGGGCTTGAACGCCCCGATGAAGATGCTCGGGTCGACGCGCACGTCGTTGAGGCTGACGTTCCAGTGCAGGTGCGGCCCGGTGGCGCGACCGGTGCTGCCGACGCGGCCGATCACGCCGCCGCGGGGCAACTGCTGGCCGACCTGGACGTCGATCCGCGAGAGGTGGCAGAACATGCTGATGAAGCCCTGGCCGTGGTCGACGAACACCGTCTTGCCGTTGAAGAAGTAGTCGCCCACCAGCACCACCTTGCCCGCCGCGGGGGACTTCACCGGGGTGCCGGCCGGCACGGCGAAGTCCAGACCCGAGTGGGGATTGCGCTCCTGGCCATTGAAGAAGCGGCGCAGGCCGAAGGGGCTGGAGAGCGGACCGTCCACGGGTTTGTCCAACAGCAGGTTGCTCGGCTGGTTCGGCGAGAACAGCCGGTAGGCGGCCTGCTGTTCGGCCAGCTCGCGCTCGAACCTCTTGAGGTCTTCGGGGTTGGGGGTCACTTGGCGCTGGTTCTTTAGGGTAATGCGCTGTTCGGCGTAATGCCGGCTACCAACGTTGAACGCCAGGGGCGCAGCGCCAGCGACTTGCAGCTGCTGACGCTCGGCCGCGGTACCCAGGGGGATACCGACGATGGCCACCCAACCGTTGCCGTCCTTGACCACCAGCACCGGCTTGCCCTGATAGCTCACCCGCGGCGCCTGCTCGCCGGGGACCGGCACCACGGCCACGCCACCCGGCACGGGCTTGTCCAGCAGACGTTGCAGATAGGTACCGGCGTGGGCCGGGAGGGTCAGCAGCAGGCAGCAGAGCAGGGTGAACAGGCGGGGCATGGGCGCATCCGGTGGCGAAAACGCCCATGCTGGAGCAGGCGAGGGCCAAAGGGCAAGGCGCCCAGAACCCTCTTAGAGCCTATTCAAAGTCTGCTGCGCGTCGGCCAAACGGCGTTGAAAATGCCTTCGGAATGCTCATTTACTACTCGTAAACTCCGCTTCCTCAGGCATTTTCACCTTGTTTGCCTCTAGCTCGCGAGACTTTGAACAGGCTCTAAGTCAGTTGGGGACGATCTTGTACAGCACGGTTTCCAGCGCCGGTCCCTGCTTGGGATCGAAGAAGCTCATCTCGGGGATGCGCGAATCCGTGACGTAGACGGTGCCGTCCGCGCCGCGGGCGAAGGTATCCGGCCAGATCAATTTCTTGTCCTGCACCAGGGTGGTGAGCTGACCATTCTCCCGGATTTTGACCGCATGCTCTTCCACCGCGCTGACATAGAGTCGGCCCTGGGGATCCATCAGCAAACCATCGGCCGGCCCATTCTCGCCGACTTTTTCCACCTTGGCCGGCAGGCTGGTGAGGTCGTCGCCCTGCAGGGCGGCGGTAGGGATGCGGTAGAGAGTGTTGCCCTTGACCGCCTGCCAATAGAGGTAGTCGCCGGCTGGAGAGAGGGCGATGCCGTCGGCGGAGAATTCCACGCCGCGGCCATCCGGGCGCACCAGGGGCTTGCCATCGGCCTTGACCTTGACGCCCTTCTCGGCCTGGGTGCTCGGGTCGCCGTCCAGGGCGCGGCGGGCCTTGCCACTCTCCAGGTCCAGCACCACCAGCGCACCGCGGGCACCGGAATCGGTGATGTAGGCATGCCGGCCGTCCGGGCTGAATCTCATGTCGTTGAGGTAGCTGCCCTGGGGCGCCACGCTCTCGTCCAGCGCATAGACCTTGCTGACCTGGTTGCTGGCGAGGTCGATCTTCACCAGCTTGGGCGCGCCGGGTACCACCAGGGCCTGGGCGGGGGCACCCGGGTCGATCACCCAGAGGTTGCCGCGGCCGTCGGCCACCACGGATTGCACGCATACCCAGCGCTCGCCCGGCGTCAGCTCGTCGCGCTGGGCGTTGCGCCAGCCGTTCCAGGCGGCGTCGGGATAGGGCACCAGGCTGCCATCGGGCTTGAGTTCGGCCACCGAGACCTCGCTGTCTTCGGTCCAGCGCGGGAAGTTGACGAAAATCCGCCCGGTCTCGCTGACGGTGACGCCGGTGACCTGGTGATCGAAGCTGGCGACCTTTTCCAGCTTGGCGCTGGGTTCGGCAGCGAAGGCGGCGGGTGCCAGGGGCAGGGCGGCCAGCAGGGTGGCCAGGGCGAGGCGGGAGAGGGCGAGGCTGGGCATGGCAGTGTTCCTTGTAGGAGGTGACCGGAAACTCCGGTGCTACAGGTACGACTGCGCCTGGCGCGGCGAAGATCGCCAGGGCCGACGACCGGCCGGACGTGCCTTGGCGGGGGAACGCGACCGGGAATTCGGCAGTCCTCCTTGAAACCCCAGAGGAGAAGACCATGCCCCGTTTCGTCACCTGCAGCCTGGCCCTGCTGACCCTGAGCGCCTTGCTCGCCGGCTGCGACAAGACACCGGAAACGCCACCACCCCAGCGCAGCGAGGTAGTGCAGAAGAGCGCTCCGGGCAGCGATCCCGCCACCCAGTCGCCTGGGCACACCGTGGAGCAGACCCACAAGGACCTGCTGGCGCCCCGGGCGCCGGACACCGCCAATCCGTCCCAGGCGACGCCGCAAGGGACGGAGCGGGCGCAGTAGGGCTTAACTCGCCGGAACGCCCTTCTGCCACACATCCCAGTGCTCGACGATCTCCTGCACCAGAGGATTGCCGGTGCGATAGAGATTCTCCAGCGCCGGGGCGAAGCCGCCCTGCTTGGCGTAGTCGAGCAGATTGTCCACCTCGGAGGCGCCCTTGGCCGGACGGTCGAAGTCCGAGCCAGCACGGACCACCGCCAGGCGCTGCAGGTCGACCTTGCCGAGGCGGCTGGCCCGCAGCAGCGCTTCGTAGGTGGCGTTGTCTTCCTGCTGGGTGGTGCAGTAGCGGCCCTGGCCATTGGTGAGCAGGCGGGTCCATTCCTCGGCCCTTTCGGAGAGGCGGGTGCCGGAATACCAGGTGTCGCCGGCCAGGGTGTCACAGCGCGTCACCACCGGCGGCTGGTTGGCCGGCGCGTAATCGTAGCGTTGGCGCCAGGCCTTGGATTCCGCACTCTCGGTCAACTCGGCTTTACGCGAGAGGGCATAGGCCTTGTCCCTCAGGCGCACATTGAGTTCGAACACCTCGGTCTTGTAGTCCAGCGGTGGTTTCTCGCTGGGGCTGCGAGTGTTGATGCCCAGGTAGCCGGTCGGCCAGTCCTTGGGCACGTCGCGCGAATCGATTTCCCACTGGATACCGAAGTCCACCAGGTAGCGGGCCCAGGCGGTGGTGCCCAGGGTGCCTTCCTTGGGGCTGATCCCGGCAATGCCGGCGACCATGAAATAGGTCTGTTTGAGGTCGAATTTGGGCGACAGGGTCAGCGCCAGGGTCGAGGCGGCGGCGTTGGCATGCCCCATTCCGGTGGTCATCAGGCACACCCGTGCCTCATTGCAGAGCACATCGGGATAGTCGGCGGAGAGACCGTCGACAGCGACCTTGTGGGTGAGCTTGAGGCGATCGATCCAGGTCTGGGCCTCGGGGCCGAACATCGCCACGATCATGACCTTGGGTTGCATTGGCGCGGCGGGCGGGGTCGCGGCCTGGGCCGCGCCGGCCAGCAGGGCGGTGGTAAGGGGGAGCAGGGAAGCGCGTAGAAGGGAATGCATGGGGGGCCTCGGTAAGGGGAAATCCTGACCGAGGGTTCAAGATACGTGCCACCATCGGTCCGGGTTGGACCGTTTAGTCCAACAGAGACAGAGTGGTTGGTTCCTGGTGATTGTCCAGTACCCGTACCGCCAATTCGCCCTCGGCGAGCCGGGCGGTGAGCTTCTGCCCATTGGCGACCTCGGCGGCGGAACGCACCGCATGGCCGCGCTCGTCGAGCAGGATGCTGTAGCCGCGGCCCAGAGTGGCCAGGGGACTGACGATCTGCAGCGTCTGCACCGCGCCGGCCAGGCGTTGCTGGCGCTCCTTCAACTGCCGCTGCATGACGCGCGGTAGGCGTTCGGCTAGTTGCTCCAGACGTTGGCGCAGCAAGGCCAACTGGCGACCGGGATGCTGGCCGGCCAGGCGGGTGTCCAGGTGCGCCAGGCGATCCCGGCGACGATTCTGGGCGATGACGTAGGCGCGACGTAGACGCAGATCCAGGTCGTCCAGGCGCTGGGCCTGCTGGCGTAGGCGCTCGCCGGGATGGCGTAGGCGGCGGCTACAGGCTTCCAGGCGCAGCCGCTCGCGCGCCAGGCGCTCACGCATGCGCAGCAGTAGTTGACGATGCAGGCCGTCCAGGCGCTGGCGCAGGTCGGCGCTGTGGGGTGCCAGCAATTCCGCCGCCGCTGAAGGGGTAGGGGCGCGGACATCGGCAACGAAGTCGGCGATGGAGACATCGGTCTCGTGGCCGACAGCGCTCACTACCGGGGTCTGGCAGGCGGCCAGGGCGCGGGCCACGGGTTCTTCATTGAAGCACCAGAGGTCTTCCAAGGAGCCGCCGCCGCGGGCCAGGATCAGCGCATCGAAGCCCTGGCGGTCGGCCAGTTGCAGGGCGCGGACGATCTGGGCGGTGGCCTCGCGACCCTGCACAGCGGTGGGGACCAGGGTCAGTTCCACCTGGGGCGCGCGTCTCTTGAAGACGCTGACGATGTCGCGGATCACCGCGCCGGTCGGCGAAGAGACGATGCCGATGCGTTGCGGATGGGCGGGCAGCGGTCGCTTTCGCTCAGCGGCGAACAGGCCCTCGGCGGCCAGCCGCTCCTTGAGCGCCTCGAAGGCCAGGCGCAGGGCGCCATCGCCGGCCGGCTCGACGCTGTCGAGGATCAGTTGGTAGTCGCCACGGCCTTCGAACAGCGAGACCTTGCCGCGCACCTTGACCGCCAGGCCATCGCGCAGCGCCTGGCGCACACGGCTGGCATGCTGGCGGAACAGGGCGCAACGCACCTGGGCCTGGCCATCCTTGAGGGTGAAATAGAGGTGGCCCGAGGCGGGCTTGGCCAGGTTGGAGATCTCGCCCTCGACCCAGACCTGGGCGAAGACGTCCTCCAGCAGCACCCGGGCGCGGCTGTTGAGCTGGCTGACGCTGAGCACCTCGCGGTCGAGACCGAGGCGGGCGAAGGGGTCCTTGAACATGGGGGGCTTTCTGTGGCTTTCGTCGGCCTCACCTTAGCAGCTATGGGCGCAGGGCGAGCAGCGGATTAAGCTGCGCGCCCCTGCCTTTGAGACCCACGCTCCATGACTCTGCGCCAGACCATCCTCGCCCCTCGTATTTCCAGCCATCCGCGGGTCGAGCGTACGGCGGTGGAAATCCTCGGCTGGCTCGCCGCCGCTGGTGTGGTCCGGGCTGAGGCCTCGCCCTGCCTGCCCAGTCGCGGCCGGCGGGGCCATGCGCCGGGAGCACGATTGACCGAGGTGTTGCGCCTGACGCCGGGCATGGACGATCCGCGCGACTATCCCGACGGGGGCCTGGAGATCGTCACCGAGCGCTGCATCTTCACCCCGCTGGACGGCTTCGAAGGTCGCGCGCGCTGCCCCGCCTGCCGCCGCGAGATCGGCGAAGCGCTGTTCGAGCACCTGGAGGTGTGGATGCCGGCGGAGAGCGACAATTTCGCCTGTCCGGAATGCGACCACGAAGACGACATCAACGGCTTCGACTTTCCCCAGCCCTGCGCCTTTTCCGACCTGGGCTTCATCTTCAACCACTGGCCAGCACGGGCCTTCGCTCCGGCGTTCCTGGAGGAATTCCGCCGGCGCCTGGGGCAGCCGTTGGCGGTGGTGGAGGTTTAGGAGTTTTCCCGGGGGTTTTATCGCGGCCATGGGCCGCTCCTACACGCTCCAATTTGGCCGTAGGAGCGGTCGCTACGGCGCACCGGCATGGCCGCGATGGATCCGTAGCGTGGAAAACCGCACAGCGTTTTCCACTGGGCAGCGGGGTCTGACGGCGGACGTGCGCGGTGTTGGGCTTCGCTGCGCTCAGCCCAACCTACGGATTTACGCCTGCAACTTACGCAACCACTCCAACCCCGCCGAGGTATCGCCCCGCGGGCGGTACTCGCAGCCGATCCAGCCGTCGTAGCCGAGGGCGTCGAAGCGTTCGAACAGGTAGGGGTAATGGAGCTCGCCCAGGTCCGGTTCGTGGCGGTCGGGCACGCCGGCGATCTGCACGTGGCCGATGCCAGCGAAGTCCCGCTCGAAGGTCTTGCTGACGTCGCCCTCGACGATCTGGCAGTGGTAGCAGTCGAATTGCACCTTCAGATTGTCAGCGCCGATGGCCTGGCGGATGGCCTGGGCGTCGTCCTGGCGATTGAGGAAATAGCCGGGCATGTCGCGCGGGTTGATCGGCTCGATGAGGATGGTCACCCCGGCCTTCGCCGCCTGTTCGGCGGCATGGGCGAGGTTGCCCAGGTAGGTGTCGCGGGCGCGGGCCCGGTCGACCCCGGCGGGCAGCAACCCGGCCATGACATGCACCAGGCGATTGCCCAGCACGGCGGCGTAGTCCAGGGCGCGGTCGATGCCGGCGCGGCACTCGGCCTCGCGACCGGGCAGGGCGGCCAGACCACGTTCGCCAGCGGCCCAGTCACCGGGCGGGGCGTTGAACAGCACCTGGGTCAGGCCGGCGGCGTCCAGGCGGGCCTTGATCTCGGCGGCACTGTGTTCATAGGGAAAGAGGTATTCCACGGCCTGGAAGCCATCCGCCGCAGCGGCGGCGAAGCGGTCGAGGAAGGCATGCTCGGGGTAGAGCATGCTGAGGTTGGCGGCGAAGCGGGGCATGGCTTGTCTCCTAGATCAGACGAAGGGCCAGAGCAGCAGGGTGATGGCGAAGCCCAGGCACCCCAGCAGGGTGGTCAGGACGGTCCAGGTACGCAAGCCGTCGGCGACGCTCAGGCCCACCAGCTTGGTGAAGATCCAGTAGCCGGCGTCGTTGATGTGCGACACGGCCAGACCGCCGGCGCCCATGGCCAGGCACAGCAGCGCCATGTGGTTGGCCGAGAGGTCCAGGGTGGCGATCAGCGGGCCGAGGATGCCGGCGGTGGTGACCAGGGCCACGGTGGTGGAGCCCTGCACCGCGCGCAGCAGCAGGGTCAGTACGAAGCCCAGCGCCAGCACCGGCAGGCCGGTGGCGCGTAGCAGCTCCGAGACCACCGCGCCGATGCCGGTGTCCACCAGCACCTTGCCGAAGACGCCGCCGGCACCGGCGATGAGGATGACCATGGCGACGCCGGGCAGCGCCGAGCCGATCACCTCCGACACCTGCTCGCGCGACCAGCCGCGGCGAAAGCCCAGCACATAGGCACACAGCAGGGTGTCGATCAGCAGCGCCACCAGGGGCGCGCCGACCACGGTGAGGATGTCGCGCAGCAGGTTGCCGGCGGGCAGCCAGCTGGTGGCCAGGGTCCCCAGCAGGATCAGCACGATGGGCAGCAGGATCAGGGTCACCACCAGACCGAAGCCGGGCGCCGGGGCGGGCGGCAGACCGGCGGCGAGGCCGGCCGGGGTCTCGTCGACCTTGACCGCGGCGGCGCCGAGGCTGGGCAGGCCGGGGGCCATGTCCTGGCCGCGGCCCCACTGTTGCAGATGGGTGTCGGTGATCTGGGCGCCATAGACGTCGGTGCGGATGTCGTCGGTCATGGGGTAGTGACGGCGGGTCATGCGCCCGGCCACCCACCAGCCGATCAGGGCCAGCACCGCGGTGATCGGCAGGCCGAACAGCAGCACCCGACCGAGGTCGGCGCCCAGCTGGCCGGCGGCGGCTACGGCGCCCGGGTGGGGCGGCAGCATGGCGTGCACGGTGAGCATGGTGGCGCACATGGGCAGGGCGAAGACGATCAGCGGCTTGCGCGCGGTGCGGGCGATGCCATAGGCCAGCGGCATCAAGACGATCACGCCGACCTCGAAGAACACCGGGATGCCGACCAGGAAGCCGGCCAGGGTCAGGGCCAGCGGCGTGCGCCTGTTACCGAAGCGCTCGATCAGCGTCTTGGCCAGGGCCTCGGCGCCACCGGAGAGTTCGATGATGCGACCGATCATGGCGCCCAGGGCGATGATGATGGCGATGTGGCCGAGGATCTTGCCCATGCCGCCTTCGATGGTGGCGACCAGCTTGGACGGCTCCACTCCAGCGGCCAGGGCCACCAGGATGCTCACCAGCATCAAGGCCACGAAGGGCTGGAACTTATACTTGAGGACCAGGAACAGCAGCAGGGCGATGCCCGCCGCGGCGATGAGGACCAGCAGCAACGGACTCATGAGCGGTGCTCCGGGCGGGTAGAGCTGACGACGTGGGGCATGGCACTTTCCTCGCTATTGTTGTTGTTCAGGGCAAGCCGATCCCGCGACGGCCAAAGGCGGCCATCGTGGGCGGGTGTTTCAGGGGCGGGCTTCAGCTCACCAGACGGCGCCGAAGGTCTCCGCCAGTTCGGCCAGGGCGGCGGCATCGAGCGGCGCCGGGCGCGGCTCGGTCAGCAGCCACAGCCGCGCGGTTTCTTCCAGCTCCTCCAGGGCGAAGCTGGCCTTGCTCACGCTGCTCTCCCAGACCACCGGGCCGAGGCGTTCGAGCATCACCCCGCGGACCCGGTTGGCCAGTTGCGCCACCTGTTCGGCGACGCTAGCGGCACCCGGGCGCGCATAGGGGATCAGCGGGATATGGCCGACCTTCATCACCTGGTAGGGCGTGATGGGCGGCAGGATGTCGTCCGGACGCCAGACGCCGGCCAGGGTCAGGGCCACCAGATGGGTGGAGTGGGTATGCACCACCCCGCCCACGCCGGGATTGCGGTCATAGACCTGGCGATGCAGGGCTAGGGTCTTGGACGGCTTGTCGCCGGAGACCCAGTCGCCGCCCAGGCCGACCTTGGCGATGGCCGCCGGATCGAGGCGACCGAGGCAGGCGTCGGTAGGGGTGATCAGCCAGCCGTCTTCCAGGCGGGCGCTGATGTTGCCGGCGCTGCCCACGGTGTAGCCGCGGGTATAGAGGCTGGCGCCGACGGTGCAGATCTCCTCGCGCAGCCGGGCTTCGTTGCTCATGCTTTTTCTCCTGCCAGCTGGCGCAGGGCCTTGGCGAAGAAGTCGCGGCTGCCGAAGTTGCCGGACTTGAGCGCCAGGGCCAGGGGTTCGCCCTGCACCTGTCCTAGCGTGGCCGGCACGCCCGGATCGATCTGGGCGCCAATGCGCAGGGTCCGCACGCCCAGCGCCTGGACCACGGCGCCGGAGGTCTCGCCACCGGCCACCACCAGGCGGCGCACGCCGCTGTCGAACAGGCCACGGGCGATCAGGCCGAGGGCGCGTTCCACCAGTTCACCGGCACGGGCCACGCCCAGCTCGCGCTGGATGGCCTTGACCTCGTCGGCGGGACTGGTGGCATAGATCAGCACGGCTTGGCCCTGCTCACGCGCCCAGGCGAGGGCGGCGTCGATGGATTCGTCACCCTGGGCCAGCGCCAGCGGATCCAGGCGCAAGGCGGGGCGGTTGGCTTCCAGCCAGGCGGCGACCTGGCCATTGGTGGCCTGGGAGGCACTGCCGGCGAGGACCGCCTCGCCACCGGCGGGCAGCTCCAGGGCGGCGGCGTCGTGCGCCTGGAGCAGGCCGGCGCGACGGAAATTCTCCGGCAGGCCCTGGGCGATGCCCGAACCGCCGGTCACCAAGGGCAACTCGGCACAGGCCGCGCCCAGGGTGTGCAGGTCGGCATCGGACAGGGCATCGGCGATGGCCAGGCGGTGACCCGACTCGCGCAGCTTGGCGATGGCCACGCGCACGGCCTCGGGGCCCTTGGCGACCTGGTCATAGCGCAGCAGGCCGACTTTGCCGCGACTCTGCGCCTGCAGCACCCGCACCAGGTTGGCGTCGCCCATGGGCGTCAGCGGGTGGTGCTGCATGCCGGATTCGCTGAGCAGTTGGTCCTGCACGAACAGATGGCCGCGGAACAGGGTGCGGCCGGTCTCCGGGAAGGCCGGGCAGGCCAGGGTGAAGTCGCAGTCCAGCGCCTCTTGCAGGGCCTCGGCCACCGGGCCGATGTTGCCTTCGGCAGTGGAGTCGAAGGTGGAGCAGTACTTGAAGAAGAACTGCCGGCAGCCACGCTGGCGCAGCCAGGCGAGGGCGGCCAGGGATTCGCTCACCGCCTCGGCAGCCGGCGTGGTGCGGGATTTCAGCGCCACTACCACGGCGTCGGCAGCTTCCAGTTCGGCGTCCGCCGCGGGTACGCCGATCACCTGCACGGTGCGCATGCCGCCGCGCACCAGCATGTTGGCGAGATCGGTGGCGCCGGTGAAGTCGTCGGCGATGCAGCCCAGCAGCGGGCGATTTTCGGTCTGGCTCATCGGGATCACTCCGCGGCCTTGGGCAGCTCGATGCCCGGGAAGATCTTGATCACCGCCGAGTCGTCTTCACGACCGTAGCCGGCGGTGGAGGCCTGCATGAACATCTGGTGGGCGGTGGCCGACAGCGGCAGCGGGAATTTCGAGGTGCGCGCGGTATCCAGCACCAGGCCCAGGTCCTTGACGAAGATGTCCACCGCGGACAGCGGCGTGTAGTCGGCCTTGAGGATGTGCGGCACGCGATTCTCGAACATCCAGGAGTTGCCGGCACTGTGGGTGATGACCTCGTAGAGGGCGTCCGGATCGACACCCTCGCGCAGGCCCAGGGCCATGGCCTCGGCGGAAGCGGCGATGTGCACCCCGGCCAAGAGCTGGTTGATGATCTTGACCTTGGAACCCTGGCCGGGGGCATCGCCCAGGCGATAGACCTTGCCGGCCATGGCGGCCAGGACCGCCTCGCCCTTGGCATAGGCGGCGGCGGTGCCGGAGGTCATCATGGTCATTTCGCCGCTGGCGGCCTTGGCTGCGCCGCCGGAGAGCGGGGCGTCCAGCAGCAGGATGCCACGCTCGGCCAGGCGCTCGCCCAGCTCGACGGCGTAGGCCGGGGCCACGGTGGCGCAGGCGATCACCAGGCTGCCCGGACGCAGGGCGGCTACCGCGCCGCCGTCACCGAACAGCACGGCTTCGGTCTGCTCGGCATTGACCACCACGGTGATGAGGATGTCGCAGCTGTCGGCCAGGGCCGCAGGCGAGGTGCAGGCCACTCCGCCTTCGCTGGCGAAGGCTTCCAGCACGCTGGCGCGCACGTCGCAGGCATGCACGGCGAAGCCCGCGCGCAGCAGCGAGCGGGCGACGCCCAGACCCATGGCCCCGAGGCCGATGACACCGACGTTGTCTTGCATCTTGTTGTTCTCCGAAAAGGTCAGGCGAAGCCGGCCTGCCGCAGGCGGCGGGCGGCGTTGTAGATGTGCTGGCGGGCGGCGTTGGCGGCGGCCAGGGGATCGCCGAGGCGGATGGCGGCGACGATGGCCTGGTGTTCTTCGTGCACCTGGCGGGAGAAGTCCTCGCGCCGCGCCTCGTTGGTGCGGGTGATGCGCGTGGCCGTCTCCAGGTACTGGCTGACAAATTCCAGGGTCTTGATGAAGTAGGGGTTGCCGGCGGCCTGGGCGATGGTGCGATGGAAGGCCACATCGGCGCGTACCCCGTCATGGCCGTCGGCGACGTCTTCGTCGATGGCTGCCAGGGCCTCATCGATGGCGACCAGATCGGCTTCGCTGCGGTTGATGGCGGCCTCGGAGGCGATCTCGGCCTCGATGGCGCGGCGCAGCGCCAGCAGATGGAAGACGCTGCCGGGCAGGCTGGCTTCGTCGGCGTCGATACGTAGCGGACGAATGGTGGCGTGAGCGGTGACGAAGATGCCGCGACCCTGCTGGGGCTGCAGCACGCCTTCGTTCTTCAGTCGCGAGATGGCCTCGCGCACCACGGTGCGGCTCACGCCGAAGGCTTCGGAGAGCAGGGCTTCGCTGGGGATCTTGCTGCCGGGGGCGAAGACGCCGGCTTCGATCTTGTCCAGCAATTGCTGAGCGACGTTATCGCTCAGGACATTGGCGGGGACCTTGGCGAACATAGAGACCTGCTTATGTGGTTGTAAGGTTGTCATACAGGTTGTGGTTTTACTTTCTCACAGGCGTTTGGCTTTGTGTAGTGGTTTTCGTCGAAGCACTACGGAATTTTTGTGATGGACTCCGCGGGGGACAAGGCCAGGCTAGAGCAAGTGGGAAGTGTTATAATATAACATTTGCTATTGGAGAGCCGTCCCATGACCCCCGAAGAACTCCTGGCCCAACCCGAGTCGGCCTACATGAACGAGGCTCAACGCGCCTTCTTTCGCGGGCTGTTGCTCGCTCAGAGAACGGATCTGCAGCGGCTGATCGACGAGCAGGTGCAGGACTTGCGCGGCATGGACGCCCATGGTGATCCGGCCGACGTCGGCAATGCCGAACAGCAACGCCAGTGGCAACTGCGCCAGCTGGAGCGCGAGAAGAAGCTGCTGGACAAGATCGATGAAGCCCTGGAGCGCCTGGCCCGCGATGAGTACGGCTGGTGCGAGGAAACCGGCGAACCCATAGGTCTGGCGCGCTTGCTGCTAAGACCTACCGCGACCCTGAGCGTGGAGGCCAAGGAGCGCCAGGAGCAGCGTGAGCGGCATATGCAGTCGTCGTGAGGACTGCGCGCTTGGGCTTCCCTCACCCCAACCCTCTCCCGCAGGGAGAGGGGGCGGTATGGTGTGGAGGGGGACTCTGGAGCAGGCGTAGGGTGGAAAACCGCGCAGCGTTTTCCACGCGGGCTGTGGCTCCGGCGTGAAGGGTTTTCCCTCACCCTAGTCCTCTCCCGGGGGGGAGAGGGGTCGGTATGGTGTGGAGGGGGGTGCTGGAGCAGGCGTAGGGTGGAAAACCGCGCAGCGTTTTCCACGTAGGCAGGGTTGTATCTGAGGTTGGGCGAGCGCAACGAAGCCCAACCTCCCGCCCAAGGAATTGCGGTTATGGCGGTCCGTCGATGCGGCCGCTCCTACAGGGGTAATGCTCTTTGTCGGAGCAACTGCCTGCCCACATTATCGCGGCCATGCCGGGGCGCCGTAGCGACCGCTCCTACAGCAGCATCACACCCTGTAGGAGCGGCCCATGACCGCGATAGTCCAAGCCAGAGCGGCCGCATCGGCGGAACGCTGTGACCGCGATAAACCTAGCGGGGCTGTTGGGCCTCGCTAGGTTCAACCTAACTCACTAAAGCCGCTGCGCTTCGAACAGCTCGCCCGGTCGCACGATCTGCTCGCGCGCCGCGATCAGCGGCAGGTCGCGACTGCCGGGGCCGGTGCGGGCGACCAGGGCGTAGAGGGCGCTGACCGCATGGGACGCCGCGGCTGGCGTGCACTGGCCGTTGAGCAACTGGCCCAGCAGCACGGCGGAGAAGACGTCGCCCATGCCATTGGGCAGCGGCTGCAGATCCAGGTAGGGCGTCTGCACCAGCCAGGCGTCGTTCGCCTCCACCACCAGGGTGCTGAGGACGTCGGCAGGCAGGTCGGGAGTGCGCAAGCTGGTGATGACGATGGTCGCCGGTCCCGGCTGGCCGGGGCGACCGAGCAGCAGCCGGGCGGCACTCACGGCATCGGCGGTGTCGACCAGTGGCTGGCCATGCAGCAGCTCGAATTCGTACTGGTTGGGGGTGATCAGGCTGGCCTGTTCGATGGCGCGGCGGCGTAGGAAGTCGGGGATGCCGGGGCGGACGAAGATGCCGCGGCCGACGTCGCCCATCACCGGATCGCAGAGGTATTGCAGATCGCCGCGCTGACGGCGGATCTCCTGCACCACGCCGAGGATCACCTCGCCGATGGCGGCGTCGCCCAGGTAGCCAGAGAGTACCGCCACGCAGCGCTCCAGCACGCCGCGGGCACGCAGGCCGTCGAGTACGTCGTGGATGTGTTCGGGCGGAAAGACCTGGCCCTTGAATTCGCCGTAACCGGTATGGTTGGAGAACTGCACCGTGTTGACCACCACCGGCTGCAAGCCGAGCAACTGCAGCGGCAGGGTGGCGGCGGCATTGCCGACATGGCCGTAGGCGACATGGGACTGGATGGACAACACCAGCGGCGGCTGGGCGGGCAGGGCGGCAGGCATGGCGATCTCTCGAATGGCGGGCTCGTGGTCAGGAGCCGAAGGGGGGAATGCCTGCAGCTTACCCCAGCGCTTCCGGCGAACCCTAACCCACCCGCGGCGGTCTGCATCGGCAGTGCGGACCGCTACCGACACGCGGCTGTCTGGCTGGCTACACTGGAGCGGCTGTCATCCACTCACGGCCCCAAGGAGAAACGGGGAATGTCCGAGCTTCGCTTCGCACGTCTGGTGTTGGGTCTGCAGGCCCTGGTCTGGTTTGGACTCGCCCTGGCGCACTGGTTCTATCCCTACGAGATGGCCAACGCCCGCGGCATGGTGCTGATGGATTCGGCCTCGGTGGCCGAGGCGCGGGTCTGGTATGGCGGCATGCAGTTCGCCCTGGCGCTGTTCGCCGTGCTGGCCTTTCGCCGGGCCGAGTGGCTGTCGGCCGGCCTGCTGCTGGTGGCCTTCGTGCAGCTGACGCTGTTCGTGGTGCGGCTGATCAGTGGCGTACTGGGCGAGTCGGCCACCGCCGAGCTGGATCTCTACTCCCAGGGCTATCGCCTGTTGATCGGCATCCTGGCCTTGCTGGCCCTGCGTGCCCACCGCCGCCACGAGCAGCGGGAGCTGGAGAATCGGCGGATTTACCAGGGCCAGTGATCAGCTCAAGGGCCGGGGCCGCGCGGTGTCGATCTGATCGCTACGGCTCAGGCCCAGGGTCAACTGCCGGCAGAGGTCGAGGAATTCGACCATGGCCCCGGTCTGGTACTTCTGCTTGTGCCAGATGAAGCAGAACTGCCGGCGCAGATCCAGGGTGGGCGTGGCGATGGGTACCAGGGTGCCGCGAGCGAAGGCGTCTCTCAGCGCCAGGCGTGACAGGCAGCCGATGCCCAGTCCCGACTCCACTGCCCGCAGGATGGCCTCGGTGTGCTCCAGCTCCAGGCGCACGTCCAGCGGCTGGGCGTGATGCCGCATGGCCTGGTCGAAGGTCAGGCGGGTACCCGAGCCCTGTTCGCGCAGGATCCAGGCCTGGGCTTCCAGCTCGGCCTGGGTGGCCGTACCGTTGGCGAGGGCATGGGCCGGGGCGCAGAACACCACCAGTTCGTCCTCGATCCAGGGCTGCACCTCCAGATCCGGATTCTGGCAGTCGCCTTCGATCAGGCCGAGGTCGATGTCATGGTTGGCGACCCGCTGCACCACGCTGGCGGTGTTGTGTACGTGCAGCCGCACCCGGCAGTCGGGGTGGCGCTGCATGAAGTCGCCCAGCAGCAGGGTGGCCAGGTAGTTGCCGATGGTCAGGGTGGCGCCCAGCTCCAGGGAGCCGAAACCGGTCTTGCCGCGCAGCAGGTTTTCCACCTCGGCGCTGCGGTCGAGCAGGGCCACCGCCTTGGGCAGCAACTGCCGACCCAGGGCATTGAGCGTCAAACGCTTTCCCGCGCGGTCGAATACCCGGCAGTCGAACTGCCGCTCCAGTTCGCCCAGGGCGGTACTGGTGGCGGACTGCGACAGATTGAGCGCTTCGGCCGCCCGGGAAACGCTTTCCTGGCGGGCCACGGCGACGAATACCTCGAGTTGACGTAACGTAAATCGCATATCTGCCTTTTGGATAATCGATATTCGAATTATTCATTTCACGGATATTTTCCCCCTCTATAAACTGTCGCGCAATTTCTATCCAGCCCCGGGCTGTACCGATTTTTCCTGGAGTCATCGATGAGCAACCTGTACACCGAGCGCGTCCTGAGCGTTCATCACTGGAACGACACCCTGTTCAGCTTCAAGACCACCCGTAACCCGGGCCTGCGTTTCGAGAATGGTCAGTTCGTGATGATCGGCCTGGAAACCGAAGGCGGTCGCCCGCTGATGCGTGCCTACAGCATCGCCAGCCCGAACTACGAAGAGCACCTGGAGTTCTTCAGCATCAAGGTGCCGGACGGCCCCCTGACCTCGCGCCTGCAGCACCTCAAGGAAGGCGACAACCTGATGGTCAGCCGCAAGCCCACCGGCACCCTGATCCTCAGCGACCTCAAGCCCGCCAAGCATCTCTATCTGCTGAGCACCGGCACCGGCATGGCGCCCTTCCTGAGCACCATCCAGGATCCAGAGACCTATGAGCGCTTCGAGAAGGTGATCCTGGTCCACGGCGTGCGCTACGTGAACGAACTGGCCTACGCCGACTTCATCACCAAGACCCTGCCCGAGCACGAATTCATCGGCGATCTGGTGCGCGAGAAGCTGATCTACTATCCCCTGGTCACCCGCGAGGAATTCCGCAACCAGGGTCGCCAGACCGATCTGATGCGCAGCGGCAAGCTGTTCGCGGACATCGGCCTGCCGCCGATCAATCCGCAGGACGACCGCGCCATGATCTGCGGCAGCCCGAGCATGCTGGACGAGACCAGCGCCGTGCTGAACGAATTCGGCCTGACCATCTCCCCGCGCATGGGCGATCCGGGCGACTACCTGATCGAGCGTGCCTTCGTCGAGAAGTAACGCCGCCAGGCTCCACGAAAACCCGCCCTCCGGCGGGTTTTTCGTTTTCCGCCAAGTCCGGGCTGAACTCCCCGGGCGCCGGGCCGGTCGGTTCCTGCAAGACGTGTCATGGCGACACGCCCTTGCCAGGAGTCCCCATGAAGCCCTATGTGATCTGCCATATGATGTCGTCGGTCGACGGTCATGCCCTCACCGATGGTTGGGAGCGGCCGCTCAAGAAGCAGGCCGATGAAACCTACGAGCGCCTGGCCGAGCGTTTCAAGTTCGATGCCTGGGCCTGTGGCCGGGTGACCATGGAAGAGATCGCCCATGGCGAGGGCTATCCCACCGGTGTCGCCCAGGCGCCCATCCCCCGCACCCACCATTTCGCCAGGCGCGATGCCGCCAAGTACGCCATCGCCATCGATCCCCAGGGCAAGGTCGCCTGGAAAAAGAACGAGGCCCTGGATTCCCATGTGGTGGCGGTGCTCAGCGAAGGGGTGAGCGACGACTACCTGGCGCACCTGCAGAATATCGGCGCTTCCTATGTCTTCGGCGGCAAGAATGAGCTGGACCTGGCCGCCGTGTTGGAACTGCTGAACACCGAGCTGGGCATCGAGCGACTGGTGGTGGAGGGCGGGCCCCACGTCAGCGGCTCCTTCGTCGCCGCCGGGCTGGTGGATGAAATCAGCGTGCTGATCATCCCGCTGGTGGATGGCCGCGGCGCCCACCCGGCGTCTTTCGAGATCGCCGAGCAGTCCTGGCAGCAGCCGCTCTACCTCAAGCTGGATTCGGCCGACGCCCAGGAAGATGGCAGCGTCTGGCTGCGTTATCGCCGCCGCTAACCCAGCGCCTTGGCCAGGGCCAGGGCATTGGCGTCGAGCTGGGCCTGCTGCGGACAGACCCCATTGGCATAGCGGGCGATCACCTCGGACACCTGGTTCAGGGGCACCGGCCGGCTGATGTGGTAGCCCTGGATGAAGTCGCAGCCCAGGGCGCACAGCAGGCGGAGTTGCTCCAGGTGTTCGACGCCCTCGGCGGTGACCTTCAGCTTGAGCGGCCGAGCCATGCCAATGATGGCCTGGACGATCTGGTGGTCGGCATTGCCCTCGGTGAGTCCGGTGACGAAGGAGCGCTCGATCTTCACGGTGTCGATGGGCAGCCGCTTGAGATAGGCCAGTGACGAGTAGCCGGTGCCGAAGTCGTCGATGGAAACGGTCACGCCCAGGTCGCGGATGCGTTGCAGCAATTCGGCTGTGGGTTGCACGTTCTTGACCAGGGCATTCTCGGTGACCTCCAGCTCCAGACGTCGCGGCGACAGCCGGTGGTCGTCCAGGCGCCAGGCGATCTGGCTGGGCAAGGCTTCGTTGCTTAGGCTCAGGGCCGAGCAGTTCACCGCGATACGCAGATTCGTCAGGCCCGCGGCGGTCAGTTCGGCCAGGTCGCGGCAAGCGCGCTTGAGCACCCAGGCATCCAGCTCCTCGATGAAGCCATTGGCCTCGGCGACGCCGAGGAAGACGTTCGGCGTCAGCATACCGAGGCGGGGGTGATCCCAGCGGATCAGCGCCTCGGCCTTGTCCAGCTGACCGCTGGCGACGTCGAGGATCGGCTGGTAGTAGAGCTGCAGGCCGCGTTCCTCGACCAGGGCCTCGCGCAGTTCGGCTTCCAGCTCCAGCTGCAGCGAGATCTTCTCGCGCAGGGTCTCGTCGAAGAAGCTGAAGGTATTGCGGCCATTGCCCTTGGACAGATAGAGCGCCAGATCGGCGCTCTTGAGCAATTCCTCGCAGCAACCGCCGTCGCGGGGATAGAGACTGATGCCGATGCTGGTGGTCATCACCAGGGTCCGGCTGCCGATGGTGATCGGGTTGCGTAGCCGCTCGAGGATGCGCTGGGCCAGGTGACGTGCCTCGTCGGGGCTGCCGAGACTGGCCAGGATGCAGAATTCATCACCGCCGAAGCGCGCGACCAGATCGCCTTCGCGCACCGCGTCGCGAATGATCTTGGCCATGGCCACCAGCAACTGGTCGCCGGCGTCGTGGCCGAGGCTGTCGTTGATGCGCTTGAAGTGATCGATGTCGAGGAACATCACCGCCAGGCTGCGACCCTGCTGGGCGTGGCGCTCGAGGATCTCGGCGAAGGCCTGGTTGAAGGCGCGGCGGTTGTGCAGATCGGTGAGGGGATCGTAGTGCGCCGCCTGTTGCAGCGAGGCGCGGGCTTCATCGAGCTGGCCGACCAGGGAGTTGACCCGCTCCAGGTCGTTTTCCTTGCGCTGCAACTGACGATCCGCCCAGGCCGCGCCGAGGCCGCCCACCACCAGCAGCAGGGCGATGATGGCGATGCCTACCCCGAGCTGCCAGGAATTGCTGGCACCCTGCAGGGCGTTGTCGGTCTCGGCCGGCGCGATCAGTACCATGGACCACATGCCGGTGAAGTGCATGGCGGCGATGGCCAGGCCCATGACCAGGGCGGTGGCCATGCGCAGCCAGCGATAGATGCCGGTGTAGTGGCGGCGAAAGATCTGCATCAGCTGCAGTGCGGCGAAGCTGGCGCCCACGGCGATGGCGATCGACAGCAGGAAGGGGCCCGGACGATAGAGCACCACCGCGTGGGTGTGCACGGCGGTCATGCCGGTGTAGTGCATGAGCACGATGCCCACGCTCAGCACCACGCCGGCCTTGAGGCGCTGGCCGAGACTGAGGTCGGGCTGGCTCAGGGCCGGCATGGCCATGAGCCCGGCCAGCACCACGATCAGCAGCGAGGCCAGGGTGATCAGGAGGTCGTAGCGCACCTGGGTGGGCACGGTGAAGGCCAGCATGGCAATGAAGTGCATGCCCCAGACGCCGAAGCCGAAGCTCAGAGCGCCCATCAGGCTCCAGGCCCGCTGCCGCGACAGGGTACGGGTCTGGCCGATACGCTCGGCGAACACCAGGGTGACGTAGCAGGCACTGACGGCCACCAGATAGGCGAGCGCCACCAGCCAGACATTGTGCTGGCCGTGCAGGTGCACCTGGTCATGGGCGAGAGGGGCGACGAGGAAGTCGAGTCCCAGCCAGTTGTTCATTCCGTTGCCTCGGCAGGAAATCCGGCGTGACGGGGTGAAGCCGTTCCGGCGGGATCTCCGCCCCGGTCAGCGTTCAGCACGTCAGCCACCGCTTTGAGTTTAGCTTGCCTTGCCCTATCGGCTCGGTGAAGAGGGGCTTTAGCTCGGACCTCGGCAGTTAGCGCGCGAGGTTTTTTTTCGAGCGGCAGGTGCGCGAAAACGATGACTGACAGGCCAAATCGAAGCGCTCTAGATAGCTAGCTAGCGACTTACTGATATCACCTGGCTAGCAAAGTGACCGTTCGTCGATCAATGGCCTGGACCAACGGTCATCTAGGAGAGAAACCGGCCGAAAAGGCCGGCGTGAAAGGATTCAGCTCACCACGCGATAGCAGGGCTCATAGGCCGCGCCGCCAGGGAGCTTCATGCGGTGCTGCTCGACGAAGGCCTGCAGCAACTGGTCCAGCGGGCCCATGATGGCGGGATCGCCATTGATCTCGTAGGGACCATGCTCCTCGATCAGCTGGATGCCCTTGGCCTTGACGTTGCCGGCGACGATGCCGGAGAAGGCCCGACGCAGATTGGCGGCCAGCTCGTGGGGCGGCAGGGCATGGGTCAGTTCCAGCGCGGCCATGTTGGCGTGAGTGGGGTCGAAGGGCCGCTGGAAGCCTTCCTCGATGCGCAGCAACCAGTTGAAGTGGAAGGCATCGTGGCGCTCGCGGCGGAACTGCTTGACCGCCTTGAGCCCCTGGGCCATCTGCCGGGCCACCTCGGCCGGATCGTTGACCACGATCTGGTAGTGGCGCTGGGCGGCCTCGCCCAGGGTGGCGCCGATGAAGGCGTGCAGCTGTTCCAGGTAGGGTGCGGCGCTTTGCGGCCCGGTGAGCACCACCGGGAAGGGGATGTCTCTGTTGTCCGGGTGCATCAGGATGCCCAGCAGGTAGAGGAATTCCTCCGCCGTGCCGGCGCCACCGGGGAAGATGATGATGCCGTGGCCGACGCGGACGAAGGCCTCCAGGCGCTTCTCGATGTCCGGCAGGATCACCAGTTCGTTGACGATGGGGTTGGGCGCCTCGGCGGCGATGATGCCCGGCTCGGTGAGGCCCAGGTAGCGCCCGCCCTGGATACGCTGCTTGGCGTGGGCGATGGTGGCGCCCTTCATCGGGCCTTTCATCACGCCCGGACCGCAGCCGGTGCAGATGTCCAGGCTGCGCAGGCCCAGTTCGTGGCCGACCTTCTTGGTGTACTTGTATTCCTCGGTGCTGATGGAGTGGCCACCCCAGCAGACCACCATCTTCGGCTCGACGCCGGCGCGCAGGGTACGGGCGTTGCGCAGCAGGTGGAAGACGTAGTCGGTGATGCCCTCGGAGCTGTCCAGATCGATGCGCAGGCTGCTCTGTTCGCTCTCGGTGTAGACGATGTCCCTCAGGGCGCTGAACAGCATCTCGCGGGTGCTGGCGATCATCTCGCCGTCGACGAAGGCGTCGGCCGGGGCGTTGATCAGTTCCAGGCGCACACCGCGATCCTGCTGGTGGATGAGGATCTCGAAATCCTGATAGGCCTCGAGGATGGTCTTGGCGTTGTCGCTATGGGCGCCGGTATTGAGGATGGCCAGGGCGCACTGGCGGAAGAGTTGGTAGAGGTTGCCCGAGCCGGCGGCGCTGAGCTGCTGGACCTCGCGCTGGGAAAGGGTCTCCAGGCTGCCCTTGGGGCTGACCTGAGCGTTGATGACCTGTCTGCTTGGAGCCATAGATGTTTCCCTAATCGGTGATACGGTCGAACGGCGACCGTAGCCGCGTGCGGATCGCCTCATGCGATCCGGCAGCCCCATTGTTGGGGCCTCGCGTCGCGGAATGCAAACCGGTTGGCCTCAAGACGCAGCGGTCACGTCCAGAACGTGGATCTGGTTCGCGGTCGGATAGTGCCAGTGCACCTCCACATCCCAGAGGCGCACCCCATAGCGTCGCTCGGGCGCGGGCGCCTGATAGGCCGGGCGCGGGTCCTGGGCCAGGCATTGCTCGATCAGCGCGATCAGGGGCTCGCCCAGGCGCTGGCCCTGGACGTCCGCCTGGACGCGCGCCGCATCCGCCCAGCTCACCGCCAGGGCCGGCGGCGGCGCCTCGGCGATGGCGTTGAAGGCGCCCGCTGGGCTGTCGGCGTAGGGCACATAGGGCTTGATGTCGAGCACCGGGGTGCCGTCGAGCAGATCGATGCCCGACAGCAACAGGCGCCCGGGTTCGATGCCGTCCAGGCGCACCACCGACTGGCCGATGCCATTGGGCCTGTGGGTGGCGCGGGTGGCGAACACTCCCAGGTATCTATTGCCGCCCAGTCGCGGCGGACGCACGCGCAGTCGAGGTTCGCTTTCCAGCGTCTGGTGGAAGAGGAACAGCAGCCAGACGTGGCTCACCTGCTCCAGGCCCTGGACCGCCTCCGGGCGGTCGAAGGGTGGCAGCAGTTCCAGCACGCCGCGGGCGGCCGGGGCCAGGGCAGGCTGTCGGGGGATGGCGAATTTCTCCTTGAAGCAGGAGCGGACGTGGCCGATGGGGGAGACGCTGTACGGCATGGCGGAGGGTCGTCTGACGCAGGGCCGACCATTATGCCTGCCCTGAGCCCTCGGCGAGGGAGGTGGCAGCGGGGCCGCCGGCATTGCGTCGCACGCCACGCAGGTTCATGGCCGCCAGGCCCAGTTGCAGCACGATCAGGGCATAGGCCTCGGCTTGCAGGCCCCAGGCGATCCACAGGCCATTGCTCAGCAGGAAGACCCAGAAGCCCAGGTTGCGCCGGCCCTGGCGCTGAGAGGCTACCAGCCAGGCGGCGAGCAGGGTGATGGCCATGGCTGGCCATTGCAGCAGATCAAGCGCTTCCATAGGCACCTTGAATAGAATGACTATTAAAGCTGAGCCCTGCACTGGATACCAAGTTCCGACTGGATGGGCTCAGGGCGCCGGATGGTGCGCCCGGGCGTAGGCGATGAAGCCTTCGATGTCGCCGCTGCAGAGTTGCCTGCCGGCGGCGAGGATGTCGGCCTCCGGCCAGTCCCACCAGGCGATGTCGAGCAGCGCCGCGCGGATCTCCTCGGGGAAGCGCCATTTGATGAAACGCGCCGGATTGCCGCCCACCACCGCATAGGGCGGTACGTCCCGGGTCACTACCGCGCCGGCGGCCACCACCGCGCCATGGCCGATGGTGACCCCGGAGAGCAGCAGGGCATTGGTGCAGATCCAGCAGTCGCTGCCGATCACCACATCGCCGCGGGTACCGCCGTAGTCGGAGATGTGGGCCAGGTCGTCGACGAAGGCGGGGAAGGGGTAGGTGGTCACCCAGTCCAGCCGGTGCAGGCCGCCGAGCAGGATCTGCACGCCGCTGGCGATGGAGGTGTAGCAGCCGATTCTGAGGGTGGAGCCTTCCTGCAGGTCCGAGACCTCGGGCATGCCGTAGGTTCCGGCGCCGATTTCGTAGTTCGGCAGGGCGTTGCGAAGCCGGGTGGTGCGCTGATGGAGCTTCGGCAAGGCCTTGATGGCCTTGCGCTCGCGTTTCTTGCGGAGTCGGTCGAGAAAACCCATGGGAGCGCCCTGGTGAAAAAAGTATCGGCGAGGATACAGAGCGCTCGGGTACCCCTCAATCGATCTCAGACCTCGCCAGGTTCTGTACGAAAAGTGTCTGCGCTCGGTGATGCTTCGTTGCAAAAAGGCATTCGGAATGCTCATTTACCACTCGTAAACTGCGCTTCCTCAGCCTTTTTCGCCTCGCCTGACCGTCGCTCGCCGACTTTTCGTTCAGAACCTAAGGTCCTCGGCAGCGCTGGCGGGTAGGCCGAGCTGGTCGGCCAGATCCTGCAGGTCGCTGGCCTCCAGGTCCCAGTCGCCCTGGGAGACCTCACCACCGGCAAGTCCCCTTTCCCGGGGTCGCTGGATGAAGGCAGTGGCCAGCCCCAACTCCTTGGCGGCCTGCAGGTCACCATTGTGGGCGGCGCAGAGCATTACCTGTTCGGGTTGCAGATCGAGCAGGGCGCAGGCGCCGAGGTAGACCTCCGCCGCCGGCTTGTAGCGCCGGAACAGATCGGCGCCGAACAGCATGTCCCAGGGCAGCCCGGCGTGGCGGGCCATGTCCAGCAGCAGGCTGACGTTGCCGTTGGACAGGGCGCAGACCGGATAGCCCTGGCGCAGGCGCTGCAGCCCCGGCACCGCATCGGGCCAGGGTGCCAGCTGATGCCAGCGGCGGTTGATCCAGGTCACCTCGGCCTCGGTGAGCCCGGCCAGGCCGTGGCGCGGCAGCAACTCGTCCAGCGCCAGCCGATGGACCTCGTCGAGGGGCAGCCAGGGCAGGGTACGGGCCTCGATCTGCGGCAGGATGGCCTCGTAGGCCTCGGCGCGCCAGGCGTCGGCCAGGGCGCCCCAGTCGGCCTGCACGCCGTGCTTGGCCGAGAGTCCCTGCAACTGGTCGACCAGGCTGCCGCGCCAGTCCACCACGGTGCCGAAGACATCGAAAAGCAGCGCACGAACGGTCGTCGTCATTGGGTAGACTCCTGCAGGTGGTTGTTTCCACCAGACGGAGCGTGCGGGACGAGGGTTCCCCCCGTGCGCCCGGAGGTCACTCTTTTTCCCTGCAGGATACTGCCGATGACATTGCGCCAACGCAGCCACTGGGTGTTCGACCTGGACGGCACCCTGACCCTGGCCGTGCACGACTTCGCCGCCATCCGCCGCCACCTCGGCATCCCCGAACAGGCCGACATCCTCCATCACCTGGCCGATCTGCCCGCCACCGAGCGGGAAGCCAAGCATGCCTGGCTGTTCGAGCACGAGCGCGAGCTGGCGGTGGCTGCCCGCCCGGCGCCGGGTGCGATCGACCTGGTGCGCAGCCTGCACGGGCGCGGCTGCCGGCTGGGCATTCTCACGCGCAATGCCCGCGACCTGGCGCTGCTGACCCTGGCCGCCATCGGCCTGGAAGACTGCTTCGATCCCGCCGCCGTGCTCGGCCGTGATGAGGCGGCGCCCAAGCCCGATCCGGGTGGCCTGCTGCAGCTGGCCGAGTTCTGGCAGGTGACGCCCACCCAATTGGTGATGGTGGGCGATCACGGCTATGACCTGGAGTGTGGCCGCGCCGCGGGCAGCTGGACGATCCAGGTGAACAGTCCGGACGACCGCTGGGCAGCGGTGCGCGACCTGCATTTCGACGACTGCGCGGCGTTGTTGCAGGCGCTTTGAGGCTCTAAAGCGCCCGTTTGGTTACTGCCTCTGTACTAAAGGTCGGCTGCCGAGCCTATGATGGCAATTCGCTCATCTTCGGGTTCGCTCCATGAATTCTCGCGCCACGGATTTGGCCGCTGGGCTGGTCGCCAGCGACGTTCGTCACTATGAACGGCAAACGCTGGAAAGCCTGGCCACCGGCGAGCCCCTGGCTGCGGTGCTGTATGCCTTCATGGAGCGCTTCGAAAAGCTGGCCCAGGTGCCCTTGCATGCCTGCATCCTGCTGTTGGACGAGCAAGGGCGTTCGTTGGGCGATGGCATCGCACCGACCCTGCCGGCGTCCTACAGCGGCGCGCTGGGACGGGTGGCGATCGGCGATGGTATCGGCTCCTGCGGCACCGCCGCCCATCGCCGGGAAGCGGTCTATGTCGAGGACATCGCCCAGGATCCGCTGTGGAACGACTTTCGCGAGCTGGCCTTGGCCCATGGCTTGCGGGCCTGCTGGTCGATGCCGATCCTGGCATTGGACGGCCGTCTCCTGGGTACCTTCTCCAATTATTTCGACACACCGCGCCGGCCAACGGCGGCCGAGCAGAACGCCTTTCGCCTGGTGACCGAAACCGCCGCCCTGGCCATCGAGCGGCACGATGCCGAGCGGCGTCTGCGTGACAGCGAAGACCACTACCGGCATCTGGTGGAGCTCAATCCCCAGTACACCTGGACCTGCGACAGCGACGGCCGCAACATCGTCCTGTCCTCGCGCTGGCACCGGCTCACCGGGCGCGCCGAACTCGACGCCTCCAACATCTGGGAGGTCATGCACCCCCGGGACCGGGCTGCGGTCCAGGCGTGCTGGCGGGAGGCGCTGCTCGCGGGGCAGCCGTTCGATCACGAGCATCGCGTGTGCCTAGCCGATGGCAGTTACCGCTGGATGCGGTCCCGAGCCTATCCCCGGCATGACCTGAACGGCGCGGTGATCCGCTGGTACGGCACCACCGAGGACATCCACGACCGCTGCCAGGCCGAGCAGGCCTTGCGCCGTCAGCACGATACCCTGGAACTGCAGGTGCAGCTTCGCACCGCGGAGCTGGAGGCGGCCAACCAGCAGTTGCGCGAAGAGATGCAAAGCCGCGCCCAGGCCGAGGCGTTGCTGCGCCAGGCGCAGAAGATGGAGGCGGTGGGCCAGCTCACCGGTGGCATCGCCCACGACTTCAACAATCTGCTGGCGGGCATTCAGGCCAGCCTGGATCTGGTCGCTCGCAAACTACCACCGCAGGTGCTCAAGGAGGTCACTGGGCTACTGGATACCGCCATTCAGTCGGTGGGGCGCGGCGCCAGTCTTACCCACCGCCTGCTGGCCTTTTCCCGTCGGCAGACGCTCAATCCCCAGGCGATCGATGTCGCTGGGTTGATCGGCAACTTCCAGGAAATCTTGCTGCGCAGTCTGGGGCCACGGATTCACTGCCAGTTGCTCCTGGACGAAGGTCTCTGGCAAGCGGATGCCGATCCCAACCAGCTGGAAAATGCCCTGTTGAACCTGGCCATCAATGGCCGGGATGCGATGCCTGGGGGAGGCATCCTGACCATCAGCGCGCGCAACTGGACGCAGCCGACCAGCCAGGGTCCCCTGACCGCGGGTGACTATCTGCTGATCGAGGTGGTCGATAGCGGCGAGGGGATGGCGCCCGAGGTGCTGGAGCGCGCGTTCGAACCCTTCTTCACCACCAAGCCGGTGGGCCAGGGCTCAGGCCTGGGGCTGTCGATGATCTATGGCTTCGCCCAGCAGTCGCGGGGCCATGTGACGATGGCCAGTGCGCCGGGCCAGGGGTGTCGGGTGAGCCTCTACCTGCCGCGCTATCACGGGGCGACACCGCCAGCGCCGGTGGCCCTCGCCCGGGCGGCGAGCGTGGTGCAGGATCTGGTCGCTGTCCGGGTGTTGCTGGTGGAGGACGATGCGGTCATTCGCAGTCTGTTGGTCCAGTTGTTCGCCGAGTTGAACTGGCCGTGCTGCGCGGTCTCCGCAGCCGAACCGGCCTTGGCGCGGGTGAGTGAAGGCGAGGCCTTCGATCTGTTGATCACCGACCTGGGTTTGCCGGGAGACAGTGGCCAGGCCTTGGTCAGTGCCGTCCGTGCCTTGTGCCCCCGGTTGCCGGTGCTCTTCATCACCGGCTACGCGAAGGATATCGAGCTGCAGTCCACCTTCGTGACCGCGGGCATGGCGCTGCTGGCCAAGCCCTTCTCCCTGGAGGCCTTCGTCGTCAAGGTCCGGGGGCTGCTGAATGAATGTCGGTCAACGGCCGGAGCCGAATAGCGCCTGACGTCCCGCCGGCGAGGTGAAGATGGCGTCGCCGTCATGCCCCACACCCGGGACTTCGACCAGGCGCTGGGTCAGGCCTGGATGGCGGCCCTGCAGGTAATGGTAGTAGTTCAGCCCTCGCGCCAGGCGATACGGCCCCTGGGCCTCGGCAGCGCAACTCTTGTCCAGCGCTGGATGATTGGGGTTGGTGTCTTCGGCGCCGAGCAGATAGGTGATGGTCTGCTGGGCGTAGTGACGTTCCAGCGCCGCGGCGTCGCGTCCCTCGGCATAGGCCGGCAATCCCTGCATGCCGTACTTCCAGGTATCGAAATCCGGGCAACTGGCGGCGCCGGTGAAGGGCGCGGGACGTCCCTGGGCGTCGGGCCGGCTGGCGTCGAAGTAGGCATAGGACGAGGGATTGGCGATCACGAATCTTAGGCGGATGCCGCTGGCCGCCAGCGGCTTCTCGCCCTGGCCGAGCACGGCGTAGCGCTGCACCACCTGGCCGCCGCCGGAGTGACCGGCGATCACCACCTCCTGCAGATTGGGCAGCAGGCGACGATCCGCCAGGCGGGCGAGGAGGGCGTCGAACACCGCGAAGCTGCTCAGTGGCTGCGGCCCGAGGGCGGGTTCGCCGCCCATCCAGGCGTTGCCTTGCCAGCGCAGCAGGTCATCCGGCAACTGATGGCGCTCGACGTCCTGTTCGTTGAGAAACTGCGGGGCGATCACCAGGGTGTCGGCGCTGGCACCCGCGGCCTGGGTGGCGTTCTGCCCGGAGCGGAAGTAGGTGGCGGCATTGCGCAGTCGGCCATGCACGATCACCAGGGCGCGATGGATTTCCGGGTGGGGTCTATTCCAGTCGGTCGATAGCTGGAGCGCGGCCTGCGCCGAGCCGATCGGCAGACGGTCGTCGACGATGCGGGCGACGCCGGCGTGGGGCGCCGCCAGGGTGGAGCCGCAGAGCAGGACCAGGCACAGCGCGAACAGGCGACGCATCGACGGACTCCCGGGGCAGGTCAGAGCGCCTGCGTAGCGAAGGTGTTGCAGCTCTCCACCTTGCCACTGTCGAAGCCGGTGCGGAACCACTTCACCCGTTGCGCCGAGCTGCCATGGGTGAAGGAATCCGGCACCACGCGCCCCTGGGCCTGGCGTTGCAGGCGATCATCACCGATGGCGTTGGCAGCGTTCAAGGCCTTCTCCAGGTCACCCGGGTCCAGCCAGTTCAGCCGCTGCTGGGCATCGTTGGCCCAGACCCCGGCATAGCAGTCGGCCTGCAGTTCCAGGCGTACCGACAGCCCCGTGGCACCTTCGGTGGGGATGCCACGGCGCCGCGCCGCCTCCATTTTGCTGGTGGTGCCGGTGAGGTTCTGCACATGGTGGCCGACCTCGTGGGCGATGACATAGGCGCGGGCGAAGTCGCCGTCGGCGCCGAAGCGTTGCTGCAATTCCTGGAAGAAGGTCAGGTCCAGATAGACCTTGCCGTCCACCGGGCAATAGAAGGGACCACTGGCCGCGGTGGCGCCGCCGCAGCCGGATTGCACCTGGCCATTGAACAGCACTAGCTTGGGCGGCTGGTACTGCTCGCCGTGGGCCTGGAAGATGCGCGTCCAGGTATTTTCGGTCTCGCCCAGCACCACGCGGACGAAGTCCACCTGGCGGTTGTCGGCCGGGGCGGTGGTCTGTTGCTGGCTCGGCGCGCTCTGGCCGCTGAGGCTGATCAGGGTGCCGAGGATCTGCGTCGGGCTTTGGCCGCTGAGCAGACCGAACACCACCACCAGGGCCACACCGCCGAGGCCCAGGCCACCGCCGATCTTCAGGCCGCGTCCGCCGCTGGCCTGCTCCACGTTGTCGCTACGTTGTCCCTTGTCCCATTGCATGGCGGCCGCCCCTTGCTCTTGATTGTCGTCAACGCTAGGACCGCGAAGCGCAGCGAAAATGCGTTACCGGAAATGACAACGCCCGCGACGGGCGCGGGCGTTGTGGAGCGGGCGACGAACGCGGATCAGGCCGCGGTCTGGCCCTGCTTGAGGCTCTGCATGTCGATCACGAAGCGGTACTTCACATCGCTCTTGAGCATGCGCTCATAGGCTTGGTTGATGTCGTGGATGGCGATCTGCTCGATGTCCGAGACGATGCCGTGCTTGGCGCAGAAGTCCAGCATCTCCTGGGTCTCGCGGATGCCACCGATGAGCGAACCGGCCAACTGGCGGCGCTTCATCACCAGGTTGAACACGCTGGGCGCGGGGTGCGGCTCGTCGGGTATGCCGACCAGGGTCATGGTGCCGTCCCACTTCAGCAGGGTGAGGAAGGCATCCAGGTTGTGCGGCGCGGCCACGGTATTGAGGATGAAGTCGAAGCTGCCGGCGTGGGCGGCCATCTCGTCTTCGTTCTTCGACACCACCACCTCGTCGGCGCCCAGGCGCAGGGCGTCGTCCTTCTTGCCGGCGCTGGTGGTGAAGAGCACCACGTGGGCACCCATGGCGTGGGCGATCTTCACGCCCATGTGGCCGAGGCCGCCCAGGCCGACGATGCCGACCTTCTTGCCCGGGCCGACCTTCCAGTGGGCCAGCGGCGAGTAGGTGGTGATACCGGCGCACAGCAGCGGGGCCACCGCGGCCAGGTTCTCGGTGTGGCTCACCTTGAGCACGAACTTCTCGTTGACCACGATGTGGTCGGAATAGCCGCCCTGGGTGTTTTCGGCGCCGCCATAGAGGTTGCCGTTGTAGGTGCCGGTGAAGCCGTTCTCGCAGTAGGACTCCTCACCGGCGTCACAGGGGGCGCAGTGCTGGCAGCTGTCGACCATGCAGCCGACGCCGACGGTGTCGCCGACCTTGAAGTTCTTCACGTGGGCACCGACCGCGGTGACCTTGCCGACGATCTCGTGGCCCGGTACGGACGGGTACAGCGTGTTGTTCCACTCGTTGCGGGCGGTGTGCAGGTCCGAATGGCAGACGCCGCAGAAGAGGATGTCGATCTGCACGTCATGGGCGCCGGGTTCGCGCCGCTCGAAGGAGTAGGGCGCCAGGGGTTGGTCGGCGGACTGGGCAGCGTAGCCTTTGGCTTGGCTCATGGAATACCTCATCTGGATGGTGGAACGGGGCGGCCAGACTGGCCTGGCCGAATAGCGAACCGGTAATCCTGCGGAGCCGAGCCCCGCGGGACCAATCGATCGTCTCGATACTCGTCATGCCGCGTATCGATGGAACCTGGCGACTGCTCAGGTACGACGTTTTACGACTGGGGGCTGGCGCCGGTGTTCCCGTGCGCCGAAGGCCGGTCTTGGGCGCTCGCCAAGCTGAGAACCTCAGCGCGAAATCGCGGGCGCCACCGTGGCGATCAGGCGGCTGGCCAGGTGGTCGAGCAGCAGGCGCACCTTGGGCAGGGTCTCCCGGGCGCGTGGCCACACCAGGTTGATCGGCAGGCCGTCGACGGCGAAGTCGGGCAAGACGTCCACCAGGGCGCCACTGGCCAGGTGCTCGGCGATCAGCCAGGTCGGCAACTGGGCAATACCGTGCCCGGCCAGCGTCGCCAGGACCTCGCCTTCGCCGTCGCCCACCACCAGCCGGGGCTGGAACACCCAGCGCTCGACCTCGCCCGGCTGCGCGCCCTTGAGGTGCCAGGGGCTGACCAGGCTGTCGGCCTGGCGGAAGCCGATGCAGTGGTGGTCGACGAGTTCGGCGGGATGGCGCGGCCGGCCATGGCGGGCGAGATAGGCGGGGGCAGCGCAGAACACCTGGCGCTGGGTGCCCAGGTAGCGGTGGCCCAGGCTGGCCGGCCAGGCATCTGAGCCACCGATGCGCACCAGGATGTCGATGCCCTCGTGGACGGGATCGACGAAGCGATCTGACAGTGACAGATCGGGTTGCAGCAGCGGATAGCGATGCAGCAGGTCCAGGATCAACGGCAGCACGTGCAGGCGACCATAGGCCGCGGGCAGGTCGATGCGCACCCGGCCGTGGGGTTCGCCGTCCTGCGCGGTCAGTCCCAGTTCGGCCTGTTCCAGCTCGGCCAGCACCCCGGTGCAGGTGCGGTAGAAACTGGCGCCGGCCTCGGTGAGGGTGAGGCGGCGGGTGGTGCGCTGGAACAGCCGCACGCCCAGGCGCTCTTCCAGCCGGGCCACGCTCTTGCCGATGGCCGAACCGGTGAGATTCAAGCGTTCGCCGGCCGCGGTGAAGCTGCCGAGATCGGCCACGGTGACGAAGACGTCGAGTCCCTTGAGGCGTTCAGAGGAATACAAGGCGCGCTCCCTATTGTGGAATTCATTTCCGATAAAAAGGGAATTTATACCCTGAATAAGCCGTTAATTCTCCAATAGGCTGGAATCAAGTCAGAGCCAAAGCACTCCCTTATCTACAGCGCCTGTAACCGCAGGCACTCTTTCATCCCTATTGGAGGTTCCATGCGTAAAGGCACCGCTCTCATCGTCGGCGTGACCGGCATTTCCGGCTACAACCTGGCCCACACCCTGGTCGCCTCGGGTTGGACCGTCTACGGGCTGGCGCGCAAGCCGGTGGAGCAGGAAGGCGTCATCCCGGTCGCCGCCGATCTGCTGGATGCCGACGCCACTCGCAAAGCCCTGGCCGGTCTGCCGATCAGCCATGTGTTCTTCTGTACCTGGACCCGCCGTGCCACCGAGAAGGAAAACGTCGAGGCCAATGGCGCCATGATGGACAACCTCTGCCAGGCCCTGGAAGGCGCGCCGCTGCAGCACCTGGCGCTGGTCACCGGCACCAAGCACTACCTGGGTTCCTTCGAGGAATACGGCAGCGGCAAGGCGGAGACCCCCTTCCGCGAAAGCGAACCGCGCCAGCCCGGTGCCAACTTCTACTACACCCTGGAAGACATCCTCTTCGCCGCCGCCGAGCGCCACGGCTTCGGCTGGAGCGTGCACCGCTCCCACAGCATGATCGGCCAGGCCAAGGGCACCAACGCCATGAACATGGGCCTGACCCTGGCGGTCTACGCCTCCCTGTGCAAGGCCACCGGCCAGCCCTTCGTCTTCCCCGGTTCCCGTACCCAGTGGGACAGCCTCACCGACGTCACCGATGCCGGCCTGCTGGCCGAGCAGCTGGAATGGGCCGCCCTGGCGCCAGCGGCGCGCAACCAGGCGTTCAACACCGTCAATGGCGACGTCTTCCGCTGGCGCTGGCTGTGGGGTGAGATCGCCGCCTTCTTCGAGCTGGAGCCGGCGCCCTATCCTGAGCAGCCCATGCCGTTGGAAGCGCGAATGAAGGACACAGCCCCGGCGCAGTGGCGCAAACTGGCCGAGGAACACGGCCTGGTGGAGCACGACGTCGACAAGCTCGCCTCCTGGTGGCACAGCGACGCCGACCTGGGGCGTGAGCTCGAGTGCCTCAACGACATGACCAAGAGCCGCGACCTGGGCTTCTTCGGCTATCGCGACACCCGGGCGAGCTTCCTCGACCTCTTCACCCGGCTGCGGGCCCAGCGCCTGATTCCCTGAACCGCTCTGGAGCGCCGGTCGCCGTGAAGGCGGGCGGCCGGCGGTTTTCATAGGGGGCAGCCGGGGCGCAGAATGCGGCATCTTGTCGCAGGATGCGCCCCATGCTCGAAACCCTCGCCGCTCTGATTCCCGCCTTCAGCCCGCTCGACTGGCTGTTCATCGAAGCCATCGTGGTCCTGGCCTATCTGATCTTTGGCGTTGCCGGCTTCGGCAGCGCCCTGGTCGCTGGCCCGCTGCTCACCAGCTGGATGCCCCTGTCGCGCATCGTGCCCCTGCTGGTGATGCTGGATTTCCTCGCTTCCTTCCATAACTGGCTGCCGGATCGCCGCGCCATCGCCGGGCGCGAACTCAGGCGGCTGCTGCCCATGCTGCTCCTGGGCGCGGCGCTGGGTACCTATTTGCTGATGCGTACCGATGCGCGGCTGCTGATGCTCTGGCTCGGGTTGTTCGTGGTGGCCTACTCGACGTACAGCCTGCTGTCGCCCAGGGGCTTTCGCCAACTGGCGCCGGCCTGGTCGATTCCCGCCGGTGGCGTGGGTGGCCTGTGCGGCGCCCTGTTCGGCAGCGGCGGCTTCCTCTATGCGCTCTATCTCAATGGCCGCCTGCAGGACAAGAACGCCATCCGCGGCACCCAGAGCTTCCTCATCGGCTGCAGCGCCTCCATCCGCATCGCCCTGCTGCTGATCGCCGGGGCCTACAGCGATGGCAGCCTGATTTTGCTCGCCGTCTGCCTCTTGCCAGCCATGCTGCTCGGCGGCTGGATCGGTCGCCACCTGCAGCGCCGCCTGTCGCGGGAGCGCTTCACCCGGCTGGTGACCTGGCTGGTGCTGGTGTCGGGTGTGACGCTGATCGGACGGTATCTGGCGGGGTAGCTATCGCGGCTATGCCGGTGCGCCGTAGCGACCGCTCCTACAGGAGGAGGCACGCCGGTTTAACCTGATCTTGCCGTGGTTGATGGAACTTGACGCCTGCTCGGATAGCCCCTCTTACCTCGGGAGAGGGTTGGGGTGAGGGCGCCTCTTGCCACGACGTCTCCAGTGGAAAAGGCTGCGCCGTTTTCCACGCTACGTGATGTATCCCTACAGCGATAAGACAGTTGCTCCTAGGGTTATAGCGGAGGCTGTAGGAGCGGCCCATGGCCGCGATTATCAATTCCTCCGGAGGGCGACTTGGCGCCGCGGATGAATTCACCACTTTTCGCGGTGGTACGAGAGTATTGGCTGGAGGTTGGGCGGAGACGGCTCCATCGCCGAAGCCCAACAGGACCAGGCATCTCGCGTTGGACTTCGTTACTCAGCCCAACCTAGACAAGCCTTATCCCTTGCCCAACACCTCCGGATTGGCCAGCCCGGTCGGTTCGCCGCTGAAGAAGCCCACCAGGTTGGCGAAGGCCTCGCCGAAATAGAGTTCGTAGCTGTGCTTTTCCACATAGCCCAGGTGCGGGCTGCAGAGTACCTGCGGGTGGGCGAGCAGGGGATCGTCCGGGGCCACGGGTTCCTGCTCGAAGACGTCCAGGGCCGCCTGGCCGGGATGGCCCAGTTCCAGGGCGGTGAGCAGCGCGCCGGGTTCGATCAGGCCGGCGCGGGCGGTGTTCACCAGCAGGGCGCTCTTCTTCATCCGCGCCAGGTCCTCGGCGCGTACGCAGCCGCGGCTGCGCTCGCTGTATCTCAGGTGCAGGCTGATGACGTCGGCCTCGGTGAAGAAGGCCTCCTGGCTCGCCGCCGCGCGATGGCCGTCGGCTTCGGCGCGGGCGCGCGAGGCTTCGCTGCCCCAGACCAGCACCGGCATGCCGAAGGCCTGGCCATAGCGCGCCAGGCGCTGGCCGATCTTGCCGTAGCCCCAGATGCCGAGGATCTGCCCGTCCAGCCGTTCGCCGAGATTGACCTGCCAGCGCCCGGCATAGAGGGCATCGATGGCCGGCTTGAGCTTGCGGCGGGCCATGAGGATCAGCGTCCAGGTCAGCTCGGCGGTGGAGACCGGCGAACCGCTGCCTTCGCAGACCGCTATCCCGCGGTGGGTGCAGGCCGCCACATCGAGGTGGGCGGTGGCCTTGCCGGTCTGGCTGATCAGCTTGAGGCGGGGCAGGTGCGCCAGCAGCTCGGCGTCGATGCGGGTGCGCTCGCGGGTCAGCACCAGGGCATCGGCATCGCGGAAGCGCTCCACCAGCACCCTGGGGTCGCGCTCGGCGTCGTGGTAGAGCGTCACCTGGTGCCCGGCGCGCTGGAGCAGGGGATAGCAGTCCAGGGTTTCGACGACGTGCTGGTAGTCGTCGGGGATGACGATATGCATGGCGGGCTCCGGTTGTTGTTCTGAGCTGCCAGTGGAGCACCTGCGGGGTCGTCCGACAAGCATGAGGCGGGTGGTGGACAAGGCTGCGCCGTTGTCCACCCTACCCGTAGCCTGGAAAACCGCGCAGCGTTTTCCGGGGCCCAGCTAGTAGGGAATCACCAGCGGCGTACCCGCCAGAGGATTCTCGATCACTGCACACCTGAGGCCGTACAGCGCCTCGATCAGTTCGGGGGTGACGATCTCCACCGGCGGGCCTTCGGCGAGGATGCGGCCGGCGCGAAGGGCGATGATGTGGTCGGCGTAGCGGCAGGCCTGGTTGAGGTCGTGCAGCACCGCCACCAGGGTACGACCACCCTCGCGATTGAGCCGGCAGAGCAGCTCCATCAGCTCCACCTGGTGGGCTATGTCCAGGAATGTGGTGGGTTCGTCGAGCAGCAGCAGCGGCGTCTCCTGGGCAAGCGCCAGGGCGATCCACACCCGCTGGCGTTGGCCGCCGGACAGGCTGTCCACCGCTCGCTCGGCGAGCTCCAGGGTGTTGGTGGCTTCCAAAGCGTGCTGTACCGCGCGCTCGTCGGCATCCGTCCAGCCGGCGAAGGCCTGGCGGTGGGGATGGCGTCCGCGGGCGACCAGGTCGCTGACCAGGATGTCCTCAGGCGCCACGGCGCTCTGCGGCAGCAGGCCGATGCGCCGCGCTACCTCGCGGGTCGGCAGCTCCTGGATCAGCCGACCGTCCAGCCGTACCTCGCCGGCACTTGGGCGGATCAGCCGCGCCAGGCTGCGCAGCAGGGTCGACTTGCCACAGCCGTTGGGGCCGATGATGACGGTGAAGCGCCCATCGGGCAGGCGCACGTCGAGATCGGCGCAGATCGGCAGGCCGCCATAGCCCACGGTGAGACGGTGGGCAGCGAGGCGACTGGAGGAGGCGTCTTGGCTCATGAGGTCCGCCGCCATTCGCGGCTCAGCAGGAAGATCAGATAGAGGCCGCCCAGGGCGCCGGTGAGCAACCCGACCGGAATCTGGAAGGGCGCCAGCAGCCGCTGGGCCAGCAGGTCGGCCAGGGCGGTGAGACAGGCGCCGAGCAGCGCGGGCGCCAGGATGCCGAGGTCGGTACTGCGGGTCAGGCGGCGCGCCAACTGGGGCGCCGCCAGGGCGACGAAACCTATGGGCCCGGCGGTGGCGATGGCCAGGGCGGCCAGGGCTACCGCCACCGCCAGCAGCAGGTTCTGGCTACGCAGCACCGGCAGGCCCAGGGCGCGAGCCAGGTCGTCACCCAGCTCCAGCAGGCGCAGGCGCCGGGCCAGCAGCGCCGCCAGGGGCAGGAGCAGCAGGCAGCCGGCGAGCAGGGTGAGGGTACGGCTCCAGGTCATGCCGTCCAGGCTGCCGAACAGCCAGAGCCGGGCTTCCTGGGCTTCGTCCAGTTCGGCGCGGGTCAGCAGGTATTCGTTGAGCGAGGCGAGCAGGGCGCTGATGGCGATGCCGAGCAGGATCAGCCGCTCGCCGCGAATGCCGGCCAGAGCGGCGAGTCCGGCCACTAGCACGGCGGCCAGCAGGCCACCGGTGAGGGCGCCGAGCATCAGCGCCGCGCCGCCCAGTTGCAGCCAGAGCAGGGTGATCAGGGCACCGCTGGCCGAGCCGACGGTGAAGCCCACCAGGTCCGGGCTGGCCAGCGGATTGCGCGCCAGTCGCTGGAAAATGGCACCACTGGCCGCCAGCGCGGCGCCGACGCCGAAGGCCGCCAGCAGCCGCGGCAGGCGCAGGTCCAGCAGGATCAGGCGGGCGAGGGCATCGCCGTGGCCCAGCAGAGTGGTCATCACCCGATGGGGCGCCGGGGCGAAGGCGCCGCCGGTGAGGGTCAGGGCGCCGATGCCGACCACCCCCAGCAGAAGCAGCAAGAGGCAGGCCTTGAAGCGGGCCGAACGCCGCGGGGCGAAGCGATGACGACTCAAGGACGCACCCGCCTTGCCGCGCGGATGACCAGCGCCAGCAGCACCGGGGTGCCGAGCAGGGCGCAGACGATCCCGGCCTCCAGCTCTCCCGGCAACGCCATGCGGCGGCCCAGGGTGTCGGCCAGCAGCAACAGGTTGGCGCCGGCCAGGGGCGCCAGCGCCAGGATCCAGCGCCAATCGGCGCCCACCAGCAGGCGCAGGGCGTGGGGCACCACCAGGCCGAGGAAGCCGATAGGGCCGGCCACCGCCGTGGCGGCGCCGCACAGCAGTACTATGGCGACGAAGGCCAGCAGGCGCACCTGCCCCGGCTTGGCGCCGAGGGCGCGGCCCAGGTCGTCGCCCAGGGCCAGGGCATTGAGGCGACCACCCAGGGGCAGGCCCAGCAGCAGGCCGATCAGCAGCAGCGGCAGGATGGCCAGGGCGCCCCCGGGCGTCTGGCCGCTCAGGGCGCCCACCGCCCAGAAGCGGTAGCTGTCGAATACGGCGCTGTCGAACAGGGTGATGATGCCGGTGCAGGCATGGAGGCTGGCGCTGAGGGCGATGCCAGCCAGGACCAGCCGCAGCGGCTGGCCGCGGGCCGGAGCGCTGCCGCCGAGCAGATAGACCAGGCCGGCGGCCAGGGTCGCACCCAGCAGGGCGCAGGCCAGGCGCGTGGGGGCGTCGTCCAGCCCCACCAGCGACAAGCCCGCCACCACCGCGAAAGCGGCCCCGGCATTGATTCCCAGCAGACCGGGATCGGCCAGGGGATTGCGCGTCAGTGCCTGCATCAGCGCGCCGGCCAGTCCTAGCGCGGCGCCGACCAGCAGTCCGAGCAGGGTACGCGGCAGGCGCAGGTCCCAGAGCACCAGGGCGTCCTTGGAGTCGTCGGGCGCGAAGAGCAACTGCAGGATATGGGTGGCCGACAGCGGTCGCGCACCTAGGCCCAGGCTCGTCACCACCGCCAACGCCAGGGCGATCAGCAGCAGGACCAGCACCAGGCCACCACGGGCGAAGGAGGTGCGGCGGACGACGGGCGCGGAGCAGGCCGGCTGGGTCATGCCACCCCCAGGGCGCTGGCCACGGTGGTCACCACCTGGCGCGCCGCGACCGGGCCGGCGTTGAGATAGAAGGCATCGGTATCCACCCGGATCGCCCGTGCCTGGCGCACCGCTTCCAGTCGTGGCCACAGTGGCTGCCGCGCCAGGCTGGCCAGGGCGGTGCCCTGCTCGGCGTAGAACAGCCAGTCGGCGTCGGCCAGGTCCAGCAACTCGGCGCTCACGTCGCGCGAGGTGCCTTTGAAGCGCTGCGCAGCCGGACGGGTCAAGCCCATGGCCTGCAGCAGACCGCCGGCAAAGGAGTCCACGCCCATCAGGCGCAGGCGAGCGCCGCTGGAAAACAGCAGGGAAGCGGAGGGCGGTTGGGCGGCGAGGCGTTGGGCGATGCCGGTGAGCTGACGATCCAGCGTTGCGAGTTGCCCCTCGGCCTGCTCGCGACGCCCCAGGGCGTCGGCCAGCAGCAGGAAGTCCGGTCGCCAGTTGCCGCCGGTGCCGCGGGCCACGACGGTCGGGGCGATGCGCGAGAACAGCTCGAAGCCACCCCCACGCAAGACGGTCCGATTGAGCACGATGAGATCCGGCGCCAGCCGCGCCAGGGCTTCCAGGTCCGGCGCCTGGCGACTGCCCAGGTCGACCATAGCCTCCAGCTCGCCGGCCCGCTCGGCGTAGGCCGCACGTAGATAGGCCGGCGCCAGTTCCCGGTTGTCCACGCGACTGCTGCCGGCGGGCACCACGCCCAGGCTCAGGGCGGCGTCCAGCTGGCCGGTGGAGATCACCGCGATCCGCCGCGGCTCGCGCAGTAGGGTGGTGCTGCCCGCCATATGCTCCACCTGCCGCGGAAACTTGCCGTCAGCGAGCACCGTACGCGCCAGCGCCCGGCCAGGCAGCCCGGCGAGCAGTGCGGTGCAACTGGCGAACTGAATGAAGGCACGACGATCGAGCATGGGGGCCACTGGCTGACATAGAAAGCCCCGCCACGAGGGCCGGGGCCCCCTGGCGGGGCGGCTAGGATAGAGCATTGCCGCCTGGCTGGCACTCGTCAGCGAACTGGCCTGGAGCACCGTGCCAACCGTCGTGCTCCATTCCGCCCCCTCTCCCCCTGGGAGAGGGTTGGGGTGAGGGAACGCCCAGGTCAGAAGCTGACCGTGGCACTCAACCGCGCCGTGCGCGGCTCGCCGACGCTGACCTGCAGCGGGCTGTTGGCGCTCGACGGGTAGTACTGTTTGTCGAACAGGTTGTCGACGTTCAGCTGCAACCGGGTCTGGTAGCCGGTCACCGGCAAGTCCCAGCGCAGGAAGGCATCGGCCACGGTGTAGCTGCTCATGTAGAAGCTGTTGGCCGGGTCGCCAGCGCGTTCGCCGACGTAGCGGGCGCCACCGCCGACATGCCACCCGCCGAGGTTGGACGGTACCAGCAGGTGATGGGTCAGATAGAGGCTGCCGCTGTGCTTGGGCGCCTGGGGCAGGCGATTGCCCTCGTTGGCCGGGTCGTCGAGTACCTCGGTGTGGTCGTAGGCATAGGTGGCGACGATGTCCCAGCGCTCGGCCAGACGACCGGTGAGGTCAACTTCCAGGCCTTGCGAACCGACCTTGCCGGCGGCCTGGCTGATGCTCACGCCACCGACGGTGCTGGTGGTCACCACGTTCTTCTTCTCGATGTCGTAGAGCGCCACGTTCAGGTTCAGGCCAGGCGTCAGGTCGTATTTGGCACCTACTTCGAAGCTACGGCCTTCTTCGGGATCGAAGGTATTGCCGCGGTCGTCGACGGTGGTGTTCGGCACGAAGGAACGACTGTAATTGCCATACAGCGACAGCGTATCGGTCGCCTGGAACACCAAGCCCGCGAGGGGCACGGCCGCGTGATCGCGCTTGTCCAGGTTGACCACGTAGTCCCGGCCCAGACCCTGGTCACTGTATTGCTCGAAGGTCTGGTAGCGCCCGCCCAGCACCAGAATCCAGCGATCGTTCAGGTGCCAATTGTCCTTGACGTAGAGCGAGGTGGATTTCAGGTTGCTGTCCTGGTCGCTCTGGGTGGTGCTCAGCAGGCTGGGCGGCGCCAGATTGCCGTACACCGGCGCATTGATATTGAGGTTGCGCCGCGAGGCATTATTGTTGCGGTAGGTATTGCCGCGGAATTGGTCGTTGTCTTCGTGATCGACGCCCAACAGCAGGTCATGGCGTTGGCCGAAAAGGTCCTGGCGACCGATGAAGTCCCAGCTGGCGTAGGTGGTCTCGTAGTCGTAGTCGGCGCCATTGGCGACCCGCAGCAGATTGCCATTGGCCGCGAGGGAGACGGGTTGGGCGAAGTCCAGGCTGTAGCGGTCGTTGTTCCAGGCATAGGTCAGGCGGGTCTTCCAGTCGTCGCTGAGCTGGTACTCGAAACGGGCACTGGCGGTTTCGGTGATGCCTTCGCTCTTCGCCCACTTCTCGTCGAGGCGCTTGCCGTAGCTGGCGCTGCTCGGATGCCCATTGACGAACACCGTCCCGCGATCCACCGGACCGGTGTAGTCGTTGTAGGAATAGGCCAGGGTCAGGCTGGCACGCTCGCCGGTCCAGGACAGCGACGGCGCCACCAGGGTGTGCTGGTCCACGCCGTAGTTGCGCCAGTAGTCTTCGCTCTGGCGCTCGGCGATCAGTCGATAGGCGAAGCCGCTGTCACCCAGCGGGCCGGTGGTGTCCAGGCCGAGGTTGCCGCCGCCTTCGCTATAGGCCGAGCCGCTCAGGGTGGTGCGCTGCTGGTATTGCGGCTGCTTGCTGACCACGTTGATCAGGCCGCCCGGCTCCAGGGCGCCATAAAGCAGCGAGGCGGGGCCTTTCAGGACTTCCACGCGCTCGGCGGTAGCATCGAAGTTGTGCGAGAGGTTCGAGCGCACCCCATCACGGAAGATCGAACCGTCGTTATTGGTGCCGAAGCCGCGCTTAACGAAGGCGTCCTTGGTGCCAGCCAGGGTGTTGCTCTGGGTCACGCCGCTGACGAATTTCGAGGCGTCGTCCAGGGTGCGTACCTCGTAGTCGTGGATCAACTGCGGGGTCACGGTCTGCACCGACTGGGCTTCTTCCTTGAGCGGCACCTCGCTCTTGCTCGCCGTGGAGGCGGTGGTCGCCCGATAGCTGTCGTCCGCCTCGCTGGCCGTGGTGGAAATGTCCATCGGGGCGAGAGTGGTGCTCTCTGCCGCCAGCAGGCCGGAACTGGTCGCCAGGGCCAGGGTGCTGAGGGCGAAGGGAGCGAAGCGGCGCAAGGCTCTGGGCTGGGTGTTCAAGGGCGGTCTCGATGGGTGGGAAGGGGAGGGTCGGCGATTCTAAGTTGATAGCCATTCTCAAGTAAATCGATTCCCGAACCGTTGGTGTCCTAGCGCGTTGCCGCCCATCACAAAGCGCAGGTATAATGTCGCGCTCCTAAATTTTCCCGCCCGGGAGCGCCCGCCATGCTGCGCATCAGCCAAGAAGCCCTGACGTTCGACGATGTTCTCCTCATCCCCGGCTATTCGGATGTCCTGCCGAAAGACGTCAGTCTCAAGACCCGCCTGACCCGTGGCATCGAGCTGAACATTCCCCTGGTGTCCGCCGCCATGGACACTGTGACCGAATCCCGCCTCGCCATCGCCATGGCCCAGGAAGGCGGCATCGGCATCATCCACAAGAACATGACCGTCGAGCAGCAGGCCGCGGAAGTCCGCAAGGTCAAGCGCTTCGAGGCCGGCGTGGTGAAGGACCCCATTACCATCGACGCCGATGCCAGCGTGCGCGACCTGTTCGACCTGACCCGCCAGCACAACATCTCCGGTGTTCCGGTGCTCTCCGGTCGCGACCTGGTCGGTATCGTCACCTCCCGCGACGTGCGCTTCGAGACCCGCCTGGACATCCCGGTGCGCGACGTCATGACCCCCAAGGATCGCCTGGTGACCGTACGCGAAGGCGCCGACAAGCAGGAAGTCCGCGAGCTGCTGCACAAGCATCGCATCGAGAAGGTGCTGATCGTCGACGCGACCTTCGCCCTCAAGGGCATGATGACCGTCAAGGACATCGAAAAGGCCAAGGCCTACCCCAACGCCAGCAAGGACGACGCCGGTAGCCTGCGCGTCGGTGCGGCCGTCGGTACCGGCCCCGAGACTCCCGAGCGCGTCGCTGCCCTGGTCGCCGCCGGCGTCGACGTCATCGTCGTCGACACCGCCCACGGCCACTCCAAGGGCGTGATCGAGCGCGTGCGCTGGGTCAAGGAGACCTATCCGCAGGTCCAGGTGATCGGCGGCAACATCGCCACCGCCGAAGCCGCCAAAGCCCTGGCAGACGCTGGCGCCGACGCGGTCAAGGTCGGCATCGGCCCGGGCTCCATCTGCACCACCCGCATCGTCGCCGGTGTCGGCGTGCCGCAGATCTCCGCCATCGCCAACGTCGCCGCCGCCCTCGAAGGCACCGGCGTCCCCCTGATCGCCGACGGTGGCATCCGCTTCTCCGGTGACCTGTCCAAGGCCATCGTCGCCGGTGGCTACTGCGTGATGATGGGCTCCATGTTCGCCGGTACCGAAGAGGCTCCGGGCGAGGTCGAGCTGTTCCAGGGCCGCTCCTACAAGTCCTACCGTGGCATGGGCTCCCTGGGCGCCATGTCCCAGACCCAGGGCTCCAGCGACCGTTACTTCCAGGACTCCGCCTCCGGCGCCGAGAAGCTGGTGCCGGAAGGTATCGAAGGCCGCGTTCCCTACAAGGGCCCGCTGGCGGCGATCATCCACCAGCTGATGGGCGGCCTGCGCGCCTCCATGGGCTACACCGGTTGCGCCACCGTCGAGCAGATGCGTACCAAGCCGCAATTCGTGCGCATCACCGGCGCCGGCATGGCCGAATCCCACGTCCACGACGTGCAGATCACCAAGGAAGCGCCCAACTACCGCGTTGGTTGATGCCTAAACTGTTTGTCCTTCTACGTTGCGATTCGGGGCTGTCTAGACAGCCCCGAATCGTCTGAACCTAGCGCTCACCGAGACCTGGCCATGTCCCAAGACATCCACGCCCACCGCATCCTCATCCTCGACTTCGGTTCCCAGTACACCCAGCTCATCGCCCGCCGCGTGCGCGAACTGGGCGTCTACTGCGAGCTGCACCCCTTCGACATGGACGACGCCGACATTCGCGCCTTCGCTCCGCGCGGCATCATCCTCGCCGGTGGTCCCGAGTCGGTCCATGAGGCCGGCAGCCCCCGCGCACCCAAGGCCGTCTTCGACCTGGGCGTCCCGCTGCTGGGCATCTGCTACGGCATGCAGACCATGGCCGAGCAACTCGGCGGCAAGGTCGAAGGCTCCAACATCCGTGAATTCGGCTACGCCAAAGTCGACGTGGTCGGCAAGAGCCGCCTGCTGCAGGGCATCGAAGACCACATCGACGACGACGGCGTGCTCGGCCTGGACGTCTGGATGAGCCACGGCGACAAGGTCGGCAAGCTGCCGGAAGGCTTCCACATCGTCGCCAGCACCCCCAGCTGCGCCATCGCCGCCATGGGTGACGACGAACGCGGCTGGTACGGCGTGCAGTTCCACCCCGAGGTGACTCACACCAAGCAGGGCGGACGCATCCTCTCGCGCTTCCTGAAGGAAATCTGCGGCTGCGAAGCCCTCTGGACCCCGGCCAACATCGTCGAGGACGCCATCGCCCAGGTGCGCGCCCAGGTCGGTAGTTCCAATGTGCTGCTGGGCCTCTCCGGCGGCGTCGACTCCTCCGTGGTCGCGGCCCTGCTGCACAAGGCCATCGGCGACCAGCTGACCTGCGTCTTCGTCGACAACGGCCTGCTGCGCCTGCATGAGGGTGACCAGGTGATGGCCATGTTCGCCGAGAACATGGGCGTCAAGGTGATCCGCGCCAACGCCGAGCAGCGCTTCCTGACCAACCTGGAAGGCGAAGCCGACCCGGAGAAGAAGCGCAAGATCATCGGCCGCACCTTCATCGACGTCTTCGACGCCGAAGCCAGCAAGCTCGACAACATCAAGTTCCTGGCCCAGGGCACCATCTACCCCGACGTCATCGAATCGGCCGGCGCCAAGACCGGCAAGGCCCACGTCATCAAGTCCCACCACAACGTCGGCGGCCTGCCCGAGGAAATGAACCTCAAGCTGGTCGAGCCGCTGCGCGAACTGTTCAAGGACGAGGTGCGCAAGATCGGCCTGGAACTGGGCCTGCCCTACGACATGGTCTACCGCCATCCCTTCCCCGGCCCGGGCCTGGGCGTGCGCATCCTCGGCGAAGTGAAGAAGGAATACGCCGACCTGCTGCGCCGCGCCGACGACATCTTCATCACCGAACTGCGCAAGGCCGACTGGTACCACAAGGTCAGCCAGGCCTTCGTCGTCTTCCAGCCGGTCAAATCCGTCGGCGTGGTCGGCGACGGCCGCCGCTACGCCTGGGTCGTCGCCCTGCGCGCGGTGGAAACCATCGACTTCATGACCGCCCGCTGGGCCCATCTGCCCTACGAGCTGCTGGAAAAGGTCTCCAACCGCATCATCAACGAAATCGACGGCATCTCCCGCGTCACCTACGACGTCTCGAGCAAGCCGCCGGCGACGATTGAGTGGGAGTGATCCCGAGGCCGGCATAGACCGGCACCGAGTGGTAAGAAGTACCCCTAAAGCCTGCATAATTGCGGGCTTTAGGCATTTTTTGGATCTGGCAGGTTCGGGTAGCCTTATGTATCACCAGGCATGATTTTTGGGGGCATGGTACGGGGTACTAACTGCGTCTGATGCCATGCATGACGCTTTATACGATGCCCCTCGTTTCAGGATAGGTACGGTAGTAAGGTAGCCAATAGGTCCGTTTTACTGGGACAATTCCTATTTTTAAGCTTTCAAGGCATGGTTTTTTTCATGGAACAAGTGGAGACCATGCTCACTGACACCAAGCTCCGAGACCTCAAGCTGCAAGATAAGCTTTACAAGGTAATTGATCGCGACGGCTTGTCCGTCGCTGTCACCACGGCTGGGTCTATCTCCTTTCGCTACAACTGCTCCATCGATGGTCGGTAGTAGACCGTCACCTTCGTCTGGTTTCCAGCCACCCTACGTTGCCGGCTGGCATCCGCCTTAATGATGCCGGCGTCGATGGCGAAAACTACGCCCTTGACCAGACCTGCCGCAATGCAGTGCCGCAGTGATTCATTGAGCAGCCAGCGGAACAGGCCGCTGTCACTGAAACGCCCCTGGCGATTCTTCGAGAAGGTCGAGTGATTGGGTACTTCGTCCTCTAGACCCAGTTGGCAAAACCAGCGATCGGCCAGATTAAATGCACCTCATCGCGTAGTTTTCGCTCGGAACGAATGCCGTAGCGGTAGCCAACGATCAGTCCCCACACCATCAACTGAGGGTTGGTCGGGGGGCCAATGGAGCTGTAGAAGTCGACCAGATATGCATGCAAATCGCTGAATCCAGGCACAGGTCGCGAAACAGGTGTTGGGGCGGAACGTGGTCTTCCATACTGAACGATCAGAACAGGCGCTGCGTCCCGTCCGGTAGCTGTCCCGTCATATTTTTCGCTCCGCATCCACTGACAGAGCAATTCTGTCAACAGCATGGTGAAGCAGCTACTTTTTCAACAGAATCGGCCGATAACAGTTGCTGCTTTCGCTCCATATGCTTTGATCCATAGCAGTCACTTCTCAAAGCCCCTCCCCAACCTTCATCTCGTTATCTCTAGGATAGATCCTCACTGCTGACGCTCCGACGCGATTGAGGTAGGATGCTGTGGTAAAGAGAATTCGTATAGCCCCCAATTAGGCGTACTCGCGTGATAAATAAATTAAAGATCGAGAACTTTAAATCCATTAAATCGATTGGCCTTAGTTTAGGTCGCATCAATGTGTTTATTGGGGAAAATGGCGCTGGGAAAAGCAACATCCTGGAAGCCATTGCGTTGGCCGGCGCTGCAAGTGCAGACAAACTCGACAACGAATTCCTTTCATCTAGGGGGATTCGAGTCACTGCTCCCAGCCTAATGAAATGTGCATTTGAAGAATCAGAGCCTAGCTCTCCAATAATTATTAAAGTTATAAAAAGCAAAGAAACCATCACCTACACACTTACAAACGATGAGCAGCCTTATTCAAAGTGGGCATATACTGCAGACCACGAGTACAGTGGCACAATGACCCGTGATGCTGAAGAGATTAAAGTAAGGATCAGGCTGGATAGTTTTCTTGATTCACTAACTACTTTTATGGCTAACACCGACCTTGCCGAAGAAATAAAAAAACAGGCGCTGCACGAATTTTCCACCAAGTGGATTGAGCAAAACCAAACAGTCAATACAAAAAAAACATCAAAAAAATCTGCAGAAACAGCAGGGATCGTTACAGTTGATGGTGACAATGCTTTTGCAAAATATATAGCGGATAGTGTTGAAAAAAATAAAAAAAAGGACATGGAGCGCGCGCGCCAAAAAACTATAAAGCTTTCTGATTTTATTATTTTCTCCCCAGAAAATACTGCGCTTAGAGATTATCAGAAAGAAGGTCAGATACTGCCGTTAGGCATCAATGGCGAAGGATTGCTTCAGCTAATCGAAGTAGAGTCTAAGTATTCAGGTAGTGATTATCTAGAAAGGCTCAATGATTTTTTATCATTATTCGGATGGTTTAGAAGCTTTTCACTTGCAACCGAGCCGTCGGCAAAACAGCCTGTTGATATCGGTGATATTTACATATGCGATAGCCGAAATAAACTAGACATGAGAAGTGCAAATGAAGGTTTTCTTTTCCTTGTGTTCTACTTTGCTCTATTTTCATCGAAGCTAACGCCAGATTTTTTTGCTATCGACAACATTGATGCATCGCTAAACCCAAAACTCTGCAAAAAATTAATAGAAGAGCTGGCCAAGCTTGCCGTCAAACATGATAAGCAAGTTTTACTTACTACACATAACCCCGCTATTCTTGATGGCTTGAATCTAGATGAAGATGAACAGCGTCTATTTGTAATATCACGAGCAATGGAAGGCGAGACAAAGGTTAGAAGAATATTTAAGCCGAAATCAGTTGTCGGCGCTCCCCCTCTAAAGCTTTCCGAAGCCTTTATGAGAGGATCACTCGGTGGACTACCAAAAGGATTTTGAGAATTGCCTAGCTTCGCTCTTATATCTGAAGGAATTACAGATCAAGTTGTAATTGAGTCCATCCTAGACTCATTTTACAAAGGAGAAGTTGACGACTTATCCGTTGCATATATACAACCCACTCGAGACGCTACAGATGTATCGCGACAAGACAGAGAGGACTTCGGTGGGTGGGAGCAAGTTCTTGAGCACTGCTCCATCGCGGAGCATATGTATGAGGCGCTTGCCCTGAATGATTATATAATAATCCAAATAGATTCTGACATTTGTTGGCATCCTGCGATTAAAATAGACCCAGGTTTGCAATGGAATGAGCTAGTCGAAGCCATTCAAAACCTGATCTTAAGTCGAATTGACCCAGCTATAATTGCCAGTCATCAAGAGCAGTTGATTTTTGCAATAGCAATTCATTCCACAGAGTGCTGGTTAATTCCGCTCTACACAAAGGTGCTAGGAGAGCTAAATCGAGTAAATGATTGCGAGGGTTTGCTTGGCTGCATAATTCGGCGCAACAACGGAGTGTTCAAGAAAGAATATAGGATCTTCAAGGATCTAGTACGCCCACTTAGAAAGAAGAAAAATCTGTTGGCCGCCCTATCTTCCTCACCTAGCCTAAATAATTTTGTATCCAAGCTCCCAGTGGTTAAAGATGAAAGTGCCTAGATATCGAAAGTTTAAAACTTCGACATGACAAAAAGGAATAAATTTATTTATAAGGCAGTCAGTCCGCTTTTGGCCGTTAGCTGCCAGTCGTGGATAGCTGCTGTCGCCCCTAGCCACGCGAAAGACTCGTTAGGTCTAATGCAAGCGTTTGGTCAAGTGGGTATAATTTCGCAGCTTGGCGCATTCGCTCTATCGAAAGCCTAAAACAGTCAGTAATTGAGTACAGAGCTTTGGATACTGCCAGGCGCTCGATCTCCAGCCTTCGCGCAATTTCTGGCTGTTTAAGACCAAGTCTATGGAGCGTAATTATTTGCTCTTTTCGGTCAGAAAACCCTATGTCGACCATAAGGCGAGCAATATTTTTGAGCTTGGTCACATGTGCTACCTGAATCGTCAGGCTAAACATGTAGTAAAAGAAATGTGAATCGGCAAACTTCCGCCTGATTTCGCCTGAGGCTTTGCACATATAGAGGGGGAAGGGGAACAGATTTGTTTTTGACGAAAATAAATCTGTTCCACTTTCGATCCTCCAAGCCAAGTTAGCGTCGTGCCCATTGGATTGGTTCTGTAAATTTGTGTCGCTTCCATCGTCACATGGAAAACTGCCTAAACTAAAAGCTGGTTTAAAAGGCAATTCTATCTATAATTGCTGCGGTCATAGTTTGAAGAGTTGGTGCAACGGATGAAGGCGTTGTAGTAATTTTTGAGACTATTGTTTTTCATAGCGTGTGCGAGCAATTTCAGATTCCGGGATTTTCTCTTCTTCCCAAAAGCGGTTAATTTCACCGGAAGTCATGTATTTTGCATGATTCTCGTTTATCTGATTCTCATAGATGTGAGAACGACCAAAATATAGCGCGGATACAAATGCAATGCGGTCTGCAGAGTCTGGATACCGTCTGAGGAACTGTTCTGCAGACACTTCGGATTGAAATGGGATCTTTGGGTAAATGGTGGTCAATAAATTATCTATATGGGTCATGGTAACATACTTATGGTGCTGTTGATAGACTTTATAAGCTGTGTTGTGAGTGGGTTCCACGGCAACAACCAACTTTTCTGGTATCAGAAAATATTTTAATTTCGGTGGCCCAGTTCGCTGTGTCGATGGTCCACTGTATAAGTTTTTTTAATCATGGGTGCTTAGCTTAATAAAGTAATTGTTGAGTAATATTCCGCATACACGATACTCAAGAAATTTTCTAACGGCAGGGTAAATTTCAAGATAAAGAGTGCAGGGGGTAGCGAAGCCGAGAAGGTCTAATTTTTTTGCCAAGTCTTCAAGGTGCTTGATGAATGCGCCAGAATGCAATGTATAAGCTGAGTCACCACGGTTGATGATTGCTTGAATAATGGCGTAGAGTTCTTTCTGATTAACTTTAAAACTTGCAGAAAGTTAGTGCACTTTAAGCGCTTAAAAGTTGTGTCGAATGTTATTTAGGGCTTTTGAGTCTGGCCCATTTGGCATGTAACTGGCAAGAGTGCTGGGGTGCAGAAATAATTCGTCAAATTAGAGGCCTAGCTCGGAATGCTGCCAAGCATATATTCGATAGATTGAAAAAAGCAGTAATGCCTTGAGGCCTCCCGCTGCGAGCCCAGGAGGAGCGTCCTCTACGGAGCTGCACCGATCATCTAAATGTGACACCTAACGGTTAGCTACCGGTTGCTGATTTCTGCTTTCGCCCTTAGCTATGCGAAAGACTTGTTCAGATCGAATGCAGACGCTTGGTTAAGATGTGTGATTACATAGCTTAAGGCAATCACGTGGTCGGAAGTCGAAAGAGGTCAGGAATTGCGCAAAGAGTTCTTGATACTGCTTTTAATAGATTCCCAGTCTGCCATTAATTTCTAGCTAGTCGAAGCCGAGTTTTCGCAGTACTAGGATTTGCTTTTTCAGTCTTTCTGTTTCATGTCACCATTGGGTCGAGCGAGATTTATTAGCGTCACTCTGGAAGGTTCGAAGAGCGCTATGCGTCGCCAATCAAGATATTTACGTCGCTTCCGATGAAAGAACAAATGCATCAAGGTATTCGTGACCACGGAAGAGCAGTCGATACTTGCCGCGCAAACGGGCAGGGTTAAATAGGTGCTTTCTCTGGCTACAGTATTGAAGGATTGCGTCTCGTATTTGTTGGGTCAAATCTTTGAAAGGCTTCGGCATGGAATGCCAGGATGACCTGCGAAAGCCCAGACGTGGCAGGGTGTTGCGAGATTACAGCCGCGAACCGGCAGAACTGAATCAGGGGTTGTCATCTGAGCATAATCGGGAGTCGCCCCCCGCCCTCTCGACAGATCAAACCGCCAACACCTTTCCCAAATGCTCCCCCTTCAACCACCCCCTAATCTCACTCGCCCGCATCGGCTTGGCGAATAGATACCCCTGCGCCCTGGCGCAGCCGAGGTTTTTAAGCGCACCCAGCTCTTCCGCAGTTTCCACCCCCTCCACGATGCATTCCAACTCCATGTCCTGGCACAGGGCGATCAGGGATCTGACGATCTTCACGCTGGCCGGGTCGAGGTGGAGGTTGGTGACGAAGGTGCGGTCCACCTTGAGTTTGGTCAGGGGCAGGGCGTGGATCTGGCTCAGGCTGGAGTAGCCGGTGCCGAAGTCGTCGAGGGAGATGCCGCAGCCCAACTCGCGGAAGCGGCTGATGGCGCGTTGGGTCTGGGGCAGGTCCTGGATGGCGGCGGTTTCGGTGATTTCCAGATCAAGGCATGCCGGGTCGAAGCCGCTGCGCTTGATTAGCTCGACGATCTGCTGGGCGGCGTCTTCCGAGCCGCAGTCGTGGGCGGAGAGGTTGAAGGCCAGGCGGATGCCCGCCGGCCAGCGCGCGGCGGCGTTCAGGGCCTTGTTCAGCAAGGGTAGGGTGAGGCGATTGATCATGCCGACGCGCTCGGCGACTGGGATGAAGTCACCGGGCGGTACGAAGCCCAGCTCGGGGCTTTCCCAGCGGGCCAGGGCTTCGAAGGCCACGGTTTGCTTGCCGTGAAGATCCACGATGGGCTGGAACACCATGTAGAACTCGCGCTCCAGGTCGGCCCGGCGCAGGGCCTGTTCGGTCAGGCCTTCGCGATGGAGCTGTTGGCGATGGGCAGCGCTGAACAGGCAGACGGTGCCGGGGCGGTGGCGCTTGCTCTGATAGAGGGCGTAGTCGGCGTATTCATAGACGTCGGTGGCGGAGGTAGCCTGGTCCGGGTAGGTGGCGATGCCCAGGGAGCCACTGATCTGGATGGGGATGTCCACCAGCCGGAAGGGCTCGCGCAGGCTGGCGCAGAGCGTCTCGCCGAAGGCCCGTAGCTGGTCGTCGCTCAGGGCCTTGGTGATGATGAGGCTGAATTCGTCGCCGCCGAGGCGGGCCAGGTGGACGTCCTCGTCGAGCAGTCCGCTCAGGCGCTGGCCCACCTGATGGAGCAGCCGGTCACCCACGCTATGGCCATAGAGATCGTTGACCGGCTTGAAACCGTCCAGATCGATCAGCCCCACGGCCAAGCGGGTTTGTTGCTCTTGGGCGCGGGCCAGCAGGATGTCGAGCCGGGAAAAGAATTGCCGGCGGTTGGCGAGGCCGGTCAGGCTGTCCTGATTGGCCAGCTTGAGGTTTTCTTCGCTGAGTTTCGCCGTCTGCGCCTGCATGTTCACCAGCCGGGTGAAGTCGGCGTACTGCGCCCTGAGGATGACGAGCATGCCGATGGACACCAGCAGGACGTCGATCGCCGTGGCCACGAAGGTGACGATGGTGGTGGAAGCGAAGAAGACCACGAAAGCCGTGTTGACCACGGCAGCGGTGGCCAGGGCGGCGGGCAGCAGGTGCATCATGCAGAAGATGCAGCCGATGACGGTGATCGCCATGTAGAAGGCGACGTGGGCCTGGGTGTAGCTGTCGCCATAGGGGAACAGCGCCAGCGACCAGGCGGTGAAGGCCACGGCCACGATGGGCGCGAGCCTATTGGTACGTTTGAGCGCCGCCAGCATCTGCGCCGTACTGCGCGTCTGATTGCGCGTGCTTAGCCATTCCGTCGCGCGAACCACGCCGAACACCGTCATGAGTAGCGGGCAATACACCGCCAGCCAGCGTGGCGCGACCTGCAGGTGGGTACCCGCCAGCATCAGGGTGTTGATCAGCAGGATGAAGTACATCATGGGCAACTGGCGCGCCAGCGCGATGTATTGCGCCTTGATCAGGCCAGGATTGTCCTTGGGCACGGACATCGAGGCTCGCATGCCGAGCAGCATTCTCTTCATCGGACGATGCTCTGAAAAAACGACCAGGTAACTAACCGCACGGAATATACTTTTCAGCCTGGATGAAGCGGGGCTGGGCGCTTCGCTTATTGGAAGGTGTCGGCCGCTCCTTGGATTTCTGCAGTCTTTGCGACTGTTGGCACTCTGCCGTCCGTTGGCCCGCCGCGCGCATCCAATAGGGACTGGCGCCGCGCCGGAAATATCTTGCGGACGCTTTATCCAGGGTTTTCTTGAGCCGGGTGAAACCCTCGCACGTCCGTCAGGATGGCTGCTCGGGCCCTCGATCAGCGAGGTGCCTTCGGCGGCCTTGACGTGGCGTGGTGCAGGAGAGCAGGCGGAAAGGCTTGCCGACGTGGGCCAAGGCTTCGCGCGGGGCCGTGGCGTGGCCGGATGCGGCGCGGTCCTCAAGGAGTCCGTGGCCGTCTCGCGAGCCCTGTCTTTGGGATCTGTCGCGCGAGCGGCTGGAGAAGGTCTCTCAGCGCCTCACTTACGAACTCAGCGCACGCCAGGGTCGCTGATCGAGAGATATGCCACCTCTGGCGGAGAAGGGCATCGGGTAGCGCGAAACATCCCGAACGCCCGCCTGAGTGCAGGCTCTGGGCTTGGTAGGTTCAACCGTTCAGCAGCCGCTGAGCTTCAAGGTGGCGGGCGAAGTCTCTTCTCCCGCCGGGCTCGGTTCAGGTGAGTGCCCCTTGTACCAGTGCCGAGTCCACATATTGCTGCATCCGTACGATCCGGCCGTCACGCAGCTGATAGAGATGGACGAAGTGGGCGGTCATCGACTTGCCGGTGGCCTTGTAGGTGCCCGAGTAGATGCCGAAGGCCGCCACCCGGTCGCCCTCGGCCAGATAGGTGTGGACGTCGGCCCGGTAGTCGTCCCATTCCGTTGCCAGCCGCTGGAAGACGCCCTGCAGCAGGGCATCGATACCGACATAGGTGCCGGCATAGGGAAAGCCTTCGGCTTCGGTCCATTCGACGTCGGGTGAGAGGGCGGCCAGCAGATGCTGGATCTTCTCCTCCGGGGACCCTTCGTAAGTTCGGCGGATGATGTCGCGATTGCTGTTCATCTCAACCCCACTGCATTTCGCCGGTGGCGACCTTGGCGCCGATGTCGAGGGCGACGCCCATCGCCAGATTCGGGAAGCGTGCAGCCAGCGCTGCCTTGAGTGCGGCGGCATCCTTGGCGCTCGCCAGGGCGTCCTCGAAGGCCTGTAGATAGGCGCGGGTGTGTTCTAGGGCGGTCAGGTCGGTCGCCGCGCCGGGCGCCAGATGACCGGGCACCACGACGACCGGCGCGCGGGCGGCGATCGCCGCGAGCGTGGCGAGCCAGGCGGAGCGTTGCGCCTGGGTCGGGGTATCGGCGGTCCAGACATGCACCCCGGAGAAGACCAGGACGCCACCGAACACGGCGCGTAGGGAGGGCACCCAGAGATAGCGGCGATTGGCGAGCCCCTCGGCCGCGACGATTTCCACCGTCTCGCCATCGACCTCCAGCGCAGGGCCAGCGAAGGCCTCGGGCAGCACGATGTCGGCCAGGATCTGAGGTCCGTTTTCTTTGAGCTGCGGCCCCCAGACGGCGAGCTTCCTGGCGACGTTGGCCTGGATGGCGGCAAGGGTGTCGGGGTGGGTGAGGACCTGGGCCTGGGGGAAGGCTTCGCGCACCGGCTTGAGGCTGAAGTAGTAGTCCGGGTCCGACTGGCTGATGTAGATCGTCTTCAGTGTCTTGCCGGTGGCCTGGATGGCGGCCACCAGGGCCTGGCCGTCGGGGTAGGTGAAGCCGCCATCGATCAGCAGGGCTTCGGTCGGACCGGTCAGCAGCACCGGCGCACGGAAGAAGCCTTGCTCTCCCGCAGGGAAGTGGGTCCAGTTCAGGCGGCTGGTCTGGGGCGCAGCGTTCATGGGGCGATCCTCGGTAACCTGGATGGTAAGAGCTGAACGTCAGTCGGCCTGCAGTTGAGCGGCCAGGGCGTCCTGGTCGCCGAACAGCGCACTGCTCGGCAGCAGCCGACTACCCTTGGCGTCCTCGATGACCAGGGTCGGCACGCCCTGGGCGCCGAAGCGTGCCATCTCGCGCTGCGCCGCCGCGAGGCGCGCTTCGTAGGCGTCGAGCAGTTCGGCATCGGGCGCCAGCACACGGCGGGCGGCTGCGGGGAAGCCGGCGGTGGACAGGACCTCGGCCACCACGGAGAGCAGGGCGTTATCGAGGCCGTCGACATAGCGGGCCTGTTGCAGGGCGCGCAAGGCCTCGCGTTCGCGTTCCGGCTCGGTCAGGCCCACGGCGACGATGCCCAGGGTTGCCGGCGTCGAGTCGAAGCGGGCGGCGGTCGCCTGGAGCACCTGCCGTTGGTAGGCCGTGGAAAACACCTGCCCGGTGAGGCGTTCGATGCGCTGGTCGTTCTGCCAGGCATAGGCGGCGAAGCTCGCATCCAGCGGACGGGCATTCCCGCCGGCGAAGAGGCCGGTGGGGGCGAGTTGCAGGGTGACGTCGTTGCGGCGCGCGAGGCGCTCCAGGGCCGGATTCGCTCCGTAACACCAGCCGCAGAGGGGATCGAAGAGGTAGGTGATGCGCATGGTCGGTATCTCTCGAAGAGGTGCCGCTACCTTAGCGAACCGACACTGTTGGATAAATCAGGTCCAATGCTACAGTCTGTAAGTCATAGGCTTACGATCAGGCAGGGTGCATGGAAGCGGTCAATCTCAATCGGCTCGCCTACTTCGCGGCCGTGGTGGATACGGGGTCCTTCACCCGTGCGGCCGAACGGCTCGGCATCACCAAGACCGTCGTCAGCCAGCAGGTGGCGAAGCTCGAAGCGGAATTGAAGACGGCGCTGCTGATGCGCACGACCCGGCGGGTCGAGCCCACCGAAGCGGGACGGCTGCTGCATGAGCGTAGCGTGAGCATCCTGCGCCAGGCCGAGGACGCCATCGGCGAGGTGACCCGCGCCAGCCTCGAACCGAGCGGGGTGCTACGGGTAGCGGCCTCCAACGACTACGGCGCCTTCCGGATCGCACCGCTGGCCGCGGCCTTTGCCCGGCGCTATCCGGCGTGCCAGGTCGAGCTGCTGCTGTCCGACAGCAGGATCGACCCGGTCGCCAAGCAGATCGACCTGTCGATCCGCGTCGGTTGGCTCGAAGATTCCAGCCTGCACGCCAGGCGGCTGGGGGACTTCCACCAGTTGCTGGTCGCCACCCCGGCGTTGGCCAGGACCCTGGCGCTCGACGATCCGGATGACCTCGCGACAGCGCCCTTCATCGCCAACGGCGCGCTCAAGGAGCCTTTGACCTGGCGCTTCGCCCGGGGCGAGGCCGAGCGGCGCACGCTGCGGCTGCGGCCGGTGCTCTCGATCAATGCAACGCCCGCCGTGCTCGCGGCGACGCTGGCCGGGGGTGGGGTATCGATCCTGCCGGATTTCCTCGTGGCCGACAGGCTCGCGGCCGGGGAACTGGTCAGGCTGCTGCCGGCCTGGTCGCTGCCGACGGGAGGTATCCACGCCGTCTATCCCACCGCGCGCTTTCGTCCGTCCAAGGTCACCACCTTCGTCGAGCTGCTGGTGGCTGAGGCGGGCCTGGTGTCCGCTGCTCCCTGAGCGGAGATCGGTGGCCTTGGGGCCTCGAACCTCAAGGCCCAGACTCGTCTATCGCCGCTCGTAGACGATGCCCTGGACCAGCACCTGGTCGGGCTCCGTCCTGGCGTCGAATCTTTGGTGCGCCTCGGCGATGGCGGTCTGGTTGGCGTTCGCCCAGTTGACCAGGGCCATGACCGGCGTCAGCAGGGTGTGTCCCAGGTCGGTGAGGGCGTAGTCGACACGCGGCGGAATCGTCGGATACAGGGTTCGCGTGACCAGGCCGTCGCGTTCCAGGCCGCGCAGGGTCAGGGTCAGCATCCGCTGGGAGATGCCGTCGATGCCGCGCTTCAATTCGTTGAAGCGACGCGGACCTCTGGCCAGCAGGGCGACGATGTAGAGGGTCCATTTGTCGCCGATGCGATCGAGGATCTGGCGGGTGGCCAGACAGCCACCCGTGTCGGCGGCGGGCAGGGCGGTCGAGGGCTCGCTGGGACTAGGTGACATGCATGTGCCTTCTTGTGGACAGGGAGGGAACCATAGCATCCTGCAGATGGATTGGTAATTCAGTATAAAAGAATTGCCTGGTTCCTTTTTTATACCTTGGAGTCGTCATGAGCCGCATCCTCCTCGTTACCTCGAGTCCGCGTGGCGCCGAAAGCCTGTCCAGCCGTTTCGCGACGGAGATCGCCGAAGGCTTGAGGGTGCGCCTGGGCGGCACCCTGACCGTACGCGACCTCGCTACCAGTCCACCGCCGCACATCACCTCGGCCTATATCCAGGGCCGGATCCTGGCGCCCTCGGCGCGCAGCCCGGAGCAGGTCGAGGCGGTGCGGATCGCGCAAGACCTGGTGGATGAGTTGCAGGCCGCCGATGTACTGGTGCTCGGTTCGGGCATGATCAATTTCGGGCCGTCCTCGCAGCTCAAGGCCTGGTTCGATCACGTCATCTGGCCCGGTGTCACCTTCGACTATGGTGACGCCGGGCCGCGAGGCCTGCTGACCGCCAAGAAGGTCTATCTGGTTACCGCGGCGGGCGGTCGGTTCGCCGAAGGTACCTGGGCAGCGTTCGATTTCCAGACCCCCTATCTGCTGCACCTGCTTGGCTTCATCGGCCTAACCGACGTCGAGGTGGTGCGGGTCGAAGGCACGGTGTTCGGAGCCGATGCGGTGAAGGCCACCCTCGCCGATACCGCGGCGGCCATCGCGGCCTTGTTGGCAAAGGCGGCGTGAGCTCATGACGGGGAAAAAGATCATCGCCATGTTCGGTGCGACCGGGCCCACCGGCAGGTATCTGATCGAGGAAGCCTTGCAGCGTGGCTACCAGTTGTCGGTCTATACCCGCGACGCCAAGAAACTCGCCGCATTCGCCGGGCGGATCGACATCGTTGTCGGCGACCTGCAGGACTCGCGCGCCCTGGCGCAGTGTATCCGGGGTGCCGATGCGGTCATCAGCGCCTTGGGGCCCAACGCTCTCAGGGTGCCCGGCGACAAGCCGGTCATGCATGGCTTGACCCGCATCATTGCCACCATGAAGCAGGCTGGCGTGCGCCGCCTCATCCAGATATCCACTGCCGCCTATCGTGATCCCGAGGATGGTTTCGCCTTCCAGCCTCGTGCCTTCGCGGCGTTGTTCAAGCTGATCGCCCGCAAGGGCTATGAGGACATCCAGGCGACGGCCGAAGAGGTCGCCCGTTCGGGGCTGGACTGGACACTGGTGCGCATCCCGAATCTCAAGGATGGCCCCGCGACAAGCGGAGTTGCGGTGGGTTGGTATGGCAAGACCAGCCTCGGCACGAGGCTTTCCCGGGGCAATCTCGCGTCTTTTCTGCTCGACCAGGTGACCGCTAGTCAATTCGTGCAGGCCGCACCAGCCATCGCCAACGCCTGACCGCCGTATAGCTTCGCCGGCAGGGCGAGATCAGCAATTCACGAGGCAAAGGTTATGCGAATCGATCTTTACACCGAGATCACCTGTCCCTGGTGCCTCGTCGGCCATCACCGTCTGGACAAGGTGCTGGCGGAGCGTTTCCCCGAGCTGGCCGTGGCTATTCGGCACCATCCGGTCCTGTTGCTGCCGGAGGCGCCAGCCGCTGGCCTCTACATTCCCGACCTGCTGCGCTCGCGCTATGGCATCACGGAGCCACGGGCTGCCTTCTCCCGCGTCGAGGGCGAGGCGCGGGCTTCGGGCCTCGACCTGGATCTCGGGCGACAACGCTGGGCCTATCCCACCCAGGCCGCGCATGCCGTGATCCTGGCTGCCGCTGGGCGCGAGACTCAGCACCGGCTCGCTGTAGCCATCACCCAGGCTTACTTCCTCGCCGCGCGAAACATCGCCGATGCCGAGGTGTTGGCCGATATCGCCGCCGAGCAGGGTATCGACCGCGAGCAGGCTCGCGCAATCGCCCGCGATCCCGAGCAGCATCGTCGCGTCGAAGCGGACGCTGCCAGGGCGGTAGAGGCCGGAGTCCGTTCGGTGCCGCATTTCGTCTTCGGCGCGGGTATAGCCATCCAGGGTGGGCGTAGCGAAGACGAGATAGCCGCGGCTATTCGGGCAGCTATGGGCGCAGGCGCATGTTGAGGTGATGGTTTCGGCCAGTGCTTGGATAAGGAGCAGAATGTCTGCCGTTTGATCGCGGCCATGGGCCGCTCCTACGGATACCGGCTCGACTATGTCAGCAACTGTCTGCTGCTTTATCGTGGCTATGGCGGTCCACCGATGGCAGCCGCTCCTACAGGTAGCAGCTCGCCTGTAGGAGCGGCCCATGGCCGCGATCAGCGAACCCCAGGTCCGGCTACCAACGACGCGGTACCGACACCTGGCCTCCATTCAAACAGGCTTGGAGTGAACAGCATCACGCCAGCGGCAGGCTTTTCACAGCTGGAGCTCTTACCCCAACTTGGTCAACAAGGCATCCGCCGCGGCTTCCGAACTGGCCGGATTCTGGCCGGTGACCAGGTTGCCGTCTTCGAGCACGAATTCACCCCAGTCCGGGCCCTTCTGGTACTGGGCGCCGAGCTGCTTGAGTTCGTCTTCCACCAGGAAGGGCACCACGTCGGTGAGTTGCACGCCAGCTTCTTCGCTGTTGCTGAAGCCGGTGACGGCGCGGCCCTTGACCAGCGGGGTGCCATCGGCCGCCTTGACGTGGCGCAGGACGCCGGGGGCGTGGCAGACCAGGCCGAAGGGCTTGCCGGAGTGGGCGAAGGCCTCCAGCAGGGCGATGGAGTCGCGGGATTCGGCGAGGTCCCAGAGCGGACCATGGCCGCCGGGGTAGAATAGGCCGTCGTAGTCGTCGGCCTGCACCTCGGCCAGCTTGACGGTATTGGCGAGTGCCTGTTGCGCCTCGGGATCCTTCTTGAAGCGTTCGGTGGACTCGGTCTGGGCGTCGGGGGCGTCGCTCTTGGGGTCCAGCGGCGGTTGGCCACCGGCGGGGGAGGCCAGGGTGATCTGGGCGCCGGCGTCCTTGAAGACGTAGTAGGGGGCAGCGAATTCTTCCAGCCAGAAACCGGTTTTCTTGCCGGTGTCGCCGAGCTGGTCGTGGGAGGTCAGGACCATCAGGATCTTCATCGCGCGTTCCTCGAATTCGTAGGGGTATCGCTAGACAGACCCTGAGTCCTGGCTGTGAGTGCCCGAGTTCTTCGGTAAGCCACGAGTACCTCACAGAAGCGGCAGGCCGCCCGGTCGATCCCCGGGCGGCCGTGCGGCTCAGGGGGTATCAACCCCAGCCGAGCGTACCGCCCGGTTCATAGCGCTCGCGGGCCGAGACGGTGCTGGCCACGTCGTCGAGGTTGTGGATGCCCACCAGTTGGATCAGGGAATCCTGGTTGTCCACCCGGCCTTCGGTGCCGGCGTCGCGGAAGACATAGGTGTCCTGGCCGTAGTGGAAGACGGCGGCATTGACGAGGCCGGTGGTGGACTGGGCCACGGTGTTGAGTGCGGCGAACAGGCTGGTGGCCTTGACCAGGGCGGTGTCCTGGATGGTGACCACGGCTTTCTCGTCGTACACCGCAGAGCCGAAGACGATGTCGTCGTCGCTCGCCTTGAAGTCGGTGACCGTCACATGGTTGGCCGCCAGCGAGCGATTGGCGGCGGCGGTGCTGCTGCCATCGAAGTTGACCAGATTGGGATCGACGGTGAGGTGGTCGCGGCCCTCGCCCAGGGTGACGGTGGCGCCGTGACCGAAGCTACCGCTGAGGTTGGCGTTGTGGGCGGCCACGCCTTTGGTGAACAGCAGGTCGACATAGTCGTTGCCGGAGCCGGCGTTGATGACGACGTCGGCCTGCTGGATATGGGCGGCGACCTGGTCGTTGTTGGCGCCGCTGTCGACGGTGATGATCTTGACCCGGGAATTGGCCAGCGAGGCGACGCTGTCCAGTTCCGTGGCGGCGATGGTGCTGACGCTCACCAGGTCCTTGCCGCTGCCGGTGATCACGCTCTTGAGGAAGGCGCTCTGGCTGGCATAGGTATAGTCCGATCCTGAGCCACTCCCATGGAGGAAATCGATCGACAGGCCGACCGTGGACTGGGAGCCGTCAAAGGTCTGCAGGCCGTCGAAGTTGTCCAGCGTGATGAGATCGCCTTCGTGGAATTCGTTGGTCGACACGTCGGTGAGGCTGACGGTGAGCTTGGCGATGCTCGAATCCAGGGTGCTGTCGCTGGTGGTGGCGCCACGAGTATGGCCATCGAGGCGGGTCAGCTGGTGTTCGAAGTGGCCGGTGAGGACCAGTTCGTTCAGCGTCGAGGCGGCCGAATAATGCGGGCCCTGGGCATCGAAGGTCTTGGCGAAGCCGACGTATTCGGGGGTGGTGTTGATGTCGAGGGTGAGGCTGGGCTTGCTCTGGAAGGCGTAGTAGGTGACGCCGTCGAAGGTGCCCGCAGGCTGGGCGGGCGCGGCTACCAGAGGCGCCTTGGCGAAGGTCGGCAGCGCGGCGAGGGCTTGGGTGAAGAGGGGGTGATCGGAATCCAGTGGCTGTTTCTTGTAGGTCATGACGGTCATCCTTAATGCATGCAGGCCGAGCGTTCGCTGGACGGTCTCGCACATCGCGAGGCGTCTTGGCAGCCGAACGTCGCGCTGACAGTGCCCACCTTTTCGCACGCAAACCGCGAACCACTCCGCAATTCCATCGGGCCACTAGTGGCACGCCGCCAAACGGTAGTTCGCTAAAAGTTCAGGCAAACACGGATGAGGACGACGAGCAGCCCCACCGCCAGTGGCGACCAGGCCGTTTTCAGGAGCAAGGCCAGGGCGACGAGGGCCAGTACCAGGTCGGTGAGGCCGTGGATGGCGCCGGTCCAGACCGGGTCGTAGAGGGCAGCGAGCAGCACGCCGACGACGCCGGCGTTGAGTCCGGTCAGGGCGCGTTGCCAGCCGGGGCTCTGGCGCAGGCTCTGCCAGAAGGGCAGGGCCGCCAGCAGGATGAGGGCGCCGGGCAGGAAGATCAGCACTGTCCAGAACAGGCCGTTCAGCCAGGCGGGTAGCGCGGAGGGGGCCAGGGTGCCGAGATAGGCGGCGAAGGTGAACAGCGGGCCGGGCACGGCTTGGGCGAGGCCATAGCCGGCCAGCACCTGGGCATCGCTGACCAGGCCGCTGGGCGCCACGACCCCCTGCAGCAGCGGCAGCACCACATGGCCGCCGCCGAACACCAGGGCGCCGGCGCGGTAGACGCCCGTTGCCAGGGAGGTACCTGGCGCTTCGATGAATGCCGTCCAGAGCGGCAGAAGCAGCAAGGGTAGCGCGAAGAGCGCCAGGGCCAGGCCGCCGAGGCGGCGCGACAGGCCGAGTCGCAGGCTGAGGCCCGCTGGCGTGGCCGGTGGCGCGAGGAAGAGGCGCCCGACCAGGGCGGCGAGGGCCAGCCCCAGCAGCTGTCCGGTCGCTCCGGGCAGCCAGAGCACCAGGCCGGCGACCAGCAGCGCCAGGAGGCGGCGTCGAGCGTCCGGGCACAGCGACCGCCCCATACTCCACACCGCCTGGGCCACCACCGCCACGGCGAACACCTTGAGGCCCTGGACGACACCCGAGTCGGCCAGTTGCGGATAGCGCGCCAGCCCCAGGGCGCAGAGGATCAGCAGCGCCGCGGAGGGCAGGGTGAAGCCGAGCCAGGCCGCCAGCATGCCCCAGCCGCCGGCGCGACCCAGGCCCAGGGCCATGCCCACCTGGCTGCTGGTGGGGCCGGGCAGCAATTGGCAAAGCGCGATCAGCTCGGCGTAGGCCGCCTCGTCCAGCCAGCGCCGCCGGGCGACGAAGGCCTGGCGAAAGTAGCCGAGGTGGGCGATGGGGCCGCCGAAGCTGGTGCAACCCAGGCGCAGGAAGATCAGGAAGACCTGCCAGGGGTTGTCGTGGCCACGGACGATTTCGCGCATGACGGCTCGCTCAGTCGTTGGGCGCTGCTGGAGGGACCACGACCTCGCCATCCTCCTTGACGAAGGGCCCGCGCTGCGGAGTGGGCAGGATCTCCAGTACCCGTTCCGAGGGCCGGCAAAGGCGGGTGCCCAGGGGCGTCACCACGATGGGTCGGTTGATCAGGATGGGATGGCGCAGCATGGCGGCGATCAGCTCGGCGTCGCTGAGCTGCGGATCGTCCAGGCCCAGTTCGGCATAGGGCGTGCCCTTCTGGCGCAGCAGGTCGCGTACCGGGATGCCCAGGTCGGCGATCAGCCGCTCCAGGTGCGCCTGATCGAGCGGGGTCTCCAGGTAGTGGATGACCTCCGGCTCGACGCCACTGTTGCGGATCAGGCCCAGCACGTTGCGCGAGGTGCCGCAGGCAGGGTTGTGGTAGATCGTGATGGCACTGCTCATGGGCGGTCTCGACGAGAAGAGTGGGCACCGCCTTCGTACCAGACGCGCGAGCCGTTCACCAGGCGCACGACCAGCAGCATCAGTGGTACCTCGATGAGGACACCCACCACGGTCGCTAGGGCGGCGCCGGAGTGGAAGCCGAACAGGCTGATGGCGGCGGCCACGGCCAGTTCGAAGAAATTGCTGGCGCCGATCAGCGCCGAGGGGCAGGCGACGCTGTGGCTTTCGCCCACCAGGCGATTCAGCCAGTAGGCCAGCGCCGAATTGAACAGCACCTGGATCAGGATGGGCACCGCCAGCAGGGCGATCACCAGCGGCTGGGCCAGGATGGCCTCGCCCTGGAAGGCGAACAGCAGCACCAGGGTGGCCAGCAGCGCCGCCATGGACAGTGGCCCCAAGCGGCCCAGGGTGCGGTCGAAGGCGGCCTGGCCGCGGCGCAGCAGGGCACGGCGCCAGAGCTGGGCGAGGATTACCGGCAGCACGAGATAGAGGACCACCGAGAGCAGCAGGGTGGCCCAGGGTACCGCGATGGACGACAGGCCCAGCAGCAGGCCGACGATGGGGGCGAAGGCGAACACCATGAGGGTGTCGTTGAGCGCGACCTGGGACAGGGTGAACAGCGGATCGCCCTGGGTGAGCCGACTCCAGACGAAGACCATGGCGGTGCAGGGCGCCGCCGCCAGGAGGATGAGGCCGGCGATGTAGCTGTCCAGCTGTTCTGTTGGTAGCCAAGGGGCGAACAGCTGGCGAATGAACAGCCAGGCCAGCAGGGCCATGGAGAAGGGCTTGACCGCCCAGTTGACGAAGAGGGTGACGCCGATCCCGCGCCAGTGCTGGCGGACCTGCCCCAGGGCGCCGAAATCCACCTTGAGCAGCATGGGCACGATCATGATCCAGATCAGCAGCCCGACCGGCAGGTTGACCTGAGCGACCTCGATCTGCCCGATGGCGCGGAACAGGCCTGGTGCCAGCTGGCCGAGGACGACGCCGGCCAGGATGCAAAGGGCGACCCAGAGACTCAGGTAGCGCTCGAAGGTGTTCATGGGGTTGGCTGGCGGAGGGCAGCGAGGGGGACTATTCATGTGGGGTCTGGCGTTGGTGTTGATGGGGTAGGCAAAGGGCTCAGCAGCAGCGCGCGGAATCGCTGACCGCGCACGGAGCGCCGGCGCAGCAGTGTTCGGTGAGATAGCCGAGCAGGGCGTTCATCTGGGCATAGGCGGCGCGATAGATGAGATTGCGCCCCTGCTGCTCCACCGAGACCAGGCCGGCGGTGGCCAGCTCCTTGAGATGGAAGGAGAGGTTGCTCCGTGCCACGTCCAGCTGGTCGGCCAACTGACTCGGGGTGAGGCCATCCGTCCCGGCGACCACCAGGGCGCGAAAGACGCTCAGGCGCTGGGGGTGGGCGAGGGCGGCAAGGGCCGATACGGCTTGCGTTTGGTTCATGGTTCAATAATACAAGGATCGTTGAATAATGGAATTGTAAGCGCGTCGCTGCTCCCTGGTCGAGCCCCCGCTCAGCTACGCAGCTGTCGCAATGCCTCCAGCACTTGCTGCAGGGCGCGGCTCAGGGGTTTGTCACGGCGCAGCACCAGGGCCAGGGTGCGGGTCAGCGGCGGTACCAGGGGTTGGACGCGGAGGCCGTGGCGATGGTGGTCGGTGGCCACGGCGATGCCTGGGACCAGGCTGTAGCCGAGGCCGGCGGCCACCAGTTCCTTGAGCGCCTCGATGCTGCCCAGCTCCATCACCGGGCGGCTGGCCTGGCCGGCGCGGCGGAACCAGTCATCGATCAATAAGCGGGTGCTACTGCCGGTCTCGAAGGCCAGCAGCGGCGTCTCGGCCAGGTCCGGCGGGGTGAGGGCCCGCTGTGGCAGGGGACTGGCCGGCAGCAGCAGGGCGACGAAGGCGTCGTCCAGCAGCGGTTCCACCTGCAGGTTGCGCCCGCTGGCCGGCAGGGTGACCAGGCCCAGGTCGAGGCGGTTGTCCTCCACCGCGCGCAGTACGTCCAGGGTATTGCCGGTGCTGACGCGCACATCCAGTTGCGGAAAGCGCTGGCGCAATTGGCCCAGCAGCGGCGGCAGCAGGTGGATGCAGGCGGTGGCCCCGGTGCCGATGGCTACCCGCCCGGTGATGGTCTCGCCGTGGCTGGCCAGGGCCTGCAGCGCCAGGTCCACCTCGGCCTGGATGCGCGCGGCGTGGTCGAGCAGCAGGCTGCCGGCGGCGGTGGGCTTGAGGCTGCGGCCGAGGCGCTCCAACAGCTTGAGGCCCAGGCGCCGCTCCAGTTGGCGGATCTGCAAGCTCACCGCCGGTTGGCTCAGCCCCAGGCGGTCGGCCGCGGCGGAAAAGCTGCCGGTGGCGACCACCTGAACGAAGGTCTGGAGTTGGGTGAGATTGAGGTCGGCCATGCCAAGGTTTCGCTTATACCTGGGATAACCGAGCATAGCTTTATCTTTGCCTGGCCGTCCCGGCATGATCTCGCCATCGAACCCTAGGCTGGATAGAACCCGTGAACACCACCCTGCAGTTGCGTGACGCCACCCCTGAGGACCTGCCGGCCATCCAGGCCATCTATGCCCAGCACGTGCTCTACGGCTCCGCCAGCTTCGAAGTGGAGCCGCCCGATGTGGCTGAGTTGGGGCGTCGCCTCGCCGCCGTGCGCCAGGCGGGGCTGCCGTACCGAGTAGCCGAGCTGGAGGGCGAGGTGGTGGGCTATGCCTACGCGGTGCTCTACCGACCGCGCCCGGCCTATCGCCACACGGCGGAAGATTCGGTGTACGTGCGCGACGGCCTGGGCGGACGGGGCATCGGCCAGCGCTTGCTGGCGGAGGTGATCGAAGGCTGTACCGCGGCGGGCTTCCGCCAACTGGTGGCGGTGATCGGCGACAGCGCCAACCAGGCGTCCATCGCCTTGCACCGCCGGCTGGGCTTTCGCCCGGTGGGGACCTTCGAGGCGGTGGGCTTCAAGCATGGCCGCTGGCTCGATTCGGTCCTGATGCAACGCAGCCTGGGCGAGGGTGACAGCACGCCGGGCGGCCGCTGATGACGCCGATGCCGAGCGACCGCGCCATCTGGCAGCTGGGCCTGATGCAACTGCTGGCCTGGGGCCTGGCCTTCTATCTGCCCGGCGTCTACGGACCGGCGATGGCGGCGGGGCTGGGCTGGGAGGAACGCTGGGTTTACGGCGGCTTCTCCCTGGCGATGCTGACCATGGGGTTGGTCTCGCCCTTCAGCGGTGCCTTGATCGAGCGGCTGGGCGGCTGCCGGACCCTGCAACTGGGCCTGGTGCTGGATGCCCTGGGTTGCCTGGGGCTAGCCGCCGCGCACTCAGCGCCGCTGTTCTATCTGGCCTGGGTGATCCTGGGCGTGGGCATGCGGCTGTCGCTGTACGACGCCGCCTTCGCCACCCTGGCGCGGCTGGCCGGCGACAGATCGCGAGCGGTGATGGTGCGCATCACCCTGCTCGGCGGCCTGGCCTCGGCGGTGTTCTGGCCGCTGGGCCATTGGCTGCTGGAGATGCTGGGCTGGCGCCTGGGGCTGGTGGTCTACGCCGGTATCGCCCTTGCTGGTTTGTTGCTCTTGCTGCCACTGCCCAATGTGCGTGGACGACTGCCCAGTGCCGAGCTGCCTCCCGTGGTGGCCGGCACCTCGCCACGGCTGGCGGGGGTGCTCTTCGCCACCGGCATGGCGCTGATCGGCTTTCTGTCGGCGGGATTGTCGGCCCATCTGCCGGCGCTGCTGGCTGAACGCGGCGTGCCGGTGGAGGTGGCCGCGCTCTGGGGCATCGGTCAGGTCTGTGCGCGGCTGGCGGAGCTGGCCTCCGGGCAGCGGCTGTCGGCTCGCCAGCTCAATCTGCTGCTGGGCCTGGGGCTCCCCTTGAGTTTCGGCCTGGCGCTGGCGAGCGAGGGTCATCTGCTGCTCACCGCCGGCTTCGTCTTTCTCTATGGCGCCCTCAACGGCCTGGTGGCGGTGCTGCGGGCCAGCCTGCCGCTGGAGCTGTTCGACCGGGCGCTCTATGCGCGGCTGACCGGCAAGCTGCTGGCGCCGAGCTTCCTGCTCTCGGCGGCGGCGCCCTGGTGCTATGCCCTGGCCCGGGAGCACTGGGGCGACCGCGGGCTGCTCGGGCTGTGCCTGCTAGTCAGCCTGGGGGTCACCCTGGCCGCCGTGGCCCTGCTCGGCCGGCGGCGGGCGGTGGCGATTAGCTAGCGAGACCAGTCGGCGCGTTGCGCCTCGATCAGCGACAGCGCCGCCTGCCAGGCCAGCTCGATGAGGCCCGCGGCGCCATCGGCCTGGAATTGCGCGGCGGTGTGCTGGCAGACGGCTTCGCTGGGATAGTGCAGCGGTACCCCGCCGGCCAGCGCCTGGACCTGCGCCTGGCAGGCGCGTTCCAGGAAGTAGATCTCATGGAAGGCCTCCGCCGGGGTGGCGCCGCCCACCAGCAGGCCGTGATTGCGCAGGATCATGGCCCGATGTGGCCCTAGGTCGGCGACCAGCCGGGCGCGCTCGTCCAGCGACAGGGCGATGCCCTCGTAGGTGTGATAGGCCAGGTGACCATAGAACTTGAGGGCGTGCTGGGTGAGCGGCAGCAGGCCGTCGCGCTGGGCGGCCACCGCCATGCCAGCCGCGGTGTGGGTGTGGATCACGCAGTGCAGGTCGGGGCGGGCGGCGTGGATCGCCGAGTGGATGACGAAGCCGGCGACATTGACCAACTGTTCCCCGAAGGGGCCGGGCTGCGGACGGCCGTCCAGGTCGATCAGCACCAGATCGCTGGCGGTCATGCGCTCGAAGGGCACGCCGTATCTATTGATCAGGAACAGCTCGCTCGTGGCCGGCAGGCGCAGGGTGATGTGGGTGTCGATCAGATCGGTCATGCGGTAATGGGCGAGCAGCTGGTACAGCGCGGCCAGCTCGCAGCGCGCCTGCCATTCACCGGGGCGTAGCTCGGGATGGTTCATGGGGTGACTTCCTCGGCGACAGGGGCGGTGGCGGGGGCGGTGAGCCCCATGAACTGGCGGATGCGCGGATCGCAGTGTCCCTGGCGGATGGCCTCGGGCGCGGCATCGGTGTGGATCACGCCGTTCTCCATGAAGATCACCCGATCAGCGATGGACAGGGCGAAGTCCATCTCGTGGGTGACGATCAGCAAGGTCATGCCTTCGTCGGCCAGGGTGCGGATCACCTTGAGCACCTCGCCCACCAGCTCCGGGTCCAGCGCCGAGGTGGGTTCGTCGAACAGCATGATGTCCGGCGCCATGGCCAGAGCGCGGGCGATGGCGACGCGCTGCTGCTGGCCACCGGAGAGCTGGTGCGGATACTTGTGGGCATGGGCCAGCAGGCCGACCTTGTCCAGCAATGCCAGGGCGCGCTGGCGCAGTTCGCCAGCCTGGGCCGCGCGTTGCTGACGGGGTGCCAGGGTGATGTTGCCCAGCAGGGTCAGGTGCGGAAAGAGGTTGAAGCCCTGGAATACCATGCCCAGGTGCCGCAGCCCTTCGCGTAGCCGGCGCCGCGGCGTGCGCTCGCCAGCGCGGATGAAGCCTGCGCCGAACAGCAGGATCTCGCCGTCATCCAGGCTTTCGAGGCCATTGAGGGTACGGATCAGAGAGGTCTTGCCCGAGCCCGAGGGGCCGATCAGTGCCAGCACCTCGCCACGGCCGACCTTGAGGTCGATGCCCTTGAGCACCTCCTGGGCGCCGTAGCGCTTGCGTACGCTGCGCAGCTCCAGCACCGGCGGATCGCCCGCGCGGGGAGCGGGGAAGCGCGGACCGGCATCCTTGGGCAGGTCGGCCCTCAGGGCCGCTTCGGCGGGGCCGTCGAGGGTGCCCGGGCGGCGCCGGCCGAGGTCGAGTCGCCGCTCCAGCGCCTGCAGCAGCCAGCCGAACAGGGTGACGATGAGTACGTAGTAGACGGCTACCGCGGCCAGGGTCTCCAGCACCAGGAAATTGGCGGCATAGAGTTGCTGGCCGACCTTGAGGATTTCGGTCAGGGAGATCACCGAGATCAGCGAGGTCAGCTTGACCACGGTGATGTATTCGTTGATCAGGGTGGGCAGGGCGATGCGCAGGGCCTGGGGGATGACGATCAGCCGCTGGATGCTCAGGGTGCCCAGGGCCAGGGCGCGCCCGGCTTCACGCTGCCCCTTGGCCACCGCCAGCAGGCCGCCGCGATGGATCTCGGCCATGTAGGCGGTTTCGGTGAGCACCAGCGCCAGCAGGCCGGAAATGAAGGGGTTCGACAGCAGCGGGCCACTCACGGGCAACAGCTGCGGCAGGTTGTAGACGAACACCACCAGCACCAGCAGGGGGACGCTGCGGAAGAACCAGATGTAACCGCCCAGCGGCCAGCGCAGCCAGGCCGGCCCGTGCAAACGCGCCGAGGCGACCAGGAAGCCCAGCGCCAGGCCGATCAGCCAGGCCAGGCCGCTGAGCTGGACCACGGTGACGCAGGCCTTCCAGAAAGCCGGCAGGGAAAACAGCGAGAAGAAGTAGGGCCAATCGAATTGCATGGGGATCACCAGGCGTCGCCGCCACGGCGGGGGCCGTGGCGGCGACGCTCCTCGCTCAGTTCGCCGGGGCGTCTTCCAGGTTGTACTTCTTCAACAGGGCGGCGTAGTCGCCGGAGGCCCGCACCTTGGCGAAGGCTTCCTCTAGGGCCTGCTTCAGGGCCTCGTTGTCCTTGCGCAGGTAGATGCCGAGGGTCTCCTTGTACACCAGCTCCGGCGAGGTGATGCGCACCCGACCGCGGGAGCGCTCGACGATCTGGCTGGCGGCGCCGCCGATCTCCATCTGGGCGTCGACGTTGCCGGCGAGCATGGCCTGGGTGGCTTCCGGCGCGGAGGGGAACTCGCTCACGGCGATGGCGCCCTTGCCCTGGGGCACGCAGTAGTCGGCGGAGAGCTTCTGCAGCTTGGCGACCCAGGTGGTGCCGCGCTGCAGGCCCACCTTCAGACCGCAGAGGTCTTCCGGCACCTTGGGCGCCTGGGCGCCACCCGCTTTGGTCATGATGGCCGCGCCGGTGCGCGCATAGGGGATGGCCAGCGCCTGGGCGGTGCGTTCCGGGGTGATGTACATGCCCGAGATCACCGTATCGAAGTGATTGGACTTCAGGCCCAGGATCAGCCCGGCGAACTCGGTGTTGACGAAGTCGGCCTTGAGTCCCAGTTGCTTGGCCAGGTCGGTGGCGAAGTCAGGGTCCGACCCCACCACCTTGTCGCCATCGAAGGATTCGAAGGGCGGGTAGGTGATGTCCATGCCGACCTTCAGCACGCCAGGGGTGACGGTCTTGACCTCGGCCTGGGCCGCGCAGGCCAGGCTGCCCAACAGGATGACGCTCAGGGATTTGCGCAGGATGTTCATGGGGATGCTCCGGGGGTTGTCGTTATGGTCAGGCGTGGTTTTTCAAATGGCCGAAACTGGAGGTCTTGCGGGCGTGTTCCGGCAGGGCCAGCTCGCCGGCGGCGACCTTGGCGCGCAGGTAGCGGTAGGTCTGCAACGCCTGGCTCCACATGTGCTCGCCGATGGCCAGGGCCTCGTAGCCCTCGGCGCCCGCGGCGAACTGGGGGAGCGGCGCGATGCGGGTGTGGTAGTCACAGGCGTAGAACAGCGGGAAGGAATAGCGCTCGGCCTTGACCTTGCGCACCCGGTGGGCGGTGGCGACGAAGGCGCCGGCGGTCATCACCTCCAGCATGTCGCCGATGTTCACCACCAGGGCACCGTCCAGCGGTGGGGCGTCGATCCACTGGCCGGCTTCGTTCATCACCTCCAGGCCCGGCTGGTCGGCCAGCAGGATGGTGAAGCACTCGTAGTCGGTATGGGCGCCGATGCCGGGGGCATCCTCGGCGCTGGCGTCGAAGGGGTAGTGGATCAACCGCAGCTTGGACGGTGGCCGGCTGACCAGCGGATCGAAGGTGTCTTCCGGCAGCTCCAGCGCCAGGGCGAAGCCGCGGAACAGCTGGCGGCCGAGGGCGAAGGCCGCCGCGTAGTAGGCCTGGACCCGCTCACGAAAGCCCGGCAGGGCCGGCCAGGCGTTGGGCCCCAGCAGCGGGGTGCCGGCCAGTACCAGGGGATCGTCCGCCGCCACCTCGAAGCCGACGTCGAAGGCTTCCTTGTGGTCGGGCTTGCCGGTGCCGTAGATCTCCTCGCCCTCGGGTACGAAGCCCTTGTGCGAGGCCGAGGTGCCGATGTAGTGGCCCATCTTGGTCGCCAGTGGCTGGGCGAAATAATCCCGCGCCGCCTGGCGCAGGCCCTCGATCAACGCGGGGTCCAGGCCATGGTTGCGGATGTAGAGAAAGCCCACCTCGCGGGCTGCCTGGCCCAGTTCGGCGGCGACGGCCTGGCGCGCGGCCAGGTCGGGGCTGAACAGGCCGGCGATGTCCACCACGGGGATGGTCTGGAAGGCGGCATCTTGGGCGTCGGGCATGGCGAGCTCCTTAGGCGTGGCGGAGAAAGCGCTGGAAGTGTTCGCGCTGGGTGTCGGCCATCCAGCGGTTGAGGTCCCAGAGATCGGCGATGGGCATGCCGGTAAAGGGCAGGCGGAAGGTGTAGCCATCGGGACCGAATTCGGGGGTGAGGGTGGTGACCGGATAGCCGCGCTCGCGCTGGCTCTGCCAGACCGCTTCCCAGTGACGCTGGTGGAAGGCCAGCTCGCGGGCGTATTCCGGCGCGGCGGGGTGGGGCACCTGGGGGCCCTGGTCGTAGCCGACCCGAGCCTGGATGTGATGGACGCGACTGACGAAGTCGGCAAGGTCGTCGGCGGGATCGTCCAACAGCCGCTCGCAGCCCACCACCCAGTGGCTGATGTCGGTGGTGAACAGCAACTCGGGCAGTTGCCGCGCGATCTCCAGGGTGACCCAGGGGGTAGCCAGGCAGCGCGCGCGGTGGGTCTCGAAGCTGCACAGGTGACCGCCGCGTCGGGCGATTTCCTGGGCTTGGCCGAGGAAATCCAGCTGCTGCGCGGTGGACCAGCGATCATTGCCGGCCAGCACGTTGATGAAGCGCGGTTCGAGTTCGGTGGAGGCGTCCAACTGGCGGTCCAGGTCGCGCAGGTGCTCGGCTGGGGTGAGGCCCTGGTCGGGCAGCACGGCGCCGCCGGTGAAGAGGATGGCGATATAGGCGAGGCCTTCGCCCGCGAGTAGCGTGCCCAGTTCGCGGCGTTCGGTAGCGGTTGGCGGCAGCCGTGCCTCGATGCCGGAGAAGCCGGCGCCGCGGGCTTCGCGGCAGGCGCGCTCACGCTGCTCGGCGTGGCCCCAGAGGCTGCGGAAGAGGTCGAGTTTCATGCGGGCAACGGCCTCCCAGGGATGGGTTCGGATGAGGGCAGTTGCAAGGAAAAGCGGAGGCCGCAGCTCTAGAGGCTAGGTGCCGAGAGCCATCTTGCGGCGGGCGGGACCGCCATTGAATAGGCGGCGGCAAAAACTTACTTCAGAAATTTCACAACTGAAGGCGGCGACGGGAAGGCCCTCGTCACCGCCTGGGTAGGATATGACTCAGCTCAACCGGCGGGCGAACTGACCCACCGCACCGACCACCCGTTGAGCGCCGTCCTGGATCTCGGTGATGCGGCTGCCGGCGGCATTGGCCAGTTGCAGGCCCTGTTCCGCCTGATGCTTGCTCGCCGCCATGTTGGCCACGGCGGTCTGCGCCAGCTGCTGGTTCTGCTGCACCACGCCGACGATCTCCTCGGTGGCCTTGCTGGTGCGGCCGGCCAGTTGGCGGACCTCGTCGGCCACCACGGCGAAGCCGCGGCCCTGCTCACCGGCCCGCGCCGCTTCGATGGCGGCGTTGAGCGCCAGCAGGTTGGTCTGCTCGGCGATGCCACTGATGGTCTTGACGATGGTGCTGATCACCAGCGATTGCTCGCCCAGGGCCTCGATGCCATTGGAGGCCACCTGCAGCTCTTCGGCGATCTTGCGCATCACCGCCACGGTGTCCTGGACCACCTCCGCGCCCTGGCGCGCACTCTCGTCGGTCTGCTGGGAGATGTCGAAGGCCACCTTGGCGGCCTCGGCCACGGCCTGTTCCTGCTCCACCTGCTCGGTGATGACGGTGGCGAACTTGACCACCTTGTACAGTTCGCCACGGGTATTGAGCACCGGGTTGTAGGAGGCTTCCAGCCAGACCGTACGGCCATGGCTGTCGAGGCGCTTGAAGCGGCTGGCGATGAACTCGCCCCGGTTCAGCCGCGCCCAGAAGCTCTGGTACTCGGCGGAGTGGGCTTCTTCACTGGTGCAGAACATCCGGTGGTGCTTGCCCTGGATCTGCGCCAGGGAATAGCCCATACCTTGCAGGAAGCGGTCGTTGGCGGTGAGCACCTCGCCGGCCAGGTTGAATTCGATGACCGCGGTGGATCTCAGCAGGGCGTTGATCAGGCCGGCGTGTTCGGTGGAGGTTTCCACCTGTTCGGTGCGGTCGTTGCCGTAGCAGATGGTCCTGTGGATACGCCCCTCGGCATCGCGCAGCGGTTGCCAGGTCGCATAGAGCCAGGCCTCTTCGCCGTTGGCCCGCAGCAGGCGGTACATGCCGCTGGTCTGCTGGCCCTGGCTGAGGGCGTTCTTCAGATCCCGATAGCAGGGCAGTTGTTTGACGTATTCCGGAATGAAGGCGTCCAGCGGACGACCCACCACGTTCTCGGCGCGGTAGCCCATCTCTCGGCAGAAGCGCTCGTTGACCCGCTCGATGTTGCCGCGGTCGTCCACGGTAAGACTGAGCGCCTGGCTTTCGAAGCCAGCGTGCAACTGACGTAGTTCGGCGACCTCGGCACGCAACTGGGCGAGTTCGGTCTTGAGAGAGCGATTGAACATGGCAGGACACCGAGAGGAGTGAAAGTATGACTTCCACTACTTCGACGGTACCGGGAATTTCTTAAGGGAGGCGCAGCGACTTTCGACTAAAGCCGCAGCCGTCAGGCCTGACGGCTGGCGATGAAGCGGCGGAAGACCGCCAGGGTGGCCTCGCTGACATGGTGCTCCATGCCTTCGGCATCGCGCCGCGCGGTATCGGCGTCCACGCCCAGGGTCAGCAGGAAGGTCTCCACCACGTGGTGGCGCGCGCGACTGGCTTCGGCCAGGGCTTCGCCTTCCGGGGTGAGGAAGACGCCGCGATAGGGGCGCTGCACGATCAGGCCGGCGGCAGCCAGGCGCTTGAGCATCTTGGCCACGGTCGGTTGGGCCACGCCGATGCGGGCGGCGATGTCCACCTGGCGGGCTTCACCGCCGTCCCGGATCAGATCGGAGATGAGCTCGACATAGTCTTCGATCAGCTCCTGACGATGCGCCTCGCGGACCTGTTGAAAACCTTCCATGTGAATGGATGGATCGACCAACCGATTCAGCAGTTCGTCGTCCTTAGTCATGTTGCCCACCTGAATGACCTTCTCCGCAAGAGCAGTGCGACCCGACGGGCCGTTCGGGCGCCATTTTGACCGAGTTGCGGATAAACGCCAAAGCTTCCTTTACCAGCGGTGATTATCAAGGGACGACATAGAGATTTTTTATTGCCGGATGTGTGAATTTTAGCCTAGGCTAAATTCTCCAACGCAGAGTCCGATTCCCGCGCGAGCCCGCCATGAAAGAGTCCGCCCGCTACGCCGATCCCGCCTGGCAGGAGCCTGAGGCTCCCGCCCGGCCCAGCCTGGGGCGGATGAACGCCAGCGTGCCGGTGCCCCAGGGCGGTGGTTGGTTGCGGCGGTTGCTGGCCTTCATCGGCCCGGGCTACATGGTCTCGGTGGGCTACATGGACCCGGGCAACTGGGCCACCGACCTGGCCGGTGGCTCGCAATTCGGCTACCTGCTGCTGTCGGTGATCCTGCTCTCCAACCTCATGGCCATCCTGCTGCAAGCCCTGGCCGCGCGCCTCGGCATCGCCACCGGCCTGGACCTGGCCCAGGCCTGCCGCGCACGTTATTCACGACCGGTGAGTTTCCTGCTGTGGATCGCCTGCGAAATCGCGATCATCGCCTGCGACCTGGCGGAGGTGATCGGCACCGCCATCGCCCTCAACCTGTTGTTCGGCATCCCGCTGATGTGGGGCGCCATCCTCACCGCGCTGGACGTCTTCCTCATCCTGCTGCTGATGAATCGCGGTTTCCGCTGGCTGGAAGCCTTCGTCATCGCCCTGCTGACGCTGATCTTCGTCTGCTTCGGGGTGCAGATGGCGCTGGCCCAGCCGCCCCTCGCCGCGGTGCTCGACGGCTTCCTGCCCAAGGCGGAGATCGTCACCAATCCGGCTGCGCTGTACCTGGCCATCGGCATCATCGGCGCCACGGTTATGCCCCATAACCTCTATCTGCATTCCTCCATCGTGCAGACCCGCGCCTATCCGCGCACCGAGGAAGGGCGGCGCATGGGCCTGCGCTGGGCGGTGGCCGACAGCACCCTGGCGCTGATGCTGGCGCTGTTCGTCAACGCCGCCATCCTCATCACCGCGGCGGCGGTGTTCCACAGCGCCGGGCGCACCGACGTGGCCGAGATCCAGGACGCCTACCATCTGTTGTCGCCGATGCTGGGTGTCGGCATCGCCTCGCTGCTGTTCGCCGTGGCGCTCTTGGCGTCGGGGATCAACTCCACGGTTACCGCCACCCTGGCCGGACAGATCGTCATGGAGGGCTTCCTCTCGCTGCGCATCCCTGACTGGGCGCGGCGGCTGATCACTCGCGGCATCGCCGTCATTCCGGTGGTGGTGGTGACCGGTTTCTATGGCGAAAGCGGCACGGCCAAGCTGCTGGTGCTGAGCCAGGTGGTGCTGTCCATGCAACTGCCCTTCGCGGTGATCCCGCTGGTGCGTTTCGTCTCGGATCGCCAGCTGATGGGCTCCTTCGTCATCGGCCGGATGACCGCGCTACTGGCCTGGGCGGTGGCCGGTTTGATCCTGGTGCTCAACGCCAAACTCCTGATGGATATGGTGTTCGGCAATTAGGGCGATGCTCTGGCGTGAGGGTTTGGGAACTTGTCGCAGCGAAGCGGAATCCATTCGTTACGACAATAAGAAGTCCTTTCCCCAAACCCCTCGGAGCACTCGCCATGTCTCTCGACACTCGCCACACCCCTGCCTACGCGGCCCCCACCACCGCCACCGCACCGCTGCTCAAGCGCATTTCCTGGAGCTCGGTCATCGCCGGCGTGGTCATCGCCCTGACCGTTTCGCTGCTGCTCAGCCTGCTGGGCACCGCCATCGGTTCGGCGTCCATCGACCCGCAGCAGGAAGCCAATCCGCTGGCCGGCCTGGGCAAGGGCACCGGTATCTGGGTCGGCCTCAGCGCCGCCATCTCGGTGTTCGTCGGTGCCTGGATCGCCGGCCGCCTGGCCCAGCGTGAAGGTGCGCTGCACGGCATCCTGGTCTGGGCCACGGTGACCCTGGTCAGCGTCTACCTGGTGTCCAGCGCCGTGAGCGGCGTGGTGCGCACCGGTCTCAACGTGGCAGGCAGTGGTCTGTCCATGATCGGCAGTGGTATCTCCCAGGCCGCCCCGGCCCTGACCAACCAGGTCCAGGATCAGCTGCGTCAGCAGGGCATCCAGTTCGACCTGAGCGACCTGCAGAACGAGTTGGAAACCGCGTTGCGCCAGACCGGCAAGACCGAGCTGCAGCCGGAGAACCTCAAGCAGCAGGCCCAGGGTGCCGAGCAGGATGCCAAGAACACCGCCGAGAACAGCGCCAATAACCCGCAGCAGACCGATGACCAACTGAGCGCCTTGCTGGATCGTCTCAAGCAGCGTGGCGACCAGGCCTGGAACGCCGCCGACCGCCAAGCCCTGGTGAACCTGATCAAGGCCCGTACCGGCAAGAGTGATGCCGAGGCCAACGCCATCGTCGACAAGGCCCAGCAGACCTACCAGCAGGCCTATGCCAAGTACCAGGAACTCAAGGCCCAGGCCGAGCAGAAGGCCCGTGAAGCCGCTGACGTGGCCGCGCGCAAGGTCTCCCAGGCCAGTTGGATCCTGCTGATCAGCCTGGTGATCGGTGGTGTCGTCGGTGCCATCGGCGGGGCCCTGGGTCGTCGCACCCAGCCGGCCAACAAGGTGGTTGCCGTCTAACCAGGCGTTTCAGCGCGGCTGAAAGGTCGCTGCGAGGCCCGAATCGGAAGGTTCGGGCCTCGTCGTTTTCAAGTGATGAGTTAGCCGTCAGGACGCAAGGCGCGGGCGAGCAGGCGCTGGCACAGCTGGTTATCGGGCCGCTGGGCGCGAAACAGCGTCCGATAGACCAAGGGGGCGACCAGGCCATCCATTAAGACCTCCAGGCTGGGCACCGGCTCACCGCGGGCCTGGGCGCGTTCGAGCATGAGCTGCAGGCGTTCCCGGGTCGGCTCGGTGCAGCGTACCGCACAGCCTGGGTCGGTGGCGGCCAGGGCGTCCCTGAGCATGGCTTGGCCAGGCGTGGAGGCCAGGTCGTCGACATAGTCTTCAAGCCAGCGCTCAAGATCGCCTCTCAGGCTGCCCGTGTCCTCCGGTGGCTGATCCGGGCGCAGGCACTGCAATTCGACGTCGGTCAACAGACTGGGCAGGTTGCCCCAGCGACGATAGAGGGTGGACGGGGTGACCCCGGCGCGCGCAGCGATCATGGGCACCGTCAAAGACTCCCGCGGCTGTTCCTGCAGCAGGGCCAGGACGGCCTCGTGGATGGCTTGCTGAACCCGGGCACTGCGGCCGCCGGGACGAGATTGCTTGGTGGTCATGCCGCCAGGATACCTTCGCTTTAACGCAAACGCATTGCTTTTGTCTTGGGAAGGGTTCAGTCTCTAAAGCAATTACTTAGCTTTAGGGTTCGACCATGACCTCTTCGCCTGCTTCGCGCCTAGCCCTGCTCGGAGTCGTGCTGCTGACCTTCCTGGCAGCGTCCAGCGCGCCGACACCCCTCTATGCCAGCTACCAGCAGGCTTGGGGCTTTTCCACCTTTTGGCTGACCCTGGTGTTCGCGGTCTATGCCCTGGCGCTGCTAGCTGCCTTGCTGGTGGGCGGGCGGCTCTCCGATCACCTGGGGCGCCGCCCGGTGATCCTGGGCGCTCTGGTGCTGGAGATCCTCGCCATGCTGCTGTTCCACCAGGCCGAAGGGCTGGCAGACCTGGTGCTCGCCCGCACCTTGCAGGGCCTGGCGACCGGCATCGCCACCAGCGCCCTGGGCGCGGCGCTGCTCGACGTGGACGCTGAGCGTGGTCCCTGGCTGAACAGCCTGACGCCGTTGCTGGGCATGGCGGTCGGTGCCCTGGGCTGTGGCCTGCTGGTGGAATTCGCGCCCGCGCCCTTGCAACTGGTCTATCGGCTGTTCCTGCTGCTCTTCGTGCTGCAAGGCCTGTTGCTGCTGCGCCTGCCCGATAGCCTGCCGCGCCGGCCGGGACTGCTCGCCGCCTTGCGTCCACAACTGGCGGTCCCGCCGCAGGCGCGCGCCATGCTGTGGCGGGTGCTGCCGCTGGAGCTGGCCGTCTGGGCGGTGGGCGGTTTCTATCTGTCGCTGATGCCGGGGTTGATCAAGGCGGCTACCGGCGCCACCTCGATCCTGGTCGGCGGTGGGGTGGTGGCTGGCCTGACCCTAACCGGTGCGGCCTGCCTGCATGGCCTGCGCGGCTGGTCACCGGCCCGGCTGCTGCGCCTGGGCGCGAGCACCCTGGTGGCCGGGCCGGTACTGCTCTGGTTGGCGGTAGTCAGCGGTCAGCTGGGACTCTTCGCCCTGGGCACCCTGGTGACCGGCGTCGGCTTCGGCAGTGGCTTTCTCGGCGCCACCCGCAGCCTGCTGCCGCTGGCGGAGCCAGCCCAGCGCGCCGGCCTGCTGGCGGCCTTCTACGTCCTCAGCTACCTCGCCTTCTGCCTGCCGGCCCTGGCGGTCAGCACCCTGGTGCCGCGGCTGGGGTTGGCGGGCGCCGCCGAGCTGTACCTGGCCGGGGTGATCCTGCTGGCGGTGCTGGGGGTGCGTAATAGCCTGCCGCGTCCCTGCGTACAGCCGGGTTAGAGCAGGATATCGGCTGGACCGAAAATGGCTCGCTCGACCGAGGCCCCGGTGGCGCGCTCTTCATTGGAAAAGCCGTCGTAAGCGCTCAACGAGCCGAAGTCGATACCGGTCAGTTGCTCGATATGCAGCACGCTGCACTGGTAGGTGCGCAGTCGGCCGAAGGCGATGGACAGCGCGTCCAACTCGCGGCGTTGGTCGATCAGGTAGGCGCTGGCGGAGGGCTTGCCGTCGTCGCCGAGAAAGGCCACCACCTTCCAGAAGGCTTCAGGAATCCGGGCGTCGCGATAGGCGCGATCGTCGGCGCGCAGCACCGGGCCGCTGAAGACGCTGACTCGCGCCTGCCAGCGCTGGGTGTTGTCAAGGATATAGTCCTCCAGCTCCAGCCAGGTCTTCTGATTGAAGGCCGCCATCTGCGGTGCGCAGTTGGTGAAATGGAAGGTGTCTTTATTGGCCTGGTTGGCCTCGGGTCCCCAATTGGGGTCCTGGCGACGCACCAAGTGACCACGGTCGAGCAGATTGTCGGCATAGAGTGACTCGCCGAGCTGGGCCTCCAGCGGTACCCGGCCATCGTAGGCCCAGGCGTCGCGGCTGCGTGGCACCTCCACCGCCTGGCCACCGTCGATGTTGACGCCCACCCACAGCGCTATCCGCCGGCTACGCGACAGGGTCACGGAGAAATGGGTGTAGTCCAGGCGGTCGCCGCTGGCAGGAATGGGCAGGACGTCGCTGGCCAAGGCCGCGCTCGGCTGCGGCCAGGGCACTGGGAAGTCGCCAAGGAAGTCGGCGGCATAGCCCTGCCGATCCGCCAAGTCGGCGGCGGGGGTGATTCGTGGACCGCCGCGCAGCCCGCTGGCCGCGTCGGGCAGGAGCGGGCGCAGATCGGCGAGGCGAGGGCGGTAGGCGAGATCTATGGTGGTCATGGCGGGCCTCGGGATAATAGGTAGAGGCTAGCGCAGCAGATCGGTATTACCAGGGCGTGACAGGCCGGGCTGCCGCGGCAAAGGGTGAACTCAGTCGTCCTACGACGGTCTCCAACCCGTTATCCACCCGCTATCGAGACGCCCATGAATCGCCTGTCACTGTCTTCACTCCGTCCTCTTCGCCACCGGGCCTGGCTGCTGGGCGTACCCGGTCTGCTGCTCACCGGCGCGGCCCTGGCCAGCCAGCAGTCCGACGCCAAGGGCTTTGTCGAGGACGGCGACCTGACCCTGCTGCTGCGCAACTACTATTACCTGCGCCAGAACGAAGGCGATGGCCACGGCGCCGAGCCGCGCAACAGCCGCGATCCGCGCAGCTGGACCCAGGCCTTCCTGCTCAACTACACCTCGGGCTTCACCCAGGGCACCGTGGGCGTCGGCGTGGATGCCTTCGGCTATCTGGGACTCAAGCTGGACGGGGGTGATGGCCATGCCAATACCCCGAACATGCCGGTGGACGGCGACGGCAGCCAGCGTGACGAATTCAGCCGGGGCGGGGCGGCGGTCAAGCTACGCGTCTCCAACACCGTGCTCAAGTACGGCGACCAGCAGCCCACGGCGCCGGTACTGGCGGCGGGTGGCAACTGGCTGTTCCCCCAGACCGCCCGCGGCTGGAGCCTGGTGAGCCAGGAGGTCGATCACCTGATGCTCGAAGGTGGCCACTTCACCTCGGCCACCGCGCCGCGCACCACCAGCTCGGACGGCGGTATCTACGCGGGCTACGCCGGGGTCGAGGCCTCCTCCGCCAGCTACGCCGGAGGCGTCTACAAGTTCAGCGATCACCTCAGTGCCTCGCTCTACACCGGGCACTTCGAAGACGTCTGGGACCAGTACTATGGCAACCTGAACTACGTGGTGCCCCTGGCCGCCGAGCAGAGCCTGACCTTCGACGCCAACCTCTATCGCACCCTGGACGCCGGCAGCGCCAAGGCCGGCAGCATCGACAACACCGCCTGGTCGCTGGCCGCCGCCTTCCAGACCGGCGCCCATACCTTCACCCTGATCCACCAGCGCATCCATGGCGACGAACCCTTCGACTACGCGGTCTTCGGCGCACCGGTGCCGGGGTCCTTCGGCGATTCCATCCTGCTCGGCAACTCCATGCAGTTCTCCGACTTCAACGGCCCGGGCGAACGCAGCTGGCAGGCGCGCTACGACCTCGATATGGAAAGCTACGGCGTGCCGGGCCTGAGTCTGATGGTGCGGCATACCCGCGGCAGCGGCATCGACGGTACCCAGGTAGCCGCCGATTCGGCCTACGCCGGTCTCTATGGCGATGGCGAGAAGGAGCACGAGACCGATCTGGAGGCCAAGTACGTCCTCCAGGACGGCCCGGCCAAGGATTTGAGCTTCCGCCTGCGCCAGGCCTGGCACTCCGGCAGCCAGAGCACCGGCGGCACCGTGGCCGAGACCCGGCTGATCACCGAGTATCCGTTGAACATTCTTTGACGGCTTCGCGTCGGTTGGGCTGGGTGCAGCGAAGCCCATTGGTCCGTTGGCCATCGGCCTGTCCGGGGATACCCTCACCCCAGCCCTCTCCCAGGGGGAGAGGGGGTGGTTCGGTGTGATCAGGCGCTTGGTGGGTTGGCGCTGAATGCAGCGAAGCCCAACGGTCCGTTGGCCATCGGCCTGTCCGGGGATACCCTCACCCCAGCCCTCTCCCAAGGGGAGAGGGGGTAGTTCGGTATGATCAGGCGCCTGGTAGGTTGGCGCTGAACGCAGCGAAGCCCAACGGTCCGTTGGCCATCGGCATGTCCGGAGATACCCTCACCCCAGCCCTCTCCCAAGGGGAGAGGGAGTAGCCCCGCAGGATGGCTAACGGCGCTTTATCCACGTCTAGGTGCAGTTGATCAGTGGAAAACGCGGCGCGGTTTTCCACGCGACGGAGGCCTTGGCAGCGCGATACCAGGGGACGAGCCACCACCCGCGCCGGACCCAATCGCCCCCTCTCCCTCGGGGAGAGGGCCGGGGTGAGGGTTGCCCCACACCCGAACATCCGACTCGCTGCGCTCAACCTGGGTATCACAGCCTAGGTTGCCGCTGAGCGCGGCGAAGCCAAATAGCCCTTACCTCAGGCTTTCGCCCGCGATTCTTCCAGCAGCCGCTCGATCTCCCCATGCAGCCGCTCGGTGGCACCGGCCCGATCGATCCACCACTCGGTCGACCAGACGCGCAGCAGCGTCCAGCCGAGGCCCTGGAGGATGGCGCTGCGGGTCTTGTCGCGGTCGCGGGCGGTGGCGGCGCTGTGGTAGGTGGCGCCGTCGCATTCGATGCCGACCAGGTAGTCGCCCGGCCGGTCGGGGTGGACGATGCCCAAGTCGATGCGGAAACGCGAGACGCCGATCTGTGGCACCACCTGCCAGCCCTTGGCCTGCAGCGCCTGGGCTACGGCTTCCTCGAAGGGCGAATCGTGGCCGCCCAGGGAGCCCTTGACCGCGGCGGCCAGGGCCTGGGGCCCGCGCTGGGCGAATTCGAGGAACAGCTTGAGATCCCGTACCGCCCGGGCATTGGTGCGGTTGAGGTCGATCAGTCCTGGATCGAAGGAGGAGAACACCAGCATCTCCCGCCGCGCCCGGGTCACGGCGACGTTGAGCCGGCGCCAGCCGCCGTCCTTGTTCAGCGGACCGAAATTCATCGACATGCTGTTGGCGCCCGGCTCGGTGGGGCCGAAGCCGATGCCGAGCATGATCAGGTCGCGCTCGTCACCCTGCACCGTTTCCAGGTTCTTCACCACCACCGGCTCGGCCAGGTCTTCGGCGAAGTGCGCCTCGATCTCCGGGTGCTGCTGGCGCGCCCGGTCGAGCAGGTCGGTGACCAGCCGCTGCTGTTCGCTGTTGAGGGTGATGATGCCCAGGCTGAGCCCGGCGAAGGCCGGATCGAGCAGGCGTTTGACCGCCTCGGCGACCATGGCCTGGGCTTCCAGGGCGTTGTGGCGGCCCTTGCCCTTGGCATAGACGCCGTCCACCCGCCGCCACTCCACCGCGCTCGGACGGATCTCCGGGGCGGGGAAGGTGATCAGCTTGCCGTCGTAGTAATGGTGGTTGGAGAAGGCGATCAGGCTCTCGTGGCGACTGCGGTAGTGCCAGTTGAGGCTATGGCTGTAGGTGCCGGCGCCCAGGCATTCGTCGAGGATGCTTTCCAGGTCCTCGGCGGTGTCGTCCTCGCCGGCGGCGCGGTCGAAGAAGCGCGTCGGCGGCATCTGCCGGGGGTCGCCGGCGATCACTACCTGCACGCCGCGGGCGATGGCACCCACCGCGTCCCAGGGCGCGATCTGCGAGGCTTCGTCGAAGATCACCAGGTCGAACAGACCGCCGTCCGGCGGCAGGTACTGGGCGATGGACAGCGGACTCATCAGCATGCAGGGCGCCAGTCGGGCCAGGGCGTCCCCCATCTCCAGCGCCAGTTGGCGCAACGGCTTGTGCCGGCGCTGCTTCTGCAATTCGTGCTTGAGCACGGCGAAGCCGCCACCCTGGCGCGCGGCGTCGTTCTTCGGCGGCAACTCGCCGCAGAGGCGGGCGCGGATATGGCGCACGGCGAGTTGCTGCAGGCGGTCGTCGAGCCGGCGATAGGCCTGGATGTCGCTCTCGTGCTCGGCGGGGACGAAGTCGCGCAGCAAGGGCTCGGCGTCCAGGGCGGTGGCGGCGAACCAGCGCGCATAGGCGGTTTCGAAGACGGCCGCGAGATCCTCGGCGGAGCCGAGCGTGACCCGGGCGAGCAGCGGTGCCAGGCCCAGGGTCTGCGCCTCTTCGCGGACGCGCTGCCAGTCGCACCAAGCCTTGAGCTTGCCGGGCTGGCGCAAGAGGGCCGCAGCGGTGCGGACCAGGTCGGCAGCTGGGGTGTCCTCCGCCAATCCCGCCTGCTCGGCGAAGGCCTGGCGCGCCGACTCTGCCGCCGCGAGGGCCTGGGCGAAGGCACGGCTGGCCGGGGCCAGGGTGGTGTCTTCCGGCTGGTCCTCGGGATGCTGCAAGCGACGCGCCGCGGCCTGGCGCAGGGCCAGCAACTGCTCAGGGGTGTCCGCCAAGGTCGGCAGGGCCGCGTTGAGTTTTTCCGCCAGGGCACGGCGGGCGAGCAGGGCGTCGAGATCGCTGGCCACGCCCTGCCAGCCGGCGATGTCGGAGAGCGTCGGCGCCAGGTCGTCCAACTCGGTGACCAGGCTGCGCTGGCGGCGCAGCCGCGGCAGGTCGGCGGCCGCGTCGGGCTGGCCCTGGGTTTCGCCCTGGCGGGCGAGGTCCTGGGTGACCTGACGCTGGGCGCGGGTGGCGAAGATCCAGAAGCGCTGACCGGCGGCGTCCCAGGCGCCTTCCAGCTGGGTGAGGGCGATGCGGCGACAGGCTTCGGCGGCATAGGGTACCGACAGCTCGCGCTCCAGTGCCTGGTAGTCCCGCAGCAGCTCCAGGGCGCGGCCGAATTGGCGCTGGCGTTCTCCGGCACCGGGGCCGAAGGCGAAGCCCAGGTCCTGGCCAGCGGCGCTCTGCAGCAACTCGGCGAAGTCCAGTAGCCGCTTGGGCGCTACCTGCTCGGCCAGCGGCAGGCCGAGGACGTCGCGCAGTCGCTGTCGCGCTTGCTGAAGTGCCTGCTGGGTGTCGCGCAGCCGTTCGGCGGCGCTGACCAGGGCGTCCTGCCAGGCGTTGGACCAGGGATGGGCCGGCAGGAGGGCGAAATCCGCCGCCAGGCTGCGGCCGGTCTCGGCATGCAGCGCCAGGCGGCGCACGGCAGTGCGCAGCTCGGCCAGGGCCTCGGCATCGTGGGCGTCGGCGGTGGCCCAGGCCAGGCGCGGGGTGTCGGGGGCGGCGTCGCGCAGCACACGGCCGATGCTCTGTTGCAGGGTCAGGCCATTGGGCCAGCGACGGTGCAGGCGCTCGACCACGGCATTGAGGCGATCACGCAGGCGCTCCACCTCGGCGGCCTCGGCCAGCCATTCCTCTTCGTCGAGACCGTCGCGGGTGTCCCAGGCGCGCTCCAGCTGCTTGAGCACCTCGGCCTTGGAGGCCTTGCTCGAATGCAGTTCCAGGCAGAATTCGCCCAGGCCCTGGGCCTCCAGGCGGCGATAGACCACGTCCAGGGCCGCGCGCTTCTCGGCGACGAACAGGACCCGCCGACCGAGCGCCAGGTTGTGGGCAATCATGTTGGCGATGGTCTGGGACTTGCCGGTGCCGGGCGGGCCGTCGAGCACGAAGTCCTGGCCACCGGCCGAGGCCAGCACCGCCGCCAACTGCGAGGAATCCGCCGGCAACGGGGTGAAGAGTTCCGCCGGGGTGACCTGGCGATCCAGCTCGCGCTCGCGGGGAAAGCTGCCACCGCTGAGATAGGCGCCGGATTCCGTCGTACGCTCCAGCAGGTGGCGCACCAACGGGCTTTCCAGCAGTTGGTCGCTGCGCTCGGTGAGGTCCTTCCACATCAGGTACTTAGCGAAGGAGAACTGGCCGAGCAGCAGTTCGCTGCTGACCTCGAAGCCGGGCAGGTCGCGCACCGCCCGCCGGACCTTCGTCCAGATACCGTCTACGTCGATACCGTTGCCATCGCCGGGCAGCGGGCCGTCGAGGCCGGGGATGTCCAGGTCGAAGTCGTGGCGCAGGAGTTCCAACAGGGTCAGGTTGAAGCGCGGCTCGTCCTCGAACAGGTGCAGGGTGATGCCGCTGGCGGCGCTCTGGCGTTCCAGGCGCACCGGCAGCAGGATCAGTGGGGCGCGATAGTACTTGGGATCGTCGGCGGCCTTTTTCCAGCGCAGGAAGCCCAGTGCCAGGTAGAGGGTGTTGGCGCCGCCCTCGTCGAGATCGCTGCGGGCGCGGCGATAGAGTTCCACCAGCGCTGCATCCAGCTTGGTCGCCTCCAGCGGGGCGACCACCTCGCCACGGCCCAGGGCGCCGCGGGCGTATTCGTCTTGCAAATTCTCGTGTTCGCGGGCTTCGTGCAGCACGGCGTCGCGCCCGCTCACCGCCAGGTCCGGCAGCGGCACCAGGCGCAAGGCCCGGCCCTCGGCCAGGCGATCTTCCAGCGCCGCCGGCTCGGGGCAGAGCAGGGGCACGCTGCGGGCGTTGTCCGGCACATGCAGCAGGCGATTGCGGGTGGTGAGATCGAGCAGCTTGCGCTGCCACAGCGCCAGGCGACCGACCGGAGTGGTCGGCGGCGCCTCGACATCCACGTCGAAGGCCGGCAGCGGCGGGGCCTCTTCCAGGGCTTCGCCCGGCAGCAGCAGGCCGTCCGCCGTGGCCGCGAGTTGGCCGGGCACCGCCAGCGGGCGGATGCGTTGCAGACGGGCGCGACGGATATCCAGGGCCAGCACGAAGGACTCGTCGTCCAGCTGCCGCTCGGCCAGTTGCACCGCCTGGCTAAAGGACGGCGGCGGCGCGGCGGTGGCCTGGGTGGTCTCGAACACCAGCAGGTCCTTGAGCGCCACCCGCTTGCGCACCGGCTCGGCCTCGTCGGTGAGCAACTGGGCGAATTCCTGGGGCTGCAGCCAGACCCCGGCGAAGGCATGGCCGCGGGTGATGACCAGCAGCGGATTGAGCCCGGCCTGTTCCAGCGCCGCGCAGGCGAGCAGGGCGAGATCCAGGCAGGTGGCCAGGCCGCCGTCGAGGATGCTACCCGGTGTGCGGATCTTCTGGCCCTGGCGCTCGAAGCTGGCCGGCGGCACCGCATAGGTCAGCTGCAGACCGCACAGCGCCGACCAGAGCGCCGAACTCAGCTCCCAGACGCGACGCCGCGAACCGCCTTCATAGCCATCCAGCGCCGTGGACTTGCCGGCGCGCCGCAAGACCTCGGCGGCCGCGCCCAGCAGGCGATCTACCGCCGGGTCGTTGGGCATGACGAAGGCCGCGGCCAGCTCGGGCATGCTGTCCACGCCGCCCCATTGGTTGCGCGCCAGCAGCTCGACCGGATAGCGCCGCGTCTGCAGGACCTCTTCGCCCTGGCGCACCGTGAAGGTCAGCTGGGCGACCAGGCTTTCCTGCAGACTGCCGAGCAGAGCGGCGTCGAATTCGAGGTCGCGATCATCGAGATGGAGGGTGCCCTGGGGATCCAGGCGCTCCAGGTGCCAGGTACGCGGCACCACGAAGGCTGGCTCGGCGGTCACCGTCAGGCTGAGGTCGACCAGGGGGGCCTGGCCGCTGTGGGTGAGGCGCAATTCGCGCAGCACGGGCACCGCGTTCTGGTGCGCCGCAAAACCGATCTTGCCGGCCAGCACCAGTTCGACATCCACGCTCATCGCCTACCACCCTTGCTTATTGCCTAAGGTAGATGAATGTACAGTAGTAGGCGGGTCGATGCAGCCCATAGCCGGCCTGGGCAAGCGGAAAAAGTCCTTTGGTGACGGGCGGTTGCGTGGTTTGAGGGCTAGGTCGCGCTTCAGGCCGCCGCGGTGGGGAAGACCAGGCTGAAATGAATGCCCCGCGCGTCCTGGTCGACCTCGGCGCGCCCACCGTGCAGGCCCATGATGGCGGCGACGATGGCCAGGCCCAGGCCGTTGGAATCATGGGGCTGATGACGCGAGGGGTCGGCACGATAGAAGCGGTCGAACAGCCGTTGCAGGTGCTCCGGTGCCAAGGTGGGACCGGCATTGCTGACGCAGATGCGGCCACCGTCCGCCTGCAGGCGGATCTCGCCATCCGGCTCGGCATAGCGGATGGCATTGGCCACCAGGTTGCTCAAGGCGCGGCGCAAGAGCAGCGGATCGGCGACCACCTGACCGCCACCGGCCACCACCAGGCGCAGGCCGCGCTCGTCGGCCGGGCCTTCGAAATAGTCGGCGATACGTGCCAGCTCTTCGTCCAGCTTCAGCGGCTGCGGCGTCAGCACCGCCTGGGCGTCGTCGGCGCGAGCGAGGAAGAGGATGCTCTCCACCAGCCGCGAGATGCGCTCCAGCTCTTCCAGGTTGGACGCCAGCAGCGCCTGGTAGTCCTCGGTGCTGCGCTCCTGGCGCAGGGCGACCTCGGTGTGGCCCATGAGGGCGTTGATCGGGGTGCGGATCTCGTGGGCGAGGTCGGCGGAAAATTGCACCAGTCGGCCATAGCCGTCGGCCAGTCGCGCCAGCATGGCGTTGTAGTTTTCCACCAGCGGCTGCAGCTCGCGCGGGGCATCGGCTAGCTCCAAGGGCGCGGCCAGGCGGGTCGGGGTGATGCCGCCGGCATGGCGAGCGATGCGTCGCAGCGGTGCCAGGCCGCGTCGCAGCAGCAGATAGCCGAGGCCGGCGGTACACAGGAAGGCCAGGGTCACTGCGCCGATCAGGCCAAGGCGGAAATCGGCCAGGGTGGTGTCTTCGTTGCGCAGCACATGGGCGGCGGTCAGTTCCACCGGCCCTTCGGCGGTGTTCACCGCGACCCGGGCGGCGCGCCAGCGGGTGCCGTCGGCCAGTTGGCCTTCGCGCAGATCGGCGCGGGTCGGCCGCCGCGTCTGGGGAATGACGGGGAGGTCGGGAAGGGCGATCTGCAGAGGATTGGAGGCGATCACCGGCTTGGCGCCTGGCGCGCCGATGAGAAAGACGTCCTGCTCGTTGCCCAGCATGTTGGCGAACAGCTGGGGGCTGTGGCCGAGGGTCTCCAGCGACAGGTCGGTACTGAGCAGGCTGCGAAAATGCGCCAGGCGGCCGAGCAGGGCGTAGTCGGCGCGCTCCAGCACGGTACGTTCCAGGCTGTGGTAAAGAAAGGCGCCCGCACCGCCCACGGCCAGCAGGGCCACCAGGGCGAAACCCAGGGTGGCGCGCAGGATCAGCGAGGGTGAGCGCGCGCTCAAGGCCGTACCTCGCAGACATAGCCGATGCCGCGCACGGTATGGATCAGCTTGACCGGGTAGGGGTTGTCGACCTTGGCCCGCAGCCGCTTGATGGCCACGTCCACCACGTTGGTGTCGCTGTCGAAATTCATGTCCCAGACCTCGGCGGCGATCAGGGTGCGCGACAGCACCTCGCCTTCGCGGCGCAGCAGCAGGTGCAGCAGGGCGAATTCCTTGTTGGTCAGCACGATGAGGTCGTCGCCGCGGGTCACCCGCCGGCGCAGGAGGTCAAGTTGCAGGTCGGCCAGGTGGAAGTGCTCGGGCTCGCGCACCACGCCACGGCGCAGCAGGGTGCGGATGCGCAGCAGCAGCTCGACGAAGGAGAAGGGCTTGACCAGGTAGTCGTCGGCGCCCAGTTCCAGGCCGCGGATGCGATCCTGTAGGCCGTCGCGGGCGGTGAGAAAGAGCACCGGCACGTCGAGCTTCTTGCGCAGCACTTCCATGATCTGCCAGCCGTCGATGCCGGGCAGCATGACGTCGAGGATGACCAGGTCGTAACGGCCGTCCAGGGCCAGGTGCAGGCCATCGGCGCCGTGCTGGGTCCAGTCGACCGCATAGCCGGATTCGCCGAGGCCCTTCTTCAGGTACTCGCCGGTCTTCTGGTCGTCTTCGATGAGGAGGATGTGCATGGCGTAATGGTAGGGCCTCCGGTCGCTTGGCTGGGTGACATTTTTGTCATTCACCGGTCATCTTGCTGACCCCCCACGCGTCGCACTGTGGCGGGGCGATTCCCTATCCCAGGAGGCTTCATGCGTACCCAGACTCTGCTCCGCGGTTCCCTTGCCCTGCTGCTCGCCAGCAGCGCCCTGCTGGCCCAGGCCGCGCCCATGCCCACCGTCAAGCCCATGCGCGGCACCGTGGACAGCGTCCAGGGCGACACCCTGGCCTTCACCACCCGCAATGGTGCCCACCAGACCCTGACGCTGGATGACAAGACCAGCTATCGCGCCGTGTCCAAGGCCAACCTGGACCGCATCGAAGCCAACAGCTTCATCGGCTCCGCCGCCACACCCCAGCCCGACGGCACCCTCAAGGCGCTGGAAGTCACGGTGTTCGAAGCCAGCCTGCGTGGCACCGGCGAAGGCCACTACGGCTGGGAAAATGCCGACGGCAGCACCGGCACCATGACCAACGGCACCGTGGGCGAACTCAAGAAGGCCAACGGCCGCACCCTGACAGTGCAGTACAAGGGCGGCGAGAAGCAGCTGGTGGTGCCGGAAGACGTGCCCATCGCCTACGTCGAGAAGGGCGACCGCAGCCTGCTCAAGCCCGGTGCCAAGGTGGTGCTGTTCCCTGCCGAAGACGGCAAGCATGTGAAAGGCGTGGCCGTTGGTAAGGACGGTTTCACTCCGCCCATGTAAGACCCGTACGCGGTCCTTTGCGACCGCGTCCATCCCAAGGTGAAGAGGGACTCCCATGACCATCTCGCGACGGCGCCTGGTGCACCGCTGGCCGGTGCGCCTCACCCATTGGCTCAACGCCCTGGCGATGCCCTGCATGTTCATGAGCGGCTGGGCGATCTACAACGCCTCGCCGCTGTTCCCCTTCACCTTTCCCGCCTGGGCCACTCTGGGTGGTTGGCTGGGCGGCGCCATCGCCTGGCACCTGGCAGTGTTCTGGCTGCTGGTGGTGAATGGCCTGATCTATCTGCTCTATGGTCTGTTCAGCGGCCATTTCCGGTGGGACTTTCTCCCGCTGTCGCCGCGCGCCATCGGCCGGGATTTCGTCGCCGCCTTGCGGCTGCGCCTCGGCCACCAACTGGGTACCTACAACGCCGTACAGCGCCTGCTCTACTGGGGCGTGCTGGCCCTCGGCGTGCTGGTGGTGCTCTCGGGGCTAGCCATCTGGAAACCGGTGCAGTTGCAGGTACTGGCCGCACTGCTGGGCGGCTACGACACCGCCCGCTACGTGCATTTCTTCGCCATGGCCGGCATCGGCGCCTTCGTCGTCGTGCACCTGGCCCTGGTCATCCTGGTCCCCCGCACCCTGCCGCCGATGATCACCGGCCGGGCGCACGAGGAGGTGAATGATGAGTCGGCGTGAACGCCTGCGCCTGGAGCCGGCGCAACAGCGCCAAGTGGAGAGTTTGCAACGGCGGCTGCTGCTCAAGCAGGGTCTCACCGTGGGTGCCCTGGCCATGCTCAGCGGCTGCAACCTGCAGGACGGCGACAGCGTCGACAAGGTGCTCTGGTCCATGTCGCGCTTCAACGACCGGGTGCAGGCCTGGCTGTTCGGCCGCGAGCGTCTGGCGCCGACTTATGCCGCTAGCCAGATCACCAATCCTTTTCCCTTCAACGCCTTCTATCCCGAATACAACGTCCCGGAAATCGATCTCAGCGACTACCGCCTTGAGGTCTCCGGCCTGGTCGCCAACAAGCAGGCCTGGACCTTGGAGGAGCTGCGCCGCCTGCCGCAACGGGCCGACATCACCCGCTTCATCTGCATCGAAGGCTGGAGTGCCATCGGCCAGTGGGGCGGGGTGCCGCTGTGCACCTTCCTCGAACGCATCGGCGCCGACACCAGCGCCAAGTACGTCGGCTTCAAGTGTGCCGACCGCTACTACTCCAGCATCGACATGGCCTCGGCGCTGCATCCCCAGACCCTGCTGGCGCTGGACTTCGGCCAGGTGGCCCTGCCGCCGGACTACGGCTATCCGCTGCGGCTGCGGGTACCGACCAAGCTCGGCTTCAAGAATCCCAAGCACATCCAGGCGCTGTTCGTGACCAACGACTATCCCGGCGGCTATTGGGAGGATCAGGGCTATAACTGGTTCAGTGGCATCTAGCCCGCGGAACCCCGGCCATGGGCGACAGTCGAGATACCACCCACCCCTTACCCAGGAGTCTCGTCATGTCCGCCCATCCCTCGATCGGTTTCATCGGCTTCGGTGCCATGGCCCAGCGCATGGGCGCCAACCTGCGCGAGGCCGGCTATTCGGTCATGGCCTATGCCGAGCACCAGCAGGACGGCGAGCGCCACGGCACGCCCATGGAACCGCTGGCGACGCTGCTGCCCCAAGCCGAGGTGGTGATCGTCTCGTTGCCCAACGACGCCATCCTCGAACAGGTCCTGCTCGGGCCCGATGGCGTCATTGCCCGCCTGCAAAGCGGGCGTCTGCTGATCAACACCAGCACCAACTCGCCGGCCCTGGCCCTGCGCCTGGAGGAGGCCGGTCGTGCCCGTGGCATCGCCGTGGTCGAGGCGCCGGTGTCCGGCAGCACCCCCGAGGCGGAAAAGGCCCAACTGGTGGTGCTGGCCGGCGGCGAACCCGAGGCGGTGGAACGTGCCCGCCCGATCCTCGAAACCCTGGGTAAGACCGTGCACCACGTCGGTCCGACGGGGCAGGGCGCCGCCATCAAGCTGGCCATCAACGGCCTGATGGGCGCCGGTCTCGCCGCCCTGGCCGAAGCCCTGGCCTATGCCACCCGCGCGGGACTGGATGCCGAGGTGCTGTTCGAGGTCTTCGGCGATCTGGCGGTGCTCTCGCCCCATCACCAGCGCAAGTTGGCCGCCCTGCGCGAGGGCGACTTCGCCGCGCAATTCCCGGCGGCGCTGATGCACAAGGACATGGGCCTCTTGCTGGCCGAGCTCAACGCCACCTACCAGGGCGCCCCGACGCTCGCCGCTGCGGCGCAGCAACTGGCGCTGGGCGCCGAACTGCACCCGGACGCTGACTATGTCATCACCGCCGATATCCTGCTGGAAGAGGCCGAGGACGCCGCCACCCGCTGACGCCTGGCTTTCACCCTTCCGGGACGACTAGACTGATCCGGTCAGTCGTCCCGGAAGTCCTGCTGCATGACCGCTACCGGCACCGTCCCTCAGTTCTGGCGCGACCCCGCGCTACCTTTTCTCGAGGCGCGCTCCATCCAGGACGGCCGCGAACTCTGCTATGCCCCGCATTCCCACGAGACCTTTTCCATCGGTACGGTGCTGGGCGGTCGCAGCCGCTATCACAACGGCCCGACCCGCGAGCTGGTAGGGGCGGGCACTCTGGTATTGATGAATCCCGGCGACGTCCATGCCTGTAATCCCCAGGGCGAGGAAGCCTGGCGCTATCGCATGCTGCACGTGGATGCCGCCTGGCTGGCCGACCTGCAGCGTCCCGGTGCCGACGACTTCCAGCCGCTGGCGATGCAGCTGTCGCGGGACGATCATCTCTACCGGGGGCTGGAGGCGCTGCACGCCTGCCTGGTCGATCCGGACAGCCTGTCCCTGGAGCGCCAGAGCCAGGCAATACTGTACTTCGAAGCCGTACTGGCGCGTCTCGGTCGCACGCCCGTCGCGATGACGCTGAGCCGCGAGGATCGCCGCCTGCGTCGCGCCGCCGACTTCCTCGATGCCTACTGCGCCGAAGGCGTCAGCCTCGACCATTTGAGCGAGGTCGCCGACCTGTCGCCCACCCATTTGATCCGCAGCTTCAAGCGCCGCTACGGGCTCACGCCCCACGCCTACCTGATCGATCGGCGCATCCGCCTGGCCCGCCAGCGCCTGCGCCAGGGCGAGGAACTGGCCGAGGTCGCCCTGGCCACCGGCTTCGCCGACCAGGCCCATCTGCAGCGCACCTTCAAGCGCCTGGTGGCGGCCACCCCCGGTCAGTATCGCGCCGCTTCAGCCCTCCCATAGCAGCGAAGCGGCGCAAAGCACCAGCAGCGCGGCGAGGACGCGATTGAGCAGGCGCAGGCGACTTGGCGTCAGGGCGCGGCCACGCAGCCACTGGCCGGCCACCGCCCAGCAGGTCAGGGAGGCGAAACAGATCACCAGGTAGAGTCCGGCGAATAGCGCCAGGCGCAGGCGATCCTCGCCGACGAACAGCGCTATCCCCGCCGCCGCGGCCAGCCAGGCCTTGGGATTGAGCCATTGCAGCAGGGCGCCATCGCGAAAGCCTGGGCAGCCATCCCTTGGGCGGCTGCCCAGGTCGCCCGCCGCCCGGGCCAGCTTCCAGGCCAGGTAGAGCAGGAAGAGGGCGCCGGCCACACGCAAAATGTCGAGCAGCCGCGGCCAGGCGGTCAGCAGCTCGTGCAGGCCACAGCCCACCGCCAGCAGCAGTGCGACGAAGCCCAGCGTAGCCCCGGCGACGTGGCGCAAGGCTGGGCGCCAACCATGGGTGAGTCCGGTATTGAAGCCCACCAGGTTGACCGGACCAGGGGAGAGGGAAGCCACCAGGGCGAAGGCGGCCATGGACAGGATCAGCGTCATCTCGAAGTCTCTCGCTAAGGGAGACTCGCACGCTAGCTGGCGGCGTCAGCGGCGGTATTGAAGAAAATGACCCTGCTGTGCCCGACGGAAGGCGGGAATTCGAAGCGCTACCAGGGCGTCCATTGTTGCGAGCCCAGCGCTCCCCCGGTGGTTTCAACGTCGCTGTCGGCCACCGGGGATTTTCTTCTGCTAGTTGGCCAACGGCAGGGTGAAGCTGAAGGTACTGCCCTGGCCGAGGGCACTGGTGACGGTGAGGGTGCCGCCGTGGGCCTCGACGATACCCTTGGCGATGTAGAGCCCCAGGCCGTGGCCGGTAGGGTTGTCTTCCTGCACGTGCCAGAAGCGCTCGAATACCCGTGCCTGCTGGGCCTGGCTCATGCCGCGACCGTTGTCGCTCACGCTGACCTCGGCCATGCCGTCGACCCGGCGCATGCTCAGCTGCACCAGGCCACCCGGCGCGGTGAACTTGATGGCATTGCCCAGCAGATTCATCAGCACCTGGAAGATGCGCTCGGCTTCCGCTCGCACCTCGATGTCTGGATCGGCCGCGAACTCCAGGCTGATCGTCTTGCTCTCCGCCAGGGGCCGCGACAGCAGGATGGGTTGGGCGCAGAGATCCACCAGTCGCGTCTCTTTCAGCTCCAGGCTCAGGCGGTCCGATTCGATCTTCGACAGATCAAGCAGATCGCTGATCAGCGCATTCATGCGCTGGGCGGCCGTCTCTATCACCTCCAGCGAGCTGCCGAGTCGCTCGTCGCCCACGGCGAGCTTCTCCAGCAGGCGCTGCAGCATGCCCACCTTCATCAGGATGATGGTGATGGGGCTGCGCAGGTCGTGGGAAACCGCCGCGACGATCTCGTCGCGCAGCCGCACGGCCTGGCGCTCGCGTTCCACCTGGCGCGCCAGATCGATCTCGACGGCCGAGCGGCGCAGGTCCTTGGCGGCGAACAGGTCGGCAGGACGCCAGCGTTCCGAGCGCAGCTGCACCAGCTCCTTCCAGGCGTCGAAGGAACGCCGCGGATGGGGATAGTTGAGTCCCGTGCCCAGCGCCGGGGCAGCGGTCTCCAGCTTGGCCGGATTACCGCTCCAGACAACGGTGGTGACGATTTCCGGACGGAACCACAGCACCAGGTTGCGGACCGGCTTGGGCAGGGCCAGGGCGAGCAGGCCGCTGGCACGGTCGCTATAGCGGCGCGCCTCGGGCAGTTCGTCTGCCAGGCAGCGCGTCGCATAGATGCCGGAGGCGTCCATCTCGGCAGTGACCCAGGCGGCCAGAGTGCGGATGTCCTCGGCGCCCGGGCATTCGCCCTGGATGCAGAGTTCGTCTTCCACCAGCACTGCAGCGCCCGTGGCATTGACCAGCTCCAGCAGCTGCGTGGCATGTTCACACAACCCGCCGAGCACCTCGCCCCGGCTATCGCACATGCCCTGGATCAGCGCGGCCAGCTGGGCTTCCCGCGCCTCTATCTCACGCTGCACCTGGCGATTGTCCAGCGCCCGAATCATCAGCGAGACCAGCACCCCTATGGAGCGGCAGGCCATCCGGGTGCGGAAGGGCAGGTACAGCGGTTCGCGATGGCCACAGCTGATCAGGCCCCAGAGCTGGTCATCGCTGATCAGCGACACACTCATGGAAGCCCGCAGCCCCTGGTTGCGCACGTACTGGCAGTGGATGGGCGACACACTGCGCAGCACGGCGTGGGTCAGGTCGATCGGGTCCTTCTCGGTGCCGTGCCGGAAGCCGGGCACCAGCGACACGGCCTCGTAGGCTGCGTCGGGAATGTTGCGAATCCAGTTCTCGTGGTAGAGCGCGCGGGCCTGGGCCGGGATGTCACTCGCCGGGAAGTGCATGCCCAGATAGCTATCGATCTCCGTGACCCTATCCTCGGCGACCACCTGGCCGTCACCACCGTCGTCGAAGCGGTAGACCACCACCCGGTCGAAACCGGTAAGGGCACGCACCTCCCGCACTGCTCCCTCGCACAGCTCGGCAAGGGTCCGTGCCTGTTGCAGTCGAGCCAGGGCGCGCGCCAGGCCGGCCGGCTCGACGCCACCGTGGTCGTCGGGCTCGAACTCCAGGAACACCAGGTTCTCACTGCGGTGCAGGATCACGTCCATGTCTCGCGTCGGCCGGCTCCAGCCGAGCGGATTGGCTTCCTCCAGGTGTTCCAGCGTCAGCGCCTGCTGCACCCGCGCGAACAGTTCCTCCGGTAGCACCTGTGCCAGGGGGCGATCCAGCAGCTCAAGCTCGGTCTTGCCCAGCAGCTCAGGCAGGTTGCGACTGATATGTCTGACTTGTCGTTCCGACTCGTCGAACGCCAGAAGATAACCATGCGCCTGGATCGCGCCTGGAATGCGGATTGGCTCGCTTTCACAGCTCTGCAGCGACTGACCAGGGGGTGCAGCTATCATGCGACTGTCTCAGATGAACTCTTGAATGGGACCACGCGCCGCCGCGCCTGTTGAAGTTATAGCGCCGAATCCGCATCTATGTGACGCAGGTCACTTCAGGCAGCGAAGGCCTTTAGTCATTCTTTCATCTGATTGCTTCGATAACGATTGTTGCGATCCTTTTTTGGGAAAGTGTGCGCCAGCACTCGTGAATCACCGCGGCTGGTCTCGGCCGACAGGGGCGGTATCATTGGCCTTTGTCCAGAGTTCAGCCATGGCCCGCTTTCGTCCGCTCCCCATCATCGACCGCAGTCGAGATGACCTCTTCATGCGCGAAGCGCTGGTACTGGCGGAGCAGGGCGCCCAGCAGGGCGAGGTGCCGGTCGGGGCGGTGGTAGTGCTGGACGGCGAAATCATCGGCCGCGGCTTCAATCGTCCCATCGGCGCCCACGATCCCAGCGCCCACGCCGAGATGGAGGCCATCCGCGCCGCCGCCGCGCGCCTGGCCAACTACCGGCTACCGGGTGCCACCCTCTACGTCACCCTGGAGCCCTGCAGCATGTGCGCTGGATTGATCGTCCACAGCCGCATCCAGCGACTGGTCTATGGCGCCAGCGAACCCCGCGCGGGCATGGCAGCAAGCCGCGGGCGCTTCTTCGAGCAGGATTTTCTCAACCACCGGGTGCTGGTGGAGGGCGGGATACTGGCCGAGGCTTGCGGCCAGGTGCTGACCGACTTCTTCCGCGCTCGCCGCAACCCCGCGTCAGGTGAGGGCTAAGCGGCTAATTCGCGCATCCTTGCCAATACCGCGTTCAACCCGTTGCTGCGCGACTGCGACAGCTGTCGCTCCAGGCCCAGTTCGGTGAGCCAGCCATGGATATCGAGCCGCGCCAATTCCTCGCGAGTGAGACCGTTGGCGCGGACCAGCACCACGGCGAGCAGTCCCTTGAGCACCCGGGATTCGCTGCTGGCACGGAAGAAATGGCGATCGCCCTGGGCTTCGTGGGTCAGGCGCACCCGGCTTTCGCAGCCCTGTACCAGGTCCTCGTCACGCTCTTCCAGTACCGCGGGCAAGCGCTCCGCCCATTGCAGCAACAGGCGCGAGCGTGCCTCCCAGCCCTTGGCGATGACGAAGGCGCGGCGGGCTTCCGCCGCATCGGGAAGCAGATTCATCGCAGCAGCTCCAGGGCGTTGTCCAGCGCGGTGAAGAAGCGCTGTAGATCCTCGGCGTCGTTGTACAGACCCAGAGACACCCGCAGCGCGCCAGGCGCTTGCAGGGTCTGGAACAGCGGCATGGCACAGTGCTGACCGGCGCGTACCGCGATGCCCTGTTCCCCCAGCAAGTGGGACAGATCGCCGACGTCCACGCCCTCCACCCGGAAACTGGCCAAGGCGATCTGCGGCTCACCGAAGATCCGCACCCCGTCGCGCGCGGCGAGACCGGCCAGCAGCTTCAGGCTCAGCGCCTGCTCGTGACCGCGGATCAGCGTCTCGTCCTGGCCCTGCAGCCAGTCCACCGCCGCGCCCAGGGCAATGGCCGCGCCGATGGGCGGCGTGCCGGCCTCGAAGCCCATAGGCGCGGCATGGAAGCGGGCCTCGTGGAAGGTGGTGTGGTGCACCATCTCGCCGCCGAATTGCCAGGGCTTGAGCTGTGCCAGGCAGTCGGCCTTGCCCCAGAGCACGCCAATGGCCTCGGGCGCATAGAGCTTGTGGCCGGAAAAGACATAGAAATCGGCGTCGAACTCGCCCGGGCGGTGACGGCCGTGGACCGCGCCCTGGGCTCCGTCCACCACCAGCCAGGCCGGTGAACGGGCGCGCACCAAGGCGGCCAACTCCGCCAGCGGTTGCCAGGTGCCGAGCACGTTGGACAGCTGGCTGACCGCGACCAGGCGAGTTCTAGGCCCCAGCAGTGTCTTGGCCGCGTCCAGGTCCAGATGACCGCTCGGGGTCAGGGGGATCACCTTCAACAGCAGGCCCCGGCGCTGCGCCAGCTGCTGCCAAGGCAGCAGATTGGCGTGGTGCTCCAGAGCGCTGATGAGGATCTCGTCACCCGCCGCGAAGGCGTCTTCCAGACCATAGGCCAGCAGATTGAGCGCCTCGGTCGCGCCGCGGGTCAGCACCACCTCTTGCGGCGAGGCAGCGCCCAGCCAGGCGGCGATCCGTCCACGGGCGCCTTCGTAGGCGGCGGTGGTCCGCTCGGCAGCCCAGTGCTGGGCGCGGTGCACATTGGCCGCGCCCAGGCTATAGCTGGCCAGCAGGGCATCCAGCACCACCTGGGGCTTCTGCGCCGTGGCGGCGCTGTCGAGGTAGGTGATGCCGTCGGCGGCGAAGGCGCTGAAGGCCGGAAACTCGGCTCTCCAGGGGGAGGGTAGCAACATGGCGACAGCTCCGGGGTAGCCCGCGCGCGGCGGGCTGCCCGGTGGTGGACTCAGTTGTGCGCGTGCAGCGCTTCGTTGAGTTCGATGGCGGTCTTGTTGGTCTTGCACTCGACCGCGCCGGTCTCCGAATTGCGGCGCAGCAGCAGATCGCTCTGGCCGGCCAGCTCACGGGCCTTGACCACCCGCACCAGCTGGTTCTGGTCGTCCAGCACCGCCACCTTGGTACCCGCGGTCACATAGAGGCCGGATTCCACGGTGCAGCGATCGCCCAGCGGGATGCCGATGCCGGCGTTGGCACCGATCAGGCAGCCTTCGCCGACGCTGATGATGATGTTGCCACCGCCCGACAGGGTACCCATGGTGGAGCAGCCGCCGCCCAGGTCCGAACCCTTGCCGACGAAGACGCCCGCGGAGACGCGGCCTTCGATCATGCCGGGGCCGGCGGTGCCGGCGTTGAAGTTGACGAAGCCTTCGTGCATCACCGTCGTGCCTTCACCCACGTAGGCACCCAGGCGCACCCGGGCGGTATCGGCGATGCGCACGCCGGCCGGCACCACGTAGTCGGTCATCTTGGGGAATTTGTCCACCGAGAAGACTTCCAGCAGCTTGCCGCGCAGGCGGGCTTCCAACTGCTCGGCCGGCAGCTCGGCCAGGTCCACGGCGCCCTGGTTGGTCCAGGCCACATTGGGCAACAGGGCGAAGATGCCGCTGAGATTCAGGCCGTGCGGCTTCACCAGGCGATGGGAGAGCAGGTGCAGCTTCAGGTAGGCCTCGGGGGTGGAGGCGGGCGCGGCATCTTCGGCCAGCAGGGTGGCCACCAGCGGCTTGGTGCTTTCGGCCAGGCGGGTCAGCAGCGCCGACTGCACGGCATCGATGCCCTTGAGCGCCTCGGCCAGGCCACGGGCCTGGGCCGGCGCGAAGGCGATGGCCTGGTTGCCGCCCTGGTAGTCGAGCAGGGGCGCGACCGCCGCCACCAGCTCGGCAGCGGGATTCAGCAGGGGCTGTGCATAGAAGACTTCCAGCCAGGCGTCCTGGCGATTCTGGGTGCCGACACCGAAGGCGATACTGAAGAGGGCATTCGACATGAGACTTTTCCTTTGCAAAGGCACCGATCCGGTCGGTGCGAGATGTTCGGTAGTAGGGGCGGTGGCCGCGGGGTCAGTTCAGGGTCGCGGCATAGAGCTCGGGCTTGAAGCCCAGCAGGGTACGATCGCCGAGATCGAGCACGGGTCTCTTGATCATCGAAGGCTGCGCCAGCATCAGGTCGATGGCCTTGGCGGTATCCAGATCGGCCTTCTGGGCCTCGTCGAGCTTGCGGAAGGTGGTACCGGCGCGATTGAGCACCTTGTCCCAGCCATGCTCCGCACACCAGGCCGCCAGCCGCTCGCGGTCGATGCCACTCTGCTTGTAGTCATGGAAGTGATAGGCCTGGCCGTGCTCGTCGAGCCAAAGGCGGGCCTTCTTCATGGTGTCACAGGCCTTGATGCCGTAGAGGCTCAGGCCACTGGCCGCTGCGGGCATGGCGTTCTCCTGCGAAAGACTGCAACCGCGGATTATGCCATGTCAGGCCGGAAAAGGGCCGAGCGTCGAACCTAGAGCAGGAAGGTGACGTAGGAAAGAAAAAGGCCGGGACAGTGCCCGGCCTCTGGGATCAACCGCGGCTTTTCACGCCGTAGGTTTCGTCCAGGGTGCCGGGGGCGCCATCGCCCTTGGGCGCATAGTCCCGCGGCGCTTCGGTCGGACCGTCGATGCGCTCGCGGCTGGTGGGGTAGCGCTGCTCGGCGCTGTGCAGCGAGGCCAGCAGGTGCTGGCGGGTCAGTTCATCCTGGGCCAGGCGCTCGGCACCTTCGGACAGGTGCGACTGCATGTCCTGGTAGGTCTGGGTCAGCTTGCGCACCAGGCCGGCGGTGGTGCTGAAGTGGCTGGTGACCTCGTGCTGATAGTCGTCGAACTTCTTCTGCAGGTCATCCAGCTGGCGCTGCACCCGGCTCGGCGCGGCACCCGGCACCAGGCGCGCCAGCAGAAAACCTATCCCGACCCCGATCAGCAGCGCGACCAGGGGCAACAACCAGGTAGTGAGCGACTGTTCCACGAAACTTCCTCTATGAGCGGCTTTGCTTTACGGTAACGGCAGACCGGCGAGCCTGTACACTGGGTTGCGTCATCTGCCATTCGCTGGGCGTCATCATACCCCGCACTCAGGCATCGCGCAGGATCGACCCTATCAAAATCAATTCCTTGGATGAGCACTGCGCGTCCGGGGTCACGGAGTCAAACGTGTCAGCCCGTGAAGAATCCCTGCTGCTGGAGGGCCCCGCGGGCACTCTGGAAGCCCTGTACCAGAGCCCGGCCGAACCCACCGGCGCGGTGGTGCTCTGTCATCCCCATCCGCTCCACGGCGGTACCATGCAGAACAAGGTGGTCGCCACCCTGCAGCGCATCGCTCGGGACGCGGGTCAGGCTACCCTCAGATTCAACTTCCGCGGCGTCGGTGCCAGCAGCGGCGTGCATGCCGGCGGCGAAGGCGAAATCGACGATGCCGCGGCCGCCGTGGCCTGGCTACGCGCGCGCCATCCCGAGCTGCCGCTGACGCTCTGCGGCTTCTCCTTCGGCTCCTGCGTCGCGGCCTGCCTGGGCGGTCGCCTGGAGGGCGAGGGCGTGGCGGTGGAGCGCCTGTTCATGCTGGCGCCGCCGGTGGAGCGCTTCACGGTCGACGGCCGCCTACCCAAGCAGGCGCGGCTGACCGTCATCCAGCCCGAAGCCGACGAAGTGGTCACCCCCGAGCGCGTCTACGCCTGGTCCGCCAGTCTCGATCTGCCCCACGAACTACTCCGCGTTCCCGAGTGCAGCCATTTCTTTCATGGCAAACTCGTCGAACTCAAAGATCTGGTCCTGCCCCGCCTGCAGGCCTGACCCTCGTTAGTCTCTCGGATTCCCAGCGCCTCCATGACCACTCGCATCCTCACTGGCATCACCACCACCGGTACCCCGCACCTGGGCAACTACGCCGGGGCCATCCGTCCCGCCATCCGCGCCAGCCTGGCCGACGATGCCGACTCCTTCTATTTCCTCGCCGACTACCACGCCCTGATCAAGTGCGACGACCCCGCGCGCATCCAGCGTTCGCGCCTGGAGATCGCCGCCACCTGGCTGGCCAGCGGCCTGGACCCGGAGCGGGTCACCTTCTATCGCCAGTCCGACATCCCCGAGATCCCCGAACTGACCTGGTTGCTCACCTGCGTCGCCGGCAAGGGCCTGCTCAACCGCGCCCATGCCTACAAGGCCGCGGTCGACCGCAACCTGGAGCAGGGCGAGGATCCCGATGCGGGCGTGACCATGGGCCTCTACAGCTATCCGGTGCTGATGGCGGCAGACATCCTCATGTTCAACGCCCTGCGCGTGCCGGTCGGCCGTGACCAGATCCAGCATGTGGAAATGGCCCGCGATATCGGCCAGCGCTTCAACCATTTGTTCGGCAATGGCCGCGACTACTTCGCCCTGCCCGAGGCGGTCATCGAGGAAAGCGTCTCCACCTTGCCCGGTCTCGATGGCCGCAAGATGTCCAAGAGCTACGACAACACCATCCCGCTGTTCGGCAGCGCCAAGCAGCTCAAGGACGCCATCGCCCGCATCGTCACCGATTCGCGCCTGCCCGGCGAGCCCAAGGACCCGGACAGTGCCCACCTCTTCACCCTCTACCAGGCCTTCGCCACCCCCGAGCAGAGCGCGGCCTTCCGCGAAGCCCTGCTTGGCGGCCTGGCCTGGGGCGAGGCCAAGAGCCAGCTCTTCGAGTTGCTCGACGCCGAGCTGGGCGAGGCCCGCGAGCGCTACGCGACGCTGATCGCCCGTCCCGATGACCTGGAAGACATCCTGCTGGCCGGTGCCGCCAAGGCCCGCCGCTACGCCACGCCCTTCCTCGGCGAACTGCGCGAAGCCGTGGGCCTGCGCTCGCTCAAGACCCAGGTCGCCACCGGCTCCACCAAGAAGAAGGCTAGCAAGACCGCTCGCTTCGTCAGCTTCCGCGAAAGTGATGGCAGCTTCCGCTTCCGCCTGCTCGATGCCGACGGCACCGAACTGGCGCTCTCGATCCCCTTCGCCGAAGCCAAGACCGCCGGCATCACCAGCAAACAGCTGATCACGACACCGGCCCTCGTCCAGGCAGGGGAGGGCAATAGCTTCCAGCTGCTGCTGGACAACCTGGTCGTGGCCGAAGGCGCCTCCAGCGATTCTCCTGCCGCCCGCGATGCCTTGGTCGAGCGCACCCGCGCCGCCCTGGCGCAATTGGCCGAAGGCTGACGGCACCTGCGGTCCCCGGCGTTGTCAACGCCAGGGACCGCCATTACAGTGACCACCCTTTTTTCCACCCGACCAGAAGCCGCCATGACCCCCCTCGAGCGTTACCAGGCCGACCTCAAGCGCCCGGAGTTTTTCTACGATGCCGCCCAGGAAGAGGCCGTCCGCCACCTGCAACGGCTCTATGACGACTTGCTCGCCGAGCCAGCCGCCAAGGGCGGTCTGTTCGGCAAGCTGCTCGGGCGCAAGACGGTCACCCCGATCAAGGGCCTGTATTTCTGGGGCGGGGTAGGGCGCGGCAAGACCTATCTGGTCGATACCTTCTACGACGCCCTGCCGTTCAAGCAGAAGATGCGCACCCACTTCCACCGCTTCATGAAGCGGGTCCATGAAGAGCTGCGCACCCTCAAGGGCGAGAAGAATCCGCTGACCATCATTGCCCGTCGTTTCGCCGACGAGGCGCGGGTGATCTGCTTCGACGAATTCTTCGTCTCCGACATCACCGACGCCATGATCCTGGCGACCCTGCTGGAAGAGCTGTTCAAGAACGGCGTCAGTCTGGTCGCCACGTCGAACATTGTGCCTGACGGTCTCTACAAGGATGGTCTGCAACGCGCGCGCTTCCTGCCGGCCATCGCCCTGCTCAAGGAACACACCGAGATCGTCAACGTCGACAGCGGCGTGGACTATCGCCTGCGTGCCCTGGAACAGGCCCAGCTCTACCATTATCCGCTGAGTGAAGCCGTCGAGGCGGCGATGGCCAAGAGCTTCCGTTCGCTCACCGTCGAGTGCACCGATCTCTGCGAAGACGTGCCGCTGATGATCGAGAACCGCGAGATCCGTGCCCGCCGCACCTGCGAAGACGTCGCCTGGTTCGACTTCCGTGCCCTCTGCGACGGTCCGCGCAGCCAGAACGACTACATCGAGCTGGGCAAGATCTTCCAGACCGTGCTGGTCAGCAATGTCGAGCGGATGGATGCCCTCAAGGACGACATGGCGCGGCGCTTCATCAACCTGGTCGACGAATTCTACGATCGCCAGGTCAAGCTGATCCTCTCCGCCGAGGTCGAGCTCAAGGACCTCTATTCCGGTGGTCGGCTGGAGTTCGAATTCCAGCGCACCCTCAGCCGCCTGCTGGAGATGCAGTCCCACGAGTACCTGGCCCGTCCGCACAAGCCCTGAACCCTGCCGGAGTTGGAGGATCAATCCTTTGACTCAGGTGCTTGGGAGCTGCTCGTGAATTCCAACCCCTTCGCCGACTGGGACGGCTCGGCCGCCCAGGCGCGCATCCTGCAGAAGCAACTGGCCACCGAGGTCCGCCTGGATGACGACTTCGGTGCGCCGCGCCGTTACGCCGGGGTCGACGTGGGCTTCGAGGAGGGCGGCGCAATCACCCGCGCGGTGGCCGTCCTGCTGGATGCCGAGACCCTGCAGCCCCTGGCCCATGCCATTGCCCGCATCCCTACCGTGATGCCCTATGTGCCGGGGCTGCTGTCCTTCCGCGAACTCCCGGCGCTGCTCCAGGCGCTGGAGGAACTGCCGGAGGTGCCCGAGCTGGTGTTCTGCGACGGCCATGGCATCGCTCACCCGCGCCGCCTGGGCATCGCCGCTCATCTGGGGGTGGTCACCGGTCTACCGACCATCGGCGTCGCCAAGAAGATTCTCACCGGCCATCACGGCGAACTGGCCGAAACCCGCGGTGCTCAGGTCGACTTGCTGGATCGCCAGGGGGAGGTGATAGGGTCGGTGCTGCGCAGCAAGGACAGGGTGAAGCCACTGATCGTCTCGCCCGGTCATCGCGTCAGCCTGGCCACCGCTCCCAGGCTGGTCATGGCCTGCGTCAGGCGCCATCGGCTGCCGGAACCGACGCGGCTGGCGGACCACCTGGCCTCTCGCCGTCAAGGGTCGGTGGCCACCCAGGCGCTATTTTCTTTCTAACTTTCAATTGCTTTTTCGTCCTGAACGGGTATCATGCCGCAGCTTTCTTGGCGGGGGATGCCTAAGCCTGCCGAGATCGCCGTAGCGGACGCCGACCCGAGCCCCCGAAGAGCGTCTGTTTCCGGCTGCCCCTGACTTGTCTGGGGTTGCACTGTTGTGTAGAATTTGCCGTCTTTTTACCAGGGCGGCCTCTGAGGCCATAGAGAATGAAAACTTTCACCGCAAAACCGGAAACCGTTAAGCGCGACTGGTACGTCGTCGACGCTGCTGGCCAGACTCTGGGTCGTCTGGCTACTGAAATTGCCACTCGCCTGCGTGGCAAGCACAAGCCCGAATACACCCCTCACGTTGACACTGGCGACTACATCGTCGTCATTAACGCCGAGCAGGTTCGTGTGACCGGTGCCAAGACTACCGACAAAATGTACTACCATCACTCCGGTTTCCCGGGTGGCATCAAGTCGATCAACTTCGAAAAGCTGATCGCCCGTGCTCCCGAGCGCGTCATCGAGACCGCCGTCAAGGGTATGCTGCCGAAGAACCCGCTGGGCCGCGACATGTATCGCAAGCTCAAGGTGTACAAGGGTGCGAACCATCCGCACACCGCTCAGCAGCCCCAAGAACTCAAGTTTTAATCGGGATAGTAGAACATGTCGGCAACTCAAAATTACGGTACCGGCCGTCGTAAGACTGCCACCGCTCGTGTCTTCCTCCGTCCGGGCACTGGCAAGATCTCCATCAACGATCGCACCCTGGATACCTTCTTCGGCCGCGAAACCGCGCGCATGGTCGTCCGTCAGCCCCTCGAGCTGACCGAGACCCTGGAGAAGTTCGACGTTTACGTTACCGTCGCTGGCGGTGGTGTGAGCGGCCAGGCCGGTGCCATCCGTCACGGCATCACCCGCGCTCTGATCGAGTACGACGAAGGCTACCGCAGCTCCCTGCGCAAAGCCGGCTACGTCACTCGTGACGCCCGTGAAGTCGAGCGTAAGAAAGTCGGTCTGCGCAAAGCGCGTAAGCGTCCGCAGTACTCCAAGCGTTAATCCTTCGGGATTCGCTCGAAAAACCCAGCCAAGTGGCTGGGTTTTTTTATGCCCAGGATTTCTCTATTGACAGTGGCGGGATGGCGCCTTGGCTGGCGGCCTGGCTCAAGCAGCGTGCTGAAAGGTCGGTGGTGGATGGATTCGCCAGTCTGCTGTCCGAATGTTCAGGGCGGGCGTTGACGCTAAGGGCATAGCTGTCGAATGGGGGCGAAGTCTTTCCTTTGGCAGCCCCAATGCGCAGGCCCTGTCATCGTTCGCTAAGCTTGGTGCCTACTGGTGTCGAATCGTCCAGGCGCTATTGGTTGGGTTGGTGCGCCATCGCCAGGGCCCAGCCTTCAAGTCGCGTCTGGGGTATCCGAGTGCCATGGGGCGCGGCGGATCCACCCTGGCAGGCGCTTGGGTCTTAGATCGCTGAGTGCTCTGGTTGGGAGGGGGCGCTATCGGCAAAGCCTGGACAGTCGCTCTAGGTTGAGCGCCGGAGGCTCAGCCGCTATCTCCGGCTTTGCCGGTGGCGCAAGAATCCTATTTCCGCTGCACGGCTTCAGTGCTAGGTCTCTTTGAGAGCAGGCATGGAGAAATCGCAGGGATAAAAAAGGGGCGCCTGAGCGCCCCTTTCCGTTAACGCCAAGAATCAGCTGGGATGGTTTTCCCGCGATTCGTTGCGCTTGCGCTCGAGCTCGGATTCCGCCCGCTTGGCTTCCTCTTCCGTCGATGCCTCTGCCTTGGGCTCTTCCTGCGCGGTGACTTCCTCGGCAAGCGGAGCGACAGCGGCCGGTTCTTCCTGGGCTGCGCTGGGCGCGATTTCGGCGGGCTGTTCGATCACGACCGGAGCCGATTCCGCTTCAGCGGCAGGGACTTCCTCTTGAGCTGCAGGCGCCTCCTGCGGCTCCACGGTTCCTACCGCTGCGGTAGCGAAGGTTTCCTCGGTCTCGGCGATGGCGCCCAAGGTGGGTGCCTGAGCGTCCTGCTCAGCCTGCTTGGCGCGTGCCGCTTCGGCTTCGCGGGCCAGGCGCTCACGGCGACGACGCTCACGTGGGTCGTTGGAGGCGCGACCAGCGGCCGATTCGGTGGCTTCGGTCTCGACCGGGGCAGCCGGGATGGGCGCCGTGGTCGTCACGGGGGCGACCTGCTCGGCGACCGGGGCGGCGATCTCCACGTCCTGGTGCGGCGCACGCTCGTCCTGCAGCTGGCTCGCGCTGGGCGTGAGGATTTCCGGCTGGGCAGGTGCCTCGGCAATCGGCTGTTCCGCCGACGTCTCCACGGCAGCTTCAACAGCGGGAGTGTCGGCCACAGTTGCCGGCGCCTGCTGATGCGCTTCGCGGACCTCTTCCTGGGTGGCGACGGCGGTCACGCTCTCGCTGACCACGACGGCGGTGCCCAGGGCGACCGCGGCTGGCGCGACAGGGGCGTCGGTGGCTACAGCAGTTTGCTCTTCGTCGTCGATGAAGTTGCCATTGGCATCACGCTGACGTTCGCGACGGTTGCTGCGACGGCGCTGACCACGGGAACGGCGACGCGGACGCTCTTCGCCTTCTTCCAGTTCGTCGTTGCCTTCCAGTACTTCTTCTTCGTTCAGCTCTTCGGCACTGGCTGCAGCCTGACGCTCTTCGCGAGCCTTGCGTTCTTCACGGGGCTGACGCTCTTCGCGCGGCTTGCGCTCTTCGCGGGGCTGACGCTCTTCGCGAGCCGGACGCTCTTCGGCGCTCACGCGCCCTTCGCTGGGCTGGCGCTCTTCACGGGGCTGACGCTCTTCGCGAGCGGCGCGTTCTTCGCGGGGCTGACGCTCTTCACGAGCGGCGCGTTCCTCGCGGGGTTGGCGCTCCTCGCGGTTGGCGCGTTCCTCGCGCGGTTGGCGCTCTTCACGCGGCTGGCGGTCTTCGCGAGCGACCCGCTCTTCACGGGGTTGACGCTCCTCGCGAGGCTGACGCTCTTCACGCGGCTTGCGCTCTTCCCGAGCCGGACGATCGCTGCGTTCGCCACGGTCGGCGCGCGGCTGGCGTTCTTCGCGGGGCTTGCGCTCGTCATCGCGACGGCCTTCGCGGCGGCGATTCTGCTGGCGGCCGTTACGGCGTTCGTCCTGGCGGCGCTGCTCGTCGCTGCTCTTGGTCGCTTCGGGGGTGGCGATAGTCTTGTCGGCCAGCGGCTGCTCTTCGGTCTTGCCGGCGAACAGGCTGACCAGGGACTTCACCAGGCCCTTGAACAGATTGGGCTCGGCGGCCGGCTTGACTGCCACCGGGGCGGCCGGGGTCACGACGTCGGCGGTGACGGATGTCGGTGCCGGGGCGCGCTCGGGCGCTACCTTCACCGCGGCTTCCTGGCGCACCAGGGTCCGGGTGGAGCTAACCGGCAACACTTCCTCGGCTTCGGTGTTGGCCATCTCGTAGCTGGACTGGCTGTTCAGCAGCTCGGGATTGTCGTCACGCAGGCGCTGCACTTCGAAGTGCGGAGTCTCGATGTGGTCATCCGGCAGGATGATGATGCGCACGCGGGTGCGCAGCTCGATCTTGGTGATGCTGTTGCGCTTCTCGTTGAGCAGGAAGGAGGCGACCTGGATCGGCACGTGGGCGCGAACCTCGGCGGTGCGATCCTTCAGGGCTTCCTCTTCGATCAGGCGCAGGATGGCCAGCGACAGGGATTCCACGTCGCGGATGATGCCCTGGCCGTTGCAGCGCGGGCAGACGATGCCGCTGGTCTCGCGCAGGGAAGGGCGCAGGCGCTGACGAGACATTTCCAGCAGGCCGAAGCGGGAGATACGACCGATCTGCACGCGGGCGCGGTCGGCTTCCAGGGCTTCGCGGACGCGGTCTTCCACGGCGCGCTGGTTCTTCACCGGAGTCATGTCGATGAAGTCGATGACGATCAGGCCGCCGATGTCGCGCAGACGCAGCTGGCGGGCGATTTCCTCAGCCGCTTCCAGGTTGGTCTGCAGGGCGGTTTCTTCGATGTCACCGCCCTTGGTGGCGCGCGCCGAGTTGATGTCGATGGACACCAGGGCTTCGGTGGGGTCGATGACGATGGAGCCGCCCGACGGCAGCTTCACTTCGCGCTGGAAGGCGGTCTCGATCTGGCTTTCGATCTGGAAGCGATTGAACAGCGGGACGCTGTCCTGGTACAGCTTGATCTTGCTGGCGTACTGCGGCATCACCTGGCGGATGAAGCTCAGGGCTTCTTCCTGGGCTTCGACGCTGTCGATCAGGACTTCACCGATGTCCTGGCGCAGGTAGTCGCGGATGGCGCGAATGATGACGTTGCTTTCCTGATAGATCAGGAAGGGGCCCTTGCGCTCGCCCGAGGCTTCGGTGATCGCGGACCAGAGTTGCAGCAGGTAGTCGAGGTCCCACTGCAGTTCTTCGGTGCTGCGGCCCAGGCCGGCGGTTCGCACGATCAGGCCCATGTCGCCGGGGGCGTCCAGGCCGTTCAAGGCTTCGCGCAGTTCGTTGCGCTCTTCACCCTCGATGCGGCGGGAGATGCCGCCCGCGCGGGGATTGTTGGGCATCAGCACCAGATAGCGACCGGCGAGGCTGATGAAGGTGGTCAGGGCGGCGCCCTTGTTGCCGCGCTCTTCCTTTTCGACCTGGACGACTACTTCCTGGCCTTCGGAGAGCACTTCCTTGATGTTGACGCGGCCTTCCGGGTTCTTCTTGAAGTATTCCCGGGAGATTTCCTTCAGCGGGAGGAAGCCGTGGCGATCGGCGCCGAAGTCGACGAAGGCGGCTTCCAGGCTGGGTTCGATGCGGGTGATGCGGCCTTTGTAGATGTTGGCCTTTTTCTGTTCGCGGGCACCGGACTCGATGTCCAGGTCGAACAGGCGTTGACCGTCGACCAGGGCAACCCGCAATTCCTCGGGCTGGGTCGCGTTGATGAGCATTCTTTTCATGTAATACCACTACGTTCCGGGCTCTCGGTCCGCGTGGTGGCAACAGGATTCGAAAGAAGGGTGCGCGGGGGTCGTATCGAAGCCGGATAAGACCGGCCTTCGTGTCCAGCAGCAGGCCCGGGGGCGTGCCGCGACTACGTCTCCTGCAGGCGCTCGAGCGACTGCCTTTGCAGCTCCACAGGAGGAGGAATCAACCAGGCATGGTGCGGGCGTGACAGCCGAAAGGCTCGGGCAGCCGGGTCGTCGCTGGATTCGTGTCAGGTGTCGCTCGGTTGGAGCATCGGCCGTTGGCCTCGAGGCTTCCACCTGCGATCGTCACCTTGGCCGAAGCTGGGCGCGAAGCGGGCTGCAGGCGTACTGTCAGGCTACGCGATACGCTGGTTGTGCATCTCCATCCTGCACACAATCTTCAGTAATCAGGTGCCGCCCGCAAGGTCCGGAGCGGTTGTCGTTTTACAGCTGGCACCCTGGGTGCCGCTGCCTTGGTTACCAGGCGGATCGCGGATCGCCACTCACCCCCTTGGGTAGAATCGGCGGTCCGCTGGACGGCCAGACGTCCAGTGACTATTGCATTTGCAGCTTCTGTTTCGCAGGCGGAATCGACGGCCTCGCGAGCGGTGCCGTCCAGACAGGACTGATAACCGCCTCCGGACTATAGCAGCAAGCTTTAAGTGCTTCAAATAAGGGAAAATTGCTATCATCCACCGATGACTAAGCCTCCTTCTCCCAGCACCGGCGTTCAACTGCTCGATGTGCCCGCCGACTATGCCGGTCAGCGCATCGACAACTTCCTGCGTACCCAACTCAAGGGTGCGCCCAAGACCCTCATCTATCGCATCCTGCGCAAGGGTGAAGTACGGGTAAATAAGGGGCGCATCAAGCCCGATTATCGCCTGCAGGCTGGTGATCAGATTCGCGTGCCGCCGCTGCGGCTGTCCGAGCCCGACGAGCCGGCACCCCTGGCCAAGGGGCTGCTCGAGCGCCTGGAGGACTCCATCGTCCACGAGGACAAGGCCCTCATCGTCATCAACAAGCCGGCGGGCATCGCCGTGCACGGTGGCAGCGGTCTGTCCGGTGGGGTCATCGAAGTCTTCCGCCAACTGCGTCCCGAGGCGCACGACATCGAATTGGTCCACCGTCTCGATCGGGATACCTCCGGGCTGCTGATGATCGCCAAGAAGCGCAGCATGCTGCGTTTCCTGCACGAAGCCCTGCGCGGCGACGGCGTCGACAAGCGCTATCATGCTCTGGTGCGCGGCCATTGGCCGGCGGCCAAGAAGAAGATCAACGCCCCGCTGCTGAAGAACACCCTCAGATCCGGCGAGCGCATGGTCGAGGTCAATGATGAGGGTAAGGAGGCGCTCACCGAATTCCGTGTGCTGCGCCGCTACGGCGAGTTCGCCACCCTGGTGGAGGCGCGTCCGGTGACCGGGCGCACCCACCAGATTCGCGTCCACGCCCGCCATGCCGGTCATGCCATTGCCGGCGATCCCAAGTACGGCGACGAAGACTTCTCCCAGGAGATTCGCGAGCTGGGCGGCAAGCGTCTGTTCCTGCATTCGGCGAGCCTGGTGATTCCCCTGCCCGAAGGTGGTGAGTTGCGCCTGGAGGCGCCGGTCGATAGCACCTGGAGCCAGACGCTGGAGCGTCTGGATGCCTGATTACCAACTGCTCATCTTCGACTGGGACGGCACCCTGGCCGACTCCATCGGCCGCATCGTCGAGGTGATGCACGTGGCGGCCGAGCAGTTGGAGTTGCCGCCGCGCAGCGACGCGGCCATCAAGGGCATCATCGGCCTGGAACTGGTCGCCGCCATCCAGACCCTCTATCCGCACCTGGTGACCCAGGCGCAGATCGAGGGCTTCCGCGATGCCTACAGCGCTGAATTCGTTCGCCGCGAGCAGACGGCCTCGCCGCTGTTTCCTGGTGTGCTCAGCGAACTGCAGCGCTTTCGCGCCCAGGGTTACCAGTTGGCCGTGGCGACGGGTAAGAGCCGTCGCGGCCTGGCCCGTTCGCTGCAGCAGCATGGCCTGAGCGAGTTCTTCGACATCACCCGTTGCGCCGACGAGGCTGCCGGCAAGCCCGATCCGCAGATGGTGCAGGAAATCCTCGCCCATTGCCGCGTGGCGCCAGAGCGCGCCCTGCTGGTCGGGGATGCGGTATTCGACTTGGAAATGGCCCGGCGCGCTGGGGTCGATGCCGTTGGCGCCGGCTATGGTGCTCAACCGGCCGAGGTGCTGAGGGATTTCGCGCCGCGGTTGGTGATCGAAGCTTTCGCGGACCTGGCGCTATGGCTGGGTGATAACGATGTGGTCAGGAGAGAAGTCGGGCATGGCTGATGAATGGAAAGAAGAGCGCGGGCAGGTGCGTCCCTCCGACGACAAGACCTGGTCCCTGATCGAGAAGACCATGCTCGCCAGCGTGCAGGAGCAGCGGCGGGCGCGGCGTTGGGGCATCTTCTTCAAGCTGCTGACCTTCGCCTACCTGATTCTCATGCTGGTGCTGTTCACGCCCCTGTTGTCGCTGGGCAAGAAGGGCGGGGTGACCGAGTCCGGTGCCCACACCGCGCTCATCGAACTCAAGGGCGTGATCGCCGACGACGAAAAGGCCAGTGCCGACAACGTGGTGACGGCGTTGCGCAAGGCCTTCGACGACAGCAATACCCGTGGTGTAGTGCTGCGCATCAACAGTCCGGGCGGCAGTCCGGTGCAGTCCGGCTACATCTATGACGAGATCAAGCGGCTGCGTGGTCTGCATCCCGACATCAAGCTGTACGCGGTGATCACCGACCTGGGCGCTTCGGGGGCCTACTATGTGGCCAGTGCGGCCGATGCCATCTATGCCGACAAGGCCAGTTTGGTTGGCTCCATCGGCGTGACCGCGGCGTCCTTCGGCTTTGTCGGCACCATGGAGAAGCTGGGCGTTGAGCGCCGGGTCTACACCTCTGGCGAACACAAGGCCTTCCTCGATCCCTTCCAGCCGCAGAAGCCCGAGGAAACCCGCTTCTGGCAACAGGTGCTGGACACCACTCACCAGCAGTTCATTGACAGCGTCAAGAAGGGCCGTGGTGATCGGCTCAAGGTCGAGGGTCATCCGGAGCTGTTCTCCGGGCTGGTCTGGTCCGGCGAGCAGGCGCTCTCCCTGGGGCTTATCGATGGCCTCGGCAGCGCCAGCTACGTGGCGCGGGACGTGGTCAAGGAAGAGCGCCTGGTCGACTACACCCAGGAAGACTCGCCCTTCGACCGTTTCGCCAAGCGCCTGGGCGCCAGTGTCGCCGAGCGCCTGGCGCTCTACATGGGCTGGCAGGGTCCGGCGCTGCGCTAGGGCGACAGCCTGCAGGTCTCAAGGGACCTGCAGGCCAGCCTCCCGCAGCAATGCGGCGAGGCGGATGAGAGGGAGGCCGATCAGGCTGGTCGGGTCGTCCCCCTGCATGGCTTCGAACAAGGCGATGCCCAGGCCCTCGGCCTTGAAGCTGCCGGCGCAGTCATAGGGTTGTTCCGCCAACAGATAGCGGTCGATGGTCGCGCCATCCAGCTGACGAAAGCGCACCTGGAAATCCACCACCTCGCTACGGCACTCGCCGCTTCGACTGTCCAGTACGGCCAGCCCGGTATGGAACACCAGGGTGCGCCCACTGGCTCGTGCCAGTTGTTGATGAGCTCTTTCATGACTCAGGGGTTTGCCCAGGATTTCGCCATCGATGGCGGTGGCCTGATCCGAGCCGATGATGAGGGTGGCTTCCGGCTGATCGCCGAGGGCTGCGGCCTTGGCTCGCGCCAGGCGCTCCACCAGCGCCCGCGGCTGCTCGCCGGGGAGAGGGGTTTCATCGATGTCCGGCGACCGATGAATGAAGGGCAGGCCGAGCCTTTCCAGCAATTGGCGGCGGTAAGGCGAGCTGGAAGCGAGTAGAATACGGGGCATCAGTTTGTTCTCGGGCGAGGCCGACCAGAGGTCGGTCGGTGTCGCTTCGGGGTTAATTTCCTTTGACAGCCGTAAGGCCGTCCCTATAATGGCGCGCTTATGTTGAATGGGCCAATTCCACCTCAGGTCGATCCTCGCAAATTGGCGGATCGCGGCGTAACCCTTAAGGGTGAGCTGCCTCTCGCGAACATGCGGCGTGTCGGCGAGCAGCTCGTGAAGTCCGAAGGCGCGGTAGCCGTCGTCCTCGACTTCGGGCGTGATCAACAAAGGCAATTCGTCATCCATGGTGTCCTGGATACCAAGGTCGAGATGATATGCCAGCGTTGTCTGGAGCCGGCAGTGCTTCCCATCCACAGCGAATTCGATTTCGCCGTGCTCTGGGAGGGGCAGTCGGCCGATGCCTTGCCACAGGGTTACGATGCCCTGGAGGTTGGCGAAGATCCCCTGGATCTGCATAGCCTGGTCGAAGAGGAGCTGCTGCTCGCGCTACCGATCATTCCTGTGCATCCAGAAGGGGCTTGCCAGCATCCGGAAGGTTTCGAGGCGCCCGAAGAGCCGGCGGACGAGGAAAAGCGACCCAACCCGTTCAGTGTACTTGCGCAGTTGAAGCGTGACCCAAACGTTTAGGAGTTAAATCATGGCTGTTCAGCAGAACAAAAAATCCCGTTCCGCTCGCGACATGCGTCGTTCGCACGACGCCCTCGAAGCGAACGCTCTGTCCGTGGAAAAGAGCACCGGTGAAGTTCACCTGCGCCACCACGTGTCGCCCGACGGTTTCTACCGCGGTCGCAAAGTGATCGACAAGGGTTCCGACGAGTAATCCTCGATCGAAACCGTCATCGCGATCGATGCAATGGGCGGGGACTTCGGTCCCCGCTGCGTTGTTCCCGCTGCAATAAGCGCTCTCGAGCGTTTTCCCGCCCTACGTCTTCTCCTCTGTGGTCAGCGCGACGCCCTGTCGACCTGGTCACCGCCCGCTTCCCTCGCCACTCGCCTACAGTTCGAATACGTCGACGCCGCCGTGGGTCCCGATGAGCGGCCAGCTAGTGTCGTGCGCAGCCGTACCCGTACCTCCATGCATGCCGCCCTGGAAGCCGTCCAGCAGGGGCGCGCCCACGGCTGCCTGAGCGCCGGCAACACCGGTGCCTGGATGGCACTGGCGCGGCTCATTCTGGGAACGCTGCCGGACATCGACCGGCCCGCCATGATGTCGGCCTTGCCCGGCCGGGGGGAGCATCAGTCGCTGCTGCTCGATCTGGGCGCGAATCTCGATACCTCCGCCGAACAGCTGGTGCAGTTCGCCTATCTCGGTGCCGGCGCGGCTCAGGCGCGCGGTCTAGCCAGGCCGCGGGTCGCCTTGCTCAATGTCGGTCGCGAGCCGGGCAAGGGGACGCCGGTGATCCAGGAGGCGGCGCGGCGACTCGCTCAGAGCCAGGCCTTCGACTTCATCGGCTTCGTCGAGGGCAGCGATCTCTATGAAGCCGTCGCTGACGTGGTGGTCTGCGACGGCTTCACCGGCAATGCGGTGCTCAAGTCCGGCGAGGCTTTGCTGCGGCTGGTAGTAGAGCGGTCCGGACGAGCGTCCTGGCTGGAACGGCGGCTGTTGCAGCCTTGGCTCGCTCGGCGGTTTCGTCACTGGGATCCGGAGCTACGCAATGGGGCGAGCTTCCTCGGCTTGAACGCCGTGGTGGTGAAGAGTCACGGCGCAGCGAGCGAAGTCGGTCTCGTTCAGGCCATCGAGCGAGCCCGGCGCGATGTGGAGACTGATCTCCCGCAACGTATCCGGTTAAACTTGGCGGCCCTGAAAGCGGTGTGACCGACCGGTCGACACCGACATCTCAGTCTATCCGTGGCGGAACAGAGCTTTCGCCAGCAATGGACCTACAAGAGAACTGCCTATGTCTGCCTCTCTCGCTTTCGTCTTTCCCGGCCAGGGTTCCCAAGCCCTGGGCATGCTGGGCGAACTGGCCGCGCACCATGCGCTGATCGGCGAAACCTTCGCGGAAGCTTCCGCCGTGCTCGGCTACGATCTCTGGGCGCTGACCCAGCAGGGCCCGCAGGAGTCGCTCAACCAGACCGACCGTACCCAGCCCGCCATCCTGACCGCCTCCATCGCGCTGTGGCGGCTGTGGCTGGCCGAAGGGGGCGCCAGGCCCGCCTACGTCGCCGGCCATAGCCTGGGCGAGTACTCCGCGCTGGTCGCGGCGGGTAGCCTGCCGTTCGCTGAAGCGGTACGTCTGGTGGCGCGTCGCGGTGAACTGATGCAGCAGGCCGTGCCGGCTGGGCAGGGCGGCATGGCCGCCATCCTCGGTTTGGAAGATGCCCAGGTCCAGGCGGCCTGCGCCGAAGCCGCTCAGGGCGAAGTGGTGAGTGCCGTCAATTTCAATGCCCCGGGTCAGGTGGTGATCGCCGGTGCCGCGGCTGCCGTGGAGCGTGCCATCGAAGCCTGCAAGGCGCTAGGTGCCAAGCGCGCCGTCGCCCTGCCGGTGAGCGTGCCCTCCCACTGCGAACTGATGCGTCCGGCGGCCGAGCGCTTCGCCAAGGACGTGCGTGGCTGCACCTGGACTCAGCCGGAGATTCCGGTGGTGCAGAACGTCAATGCCGGGGTGAACACCGACCTGGCCAGCCTGCAACAGGATCTGCTGGCCCAGCTGTACAGCCCGGTGCGCTGGGTCGAGTCCGTGCAGTACCTGGCGGCCCAGGGTGTCACTCACCTGGTGGAGTGCGGTCCGGGCAAGGTGCTGGCCGGTCTGAACAAGAGATGCGTCAAGGGCGTGGAAACGCTGGCCCTGGATACCCCCGACGCCTTCGCCGCCGCGCGTGCGGCTTTTTGAATCCGAGGAAAACGAGATGAGTCTGCAAGGTAAGGTCGCCCTGGTCACGGGCGCCACCCGTGGTATCGGTCAAGCCATCGCCCTGGAATTGGGTCGGCTCGGCGCTACCGTGATCGGTACCGCGACCAGCGAGGCGGGCGCCCAGCGCATCGCCGAGTCGCTCAAGGCCAATGGCATCGAAGGCACTGGCCTGGTGCTCAACGTGTCCGATAGCGCTTCCGTCGCGGCTGCACTCGAGCAGGTCCAGGCGCAATTCGGCGCTCCGTCAATCCTGGTCAACAATGCCGGCATCACCCGCGATAACCTGATGCTGCGGATGAAGGACGATGAGTGGTTCGACGTGATCGATACCAACCTCAACAGTCTGTTCCGCCTGTCCAAGGCCGTGCTCAAGGGCATGACCAAGGGCCGCTGGGGTCGGATCGTCAGCATCGGCTCGGTGGTGGGTGCCATGGGCAACGCCGGTCAGGCCAACTACGCTGCCGCCAAGGCCGGTCTCGAGGGCTTCACCCGGGCCCTGGCCCGCGAAGTGGGGTCGCGCAACATCACCGTCAACGCAGTGGCCCCTGGTTTCATCGATACCGACATGACCCGTGAGCTGCCGGACGCCCAGCGCGAAGCGCTGCTGACCCAGATTCCTGCCGGTCGCCTCGGGCAGGCCGACGAAATCGCCAAGGTGGTGGGCTTCCTGGCGGGTGAGGGCGCGGCCTATGTGACCGGCGCCACGATCCCCGTGAACGGCGGAATGTACATGAGCTGACCGGCGTTACCCCGCGCGGCTATTGCGCTAAGCTGGTAAACTGTCGGACCAGCAATGGCCGCGCATACGTCTTGATGTCGCGTCAGCTTGAAATACGGAAATCCCTTTCTATACACTTACGCGCAATCCGTTGTGCGGATTTTTCCTTTAGGAGTGAGAACACGGTATGAGCACCATCGAAGAACGCGTTAAGAAGATCGTCGCTGAGCAGCTCGGCGTGAAGGAAGAGGAAGTTACCAACAGCGCTTCCTTCGTCGAGGATCTGGGCGCCGACTCCCTTGACACCGTCGAACTGGTGATGGCTCTGGAAGAGGAATTCGAGACCGAAATCCCGGACGAGCAGGCTGAGAAGATCACCACCGTCCAGGAAGCTATCGACTACATCGTTGCTCACCAGCAATAAGTAGCCGTCAGTTTCGGACACAAAAAGCCGCACGTCCTGTAGGGCGTGCGGCTTTTCTTTAGGTCCAGGGTTCAGCTCGTTGGAATCGGCTTTTTTCAAGAGGGGTGGCCGCCCCGGAAGGACAAGAGGAGTTGGGTGTGTCGCGTAGACGTGTCGTGATCACGGGTATGGGCATGGTATCGCCGCTTGGCGCGGACGTAGCCAGCAGCTGGGAAGGCATCCTTGCCGGCCGCAGTGGCATTGCGCCGATCGAGCATATGGACGTCTCTGCCTTCAGCACGCGGATCGGCGGATCGGTCAAGGGATTCGATGTGGAGCAGTATCTGTCCGCGAAGGAAGCCCGCAAGCTGGATCTGTTCATCCAATACGGTCTCGCTGCCAGCTTCCAGGCCATGCGTGACAGCGGCATCGAGGTCAACGATGACAACCGTGAGCGCATTGGTGTCGCCATGGGTTCGGGCATCGGTGGCCTGACCAACATCGAGGCGAATTGCCAGTCGCTGCTCGAACAGGGTCCACGCCGCATTTCCCCCTTTTTCGTACCGGGCTCCATCATCAACATGGTGTCCGGTTTCCTGTCGATCCACCTGGGTCTGCAGGGCCCCAACTATGCCATCGCCACCGCCTGTACCACGGCGACGCACTGCATCGGCATGGCCGCGCGCAACATCGCCTACGGTGAGGCCGATGTGATGGTGGCCGGCGGTTCCGAGATGGCGACTTCCGGCCTGGGTCTGGGTGGCTTCGGTGCCGCCCGTGCCCTGTCGACCCGCAACGACGATCCGACCCGCGCCAGCCGTCCCTGGGATCGCGACCGTGACGGCTTCGTGCTGTCGGACGGCGCCGGTGCCCTGGTGCTGGAAGAATACGAGCACGCCAAGGCGCGGGGTGCCCGCATCTATGCCGAGCTGATCGGCTTCGGCATGAGCGCGGATGCCTTCCACATGACCGCACCGCCGGAAGACGGCTCCGGCGCCGCGCGTTGCATGAAGGCGACGCTCAAGGACGCCGGCATTGCCCCGGAAGCGGTCGACTACGTCAATGCCCACGGCACCTCCACGCCGGCCGGTGACCTGGCCGAAGTGGCTGCGCTCAAGCAGGTGTTCGGTGACCAGGCCAAGCGCCTGAGCGTGAGCTCCACCAAGTCCATGACCGGTCACCTGTTGGGTGCCGCGGGCGCGGTGGAAGCCATCTTCACCGTGCTCGCCCTGCGCGACCAGGTGGCACCGCCCACCATCAACCTGGACAACCCCAGCGACGGCTGCGATTTGGACTTCGTACCCCACGAGGCGCGGCAGCGGCCCATCGAAGTGGCCCTGTCCAATTCGTTCGGCTTTGGTGGCACCAACGGCAGTCTGGTGTTCCGGCGCTTCCACGCTTGATCCAGGACTGGCTCAACGGCCAACCGCTGGGCGCCGGCCTGCAGCGCGACCGGGGTCTGGCCTATGGCGATGGGTTGTTCGAGACCATCGCCGTGCGCCGGGGCCAGCCCCGGTTGCTGGAGCGGCATCTGCAGCGGCTGGCCACGGGTTGCCAGCGGCTGCGTATTCCCTGTGACATCGCCCAGCTGGACGCCGAGATCCGCGCCTACGCGGCGCTGCTGGGAGAGGGCGTCGCCAAGTTGCTGCTCACCCGCGGCGATGGCTTGCGTGGTTACGCCCCGCCGGCCGAGCCCGAGGTGCGCCGGCTGTTGCTGGGCTCGCCTGCGCCGGCCTATCCCGCGGTCCATGCGGACCAAGGCATCACCCTCTATCCCTGTGCGACGCGCCTGGCCTGCCAGCCGCTGCTGGCCGGGCTCAAGCATCTCAATCGGCTCGAACAGGTACTGGCCCGCGCCGAGTGGAGCGGTACCGAATACGCTGAGGGGCTGATGCTGGACCAGGAAGGCCGACCCATCGAAGGGGTGTTCAGCAACCTGTTCCTGGTCCACGCCGGTCGGCTGCTGACTCCGGCGCTCGACCGCTGTGGCGTGGCTGGGGTGATGCGCGGTCTGATCCTGGACGTCGCCGCTCGGGAAGGTTTCGAGGCCGAAGTCCTGCCACTTTCGTTGGACGATCTGCTGCAGGCCGACGAGGTTTTCCTCTGCAACAGCCAGTTCGGTATCTGGCCCGTGCGCCGGTACGCAGCCGCGAACTGGTCGGTGGGGCCGCTGACCCGTAAACTGCAAGGTTCGATAAACGAGATTCTGGAATAGCCGATGCGCAAGGCGAGAGCTCTGCTGACGGCGCTGCTGGCAGTCGGCGGCCTGCTGGTGATCCTCGCCGGCTGGCGCCAACACCAGGCGCTGGTCCAGCCGCTGAAGGTCGAAGGCGAGCAATTGTTCGAGATCGGCAAGGGTGCCACTCCGGGCGGTAGTCTGCTGCGCCTCGAACAGGAGGGGGTGCTGAAGGGCGCCTTCTGGTTACGCCAATACTGGAACTTCAACCTCGCCGATCAGACGCTGCACAGCGGTGAATATCGCCTGACGCCCGGCATGACGGTGCAGGATCTCTTGGCCCTGTGGCGCAAGGGCGAGGTCGTGCAGTACGGCGTCACCCTGGTGGAAGGCTGGAATTTCCGCCAGGTCCGTGCCGCCCTGGCGCGGCAGCCCAAGCTGGAGCATGACACCGCCGGCCTGGACGATGCCGCCCTGATGAAGCGCCTGGGCCTGGATGGGCAGCACCCCGAGGGACGCTTCTTCCCCGACACCTACCGCTACGTGAAGGGTCAGCGCGAATCGGACCTGCTGCGCCAGGCCAACCAGCGCCTGCAGGCTGTACTGGATAAGGAATGGCAGGAGCGTGATCCCGCGGTTCCCTACCAGGACGCCTACCAGGCCCTGATCATGGCCTCGCTGGTGGAGAAGGAGACCGGCGTACCCGAAGAGCGCGACGAGATCGCCGGCGTCTTCGTACGCCGCCTGGCGGCCGGGATGCTACTGCAGACCGATCCCACGGTGATCTATGGCATGGGCGAGCGCTACAGTGGGCGCATCACCCGCGCTGATCTGCGCGAGCCGTCGCCCTACAACACCTATCTGAATGCGGGGTTACCGCCCACGCCCATCGCCATGCCCGGACGCGAGGCCATCCATGCCGCCCTCCATCCCAAGGACGGCGACAGCCTCTACTTCGTCGCTCGAGGTGACGGCAGCCACGTCTTTTCCAAGTCACTCGACGAGCACAACCAGGCGGTGCGCGAATTCCAGCTCAAGCGGCGCGCCGATTACCGCTCCAGTCCCGCGCCCCAGACGTCTGAAACCAAGGAAACGCCATGACGGGAAACGGCCTGTTCATCACCCTCGAAGGCCCTGAGGGCGCCGGCAAGAGTACCAACCGCGACTATCTGGCCGAGTTGCTGGGCGCTGCCGGGCGCGAGGTGGTCCTGACCCGCGAGCCGGGCGGTACGCCCCTGGCCGAGCGCATCCGCGAGATCCTGCTGGCCCCAGCTGCCGAGCCCATGGCGGTGGATACCGAGCTGCTGCTGATGTTCGCCGCACGCGCCCAGCACCTGGCCCAGGTCGTTCGTCCTGCATTGGCGCGCGGTGCCCTGGTGCTCTGCGACCGCTTCGTCGATGCGACCTATGCCTATCAGGGCGGTGGTCGTGGCGTGCCCACGGCGCGTATCGCCACCCTGGAAGCCTTCGTGCTCGGCGATCTGCAACCCGACCTGACCCTGGTATTCGATCTGCCGGTGGAGATCGGTCTGGCCCGGGCGGCCCGTCGCGGCGCCCTGGACCGCTTCGAGCAGGAGCAGCGGGCCTTCTTCGAGGCCGTGCGCCAGACCTATCTGGAGCGCGCCCAGGCGGTGCCGGAGCGCTATCGCATCATCGATGCCTCGCGCTCCCTGGCCGAGGTGCAGGCCGATCTGCGGACACTGGTGGCGCACCTGGAGCCGACGCTCGGTGGCTGACGTCTATCCCTGGCAGGCAGAGCTCTGGGCGCGGATCTGGCCCCGGCGCCAGCACCCCCATGCCTATCTGCTGCACGGTCCGCGTGGCATCGGCAAGCGCGACCTGGCCGAACGCCTGGCCCAGCTGCTGCTGTGTCAGTCGCCCCAGGGCGCAGCGCCCTGTGGTCAATGCAAGGCCTGCGCCCTGCTCAAGGCCGGTACCCATCCGGATTACTGCGTGATCCAGCCGGAAGAGGCCGAGAAGCCGATTCGGGTCGACCAGATTCGCGGTCTGGTGGACTTCGTCACCCAGACCGCGCAACTCGGCGGGCGCAAGCTGATCCTGCTCGAGCCGGTCGAGGCGATGAATCTCAACGCCGCCAATGCCCTGCTCAAGAGTCTGGAGGAGCCCTCGGGCGCCACTGTGCTGTTGCTGGTCAGTCATCAGCCAAGCCGGCTGCTGCCCACCGTGCGCAGCCGCTGCGTGCAGCAGGCCTGCCCCGTCCCGACGCGGGCGGCGAGTCTCGCCTGGCTGGGCGAACGCCTGCCGGAGCTCGATGAGGAGGTGCGCACGCAACTGCTCGTGCTGGCCGGCGGTTCGCCATTGGCGGCGCTCCGTCTGCATGGCGAAGAGGTGCTCGCCCGCCGCGCCCTGGTGGTGGACGGGGTCAAGCGGCTGCTCAAGCGCCAGGCTGCGCCCAGCCAGTTGGCCGAGAGCTGGAATGCCGTGCCCCTGCCGCTGCTGCTGGACTGGTTCTGCGAATGGACCCATGGCGTGCTGCGCCAGCTATGGGGTGGGGCGGATACGGAAGCGGCGCCGGACATGGCCAAGGTGCTGGGCTATCTGGCGGAGAAAACCACAGCGACCGAGGTCCTGGCCGTACAGGAGTGGCTGCACGCCGAGCGGCAGAAGGTGCTGGGCAAAGCCAACCTCAACCGCGTATTGTTGCTGGAGTCGCTGTTGATCCGCTGGGCCGGCCTGGTGCCTGGCCGCTAGCGATCCGCTCGCCCGTATCGCCCGTCTCGAGAGAACTTCATGAGTTTGCCGCAGAACCTGAGTCCGCGTAATGGCATCCTGTCGCTCACCATCAAGGACAAGTCGGTGCTCTACGCCGCCTACATGCCCTTCATCCGCAACGGTGGCCTGTTCATCCCGACCGGCAAGACCTACAAGCTGGGCGACGAGGTCTTCATGCTGCTGAACCTGATGGACGAACCGGACAAGATCCCGGTCGCCGGCAAGGTGGTGTGGATCACGCCCAAGGGTGCCCAAGGCAATCGGGCAGCCGGTGTCGGCGTCCAGTTCAACGATGGCGACAACACGGCACGCAACAAGATCGAAACCTATCTGGCCGGCTCCCTGAAGTCGGACCGTCCCACCCATACCATGTGATCGGCCGCCGTCCCGTTCGGGACGGGGCGTTCTCCGCGATTCAAGGCTAGTTTCCCGTGCATTTCGTCGACTCCCACTGTCACCTGGATCGACTCGATCTTTCCCTTCACGATGGCTCCCTGGACGCAGCGCTGGACGCTGCGCGCGCCCGTGGCGTCAGCCAGTTCCTCTGCATTGGCGTCGATGCCAACAATGCACCCACGGTGCAGGCCCTGGCCGAGCGATATGCCGATGTCTATTGCGCGGTAGGTATCCACCCGCTGGATGCCGCCCAAGGCAGCCCCATCGATCTCGACTGGCTGCTGGAGCGCCTGGCTCATCCGCGCGTCGCCGCCATCGGCGAGACCGGACTCGACTACCACTACCAACCGGATACCGCCGAGATCCAGCAGCGCTCCTTCGCCCTGCATCTGGAGGCGGCCCGGCGCACGGGGCTGCCCCTGGTAATCCACACCCGCGAGGCGCGCGCCGATACCCTGGCGATGCTGGCCGACGCCGAGCTGCCTGGGGCTGGGGTGCTGCACTGCTTCACCGAGGACTGGGCAACGGCCAAGGCGGCGCTGGACCTGGGCTTCTACATCTCCTTCTCGGGCATCCTGACCTTCCGCAATGCCGCCGACTTGCGCGAGGTGGCGCGCCAGGTGCCGGCCGATCGCCTGCTGGTGGAAACGGATTCGCCTTACCTGGCGCCCGTGCCGCATAGGGGCAAGGCCAACCTGCCGCAATTCGTGGTGGAGGTGGCCGAGTGCCTCGCCGACGTCCGCGGCGTCACCCTCGAGACCCTCGCCGAGCAGACCACCGCCAACTTCCACCGGCTGTTTCCGCGCGCAGTCTGCTGATCTGAAAAAATGGCCCGGGTATCCAGGGGGATACCCGGGCCGGACCAGCGGTTCGCCTGAGGAGGACCGCCTCCCTGGCTCGCGCCGCGGGGGTCGGCGCGACCAGTCACCTGAGTATTGGTCAGCCTGGGCAAAGGTCCAGTTCTGATTGGACATTTTTTAAACAGTTTTGGAATAGCGCTGCTGCGACACTGGCTATCCCGGACCTTTCGGCCCGTTCAGAAGCGGGCCAGGGCGCGGATCAGGTCCAGCGTCTGCTCCAGCACGTGCTCGCTGGTGTAGAAATGCGGCGACAGGCGGATGCCCGGTCCGCGCTGGGCACAGATGACATCGGCGGTCTTCAGCCGCTCGAACAGTTGGCGGTTGTCCCAGCCTTCGAGGGAGAAGGTGAGGATGCCGGAGCGTCGTGCGCCCTTCACCGGGGAGTGCAGCACCGCGCCGGGCAGTTTGCGGATGTCGCTGTCCAGCAATTCGACCCGTGCCAGCAGTTCCTCGCCCACCTGGGTCATGCCGGCGTCTTCCAGCAGCGACAGGCTGGCCTCCAGCGCCACCGCGCCGAGCATGTTGGGGCTGCCGCATTCGAAGCGCATGGCCGTCTTCGCCGGTTGCCAGTCGCGCTGGCTGTAGTCACCGGCGTTATCCAGCATGTGCCAGCCGTATTCGTGTAGCTTCAGTTGCTCGCGCAGGTCGGCGCGGCAGTAGAAGACCCCCAGGCCTTCGGGGCCGAGCATCCATTTGTGGCCATCGGCCATGGCGAAGGCGCAGTTGCAGGCCTGGACGTCGAAGGGCAGGGCCCCCAGCTGCTGGATGGCGTCGACGCACAGCAGCACGCCCTTGGTCTCGCAGCCCTGGCCCAGGGTGGGCAGGTCGAGCCGCAGGCCACTGGCGTACTGCACGGCGCTGATAGCCATCAGTCGCGTCCGCGGACCGCAGGCGGCCAGCAGATTGGCCTCGGGCGTCTCACCCAGGGCCACTTCCACCACCTCGACGCCGAAGCGCGCCAGGGCTTCCCAGACGATCCGGTTGGACGGGAACTCCTCGTCGCTGATCACCACCTGGTCGCCGCTCTGCCAGTCCAGGCCGAAGGCGACGAAGGAGAGCGCTTCGGAGGTATTCTTGACCAGGGCGATGTCGCTGCTCGCCGGGGCATTGAGCAGGCGTGTCAGGCGCTCGCGCAGGCGCTGCTCCAGGCCCAGCCAGGTCGGATAGTTGCGCGCGCCGTACTGGCAGTTTTCGGCAGCGAACTCGGTGACGGCCTGGGCCGCGCGTTTGGGCCAGGGCGCCACGGCCGCATGATTGAGGTAGCGCATGGCATACGCCTGGGGGAACTCGTGCTTCCAGGAAGACATTGACTCGATCCGTACAATCTGGGTGTGATGGGGCATAATAAGGGGCACGCCGGCGCTGTTCACCGATCCCATCGGTTGAGCCCGCCCAAGGTGTGACGAAGTGCCGGTAAGCCGAGGGGTAGCCGGTGGTTCGAGGCCCTATCCCTTTGAAAACAACAAGTGGGCTGCTATGCAGAAAGAATCCCGCAAGGTCCGCGAGTTCCGTCGCCGTGAGCAGGAAATTCTCGATACCGCGCTGCAACTCTTCCTTACCGAAGGAGAAGACAGCGTCACCGTCGAGATGATCGCCGAGGCCGTCGGCATCGGCAAAGGCACCATCTACAAGCACTTCAATTCCAAGGCCGAGATCTATCTGCGGCTGATGCTGGATTACGAAAGGGACTTGGCAGAGTTGTTCCAGTCGGACAACGTCGCCCGAGATCGCGAAGCGCTCTCCCGCGCCTATTTCGAGTTCCGCATGAGCGATCCGCAGCGCTATCGGCTGTTCGACCGGCTCGAGGAGAAGGTGGTCAAGACGCGCCAGGTGCCCGAACTGGTCGAGCAACTGCACAGCATCCGGACCTCCAACTTCCAGCGGCTGACCAGCCTGATCGAAGGGCGGATCGACGAAGGCAAGCTGGAAGACGTGCCCCCCTATTTCCACTACTGCGCCGCCTGGGCGCTGGTGCACGGCGCCGTGGCCCTTTACCATTCGCCGTTCTGGCGCGACGTGCTGGAGGATCAGGAAGGTTTCTTCCAGTTCCTCATGGACATCGGCGTGCGCATGGGCAACCGCCGCAAGCGAGACGTCGAAACGCCTGTGCGATCCTAGGGTCCGATAGAGGCAAGGGATGCCGTGCCATCCCTTTTCTCTCGTAGCAGTGGAGTCCCCAACGATGATCGTCGACCGCCAGGGTAGGGCGTTTCGCAACTTGCGGATCAGCCTCACGGCGGCCTGCAACTATGCCTGTACTTATTGCGTGCCCAACGGCAAGCGACTCGTGGCTGCGCAGGACGAACTCAGCGCCGAAACCATGGCCCGGGGCGTGGAATACCTCATCGATGCCGCGGGCATCGAGCGCCTGCGCATTACCGGCGGCGAGCCCCTGGTGACTCCGCGGCTGGAGCCGTTTCTCGCCCGCGTGTCCCAACTCGGCCTCAAGGACATCAGCCTGACCACCAACGGTCAGTTGTTGCCGCGCAAGCTGGATTTCCTCATCGACCATGGCATCCGTCGGCTGAACGTGTCCTTGGACACCCTCGACGCCGAGGCCTTTCCGCGCCTGGCGCGCGGTGGCGATCTGGCGACGGTGCTGGCCGGCCTCGAAGCGGCCCACGCCGCCGGTCTCAAGATCAAGCTCAATATGGTGCCGCTGCGTGGGCAGAATCTCGATCAGGTCCTGCCCTTGCTGGAGTACTGCCTGGAGCGTGGCTTCGAACTCAGGTTCATTGAGCTGATGCGCATGGGACATCTGGCCAAGGATCCCAAGACCTTCAACAACCAACTGGTGCCCCTGGCCGAGTTGCTGGAGATCATCGGCTCGCGCCATGCCTATGTGCAGGCCGATGCGCCGGTGGATTCCACCGCCCTGCGCTACCGGGTCGAAGGCGGTGGCCACTTCGGCATCATCGCCAACGAGAGCGTGCCCTTCTGCCGTACCTGCTCGCGGCTGCGGCTGTCGTCCACCGGCTGGCTGCACGGCTGCCTGTCGTCGAGCAATCGCCACTATGTCGGCGACCTGCTGGACAAGCCGCGCCACCTGGCCCTGCCGGCGTTGCAGCGACTGCTGGTCAAGGCGCTTGGCGACAAGCAGGACCTGGCGTTCTCCGGCGGGGTCACGGTGATGAAGATCATAGGCGGCTGATTCATCGGCCGCATCTCGGGCTGGCGCGAAAGCTGCTAAGGCCCCTGTATCGACGGCATCTTGGCGCCGGACAGGGGCTTTGTTTCCATGATTAATCTGCGTGTGCTGGTCATCTCCACCTTGCTGGCCTGCCTGGGCGGCTGCATGAACGTCAGCGACATGGCGTCGGGCGTCGAGTATCACCTGCGCGATGCCGGGCTGCTCGACCACAGCAAGACCCAGCGGCTGAACAACTTTCGGCTGCAGGCCGACTCCTACATTTACATAGCCCAAGGTGCCTTCGTCCCCATCGGACATCCCTATGCCCGTCCGAACGTGGTGGCGGAAGAGGCCTTCAAGGGCTTCGTGGAGTACTTTCCGCGAGTGAGGCGGGCGGACAAGCCGGAGGGCTTCGACGATGCCATGGCCAAGGCGCGGCAACTGGGCGCCCACTACCTGCTCTACACCCGTTTCGCCGGTGCGGACGACCGCATCGGTACCTGGGAGGAACTTGAGGATCAGGATGACATCGGCAGGGTAGGTCGTGATCGCAGTTCGGTGCAGATGATGCTGGTGGAGGTCGCGACCTTCCGCCTGGTGGACACGGCCAGTATCCGCAGCCGTGGCGGCTTCTTGACGTTCTATGACGAGCGCCCTGAAGACCTGCTCGGGCCGGCATTGAACGAGTACGCCCAACGCCTGTTGGGATTGGGGCCTAGATAAAGATCCACAGAGGAGAAGGGCGTGAGCCAGGTCGACGTGACACGGAATCTGCTGGCGCAGTTGCCGGCCAGCGAAGAGGGGCGCCTGCCGCCCGTGGAACGCTGGCATCCGCCGTTCTGCGGTGACATCGACATGCGCATCGCCCGCGACGGCACCTGGTATCACCAGGGCACGCCCATCACCCGGCCGGCTATGGTGCGGCTGTTCTCCACCATCCTGCGGCGCGATCCCGAGCGCTTCGTGCTGGTGACCCCCGTGGAGTGCGTGGGCATCCAGGTGGAAGACGTGCCATTCCTTGCCGTGGATGTCGAATGGAGTGGCAGCGGTACCGAGCAGATTCTGGATTTCCTCACTAACGTCGGCGACCGGGTTGGCGCTGGCGCCGAGCATCCGCTGCGCTTCGAAACCCACGATGAGCAGCCAGTGCCCTATCTGCGGGTGCGCGGCGGGCTGGACGCTCGGCTCAATCGAGCGGTCTTCTACCGGTTGATGGACAGGGTCGAGCAGGGCTTTTACGAGGGGCGGACGTGGCTCGGCCTCTGGAGTCGTGGGACGTTCTTCCCCGTCGCTCCCGCCGAATGAAGAAAGGGTCCCGAGGGACCCCTTCTTTTATCGCTTAGAGCCTGTTCAAAGGCTCGCGAGCTAGAGGCAAACAAGGCGAAAATGGCTGAGGAAGCGGAGTTTACAAGTAGTAAATGAGCATTCCGAAGCCATTTTCAACGCCGTTTGACCGACGCGCAGCAGCCTTTGAATAGGCTCTTACATGTTGGGGTAGTTGGGGCCACCGCTGCCTTCCGGCGCCACCCAGGTGATGTTTTGCGCCGGGTCCTTGATGTCGCAGGTCTTGCAGTGCACGCAGTTCTGGGCGTTGATCTGGAAGCGCGGCTCGCCGCCATCGCGGACCACCTCGTAGACCCCGGCCGGGCAATAGCGCTGGGCGGGTTCGTCATACAGCGGCAGGTTCTGGGCGATGGGGATCGACGGGTCCTTGAGCTTCAGATGAACCGGCTGGTCTTCCTCGTGGTTGGTGTTGGAGAGGAACACCGAGGACAGCTTGTCGAAGCTCAGCTTGCCATCCGGCTTGGGATAGCTGATGCGCGGCGCCTCGTCGGCCTTCTTCAGGCAGGTGTGGTCCATGCGCCGGTCGTGCAGGGTGAAGGGCAGGGCGCCACCCAGCAGGTTGTGCTCGACGAAGGCGAAGGCCGGACCGAGCAGCGGACCGAACTTGTGCATGGCCGGGCCGAAGTTGCGGCTGGCATGGAGTTCTTCCTGCAGCCAGCTGCCCTTGAAGCCGTCGACGTAACCCTGGAGTTCATCACCTTCGCGACCGGCCGCCAGGGCGGCGACGATGGCGTCAGCGGCGAGCATGCCGGACTTCATGGCGGTGTGACTGCCCTTGATCTTGGCCGGGTTGAGGGTGCCCAGGTCGCAACCGATCAGGGCGCCGCCGGGGAAGACCATCTTCGGCAGGGAATTCAGGCCGCCCTTGACCAGGGCGCGGGCACCGTAGGAGACGCGCTTGCCGCCTTCTAGGTACTGGGCCACCACCGGGTGGTGCTTGTAGCGCTGGAATTCGTCATAGGGCGACAGGTGCGGATTGCTGTACGCCAGGTCGACGATAAGGCCGACCACCACCTGGTTGTCTTCCAGGTGATAGAGGAAGGAGCCGCCCGGATTTTCCTTGTCCAGCGGCCAGCCGGAGGTGTGGATCACCAGGCCCTGCTCGTGCTTGGCCGGATCTATCTCCCATAGCTCCTTGATGCCGATGCCATAGTGCTGCGGATCGGCGCCCTCGCCGAGTTTGAATCTCTGGCCGAGCTGCTTGCCCAGGTGTCCACGGCAGCCTTCGGCGAACAGGGTGTACTTGCCGCGCAGTTCCATGCCGGGGGTGTAGACCCCCTCCTTGGGCTGGCCCTCGCGATCCACGCCCAGGTCGCCGGTGATGATGCCGCGCACCACGCCCTGCTCGTCGATCAGCGGCTCCTGGGCGGCGAAGCCCGGATAGATCTCCACGCCCAGGGCTTCGGCCTGCTGGCCCAGCCAGCGGCAGAGATTGCCCAGGGAGATGATGTAGTTGCCTTCGTTGTGCATCGGCTTGGGCACGAAGAAGTTGGGCACCTTGGTGGCCTGGCGCTCGTCCTTGAGCAGGTAGATGTCGTCGCGCTTGACCGGGGTGTTGAGCGGCGCGCCCAGTTCCTTCCAGTTGGGGAAGAGCTCGTCCAGCGCCCGTGGTTCGAAGACCGCACCGGAGAGGATGTGGGCGCCCACTTCGGAGCCTTTCTCCACCACGCAGACGCTGATTTCCTGGCCCTGTTCGGCCGCCTGCTGCTTGAGGCGACAGGCCGCGGACAGGCCCGCGGGGCCGGCCCCGACGATCACCACGTCGAATTCCATGTATTCGCGTTCCACGGCTCACTTCTCCTCAGGCAAAACTCACGATCTGGTTATGTATGTAGGGGTACAACAAAAGACTTCATTATATCTGGGGTGCTCCCTGACACCCATTCAAACGTTTGTTTAAATTTTCTGCAAGCCTGTTAGACTCGGTAGTGGCTGGCCCCTGACGGACTGTCGCGTTGACCCCTGCTGCCGTGGAGGTCAACATAGGAAGAATTTGCAACAAGGTTGGATCGGCAGGGGTCGTGTCCAACGCAAGGCCGCCTTGGCGTCCTGTTTATTCACCAGAATAAATCGAGGGATTCATGAAGGTTCTCGTAGCTGTCAAACGCGTGGTGGACTACAACGTCAAGGTCCGCGTCAAGGCCGACCAGACCGGGGTCGATCTGGCCAACGTCAAGATGTCCATGAACCCCTTCTGCGAAATCGCCGTGGAAGAAGCGGTGCGCCTGAAGGAAAAGGGTATCGCCAGCGAGATCGTGGTGGTGACCGCCGGTCCCGCCCAGGCGCAGGAGCAACTGCGTACCGCCCTGGCCCTCGGCGCCGACCGCGCCGTGCTGATCGACACCGGCACCGCCGAGCTGTCCTCGCTGACCACCGCCAAGCTGCTCAAGGCCGTGGTGGACAAGGAACAGCCGCAGCTGGTGATCCTTGGCAAGCAGGCCATCGACAGCGACAACAACCAGACCGGCCAGATGCTCGCCGCCCTGACCGGCTTCGCCCAGGGCACCTTCGCCTCCAAGGTGGAGCAGGCCGGTGACGGCCTCAACGTGACCCGCGAGATCGACGGCGGCCTGCAGACCGTGGCGCTCAAGCTGCCGGCGGTGGTGACCACCGACCTGCGTCTCAACGAGCCGCGCTACGCCTCCCTGCCCAACATCATGAAGGCCAAGAAGAAGCCGCTGGAAACCCTGACCCCCGACGCCCTGGGCGTGGCGGTGAAGGCCTCCTACGAGGTGGTCAAGGTGGAAGCCCCGGCCGGTCGCCAGGCGGGCATCAAGGTCAAGTCCGTGGCCGAACTGGTCGAAAAACTCAAGAACGAAGCGAAGGTGATCTGATGGCCATTCTCGTCATTGCCGACCACGACAACGCCAACCTCTTCGGCGCTACCCTGAACACTGTCGCCGCGGCCCAGGCCATAGGCGGCGACATCCATGTGCTGGTCGCCGGCCAGAATGCTCAGCCGGTCGCTGACGCTGCCGCCAAGGTCGCCGGTGTCAGCAAGGTGCTCTTGGCCGACAACGCCGCCTACGCTCATCAACTGCCGGAAAACGTCGCGCCCCTGGTGGTCGAGCTGGCCGCTAACTACAGCCACGTCCTGGCCGCCGCCAGCACCAACGGCAAGAACTTCCTGCCGCGCGTCGCGGCGCTGCTGGACGTCGACCAGATCTCCGAGATCATCGCCGTCGAATCCGCCGACACCTTCAAGCGGCCGATCTATGCCGGTAACGCCATCGCCACCGTGCGCTCCACCGCACCGATCAAGGTGATCACCGTGCGTGCCACCGGTTTCGATCCGGTCGCCGCCGAGGGCGGTTCCGCCGCCATCGAGGCCGTGGGCCTGGTCAAGGATGCCGGCATCTCCAGCTTCGTCGGCGAAGAGCTGGCCAAGTCCGATCGTCCCGAGCTGGGTGCCGCCAAGGTGGTGGTCTCCGGTGGTCGCGGGCTGCAGAACGGCGACAACTTCAAGATCCTCTACGCCCTGGCCGACAAGCTGGGTGCGGCGGTAGGCGCCTCGCGCGCCGCGGTGGACGCCGGCTTCGTGCCCAACGACATGCAGGTCGGCCAGACCGGCAAGATCGTCGCGCCGCAGCTGTACATCGCCGTGGGCATCTCCGGTGCCATCCAGCACCTGGCGGGCATGAAGGATTCCAAGGTGATCGTCGCCATCAACAAGGACGAGGAGGCACCTATCTTCCAGGTGGCCGACTACGGCCTGGTGGGCGATCTCTTCGAGCTGGTCCCGGAACTGGAAAAGGCCATCTAAGGCCTTTTCGCTCCAAAAAAGCCCGCCTTCTGGCGGGCTTTTTCATGAGCGTGGAAATCCTTATCGCAGAGGCGTTGGTGTCAAATAGGGGTGCGCCGATTCTTTGTCGTTTTTGGGCATTGCCGCTCTGGGAGCCTAGGGGGTAAGGTCAGCGCTATCTGTACCGGTATACCTCCAGGGTAGCCTGCTACTGTTCCGCTTTCGTCCAGGAAGACGCCATGACCAACCTGTTGCTCTATCAGCGTATCGCCCAGCAATTGGCGAACGACATTCGCAAGGGTGTCTACAAGCCCGGCGAGCGGGTGCCTTCGGTGCGCAAGCTGAGTCAGCAACTGGGCGTGAGTCATGCCAGCGTCCTGCAGGCCTACGCGACCCTGGAGGACCAGGGGCTGATCCGCGCCCGGCCGCAGTCCGGTTTCTATGTGCACCAGACCCCGGCGCTGACCGCGCCGACGCCGGACATCGCCACGGTGGAACGCCCGAGTCTGGTGACCCGCGCCGGCATCATCAGCCAGGTACTGGCCGAGTCCCGCCGCGAAGGGGTAGTGCCCCTGGGCATGGCGGTGCCCCAGACCGATTACCTGCCGTTGCGGGCGTTGCACCAGCAGCTGTCCAAGGTCACCCGCTTCCAGGCCCGCGCGGCCTTCTCCTATCTGCACAGTCCCGGCTTCGAACCCCTGCGGCGCCAGGTGGCCATCCGCCTGCGCGATGCCGGCGTGGTGGTAGGCCCGGAAGAGGTGGTGATCACCCATGGCTGCGTGGACGCCCTGCAGATGTCGCTGCGGGTGCTGACCAAGCCGGGCGATCTGATCGCCACCGAATCGCCGTCCTACTACGGCCTGCTGCAACTGGCCGAGGTGCTGGGCCTCAAGGTGATCGAGATCCCCTGCGATCCCGATACCGGCCTCAGTGTCGAGGCCTTGCAGCTGGCGGCCAGCCAGTGGCCGGTCAAGGCGCTGGTGGTGACGGCGCGGCTGAGCAACCCCATGGGTAGCAGCATGCCGGAGGCACGGCAGAAGCAGCTGCTCAAGCTGGCGACCGAGCGCAACATCGCCATCGTCGAAGACGACATCTATGGCGAGCTGACCTACGAGAGCGGCTCCAAGGCGCTCAAGGCCCTCGACAAGCAGGGACGCGTCATCTACTGCTCGAGCTTTTCCAAGACCCTGTCGCCCGGGGTACGCATTGGCTGGGTGGTGGCTGGCCCCTACCAGGACGATATCTGCCGGTTGCAGACCTTCACCACCCATTCGGCCTGCAGCGTGACCCAGATGGGAGTCTCCGCCTACCTGGAGAACGGTGGCTACGACCGCCACCTGAGGGCCATCCGCCAGGAATACCGGCGCAACATGACGGCTTTCCAACTGGCGATCCAGGAACACTTCCCGGAAGGGACCCAGATGAGCCGACCCGGTGGCGGTTTCGTGCTCTGGGTCAGCCTGCCGGTGCGGGTGGATACCCGGCTGCTGCACCAGCGCGCCCTCGACCAGGGGGTGAGCATCGCGCCGGGGATGATCTTCAGCAACACCGATCAGTTCAACCACTGCATCCGCCTCAATTGCGGCCTGCCCTGGGGGCGTGACGCCCAGCGGGCGCTGATGACGCTGGGCCTGCTCGCCCGTCAGCTCTGTCAGGAAACCCTGGCCGCCTAGCGGCCTCTCTGGAACCCGCCGAGGAGCGCTGGGTCGGTTGTAGGGACTGATCCTGCCGGGCTCGCCAAGCGGCGAGCGACGGCCCTGGCTGGGTGGTGGACCCTATGCGCGGATATCTGGCTGCGGTGGCAACGACGGCGCTCCTGTTCCTGGCCGGCTGCGATGGCGATTCCCCGCCGCCGGCAGCCAAGGCACCGGCCACTCCGGTGTCGCCGGTCGCCAAGGCACCGCCTTCAGCGAGTCAGGGTGACAGCAGTGCTGCCGAGTTGCGCGCCCTGCGCCTGGACCCGCTGCCTGCCAAGGCCCTGGTCCTGCCGGAGCCGCCGCCGAAGAAAAAGGATTTGGCGAAGAATACCCAGCTGAAAAAGCCTGCCCCGACCAAGGAGGCCGCGGTGATCCAGCGACCACTGGATCTCAGCGTGCCTGGCGATCTCGACAAGCCCCGGACCCTGGCCCCCCAGCGTGCCGCGGGTCATACCGAGCAGACGGTGGCCGAGTCGGGTTTGCTGCCGCCGTTGTTTCGCAGCGACAGCGATCCCGGTCGCTTCCAGCTGGGCGGGCGGGTCATCAGTCGTGATCGCAGCGACGACTTCGAGGGGGCAGAAGTGGAATTGCGCTTCCGGCGCTGAGCCGGGCCGCAGCTGAAACCGCTATCGGAACTTCATCGGCCCCGCGCTTGCCGACAGTTCAGGTGGTGGACACGTCGTCCGCCTGGCTGAGGGAGCGTTCCATGCCCAGTGCGACAGGCAAGATTCGTTATGCGGTGGTAGGCGGTGGTTGGATTTCCCAGGGCGCCTTCATGCCGGGGATCGGCCAGACCAGCAACTCCGAGATGACCGCCCTGGTCACCGGCGATCCGATCAAGGCGCGCGACCTGGCCGCCAAGTACGGTCTCAAGAGCTATACCTACGAAGAATTTCCGACGCTGCTGTCGTCCGGTGAGATCGATGCGATCTACCTGGCGACGCCCAATTTCCGCCATCTGGAATTCGCTGTACCGGCGCTGGAAGCCGGTATCCACGTCCTGCTGGAAAAGCCGATGGCGATCAGCGAGGAAGAGTGCCGCGCGATCAACGCCGCGGCTGAACGCTCCGGCGCCAAGCTAATGATCGCCTATCGTCTGCATTGCGAACCGGGCACGGTCGAAATGATCGAGCGGGTGCGCAATGGCGAGATCGGTGATCCGCGACTGTTCACCTCGACCTTCGTCCAGCCGCTCGACACCGCCAATCATCGAGCGCAAAACGGTTTCTGGGCGGGTCCGGTCACCGACATGGGGCCTTATCCGCTCAATGCCGTGCGCGGGCTGTTCGGCGATGAGCCCATCGAGGTCAGTGCCGTGGGTGCGCGGACACCTGGGCGTGACGTCACCACCTGGGATGCCGTGAGCGTGACCCTGAGGTTTCCGCAGGACCGCCTGGCCACCTTCACCGTCAGTTTCAGCGGCCCCAACACCGAGCGCTTCCAGTTGGTGGGCAGCAAGGGCGAGATCGAGGCGTCGCCGTGTTTTGGCTTCGGCGAAGGCGTCGCCATCGGCTACCGCCTGACGGTGGACGGCGAGACCAGCGAGCACAAGGCGCCGGTGGTCGATCATTTCGGCGGCGAAACGGCCTATTTCTCCGACTGCATCCTCCAGGATCGTCTGCCGGAGATGGACGGCGAGGAGGGCTGGCGCGACGTGCGGGTGCTGGCAGCCATCGAGCGGGCGCTGGAGACGGGCCAGGTGCAACGCCTGGAGCCGCTGCCCAAACGCCAGGGGCCGACTCGCGAGCAGGTACGCAGTCTGCCACTGGCCAAGGTGCCTGAGTACGTCAATACCAAGGAGCCACTGGAGTCCTGAGACGACGAGGCCCTGCGGCACGGAGGTGCGGCAGGGCCCCGCTCAGCAAGTCAGGTTACGCGTTCAGCGGTCCTGGGCCTCCTTAGCGTCCATCTCGGCATTGCGCTGCCGAATCTTGGCTTTCTGTTCGTCGGTCAGGGGCACCTTGCGGGCGGTGTCCTTGAGCATGAATAGGCCGCCGACCACGGAGCCGATGGCGACCAGCAGGATCAACCAGGCATACCAGGGCATCTGTCTTCTCCTTGAGTGGCTATGATCCTTCGACCACGGGAGAGCTTATCAGTGCGCCCGGCAGGGGGCGTTATCGCGTTTGCGCCAGGCGGCGTAACCCAGGTCGTAGAGCCAGTTGAACGCCAGGGTGTAGGGCAGGAAGAACAGCAGCAACCCGAGATCCAGCAGGAAGGCTTCCCACAGGCCGGTGGACAGCCACCAGGCAGCGAGGGGCACCAGCATCACGACCAGTCCGCCTTCGAAGCCAAGGGCGTGGAGCAGGCGGATGCCGAGGCCGCGCTGGAAGCCCAGGCGCTGCTGCAGGTGGTCGAACGCCAGGTTGAAGAGCAGGTTCCAGACCATGGCGACGGCGGAGAACGCCGCGGTGAGCAGACCCAGGTGCACCAGGGATCTGTCCAGTAGCCAAGCGAGGGTCGGCGCGCAGAGCAGGATGGCGATACCTTCGAACAGCAGGCTGTGCAGCACACGGGCAGCGGCTGGGCGGTGGGTGAGGGCGGTGGACATGTGGCGTCTCCCCTTGATGGACAGGGCCCTAGTCTCATCGGCTAAGCTAGGGAGATCAAAGTGGGTCCCATAGGCTGAGCCGATATGTATCCCAATGCAGATGCCCTGGAAGCCTTCGTCGAGTCGGCCACGGCGGGCTCCTTCAGCGCAGCGGCACGCGCGCTGGGCAAGCGTCAGTCCAGCATCAGCGAGAGCATCGCCCGCCTCGAAGACGAACTGGGCGTGACCCTGTTCGACCGCCAGGGCCGCTATCCGCGGCTCACCGCCGCTGGCGAGCAGTTACTCGACCAGGCCCGCGCCGTGCTCTCGGCCCACGACCGTCTGGCCAATCGCGCGACTCAGCTGGCGGCCGGGGTGGAGCCGCGCTTGACCCTGGTGATCTCCGATACCTACCAGCCTACCCGCTACGAAGCCCTGCTGGCGGAGCTGGACCAGCGCTATCCCGATCTCGAATTCGAATGCCTGATCGCCGAGGATGCCGATGTGCTCAGCCTGGTGCAGGGACGGGCCGACCTGGGCCTGCTGGCCGCCCAGCCGCCCTATCCGGCGGACATCGAGGCGGCTACCCTGGACGGCCTGGTGACCTTCGGCCTGTACGTCGCAACCGATCATCCCTTGGCGGCGTTGCCAGCGGTCACGCCGGCAGACCTTGCGCCTTATCGGCTATTGCGCCTGAGCACCGTGACCGAGTCGGCGCGCCAGGCCTGCCATCTGCCGGATACCCGAGGGCGGTGCTGGTCGGCGCCGGACTATCTGTTGCTGCTGGACATGGCGGTGCAGGGCTTTGGCTGGGCGGAATTGCCGCTCTGGCTGGTGGCGACCTTCGGTCAGGAGCGCCTGGTGGAACTGGCCGTACCCGGCTGGCCGCAGCGGGTGGCGGTGGATGTGGTCTGGTCGCGCCGTCGGCCGCTGGGACCGGCCGGCAACTGGCTACGCGAACGCCTGCTCAAGCCCGGTTGAGGTAGGGGTGGACAGTGGCGCCGAGACCCTGGCGGGCAGCCGACGAGTGCCCGCGCCGCGCTTTTCTGCGAAAATGCCGGCCTTTGCCGTTTTGCCGAGAGCCTCCATGTCCGCCTGCCCGTCCCCGATCATCGTCGCCCTGGATTTCCCCTCGTCGTCCGCCGCCCTGGCGCTGGCCGACCGGCTTGACCCCGCCACCTGCCGGGTCAAGGTGGGCAAGGAGCTGTTCACCGCCAGCGCTGCCGGCGTGGTGGAGGCCCTGCGCGCACGCGGCTTCGAGGTCTTTCTCGATCTCAAATTCCACGACATCCCCAATACCACCGCCATGGCGGTGAAGGCAGCGGCGGAAATGGGCGTCTGGATGGTCAACGTCCACTGCTCGGGCGGCCTGCGCATGATGACCGCCTGTCGCGAGACCCTGGAGGCCTTCAACGGACCCAAGCCGCTGCTGATCGGCGTGACCGTGCTGACCAGCATGGAACGCGAGGACCTGGCCGACATCGGCCTGGACGTCGATCCCCAGGAACAGGTGCTGCGCCTGGCCGGTCTGGCCGCTCGCGCCGGCCTGGACGGCCTGGTCTGCTCGGCCCAGGAGGCGCCGGCGCTCAAGGCCGCGCAACCCGGGCTGCAACTGGTCACCCCCGGCATCCGTCCGGCCGGCAGCGCCCTGGACGACCAGCGTCGCATTCTCACCCCGCGCGAGGCCCTCGACGCCGGCTCCGACTACCTGGTGATCGGCCGTCCCATCGCCCGCGCCGCCGATCCGGCCCGCGCCGTGGAAGACATCCTCGCCAGCCTGAAATAAGCGTTAAACCTCCGGCGCGAGGCTGCCGGCGGCGGGGGCTGCTATTCTCGTCCTGCAGGCCGACGCCTTCTTGTGTCGGCGCACGGCGAGAGACCTCAGGGTATGCACGATAGGTTGAACGCCTGTCTCAAGGCGGTAGACGGCGTTTTGTTGGGCAAGGAAACCCAGGTCCGGCTGGCGCTGGCCTGCCTGTTGGCGCGGGGGCACCTGTTGATCGAGGACCTGCCCGGCATGGGCAAGACCACCCTCAGCCACGCCCTGGCCAAGGTGCTGGGGTTGTCCTTCCAGCGCATCCAGTTCACCTCGGACCTCTTGCCCGGCGATATCCTCGGCACCTCGGTGTTCGATCGCGACAGCGGCCAGTTCGTCTTCCATCCCGGGCCGGTGTTCGCCGAGTTGCTGCTGGCCGACGAGATCAACCGCGCCACGCCCAAGAGCCAGAGCGCCCTGCTCGAAGCCATGGAGGAGGGCCAGGTGACCATCGAGGGCGCCACCCGGCCGCTGCCCGAGCCCTTCTTCGTCATCGCCACCCAGAATCCCATCTCCCAGGGCGGCACCTTCGCCCTGCCGGAATCCCAGCTCGACCGCTTCCTGATGCGGCTGTCTCTCGGCTATCCCGGTCGCGCCGCGGAGCGCGCCCTGCTGCTCGGCGGCTCCGGGCGCGAGCAACTGCCGCGGCTGGAGCCGCTGCTGGATCATGCCCAGCTACGGCTGATCCAGGCCGAGGTGCCGCGTATCCATGCCAGCGAGGCGGTAGTGGACTATGTGCTGCGCCTGGTGGAGGCGACCCGCAGCCAGGCTACCTTCGCCCTGGGCCTGTCACCCCGCGGCAGCCTGGCGCTGCTGGCCGCGGCGCGCGCCTGGGCCCTGCTGGCCGGGCGCGATCACGTGCTGCCCGAGGACGTCCAGACGGTGCTGCCGGCGGTGGCTGGCCATCGCCTGCGTGACATCGCCGATCCCGCCGGGCATGGGGGTGGCGCCCTGGTGCAGTGGCTGCTGCGCGAAGTCCCGGCACTGTGACCGGCGGCGCCTGGCAGCGCTATCGAGACGGCTGGCTGGCGCGGCGGATTCCGCCGGCCAATCGCATCACCCTCGATCAGCGGCGGATCTTCATCCTGCCCACCCGCCAGGGGGCGGCCTTCGGCCTGGCCTTGGCGCTGATGCTGCTGGCTGGCATCAACTATCAGAACAGCCTGGCCTATGGCCTGACCTTCCTGCTGTTCTCCCTGGCTCTGGTGACCATGCTGCACACCTATCGCAACCTGGCCGGCCTGCACCTGGCGGGTGGTGGCGCCAGCCCGGTGTTCGCCGGCGAGGCGGCGGGCTTTCGCGTGCGCCTGGAAAGCGAGCGACGGGCGCACCAGGCCATCGGGCTGGGCTGGCGAGACCAGCCGCTGGTGCTGAGCGACGTACCCGCGGGTGAGGGGGTGGCCCTGCAGCTGTTCCACACGGCGCCGAAGCGTGGCTGGCTGCGACCCGGACGCCTGCGGGTGGAAAGCCGCTTCCCGCTGGGTCTGTTCGTCGCCTGGAGTTGGCTGGATCTGGACGTTCGCGGCCTGGTCTATCCGCCGCCCCTGTTGAACGCCCCCTTGCCGCGCAGCGGACTGGATGCGGGGGGCGAGGAAGGACAGCGCAGCGCCGGTCAGGGCGCCGATGATTTCCAGGGGCTGCGTGCCTACCAGCCGGGCGACTCCCGCCGCCGCCTGGACTGGAAGGCGTTTTCCCGCGGACAGGGACTGTTGGTGAAGGACTTCAGCGCCCTGGTGGGCAGCGAACTCTGGCTGGATTTCAGCGTACTCGATGGCGACACCGAGACGCGGCTGTCCTGGCTGTGCCAGGCGGTGTTGGATTGCAGCACCCGTCAGTTGCGCTTCGGCCTGCGCCTGCCTGGGGTGGAGCTGGCACCCGCCACTGGCGAGAGCCATCGTGACGCGGTGCTGCAGGCCCTGGCGCTGTTCGGGCGCCCCGCATGAGCACGGCTGCCCCCCAGGCGATTCCCCGCATCGCCCTGATCTGGCTGCTGGTGGCCCAGGCGTTGGTGATCCTGCCGCACCTCACCCATCTGCCGCCCTGGGTCGGCCTGCTCTGGGCCTTCTGTGCCGGTTGGCGGGTACTGCTGTTCCGCATGCAGGTACGGGCGCCGACGCGGATCGAGAAGGGTGGCCTGCTGCTGCTGACCATGGGCGGCATCTGGCTGTCGCGCGGCTCCTTCATCGGCCTGGATGCCGGTGCCGTGCTGCTGCTGGTGACCTTCGCCTTGAAGCTGATCGAGCTGCACAGCCGGCGCGATGCTCTGGTGGTGATCTATCTGGGCTTCTTCGCCGTGGTGATCGCCTATCTCTTCGAGGACGGCCTGCTCGCGGCGCTCTACAGCCTGCTGCCGGTGACCGCCCTGGTGGCGGCCCTGATCGGCCTGCAACAGAGCGCCCTGGCCACGCGGCCGCTGGCGACCCTGGCGGTGGCGGCCAAGCTGCTGTTGCAGGCGGTGCCGCTGATGATACTGCTGTTCCTGGTCTTTCCTCGGCTCGGCCCGCTTTGGTCGCTGCCGCAGCCGGGCGACCAGGCGCGTACCGGGCTGGGCGAGAGCATGGCACCGGGGGAGATCGCCCAGCTCTCGCAGTCCGCCGAGCGGGTATTCCGGGTCAGTTTCGACGGCGAGCGTCCCGCCCAGCGCGACCTCTATTGGCGCGCCACCACCTACGAGCGCTTCGACGGAGCCCGCTGGTCGGTCGATCCCGATACGGCCTGGAGTCCGGAGCCAGCCTGGACGCCCAGCGGCCCCAGTCTGGGCTATCAGATCATCATGGAGCCCAGTGGGCGCCCCTGGCTCTACGGTCTGGACGTGGCGCGCAGCGATCAGCGGGACGTGCGGCTGGCCAGCGACTTCCATCTGCAACGTCGGCGGCCGGTGGACCAGGCCCTGCGCTATCAGGTGACCAGTTGGCCGCAGGCGGTACGCGAAGCGGGGCGGCTATCCGCCTCCAGCCAGCGGCGGGTCCTGCAATTACCGGCTGGTGGCGAACCTCGCACCCGTGCCTGGGTGGCCCAGCTCAAGGCGCGCGATCCGCGGCCTGCGGCCCTGGCCGAGGCGATCCTCGCCTATTTCCGCCAGCAGCCCTTCGTCTATACCCTGCAACCGCCCACGGCGAGCGTCGACGCCATCGACGCCTTCCTGTTCGATAACCGCCGCGGCTTCTGTGCGCATTACGCCGGCGCCATGGCCTTCGCCCTGCGGGTGGCGGGTATCCCGGCACGGGTGGTGGCGGGCTACCAGGGCGGGGAATTCAACGCCGCGGGGGGCTACCTGCTGGTGCAACAATTCGATGCCCATGCCTGGGTGGAGTTCTGGCTGCCGGAGCGCGGCTGGGTCAGTGTCGACCCCACGGCCCAGGTGGCGCCCACACGAATCGAACGGGGTCTGCAGGAGGCCCTGGCCGCTCAGGGCGCGGCCAACGAGTTTCTGGCCGACAATCCCTTCGCCGCCAACCGCTATCGCAACCTGGCCTGGCTCACCAGCCTGCGGCTGGGCTGGGACCGGATCAACTATGGCTGGCAGCGCTGGGTACTCAACTACGAAGGAGAGACCCAGGGCGAGCTGTTCAAGCGGCTGCTGGGTGACAGTGGCCTGCAGCGACTGGGCCTGGTGCTGGCGCTGCTGGTACTGGCCGTGCTCGGGCTCATGGCGCTGCTGGTGTTGCGACCCTGGCAACGTACCCGCGATCCGCTGTTGGCGCGCTTCGCGCAGTTCGAGCGGCTGCTGGCGCGCCAGGGGGTGGTGCGTCAGGGCGGCGAGACGGCCGGAGCCTTCGCCCGGCGGGCGATGCAGTCCTTGCCGGCGGCACAGGCGGAAATCGCCGCCTTCAGCGACGCCTTCCAGGCGCAGCGCTATGCCGGCCGGCCGCAAGACCTCGCGGTGCTCGAGCGGGCGCTGAAACGGCTGCGACGACAGTTGCGCGCGGGCTAGCTCCGCCGCCCGGGCCGCTAGGCGCGCAGGGAGACGCCCGTGGGCAGGCTGTCCGGCTCCTGCAGGGCGAAGGCCACCAGGCAGACCAGACCAGCCAGGATCAGGGATTGCGGATGGGCACTGCCCAGGGCCTGGGCGACGCAGCCCAGGCCCAAAAACAGCAGGACGACGGAGGTGAGGGTAGTGACCGAGCGCATGACGGGTCTCCAGAAAGGTGCGGGCATCTTGCCGCCTGTCGGGCAACCGTGCGAATGCGCTCTCGCTATGGGGGCTATAGGCGCAACTGGCGGATCGCCTGGTTCAGGGTGCCTGCAAGACCGGCCAGTTCGGTGCTGGTGGCGGCCGACTCCTGCGTGAGCAGCATGGTCCTTTCGGTGACGTCGCGGATGCCTACGACCGACCTGCTCATCTCTTCCGCCACCTGGGCTTGCTGTTCCGCAGCGACGGCGATCTGGGTGTTGCTGTCGCGCATCTGGGTCACGGCGGCGGTGATGTCGGCCAGGGCCTGACCGGCGGCGCCGGCCTGGACCACGCAGTCGTCGGCCTTGAGCGAGCTGTCGCGCATGAATTCCACGGCGTCGCGGGTGCCGGCCTGGAGGCCGTCGACCATGCGGGTGATCTCGTCGGTGGACCCCTGGACGCGTTTGGCCAGGTTACGGACCTCATCGGCCACCACGGCGAAGCCACGGCCGGCTTCTCCGGCGCGGGCCGCCTCGATGGCGGCGTTGAGGGCCAGTAGGTTGGTCTGCTCGGCGATGCCATGGATGACGTTGACCACGCTGGTGATGCGCTCGCTGTTCTCGGCCAGCTCCTGGATCATCACCGCGGTCTGCTGCACGCCCTGGGAAAGGTCGGCGATGGAATGGCTGACGCGCTCCACCGCCTGTTGGCCGGCATTGGCCAGGCGGTCGGCTTCCTGGGACTGGTCGCGGGTACCGGCGGCGTGTTCGGCGATCTGCTGCACCGTGGCGCTCATCTCGTTGATCGCCGTGGCGGCCTGGTCGGTCTCCTGCTGCTGATCCTGCATGCCGCCCCGCACGCCCTGCATACCGCTGACCAGGCGCCCGGCGCCTTCGTCCAGTTGCGCAGCGCTGGCGGCGACGGTGCCGACCACCCGGGTATAGCTGTCCTGCATGGCGTTGAAGGCCTGGGTCATCTGCCCGACCTCGTCGCGCCCGCGCACCTCGACCCGGGCGGTGAGGTCACCCTCGCGTTCCACCCGCAGCATGGTGTCCTTGAGCCGTTGCAAATTGCCGAGGATGAAGCGAATCAAGAGCTGCGAGGCCACCAGCAGCACCAGCATCAGTACCCCCACGGCCAGGGCGTATTCCGGGGCGCGGGCCAGGAAGATCTCGCCGAAGGTCGGGGCGCTGAGAGAGGCAGCTGCCTCGCCCACGGCGGCCTTGACCGCCTTGAGCTGCTCGGCGCGGCCGGCGACTTCCAGCTGCATGGCGAACAGTACCAGCAGCAGACTGGTGAGGAAGGCGACGGCATTCACCGCCCAGAACTTGTACTTGAGGGAGATATCACGCAGCCAGGCGAACATAGGGGGCATCCAGTCGGCGGGGCGGCATAGCCTGACAGGCCGGCGCGCCTCGAATCTTGACTGGCGTCAACGTCCTGCAGGGAGGAGGGCGACGCCGTGGAATAAGCCCTGAGGTTAACGGCTTGCGCCTTCACGACTTTAGCGCAGCGGCGCCCCGCGCCTAGTCGTATTCCTCGACCCGCTCTGGCACGGCGATCTCCGGCAGTCCGAAGAAGGCGCGGGCGGTGGCAGTGGTGTGCAGGGCGGTCTGCTCGGGCGTTTCGTTGCGCAGCCGGGCCACGGTACGCAGGATCTCCGGCAGGAAGGCCGGCTCGTTGTGGCCGTGGCGTGGCTTGGGTCTAAGGGTGCGTGGCAGCAGGTAGGGGGCGTCGGTCTCCAGCATCAGCCGGCCGACCGGGATCTGGCCGACCAGCTCGTGCAGGTGCAGGCCGCGGCGTTCGTCGCAGATCCAGCCGGTGATGCCCAGGTGCAGGTCGAGATCCAGGTAGCCATAGAGCGCCTTGCGCTCGCCAGTGAAGCAGTGCACCACCGCAGCCGGCAGGTGGTCGCGGTAGTCGCGCAGGATCGCCAGCATCCGCTCGCTGGCGTCGCGCTCGTGGAGAAATACCGGGCGGCGCAATTCGGCGGCCAGCGCCAGTTGTTCCTCGAAGCAGCGCTCCTGCTGCGGACGGGGCGTGAAGTCGCGATTGAAGTCCAGGCCGCATTCGCCCAGGGCGCGCACCTTGGGCTGGCTAGCCAGGTCGCGCAGGATCTTGGCGGCAGCGGCATCCCAGGTCGAGGCCTCGTGGGGATGGACCCCGGCAGTGCTGAACAGGGCCTCACCCGCATCCAGGCGCAGGCAGAGATTCAGGGCGTTCTCGCTGTCCTCCAGGGTGGTGCCGGTGAGCACCAGTTGCACCACGCCGGCGGCCTGGGCCCGCTCGATCACCGCGTCCACCTCCTTGAGCAGGCTGGGGTGGGTGAGGTTGACGCCGATGTCGATCAATTGCATGGTGCGGACCTTCTACGAACTCTATTTCCTCATTCTATCCATAGTCCGGGTGCTATCGGCGCTGTCCCGGCCAGGTCAGGAGTCCTGGATGCCGTTTCGATTCACCCTGGCCGTGCTCGGCTGCCTGCTCGCCTGTTCCGCCCAGGCCCGTCTGGGTGCCTTGCCGCCCGAAGCCCCGCGTCACGTCGCGGCGCGCGACCTGGCTGCCATCGAGCGCGCAGGGGAATTGCGCGTGCTGGTCAACCAGAGCCGCCACAGCTCCGGTGAATGGAACGGCCAGGCGCTGGGCATCGAGTATCGGCGGCTGCAAGCCTTCGCCCGTTATCTCCAGCACCAGCCCGGTGGCCGGCCGCTACGCCTGGTGTTCGTACCCAAGGCCAAGGACGATCTGCTGCCGGCGCTGCAACGTGGCGAGGGCGATCTGGTGGCACCCGGGGAGACGCTGCTGCCGCCACCGCATTCGGCCCTGCTTGCCGCGCCGGTGGCGGCGCCCGCCAATCTGGTGGTGGTCGGCGGTCGTGGTCAGCGCCTGCCGCGGCATCTGGAGCAGTTGGCGGGGCGTCGAGTGGTCCTGCCCCAGGGCAGCGAGGCCGGTCCTGCCTTGGCGCGGCTCAATACCCAGTTGGCAAGGCGCAAGCTGAAACCGGTGCAGATCGAGTGGGCCGATCCGACCCTGGCGGTGGAAGACGTGCTGGAGCTGACCCAGGCCGGCATCTACCCGCTCAGCGTGGTCGAAGCCGGCCTGGCCCATCGCTGGGCGCGGGTACTGCCACGGCTGCGGGTGGCCGACCGGCTGGTGGTGGCCCATGACCAGGCGCAGCTCTGGTATCTGCGCGCCCCGGCGCAGCAACTCGCCGCTCGGGTACGGGCCTTCGCCCGGCAACCCCAGGCGCGGGACGACGACCAGGCCTTCCGCCAGGCCTATGCACGGCGCTACCAGGTGCGTGATCCGCTGCAGGCCCAGGATCGCAAGCGCCTGGCCCAGGTCCGGCCACTGCTGCAACGCTACGCCAAGGCCTATGACTTCGATTGGCTGACCCTGGCCGCCATGGCCTACAAGGAATCCGGTCTCGATCCCCATGCCCGTGGCGCCGGACGCGCGGCGGGGCTGCTGCAGATCACCCCGCGAGCGGCGCGCAGCGTCGGGGTGCGCAACCTGCATTCCGCCGACGACAACGTCAAGGCTGCCACCCGCTATCTGGCGCGGCTGCGGCGGGAATTCTTTTCCAGTCCGCGGCTGACCGAGCGGGAACGCCGCGCCTTCACCCTGGCGGCCTACAACCTGGGTCCGGAACGCGTCCAGGCGTTGCGGGCCAAGGCGCGCAGGCAGGGACTGGACGGCGACCGCTGGTTCTTCCAGGTCGAGCGCATCGCCGCCGAGGAGGTGGGTATCGGCGTGGTCAACTACGTGGCCAGCGTCAACAAGTACCGGGTGGCCTTCAGCCGTGAGCGGGCGCGCCTGGAGGCGCCAGCCGTGGCGACGACGAGCACCGCGGATGCTCGGCACAAGGACGGTTGAAGCCCGCTTGACAGGGCAGCCGGGCCCTCCCTAGGATGATCCCGCGCCGATTTAAACAGCAACTTGCGGGGCGCTCCCAAATACCGCTAAAGCGCTGGACGGAACAGGCCTCGTACTACCGCCCAGCTGGATCTACGAGGCGGAATTTCGTCCATGCTTCCTCTCCCGCTACGCCTTACCCCGCTGACCCAGGGCAAGCTCGCCTGCCATCCCGCCATTCTCCTCGGCGGGCCCGACCAGCCCACGTTGCTGCGCTATCTCGAAGGCTGGCCCAAGCGTTGGCCCCACAGCCGTACCCTGCAGATCCGCTTCGCCGATCAGGCCGAACAGCTGCGTGCCTTCGGCAACGACAGCTTCGACTTCGCCGTGGTGCAGTCGCCCGGCCAGGCCGGTCTCGAACCCCTGGTACGGGAACTGACTAGGGTCGCGCGCCAGGGCGTGATCACCCGGCGGCGCTAACCGTCACTCCTCGGGATAGGCGATCTCGACGATATACCAACGCTGCTCACCGGCTGGGGTCTGCAATCGCACCTCGGCGTCCAATGCCTTGCCCACCAGGGCGCGGGCCAGGGGCGAATCGATGCTGATGAGGTTCTGCTTGAGGTCCAGCTCGTCCGGACCGACGATGCGATAGCGCGCCTCGATGCCCTCGTCGTCTTCCAGGGTGACCCAGGCGCCGAAGTAGACCTTGCTCGGATCGGCCGGGCGCTCGTGGATCACCTTGAGATTCTCCAGGCGCTTGCGCAGGAAGCGCACCCGGCTGTCGATCTCGCGCAACATCTTCTTGCCGTAGATGTACTCGGCGTTTTCCGAGCGATCACCCAGGGCCGCCGCCTCGCTCACCGCCTGGGTGACCTGGGGCCGGCGCACGTTCCAGAGTTCGTGGAGTTCGGCACGCAACCGGGCTTCGCCAGCGGGGGTGATCAAGGGGGTGCCGGCGGTGCGCGGTGGTCGGTAACGGCTCATGGATCAGCTTTCTCTCAGGATCAGTAACGGACTGGCGGTGATGGCCCGCCGTGTGCCCAGCAGGCCGGCGGTTCCGACCAGCAGGGCGCCCAGCACCGGCAGCAGGAGCAACCAGGGGTGGGGCTGCCAATCCAGGTCGAAGGCCAGCCGATAGAGCAGGGCGCTGACGATCTCGCAACCGAGCGCGGCGAGCAAGCCGCTGGCACCGCCGAGCAGGATGAATTCGGTCCGTCGCGCCCGTTGCAGCAGCTCGCGCCGCGCACCCAGGGCGCGCAGCAGGGCGCCCTGGCGGATGCGCTCGTCAAGGGTCGCCTGCAAGCCGGCCAGCAGCACGGCGATGCCGGCCGCGAGCACGAACAGCAGTACGAACTCCACCGCCACGCTGACCTGGCGCAGGATGCTGCGCAACTGATCGAGCAGGGCGTCGATGGGCAGCAGGGTCACCGCCGGGAACTGCCGCGCCAGGGCCAGCAGCTCGCGGTCGTGGCCGGGCGGTAGATAGAAGCTGCCCAGGTAGGTCACCGGCACGCCCGCCAGGGCCCCCGGGGCGAAGATGACGAAGAAGTTGGGCTGGAAGTTGTCCCAGCCGACCTGACGCAGGCTGGTGACCCGCGCCTCGATCTGGCGGTCGCCGATGACGAAGCCAAGGGTATCGCCCAGGCCGACCCCCAGGCTACGCGCCAGCTCGCTTTCCAGCGAGACACCGGGCAGGTCGCCCGCCGGCACCGCATCCCACCATTGGCCGGCTTCCAGGCGATTGCCGGCCGGCAGCTCGGCCGACCAAGTCAGGTTGAGGTCGCGCCGGGTGGCGCGTCCGCCGCGGGAGTCGTCTTCCAGGCCCTCCTGGGCCGGATGCCCCTTCACGCTGACCAGGCGACCCTGGACGATGGGATAGAGCGGGCTGGCGTGGGGCGAGAGACCGGCCACCGCCGCGGCGAAGGCCTGGCGCTCGTCCGGCAGCACATTGAGCGCGAAGTGGTTGGGCGCCTCGGCCGGCAGTTGCGCCTGCCAACGCTCCAGCAATTCGCCCCGCAGCAGCACCACCAGGCTCATGGCCAGCAGGATCAGGCCGAAGGCCAGGGTCTGGCCTACCGCCGCCAGGGGGTGACGAAGCAGCTGACCCAGACCCAGGCGCCAGGCCAGGGGCGCGCCCTGCATGACCCGGCGCAGGCCACGCAGGGCCAGGTAGAGCAGGCTGCCGAACAGCAGTCCGGCGACCAGGCCGCCCACCAGCAGCGCCAGGGTCAGGCGCAGATCCAGCGACAGCCGCCACATGATCAGTCCCAGGGCGAGCAGGGCGCAGCCATAGACGGCCCAGGTGCGCAGGGGGACGGGTTGCAGATCGCTGCGCAACACCCGCAGCGGCGGCACCCGGCCCAGGGCTGCCAGCGGGGGCAGGGCGAAGCCGACCAGGGCGACCAGCCCGGTGCCCATGCCGGCCAGTGCCGGGGCGAGCCCGGCGGGTGGCAGCCGCGCCGGCAGTAGGCCATGCAGCAGCTCGAACAGCACCAGCTGCGCCAGCCAGCCGAGCAGGGCGCCGAGCAGACTGGCGGCCAGGCCCAGCAGCCCCAGTTGCAGGCCATAGAGCGTCAGGGCATCGCGCCGAGTCAGGCCGAGGCAGCGCAGCAGGGCGCTGGCATCGAAGCGCCGCGTGGCGAAGCGATTGGCCGACAGGGCCACGGCCACGCCGGCTAGCAGCACCGCCACCAGACTGGCCAAGCCCAGATAGCGTTGGGCGCGCTCCAGGGCATTGCCCAGCTGCCGATTGCCGTCGCCCGGTCCTTCGAAGCGCTGGTTGGCGGCGAGATTCGGTGTGAGGGCCTGGCGGTAGGCCGCCAGGGTGGCCGGTTCGCCGCGCCAGAGTTCTCGATAGCGCACCCGGCTGCCGGGCTGGATGACCCCAGTGGCGGCCACGTCGGCGAGATTGATCAGTACCCGTGGCGTCAGGCTATAGAAGTCGCCGGCGCGATCCGGTTCGTAGGTGAGGACCCGGGTGATGGTCAGGGGTTTGCGGCCGATGTCGAGACGGTCACCGACCTTGGCGTCCAAGGCCAGCAGCAGCCGGGGTTCCACCCAGGCCTCCCCGGGTGCCGGAGCGCCGCCCGGCTGGTCGGGGGCATCCGGCGCCGCCGCGCTGCGCACTTCGCCGCGCAAGGGAAAGTTGGTCTGCACCGCCTTGACGCTGGCCAGTTGCAAGGCCTCGGCACCGGCGGCCATGGTGCTGAAGTTGAGCGTCTGGCTGTGCTCCAGACCCAGGCGCAGGCCGGCGTCCACCTGCTCGGGGCGCGCCGGTTCGCTACCGAGCAGCACCAGGTCGGCGGCGAGGAATTCGCTGGCGCGATTTTCCATCCCGGCGCCCAGGCGCGCGGTGAAATAGCCGATGGCGACGCTGGCGGCCACGGCCACCACCAGGGCGAGGCAGAGCATGCGGATCTCGCCAGCGCGAATCTCCCGCAGGCTCTGCCGCCAGGCCAGCCCGAACAACCGCGCGAGGGGCAGACCGGCGCTCCTCATGCCGCGACCTGCCGACCGCCTTCCAGGCGCAGTTGGCGGGCGCAGCGGGCAGCCAGGCGCTCGTCATGGGTCACCAGCACCAGGGTGGTGCCGCGCTCGCGGTTGAGCTCGAATAGCAGGTCGCAGATGTGGTTGCCGGTACGGCTGTCCAGATTGCCGGTGGGCTCGTCGGCGAAGAGGATGCTTGGCCGCGGCGCGAAGGCCCGCGCCAGGGCCACCCGTTGCTGCTCGCCCCCCGAAAGCTGGCGTGGATAGTGGCGCAGTCGCTCGCCCAGGCCGACCCTTGCCAGCAGGGCGCTGGCCTCCGCGCGGGCCTCGCGTGCGCCTTCCAGCTCCAGCGGCAGCATCACGTTCTCCAGGGCGGTGAGGCTGTCGAGCAACTGGAAGGACTGGAAGACGAAGCCCACTCGCTCCGCGCGTAAGCGGGCACGGGCATCTTCGTCGAGGGCGTCCAGGCGCTGTCCGGCGAGATGCACCTCGCCGGCGCTGGGCAGATCCAGTCCGGCCAGCAGGCCGAGCAGGGTGGACTTGCCGGAACCCGAGCTGCCGACGATGGCCAAACTGTCGCCGGCCTGCACCTCCAGATCCAGCGCCTGGAGGATCGGCAGGGCGCCTTCCGCGCCCGTGACGACCTTGCTAAGGTTTCGCGCCATCAAGATGACTTCGCTCATGAGGTTTCCAATGCCGTATCCGAAAGGCCCGCAGACGGGCGGTTGTGGCGAGTTAGAGTCAAAAACCCGGGCGAAGTCCAGCGCGCCTTTGCGGCAAGGCATTGCCTGGCTGCTGGCGCTGCTCTGCCTGGTCATGACGCCGCTGGCCCTGGCGCGCACCCTGCTGGTGGTGGGCGATAGCATCAGCGCCGGCTACGGCCTGGCCGAGGGGCAGGGCTGGGTACGGCTGCTGGAGCAACGCCTGCAAGCGCAGAAGAGCGACTACCAGGTGGTGAATGCCTCCATCAGCGGCGATACCACCGCCGGTGGCCTGGCCCGGCTGCCGCCGCTGCTGGCCGAGCACCGGCCGGACGTGGTGGCCATCGAACTGGGCGGCAACGACGGCTTGCGCGGCCAGCCGCTGGCCCAGTTCCAGCGCAATCTCACCGCCCTGGTGCAGCGGGCCAAGCAGAGCGGTGCCCGCGTCCTGCTGCTGGGCATGCGCCTACCCCCCAACTACGGGCCGCGCTACACCGATGGCTTCGCCCAGGTCTATGTCGACGTGGCCAAGGCCGAAGGGGTGGCTCTGGTGCCCTTCCTGCTCGACGGGGTAGGGGGTGATCCGGCGTTCATGCAGCCGGACGGCATCCATCCACGGGCCAACGCCCAGCAGCGCCTGCTGGACAACGCCTGGCCGCAGTTGCAGCGAGTGCTGCGTGACTGAACGCCGGACTTTTCCCCGGCGGGCCTTTCCGCTAAGGTTGCGCGCCCCCGCCGGTCCGGCCGATCGACCGCCCGGCGGAACCGCCCCTGGAGTATCCCCATGTCCCGCCTTTCCCGGTCCATGCATGGCTATCAGCTGATCCAGCCCGATGCCCAGCTCGACCTGTTCGCCTGCCGCGAGGGCCGGGTCCATATCGTCGCCCGCCAGCTGGAGCTGGGCTCGCCCACGGACCGCACCCTGTGCGGCACCCTGCTGCCGGCGCGACCGCGCCTGCATCCGCTGGATCGTCGCGCGCTCGGTCTCAAGACCCTCTGCCCGGCCTGCATGGAGCGTTTGCAGGGTGCCAAACGAGGCTTGCCCAATCCGTTACAGGCTTTTTGAGGCTCTGCCGGACGCCGAGCGAGCCGTGTACAATTCGCGCCGTCACCTTTCATTGCTCCTGCAAGGATTCATCCCATGCCCGCGCGCGTTTCGACCCTGGTCGGTTCCCTCTCGCTGTTTGGTCTGTTGAGCGCGGGTACGGCGCAGGCACTGGAGTTGCCGCTGCCGCCGCCCGGCGAAGACCTGGTCGGTGAAGTTCAGGTAATCAAGGCCGCCTACGAAGATACCTTCGCCGACCTCGGCCAGAAGTATGACCTGGGCTACAACGAGATGGTCGCCGCCAACCCGGGCGTCGATGCCTGGCTGCCGGGTGCCGGTACCGAGATCGTGCTGCCGACGCGCTTCATCCTGCCGCCGGGGCCGCGTGAAGGCATCGTCATCAACATCGCCGAATACCGCATGTACTACTACCCCAAGGGTGGCCACACGGTGTTCACCTATCCGCTGGGTATCGGCCGTGAGGGCTGGGGCTCGCCGGTCGGCGTCGCCAAGGTGGTGGACAAGATCAAGGACCCGGCCTGGTATCCGCCGGAGTCCATTCGCGCCGAGCACGCCGCCGAAGGCGATCCGCTGCCCAAGGTGGTGCCGCCCGGTCCGGACAACCCCCTCGGCCCCTACAAGATCCGCCTGACGATGCCGGGCTACCTGATCCACGGCTCGGACCGCAAGTTCGGGATCGGTACCCAGACCAGCCACGGCTGCTTCCGCATGTACAACTTCAACGTCACCGAACTGGTGGGCATGCTGCCGATCGGCACCCCGGTGCGCATCATCGACGAGCCTTACAAGTTTGGCGTGAGCGGCGGCAAGCTGTACCTGGAAGCCCACCAGCCGGTGAATCTCAAGGGCGATCCGACCGAGATCGATCGCCAGGCCGCAGTGGTCAATGCGCTGATCAAGCGTGACGACCTGCTGCAAGCCAACAGCGCGGTGAACTGGAATACCGTGCGCGATGTGGTGCAGGGCCAGGACGGCCTGCCGGTGGAAATCGCCGACCTGCCCGCCGGGGTGGCTCCGGGGACGGTGGCCAAGGCGCCTGCCAAGACCCTGTGATGCCGGCCGGAGGCGCCCAGCGAGGCGCCTCCGAGCAGCCAAACAAAAAGCCCGCCATCGAGATGGCGGGCTTTTTGTTTGCTCCGGGAAAGGCGACTGTTGCCACTCGCCTTCCCAGCCGGGGCGCTTACTTGCGGCTGGCTTTTTCCAGCATACGCAGGGCGCGCTCGTTGGCTTCGTCAGCGGTCTGCTGAGCTTTCTGAGCGGCGGCCAGGGCCTCGTCAGCGTGACGGTAGGCTTCATCAGCACGAGCCTGAGCGCGGGCAGCGGCGTCTTCGGTAGCGGTCAGGCGAGCTTCGCTTTCCTTGTTAGCGGTGCTGCAACCAGTGGCCAGAGCAGCGGCCAGAGCCAGGGCGGCGAATTTCAGAGCGTTGTTCATCGTAAACCCCTTGAGGTAGACATCCTGTTTTAAGGTCAATTTTCCAAGTGGAAAATTGCGGCTACATACTACTCATTACCGGTCGTAAGTAAACTGAGCGAACCCGTTGAAAGAGGAATTTTTGCGGAAATTCTTCTCTCAGGCTCCGTGCGCTCACCAAGAACGCTTGCGACCGGTATCAGCCACAGCTTTGATGGCGGAAAGCCTAGAACGTTTCAGAACGTTAGAGGATAGGCGAAAGATGTCAAGCGAGCTGAGGCTGCGTGCGGGGGATGGCGCCTGTTATAGTCGGTTTTTACGGTGCGACGGCTGGTTAGAACCTGCCTCTTCCGTGGAGGTCTGACGCGCTGTGGCTCAGACCTGCACAGGAAGGGTGCGTTCTCGTCTTCGGGTGTCATCGATAACAATGGATAAGGCGGAGCCAAACCGCCAAGGAGTAGTCATGAACGAATCCCTGCAGGTGGAGCACGATGAGGCCAATCATCAGTTCCATCTTTCTGTCGACGGCCAGCGCGCCTATCTCGCCTACATGGATCTGGGCAAGCAGACGATGGATTTCTATCGCACCTTCGTCCCCGATGCCCTGCGTGGGCGCGGCCTGGCGGCGCGACTGACCGAGCACGCGCTGAACTACGCCGAGAGCCGCGGCTACAGCGTCATTCCCTCCTGCTCCTACGTCGAGCACTATCTCGAGCGCCGCGGCCAGGTCACACCCTTGGCCTGAAGCGGAACACAAAAAAACGCCGGGCTTAGCCCGGCGTTTTCGTCTGTGCCCTGGATCAGTCGCGGGCGCGACGCGGCAACACGTCCTTGAGCTTGCGGTGCATGTCGAGAATGCTCTTCTCGGTCATGGCCCAGTCGATGCACGCATCCGTCACCGAGACGCCATACTCCAGCTGCGACAGGTCCGCCGGGATCGGCTGGTTGCCGAAGCCCAGGTGGCTTTCCACCATCAGGCCGACGATGGAGGTGTTGCCCTCGACGATCTGGTTGGCGACGTTGTCCATTACCAGCGGTTGCAGGGCGGCGTCCTTGTTGGAGTTGGCGTGGCTGCAATCGACCATGATGTTCGGCTTGACCTTGGCCTTGACCAGCGCCTGCTCGCACAGGGTGACGCTGACCGAATCGTAGTTCGGCTTGCCGTTACCACCGCGCAGCACCACGTGGCCGTAGGGGTTGCCCTTGGTCATCACCACCGAGACCTGGCCGCGCTGGTCGATGCCGAGGAAGCGGTGCGGGCTGGAGACCGACTGCAGGGCGTTGATGGCGACCGTGAGGCTGCCGTCGGTGCCGTTCTTGAAGCCGACCGCGGAGGAGAGGCCAGAGGCCATCTCGCGGTGGGTCTGGGATTCGGTGGTGCGCGCGCCGATGGCCGACCAGCTGATCAGGTCCTGCAGGTACTGGGGCGAGATCGGGTCCAGGGCTTCAGTGGCGGTGGGCAGGCCCTTTTCCGCCAGGTCCAGCAGCAGCTGGCGACCGATGTGCAGGCCGTCCTGGATCTTGAAGGAGTCGTCCAGGTAGGGGTCGTTGATGAGGCCCTTCCAGCCCACGGTGGTGCGGGGCTTCTCGAAGTAGACGCGCATGACCAGATAGAGGGTATCGCTCACCTGGGCAGCCAGGGTCTTGAGGCGCTCGGCGTATTCGTGGGCGGCCTTGATGTCATGGATCGAGCAGGGGCCGATCACCACGAAGAGACGGTGGTCCTTGCCGTCGAGGATGTCGCGGATGACCTGGCGGCCCTGGGCGACGGTGTCAGCGGCGAGATCGCTCAGCGGGATCTCCTGCTTGAGCTGCTCGGGGGTGATCAGCGGCTCGTTGGCTTCGATGTTGAGGTCATTAAGGCGGGGCTGTGCGGCCATGGTGCTACTCGTCGGTCACGGCGCTGCGACAGGTCGGGGCCCGCGCAGGCAAAATGCAAAAGAAGGGTGGGGCACCTTAACGCTTGTACCGCCCGCTCACAATGGCTACGACGTGATTGGCGACGCCAGCGGCGTACTTTGACGATGATCGCAACGGGGTTGGCGATGGAACTGGATGATGGGACGGCGGATGCCGTGTTGCTGGCGGCGGCAGGGCGCTCCTTGCTGATCTTCACCAGCGTCGGCTGCGCCAGCTGCCGTCTGGCGCGGCAGGTGCTGCCGGCAGCGCGGCTGCCGGTGGAACGCCTGTACTGGGTGGATGCCGAGCGCAGCGGCGGCCTGGTGCAGCGCTATGGCGTCTTCCATCTGCCGGCGCTGTTCCTGGTGCGCGACGGCGACTTCCTCGGCCCGGTGCAGGCGCCGCTGCGGGAGCCGGCGCTGGTGGCGGCCATCGAGGCGGCGGAAGGCCGCGAGCCCGAGGAGCTGCCCTGAGCGGCTACCCGGGTTGGTAGGACTTTCCAGGCTGCGACCGCCGAATGCCCGAGGGGGCTCTAGCGCGTGGTTCCCGGCGAAACTGGCAATAGGCTGCTAGGCTGAAAGAGCTAACCCGCGTCGGACCGGCCAGGTCGGGTGACCTTGCCAGGAGGAATCGTGATCCGCTCCCTGCTCTATGCCACGGACCTGGGCCTGTGTTCGTCCTATGTCTTCCAGCACGCCTTGAACCTGGCACGCATCCACCAGGCCAGGCTGTACGTCGTCCATGTCGTCGAACCCCTCGGTCTGTTGGCATCCACTCTGCTGCAACAGCATCTGGACGGGGAGTCCCTCGATCGCCTGCGCAACGGCGGACTGGACCTGGTGCTGGAGACCATCGAGCAACAGGTCTTCGAATCCCTGCGCGAAGACCTGCTGGAGACCCCGGCGACCCTGGGCCTGGTGCGGGCCGTACGGGTGCTCCAGGGGGACCCGCCGCTGATCATCCTCAAGCAGGCCCAGGAGTTCGCCGCCGATCTGCTGGTGATCGGCAGTCGCAGCCAGGGCGACGATCAGGTCGCGCCGCTGGGGCGGACGGCCAGCCGCCTGCTGCAGACGGCCCGCATCCCCATCTATCTGGTGCCGCTGCGTCAGGGCTGATTGGCGGGACAGTCGCTCATGCCTCTGAGCGACTTAATTCGATTTTGGTCTAGAAAAAGCTTAAGGGCTGCATTACTGTTATATGCTTGCGCATGGGTTAGCGAGGAACAGGCATGAAGCTGCAACAGTTGCGATACATCTGGGAAGTCGCCCACCACGATCTGAACGTTTCTGCCACCGCCCAGAGTCTCTATACCTCGCAGCCCGGCATCAGCAAGCAGATCCGCCTGCTCGAGGACGAGCTCGGGGTCGAGGTGTTCGCCCGCAGCGGCAAGCACCTGACCCGGGTAACGCCCGCAGGCGAGCGGATCATCCAGACCGCTGGCGAGATCCTGCGCAAGTGCGAGAGCATCAAGCAGATCGCCCAGGAATTCTCCAACGAGCGCAAGGGCACCCTGTCCATCGCCACCACCCACACCCAGGCGCGCTATGCGCTGCCGGACGTGATCAGCGAATTCATCAAGCAGTATCCGGACGTGGCCTTGCACATGCACCAGGGCTCGCCGACCCAGATCGCCGAGATGGCCGCCGACGGCACCGTGGACTTCGCCATCGCCACCGAAGGCCTGGAGCGCTTCAACGATCTGGTGATGATGCCCTGCTATCGCTGGAACCGCTGCGTCATCGTGCCCCAGGGCCACCCCCTGGCCAAGGTGGAGCACCTTACCCTGGAACACTTGGCGGAACAGCCGCTGGTGACCTACGTCTTCGGTTTCACCGGCCGCTCCAAGCTCGACGAGGCCTTCGCCCGTCACGGCCTGGAGCCCAACGTGGTGCTGACCGCGGCGGACGCCGACGTGATCAAGACCTATGTGCGCCTCGGCCTGGGCGTGGGGATCGTCGCCGACATGGCGGTGGATCTCAAGGCCGATGCCGACCTGGTCTGCCTGGACGCCAGCCACCTCTTCGAAGCCAGCGTGACCAAGATCGGCCTGCGCCGCGGCACCTTCCTGCGCGGCTTCATGTGCGACTTCATCGGCCGCTTCGCCCCGCACCTGACCCGTGACGTGCTGACCGAGGCCATGCAGACGCCAACGCGCCAGGAGCTGGAGACCCTGTTCCATGGGGTGACGCTGCCTACGTATTGAGGTGCCTTTTTAGCGGCGTTATCGCGGCCATGGGCCGCTCCTACAGGGCGTGATGCTTTTGTAGGAGCGGCCGCATCGGCGGCCCGCCATGGCGGCGATAGAGGCATTACCCCGCCAACCGCCACTGCTCCAGCAGCAGCTGCGCCGCCGCCGACAGCCCCGCGCCCTGGCGCACCAGGATCGAATAGGGCTCGTTGCGGGTGCGCTGGACCACCGGCAGGCGGCGCAGCAGGCCGTGTCTTTCGCCGAACTGGGCGATGTCGCTGGGCAGCATGGCCACCTGGTTGGCGTCTTCCTGCAGCAGGCCGAGCAGGGTGAAGGTCGAGGAGGTTTCCACCGGATAGCGGGGAAACTCCAGCTCGGCCGCGCGAAATTCCCGTTCCAGGGTCAGGCGCATGGGCAGGTTGGCCGGATAGACGATCCAGCGACTGTCGACCAGCTCGGCGAGTCCCAGTGTCTCCGACTTCGCCAGTGGATGGCGCGGATGGCAGACGATCTCCAGCCGCTCTTCGCGCACCTCCAGGCAGTCATAGGCATCCGGCCGGCGGCTGACGCTGCTGCGGCAGATGGCCAGTTCGATGCGACCGGCGTCGAGCAGGTCGAGCAGGCGCACGCTGGTGTCCTCGATGATCTCGATCCCCAGCTGGGGTTGCGCCGCGCCCAGGCGCGACACCGCGGCGATCAGCCGGGGCACGGCGCCCATGATCACCCCCACCGCCAGACGACCCCCTTCGCCCTGGAGAATGCCGAGCATCTCTTCGCGCAGATGGGCCAGGTCGCTCTCGATCAGCCGCGCATAGCGGATCACGCAGCGGCCCAGGTCATTGGGCTGCAGGCCCTGGTGGGTGCGCAGGAAGAGGGTGGCACCCAGGGTGCTCTCGATCTCGTGCAGGGCCTTGGTGGCGCCGGGCTGGGAGATGGCGATGCGTTCGGCGGCCTTGTGCAGCGAGCCTTCCTCGTCGAGGGCGATCAGCAGGCGCAGTTGCCGCAGGCGCAGACGGGAGGCGATGGAGCCCAGGGATGGCAGCATGGGAATAACCGTTGGTTATCGCGGGATAGGGAGCTCTCATTAGGCAGGCCCCGTAGCGCCGAGTAAAGTCTCCTTCAGGCGATAACCAACAAGGAGAATGCCATGCACCTGATTCAGTTCGAAGACCAACAGGGCCAACGCCGCGTCGGTGTGGTCGAGCGCGGTAAAGTCCAGCAGGTCCGCGGCGCGACCAGCACCCGGACTTTGGCGCTGCAGGCCATTCGTGCCGGCGTTTCGCTGGAGTCCCAGGTGCAGACGTTGGGCCTGGAGCCCGGCCCAGCCTATGCCGAATTGCTCGATGCCGGTCGCCTGTTGCCGCCGCTGGATCATGAGGACCCAGCGCACTGCCTGGTCACCGGGACAGGTCTGACCCACCTGGGCAGCGCCGCCACCCGCGACAAGATGCACCAGCAGAACAGCCAGGAAGAGTCCAAGCTGACCGACTCCATGCGCATGTTCAAATGGGGTGTGGAGGGCGGTCGGCCTGCAGCGGGCACTGCCGGTGCCCAGCCGGAATGGTTCTATAAGGGCGATGGCGGCATCCTGGTGCGTCCGGGCGGCGACATCCCGCTGCCGGAATTCGCCGAGGACGCCGGTGAAGAGCCTGAACTGACCGGTCTCTATGTGATCGGCGACGACGGCAAGCCCTATCGGCTGGGTTATGCGGTGGGCAACGAGTTCTCCGATCACGTGATGGAGCGCAAGAACTATCTCTACCTGGCCCATTCCAAGCTACGCTACTGCAGCTTCGGACCGGCCTTGCGCACCGGTGAACTGCCGCGCCACCTGGCAGGTACCAGCCGTATCCGTCGCGGCGAGCAGGTGGTCTGGGAGAAGGAATTCCTCTCAGGCGAGGACAACATGTGCCACAGCCTGGAGAACCTGGAGTATCACCACTTCAAGTACGCGCAGTTCCTGCGTCCGGGCGATGTCCATGTGCATTTCTTCGGCACGGCGACCCTGTCCTTCGCCGATGGCATCCGCGTCGAGCCAGGCGACAGATTCGAGATCGCGGTGCCGGAATTCGGCGAGCCGCTGAGCAATGGCGTCAGGGCAGGCACGGCAGCCTTCCAGCCCGGACAGGTCCGCCAGCTCTGATAGTTGTATGATGACTGCTGACTATGCGAATGCTAGAGTGGGTATCGCACAGGCTGGCCCGGCCGCTCGGACATTGAGCGTGCCACCTTTTCGAAGGCCGTCCCAGGTGGGCGGTCTTCCCTGAACCCCTAGGTATAAGGAGTCGAGAACAATGCAGATCCAAGGCAAGAACTACATCGGTGGCGCTCGCAGCGGCGAGGGCGAGGTGCGGGTCTACAGCATCGACGCCACCACCGGCGATCAGTTGCCCTACGAATTCTTCCAGGCGTCGCCGGCCGAGGTCGATGCCGCCGCCCGCGCCGCCGAGCAGGCCGCGCCTCTGTACCGCAAGCTGAGCGCCGAAAAACGCGCCACCTTCCTCGACGCCATCGCCGACGAACTGGATGCCCTGGGCGACGACTTCGTCCAGCTGGTCTGCCAGGAAACCGCGCTGCCGGCTGGCCGCATCCAGGGTGAGCGCGGTCGTACCAGCGGCCAGATGCGCCTGTTCGCCAAGGTGCTGCGCCGGGGTGACTTCCACGGTGCGCGCATCGATACCGCGCTGCCCGACCGTAAGCCGCTGCCGCGCCCTGACCTGCGTCAGTACCGTATCGGTCTGGGTCCGGTGGCCGTGTTCGGCGCCAGCAACTTCCCGCTGGCCTTCTCCACCGCTGGCGGCGACACCGCTGCGGCCCTGGCCGCCGGTTGCCCGGTGGTGTTCAAGGCCCACAGCGGCCACATGGTCACCGCCGAATACGTGGCCGACGCCATCATTCGCGCTGCCGAGAAGACCGGCATGCCCAAGGGCGTGTTCAACATGATCTATGGCGGTGGCGTGGGCGAGCAGTTGGTCAAGCACCCGGCCATCCAGGCGGTGGGTTTCACCGGTTCCCTGCGCGGCGGTCGCGCCCTGTGTGACATGGCCGCGGCCCGTCCGCAACCGATCCCGGTGTTCGCCGAGATGTCCAGCATCAACCCGGTGGTGGTCCTGCCCGAGGCGCTCAAGGCCCGTGGCGACGCCATCACCGGCGAACTCGCGGCCTCCGTGGTCCTGGGCTGCGGTCAGTTCTGCACCAATCCGGGTCTGGTCATCGGCCTGCGTTCGCCGGAGTTCAGCGCCTTCCTCGAGCGTCTGGCCGGTGCCATGAACGAGCAGGCGCCCCAGACCATGCTCAATCCGGGCACCCTGAAGAGCTACGAGAAGGGCGTCGCGGCGTTGCTGGCCCATTCCGGCGTGCAACACCTGGCCGGTGCCAAGCAGGAAGGCAACCAGGCGCGTCCGCAACTGTTCAAGGCTGATGTGAGCCTGCTGCTGGAAAACGACGAGTTGCTGCAGGAAGAAGTCTTCGGCCCCACCACCGTGGTGGTCGAGGTGGCTGACGAAGCCCAGCTGCACCAGGCGCTGCAAGGTCTACACGGCCAGCTGACCGCGACCCTGCTGGCCGAGCCGGCCGATCTGCAACGCTTCGAGGCCATCATCGGCCTGCTGGAGCAGAAGGCCGGGCGCCTGCTGCTTAATGGCTATCCCACCGGGGTGGAAGTCTGTGACGCCATGGTCCACGGTGGTCCCTATCCGGCGACCTCCGATGCCCGCGGCACCTCGGTCGGCACCCTGGCCATCGACCGCTTCCTGCGCCCGGTGTGCTACCAGAACTATCCGGATGCCTTCCTCCCGGAAGCCCTGCAGAACGCCAACCCGCTGGGCATCCAGCGCCTGGTGAACGGCGAGAACACCAAGGCGGCGATCTGATCGTAGTGCTTTGAGGTGGTAAGAAACCCGGCGTCGTGAGGCGCCGGGTTTTTTATTGGGTGATGGGAAGGGGCGGGACAGTGGAAAAGGCTGCGCCGTTTTCCACGCTACGAGGGCGAGGGGCGCTCCGGACTAGCCCCCTCTCCCTCTGGGAGAGGGCTGGGGTGAGGGAAACGGAGCTGCCCCTTGCCTAAGCGATGCCCCTACTTGTCGGAAAACTTGAAGATCGTCGTCTGGGTGTAGGTCTGGCCGGGGTCCAGGCGGGTGGTGGGGAAGTTCGGCTGGTTCGGGGCGTCCGGATAGTGCTGGGTTTCCAGGGTGAAGGCACCCCAGTGGCCGTAGGTCTTGCCGGCCTTGCCCTTGATGTTCCCCTCCAGGAAGTTGCCGGTATAGAACTGCACGCCCGGTTCGGTGGTGTAGAGGGTCAGGGTGCGGCCGGAACCCGGGTCGGTCACCACGGCAGCGGCCTTCTGTAGATCGCCAGCGGTGTTAAGCACCCAGTTGAAGTCATAGCCACCCTGCTTGGGTTCGGCGTACTTCAACTGCTGGTTGTCGTCGGCGATGTGCTTGCCGATGGCGGTGGGCTTGCGGAAGTCCATGGGCGTGCCGGCCACTGGCGGCAGTTCGCCGGTGGGGATCAGCTTGGCGGTCACCGGGGTGTATTTGTCGGCATTGAGCATCGCCACCTGCTTGAGCACGGTGCCGCTGCCGGCGCCCGCCAGGTTGAAGTAGCTGTGGTTGGTCAGGTTGAGCACCGTCGGCTTGTCGGTGGTGGCGCGGTACTTGAGGGTCAGCTGGTTGTGCTCGTCCAACTGGTAGGTCACCTGGGTGGTGAGGGTACCGGGAAAGCCCATCTCGCCATCGGGAGAAACATAGCTCAGGGTCACGCCGACCCAGCCGTCGCCCTTGGCCGGCTCGGCCTTCCACACCTTGGTGTTGAAGCCCTGGGGCCCGCCGTGCAGGGCGTTGGTCTTGTCGTTCTGGGGGATCTGGTAGGTCTTGCCGTCGAGGCTAAAGCGGCCCTCGGCGATGCGGTTGCCGAAACGGCCGATGGTGGCGCCGAAGAATACCGTGGGGTTGTCGAGATAACCCTGGACGTCATCGAAGCCCAGCACCACGTCTTCGCTGTGGCCCTTGCGGTCGGGCACCTTGAGCGCCTGTAGCACGCCACCGTAGGTGATGACGGTGGCCTGCATGCCGTGGCTGTTGGTCAGGACGAACTTCTCGATGGGGGTGCCATCGGGCAGCTTGCCGAAGCTCGACTGCTGGCTGCTGAGGCCGGCCGCCTGGGCGGTAAGGGTGCTGATCATGAGTGACAGTCCAAGTCCGGTGAGGGCTAACGTGCGTTTCATCTCGACCACCTTTTCGGTTTGTTGTTGTGCAAGGCTGGGTCAGGTGACCCAGGAGTCGGAGGAGAGGCGGTGAAGCCCCTCACCCCAACCCTCTCCCGGCGGGAGAGGGGGTAGAGCGGGTCAATGGGAGTGGCGTGGCACCTCGGCGCCACGGCAGCCGACCAGGAAGTCGAAGTCGCAGCCTTCGTCGGCCTGCAGCACGTGGTTGACGTAGAGACGGCGATAACCGCCGGCCAACAGCTGTTCCGCCGGCGGTTGCCAGTCGGCCAGGCGCGCGGCCAGTTCTTCGTCGGGGATATCGAGGTGCAGGCGCCCGGAGGCGCAGTCCAGCTCGATCATGTCGCCCTCGCGGACCACCGCCAGCGGGCCACCGGCCGACGCCTCGGGGGCTACGTGCAGCACCACGGTGCCGTAGGCGGTGCCGCTCATGCGGGCGTCGGAGATCCGCACCATGTCGGTGATGCCCTTGGCCAGCAGCTTGGGCGGCAGACCCATGTTGCCCACCTCGGCCATGCCCGGATAACCCTTGGGTCCGCAGTTCTTCAGCACCATCACGCAGGTCTCGTCGATGTCCAGGTCCGGATCGACGATGCGCGCCTTGTAGTCTTCCAGATTCTCGAACACCACCGCGCGACCGCGATGCTGCATGAGCGCCGGGGTCGCAGCCGAGGGCTTGAGCACCGCGCCCTTGGGCGCCAGGTTGCCGCGCAATACGCAGATGCCACCGTCGGCGCGCAGGGGGTTGTCCAGGGCGCGGATGACTTCGTCGTCGCCGTAGATAGGGGCCTCGGCGCAGTTGGCCCAGAGGCTCTTGCCGTTGGCGGTCAGGGCTTCGGGATGGGGCAGCAGGTTGGCTTCACCCAGGCGGCGGATCACCGCCGGCAGGCCGCCGGAATAATAGAACTCTTCCATCAGGAAGCGTCCGGAGGGCTGCAGGTCGACGATGGTGGGGGTGCCGCGACCGACCCGGGTCCAGTCGTCCAGCTCCAGGTCCACGCCGATGCGGCCGGCGATGGCCTTAAGGTGGATCACCGCGTTGGTGGAACCGCCGATGGCGGCGTTGACGCGGATGGCGTTCTCGAAGGCTTCCTTGGTGAGGATTTTCGACAGCCGCAGGTCTTCCTCCACCATCTCGACGATGCGCATGCCGGACAGGTGCGCCAGCACGTAGCGGCGCGAATCCACCGCCGGGATGGCGGCGTTGTGCGGCAGCGAGGTGCCCAGGGCTTCCGCCATGCAGGCCATGGTGGAGGCGGTACCCATGGTGTTGCAGGTACCGGCCGAACGCGACATCCCGGCTTCGGCGGAGAGGAATTCGTTGAGGTCGATGGCGCCCGCCTTGTAGGCCTCGTGCATCTGCCAGACGATGGTGCCGGCGCCGATGTCGCGGCCATGGTGCTTGCCGTTGAGCATGGGGCCACCGGTGACGACGATGGCCGGCACGTCACAGCTGGCGGCGCCCATCAGCAGGGCCGGCGTGGTCTTGTCGCAGCCGGTCAGCAGTACCACGGCGTCCACCGGGTTGCCGCGGATGGCTTCTTCCACGTCCATGCTGGCCAGGTTGCGAGTCAGCATGGCGGTGGGTCTGAGGTTGGATTCGCCGTTGGAGAACACCGGGAATTCCACCGGGAAGCCGCCGGCTTCGTAGATGCCGCGCTTGACGTGTTCGGCGATCTTGCGGAAGTGGGCGTTGCAGGGGGTCAGCTCGGACCAGGTGTTGCAGATGCCGATGACCGGCTTGCCCTGGAATTCATGGTCCGGGATGCCCTGGTTCTTCATCCAGCTGCGGTACATGAAGCCGTTCTTGTCGTTGCTGCCGAACCACTGGGCGGAGCGGAGCGGGCGTTTGGGCGTGGTCATTGTCTTGTCCTCGGGCATTTCACGGGCAAAGCGGTCCCCAGCACGGCGCACCTGGCGCCGCGGGGGAGGGCAGAGTCTGGGTTTAGCGCTGCTTGAAGCGGTCGATGACCACGGCCAGCAGCAGGATGGTTCCGCGGATGACGTACTGGTAGAAGGTGTCGATGTTCTTCAGGTTCATGGCGTTCTCGATGATCGCCAGGATCAGCACGCCGGCGATCACGTGGCGGATCATGCCGATGCCGCCCGCCAGGGAAACCCCGCCCAGCACGCAGGCGGAGATCACCGTGAGTTCGAAGCCCTGGCCGATCATCGGCTGGCCGGAGGTCATGCGCGAGGCCAGCACCACGCCGGCCAGGGCGCCGATCACCCCGTGCATGGCGAAGATGATGATCTTGGTGCGGTCGACGTGGACACCGGCCAGCAGCGCGGCTTCCTCGTTGCCACCGATGGCCATGGTGTTGCGACCGAAGGTGGTGTAGTTGAGCAGCCAGCCAAAGAACAGGATGCACAGCAGGGTGATGACGATGGGCACCGGCAGGCCGAACAGCTGGCCGTTACCGAACACGAAGAACTGCTCCTGGGAGACGCCCACGGCCTTGCCGTCGGAGAAGATGTAGCCGAGGCCGCGGACGATTTGCATGGTCGCCAGCGTGGTGATAAGGGCGTTGATCTTGAGCTTGGCGATCACCAGGCCGTTGATCAGCCCTACCACCAGACCCATGGCCAGGGCGGCGGCGACACCGAGCAAGACGCTGTCGAAATCACGCATCACCACCGCCGCGACCACCCCGGCGCAGGCGATCACCGAACCCACCGAGAGGTCGAAGTGGCCGGAGGCCAGGCAGAACAGCATGGTGCAGGCGGCAATGCCCACGGTGGAGATCGCCAGGCCCAGACCGCGCATGTTCAGCGGCGAGAGGAAGTTCTGCACGAACAGCGCGCAGAGGGCGAAGATGACCACGGCGGCCAGCATCATGGCCCAGTCGTCGAGGAAACGACGGGTGTCGAAGCCGCGGCGCGGCGGGGTCAGGCTGTGGGGTTGGGCGGACATGGACTGGACCTCTGTTCTTGTCTTGTTGTCAGGCCGTTCAGGCACGGGTACGGGGCAGGGCGAGCTGCAGCAGGCGCTCGTCGTTGAAGTCGGCGCGGGCCACCTCGCCGGTGATGGCGCCTTCGCTCATCACCAGGATGCGATCGGCCACGCCCATGACTTCCATCAGGTCGCTGGAGACCACCACCACGGCGATGCCGCGGGCGGCGAGGTCGTGGATGATGGCGTAGATCTCCGACTTGGCGCCCACGTCGATGCCGCGGGTGGGCTCGTCGAGCAGCAGCACCTGCATGGGCATCGACAGCCAGCGCCCGAGGATGGCCTTCTGCTGGTTGCCGCCGGAGAGATTCTTGATCTTCTGCCCGGCATGGGGCGTCTTCACGTTCAGCGCGCGAATCTGCTTTTCGGCATTGGCCTTTTCCCAGCGACCCTGGATCAGGCAGCCGAGGCTGGCGTGATGGGCGCGGGCGCTGATGTTGATGTTCTCGGCCACGCTGGCCAGGGGCACGATGCCTTCCTTCTTGCGATCTTCCGGGCAGAGCAGGATGCCGGCGGCGATGGCGTCACGCGGGGATTTCAGGCTGACCGGCGCACCCTTGAGACTCAGGCTGCCGGCCTGTTGCTTTTCCAGACCCGCCAGCAGGCGCAGCAGCTCGGTCCGCCCGGCACCGACCAGGCCGAATAGGCCGAGGATCTCGCCCTGGCAGACCTCGAAGCCCACCGGTTGCTGCAGGCCCTGGCCCAGCAGGCCCTCGACCTTGAGGCAGCCGCCGCCGATCGCGCGCGGGCGGTAGTCATAGATGTCGGCGAGATCGCGGCCGACCATCAGGGTGATCAACTGGTCGGGGGTGATGTCGGTCAGGCGCTCGATGGTGCGCACGTGGCGACCGTCTTTGAACACCGTGACCGCGTCGCAGATGCGGAAGACTTCTTCCATGCGGTGAGAGACATAGAGCACCACCCGGCCTTCGTCGCGCAGCCGGGCGATGATGGTCATCAGCCGATCGGTCTCGCGGGCGGACAGGGAGCTGGTGGGCTCGTCGAAGGCGATGACGCGGGCGCCCCGGGAGAGCGCCTTGGCGATCTCCACCAACTGGCGCTGGCCGAGCGACAGGCGCCCAACCTTGGTATTGGGGTCGATCTCTTCGGCCAGTCCCTTGAGCAGGTCCAGCGCCTGGCGCCGCAGGTGGCCGCGATTGACGATGCCGTAGCGCGCCGGCAGATGTCCGAGAAAGAGATTTTCGGCGACGGTCATCTCCGGCACCAGCTGCAGTTCCTGCTGGATCACGGCGACGCCGGCGCGGATGGCTTCGGCGGTGCTCTTGAATACCAGTTCCTGGCCATCGATGTTGAGGTGGCCGGTGGTGGGGGCGTGGTAGCCGCTGAGAATTTTCAGCAGGGTCGACTTGCCGGCGCCGTTCTCGCCCATGAGGGCATGCACCGAGCCGGGACGCACGCTGAAGGAGATATCGGTGAGCGCCTTGACGCCAGGAAAGGTCTTGCCGATGCCGACGAAGCCGAGGCTGTCGGCGCTGCGCGCGGTGGTTTGTTCCAGGGCTGCCATGGTGAGGCCACTCCTGTCAGAAAGAAGAGGGTGGCGGCGCCAGCATGGGCGCCGCCGGGGTCATCACTTCCAGAGGCCGATCTTTTCCAGCTCCTGCTGGAAATTGGCGCGGGTGATGAGGGTGACCTTGTCCATCGCGGTGTACTTGGGCGGTTCCTTACCGGTGGTGACCCATTCGTACATCATGCTGGCGGTCTGGTAGCCCTCTTCGTGGGGGCTGGGTAGCATGGAGCCGAAGAAGCCGCTGTTGGGTTTCTTCAGTTCACCGATGGCATCGGTGCCGTTGATGCCGATGCCGATCACCTGGTCGGCCTTGAAGCCGGCGCTTTCGGTGGCGCGCACGCCGCCCAGCACGGTGTTGTCGTTCATGCCGCCGATGATCAGGTGCTTGGCGCCCGAGGGCAGCTTGACCAGCGCCGAGTTGGTGGCGTCCATGCTCCCGGGTACGTCGAGGGTCTTCTGCGGCGCGAAGATGATGTGGTCGGCGGGCAGGCCGGCCTTCTTCAGTGAATCCACCGAGCCATCGGTGCGCTTCTTGCCGGTGTCCAGTTCGTTGTAGGTGTTGATCACCGCGTAGGTGTCATCCCACTTCCAGCCACGCTTCTCGGCTTCGGCGGCCATGGCGGCGCCCTGCTGCTGGCCGACCTCGAAGGCGGCCATGCCCAGGTAGGGCACGTCTTCCATGAACTTGCCCTTGGCGTCGACGAAGCGGTCGTCCACCGCCATCACCTTCAGGTCGTTGAGCTTGGCCTTGGCCACGATGGCTGGGCCGAGCGCCACGTCGGGCGGGCAGATCACGAAGCCCTTGGCGCCGTTGGCGGCCAGGCTATCGATGGCGGCGAGGGTCTTCTCGCCGTCGGGTACGGCGATCTTGAGCAGGGTGAACCCCTTGTCCTTGGCAGCTTTCTCGGCGAAGGCCCACTCGGTCTGGAACCAGGGCTCCTCGGGTTGCTTGACCAGGAAACCGATCTTGACCGGATCGGCGGCAAAGGCGGATAGCGACAGGCTGACGGCACCGGCAGCGAGGGCGGCACGCAGCAGGGAACGAACTCCCGGGACGCGGAACATAGCTGGAACTCCTTGTTTTTATTGGTGTGGCCAGGCAATGCGAGGCGGCGGGCCGTCGTGATGGAGGTCAGACGACACCGCTCTTCATTGATATTATGATTGGATGGGTGCGGGTGCAAGAAAAAGGTGACGAGATTTTTCTTCACCTCTGTCACCAAGCTGTTACATAGGGCTGGGAGCGAAAAGGCGCCGCAGAGGGGCGCCCGGTTCGGTAGGATGAATCAGCCGGCGAATCTGTGGCAGGGCATGCCGGCGACAGGGGCAGGCGCACTCAGGATGGCGCCGTCGAGGGTGCCGTCGGCCGCCGCGCTGGTGACGAACAGGGTGCGCAAGTCCGGTCCACCGAAGACGCAACTGGTGGGGCGCTGGATGGGCAGTTCGACGATCTCCAGCAGCTCGCCCTCCGGCGAGAAGCGCAGCAGGCAGTTGCCATCCCAACGTGCATTCCACACGCAGCCTTCGCTATCGATGGCCGAGCCATCCGGCGAGCCGCGCTCGTGGGGACCGGCCCAGACGGTGGGGGTGCCCAGGTTGCCCGCGGCATCCAGCGGATAGCGATAGAGGGTGTCCTTCAGGGTGTCGGCGCTGATGACGTGGTGGTCCGTCGCGCTCCACACCAGGGTGTTGGCGATGCCCAGATCGCTGGCGTGGCGGCTGACACTGCCGTCCGGATCGATGCGGAACAGCCCGCCCGAATGCCGGTCGATGGCCACGTCGCCGCCCTGGGCATCCAGGTTGTTCTGCATGGTGCCCAGCCAGAGGCGGCCCTCGGCATCGCAACGGGCCTCGTTACCGCGATTGCCTGGATCGGGATCGGCGACGCAGAAGAGCTCCAGCGCGGGACGCTCTTCGGGGGAGTCGAGATCGAGGCGGAAGACCCCATCCGGCAGGGTCACCAGGGCGTCGCCGCGCACCGTGGGAATGAAGGCGGAGCAGGGGCGATCCAGCTGCCATTCCTGATACTGCTCGCCGCGCAGGCGGCAGGCCTTGAAGCCGGCGATGTCCACCCAGTAGAGCGCCTGGGTCTGCTGATCCCAGAAGGGGCCTTCCGCCAGTTTGAAGCGCTGGGGAAGTAGCGGCTGCCAGTCCATCGTTCACCTCTCTTGTTATGGCGTGACGGGAAATCCAGGTATAGGAACCTGGACGAGCGAGGAGGTTGCGCAGGCGGGGCGTCAGTCGGTGTAGCGCGCCAGGGTCACGGCGGCGCTGTCGATCAGCATCATGCAGGCCCAGACGGCACGGGCGGAATCGCGGGAGGCGATGCCGTTGGCCAGGTCCTTGTGCAGCGGGAGGGTGCGCCGCAATTCGGCCGGATCGGCGGATGACAGGGTAAAGGAAGCGGCCAGCAGGGCGCCCAGCGCGGGCACCATCTGCTCGATGAACTGATTGTGGCTGGCGGCCAGAACGCATTCGTGGAAGTGTTGATCGGCAGCATTGTAGTCGCCGCCGTCCAGCGAGGCTTCCAGCTGCTGGTAAGCGACCTGGATTGCCTTGACCTGATCGGGCGTGGCCCTCTCGCAGGCCCAGCGCACCGCCGCCGGTTCGATGGCGTGGCGCAGGTCCAGCAGGTCCTTGACGAAATGGGCGGGCAGGCCGCCGGTGGCCAGCCAGCCCACCACCTGGGTGTCGAACAGATTCCAGCGACTCAGCGGCAGGACGCGAGTACCGACCTTGGGGCCGACCTCCAGCATGCCCTTGGCCGCCAGGGTCTTGATCGCCTCGCGCAGGATGGTACGGCTTACGCCGAGTTCCTGGCAGAGCTCCGCCTCTACCTTCAGCGCGCTACCCGGAGGAAATTGCCCGGCCGCGAGACGCTGGCCGAGCTGTTCAACGGTAGAGGCGTGGTAGCTGCTGGACATGAGGTCGTACCGCTAGAGGAGACTTTCCTCAATGATCATACGAAACCTCCTCCCTGGACAAGGTCTCCGACCGAAGGGTTTCGGTCACCAGATTATCCACGCCGGCCAACTGGGCGATGGCCGCATGGCGCGCGCAGAGCGGATCGCGGTGCTGGATGGCCGTGAGGATCGCCTTGTGCCTCGGAACCAGCAGACTCAGGGCGTCGTTGTCGAACATAGGTGCGGAGTTTTCGAGATAGTCGCGCACCGGCAGCAGCAGGACGCAGTAGAGGTGGATCAGCAGCTCGTTATGCGTCGCATTGGCGATGGCCATGTGGAAGTCCATGTCCGGCTGGGCCATGCCCATCAGGTCTTCCGCGAGCTCCATCCGGGCATAGGCCGCTTCGATGGTCGCGAGGTCTTCCGGGCGGGCATTGGCGGCGGCCATGGCCGCGACCTCCGGCTCGACGATGTTGCGCACCTTGATCAGGGTTTCATAGAAACTGTGCCGCGAATCGCTCTGCAGCAGCCAATGCAGGACGTCCGGGTCGAGCAGGTGCCACTCGTGGCGAGGCTTCACGACGGTGCCGACCTTGGGCTTGGATCTCACCAAGCCCTTGGCGACCAGCACTCGGGTGGCCTCCCGCAGGACGGGGCGGCTGACGTCGTAATCGGCGCACAGTTGAGCCTCTGGGGGCAGACGCTGCTCGGGCTGGAAGTGGCCTGAGACGATCTGGGTTCCCAGCTCATTGACGATGCGGGCGTGTCGGCTTTTACGCGGCAACGGGGTCTGGTAATTCATCGAAAGGCATCCGAATCATCGTGCCATCACTATAACACCATCAGCGCGATAACCGTTGTCGTGGAGGGCCGGACGGCTCTGGAATGGGGATTAGCGGATGTAAAGATGTGCGATATCCTAGTACGTAATTTTTTATTCATAGTACTAAAGTGAGGAAATGTCGCGATAAGCGGCATATGAAGTGTGCTTCCGGCATCATTGATATTACGTTAGGCTTTTCCGGTATCGCTCCCGCCGCACAACAACAACAAGTCGGAGAATGCCATGCGCCCTGAGTCCGTCCTCATCCGTCGGATCACCTCGAAGCTGATCCCCTTTCTCGTTCTGCTCTATCTCGTCGCCTACATCGACCGCTCTGCCGTGGGCTTCGCCAAGCTGCACATGGGCGCCGACGTCGGCATCGGCGACGCCGCCTATGGCCTCGGTGCCGGCCTGTTCTTTATCGGCTATTTCCTCTGCGAGGTGCCCAGCAACCTGCTGCTGGAGCGCTTCGGCGCCCGCCGCTGGTTCGCCCGCATCCTGGTGACCTGGGGTGCCATCACCATGGGCATGGCCTTCGTCCAGGGGCCCACCAGCTTCTATGTCATGCGCTTCCTGCTGGGGGTGGCCGAGGCCGGCTTCTTCCCCGGGGTGCTCTACTACCTCACCCAGTGGTTCCCGGTACGGCATCGCGGCAAGATCATGGGGCTGTTCATCCTCTCCCAACCCATCGCCATGCTGGTGACGGGACCGTTGTCGGGCGTGCTACTGCAACTGGATGGCGCCCTCGGGCTGCACGGCTGGCAGTGGCTGTTCCTCTGTATCGGCGCACCGGCAGTTCTGCTCGCCTGGCCGACCCTGACCCGCCTGCCGGATGGCCCGCAACAGGTCTCTTGGTTGAATGCGGAGGAGAAGCGCTGGTTGGCGGCGGAGTTGGAAAAGGACCTGCACCTCTTCGACCAGACCCGCCATGGCAATCCGCTACACGCCCTCAAGGACCGCCGGGTGCTGCTCTTGGCGCTCTACTACCTGCCGGTAACCCTGAGCATCTATGGCCTGGGGCTGTGGCTGCCGACATTGATCCACCAGTTCGGGGGCAGCGATCTGACCACCGGCTTCGTCTCCGCCATTCCCTATGCCTTTGGCATCCTCGGCCTGCTGATCGTGCCGCGCAGTTCGGATCGCCTGGGTGATCGCTACGGGCACCTGGCGGCGCTATACGCGGTGGGCGCCCTGGCCATGGCCGGTAGCGCCTGGTTCGGCAGCGCGGTGCTGCAACTGGCGGCGCTGTCGGTCGTGGCCTTCTGCCTGTTTTCCCTCACCGCGCTGTTCTGGACCCTGCCCGGACGCTTCTTCGCCGGGGCCAGCGCTGCAGCCGGCATCGCCCTGATCAATTCGGTGGGCAACCTCGGCGGCTATCTAGGCCCCTATGGCATCGGCGCGCTCAAGGCGGCTACCGGTACCCTGGCCTCGGGGCTCTATCTGCTGGCCGGGGTGCTGGTGTTCGGCCTGCTGCTGACCGGGCTGGTCTATACCGGGCTCGAACGCAGGAGTCGTCGCGAAGAAGGTTATGCCGCGGAGCGCTCCGCCGGCTGACGGCCCGGGCAGGTCTCGGCGGCGAACCAGGCGGCGCCGAGGCAGACCAGGTTGGCCACCAGCAGGTAGGCGGCCGGCGCCATGCGATCCCCGGTGGCGCCGAGCAGCCAGGTCACCACGATCTGGGCGGTGCCGCCGAAGGCCGCTACCCCCACCGCATAGACCAGCGAGAAGCCCGTCGCCCGCACTCGTTGTGGAAAGCTCTCCACCAGCAGCACGATCAGCGCGGCGCCGCTCATGCCGTGCAGGCCGGAGAGCACCGCCAGGGTCAGCAGGAAGGTACCCGGCCCGGGTGCATGGATGATCAGCTCCAGCGCCGGATAGAGCAGCACCAGCAACAGCAGACGCGGCAGGATCAGGATGATGCGCCGACCATAGCGATCGCTGAGGATGCCCCCCAGGATCGAGCAGACCGCCATGGCCGCGCCCATCACCAGGGTGGCGAGCATGGCGATGTCGGCGGGCAGCTTGAGTTCGACCAGGGCGAAGGTGGTCATGTAGTTGAGGAAGTACTGGGTGATGGTGCTGCCAGAGAGGATCAGCAGACCCAGCAACAGTGGCCGGCGCTGGGTGGTCATCACTTCGCGCAGCACCGCAACTGTCCCACGCGTCTCGCCCGCGTGGGTATCCACCAGGCCGCGGCGGATATAGAGGCCGATGGGCAGAATCACCAGGCCGAGCAGGAAGGGCAGGCGCCAGCCCCAGGCCTGCAGTTGTTCGGGCGTCAGCCAGAGGGTCAGACCGTAGCCGATCAGGCCGGCCGCCACCGCCGCCAGGCCCTGGGCCACTACCTGCCAGCAGGCGTAGGTCCCTCTTTTGTGCAGCGGCGCCGCTTCGAGGATGTAGGTGGTGGCCGGTCCCGCTTCGCCGCCCCAGGCCAGGCCCTGCAGTAGGCGGGTCACTACCAGCAGGATGGGCGCGGCGATGCCGATCTGCTCGTACCCTGGCAGCACGGCGATGCCGCCGGTGCCCAGGGCCATCAGCACCATGGTCAGCAGCATCGCCGGCTTGCGCCCGACGCGATCGGCCCAGGCGCCGATGAGGATGGCGCCCAGCGGCCGCACGACGAAGCCGACGCCGAAGGTGATGACGCTGGCCATCAGGCTGGCAAAGGCGTTTTCCGAGGGAAAGAACACCTGGCCGATGAGCACGGCGAAGGTGGCGTAGACGCCGAAGTCAAAGAACTCCACGGCGTTGCCGAGCACCACGGCGAAGACGCCCTTGCGGGAGTGGGTAGGGCGGGAAGCGTTCATGGGCGGCAGTTCAGCAGAGCAGGGCGCGCCCGGTAACGGGCGCGCGAAAGACGTCGACTCAGTGGGCGAGGTGCAGGCCGCACTCGCGATTCTCTTCACCCTTGGTGGGGTCGAAGTAGTCGAATTCGTTGGGCAGGTCGTGGGCGGTGAGGTACTGGTAGAGGTCCTTGGAGGTCCAGTGCAGTAGCGGCGCGACCTTGATCAGACCGTCCGGATTGACGCTGACCGGGTCCATCTGGGCGCGCACGGCGGTGTCGGTGGCACGCAGGGCGGTGAACCAGACCTCGGGCGCCGTCTCGCGCAGGGCGCGGGCGAAGGGTTCCAGCTTGACCTCTTCGGTGAAGGCGGCGTGGCGCGGATCGTCCAGCCCCGGGACCGGGCCGTCGATGGCCTCGCGGTGGGCGCGCGAGCGCTTGGGCAGGTAGGTCACCAGGTTGAGATTCAGCTTGCGCACGATCTCATCGGCGCAGCGGTAGGTGGCTGGGGTGTTGTAGCCGCTGTCCATCCAGACCACCGGGATGTCCGGCTTGACCTGGCTGACCAGGTGCAGGATCACCGCCTCGAAGGGCCGGAAGTTGGTGGTGACGATGGCGCTTTTGCCCAGGCCCAGGGCCCAGGCAACGAGTTTTTCGGGGTCGCGGCCGAGGTCGGCGTTGACGCGGGCGAGATCGAGGGACATGGCGGGCTCCAGGCAGGGAGAAGATGACGCCATGGTAACAAAGCCCGATCAGCTGTGGGCTTCCAGCGTCTCCAGCAGCACCCGTACCTTGGCCAGGGACTCGGCGTATTCGTCTTCCCAGTGGGAATCCATGACGATGCCACCGCCGCCCCAGCAACTAAGCATGCCGTCTTCGGCCAGCAGGCTGCGGATGAGGATGGAGCTGTCGCTCTCGCCGCGCACGTCCAGGTAGAGCAGCGAGCCGCAGTAGGGACCGCGGCGGGTCTCTTCCAGCTCGTCGATGATCTGCATGGCGCGGATCTTCGGCGCCCCGGTGATGGAGCCACCGGGAAAGCTGCCGGCCAGCAGGTCCAGGGCGTCCAGGCCCTTGGCCAATTCGCCGGTGACGGCGCTGACCAGATGGTGGACGTTGGGATAGCTCTCCAGGGCGAACAGCTCGGGCACCCGCACCGAGCCGATGCGGCAACTGCGCCCCAGGTCGTTGCGCAGCAGATCGACGATCATCAGATTCTCGGCGCGATCCTTGGGGCTGGCCAGCAGCGCCTCTGCTTCGGCGGCATCGGCGGCGGGATCGCTGCGCCGCGGCCGGGTGCCCTTGATCGGCCGGGTTTCCACCTGGCCACGGCTGACCCGCAGGAAGCGTTCGGGCGAATGGCTGAGCAGGGCGCCGCGGTCCAGCGCCAGATAGCCGGAGAAGGGCGTCGGGCAGGCCGCGCGCAAGGCGAGATAGGCGGTCCAGGGCGAACCCTGGAAGGGCGCGCGAAAGCGCTGGGCGAAGTTGACCTGGTAGCAGTCGCCGGCGGCGATATAGGCCTGGATGGCTTCGATGCGCTGGCGATAGGTGTCGCGGTCTATGTCGGCGGCGAAGGGCGCAGTGAGGCTGAAAGCAGCGGTCGCCGGCGTTTCCTCAGCGTCGAACAGGGCAATCAGTCGCTGACGTTCCGCTGCGTCCAGCGCCGGATGGCAGACCAGCTGACTGGTCCCTGCCTGGTGATCGGTGATCAGCGCCCAGGCATAGAGCCCCAGGCAGGCGTCGGGCAATTGTAGATCGGCGCGGGCACCCTCGGGCAGTCTTTCCAGGCGCCGCCCGAAGTCGTAGCCGAGATAGCCCAGCAGGCCACCAGCGAAGGGCAGCTCCGTACCCTCTGGTAATTCCGCCCGACCCAGGCTGGCCAGGGCGGCACGCGCCCGGGCGAAGAAGGCGCGGCCCTCCTCGCCGGCTGCCGGTTGCAGCTCTTCCAGCGGCCAGGCTGCCATGAGGTCATAGCGACCGCGCTCCGCTACCGGCCGTCCAGAGTCCAGCAGCACCGCCCCCGGCTCGCCGTGCAGCAGGGCGAAACGCGCCGTGGGCTCGGCGTGGTAGGGCAGCGGATGCAGGTAGCAGAGGGGCATGGCGAGGTCGGCTGGGGAGGACGGCGCGCTAGTTTAGCGAACCGCTGGGAGGGCGGGGGAGATACAGACTGTCACAGCTGGATTGTCGACAAAGATTGACTGATAAGGCGTTCAGGCGTAGTTATTCGGCCTATAAACACAAAAGGTGTCGACAATGATCGATAGCCCTCTCTTGGCGGAAGCGCCCGAGACCGAAAGCGGGACCCTCTCCGAGCAGGTCTTCCGGCGCATCCGCGAGGCCATCGTCCGCGGTGATGTGGCGCCGGGTAGCAAGATCTCCGAACCCGAGCTGGCCCGTACCTACGGCATCAGTCGCGGTCCGCTGCGCGAGGCCATCCACCGCCTGGAAGGTCAACGGCTGGTGGTGCGGGTGCCCCATGCCGGCGCCCGGGTCGCCGCCCTGAGCCTCGCCGAGCTGGTCGAACTCTACGAAATCCGCGAATCCCTCGAAGGCATGGCCTGCCGCCTGGCGGCCGAACGCCTAACGCCCCAGGGCATCGATGAATTGCGCCAGCTGCTGGATACCCACGAGCGCGACCCGGCGTTCCAGGCCGGTACCGGCTATTACCTGCAGGAAGGCGATCACGACTTCCACTACCGCATCATCCAGGCCAGCGGCAACGGCATGCTGGTGCGGCTGCTGTGCGGCGAGCTCTACCACCTGGTGCGCATGTACCGACTCAAGGTCTCCGCCACTCCCAATCGGCCGCGCCAGGCCTTCGCCGAGCACCATCGCATCCTCGATGCCCTGGCCGAGGGCGATGGCGAGTTGGCCGAGCTGCTGATGCGTCGCCACATCGCCGCGTCCAAGCGCAATCTGCAGCACCACCCCCTAGTCCAAGCTCAGTCGAGGTAACGCCATGCCTGCCGTCAGTCCCGGTCAGAAATTCCGTGCCGCCGTCGCCGCCGAACGTCCGTTGCAGGTGGTCGGCACCCTCAACGCCAACCATGCGCTGCTGGCCAAGCGCGCTGGCTTCCAGGCCATCTACCTGTCTGGCGGCGGGGTCGCGGCCGGTTCCCTGGGCCTGCCGGACCTGGGCATCAGCGGCCTGGAAGACGTGCTGATCGACGTGCGTCGGATCACCGATGTCTGCGACCTGCCGCTGCTGGTGGATGTCGACACCGGCTTCGGCGCCTCGGCCTTCAACGTGGCCCGCACCGTCCGCTCGCTGATCAAGGCCGGCGCGGCGGCTATGCATATCGAGGATCAGGTGGGCGCCAAGCGCTGCGGCCACCGGCCGGGCAAGGAGATCGTCAGCCAGCAGGAGATGGTGGATCGCATCAAGGCCGCGGTGGACGCCCGTACCGATCCCGACTTCGTCATCATGGCCCGCACCGACGCCCTGGCGGTGGAGGGCCTGCAGGCCGCCATCGACCGCGCCTGCGCCTGCGTCGAGGCCGGCGCCGACATGATCTTTCCCGAGGCCATGACCGAGCTGCCCATGTACCGCCAGTTCGCCCAGGCGGTGGGGGTGCCGATCCTGGCCAACATCACCGAATTCGGCGCCACGCCGCTGTTCACCACCGAGGAGCTGGCTGGGGCCGAGGTCAGTCTGGTGCTCTATCCGCTGTCGGCCTTCCGCGCCGCCAACCGCGCTGCCGAGAACGTCTACACGGCGATCCGCCGCGACGGTACCCAGCAGGCGGTGGTCGACACCATGCAGACCCGCGCCGAGCTCTACGACCGCATCGACTATCACCGTTATGAAGACCAGCTGGATCGCCTGTTCCAGCAGAAACACTGACGCCCCACCCTGAACGCCCGCTTTTTCGCATAACAACTCCAAGAGGAGCGAGACGATGGCAGACAGCAAAACCCTCGGCGGCGCCGGCCTGCGTGGTCAGGTCGCCGGCCGCACCGCGCTTTGCACCGTCGGCAAGACCGGCGCCGGCCTCACCTACCGGGGCTACGACATCCGTGAACTGGCCGCCGAGGCCGACTTCGAGGAAGTCGCCCACCTGTTGCTCTATGGCGAGCTGCCCACCCAGGCGCAACTGGACGCCTACCGCCAGCGCCTGGCCGCGCTGCGCGACCTGCCACAGCCACTCAAGGAAGGCCTGGAGCGCATTCCCGCCAGCGCCCACCCCATGGATGTGATGCGCACCGGCGCTTCGCTGTTGGGCACCCTGGAGCCGGAGCGCAGCTTCGCCGACCAGCAGCTGGTGGCCGACCGCCTGCTCGGCGCCTTCCCGGCGATCCTGCTCTACTGGCACCACTTCAGCCAGAGCGGCACCCGCATCGAGTGCAGCAGCGACGCCCCGGACATCGCCAGCCACTTCCTCACCCTGCTGCACGGCAAGGCGCCCAGCGAGTTGCACGCCCGGGTGCTGAACGTCTCGCTGATCCTCTATGCCGAGCACGAGTTCAACGCCTCCACCTTTACCGCCCGGGTTTGCGCCTCGACGCTGTCGGATCTCTATTCCTGCGTCACCGGCGCCATCGGCTCCCTGCGCGGGCCACTGCACGGCGGCGCCAACGAGGCGGCCATGGCGCTGATCGAACGCTTCGCCTCACCGGAGGAGGCGGTCACCGGCCTCAAGCAGATGCTCGAACGCAAGGAAAAGGTGATGGGCTTCGGCCACGCCATCTACCGCGACAGCGATCCGCGCAACGAGGTGATCAAGGACTACGCCCGGCAGCTGGCGGCGGAGGTGGGCGACAGCGTGCTGTTCCCGGTCTCGGAAGCCATCGACCGCACCATGAAGGAAGAGAAGGGGTTGTTTCCCAACGCCGACTTCTACCATGCCTCGGCCTACCACTTCCTCGGTATTCCGACGCCGCTGTTCACCCCGATCTTCGTCTGCTCGCGCACGGCCGGCTGGTGTGCCCACGTCTTCGAGCAGCGCGCCGACAACCGCATCATTCGGCCCAGCGCGGATTACATCGGGGTCGAGCAGCGACCGTTCACGCCCATCGCCAATCGATGAATGTTTGATCGCGGCCATGGGCCGCTCCTACAGGAGCGATCCATGACCAAACTTGTAGGAGCGGCCCGTGGCCGCGATAAGGAACCAAAACCCATGAGCGCCAACGTCGATCTCAACAACCGGCCCGATTACGACCAGGTCATCCAGGACCTGGCCGATTACGTGCTGACCTACCAGGTGACCTCCCGCGAGGCCCTGGACACCGCCCGCAACTGCCTGATGGACACCCTCGGCTGCGGCCTGCTGTCCCTGAGATTCCCCGAGTGCACCAAGCTGCTCGGGCCCCAGGTGGAGGGTACCGTGGTCCCCCAGGGCGCGCGGGTGCCGGGTACCAGCTATCGCCTGGATCCGGTCAAGGCGGCCTGGGACATCGGCTGCATCATTCGCTGGCTGGACTACAACGACACCTGGCTGGCCGCCGAGTGGGGCCATCCTTCCGACAACCTCGGCGCCATCCTGGCGGTGGCCGACCACCTCTCCCAGCGCCGCGTGGCCCAGGGCGAGGCGCCCCTGACCATGCGCGAGGTGCTGGAGGCCATGGTCATGGCCCACGAGATCCAGGGGGTGTTCGCCCTGGAGAACTCCTTCAACCGCGTCGGCCTGGACCACGTCTTCCTGGTCAAGCTGGCCTCCACCGCGGTCAGCGCCAAGCTGATGGGCGCCAATCGCGAACAGCTGCTCGCGGCCCTGTCCCACGCCTTCGTCGATGGCCAGGCGCTGCGCACCTATCGCCATGCGCCCAACGCCGGCAGCCGCAAGTCCTGGGCCGCCGGTGACGCCTCCAGCCGCGGCGTACGCCTGGCCGACATCGCCCTGCGCGGCGAGATGGGTATTCCCGGCGTGCTCAGCGCGCCCCAGTGGGGCTTCTACGACGTGCTGTTCAGCCACACCAACAAGGACCTGGCCACCAAGCCGGCCGACCAGCGCCAGTTCCGCTTTCCCCAGGGCTTCGGCAGCTACGTGATGGAAAACGTGCTGTTCAAGATCAGCTTCCCGGCGGAATTCCATGCCCAGACCGCCGCCGAAGCCGCGGTGCTCCTGCACCCCCAGGTGCGCGACCGCGTCGATCAGATCGAGAAGATCGTGGTGACCACCCACGAATCGGCCATCCGCATCATCTCTAAGCAGGGGCCCATGGCCAATGCCGCCGACCGCGACCACTGCCTGCAATACATGATCGCCGTGCCGCTGCTGTTCGGCGACCTGATCGCCGAACACTACGAGGACGCCTTCCACCAGGCCCATCCGCGTATCGATCAACTGCGCGAGAAGATGGAGATCGTCGAGGACGAGCGCTACAGCCGCGAATACCTGGAAGCCGATAAGAGATCCATCGCCAACGCCCTGCAGGTGTTCTTCACCGACGGCAGCAGCACCGAGAAGATCGCCGTGGAATATCCCATCGGCCATCGCCGGCGCCGCGAAGAGGGCATTCCGCTGCTGGAGCGCAAGTTCCAGAACAACCTGGCCACGCGCTTCCCGGCCGGTCGCTGTGCCCAGATCTTCGACCTCTGCAAGGACCAGGCAGGGTTGGAGGCCACCCCGGTGCACCGCTTCGTCGATCTCTTCGTGCTGTAAATAGAAGAGGCGACTCGCTCGATCCTGGAGGGCCATCCGGGATCAGGCGAGTCGCCTCGAAGGTGGGGCAGGGCGCGGCGGGTGTTCAACTACCTGCCGCGCCCTTTTTCATTGCTAGTAGTAGCGATCCACATAGGCCGGCTGCTGCTGCCGGCCGGCCAGGCGCCAGTGCTCCTGCAGGGCGGCGTGGACGCTCCTGATGAAGTTGTCGTCCGCGGCCGCCGACTTGCCAACGTAGCCGCCACCCTTGTTGTAGGTCTTGAAGCGGATGCGCAGGCTGGGATGGCGCTCCTCGAATTGCTCGGGCGTCTCGCCGCCGGGCAGGCGGTCGACGTGTACCGCGCCGCTCTCGCAGACCCAGAGGATGTGGTTGTGGTTCTTGTCCTTGAGCCGGGCGAACAGCTGCTTGAGATCGTCCAGGCTGGGGTTGTCGTTCAGGTTCATGAGCGTGTCCTCCACAGTGGCCGTGATCAATGGAACTGGTTCATGGTGTTGTCCTTACCGGCCGCCTTGAGCGCGGCTTCCCCGGCAAAGTATTCCTTGTGGTCATCGCCCATGTCCGAGCCGGCCATGTTCTGGTGCTTGACGCAGGCGATGCCCTGGCGGATCTCCTGGCGCTGCACGCCCTTGACGTAGGCCAGCATGCCTTCCTCGGCGAAGTAGCCCTTAGCCAGGTTGTCGGTGGACAGCGCCGCGGTGTGGTAGGTGGGCAGGGTGATCAGGTGGTGGAAGATGCCCGCCTCCCGGGCCGCATCGCGCTGGAAGCTCTGGATGCGCGCATCGGCCAGGCGACCCAGTTCGGTGTCGTCGTAGTCCACGCTCATCAGCTTGGCGCGGTCGTAGCCGGAGACATCCTTGCCCTCGGCCTGCAGGGCGTCGAACACCTGCTGGCGGAAGCTCAGGGTCCAATTGAAGGAGGGGCTGTTGTTGTAGACCAGCTTGGCGTTGGGCACGACTTCGCGGATGCGGTCGACCATGGCCTTGATCTGGCCGACGTGGGGCTTCTCGGTCTCGATCCACAGTAGGTCGGCGCCGTTCTGCAGCGAGGTGATGCAGTCCAGCACTACGCGATCCACGCCGCTGCCGGCACGGAACTGGAACAGGCCGCTGGCCAGGCGCTTGGGCCTAAGCAGCTTGCCGCCGCGGCTGATCAGCACATCACCGTTGCCCAGTTGGCTGGCGTCCACCTCGTCGCAGTCGAGGAAGCTGTTGTACTGGTCACCCAGGTCGCCCGGCTGCTTGCTCACGGCGATCTGCTTGGTCAGGCCGGCGCCCAGGGAGTCGGTACGGGCGACGATGACGCCCTCGTCCACGCCCAGTTCGAGGAAGGCGTAGCGCACGGCGTTGATCTTGGCCAGGAAGTCCTCGTGGGGCACGGTGACCTTGCCGTCCTGGTGGCCGCACTGCTTCTCGTCGGAGACCTGGTTTTCCAGCTGGATGCAGCAGGCCCCGGCTTCGATCATCTTCTTGGCCAAGAGGTAGGTGGCCTCGGCGTTGCCGAAACCGGCGTCGATGTCGGCGATGATCGGCACCACATGGGTCTCGTAATTATCGATCTTGGCCTGGATGGCGGCGGCCTTGGCGTTCTCGTCGGCGGCGCGGGCGGCGTCCAGCTCGCGGAACAGCATGCCCAGCTCGCGGGCATCGGCCTGGCGCAGGAAGGTGTAGAGCTCTTCGATCAGCGCCGGCACGCTGGTCTTCTCGTGCATGGATTGGTCCGGCAGCGGGCCGAATTCCGAGCGCAGCGCGGCGATCATCCAGCCGGACAGATAGAGGTAGCGGCCTTGAGTGCTGCCCAGGTGCTTCTTGATGGCGATCAGCTTCTGCTGGCCGATGAAGCCGTGCCAGCAGCCCAGGGACTGGGTGTAGGCGCTGCTGTCGGCGTCGTAGGCGGCCATGTCCCGGCGCATGATGGCCGCGCAGTGGCGGGCGATGTCGAGGCCGGTCTTGAAGCGATTCTGCAAGCGCATCCGCGCGGCGTATTCCGGATTGATGGCGCTCCAGTGATTGCCGGCAGTGGTCTTGAGGGCGGCGATGGCCTGAACGTCGTTCTCGTAAGCGGACATGAGTCGATCCTTTCGATGAGGTTGGCTTGGGTACCAGTCTTTTCCCAACGCCTGGCCGCGGGGTGGCGGTTGCCACCTGGCTGCCAGTCGCGAAGACGAGAGGTCTACCCAGCTGTCGAGTCATGTCGCCGTGCGTACCTGCATGGATCCGGACGTCACCTCTGGCGACGCTGCCTCGAGCAGCGTGGCATTCCAGTCGTCTTCTCTTGTAGTGCCTCTTGAGCATCACTACGCAAGACGGCCCGAGGGTCACCCGGAGCCCAGGCGCGACCCGCATGGATAGGGGGTTCGCGTCCGGTGCACCTAGAGATTTGCAGGAGATCGAGGCGTCGTCAATCGAGTTTTGTAGTGCTTTCGTATAGTCACTACAAAAGTCGTAGGCCGCTCCAAGAGTGGGTTTCGGGCGTCTATTGCTGACTCGTGGGTCGCGACACAGGCCAAAAGAGGGCCGCAAGCCACGGCGTTGGCCGTGACCCTACGGTCAGAGGAGGGGTATTTCCTTCACCGCCGGTGCTGTGCGCCGGTCGCTATCGCCAGGTGCGCGAGGCAGGCGACTGGCCGGTCGATGCCGACGAACGGTCATGGCGGCGGATGCTGCCGGTGAAGGTGTTCACTTAGAGAGTGATGTGCGATACACCAACGAGGACTAGACGTCGTCGGGCTGGCCATGCTCGGCGAACAGCTCCGCGCCGGTCAGCTGGCGAGTCTGGTTGGCGAAGCAGTACCAGGCCGGCTTCTCTTCGATGAAGACCTCGCTGGCCAGGGTCCAGTCCTCGCCTTCGAGCAGGCCCACTGGAATGGCGTAATGCGGCTCGGCCTTGAGGCGGTAGAAGAGATGGGTACCGCAATGGATGCAGAAGCCGCGCTCCGCCCAGTCTGACGAGGCATGGATGCCAAGGGCATCGCCGCCGCCGATCACGGGAGGCTGGGCGCATTCCACCGCGAGCAGCGGACCGCCGCCCCAGCGGCGACAGGTCTGGCAATGGCAGGCGGATACGTCGGTGTTGTCGAGACGACAATCGAGCTGGACGGCGCCGCACAGGCACTGGCCGTGACGTTCGAGGAGAAGGGACAAGGCGCTATCCTCACGAGGGCAGGGGAGTCTGCAGGATAGCCGGGAACGCGGGCGGAGGGAGAAACGACGCTCCCGCACGGCGCGGGAGCGTCCGCGGGATCAATCCTCGCGGCTGGTGACTTCCACCAGGTGGTAACCGAACTGGGTCTTCACCGGACCCTGCACCTGATGCAGCGGGGCGCTGAATACCACGGTGTCGAATTCCTTGACCATCTGGCCCGGGCGGAAGGTACCCAGGTCACCGCCCTGGCGGCTGGAGGGGCAGCTGGAGTTGTCCTTGGCCACCTGGGCGAAGTCGGCGCCCCCTTCGATGGCGGCTTTGAGTTCGTTGCACTTGGCTTCGCTGGAAACCAGGATGTGGCGGGCAGAGGCTTTGGCCATGGGATGACTCCTATTGAATTGACCGGCGAGCCTAACCCAATCACCTCTGCAAGCAAACTGCCATCCGTTCCTCGGTTGGCGAGACGTCGGGCTTGCGCCTCGGGATCAGGCCGGGTACACAGCGCTTCCCTGTTCCTTGATCGGCTCGTGCATGTCTCGTTTGCTCGTTATTTCCCTATCGCTCACCACTGGCCTGCTGGCCAATACCGTCCTGGCGGCCACACCGGAGGAGGCGCGGCTGGTCGGTCTCATCAATGCCTATCGCGCCGCGCCCCAGGGCTGTGCTGGCGCTCGCGCCGCTGCACCCTTGGCCGCGGACAACCGCCTGGCAGCCGTCCGCCTGACCGGTCGCGACCGCCTGCAGAGCGACCTGCGCGCCGCGGGTTATCAGGCCGCGGCGGTGCAGGTGATCATGCTGGCCGGTGCGCCCACCGCCCAGGCGGCCATGGCCGGTTTGCGCCAGCAGTATTGCCGGCCGCTGACCAGCGCCGACTATGCCCAGATCGGCGTGAGCCAGCAGGGACCGCGTTGGCAACTGGTGTTGGCGCGGCCGGTGGTGAGTGCCGGCCTGGGCGACTGGCAGGCCGCCGGTAAGGCCGTGCTGGCCGAGGTCAATCGCGTCCGGGCCCAGGGGCGCACCTGCGGTACCCGCCGCTTTGCCGCGACTGCACCGCTGCGTTGGAATCCGGCGCTGGCCAATGCTGCCCTGGCGCACAGCCAGGACATGGCCAGCCGCGACTACTTTTCCCATACCGCGCCGGGTGGCGCCACCGTGGCCGAGCGCGTAGCCAAGCAAGGCTACGGCTGGACCCGCATCGGCGAAAACATCGCCGCGGGCGCCGGCTCGGTAGCCCAGGCCATGCAGGGCTGGCTGGCCAGCCCCGGTCACTGTGCCAACCTGATGAACCCGGAATTCACCGAGATGGGCGCGGCCTACGCGCTCAATCCGCGCAGCACCCATAGTCTCTACTGGACCCAGGTGTTCGGTCGGCCGCGCTAGGTTCAGGCCTGGTACTCGGCTATCTCGATCAGATTGAGATCCGGATCGCGCACATAGACCGAACGGATCGGCCCCGTGGCACCGGTACGGTCCACCGGGCCTTCCACGATCGGCCAGCCTTCGCGCTGCAAATGGGCGATGACCGCGTCGAGCGGCTGGGAGGCGATGAAGCAGAGATCCAGCGCGCCCGGCACCGGCAGGTGCGCCTTGGGTTCGAATTCCCGGCCGCGCTCGTGCAGGTTGATCTTCTGGTTGCCATACCTCAGCGCCTTGCGTCCTTGGCCGAACACCTCCAGGCGCATGCCCAGCACCCGGGTGTAGAAATCCTCGCAGGCGGCGAGGTCCACGGTGGTCAGGACCAGGTGATCCAGGTGGTCGATCAGCATGATGACGATCTCCGTGACAGGACTGGCCTTGCACTGTGCCAGTCCCGCGCGTGTTCGGCCATCGCTTGCCTGGAGCCGGCTTGGCTGTCGGCCTTGGCCCGGCTGGACGTCTTCGACCTTCCCTAGCGTCTCGTGCTGGTCAGTTGCGGGGTCAGGAAGGACTGGCGGAAATATTCGCGGAAGGCCTGCATCGCGGGCGTCAGCTCACGCTCCCGGTGCCAGGCCAGGCCCACGCTCATCGAGGGGACCGGGTCGAGCAGGCTCAGCGTCTCGATGCGTTTACCTTCCAGCGACCAGGGCCGGTAGACCAGGTCGGACAGGATGGCGACGCCAGAGCCATTGGCGACCATGCTGCGGACGGCTTCCACTGAGCTGGTGCGCAGGATCACCTGGGGCTCCTGTCTGCTGGCCCGCCAGTAACGCATCGAGGACTCACCGGCTTCGTCGACCGTGAGCATGATGTACGGCTGAGCGGCGACATCGGCCAGGCCCACCGCGGGTTGCTCAACCAGCGGATGACGCGCTGGCAGCCAGAGCCGGCGCGTCGAGCTGAAAAGGGTTTCCGCGGCGATCTGCGGCTCGGTCAGGTTGCCGGTAAGCACTACGGCCATGTCGTAGCGGCCGTCGAGCAGCCCCTTCTCGATATCCACCCGTTCCCGTTCGTGTAGGTGCATGTGCAGGTCCGGATACCACTGCGCCAGGCGTTGCAGGTGGTGCGGCAGGAAATAGCCCATCACGGTGTAACTGGCGGCCACGTTCAAGCTGCCGTTGAACTGGGTGTCTGGCAATGGACTGTTCAGCGCGTCGTCGACGCTGCGCAGGATCGAATAGGCGTGGTTGAGGAAGTGCCGGCCGTTATCGGTCAGCGTCATGCCCTGAGCCGTGCGTGTGAACAAGGCGGCGCCGAGCAGTTGCTCCAGATCCTGGATCGCGCTGGTGATCGCCGATTGCGAGATGTGCAGATTCGCCGCCGCTTGGGAAATCTGTCCGAGCTCGGCGGTGGCGACGAAGTAACGCACCTGACGCAGGGTGAAGGCCATGGGACTGCTCGGGTAGGTATCGATTTTTCAGAAACTACTCTATCGGATAATAAATCTACCCAATACTACCCCTGCGACTTAACGTCACTGCACTGACCTTGCACCTTCGAAGAAAGAGGCCACGCGGTGATGAAAACAGTCGATCTCAATTCCGACATGGGTGAAGGTTTCGGCCCCTGGACCGCCGGCGATGGCGTGGATGAGGCGATCATGCCGCTGATCAGCAGTGCCAACATCGCCACCGGTTTCCACGCCGGTGATCCGAACATCATGCGTCGTACCGTCGAGCGGGCCCTCGAACTCGGCGTAGGCATCGGTGCCCACCCCGGCTTCCGTGACCTGGTCGGCTTCGGCCGCCGCTACATCGACGCGCCCATCACCGAGCTGATCAACGACATGCTCTACCAGCTCGGCGCCCTGCGTGAATTCGCTCGCCTGCATGGCGCGGCGCTGCAGCACATCAAGCCTCACGGCGCCTTGTACATGCACCTGGCGCGAGACGAGCGGGCCGCCCACGAATTCGTCGAGACACTGCAGCGGGTCGATCCGCAGCTCCTGCTGTTCTGCATGCCTGGCTCGGCCATCTGGCGCGTCGCCCAGGCGTTGGGTCAGCCGACGGTGCGCGAGTTCTACGCCGATCGCGATTACGACAACAGCGGCTCCATCGTCTTCATCCGCCGAGTCAAGGCGCTCGATCCGCAGGAGGTTGCCGCCAAGGTGCTGCGGGCCTGCCAGGAGGGATGCGTGCACACGGTCGAGGGTGCCGATGTCGAAATCGCCTTCGATTCGATCTGTATCCACAGCGACACCCCCGGCGCGCTGGCGCTGGTCCAGGCTACCCGAGCGGCCCTGCAGGACGCTGGCATCACCATCAAGGCGCCGCGCTGAGCGCCCCCCCGCACGACGGGACCCCTTGTTGAATCTGCCCTCCACACATTCGAATAATGAGGAACAGCCATGGCCGAACATAATGTGCAGTCGCCCTTGCCGGGCACCTTCTACCGCAAGCCGACGCCGGATGCCCCGGTCTATGTGGAGGTGGGCCAGGGGGTCGAGCCTGGCAGTGTGATCGGGCTGATCGAGGTGATGAAGCAGTTCTCCGAAGTGCTCGCCGAGCGTGCCGGTACCCTGCAGGCCTTCTTGGTGGAAGACGGCGATCCGGTCGAGCCGGGACAGGCCCTAGCGACCATCAGCGTCGACGCGTGAGGGCCGGAACATGCTGAAGAAACTGCTGATCGCCAATCGTGGCGAGATCGCCGTGCGTATCGTCCGCGCGGCGCGAGCCCTGGGGATTCCTACCGTAGCGGCCTGCAGCGAAGCGGATGCCGATTCACTGGCGGCGCGCCAGGCCGACGAAGTAAGGATCATCGGTCCGGCCCGGGCCGACCGCAGCTACCTCAATGCCGAGGCCTTGCTACAGGCGGCGCGGGATACCGGGGCGGACTCGATCCACCCCGGCTATGGCTTCCTCTCCGAGAACGCCGCCTTCGCTCAGACGGTGGTCGATGCCGGACTGATCTTCGTCGGCCCGGATGCGCAGACCATCCGCCGCATGGGCGACAAGGCCGAGGCGCGGCGTACCGCAATGGAGGCCGGTGTGCCGGTGGTGCCGGGCTCGCCGGGTGAGCTGGAGGACCTCGAGTCGGCATTGCGCTGTGCGCAGGAGGTCGGCTATCCGTTGTTGATCAAGGCTTCCGCCGGTGGTGGCGGGCGTGGCATCCGCATCGCCCAGGATGCCGATGAACTGCTCCGCGAATTTCCGGTTGCTCAGCGCGAGGCGCAGGCGGCGTTCGGCTCCGGTGCGGTGTATCTGGAGCGCTTCATCCACCGGGCGCGACACATCGAAGTACAGATTCTCGGTGATGGCGAGCGTGTCGTGCACCTGTTCGAACGCGAGTGTTCGCTGCAGCGTCGCCGGCAGAAGGTCTTCGAGGAAGCACCCTCGGCCGTGCTGAATGAAGGCCAGCGCGAAGCCCTCTGCGCGAGTGCGGTACGCCTGGCGCAGGGCCTGGGGTATCGCGGTGCCGGCACCCTGGAATACCTGTTCGATGAGCACAGCGGCGAATTCTTCTTCATCGAGATGAATACGCGCATTCAGGTCGAGCACCCCGTCAGCGAGATGATCACCGGCATCGATTTGGTGCAGGCCATGCTGCGCATCGCCGGTGGCGAGCCCCTGACGCTGCGCCAGGATGCCATCCGTTTACAGGGCGCGGCACTGGAGATGCGCATCAATGCCGAGGATCCGGCGCGCAACTTCTTTCCCTGTCCGGGCGTTGTGGAAAGTCTGGGTTGGCCGCAGGGCGAGGGCGTGCGCGTGGACAGCCACCTGTATCCCGGCTATCGCGTGCCGCCATACTACGACTCGCTGCTGGCGAAGATCATCGTCTACGGCCGGGATCGCGCGGAAGCCTTCGCCCGAGCCCGGCAGGCGTTGGCGGACACCGAGCTGACGGGCATGGCGACCACCCTGTCGCTGCACCGCTGGCTGCTGGCCGATGCACGCATTCAGGCGGCGCAGTTCGATACCGGTACCTTGGAAACCTGGCTGGCCGAGCGTTCGGCCACCGCGGAGGTGTGAGATGCATGAGCAGATCCGTTACAGCTTCGGCGGCGACGAGCACCTGTTCGCCGAGGTCGCCGAGTCCATGTCGTTGGCGGCGTTCTTTCGTGGCATGGCCGTTACCCGCGCGATCGAGCAGCAGCGGATTCCCGGTGTGCTGGACGTCTGCCTGGCCAACGCCTCGTTCCAGGTACGTTTCAATCCCGACCTGATCGCTCCGCAGGCGCTGCTCGACCGGGTGCGTGACCTGGAAGCGCTGGCCACCACCGAGCGGCGTATCCAGACACGGATCATCGAGATCCCGGTGCTGTACAACGACCCCTGGACCCACGAGACGCTGATGCGCTTCCGTGACCGCCATCAGGACCCGGCCGCCACCGACCTGGAATACGCGACGCGGATCAACGGCTACCGGGACACCCAGGCGTTCATCGAGGCGCACAGCGGCACGCCGTGGTTCGTCTCCATGGTCGGCTTCGTCGCCGGCCTGCCGTTCATGTACCAGATGGTCGAGCGCGAGCGGCAGTTGCAGGTGCCCAAGTACCTGCGGCCGCGCACCGACACGCCGAAACTGACCCTCGGTCACGGCGGCTGCTTCGGTTGCATCTACTCGGTACGGGGCGCTGGCGGCTACCAGATGTTCGGCGTCACCCCGGCGCCGATCTACGACCCGCAGCAGCGCCTGGACTACCTGAAGGAGTCGATGGTGTTCTTCCGCGCCGGCGACATCGTGCAGTTCAAGCCCATTGAGCGTGCCGAGTACGACCAGGCGATCGCCGCCGTGGAGGCGGGTAGTTTCGCGTTGCGTATCCGTCCGGTCGAGTTCGACCTCGACGCTTTCCTCAACGATCCCCAGGGCTGCACGCAGCGCCTGCAGGAGGTGCTTCATGTCGCTTAAGGTGCTCAAGCCCGGACTTGCGACCTCGGTGCAGGATGGCGGCCGCGAGGGTTACTACCACTTGGGCATCCCGCCGTCCGGGGCGCTCGACCAATACGCGTTGCACGCCGCCAACCTGCTCGTGGGCAATCCGGCCACCGCGGCGGTGCTCGAATGCACGCTGCTCGGCCCGCAGTTCGAATTCCAGCGCGACGCGCTGGTGGCGATCTGCGGCGCGGCCATGACCCCGCGCCTGGAGGGCGCCGAGATGCCGCTGGACACCGCCTTCCGGGTGCGTGCCGGGCAGGTGCTGGGCTTCGACTTCATCAAGGCGGGCGCCCGCGGCTATATCGCCATCGACGGCGGCATTGCCGTGCCGCCAGTGCTGGACAGCCGCTCGACCTACGGCCTGGGGGCCATCGGCGGGTTCAACGGTCGGCGCCTCCAGGCCGGCGACGAGTTGCCGCTGGGCGAACCGAGCGGACGCGGGCGCGAAGGCCTGGGGTTGCCGCGTTCGCTGCAGATCGACGTCGGCGGTGAGGTCAGTCTGCGGGTGCTGCCCGGCCTTTATCACCATCGCCTGACGGCGCAGGCCGCTGAGCAATTCTTCGCCGACACCTGGATCGTCGGTTCCGAGGCGGATCGCACCGGCTACCGCTTCAAGGGGGGCACCCCTCTGGCGTTCGAGCCGCGCGAGCAGCCGTTCGGCGCCGGCTCCGATCCGTCGAACATCGTCGACGCCTGTTATCCGATCGGCTCGATCCAGGTGCCCGGCGGGCTGGAGCCAATCATCCTGCACCGCGATGCGGTATCCGGCGGCGGCTACGCCACCATCGGTACGGTGATCAGCCCGGATCTCAACCGCATGGCCCAGATGCAACCCAACCAGAAGGCCCGCTTCGTCGCCATCACTCTGGAGGAGGCCCTGGCGGCGCGCCGTCGCTACAACCAACAACTCGAAAAACTACATCGCTTCTTTCTTGCCTAGCCAGTAAAACGCCGCGGCGGTACGACACCGGGTGGTGCCCCCGAGGGCGCCCCTTGGTGTCCTGCTGCCGCTCGCCAACCCTTATCTTGCGGAGCAACCAAGATGGTCGATCAGCAGGATGACGATCGCCGTGACAGGACTGGCCTTGCACTGTGCCAGTCCTGCGCACGCTGGGCTGTCACTTGCCGTGGGCCTTGATCCAGCGGTTGAGCTGATCGATTTCCTTCTGCTGGGCTTGGATGATGTTCTCGGCCAGCGTGCGCATCTCCGGGTCCTTCCCGTGCTGGAGCTGGTAGCGGGCCATGTCGACGGCGCCTTCGTGGTGGGCCAGCATGCCCTTGGCGAAGGCGAGATCCGGGTCCTTGGCTTTGAGGCCTTCTTCCATGCCCTGGTGCATGGCTTCCATGCTCTTCTGCATGTCCTGGTGGGCCTGGTGGTTGTCCTCGGCGGCATTGACGACGCCACTCGCCAGCAGGGTGAGGGCGAGCAGGGTGGTGGGAAGGACGAAACGCATGGGAGAAGCTCCTGGAAGAAGGTGACGATGCCGAGGCTAGAGCTTGCCCTTAGGGCAAGGTCAACCGCTACGCCTCGCCTACTTGGCGCCTGGCGCCGCAGAAAGGTTTCGCGATGTTTTGTCGCAGCGGGGGAGGCCTAGCGTCGCGTGAAAAAGCTCTGCCGAACAAGGAGTTGGCGTCAAGACTTAGACAAGCGTCGGACAGTTGGGAACCCGTGGCGGTTGTGGTTGCCCGAAGCAACGGCGTAGAATTTTTACTACATTCAATACCAATCCTCCCTACGGCAACTCTCTCGCTCGCGACCCCTTCGTCGCAGGCGGGTAGCGGTTTTGCTCGTGGGTTTTCGTCGTCGGGCCTCAGCAAGGCCGCGATCCACCCACCCGCTCTGGAGTAGAAGATCTTTGATGGATGCTAACGCCGAAGCCCGGAAACCCACTTGGTCCGGTGTCATCGCCTTGGCCCTGGCCGCCTTCATCTTCAACACCACGGAATTCGTCCCGGTGGCGCTGCTCAGCGACATCGGCCGCAGCTTCGACATGCGCGCCTCCCAGGTCGGCCTGATGCTGACCATCTATGCCTGGGTGGTCGCCCTCATGTCCCTGCCGATGATGCTCGCCACCCGCGCCATCGAGCGACGGCGCCTGCTGGTGTTCGTCTTCGTGGTCTTCATCGCCTGCCATGCGCTGTCAGGCGTGGCCTGGAGTTTCGAGGCCCTGGTGGCCAGTCGGGTCGGCATCGCCTTCGCCCACGCGGTGTTCTGGTCGATCACCGCTTCGCTCGCCGTGCGCATCGCCCCGCCCGGCAAGCAGACCCAGGCCCTCGGCCTGCTGGCCACCGGTACCTGTCTGGCCATGGTACTGGGCATTCCCCTCGGGCGGGTGCTGGGTGAGCTGCTCGGCTGGCGCTACACCTTCCTCGCCATCGCCGCGGTGGCCGTGGGCACGGTGATCTGGCTGGCGCGCAACCTGCCGCTGCTGCCCAGCGAGAATTCCGGTTCCCTGGCCAGCCTGCCGGTGCTGTTCAAGCGCCCGGCACTGCTCTGCGTGTACCTGCTCACGGTGCTGGTGGTGACCGCCCATTTCACCGGCTACAGCTATATCGAGCCGTTCGCCATCGAGGTGGCCGGCATGAGCGGCATGATGATCACCGCGCTGTTGCTGCTGTTCGGCGGTTCCGGGGTGATCGGCTCGCTGCTGTTCAGCCGTTACAGCCTGAGATTCCCCAATGGCTTCCTGGTGGTGGCCATCGCCGGCATCGCCCTGTCGCTGCTCCTGCTGCTGCCGTTCGCCTGGAAGGGCTACCTGCTCGAAGGCCTCAGCGTGGTCTGGGGCATCGCCATCATGAGCTTCGGCCTGGCGCTGCAGGCCAAGGTGCTGGCCCTGGCCAAGGACGCTACCGACGTGGCTATGGCGCTGTTCTCCGGCATCTACAACGTCGGCATCGGCGGCGGCGCGTTGCTGGGCAGCGTGGTGGGCACCCATGTCGGTATGCCCTACATCGGCCTCGTCGGTGGTGGCCTGGCGGTGGCTGGCCTGGCCTTCGCGGTGTTCATGACCCGTCGCTACGCCGAGCAGCTCAACGCCAATCCGCTGTGACGCCTTGCCGGCGTCTCGGTCCGTACGAGACGCCTGCGATCACGCGACTCGAGGGTCGCGAACTGTCTACCGAGCCGCGCCCGGCGAGCGTGGAGCGGCCCGGGGCGACGCGCTAAGCTGCCAGGCACCTGGCGCTCCGGCCAGGCCGCCGGATGCGCTTGCCATGAATCGACTGCTGTTCAATCTCTTCGTCTGGACCAAGGTGCCCATCGCCAAGCTCGCCGGGCTGCGCCTGCGCCAACTGGATACGGCCGGCTGCCAGATCCAGGTGACTCTTGGCTGGCTGAACCAGAATCCCTTCAAGAGCATGTTCTGGGCGGTGGAGGGCATGGCGGCGGAGTTCTCCACCGGCATCCTCGCCGACTGGCACATCCGCCGTTCCGGCCAGCGCTACGCCATGCTGGTGGTGGCCTTGAACGCCCGCTTCACCAAGAAGGCGGTGGGCACCCTCGTCTTTCGCTGCGACCAGGGCGAGGCCATCGCCGCTGCCCTGGCGCTCGCCCGGGAGACCGGTGAACCCCAGCAGGTGGAGTTGCGCAGTGTCGGCATCGATGAAAGCGGTGAGCAGGTGGCGGAATTCTTTTTCACCTGGAGCTTCAAGGCGCGGACGCCGCTAGGGACGGCCCAATAGGAGCGACTGTCTTTCTTTATCGCGGCCATGGCGGTCCGCCGATGCGGCCGTTCTAGCTTGGACTATCGCGGCCATGGGCCGCTCCTACAGGAGCATCACTCCCCGTAGGAGCGGCCCATGGCCGCGATCGGTAGCGTGGTCCACGGATAGGGCGCTTCAATGGGTGGATAAGGCTTCGCCGTTATCCACGCTACCCGGCTGATCGCGGCCAAGGCGGTACACCGATGCGGCCGTTCTGGCTTGGACTATCGCGGCCATGGGCCGCTCCTACAGGAGCATCACTCCCCTGTAGGAGCGGCCCATGGCCGCGATCGGTAGCGTGACCGCTGGCGACTTTCCGCTCTGCCTAGCGCCCGAAGCGTCCACCGCGGCGTTCGCCGCGTCCCTGGCGGCGCTCGCCTTTGCCCTTGCCCTGACCCTTTTCCTGGCCGCGGGGTCGGCGGCGGCGTGACAGTTCGCGGGTGATGGCCTCGTTGAGCAGGCTGCGATGCTCTTCACCGCGCGCCAGAGCCGGAAACAGCTCCGGTAGGCTACGCGCCAGGTGCAGATAGGTTTCCACCACGTGCAGGGCGCTTTCCAGGCCGGCGAGATCGGTGCCCAGAGGGATGCGCGGCAGGTCCACCGGTTCGCCCCGCGCGACGCTTCTCAGCCAGCGCTGGGCCTGGCCGCTGGCCGGGCCGTCCAGGCCGCCACGGATCGGGGTGCAGGCGAAGATCCAGCGCAGCTGGAAGTCGATACCGGGCAGGTCGATCAGCTTGATCCACTCCGCCAACTCATCGGGCAGTACCGAGACGAAGGCGTCGCCGTAGTTGATGTTGCGATTGAAGGTCAGCCAGCTGCGCAGCAGGCTGGGCTCCTGCATGAAGTCCGAGAGGGCGCGCAGGTGCTCCAGGCTCGGCCGCACCTGGAACTGGTGCAGGTCCACCGGGTCGTCCGGGCTGTGGAACAGCCGCTTGATGTTGCGCAGCACATGGGGCGCCAGGGCGGTGATCTCGCCCTCGGCATGGTGACCGAAGCGCCCGGCGCGGCCACCGATCTGCTTGACCTCCTGCACCCGCAGCGGCCGATTCTCCACCCCGTCGAATTTCTCGTCGGTGTAGAAGCACAGGGTGTGGGCGGGCAGGTTGAGGCCCATGCCGACCGCGTCGGTGGCGACCATGATCTCGGTCTCGCCTTCGCGGAAGCGTCGCGCCTGTTCGCGGCGCACCTCCGGCGAGAGGGCGCCGTAGACCACCGACACCCGGCGTCCGGCCATTTCCAGCAGGCCCTTGAGTTCCAGCACCACCCGGCGACTGAAGGCCACCAGCAGCGAGCCGGGCTCCAGCCGCTCCAGGGTAGTGCTGTGGCGCGCCACCGTGACCGGCGACAGGCGCTTGGTGGGCCTGATCTCCAGGCGGTCCTCGCACAGCGCGCAGAGGGTGCGCAGCGAGGGCTCGATCAACGCCGGGCCGGTCATCAGCAGGCGCTTGGTCTGGGCGCTGACCAGGGCATCGACCCAGGCCCAGCCGCGTTGTGGGTCGGCCAGCATCTGCACCTCGTCGACCACCACCACCTCCCATTGCTGGCGGCGGAAGCGGGCGAACTCCTCCACGGTGCAGCAGAAGTGGGTGGCGCCTGGGCGGATGATCTCTTCCTCGCCAGTGACCAGGGAGCAGGGCACGCCGAGAGATTCCAGGCGCTCCTGGTTCTCCAGGGCCATCAGCCGCAGGGGGGAAAGATAGATGGCATGGGTGACCGCCGCCATGGCCTCGATGGATCTGTGGGTCTTGCCGCTGTTGGTAGGGCCGAGCAGGGCGACCCAGGTGCGGGTCAGGCGGCGGGCGGGATAATTCTGGTGGTACTGGCCGAAACGCGGGTTATGTTCCAGCAGCACGGCGAAGGCCATCTTCTCGCGCTGCTGCTCCACCGACTGGCGCAGGGCCCGGCGCAACTTGTCGTGCTCCAGGCGCAGCAACTCCTGCAGACGGGGGATGCCCAGTTGGTGCAGGTCGAAGTCCAGGCTGTCAGCTTCATTGACCAGCACGGCGAAGCGCGCGCGCAGTTCCTGCTCCGCCTCGGTCTTGAGCGCCAGGACATCGGCCTCGCTGAGCAGCCGGCCCTGGTTGGCCGCCAGGCGCCGGGGAATCTCCAGGCGAATGTCGTCGTGGACCAGCACCACGCTGAATCTCAGCTCATGGCGGACTTCGTTGAGGATGTCCGTCACCCGCGGCAGGAAGTCGTCCAGGCGGATCAACGCCTGGGGGACCCGCTCCAGCACGCGCTGGCGATCCTCTTCCGCCATCTCGCCGAAGGGCTGCTGCAACACCTTGAGGCGCTCACGCACGGCCTCACCCAGCCGCTGCTGGACGACCGCCGCGAAGGTGGCGGCCGAGTCGCTATCGTCCAGGCTCAGCGCCCAATGAGCGTCGAGCAACTCACTCGCCGCACCACCGGTGAAGAGCTTGGGGCTGCCGAAGACGTCCACGGGATAGCCGAAGGTCTTGCCGGCACCGAGCAGGGCTTGGCCGAGCAGGCTGTCGGGATCGGGCGCGCTGCCGGCGGCTACCGCGGCGGTTTCGTCGAGGCCCAGCCAGAAGGCCTTGGCGATCCGTCCCAGGTGCGGCAAGGGATAGCCGGCGTAGGGTTTGATCCACAGTTCCTGGTGCTGTTGCTTGGCGACGAAGGCCGGATGGGTACGGCTGGCCCAGTCGAGGAAACGCTGCAGGCGGTCGAGACGGCGTTGCTTGCGGAGGCGGTGATCGCTCATGCGGGAGGAGGCTTTCCTGGGGGCTATAGGGCATGGGACCCCGGCCGGGGCGCCGGGGTCACGGCCGGGCGCACCATTCGGCAGACCGGGGGCACCGCGGCTGCGTTGACGCAGTCTCCATCATGAGCATGGCGTTCGTCACTCGCTCTTCTTCTTTCGTTCTGGATCACACGCACTCATGACTTTTCTCGTCTGGGTCGGGGTGCTGGGATCGCTGTTGATGATCCTAGCCCTGACCTCCGCTTACCTGCGCTGGCTGCCGGTGACCACCTCGGTGGTCTGCCTGGGCTTCGGCATGCTTATCAGCCCCATCGGCCTGGGGCTGGCCGAGGTCAATTTTCAGCAGTCGGCGACCTGGATCGGCCATCTCACCGAAGTGGCGGTGCTCTTCTCGCTGTTCGTCAGCGGCCTCAAGCTGCGGCTGTCGTTCCATCGTTCATCCTGGCATGGCGCCTATCTGCTGGCCGGGCCGGTGATGATCCTCAGCATCGCCGGGGTCTGCCTGGTCGCCCATTACCTGCTGGGCCTACCCTGGGGCGTGGCGCTGCTGATCGGCGCCATTCTCGCGCCCACCGATCCGGTGCTGGCCGGGCTGGTGCAGGTCAACCACGCCCAGGATTTCGACCGGGTGCGCTTCGGCCTCTCCGGTGAGGCAGGGCTCAACGACGGCACCGCCTTTCCCTTCGTGCTGCTCGGCCTGCTGCTCTTGCAGCACGGCGAACTCCAGTGGGGCTGGACCCTGGAGTGGTTTCTCAAGAACGTGGTCTGGGGCGTGCCGGCGGGCCTGCTGCTGGGCTATGTCATGGGCAAGGGGGTGGGCCGCTTGATGATCTACCTGCGCACCCGCCATGGCGACAGCACCATCTCGCCCAACGATTTCCTCGCCCTGGCGCTGATCGCTCTGTCCTATGTGCTGGCCGACGAGATCGGCGCCTTCGGCTTTCTCGCGGTGTTCGCCGCCGGCCTGGGCCTGCGCCAGGCCGAGGTGCAGACCTCCGGCCATGCGGAAACGCCTTCCGAGCACCTGGCGCAGCCGGTGATCGGGCATCTCACCGGAGCGCCGGAGCGCGCCACCGTGGCCAATGCCGAAGACCTCGAAGAACCGCGCATGGCCGCCGGGGTGATGATGGGCGACATGCTCGCCTTCGGCAGCCTGGTGGAGCGCTCCTTCGAGGTGCTGCTGGTGACCCTGCTCGGCGTGGTGCTCATCACCCACTGGGACAGCCGCGCGCTGCTGTTAGGCGCCTTGCTGTTCGTGGTGATCCGCCCGCTGGGGGTGTCTACCGTGCTGCCCTTCACCCGTATCGATCGCCACCAGGGGGCGCTGATCGGCTGGTTCGGCATCCGCGGCATCGGTAGCCTGTATTATCTGTGCTACGCGCTCACGCACCAGGTCACGGCCGACTGGGCCGGGACCATCGTCGACCTGACCCTGTCGGTGGTCGCCCTGAGCATCGCGGTCCATGGCGTGTCCATCCAACCGCTGCTCGACCGCTACGAGCGCCTCACCAACCGTCGCGAGGACTCGGCGAGACCCTGAACCGGCCCTTGCGCCCTGAATGACGGAGGACGCATGTACCACGGCGAACGGCTCAATGCCTGGACCCATCTCATCGGCGCCCTACTGGCCCTGGCCGGTGCCATCACCCTGGTGGTGCTGGCCAGCCTGCAGGGCGATCCCTGGCGCATCGTCAGCGTCACCATCTATGGGGTGGCGCTGGTGATCCTCTACAGCGTGTCCACCCTCTATCACAGCGTGAAGGGGCGGGCGAAACGCCTGCTACAGAAGCTCGATCACCTGTCGATCTACTTGCTCATCGCCGGCAGCTACACACCCTTTTGCCTGGTGACCCTGCGCGGCCCCTGGGGCTGGACGCTGTTCGGCATCGTCTGGGGGCTGGCGCTGATCGGCATGCTGCAGGAGATCAAGCCGCGCTCCGAGGCGCGCGTCCTGTCGCTGGTGATCTACGCCACCATGGGCTGGATCGTGCTGGTGGCGGTCGGGCCGCTCAAGGCCCAGTTGGGAGAGGCCGGCTTCGCTTGGCTGGTGGCGGGCGGGGTGCTCTACACCGTCGGCATCCTGTTCTTCGTCTTCGACGACCGCTTCCGCCACTGGCACGGCATCTGGCATGGCTTCGTCATGGCCGGCAGCGCCCTGCATTTCGTCGCCATCCTGAGGTACGTGCTGCCCGCGCGCTGAGCCGGGCGTGAGGGATGCATCACAGATGGGAAGGCCATTGGCCAGCTCCGCCGAACCTCTCGGCGACTGGCCCGCTCAGAGCTAGACGATCTACCCCTGCGTTGCCTCCCCAGAACGAAGAAGAAGAGGAAGGTGAAACGTGTTCCTCCGTCCCAGATTTGTCGTTTTGCTCTTGGTCCTCGCCTGTACCGCCTGCCAGGAAAAGGACGCCAAGACCGTCGCGGCGCCGGTCAAGAAGGAAGCCAGCTTCGAACAGCGCGGCAAGGCGTCCTTCTATGCACGCAAGTTCCATGGCAAGGAAACCGCCAGCGGTGAGACCTTCAACAACAACGAGCTGGTCGCCGCCCACAAGACCCTGCCACTTGGCACCCGGGTCAAGGTAACAAACCTGGAGAACGATCGCGCCGTTATCGTGCGTATCAACGACCGCGGCCCCTATATCCGCGGGCGCATCATCGATCTTTCCCGTGCTGCTGCGCGGCGGGTGGACATGGTCGAGGATGGCACCACCCCGGTGAAGGTGGAAAAGCTGGAGTAGGGCGTTCAGGCGGACCAGATGGCCTGGTCCTTGCCCTGGTGCTTGGCGAGGTAGAGCCCCTCATCGGCGTGCTTGAGCAATTCGGCCAGCGGAGTTTGCGGGTGCAGCCGCACCACACCGGCGCTGAAGGTGATCTGCGGCTGTTCCATCTGCCTCAGGCGCGTACGCAACTCGCCGAGCAATTCCGTCACGCGCTGATCCGACAAGCCTTGCGCCAGCAAACCGAACTCCTCGCCACCCAGTCGCCCGGAGGTGAGCGCGGAATCGAGGGTGCTCATCGTCCTGGCCACCAGTCTGAGCACCTCGTCTCCCGTGTGATGCCCGTGCTGATCGTTGATGCTCTTGAAGTTATCGATGTCGAGCATGATGAAATGCCCGGCGCTCTGGTGGCTGGTGCCCAGCGCGGCTTCCACCGCCTGCAGCAACTTGCGGCGATTGGCGATGCCCGTCAGCTCATCGGTCTCCGAGAGCAGGCGGTAACGCTCCTTGAGCAGGAAGGTCCGGCGCATCCAGTGGCTGTTGACGGCGTTGTAGGCGATACCGATGGCCAGGGCGGCGCCGATCAGAATCCAGACCAGTTGCCAGGGCATGGTTTCCGGTGCCAGGCGATCCTCCCCGATGAAGAGGATGAACCAAGAACCGGCAATGATGAGGAGATAGCCGGACATGCGAAAGATGAGGCCGCAGGTGCTCAGGGTGATCAGCAGGGCGACGGGAAGATTCCAATAGAGGCCAAGAGGGCCTGAATCATCGATCTGGATCCGAAAGGCAAAGGCAATCGACCAGACATTGATGGTGAAGGCGAGGATCATCATGCCGGCGCTGCGGGCCAGGCCAAATAGGATACTGGCGGCCAGTAGCGCACTGACGCTCACCAGCAGCGTCATGATGCCCAGGTAGCGCAGTTGGTAGGGGTTGGCGATGAGCGGATTGCTCAGCAGGCTCAGGGGCCAGATCGTCAGCAGTAGCGGCTGTAGCAGGAGCAGAGGAAGCTTCAGGAGTCGCCTGGCGTGGTGATCGTAGCGAAATTCTTCGTCCATGAACGTCTCTAGGTAGCCAAGCGCGGATGCGTTGAGGGGCCTGGAGAAGTTTGTCGGCTATCGCTGCCAATACTTTAGCGGCTATGGGCTATCACTGTCCTCTTCCCAGCCCTCTGGATCGGGGCTCTAGGTGCGTCTCACAGGCGCCTGAGCCAAGGCGATTCGCTCAGCGCGAAGGCGAAGGACTAGCCGTTCCAGACCACCTGGTTCCGGCCTCTACGCTTGGCCCGATAAAGACACTCGTCCGTGCGGCGCAGAAGCTCGTTGAGCGACACCTCTGGGGTAAGTTGCATCACGCCGGCGCTGAAGGTGATGCCCAGCGGGGCGGCGTTCATCAGGCGCTTGCGCAAGTCGACCAGCAGCCGGTCCACCTCGGCTGCGTCCAGTCCGGTGATCAGCAGGCCGAATTCCTCCCCGCCCAGCCGCCCGCCCTGCAGGGCCGGATGCAGTTGGCCGATCTCCCGGGCAATGGCGATCAGCACCTCGTCACCGACCTGGTGGCCGTGCCTGTCGTTGATCGCCTTGAAATGGTCGATGTCGAGCATGACGAAATGGTCAGGCGACGTGCGCTGGGCAGCCCGTGCCGTTTCCATTAGCTGCAACAGCCGGCGCCGATTGGCGATCCCGGTCAGTTCGTCGGTTTCCGCGAGGAGGCGATAGCGCTCCTTGAGCCTGAACGTCCGCCGCATCCACTTGCTGTTGGCATGGTTGTAGGCGATGCCGATGGCCAAGGCCGCGGCGATCAGCAACCAGACCAACTGCCTGGGCATGGCCGCGGGCGCCAACTGCTCCTGACCGGCCAGGAGGATGACGCCGGCGCCGGTCAGGGTGGTCAAATAGTGGGAAAGGCGATAGGTCATGCCGCAGGTGCCCAGAATGACGATCAGGACGATGGGCAGGTTCCAGTAATGACCCACCGCGCCGCCATCGTGGATCTCGAGGCGAAAGGCGAGGGCGAGCGCCCAGATGTTACCGGTGAAGGTCAGACTCATCATGCGTGAACTGCGCGCCACGCTGAGCAGCGCGCTGATCGCCAGCAACAGCAGCATCATGAGGTAGTAGCGCGTCTGGTAGGGGCTGTCGATCAGGGGATTGATCCACAGACTCAGGGGCCACGTGGCCAGCATCAAGGGCTGCAAGAAGAGTAGGGGAGTACGCAGGACGCGTCTGACATGCTGCTCGTAACGCGTTTCGTCGTCCATAACGTCTCTGACTGGGAAGCGGGCCGCTGGGTGACTGGCGAATCGGGTGAGAGGCCCGGCCGGGGCGTTACTTTAATGGCCAGGGGCTATTACTCAAAGGGGAGAGTCGTGCAATCGCGCGTTTTAGAGCGGTTGGAACGGGAGGTGTCGGTGTATGGGTGGCTTCGCGGGGCACTGTATCTGTTCGGGACCACCCGGCAGGGCCAAGAATCTCGATTCAACCCGTCCCCCAGGTACCACCATGCACCTCGCCATCCTCACCTTCGACGGCTTCAATGAACTGGATTCCCTGATCGCCCTGGGCATCCTCAATCGCATCAGGCGCCCGGACTGGCGAGTCTCCCTGATGGCGCCCACGCCCTGGGTGACCTCCATGAATGGCGTCCGCTTGGAACGTCAGGCCGGCTTCGACGAACTGGCGGACTGCACCGCTGTTCTGGTGGGGAGTGGCAGCCGTACCCGAGAATTCGCTCAGGACCAGGCGTTGCTGAAGCAGTTGTCAGTACTCGATCCCAAGCGTCAGCTGATCGGTGCCCAGTGTTCCGGCACCCTGCTGCTGGCCCGGCTCGGCCTGCTCGACGGGGTCCCCGGCTGCACCGATCTCACCACCAAGCCCTGGGTGCAGGAGGCCGGCATCGAGGTGCTGGAACAGCCCTTCTTCGCCCGCGGCAACCTGGCCACGGCCGGTGGCTGCCTGGCGTCCAGCTACCTCGCCGCCTGGGCTATCGCCCGCCTGGTAGGCCGCGAGGCCGCGGCTGAGGCCCTGCACTACGTGGCACCGGTAGGGGAAAAGGAAGACTATGTGCAGCGGGCGCTTGGCAATATCGACCCCTATCTCAGCTACTCACCCCTGGAGGTCGCCTCGGCATGCTGAAAGTTCTTGGCCGCATCTCTTCGATCAATGTCCGCAAGGTGCTCTGGTGCCTCGACGAACTGGGCCTGGGCTATGAGCGCGAGGACTGGGGCGCCGGCTTTCGCTCGGCGCAGTCCGCCGAATACCTGCGGTGGAATCCCAATGGCCAGATCCCGGTGCTGCTGGACGGCGATTTCGTGCTCTGGGAATCCAACAGCATCCTGCGCTACCTGGCCAATGCCCATGGCGGCGAGGCGCTCTATCCCACCGCACCGCGCGCCCGGGCGCGGGTCGATCAGTGGCTGGACTGGCAGGCCTGCGAACTCAATCCGGCCTGGAGCTACGCCTATCTGGCGCTGGTCAAGCAGCAGCCAGCGGAACCCGATCCGCAGCGCCTGGCGGAGGGGATCGCCGCCTGGAACGGCCGGGTCGCCATTCTGGAAGCCCACCTGGCGCAGCACGGCCCCTATGTGGCCGGCGAGTTCAGCCTGGCCGACATCGCCCTGGGTCTGTCGCTGCACCGCTGGCGCAGCACCCCAATGGAGCGCATTGCCGCGCCGGCCATCGAGGCCTATCTCGAACGGTTGGGCACGCGACCGGCCTGGGCCTGCTATGCGAGCGATGCCACGCCCTGAGCAGGGGAATCGGAGCGAGAAAGACAGCAGGGTGTTTCGAGACAGGTTGGAGGGTAGGAGTTACCTGGAAGGGTAGGCACTTGTAGCGAACTGCCGGAGTCCTGTACGGGCTCCGGCAGTGATGGCAGGCGGAAGCCGCGGCGTACCTCTATTGCGCGAGCTTCGAATCCCGCACGCCTCCCTTGCCTTCGCTTTCCGGTACCAGGGTCAGCTTGGCGCCACCGACGAAAACGCCCAGCTTGATCGATTGCCGGACGTAGTAGTTCTGGCCCGCCTTGGCATCCAGATCGAGAGTGTTCTCCCCGAATTCGGATTCGGTGGCCAATACATGGTGACCTGGAGTAATGAGTCGATAGAAGTAGGTATGGGGGGCGGTTTCGCCAATCGTCTGGCCGTCGATCTTCACCGTCTTCTTCAGGGAGCCGCCGAGCGAGGAGTCCCGGAATATATAGAGGCCCGCTTGGTTTTGCGGCGGAGCGGTGAAGGTTTTCAGCGCCTGGTCCTTTTCCGGTGACTCCATCGGAACAGAGGCACAACCGGTCAGCAGTGCCAGGCCCAGGGCCGCCGAACCCAACAGCAATTTTTTCAGCATAGGTACTCTTCCTGAGTATGAACATGGCGACGCTCCGTCGAGCGTCGGGCCACGTTTTAGCCTTGCTGCCAGGCGTCGAACAAGCGGTCGCCGGAATACCGGCGCCATCTGTATGACGAGCGGTAGCCCACTGGGCAGATAGGTCGCCGATGGAAGGTTCTCTAGCAAGGGCTTTCCATCGGCCTTCCGGTCAGGCGAAAACGAAATACTTGCGTACCGTCTCGACCACTTCCCAGGTGCCCTTCATGCCGGGTTCGACGACGAAGATGTCGCCGGCTTTAAGGTGGATGGGCTCCTGGCCATCGGGAGTGATGATGCAGTAGCCCTCCTGGAAGTGGCAGTACTCCCACTTCAGGTAGTCGACGCGCCACTTGCCGGGGGTGCAGATCCAGGTGCCCATGATCTTGCTGCCGTCATCGGAGGTGTAGGCATTGAGGTTGACGGTATGGGGCTCGCCCTCGATGCGCTCCCATTTGCAGGCATCGACCACGGGCAAGGGTTGGGTGTCGCGCAGAACGGTGATGGGCGGGTTGGCCATGGCGGCTCTCCTGGTGATGGAAGCCGCCAAGGGTGAAGGGTCGCCCCGAAGCTGAGTTGTCCAGGGTCGACGTCTATCAGCGCGTTTGCGCTGTCCGGCCGACTAGCGCTCCACCTGCCGATTCCAGCGGGCGTTCCATTGCGGCCGCACCTTGTTGACCTCGTCCCAGTCGATGGTCACGGCGGTCTTCAGGTAGTTCTGCATGGCCTCCACCTGGCCGCGGGTCTTGTCGGTGGTTGGGGTGTTGGGGTTCGACGGGATCTGGTCGCCCAGTTCCAGCGCCGGCGCCTGGGCCTCGGGGGTCAGCAGGTACTCCGCCAGTTGCTGGGCCAGCTCCGGCTGATCGTTGTTGGCGGTCACGCATTCGGCGACGTTGAGCACCACGGCGCCTTCCTTGGGCGGCGCGTATTCCACCGGGATACCCTTGAGCTTGAGCGCGGTGACCTGAGTGGGCGTCAGTGGGAACAATGCCGCCTCGTCGGTCTGCACCATCTCCGAGAGCTTGGCCGAGCTGGGGATGTACTCCAGCACATTGGGGCCGACGGTGGTGGGCCAGGCCTTGAAGCCGGGGTCGACGTCCTGCTCGGTGCCGCCCTTGAGGCGGTTGAACATCAGGAAGCCATGCAGGCCGAAGGTGGACGAGGACAGCGACTGGAACACCACCTTGCCCTTGTACTTGGGATCGGCCAGGTCCGCCCAGGAGGTCGGCGCCGCCCAGCCCTTGTCCTTGAACAGCCGGCTGTTGTAGGCGAGACCGGTCACCCCCAGGCTGACGGCGGCCGCCTGGTCCTTGATCTTGGCCTTCTCGGGGATCTGCGCCAGGGACGCGCTGGGCTTGAGCGGGCTGCACAGATTCATGCCGATGGCGCGATACATGATGCCGTCGTCGAGGAACATCACGTGGATCGGCGGCTTCTGCGGGCTGGCCTGGACCTTGGCGAGGATATCCGCCGAGGTGCCGGGCACGATCACCACCTTGACGTTGTGCGCCTTCTCGAAGGCGGGCAGCACGCTGTCGGCATAGAGGCGCTCCATGGTGCCGCCATTCATGCCGAGGTAGAGCGTCGGTTCGGCCAGGGCGGCCAGGGGCAGGCCGGTGAGGGCCACGAGCAGGGCAGGGGTCAGGCGCATGGTTGGGAACTCCTGGGCTGGGAAGGGAAACGGGCGATGGAAAAGGCTTGCAGGCTGTGCCGGGGCGTGCCCTGCAGGATGCACTCGGCCAGGGCTTCGCCAGCCGCCGGCCCGATCTGGAAGCCCGCGCCGGCAAAGCCGAAGCCGTGCAGCAGGCCGGGGGTGGTGAGACTGGGGCCGAGCACCGGCTGGTGATCCGGCAGATAGCCCTCGACGCCGCTCCAGGTGCGGATGGCCTGGGCACCGCTGAGGGCCGGATAGAGTTCGGTGGCGTTTCTGAGGATGTCGAGGATGGCCAACTGGCCGGGGCGGGCGCGGTCGGCGTCGAGAGCGAAGCCGCGCCCGCCGCCCAATACGCAATTGCCCCGCGCCACCTGGCGGGCATAGATGCCGCCGCCTTCCACGCCGGTGCTGGCGGTCATGAACAAGGGTAGCGGTTCGGTCACCAGCATGGCCGGATGGGCGGCGGTAAGAGGGACGGGCTCGCCGAAGCGGGCGGCCAGCTCCGCCGCCCAGGCGCCCGCGCAATTGAGCAGCCAGGGGGCGCTCAAGGTCAGGCCACTGGCGGTGCGGATCTGGAAGCGCTGGCCAGCGTGCTCGACCTTGGTCACGGCGGTCCGCTCGAAGACCTGGGCACCGGCACGGGCGGCCGCCTGGGCGAAGGCCGGCGAGACCAGCCGCGGATTGGCGTGGCCGTCCTCCGGGCAAAAGGAGGCGCCCACGGCGATGTCGCCGACCCAGGGAAAGCGCCGGCGCAATTCGCTCCGGTCGAGCAGTTGCAGATCAAGGTCGAAGCCCTGACTGGCCTGGGCATAGGCCTGCAGGGAGGCGAAGTCGGTGTCGCTGCGGGCCAGCTTGAGGTGGCCGGATCTGAGGTATTCGCCATCGGTACCCAGCAGGTCCTGCAGACTGCCCCAGATCTGATGGGCACGACTGGACAGCGGCAGCTGTACCAGCGGCCGCCCCTGGCGGCGCACCCCGCCATAGTTGACGCCACTGGCCTGGGCGCCGCAGAAGTTGCGTTCCAGCAGGGCGACGCGCTGGCCGCCCTGGGCGAGGAACAGCGCCGCGCTGCTGCCGACGATGCCGCCGCCGATGATCAGGACATCCACGTCCAGCCGGCTCATGGTGCCAGCTCCACGCCAAAGGGCAACGGCTTGATCGGCGCCTGGGCGCGCAACCGGCCGATCTGGTCCAGCGGGCGGCCACTGGCGCAGGCGATCAACTCGGCCGCTGCCGCGCCACAGATCCGGCCCTGGCAGCGCCCCATGCCGACCCGGCAGGTGGCCTTCACCCTGTTGATTTCCCAATGACCCTGGGCCACGGCGGCGCGGATCTCGCCGGCGCTGATCTGCTCGCAACGGCAGACTGTGACTTCGTCCGGCGCCTTGGCCGCCCAGTCGGCGGGAAAGGGAAAGGCGCGCTCCAGGCCCTGGCGAAAGACCTCGAAGCGCGCCAGGCGCCCTTGCAGGGTTTCGACTCGCGCCGCGTCCACCGCCACACCGCGATCTGCCAGCAGACTCAGGGCCGCCAGCTCGCCGGCCAGTTCGGCGGCGTCGGCGCCCTGGATACCGGCACCGTCGCCGGCCAGGTAGACCCCGGCCTGGCTGCTGCGCCCGCCGGCATCGCGGACCGGCAACCAGGCGCGATTAAGGGGATTCCAGGCAAAGTCACAGCCCAGCAGATCGGCCAGCTGGGTTTCGCTGCGCAGCGTCTGGCCGAAGCCCAGGGCGTCGCACGCCAGCCGGTGCTCCTCGCCATCGGCGGCGCGCCAGCGCACGGAGTGCACCCGACGTTCGCCTTCGACCGCCAGGAGCTCGGCGCTCTGGTGCACGGGTACGCCGTGCAGCGCCAGCCAGCTGCGGTAGTAGAGGCCCTTGGCGAAGGTGGCCGGTTGGCCGAACAGGGCGGGGGTAGCCGCGGCCTGGTCGCGGAAGGGCGCGCTGTCCAGCACCGCCAGCGGCTTGGCCCCGGCCTTGGCGTATTGATAGGCCACCAGATAGAGCAGCGGTCCCGTACCGGCCAGCACCGGGCGGCCGCCGATGGCGCAGCCCTGGAACTTGAGCGCCACCTGGGCCGCGCCCAGGCTGTAGACGCCCGGCAGGGTCCAGCCCGGTACCGGCAGGATGCGGTCGGTGGCGCCGGTGGCGACGATCACCTGGTCGAAGGCCAGGCGATCGACAGTGCGGCCCTGGCTCAGGGTATCCAGGGCGCGTGCTTCGGCATTCCACACCAGGGTGTCGGGTCGATAGTCCAGCTGTGCCTGCACGGCTTCCAGCGCGCCGTGCAGCGCCTGGGCCTTGCCGGCTTCGAAGCCGTACAGCGCCTTGCTCGGCCGCCGGAAATTGCCCGGTTGCTGGCGATAGATCTGGCCGCCGCCGCGGGCGCTTTCGTCCAGCAGCACCGGCGCAAGGCCATGGGCGACCAGCGTCTGGGCCGCGCGAATGCCCGCCGGTCCGGCGCCCACCACCACGACGGCGCTCACAGCGGCCGCCCCGGATCGCGGCTGACCTGCTGGCCCGCTTCGAGAAAGGTGGCGCAGGCGCGCACCCGGCGACCGTCGGCCAGGCGCACCCAGCAGTCCTGGCAGGCGCCCATCAGGCAGAAACCGGCGCGGGGTTCGCCGCCGAAGTCGCTACCGCGCAGGTGATCGCTCTGGGTGAGGATGGCGGTGAGCAGGGTATCGCCCTGCAGGCCCTCGGCCGGCTGGCCGTCGAGGGTGAAGGCCAGGGTCGGGCGGTCGCGTTCGGCCACCCGCTTGAGCAGTGCCATGGAGGGGTCTCGGCTGTTCATTGTTTGCCCACCAGCACGCGATCCAGGCCATAGATGCGGTCGAGCAGGATCATGGTGGCCGCGGTGAGAGCGATCACCAGGGCCGATACCGCCGCCATCATCGGGTCGATGGATTCGGTGGCGTAGACGTACATTCGCACCGGCAGGGTCTGGGTCGCCGGGGAGGTGACGAAGATCGACAGGGTCACCTCGTCGAAACTGTTGATGAAGGCCAGCAGCCAGCCGCCGGCAACGCCTGGCAGGATCATTGGCAGGGTGATGCGGCAGAACAGCGTGGTGCGACTGGCGCCCAGGCTCTCGGCGGCCTGCTCGGCGCTACGGTCGATGCCGATGGCGGCGGCGATCACCAGGCGCAGCACATAGGGGGTGATCACCACCACGTGGGCCAGCACCAGCCAGCTGAAGCTGCCGTTCACCCCCAGCAGGGCGAACAGCCGCAGCATGGCCACGCCCAGCACCAGGTGCGGGATGATGATCGGCGAGAGGAACAGGCCGTTGAGAAAGCCCTGGCCGGGAAAGCGGTAGCGGGTGATGGCCAGCCCCGCCGGCACCGCGATCAGCGTTGCCATGGTGGCCGAGAGAGCGGCCAACTGCAGACTGTTGTAGAAGGCGGTGAGGAAGTCCGCCCGCTCGAAGACGGCGGCGAACCAGCGCAGCGAGAAGCCGGCGGTGGGCAGGCTGAGGGTGTTCTCCGGGGTGAAGGCAACCAGGCAGACCACCACTAGCGGCGCCAGCATGAAGACCATCACCAGGGTATGGAAGGCGAGCCCGAGCGGGCCGTTGCGGGTCATGGCTTCAGACTCCCAGGGCACGTTTGTAGCGGCGTTCCACCAGGCGATTCCAGCCCAGCATCACCAGCAGGTTGAGCAGCAGCAGGGCCACCGCCAGGGTGGCGCCCATCGGCCAGTTGAGTTCGGCCAGGTACTGGTCGTAGATCAGGGTGGCGACCATCTTCAACCGGCGTCCGCCGAGCAGACCGGGGATGGCGAAGGAACTGGCGGCCAGGCCGAAGACGATCAGCGTGCCGGAGAGCACCCCGGGCATCACCTGGGGCAAGACGATGCGGCGGAGCACCGTCCAGTGACTGGCGCCGAGGGACAGCGCGGCCTGTTCGGCGGCAGGATCGAGTTTCTGCAGCGAGGTCCACACCGGGATGATCATGAAGGGCAGCATCACGTGGACCAGGCCGACGACTACCGCGAAGGGGGTGTAGAGCAGCTTCAGCGGTCGCCCGCCCAGGGCCATGATGGCCTGGTTGACCAGCCCATCGGCGCCCAGCAGCAGACTCCAACCGAAGGCGCGCACCACCACCGAGATCAGCAGCGGCGTCAGCACCAGGATCAGGAAGATGGAGCGCCAGGGCGCGCCCATGCGGCTGAGGACGATGGCCTCCGGCACCCCGATCAGCACGCAGAGCAGGGTGACCAGGGCACTGATCCAGAAGGTGCGCAGGAAGATCTCGTAGTAGTAAGGGTCGCTCAGTAGCGCCAGGTAATGGGCCAGGGTGTAACTGCCTTCCTTCACCCCGGTCTCGTAGTCGAAGACGTTGAACGACAGCACCACGGTGAGCGCCAGGGGTAACACCAACAGTGCGGCGAACAGCACCAGGGCCGGGGCGCTGAGCAGATAGGCACGACCGGTGCCGCGCAGCAGGGTGCTCATGCCGCCGCCTCCGTAGCTTCCAGCCGACGCAGCAGACCGTCGTCCCAGTGCAGTCCAACGTCCTGGCCCTCGTCCAGCGGTGGCTGGCCGTCGTTGCTGCGCAATACCGACAGCTCGCCGAGGGTGGTCTCCAGGCGATACAGCCATTGGCTACCAAGGAAGAAGCGGGTCAGCACCCGTCCCTGCAGCCGACCCTCGCCGACGGGGCGCAGCTCGATCTTTTCCGGCCGCAGCGAGATCGCCAAAGCGCCACCAGCGGCGATCTGCGGCCGGCCCTGGGCATCCAGGCTGCCCGGCAGCAAATTGGCCTTGCCGACGAAGTCGGAGATGAATCTGTTGCGCGGGTGTTCGTAGAGGCGATAGGGCGCATCCACCTGGGTGATACGCCCGGCTTCCATCACCACCACCCGGTCGCTGATGGACAGCGCCTCGGACTGGTCGTGGGTCACCATCAGGGTGGTGATGCCGACTTCGCGCTGGATGCGGCGGATCTCGAACTGCATCTCCTCGCGCAGATGGGCGTCCAGGTTGGACAGCGGCTCGTCCAAGAGCAGTACCGGCGGCGCTATCACCAGCGCCCGCGCCAGGGCCACCCGCTGGCGCTGGCCACCGGACAATTCGCGCGGATAGCGCTCGGCATGCTGGCCCAGGTGCACCAGGCCGAGGGCCTCCTCGACGCGGCGCGCCAGCTCGGCGCCCGCCACCTTGCGCATGCGCAGGCCGAAGGCGACGTTGTCGCGCACCGTCATGTGCGGAAACAGCGCATAGCTCTGGAAGACCACCCCGAGACCACGGCTGGCCGGTTTGGCGTGGGTGATGTCCTGGCCGTCGAGCAGGATGCGTCCGCTGCTGACGTCGACGAAGCCGGCGATCATCTGCAGGGTGGTGGTCTTGCCACAGCCGGAGGGGCCGAGCAGGGAGACGAATTCGCCGCGCTCGATGGCCAGGGTCGAACCGGCCACCGCATAGGTCTCGCCGTAGCGCTTGCTGAGATTGTCGAGAGTCAGGAAAGCCATGGCCGCAATGCTCCTCCGGTCGCGCCCACGCAGACGGCGGGCAGGGTTTGGGCAGGGCGAAAGACAGCCTGGAACTGGACGTTGGCGCTCGCTCGACTTGGCGGCGTCCGGTGATTGTGAGTATCGCCCTATGGACCCGAAGGTAAGGGCGATCTAGGATGCCGGACAAGCGAGTTTTTCACTGATCGAACTATTTTTCTGAATTTATTCACTCAGTGAAATTTAAAGGAATTATCGAGATGGAAAATTCCACAGAGAGCAAGGCCGCCTCAGGCGAAGCAGGCGTCGGCGCCATTAGCCGGGTGTTCGCCGTGGTGCGCGCCCTGGGTGAGGGCGATCCCGAAGGCGAGAAGGTCACCCGCCTGGCCGAGCGCGTGGGGCTGTCGCAACCCACCACCCACCGGCTGCTGCGCGGTCTGGTGGAGGAGGGCATGGTGGAGCAGTGCGCCCGCAGCAAGAGATACCGCCTGAGCCTGGACTTCTTCGCCCTGGCGGCCCGCGCCGGCCAGGTCGGCAACCTGCGCGACCTGGCGCGGCCGAGTCTGCTGCGGCTGTCGGCGTCCCTGGGCGATTCGCTGTTCCTGCTGGCGCGCAGCGGCTTCGACGCCATGTGCCTGGATCGCAGCGAGGGGCCCTATCCGATCCGCACCTTCACCGGCGACATCGGCGGCCGCGTGCCCCTGGGTGGCGGCCAGGGCGCCCTGGCGATCCTGGCCTTCCTGCCCGAGGAAGAACGCGAAGAGGTGATCCGCTACAACCTGCCGCGCCTGCGCGACGCCCATCACTACGATGAGGTGCTGCTGCGCGCCGAAATCGATAACGTCCGCCGCCTGGGCTACGCCGCGCGCAACACCGGGGTGCTGGAAGGCATGGCGGGCCTTGCCGTCCCTATCCTTGACCGCAACGGCCGGGCGGTGGCGGCGCTGAGCGTGGGCACCCTGAGCGAACGCCTCAACGCCCAGCGCCTGCCCACGGTGATCGAATTGCTCAAGCGCGAGGCCGGGGTGATCGCCGCGCGCATCAACCCCTTCGATCCAGTCTTGCGCCGGCCGACCCAGGGTTTTGGTTAAAAACTCTTAGAACAGCGGACCAGAGCGGGTGTTATTGCCTTTGGCCAAGCGGTCGTAGAGCACCACATTGACAGTGGCCGCGAGATTCATGCAGCCCTGGGTGGGGATGTACACCACGTCCTCGCACCAGTCGCGCAGCTCCTGGCTCAGCGAACCGTCCTCGGCACCGAACAGATAGAGCGCACGGTCGGGATGGGTGTACTCGGGCAACGGCCGGGCACCGTCCACCAACTCCACCGCCACCGGCACGCAGCCCAGCGGCAGGATGCGGCGCAGGTCGTCGATGTTGATCAGCGGGATGTCCTGGTGGACCTTCTTGGTGTCGGTGACGAAATCCTTGGCGCGGTCGTAGCGGGTGCCGGTATAGAACACCGAGGCTACCCCGTAGCAGCCAGCCGCCCTCATGATGGACCCGACATTGGACGGCGACTTGGGGTTGCTCAGGCCGATGCAGGCGTATCTCTTGTTGCTCACGTCAGGAGACTCTCGGGAAAACCGCCAGTATAAAGGCTCGATCACGGCTAAAACCGACTAAGATGCGCGCCCGCGTCTCCAGCCCCGAGCCCCTGCGATGTCCGCCACCGCCCTCTATACCGACCTGTCGGCCTACTACGACCTGCTTTGCGCCGACATCGACTACCAGGCTCAGAGCCAGGCGGTGCTGCGGCTGCAGCGGCTGTTCGGCAACGGCGGCAGCCGTCACCTGGACCTCGCCTGTGGCACCGGCCCCCATGTGCGGCACTTTCTCGATGCCGGCTTCCAGAGCAGCGGGCTGGACCTCAATCCACCGATGCTCGCCCAGGCCGCACTGCGCTGCCCGGAGGCCGAATTCTCCTGCCAGGACATGTGCGCCTTCGAATTGGAGCAGCCGGTCGATCTGATCACCTGCTTTCTCTACTCCCTGCACTACAGCGCTAGCCTCGCACGGCTCCAGGCCTGTCTGGAGTATGTTTACGCGGCCCTGACCCCAGGCGGCCTGTTCTGCTTCAATGCCGTCGACAAGCGCCGCATCGACAATGGCTCCAGCGTCGGCCACAGCGTCGCGCGGGCCGATGGCCACTTCAGCTTCGCCTCCGCCTGGCACTACCCGGGCGAGGGCGAGCACCAGCAACTCCGCCTGCGCATCGAACGCCGCCACGCCGGCCAGCAGCAGACTTGGCAGGACGAGCACCCCATGGTGGCGGTGGACTTCCCTGAATTGCTGGCCCTGCTGGAGCCGCACTTCGAGGTCCAGGTACTGGAGCACGACTACCAGCGCATCGAACCCTGGGCCGGCGAGGCCGGTAATGCCCTGTTCGTCTGCGTCAGGCGCTAGTGGGCATGAGCATGCATCCCGCCGTCCACCGCAATGACACCGCCGGTGAGGTAGCGCGCCAACGGTGAGGCAAGAAAGGCCACCACGTGTCCTACGTCTTCCGGCTCGCCGAAATAGCCGATGGGAATGTGCCGGGCGATAAAGGCCTGGCGCGCCTCCGGCGTCGGATGCAGCCGCTGCAGGATCTGCTCGGAGTTGATCCGCCCGGGCGCAATGGTATTGACCGTGATGCCTTCGGCCGCCAACTGGCTCGCCAGACCCTTGGACCAGAACTGGAGCGCCGCCTTGGCCGCGCCGGCCGCGTTGATCTCGCGGGGCTCCATGCTGCCGCTGAAATTCACGATCCGTCCCCAGCGTCTTTCGCGCATTCCACCCAGCAGCGCCTGGGTCAGGCGGCGGGTCGCGGTGAAGTTGAGATTCCAGGCTTCGTCCCAGGCCGCATCATCCGCGGTTACCGAAAGCGGTCTTGTGCCGCCGGCGTTATTGACCAGGATATCCACCCGGCCCAGCCCTTCCTCGGCTTCCCGCGCCAGACGCTGGACATCTTCGGCATTGGTGATGTCCGCCGCGATCACCAGCGGCCGGGCATGACCCGCCGCCACGATCTCCTCGGCCAGGCCCTCCAGAGCGTCCAGCCGCCGCGCGGTGATTGCCAGCCTAACGCCTTCGGCCGCCAGGACGCGGGCGATGCCCGTGCCTATGCCCACGCTGGCGCCGGTGATCAGCGCGGTACGCTCGTGCAGTTGCAGATCCATGTTCGATTCTCCACTTCAGGATCGGTAGGGTGGAAAACGGCGCAGCCTTTTCCACGCGTTTGGCTGAGCGCAGCGAAGCCCGACAGGACCGTCGCCACTCAGTACACCCCTAGCCTCACCCAGCACCCAGATGAGATAAACGCTGCTCCAGTGTTGGGATTCCTCATCCGGAGTGTGGAATGGATCTGCTCGACAGCATGCAGGTGTTCGTCGCCATAGTGGAGCGCGGCAGCCTGGCCGCTGCGGCCCAGGCGCAGGGTATCTCGCCGACCATGGCCGGCAATCACCTGCGCAGCCTGGAAAAGCGCCTGGGTCTGCAGTTGCTGGTGCGCACCACCCGGCGCCAGCGCCTGACCGCCTTTGGCGAGGGCTACTACGCCCGCTGCCGCGAGATCCTTGCCCTGGTCGCCGACACCGACCGCCAGGTCGAAACCCAGCGCCTGGCGCCCGCTGGCATCCTGCGCGTGTCAGCGCCGGTGTCCTTCGGCACCTACGGCCTTACGCCTCGACTGGGCGACTATCTGGCGCGGCATCCGCAGGTCACCCTCGATCTGGTACTGAGCGACCGGGTTCAGGATCTGGTGGAGGAGGGCATCGATATCGCCATCCGCATCGGCGAACTGGACGACTCCTCCCTGGTGGCGCGCCCTTTGGCACCCTATGTCCTGTGGTGCTGCGCTGCGCCGGATTATCTCGCCCGACGCGGCACGCCCGAACATCTTGCCGACCTGGAAGCCCATGACTGCCTCGGCATGGACCCCCGCGCCCTGGCCCAGTGGCGCGCCCAGACCGGCGCCACCTTCGGCCGTCTGTCACCCGGCCGCCTGCACCTCGCCAACGGCCCCGCCCTGCGCCTGGCCGCCCTGCAAGGCCTCGGCATCATCCTCCAGCCGGCTTTCCTGCTGCAGGACGACGTCGCCGCCGGCCGTTTGGTGCGTCTCTTCCAAGGCCAAGAACTTACTCGGCCGCTGAGTGCGCTCTACCCCCAGACGAGATGGCGCTCGGTGACGGTGAGAAGTTTCGTAGAGTTTCTGCTGGCAGAGTTCGCCCCGTAACGTGGAAAACGGCGCAACCTTTCCACTGATCCACCCAGGCAAGATCCCAAGACCCACGTGGACAAGCTTCGCGTTGTCCACCCTACCGCCCAGGCCCCGTAGCGTGGAAAACGGCGCAACCTTTCCACTGATCCACCCACGCCTGACCCAAGCCCCCGCGTGGACAAGCTTCGCGTTGTCCACCCTACCGCCCAGGTCCCGTAGCGTGGAAAACGGCGCTAGCCTTTTCCACTGAACTGATGCCACCAATGCATGACCCCGCGAGGACAGACTCCGCGTTGTTCACCGTATGGCGCTACTCCCCCCAACGTCCCGTCTCCACCACGAAATCCCCACCCCAATCCTCCGGATACAGTCCCTCCCGCACCGCCCGATGAAAGCTCGAATAGGGCCAGTCTTTCACCGCCTGCACATGGCCATGCTTGACCGGATTGAAGTGGACGTAATCCAGATGCCGCTGGTAGTCCCGCTCGTCCCGTAAGAGATGCTCCCAATACCTTCGCTGCCATACGCCGCGCTCACCCCGTGCTTGTTGCGTTGGCGTACGAACTTCATCCGCCGGCAGGCGCTTGGAGAACCCGAACTTGATCACCTTCCAACGCAGCGCGAAATCCACGTCGCCCTCGGGCAAGGTCCAGACGCAATGGAGGTGGTCCGGCAGGGTGACCCAGGCATCGATATGGAAGGGATGGCGCCGTCGTGTTGCCCGCACCGTCTCGCGGAGCAGATCGATATGACGTATCAGCAGATCGCTATGCCGATCCGCCAAGACCACGGTGAAGAAGTAGGAAGCTCCCGGAATTCGGGCACGACGAAATCGAGACATGGCAGCTCTTCCTTGAGCAGAGGCAGAAACGATAGCTCAACCCCGTAGCGTGGAAAACGGCATAGCCTTTTCCACTGATCCCCCCAGGTAAGATCCCAAGACCCGCGTGGACAAGCTTCGCGTTGTCCACCCTACCGCCCAGGCCCCGTAGCGTGGAAAACGGCGCAAGCCTTTTCCACTCGCACCGACCAAGGCAACGCTTCAAGGCTCTACCGGTACCAATTGCTTCTCCATAAACACACTCAACGGATCATCCCGATACCCACCAAAAGGCCCCCGCCTTTGGTAGCCCGCCGCCCCATACAAGGCCAATGCCTCGGGTTGGTAAGGACCGGTCTCCAGCATCGCTCTCCTGCATCCTGTCTTGAGCGCCTCAGCCTCCAGGCGAGAAAGCAAACGCCTACCCAACCCCTGACCCCGCCCTGAGGGACTCACGTACATCCGCTTGATCTCTCCATAGCCCTCGTTGAGCACCATGGCGGCGCAGCCGAGCGCTTGGCCGCCTGCGCCACGCGCTACCAGGAACAGCACGTTCGGCTGCATCAACGAGGCGAGATCCAAGGCATGACGACTCTCGGGCGGATAGAGGCCATCCTGGTAGGCGTCCAGGTCGGCGATCAGGGCGATCACCTCGGGTTGGTCGGGTGATTCGAGGGCGATGGGCATGGCGACTCCGCTCAGATGATGGCGCAAGCCTAAGCGATCATCCGGTCGCCCTTCACCCCTTGCTCACCCGCACCCCATCGCGTCCGCCGCGCTTGGCCTCGTACAGCGCCCGATCACCTTGCGCCAACAGGTCCGCCAGGTTGCGCGGCGGTTGATCGAACAGCACCGCGCCGATGCTCAGGGTGACCCGCTCGGGGGTAGCGAGGCGTTGGGTCGCCAGCAGGCTGAAGCGCTCACGCAGGCTGTCCGCCAGGGCTACCACCTCGGCGTGGCTCGCGCCGCCCAGCAGCGCCACGAACTCATCGCCGCCCAGCCGCGCCGCCAGTGAATGACGGGGCAGGGCGCTGCGCAGCAGCTCGCTCAGGGCGATCAGCAGGCTGTCGCCCGCGGCGTGGCCGTGCAGGTCGTTGGCCTGCTTGAAGTTGTCCAGATCGATCAGCAGCAGGGCACCCGGGCGCTCGGGCGTCGCCATGCCGAACAGCCGGGGTGCCTCCGTCTCCAGGGCGCGCCGGTTGTGCAGCCCTGTCAGCGGGTCGCTGCCCGCCAGGCGCTCGATGCGCTGCTCACGGCGATAGCGCACCGTGCCGGTCATCGACAGGGCGATCAGCATCACCGCCATCACTCCCTCCACCAGCGACACCTGGATGATCGTCCCACGATAGGACTCCAGGTTGAGCAGGGCGCCGGGCATCAGCGGTGGGATCATCTTGGCGAAATAGAAGGCCCCGTGTCCCACCAGCACAAAGCGCAGTTGCCGCTCGCCGGCGTGGCGCCGCCGCAGCAGCAGACCCGCCCGTACCGCCAGGATGCCGATCAGCGCCGACTGCACCACCAACATCACCTTGGACCACCAGGGCTCGTTCGGCAGCAGCAACAGCCCTAGCCAGATCGGCACGAAGGCCCACCAGCCCAGGCTCAGCCGGCGCCCGGTGAAGCGCGCGACGCCGAGCAGGAACAGCCCATGGACAAAAACCAGCAGACCGTTGGCGAGCCAGATTCCCACCAACAGGAACCCCTGGCTGCGTAGCAGGGCGAGCAAGCTGCCCACGCCGATGAGGGCGAAACCGGTGCTCCAATAGAGCAGCGCGGCCTCGCGTACCGAGCGCCATTCGATGGCCAGATAGCCAGCCGCGGCCGCCGCCAGGGCGATGGTAATGGTCAGGAGAGTAGGGGCATCGAGAGCCATGGGGGAAGGCGGACCTATGCAGCGTGCAACGAATACCGGAGTCTGCCCGACGTGCCGTGGGGCACGCCGCGGACAAGGAGAAACCTGGCGCAGGCCGCCAGTTTACCGTGGTCGGGCGCCCTGTCTGATGTCCGATAGGCTAAGATGCCCGCGGCAAGCCACCAGGGTTTGGCCGCAAGCGCAGCCGCTGGAACGCTATCGGCCAGACCCATCCTGTCTTGAGGGCGGAAGCGAGAGCGCGCCGTCGCCGGGGTGACATCCGCGCCCTGGCTAATCGGTAGCGCCGAGCAGGGTTCCCGGCCGCGAGGCGAGCACGTCGCTCAATACCCCTGGTTGAGCCGCAAGCGCGGTCCGATCACGTCCGCGACGTCGGCGAGTTTCACCCAGTACTGGTCACGCCAGCACAGCCGGCTCAGCGGCTGGCCGTCGAGCAGCAACTGGCCTTCGCCGGGTTGCAGGAGGCGACTGAAGAACAGCTTCAGGCAGTCGCGCCTGAGCCACTCCTCGAAGGGCCCGGCGCGCTCGCTGGTGCTGCCGATCAGCAGGCGCAAGGTGTTGGGGAGATCGATCAGCAGGGTGGGTCGTTCGCCAGGGCCCTGGTGCACGCCGTCGCGATTGCAGTGGCTGCGCACGGCTTCCAGCGGGTCCGGGTAATCCAGCAGCTTGGCGACCTCGCGGCAATCGAACCACAGCTGCCCATCGAAGAACTGATAGACCCGCAGGGGACGACCCGCGAAATGCAAAAGATGGGGCGTGGGCATTGCCTGACCTCCGTATCTAGGCGCAGTCGCTGGGAACTCAGCCACCGAGCGGCCGCTGCCCACCGCAGGACCCTCATGGTCCTCCTACTGCCTGGATGAAATCATGAATTTCAATTTTTACGCAATCGAATGTTCAGTCCAGGCTGGAAGCGGACTTTAACGTCCGCCCCATGAACGACAAACTCGACTTCGCCCAGCGCCTGCGCGCCGCCATGCTGGCGGCCGGCTATCCTGACCGACCCGCGGTGTTGGAGCGCGAGTTCAACTCTCGTTACTGGGGGCGCTCCGTGACCTTCCAGGCGGTTTCCCGCTGGCTGGGTGGCAAGTCCATTCCCGCCCAGGACAAGTTGCAGGTTCTCGCCCAGTGGCTGCAGATCGAACCCCAGGTCCTGCGCTACGGCGAGCAGGCCGTGGCGAACGTGCGCGAACCCCGGGGAAACTGGGCAACCACTGAAAATTACCCCGAGCGCGACGCCATCGAAGCCTTCCTCAGCCTGCCGGACGAACAGCGCAAGGTCGTACGCGAGGTCATCCTCGCCTTCGTCAAGGCCGGCCCCAGCCAGCCGAGCGCCAAGGGCGGCAAAGGGAAAAAGTGATCCGGCGCCACCGTGCGGCGCCGCCTTCAACGATAGGCTCCCACGCCAACCTGCTCACACCGCAACGGCACCGGCCGGGCCTTATAGGCGAGTGACGGAAGCGCTCCTCCGTAACGTGGAAAACGGCGCAGTCTTTGCCGCTCACGCCGGGCTGCGTGGACGAGCTGCGCGTTGCCCACCCGACGCCCGCTCAAGCCACTCGCTGGACGCTTTCGCCCGCGCATAGCCGCGGACTGAAGCCTCACGCTCACGCCTGCGAAGGCTGGCCCTTGGATTCGCCTAGGGCCTCACCAATGCCCGAATCGCCGTAGCCGGCAACCGCGCCGTGCTGCCATCCGCCAGGCGCAGCACGATCGCCTCGCCCAACGACCAGACCACCTGCACATCCTGCAGCACGCACTGCTCGTTGGTAGGTAGCACCCTGGCCTGTTCTTTGGCGCAATAGGACGCATCCAGCACGATGGCCTTGGCTTGGTAGTTACCCAGGCCCAGCGTCTTGACCATCGTCTCGGGCAGAGTGGTCAGCACCCCGCTATAGCCGGCCAGGAAGAGGGCGAAAAACAGCGAAAACATCAGTGCCGCATTCCAGCCAGCGATGAACACCATGGACGTCATCGTCACGACGAAGCTGATGATGAAGGGGGCGATGGCCAGGGCGCCCCACTTTAATAACGGCTGCCAATCGCTCACCAGTGGATAGGCTTGGGCTAGCATCCAGACAATGAACAGGCCGACGACCATCGTTGGCAGGTAAGCCTCCCAGACGAACTTCAGGAAACTGAAGCGGCGCAAGTCGAATAGCCCCTGCACGGCAATGCCCGCCAGTAGCGTGATAGGAATGGGCGCAAGCAAGGCAACGCCGACGAACAGCTCAGGATCGACGAAGAGAATGGCCGCATCGCTGAACCCCGCCAACAGATAGGGCACGAAGAACACCAGCATCATCAACAGCATGATCTTGCGAAAGCGCCCTTCGGTGCGATAGGGCAGGGCGTAGGTGATGTCTTCCTTGATCGCCGGCGTATTGATGAAGCGGTAATAGACCCAGGCGCCTGGCAGGAACAGCGCGGCAACGAATGCGCCTATGGTCAAAAAGCCCAGGCACGCTGCAGCCAACAGCAGCGACGAGAACTGGAAGAGGTCGAAGCTGGGATAGAAGTGATTACGGGCGAAATAGGCTAGGAACATCCCGAAGCCGAAGGTCGGCGGCAGCACCTTGGCCAACAGCGAAGCATGGCGCCGCAGGACGGTGCCGGAGAATTTTAGGATGAAATCGAAGACGGCATCCGTGTCGGTGGCGGGTTGGTCGGTCCAACGGGGCATGGTTCATCCTTGAGTATAAATGGCTCTCAGCAGAAATTCGTTGGGCTTCCGTAGCGTGGAAAACAGCTTAGCCTTTTCTATTGGAGAGCGGCTGTCAAAGTAGGACGAAAAACCTACGGCCAATATTTAGATGCATAGGTCTTGAGTTTCCATTGCAGGATACTTTTAGCTATAAAATCTAACGCCGCAGCCCGGCTAATCTCTTTTTATCTAAATTAATTTGCTTTAGGCGTAAGCTTTTGCTGCTCAATGCGCTTAGTAATGGTGTTTTTTGTATTGATGAAATACTTACTTGTACAGCCTAGTTCTTCTGCCTGATTAAGGTGTTGCAGCGCATCCTCAATTTTCTGATTATCCTCACTTCTAGCAATGAAGAAGTTTGCTTCTGCGCTAAATTGCGCTAGGCTGAGTTTGGGCGCAGCAGGCGCTGCAGCAATCTCCTCCATTGAGGCTTTCTCATCGAGGGAAGGCAAATCCATGCAGTCGGGACGCTGGAAGGCTTGGATTGGATAATACTTTGAATAGGGGTCATGCTTTGACAGGTTGGAGGCTATGTCGCTTACAAAGCCCTGCTGAGCCTCAATCATTTTCTTCGGGTCTGTTTGTTGTCCAATACAAGCAGTTGTTCTCGCTAAGCTGGATGCGAGCAAACCTTGGTGGGATGCAAGATCAAGCAGCTCACAGATCTTTTTATTATCCTTAGAGCGCTCGTGCTTAAGGGTATATGCAAGAAGATGCTGAGCGGGTGCGAATCCAAGGTTTGCAGATGCTTCTAGGCTTGCTCTATATGCAATTGCATTGTCAGTGAGTTGTTTTTTTGTTTTTTCATCTATCGCGTTTTTATCTCCTCTGGCCAGGAGGTCTTTTGCTATAGATATGGTCTTTTGTAAGTGCTCTGCGGTCTTTAGTGCTTTTTCATAATCTTCTGCGCCAGCTGATGAATAAGCAAAGCTAACGTTGCCTGTCAGACTGGCTAGTAGTATCAGTAAAAGACGTAGAGTATGCATCGCTGTCCTTTTAAGAAAAGCCCCGCATTAAGCGGGGCTATGATTCCTTTGCTAGCCCGAATGTCTACTCCCGGGTAAAGCGTTGCTATTCAATCTCAATGTCTTAGCTTGGTAATCAATCCCAGCTCAGCGCCCCACCCGTCTGATACTCGATCACCCGCGTCTCGAAGAAGTTCTTCTCCTTCTTGAGGTCCATGATCTCGCTCATCCAGGGGAAGGGGTTGGTGGCGCCCGGGTATTCTTCCTTGAGGCCGATCTGGGTCAGGCGGCGGTTGGCGATGAACTTGAGGTAGTCCTCCATCATCGCCGCGTTCATGCCCAGCACGCCGCGGGGCATGGTGTCGCGGGCGTATTCGATCTCCAGCTGGGTGCCCTGGAGGATCATCTGGGTGGCTTCGTCCTTCATCTGGGCATCCCACAGATGGGGGTTCTCGATCTTGATCTGGTTGATCATGTCGATGCCGAAGTTCAGGTGCATGGACTCGTCGCGCAGGATGTACTGGAACTGCTCGGCGGTGCCGGTCATCTTGTTGCGGCGGCCCATGGAGAGGATCTGGGTGAAGCCGCAGTAGAAGAAGATGCCTTCCAGCACGCAGTAGTAGGCGATCAGGTTCTTGAGGAACTGGCGATCGGTCTCCGGGGTGCCGGTCTTGAACTCGGGGTCGGAGATGGAACGGGTGTACTTCAGGCCCCAGCTCGCCTTTTTCGCGACGCTCGGGATCTCGTGGTACATGTTGAAGATCTCGCCTTCATCCATGCCCAGCGACTCGATGCAGTACTGGTAGGCATGAGTATGGATCGCCTCTTCGAAGGCCTGGCGCAGGATGTACTGGCGGCACTCCGGGTTGGTGATCAGGCGATAGACGGCCAGCACCAGGTTGTTGGCGACCAGGGAGTCGGCGGTGGAGAAGAAGCCGAGGTTGCGCTTGACGATGCGGCGCTCGTCCTCGGTGAGGCCGTCCGCGCTCTTCCAGGTCGCGATGTCGGCATTCATGTTCACTTCCTGGGGCATCCAGTGGTTGGCGCAACCATCCAGATACTTCTGCCAGGCCCAGTCGTACTTGAAGGGCACGAGCTGGTTGAGGTCGGCGCGGGCGTTGATCATCTGCTTGTCGCCGACGTGCACGCGGGCGGATGAGCCTTCCAGGTCGTCCAGGCCTTCCTGGATGTCCAGCTCGTTCAGCGCGGCCTTGGCGCGGGCCACGGCGGCGGAGTCGGTGGCGTCCACGGCGCGGGCGTCATGGGCCAGGGCGTCGCCCTCGGAGTCCAGACGCTCGGTCTGGGCGGGGGCCTGCTGGCCAGCGGCCTGGACGGGCTTGGCGGTGGTGGTGTCGTCGTCTTTGTCGAATTCTTCCCAGTTCAGCATGGGGTGTCTCCTGGGTGGCTGTGTGGTGGGGGCGGGGCAGTTGGGGCCCTCACCCTAGCCCTCTCCTGAAGGGAGGGGATCTAGAGCTTTGGGTGTAGGGGTTTGCCCTCACCCTAACCCTCTCCCAGGGGGAGAGGGGATAAAGAGCAGCCCTCTGCTAAGAGAGGGCTTGGGTACTTACTGGCAGGCTTCGCACTCGGGATCGTCGAGGCTGCAGGCCTTGGGCACCGGAGCCGGTGCGGGGGCGGGAGCAGCTTCGACCTTCTGCGCCGGAGCGGGCGCTGCGCTGGCCTGGACGCCGGTGATGGGATCGGCGCTCACGGCGTTCAGCTTGCCGGTGTTGATGGTGGATTTCTCGGTGCTGGTGGCGGCCAGGGCACGGAGGTAGTAGGTGGTCTTCAGACCGCGGAACCAGGCCATGCGGTAGGTCACGTCGAGCTTCTTGCCCGAGGCGCCGGCGATGTACAGGTTCAGCGACTGGGCCTGGTCGATCCACTTCTGGCGACGGCTGGCGGCCTCGACGATCCACTTGGTCTCCACTTCGAAGGCGGTGGCGTACAGGTCCTTCAGATCCTGCGGGATGCGCTCGATCTGCTGCACGGAGCCGTCGTAGTACTTGAGGTCGTTGACCATCACCGAGTCCCACAGGCCGCGGGCCTTGAGGTCGCGTACCAGGTAGGGGTTGATGACGGTGAATTCGCCCGAGAGGTTCGACTTCACATAGAGGTTCTGGTAGGTCGGCTCGATCGACTGGGACACGCCGGTGATGTTGGCGATGGTCGCGGTCGGGGCGATGGCCATGATGTTGGAGTTGCGGATGCCTTTCTTGGCACGCTCGCGCAGCGGGGCCCAGTCCAGGGTCTCGGACAGGTCGACCTCGATGTACTTGGCGCCGCGCTCTTCGATCAGGCGCTTCTCGGAATCGATCGGCAGGATGCCCTGGGACCACAGCGAACCTTGGAAGCTGGAGTAGCTGCCACGCTCTTCGGCCAGGTCACAGGAGGCCTGGATGGCGTAGTAGCTGATCACTTCCATGGAGGTGTCGGCGAACTGCACGGCGGCATCCGAACCGTAGGCGATGTGCTGCAGGTACAGCGCATCCTGGAAGCCCATGATGCCCATGCCGACCGGACGGTGCTTGAGGTTGGAGTTCTCCGCCTGGGGCACCGAGTAGTAGTTGATGTCGATGACGTTGTCGAGCATGCGCACGGCGGTCTTCACGGTGCGGGCGACCTTGGCCACGTCCAGCTTGCCGTCGACGATGTGGTTCACCAGGTTCACCGAACCCAGGTTGCACACGGCGATCTCGTCCTTGTTGGTGTTCAGGGTGATCTCGGTGCAGAGGTTGGAGCTGTGCACCACGCCCACGTGCTGCTGCGGGCTGCGCAGGTTGCACGGGTCCTTGAAGGTCAGCCACGGGTGGCCGGTCTCGAACAGCATGGAGAGCATCTTGCGCCAGAGGTCCTTGGCCTTGATGGTCTTGTGCAGCTTGAGCTTGCCGTACTCGGTCAGGGCTTCGTAGTACTCGTAGCGCTCTTCGAAGGCCTTGCCGTAGAGGTCGTGCAGGTCGGGTACGTCGGCGGGGGAGAACAGGGTCCAGTTGCCGTCCTCGAAGACCCGCTTCATGAACAGATCGGGGATCCAGTTGGCGGTGTTCATGTCGTGGGTACGCCGACGGTCGTCACCGGTGTTCTTGCGCAGCTCGAGGAATTCCTCGATGTCCAGGTGCCAGGTTTCCAGGTAGGCGCAGACCGCGCCCTTGCGCTTGCCGCCCTGGTTGACCGCCACGGCGGTGTCGTTGACCACCTTGAGGAAGGGCACGACGCCCTGGCTCTTGCCGTTAGTGCCCTTGATGTAGGAGCCCAGGGCGCGCACTGGGGTCCAGTCGTTGCCCAGGCCGCCGGCGAACTTGGAGAGCATGGCGTTATCGTGGATGGCGCCATAGATGCCGGACAGGTCGTCGGGCACGGTGGTCAGGTAGCAGCTGGACAGCTGCGGACGCAGGGTGCCGGCGTTGAACAGGGTCGGGGTCGACGCCATGTAGTCGAAGCTGGCCAGCAGGTTGTAGAACTCGATGGCGCGGGCTTCTTTATCTTTCTCCATGTGCGCCAGGCCCATGGCCACGCGCATGAAGAACAGCTGCGGCAGCTCGAAGCGGGTGCCGTGGCTGTGCAGGAAGTAGCGGTCGTAGAGGGTCTGCAGACCGAGGTAGGTGAACTGCTGGTCGCGCTCGTGATCGATGGCGGCGCCCAGCTTGGCCAGGTCGAAGGTGGCCAGCTTCGGGTCCAGCAGCTCCAGCTCCACGCCCTTGGCGACGTAGGCGGGCAGGGCCTTGGCGTAGAGGTCGGCCATCTCGTGGTGGGTGGCGGACTCGGCCACGCCGAGGAAGCTCAGGCCTTCGGCACGCAGGCTGTCCATCAGCAGGCGGGCGGTGACGTAGGAGTAGTTCGGCTCGCGCTCGACCAGGGTGCGGGCGGTCATCACCAGGGCGGTGTTGACGTCCTTCTCGGCCACGCCGTCATACAGGTTCTTCAGGGTTTCCTTCTGGATCAGCTCGCCGTTCACCTCTTCGAGGCCTTCGCAGGCTTCGCTGATGATGGTGTTCAGGCGGCCCATGTCCAGCGGCTGGGTGGTGCCGTCGGCCTTGGTCACGCGGATGCTCGGGTGCGGCTCGGCGATGTCGCTGGCAGCGCCCTGCTTGCGCTCCTGGCTGCGGGCTTCACGGTAGATCACGTAGCTGCGGGCGACCTTCTGCTCGCCGGCGCGCATCAGCGCCAGTTCGACCTGGTCCTGGATCTCTTCGATATGAATGGTGCCACCGGAGGGCATGCGGCGCTTGAAGGTGCTGCTGACCTGGTCGGTGAGCTGCTTGACGGTGGTGTGGATGCGCGAGGAGGCCGCGGCGGTACCGCCTTCCACGGCGAGGAAAGCCTTGCTGATGGCCACGGTGATCTTGTCGTCGGTGTAGGGGACGACGGTACCGTTGCGCTTGATGACGCGCAGTTGACCGGGAGCGGTGGCGCCCAGGTCCTGGCTGGTCTCTTGCGCGGGGCGGCCCTGCTGGGCTTGCTCGCGGGTCAGGTCGGTGTGCATGCGGATCTCCCTTGATCTGAAATAGGGGACCATCGGCGAGCCGGTGGTCCGGAAGCGGGTTGGCCCAGGGCCTGCGCGACGCGAGCGTCGCGCGACTACCAATGAAGATTCCAACGAAAAGCCGTGCCGACGCCGACTCCCGAGGGCGTCGACGGGCGGGGTCCAGGGACCCTGGAAATTCATAATTCGGGCGACAGGATAAGCCCTCATCGTAAGGGAAGACAGTCTTGACAGGGGGGTGTTTCGCCGTCCCAGTCCCCACCGACGAACTGCTATATATGGTGTTGTACTACGTCCGGGGCCACTAGATGTCGCGTTTATCACGTTTTCGGCTGTGGATAACGCGTGGATAAGCTGTTCGGCATTGGGGGGTATCCTGGGGGCGGGCCCATGCCAGCCCTCGCCAACTCCGGTCTCAGGGCCTGCTGATCAAATAACGTACAGGCGCCGACTATGTCGCATCCAGAAAAGTGGCTGGATATACCGGTTCGCTATGAGCGTCCCAGCCGACATAAGAAAACGGTAGATAGACGGTGCGACCTTCTGCCTCGGCGCCGTTTTTGACCCTGAGCGCTACCCCCTTCCTTATTTGAGCGCTACCCCCTTCCTTATTAAGGCCGCGGATGAGCATGCGCTGCTAGGCGCGCACGGCCAGCAACGTCAGCAGCCGCTGCTCGTCATCCACTTGGAAATGGCCACTCAACTCGGCTCCGGCCGTCCAGCGCGGGGACAGGTCGATGAGCAGGCGGATGGCGAAGTGGCCGGTGGCGAGGTCCCACGCCAGGATCTCGGCGTCCTGGAAGAAGAACATCTGTTGCACCTGGGGATGGAGAGCCTTGAACAGACTTTCCTTGGCCGAAAAGGCCAGGGTGATGGCGAGGGCTTGCTGGCTTTCGTCGAGTGGATGCAGGCGCGCGAGTTCGGTCGGGGTGAGGATCTGGTCGACCAGGCGCAGGGCCTTGGCGGGTTCGAGTAGCGACTCGGCGTCCAGGCCTATGCCCAGATATTCCTCCTGGTGACCCACCGCCGCCGCGGCCCAGCCATGGCTATGGGTGATGGCGCCCACCTGGCCCGCCGGCCAGGCCGGGCCGCGGTCCTGACTGCGGTGCCCCGGGACCGCGGGGCTGCCGGTCAGGCGCCGCAGGGCCTCCCGGGCGCAGAGGCGCCCCGCGAGGTATTCGGCCTGGCGCTTGGCCACGGCGCGCCAGAGGTTGTCCGGTGGCTGCACGCCCAGGCGCAAGGTGTCGCGCTCGAAGTCGACCTGGGCGGGGTCGAAGCGGCAACAGATGATTTCCAGTGATGCCAGGTCTTCGCCCAGGGGGGCGAGGGGAGTGGGCGCGGTGCAGCAGCCCGGTAGATCCTTCTCTTGCATGGTGGGCACGGTGGCAGGGTGGTCCCGGCATTCTACTCGGCGGGGAAGGTGGCAGCTCATGCCGGCGCTTCCGAAAAGGCGAGCTGAGGATAGCCGACTACCGATCTGCATGGGCGGAAAACCGCCTTGGGCGGTGGGGGATTTCCGCCCGTTTTCGTCGGATGGCGGAGTCTCGCCCTGGTTTCGCAACTAGACTTTCGGCTGAAAGGTGCATGAAAGCTGGCCATTTGATTGCGCAGACAAAAGTGGAACGGCTATTGCTTAGTTACAGGCAGATACCGGTGTCACCGTCGCGCGGCCATCGGATCCACAACAAAAAGCTCTCAGGATGAGAGAGCCACTTTCAGTCAGGTGCCCACTCGAGACAGGACGTCAGGTAGTGGCCACAAGGGAAAGAGCCATGACCGCCACCGTCGACACAACAACAACGACTACTGCTCCCGCACCCAAGCGAAACGTCAAGCAACCCCTCTACAAGAGTCTGTACTTCCAGGTGATCGTCGCCATCATCCTGGGTGTGCTGCTCGGCCACTTCTATCCCCAGACCGGCGCTGCCATGAAGCCGCTGGGCGATGGTTTCATCAAGCTGATCAAGATGGTCATCGCGCCCATCATCTTCTGCACCGTGGTAACGGGTATCGCCGGCATGCAGAACATGAAGGCGGTCGGTAAGACCGGTGGCATGGCCCTGCTGTACTTCGAAATCTTCTCCACCGTCGCGCTGCTGATCGGCCTGATCGTGGTCAACGTCGTCCAGCCGGGCGCCGGCATGAACGTCGACGTCAGCACCCTGGACACCAAGGGCATCGCTGCCTACGCCGCGGCTGGCGAGAAGCAGAGCACCATCGACTTCCTGATGAACATCATCCCGTCGACGGTCGTCAATGCCTTCGCTACCGGTGAGATCCTGCAGGTACTGTTCTTCGCCGTGCTGTTCGGCTACGCCCTGCATCGCCTGGGCGAGACCGGTCAACTGGTGTTCAACTTCATCGACCGCATCTCCCACGTCTTCTTCAACATCATCAACGTCATCATGAAGCTCGCCCCCATCGGCGCCTTCGGTGCTATGGCGTTCACCATCGGCAAGTACGGCGTCGGCACCCTGGTGCAGCTGGGCTACCTGATGGCCTGCTTCTACATCACCTGCCTGCTGTTCGTGCTGGTGGTGCTGGGTGCCGTGGCGCGCGTGCACGGCTTCAGCATCCTCAAGTTCATCAAGTACATCCGTGAAGAACTGCTGATCGTGCTGGGTACCTCGTCCTCCGAGTCCGCCCTGCCGCGCATGCTGACCAAGATGCAGAAGCTGGGCGCCGAGAAGTCGGTGGTTGGCCTGGTGATCCCCACCGGCTACTCCTTCAACCTCGACGGTACTTCCATCTACCTGACCATGGCCGCGGTATTCATCGCCCAGGCCACCAACACCCAGATGGACATCACCCACCAGATCACCCTGCTGCTGGTGCTGCTGATCTCCTCCAAGGGTGCTGCAGGCGTCACCGGTAGCGGCTTCATCGTGCTGGCCGCCACCCTGTCCGCCGTCGGTCACGTACCGGTCGCCGGTCTGGCGCTGATCCTGGGTATCGACCGCTTCATGTCCGAAGCCCGCGCCCTGACCAACCTGGTCGGTAACGGCGTGGCCTCCATCGTGGTCGCCAAGTGGTGCGGCCAGCTGGACGAGCAGACCCTGCAGACCGAACTCGCTCGCGGCCCGAACGCCGTCGAAGTCGAGGAAGCTCGCCAGACTGCCTGAGCCTCGCGCGAGGGCTGCTCCTGAAGCGGTCCCTGCGGTAACGACAAGACGCCCGTATCGAAAGATACGGGCGTTTTCTTTTGCGCAGGATTCGGTGCGGGGAGGGCGTCGGTGATGTGCCCGGCTGAGAGTGCCGAGCGATCCATAGGCGGGAGACTCAGGGTGACGGCCAGGATTCCAGGGCGGCAGCTCCAGCGCATTGCCAAGTGGCAGCCAAGCTATGGCGAAGGGCGGCAGCGCGCCCTGGGCGGGCCTTGCGATGTCGGGGAGAGGGGATGCTCGCCGGCGTCGTACAGGTGCGTACGGCCCACCAGGCTGCGGGGTCGTAGGCGGGTTGTCGTGAAAGCGGGATAGGGGGCGGAGCAGGAGGGACGAAGCGCTGGCAGGGCGCCAGCGCTTCGAGGGGGATCAGCGACGCAGGGTGGGGCGGTAGCCCATCACGCCGTAGAACAGGATGTAGAGGTAGCAGGCCAGGGGGATCAGGAAGGAGGGCAGCAGGCCGATGGTATCGGCGAAGTAGCCCTGGATGGCCGGCACCAGCGCACCGCCGACGATACCCATGCACAGCAGGCCCGAACCCTTGGAGGTGAACTTGCCCAGGCCCTTGAGGGCCAGGGAGAAGATGGTCGGGAACATGATGGAGTTGAAGAAACCGATCGCCAGCAGCGCCCACATGGCGACCTTGCCGCCCTGCAGCACGGCCACGGCCAGCAGCACGCCGATGGCGATGGCATTGAAGCTCAGGGCCAGGTTCGGGCGTACCTTGGTCATCACCACGCCGCCGATGAAGCGGCCGATCATGGCGCCGCCCCAGTAAAGGGACAGGTACTTGGCGGCGGTGGCGGCGTCCAGGCTGGCCACATCCGGGCTTTCCATCAGGCTCACCAGGTAGCTGCCGATGGACACCTCCGCGCCCACGTACATGAAGATGCCGACCACGCCGAGCAGCAGGTGGCGATAGGCCCAGACGCTGTTGGCGGTCAGGGCGTTCTCGTCGGTGGCGTTGTCCTGTTCGGTGTCCTTGATCTGCGGCAGGCGGAACAGGCCGATGATCACGGCCAGAGCGACCAGCATGCCCGCCAGGATCAGGTAGGGCAGCTGCACCGAGTGGGCGGCGGAGTCTTCACCGACCAGCGCCAGGATGGTCACTGCACCCACCAGCGGGCCGACGGTGGTGCCCAAAGAGTTGAAGGCCTGGGTGAGGTTGAGGCGCGAGGCCGCGGTTTCCGGCTTGCCGAGGATGGTGACGTAGGGGTTCGCCGCTACCTGCAGTACGGTGATGCCGGCCGCCAGGACGAAGAGGGCGGTCAGGAAAAAGCCGTAGGATTGGGCGCCGGCCGCCGGATAGAAGAGTACACAGCCGACACCGGCGGTGAGCAGGCCAACGATGATGCCCTTCTTGTAACCCAGGCTCTCGACCAGGCGACCTGCCGGGAAGGAGACGATGAAGTAGGCGGTGAAGAAGCAGAACTGGATCAGCGAGGCCTGTAGATAGCTGAGGGTGAAGACCGCCTTGAGGTGGGGGATCAGGATGTCGTTCAGCGAGGTGATCAGGCCCCACATGAAGAACAGCATGGTGAGGACGATCAGGGGTCCGCGGTAGCTCTGGTTTTGATTGTGCATTGGGGCTCCATGGGTACGACGGTTTCTTGTGTCTGTCCACTATGTTCGGACAGCGCTGTCTAAGGCAGCTGTGCAGGCACAGCGAAGCGGCGCGAGATTAAGCTATTCGCGCTGCTGAATCCATTCTTCCTGGAGGTTCGCAGGCGAAGCGCTGGCGCCTTCGACCGCGGGGGGCCATGACCGGTTCAGCCGGGCAGGGAGCAGAAATGAAAAACGGCGCCAGAGGCGCCGTTCGGGTCACACGAGCGAGGGCCTATCAGCCCTGCCAGCGCTTGAGGACCAGGGTGGCATTGGTGCCGCCGAAGCCGAAGCTGTTGCTCATGATGAGGTTCAGCTTGGCGTCTTCCTTGGTCTCGCGCAGGATCGGCATGTCGGCGACTTCCGGGTCCAGCTCGTCGATGTTGGCCGAGCCGGCGATGAAGTTGCCTTCCATCATCAGCATGCAGTAGATGGCCTCGTGCACACCGGCAGCGCCCAGGGAGTGACCGGACAGGCTCTTGGTGGAGCTGATGACCGGAGCCTTGTCGCCGAACACGGCGCGCACGCCCTTGATCTCGGCCACGTCGCCCACCGGGGTGGAGGTGCCGTGGGTGTTCAGGTAGTCGATCTCGCCGTCGACGGTGGACAGCGCCTGCTGCATGCAGCGGATGGCGCCTTCGCCGCTCGGGGCGACCATGTCGTAGCCGTCGGAGGTCGCGCCGTAGCCGACGATCTCGGCATAGATCTTGGCGCCACGGGCCAGGGCGTGTTCGAGTTCCTCGACCACCACCATGCCGCCGCCGCCGGCGATGACGAAACCGTCACGCTTGCTGTCGTAGGCACGGGAAGCCTTTTCCGGCGTCTCGTTGTAGTCGCTGGAGAGGGCGCCCATGGCATCGAACAGCATGCTCTGGGTCCAGTGCTCTTCCTCGCCACCGCCGGCGAAGACCACATCCTGCTTGCCGAGCTGGATCTGCTCCATGGCCAGGCCGATGCAGTGGGCGCTGGTGGCGCAGGCCGAGGCCACGGAGTAGTTCAGGCCCTTGATCTTGAAGGGAGTGGCCAGGCAGGCGGAGACCGTGCTGCTCATGGTCCGGGTCACGCGGTAGGGACCGACGCGCTTGACGCCCTTCTCGCGCAGGATGTCCAGGGCTTCCATCTGGTTGAAGGTGGAAGCGCCACCGGAGCCGGCGATCAGGCCGGTGCGGGGGTTGGACACCTGCTCTTCGGACAGGCCGGAATCCTTGATCGCCTGCTCCATCGCCAGGTAGGCGTAGGCGGCGGCATCGCCGACGAAGCGCTTGACCTTGCGGTCGATCAATTCTTCGAGGTTCAGGTCGATGGAACCGGAAACCTGACTGCGCAGACCCATCTCGGCGTATTCCGGGTTGTGACGGATGCCGGCACGGCCCGCGCGCAGGTTGGCGGAAACGGTGTCTTTATCATTGCCCAGGCACGAAACGATACCCAGACCGGTAATGACGACGCGACGCATGCGAAAAGCCCTTAGAAGCTATCGGTGGAAGTGAACAGGCCGACGCGCAGACCTTCGGCGGAGTAGATCTCGCGGCCGTCCACGCTTACGGTGCCATCGGCGATGGCCAGAATCAGCGACCTGTTGATGGTGCGTTTGATATGGATATTGTAGGTGACCTTCTTGGCGGTCGGCAGTACCTGGCCGAAGAACTTCACTTCGCCGGAGCCCAGGGCGCGACCGCGACCCGGATTGCCCTGCCAGCCAAGGTAGAAACCGACCAACTGCCACATGGCATCCAGGCCCAGGCAACCCGGCATCACCGGGTCACCCTCGAAGTGGCAACCGAAGAACCAGAGATCGGGACGGATATCGAGTTCCGCCACCAGTTCGCCCTTGCCGTATTTCCCGCCTACCTCGCTGATATGCACGATCCGATCGATCATCAGCATGTTCGGCGCGGGCAGTTGGGCGTTGCCCGGCCCGAAGAGCTCGCCACGGCTGCAGCGCAGCAAGTCTTCGTAGGTAAAGGCGTGTTGTTTGGTCATGCAAGCTCCTGTAGCTGGCCTAGGTCCAGGCTCTGGCGACTCCAATGGTCGCTCTGGGTATGGCTTCGTGTAGCAGTAGACTGCCGGGGCATGGGGAAAGTCACAGGCCAGCGCCCCGCTCGTTAACGGACCATTGTGCACTTTCCGCAGTCAATTCTCCATCCTGGGCCGCGCGAGCGGCTGCCGTATACTGGCGACGAGGCCGCGCGATCGCGGTGAAGACGAGAGTTTCGATGACAGTCCAATCCCCCATCGCCGTCCTGGGCGGCGGCAGTTTCGGTACCGCCCTGGCCAATCTGGTCGCCGAGAACGGGCTGCCGGTACGCCTGTGGATGCGCGATCCGCAACAGGCCGAGACCATCCGTCGCGAGCGGGAGAATCCCCGCTATCTGAAGGGTATCAAGGTGCACGCCGCGGTCGAGGCGACCAGCGATCTGCAGGGCGCCATCGCCGATTGCGAGCTGGTATTGGTGGCGCTGCCGTCGAGCGCCCTGCGCCAGGCCCTGGCGCCCATCGCGACCCAGTTGGAAGGCCGCTTCCTGGTCAGCACCACCAAGGGCATCGAGGCACATTCCTTCATGCTGATGAGCGAGATCCTCGCGGAGATCGTGCCGCGGGCGCGCATCGGCATCATTTCCGGCCCCAATCTCGCCCGCGAGATCGCCGAGCACCAGCTCACCGCCACCGTGGTGGCGAGCGAGGACGAGGAAGTCTGCCGCCGGGTCCAGGCGGCGCTGCATGGCCGCACCTTCCGCGTCTACGCCAGTGCCGACCGCCTCGGTGTGGAGCTGGCCGGGGCCTTGAAGAACGTCTACGCCATCATCGCCGGCATGGCGGCGGCACTGGAAATGGGCGAAAACACTCGCAGCATGCTGATCACCCGCGCCCTGGCCGAGATGACCCGCTTCGCCGTGCAGCGCGGTGCCAACCCCATCACCTACCTGGGCCTGGCCGGGGTAGGGGATCTGATCGTGACCTGCTCGTCGGAGAAGAGTCGCAACTACCGGGTGGGTCACGCTCTGGGTCGCGGGCTCAGCCTGGACGACGCGGTAGCCCAGATCGGCGAGACCGCCGAGGGTGTCAATACCCTGCGCGTGCTCAAGGAAAAGGCGGATGAACTGGGCGTCTACATGCCCCTGGTCAACGGCCTCTATGCCATTCTGTTCGAGGGCCGCAGCCTGGGCCAGGTGATCGAGGCCCTGATGGGCGGCGAGCCCAAGACCGATGTCGATGTGGCGGACGCATTCGGTTGATCCGCTACACTGTCTGAAAAGAGGAATTTCCATGTCTCAACCCGAGCATTCCCGCGAGCTGCTGGGCCTGCGCCTGATCTGGATGCTGCTGTTCCTGTTCGTCTGGCTAGGCGCGCAATATGTGCTGGCGATGGTGGTGCTGGTGCAGCTGGTGGTGCGCCTGGTCAAGGGCGAACCCCATCCTGGCCTGACCGGTTTCGGCGCCGCGCTGGCGACCTACCTGGCGCAGATCGTGCGGTTCGGCACCTTCGCCTGCGAGGCGAAACCCTGGCCCTTCGCCGACTGGCCGGCCGAGGAATTGCCCGAAGACCGCTCCGCCACCGCGCCATGAAGCTCTGGCTGCTCAGGCATGGTGAAGCCGAGGCGCGGGCGGCGAGCGACGAGCTGCGTGAGCTGACCGCGGCCGGTCGCGCCGAGGTGCTGCGCAGTGCCCTGCAACTGCGGGATGCCCGGCTGCAACTCATCCTGGCCAGTCCCTATGTGCGAGCGCAGCAGACGGCGGCCCTGGTTCAGCAGCAGTTGGACTGGCCAGGCGAGCGGCACAGCGTCTCCTGGGCCACGCCCGATGGCGATCCGGAACGCGCCTTGGCCGAACTGGCGCGACTGGAGGTGGAGGAGCTGCTGCTGGTGACCCACAATCCCTTCGTCGGTGAACTGGCCGGCTGGTTGCTGCACGGTCATCGACAGGCTCCGGTGGCCATGGGTACCGCTTCCCTGTTGTGCCTGGAGGCACCGCTGCCCCTGGCCGGCGGTTTCGATCTGGTCAGTCGCTTCCACGGCTGACGCCCTTTCAAGGAAAGCACATGAGCATCTGGCAGACCCTTCCGGATCCTGAGGACCTCGAGCGCGCGCTGGAGAACACCCTGGCCGAACACCTGGACATGCGTATCGAAGCCTGGGACGACAGCAGCCTGACCGCCAGTATGGTGGTTGACCGGCGTACCCATCAGCCCATGGGGCTGCTGCACGGCGGTGCCTCGGTGGCCTTGGCGGAAACCGTGGGCTCGATCGCCAGCATGCTCTGCGTGGATCGTTCGCGCTTCTATTGTGTGGGGCAGGAGATCAATGCCAATCACCTGCGCGGCGTACGCTCCGGACGCGTGACGGCGGTCGCCCGCCCCCTCCACCTGGGGCGCAGCAGCCATGTCTGGGACATCCGCCTGAGCGATGAGGAAGGGCGTTTGACCTGCGTGTCGCGGCTGACGGTAGCCGTGGTCCCCTTGACCCGGGAAGCTTCCACGGCATGAAGCGCGCAATACTGCCGGTGGAGCTGAGGCCATGACTGCCCAGGTGCAGGAGTTGCGCCTGGAATTGCCCCATATCGAGCTGAGCGCCCGGGTCTTCGGCCCGGAAGACGGCTATCCGGTGCTGGCGCTGCATGGCTGGCTGGACAATGCCATGACCTTCGCCCAGCTCGCCCCTCGGCTGCAGGGTTTGCGCATCGTCGCCCTGGACCTGCCTGGGCACGGACTGTCGGCCCATCGTCCGGCCGGGGTTGGCTACGCCATCCAGGACTATGGGCTGGACGTGCTCTCTGCCGCTCGGCAACTGGGCTGGGATCGCTTTGGCCTGCTTGGCCACTCCATGGGCGCCATCGTTGGCGTAATCGCCGCCGCGGCCCTACCGGAGCAGATCGAGCGGCTGGCGCTGATCGACGGCCTGCTGCCCTACACCACGCCGGCGGAGGAGGCTCCGGAAAAACTCGGCAAGGCGCTGCTTGCCGAACTGGAACTGCCCAACCGCCGCAAGCCGGTCTATGCCTCGGTGGAGGATGCTGTGGCGGCACGGCTGAAGGGCGCTCTGACGGTCAGTCGCGAAGCCGCGGAGCTACTCGCCGAGCGTGGTCTGATGGCGGTGCCGGGCGGCTACACCTGGCGTTCCGATCCCTCGCTACGCCTGCCCAGCCGGCTGAGATTCACCCCGGAGCAGGCCCGCGCCTGCGTGCGCGCCGTGCGTTGCCCAACCGCCTTGGTGGTCGCCGCGAACGGGCTGCTGGCGCCCCATGCCGAAGCCATGGCGCTGGCCCGGGAACAGCCTTCGTTCAATCTCTACGAGCTGCCGGGTGGTCATCATCTGCATCTCGATGACGAGGAGGGCGCTGCGGCCGTCGCAGATTGTTTCAATGCCTTCTTTGCCGCCAGGGACGGGCTGCCTGAATAATGCGGCATGCCTAGCCGTCGTTGTGATCCATCTCTCATCCTTGCCCGCCGTCTGCTGCTGGTTGGCCTGCTGTCGTCCCTGGGCGGCGTGCAGGCTGCCGTATTGGCCGAACTCGAACCCTTCGACCACGCGCAGCTCGTCCGCGACAGCGGACCGGCCGTGACGGAGCGCCTCTATCCCCTGGGACCGGCCAGCCGCATCGGCGGGCGGCTGCGGCTGGAGGATTCGCTGCAGGTCGAAGGCGAACTGCAGGCCCAGACCTTCGAGCTGGCCAGCGGTCATCCGCCACTGGCTCGCCTCGACGCCGAGCGTCAGCGCCTGCAGCAGCGCGGCGCGACGCTGCTCTACTGGTGCGAGGGGCGCGATTGCGGCGCCAGCAACGTCATCGCCAACAACATCCTTGGCGAAGCCATGCTCTATGGCCCCGACGATCAGCAAGGGCTGTTGGTGCTGCAGTTGGCCGAACCCCAGACGGTGCTGACGCTCTACGGCATCACCCGCGGCAATCGCCGCGGCTACCTGCATGCCGAGCGCCTGCAGTCCGCGCAGCCGTTGCCCGCCTTGCTGCCCAGCGCCAGTACCCTGCTCAAGGAGTTGCAGCGCGACGGTCAACTGCTGCTGCCGGTACTGAGCGCCGCGCCGGAGCAGCCCTGGGTGGCGCGGCTGGCCGCGGCCCTGGCGCTCAATGGCGACGTGGCCGTGATCCTGGGCGGCGCCCAGGCCGCGGCCTGGCAGGGCGCCCTGAGCCAGGCAGGTATTCGCGCTACGCGGCTACAGAGCGATGCGAGCCGGCCGGCCGGTCTCTATCGACAGCCCTAGACGTCGTTGACGTAGCGAGTGCGCCCGGCGCCCAGGCCGAACAGCGTGGCCAATACGGCGATCAGGGTAAAGAGCACGCCCATGGGCGCCCAGCTGTGGGTGGCGTCGTGAAGGATGCCGACCAGTAGTGGACCGAGCGAGGCCAGGCTGTAGCCGGCACCCTGGGCCATCCCCGAGAGCCGTCCGGCAGTCTCCGCATCCCGCGAGCGCAATACCAGCAGGGCGAGGGCCAGGCTGAAGGTGCCGCCCTGGCCCATTCCCAGCACCACGGCCCAGAGCCAGAGGCTGCCCAAGGGCGCGTAGAGGCAGCCGAGCAGGCCGGCGAGGGTCAGGGTCATGACCAGGACGATGGCCGGGCGCTGGTCTCGTCCACGTGTCGCGAGCCAGGGGGCGGTCAGGGCACTGACCAGTTGGGTCAGTATCGAGCCCGACAGCATCACGCCGGCTTGCACGGTGCCGAGACCGCGGTCGACCAGCAGGGTGGGCAGCCAGCCGAACACGATGTAGGCCAGGGATGATTGCAGCCCCATGTAGAGGGTGATCTGCCAGGCCAGGCGATTGCGCCACAGCGAACCTCCCGCGTGGCGTCGGGCCAGCACGCTGGGCGGCTGGCGCAGTTGCGGCAGCCACGCCAGCAGGGCCACCAGGGCCACCGCCGCCCAGGTCGCCAGGGCGGGTTGCCAGCGGCCGTCGAAGGCCTCGGCCAGCGGAGCGGTCGCGCCGGCGGCCAGGGCGGCGCCGATGCACAGCATCATGGTGTAGAGGCCCATGAGCTGGCCGGCCTGGGCGGGGAAGTCGCGCTTGACCAGGGCCGGCAGCAGGACGCCGAGGATGCCGATGCAGGCGCCGGCGATCAGGCTGCCGAGGAACAGGCCGGCAGGCGGCAGCAGGCTGCGCAGGACGATGCCGCCTGCCAGCAGCGCCAGGATGGCGCCGAGGGTGCGTTCGCTACCCCAGCGGCGGGCCAGGCGCGGCGCCAGGGGCGCGAACAGGCCCAGGCAGAGGACGGGCAGGGTGGTGAGCAGTCCGATGGCGCTGCTGGAAAGACCGGTGCTGCTTTCGATCTGGCGCAACAGGGGCGCCAGGCTCGACAGTGCCGGGCGCAGGTTGAGGGCGATGAGCATGAGGCTGGCGAGCAACAGGCCGCGTTGCCACGGCGAACGGCAGGAAAGGCTGGGAGAGGACATGCGGGAGGTTGCGCTGATGGAAACCGCCAATGCTAGTGTGGTGTTTCAGAAATTACCTGCACAATTTTGGCGGCGCTTTTTCGGCGCAGGCGTTGTTGCCACTCCTCGCCATAGCCCTGCTATGACTCGTCGCGGCGCCTAGCCCCCGCCAAAAAAATCACTCGCCAATTCTTGCGCGAACTTCTGAAACACCACACTAGCCCAGTCTGGCCATAACGCACGGCGCCTTCGACCGCCACCCTGCACGGGAAAAAAATAGTCGGAGAGGCGGCTAAAAAATCGCCAGATCGTTCATCGCCGCATCCCCACTCGCTTGTCCGCGGCCGGTCGAAGGTTTTCCACGAGGTTATCCACAGCAACTGTGGATTACCGCCGAAAAACAGGCCTTTTGCTTTGCCCGACGATCTGCTAGGCCCGAGGCTCGCCGCCGCCGAGCGGGCTTTTGTTACTATGACGCCCCTTCGCGCTGCTCGTCGACCGAGCGCCACGCCGCTCCGGAGTACCCATGTCTCATCCCATTCGCCTCACCCAATACAGCCACGGCGCCGGCTGTGGTTGCAAGATCGCCCCCAAGACCCTGGAGACCATCCTGGCGGGGAGCGGTGCCCAACACCTGGACCCGCGCCTCTGGGTCGGCAACGCCTCGCGTGACGATGCCGCGGTGTACGGCCTGGACGAGGAGCGAGGCGTGGTATCCACCACCGATTTCTTCATGCCCATCGTCGACGATCCCTTCGATTTCGGCCGCATCGCCGCCACCAATGCGATCAGCGACATCTACGCCATGGGCGGCGATCCCTTGCTGGCCATCGCCATCCTCGGCTGGCCGGTCAACGTCCTGCCGCCCGAGGTGGCCCGCGAGGTCATCGCCGGCGGTCGCCGGGTCTGCGACGAGGCCGGCATTCCCCTGGCTGGCGGACATTCCATCGATGCCCCCGAGCCGATCTTCGGCCTGGCGGTCACCGGTATCGTCGAAAAGCGTCATCTCAAGCGCAACGACACCGCGACCCTGGGCAACCGCCTCTACCTGACCAAGCCGCTGGGCATCGGCATCCTCACCACCGCCGAGAAGCGCGCCCTGCTGCGGCCGGCCGACCAGCACCTGGCGCGCGACACCATGTGCCAGCTCAACCGTCCCGGCAGCCGCTTCGGGCGCCTGGCGGGGGTCACGGCGATGACCGACGTCACTGGCTTCGGCCTGCTCGGCCACCTGGTGGAAATGGCCGATGGCAGCGGCCTGACCGCAGAGCTCGACTTCGCCGCCATCCCCCAGTTGCCAGGGGTGGATTTCTATCTCGACCAGGGCTGCGTCCCCGGCGGGACGGAGCGCAACTTCGACAGCTACGGCGCCCGCATCGCCCCGCTCGACGAGCGCCGCCGCCAGCTGCTGTGCGATCCCCAGACCAGCGGCGGGCTGCTCGTCGCCGTCACGCCCGAGGGCGAGGCGGAGTTCCGGGCGGTGGCTGCCGAGCAAGGCTTGGCCTTGCAGCCCATCGGCCAGTTGGTGGCTCGCCGCGCCCATGCGGTCGAGGTGGCCTGATGACCCAGCGTGAGGATGCCCGCGACCTGCGGGCGCTGTTCCTGAGCGAGGTGCCGCTGATCGATGTGCGCGCCCCGGTGGAGTTCGCCAAGGGCGCCTTTCCCATGGCCACCAACCTGCCGCTGATGAACGACCTGGAGCGTCAGCGCGTCGGCACCCGCTACAAGCAGCAGGGCCAGCAGGCGGCGCTGGAGCTGGGACATCAGCTGGTGTCTGGCACGGTGAAAGAGCAGCGTATCCAGGCCTGGGCCGCCTTCGCCCAGGCCCATCCGGACGGCTATCTCTATTGCTTCCGCGGTGGCCTGCGCTCGCAGATCAGCCAGCAGTGGCTGCGCAGCGAGGGCGGCATTGCCTATCCGCGGGTGGTGGGTGGCTACAAGGCCATGCGGACCTTCCTGATCGAGACGCTGCAACAGGCGCTCGCCGAGTGTCGCTTCGTGGTGGTGGGCGGCATGACCGGCACTGGCAAGACCGAGGTGGTGGCCCAGCTCGCCAACGCCGTCGATCTCGAAGGCCATGCCAATCACCGTGGCTCCAGCTTCGGCAAGCGCGCCACGCCGCAACCGGGTCAGATCGACTTCGAGAATCGCCTGGCCATCGACCTGCTGCGCCGCCGTCATGCCGGACAGACGTCTTTCGTACTGGAAGACGAATCACGCCTGGTCGGCCGCTGCTCGCTACCGCTGGAATTGCACCAGAGTATGCAGCAGTTCCCGCTGGTCTGGCTGGAAGACAGTCGGGAGAATCGCGTCGAACGCATCCTGCGCGACTACGTCGTCGACCTGGCGGCGGAATTCATTGCCCTGCACGGACCGGAGCAGGGCTTCGCCTTGTTCGCCGAACAGTTGCGCAAGAGTCTCTCCGGCATCGCCAAGCGCCTCGGCGGCGAGCGCTTCCAGCGGTTGTCGGCCATCCTGGAGACGGCGCTGGTCGAACAGGAAGGCTCGGGCGACGTGGTGGCCCATCGCGGCTGGATCGAGGGGCTGCTGGCGGAATACTACGACCCGATGTACGCCTACCAGCGTGAGAGCAAGGCATCCCGCGTGGTGTTCAGTGGCGACCAGGCCGCGGTGGTCGACTATCTACGCCGCGCCGGCTGAACAGCGCCGCATGAAAGCGGTCTACGCAGCGACTATCCGGTGCTTTCGGCTAGTCGCCCCCGCTCGCAAGGAGAAGAAGATGAAGTCGAAACTGGTCCCAGTGGTGTCTGCCGCCCTGGCACTCGCCGTGCTCGCCGGCTGTTCGGGCAAGGTGGTCAATCGTGACAGCTGCGCCAGCCAGACCCGTTCCGCCTGGCAGGAACTGGACCTGGCCAAGGCCGAGGGATTTTCCGGCACGGTCAGCTATTCCAAGGCACTGGCGCTGCTGTCCACCGCCAAGACGCAGCAGCAGGTCGAGGCCTACGATGGCTGCGTGAAGAACGCGGAAAAGGCCCGTTTCTACATTCGGGAGTCCCGCGCCGGGCGCTGAGTGCGAGTAGTGCCCTAGAGCCACCATGAAAAACGACTCGCGCGTAACCGCCCGCGACAGATACGGGTGACTTGGTCTCCCAGGCCCTCAAGAATCGGCTGTTGCAGACGAAAGTCCGTGTAGAGCCGATTCTCTTGGGAGCACTGTATGGGCAGGATGGCGAGATTTCGGTTGGCCAACTGGCTCACCGCGACGAAGTTGGCGGTTGGCTTTGGGCTCGTCTTGCTGCTCACCCTGGTGGTCGCCATTCAGGGTGGGCTGGCGCTCAAGGATGTCGAGCGCCGCTTCGGCTCGCTCAAGGAGATGGCGGCGGTCAACCGGCAGATGATGCAGATGCGGACGCTGGAACAGGGTTTTCGCCTGACCGGTGACAAGGCCCTGTCCGAGCGACTGCAGAAGAACTTGCCGGTGATACTCGACGGCCTCGCCAAGCTCGGGAGCGAAGTGGGCAATGGCGATGCCGTTGGCGTAGCGGCTGCCACCGATACCCTCAAGGCCTATGGCGCGGCCTTCAACGAATTCGAAAGACTCAACACCTCCCGGCGCTTGGCCATGGAGGGAGCGACCTTCCTGGTGGAGGGCGCTGCCAATAGCCTGGATATCCTCCAGTCCGGCCTATTGGATGACGGAACCTATGCCCTGCGTGATTCCGGCGGCAAGCAGGGGGCCGAGCTGCTGGCGCTCTCCCAGCAAGTGAGTGAACTCTATCGACTGATGCTCAAGAGCCTGGACGAGGCCCAGGCCCGGGCGAGCAAGTCCACCGTGGACGACTCACCGCTGCCCTCGGCTGCTGCCGCGCTGGCGCTATTGGCGAAGGTGGAGCCGCAATTGAGCGATCCGGCCTACTCTTCCGTCATTCAGGACGTCTCGACCAACATCAAGGAATTCACCGCTCGCCTTGGCGACTATGCCGCCGTGCTGGCCAAGGAGCAGACCGCTGGAGCGGGCGTGACCAACCTGGCCGAAACCGCCGTGCAGCGCGTCGACGCGCTCTACGCGCAACAGGAGGCCGAGCTGCAGGCCATGATGACCAAGCGCATGCTGGCGATCGCCAGTATCGCCTTGCTGGCGCTGGTCGTTGGCACCCTGGCGGCGTTGTTCATCACCCTGGCCATCGTGCGGCCGCTCCGCAAGGTAATCGCCGCCGCCGAGCGCATCGCCGAAGGCGAGCTGGATGTCGAGCTGAAAGTCGATCGTACGGACGAGATCGGTCAATTGCAGCGTTCCAGTGCCAGCATGGTGGCTGCCCTGCGCAGCATGGTGCTGCAACTGCAGAACGGTATCGGCCGCTTGGGCCAGGCCGCCGAGGCACTGGCCGACCAGGCGCGCGAAGCCCAGTTGGGTATGACGCGCCAGCGCGAGGAAACCGATCAGGTGGCCGCCGCCATGGCGGAACTGGCCGCGACCGCCCATAGCGTTGCCGAGGATGCCGAGGGCGCCGCGGGTGCGGTGGATCAGGCCGAGCGCCAGGTCAGCGATGGCCAGGCCGTGGTGGGCAGAAGTCTGGCCGGCATCGAGACGCTGGGCGTGGACGTACGCGCGGCGGCCGACAGTCTGCAGGGGGTCTCTCGCGACAGCCAGGCGATCAGCGCCGTGCTCGACGTGATCAAGGCCGTGGCCGAGCAGACCAACCTGCTGGCGCTTAACGCGGCCATCGAGGCGGCGCGAGCTGGCGACCAGGGGCGGGGTTTCGCCGTGGTCGCCGACGAGGTGCGTGCCCTGGCGAAGCGGACGCAACAGTCCAGCGTCGAGATTGAGCAGCTCATCTCCGTGCTTCAGCGGGGTAGCAACGAAGCGGTAGGCCGGATGCACCAGAGTGAACAGCTATTGTCTGGCACGGTAGCCAATGCGACCGATACCCGGCAGGCTTTCGACGAGATCGCCACCGCGGTAGCGAGCATCCAGCAGAAGAATCAGCAGATCGCCGCTGCGGCGGTACAGCAGAGCGCCGTGGCGGAAGAGGTCGCGGTCAACGTGACGCGGATCCGCGACGGGGCCGATCAGACCAGCGAGGTGATGGCGGCGACCGCAGCGGCCAGTCGGGAATTGGCCAACCTGGGCGACGAACTCACCACGCTGGTGCGTCGCTTCCACGTCTAGCTCCGCGGCATCACTGGGCGTTGAGGGCTTGCCCCGTGGTGCCGCGGCCTACGGGGCCGAGCAGGTAGAGATAGACCGGCAGAATGGCTTCCGGCAGGGGCACGCGCGCCGGGTCTTCCTCGGGATAGGCCGCCGCACGCATGGCGGTACGGGTGCCGCCCGGGTTGACGCTGTTGACGCGAATGCCGGCATCCGCCAGCTCTTCGGCCCAGACCTGCATCAGGCCTTCGGTGGCGAACTTGGACACCGAGTAGGCGCCCCAGCCGGCGCGTCCCTTGCGCCCGACACTGCTCGACGTGAAGACCACCGAGGCATCGGCTGACGCCCTGAGCAGTGGCAGCAGTGCCTGGGTGAGGGCGAAACCGGCGTGCACATTGACCTGCATGACCTGCGCCAACGCCGCGGCGGGCGTCTGCTCCAGCAGTACCCGCGGTCCCAGCAGGCCGGCGTTGTGCACCAGCCCATCCAGGCGACCGTGGCGCTGCTGCAAAAGCTCCGCCACGGCGGCATAGGCAGCCGCATCGGCCTGTTCGAGATCCAGCGTCAGGGGCTCGGCCTGGCCACCGTTGGCCCGGATCTCCTGGGAGACCCTATCCAGCGCCGCGGCATCGCGTCCCTGGAGGATCACTCGTGCCCCGAGGGTAGCACAGCCCTTGGCCAGGGCGGCGCCGATACCGCGATTGGCTCCGGTGACGAGGATGATGCGGTCTCTGAGCAGGTCGGCTGGGGCTTGGTAATCGAACATCCAGCCTCCTAGCAGCCGCACAGTGCGCGGTCGAGCAGGGCGCGCAATTCCAGCGGGTGGTCGATGATGGCGTCGGCGCCCCAGTGCTCTGGGCGATCGTCCGGATGGATGTAGCCGTAGCGCGCCGCTACCGTCTTGCTGCCCGCCGCGCGGCCGGATTCGATGTCGCGCAGGTCGTCACCGATGAACAGGGCGGTCTGGGGATCGACGTCCAGTTGCCGGCAGGCCAGCAACACCATCTCTGGATCCGGCTTGCTGCGGGTGACGTGATCCGGGCAGACCAGGCAGGCCGAGCGTTCGGCCAGGCCCAGGCGCTGCATGATCGGCTCGGCGAAGCGCACCGGCTTGTTGGTCACCACGCCCCAGCGCAGCCGGGCGGCCTCGAGATCGCGCAGGATCTCGTCCATGCCGTCGAACAGCCGGGTATGGACCGCGCAATGCTCCTGGTAGCGCTCGAGGAATTCCAGGCGCAGAGGTTCCAGCTCCGTGCCGAATGGGTCGACCTCGAAGCCGGCCAAAATCATGGCCTTGGCGCCACCGGAGATGACGCCGCGCAGGCGGGCTTCATCGGCCGGCGGGAGCCCCTGGTCCTGGCGCATGGCTTGGAGGATGGCGATGAAGTCCGGCGCCGTGTCCAGCAGGGTGCCGTCCATGTCGAAGAGGACCGCTTGCAGACGCATGGATCAATCCTCGCGTTGGGTGCGCACCATGTAGTTAACCGTCACGTCGCCTTCGAGTTTGTATCTCTTGGTCAGTGGGTTATAGGTGAGGCCGATGATGTCGCGCACATTGAGACCGGCGGCGCGCGCCCAGGCACCCAGTTCCGAGGGGCGGATGAATTTGCGGAAGTCATGGGTGCCGCGTGGCAGCAGGCGCAGCACGTACTCGGCGCCGACGATGGCGAACAGATATGCCTTGGGATTGCGGTTGATGGTGGAAAAGAACACCTGGCCGCCCGGCTTGACCAGGTCATGGCAGGCCTTGATCACCGAGGAGGGGTCCGGCACGTGTTCGAGCATCTCCAGGCAGGTCACCACATCATAGGTGCCGGCGTGCTTGCGCGCATGGTCCTCGGTGGTTTCCTGGATGTATTCCACCGGCACGCCGGATTCCAGCTGGTGCAGGCGAGCCACGGCGAGAGGGGCTTCGGCCATGTCGATGCCGGTCACCTGGGCACCACGTTGGGCCATGGCCTCGCTGAGGATGCCGCCGCCGCAACCGACGTCCAGCACCTTCTTGCCGGCCAGGCCCGCGTGCTGGTCGATCCAGTTGACGCGCAGCGGGTTGATGTCGTGCAGCGGCTTGAATTCGCTCTCGCGGTCCCACCAGCGGTAGGCGAGGGCCTCGAACTTGGCGATCTCGGCGTTATCGACGTTGGACATGGTGTTCTCCAGGGGCAAAGAGAGCGGGGCGCGTCAGGCGCCCTGCTGGATACGGGTGGCCCACTGCTGGGCATTGGCTATGAGTTCGGCCTCGTCCAGGCGCACGAGTTCGCTTTGGCGCAGCAGCGGCACGCCACCGACCCAGACGTCGCTGACGCGGTCGCGGCCGGTGGCATAGATAAGTTGCGAAACGGGGTCGTAGAGCGGCTGTTGGGCGAGGCCGCTGAGGTCGACGGCGGTCAGGTCGGCGGCCTTGCCAACTTCCAGCGACCCCAGGCAGCGCTCCAGTCCCAGGGCGCGGGCGCCGTTGAGCGTCGCCATGCGCAGGGCGCGATGGGCATCGAGGGCGGTGGCCGAGCCGGCGACGGCCTTGGCCAGCAGGGCGGCGGTGCGGGTCTCGCCGAGCAGGTCGAGATCATTGTTGCTGGCCGCGCCGTCGGTGCCGATGGCGACGTTGACGCCAGCCTGCCAGAGGCGCTCCACCGGGCAGAAACCACTGGCCAGCTTGAGATTGGATTCGGGGCTGTGGATGACGTGGCTGTTGGTCTCGACCAGGTTTTCCAGATCCTCGTCGTCGACCTGGGTCATGTGCACGGCTTGGAAGCGCGGGCCGAGCAGGCCCAGGCGACGCAGGCGCGACAGCGGCCGCTCGCCGGTCTGTTCAAGGGCCTGCTCCACCTCGAAGGCGGTTTCGTGCACGTGCATCTGGATCGGCGCCTGCAACTGTTCGGCGAGTACCAGGATCTCTTCGAGCTTGGCGTCGGCCACGGTGTAGGGCGCATGGGGGCCGAAGGCCACGCTGATGCGCTCGTGCAGCTTCATGTCGTCGAACAGCTCCAGGCCGCGGCGGATCATATCGTCCGCGGTGCGGGCGCCGGGGATGGGGAAGTCGAGGATGGGCAGGCAGACCTGGGCGCGCACGCCGGTGCGATGGATCGCCTCGCAGGCTACCTGGGGATAGAAGTACATGTCCGAGAAGCAGGTGATGCCGCCACGGATCTGCTCGGCGATGGCCAGGGTGGTGCCGTCGCGGACGAAGTCCTCGTCGACCCAGCGACCCTCGGCGGGCCAGATGTGGTCCTGCAGCCAGGTCTGCAGCGGCAGGTCATCGGCCATGCCGCGGAAGAGCGTCATGGCGGCATGGCCGTGGGCGTTGATCAGGCCGGGAATCAGCACCTTGCCCGGCAGCTCGACAGTTTCCTTCGCTGGGTGGCGCAAGGCCTCGCTGCGCGGGGCGAGCAGCGCGATGCAGCCGTCGCGCACGCCCAGGGCGTAGTCGCGCAAGACCACCCCGGCGGGCTCCACCGGCACTATCCAGCTGGGGAGCAACAAGAGGTCCAGGGGCGCGGGGGTGGGCATCTGCGGCGGTTCCGTGAGGGGCGAGCCGGCAGTATAGCGGTCCTTGCGGCGCTACCGCTAAATCCGCGCGCCGATGCCGGTATACTGGCGGGCTATAGATTCAGGTCGAGGAGAGATCATGCGAGAGCGTCTGCTGGCGGCGGAAAAGGTCAAGGCGATCGACTGGCGGGACGGTGCTCTGCACCTGCTCGATCAGCGCCTGTTGCCACTGCGCGAACACTGGGTCGCCTGTCACAGCGCCGCCGAGGTGGCTCAGGCCATTCGCGACATGCTGGTACGGGGCGCGCCGGCCATCGGTATCAGCGCGGCCTATGGCGTGGTCCTGGGGGCCCGGCAACGCGCCGCCGCCGGTGAGGACTGGGAAGAGACCATCACCGCCGATTTCGAGCTACTGGCGGCGTCACGGCCCACCGCGGTCAATCTGTTCTGGGCGCTCAATCGCATGCGCGAGCGCCTGACGCGGGCATCCGGCGACGGCGCCCTGGCGGCGCTGGAAGCCGAGGCGGTGGCCATCCACCTGAGCGACCGCGAGGCCAACCTGACCATGGCCCAGCTGGGCGTCGAGCTGATCCGCAAGCACGACACCAGCAAGCAGACCTTCCTCACCCACTGCAACACCGGCGCCCTGGCCACCGGTGGCTTCGGCACCGCCCTGGGCGTGCTGCGCGCTGCCCACCTCGACGGCCTGGTGGAATGCGTCCACGCCGACGAGACCCGCCCCTGGCTGCAAGGCTCGCGCCTGACCGCCTGGGAGCTGGCCGGGGAGGGCATCCCGGTCAGCCTCAATGCCGATGCTGCCGCGGCGCACCTGATGAAGACGCGCAACGTCGCCTGGGTGATCGTCGGCGCCGATCGCATCACTGCCAATGGCGACGTGGCCAACAAGATCGGTACCTACAACCTGGCGGTCATCGCCATGCACCACGGCGTGCGCTTCATGGTGGTGGCGCCCAGTTCCACTATCGACATGAATCTCGCCTCGGGTGACGACATCCCCATCGAGGAGCGCGCCGGTCACGAGTTGCTGGAGGTTGGTGGTAAGCGTTTCGCCGCCGAGGTAGAGGCGTTCAATCCGGTGTTCGACGTGACGCCCGCCGATCTCATCGACGCCATCGTCACCGAGCGCGGTGTGGTGGAACGACCGGATGCCAAGAAGATGGCCGAGTTGATGAATCGCCGCCGCCTGCATTGAGGTGATCGCAGGGGCGGATACATCCCTGAATGTGTTAGAATTTCGCTCTTTGCACAGGCTTTGTTCGAAAGCCCTCGGCAGGCGGTGATGCAGTGCCGAACACCGGTTGGAGCGCCCTTTGCGCCGCCGGTGGCAGGCGCCGCCAGACGGGCTTTCGCCTCTCCTATATCAGGCTCGGCCGACGTGCGGACGGGCCCTAGCGCTTTTCAGATCAGAAGGAACCAGGCTTCTCATGGGTGAACTGGCCAAAGAAATCCTCCCGGTCAATATCGAAGACGAATTGCGACAGTCGTATCTCGACTACGCGATGAGCGTCATCGTCGGCCGGGCCCTGCCGGATGTGCGCGACGGTCTCAAGCCGGTGCACCGGCGCGTGCTCTACGCCATGAGCGAACTGGGCAACGACTGGAACAAGCCGTACAAGAAATCCGCCCGTGTGGTGGGTGACGTCATCGGTAAATACCACCCCCACGGCGACACTGCCGTCTACGACACCATCGTGCGGATGGCGCAGCCCTTCTCGCTGCGCTACATGCTGGTGGACGGCCAGGGCAACTTCGGTTCGGTCGACGGCGACAACGCCGCGGCCATGCGTTACACCGAAGTGCGCATGTCCAAGCTCGCCCACGAACTGCTGGCCGACCTGGACAAGGAAACCGTCGACTGGGTGCCCAACTACGACGGCACCGAGCAGATCCCGGCGGTGATGCCCACGCGCATCCCCAACCTGCTGGTCAACGGCTCCAGCGGCATCGCGGTCGGCATGGCCACCAACATCCCGCCGCACAATCTGGGCGAGGTGATCGATGGCTGCCTGGCGCTGATCGAGAACAGCGAGCTGACCGTCGACGACCTGATGCAGTACATCCCCGGTCCGGACTTCCCGACCGCGGGCATCATCAACGGGCGCGCCGGCATCATCGAGGCCTATCGCACCGGTCGTGGCCGCATCTATGTGCGGGCCCGCGCCGAAGTCGAGGACATCGACAAGAGCGCCAACCGCCAGCAGATCGTCATCACCGAGCTGCCCTACCAGCTCAACAAGGCGCGGCTGATCGAGAAGATCGCCGAGCTGGTGAAAGAGAAGAAGATCGAAGGCATCACCGAGCTGCGCGACGAGTCCGACAAGGACGGCATGCGCGTGGTCATCGAGTTGCGCCGCGGCGAGACCCCCGAGGTGGTGCTCAACAACCTCTACGCCCAGACCCAGCTGCAGACGGTGTTCGGCATCAACGTGGTGGCCCTGCTCGACGGCCAACCGCGGACCCTGAACCTCAAGGAACTGCTGGAAGCCTTCATTCGCCATCGTCGCGAAGTCGTCACCCGGCGGACCGTCTACGAATTGCGCAAGGCGCGCGAGCGTGGCCACATCCTCGAAGGCCAGGCGGTCGCCCTGTCCAACATCGACCCGGTCATCGAACTGATCAAGACCTCGCCGACCCCGGCCGAGGCCAAGGAACGTCTGATCGCTACGCCCTGGGAATCCAGCGCGGTGCGCGAGATGGTCGAGCGCGCCGGCGCCGACTCCTGCCGCCCGGATGACCTGCCCGAGCAATACGGTCTGCACGAAGGTAAGTATCACCTCTCGCCGGAACAGGCTCAGGCCATCCTCGACCTGCGTCTGCACCGCCTGACCGGCCTCGAGCACGAGAAGCTCATCGCCGAGTACCAGGAGATTCTGCAGCAGATCGGCGAGCTGATTCGCATCCTCACCAACCCCGAGCGGCTGATGGAAGTCATCCGCGAGGAGCTGGAGAAGGTCAAGGCCGAGTTCGGCGACAAGCGCCGCACCGAGATCGTCGCCTCCCAGGTGGACCTGACCATCGCCGACCTCATCACCGAGGAAGACCGCGTCGTCACCATCTCCCATGGCGGCTACGCCAAGTCCCAGCCGCTGCACGCCTACCAGGCTCAGCGCCGTGGCGGTCGCGGCCGCTCGGCCTCGGCGGTCAAGGACGAGGACTACATCGAACACCTGCTGGTCGCCAACAGCCACACCACCCTGCTGCTGTTCTCCAGCCTGGGCAAGGTCTACTGGAAGCGCACCTACGAGATTCCTGAAGCCTCCCGCGCCGCCCGTGGCCGCCCGCTGGTCAACCTCTTGCCGCTGGCCGAAGGCGAGCGCATCACCGCCATGCTGCCGGTCGACCTGGAAGCCGTGCGCCAGCAGGCGCCCGCCGGTGACGAGGACCTGGGCGAGCAGGACGACAACCTGGACATCGAAGACGCCGTGCTGGTGGAAGACGACGTCGAGGCCGAGGTCGAGGGTGAAGAGGGCGAGCTGCTCGAGGCGGGCCAGGACGAGCCCACCGGCGCCTACATCTTCATGGCCACCCGCAACGGTACCGTGAAGAAGACCCCGCTGGTGCAGTTCAGCCGGCCGCGCAGCAACGGCCTGATCGCGCTGAAACTGGAAGAGGGCGACAGCCTGATCGCCGCCGCCATCACCGATGGCGCCCGCGAAGTCATGCTGTTCTCCGACGGTGGCAAGGTCATCCGTTTCAAGGAGCGCCACGTGCGCACCATGGGCCGTACCGCCCGCGGCGTGCGCGGCATGCGCCTGGCCGAAGGCCAGCGCCTGATCTCCATGCTGATCCCCGAGCCGGGCGCCGAGATCCTCACGGCCAGCCTCAACGGCTTCGGCAAGCGTACCGCCATGGCCGAGTACCCGCAGCGCGGTCGCGGTGGCCAGGGCGTGATCGCCATGGTCATCAACGAGCGTAACGGTCCCCTGATCGGCGCCATCCAGGTGCTGGACGGCGAAGAGATCATGCTGATCTCCGACCAGGGTACCCTGGTGCGGACGCCGGTCGAGGGTATCTCCCGGACCGGTCGTAACACCCAGGGCGTGACCTTGATCAAGCTCGGTAAGGGCGAGAAGCTGGTGGGCCTGGAGCGGGTGCAGGAGCCTTCGGTGGACGAAGAGCTGCTGGACCACGAGGCCGAGCTGGATGGCGAGGTGCTGGACAAGGAATTGCCGGTCGACAGCCACGAACCGGACCAGGACGATGTGCTGCCCGGCGCCAGCGACGTGCCGAGCGATGACCTTCCCGACGAGGATGACGAGCGATGAGCAAGCGTGCCTACAACTTCTGCGCCGGTCCGGCGGCCCTGCCCGAAGCGGTGCTGCGCCAGGCCCAGGCCGATCTGCTGGACTGGCAGGGGCGTGGCCTGTCGGTGATGGAGATGAGTCACCGCGGTGAGGACTTCACCGCCATCTCCAGCCAGGCCGAAGCCGACCTGCGCGAGCTGCTGGTCATCCCCAACAACTACAAGGTGCTGTTCCTCCAGGGCGGCGCCAGCCTGCAATTCGCCCAGTTGGCGATGAACCTGATGCCCGAAGGCGGCAAGGCCGACTACATTGATACCGGCATCTGGTCGCGCAAGGCCATCGAGCAGGCGCAGCATTATGGCGCCGTCAACGTCGCCGCCAGCGCCAAGCAGTACGATTACTTCGCCATCCCCGGGCAGAACGAGTGGCAGCTGTCCAAGGACGCCGCCTACGTCCACTACACGCCCAACGAGACCATCGGCGGCCTGGAATTCGACTGGATTCCCGAGGTAGGTGACGTACCCCTGGTGGCGGATGCCTCTTCTGACATCCTCTCGCGCCCGTTGGACGTCTCGCGTTTCGGCCTGATCTACGCCGGCGCCCAGAAGAACATCGGCCCCAGCGGCCTAGTGGTGGTGATCGTCCGCGAAGACCTGCTGGGTCGCGCCCGCGCCGCCTGCCCGACGCTGCTGGACTACAAGGTCGAGGCCGACAACGGCTCCATGTACAACACCCCGGCGACCTTCTCCTGGTACCTCTCGGGCCTGGTGTTCAAGTGGCTCAAGGAGCAGGGCGGCCTGCCCGCCATGGAGCGGCTGAATCGCCAGAAGAAGGACCTGCTGTACGGCTTTATCGACGCCAGCGACTTCTATAGCAACCCCATCGCCAAGAACGACCGCTCCTGGATGAACGTGCCCTTCCGCCTGGCTGACGAGCGCCTGGACAAGGCTTTCCTCAAGGGTGCCGACGAGCGTGGGCTGCTGTACCTGCAAGGGCATCGTTCGGTGGGCGGCATGCGTGCCTCCATCTATAACGCCGTTACCCTGGAGGCCGTTCAGGCCCTGGTGACCTACCTGGCCGAATTCGAGAAGGAGCACGGCTAACCATGTCGGAACACGAGCTCAAGGCCCTGCGCCTGCGCATCGACAGTCTGGACGAACGCATCCAGGAGCTGATCAGCGAACGCGCCCGCTGCGCCCAGGATGTGGCGCGGGTCAAGATGAAGACGCTGGCGGAGGGTGAGAAGCCCGTGTTCTATCGACCCGAGCGCGAGGCTCAGGTGCTCAAGCGGGTGATGGAGCGTAACGCCGGTCCGGTGGGCAACGAGGACATGGCGCGGCTGTTCCGCGAGATTATGTCCTGCTGCCTGGCCCTGGAAGAGCCGCTGCACGTGGCCTACCTAGGCCCGGAAGGCACCTTCTCCCAGGCCGCCGCGCTCAAGCACTTCGGCAAGGCCGTGGTGACGCGCCCCATGGCCGCCATCGACGAGGTGTTCCGTGAGGTCGCTGCCGGCGCCTCCCAGTTCGGCGTGGTGCCGGTGGAGAACTCCACCGAGGGTGCGGTCAACCACACCCTGGACAGCTTTCTCGAACATAACCTGTCCATCTGTGGCGAAGTCGAGCTGCGCATCCACCACCACCTGCTGATCGGCGAGAACACCAAGGCCGACAGCATCACCCGCATCTATTCCCATGCCCAGTCGCTGGCCCAATGCCGCAAGTGGCTGGACTCCTACTATCCGAGCGTCGAGCGGGTGGCGGTGGCCAGCAACGCCGAGGCGGCGCGGCGGGTGAAAGGGGAGTGGAACAGCGCGGCCATCGCCGGCGACATGGCAGCCTCGCTCTACGGCCTGACCCCGGTACAGCAGAAGATCGAGGACCGCCCGGACAACTCCACGCGCTTCCTCATCATCGGCAATCAGGACGTGCCGCCCAGTGGCGACGACAAGACCTCCATCATAGTCTCCATGCAGAACAAGCCCGGTGCCCTGCATGAGCTGCTGCTGCCGTTCCACGCCAACAACATCGACCTCAGCCGGATCGAGACGCGCCCCTCGCGCAGCGGCAAGTGGACCTATGTCTTCTTCATCGACTTCGTTGGCCACCAGGCCGATCCGCTGATCCGCGACGTGCTGGAGCGACTGTCCAGCAGCGCCGTGGCCCTCAAGGTCCTCGGCTCCTACCCCCGCGCCGTGCTCTGACGCGGTCCCGGCTGGTTGCGTGCGTCAGCGTCGACGCACGCAACCCCGCTCATCGAAGGTTACCAGGCGCGAACGCTCCTTGCGGTTGCGCGCCTCGTAGTGATAGCGCGTCAGGGTGTCCAGTTGGGAGATCCGCCGCGGTTGGCCCAGGGCGTTCTCCACGTCCGCGCGGCTCATGCCGGCCTTCACCTGTCCGCGAATGATCGCCTGACGCCTTTCGCTGGCGGTGAGCAGATCGCCGCAACCATCCGTCTTGGCGGCGACCACCGTCGGCTCCTGTGCCTTGGGTTTGCGCGGTGCGGCTTTCGGTTTCGCCATCAGGGTGGGCTTGGCGCCGCCTGGGCGAGGGTTGTCCGCACGCTGCAGCGTGCCATCGCTGTCCGGAGCGCAACCCGTGGCGGAAAAGGTGACCTGGCCGGTGGCATCTTCACAGCGATACACCGTGGCCGCCGGCGCGCTGGTGCAGCCCAGCAGCAGGCCGAGCACGAGCAGCTTCTTCATGGGACGTCCTCCTTGACGTTAGGGGCTCAAGCTTAGCGGAGCAGGGCGCTCTCGACGAGAGCTCGAGCGCTGTCTGCTCACCGGCTTGGAAGCCGTGCAAATAGCTGTTTTGAAAACCTTTTGCCTTCGCACCCACAACCGGTCCGGTGTATCATCCCCGCCGTCAGCCCCGCCGGGGCAGTGGTCATCCCTTATGGACTTACCCAGTCAACACTCAATCGCCTTTTTCGTCCCGTTGTTGAGATAGGGTTCGTCGGTGCGCTCCGCCGGCGGGCCGGAGTGCGCTATGACCGTAGTGAACGAAGCAGAGATCAGAAAGCCCCACGAGACGCTGCAAGAGCGGCTCGCCCAGGTCGTCGAGTTACTGGAGCGCTACGACCTCGCCGTCGAGGCGCGTGAAGACCAGGGCCGCGGCCCCGTCTCCCCCGCCGATATTCCCGAAGAAGGCCTCGAAGAGCTGCGTGCACGGCTGGACGAGCTGCACCCGGCCGACGTCGCCTTCATCCTGGAAGCCCTGCCGCAGGAAGACCGCCTGACCGTCTGGGGGCTGGTCAAGACCGAGCGCGATGGCGAAATCCTGCTGGAAGTCTCGGATGCCGTGCGCGAAACCCTGATCGCCGACATGGACGATCAGGAGATCCTTGCCGTGGCCGGCCAGCTGGATGCCGACGAGCTCGCCGATCTGGCGCCCGATCTGCCGCGCGATGTGGTCCATGAACTCATGGAAGCCCTGGATGCCCAGCAGCGCGAGCGGGTGCGTTCCGCCCTGTCCTACGAAGAGGACCAGGTCGGTGCCCTGATGGACTTCGAGATGGTGACCATCCGCGACGACGTCGCCCTGGAGGTGGTACTGCGCTATCTGCGGCGGCTCAAGGAGCTGCCGGACCACACCGACAAGCTCTTCGTCATCGATACCGACAGCATCCTCAAGGGCGTGCTGCCGATCAAGCGTCTGCTGGTCAACGACCCGGAAAAGCTGGTGGCCGAGGTGATGGCCAAGGAGGCGGTCGCCTTCCATCCCGATGGGGATGCTTACGACGCCGCCCAGGCCTTCGAGCGCTATGACCTGGTCTCGGCGCCCGTGGTGGACAAGAACGGCAAGCTGATCGGTCGTCTCACCATCGACGAGATGGTCGACCTGATCCGCGAGGAAAGCGAGAGCGAAGTCCTCAACATGGCCGGTCTGCGTGAAGACGAAGACGTCTTCGCCTCGGTGTGGAAATCGGTGGGCAACCGCTGGACCTGGTTGGCTACCAATCTAATCACCGCTTTCATCGCCTCGCGGGTGATCGGTCTGTTTGAAGGCTCGATCGAGAAACTGGTGGCCCTGGCCGCGCTCATGCCCATCGTGGCTGGGATCGGTGGCAATTCGGGCAACCAGGCCATCACCATGATCGTCAGGGCCATGGCTCTGGGGCAGATCAACGTGACCAGCACCGCGCGCCTGCTGCGCAAGGAAATGGGCGTGGCACTGTGCAATGGGGTGATCTGGGGGGGAGTGATCGGCCTGGTGGCCTTCTATCTCTACAGCAGCTGGTCGCTGGGGCTGGTGATGATGGGGGCCATGACCCTGAATCTGCTGCTTGCCGCCTTCATGGGTGTGCTCATTCCCATGACCCTGCAGCGCTTCGGTCGCGATCCGGCAATGGGGTCCAGCGTGCTGATCACCGCGGTGACCGACAGCGGTGGCTTCTTCATCTTCCTGGGGCTCGCCACCCTGTTCCTGATGTAGTCAGGGCAGGCTAAGGCAAGAGGCTGCCCGGGGCAGGGCAGCCTGGGCGACCCTAGGAGGCGGCGTCGATATCGTGGGCGATGAGGGAAATCAGCGCGTTTTGCTGTCGGCCGGACAGCTGGCGAAAGCGCTGCAGCAGCTCCCGCTCGTTGGCATTGATTTCCGGGCTGTCCAGGCGTAAGCCTGGGTCGTCGCCCAGGGCGCCCTCCTGCTGCAGGCTCTGCTCGAGACGCGCGATGATCTCGGAGTTCATGCTGCGGTGATGGTTGCGGGCCACATCCGCGATGCGCTCTCGCATGCCCTCGGGCAGGCGCACGACGAATTTGTCAGCGGTACGGCTTGAGTAGGATCTAATGGCCTGGGTCATTGAGGTACTTCATCTGGAGTCAAAAATCAGTGAAGGCGTGAGCCCTCGTTCGTTCCGCTAGCACGCACGGGCACCTGGGACGCTAAAGAACACCTTTCCCTAGGTAACTGTTTTTATTGACGTCAATTTACCGACGTGCTGCCGAAATTGCAAAACTATAAGAGTGAACGGCAGGGTGGCCCACGTTCTGGCGAGCCTTTCCGGCATCAGCGGAGGCATGACAAACCGTCTGGTGATCGCTACCATGTCGCCCTTTCCTGTCCCAGTAGCTCAATTGGATAGAGCATCCCCCTCCTAAGGGGAAGGTTGGTGGTTCGACCCCACTCTGGGACACCAGATTCCTTGCCATTCTTCTTCTTGGCTTCCTGCCATCCCTATCGCTTTGCCGAACCGTTACAGCAGTTCGGCAGCATAGGATAAAAACAGCGACACTGTCTGACTTCCAGGCTCTCCAGATAACGATTTGTGGCTATGGTCACAGCGTAGCGCAGCAGAATAAAACCTGACGAATTTATCTGTACTCTCCGATGGCTAATCGTCTGCATTGCATGAATCTGGAACGCCTCTGGAGGTTCGCGTCATGGCCTTTTATCCCGTCCTACTTTCAGTCGTGTTCGTCGTTCGTAATCAGGCAACTGAGCTGCAGGGCGCCTTGGAGCGTGCTGCGGCTGTCGTCGGTCCTCTGGTAAGTGACTACGAACTTATCATCGTCGATAACGCGTCCGCTGATGACAGCGTAGCTCGATTAAAGCAACTGACCAGTGTTGATGGACTTCCCAATCTCCAGGTATACGCCCTCACCAAGGAAGTGGACTCCGATACCGCTGCCTGGGTAGGCCTGGAGAATGCTCTGGGTGACTTCGCGGTAGTTATAGATCCCGAAACGGATGACATCGGCTTCCTGCCCGACATGCTGAGTCGGGCCGCCGAGGGGACCGACGTGGTCTTCGCCAACAACCAGCAGAAAGTTCGGCAGACACTCTCCTACAGCCTCTGTGCCAAGGGCTTCAACAGCCTCTACAAGAGATTCAATGGGGTCGATCTCGCCAAGGATGCGCCCCAGTACCGCATGCTCAGCAAGAAGGTCATCAACTACATCCTGCGTCATCCGGCGCCAGCGCTGACCTATCGTCACCTGCCTGCCACCGCGGGCTTCTCCCGTAGCAACCTGGAATACAGCGCGCCGCCGCGCAATGTTCGGCCCAAGCGACTGTCCGGCAGTTTCGACCGGGGCGCGCGGTTGCTGGTGTCGTCCACGCGCAAGCCGATGCGGATGGTCAGCTTTCTGTCCATCGTCGGCGCCTTGTCGAACCTGCTCTATTCCGTGTACGTGATCGCCATTGGCTTGTTCAAGGATGACGTGGCACCGGGTTGGGTGACGATTTCGTTACAGCAGTCGGGTATGTTCTTTCTTATATCGCTGGTATTGCTGGTCTTGGGCGAATATGTCCTGCAATTGACCCACAGAGCCAATGAAGGTCCGCTCTATCACGTGGCCCAGGAGTTCACCAGCGCGGTCATGACGCGTCGGGACAAGCTCAATGTGGAAGTAGTGCAGGGCGGTAGCGCGAGACCTATCACCCAGACCGGCGTGGCCTGAGGACGATCATGAAAGACGCGATCGTCATAGGGGGCGGATTTTATGGGGCCATGACGGCCCTGTATCTGATGCGCGTAAGAGGCTTCGCCAAAGTCACCTTGATCGAACGCGAGCAGGGTTTGTTGAAGCGTGCTTCTTATCACAATCAGGCACGGGTCCATAACGGTTACCACTATCCACGAAGTTTCGTCACGGCCTTTCGCAGCCGGGTCAACTTACCGCGCTTTCTGCAGGACTATCCCGATGTCGTGGTGAAGGACTTCACCAAGTTGTACGCCATCGCTCGCAACAACTCCAAGGTGACTGCCAAGCAGTTCGAACGCTTCTGCCAGGGTATCGAGGCGTCGCTGCAGCCGGCGCCGGAAGAGTTCTCTCGGCTCTTCGACGACCGCCTCATAGAAGCCGTGTATCTGACTGAGGAATATGCCTTCAACTCGGCCATCCTCGCTGCCGAAGTGGGGCGTGAACTCGAGGCCGCCGGTGTCGAGCTGCTGTTCGACAGCCGAGTCACCGCCATCCATGGCGCGGCCGATGGTCTGAGGGTCGAGGTGGTGGGGAAGGGCGGGGCCCAGCAGGAGCGGCACGGTCGCTATCTGTTCAACTGCACCTACAGCGGCCTCAACCAGTACGGCGGTGACTTCCCCGGCACCGCCACTCGCCTAAGACACGAGATCACCGAGATGGCGCTGGTGCAGATGCCGCCGGAGTTGCGCAATCTCGGCGTCACCGTGATGGACGGCCCCTTCTTTTCGATGATGCCCTTTCCTGCGCGAGGCCTGCATACCCTGTCCCACGTGCGCTATACGCCGCACCTGAACTGGGAGGATGTCAACGGCACGGATCCCTACGGGCTGCTCGACGACTACGATCGTGCCTCCCGGGTCGACTGGATGGTGCGTGACGTGTCGCGCTACATGGCGGACGTGGCGCGGGTGGAGTACCGCGATTCGCTCTTCGAGGTGAAGACCATCCTGATGAAGAACGAGGGGGACGATGGTCGTCCCATTCTCTTCGAGCAGCATCCGCAATTGCCCGGCTGTTATTCGATGCTGGGCGGCAAGATCGACAACATTTTCGATGCCTTGGAGCGCCTCGATGCGGAACCCTTCCACTGAAGCGGCGCCCAGGGGGGCGTCCAGCGTTGCCGGTTTCATCACCGTTCTGGTCTTTTCCGTCATCAATTTCTTCCTGTTCGGCAAGGGCATCATTCTCGACCCCTTCCATCAGGGCGAGTACTTCGCCACCTTGCCGACCCTGCTGCACAGCCAGCCGGGCGCCCACGCCTTCACCATCCATGGCGGGCTGGACTTCGTGCCGGTGTGGCTGGCACAGAGCTGGTTCGGGCCCCAGCATACCTTCCTGGTAACGCAGCTTCTCTATGGCCTGTGCAATACCGCGGCGGCCTTGCTGCTCTGGGGGACGGCGCTGTTGCTCTGTCCGCTGCCGAACGGCCGCGGCCGGCTGATCCTGCTGGTCGCCGTCGGGGCGTTGGCCACCCAGGTGGTGGGCTACCGCGATCTCTTCCTGCTGCTGTCGCTGTTCCTGTTCTGCCTGCACCGCAAGGTGGAAACCCCCACGGCGCGACTGGTCTGCGAATTGCTGCTGGGCCTGGCGGCCGGCTTCAACCTGTTCTGGTCCTATGATCGCGGTATCGCTGGTGTATTGGCGATCGGCTCCGCAGTGGTGCTGACCCTGCTGTTGCAGCGGCGCCACCTGCTGTCGATCCTGACCTTCGGCGCGACCGTCGCCTGGCTCGGCTTTGGAACCGATTTCTTCGCCTTGACCGACTATGTGAAGAATCTGACCTTCCTGCTCGAAACCTCGTCGCAGTGGGGCTACGGCCTGAGTGCCCGACCGGTCGCCCTGAGTCTGCTGTTGGCGGTTCCCACGGCCCTCGCGGCCTTCGCCCTGATCCGCTGCCTGCCGTGGCCGTGGCGCTGGAACGAGGACCTACCGCTGATCGGGGCGCTGGCGGTGCTACTGGCGATCTTCTTCAAGATCGGGGTGAATCGCGCGGACTTCCAGCACATCCAGATGGGCTTCTGGGTGCCGTTGCTGAGCCTGCTCTATGCGGCGCGCCGTCAGCGCCTGGCACGCAATGGCGGGTGGGATCTCTCCGCCCATCCACGTGCCGCCTACGCCTTCGTCGCGGCAGCGGTGCTGCTCGGGCTGGTGGGGCTGAATCCGTCACCTTTCTTCGCCGTGCTGCTGGTCGTGGCGCTGCTGGCCTTCACCCGACGTCTGCTGGTGCCGGCGCTGGCGGCCCTGGTACTGCTGCTGGCGGCGTTCAATCTCTACAAGTCGCCGGTCGAGCGGGTCTGGGCGCAGGGGCTCGCCTGGGTCCCCGAACTGGCCGCCATGCCGGACGATGCGGCGCTGGCGACGCCCGGGGTGCAGTGGGCCGCGCAGCGGTTGCTGGACAGCGGCGCCCAGTGTGTGTTCGACCTCGCCAACAATGGCGTGATCAATGGTGTGACGGATTTGCCGGCCTGCACCAAGTACATCTATCCGGTCTACGCCACGCCGCCCTACGAGGCGGATCTGCTCAGTGATCTGCAGCGGGCCGATCCGCCGGCGGTGGTGTATTCCACGACCTTCTGGTCGTTCAACCTGAACAACCTGTCCATGCACGACAAGTTTCCACGACTCAAGGCCTACCTGGACGAGCGTTATCCCGTCGAGGAGTGCCAACCGGACTATTGCCTGAGATTCAAGACCAAGGGGTGAGCAACATGAAGACCGACGCGTTGATAGGGTACAGCGGCTTCGTGGGGTCGACTCTGCTCAAGCAGAAGGCCTTCGGTGCGCTGTTTCGCTCCACCAATATCGATCAGATCGGCGACCAGCCTTATGGCCAGGTCATCTGCGCCGGTGCGCCCGCGCAGAAGTGGATCGCCAACCGTGATCCCGAGGCGGATCGGCAGAAGATCGATGGCTTGATCGCCCACCTCTCGCGCATCCAGTGCGATTCCTTCGTGCTGATCAGTACCGTGGACGTCTTCAAGCGTCCGCTCGGGGTGGACGAAACCACCCCGGTGGATGAAGAGGGCCTGCATGCCTATGGCGCCAACCGCTATCGCCTCGAACAGTTCGTGCGCGAGCACTTCGCCAGCGCTCTGATCGTGCGCCTGCCGGGTCTGGTCGGCCCGGGGCTGCGCAAGAACGTGATCTACGACCTGCTCAACGACAACAACCTGCAGGCAGTGGAAAGCCGCGGCGTGTTCCAGTTCTATCCCATGGTCAACCTCGGCTACGACATCCAGACCGCCCAGGCGGCCGGCCTGGAACTCGTCCACCTGACCGCCGAACCCATCAGCGTGGCGCACATCGCCAGCCAGGGATTCGGTCGGGAATTCGACAACACTCTGGAGGGGACGCCGGCGCGCTACGACTTCCGCAGTGTCCATGCGGAAGTGTTCGGTGGTCGCGATGGCTACCAGTACAGCGCCCGTGACACCCTGCTGGCGGTCCGCGCCTATGCGCAGTCGGAACCGCCGGTGATCAAGGCGGAGGGCCAGTGATGCGCGTCGCCATTTCCAACATCGCCTGGGAGACCGCCGACGACGCCATGGTCGCGGAGATCCTGCAGCAATACCGGGTTGACGCCATCGACATCGCGCCCGGCAAGTATTTCGCCGATCCCAAGACGGCGACCGCCCAGGAGATCCAGCAGGTACGACTGGCGTGGCAGGCCCGGGGCATCGAGATCACCGGCATGCAGGCGCTGCTGTTCGGTACCTCGGGGCTGAACGTGTTCGGCGACGCTGACGTCCAGCAGGCGCTGCTCGCTCACCTGGAGGGTGTCTGCCGGGTCGCCGAAGGCCTTGGCGCCACGCGCCTGGTGTTCGGCTCGCCACGCAACCGGGATCGCTCCGGTCTGAGCGACGAACAGGCGTTGGCGCAGGCCAGCGACTTCTTCCGGCGTCTGGGTGAGGTAGCCGCGGCCCGCGGCGTGCTGATCTGCCTGGAGCCCAATCCGCCGCGCTATGGCGCCAATTTCATGATCGATAGCGACTCCACCGCTGCCGTGGTGCGGGCGGTGGATCACCCGGCGATCCGCATGCAGCTGGATACCGGCGCCCTGACCATCAACGAGGAAGATGCCGCCCGGGTGCTGGAAGAGCACGCCGAACTGATCGGCCATGTCCATGCCAGCGAGCCTGACCTGGTGACCCTGGGGGAGGGCGGAACCAACCACGATGGCATCGCCTTCGCCCTGACCCGGCGCCTGCCGGAGCAGGTCGTCAGTATCGAGATGCTGCCGGCCAAGCAGGGCTCCAATCTGGCGGCGCTGGAGCGTGGGGTACAGGTGGCGATCCGCGCCTACCGCGATCTGCCGGAGACCGCCGCATGAAGTGGCTGATCCTGATTCTCGGCATCGCGTCGAACGCCTCCGCCAGCGTACTGGTGAAGATGGCCATGCTGCCGCCGCGGCGCTTTCCCAGTCTGAGCGATCCCCTGGCCGCGCTGGCCAACTGGCCCTTCTGGCTGGGCCTGTTCATGTATGGCCTGGCCTTCCTGCTCTATGCCGCCGCTCTGGCCAAGCTGCCCCTCAACGTCGCGCACCCGGTTCTCACCGCCGGGGCCATCGCCAGCGTCGCCCTGCTGTCGGTGGTGATCTTCCGCGAAGCCTTTCCCTGGACCACGGCGGCGGGGATCGTGCTGATCATCGCCGGTGTGGCGCTCATCACGGCCCGTGTCGGTTGACCCTGGAGGATTCATGACTACTCAAATTTCCGCCGCCGAGCGTGCCCTCTGGCAGGTACCCAGCTACCAGACGACTTTCTGGAACGGCCGTAGCCGCCCGCATTGCGTGGTGATTCCGGTCATCAACGAAGGCGAACGTATCCTCAATCTCTTGCGGCGCATGGCGGCAATAGACATCGCCGCCATCGCCGATGTCATCATCGTCGATGGTGGCAGCACCGATGGCTCGCTGGAGCCCCAGCGCCTGCAGGAGCTGGGCGTGCGCGGGCTGCTGGTGAAGACGGCACCCGGCAAGCTCAGCGCCCAGTTGCGCTGCGCCTATGCCTTCGTGCTCGACGAGGGCTACACCGGCATCGTCACCATCGATGGCAACGACAAGGACGATCCCGATGCCATCCCACGCTTCATCGAGGCCATCGAACAGGGCTACGATTTCGTCCAGGCCTCACGCTTTCTCGCCGGTGGCGTGGCGGAGAACACCCCCAAGTCCCGCGACTTCGCCATTCGCTTTATCCATGCACCCATGCTCAGCCTGGCCTCGGGTTTCCACTGGACCGATACTACCCAGGGTTTTCGCGCCTACAGTCGGGCCATGCTGCTGGATCCGCGGGTCGCGCCGTTCCGCGACGAATTCACCACCTACGAGCTGCTCGCCTATCTGTCCTATCGCGTGCCGAAATTGGGTTACCGCTGTGTGGAACTCCCCACCGTGCGCCGCTATCCGAAGGGCGAGGTACCGACCAAGATCAGCAGCGTGAGAGGTAATCTCTCGGTGCTACAGGTACTGATGAAGGCCTGTGCGGGCCAGTACAATCCACGCCTGGGCGCGGATGCCCAGATGGCGGCGCAACGACGAAGCTGATCCCGTCGCGCTCGCCTGGTGCGAACGAGACGATGGAGTAGGTGATGGGGCGTGTGCTGTCGGCGTTTCGTGGACTCTATTTCGCGACGCTGTTGATGTTGATCGGGACTGGTCTCTTGAGCACCTACCTGGGGCTGCGCTTGGCCGCGGAGCAGGTGCAAGGAGTCTGGGTCGGTGCCCTGACCGCGGCCTATTACCTGGGGCTGGTGATCGGCGGCAAGCTGGGACACCGACTGATCGCCAAGGTCGGTCATATTCGTGCCTATGTCACCTGCGCCGGGGTCGCGGGGGCCGCGGTGCTCGGCATCGGCCTGCTGCCCTGGTTGCCGGTCTGGGTTGCGCTCAGGATCCTCATCGGCATGGGCATGATGTGCCAGTACATGGTGCTGGAGAGCTGGCTGAACGAGCAGGCCGGCCCCGGTGAGCGGGGCAAGGTGTTCTCCGGCTACATGACCGCCTCCTACCTCGGCCTCGCGCTGGGCCAGCTGGTGCTGGTGGCCTCGCCCGATCTCGGCGTCGACAAGTTGATGCTGGTCGCCATCTGCTACGCCCTGTGCCTGGTGCCGGTGGCCGTGACCGGCAAGATCCACCCGGCGCCGCTCAAACCGGCGCCGTTGGAGCCGGCCTTCTTCATTCGGCGCATTCCCCAGTCCCTGACCACCACCCTGGTCGCCGGGCTGGTGATCGGGGCCTTCTACGGCCTGGCACCGCTCTATGCCAGCGCCCAGGGCCTGCCGACCGAGCGCATCGGTCTGTTCATGGCCTGCTGCATCTTCGCCGGTCTGATCGCCCAGTGGCCGATTGGCTGGCTGTCGGATCGTCATGATCGCAGCTGGCTGATCCGGGTGGTCGCCATTGCCCTCACCGTGGCGGCCCTGCCGCTGGCGGTGCTGCCCCATGTCCCGCCGGTGGTGCTGCTGCCGCTGGGCCTGATCGCCAGCCTGCTGCAATTCGTGCTCTACCCGCTGGCGGTGGCCCTGTCCAACGACCATATCGAGGGCGAGCGGCGGGTATCCCTGAGCGCCATGTTGCTGGTGACCTTTGGCTTGGGTGCCTGTATCGGTCCGCTGGTGGTGGGCGCTTTGATGAATCTGGTCGGCCCGAACATGCTCTATGTCTTCGTCGTACTCTGCGGCGGCATTCTCATCTGGCGCATCCGGCCCGATGCCGTCACTGGCAAGCATCTGGTGGACGAGGCACCGCTGAACCACGTGCCCATGCCCGAGGGCTCCACCAGCTCGCCCCTGGTCGCCGCCCTGGATCCGCGGGTCGACACCCAGGTGGTGCAGGAGCAGATGCAAGGTGAACCGATGGTGACGGAAGCGGCAGTGGAAGAGGCGGCTGTGCCCACCGGGACGGAAGAGGGAAGTGACGAGACGCCACCCAAGCCGGCGAGGTCGTGATCGCGCTGCGCCCGGGTCGACCGGGCGCGCCGCTGTCATTCGAAGCGGCGATTTTCCCGCTGCAGCTGATAGACGAAGCGCTCGATCTGCCGCTGGGCCGCGCCACTGAGATTGTAGAAGCTGACGCCCACGTCGCTATACTCCAGGCGATTAAGGCAAGCGACATGACGGATGTTTACTGCGGCGTCGATGGTCCCGATGGGCAGCTCGGCGGTGAAGCGCTGGACCAATTGGCCAGGTTGTAGCAGGTGGGTGACGTTACCGGGGAAGCGTAGCTTGCAGCCGGTGGCCGACAGGTCGATCAGTTGCCCCTGGAGTTGCAGTTGATCACCGCCCTGGAGCAACTTGGCCTTCGCCGGACGATTGAGCAGTAGCTTGACGCGGTAGGCATTGCGCCGCTGGTGGTAGGTGAGCTCGCTGGGCAGGGCGATCCAATAGCAGCGGGTGGCATTGAGTTCTCCCCGGCGTGCGGGCTGCTCGCTACGCCAGGTCACCTTGATGCCGTCGTGGAAGCTGTCCACCAGGAAGGGCAGGCCTTGCTCCAGCAGTCGCTCGCCATCGTTGGGGACGAATTCGTCCAGGGCGATCAGCCCCTTGGCTTCGTCGAGCTGGACGATGAAGCTCTGGAATTGCGGACCCTGTTGGCCGAAGGTGATACGCAAGGGGAGATGCTGTTCGACGGCCGGGCGCAGGCACATCAGGATCTCTCCCATGGAGCGGTACACCTGGGGCGGCTGGGGCGCGTTGTCGCTGACGGAAGAGCCTTGCACCTGGGAACTCCTGTAAGTGGCGGTACGCAAGGATAATGGCTACCCGCCAGCAATGCAGCTAAAACGCAGTGGCAGACGAACGACGGTCGTCAGGCCGAACTCAGCGGTCGCTGGTAGCCGCCGCCGGTTTGGCTGCCGCGGCTGTTGTACAGCGCGGGTGCCGAGGTGCCCTGCAGGACGTTGAGCAGCTTGCCCACCACGAAGCGGTTGGCCTGGATCACCTGGCCGTTGCGCGCGTTGCGGGTCTTGCACTGTTCCATGAGTTGCGCGAGTTGGCTCGACGCGGCCAGCAGCTCCGGGCCATCGGATTGGGTGGCGGCATAGGCGCGCAGCCCCTGCAGATCGGCCTGGAGACCATGGTGGCGAAGCAGCAGGGTACGGTACTGGGCGTGCTGATCGAGCTGCTTGAGCAGGACCTGCTTGCTGCCCAGCAGGGCTTCCAGGGCATCGAGCTGGCGCTCGGAGAGGGCCTGGAATTCCTGGTCGATCAGGATCAGCAGCTGCTCGCTCAGGTCGATGTCGTGGCGGGTGATCTCGAGCAAGGTGGCATTGGGCATGGCGCGTTTTCCCTTGGAACGTGAGTCGCGATCGTCAGGAAGGCCATGCCGCAACCGGGCGTCAGGACTCGAACGCCAGCAGTTTGTCGGCCACCTTCTGGCTGTCGACCTTGTAGGAGCCATCGGCGATGGCCTGTTTCAGGCGGCTGACCTTGTCACTGTCGACCACCGGCAAATCCTTGAGCCCTGCCGTCAGGGAACTCAGCTGCTGGGCCTGGGCGCTCAAGCTGACCGACTCGCCGGAGGCGGTGCTGGTGGTAGCCTTGACATCGCTGCTCTGAGCCGGAGCCGCTTCCTTGTTGCTTGCAGCCTTGCTGCCGCCCAAACCGGAAGTGGAGGACGGATTCAGGCGGTTGATATCTAGAGCCATGAGTGAAAATCCTCGTGTAGTCTCGTTCGCATACCCGGCTTATCGGCGTGATAGACCGAAACTTTAGCCATAGACCTGTGCGACGGTTCACATCCTTCGACAGGATGTTACGCAGAGGTTCAGGGTGCGGACGCTCCAAGGTACTCCTTTTGGCTCTGTGACTAAAGCGCTACCTCCACCTGACCTTGATCGACGACGCGTCCCCGGATCACCCGGTTCGAGCTAAGGTTGCGCACGCGGATCTCTTCGTCCTTGGCGCCATCAGTCAGGGCCTCGCCCTGCATGCGTATGCTGAAGGAGGCGCTGCGCGCATTGATGACCACCTGTTCACCCTTGCGGATCAGCTCGGGCTGCTCGAGGAAGGCTGGCGCGAGCACCTGATTGTTGACCACCTGGCGCTTGAGCTGGGTGCCTACCACCTGCTCCAGACTGGTGAGATAGCCTTGGGTCAGAATCCCGACATCCCGTTCCATTAGCGCCACATTCTGGTCGTCCAGCACCGCTCCCCGTAACAATGGCTGGACGGCGACCACCACGGGACGGTATAGCTTCACCTGTACCGGCACGAATACCGTCCAGGGGCTGCTGCCTTCGCAGCGAACCTTGATGTTGATTCGCCCCACCGGTGTGGGGGCACCCTGTTGTGACAGCGTCAGGGGTTTGTCACAGGCCGCGAGGCGCAGCCGTGGGTCCAGGGCATTGATCTGATTTTCGTGGCGGGCGTTGAAACCCGCTTCCAGCAAATATTCCTGTACACGTTCCTCAAGAAAACTTTCGACAGCGCCGATAAGTTCGTCAGATGAGGTGTAGTCGTCTTCTGCAAAGGCCTTTCCGCCCAGGCATGCCAGGATCAACAAGAGATTCGCTGCCCAACGGCTGAAGGTTTTCATAGGTCGGAAACACGTCGCTTCGGTCTTCATGATTTAACCTAAGCAAGCCCTGTGCCGAGTTTTCCGACCGGCTCGCGGCAACGAGAGGAGTCGCCAAATGGCTGGTGTATTGGACGCCGTCAACCAACGTACCCAACTGGTGGGCCAGAACCGCCTTGAACTGCTGCTGTTCCGCCTGGATGGCTCGCAGCTCTACGGCATCAACGTCTTCAAGGTGAAGGAGGTGCTGCAGTGCCCCAAACTCACCGTGATGCCGAAATCGAGTCCGGTCGTACGGGGCGTGGCCAGTATCCGCGGCGGCACCTTTCCGATCATCGACCTGGCCATGGCCACCGGTCGTCGTGGACTGGAAGACATCAACAACTGCTTCGTGATCATCACCGAATACAACACCAAGGTGCAGGGTTTCCTGGTGCGTTCGGTGGAACGGATCGTGAACATGAACTGGGAAGGCATCAACCCGCCGCCCAAGGGCACCGGTCGGGACCATTACCTGACCGCGGTGACCCGGGTCGACAACCAACTGGTCGAGATCATCGATGTGGAGAAGATCCTCTCCGAGGTGGCTCCGTCCGTGGAAACCGTCTCGGCTGGCGTGATCAGCGAGGTGGTGCAGGCCAAGGCGGTCACCAAGCGGGTGCTGATCGTCGACGACTCTTCGGTGGCGCGCAAGCAGGTGAGCCGCTGCCTGGAAACCGTCGGCGTGGAGGTCATAGCGCTCAACGATGGCCGGCAGGCGCTGAACTATCTGCAGACAATGGTCGGCGAGGGCAAGCGTCCGGAAGACGAATTGCTGATGATCATTTCCGACATCGAGATGCCGGAAATGGATGGCTACACCCTCACGGCGGAAATCCGTCATGATTCGCGGATGCAGAAAGTGCATATACTGCTGCATACCTCCTTGTCCGGTGTCTTCAACCAGGCGATGGTCAAGAAGGTCGGAGCGGACGACTTCCTGGCCAAGTTCCGCCCCGATGATCTCGCCTCCCGCGTGGTCGAGCGCATCAATGCGGTCGACAGTCACTAGGTGAAGGCGTCTTTATTCCGGTACCCAGAAGGCGGAGCGGCAGTGTCAGCAGTCAACGCGGATTTTGTGCTTTTTCGCGATTTCCTCGAGAAATCCAGCGGGATCCTGCTCGGCGACAACAAGCAGTACCTGGTCTCCAGTCGGCTGAACAAGCTGATGGAGACCGAGGGAATCAAGACGTTGTCTGAGTTGGTCCAGCGCATCCAGATGCAACCCCGCGGTGGTCTGCGGGAGAAGGTCATCGATGCGATGACGACCAACGAAACCCTCTGGTTCCGCGATACCTACCCCTTCGAGGTGCTGAAGAACCGTCTGCTGCCGGAACTGACCAAGAACACCTTCGGCCAGCGCCTGCGCGTCTGGTCGGCGGCCTGTTCCTCCGGGCAGGAGCCCTATTCGCTGTCCATGACCATGGATGAGTTCGAGCGCAGTGCCGCGGGGCAGGGGCGCGGGGGCATGCAGATCGTGGCGACCGATCTGTCGGGCGCCATCCTCACTGCGGCCAAGTCGGGCGAGTACGATTCGCTGGCCATCGGTCGAGGGCTTTCCCAGGAGCGATTGCAGCGTTATTTCGACGTCCTCCAGCCGGGGCGCTGGGCGGTCAAGCCGGCGATCCGCAGCCGCATCGAATTCCGCGCGCTGAACCTGCTCGACAGTTACGCCAGTCTCGGCAAGTTCGATATGGTGTTCTGCCGCAACGTGCTGATCTACTTCTCCGCCGACGTGAAGAAGGACATCCTCACGCGTATCCACGGCACCCTCAAGCCGGGTGGCTATCTGTTTCTCGGCGCGTCCGAAGCGCTCAATGGACTGCCGGATCTCTACCAGATGGTGCAGTGCAATCCGGGCATCATCTATAAGGCCAAGTGAGTCGGTCCAGGGGATGACAAGGCAGACTTCGGTCTGCCTTTCTTTTGCGCCAAAGTTTTGCCGCCCACTTCGTCCGCACCGGCAAAGACGGCGGAAAAACCTTGCCGCTTGCCGTCCTCCTTCCTGCCGCATCGGCGTAAACCCTTGATCTGGAAGGGTTAGAGAGTCTGGCACGGGGCTTGCTAAATCTTAGGCAAGCCACGTCAAAGGTCTCTCGACATGAGCATCAGTTTCGATAAGGCACTCGGGTTGCACGAGCAGGCGCTGAACTTCCGTTCGCAGCGCGCCGAGGTGTTGGGCAACAACATCGCCAACGCCGATACCCCCGGCTACAAGGCACGGGATCTGGATTTCAGTGCGGTGCTGGCGGAGCAGGCCGCCAAGGGGGCGTCTGGCGCCTCCGGCCACTATCAGCTGGAAACCACCAACAGCCGTCATATCGCCGCCGAGGGTTTCGATATGGGCATGGGTGATGCCGCGCTGAAGTACCGCATCCCGACCCAGCCCTCGGTGGACCAGAACACCGTGGATGCCCAGGTGGAGCAGGCCAACTACGCCGAGAACGCCATGAACTTCCAGGCCAGCTTCACCCTGCTCAATAGCAAGTTCAAGGGGCTGATGTCGGCCCTGCGCGGAGAATAGCCATGTCCCTGAGTTCGCTGTTCAACATCGCCGGTAGCGGGATGAGCGCCCAGAACGTTCGCCTCAATACCGTGGCCAGCAACATGGCCAATGCCGATTCCGTCTCCTCCAGCGTCGACCAGACCTACAAGGCGCGGCACCCGGTGTTCGCCACCCAGCTCAACGCCGCCCAGGGTGGCGCCTCGCTGTTCGACGATCAGGGCCAGGCCGGGGTCGGGGTGGAGGTGAAGGGGATCGTCGAGGACCCGAGCGAAGTGCAGAAGCGCTACGAGCCCAATCATCCCATGGCGGACAAGGACGGCTACGTCTACTACCCGAACGTGAACGTGGTGGAGGAGATGGCGGACATGATCTCGGCCAGCCGTGCCTTCCAGACCAATGCGGAAATGATGAATACCGCCAAACAGATGATGCAGAAGGTACTGACCCTCGGTCAGTAAGGAACCGGCGCCATGGCCATCAGCACTACCAATTCAACCGCCCAGTCGGTGCTCGACCAGTACTCGATCAACAAGACGAGTACCACCGGCGACAGCAGTGCCAGTACGACCAAGAAGACCAACCAGCTCGGCAAGGACGAGTTCCTCAAGCTGATGGTCGCCCAGATGAACAACCAGAATCCGCTGGAGCCCCAGGGCAATGGCGAGTTCATCGCGCAGCTGGCGCAATTCAGTACCGTCGAGGGCATCACCAACCTCAACACCAGCGTCAGTTCGATTCTGTCCGGCAGCCAGTCGTCCCAGGCGTTGCAGGCCTCGACCCTGGTCGGCCGCAAGGTGATCGTCGATACCGACAAGGTGAAGGTGGATACCAGTGCGGACTTCAAGGGCGCGATGAATCTGACGGCGTCGAGTTCCAACGTCTGGGTCAACGTCTACGACACCGCGGGTAGCCAGGTGAATCGGATCAACCTCGGCCAGCAGACCAGTGGCCTGGTGAATTTCACCTGGGATGGCACCGATGCCAACGGCAACAAGCTCGGCGCCGGGACCTATCGCTTCGAGGCCCAGGCCAGCATCGACGGCAAGACCGAGGCCATGAAAACCAGCCTGCCCGCCAATGTCGACAGCGTCACGCTTGGACAGAACGGCGGGGAAATGACGCTCAATCTTGCCGGCGTCGGCAGTATCGGCATCTCCAAAGTCCAGGCGGTCGGCCAGTAAGGCGCGGCGCGAGAGAGGAATCCAGCATGTCTTTCAATATCGGTTTGAGCGGCATCAAGGCCGCGTCCAGTGACCTCAACATCACCGGCAACAACATCGCCAACGCCAGTACCGTCGGCTTCAAGCAGTCGCGGGCGGAGTTCCAGGATCTCTACGCCGCCTCGGTGCTGGGGACCGGCAAGAATGCCCAGGGCAGCGGCGTGCTGCTCGGTAACGTCGGCCAACTGTTCAACCAGGGCACCATCGACTACACCCAGAACGCCCTGGACATGGGGGTCAACGGCAACGGCTTCTTCATGACCAGCAACAACGGTGCGATCCAGTACACCCGTGCGGGTTACTTCGGCACCGACAAGAACGGCTATATCGTCGACAACAACGGCTATCGACTGCAGGGCTATACCACCAACGCCCAGGGCCTGCTGCAGCCCGGCGTGCGTAGCGATCTGCGCATCGAGACCGCCAGCCAGGCGCCCAAGTCCACCACCCAGATCTCCCAGGCGTTCAACCTGAATTCGACCAGCACGCCGCCGACGCTGACACCCTTCGATCCCTCGGATCCGAAGACCTACAACTCCTCGACCTCGCTGAACATCTACGACAGTCAGGGCAACTCCCATGTCATGTCGCAGTACTTCATCAAGGCGCCGGCGCCCGCAACTAACCAGTGGTCGATGCAGGTGCTGATCGACGGCCGCAACCCGCTGGATCCCGGTATCGCCACCAAGACCGCCAACACTGCGGCGGCGGCTGCTGGTGCCACGGCGAACAGCGTCGCCACCGCGGTGAACAACATGGCCGGGGCGACGCCCCAGGTGAAGGCCATCGCCAACAACGCCGCGGCTGCGACCGGTGCTACCCCGGCTTCGGTGGCGGCGGCAGTGGCCGCCTATGGCACCCAGCCGCAGAGCTTCGGCGTGACCTTCGATGCGTCCGGCAAGCTGAGCACCGTGACGTCCTCGTCGGCGGGGGTCACCGTCGATCCGGCCACCAATATCATCACCTTCGCCACCGACCCTACCGGCTCCAGCGGCAGCGGCTGGATTCCGGCGGTATCCGACGGCAACAATCCCGCCAATTACAGTTGGAACGGCGCCCTCGGCAATACCGGCGGCTTCACCTTCGATCCGCGCGGCTCGACGCAATTTTCCACCGCCTTCGCGGTGAACAGCGTCAACCAGGACGGCTATACCACCGGCCAGCTGTCGGGTCTGGAGATCGATGACACCGGCCAGATCTTCGCCCGCTATACCAACGGTCAGTCCAAGGTGCAGGGGCAGGTGGTGCTGGCCAACTTCGCCAACGTTCAGGGCCTGACTCCCATGGGCAAGACCTCCTGGACCGAGTCCGCGGAATCCGGCCAGCCAGTGGTGGGGACGCCGCGCGCCGGCACCCTCGGTGCCCTGCAGTCCGGGGCACTGGAAGCGTCCAACGTGGACATCTCCACCGAGCTGGTCGACATGATCGTGGCGCAGCGCAACTATCAGGCGAACGCCAAGACCATCGAGACCGAGAACGCCATCACCCAGACGATCATCAACCTGCGTTGATGTCGTTTCTCTGACGGCGGCGTGACCAGCCGCCGGAAAAAGCCTCCCTCGGGAGGCTTTTTCTTTTTCAAGTGACTGTTTCAGAAGGGTTTTGGTTTTCTGGAACGGCGCTTGCTAAAGAACCTCCGAACGCACGTTTTGGCGGCAATCTGCCGCCGTCGGAGGATCAGATGGACAAGCTGCTGTACGTCGCCATGACCGGCGCCAGCCAGAACGAGATGGCCCAGCGCGCCCACGCCAACAACCTGGCCAACGTCTCGACCTCGGGATTTCGCAAGGACCTTGAGCAGGCGCGCTCGATGCAGGTGTTCGGCGAGACCATGCCGTCGCGCGTCTATTCCATGAGCGAGCGACCGGCGACGGACTTCACCCCTGGTGCGCTGCAGGAAACCGGGCGTGACCTGGACGTGGCCGTCCAGGGACCGGGCTTCGTCGCGGTCCAGGATCCCTCAGGCAAGGAGGCCTATGTGCGTACCTCCAGCCTGCAGATCGATGCCCTCGGCATGCTGCGCACCGGCAATGGTTTGCCGGTGCTCGGCAATGGCGGTCCCATCGCCGTGCCGCCGGCCTCCAAGGTGGAGATCGGCCAGGACGGCAGCATCACCATCCGCGGCTCGGGCCAGGCGGCCAACGCCCTGGCCCAGGTCGACCGGATCAAGCTGGTCAATCCCGATACCAAGCAGATGGAAAAGGGCCTCGATGGCCTGTTGCACATGAAGCAGGGGCAGGCCGCCCCGCCCATGGATGCCAACGTCTCCCTGGTGTCCGGCTTCGTCGAGTCGAGCAACGTCAATGCGGCCGAGGAGATGACCTCGATCCTGTCGCTATCCCGCCAGTTCGAGCTGCAAGTGAAGATGATGCGCAGCGCGGAAGACAACGACGCGGCCATGGCAAAGGTTTTGCAATTCTCCTGATAACGGCTAGCGCCGACGTAAAACCGGCACTTCGAGGAATACCATCATGATGTCGTCACTGTGGGTCGCCAAGACCGGTCTGTCCGCCCAGGACATGAACCTCACCACCATCTCCAACAACCTGGCCAACGTTTCCACCACGGGCTTCAAGCGCGACCGCGCCGAGTTCCAGGATCTGCTGTACCAGATCCGTCGCCAGCCGGGTGCCCAGTCCACCCAGGACAATCAACTGCCTTCCGGCCTGCAACTGGGTACCGGGGTGCGCATCGTCGGTACCCAGAAGAATTTCACCGAAGGTTCGCTGCAGACCACTGACCAGCCGCTGGATATGGCCATCAATGGCGATGGCTTCTTCCAGGTGACCATGCCCGATGGGACCATCAACTACACCCGTGACGGCACCTTCCACCTCAATGCCGATGGCCAGGTCGTCACTGCCAATGGCTTCCCGCTGCAGCCGGCCATCGTGCTGCCGGCCGACACCAAGACCTTCACCGTCGGTGAGGACGGCACCGTGTCCGTCACCACCGCCGGCCAGGCTGCGCCGACGGTCATCGGCAATCTGCAGATCGCCCAGTTCGTCAACCCGGGCGGTCTCCAGGCCGTGGGCCAGAACCTGTTCAGCGAGACCGCTTCCAGCGGCGCGCCCCAAGTGGGTACTCCGGGCTTGAACGGCCTCGGCACCGTACTGCAGAGCACCCTGGAAAACTCCAACGTGAGCACCGTCGAGGAGTTGGTGAACATGATCACCACCCAGCGCGCCTACGAGATGAATTCCAAGGTCATTTCCACCGCCGATCAGATGCTCGGCTTCGTTACCCAGCAGCTCTAAGCCCCTGTGAGGAAGCGCTCCATGAAACCTCTGTTCGCCGTCGCCCCGCTCCTGGGAGCGCTCGTACTCGCAGGATGCGTAGCCCCGGCTGCCAAGCCGGACGATCCCTATTACGCCCCCGTGCTGCCGCGTACCCCGGTACCGGCGGCGCAGAACAACGGTGCCATCTTCCAGTCTGGGTTCGAGCAGAATCTCTATACCGATCGCAAGGCTTTCCGTGTGGGTGACATCATCACCGTCACCCTGCAGGAGAAGACCCAGGCCAGCAAGAACGCCAGCTCCGACGTCGCCAAGAACAGCAAGGCGACCCTCGGGTTGACCTCGCTGTTCGGCGCCAAGCCGAAGATCCCCAACCCCCTGGCCGATGGCGATCTGAGCCTGGATGCCGGCTTCTCCGGTGCCCGCTCCAACACCGGCAAGTCCACGGCGGCCCAGGGCAACAGCCTGTCGGGCTCGTTGACCGTGACCATCGCCGAGGTGCTGCCCAACGGCATCCTGGTGGTGCGCGGCGAGAAGTGGCTGACGCTCAACACCGGCAACGAACTCATGCGCATCCAGGGCATGGTCCGCGCCGACGACATCGCCACCGACAACACCGTTTCCTCGACCCGCGTGGCCGATGCGCGGATCACCTACTCGGGGACCGGCGCCTTCGCCGACGCCAGCCAGCCGGGCTGGTTGAGCCAGTTCTTCGGCAGCCCGCTGATGCCCTTCTAAGGATGAGCGCCATGTTCAAGTCTCTCTTCGCCGCGGCGGCGCTGGTACTGGTGATGCCCCTGGCCCAGGCGGATCGTCTGAAGGACATCGCCAGCATCCAGGGTGTGCGGACCAACCAGTTGATCGGCTACGGCCTGGTGGTGGGCCTGCCGGGTACCGGCGACCAGACCACCCAGACCCCCTTCACCGTGCAGACCTTCAACAACATGCTGGCGCAGTTCGGCATCAAGGTGCCGCCGGGTACCACGGCGCAGTTGAAGAACGTCGCGGCGGTGTCCATCCATGCCGATCTGCCGGCCTTCGCCAAGCCCGGCCAGACCATCGACATCACCGTGTCTTCCATCGGTAACTCCAAGAGCCTGAGGGGCGGCAGCCTGCTGCTGTCGCCGCTGAAGGGGATCGACGGCCAGATCTATGCCGTCGCTCAGGGCAACCTGGTGGTGGGTGGCTTTGACGCCGAAGGTCGCGATGGCTCGAAGATTACCGTCAACGTTCCGTCGTCGGGTCGCATTCCCAATGGCGCCACCGTCGAGCGCCCGGTGCCGAGCGGCTTCGATCAGGGCAACAGCATCACGCTGGACCTCAATCGCAGCGACTTCACCACCGCCAAACGCATCGTCGACAAGATCAACGAAACTCTTGGCGCGGGTGTTGCATCTGCTCTCGATGCCGGGTCGATTCGCGTCACGGCGCCGGTGGATCCCAGCCAGCGCGTCGACTACATCTCGATCCTGGAAAACATGGAAGTGGACCCGGGGCAGGCGGTGGCCAAGGTCATCGTCAACTCCCGGACCGGGACCATCGTCATCGGTCAGAACGTCAAGGTCTCGCCGGCGGCGGTGACCCAGGGCAGCCTGACCGTGACCATCAGCGAAGACCCCCAGGTGAGCCAGCCCAATCCCTTGTCGGGTGGGCAGACGGTGGTGACTCCCCAGTCGACCGTCAAGGCCAAGCAGGAGGCCAAGCCGATGTTCAAGTTCGGTCCGGGGACTACCTTGGACGAGATCGTGAGGGCGGTGAATCAGGTGGGCGCAGCGCCCAGCGACCTGGTCGCCATTCTCGAAGCGTTGAAACAGGCCGGCGCCTTGCAGGCCGATCTGATCGTAATTTAAGGAGAGCGGGCGATGGAATCTCGTCTGGGTGGCAACTACGGCAACGTCAAGGATTCGGGGGCCTTCACCGACCTGAATCGGTTGGCCCAGATGAAGGGTAAGGATCGCGACAGCGCGGAAAACGTCAAGAAGGTCGCGGGCGAATTCGAGTCGCTGTTCCTGAACCAGATGCTCAAGTCCATGCGCAGTGCCAACCAGGCACTGGCGGACAAGGACAGCCCCTTTTCCAGCGAGACCACCAAGCAGTACCAGGACATGTACGACCAGCAGCTGGCCGTCTCCCTGTCGCGGGACGGCGGTGGCATCGGCCTGGCCAATGTCCTGGAGCGCCAGCTGAGCAAGACCGGCCAGCATTCCTCGCGGCCCAACCCCTTCGCCCAGGTCGGCCAGGCCGCGCCCACCGAAGGCCAATTGGCCGCCGGCCGCACCGCCACGCTCAACGAGGTCGGCAGTCGTGGTCTCACCCCGGCTGCCGCGGGCGCCGTCGCGTCCGGACGGGATGATTCCGCCGCCCTCAATACCCGCCGCCTGGCCCTGCCGGGCCGGGTGGCCGAGCGCATGGCCGCCAACATCGCCGGCGCCGCCGAGCAGGGGGCGGCGCTCAAGCAGAGCTTCCAGGACGTCGCGGCGGCGCAGAGTGCCTGGCGCCAGAACGCCAACCAGACGACCACCAAGACCGCCGCCGCCAGCGACGCCGTGGCGGGTGTCGACAGCGCTTCCGCGGCCACCGGCAAGACGCGCTTTCGCACCCGCCAGGAATTCGTCGACACCATGATGCCCATGGCCGAGGCCGCGGCGAAGCGCCTGGGCGTCGATCCCAAGTACCTGGTGGCCCAGGCCGCGCTGGAAACCGGTTGGGGCAAGCACATGGTCAAGCAGGCCGATGGCAGCAACAGCAACAACCTGTTCGGCATCAAGTCCCACGGCTGGGATGGCGGCAGCGCCACGGCCGTGACCCAGGAATTCGTCAACGGCAAGGCGGTGAAGGAGAGCGAGAAATTCCGTACCTACGACTCCTTCGCCGACAGCTTCCACGACTACGTGAATTTCCTGCAGAGCAACGACCGCTACGACAAGGCGCTGTCCACCAATGGCAACTCCGAGCGCTTCATGCAGGGCCTGCAGCAGGCGGGCTATGCCACCGATCCGCAGTACGCACGCAAGGTGATCCAGATCGCCCGCAACATGAACACCTACCAGACCGTCGCCTCCCTGGGCGGTCCGTCGTCGCGGGGCTGAGGAGTGACCCATGGCTGATCTACTTTCCATCGGTCTGTCGGGCCTGAGATCCACGCAGAATGCCCTGACGGTCACCGGTCACAACATCGCCAACGTCAATACCCCGGGGTATTCGCGGCAAGAGGCCATCCAGCAGACCAACATCGCCCAGTTCAGTGGATCGGGCTACATCGGCTCCGGTTCCCAGACGGTGGACGTGCGCCGGCTGGCCAGTGACTTCCTGACCAGCCAGGTGCGTACCGCCAACAGCCAGAACAGCGAGCTGCAGACCTTCAAGTCGCAGATCTCCCAGCTGGACGGATTGCTGTCGGACAGCACTACCGGCATCACGCCGGCCATGCAGAAGTTCTTCGCCACCCTGCAGACCGCCGCCCAGGATCCGTCCTCGGTACCGGCGCGCGAGGCGGTGCTGGCTCAGGCGCAGGGCCTGGCCAAGTCGTTCAACACCCTGTACGACCAGATCGACAAGCAGAACGGTCAGATCAACGACCAGCTCACGGCGCTCACCGGCCAGATCAATTCGCTGGCCAAGAGCGTCGGCAGCCTCAACGACGCCATCGCCAAGTCCAAGGCGGCAGGTGCTGCGCCCAACGACCTGATCGACTCCCGCGAGCAGGCCATCAAGCAGCTGTCCAGCCTGGTTGGCCTGCAGGTGGTCAGCCAGGACGACGGCTCGCTGAATCTCTTCGTCGGCACCGGCCAGCCGCTGGTGGTCGGCAGCAACGTCTCGTCGCTGAACGCCGGGCCGGGCAACGACGATCCGTCGCGCTACCAGATCACCCTCACCGCGGGCAGCACCTCACAGATCATCACCTCGCAGGTCAGCGGCGGCGAGATGGGCGGCCTGCTGTCCTATCGTGATACCGCCTTGGACCATGCCTACAACAGCCTCGGCCAGCTGGCGCTGACCCTGACCGATACCGTGAACAAGCAACTCGGCCAGGGCCTGGATCTGGCGGGCAATGCCGGTTCGCCCTTGTTCAGCGACGTCAACGGCGGTCAGAGTACCGGGCTGCGGGTCATGGGCCGCTCCACCAACTTCGGTTCGGCGGTCGCGACGCTGAGCATCACCGATACCTCCAAGCTCAATCCCAGCGACTATCGCCTGGACTTCGATGGCACCAATTTCAAGGCACTTCGCGTCAGCGACAGTACCAACATCACCGTCACCCGCAGTGGTACCGACCCGGTCACCCTGACCTTCGCCGATGCCAGTGGCACCGATCAGGGCTTCAAGGTGCAATTCACGGCGGCGGAGCTGGCCAAGGCCCAGGCGGGCGACGTCTTCAGTCTGCAACCCACTCGCCGTGGCGCAGCGCAGATGAGCGTCGACCTGGACCAGTCCAGCCAGCTCGGCTTCGCCGGCACGGCCAAGGCGTCCAGCACCACCAACAACCGTGGCACCGGCGCCATTACCCAGCCCGATCTCAAGAGCGCCCCCTCGCCGGTGAACACCGCTGACTTCGGCCGGCTGTTCGGTAGCTCGGGGTTGAAGCTGACCTTCGGTTCCGCTACCGGGACCCTGACCGGGACGCTGCCCACCGGCGCGACCCTGAGCTACGTGTCGCCGTCGACGACTGGCCTGACGTCGGGGCAGACCAACACGCTCCGCCTGCAGTACACCGATCCGACCACCAACAACAGCTACAGCTACGACTTCAACATCAGCGGTGTGCCGCAGGACGGTGACAGCTTCACCCTCGGCACCAACGACGGCGCCGTCTCCGACAACCGCAACGCCCTGAACCTGGTGGCGCTGCAGACCAAGAACACCATGGGTGGCTTCGGCACCACCGGCACCACCTACAACAACGCCTACGGCGGCCTGGTGGAGCGGGTCGGCACCCTGACCGCCCAGGTCCGCGTGGACTCCGCCGCCAGCGAGACCGTGCTCAAGCAGTCCGAAGACAACCGCGACTCCCTGTCCGCCGTGAACCTGGACGAAGAGGCGGCCAAGCTCGTCCAGTTCCAGCAGTACTACGGCGCCTCGGCGCAGGTCATCAAGATCGCCCAGTCGTTGTTCGACACCCTGATCGGCGCCTTCAGATAAGGAACCCGCCCATGCGTATTTCCACCGTCCAGGCTTTCAACAACGGCATCACCGGCCTGCAGAGCAACTATGGCGATGTCAGCCGTACCCAGGAGCAGATCAGCACCGGCAAGAAGATCCTCACCCCGGCGGACGACCCGGTGGCCTCGATCAAGCTGCTGCAGCTGAGTCAGGAGGGGGCGCTCAACGACCAGTACAACACCGGCATGACCGCGGCCAAGAACGGCCTCAACACCGAGGAAGCCATGCTGACCTCGGTGGAGACGGTGCTGACGCGCATCCGCGAGATCGCCGTCCAGGCCGGCAACGGCGCCCTCGACCCGACCGACCGGGCCTCCCTGGCCAAGGAAGTCGGACAGCGCGAGGACGAGCTGATGAACCTGCTCAACAGCAAGGATGCCAGCGGCAAGTACCTGTTCTCCGGTTCCATGGGCGATACCCAGCCCTATGTGCGCAACGCCGACGGCACCTACAGCTACAACGGCGACGAAGGCCAGCGCAGCGTGCAGATCGCCAGCTCCACCTTCGTGCCGATCAGCGACAGCGGCAAGGACGCCTTCGAGAACAACTTCAACGCCAATCGCGTGGACACCGCCAAGTCGGCGACCAATACCGGCACCGGGCGAATCTCCCTGGGGCTGGTGGAAGACAAGGGCGCCTACGATTCCACCTTCCCGGCCAGCTCCCCGCCGGTGGCCACCGATGGTGTCGGCATCCACTTCCTGGATGACCAGAAGTACGTCATCTACGATCTCAAGAACCCGCCGACCGCCGCGCAATGGGCCGCCTACGATCCGGCCAACCCGCCCGCTGGCCAGCTCAAGGCCGACAGCCTGAGCAGCACCCAGGAATCCAGTCGGTTCGTCACCTATGGTGGGGTCAAGGTACAAATGGATGGCGCTCCAGCCGCCGGCGATGAATTCAAGATCACCCGCGACACCGCCAACGAGAAGCGCAGCCTGCTCAATGTCGTCTCCGACCTGCGCAAGGCGCTGGAGAATGGCGATGGCAGCACCGAAGGCGTCTACCAGATTCGCGACAGCGCCGCCGTGGCCCTGAGCAACCTGGACACCGCCTACACCCAGGTCGATGGCATCCGTGGCAAGGTCGGCGCGCGCCTCAACGTCATCGACTCCACCAGCGACTTCATCGCCAACGTCACCCTGGTCAACAAGTCGGTGCAGTCCGATCTCGAGGATCTCGACTATCCTGAGGCCCTGTCGCGCTACGCCCTGCAGAACACCGTACTGCAGGCGTCGCAGCAGAGCTTCGTGAAGATCGCCCAGCTGAGCCTGTTCAAGTACCTCTAAGGACTTCTCGCTTCCCCTGAATTGGCCGGCTTCTTGCTGCTACTCTTCCGTTAGGCTCGCTGCGACGGTTTTCCGCCGGTTGGCCGCTCGACTCATCGCGAAGGGATAGCAGAATGTTTGATGGCATGTCGATTTTCATCTCGGGCGGCACTGGCTCCTTCGGTCGGGCCTTCGTCAAGCGCCTGCTGAGCGACTACCGGCCCAAGCGGGTGGTGGTCTTCTCCCGCGACGAACTCAAGCAGTACGAGATGAGCCAGGAATTCGACGCGCCCTGCATGCGCTACTTCCTGGGTGACGTGCGTGACGAGCAGCGCCTGCAGCAGGCCATGCGCGGCATCGACCTGGTGGTGCATGCCGCGGCGTTGAAGCAGGTGCCGGCGGCCGAGTACAACCCCACCGAATGCATTCGTACCAACGTCAACGGCGCGGAAAACATCATCGCCGCCGCGCTGCAGAACGGGGTGAAGAAGGTCATCGCCCTGTCCACCGACAAGGCGGCCAGCCCAATCAATCTTTATGGTGCCACCAAGCTGCTGTCGGACAAGCTGTTCGTCGCCGCCAACAACATCGCCGGCAGCCGGGATACCTCCTTCGCGGTGGTGCGCTACGGCAACGTGGTCGGCTCCCGCGGTTCGGTACTGCCGCTGTTCCGCAAGTTGATCGCCAATGGCGTCACGGAGCTGCCCATCACCGATGCGCGCATGACGCGCTTCTGGATCACCCTCGACGAAGGTGTCGATTTCGTGATGCGCAGCTTCGAGCGGATGCAGGGGGGCGAGTTGTTCGTGCCCAAGATTCCCTCGGCTCGCATCGTCGATCTGGCCACGGCGCTGGCGCCTGAATTGGCACAGCGCCAGGTCGGTATCCGGCCCGGTGAGAAACTGCACGAGATGATGATCTCCCGCGATGACAGTCCCCATACCCTGGAATTCTCACGGCACTACGTCATCACGCCAGCCATGAGTTTCAATCAGCCGTGCGACTATTCTCGCGATGGGCTCGGCGAGCAGGGCCGGCCAGTCGAGCCCGGCTTCGAGTACCTGTCCGACAGCAATCCGCATTACCTGGACATCACGGCCCTGCGGCAGCTGGTCGAGCGCTGCCCATGAGCTTCATTCCCTATGGCCGGCAGTCCATCAGCGAAGAGGATATCGCCGCGGTCAATGCCGTGCTGCGTTCCGACTGGCTGACCCAGGGCCCGATGATCGAGCGCTTCGAGCAGGCGGTGGCGCAACGTTGCGAGGCGGCTCATGGGGTGGCCGTGTGCAACGCCACGGCCGCGCTGCATATCGCCTGCCTGGCGCTGGATCTGGGGCCTGGTGATCTGCTGTGGACCTCGCCCAATACTTTCGTCGCCAGTGCCAACTGCGCACGTTACTGTGGCGCCGAGGTCGATTTCGTCGACATCGATCCGCTCACCCTGAACCTCAGCGTGACGGCACTGGCCACCAAGCTCGAAAACGCCGAGCGGGCAGGGCGCCTCCCTAAGATCCTGGTACCCGTGGCCTTCGCCGGCCAGAGCTGCGACATGGCGGCGATTCAGCGCCTGGCGCATCGCTATGGCTTCAAAGTGATCGAGGATGCCTCCCACGCCATCGGTGCGCGCTATGCCGGCCGACCGGTTGGCTGCGGCGCCCAGGCCGACATCACGGTGTTCAGCTTCCATCCGGTGAAGATCGTCACGACTGGCGAAGGCGGCCTGCTCACCACCAAGGATGCGGCGGTGGCCGAGCGCCTGCGGCGTCTGCGCAGCCATGGCATCACCCGGGATCCGGCGCTGATGCACGCGCCGGGGCAGGGCGCCTGGTACTACGAGCAGTTGGAGTTGGGCTTCAACTACCGGATCACCGATATCCAGGCGGCCCTTGGGCTGTCGCAACTCGACCGCCTGGAAGCCTTCATCGCCCGCCGGCGCGCCCTGGTCGCGCGCTACCGTGATCGGCTGGCGGAACTGCCGGTGGGGCTCATCGGCGATCAGGCCTTGGCCGAGTCCGCCTGGCACCTCTTTCCCATTCGGGTCGACGAAGCCCGGCGCGATCGCGTCTTCGCCGGGATGAGAGCCGCGGGTATCGGCGTCAACCTGCACTACATTCCGGTACACCTGCAGCCCTATTACCAGGCGCTGGGTTTCCAGCCTGGCGACTTTCCCGAGGCCGAGCGCTACTACGCCCAGGCCCTGAGCCTGCCGCTGTACGCCGACCTCAGCGAGGAGCAGCAGGACAGGGTGGTGAAGTGTTTGGTTGGCCTGCTCGATAGCGGGGTGGTTCAATGCGGATCGTGAAGCTGCGAGAGGTTCTGCTATGCCCCTGCCGGTGCCGTCTGTGCAGCGGGGGACAGCTATGAGAGCCGTAGCGATTATTCCTGCTCGCGGCGGTAGCAAGCGCATTCCGCGTAAGAACATTCGCTTGTTCCACGGTCGTCCCATGCTCGCCTACTCGATCGAAGCGGCTCTGCAAAGTGGCTTGTTCGGGCGTGTGATGGTCAGTACCGATGATGCGGAGATTGCCGATGTCGCTCTGCGTTATGGTGCCGAAGTTCCCTTTGTGAGGCCTGCCGAGCTGGCCAATGACTACGCAGGTACGCTTGCGGTCATCCAGCATGCGCTGAGTGAGCTGCAGAAGGCAGGCTGCCATCCCGATTACACCTGCTGCCTCTACGCCACGGCCCCCTTTGTCCAGGTCAGCGATCTGGCTGCCGGGCTGGCGTTGCTCGAGGCGCGAGCCGACAAAGCCTATGCCTTCACTGTCGCGGACTTTCCGGCACCGGTGCAGCGTGCGTTACGCCTGACAACGGACGGCAGTCTCGAAGCCCTCTATCCACAATATCGCGAGACCCGTTCGCAGGATCTGGAACCCACCTTCCACGATGCTGGCCAGTTCTACTGGGGAAGAGCTTCGGCCTGGTTGCAGGGTGAGCCTTTGCATGGCGCGAAGTCGCTACCTCTGCGTCTACCGCGCTACCAGGTCCAGGATATCGATACCCTGGATGACTGGTACCGAGCAGAGCTGATCTATGCCGCTTGGCAATCCAGGGATTCTGAATGCGTATCCTGATCAGGGCCGATGCTTCGCTGCGAATCGGTACCGGCCATGTCATGCGTTGTCTTACGCTGGCGGACGCGCTCGCGACGATGGGCTGCGCGGTACATTTCGCCTGTCGCCTGGAGCCTGGCCATGCACTCGCGGAGATCGAGTCGCGTGGCTATCCGGTACATGGGCTCTCGGTTCTGGATCAACGTGACGATCCCGAATCACCATTGCCCTGGGCAGAGGACATGGACTGTCTGCTACGGGTCTTGCCCGACGAACTCGATTTCGATTGGTGTGTGGTGGATCACTACGGCCTGGGGGAGGACTGGGAACGTGCGATCAGGAATCGCGCGAGGCGCGTCCTGGCGATAGACGACTTGCCACAACGTCGGCACGCGGTGGATCTGCTGCTGGATCAGAATTTCACTGCCTTCACGCGACCGGAAATGGCTTCGATCGAAACCGGGCGGACATTGTTCGGACCGCGATTCGCATTGCTGCGGCCGGCATTCATGGGAAGGGAAACACCCCTGAGATCGACGGTCGAGCGGGTACTGGTGAACTTCGGTGGCGTGGATGCCAAGGGTGAGACGTTTAAGGTCCTGGAGGCATTGGCCGACTTTCCAACGTTGCAGGTCGATATCGTCGCTGGCTCGGCCAACCCGGCGTTCGACAGACTTCAACAGCTCACGGCGAAGCATTCGCACTGGCATTTACAGCGACATGTAGAGGATTTCGCGGCGCTCATGGCCGCTGCCGATCTCTGTATTGGGGCAGGAGGCAGTAGTACCTGGGAGCGTGCCGCCCTGGGGCGACCGACTCTCTGTGTGGCTCTCGCGCCGAACCAGCAGGGCAATGCCGCGGCGCTGGCGGAGCGCGGCGCTCATCTGTATCTCGGCGAGGCCGAAACGCTCGAGGTTGCCGATTATCGTGCGGCCGTACGTACGCTTCTGCTGAGCACTGAGCTGCGGCGCAGTCTCGCCGCGCAATCAAAGGCGCTGGTGGACGGGCGGGGAACCATCCGCGTGACCACGGCCATGCTCGGCCAGGATCTTCGACTGCGTCCGGCCACTGCAGATGATGCCCGGCTGCTCTACGATGGACGTAATGCCGAGGTGGTTCGTCGAGCCTCCTTGAACACGAACCCGCTCTCCTGGGATGACCATCTTGGCTGGCTGACCCGAACCCTGGCCGACACCGTAGGACACTTGCTATTGATAGCGTCCGTTCTCGACGCCCCTGTTGGGGTTATCCGTTTCCAGCGACGCTCCGCAAAGATCGCGGAGGTCTCGCTCTATCTCCTGGAGGAGCGGCTGGGTGCAGGATGGGGAATGCTGCTATTGCAGACCGGAGAAGACTATCTCGCCAACCATGGGTGGGAAATCGAAGAGATCGAGGCGCGAGTGCGTAACGACAATCCTGCCTCGCTACGACTCTTTCAACAGGCCGGCTATCAGCCGCGCCTTCATCAACTCTACCGTCCTTTGCGGGGAGACTGTCGATGAGTGAATTTCGTATCGGCGAGCGGCTAATCGGTCGTGAAGCTCCCCCCTTCATAATTGCCGAAATGAGCGGCAACCATAACCAATCTCTGGAGCGTGCGTTCGCCATCGTCGAGGCAGCCGCTGCCGCGGGTGCTCATGCCATCAAGCTGCAGACCTACACGGCCGACACCATGACGCTGGATCTGGACGAAGGGGAGTTCCACGTCTCCGATCCGAATAGTCTTTGGCAGGGCACTTCTCTGTATCGCCTGTACGAGCAGGCCTACACGCCCTGGGAGTGGCATGAACCCTTGTTCGCACGCGCGGCGGAACTCGGGTTGCTGGCGTTTTCCACGCCCTTCGATGCCAGCGCCGTCGATTTTCTCGAGCGTCTTTCGGTACCGGCCTACAAGATTGCCAGCTTCGAAAATACCGATCTCCCGCTGATCGCTCGGGTAGCCGCTACGGGCAAGCCGATGATCATTTCCACCGGTATGGCGTCAATCGCGGAATTGGATGCCGCCGTCACCACGGCCCGTCAGGCTGGATGCCAAGACCTGGTGTTACTCAAGTGCACCAGCACCTACCCGGCCTCTGCCGCTGATAGCCATTTGCGTACCCTGCCGCATCTGCAAGAGCTGTTCGGCTGCGAGGTAGGGCTTTCCGATCATACCGGCGGTATCGGTGCGGCCGTCGCCGCGGTTGCGCTCGGGGCGACGGTCATCGAGAAGCACTTCACCCTGGATCGTGCTGACGGTGGTGTCGATGCGGCCTTCTCCCTGGAGCCCGATGAACTTCGTAGCTTGGTTACCGAGACCGAACGGGCCTGGCAGGCATTGGGCGGAATCCGTTATGGCGTTCAGGCGGCCGAGCGACCATCGCTGCAGTTTCGTCGTTCGCTATACGTGGTGAAGGATCTCGGGGCAGGCGAGATCCTTACGCCCGGGCACGTCAGGTCGATACGTCCAGGACTCGGGCTCGCCCCCGCTCATCTAGACGAGGTGATAGGCCGGCGAGCGCGGCAGGCCATTCCTCGTGGTACCCCTCTTGCTTGGAGCTTGCTGCAATGAGTGCTAACACTACCCAGGCTGCCGGCCATACCCCGCACGCTGCCCTGATCAACTGGAAAACCCACGCGTGGACTGACCCAGGGATGGTTTCCTGGTACTCGCAGCGAATGGTCGAAAATAGCGGCACCAATCAACTCAAGCATTTGCTGGAGATCGACCTGATTCGGCGAAACGCCAGCGGAAAGCAGGTCGTCGATGTGGGAACGGGTACGGGCCGGGCGGCCATCGCTCTGGCGCGCGACGGTTACCAGGTGACCGGGGTGGATAGCTCCCAGGCGATGCTGGACGAAACGCGTCGTCTGGCCGAGGAACTGCCCCTCGATCTTCGGCAGGGCGACCTATTGGCGCTACCCTGCACTGACGGCAGTGCCGACACCGTGGTCGCTCTAAACGTCCTGGTGCATTTTCCCAATTGGCGTGAAGCCCTGATGGATTGGCTGAGGGTCGTGCGGCCGGGGGGGCGAATCCTGTTCGATATACACTCCTTGGCCAACGCTCATTATGCATTCGGTCAGGATCGGGCTTCGTGGCCGGAGCCCCTGACGCGAAGCTCAGACCCTAACGACTTCATGCATTTCAATATGCGGGTCACTGCCGACGAGATAGTCGAGCTCGCAACGGATCAGCAGCTGTGTGTCCGTGGTATTCATCCGTATGGGGCGTTTTTGTCAGCAGGAAATGTCAACTGGAAATTATGGCGTTCACTTGAGCTGAACCGCAGATGGCAACGGTTGCAAAGTTGGATCGCCAAGGATTCTGCGCTTTTTCAGCTCAATCTGTTTATCGAGCAGGCGCTGATCGAACACCTGGCACCCTCGATGGCTGGACGACTCTTTGTCGTGCTGGAGAAACGTAATGATCCGGCAGCCAACGAAGCTTTCCTTGAAGACTTCAATGAAATCGAGCGAGGCTTGCAGGGGCAAGCCGATACCTCGCTAGTGGCAAAGCTGCCATTGAGCATTGCTGATTATCATGCGGCCTGGACTGTGCTACTGCCCACGTTACGGTGCCAACATTATCTGTTTCAGGTATTCAAGAGCTTTGCCGAGCACTGGCCTGGATTGGACTGGTTTTCCCTGCTTCCGACCGATATCAGAGCGCTTTTCACCAAGTGGCAGTCCGCTTTGGACATGGATCAGCAGGCGCTTTCCATCGCTCGCCATTGGGCCGATGGGCTTAGCGTTCCTTCCGGGCTTCAACGGGAAATAGCCGCCGGTGCTCAATACAACCTGGTTGAGCAGTTGCTCAGGCAGCACTATGGCTGCTTCAGCGGAGTGAGAACATGATGCGCCAGGCAATCGTCAGTTTGCTGTGGGGAGCCCAGCGCGAGGCCCTGCTTCGTTTCGTCAGAACGCAAGGGCCAATGACCGTTTTCACCCTTTCATCCTTGATCGACGCAGATCTCGAGCGAGCGCTGGCAGAAACCGGTTCTGCAGTGGTCGACCTAGTGGGGCTGCTGGATGCGGAGCAGCAACGGCATGTCCTGCAGAACGCTGAACTGGATTGGAGCAGTCTGGAAAGCGGCCTCACTCACGAGCACCTGCAGCAGGCGTTGGGGGATTTGGCGCATCCGGGCTTGACGAAGATCATCCTGGAAACACTTCAGGCTGATTTGCCGACGGTACTCCTGCTGACAGCCGCCCTGAATCGTGCAGCAGAGCAGCATGCCATCGGGCTGGTAGTGGTCAACGAGGATATGCAGGCTTCCGCCAAAACGGTAGTCAATTGGGCCGTACAAAAAAATATTCCTAGTCTCCATCTCGCCCACGCACTGGCCCTGTCCGAGCCCTATACCGTCCACGCCCATCTAAAGGCTGATGTTTTGGCGGTGTACGGAGAGCGAGGCTGTGAAGGATATCTCGACATAGGTATACCTTCGGAGCGCATCAGAGTAACCGGTAATCCGGCATGGGACGGTTACCTGCAATGGCGCGGTCAGCGGCCTCAGGCCCGCGAGATGTTGTGTCAGCGCTATGGCTATCCCGTCAATCGTCCGATCGTCGTCTTCGGTAGCACCTGGGCCGCCAATCTGACTGCGCTCGGTGACGAGCACCTGTATGGCAACACGCTACGGGTCTTTATCGATGCCTGCGAACAACTGCGTCGAGCAGGTTGGGACTTTGCGGCAGTCATCAAGGATCGTCCTGCCAATGCCCACTTTGGGACACAGCGTGTTGAGGAGCTTCTCGCCGAGTCGGGGGCGAACGCCGCGCACTATTTGCATACGAGTGAGAATGGCCGCGAGTGGCTCCTGGCGGCTGACGTACTGATCGCCATGGACTCCAACTACAGCGTAGAGGCCATGTTGGCGGGTACACCGGCCATCAATCTCGTCAACCAGCCTGGGGTATTGCTTGGGCCGAGTTTTGATGCGGCATCCGGGGTTCTGGAGGTCGAGCCGTCGGAGTTGGCCGCAGCGTTGGCCTCCTTGCTTGGCGACAACGAGCGACGTCGCGCCATGGTTGCCGAAATGCAGGCCCGCGCGGGCTACTACAACCTGGGTGTCGATGGGTTGGCGACTGATCGAGTCGCGGCACTCATGCAGGAGATGATGGCTGGAGCGGCGGCTGTCGAATCCTATGTGTGGCAGACCCATCTGGATGTGAGCGTCAGCGATGTCGAGGCTGCCTACCATCAAGCGCCCCGTGAAGAGCTGATCGGCGCGTTCGCCACGCCGCCCCGTTTCCTGCTTGACGTGGGTTGCGCAGCAGGGGCGACCAGTGGGCTATTCAAGCAGCGCCATCCTCACTCGCGGGTTTGGGGCATCGAAGTCAACGAGTCCGCCGCGCAGATCGCGGGGCAACGGCTCGACAGGGTACTGGTCGGCAAGTTCGAAGACTTCGATCTCCAGGCTGAAGGTATAGAAGCCGGAACACTGGATGGGGTGATCCTGGGGGATGTCCTGGAGCATCTCTACAATCCATGGGCGGTGATGAAGGCCTTGCAGCCCCTGTTGTCGCCTGATGCGCAACTGGTGATCTCGATTCCCAACGTCCGTAACCTTTGGCTGATGTCGGAACTGGCACAAGGCTATTGGAAATATGAAGGGGCGGGTCTGCTTGATGTCACCCACATCCGCTTTTTCACCCTGGCTGAATTTCGGCGCTTTCTCTATGAAACGGGTTATCACACTGAAACGCTAAATTATCTCCTTGATGGTCGTGTCGCTCAGGCTTATTACGAAAACAAGGATAAGCACGATGTAACCTTGCAGGTCGGCAACATGACGTTGCAACACTTGCAGCCAGAGGATGTGGGCGAACTGTGCAGTCTGCAGTTTCTCATTCGCGCTCGACCCGGTAGGGATTCCGGCGACTTGTCCAGACGTTACGTCAAGGGGACACCCGTCGCCACGGACGCTTCCTCGCAGGTGGCGCCCTTTGTCGCCCAGCCTTTCGCTGCTGCGGCTCAGGAGGCTCCGGTCATTCAATACACCGACTGGCTCGCAGCCAGACGCTCGAGCCCCACCCGTCTTGATGTTTACCACCAGGCGATAATTCAGGATGCGCAACTGCATTTTCTCGTGCTGATCGTGGGCGAGGCAGCGCTGGCGGAGGTGACGCTGTCTTCGTTGAAAGAGCAGCATTACCCGATTTTTACGACGGTCCGGTTGGAACAGTCTGTTGCCGACTTGGCGAGCTGGCAGGCGGCATTGGCGAACAGCGAAGCGGCTTGGTCCTTGAAAATCACCGCGGGTGATCGCCTCGAACCTGAAGCTCTGTTGCGGCTAGCCGAGCGCATTCTGGTATCCGGGAATGTGCATGCGTGCTATGTCGATGAAGATCACCTCGCCGACAGTGGTCCTGAATGTCCGATCTTCAAAGCGGCCTTTAATCTGGATCTGCTGCGTAGCTATCCCTATACCGGTCCGCTGCTGGCCATCAGTCGCGAAGCGTTGCTGGCATCCACCGCCAGCGTCCCTGCGCCTGGCGTGGCACTGGTCCAGGACCTGCTGCTGCAGGTTGTCGAGCGTCATGGCGTCACGGCCATTGCCCATCTGCCGGACGTGTTGCATCACTCGTCGCAGACCTTTCCCGACTGGCTGCAGCAATGCGAACCGGCAGCGACCCATGGCATCGTCCGCGCGCACCTGGCGCGCCTGGGCGTGCCGGCAGAGGTCGGTGCGGGCGCCCTGCCATGCGTGAGCCGTATTCAGTACCTGAGTGGTCACCAGCCGCTGGTGTCCATTCTGATCGAGGCCCAGGGACCGCTGGAAGAACTGGGCCGCTGCCTGGAATCCATCCTGGGCGGCACCGCCTATCCGCATTACGAGATCCTCGTGGGCCGGCCGGCGAACGTCGCGCCCGATATAGGTCTCTGGCTCGATGAACTGGTGACACTGGGCCTGGAGCAACTGAGGGTCATCCCTGCCGATGGGCCCCAGCCGCTGGCCCAGGCGGCCAAGGGCGAGTACCTGCTGTGGCTCAGTGCCGGTTGTCTGAGCATCAAGGCGTCCTGGTTGGACGAGCTGGTCAACCAGGCGCGGCGTCCGGAGGTCGGCGTGGTCGGCGCCAAGTTGCTGGATCGCGAAGGCAAGGTGGCCATTGCCGGACTGGTCCTCGGGCTACGCGGGCCGGCCAGCAGCCTCTTCCAGGGCGAACCCGACGATCGCGCGGGTTATCTCTACCGGCAGCAGGTGGTGCAGAACTTCAGTGCCGTCAGCGGCCGTTGCCTGCTGGTGCGGGCGGAGGTATTCCGCGCCATCCCCGATTGCGGTTCCTTCGCCACTCAGCCATTCGCCGATGTTGAGTTCTGTCTGCAAGTCGGCCAGGCCGGCTACCTGGTGGTCTGGACACCCTATGCGCGGCTCGGCTGGGAGTCACAGCAGGGCTTCGACGATGCGGAGCTGAAGAGTGCGGAAACACGGCTTTATCAGCGCTGGTCGCCAGTGCTCGGGAGCGATCCGGCGTATAACTCCAACCTGGCACTTGATCAGGCCGATTTCACCATGGAGCTTGATGCCGACAATTTGTGGCGTCCGCTGTCCTGGCGACCATTGCCCGTTATCCAGGTGCTACCTGGCGACCGTTGGGGATGTGGCCACTACCGGATGATCCAGCCGTTTCAGGCGATGCGATCTGCCTTGTTGGTCGATGGTATCCATCAGGAGCGCTATCTTGAGCCCGTCAATCAGGCTCGCATCCAGGCGGACAGCATCGTCGTTCAGCGCCAGATCACCGATTCCCAGCTGGAGGCCTTGCAGTCGCTCAAGCGCAATACCTCGTCTTTTCTCGTCTATGACTTGGACGACCTGCTGGGGAATATCCCGCTCAAGAGCATCCATCGCGAATCCTTCCAGCCACCGCAGGTCGCCCGGGCGATACGCCAGGCGCTGTCGAGCGTGGATCGTCTGACGGTATCCACTGAGCCCTTGGCAGAGGAAATGCGCGGACTCCATCCGGACATCCGTGTCGTACCCAATCGCTTGCCTGTGCCGTGGTGGGGGGACCTGCAGAGTGGAAGACGAGAGGGGCGCCCCCGGGTCGGTTGGGCGGGAGGTTCAAGTCATGCAGGCGATCTCGGGATCGTGGTCGATGTGATGAAAGAGCTGGCGGGGGAGGTGGACTGGGTGTTTCTCGGCATGAGTCCGCCCGGTGCGCCGCCGCATGAATTCCATCAGGGCGTCGAAATCGAAGCCTTCCCGGCCAAGCTCGCGAGCTTGGACCTGGATCTGGCCATCGCACCCTTGGAAATCAATTCCTTCAATCGGTGCAAGAGCAACCTCCGGCTACTGGAACTGGGTGCCTGCGGTTATCCCGTCGTGGCCACCAATATCGAGCCGTACCGCTGTGGTCTGCCAGTGACCCTGGTCCGCAACAAGTACAAGGATTGGCTGGATGCCATTCGCGAGCACCTGGCGGATCGAGAAGGCGCACGGACGTTGGGAGCCGAATTGCGCGCTGCTATTCATCGCGACTGGATGCTGGAGGGGGACAACCTGCTGGCGTGGCGAGCTGCCTGGTTACCCGACTGATCGCGTTGCAGCACGGCGCGCTGTCACCCGTGCCTGCCTGCCACCTGCCAAGCGCCCGTCTTTCGGGCGCTTTTCATTTCACCAGCCGCTCAAGGCTGTGCGCCCTAGGCCGTGGCGTCGGGAAGCCCCATAAATTGGCTCGTGCGGGCTAAATAAATCGCCACTCCGGTCGATAACCCTTTTGCACGAATCGGAAGATCGCTTGCTGTCAAGCTTCTGGCGAAAAAAGTCGCTAAAAATTCTAAAGGTTTGACGATAAGCACCGATAACTAACTTGAATGCGAATTACCGGGGCGCCTGAGCAAGCAGGTCCCACTCGCATGCTCAGGCACACAAGGTTCTACTGGAGGACGCCACCATGGCCCTTACCGTCAATACCAACATCCCGTCTCTGAACACCCAGCGTAACCTGCAGAACGCGTCCAGCTCCCTGGCCACTTCCATGCAGCGCCTGTCCACCGGTAGCCGTATCAACAGCGCCAAGGACGATGCCGCCGGCCTGCAGATTTCCAACCGTCTGACCAACCAGATCAACGGTCTGAACCAGGCGACCCGCAACGCCAACGACGGTATCTCCCTGTCGCAGACCGCTGAAGGCGCCATGCAGCAGTCCACCA
>NZ_CAJYDW010000005.1 GCF_913774235.1 uncultured Pseudomonas sp. | reverse complement strand
GGGGCCACGAGGTCGGGCTGCACGCCTGGGACCACCATGCCTGGCAGGCCCATACCGGCAGCTGGAGCCTGGAACGCCTGGGCGAGGAATTCGGCCGCGGCCTGCACGCCCTGGAAGACATCCTCGGTGCCCAGGTCGACTGCTCCGCCGCCGCCGGCTGGCGCGCCGATCCGCGGGTGGTGCTGGCCAAGGAGGCCTTTGGCCTGCGCTACAACAGCGATTGCCGCGGCAGCGCCCTGTTCCGTCCGCGGCTGAGCAACGGCGGCCACGGCACGCCGCAGATCCCGGTGGACATGCCGACCTTCGACGAGGTGGTCGGTCCGGATCTCGCCGCCGGCGACTGGAACGCCTATCTGCTCAAGCTGTTCCGCCCCAATGCGCTCAACGTCTACACCCTGCATGCCGAGGTGGAAGGCATCGCCTTCGCCGAGGATTTCCGCGCCCTGCTCAAGGCGGCGCGGGAGCAGGACATCCACTTCGGGACCCTAGGCGAACGCCTGCCCGATGATCCACAAGAGCTTCCAGAAGGAAGCGTTGTCCGCGGCAGCCTCGCAGGGCGCCAGGGATGGTTAGGAGTTCAACAATGAGTCGACTGCGTTTGCTGTGCTTGCTGCCCCTCGCGCTCCTGGCGTACGTGCTGCCCCTGAATTGGCGGGGTCTGTGGATTCCGGACGAATCGCGCTACGCGCAGATCGGCCAGGAACTCTGGCGCAGCGGTGACTGGGTGGTGCCGCACTTCCTCGGTTTGCCCTATTTCGAGAAGCCCATCGGCGGCTACTGGACCCAGGCCATCGCCCAGGCCTGGCTGGGTGATTCGCTGCTCAGCGTACGCCTGGTGCCGCTGTTGGCCGGCCTCGCCACCGCGGCCCTCGTCGTCCGCCTGACCCGCCTGATCTGGGGCGACCGTCTCCAGGCGTTGCTGGCCGGCGTGCTCTATCTCTCCTGCCTGGCCGTCTCGGCGTCTTCGACCTATGTGACCCTGGACGCCCAATTCGCCTTCTGGACCACCCTGGCCTTGCTCGCCCTCTGGCAGGCCCAGGCGGCCACGACCCGCAGCGCCGCCCTGGGTAATTGGGCGCTGCTGGGCCTGGCCTGCGGTTGCGGCCTGCTGACCAAGGGCTTTCTCGCCCTGGTGCTGCCGGTGCTGGTGGCACTGCCGTTCTTCCTCTGGCAACGCCGGCTCCTGGAGCTGATCTGCCGCGGCCCCGTGGCGGTCATCGTCGCGGCCCTGGTGGTCGCGCCCTGGGCGTTGCTGGTGGCCCACCGCGATCCGGACTACTGGAATTTCTTCTTCTGGCACGAGCACATCCAGAGATTCGCCAGCGACGACGCCCAGCACGAGCGACCCTTCTGGTTCTATGGGCCGGTGCTGCTGCTGGCCATCCTGCCCTGGGCCGGTCTGCTGCCCCGGACCCTGGGCACGCTCTGGCAGGCACGCAAGCACAGCGGCACGGCTTTCCTGGGACTCGCCTTCGTCAGCCAGCTGATTTTCTTCAGCCTCAGCCGCGGCAAGCTGCCCACCTATCTGCTGCCGGCGATGGCGGCCCTGGTGCCGCTGCTGGCGCGGGTGCTGTTCGACGCCTATCGGGCCGGTCAATGGCGAGCGCTGCGTCTCAACGGCGCCTGCAACCTGCTGCTGGGCATCCTGGGGTTCGGCGCCCTGATGGTGTTCGACGATCGGATCTATGGTGGCCCCGACAACCTGGCCTGGGGACTGGCACTGTTGGCGCCCCTCGGCTTCGTGCTGGCCGGCCTGGGGGCCCTGCTGTGGCCGAAGGAAACCGCCCTGGCCCCAGCCTTGGCCATGTGGTTGGTACTGCCGCTACTCACCGTCGCCCTGCCCAAGGGCCTGGTCTACAACAAGCTGCCCAGCGTCTTCGTCCAGGATCAGCTGCGCAAGTTGCAACCGGCCCACCTGCTGGTCAGTAACGACCTCGGCGCAGCGGCCAGCATGGCTTGGGCGACTCGCCGCTCGGACGTCGTGATCGTCGGCGGCCCAGGCGAGCTGAAGTACGGCTTCGAACGCCGGCCCGACAGCGGTCGCCTGCTGGCTGACGGCGAGCTGCCCGCCTGGATCGAGGAGCACCGCCGCGAAGGCTCCATCGCCGTGCTCTTGCGGATGAGTGGCGACAGTGACGATCGCCTGCTGGCGAGCCTGCCGGCCACCTCGGACAAGGTCGTCAAGGAGCGCCTCGTGCTGCTGGTCTATCCGAGGACCGCGCGGTGACGGCCACGGAAGGGATGCTGATCCTGGCCGTCATCCTGCTCACCAGTGCCAGCCAGTTCGGGCAGAAGAAGGCGGCGAACGCAGGCTCGGGACTCGCCGCTCGCCTGGGCTCGAGGTGGCTATGGTTGGCACTGGCCTGCCTGGGAACCGCCTTGCTGCTCTGGTTCGCGGTGCTGCAGCGCGTCCCGGTCGGCATCGCCTACCCGTTGCTGTCACTCAATATCCTGGCAGTCACGCTCCTCGCCCGTGTGGTGTTCCATGAGCGGATGGGGCCCAGAGCCTGGTGGGGCTGCCTGTGCATCGTGCTGGGTGCCGGGCTGCTGGGTGGCCCGGGGTGAGCAGCCTGATCGCGCTCTTCGCCAGCATCGGGCTGACCTCCGTGGCCCAACTGACCCTGCGCTACGCCTTGGTGCAGTTACCCCCCGTGTCCAGCTGGCCAACTCATCCTGGCGCTCTGCTCAGCACCGCCGGCGTGCAACTGGCGTTCGGCGTGGCCTGCTATGCCCTGTCGATGCTGGCCTGGCTGATCGCCCTGGCAAGGATACCGCTGGGCCGCGCCTACGCCGCCTTGAGTCTTTCCTACGTGCTGGTCCATCTCGGCGCCCTTTGGCTACCGGGCGCCGCCGAATTCACCTCCGCGCGCCCGTTACTGGGCATAGCGCTGATCGTCGTCGGTGTTGCCCTCGTCGGTAGCGACCGCCCTCCTGTCTCCTCCTCTCTCAGGAATACCCTATGAACATCAGCGTATTCGGCATCGGCTATGTCGGCCTGGTGCAGGCCGCCGTACTGGCCGAAGTGGGCCATCAGGTCCTGTGCATGGATATCGACCAGAGCAAGATCGACCGCCTCAAACGCGGGGAAATCACCCTCTACGAGCCAGGTCTCGAAGAGCTGGTGCGCAACAACCTGGCCGACGGCCGGCTGGAATTCACCCACGATGCGGCGACGGCAGTCGCCCATGGCAGCGTTCAGTTCATCGCCGTGGGTACACCCCCGGCCGCGGATGGCTCCGCGGATCTCACGGCCGTCTTCGCCGTGGCCGAGAGCATCGCTCGGCTGCGCCGGGAACACCGGGGCAGCGATCCGCTGCTGGTGGTCAACAAGTCGACCGTCCCGGTGGGCACCGGCGATCGCGTTCGCGCCATCATCGACGAGGTGCTGGCCGAAGAAGGCCGTACCCTGCCCATCGAGGTGGTCTCCAACCCGGAATTCCTCAAGGAAGGCGCGGCCATCGCCGATTGCAAGCGGCCCGACCGGATCGTCGTCGGCACCGATTCGCCCGAGGCGCGCGAGTTGATGCGGGAGCTCTATGCGCCCTTCAACCGTAACCATGATCGCATCCAGTTCATGGATATCCGCAGCGCGGAACTCGCCAAGTACGCCGCCAACAGCCTGCTGGCCACCAAGATCAGCTTCATCAACCAGATCGCCGAAGTGGCCGAGCGCGTAGGGGCCGACATCGAGGCGGTGCGCCTGGCGATAGGCGCCGATCCGCGCATCGGCAGCCACTTCATCTATCCCGGCTGTGGCTACGGCGGCTCCTGCTTCCCCAAGGATCTACAGGCGCTGATCCGCACCGGTGCAGAGCAGGGACTCTCACTGGACCTGCTCCAGGCAGTAGAGGCCATCAACGCCCGGCAGAAATCCAAGCTCTTCGAACGCATCCAGAGTTACTTCAAAGGGGACCTGCAAGGCCGCACCTTCGCCCTCTGGGGCCTGGCCTTCAAGCCGAACACCGACGACATGCGCGACGCGCCGAGCCGGGTGCTGATGGAGGCCCTGTGGGCGGCGGGCGCCCGCGTTCGCGCCTACGACCCGGTAGCCATGGCCGAGGCGCAGCGCCTCTATGGCCACGGCGAACGCCTGGTGCTCATGGGTACGCCCGAGGCCACGCTCGCCGGTGCCGATGCCCTGATCATCTGTACCGAATGGCAGCAGTTCAAGGCACCGGACTTCGACCTCATCCTCCAGCAGTTGCAACAGCCACTGATCTTCGACGGCCGAAATCTCTACGACCCCGAGCGCATGGCCAAGCGCGGATTTGAGTACTTCGCCATTGGTCGCGGTAAGTCCGTCACCGCCTGACACTGCATTTCCTCTGGATAGTGTTTAATGAAAACTCTGCAGTTATCCATCGACACGCCGTTGCTGCGTGGCTCCCGGGGCAAGCTAGGCGTCGAGAGTCTGTTCGTGGTTGTAGCAGCAACCGTGCTGTTTACCCTCGGCATCTGGAACCAAGCCCCTCAAGGCTTCGATGGTCGGTGGGCGGTGTTCCTCAACGAGATGTTCCGCCACGGGCCTTCATTCTTTGCCACCACCTATGGCCAGCCCTACCCCGATTATCCTGGTACAGCGACCTGGCTGAGCTGGCTGGCCGCGAGGGCCATAGGCGCACCCAATCAATTCGCCAACGTACTGCCCACGGCTCTGGCCTCTGCCGGCGTTCTGGGTCTTACGTATCGGATTCTTGCCGACCGTAGCCGGGCCTGGGCGCTGCTCACCGTGCTACTGATCGTGCTGACCCCGCAGTGGCTGGAAAAGGCGCGGGCCGTCTGTCTGGATCAAATCATCGCGCTCGTCGTGCTGGCTTGTTTCTACCTGTTCTACCGCGCTGATCGTGATAACAGCCCCAGGCTTCGTCTGCTCGTTTTTCCTCTTTTCGCACTGGGCTTCGCCCTCCGCGGCCCCTTGGGACTGATCGAGCCCTGCGCCATCGTGAGCGTGTACTGGGTGGTGATCGCCTGGTGTGATCCGCAACACAAACCAGCTGCCTTGCGCGGCCTGATCGGCTATGGCATAGCTGGCCTCGTCCTGCTGGCCGCATGCTGGTGGACATTGATGCAACTGGCCCGGCTGGAAGGAGGTGACACCTTTGCTGCCGAGGTCTGGCAGATGCAGGTCTCAGGACGCCTCGACGAGAGCGGCAAACCGTTCTGGTATTACCTGCAGCTTGGTCTTTACCGCTATCTGCCGGTAATGCCGCTGGCATTGCTGACCCTCCTTGCCTGGCGGCGGGAATTTCTTTTCAGCCCGGACAATGCCGACCGTCGACAGCTGCTGTGGCTTGCTGGGTGCGGGCTGATCATATTACTCGGCTTGTCTGTTCCGCACTTCAAACGCGCTTACTACGTCGTGCCCATGGTGCCCTTCCTGGCTGCAATCGCCGCCTTCGCGCTGATACAGGCAGAGGCACGTCTGCGTCGCATGGAGGTCACCTTTCGCACGCTCGTAGGCCTGCTACCCGTGCTAGCGATCGTGGCGATGTTCGTTTGCCGCCACGTCTGGCAAAAACACGGCTACTGGCCAGACGTATCACTACCGGGCCTTATCATTCTCTTCGCCGGCCTGCAGCTCTTGAGTTTCATGAAATGGCGTAGTCAGTCCGGTACCAAACGTCTGTTGACGCTGAGCGCCCTCGCCTTCACTACCCTCTGGCTGATGCTGGTAGCTGTTATCGAGCCCGCTCAGGATCTGGAATACGAGACGCGGGGATTCGTTACTCAGGTGGAAGGTTTGCGTGAACAGCAGCCGGGACCTCTTGTTTTCTTCGGGCTCGGCCAAGACACCTGGGCTATCCGCTACATCATGAATCTAGATCACGACGAGCAGCCGATCTTCATCACACGCGATCAAAACATGCAGCTGGATGCCCTTCCGGCCGGGTCATGGATCGTGCTAGCCCGGCAAGACAGCGACCTGCTCGCAGGTACAGCCCTAGAAAAACTCAAACCAGTGTTGGAACGCCGCTTGAACGGCAACCCCTGCCTGGTATATCGGCTTCCCTAACCGGGCTCTGCAACAATGAAAGCTCCGAAGATATCCATCGATCCGCCGTCAACGATCTTCTCCCGCGCCAAGCTGGGCAGCGAAAGCCTGCTGGTGTTCGCAGCGGCCGTGCTGCTCTTCACCCTGGGCATCTGGGATCAGGCCCCCCAGGGCTTCGATTACCGCTGGGCGGTGTTCCTGAACGAGATGTTCCGCCACGGCCCCTCGTTCTTCCCCACCACCTACGGGCAGCCCTACCCGGACTATCCCGCTACGGCGACCTGGCTGAGCTGGCTCGCCGCCCGGCTGATCGGCGCGCCGAATCACCTCGCCAACGTGCTGCCCACGGCCCTGGCCTCGGCCGGCGTGTTGAGCCTGACCTACCGCATCCTCGCCGACCGCAGCCGGGCCTGGGCGCTGCTGACGATACTGCTGGTGGTACTGACGCCCCAGTGGCTGGAAAAGGCTCGCGCGGTCTGCCTGGATCAGCTGGTCGCCCTCGTCGTGCTGGCCACCTTCTACCTGTTCTACCGCGCCGACCGTGACCAGCGTCCCGGACTGCGCCTGCTCGTGTTTCCGCTGTTCGTGCTGGGCTTCGCCATCCGCGGGCCCCTGGGGCTGATCGAGCCCTGCGCCATCGTCAGCCTGTATTGGCTGGTGACCGCCTGGTGCGACCCGCAACGCCGGCCGGCGGCGCTCCGCAACCTGATCGGCTATGGCGTGCTGGGGCTCATCCTGCTGGCTGGTTGCTGGTGGACGTTGATGCAGCTGGCCCGCCTGGAGGGCGGTGAGGGCTTCGCCGCCGAGGTCTGGCACATGCAGGTCAGCGGCCGGCTGGACGAAAGCGGCAAACCCTTCTGGTTCTATCTGCAGCTGGGGCTGTACCGCTATCTGCCGGTGATGCCGCTGGCCCTGCTGGCGATGTGGGCCTGGCGGCGCGAACTGCTGTTCGGCCCGGACAGCCCTGAGCGGCGCCACTTGCTGTGGCTTGCCGGCTGCGGTCTGGTGATCCTGGTCGGCCTGTCCATCCCGAATTTCAAGCGGGCTTACTACGTCGTCCCCATGGTGCCCTTCCTGGCCGCGATCGCCGCCTTCGCACTGTTGCAGGCGGCGTCCCGGCTACGCGGGATGGCGCTGGCCTATCGGCTGCTGGTGGGCCTGTTGCCGGGGCTGGCGCTGGTAGCCCTGCTGGTCGGCCAGCATCTCTGGCAGAAACACGGCTATTGGCCCGAGCTGTCGCTGCCCGTTCTTATCCTGTTCTTTGCCGGCCTCCAGCTGCTCAGCCTGCTCAAGTGGCGCAGCCAGCAGGGGGCCAGGCGCCTGTTGACCCTCAGCGCCCTCGCCTTCGCCGCCCTGTGGTCGATGCTGGTGGTGGTGGTCGAGCCGGTTCAGGACCTGGAGTACGACACCCGCGGCTTCGTCACCCAGGTCGAAAACCTGCGCGAGCAGCAGCCCGGTCCCCTGGTGTTCTTCGGCATCGACCGTGATGCCTGGGCGATCCGCTACATGATGAACCTGAAGCACGATGAGCAGCCCCTCTTCGTCGCGCGCGAGCAGAAAGCCCAGTTGGACAGCCTGCCCGCGGGCTCCTGGATAGTGCTCGCCAAGCAGGACCGGGAGTTGCTCGCCGGTACCCGTCTGGAAAAGCTCGAACCGGAGGTGGTACGCCGTCTGAACGGCAACGTCTGCCTGGTCTATCGGTTGCCCTGAGGCTTCTGGCGACGACGGCTGCGCTGGCTCCCAGGCCCCTGTAGGGTCAGGATTCAGCGCAGCCCGGTGCGTTGCCGTCCTACATGGCGCCCATTCGTCCCCAGGCGTCGTGATATCTTCCGACGGCAACAGCTTGTTAACGACATCTTCACCCCTATCGACGACGCATCCCGCATTGGCAGCGACATCGGTGATAGGCGAGGTCGGCCCGGATTTGCTACAAGCTGGCTTCTGCCAATATTAGTTGAACGGTCAATCAATAATCTTTTGGAGAGCTACTCATGAAAGGTGTTTCGCGTCGTTTGCTAGGTATCGCGCTGCTGGCTCCCTTGGCGGTCTTCGCGGCCGAGCCGGAGTCCTGCGGGAAGGTGCGCTTCGCCGATGTGGGCTGGACCGACATCACCGTGACCACGGCGGTGACCAGCGAGATCCTCAAGGCGCTCGGCTACCAGCCCACCACCAACATGATTTCCGTGCCGGTCACCTACAAGTCCATGCAGAACAAGGACATCGACGTCTTTCTCGGCAACTGGATGCCCAGCATGGCGGCCGACATCAAGCCCTATGCCGACAATGGTAGCGTCGAGACCGTCCGCGCCAACCTGGAAGGAGCCAAGTACACCCTGGCCGTGCCCCAGTACGTCTATGACGCCGGGGTGAAGAGCTTCGCCGACATCGCCAAGAACGCCGACAAGTTCGACGGCAAGATCTATGGCATCGAGCCGGGCAACGACGGTAACCGCCTGATACAGGGCATGATCGACAAGAACACCTTCGACCTGGGCAAGTTCAAGCTGGTGGAATCCAGCGAGGCCGGGATGCTGTCCCAGGTGCAGCGCGCCGAGCGGCGCCAGCAGTGGGTGGTCTTCCTCGGCTGGGAACCCCATCCGATGAACACCCGCTTCAAGATGGCCTACCTCTCGGGCGGCGACGACGTCTTCGGCCCCAACTACGGCGGCGCCACCATCTACACCAACGTACGCAAGGGCTATGTGCAGGAATGCCCGAACGTGGGCAAGCTGCTGACCAATCTGTCCTTCACCCTGGACATGGAAAACCAGTTGATGGACAAGGTCCTCAACGAGAAGCAGAACGCCAATGCGGCGGCCAAGGCGTGGCTGAAGGCCCATCCGCAGCAGCTCGACCAGTGGCTGGCCGGCGTCACCAGCCGCGATGGCAAGCCGGCCGCCGAGGTGGTCAAGGCCTCGCTGGCCAAGTAAACCGGCCCTTCACCAGCCTCGCTGCCGGTACCGGGCGAGGCGTTGCCGACAGGCCTTCACCAAGCCCCTCCCGCCTCGCCCGGCCAGCCTGGGCTGAATTCAGCTCAGGCGTTGGCCCCCTCTCCTCCCCAGCCTGCTCCCTCACGCCAACCGGAAGCGCCGCACCAGGGTTTCCAGCTCAGTCGCCAAGCCCGACAACTGCTCACTGGCGCCGACAGTTTGCCGATTGCCATCGCTGGTCTGCACCGAAAGATCGCGGATGCTGATGAGGTTGCGATCCACCTCGCGGGAGACATGGGCCTGCTCTTCAGCTGCGGTGGCGATCTGCAGGTTGCGCTCGTCGATCAGGCGCACGGCCTGGAGAATGGCGCTCAGCGCCGCGCCGGCTTCCTGGGCCACCGCATAGGTCGCCTGGGCCTGGCTGGTGCTGAGCTGCATGGAATCCAGCGCCTGTGCCGAGCCTTGCTGGATCGCCTGAATCATCTGTTCGATCTCGCGGGTCGAGGTCTGGGTGCGGTGTGCCAGCGCCCTTACCTCGTCGGCCACCACTGCGAAGCCACGCCCCTGCTCGCCGGCCCGGGCGGCTTCGATGGCGGCGTTCAGCGCCAGCAGATTGGTCTGTTCGGCGATGGCACCGATCACGCTGAGCACCTGGCTGATGTCCTGCGCCTGCCCGGCCAGCCCCTGGACCTGGACCGAGGTCGACTGCACCTGCTGGGAAAGCCGCTGCATGGCGCCCAGCGCCTCACCGACCTTGGCGTTGCCACTCTCCGCCGCCACGCTGGATTCACGCGCCGCCTGCGAGGTGGACGCCGCGTTGCGGGCCACCTCTTCCACCGCGGCGCTCATCTCGGTAACCGCCGTGGCGGCTTGGTCGATCTCCGCGTTCTGGTGGGTCAGTGTCCGGCTGGCGTCTTCGGTCACCACCTTCATGGTCTGGGCCGTTTCGCTCAGGCGCTGGGATGAGTGCGAGATGCCATGCAGGGTGGCCTTGAGGTTGTCCTGCATCTGCGCCAGGGCGCGCATCAGGCCAGCGGCTTCGTCGGCGCCGCGCGGATCGATCTTGCCGGTCAGCTCGCCCTGGGCGATGGCATTGGCCACAACCAGGGAAGCACCGATCGGCTGGGCCAGGCTATGGGTCAGGCGCCAGGCCAGCAGCAGTGTGGCCAGTACCGCCAGCAGCATGATTGCCAGCACGACGCGCACGCTGTGGTCATAGATTTCCGTCGCGGACTGACCGGCCAGGCGGGCGCCCTCGGCGTTGAAGTCACGCAGTTGGGTGAGCTGCTCCTGATAGGCTTCCGCCCGCTCCCGCTGTTCGCCGTTGGCCAGGCTGAGCGCCTGGTCATGGTCGGTCGTGGCCAGGGCGACGACGCGATCCAGGCCTTCGAGATAGGCCTTCATCTGCGCGGCGGCCCGCTCGAAACTGGCCCGACCTTCAGCCGTAGCGATGAGATGTTCGCGATAGTAGTTCGTCCGCGCGTTCATCACGTCACGATTCTGCTGGATCTGCTGAGTCGCCCTGCTGATGGCGGCACTGTCTTCGGTGGCCAGCAGGCGGATGCTTTCCAAGCGGGTATGCAACAGCGCGATCTGGATATCGTCGGCCGTTTGCACGCTCGCCAGCCACTTGGCCTCCATCGCCTGCTCGGTGGCGCGCAGGGCGCCGAGCTGGATCAGGGCGAAGACGCCCAGCAGGATCACGAACAGGGTAATGGCGCCAAAGCACAGGCTGGCGCGGGGGGCGATACGGAACGAGCGAAGGTTCAAGGCGGGCTCCTCGAGATCGAAAGTCGATCTGCTAGAACCCTTTAATCGACTGACTATTTTCTTTCTTTAGCGCACTGCCGATTAAGGCGCTAAAGGCCGCTTCGATAAAGCCGAGCCGAGCCGCTGACGATACCCAGCGAGCCTCACCCGACTTAGGCCCGCGGCGCCTCCAACCGCTCGACAATCTTCACCAGCTCGGCCAGGGAACCGGCCTGCAGCTTGCGCATGAGGGCGGCGCGGCGCACCTTGACGGTGATCTCGCTAACGCCCAACTGGGCAGCGATCTGCTTGTTGAGCAGCCCGGTCACCACCCGCGAGAGCACTGCGCGCTCGCCGTCGTTGAGGCTGTCGAGTCGCGCCTGCAGCTGCCGGATCTGCGCCTGCTGCGCGTGGGCTTCGCGCGCCTTACGCAGGGCCTGGTCGATGGCGTCGAGCAGGTCCTGGTCGCGGAAGGGCTTGGTGAGGAATTCCAGGGCACCCTGCTTCATCGCCCGTACCGACATGGGGATGTCGCCATGGCCGGTGATGAAGATGATCGGCAGGACGATCTCCCGGCGCTGCAGCTCCTGCTGCAGGTCCAGGCCGTTCATGCCCGGCATGCGCACGTCGAGCACCAGGCAGGCGGGGACGTCCAGCGTGGCGCGTGCGAGAAAGTCGGCCGCGGAAACGTAGCTGCGGGTGGTGAGCCCCACCGAGGCGAGCAGGTCTTCCAGGGCGGCGCGCACGGAGGCATCGTCGTCCACCAGGTGGACCAGGGTGGGCAAGGCATTATCCATCAGGGTTCCTGATCCTTTGGCAGGCTGCAATAGACACCGGTCCCCCCGTCCGGCAGCGAGGTGGCCCAGATGCGTCCACCATGAGCTTCGACGATGGAGCGACTCAGCGCCAGCCCCAGGCCCATCCCCTGCGCCTTGGTGGTGTAAAAGGCCTCGAACATCTGCTCGCGGGCATCGGGGGTCAAGCCGCGACCGCTGTCCTCCACCCCCAGGCGGATGGCGCCGGCCGTGTCCTGCGCCACCTTGACGACGATGCGCCGCGCCTCGGGCGCTACGCCTTCCAGGGCATCGAGGGCATTGAGCAGGAGATTGAGGATGACCTGCTGCAGTTGGCTCTGGTCCGCCAACAGCGGCGGCAGGCCCTCTTGCAGTTGCAGCTCCACGACGACCTGACGCTGGGCCAGTTCGCCGCGGACGAAATCGAGCGTCTGCTCCACGGTATCCCCGAGGTTCAGCCAGTCCTTGGCCACCTGGGCCTGGCGCACCAGGCCGCGCACCCGGGCGATCACCGCGCTGGCGCGGTGGGCGTCGTCGATGACCCGCTGCGCCGCCTGGACGGCGCGTTCCACCTGCGGCGGCTCGTTGCTCAACCAGCGCTGGCAGGCGTTGCCGCTGGCAGCGATGGCGGTGAGGGGTTGGTTCACCTCATGGGCGATGGAGGCGGCCAGTTCGCCGAGCTGGCTGAGGCGCCCGGCCTGGGTCAGGCGCGTGCGGGCGGCTTCCGCGGCGCGTTTGGCGGCGTCCAGGCGCAACGCCAGGGCGGCCACCGCGACGATGGCCAGCAGACTGATGACGCAGTTGACCAGTCCGGCATCGCGGTCTCCCGAGCGGGTAGCGCCATAGCTGCAGAGCACCAGCAGTGCGCAGCCCAGGGCGGTGACGGTGACGCCGCGGGTGGAGAGAAAGCCCGCGGCCAGCAGGACTACCACCACCTGGAAGACGCCGATGGCGATCTCCCGGTCGGTGAAGGTATCCAACAGGGCGATGCCCAGCGCCAGGGCGCAGAGACCCCCTAACCGCAGCCAGTGGGTGGTGGTGGCGAAGGGTCGTCGATCCATGGCCAGTCTCTCGTTTGAAATCGCGCGGACGTCCTAGAGCGGGAAGTGTTTAACCTGGATTCTCCAGGCTGAACATATCGGCCGCTTGATCATAGGCGAAGAGTTCGCCGTAGCGCCCCCATTGAATGGCGCTGCCGAGGGTGCGGGCGGCGTCGGCTTCGTCCATGAAGTCCTCCAGTTCGTCGCGGAAACGCCGTGCCGGCGCCGTGTGGCCCTGGCGATCGTCCAGCACCCGGCGAATATGGCCCACCAGCGGCACGCAGTTGAGCAGTTGCCGGGCGAACAGCTGCTTGCGCACGTCCACCCCTGCCTCGACATAGGCGCGGCCGGCCGGCAGCAGGTGCAGGTCCCCGCCTTCGAGTACGGCCAGGCGCAACAGCTGCAGTACCTCGGCCAGGGGGAAGAGTTCGTCCAGCGCGTAACCCAGGCCGCCGGCCAGTTCCGGCAGGTCGGCACGGCCCTGGTAGGGCTCGGCGTGGACCGCTTCCAGCAGACCCGCCAGGGCGTTGGTGGAGACGCTCGGCAGCAGCATGCCGAGACCGCTGCCGGGGAAAACGCCTTCGTGGGGCGTCGGCGTGGTTTCGCCGGTCATGCGCACGTAGATCTCCTCCACCAGTTCGCGGAAGGCCGGATCGTGACGATTGCGCGGCTGCGGCAGATCGATGCGGATCTCGCTGGCGACGCGGCCGGGGTTGCTGGAGAAGATCAGCACCCGGTCGCAGAGCAGCACGGCTTCGGCGATGTTGTGGGTGACCATGAGGATGGAGCGGATCGGCATGCGGCCCTCGACCCAGAGGTCGAGCAGATCGGTGCGCAGGGTCTCGGCGGTGAGCACGTCCAGCGCCGAGAAGGGTTCGTCCATCAGCAGTACGTCCGGGTGTACCACCAGGGCGCGGGCCAGGCCGACGCGCTGGCGCATGCCGCCGGAGAGCTCCTTGGGATAGGCGCTCTCGAAGCCGTCCAGGCCGATCAGGTCGATGGCCGCCAGGGCCCGACGGCGGCGCTCGTCCAGCGGCACGTGCAGCGCCTCCAGGCCGATCTCGACGTTCTGCAGCACGGTCAACCAGGGAAACAGGGCAAAGCTCTGGAACACCATGCTGACGCGGGCGCGCTGGCCGTCGTCCTTGGGCGGGAAGTCGACCTTGCCGCCACTGGGGGTGAGCAGCCCGGCGATGGATCTCAGCAGGGTCGACTTGCCGGAGCCGGAGCGGCCCAGCAGGCCGACGATCTCGTTCTCGTGCAGGGTCAGGGAGACGTCGTCCAGCACCACCCGGGCCGGGCCGCCGGCGTTGCCGTAGAGCTGGCGGACGTTCTGGACGTCGATGAGGGGACGCTGGTTCAGGGTAGTCAGGTTCATGGCGGTTCTCCTCTCAATCGAGCCGCAGGCGCCGTTCGGCATAGGCATACAGGGGCCGCCACAGCAGCCGGTTGAATCCGAGGACGAAGATGGACATCACCACGATGCCCAGGGCCACCCGGGGGAAGTCCCCGGCGGCGGTCATCTGCGCGATGTAGGCGCCCAGGCCATGGGCCTGGAGGTGCTGGTCGCCCCAGCTCACTACCTCGGCGACGATACTGGCGTTCCAGGAGCCGCCGGCGGCGGTCAGGGCACCGGTGACGTAGTAGGGAAAGATCGCCGGTAGGGCCAGTTGCCGCCACCACTGCCAGCGCTTGAGGCCGAACAGCCGGGCCGCCTCGCGCAGGTCATTGGGCAGCACGCTGGCCCCGGCGATGACGTTGAACAGGATGTACCACTGGGTGCCCAGCACCATCAGCGGCGACAGCCAGATGTCCGGATTCAGGTGGAAGCTGACGATGCCCACCACGGCCACCGGGAACAGCACGTTGGCCGGGAAGGCGGCGAGGAACTGGGCCACCGCCTGCAGGCGCTGCGACCAACCCGGGCGCAGGCCGATCCAGACGCCGATGGGCACCCAGATCAGGCTGGCGACGGCGATCAGCAGCAGCACCCGGACCATGGTCAGCAGGCCCAGGCCGAGTACCGAGACCGCTTCGACCCAGTAGACGCCCCCGGCGATGAAGCGGAACAGCGCGTAGACGCCATAGGGCAGCACCACCAGCAGCAAGCCGTACCAGAGCACGTCCAGCCCCCGCTGCAGCCAGGCGCGCCCCTGGGGCGCCAGCTGCCAGTGCGGCCAGCCGAGGCGGACCCGCGGGGTGGCCAGTTGGCTGCAGAAACTACCGAAGCCGGCCAGCGCGCGACCCAGGCGGGCCCGGCGGACCAGGTCATAGACCCAGGAGCGCGGCACCTGCTGGCTGGCGGTTTGCTCGACGCGGAAGCGATCGGCCCAGGCCACCACGGGGCGGAAGAACAGCTGATCGTAGAGCAGGATCACCAGGCCCATGGCCAGCACCGCCCAACCGATGGCGGCGATGTCCTGCTTGGCGATGGCCAGCGCCAGCCAGGACCCGATGCCCGGCAGGTTGATGGTGTTGTCGCCGACGGTGATGGCTTCCGAGGCCACTACGAAGAACCAGCCACCGGACATGGACATCATGGTGTTCCAGACCAGGCCGGGGATGGCGAACGGCAGCTCCAGGCGGAAGAAACGCCGCCAGGGGGACAGCCCGAACTGGACGCTCACCTGCTGCAGGTCCTCGGGCACAGTGCGCAGCGACTGGTAGAAGCCGAAGGCCATGTTCCAGGCCTGACTGGTGAAGATGGCGAAGATGGCCGCGCACTCGGCGCCCAGCTGCCGCCCCGGAAACAGCCCGAGGAAGAAGCTGACGGTGAAGGTCAGAAAGCCGAGGATGGGCACCGACTGCAGGATGTCGATGGCCGGCAGGATCAGCAGCTCCGCCTTGCGGCTCTTGGCGGCCAGGGAGGCGAAGACGAAGGTGAACAGCAGCGAGGCGCCCAGGGCGATGAACATGCGCAGGGTGGTGCGCAGGGCGTACTCGGGCAGCCGCGCCAGGTCCAGGGTCATGGGATCGGCGTCGAGCACGGCCAGGGGCGCGCGCATCTCGCTCACGCCGTGCCAGACGAGCACCAGGGCGATGACGCCGAGCAGCACGCAAAGACCATCGGCCCAGAGGGAGGTTGGACGGTGCCGCGGCAGGCGCGGCGCCACGGCAGGGCTGTAGAGGCCAGGAAGCGTCTTCATGGCGTACCTCGTGAATGAACGGGCCGGAGGGAGATCGGTTGGGCACCTGCCGCGCAGGTCCCAGCCGCCGGCCTAATCTAGGTCCGCCGCCGCGTCCAAGCCATTGAAACGATGGACGTTTGGCTATACCAAGGTATATCGCCCGGACCCACTCGAGCCGGACAGGCGGACGGGCACGCTCAGCCCATGGGGCGAGGCGTTGCGCCCGGCAGCTCGATGCTCAGTACCACCCCGCCACCGGGCCGCTCCAGGGCGCGGATACTGCCCCGGTGGGCATCGCAGATGGCGCGGGCGATGGACAGGCCAAGGCCACTGCCGCCCAGATGGCGCGCACGCGAGCTGTCGGCGCGCCAGAAGCGATGGAAGACGCGCTCGCGATCGGCCTCGGGAATACCGGGGCCGCGATCACGGAACTCCAACAGCAGGGAGTCCGCCTGGGCGCGCTGGACGATGTCCAGCTCGCCACCGCTGGCGCCGTAGCGCAGGAAGTTGTCCAGCAGGATGTTGAGCAACTGGCCGATCCGGTCACGGTCGGCGAACAAGCACTGCTCGGGGTCCAGCTCCAGGTGCACCTGGATGGCCTCGGCCTGCAGCTGGGGTGCGAACCAGGCCAGGCGCTCTTCCACCAGCGCCGCCAACACGAAGGGGCGCGCATCCAGCACCAGTTGCCCGGCCTCGGCCAGCGACAGGGTGTGCAGGTCGCCCACCAGGGTGTTGAGCAGATCGAGCTGGCGCTTGACCATCTGCAACTGCCGGGCATCCGCCGGAAAGACCTCGTCGAGGATGCCCTGGATCCGTACCGAAGCGGCGTTGAGCGGGGTGCGCAGTTCATGGGCGAGGATGGCGCTGGAATCGCGCACGTCGCGTTCGTACTGCTGCAGGCGCGCGGTCAGGCTGTTGAGGTCGAGCGCCAGCCGGCGGACCTCCGCCGGTGCGCTCTCGGCCACGTCCACCCGGGTGTCCAGCGCCCCGGAAGCGACCCGTCGCGCCGCTGCGGCGATGGCGGAAAACTGGCTAGCCAGCGGCCGCGACAGACGAAAACCGGCCAGCAGGATCAACGGGACCGTTGCCAGCAGCAGACCTGCCAGCACCCACCAGTCGCGACTGGCGATACCGGGCAGGAAGTAGCGCACCGGATAGTAGTGGCTGAACAGCACCCACAGCCGCGCCTCGTTCTGCTGCGGATCGGCGCGCAACTGCAGGATTTCCGCCCGCGCCGCCGCCGGTACCTGGCGCAGTACCCACCAGTCGCCGAAGAGGAACCAGAGGTACATGCCGGCGGCGATCAGCAGCACCGCCGCCAGCGCCAGCAGGCTCATGCGCCAGCCGACCCAGCGGCCGAGCGGTCGCTGGCCCCTCATGCGAAGCGATAGCCGACGGCGCGCACCGTCACCGGCACGCCGGCAAGACCGGCGGCCTCCAACTTGCGCCTGAGGTTGTGCAGGTGAGTGTCCACCACCCGGGCCAGGGCCTCGCTCTCCGGCAGGCAGCGCTCCAGCAGTTCCTCGCGGGTGAAGGCCTTGTGCGGGGTGCGCATCAGGGTGGCGAGCAGGCCGAACTCGGTGGGGGTCAGTTCCAGGGGCTGCGCCTCGACGGTGGCGCTGACACGTTCCAGGTCCACCGTCAGCGGACCATGACGCAGCCAGCGCTCGTCGCGTGGCGCCTGGTGGCAGCGGCGCAGCACGGCATGCACCCGCGCCACCACTTCCTTGGGATTGTAGGGTTTGACCACGTAATCGTCGGCGCCGTAGCGCAGTGCCCCGAGCTTTTCCGGCTCGTCGCCGATGGCGGTCACCATGATCACCGGGGTATCCCCGGTCCGGCGGATCTGCCCCAGCACCTCGGTACCGCCCAGGCGCGGCAGCATCAGGTCGAGCAGCACCAGGTCGGGTCGCTGCCGCTGGAACAGCGCCAGTCCCTGCTGGCCGTCCTCGGCCAGTACCACGCGGAAGCCGTCCCGCAGCAGATAGGCCTCCAGCACGCTGGCGCTGTCCGCGTCGTCCTCGACGATGAGTATGAGTTTGTCGCCCACGTCCGCTCTCTTGATCGAATCTCGACAATTCGCCGAAGGAATCTTGATCCGGCCTTTCCAGACTGCAGACCTGGGTTTCGCCACCGGTCCGCCGCCATGTCCGTCCCTGCCCGTCTTCGCCTCTACCCGCTCGCACTCGCCGGTCTGCTGGCGTTGACGGGCTGCTCGCTGATCCCGGCCTACCAGCGCCCGGATCTGCCCGTACCGAGCCGCCAGGGCGAGACCCGCCTGGCGATCACCTCGCCCGCGCCGGCACTGAGCCCCGACGAGACCCGCCTGCTGGCCGAGATCAGCGCCGAACCGCTCCTCGCGGAGCTGGTGCGCCAGGCCCTGGCGGGCAACCGAGACTACCGGATAATCCAGCTCAGGGTCGAGCAAGCCCGGGCCGAAGCCGGCGCGCGCCAGGCCGAGCGCTGGCCGAGCCTGGAACTGGCGGCGCAACGACCGCGCCAGCGCTTCGCCGATCCGGCCCTGGACGAACGCTATCGCCAGGACCTGGCGACCGCCACCCTCGGCGTGGACGCCTTCGAACTGGATTTCTTCGGACGCCTGGCCAGCCTCGGCGAAGAGGCCCGGCATCGCCTGCTGGCCAGCGAACTCGGTCAGCAGGCGGCGCGTGGCGCCCTGGTGGCCGAGGTGGCGCGACTCTATCTACAGGCCCGGGAGAGCGATGCTCAGGTCGCCAGTGCCCAGGCCATGACCCGCCTGACCACCGAGCTGGCGCAACGCACCCAGGCCCAGGTCGTCGCTGGCGCGCTACCCGCTGCGGCCCTGGAGGCGCCGACCCAGGCGGCGCTGGAGGCCAGCCTGCGCGAGCGGCAGAGCCAGGACCAGCAGGCCCAGGCCTATCAGGCGCTGGCCTGGGTCACCGGTTATCGCCTGGCGCCGACGCCGGCTGCGTTCCCGCTGCTGGCCGGTACGCCACCGCAACAGGGTGGCGAGTTGACCGAGCTGCCCTCCACCCGTCTGCTGGAACGCCTGGACGTGCGGGCCGCCGAACAGCGCCTGCAAGCGGCCAACGCCAACATCGGTGCCGCCCGCGCCGCCTTCTTGCCGAGCATCCGGCTGAGCACCGCCATCGGCATCGCCAGCCCGCAACTGCATGACCTGCTGAGTGCGGGCAGCGGGCTGCGCCTGCTCACTCCATCGCTGTCGCTGCCGCTGTTCGATGCCGGCCGCAACCAGGCCAACCTCGACGCCGCCAACACCGCCCGCGACCTGGCCGTCGCCGCCTACGAACGTACCCTGCAGAACGCCTTCCGCGAGGTGGCCGACGGCCTGGACGAGCGTCGGCTGCTGCTCGCCCAGTGGCAGAACCTCGATGCCCAGATGCGCCTGGTGCAGCAGCGCGGCGCGCGGCTGGAAGGCCAATGGCAGGCCGGCGCCGGTGGCCCCTTCGCCACCCTGCAGGCCGGCCTGGACCGCCTGGGCGTCACTGCCGCACGCCGCCAGACCGAACTCGCCCTGCGCCTTAACCGCCTGCGCCTATACCGCGCCCTGCACGGCCTGGACACCCCTTCCCCCAGCTGAGAGAACTCCCCATGCCCCGCTTCCCGCTGCTCCCGCTCCTGCTCTGCATGACACCACTGGCCAGCCAGGCTGCCGAAACGACGCTGTGGGGCGACCACACCGACGCCAGCCTCGGCCTGCTGGCCGGCGCCGTCAGCCGCTACCTGGGCTCGGCGGACTATCGGCCACAGTTGCTGCCCATCGTGGTGATCCAGCGCGGCTTGCTGTTCGCCGACACCACCCGTGGCCTTGGCCTGCAATGGCAGTCACCCCAGGGACTGAGTCTGAGCGGCGCGCTGAACTACGACATGGGCCGCGATGACCGGGACAATGCCTGGCGACCAGGCGCCGATCGCCTTGCCGGGATGGGCGAGGTCGACGGCGCCACGGTGTTCGATCTCACCGTCAGCCAGCCCCTGGCCCCCTGGCTGAGCGTGAACGCCGAAGGGGAATGGCGCCTGGCCGGGGCGCGACGCGGCAACCGCTATCGCCTCGGCCTGGAAGCCATAGGGTTCCACGACGACCGTGACACCCTGGCACTGGACCTGAACGCCCACGCCGGCGACGGGCGCTTCAACCAGACCTACTTCGGGGTCACGCCGACCCAAAGCGCCGCCAGCGGCTTCGCCACGGCTCATCCCGGTCGCGGCCTCTATGCCTATTCGGCCGCCCTGAACTGGCTGCACAGCTTCGACCCGCGCTGGAGTTCGGTCGCCACCCTGACCACCACCCGCTACGGCAACCAGGTGCACGACAGCCCCCTGCTGCAGCGCCGCACCGCCACCACCGCCCAGTTCGCCCTGACCTACAGCTTCTGATCCGGGAATCCGCCATGCCCAGCGTCCCCCTGACCACCGCCCTGCCCTTGCTCCTGCTCATCCTGCTGGGTGGCTGCTCACCGGATGAGCGCCCCGGGCCGGAGCCCCTGCGAACCGTCAAGCTGGCACCGGTCAGTCCCCTGCAGCCCCCTGGCCCGCTGCTCTCCGGCCGCGTGCGCCAACCACGTACCGCGCTGCTGAGTTTCGAGAATCCCGCTCGGGTCCTCCAGGTCCGCGTGGAGGTCGGCGACCGGGTGGCCGCCGGCCAGGTGCTGGCGGAGCAGGAGGCTGAGCCGGCACGGCTGCGCCTGGAGCAGGCCGAGGCGCGCCTGCGGGGCGCTCGCGTGGAGCTCGACCAGCGCCGCGCCGCCCAGCGGCGGGCCCGGCGGTTGCTCGCCGAAGGCAATCTGGCCACCGCCGACGTGGAGGTGGCCGCCGCCGCCCTGGGCGCCGCCGAGGCCCAGCAGCGTGCCGCCCTGGCCGAGCAGGCCCTGGCTCGCCGCACCCTGGCGCAGAGCCGCCTGCTGGCACCCTTCGCCGGAGAGATCGTCGCCCGCGCCGCCGATCCCCTACGCCTGAGCAACGCCGGCGAGCCCCTGCTGACCCTGCAGGCCAGCGGTCCGAGCCAGGTGGTGGTGCAGATCCCCACCGCACTCGCCCGCACCTTGCCGCCATCCGCCGCGGCCCAGGCCTTTCCCACCGCCGGTGGCGAGCCGCTGACCCTGCACCTCCTGGGGCTTTCGCCGAAAGCCGACCTGGGCCTGACCCAGGAGGCGGTGTTCGTCCTGGACGACCTCGGCACCGCCCTGCCCAACGGCAGCCTGCTGGACGTGCGTCTGCCACCGTCCACGGCCGCACGCCTGGCGATTCCCCTCGGCGCCCTGCTGCCGGACCAGCAGGCCAACCGCGGCAAGGTCTATGTCTACCAGGCCAGCAGCGGCCAGGTTCAGGCGCGTGCCGTGACCTTCGCCGCCATTCAGGGTGATCGCGTGCTGATCGACAGCGGCCTCGCCCTCGACGAGCAGGTCGTGGTGGCCGGCGCCGCCTTCCTACGGGCGGGCGAGCACGTCCTGCCCTATCGGCCCGGCACCGTTCTCGACCAGGAGTGAAGCCATGTCCCTGACCGCCTTCGCCCTGCACCGCGCCCGCCTGGTGCTGTTTCTCGCCCTGGCCCTGCTGCTGGGGGGCACCTACGCCGTACTGGGTTTCCCGTCCCAGGAGGAGCCGAGCGTGACCGTGCGCGACGCTCTGGTCAGCGTCGCCCTGCCTGGCCTACCCATCGAGCAGGTGGAAGCCCTGCTGGCCAAGCCCCTGGAGGACCGGCTGCGCGATCTGCCCGAGCTCAAGACCCTGGTCACCACCCTGAGACCCGGCCAGGCGATCATCCAGCTCACCGCCCGCGACGAGATCAAGGACCTGCCCGCGCTCTGGCAGCGGGTGCGCGACAAGGTCGGCGAGGTGGCGCCCGGCCTGCCGGAGGGCACCCAGGGCCCCGCCGTGGACGACGACTTCGGTCGGGTCGCGGTGGCCTCCATCGCGGTGACCGCGCCAGGCTTCTCCCTCGCCGAGCTGCGCGCCGAGGTCGAACGCCTGCGCCGCGACCTTTACCGCCTGCCAGGGGTCGAGCAGATTGCCCTTTATGGGTTGCAGGAGGATCGCCTCGTCCTGGAGCTGGCGCCCAGGGCCCTGGGCGACTCCGGCCTGGCCCCCCAGGCCCTGCTGGAGCAACTGCGCACGCGCAACCTGCTGGTCGAGGGCGGCAACGCCCGGCGTGACCAGCGCGATCTCAGCGTGGCGATCAGTGGCGAGTTGCCAGACCCCGCGGCTGTCCGCGCCCTGCCGATCCAGCTGCCCGACGGCCGCAGCATCCCGCTCGGCGACCTGGCACGGGTCGTCGTCGAGCCCGAGTCACCACCGCGCAGCGCCGCCTTCTACCGGGGCGAGCGTGCCATAGTGCTAGGGGTATCCATGCTGCCCGGGCGCAACGTCGAGGCGTTCGGCGCGGCTCTGCACGACCGGCTCAAGGCGCTGCAGGCGACCCTGCCCGCCGGCTTCGCCCTGCACCGGGTCACCTTCCAGCCGGACGTGGTCCACCACGCCATGGCGCGCATGCAACACGTACTGCTGGAGACCATGGTCATCGTCATGGCGGTGGTCATGCTGTTCCTCGGTTGGCGCCTCGGCCTCATCGTGGGCACCATCGTCCCCCTCACCGTGCTGGCCACCCTGCTGGTGATGCGCGCCCTGGGCATCGAGTTGCAGACGGTATCCATCGCCGCGCTCATCCTCGCCCTGGGCCTGCTCGTGGACAACGGCATCGTGATCGCCGAGGACATCGAGCGGCGCCTCCGCGCGGGAGAGGCACGCCGCGCCGCCTGCGAAGCCGCTGGCCGCAGCCTGGCCGTGCCCCTGCTGACCTCCTCCCTGGTGATCATCCTGGCCTTCTCGCCCTTCTTTCTCGGCCAGACCAGCACCAACGAGTACCTGAGATCCCTGGCCGTGGTCCTGGCCCTCACCCTGCTGGGGTCCTGGCTGCTGAGCCTCACGGTGACCCCGCTGCTTTGCCTGCGGCTGGTACCCGATCCCCAGCAGGCACGCCACGCCGCCGACAGCTCCCTGCACCGTGGCTATCGCCAGCTGTTGCAGACCCTGCTGGGTCACAAGCTGGCCTACTTGCTGCTCATGCTCACGCTGCTGGCGGTCGCCACGCTCAAGGTCCTCAGCCTGCCCTACGACTTCCTGCCGCCGTCGGATCGTAATCAGTTCCAGATCCCCATCCAGCTGGAACCCGGCACCTCGGCCCAGCGCACCCTGGAACTCATGCGCAGCTTCAGCCAGTGGCTCGGTGAAGAGCCTGACATCGTCGAAAGCATCGGCTACGTCGCCGACGGCGGGCCGCGCATCGTCCTGGGGCTGAATCCACCGCTGCCCGGTGCCAACGTCGCCTATTTCACCGTCACCACCCGGACGGAAGCCGATCTGCCCGAGGTGATGGCGCGGGTGCGTGACCAGTTGGCGCGGGAGTACCCTGAGGTCCGCGCCCTGCCCAAACGCTTCTCCCTGGGCACCACGGAGAGCGGCCTGGCGGTCTATCGCCTGAGCGGTCCCGACGAGGCCACCCTACGCCAGCTGGCTGCCCAGCTCGAAGCCTTGCTCGCCGACATCCCTGCTACCCGCGACATCCAGGACGACTGGGGCCCGCGCCAGCTGCGCCTCGACGTCCAGGTCGACCAGGCTCTGCTGCGCGCCGCCGGCCTCGACCGCCGCGACGTGGCGCAGGCGCTGCAATTCGCGGGCGATGGCCTGGCCGGCGCACCCCTGCGTGACGGCCAGCATCCTGTCGCGGTCGTCGCCCGCAGCCGCTCACCGCTGGCGGGCGGCCTGGACGATAGCCTGATCCAAGCCGCGGGCGGCGGCGCAGCCGTGCCTCTGTCCGCCGTCGCCCGACTCGCCGTGGCTAGCGAAGCCGGGATGAAGGTACGGCGCAATCTCGAGCCGACCCTCACCGTCAGTGCCCGCAACCCGGACATGACCGCGGCGACCCTGGTGGCGACCCTGGCACCCCGCTTGGTCAGCCTGCACCTGCCGCCAGGCTATCGCCTGGAACTGGGTGGCGAGATCGAAGACGCCGCTGCCGCCAATGATGCCCTGCTGCGCGACCTGCCCCTGGCGGTGGTCGCCATGCTGCTGCTCTTCCTCTGGCAGTTCGATTCCTGGCGCAAGGTGTTCATCATCGTCGCCAGCATCCCCTTCATCCTCATCGGCGTGGCCCTGGCACTCTGGCTGAGCGACCATCCCTTCGGCTTCATGGCGACCTTCGGCCTGCTGTCCCTGGCCGGCATCATCGTCAACAACGCCGTGCTGCTGCTCGAACGCATCGAGACCGAGCGCCAGGCGGGCAAGGCCCTCGCCTCTGCGGTACTGGATGCGGCAGGCGAGCGCCTGAGACCCATCGTCATGACCAAGCTGACCTGCATCCTCGGTCTCATCCCGCTGATGCTCTTCGCCGGCCCGCTGTGGACCGGCATGGCCATCAGCATGATCGGCGGCCTGGCGCTGGGCACCCTGGTGACCCTGGGGCTGATCCCGGTGCTCTACGTCCTGCTCCACGAGCCGCGTTCGCACGGGTCCAAAGCAATGGCCTGAGGACACCCGGGCCTCCGGTCCCGCCAAGACTCGGCCATCCGCGACGATGGTGAAACGTCATCTGGCTGTCATCGCAACGACACACGGGGAGCGCATTGTCTGCCGTCGATGAGATCGATCTCAAACGAGGCAGTCATGACCGATCTGAAACAGGTGGCGGAACAGGCCGGGGTGTCCCGGGCCACGGCAGCGCGGGCGTTCGCCAGTCCCGAGCAGGTGCGTGAGAGTACCCGCGAGCGGATCCTGGCCGCCGCGCGTGCGCTCAATTTCCGGCCCAACCTGCTGGGCCGCCAGTTGCGCCAGCAGAGCACCCAGCTGATCGGCGTGGTTGTGCCCAGTCTGCTCAACCCGGTGTTCGCCGAGCAGTTGCACGCCATGGAACGCACCGCGCGTGGCCAGGGCTATTCCCTGGTGATCGCCACCACCGACTACCAGCCCGAACGCGAGGCGGCGGTGGTGGAAGAACTGCTGCGCCAGCGTGTCGCCGGCCTGGTGCTGACGGTGGCCGATGCCGACCGCAGCCAGGTACTGGCCGAGCTGAGTCGCGAGCACACGCCCTTTATCCTCGCCTATCACGAACCCCAGAAACCCTATGCGGCGGTGGCGGTGGACAACCGCCAGGGCATGGCCATGGCCACCGAGCACCTGCTCGGCCTGGGTCACCGTCGTATCGCCCTGGTCTCCGGACCGGCCCAGCAGTCGGATCGTGCCGAACGACGCTTTGCCGGCTATTGCCAGGCCATGGCCACCGCCGGCCTGCCGACCCTGCCACGCCTGGAGCTGGCCAGTCACACCGACGCCGACTGGGCGCAACTGGCCCCGCTGCTGGAACGCCATGCCCCGACCGCCCTGCTCTGCACCAACGACCTGCTGGCCATCAGCGTCATTGCCGAGTTGCAGCGGAATGGCCGGCGCGTCCCCGACGAACTCTCGGTGGTCGGCTTCGATGGCATCGCCATGGGCGCGCGCCTCGAACCCAGCCTGTGCAGCGTCATGCAGCCCTTGCAGAGCCTGGGCGCCGTGCTCGTCACCGAATTGCTGGCGCTGATCGCCGGCAGTGCCATCCACCAACAGTGTCTGCCCTGTCTCGTCCGTCCCGGCGCCAGTGCCGGGCCTCTGAAGGAGCCCTACCGATGAAATCCCGCTTCCCCTTGCGTCGCCTGCTGGCCGGCGTGGCCCTGGCCTGCGGCCTGGCCAGCGCCCAGGCCGCCGAAACCGCCATCTGCTACAACTGCCCGCTGGAGTGGGCCGACTGGGGCGCCCAGCTCAAGGCCATCGCCGCCGATACCGGTATCGAGGTACCCCAGGACAACAAGAACTCCGGCCAGTCGCTGGCCCAGCTGGTGGCCGAACGCGACGCCCCGGTGGCCGACGTCGTCTACTACGGGGTGACCTTCGGCATCCAGGCGGAAAAGGCCGGCGTGCTGGCCCCTTACAAACCCAAGCACTGGGACCAGGTACCCGCTGGCCTCAAGGACCCCCAGGGTGAATGGACCGCCATCCATTCCGGCACCCTCGGCTTCATGGTCAACACCCAGGCCCTGGGCGGCAAACCGGTCCCGCAGCGCTGGGCCGACCTGCTCAAACCCGAGTACCGCGGCCTGGTGGGCTATCTGGATCCGTCCAGCGCCTTCGTCGGCTACGTGACCGCCGTGGCGCTCAACCAGGCCCTGGGCGGCAACCTCGACGACTTCGGCCCGGCCATGGCCTTCTTCAAGAAGCTGGCCGCCAACGATCCCATCGTGCCCAAGCAGACCGCCTATGCCCGCCTGCTCTCCGGCGAGATCCCGATCCTGGTCGACTACGACTTCAACGCCTATCGCGCCCGCTACAAGGACAACGCCCCGGTGGCCTTCGTCATCCCCCAGGAAGGCAGCCTGACCGTGCCCTATACCATGAGCCTGGTGAAGGGTGCGCCGCACCGCGCCAATGGCGAGAAGGTGCTGGACTTCGTGCTGTCGGACAAGGGCCAGGCGCTCTGGGCCCAGGCCTACCTGCGCCCGGTGCGGGACGTGCCACTGCCCGAAGAGGTCAAGGCACGCTTCCTGCCCGCCGCCGACTACGCCCGCGCCGGTACCGTGGACTATGGTCACATGGCCGCGGTCCAGGAAGCCTTCGCCAAGCGTTACCAGGCCGAGGTGCGCTGAGATGCGGGGCCTCGCCGTTCCGATCGGGCGCCGCCAAGTGCCGCGCCGGCTGCCCTGGCCGGTGCTCGTCGCCCTGGCCCCGGCGAGCGCCTTCCTGCTGGCCTTCTGGCTGCTGCCATTGGCCCACCTGCTGGTACTCGGCGCCCGCCCGGACGCCGCCGGCAGCTCCGGCTACTGGCAGGTGCTGACCAGTGTCGGCTATCTGTCCGGACTCGCCCAGACGGTGGCCCTGGCCGCCGTCACCACCCTGGCCACCCTGCTGGTGGCCGGCATCGCCGGCTGCTTCCTGGCGCGTCATGCCTTCGCCGGACGCAGCCTGCTGGTGGCTCTGCTGACCTTTCCGCTGGCCTTTCCCGGCGTGGTGGTGGGCTTCCTGATCATCCTGCTGGGTGGTCGCCAGGGCCTGTTCGCCGGGCTCGGCCGCAGCCTGTTCGGTGAGCCCTGGGTGTTCGCCTATTCGCTGTTCGGGCTGTTTCTGGGCTATCTCTATTTCTCCATCCCGCGGGTGATCCTCACGGTGATGGCGGCTTGCGAGACCCTCGACACCAGCCTGGAAGAAGCCGCCCGCTCCCTGGGCGCCGGGCTCTTCGCCGTGATCCGTGACGTGCTCCTCCCCGGTCTGACCCCGGCGCTGCTGTCCAGCGGCGCGCTGTGCTTCGCCACCGCCATGGGCGCCTTCGGCACCGCCTTCACCCTCGGCACGCGGCTGGCGGTGACGCCCATCGCCATCTACGACACCTTCACCAACTTCGCCAACTTCGGCGTCGCCGCGGCGCTCTCGGTAGTACTCGGCCTCGTCACCTGGCTGGTCCTGCTGCTGGCCCGGCGCCTGGGCGGCGTCCAGGGAGACCTGCGATGAATCGCCCCCTGCGCTTCTGGCTACAACTGCTGTTCACCCTGCTGGTGGCGGCCTTCCTGCTGGTGCCGGTGCTGCTCTCGGTACTGGCCGGCCTCACCCGCAACTACTTCCAGGGCGTCGCCAGAGGCCTCACCCTCGACTGGGTGCTCCAGGTCTGGCAGGCCTATGCCCCCACCGTCTGGCTGTCGCTGCAACTGGCGCTGGGCACGGCTGCCCTCGCGGTGGTGCTCGGCGTTCCGGCGGCCTATGCCCTGGTGCGCCTGGACAACCGTTTCGCCCGCGCCTTCGAGGAATTGCTGGTGCTGCCGGTGGCCATGCCCGGCTTCGCCTCGGCGCTGGCGCTGCTGCTGACCTACGGCCACCTCGGCGGCTTTCGCCGCAGCCCGGCGATCATCCTGGTGGGTCACCTGCTGTTCACCATGCCCTTCCTGATCCGCCCGGTGATGGCAGTGCTCAGACGCAGCCAGCTGCCGCTGCTGGAAGAAGCCGCCGCCAGTCTCGGCGCCGGTCCCTGGCGGCGCTTCTTCGGCGTGGTGGTGCCCAATGCCCGCGCCGGCATCCTCGCCGGCAGCCTCATGGTGATCACCCTGTCGCTGGGTGAATTCAACCTCACCTGGATGCTGCACACCCCCCTGACCAAGACCCTGCCGGTGGGCCTGGCCGACAGCTACGCCTCGGCGCGGCTGGAGGTGGGTTCCGCCTACACCCTGATCTTCCTCTGTCTGATCGTGCCGCTGCTGGTCGCCCTCCAGGCCCTCAGCGCCCGCCTCTCCCGTGGAGCCCTGCGATGACCCAAGGTACCGCCGTCCGCCTGCGCCACTGCGCCAAGACCTTTGCCGGAGGCCGCCAGGTGCTGCAGCCCCTGAACCTCGACATCCACCCGGGCGAGACCCTGGTGTTCCTCGGCCCCTCCGGTTGCGGCAAGACCACCACCCTGCGGCTGATCGCCGGCCTGGAACAGCCCGATGCCGGCGGCCAGGTGCTGTTCGACGACCGCGACGTCACCGCCCTGCCCATCGAGCGGCGCGATGTCGGCATGGTGTTCCAGAACTACGCCCTGTTCCCCAACCTGGACGTGGCCGGCAACATCGCCTACGGCCTGAAGATTCGCGGCCTGCCGCGCGCCGAGCGGGATGCCCGGGTCGCCGAGCTGCTGGCCATGATGCAACTCGAGGCCCTGGCCGAGCGGCGCATCCAGCAGCTGTCCGGCGGCCAGCGCCAGCGCGTTGCTCTGGCCCGGGCCCTGGCACCGCGCCCCCGGGTACTGCTGTTCGACGAACCCCTGGCGGCGCTGGACGCCCAGCTACGCGAGCAGTTGCGCGCCGACATCGGCGCCCTGCTGCGCGAACTGGGCACCACCGCCGTCTACGTCACCCACGACCAGCAGGAAGCCCTGGCCCTGGGCGATCGCATCGTGGTGATGGGCGAAGGCCGCATCGCCCAGATCGGCACCCCGACGCAGATCTACCAGCGCCCGGCCAATCGCTTCGTCGCCGGTTTCGTCGGCCAGCTCAACCGCTTCGAGGTGCGCGGCCAGAGCGGCGCCGAGGTAGCGGTCGCCGGCGGGCAGTTGCCGTGGACCGGCGCTGCCAGCACCCTGTTCTGTCGCCCGGAGCATCTGGAGCCGAGTCCGACGCCGGCGCACCTTACCGGCATTCTGGTCGGGCAGTTCTTCCAGGGCGCCCATTCGCGGCTGCTGGTGGAGGTGGGCACCGGCCAGCCGTTGCTGGTGGACACCGCCCAGAACGTCCAGGCCCAGCCGGGTGACCTGCTGCACCTGAGCGTGCGCCCCGACGCCCTCTTCACCCTGGCTTCCTAGGAGATTCCATGCACACGCCCTTCCTGCTGGCCCAGCTCAGCGACCTGCACATCAAGGCCAGCGGCCGGCTGTCCTACGGCGTGGTCGACACCCTCGGCGCCCTGCGCACCGCGGTGGATCGCCTCAACGCCCTGCAGCCGCGCCCGGATGCCCTGGTCATCACCGGCGACCTGGTGGACTTCGGCACCCCAGAGGAATACGCCACCCTGCGCGAGGTGCTGGCCGAGCTGGCCATGCCCTTCTTCGTCATCCCCGGCAATCACGACGACCGCGCCGCCCTACGCGCCGCCTTCGCCGATCACCCCTATCTGCCGGCCCAGGGCACCCTGGACTGGCAGCAGAACTGCGGCCCGCTGCGGCTGATCGGCCTGGATACCCATATCCCCGGCGAGCACGGAGGGCGTCTCGACGCCGCGCAGCTGGCCTGGCTCGACGACCAGCTCAGCCAGGCGCCCACGCAGCCGACCCTGGTGCTGCTGCACCATCCACCCTTCCCGGTCGGCATCGGCCATATGGACCGCATCGGCCTGGCCGGCGGCGCCGAACTGGAGGCGGTGATCCGCCGCCATCCCCAGGTGGAACGACTGCTCTGCGGCCATCTGCACCGGCTGATCCAGCGCCGCTTCGGCGGCACCCTGGCCTGCGTCTGTCCCGGGGTGTCGCACCAAGTCGATCTGGACCTGCGCGAGGCCGCGCCGTCGCGCTTCCGCCTGGAGCCGCCGGGCCTGCTCTTGCATCGCTGGGCGGACGGCGCCCTGGTCACCCACCATCTGCCGTTAGGCGACTATCCCGGGCCCTACCCCTTCTTCGCGGATGACGGCCAGTTACTTGACTGACGGCGCCCCGTTTCGGGTCCTGAGGTAGCAAAGAGCCCTCAATCGCGACCCAGGGTGGTGCAAAAGGTAACGCCGTCGTTGAACCGCTCTGGCCCGCGGCCCAGCGCTGGCAGGCCCTGGGCTCCCTGGCATGGGCCTTGCCTTGGCAGATTGGATACAAAAATCCAGGAAGCCAGTCCATGCCGCTCTCCGCCCTGTCCCGCTCCACTGCCCTGAGCGCCGAAGAAGAGGCCTATCGCCATCTGCTGCAGGCCATCTGCGCCGGCCGCTATCGCAATGGCGAACGACTGATCGCCGAGGACATCGCTACCACCCTGGGCATGAGTCGCATGCCGGTGCGCAGCGCCTTCCAGCGCCTCGCCGCCGAAGGCCTGGTGATCCTCCGGCCGCATCGCGGCGCAGTGGTCAGCGGCCTGGACCTGGACGACATGCGCGAGGTGTTCGAGATGCGCAGCGCCCTCGAAGGCCTGGCCATCCGCCTGGCCACGCCCCATGTCGGCCCCCGCGAGATGACGCGCCTGGAGCGCCTGCTGGAAGACCTGGACGACGAGCAGGAACCCGGCGCCTGGGTCGCCCAGCACCGCGCCTTCCACGAATACCTGTGCAGCCTGGCCGGCCGGCCGCGGCTGCTGCGCCAGATCAATGGCCTCTATGCCCTGATCGAGCCGCACATGCAGCTCTGGCTGCACGCCGACCGCCCCCAGTCGGCCCGTGACGAGCACGCGCCCATCCTGGCCGCCCTGCGCGCCGGCGATGCCGCCGAGGCCGAGCGGGTGTTGCGCGAGCACATCGAGGGCACGGTGCCCGATCTGCTGACCTTTATCGAACGATCGGGCGACCAGACCCGAAGTGATCCCCGAAGCTGAGCTATCCACGCTGCCATCCTCGTCCTTCCGGAGAAGACCATGACCCGCCACCGGCTTTCCTGCAGTCTGCTCGCCCTGACCCTCGTCACCGGCCTCACCCAGGCTGCCCCCCAGATCCCCGAGCGCCTGGCCAAGGCGTCCAAGATCACCTATTGCGGCGCCCTCGATACCCCGCCGATCGGCTTCTTCGACGAAGCCCAGAAGCCCAAGGGCCTCACCGTCGACCTCGGCGCCGAGATCGCCAAACGCCTCGGCGACAAGAAGGTCGACTGGCGCGTGGTGCCCTTCTCCGGCCTGATCCCGGCGCTGCTGGCGGGCCAGTGCGACCTGCTCATCGATCAGCTGTTCGACAAGCCCGAGCGTCGCCAGGTGATCGACATCGTCAACTACATGTACTCCAGCCAGGCGGTGGTGGTGCCGGCCGGCAACAAGGCCGGCATCCACACCCTGGACGACCTCACCGGCAAGAAGGTGGCGGTGCTCAACGGCTCCACCATCCGCACCCTGCTGGAAGCCCACAACGAGGAGCTGAAGAAGGCCGGCAAGGCACCCATGAAGCTGGTGGCCTACAACACCGACACCGACGCCTTCCAGGCCCTGCGCCTGGGTCAGGCCGACGCCTACGGCACCACGGTGGAAACCGCCGCCTACTACCAGGGCGTGGCGCCCGGCCAGTTCGAGACCGGCGTGCCGGCCTTCGCCCGCATCCTCACCGGGATCGGCGTGCGCAAGGACGATACCCAGCTCAGCGCCGCCCTCACCCAGATCCTCGCCGACATGAAGGCCGATGGCAGCTACGCCGCTCTCATGGACAAGTGGCACCTGGAAGGCGACAAGCTCGATTAAGGGACGGTCACGATGAACTTCAGCTGGGATGTGTTCTGGCAGTACCTGCTGCACCCGAGCGACGTCTACCTCTACGGCCTCGGGCTGACCTGCGTCATCGCCGTCGGCGCCATGCTGCTGGGCTGCGCGCTCGGCCTGCTGGCGGCGCTGGCACGGCTGTCGCGCTACCGGGCGCTGCAATACCCGGTGCGCTTCTATGTCTGGCTGATGCGCGGCACGCCGCTGCTGGTGCAGATCGTCTTCCTCTACACGGCCCTGGCAGCCGGCGGCATCTTCCGCTTCGAGGACCTGGACCTGGGTTTCCTGGTGATCCCGGGCAACATCCAGGCGGCCATCATCGCCCTGGGTCTCAACGAAGGCGCCTACATGGCCGAGATCATCCGCGCCGGCATCGGGGCGGTGGATCGCGGCCAGTACGAGGCGGCGCGCTCCCTGGGCATGACGCCGGCCAAGCTGATGCGCCGTATCGTGCTGCCCCAGGCGCTGCGGGTGATCATTCCGCCGCTCGGCAACGAGTTCAACGTGATGCTCAAGAACACCACCCTGGTCAGCGTCATCGGGGTGCAGGAGCTGCTGCTCAGCACCCAGATGATCACCTCGGCGACCTTCCGCGTCTTCGAGCTGTACCTGGTGGTGGCCATCTATTTCCTGGTCCTGACCACCCTCTGGGGCTTCTTCCAGGCCTGGCTGGAGCGGCGCTTCGGCAAGGCCGACGGTCAGCGACCCACCGCCACCGGCCGGCTGTTCAGCCTGCAGGGCTTCAAGCTACGGGGACGCTAGCCATGACGACCACGCAAGAACCCGTGATCCAGGCGCTGGAGGTGCACAAGGCCTTCGGCGAGCTGGATATCCTCAAGGGCGTGACCCTGGAAGTGCGCCGCGGCGAGGTGGTGGTGCTGATCGGCGCCTCCGGCTCCGGCAAGACCACCTTCATCCGCTGCCTCAACCACCTGGAAGACATCCAGGGCGGCACCATCCGCGTCAACGGCGAGCTGATGGGCTTTCGCGAGCGTGCCGATGGATCGAGAGTCAGGGACTCCGAGCGCAACATCGCCCGTCGCCGCCGCGACATCGGCATGGTGTTCCAGAGGTTCAATCTGTTCCCGCACATGACGGTGCTGGAAAACATCATTGAGGCGCCCATCCAGGTGCTCGGCGTGGCGCGCGCCGCCGCCGTGGAACAGGCCCGCGCCCTGCTCGCCCGGGTGCGGCTGTCCGACAAGGCCGACCACTATCCGGTACAACTCTCCGGCGGCCAGCAGCAACGCGTCGCCATCGCCCGCGCCCTGGCCATGAAGCCCCAGGCCATGCTGTTCGACGAACCCACCAGCGCCCTCGACCCGGAAACCGTGGGCGAGGTGCTGCAGGTGATGAAGGAGCTGGCCGAAGACGGCATGACCATGGTGGTGGTGACCCACGAGATGGGCTTCGCCCGCGAGATGGCCGATCGCGTGGTGGTGCTGCACCAGGGCGAGCTGATCGAAGAAGGGCCACCGGCCCAGGTGTTCGGCAATCCCACCCATCCGCGCACCCGCGAATTCCTGAGCCGCGTGCTCTGATCCCTAGGTCTTGAACCCAAAGAGCCTGCCATGCTGAATTTCTCCGCCCACGACTACCCCTATGCCTCGCAACGCCAGAGCGTCTTTGCCCGCAATGGCATGGTCGCCACCTCCCAGCCGCTGGCCGCCGAGGCCGGCATCGCCATGCTGCGCCAGGGCGGTAACGCCATCGACGCGGCCATCGCCACCGCCGCGGCCCTGACCGTGGTGGAGCCCACCGGCAATGCCATCGGCGGCGATGCCTTCGCCCTGGTCTGGGTCAAGGACAAGCTGCACGGCCTGGACGCCAGCGGTCATGCCCCGGCCAGCCTCGACATCGCCACGGTCAAGGCCGCCGGCCACGAACGCATGCCGGTGCACGGCTGGCTGCCAGTCACGGTACCTGGCTGCCCGGCGGCCTGGGCCGAGCTATCGCGGCGCTTCGGCAAGCTGCCCTTCGCCACCCTGTTCGAGCCCGCCATCGCTCTGGCCCGCGACGGTTTCCCGGTCTCGCCGGTGGTCGCCCACCAGTGGCGCATCGCCCAGGCCGAGTACCAGGCCAGCTGGGATAAGTCGCCCGAACTGGAAGCCTGGTTCGACACCTTCCTCATCGACGGTAAGGCCCCGGTCGCCGGCCAGCTGTTCCGCAACCCGGCCCAGGCGCGCACCCTGGAAGAACTGGCGCAGACCCAGTGCGAGAGCTTCTACCGCGGCGCCATCGCCCAGCGCCTGGCCGATCACGCCGCCGGCAGCGGTGGCCACCTGACCGCCGCCGATCTCGCCGGCTACCAGCCGCGCTGGGTGGAACCGATCAAGGTCGACTACCGCGGCTATCAGGTCTGGGAGATCCCGCCGAGCGGCCAGGGCCTGATCGCCCTCATGACCCTGAACATCCTCAAGGGTTACGACTTCGACCAGCGCGACAGCCAGCTCACCTGGCACCGCCAGCTGGAGGCCATGAAGAAGGCCTACGCCGACGGCCTGCACTACATTACCGACCCGGAGCACATGAGAGTCGCCGCCAGCCTGTTGCTGGACGATGCCTACGCCGAGCGCCGTCGCGCCGAGATCACCGACCAGGCCCAGGCGCCGCTGCATGGCGATCCCCAGGCCAGCGGCACCGTCTACATCGCCACCGCCGATGGCGAGGGCAACATGGTGTCCTTCATCCAGAGCGCCTACCACGGCTTCGGCTCCGGGGTGGTGCTGCCCGACAGCGGCATCGGCCTGCAGAATCGCGGCTCGGAATTCAGCCTGGACCCGGCCCACTCCAACGCCCTGGCCCCGGGCAAAAAGACCTTCCACACCATCATCCCGGGCTTCCTGACCAAGGGTGACGTGCCCATCGGTCCCTTCGGCGTCATGGGCGGCTACATGCAGCCCCAGGGCCATGTGCAGATGGTGATGAACCTGGTGGACTTCGGCCTGAATCCCCAGGCGGCGCTGGACGCCCCGCGCTGGCAGTGGCTGGGGGAGATGAAGGTCGGCATCGAACAGGCGGCTTCCCGCGCCCTGGCCAGCGGCCTGGCGCGCCGCGGCCACCAGATCGAGATCGCCCACGACTCCACCGACTTCGGCCGCGGCCAGATCATCGTCCGCGATCCGGAAACCGGCGTACTCTGCGGCGGCACCGAACCGCGCGCGGATTCCCATATCGCCGTGTGCTGAAGTGAAGGCCGACAGCCCCTGGGGCGGCCGGCCAGCCTTCGGTCAGTGGCGGATGCAGACCGACTTCTGCTCGGTATAGGCATCCAGCCACTGGGTGCCGAAGTCCCGACCCACGCCGGACTGCTTGTAGCCGCCGAACGGCAGGTTGGCGTCGATCAGGGTATGGCTGTTGACCCAGACGGTGCCGGCCTCCAGCCGCGGCACCAGGTCCAGGGCGGCATTGAGGTCGCGGGTCCAGAGACTCGCGGTCAGACCGAAGTCGCTGCCATTGGCCAGGCGTAGCGCCTCCTCGCGATCCGCCACGCGGATCAGGTTCACCACCGGCCCGAACACCTCCTCGCGGACCAGGCGCGCCGCCGCATCCGGATTGATCACCAGGGTCGGCGACACATAGTAGCCATCGCCAGAGGGCACCGCCTGGCCGGAGACCAGCTCGGCATGCTGGCGCGCCTCGTCCAGGTAGCCCTGCACCTTGAGCTGGTGCTCGCGGGACACCAGCGGATTGATCTGCGCGCCCATGTCCAGGCCGGGCCCGAGCGTCATCGACTTGACCGCCCCGGCCAACCGTTCGGCCAGGGTCTCGAAGATCGGCGCCTCGACATAGAGCCGCGAACTGGCCGCGCATACCTGACCCTGGTTCAGGAAGCTGCCCAGCATCAGGCCTTCCACGGTCTGCTGCAGGTCCGCATCGGCCAGCACGATCGCCGGATTCTTGCCGCCCAATTCCAGGGTGGTGTGAGTCAGACGATCCACCGCCACCCGGGCGATGGCCTTGCCGGTGGCGGTGGAGCCGGTGAAGCTGATCTTGCGCACCGCCGGATGGCTGGTGAGTGCCAGGCCGCAACTGGCGCCTCGGCCACAGACCACGTTGAACACGCCCGGCGGCACCCCCGCCTCGACCGCCAGTTCGGCCATGCGCAGCAGGGTCAGGGGGGTGGTCTCCGAGGGCTTGATGACGATGCTGCAGCCGGCGGCCAGGGCCGGCATCACCTTCCACATGCCGATCAGCAGCGGGAAGTTCCAGGGCAGAATGCCCGCCACCACGCCCAGCGGCTCGCGGCGGGTATAGGCGAGGTAGCGGGCGCCGGCCGGCAAGGGAATGGACACATCCAGGGTCTGGCCGGTGATCTTGGTGGCCAGGCCGGCGGCGTAGCGCATCCAGTTCAGCGCGCAGGCCACTTCGAAGCCCCGCGAGATGTTGATCGACTTGCCCTGCTCCAGCGTCTCCAACTGGGCCAGCTCTTCCGCATTGACCTCCAGCAGGTCGGCGTAGCGCAGCAGTATCCGTTCCCGCTCGGCGGGTAGCCGACGCGACCAGCTGCCACTCTCGAAGGCCGCTTGGGCCGAATGCACCGCGCGGTCGACCAGCGCCGCATCGGCGTCGGCGACCTGGGCGATGATCATGCCGGTAGCCGGGTCGTAGACCGGCAGGGGAGCACCGCCTTCGATGACCGGGCGGCCGTCGATGAAGGAGCCATGGTCGCGTGCGACGAAGGCCTTGACCTCATCCAGCAGGGCAACGAGTTGAGTCGACATGGGGGGATCCTCTTGTGGAGAGACGTCGCCGCCGTGGCGCGACAACGTACGAAGTTCCCCACGAGGTTAGGCGAGCAGGCTGCCCGGCCGGCTTGCCCGGCGTGCCAGAACGCTCCGTCCGGCTGCCAACCCGCCCACCCGGTCTATCGACGCTGGCTCGACGGGCCGAGCGGCAGGCAAATACAGCGGGTTGGCAGCCGTTCTAACTAGCGGCGCTAGAACTTGTAGCACATTGGGTCACCGCTCCCCTGCAAACCTGGAGACCTATCGCATGAGCAAGGAACGAGCACTACCCGCGTTGCGCACCCTGGCGCCCTATTCGCTGGCCGCCTGTCTGCTGGGCGGCAGCCTGCTGGGTTGGACCAGCACCGCCCAGGCCCACGGCGCGGCCGCCGAGATGGTCCCGCTGCGCAGCACCCTCGAAGACTTCGGCGCCACGGTGCGCTGGAACGACTACACCCAGGTTTTCACCCTGGTCAAGGACGGCGCCTACGTCGAGGTCAAGCCGAACAGCAAGGTCGCCCTGGTCAACGGCAAGCGCCTGGAACTGCACGCGCCCGTGGTGTTTCGCCATGGCGAGGCCTATGTCTCCAAGGAATTCATCAACGACGTCTTCCAGTCGCGACTGGATCAGACCTTCCAGATCGAACGCACCCCTCACCCGCTGAATCCGCTGACCGCCAACGAGATCGACAGCGTGGTCAAGGCCATCAAGGCCTCGCCGCACTACCAGGACGACCTGCGCTTCGCCCGCATCGCCCTGCGCGAGCCGCCCAAGGACCAGGTATGGAATTTCGTGCTGCATGGCCAGCCGGTCAGCGTCGATCGCCAGGCCAACGTCTCCATGCTCGAAGGCAAGCACGTCATCGAAGCGGTGGTCGACCTCAAGACCCAGCAGGTGACCAGCTGGACGCCCATCGAAGGCGCCCACGGCATGGTGCTGCTGGATGATTTCGCTACCGTGCAACAGGTCATCGAGAACAGCCCCGAGTACGCCCAGGCCCTGGCCAAGCGCGGCATCACCGACATCAAGAACGTGGTGGCGACCCCGCTCACGGTGGGCTACTTCGACAACAAGGACGGCCTCACCCAGGACAAGCGCCTGCTCAAGGTGGTCAGCTACCTGAATACCGGCGACAACAACTATTGGGCTCACCCGATCGAGAACCTGGTGGCGGTCGTCGATCTGGAACAGAAGAAGATCGTCAAGATCGAGGACCAGGGCGTCATCCCCGTCCCCATGAAGCCCAACTCCTACGACGTCGCCGGTACCGGCAAGCCGCTCAAGCCGATGCACATCATCGAGCCCGAGGGCAAGAACTACACCATCACCGGCAACAGCATCCGCTGGGGCAACTGGGACTTCCACGTCCGCCTGGACCAGCGGGTCGGCCCGATCTTCTCCACCGTCACCTACAACGATCACGGCAAGAAGCGCCAGATACTGTACGAAGGCTCCCTGGGCGGCATGATCGTGCCCTACGGCGATCCGGACGTCGGCTGGTACTTCAAGGCCTACCTCGACTCCGGCGAATACGGCATGGGCACCCTGACCTCGCCGCTGGCCCGCGGCAAGGATGCACCGGACAACGCCGTGATGCTGGAGAACACCCTGCCGGACTTTACCGGCACGCCGGTCAAGATCCCCAACTCCATCGCCGTGTTCGAGCGCTACGCCGGCCCCGAGTACAAGCACCAGGAGATGGGCAAGCCCAACGTCAGCACCGAGCGGCGCGAACTGGTGGTGCGCTGGGTGAGCACGGTGGGCAACTACGACTACATCTTCGACTGGGTCTTCCAGCCCAACGGCACCTTCGGCATCGACGCCGGCGCCACCGGTATCGAAGCAGTGAAAGGCGTACGCTCTAAAACGGTGCATGATGCCACCGCGAAGAACGACACCCGCTACGGTACCCTGATCGACCACAACATCGTCGGCACCACCCACCAGCACATCTACAACTTCCGTCTCGACCTGGACGTGGATGGCGAGAAGAACACCCTGACCGAGGTCGACCCCATCGTCGCCCCCAACACCGCTGGCGGTCCGCGCACCAGCACCATGCAGACCGAGACCCGGCTGGTGGACACCGAGCAACAGGCCGCGCAGAAATTCGATCCGGCCACGGTGCGGTTGCTGATCAACCCCAACAAGGAAAACCGCATGGGCTATCCAGTGGGTTACCAGCTGATTCCCTATGCCGGTGGCACCCATCCCATCGCCAAGGGCGCCAATTTCGCCAAGGACGAATGGCTCTACCACCGCCTGAGCTTCATGGACAAGCAGATCTGGGTCACCCGTTACAAACCCGACGAGTTCTACCCGGAAGGTACCTACCCGAACCGCTCCAACAGCGACACCGGCCTGGGCGCCTTCACCAAGGACAACGAGTCGATCAAGGACACCGACGACGTGGTCTGGTTGACCACCGGCACCACCCATGTGGCCCGGGCGGAAGAATGGCCGATCATGCCGACCGAATGGGTGCACGTGCTGCTCAAGCCGTGGAACTTCTTCGACCAGACGCCTTCGCTGGGCTTTGCACCGGACGCCCCCAAGGCAGCGGCGGCCCGGCAAGACGGCAAGGCCCAGTCGCTGTAAGCGGTGATGGACGCCTGGGGACATCCCAGGCGTCTACGACATCCGCGGTCAGGCAGTCCGCAGCCTAGGCATAGCGCTTGCGATACTCTCCGGGCGACGCGCCAAAACGCGTCTTGAAGGCGGTGAAGAAATGGCTCGAATCGGAAAATCCGTATTCCAGGCCCAGGCTCGACAGCTTGGTCTCGCCCCGGGGATTGCGCAGCGCCTCGGCGCACAGGTCCAGCCGGCGATTGCGGATGTACTGCGACACCCCCACGCCCTTCTTGGCGAACAGCCGATACAGCCCGCGCGTGGAGGCGCCGACGGCTCGCGCCACGCGCTCGGGGCAGAGGTCTTCCTCGACGAGGTGGGTATCGATGTAGGCCAGGGCTTTCTCGAACAGCCGCGTATGGCTATCGCTCTCTTCCTGGGTACCGCCCAGCGCCGGCTTGAGCAAGGCCACCAGGGCATCCAGGGTGGCTTCGCTGTCGTACAGATCCCAATGCTGCTGGCGCCGGATCTCATGCAGCAGCGAATTGGCCAGCATCGCCAGAGGCGTCTGGGCGGCGATCCGCCGGGCACAGGCGAGCTGGGTGAAGCGCATGCTTCTGGCCAGCACCTGGTGCGGCAGGATCAACGAGAACTGGCGCGAATGCTCCGGAAAGCTCAGGGCACTGGGGCGGCTGGCATCGAGCAGGGTGATGTCACCCTGGGTCAGGGCCACGCGCTGCCCATCCTGCTCCAGCAGACACTGCCCCTCGAGTTGGAATACCGCATAGCAATGGGCATTGCTGCCGGCGTTGAGTTCGCGCGCGCTGCGATAGAGATGGACCTGCCGAGCCGCGACCTCGCTGAGCCGAATCGCACCCTGCTGGAATTCCTGGATGCTGCCGATGAAGCTGGACCCCAGCGTCTTGGCGCCGAAGTCGCCACAGACCTGATTGATCTGCGCCAGCCAGTATTGGAAACCTTCGTCCTGTGCCTGGATTGCACTGCTCATGACGTCTCGCCTCTGTCTTTTTCTTGTCGACGCACACCGGCCCCTGTCCATCCTGATGGAACACTCAAGATAACCTGGTTCGGGTGTCACGCCGCCGGCTCATACGAAGCAGGCTTCATGCCAAGCCGTCAGGGAGCGCCCAGTCGCGAGTGCCATCCGCGCTCCTCCGCGAACGGGCGCCCCCGCCATCCTCAGTCACCTTCGCCCAGTAAAGGGCCTGACGTGGCCCGAAGCTGGCGGTCCGCCGACGGACGGCCAGGTCGTCCATACCGGCGGATCGGCCGTCAGCCCCTACCTTCGCTGCGCCGTCGGGCCCAAACCAATCGTCTGCCTAGACCGCGCCCTACCCGTCCAGGCCTCTACCACAAGGCTTAGCGAACCTTGACGCTCAAGATCGGCGGATTGCTGCCGCCATATTAATCATCTCCCTTATTGTGCTAAGAGGTAGCTCCATGACCATCCTGCCCGTCCGCCTCGCCGATCGTCTGAAGGTGGGCATCCTCGGCCTGCTGGCGTTGACCGCCATCGCGGTCTATACCGTCATGGCGCTGGGCGCCAAGCCCATGCTGGTGGAGGCCGGAACCCGCTCCGCCGAGGAGAGCGCCGCGGCCATCGCCGGCCACCTCGCGGCCAACCTGCAGGAGGTGCAAGGCACCACCGCGGCCATGGCCCGAGTGGCGGAGCGCCTGCCCCACGACGTGGAGCTGACCAAGGGCGTCTTGGAGAACATCCTCCAGCAGAGCAGCAGCGAGATCGCCAGCGGCGGCCTGGCCCCCTTGCCGAACGCCTTCACCCCCGGGGTCGAACGGCGCTCCTTCTTCTGGTCCCGCGATGCCCAGGGCCGGATGGTGTTCTCCGACGGCTACAACGCACCGGACCTACCGCCCTACTACCAGGAACCCTGGTTCGTCGCTGCGCGCAACGGCAAGCCGGGCACCTGCGTCTGGTCGGAAGCCTATCGCGATCCGGTGACCGGCGTGGACATGACGACCTGCAGCATCGGCTATCGGGACGCCAAGGGAGAATTCGCCGGGGTGGCCACCCTCGATCTGAAGTTGGCCGGATTGTCGGCCTTCCTCGCGCAACAGAGCCGTGACGCGGGCAGCTACGTCTTCGCGCTGGACGGCGCCGGCAACGTGCTCTACTTCCCCGATCTATCCAGCGGCGACAAGGGCTTGCCGAATCTGAGTGGGCTGGTCGGACAGAATCCCTGGTTCAAACCGGTCGCCGATCGCGTGGCCAACCTCGGTGACCAGCCCACCACACTGTACCTGGCGCAAGACCAGCGACTGGGCGGCCCGTCCTACGTCACCCTGCTGCCCATGGCCGATACCGGCTGGCGAATCGGCCTGGCCAACGCCGACAGCGTTGTGACCGGCATGGCCACCCGCCTGACCCAGCTGATGCTGCTGCTCCTGCTGCCCTCGCTGGGGGCGTTGCTGGGCCTTGCCTGGTTGGCCAGTCGCCGACTGCTCACCCAGCTCAACGAGACCACCGCCCAGATCGAGCGTCTTGGCCAGGAAGGCATGCACGCCAGCGAGCTGGACATCCGCCGTCCCGATGAAATCGGCCAATTGCGCCTGGCGGTCAACCATTACGCCGGCTCGCTGCGCCAGATGCTGCAGCGCATCGCCGGTGACGCCGTAGCCCTGGAACGGCAGGCGGTGGAATTGGCCAAGCTCTCCGACGGCCTGGCCGAACGGGCCGAACAGCAACGCGAAGACAACACCCTGCTCGCCACCGCCATCACCGAGATGTCGGCCAGCGCCGGCGAGGTGGCCCATAACACCACCGACTGCTCGGATACCGCCCGTCAGTCACTGAGCACCGTGCAGAATGGCCAGCATCAACTGCAGCGCAGCAACGCGGTCCTGCAGGGCCTGGCCAGCGACATCGGCGGCGCAGCCACGGCCATCGTCGCCCTGGGCGCCGACATCGAGCGAGTCGGCAGTGTGCTCGCCGTGATCAAGTCCATTTCCGAGCAAACCAACCTCCTGGCGCTCAATGCGGCCATCGAGGCGGCGCGCGCCGGCGAGCAGGGTCGCGGCTTCGCCGTGGTGGCCGACGAGGTGCGTACCCTGGCTGGCCGTACCCAGGCATCGGCCAACGAGATCCAGGACATGATCGCCAAGCTCCGCCAGGCCTCCAACACCGCCGTCGCGACCATGCAGGACGGCGTGCGCGGCACCGAGACGGCGGTCCACGAGGCGACCAGCGTCTCGAGCACCCTGGACGGTACCGTGGCCAGCTTCGACGACATCGTGCAGCGCGCCCAGCAGATCGCCGTGGCCGCCCAGGAGCAGAGCCACGTGACCCAGGAGATCAACGAGCTGGCGATCCGTATCCACACCTCCAGTGAGGAAGGCGCTCAGGCCGCCGGCACCTTGCGCAACCTGGGCCGGGAGATCAAGGCACTGTCCTCGCGCCTGACCGCCCTGAGCCAGGGCAACGGCTAGCCGGCGATCCCGGCCGCCCTGGCCCGCGCCGCGTGCAGCTTGCGATAGCTGTCGATCAATCGCAGATGCTTGTCGATGCCTTCCAGCTTCAGGCTGGTGGGCGTCAGACCGTGGAAGCGCACCTCCCCCGACACCGAACCCAGGGCGGCGTCCAGCCGCTCGTCGCCGAACATGCGCCGGAAATTGACCTCGAAGTCGGCCAGCTCCAGTTCGTCGTCCAGTTCCACTTCCAGCACCGCATTGAGCGCCTGGTAGAACAGGCCACGCTCCAGGGTGTTGTCGTTGAACTGCAGGAAGGTCTCCACCTCTTCCTTGGCCTCTTCGAACTGCTCCAGTGCCAGGTGGATCAACAGCTTCAGCTCCAGCACGGTGAGCTGGCCCCAGACGGTGTTCTCGTCGAATTCCACGCCGATCAGGGTGGCGATACGGGTGTAGTCGTCCACCTGGGTATCGTCCAGGCGTTCCAGCAGGGATTCCAGCGCCGCATCGTCCAGCCGGTGCAGGTTGAGGATGTCCTCGCGCACCGCCAGAGCCTTGTTGGTGTTGTCCCAGATCAGGTCCTCGACCGGATAGATCTCCGAATAGCCCGGCACCAGGATGCGGCAGGCCGGCGCGCCCAGTTCCTCGTACACCGCCATGTAGGCTTCCAGGTCCCGCTCGGCGAGGATGCCGAACAGGGTGGCGGCCTCCTGGGCGGTGGCGTCTTCGCCCTCGCTGGAGAAGTCCCAGTCGACGAACTCATGGTCGGCCTTGGCACTGAAGAAGCGCCAGGAGACCAGGCCGCTGGAATCGATGAAGTGCTCGACGAAGTTGTTCGGCTCCATCAGCGCCTGGCTCTCGAAGGTCGGCTGCGGCAGGTCGTTGAGGCCCTCGAAGCTGCGGCCCTGCAGCAACTCGGTGAGGCTGCGCTCCAGGGCGATCTCCAGGCGCGGATGGGCGCCGAAGGAGGCGAACACCCCACCGGTGCGCGGATTCATCAGGGTCACGCACATCACCGGGAATTCACCGCCCAGGGAGGCATCCTTGACCAGCACCGGGAAGCCCTGGGCCTCCAGGCCACGGATGCCCTCGACGATGGCGGGATAGCGCGCCAGTACCTCGTCGGGAACGTCGGGCAGCGCCAGCTCGCCTTCGAGGATCTCGCGCTTCACCGCCCGCTCGAAGATTTCCGACAGGCACTGCACCTGGGCTTCGGCCAGGGTGTTGCCGGCGCTCATGCCGTTGCTGAGGTAGAGGTTCTCGATCAGGTTCGAGGGAAAATACACCACCTCGCCGTCGGACTGACGCACGAAGGGCAAGGAGCAGATGCCGCGGGCCACATTGCCGGAGTTGGTGTCGTACAGGTGCGAGGCGCGCAGTTCGCCTTCCGGATCGTAGATCTTGCGGCAGTAGCGGTCGAGGATCTCCCGGGGCAGCGCATCCTTGGGACCCGGCTGGAACCAGCGCTCGCTGGGGTGGTGGACGAAGGCGGCGTTGCCGATGGCCTCGCCCCAGTATTGGTCGTTGTAGAAGAAGTTGCAGTTGAGGCGCTCGATGAACTCGCCCAGCGCCGAAGCCAGGGCCGCCTCCTTGGTCGCGCCCTTGCCGTTGGTGAAGCACAGCGCCGACTGCACATCGCGCAGGTGCAGCGACCAGACATTGGGCACGATGTTGCGCCAGGAGGCGATCTCCACCTTCATGCCCAGCTCGGCGAGGATGCCCGAGAGCTTGGCGATGGTCTCTTCCAGCGGCCGATCCTTGCCCGGGATGTAGGTCTGGCTGCCGTTGTCGCTGGGCAGCAACAGCGCCTGGGCGTCGGCGTCCAGGTTCTCCACCGCTTCGATGATGAAATCCGGGCCGGCCTGCACCGCCTTCTTCACCGTGCAGCGGTCGATGGACCTCAGGATGCCCTGGCGATCCTTGTCGGAAAGGTCCGCCGGCAACTCCACCTGGATCTTGAAGGTCTGCTTGTAGCGATTTTCCGGGTCGACGATGTTGCTCTGCGCCAGGCGGATGTTGTCGGTGGGGATATCGCGGGTCTGGCAGTAGAGCTTGACGAAATAGGCCGCGCAGAGCGCCGAGGACGCCAGGAAATAGTCGAAGGGCCCCGGGGCTGAGCCATCGCCCTTGTAGCGAATGGGCTGGTCGGCGATCACCGAGAAGTCGTCGAACTTGGCCTCGAGCCTCAGGTTGTCGAGAAAATTGACCTTGATTTCCATGTACAGCGTTCCGGACGGCAGACGAATTGGCCGCCATTATCCCGGCTAAGAGCAGCTAACAAAACTACTGCGCGTCCGCCAGACGGGCGCGTGCAGTGCTCGGAATCCTCATGTACCACTTGTACACTCCGGTTCCTGCGCGCCGCGCGCACCCGCCTGACAACCGCTCGCGACGTTTTGTTAGCCGCTCTTCGAGCCGCCAGGGATACGCACCTCGTCGTCGCGGCTGCCCTATCCCTGATTGTCGCTGGTGCGACTAGCCCTGCTGGCGGGCCGCCGCGCTGACCACCGCGCGCAACCCGAGCAGGTAGCTGTCCACCCCGAAGCCGGCGATCTGCCCCAGCACGATCTCGGCGAATACCGAGTGATGGCGGAAGCTTTCCCGCGCGTGGATGTTGGACATATGCAGTTCCACCACCGGTACGGTGAGGATCGCCAGGGCGTCGCGGATGCCGTAGCTGTAGTGGGTCCAGGCGCCGGCGTTGATCAGCACGCCATCGACGCCGTCTTCGAAGCCCCGATGGATGCGCTCGACCATCTCCCCTTCGTGATTGGTCTGGAAGCTTTCCACCTCGACACCGAGCTCCGCGCCCAGGGCTGCCAGCTTGGCGTCGATCTCGGCCAGGGTCACGGTGCCGTACTGCACCGGATCGCGCTTGCCGAACATGTTGTGGTTGATACCGTGCAACATCAGGATCTTCATGGGTCCGCTCACTGCAAGGGAATGGTCAGTTGGTCGATGACCGGCCGGGTCTCGGGGCGCACGCCGCGCCACCAGGCGAAGGCTTCGGCGGCCTGCTCCACCAGCATGCCCACGCCGTCCGCCAGTTGAGGCACGCCCTGTTCCTGCGCCAGGCGCAGGAAGGGCGTCAGTCCTTTGCCATACGCCAGCTCATAGGCCAGCGCCGCCTGGGCGAAGACACCCGCCGGCACCGGCGGCAATTCGCCGACCAGGCTGGCCGAGGTGGCGTTGATCACCAGGTCGAAGCTCTCCCCCGCCAGCGCCTCGTAGCTGCGCACGCTGAGCAGCGGATGATCGATCTCCTGGGCGAGCCCTGTGGCCTTCTGCCCATCGCGATTGACCATCACCAACTGCGCCGGCCCGGCCGCGAGGAAGGGCAACAGCGCGCCCCGTACCGCGCCGCCGGCGCCCAGCAAGAGCACACTCTTGCCGGCCAGGGGCTGGCCGAGATTGACCTCGATGTCGCGCAGCAGGCCGATGCCATCGAAGTTCTCCGCCAGCACCTGCTCACCCTCGAACTTCAGCGCATTGGCCGCCTTGGCCAGGCGCGCCCGCTCGCTGGGCTCGGTGGCCAGCTGGAAGGCCTGCAGCTTGAAGGGCGCCGTGACGTTCAGGCCACGCCCGCCCTGGGCGCGAAAGCGCTGCACGTCACCGGCGAAGTCCTCCAGCGAGCCTTCGATGGCGCCGTATTCCAGGTCCTGGCCGCTGGTCGCGGCGAACAGGCCATGGATGAGGGGCGACTTGGTGTGATTGATCGGGCGGCCGATCACCGCGTATTGGTCGGTCATGCGGAGGGCTCCTGGCTGAACAGCACGCCGTCGGCCTGCAGCCGGGCGATGTCTTCCGCGCTATAGCCCAGGCTTTGGGCCACGGCGACATTGTGCTCGCCGAGGTCCGGCGCCACCTGCTGGATGGTGGTGTCGCACTCGGAAAAGCGGAACGGCAGATTGGGCATCCGCAAGGTGCCGAAGCGCGGATGCTGCTGCTCCTGGATCATGCCGCGCGCCTTGATCTGCGGGTCCTCGATCACCTCGTCGATGCGCTGCACCTTGGCGCAGGGCACGTCGATCTCGTCGAGCAGCGATAGCAGCCGCGCGACCGGATTGGCCGCCACCCAGGCCTTGACGATGGGCAGGATGGCTTCGCGATGGGCATTGCGGCCGGTGGAACTGTGGAAGCGAACATCGCTGCCGAAGCCCGGCTGACCCGCGTCCCGCTCGACCAGCGCGGCGAAGCGCTTCCAGGAGTCGTCCACCTGGGCGGCGATCACCAGGTCGCCGTCCTGGGCGCGGAACACGCCATAGAGCGTCGAGGTGGGCATGTCGTGGCCGGTCTGCTGCGGCAGGATCTCGCCGCCGGACAGGGTGTAGCACTGCACCGCGTATTCGTGCATGGACACCAGGGTGTCGTACAGCGCCATGTCGATGTGTTGGCCGCGACCGCTGCTGACCCGGCCGAGCAACGCCGCGTTGATGGCGGCCACCGCATGGGCGCCGGTGTACATGTCGCCCAGGGAAATCCGCAGCAGCGGCGGCGCCTCGCCGGGCGTGCCGACCATCTGCATGATGCCGCTCTTGGCCTCGGCGATCAGGCCGAAGCCGGCGCGATGGGCGTCGGGGCCGGTATGGCCATAGGCGGAAATCGAGCAGTAGACCAGCCGCGGATTGCGCGCGGACAACTCCTGGTAACCCAGGCCGAGCTTGTCCAGGGCGCCGGGCCGGTAGTTCTCGATGAAGACGTCGGCGCTGTCGCACAGCTGCTGCATGAAGGCCTTGCCGCGCGGGTCCTTCATGTTGACGCTGACACCCTGCTTGCCCATGTTGAGTTGCAGGAAATAGCCGCTCTGATGGTCATCGAGGACGAAGGCGTGCTGGCGACCGGCATCGCCGCTGCCAGGGCGCTCCACCTTGATCACCTCGGCGCCCAGCGCCGCCAGGCAGCGCCCCACGTAGGGGCCAGCAAGGAAGTGGCTGTAGTCGATGACCCTCAGGCCCTGCAGCGGTAGCGGCTGGCTCATAGCGCACCCTCCCGCCGCGGCACCATCAGGCGGTGCTCGCCGCGCTGGACGACCTCGCCCTTCTGGTTGATCAGCTCGGACGGCAGCACCACGATGCCCCAGCCCGGCTTGCTCTTGCTGGGTCGCATGGACCCAACGCGCAGCTTCACGTGCAACTCATCGCCGACGCGGATCGGCAGGAGGAAGTCCCAGGTCCAGCCCAGCGACATCCCCGGCAGGAAGCGATAGTCGCATTGGGTCTTCAGCCCATCGGCGATGGACAGCCCCATCAGGCCATGGGCGACCAGGCCGCCGAAGTGACTGGCGTTGGCGTATTCCTCGTCGACGTGGACCGGGGTGTGGTCGCCGGTGAGGTCGGCATAGGCCAGGATGCGTTCCTTGGTGACCTGGTAGCTCGGCGTGATCGCCTCATCACCCTCGCGGGCGTCCTCGAAGTATTTTTCTTGTATGGTCATGGTCGCTGTCACTCGGTTTGCCGGGCATTGACGGCCAGGGCTTCGTGCACGGCGCTGGCGGGCACGGCCTGGATGAATTCCAGCGCCAGGCCATCCGGCAGGCGCAGCCAGTTGTGGCCCTGGGGCATTTCCTCCACCCCCTCGAAGCGGCGCGCGGCGGCCAGGGCGGCGTCGAGGTCCTCGCACATCAACCCCAGGTGGCCCAGGCGCCCCTCGGGGCCGGCGAAATCCGGCTTGCTCATGAACTGCATGCCGCCCAGCGTCCAGTACTGGGTGGGCTCCTCCAGGGTGCCGTGCACCTCGCGCAGGGTCATGCCGAACACCTCGTGGAAGAAGCGAATGTGCCAGTGGATGTCCTTCACCCAGATGGCCACGTGTTCCAGATAGGCCTTGGGAATGCTCATGATGTGGCGTCCTCTTGTTGTCGGTCGGCCATGGCCCGCTCGATGCCCTTGATGCAGGCGACCAGCGTGGCATTGACCGGGGTCGGTACGCGGTACTGCTGGCCAAGCCGCACCACCGCGCCATTGATGAAGTCGATTTCGGTGATGGAGCCCTTCTGCAGGCTTTGCAGCATGGAGGTCTTGAACGACGGCGCCAGCCCCTCGCGGGCCAGTTGCCAGGCCGCTTCCGGCTCCTGCAGCCCCAGCTCGACCCCGGCGGCGCGCGCCACGGCGATAGCTTCGGCGACCGCCTGCAGGGCGATGTCGCGCAGCAACGGCTCGCTATAGAGCTGGCCGTAGGTGAGCTGGGTGATACCGGTGAGGGCCCCGGTGGCGACGTTCACCTGCAGCTTGTCCCACAGGATGCCGCGGATGTTGCCGCTGACCGTGGTGGCGAGGCCCGCGCCGCCGAAGGCCTCGGCGACCGCGTGGACCCGCGGCGTGAGCTGGCCGTCGAGTTCGCCGATGAGGGTCTGCTTGCCCGCCACCCCGCTGCGGATCCGTCCCGGTCCGAGCAGCACGCCACCGACATAGGTCTTGCCGGCGATCACCCGCTCGCGGCCGACGATTCCGGTCAGCAATTCCTCATGACCCAGGCCGTTCTGCAGCGACAGCACCAGGGTCTCGGGACCGACCAGCGCCAGCGCCTGCTGCATGGCCTCGGCAGTGGCGAAGGACTTGACCAGCACCACCACCAGATCGACCACGCCGATGGCCTCGGCGGCCACCGCCGCGCGGACCTGAACCCGGCGACTGCCGTCGGGCGTCTCGACCTCCAGGCCGTCCCGGCCGATGGCTTCGATATGGGCATTGGGCCGATTGAGCAGCCAGGTGTCGTGCCCCGCTTCGCTCAGCCAGGCACCGAAGGTACTGCCCAGCGCGCCAGCGCCGAGGATGCAGATTCTCATGGGATCAAGGCTCCTTGTTGAGCCCCTACCCTAGGCCCAGCGGCCACCTTGAGCTATACAATGAACTCAATTCACCCATCAGGAATTCTGATAATGCCAGCCAGCGACGGCCTGCCGGAACCCAAGCTACTGCTGCTGTTCGAGGTGCTCTACAGCACCGGCAGCGTCACCCGGGCCGCCGAACAACTGGGCCAGAGCCAACCCACCATCAGCCTCTGGCTGGGCAAGCTGCGCCAGCAGCTGCGCGATCCGCTGTTCGTGCGCACCCCCGGCGGCATGAAGCCCACGCCCCAGGCCGAGGCCCTGATCACCCCCTGCCGGGAAGTGCTGGAATCCCTGCGCCGTCTGGTGGACTGGGAAGTCGCCTTCGATCCGGCGACCGCCCAGCGGCTGTTTCGCCTCTGCCTGAGCGACGCCAGCCATATCACCCTGCTGCCGCGCCTGCTGGAACGGTTGCGCGAGATCGCCCCGGGGGTACGCCTGGAGCTGGCGCGGATCGACGGCCACACCGAGCAGGCACTGGAGATCGGCGAAGCGGACCTGGCCATCGGCTTCATTCCCTGGCTGGGGGGCGGCATCTACCAGCAGGTGCTGTTTCCCCAGGAGTGGGTCTGCCTGGCCGGCCCGACGCACCCGCGCATCGACGGTCGGCTGACGGTCTCGGACTACCAGCGCGAAGGCCATGTCCAGGTCAGCGCCGGTACCGGCCAGAAGCTGCTGGAGGCCGGTCTGGTGCGAGCGGAGACGAAACGCCGGATCGTACTGGAGCTGCCCGGCTTCCTCGGCGTCGGCGCGGTGATCCAGAGCACCGACCTGCTGGTGACTCTGCCGCGGCACATCGGCCAGACGCTGGCCGACACCTATGGCCTGCAGGTGCTGGAATGCCCGGTGCCCATCGAGGGTTTCACGGTCAAGCAGCACTGGCATGCCCGCTATCACCAGGATGCCGGCAACCGCTGGCTGCGCGGCGTCCTGGTGGAGTTGTTCGGGAGATGACTCGCCCGGCGGCGGCCCTAGGCAAGGCCGCCGAAACGCCGGTAGAAGCCTTCGTTCATCTCCGGCAACGGACCGTCGGCGGTTTCCAGTACCCGGCCCAGGTAGGTTTCGGCCGGCAGGGCGATCAGGCGGTAAAGATTGCGGCACAGCTGGCGGGCGGCACGTCCCTCCCAGTCGGCGGGCAAGAGTTCGTCCGGCAACTGCGGATCGCGCAGCACCAGCTTGCGGTACTCGTGGATCAACAGCAGGCGGACCAGGAAACACTCCTGAGCATCGAGCGTCGCCCTTTCGCTCAGGGATTGCCATAGCGGGCGGAACTGGGCGATGAAATCCCGGTAGTGCTCGCCGAGTTCATCCAGCCGCCAGCTGTCGCGCACCTGCAGCCGCATGGCGCGCGAGGCGAGCACCTCCTGGCCGCGGGTCTCGAAGATGATGCTGTCCTCCAGTACACCCAGCTCGCTCAGGGTGGTGGTGACATCGGCCCGGTCACTGCGCGGACACGCCAGGGTATTCGCCGCCAGAGCGCCAAAACCCTGCCATTCAAGCTCCTCCCGGACCCGCTTGCGCGCGTCCACCGGGACCTGCGACAGCAGCACGATCAGCCAGGTGCCATCCCAGGCGGTCGGCGCCCCGCTGTAGACCCGCTTGAACGCCTTCTCGAAACGCCGGCGCCCGGAACCGGTGAGACTGTAATAGCTGCGCCGGCCGACCTTCATCGCGGTCAGCCACTCTTCCTTGGCCAGCCGGAACACGGAGGTGCGTACCAGTCGCTCGTTGATGCCCATGGGTTCGAGCAGGCTGAACAGGCTGCCGAGCCACACGGTCCCACCCCGCGGCTCGATGACGTCGCCATAGAGGGTGACGATGAGCGAACTGGCGCGCACCAGTCCGTTCTGCTGAAACCGGGCAATCAGTTGATCGAGCTGGGGATGGCTACTCATGGGCACTGGCACGACGGAAGAAGCCGCGACTATACCCGCCCGGCGCCGAAGCTGACCATGGAACGCCCGCAGATCGCTCAAGGCGTGGCGGGCGCTTTGGGCCGGAAGCCATCATCGGCCGACCGGGGACGGTTTTCCTCCACGGCGGCGAGCGGTGCGCACTCCACCAGGCCCTGCCGGCAGCGCTGCGCCAGCGCCTGATACTCGGCAGTACCGCGTTGCTTCCAGGCCAACTCCGCTTCGCTCAGGCTGCGAACGACCGTGGCCGGCGATCCCATCACCACGCTCAGGGGCGGGCATTCGAAGCCGGCCTTGACGAAGGCAGTGGCCGCCACCAGGCAACGTTCGCCGATCCGGGCGTTGTCCATCACCACCGCATTCATACCCACCAGGCTGTCGGCACCGATGTGACAGCCATGCAGCACCGCACCATGACCGATGTGGCCATTGCGACCGACCACCGTATCGCTGGCGGGAAAGCCATGCATCACGCAGGTGTCCTGCAGATTGGCTCCCTCCTCCAGCACGATGCGCCCGAAGTCGCCGCGCAGCGCCGCCAGGGGGCCGACGTAGCAGCCGGGGCCGACGATGACGTCGCCGATCAGGACGGCGGTGGGATGCACATAGGCGCTGGGATCGACGACGGGAACCAGACCATCGAGGCTGTAGCAGGGCATAGCGGGTACCTCTCCGAAAAGCGCGCCAACCGACCTTGAGCGAAGACCCGACCAGGCACGGCAATTGGCCAGAGGTCCCTTGCCCGGCGTGCGATTCGTGGTTTCAAGGTCCACTCGCCGCCGGGGAAACACTGCCGGCCATCCAACCCGGCGCTTAATTTGTATCATATATACAGAAATCGACCATAGATTAGTATCACGATGGCTCTTTCTCGACCGTAGGGAACCGGTCTCTGGGTTGCCCCTACCACTCCACTTCATCATAACGAGGCGCACAGACTGGCTAGGGTCACGCGCCAACGCCACGCCCACAAAAGGACACATTAATTAATTTTTAACTTGCCATTCGGTATCATATAAAGCCTATACTCGAAACGACAGGGCCGTTAACGCAAGCCCTGGCTGCTGCAGAACCAGAACAACACCAAGAAAGACTCGGCCGCGAGCCGTGCCTGCCGCCAAGGAGTTCCCATGCCGCGCACCCTGATCGTGCAGCCGCCGGAAAAGGGCGTAAGCCTGATAACCCTCCACCGCCCCGAGGCCCTGAACGCCCTTTCCACCGAGCTGCTCGGTGAGCTGGCGGAAGCCCTCGACCTCGCCGAAGGGGATTCCGCCACCGGCGCGGTAGTCATCACCGGTAGCCGCAAGGCCTTCGCCGCCGGCGCCGACCTCATGGAAATGGCCGAACGAGACCTGGTCGGCGTGCTGCAAGACCCCCGCGTTCGCCACTGGCAGCGCATTGCCGCTTTTTCCAAACCCCTCGTCGCCGCGGTCAACGGCTTCGCCCTCGGCGGCGGCTGCGAACTGGCCATGCATGCCGACATCCTCATCGCCGGACGCGATGCCCGCTTCGGCCAGCCCGAGATCAATCTCGGCATCATTCCCGGCGCGGGTGGCACTCAACGCCTGCTGCGGGCGGTCGGCAAGTCGCTGGCCATGCAGATGGTGCTCACCGGCGAAGCCATAGATGCGCGGCATGCCCAGCGCGCCGGCCTGGTCAGCGAAGTCACCGAACCCGAACTGACCGTCGAGCGTGCGCTGCAGATCGCCCGCACCATCGCCGGCAAGGCGCCGCTCGCGGTACGGCTCGCCAAGGAGGCGCTGCTCAAGGCCCAGGACCTGGATCTCGCCAGTGGACTGCGCTTCGAGCGCCATGCCTTCACCGTGCTGGCCGGCACCGCCGACCGCCACGAGGGCATTCGTGCCTTCCAGGAAAAACGTCCCCCGCGGTTCACCGGCCGGTGAGCCCTGCCTAGCCCTCTGCCTTCCCCCTGGAGCGAGCCCCATGACCTTCGAACACCTGCTGTTCTCCATCGAAGACGGCGTTGCGCTGCTCAGCCTGAACCGACCGGAGCAGCTCAACAGTTTCAATCCGCAGATGCATCTGGAGCTGCGCGAGGCCCTCAAGCAGGTACGCCAGACCCCCGAGGTGCGGGTGCTGCTGCTGACCGGCGAAGGGCGCGGCTTCTGCGCCGGCCAGGACCTGTCCGATCGCAACGTCGCCCCCGATGCGGCGATGCCCGACCTTGGCGCCTCCATCGAGACCTACTACAACCCCCTGATCCGCACCTTGCGTGACCTGCCGATGCCGGTGATCTGCGCAGTGAACGGTGTCGCCGCGGGCGCCGGGGCGAACATCCCGCTGGCCTGCGACCTGGTACTGGCGGCACGCTCGGCGAGCTTCATCCAGGCCTTCTGCAAGATCGGGCTGATTCCCGATTCGGGCGGTACCTGGACACTGCCGCGCCTGGTCGGCATGGCGCGGGCCAAGGCCCTGGCACTGCTGGGGGAGCGGCTTTCCGCCGAACAGGCCGCCGACTGGGGACTGATCTATCGCGTGGTGGAGGATGCCGAACTGCGGGAAGAAGCGCTCAAACTGGCACGTCACTTGGCGACCCAGCCCACCTACGGGCTCGCATTGATCAAGCGCAGCCTGAACGCCAGCTTCGATCACAGCTTCGACGAGCAGCTGGAGCTGGAGCGAGACCTGCAGCGCCTGGCCGGGCGCAGCGACGACTATCGGGAAGGTGTCAGCGCCTTCATGGCCAAACGCACCCCTACCTTCAAGGGCCGCTGAGATGACCGCGCTCCCCCACACCGCCGCGGTCGCCGTGATCGGCGCCGGCGCCATGGGTGCCGGTATCGCCCAGGTCGCCGCCCAGGCCGGCCATCCCGTGCAGCTCTACGATAACCGCCCGGGCGCCGCCGCCCAGGCCGTCGCCGGCATCACGCAGCAACTCGACCGCCTGGTAGCAAAGGGCAAACTGGACGCTACCCAGCGCCAGGCCATCGTCGCCCGCCTGCAGCCGGCCGACGCCCTGGCGGCCCTCGCCGATGCGCAGCTGGTCATCGAGGCCATCGTCGAGAGCCTGGCGATCAAACGCGAGCTGTTCGCCCAGCTGGAGGCCGTCTGCAGTCCTGACTGCATCCTGGCCAGCAACACCTCCTCGCTGTCCATCACCGCCCTGGCCGCCGGTCTTGTACGACCGGAGCGGGTGATCGGCCTGCATTTCTTCAACCCTGCGCCGCTGATGGCGCTGGTCGAGGTGGTCAGTGGCCTGGCTACGCCCCCCGCCCTGATCGAGACGCTGCTGGCGACGGCCCGGCAATGGGGCAAGCGTCCGGTACGGACCCGCTCCACCCCCGGCTTCATCGTCAACCGCGTCGCCCGCCCCTTCTACGCCGAAAGCCTGCGAATGCTGCAGGAAGGTGCCGCCGACTGCGCCTCGCTGGACGCCGTGCTGCGCGACGCCGGTGGCTTCCGCATGGGCGCCTTCGAACTGACCGACCTGATCGGCCATGACGTCAACTACGCGGTCACCTGCTCCGTTTTCGAGGCCTACCATGGCGATCCGCGCTTTCAGCCGTCGCTGATCCAGAAAGAACTGGTCGACGCCGGACGCCTGGGGCGCAAGAGTGGCCGCGGCTTCTACGACTATGCCGAGGGCGCTGACCGCCCTACGCCGGTCGAGCTGACCAGCGCCGCCCGCTGCGAAGCCGTGGTGGTGGAAGGCGAACTCGGCGTCGCCCAGGCATTGGTCCCGCGCCTGCTGGCAGCCGGCATCCCCGTCACCGCCCGTGCAGGCAGCGGTCTGTTGCGCGTCGGCGATGCGATCCTGGCCCTGAGCGACGGACGCCTGGCCAGCGAGCGCGCCCGCCAGACCGGCCTGCGCAACCTGGTGCTCTTCGATCTTGCACTGGACTACGGCTCGGCTACCCGCCTAGCCATAAGTTGGGCGGCGGACACCCCCCCTGCCGCCCTGGACCAGGCGATCGCCCTGCTGCAGGGCGCTGGCTTCCAGGTAACGCCCATCGCCGACCTGCCGGGCCTGCCGGTGCTGCGCACCGTGGTCATGCTGGCCAACGAGGCGGCCGATGCCGTGCTGCACCAGGTCGCCTCGGCGGCGGACGTGGACCTGGCCCTCTGCGCCGGCGTCAATTATCCCCAGGGCCCCCTGGCCTGGGCCGATGCCATCGGCGTGGGCCACGTTCTCGCCACCCTGGAAAACCTGCAGCGCAGTTACGGCGAGGAGCGTTATCGCCCCTCCCTGCTGCTGCGCCGCGCCCAGGCCGAAGGGAGATGCCTGCATGCCTGACTCGACACCCGCCGCGCTGGCCGAAGCCTGCGCCCAGACCCTGCTCAGCCGGGATCGCGCGTCGCGCAAGCTGGGCATGCGGCTGCTCGACGCCGCCCCCGGCAGCGCGAGCCTGGCCATGCTGGTCACGGTGGACCATCTGCAGGGCTACAACACCTGCCACGGCGGCCTGCTCTTCGCCCTCGCCGACTCGGCCTTCGCCGTCGCCTGCAACAGCTATGACGAAGCGACAGTGGCCAGCGGTTGCAGCATCGATTTCATCGCGCCGGCCTTTCCGGGCGATGAGCTGGTGGCCAGCGCCAGCGAACAGAGTCGTCGCGGTCGGACCGGCCTGTACGACGTGCGTATCGAAAACCAGCAGGGCCAACTGATCGCCCTGTTCCGCGGTAGATCCTACAAGGTGCACGGCCCGGTGCTGGCACAGGAGACCCTAGATGACTGACGCCTTGATCATCGACGCCCTGCGTACCCCGGTGGGACGCTATGCCGGCGCCCTTTCCAGCGTGCGTGCCGACGACCTCGCCGCCATCCCCCTGCGGGCGCTGCGCGAGCGTCATCCCGGACTGGACTGGAACGCCATCGACGATGTCATCCTCGGCTGCGCCAACCAGGCCGGTGAAGACAACCGCAACGTGGCGCGGATGGCGGCCCTGCTGGCCGGACTGCCGGTCACGGTGCCAGGCACCACCCTCAACCGGCTCTGCGGTTCGGGCCTGGATGCCGTCGGCACTGCGGCACGTGCTCTGCGCTGCGGCGAAGCCGAGTTGATGCTGGCCGGCGGCGTGGAATCCATGTCGCGAGCGCCCTTCGTGATGGGCAAGGCCGAGAGCGCCTTCGACCGCCGCGCCGAGATGTTCGATACCACCATCGGCTGGCGCTTCATCAATCCGGCGCTGGCCGCCGACTTCGGTACCGACTCCATGCCGGAGACGGCGGAGAACGTGGCCGCCCAGTTCGGCATCTCCCGCGCGGACCAGGATGCCTTCGCCCTGCGCAGCCAGCAGAAGGCCGCCGCCGCCCAGGCCCGCGGGCGCCTGGCACGGGAGATCGTGCCGGTGAGCCTGCCGCAGCGCAAGGGTGAGCCGCGGCTGGTCACCCAGGACGAGCATCTGCGCCCCGACACCACCCCTGAACAGCTAGCTCGCCTGGGGACCCCATTCCGCCAGGGCGGCAGCGTCACCGCCGGCAATGCCTCGGGGGTCAATGACGGCGCCTGCGCGCTGCTGCTGGCCAATCGCGTCGCCGCCGCCCGCCACGGCCTGCGACCACGGGCCCGGGTCCTGGGCATGGCCACCGCCGGGGTCGAACCGCGCATCATGGGCATGGGTCCGCTGCCGGCCACGCTCAAGGTGTTGGAACTCACCGGCCTGCGCCTGGCCGACCTGGACGTGATCGAACTCAACGAGGCCTTCGCAGCCCAGGGCCTGGCGGTACTCCGAGAGCTGGGCCTGGCGGACGACGATCCCCGGGTCAATCCCAACGGTGGTGCCATCGCCCTCGGCCACCCGCTGGGCATGAGTGGCGCGCGCCTGGTCACCACCGCCCTGCACGAGCTGGAGGAGATCAATGGCCGCTACGCCCTGTGCACTATGTGCATCGGCGTCGGCCAGGGCATAGCGCTGGTCATCGAACGCTTGCCTTAGCCGCGGTGACAGCGCCGTATCGGTACACCTAGGTTCTGTACGAAAAATCGCCGAGCGAAGGTCAGGCGAGGCGAAAAAGGCTGAGGAAGCGGAGTTTACGAGCGGTAAATGAGCATTGCGACCGGGCTGGCGATCCAGGCCTTTTTCAACGAAGCATCACCAAGCGCAGGCATTTTTCGTACAGAGCCTAGGAAACGCCGGGTGGCGCCCCACCCGGTCACGCTCTGGTAGACGACTCACAACAACAATCGAGTGACGCCATGAACATGCATTTCGACGCGGACCGTGCCCTGCTCGACCCCCTCGAGACCGCCAGCATCGACGCCCTGCGCCAGCACCAACTGGAGCGTCTGCGCTGGAGCCTGAAACACGCCTACGACAACGTCTCGCTCTACCGCCAGCGCTTCGACGCCGCCCAAGTTCACCCGGACGATCTGCGCTCCCTCGATGACCTGGGCCGCTTTCCCTTCACCGGCAAGAGCGATCTGCGCGACAACTACCCCTATGGCATGTTCGCCGTCCCCCAGAGCGAGATCGTCCGGCTGCACGCCTCCAGCGGCACCACCGGCAAACCCACAGTGGTCGGCTACACCCAGAACGACATAGACACCTGGGCCGGCGTCGTGGCCCGCTCGATCCGCGCCGCCGGCGGACGCAAGGGGGACAAGGTACATATCGCCTACGGCTATGGCCTGTTCACCGGTGGCCTGGGTGCCCATTATGGGGCCGAGCGGCTGGGCTGCACGGTCATCCCCATGTCCGGCGGCCAGACCGAGAAACAGGTCCAGCTGATCCGCGACTTCCAGCCCGACATCATCATGGTCACCCCCTCCTACATGCTCAACCTGGCCGACGAGATCGAGCGCCAGGGCATCAATCCGTACGACCTGCGGCTGCGCCTGGGCATCTTCGGCGCCGAACCCTGGACCGCCGAACTGCGCCGCGCCGTGGAAACCCGGCTGGGCATCGAGGCCCTCGACATCTATGGCCTGTCCGAGATCATGGGACCCGGCGTGGCCATGGAGTGCGCCGAGACCAAGGATGGCCCGACGGTGTGGGAAGATCATTTCTATCCGGAAATCATCGATCCACTCACCGGGGCGGTGCTGCCAGACGGCGAATACGGCGAGCTGGTGTTCACTTCCCTGTCCAAGGAAGCGCTACCGATGATCCGCTACCGCACCCGCGACCTGACCCGACTGCTGCCGGGCACCGCGCGTCCCATGCGCCGCATCGACAAGATCACCGGGCGCAGCGACGACATGCTGATCATCCGCGGCGTGAACGTCTTCCCGACGCAGATCGAGGAACAGGTAGTGAAGTTGGGCTCCCTGGCCGAGGTCTACGAGATCCATCTGTCACGCCAGGGCAACCTGGACAGCCTCGACGTACACGTGGAGCTCAAGCCGGAACTCCAGCACCTGGCACCCGAGCAACAGCAGCAGATCGCCCAGGAGCTGGGACGCCGGATCAAGACTCATATCGGCATCAGCGCCAAGATCCAGTTGCTACCCTGCCAAAGCCTCAAGCGCTCGGAAGGCAAGGCCTGCCACGTCTACGACCGCCGCAAGCAGGCCTGAAAGCCCGAGATACGCCCGACCTCCGCGCGCCCGCGTTCGCCGAAAAGCGCTACAGGTATAAACAGTCTTAAAGCCATCTTAGTATCCTTATCGAAACAGGCCGAGGGAACTCGCGATCCTGCCGCTCGTGCGTATCCCCGCAAAAATCGGCAAAAAATCCGTTTAAGTAGAGCCACGCCCATCCGGCGGATAGCCAGCAGCAGGCCCTACCAAAAATTTACGACACATTAAAACTTATCTTGACGCTATTTTATGTATCATTTAGAACTACCACTACAGAACGCCTTTCCCACTACTCGGACGGGAGACACCCCATGTACGCGCAACTGGTCGAAACCGGCACTTCTGGCATCAAGTCGCTCGACGACATGTCCCCCGAAGAACGTGCCTTCCAGCAGAAGATCGACGACGAGATCAAGATCGAAGCCAAGAACTGGATGCCCGCCGCCTATCGCCAGACGCTGATCCGGCAGATCTCCCAGCACGCCCATTCGGAGATCGTCGGCATGCTGCCCGAAGGCAACTGGGTGACCCGGGCACCGACGCTCAAGCGCAAGCTGCAGTTGATGGCCAAGATCCAGGACGAAGCCGGCCACGGCCTGTACCTGTACAGCGCCATGGAGACCCTGGGCGCCGATCGCGACGAAGAGATCGCCAAGCTGCATGCCGGCATGGCCAAGTACTCCAGCATCTTCAATTACCCGACGCTGAACTGGGCCGACATGGGCGCCGTGGGCTGGCTGGTGGACGGTGCCGCCATCGTCAACCAGGTGGTGCTGCAACGGACCTCCTATGGCCCCTACTCGCGCGCCATGATCCGCATCTGCAAGGAAGAGAGCTTCCACCAGCGCCAGGGCTACGAGCTGCTGCTGACCCTGATGCGCCACGGCAACCAGGCCCAGAAGGCCATGGTGCAGGACGCCATCAACCGCCTCTGGTGGCCGGCACTGATGATGTTCGGGCCGAGCGACGAACACTCGCCCAACAGCGCCCAGTCGCTGGCCTGGAAGATCAAGCGGCAGAGCAACGATGACCTCCGTCAGCGCTTTATCGACCAGACCGTGCCGCAGCTGGAATTGCTCGGCTGCACCGCGCCGGATCCGGAATTGAAGTGGAACCCCGAGCGCGGTCACTACGACTTCGGCGCCATCCAGTGGGAGGAGTTCTACGAGGTGCTCAAGGGCAACGGCCCATGCAACGCCGAGCGCCTGGCCACCCGCCGCAACGCCATCGAAGGCGGAGCCTGGGTCCGCGCAGCCGCGGTCGCTCACGCCCGCAAACAACAACGACGCACCGCCGCCTGATCCTAGGAGAGCCCCCCCCATGGCCGAATGGACCCTGTTCGAAGTCTTCGTGCGCAGTAAGCACGGTCTTAATCACAAGCACGTGGGCAGCGTCCATGCGGTCGACGCCGCCATGGCCATCGAGAACGCCCGCGAGCTCTACACCCGGCGCAACGAAGGCGTCAGCCTCTGGGTGGTGCCCTCGGCACTGATCACTGCCTCCTCGCCGGACGAGAAGGAACCGCTCTTCGATCCCGCCGAGGACAAGGTCTATCGGCACGCCAGCTTCTACGAGCTGCCCCCCGAAGTCGGTCACATGTGAGCGCCCCGCCATGACCCTTCATGAAGACAAGGTCGAATACCTGCTGCTGCTGGCCGACAGCGCCCTGATCCAGGGTCAGCGCCTGTGCGAATGGTGCGGCCGGGCGCCCGCCCTGGAAGAAGAGCTGGCCCTGATGAACGTCGGCCTCGACCTGGTCGGCCAGGCGCGCAACTGGTACGAGTACGCGGCCGAGTTGCTCGCCGATGGACGCGATGCCGACCACCTGGCCTATCGCCGTGACGAGCGCGCCTTCCGCAACCTGCTGCTGGTCGAACAACCCAACGGCGACTACGCCGTGACCACGACCAAGCAGTTCCTCTACGACGCCTGGCACCTGCCGACCCTGCGCGCCCTGAGCGGCTCCAGCGATCAGCGCATCGCAGCCATCGCCGCCAAGGCGGTCAAGGAAGTCACCTATCACCTGCGCCGCTCGGGCGAATGGGTGGAACGTCTGGGCGACGGCACCGAGGAAAGCCACGCACGCATGCTGGCCGCCCTGCCCCTGCTCTGGCGTTTCACCGTCGAAATCACCCAGGCCGAGGACCTCGAACAACGCCTGCACGAAGCCGGGATAGCGCCGGACTCCACCGACCTCGCCCACGCCTGGCAAAGCCAGGTCGAGGAGACCTTCGCCCGGGCGACCCTGCCGGTCCCCGCCCCGGCTGTTCATTTCTACCTGAGTGGCCGTCGCGGCCTGCACACCGAACACCTGGGGACGCTGCTGGCGGAAATGCAATTCCTGCAAAGGGCCTATCCCGATGCGACCTGGTGAGCTGATCGCCAGCGATGGTGGCGCCCGCGCCGGCGGCGCTGCCGATGTCGGTCACGCCTGGCAGGTGCTGGGCGCGGTGATGGACCCCGAGGTGCCGGTGATCAGCGTGGTCGACCTGGGCATCGTCCGCGACCTGGACTGGCAGGAAGGCCATCTGCACGTGGTGGTCACCCCGACCTACTCGGGCTGTCCCGCCACCGAGGTCATCGAGCAGGACATCCAGCGCGCTCTGGAGCAGGCCGGCTTCTGCGCTCCGCGTCTGGAACGCCGCCTGGACCCGGCCTGGACCACCGACTGGATCACCCACGAAGGCCGCCAGGCGTTGAGCGCGTACGGCATAGCGCCGCCGGTCCACAGCAGCAGCAAGCGCAGCCTGCTGGGCGAGGCGCCGGACGTGCACTGTCCGCAGTGCGGCAGCCAGCACACCGAGCGGCTCAGCGAATTCGGTTCGACGGCCTGCAAGGCCTTGTATCGCTGTCTCGATTGCCGCGAGCCCTTCGACTACTTCAAGTGCATCTGAGCGGCGCTGCCGCGCGAGAATAACAATGAGCCGATTCCATCGCCTGACCATCCGCGACCTCCGCCCCGAAACCCGCGAAGCCGTGTCCATCGCCTTCGAGATCCCCGCCGAGCTGCAGGAAAGTTTCCGCTTCACCCAGGGGCAGCACCTGGTGATCCGCTCCCGAATCGACGGCGAGGAGGTGCGCCGCTCCTATTCGATCTGCAGCGGCGTGAACGACGGCGAGCTGCGGGTGGCCATCAAGAGGGTCAACGGCGGCCGTTTCTCCACCTACGCCAATGAACAGCTTGCGGTCGGCGGCCAACTCGAGGTGATGCCGCCTGCGGGACACTTCCAGGTGCCCCTGGACCCCGCTCGGCACGGGCACTACCTGGCGGTGGCCGCCGGTAGCGGCATCACTCCGATCCTGTCGATCGTCAAGACCACCCTGGAAACCGAACCCCACAGCCGCGTCACCCTGCTCTATGGCAACCGATCCAGCAATGCCGCCATGTTCCGCGAGCAACTGGAAGACCTGAAGAATCGTTATCTGCAGCGCCTGAACCTGATCTTCGTCTTCAGCCGCGAGCAGCAGGACGTGGACCTCTACAACGGCCGCATCGACGCCGACAAATGCGCCCAACTGTTTAGCCGCTGGCTGGACGTCTCCTCCCTCACCGCAGCTTTCATCTGCGGTCCCCAGACGATGACCGAGACGGTGCGCGACCAACTCCAGGCCAAGGGCCTGTCCGCCGAGCGCATCCATTTCGAACTCTTCGCCGCCGCCGGCAGTGGCGAGAAACGCGAGGCCCGCCAGGCCGCCGCGCAGACCGGCAGTGCCGCGACCAGCCAGATCACCGTGATCAGCGACGGCCGCGCCCTGTCCTTCGAGTTGGCACGCAACAGCGTCAGCGTGCTGGACGCCGGCAATGCCCAGGGCGCCGAACTGCCCTACTCCTGCAAGGCCGGAGTGTGCTCCACCTGCAAGTGCCGGGTGATAGAAGGCGAAGTGGAGATGGACAGCAACTTCGCCCTGGAAGACTACGAGGTGAAGGCCGGCTACGTGCTGTCCTGCCAGGCCTATCCCCTGAGCGACAAGGTGGTCCTGGACTTCGACCAGCTCTGAGCATCCAGCCGCTGCGCCACGCGGGACTCGACGACAACAAGAGCGAGAGCAGCGCCATGACCGGCGTCGGCGCTGCCGCCGCGCAGCGTCACTGACCCCAACGCCCGAATCGCCCTACCAAGCCGACGCCCAGGCGCCGGAAACCCTCAGGAGAAGATCCGATGAGCAACGCCCCCATCCTGCAAAGCTTCATAGGCGACCGGTGGATCGGCCAGCAGGCAGCCCAGGCACTGCGCAGCGCCGTGAACGGCCAGGCGGTGGCCCATACCCACGAAGAGGCGCTGGACTTCGCCGAAGCCATCCAGCATGCCCGTCGCCAGGGCCAGCAAAGCCTCATGGCCCTGGACTTCCAGCAACGCGCCCGCTGTCTGAAGGCGCTGGCCCTCTATCTGCTGGAGCACAAGGAACGGCTCTACGAGATATCCCGCCACACCGGCGCGACCCGCGCGGACAGCTGGATCGACATCGAGGGCGGCGCGGGTACCCTGTTCGCCTATGCGGGCCTCGGCGGGCGCGAGCTGCCCTCGGGCAACCTGATCCACGAAGGCCCTGCCACGCCACTGGGCAAGGCCGGCCACTTCGCCGGCACCCACATCCTGGTGCCGCGCGGCGGCCTCGCCGTGCACATCAACGCCTTCAATTTCCCCATCTGGGGCATGCTGGAGAAATTCGCGCCAAGCTTCCTCGCGGCCATGCCCTGCATCATCAAGCCGGCCACCGCCACCAGCTACGTGACCGAAGCCGCGGTGCGCCTGCTGCACGAATCCGGCCTGCTGCCGGCGGGTAGCCTGCAACTCATCATCGGCGGCACCGGCGACCTGCTGGATCAGTTGCAGGGCCAGGACATGGTCACCTTCACCGGCTCGGCGGACACCGCGGCCAAGCTGCGGGTCAATCCCAATCTCATCCGCCGCTCGGTCCCCTTCAATGCCGAGGCGGACTCCCTCAACTGCGCCATCCTGGCCACCGACGTGACCCCCGACGACGAGGAGTTCGAGCTTTTCGTCAGGGAAGTCGCTCGGGAGATGACCGTCAAGGCTGGCCAGAAGTGCACCGCCATCCGCCGCGTCATCGTCCCTGCCCGCCACCTGGATGCCGTGGCCGAGCGGCTGCGCGATCGCCTGGCCCGTCTCGTGGTCGGCGATCCCGCGCTGGAGGGCGTGAAGATGGGCGCCCTGGCCTCCCATGCCCAGCAAGCCGACGTCGCCGAACGGCTGCAGGCACTGCTCGCCACTAGCGATCTGCTCTTCGGTGCCCGTGACGGTTTCACGCCCCGCGGCGAGAGCGTACAGGAAGGCGCCTTCTTCGCCCCGACCCTGCTGCGCAGCCGCGATCCGCATGCCCCGGGCGGCGCCCATGACATCGAGGCCTTCGGCCCGGTCAGCACCCTGATGAGCTACGACGACCTAGACGAGGCCCTGGCCCTGGCCGCCCGCGGCCAGGGCAGCCTGGTGGCCAGCCTGGTGACCCGTGATCCCCAGGTTGCCGCGCGACTGGTGCCGGGCATGGCCGCGCTGCATGGCCGCCTGCACATCCTCGACCGCGAAGCGGCCGCTGAATCCACCGGCCATGGCTCGCCGCTGCCCCTGCTCAAGCACGGCGGCCCGGGGCGCGCGGGCGGTGGCGAAGAACTGGGCGGTCTGCGGGCGGTGAAGCATTATCTGCAACGCGCCGCGGTACAGGGCTCGCCCACTATGCTGATGGGCGTCACCGGCGAATACGTGCGCGGCGCGACGGTGATCGAAACCGAGGTGCATCCCTTCCGGCGGCACTTCGAGGACCTGCGTATCGGTGAATCCCTGCTCACCCATAGACGCACGGTCACCGAGGCCGATCTGGTCAACTTCGGCTGCCTGTCGGGCGATCACTTCTACATGCATTTCGACGAACTGGCCGCCAAGCAGTCCCAGTTCGGCAAGCGCATCGCCCATGGCTACTTCGTGCTCTCGGCCGCAGCCGGGCTGTTCGTCTCGCCGGGGGTCGGACCGGTGCTGGCCAACTATGGGCTGGACTCGCTGCGCTTCGTCAGCCCGGTCGGTATCGGCGACACCATCCGTGCCCGCCTCACCTGCAAGCGCAAGATCGACCAGGGCAAGGCCAGCCCCCTTGGCGAACCCCAGGGCGTGGTCGCCTGGGATGTCGAAGTCACCAACCAGGACGATGTCCTGGTGGCCAGTTACGACATCCTCACCCTGGTCACCAAGCGCGGCTGATCCCGAGCCTGCCGGCAACGCTGTCGGCAGGCCTTTTCTCCAGGCACAAAAAAAGCTGCCCTTGGGCAGCTTGCTTCGTTTCGTTCAGGCCGTTCAGTGGACCTGAGGTGAGCTAGATGGCGCGGCGGACGGGACTCGAACCCGCGACCCCCGGCGTGACAGGCCGGTATTCTAACCGACTGAACTACCGCCGCGCAGTGCGTGTACCTTGCGGAACACTTCCCGAGGAGATTGGTGGCTGATGACGGGATCGAACCGCCGACCCCCTGCGTGTGATGCAGGTGCTCTCCCAGCTGAGCTAATCAGCCATCCCCTTCGGGTGACGCGCATTCTCCTCGTAGCCCTTTGATCCGTCAAGGATTTTTCCAATTTTATTTTCTACGGGCGCTATTCCAAGTAGATCATCTTGCGGGTCATGCCGCCGTCCAGGGTGATGGCTTCGCCGCTGATGAAGCCGGCATTGCCGCCGAGCAACCAGGCCACGCAGGCCGCCACGTCCTCGACCGTCCCTACCCGCCCGACCGGATGCTGCCCGTGATCGGCAGCCGACAGCGGCTCGGCTTCACGCTCATGGGGATCACGCGCGTCGATCCAGCCCGGACAGAGCGCATTCACCCGCACCTCCGGCCCCAGGCTGATGGCCAGCGCATGGGTCAGGGCCAGCAGCCCGCCCTTGCTCGCGGCATAGGCTTCGCTATGCGGCTCGGATTGCTGGGCGCGAGTCGAGGCGATGTTGACGATGGCACCCTGCTGCTCACGCAGGTAGGGCGCGCAATGCTTGGCCAGCAGCATGGGGCCATCCAGATTGACGCCAAGCACCCGGCGCCATTCGTTGAGCGGCAGGCTTTCCAACGGTTGTCCCTGCGCGGCGGCAAGGCCGGCATTGTTGACCAGGGCGTCCAGGCGACCGAACTGGCCGATCACCTGGGCGACGGCGGCCTCTACCTGGGTCTCGTCCGCCACGTCGAGGGCCACGAACCAGGCCCGCTCGCCGAGGGTATCCGCCACCTTGGCGCCACGCGCCTGCTCGATGTCGGCCACCACCACACGCCAGCCCTCGGTGATCAGCCAGGCGGCGATGCCGAGGCCGATGCCACGGGCCGCGCCCGTGACCAGGGCGACCCGCGGTTCCGTCGGTGCGAACGTCAGACTCATAGCGCCGCGAGTCCGCGGGCCAGGTCCTGCTGCAGGTCACCGAGGTCTTCCAGCCCCACAGCCACGCGGATCAGGCTGTCGCGGATCCCGGCATTGGCCCGCTCAGCCGGCGACAAGCGCCCGTGGGAGGTGGTCGCCGGGTGGGCGATGGTGGTCTTGGTGTCACCCAGGTTGGTGGTGATGGAGATCATCCGGGTGGCATCGATGAAGCGCCAGGCGGCGTCACGTCCACCGGCGACCTCGAAACTCACCACGGCACCGAAGGCCGACTGCTGGCGGCGGGCCAGCTCATGCTGCGGATGGCTTTCCAGGCCAGCGTAGTAGACGCGCTCGATACCCGGCTGCTGCTCCAGCCAGCGCGCCAACTCCAGCGCGGTCTGGCTGTGGGCCTGCATGCGGATCTTCAGTGTCTCCAGCCCCTTGAGGAACAGCCAGGCGTTGAAGGGGCTGAGGGTCGGCCCCGCGGTACGCAGGAATCCCACCACTTCCTTCATCTGCTCGGCACGGCCGGCAACCACGCCACCCATGCCGCGGCCCTGGCCATCGATGTACTTGGTCGCCGAATGGATGACGATATCGGCACCCAGTGCCAGCGGCTTCTGCAGCGCCGGGGTGCAGAAGCAGTTGTCGACCGCCAGCAGCGCACCCTGGGCATGGGCGATCTCGGCCAGGGCGGCGATGTCCACCAGCTCGGCCAAGGGATTGGACGGCGACTCGACGAAGAACAGCCGGGTATTGGGTTTGCAGGCTGCCTGCCAGGCATCCAGATCGGCCAACGGCGGATAGTCCACCTCGATGCCGAAGCGTTTGAAGTACTTCTCGAACAGGCTGATGGTGGAGCCGAACACGCTGCGCGAGACCAGCACATGGTCGCCGGCGCTGCACAGGCTCATCACCATGGCCAGGATGGCCGACATGCCCGAGGCGGTGGCCACCGCCTGCTCCGCGCCTTCCAGGGCCGCGATGCGGGTTTCGAAGGTACGCACCGTGGGATTGGTGTAGCGTGAATAGACGTTGCCCGGCACCTCGCCGGCGAACCGCGCCGCCGCGTCCGCGGCAGTACGGAACACGTAGCTGCTGGTCAGGAACAGCGCCTCGCCGTGCTCGCCCTCCGGCGAACGCTGCTGCCCGGCCCGCACTGCCAAGGTCTCGAAGGCCGCGCCCTCGAGATCACTGTCCAGGCGTCCGGCATCCCAGTCTTGGCTCATGTGCAGCTCCTTAGTCGTTGTAGAGATCGATGATGGCACTGACCGCCTGGTGTTTGACCTTGGCCGCGTCGTTACGCGCCTGCTCGATCCGATTCAAATAGGCGGCATCAACATCGCCGGTGATGTACTCGCCATCGAACACCGCGCAGTCGAATTGCTCGACCTTGGGCGCCTTGCGGGTACGCACGGCTTCCTTGAGGTCCTGTATATCCTGATAGAGCAGCCAGTCGGCGCCGATCAACTCGCCGACTTCCTCGGTGGTGCGACCATGGGCGATCAACTCGTGCACGCTGGGCATGTCGATGCCATAGACGTTGGGGAAGCGCACCGCAGGCGCCGCTGAGCAGAAGTAGACCTTCTTGGCGCCGGCTTCGCGGGCCATCTGGATGATCTGCTTGCAGGTGGTGCCGCGGACGATGGAGTCGTCCACCAGCATCACGTTCTTGCCGCGGAACTCCAGCTCGATGGCATTGAGTTTCTGGCGCACCGACTTCTTGCGCGCGGCCTGGCCGGGCATGATGAAGGTCCGGCCGATGTAGCGATTCTTGACGAAGCCCTCGCGGAATTTCACGCCCAGATGGTTGGCCAGCTCCAGGGCCGCCGTGCGGCTGGTGTCCGGGATCGGGATGACCACGTCGATGTCGTGGTCCGGGCGCTCGCGCTGGATCTTCTCAGCCAGCTTCTCGCCCATGCGCAGGCGCGCCTTGTACACCGAGATGCCATCGATGATGGAATCCGGGCGGGCCAGGTAGACGTGCTCGAAGATGCAGGGCGCGTACTGGGGATTCTGCGCGCACTGGCGAGTGTAGAGACGGCCGTCTTCGGTGATGTAGACCGCTTCGCCCGGCTCCAGGTCACGGATCAGGGTGAAGCCGAGCACGTCGAGGGCGACGCTCTCGGAGGCGATCATGTACTCCACGCCGTATTCGGTATGGCGCTGGCCGAAGACAATAGGGCGAATGGCGTTGGGGTCGCGGAAGCCGACGATGCCGTAGCCGGTGATCATGGCCACCACGGCATAGCCACCGCGGCAACGCTCGTGCACCTCGGAGACCGCGGCGAAGACGTCGTCCTCGGTGGGCTGCAGCTTGTTGCGTACCGCCAGCTCGTGGGCGAAGACGTTAAGCAGCACCTCGGAATCGGAGGTGGTGTTCACATGGCGCAGGTCGGACTCGTAGATCTCCCGCGACAGCTGCTCGACGTTGGTCAGGTTGCCGTTGTGCGCCAGGGTGATGCCATAGGGCGAGTTCACGTAGAACGGCTGCGCCTCGGCGGAGCTGGAGCTGCCGGCGGTGGGATAGCGCACGTGGCCGATGCCCATATGGCCGATCAGGTGCTGCATGTGTCGCTGCTGGAAGACGTCACGGACCAGGCCGTTGTCTTTGCGCAGGTAGAGTTTGCCGTCCCGACTGGTCACGATACCGGCGGCATCCTGACCGCGATGTTGAAGGACGGTGAGCGCGTCGTACAACGACTGGTTGACGTTCGTCTTGCCCACGATACCTACGATGCCACACATGTGACGCGACCCCACTGTTTCAAGTGATGCGATGGCGAACCATCGCCGGATGACCCCGGCGGAGCGGAGCCTGAAAAACGGTTCAAGGAGCCTTGGGCCCCAACTGCGGCAACAACTGCAGACTCGGCATGGGCGTAGCGCCCAGCCATTGGCCGGCAAAGCCCAGCAGAAGATTCTTCGACCAATCGGCCACCAACAGGAAATGCGGTACCAGCACCGACTGCTGCCACCAGCCGTCCTGCTGCACCGGCCCCAGGCTCAACAGGCCCACGGCCACGGTGATCAACAGGGCGCCGCGAGCGGCACCGAAGGCCATGCCCAGGAAACGGTCGGTACCCGACAAGCCCGTGACACGGATCAATTCACCAAGCAAGAAGCTCACCAGGGCACCCACCAGCAGCGTCAGTACGAAGAGAATGACGCAGGCGGCGATCACCCGCCCCGACGGTACCTGGATGTAGTCCACCAGGTAGGTCGACAGGGCCCCACCGAAGACCCAGGCGACGCCGCCAGCGACGATCCAGGTGGCCAGCGACAGCGCTTCCTTGACGAAGCCGCGCCTGAGACTGATCAGGCTGGAAACGATGACGACGGCGACGATCGCCCAGTCCACCCAGGTGAAGCCCACGGCAAGGTCCACTTACAAAAAGGCCCTGCATTCTAGCAGAGCCTTGTGACGGGGTTAACCGCGCTCCGGCTGAAAGCGTACGACGAAGCCCTTGACGCCATTCTGCTTGTTGAGCTGGTCGCGCAGCCGATCGGCCTCGCTCCGCTCTATCACCGGCCCGACGAAGACCCGGTTCATGCCATCGGCGGTACGCACATAGGCGTTGTAACCCTGACTACGCAGCTTGGCCTGCAGCGCATCGGCGCTGGGACGCGACGACAGGCTGGCGAGCTGGACCGACCAGCTGACTGGTAGATTGGCCGCGCCGAGGCGCGTATCGGGCTTGGCTGCCGGTGCCGGTGCCGGGGTAGCGGCCGGCGCTGTGGGCGCCGTGGTCGGCGGTGCCTTGGCAACCGGGGCCGAGGGCGCAGCCTGAGGCTGGGCTGGCGGCGGACTAGCCGGAGCGTTCTGCACCGGCGCCTGACCGGCGCTGCCCGCGATGGGCGTCTGCGGCTTGCCGAGCGGCTTGCTCGGATCGTCGGGCACCACTTCCACCGGCGGCGCCTCGGGCGTCTGCACCGGTTGCACGGCGGTGCTGGGCACGGTCGGCGCGGCGGGTTGCGGCGGGGTCTCGACCACCACCTTGCGAGCATCATCCTGGCGGCTGAAGAGCATGGGCACGAAGATGATGATCAGCGCCAGCAGCACCAGCGCTCCGATGACTCGTTGCTTGAGCATGGGTTAGGCCTCCGCGGATTCGGATAGTGGGGTGAGCTGCGCGAGCACCTCGGCGACGCTGTAGAAGGAGCCGAACACGACCACCTCGTCGTCAGCCGCACTGGCGGCCAGTTGCGCCTCGAAGGCGTCCAGCAGCGAGGCATGGGCCTCGGCCTGGGCACCACGCGCGACCAGGAGGGCGGCCACCTCGGCACCGTCGCGACTGCGAGAAGTCGGCAAGGTCGCCACCGCCCAGTTGGCGAACAGGCCCTCCAGGGGCGCCAGGATGCCGTCCAGATCCTTGTCAGCCAGGACACCGAACACCGCGCGACGCACGCCGGCGACCGGCTTCATCGCCAGGCGCCGGGCCAGGTACTCGGCAGCGTGGGGATTGTGTGCCACGTCCAGCAGAATGCTGCGGGTCTCCCCTGCCCGTTCGACCAGGCGGCGATCGAGCCGTCCGGTCATGCGGGTCGCCTGGAGGGCCGCCGCGATCTGCTCGGGCAGCCAGGGCAGCCCGAGCAAGGCGTAGGCCTGCAAGGCCAGGGCGGCGTTTTCCATGGGCAGGTCGAGCAATGGCAGACCGGGCAGCGCCAGGGCGTTGCCCTCGGCATCGCGCCCGCGCCAGAACCAGCCGGCACTCTCGATCTGCAGATCGAAGTCTTCACCGCGCAGCAGCAAGGGAGCACCCAGGCGCTCGGCGGCTTCGGTCAGCGGCGCGGGTGGCTCCAGATCGCCACAGAGGGCGGGCTTGCCGGCGCGGAAGATGCCGGCCTTTTCCACCGCCACGCTTTCGCGGGTATTACCCAGCCATTCGGCGTGATCCAGGCCGATACTGGTGACCAGCGCCAGATCGGCGTCGATCAGATTCACCGCATCCAGGCGACCGCCGAGGCCGACTTCGAGAACGGCCACGTCCAGCTGGGCCCGCTCGAACAACCAGAAGGCGGCCAGGGTGCCCATCTCGAAGTAGGTCAGACTGATCTCACCACGTGCGGCTTCTACCGCCGCGAAGGCAGTACAGAGGTCATCATCGCTGGCCAGGGCGCCCTCGATGTCCACCCGCTCGTTGTAACGCACCAGGTGCGGCGAGGCGTAGACGCCGACCCGCTGTCCGCTGGCGCGCAGCAGGCTGGCGAGAAAGGCGCAGGTGGAGCCCTTGCCGTTGGTGCCGGTCACGGTCACCACCCGAGGCGCCGGCCGGGTCAGGCCCAGCCGCTGCGCGACCTCGCGCACCCGGTCCAGGCCCATGTCGATCGCCGACGGATGCAGCTGCTCGAGATAGGCCAGCCACTGCGCGAGGCTGCGCGAAGGCATCAGGCCGCCGGCGCCGGCTGGTGCTGGAAGGTCGCCAGCAGGCGGGCCAGGCGATCGCGCAGCTCCTTGCGCGGCACGATGATGTCGACGGCGCCGTGGTCCAGCAGGAATTCACTGCGCTGGAAGCCTTCCGGCAGCTTCTCGCGCACGGTCTGCTCGATCACGCGCGGGCCAGCGAAGCCGATCAGCGCCTTGGGCTCGGCGACGATGACGTCACCCAGCATGGCGAGACTCGCGGAGACGCCACCATAGACCGGATCGGTCAGCACGGAGATGAAGGGGATGCCTTCTTCGCGCAGACGCGCCAGCACCGCGGAGGTCTTGGCCATCTGCATCAGGGAGATCAGGGCTTCCTGCATCCGCGCCCCGCCGGAGGCGGAGAAGCAGATCAACGGGCAGCGCTCTTCCAGGGCCACGTTGGCGGCCCGGACGAAACGCTCCCCCACCACGGCGCCCATGGAGCCGCCCATGAAGGAGAACTCGAAGGCGCAGACCGCCACCGGCATGCCCTTGAGGGTGCCACGCATGGAGATCAGCGCATCTTTCTCGCCGGTCTCCTTCTGTGCTGCGGTAAAGCGGTCCTTGTACTTCTTGCTGTCGCGGAATTTCAGGCGATCCACCGGCTCCAGCTCGGCACCCAGCTCTTCACGCCCTTCGGCATCGAGGAAGATGTCCAGCCGGCGACGCGCGTTGATGCGCATGTGGTGACCGCACTTCAGGCACACGTCCAGGTTCTTTTCCAGCTCCGGACGATAGAGGACCGCTTCGCAGGCCGGACACTTGTGCCAAAGACCTTCCGGTACCGAACTGCGCTTCACCTCGGACCGCATGATGGAAGGAATCAGTTTGTCGACCAGCCAATTGCTCATGCATCTCTCTCCACTTGCATGGGCTCCCAGCGCGACCTAGGCCACGCCTTCCTTGAGCATCCGTATATAGGGTTCGGCAATGCCCGCTTTGGTGCGAGCCATTGCCACGTCTCACTGCCGACTCCGCCGGAGTCGGACTTCAGGCCTGCCGGGGCGGACCTGTCGAATATGTCGCAGGTGTGGACGGCCACCGTCCCGCGAGGGTCACATCAGGGGGTCGGGGCACTCCGCACGGCGGCGATGAATCGCGCGATCTCGGCCGCGTCCTTGATGCCCTTGGCCTGTTCAACTCCGCCACTCACATCCACCCCGTAGGGCCGGCTCGCCGCGATGGCCGTGGCGACGTTGTCGGTCTCCAGGCCGCCCGCCACGATCAACGGCAACGCCAGGTCCCGCGGCACCCGCGTCCAGTCGAAGGCCTGGCCGGTACCACCGGGCACGCCCGCCACATAGGTGTCGAGCAGCAGCCCGCGGGCGCCAGCGTAATCCTGGGCGATGGCGGCGAGGTCGATGTCCTCGCGCATGCGCAGTGCCTTGATGTAAGGGCGACGATAGCGGGCACATTGGGCTGGCGTCTCGTCACCGTGGAACTGCAGGAGATCGAGGGGCACGGCATCCAGCGTTTCCTCGATCTCGCAGGGCGAAGCATCGACGAAGAGCCCCACGCTGGTCACGAAGGGCGGCAAGGCCGCCACGATCTGCCGGGCATGGGCCGCGCTGACCGCCCGCGGACTGCGGGCGTAGAACACCAGACCGATGGCGTCGGCACCGGCCGCCGCGGCGGCCAGGGCATCCTCGACCCGGGTGATCCCGCAGATCTTCACTCGAACGTTAGCCAAACTGGAATGACCTCGTCCCAAATCGATGGATGTTAGCAGACCGCCCGCCCAGCGTCAGCCTTAGGGGCCTTCCAGCTCGGGCACCCGACCTAGGAACAGCGGGCCCAGGGGGCGCTCCGGCACCTGCAGGTCGTCGGGGTACTCCACCCGCACCAGGTAGAGACCGAAGGGATGGGCCGTGACCCCACCCTGGCGCCGCTCCCGCGCCGCCAGCACCTCGGCGACCCATTCCACTGGCCGATCACCACAGCCGACCGCCATCAGCACCCCGACGATGTTACGCACCATGTGATGGAGGAAGGCATTGGCGCGAATATCCAGCACCAGCAAGCGGTCGTTCTGCCACAGCCGCAGGTGATGCACCGTCTTGATCGGCGACTTGGCCTGGCATTCCTTGGCGCGAAAGGAGGTGAAGTCGTGGGTGCCGATCAGCACCTGGGCCGCCGCGCGCATCCGCTGGATATCCAGGGGCCGATGGTTCCAGGTCACTTCTTCCGCCAGGTGTGCGGGTCGGATGGGGTCGTTGTAGATGACGTAGCGATAGCGCCGGGCCATGGCGCTGAAACGCGCGTGGAAGGCATCGCTGACCGGCTGTACCCAGGTCACGCTGATGTCCGGTGGCAGATTGGCGTTGGTGCCCAGCACCCAAGCCTTGAGCGGCCGCTCGACCGGAGAATCGAAGTGCACCACCTGGCCGCTGGCGTGGACGCCGGCATCGGTGCGCCCGGCGCAGCTGACGCTGATGGGCGCCGCCGCAACCTTGGACAGCGCCGCCTCCAGGGTTTCCTGCACCGAGCGCACCCCCGGCTGCTGGCGTTGCCAGCCGCGATAACGGGCGCCCTTGTATTCGACGCCCAGGGCGATGCGTTGTGGGGGAGCGGTCAGGGTGGGGTCGAGAAAATCCACAGCGGCGGCCAGACGAAAAAAAGGGGAGGCAGCTTATAGCCGCCTCCCCTCCTCTGCCAAGCCTGGTGGGCCTCAGCTGAGCTGGGCGAGGATCTCCCGGGCTTCCTGCTGTTGCCCGGAATTACCCTCGGCCAGCACCTCGTCGAGGATGTCGCGGGCTCCTTCGGGATCGCCCATGTCGATGTAGGCGCGCGCCAGGTCCAGCTTGGTGGCGGTCTCGTCCTCACCGGAAAGGAAGTCGAAATCGTCCAGGCCGTCACTGGCGGCGGCACCCTTGGTGGTCTCGGCGTCGAACTGGCGGGAAGCTTCCTGCAGACGCGCGGCGAACTCCTCGTCGCTCTCGCGCTTGGGTGCCGGCTGCTCGTCGAAGTCGGACAGGTCGAAGTTGGCCGGCAACTCGGTGTCCGCGGCCGGCTCGCGGGGACTCAGCGGCTCATCGAAGGCCGAATCCGCCGCGGATGGCTCACTGGTTTCGTCCCGCGCCAGGTCGCCCTGGCGTTCGAATTCGCTGAAATCCAAGGCGAAGTCATCATCCTTGGCCGCCGGACTGGCAGGCGAACCGGCGGGTGCCGGATCGAAGTTGAGGTCGAAGTCGAAATCGTCGCGGGCATCCCGACCATTGGCCTGGGCCTCGGCGAAGGCTTCGCCGAACAGCGGCTCTTCGGTCGGACGAGCTTCGTCCTTGCCGAAGTCGTCCAGGGATAGGTCGAAGTCCTGGCTGTCCTCGGTGGCCGAGAACCCCTGGTTGCGCGCGGATTCCTCGCTCAATTCGTGGGCGGCGGCCAGGGCCGCGGCCCCCACGGCGGCAGCGCCCACGGCGGCAGCGCCCACGGCCACGGTAGCCATGGCCGGATAGCGCGACTTCAGGTGATCGACCGCCGATTGGGCGCCACCGATTTCCTTGAGTTCGCTCTCCTCGCGCTGGAAGCCGTCCTTGTCGCCCATCTCGGCATAGACTTCCATGAGCTTGAGGCGCAGGTCGGCGCGGTGGGGTTCCTGGTCGCTGGCTTTCTTGAGCACCTCGGCCGCCTGGCTGAAGCGCCCGTAGGCCATGTAGATGTCCGCCTGGCCCAGGGCATCGTCCTGGGCATCGGCGTCACGACTGGCGTCCTGAGGACTCTGGCTCAGCTCCAGACCGGCCAGGCCGTGGTGATCGCCGAGTTCCGGGTCCGGATCGAAGGCGGTATCGGTACGTGCCGCCTCGGCCTCACGGGCGCGCTCGGCTTCCTTCACGGCATTGCGCCGCGAATTGACCATCAGCAGCACCAGCAGGGCCAGCAGGGCACTGCCACCGATGATGCCGAGCCACAGCGGATTGCTGAGGATGTCGTCGAGGAAGCTGTTGGTCGCCTCGGTGGGCTGGGTGGCCGGCGTGCTCGGCGTGACGGGGATGACCTTGGGCTCGCTGGCGGCCGGCGGCGCGGTGCCGGTGCCGGCCTCGCTGGCGGGCGGTGTGGCGGGCTGGGCGGGCGACGTCTCCGCGGACGGCGCGGCCGCGCTGGGCGCCTGGGCCGCTGGCGGCGTGGCGCTCACCGGCGGCGTCGCCGCAGCTGGAGTTTCGGGCGTGCTCGGCGCGGGCTGGCCCGCAGCTTGGGGATTGGCCATGCTGGCCTGCATGCGGGCGAGTTGGGCATCCTTGAGCTGCATGATCTTCTGCAGCTTGTCGAGCTGAGACTGCAGATCACCCAGACGGCTCTTGAGTTCGTCGTTCTCGCGGCGCGTGGTGTCCAGGCTTTCCTGGGTCACGGCGAGGCGATCGGCCAGGGCCTGATCGCTGCCCTTGCCACCCTTGCCGCTGGCGGCATCGCCCGGCTTGTTCGCCGGCTGGCCGGAAAGCAGCTTGAGGTTGTCCCTGGGAGCCGCGGCAGCGGGTGCCTCGGTGGCACCCGGTTGGCTGGAGGCGTCCACCTGGCGGCGCGGCGTACCGGACGCGGCGCTGTCGCCACCCTGCTTCCAGGCACGGGTCTGGCGGGCGATCTCGGCTACGGCTTCACGCTGGGAGCGCGTCTTGACCTGGGTCTGATCCGGCAGCCGCAACACCTGGCCGCTCTTCATCAGGTTGATGTTGCGGTCGATGAAGGCGTCCGGGTTGAGGTCCTGGATCGCCAGCATGGTCTGGTCGACGCTGACGCTGCCCGAGGGCCGATTGCGCGCAGCGACTTCCCACAGAGTATCGCGGGCTTCGGTGGTGTAGGTACCGGGCGCCTGGGAGGCACTGGGCACCGGCGCCGCCGGTGCCGCCGGGCGCGGGGCATCCGGTGCGGTCGCTCGGGGCCGCGGGGTCGCCTGGACCTGGGGGGCGAAGGGTGCCGCGGCCGCCTGCGGGGTATAGAGCGGCGGATCGAGCAGCACGGTGTACTCGCGGAGGATACGGCCGCTGGGCCAATTCACCTCGAGCAGGAAATTCAGATAGGGCTCGCGCACCGGACGTGCCGAGGTGACGCGGATGACCGTGCGGCCATTACGCGTTTCCGGCGCGAACTTCAGATCGTTCAGGAAGAAGGCGCGATCCACGCCGGCCTTGCCGAACTCTTCGGGCGAGGCAAGGCTGGGCCGCAACTCGGCGGTGCCGAGATCACGCAGGTCCGACAGATCGATGGTGGCATCGAAAGGCTGGTTGAGAGCGGAATTGAGGTGGATCTCCCCCAGGCTGAGTGCCTGGGCCGCGCCGGACATCAAGGCGCTCGCCGCTGCAATTGCCCGCACCAGTTTCTGAACTCGAACCATGACCGTCCCTTTTTAGAAGCTATCGACCGCGCCCTGACAGCGGCGCCTGTGTCCATCGCTGCGTGCTGCGTCAACGCCCCGTCGCTCGGGCGACCAGGGCGAAACGTTTCACGGAGTATCTTTTAGGCCGACTGTTTAAGCAACAATTCGGCCAGCTGAACGGCGGTCAGCGCCGACAATCTGACGTTGTCCGCCACCAACCAGCATTCCAGCCTCCGCGCATCCCGCGGATGCAGCCGTACCCGCCCCACCAGTACCTCTTCCCGGCCCAGGGCATCGCCCACCGCGGAAGGACAATCGACCTCTTCATCGAGCGCCAGCCCGGGCTCGTCACCCAGGGCCTCCAGCACCTGTTCCAGCGACCAGGGCTCCTTGCCCCTCAGGCTCAGCGCCAGGCTGTCGCCGAAGAACACCGGTGCCTGCAGCGCCGTGACGTCCAGTACCGGCAAGCTGCCGCCCAGTACCTGCTGACATTCGTCCAGCAGACGATGTTCCTGGGCAGTATAGCCATCCGCTGCAGGAGCACCGGTACGACCGAGCAGATTGAACGCCAGCTGGCCTTCGAACAGCCGGGACTCGACCGGGCGCCCGTTGAGCAACTCGGTCGCCTGGCGCGCCAGCTCCTCGACCCCACCGCGCCCGGCACCGGAGGCGGCGAGGCAGGCGGTCAGGGAGGCATCGGCCAGGGTATTGAGCCGCGCCAGCACCGCCGCCACGCTGGCCGCGGCCTGGGCAGCGGCCAGCGGCACCCCGAGCCAGGGCGCGGCGGGCAGGTTATCGAGGCGCTCGCCGTTGATGCGCGGCAGTACGGAAAGCGCGGCGGAGGCGCCGCTGAGATCCAGTGCGGCGCAACCGGCGGCGGCCAATTGCGGCCGCAGGCTTTCCACCACGGCGGCCGGTGCGGCGAGAATGACGATGCCGACCTGAGCGAAGTCGAAACCTTCGAGCCCCGTGACTCTCAGGTTGCTGCCTCGGAAGGGCAGATTCTGCCCCGCCGATTCACCACTGGCGAGCAGGTGCAGGCGCCCGAGGGGCACGTCACGCTCGTCCAGCAGCTCGCGAATGGCTTCGCCGTAGGCGCTGGTCGCGCCCACGAGGGCGATATCTCTGGCAGTCATGATAGGCGGTCCAAAACGAAAGAGGGCCGCACTTTACTGGCGGCCCTCCTCTACTGGCAAACGTTATGCCGACGGTTCACTGCTCGAGCAGGATCCGCAGCATGCGCCGCAGCGGCTCGGCGGCGCCCCACAGCAGCTGGTCGCCGACGGTGAAGGCGCCCAGGTACTGGGAGCCCATGTTGAGCTTACGCAGCCGCCCGACCGGCACGCTCAGGGTGCCGGTGACGGCCGCCGGCGTGAGTTCGCGCATGCTGACGTCGCGGTTGTTCGGCACCAGCTTGACCCAGGGATTGTGCTGACTGATCAGGCCGTGGAGGTCGGACAGCGGCACGTCCTTGTTCAGTTTGATGGTCAGCGCCTGACTGTGGCAGCGCATGGCACCGATACGCACGCAGATGCCATCCACCGGGATGGGATTCTTGAAGCGACCGAGGATCTTGTTGGTCTCGGCCTGGGCCTTCCACTCTTCGCGGCTCTGGCCGTTAGGCAATTCCTTGTCGATCCAGGGGATCAGGCTGCCGGCCAGGGGGACGCCGAACTGTTCGGTGGGGAAGGCCTCGCTGCGCAGGGTCTCGGCGACCTGGCGGTCGATGTCGAGGATGGCGCTGGCCGGATCGGCCAGGCTGTCGGCCACGGCGGCGTGGGTCGCGCCCATCTGGCGGATCAGCTCGCGCATGTTCTGGGCACCAGCGCCGGAGGCGGCCTGGTAGGTCATGGCGCTCATCCAGTCCACCAGACCGGCTTCGAACAGCCCGCCCAGGGCCATCAGCATCAGGCTGACGGTGCAGTTGCCGCCGATGAAGTCCTTGCGGCCATCGGCCAGGGCCTGGTCGATGACGCGACGGTTGACCGGGTCCAGCACGATGACGGCGTCATCCTGCATGCGCAGGCTGGACGCCGCGTCGATCCAGTAGCCTTTCCAGCCGGCCTGGCGCAGCTTGGGGAACACCTCGCTGGTGTAGTCGCCGCCCTGGCAGGTGAGGATGACGTCGAGGGTCTTGAGCTCGTCGATGCTGTAGGCATCCTTGAGCGGCGCCACGCCCTTGCCGATGGCGGGACCTTCACCGCCGACGTTGGAGGTGGTGAAGAACACGGGCTCGATCAAGTCGAAATCCCGTTCTTCGAGCATGCGCTGCATGAGCACGGAGCCCACCATGCCACGCCAACCGATCAGACCTACACGCTTCATCGCTACTGCACCTTTATTGTCTTGAGGACGGCCGCCGCCCCTGGCGGCCGATCAGATTAACGCCTTACGAGGGCGGCGACCACTGCCTCGCCCATTTCGCGGGTACCCACCCGCTGCTTACCTTCCGACCAGATGTCGCCGGTCCGCAGCCCCTGGTCGAGCACCTTGCCCACGGCGGTCTCGATGGCTTCTGCAGCTTCGGCGGCGCCGAAGGTGTATCTGAGCATCATGGCTACCGAGAGGATGGTCGCCAGCGGATTGGCCACGCCCTGGCCGGCGATGTCCGGCGCCGAGCCGTGGCAGGGTTCGTACATGCCCTTGTTGTGGGCATCCAGGGAGGCCGAGGGCAGCATGCCGATGGAGCCGGTGAGCATGGAGGCTTCGTCGGAAAGGATGTCGCCGAACATGTTGTCGGTGACGATGACATCGAATTGCTTGGGCGCGCGGACCAGTTGCATGGCGGCGTTGTCGACGTACATGTGGCTGAGTTCGACGTCCGGATAGTCCTTGGCCACCTCCTCCACCACTTCGCGCCACAGGCGGCTGGATTCGAGCACGTTGGCCTTGTCCACCGAGCACAGCTTCTTGCCACGCAGGCGGGCCATGTCGAAACCGACACGGGCGATGCGGCGGATCTCGCCTTCGCTGTACGGCAGGGTATCGAAGGCCTGGCGCTCGCCATTCTCCAGTACCCGGGTCTCGCGCGGCGAGCCGAAGTAGATGCCGCCGGTCAGTTCGCGGACGATGAGGATGTCCAGCCCGGACACCACCTCGGGCTTGAGGGTGGAGGCCTCGGCCAGTTGCGGATAGAGGATGGCCGGGCGCAGGTTGCCGAACAGGCCCAGGGCGGAGCGAATCTTCAGCAGGCCGCGCTCGGGACGTATGTCGCGCTCGAGCTTGTCCCATTTGGGACCGCCCACGGCACCCAGCAGCACGGCATCGGCCGCACGGGCACGTTCCAGGGTCTCGTCGGCCAGGGGCACGCCATAACGGTCGATGGCGGCGCCGCCCAGGTCGTCATGGACCAGCTCGAAGCCCAGGTCGTAGTCGTAATTGACCTTCTCCAGCACCTTGACCGCTTCGGCCATGATCTCCGGACCGATGCCATCGCCCGGCAGGATGAGGATCTGCTTGCTCATTGTCTTTTCCTGTTCCAAATCAGATGGGCTGGGCCCAGAGAACCATGACGTCGACGGTGAAGGAGCCGTCGTGGTCGATTTCGAAATACTGGCGCACTTCCTGGCCGATCTTCTTCTGCAGGCTACGGATGGCCTGGCACTGCGGCTCGGGCGTGCGCATGCGCTCGGTCCAGCTGGCGAAGTTCAGATGCAGCCGCTGGCGTACGCAGCGGGTCACGCCGAGGCGGGCGGTATCCAGCAGGCGGTGCCATTCGGCCAGGGAGTAATCCCGGACGTGACTGATGTCACGCAGGATCTCCACGGTCTGCAGGTAGGTGTCCAGGCGCGGGTTGGCCGGCGAAACCACGTCGATGATGGCCATTTCGCCCCCGTGTCGCAGCACCCGGCGCACTTCGCGCAGGGCCGCGCCGATGTCGCGCCAGTGGTGGGCGGAGTAACGGCTGAAGACGAAGTCGAAGCTGGCATCGCCGAACGGCAGGTGCTCGGCCATGCCGGGCTGGACGCTGATGTTGTCCAGCCCCTGCTCGGCGGCGCTGCGTTTGACCACCGAGAGCATCTCTTCGGCCAGGTCCAGGGCGACCACCTGCCCGGCCACGGGTGCCACATTGTAGCTGACGTGACCGCCACCGCAGCCGAGGTCGAGGACCTTGGCGTTCTCGCGCCGGGCGACCGCGTCGCGCAGTTCGAGGAGCTCAGCGCCCTGGGCGTGGACGGCACTGGTCAGATAGGCCTCGGCGGTGGCGCCGAATTGCTGCTGTACGTGTTGCTCGTGTTCACCGCTCATGGAGCCTCCGGGAGAGCGCCGATCCGCAGGGATCGACGGTTGGGTTCAGGCGCTGGGAAACATCCAGGGACTGCTCTGGCGATAGCGGGCCTCGAAGCTGGCGATGGCGTCGGCATCCTGCAGGGTCAGGCCGATGTCGTCCAGGCCATTGAGCAGGCAGTGCTTGCGGAAGGCATCGATCTCGAAGGGCAGCGCCACGCCGTCGGGACGGCGCACGGTCTGGCTCTCGAGGTCGACCACCAGTTGGTAGCCCTCATTGGCCTCGACCTGGCGGAACAGCTCATCCACATCGTCATCGCTGAGGATGATGGGCAGCAGGCCGTTCTTGAAGCTGTTGTTGAAGAAGATGTCGGCGAAGCTGGGCGCGATCACCGAGCGGAAGCCGTAGCCATCCAGGGCCCAGGGCGCGTGCTCGCGGCTGGAGCCGCAGCCGAAGTTCTCGCGGGCCAGCAGGATGCTGGCGCCGGCATAGCGCGGCTGGTTGAGCACGAACTCGGGGTTGAGCGGCCGCTTGCTGTTGTCCTGGCCGGGCTGACCGACATCCAGGTAGCGCCACTCGTCGAACAGGTTGGGGCCGAAGCCGGTGCGCTTGATCGACTTGAGGAATTGCTTGGGAATGATCTGGTCGGTGTCGACGTTGGCGCGATCCAGGGGCGCGACCAAACCGGTGTGCTGGGTGAAGGCTTGCATGGTCAGGCTCCTCAGGCGTTGGCGAAGTCACGGACGTCGACGAAACGACCGGCGATGGCGGCAGCGGCGGCCATGGCCGGGCTCACCAGGTGGGTACGGCCACCGGCGCCCTGACGGCCTTCGAAGTTGCGGTTGGAGGTGGAGGCGCAATGCTCGCCACTCTCCAGGCGGTCGGCGTTCATCGCCAGGCACATGGAGCAGCCCGGTTCACGCCACTCGAAACCGGCTTCGATGAATACCTTGTCCAGCCCTTCCCGCTCGGCTTGGGCCTTGACCAGGCCGGAGCCCGGCACCACCAGCGCCTGCTTGAGGGTCGCGGCAACCTTGCGGCCCTTGGCCACGGCGGCAGCGGCACGCAGGTCTTCGATACGGGAGTTGGTGCAGGAGCCGATGAAGACACGATCCAGGACGATGTCGGTGATCGGCTGGTTGGCCTTGAGGCCCATGTATTTCAGGGCGCGCTCGATGGAACCGCGCTTGACCGGATCGGCTTCGCGGGTCGGGTCCGGCACCTGCTGGTCGACGGCCAGGACCATCTCGGGCGAGGTGCCCCAGCTGACCTGCGGCTTGATCTGGGTAGCGTCGAGTTCGACCACGGTATCGAAGTGGGCATCGGCGTCGGACACCAGGCCACGCCATTGCGCCACGGCGGCTTCCCAGACGGCACCAGTAGGGGCGAAGGGACGACCTTCGACGTAATCGATGGTGGTTTGGTCCACGGCGACCATGCCAACCCGGGCACCGGCCTCGATGGACATGTTGCAGATGGTCATGCGGCCTTCCATCGACAGGGCACGGATGGCGCTGCCGGCGAATTCGATGGCATGGCCATTGCCGCCGGCGGTGCCGATCTTGCCGATGATGGCGAGGACGATGTCCTTGGCGGTGACGCCGAAGGGCAGCTCGCCCTCCACCTTCACCAGCATGTTCTTCATCTTCTTGGCCACCAGGCACTGGGTAGCGAGCACGTGCTCGACCTCGGAGGTGCCGATGCCATGGGCCAGGGCGGCGAAGGCGCCGTTGGTGGAGGTGTGGGAGTCACCGCAGACCACGGTCATGCCGGGCAGGACAGCGCCCTGCTCCGGGCCGATCACATGGACGATGCCCTGGCGCACGTCGTTCATCTTGAACTGGGTGATGCCGAAGTCGTCGCAGTTCTCGTCCAGGGTCTTGACCTGGATGCGCGAGGTCTCGTCCTTGATGGAGTCGAGGCCTTCCTTGCGATCCGGGGTGGTGGGCACGTTGTGGTCGAGGGTCGCGAGGTTGGCGTCCAGGCGCCAGGGCTTGCGGCCGGCCAGACGCAGGCCTTCGAAGGCCTGGGGCGAGGTCACTTCGTGGATGATGTGGCGGTCGATGTAGAGCAGTGCGGAACCATCGTCGCGCTGCTTGACCAGGTGCATATCCCAGAGTTTGTCGTAGAGCGTCTTGCCAGCCATGGATCGATTCCTCATCAGGCGTGGAGCGGCACGGGCCTTTGGCATGCCCTTGGTGCTTGTGGGGTCAAAGATACCGCGCTAGGCTCGCATGAAACAAATTCATCTTTTTCATGAAGCGCATAACCAACAGGAATTCGAAGTCGTGGACCTCGCCAATCTGAATGCTTTCGTCGCCGTGGCCGAAACGGGCGGCTTCTCCGACGCCGGCGAGCGCCTGCACCTGACTCAGCCAGCGGTGAGCAAGCGCATCGCCGCCCTGGAGCAGCAACTGGACCTGCGCCTGTTCGATCGCATCGGCCGCGAGGTCAGCCTGACGGAAGCCGGACGCGCCCTGCTCCCCCGCGCCTATCAGATTCTAGGCGTGATCGATGACACTCGCCGTGCCCTGACCAATCTCAATGGTGCCATCGGCGGCCGCCTGACACTGGCGACCAGTCATCATATCGGTCTGCATCGGCTACCGCCGATCCTGAGGCGTTTCACTCGGGAGTATCCGGAGGTGGCACTGGATATCCGCTTCCTGGATTCGGAAGCCGCCTACGACGAGATCCTGCATGGGCGGGTGGAGCTGGCCATCATCACCCTGGCGCCCCAGACCGCGGCGCCGATCAAGGCGGTGCCGGTGTGGAGCGATCCGCTGGATTTCGTGGCGGCCCCGGAGCATGCGCTGGCCAATCAGGAACAGGTCACCCTGGCCGACGTGGCGCGGCATCCGGCGGTATTTCCCGGCGGCAATACCTTTACCCGGCTGATCGTCCATGGGCTGTTCGATGCCCAGGGGCTAACGCCCAATATCGCCATGAGCACCAACTACCTGGAGACCATCAAGATGCTGGTATCCATCGGCCTGGCCTGGAGCGTGCTGCCGCGCACGCTGCTGGACGATCAGGTGCACCGCCTGCCGTTGCCGGGGATTCAGCTGGAACGACGGCTGGGGTACATCCTGCATACCGAGCGCACCCATTCGAATGCGGCGCAGGCGTTCATGGGGCTGTTGGATGAGGTGGAGCAGGAGTAGCGGGTTCGGGGGATGCCTGTTGTTTGGCCAAGCGTCTCAGGCATCTGTGGTCGCGGCCGTGGGACGCTCCTACGGGTTAGCTCTGTACCTGTAGGAGCGGCCCAGGGCCGCGATTAGGGAAACTATCCTTTCTTGAGCTTCTTCAAGCGCTTCTTCGACTTGTCGATGACTTCCTTGCGCTCGCGGTCCTTCAGTTCTTTCCATCCCTTGATCTCTGAGCGTTTGCGGCCACATCCCTGGCAGACTTCGTCTTTGATCTTGCACTGGCTGATGCAGGGACTTTCGACCTTACCCACGGCAACCTCGGAAATGAAAAAGGCCCTGCAGTATAACCACTGCAGGGCCTTGGCCAGCGCCATCCGGCTGGAGGGAGGGCTATGGGGGCGATTTAGAAAACCGCTTGAACCTTCAGGCCACCTACCACGGCATTGTCGACCTCACGCACACCACCCGGATTCTTGATGTACTGCAGGTTGGGCCGCAGGGTCAGCCAGTTGGTCACGTGGACGCCATAGTAGATCTCGGCGTCGTACTCATTGTGCTGCAACGGGGTGTAGGCCGGATCGTCGTAATCCGTGGCACCGGCGGCCTGGTTGAGGGCGCGCTGGTTGTCGCGGAAGTCGCTGTTGGTGCTGATGCGGGCGACGCCGAAGCCGATGTCATCCTTGGGACGACCGTCGAAGGGGCCCTTGTACACCAGGCCGGCCTGGACGTAGTTGCTGACCTTGTTGACGTCCTTGGCATGGGCGGTGAAGTTGGCGAAGACCGACAGGCCGCGGCTCGGGTCATCGTTGTGCGCGGTGATCTGCTGGCGCGCCACGACCCAGTAGCCGTGCTTGCTGGAGTGCTCCTTGTAGTCCAGCCCGGTAAGGGCGGCGGAGTTGCCGTTGACGTCTTCGTAGACGTCGTCGGCCTTGGCGGTGCTGTAGTAGTAGCCGACGCGGTATTCGCCCGGCAGGCCATTGACCTTGGGCGACCAGACCATCTCCACCGGCAGGACCGCACCCTTGGTGCCGCTGCCATTGAGCTTGAAGCCGTTGCCGGTCTCCAGCAGCGAGGGGTTCTGTTCGTAGGCACCGACCTGGACGAACAACTCGGGGGTCAGGGCGTACTTGACGCGCAGGGCCCACTGGCTGACCGGCCAGTTGTACCAGACGCCTTCCCAGTTGCCGACCTGGGAGCCGCAGAACGCCAGGTTCTGGAAGTCGCACTCGAAGGAGTTGAAGTCCTCGCCCTCGCCGAAGCGACCGGCCTTGATGTCCAGGCGGCCGTCGAAGAAGCCCTTGGACAGCCACAGCTGGGTCAGACGCCAGGTCTGGCCACGGCCGTAGACTTCCTGCACCGAGGAGTAGCCACCGACGCGCGGATCGGTGATGCGGTCGTCGGTGAGGTTGCGGCCGTCACGGGAGGTGATGGCGACCTTGAACACCGAGTTCTCCCAACCGGCGATCTTGTTCATGTCGCCCCACAGGCCGAACATGTACTGGGAGCTCCAACGGCCGGTGCGGTCGTCGTCATAGCCGCCGCGCAGGTTGGTGGCGCCCTCACCGACGTATTCGAGCTTGATGTCCCAGCCCTTGTCGCGCAGGTCCTTGCGCACACCGCCCCAGTCGCCGGTCATGGTGTTGCCCAGCGGCTGGAAGGCAGCCTCGGTGTTGTTGACGCCGCTGAAGTTGCCACCGGGGTTGGCCTGGGGCGCCGCCTGGGCACCCGCGGCGACCGCCAGCGCCAGCAGCGACACCAGGGGCAGCGCACGCCCCGGACGATTCTTGTGGTTTTGCTTGTTCATTACTGAGATCCCTTTTTATTGAAGTGATGACACCCAGGGCCCGAAACCCGCGTCTCTAATACTTACGGCAGGACGTTGAGGACTTCGTAACAGGCACCCATGGTGTGGTAGTCGACCTTGCCGGCCGGACTCTTATCGTCGGAGTACTTGAGGTTCCGACGGTCGAGCAGGCGCCACCACGCGCCGTGCTCGTGATCGATGAAATGCGTCCAGCTATAGCGCCAGAGCGCCTCATAGTGTTCCCAGTAGCGTGCCTCGCCACTGCGCTCCGCGAGCAGTGCCGCGGCGGCCAGGGCCTCGGCCTGCACCCAGAAATACTTGTCCGGATCACAGGGCGAGCCATCCGGGGCGAAGCCGTAGTAGAGACCGCCGTGCTCGCCATCCCAGCTCAGGCGCCAGGAGATGTCGAACAGCGCCTTGGCCCGCGGCAGCAGCCAGGGCTGGGGACGATGACGCTCGAGGATCAGCAGCAGCTTGGCCCATTCGATCTGGTGCCCCGGCTGGAACCCCCAGGGCCGGAACAGGTTGGCCGGATCGTCGCGGTTGTAGTCCCAGTCGATGGACCAGTCGCTGTGGTAGTGCTCCCAGATCAGACCACCAGGGACCTCGTCGGCTACCCCGCCCTGCCCTAGGGTCAGCGCCGCCTGGCGCTGGGTCATGTTGCGCGCCAGGGTCTCGGCGCGATCCAGGTAGCGCACCTCGCCGCTTGCTTCGAAGGCGGCCAGCAGGGCTTCGCAGGCGTGCATGTTGGCGTTCTGGCCACGGTACGGCGCCACGGCCTGCCAGTCGGCGCTGATCTCGTCGACATAGAGGCCATCGGCTTCGCGCCAGAAATGGGTTTCCAGGGATTCCCAGGCTTCGCTCAGCCAGCCGCGGGCTTCCTGGATGCCCGCCTGCAGGCCGTGGGCATAGGCCAGCACCACGAAGGCCAGGCCGTAGCAATGGTTGGTGCCATCTACCACGCTGTCGCCGTCGAGCAGCCAGGCATAGCCGCCATTGGCCTGGCGATGCCGCTCGCGCAGGTATCTCAGGCCGTGGCGGGTCGCTTCCAGAAAGGCCGGATCGCCAAAGTGCCGGTAGGCCATGGCGAAATCGAAGACGAAGCGGGTGCTGGAGACCAGATGGCGGGTCTGGCGGTCGTAGATCGTCCCGTCGTCCTTGAAGAAGTGATAGAAGCCGCCTTGCGGATCGACACAGCGGGGATGGTAGAACGCCAGGGTCTGGCGGACGTGCTCCAGCAGGGTGTCGCGACGACGAAAATCGGGGAAGTCCATCGGGTTTCCTTGGCGGCTATTGTTGTTGTGGGAACGCGTTCTAGTGGGGGCTCACCTGCAGCAGGGCTTCGACGTCGGCACGGGTCGGCGCATAGGCGCCGGCATGACGGCAGGACACCGAGGCACTGGCCGCGGCGAATCTCAGGCGCTGCTGCAGATCGGTCAGGCCCAGCAGGCCGGAGGCCAACCAGCCGGCCATGCAGGCGTCGCCGGCCCCCACGGTGTCGGCCACGTCCACGGCGATGGCGGCCTGCTGCCACTCGCCTTCCGGCGTATAGAGCACCAGGCCGTGTTCGCCGCGGGTGAAGAGGATGCGGGCATGGGGATTGAGGGCGCGCAGTTCGTCCAGCGCAGCGCGCTCGTCCAGGCCCGGATAGATCTGGCGGATGTCTTCGTCGGACAGCTTGATGTCGTCGGCCAGGCGCACCAGCTCGGGGAAGGTCTGCTGGCGATAGCGCTCGTCCATCAGGTTGCGCCAGTTGGGATCGTAGCTCAGCCGCTTGCCGGCGGCCTTGGCCTTGCGCGCCAGGTCCAGCAGGGTGTCGGCCAGCGGATAGCGGGCCAGGCTGATGCAGCTGAAATGGCAGACCTCGGCGGCGTCCAGCCAGCCTTCCGGGAGCAGCGCCGGATCGAACTGGAGATCGGCTTCGCCGGCGAAGAAATAGCGCGGCGGACGACTCGACGGCACGATGGCCACCAGGGGATCGGCGGCGACGCGCTGCAGGAAGCGGGTATCGAGACCGGCGGTTTCCGACTGCCAGGCGATCTCGTCACCCAGGCCGTCCTGGCTGATGGCGCCGCCGAAGGCGCTTTCCACGCCCAGCCGGGACAGGCCACGGGCCACGTTCCAGGGGGCACCGCCCGGATAACCCCGCCATTCGCCAGGATTACCCTGGACGATGTCGGTGAGGGCTTCGCCAAAGACCACGACGCGGGGTAGTGCCATTCTTGTTCTCCTGTCTGTCACGGCGGCCGGAGGTACACTCCTGGCCTATGGTAGGGCCGCGACCCGACGTCAGGCGCGGCGGCGGGCGGACCTTACCATTGCTGTAACGTTTCAGCCACGAGCGCCCTTCAAGAAAGTCGACGACCGCTCGCAGGATCGAACAGCACCGCCCGTCGCGAATCGATCCGCCACAGTACCTGGTCGCCGGCCCGCGGCGCTTCGCCCGGGGCGACCCGGCAGCAGACCTTCGTACCGTTCCACTCGGCGTACAGCAGGGTATCGGGACCGGTCGGCTCGACCACCTGGATCCGCGTCAGGATGCCTGGCACCGCGCTGTCCGCCGGATGCGCCGACTGGATCTGCTCCGGACGCACCCCAAGGATAGCCTCTCGCCCCGCGAGCGACGGATCCAGCTCGGGCAAATCCACCTGGCTGTCGCCGGTATCGCCGGTGACGCGGGCGACCACCCTGCCCTCGCGCGCTTCCAGGCGCACCGGCACGAAGTTCATCGGCGGCGAGCCGATGAAGCTGGCGACGAAGAGATTGGCCGGGTCGTTGTAGATCTCCTCGGGGGTGCCGAATTGCTGCACCTCGCCGTCCTTCATCACCGCGACGCGATCGCCCAGGGTCATGGCCTCGATCTGGTCATGGGTGACGTAGACGGTGGTGGTCTGCAGCCGCTGGTGCATCAGCTTGATCTCGGTGCGCATCTCCACCCGCAACTTGGCGTCGAGGTTGGACAGCGGCTCGTCGAACAGATAGAGCTTGGGCCGCCGGGCCAGGGCGCGGCCCATGGCCACCCGCTGCTGCTGGCCACCGGAGAGCTGCGCCGGCTTGCGCTCAAGCAGGTGCTCGATCTGCAGCAGCTTGGCGACTCGCGCCACCTCGGCGTCGATCTGCTCCTTGGGCGTCTTGCGGATCTTCAGGCCGAAGGCGATGTTCTCGCGCACGGTCATGGTCGGGTAGAGGGCGTAGGACTGGAACACCATGGCGATGTCCCTGTCCTTGGGCTCGACCTGGGTGACATCCTCCCCATCCAGGCAGATGGCGCCGCTGCTGATGTCCTCCAGGCCGGCGATGGCATTCATCAGGGTGGATTTGCCGCAGCCGGAGGGTCCGACCAGGATGAGGAACTGGCCGGCATCGATGCGGATGTCGATGCCCTTGAGGGCTTCCTGGGCGGCGTTGCCATAGGTCTTGCGTACGCTTTTGAGTTCGAGAGCTGCCATGGTGGCCTTCCTTATCCTTTGACCACGCCCGAGGTCAGGCCCCGGACGAAATACTTACCCGCGAAGATGTAGACCAGCAGGGTCGGCAGCGCGGCGATCATGGCGGCGGCCATGTCGACGTTGTATTCCTTGGCGCCGGTGCTGGTGTTGACCAGGTTGTTGAGGGCGACGGTGATGGGCTGCGATGAGCCGCTGGCGAACACCACGCCGAACAGGAAGTCGTTCCATACCTGGGTGAATTGCCAGATCAGGCTGACCATGACGATGGGCGTGGACAGCGGCAGCAGGATCTTGAAGAAGATGGTGAAGAAGCCCGCCCCATCAAGTCGCGCTGCCTTGATCAGGGCGTCGGGAATGCCGACGTAGTAGTTGCGGAAGAACAGCGTGGTGAAGGCCAGGCCGTAGATCACGTGCACCAGCACCAGGCCGGCGGTGGTGTTGGCCAGGCCCAGTTGGCCGAGGGTGAAGGACATCGGCAGCAGGATCACCTGAAAGGGAATGAAGCAGCCGAACAGCAGCAGGCTGAACAGCAGATTCGAACCGCGGAACTGCCACTTCGACAGGGCGTAGCCGTTGAGCGCGCCGATGAAGGTGGAGATGAGCACCGCGGGCACGGTGATCATGAAGGAGTTCCAGAAGTAGCTGTGCACCACGTCCCAGGCCTTGATCCAGCCGATCACCGTCCAGTCCAGGGGCAGGCTGAGCAGGTTGCCGGTGCGGACATCGTCCGGGGTCTTGAAGCTGGTCAGCAGCATCACCAGCAGCGGCACCAGATAGACCGCGCAGGCGATGATCAGGGTGGCGTGGATGGCCACGCGATTGACGTTCAGAGCCTTAGCCATTTCGCTTGCTCCGCAATTCCGAGTAGAGGTAGGGCACCAGCACCGCCAGCACCGCGCCGAGCATCAGCACCGCACTGGCCGAACCCAGGCCCATCTGGCCACGGGTGAAGGTGTGCTGGTACATGAACACCGCCGGCAGGTCCGAGGCGTAGCCGGGGCCGCCGGCAGTCATGGCCATCACCAGGTCGAAGCTCTTGATGGCGATGTGGGCGAGGATCATCACCGCGCTGAAGAACACCGGCCGCAGGCTGGGCAGGACGATGCGCAGGTAGATGGTTGGCAGCCCTGCCCCGTCGACCTGGGCAGCTCTGAGGATGGAGGAGTCCACCCCGCGCAGCCCGGCGAGGAACATGGCCATGACGAAGCCCGAGGCCTGCCAGAGGGCGGCGATCAGCAGGCAGTAGATGACCCGGTCGGGGTCCACCAGCCAGTCGAAGCGAAAGCCTTCCCAGCCCCAGTCGCGCAGCAGCTTGTCCAGCCCCATGCCGGGATTGAGCAGCCACTTCCAGGCGGTGCCGGTGACGATCATCGACAGCGCCATGGGATAGAGGTAGATGGTGCGGATGAAGCCTTCACGACGGATGCGCTGGTCCAGCAGGATGGCGAAGAAGACACCGATGGCCAGGCTCAGCAGGATGAACAGGCCGCCGAAGATCGCCAGGTTCTTGCAGGCCACCAGCCAGCGATCGTTTTCCATGAGCCGTGCGTACTGGGCGAAGCCGGCGAAGTTGTAGCTGGGCAGGAAGCGCGAATTGGTGAAGGAAATCACCGCCGTCCACAGCATGTAGCCATAGAGGCAGACGACCATGGCGATGGCTGTGGGCGCCAGCACCAGCTTGGGCAGCAGGCGCTGCAGCCGGTCCGGACGTCGACTGACGGTCGCGACGGGAAGGGTTTCGGTAAGAGCCATGGGGCGCTCCCAGGGGTGGTATTATATGAGCTTCGGATAGCTGGGTTATCGCGGCCATGGGCCGCTCCTACAGGTAGATCGGGCATCTGTAGGAGCGGCCGCATCGGCGGACCGCCATGGCCGCGATTGGCCCTTACTTCGCAGCCTGGATGGCGGCGACCAGTTGCTCGGTGGCCTTCTTCGGATCGGCATTGGCGTCGTTGAAGAAGTTGGTCACCACATCGAAGATGGCGCCCTGCACGTAGCTGGTGTTGGCCATGCTGTGGGCCATGCTCGGCTCGGCCTTGCCGTCGGCGTTGGCGGCCTGGAAGTCCTTGGCGGACTGTTGGGCGCAGCTGTCGAACTTGCTCAGGTCGATGTCGTTGCGCACCGGAATGGAGCCCTTGTTGAGGTTGAACACCTCCTGGAAGGGCTTGTCGATGACGGTGCGAACCAGGTCGTCCTGGGCTTTCTGGTTGTCCTTGTTCTTGATCTTGAACATGGCCAGGGAGTCGATGTTGTAGATGAAGTCGCCCTGGGTGCCCGGCATCACTACGCATTCATAGTCGACGCCTGGTTTCTTGCCGGCGGCGGCGAATTCGGCCTTGGCCCAGTCGCCCATGATCTGCATGCCCGCCTTGCCCTCGATGACCATGGCGGTGGCCAGGTTCCAGTCACGGCCGGCGGCGTTGGGATCGACATAGCCCTTGATGCGCTTGAAGGTCTTGAACACCTCGACCATCTTGTCGCTACGGATGGTGTCGGCATCGGTCTGCACGAAGACCTTGTCGTAGCCTTCCGGCCCCATGATGGCCATGACCAGGGATTCGAAGATGGTGCCGTCCTGCCAGTTCTGGCCGCCATGGGCCAGGGGCACGACGCCGGCGGCCTTGAGCTTGTCGGCGGCCTCGAAGAATTCGTCCAGGGTGGTGGGGACCTTGGCGCCGGCCTTCTTGAAGACGGCGGGGTTGATCCAGAGCCAGTTGATGCGGTGGATGCCGGCCGGTACGGCCACGTATTCGCCGTCGTGCTGCATGGTCTGGGCCACGCGCTTGGGCAGGATGCCGTCCCAGTTGCCCTGCTTGGCGATGTCGCTGATGTTGGCCAGGAAGCCCATGCTGGCCCATTCCTGGATGTCCGGCCCCTTGAGCTGGGCGGCGGACGGCGGATTGCCGGAGACGGCGCGGGTCTTGAGTACGGTCATGGCGGCTTCACCGGCACCACCGGCCACTGCGAAGTCCTTCCAGGTATCGCCCTGCTTCTGCATCAACTGCTTCAAGACATCGACGGCGCGAGCTTCGCCACCGGAGGTCCACCAATGCAGCACCTCGACCTCACCGGCGTGGGCGGTCAGGGGGGCGGCGATGGCGGCGCAGGAAAGGGAAACGGTGAGAGCGAGACGATTCAACGCATTCATGGGGGGTCGTTCCTTGTTGTTTTTTTATTGGAGCTGGGCCGAGTCTAGTCAGACGAATGCAGCCGTGGGTAACGAAGGGAAAGAGATTTGTCACGGGCTGGTGACATAGCGTCACCCCAGTATTCAGCTGCGCGGCAGGGTCAGGGTGACCCTCAGACCGCCCTCGCGGCGATTGCGCAGCTCTACCTCGCCACCATGGGCGTGGGCCAGGTTGCGGGCGATGCCCAGGCCCAGGCCGTAGCCCTGGCGGTCGGTGGCCAGGCGGACATGGGGCTGGAAGACTTGCTCCAGTTCCTGCTCGGGCACCCCCGGACCTTCGTCGTCGACGTGGAGGACGAAGGTATGGCCGTCGTCGTCCACCTGCAGGTGGGCGCGATAGCCATACTTGAGGGCGTTGTCCAGCAGGTTGCCGATGCATCGCTTGAGCGCCAGCGGCTTGCCCAGCAGGCTGCCGCGGACCTCGCCGGTGAGGATCACCCGTGGCGGGTGCTCCTGGGTGAAGGGTTCCACCAGTTGCTCGAGCAGCGCCTGCAAATCGACCGGCTCCAGATTCTCATGGATGTCGGTATCCTTGACGCATTGCAGGGCGCCCTTGACCAGTAGGTCCAGCTCGTCGAGATCGCGCACCAGCTTGGCCTGCATCACCTCGTCGTCCACCAGTTCGGCGCGCAGGCGCAGCCGGGTGATGGGGGTGCGCAGGTCGTGGGAGATGGCGCTGAACAGCTGGGCGCGCTCGTCCAGGTAGCGGGCTATGCGTTCCCGCATGGCGTTGAAGGCACGGGTGACCTCACGGATCTCCTGGGCGCCCTCCTCCCGTACCGGCGGCGTATGGACTTCCAGCGACAGCTCCCGCGCGGCGCGCGACAGCCGCTTGAGCGGGCGACTCTGCCAGCGGATCAGCAGGCCGATGAACAGCAGCAGGAAGGCACTACTGAAGACCATGAACAGCAGCTGCTGCAGCGGCAGCCAGGATTCGTCCAGGCTGTAGTAAGGCGCCGGCATCAGGGTCGCCAGGTACACCCACTCCCCTTCGCCGATACGGATCTGGGTCACCAGCACCGGCGGCTCCAATGGCTCCAGACTCAGCGCATAGTGCGCCCAGGAGCGCGGCAGTTCGTCGAGTGCCACGGCGCCATTGAACAGGCGCAGCTGCTGCGGACCGATGAACTCCACATACATGGGCATGGTGGCGCCCAGGCGTTCGCGCAGCACGGTCTCGACCTCCTGGAGCACCGCGCGCCGTCCCGGGGTCGCCGGCAGCGCCTGCATGGTTAGCGGCTTCTCGTTGAGCGAGACGAAGAAGCGCGTGCCGCCCATGTTGCGCAGCTGCTCCAGTACCAGTGGTCGATATGCCGGGGGCAGCAGGCTGAAATAGCGCACGCTGGCGGCGATGGAATAGCCCAGGCTGCGCGCTGCGCTCTGCAGCCCCTGGTTGCGGTCGCTGCGCAGGGACGCGGACCAGAACAGCGCCGAGGCACCCTGGGCCAGCAGGACTGCCAGCAGGGTCAGCAGCAGCATCCGGGCGAGCAGAGAACGCGGCACCAGCCGCGCCAGCGGACCGCTACACCGCATCGGCGACCAGTCCGTTGACCTCGGCGGCGAGCAGGTAACCGGAGCCGCGCACGGTGCGGATCAGCCGCGGCGACTTGCCGGTGTCCCTCAGGCGCTGGCGCAGGCGACTCACCGCCATGTCGACGATGCGCTCCAGGGGCAGCACCTCGCGGCCGCGGGTGGCGTTGGCGATGGTGTCGCGGTCGAGGATCTGCTGGGGATGGTCGAGGAACAGCTTGAGCAGGGTGAAGTCGGCGCCGGAGAGAATGACCTCCTCGCCGTCGCGGTGGAACAGGCGGTGACTGACCGGATCCAGCCGCCAGTCGTCGAAGGTCAGCAGGCCGGTGGCGGCCGGACGCGTTTCGCCGAAGCCGGCCCGGCGCAGCAGCGCCTTGATGCGGGCCAGCAGTTCGCGGGGGCTGAAGGGTTTGCCCAGGTAGTCGTCGGCGCCCAGCTCCAGCCCGATGACCCGGTCGGCTTCGTCGGAACTGGCGGTGAGCATGATGATGGGCACCTGGCGACAGCTCGACTGCTCACGCATCCAGCGGCAGAGGGCGAAGCCGTCTTCACCGGGCAGCATGACGTCGAGGATCAGCAGGTCGGGGACGAAGTCGCCCAGGGCGCGGCGCAGTTCGCGGCCATCGCCGACGGCGCGCACCCGATAGCCGGCACGGGTGAGATAGGCGTCGAGAAGCTCACGGATTTCCCTGTCGTCGTCGACGACCAGGAGGGATTTGCCCAGGGTGGACATGGCGATGTTCGCTCTTGTTGTTCTGGCCCAGGGGCCAGCTACCGGTAGTGCCGGCAGCATACCGGGGCCAGGCGACCTTGAGTAGTCGCCCGACCCCGGGGGTGGATCAGAGCCTATTCAAAGGCTCGCGAGCTAGAGCCAAACAAGGCAAAAATGGCTGAGGAAGCGGAGTTTACGAGTGGTAAATGAGCATTCCGAAGCCATTTTTAACGCAGTTTGGCCGACGCGCAGCAGACTTTGAACAGGCTCTTAGACCTGCCGCGCTTCGGCGATGGTCTGATCCAGGGCAACGCCGGCACCGAACAGCCCCGGATACTCGGCGGTGACGAGCCAGGCCGGGATGTCCTTCAGGTAGGCGCTGCTGGTCTTGCCCTTGTCGGCGAAGGCATGGGCGAAGGCCCCGCTCTGAAAACGCTCGACGAAGCGCGGCAGGATGCCGCCGGCGATGTAGACGCCACCCAGGGCGCCCAGGGTCAGGGCGGCATTACCGGCGACCCGCGCCAGCCAGATGAAGAACTGCTCCAGCACCGCATCGGCGTAGGGATCGCCCTTGAGCGCCAGCTCGCAGATGTCCGCCGCGCTGTGCAGGGCGGCGGTACGGCCGTCCAGCTCGCAGCTGGCGTGATAGAGGTTGACCAGGCCACTGCCGGACACCACACGCTCGGCGGAGACGTGGTTGCCGAACTGGCGCTTGAGGATCTTCCAGATATCGAATTCACGCTGGGTGTTGATCGGCAGGTCGACGTGACCGCCCTCGCTGGGCAGCACGATCCAGCGATCCTTGCCACTCGGTACCAGGCTGGCGAGGCCCAGGCCTGTGCCCGGCCCGATCACCAGGCGCGGGCGGGTCGGCAAGGCGATGCCGTCGCGCACCTGGACGCAGTCCGCCGGGTCCAGGCGGGCGATGGCCCAGGCCATGGAGGTGAAGTCGTTGATCAGCAGCAGATGGGTCAGGCCCAGCTCGCGGCAGAACTGCTCGCGCTTGATCACCCAGTGATTGTTGGTGAAACGGAAGTCGCCCTCGCCCACCGGACCGGCGCAGGCGAGGCAGACGGCGGTAATGTCGTCCAGCGCCACGCCGGTCTGCGCCAGGTACTTGCGTACCGCGTCTTCCGGGCAGGCGTAATCCGCACAGGCGAAGACCTCGATGGCCTCCAACCGACCTTCGCGCCAGAGCGCGAACCGCGCGTTGGTGCCTCCGATGTCTCCGACCAAAGCCAAACTCATTTCAGCGCCTCCAGGCTGGAAGTGAATGCACTGGCACCCGATTCGGCCGTGCTCATGGCGCCGCGCATGAAGGCGAACAACTCACGACCACAACCCACCCCGGTGCCCTGGGGCGCTTCGACCGCCTGGCGCGCCGTCCATTCGTCCGCCGGGACCAGAATCTTCAATTCGCCGGTACGGCCGTCGACGCGGATGAGATCGCCGTCACAGACCTTGGCCAGCGGGCCGCCATCGACGGCTTCCGGGCAGACGTGAATGGCCGCCGGGACCTTGCCCGAGGCACCGGACATGCGGCCGTCGGTGACCAGCGCCACCTTGAAGCCGCGATCCTGCAACACGCCGAGGTAGGGCGTGAGCTTGTGCAGTTCGGGCATGCCCAGGGCCTTGGGCCCCTGGAAGCGCACCACCGCGACGAAATCACGCTCCAGCTCGCCGGCCTTGAAGGCCTCGGCCAGCTCGCTCTGGTCGTGGAAGACCCGCGCCGGAGCTTCCACCAGCTGGTGCTTGGGCGCCACGGCGGACACCTTCATCACGCCACGGCCGAGGTTGCCCTGCATCACGCGCAGACCGCCTTCCTCGTTGAACGGCCGGCTGGCCGGGCGCAGGATGTCTTCGTCCAGGCTCTCGGCGCTGCCGGTACGCCATTCCAGCTTGCCGTCGACCAGGAAGGGTTCCTGCAGATAGTGCGACAGGCCGTGGCCCATGATGGTGTTGACGTCTTCGTGGAGCAGCCCAGCTTCGAGCAGGGTGCGGACCATGAAGTTGACGCCGCCCGCGGCGTGGAAGTGGTTCACGTCGGCCTTGCCGTTGGGATAGACCTGGGCCAGCGTCGGGGTCACCGCCGAGATCTCGGCCATGTCGTCCCAGGTCAACTGGATGCCGGCGGCCTGGGCGATGGCCGGGATATGCAGGGTGTGGTTGGTCGAGCCGCCGGTGGCGCTCAGGGCCACCACCGAGTTGACGATGGCCTTCTCGTCGACGATCTCGCCCAGCGGCATGAAGTTGCCGCCCTGACGGGTGATGCGGGTCACCTGGCGTGCGGCTTCGCGGGTGAGTTCGTCGCGCAGCGGGGTGTAGGGATTGACGAAGGAGGAGCCCGGCAGGTGCAGACCCATGATCTCCATCACCACCTGGTTGGTATTGGCGGTGCCATAGAAGGTGCAGGTGCCGGGGCTGTGGTAGGACTTCATCTCCGATTCCAGCAGCTCTTCGCGGGTCGCCTTGCCCTCGGCGAAGGCCTGGCGCACACGCGCCTTCTCCTTGTTGGAGATGCCCGAGGGCATGGGGCCGCCGGGGACGAAGACCATCGGCAGATGACCGAAACGCAGGGCGCCGATCATCAGGCCGGGAATGATCTTGTCGCAGATGCCCAGCAGCAGGGCGGCGTCGAACATGTTGTGCGACAGCGCTACCGCGGTGGACATGGCGATGACTTCGCGACTCGCCAGGCTCAGCTCCATGCCGGCCTCGCCCTGGGTGACGCCATCGCACATGGCCGGCACGCCACCGGCGAACTGACCGACGGAGCCGATCTCGCGCAGGGCCTGCTTGATGATCTCCGGATAGTGTTCGTAGGGCTGGTGAGCCGACAGCATGTCGTTGTAGCTGGAAACGATGGCGACGTTCGCTTGGTCCATCAAACGGAGGCGCTGCTTGTCCGTCGACGAGCCGCATCCGGCGACGCCATGGGCGAAGTTGGCGCATTGCAGTTTGCCGCGTTGCGGACCGTCGCTGGCGGCGGCCCGGATCATGGCGAGGTAACGCTCACGGGTCGGACGACTGCGTTCCACCAACCGCTGTGTGACTTCGAGGACGCGAGGATGCATGGTTTTGATTCTCCACCGGGCTAAATTTGTTGTTATTTAAAACATTCACAGCCAAATTGGCGCTATTATTCCGCTTAGCACGCGTCATGTGTAATGTTTTTTACAACAAAACCCAGCTATCGCGAGGTTTCTCTCAATGAGTATTCGTATTGCCATCAATGGTTTTGGACGCATCGGCCGCAACGTGCTGCGGGCGCTGTATACCGAAGGCTATCGCCAGGACCTGGAGGTCGTCGCGATCAACGACCTGGGCGACGCCGCCATCAATGCGCATCTCCTACAGTATGACAGCGTTCATGACCGCTTCCCTGCCGAGGTGTCCGTCGAGGGCGACAAGCTGGTGGTCAACGGGGATCGCATCGCCGTGACGGCCATCCGCAATCCGGCCGAGCTGCCCTGGAAGGAGATGAAGATCGACGTGGTGTTCGAGTGCACCGGTCTCTTCACCAACCGCGACAAGGCCGCCGCCCACCTGGAAGCCGGTGCCTCCAAGGTCATCATCTCCGCGCCCGGCAAGGACGTGGACGCCACCATCGTCTATGGCGTCAACGACAACATCCTGCGCCAGTCGCACCAGATCATTTCCAACGCCTCCTGCACCACCAACTGCCTGGCGCCGGTCGCCCAGGTGCTGCAGCGCGAGCTGGGCATCGAGAACGGTCTGATGACCACCATCCATGCCTACACCAACGACCAGAACCTGTCGGACGTCTACCATTCCGACCCCTTCCGCGCGCGCTCGGCCACCCAGTCGATGATCCCGACCAAGACCGGTGCCGCCGAGGCCGTAGGCCTGGTACTGCCGGAGCTGCAAGGCAAGTTTAGCGGCATGGCGGTGCGCGTACCGACCATCAACGTGTCGCTGGTCGATTTGACCATCCTGACCGCCAAGGAAACCGACGCCAAGACCATCAACGCCTTCATGAAGGCGGCGGCCGAAGCCTCGCCGGTGCTGGGCTACAACGACAAGCCACTGGTCTCCATCGACTTCAACCACAACCGCCTGTCGTCGATCTTCGATGCCAACCACACCAAGGTGAGCGGCAAGTTGGTGAAGATCATGGCCTGGTACGACAACGAGTGGGGCTTCTCCAACCGCATGCTCGATACCTGCAAGGCGCTGGTCAACGCACCGGCCTGAGGTCTGTAGGACTCAGCTGAAAAAGCGCCTTCGGGCGCTTTTTTCGTTTTGGGGCGGGATGGATGTAGCGGGGTAGCAGCGGAAGGTTATCGCGACCGCTCCTGTGTCGGCTTGGAACGCTGATCGCGGCCATGGGCCGCTCCTACAGGATCTCAGTCTCTTGTAGGAGCGGCCCATGGCCGCGATAGTCCAAGTCAGAGCGGTCGCTACGGCGCACGGGCATGGCCGCGATACGCCTCAGAAACGTAGAAAGCCGTAGCGTGGAAAACGGCGCAGCCTTTTCCACTTGGCATTCACCGTGAACCGTGCCCTCACCCCAGCCCTCTCCCCAAGGGAGAGGGGGCTATCCGAGCGAGGGGTCGTGTCCCGGAGTCGGGGGCCGTCGTGGCCGCTAAGGATCTGTAGGTAGGGCTGAGCGCAGCGAAACCCAACAGGACTCAACTCAGCCCTCGTTTTCCTCGTCCACCGCCTGCCGCAAGTCATCGAAATCGGTCTTGAGGCCGGTCTCCATGGCGTCCAGCTCGGTGAGCAGGGTGCGGAAGCTGGTGCGTTCGGGGATCACCAGGGTGCCCTCCTCTTCCTCCGCACTTCCCACTTCCAGGGCGGCCAGGCTCAGCTCCGGGTCCTCCAGCACCGAGGCCGGCTCGGGTTCCAGCTGGCGGACCTCGGCCAGGGGCGGCAGTTGGTCGAGGCTGCGCAGGTCGAAGTAGTCGAGGAAGGTCTTGGTGGTGGCGAACATGGCCGGGCGGCCGGGGACGTCGCGATAGCCGACCACGCGGATCCAGTCGCGCTCCAGCAGCGTCTTGACGATCTGGCTGTTGACCGCCACGCCGCGCACCTCCTCGATCTCGCCGCGGGTGATGGGCTGGCGATAGGCGATCAGCGCCAGGGTCTCCAGCATGGCGCGGGAATAGCGCGGCGGGCGCTCTTCCCAGAGTCGCCCGACCCAGGGGGCGTACTTTTCGCGGACCTGCAGGCGGTAGCCGGAGGCCACCTCCTTGAGTTCGAAGCCGCGTTTGCGGCAGGACCCGCCGAGCACGGCGAGACCGGCGCGCAGGTGGGCAGGCTCGGGGCGCTCGTACTCGTCGAAGAGTTCGGCTAGACGCTCCAGGGTGAGCGGGCGGCCGGCGGCGAGCAGGATGGCTTCCAGCAGGGGAGCCAGTTGCTTGGGATCGGTGTAGTTCATGGGCGGCGATGATAAGGCCAGGCGCCGATGGCGCCAAATCGGCGCGAACTGGCCGGATTCGTGGGGTCTTTGGCCTTGTCGCCAGTCGGCCCAGGAGGGCATGCTCGACGCACTACCCTGGAGAGCCACCATGCCGCTGATCGCCGCCCTGCTCTATCCCGACGTCATGAGCCTGGACGTCACCGGCCCGCTGCAGGTGTTCGCCTCCGCCAACCTGGAGCGCGAGCGCCAGGGACTGCCCGCCTACTATGAGCTGAAGCTGCTGGGCGCTGCCGAGGGATTGGTGCGCACCTCCGCCGGCATCGGCATCCAGGCGGAACAGAGTTGGTACGAACTGGACCTGACGCAGCTGGATACCCTGCTGATTCCGGGCGGAATGGGCATCAACGCCTTGCGCGAAGACGCCGGCCTGAAGGCCTGGCTGAGGGATCTCGAACCCCGGATACGCCGCCTGGGCTCGGTGTGTTCCGGCGCCCTGCTGCTGGCCAGCGCCGGCCTGCTCGATGGCCGCCGCGCCACCACGCATTGGGCCTATGTCGAGGAGCTGGACGCCTTCCCCGCCATCGAGGTACAGGGTGACCGGCTGCATACCTATGATCCTCTGGGGCGCGATGGTGATCCCCACGTCTTTACCTCAGCGGGTGTCACGGCGGGCATCGATCTGGCGTTGGCCCTGGTGGAGGCCGACCTTGGCCGGCCCCTGGCCCTGGCGGTGGCGCGGCGCCTGGTGATGTTCCTGCGCCGCCCCGGTGGCCAGGCGCAATTCAGCGCCTGCCTCGCGCCGGACCCGGGCCGTACGCCGCGACTGGCCGCCCTGCTCGACTGGATTCCCGGCCACCTGGGCGAAGACCTGGGCCTGGAGCGCCTGGCCGAACGAGCCCACATGGCGCCGCGGACCCTGTCGCGGCTGTTCAGCCGCGAGGTGGGCATGGGGCCAGGGCGTTATGTCGAGCAGGTGCGTTTGGAAACCGCTCGGGTACTGCTGCAGGACGGCCAGGCCTCCATCGCCACAGTCTCGCGCCTGTGCGGCTTCGGCCATCCGGAAAATCTGCGACGCACCTTCCACAAACACCTGGCGGTCAGCCCCCAGGATTACGCGGCGCGCTTCGGCGCCTGAGCCAAGGAGAGAGCACCATGCTGGAGATGCGCACCACCTGCGAACACTGCACCGCACCCCTGCCGGCCGATAGCGAGCAGGCGCTGATCTGTTCCTATGAGTGCACCTTCTGCGCGGACTGCGTGGCGGGCCCCTTGCAGGGGCGCTGCCCGAATTGCCAGGGCGAACTGGTACGCCGGCCGCGGCGGCGGGCCAAGGAAGCGGGGATCAGCGGGGAGTAGCGCCGGTGGCGCGGGTTGGTAAGGTATCGCGGCCGGGGTTGCGCGCTTTCACTGGTATCGCTGCCCGAATTGACGGGGGGATCGCGGCCATGGGCCGCTCCTACAGGTGGAGGTGCGACGGTTGATCTGATCTTGCCGTGGCTGATGGAAATGGACGCCCGCTCGGATAGCCCCCTCTCCCGCTGGGAGAGGGTTGGGGTGAGGGCGCACGCCGCGCAACGAGGTCATCCACGGCAAAGGCTGCGCCGTTTTCCACGCGACGGGGCTGCACTGAGGTTGATCATGGCCATGGCGTTCCGCGATGGCCGGCGCTGGACCCCATATGCCAAGCCGCTAGAGCGGCAGCACGGCCAGCAGCCGCTCGCGCCTGAGTTGCTGCAGACGGGCGATGAGATCGCGCGGAGGCGTTCCCCAGCCCGCGGTGAAGTGCAGCAGTCGCTGACCGGCGACCGAGCCGAGCCATTCCAGCTCCTGGGTGCCATCCGGCTCGACCACCAGCAGCAGGCAGTCACTGCCCAGCCGGCTCAGCAGGCTCGTGGCCCGGCTGTGCGGGCCACGGTCCGTCCAGTCCTCGTGCAGTGCGGTGACGTCCTCCAGCTGTAGCACCGGCAGTTCACTGCAGCTGGGCAGGCCGGCGTGCAGGTCAGCCGTCACGGCGGCGTCGAGGCCGCCGTGCAGGATGACCAGCGCCACGGCCGGTCGGGAGTCGGCCAGACTTGTCCATTCGTGGAGCGTCATGCTGAACCTCCTTGTGACCGGACGTGAGCTGGGCTTAGGCGAAGGCGTTGTGGTAGGCGTTGAGGGCCGGGGCGCCCCCGAGGTGAACGTAGAGCACGCGACTGCCCTTGGCGATCTCGCCACTGCGGGCCATGGCGATCAGGCCGGCCATGGATTTTCCTTCGTAGACCGGGTCGGTGAGCATGCCTTCCATCTGCGCCGTGTAGCGGATGGCCTCGACGGTGGGACCGTCCGGCAAGCCGTAGTCCGGGCCGCAGAAGCGCGGCTCGATGATGACATCCTCGTCACGAATTTCCCGCTTCAGGCCGATCATTTCGGCGGTGTTGCGGGCGATCTTGGTGACGGCGGCGCGGGTCATCTCGGCATCGGCGGCGGTGTCCATGCCGATCAGCCGGCGCTCGCGCTCCTGGGCGCGAAAGCCCACCACCATGCCGCCCTGGGTGGAGCCGGTGCAGGTGGCGGTGACCACGGTGTCGAAGAAGATACCCTGGTCACGCTCCTGGGCCGCCAGCTCATCGGCGAAATGAGCGTAGCCCAGGCCACCCAGCGGATGGTCCGAGGCGCCGGCGGAAATGGCGTAGGGCTTGCCGCCTTCGCGCCGTACCTCTTCCAGGGCCCGCTCCCAGGTGGCCTTCACGGCGGTGGAATAGCCTTCGCCTTCGAGCAACGTCTGGGCACCCATCAGGCGGGACAGCAGGATGTTGCCGACCTTGTCGTACACCGGGTCTTCCCACTTGGTCCACTCCTCCTGGACCAGGCGGCACTTGAGGCCCAGTACCGCGGCGACCGCCGCGACCTGGCGCGTGTGGTTGGACTGGATGTTGCCGATGGAGACCAGGGTATCGCAGCCCTGCGCCAGGGCATCGGCGGCCAGCCATTCCAGTTTGCGCACCTTGTTGCCGCCATAGGCGAGACCGGACGAGACGTCGTCACGCTTGGCCCAGAGTTCGATGCCGAGGTCCTTCGACATACGCTCGAGCTTGTGCAGGGGGGACGGGAAATAACCGAGCTTGACGCGGGGAAAGCGCTTTTCGAGATCCAGGGACATGGCGGCGACTCCAGTGATGAAAGAACGCCTTCCATGCTAGGCAAAGTCGTGGAGAAGGTGCTTTCGAATGGCCGGTACGAAAGCTGCTTTCCTTTTCACAGGAGCGGCTATAGCACCCGAACATTCGGGAAATATTCACCTATTGAGGAGAATCTTTCGATGAGCGAAACCCAGGAGCTCACCCCGGTCGAACGCAAGATCCTGAGGGCGCTGCAGCAGGACGGCCGCCTGAGCAATGCCGAGCTGGCGCGCCAGGTATCCCTGAGTCCGAGCGCCTGCTGGAACCACACCCGCAAGCTGTTCGACAGCGGCGTCATCACCGGCGTCAGGGCCCAGGTGGACCCCAAGGCCGTGCAACGAGAAACCGCGGTGCTGGTAGGCGTGGTGCTGGACAGATCCACTCCGGATTCCTTCCAGGTCTTCGAAGCGGCCGCCCGCGCCCTGCCCCCGGTGCTGGAGTGCTACCTGGTAGCCGGCGACGTGGATTACTTCATCAAGCTCAGGGTCAAGGACATCGCGGCCTTCAATCGCCTGCACAGCGAGCGACTGATCGCCCTGCCCGGCGTGCGCCAGGTGCGCACCTTTTTCGTGCTGAACGAAGTCAAGACCGATGGGTTGTTGCCCATCTGATTCGGCGGGTGGCGCTAGGAAGGGACGGGTGCCGCGCGGCGCCCGTTGAGGAGAGGTGTCGGTTTCCGACGTTGTCGCGTAATTTTGGAAATCCCTGAACCGGAATCAGCCGATGACAGCAATCGCCCCATTGCGGATCTTCGCGTGGGGCGGCAGTAGGTCAAAAGCGGGCGGTGAGGCACTGCGCGAATCCGATCCGCTGTAACTGCCGCGCCTGATCGACGATAAATTAAGGGATTTCACAGATGGCGGCGTCCTGGTTTGACGCCGCCTCAGGTCATTACACGACCACGTTCAGCAGCAACACCACGATCAAACCGACTACGGCGACGATCGATTGCACCACCGAAATGGTCTTGGTGGCTTCGCCCATCGTCATGCCGAAGGATTCCTTCACCATCCAGAAGCCTGCATGGTTGGCGTAGTTGAAGAACAGCGAGCCACAACCAATGGACAAGGCCAGCAGCGGCAGGTTGAGGCTGGGATCAGCACCGGCAAGTGGCGCCAGCAAGCCGGCAGCCCCCACGATACCTACCGTGGCAGAACCGGTAGAGACCGAGAGCAACATGGCGATCAACCAACCGAGGACCAGCGGAGGGAACGCCGACTGCTGAGTCAGGTGCACAATGGCATCGCCCACCTTGGCACTGGTCAGCAGTTCCTGAAATGCACCGCCGCCGGCGATGATCATGATGATCGAGGCGATTGGCTTGAGGCTCTTGCCCAGCGATTCGCGCAATAGCTCCGCATCGCCGCCGCGCGCGAGTACCAGACTCGCCCCGGCGAACAGCACGCCCAACAGCATCGCTATCAGCGGATTGCCGAGGAAAGCGGCCATTTTCAGTAGCGCATTGTCCTTGGCCAATACCATCTCGGCGCCGGCATGGATCAGCATCAGGATCGCCGGCAGCAAGGCTGCCAGCACGCCAAGGTAGACGCTGGGGCTTGGTTTATCGTCGGCTTTTTCAGCCAGAGTGAACTGATCCAGCAACACCTGATCGGGCCGAGTGCTCATGCGCGGGGAAATGAAGGCGCCATACAGTGGGCCGCCTAGAATCATGGCCGGGATAGCCGCCAGGAACCCATAGAGCATGGTCGGCCCGACCGAGGTTTTCAGCGCGGCGATGGCCGTCAAAGGGCCAGGGTGCGGCGGGACCATACCATGCATGGCGGCCAGGGCGGCAATCACCGGAACGCCCACATAGATATAGGCTGAACCCTTGAAGCGCGCCTGACTTTCCAGCTTGCGCGCCACGCTGAAGATCAGCGGCAGCATGATCACCAGGCCGACCTCGAAAAACATCGGAATGCCAATCACGAACGCGACCATCATCATCGCCCACGGAATCATCCGATCCGACGTGCGCTTGAGGATGACCGCAGCAATCTGCTCGGTGACGCCGGCGTCCGCAAGTATTTTGCCGAGCATCGCCCCCAGCGCGATGACCACCCCCACCGCCCCCAGGGTCTTGCCGGCGCCAGTGACCAAGTGGGAGACGATGCGATCTGGCTCCATACCGGTTGCAAAGCCTACGCCGACGGAAACTACCAGCAAAGCCAGCAGTGGGTGCATTTTGAGGCGCGAGACGATCAGCACTACCAGCACCAGGACGCTGATCAATGCAGTCAGTAACAGATCTATATCTAAGGGAGTCATGAAAGGTTCTCGGTTGGGCTGGTGCCTAAACTCTTGTAAGTGGGTGAGCTGAAGGGCAGCTGTAACGGCTAAGTTGCAGCGTTCGTCCTTCTAGGTTCTGTACGAAAAATGCCTGCGCTCGGTGATGCTTCGTTGAAAAAGGCCTGGATCGCCAGCCCGGTCGCAATGCTCATTTACCGCTCGTAAACTCCGCTTCCTCAGCCTTTTTCGCGGGGCCGCCTAGGCCTCGCCTGACCTTCGCTCGGCGACTTTTCGTATAGAACCTAAAAACCAAATAACCTGCGAGGCGCTTGCGCCAGCAGCGAAGCTCTGGCTTGCGCCGAAAGCTCCAAAGCTCGCAATTGTTCGACGACGGTGGCGAAATCGATGTTTTGCTCATGCTGCGTATGCGGCCAGTCGCTGCCCCATACCAATTGATGCAGGCCAAAGCTTTTTTCCAGCAGCGGTAATGCCCTTCGCGCGAAATCAATGTTCTGTTGTGGCGTGCCTCCCAAACGATAGATTCCCGATATCTTGATCCAGATCGAACCTTTCGATCCGGCCTCAAGCAACTCGCCAAACCCGGGCTGATCGAGACCCGCCTTCGCGTCCGGCCGCCCAAAGTGATCGATCACCAACTTCACGCCGAACGGCGTCAATTGCTGGATCAAGCCCGGCAGATCCTTGACTTCCCGGTGCAACTCGACATGCCAGTCAAGATCGGCGATATCGCTGAAAAACCCTTGCCAGGCACTGTCACGAAAATCGGGTAACGCCTTGCCGATTAGGTTCAGGCGCACGCCGACCACGCCCAGTTGCGCCATGTCATTCAAGTTAGAACGACTGATGCTTGGCTCCAGCACTACCACACCGCGCAACTGCTGAGGGGCTTGCTTTAACGCCGCCAACAGGTAGCTATTGTCGGTGCCAAGGAAACTTGGTTGCACCAAGACACCGTGACTCAGACCATGCGTTTGCAAATGCTCAAGGTACTGGTCAAGCATGGCGTCGTACTCGGGACTGTAGCGCCGTGCACCGATCAGTTGCAGATCACGGCGGAACACATGGGCATGGGAGTCAATGCCGGTGATCGACTTGGGGCGGGGAGCTGACATGGGTTTTATCTACTGAAGGTTGGATCGTCACGCCCGAGCGCGTTGATTGCCGTTGATAGTGGCTGGAACGGAGGTGGCATTGGCTTCAAGGTCCCTGCCCCGGGTTTCAGGCAGGCACAGTGCGGCAAGTACCCCCACGCCGTAGGCGATTCCTGCATCGATACCTATCGCCGAACCCAGTGACATGGAATCACTCATGTGCCCGACCAGAAATGGAAATACAGCGGACAGCACCCGGCCAAAGTTGTAGCAAAAGCCAACGCCGGCGCCGCGTACATCGGCAGGGTAAAGTTCGTTGAAGAACGCTCCCAGACTGGCCGGAATACCGGCGGCGAAGAACCCCAACGGGAACCCCAGGAACAGCATCTGCGTATTGGTCAGCGGCAAGAATACGTAGCACTGCACCGTGACCACGCAGCACAAGGCAAACAGCACAATGTTTTTCCGACGGCCAATGCGATCGATCAAATAGCCGCTGGCCACACAACCACACCAGAAGGCGAAGATGATCACCGCCAGATAACCGCCCGAGTTCAACACGGACAGATTGCGCTCGGTCTTGAGGAAGGTCGGTAACCAGGTCATTACCGCGTGATAGCCACCGTGCGCGCCCAGTCCCAGCAGCCCGCCAAACAGGGTCACGCGAATCAGTTCCGGGCGAAAGATGCCCGCGAGTGACTGGAAGAAAGTCTGCGGGATGGCGTTGTCTTTTTGCAGGCGCCGGAAGCTGTCCGGCTCCTCAACGTTACGACGCACCCAGATGATCAGGAACGACGGCAGCAACCCGACAAGGAACATCACCCGCCAGGCCATGTCCTGCGGCACAGAGGTGTAGATCAGCGTGAATACCCCGACCGCCAGGCCCCAACCTACCGCCCAGGCACTTTGTACGGTGCCCATGACCTTGCCGCGATAATGCGGATTGATCGTCTCGGCCATCAGCACCGCGCCGGCCGCCCACTCCCCGCCAAGCCCAAAACCCTGCAGCGCCTTGACCACCAACAGCTGATGGAAGCCCGTGACGAATGCCGAGAGAAAGGTGAAGAACGAGAACCACAGAATCATCAGCTGCAAGGTGCGCACCCGGCCATAGCGGTCAGACAACGTCCCACCTACCCAGCCACCGAGTGCCGAGGTGACGAGGGTAACGCCGCTGATCAATCCGGCATCGCCTTTGGTCAAGGCGAAAGCGGCGATCAGCGCCGGAATCGCCAGACCGAACATCTGTACTTCCAAGGCGTCGAGCGACCATCCGCCGAAGCAGGCCCAAAATGTTTTGCGCTCCCGAGGAGTGATTTGGCGATACCAGCTGAACATGATTCTTATCCTTATAGGTGTCACGCAAGGCAGCCGACTGCCAACCCCACCGTGACAGGGTCGACTTTGGCAAACGAACAGCAATCGGGCGGCGATCCAACCGCCGCGAAACGCTTCGCTACGCAGACGGGCGTTAGCGAATATCCACGCGGTAGCGGAAAAGCTCCGCGTGGCCGCGCGAGCGACGCCATTCCAGCGGGCTACCCGCGTAATCGCGGGCCAAACGCTCAATCACGATCACCGGACTGTTGACCGCTACCTGGAGCAGTCGGGCATGCACGTCATTCACCGATTCGGCGGTCAGCGTTTCTTCGGCCGATGCAACAACCTGTCCGCACACTTCTTCGTAAATCGGATACAGCAGCGGCCCTGCGCGACTGAGGTCGATCTCCAGCAGCGCCTGAAACCGCTGGCGGGGCAACCAGATTTCTTCGGCGAGCACCGGTTTAACATCGAGCAATCGCACACGGACAATACGAATGACCGGCGCATAGGCGGGCAACCCTAGCGCTTGTGCTACGGCCGAAGGTGCTGCAACGGGTTCGATCGAGAGGATGCGACTCTCCGGGACCTGACGCTCACCGGAAACAGTCTGAAATCGGAAGAAACGGAACAGGGAGGATTGAAACTGAGGCCGTCGAATAAACGTCCCTCGCCCCTGCTGACGTTCCAGAATGCCCTCACTGACCAATGCATCAATCGCTTTGCGCACCGTGCCGGTGGACAGCTGATATTCCGCAGACAGCGCCGCTTCAGTAGGGATCGCCTCCCCCGGACGCCAGCGATTATTGGCGATCTGCTCAGCCAACTGGTCACGCAGACGCTGGTACAGCGGTAGCCGGGCATCACTGGATAAAGAATTCATCGACTTTATTCACCTTGTTATCTAGTCATCTATATGAATCTTGCCGCGAGTATTTGCCCAGATAACTTGGCTGTCAAGGAAGGGTCTTTCGTCCTGCCGACGACTGGCTGCCTACAGCCCTCTCATAGACAGGCGGGTCTTCGCCGGCAATTGTGACCCTCGCCGGCTAGGAGCCTCACTTATTTCGGAAGAGGATTAGGCCTTTACGGCCAGGGCCAGGATGGTGGCGACCAACGCCTGGGTGCGCGGGACCAGGGTATCCAGCACCAGGAATTCGGCGTCGGTATGCACCTTGCCGCCCACCGGGCCCAGGCCGCAGAGGGTGGGCACGCCCAGGCTGGCGGTGAAACCGGAATCGGCGCAGCCGCCGGTGAATTCGCCTTCCACGGAGAAACCCAGTTCGCGCGCTTCATGCTGGTAGAGCGCCAGCAGGTCGCGGCTCAGGTGCTCTTCCATCGGCAGGAAGAGGCTGGTGGGCAGGACACTGGCGTGGGTCCCCGGTAGCTCTTGCTCGGCGATGATGGCCGCGATGCGCGCCTGCAGCTCGGGCCAGTCGGCCAGGGCGACGAAGCGCACGTCCAGCCGCGCGGTGGCGCTGGGGGCGATGGTGTTGCTGGAGGTACCCCCCTCGATCAGGCCGACGTTGGTGGTGATGCCGCGCTCGTAGTCGGTCAGGGCGTGCAGCTTGACGATCTTGAGCGCCAGGGCCTGGATGGCGCTGGCGCCTTCGGCGTGGTTGACCCCGGCGTGGGCGGCGCGGCCGCTTACCGTGATGGTCAGGCTGGCGCCGCCCTTGCGCGCCTTGACCACGTTGCCGCTGACCCGACCGGGCTCGCAGTTGAGTACCGCCCTCGCCTCGCGAGCCGCCGCCTCCAGATGCGGTCGGGCGCTGCCGGAGCCGATTTCCTCGTCGCCGGTGTAGAGCACTCGTACCGGAAAGGGCAACTGCCCGGCGCGCTTGAGGGCACGTAGGGCGAAGCAGCTCGCCACCAGGCCACCCTTCATGTCGGCGACGCCGGGGCCGAAGGCCATTTTCTCGTCGCGGGTGAAGCCGCGAGCGGCCACGGTACCCGGCGGGAAGACGGTATCGCGGTGGCCGAGCAGCAGCACGCCGGTGCCTTCCGCCGGGCCGACCTGGGCGGCGAGGACATCGCCGAAGTCGGCCACCGGCGTGCGGGCGATCTCGATGCCATCCTCGGCCAGGGCCGCGGTGAGCACCGCGCCGACGGCGTCGACGCCGGCCTTGTCGTAGCTGTTGGAATCGGTATCGACCAGGCGTTGCAGGAGGCGGGTCATGGGTTCGTGCTGGCTGGCGAGCCAGTCCAGGGCGGCGGTCTTGGCGAGGGACATCAGTTGCGGCTCCAGCGATCGCCGAGGTCCCAGAACAGCCCGGCCATGAGCTGCAGCCCCTGGCGGGCGACCGGGGCCAGGAGGTGCTCGTTGGGCGCGTGCTGGGAGCAGGCGGGATAGGAATGGGGTACCCAGAGGGTGGGCAGGTCGAGGATGTCGGCAAAGATGTCGTTGGGCAAGCCGCCGCCGAAATTGGGCAGCAGCGCGGGCTTCTCGCCCAGGGTGCGAGTCAGGGAGGTCATGGCCCAGTCCACCCAGGGATTCTCCGGGTCCAGCCGCGAGGCGTGGAGGATCTCGTCCTTGGCGCGGGTGACGCGTACGGCGGCAAAGCCTTGCTCGGCGAGATGTGCCTCTATCAGCGGGATGAAGGTGGTGCAATCGCAACCGGCGACGAAGCGGATCTGGCAGTGGGCGCGGGCGCTGGGAGGAATGGCGTTGACCGGCGCCTCGGGGTTGCCGGTGGTGAAGGCCAGCAACTCGAAGGTGTTCCAGCCATAGACGCGCTCGGCCGGCGTCAGCCCGGGTTCGCCCCAGCCCGGATCGATTTGCGGATCACCCGGCGCGCCGCCGACCTCGATGTCGGCCAGGGCGCGGCGTACCGGTGCGGGCAGTTCGGCGGGCTTGAGCCCCGGCACGCGAATCTGTCCGCGAGCGTCCACCAGGCTGGCCAGGGCATGGGCGAGGATGATGCCGGGGTTGGCCAGCAGGCCGCCCCAGTTGCCGGAGTGATGGCCGCCCTCGCGCAGGTCCAGGTGCAGGTCGAAATTGAAGGTACCACGGGCGCCCAGGAACAGCGTGGGGCGCTGCGCCGATACGCGGGGGCCGTCGGAGGCGATGAAGAGGTCGGCGGCCAGCGCCTGGCGCTGTTCCTGGCAGAAGGTGCGAAGCCCCACCGAGCCGATCTCTTCGCCCATCTCCAGCAACAGCTTGACGTTGTAGCCCAGGCGCCCACCGCGGGCAGCGATGACCTGCTCCAGCGCCGCCAGGTTAATCAGGTGCTGGCCCTTGTTGTCGGCGGTCCCGCGGCCGTACCAGCGCTCGCCCTCCTCCACCAGGGTCCAGGGCGCCAGGCCAGAGCGCCAGCGCCCGCCGTCGCCGCGCACCACGTCGCCGTGACCGTAGCTGAGCAGGGTCGGCAAGGCCGGGTCTTCGAGGCGCTCGGCAATCAGCAGCGGCCCCTTGCCGGGCACCGGGTTGTCCAGCCGCCGGCTGGTGAATCCAAGGCTGGCGACATAGGGCGCGATGAAGTCGTCCAGGTAGCGTCCCAACTCGGCCTGGCGCTCGGGCTCCTGGCTTTCGGTGGGCTGGGCGACGGCGGCGGCGAGCCGCGCGCGGAAGGCGCCGCTGTCGAAGTGGGCGGCGGCGAGGTCGAGGGCATGGGTACGGCTGGTCATGGCAGACTCCGGTGGGATTCGGGGAGCATCGGGCGCCACCGCCCGATGCCGGATCAGGCGGGTTCCGGCAGGTGGCATCTCTTGCTGCCGCCGGGGATGGTTTCGCGTTCCGGGTAGCGCTCGGCGCAGGGGCCGAAGCAGCGCGGGCAGCGCGGATGGAAGGCGCAGCCGCTGGGCGGATTGATGGGATTGGGAAAGCTGCCGCCGAGGCCCAGCGCCGGGAGCCCCAGCGCCGGATCGGGGGTGAGCACCGCATCCAGCAGCGCCCGGGTATAGGGATGCGCCGGCTGGGCGAACAGCGCCGCCCGCTCGCGCTCCTCGACGATCTTGCCCAGGTACATCACCGCCACCCGATCGGCCAGGTGCTCCACCACCGCCAGGTTGTGGCTGATGAGCAGATAGGTCAGGCCGAATTCGCGCTTGAGCTCCAGCAGCAGGTTGAGGATCTGCGCCTGCACCGAGACGTCCAGCGCCGAGGTGGGCTCGTCGCAGATCAGCACGTCCGGACGCATCACCAGGGCGCGGGCGATGGCCACCCGCTGGCGCTGACCGCCGCTGAGCTGGCCGGGATGACTGTCGGCGGCGCGGCGCGGCAGACCGACCACGTCGAGCATCTCCGCGACCCGCCGTTGCTGCTCGGCGGGCGTGCCCAGGCCATGCACCTGGAGCGGCAGCGCCACGATCTGGCGCACCGTCTTGCGTGGATTGAGCGACGAGTAAGGGTCCTGGAAGATCGGCTGGATATGCCGGGCCATGCGCTTGCGGTCCACCCCGCGCAGGTGCTCGCCGCCGACGAGGATGTCACCGCTGGTGGGCGTCAGCAGGCCCAGCAGCAGCTTGGCCAGGGTGCTCTTGCCGCAACCCGACTCGCCCACCAGGCCAAGAGTCTCGCCGCGGTAGAGGCGCAGGGAGATGCCGTCCACCGCCTTCAAGGTGGCCGGCGGGCGGAACAGACCGCGGCCCAGGGTGAATTCCCGGCGGATGTCGCACAGCTCGAGGGCGATCTCGCGGCTCATCGCACACCTCCGACCCGGCGCAGGGGTTCGCTGCGCACGGCGAAATGGCAGCGCGCCAGATGCGCGCCCTCCTCCACCAAAGGCACGCTGTCGGCGCAAGTCGCCACCGCCTGGGGGCAGCGATTGCGGAAGGCGCAGCCATGCTGCTTGCCCACCAGGCTCGGTACCAGGCCGGGGATGGCGCCCAGCGGCTGCCCGGGCCGGGTCCGGCCGGGGACCGGGATGCTCGCCAGCAAGCCGCGGGTGTAGGGATGCCGGGGTTCGGCGAAAAGCTCAGCAGCGGGTGCCTGCTCGACGATCTGGCCGGCGTACATCACCGCCACCCGGTCGGCGATGCGCGCCACCAGGCCCAGGTCGTGGGTGATGAAGACGATGGCCGTGCCGAATTCGCGCTGCAAATCGCGCAGCAGGTGCAGGATCTGCGCCTGGATGGTTACGTCCAGCGCGGTGGTGGGTTCGTCGGCGATGATCAGGTCCGGCTCGCAGAGCAGCGCCATGGCGATGACCACCCGCTGGCGCAGGCCGCCGCTGAGCTGGTGGGGGTACTGCCGCAGGCGCTCGCCGGCATTGCTGATGCCGACCTTTTCCAGCATGGCCTCGGCCCGCGCCCAGGCGGTCTTGCGGTCCAGCTTGCGGTGGCGGCGCAGCACCTCGGCGAGCTGGTCGCCGATGCTGTAGGCCGGATTGAGGGCGGTCATGGGCTCCTGGAAGATCATCGCCAGGCGATTGCCACGCAGGTCGCGCATGCCCTTCTCGCCCACGGCCAGTAGATCGTGCTCGCCCAGGCTCAGCCGCGCCGCCTGACGCCGCGCCTTGGACGGCAGGAGGTCCATCAGTGCCAGGGAGGTGAGCGACTTGCCGCAACCGGATTCGCCCACCAGGCAGAGCATCTCGCCCCGCTCCACCTGCAGGTCCAGGCCGCGCACGGCGTGCAGGGTGTCATCGCCCAGAGGGATGTCGATGCGCAGGTCTCTTACGTCGAGCAGTGCCATGTCAGACCTCCAGTCAGTTGCGGCCGTCGGGCGCGGCCAGGTCGCGGATGCCGTCGCCGACCAGGTTGATGGCCAGCACCAGCAACATCAGGGCGATGCCGGGAATGGCGATCACCCAGGGCGAAAAGAACATGTAGGGCTTGCCTTCGGCGATCATCAGCCCCCAGGACGGCAGCGGCGGCTGCACGCCCACACCGAGGAAGGACAGGGTCGCTTCCAGCAGGATGGCGTGGGCCATCTCCAGGGTGATCACCACGATCAGCGCGCCCAGCACGTTGGGCAGGATCTCGCCGACGACGACCCGCCAGGTGGAGCAGCCCAGTGCCTGGGCCGAGGCGACGTATTCGGCATCGCGGATCTGCTGCACGGCGGCGCGCACCACCACGGCGAAGCGATCCCACAGCAGGCAGCCGAGCAGGATCACCACCACCTGCAGCGAACCGCCCACCAGGGAGGCGGCGGCCAGGGCCACCATCACCACCGGCAGGGCCAGGCGGGTGGTCACCAGGTAGCTCACCAGGGCGTCGACCTTGCCGCCGTAGTAGCCGGCGAGCACGCCGAGCAGGGTGCCGATGGCGCCGGAGATGAGCGCCGCGGCCAGGCCGATGAACAGCGAGATGCGCGCGCCGTAGAGCAGGCGGGACAGGTAGTCGCGACCGAGCTTGTCGGTGCCCAGCGGATGGGCCCAGGTACCCTTGGCCATCCACACCGGCGGCTTCATCCGCTGCATCACGTCCTGGGCGTAGGGATCGTGAGGCGCCAGCCAGGGCGCAGCCAGGGCGGCCAGGACGATGAGCGCGAGCAGCACCACGCCGAGGGCGAAGCCACGGTGGCCGAACCAACGGCGCAGCTGGCGCGCGAAGGTCGGGCGTGGTGGGAGATAGTCGTCCAGCACGAAGGGATTGGCGACGGTCATGGAGCCTCCTAGCGCACGCGGATGCGCGGATCGAGCAAGGCGTTGAGCAGATCGGCCAGCAGCGTCAGCACGATGTAGATCAACGCGATCAAGAGGACGATGGCCTGGACCACCGGGAAGTCGTTGCGGGCGATGGCGTCCCAGGCCAGCTGGCCGATGCCCTGCAGGGAGAACACCGCCTCGATCACCACCGAGCCGCCCAGCATGAAGCCGAACTCCACCGCGGCCAGGGCCACCACCGGGATGAGCGCATTGCGCAGGGCGTGCTTGAACAGCACCCGTGCCGAGCCAAGGCCCTTGGCCCGGGCGGTACGGATGTAGTCGGCACCCAGCACATCGAGCATCCCGGCGCGGGTCAGGCGCATCAGCGAGGGGGTGGCGTAGTAGCCCAGGGCGACCGCCGGCAGGATGAAGTGCTGCCAGCTGGTGTTGCCCGATACCGGTAGCCACTTCAGGGTCACGGCGAAGATGACGATCAGCACCAGGGCGAACCAGAAGCTGGGCATGGCCTGGCCGAAGGTCGCCAGGGTCAGCGCCAGGCGGTCGATCCAGGTGTCACGCTTGACCGCGGCCAGCACCCCCAGGGGGATGGCGATGAGCAGGGCCACCGCCAGGGCGATGGCGCCCAGGGTCAGGGTGATGGGCAGCCGGGTGGCGATGAGGTCGCGCACCGATTCCTGGAAGAAGAACGACTGCCCCAGGTCCAGGCGCAGCAACTGCCCCACCCACTCGACGTATTGCGTCGCCAGGGGTTTGTCCAGGCCGTGCTGATGGCGCACCACCTCGATCTGTTCGGCGGTGGCCTCCGGTCCGGCGATGGCGGTGGCCAGGTCGCCGGACAGATGCAACAGGAAGAAGCTGATCAGGGAAACGGTGAAGGCCACGGCCAGGGCGATCCCCAGACGGCGCAAGAGATATGCGGACATGTTCGGCTCCTCGACTGAAGGCGCCCCGTGTGGGGCGCCGGGACGGGTCAGTTCCAGTGCGCCAGGGCGAACCGGGGCAGCTCGTCCGGATAGGGCTGGAAGGCCAGGTCCGAGGTGAAGGCGTAGTTGACGGAATAGTTGAACACCGGTGCCCAGTAGGCCTGCTCGGCGATCCGCTGCAGCGCCTTGCGGTAGTTCTCCTTGCGCACCTCGGGGTCCATGGCGGTATCGGCCACCTTGAGCCAGTCGATCACCTGCGGGTCCTTGGCCACGTCGTCGGCATTGCCCTTGAAGTAGACGCCAGTGGCCGCCGAGGCATCGGCGATGGAGAAGGAACCCCAGGCGAGGAAGGCCATGGGCACCTTGCCGGCGCGTTGCTGGTCACGCAGGGCGGCGTACTTCAGGTAGCGCAGCTTGGCGTCGATGCCCACCGCACGCAGGTCCCCGATCAGCGCCTCGACCACGTCGCGATCGCGATAGGCGAAGATCTCGGTGCTGAAGCCATTGGGATAGCCGGCGGCCTTGAGCAGCGCCTTGGCATTGGCCGGGTCGTAGGCATAGCCCGGCACCGCCTTGGCATCGCAGCCGAATTGCGCCGGATAGCAGGCCACCTGCAGCGGCTGGCTGCCGCCGCCCATGAGCTGGCTGGCGATGGCCTTGCGGTTGATGGCGTAGTTGACCGCCTGGCGCACCTCGGCCTTGGCGAAGGGCGAGTCCGACGAGGACGCGCCCTGGGCGTCCATGCTAAGGAAGCCGATGCGCATGCTGGCGCCGCTTTCCACGGTCAGGTTGGGCGCCGCCTTGAGCTGTTCGGCCTGGTCCGGCGCCACGCGCCAAACCCAGTCGACGCCGCCGGTCATGAGCTCGGCCAGGCGCGTCTCGGCATCGGGGATGACGCGGAACTCGATATGGCCGATGCGCGGCTGTCCCTGGGGGCTGTCCTTGAAGTAGTTCGGGTTGCGCTCCAACTTGACGCCCTGGCCGCTGGTGACGGCGACGATGCGGTAAGGGCCGGTGCCCACCGGCTTCTGCGCGAAGCCGGCCAGGCCCACCTGCTGGAAGTACTTGGCGGGATAGATCGGCAAGGGATTGGCAAGGTATTCAAGCGCGGCTGGAAAGGGCTGCTTGAGGTGCAGGCGCACCTTGAAGTCGCCCAGTTTCTCGGCGCTCTTGATCCAGTTGACATTCTGCTGGGTGACCACCTTGCCCTCGGGAGAGGCCACGTAGTTGAAGGTGAAGACCACGTCGTCGGCGCTGAAGGGATCGCCATTGTGGAAGGTGACGCCCTGGCGCAAATCGAAGTCGAGGGTCAGCGGATCGACCTGCTGCCAGTGGGTGGCGAGCATCGGCTGGTATTCGCCGGTCTGGGGATCGCGGTAGATCAGGGTGTCCCAGGCCAGGTGGGCGAGGATGACGCCTTCACGGGCATCGTTGTGATAGGGGCTGACGTTCTCGGGTTCGGTATCCGAGGCGTAGACGAGGGTGTCGTTGGCCTTGCCGGCGAAGGCCTGGCCCTGGGCCAGGAAGAGGGAAAACGCGATGCCACAAGCGAAACCTTTGAGTCCCATGCCGTCTGTCTCCGGGGCGGTGGTCGGTCAAAGGCAGGTCCGCGAAGCGCGGGAAAGGAAGGTCTGTTGCTACCTGTTATTGGTCTGTTGACCCGACTCTAGGTCTTGCCATCCCATGCCACAAGCAGAATATTTAGATGCAAGCCATGCCTTTTCGGCAAAGGAGACGCCATGCATCTGCACGGGATTCAGTCCACCGCCCTGCGCTATTTCCTCGAAGTGGTGCGCTGCGGCTCCATCAGCGAAGCCTCCCAACGGCTCAACGTCGCGGCCAGTGCCGTGAGTCGCCAGATCGCCAAGCTGGAACGCGAACTGGAGACGCCACTGCTGGAGCGCCGGGCCCGCGGCGTGGTGCCCAGCGCCGCTGGCGAACGCCTGGCCGTGCATGCGCGCAAGGCGCAATTGGCCAGCGAGCAACTGGCCGCCGAGCTGAGCGGCCTGGCCGACCTGCATCGTGGCCAGGTGCGCCTGGCGACCACCGAAGGCTTTTCCCTGGACTTCCTGCCGGAGGTAATCGCCGCCTTTCGCCAGGGCTATGCCGGCATCCACTTTTCCCTGGAGGTCTGCTCCCCTGCCGTGGCGACCCGCCGCGTGCAGGAGGGCGAGGCCGACCTGGGTCTGACCTTCAGCCTCAGGCCCGAGCCGGACATCCGCGTCGAGGCCATCCTCAGTGGCGCCATCGCGGCGGTGATGCATCCTGCCCATCCTCTGGCCAGCCGAAGCGGCCTGCGCCTGGCCGATCTCCAGGGCCATCCCCTGGCGGTCTCCATGCCGGATACCACGGTGCGCCAGCTGTTCGATATCTGTTGCGGCGTCCAGGGGCTGTCCTTCGAGCCGGTGCTGACCAGCAACAATATGCAGGCGCTCTATCGTTTCGCGGCGCTGGGCGGCGGCGTCACCCTGTCCAGCGAACTCAGCCTGCGCAGTCGCCTGCACCAAGGCCAACTGGTGGCTTTGCCGCTATTGGACGAAGGCATGGCGGCGCGGCGCATCGAGTTGCAGAGCATGGCCGGCCGCGAATTGCCGCCGGCGGTGGAAGCCTTTCGCGATGCGCTGGTAGTGGCGCTGGCGCCGCCCTCCGCCAAACCGGACTAGGGCCCGAACAGCACCCCGACCAGGGCACCCCCCGCCAGCAGCCACAGCGGATGCCAGCGGGTAAACAGCGAGCCCAGCGTCGCGGCGATCAGCACCAGCACCCACAGCGGCGCCGTAGCCACGCCGCTGCCCACCAGCCAGGCGCTGGCCGCCACCAGGCCCACGGTGACAGGCACCAGGCCGGCCTGCAGATGGCGCCGCCAGGGGCGGTCGGCGAAGCGCTGCCAGAGGTGCAAGACGCCGAGGGTCAGCAGCGAGGACGGCACGAACTTGGCCAGGGAGGTGACCAGCAGGCCGGGCCAGCCGGCCACGTGCCAGCCGATCAGCGGCACTATCATCAAATTGGGACCGGGCGCCGCCTGGGCCAGGGCGAACAGCGCGGCGAAGTCGGCGGCGCTCATCCAGCCGTGCACCGTCACCACCTGGCGCTGCATCTCTGGCAGTACCGAATTACCACCGCCGAAGGCCAGCAGCGACAGCTGGGTGAAGATCAGCGCCAGGGCCAACAGGGTCGCGCTCATAGGCCCTGCCGATAGCTGAGCAGCACGCTGAGCGGGGTGAGCACCAGCATGGTCCAGAGCAGCGGCAGCTTGAGCAGTGCCAGAGCGACGAAGGCCAGCGCGGCGACGCCCAGGGCCAGCCAGCGCCCCCGCAACGGCTTCAGGAGCTTGATCGCCATGGCCACCAGCAGGCCGGCCGCGGCGGCCGCGAGACCGGCGAAGGCGCGGCCCACCACCGGATGATCATGAAAGCGGTCGTACAGCACGCCCAGTCCTACCACCACCAGCGTCGGGCCGATCAGCAGGCCGGCCGCGGCGGCCAGGGCGCCCCGCCAACCGGCGAATCTCATGCCCACCGCCACCGAGAGGTTGATGATGTTGCCGCCGGGCAGGAACTGGCAGAGGCCGAGCAGCTCGGTGAACTCCTCCGCCGACAGCCAGCGGCGCTTCTCTACCAGGTAGCGTCGCGCCAGCGGCAACACCCCGCCGAAGGCCGTGATGCCCAGGCCGAAGAAGCCCAGGAAGAGATCACGACGGCGGGGACGGATAGTGGCGGGTGCGGCGTCCATCGGCGGTCCTCGGTCAGAGTCAGAGCGACAACAATAACGTACCCGCGAGACCGGTGGCGGACGCCAGCGTTGCAGCACCGACCAGACCCTCAGCGTCTGCTTGAGGCCGCCGCCGGCACCGATGGTGAGCAGCAGCACGGCGATGGGCGCCAGGCTCTTGCGCAGCACCCCGCCAACCCGCTCCCGCGGCAGGCCGCTGCCCTAACCGAACAGTGTCCAGCACCACGATGGCCAGGATGGCGGCCAGACAGCAGAAGATCAGCCGGGTGTCGTGAGCGACCTAGGCAAGGACGGCGGGCTCCACGCAGGACTCCCTGTAACTTAACCGAAACCTTCGCAGAGGTACGACAAGAATCGAAGTAAAGCCTCGGTAAACCCTGTCGCTTAGTGCACTTAGCGTGCGAACCTCGGCCGTTTCGTACGATCCAAACAGCGGTCGGTCGTGACCGAATCCCCTTCCCTTTAGCTTGCAGGCGGTTGGCATGAACGAAACCTCTACTCTCTGGCAGCAGACCCTCGCCCAGTTCCGCGACGGCACCGGCTCCACCCTGCCGACCCCGGGCAGCGGCGCGGCGGCCACGGTGGCGGCTTGCCTGGGTGTCGCCCTGATCCTCAAGGGCCTCAAGCTCAGCCAGCAGCGCCAACCGGTGACCCGCCACGCCGACCTGATCACCGTCGGCGAGCGTCTGCAGGAAGCCCTTAGCACCTGTGCCGATGCCGATGTGCAGGCCTTCGCCAACTACCTGGAAGCCGATCGCCAGGCCAGCGGTGCCAGCGCCGAGGGCGAACGCCGCCAGCAGGCGCTCAATCTGGCCGCGGCCAATGCCGTGCAGATCCCCATCGCCACAGCCCAGCTCTGTCTGGAAGCCCTGGACCTGGCCGTCACGGCCTCCCCGCTCACCGTCGAGCCTCTGCGCAGCGACACCCTGGCCGGCGGCCGCCTGGTGCATGGCGCCTTGGGCGCGGTACTCACCACCGTGGATGCCGATCGCAACGGCCTGAAATCCGGCGATGCCCGCGAAGCCGCCCGGCAGATGCGCGACAAGCTCCAGCAGCAAGCCGACCAGCGCCTCGCCCAGCTGAGCGCCACGCCCGTGCCGCCGGCGATGGGCTGACGCCCGGTGCTGGCCCGTCTGGGCTGGGTCCTGCGCGGACTGCAGCGACGCCTGTGGTTCCGCGCCACCCTGTTCTCGGTCGCCGGGGTGGCGACCGCCCTCCTCGCCCTGCTCCTACGCGACCACATCCCGGCGACCCTGCCGGCCAAGGTCGGCGCCGACGCCGTGGACAAGATCCTCACCATCATCGCCAGCAGCATGCTGGCGGTGACCACCTTCTCCCTCAGCACCATGGTGACGGCCTACAACGCCGCTGCCAGCAGCGTGACGCCGCGGGCCTATCCGCTGCTGCTGGAAGACAGCACCACCCAGAACGCCCTGGCCACCTTTCTCGGCTCCTTCCTGTTCAGCCTGGTCGGCATCATCGCCCTGAGCACCGGCCTCTACGGCGACAACGGCCGGGTGGTGCTCTTCGCCGTCACCCTGGTGGTGATCCTGCTGATCGTCTTCACCCTGTTGCGCTGGATCGACCACCTCTCGCGTCTCGGCCAGCTCGATGCCACCAGCGACAGTATCGAGGATGCCGCCCGGCACAGCCTGCAATGCTGGCTGGCCCAGCCCTACCTGGGCGGGGTGGCGGCGCCCGTCGATGAGCCCGCCAGCGGTCGCCCGGTGATGGCCGACCGCACCGGCTATCTGCAGCGGGTGGACATGCCGCTGTTGGCGGATCTCTGCGGCGACCAGGGTCGCCTGCGCCTGGCCGCCTTGCCCGGCGCCTTTCTCGATCCGGCGCAGCCGCTGCTCTGGGTCGAGGGTCTGCCGCCGGACAAGGACGAGCGCCTGCGCGCCGCCTTCACCCTGGACGTGCGCCGCCTGCACGACCAGGATCCGCGTTTCGGCCTCACGGTGCTGGGCGAGATCGCCACCGGGGCGTTGGTGCCCTCGCGCAGCGACTCGGGCACCGCCATCGCCATCCTCGGTCGTGCGCAACGGCTGCTGACGACGCTCACCGGGCCGCGGGAAGCGATCGAGCCGCGCTATCCGCGGATCGAGGTGCCGGCGTTATCGCTGGACGATCTGTTCGACGACTTCTTCCTACCGGTGGGCCGCGACGCCGCGCCCCTGGTGGAAGTGGGCATGCGCCTGCAAAAGGCCCTGGCGCGCCTGGCGGTGCAAGGCGATGCGCGGATCAAGCGCGAGTGCCAGCGCCACTCCCGGCTGGCACTGGCCCGCGCCGAGGCCACCCTCGGCCAGGCCGAAGATCGCGCCATCCTCCAGCAACTCGCCGCGGACGTCGAACGCCTCTGTACGGCCCGCCAGTAGCGCAGCGCTAGCGCGACCAGGCCGGATCGGTGGTGAAGGCGATGGTCAGCCAGCGATCCGGCCCCTCGCCGCCGATGGCCTCGCCGATCTGGTCGCGGATGGCGTCCCATTCGTCCAGGGTCTTGGCTGGCCAGCCCAGGGGTACGATGAAGTAGAGCTCGATCTGCCGCGCCCGTCCGACCTTGGCCACATAGGCGCGATAGTCGAGAAAACCGAAGCGCGCGACCATCCCGCGGGCCACCGCGTCGACCTGCTGCTTGAGCTGCGGCGGGGTCACCATGAGGATTTCCGCGAACGCCTGCCAGACGGTCTTGAGCGGTACGGGAATGATCAGCACGCAGATGATCGACAGCGCCAGCGGGTCGATGTAGGGGGTGATCCAGGCATAGGCAGTGCCCTGCGCCAGGGCGCCGACCAGAAATGCCAGCACCAGAGCCGCGGAGATGCTCCCCGACATGATCCAGCTCTTGATGTCCAGCCTGAGGAAATCGGACTGGATGCGCCGGTTCAGGCGCAGCTCCATGGCGGCCACCCCATAGCAGACCAGCGCCGCCACTAGGGCATAGAGCAAGGCCGCGCCGAATTCCAGCTCCTTGCCGCCGCTCAGCAGGCTGATGAGCGAATTGACCAGCGCATAACAGGCGACTATGCACAGTACGCTGCCGTTCAAGGCCAGCACCATCGGCTCCAGGTGCCAGAAGCCCATGTTGAAGCGCTCGGCGAGTTTGCGGTCCTTTTCCAGCTCCTGGCCGTGCCGGTGAATGAGCGTGGCGACCAGCAGGGCCAGGCCACTCATGAGCGCATCGATCAGCGAATAGAAACCATCGAAGACGATGGCATAGGAGCCGAAATGCACGCCGAAGACGACGCCCACCACGGCGACCAGGACCGTGGCGCCGATGGAACCGCGCAGGATCGTTCGCTCGTTATACAGGCGTTTCGACATCATAAACTCCAAGGGCAGACAGCGGCCAGGCACCGGCAATCGGGGCCATGATAGAGCCCGCCCGGTCGCCCCACATGAGCGGCCCGGCAAGACCTCAATGCGTGGGCGCAATCAAAAGCCGGCCGGCTTCGGGTGTACACTGCGCCGGTGCTTTTTTTCTTCCGAGACAGCTGGCAGCAGCCTCCCTCGCCTAGCGAAATCCTCAATGGCGCCCCCATCATGATCGAAGTTACCGAACGCTCCATCGCCGAGTTGCGTCGCGCACTCGAAACCGGCCAGACCACTGCGGTAGCGCTGGTCGAGGCCTACCTGGCCCGGATCGATGCCTACGATCCGCCCACCAGCGCCACCGCGCTCAATGCCGTGGTGGTGCGCAATCCCGAGGCCCTGGCCGAAGCCGCCGAGTCCGATCGTCGGCGCGCCCGTGGCGAGACCCTGGGACCGCTGGACGGCATCCCCTACACCGCCAAGGACAGCTACCTGGTCAAGGGCCTTACCGCCGCCTCCGGCAGCCCGGCCTTCAGGAACTTGGTCGCCCAGCGCGACGCCTTCACCATCGAGCGCCTGCGCGCCGCCGGCGCCATCTGCCTGGGCAAGACCAACATGCCGCCCATGGCCAACGGCGGCATGCAGCGCGGCGTCTATGGCCGTGCGGAAAGCCCCTACAACGCGGGTTACCTGACCGCGCCCTTCGCCTCCGGCTCCTCCAACGGCGCCGGCACCGCCACCGCGGCCAGCTTCGCCGCCTTCGGCCTGGCCGAGGAAACCTGGTCCAGCGGCCGCGGCCCGGCGTCCAACAACGGGCTGTGCGCCTACACCCCCTCGCGCGGAATCATCTCGGTGCGCGGCAACTGGCCACTGACGCCGACCATGGACGTGGTGGTGCCCTATGCCCGCACCATGGCCGATCTGCTGGAAGTGCTGGATGTGGTGGTAGCGGACGATCCCGATACCTCCGGCGACCTCTGGCGCCTGCAGCCCTGGGTGCCGCTGCCGCTGGCCTCGGCGGTACGCCCGGCGTCCTACCCGGCCCTCGCCACCGGTCCCAATGCCCTGGCCGGCAAGCGCCTGGGCGTGCCGCGCATGTTCATCAACCAGGACCCGGACGCCGGCACCAGCGAGAATCCCGGCATCGGCGGCCCCACCGGCCAGCGCATCCAGACCCGCGACTCGGTGATCGCCCTCTGGGAACAGGCCCGCGCGGCCCTGGAAGCCGCAGGAGCCACGGTGATCGAGGTGGACTTTCCGCTGGTTTCCAATTGCGAAGGCGACCGCCCCGGCGCGCCCACGGTGTTCAACCGCGGCATCGTCTCCAAGGAGTTTCTCCACGACGAACTCTGGGACCTGTCCGCCTGGGGCTTCGACACCTTCCTGCGTGACAACAACGATCCCAAGCTCAACCGCCTGGTCGACGTCGAAGGCGAGCTGATCTTCCCCCACGAGCCCGGCACCCTGCCCAATCGGGAAGGCGACCTGGCCGCCGGCATGGCCGAATACGTGCGCATGGCCGAGCGGGGACTCAAGACCCTGGAGCAGATCACCACCCTCCCCGACGGCCTGCGCGGCCTGGAGCTCACGCGCAAGCTCGACCTGGAAGACTGGCTGCAGGCCCTGGGCCTGGACGCCGTGCTCTTCCCCACCGTGGCCGACGTGGCCCCCGCCGATGCCGACATCAACCCCGCCTCGGCCGACATCGCCTGGAGCAACGGCGTCTGGGTCGCCAATGGCAACCTCGCCATCCGCCACCTGGGCGTGCCGACCGTGACCGTGCCCATGGGCGTGATGGCCGACATCGGCATGCCAGTGGGGCTGACCTTCGCCGGTCGCGCCTATGACGACGCCAACCTGCTCCGCCTGGCCGCCGCCTACGAGGCGACCGGTTCCAAGCGCCAGATACCGCCGCGGACGCCGCCGCTGGTGGGTTGAGGGAAGACCGCTTGGACGCCGGCCGCCGGGCTTCACCCAGCGGCCGGAATCGGATGGTGACCTCTGGCGTCAAGGCGCGCTAACCGGAGTGTCCAGCTGCGGGTCGGTTATGCGGACGCCGCCAGCGGCCTAAGGTGGGTTCCAGGCGGGTACCCTTTGCCGGCGCCGCCGTCCACCTCATTCCGTCCTGCACGAGCGTACTGCCATGAATCCAGCCAAACGTCTGACCGGGAGCGCGCTGCTGTCGCTCGCATTCCTGAGTGCTCCCTGGAGCGGCGCCGCAGCCGCCGAATCCACCGCTGAACGCAACCAACGCCTGGTCGAACGGGCTTTCGCCAATTGGAGCGCGGGTCGCGGCAGTCTGTTCGACGACCTGCTCTCGCCCAGGGTGGTCTGGACCATTCAGGGCAGTGGTCCGGCAGCGGGCATCTACCATGGCCGCGAAGACTTCCTGGAGCGCGCCGTGCGCCCCTTCGCGCAGCGCCTGGCCACGCCCATCGTGCCCCGGGTCCAGGGCATCTGGGCGCGGGGAGACCAGGTCGTGGTGCGCTGGAAGGGCACGGCCACCGCGGGCGATGGCGCGCCCTATCGCAACGAATACGTCTGGATCTTCAAGATGGACGGGGAACGTGCGACCCAGGTCGAGGCCTTTCTCGACCTCGTCCCCTATCAGGACGTCATCGACCGCATAGCCCTGGCAGACCCCTCGCCTGCCGCGCTCAGGGGAGAGCGACAGGCGCCTTGACGCCCCGCCCTGCGCCAAGGCGCAGAAATCCGGCTCAGGCGATACCTTGCGCAGGCGGCCGCTGACTATCCCAGAGCGTCATCGCCAGGCCGATGGCGCCCTCGATCACAGGCAACGCCACGCCATCTCTTGCCATGGGTGAAATGCCCAGCAGCAAGCCTTCGAACAGCGTCGCCAGGACAGGCGCATCGGTGCCTGCCGCGAGATCGCCGCGGTCGATACCGCGCCTGACGCAGGCCAGCAGGCCGGCGCGGATCCGAGCACGGGCCTCGCGCAGGGGGAGCGGAATGCTGGAGTCTTCATCCGCATAGGAGCCCAGGGTGCCGAGCGCCACCAGGCAGCCCTTGGGCAGGCGCTCATCGCACTGCATCCGCGCGGAACGCCCGAGGGCCGAGGCGATCGCCTCCCGCGGGGCCAGGGTCTCGTCGAACAGCGGATCGTTCACCCGGCCATGGGTCTCCATGTAACGGGCGACCACTTCCTTGAACAGCGCCTCCTTCGAACCGAAGGCCGCATAGAAGCTGGGCGCGGTGATGCCGCCGCCGATCGCCGCCTTGAGCCGACTCAGGGAGGTCGCCTCATAGCCATAGCGCCAGAACAGCAGCATCGCGTCATCGATTGCCTGGGTGCGGTCGAAGGACCGCGGACGCCCCATCTGAGCCACAGCCGTACTCCTCGTCAGACACGATTTTTATACTAGTCGATACAGAATTAATTGACCAGCCGGGAGACCTGCTGCTTAGATATATACCGATCGATACATATCTAAGGAGCCTAGCCGTGACCGCGACCCCCAATCCTGAACGCCTGCCAATAGCCGCGCTGCTGGCGCTGGCGATGACCGGTTTCATCTGCATCATGACCGAGACCCTGCCCGCCGGCCTGCTCCCCGAGATCGCCCAGGGGCTCCAGGTCTCCAATTCCCTCGCCGGGCAGACGGTGACGGCCTATGCCGCCGGCTCGCTGACTGCTGCCATCCCCCTTACCCTGGCGACGGCGCGCTGGCGGCGACGCCGGGTGCTGTTGGCGACGATCCTGGGCTTTCTGCTGTTCAACACCCTCACCGCGCTCTCCTCCAGCTATCCGCTGACCCTGGTCGCCCGCTTCGCCGCCGGAGCCGCGGCAGGCCTCGCCTGGAGTCTGCTGGCCGGCTATGCCCGGCGCCTGGTAGTGCCGCGCCTGCAAGGGCGGGCGATGGCCATCGCCATGCTCGGTACGCCGGTCGCCCTGTCACTGGGCGTGCCCCTGGGGACCTGGCTGGGTGGGCTGCTGGGCTGGCGGCTGGCCTTCGCCTGCATGTCCGCCCTCACCCTGGGCCTGATCGTCTGGGTCCTGGCCAAGGTGCCCGACTATCCAGGGCAGGCCGAGGGCCAGCGCCTGCCGCTGCGCCAGGTGTTCGCCACACCCGGCATTCGCGCCATCCTCGGCGTGGTCTTTACCTGGATGCTGGCCCACAACCTGCTCTACACCTACATCGCCCCCTTCGTCGCCCAGGCCGGGCTGGGCGATCAGGTCGACCGGGTACTGCTGACCTTCGGGGCGGCCTCGTTACTGGGAATCTGGATCACCGGGCGGATCGTCGACCACAGCCTGCGGCGGGCCGTGCTGGTGAGTCTTGCCGGCTTCGTCGCGATCGCGCTGCTGCTGGGACTCAACCGTGACTCGGCGCTGCTGCAGTACCTGGGCGTCTTCGGCTGGGGGCTGACGTTCGGCGGCGCGGCCACCCTGCTGCAGACCGCCCTGGCGGATACCGCGGGTAGCGGCGCCGATGCGGCCCTGGCGATGAACGTGGTGACCTGGAACAGCGCCATCGCTGGGGGCGGCATCCTCGGCGGCCTGCTGCTGGACGGCATCGGCCCCCAGGCGCTGAGCTGGGCGGTGGTGGCCTTATCCCTGAGCGCTCTGGCCATCGCCAGCTGCGCCCGGCGCCACGGCTTTCCCGCCGGCACCCGGGCAAGAGCTTCAGCGATTATGGGTCACTGACCTTACCCAGCTCGCCCCATTCAGCCCCGCGGGAGCCGGCGGCCAGGCCCTTGGCGGACGGATCGGCCAGGGCTTGCAGCCCGGCGGTGTCCGAGCCGCCGGCCGGCGTACCCTTGCGCTGTTCGGTCCTGGGTCTCTGCCCTTTTGTTGGAATAGTTATCGAGCGTGCCGCGCGGTGCCTAGCGCGCCGCGGCGTAACGCTGGCAGGCATCCCGGAAGGCGCTCAACAGCGCCAGGGATTCGGGGTTCTCACGGAAATTCCACTCGGGATGCCATTGCACACCGACGACGAAACCGGGCGCATCTGGGAGCGAGACGCCCTCCACCAGGCCATCCGGCGCCACGGCCTCGATGCGCAACCCGCTGGCCAGGCGAGCTATGCCCTGGCTGTGCAGGGAATTCACCTGGAAGCTCGCCGGCAAGCCAAGACGCTCGAATACGCCGCCCGGCGGCACCGCGACCGGATGCGTGGGCGCGTACTGCTCGGCCAACAGCTCGCTCTGGGGCTCGCGGTGATCGTCATGCCCGGGCAGCTCCTGCACGCGCTGGTGCAGGCTGCCGCCCAGGGCCACGTTCAGCTCCTGGAAGCCGCGGCAGATGCAGAACACCGGCACGCCCCGGTCGATGGCCAGGCGCAGCAGCGGCAGGGTGTAGGCATCCCGGGAGACATCGTGCTGGGTACCGGCGAGACTCGCCGGCCCCTGGTAGTGCCGGGGCTCGACATTGGACGGCGAGCCGGTGAACAGCAGGCCGTCCAGGTGCTCCAGCAACGCCAGCGGATCGCTCGGCACGCTGCGCGCCGGCAGCATCACCGGCAGCCCGGCATGGCCGGCCGCTTCGACGTACTTGTCGCCGACGGTATGGGAATCGTATTTGCCGAGCAGTTGGCGGCACGCCGTCACGCCGATCAGGGGCATACGGGACATGGTCTTTCTCCAGAAGGTCGGCCCGCCCGCGGCAGGCGGACGCGGTCAGATACCCAGGCGATCACGCAGCTGGTAGTAGGTCGCGCCGAGCGCGGTGAGGGGCACGCGCAGCAACTGCCCGCCCGGGAAGGGGTAGTGCGGCAGGCTGGCGAAGGCATCGAAGCGCTCGGCCTGGCCACGCAGGGCTTCGGCCAGCACCTTGCCCGCCAGATGGGTGTAGGTGATGCCGTGGCCGCTACAGCCCTGGGAATAGTAGATGTTGTCGCCCAGGCGACCGACCTGCGGCAGGCGCGACAGGGTCAACAGGAAGTTGCCGGTCCAGGAGAAATCGATCTTCACGTCCTTGAGCTGCGGGAAGGTCTGCAGCATCTTCGGCCGGATGATGGCTTCGATGTCCGCCGGATCCCGGGCGCCATAGACCACGCCACCACCGTAGATCAGCCGCCGATCGGCGCTGAGGCGGAAGTAGTCGAGCAGGTAGTTGCAGTCCTCCACGCAGTAGTCCTGGGGCAACAGGCTGCGTGCCAGCTCCTCCGACAGCGGCTCGGTAGCGAGCACCTGGCTGCCGCAGGGCATGGACTTGGCCGCCAGTTCCGGCACCAGGCCACCCAGGTAGGCGTTGCCGGCGACCACGACGAAGCGCGCCTTCACCTGGCCATTGGCCGTATGCACCACGGGATGCGCCCCGCGCTCGATCCGGATCGCCGCGCTCTGCTCGTGGATCTTGCCGCCGAGGGAGGCGACCGCCGCCGCCTCGCCCAGGGCCAGGTTGAGCGAGTGGAAGTGCCCGCCGCTCCTGTCCAGCAGGCCACCGATGTACCGCTCGGTACCCACCACCTCACGGATGCCGTGCTCGTCGAGCAATTGCAGCTGGGTATGGCCGTAGCGCTCCCAGAGCCGTTGCTGGGCCTCCAGATGGCCCATCTGCTTGCTGGTGAAGGCCGCGAAGACACCGCCATCCTTGAGGTCGCACTGGATGTTATAGCGGGCGATGCGGTCGCGGATGATGCGACCGCCCTCGAAGGCCATCTCGCCCAGCAACTGCGCCTGCTTGGCCGGCAGTTGCCGCTCGATGACGTCGATGTCGCGGCTGTAGCTGTTGACGATCTGGCCGCCGTTGCGCCCCGAGGCGCCGAAGCCGACCCGCGCCGCTTCCAGCACCGTCACGCTGAAGCCGTGCTCCAGCAGGAACAGCGCGGTGGACAGGCCGGTATAGCCGGCGCCGATGACGCAGACGTCGGTCTCGACGCTGCCCTGCAGCACCGGGTATTCGGTGTGGAGATTGCGCGAAGCCGCGTAGTAGCTGCTGACATATTGTTGCATGGTGAAAATCCTCTGCTTGCGGCACCCGCCTGTGCGCCGGTGCCGCCGCGCCTGCTCAGAGCTTGATCCAGGTCGCCTTGAGTTCGGTGTATTTGTCGAAGGCGTGGAGCGACTTGTCGCGTCCATTGCCAGACTGCTTGAAGCCGCCGAAAGGCGCGGTCATGTCGCCACCATCGTACTGGTTGACCCAGACGCTGCCGGCCCGCAGGGCCCGCGCCACGCGATGGGCACGGGAGAGATCGCGCGTCCAGACGGCGGCCGCCAGGCCATAGGGGGTGTCGTTGGCGATGCGCACGGCCTCCTCTTCACCGTCGAACTCGATCACCGCCAGTACCGGGCCGAAGATCTCTTCCCGGGCGATGCGCATGGCGTTGTCCACTCCCTCGAAAATCGTCGGGGTGACGTAGCTGCCGCCGGTCTCGGCCAGCGCCTGCACGCCCCCGCTCACCAGCCGCGCGCCCTCGGCATGGCCGGCTTCGATGAAGCCCAGCACGGTGCGCAGATGACCCTCGTCCACCAACGCGCCGACGCGGGTGTCGGGATCCAAGGCATGGCCGGGCGCCCAGCCCCGCAGCGCCTCCACCACCAGTGCCAGAAAACGCTCCTTGATCGAGCGCTCGACCAGCAGGCGCGAACCGGCCACACAGACCTCGCCCTGGTTGAAGGCGATGGCCGCCGCGGCCGCCTCGGCGGCTGCCGCCAGGTCCGGGGCATCGGCGAAGACGATGTTGGGACTCTTGCCACCCGCCTCCAGCCAGACGCGCTTCATGTTCGACTCGCCGGCATAGACCAACAGCTGCTTGGCGATGCGGGTGGAGCCAGTGAAGACCAGGGTATCCACGTCCGGGTGCAGCGCCAGCGCCTGGCCGACGGTATGGCCGTAGCCGGGCAGCACGTTGAACACGCCCGCCGGAATGCCCGCTTCCAGCGCCAGGCCGGCGATACGGATGGCGGTCAGCGGCGACTTCTCGGACGGCTTGAGGATCACCGAGTTGCCGGTGGCCAGCGCCGGACCGAGCTTCCAGCAGGCCATCATCAGCGGAAAATTCCAGGGCACGATGGCCGCGACCACCCCAACCGGCTCGCGGGTCACCAGACCGAGCTGGTCGCGCGGGGTCGGCGCCACCTCGTCGTAGACCTTGTCGATGGCCTCCGCGCTCCAGCGGATGGCATTGGCCGCCCCCGGTACGTCGATACCCAGCGAATCGCTGATCGGTTTGCCCATGTCCAGGGTTTCCAGCAGGGCCAGTTCCTCGGCATGGGCCATTAGCAGGTCGGCGAAGGCGATGAGTACCCGCTTGCGTTGCGCCGGCGCCCGATGGGCCCAGTCGCCTCGCGCGAAACTCGCCCGCGCAGCCTGCACTGCGAGCTCGGCATCCTCGGCCATGCAACTGGCCACCTGGGCCAGGTGGCGACCATCCACCGGGCTCAAGTCGGCGAAGGTGGCACCGCCCAGGGCGGCCTGGTAGCGGCCGTCGATGAAGGCACGGGATTCGAGGGTCAACGTCTGGGCACGCTGCTCCCAGTCCTGTCGCGTAAGCCTGGTCATGATCACGCTCCTTAGACGGTATGCAGATACCAGTTGTATTCGAGGTCGGAGATGGTGGTTTCGAACTCCTCCAGCTCGGCTTCCTTGCAGGCGACGAAGATGTCGATGTACTCGGGGCTGATGTACTGGTTCATCACCGCGCTGTCGTCCAGCTCACGCAGGGCATCGCGCAGGTTGTTCGGCAGACTCTGTTCGAGCTGCTCGTAGGAGTTGCCGCTGACCGGCGCGCAGGGTTCCAGGCGCTGGGTCATGCCGTGGTGAATGCCGGCGAGGATCGAGGCCATCATCAGATAGGGATTGGCGTCGGCCCCGGCGACGCGGTGCTCGATGCGGATCGCCTCGCTGCTGCCGGTCGGTACCCGCACCGCCACGGTGCGGTTGTCCAGGCCCCAGCTCGGCGCATTGGGCACATAGAACTGGGCGCCGAAGCGGCGGTAGGAGTTGACGTTCGGACAGAGGAAGGCCATCGACGCCGGCAGGGTTTCCAGGATGCCGGCGATGGCATGACGCAGCGGCGCATGGTGCTCGGGATCGTCGGTAGCGAAGATGTTCTGCCCGGTCTGCTTGTCCAGCAGCGAGATGTGCACGTGCAGGCCGTTGCCGGCTTGGCCGGGATAGGGCTTGGCCATGAAGGTGGAATCCATCTCATGGTCGTAGGCGATGTTCTTGATCAGTCGCTTGAGCAGCACCGCATAGTCACAGGCCTTGATGGCGTCCTCGACGTGATGCAGGTTGACCTCGAATTGCGCCGGCGCGGACTCCTTGACGATGGCATCCGCCGGTATCCCCTGCTCCTTGGCACCTTCGAGCATGTCCTGCAGGCAGTCGACGTATTCGTCCAGGTCATCGATCAGATAGACCTGGGTGGAGACCGGTCGCTTACCGGAGATGGGCGAGCGTGGCGGCTGGGGTCGGCCGTTCACGTTCTCCTGGTCGATCAGATAGAACTCCAGTTCGAAGGCGGCACAGATGGTCAGGCCCAGGTCGTCGAACTTCTTCACCACCCGGCGCAGCACCTCGCGCGGATCGGCGAAGAACGGCGAGCCGTCCTGCTCGTGCATGGTCATCAGCAACTGCGCGGTCGGCCGCTTCTGCCAAGGCTCGTAGCTCAGGGTGCCGGGGATGGGAAAGCAGGTGCGGTCGGCATCGCCGATGTGCAGGCCCAGGCCGGTGCTTTCCACCGTGGAGCCGTTGATGTCCAGAGCGAACAGCGAGGCCGGCAGGTTGATGCCGCGCTCGTAGACCTTGGACAGACTGGCCCGCTCGACGCGCTTGCCCCGGATGACGCCGTTCATGTCGGTGATCAACAGATCGACGTACTGGATCTCGGGGTGCTCCTTGAGAAAGCCGTTGGCCTCGGTGAGCTGGACGACACGGGGGGATATCGAATTCATGAGGGGCATCCTTGACGCTGGCCCACTTCGTTGTACCGGCTGGTGCGGTTCGGGCAGCGTTGCTGTGGGTGGTGGTTCCTGTGGGCGTCGACCCCGTCTGGCGAGGTCCGCCTTTCCACCTGATTGCCCTGGAGGGGCCCGACCAGTATAAGTTGGCATGAGCGCAACCCATATCGGCGAATCGGCAAAGGAAGAATGCACGAATGCAATATCAAATCGGTCATGCCGATCTCAAGCTGATCCTCGCCCTGGTGCGCGGCAGGACCTTGGCCAGAGCCGCCGAGCAGTTGCAGGTCGACGTCTCCACGGTGTTCCGTGCCATTCGCAAGCTCGAAGCCAATCTGCAGGTCGCGCTGTTCGACAAGAATCGGCGCGGGTACACCCCGACCCAGAGTGCCAAGGCCCTCGCCGAACAGGCCGAACGTGCCGAGCAGGCCCTGGAAGCGGCGCGCATCGCCCTCACCCAGGGCGAAAACGTCATCAGCGGCACGGTCCGCCTGACCTGCACCGACGCCGTGCTGCGCAGCCTACTCCTGCCGGGCCTCGCCGAACTCATGCCGCGTTATCCCGCGGTCGCCCTGGAAGTCGCCACCTCCAACACCTTCGCCAGCCTGAGCCGACGGGATGCGGACATCGCCATCCGCCTCTCGAATGCCCCGCCCGAACACCTGGTCGGGCGGCGCCTCGGGCGCAGTTCCTACTTCGTCTGCGGCCACGAGCGCTATCGCACTGGCTACGGCCAACTAGCCACCGAGTTGCCCTGGATCGCTCCAGACGACTCCCTGGCCGATCACGTCTCGGTCACCTGGCTCAGACAGGCCTATCCCAGCCTGAGGCCCCGCTATCGCTGCAGCAGCATGTCCGCCGTAGGCGAGCTGGTGGGGTCGGGGCTCGGCATAGCGGCCCTCCCCGACTTCATGATCAGCAGTCTGGCCGGCGTCGAACGCCTGAGCGCCGCGCTCGCTGGCTGCGACACCGACATCTGGCTGCTGACGCGGCCGGACAACCTGTCGCTGCGCTCGGTACAGACCCTGTTCGACCAGTTGGCGGAGTCGCTCCGGGCGCGGATAGCGGCGGTCCGTGAGGCCTGAGTCGGCGCGCCCATCTTCATCGGCGAAGGTCGCGACACCTGGCCAGATGACGCAGCCGACAACCCCTAGCTGACCTTTGCGCTGGCGACCCTCGACGTCTGGATGCTCGCCAGTGCCAACCGCCCTTCCAAAGCGCCGACCCGGCCTGACCGGTCAGCCCGTCCTACCAGGCCCTCCGCCTGGCGAGAAAGATGGCTAAAAATTCATCGATAAAATATTTTATTGACTAAAAATTTTAACAGAGATAATTATTTCCTGTACCTGCTCGGTGCAGGGCTATCTCTTCAGGAAGAGCCAGATGAACTCTATTCTCGACCGCTCCCTGGTTTCCCGGTCACAGGAAGTCAGCGAGATGTACGACCAACCAGAACAAGCTCCCGTACTGATGCAGGGCTTTCCCGCAGCGCCGCCCCAGCGGGTGACCTGGGGCAACTGGATGTCGCCCCCCTTCAACCGCTGGGGCTTCCGCAACCTGGCACGGCTGCGCCCCACCATCGAAGTCGCCGCCGGGTCGCAACCCAGCTCGGTGCTGGCACCGGCCCCGGTGGCGCTCGAGGAGTTGAGTTTCGAGAGCCTGTGCGGACGCACCGTCAAGGTGCTCGACCACCTGCGCGCCAGCAAGACCGATGGCTTCCTGGTGCTGCACAAGGGACGCGTGGCCTATGAGCGCTACTTCAACGGTCAGGCCACCAGCGACCGCCACATCATGTTCTCGGTCACCAAGTCGCTGATCGGCCTGCTCGGTGAACGTCTGGTCCACCAGGGCGTGCTCGATCCCCAGGCGCAGACCCAGCATTACGTACCGGAATTGGTCGGTAGCGCCTTCGGCGACGCCACCGTGCGCCAGCTGTTCGACATGGCCGTCGGCGTTCACTACAGCGAGGTCTACGACGATCCCACCTCGGAAAGCTCCCAGTACGGCTACGCCTGCGGCTTCAAGCCGACACCCGCCGAATACGCCCAGTACGAATCGCTCTATCAGTACCTGCCTTCGCTACGCAAACGCTGCGCACACGGCGGGCTGTTCCACTACGTGACGGCCACCACCGAGGTGCTGGCCTGGGTCATGGAGCGCGCCAGCGGCGTGGCCTGCGCCGAGCAGTTGCAAGCGGTATGGCAGCAACTGGGCTGCGAGCGCGATGGCTACTTCATGGCCGACCCCTGGGGCCGTAGCGTCGCCGGCGCCGGCTTCAACGCCACGCTGCGCGACATGGGTCGTTTCGGCCTGATGCTCGCCAACGACGGTCGGGTCGAAGGTCGCCAGGTCATCGAACAGCCCGTGATCGAAGCGATCGCAGCCGGCTCGGACCCGGCCATCTATGGCGCTCGCAAGGACTTCGCCGAGTGGACGCCAGGCGCCTCCTATCGCAGCCAGTGGTACGTCTTCAACGACCACAGCCCAGCCATCATGGCCAGCGGCATCCATGGCCAATACCTGTTCGTCGATCAAGCCTCCGACGTGGTGATCGTCAAGCAGTCGTCGCTGCCCGATGCCGTCACCGAGTTGGATATCGACACCGTGCGCATGCTCAGGGCCATCACCGCCCATCTTCGCGGCTGATTCGACCACTACAAGATCCAAGCGCGCTGGTTCGCCGGCGCCGCTGCCTGCGATGTCAGGCCTGCGGTAGCCCCTTGGCTATCGCTCTCTGCCCTGTAACAAAAAAATCAAACAGGAGCTTCCTTTGTTCACGTCAACGCACGTTTCCCGCGTATTGCTTGCATTCGACTTTCCGCCGTCCTGTCAACCGGCGGGGTATCCGTTCGAGCGCAAGAAACCCCACGTCGAGACCCTAAGGGCGATGGGCGGCGGTCAGCCGTAACGCGCAGGGTGATCCAGACCGCCGATCAGCTCGCCCTGCACGGCCACCCACACGCCTGATCGACACCCCTCATCGCCATTCATGACATTTCACTGGAGCAGTAGGCCACCCCGTGGCCGCGCCGGCGGGTAACCAACCATGACCATCACCAAGCAAATCCTCATACGTGCCGCCTGCATCTTCATTGCCTCGGCCTCGATCCTCGTCATCGGCGTGCAACCGATCTTCATCGGGTTGCTGACCGAGCGACTGAGCCTGACCCTGGCGCAGCAGAGCTGGACCATGTCCGCCGAAATGTGCGGCTCCGTCGTCGGTACGCTGCTGTACCTGCCGATGATCCGCTTTCTCGGCCCCCGGGCCATCGCCCTCAGCACGGCCCTGTTACTGTTGTTCGCCAACGCCGCGACGGCCGAGGTCACCCAGCTCGACACACTGCTGGTGCTGCGTGGCCTCGCCGGCATCTCGGCGGGCGTGCTGTATTCCTACGCCATCTACTGGCTGGGCCGCATGCGTGGACAAGATCGTTCCTTCGGCATCCTGATGTTCGCGCAGAACGCGCTGTTCTCGACCAGTGCGGTGACGCTGCCGGTGATCGCCGCCTGGCAGGGGTTCTCGGGGGCGATCTATTACCTGGTCGTGTGGTTCGTGTTCGTCTGCCTGGCGTGCTTCTGTCTGCCGCTCAAGCAGAGCGAAGAGGAGCAAGACGCCGCCAGCGAGCCCCTGTCGTCCGGGCTGCCCCTGATCGGCGTTTGCTCGCTGCTCGGCATGCTGTTCCTGCAACTGTCGATCTACTCGTTGTGGGGCTTCGTCGAGGGCATCGCCAGCGATGCCGGCGTGGCGCCGGTGGATATCGGCTGGGCGATCAGCCTGGGACTGCTCGGCGGTCTGCCCGGTGCAGCCCTGCCCAGCGTGGCCGGCCGGCGCCTGGGTCGCGCCCGGATGATCCTCGTCGGTTCGATGAGCGTGCTCGGCGCCATCTACCTGCTGGCCACCCGCATCCACACGGCCACGGACCTGATGATCGCGGTGTTCCTGATGAACTTCGGCTGGAACCTGGCGCTGTCCTACTACATGTCTTCGGTGGTGACGAACGACCCGACCGGCCGCCTGACCAAGCTGATCGGCGTGGTGCAGGTCGCGTCGGCCGCCGCGGCGCCGACCTTGCTGAGCCTATTCATCGAAGGTAACGACCGGCATAGCCTCTTCACGCTGTCCTCGGGTGCCATCCTGATCGGCTGCGTCCTGTTGCTGGGCACGCTGGCACTCGACCGTCGCCAGCGGCTTGGCAAGCCCCTGGATCATCCGGCCTGAACACCGATCTGAATGGGCCGGACGACCAGGGGGGCCGCTTACAGGCGCCCTCGCCGTCTGGCCCAGTCGGGCGCGCAGGCGTGCCGGTGGCGAGCCACTGCAGCCGCCAATGATGCCTTTCCCACACCCTGGTCAGCCTAGAAGAAGCCCTCTCCGTCGAAAAGTGCGTCCTCTGGCAACCCAGGCGCGTACCTGAACTCGCCAGCCTTCTGCGGAACCCTGGGAGAACCGTCCTGCTCTTGCCCATCGCCTGGGTAGCTTTTTTACCTATACTTGTATATACATGATCAATCATTCATCTACCCGTTTGCAGGCCCCGCCATGACCGACGCCACCCGCCACCGCTCCGTGACTATCCGTGCCCCTCGTGGCACCCAGCTCAACGCCCGCAGCTGGCTGACCGAAGCGCCGCTGCGCATGCTGATGAACAACCTCGACCCCGAGGTGGCGGAGAATCCCGAGGAACTGGTCGTCTATGGCGGCATCGGCCGGGCGGCGCGTAACTGGGAGTGCTACGACGCCATCGTCGCCAGCCTCAAGACGCTGGGGGATGACGAGACGCTGCTGGTGCAGTCCGGTAAGCCGGTGGGCGTCTTCAAGACCCACAGCAATGCACCGCGGGTGCTGATCGCCAACTCCAACCTGGTCCCGCACTGGGCGAGCTGGGAGCACTTCAACGAGCTCGACGCCAAGGGCCTGGCCATGTACGGCCAGATGACCGCGGGCAGCTGGATCTACATCGGCAGCCAGGGCATCGTCCAGGGCACCTACGAAACCTTCGTCGAGGCCGGACGCCAGCACTACGCGGGCAATCTCAAGGGTCGCTGGGTACTCACCGCTGGCCTCGGCGGCATGGGCGGGGCCCAGCCCCTGGCCGCGACCCTGGCCGGCGCCTCCTCGCTGAACATCGAGTGCCAGCAGAGCCGTATCGATTTCCGCCTCAAGACTCGCTATGTCGACGAGCAGGCCAAGGATCTGGACGATGCCCTCGCCCGCCTAGACCGCTACACCCGCGAAGGCCGCGCCATCTCCATCGCCCTGCAGGGCAACGCCGCAGAAATCCTCCCCGAGCTGGTACGGCGCGGCGTCCGCCCGGATATGGTCACCGACCAGACCAGCGCCCACGATCCGCTCAATGGCTATCTGCCGATCGGCTGGAGCTGGGAAGAATATCGCGCGCGGGCCCTCACCGAGCCGGCGGCGGTGGTCAAGGCGGCCAAGGCCTCCATGGCCCAGCACGTGCGCGCCATGCTCGACTTCCAGCGCCAGGGCGTGCCCACCTTCGACTACGGCAACAACATCCGCCAGATGGCCAAGGAAGAAGGCGTGAGCGACGCCTTCGCCTTCCCCGGTTTCGTCCCGGCCTATATCCGCCCGCTGTTCTGTCGCGGCATAGGGCCGTTCCGCTGGGCGGCGCTGTCCGGTGAGGCGGAGGATATCTATCGCACCGATGCCAAGGTCAAGGAACTCATCCCCGACGACGCCCACCTGCACAACTGGCTGGACATGGCCCGCGAGCGCATCGCCTTCCAAGGGCTGCCGGCGCGCATCTGCTGGGTCGGCCTCGGCCAGCGCGCCAAGCTCGGCCTGGCCTTCAACGAGATGGTGCGTCGCGGCGAACTCAAGGCCCCCATCGTCATCGGCCGCGACCACCTGGATTCGGGCTCGGTGGCCAGCCCCAATCGCGAGACCGAGGCCATGCGTGATGGCTCCGACGCCGTTTCCGACTGGCCGTTGCTCAACGCCCTGCTGAACACCGCCAGCGGCGCCACCTGGGTGTCCCTGCACCATGGTGGTGGCGTGGGCATGGGCTTCTCGCAACACTCGGGCATGGTCATCGTCTGCGACGGCTCCGATGAAGCCGCCGAACGCATCGCCCGGGTGCTGACCAACGACCCGGCCACCGGGGTGATGCGCCATGCCGACGCGGGCTACGAGATCGCCATCGAATGTGCACGGGAGCAGGGCTTGCAGTTGCCGATGATCACGGCTCGCCAGCCGTAATGGATGACGCGGTGCCTATCCCTGCGCGAGGACACCCCATGAAGCTCTGGTACAACTGCCATGCCGCCACCCTGGTCGACGGCGTCTATGGCGCCCTGGAAAACGCGGCCTTGCTGGTCGATGGCGAGCGTTTGCACTGGGTGGGTCCGCTGGCCGAGCTGCCCTCGATAGCGATCAGCGAACGCCATGACCTGGCGGGCGCCTGGGTCACCCCCGGCCTGATCGATTGCCATACCCATCTGGTCTTCGGTGGCGATCGCAGTGGCGAATTCGAGCAGCGCCTGCAGGGTGTCAGCTATGCCGAGATCGCCGCGGCCGGCGGCGGCATCGCCAGCAGCGTCCGCGCCACCCGCGCCGCCAGCGAGGACGACTTGCTGGTCAGCGCCCTGCGCCGCGCCCGCCCCCTACTGGCCGAAGGCGTCACCGTGCTGGAAGTGAAATCCGGCTATGGCCTGGACCTGGCCAGCGAACGCAAGGTGCTGCGGGTGGCGCGCCGACTGGGCGAGGTATTGCCGGTCACGGTCCGCACCACCTGCCTCGCCGCCCACGCCCTGCCCCCGGAATTCGCCGGCCGCGCCGATGACTACATCACTGCCATCTGCGACGACTGGCTGCCGCAACTGGCTGCCGAAGGTCTGGTGGATGCGGTGGATGCCTTCTGCGAACACCTGGCCTTTTCCCCAACGCAGGTCGAGCGCGTCTTCCAGACCGCCACCCGGCTCGGCCTGCCGGTCAAGCTGCACGCCGAACAACTGTCGGTGCAGCACGGCGCGGCGCTCGCGGCTCGCTATGGCGCCCTGTCGGCCGATCACCTGGAGTACCTGGTCGAGGAAGACGTGGTAGCCATGGCCGCTGCCGGCACCGTGGCGGTCCTGCTGCCCGGCGCCTTCCTCACCCTGCGCGAGACGCAATTGCCGCCGGTGGCGGCGTTGCGCAGCCACGGCGTGCCCATCGCCCTGGCCAGCGACGCCAATCCGGGCACCTCGCCGGTGCTGTCTCTGCGGCTGATGCTCAACCTGGGCTGCACCCTGTTCGGCCTCACCCCGGAGGAAGCCCTGGCCGGCGTCACCCTTAACGCCGCCCGGGCGCTCGGCCTCGCGGAACGCTACGGCAGCCTGGAAGCGGGCAAGTATGCCGATTTCATCGCCTGGGACATCACCCGTCCCGCCGAGCTGGCCTACTGGCTCGGCGGCCAACTCGACACCCGCATCATCCGCCACGGCAAGGAGCTCGCCCGTGTCTGACACCTTCACCTTCACCCGCGGCCAGGTACCGCTGCTGATCAGCATGCCGCATCCCGGTACCCGTCTCACCGCCGCCGTCGAGCAGGGCCTGGTACCCGCCGGCCAGGCTCTCACCGACACCGACTGGCACATCCCCCGGCTCTACGCCATGGCCGAGGAATTGGGCGCCAGTCGCCTCGAAGCGCTCTACTCGCGCTACGTCATAGATCTGAATCGGCCCGACGACGATGTCCCGCTCTACCGCACCGCCACCACCGGTCTCTTCCCGGACGTGCTCTTCGACGGCAGCCCGCTGTTCCGCGACGGCCAGGCGCCGGATACCAAGGCGCGGCAGCAGGCGCTGGAAGAGATCTGGCGGCCCTACCACCAGACCCTGGTGACGGAGCTGCAACGCCTGCGCGAGACCTTCGGCTATGCGCTGCTGTGGGACGCTCACTCCATTTGCTCGCGCATACCGCGGTTGTTCGACGGCCAACTGCCGGATCTCAACTTCGGTACCTTCGAAGGGGCCAGTTGCGCGCCAGAACTGACCAGCCGCCTGCAGGCGGTCGCCAGTGGCCAGCAACGCCTGACCCACGTCTTCAACGGCCGCTTCAAGGGCGGCTTCATCACCCGCCACTACGGCGTCCCCGACCAGCACATCCATGCCGTGCAACTGGAACTGGCGCAGTGCACCTACATGGAAGAAACGCCGCCCTTCGGCTACCGGGACGACCTCGCCACCCCCACCCAGGCCCTGCTCCGCCAACTGCTCGAAGCGGCGCTGGCCTGGGGTCGCGAGCGCTACGGTCGCTGACCGGCGCCGTCCCCGCCGCGAGCGGGGACGCTCTCCCTCTTCAAACGAACAGGGTGCGCAGCACCTGGGCGAAATCCTTGGCACTGGCGGCTTCGTCGGGGTGCCGCCCGTCCCGCACCACCCAACGTCCCCCGACCATCACGTCACGCACCTGGCGGTCGCCCCCGGCGAACAGCCAGCGGTTGAGCAGCGCGTCCGCCGGCGCGCTGGCCAGATAGGGGTCGGTACCATCCAGCACCACCCAGTCGGCGCGCCGGCCGACCGCGAGTTGGCCGATCTCCTGGCCCAGTGCCATGGCGCCACCTTGCAACGCCTGGACGAACAGGTGCTGGCCAACATTGGGCTGGCGGGCGCAGACCAGGCGATTGCGCTGCTGATCGCGCAGGCGCTGGCCGTACTCCAGCCACCGCAGTTCCTCGACCGGGCTGACACTCACATGGCTGTCCGAGCCGATGCCGAAGCGCCCACCGGCGGCGAGGAAATCCGTCGCCGGAAAGAGCCCATCGCCCAGGTTGGCCTCGGTGGTCGGGCAAAGGCCGGCAATGGCCCGGCTTTGTGCCATCAGGGCGACCTCATGGGGCAGTGCGTGGGTGGCGTGGACCAGACACCAGCGCTCATCCACGGCGACCTGCTCGTACAGCCACTCGATGGGCCGGCGCCCGCTCCAGGCCAGGCAGTCGGCCACTTCCTTCTGCTGCTCGGCGATATGGATATGCACCGGCCAGTCCGGTTCGGTGGCCGCCAGTACCTCGGCGAGCTGTGCGCCGCTGACCGCACGCAACGAGTGAAAGCACAGGCCCAGGCGCTGCCCCTCGGCGAGCACCGCCGCCAGGCGCGGCAGGAGTTCGAGATAGCTGTCCGTGGTATGCAGGAAGCGCCGCTGCCCCGCGGTCGGCGCCTGGGCCCCGAAGCCGCTGTAACTGTAGAGCACCGGCAGCAGGGTCAGACCGATGCCCGCACGGCCCGCAGCCTGGGCAAGGCGCCTGCCCAGCTCGGCCGGATCGGCGTAGGGAACGCCCTCGGGGTCGTGGTGCACGTAGTGGAATTCGGCCACGGCGGTGTAACCGGCCTTGAGCATCTCGATATACAGCTGGCGAGCCACCACTTCCAGCTGCTCCGGCGCGAGCCGCCCCACCAGGCGATACATCAGGTCGCGCCAGGTCCAGAAGCTGTCCTGGGTAGCGCCCGCCACCTCCGCCAAGCCGGCCATGGCCCGTTGAAAGGCATGGGAATGCAAATTCGGCATGCCTGGCAGCAGCGGGCCCTGCAGACGCTCGGCGCCCTCTGCCGTGCTGTCGACCGCGACGCCTTGCAGATATCCCTGCGCATCGACCTCCAGGCGCACATTCGCTGACCACCCTTCCGGTAGAAGGGCCCTTTCCGCAAAAAAAGTCGGCATAATCGAATTCATCCAGCCCTTTCTGACATGTATATACATATACAGACATAAACCGCCACGGTAAACTGCTGGCTGTCTTTCCAAGGGGTCTTTCATGCCGTCATCGCCGAACCTTGCGCAACCGGCCAAGGCCGCGCCCGCACCCTTCTACGAGCAGGTCAAGCAACTCATCCTGCGGCAGATCCATTCGGGCGCCTGGCCGCCCCACCAGAAGATCCCCTCCGAAGCGGAATTGGTCGCCCAGCTGGGCTTCAGCCGCATGACCGTGCACCGCGCACTGCGCGAGCTCACCAGCGATGGCTTGCTGGTACGGATGCAGGGCGTCGGCACCTTCGTCGCCGAGCCCAAGGGTCAGGCCGCCCTCTTCGAGGTGCACAACATCGCCGACGAGATCGCCTCCCGTGGCCACCGACATCGGCTCGAAGTGATTCGGATGCAAAGCGAAACGGCCAATGGAGAACGCTCGGTGGCGCTAGGCGTTCGCGAGGGTCAGCCGGTGTTCCACTCGGTGATCGTGCACTACGAGAACGACGTGCCGGTGCAGATAGAGGATCGCTACGTCAACCCGGCGGTCGCGCCCGAGTATCTCGACCAGGACTTCAGCAGCGAAACGCCCTATGTCTACTTGAATCGCCTCGCGCCCCTGACCGAAGGCGAACATGTGGTCGAAGCCGTGCTCGCCTCCACCGAAGAGCAGCAGTTGCTGCGCATTCCTGCCACGGAGCCATGCCTGATGATTCGGCGGCGCACCTGGTCGGGCCGCCGCGCCGTCACCAGCGCCAGGCTGTTGTATCCCGGCAGTCGCTATCGGCTGGAGGGGCATTTCGGTTCATGAGCAAGCTCACTCGCCTCCCCGCAACCGGGCACCGGCGCATGCCCTGGCGCAACGGCCTGGGCAGCACCCTCGAAATCGCTCGGGATACCACCGCCACGGCTACCGACTTCGGCTGGCGCGCATCCCTGGCCGACGTGACGCAATCCGGGGCCTTTTCCCCTTTCGCCGGCATGACGCGGATCATCAGCGTGATCGAGGGGATGGGGATGCGGCTGCACGTCGACGGCGAGATTACCCCGCCCCTGGGCTGCTGGCAGGCATTCGTTTTCTCCGGTGATGCCCAGGTCGAGTGCGAGCTGCTCGCTGGCCCTATCCGGGACTTCAACCTGATCTATCACCCAGATCGTTATGCCGCCGAACTCGACTGGGTATCGATTGACGGCCCCTGGGCGCTGGATGATTCGCGGGCGCTGCTGCTGTTTTGCGCCGAAGGGTCGCTGGAGGTCTGCCATGAAGGCGCCATCCTCGGGCTCGAACAGCTGGATGCCCTGCACGTCCAGCCAGGGCCGGCGCCTACCGAGTTGACTATACAAGGCAAGGCCCGGCTTGGCGTGATCCGCTTGCACGCCCTGGCACTGTAGCCCTGAAGCCACTCCGCCGTACGCAGGCCGCCTGACGAGCGAGGCGGCCGACCTCCCGGGCAGCCCTCTCAGCGGGCCACGCCATTCACCCTGAACAGCCAGTCGAACGCCTGGTCGAGGGACGGCGTGTCCGTGTCCAGCGGCTCGCTGGCCAGTTGCCCGGAGGTGCGGGCGAAGAGCGCCTTGACCCCGGGCAGCACGGCGACCGGCAGGTCCGCCGCGCGCAGTTGGCGTTCAGCCTCCTCCACCTCCTTCAGGCGACGCGGTGCATGGACCACATGGGTACGGATCAGGGCGCCGAGAAAGTCCCGCAGGCTGGCCTGGTCGATATCGCTCAAGGCGTCGTGGAGCTTGGCCGTGACACCCTGCTGTTCGGCGGCCATGAAACACTCGATGGTCAGGGCTTCGAGGCCCTTGGTGAAGACGCTGCGGAGGATCTTCAAGGCCGCGGCATCGCCCGCGGCGCCGCCCTCCACTGGTTTCAATGGCGCGCCCGCGGCAACGAACAGGGCCAGCGCACGATCCATCCCCTCTCCGGCGCCCAGCAGGTTGGTCTTCTCCTGGGTCAGGGCGATGGCGCCGAGAATGGCCACATCGACGTAGGCGATAGCCCGCTCCGCGGCCAGGCGCGCTGCCTGGCGGATCTGCTCCGGGTCCGCCGTCGTCATGTCGATGAACAGTGCCCCCGCGCGCATCCCGGCCAGCGCCTGCTCGGCAACGGCCAGCGACACCGTACCGAACACGCAGGAGACGACCACCTCGCAGTCCGCCACGGCCGTGTCGATGGCCGTGACCAGCTCCAGGCCGTGCTCCGCGGCGAAGCCCTGGGCACGCGGCGAGGGTTTCAGGTCGCAGAGGACCAGGGTATGGCCGGCCGCGATCCAGGGCCCGGCATAGGTGAGTCCGACTTCTCCGGCTCCAACGATGGCTATCTTCATGTCACTATGTCTTCCTGTCAGTGGGCCGCGTAGGCGCCCTTGTAGGTTCCTGCGGCGATCTGGGCCAGCATCTCGGCCTCCTTGCGCTCGGTCGCCAGGCAGCGCTCCAGCAAGGCCTCCGCCTGGTCGAAGGGAAAGGCGACGATGCCGTCATGGTCACCCACCACCAGGTCACCGGGCGCTACGACCATGCCGGCGATGCTCACCGGTACATTGATCTCTCCTGGACCGTTCTTGTAGGGACCGCGGTGATAGCCACCGCGGGCGAACATTGGAAAGCTGCCTTTGCCGATGGTGGCCAGGTCCCGAATCATGCCGTCGACCACCACGCCCGCCGCGCCGCGCTTCTGTGCGATGGCGGCCATGATGTCGCCCATCAGGGCCCGGCTCAGGTCGCCGCCGCCGTCGACCACCAGTACCTGGCCAGGCTCCAGCAACTCCAGTGCCTGATGGATGGCAAGGTTGTCACCGGCGGGTACCTTCACGGTGAGGGCGATGCCGGCCATGGTGCCCTCGATGCGGTGGAACGGCCGCAACGGCGCCCCGGGCAGGCGATCCAGGCAATCGCTGATGATCGAGGTGGAAGTACGGGCGAAGGCGGCGACCAGATCGGTCGGGGCGGAAGCGATGGCGTTCATGGAGGCTCCTCTGCGTGGATGAAGTCGAGGATAGGCGCCTGGCTAAATAGAAAAAGCGATATTAAGGTATGGTCATTCATGCCTTCGAGGAATGCTCATGGTTACCCTCCGCCAATTGCTGGCGCTGCACTGGATCGAACGCCTGGGCACCTTCGAACGCGCGGCTGAGCACCTCAACACCACCCAGTCGGCGATCTCCAAGCGGGTGCAGGAACTGGAGGCGTCCACCGGGCTGCAACTGTTCGATCGCTCGCAACGCGGCGCGCGCTTCACCGCCGAGGGGGAAGAGCTGCTGGTCATCGCCCGGGAAATGCTCGATCTCAGCGAACGCATCACCTCGCTCAAGGACGGCAAGCACGTCACCACCCGCCGCCTACGGCTCGGGGTTACCGAACTCACCGCCTGGACCTGGCTGCCGCGCCTGGTGACCCGGCTCGTCGAGGACTTCCCCGGGCTCACCGTCGAGCCGGAGGTCGACATGAGCCGCACCCTTCACGAACGCCTGATGGACGACCTGGTGGATCTCATCGTGATCCCCGACACCTTCACCGCACCGGAGGTCACCAGCGTGCCCCTGGCGACGGTGGAGAACGCCTGGATGGCGGCGCCGGGACTGGTCAAGAGCGCGGGCGTGGTGAGCCTGGCCGAGCTGGCCAGTTATCCGATGCTGATGCAGGGGAAGAAGTCCGGATCGGGACTCTTCGTCAATCGCTGGCTGCAGGCCCGGGGCATCGAACTGCCGCGAATTCTCTCGTCCGACAGCCTCACCGCCATGCTCGGCCTGGCCTCGGCGGGCCTGGGCGTGACCTATCTGCCCCGCGAGTGCTTCCGACCCCTGGTCGACGAGGGAAAACTCGTCATCGTCGAGGCCGATCCGCAATTGCCGCCGGTGCCCTACATGGCGATGTACCGTAACGACCGCCCCTCGACCTTCGTCGCCGAGGTGGCCGCCCTGGCGACGCAGCTGTGCGATTTCACCCAGCAGTTGCAGCGCTAGGCGACGCCGACGGCGATCAGGCAGCCGCCGACTCGGTGGGCGCGGTCGCCGGCTCGGCGATGGTCAGCACGAAGGCCAGGGCCGCCAGGGAGCAGACCCCGAGGAAGAGGAACACGGCGGTCCAGCTGTAGGCGTCCAGCAGGAAACCCGTGATCAAGGGCGCGATGGCACCGCCCGCCTGCCCGGCGCTGTTGACCACCGACGCCGCGACCGGATAGGTCGTGCGCGTGGTGAGACCCATGGAATAGACCGAGAACGACGAGTAGCCGAGGTTGAGCAGGAAACCTGTGCCGAACAGCAGCAGGCTCACCGCGAGCAGGCCATTGGGTGCGTAGACCAGGGCGATCATCATCAGGCAGGTGGCCACGGCACTGAGCATCATCGTGGGTTTGCGGCGCCGGTCGAGGAGCTTGTCGGATAGCCAGCCACCGACGATGTTGCCGAGCACGCCGCCCACGAACGGCAGCGACGCCACGAAGCCCACCTGCATCAGCTCGAAGTGCTTCACCTCGCCGAGGTACTTGGGAAGCCAGGCCAGCAGGACGTTCACCACCCCGGTCATCAGCAGGTAGCCGAGGCCGCAGCCCCAGACGTTCCAGGAGCGGAAGACGGACCGGGAGGTCTCCAGGGTGGACGTGCGCTCGTAGCGCAGGGCCCGATCCAGAGCACCGAAGTCTTTCTGTTTGCGCGCCGCCCCCTGGCTCGTGGTCGTCTGATCCTCGATGTGCTCGGCCTCGGCGTCGTTCACCCGCTTGCAGGTACGGGGATCGCTGGGCACCAGCCACCACCAGAGCAAGGCCAGCAGCACGCCGGGCAGGGCGAAGGCGATGAACATGGTCCGCCAGCCATCGAGCAGGATCAGCATCGCGCCGAGCGGGGGCGCAATGACCGCGCCCATCTTCGCTGCCGACAGGAAGGCGCCCGTGGCCGTCCCCTTCTCCCGCGGCGGAAACCAGCGATTGATGGTGCTCAGCATCGACAGCGGCAGCGCCGCCTCGGCGACGCCCAGGGCGGAGCGATAGAGCTTGAGCATGCCGATGCTGTGGGAGGTACCGATCAGCAGCGTGACGAGAGAGGTCAGGCCGATGGCCGCGGGCGCCACCACCCGCACGCTGACCTTGCTCAGTAGGAAACCCGCCGGTATCTGGCCCAGGGAATAGAAGAGGAAGAAGGCACTGACCAGCAACCCTACCTCGGCGTTGGTCGCGCCGAATTCCTTCTGGATGTAGGGCAGCGCGATGCCGATGTTCGCCCGATCCGCCGCGGCCAGCATATAGACCACGACGATGACCGCCAGCACCACCCAGCGATAGCGGGTCATCGTCGCCGTCCGGCCGAGCGAGCGCTCGGTCGAATGGACAGCGCCCTTGGAAGCTACGGATTCGGTCATGGTGTCCTCACTTGTTATGGTTATTGGGATGAGGAGGTTTTACGGACGACGCCCAGGTGAAAAAAGCGATAAATAGGCACCAGAAATCATTCCTGGACGGAATGATCTCCGCCAGAGGAGCGCGCTAGAGGGACCGCTGTCGACTCGCCAGGGTCTCGTTCAAGGTCGGCAGCGCCAGCCGCCAGTCCAGCAGCAGCCGTCAGTCCCTGCTGGGCAGCGTCTCAAGGCTTAACACTCTTTCACAAGAGACCTACAGTCCTTTACAGGGTGGCTCGTGCGAGACGCCTACCATGGCGTTCTCCAAGAGGACCGCCGATGTTTCGCTCGCACCCCCTCCCCCATCCTCCAGGGGCAAATGCCCTGTCGTTCCCCTTCGCCGCCTGGGCGCGCCATGACTAGACACGCCCTGCTGGTCTTGAGCGTCCTGCTCGCGGGCTGCTCCCTGGCTCCTACTCATGAGCGACCGCCGGCGCCCGTGCCGGAACGCTACCCGGTCGCCACCGATAGCCTCCGCAACCTGCCGGAGCGCCAGGCGCTGTTCGCCGATCCCCGCCTGCGCGCCCTGATAGACCAGGCCCTCGACGGCAATCGCGACCTGCGCCTGGTGGCCCTGGACATTCAGCAGGCGCGGGCGCGCTATCGCATCAGCCGCAGCGATCTCATGGTCGAAATGAACGCGACGGCCAGCCGCGCCCGCGAGCGAACCCAGGGCGGCATGGGCACCGTGCCCGCCGGCCAGGAGAAATCCGGTCCGCAGACGGCTGGCCGGTACAGCGTCGGACTCGGCACCAATGCCTATGAACTGGATCTCTTCGGCCGCCTGCGCGACCTGCGGAACGCTGCCCTGGACGAATACCTGGCGCAACGCGAGACACGCCTCGGCGTGGAACTGTCGCTGGTGGCGGAAGTGGCTACGGCCTATCTGAACCAGATCGCCCTGGACGAACGCCTGGCTCTCGGCCGCAGCACCCTGGCCAGTCGCCAGCGGGAGCTCGATCTGGTCAGCCAACGTCAGGCCATCGGGGTGAGTTCGGCGCTGGAGCTGGCGCAGGCCCAGACCAGCGTGGAAACCGCCGCCGCCGACATGGCCGCGTTGGAACGGACACGCGCCCAGACCGACAACAGCCTGCGCCTGCTGCTGGGCGGCGATCCGGCCGGCGACCTGCCGGCGCCCTTGCCTCTCGCCCGCCAGGGTCTCGACCAGCCACTTCCCGCGGGCCTGCCGTCCGACTTGCTGGTGCGCCGGCCCGACATCCGCGCTGCCGAGTATCGCCTGCGCGCCGCCAATGCCAACATCGGCGCCGCGCGCGCCGCCTTCTTTCCACGCCTTACCCTCACCGCCAGTGCGGGTTACGTCAGCAACGACCTCGACGGCCTGTTCAACGCGACGAACCAGGCCTGGAGCTTCGTGCCCCAGTTGCAGGTGCCCCTCTTCGACGGCGGGCGCAACCGCGCCAACCTGGCGCTGGCGGAGGTGCGCCGCGACCAGGACGTGGTGCGCTACGAAAAGACCATCCAGGTAGCCTTCCGCGAGGTGGCGGATCAACTGGTCGCCCAGGGGCCCCTCGGCCGACAACTCGCTGCCCAGCAGCGTCTGCGCGACGCCACCGCCCGCAGTCTCGCACTGGCGACCGAGCGCTACGCCCGGGGGCTGGACAACTACCTGACGCTGCTCGACAGCCAGCGCAGCCTCCATGCCGCCGACAATGCCCTGATCGAGACGCGCCTGCAGCTGATGATCTCCCGGGTGGACCTGTTCCGCGCGCTCGGCGGCGAGTGGCGCCCTGAATGAACGAAAGACGTCGAGACCTCGAACGAGGTACGTCGGCCAGGGGCGCTTCCCTGGGCCAGAACGGCAGCGTTTTGCCGAGGCCCCGGATAAGAACCCGTAGCGAGTACCAGGCATGCAAGCCTGGGCATAAATCCCGGCCGATGGGTTATTTCAAAGCGCCCTCGCGTTTACAAACATTTACCGGCGTTTATAGAGTTTTACACGGACAAGATTCAAAGATAGTTATTATATAACCAATAGCGTTGTCACCCTGCATTGTTCGAAACAAGGAAAGTGGCTGTGAAATGCGCCATAAAATACCTGGGATTAGTCGCTATGGCGCTTGGAGTAGCAGCCATACTCATCGGCTGGCTCCTGGATCCGACCTTTTCTCTGAACAATGAAGTCAGACTAATTTCAATCAAGCAGGAATTCCTGCAGACCGACTTCTTCCTCTGGGGCACAATATTGTTCGCCGCCGGATTCAATGGCTATTCACTGCACACCGATCTTTGATAAAGCCGAACGCAAAGAGCCTGACGGAACCCTGGCCTACCGTTATTGAATAACCGTCCGCTACATAACGACTCGTCCCACCGACCCTCAATTAAAGTGGCGCCCCGGTAAACCACCATGCGCAAGTTCGGCATCTTTCTGGTGTTGATCCTGATATCCCTATCCGCCTTGATCGCCCTGGTCGGTATCGACCAGCCGGATGTCATCCGCATCGCCGTCTATCGCGGCCCAGCCGCGTGCGAAGGCTGCGCCGAATCGGTGAAAGAGGCGATAGAACGCCTCGACTCTCACTACCGCGTCGACTTTCTCGGCCCCAACGAATCCCTCGATGTCTCCACCGCGACGCTCGCGCGCTATGTCGCCTACGTCCAGCCCGGCGGCGGCCAAGATATCCCCGCCGCCCTGGCCAGCCTGGGCCAGGCCAGGCGCGCGGCGATCCGCGCCTACGTGGCCCATGGCGGTCAATACCTCGGCATCTGCATGGGCGCCTATCTCGCCGATGCCGCCAATCTCGGCCTGATCGATGCGGAGTTGGATTCGGAGGTGGGCCGCCCAGGCTTTCCCATCACCACCCTCGACGACAGCGCGGTTCTGGTCAGGTGGGGCGGTCGCGAAGAGCCCCTGTTCTTTCAGGACGGGCCTTATTTTCCGCAGCAAGCGAGCACTGGCTTTCGGGTGATTGGCGTCTACGGCAATGGTGACATCGCCGCGGCGCGGTATCGTTTCGGTGCTGGCGTGGTGGTACTGAGCGGGCCCCATCCAGAAGCGGATGAATCCTGGTTCCAGGACGCGAATATCCCGCCGCAGCTGCGCCCCCGCCGCAATGCCTTCAAGGTGCTCTTCGACGCCCTCGACTCCTGAGCCGTCGCCCCCAGGGCCCTCGGCCGGAACGGCAAGAGCCGCCTGAGGGATCAGGCGACTCTTGCCCCCACGGTCAGCCCTGCGGCAATGGCTGCCAGCCTGAGCCACTGCGCCGCTCCAGGCCGGCCTGCTCCCCATCCAGGCGCAGCAGCTGCAGCCAGCCGTTGCGCACCAGGTCGCGGACCACGGCGTGGTTCGCCAGCACCTGGTCGATCATGGCCCGCGGCGCCTCGATGACCACGTGCAGGCGCAGCGGGCGATGCATCCACCGCTCACCGTCGTGCAGCGACTGGCGCGCCAGGCCGATGCGAAGGTCGCCGCCGTTGCCCTCGAACACGCCAATATGGCCACCCACCACGTTGTGCAGCAGCTTGTTGCCACTGCCGAAGCGCAGGTTATCGGTGGTCGAGGTGAGGTACTGCAGGTTGATCCAGTGCGCCACCACCATGGGGGCGATCATGATCGACTCCAGCACCCGGCCGCCCTCGTCCTGCCGCCAGTCATAGTCGTGCAGGAAGGCACGCCCCTGCAGGTCCACCCCGCGGGTGCGGGCGCGCGGTGCGGCGATGAAGGCGGCATTGCCGGCCAGGCCCCATTCCGGCCGGGTCTGCGCCCAGTCGCGGGCACGCCGCCGCAGCCGCCCGAGCAGCCTGTCTGGCTGCTGCAGCGGCGCCAGGCCCAGCGTCGCCGCCCGCTCGCGGCGCACCGCGGCGCTGGCGCTGTCCAGCGCTGCGCTCAGGCGTTGCCAGGCCGGCTGGAGCGCCGTGGGTAGCGCCTCATGCTCGAAGACCTGCACCTCGTCGGTGGTGGTGTTGTGCAACCCGGCGAGAACCCGGCACTGCGGCGGCAGTTCGAGGCCGCGCGCACTTAGACCGGTGCGGACCTCGGGGTCGTTGAGCAGACCAGCCAGCAGCCGCGCATTGATCTCGCCGCTCTGGCCGCAGCAGGCGCCACAGTCGAGCCCCGCCGCCTGCGGGTTGTTGGCGCTCTGGCTACCGTGGCCGAGCAGCACCAGCAGCGCCGGCACCGGCCCGCTGAGCCCCATGGCCGTGAGAATACGCGCGGCCAGGTCGATCTTCTGTTCCAGCGCCATGGCCGGCAGTCGCGGTTGCAGCCGTTGCCATTCGTGGCGGCGCCAGGCGCTCTGGTCTGGCTGCACCACCCCGCCGCTCAACCCGTAGGTGCGCCCCAGCAGCGCCCCGGCGTAGCCCAGGCCGATGCTCTCGACCAGGGTGAAGGTCGAGGCCGGCAGCCGCTCGAACAGGCGCCAGCGGCCCTGACGCGCGAGACGCTGCTGGCGCTGCTCGGCCAACTGCCGATCCTGGTCGGCATCGCCACAGCTGTCGCTGACCTGCAGTTGCGGAGCGAGCAAGCCGGGCAATTGCGGGCGCGTGGCGTTCGTCCCCAGCGGGGTATAGGCGATGGGCAGGCCGAAGAAGCCGGCGAAACCGCCGGTTTCCAGCTCGGGACAGGCCTGTTCCAGGGCGCGCCGCAGGGGTTCGGAGCGCACGTCGATACAGAAGAACAGCTTGGCCAACGGCGCCGCGGGCAAGGTGGCGGGAGTGCTCTGGCAGAGGCTTGCGTGCAACTGCTCCTGCCAGGCCAGTTCGTCGGCCCGCTGCCATAGCTGCAGCGCCTGCCAGCTGGCTGACGGGGGCTGCCGCAACCGCTCCTGCCAGGCCGCACGCCAGCGTTGCCAGCGGCTGTCGGCATCGCGCCGGCGATCATCCACCAACCATTCCCAGGCGGCGCGTATGGCCAGCAGCTCCAGCAGCGTCTGGTCGTCCTCGCCCTGCAACCTGGCCTGCCAGCGCCGATAGGCGCACCAGGACGCCCAACCGAGGTTGCGCAGCAACAGGCAGTCGAACCAGGGCGCCCAGTCCGCTTCCGCCAAGCCGAGATGCCGCACCGCGGCTTCCAGGGCCGCCTCCGGCTCCAGGGGCAGCGCGGCGATGCGCTGGTGCAGGTCGCGGCAGGCACTGAGCACGCTCATCCCCCGGTCCGCCAGCAGGCTCTCGCGCCAGGCCCGGTACAGCCCGACGCTGACGTCCGGCCGCCAGTCAGCCTGCTCGCGATCGAACCAGGCGGCGCAGCTCTGGCCGATCTGCTGGGTGATCAGTGCCGGCCAGCCCGGCAGCGGCAGGCCCGGTTCGGCCAGGTCTTCCAGCAGCGGCAAGACCTGGCTGGATTCCTCCGGCGCACTCAGGGCCTGCAGGAGCTGCTCGGGCGTCCAGGCCCCGCCCTGCTCGGCCAATGCCTGTAGCAGGTGGCGCCTGGCGATGGTGCCCTCCTGCCAGGCCTGGCGGTAGTCGGCGGCATCCAGGGTCAGGCGGCTGCCCGCCCGCTGCCAGAGCTGCGCGGCGACGTCCTGCCAGGGTTGCTCGCGTCTTTCCCACAGCGGGTTGACCGCGATCATCCGGTCCAGCGGCCAGGTCGGCGCGATGCGGGCACAGGCCTGGCGTGCGGCGTCGTGCAGCGCCAGCGGTTGGAGGCCGGGAAGGGGTTCGAAGGCAGTCATGGGCGATCTCCAAGGGGCGCGATGAGGGGCTGCGGCGCACGCGCCGGCCACAGGCGGAAGGTCAGGCGGGTGAAGTGCTCATCCAGGTGGAAGCCGGCGAAGGCCAGGGGATACAGACGTTGCGCCAGGGCGCCGCGCGGCTGGGCCAGGAGCACGGCTTGCAGCAGGTAGAGGCCGAGCAGCAGCGCCATGGCCAGGACGGTCAGCGGTAGCGGTGCCGCGGCGAGGTGCTGGTCGAGCAGCCAACCGGCCGCCTGGTGCCACACCAGGTAGGCGCCCAGCAGCAGGCCGAAGGTGAGCGCTCCGCTTGCCAGCTGTCCGCGGCCCAGGCACCAGGGCGCCAGGCCGATGGCGAGGATCGTCAGCGCGACCCAGGGCAGTTCATGCGCCGGCAGCGCCCAGGCCCAGAGGCCCTTGAGCAGCAGCAGCGCCAGGGCCGCCAGCGCCAGCGCGCGCAACAGACCGCCCAGCTCGGGCGCGGGCATCCGCGGCAGCAGCGCCTGGTGGCGGGCATGGGCCACCGTCTCGCCCGCCGCCAGAAAGGCATGGGCCTTGTACAGCGAATGGGCCAGCAGGTGCACCAGGGCCAGCTCGTACAGCCCCAGGCCGCACTCCAGCAGCATCAGGCCCATCTGCGCACAGGTCGACCAGGCCAGGCGCACCTTGATGCTGATGCGGGTCATCATCACCAGGGCCGCGAGTACCGCGGTCACCCCGCCCACCAGCACCAGCAGGCTCTGCGCCGGGACGGCGGCGGAGAACAGCGGGGCGAAGCGCAGCAGGAGGAAACCGCCCAGGTTGACCACCCCGGCATGCAGCAGCGCCGAGACCGGCGTCGGGGCCTCCATCACCTGGATCAGCCAGCCATGCACCGGCAACTGGGCCGACTTGAGGATCACCGCCAGGGCCAGCAGCAAGGCCGCCCCCTGCAGTTCCCAGCCGAGGCTACCGCTGGCCTGCAGGCGGGCGTTTACGGCGTCGAGAATGGCGGCGAGCTGGCTGTCGCCGGTGGCCCGCACCAGCAGCAGGGTCGCCAGCAGCAGGCTGACATCGGCGAGGCGACTGGCGAGAAACTTCTTGTGGGCCGCTACCACCGCTTGGGGACGGTCGCGGTAGAAGGTGAGCAGCTGATGCAGGCACAGGCTGGAGAGGATCCAGGCCCCTACCAGCAGGAAGAGATCGTCCGTGGTGACCACCGTGGCGACGGCGGCCAGGGTGGCGAGCAGCGCGAGCACATAGCGCCGCTGCCCGGGCTCGCCTTCCAGGTAGCGCTGGGAGTATTCGATGATTACCAGCGCCAGCAGGCTGATCAGTCCGGCCATGGCCAGGCCGAGGCGATCGTGCGGCTGGTCGACCAGGACGGCCTGCAACCAGGCCGCCAAAACCAGGAAAACGCCGAGGTAACCGGCGACCCGGGCGGGCAACCAGAAGCGACATGGGGAAGCGAGTAAGGCGACCGGCACCAAGGCCAGGGCATAGGCCCAGGGCAACAGCGGGGCCAGGGGAAACAGCAGGCTAGACATCGTGCACGCTCCTTGAACACCAGAGGCTGCTAGTGTCGAAGAGCGCTTGAATTATGTGAAATAGATAGATATGAATCTAACGTTCACTTTAAAAGAACGAATCATGCGCCGACTGAATTTCCATCATCTGCATTACTTCTGGGCCGTGGCCAAGGAAGGCAACCTGACCCGCGCCGCCGAGGCGCTGCACGTCTCCCAGTCCGCCCTCTCCACCCAGATCCGCGTACTAGAGGATCAGCTCGGCCACCCCCTGTTCATCCGCTCCAGTCGCAGCCTGCGCCTGACGGAGGCCGGACAGCTGGTGCTGGATTACGCCGAGACCATCTTCGCCCTCGGCAGCGAGTTGCAGAACACCCTGCACAATGCGCGCGAAGCGAATCAGACGTTGCGCATCGGCGCCGTCGCCACCCTCTCGCGCAACTTCCAGGAAAACCTGCTGCGCCCCTTCCTCGGGCGTGACGACCTGGTGCTCGTGCTGGAGTCCGGCGGCGTGGACGAACTGCTGGAACGCCTGGCGCTGCACAAGCTGGACGTGGTGCTGACCAACCAGGCGGTCAGCGCCGACAGCCAGCGCACCTGGCAATGCCGCCTGCTCCATCGCCAGCCGGTGTGCCTGATCGGCCCACCGCGCCAGGACAGCCGCCCCTTCGACCTGCATCGCGACCTGCAGCAGGCGCGGCTGATCGTGCCCGGGCGCAGCAGCGACGTACGCAGCCAGTTCGAGGTCTATTGCAATGGTCAGGGTTTGAGCCCGCAGATCTGCGCCGAGGTCGACGACATGGCCATGCTGCGCCTGCTCGCCCGCGACTCCGGCGACCTGGCGCTGCTGCCGGCGGTGGTGGTGCAGGACGAGTTGCGCAGCGGCACCCTGCAACTCTATGCCGAGGTGCCGGAGATCGCCGAACGCTTCTATGCCGTCACCCTGCAGCGCCAGTTCCGGCTGAGCATCCTGGATGAATTGCTCGGCCAGCCAAGGACTCAGACTGAGCCCTTGGCTGGCCCCGCCGTTGCAACGGAGCCAGGGGACTCAGCGGCTTAGAAGCGCCAGCTGAGACGGGCGTTGAGATCCTGGTCCTTGCTGCGACCACTCAGTTGACCGTCGTAGCCCAGGCCCAGCGACACCACCTCGGTCAGCTGCATGTCCAAGGCGCCCTGTACCACCGCCGCTTCCCGCGCGATGGGCGCGCCCACCAGCTTGAAGTCCGGTCCGCCGGCGAAGGCCGCCTGCTGTTCGGGGGTGGTATCGCCGAAGGCATGGCGCCAGCCCAGGGTGGCACTGGGGACCACCTTCCAGTCACCCAGCGGTTTGCTCGCCAGGCGCAGGCCCAGGGTGCTGAAGGTCACGTCGGTGTTCTGCCGGGGATTGTCCAGGTCCAGCGCCCCGCTGCGCTCGTGGAAGCCGTCGGTCTGCAGGTGCACATGGGCCAGGTTGGCGAAGGGCGAAAGATTCAGGCTGCCCGCGTCGATCCGGTAGGCCAGTTCGCCGAAGGCCTGGGTGGTGCCGGCGTCATAGTCGGGCGCCAGGTGCTGATTGGCGCCAAGGATGGTGAGATCACGGCGGGCTTCCACCGAATGCCAGCTATGGGCCAGGCCGAGCTTGAGGCTCAGCGCATCCCACTGGTTACCGGCGTAGAGACCCAGGTGGTAATCGGTGCTGGTGGCCGAGCCCGACTCGTCGCGCAGGTCAAGATCGGTATGCCCGAAGCCCACCAGGCCACCGGCGCGCCAGCCACCGTCCAGCGGGAGGTCGGCGCCGATCAGCAGGCCATGGCTATGGCTGTCCAGGCTGCTGGCGTCATGGCTGCCATCGTTGCGCCCCCAGGCGCCGAGGGCCTGGGTCCAGACCAGGCCACGCTCGGGCGTACCGGCCAGGCCCTGGATGCCAGAGCTGGACGGCGCGTCGTCCTGGGCGTCGTGCAGGCGCTCGGCCATGGCGTTGCGCACCAGGCGGCTGTCTTCCACCAGCACCGTCTTGGTCGAGGCATGCAGTTCGTTGCCCAGGCTCTGGAAGGTGCTCCGCGCGCCAGCGGCGTTGGTCGCGGCGACCTGATTCCACAGCGCATTGCCGGCACCGGCGCTATCCAGCCCCGCCGCGGCAGCGCGGGCGTTGCGACCGTCGGCCAGGTCGGCGAAGGCCACGCCGTTGCGCGGCAGGCTCAGGGTCGCCTGGTTGGCGCCGTAGCTCAGGGTCGGGGTGAGGAAGGCGAAGTCGGACTGGATCTGCCCGAAGCTGCCGCTCAGGCCATTGCCCGCGCTCAGCAGCTGATAGCTGCCCAGCGGCTGCCAGTAGGGGCTGGAGACCAGCGCCAGGGTGGCGCCATTGACCGCGATGGTGCCGGTGGCGACCAGGCGGTCGGCGCGGCCGGTGGCATCGGTCTCGACCTGGTAGATCGAGCCCTGGTCGAAGGTCACGTTGCCATTGACGTTGAGCTGGCCCACCGAATTGCCGGGCGCGAGGATACCGCCCTGGGTCACGCGCAGGCTGGCGAGGCTGCCATTGCCACCGAGGGTGGCACCCGAGTTGACCGTGACCGCCGAATTGCCGAGATTGCCATTGATGGCCAGGCGGCCCTGGTTGACGGTGGTGGTACCGGAGAAGTCGCTGTTGCCGGTCAGGCTCAGGGAGCCGACCCCGGTCTTCACCAGGCTGCCGTTGCCGTGCAGGTTGTTGGCCAGGCTGTCATTGACCGACTGATCCAGCACCAGGGTGGCGTTGTCGGTGATGTCGCCGCTGCCGAAGGCCTGGGCATAGCCGCGCAGGGTACCGCCGTTGATGACCGTCCCGCCGCTGTAGGTGTTGAAGCCGCTGAGGATGAGTTCGCCACTGCCGTTCTTGGTCAGGCTGCCGCTGCCGCCGATGTCGTTGCGCCAGGCGTCGCGGGCGTTGAAGCCGCCCAGGCTGGCATCCATGTTGACGCTGACATTGCCGTTGAAGGCCGCATAGCCGTCGGCGGCGGCCATCAGGTTGAGGCGGCCATAGCCGTTGGATTCGTCGATCACCACGTAACCGGAAGACAGCTCGGTACTGGCCAGCACATCGCGCCGCTGGCTGGCGCTCAGGTAGGGGAAGCGGGTCTCCAGCAGCACCTCGGCATTGACCGGCACCACCGGCGCCAGGTTGGTCGGGCCGACGGGGGCAAAACCGTAGGTCATGCGGGCGGTATACAGCGCCTTGTCCTGGGCGTGCTGGGACTGCCGGTCGGTAGCCGGATCGATCTTGTCCATGCAGTTGTTGATGTCGCCACCGCACTGCTGGGTGAAGAAGGCCTGGGCCTGGGCGAAGGCATCGCTACGCAGTTGGGCATTGTTGACCAGGTTGTCGATGGCGAAATAGGTGGCGGTGATGCGCCCGCCGATCACGTCCAGCGGCGAATGCATGCCGGCGAGGATGCGGTTGTTACCCAGCTCGGAGGCGCGGAAGAGTTCCTCGCTCAGACGCTGGGGCACGGCATAACCGAAGCCTATGGCCGCCAGGTAGGCGGCGTTGGTGTGGCCGCTCGGGAAACCGCCATCGGTCTGCGGCGTGGTACTGAGCGCCGGACGCAGCGACAGCGGCACGATGTCCACGCCCGCCTGCCGCCAGGGGCGCGGATATTGGTAGGCGTTCTTCGCCGGGGTGGTGGAGGCATCGTTGCGGATCGCCTGGACCAGCTGAACCACCTTGCCCAGCTGCGAGTTGGCGTCGCCGGCACCGTTGCCGTTGTCGGTGTATTTGGTGGTCTGGGTGGAGGCGTCGAACACCGGGATGGTGGTGAAGGCACCGGACGCCGCCTGGTAGGCACTGGCCAGGGAGCCCAGACCGCTGATCATGCTGTAGCTCTGGTCGCGGCGGTCATCGTAATAGGCCGCTATTTCCTGAGCCTGGGTGCGGGTCTTCGCGAGATCGACCACGTACTGGATATTGCGCTGCAGAATGGGCGCCCCCAGGGCAGTAGGCGTACCGGTGTCCCAGGTCGCGCCGGGCGTCCAGAGCTTGTTGTAGCCCGATAGCAGATCGACGCCATTGATGGCGTTGTTGCCCGAGCGGCTGGCGGCCTGCACCGACACCGCCAACAGCGATGCCGTGAATACGGCCGTGATCACTGCGGGTTTTTTAGCTGAACGTTTCACCGACTCTTCCCCTTAGCTAGGTAGATACAACCTGTTACAAGTTGCTACGAGGCGGCGAGGCTAGAGCGGTTGTGTGACGTTATGGCGGCAGTCTGATGGCAGTTTTTATTTACTGGGCAATAGGTTACGTACGCAAACCGCCTCCCCTCCCCTCCCCGTGAGCGTCAAAGAAAAGTGCGCAGAACCTTCCGCCGCTAGACGCGACCGAAGCGACCTGGCTGAGCGAGGTACACTCCCACCCCAGTCGCCTGCCCTGTCCAAGGATTCACGGCTTCGCGACCGAAAGGTCCCTCCAACCAGCGGAGTCCAGACATTGACGACCACCCTCCACATCGCAGCAGCCGTGCTGCTGAACGAGCACCAGCAACTGCTACTGGTGCGCAAGCGTGGCACCTCGGCGTTCATGCAGCCGGGAGGGAAGATCGATCGTGGAGAGCAACCGCTGGATGCCCTGGTACGGGAGCTGAACGAGGAGCTTGGTCTCGTCATCGATCCCGGAGACGCCACCTTTCTTGGCCGGTATCAGGCTCCAGCGGCCAATGAGCCTGGCTTCATGGTTGATTGCGCGTTGTATAGGGTAGCCATGAAGCCTGGAGATGAGGCGATTCCAGCGGCTGAAATTGAGGAGGCGGTGTGGGTTTCGGTGTTGGAGGCTTGTGAGTTGGAGTTGGCGCCGCTGACGCGGGAGGTGGTGTTGCCGATGGTGAAGCGTCACCCTCCATCTGACTAGGTCAGCGGCATTCCAGGCATGCTTTGTAGTCGAGATCGAAGGTCAACCAAACAGCACTTTAAAAATCCGGATGGAATCGCCCCAATCCGCAGGAGCCGCAGCTACCTAGTCTGACTGGGTGAGCGAAAGAGTCAGCAGCCACAACTGCGCGTTGCTGTAAGCAGAAGCCAGCTTGGTATGGAAGCTGGGTACAAGTCCTCAGACTTACGCCTGATTTGCGAGACTGGCGTATGATGATTGAACCGTCTGAAGACGGAAGCAGCGTATGTGGCAATTGGATTGAGCTAATTGGTGCTGCTAAGGGAATGAGGGTCGGTAGAATTTTTTCTACATAACGACATTTGGAATATTTCCATGCAAAATTGGAAGCCACCATTTAAAAGTCAGTCTTGATAGCAAGGAAAAGCATGAGCATATCGCCTTCTGAATGGATGCTCCCTGAATTTTTAGCAAAGCATCTACATCCAATTCTTAAAAAACACGACATCAAATGGCGTGGTCATGGCCACATATATCACATATATATTGACCACCAAAACTGCAACATCATGACTGCGAACATAGTACTATCCGAGCTAAGCGTTACGCTCAGTGTACCAAAAGAACCGCTTCGCAAAAGGCTCATTGAGCTTGGCTGGCTAAACGATGATCGTAGGATATCGCTTGCCCGGGACCATATACCAAAAACACTTAAAGACTGACACACGCCGTCGCCAAAAAAACTAAAAACATCAAACAAGCATCAATAAATTAATTAAAGATTGCACCTTAGCTACGAGGCCATATGCAACCGGAACATCTTGATTCAGGCGATTCTCTTTTTCTGCCCATTGCAAATGAGACCTGCGAGATACTATTAAGCGCAGAAGGAGCTCAAGCCTTAATCAAACTGACCAACCCAGAGCTAGCTGCAGTTTTAGTGATCCAGCACCTAGCAGAAAACGCGGGGAAAAGCACGCCTTATTCAATCGAAAAAATTTTAGCGAAACTAATTGCATGGTCAATTGACTCAAAAAAACCTGCAGACTCAAGCTTACTATCAGAAGCACAGAGACTATTTAGCCAAAAGAAATTGCACGCCGGATTAAATAATCTCAAAAATATAAAAATAATTCTTCTCACAAAAGAAGAGGTAGAAGAAGCAGATTATTTGGCGAGCGACGGCACATGGGATTTTAATTTCAAGATTCGTATTAAAAAGAAAAAGATCCCTTTCAGCGAGCAAATGGTTACACCACGGTTCCGCGAATTGTGGCTGAGCCCAGCCCAAGATCGGTTAGTTAGAATTTTCCGAGCAAATTTAGGCGAGGACATTCACGTACAAGGCTATGCTGGAATAGGCAAAAGTCACTTGCTGGGCGCGCTGATAGATTATTTACCACCCTATGGAACACTCTTATTAGCAAAAACCACCGAAAAGCTAGTAGCTCTTCACAAACGCATGGAGGGTCGCGGTAAGAAGCCAGGATTTACCTTTGAAGCTCTCGCAAAATCTCTTCTACCAAACAGAGATCATCCCACAAAAAATCCATCTACTAGCATACCCAACAAGGGTGTATTGGCTAAGCAACTAAATATCTTGGGCATTCAGGACTACGATGAACGCACCACTTTGGATATTTGCCTTAAGGTAATAGCCAACTACTGCTTCTCTAGTAGCCACACACTATCAAAGAGCCACCTACCCGATTTTAGACTGCCCTTATCCCACTTGGAAGCAAAAGTTCTTCTTCAGTATTCCATTACTCTTTGGTCATATATACAGTCGAATCCGGCTTGGGACAAAAAGACCGGATTCCCAGAATTAGTAATGATAAAACGCGCAGCTGTAGAAGGTTGCACTATACCAAGCCGCTACACTCACGTCCTCATTGATGAAAGCCAAGACACTCCTGACTCTCTTTTGCAAATCATCAAAAGAGGCCGACAAGTATTAATCACTCTAGGGGACGAATATCAGCAAGCAAAACATAAAATATTGACCAAAAGACGTGATATCCGGCAAAGTGAGATATCTCAATCGGTTCGATCTGGCCGTAATATTGAAAAATTCATAAACCCCTTAATAAATCGTCATTCAAAAAAAATAAAAACACCCTTCGAAGGCATTAGCGATACAGATATATGTATCAAACACTACCCACTTGACTTCGCCCCACCCGAGGGCTGCGTTATCATGACAGCCAGCTACTGGGATACATTAAAATGGGCTATTGAGCTAAGCGAAGCTCATCGCCCAATTCAAGTCGCAAATAAAGAATCCCAAGAAGATCTTATGAGCTTTATAAGCTCCGCTGTTAAATTTTTCAAACCTGACTACTACAGTCCAAATGACAATAGCAGCGAGTTACATTTTTACTTTAACGAGTTCAAAGACTGGCAGCAACTACACCACGAAAACCAGTTTGATGAATCTTTTTTGTGGGCGGAAAAAAAGTTAGAGAATGGCTTTAACGTTTCAGACGCAAATCGGATCAGAGCCAATGTAGGACAGTCTAACAAAGGGTATCTACTGATGATGGCGGAAATGGCTGGAGGAACGGAATTCGACAATATTTTATTGACGCCCGCTCTTCTCACCACTGAAAAACTAAGAAACACCGATGAATTCGACCAACGGATATGCGCCGTTTACATCGCAATATCTCGCACCAAACGCAATCTTTACATCCCTTATGACGTGATCGAGTGGGTTGAATATCACAATAATAATAAATTTCGTGAGCTGAGCGGCTTTTGAACCGTTCAAAATACAAGTACCCAACCAAGAGAGCTTGGTTTTAAGATTTAATTCCCACATAGAAAAACAAAATAAATTCTTATAGCGTGCCCTCTCAGCACCACTTTAAACAGGACAAGCGCGAACCGATTCTATATAACAACATAACAAAGGCAACCTCATAGTTACAAAACTAGAAGCTGCCGCTAACTCTCATTAGTCTTCTAAACTTTTCCCATAAACATGAGGATTACCGAACACATGCATCGCAGCCCAAGCACTTTCGACTGGATATATGCTCTTGATCCTATTATTAGCATACAGACTAGCATCTACAATATTACCCCCCAACGTCAAAAAACCAATAAACGCCGTCATCCAAGGCCCTGGAATTACAACATTCAGACTCCAAGACGGCGCAATAACTGCCTCGTAACCTGCCGATAGTAGATTCTTTGCTAAGGCCTGGAAACTTCTAGCGTAAACGTCAGAATTGACGTGCCCACCATGACAAATAAATAGTACAGCCACCTTACCGCTACCTAGGATAGAGGATGAAATATATTTTTTATCGTCACTTGGATATAACCCTGTAAATCCACCATTCTTGGATCTACCTCCATGACAAATAAATGCTTTAATATCTGTTTGACGCTCAAAATTGGGAACCATGCTTTCTGACAAAATTAATTTATACTCAGCCATGCAACTAATCAAACGACCATGAGCCAACAAAATAGCAGTATCATCGGCCTCAATAGGCGCCCAAATAGAAACTTCCGATACATCTATATGCAATGGCTTGTAACGCAGATAATTATCTAGCGACAGAGGGTTACAGATGATTCGACTAATTTCACCGTCATTTGGCTCACTAATAAAATTATGTGGAAAACAAGACATTTCTATGTCACAAAAAACAATCGTGTTTTTTTTACTTTCTGGTAAATACAATTTAGGAAGATTTTTTCGTATAGACTTGCTTTCTTCTAGCCAAATATCTTCACGTGTTATTAAAGGCCCTGTCGTAATCGGACTGTCGTTAAAACCCAATTTAGGCAAATCCTTTTCAAGCCAAACAAAAACCTGTGCTTTGGAAATATTAGGAACAATCCCGCAGGGTAAAAATTGACCATCTTCACAAATTAAATAATATAGCTTTTCGCCATCAAAACCCAACCAAACATAGCGATACTTATCGCACAATAATAACTCCCTACAAACCATCTCAAAATACTTTTCATTTCTTCCTTTAAATCCATTTAGACCAACGTCATCGCTTCGAATTATTTTCCTTTCGCCCAGGCTGTTTAACTCAAATGCCAAACTACCGTCCGACATAACACGATGTGCGAGCACAACCCCCTCAATGTCGCCGATTTCTAGGGAGCTTTCTAATAGCCTTGCAGCACTAAATTGCAACCTGTTTACCTCATAAATATGATCATTCCCGTTTCTCGTTAAATGCAACTTATCGAGCGCATCTATTATCATTTTTTTAGTGCTGCCTCGCCGAGGCAAAATTGCATCACGGATACTTTCTATTTGATTTTCGGACAAAACTGATTCAATGTGACTTTCTAGAGAAACCAAACCAAGCTTCGTATGAAACTGCTGTGGATGTAAAAACTTTAGGCTACTGATGATCGCAAGCCAAGGCACCGCTGATGCATCGCCAAATCGTAATATTTCTTCCAGATTCTCTGTAGCGAAGTCATTTGCTGCATATAGAGCCTTTTCTGAATCGCTCATTAATAGCAAATTAAGATACGCTGTATGTGTTTTTTGCCTATTATAGGGCCCAATGTATTCAAGGGACATGATCATTTCATACAAACTATCCGCCGTATCGCAATCATGTATATTTCTAAAAAAAGTAAATAGCGCACTTAAAACTCTATATTGAAAATCTTGCGGAATGCTATCCTTCAAGCTAAGACTTGCCAACAATAGCCCCCCATGGATAGATGCATCAATAGGATTCTGCTGTAAAGATGCTAAAGAAAAGCGGCAATAGTGTCCGTATTCAGGGCAACCATCCGATACCGCACAAACTATCGCTTCCTCTGCATAATCGCGAGCTATTTGATGGTAGCCGTCACGAGCAAGTCTCTCAAGTATTGCTTCGAACTGTATATATGTCTCATGCAGCACACCATTTTGTCGGCTAAGCTCGCGAGACATTCCTAAGCAGTTTCCCACGCTCGCAAGATCGCCGGGCAAGCAGCTTTCCTCAAGCGGGTTAATGGCAAGATACTCTAGCATTTCCACAACTTTTGGCAGAACCTGGCTTGATGTCCAAGGGCTTAAGTCTGGAACTTTATAATCAAGCACCCTGATTCCATTTGCTGACTGAGCCAACATGCAACGTTTGAACAATTCAAAAAAATCATTATGACTTAGATCTGTTTCCAAACTGCTTGCCGCTGGAAAAGCAGGTATTTTTATAAAATCATGAATCCCGTTCTTTATAATATTACAAAAAAACGGCAGGCAATGATGCCCTTGCAAATGCGCCAACTGTGAGAGCTCGAAATGGGAAGACCTAAAATCTTCTATCTCTAGCGAATTAAGCTTCAAAAAAAATCTTTTCAACAATTCAATAATTTCTTTAAACTCAGAAAAGCCAAAACTTTCCACACTACTAAACAATGAAGCTATTTTTTCAAGTTCACCTCTCATAAACACACCTCTTAAATAAGATAAAACCATTCCATCCATAAAAACATTATCAAACTGCACATCACTTTTGCGCATATAGAAGATAGCAAAAACAGGCATGGGCGCTAAATATTTATTATTTGTTATTTTTAAACCTACTAGATCAAACAGTAAGCTGTACCGAGAGCAGCCTGCTACTTTATGTCAGGTTCTGTACGAAAGTCATCGCGCGAGGATCAGGCGCGGCGAAAATACTTAGGAAATGAAGCTTACGAATGATAGATCAACGGGCTGCCAATTTAGGCGCTTTTCAACGAAGCATCATCGAACGCAAGCGATTTTGTACAAAACCTAATCAGTACTGAAAATGCATTCAATGATGCCCTCCTCCCCAGCTACAATACCCACCCTGCCGTGCCACGCCTGATCGAGAAGAACCGCCATGTCCCTGCCCAAGCACCATCTGGAATTGCTCAGCCCTGCCCGCGATGTCGGTATCGCGCGGGAGGCCATCCTGCATGGGGCGGATGCCGTCTATATCGGTGGGCCGAGCTTTGGCGCGCGGCACAATGCCTGCAATGAGGTCAGCGAGATCGCCGAGCTGGTTAAGTTCGCTCGCCGCTACCACGCGCGGGTGTTCACCACCATTAACACCATCCTGCATGACGACGAGCTGGAGCCGGCGCGCAAGCTCATCCACCAGCTGTACGACGCGGGCGTGGATGCGCTGATCGTGCAGGACATGGGTGTACTGGAGCTGGATATTCCGCCCATCGAGTTGCACGCCAGTACTCAGACCGACATTCGCACCCTGGGGCGGGCCAAGTTTCTCGACCAGGCCGGCTTTTCCCAGCTGGTGCTCGCTCGCGAGCTGAACCTCAAGGAAATTGCAGCCATCGCCGCCGAGACCGAGGCGGCCATCGAATTCTTCATCCATGGCGCCCTGTGCGTGGCCTTTTCCGGCCAGTGCAACATCTCCCACGCCCAGACCGGCCGCAGCGCCAACCGTGGCGACTGTTCCCAGGCCTGCCGCCTGCCCTATACCCTCAAGGACGAAAAAGGCGGGGTGATCGCCTACGAGAAACACCTGCTGTCGATGAAGGACAACAACCAGAGCGCCAACCTGCGCGCTCTGGTCGAGGCCGGGGTGCGTTCCTTCAAGATCGAGGGGCGCTACAAGGATGTGGGCTACGTGAAGAACATCACCGCCTACTATCGCCAGCTGCTCGACGAGATCCTCGAAGACCGCAGCGACCTGGCGCGCGCCTCCAGTGGCCACACCGCGCACTTCTTCGTGCCCGATCCGGACAAGACCTTCCACCGCGGCAGCACCGACTACTTCGTCACCGAGCGCAAGGTGGACATCGGCGCCTTCGATTCGCCGACCTTTACCGGGCTGCCGGTGGGTCAAGTGGAAAAGGTCAATAAGCGCGACTTCATTGCCGTCACCCAGGAGCCGCTGTCCAATGGCGACGGCCTCAATGTGCTGGTCAAGCGCGAGGTGGTGGGCTTCCGCGCCAATGTCGCCGAGCTCAAGGGTGAATTCGAGGAGGACGGCGAGAAGCGCTATCGCTATCGCGTCGAGCCCAACGAGATGCCCGAGGGGCTGTTCCGCCTGAGACCCAATCACCCGCTGTCGCGCAACCTGGACCACAACTGGCAGCAGGCGCTGCTCAAGACCAGCGCCGAGCGCCGCATCGGCGTGCGCTGGCAGGCCGAACTGCGTGAAGAGCATCTGCGCCTGACCGCCATCAGTGAAGAAGGTGTGAGCGTGACCGTCGCCCTGGACGGTCCCTTCGGTGTGGCCAACAAGCCGGAACAGGCGCTGGAGGGCCTGCGCGATCTGCTGACCCAGCTCGGCACCACCGAATACCACGCCCTGGACGTGGCCCTGGATGCGCCCCAGGCCTTCTTCGTACCTAATTCGCAGCTCAAGGCACTGCGTCGCGAGGCCATCGAGCAACTGACCGCCGCCCGCGTTGCCGCCCACCCGCGCGGCCGGCGCAAGGCCGAGACCACTCCGCCGCCGGTCTACCCCGAGGCGCACCTGTCGTTCCTCTACAACGTCTACAACCAGAAGGCTCGCGACTTCTATCATCGCCACGGCGTGCAGCTGATCGACGCCGCCTACGAGGCCCACGAAGAACTGGGCGAGGTGCCGGTGATGATCACCAAGCACTGCCTGCGCTTCTCCTTCAACCTCTGCCCCAAGCAGGCCAAGGGCGTCACCGGCGTGCGCACCAAGGTCGCGCCCATGCAGCTGGTCCACGGCGACGAGGTGCTGACCCTGAAGTTCGATTGCAAGCCCTGCGAGATGCACGTGGTCGGCAAGATGAAGGGCCACATCCTCGACCTGCCGCTGCCGGGCAGCCAGGCCGCGGCCAAGGCACTCGCCAGCATCAGCCCGGAAGACCTGCTCAAGACCATCCGCAACAAGCCGACGGGCTATAGCCACTGACGGACTGCCGGCCTGCGGACCTTCTCGCAGCTATGGCGGGCAGGTGCGGTCTTGCGGAAATAGACCGTACGAGGGTGGCGGCGCGTCTAGGCGCTGTCGCCACGCCGCGCCAGGAAATCCCGCGCCTACGCCTGCACCACCCCACTAGCGCCCGGTCTGGGCGATATAGCCGATGAACAGCCGGAACAACTCGGCATGGCTGGAGATTTCCAGACGCTGGTAGAGGTTGTGCTTGTGCACCTTCACCGTTCCCTCGGAAATACCCAGCTGGCGGGCGATGGAGGCGGTGCTGTGGCCCTGTAGCAATAGCTTGGCGATATAGCGTTGGGCCTCGGTCAGTTGTCCCAGAGCGCCGACAAAGGCGCTTTCCAGCTGGCTGTCCGCGCCCGCGGGCTCCAGCTGGCGTGGCAACTGGCGGCCGTGCTGCTCCAGGGCGGCGCTGATCAGGGGCGTCAGCCGGTGCAGGTAGGCAACCTCGATGTCGTCAAAGGCGCCATGTTCCTGCGCCTTCATCAGGGTGAACACCAAGGCGGTGCGCGCCCGCAGGTGGATGATGTAGCCGATCTCATCGATCTGGGTGCCATGGGTGGAGGAGACGCAGGGGTGAAGGTCGGGCGAGATGGCGAAGCCCGAGGAGAAGAAACTGTCCGGGGCCAACTCGCTCATCCGCCACAGGCCGCCGGGATGGCGATTCATGCTGGCGACGTAGAAAGGATCGAGCAGGTAGCCACCCCGGCTGTAGGCGTCCAGGGTGCGCGCGGCGACCTGCCCCTGGTAGCCATCGTGCAGCAGCTCGGCCGGCTGGTCGAAGCGGAACAGGTAGAGACAGCTCATGTCATAGCGGACCCTGCCATCGAACAGGTCACAGAGGGCTGGCCCCAGGTCGGCACTGCCGATGGCAGCGATCAGCCGCGCCAGGGTCGCAACGTCTTGCGTATTCATCAGGGCACTCCGGTGCGAGGGCGCCGGGAGGACGAGCGCGCTCATGCCGCTCTCGGGCGACGGGTCTCACCCTTCGTCCCAGCGAGCCGCCTGGGTTGGAGCCCTGCAACATACCAAAAACGTGCCAGCCAGGCGCCCAGGGGGAGACTCGCCTGGCATCCCCTCCCCGCTGCGTTCCAAGGGAGCGCCGCGGCCTTGCCCGCAGGGTGGGGCGCCGTTCAATCGAACGGCGTCCGCGACGATGCATCCAGGCACTTACCGGGCTGATCCCGCCTGCCCCGGTAGTGGCGCCTGGGAAAGCAGCGGCAACGCTCCGGGCTGGCCTCGCCATCCGGCTCAGGCGCGCTCCAGAGCGGTCATGGACATCTGCTGGACGCTGGCGAAGGGGGTCAAATGCAGCTGCTTGTGACGATTCGCGACGTAGTACAGCACCGCGGGCACGACGAGCGCGGGCAGCCAGGAGATGTCCGTACCGACGAGGGCGGCGATCGGCCCCTTGTAGAAGGACAGTTCCATGAAGGGGATCTGCACCACCACGGCGATAGCGTAGATCGACAGGGTATTCCAGTTGACCTTGCCGTAGATGCCATTGACGTCGTACATGGCCGCCACGCTGTAGCGGCCCTTGCGGATCCAGTAGTAGTCCGCAAGGTTAATGGCGCTCCAGGGCACCAGCACATAGACCTGGCCGATCAGGATGTCGCTGAAGTAGGCGCTGAAGTTGTATTGGGCAGCGATAGCGATCCAGGTCACGATGGCCGCGACGATGGCCATGATGACGAACTTGGTCAGCAGACTGATTCGCACCTTGCCGTTGAAGCCAGTGAAGATGGTCGTGGTGGACATGTACGAGCTGTACAGATTCATCACGTTCCATTCCAGCACCCCGACGATGATCACGCAGTACACCAGCGTCTCGTAGCCCGGGAAGAGCTTGGCGATGGCGCTACCGGGATCGGTGGTCACGTCCATGGCGGAGGCGGCCATCAGGGCGCCGAGCAGCATCAGCAGCGTGGAGCCGACGATGATGCCCAGGTAGCTGTACCAGAACGTCGACCGGGTGGAGATGCTGCTGGGCAGGTAGCGCGAGTAATCGGCCACGTAGGGCCCGAAGCCCAGCGTCCAGGACGCCGCCTGGGTCACCACCAGGCAGAAGATCGCGAACTTGAAGGTAGCTGACGACACCTCCCAGACCCCGCTCGGCAGACCGTGCTGCAGGACGGCATAGGCCGCCAGCGCGAAGACGATACTGGAGAGCGCATTCATCCAGGCACCGATGCGGTGGATCAACTCGTAGCCGACGAAACCGACGACGAGGGTGAGCACGCCGAACAGGATGATGGCGTTGTTATCCGAGACCGGCGCGACCGCCTTGATCGAATCGCGCATCACCACGCCATTGGCGGCGGTGAACAGGATGTAGGCCAGCACCACGATGGCCAGCGGCACCCCGGCACCGATCACCCCGAACTGGGCGCGACTCTGGATCATCTGCGGGATACCCAGGTGCGGCCCCTGCGCGGAATGCGCCGCCATGAACACGGAGCCGATCAGGTTGCCCAGGATCAGCCCGATGAAGGTCCAGCCCAGGTTCAGGCCGGCGACCACGCCCAGCGCCCCGATCACCATGGTGGTGACCTGCATGTTGGCGCTGCACCAGATGGTGAAGAGTCGCCTGGGCGAGCCATAGCGTTCGTGCTCGGGAATGAATTCGACGCTGCGATTCTCGATTTCCATGTGTTGCTCCTTCTCGCCAAGGTGTTCTAGGTTTTTTGGTTGGCAGTGTCAGGTGCTGGGGAGCCGCGCCTTGTTATGGGCGGGGGCGCGGTCTCGCTGCGGTCAGGCCGCGGTGTAGGCGTTATCGACGAACAGATGGGTACCGTTGACGAAGCTGGAATCGTCGCTGGCCAGGAACAGCGCGGCTGCCGCCACCTCTGCCGGATCGCAGAGGCGACCCTGCATCCCGGCCAGGGTCGCGTCGGATACCTCGGTACCGTGCTCGCGCAACAGGTCGAGTTCGCGGCGACCATGGGCGGTGCCGATGAAGCCGGGGCAGATGGCATTGCTGCGGATGTTGCGGTCGCGGAATTCCACGGCTAGCGCCCGGGCGAACATGTGGCAGGCACCCTTGGTGGTGCAATAGAGCACCTCCATCGGTGTACCGACCACGCCAGAGATCGATGAGGTGCAGATCACGCTGCCGCCCCCGGCGGCGATCATCCCCGGCAGGACGGCGCGAGACACCAGAAACATGCCCTTGACGTTGATCGCCATCAGCCGATCCCAGTCGTCCTCCCCGGTTTCCAGGAAGGGGCCGACATGGATGGTGCCGGCATGGTTCATCAGCACGGTGATCGCGCCGAAGCGCTGCTCAACCTGAGCGACGGCGGCGTGGACCTGGTCGGCCACGGAGACGTCCGCGGCCACGAAGCAGGCGCTGCCGCCCGCGGCGCGGATGCGTTCAGCAGCGGCGGCGCCGTCGCTGCTCGGCAGGTCGAGAATGGCGACCCTGGCACCTTCGCGGGCGAAGAGTTCGGCTGCCGAAAGGCCGCAGCCGCCTGCACCACCGGTGATCAAAGCGACTTTTCCTGCAAGGCGTCCCATGGTGCTTTCCTGATAGTCCGAGGCTGAGCCGATGGACGGAAAACTAAGGGGCAGCGAACCGGAGCGTCCATATGTCAGGGGATATATGGGCATTCAAGTCTTTGAATCCTAATGAAATATTCTTGAATTCAGGTCGTTAGCGAGAACCGCGGGCGGACAATCCGCGCCGAGGTATCTTCGTGGACAGCCCGACCCGAGCGTTCAGGCTGGGGGGATCGACCAGGCTAGCCAAGCCACGGCAGGTCGCAAGCGCGACGTCCCGGCCAGGCGGCCTATCCCGCAATGGCTGTCAAATGAAGGTAGCGGATGAGGCGTACGATCAGACCTTGCTCCAGCCGAGCCCGCCCGAGATCGCCACAACCTAGGACACCGCCATGACCTTCACGGATATCCTCGTCCCCACCTACACCCACATGCTCCAGGCCCTGTCGGCCTGGCTCGGCAAGGCGCAGACCCAGCGACCAGAGGGCGACGCCGAGACGCTGCTGGTAGCGCGTCTGGCACCCGACATGTTCCCCCTCGCCACCCAGATCCGCTTTGCCTGCGTCCAGGCCCAGGAAGGTCTGCTACGCCTGCACGGCCAGGCCTTTCCATCTTCGCTGACAGTGCTGCTCGACGAAGGACGCCAGGCCGCCGAGCGGCCCGGGTCTATCGCCACGGCCCAGGCCAGGATCAGCGAAACGCTCCAGGTGGTACGGAGCATGGCGGCTGAGCGGTCGCCCCTCGCCGAGGGAGCACCCGTAGAGCACGCGCTGCCGCAGGGCATGGTGTTCGATTTCTCGGCGGAGCAGTACGTCCGCGACTGGGCGCTGCCGCAGTTCTACTTCCATGTGATGACGGCCTACGCCATCTTGCGCGCCCAGGGCATCGAGCTGGGCAAGGCCGACTATGTCGCCCATGTGCTGCCCTACCTGCGCCCCGGCACCGCGCCGGTCTGATCCAACCTCAACACCCAGGTACTGCATTACGTATGCTGAAGCGCCCCTGCTGGTGACCGAAGAGTTTCCCGATGAAAGATTCCACTCGAATACGCGGTGCCCTGATCGCCGCGCTTGGCCTGGCAGGCCTGATGCGTCTCGCCTATGCCGAACCGCTGCCCACCGTAGCGGTGGCCGTCTATCGCGGGCCGGCCGGTTGTGATGACTGCTCCGAAACGGTTCGCACCGCGATCGAACACCTGGATCCCCGCTACCGGGTGGACTTCATCGGCCCGCAGGAAGCCATCGACATCACCCCCGCCACCCTGCACCGTTATGCACTCTATGTGCAGCCGGGCGGTGGCCAGGACATTCCCGCCGCGCTGAACAGCCTGGGGGATGCGCGGGCCACCGCGCTACGCGACTACGTCGCCAACGGTGGTCGCTACCTGGGACTCTGCATGGGCGCCTATCTGGCCGATGCCAACAACCTCGCGCTGATTCCCGAGGAGCTGGACTCCGAGGTGGGCCGACCCGGCTTTCCCGTGACCACCATCGACGACACCGCGGTCGCCGTTCGCTGGGCGGGGCACGATGACCACGTCTTCTACCAGGACGGCCCCTATCTGCCACCCAGTCATGCGCCTGGCTTTCACGCGCTGGCGACCTATGCCAACGGTGATATCGCCGCGGCCCGCTACGCCTTCGGCCAGGGTGTGGTCGCCCTGAGCGGACCGCACCCGGAAGCCGATGCGAGCTGGTTCGACCAGGCCGACATTCCCCGGACAGCCAGGCCCCAGACTGCCCTGTTCAAGAACCTGCTGGACGAAACCCTGCACTGAGGAGGTTCCCCTGCTGGTGAGAGGGGCAAGGTCAGTTGCCGCACGCAAGACGCTTGCTGAACGGCCCCTGGCAACCGTATCGGCACGGCGGCCTGGCATTGGCCCCGACCGGAGAAGATCGAGGTGGGTTCAAAGGCGCGCGTCATTGCCTTCATGATGAACAACTATGCACCCACTATCTGACGCGGGAAAACATAATTGATCCTCTTTTGAAAAGCCGCTTCGGTTAATTACCGAACCCCTCAAGGACGGGCCACTCCGGCTCCCGAGCACCATTAAATAGCCAACGAATAAACACTGCACAATGGACTGCACCCTATCAATCACGAAAATATTTAATAGGCTCTCTCCTGCAACTTAACCGCCTGAGAAAACTTGCGCCCCATTATCGAGCCCGGTGTATTCCTGCCCTCTGTGTCACCCCAAGTCAGCGCGCGCTGCATGCGTCAAAACCGGCGCCAAGGCTCGCCAGACGGCGCTTCGCTGAAGGAAGCGGCAGTCGCCGACGTTGGATTCCGTGATCTACCGATCTCAACTGGCAAGGGCCCAGTTTCCGTTTCGCTTAATGCTGACAGCGGCTGCTAGCGATCATCTGCCTTATCGGAAAATCGAAACGCCAGGCAACTTCCTCCCCTTACCAAGTTATCGCGAGAACCATTATCGGAATATCGCGAACGCTAACTACAGCAACTGTTTTTATTTAATGATATGGCGTTATGCCACTATAAATTTCCCTGTTTTCGCTCCGAAAGACTGACTATTGACGCCACTATCCCGTCGTCGACCTTGGCTCGCCGTTGTCGCCAGCCATTTCAGCAGGAGCTCAAGATGTTCAAGAATTTCCGGATCGGCACCCGCCTCATCGTCTCTTTCATCGCCGTCGCGGCCATCAGCCTGGTCGTCGGGGTGGTGGGCCTTAACAACAGCGGCCAGATCAACGACCTGGCGACCCAGCTTTACCAGCGTGAGTTGCTCGGGCTGTCCTACATCAAGGAGGCCAATCTCAACCTCGTCTTCATCGGCCGCGCCCGCAGCAACTACCTGCTGGCGACCTCCGATGAAGACCGCAGCCACGCCCAGGCGGAGGTCAAGCTGGGCCTCGCCAACGTGCGGGAAAACCTGGCCAAGGCTCGCCCGCTGTTCGCCAGCGAAGCCTCGGCGACCAATTTCCGTCAGATCGACGAGTTGCTCACCAGCTATACCACCCAGTTGGACAAGGCCATGGCGATCGCCAGCGATAGAGCCCTGCGCGCGGCCGATCCCGAGCTGGACGCCCAGTTGGTCAGCGTGCGCCGTTACGGCGACCAGGTCGGTACGCTGATGAGCGAGCTGTCCAAGCGCAAGGAACAGAACGCCAGCGATGCCAACGATCTTACCGACCAGCTCTATGCCCGCAGCCGGGTGATGCTGATCGGCATCATCGCCATCGGTGTGGCCTTCGGTGTGCTTCTGGGCTTCCTAATGAGTCGCAGCATCACCCGGCCGCTGCGCGCGGCCGTGGATGTCGCCGATCGCCTGGCCGCCGGTGACCTCACCCAGCGCATCCAGGCCGAAGGCCGCGACGAAACCGCCTCGCTGCTGCGCGCCATGGATGGCATGAGCCAACGCCTGGCGCAGATCATCAGTGACGTGCGCAGCGCCTCCGATGGCCTGGCCAGCGCTTCCGAAGAGATCTCGGCCACGGCCCAGAGCATCAGCCAGGCGAGCACCGAGCAGGCGGCATCCGTGGAAGAGACCAGCGCCAGCGTCGAGCAGATGTCGGCGTCCATCGCCCAGAACACCGAGAACGCCAAGGTCACCGACGGTATGGCGGGCAAGGCCAATCGCGAGGCGAACGAGGGTGGCCAGGCGGTACGCGACACCCTGGTCGCCATGAAGACCATCGCCGCCAAGATCGGCATCATCGACGACATCGCCTACCAGACCAATCTGCTGGCCCTGAACGCCGCCATCGAGGCCGCCCGTGCCGGCGAACATGGCAAGGGCTTCGCCGTGGTGGCCTCCGAGGTACGCAAGCTGGCTGAGCGCAGCCAGGTGGCCGCCCAGGAGATCAGTACCGTGGCCCAGGGCAGCGTGGCCCTGGCCGAGCGGGCCGGCGCGCTGCTGGACGCGATGGTGCCCTCCATCAGCAAGACCTCCGACCTGGTGCAGGAGATCACCTCCGCCTCGGAAGAGCAGAGTTCCGGCGTCGAGCAGATCAATAGCGCCATGCTGCAGCTGAGCCAGGTCACCCAGCAGAATGCGTCGGCCTCCGAGGAGTTGGCCGGTACCGCGGAAGAAATGAGCAGCCAGGCCGAGCAGCTCCAGCAACTGATGGAGTTCTTCACGCTGAGCAGCGCCTCGGCCACGCCGCGGACGGCAACGCCGGCACCCACCCGGTCGGGTCCGGGGCTGGCCGAACGCGCCTCGGCGCTGCTCGACGGCAGCCGCCGTGCGCCCCTGGGTGGCGTACCCGCCGGCTTCGCTCGTTTCGAGGAGCACGCCTGATGCTCTCCCGACAGTTCCTCATCTTTCAGCTAGGCGACGAGCGCTATGGGGTCAATACCGGCTGCGTGCGGGAAATCATCGAGTATGGCGCGGTCACGACGATCCCCCTGCTGCCGCCCGCGCTACGCGGCGTCATCAACCTGCGTGACGCCGCCGTGCCGGTGATGGACCTGGGCGTGCGCTTTTACGACCAGGTGACCGAGACCTCGAGGCGCAGCTGCATCGTGGTCCTGGAAACCCGGGTCCACGGCAGTCCCCAACTGTTCGGCATCGTCGTCGATGCCGTCTGCGAGGTGCTGGAGATCGCCGCCGACGACATCGAGCCGGCGCCGCGCTTCGGCGCCTCGATCCGCACCGACTATATCGCGGGCATGACCAGGCACGAGGCGGGTTTCGTCATTCTGCTCGACATGGAGCGGGTCCTGGGCGAGGACGATCACGCCCTGCTCGCCGCGGCGTCGGCGGCCTGAGCCGGCCTCATGCCAGCCCGCTGCGGATCAGCTGCAGGGGGCTGGAAAAGCAGTGGGCTGTTGGACATGGAAGGCTGTGTCCGCGCCAGGCTGGACGGCGCCTAACCTGATCGTCCTGGATGAAGTCGATCCCCGGGGGGCAGGTACCGCCAGACAGGCCAGACGCGCAGCACCGACCTCGCACACAGAAAGCGACGCTGGACGCTTCAACGCTGCAGGCCGAGAAACTCCTGCAGTCGCAGCACTATGAGGTTGACCTCTGCCTTTTCAGAAAAGCCGATCCGCGGCCAGTCATAGCGTCTGTCGCGTTCGGTGGCATGTCCGTTTTCGAGCTTCAGCTGCTTGAAAAAGGCTCTGGTTTCAACGATTCCCCGACCCGCTCTCCTGGCATGGGATTCGACTTCAAAGGCAATTTCACCCAGATTCCCATCGGCCAGACCCGCAACGGGCCGGTACAGAAAGATCTGTCCTCGCTCGGCTTTTACGCATCTGAAGCCATGTCCGCTTTCCATCTCATACAAGGCCCCGTAGATAGTCGTCAGCAATCGTCTGGCCGTCTCGAACACATACACATCCATCTATCCAGCTCCCTGCGCTTCGGCCCAAGATCGCCATAACCACTGCAAGAGCGCAGATGAATAGGAAACCCTAGCAGTCGCTCAGGAATTAACTCTCGACGGACACATCGGCTCACAGTTGTGGGACGTCGATAAACAGCTGAGTCAGCCGATTCAGGCCCTGGCTAAGCAGCCTTTCCGCTCGATTGCGGCATGAACGGCCTTGAAGGTGCGACGCTGCACTGCACGCAGCCCGACTTGGCGGTGCAGATCGTCAGCGGGTAGCGGTAGGGATTAATGACGGATGAGGGTTTCGCCGGAGGCGGGGACTGGCTAAGCCCGTGGCGCGCAATCACCAGCGGACCATCCAACAGGCCCGCCTGATGCCAGGGTCGATCTAGGTTCTGTACGAAAAGTCGCCGAGCGCAGGCATTTTTCGTACGGAGCCTAGCCCTTGAAGCCCTTGCCTACCAGATAGACCTCACGCGAACGCGGGCGCGAGGCTTCGGGCTTGCGGATCGAAACCTTCTCGAAGGAGGTGCGCACGTCCTTGAGGAAGACGTCGGAGCCTTCGCCCTGGAAGACCTTGACCACGTAGTTGCCGCCCGGCTTGAGCACCTGGCGCACCATGTCGAGGGTCAGTTCCACCAGGTACATGGCGGCGGCCTGGTCGGCGGCCGCGACGCCGCTGATGTTGGGCGCGATGTCGGAGACGATCAGATCGGGCTTGCGGCCATCGAGCACGCCGAGGATCTTCTGGAAGACGGCATCATCGGTGAAGTCGCCCTGGACGAAGTCGACATTGTCCAGCGCGCCCATGGGCAGGATGTCGGTCGCCACCACCCGGCCCTGGTCGCCGACGATGCCACCGGCCACCTGCGACCAGCCACCGGGCGCCGAGCCCAGGTCCATGACCAGCATGCCGGGGCGGATCAGCTTGTCCTTCTCGTTGAGCTCGATCAGCTTGTAGCTGGAGCGCGAGCGCAGTCCGTCTTTCTGAGCGCGTTTGACGAAGGGATCGTTGACGTGTTCATCCAGCCAGCGCCGGCTGCTTTTGGATCTTTTCATGTTGGAGCTACCACGGAAAATCGCTGAGAAGCGGCCGCACGCCAAGTCTGGCCGGCCGCAAAGTGGCGGCGATTATAAGCCGATAACGGCCAGGGACGAATCTGCGATCGCCAGGGCGACCGCTGGACGGCCCGCGCGAGCACCCATCGCCTCGGCCTGACAGCGCCGGGGCCGGCGGGTACAATCGCCGCCCTACCCCTCCTCGTCCCTTCCTTTGCCGGAGTCACCGGCCAGGATCTTTGTCATGATTCGCATCAACGAACTGTCCCTGCCGCTCGACCATACTCCCGCCGAGCTGCGCCAGGCCATCGTCAGTCGCCTGAACCTGCGCGACGCCGATCTGCTCGACTTCACCGTGTTCAAGCGCAGCTACGATGCGCGCAAGAAGAACAGCGTCATCCTGTTCATCTACATCATCGACCTGGAAGTGCGCGACGAGGCGGCGGTGCTGGCGCGCTTCGCCAACGACCTGCAGGTCCGCCCGGCGCCGGACACCGGCTACTACCCGGTCGGCCAGGCCCCGGCCACTCTGACCGAGCGCCCGCTGGTCGTAGGGTTCGGCCCCTGCGGCCTGTTCGCCGCCCTGCTGCTCGCCCAGATGGGCTTCAAGCCCATCGTGCTCGAGCGCGGCAAGGATGTCCGCAGCCGCACCAAGGACACCTGGGCGCTGTGGCGCAAGAAGGTGCTGACGCCCGAATCCAACGTGCAATTCGGCGAAGGCGGTGCCGGGCTGTTTTCCGACGGCAAGCTCTACAGCCAGATCAAGGACCCGAAGTTCTACGCCCGCAAGGTGATGCACGAGTTCGTCCGCGCCGGTGCGCCGGAAGAAATCCTCTACGTCAGCAAGCCGCACATCGGCACCTTCCGCCTGACCGGCGTGGTAGCAGCCATGCGTGAGGAGATCATCGCCCTCGGCGGCGAAGTCCGTTTCGAGAGCAAGGTGACCGATCTGCTGATCGACGACGGCCAGCTCGAAGGCGTGGTGCTGGCCAATGGCGAAACGCTGCACAGCCGCCATGTGGTGCTGGCTCTGGGCCACAGCTCCCGCGATACCTTCCGTATGCTGCACCGCCAGGGTGTCTTCATCGAGGCCAAGCCCTTCGCTATCGGCTTCCGCATCGAACACCCCCAGGGCATGATCGACGAGGCTCGGCTGGGCAAGTACGCCGGCCACCCGGAACTCGGTGCCGCCGATTACAAGGTGGTCCATCACGCCAAGAATGGCCGCGCCGTGTACAGCTTCTGCATGTGCCCGGGCGGCACCGTGGTGGCCGCCACCTCGGAGCCGGGACGGGTCGTCACCAACGGCATGAGCCAGTACTCGCGCAACGAGCGCAACGCCAACTCCGGCATCGTGGTGGGCATCAATCCCGAACAGGACTTTCCCGGCGATCCGCTGGCCGGCGTCGAGTTGCAGGAGCGTCTCGAATCGCGCGCCTACGAGCTGGGTGGTAGCGACTATTGTGCGCCCGGCCAGTTGGTGGGCGACTTCATTCGCGGCGTGCCCTCCACCGCCTTCGGTGACGTCGAGCCCTCCTACAAGCCCGGTGTGCGCCTGGGCGACCTGGCGCCATCGCTGCCCGCCTACGCCATCGAGGCCATTCGTGAGGCCCTGCCCGCCTTCGGCAAGCAGATCCGCGGCTTCGACCGCCCTGACGCCATCCTCACCGGCATCGAGACCCGCACCTCCTCGCCAGTGCGCATCACCCGCGACAACGACAGCCTGCAGAGCCTGAACCTGCGCGGCCTCTACCCAGCCGGTGAAGGCGCCGGCTATGCCGGCGGCATCCTGTCCGCCGGTGTGGACGGCATCAAGGTGGCCGAGGCGCTGGCCAAGTCGATGCTCGCCGACGCCGACGCGCTGAACGCCCCGCTCGACCGGGCCGCCGGCTGATGAAGCTCGACGACATCAAGAAGCTCCACCAGAAGAAGTACCGCGCCGAATTCGGCCACTTCCTGGTGGAGGGCGAGCACCTGGCGTTGGAGCTGCAGAAGGCGACTCTGCAAAATCCTCATCTGCAGCGGTCGGAACTCTATGTGACGAGCGCCTACGAGCACTGGCAGAGTCCGTTCCGGACCCACCTGATCAGTGACCGGCAGATGGCCCAGCTCGCCGATACCAAGACCCCGCAAGGCATCCTCGCGGTGGTACCGCTGCCTGGGCCCACGGCGTCTGCACCGATCACCGGTGCCGGCGAACGCGCCGTCTACCTGCACGAGATCCAAGACCCCGGCAACCTGGGCACCATCCTACGCACCCTGGCCTGGTTCGGTGGTTTTCGCTGCCTGCTCAGCCCCGGCAGCGTCGACCCCTACAATCCCAAGGTGGTCCGCGCCAGCATGGGCGCCATCTTCCATACCCCGCTGGAACTCGACGTCGAACTCGACGGTTTGCAGACGCGCTTCCCGCGCCTCGCCTGCCTGGACATGCAGGGCACGCCCCTCCAGTCAGCCGAGTTCAAAAGCTTCGACTGCTACCTCTTCGGCAACGAAGCCCGCGGCGTACCCCGTGAGCAGCTCACGGCCCTGAACGCCCAGCCCTTCACCATCGAAGGCTCGGGCGCCATCGAGTCGCTGAATCTGGCGGCGACGGTGAACATGTGCGTCTATGAGTTGAGTCGGTAGCGGTCAGCCACGAGTGCCAGGCGCCTCAGCTCCTGGCCAGGTTGTCCTGAGCCCTGTCACGCCCAGCAAGCACCTGTGACCAGGAGATCCAGGACGGCCCTCCTGTCCCTTCACCTGCCCGGTGATAGCCGGGGCCAGATCATCCGGCGGCTAGACCTCTTCCTCCTGCTCATGGCGCTTTCTCACCAGGTCATAGGCACGCTGCGCCTCTTCCAATGCGGCACCGTTGGCCAGGGACCACTCGTAGAGGGCGGCAAAGGGTTCACGCAGCGAGCAGCCAAGTGGGGTGATGGTGTACTCGACGCCGATCGGCTGCGTCGGCAGCACCTTGCGACTGATCAGGCCGTTGCGCTCCAAACGCTTCAAGGCATCGGACAGAGATTTATGCGTGATGCCGTGGAGGCGACGTTTAAGGTCATTGAACCGCGCCGGCTGGGTGCAGAGCACGCTCAGGATCAGCACCGTCCACTTGTTGGCGATGTGTTCGAGGATAGGCCGCGTCGCATTGACATCCAGCGGTAGCTCAAGCGCGTCTTTGGCCATGGGTATACGCCTCTATATCTAGGCACCATCAGGTGCGTTCTTGTGATTAGATATAGGAATGATACCTTCGCTCAGAGTCATCCACATCACTCTCGTGAGGACTTATGAGCAACCTTTCTGGAAAAATTGCCGTCGTGATCGGTGGTCATGGCGGCATTGGCGGTGCCATCGCAGAGCGCTTTGCAACGGAAGGCGCCATCGTGTACGCAACCAGTCGTCGCGCCCAGGCGGGTGAAGTCGAGTGCGGTGCGGGCAGGCTGCGTCAGGCCCAGGTCGACGCTTCCGACTTGACCGCACTCTCGGCCTTCTTCGAGACGGTGCAGCGCGAAGCCGGGCGCGTGGACGTGCTGGCGGTCAACGCCGGCCTCTCCGAGTTCGCCCCGCTCGACGCCATCAGCGAAGACCATTTCGACCGGACCTTCGATCTCAACGTCCGCACGCTGCTGTTCGCCACCCAAGCCGCGACCGCGATCATGCCGGCCGGGGGCGCCGTCGTATTGGTGGGCTCGATAGCCGCCACCATCGGCACCCAGGGCTATGGCGTCTATGGCGCGACCAAGGCCGCCGTGCGCTCCTTCGCGCGGACCTGGGCTAATGAGCTGGCGCCGCGCAATATCCGCGTCAACGTGGTGGCTCCGGGACCGACCGATACCGCCATGATGGCGGCGGCGTCCGCGGAGATTCGCGAGAGGCTGACGACGCTGATCCCGCTCGGCCGGATGGCTCGCGCCGATGAAGTGGCCGCGGCCGCACTGTTTCTCGTGAGCGACCAAAGCAGCTTCATCACCGGGGCCGAGCTGCCGGTCGACGGTGGCATGGCGCAGGTCTGAGCGATGCGGCCTGGGCGCTGGACGCAATCCGGGACAGGACTGAAGACCCCTGCCCCGCTTCGGACGGCTTTGGGTCCCACCTCACTCTCGCTCCTGGCAAAAGCTATACAATTCGGCGCCCTTTCTGACCTGTGAAGATTCATGCGCCTGCTGCTGTCGCTTTTCCTCGCCACACTGCTCGTCACCTCCGCTCACGCAACGGCACCCGATACCTTCGTAGACGCCAAGGTAATCGCCAGACAAAAAGTTTATTTCGACCAGAATACCAGCGCCGAGGGCGACCTCTACTGCGGTTGCCAATGGGCGTGGGTCGGCAAGTCCGGAGGACGGGTCGATGCGCCCTCCTGTGGCTTCCAGGCGCGCAAGCAGGAAACCCGCGGCGAACGCACCGAGTGGGAACATATCGTCCCCGCCTGGACCTTCGGCCATCAGCGCCAGTGCTGGCAGAACGGCGGACGCGAACACTGCGTCGCCGACGACCCGGTGTTCCGCGCCATGGAGGCCGACCTCTTCAATCTCTACCCCGCCGTCGGCGAGGTGAATGGCGACCGGGCGAATTTCAACTATGGCATGGCGCAGGGCGTGCAACCCCAGTACGGTCGCTGCTCGACGAAGATCGACTTCCAGGAGCGCGTCGCTGAGCCGCGGGACGACGTCAAGGGCCTGGTCGCCCGCGTCACCTTCTACATGTTCGATCGCTACGCGCTGAACATGTCGCGTCAGCAGCAGCAACTGCTGATGGCCTGGGATCAACAGCATCCGGTGACCGCCTGGGAGCGTCAGCGGGATCAACGGATCGCCGCGGTGATGGGCCATGCCAACCCCTTCGTGTCCGGTGAGCGGCACTGGACCCTCGGCTACCAACCCGTTGGGGACGGCGTGGTCAGTCCTATACCGGCGCCCAGGTCGGCGCCCTCGGCATCTGCCAGGACCGACGGCCCAGCGCCGTCCCAGGTGGGGTCGATCATCGGCAACCGTAATAGCCATGTCTATCACCTGGCCGTGGGCTGCCCGAGCTATGCCCAGGTCTCGCCCAAGAACCAGGTGCGCTTCGCTTCCGAAGCCGAGGCGAAGGCGGCAGGCTTTACCAAGGCGGGCAATTGCTCGCGTTGAGGCCTGGGCACCATACCCAACTATCTGAGCACCTTTCTGCGGCCTAACGTGGGTAGGAAAGTCCTGGCATCCCGCGGCTGGTCGCTCATCGACGTCTGCGGCATCGGCGACTCCGCAGCGCACTTGACGCGTTCGTCGGGTGCGCCCCTGGCATACAGCAGGCAGGAACCATGGCGACGAGCTTTCCCTGCTGGCCCATCCCGGCGAAAGGGCGAGCGAAGGACGAACAGCCGCGGCTGTTCAGAAGCGCGCGATCAGCACGACCCCGGCGATCATGAAGACCGCACCTAGCAGGCGCCAACCGTTGACTGCGTGCTGCTCCATGGAGAACAGGCCGAAATGATCGATGGCCAGGCTGGCGATGAGGTTGGCCGTGATGGTGACCCCATTCACCGGAGCCGCGCCGAGCCGCTGGATGAAGAGGAGTCCGGCGAAGACCGCGACGGCACCGGCAATGCCACCGAGCGGCGCCCACCAGGGCATGTTGCCGATCTGATTGACCGACGGGAGCGGCTTGGGCATGCAGAGGAACAGGCCCACCGCCACGAAGGTGACCATCACGAAGGACACGGAGGTGGCCAGCCAGGGATTGACCAGGGCCTTGTTGAGCGAGCCGTTCATGGCCGCGCCCGCAGCCTGCAGGAAGCCGGCAATGACGATGAGGAGATAAGCCCAATTCGCGGTATTCATAGGAGTCGTCTCGGAGCGGAGCGTGGGGAAAGGCGCGGGGCCGGCTCACCGACCGAGCGAAGCCTGAGTTACGACCGGAAGCCCAGCCCAAAAGTGCCGCCGAAACGTCCTGCGGGGGGCTCTGCACCGGGCGCTGCGCAGCGAGCAGCCAGCGTTTCCGCGCAGACAAAGGCCTTACCGTTCGTCGCCTGCGCCTGCCATTCTGCTCTCCGCTCACGGCTTGCCCTGGTCGACGCTCCGCGGTTTCTCCCGCGGAACGTGTCGTGGTGCCCCGCAGAGAGCAGCCTCGTGCGCGCTGTTGCCAAGAGAACGAACGAGGCTGAGCTGTGCGCGAGTTATCCGTTATCGCAACAACCCGATCGACCGCTGCGCTTGGGCGACCGCTATACTGGCCGGGCACGGCCTGTGACGACTGCCTCGCGCATCCTGTAGCAGAGGCGTCAGCCTGTCGCTCGCTAACTCCCCTTCTGCCCGGCCCGGGCGACGTACGAGCGGCCCGATGAGCACCACGCCTCTGATTTCCAGTCTTTCCGCCAGTCTCGCGCAAGACGTCGACCTCGTGGCTGAGATCGCCGCGATTCCCCGTATGTTGGACACGGTGTGCCGGCTGACCGGCATGGGCTTCGCCGCCGTCGCCCGGGTGACCGATGACCGCTGGATCGCCTGCAGCACCCTCGACCTGATCGGTTTCGGTCTCGGGCCCGGCGACGAGCTGGTGGTTGAGTCGACGATCTGCGATGAAATCCGCGATCACCGCCAACCGGTGGTGATCGACGACGTGGCGCAGGACGACCGTTACCGCGATCACCACACCCCCCGGCAATACGGTTTGCGCAGCTACATCTCCGTGCCCATCGTGCTCGAAGACGGCAGCTTCTTCGGCACCCTCTGCGCGATAGATCCGCGACCCGCCCATCCCAGTCGCCCGGAAGTGCTGGCGACCTTCGAACTGTTCGCCGGCATGATCGCCCTGGAAATCGCGGCGCAGCGCCGCTTCCTGGCCGCGCGCAATGTCCTGCACAGCGAATCCTTCTCGCGCAGTCTGCTCAAGGCCAGCCTGGACTGCGTCAAGGTTTTGTCCGCCGAGGGCCACATCGAATTCATGAACAGCCAGGGGCTGGAGCTGAATCAGCTGCAGTCCCTGGATGATGTCATGGGCGCGGAATATGCCGCCCTGTGGCCGGAACACGAACAGGGCAAGATCCGCCAGGCCGTCCAGCTGGCACGCCAGGGCCAGAACACGCGCGTGGAAGGCTTCTGCCCGACCGCGCGAGGCGAACCGCGCTGGTGGGAAGTCTCCTGCTCGCCCTTCGAGGTGCCCGGCAGCGACCACCCGAAGATCGTCTGCATCTCCCGCGACATCAGCCGCCGCGTACTGGCCGGCCAGGCGCAGCAGGCGCGGACCGAAGCCATGACCGCGCTCAACGATGAGCTGGAACGTCAGGTCTCGGCGCGTACCGCCGAGCGCGACCAGATCTGGCAGTGCTCGACCGATCCACTCTGCGTGGCGAGCCTCGATGGCTTCTTCCTCAGCCTCAACCCCGCCTGGGTGAGAACGCTGGGCTGGACCCTCGAGGAGTTGAAGGCCGAGCCCTTCGTGGCCTTCATCCATCCCGACGACCTGGCCACCACGCGCCAGGCCTTCAGCGCCCTGGTGCAGGGCAAGCCGGTGAGCAATTTCGAGAACCGCTACCGGCATCGGGATGGCTCCTACCGCTGGCTGTCGTGGAATGCCGTGTACAACGACGGGCTGATCTATGCCACGGTGCGTGACGTCTCGCAGCAGCGGCAGAATGCCCTGGACCTGGCCAACGCCGAGGATGCCTTGCGGCAATCGCAGAAGATGGAGGCCATCGGGCAACTCACCGGCGGGGTGGCCCATGACTTCAACAACCTGCTGACGGTCATCAAGTCGTCCTGTGACCTGCTCAAGCGCCCGAACCTGAGCGAAGAGCGTCGCGACCGCTACATCAACGCCATTTCCGCGACCATCGACCGGGCGGCGAAGTTGACGGGACAGTTACTGGCCTTCGCCCGGCGCCAGGCGCTCGCGCCCGAGGTGTTCTCGGCGAGCGGCAACGTGCGCGCCCTGAATGACATGCTCGAGACGCTGCTGGGCTCGCGCATCCAGGTCACCCTGGCGCTGCCCGAAGATCCCTGCCTGATCTACGCGGACCCGGGGCAGTTCGACACCGCCCTGGTGAACATGGCAGTCAATGCCCGCGATGCCATGAACGGGGCCGGCCAGTTGACCATCGGCATCGAGATCACCGCTCTTGCGGACAGCCCGGCCGCGGTGGTCGTTTCGATCAGCGACACCGGCAGTGGCATCGCTCGGGAGCACCTCGACCAGATCTTCGAACCCTTCTTCACCACCAAGAGGGTCGGCCAGGGCACGGGGCTGGGCCTCAGCCAGGTATTCGGCTTCATCAAGCAATCCGGCGGCGAGATCCAGGTGAGCAGCGAAGTCGGGCATGGCACCACCATCCGCCTCGCGCTGCCGCGAGTGATCGGCGAGGCCGGTGCGTTGCCGGTGCCCGAGACCCAGGCGCTGGCCGATGGACATGGCCTGGCGGTGCTGGTGGTCGAGGACAATCACGACGTGGGTACCTTCGCCGTCGAGTCCCTGAAGGACTTGGGCTATCGCCCGGTCCTGGCGTCGAACGCCGACCGCGCCCTGGCCTTGCTCGCCGAGAAACCCGGCCACTTCGGCGTGGTCTTCTCCGACGTGGTCATGCCCGGCATGAGCGGCCTGGAACTGGCCATCGAAATCCGCCGACTGTATCGCTGCCTGCCTATCCTGCTCACCTCCGGCTACAGCCATATCCTGGCCACCAACGGCGCCCAGGGCTTCGAGCTGATCCACAAGCCCTATTCGGTGGAAGAGTTGTCGCGGCGTCTGCAGGAAATCCTGGAAGAAGCCGCGATGCATTGGGCGCCCTGATAGGCATTCCACTCCAACCATTCGCGAGGCGGGACGCGGTCTCGCGGACACCCCAGCCCCCTAGGCCGGCTGGAGCACCCCGAGCTTTTCCCGCTGCCGCGCCAGGTCCCGATAGCCCGCGGCCGGGTGGTCGGCCGGCAGGCGTGGGCCGGTCCCGCCGAGTTTCTCGCGCAGGGTACCGTCTTGATAGGCACGCTTATAGACGCCGCGCCGTTGCAGCTCCGGGACCAGCAGCTCCACCACGTCGGCGAAGGTCTCGTGGGTCACGGCATAGGCCAGGTTGAAGCCGTCCACGTCGGTTTCCTCGACCCAGCTCTGCAACTCGTCTGCCACCGTCGCGGGACTGCCCACCAGCAGCGGGCCGAAGCCGCCGATGCCGACCCAGTCGGCCAGCTCCTGCACCGTCCATTGCTTACTGGGATCGGCCGTGGAGAAGGCCTCCACCGCCGACTGGATGGCGTTGGTGTGCAGGTGCTTGAGTACCTGGTCCGGGCGGTAGGCGGCGAAGTCGATGCCGGTCCAGCCGGAGATCAGCGTCAAGGCGCCCTCGTAGCTCACGTAGCCCTTGTAGTCCTGCCACTTGGCCCGGGCCTGGGCATCGGTTTCGCCGACGATGACCGTCTGCAGGTTGAAGATCTTCACCTGACGCGGATCGCGACCGGCCTCGGCGGCCCGGCGGCGGATGTCGGCCACGGTTTTCTTGAGCACCGTCTTGGACGGCGCGGCGACGAAGACACACTCGGCGTGCTCGGCGGCGAACTGCCGCCCACGACTGCTGGCGCCGGCCTGGTAGAGCACCGGGGTGCGTTGGGGCGAGGGTTCGCAGAGGTGATAACCGGGCACCTGGAAGTGGCGGCCATGGTGCCCGATGGGATGCACCTTGGCCGGGTCGGTGAAGCGCCCGGAGGCGCGATCGCGCAGCACCGCGCCCTCCTCCCAGCTGCCTTCGAGCAGCTTGTAGACGACCTGCAGGTATTCCTCGGCGTAGTCGTAGCGGGCGTCGTGATCGGCCTGGGCGGACTGGCCGAGATTGCGCGCGCCGCTTTCCAGGTAGGAGGTGACGATGTTCCAGCCGATGCGCCCCTTGGTCAGGTGATCCAGAGTGGAGAGCCGGCGGGCGAAGGGATAGGGATGCTCGAAGCTCAGGGAGGCGGTGAGGCCGAAGCCCAGGTGGCGGGTCACCGCCGCCATGGGAGTGATCAGCGCCAGGGGATCGTTGACCGGCACCTGGGTGGCCTCGCGCAGGGTGGCCTCGGGACCGCCGCCGTACACATCGTAGAGACCGAGGACATCGGCGATGAACAGCCCGTCGAACAGCCCGCGTTCGAGCAGTTGCGCCAGGTCGGTCCAGTAGTCGAGGTCCTTGTATTCCCAGGAGCGGTCGCGCGGGTGGCGCCAGAGGCCGGGAGATTGGTGGGCCACGCAATTCATGTCGAAGGCATTGAGGCGGATTTCACGGGACATGGGGGCTCCTAGTGGGAGGCGTCGTGGCGCCGGGCGAATTGGTTGAGGGTCAGCACCAAGAGAATCAGCAGTCCGGTGGCGACCTGCTGCCAATAGAAATTCCAGCCCACCAGCAGCAGGCCATTGGTGGCCACCGCCAGCAGCAGTACCCCTAGCAGACTGCCGGGTACGTTGGGCCGGCCGTAGCGATTGAGGCTGGCGCCGATGAACACGGCGCCGATGCCATTGATGAGGTAGGCGTTGCCCGAGAGCGGTACATAGGCGTCGATGCGCAGCGCCAGCAGGATGCCGGCGACTGCCGCCGCCAGGGCGGTGGCCAGGCAGGTCCAGAGCGCCAGGCGGCGCAGCGCCAGCCCTGAATAGCGCGCCACCAGCGGCTGGCTGCCTAGCGCCAGCAAGGCGCGCCCCAGGCGGCCGCGAGCCAGTACCAGGCCGTAGAGCACGGCCAACAGCAATACCGTCCAGACCGCCGCCGGCAGCCCGAGCCAGCTGCTCGCGGCTGGCCTGAACTCCGGTTTCAGATACAGCGGCAGCCCGCCCTCGGACAGCAGTTGTTGCAGGCTGGTGCCGATGAACAGCAGCCCCAGGCTGGCGAGGAAAGGCGACAGCCCCACGCCGGCCACCAGCAGGGCATTGGCCAGGCCAACCAGCAGCCCCAGGCCCAGGCCACCGGCGAGCGCCACGGCCAGTGACCAGCCGGCGTTGAGCAAGGCGATGCAGCCAAAGGCCGCCAGGTCCAGGGCGATACCTACCGAGAGATCGATGCCACCCGCGGCGATGGCGTAGGTCAGCCCCAGGGCCACCAGCGCCGGTACCAGGCCATTGTTCAGCAGCAGGCTGAGCAGGTTGCCCTGGCTGAGAAAGCCGGGCGCGGCCAGGGCGAAGGCCACCACCAGCGTGAGGAACAGCAAGGGCAACGCCAGGCGCAGGCCAGGACGAGCCGGAGCAAGAGTCGCGCTCATCGACCGCCCTCCTTGCGTAGACTGGCCGCAGCCACCACCAGCAGGATCAGCGCACCCTGGACGCCATTGACCAGGAAGCTGCTCACCCCGAGCAATTGAAAGCCGTTGCCGAGCATGCCCACCAGCAGCGCCGCCAGCAGGGTGCCACCGACGCTCGGCTGGGAGCGCCAAGAGAACACGGTGCCGAGAAAGGCGATGGCTACCACGGGCAGCAGCAACTCGCCCGACCCCGGCGTGCTGCCGCTGAACCAGGCCACCGAGAGCAGCGCCGCCAGGCCGGCGCAGCCGCCGGCCAGCAGATAGCTGGAAAACACCAGCGTCCGTACCGGTAGACCGGCGGCGCGCGCCGCTTCGGGATGATCGCCCACCGCCGCCAGCCGCAGGCCGTAGGGGGTGCGCTGCAGCAGTACCGCCAGCACCAGGGTGGTCGCCAGCAGCACCCAACCGGGCGCTGGGATGCCTAGCAGGCTGCCGAGCGCCAGTCCATCCAACCAGGGCGCACTGGCCGGCAGCACGGTGTTCTCGCTCAAGACCAGCTCCAGGCCGGCCACCACGTTGAGACTGGCCAGGGTGGCCAGCAGCGGCGGCAGGCCCAGCAGGGTCACCGTCAGGCCGTTGACCGCCCCGACCAGCAGGCCACAGACCAGGGTCAGGCCGATGGCCAGCGGCGCGCCAAAACCGGCGTTGACCAGGGTCGCCTGGACGGCCGCGCAGAGCCCGAGGTTGGCCGCCAGCGACAGGTCCAGCCCGCCAGCCAGGACGTTGCCACCGCCTCCGACGATCACCAGGGTCAGGCCCAGGGCCAGGATGCCGGGGATGGCGGCCTGGGCCAGGATATTGGCCAGGTTCCCCGTCCCGAGAAAGCCCGGCGCGCGCCAGGCGAACAACGCGGCGATCACGCCGAAGGCCAGCAGCGCCCCATGGCGCCAAAGATCCGGTCTCCAGGCCAGGGCGGGCGCCGTCAGTTGATCAGGAGGCGAGGCCAAGACTTACCCTCCCTTCCGCTTCCGCGGGCACGACACCCGCGCCCGTGGCGGCCGCCAGCAGCTCTGCGGCGCTGAGTTCGGCCGCCGGGCGCGCGGGCAGCAGCCGCCCCCGATGCATGACATGGATACGGTCGCAGAGGTTGAGCAACTCGGGCAGATCCACCGAGAGGATCAGCACACCAGCGCCCTGCTCCACCAGCCGCCCAACCTGGCGATAGAGTTCGGCCCGCGCGGCGAGATCGATGCCCACGCTGGGTTCATCGAGCAGATAGAGGCGCGCATCCCGGGCCAGCCATTTGCCCAAGGCGACCTTCTGCTGGTTGCCGCCGCTCAGGTGACGCACCGGGGTGTCCAGCTCCGGGGTACGGATGTCCAGCGCCTCGCGTAGCCTTAGTGCCGCCTGACGCTCGGCGCCTGGCCGGCGGAGACCGAACCAGCTGAAACGCTCCAAGGCCGCCAGGGTGAGATTCTCGGTGACGGTGAGATCCAGGGCCACGCCCTGCTGGCGGCGATTCTCCGGCAACAACGCCAGGCCTGCGCGCACCGCCGCGCGCGGACTGGCGAAGCGTTGCGCACGACCGTCCAGCAGCACCTCGCCCTCGGCCACCGGCAGCAGGCCGAACAGCGTCTTGAGCAACTCCTTGGCGCCCGAGCCGACCAGGCCAGCCACTCCGACCACCTCGCCGCGGCGCACCTGGAGGTCGACCTCGGCGAAGACACCCGGGCGGCCCAGCTTGCGGGTCTCCAACAGCACCTCGCCCCGTGCCGCCGGCGTCTTGGGATAGGCCTCGCCGAGCTCGCGGTTGATCATCAGCCGCGCCATGGCCGCCGCCGGCGTGGTGCTGGGTGTTACCTGCGCCACCACCTGGCCGCCGCGCAGCACCGTAGCGCGATCACAGAGGCGCTCCACCTCCTGCAGATAGTGGGACACATAGAGCAAGGCGAGCCCCTGGTCACGCAACTGGCGCAGCAGGGTTAGCAGCCGCTCCACCTCGCCATGGGCCAGGGCCACCGTGGGTTCGTCGAGCACCAGTACCTTGGGTGTGGCCAGCAGTGCCCGGCTGATCTGCAGCAGTTGCTGTTCGGCGCTGCTCAGTTCCGCTACCCGGGTCCGCGCCCGGCAGTGCAGACCGAAGCGCTCGGCCAGCAGCCGTTCCGCTTCGCGCTCCTGGCCGCGGCGATCCAGCAGCGGCCCAAGGCGCCGCTCCTGACCGAAGAACAGCGCCTCGGCCAGGGTGAAGTTGGGCGGCAACAGCCGCTCCTGGTGGATGATGGCGATCCCCCGCCGGGCCAACTCGCGCGGTCCTGCGCCCGTCACGGCTTCGCCGTGCAGCCGTAGCGTCCCCGCATCGGGCGTCACCAGGCCACCGAGCACCTTGATCAGGGTGGACTTGCCGGCGCCGTTCTCGCCGATCAGGCCGTGGATTTCGCCGGCCCTCAGGGTCAGGTCGACCCCGTCCAGCGCCTGGGTGGCGCCATAGCGCTTGGAGATACCCTGCAGTTCGAGAGTCGGGGCACTCATGGATCACCCCGCAGCGCCGCGACCTCGTCCAGATTCGCCTTGGTGGTCAGCAGGGTCGGTACATGGGTCTCCTTGGGCAGGTCGCGCGCGCCGGCCAGGTAGCGGGCGACGTTCTGCACCGCGGTGCGGCCCATCAGCGCCGGTTGCTGGGCGACCACCGCGCCCACCGGGCTGTCGTCACGCTTGAGCAGCTCCAGCACCTCGGGGGTGCCATCGACGCCATAGGTCTTGATCTCGGTGCGGCCCGCCTCGATCAGCGCCTGGCTGGCGCCGAGCTGGGGGATGTCCCAGGCCGACCAGATGGCGGCGATCTGGCCCTTGGGATACTTGTTCAGCAGCGCCGCGATCTGGCCGCGGGCGTCCGGCACGGTGTTGGGAATCACATCGCGCAGCTCGGGCTGGATGATCTTCAGTCCCGGGTGGGCGTCCAGTACCTTGCGCAGCTCGGCGTAGCGGATGGCGCACACGGGCACGCCCTGGAAGCCGTTGAACACCAGGATGTCGCCCTTGCCCCCGGTGTCCTTGGCCAGTTGCTCGGCGAGTTCACGCCCGGCCGCGGCGTTGTCGGAGGTGGTGTTGTTGAGTCTGTACTGGGACGGCGCGTCGATGGTGAACAGCGGGATGCCGGCCGCCTGGATGCGGCGCAGCCAGGGGTCTATCACGCTCAGGGTGCCGAGGGTCTGGATCACCGCGTCCGGCTTCTGGGTCACCAGGGTCTGCAGCTGGGTCACCAGATTCTTGTCGTTACGGCCAGCATCCAGGGTGATGGGGGTGCCACCCAGCCGCTTGACCTCCTCCACCTGGGCCTGGAAGGCCTTGAGATCGAAGTAGTGGCTGGTGCCGGTCATGCTGATGGCGATGCGCTTGCCGGCCAGCGAAGGGATCTCGTCAGCAGACGCCAGCGCGGCCGTGGCCAACAGCGGCACGAGCAGCAGGGAACGGAGCAGTGTACGCAGTGACATGGCAGTCCTTTTCTAGTCGGTGATCGTCAGGTGGTGCTCGCCCAGCAGGCGCCGGAGATCGCGAACGGTCGGCCCGGGCTGACGTGGCGCTGGGGCTTCCGTCAGCCATTCGCGCTGGAGCTCGGCGGCGAGCTGGCGGGCGTGGTCGGCGGCCAGGCGTGCCTGGATCTGCGGCAGCGGCCCAACATCGGCAGCGCTGGCATGCGCCAGGGCGCGCGCCGCGGCCAGGCGGACCTGGAGATCACCGACCGCGGCGATCACCAGCGGATCGCGGGCACGGGCGTCCTGGGGCAGCGCCTCGCGAAGGTGCGCGAGGACTCCTTCGGCGAAGGCGAGTTCTGCATGGGTAGCGGGGGTGAGATCGGTCATGGCATCAGTTCCAGGCGTGACGGGGCGGCTCGACGCCGTTGAGCAGGTGGTTGCCGATGAGGTGGTACTTCCAGCGCACGGGATCGTGCAGCGTATGGGTGCGGGCATTGCGCCAGTGGCGGTCATGGCCGAAGCGTTCGGAGACGCTGCGGGTACCGCCCAGTTCGCACAGGCGAGAGGCCGCCGCCAGGGCTATTTCGGTCGAGGCCACCTTGGCCTGCCCCACCACCACCGAGGCCTCGGCGACGCTGGCCGCGGACGGCGCCGCCAGGGCACTGTCCACGGCAACTCCGGCCTCTTCCAGCAGGGCCTCGGCGGCGGCCAGACGCCAGCTCAGGTCACCGATCAGCGCCTGGCCGAGTGGATCCTGCCAGCCGTATTCGAGACCGCTGTCGGTCCAGGGACGTGACTGGCGCGCCGCCGCCAAGGTCGCGGCGAAGGCGCCGCGGGCGATACCGACATCCACCGCCGCCTGGATGATCTGGGACACCGGACCATCCGCCGTGGGCCGCTCGAAAGCCTTCCAGGCCGGCAGCACCGCGCTGCGCGGGACGCTGACGCCCTTGAGCAGCACGCGGCCGCTGGCGGTGGTGCGTTGGCCGAAGCCGTCCCAATCGTCGATCACCGTCAGGCCGCCGGCATCGCGGGGCACCAGCGCGAGATGGGCCAGGCCCTCTTCGTCCAGCGCCACCGTGGGGACCAGGTGGGCGAACAGCGCGCCGGTACAGTAGGCCTTCTCGCCATCGATCCAGGCGGTGTCGCCGGTGAAGCGGATGCGCGTCTCGAACTGGGTGACGGTCTTGCTGCGCGCTTCGGAAAAGGCATTGCCGAAGCGGTAACCCTGGAGCACCAACCCCAGGTAGTGCCGTTGCTGCTCGGGGCTGCCGGTCAGTAGCAGGTTGTTGACCACGCCCAGGTGATTCTGCGGCAGTTGCCCCAGCGACGGATCGGCCGCCGAAATGCGGGCGATGACCTCTGCCACCGTGCCGAAGCCGACCCCGGCGCCGCCGAAGGCGCGCGGCACGGTGATGGCCCACAGCCCGCTGGCCGAGAAGCGTTCCAGCTCGGCCCAGGGCAGGCGTCGCTCCTGGTCGCGGCTGCGCGCTTCGCGGGCGAAGTCCTCGGCCAGCGCGGCCGCGGCATCGAGTGCTTCGGTGGCGTCGCGCAGGACGGTGGCGGGACGTTCGGGTACGGCGCGGGGGATGGCAGTGAGTGAGGTGGCAACGGCCATGCAAGGACTCCCTTAAGGAAACCCTGCAGCCATTGCACGGCCTATGCCATCTAAAAAATCCTTTTATAACAATTGGTTAAGAGATCAATCGGCGTATCGCCTGTTGCTCAGCCGACACTTTGCCTGACTGTGTTGCACGGCGAATAGTCAGAAGTCTGAATCCGCTACCCAGGATGCGCCTCCAACCGCTGTCCTTCATTCGTTCGAGGATGCCCAATCCTCGACTCTCAACCCAGGCACACGGTCGAATTCGCGGCGGTTGTTGGTGACGATAATTAGCCCCTTGGAGCGGGCATGCCCGGCGATCATCTGGTCGTATGGACCTATCTGCTGACCAATACGAGCCAGCTCGGCGCGAAGTTGTCCGGTGTGAAAGGCCGCGTCCTGGTCATAGGTGAGTACTTCCAGGCGAGCGGCAAAGCCTTCCACATCCGCCAGATTGCGCTCAGGGTTGGAGGACTTCTCCGCACCATAGATCAACTCCATCAGGGTGACCGTACTGATGCACATCTGACCGTGGCGCCGTTTGAAGGTCTCTCTCACCGCCTGTGGGCGGTTCTTGATGGTGAAAATACAGATGTTGGTGTCGAGCATGAACTTGAGCATCAGAAGGTCTCGCGCTCCTGATCGGCAGGCTGTTCACGCTCTGCCATGAAGTCGGCCGTCACGCCCTCGCCGTCGAACCAGCTATCCCAGGCTTCGCCAGCGGGACTGATGATGCGGGTGCGCCCTAGAGCGACCACATCCACTCGCTTTACGTCATCAGGCAAGGCAACCGCCTTGGGCAGCCTGACTGCCTGACTCCGATTGCTCTGAAAAACCGAACCTTGCTCCATGGGATACCTCACGGGATATATCAAGCGTATATCCCACCTTAACCACTCTAAGGGATATGTCAATGGGATATCCCGCAAACCGCGCCGGCACAAAGAGCCGTCACGACTACGCCGATCAACGTTCAGATACTGCCCCTGTGCGCACTACCGGCCATCGCTCAAGACTGCCAGCGTTAACGATCGCACCTTGAAAACGCTATTCGTGCGACCTATCGGGTAACATGCGCCGCCGCAAGCCAGACGTCGGTAGGCAAGGAGTTCAGCGTGTTCGAAACCCAGGTCATCATCATCGGTGCCGGCGCCGCAGGTTTGATGTGTGCGCTGAGCGCGGCCGCGCGCGGGCGTCGGGTGCTGGTACTCGATCACGCCAACAAGGCCGGCAAGAAGATCCTCATGTCCGGCGGCGGCCGTTGCAACTTCACCAATCTCTATTGCGAGCCGGCCAACTTCCTCTCGCAGAATCCGCACTTCTGCAAATCGGCGCTGGCGCGCTTCACCCAGTGGGATTTCATCGCCCTGGTGGCCAAGCACGGCGTGCCCTACCACGAGAAGAAGCTCGGCCAACTGTTCTGCGACAACAAGGCCAGCGACATCCTCGCCCTGCTGCTGGACGAGTGCGAACAGGGCGGTGTCGACCTCCGCCTCAATACCTCGGTGCAGGAGATCGCCCGCCTCGACCAGGGTGGCTATCAGCTGCAGACCAGCCTGGGGCCGGTGCGTGGCGAGTCCCTGGTGATCGCCACCGGCGGCCTGTCGATCCCGACCCTGGGCGCCACCGGTTTCGGCTATAAGGTCGCGCGGCAGTTCGGCCACCAGATCCTACCCACCCGCGCCGGCCTGGTACCCTTCACCGTCACCGATCCGCAGTTGAAGGACTTCTGCAGCGCCCTGTCGGGTACTGCCGTGGAAGACTGCCGGATCACCTGCAACGGCCAGAGCTTCGTCGAGAACCTGCTGTTCACCCACCGTGGCCTCAGCGGCCCGGCGATCCTGCAGATCTCCTCCTACTGGCAGCCCGGCGATAGCCTCAGCATCGACCTGCTGCCCCACCTCGACCTGCCGCTGTGGCTCGCCGAGCAGCGCCAGGCGCGTCCCAACAGCGAACTCAAGACCCTGCTGGGCGAGCTGTTCACCAAGAAGATGGTCACGCTGCTCGCCGACAGCTGGTTTGCGTCCAAGCCGCTGAAGCAATACAGCCCTGACGAACTCAAGGCCATCGCCGCCCGCCTGAACGACTGGCAGCTGGTGCCGGCGGGCACCGAGGGCTATCGCACCGCCGAAGTCACCCTCGGCGGCGTCGACACCCGAGAGGTGTCGTCCAAGACCCTGGAATCGCTCAAATCACCCGGCCTGTACTTCATCGGCGAGGTGCTGGACGTCACCGGCCACCTGGGCGGCTTCAACTTCCAGTGGGCCTGGGCCTCGGGGTACGCCGCGGCGCAGTACGTCTAGCGCCGGCGCAGTCCTAGCCGAAGCTGACACCCCGCAGCAGCGCGGGGTCCACGGTACGAGCCTGATAACGCACCGAGACCTGGCCATAGGCATGGGGGTCGAGCACCTGGTCCCAGCCAGCCGGGGTCACGTCCTGGCTGCGGCCGACGTCGGCTTCGGCGACGGTCGGCTGTGGCGCCGCCGGGGCACGGCGCTGCTCCACTTCCGCGGCCATGGCGGTGTAGCTGGCGGTGCTGAGCAGGGCGAGAGCGGCCATCTTGTTGAAGACGTTCATGGTGAATCCTCCGGTGGAGAGCAAGGGGCCTGGCGTCGCCGCGGCAGCGGTCCGGCGTCAGTCACGGCTTCACCTTGCGCCCTGGCGTCTTAACGCCGTCTTAACCCCTCTGAACCCGACCTGAACGACTGCGACAACCTGCCCCAGGCGATGGCCACTGGCCAATTGATCTGGATCAGTTTTGCCCAGGGCCAGCAGGCGCATCCTGCATGCAGCCGCCACTCCGTCCTGGATTGGCGCCACGGCTCGCGAGGTCGCCATGAACGGACGCCTGGTCAAGGAACTGCTGGTCATCCTGCTGCTCAAGCTGGCGCTGCTGATGGTGATCAAGAGCCTCTGGTTCAGCGCCCCCACGGTTCCGCCCGACGCCACCCAGGCGGTCAGCGCCCACCTGCTGGACTAGCCCCCTTCCCATCGCTTGAGGAGATTGCCGGGATGATCTCGGAATCCGTCGTGGACCTGTCACGCCTGCAATTCGGCATGACCGCGCTGTATCACTTCATCTTTGTGCCCCTGACCCTGGGGCTGGTGGTGATCCTGGGGATCATGGAGTCGGTCTATGTGATGACCGGCAAACAGGTCTACAAGGACATGACCCGGTTCTGGGGCAAGCTGTTCGGCATCAACTTCGCCCTGGGCGTCACCACCGGCCTGACCATGGAGTTCCAGTTCGGCACCAACTGGGCCTACTACTCCCACTATGTCGGCGACATCTTCGGGGCACCCCTGGCCATCGAGGGGCTGATGGCCTTCTTCCTCGAATCGACGCTGATCGGGCTGTTCTTCTTCGGCTGGGACCGACTGTCCAAGGGCCAGCACCTGCTGGTGACCTGGCTGGTGGCCCTGGGCTCGAATCTCTCCGCGCTGTGGATCCTGGTGGCCAACGGCTGGATGCAGAATCCGGTGGGCGCCGAGTTCAACTACGTGACCATGCGCATGGAGCTGGTGGATTTCGGCGCCCTGCTGCTCAACCCCGTGGCCCAGGTGAAGTTCGTTCATACCGTGGCCTCGGGCTACGTCACCGGCGCCATCTTCGTGCTGGCCATCTCCAGCTACTACCTGCTCAAGGGTCGCGACATCGGCTTCGCCCGACGCTCCTTCGCCGTGGCCGCCGCCTTCGGTACCGCCGCGGTACTCTCGGTGATCGTGCTGGGCGACGAGTCCGGCTATCGCGTGGGCGAGGTGCAGAAGGTCAAGCTGGCCGCCATCGAAGCCGAGTGGAACACCGAAGTAGCCCCGGCCTCCTTCACCCTGTTCGGCATTCCCAACCAAGAAGAGATGCGCACCGACTACGCGGTGAAGATCCCCTACCTGATGGGCCTGATCGCCACTCGCTCGACCCATGAGCCGGTCACCGGCATCAAGGATCTGGTCCTGCAGTACGAGGCGCGCATCCGCAACGGCGCCCAGGCCTATGCGGTGCTGGAGCAGCTACGCGCCGGCGACGATTCCGCCGCCACTCGCGCTGCCTTCGACGCCCACAAGCACGACCTGGGCTATGGCCTGCTGCTGAAGAAGTACGTGAACGATCCCACCACGGCCACGCCCGAGCAGGTGCACCAGGCCGCGCTGGATACCATTCCCGGCGTCGCCAGCCTGTTCTGGACCTTTCGCATCATGGTCGCCTGCGGCGTGCTGATGCTGGCGCTGTTCCTCTGCGCCTTCTGGGCCTCGACCCGGCGTAACGAGCTGCAGAAGCCCTGGCTACTGAAGTGGGCTCTGCTGAGCTTGCCGCTGCCCTGGATCGCCACCCAGACCGGCTGGTGGGTCGCCGAGCACGGTCGCCAGCCCTGGACCATCAGCGAGGTGCTGCCCACCCACCTGTCCGCGTCGACCCTGGCCCCGGCCGACCTGCTGGGCTCCATCGGTGCCCTGGTGGCCTTCTACACCCTGCTGCTGACAGTGGAGCTGTACCTGATGATTCGCTTCGCCCGGCTCGGCCCGAGCAGCCTGCATACCGGCCGCTACTTCCACGAACGCGCTGCCCAGGTGGGCGACGCCCTGCGCCAGGCTGCCTTGGTCAAGTCCACCACTGCGGCCAACGTCTGAGGAGACCACCATGTTCGACTATGAAATGCTCAAGCTCAGCTGGTGGGTGCTGATCGGCGTGTTGTTGATCGGCTTCGCCCTTACCGACGGCTTCGACCTGGGCGCCATGATCCTGATGCCCCTGATCGGCAAGACCGACAAGGAACGCCGCGCCGCCATCAACAGCATCGCGCCGCACTGGGATGGTAACCAGGTGTGGTTCATCACCGCCGGCGGTGCCCTCTTCGCCGCCTGGCCGCTGGTCTATGCCACCGCCTTCTCCGGACTCTACTGGGCGCTGCTGCTGGTGCTCTTCGCCCTGTTCCTGCGCCCGGTGGGCTTCGACTACCGCAGCAAGCTGGAAGACGCGCGCTGGCGCGCCGCTTGGGACTGGGGCCTGTTCACCGGCAGCCTGGTCCCAGCGCTGGTGTTCGGCGTCGCCTTCGGCAATCTCTTCCAGGGCCTGCCCTTCCAGCTCGACGACACCCTGAGATCCACCTACAGCGGCAGCTTCTTCGCCCTGCTCAACCCCTTCGCCCTGCTCTGCGGCCTGGTCAGCCTGGCCATGCTCTGCGCCCACGGCGGCAGCTGGCTGATGCTGCGCACCCACCAGGCCATGGGCGAGCGTGCCCGTCGCGCCACCGGCCTGTGCGCCCTGCTGCATCTCGTCACCTTCGGCCTGGCCGGCGTCTGGCTGGTCTCCAGCGTCGACGGCTACCTGCTGATCAGCCAGGGCGATCCCGGCAGCGCGCTGAACCCGCTGCACAAGGTGGTGACGGTCGGCAATCCGGGCTGGCTGGCCAATTACCAGGCTCAGCCGCTGACCCTGCTCGCGCCGGTGCTGGGCGTCCTTGGCGGTATCCTGGCCCTGCTCGGCAGCAGCTGGCGCCAGGCCGGTCTGGCCTTCACCGGCACCGCCCTGGCCATCGTCGGCACCCTCGCCACCGCCGGCTGCGCGCTGTTCCCCTTCGTGCTGCCGTCGAGCCTGGAGCCGGCGTCGAGTCTGACGATATGGGACGCCGTCTCCAGCCAGCGCACCCTGGGCATCATGTTCGTCGCGGCGGCGATCTTCGTGCCCATTATCCTGGCCTACACCCTGTGGAGCTACGTGCGGATGTGGGGCAAGGTCGATGATCGTTTCATCGACGCCAACCCGCACGGCCTCTACTGATCGGTCCCTCTCAAGGAGATTCGCCATGTGGTACTTCACCTGGATCCTCGGCGTCCTGCTCGCCGCGAGCTTCGGCATCATCAACGCCCTCTGGCTGGAAAGCACTCGGGAGCTGGACGTCCATGACGATGCAGAATGCTGAAGCCCTGCCCCGCGTCCACCCGCTGGGGCGGGCGCTGTCCCTGCTGCTGGCGGCGCCCCTGGCGCTGCTGCTGCTGATCCATCCCGGGTTGATGCTCGACGCCAGCGGCCACTACAGCCATCCGCTGCTGATGCTGGTCATGCTTGGCGTCTCCGCCGGCCTGGTCCACGGTGTCGGCTTCGTGCCGCGCCTGAGGCTCTGGCGCCTGCTGTTCGGCCCGGTGGTGGGCTGGCCGCTCATGCTGCTGGGCTATGCCCTGCTCGCCAGGGCGCAGCTCGGCTAACTCCAGGTCCGCCGATTGCGCCCGGACGCTCCGGGCGCTGTTTTCGCTACCGTTCTGCCGTGTGGCTTGGCACGCCCGCGACAGCCTCTCGTCCGCTTTAATAACCTGACTATAAAGATTCCTCTCTGGCCACCGACATAAACGCAAGCCCTCCCACCTTTGCCAGCTCATCGCCTCACCATCCGCGCGTCAGTTGCTCGCCTCAGAGAAGCCACCCATGCTCAGGAACGCCCCCCTAAGTACCAAACTGCTGCTGATCCTGGTCCTGCCGCTGGCCGGTTTTCTGGTGGTTGCCAGCCTCTATACCGCCGAGCGCTACAAGACGTTCAGGGAAATGGAGCATACCGTGACCGCCAGCGCCGCGGCCCAACGCATCAGCAACCTGGTCACCAGCCTGCAGCGCGAGCGCGGCGCCAGCGGCGTATTCCTCGGCAGCGGCGGCAAGGCGATGCAGGACAAGCTCAAGACCTTCCGCCAGGACAGCGACCAGGCTCTCGCCGCCCTGCGCGCCCTGGCCACCAGCGATGACGCCGACCTCCAGACCGCCCTGGGAGCCACGGACGGCCTGCGTGAGCTGCGCAGCAAGGTGGATGGCCTGAGCCTCAACAGCACCCAGTCCGGCACCGCCTACACCGATCTGATCAAAACCCTGATCGGCTATACCCACGCCCTCGAAGCCGGGGTGAACGATCCGGCCATCCTGCGCGCCCTGGGCGCCCTCAACCTGTTCGTCGAGATGAAGGAACGCGCCGGTCGCGAGCGGGTACTACTCGGCCTGGCCTTCAACCAGAATCGCTTCGATGCCGCTCTGTTGTCGCGCTTCGCCCGCAACCTGGGTGAATTCTCCGCCTATGCCGATGCGTTCCAGCGCAAGGCCACGCCCGAGTTCGTCCGCCAGCTCGAAGACACCTTCAAGCAACCCAGTGCCCTGGAAGTCAGTCGGCTGCAACAGCTGGCCTTCACCGTCCCGCTGGGCGACGCCCTTGGCGTCAAGCCGGAAGACTGGTTCAACCTGGCCACCCAGCGCATCGACCTGATGGGCAAGGTGGAGGCGGACCTCGGCGCCGGCGTCGGTGCCCAGGCCGAGCAGGCCCGGGCCAAGGCCAGTCGCGACCTCTGGATCACCCTCGGCCTGGTACTGGGGGTACTGGTAGCCGTCTCGGCGCTGGCCTGGGTGATCATCCGCAACATCAAGCAGGCGGTGGACCAGGTCAACGGCACCCTCACCCGCCTGGCCACCCGCGACCTCACCGCCCGCTGCGCCTACCAGGGCAAGGACGAATTCGGCACCATCACCGGCAATCTCAACCTCATGAGCCAGGAGCTCGGCCAGGTGATCCAGGAGATCGGCGCCGCTACCGTGCAAGTCGCCACCGCGGCGGAAGAGGCCTCGGCAGTGGCCATCCAGACCAGCCAGAACGTCGCCCAGCAGCGCCTGGGCACCGACCAGGTGGCCACCGCCATCGCCGAGATGAGCGCCACGGTGAAGGACGTCGCCCGCAGCACCACCGAAGCCGCCGAGGGCTCGCGCCAGGTGGAAGGCAACACCAGCCAGGGTCGCCGCGAACTGCAGGCCACCATCGGCCTGGTGCAGGGGCTGTCGGTGCAGGCCGAACGGACCTCTGAGATCATCGCCGAACTCAAGCACGAGAGCGACGCCATCTCCTCGGTGCTGGACGTCATCCGTGGCGTCGCCGAGCAGACCAACCTGCTGGCGCTCAACGCGGCCATCGAAGCCGCCCGCGCAGGCGAGGCGGGCCGCGGCTTCGCCGTCGTGGCCGACGAGGTGCGCCAGTTGGCGCAGAAAACCCAGCAATCCACCGGCAGCATCCAGCAGATGATCAGCCATCTGCAGGGCGGCTCCGATCGCGCCACCCAGGCCATGCAGGAAACCCTAAACCAGGTCCAGGCCGGCGCCAGCAAGGTGGTGCGCGCAGGCGAACTGCTCGGTGAGATCGCCGAGGGCGTGACGCTGATCAACGACCGCAACATCCAGGTGGCTTCGGCCGCCGAGCAGCAGAGCCAGGTCGCCGAAGAGATCAACCGCAACGTCAACGACATCAACGACCTGGTGATCCAGGTCAGCGCCGGTGCCGAGCAGACCGCCGTCACCAGCCGCGAACTGGCCCGCCTGGCCGAGCAACAGCAAGCCCTGGTGGGGCGCTTCCGGGTCGCCTGAGCGGGTCCGGCGCGGGCGTCGGTCGCTAAGCGCCGGCGCCGCGCAACCGCTCTCGCCAAGCGGCGCCGGCCCTCGATCTCAGGAAATGCAGCGCAAAGACGCAATTGCGCTCACAATGTACGACTGCGCATCCCGCGTGCGGGTGTATGCCCATCAACGCTACAAGGCTCGGTCCCGCAATACGATGGCAACGACAAAGCAACAGGGTGTGGCCTGGTTCGTCGACGGCGCCTACGCCCTGAGCGCCTGGAACGGCTCCGTCTCCGGCGCCAAATTCGACTATCTCAAGCTGCGCCAATTCATCGAGGAAGATGCAGGCGAGCGTATCGGCGACGCCTATTACTTCAACTGTGACAGCGACCCGCCAACCATCGCCCAGACCGGCTTCAACAAGTTTCTCAGTTCGGCCCCGCCCAAGGGCGCCGGGTTGCGGGTCAAGCTCTACTGGCTGCAAAGCAAGGCCCACGAATGGCCCAGCTCCGCGGGCGGCGGGCCAGTACTGCATCCCGTGACGGGCGAGCAGTACACGACGAAAAGTCAGAAAGGGGTCGATGTGGGCCTGGCCTTCAACCTGATGCGCTCCCACGCGAAGCGCGGCTGGAGGAAGCTGTATCTCGTCGCTGGCGATGGCGACTTCCATGAGGTCGTCCAGTATCTGGTGGAAAACGAGGGCGTCGAAGTCACGGTGATCGGCGCCCACTTCTCCATCAGTGGCGAGATCGCCCCCTATGTGCGGGTGGTGGAGTTCAAGGATATCGAGGCGGCCATCGCCAGGTAGCCAGGGATAAGCTTCGCCAGCCACACTCCTGGGCCAGCGCCTGGACCTGGCAGCAGCCGATGCTGATTGGACAAGCCTCAGATTCCCGTCATTCTAGGAGGCAGGCCTTCACCCCCATGGACGAACATTGGACCGACCATGACCCTTTCCATCGCTATCGCTCTGCTGTGGATGGGATCGCTCATCGTTCTAGCCATTCTTAGCGCGATCCCCAGACGTTGGGGATCCTATCTACTGGGGATTGTCGGCTTCATAGCAGTGGATATTGCGAGCCTGGAACTCAGTATGAGGCAAGCCGATGGTCCGGGGAGCCTATTGATCCCCCTCTTGCATGTGCTGTTCGCCGGTATTGCCTGCATCGCCCATGCCGTTCGTTGGCTGTTCGAGCTCTGGCTTTGGCTGGAAAAAAGGACTGGAAGCGGCGCCTGAAAGGGTCACGCTCTTGTCACCCAGCATCCTGGTCAGTCTGGATAGCCCGCGAAATCACAACGAAAATCGGCGTTCGCCCCAGGGTACCTTCATCCACCCCGTAGCCGCTGCAGATGCCCGGTCAGCATGGCCGACACCGTCCGGCAGGTGCGCTGCGCCGGCAGTTCCTCGTCGAACAGCAGCTCCACGGTGGAGTGGATCAGCTCGACCACGATGCGCGAGACCTGGGCGATGTCCTCCGCCGGCACCTGCGGCAGGATCGCCGAGAGCAACTCGGCCTGCTGCGCCGCGACCCGGCGATGCGAATCGAGCCGCACGTGCTCGAGCGACGGCACGGCGCGCAATGCCTTGAGAATCCACATCCCTCCCGGCGTCTCCGCAGTGACGCGGTAGGTGTCCAGCAACAAGCCCGTCAGTGCCTCTTCCACCGGCTCCAGGGGCCCGGCCAGCAGCGCCGGATCGATCCAGGGGGCGATCTGCGCGTTCTGCTTCTCCAGCAGACGCCGCCCCAGTTCCTCCAGCAGTGCGTACTTGTTGGGGAAGTAGCGATACAGCGCAGGAGGCGTCAGCCCTGCGCACTCGCAGACCAGGTTAGTGGACAGGCGTTCGATGCCAACCTCGCAGAGGACCTCGGCCGCCGCGGCGAGGATGCGCTCGTAGGTTTCCGCCGCGCGCTGCTGACTGGGGCGGGCCTTGGGCGTGGCGCGAGAGGTTGACGCAGGATCTTTGGCAGCCATGAACGCTTCCTGATGAGACGGAAAAACCCCTTGCGAGGCGCAAAAATGATAGTTATAACTATCGTGTAGCGATGACTATCATAACAGCTAAAGCGACCTTGAACTGCCTCCAGCCACAAGCACAACAATCAGCGGGAGTCTCACCATGAAATCGTCCTTCGCGCTCGCAGCTTTCCTTCTCGCCGTTCAGCTCCCGCTCGCCCAGGCGGCGAGCCCCGCGCCGGTCCAGGGCCTGTGGCTCACGGCCGATCAGGGCGCGGCGGTGCGCGTGGAGCCCTGCCCGGACAATGCCACGGCCCTGTGCGGCACCATCGTTTGGGACAAGGACGCCGGCAATGCCCACGACACCTGCGGTACGCGCATCCTGCAGATGACCCGCGACGACGCGGGCACCTGGCGGGACGGCTGGGTGTTCGATCCGCGCGATGGCAAGAAGTACAAGGGCTACGTCCGCCGCAAGGGCGACGACCTGAACATCCGGGCCTACGTCGGCACCGAGGTACTCGGCAAGACCGAACAGCTCACCCCGCTGAGCGCCCTCCCCGCCACCCCTCGCTGCAGCTAAGCCACCGCCAGGAGCGACCCCATGAACCGGACTCTTCACCGCACCCAGGCGGCGGCCCTAGCGTGCCTGGCATTCGCCAGCGCAGCGGTCCAGGCCGACGACGACCTGGCCAGCTACTCCCTGACCGTGACCCCGCGGCTGCTCTCGGATGTCCGCAACCGCAGCATCTCGGATTCGCTCAACCGGCCGGGGGCCAAGGTCACCCTGGAATTGGCCCACGAGAGCGGCCTGATCGGCCTGGCCGAATTCGGCACCGTGAGCAAGAAGCAGTTTCTCGACGGCGACGGCGCCAACGTGCTGCTGGCCGGCGGCTACCGCTTCGGCGATCCCGACGCCTGGCATTTCGGCGTAGGCCTGGCTGGCGAATTCTTTCCCGGCGCCCATTTCAAGGCACCCAGCCGGATCGATCCGGAGACCGGCGCGCCCGACGACTATCGCAGCACCAATTACAACAGCCAATTCGCCGTGCTGGAGATCGGCTATGGCGCCCTCCAGGGGCGCATCCTCAAGGTGCTCTCGGAAAACTACCGCGGTGCCAACACCGCCGGGGTCTGCGGCGCCCAGCTGCAATTCAACGCCGATCCCACCAAGGGCCTGGAGTGCTATGCCAAGGGCGACCACGACTCCCGTGGCAGCCTGCTCTACGACCTGGACTATCGCTACGAGCTGACGCCGCGCACCAGCCTCAAGCTGCACGCCGGCTACCAGCAGATCCGCAACTTCTCCGAGGCCAACTTCAGCGATTACGGGGTTGGCCTGGTGCATCGCCACTGGGGCTTCGACTTCGGGCTGGACTACGTCAGCCCCCATACCCGGGCACGCGAACTCTACATCGCCGAAGACGGTGACCATCAGCGCGCGACGGACGAGGCCCGCTGGGTGCTGTCCGTGGCCCGCCCCTTCTGAGCCCGCGCCCATGAAACCTCACGTCTTCGCCACACCGCCGGCCCCAGCCCAGGCCACCGCCCTCGACGGCCTGGTGCTGGTGGTGGACCTGGGCACTTCCGGCTGCAAGAGCGCCCTGGTCACCCTGGGTGGCGAGGTGGTCGCCTGGACCTTCCATGGCGTCACCCTGCACATCGAGGGGCACAGCGCCGAGCAGGAGCCGGAAGACTGGTGGCAGGCCTTCCTGCGCGGCGCCGGCGAATTGCTCGCCGCCGATCCGGCGCGCCGGCGGCGAGTGGTGGCGGTGTGCTGCTCCACCCAGACCGAAGGCACTGTCTGCGTCGATGCGAATGGCCAGGCCCTGGGCCGCGCCCTGCTCTGGCTGGACATGCGCGGCGCCGAGTCGGTGGCGCGCCGGGTCGGTGGGGGTCGGCTGAAGGTGGCCGGCTACTCACCCTTCAAGCTGTGGCGCTGGATTCGCCTGACCGGCGGCGCGCCGTCGCTGTCGGGCAAGGACTCGGCCGGGCACATCGCCTATCTGCAGGACCACCAGCCGGAGCGCTACGAGCGGACGGTGAAGTTTCTCAACGTCCTCGACTTCATGAACCTGCGGCTGACCGGGCGCTGCTGCGCCACCGCGGACTCCATCTGCACCGCCTGGATCACCGACAACCGCGATTCTCGCCAGGTAAAGTACGACGCCAGCCTCATCCGCACCCTGGGCTTCGACCGCGACAAGCTGCCGGACCTGGTGGACTCGGCGGAGGTGATCGGCACCCTGACCGGCGCGGTGGCCGATCAGCTCGGTCTGCCGCGCAGCACCCCGGTGGTGGCCGGCTCGGTGGACACCTCGGCAGTGGCGGTGGGCTCGGCGGTGGAGGATTTCGCCCCGCACCTCTATCTCGGCACCTCCTCCTGGCTGGGCGCCCATGTGCCCTTCAAGAAGTCCGATGTCTTGCGCCACATGGCCGCCGTACCCAGTGCGGTCAAGGGCCGCTACCTGGCCATGGCACTACAGACCGCGGCCGGCGCCAACCTGTCGTTCCTGCGCGACAAGGTGCTCTACCACCCGGACGAACTCCTCAGCGACGAACAGCACCCGGACCTCTATGCCCTGCTCGACCGCATCGCCGCCCGGGTGCCGGCCGGCGCCCGTGGGCTGCTCTACACCCCCTGGCTCTATGGCGAGCGCAGCCCGGTGGACGATCCCAGCCTGCGCGCGGCGCTGATCAACCTGTCGCTGGAGCACACCCGCGAAGACATCATCCGCGCCTTTCTCGAAGGGGTGGCACTCAACACCCGCTGGATGCTGGAGCCCTTCGGCCGCTTCCTTGGCCGCCGACCCGAGCGCATCACGGCGGTGGGCGGCGGCGCCCAGTCCAATCTCTGGTGCCAGATCATGGCCGACGTCACCGGCCAGGTGATCGCCCAGCCCGATGCACCCATCCAGGCCAATGCCCGCGGCTCGGCCTATATCGCCGCCGCCGGCATCGGCGCCCTCGCCTTCAGCGACGTGCCCGCGCTGCAACGGCCGCCGCGCCTCTATGAGCCCTGCCCTCAGGCGCGGGCGCGCTACGACGACAGCTACGCCTCCTTTCTCGAAGTCCGCCGGCGGCTGGCGCCGCTGTACCGGCGACTCAACCCCAACCAGGGAGCCCGACCATGAGCGATACCCTCGACGTGCGCCAACAGGTGGTGGATCTCTGCCTGCACCTGGTGCGCCGCGGCTTCTTCGCCGCCACCGGCGGCAACCTGGCGCTGCGGGTGGACGCCGAGCGCATCGCGGTCACCCCGTCTGCCCTCGACTACTACCAGATGGGCGCGGAAGACGTCTGCATCCTGCGCCTGGCCGATCTGCACCAGCTCGAAGGCAATCGCGCGCCCTCGGTGGAAACCGGGTTGCACGCCCGGGTGCTGCGGCGCTTTCCCGCCGCCGGCTGCAGCCTGCATACCCACCAGCCCTTGGCCAGTGCCTGCACCCTGCTGGGCGAAGCCCTGACCATCGACGACCCCGGGCGCTGGCCCGCGCTGGGTCGCCGGCTGCCCCTGGTGGGCTATGCCCCGTCCGGCACCGGCTGGCTGGCCAAGCGCCTGGATCGGGCCCTGAGCGCCGAGAGCCCGGCCTATCTGCTGCGCAACCACGGGGTGCTCTGCTACGGCGCCAGCGCCCGCCAGACCCTGGCGGTGCTGGAGCAGTTGGAAGCCTTCTGCGAGCACTACCTCGTCCGCCGCATCGCCAACCGTCCCGTTCTCTCCTCCGCCGACAGCCTGGCGCGCCAGCGCCTGCTGACCACCCTCACCGCCTCCTACCCGTCCTGAGGTCCGCCATGAACCAGCCCCTGACCACGCCCCCCCAACTGCCCAGCCCGCCCGCGATCACCGCCTGGCCGGATACCGACACCCTCTATCGCCGCTTCGCCGAGTTGGTCAGGCAACCCATGCGCCCGCTGCGCCGCGATGCCCTGGCCAAGGTCATGGGCTATTTCGACGAGCGCTGCCAGGGCTCCCGGCGCCTGGCCGAGCGCGCCAAGCAATTCATTCCGGGGGGCGTGCAGCACAACCTGGCCTTCAACCATCCCTTCCCCCTGGCCATCGCCCAGGCCGAGGGTGCCCATCTCACCGACGTGGATGGCAACAGCTACATCGACTTCCTGCAGGCGGGCGGTCCCACCCTGCTCGGCTCCAACCATCCCGGCGTACGCGACCAGGTGCAGCGCATCCTAGCCGAGTGCGGACCGGTCACCGGGCTATTGCACGAGTACGAGGTAAAGCTCGCCGAACTGGTCTGCCAGAGCGTGCCCGGCATCGACCAGGTACGGCTGCTCGGCTCGGGCACCGAGGCGGCCATGGCCGCGGTGCGCCTGGCGCGGGCCTACACCGGCCGCCGCTGGCTCATCAAGATCGGGGGTGCCTACCACGGCTGGAGCGACCAGTTGGTGTACGGCATGCGCCTGCCCGGCACCGGGCGCATGGAGGCCCTCGGCATTCCCCGCGGCGCCACCGCCCACACCCAGGAGAGCCCGCCGAACGACCTCGACGCCCTGCGCCGCCGCCTGCAATTCAATCGCGTGCGTGGCGGCACCGCCGCGGTACTGGTGGAGCCCTTCGGTCCGGAAAGCGGCACCCGCCCGGTGCATCCGCACTTCAACCGCGAAGTGCGCAAACTCTGCGACGAATTCGGTGCCCTGCTGATCTTCGACGAGGTGGTGACCGGTTTTCGCGCCGGCATGGGCGGTGCCCAGGCCTATTTCAAGGTGCTGCCCGACCTCACCGTGCTGGGCAAATGTCTCACCGGCGGCTACCCCATGGCCGGCGCCCTGGGGGGCAAGGCCGAGGTCATGCAACTGCTGGTGGGCGGTATCGGCACCTCGTCGAAGCGGGCCTTCGTCGGCGGCACCCTGTCGGCCAATCCGCTGTGCTGCGTGGCCGGCTACTACGCCCTCAAGGAAATCCAGCGCCTCGACGCCGCCGGACAGGCCGGCCGGGCCGGCGACCGGCTGCGCCAGGGGCTGGAGGAGATCATCCAGCGCCGCAATCTGCCCTACGTAGCCTATAACCTCGGCTCCATCGTGCACCTGCAGACCTCGGGGGTGCTGCTGCTCGACACCAGCAACCCGCTCAAGCTGCTGCGCCTGCGCAACGAGGCCAAGGCGCGCAAACACATGATGGAAGAGATGGGCGCCGCCTACACCGCCCACGGGCTGATCACCCTGGCCGGCAGCCGCATCTATACCAGCCTGGCCGACACCGATGCGGTGATCGATGACGCCCTGGAACGCTTCGACCGCGTCTTCCAGTTGGTATGAGGCCCCTGCCCATGCGCCTCGCCCTCCATCAACAGTGGCTCGACCTGCAGCAGCGTCTGGTACGCCGCGGCGAACTCCCGGCGGTCACGCTGTCGCTCCGGGTACCGGGCACCGGCACCCTCTGGTTCGGTACCCTGGCGGATGCCGAGCCGGTGGAGACATCGCTTGGCCAGGCCTTGCCGGATGCCGCTGACCATGCGGTCATCTACCGCGCGCGCCCGGACGTCGGCGCGATCATCCAGGGCGCGGGCAGCTACGGGCCGCTCGTGGCATCGTTCGGAGGCTGCATGCCCGTGCTGTTCGACGAGCAGGCGCGCCACCTGGGCCGCATGGCCGCGGCGGTGGGCGATGCCAGCCGCCTGCCGGACGCCCTCGTCGGCGGCGGCAACGTCCTGCTGCTGGCGGAGCGGCCGCTGTGCCTGGGTACCACCGCCAGCCGCGCGGCGCTCAACGCGGAACTGTTCGAGAAATGCGCCAAGGCCTACACCCTGGCCCAGGCGACCGGTGCCACGCTTACCCGCCTGCCCTGGTGGGTGGTGCTGATCGCCACGCGCCGCCTCCAACGCGACCAGCGCCACGCTGCCCTGGCCTTCGCCAGCGGCGAGCTGCCGGCCGAAAGCCGCGGCTACTGACCGAGATCTGGAGACCAGTCCCATGACCGCCACGCCTCCCTCGCCGCCGCTCCAGGTCGCCGCTGCCCTGCTGCTGGGCTCCCTGGCCCTGCTCATCCTCGGCCTGCAACCGCTGCTACTCGGTGAACTCTTCACCAGCGGCCGGGCCAGCCTGGACGGCCTGGGCCTGGTGGCGATGGGCGAGATCGTCGCCCTCGGCCTGGGCGTGATGCTCGGCGAGGTCCTGGGCCAGCGCCTGGAGCTGCCGCACCTGCTGCTGCCGGCGATACTGCTGGCCACCGGCACCGACCTGCTCAGCGCCCAGGCCGTCGGTGACCTGCCCCTGCTCGGCCTGCGCGCTTTGGCCGGGCTGGGCGAAGGCCTGCTGCTCTGGGCGGCGGTGGCACTGATGGTCCGCCAACCCCGGGCCGAATGGCTCTCCGGCCTGTTCATGGCCTTGCAGACCTTCTGCCAGGGACTGCTGGCGGCTGCCCTGGCGCTCTGGGTACTGCCCAACGCCGGCATCCTCGGCGGCTTCCTGCTGTTGGCGGCGGTGACAGCCCTCGCCCTGCCGCTGCTGATCGTGCTGCCACGGCGCCTGGCGCCGGTCGCAGGCCAAACCAGCAACCCGTCCAGCCCGGGCTGGACGCTACCCCGCGGTCTGCTGCTGGCCTGCGTCGGTGCCCAACTGGCCGCGATCGGCGCGCTCTGGGCCTATCTGGAACCCTATGGCGAAGCCCTCGGCCTGCCGCCCGGCCAGGCTCAGTCGCTGATTGCCCTGAGCCTCGGCGCCCAGTTGCTCGGCGGCCTGGCCGGCGCCGGGCTGGTGAGCCGCCTGCCGGCACGGGGCACCCTGGTGGTGGCGACCCTGCTGCTGGGCAGCCTCGCCACCCTGATCCACGGCCTGCCGGTTGGCGCACACCTAGCCTTCGTCGGCTCATGCCTGCTGTTCACCTTTATCTGGCAGACCCTGACGCCCTTCCAGATCGGCCTGGCGCTGAGCCTCGATCCCAGCGGGCGCACCGCCACCCTGGTGCCGTCGCTGCAGCTGCTCGGCTGCGCGGCCGGGCCGGCATTGGCGTCGCTCTGGCTGAACGGCGCCGAGGTAAGACCCGCCGCCCTCGCCAGCGCCCTGCTGAGCCTGCTCGCCCTGGGCCTGCTCGGCTTGCTCGGCGTCAGCGAAAGAACCAGCCGCCTGCCCAGCCGTGGACGCCTGCGGCGTTCCGGCTGAGCAGGACGCCCGCGCCCGGCTCCACTACCCTTACCCAGCCTCTCGACTCCAGTGCGGACCTCACCATGCCTGCCCCCCTGCTCGATCCTGTCCTACCCACTTTGGCGGTCACCACGCCACAACGGCTGTTCAGCGACCAGGCCGCCCGGGCGCTGGCCCTGCGCAGCTCGGCCGCCGAGGAGCGCCGCGCCCTGCTGGACAGCCTGCACCAGGCCCTGGTCGCCCGGCGCGAGGTTCTCTACGCCGCCTTCCGCACGGATTTCGGCAAGCCCCAGGTAGAGGTGGAGCTGTCCGAGATCATGCCGGTGCTGGAAGAGCTCCAGCATGCGCGCCGCCATCTGCGCCGCTGGATGAAGCCACGCCGGGTCAGCGCGACCCTGACCTCGCTGGGCTGCCCGGCCGAGATCCACTGCCAGCCGCGCGGCCGCTGCCTGATCATCGGGCCTTGGAACTATCCGGTCTCGACGCTGCTCGGGCCCCTGGTATCCGCCCTGGCCGCGGGCAACACCGTGGTGCTCAAGCCATCGGAATTCACCCCGGCGGTCAACGCCGTGCTGCGGGAGGTGATCGCCGAGGCTTTCACCCCCGATACCGTGGCCTTCTGCGAAGGCGGCGTGGAGACGGCCCAGGCACTGCTGGCGCTGCCCTTCGATCACTTCTTCTTCACCGGCTCGCCGGCCGTGGGTCGCCTGGTGATGCAGGCCGCCGCCACTCACCTGGCCTCGGTGACCCTGGAGCTGGGCGGCAAGTCGCCCGCCATCGTCGATGCCAGCGCCGACCTGGACGCCGCCGCCGAGCTGCTGCTCTGGGGCAAGTTCTTCAACGCCGGGCAATCCTGCGTCGCGCCCGACCACCTGTTCGTCGCCCGCGCCATCCAGCCCGCCTTCATGGAGCGCTGCCGCGCCCTGCTGCAACGCCGCTACGGCAGCGATCCCGCCCGCAGTTCGGACTACGCCCGCCTCATCCACGAACGTCACGCCGCCAACCTTGCACTCGTGCTGCAACAGGCCCAGGCCGCCGGCGCCACCCTGATCCACGGCGGCGATCACGACGTCGCCCAGCGCTATCTGGGCCCCACCCTGCTGGATTGCTCGAAGGTGAGCAGCGCCCTGGACGAGCTGGAAATCTTCGGCCCGCTGCTGCCCGTCATAGCCTACGACGACCTGGACGAGGTCTTCGCGCGGATCGACGCCGGTCCCAAGCCGCTGGCGCTCTACCTCTGGAGCCAGGACCGCGAGATCCACCGGCGCGTCGCGTCGCGCACCAGCTCCGGCAGCCTGGGCATCAACCTCTGCATGCAGCAGTACACCCAGGTCAACCTGCCCTTCGGTGGCGTCAACCATTCCGGGCTGGGCAGCGCCCACGGCCTGGCCGGCTTCCGCGCCTTCTCCCACGAACGCAGCGTGATGACGGCGGGCCCCCTGCTGGCGATCCGGCTGCTGTTTCCGCCCTACTCGCCCGCCAAGTTGCGTCTGGCGCGATGGGTCACGCGCCTGGTTGGGCGGGGCTGAGACAAAGCCTCAGCCCGCGGGGCGCGAGGCCAGGCCGATGAAGATATCGAGGTTAGCCACCACTCATCCGGCCCTGGACCCTATTGATCATCTCGAAGGCACCGGCTCGGACCATAACCCCCCCATGGCCACCAACCGCTCCGCCAATGCCGCCTGCAAGGCACCGTGGAGCTCGGCGCTATAGGCCGGAGCGTTCTGCCAGTCGTAGAACCACGCCGGCATCCGCCTGGCGCTGTCGACCTCCCAGGCATAGCGGGGAAAGAGATGGGCGTGAAGCTCCGGCTCCGCATTGCCAAGGATCTCGTAGTTGATGCGCAAGGCATCGGTGACCGCCAGCAGGGCATCGCCCAGCCGCGTCATGTCGCTGAGGAACTGCTGCCTAGCCTGCTCCCCCAGCACATTCAGGCTGGGCACCACGGGATCGGCGAGCAGCAGGCAGTAGCCGGGCAGGAATTGCACGTCGCCCATTACCGCCCAGCCCGAGCGCAACCGACGAATGACCTTGGCGTTCTGCCCCGCCCGCGCGAGTTCAACCCTTTCTGCGATCAGCGCCATGACAGCTCCCGGCTTGAAAGCGGCCATTCAAGCCGACGGCCATGACAAGCTGGCGACAGCCAACGGCCGCCGCTACCGGTCCGAGGTCACCAGCTCGCCCGCGGACTGCATCGCCGCCTCCTGCCGCAACCTGGCGAAACTCGCCTTAGACAAGGGCCGTTGCAGGTGAAACCCCTGGGCCTGGTCGCACTTGAGATCGGCGATCCGCGCCAACTGGCCGGCGGTCTCGATGCCCTCGGCGACCACCGTCAGCGACAGCGCCCGGCCCATGCTGACGATGGCCTCGACGATGGCCGCGTTGCTGGCGCTCTCCTCCATCTGGGCGACGAAGCTGCGATCGATCTTCAGGCAGTCGAAGGGATAGGTGCGCAGGTAATTGAGCGAGGAATAACCGGTGCCGAAGTCGTCCATCGACAGGCGCACGCCCAGGGCCTTGAGCTGGGTCATCAATTCCAGGGCACCGGCGGCATCGTCCAGCAGGACGTTCTCCGTCAGCTCCAGCTCGACCCGGGCTGGAGCGATACCGGTGCGCTCCAGCACCCCCTGGATGCGGGCGACCAGGTCGTCGCGCTGGAACTCCAACGGCGAAAGGTTGATGGACACCAGCAGGTGCGGCGCCCAGCCCAGCGCCTGGCTGCAGGCGTCCTGCAGCACCCAGTCGCTCAGCGCCAGGATCAGGCCGGTCTCCTCCGCCATGGCAATGAAATGCGCCGGTGCCAACCGACCACGCTCGGGGTGATTCCAGCGCACCAGGGCTTCGGCGCCGAGCAGTCGCTGGCCGCTGGCATCGAAGCGTGGCTGGAACTCCAGTTCGAACTCCTGGCGCTGCAGCGCCTGGCGCAACTCGGTCTCCAGTTGCCGCCGTGCCAGGATGCGCTGGTTCATGGTCGGCTCGTAGAATCTCAGGGTGTTGCGCCCAGCCGCCTTGGCCTCGTACAGGGCGATGTCGGCATAGCGCAGCAGATCCTCGGCGGACGTCCCGTCCCGCGGCGCCGTGGCGATGCCGATGCTGGCACCGATGGTGACGTCGTGCCCGTTGATCGTCATCGAGCGGCCGATACCCTCGAGAATCCGTTGGCACAGCCCGCTGACCTGCTCGGCCGCCAGCGCGCCATTCACCGCGATGACGAATTCGTCGCCACCGATGCGGGCGACCAGATCGCCGTCGCGCATACTGTGGCGCAGTACCCGGGCGACCTGGGCGAGCACCTGGTCGCCTGCCGCATGGCCGAGGGAGTCGTTGACCGGCTTGAAGCGATCCAGGTCGAGGGCCAGCAGGTGCAGCGGCGGACCGTCGGTGAAGCCCTCGGCGAAGCGATGCTCCAGATAACGCTGCAGGTGGCGCCGATTGGCCAGTCCGGTGAGGGTGTCGTGCTGATTGATATACTCGATGCGCGCCTTGGCCTGGATCTCCTCGGTGACGTCGCACACGGTGCCGCGAAAGCCGACCAGCCGCTCGTCGCGGAAGATCGCCTGGGCCGACAGCTGGCAATAACGCTGGTTGTCCCGGGCGTCGCGCATCTCGCAGCGCAGGGTCCGCCGCGCCCGTTGCAGGAAGGCCGGCGCCTGAGCCAACTCGGCCGCCCGCGCCGGTTCATAGTCGAGCAATTCGTAGAGCGGCCGGCCCAGCCACAGCTGCGGATGCAGGCCGGTCACGTCGATGAAGCGCTCCGACAGATACACCAGGCGCTGCGCGGCGTCCGTCTCCCAGATCCAGTCCGACGCCGCCTCCGACACCGAGCGGAAGCGCTGCTCGCTCTGCCGCAACGCCTGCTCGGCCTCCTGCATGTGCCAGGCGGCCCGGGCTATACGTCGGCGCAGATACCAGACCAGCAACAAGGCGGCACCACAGAGCACCACCAGCAACGGCAGGAAGGTCGCGCGCAGCTCGGCGCCCAAGGCCTGGAAGCGCCACTGCAGCAGCAGCGAGATACCGAGCTCCAGGCGCACCACCAGACTGGGCGGGGCGACGATGGCGTCGCTGGCGGCCGTTATCCGCAGCTCCTGCAGATCGAAGGTCTCGCCCAACGCCCGTGCCTTGGCTGGCGTGAGCACATCGACGAACACCAGGTACGACAGGCGCTGGAAATCCTGGTAGGACGCCTCCGGGCGGATGACGGCGGCCATCACCAGCGCGGGCTGGCCGTTCACTAGGAAATAGCCTTGGGCATAGCCATTCTGCGGTGAACGGGCGCGCGCCAGGGCGAGCAGCGGCGCCTCGTCCCTACCCAGCCAGTCTTCGAGTTCCAGAGCGCTGCGGGCACCCTCGACCACGGCGTAGCGGGTACTGCCGGTGGGGCCGACGATGAAGGCGCCTTCCAGGCCATAGCTGCTGTGCAAAGAGGGACCTATGTTGTCCTCGTCATAGGCCCAGGCGGTATCGACCCGCTTGTCGGTCCTCACGTAGCCTTCGAGCCAGAAGGCGTAGTCGGCCAGCACGTTGCCGAGGGTGGCCTGGCGGATGGACAGGGCACGTTGCGCATCGCTCGCACTGTGTTGCCGCTGCTGCTCGTCGATACGCTCGCAGAGGGCGACCAGCATCAGGCCCGCGGCCGCGAAGACCACGGCGATCAGCGAGAAGAAACCCGAAGACGCCTGGCCGGCGACATGATTCAACTTGGCAGACACGACGGACATCCACGCAGAGGAACGGAAAAAGGCAGGGCCCGCATTGGGGGCCATACCCATAGCTCTGGATATCGGCAATCGCACTAACGGCTTGATCGCAAAAGTATGCCTTTCGTCGACGCCGAACTGCGGCTTTTTTGCACTACGGCCGTGCATGTCGCCAATGTCTGCCCCAAGGTCGCGCAGGCGTTATATTCCCTCCCCGACGGCCTTGCCCAAAAACGACAATCGCCGTCCACTCGCCCGGAGATTTGTTGACCTATCGGTCAGCTTTACCCACCATCGAAGCAACCCAACCTCAAGTGGAGAGCGGCCTTGATCAGGTTTCTGCTGGACCAGGAGCTGCGCGTCGAAGAGCAGCTCGATCCCAATCTCACCGTGCTCCAGTACCTGCGCGAGCGCTGCGGCAAGACCGGTACCAAGGAAGGCTGCGCCTCCGGCGACTGCGGCGCCTGCACCGTGGTACTGGCCGAGGCGGATGGCGACCGGCTGCGCTATCGCACCGTCAACAGTTGCCTGACCTTCGTCGCGGCGTTGGACGGCAAGCAACTGATCAGTGTGGAAGACCTCAGGCACCAAGGCCGCCTGCACAGCGTGCAGCAGGCCATGGTCGACTGCCATGGCTCCCAGTGCGGCTACTGCACACCGGGCTTCGTCATGTCGCTGTTCGCCCTGCAGAAGAACGTCGCCGCGCCGGACAGCGCCGCCACCCATGAGGCCCTGGCCGGCAATCTCTGCCGTTGCACCGGCTACCGACCGATCCTGGCCGCCGCCGAACAGGCCTGCGCCAGTCGTCAGCCCGACCACTTCGATGCCCGCGAGCAGCAGACCCTGGAGCGCCTGAAGGCCCTGGCGCCGGCACCCGAGCCCCGTCTCGAAGGCGCCGGTCGTCAGAGTTATAGCCCCACCACCCTAAGCGAACTGGCCAGTCTCTACCTGGCCCATCCCGAGGCGCGCCTGCTGGCCGGTGGCACCGACCTGGCCCTGGAAGTGACCCAGAATCATCGCCGCCTGGATACGCTGATCTACCTGGGCAACCTGCCTGAGTTGCGTTACGTGACGGTCGGTGAGGACAGTATCGAGATCGGCGCCGCCACGCCGCTTTCCGACTGCGCCGCCGCCCTGGCGGCCGACTACCCCGACTTCGGCGCCCTACTGCAGCGCTTCGCCTCCCTGCAGATCCGCAACCAGGGCACCCTGGGCGGCAACATCGGCAATGCTTCGCCCATTGGCGACAGCCCACCGCTGCTGCTGGCACTCGGTGCCAGCGTGTTGCTGCGCCAGGGCGAGCGCCTGCGCGAACTGCCGCTGGACGACTTCTTCCTCGACTACCGCAAGACCGCCCTGGCGCCGGGTGAATTCATCCAGGCGGTACGGGTGCCCCGGACGCGCGAGGGCCTTATCTTCCGCGCCTTCAAGGTGTCCAAGCGCCTGGACGACGACATCTCCGCGGTCTGCGCCGCCGTCGCCCTGGAACTCGACGAGGGGCGCGTCGCGGCGGTACGTATCGCCTACGGTGGCATGGCGGCCATTCCGAAGCGTGCCGCTCACTGCGAGCAGGCACTGTTAGGCCAACCCTGGAACACCGCTACCGTCGAGCGCGCCGCCCAAGCCCTCGCCAACGACTTCGCCCCGCTGTCGGATTTCCGCGCCAGTCGCGAATATCGCCTGCTGACGGCGCAGAACCTGCTGCGCAAATGTCATCTGGAGACCACCCAGCCCACGCTCGCCACGAGGGTCACCGCCCATGTCTAGCAGCCTCCCCGTCCGTACCCCCGAGGAAATGGCCGCCGCCTTCGCCGCGGGTCTCACCACCGGCGTCGGTAAGCCGCTCAAGCACGAGAGTGCCGACAAGCATGTGAGCGGTGAAGCGATCTACATCGACGACCGCCTGGAATTCCCCAACCAGCTGCACGTCTATGCGCGGATGAGTGAGCACGCCCATGCGCGCATCCTGCGTATCGATTTGTCGCCCTGCTATGAGATACCGGGCGTGGCCCTGGCCATCACCGCCGCCGACGTACCCGGTCAGCTGGATATCGGCGCCGTGCTGCCGGGCGATCCGCTGCTGGCCGATGGCGAGGTGCAGTACCTCGGCCAACCGGTACTGGCCGTGGCCGCCAGCAGCCTGGACGCCGCCCGCCGCGCCGCCCAGGCGGCCATCGTCGAATACGAGCCGCTAGAGGCCATCATCGACGTCAAGGAAGCGCTCAGACGCGAGCACTTCATCTCCCCCAGCCACAGCCACCACATCGGCGACGCGGCCGCCGCCCTGGCCGCCGCGCCCCATCGCCTGCAGGGCGAGCTGGCCATCGGCGGCCAGGAACACTTCTACCTGGAAACCCAGGTCGCCTCGGTGATGCCCACCGAGGATGGCGGCATGCTGGTCTATTCCTCCACCCAGAATCCCACCGAGGTGCAGAAGCAGGTGGCCGAGGTGCTGGGCGTCTCGATGAACAAGGTTACCGTCGACATGAGACGCATGGGCGGCGGCTTCGGCGGCAAGGAGAGCCAGGCCGGCATGCCGGCGGCGCTCTGCGCGGTGTTCGCGCGCCTCACCGGACGCCCGGTGAAGATGCGCCTGCCGCGCTGCGAAGACATGCACATGACCGGCAAGCGCCATCCTTTCCATGTCGAATACGACGTCGGCTTCGACGACGACGGCCGCCTGCTGGGCATTCGCTTCGAGTTGGCGGGCAACTGCGGCTATTCGCCGGACCTGTCCAATGCCATCATCGACCGCGCCATGTTCCATGCCGACAACGCCTACTACCTCGGCAATGCCCAGGTCACCGGCCACCGCTGCAAGACCCACCTGGCCTCCAACACCGCCTACCGCGGCTTCGGCGGGCCCCAGGGCATGCTGGCCATCGAGAACGTCATGGACGCCATCGCCCGCCACCGCGGCCTCGATCCGCTGGAGGTGCGCCGCCGCAACTACTACGGCAAGGAGACCCGCAACGTCACCCACTACCACCAGGTGGTGGAAGACAATCTGCTCGACGAGATGACCGCGGACCTGGCGGCCAGCAGCGACTACCAGGCCCGCCGCGCGGCCATCCGCGATTTCAACCGGAACAGCCCGGTGCTGAAGAAGGGCCTGGCGCTGACCCCGGTGAAGTTCGGCATCTCCTTCACCTCCTCCTTCCTCAACCAGGGCGGCGCCCTGGTGAACGTCTACACCGACGGCAGCATCCACCTGAACCACGGCGGTACCGAGATGGGCCAGGGGCTGAACACCAAGGTCGCCCAGGTGGTGGCCGAGGTCTTCCAGGTCGACATAGCCCGCATCCAGATCACCGCCACCAACACCGACAAGGTGCCCAACACCTCGCCCACCGCCGCCTCCAGCGGCACCGATCTCAACGGCAAGGCCGCGCAGAACGCCGCCCAGACCATCAAGGATCGCTTGATCGACTTCGCCAGTCGGCACTTCCATGTGGGGCCAGAGGAGGTCGACTTCCGCAACGGCCACGTCAAGGTGCGTGACCGGCTGCTGAGCTTCGAAGAGCTGATCCAGCTGGCCTACGTCGGCCAGGTGTCGCTCTCCAGCACCGGCTACTACCGCACGCCGAAGATCCATTACGACCGCGATCAGGCCCGCGGCCGGCCCTTCTACTACTACGCCTTCGGCGCCGCCTGCTCCGAGGTGCTGATCGATACCCTCACCGGCGAATACCGGCTCTTGCGCACCGACATCCTCCACGACGTCGGCGCCTCCCTGAATCCGGCCATCGACATCGGCCAGGTCGAAGGCGGTTTCGTCCAGGGCCTGGGCTGGCTGACCATGGAAGAACTGGTGTGGAACGACGCCGGCAAGCTGCTCACCGCCGGTCCTTCCACCTACAAGATCCCGGCGGTGAGCGACGTGCCGCCGGACCTGCGGGTCCGCCTGGTGGAAAATCGCAAGAATCCCGAGGCCACAGTGTTCCACTCCAAGGCCGTGGGCGAGCCGCCCTTCATGCTCGGCATCTCGGTCTGGTGCGCCCTGCAGGACGCGGTGGCCAGCGTGGCCGACTACCGCTTCCACCCGGCGCTGGACGCCCCGGCCACCCCCGAGCGGGTGCTCTGGGGCGTGGAGCGGATGCGCCGCTTGGCCGCTGAGACCCAGGCCGTAGCGACGTCCGCCACGGAGGAACCGGCATGACCCCGAAACGCGGCTGGCTGGCGTTGCTGGCTGATTTTGAGGCGCGCGGCGAACCCTGCGTGCTGGTCACCGTGGCCGATGAACAGGGCTCCACGCCCCGCGACGCCGGCACCAAGATGCTGGTGGGTCGGACCGAGCAGCACCTGACCATCGGCGGCGGCCACCTGGAATACCGCGCCGTGGAGATCGCCCGCGAGCTGCTCGCGGCCGGCAGCCGCCAGCCGCGCCTGGAGCGCTTTTCCCTGGCCGCCAGCCTCGGCCAGTGCTGCGGCGGCGTCACCACCTTGCTGTTCGAGCCGCTGTTGGCCCAGGACGTCCCGGTAATCGTCTTCGGCGCCGGCCATGTCGCCCGCGCCCTGGTGCCCCTGCTGGCCGGCCTGCCCTGCGCGGTGCGCTGGGTCGACTCGCGCCCCCAGGAATTTCCCGATCCGCTGCCCGCTGGCGTCGAGAAGATCGTCACCGACGAGCCGGTCGACGAGATCGCCCGGATGCCGGCCGGGGCCTACTACATCGTCATGACCCACAATCACCCGCTGGACCTGGAGCTGACCGATGCCATCCTCGCCCGTGGCGACCATGGCTACTTCGGCCTGATCGGGTCCAAGACCAAGTGGGCCAAATTCCGCCACCGCCTCACGGCCCGAGGTCACGGCGCCGAGCGCCTGGCCACGGTGCGCTGCCCCCTGGGTCTGCCCGAGGTCCAGGGCAAGCTGCCCCTGGAAATCGCCATCGCCGTGGCTGGTGAGGTCATCGCCCACTACGGCCGCCAGGCCCAGCAGGCGGATACGCCGCTGCGCCTGGTCACCGCTACTCCTAGTTAGTCGTTTACCATTCGAGATCGTTATGACCGCTATCGCCCATCGCGCCGCCCTGCTCCACAGCCTCGCCGACCCGGCCGAGGTGGGGCTGGACGCCTCCTATGAATACCATGCCGACGGCCTGCTGCTGATCGAGGACGGCCGCATCCAGGCCATGGGCCCGGCCGCCGAGCTGCTGCCCACCCTGCCCGCCGGCACCGAGGTGATCGAACATCGCGACGCCCTCATCACCCCCGGCTTCATCGACACCCATATCCACTATCCGCAGACCGGCATGATCGCCAGCTACGCCGAGCAGCTGCTGGACTGGCTGGACACCTACACCTTCCCCACCGAGCGCGCCTTCGCCGATCCGGCCAAGGCCGCCGAGGTGGCCGAGATCTTCGTCGGCGAACTGCTGCGCAACGGCACCACCACCGCCCTGGTGTTCGGCAGCGTCCATCCGCAATCGGTGGAGGCCTTCTTCCAGGTCGCCGAACGCCTCGACCTGCGCATGATCGCCGGCAAGGTACTGATGGACCGCAACGCCCCGGATTACTTGCAGGACACGGCCGAGTCCGCCTATGCCGATAGCAAGGCGCTGATCCAGCGCTGGCATGGCAAGGGCCGGCTGCACTATGCGGTCACCCCGCGCTTCGCGCCCACCAGCACGCCAGAGCAACTGGCAGCCGCCGGACGCCTGCTGGCCGAGCATCCGGACGTCTACCTGCACACCCACCTCTCCGAGAACCTCAAAGAGATCGACTGGGTGAAGGCACTGTTCCCGGAGCGGAGCAATTATCTGGACGTCTACGACCACTTCCAGCTGCTCGGCCCGCGCTCGGTGTTCGCCCACGGCATCCACCTCTGCGACGCCGAATGCCAGCGCCTGCACGACACAGGTTCGGCGGTGGCGCATTGCCCCACCTCCAATCTCTTTCTCGGCAGCGGTCTGTTCGACCTCCAGCGGATGGAAGCCTTCAAGGTCAACGTCGGCCTGGGCACCGACGTCGGCGCCGGCACCAGCTTCTCGCTGCTGCAAACCCTCGGCGAGGCCTACAAGGTGCAGCAACTGCGCGGTAACCGCCTGCATCCCTTCAAGTCGCTGTACCTCGCCACCCTTGGCGGCGCCCGCGCCCTGCGCCTGGACGACCGCATCGGCAGCCTGACTCCCGGCCACGACGCCGACTTCGTGGTGCTCGACCTCAAGGCCACCCCGCTGCTGGACTACCGCCTGCAGCAGTCCAAAAGCCTGGAGGAAACTCTTTTCGTCCTCACCACCCTCGCCGACGATCGCGTGGTACGCGAGACCCACGCGGCCGGCCGCCGGGTACATCACCGCGACGCCTGACACCCGTAGCGTGGAAAACCGCGCAGCGTTTTCCACTGGCAGGCTCGTGGCAGGGTAGATAAGGCTACGCCGTTGCCCACCCGGCACCGGCTTTATCAGCGCGTTTCGACAAGTCAGGCGAGCTGCGCCAGCTGCTCGCCTCGACGTTCCAGGGGCGCGAGCCCGGCCAGCACGGCCGGCTCCTTGAGCACCGCAACGAAGGCTTCGCGGAAGGCCTTCATCTCCTCCGGCAAGCCGACGGTGACTCGGTATCCAGTGCTCATGCGCGGCTCTCATTTCAACGCCACGGAAATGGCCGTCCGGCCACCCGAGACGACCGCATATCCCCTGCCGATGTCACCCCAGACCGGCGTCCTGGCTATAGTCCCCGTCACCTGAACCCCTACGAAAGGATGCGTAGATGCCCAGCCCAACTTATAGCGTGGTGTTTTCCGGTCAAATCGCCGACGGTTTCGATCTGGAACAGGTCAAGCGGCGTTTCGCCGATGCCTACGGCCTGAGCACCGAGCGCCTGGAACAGCTGTTCAGCGCCAAGCCCGTCGTCATCAAGCGCGACATCGGCCGCAAGGAAGCCGAAGGCTACCTGCAGCGCCTCAGCCAGATCGGCGCCCTGGCGCGCCTGGAAAGCTCGACGGGCGACGTAGTGGAGCCCCCTGCCAGTGCCCAATCCGTGGCGACCCCCACTGCCCCGCTGACCCTCGTCCCCCAGCAACCGCCCGCAGCGCCAATCCAGGCCCGCCCCCAGGTACAGGACGACGAACCCCGCCGGCTCCCCCTCGAATTCCATGGCCAGGGCGGCGAATTCTTCCGCATCTGGATCGTCAACCTGGTCCTCAGCGTCCTGACCCTGGGCATCTACTCGGCCTGGGCCAAGGTCCGCACCCTCAGGTACTTCTATGGCAACACCCGGTTGGACGGTAACGCCTTCGAGTACCTGGCCGATCCGCGCGCCATCCTCAAGGGTCGGCTGCTGATGGTCGCACTCCTGGCCGGCTACTACGTACTCAGTCTCTACGTCCCCCTGATCAAGCCCTTCGCGGGCCTGGCACTGCTGATCGCCACTCCCTGGATCGTAGTCCGCGCCCTGAGCTTCCACCATCACAACTCCGCCTGGCGCGGCGTACGCTTCGGCTTCGAGGCGCGCCTGGGCGAAGCCATCAAGGTCTTCATAGGCTGGCCGCTGCTCGGCATCCTGACCCTCGGCATCCTCTATCCGATGGCAATACAGCGTCAGCAGGCGTTCATCGCCAGCCACAGCCGCTTCGGCACCCAGGGCTTCAGCTTCCAGGCCGGCGTCGGGCGCTACTACCGCATGGTCCTAGGCATCATCGCCCTCGCCGTGCTCGGCATGATCGCCAACATCGCCCTGGACCTACTCGCCATCTTCGCCAACGTTTCTCCATCGCCGGTAGGCTCGCCCATCGCATCGATCATCGTGATGCTGCTGACCTACCAACTGATCTTCGTCTATGTGAAGGTCACCCTGACCAACCTGTATTACCGCAGCACCCGCGCCGGCGTGGTCCGCCTGGGCGCCCACTACGGCCTGGGCTCCTACAGCCTGCTGGTCCTGACCAACCTCATCGGCATGGTGCTGACCCTCGGTCTGTTCTATCCCTGGGCCCGAGTCCGTACCGCGCGCTACGCCGCCGAGCACATCACCCTGGAAGCCGAGGGCGACGTCGAGGCCTTCATCGCCGATCAGCGCGGTGGCGCCTCGGCCACCGGCGGCGAAGCGGCCGAGCTATTCGGTGTGGACCTGGGGCTGTGACGCCCGAGCTGACCGGCTGGTTCTTCGACGGCAATACCTCCCGGCGCGTCCCCGCGCGCCTGGAGGTGGACGCCGGCCAGTGGGCCGTGACCACGGACGATGGGCAACTCCTGGCCGGACCCAGTCCGGTGACGGCGATCGAGCTGTCCTCCCGCCTGGGCAATACGCCGCGTTTTCTCGACTTCCCCGGCGCCGGCCGCTTCGAGACCTTGCACAACGATGCCATCGACGACCTGCTGCGGGATACCGACGCGCACCAGGGATTGGCCTATCGCCTGGAATCCAGCTGGCGACTGGTCCTGCTGTCGCTGGTCCTGGCGATCGCCTTCGCCTGGGGTGGTATCCGCTACGGCATTCCGGCCCTGGCCGAGACCCTAGCCTTCCGCCTGCCCGCCAGCGTCGGCACCCACCTGGGCGACGGCACCCTGGCCCTGCTCGACCGCGCGGCGCTCAAGCCCTCAACCCTGCCTGCCGCCCGCCAGCAAGCCTTGCGCGCCCGCTTCCTGGCCTTCGCCCAGGCGACGGACCCCAGCCTTGAGGTGGACATCCAGTTCCGCGACGCCGCCCGCAGCCTGGGCGCCAACGCCCTGGCCCTGCCCTCGGGCACCCTGGTCTTCACCGATCAACTGGTGAATCTCGCCGAGCACGACGACGAGCTGCTTGCCGTGCTGGCCCATGAACTCGGCCACCTCGCGCGCCGGCACGCCCTGCGCCAGGTGCTACAGAGTTCGGGCCTCGGGCTGGTCATCCTGGTGGTCACCGGCGATGTCTCTTCGATCAGCGCCAGCGTCTCGGCCATCCCGGTCGTGCTCACCGAGCTGGGCTATTCCCGCGCCTTCGAATACGAGGCGGATCGCTACGCCGCCCAGGCGCTGGCGGCGCAGCACATCCCGGCCAGCCGGCTGACCACTCTGCTCGAGCGCCTGGAGCAGGCCAACGGCTGTACCAAGCCTCACGAGGAATGCCCCGACGCCTCGCCCGACGGCCGCTGGGCCAGCTACCTCTCCACTCACCCCAGCACGGCCGAACGTCAGCAGGCCTTGCAGTGAGCCACGAGAAAGCCACCCCGAGGGGCCATAACCTAGACCCCAGTGCTTGGGGACGATGGACAGGTCCGCTCTTACGGCGATGCGCTGACTGCAGGAGCAACTGTCTTATAACGGCCATACCGGGTGCGCCGTAGCGACCGCTCTGACTTGGACTATCGCGGCCATGGGCCGCTCCTACAAAAGCATCAACCCCTGGAGGAGCAACAGTCTTATCGCGGCCATGCCGGTGCGCCGTAGCGACCGCTCGGACTTGGACTATCGCGGCCATGGGCCGCTCCTACAAAAGCATCCACCCCTGGAGGAGCCACTGTCTTATCGCGGCCATGCCGGTGCGCCGTAGCGACCGCTCTGACTTGGACTATCGCGGCCATGGGCCGCTCCTACAAAAGCATCAACCTCTGTAGGAGCGGCCCATGGCCGCGATGGAGCAGCAACGACAGAGGACCAAGTTGCGGCCCTGAGCAGCCCGACCTTGGCCACACGCCGGTCAGTTAAGAAAAACGCCGCGTCCTCGTGAAGAGGACGCGGCGTTTTTTGTGCCCACCCGGGCGGCTGCAAGTGGCTGCGCTCAGCACCTCGACTGACGGGCACTACCCCGAAGGATAGCGTCTCGTCTTGGCAGGAGCCGACTCAGCTGCTGCGATAACGCTCCAGCCAATGGGCATAGGGCGCCGGCAGCACCCAGGACGGCTTGTCCACGCCCAGGGCCTTGGCGGCGTAGTAGGGCCAGTGCGGATCGGCCAGGTGGGCGCGGCCCACCATCACCAGGTCCAGCTGCTCGTCGGCCACTACCTGGTTGGCCAGGGCCGGGGTGTCGATGTTCCAGGCCGAGGCCACCTTCAGGCCGGTGGCCTTGCGCACCTGCTCGGTGATGGGCGCCAGCAGGCCCGAGCCCCAGGGGATGTTGGCGGTCGGGGTGGAGAAACCGATGCTGACGCTCAGCAGGTCGAGGCCTTCGCGTTTGAAGCCCTGGGCCAGCTCGATGGACTCGGCCAGGGTCTCCTCGTCGCGACCGTCGTATTCGATCACGCCGAAACGGGCAGTCAGCGGCAGATGTTCCGGCCAGACCTTGCGCACCGCGGCCAGGGTTTCCAGCAGGAAGCGGCTGCGGCCGGCGAGGTCACCACCGTACTGGTCGTCGCGCTGGTTGGAGTGCACCGAGAAGAAGCTTTGCGCCAGGTAGCCGTGGGCGAAGTGCAGCTCCAGCCACTCGAAGCCGGCCTCATAGGCACGCTTGGCAGCATCGACGAAATCCTGGCGGACCCGGGCAATGTCGTCCAGGGTCATGGCCTTGGGTACCTTGGGCAGGTTGGCGCCAAAGGCCACGGCGGACGGGGCGATGGTGTCCCAGCCACGACTGTCGTCGGCGGCGATGTGGTCGTCGCCTTCCCAGGGACGGTTGGCACTGGCCTTGCGCCCGGCGTGGGCGATCTGGATACCAGGCACCGAACCAGCCGCCTTGATCGCCTGCACCACCGGCACGAACGCCTGGGCCTGGGCATCGGACCAGATACCGGCGCAACCGGGAGTGATCCGGCCTTCCGGCGACACCGCCGTGGCCTCGACGATGACCACGCCGGCACCGCCCCGCGCCAGGCCCGCGTAGTGCACCTGATGCCAGTCGTTGATCACGCCGTCGACGGCGCTGTATTGGCACATGGGCGGAATGGCGATGCGGTTGCGCAGCGTCACGTCCTTGAGGGTGAAGGGTTGGAACAATGCGGACATCTGAGCGGTCTCCAAGAGGATGACTGTTGGTTCGTTAATTCGATACTAATCGAACATAGCGTGATCGCCAACCCCCGGTGTATGATTGGCCCATGCGCCCTTTCAAACACCCCAGTCCTGACGAATTTTCCCTCGAACGCCTGTTCCACGCGCTCAGCGATCCGGTACGCCTGGATATCGTCCGCTACCTGGCCCAGGTGACCGAAGCCACCTGCGGCGAGTTGGATGGCGGTCGGCCCAAGTCCAGCATGTCCCACCATTTCCGCGTCCTGCGCGATGCCGGTCTGGTGCACACCCGCAATGCCGGCACCACGCACATGAACCAGTTGCGGCGGGCGGATCTGGACAGCCGCTTCCCCGGTCTGCTCGATGCCATCCTGGCGCAGTCGTCGGTAACGGTCGGCGAGCCCGCCTGACGCGAATCCGCTGACAAGCTGGGCAGCCATCGCTCCTCGCCGCCAATGAGCCCCAAGTCTCGCTCATTCGACCTGCCCGCACAGCTCTGGCGCAGCCTTCGCCCACCCCAGCCAGGACCGCAGTGTCCTGGTGCACGCCCCGTCCTTTCGTCGCCTCGCTCCTGCCCGCCAGGCAGCTGTTGCGCCTGGTCTGACTTCGTCGAATAGCGGCTGGAAATCCGCGCCAATCCAGCCGCACCAGGCCCTCTACGACCATCCTTTCCCCTCTGGCGACAACGCCGCCTCGCACGCTTGTCATCAAGCGGAAATTGCTCTATTACAAGCCTGGGGGAACTCTCGACGGCATTTTTCTCTCTTCCCGGTATGAAGGTTGCAAAAGTCGTGGGTAGCGCCCATCCAGGGTGCTGCCGGGAGGTGGGCTATGGGCAGAAATTGGGGATTGGCCAGTGCCTTGGTCGGCGTCGCAGCGCTGCTCGCGCTGGTACCCAGCCCTGAACCCGTCGCCGAGGCGCGAGGCATCCAGCGGGTGATCGCCTTCGGCGACAGCCTCATGGACTGCGGCACCTTCGGTCACATCTACGCCACCAATCCCGGACGCACCTACCCCCAGGAAATCGCCGAAGCCTACGGCATCGAACTCGGCCCCAACCGGCAAGCGGAAGGCTACGGCCATGAGGGTACGGTCGATACCGACGGCCTCTGCTACGCCGAAGGCGGCGCCGTGACCGGCAGCTTCACCGAGCCCGGTTTCGACCACAACGAAGCGCCCCTCGCCTTCTCCCAGCAGATTCGCAACTTCGAGATGCAGCACGGCCGCTTCCGCCAGCAGGATCTGGTGCTGGTGCAGATCGGCGGCAATGACATCATCGGCCCCTTCTATGACAAGAAACTCCGAGCCGCCCTGATGGCCGATGCGCCGCTGCCCCCGGATGTCCGCGAGCAGGTCGAATCCCGCATCCGTCATACGGCGATGAACGAGGTCAAGCTGCTGCGCTACCTGCTGGGTCTCGGCGCCCAGCGCCTGGTGGTCCTCAACAATACCGACTATGGCAAGGCGCCCTATCTCGAGCCCTGGACCGAGCAGTTGGCGCAGCGCAACCACGATCTGGTGAAGCTCTACAACGAGACCCTGCAGGCCAACCTGCCGGCCAGCGACCGCCTGTTGCTGGTGGACGCCTACCGGGTGATGGAAGAAGTCTTCGCCCATTACGGCAACTACGGTTTCACCCATGCCGAGGGCGATGCCTGCCTCCCCGGCCGGGAGTTCTGCGACCCGGACAGCTATGTCGAGCCGGGTGCCGACCAGGCCTATATCTTCGGTGCGCGAGGGCACTTCGCCAGCCGCACCCACAGCATGCTGGCCCAGGTAGTGTTGGAACGCATCGCCCAGACCTGGCCCGGCAGCGCCGCCCAGGACAAGCCGCTGCTAATGACCGCGCGCCTGGCGACCGAGCCGACCTATCACTGAGCCGACGCCCCAGACTGGTGCCCTCCTTACCCCGCTCGCACCGCAGCGGGGCGGAAGCGGCTAGCTCCCGCGATAGGTCGAGTAGCTATAGGGCGAAACCAGCAGAGGTACGTGATAGTGCGCCGTCGCATCGCCAATGCCGAAACGCAGGATCACCGTGTCGAGAAAGGCCGGCTCATCCAAGGCCACGCCGCGCTGCCGATAGTAATCCCCCACCTCGAACTCCAGCTCATAGTGGCCGGTTTGGAAGGTCTCACCCTGTAGCAGCGGTGCGTCGCTGCGACCGTCGATATTGGTGCGCAACTCCCCCAGCGCCTGCCGGGCCCCTTCGGCCAGACGATACAGACGCACGACGATACCTGCGCCAGGGCAGCCCGCCGCGGTATCCAGGACATGGGTCGTCAGGTAACCGGAAGAAGACGAAACGGACATCGGCAGGCTCCTGCAAGGAAAGATGGACCAGCCTAGCAGCTTTCGCGCCGCCGATTGTATACAGCCCGAGCTACCCGGCGATCTGTCCCATCGCGCTCTTTCGAAGCCTAAACAGCGATCAGACCGGTCAGACCAGTTAGGCAAGATTCTTGCTGGGACTCGGCAAAGGTCTTCAAACATTGTATACAAAACATCTCGACCGCCAGGATGCCTCTTCCATGACCTATCCCCGTGATCTCATCGGCTACGGTGCCCAGCCACCCCACCCCCGCTGGCCGGGTAACGCCCGCATCGCCCTGTCCTTCGTGCTCAACTACGAAGAGGGTGGCGAGCGCAACATTTTGCACGGCGACAAGGAGTCCGAAGCCTTCCTGTCCGAGATGGTGGCTGCCCAGCCGCTACAGGGCGTGCGCAACATGGCCATGGAGTCGCTCTACGAATACGGCAGCCGCGCTGGCGTCTGGCGCATCCTGGAGCTGTTCGCCAAGCATCGGGTGCCCCTGACCATCTTCGCCGTGGCCATGGCCGCCGAGCGCCATCCCGAGGTCATCCGCGCCATGGTCCAGGCCGGCCACGAAATCTGCAGCCACGGCTATCGCTGGATCGACTACCAGTACATGGACGAGGCCGAGGAGCGCGCCCATCTGCAGCGCGCCATCGAGATCCTCACTGAACTGACCGGCGAACGCCCCCTGGGCTGGTACACCGGCCGCACCGGCCCGAACACCCGGCGCCTGGTGATGGAGGAAGGCGGCTTCCTCTACGACAGCGATACCTACGACGACGACCTGCCCTACTGGGAGCCCAATACCCCGACCGGCAAGCCGCACCTGGTGATCCCCTACACCCTGGATACCAATGACATGAGGTTCACCCAGGTGCAGGGCTTCCACACCGCCGAGCAGTTCTTCCAGTACCTCAAGGACGCCTTCGACACCCTTTACGAGGAAGGCGCCACGGCGCCGAAGATGCTCTCCATCGGCCTGCATTGCCGGCTGATCGGCCGCCCTGGGCGCCTGGTGGGCCTGAAGCGCTTCCTGGAATACGCCCAGGGACATGAGGGCGTCTGGTTCGCCCGCCGGGTGGACATCGCCCGTCATTGGTACCAGGAGCATCCGCCGGCATGAGCAGCTTCCAGACCCTGACCCCGAGCCAGCTGGATCGCGCCGCCTTCGTCGCGGCCTTCGGCGGCATCTACGAACACTCCGCCTGGGTCGCCGAACGCGCCTTCGACGAGGGCCAGCCCCTGCCGGATGCCATCGAGGCGCTGCACCAGCGGCTGTCCGCCCAGGTGGCCCGCGCCAGCCAGGCCGAGCAACTGGCGCTGATCCAGGCCCACCCGGATCTCGCCGGCCGCGCCGCGCTGGCCGGTCAGTTGACCGCCGCCAGCACCAGCGAACAGGCCGGCGCCGGCCTGGACCAGTGCAACGCCGACGAGCTGGAGCGCTTCACCCGCTACAACGATGCCTACCGCGCCAAGTTCGGCTTCCCCTTCATCATGGCGGTGAAGGGCAGCAATCGACACCTGATCCTCGCCGCCTTCGAGGAGCGCCTGCCCAATACCCCGGAGCAGGAATTCCAGCGGGCCCTGGCCGAGATCGACCGCATCGCCCTCTTCCGTCTCCAGACCCTCTGACCTCAGTCCGCATACGAGTCCCCCAATGAAACGTACCTACGCCGCCCCCTTCGAGAAGTACCTCAACCTCGCCGACGCCCGCCTCGGCACCCGGGTCATCAGCGTCACCGATGACTGGTTCGCCGCCGCCGACCGCATGCTCCAGCCCCACGAACCCGAGTGGAAGGAAGGCGTCTATGACGACAACGGCAAGTGGATGGACGGCTGGGAGTCGCGCCGCAAGAGGTTCGAAGGCTATGACCACGCGGTGATCCGCCTGGGCGTACCCGGCTCGATCAAGGGCGTCGACATCGACACCCGCTGGTTCACCGGCAACTACCCGCCCTCCGCCTCCCTGGAAGCCTGCTTTTGCGCCGAAGGCGATCCGGCTGACGATGCCGCCTGGACCGAGGTGCTGCCGGCCATCGAGATGCAGGGCAACAGCCACCACTACCATGCCATCAGCGATGATCGTCCCTGGACCCATCTGCGGCTGAACATCTATCCCGACGGTGGCGTCGCTCGTCTGCGCGTCTACGGCATCCCCCATCGCGACTGGTCGGCCCAGGCCGACGACGAGGTGCTGGATCTCGCCGCCGCTCTCAATGGCGGTCGCGCCCTGGCCTGCAACGACGAGCACTACGGGCGCATGAGCAACATCCTCAACCCGGGCCGCGCGGCCAGCATGGCCGATGGCTGGGAAACCGCCCGCCGTCGCACCCCGGGCAACGACTGGGTGATCATCGCCCTCGGCCACGCCGGTATCGTCGAGGAAATCCTGGTGGACACCCTGCACTTCAAGGGCAACTATCCGGACAGCTGCCAGATCCAGGGCGCCTATGTACGCGGCGGCACCGACGGGCAGATCGAAACCCAGAGTCTGTTCTGGCAGGAACTGCTGCCGCCGCAGAAGCTGCAGATGCACCAGGAGCACAGCTTCCGCGAACAGGTGCGCGACCTCGGCCCCATCACCCACGTGCGCCTGAACATCTTCCCCGACGGTGGCGTCAGCCGACTGCGGCTGTTCGGCAAGGTCGCCCGGGGCCAGGCATGAGTCGCCAACTCGTCATCGAACCTCTGACCGCCGAGGGCTTCGCGCCCTTCGGCGACGTCATCGAGACCGAGGGTCGCGACTGGTTTCCCATCAACAATGGCTCGACCCAGAGGTTCCATGCCCTGGCGCGAGTCGAGACCGGTCCGGCCGACGGCGCGGCGATCATCAGCATCTTCCGCGCCCGCCGCCTGGACTATCCGCTGACCATCGCCATGCTGGAACGCCATCCCCACGGCAGCCAGGCCTTCGTGCCGCTGCGCGGCGAACCCTTCCTGGTGGTGGTGGCGCCGCCCGGCCCGCAGCCCGATGCCAGCGCCATTCGCGTCTTCCGCACCGATGGCCGCCAGGGCATCAATTACCACGCGGGCGTCTGGCATCACCCGGTCCTGGCCCTGCGCGACGAGGATGAATTCCTCATCGTCGACCGCCGTGGCGAGCTGCCCAACTGCGACGAGCACTTTTTCGCCGCGGACGAGACCGCAACTCTGGTGCTTTAAGGGTTGGCCGATGCGCGCCTGAGCTGCTTGCGCAGCAGGCGCGCGCTGTCCAGGCAGACCCAGGCCACCGCCAGCCAGATGGGGCCGTAGGTCCAGATGGCACCCTCCGGCAATTGTTCACCGAGCATATAGAGCGCCACGAACACCAGCAGCGCTGGCTCCACGTAGCTGAGGATGCCGAACAGACTCAAGGGCAGCATCCGGCTTGACGCCAGCATGGCCGCGAAGGCGATGGCGCTGAGCAGACCCAGCCCCGGCAAGAGTGCCCAGAGCCAGGGTGCCTGCTGCAAGGCTTGGCTCGGCGAGAACCAATGCAGGGCGAGCAGCGCGAAGGGCAGCAGGCAGATCATCTCCAGCACGAAGCCGGACAGGGCATCCACCGCCATCCACCGGCGCAGCACGAAGTACGGCGGATAGCCCACCACCGGCAGCAGACTGACCCAGGACAGCGCCCCGGTCACCCAGACCTCGTTGATCACCCCCAGCAAGGCACAGACTACAGCCAGGCGCTGCAAGGGCCGCAGCCGTTCGCCATAGACCAGGCGCCCGGTCAGCACGATCGCCAGGGGTAGCAGGAAATAGCCGAGCGACATGGCCATGGCTTCGCCATTCATGGTCGCCCAGACGAACACCCACCACTGGATACCCATCAGCAGTGCCGCCGCCGGGATCGCCAGGCACAGCCGCGGCTCACGCACCAGCCGCTTGAGCGTCGCCCAAAGCGCCTTGCCCTCGCGCAGCAGCACCACCAGCAGGAGCACCATGGGTAGCGACCAGACCACCCGCAGCGCCACCACCTGCAGACCGTCCAGGGGCGCCAGCCAGGCGAAGTACACCGGCATCAGCGCGAACAGCACCGACGACAGCACCGACAGGCCGAGGCCCTTGCCCGACAGCACGCTCATGACCGACGCCCCTGGCGATTGATGAACAGCGACAGCAGGATGATGCCGCCACCCAGCAACAGCCTAGGCAGGTCGGCCGGATGCTGCCAGATCAGCAGGCTGACCAGCAGGCCCGCCGGCACATGGGCTTCGTTCATGATCGCCAGGGTGCCGCCGTTGACCCGCAGCGAGCCCAGCGTCCACCAATAGAGCCCGAGCGCCGTGGCGAACACCCCCATCCAGATCAGCACGCCCCATTGCAGCGGGGTGCTGGGCAACCGCGCCGGATTGCCGAACAGCAGGAAGGACAGCGCTGCCACCAGCAGGGCACCGAGGAAGAACAGCCCGAAGTAGCGATGCAGCGCGCCCTGCCCGGCGAAGGCGTGCCCCAGGTGCTTGCACAGCACCTGCCCGGCGGCGAAGGTCAGGTTGGCTACCTGCAGCAGCAGGAAGCCCAGCAGGTAGTCACCGGTCAGCGGCTGGAAGCGGATCAGCGCCGCACCGCCCACCGCCACGACGGCCGCCAGCAGTGACCAGAGGCGGAAGCGACGCTGCCAGGCATCGTCCAGCAGCGTTACATAGATGGGCGTGAGCACGGTGAACAGCAGCACCTCCGGCACCGTCAGCACGGCGAAGCTGCGGTACAGGCACAGGTAGGTGATACCGAACTGCAGCGCACCCGCTGCCATCAGCCCCAGGGCGAAACGCCCCGGCACGCCGCGCCAGCGGGTAAACGGCAAGAAGAGGACGAAGGCGATGGCCACCCGCACCAGCACGGCGAAGTCGCTGTCGACGCGGCCAGCGAGGTATTCCCCGATCAGGCTGAAGGAAAAGGCCCAGATAAGGGTGACGAGCAGGAGATAGGGCATGACGGCGACGCACGAAAAAGGTGCGCGACCTTAACGCGCCCGTCGCCGGAGGAAAAGCCCCGCTCGCCGCGGTCTATCGATTGGCGTTCAGCCCCGACGGATCACCACTGGTGATCGCTGCCATCGACTGGTTGGCCTGCAGTACATTGTCGGCGCCGGAAACCAGCGTCTTCGGCTCGGCCACGCCTGCCGCCCGGGACCAGTACACCTGCTGGTTGGACCCACCCACGGCGATGTCGGCAGGACTCAGCAAGGTCAGGCGCGCCTTGGCACCGTAGCCGTAGGCATCGACCTTGGCCAGGCCTTCGCTGCCGGCCCGCACGTTTGCCTGCACCTGCTGGTAGCCGCCACCGATGCTCAGATTGGCCACCGAACCCTTGACCGTGGTGACACTGCCCAGGCCATGGATGGCCAGCGTCTGCGCACTATCGATCACCAGACGGTGATGGCTGCCATAGATGGACACCTCGCCACACTGGCCCTTGAGGGTGAGGGTATTGCCCTCGCCGGAGAGGGAAACGTCTCGGCCCTGGCAATCGAGGGTACGGGTCAGGTTGAGGCCTTCGATCTCGAGGGGCTCGGCGGTCCGCTCTTCGGCATGGACCAGCAGGGGAGCGACGAGCAGACAGCAACCCAGCAACGCCTTGAATGACGACATGGTGACTCCTTGTCTCGCTTGAAGTGGGAAAACTCATCGGCTTGCTTCGAGCCTCGGGTCTGCACCGCGTTTGACGAGCGCCGCGGCTTTTTTTCATCCCGTGAATCACGCCGCGTTTTCCCATTGCCCCGCCACGCTCTAACATGCCCGCTTTCGTAGCCACGACGCTCTCGATGAAGACTCCCCGCGTTTCCCTCGACCAATGGCGCACCCTGCAGGCCGTGGTGGATCATGGCGGTTACGCCCAGGCTGCCGAGGTGCTGCACCGCTCCCAATCCTCGGTCAGCTACACCGTCGCCCGCATGCAGGAGCAACTCGGCGTCCCCCTGCTGCGCCTGGAAGGCCGCCGCGCGGTGCTGACCGACGCCGGAGCCGTGCTGCTGCGCCGTTCGCGCCGCCTGGTGCAGCAGGCCAGCCAGCTGGAAGAACTGGCCTATCACATGGAGCAGGGCTGGGAGTCCGAGGTACGCCTGGTAGTGGATGCCGCCTACCCCACCCGCCAGTTGCTGCGCTGCCTGCGCGAGTTCATGCCGCAGAGTCGCGGCTGCCGGGTGCGCCTGCGCGAAGAGGTGCTGTCCGGGGTGGAAGAAGCCCTGCTCGACGGCTCCGCGGACCTGGCGATCACCGGCCTGGTGATCGCCGCCCATCTGGGTGCCTCCCTCGGTACCGTGGAGTTCGTCGCCGTCGCCCATCCCGAGCATCCCCTGCACCAGCTGCAGCGCACCCTGGTGACCGCTGATCTGGAAGAACAGCTGCAGATCGTCATCCGCGACAGCGGCCGCGCCCAGCCCAGGGACGCCGGCTGGCTGGCCGCCGAGCAGCGCTGGACGGTGGGCAGCATCAGCACGGCGGCGACCTTCCTACGCGACGGCCTGGGCTTCGCCTGGCTACCGCGGGATGCCATCCAGAGCGATCTCGACCAGGGCCTGCTCAAGCCGCTGCCCCTGGAACAGGGCGCCCAGCGCTTCCACCCCTTCCAGCTCTACAAGACCCGCCAGCACGAGCTGGGTCCGGCCTCGCAGATCCTGATGAACCTGCTGCGCCAGCACGCCCTGCCGCGCTGACCGTGGCGGGGTGTCCGCCGGATTGCTATCGTTCGCCAGTCGTTTCCGTCCACTCAAGGATTCATCATGTTCAAAGCCCTGCTTGCCGCCTGCGCGCTGTTCGTCGCTTCCACCACCTGGGCCGCGGACAATCCGCACGTACTCATCAGCACCAACAAGGGTGACATCGAAGTCGAGCTGGATGCAGCCAAGGCACCGGTCAGCACCGCGAACTTCCTGGCCTATGTCGACAGCGGCTTCTACAAGGGCACCCTCTTCCACCGCGTCATCCCCGGCTTCATGATCCAGGGCGGCGGCTACACCCGCGACATGCAGGAAAAACGCACCCGCGCGCCGATCAAGAACGAAGCCGACAACGGCCTGAAGAACCTGCGCGGCACCCTGGCCATGGCGCGCACCTCGGACGTCAACTCCGCCACCAGCCAGTTCTTCATCAACGTCGAGAACAATGCCTTCCTCGACCACGGCTCGCGTGACTTCGGCTACGCCGTGTTCGGCAAGGTCGTGCGTGGCATGGAAGTCGTCGACCAGATCGCCGGCGTCCAGACCACCCGCCAGGGCATGCTGCGCGACATTCCCCGTGAACCGGTGATGATTCTCGCTGCCAAACGGCTGTAAGCCGACCCGTCCTGCCGGACGATCCGCTGGCGGTCGTCCGGTAAGCCAGGCGAGGCCCCAGTGCGAGACGCCGTCTCCTCCTCACAAGGACCCCGCATGATCTTTCGCCGCTTCGAACGCATCATCGATGCGTTTCGGGAAGCCCCCGACGAAATGCCGCCCACTGGCGTCGGCGCCTTCTATCTCCACTTCCTCAAGCAAGCCTGGCCAGCCTTCGCCCTGCTGTTGGTCGTCGGCCTGATCGGCGCCCTGATCGAGGTAGCGCTGTTCAACTTCATTGGCCAAATCGTCGACCTGGCCGGCAGCGCGCCCAACAGCACGGTGTTCTTCCAGGAACACGGCGGCACCCTGATCTGGATGGCGGTGGTCACCCTGGTCTTCCGCCCGCTGTTCATCAGCCTGCACGACCTGCTGGTGCACCAGACCATCACCCCCAGCCTCACCACCCTGATCCGCTGGCAGAACCATCGCTACGTGCTCAAGCAGAGCCTGGGCTTCTTCCACAGCGACTTCGCCGGGCGCATCTCTAACCGCATCATGCAGACCGGCGTGTCCCTGCGCGATTCGGCCGTGCAGGCGGTGGATGCCATCTGGCACGTGCTGATCTTCGCCGTCACCTCGCTGATCCTGTTCGCTCAGGCCGACGTCTGGCTGATGGTGCCCCTGGTCCTCTGGATCATCGGCTACGTCATCGCCCTCTGGTACTTCGTACCCCAGACCAAGGAGCGCTCGGCCATCGCCTCCGAAGCCCGTTCGCAACTTTCCGGGCGCATCGTCGACGGCTACACCAATATTTCCACCCTCAAGCTGTTCTCCCACTCGGCCCAGGAGGAGCAATACGCCCGCCAGGCCATGGAAGAACAAACGGAAAAGGCCGAGAGTGCTGCTCGGCTGATCACCGCCATGGGCGTGACCATCGCCATCCTCAGCGGCTTCCTCATCGCCGGCACCACCGGCCTGGCCCTCTGGCTGTGGCACCAGGGCGTGATCAGCGTGGGCGCCATCGCTCTGGCCACCGGCCTGGTGATCCGCATCAACAGCATGTCCGGCTGGATCATGTGGGTGGTCAACGGCATCTTCGAGAACATCGGCATGGTGCAGGACGGCATGAGCACCATCGCCAAGCCGCGCCAGGTCGGTGACGCCCCGGACGCCAAACCGCTACAGGTGACTCGCGGCGCGGTGCTGTTCGACGACATCCAATTCCACTACGGCAAGGGCGCCGGCATCATCGAAGGCCTGACCCTGGACGTGGCCCCGGGCGAGAAGATCGGCCTGGTCGGCCCGTCGGGCGCCGGCAAGTCCACCCTGTTCAACGTGCTGCTGCGTCTCTACGACCTGGAAGGCGGGCGCATCCTGGTCGATGGCCAGGACATCGCCCACGTCACCCAGGAAAGCCTGAGATGCCAGATCGGCGTGGTGACCCAGGACACCTCGCTGCTGCACCGGTCGATTCGCGAGAACCTGCTCTACGGCCGTCCCGAAGCTACTGACGAAGAGCTGCACGTCGCCCTGCGCAAGGCCAAGGCCGACGATTTCATCGCCCGCATCACCGACGCCCATGGCCGCACCGGCCTGGATGCCCAGGTGGGTGAACGCGGCGTCAAGCTCTCCGGCGGCCAGCGCCAACGTATCGCCATCGCCCGCACGCTGCTCAAGGACGCGCCCATCCTGCTGCTGGACGAAGCCACCTCCGCCCTCGACTCCGAGGTGGAAGCGGCCATCCAGGAAAGCCTGGAAACCCTGATGGAAGGCAAGACGGTGATCGCCATCGCCCACCGCCTCTCGACCATCTCGCGCATGGATCGCCTGGTGGTGATGGAACGCGGCCAGATCGTCGAGATGGGTTCCCACGACGAGTTGATCGCCTACAACGGTCTCTACGCCCGGCTCTGGCGCCACCAGACCGGCGGCTTCGTCGGTCACGGCGTACCGGGCAGGCAGCGGGTGCGCAGCAGCTCCAATTGATGGTCCTGGTCGAGGCCGGGATAGAAGCCTTCGATCTTCTGGAAGCCACCCAGCCAGCTGCGCCGCTCCACCACGCAGTCGAATACCGGACAGGCCGCCTGCCCGGCCTGGCCACAGTCGCGGTAGTAGGTCAGCAACTGACTCTTCTGCGCCGTACCCTGGAAGGGACCATGGCGCTCCTGGAGGATATAGAAATCGATTTCCGCAGCGCTGCGGTGATTTTCCCACTGGAACGCGAGGGTGCTGGGATAGAAGAGCACCAGCAAGGTCGCCAGCATCAGCCAAAGAATGGCCGCGGTCACCGGCAGCGGCAACCGCGCGCGGAAGCGCTGGCCGCCACGGATGATCAGGGCGGTCACCACCGTCACCAGGGCCAGGGCGATGCACAGCGCCGGCAGCCCGGTGATGACCTGGCCCGCGACGCCGATGTCCAGTCCGCTGGGCGACGGGACGGTCCTATAGCCGATTTCCAGCCGGTCCCAACCCACCCGATTACCGATCAGGCCGGCCAAGCCGAGGACGCCAGAAAGTCCGAGAAGGGCCCAGAAAGTGCGGGGATTGGCGCTGCGCATAGGAAGTTCGTCCAAGCAAAACCCGGGAGACTGCCTAAGCCCAGCGGCGATGGCAAACGCGAATTTTTCCCGGCCATCAGGCTCTATCGAAGGTCAGCCCTCGCGGAGTCCACCCATGACCATCGACCTTCCCCGCGCCATCCAGATCGTCGAGAAGGTCTTCCTGCCGCTGCACGGCGAGGTCCAGCAGGACGCCAGCGATGCCAGCTTCTCCCTCAAGGTCACCGACGGCAGCCAGGTATTGGCCTCGGTCGCCCACGTCGCCCGCAGCCAGTACAGCCATGCCGGCCACCTCGCTGCCCTGATCGAGCAGACGCGCCTGGAACTGGCGCGCGACGGCCAGGCGCTGGAACCCTGGTCCATGCCCGGTTAGGGTCACCTCAGCAGGCCATGGCCGCGAGGTTCGGCAAGGCGCTGTCGAGCTGGTAGACTGCCGGCCCGCAGCCGCCACACCCCGTGGCCCAACGCGAGTGGTTATCGTGGAAATCTTTAAAGAGTTCATTTTCGAAGCCGCACACTTCCTGCCCAATGTTCCAGCGGGCCACAAGTGCGGACGTCTCCATGGGCATTCCTTCAAGGTCGCCCTGCACATCGAGGGCAACCTCGACCCCCACACCGGCTGGGTACGCGATTTCGCCGACATCAAGGCCGTGTTCAAGCCGCTGTACGAGCGCCTGGACCACCATTATCTGAACGACATCCCGGGTCTGGAAAACCCCACCAGCGAGGTGCTCGCCCGCTGGATCTGGCAGCAGCTCAAGCCGCTCCTGCCGGAACTCAGCCAGGTTCGTATCCACGAGACCTGCACCAGCGGCTGCATCTACCGCGGCGACTAATTTCCCCTCCCATTCCAAGGCGGCGATGGTGGCAGTCATTTTTCTGCCATAATTCGCGCCTGCCAACTGTCGACGTATCCCCATGTTCGAACTTTTCAGCGGACTCCACGCCTGGGTCGCCATCAGCCTCGTCCTGGCCCTGGCCTTCGTGCTGGCCTTTGAATTCATCAACGGCTTCCACGACACCGCCAACGCCGTTGCCACGGTGATCTACACCAAAGCGATGCCGCCGCACCTCGCGGTGTTCTTCTCCGGTATCTTCAATTTCCTCGGGGTGCTGCTCGGCGGCGTCGGCGTGGCCTATGCCATCGTCCACCTGTTGCCGGTGGAGCTGCTGATCAACGTCAACACCGGTCATGGCCTGGCCATGGTGTTCTCCTTGCTCGCCGCGGCCATCACCTGGAACCTGGGGACCTGGTACTTCGGCATCCCCGCCTCCAGCTCCCACACCCTGATCGGCTCCATCCTCGGCGTCGGCGTGACCAATGCCCTGCTGACCGGCATCCCGATGAGCGAAGGCGTGAATTGGCAGAAGGCGATCGACATCGGCCTGTCGCTGATCTTCTCGCCGCTGGCCGGCTTCGCCGTCGCCGGTCTGCTGTTGCTCGCCCTCAAGCGCTGGCGGCCGCTGTCGAAGATGCACAAGACCCCGGAACAGCGCCGCGAAGTGGATGCCAAGAAGCACCCGCCCTTCTGGAATCGCCTGATGCTGGTGCTCTCGGCCATGGGCATGAGCTTCGTGCACGGCTCCAACGATGGCCAGAAAGGCATCGGCCTGATCATGCTGGTACTGATCGGCATCGTCCCGGCCAAGTTCGTACTGGACCTGGACAGCACCACCTACCAGATCGAGCGCACCCGCGATGCCGCCATCCACCTGGGCCAGTTCTACGAACGCCAGGGCGACAATCTCAAGGACTTCCTCGCCGAAGTGCCCGGCAATCGCGATCTGCCCCAGGAATTCCGCTGCGCCCCGCACATGACCTTGCCGACGCTGAAGGCGCTGCTGGTCGATCTGGAAGGCATCACCGACTACCGCGCCATGAGCGACGATCATCGCCAGCAGGTACGCCGCCACCTGCTGTGCCTGGACGACACCGCGAAGAAAGTCAGCAAGCTGCCGGTGCTCACCGCCCGGGACCGCGATGACCTCAGCCGTCTGCGCAAGGACCTCACCAGCACCACCGAATACGCGCCCTTCTGGGTGATCATCGCGGTGGCCCTGGCCCTGGGCATCGGCACCATGGTCGGCTGGCGCCGCGTGGTCCTTACCGTCGGCGAGAAGATCGGCCGCCAGGGCATGACCTATGCCCAGGGCGTCAGCGCCCAGGTGACGGCAGTGGCCGCCATCGGCATGGCCAACGTCTTCGCCCTACCCGTCTCCACCACCCATGTGCTGTCGTCGGGCGTGGCCGGCACCATGGTCGCCAACCGCAGTGGCCTGCAGGGCAGCACGGTGCGCAACATCCTCATGGCCTGGGTGCTGACCCTGCCTGCTTCCATGGCCCTGTCCGCCGGCCTGTTCTGGCTGGCACACCTGTTCCTGTGATCTATACCGCCCGGGCGCTGCACGCTTAGCGTCCGGGCGAACCCCTCGTCGGGAAACCCCGAACAGGACAGCTATTGACGAGTCTAGTGAAATGTGTCCGACCGATACTTTTCCGAGACAGCCGTACGGTGAACGTCAATGAGTCCTGCGACCTACATCCTCCTTCTCGTGCTTGGCTGGCTGGCCCTGTCGCTGGCCGTTCTCTGGGCCATGCTGCGCCTGGCGCGCCGCGCTCGCCCCTCCCCAACCAGCCTGCCTAGGCTTACCCGGAAGATGGGCACGTCTTCGCCAGTGGCGACCCGCAAGCACCTGGCTTTCTGATTCGGTCGAACGCTGGGCACAGGCCAGCCTTCCAATACGCCGAATGGCATGCGGATGGCGAGGAAAAAGGAAGATTCTTGTGATTGTTCGAGAAGCGGTGATTCGGACGAATCAGGTGAGCAGGCTGCTTTCCTGAGCGCTGCGGCTCATCTGCTCGAGGATCTGGTCTTGCTGCTGCGGGGTGAGGGTATCCCAGCAGTGGTGCTTGATGAACAGGCCGACGCCAAAGGCGATGTACAGCGACAGGGCAACGATAACGAGCGTTTCCAGCCCGACGATGGCCCAGGAACGGGTTTTGGACGCATTGTCCTTGGTTTTCATAACGACCTCGTGAAATTCTGAGGGGCGATAGTGTAGTCCCTTAAGCTTTTTCCGGGCAGGGCCGGTCGTCGATTGGTCAAGGCCGTTGACCCGCCCAACCGGCGTGCCAAGCATCCCCCTTCCCGCTGCCTAGACCGGCGCCCACTCCGGGCAATCCTCCTGCGGCACCACGAATGCACGCCAGGCGCCGCGCTGGTATACTTCCGCGACTGACGGGTCGCTGCAGGCCCTGCCGGTTCCGCTGGCTGTATCGGCCGACCGCGCTATTTCCGCAGCGACGCTTTGTCGCATCGCACGTCCATCGCCGCCGCGCCTGCCGCGCGGCCCGATAACGCCTTCTTGGGGCGTCTATCGACTCCAGGGTCGATCCTCGCTCGCCCGGCTTCGCGCCACAGCTGTGATAAAGAGGAGTTAAAGCAAGACATGTCCACCACGTCGAAGATCATCTACACCCTGACCGACGAAGCGCCCGCCCTGGCGACCTATTCGCTGCTCCCCATCGTCGAGGCCATCACCGCCTCGTCCGGCGTCGCCCTCGAAACCCGTGACATCTCCCTTGCCGGCCGCATCATCGCCCTCTTCCCCGAGTACCTGAAGGAAGAGCAGCGCATCTCCGACCACCTCGCCGAACTCGGCGAACTGGCCACCACTCCCGAAGCCAACATCATCAAGCTGCCCAACATCAGCGCCTCGGTCCCGCAGCTCAAGGCCGCGATCAAGGAACTGCAGGGCCAGGGCTATGCGCTGCCGGACTACCCGGACGAGCCCAAGGACGACAAGGAAAAGGACGTCAAGGCGCGCTACGACAAGGTCAAGGGCAGTGCCGTTAACCCGGTCCTGCGCGAAGGCAACTCCGACCGTCGCGCCCCGCTGTCGGTCAAGAACTACGCCCGCAAGCACCCCCATCGCATGGGTGCCTGGAGTGCCGACTCCAAGTCCCACGTCGCCCACATGGACGCCCATGACTTCTATGGCAGCGAGCGCTCGGCCACTATCGAGAACGCCGGCAGCCTGAAGATCGAACTGATCGGCAAGGACGGCAGCAGCAAGGTCCTGAAAGAGAAGACCGCAGTCAAGGCCGGCGAGATCGTCGATGCCTCCACCATGAGCCGCAAGGCCCTGGCGAGCTTCATCGCCGCCCAGATCGAAGACGCCAAGGCCCAGGGCGTACTGTTCTCCGTGCACCTGAAGGCCACCATGATGAAGGTCTCCGACCCCATCATGTTCGGTGTCATCGTCGGCGAGTTCTACAAGGACGTGCTGGCCAAGCACGAGGCCGCCCTGAAGGAAGCCGGCTTCGACCGCAACAACGGCATCGGCGACCTCTACGCTCGCCTGTCCAGCCTGCCGGAAGCCACCCAGGCCGCCATCAAGGCCGATTTCGATGCCCAGTACGCCCAGCGCCCGGCGCTGGCCATGGTCAACTCCGACAAGGGCATCACCAACCTGCACGTGCCGAGCGACGTCATCGTCGACGCCTCCATGCCGGCCATGATCCGTGACTCCGGCAAGATGTGGAACGCCGAAGGCAACCTGCAGGACACCAAGGCCATCATCCCCGACCGCTGCTACGCCGGCGTCTACCAGGTGGTGATCGAGGACTGCAAGAAGAACGGCGCCTTCAATCCCAGCACCATGGGCAGCGTGCCCAACGTCGGCCTGATGGCGCAGAAGGCCGAGGAGTACGGCTCCCACGACAAGACCTTCCAGATCCCCACCGACGGCACCGTGCGCGTGACCGACGACCAGGGCAAGGTGATCTTCGAGCACCCGGTCGAAGCCGGTGACATCTGGCGCATGTGCCAGACCAAGGACGCACCGATCCAGGACTGGGTCAAGCTCGCCGTCAACCGTGCCCGCGCCAGCGGCACCCCGGCGATCTTCTGGCTGGACCAGAACCGCGCCCACGACGCCCAGGTCATCGCCAAGGTCGAGCGTTACCTCAAGGACCACGATACCAACGGCCTGGACATCCGCGTCCTGTCGCCCGAGGACGCCACCCGCGTCTCCCTGGAGCGTATCCGTAAAGGCGAGGACACCATCTCGGTGACCGGCAACGTCCTGCGCGACTACCTGACCGACCTCTTCCCCATCATGGAACTGGGCACCAGCGCCAAGATGCTGTCCATCGTCCCGCTGATGAACGGCGGCGGCCTGTTCGAGACCGGTGCCGGCGGCTCCGCGCCCAAGCACGTCCAGCAATTCGTGCAGGAAAACCACCTGCGCTGGGATTCCCTGGGCGAGTTCCTGGCCCTGGCCGAATCCCTGAACCACCTGGGCGAGACCACCGGTAACGCCAAGGCCAAGGTGCTGGCCAAGACCCTGGACCAGGCTAACGGCAAGTTCCTCGACAGCAACAAGTCGCCGTCGCGCAAGGCCGGTGAACTGGACAACCGCGGTAGCCACTTCTACCTGGCGCTGTACTGGGTTCAGGCCCTGGCCGAGCAGAATGACGACGCCGAGCTGAAGGCCCAGTTCGAGCCCGTGGCCAAGTCGCTGACCGCCGACGAAGCCAAGGTGGTCGCCGAGCTGAATGGCGTCCAGGGCCAGCCGGTGGACATCGGTGGTTACTATCACCCCGACCAGGCCAAGACCAGCCAGGCCATGCGTCCGAGCGCCACGCTCAACGCCGCCTTGGCCCAGCTCAAGGGCTGAACCTGAGGGCTGCGCTCGCAGCCTGAACGGGTGATCACAGCGAACCTCGGCCTCGGCCGGGGTTCGCTGCATTTGGGACCGACAAAGCTTAAGGCGTATACTGCGCGATTACCGATAGCGGAGTCCGAGATGGATTGGCACGCCCACGTCACCGTGGCCACCGTGGTGGAAGACGCCGGCCGCTTCCTGCTGGTCGAGGAAGAGAAACAGGGTCGCCTGGTGCTCAACCAGCCGGCCGGGCACCTGGAACCGGGTGAGAGCCTGGTCGAGGCGGCGCGGCGCGAGACCCTGGAAGAAACCGCCTGGCAGGTGGAAATCCTGGGCGTGATCGGCATCGGCCTCTATGTCGCCCCGGCCAATGGCGTCACCTACTACCGCACGGCCTTCCATGCCCGCCCCCTGGCCCACGAGCCGGAGCGCGCCCTGGATGCCGATATCACCCGCGCGGTCTGGCTGACGCTCGATGAGATCCGCGCAGAGCAGGCGCGCTTGCGCAGTCCGCTGGTGCTGGACGCCATCGAGAAATACCTGGACGGCCACCGCTATCCCCTGTCGATGATCGTAGATATGAGAGGTTTTTGAAGTGAACGGCACCCGCGTCATCGTCGGCATGTCCGGCGGAGTGGATTCCTCGGTCTCGGCCCTCTTGCTCAAGGAGCAGGGCTATCAGGTCGAGGGCCTGTTCATGAAGAACTGGGACGAGGATGACGGCACCGAGTACTGCACCGCCAAGGAAGACCTGGCCGATGCCCAGGCAGTCTGCGACCGCATCGGCATCAAGCTGCACACGGCCAACTTCGCCGCCGAGTACTGGGATCACGTCTTCGAGCACTTCCTCGCCGAATACAAGGCCGGCCGCACGCCGAATCCGGACATCCTCTGCAACCGCGAGATTAAGTTCAAGGCCTTCCTCGACTATGCCCTGGCCCTGGGTGCCGACCTGATCGCCACCGGTCACTATGTGCGCCGCCGCGATATCGACGGCCAGACCCTGCTGCTCAAGGGATTGGATGCGAACAAGGACCAGAGCTACTTCCTCCACGCCGTGGGTGGCGAGCAACTGGCGCGCACCCTCTTCCCGGTAGGCGAACTGGAAAAGCCCGAGGTGCGTGCCATCGCCGAGCTGCATGGTCTGGCCACGGCGCGCAAGAAGGATTCCACCGGCATCTGCTTCATCGGCGAGCGCCGTTTCAGCGACTTCCTCAAGCAGTACCTGCCGGCGCAGCCGGGCGACATCGAGACCACCACCGGCGAGGTCATCGGCCGCCACCACGGCCTGATGTACCACACCATCGGCCAGCGCCAGGGCCTGGGCATCGGCGGGATGAAAGATGCCGGTGACGATCCCTGGTACGTGCTGAGCAAGGACCTGACCCGCAATGTGCTGATCGTTGGCCAGGGCAATGCCCACCCCTGGCTGTTCGCGGAGGCCCTGACCGTCGGCGAGATGTTCTGGGTCAATGACCTGGAGCTTGCCCAACCGCGCCGCCTTACCGCCAAGGTCCGCTATCGCCAGCAGGACCAGCCCTGCCAGATCGAGCGCCAGGGCGCCGGCTACCGGGTGGTCTTCGACGAACCCCAGCGCGCCGTCACCCCCGGCCAGTCGGTGGTCTTCTACGACGGAGACGTCTGCCTGGGCGGTGGCGTGATCGAACACTACCAACCTGCCTGCGCCGAGGCCCCTGCCGCATGAATCGCACCCAGGAACAACTCATCGCCCTGGGCGGCGTCTTCCAGGCCGCCGTGCTGGTCGATCAGCTGGCGCGTACCGGCCAGGTCCCGGAAGAGCCCCTGGCCTGCCTGCTCGGCAGCCTGCTGGTGCGGGATCCCGGCAGTACCCTGGAGGTCTACGGCGGCAGTGTCACGCCTTTGCGCGAGGGCCTTGGCGCCCTCTCCAGCACCCTGGAGCGCAACCCCAACAGCCTGCAGCGCGAGCCCCTGCGCTATGCCCTGGCGATGACCGCCCTGGAGCGCAAGCTGGAAAAGCGCGGCGATCTGCTCGACCTGATCGGCCGCCGCCTCACCCAGATCCAGACTCAGGTCGAGCACTTCGGGGTAGCCCACGAAAATGTGATCGCCGCCTGCGGGGGTCTTTACGAGGACACCCTGAGCACCTTCAAGCAACGCATCCAGGTGCATGGTGAAATGCGCTACCTGCAGCAATCCGCCACTGCCTCCCGGGTGCGCGCCCTGCTGCTGGCCGGCATCCGCTCCGCTCGCCTGTGGCGGCAACTCGGCGGCCATCGCTGGCAACTGGTGCTCAATCGCCGCAAGCTGCTCGACAACCTCTATCCCCTGCGCAACGGCTGATCCCGGACCGGCCGGCGGCGGTACTAAAGCCCCGGCCTTTGCGTGTAGAATTCCGCCCCTTTCTCCCCCGCTACCAAGAGAATGCCCATGCAGCTCTCCTCGCTCACCGCCGTATCGCCCATCGACGGCCGTTACGCCGGCAAGACCGCCGCCCTGCGCCCCATCTTCAGCGAATTCGGCCTGATCCGTTTCCGCGCCCAGGTCGAGGTCCGCTGGCTGCAGCGCCTGGCCGCCCACGCGGGCATTCCCGAGGTCGCGCCCTTCTCCGACGAGGCCAATACCTTGCTGGACAAGCTGGCCACCGAATTCAGCGTCGAGCAGGCGCAGCGGGTCAAGGACATCGAGCGCACCACCAACCACGACGTCAAGGCCATCGAATACCTGCTCAAGGAAGAGGTCGCCAAGCTGCCGGAACTGGCCGCGGTGAGCGAATTCATTCACTTCGCCTGCACCTCCGAGGACATCAACAACCTGTCCCACGCGCTGATGCTGCGTGAAGGCCGTGACCAGGTGCTGCTGCCGCTGATGCGCCAGATCGCCGGTGAGATCCGCGTGCTGGCCCATCGCTTCGCCGACGTGCCCATGCTCTCGCGCACCCATGGCCAGCCCGCCTCCCCCACCAGCCTGGGCAAGGAACTGGCCAACGTGGTCTATCGCCTGGAGCGCCAGATCGAGCAGATCGCCGCCATCCGCCCGCTGGGCAAGATCAACGGCGCCGTGGGCAACTACAACGCCCACCTGTCCGCCTACCCGGATGTCGACTGGGAAGCCAATGCGCGTACCTTCATCGAAGACGACCTCGGCCTGACCCTGAACCCCTACACCACCCAGATCGAGCCGCACGACTACATCGCCGAGCTGTTCGATGCCATCGCCCGCTTCAACACCATCCTGATCGACTTCGACCGGGACATCTGGGGCTACATCTCCCTCGGCTACTTCAAGCAGAAGACCGTGGCCGGCGAAATCGGCTCCTCGACCATGCCGCACAAGGTCAACCCCATCGACTTCGAGAACTCCGAAGGCAACCTGGGCATCGCCAACGCCATCCTCCAGCACCTGGCCAGCAAGCTGCCGATCTCCCGCTGGCAGCGCGACCTGACCGACTCCACCGTGCTGCGCAACCTGGGCACCGGCCTGGCCCACGGCGTGATCGCCTACGAGGCCACGCTCAAGGGCATCGGCAAGCTCGAACTCAACGCCGCGCGCATCGCCGAAGACCTGGACGCCTGCTGGGAAGTCCTCGCCGAGCCGGTGCAGACCGTGATGCGCCGCTATGGCGTGGCCAATCCCTACGAGAAGCTCAAGGAGCTGACCCGCGGCAAGGGCATCAGCGCCAGCGCCCTGCAGACCTTCATCGACGGCTTGGAAATCCCCGAAGCCGCCAAGGCCGAACTGCGCCAGCTGACTCCGGCCGGCTATATCGGCAATGCCGCCGAGCAGGCTCGTCGGGTCTGAGGCTGCTTTCTTTCTCACGCCCGGCACCGCCGGGCGTTTTTCATTGCGCGAGGTGTGCATGAACCCGGATCAACCCCTGCAACTGCTCGGCGGCCTCACCGCCCGTGAATTCCTGCGCGACTACTGGCAGCGGAAACCCCTGCTGATCCGCCAGGCCATCCCCGACTTCCAGAATCCCTTGGAACCCGACGAACTGGCCGGCCTGTCGCTGGAAGAGGAAATCGAATCTCGCCTAATCATCGGCAAGGACCGTACCTGGGAGCTGCGCCGCGGCCCGCTGCCGGAAGACACCTTCGCCAGCCTGCCCGAGCGCGACTGGACCCTGCTGGTGCAGTCGGTGGACCAGTTCGTTCCCGAGGTGGCCGAGGTACTGGAGCCCTTCCGCTTCCTGCCCAGCTGGCGCGTCGACGACGTCATGATCAGCTACGCCGCCCCCGGTGGCGGTGTCGGCCCCCACTACGATCACTACGACGTCTTCCTGCTGCAGGGCCATGGTCGCCGCCGCTGGCGCATCGGCCAGCCGTGCACTGCCGACAGCCCGCTGATCAACGGCCTGGAGCTGAAGATCCTCGCCGACTTCCAGCAGACCGACGAGTGGGTGCTGGAGCCGGGCGACATGCTCTATCTGCCGCCGGGTATCGCCCATGACGGCATCGCCGAAGACGAGTGCATGACCTACTCCATCGGCTTCCGCGCACCCAGTGCCGGCGAGGTGCTCACCCACTTCACCGATTTCCTCAACCAGTTCATCCCCGAAGACGAGCGCTACAGCGACGCCGGCTGCGCCCCGGCCAACGAGCATCCGGCGGAGATCCCGCCCGAAGCCATCGAGCGCCTGCGCGGCCTGATGGAGCGCCACCTCAGCGACGATCGCCTGCTGCTGGCCTGGTTCGGCCAGCACATGACCGAGCCGCGCTACCCGGAGCGCGTCGCCGGGGAAAACCTCAGCGCCAAGCAGCTGCGCAAGGAACTCGATGAAGGCGCCCTGCTGATGCGCAACCCGAGTGGCCGCATCGCCTGGAGTCGCCTGGAAGACGAGGTGATGGTCTTCGCCAGCGGCCAGAGTCGCCTGTTGCCCATGCGGCTGCAACCGCTGCTCGACCTGCTATGCTCGGCGGACGTCCTGCACGAGGCCAATCTCGCGCCCTGGCTACAGGACGAGGATGCCATGCGCCTGATCCGCGAACTGCTCCAGCAGGGCAGCCTGATTTTTGCCGGAGAAGACGAAGACGACTGACAGGAGCTGCCATGGACGAGTCCTTTGCCGATCTGACCCTGGACGGCCTGCCCGAGCCCCGGCTCGGCGAGGATCTCGCGCTGCGCCTCGAAGGCCTGGACGCCCTGCGTGAGCATGGTGTCCGCCTCATCGGCCAAGCCAGCCGCCAACTGAGCATCCAGACGCCCGACCTGGAAGCACCGCTCTACGACAATCTCACCGTCGAAGCGGCGATCAAGCATCTGCTGCTGGGCAATCCCCGGCATCAGGTCCGCATCCTGATCAACGACAGCACCTTGGCCATGCGCCAAGGCCATCGACTCATCGCCCTGGCGCAACGCCTGACCAGTAATCTATTGATCCGTCGCCCGCCCACCGAGCAACGGCCGGAAGGCGCCTGCCTCATCGTCGACGACCTGGCCCTGCTGCGCCGCACCGGCAGCGCCCCCAACGGCTTCGTCCGCTATGGCGACCGGGCAGCGGTCAAGGTCCAGCAACAGGTCTTCGACCGTCTCTGGGCGATTAGCCAGCCGGATCAGGAATTACGGAGGATGGTGCTGTGAAACGCCTACTGGTTTCCCTGCTGCTGCTGAGCGCCAGCGTCTGGGCAGCGCCGCGAACCGAAGTCATTCCGCTGCAGTACCGTACGGCCGACGACCTATTGCCCACCTTGCAGTCGGTACTTGGCGCCGACGGCAAAATCAACGTCTATGGCAACCAACTGATCGTCAACGCCGAGCCCGCGAAGCTGGCCGAGATCAAGAATCTGCTGGCGCAACTGGATACCCAGCCGCGGCGCCTGCTGATCACCCTCGCCACCCGCGCTGGCAGCAGCGGTGCCGGACAGGACTATGGCGTGTCCGGTAACGCTCGCTCACCCCAAGTGCGCATCATCGAGAACAGCACCGACCAACGCGAGGATGGCGCCCAGCGCGTCCAGGTCACCGAGGGCTACCCCGCCTTCATCCGCTTCGGCGAAGACGTTCCCGTGACCACCTACCAGACCTCGCCCTATGGGCAGAGCTATGCCCAGACCGATTACCGCCGCTTGGAGCGCGGCTTCCAGGTCACCGCCCGGCTGAGCGGCAATCTGGTGTATCTGGACATCAACAGTGTCGACGACCGCGCCGCTGCGATGCGGCCCGGCACCGTCCAGACCCAGAGCGCCGCCACCCGCATCAGTGGTCCTCTGGGCCAGTGGCTGGATCTGGGTGGCTTTCGCCAACAGGTGGACGAGGATCGCTCGGGTCTCACCCAGTACTACTCCACCGAAGGTCGCAAGGACCGTCAGTTGAGTATCCGCGCCGACCTGATCGACTGACAAAATCGGCACGCGGTAGAACTCTCGTCACCTAGCACAATCTAGGGTGCATGCTCTCCGTCACTCCATTCGAGAATAATTCCTATATTCATTCTCAAATAAAGCCAGAGTTCCGTTTAATTTGATTCAAAGCAGTCAAATAGAATCTTTTTAAGCTTATAAATTTACAGAATGAATCGATGGAGCATAAAATCTGTTCGCCTTGCGACACCGTGTCGCAGCGATTGCGCCTGATACCCATAATTAAGGATTCAAAGCATGTCTGAGTCGATCAGCCTACTGACCCACAACTGGAGCTTCGCGGTATTCCTCCTGGGCGTGGTCGGTCTGATCGGCTTCATGCTCGGAGTCTCCAGCCTCCTCGGCAGCAAGGCCGTAGGTCGCAGCAAGAACGACCCCTTCGAGTCCGGCATCGTCCCCACCGGGGGTGCCCGACTCCGTCTCTCTGCCAAGTTCTACCTGGTCGCGATGCTCTTCGTGATCTTCGACGTCGAAGCCCTCTTTCTCTTCGCCTGGTCGGTGTCCATCCGTGAATCGGGATGGGCCGGCTTCGTGGAAGCCTCCATTTTCATAGCAATTCTGTTGGCGGGTCTTGTCTACCTGTGGCGAATCGGAGCGCTCGACTGGGCGCCTGCGAGTCGTCGCCAGCGGCAGGCGAAGTCGAAACAATGAGGCTTTGGCAATGCAATACAAACTTACCCGGATCGATCCCGATGCGGCAGTAGACCGCTATCCGGCCGGCGAGCGGGAAACCGTCGCCGACCCCGTCGAAAGTCAGGTCAACCGCAGCATCTTCATGGGCAAACTCGAAGATGTTCTGCGGGGCGCGGTCAATTGGGGACGCAAGAACTCCCTCTGGCCCTACAACTTCGGCCTGTCCTGCTGCTATGTGGAAATGACCACCGCCTTCACGGCGCCCCACGACATCGCCCGCTTCGGCGCCGAGGTCATCCGGGCATCGCCACGCCAGGCGGACTTCATGGTCATCGCGGGGACGCCCTTCATGAAGATGGCCCCGGTCATCCAGCGCCTGTACGAGCAGATGCTGGAACCCAAGTGGGTGATCTCCATGGGTGCCTGTGCCAACTCCGGCGGTATGTACGACATCTACTCGGTCGTTCAGGGCGTGGACAAGTTCCTGCCCGTCGACGTCTACGTGCCTGGCTGCCCGCCTCGCCCCGAAGCCTTCCTGCAGGGCCTGATGCTCTTGCAGGACTCCATCGGCGAAGAGCGCCGCCCGCTGTCCTGGGTGGTGGGTGACCAGGGGATCTACCGCGCCGAGATGCCTTCGCAGCGCGAGCAGAACCGCGAGCGCCGCATCCAGGTCACCAACCTGCGCAGCCCAGACGAAGTGTAAGTCCCCTTCGGGACCTGCACGCTGACGACGATCGATAGCGACGGAACATCATGACCGCAGACACCGCTCTGTCCGCCTCTGCGCTCGCCCCTGCCGGCGAAGCGTCGGTGGTTGGCGAACTCCAGGGCCAATTCGGCGCCGACGCCCTGACCCTGCAAGACACCCGTACCGGCATGCCGGTCATCTGGGTGGCGCGCGAAAGAATCATCGAAGTACTGCGCTTCCTGCGCAACCTGCCCCGCCCCTACGTCATGCTCTATGACCTGCATGGCGTGGACGAACGCCTGCGGACCCACCGCCGTGGCCTGCCCAATGCGGACTTCACCGTCTTCTACCACCTGCTGTCCATCGACCGTAACAGCGATGTGATGCTCAAGGTGGCGCTGTCCGCCAATGACCTGCGCCTGCCGACCGCCACCGGCATCTTCCCCAATGCCAACTGGTACGAGCGGGAAGTGCTGGACATGTACGGCATCCACTTCGACGGTCACCCGCTGCCCAAGCGCATGCTGATGGCCGACAATTGGCAGGGTCACCCGCTACGCAAGGACTATCCGGCGCGGGCCACCGAGTTCGACCCCTATGCGCTGAATGCCGCCAAGCAGGATCTCGAGCAGGAAACCCTGAGATTCAAGCCCGAGGAATGGGGCATGAAGGAGCATGCGGAGAATTCCGACTTCATGTTCCTCAACCTGGGCCCGAACCACCCCTCCGCCCACGGTGCCTTCCGTATCATCCTGCAGCTGGACGGTGAAGAAATCGTCGACTGCGTGCCGGAGATCGGTTACCACCACCGTGGCGCCGAAAAGATGGCCGAGCGCCAGTCCTGGCACAGCTACATCCCCTACACCGATCGGATCGACTATCTGGGCGGGGTGATGAACAACCTGCCCTACGTCCTCTCGGTGGAGAAGCTCGCCGGCATCAAGGTGCCGTCGCGGGTCGACTTCATCCGCGTGATGATGGCCGAATTCTTCCGCATCAACAGCCACCTGCTGTACCTGGGTACCTACATCCAGGACGTCGGCGCCATGACCCCGGTGTTCTTCACCTTCACCGATCGTCAGCGCGCCTACAAGGTCATCGAGGCCATCACCGGCTTCCGCATGCACCCGGCCTGGTTCCGCATCGGTGGCGTCGCCCACGACCTGCCGCGCGGCTGGGACAAGCTGGTCCGCGAATTCCTCGACTGGATGCCCAAGCGTCTGGACGAGTACGAAAAGGCCGCGATGAAGAACAGCATCCTGGTCGGCCGGACCAAGGGTGTCGCCGTCTACAACACCAAGGAAGCCCTCGAGTGGGGCGTCACCGGTCCCAACCTGCGTGCGACCGGCCTGGACTTCGACCTGCGCAAGGCCCGCCCCTACTCCGGCTACGAGAACTTCGAATTCGAAGTACCCATCGCCCACAACGGCGACTGCTACGACCGCGGCATGCTGCGTGTCGAGGAGATGCGCCAGAGCCTGCGCATCATCGAGCAGTGCCTGCAGCACATGCCCGAAGGCCCGTACAAGGCGGATCACCCGCTGACCACGCCGCCGCCCAAGGAGCGCACCCTGCAGCACATCGAGACCCTGATCACCCACTTCCTGCAGGTGTCCTGGGGTCCGGTGATGCCGGCCGGCGAAGCCTTCCAGATGATCGAGGCGACCAAGGGCGCCAACAGCTATTACCTGACGAGCGATGGCAGCACCATGAGCTACCGCACCCGCATCCGGACGCCGAGCTTCCCGCATCTGCAGCAGATCCCGGCCGTCATCCGCGGCAGCATGGTGTCCGACCTGATTGCCTACCTGGGCAGTATCGACTTCGTCATGGCCGACGTGGACCGCTGAGCATGAGCACCGACACCCTGATCCAAACCGACCGTTTCGTCCTGAGCGACACCGAGCGTTCGGCCATCGAACACGAGATGCACCACTACGAGGATCCGCGCGCGGCGTCCATCGAGGCCCTGAAGATCGTCCAGAAGGAACGTGGCTGGGTGCCGGACGGCGCCATCTACGCCATCGGCGAAGTGCTGGGCATCCCTGCCAGCGACGTCGAGGGCGTAGCCACCTTCTACAGCCAGATCTTCCGCGTGCCGGTCGGTCGCCACATCATTCGCGTGTGCGACAGCATGACCTGCTACATCGGCGGCCACGAATCCGTGGTTGGCGAGATCCAGCGGCAACTGGGCATCGGCCTCGGCCAGACCACCGCCGACAGCCGCTTCACCCTGCTGCCGGTGTGCTGCCTGGGCAACTGCGACAAGGCCCCGGCGCTGATGATCGACGACGACACCCATGGCGATGTCCAACCCGCGGGCGTGGCCAAATTGCTGGAGGGATACGCATGAGACTGACCTCCTTCGGGCCTGCCAACAGCATCGCCCGTACTCCCGAGACCCATCCGCTGACCTGGCGCCTGCGTGAAGACGGCGCCCCGGTCTGGCTGGAGGAATACCAGGCCAAGAACGGCTACGCTGCGGCGCGCAAGGCGCTGACCGAGCTGGCTCCCGATGCCATCGTCCAGGAAGTCAAGGACTCCGGCCTCAAGGGCCGCGGCGGTGCGGGCTTCCCCACCGGCGTGAAGTGGGGCCTGATGCCCAAGGACGAGTCCCTCAACATCCGCTACCTGCTGTGCAACGCGGACGAGATGGAGCCCAACACCTGGAAGGACCGCCTGCTCATGGAGCAGCTGCCGCACCTGCTGGTGGAAGGCATGCTGATCAGCGCCCGGGCACTCAAGGCCTACCGTGGCTACATCTTCCTGCGCGGCGAATACGTCGACGCCGCCGCCAACCTGCGGCGCGCCGTGGAAGAAGCCAAGGCCGCCGGCCTACTGGGCAAGAACATCCTCGGCAGCGGCTTCGACTTCGAGCTGTTCGTCCACACCGGTGCCGGGCGCTACATCTGTGGTGAAGAGACCGCGCTGATCAACTCCCTGGAAGGCCGCCGCGCCAACCCGAGATCCAAGCCACCCTTCCCCGCCGCCGTCGGCGTCTGGGGCAAGCCGACCTGCGTCAACAACGTCGAGACCCTGTGCAACGTGCCGGGCATCGTCGCGGGCGGTGTCGACTGGTACAAGAGCCTGGCCCGCGAAGGCAGCGAAGACATGGGCACCAAGCTCATGGGCTTCTCCGGCAAGGTGAAGAATCCCGGCGTCTGGGAGCTGCCCTTCGGCATCACCGCCCAGGAGCTGTTCGAAGACTACGCCGGCGGCATGCGCGACGGCTTCAAGCTGAAGTGCTGGCAGCCCGGTGGCGCCGGTACCGGTTTCCTGCTGCCCGAGCACCTCTCGGCGCAGATGTATGCCGGCGGCATCGGCAAGGTGGGCACCCGGATGGGTACCGGCCTGGCCCTGGCGGTGGACGACAGCATCAACATGGTCTCGCTGCTGCGCAACATGGAAGAGTTCTTCGCCCGCGAATCCTGTGGCTGGTGCACCCCCTGCCGCGATGGCCTGCCCTGGAGCGTCAAGCTCCTGCGCGCCCTAGAGAAGGGCGAAGGCCAGCAGGGCGATCTGGACACCCTGCTGCAACTGGTCAACTTCCTCGGCCCGGGCAAGACCTTCTGTGCCCACGCACCGGGCGCCGTCGAGCCCCTGGGTAGTGCCATCAAGTATTTCCGCGAGGAGTTCGAGGCCGGTGTAAGCAAGGCGCCCAGCGAGCCGCGTCCGACCGCTTCCGCGACCGTGACCTGAAGACTGGCCCCACGGGGCCTTCTTCACAGCTTTCTGGCCGGGCACGACCCGGCCGGCGTTGCCACTGGCGATACCAGGGCGGCGCGAACGTTTTCCCATTAGCCAGACCCGCCTTGCGCGGGTGAGAAGAAAACCCTATGGCCACTATCCATGTAGACGGCAAGACGTACGAGGTCGACGGGGCGGACAACCTCCTCGAAGCCTGCCTGTCCCTGGGGCTCGACATCCCCTATTTCTGCTGGCACCCGGCGCTGGGCAGCGTTGGCGCCTGCCGCCAGTGCGCGGTGAAGCAGTTCGCCGACGAGAATGACACCCGCGGGCGCCTGGTCATGTCCTGCATGACGCCGTCCAGCGACAAGACCTACATCTCCATCGAAGATGCCGAAGCCAAGGAATTCCGCAGCTCCGTCATCGAATGGCTGATGACCAACCATCCCCACGACTGTCCGGTCTGCGAAGAAGGCGGCCACTGCCACCTGCAGGACATGACGGTGATGACCGGCCACAACAAGCGCCGTTATCGCTTCACCAAGCGTACCCACCAGAACCAGGACCTCGGCCCGTTCGTCGCTCACGAAATGAACCGCTGCATCGCCTGCTATCGCTGCGTGCGCTACTACAAGGATTACGCCGGCGGTACCGACCTGGGCGTCTACGGCGCCCACGACAACGTCTACTTCGGCCGCGTCGAGGACGGTGCCCTGGAGAGCGAATTCTCCGGCAACCTGACCGAGGTCTGCCCGACCGGGGTGTTCACCGACAAGACCCACTCCGAGCGCTACAACCGCAAGTGGGACATGCAGTTCGCCCCGAGCATCTGCCATGGCTGCTCCTCGGGCTGCAACATCAGCCCCGGCGAGCGCTATGGCGAACTGCGCCGGATCGAGAACCGCTTCAACGGTTCGGTGAACCAGTACTTCCTCTGCGACCGTGGCCGCTTCGGCTATGGCTACGTCAATCGCAAGGATCGTCCGCGCCAGGCCCTGCTGAAAGATGGCAGCCTGGAGACCGGCATCGACGCCGCCCTGGATCGCGCCGCCCTGCTGCTGCGCGGCAAGAAGGTCATCGGCATCGGTTCGCCCCGCGCCAGCCTGGAAAGCAACCACGCCCTGCGCGAACTGGTCGGCGCCGAGAATTTCTACAGCGGCATGAGCGCCCGTGACCTGGCCAACGTGCGCCTGGTCCTGCAGGTGCTCAAGGACAGTCCCCTGCCCGTCCCGACCCTGCGCGCCATGGAGAAGCACGACGCCGTCTTCGTCCTCGGCGAGGACCTGACCCAGACTGCCGCCCGCCTGGCCCTGTCCCTGCGCCAGGCCGTCAAAGGCAAGCCCGAGGCCATGGCCGCGGCGCAGAAGATCCAGCCCTGGCTGAACGCGGCCGTGCAGAACATCGGCCAGAGCGAACGCAATCCGCTGTTCATCGCCAGCGTCGCCGCCACCCGCCTGGACGACGTCGCCGACGCCCGTCTGCATGGCTCGCCGCTGGAGCTGGCTCGCTTTGGCCATGCCGTCGCCCATGCCATCGATGCCAGTGCCCCAGCCGTCGACGGCCTGAGTGACGAGGTCGCCGAGCAGGCGCGCCTGCTAGCCGAGACCCTGCTGGCCGCCGAACGTCCGCTGGTAGTATCCGGTACCTCCCTGGGCGAGCCCGCGCTGATCGAAGCCGCCGCCAACCTGGCCAAGGCCCTGGCCGCCAAGGGCAAGGCCGGCTCCCTGAGCCTGGTGGTGCCCGAGGCCAACAGCCTGGGCCTGGCGCTCTATGGCGGCGAGTCCGTCGAAGCCGCCTTCGCCGCCCTGGAACATGGCCAGGCCGACGCCCTGGTGGTGCTGGAGAACGATCTCTATCGCCGCGCCCCTGCCCAGCAGGTGGATCAGGCCCTGGCCCGCGCCCAGGTGCTGGTGGTGCTGGATCACCAGCGCACCGCTACCGCCCAGCGCGCCGACCTGGTGCTGCCGGCAGCCAGCTTCGCCGAAGGCGACGGTACCCTGGTCAGCCAGGAAGGTCGCGCCCAGCGCTTCTTCCAGGTCTATGAGCCGAGCTACTACGATCCTTCCAGCCTGGTCCGCGAAGGCTGGCGGTGGCTGCACGCCCTGCGCAATACCCTGGACAACCGTCCGGTGGACTGGACGCAGCTGGACCATGTCACCGACGCCGTGGCCGTGGCCGCGCCGCAACTGAGCGCCATCCGCGACGCGGCGCCCAACGCCAGCTTCCGGGTGAAGGGTCTCAAACTCGCCCGCGAACCGCATCGCTACAGCGGTCGCACCTCCATGCGCGCCAACCTCAGCGTGCACGAGCCACGCGCGCCCCAGGACGCTGACACCGCCTTCGCCTTCTCCATGGAAGGCTATGCCGGCAGCGCCGAGCCGCGGCAGCAGATCCCCTTCGCCTGGTCGCCAGGTTGGAACTCGCCCCAGGCCTGGAACAAGTTCCAGGACGAAGTCGGTGGCCACCTGCGGGCTGGCGATCCGGGTGTCCGCCTGATCGAATCCCAGGGCGATCGCCTGAGCTGGTTCGCCGTCCCGGCTGCTGCCGTACGGGGTACCGAAAGTGGCTTCCAGGCCGTGCCGCTGTACCACCTGTTCGGTAGCGAAGAGACCTCTTCCCGTGCCGAGCCGGTGCGCGAGCGCATCCCGGCCGCCTATGTGGCGCTGGCCAAGGCCGATGCCGACCGCCTGGGCGTCAACGAAGGCGCGCTGCTGCGCCTGCAGGTCGCCGGCCAGGAACTGCGTCTGCCGCTGCAGATCAAGCCTGAGCTGTCGGCTGGCCTGGTCGGTCTGCCGGCTGGCTTCGAAGGGATTCCGGTGGACTTCGCCGGCCTGACCGTGGAAGGACTGCAGGAGGCCGCGGCATGACCTGGCTCACCCCCACCCTCATCGCCGTGGTCATCGGCATCCTCAAGGCCATCGTCATCCTCTTGGCGGTCGTCATTTGCGGGGCGCTGCTGAGCTTCGTCGAACGGCGTCTGCTGGGCCTCTGGCAAGATCGCTACGGTCCCAACCGGGTCGGCCCCTTCGGCGCCTTCCAGTTAGGCGCCGACATGCTGAAGATGTTCTTCAAGGAGGACTGGACGCCCCCGTTCGCCGACAAGATGATCTTCGCCCTGGCGCCGGTGATCGCCATGGGGTCGCTGCTGGTGGCGTTCTCGATCATCCCCATCACCCCTTACTGGGGCGTGGCGGACCTGAACATCGGCCTGCTGTTCTTCTTCGCCATGGCCGGCGTTAACGTCTATGCCGTGCTCTTCGCCGGCTGGGCGAGCAACAACAAGTTCTCCCTGCTGGGCGCCATGCGCGCCTCGGCCCAGACCCTCTCCTACGAGGTGTTCATGGGGCTGTCGGTGATGGGCATCGTCGCGGTGACCGGTTCCTTCAACATGAGGGATATCGTCGAGGCGCAGCATCAGGGCTGGTGGTTCATCGTTCCCCAGTTCTTCGGCTTCTGCACCTTCTTCATCGCCGGTATCGCCGTCACCCACCGTCATCCCTTCGATCAGCCGGAAGCCGAGCAGGAGCTCGCCGACGGCTATCACATCGAATACGCGGGCATGAAGTGGGGCATGTTCTTCGTCGGCGAGTACATCGGCATCGTGCTGATCTCGGCGCTGCTGGTGACCCTGTTCTTCGGCGGCTGGCACGGTCCCTTCCTGGATACCCTGCCCTGGCTGTCGTTCTTCTGGTTCGCCCTGAAGACCGCCTTCTTCATCATGATCTTCATCCTGCTGCGCGCCTCGGTCCCCCGTCCGCGCTACGACCAGGTAATGGCCTTCAGCTGGAAGTTCTGCCTGCCCCTGACCCTGATCAACCTGCTGGTGACCGGCGCTGTGGTGCTCTACAACGCCCAGCCGGCCATCGGCCAGTGAGGTATCCGTCATGATCAAGGAAATCCTGCACGTCCTGCATGGCACCTACACCCAGTTGCGTAGCGTGGTGATGATCTTCGGTCACGCCTTCCGCAAGCGCGACACCCTGCAATACCCCGAGGAGCCCGTGTACCTGCCGCCGCGCTACCGCGGTCGCATCGTGCTCACCCGTGACCCCGACGGCCAGGAGCGCTGCGTGGCCTGCAACCTGTGCGCCGTGGCCTGTCCGGTCGGCTGCATCTCGCTGCAGAAGACCGAAGCCGAGGACGGCCGCTGGTACCCAGAGTTCTTCCGCATCAACTTCTCTCGCTGCATCTTCTGCGGCATGTGCGAGGAGGCCTGCCCCACCACCGCCATCCAGCTGACCCCGGACTTCGAGATGTCCGAGTTCAATCGCCAGGAGCTGGTGTACGAGAAGCAGGACCTGCTGATCTCGGGCCCGGGCAAGTATCCGGAGTACAACTTCTACCGGGTGGCCGGCATGGCCATCGCGGGTAAGCCCAAGGGTGCCGCGCAGAGCGAGGCAGAGCCGATCAACGTGAAGAGCCTGCTGCCCTAAGGAGCTGTCGTGGAATTCGCCTTCTATTTCTCCGCCGGGGTGGCCGTGCTGGCTACCTTCCGGGTGATCACCAACACCAATCCGGTGCATGCGCTGCTGTACCTGATCATCTCGCTGCTGGCGGTGTCCATGGTGTTCTTCGCCCTGGGCGCGCCCTTCGCCGGGGCCCTGGAGATCATCGTCTACGCCGGCGCCATCATGGTGCTGTTCGTCTTCGTGGTGATGATGCTCAACCTCGGCCCGGTGGTCTCCGACCAGGAACGCAAGTGGCTGACGCCCAAGGTCTGGATCGGTCCGTCGATCCTCGCCGCGGCGCTGCTGGTGGAACTGCTGGTGGTGCTCTCGCGTACCCCGGGCGGCGCCACCATCGGCCATACCTCGGTGGAAGCCAAGGCCGTGGGCATCAGCCTGTTCGGACCCTATCTGCTGGCGGTCGAGCTGGCCTCCATGCTGCTGCTGGGTGCCCTGGTCGCGGCCTATCACCTGGGTCGCAGCGACGTCAAAGACGGGATCGGCGAGTGAGTCGCCAAGGACTGGAGAACAGCCAATGAACGCCATACCTCTGGAACACGGCCTGGCCCTCGCCGGCGCCCTGTTCGCCCTTGGCCTGGTGGGCCTGATGGTCCGCCGCAACATCCTCTTCGTGCTCATGAGTCTGGAAATCATGATGAACGCCGCCGCCCTGGCCTTCGTGGTCGCGGGTAGCCGTTGGGGCGCTCCCGACGGCCAGGTGATGTTCATCCTGGTGCTGAGCCTGGCCGCCGCCGAGGCCAGTATCGGCCTGGCGATCCTGCTGCAGCTCTATCGCCGCTTCCACACCCTCGACGTCGATGCCGCCAGCGAGATGCACGGATGAACCTGCTACCCCTCACCTTCGCCTTTCCCCTGGTCGGCTATTTCCTGCTGGCCTTCTCCCGCGGTCGGCTGTCGGAGAATCTCTCCGCACTGATCGGCGTGGGTTCGGTGGGCCTGGCGGCGCTGGTCGCCGCCTGGGTCGGCTGGAACTTCCACGTCGCGCCGCCCGCCGACGGTCACCTGACCATCGTCCTCTGGCAGTGGATGAACGTGGAGGGCTTCGCGCCCAACATGGCCCTCTATCTGGACGGCCTGTCGCTGACCATGCTCGGCGTGGTCACCGGCGTCGGCTTCCTGATCCACCTGTTCGCGTCCTGGTACATGCGTGGTGAAGAGGGCTATTCGCGCTTCTTCGCCTACACCAACCTGTTCATCTTCAGCATGTTGCTGCTGGTCCTCGGCGACAACCTGCTGCTGCTGTACTTCGGTTGGGAAGGCGTGGGCCTGTGCAGCTACCTGCTGATCGGCTTCTACTACAGCGAGCGCGCCAACGGCAACGCGGCCCTGAAGGCCTTCATCGTCACCCGCGTCGGCGACGTCTTCATGGCCTTCGGTCTGTTCATCCTATTCATGACCCTGGGCACCCTGGACATCCAGGAGCTGCTGCAGAAGGCACCCGACGTCTTCGCCAGCGGTGATCCGCTGATCGTGCTGGCCACCCTGGCGCTGCTCGGCGGCGCGGTGGGCAAGTCGGCCCAACTGCCGCTGCAGACCTGGCTGGCGGACGCCATGGCCGGTCCGACCCCGGTCTCGGCCCTGATCCACGCGGCGACCATGGTGACCGCGGGCGTCTACCTGATCGCCCGCACCCACGGCCTGTTCCTGCTGGCGCCGGAGATCCTGCACCTGGTGGGTATCGTCGGTGCCGTGACCCTGGTGCTGGCCGGTTTCGCCGCCCTGGTGCAGACCGACATCAAGCGCATCCTGGCCTACTCCACCATGAGCCAGATCGGCTATATGTTCCTGGCCCTGGGCGTCGGTGCCTGGCAGGCGGCCATCTTCCACCTGATGACCCATGCCTTCTTCAAGGCCCTGCTGTTCCTCGCCTCGGGCTCGGTGATCCTGGCCTGCCACCACGAGCAGAACATCTTCAAGATGGGCGGCCTGTGGAAGAAGATCCCCCTGGCCTATGCCAGCTTCCTGGTGGGCGGCTCGGCCCTGGCGGCGCTGCCCCTGGTCACCGCCGGCTTCTATTCCAAGGACGAGATCCTCTGGGAGGCCTTCGCCAGCGGTCACACCTACCTGCTCTACGCAGGCCTGGCCGGTGCCTTCCTGACCTCGATCTACACCTTCCGCCTGATCTTCATCACCTTCCACGGCCAGGCCCACACCGAGGCCCATGCCGGTCACGGTATCGCCCACAACCTGCCGCTGGCGGTGCTGCTGGTGCTGTCGACCTTCGTCGGCGCGCTGATCACCCCGCCGCTGGCCGGGGTACTGCCGGAATCGGTCGGCCATGCCGGTGGCGAAGGCCAGCACGCGCTGGAGATCACCTCGGGCGCCATCGCCATCGCCGGTATCCTGCTAGCCGCGCTGCTCTTCCTTGGCAAGCGTTCCTTCGTGAGCGGCCTGGCCAAGAGCGCACCGGGTCGCTTCTTCGGCACCTGGTGGTACCACGCCTGGGGCTTCGACTGGCTGTACGACCTGATCTTCGTCAAGCCGTACCTGCTGCTGGCCCGCCTGCTGCGTCGCGATCCCATCGACCAGGGCATCGGCCTGATCCCGCTGCTGGCGCGCGGTGGCAACCTGGCACTGAGCATCACCGAGAACGGCCGTCTGCGCTGGTACGCGGCGTCCATCGTGGGAGGCGCCGTGCTGTTGCTCGGCGCGCTGCTGCTGGCCTGACCCCCTGACTAAGGATAAGTACACGTCATGCTTCTGCCCTGGCTAATCCTGATCCCCTTCATCGGCGGCCTGCTCTGCTTCCTCACGGAAAAGACCGGTCCGCTGGTGCCCCGCTGGATCGCCCTGTTCACCATGCTGCTGGAGCTGGTACTCGGCCTGTGGCTGTGGGCCCACGGCGACTACAGCCTGGCCCCGGCCCCCGGCGCCGAAACCGCCTGGACCGCGGAATTCCAGATGAACTGGATTCCGCGCTTCGGCATCAGCCTGCACTTCGGTCTCGACGGCCTGTCGCTGCTGATGATCCTGCTCACCGGCCTGCTCGGTGTGCTGGCGGTGACCTGCTCCTGGCGCGAAGTGCAGCGCCACGTCGGCTTCTTCCACCTCAACCTGCTGTGGATCATCGGCGGCGTGGTGGGGGTATTCCTGGCGCTCGACCTGTTCCTGTTCTTCTTCTTCTGGGAAATGATGCTGGTGCCGATGTACTTCCTGATCGCGCTGTGGGGCCATAGCTCCGCGGACGGCAAGAAGAGCCGCATCACCGCTGCCACCAAGTTCTTCATCTTCACCCAGGCCAGCGGCCTGATCATGTTGGTGGCGATCATCGCCCTGGTGCTGGTGAACTACGGTGCCACCGGCGTCCTGACCTTCGACTACGAAGACCTGCTGCAACTGCAACTGGATCCGAAGCTGGAATACCTGCTGATGCTGGGCTTCTTCATTGCCTTCGCGGTGAAGCTGCCGGTGGTGCCGGTGCACTCCTGGCTACCGGACGCCCACGCCCAGGCCCCCACCGCAGGTTCCGTCGACCTCGCCGGTATTCTGCTCAAAACCGCGGCCTACGGCCTGCTGCGCTTCGCCATCCCGCTGTTCCCCAACGCCTCGGCGGAATTCGCGCCGATCGCCATGTGGCTGGGCATCATCGGCATCTTCTACGGCGCCATCCTGTCGTTCGCCCAGACCGACATCAAGCGTCTGGTGGCCTACTCCAGCGTCTCGCACATGGGCTTCGTGCTGATCGGCATCTACTCCGGCAGCCCCCAGGCGCTGCAGGGCGTGGTGGTGCAGATGATCGCCCACGGCCTCTCCGCCGCCGGCCTGTTCATCCTCTGCGGCCAGCTCTATGAGCGGCTGCACACCCGTGACATGCGCCAGATGGGCGGTCTCTGGGCGCGGCTGCCCTATCTGCCGGCGCTGAGTCTGTTCTTCGCCTCGGCGTCGCTGGGCCTGCCGGGTACCGGCAACTTCGTCGGTGAATTCCTGATCCTGCTGGGAGCCTTCCCGGTGGTGCCGATGATCACCGTCATCGCCACCTTCGGCCTGGTGTTCGCTTCGGTCTATTCGCTGATCATGATCCACCGCGCCTACTTCGGCCCCGCCAAGGCCGAAGGGGCGCTACAAGGCCTGAATGCGCGGGAGCTGTCGATGCTGCTGTTGCTTGGCGTATTGCTGGTGCTGCTCGGCGTCTATCCGCAGCCGGTGCTGGATACCTCGGCCGCGAGCATGGCCGGTGTCCAGCAGTGGCTCGGCGAAGCCTTCTCCTCTCTCGTTTCCGCCCGGTAAGAGCGCCATGACCTTTACCTACGAACACTTCATCGCCCTCCTGCCGATCATCATCACCGGCTTCACCGCCGTGGTGGTGATGCTGGGCATCGCCTGGCGGCGGGATCACACCATCATCCCGACCCTGGGCGTGATCGGTCTCAACCTGGCCCTGCTGTCCTGCATCCCGGCCCTCGGCGTCGGCGCCATCGATGTCACCCCGCTGCTGCGCATCGACGGCTTCACCTGCTTCTACATGGCGTTGATCCTGATCGCCACCCTGGCCTGCATGACGCTGTCGCACGCCTACATGGAAGGCTATCCGGGCAATCGCGAAGAGCTGTACCTGCTGCTGCTGATCTCCGCCACCGGTGGTCTGGTGCTGGTGGCGGCGCAGAACGTCGCCGGCCTGTTCATCGGCCTGGAACTGCTGTCGGTGCCGGTCTACGGCCTGGTGGCCTACAGCTACTTCAACCGCCGCTCCCTGGAAGCCGGCATGAAGTACCTGGTGCTGTCCGCCGCCGGCTCGGCCATCCTGCTGTTCGGCATGGCGCTGCTCTACGCCCAGTCCGGCAGCCTGAACTTCGCCGACATCGGCATGCAGATGGACGCCCCGGCCAGCACCGGCCTGCTGATGGAAATCGGCCTCGGCATGCTGATCGTCGGTCTCGGCTTCAAGCTGTCGCTGGTGCCCTTCCACCTCTGGACGCCGGACGTCTACGAAGGCTCGCCGGCGCCGGTGGGCGCCTTCCTGGCCACCGCCAGCAAGGTCGCCGTCTTCGCCGTGCTGGTACGGGTGTTCCAGACCATGCCCATGGCCTCCCAGGACGGCTGGCTGCACGACACCATCGCCTTCATCGCCATCGCCTCGATGCTGGTGGGCAACCTGCTGGCGCTGATGCAGAGCAACCTCAAGCGCCTGCTGGGTTACTCCTCCATCTCTCACTTCGGCTACCTACTGGTGGCGGTATCCTCGGGCGAAGGCCTGTCGATGGAGGCCGTGGCCGTCTACTTGGTGACCTACGTCTTCACCAGCCTGGGCGCCTTCGGCGTGATCACCCTGATGTCCAGCCCGAGCAACGGCCAGCGTGACGCCGATGCGCTGTTCGAGTACCGCGGCCTGTTCTGGCGTCGGCCGTACCTGACCGCGGCGCTGACCGTGATGATGCTGTCCCTGGCCGGTATCCCGCTCACCGCCGGCTTCATCGGCAAGTTCTACGTCATCACCGTGGGCGTGGAAGCGGGCATGTGGTGGCAGACCGCAGCCATCGTGCTGGGTAGCGCCATCGGCCTGTTCTACTACCTGCGCGTGATGGTCACCCTGTACCTGACCGAGCAGGGCCTGCAGCGCCATGATGCACCGATGAACTGGGGCCAGCGCGCCGGTGGCGTGATGCTGATCGCCATTTCCATCGCCACCTTCGTCCTCGGCGTCTATCCGCAGCCGCTGCTGCAACTGGCGCAGCTGACGGTGTTCTGATCCAGAGTGTTGCCCACGGTCCCCGCTTCGGCGGGGATCGTCGTTTCTGGACCCAGCGAGAACGGTGTCCTTGGCAGGGCCATCCACGGCCCGCTACCCTGCCGACGCCCTACCCCGCTCCTCATTCGTTCTTTTCTGGAGACGTTTTCTCCCATGCCTGCGTTGAAACCCCTGTCCCTCGTCATTGGCCTGCTACTCGGCGGCCAGGCGCTCGCCGCCCCCGTCTTCGACGTCACCGAACTGGGTGACCCCGCCACCGCCTGCAGCGACCTCGACCTCTTCGTCAACCAGAAGTGGGTCGCCGCCAACCCGATTCCGCCGGACAAGTCGCGCTGGGGTTCCTTCATGGCGCTGGGCGAAAAATCCCTTAACGACCAGCACGCCATCCTCCAGCGCGCCGCTCGCGAAGCGGATCGTGCGCCGGCCGGCTCGGTCGAGCAGAAAATCGGCTGGCTGTATCGCTCGGGCATGGACGAGGCCGCCATCGACCGCGCCGGCTATCGCCCCATCCAACCGCAGCTCGCCGCCATCGACCGGTTACGCACCACGGCCGATGTGGTGAAGTACCTGCAACAGAGCTTCGCCCGGGGCGACATGCAGGTGTTCTCCTTCGGCTCCGGTGCCGACTACCAGAATGCCAAGCAGCAGATCGCCTATGTTTATCAGGGCGGCCTGGGCCTGCCGACACCCGACTATTACACCGAGGCCGACTACGCCAAGCTGCGCCAGGCCTATCTGGGGCATATCGCCCGGCTGCTGGTCCTGACCGGCGTACCCAAGGCTCAGGCCGCCGCCCAGGCCGAGCTGGTGCTGGCCTTCGAGAGTCGCCTGGCCCGCGCTTCGGTCAAGCCGGTGGACCTGCGCAATCCGGAAAACCAGTATCACTATCTGAGCTTCGCCAAGGCGAACCAGGTAACGCCACACTTCGACTGGCCGGCCTTCTTCGCCAGCCAGGGCGTGACCGGCCAGCAGGGTTTCTCGCTGTCCCAGCCGGGTTTCTTCGCCGAATTCGACCGGATGCTGGCGGATACGCCCATCGAGCAGTGGCAGGCCTATCTGCGCGCCCACGTGATCGATGACGCCGCACCCTGGCTGTCCAAGCCCTTCCAGCAGGAGAGCTTCGCCTTCAACCAGCAGACCCTGAGCGGCCAGCAGCAGCAGAGCGACCGCTGGAAGCGCGTGCTGCGCGCGGTCAACGGCGCCATGGGCGAAGGCCTGGGCCAGCTCTATGTGCAGGAGCATTTCTCGCCCCAGGCCAAGGCCCGCGCCCAGGAGCTGGTGGACAACGTGATGCAGGCGCTCAGGGCGCGCATCGAGAAGCTCGACTGGATGAGCCCCGAGACCAAGCAGAAGGCGCTGGCCAAGTGGGACAGCTTCCTGCCCAAGATCGGCTATCCGGAGCGCTGGCGCGACTGGAGCGGCCTGACGCTGCAGCCCCAAGGTTTCTACGCCAACCTGGAGGCCGCCTCGCGCTTCAACTATCACCATGACCTGGCCAAGATCGGCAAGCCCACCGACCGCCAGGAATGGGGCATGTACCCGCAGACGGTGAACGCCTATTACAGCTCCACCGACAACACCATCAACTTCCCGGCCGCCATCCTGCAGCCGCCGTTCTTCTATCCGGACGGTGACGATGCCATCAACTACGGCGGCATCGGCGCGGTGATCGGTCACGAGGCCAGTCATGGCTTCGACGACCAGGGCAGCAAGTTCGACGGCGCCGGCAACCAGGTGGACTGGTGGACACCAACTGATCGGAAAGCCTTCGAGGCCCGCACCGGCAAGCTGGTCGAGCAATTCGACAACTATCACCCGCTGCCGGACCACCCAGACCTGCACGTCAACGGTAAGCTCACCCTGGGCGAGAACATCGGCGACCTCGGCGGCATCAATGCGGCCTACGACGCCTTGCAGCTGGCGCTGGCCAAGCAGCCGGCAGACGCTGCCCGGAAGATCGACGGCTATACCCAGCAGCAGCGCTTCTTCCTCAACTGGGCGCGGGTCTGGCGCAGCTCGGTCCGCGAGGAACAGCTGCGACTCTCGCTCAACACCGATCCCCATGCGCCCATGAAATTCCGCGCCATCGGGGCGCCATCCAACATGCCGGCCTTCGCCCAGGCGTTCAGCTGCAAGGCCGGCGACGCCATGGTGCGGCCGGCGGACCAGCGCGTGGAAATCTGGTGATGGGGGCGGGACGCCTGGACGACGGGTATCGCTTTTGCATCGCCTTGTATCCACTCTCTTCGGCGCCCCGCCCATGCCCCTAGAACTCGTCACCGCCGAAGCCACCGCGACCGGCCCGCGCAAGGAAAACCAGGATGCCCTGCGCAGCGTTCAGCCCAGTGCGGCGCTAGCGGCGACCAAGGGGCATCTGTTCGCCTTGGCCGATGGCGTCAGCGGTTGCCCGGACGGTGGCCTGGCCGCCCGCGCCACCCTGCAGGCCCTGGCCCAGGACTACTATTCCACCCCGGAAACCTGGCCGGTGGCCCAGGCCCTGGAACGGTTGCTGCTGGCGCAGAATCGCTGGTTGCAGGCCGCCGGCAACGGACAGCCGCTGCTGACCACCCTCACCGCCCTGGTGATCCGCGGTCGGCGCTTCACCCTGGCCCATGTCGGCGATTGCCGTGCCTATCGCTGGCACGGCGGCAAGCTGACCTGTCTCACCGTCGATCATGTCTGGCAGCAGACCGGTATGCAGCATGTGCTGACCAGGGCCCTGGGGCTGGAGACTCACCTGGTGGTGGACTTCCGCGAAGGCGAACTGGAAGCCGGCGAGACCCTGCTGCTGGTGAGCGATGGCGTCTGGGCCGCCCTGGGCGAGGACAGCATGAGGCGCATCCTCGCCGATGGCGTGAGCGACCCGGACGCTACCGTCCAGGCGCTGGTGGCCGGGGCCCTGCATGCCGGTGGCCAGGACAACGCCAGCGCCCTGCTGGTACGCGTCGACCGGCTGCCCGACGTGTCCCTGGCCGATACCCTGGCCAGCGCCGACACCTGGCCGCCGCTACCCGCCCTCAAGCCCGGCCAGCATTTCGAGGGCTGGAAGGTCCTGGAGCGGCTGGGCGAATCGCGCCAGTCGCTGCTCTACCGAGTCCAGGACGACAGCGGTCGCTCCTGGCTGCTCAAGACGCTGCCGGCCAATCTGCAGCACGATACCCTCGCCGGCCATGCCTTGCTGATGGAGGAATGGTTCCTGCGCCGTGTGGCCGGGCGCGCCTTCGTCGAGGTGCATCCGTTGCCACGGCGAGCGCATCTCTACTTCGTGCAACGGGAATACTCCGGCCGCACCCTGGCGCAGCAGCTGCGCAGCGAAGGCCCGCTGGCGCTGGCCGACTGGCTGGATGTCGCCTCCCGCCTCTTGCGTGCCCTCGGCCAGTTGCACCGGCGCAACATCCTCCACCGCGACATCAAGCCGGACAACCTGCACCGCGGCCAGGATGGCGAATTGCGCCTGCTGGACTTCGGCCTGGCCTACTGTCCCCAGCTGTCCCAGGACCTGCAGGACACTCCCGGCACCCCGAGCTATCGGGCCCCCGAGTCCTTCGAGGGCGCCGCCCCGAGCCCGGCCCAGGATCTCTATGCCGCCGGCGTGACCCTCTACGAGCTGCTCACCGGCAGCTATCCCTATGGCGAGGTCGAGCCTTTCCAGCGACCGCGCTTCGGCACCCCCGCCAGCGTGTTGCGGCGGCGCCCCGATGCGCCAGCCTGGCTGGAGGACTGGCTACAGCGCGCCGTGGCGGTCGACCCAAAGGAGCGGTTCGAGACCGCCGAGGAAGCCCTGCTGCGGCTGGAACAGGGCGAGCGGCAACCCGCGGCCCGCGCCCTGCCGCTGCTGCACCGCGATCCGCTGCGCACCTGGCAGGTGGTCGCCGCCCTGTCGCTGCTCGGCAATCTGGCGCTCGGGCTGCTGTGGCTCTATCGCCCGTGAGATAGCCCAGGCTGGAGCAGCTTTTGCAGGCCATTGGCCAGCCTCCTGTTCGAGTCTTGCGCCATGCCCGATCGCCAGATGCCCCCTGCCCTGCGTTTCATGCTGGCGGCCCGCCGTTGCGAATTGCAGCAACTGGAGGGTCTCACCCTGACCTGCGAACTGGTGGAGGGCGCCAGCGCGCTGATACATGACCTGCAACGCGAACGCGGCTTCAGCAATATCCTGCTGGGGACAGGCAGCGACCGCTATCGCAGCGCCCTGGAGCAGCATTCGGCGACGGCGCGCAGCAGCGAGACGCGTCTGCGCGAGTGCCTGGACACCCTCGACGCCAGCGTGGCCCAGGATCGCCCGCGTCTACTCAACCGCATCGCCTGCGTCCTGCATCTGCTCGATGGCTTGCCCGGCCTTAGGCGCGGCATTCTCGACCGGCGCCTGGGAATGGAAGAGGCCACCGCGGCCTTTTCGCACCTGATCGGTGGCTTGCTGGCGGTCATCTTCGAGGCTGCCGACACGGCGAGCGACCCCGGTCTCAGCCGGGCCCTGGTGGCGCTGTTCAACTTCATGCAGGGCAAGGAACTGGCGGGCCAGGCCCGGGCGACCGGAGTGGTCGGCTTCACCCAGGGCCATTTCGATGCCGTCCTGCTGGCCCGGCTCGACGACCTGGACAGTGGCCAGGCCCGCTGCTTCGCCGGCTTCCTCGACCATGCCGATCCCCAGGCCCTGGTCCTCTGGCACGAGGTGCAGGACTGCGCCTCGCGGCAGCAGATCGAACGGCTGCGCGGCGTCGCCCAGCGCACCTCGGCGAGCGCCCAAGTGGAGCCGGCGCTCGCCGAACTCTGGTTCGAACTCAATACCCGTCGCCTGGACGCCATGCAGGAGGTCGCCCAGCACCTGGTACTGGAACTCCGCGCGCGCTGTGCGAAGAGCATCGCCCAGGCCCAGGCCGACCTGGATAGCCATCGCAAGCTGTCCCGGCGCCTGGCCGAGCTGGACCGCGAACCGAGCACGCCGCTACTGTTCAGCCTGACCGCCAATCCGCTGGGAGAAGCCCGGCCGGGCGAAGGCCAGCCCGGCATCCTCGAGTTGTTGCACGAGCAGACCCGGCGCCTGCACGAAGTGGAGGCGGAACTCCAGGAAACCCGTCGCTCCCTGGTCGAGCGCAAGCTGCTGGAACGGGCCAAGCAGCAACTCATGCAACAGCTGCAACTGCCGGAGGCAGACGCCCACCAGCATTTGCAGCAGCTGGCGATGCGCAGCGGCCGGCCATTGCCCGAGCTGGTCCGGCAACTGCTCGGCCAGGACCTCTAGGTCGACACTACCCATGCGCCGCCAGGGCGCACCCAGGCACCAGAACGCCCCGCGACTGTGCGCCCGAGACCAGTAAAGGGCCTGGATCGGCCGCGATTGCCGGCTTGGCACAGTCCCTGCAAAAGTCCTGTCGAGCGCCTGGCGCTCCCACAGCAATCCCCGGACGAAGGTGTCCACGCTCGCAGCCAAAGCTGCCGAGAGTGGATGCCTTTTTTTGTGCCCGAGAAATAAGGATAGGACGATGGACGACAGCTCCCGTAACGATGACCAGGCCGGTCGCGGACTCCCCCGCCGCAATTTCCTCAAGCAGTCGCTCGGTGTGCTCGGCGCTGGTGCCGCACTCACGCTACTGCCGCCTGGCCTGAGGTCCGCCGCCTGGGCAGCCGGCAGCGACGCCGTGGAGACGCCCAAGGCCAAGCTCGGTTTCATCGCCCTCACCGATGCCGCGCCGCTGTTCGTCGCCGACGAGCTGGGGCTGTTCGCCAAGTACGGCATGACCGAGGTGGAGGTGCTCAAGCAGTCCTCCTGGGGCACCACCCGCGACAACCTGGTGTTGGGCTCGGCGGCCAATGGCATCGACGGGGCGCACATCCTCACGCCGATGGTCTATCACCTGGCCTCCGGCAAGATCACCCCCAACGGCCAGCCGCTGCCGATGGCGCTGCTGGCCCGGCTGAACGTCGATGGCCAGGGGATCTCGCTGTCCAACGACTACAAGGACCAGAAGATCGGCCTCGACGCCAGCGGCTTCAAGAGCGCCCTGGCCGCCCGCCAGGCCGCCGGCAAGAAGACCTCGGCCGCCATGACCTTCCCCGGCGGCACCCACGATCTGTGGATTCGCTACTGGCTGGCGGCCAACGGCATCAATCCCAATCAGGACACCACCACCCTGGTGGTACCGCCGGCGCAGATGGTCGCCAACATGAAGGTGGGCAACATGGACGCCTTCTGCGTGGGCGAGCCCTGGAACGCCCAGCTGGTCAAGCAGAACATCGGCTACAGCGCCCTGACCACCGGCGAGCTCTGGGCCAATCATCCGGAGAAGGCCCTGGCCCTGCGTGGTGACTACGTCCAGGCCAACCCCAAGGCCACCGTCGCCTTGCTCAAGGCGGTGCTGGAAGCCCAGCAATACTGCGAGGCTGCGGCCAACAAGGCCAAGGTGGCCGAGATCTGCGCCAAGCGCCGCTGGATCGGTGCCCCCGCCGAAGACGTGGTCGGCCGCCTGCAGGGCACCTTCGACTATGGCAACGGCCGGGTGGTGCAGAACAGTCCGCACCTGATGAAGTTCTGGAGCGAACACGCCTCCTTCCCCTACCAGAGCCACGACCTCTGGTTCATCACCGAGAACCAGCGTTGGGGCTATCTGCCCGGTGACCTGGATGCCCAAGGCCTGATCGCCAAGGTCAACCGCGCCGATCTCTGGCGCGAAGCGGCGGCGGCGATCAGCGTCCCGGCCGGCGACATCCCCACCGGCAACTCGCGCGGCACCGAAACCTTCTTCGACGGCAAGGTGTTCGATCCCGCCGATCCCAAAGCCTATCTCGCTAGCCTGACGCTCAAGGCCTGACGTCCCCATCCCCTAGGAGTGCCGCCCATGAACGCCCATACCCGGCCGCCCAAGGCCCTCGCGACCTTTCGCCCGCAAACCCGTCTGCGTCGCTTCGGCCAGCAGGTGCTGCGCAACGGCCTGCCCCCGCTGGTGGTGGGCGCCGTGCTGCTGATCGTCTGGCAGTTGCTGTGCAGTCGCCCGGGCGCGGCCCTGCCGCCACCGAGCCAGGTGGTCAGCGACACCTGGGAGCTGATCACCCAGCCCTTCTATGACAATGGCGGCAACGACGTGGGCATGGCCTGGCAGCTGCTGGCCAGCCTCGAGCGCGTCGCCTACGGCTACCTTATGGCCGCCGTGGTGGGCATCGCCCTGGGTGTGCTGGTGGGCCAGTCGGCCTGGGCCATGCGCGGCCTCGACCCGCTGTTCCAGGTACTGCGCACCGTGCCGCCACTGGCCTGGCTGCCGCTGTCCCTGGCCGGCTTCAAGGACAGCCACCCCTCGGCGCTGTTCGTCATCTTCATCACCGCCATCTGGCCGATCATCATCAATACCTCGGTGGGCATCCGCAACATCCCCGAGGACTACCGCAACGTGGCGCGGGTGCTGCGCCTGAACGGCTGGGAATACTTCCAGAAGATCATGCTGCCGGCGGCGGCGCCCTACATCTTCTCCGGCCTGCGCATCGGCGTCGGTCTGTCGTGGCTGGCCATCATCGCCGCCGAGATGCTGATCGGCGGCGTGGGCATCGGCTTCTTCATCTGGGATGCCTGGAACGCCTCGCGCATCAGCGACATCATCCTGGCGCTGGTCTACGTCGGCGTCATCGGCTTCCTGCTCGACCGCCTGGTGGCCCTCATCGGTCGCCTGGTCACCCGCGGCACCGCGAACTAAAGGATTCCCACCATGGCCCAGCCCTACCTGAGCATCGAGCACGTCGACAAGAGCTTCACCCGCAACGGCATGACCTCCACGGTGCTGCGCGACGTCAACCTCAAGATCGAGCGCGGCGAGTACATCTCCATCATCGGCCACTCCGGCTGCGGCAAGTCGACGGTGCTCAACATCGTCGCCGGCCTGATCGAACCCACCTCCGGCTCGATCCTGCTGGAGAACCGCGAGGTCCGCGGTCCCGGTCCGGAGCGCAGCCTGGTGTTCCAGAACCATTCGCTGCTGCCCTGGCTGACGGTCTACGAGAACGTCGCCCTGGCGGTGGACAAGGTGTTCAAGGGCACCAAGAGCAAGGCCGAGCGCCAGGCCTGGACGCTGCACAACCTGGAAATGGTCAACATGAGCCATGCCCTGCACAAGCGGCCCAGCGAGATTTCCGGCGGCATGAAGCAACGGGTCGGCATCGCCCGCGCCCTGGCCATGGAGCCCAAGGTGCTGCTGCTGGACGAGCCCTTCGGCGCCCTGGACGCCCTCACCCGGGCGCATTTGCAGGACGAGGTGATGCGCATCCAGAGTGAATTGTGCAACACCGTGATGATGATCACCCACGACGTGGACGAGGCGGTACTCCTCTCGGACCGCATCGTCATGATGACCAACGGCCCGGCGGCCACCATCGGCGAGATCCTCACCATCGATCTGCCGCGGCCGCGCGATCGCATCACCCTGGTCGATGATCCGCGCTACAACGGCTATCGCCACGCGGTGCTGAGCTTCCTCTACGAGAAGCACAGCCACCCCGGCGCCGTGGCCTGAGGATTCGCCCCGTTTCGAGGCGCCTTGCCTCGAAACGGGGCGATTTTGTGGAACACTGCGCGCGTAAAGCCGCGGTTTCACTCGCCTGGACAACTGGCACGAAGCCTGCAAATCCCCAGACAACATAGGTCTTTCTTCAACGGCGAGGAAAGGCGCTCCAGGACAAAGGCGTCCCAGCTGCATGCAGCGGGACGCCTTTTTTTTGCGTTACAGTCACCCCCTGAACACGAGAGGTAACCCCATGAGCGGGAAAGTCTGGTTGATCGGCGCCGGCCCTGGCGATCCCGAACTGCTCACCCTCAAGGCCGTGCGCGCCCTGGGCGAGGCCGAGGTGGTGATGATCGACGACCTGGTCAATCCGGCCGTCCTCGAACACTGCCCCAGTGCCCGGGTGATCCGCGTGGGCAAGAGAGGCGGCTGCCGCTCCACACCCCAGGCCTTTATTCATCGCCTGATGCTGCGCTACGCCCGCCAGGGTCGCTGCGTGGCCCGGCTCAAGGGCGGTGATCCCTGCATCTTCGGTCGCGCTGGCGAGGAAGCCGAATGGCTGGCCGCCAGTGGCGTGCAGAGCGAAATCGTCAACGGCATCACCGCCGGCCTGGCCGGTGCCACCGCCTGCGGCATCTCCTTGACCCTGAGAGGCGTGGCCCGCGGCGTGACCCTGGTCACCGCCCACACCCAGGACGACAGCGTACCCAACTGGCCCGCCCTGGCGGCGACCGGTACCACCCTGGTGGTCTACATGGGCGTGGCCCGCCTGACCGAAATCCAGCAGGGCCTGCTGGAAGGCGGCCTGGCACTGACCACCCCGGTGGCCATGATCGAGAACGCCTCCCTGCCCAGCCAACGCGAATGCCGTTCGACGTTGCAGGACCTGCAGGTGGACGCCGCCCTCTTCCAGCTGAAAAGCCCGGCGATCCTGGTGATCGGTGAGGTGGTGGGCCAGGCGGCGCTACAGCAGGCACTGAGCTTCGCCGACCAGGCCAGCGCCTGAATCCTCAGGCGCGCCAGGGCTTCCAACGCCAGGCCAGGGCGCCCAGCAGGACGGCCCCGGCCAGGCTGCCGAGCGCCAGCAGAGGCAGGCTGGGCAGGGCACGCCACCAATCCCCCAGCAACAGCGCCACGCAGAAGCTGCAGAAGGCCAGTAGCCCCTGATCGCGCCAGGCGACCTCGGTGAACAGCTCGAGACGCCGCAGCAGACAGACCGTGGTGGTCAGCAGCCCGAACAAGGCAGCCACGGCGATGCCCGCCGTGCCCAGCACACTGGGCAGCGCCAGTAGCGCCAGGGCATTGACCAGATTGCCCGCCAGCTCGCAACGCAGCGGCAGACGGGTATCCCCGCCGGCATAGGCATAGCGCGCCAGCATGGCATTCCAGGCGCCCACCGCCAGGGGTGCCGAAAACCACACCAGCAACAAGGCCAGGCGTTCGCTGCCAGCCTGGGTCGGCAGCAACAGGGCCACCAGCGCCGGCGCCGTGGTGACGATGCCGACCATGGCCGGCACCGTCAGCAGCACGGCGCACTGCAGCCCCACCCGCAGCAGGGCCAGGCGGGCATCCCAGACGCGGCCACTCATCAGCGCCATGAGGATCTGGTTGAGACTCATCAGGGCCACCAGTGGCAGGTTGATGAGCTTGCGCGCCAGGTTGACCCAGGTCACCACGCCCTCCCCCAGCCAGGACGCCACCATGCGCTCCAGCAAGGCCAGGCCATTGCTGGCCAGGGCACTGGCCAGCAATGGCCCCAGGCGCGCGGCCAGCTCACGACCGACGGCGCCGGGGTCCGGCCAGCGCCAGGGCCGCCAGCCTTCGCGCCAGGCCGTGGGCAGCAACGACAGCGGCATCAGCAGACTGCCGGCCACGCAGCTCCAGGCCAGCTCCTCGACCGAGACGGCACTGCCGCGCAGCAGCAGGCAGGCCACCGGCGGCAGGTTGAACAGCAGCGAGCCGCAGCCAGTGAGCAGATAGCGCTCACGGGTGAGCGCCGCCACGCCGAACAGGCCATGCAGCAGCAGTCCCGGCAGGCACCAGGCGAGGATCTTCAGCGCCTCGGCGGCCAGCTCACCCCCCGCCTCGCTGAGACCGGCGCCCACCACGCCGGTCCAGGCCGTCGCGCCCAGCGTCAGCACCAGGGCCAGCCCCGCGCCCAGCAACAGCATGCTCGGGGCCAGTGCCTCCAGCCAACGCGCCCGCTCGATACCCAGGCGTTGCTGGTAGAGCGGCAGCGCGGCGTTGCTCAGCAAGCCCGCCGCCAGGGCCGTCCGCACCGCCTCGGGCAGGAACAGGGCGACCAGGAAGGCGTCGCTGGTCAGGCCCGCGCCCCAGGCGTGCACCAGCAGCCACTCCCGGGCGAAACCCAGGACCAGCCCGGCCAGGGTGGCCAGCGTCAACCAGAGCGTGGAGCCGAACATGGCGATCCTCAGTGCAGGAAGGTGAACAGGCCCTTGCCGCCCACCCGATAGTTCAGTTCGTGGGGCCGCTCCCCCATCACCTTGGCGCCGCTGCCGCCGACGATCTTGTAGGGCGGCACCACCTTGGCCACCACGGTATTGGCGGTGACCACGGCGCCCCGGCCGATGTGGGAGCCATGGCCAACCAGGGCGCGGGAGGCGATCCAGGCATAGTCGTCGATGCGAATGGGCGCCGACACCGACCAGAACTCCGGCGCGGCCAGGTCGTGGCTGCCAGCGATGATCAGCACATGGGACGCGATGGCGACATGATCGCCAATGATCAGCCCGGCGCGGGCATCCACCTGGCAGTGCCAGGCGATGACGCTGTCATCCCCCATGCGCAGGTTCTCGATGCCGAGCACCTCGGTGTTGCGCCAGATGGAAGAGCCCTTGCCGATCTTCGCGCCCCCCAGGCGCAGCCAGGCCAGGCGCAGATTATGGCTGGGAATCTTGTTGATGAAGATGTTGTAGAGCTGTTCCCAGACCCGCAGACCACGATCGCGCAGGGTGGCCAGGTTGTAGCCATAAAGCGGCACGAAACTGGCGGGCACCATGCGCTTGAGTCGGCCATACCAGCGTTGCGCCAGGGGATGGGCGATGCGTGGCTCGATGTCCACCGAGCAGATCGAATAGCGCCGGGCCTGGCCCTCGCCTTCCTCGAAGGCCACGTCGTGCGCCAGCATCCAGGCCAGCGCCTCGGCCAGCTGGGCTTCGTCAACGCCCAGCGCGCGGGCTTCCTGCGCCAGCTCGGCGCGCAGATCCAGGGGTATGGCAACGCGATGCTTCATGGTGGGGTCGTCCGTGGCGGGGTCTCGGGGCCGGCGAATTCCGGATGGGCGCGGGCCTGCTGCAGGCTCAGAGCCAGCAGCAACCAGAACAGCGCGATCAGCACGTTGGTGAAACTGAAATAGTGATCGAAGAGGCCGGTGAGCAGGGCCGCCGCCACCCCGCAACTGCTGCCCAACCAGAGGGCATTCTCCCGCGTGACCTGGGGGATGGGCCCGCGCGGCCGGCATTCGCGCCACCAACGCAGGGTCACCACGACGAACAGCAGCATGCCGGGAATGCCCATCTTGTAGATGAAGTTGAGCCAGAGATTGGAGATGCCCAGCAGGCCGCTGCCCGGCACCGGCGGGTCGACCTTGAAGCCGATGCCCAGCGGATAACGGGTCATGACTTCGGGGAAATGGGTGTACTCGTCCATCCGCACCTCGGTACTGGCGTTGGTCGCGGAGAACATGGTCGCCAGCCGCTCCTGCAGCGGCGGATAGGCGGCCACCAACAGCACGCCAACCAGAATCGCCAGGCCGATGATGCGACCGCTGTAGGGCACCTTGCGCGAGCTCAGCCAGAGCAGCACCAACGCCAGCGCCAGGATGGCGCCCCGCGAGATGCTCAGCAGCAGACCGGCGCAGCCCAGCAGCGCCACGGCGAAGCCCAGCCAGCGCCGCCAGCCGGCCTGCGTCCAGCCATAGAACAGCGCCAGGGGAATGAACAGCGCCAGGGCGCCACCGGTCAGGTTGGGATGGACCCAGGGCGAGGCCATGCGGGTGTAGTTGCCGGAGAAGATGTCCTTGACCGCCTCGGGGTGGGCGTACTTCAGGGAGGTGAGCAGCGGCAGCATGCCCAGGGCGTTGCGGTCCTTGAGGAAGTAGCCGATGGAAACCACCAGCATCAGCAGGTTGCCCAGCAACAGGGCGACCAGCAGGCGATCGCGGGCGCGCTCGTCGGGCAGCAGCAGGGGCACCAGGAACAGCACCGAGAGATTCAGCAGCCAGCGCACCCAGTTGACCGGCCCGCTACCAGGGGCGGCGATGATCACCTGCCCCACCACGAAGGGCACGGCACTGAACAGCATCAGCGCCAGCAGTGCCCGCTCGGTCGACAGCCAGCGCAACTGCCGGTCGTAGCGGCCGAGAAAGGCCTGCCACGCCACCCCGAGCCAGGTCATGCCCAAGAGCGCCTCACTTACCGTGGTACGCACCCCCACCTCCACCGTGGTGTAGGGAATCGCGGTGGCCGTCACGGCGAACAGCAGCAATCCCAGCAAGGGGTGCTGCAGCAGCACCAGCAGCAGGACGAACCCGGCGGCGACGATGGCCACCTTGGTCACCGGCAAAAAGCACAGCAAGGCGCCGAACAGCACGCCGACGACCAGGGCGACCAGGGTGCCGAGCCGATTCACCGCAGCAACTCCTGCAGCGCCTCGGCCAGCCGCGCGCCATAGGCCGGACCGGCGAAGCGCGCGAACCAGGCCGGCCCCTGCTCGTCCCGAGGTGCTGGCGCGGCCAGCTCGACCATCAGGCGGCTGAGGGCCGCTACGTCGAAGGCATCGAAACGCGGTGCCCAGGGGGGCGTCACCTCATCCAGCGACGAGCCCCAGGCACAGGCCACTGGCGTGCCCATGGCCAGGGCTTCCACCACCGGCAGACCGAAGCCCTCGGCGTAGGAGGGTTGCCACAGGCGATCGGCGTTGCGATAGAGGCCCTTGAGCTGGCCTTCGTCGAGGCCGCCCAGGCAGATCAGTCCGGGCAGCCCGCGCAGTTCGGGCGGCAGGTCGACCTCCTCGCCGAGCAGGACCAGGTTCGGCACGGCAGCGAGGGTGCGCGCCGCCTGCCAGGCCGCCACCAGCCGGGCGATGTTCTTGCGCGGCTCCCGGGTGCCCACCGCCAGCCAGTAGCCTGGCAGCAGCCCAGGTACGTCTTCAGCGGGACCTGGGGACGGTTGCACCAGATTGGGCAGCAGGCGGATTCGTTGGCCAAACCGTGGGAAAAGCGCGGCGACCTCTGCCGCGGTGAAGGCCGAGGGCGTCCAGATGCGGGTCGCCCTCGCCAGCGAATAGGCGATGGAAGACCGGTCGATCAGCCGATAGGCCTTGGCGCGCCAGGCCGAGGCGTGGCGATTGACCTGGGTCAGCTGGAAGAGATCATGGATCAGCACCACCTGGCGCACCCCGGGTACGCGCCCCAACGGCAGGCCCATGTTGGCGGTCGCGATATAGACGTCGGGTTTGAGTTGCCGCAGGCGTCCAGGTAGAAAGCCCGCCTCGAAGGCCAGGCGCTGCCGCGGCCGGTGCTGACCGATCAGGGGAATGTCCTGGACCGGCGTCTCCACCTGCCCGCGCAGGGGGTGCCCGACCGGCAGGCAACCGAAGCGGCGAAGCTCGACTCCCGGCAACTGCTCCAGGTAGGTTTCCAGCGCCAGGACCTGGCGGCCGATGCCGGAATGGGGCGCGATCAGCGCCGGACGATAATCCAGACCTACGAGCACCTTGCCCCCTCCCATTGCGTCAGGACTTCCGCGTAGACGGTTTCCAACTGGGTGGCAGCGGTCTGCCAATCATGCCGGGCACGGGCATAGGTCCGGCCGGCCTCGCCCAGGGCCGCCGCTCGGGTCGGCTGGGCGAGCAGCTCCGCCAGGGCCGTGGCCAGGCCGGCCGCATCGTCCGCCAGCAGCAGCTCTCGTCCCGGCTGAACCGCGAGACCCGAGGCGCCCTGCCGGGTACTGACCACCGCCAGTCCCGCCGCCAGGGCCTCGATCACCTTGAGCTTGGAGCCCCCGCCCTGGCGCAACGGCGCCAGGAATATCGCCGCCCGCCCCTGGGCATCACGCAGGTCGGGCACGAAGCCGGACCACTCCAGACGTAGATCGCTGAAGGTCTGCGGCCAGTGTGCGGGCATGGCATGACCGCAAATTTGTAGGCGCGCCCGCGGAAAGCGTTGCCAGAGCCGCGGCATGATCTCGCGCACCGCCCACTCCACCGCATCCAGATTGGGGGCGTATTCGAAGTTGCCGACGAAGAGGAGACGCTGACTGCCGAAATCGGGATTTACGCTGGCGAAACGGGCGGTATCCACGGCATTGACCACCACCGGGACGGAGCAGCCGGTCACCTGCGCCAGCAGTCGTGCATCGTCGTCGGTCACCGCCACTACCTGGTCGGCGGCGCCCAGTACACGGCGCTCCCAACGTCGATAGCGCCACTGGTCATAATGTGCGAAGCCGGCGAGCGCCCGCGGTAGCTGGCCGTAGGTAGCGCCACCCAGGGCGGATTCCAGGTTGTGCTCCATGAGCACCCAGGGCTGGGTATGGCTATCGAGCAGCGGCAGATAGGGCTGGCAGCTGTAGCTATGATCGATATGGACGAGATCCCACGACTCTTCCAGCAACTCGCCGAAGGTCTTCCGGGCGACCTTGGAAAAGCCGTTGACGCCCGCCAGGAGCGGACAGGGCGAAAACAGGATGGCGGCCAACGTCCGTGGATGATGCAAGGGGCGCCGCGGCAGGATCACCAGGCGCTCCAGCCAGGGTTCGAGGGCGGCCCGGGCGTTGGCGTCCGCCGGGGTCTTGCTCTGCGCCAGCAGGGTGATGCGATGCCCCCGCTGGGCCAGGGCCCGCAGCAGATGGTAGACGCGGGTCTTGCCCCCGCTGGACACCGGCCAGGGCAGATAGGGCAGTACCCAAAGGATGCGTAACTCGCGACAGGCGAAGGTCATGGCAGGCTCATTTCCACGTCAGCATCTGCAAACTACTCTTGGCCTGGACGTCGATGCCGTCGGCCCCGCTCAGCTCGCGGCTTTCGCCGGTCAGGGGATCGTGCAGCGTCGCCTGGGTGATGCCCGGTAGATGGACCCGTTCCTGCCCGGGCGACCAGAACAGCCAGATGCGGCTGCCGTCATCGCGGCGCCAGGCGATGCTGTAGAGGTCGTCGGGCGCCCCGACCAGGGTGGGCGGCGTCTCGGGCAGCAGGCGCGGCCCGGTGAGGGCCAGGAAGCGCTGCAGGGCCTGGTACACCGGCTTGGGGCTGCCATCCAGCCGCAACAGGCCATAGTGCTGGTCGCGAGGGCTAGCGCGGCTGTCCAGGTCGCTCAGGGCGAAGAGGAAGATACGGTCGTAGTCCAGGGCGCTCATCAAGGCCAGGCGGCGCAGGACGAAGTCCGCCTGCCCCTGTTCGCCGATGATGTCCTGCTCTTCCTTGGGCCCGGGATAGCTCGACCAGCCCCATTCGTCCGCCCAGATCGCCGGCGGCTGGATAGCGCGCAACCGGGCATTGAGCAACTGGGCACGCTCGACGAAGTCGCGCGCCTTGGGATCGTCGCCTTCGGGGTACTGCGAGTACGGGTGGTAGGCGATGACCGTACCCAGCTGGGCTACCCCGAGCTTGCCCAGGGCCTCGAGCATCAGCCCGCCCCGGATCGGCATCTGACTGTAGTAGGCCATGCCGCCCATCACCACCTGGCGGCCAGGCGCCTCGGCGCGCAGCGCAGCGGTACTGACCTGCAGTAGGCGGGCATACCGTTCCGGGTCCTCGAAGGGTTGCCAGAAGCTGGGCAGGTTGGGTTCGTTCCACACCTGCCAGGCCTGCACCGAGGGATAGCGCTGGGCGAACTTCACCAGGCTCGCGGCATAGAGCGCCGGGTCCCGGGGGGGATAGGCGCCGCGATTGGCGATGCCGAACGGACCGCTACTGGCGAAGTCCGGGCTACCCACCAGGTACATTTCCGTCTTCAGCTGGCGGGCGCTCATGACCTGGGTCAGCTGATCCAGCTCCGCGGTACGCAGGCGGCCCTGCTCCGGCTCCATGATGTCCCAGTGCAGGTCGACGCGGGTCCATTCCAGGCCGAGGTCCTGCAGACGGTCCATCTGCCGCTGGTACTGCTCCGGGCTGAACCAGAGAAAGTGGGCGTTGACGCCGAGGAAATCCCGCCAGACCACCGGCCGCGGCCCCTGCAGCCGTTGCTCGGCCAACACCTGGGTGGCGCCGAGCAACGCCAGCACGCAAGCCACCACCAAACCGCCCTTGTTAATGACGCGCACTGGTATGCCCTCGACTGGCCTGCTCGAATACCTGGCGGAAACGATGGGCGGTGAACCGCCACTGGCGCTCATGCCCCAGCCGCGCGGCCTGCTCCGCCCAGGCGTCCAGGCAGGCGGGCTGGTCGACCAGCTCGCACAGGCGCCGCGTCAGGGCGGCCACGTCGCCCTGGGGATAGGTGACGCCATTGCCATGGGACAGCTCCTCGGCGAAGGCGCGAGCGTCGGAAGCGATCACCCCGCGTCCACAGGCCAGGGCCCAGGACAGTACGCCGCTGGTGCCCCGCTGGGCGCCAAGGATCGCCAGCTTGCGCGACTCCCGGTAGGGCAGCACCAGCAGGTGATGGGCCTGGATGGTCGGGGCGATGGCGTCCTCCGGAACGTCCAGCTGCCAATCCAGGCAGTCGTCCAGACCACGGCGACTGGCGCGCTCGCGCAGCTCGCCGAGGTAATCGCTCTGGGCGGCGAAGGTGATCTCCGGCGCGGTTCCCCCGGCCAGGGTGAGACGGATGCGACCGCGCCAGTCGGGGCGTTGGGTCAGTAGCGTGGCGAAGGCATCCAGCAGATCCTCGATGCCCTTGCCGCGATAGATGAAGCCGAAGTAGAGCAGCCGCAGGGGCTCGCGAGCGGGCAACGGGACCCAGGGCAGTGCGGCGTTGCCATGGGGTACGGCGGAGACCTTGGCCGGTGCCAGGCGCAGGCGGCGGCGCAACGCCTCGGCGCCGGTCTCGGTGAGGGTCACCAGTTGCGTCAGACTCGCTGCCAGGGCCCGCTCCTCGCGCAGGGTGAAGGGATCGCCCAGGACGGTGGCCACCTGTGGCCAGGGCGAACGCTGCTGCACGAGCAGGCTCAGCGGCCAGGGCTGTTGCCGGCGCCGCCACACCAGGCGTTCCGGATCGTGCACGGTGACGGTGATGGGCAGCCGCGGATAGCGCTGGCGTAACCGCAGCAGGGTCTCGTACTCCCGGACCCGGCCGCCGCCCAGTTCGGCATGGACCACGTCCACGCTGAGCCAGTCGAAGTCGGTCAGCCGTCGCGCGGGGCGGCCGCCCTGCTCCGGATGGCGCAACGGGATGAGCACCTCCATCCCCTCCTCTTCCAGGGCCCGCCGGAAGTGCACCGCGTAGTCGGCGATGCCGTTGCGCTCCTGCGGGAGGGGCGCCAAGAGCGCTATTCGCATGCTTACCCCCGGGTCCGATGCAGGAAATCGAGAAGCCGCGACGGCACCTCGAAGCGGCGGAAATTGACGATGATGCCGTCGGTGCGCTTGAAGGCGGTGTCGAGCAGCGCCAGGGTGCTTTCCAGCATCGGCACGGTGCCCGAGCGTGCCCGCACCACCAGGGCGATGAGATCGGCCTGGTGCAGATAGAGGAAGGCCTGGCTGTTGGCCGCCAGGGCCGAGGCCACCAGCAGCACGACCTCGCCAGGTTCGACGTCCACGGACTCCGGCGGGGCGTCCCGCGCGCTATCGAGCACCCGCACGCGGAAACCCTGGTCGCGCAGCAGGCTGGCCAGCCGCTCGGCGACGAAGCTGCAGCCCTCGCCGTGCCGCGCCGAGGTCAGCCCGAGCCGCAGCCCCTGCTCACGGATGCGCTCCAGCGGCAGCTGGCTCAGCAGCCGGTAGAGATTGGCGATGAAAGCCGGATCGTCGCGTTGCGGATCGTCCAGCTCCTGCAAGGTGGTCCACAGCGGTATCCCGAAGCGGGCCTGCAACCGCCCGCCGTCGTGGATGCGCTGATCGAGCAGGTAGCACAGGTAGATCACCAGCAGGCCGACCGCGAGGCCCGCCGGGATGCACAGCAGGATGATCAACAGGCTCTTGGGAAATACCCGGCTGGGATTGAAGGTGGGCTGTTCGATGATGGCGATGTTGCTAATGCGGCTAGTGTCGAGTGCCCTATCGATCCGCGCCTTTTCCAGGTTGTCGGCGTAGAGCAGGAAGTTCTGCTGGGCGACCTGCAATTCGCGCATGACCCGGCTGATCTCCGGCTCCTCGGCCATGACCTTCTCCAACTCGGCGCGCACCCCGTTGATCTGCAGGTCCTGTTGGGCCAGCTGGGCCTTGAGGCTGGCGAGGCGCACGGTGCCGTCGGCCAACTGCTGCTTGAGATTGATCACGATGCCGTTCGGCGCCCGGTTGGTGCTGCTCTTGACGTGCTCCGCCTGCTGGTTCACCTGTTGCCGGAGTTCGGCGATGTTCTGATCGATCTGCTTGAGCGGCTCGGTACCCGGCAGGAATACCCGCAGCAGGCGCTCGCGCTCGACCACCAGGCCATTGAGCTGCCGCTGCAGGTCCAGGCGATCCGGATTGAGGGTGCTGGATTCCTCGGTGATCACCTGCTGCGGCAGGGCGGCGATCTGCTGCCGGGCGCTGTTCAGGGAGGTCGTGAGACTGGCGATCTCGGTACTGGTCTGGAAGCGCTCCGCGGTCATGCGCTGCAGAGCGTTGCTCTGGTCATGCAGGTAGTCCTGCACGCTGCTGCTGCCGATCCGGCCCAGGTAGCCGGCAAGTTGTACCTTGAGCTGCTCCACCCGGCGTCCGGTGCTGGCGGTCTGCTCCTGATAGAAGGCATAGAGGCTCTTACGCTCCAGACTCGTCGTCCGGGATTCCAGATAGGCATCCACCCACACCTGGACCAGCCGTTGCGCCACGGCCGGATCGTCCCAGCGCAGGCTGGCGACCATCACCGAGGAACCCGGTTCGTGGGTGACGCTCATGCGCTTGATCAGCTCGTCCGCCAGGCGCTCCTCAGGGCTCTGGGCTTCGGCCAGCCCAAGGCTCTGCAGGATGGCGCGCAGGCCGTCCTTCACCCCGTTGAGGGCCTGCTTGAGTTGCCACTTGATGGTCTTCCACAGGCCATCGGGCCGGGCGCCGGCATTGAGTTGCAGATAGCTTGCGGCCACCTTGAGGGCGATGGGGCGGCCGGTGAAGAGCTGTTCCTCGTCGAGGATGGGATCGCGCTGGGTGCTGGGCGCCACCAGCGTCTGCCGGTCGCTGGCCTCGATTGGCAAGGTATTGTTCAGGCCCGGCTTGACCAGCAGGCGGGCACTGGATTCGTACTGCCGCGGCAGCAGGAAGGCGCCAAGGATGGCCACCACCACAGTGACGAAGAAGGCCAGGCGGAATTCGCGACGGAAGATGAAGAACAGCCGCAGCAGGTCGCGCAGGGAACGGATCTCGATCATTGGCAATTCGCTCCGGCACTGCACACCGTACGGATATTGGTGTTGCCGCTATTACTGATGTCACGCTGGTTGAGGTCGTAGTTGAGGCCCACGCCGATGCCCTTGTTGATCGGAATCAGGCGGGTGAAGTACATGTCCACCGCCTCTACCGCATTGCCGATGCCCGACTTGGGCACGAAGATCAGATCGCCCCGCTGCAGCGCCACCGGTGGCAGATTGCCGCTGAGCAGATCGCTGAAGGCGAAGAAATAGCGCTGGTAGCGCCCGCTGGCATCCCGCCGGACCAGGGCGATATTGCCGCTATCGGCGCTGGGCAGCAGGCCGCCGGCGCCGATCAGGGCCTGTTCCACCGACGCCTGGCCATTGAGTTCGTAGACCGAGGGGTTGTGCACCTCGCCCCCGACGAAGATGCGGTTGCTCGGTGCCACGGCGATGTTCACCGTGACCCGGGGCTCGCGGTAGAGCTGGGCGCCCGCCGCGGTCAGCCGCTGGGAGACCTGGTCCGGGGTCAGCCCGGCCACCGCCAGGCGACCGACGTAGGGATAGTGGATGTAGCCGTCCGGCTGGACCACGAACAGCGTCTGGCGATCCTCTTCCGCCGGACTGCGGGCATCCCGGGAGATGCGCAGGGTATCGCCCGGTTGCACCAGTACCGGCGGCGCCGGCTGCAGGGCGAGTTGCGCATAGGCGGCATGCCCCGCCTCCAGGGTGCGAGTATCGGGCAGGCCGATCTTGGCCGGGGTGCCGCAGGCGCCCAGCAGCAGGAGCAACGGCCCGAACGCCAGGCCGCGGAAAAAACGACGATTCATAGGGGATCAGGCCCAGTAGGTGGAAAACATGCTGATGCGCCGCTTCACCGCATTGGGCAGCAGCCGCTCCCGATGGCCGAGGCGATAGCCGAGCAGCTTGCAGGCGCTGCGCAGCAGCACCTCGGGAATCCGCCAGGGCTTGCCGGCGGCGCGCAGGGCGCGGATCTCCGCCTCGACGAAACGCCGCCCCTCGCCCGCCGCCCCACCGAAAGCGGAGGCGATCCAGTCTTCGCGACCGTAGAAGACGCCGATGTCGAAGTAGCGGCGAAATTCCTCCAGCAGCCGGTAGTCGTGGGAGTGCCGCACCTGGGCTTCGGCCACGTAGTGCACCGCCCAGCCGCGCAGCAGCATGCGCGCCGCGGTGTAGGCGTCCTCGCTGCCGATCACGTCGGTGGGAAAGCCGCCGGCATCCTTGAGCGCACTGCGCCGATAGGCGGAAAAGGAATTCGAACTGAAGCAGGTCTTGACCTTGAGCTGAGGCGCGTCGCTAAGGCGCTTGATGCGGCTCTCGACCGGGTAGTTGAAGGTCCGCGCCTGGGCGCCGAGGATGCCGGCATCCAGGTGCGGCAACTGGCGGCCGTAGGCGACACCGATATCCGGCGCGGCGAACAGCCCGTCGCGTAGATTGGCCAGGCAGTCCGGATTGGCGGGAATGGCGTCCTGGGTGAGGAAGAGCAGCACCTCGGCATCCACCTGCCGGCTGGCCCAGCGCCGCGTACCGCCATGATTGAACTGCTGCGGCTGGATCACCTCGACGCGCGCGCCGAAAGCGCGGAACCGCTCTGCGGTGGCATCCTGGGACTGGGTGTCGACCACCAGCAGTTCGTCGGGTTGCAGCGTCTGGGCGGCCAAGGCCGGCAACAGGCGGTCGAGATACCGCTCGGCATTGCGAGTCGGAATGATCAGCGCGGTCTTCATCAAGGCACTCCCGTGCGATACGACGATGAAACAACGATCCGGATAATGGGTTGGCTAAGCTGAGGGTTGGCTTAATAGGCCGTTCGGCTCCAGAGCAGCGAGAACGGCGTGCGGCAGAGGATGTACAGGTCCAGCCAGAGCGACCATTCCTCGATGTAGCGCAGGTCGTACTCGGTGCGGCGCTCGATCTTGTCCAGGGTGTCGGTTTCGCCGCGCAGCCCGTTGACCTGCGCCCAGCCGGTCATGCCGGGCTTCACCCGGTGGCGTGCCGAATACTCCATGACCGCCTCCTCGAACCTGAGGCCGGCGGCCTGGGTCGCGGTGGCGTGGGGGCGCGGCCCCACCAGCGACATGCTGCCGCCCAGCACGTTGAGCAGCTGCGGTAATTCGTCGAGGCTCAAGCGCCGCAGCCAGCGGCCCACCCGGGTCACCCGCGGATCATCCTGGGTGGTCTGGCGCGCGGCATCCTGGTCGGCCTGGCAAGCGAACATGGTGCGGAATTTCCACACCTCGATGAGGCGGTCGTTGTAGCCGTAGCGCTTCTGGCGAAAGAGGATCGGGCCCGGAGAATCCAGCTTGATGGCGAGGGCGATCAGCAGCATGGGCAAGGCCACGAAGGGCAGCACCAGGCCTGCCAGCAGCAGGTCCTCGCAGCGCTTGAACAGCGGCGCCCAGCCGCTCAACGCCTGGCGCGAGACCCGAAAGAGATGCACGCCGGCGACCTCCGCCAGCGGGGACTGGGCGTAGCGCAGCGCCACCAGGTCCGGTACCAGCAGCACGTTCACCGGCAGGCGCTTGAGCACCCGGGTCACCTGGTCGATCCGGCGCTCCGCGGTCCATGGCAGGGCGATGAACACCGTGTCCAGCCGCAGCCGCTCGATGAGGACGCGCAGGTCCCGGGTACCGCCGAGCCAGGGCAGTCCGGCCAGGTGCTCAGGCAGGCGATTCACCGAACGATCGTCGACGATGCCCACCAGTCCGCAACGGAAGTCCTGACGGACCAGCAGGTGGTTGGCCAGGCGCAGACCATTCTCGGTGGCGCCGAGAATCACCGCCCGCTGCAGGTAGATCCCGCGCTGGCTGAGCCAGTTATAGGAGGAAAGAATCAGCAGCCGCATCAGCAGCAGTGCCAGCAGCGCGCCGAAGAACCACTTCAGCAGCGGCTCGCGCTGTTCTTCCAGGGAAAAGGGGTGGATCTGCTGCAGCACGAACAGGCAGAGCACGAAGGCGGTCAGCCAGGCCAGCGTCAGGCGCCGGAAGCGCAGCAGGTTGCTGAATAGCAGATCGCCGTACAGCCCGGCGGCCTGGAACACCGCCAGCACCAGCAGCACCAGCAGGCCATGGGCCTTCCAATGCTCGCCGACGGGATAGAAGAAGGCGCCCACGCCGACTACCACCAGCGCCTGGAGTATCCGGGTAATCAGCACCAGATAGGCCGTGCGCCCGGCGCAGCCGTACCACAGCCGCTGGAGGGCTCCATCCTTGGCGCAGCTCGACTCGACACCGTCCATGCTCGCTCCAGAAATATCCCTGCCACCTGGCAGTCCCACGTCGAACGAACCGGGCCTTTACGCCACCGGTCCAAACAGACGACACCGGAAACCGCTATCACCCGGAACGGGAATAACCGATTCACTTCACAGACAAATTGTGAACCAGTTCCGATATCAAAGCACTATCACCTCATGGCTTTTCGTCAGCTATTTGCCGCCTTCTGCCATGAAGCCCTGAAAAGGACGGCAATTTGGCGCCAATTAACCCATACTCCGTTAAGGACGTTTGCCCATGGATCTCGTCATTGCGCGCCCCGACGGCCTCTATTGCCCGCCGGGCGACTTCTATATAGATCCCTGGCATCCTGTGGCGCGCGCGGTCATCACCCATGGCCATGGCGATCATGCCCGGGTGGGCAACGGCCACTATCTCGCCACCTTGGGCAGCGCCGGCATCCTGCGCGCCCGGCTGGGTGCCGACATCAACCTCCAGACCCTGGAATACGGCGAGGTCATCGACCACCACGGGGTCAAGCTGAGCTTCCATCCGGCCGGCCATGTGCTGGGCTCGGCTCAGGTGCGCCTGGAATACCGGGGCGAGGTCTGGGTGGCCTCAGGTGACTACAAGGTGGAGCCCGATGGCACCTGCACCCCCTTCGAACCGGTGCGTTGCCATACCTTCATCACCGAATCCACCTTCGGCCTGCCGATCTATCGCTGGCGGCCGCAGGCGGAGATCTTCGCCGAAGTTAACGCCTGGTGGCGGGCCAACCAGACCCAGGGCCTGGCCAGCGTTCTCTACAGCTATGCCTTCGGCAAGGCGCAGCGCTTGCTGCACGGCCTCGATCCCGAAATAGGTCCCATCCTCGCCCATGGCGCGGTGGAACCGCTAAACCGGGTCTATCGCGAGGCCGGCATCCGCATCCCCGAGACCCATTACGCCGGCGACTTCAAGAAAAGCGATCCGCTGCTGCGCCAGGCGCTGATCATCGCCCCGCCCTCGGCCGGCGGCAGCACCTGGATCCGCCGCTTCGGCGAGCACAGCGACGCCTTCGCCAGCGGCTGGATGATGCTGCGCGGCACCCGCCGCCGGCGCGGCGTGGATCGCGGCTTCGTGCTTTCCGACCACGCCGACTGGCCGGGCTTGCTGTGGGCCATCGAACAGACCGGCGCCGAACGGGTGATGGTCACCCACGGCTCGGTCGCCATCCTGGTGCGCTACCTGCGTGACCAGGGCCTGGATGCCCAGGGTTTCACCACCGAATACGGTGAGGAAGACGATACGCTGGTCACCGCGGAGGCCCAGGCATGAGAGCCTTCGCCGAACTCTATGCCCGCCTCGACGCCACCACCTCCAGCAACGCCAAGCTGGCCGCCCTGGTGGACTACTTCGGCAGCGCGCCGGCCGCAGACGCGGCCTGGGCGGTCTACTTCCTCGCCGGCGGACGCCCGCGCCGACTGGTGCCGACCCGCCAGTTGCGCGACCTGACCATGGCCCTGTCCGGCCTGCCCGAATGGCTGTTCGAGGAGAGCTACCAGGCGGTGGGCGACCTGGCCGAGACCATGTCGCTGCTGATTCCCACCGCCGATGCCGCCAATGCCGAGGGCCTGGCCTTCTGGCTGGAGGAGTACCTGTTGCCGCTGCGCGGCCTGCCACCGGAAGAGCTGGCCGAGCGCCTGCCACCGCTCTGGGGCCAACTGGATCGTCAGAGTCTGATGGTCTGTATCAAGCTGATCACCGGCGAATTCCGCGTCGGTGTCTCCAAGCTGCTGGTAACTCGCGCCCTGGCCACCCTGGCCGACCTCGATCCCAAGCGGGTCGCCCAGCGCCTGGTGGGCTACACGGATCTTTCCCATCGCCCCACCGCCGAGGGCTACGCCCGGCTGGTCGCCCCGGAGAGCCCGGACGAGCACGCCCAGCGCGGCGGCCAGCCCTACCCCTTCTTTCTTGCCCACGCCCTGCAACTGCCGGTAGAGCAATTCGAGGCGCAACTCGGCCCGGCTGAGGACTGGCAGGTGGAATGGAAGTGGGACGGGATCCGCGCCCAGCTGGTCAAGCGCGATGGCCGCCTGTGGCTCTGGTCGCGAGGCGAAGACCTGGTCACCGACCGCTTTCCCGAGCTGCATCCCCTGGCAGCCCTGCTGCCCGATGGCACCGTGATCGACGGCGAGATCGTGGTCTGGAAGGAAGATGCCGCACCCGACACCCTGCTCAGCAGCGAGGAAGTCAGCGAGCACCAGGACGCCCGCGATCCATCTGCCCCCATCCCCTTCGGCGTCCAGCCCTTCACCCTGCTGCAGCAGCGTATCGGCCGCACGACCTTGGGAAAGAAGATCCTCGAAGACGTGCCGGTCATCCTGCTCGCCTACGACCTGCTGGAATGGCAAGGCCATGACCTGCGCAGCCAGCCGCAACGGCAGCGCCGTGCCGAGCTGGAGCGGGTGGTGGCCAGCTGCGCCAGCCCTCTACTGCGCCCTTCGCCCCTGCTGTACGGTCGCGATTGGCAGGATCTCGCCCGCCAGCGCGAGGCCTCGCGCACCCTGGGCGTGGAAGGCATGATGCTCAAGGCGCAGGACTCGCTCTACGGCGTTGGCCGGACCAAGGACATGGGCACCTGGTGGAAATGGAAGGTCGATCCCTTCTCGGTGGACGCGGTGCTCATCTATGCCCAGCGCGGTCATGGCCGGCGCGCCAGCCTCTATTCCGACTATACTTTCGCCGTCTGGGATGGTCCGCCAGAGAGCAGCGAACGCACTCTGGTGCCCTTCGCCAAGGCCTATTCCGGTCTGACCGACGAAGAGATGCGTAAGGTCGACGCCATCGTCCGCCGCACCACCGTGGAAAAATTCGGCCCGGTGCGCAGCGTCGAGCCGACCCTGGTGTTCGAGCTGGGCTTCGAGGGCATCGCCCTGTCCAAGCGCCATAAGAGCGGCGTCGCCGTGCGCTTCCCGCGCATGCTGCGCTGGCGCCACGACAAGCCGGTGGCCGAGGCGGATACCCTCGACATCCTGCAGAACCTGCTGCTCTAGGCGATGGGTGACGAAGCCACCGCCGCCGGCATCCCCGGCGCACCGCGGGAACCCCGCTGGACGCTGGCGCTCGCCTGCCTGCCGGCCCTGGCGGCGATCCTGCTGCTCGGGCTGCTAACCCAGGCCTGGCTGCCTTGCGTGGTGGCCCTGGGCGGCGCCTATACCGTTGGCTTCGGCGCCTACAAGAGTTTCGCCGACGAGCCCCTGGCGCCCATGCTGGTGGCCGCACTGGGCATGGCCTCTTCCGCCGTGGTGGGCTCGCTGCTGGGTCACTACCTGCCTGCCCTGGTCCTGGCGGGTGCGCTCTGGGCCGCCTGCTGCGCCTGGCTGTTCGCGGTCGGCAACGGCCCCTGGTGGATCACCCAGCAATGGACCGTGGCCTTGCTGGTAGCCGGCGGCTTTCCGGGCGATGGACAGCAGGCGCTGCTGCGCGGCGGCCTGGTGCTCGCCGGAGGCCTGCTGCAGCTGCTGCTCTTCGCCCTGCTGCAGAAGGCGCTCTACCGCTCCCAGTGGCGCCTGCACAGCGGCTCGCTCAGGCAGCATCTGCACACTGTCGTGGCGCTATTCGAAGACAGATTTCGCCTGGGCCGCTACGGTTTCTACGCCGCCGCCGTGGTCGCCCTCTGCCAACTCCTCAGCAGCGCGCTCGACTACGGCCATGGCTATTGGGCACCGATGACCGCCCTGCTTGTACTCAAGCCACGCCTGGACGATACCTGGCGCCGAGGACTGGGTCGGCTGGGCGGTACCCTGGCCGGTTGCCTGCTGGCGGGCGCGGTGGTCTGGATCGACGCCACACCCGTCGTGCTGGCCGCGGCTTGCCTGGTCTGCGCCCTGGGCGCTTACCTGTTGCAGGATGGCCGCTATTCGCTGCAGACCCTGTTCATCACCGGCACCACGGTCTTGATGGTCGCCCTGGCGGGCGCCCCCGAGGCCAGTGTCGCCCGCGAACGCCTGGGCAGTACGCTGCTCGGTGGCGGGGTCGCCCTGGCCTTCCTCGCCCTCGAAGGCGGCATCGAACGCCGGCTCGCAAGCCTTCAGCGCTGGCGACGACTGCGCCAGAAGAAGGCCAGCAGACCGGCCAGGGCCCCCAGGTAGCTGCCGTCGTGCATCCAGGCCGCCAGCAGAAAACCCTGGGCGTCCTGCACGCAGGCCGGCACCCGTTGAACGCTGGCGAGATGTAGCGCCAGCCAGCCGAAGGCCAGGCCGAGGGTCGCCAGGAGCATCGCGCCCAGCACGACCCAGGCGGCGCCCCGCCAGAGCAACCTGCTCGTACCGCCCCGGCGCCGTACCCACCAGCAAAGCACCAATCCCAGCGGTAGGCCGGCCGCCGCCCCGGCCAACAGCCCGACCTGGGCTACCCGCCAGCGCGGCGCGATGGACTCGTCGAGCAGACCGAACTGGGGAAACTTCAGGCAGGTGAAATACTCCGGACCGATGCCGTAGCTCAATTGATCGTGCAGGGCACCATAGAGCGCTGCCAGACCGACCAGGACGCCCAGCCGACTCAGCGCCAGGCCCCATTCCCGGACGGTCACCCGGCCAGCTCTTTAATGCCAGTAGCCGCGCCCGCCGTACCACCTTCGCTGAATCTCATCTCACCTGCCCTCCCCCGTTTCCTTTACACCCAGCCTTTGCGGCCATTGCTACCGACCAGGTCCGACGTCTCGCTGGCGAATCAGGTTTTGCTACCTTTTTGCCCACCCGAAGTGAAATCGCATCTTTTTAGACCCAAAGTGGTGCGTTCGTCCGCACCATGCAGGAAAGCCGCATTCTTCCGGTGCATAATGCGCGCCGCGCACCGCTTCCACCTGCTACCAGATGTAACCAGCGCGGCAACTGCGTACAGATTTGGGACGATATTCCCCGACTGGTAAGCTTATTGCTCCCGCGAGGGCACGGGCGCCGTACTGGCGTCATGACTTCATCCACATTCGCACTAGGATCCAACATGAAAAAAAGCTGGCTGACTCTCTCTGCGCTCGCTCTGTGCCTGGCCGCCGGTTCGGCGATGGCCAAGGAATGGAAAGAGATCCGCTTCGGTGTGGACACCACCTACCCGCCCTTCGAGTCCCAGGCCGCCGATGGCAGCTTCGTCGGTTTCGACATCGAGCTGGGCGAAGCCATCTGCCAGAAGCTGGAAGTGAAGTGCAAGTGGGTGGTGAGTGACTTCGACGGCCTGATCCCCGGCCTGCGCGCGCGCAAGTTCGACGGCATCCTGTCCTCGCTGACCAAGACCCCGGCCCGTGCCGAGCAGATCGACTTCTCCGACCTGCTGTGGTCGGGCCCCTCCTCCATGGTCACCAAGGAAGGCGCCAACCTGCAGGCCACCGCGGAAAGCCTGAAGGGCAAGACTGTCGGCGTCCAGCAGGGCACCATCCAGGAAACCTTCGCCAAGCAGAAGCTGGCGCCCAACGGCGTCAACGTCCAGAGCTACCAGAACCAGGATCAGGTCTATGCCGACCTGGTATCGGGCCGTATCGACGTCGCCATGCAGGACATGCTGCAGGCCGAAGGTGGCTTCATGAAGTCGCCCCAGGGCAAGGGCTACGTGAACACCGCCATCCACGACGAGCTGCTGCCGGCCGATACCGCCATCGGTATCCGCAAGGGCAACGACGAGTTCAAGACCTTCGTCAACAAGGGCATCGCGGCCATCCATGCCGACGGCACCTACGACAAGATCCAGAAGAAGTACTTCGGCGACCTGAACCTCTACGATCCCAAGTAAGGTCCGCACGGTCGACGCCCCCGGTGCCACCGGGGGCGTTTTACGTATGACCGTCGGCGCCCACCGCGCCCACGGTCTCACCAGGCGATTCTCCTAGACGCATGCAGAATTCCTTCGACTCCTTCTTGCAGTCCATCGGCTTGGGCGCGTTCAGCCTGCACGGCTACGGCCCCCTGATCCTGGAAGGCACCCTGACGACCCTCAAGCTCGCCGGCTTCGCGCTGGTGGTAGCCGTCATCCTCGGCCTGCTCGGCGCCTCCGCCAAGCTGTCGCGCTTCACGCCGCTGCGCTTCATCGCACAGAGCTACACCACCCTGATCCGTGGCGTACCCGATCTGGTGCTGATGCTGCTGATCTTCTACAGCCTGCAGAACTGGCTGGGCGCCCTTACCGACTACATGGGCTGGGACTACATCGACATCGATCCCATGGCGGCCGGCATCGCCACCCTGGGTTTCATCTATGGCGCCTATTTCACCGAAACCTTCCGCGGCGCCATCCTCGCCGTGCCGCGCGGCCAGGGTGAAGCCGCCCTGGCCTACGGCCTGAGCCGCTGGCAGACCTTCACCCTGATCACCTTCCCGCAGATGATGAGATTCGCCCTGCCCGGCATCGGCAACAACTGGCAGGTGCTGCTCAAGGCCACCGCGCTGGTCTCCATCATCGGTCTGGCCGATCTGGTGCGCGCCTCCCAGGAAGCCGGCAAGGGCACCTTCAAGCTGTTCTACTTCCTGATCGTCGCCGGCGTCATCTATCTGCTCATCACCGCCGTGACCAACGCCATCCTCGGCGCGCTGGAGCGGCGCTATCACGTCGGCGTGCGGGAGGCCAAGCGATGATCGAACTCCTGCAGCAATACTGGAAACCCCTGCTGTGGACCGATGGCTACCACATCACCGGCCTGGCCATGACCCTCTGGCTGCTGGTGGCCTCGGTGGTGATCGGCTTCCTCGTCTCGGTGCCGCTGTCGGTGGCCCGGGTCTCGGAGCGGCGCTGGCTGCGCTGGCCGATCGGCTTCTACACCTACGTCTTTCGCGGCACCCCGCTCTATCTGCAGCTGCTGATCTGCTACACCGGCATCTACAGCCTGGGCTTCGTACGTGACCAGCCGATGCTGGGCAGCTTCTTCCGCGACGGCCTGAACTGCACCATCCTGGCCTTCGCCCTGAACACCTGCGCCTACACCACCGAGATCTTCGCCGGGGCCATCCGCAACACCCCCCATGGCGAGGTCGAGGCGGCCAAGGCCTATGGCCTGGACGGCTGGCGCCTGTACGTGCACGTGATCCTGCCCTCGGCGCTGCGCCGTTCGCTGCCCTTCTACAGCAACGAGGTGATCATGATGCTGCACTCCACCACCCTGGCCTTCACCGCCACGGTGCCGGACTTGCTCAAGATCGCCCGCGACGCCAACACCGCCACCTTCCTGACCTTCCAGGCCTTCGGGCTGGCCGCGTTGCTGTACCTGGCGGTGTCCTTCATCCTGATCGGTCTGTTCCGCCTGGCGGAGCGCCGCTGGCTGGCCTTCCTCGGCCCGACCCACTGACCAAGCGGCCGCGCCCGGCGCGGCCCCGGAGTTGTCATGCGCCACCTCACCCATCCGCTCGTCGCGCCCGTCCCAGGGACCGAGCGCTGCATCCACAGCTTCCACTTCGGCCCCGCCGACAGTGGCCGCAAGGTCTATATCCAGGCCTCCCTGCACGCCGACGAATTGCCCGGCATGCTCACCGCCTGGCACCTAAAGCAGCGCCTCAAGGCGCTGGAAGCCGCCGGCGAACTCCTGGCGGAAGTGGTACTGGTGCCGGTGGCCAATCCCATCGGCCAGGACCAGCAGGTCGCCGACGTCCACCTCGGCCGCTACGAGCTGGAAAGCGGGCAAAACTTCAACCGCCGCTTCCGCGACATGACCGCCCAAGTAGAGGCCGCCGTGGCCGAGCGCCTGGGTGACGACGCAGCCGCCAACCAGGCCTTGGTGCGCACGGCCTTCCGCGACGCCCTGGCCGCGGAGACCGCCACCACCCAGCTCGACAGTCAGCGTCTGACCCTACAGCGCCTGGCCTGCGACGCCGAGGTGGTGCTCGACCTGCACTGCGACTTCGACGCCGTGGCCCATCTCTACACCACCCCGGAAGCCTGGCCCCAGGTCGAGCCCCTGGCGCGCTATTTCGGTTCGGAGGCGAGCCTGCTCGCCACCGATTCCGGCGGCCAGTCCTTCGACGAATGCTTCACCCTGCTCTGGTGGAATCTCAACCAGCGCTTCGGCGCGCGCCTGCCCCTGGGCAGTCTGTCCGTCACCCTGGAACTGCGTGGCCAGCTGGACGTGCGCGACGACCTCGCCAGCGCAGATGCCGAGGCCATCATTCATTACCTGCGTCACCAGGGCTTCCTGTCCGGCACCGCGGCGCCCTTGCCACCGCTGCGCCAGCCCGCGACCCCGCTGGCCGCGGCCGAACCCGTGGCGACCCGCCAGGGTGGCGTGCTGGTACTCAAGGCGCAGGTAGGCGAAGTCGTGGAGGCCGGCCAGATACTGGCCCAAGTCATAGACCCCATCACCGATCAGGTCGAGGACGTGCGTAGCGCCGTCGCCGGCGTCCTCTACGCGCGCTCGAATCGCCGCATGGCCACGGCCGGCATGGTGATCGCCCACGTGGCGGGTACCGAGGCCTATCGCAGCGGCTACCTGCTGTCGCCGTGATCCCTACCCTCTTTCAGCTGTGGAATCCCTATCCATGTACAAACTGACCGTCGAAGGCCTGCACAAGCGTTACGGCGACCACGAAGTGCTCAAGGGCGTCTCGCTCCAGGCCAAGACCGGCGACGTGGTCAGCCTGATCGGTGCCAGCGGCTCGGGCAAGAGCACCTTCCTGCGCTGCATCAACTTCCTCGAGCAGCCCAATGCCGTGACCATGACCCTGGATGGCGAGACCATCCGCATGGCCGATGACCGCGGTGCCGTCCGGGTGGCCGACGCGGCCCAGCTACAAAACCTGCGTACTCGCCTGGCCATGGTGTTCCAGCACTTCAATCTCTGGAGCCATCTGAGCGTGCTGGACAACATCACCCTGGCACCGCGCAAGGCACTAGGTATCAGCAAAGCAGAAGCCGAAGACCGGGCGCGCAAGTATCTGGACAAGGTGGGTCTGCCGGCACGCGTCGCCGATCAGTACCCGGCGTTCCTCTCCGGCGGCCAGCAGCAACGGGTGGCCATCGCCCGCGCGCTGGCAATGGAGCCGGAGATCATGTTGTTCGACGAGCCGACCTCGGCGCTCGACCCCGAACTGGTCGGCGAGGTGCTCAAGGTAATCAGGGCATTGGCTGAAGAAGGCCGCACCATGCTCATGGTGACCCACGAGATGGCTTTCGCCCGGGAGGTGTCTACCCAGGTACTCTTCCTGCACCAGGGCGTCGTGGAAGAGCAAGGTCCGCCAAGCGAGGTACTGGTCGCGCCGCGCAGCGAACGCCTGCGACAGTTCCTTAGCGGCAATCTGAAATAGCCCCAAGCTCCTCCCAGAGGTCTGGGATGTACCGCAGAGCGTGGGCCCTGCGGTTCATGCTCGCAATGGCTGCTGCTTAGCGCCGCTGCTGCTGGGCGCGACGCTGGGCGGCCAGTCTTTCACGCTCGCGGCTGGGGATCGGGATAGCCTTCACCAGACCGAGTCGGGCGAGCAGGTCCAGCACCAGGGCTTGTATACGGTCGTTCATGGAAACTCCTCGAGCCAGCGCTCAATCGGGGACAGCCACCTCGGGGTAGCACTCGCTACCCCTCTCGCTACCATATTGAGTCATTCCGGCTCGATTCAATCCACCCACCCGCGGTTGTTCGTCGCACTGGGCCTGCCCTTTGTCAATAAATATGTCGCCTGACCTGTTCCGGCGCGGGTTTCAGCCGGCTGCCGGTGATCGCCCTCCGTCACCGCTGATATCAGAACTCATATCAAATTTCACGGTCGCGCGACCCGGCTCTAGTTCAATTTATCGAAAACTACCTGACGAGTGGCGAAAAAACGCCGCTATCGTTCGTTATCATCAAAGGGCAAGAACGGGTTAGCCGCTGTATCTCATCCAATAACAACGAAGTCATCTGGGTGTTCTCACTCGGATGTATTCCCTGCTTGTTGTTATCCCTATATCTCTGCCCTTCTCATCGAATTCACCGGCACGGCGGGAGTGCTTCCATGAACAGATCGTTGCCTTGTCTCATCGTGCTCGGGTTGCTCAGCAGTCCGGTGCTGGCTGCCAGTTGGGGCATGCAGCGCGAGGTCGGCGATTTCGATCTGAAAATGGGCACGGCGCCTGCCCGCAGCATGGCCCAAGGCCTGGTGGCGCCGACTTCGGCCGGCATGGGTGGCGGTTTCGACCTGACCCACGACAGCGGCCTGTACTTCGGCCAATGGACCACCAACAACGCCTCCTCCGCCGATACCCCCGTGTTGGAGATGGATACCTACGCCGGCTACAAGCATCGCTTCGCACCGGGTTACGGTTACGAATTCGGGGTGATCAACTACAGCAACCTGATCCAGAACGTCGAGCCCAGCCGCGAGCTGTATTCCGGCATGACGGTCTTCGGCAAGCGCCTGGGCGCGGCCTTCGCCAACGATCCGGGTCGCCAGAATGCCTCGCTTTACGCCGATCTGGGCACGCTGCCGCTGTTCAAGACCGGCGTGTCCCTGAAGTACACCAACTATGTGCTGGATACTCCGGCAACCGTCGATAGCGGCGGCCTGGTGCGCCGATTCAACGACTGGTCGGTCAACCTGAGCCGCAAGTGGGTGAACACCCTGTTCAACCTCAGCTACAGCGGCACCAGCCTGAGAGGCGCCGACTGTTCGGTGTATTCGGGGCACAACACCTATTGCGACAACGCCCTGATGCTCAAGGCCTCGCATCCCTTCTTCTAGCGTCCGATTGCTCGTCCATTCCCGCTTGCCATCCTGGTGCGCCGCCTTGGCGATCTGCAGGCCCTGCCAAGTCCGCGACGCGACTGACTTGATCGACTCGTCGCGGCACTGGGTCCCGGTGATCCAGCGGCGGCGAGTGACGCCTGGTCGACTGCTACCCTTCGAGGCCTGGCAGCAAGCTCTCTTTCGCAACACGCGGTGATCGAAGGAAGTGGTCGGGTGCTCCTGGCGTCCCCAGCTGCACCGCGCACCCTGGCCCCATAGCCAGAGAGTGGCGTGGCAGAGCGGTTCGATCTTGCCACATGCCTTGCTGGAACAGACCTGAATTGGCGATCCTAGGCTCCGACAGTGGCTGAACTGAGCCGGCTGTCGCTATCTGAAGCCAGCCTTTGCCGACAAGGAGTGCTGTATGTTGGTCGCTGATCAGAGTCATCCATTACTCAAGCTGCTGTCCCACGACATCGGTGAGCGTGAGTTGCGTGAGTCCCTGAGGGTGGTACGCCAGTATCTGGGGATGGACGTAGCCTTTCTCGCACGCTTCCGCAAGAAGGATCGCGTGTTGGAACAGGTGGATGGCCCCGTGGATTGCCCAATCCATGAGGGCCAGATCATTCCCCTGACCGAAGGCTACTGCCAGAAGGTGGTCAACGGCGATCTGCCCGAGTTGATCCCGGACACCTCGCGAATACCGGCGACGCAACGGATACCAGCGACCGCGTCGATTCCCATCGGCTCGCACATGAGCGTGCCCATCCAGGTGAACGGCCACATCTATGGCACCCTGTGCTGTTTCGGCTTCAAGCCCAATACCAGCTTGGGCGACCGCGATCTGCAGATGCTGCGTGCCTTCGCCGAAATCCTGGCGTTGCGCCTGTACGAGGTAGAGAGCGACCGGCGCGTGCGCCAGACCGTGATCGACGAAATCGAGGCGGCCCTGGCCCAGGGTGCGCCCCGAATCGTCTTCCAGCCGGTCTTCCAGCTGGCCGACCTGCGACTGCATGGCTTCGAATGCCTGTCGCGCTTCGAGGTGGAGCCACAGCGCTCGCCAGACAAATGGTTCGACCAGGCCGCCCAGGCGGGTATCGGCGTGCGCCTGGAAGAACGGGTGCTGCGCAAGAGCCTGGCCTACCTGGAGACGTTCGCCGCGCCCTACGTCCTCAATCTCAACGCCTCACCACAGCTGTTGACCTCGCCACATCTGCTGCCCTTGTTCCAGGAGGTGCAGGACCTGTCCCGCATCACCCTGGAGATCACCGAGCATGCCATCATCGAAGACTATACCGCGCTTACCAACGCCCTCGCCCCCCTGCGGCAGCAGGGCATACGCCTGGCGGTGGACGATGCCGGTGCCGGCTATTCCAGCATGAAGCACATCCTGCAGCTGCAACCCGACCTCATCAAACTCGACATGAGCCTGACTCGCGGCATCCACCAAGACCGCAACCGCCGCGCCCTGGCGAAAGGCCTGGTCGGCTTCGCCCATGAGATCGGCTCCCAGGTCGTGGCAGAGGGCGTGGAAACGGCGGAGGAACTTTCCACCCTGCGTGACCTGCAGGTGGACTACGCCCAGGGTTATCTGCTGGGCAAGCCCCTGGCAGAGGCCGACGCCCTGGCGCTCACGGGCTGAACCTGCACGCGCTGGTCAGCCGCTGCTCGGCACGCCCAGTGCCGGGCGGCCCAGGGCGTCGCTGCGCGACCGTTCCCGCCCCAGTTGCTGCAGCGCCTGCCGCGCCCGCGTCTGGTCCTGGGGCGACAGCTCTACTAGCCACCTGACCTCGCCGGCGATGCGCGCCGCTACGGGTACGCCATCGCGATAGAGCAGCCGGTTGCCGGCCATGGCCGGCACCTTGGCGCCTGGCAACAGGGTGCCTACGAGATTGAGCGGGTCCAGCGCCGAAACGGTCACCCAACTGTCCGCTGCCGGACGTTGGCGCCACTCCCGCAGGGGCGCGATGGCTACGGGATCGGCGAATTGTTCGCCGGAAAGACCGGCGATGAAGCGACCGCCGCGAATCTCGCCCCGAGCCTCCAGACGATGGCAGGCGCGTAGCAGATCGCGCCAGGGTGGCAGCACCGCACTCTCGCGTTGCAGCAACTGCCAGCAGAGCACGCCATAGCGATGCAACAATACCCATACCAGGCGTTCCAGCAGGGCCTCCGGCAGCCGCTCTTCGATCGGTGCCTCGGCTGGCCGCAGGGCAGCCCAACGACCGGCGTCGTCCATGCCTCCGTAGAGCGGCATCCGTCCGCGGCGCGAACCGGTCCGGCTGCCCCGTTTGGCCGCCGGCAGCAGCAGGGCCCGCAGACCGGCGAAGCTGTCGGCGTTGACCGCGCCGGCGCCAACCAGCTCGCCCAAGGCCGTTTCCAGCTCGCTGCGCAGGAGCCGTGCTTCGCTCAGCAGTTCGTCGAAGAAGGATGCGCCCCGGCGGGTCAGTATTTCCAGCACTCGCTGCGCCTTGGGTGACAGCGCGTCGGGGGCGGGCGGTGCACCCAGGCGGCTCCAGTCCGCCAGGTGCCGCCGCGGCAGCAGGACGATGGGCGAACCCTTGACCGGTCCGCCGCCTCGGCCCGCTTGCGGCAGGCGCAGCCAGACCACCCGCCCGGTACGGCAGAGGTCGTCGAGACCGGTGAACAGGTAGTCCGGCAGGCGACTGGGCAGGATCTCGCCTTCCCAGCCCGCGGCAGCCACTTCGAAGCCTTCCAGCAAGCCAACGACCTGCTCCAAGGCTTCGCCACCACGCAAGGTGGCCGGCCCGGCCAGATGGTGATGTTCCAGCAGGAATCTCAGGTAGTCGGCCAGGGCCACAGGTTCGATGGCCTTGCGCAAGCGGCCCAGGGTATAGCGATGGATACGCGCCAGCAGATGACGCTCGCACCATTCGACCGCCTGGGTCTCGGCGGTGAAGTGGCCCTGCAATACATATCCCTCGCCTTGCAGCGCCAGCAGCGCGGGAGTGAGGTGCTCCGGCGACAGGCCAAGGCTCGCGGCCAAGTCGACCTGGGCCACCGGTCCCAACGCGGTAAGCCGCGCGCGCATCAGCTCCACCAAGACCGCCTCGGCATCGGCGGGCGCCATGAAACCTGGCGGTGAGCTGAGCGCCGGCTCGATGGACGCCGCGGGAAACAGCCGCTGGAACAGCGGCAGGCGTTCCGCGGCGATCCAGAGATTCACCTCCGGCAACTGCAGGCAACCGGCTCGCCCGGCCTTGGTCAGTTGCCTGGCCTGGGGCCGATACGACGCCATTTCCGCCTCGGTTAGAAAACCTACGCCCAGCAGGGCTTCATGCAGGTCATCGGCGGTCTCCACCCGCGGCCAGGCCTCCTCCCGGACCAGCGCGATGGCCGCCGGGTCCAGGGCGCCGAGGTCATCGGGATCGGCACCGCCGAAGCGGCGATTGTGCACGGCGAGGGTCCGGCGCTCCTCGACAGGCGCGTCGTCCAGATAGGCATAGGGCTTGGCCGTGAGCACCTCGGCAGCCAGCGGCGAAGGCCCCGGCAGATCCCGGGTCAGCAGGGTCAGTTGTCCCTGGGTGATGCGCTCCAGCAAGGCCAACCAGCCGCGGCTGTCGAGGGATTCGTGCAGGCAGTCGTCGAGGGTCTGGCGGACCAGCGGATGCTCCGGCACCTGGCGTTCGCCAGCGAGATTTTCCAGGCAGGCCACCTGATCGGGAAAGACCGTGGCCAGCAGGTCTTCGCTGCGCGTGCGCTGCACCTGGGTAGCCACCTTGCGCCCGCCGCTGAAGCGCGGCAGGGCCAGGGCCGTGGTGGCGTTCCAGCGCCAGCGTACGGCGAACAGGGGGGCATCGAGCAGCGCCTGGATCAGCACCTGCTCCGCGGTGGCCGGGTGCAGGTAGCGCCAGACCTCGTCGAGCACGAAGCTGTGGCTGGTGGCCAGCGACAGGATCAGGGCGTTCTCGGTCGCCGCCGCCTGCAGCTCGACATTGAAGTGGCGGCAGAATCTCTTGCGCAGGGCCAGGCCCCAGGCGCGGTTGATGCGGCTGCCGAAGGGCGCATGGATGATCAGTTGCATGCCGCCGGCCTGGTCGAAGAAGCGCTCCATCACCAGGGTCTGCTGGGTCGGCAAGGCGCCCAGTGCCTGGCGCGCTCGTCCCAGGTAATCCACCAGCTGGCGGGCAGCGCCCTCCTCCAGTTCATAGGCCGCGCTAATGCGGGCGATGGCAGGTTCCGGGGGCTCGTCCTGAGCGGGCAGCAGGGGTTCGAGCTCCGCTCGCAGGCGGGCGAGACCGGCCGACAATTCGTCGCTACGCCCCGGGGCCTCGCCGTGCCAGAAGGGAATGTTGGGCGGCTGCCCCTTGGCGTCCTCCACCCGCACCTTGCTACCTTCGATCTTGACGATGCGGTAGGCGGTGTTGCCCAGCTGGAAGACGTCGCCCACCAGGCTTTCGAAGGCGAAATCCTCGTTGACGCTGCCGACGGTATGGCCCTGGGGTTCCAGCAGCACACTGAAGTCGCCGCTCTCCGGGATGGTGCCGCCGCTCATCACGGCGGTCGCCTTGCCGCCGCGGCGACCGCGCAGCAGGCCGTTGACCGCGTCCCGATGCACATAGGCAGCGCGCGGACCGCGCCGATCCGTATAGCCCTGGCTGAGCATCTCCACGACGGCCCGGTAGTCGGCCTCGCTCAACTCGGCATAGGGCTCGGCCTGGCGCAGCACGGCCAGCAGGCCTGCTTCCGACCACTCCTGGCAGGCGACCTCGGCCACCAGTTGCTGGGCCAGCACGTCCAGGGGCGCCACGGGGATGTGCAGGGTATCCAGCTCGCCACGCCGTACGCAGTCGAGCAGGGCCACGCATTCCACCAGGTCGTCGCGGGAGGTGGGAAACAGCCGTCCCTTGGGCAGGCCGCCCACCTGGTGATTGGCGCGGCCGACCCGTTGCAGGAAGGCAGCGATGGAGCCTGGAGAGCCGATCTGGCAGACCAGGTCGACATCGCCGATGTCGATGCCCAGCTCCAGGGAGGCGGTCGCCAGCAGCAGGCGCAACTCGCCGCGCTTGAGGCGCTGCTCGGCGTCCAGCCGCTGCTCCTTGGCCAGGCTGCCGTGGTGGGCAGCGACCTGGGTAGGGCCGAGGCGATCCGACAGCTGACGCGCCATGCGCTCGGCCAGCCGACGGGTGTTAACGAACACCAGGGTGGTGCGGTGCGTCTCGGCCAGCTCGGCCAGACGGTCGTAGATGAGCTCCCAGGCCTGGGTCGACAGCAGCGCCGCCAGGGGAATGGGCGGCACTTCAAGCGCCAGGTCGCGGGCGCGCTGGTGGCCGATATCGATGACGGTACAGGGGCGGAGCTGCCCCTGGGCATCGCGCCCGACCAGGAAGGCGGCCACGGCGGCCAGGGGTTTCTGGGTGGCGGACAGGCCGATGCGCTGCAGCGGACGACCTGTGAGGGCCTCCAGGCGCGCCAGGCTGAGCGTGAGGTGACTACCCCGCTTGCCATCGGCAATGGCATGAATCTCGTCGACGATGACGCCGCGCACGCTGGCCAGCATTCGTCGACCGGAATCCGAGCCGAGCAATACGTAGAGGGATTCCGGCGTGGTGACCAGCAGATGGGGCGGCCGACGGCGCATGGCGGCCCGCTCCTTCTGCGGGGTATCGCCAGTGCGTACCGCGGTACGCAACGCCAGCGACGGCAACCCCCGCGATTCCAGCGCTGCGCTGATACCGGCCAGGGGTTCTTCGAGATTGAGGCGGATGTCGTTGGACAGGGCCTTGAGCGGCGACACATAGAGCCACAGGCAGGCCTCGGGCAGGCCGCCCTCCTGCAACGCCTCCTGCACCAGGCCATCCAGCACGGCGAAGAAGGCGGTCAGCGTCTTGCCCGAGCCAGTCGGCGCCGCCACCAGTACCGAGGCGCCGGCGCGAATGGCCGGCCAAGCCTGCCGCTGCGCCTCGGTCGGGGCGGGAAAGCGCATCGTGAACCAGCTGCGGGGCGCTTCGTGGAAGTCCGCCAGGACGGCGGCAGGCGAGTTCGAGGTCATGCACCCAATATGGGAGTGGCCACCAGGGGCCACAACCCAAGCCGACCGGCGGCTCAGGCGATGCGATTGCGCAGCTCACCGCCCTGGAGCATGGCCGCGATATTGGCCAGCATCACCTCTTGCTGAGCCTGCTGGGCCGAGGCGGCGTTGGCGGCCACATGGGGGCTGAGCACCAGGTTGGGCTGCTGGCGTAGGCGCTCGGGCACCTCGGGTTCGCGGGCGAAGACGTCCAGCGCCGCGCCGGCGATCACCTTCTGCTCCAGGGCATCGGCCAGGGCGTCTTCGTCGACCACGCTGCCGCGGGAAATATTGACCAGATGGCCTTCCGCGCCGAGCGCGGCCAGCACCTCGGCATTCACCGCACCGACGGTCTCGGCGCTGGCGCGGACCGCCACCACCAGCACATCGCTCCAGCGCGCCAGCTCCAGCAGACTGCCGTGATAGGCATAGGCCGAATCGACACGGGGCGAGCGGTTGAAATAGCCGATCTCCATGTCGAAGGCCTCGCCGCGCCGGGCGATGCGCCGGCCGATCTCGCCGAGGCCATAGATACCCAGCCGGCGGCCGGCCAGGCCCGGAACCTGGGGCATGCGCTCGACGGCGTTGCCCTGCCAGCGGCCACTGCGGACGAAGGCATCGCCCTGCAGCAGGCGCCGCGCGCTGGCCAGGATCAGACCGAAGGCGAACTCGGCCACGGCGGTGGCATTGGCGTCGCCGGCGGTGGTCACGGCGATGCCACGGGCGCGGCAGGCATCCAGTTCCACCCCTTCGTAGCCGGTACCGTAGCAAGCCACCAGCCGCAGCGCCGGCAGGGCGTCCAGCAGCGCGGCGCGGGTCGGCAGGCCGCCGATGGTCAGCAGCGCCACGGCCTCCTCGGCCCCCGCCGGCAGCGCCGCGGGATCGGCGGAGGGAAAGGGACCCAGCACCCGGTAGTGGGCTTCGAGCTGGGCGACCAGCCCCTGAGGCAATTGCGGGGCCATCAGCAACGTCGGTTTCATCTTGCAACACTTTCCCTGGCCGAAAACCCAAGCGTCGCCAGCAGGAGCCGTGGTCGTCAACCATTCTCTTTAGGCTGCCGCTTTCGGCGGTCTTCGTCAGTGCCTCCGAACCAAGCCAAGTCCTTGATCGGCTTGGAAATTAGCGCAACTTGTCGAACCTTACCCAGGTCCGATCGGCGTCCGCCAACCACACAGGGATTTTCGGGATGACCAGAGTTCTCCGCCAGGCCGGCACCACCTGCTGTCTTGCCTTCCTTGCCGGCAGCCTGCCGCTGACCGCCACGGCGCTGGAATTCAGCGGCTACGGGCGGGTGGGCGTCGGCGGTTCCGCCGAAGGCGGCAAGCAGAGCTGCTTCCAGCTGCCCGGGGCACCGGCCAAGTACCGCCTGGGCAACGAATGCGAGACCTACTGGGAACTCGAACTGCACCAGACGCTGTACAAGGGCGTCGATGGCACCGAACTCAAGGTGCACGGCATGGCCAGCCTCTACAACGTCTACGACCAGACCCCCACCTTCAGTGGCGACAACGGCAACGTGCGCCTGCCGCAGCTCTGGACCAGTCTCAGCCTGCCGGCGCTCAATGGCGGTGGCCTCTGGGCCGGGCGCCGTTACTACAAGCGTCACGACATCCATATCAACGACTTCTACTACTGGAATCCGAGCGGTACCGGTTTCGGCGTGGAGGACTACGGTCTGGGCGACAGCGGCCTGCGGCTGAGCTACGCCTTCAGTCGCGAGGACAACATCGACCAGCCGGACAAGGCCAACCGCCACGACCTGAACCTGGGCGGCATCAAGACCAATCCCGGTGGCGAGATCGAACTGGGGCTGTCCTACATCCAGCGCGCGGGCCAGGTCCAGAACGCCCACAGCGGCTGGTCGGCCACCGCCGAGCACAAGCAGGCGCAATTCTTTGGCGGGGTCAACGTCTTCACCGTGCAATACGGCCGCGGTCCGGGTACCGGCCTGGGTGCCACCGGCAGCCTGACCGCCGACCGGGACTACGAAAGCCTGCGCATCCTCGAATCGCCGCGCTGGCAACTCACCCCGCGCTTCGGTGGCCAATTGCTGGCGCTCTACCAGCGCGACCGCGCCCCCGGCGATGGCGGCCAGACCTGGTATTCCTTCGGTGTGCGGCCCAGCTACGCCTTCACCCGGCTATTCAAGCTGCAGGTGGAATTCGGCCATGACCAGATCCATCCCGACAGCGGCGCCACCCGCAAGCTGAACAAGGTCACCGTCGCCCCGACCCTGGCGCTGGGCGGCATGGGGTTGATGGACCGTCCGGAGATCCGCCTCTACTGGACCTACGCCAGCTGGAACCGCGGTGCCCAGGATGCTGCAGTGGCCGGTACGGCGCTGTCCGACAGCGGCGCCTTCGGCGACGCCCGCCATGGCAACAACTTCGGCGTGCAGCTGGAAACCTGGTGGTAAGCCCGCGTAAGCGAGACCGCCCGTCATAACCGGGCGAACTAAACTTATGCCGCCCGGTCGGTTTCCTGACTACCAAAAGGCCGACCAGGGAGAACGCCATGAATCCTCTCGCCCGCGAGCTGCCCGCAGCGAGTGACACCGCCAACACCCTGCTCGAGCGCTTCCAGCGCGTACGCCGGGCCAGCGAGGCGCTCTGCGCCCCGCTCACCGTCGAGGATTACGTCATCCAGAGCATGGCCGACGTCAGTCCGCCGAAATGGCACCTGGCCCACGTCACCTGGTTCTTCGAGGCCTTCATCCTCAAGCCCTTCCTCAAGGACTACCAGACGCCCAATCCGGCCTACGACTACCTGTTCAACTCCTATTACGAGACCCACGGCAAGCCCTTCCCCCGGGCGGCCCGCGGGCACCTGTCGCGACCGGGCGTGGACGACGTCTATCGCTTTCGCGCCGCGGTCGACGAGGCCATGGCCGAGTTGCTCAGCGCTCCGCCGGCCGAGCATGCCGCCGAGATCGCCCGGCGCCTGGAGCTGGGTCTGCACCACGAGCAGCAGCACCAGGAATTGCTGCTCATGGACATCAAGCACATCCTGGCGCAGAACCCCCTGCACCCGGTCTATCGCGCCGACCTGGCCAAGGGCCCCGCGGCCGCGGTCGCGCCCCTGGGTTGGGAAGCGCATCCGGGCGGCGTTCGCCATGTCGGCCATGGCGGCGACGGCTTCGCCTTCGATTGCGAGACGCCGGTGCATCGGCAGTTCGTCGACGACTTCCAGCTGGCCGATCGACTGATCACCAATGGCGAATACCTGGCCTTCATCGAGGACAACGGCTACTCCCGCAGCGATCTCTGGCTGTCAGATGGCGCCGCGGCCATCCGCACCCTCGGCTGGCAGGCGCCGCTGTACTGGGAGAAGCTGGACGGGGTCTGGCATAACTTCACCCTGGGTGGCCTGACCCCGGTGGACCCGTCCGCACCGGTCTGCCACCTGAGCTTCTACGAAGCCGATGCCTACGCCAGCTGGGCCGGAGCCCGGCTGCCCACCGAGGCGGAATGGGAAACCGTGGCGGCGCGCCAACCGATCCAGGGCAACTTCGTCGACCAGGATCACCTGCAGCCCATCGCCAGCGCGGGCCAGGGCATGCGTCAGCTATTCGGCGACGTTTGGGAGTGGACCGGCAGCGCCTTCCGCCCCTATCCCGGCTTCAAGCCGCTGCCGGGCAGCCTGGGCGAATACAACGGCAAGTTCATGTCCGGCCAGATGGTCCTGCGCGGCGGCTGCTGTGCGACCCCTCAGGACCATGTGCGCGCCTCCTATCGCAACTTCTTCTATCCCACCATGCGCTGGCAGTTCTCCGGTCTGCGCTTGGCCAGAGAGGTCTGACCCATGGCCCTTGCCGTGCGCTTCTTCGATCAGCAACCGGTGGACGTCGCCGACAGCTCGCTGCGGGACGATGTGCTTCAGGGCTTTGCCCAGACCCCCAAGGCGCTGCCGCCCAAGTACTTCTACGATCAGCGCGGCTCGGAGCTGTTCGAGGCCATCACCCGCCAGCCCGAGTACTACCCCACGCGCACCGAGGAGGCCATCCTCACGGCGGCCAGTGGCGAGATCGCTCGCCTGGCCGGACGCGACGCGGCCCTGGTGGAACTGGGCAGTGGCGCCAGTCGCAAGGTGCGCCTGCTGCTGGAAGCCATGCGCCCGGTGGGTTACCTGGGCATCGACATCTCCCGGGACTTCCTGCTGGCCAGCACCCAGCGCCTGGCCGCGGACTATCCCTGGCTGGACGTCAGCGCCGCCTGCGCCGACTTCTGCCGGCCGATGACTCTGCCCGACAGCCTCGACGGGCTGCGTCCGGTGGCCTTCTTTCCCGGTTCCAGCATCGGCAACTTCACCCCCGAAGAGGCTGGTGTCTTCCTGCGCAACCTGCATCGGATGCTGCCAGAAACGGGCGGCCTGCTGATCGGCGTGGACCTGATCAAGGACCAGGCGCGCCTGGACGCGGCCTATAACGATGCGGCCGGAGTCACCGCCCAGTTCAACCTCAATCTGCTCGAACGCATCCGCCGCGAACTCGATACCGACCTGGACCCGACCCGCTTCCGTCATCTGGCCTTCTTCGATCCCGTCGCCTCGCGCATCGAGATGCACCTGGTCAGTACCCGCGACCAGACCGTGCGTCTGGAGGACCGCCGTTTCACCTTCCGCGCCGGCGAACGACTGCATACCGAAAATTCTTACAAATACAGCCTGGAGGGGTTCCGCGCCCTGGCCGAAGACGCTGGGTTTAGACAGCTGCGGGTCTGGACGGACCCGGCCCAGCTGTTCGCCGTCTTCTACTTCGCCGCCTGAGCTGCCTGGGAAACCAGTTGCCGTGACGGCCGACGCAAGGGAACTCTCGACCCGATCACGCTCTAAGTAGCAATCTGCTACTACAGCGTATCGGGAAGACGCCATGGAGCCTGCACCTCTGACTGCAGCCAACGAACGCCAGCGTCTCGCCCTGTTGCGCGACCTTGCCTTGATCGACCGTCCTTCGGACCGCGCCTTCCAGGACATCACGGAACTGGCGGCCAAGCTGTTCGATACCCCCTACGCCATGATCTGCTTCCTCGATGGCCAGGACGTGCACTGTCGGGCAACGGTCGGCTGCCGCCCGTTCTCCGTCCCCCGGGAAGCGTCCTTCTGCATTCATTTGCAAGGTCGGGCGCAGCCGCTGCAGGTGGAGGACACCACCCTCGACGAGCGCTTCGCCCACCTGCCGGCAGTGACCGAATCGCTCAAGGTGCGCTTCTACCTGGGCGCACCGATCCGCACCGCCGAAGGGCTGATGCTGGGCAGCCTGTGCCTCTTCGCCCAGCAGCCCCGTACCGCCCTGCCCGCCGACCGCCTGCTCATCCTGCAACAACTGGCGGACCTCGCCGCCCAGCACATCGAGTTGCTGCGCACGGGCGCCTATTGGGACCCGGTCACCCAGTCGCCCAACGGCCAGCGTTTCATCCAGGACGCGGAAGCCTTGACCCGCGACGGCCAGGCGGTGATCGCGGTAGCTGCGGACCTGTTCGCCCAGAGCTATCTGAACGACTTCATCAAGGCCATGGGCCAGGCCCATCTCGATGGCCTGGAGCGGGCCATCAAGCAGCACCTGCGGCGCTTGCTGCCCAACGGCCAGCCGCTGTATCGCCTGGGTGTGGCGCGCTTCGGCTTCCTGCTGCACGACACCGACGAGGCAGCCCAGCAGGCCTTGCTGGAAAACCTGCAACAGCAGCTGACCGGGGTGATCGACTACAACGGCATCCCGATCCAGACCCGCCTCGGGCTGGGGGTGATGTCCCTCACCGACGATCATCCGACCGACTGGCTGCGCGCCCTGATCGCCACCGCCGACGATGCCCGCGCCGAGATGCGTGGCTGCCGCCACTTCGATCCGCAGCATGACGCCGCCTATCGCCGCGCCTTTGCCCTGCTTAGCGCCCTGCCCCAGGCCCTGCGCAGTGAGGGTCAGCTGAGCCTGGTGTACCAACCGCGTATCGACCTGGCCACCGGGCGCTGCCACAGCGTCGAGGCGCTGCTGCGTTGGCAGCATCCGCACCTGGGCCCGGTCAGCCCGGCGGAATTCATCCCGCTGGCGGAGAAGACCGCGCTGATCACTGCCCTGAGTGGCTGGGTGCTGCGCACCGCCATCACCCAGGCCTACGGCTGGCAGCGCGAAGGCCGCACCTTGGGCATGGCGATTAACATTTCCGCCCACGACCTCAACGATCCGGACTTCGCCGACCAGGCCGTGGCGCTGTTGCAGCGCTATCCGGTCAGCCCGCGGCGGCTGGAGCTGGAAGTTACCGAGAACGCCCTGCTGGGTGACGACACCCTGATCCATCGCCAGCTCGCCACCCTGCGCGAGCTGGGCATCGGCATCGCCATCGACGACTTCGGCACCGGCTACAACAACCTGTCGCACCTGCGCGAACTGCCCGCCGACACCATCAAGATCGACGGCAGCTTCGTGCGCGAGCTACCCCATCGCGACAAGGATCGGCTGATCGTCAGCTCGCTGATCGAACTGTCCCATCACCTGGGCTTCCGCATCACCGCCGAGGGCATCGAGACCGCCGAAGCCCTGGCCAGCCTGCTCGCCATGGGCTGCGACGAGGGTCAGGGCTTCTGGATTGGCAAGCCCATGGCCGAACCCGAGTTGCAGGCCTGGCTGCTGGTACAGCAACCCGACCTGCAGCGCCCGGCGCGCCGGGCGCCGGTGTTCCAGCTGTTCGACGGCGCGGCCAAGCACTGACCGCTCCCGAGCCTCACTCCGTCGTGCGCTTGCGCGGCGGGGCGAAGCCATCGGCCGAGGTGGGTACCAGGGCACCCGGGCGACGCTCCGACTTGGGTTTGGCCTTGGCCTTGCCGTCCTTCTTGCCCTCGGTCTTTTTCTTCTTGACGCCCGCCGCCTTGCCCGAGGCCTTGAGCTTCTTCGGGCCGCTATAGCTGGCCTTGAGACCCGGCAACTGGCGGCGCTCGAATCTGAGCTTGAGATAGCGCTCGATGCTGGACATCAGATTCCAGTCGCCATGGGTGACGAAGGAAATCGCCAGCCCCGCCTCGCCCGCTCGGCCAGTACGACCGATGCGGTGGACGTACTCATCGCCACTACGCGGCAGGTCGTAGTTGATCACCAGGTCCAGGCCCTCGACGTCCAGGCCGCGGGCGGCCACGTCGGTGGCGATCAGCACCTTGACCGCGCCGCTCTGCAGCCGCTCCACGGCCAGCTTGCGATCCTTGGTGTCCTTGTCGCCATGCAGCACGAAGACCTTGAGGCCCTCGGCGATCAGGCGCCCGGTGAGACGATCGGCCTGCACCTTGGTGTTGGTGAAGACGATGGCCTTGCGATAGGTCTCGTTGGCCAGCAGCCACTGCAGCAGACGTTCCTTGTGCGGCGGCTCGTCGGCCAGGATCACCTGCTGCACCACGGCTTCGTTCAGTTCGCCGGTACGATCGAGCAGGAGATTCTGCGGCTCGCGCAGCACCTGCTCGACCACCTGGCGCAGGGCGTTGCCGCCGCCGGTGGCGGAGAACAGCAGGGTCTGGCGACCCTCACGCTCGCAACTGGCGGCGATCTGCAGCACGTCTTCGGAGAAGCCCATGTCGAGCATGCGGTCGGCTTCGTCCAGCACCAGCATCTCGATGTCTTTCAGGTCGACGTTACCGGCGTTGCGCTGCTCCAGCAGGCGGCCGGGAGTGGCCACCAGGATCTCCGGATTCTTGCGCAGGCCGGCGGCCTGGACGCGGAAGTCCTCGCCACCGATCACCAGGCCGGCCTTGAGGAAGGTGAACTGGCCGAAGCGTTCGATTTCCTTGGCGGTCTGCTGTGCCAGCTCGCGGGTCGGCAGCAGGATCAGGGCGCGGGCGCCAGACTTGGGCTTGGGGTCCTTGAGCAGGCGATCCAGCAGCGGCAGCAGGAAGGCGGCGGTCTTGCCGCTGCCGGTGCGCGCAGTGACACGCAGGTCATGACCTGCCAGGGCCGGGCCCACGGCGGCGGCCTGGACCGGGGTGGGCGTCTTGAAGCCCAGGGTGTCGAGGGCCTTGAGCAGGCGCTCGTGCAAAGCGAGTTCGGTAAACACGGGTAAACCTCGGTAACGAAAGGCGGCCGCCGCGGGCGACCGCGGGTGATCAGGGAAGCAGACGGCTGCGGAACAGCGCCTGGTGCTCGCGGCACTGGGCAGCGGCGAGCAGGAAGACGCCATGGCCGCCACGCTCGAAGTCGAGCCAGGTGAAATCGACCTCCGGATAGAGCGCCTCGACGTGGACCTGACTGTTGCCTACTTCCACGATCAGGATGCCCTGCTCGGTAAGATGATCGGCCGCTTCGGCCAGCATCCGCCGTACCAAGTCCAGGCCGTCGTCGCCACAGGCCAGACCCAGCGCGGGCTCGTGCTGGTATTCGGCGGGCATGTCGGCGAAGTCCTCGGCATCCACATAGGGCGGATTGCTGACGATCAGGTCGAAGCGCTGCCCCGGCAGACCGGCGAAGCCGTCACCCTGAACGGTGTAGACGCGGTCTTCCAGACCATGGCGCTCGATGTTCTGCCAGGCCACTTCCAGGGCGTCGTAGGAGAGATCGCCCAGGGCCACCTCGGCCTCGGGGAAGGCATAGGCGCAGGCGATGCCGATGCAACCGGACCCGGTGCAGAGATCGAGGATGCGCGCTGGCGCGGCCGGCAGCCAGGGTTCGAAGCGGGCGTCGATCAACTCGCCGATGGGCGAACGGGGTACCAGCACCCGCTCGTCGACCACGAAGGGCAGCCCGCAGAACCAGGCCTCGCCGAGCAGATAGGCGGTGGGCACCCGCTCCTGGATACGCTTGTGCAGGAGCACGCCGAGTTCGTAGCGCTCGTCGTCTTCCAGGGCGCAATCCAGGTAGCGGTCGGCGGTGTCCCAGGGCAGGTGCACGGCGCCCAGCACCAGGGCGCGGGCCTCGTCCCAGGCATTGTCATAGCCATGGCCGAAGAACAGCCCTTCGGCATGGAAACGGCTGACGGCCCAGCGGATGTGGTCGCGCAAGGTGCGCAGGCGGGATTCGCTCATGAAAGGCTCCGGATGATCAGCCGCGCATTCTAACCCGCGCCCGGTCCGGCTGCAGGAACTTAACGTCGGAGGCTTTCTTCCTAACCCTAGACCTTCAGCGAGGAGAACATCATGAACAAGACCGTAGCCGACCATCTCTGGGACCGTCTTGGCCAGTGGAACGTCGAACGCGTCTTCGGTTATCCGGGCGATGGCATCAACGGCATCATGGGCGCCCTGGGCCGGGTGGCCGACCGGTTCGACTACGTGCGGGTGCGCCACGAGGAGATGGCCGCCTTCATGGCCTGCGCCCACGCCAAGTTCACCGGCGAGGTGGGCGTCTGCCTGGCCACTTCCGGGCCGGGCGCCATCCATCTGCTCAACGGCCTGTACGATGCCAAGATGGACCATATGCCGGTGGTGGCCCTGGTCGGCCAGCAGGCGGCCTCGTCACTGGGCAGCGACTATCAGCAGGAAGTCGATCTGCACAGTCTGTTCAAGGACGTCTCCGCCTATGTGGAGACGGTGGTGCACCCGGCACAGCTGCGCCATGTCCTCGACCGCGCCTTCCGCGTGGCCATCGCCGAGCGCCAGGTGGCGACGGTGATCATCCCCAACGACATCCAGCAATTGCCGGCGGTGGAAAGCCCACCGCACCAGCACGCCAATGTGCTGTCCGGCGCCGGCGCCATCCCGCCGCGGCCCTATGCCCAGGAAGACGATCTCCAGGCCGCCGCCGATATCCTCAACGCCGGCCAGAAAGTGGCGATGCTGGTGGGCGCCGGCGCCCTGCAGGCGCGTAGCGAGGTGATGGCCGTCGCGGAGAGGCTCAGCGCCGGGGTGGCCAAGGCGCTGCTGGGCAAGGGGGTACTGTCGGACGAGTTGCCCTATGTCACCGGCTCCATCGGCCTGCTCGGCACCGAGGCCAGCGACCTGCTGATGAAGGAATGCGACACCCTGCTGATCGTCGGCTCGACCTTTCCCTACACCGAATTCCTGCCCAAGGAAGGCCAGGCCAGGGCGGTGCAGATCGACCTGCACGCGCGCAACATCAGCCTGAGGTATCCCATCGAGCAGCCCCTGCTGGGCGACGCCGCGGAAACCCTGAGGCGCCTGCTGCCGCTGCTGGAGAGCAAGCCCCACGCGAAATGGCGGACGCGAATCGAAGAGAGCGTGGCCGCTTCCTGGAAGTCGATCAAGCAGCGAGCCCTGGCGCCGGCCGATCCGATCAATCCGCAACGGGTGTTCCATGAACTCTCCAGCCAGCTGCCGCCGGACGCCATCCTCTGCGGCGATAGCGGTTCCCACACCAACTGGTACGCCCGCGACATCCGCATGAGCGGACAGATGCTGGGGTCGCTGTCGGGCAAGCTGGCGACCATGGGCTGCGGCATTCCCTATGCCATCGCGGCCAAGTTCGCCCATCCGGATCGCCCGGTGATCGCCCTGGTGGGCGACGGCGCCATGCAGATGAACGGAAATGCCGAACTGGTCACCCTGCAGCAGTACTGGAAGAGATTCAGCAATCCGACCTTCATCGTCATGGTGCTCAACAACGGCGACCTCAACCAGGTGACCTGGGAGCAGCGTGCCCTGGCCGGCGATCCCAAGTTCGCCCCGGCCCAGGACGTGCTCGATTTCCCCTATGCCCGCTACGGCGAATTGCTGGGTTTCAAAGGCCTGCGCATCCATCGCCCGGACGAGGTGGCCGACGCCTGGCAGCAGGCCTTCGAAGCGGATCGGCCGGTGGTGCTGGAATTCGTCACCGACCCCAGCGTACCGCCGCTGCCGCCGCACATCAGCTTCGAACAGGCACGGGCGTTCCTCGGCTCCATCGCCCGCGGCGATGCCAATGGCTGGGACATGCTCAAGCAGGGCGCGCGGCAGTTGCTGCGTTGAGGCTACCGGCGTGCCGCGCCGCCTCGATGAGACGCGCGGCCGCCGGGTTGGGTTTGGCCACGAAGGCATAGAAGCGTGCCCTGGGTAGTTCCGGCAGACCTTCGTCCTGGCCCAGCAGGCGCAGCCCTTCTTCGCACTGCCGATAGGTGATGACGGTCAAGGCAAAGCCGGCCCGGGCCGCCGCCAGGCAACCCGCCATGCTGCTGCTCTCGAACACCACGCGCCAGGAATGACCGCTCCGACCGAGCGCCTCGACAGCCGCCTCGCGATACACACAGGATTCGGGAAACAACGCCAGGGGCAGCGTCTCTTCCAGGGACAGGGATCGGTCCTTGGCGAAGGCCCAGGCCAGCGGCTCTTCCCACAGCAGCTCGCCATCCTCCTCGATCCGCTGGCAACGCTTGCCGAATACCAGATCCAGGCGTCCGCGCTCCTGCTGGCGGAGCAGATCGGCGGTGATACCCACCTTGAGTTCCAGCGTCGCCGCCGGATGTTCGCGCTGAAAGCGCTGCAGTACCTGCGGCAGCCAGGCGCTGGCGAAATCCTCTGAGGCGCCCAGCCGCAGACGACCGCTCAGGGGCGTGCCACGCAGCCGTGCCCGGGCCTCGCGCTCCAACTCCAGGATGTTGCGACCATAGCTGTAAAGGGTGTCCCCGGCCTGGGTCAGCTCCAGACGCCGGGTGGTCCGCAGCAAGAGGCTCGCCTGGGTCATGTGTTCGAGCCGGCGAATGTGGCCGCTGATCGCCGAGGGCGTGAGGGCGAGGCGATCCGCCGCCGCGACGAAGCTGCCGTGGTCCACCACCGCGACGAAGGTCCGCAGCAGCAGCGTATCCAGGGGCGATCCATCTGGGCTAAGAGTGGTCATGGGCTGACTCGACACGAAACATCATCAATGGACCGCCATTGTTCGCCAATCGGCATGACTCGTCCACCTAGGCTGGGCCTTACCACCCACGAGAGATACTTCCATGCCACCCTATCGCCACGTCACCACCGCCCTGCTCGACATCGCTTATCTGGAATGGAATCCCGCCGGACGCTGCACCGCTGTTCTGCTGCATGGCTGGCCGGACAGCCCCCGCGGGTGGCAGGAGGTGGCTGAGCGCCTGAGCGCGGCAGGCTACCGGGTGCTGGCCCCGGCGCTGCGTGGTTTCGCCCCGACGCGCTTCCGTCACCACGCCACGCCCCGCACCGGCCAGTTGACCGCCCTTGGCCGGGACCTGTTGGATTTCATCGCTGCCCTGCAACTGGAGCGACCGGTGCTGGTCGGTCACGACTGGGGTGCACGCGCGGCCGCCATCGCCTGTGGCCTGCAAGACCCTCTCGCCACTCACCTGGTCTTGCTGTCCGTAGGCTATGGCACCAATGCGCCGGACCAGCCCCTTGACCTGCTGCAGGCACGCAATTACTGGTATCACTGGTACCTGGCGACGCCCCGCGGTGCCCAGGCACTGGCGGAAGATCGGACTGCCTTCGCCCGGCTGATGTGGGACACCTGGTCACCACCGGATAACTGGTACTCAGAAGCCGACTTCGCTGCCGCGGCCGACGCCTTCCAGGGCGACGACTGGCTGGCGGTGGTGCTGCATTCCTATCGTCACCGCTGGGGTTTCGCTGCGGGAGATCCGGCCTATGCCGAAGAGGAGCGTCGCCAACGACCCGCGCCGGTCCTGAGTCTGCCCACGCTGGTGCTGCACGGGGAGGCGGATACCTGCAATCACCCCGCTACCTCGGCCGGCCGGGAAGCCTTCTTCCAAGGACCTTATGAGCGACGGGTACTCGCCGGGGTGGGCCATTTTCCCCACCGCGAAGCTCCCACGCTCATCGCCGAGGCGCTGCTGGACTTCTGTGGTTCAGGTGACTAGACAGGCGCTCCAGAGCGACCCAGGCTCGCTAAGGCGCGCCGAGGCGTATAACCTCGGCAGCCTGATGCGCATCCTGGGGTATGAAGATGAAGTTGCCCGAGCAAGACCGTTTCGATCCACCGCCGCTGCGTTTGCGGCAGCCCTTCGTCACCAGGCTGACCGCCGGCCTAGGACTGCTGTCGGTGCTGGCCGGCCTGGCCGCCGTGCTGGTTGGCGGGAGCGCCCTGTTGGAGCTGCCGGCGCTGGCTCCCTATCTGGTCCTGGAACGCGACGTCGCCCTGGGCTTGCTGGGCGGTGGTGCGCTCCTGATGCTCCTGGGCCGCTGGCTCCGCCTGCGCAGCCAGCGGCGCTGGCGTTATCGTAATTCCCTCAGCCTGGCCCCGGAACTCAAGCGCCGGCGCTGATCAGCGCTGGCGCAGTCGCGCCAGCGCGCCGCCGATGATGCCGGTGGCGCAGCCCAGTAGCAGTCCGCCGACATGGGCACCGTTGGCGATGGAACCGAAGCCGAGCAGATCGAAGACGCCGGTGAGGCAGATCACCAGCCAGATCAGCATCATGGCCACCACGCCACGGGGCATGCGATAGGCCGGGTTGGGCGCCAGCCACTGGAACAGCCAGCAATGGCCGAGCAACCCGTAGAGCACGCCGGAAAGGCCACCGAACAAGGCCGGTCCGCTCCAGGCGTACTGCACGAGATTGGCGCCGGCGGCGAACACCAGGGTCAGGAGCAGCAGCATCAGGCCGCCCTGACGAAATTCGATGCGACGGCCCAGCTCCCAGAACCAGAGGGCGTTCATCGCCAGGTGCAGCACCCCGAAGTGCAGGAAGATCGGTGTGACCAGCCGCCACCATTCGCCACGGGAGAGGCTGACGTCCAGATCGAGGAAGGCGATGTGGTCGGCATCGATCAGGCGGAAGTCCTGCAGCGTCAGGTAATGGATGAACGCCAGGTTGTCGCCGAACTCGGTCGCCAGGCCCAACGCTAGAGTGATTATCAGGAAGAGCGCGCTGATCGGGCTGGCCTTGAGCTGGGTCAGCAGACCCACGCCAGCCGAGCGCGGCGCAGCCTTGACCTGGCCCTGGGGGTCGCCATCGGGGTAGCGCTCGTAAAGAGAGCGGGTTTCCTCGACCCGCGCCGGATCGAGCACCCAGAGCACCTGGCTGTCGCCCTCTTCCACCACGCGGTGGCGAATCTGCAAACGGCGCAGGAGCTGGGTGAAGCCCAGCAGGTCTCGGCCCAGGGGTACCCGGAGCACGGGTTGCGGCTGGTTCATCGGCCCTCCTCCCGCTGCACGTCGATCCAGACGAACTTCTCCGGATCGATCTGGCGCTCGTCGTCGAGACGATAGGCCACCAGCTTGCCGTACTTGACCGCGCTGTAGTCCAGGCAGGCCAGGTTGGGCCGCAGGGGTTCGGGATGACCGTCGCGCCAGTAGTGGCCGACGAACAGCATGGGCTGGTCCTCTCCGTAGCAGAGCAACCCGGCCTTTTCCTCGTCGCTCAGGCGTTCGCAGGCGATCTCCGCCGGCAGGGCATCGGGCTGGAAGACCACGTCGCCATAGGTCTGGGGATCGCTCTCCCAGAACTTGGTGCGAAAGCGCGCCCGCACGTAGCCGTCGCTGCCGGTGAGGCGCAGACCATGGGGCAAGGGCAGCGAGACGCCGTTGAGCAGCCGCGAGGCGACCCGACTCGGCAGGCTGCCGGCGCGGATGGACTGGCGAACGAAATCCTCGTCGATGCAGGCATCCGGATAGTGGTGCAGGAATTCGTCGATCAGTCGCTGATCCCAGCAGGCATGGACGATGCGGAAGTGGCCGAAGTCCTTGCACAGCGGCAGGGTGTAGAGCCAGCGCAGGTGATCCTGCCACTCCTCGGGATGGTCGGCGAAGGCGCTTAGGGTCTCCTGGATGAGCTGGCGATGCCGCGGGGTGTGCTCACGCACCCAGGTCTGGCCGCTGCCGGGCGTGGCCGGGGTATGCCAGGCCAGGGCATTGAGTTCGTGGTTGCCGAGGATGCAGTGGGCATGGCCGCCCTCGACCATGGCGCGGACCCGCCGCAGTGCACCACGGATGCGCGGGCCGCGGTCGACCAGGTCGCCGAGGAAGATCGCCTGGCGCTCGGGGTGCTGCCAGACGCCGTCCACCTGGCGGTAGTCGAGGCGCTCCAGCAGCAGGTCCAGGGTATGGGCGCAGCCGTGGAGGTCACCGATGAGATCGTAGCCCAGCGGCATCAATCGTCTCCCAGCCGACTGCCCCAGCCGAGCTTGGTCCGGCAGATCTCGTAGTAGTTGTGATCCAGCGGATGGATCAGCCTGAGCTTGTGGGGCTTTTTCTGAATGGTCACGGTATCGCCGGGTGCGCAGGTGAAATGATTCTGGCCATCACAAGAGACCTGCGGATAGATGGTCATGTTCGGCGACACCAGGATCGACAGGGTGCTGTCGCCGGAAACCACGATGGGCCGGCTGGACAGGGTGTGCGGGTACATGGGCACCACCACGATGGCGTCCAGCTTGGGATGCATGATGGGGCCGCCGGCCGACAGCGAGTAGGCGGTGGAGCCGGTGGGGGTGGCGACGATCAGGCCGTCGGCGCGCTGGCTGCAGACGAACTGACCGTCGATGTACAGCTCGAATTCGATCATCCGGGTGGACTTGCCAGGGTGCAGCACCACGTCGTTGAGCGCATCGCCCTGGCCGATGATCTCGCCGCCGCGCTCGACGAAGGCATCCAGCAGGAAGCGCGTCTCCATCAGGTATTGGCCGTCGAGCACCTCGGCGACCTTGGTCTCCAGCTCGTCGGGGCGGATGTCGGTGAGAAAGCCGAGCTTGCCGCGGTTGATGCCCAGCACCGGTACGCGCGGACGCACCAGGGCGCGGGCGGCGCCGAGCAGGCTGCCGTCGCCACCGACCACGATCACCAGGTCGCAGATCTCGCCCATGAGCTTGCGCGACACCGTCTGCAGGCCATGGCCGGGCAACACCTCGGCGATGGTGTTCTCCAGGATGACGTTGCGGTTCCGCGCCAGCAGAAACGTCTTCAGCCGGCGGATGGTGTCCAGCACCTGGGTGCTGCCGAGTCGGCCGATGATGCCAATGTTACGAAAGGAGTCCATGTCGCGCCGGCGGCCCCGTTGGCTGGATTGGGCGGAAAGTATGGGCGAAAGCCCGTGGCAGCGGCAAACCGCCTGCATCCGACCACGGGTCGCCTCGGTTGATCCGCCACCCCGTCCTTGGCCTATGCTGGCGCCATGACGCCCTTCGCCGAGCTGTGCGCGTTGCAACGCCGCCTGAGCCAGCCCCAGGTGCGCGCCCTCGCCTGGACGCTGAGCGCGCCGCCGCTGCTGGTGGCCGAGGACACCCGCCATCCCCTGGTCGCCAGCGACTGGGCGGCCCACCCCGAGCGGCTGGCGGACTGGCTGCGGCAACAGGACGCGGCACCGGCCGAGTTGACCGCCTGGCTGGCGCAGGGCAGCGACCGGCGCCTGGGGCGGCAATACGAAAGACTCTGGCAATTCGCCCTGGATCGCGCGCCCGGGGTGCGGCTGCTGGCCGCCAACCTGCCGCTGCGCGAAGGCGAGCGAACCCTGGGCGAACTGGACCTGCTGGTGGCGGATGACGAGGGTATCCATCACCTGGAACTGGCGGTGAAGTTCTACCTGGGCGAAGGCGTGCCCACCGCACCGCGCTGGCTGGGACCGGGCGGCGAGGACCAACTGGCGCGCAAGCTGGCCCATCTGCGCGAGCGGCAGTTGCCGCTGTCGAGTACCCCGTTGGCCAGAGCCAACCTGGCCGCGCGGGACATCGCGCCGCCGCGGGCCGCCTTCTGGATGGGGGGCTATCTGTTCCAGCCGCTCGCCGCCGCCCTGCCCTGGCCCACCGGCGCCTTGCCACCGGCGCAACCGCCGCTGTGGTGCCAACGCTCGCGACTGCCCGACGGCCCTTGGGAGGTGCTGCCCAAGGGCCACTGGCTGGCGCCGGCCGTGGCGAGCACGCCCTGCCTGCCGTTGCCGGAGGGCGAGCCGATCTGGCCGCAATTGCTGGTCCGCCGCGATGACCGGGGCGACGAAGCCGCGCGGTTGTTCCTGGTGCCCCCAGGCTGGCCGACTCAACCCGCGGCCAAGGCCGCCAGCTGAGTCTCCAGCGCCCGACGGCCTTGCAGACCGCCACTGTGCACCAGCACCAGGCGGCTGCCCGGGGCCACCGCGCCCCGCTGGATTTCATCCCGGAGCGCCAGCCAGAGCTTGCCGGTATAGAGCGGATCGAGGGCGATACCGGTCTGCGTCTCGAAGTCCGCCATGGCCCGGGCCAGCTCGGCATCGATCCGGCCGAAGCCGCCGCGACAGGCATCCACCAGGCGCCAGTCCGTCGTGGTTCCCCGCGGTAGCAGGGTCGCCAGATTGGCCTCGACGCCCTGCCCCGGCGGTACAGCCAGCCCACCCACCACCTGCCAGGCCGGCTCGGCGGCGCGGATCACTCCGGCCAGGGTGGTGCCAGTGCCGGCCGCCAGCCAGAGTTGCTGGCAGTCCGGCCAGTCCAGGGCAGTGAGGCCCTGGCGCAACTCGGCGGCGATCCCGGCGCAGGCAAGCACCGCCGCTTCATCACATCCCCCTTCGGGAACGGGCAGCAGGTCCGGATAGCGGGCCTGCCAGGGTTGCCAGAAGTCGGGGTCATGGCGACGGCGATAGCCGCCATAGCCGAGCCAGTGCAGGGTCATGCCCCAGGCCTGGAGGTCCTGGACGGTGGGCGTCTGGCAGGGCTCGCCGCGCAGCAGGCCGACAGTGGCGAAACCTTCCTGCTGACCGAGGGCAGCCAGCGCATGCAGGTGATTGGAGTGGACGCCGCCAAGGCTGATGAGGCCCCGACCTTCACCCCGGCGCAGTCGCTCGCGCCAGGGCCGCAGCTTGTAGCCCTTGTTGCCGTTGGCAGCGGGCGGACGCTGGTCCAGACGCAGCACGGCCAGGCGCAGGTCGCGTGCGGCCAGAAGCGCAAGCTGCACCTCCTGGAGCGCAGCGGGGGTAAGGATGGTCATGGCGGTGACGACGCAGGCTCAGAGATTGGCGACGTCGCCATCGCTGTCGTCGCCGCGGTGCTCGGCACAGCGCGTCGAACGCAGGGGATCGAACTGGGCCGGATGCTCGACCCGGGCCACCGGACGACCACAGCGCTCGCCGTCCACCTCGGCCTGGCACACCGGCTGCTGGTGATGCTCCAGCCAACGCTGGTATTGCTCGCGACTGACCTTGCAGTGTTCGGCGACGAAACCCAGGGGGTCGGCGCTGAAACGTGGCACATCCTGGCGCCCGAGGATGAGATGGCCGGCGCCGGGCTGGAAGGTGACGAAGAGGATACCCTGGCGCGCCAGGCGCTCCAGTTGGCCCTCGTTACTGTCGGCGACCAGTTGGGCGCAACGCTCGCGCAGCTGGCGGATGTCGTCCTGCAACTGGCCGTCCAGTTCATCGCGGTACTTGAGTTCCACCTCGCGGATCGCCAGCTGGTTCTTCAGCTCATTCACCGCGGCGGCCACCCGCGCTTCACTCTCGGCTTCGGCCTGGATGCGCAGCGCCTCGATCTTGTAGAGGGCGTTGCGCTCCAGGGTGCGCATCTGTTCGTTGAGTTCTTCGCGCTGCTGGCGGGCCAGGTCGTTCTGCTGCTCCAGGTGCTGGGCCAGGGCGGCATAGCGCACCTCCAGCTCGGCCTTGGCGGTGCGCAGCTCGTCGGCATCCCGCTGCAGCCGTGCCAGGTCTTCCTGGTGCTGCCGAGTGAGCGTGAGCAGGCGGGTGCGCTGGCCAGCGATGAGCTTGTCCAGCGCTTCCTGGTGTTCCTGGGCGAGGATGCGGCGGACCCGCTCCAGGCGCGCCTCGACGTCGATGCCATCGGCGGCGCTGGGATGGTATTCCCCGGCTAGCTCGACCTCGCCATCGCGTGGCGCGACCAGACCCAGGCAGTCGCGAATCGCCTGCCAGTCGTCGTGCTCCTCATCGCTGCGCGGGTCCCAGAGATCACCCTGGTGCCAGGAAATGGCGCATTGGCTGCGGCTGGCCAGGCGGATCGGCCCAGCGCCGAGATCGGGACCGACGCCGCCACGCTCGGCCAACTCCATCAGCGGCAGATCCCATTCGGGCAGCGGGCAACCCTGGGCGTCAAAGGCCAGCAGGAAGAACACCGCGGCCTTGACCCGGCGATGGTCGTCAAGCAGCAGATAGACGAAGCGATGGCGCCGGCCGGCGCAGTCCAGCAGCGGCCCCTCGCCGCGCCAAAGCGCCTGGAAATCGGGAAACAGCAAGGCGCGGTTCACGCCCTGGTCGCCGAACCCCAGCACCACCGGGGTCAGTACCGCCTCTTCGTTAAACGTCTCTGCCATCTGTGCCGCTTGCCCTGTCGATCCCACATGAATACCGAGGCCAGCGTCCGTCCCCGTGACTCGCTCAGCCATAGGCAGGGCGAGGGGTCGATGCGACTGGAGGTGCATCCTACCTCTCCCGGCCGGCCGACGGAGCACTAATGCATCCTCCGCGCTACCTGGTGCGCCGGCAGGCGGATCGCCCAACCGACGCGGCAGGACGGCAGCTTAGCCAATCCTGCGTGGCGCGACGGGGCCTGGACCGGACAATGGGACGGCGGTCGGTTTGGAAAGGATGTTATGAGAGACAGGTCACAGAAATCTTCCCGCTTTGCAACGAAGAGTTACAGCTGAGCGGCAAGTCGCGTGGCCTGATCGATGGCACGCTTGGCATCCAGCTCGGCCGCGACGTCGGCCCCGCCCACCCGATGCACCGCCATTCCCATGCCCAGCAGCTCGCTCTCCAGCTCGCGCAGCGACTCCTGCCCGGCGCAGAGCACCACGTTGTCCACCGCCAGCAGTTGCTCGGTGCCATCGGGCAGGCGCAGGTGCAGACCGGCATCGTCGATGCGCAGGTACTCCACCCCGCCGAAGGCGTGCACTCCACGACGCTGCAGGCGCGCCCGGTGAATCCAGCCGGTGGTCTTACCGAGGCCCTTGCCGGGCTTGCCCGGCTTGCGCTGCAGCAGCCAGACCTCGCGTTCCACGGCCGGTGGTGCCGCCGGGGCCAGGCCGCCGCGGCTGCTGAACGTCGGATCTATGCCCCACTCCCGGTAGAAGGCGGTGATGGGTTCCGCGTCCTGGTGGCCGTGGGTGAGGAAGTCAGCGACGTCGAAGCCGATGCCACCGGCGCCGATCAGAGCGACTCTTCGCCCAACTGGCTGGCGCTCCAACAGCACGTCCAGATAGCCCAGCACCTTGGGATGATCGACGCCGGGGATGGCGGGAATCCGCGGAGTGACCCCGGTGGCCAGGATTACCGAGTCGAAGCCCTGGGCCTGTAGTTCGGCAGCGCTCACCCGCTGGTTGAGACGCACCTCGACGTTCAGCCGCTCCAAACGCCGCTGGAAGTACCTGAGGGTCTCGCCGAATTCTTCCTTGCCGGGAATGCGCTTGGCGACGTTGAACTGGCCGCCGATGCGCTCGCTGGCTTCGAACAGCACCACCTGGTGGCCGCGCTCCGCCAGGGTGCAGGCAGCGGCCAGGCCGGCCGGTCCGGCCCCGACCACCGCATAGGTGCGCGGCTCGGCGGTGGGCAGGATCTGCAACTCGGTCTCATGGCAGGCGCGGGGATTGACCAGGCAACTGGTCAGCTTGCCGGCAAAGGTGTGGTCCAGGCAGGCCTGGTTGCAGGCGATGCAGGTGTTGATCTCGTCGGCCCGGCCAGCGGCGGCCTTGGCGACGAAGTCCGCATCGGCCAGCAAGGGGCGCGCCATGGACACCAGGTCGGCCTGGCCGGCGGCAAGGATGCGCTCGGCCACCTCGGGGGTGTTGATGCGGTTGGTGGCGATCAGCGGCACGCCCACCCGGCCCTTGAGCTGGGCGGTGACGGCGGCGAAGGCTCCGCGCGGCACCAGGGTGGCGATGGTGGGAATGCGCGCCTCGTGCCAGCCGATGCCGGTGTTGATCAGGCTGACGCCCGCGGCCTCCAGCCAGAGCGCCAGCTGCAGGCACTCCTCGGGGGTACTGCCCTGCTCCACCAGATCCAGTAGCGAGAGGCGGAAGATGATCAGGAAATCCGGCCCGGTCGCTGCGCGGATGCGCTCGACGATGGCCAACGGCAAGCGGCAGCGATTGGCGAAGTCGCCACCCCAGCGATCACTACGATGATTGGTCCGCGCGGCGATGAACTGGTTGATGAAGTAGCCTTCCGAGCCCATCACCTCGACACCGTCGTAACCGGCCTGTTGGGCGAGCTGCGCGCAGCGCACGAAGGCGTCGATCTGGGCTTCCACCTCGGCGTCCGCGAGTTCGCGGGGCGTGAAGGGATTGATCGGGGCCTGCAGCGGCGAAGGTGCCACCAGCTGCGGATTGTAGGCATAGCGGCCGGCATGCAGGATCTGCAGGCAGATGCGCCCGCCGGCGGCGTGCACCGCGTCCGTCACCGGACGATGATGCTCGGCTTCCTCGGCAGTGGTCAGCTTGGCGGCGCCCTTGGCCACCGCGCCCTCTTCGTTGGGTGCGATGCCGCCGGTGACGATCAGCCCCACCCCGCCCCGCGCCCGTTCGGCGAAGAAGGCCGCCATGCGGGCGAAGCCGCCCGGACGCTCTTCCAGCCCCGTGTGCATGGACCCCATTACCACGCGATTGCGCAACCTGATCGACCCCAGCTGCAGGGGTTCGAGCAGATGCGGATAGGTATCTTCAGGGGTGGTATTACTGAGGGCGAGGTCGATCATGGCGGTCTCCGGTCGGTTGGCCCTTCTCAGGAGGGCCTGCCGTCACGATAGGAGCCCTGCGCCCAGGTCTCAATCACCGCAAATGACAACCTCTTTACCCAAATGTACAGCCGTGGCTTGGCAGAGGCGTCCAGGTCTCCTACCCTGAGCACCTTTGTTTCGCCCGGCCGCACGCCGGGCCCGCTGCGGAGTGTCAATGCGCAAGCTCGTGTTCCTGGTGCTGATCGCCCTGTTCGCCGTGCTGGCGGGCTGGGTGGCCCAGCGGCCAGCCTTCCATTACCTGTCGGATCTGCGCAGCAGCCTGGCGGTGGACCTGGCCACCACGCCCACCGCGGCCAGCACCGGCAACCTGCTGGGCATAGAGCCCGAGCTGTTCGCCCTGGACTACGGCAATCCCGAGCGCCTGAGGCTCAAGCTCGATGCCTACCTGGACAATGCCCGGCGCCTGGGCCTGCTCGGCGCCCACACCGTGGTGGTGCTGCCCGAGCACCTGGGCACCCCGCTGGCGCTGATGGGCGAGAAGCCCGAGGTCTATGCCGCGACCCAGACCGCAGACGCCTTCCACTGGCTGATGCTGGGCAATCCCCTGCGCTTCGCCCGCGCCTGGTTCCAGGCCGAAGGGGACCAGCGCCTGGCCGACAGCCTGTTGCGCATGAAGGCCTGGGACATGGCCAGCGCCTACCAGCAACTCTTCGCCGGCCTTGCCCGCCGCTACCAGGTCATTCTGGTGGCCGGCTCCATCGTCCTCCCCAGTCCGAGCCTGGTGGAGGGAGAACTCCAGGTCGGCACCGGCCCTCTGCGCAACGTCACCCTGGTGTTCGGTCCCCAGGGTCAACCGCTCGGGCCGGCGCTGGTGCGGCCGTTGCCCGGCCAGCAAGGGGGCGAAGACCTCAGCCCGCCGTTACTGCGGCTGGACACCGCTCTGGGCCGCCTGGGGGTTATCCAGGGCAGCGATACCACCCGTGCCGGGGTGCTGGACGATCCCCAGGTGGACCTGCTGGCCATTCCTGCCCTGGCCTCGGGGGCGACCCCGGCGCCAGCGCCCTTCGATGCTCAGCGCCTGCGGGCGGCCGGCATCCGCGCCGCCCTGGAAGTCCGGCTGCACGGCCGGCTGTGGGAATGGCGTGCCGACGGTGCCAGCCAGGGCTTCACCCCGGATGCGACAGCGGCGACCGATCCGGCCCACGGTGGCGCCAAGCTGATCAACCTGCGGCTATGAGCGGTCCGGCGCTACGCCTAGGCGATCTGTCCACCGGCTTCGTGCTGGCGCTGGCTGCCGCGGTGACGGCGCGCGGTGCGGATGCCGAAAGCCTGCTGAGTCGCTTCGGTCTCACCGCGGCGCGGCTGGCCGAGCCTGGTGGGAGGCTGTCGATTCCCCACTACATGCGCCTCGGTCACGCCGCCCTGGAAGTGACCGGCGATCCGGCCCTGGGACTGGCCATGGGCCGGGCGATGCGCCCTGCCTTTCTCGGCCTCGCCGGGGTCACCGTGGCCCAGGCCCCGGACGTGCGCCACGCGGCAGAGACGCTGCTGCACCTGGAGCCACTCTATGGGCGCAACTACCGTGGCCATTCGCGTTGGGCCGCCGCAGGGCGCGACGCCTGGCTGCACTTCTATAGCATCAGCCCCTACAACGGCTACAACAGGTTCGTGGTCGACGTGGTGCTCAGCGCCTGGCTGGCGCTGCTGGGCAGCGTGGCCGGCGCACCCCTGTATCCACGCCGTGTGCTGATCGAATACCCAGCGCCCGCCGACCTCTCCCCCTACGAGGCCGCCTTCGGTTGCCCGGTAGAATTCGGCGCAGCGGAGAACGCCCTGTCGCTCGACGCCGCGACCCTGGCCCTGCCCGGCCCCGACCACTGCCCCGCCACCTGGCGCCAGCTGCTGGCCCTCAGCGCCGCCGAACATGAACGTCTGACCCGCACCCGCGGCCTCACCGAACGGGTGGTGGAGGTCATGGGCCCGCTGCTGCGCCATGGCGAGCCGACCCTGGAGCAGATCGCCAGCCGCCTGCGCCTGCCGCCCTGGACCCTGAGACGCAAGCTGGCGGACGAAGGTACCCAGTACCGCGCCCTGCTCAATCTGACCCGCCGCGACCTGGCCCTGGCCTATATCCGCGACACCGAAGCCAGCTTCGGCGAGATCGCCTACCTGCTGGGTTTCGCCTCTCCCGCCGCCTTCCAGCGTGCCTTCAAACGCTGGACCGAGCAGACGCCTGGGGACTGGCGGCGCCACTCTCGCCTCGCCTGACGTCTCGCTCCAGCGCTCTACCAGTCGCTGCCCTGCCCCAACAGGTCCAGGGCGTGGTGGCGTAATTCCAGCAGCCGGGGATCGTCGCGCCGGCGGGGATACGGCCGGTCGACGACGATCTCGGCCAGCACCCGGGCCGGGCGCGCCGAAAACACCAATACCCGGTCACACAGCAACAGGGCCTCCTCGACGTCATGGGTCACCAGCAAGGCGCTGTAGCGTTGCTGCTGCCAGAGGCGGATCAGCTCGCTCTGCATGGCGATGCGGGTGAGGGAATCCAGCTTGCCCAGGGGCTCGTCGAGCAGCAGCAGCCGCGGCTCGTTCACCAGCGCCCGGGCCAGGGCCGCGCGCTGAGCCATGCCCCCGGACAGCTGGCGCGGATAGGCGTGGCGAAACTCCAGCAGACCGACGCGGCGCAGGGCCTCGTCCACCCGCGCGCGCTGGCTGGCGAGCAACCCCCGGGCCTGCAGGCCGAGGGCGACGTTGTCCCAGACGCGGCGCCAGGGGTAGAGGGTGGGGTCCTGGAACATCAGGACGCGGGAGTGATGCGGCCCAGGGATGGCAGCACCGTCGGCCAGCAGGCTGCCACTCTGCACCGACTCCAGGCCTGCCACCAGACGCAGCAGGGTCGACTTGCCGCAGCCCGAGGGGCCCAGCAACCCCAGGCTCTCGCCAGCGGCCAGGTGCAGATCGACCCGCTCCAGCACGGGCAGGGGGCCATCCGCCAGTTCGAAGGCATGGCTCAGGCCGCGTACCTCCAGACTCATTCCCGCTGTTTCGCGGACCAGGGAAGCCGTTGCACTCACCATTTCATCGTCCCCTTCTGCCAGGACAGCACCCGGTCACGGATGGCGAACAGCAGGGTGATCAATCCCGAGCAAAGCAACGCCATCACCAGCAGCGCCGCATACATGTTGGCGTAGGCCGCCCAGCCCTGGGCCCACTGTAGATACCAGCCCAGGCCGGCCTTGACCCCCATCATCTCGGCCACCACCAGCACCGAGAAGGACGCTCCCAAGCCCATGAACAGGCCGACGAAGACCTGGGGCAAGGCCGCCGGGATCGCCACCCGCAGAATCAGGAAGGCATTGCTCGCCCCCAGGGTACGCGCCACCTCGTAGTAGGCGCGGTCGACGCTGGCGACGCCGGACCAGGTCAGCACCGTGACCGGGAACCAGGTGGCCAGGGCGATGAGGAAGACGCTCGCGCTCCAACTGGTGGGAAAGAAGAAGAAGCAGATCGGCAGCAACGCGGTGGACGGGATGGGACCGAGCAGGCGCAGCACCGGATGCACCCAGTAGCCGATGCGCTGGGACCAGCCGATGGCGAGACCGGCGAGAAAACCGCAGAGGGCACCGGCGATGACCCCGTTGAGCAACAGCCAGAGGGAGTGCGCCAGACTCAGGCCCAGTCGCGGCCAGTCGTCGACGAACACCTCGACCAGTGCCTGGGGCGGGGCGAAAAAGGGCACCGGCAGCAACCGTAGCTTGGCCGTCACCAGGGTCCAGAGGCCCAGCAGCAGGGGTAGCGCGATCAGCCAGGGACCCGCGCGCCGCAGCCTCGCCAGCAGTCGTTCGCTGCGTCCGGACAGCAGCGCCAGCAGGGCCAGGAGCGCGGCGACCACCGTGGCCGCCACGGCCAGTTCGCGGGTGAAGGGCCAGGGCCGTCCGTGCTCGGGATAGAACGGCAGGAACAGCGCCAGGGCCAGCCAGGCCGCCGCGGCCAGCAGCCCACCCCGCCAGGTGAGCGCGGTCGCCTGGACCGGTTGGAGGCGCTCAAGCGAAGACGTCGGCATGGATGCTCTCCGCGAATTCCAGGGGGTCGGTCCGCGGCCGCAGGACCTCGATCTGCTTGAGGTCGCGGGCGTAGACGGCGATTTCCTTGACGAAGGCCTCGCCCACCGAATAGTGGGCATGGGTGTGCTCCCGCAGGATGGCCAGCAACTCCTCCCGCGAGCTGTTCACCGTGAGCGGCAGGAAGCGTTCGGCCACCGCCTCGGGATGCTGCGCGGCCCAGGCGTGGGCCTGCAGGATGGCATGGGAGATGGCCGCTGCCACCGGCTTGTCCTGGCGTGCCAGGGTGCCACTGACCCCGATCACGCAGCAGCTCAGGTTGGCATAGTCTTCCGTCAGGTTGTTGGACAGCTCGACGATGCCAGGCCGCTGCTTGACGCGATACATCATGGGGTCCGAGCCGCTGGCCGCCTGGATCTCGCCCTTATCCAGCGCCGGGCCCAGCAGGTCCACCGGATAGACCCGCCAGGTGATGTCGCGGCTGGGGTCGACGCCATGGCGCTTGAGCATCAGGGCGAAGAAGTTCTTGTCCGCCGCGGCCATGTCGGTGACCCCGATGGTGGCCCCCTTGAGCGCCGCCAGGTCAGCGGGGCCGCCCTCCCGCGCCAGCAGCCGCAGGCAACCGCCGTGGGTGCCGCCGGTGAGCTGGACGTCGAAGCCCTGCTCCAGCGCCTTGAGCCAGCGCAGGGCCATCCCCACCGCGGCGTCGGCCTTGCCGGTGGCCATGGATTCCAGCAGCACCTCGGTGGAGTTGCCGAAGTTGACGAATTCCACGTCCAGGTTGTGCTGCTTGAAGATGCCCTGGGTATCGGCGACGGTCACCGGTGCCAGGCAGACGGCGTTGAGATTGACCGCCAGCCGCACCTTGCGCGGCTCCGGCAAGGCCCAGCGGGCGGTGTCCCGTAGGAAATCCACCGGGCTGGCCGCGGTCGCCGCCCCATGGCCGGCGTGCCCTGCATGGACAGCGCCCGCCTCGGCGGCGAAGCCCAGCCGGCCGACCAGCGCGGCGGCGGTAGCGACGCCCGCCATGCCGAGCAGCCGGCGGCGATTGAAAGTATGAATGGTCATGAAGCCTCCTGAACGTGTTCGGGCAGGCTCCACAGCGTCGGGTGGCGTGCCGATGAGTGTGTAAAGCGGTCGACCAAGGCTGCGACGGCCGCGGCAAGCCGCATCCGGCCATCCCCGAGAGGTATGATTTCGCCCGCGGCGCGCTTTAGCATAAGGCCGTGCCAGAGCGGTCTATGCGATCCCAGGCCAGGCGCACGGCGCCCGTTCGCTCACCCAATCTCCGCACGGTGGGCTGTGCCGGAAGACCGCGAGGAATCGCAGCAAAGCTAGCCAGCAGCGCGACGGTAAAGCACCGGAGGTGCCTCGGTAAAATTCAATTTAGAGCTAATCTAATATGCAAAATGGACATCTAATGCGAATCGAGCTCAGGGTACGCCGGCACCTGGCGTCGTCAGCCGCCGGGGAGTCATCACGCAGCCTGACGAGTCTATGTGGCCAGACCCGTCTTCCGGCATCGCTCAGGTCTTAACCATGTTCAAAGCCTTGCTCGCCCTGTTCCTCCTGACCCTCGGTACCAGGCTGCACGCCGCCGACGCGCCCGCCACCGCACCGGCCAGCCTCGATCCCCAGCAGGCGCGCCAGGTCGCGGCCCTGCTGCAGGATCCGCAACGCCGCCAGGAGCTGATCCTGGCCTTGCAGGCCATCGCCAGCCAGCCGGCGAGCGCGGCCGGAAAGAACACGGCGCCGGCAACCGCGGCAACCGCCACTGCGCCGGCCACGGCTGCCACCCCGGCGGCGGGTCAGGAAAAGGCGTTGGTGCCCCTGGAGGCCAATGGCCTGATCGCCCAGACGCTCAGTCGCGTCGGTCGCTGGGCGGACAACCTGGGCAGCGAACTGAATCAGGTGCAGCGGGCGGTACGCACCCTGCCGGACTGGTCGCGCGCCAGCTTCACTTCCGAAGCGGGGCGCCGGGCCCTGCTGCAGGCCCTGCTGACCCTGGCCACCCTGTTCGCCGCCGGCCTGGTCGTCGAATGGCTGATCCGCCGGGCGCTCCGGCAACCCCGGCAACGACTGCAGCGCCATGCCGATCACGCCGACAGTCGCGCCCGACGCCAAGCCCAGCAGGCAGCGGCCCAGCAGCCGCCGGCGACCTCGGCAGCCGCTGCCGAGGAGGCTGCCACCCGCCCGGCCGAGCCCGCGGTGGCTCTGGTCAAGACCCAGCGCGATGGGGTGGATCAGCTCGAAGCGGTGCCCATCGCGCCGGCCGATAGCGCTGCACCCGTGCCCGATGAGCCGGCGCCCGCCTCCGCCCCGACCGACCCAGCACCCGCCAGGCCCGCCCGGCGCAGCGGCGAAGAGCACTGGACCACCCTGCGGCATCTGCCCTTCGCCCTGGGGCTGCTGGTGCTGGAAACGCTGCCGCTACTGGCCTTCTGGGCCATGGCGGCGCTGCTCATCCACTATCTGGTGGGGTCGGATGCCAGCCTGCGCGAGCTGGTCGGTGGCTTCCTCGGCGCCTACCTCACCACCCGCCTCGCCCTGATCGTCACCCGCTTGCTCATCGACCCCGCCGCCCATGGCATCCGCCTGCTCAAGGTCAAGGCAGCCCTGGCCTGCACCCTGCTGCGCTGGCTGCACGCCTTCGTCGCCCTGATCACCTTCGGCCTGGCCCTGGCCCAGGCGGCGGACATCCTCGGCGCCAACCAAGCCGGCCGCGAGGCCATCGTCAAGCTGGTGTCGCTGCTGGCGCACCTGTTGGTGGTCGGGCTGATCTTCCACATCCGCCGCCCGGTCGCCGCCCGCATCGCCGGGCGCCAGGACGGCAGCGGCGCCCTGACCGTGCTGCGCGCCTGGCTGGGCCAGGTTTGGGCGCTGTTCGCCGCCGTGTTCGTCATGGGCGGCTGGACCATGTGGGCACTGGACATCGAGGACGGCCTGCCGCGCCTGATGAACTTCATCGCGCTGTCGGCCGGCATCGTCATCCTCGGACGGCTGGCGGCGGTGTTCCTGCTCGGTCTGCTGGGACGCCTCTTCCAGCCCGCCAGCGGTGACGAGAGCGCTCCCCCGACGGCCAATCTGCAGCGCTACTATCCGTTGGCCCGCTGGCTGGTGGGGGTGATCGTCACCCTGATCACCGCCCTGGCCCTGTTCCAGTCCTGGGGCTGGAACGTGGTGGACTGGTTCGAGGATGGCAGCATCGGGCGCAGTCTGCTGTCCGCCTTCCTCACCATCCTGATCGCTGCACTCATCGCCGTGGCGATCTGGGAAGGCGCCAATGTGGCGGTCAACCGCCGCCTGAGCAGCTGGACCGAGCGTGGCGATACCGTCCGCGCGGCGCGCCTGCGCACCCTGCTGCCCATGCTGCGCACCGGCCTGTTCATCCTGGTCGCCCTCATCGTCGGCCTCACCGCCCTGAGCGAACTGGGTATCAACACCACCCCCTTGCTGGCCAGCGCCAGCATCATCGGCGTGGCCCTGGGCTTTGGCTCGCAGAAGCTGGTGCAGGACTTCATCACCGGTATCTTCCTGCTGCTGGAGAACGCTATGCAGGTAGGCGATTGGGTCACCGTGGCCGGGGTCTCGGGTACCGTGGAATACCTGTCGATCCGCACCGTGCGGCTGCGTGCCGGGGATGGCTCGCTGCACATCGTGCCCTTCAGCTCGGTGTCAGCGGTCAACAACATCAATCGCGGCATCGGCAACGCCGCCCTGCGCATCAGCGTGGGCTACGGGGAAGACATCGAGCGCGCCATCGCCGAACTCAAGGACATAGGGGCCGGCCTGCGCGCCGACGAGGCCTTCAAGGACCTGATCCTGGCCGACCTGGAAATCTGGGGCGTGGATGCCGTCGACGGCTCCATGGTCACCCTCGCCGGGCAGATGAGGTGCATCGACAAGGGCCGCTGGGGCGTGCAGCGCGAACTCAACCGGCGCATCCTTGAACGCTTCCGCGAACGCGGCATCGAGATCGCCAATCCGCGCGCCAGTCTGCTATTGCCGAGCGAGACCGGCGCTGTGCCCTCGGCCCCCATCCAGCCACGCCCTACGGAGTGACCGTGCACTATCGCCTGGACGCCTTCAATGGCCTCATCATCGACGCTACCTCGCTGCCACCCGACCGCGAGGCCTTCGCCCCGGCGCTTGCCGATCTGCTCGATCAGGCGCGTCGCGAAGGGCGCAATTTGGTCTGGCTCACCCTGCCACTGGCCCTCGGCGAACTGGTCGGCGTCGCCACGGCGGCGGGTTTCGTCTTCCACAATTGTCTCGAAGAGGAGCTGACGCTGGTCTGGCGCGGCACGCCGACCGCTTTCGCGCCCTTCGTCCCCACCCACAGCCTCGGCGTGGGTGGCCTGGTGCTCAACGACCGGGACGAATTACTGGTGATCCGTGAGCGCGGCAGTCAGGGCTACAAGCTGCCGGGCGGCCACGTCGAGCTGGGCGAGGACCTGGCGCCCGCGGTGATCCGCGAAGTCTGGGAGGAGACCGGCATCCACAGCGCCTTCCGCGCCGTGGTCGGTCTGGTGACCACCCATCCTTACCGCTTCGGCAAGGCCAACCTCTATGTGGTCTGCCGCCTCGATCCGCTGAGCGCGGACATCGCCATCCAGGACCCGGCGGAGATCGAGGATGCCCGCTGGCTGGCGTTGCCCGACTACCTGACGGACCCGGGCAACAGCGCCTTCAACCGCGAGCTGGTGCGCAGCCTGGCCCGGGGCGAGGGGCTAGCCCCTAGTACCCTGAACAGCGAGCGTTATCCCAAGGCCGAGGTCTTTCTCGCTCAGTCGTCGAAGGACTGATCCATGCTCTCGGCGGGGTGGGCATCGCGCGGGTGCCCAACCGGCCGGGCGGGGATGCCCACCACGGTGGTGTGGGGCGCCACGGGATGCAACACCACGCTGCCGGCACCGACCTTGGCGCCTTCGCCGATCTCCAGGTTGCCGAGGATCTTCGCCCCGGCGCCGATCATCACTCCCTTGCGCACCTTGGGATGGCGATCGCCCTGCTCCTTGCCGGTGCCACCGAGGGTCACCTGCTGGAGGATGGACACGTCGTCTTCCACCACCGCGGTCTCGCCGATGACGATACCGGTGCCATGGTCGAGCATGATGCCCCGGCCCAGCTGCGCGGCGGGATGGATGTCGATGGCCAGCAGCCGGTTGCAACGCGCCTGCAGGTGCAGGGCGAGGAGGCGCTCGCCGCAGGCCCAGAGGGCATGGCCCAGGCGATGGGCCTGCAAGGTCAGGAAGCCCTTGGAGAAGAGGAAGATCTCCAGCAGGCTGGCATAGGCCGGGTCCCGCGCCAGTACTGCCTCCAGGTCGGCGCAGGCGGCCAGCACCAGGTCCGGCAATTCGGCATGCAAGGCCATGAAGCGCCAGGCGAGTTGCTCGGCTTGGCGCGGGTCCTCCGCCAGGGCGTCGGCGCAACGGCGCGCCAGGGCGCTGGCGAGATCGTCGGGCTGCAGCAGCGCCCGCGCCAGACCATCGGCCAGGGCCGGTGCCTCATGGCGCCCCGCCTCGGCCTGGGCGCGCAGAAGTTGCCAGAGTTCGGAAGCGGAGCGAGGAGGCATGGCGGACAGCGTTCCTAGAGAAGAGGGTCGTCAAGCTTAGCGGGCATGGCCGGCAACGTCTTGTACATCAGCGTGGTGCTGTCGCGCCGCTCGGGCTGCCGGGCATCCAGGGCATAGCCGGGAATCCTGCCCGCTACCTGGTAGCCCAGGGATAGATAGAGCGGCTCGGCGTGGTCGTCGCTACGGGTATCGAGGGTAAGGAGCTCCCGGCCATGGGCGCGGGCGGCGTCTTCGAGCCGTTGCATCAGCTGCCGGGCGATGCCCAGGCGGCGATACTCGGGATGGACCAGCAGCTTGACCACCTCGGCACGATGCGGCTGGTTGGCCGGGGTGTCGAGCACCAGTTGGACACTGCCGACCACCCGCTCCTCGTGGAGCGCGGCGAACAGCAGCCGAGCGCCGCGCGCGACGCCTGGCGCCACGCTGTCCTGCCAGAAGCCGCTATTGACGGCCGCGGCCAGCGGCAGGATGAAGCCGATGCTCGCGCCCTCGGTCACGCAGGCGGCGAGTAGTCGCTGGAAATCCTCCAGATGGGCATTGAAGCGCGTAGCGTCGAGCTGCTCGATGGAAAACCTGACAGACATGACTTACCCCTCAGACGAGAAACAGCAGATAACGGGCACCGGCCTTGCCACTGAGAAAACGGCTGCTACCCCAGAGCCGATAACGCAGGCAGTCACCCACGCCGAGGCGATGGTGCTGCTCCTCCACCCAGAGTTGCAGCTCGCCGTCGAGCATCAGCAGATGGTGTTCGAGGCCGGGACGGGGCGAACTCTCGTAGCGAATGTCCACGCCCGGACCCAGTTGGCTCTCGATCACCTCCCCCGCCAACGCCCGGGACGGCGGCGATACTGAGCGGCGGGTGAACGCCTGGACGGGATCGGCCCAAAGTTGCTGTGCCGACCGGGGTACCTGGGCTGGAAAACCGGCCTCAACGCTATGCAACAGCCGGGTGAGGGTCAGGCCATAGGCCGTGCAGAGCTGGCCGAGGACCGCCGTGGTCGGGCTGACCTCGGCATTTTCCAGCCGCGACAGGGTGGCCCTACTCACGCCACTGCGGCTGGCAAGCTGTTCCAGTGAGAGGCCCTGCTCCAACCGGAGTGCCTTGAGTCTGAGGGCCAGGTGTTCGTCGAGCATGCCTTTCTCCCATTTTTGGTAATTTTTCCCACAAACGGGAAACCCTTGCAACCCCGGTTGGTTGCCAGACAAAAAGCAAGAAGCTGAATCCCTCTATCGCCTTAAACTTTATCGGAGGAAGTATTCGAAATTCCTTCCGCTATTCAGGCACTCGGCGTGCCTTGTGAAATTCGCTCAAAAATCCTTAGCCATTCTCTTCTTTTCGCTAAATTACCTTCACCACGAAAGAAGTTATTAAGCCGCTGAGGCTATCGACTATTCGCGGGCCTCGCCGGCATCCTGCCAAGAACCTTATTGCGCCTTCGCCGTCTCATCTGATGCATGCAAAACCCAGGATTTAAGAGCCTTGCAGCAAGATATTTCAAAATGTTTCACATAGGCACCCAGACTTCCCACTGCCTGAGCGAAATCCTTGAACGAAAACCTCTACAGCCCCTGTACAGCATTCTACGAAGGGCTCTAGACCCTAAGATCATCCACTCAAAGTTATATCGAACCTGAACCCGGTCTAACAAAACTCCCCTCTATCGCTTATCCAGAACTCGCTTCCATTGGCGCTACTCTCAATTAGCGGATCGCTTAGTCTTTGGGGCACGGCGTTCGGATTCTTTCCTTTGCACTCAGGAGAAGTTCTTATGGCTAACAAGAGCAGCAATCCAGGCAACTTCGCCAACAACCGCGAGCGCGCCGCAGAAGCCGGCCGCAAAGGTGGTCGGGCCAGTGGTGGCAACTTCGCCAACAATCCCACACGGGCCTCGGAAGCTGGACGTAAGGGAGGCCAGAACAGCCACGGTACTCGTCGCAGCGAGGCGACGAGCGAGGCGGCGCCGACCTGAGGTAGCCTGATCCACCGGCAGCCTCCTGGTATCCGACATCGTGGGAGGCTGTCTGCCCTAGCTCGCGCCCGACGTCTCCGAATCAGCGTCCCCGGCCTTCCGGCCATTGCCCAAAGCGTCACAACTCACATAACTGCATGACCGTGCTACTTTTATCGGATAGTCAGGGTGTTCCTCCCGGGTTCGCTCCTTCCCCTTCCGTCCGCGCGTGCCGGTGCCCATGCTCGATAACATCCGCATCCAGAACAAACTCTTCGCCGGCTTCGCCGCCATCATCGCCCTGGTCGTGCTGCTGCTCTGGCTGACCTACGCCGCGCTGCAGAGCCTGGTCGACGCCAATCGTTGGGATCGCCACACCGCCGAGGTCCTGCTGGCAGTCACGGCGCTGGACAACAACCTTCTCGAGACCCGCGCCAAGCTGCGCACCTACTGGTATTCCGGTGCACCCGCCGACGCCGATACGGCGCGTCAAGCCCTGCCGCAACTGGCCAGCGCCCTGCGTACGCCCCAGCAGCTGACCCAGGACAATCCCGAGCAACAACAGCGCTTCGCCCGCCTGGCAGCGAGTCTCGACGACTGGCGGCGGAATACCTTCGACACCCTGCTGCGCCTGCGCGAGACCGGTAACCTGACGCCAACCCAGTTGGCCAACGAGCCCCTGATCACGGCCCTGAATACCCAGGTCGCCGACATCCGCCAGCAGATCCAGAGCATCGCCGACGAAGAGCGCAAGCTGACGGCGCAGCGGGCCGGGCATACCGAGAGCACCCGCAATCGCCTCACCTGGACTCTGTTGGCCGGCGGAACGCTGTGCGTCGTGCTCGCCGCGCTGATCGCCTGGGTCCTGTCCCATGGCCTGCTGCGTTCGATTCGGGGCCTGACCGACACCGTGGCGCGGATTTCCGCCGGCGAAGGTGGCGCCCGCGTCCAGGTACGGGGTCGGGACGAGCTGGGCCAGGTGGGCCTGGCCTTCAACCAGATGGCGCAGCAGATCCAGGATGACCACGCCCGCGAACAGGCGCTGACGCAGCGCCTGCGCGATGACGTCGATGACCTGCTGGGGGTGGTCAACAAGGCCGCCGCAGGCGATCTCACCGGGCGCACCTCGGTCAGCGGCGACGACGCCATCGGCCAATTGGCCCGTGGCCTGGGCAAGATGATCGAGGACCTGCGCGGCATGCTCACCAAGGTCCAGCGCGCCGGTATCCAGGTAACCTCCTCCACCACCGAGATCGCCGCTTCGTCCCGCCAGCAGGAAGCCACCAGCATCGAACAGGCGCAGACCAGCGTGGAAGTCCTGAGCACGACGCGGGAAATCGCCGCCAACGCCAATGCCCTGCTCAAGACCATGGAGGAAGCCGTGCAGGTGGCCGACGAGACCACCCACGGTGCGGTCCAGGCGCGCAGCAACCTGGCGAGCATGGACACCACCATGCAGCGCATGGTCGCCGCGACCGACTCGATCAACGCCAAGCTCGCGGCGCTGTCGGAAAAGTCCAGCCACATCAACAAGGTCCTGACCACCATCACCAAGGTGGCGGACCAGACCAACCTGCTGTCGCTCAATGCCGCCATCGAGGCGGAAAAGGCCGGTGAGGCAGGTCGCGGCTTCTCGGTGGTGGCCACCGAGATCCGCCGGCTGTCGGACCAGACCACCGCCGCCACCGACGACATCGAGCAAATGCTCAAGGACATGAATTCCGCGGTTTCCGCCAGCGTCATGGGCATGGACAAGTTCTCCGAGGAGATCCGCCGTAGCGTCCAGGAGGTAGCCAGCGTCAGCGACCAGTTGGCCGAGGTCATCGAGGACGTGCAGAAACTGCCGGCGCGGTTCGACATCGTGCTGGAGGGCATGCAGTCCCAGGCAGTGGGTGCCGTCCAGATCGCCGAGACCATCACCCAGCTCAACGACAGTACCCAACAGACCACCGAGGCGCTCAAGGCCACCAGCGAGGCGGTCCAGTATCTGCAGCAGGCCGCCCAGGACCTGCAGAGCAGCGTCGCCACCTTCTCGGTCAACCGGTGACGATGCAGATCCTGGCCTTCCAACTGGCCGAGGCGGCCGCGGCCCTGCCGACGGCGGTCATCCGCCAGGTACTGCCCTATCTGCAGCTCACCCGCTTTCCCGCGGCGCCTGCCGGGGTCGCCGGGTTGATGAACCTGCATGGCGCGGCGGTGCCGGTAGTCGACCTCACCGCCATGAGCGGCGGACGCGGCGCCCGGGCGCGGCAGGACACCCGCATCCTGCTGGTAGACTATCCATTGTCCACGCCGGGCGGCGGCAGCCGGCCGCTTGGCCTGGTGGTGGAAGGCGTCGCCGGCGTACGCCGAGTGACGGCCACCCCGCCACGGCCGGCGGGTATCCCACTGCCCGACTACCCCTGGCTGGGCGAGGTGCTGGAAACCCCCGAGGGCCTCTGGCTCTGGCTCGACCTGCCACGCCTGCTCTCGCCCAGCCTGGCCGCGCTGCTGTTCCAGGAGGCCGCGTGAGACTCGATCCGCGTCTGGCGCCCCTGGTGCGATCCCGCACGGGCCTGGCCATCGCCGACGACATGTTGGGACGCGCCATTCGCCAGCGGCTGCGCGAGCGCCAGGAAAGTGATGCGGAGACCTATATGGCGCGCATCCTCGACGATGAAGGCGAATTCGCCGACCTGCTGGAGCTGCTGGTCATCCCGGAGACCTGGTTCTTCCGCGATCCCCAGGCCATCACCCACGCGGCCCGTTTCGCCCAGGAGCGCCACGCGCGCAGCGGTCGCCCCGTGCGGCTGCTCAGCCTGCCCTGCTCCACCGGCGAGGAACCCTACACCCTGGCCATGGCGCTGTTCGATGTCGGCCTGCCGGCCAGCGCCTTCCAGGTGACCGCTGTGGACATCAACGAACCTTCCCTGGAACGGGCCAGGCGCGGCCTCTACGGCCGCAACTCCTTCCGCGCCAAGGACCTGGGCTTTCGCGAGCGCTATTTCAGCGCCGAGGGTGATCGGCACCGCCTGGCCGAGTCGGTGCGTGCCCAGGTGCGCTTTCGTCAGGGCAATATCCTCCAGCTCGGCAGCCTGCGTGACGGTGCCCTCTTCGACGTGGTGCTCTGCCGCAACCTGCTGATCTACTTCGACGACCAGACCCAGGGCCGCGCCCTGAGCCACCTGGCCGCCCTGCTGCACGACGACGGTCTGCTCTGCGTCGGCAGCTCGGAAATGGTCAGCGCCATGCGCCACGGCTTCGCCAGCCTGGGCGTGGCCCAGGCCTCGGCACTGGTCAAGCGCCAGGCACAGGTAGCGGATGCCGTCCGCTCCCCGACCGTCGCCGCCCCGCCACGGCGCAAAGCCTCACCCCGTCAGGCCCCAGCGCCCCGTGCGCCAGCGCCGCCGCGCAGTCGCGCGCTGCCCGTCGACGCCCCCGCGCCACCTGCGCCACCGCCGGCCCTGGAGCAGGCGCAGCGGCTGGCCGATGCCGGCCGCGGTGCCGAAGCCGAAGCCCTGCTACGCGCCCTACTCGAACAGGATCGCAGCCAGGCCGGTGCCCATTTCCTGCTCGCCCTGATCCTGCCCGACGAACGCGCCGCCGAAGCCGAGCGGGCGCTGCGCCAGGCGCTCTACCTGGAGCCCGCACACTACCCTGCGCTGTGCCGGCTGGCGCTGATCTGCGAGCGCGCCGGACGTCTCGACGAAGCCGGCCGCCTGCGTGAGCGGGCAGCGCGCATCCAGCCCGCTGCCGGGGATCGGGCATGAGCCTGGACCGCGAACTGGCCGATACCGAGCGGGCCGCCTGGGCCGAGCGCTATGCGGCGCCCCTGGCCGATACCCAGGCGCGCTCGCTCAGCGCCCTGGTGTTTCGCCTCGGCGGGGAATGGCTGGGGCTGCCGGGCAGTTGCCTGGTCACGGCCACCGAGCCCACTGCCGCCCATCGGGTGCCCCATCGCCGCTCGCCGCTGCTGCGCGGCATCGTGCCGGTGCGCGGCCAGCTGTATCCCTGCATCGCCCTGGACCTGTTGCTCGCGGTTGCTCCCGCCAGCCACCGCCAGGGCTTTCCGCGCCTGCTGCTGATCCGTATCGGCCGCCGCGACTGGGCGCTTCAGGTCGACGAGGTGCTGGGCCTGCAACGCTATGCACCGACCGAGGTGCAGGCGCCGCCGGCGACCCTCGGCGGCGAGTTGCTCAGCTATCTCGGCGGGGTCTATCGCGAAGGTCCGCACCAGGTCGGACTGATCGAGCCGGCGCGCCTGGAGCGCGCCCTGGAAGAGGCCCTGCGATGAGCCAGCCCCCGCGCGACGTGCGCGAGATGTCGCTGTACGACCTCTTCGCCAGCGAGGTGCAGAGCCACCTGCAGGCGCTGGACGCCGGCCTGCTGCGCCTGGAGCGCGATCCCGCCGATATCGCCGTGATCGAGCCGATGATGCGCGCAGCCCACTCGATCAAGGGCGCCGCCCGCATCGTCGACCTGGATGGCCTGGTCGAACTGGCCCACGCCATGGAGGATTGCCTGGTGGCCGTGCAGGCCGGCCAGCGCCGTCTGGACGCCGCCGCTATCGACCAACTGTTCCGCTGCGTCGATGTCCTCGGCGAGGTCAGCCGCCTGGATGAGGCCGCCAGCCAACGCTGGCAGCGCGAACAGCGCGAGGCCCAACGCGCCCTGGCCCAGGCCCTGAGCGCCGCCGACGCCGACGTGGCGCCGAGCTCGGCAGCAACGCCGCCCAGCCTGCCGACGTCCACCGTCGCGGCCGCCGTGGAAGAGCCGCCCGAGGCCGAGCGCGCCCGGGACCCCCTGCGGGTCGACAGTGGCCGCTTCAACGAGATTCTCGCCCTCACCAGCGAGGCCCGGGTGATGGGCCTTGGCCTGCATGGCCTGGTGCAGGGCTTCCAGGGCTATCGCGGCGAACTGCAGGCGCTGTTCGGCCAGGCAGCGGCGGCAAGTAACGAGTTGCGCCAGCGCCAGGAGGGGCTGCTGGATCGCTATCAGCAACAGCTGCAGGCCCTGGAAGCCTACGAACGCCGCCTGCTCGGTGTCTGCCAGGGCCTGCTGGACGAGGTGCTCGGGGTGCGGATGCGCCCGCTGCGCGACGCCGTGCAGGGCTTTCCGCGGCTGGTGCGCGATCTCGCCAGGAGCCTCGACAAGGACGCCACCCTGCAGGTGGACGGCGCCGATACCCTGATCGACCGCGAGGTGCTCGCGCGTCTGGAAAGTCCGCTCAATCATCTGCTGCGCAACGCCCTCGATCATGGCCTGGAAACCCCGGCCGAACGCCGTGCCCTGGGTAAGCCGGAGAGCGGCCAGATCCGCCTGGAAGCCCGCCACGTCGCCGGCCGCCTGCATGTGAGCCTGCATGATGACGGTCGTGGCCTGGATCTGGAGCGCATCCGGGCCGCGGTGATCGCCCGCCGCCTGAGCCCGGCCCCGGTCGCTGCCTCGCTGAGCCCGGCCGAGTTGCTGGAGTTCCTGCTGTTGCCCGGTTTCAGCCTCAAGGAAACGGTTACTGAGCTGTCCGGACGCGGCGTGGGCCTGGACGTGGTGGCCGATGCCATCCGCGCCCTGGACGGCGAGGTGCGCCTGGAAACCCGTCCGGGTGAAGGCTTCAGCACCCATCTGCTGGTGCCGGTCAGCCGTTCCATCGTCCGCGCCCTCATCGTCGACATCGCCGGCGAAGCCTACGCCCTGCCGGTCAACCGCATCGAACGGGTGCTGCGCCTCGCCGCGAACGAGGTGCATACCCTGGAGGGCAAGGCCTTCTTCCTGCTCGGCGCGGATCGCCTGGGCCTGGTGTCGGCCCATCAGTTGCTCGAACTCGACGCCGGCCCTCCTGGCGATGACCTGGCGGTGCTGGTGATCGGCAGCGGTGAACGGCGCTACGGCCTGGTAGTGGATCGTCTGCGCACCGAGCAGGGCCTGGCGCTCAAGCCGCTGGACGACATCTTCGGCAAGCTGCGCTCGGTCACCGCCGGTGCGTTGCTCGACGATGGCAGCCCGGTGCTGCTGCTGGACGTGGCCGACCTGCTGACCGGCATCGAGCGCTTGCTGGGCGAAGGCCGGCTGCGCCAGGTGCAGGGCAGCCAGGTCGCCGACAGCCGGCGGGTCAAACGCATCCTGGTGGTGGACGACTCCCTCACGGTGCGCGAGATGGAGCGCAAGCTGCTGGAGGGCCAGGGCTACCAGGTGGAGGTGGCGGTGGACGGCATGGATGGCTGGAACGCCGTGCGCGCCGGCGATTTCGACATGCTGCTCTCGGACATCGACATGCCGCGCATGAACGGCATCGAGCTGGTGGAGCTGGTGCGCCGCGATCCCCGCCTGCACGCCCTGCCGGTGATGATCGTCTCCTACAAGGACCGCCCGGAAGATCGGCTCAAGGGAATGCAGGCCGGTGCCGATTACTATCTGACCAAGGGCAGCTTCCATGATGACGCCCTGATCACCGCCGTGCAGGACTTCATCGGAGCCCCATGAGAATCGCCATCGTCAACGACCTGCTGCTGGCCACCGAGGCCCTGCGCCGCCTGCTGGCCAGCGATGGGCGTCACACGGTGGCCTGGATCGCCCACGATGGTGAGGAAGCCGTGGCGCGCTGCGCCGAGGATAGACCCGATCTCATCCTCATGGACCTGCAGATGCCGCGCCTGGACGGCATCGAGGCGACCCGCCGGATCATGGCGCAGTCGCCCTGCGCCATCCTGGTGGTCACCGCTACTCCGGACGATTGCGAAGGGGTGTTCCGCGCCATGGGCGCCGGTGCCCTCGACGTGACCGCCACCCCGGCCCTCGCCGGGGGCGCCGACGGTGGCGCCCTGCTGCGCAAGATCAGCCGTATCGAACCCCTGGTGCGCCTTCCCGAGCGGGCCGCCCAGCCGGCGCTGCCGACGGCCGCCAAGCCCACGGACACGCCGCGCGAGGCACCCGGCGCGCTGGTGGCCATCGGCGCCTCCACCGGCGGTCCGGCGGCCCTGGTGACCCTCTTCGACGGCTGGGCACCGACCCCCCAGGCCAGCGTGGTGCTGGTCCAGCACATCGACCGGCGCTTCGCACCCAGCTTCATCGGCTGGCTCGGCACCCAGATCGCCTGGCCGGTGCTGGCCGCCATGCCGGGTGCCCTGCCCCAGCCCGGCCAGGTCAGCGTCGCCCTGGGCGACGACCACCTGCTGCTGGACGACCAGGGGCGCTTCACCTATACCGCCGAGCCGGTCGATTATCCCTATCGGCCCTCCGTGGACGTCTTCTTCACCGGCCTCGCCGGTCATGCACAGCGCGGTCGCAACGCTCTCGGCATCCTGCTCACCGGCATGGGCCGCGATGGCGCGAACGGGCTGTATGCCCTGCGCCAGAGCGGCTGCCCGACCCTGGCCCAGGATGAGGCCAGTTGTGCCGTATACGGCATGCCTGCAGCTGCGGTTAGAATGGGTGCGGTGGAACGGGTGCTCAGCCCTGCGCAGATTGGCGCCTGGCTGCAACGGCGCTTCGGCACTGGCTCGCGGAGCCCGATATGACAGGTCGCCAACAGGAGCGTTGGACGATGCAGCGGCAGGGATCGGCCAAGTTGAGATGCGGGACGCCCGGCCCCGCGCGCAGAAGGACTCGTAGTAATGGCCACGCACGAGGGTAGCCCCCCGGACAGCCTGATCGCCCCCAAGGTGCGACTGCTGCTGGTGGACGATCAGCTGATCATCATCGAGGCCTTGCGGCGGATGATCGCGGATCAGCCCGACATCGAACTGCATTACTGCCTGGATGCCCACCAGGCGGTGACCATGGCGCAGCAGCTCAAGCCCACCGTGGTGCTGCAGGACCTGATCATGCCCGAGATCGATGGTCTGGAAACCGTCCGCCGCTTCCGCGCCGACCCGGCGCTGCGCGACGTGCCCATCGTGGTGCTCTCCTCCAAGGAAGACCCCCAGGTCAAGGCACAGAGCTTCGCCACCGGCGCCAACGACTACCTGGTCAAGCTGCCCGACAAGCTGGAGCTGCTGGCCCGGGTGCGCTACCACTCCGAAGCCTACGTCCTGCGCGCCCAGCGCGACGAGGCCTTTCGCTTCCTGCGCGAAAGCCAGCGGCAACTCGCCGAGGCCAACATCCAGCTGCAGAAACTGGTCGCCATCGACAGCCTCACCGGCATCAACAACCGACGGCATTTCGACCAGACCTACGAAGGCGAATGGCTGCGCGCCCGCCGCAGTCGCCAGCCGCTGGCCCTGCTGCTCTGCGACGTCGACCACTTCAAGCGCTACAACGATACCTACGGCCACCTGAGCGGCGATCTCTGCCTGAAGAAGGTGGCCGCGGTGCTGACCGAACAGCTCAAGCGCCCGGCGGACCTGGTGGCCCGCTACGGTGGCGAGGAATTCGCCATGGTGTTGCCCGACACCGACGCCGAAGGCGCGCGCAAGGTCGCCGAAGCCTGCCGTGCCGGGGTCGAACGCCTGCAGGTGGCCCACAGTGGCAGTGAACTGGGGATCGTCACCATTTCCATCGGCGTCGGCAGCATCCAGCCGCAAAGCGGTGACGACCACGAAGCCTTCATCGAGCGGACCGACCAGGCGCTCTACCAGGCCAAGGCCAGCGGCCGCAACCGGGTGGAACTGGTGAACGGGTCCGCCAACGATGCCTGAATCCGCTACAGGCCGGCGCTGACCAGCCGATTGCGCCCGGCCGCCTTGGCCTGATACAGCAGGGAATCCGCCGACTTGAGCAGCCAGTGCGGCTCCTGCTCCGCGGTCGGATGGCAACAGGCCAGGCCCATGCTCACCGTCAGCCAAAGACGATCGTCCGCTAGTGGATGGGCGATACGTAACTCGGCGATCCCCTGCCGACAGCGCTCCAGCACCGCTTCGGCGGAGGCCTGGGAGGCGCCCGGCAGCAACAGGACGAATTCCTCGCCCCCATAGCGCGCCAGGCAGTCACGCTCACGGATGCGCTGCTCCAGCACCTGGGCCACCCGTGACAGCGCCTGGTCGCCCGCGGCATGGCCGTAGGTGTCGTTGTACTGCTTAAAGTAATCGATATCGAGCATGGCGATGGCGATGGGCCGCCCGCGGTTGACCGCCAGTTGCCACTCCACCGCCAGTTGCTCGTCGAAGCGCCGCCGGTTGCCCACCGACGTCAGGGGATCCATGTGCGCCAGCTCTTCGAGCAGGCGGCGCTGGCGGGCCAGTTGCAGGTGCAGCCGGACCCGGGCCAATACGGCGAGGGGATTGAAGGGTTTCTGGATGAAATCGCTGGCGCCCAGTTCGAAGCATTCGACCTCGCGATTGAGGTCGTTGGCCGCGGTGATGAAGATGACCGGAATGGCGCTGGTCTCGGCCCGCCGCTTGAACAGCTGGATCAGCTGCAGGCCGTCGATGCCCGGCATCACCACGTCCAGCAGGATGAGATCGGGGTGCTCGCGGGCTGCCTTGGTCAGCGCCTGCACCCCGCTCTTGGCCAGCATGATACGGGCCTCGTCGCGCAGCAGGTCGGCGAGGACGCGCAGGTTACTCTTCTGATCGTCGACGATCAGAATCAGCGGTAGATCGCTACCCCTTGCCTCCATCGGCCCTCAGCCCGAGCGCTGACCGCTCTGCCGCACCCGGCGGAGCAGATCGAGAGTGGCATCGGCAGCGTGTTCGAATTCGACGTCATCCACCCATTCGCGGATCCGCGTCACATCGGCGCCATGGGGCGTGCTCGCGCAGCGCTCGACGAGTCTGTCCAACATCCCTTCCGCCGCGAAGTCCGAGGCCCGCAACAGCCCGACCAGGCCCTCGAGCATGGCCTCCAATCCTTCCGCGGAGGCCTCGGGTCGCTGCTGTTCGTCCTCGACCAGCAACTCGTCCAGGGACGCCAGGCAGCGCTCGGCCTCGACCTGCAGCAGGCGAATTTCCTCACCGAGGGGCTGGGCCAGGCGAATGCGCTTGGTCAGGCGCTGGGCCGCTTCCTGCAGAGCGGTCGCGCCGACGTAGGCGGCGGAGGATTGCAGCGCATGGGCGCATTCGAAGAGACCGGCCACGTCGTCCGCGGCGCGCCAGGCGGCGATGCGCCCGGGCAGATCGGCCTGCTGGGCGCGGAAGTCCCGGACCAGTTGCTCATAGAGTTCGGTGTTGCCGCGCAACAGGCGCAGCGCCGACTCGGGCTCCAGCGCCGCGGTGCCGCGCGCCCGCGTCAGCAGGCTCGCCTGGTTGACGTCCGCCACCGCCTTGCGCTCGGCACGCTCCAGCTGTTCGAGGCTGGCCCAGGCGGCGATGATGCGGAACAGTTCGTTGGGATCGAGCGGCTTGACCAGATGATCGTTCATGCCGGCCTCCAGGCAGCGCTCCCGGTCGCCCGGCAGGCCGTTGGCGGTCATGGCGATCACCGGCAGCCGCGCCAGCGCCGGCCGGCCGCGCAGCAGGCGGGTCGCCGAGAGCCCATCCAGGCGCGGCATGTGCACGTCCATCAGCACCAGGTCGTAGGTCTCGTGCTCCAGCCGATCCAGCGCCGCCTGGCCGTCTTCCGCCACCTCGATGTGAATGCCGGTGCCCTGCAGGAAGCCGATCACCACCTGGCGATTGATGGCGTTGTCGTCCACCAGCAGCAGGCGGATGCCCTGCAGGTCGATCGCCGTCTGCCCCCGCGTCGGCGCCATGGCCGGCGCCAGCCCCAGACCGGCCAGCAGCCGCTGGGGCACGGGCGCGGTGATCGGCTTGTCGAGCAGCTCCAGGCCGACGATGTCCTCGCCCAGGCTGCGCAGCTCTTCCGCCTCGTAGGGCGAGGCCAGCATGGCCAGGGGCAGCCCCGGCTGGCACTCGCGCAGGCGCCGCGCCAATACCAGGCCGTCCTCGGCGCCCAGGCGCCAGTCGACGATGGCCAGCTCGAACGCCTCGTTCCCGGTCGTCACCGCGGCCAGGGCCTGGGCCGCGGATTCCGCTTCGCGAACCTGCATGCCCAGTTCGCGCAGGCGCTGGCCGAGGATGCGCCGCGCGAGGGCGTGGTCGTCCACCAACAGCACCCGACGCGCCAGCTGGCTGGGCAACCGCTCCGGCTCGCCGGTCACCGGCAGGGTCAGTTGCAGGGTGAAGCAGGAGCCGCGGCCCGCCTCGCTGTGGACCTCCAGGGAACCGCCCATGAGGTCGGTGAGCTGGCGCGAGATGGCCAGGCCCAGGCCGGTGCCGCCATAGCGGCGACTAATGGAGCCGTCCGCCTGGGTGAAGGGCTGGAACAACTGGCCCAGCTGCGCCTCGGTCATGCCGATGCCGGTATCCTCGACGGCGATGCTGAGCCGCGCCCGCGCCCCTTCGCGCGTGGCGCCGACACGGATCAGCACATGCCCGGCCTCGGTGAACTTGACCGCGTTGCTCAGCAGGTTGACCAGTACCTGCTGCAGCCGCAGGGGATCGCCCTCAAGCTGCAGGGGAATGTCCGGCCCGCAGTCCAGCACCAGCTCCACCCCCTTCTCGTGGGCCTTCAGGGCACAGAGGTTCAGGGTGCGCTCGAGCACCTTGCCCAGGTTGAAGGCGAGTTGTTCGAGCCGGGTGCCGCCGGCCTCGTTGCGGGAATAGTCGAGGACGTCGTTGATGACGCCCAGCAGACTCTCGCCGGAATCGAGGATCTTGCCGACATGACCCCGCTGCTCGCCGGACAGCCGGGTGCCCAGGGTCAGGCGGCTGAGGCCGATCACGGCATTGAGCGGGGTGCGGATCTCGTGACTCATGGTGGCCAGGAACAGCGACTTGGCCGTGGCCGCTTCCTCGGCACGGATGCGTGCCTGATCCAGTTCGAGGGTCCGCTCGGCGACGCGCTGTTCGAGGGTCTCGTAGATCTGCGCATGCTCCAGGGAAATCGCCGCCTGGGTGGCGAGGATGCTCAGCACCTGCAGCCGGCCGGGGGTGAAGGCCTGGGCCAGCAGGTTGTTTTCCAGATAAAGCACGCCGATCAGGCGGCCCTGGCGCAACACCGGCATGCAGCAGATGGAGCGCGGCCGCCGGGCGCGGATGTAGCTGTCGCGGACGAAGCGTCCGGCACTGGCGGCATCGTCGAGAATGACCGCCTCGCGGTTACGGATGACATGGGAGACCAGGGTGAGCGGCACCAGGCTTTCGCCGATGTCCTGCTCGCCCAGCGCCACGGGCAGGCCCTGCAGCACCTCGGGCTCGGCCGCGCCGCCGCACACCGAGGCCTGCACCAGCCAGCGGCCGCCTTCGGGCAGCAGCAACAACCCACGCTGGGCACCGCCTTCCTCGAGGATGATGCGCATCATCCGCGCCAGCAATTGGTCCAGAGCCAGTTCGTTGGAGATGGCCTGCAGCGACTTGAGTACCGACAGCCAGTCCAGGCGCATCATCTCGCCGGTGGTCTGGTCATGGGTACGCTGCACCGTCAGCGAACGGGTTTCCGCCACGCGCAGCCAGTGCGGGAATTCGTTCTCCAGGGCCGCCGCCTTGGCCGCCGCGCCCCAGTGCAGGTAGCTGCGCTGGGCATCCTGCAGGTAGGTACGGGCCAGGCGCGAACGGCCTTGCGCCAGCCAGAAGCGGCCGTATAGCTCCTCGGCCAGCGCCGCGCCCTGACGGAAGCCGTGCACCCGCGCCGACTCCAGGGCCTGCTCGTAGCGGTCCATGGCCGCCTCGGTGCGGCCGGCATGGCGCGCCAGCTCGGCGTCTACCAGGTCGCGCTTGTGGGCGAAATTCTCCGGGCAGTGCGTCGCCCAGCCGGCCAGCCGCTCGCGGGCAGCCTCGACCTTGGCCAACTCCGCTTCCGCCAGCTCATCCCCGGCCAGCAGGATCAGCGCCTGATAGAAGGCATGCTCGGCGATGCTGAACCAGCCGAAGGTGGCCGCCAGCGAAGCCTCCATGGCCTCGGCATGCTGTCGTGCGGCGGGCAGCCGGCGGAACAGGAAGGCTGCCTGCATCTTGTTGAAATCGTAGTAGTTCAGGCAGAGCACATGGCCACTGTCCTGCATCTGGCGAACCAGCGCGGCTTCGTCCTGCCCCTCCTCGTCCCAACGCTCCTGGCTCGGTGTCAGTCCCTGCAGCAGACGCAACGTCTGGCGCAGGATGGTGAAGATCTCCAGGGTGTTCGGATCGCCGATCCCTTGCAGAATCGGCTCGATCAGCGTCGCTTCGGCGAGGATATCGTCCAGCGGCGCCCCGGCGTGCTGCAGATGCTTGAGAATGTGGAAGGCACTGTAGGCGGTGAAGATGATCTCACCGGTGCACTGGCCAGCCGCCAGGGCCTCGCGCAACAGGGGAACGTTATCGGCGATGGGACTCGACCAGGGGCTGTTGGTCACCGCGAACATGGTGTAGACCTTGCACTTCAGCGGCAGATTGCCGGTGCGGTCCACCAGGTCGACGGCCAGGCGCCCGACCTGGTAGCCCAGTTCGTAGCGCCCGTGGAAGGCCGACAGCAGCGACCCATAGTTGGCATAGCCGAAGGGTGAGAGATCGCCGTTGCCGTACTGGATCGACAGCTTGACGATGCGCATCACCGCCAGCAGGCTCATGGGCAGGTCGACGTTGATCGCCGGTCCCCAGAGCAGCCCCAGCAGCCGGATCAACAGCTGGGCACGCGGATCGTCCATGGTCGGCAGGTCGAGCAGCGCCGCCGGCGACCGCGCGGCGAGCCAGGCGTCGACCTCGGCACTGTCGGCGCCGATGGCCTGGTTGATGTCTGCCGGGTCTTCCGGCCAGGGCTCATCCAGCGCCCGGACGCCCGCCACCCCCACCGCCAGGGCCTCGGCGAAACGTCCCAGCCCGCTGAACAGGTCGATCTGCAGGGCGCGCACGCCCGCCTCCTCGAGGGACGTCCGCGCCCGCGGCAGCAACAGTTCGCAGATTCGCAGCGCCTCCAGGGCGTCGCCGCAGAGATGGGCGAGTTCCGCCCACTCGCGATGCAGCTGGAACAGCAGCACATGGCGTCCGCTCCAGGCGGCTTCGTCGATCAGCGTCACCGCCGTGCGCAGGAACTCCAGCGCCGCCGGGTAGGCATTGGCCTGCCGGGTCCGGCGCGCGGCCTCCAGATTGAGCTCCAGCAGTTGCAGCCGCTCGGCGGAGGTCTCGATCAACGCTAGGGCCAGGTTGAGGTGGGATACCGCCTCCAGCCGCGCCTTCCCGCCTTCGGCGAGGTACAGCTGGCCCGCTCGCAGATGGACGCGCTGGCGCTCGTCGGGTGGCAACAGCGAATGGGCGGCGTGGCGCACCTGATCGTGGGGGAAGCTGAAGAAGGTCGGGGCGCCGTCGCCGCCGGCCCCGGCTTCGGTGAGCAGTCCTTCCTGGACCAGTACTTGGCACAGGCGACGGATCGTCGCGGGTTCCTCGGCGATCAGCGCGGCGAGGCGCTCGCTGGAGAACACCGTACCCAGGCAGGCGGCCCACTGCAGCAATTGCGAGGTGGCCGGCGGCAGGTCCTGCAGCTTGCCAACCATGAAGTCGACCACGTTGTCATAGACGTCCAATGCCTGCAGGCGTGGCAGCTCCCAGTGCCACTGGCCGTGCTCGCCATCGAATTCCAGCAGGCCTTCCTGTTGCAGGCTGCGCAGCAATTGCTCGATGAAGAAGGGATTGCCCAGGGTCTTGTCCAGGCAGAGTCCTGCCAGGGCGGCCTGGTCGGCAGCCGGAGCCGGCAGGATGTCGGCGATCAGCCGTTCGATGTCCTCGCGGGACAGCGGTCCCAGCGTCAGGTTGCGAATCGGCGCCGTCGTCACCAGGCGCCCCAGCGGGCTGTCGGCCAGGTGCTCGTCGCGCAGGGTCGCCACCAGCAACTGGGAGCCCGGATGCCGGCGCGACAGCAGGCGTTCGATCAGCCGCAGCGAAGCGGCGTCCGCCCATTGCAGGTCATCCAGCCAGAGCAGCAGAGGACGGTCGTGCGTCGCGAAGGCCAGCAACAGGGCACTCACGGCATCGTCGAAGCGCTGCTCGGCCTGCAGGGGCGGCAACTCGGCCACCGGCGGCTGGGGACCGAGCCAGGCGGCCAATTCGGGCGAGACATCGGTGAGGACGACGGCATTGCCTTCCAGCAGACCGAGCAGACGTTCGGCGAAGTCCGCGCCCAGCGTCTGGCCCAGCTCGACCAGCTCCTTCACCGCCTGGCGCAAAGCGCTGTAGGGCACCGCGCTGCCCAGGGCCTCGAACTTGCCGTGGACCACGATCATCCGCTCGCCGTGGTGGCGCACGAAGGCCTGTATCAGGGCCGATTTGCCAACCCCGGAGGCACCCCGGACGAACACCCCCTCGACCTGGCCGAGGGTAACCCGCGCCAGGGCTTCGTCGAGCAGGCGCAAAGCGGTGGCCCGGCCTTGCAGCGAGCGCGACATCACCAGGCGTGCGGGCGGATCTTCGCTGCCCGGCACGAACGCCTCGTCGCGCCCGGCCTGCCAGTTCGCCTGGCAACGCTGCAGATCGCGGAGGATGCCGAAGCAGCCCTGGTAGCGCTCCTCCGCGGCCTTGGCCATCAGTTTTTCCACCACGGCCACCAGCCCGGCGGAGATGCCCGGTACCCGCTCCGCCAGGGCCGGCGGACGCATGGCCAGGTGTGCATGCACCAGTTCGAGCGGATCCTGGGCGCGGAATGGCGGCTCGCCGCAGAGCATCTCGTAGAAGGTCACGCCGAGGGCGTAGAAGTCGCTGCGGTAGTCCTGGTGCCGACCGGTCCGGCCACTTTGCTCGGGCGCGAGGTAGGTCAGGGAGCCTTCCAGGCGGATCTCGCCGCTGCCCACGGCGCCGAACTCGGTGGCGATCCCCAGGTCGGTGAGGCGCAAGGTACCGGTGCCGCCATTGCAGACGATGTTGCGCGGGTTGAGGTCATTGTGGGCGATCCGCAGGCGGTGCAGCCGCGCCAGTGCGCGCACGATGGCCAGCGCCCAGTCGAAGAAATCCTCCAGGGCCAGCGGCCCCCGGTCCAGCAGCGCGGCGAGATCGGTACCGCCGATGTCCTCGAGCACCAGCACCTGGCGCCCGTCGTAGTCGACCAGGTCCAGCGCCGCGCTCACTGCCCCACTGGCGCTGGCCCGGCGGGTCAGCTCGAATTCCTGGCGCAATCCGGCCTGGGCCTGGGGCGTGGGATAGTCCGCAGCCAGCAGCTTGAGAATCACCGGCTGACCGTCGTCCAGACGGGTGCCCCGGTAGATCAGCGCATGGCGACTCTCGCTCACCTTGGCCTTGCAGCTATAGCCTGGAATCCTCAACACCGCGTTCGCCTCGATCCTGGGACGCCCCGCCGGGTCGTCGCCTCAACTGTAACCTATTGCCCTGCATGACGAGCCGCCAGGCGAAGGTCGAGCGCGCCGACGCGGGACGTCACCCCGCCGCTACGCAAGTACTTTTCAGCCAGACCCTAAAGTCTCAAGGGAACTTTTCGATACAGTGATATTACCTTAGCCATCACCGGCTATTCGTCCACTCGCGCAAGAAATTGCACACTTCGGAGCAAACTGCATGGAAGCCCTACCCCTCGTCAGAAAGATCGCCATCCTGGGCGGCGGTGTCTCCGCCATTACCGCGGCCTTTCGTCTTACCAGCGAGCCCCATTGGCAGGATCGCTACCAGATCACGCTCTACCAGCAGGGCTGGCGTCTCGGCGGCAAGGGGGCCAGCGGACGCAACGCCGCGGACCATCAGCGCATCGAGGAACACGGCATCCATGTCTGGTTCGGCTTCTACTACAACGCCTTCCACAGCCTGAGGCAGTGCTACGAGGAACTCGGACGTCCCGCCGGCGCGCCCCTGGCGACCCTCGACGAGGCCTTCTTCGCCCACTCCCACACCGCCTTCGCCGACCTTTTCCAGAATCACTGGACCACCTGGCCCATCGATACCCTGGCGCTACCCGGCAAGCCTGGCGAAGGCTGGAATCCCAAGCCGTTCATGACCGCCCTGGGCGATCTGCTCGAATGGTTGCTGCGCCTGGGTGAAGCCGAGCAGACCGGCGCCTCGACGGCGCCCGAGGGCTTGTTCGCCCGCCTGCGCGCCCACTGCAACGAAGAACTCCAGGCGCTGGCGCTCGGCGAGGCGGAGCGGCACCTGCACAAGGCGCGCACGGCACTGCCCGAGGCCGAAGACCATCCGCTGCTGCTCTGGCTGTTGCGCGAAGCCCGCAGTCTGCTGGCCAAGGCGCTGAACGGACAGCGCCAGACCAGCGTCGTCGCGCACCGGCTGTGGCTGCTGATGGATTTCGGCCTCACGGTGCTCATCGGCATGCTCGATGACGAGGTCTACGCCAAGGGCTTCGAGTCGCTCAACGACGAAACCTTCCTGTCCTGGCTGGAGCGCCATGGCGCCAGCGCCGCTACCCTGGATGGCGCGGTGGTCAAGTCGCTGCATGGCGGCATCTTCGCCTATCGCGACGGCGACCTGGACAAACCCGACGTCGAGGCCGGCACCGTGCTGCGCGCCGCCCTGCTGGCGCTGACCACCTCCAAGGGCTCCTTCATCTGGCGCATGCAGGCGGGTATGGGCGACGTGGTGTTCGCGCCCTACTACGAGGTGCTGGCCAAGCGCGGGGTGAATTTCCAGTTCTTCCATCAGGTGACCGGCATCGAGGCCGCCGACGACGGCCTCGGTCACGGGCCGCGGGTCACCCGTCTGCAGATCCAGCGCCAGGTACCGCTCAAGCAGGAACCCTATCAGCCGCTGGTGGACGTCAAGGGCCTGCCCTGCTGGCCGTCGACACCGCTCTATGACCAGATCCAGGACGACATCGCCCAGCAGTTGCAGGAGCAGAACATCAATCTGGAATCCAACTGGAGCGGCTGGGCAGGCGTCGAGCAACTGGAACTGGTAGTCGGTCACGACTTCCATGAGGTGGTGCTGGGCATCTCCGTCGCCGGCCTGGCGGATCTCTCACCCAGCCTCTGCGCCCTCGATCCAGCTTTCGCCCAGATGACCCAGAAGGTCGCGACCGTGGCGACCCAGGCGGTCCAGCTGTGGCAGAGTCGGGATGTCTGGCAACTGGGCTGGACCGGTTCGCCCAAAGGCGGCCAGGCACCGGAGCTGCTCGGCTTCGCTGCCCAGGCGATGGATTCCTGGGCCGACGTCAGCTATCTGGTGGACCGCGAGGATTGGTCGAGCGGCACCCCACCCCAGGACATCAGCTACTTCTGCGGCGTCTTCGCCGCCGAACCCGCGCCGCCCATCGGCGAGAAGAACGATTATCCGCAGCGCCAGGCACGGGAGGTGCACGCTGCCTTCATCGACTTCATGAACGGCAACCTGCGCGACTACTGGCCGAATGCCGGCACCGACCAGGGTTATCACTGGGAGTACCTGCTGGCCCCTGCCGACGTCAGTGGCGTGGCGCGCTTCGACTATCAGTACTGGCGCGCCAATGTCGATCCCAGCGAACGCTACGTGCAGAGCGTGGCCGGCAGCAGCCGCCACCGGCTGGCCACCGATGGCAGCGTCTGCAGCAACCTCTATCTAACCGGTGATTGGATCCGCAACGGTTTCAACATGGGCTGCGTGGAGTCGGCGACCCTATCCGGCCTGCAAACCGCTCGCGCCATCCTCGGCCACAGCGACGTCCTGCCCGGCGAGGACGCCTTCCAGTGACGCCACCGCCTGGGCCGCCGCGAGGGCTTCGCGGTGGCCCGCGGCGGGTGGATAGGCCGGTTTGTTACCGTCCAGGTAGTTCAGCAGTTCGGGCGCCTGGTTCCAGGCGGCCGCTGCCTGATACAGCTCGCGCAGGAAATGCCGAATCAAGCCATCCATCAGACGCACGGCCGTCTCCTCGAGGCCCTTGCCCTTACCCTCGATGATGGGACGATCCGCCTCGGTGAGCGGATAGTGCGGCGGATAGAAGTCCGCCAGATGCACCAGCAAAGTCACAGAAAATCCGCGCGGATCGGCCAGCCAGGCGCCTATCTCACCGAAGATGGTCGCATCCTCCACCAACGCCTGGGCGAACATCAGCCGATAGAGGGTGATGTTGAGAAATTCCTGGCCAATGGCGTTTTCCAGCCGGGCATCGTCTTCATAAAGATGGAAGCCAGCGAGGATGGAGGCATTGTGGGCTCGATACCAATGGCGCGGCGTGGGCTCGGCGATGAAATCGAGCCAGCAGCGCGTCGGAAAGGTCGCCTGATCGCCCGGTAGCTGATTCTGCGCCAGGCAGCCAGCCAGTTCCGATAGATAGATGAAGTTCAGGTTGACGTTGCGCCACCAGTGGCTACCGGTCTCCGGCTCCAGTACCCCGGCGCGGATTTCCCAATCGAGAAAGGCCAGCTCCGAATCGCCGTAGCTCAGGCCATCGTTGTCAGCATCGCCGAATTGCTCATAGAAGGACTCGCGGACTGCCCGCCGCGCCTGCGGGTTGTCGCGAATGGCGTCGCAGAGGGCCTGGGTCACGGCGACGGCTTCTTCGTAGGTCTTCACTACCGGGTAGGTATTCATGGCATCCCTGTCCTGATTGGATTTCGCTAACGCATCATGGCGCCGTGGCATCCCCCGCTTCCACGCGCACTCGACCGACTGTGGCGGTCGGTAGCTCCAGCGGCGCTCCCTCATGGCGCCAGTCGCCTTTGAGCGGGTCGCCGCCGCGGGCGATCACCACCACGGGGCGTACCTGGCGGTGATCAGAGAGCTTCCGTTGCGGCAGCATCGCTTCCGCGTCACCGAGCCATACTCGTTGGGGCAGGTCGGCCACTCGCAAACGCCGGACCGCCAGCGGCGGACCGGGCTGGTCGACCGCCAGGGCCAACACGAAGACGCTATCCTCGGGCCGCACCCGCCGCGCCACTTCCGGCGCCAGGCTGACCTCCACGGCGAATCCGGACGGGGTCACGTCCTGCCCCGCCGCCTGGGCTGACCGCTCGGCGCGGGCTATGCCCTCGGTCAGGGCCTGGCGCAGCGGGTCCGCCGGATCGAGGCCGGCGCTCAACCGACGCCAGCGGGCGGCCGCCTGGGCGTAGTCGCCACGCTCGTAGGCGGCGATGCCCAGCAACCCCAGGGTGGTGGGTTCGGCCGGATTGGCCTGCAGCGCCTCGTCGGCCAATGCCTGGGTCTGGGCATCGAGCTGGCGGCCGGCGGCGAAGAAGCGGGCCTGGGCCAACTGACCCAGGACTTCCGGGCGCCGCCCATCGCGGCGCACTACCTGCTCGAAGGCGCCCACCGCCGCGTCGTAGCGTCCCAGGCCGGCATAGGCCCGGGCCAGCAGGTACCAGTTGTCGGCGGCCTGGGGTTGCAGCCGCGTGGCCTCTTCCAGATTGCTCAGCAGCGCCTGGGGTGACGGCGGCGGCGTGGCGAGTCGCTCGCTGAGTTGCAACGCCGGCAAGGCACCGAGCCACAGATAGAGTCCCAGGGCCATACCAGGCACGGCGAGGGCGACGGCGAGGCCAAACCGTCGGCCGCGCCGGGCAGCCGACCGCTCACCCACCGGACTGTCGGCGAGCAGACTCCGCGCGGCCTCCGCCTCGGCGCTAGCCAGTGCCTGGGCATCCAGCTCGCCCTGAGCGGCACGCCGACGCACTTCCGCCAGGCGCTCCCGATAGAGCGCACGATTGATCGCCTCGCGGCTATCGCCCTCCACTCGCGCGCCCCGCATGAGCGGTACCAGCAGGATCAGCGCGGCGAGCATCGCCAGCAACCCGGCCTGGCCCCAGAAGGTCAGGCTCATGGCTCCTCCTCCCGCTGTAGCGCGGCCAGCCGCTCGCGCTCTGCGGGGCTGAGCGCCGGTTCGACGCGACGCCGCCGGGTCAGCACCAGCAGCACCCCGGCACCACCCAGCAGCCCCAGCGCCGGCAGGGTCCAGAGCAGCAGCGTGCGTCCCTCGAAAGGCGGACGATAGCGGATGAACTCGCCATAGCGCTGCTCCAGGTGGGCGATGATCTCTTCGTCGCTCTGCCCAGCCGCCATCAGCCGCTGGATCTCCCGGCGCAGATCGCCGGCGATGGGCGCGTTGGAATCCGCCAGGTCCTGGTTCTGGCACTTGGGACAACGCAGTTCGCGGGTCAGGGTCTGGAAACGCGTCCGCTCGGCCTCGTCACGAAAGCCATAGGTGTCGATGGCGGCACCGGCCAGAACCGACCAGGCCAGCAGCAGGAGTGCCAGCAGCCGGATCCTCATGGCGCGCTCACCAGGGCGCGATAGCGCGGACCGACTTCCTCATCCCAGACGCGCTGGTCGAGCACCCCGACGTGGCGATAGCGCACCACGCCCTGGGCGTCGATCAGGAAGGTCTCCGGAGCGCCATAGACCCCCAGGTCGAGTCCCAGCCGCCCCTCGTCGTCGCGGATGTCGAGCTGATAGGGATTGTGGAATTCCGCCAGCCAGCGGCGGGCGCTGACGTTGTCGTCCTTGTAGTTGATGCCGTGGATGACCACGCCCTGGGCCTTGAGACGATTCAATACGGGGTGCTCCTCGCGGCAGGCCACGCACCAGGTACCCCAGACATTGACCAGCGCCGGGCGGCCGAGCAGGTCCTGGCGACTGAACAGGCGCTCGTCCTGCACGCCGGGCAGCGAAAAGACCGGAAACGGCTGGCCGACCAGCGCCGAGGGCAACGCCTGGGGGTCACGATAGAGGCCGCGGTAGAGAAAACCCGCCAGTACCAGGAAGACCAGCAGCGGTAGGCCGAGCAGCAGGCGACGACGCATCAGGAAGACTCCGCAGGGATAGGCGCCGCCCGGCGGCGCCGGTAGCGCGGATCGGCCAGCGCCAGCAGGCCACCCAGGGCGGTGAGCAGGCCACCCAGCCAGATCAGCCGGACGAAGGGCTTGATCTGCAGGCGCACCGCCCAGGCGCCCTCGCCGAGCGGCTCGCCCAGGGCGACGTAGAGATCGCGGGTGAGGCCGGCGTCGATGGCGGCTTCGGTCATGACCGCACCACCCGCCAGATAGCGCCGCTTTTCCGGCGCCAGCAACGCCACCACGCGGCCGTCGCGTTCCACCTGCAGCAGGGCCCGTTCGGCAGTGAAGTTCGGTCCCTCGTAGTGCTGGGTGCCGGCGAAGCCGAAGCGATAGCCAGCGAGTTCGACGTGCTCGCCCGGCGCCAGGCGCAGGTCGCGCTGCACATCCAACTGGCTGGCCAGCACCACGCCCAGGGCGAGGATCGCCAAGCCCAGGTGCGCCAGTTGCATGCCCCAGTAACTGCGCGGCTGGCTGCGCAGGCCGCGCCGCCAGCCTAGGGCCTGTGTCTTGCCCAGGACATCGCGCAGCGCGGTCAGCACGACCCAGGCCGCCAGCGCGAGCACCGCCAGGATAGCCGCCCGAGGCTGGTCGAGCCACCAGGCGGCCAGGCCCGCCAAGGCCGCGCAGGCCAGCAGGATCGGCGCCAGCAACCTAAGCAACCAACGACTTGGGCTGTGCTTCCAGCGCACCAGCACCCCGACACCCAGGGCCAGCATCAGCAGCGCCATCAAGGGCACGAACAGCAGATCGAAATATGGCGGCCCGACCGACAGCTTGGCGCCCGTGAGGCTGTCGATGATCAGCGGATAAAGAGTACCGAGCAGGACCGTCGCCGCAGCCGTCACCAGGATGAGGTTGTTGATCAGCAGCAGCGCTTCCCGCGACGCCAGGCCAAAGGTCGCCGCGCCGCTGAGAGCCGGCGCGCGCCAGGCGAACAACGTCAGGGAACCGCCCACCACCAACAGCAGGAAGGCCAGGATGAACACCCCGCGGCTCGGATCGCTGGCGAATGCATGCACCGAGGTCAGCACCCCCGAGCGCACCAGGAAGGTCCCCAGCAGGCTCAGCGAAAAGGCGGCGATGGCCAACAGTACCGTCCAGCCCTTGAACAGGCCGCGCTTCTCGGTCACCGCCAGGGAATGCAGCAGCGCCGTGCCCACCAGCCAGGGCATGAAGGAGGCATTCTCCACCGGGTCCCAGAACCACCAGCCACCCCAGCCCAGCTCGTAGTAGGCCCACCAGGAGCCCAGCACGATGCCGCAGCCGAGAAAGGCCCAGGCCAGCAGCGTCCAGGGCCGCGCCCAACGTGCCCAGGCCGCGTCGAGGCGCCCTTCAAGCAAGGCCGCCAGGGCGAAGGCGAAGGCCACCGAGAAGCCGACGTAGCCCATGTAGAGCATCGGCGGATGCAGGATCAGCCCAGGGTCCTGCAACAGCGGATTGAGGTCATTGCCCTCCCGCGGGAATTGCGGCAGCAACCGGGCGAAGGGATTGGAGGTGGCCACCAGGAAGGTCAGGAAACCCAGGGCCACCAGCCCGAGGATGCCCAGCACCCGGGCCAGCAGGGCCTGGGGCAACTGCCGCGAAAAGACCGCCACCGCCAGACTCCAGGCCGACAGCGTCAAGGCCCAGAGCAGTAGCGAGCCCTCATGGGCGCCCCAGCTGGCGCTGACCTTGTAGTACCAGGGCAGGCGACTATTGGAATTGGCCGCCACATAGGCCACCGAGAAGTCATCCTGCAAGAAGGCCCAGACCAGGGCCGCGAAGGCCAGCGCCAGGAAAAGGCACTGGCCAAAGGCGGCCGGGCGTGCGAGGCGCATCCAGTCGAGCTGGCCCCGCCAGGCGCCGAGCAGTGGCAGGGTGCCCTGCACCAGAGCCATGGCCAGCGCCAGCAGCAGGCAGAGGTGGCCGAGTTCGGGAATCATGGCGCCGGCCTCGTGCCATCCAGCGGCCGGCCGGCCTGGCGCAGCGCCTGGCTCACCTCGGGTGGCATGTATTTCTCGTCGTGCTTGGCGAGGATCTGGTCGGCCACCAGGCGGCCCTGGTCGTCGAGTCGGCCCAGGGCGACCACGCCCTGCCCCTCGCGGAACAGATCCGGCAGGATGCCGGCATAGTTCACCCGCACCTCGCGCTGAAAGTCGGTGATGACGAACGTCACCGCCAGGGAATCCGCGGCGCGCACCAGGGTCCCCTTCTCCACCATGCCACCAGCGCGGATACGGGTGTCCCGCGGCGCCTCGCCCCGGGCGATCTGGCTTGGGGTATAGAAGAGGTTGAGGTTCTGCTGCAGGGCGCTGAGGGCCAGCGCCGCGGCACCACCCACGCCGAGCAGCAGTACCAGCACCCACAGCAGCCGACGACGGCGGACGGCATTCATGGTTGGCGCTCCCGCCGCCAGCGCTGGCGCAGGTCACGCTCCACCCGCCGGCGCGCCTGCCAGCCGTGCAGCAGCAGGCCGCCAAGGATGACCAGGGTGAGACCGAAGGCCGGCCAGACGTAGAGGCCATGACGGCCCATGCTCAGGGCCTGCGCCCAATCCAGCTCGCTCATGCCTCACCCTCGCCCAGTTCTGCCCGTACCCAGCGGCTGCGCCACTCGCGGCGTAACAACTCCAGGCGCATCCGCTGCAACAGCAACCCGGCGAACAGCAGATAGAAGCCCAGCACCATCACCAGCAGCGGCAACCACATGGCCGGCGGCATCGGCGGACGCTCCACCAGGCTGAAGGTGGCCGGCTGGTGCAGGGTGCTCCACCATTCCACCGAGTACTTGATGATCGGCAGGTTCACCGAGCCCACCAGCGCCAGGAGGGCGCAGGCACGGGCGGCGCTCTCCCGCGGACCGATGGCCTGCCCCAGGGCGATGACGCCCAGGTAGAGGAACAGCAACACCAGCATCGAGGTAAGCCGGGCATCCCAGATCCACCAAGTACCCCAGGTGGGAATGCCCCACAGCGACCCCGTGGCCAGGGCGATCACCGTCATCCAGGCGCCGAGGGGCGCGGCGGCACGCAGGGCGACGTCGGCCAGCTTGAGGCGCCAGACCAGGCCGACGGCCCCGGCGATGGCCAGCAACAGGTAACAGGACTGCGCCAGGAAGGCCGCTGGCACATGCACATAGAGGATGCGAAAGCTGTCGCCCTGCTGGTAATCCGGTGGCGCGATGAACAGCCCCCAGACCAGGCCGACGGCCAGCAGCAGCCCGGCCAGGGCCAGACACGGCCTCTGCAGCCGGCCGGTCAGGCGATAGAAGATGGCGGGCGAGCCCAGGCGGTGCAGCCAGGTCCAGTTCATGGGTTCCTCGTCATTGGGCGGCGCCGATGCGCAGGCCGGCGGCCACTGCCAGGGGCGCCAGGGTGAGGGCCAGCAGGGTGAGACAGCCCAGCCACAGCAGGTAGCCGGTGACCGGCAGGCCGCTGCGCGCGGCGTCCAGGCTGAGCGTGCCCAGGATCAGCACCGGAATCTGCAGCGGCAGATTGAGCAGCGCCAGCAGCAGGCCGCCACGCGCCAGGCCCACCGTCAGGGCGGCGCCGATGGCGCCGATCAGGGTCAGGGTCAGACTGCCCAGGGTCAGGGCCGCCAGCATCGCCGGCAAGGCCGCGGCAGGCAGGCCCAGCATCAGCGCCAGCAAAGGGGTCAGGGCCACCAGGGCGAGGCCGCTGAAACACCAGTGCACCAGCAGCTTGAGCAGCACCAGCAGCGCCAGTGGCTGGGGCGCCAGCAGCCAGAGCTCCAGGGAGCCGTCCTGCCAGTCGCCGCGAAACAGCCCCTCCTGGCCGAGCAGCAAGGCCAACAGCAGGGCGATCCACAGCAGGCCCGGCGCCAGCAGCGACAACTGCCGGCCGTCCGGTCCCAAGGCCAGGGGAAACAGGGTGACGACGAGGGCGTGAAAGGCCAGCGGCGTGAGCCACTGCGCGGGCCGGCGACAGGCCAGGCGCCACTCCCGCTGAAGAACCGCCAGGCAGGCCGCGATCATCGACCACCCTCCAGCAGCAGGCGGCGATGACCGGCGATGGGGATTTGCAGCTCCCGATGACTGGTCAGCACCACGGCGCCGCCCTGGGCGCAGTGCTCCGCCAGCCGCTGCTCCAAGGCCACGCAGGTTGCCGCATCCAGCGCGGTGAAGGGCTCATCCAGCAGCCACAGCCGCGGCGGCTCGGGGAGATGTAAACGGGCCAGGGCTACACGACGCCGTTGCCCGGCGGACAGCTGGGCACAGGGGTCGTCCGCCCAGCTCTCCAGGCCCATGGCAGCCAGGGCCGCCAGGGCGGCCGCGCGCCTGAGCGGCTGCCGCAAACAGGCCAGCGACCTTAGATTTTCCAGGGCGCTGAGGCCATCGGCGATGCCCGGCGCATGGCCTAGCCAGAGCAGATCGGTCGCCAGGGGGCGCTGGACGTGCCCGCCATCGGCCGGCAACAATCCCACCAGGATGCGCAACAGGCTGGTCTTGCCGCTGCCGTTGACGCCAGCGATCTGCAGCAGCTCGCCGGGCCGCACGCTCAGGTCGAGGCCGTCGAACAACAGGCGATCGCCCCGTTCGCAACGGAGCGCGACGGCGTCGAGCAGGGGCGGGTTCACGGCATGAGATTCCACGGGACTAAAGTCGGTCGGGGAGCGGCCGTTAACCCGGCACACACCCCTGAAGGCAAGCCTGCCATTATACATAGGCAGCACAGAGGCGACTTTTTCGGACCTGCCGATGACTTCCATCTCCGCGATCCCGCCCAGCACCGGCGTCACGCCCACCCTGCCCGTCCGGGCCGCGGCGGCGCAGGCGTCCGATGCCGGCGCGCAGATCCTCCAGGCCCTGCAGTCCCTCGACGACCTCATCCCGCCAGGCACCACGGCCACCGCCGAGGTGCTGGCCACGCGCCCGGCCGGGCAGAATTTCCAATTCCTCCTGCAACTGCAGCTCGCCCAGGGCGGCAGTGTGCTGCTCACCACCCAGAGTCCGACCAACAACCTGCCGGTGGGCAGCCAGTTGTTGGTGAGTACCCTGGGCTCCACCCAGCTGGCCGTACTGCTGCAGAGCCTGGATGGCGGCGAAGCCCCGCCTCCGCCACTGCAGCAACTGGACCTGCGCCAGCTGCCGGTGGGTACCACCCTGCAATTGCGGGTGCTGAGCAGCCTGCTACAACAGATGCCAGGCGCAGCGCCCAGCTACGAGGTGCTCGCCAAGGCGCTCACCTCCAGCCTCGAAGGTCGCCAGCTCAAGCTGGAGTCGCCCCGTCCGGTGCCGGTGGGCAGTCTGCTCACCGTGGTGATCAAGGACAGCCAGGAAGTCGCGGTCCTGCCCCTGGCCCAGCGCCTCGACCAGCTCGACATCGACCGCCAGTTGCAAAGCCAGGGTCAGCGCCAGCTGTCGATGAACGGCCTGCTGCAATGGCTGCAGGAGGCCCTCCCCGAGCAGGAATTGCCCCCGACCGTGGGTGCCGCGCTCAAGGCGCTGCTGGCCAATCTGGAAGACAGCGAGACCCTCACCACCCCCCAGGGCTGGGCCCGCGCCCTGGCGCGTAGTGGACTGCAGCTGGAACAGCAACTGCTGGACCGGAGCGGGCCCGACATCGGCGAAGACTTCAAGGCCAACCTCTTGCGCCTGGTGGACCGCCTGCTGGCCAGCGCGCCAGGCGATCCGCTGCGCAATCCCCAGGTGCTGGCCCAGACCGCCCAGCAGAACCTGCCCGATGCCCTGCGCCGCGCCCTGGGTGGCGCGGCTAGCGTCAGCCGCCAGCCCAGCGCCCTCGACTTTCCCCTGGGCGAACGCGATGGCCGCGGCCTGGCCGCCACCAATGCCGAACTCGACGAACTACTGCAACTGGCCACCGGCGTCATCGCCCGGCTGCAGACCCACCAGCTCGCCAGCCTGGCCCAGACCCAAGTCTTGCCGGATGGCTACTACCTCTCCACCTGGCAAACCGAAATCCCTTGGCGCGACGGCGAGCGCCTCGGCGCGGTGCAGGTGCGCTTCCAGGAGGAACGCCCCCCGCCGGACGCCCGCGGCGAAGCCCGCGACAGCCTGTGGAAGGTGGAGCTGGCTTTCGACCTGGCGCCGCTCGGTCCGCTGCAGGTCAAGGCCCAGCTCGCCAGTGGCCGCCTGTCCAGTGAATTCTGGGCGGAGAAGGGGGCTACCGCCGTCCTGATCGACACCGAACTGCCCCATCTGCGCGAACGGCTGCTGGCCGCCGGCTTCGTGGTCGGCGACCTCAGCAGCCGCCAGGGCCGCCCCGCCCGCAATCCGCGTACCGCCCTCGAACAACGCTGGATCGACGATACCGCATGAGCACATCCGCCCCCCGCCAGGCCATTGCCCTCTCCTACGACGGCAGCAGCGCGCCGATCCTCTCGGCCAAGGGCGACGCCGAGCTGGCCGAACTCATCCTGGCCACCGCCCGCGAGCACGAGGTGCCCATCTACGAGAACGCCGACCTGGTGCGCATCCTGGCGCGGCTGGAGCTGGGCGCGGAAATTCCTGAAGCGCTCTATCGCACCCTGGCCGAGATCATCGCCTTCGCCTGGCACCTCAAGGGCAAATGCCCGGCGCACCTGGCCGACCAGCCGGACCTCTCGCCCGGTTGGGAGCGGATGCCGTAGATATCCAGCTCAACCCTCTTATCGCGGCCATGGGCCGCTCCTACAGGGAGTGATGCTTTTGTAGGAGCGGCCCATGGCCGCGATAGTCCAAGTCAGTGCTGTCGCTACGGCGCACCGGCATGGCCGCGATTAAACCGGCAAAATCCCCCTACCCCCGCTGCAACGAATGCCCGACGTCGCCCTTCTCTGTCACCTTGGCGGCATCCCAGAGCGCATCCATCTCTTCCAGGCTCGCCGCCTGGGGCGTGCGCCCCTGGGCTTTCAGGGCCTCTTCGATATAGCGGAAACGCCGCTCGAACTTGGCGTTGGCCTGGCGCAAGGCATCTTCGGCATCGACCCGTAGGTGGCGCGCCAGATTGACCATCACGAACAGCAGATCCCCGACCTCTTCCGCCACCTGAGCGGCCTGGCCGTTGGCCATGGCCTCGCGCACCTCGTCGAGCTCCTCCTGGATCTTGGCCACCACCGGCGTCGCATCGGCCCAGTCGAAGCCGACGTTGGCCGCGCGCTTCTGCAGCTTGGCCGCGCGACTCAGGGCCGGCAGGGCGGCCGGCACGTCATCCAGCAGTGACAGCTGCTCGGGCGCCGCGGCCTTTTCCGCGCGCTCCTCGGCCTTGATCTCCTCCCAGCGCCGCTTGATGGTCGCCTCGTCGAGCCGTGGCAGGTCCAGCGGGCCGTGCAGGTCGCCGTCGGGAAAGACATGGGGATGGCGGCGCACCAGCTTGCGGGTGATGCCATCCACCACCTGGGCGAAGTCGAAATGACCATCTTCCCGACCCAGCTGGCTGTAGTAGACGACCTGGAACAGCAGATCGCCCAGCTCGTCGCGTACCTGGGGAAAATCGCGCTTGGCGATGGCATCGGCCACCTCGTAGGCCTCTTCCAGGGTATGGGGCACGATGCTGGCGTAGTCCTGCTGCAGATCCCAGGGGCAACCGTGCTGGGGATCGCGGAGCCGGGCCATGAGGTGCAGGAGGTCGTCGAGCTGGTACATGGGGAATCCTGTCGCGTAAAAAAGAGCGAGGCGCCGGAGCGCCTCGTGAGGATCATCGTCACACCACTCAGGCCGCGCGGTTACGGCGGGCTTCGATGATGTTGGGCAGTTGCGAGATGCGCCCGAGCAGGCGGCCGAGGGCATCCAGGCCGGGGATCTCGATGGTCAACAGCATGTTGGCGGTGTTTTCTTCGCGATTGCTGCGGGTGTTCACCGCCAGCACGTTGATCCGCTCGTTGAGCAGGATCTGCGAGACGTCACGCAACAGGCCCGAGCGATCGAAGGCCTTGATGAGGATGTCGACCGGATAGGTCTGCACCGGCACCGGCCCCCAGCTGACCTGGATGGTCCGCTCCGGCTCGCGGCTGGCCAGCTGCAGGGCGTTGGCGCAGTCCTGCCGGTGAATGGTCACGCCGCGGCCCAGGGTGATGTAGCCGACGATGGGGTCGCCCGGCACCGGCTGGCAGCAGCCGGCGATCTGGGTCAGCAGGTTGCCCACCCCCTGGATCTGCACATCGCCGCGCTTGCCCGGCTTGTTGGTGGGCTTGCGCGGGATGAGGTCGAGGGTGTCCTGGCCCTTGTCCGGCTCCACCAGTTGCTGGGCCGCGTGCATCACGTGGGCGAGGCGCAGGTCACCCGCACCCAGGGCCGCCAGCATGTCCTCGGCACCCTTGTAGTTGACCTTCTCGGCCAGCTTGTCGAAGTCCACCGGCGGCAGCGCCAGGCGACCCAGCTCCCGCTCGATCATGGCCTTGCCGGCGGCGACATTCTGGTCACGCGCCTGGAACTTGAACCAGTGGACGATCTTGGCCCGCGCCCGGGAGGTGTTGACATAGCCCAGGTTGGGGTTCAGCCAGTCGCGGCTGGGCGAGCCCTGCTTGCCGGTGATGATCTCCACCTGCTCGCCGGTCTGCAGCTGGTAGTTCAGCGGCACGATGCGGCCGTTGATCTTGGCGCCGCGGCAGTTGTGGCCGATCTCGGTGTGCACCCGATAGGCGAAATCCAGCGGCGTCGCGCCCTTGGGCAGGTCGATGGCATGGCCGTCGGGGGTGAAGACGTAGACCCGATCCGGCTCGATGTCGACCCTTAGCTGATCGGCCAGGCCGCCGATGTCGCCCAGTTCCTCGTGCCATTCCAGCACCTGACGCAGCCAGGAGATCTTCTCTTCGTAGTGATTGGACGCCGACTTGACGTCGGTACCCTTGTAGCGCCAGTGGGCGCAGACCCCCAGCTCGGCCTCTTCGTGCATGGCGTGGGTACGGATCTGCACCTCCAGCACCTTGCCTTCCGGACCGATCACCGCGGTGTGCAGGGAACGGTAGCCATTCTCCTTGGGATTGGCGATATAGTCGTCGAACTCGCGGGGAATGTGCCGCCAGAGGGTATGCACGATACCCAGCGCGGTGTAGCAGTCGCGCACCTCGGGCACTAGGACCCGCACGGCGCGGACGTCGTAGATCTGGCTGAATTCCAGGCCCTTGCGCTGCATCTTCCGCCAGATGGAATAGATGTGCTTGGCCCTGCCACTGATGTCGGACTTGATGCCGGTGGCGGTGAGCTCGTCACGCAACTGCTGCATGACGTCGGCGATGTACTGCTCGCGATCCAGCCGCCGCTCGTGCAGCAGAGTGGCGATCTGCTTGTACTGCTGGGGCTCCAGGTAGCGGAAGGACAGATCCTCCAGCTCCCACTTGATATGGCCGATGCCCAGGCGATGGGCCAGGGGCGCATAGATGTCGGCCACCTCGCGAGCGACCCGGTTGCGGCGCTCCTCGGTGGCGTTCTTCACCGCGCGGATGGCGCAGGTACGTTCGGCCAGCTTGATCAGGGCGACGCGGACATCGTCGACCATGGCCACCAGCATGCGCCTCAGGTTGTCGACCTGAGTCTGGCTGCCCAGCACCATGGACTTGCGCGGATTGAGGCTCTCGCTGATCGCCGCCATGCGCAGCACGCCCTCGATCAGCTTGGCCACCACCGGCCCGAAATGCTCGGCCGCGGATTCCAGCGTCGCCTTGCCCTCGCGTACCGCGCGATAGACGATGGCCGCGATCAGGCTGTCCTGGTCCAGCTTGAGATCGGCGAGGATCTCGGCCATCTCCAGACCGGTATGGAAACTGGAAGTCCCTTCGGCCCAGGTATGCTCGATCTGCCCCGAGTTCTCTTCCGCCGTGCGGGCGAAACCGCAGGCATCCAGCAAGGCCTCGCGATCGAGATTCGGATCCACGCTCTGGATGTGATCCAGCCAGGCGTGAAGGTTGATGCTGCCATCGACGTTGACTGGCTGATGCGCTCTGACCTGTACCATCTACCCCTTCCTCACGGCGTAGCCTTCTCGCCGGATTGGCTCGCGTTGGTTGGCGAGCCGTCGTTACCCGGGCATCCCGCCCGCTTCGAACAACACCATGGCTTCCACATGGGCGGTCTGCGGGAACATGTCGAGAATCCCCGCCCGCGTCATGCGATAGCCCTGCCGCACCAGCTCACCGGCATCCCGTGCCAGGGTGGACGGATTGCAGGACACATAGACCAGTCGTCGTACGCCAAGCCGACCCAGTTGCCGGACCACTTCCAGCGCGCCATCGCGCGGCGGATCCAGCAGCGCCAGCGAATGGGCGTCCAGCTCGGCAGGCAGCGGGTTCGACAGGTCCACCTGTAGAAAGTGCGCGTTGCCGATGCCGTTGTCACGTGCATTTTGTATTGCCCGTGATGTCATCGCCGCCACGCCTTCGATACCGGTGACCGCCTGGGCCCGGCGCGCCAGCGGCAGGGAGAAGTTGCCCAGACCGCAGAACAGGTCCAACACCCGGTCGGTGGCGGTCGGTGCCAGCCAGTCGAGGGCCTGGGCGACCATGGCCTCGTTGATGGCGGCGTTGACCTGGACGAAGTCGCCCGGCTGGTAGCCGAGGGTGAGCCCCCAAGCCGCCAGCGCGTAGCCCAGGACGGCGTCCGCCCGATCCGGCGTCGGCTCGCCCTTGCCTTGCCACCAGAGCTGCACCTCGCGATCCGCGCAGAAGTCGCGCAGGCGCGCCTGGTCTACTGGCAGCAGGGCCTGGGTATGACGCACCAGCAACGCCGTCGCGGTGCCCTGGAAGAGTTCGACATGACCGATGACCTGGGGGCGCTCGAGTCCGCCCAGCAGTTCCGGCAGCGCACTCAGTAGCGGTTGCAACTCGGGCACCAGCACCAGGCAGTCGTCGGGCGTGACGATGTCCTGGCTGGCTTCGGCGCGAAAACCGACTTCCAGCCGTTGCTGACGCTCATCCCAACGCACGGCGATGCGGGCGCGGCGGCGGTAGCCGAACTCCGGACCGACCATGGGCGCGGCCCAGGACGAGGGTTGCACCCCCGCTAGGCGGCGGAACTGTTCTGCCAGCGACTCTTGCTTAAGGCTCAACTGATCGGCATGGGGCAGGTGCTGCAGGGTGCAACCGCCGCAGCGATCGGCCACGCTGCAGGGCGGCGTACGCCGCAGCGGGCTGGCCTCCAGCACCTTGAGGGTGCGCGCCTCCACCACCTGGCTGCGGGCGCCAAGCACTCGCGCCTCGACGCGCTCACCAGGCAGGGCGCCGGCGACGAACCAGGTCCGCCCGCCTTCGTGGGCAATGCCGCGGCCGTCGTGGGACAGCCGCTCGATGCCCAGTACCTGGCGCTTGCCAGTCGGCACCGCCGCGGTACGGGCGCCGCCGGCGGGCTGGAAGCGCAGTCCGCCGCTGCCTCGCTTAGCGCGGGTCATAGACGCCAGTCGACAGGTAGCGATCGCCTCGGTCACAGATGATGGCGACGATCACCGCATCGTCCACTTCCCGGGCGATGCGCAGGGCGCCCGCCACCGAACCGCCGGAAGACACGCCGCAGAAGATGCCTTCTTCGCGCGCCAGGCGGCGCATGGTGTCCTCGGCTTCCTGCTGCGACATGTCGATGATGCGATCCACGCGACTGGCGTCGTAGATCTTCGGCAGATAGGCCTCGGGCCAGCGGCGGATGCCGGGAATGGCTGCGCCCTCCTCCGGTTGCAAACCGACGATCTGCACCTTGGGATTTTGTTCCTTCAGGTAGCGCGAGGTGCCCATGATGGTCCCGGTGGTCCCCATGGAGCTGACGAAATGGGTGATGCTGCCGTGGGTCTGGCGCCAGATTTCCGGCCCGGTCCCCAGGTAGTGGGCGACCGGGTTGTCGCCATTGCCGAACTGGTCGAGCACCTTGCCGCGGCCTTCGGCCTGCATGCGGGTGGCCAGGTCACGGGCACCTTCCATGCCCTCGTCCTTGCTCACCAGGATCAGCTCGGCACCGTAGGCGGTCATCGCCGCCTTGCGCTCGGCACTAGAGTTGTCGGGCATGATCAGGATCATGCGGTAGCCCATGATGGCGGCGGCCATGGCCAGGGCGATGCCGGTATTGCCGGAGGTGGCCTCGATCAGCGTATCGCCGGGCTGGATGTCACCGCGGGCCTCGGCCTGGCGGATCATCGACAGCGCCGGCCGGTCCTTCACCGACCCCGCCGGATTGTTGCCTTCCAGCTTGAGCAGCACGGTATTGCGGGTATCGCTGGCCAGGCGCTGCAGGCGAACCAGCGGCGTGTTACCGATGCAATCGGCGATGGTGGGATAGTGCAGACTCATGGATCAGCTCGTTCCGCCAGGGGTGAAAGCTGTCCATGATACCCCCAAACCCGCGCCGACCCTACCCATGAGGCGCCGGACTATGGCCTGGGCGCGGTCGCTCCGTCGCTGGCCACTTCCAGGGCGGCGGGCAGGCTGAGCGAGAGGATGGCTTCCGGTCCCAGGTTGGGACGCACCTGGGGCGTCACCTGCAGGCCCGGCAGACTGGCCAGGCGCTCGGCCAGCCGCTTGGGTGCTTCGGGCGCGACCTTGCGGGTCAGGTCCTCGCTGCCGGAAAACAGCCAGAGGTGCACTGGCCGGGCGCCACCCACGCCCTGGAACTCCTGCGCCCGCTTGAGGATGTGACCCTGCTGCCAGCCGAAGGCCACGTCGCTCGCCACATAGCGCTGGAACGCCTGGGGCTGCCGATAAAGGGTATCGAGTACGAACAGCCCGCCATAGCCATGGCCCCACAGCGTCTGGCGATTGGGATCCACCGGCACGCTCTGGGTCAGCAGCGGCTTGATGCGCTGCTCGATCAGCTCGAGGAAGGCGCGCGAACCGCCGGCTGGCCAGTCCTTGCGCACATCGTCGCGATTGCGCCCATTGCCCACTGCGGGGGTGTAGTCGTAGGTGCGCTCCTGGGTGGCGTCGGCCGCGTCGGCGTAGCCGATGGCCACCAGCACCGGCGGATTCTTCAATTTATGGGGCGACAACCAGACATCCTGCAACTGCGCCAGAGCGGCATCGCCATCGAGCAGGAACAGCGCCGGATAACCCATCATCGGCGCCGGCTGCTTGGGTATGCCGATATAGACCCGATAGCGGCGCTTGCCGTCCGCCGAATCAAGCAGATGCGTCTCGAAGCTGTAGTACATCGAGCCCCGCTCCACCAGCGTGGTCTTGCGCGGCTCCAGGGCCTGGGCCGCCACGGTCCAGCCAGTACCCAGCACCAGGGCGCCCAACAGCAGCAGACTGCAACTCTTCTTCAAAGGATCTCCTCGAACGAACCACGCCGGAGTGACCGGCAATCCCTACCAGACCACCTTCGGGAGCGATGGTTGTGCACCGCGGCCGCGCGCCGTGGCATTGTTCGCGAATTTTCGCGGATCAGCGTTCAAGGGGGTGCGACCCCTTTCGCAAAGACTCTCTTTACATTTGGTAAAGGGGTTAGACTTGCCAATTTCCCGGGGGATGAGCCGTGCTGGACGAATTGGGACTCAAGGGGCGCATTCTGCTGCTGAGCGTCCTCCCCACCTGCTGCATGGCAGCTCTGCTGGGGGTCTATTTCAGCTGGGTCCAGCTGTCCGACATGCGCAGCCAGTTGATCGAGCACGGCCAACTGGTCGCCCAGCAGATGGCGCCCCTCATCGCGCCGGCCATGCGCACCGGCGACAACGACCAGCTCAACCGCATCGCCCAGCGCGCCCTCGATCAGGCCGACGTCCGCGCCATCAGCTTCCTGGATGCCGACGGCAACGTCCTAGCCCACGCCGGCCCCTCGATGACCCTCGAACTGAGCGGCCGTGACTTCCAGACCATCAGCATGAGGTCGGGACTGGACATCACCCACTTCAACCTGCCGGTACAGACCCACGACCTGCGCCTCACCCGCAGCGACGGCACTCCCGCCACCCCCCAGACCCTGGGCTGGATCCAGCTCGAACTCTCCCATCACGCCACCCTGCTGCGCGGCTATCGCAACCTGGTAGCCGGCCTGCTGCTGATCCTGCTGGGGCTGGCCTTCACCGCCTTCGTGGCGGTCCGCATGGGCCGCCGGATCAACCGCCCGCTGCAGGTGATCGCCCAAGGCGTCGGCCAGTTGCAGGAGGGCCGCCTGGAGACGCGCCTGCCGCTGCAGCTCGGCAGCCCCGAATTCGACGAACTGGCGACCGGCATCAATCGCATGGCCGAAGCCATGGAAAATGCCCAGTTCGAGATGCAAAACAACATCGACCAGGCCACCGAGGACGTCCGCCAGAACCTGGAAACCATCGAGATCCAGAACATCGAGCTGGACCTGGCACGCAAGGCCGCCCTGGAGGCCAGCCGGATCAAGTCGGAATTCCTGGCCAACATGAGCCACGAAATCCGTACCCCGCTCAACGGCATCATTGGCTTCACCAACCTGATGCAGAAGAGCGAACTGACCCCACGCCAGCAGGACTACCTGAGCACCATCCAGAATTCCGCGGAAAGCCTGCTGGGCATCATCAACGAGATCCTCGACTTCTCGAAGATCGAGGCTGGCAAGCTGGTCCTGGAGAATCTGCCGTTCAACCTGCGCGACATGATCCAGGACACCCTGACCATCCTGGCGCCCTCCGCCCACGAAAAGCACCTGGAACTGGTCTGCCTGGTCTACCGCGATACGCCGACCCACCTGGTGGGCGATCCGCAGCGCCTGCGCCAGGTCCTTACCAATCTGGTCAGCAACGCCATCAAGTTCACCCATTCCGGCACCATCGCCGTGCGCGCCATGGTCGAGGAAGAGACCGACGACCACGCCCAACTGCGCATCAGTGTCCAGGACACCGGCGTCGGCCTCGCCGAGGAAGACCGCCAGCTGCTGTTCCAGGCCTTCTCCCAGGCCGACAACTCCCTGACCCGCCAGGCGGGTGGCACCGGCCTCGGCCTGGTCATCTCCAAGCGCCTGATCGAGCAGATGGGCGGCGAGATCGGCCTGGAAAGCGTACCGGGCGAAGGCTCGGAATTCTGGATCACCCTCAATCTGCCCAAGGCCCACGGCAGCATCGACAGCCACAAGCGCATCGCCCTGGCCGGCCGCCGGGTCGGCCTGGTGGAACCCCACCCGCTCACCCGCCAGGCGCTGCAGCACCAACTGGAAGAATGCGGACTGAGCGTGGAGTTGTTCGAGACCCTCGAACAACTGAGCGAGGCCGTCGCTCACCCGGTCTCCGGCAAGTTGCCGGTGAGCCTCGCCGTCCTCGGTGTGAGCGCCCGCAGCATTCCGCCGGATCTGCTCACCGAGCGCATCTGGGAGCTGGGCCGACTGGACTGCAACACCCTGGTCTACTGCCCCACCACCGACCAGGCGGTGTTCCATGCCTCCTTGCCCGACGTCCATTGCCAGCTGCATTCCAAGCCGGCCTGCAGCCGCAAGCTGGAGCAGGCGGTGGCGGAGTTGCTCAACCAGCGGCCGCAGCGCAACGAGAGTGGTGGCCTGGGCATCACCGATCGTCCGCCGCGCCTGCTCTGCGTCGACGACAACCCGGCCAACCTGCTGCTGGTGGAAACCCTGCTGACCGACCTCGGCGCCCAGGTCACCGCCGTCGACAGCGGCTATGCCGCGGTGGAAGCGGTGCAGCAGGAGCGCTTCGACCTGGTGTTCATGGACGTGCAGATGCCCGGCATGGACGGCCGCCAGGCCACCGAGGCCATCCGTGACTGGGAAGCCAGCGAAGGCGGCACTCCGGTACCCATCGTCGCCCTTACCGCCCACGCCATGGCCAACGAGAAGCGCGCCCTGCTGCAGAGCGGCATGGACGACTACCTCACCAAGCCCATCAGCGACCGGCAACTGGCCCAGGTCATCCTCAAATGGACCGGCCTGCGCCTGCTGCACAGCTCGGCGCCCGAGGTGACCAGCCTCAGCAGCGGCGGCCAGGACATCTCCACCCTGCCGGTGATGGACCCGGACGAAGGCCTGCGCCTGGCCGCTAACAAGCCGGACCTGGCCAAGGACCTGCTGAGCATGCTGCTCGCCTCCCTGGCAGCGGATCGCCAGGCCATCCGCCAGGCCCGCGAGGATGGCGACCGCATCGCCCTGATCGAGCGCGTCCATCGGCTGCACGGCGCCACCCGCTATTGCGGCGTACCGCAACTGCGCGCCGCCTGCCAGCACAGCGAAACCCTGCTCAAGCAAGGCGCGCCGACCTCCAGTCCGGCGCTGGAGGAACTGGACGCCGCCATCGTCAACCTGTCCGCCCAGGCCAAGAGTCCGCTCTAGGCGCCCTAATCCTCGAACAGGCGCAGCTGCAGAGCGGCCTCGCGCAGATCGAGCAGGCGCACCCCCACGCCAAGCAGGCGCACCGGCCGGTTGCCACGGCGATAGGCTTGTTCCAGCAGGCGGCGATAGCTGTCCAGGTCACGACCGGCGCCCTGCTGCTCCAAGGTAGTCTGGGTGAAGTCATGGAACTTGACCTTGATGAAGGGCCGCTCCGGACGATAGCGATCCGCCAGGCGCGTCAGTCGCTCCTCGAGCTTGGCCAGCAATTCCGGCAGCTCCTTCACGCAGGCCGCCGCATCGGGCAGGTCCTGATCGTAGGTACGCTCCACGCTGGCCGACTGCCGTTGGCTGTCCACCTTCACCTGGCGCTCGTCGATCCCGTGCGCCAGGGACCAGAGGCGTTCGCCGAAGCCACCGAACTCGCGCAACAGGTCGAAGCGCGACCAGCTCTGCAGGTCGCGGCACAACACGATGCCGCGCCGCTTGAGCTTGTCCGCGGTGACCTTGCCCACCCCGTGCAGCTTGGCCACCGGCAAGGCGGCGACGAAGTCGGCCACCTCGTGTGGCGCAATGACGAACAACCCGTTGGGCTTCTTCCAGTCACTGGCGATCTTGGCGAGAAATTTGTTGGGCGCGACCCCGGCGGACACCGTGATATTCAGCTCCTCCCACACGCGCCGGCGGATGTCACGGGCGATGAGGGTGGCGCTGCCGTTGAACAGCTCGCAATGGGTGACGTCCAGGTAGGCCTCATCGAGCGACAGCGGCTCGATCAGCTCGGTGTAGTCCTGGAAGATGCCGTGGATCTGCCGGGACACCTCCTTGTAGACGTCGAAGCGCGGCTTGACGAAGATCAGATCGGGACACAGCTTCTGCGCCTGGTGAGAGGACATGGCCGAGCGTACGCCGAAGGCCCGCGCCTCATAGTTGCAGGTAGCGACCACCCCACGCCGATCGGGTGTGCCGCCGACCGCCAGCGGCTTGCCGCCCAGGCGCGGATCGTCGCGCATTTCGATGGACGCATAGAAGCAGTCACAGTCGACATGGACGATCTTGCGCTGACGCTTGGGCGAAAGCTGGGCGGGAGAACTGTCCGGAGCCATGGAGAGAGATGCCGGGCCGGGCATGGCAGCTGATTATCCGTACAGTAAGCCAAGCTTGGACGATTTTGTCCACGACGGACGACGAAGCGAACTCAGCCGACGTCCTGCAGCAACCGCTGGCGATGCAGTACCTCTTCACGCAGCTCGTCCACCAGCGCCTTGAGATCGTGGGCATGGTGCAACTGGTCGTAGTACAGGTCGCGCTCGGCGATGACGCCATCCGGGGTGATGATCATCAGTCGAGCGAAATGCTCGCTCCGCTCGTGGAACTCGATCCGCCCCAGGCTCCGGAGATGATCGAGCAAGGTTTCCAGCAAGAGATTCATGATGGCCCCTTCGGACTGTCCTGGTCGAACCGCTCAGTCGCGCTGCCCATCGTCGAAGGGCGCATCCTCGTCGTTGCCGGCGACGATACGTTCATCCGGATGGCCCGGTCGCACGGGGCGGGAGGTCATATCCAGCAGCTCTTGCGCCGCGGCGCTGAGCGTCTTCATGTCATCGACGAGTAATTCGACTTTTTCCACGACCTGAAGTGCCATGTCGCCCGCACCTTTGGCACTGCTGCCCGTCAGGGCCAGGGAAAGGTTGCACAGGTGCGCGACGAGCGCCGCCACGTCCTGCTCCATCACGCGCATGATGCGCTGGTCCAGACAGCTCGATTCCTGGGAAGGGGTCATAGGGTTCTCCGTGCCACGCGCCAAGATAGCACATGGCCACCACTCACCCCACAGGCCGCCCGGCAATTTGCTATCACCGTCTCACTTGGCGTGCTGTTGGACTCTCATCGGTTTTCCGGACCCTTTTCCTCCCTACCCGGTCGACTGAGCACGTACAACCAGGAGACCTCTCATGAAACGCCCCCTGCTCCTCAGTTCCACCCTACTCATCGCCCTGGTGCTCGGTGGCTGCTTCGACCGTGATCAGTCGGACCAGCAGAACCGTTCCAGTGGTGAAAAGGCCTCGGTCCAGATGCAGAAAAACGACGGCGACAAATGACCTCGCCCCTGCGCCGCGAAATAACTCCTTGATGAATATTAAATTTTTCTTGACGATTTAATTTTCGGCCCTATACTGGGCCCCATCGGACGCGGGATGGAGCAGTCTGGTAGCTCGTCGGGCTCATAACCCGAAGGTCGTTGGTTCAAATCCAGCTCCCGCAACCAATTCCGAAAAAACCACTCTCTTGAGTGGTTTTTTTTTGCGCGGAATTTGGCCCTCCTGTCATAACCACAGGCGCGAACTCTGTAGCCGGAACGGCTACAAAGATTGGAACAGAGCTTTTTTTACCTGTACAAGGCTTGGCAAACCGCACGCGACCAGTAATCTGACGCGCGTTTCCCGTTCAGAGGAGTTTGCATGACTGCACCTGATCCAGCCAAAGAGGTCTCCTCGAAGCCGGCATCCCTTTCGGAGCATCCTGTTTCGCCGCCTCCCGCCCTGCCCTGGCGCCTTCTGGAAAAGCTGACCGCCTACCGGCAACCCCTCGAACTGGGGTTCACCCTGGTGCTGTTCGCCATCGCCCTGATGGTCTGCTGGCACCTGCTGAGCAGCATCGACGGCGAGGCCCTGCACGATGCCCTGCGCGATATCCCGCACTCGGCGCTGATCGGTGCGCTGGTCGCTGCGGCCGCCGGCTTCACCATCCTGCTGGGCTACGAGTGGTCGGCCATGCGCTTCGCCGACGTCAAGCTGCCGGCCAAGACCTGGACCCTGGGTGGCTTCACGGCCTTCGCCATCGGCAACGCCGTCGGCCTGTCCATGCTGTCCGGCGGCTCGGTGCGTTATCGCCTCTATGCGCGCAAGGGGCTGAGCGCCCTGGAAGTGGCGCAGATGACGGTCTTCTCCAGCCTGGCGCTGGGCACCGCGCTGCCGCCCCTGGCCGCCATCGCCGCCCTCACCAACCTGGATGCCTCCACCCAGGCGCTACGCGTGCCTGAGTCGGTGATCGTCACCGTAGCCGGGCTGATCCTGGCGGGCTACGCCGTGGGCATCCTGGCCCTGCGCCGCTGGCGCGCACCGGAACAGCCATGCGCTCACGCACTGCACTTCCGCATCGGCAAGCGTGCGCTACGTCTGCCGACGCTGCGACTGTCGGTCCTGCAGCTGGCCATCACCATCCTCGACGTCGTCGCCGCCTCGATGGTGCTCTATCTGCTGTTGCCGACGGCACCGCCCTTCGGCGCCTTCCTGCTGGTCTACCTGCTGGCCCTGGCCGCTGGCGTCCTCAGTCACGTGCCGGGCGGTGTCGGCGTCTTCGAGGCGGTGCTGCTGGCAGCCTTCGCCAACGAGCTGGGTGCCGCCCAGCTGGCCGCGGCGCTGGTGGTCTATCGGCTGTTCTACGTCCTGCTGCCCTTCGTGATCGCCTGCCTGGTACTGCTGTTCAGCGAAGGCCGGCGCCTGCTGTCGAACAGTCCGGCGGTGCGTGTGGCCTCGGGCCTCGCCGCGCCCATCCTGGCCATCCTGGTTTTTCTCTCTGGGGTGGTCCTGCTTTTTTCTGGGGTCACCCCTGAAATAGATACCCGTCTGGAAGGCATGGACTTCCTGCTTCCCCAGCGGTTGATCGATGCCTCTCACCTGGGCGCGAGCCTGATCGGTGTCGTCTGTCTATTGCTGGCGCAGGGATTGCGTCGGCGCCTGTCCGCGGCTTGGGCGGTGACCTTGATCCTGCTGTTGCTCGGCTCCCTGCTGTCCCTGTTGAAAGGTTTCGACTGGGAGGAAGCCTCGATCCTGGCGATGACGGCCGCCCTGCTGGCCATCTTCCGCAAGTCCTTCTATCGGCGCAGCCGCCTGATGGAACAGCCCTTCTCGCCGCTGTACGTCACCGCCAGCATCTGCGTGGTGGCGGCTTCGGTCTGGCTGCTGCTGTTCGCCTACCAGGACGTCCCCTACGAGACGCGCCTCTGGTGGCAGTTCGCCCTGGACGCCGATGCGCCCCGCGGTCTGCGCGCCGCCTTGGGCAGCTCGGTGCTGCTGCTGATCATCGCCCTGGGCTGGCTGTTGCGGGCCGCTCCACCGGCCATCGAGGCGCCCACCAGCGAAGACCTGCAGCGCGCCTTCGACATCGTCCGTAAATCCAGCCAGCCGGATGGCGGCCTGGTGATGACCGGCGACAAGGCCCTGCTCTTCCATGAGAGCGACGCCGCCTTCCTGATGTACGGTCGTCGCGGCCGCAGCCTGATCGCCCTCTTCGATCCGATCGGCCGCTCCCAGCCACGCGCCGAGCTGATCTGGAAATTCCGCGATCTCTGCGACCTGCACCATGCCCGGCCAGTGTTCTATCAGGTCCGTGCCGAGAACCTGCCGTTCTACATGGACATTGGCCTCACCGCGCTCAAGCTCGGCGAAGAAGCACGGGTCGACCTGCATGCCTTCGACCTCGACAGCAAAGGCAAGAAAGACCTGAGATACACCTGGAATCGCGGTCAGCGCGACGGCCTGTCCATCGAGTTCCACGCGCCGGGGGAGGCTCCCCTCGACGAACTCAAGGCCATCTCCGACGTCTGGCTGGAAAGCAAGCAGGTACGCGAGAAGGGCTTCTCCCTCGGCCGCTTCGACCCCGACTACCTGCGCCACTTCCGCATCGCCGTGGTGCGCTTCCAGGACCGAGCGGTGGCCTTCGCCAACCTGCTGGAGACCGAGCGTACCGATCTCGCCAGCATCGACCTCATGAGGGTCACCGCGGATGCACCCAAGCAGACCATGGAATTCCTCATGCTCGGGCTGATCCTGCACTTCAAGGCGGCGGGTTACGCGCGCTTCTCCCTCGGCATGGTACCGCTGGCCGGCCTGCACCCGCGGCGCGGCGCGCCCATCACCCAGCGCCTGGGCGCCATGGTGTTCAGACGCGGCGAGCAGTTCTACAACTTCCAGGGACTGCGGCGCTTCAAGGACAAGTTCGATCCGGAGTGGGAGCCGCGCTACATGGCCGTGCCGGCAGGACTGGACCCGCTGGTCGCCTTCGCCGACACTGCAGCCCTTATCGCCGGGGGTTATACCGGCCTGGTCAAACGTTGAGATCCCTATGCTGAAACGCGTACTCGCGGTACTGCTCATCGTCCTGCTGATCGCCGTGGGCCTCGGCTGGTGGTGGTTCCATCGCTGGCCATCGGCGCCGGTAGTCAAGGTAGAGGCACAGGCGGATGGTCGCCTGCTGACCATGGCCGCGCCCAAGGGCGAGCCCCATGCCCGGGTGGTCCTGGCCACCCCGCCCGACCTGCAACTGGCGGACGCCGATCTGCTGAGTCTTGCCACCAACACCGGTGCCGAGATCGTCCAGTACGAGATCAAGGTACTCAACAGCTGCCAGGCCCAGGCCGACGATTTCGCCAGTGCGGCCAAGGAGCTCAGTGGCGCCCCGACCTTCGTCGGCGGCATCGGCCCGGGCGCGGCCCGTGCCTGGCGCTGGCTGGCCACCCAGAGTGACGCCAAGGCCGCCGCCCTCAGCGTCGGTTTCAACCTGGATACCCTGGATTGCCCGGACGCCCTGCCGCCCAAGGCCGCTGCGGGCCAGTGGCATATCGCCTGGAACGATCATCCCACCGATGAATCGGCGATCTTCGTGCGCCAGCAGAGCAATGCCGACCTCACCATCGCCGACTACGGCACCGCCCTGCCGGTAGTGCTGCGCGAGCAGTTGAAGACGCGCCTGCTGGGCCAGCACAACGACATCCCGACCATCGAGATGCCAGCCGACCCGGACGTCAAGCCCGGTCACCCGGACATCGTCACCATCTTCTATTCGGGTGACGGTGGCTGGCGCGACATCGACCGCCTCTCGGCCCAAGCCATGAACGAGGCCGGCTACCCGGTGGTGGGTGTCGATGCCCTGCGCTACTTCTGGCAGCACAAGAGCCCCGAACAGGTCGCCGCCGACCTCGCCAACCTGATGCAGGAGTATCGCGAGAAATGGGGTGCCAAGCACTTCGTGCTGGCCGGTTACTCCTTCGGCGCCGACATCCTGCCCGCGGTCTACAACCGCCTGCCGAAGGCTGATCAGGACCAGATCTCGACCCTGCTGCTGCTGGCCTACAGCCGCAAGAGCAACTTCGAGATCGCCGTGGAAGGCTGGCTCGGCAAACCGGGCGACGAAGCCGACACCCTGCCCGAGGCCAAGCGCATTCCCGCAGCGAAGCTGTACTGCGTCTATGGCGCCGAAGAGAAGGACGAGAGCGGTTGCACCGAGCCTGGCATGGCGGGCGAGAAGCTGGAGCGCCCGGGCGGCCACCACTTCGACGAGAACTACGACAACCTGGCCGACTTCATGGTCAAGGCCATCGAGGCCCGCACGCCGCAATAGCGTGCAGCGTCCGGCCGTTCGTCCGGGCCTGCGGGCCCGGACCCACGGCCGGAACAACCAGGCAGTCTCTGGCGGTCTATGGCTGCAACAGCCACGGAGACCCGTCATGACCACACCGCTTTCCGCCGACGCCGCCAGCAAGATCCTGGTGGACGCCTTTCAACCCCTGGGCTGCGTGGTGTCCTGCGGTGCGGACGGCCACGATCTCGCCCTGGGTGTGGTCGATGCCAAGGGCAAGACGCTCTATACCGAAGAGCAGCTGAGCGAAACCGACTATCGCGATCCCCTGCGGCTGGCGGGCTACATCGGCACGGTACGCGCCGAGCTGGAAAGCCGTGGCCAGATCCTGGACAGCTGGCAAATGCCCTTCATCACCGATCCCGACGCCCTGCCTCCACCGGTCTTCAACTGAAGCCTGGTCCTGGCGTTCCCCGAACCAGAGCGCAAGCGCTCTACCTGAACCGAACGAAACCAGCCGCCTGCATAGCCGGCGCGATGCATCAGCACTTGGCTGCCGAAGCCGATCTGCAGACATGAAAAAGGCTCCCGAAGGAGCCTTTTTCATGTCGCCTGCGATCAGATCTCGACCTGGGTACCCAGCTCGATCACCCGGTTCACCGGCAGCTTGAAGAATCTCAGGTTGCCGTTGGCGTTCTTCATCAGGAAGACGAACAGATTCTCCCGCCAGGGCGCCATGCCCAGGCGCTTGGAGGCGATCACCGTTTCCCGGCTGAGGAAGTAGGTGGTGCGCATCGGCGTGAAGTCCAGCCCTTGGTGCGGGCAGTGGCTGAGCGCCAGGGGAATGTCCGGCTCGTCCATGAAGCCGTAGTGCAGCACCACCCGGAAGAAGCCATCACCGAAGTCCTCGACCTCCATGCGCTCCGCACGCGATACCCGCGGCCGGTCCTCGTAGCGTACCGTGAGCAGCACCACCTGCTCGTGCAGCACCTGATTGTGCAGCAGGTTGTGCAGCATGGCATGGGGCACCACGTCGGTCCGGGCGGTGAGGAAAACCGCGGTGCCCTTGGCGCGAAACGGCGGCTGGGCGCGGATGCTGCTGATGAAGATCGGCAGCGGCAGCGCCCCGTCGTCCAGGCGATCGACCACCAGTTGGCGACCACGCTTCCAGGTGGTCAGCAGGATGAAGATGATGATGCCGGCGATCACCGGGAAGGATCCGCCGGAGAAAATCTTCGGCGCATTGGCGGAGAAGTACAGCAGGTCCACCAACACGAAGCCGGTCAACAGCGGCACCATGGCCCAGCGTGGCCACTTCCACAGCAGCAGGATCACTGCCGACACCAGACAGCTGGTGATCAGCATGGTACCGGTCACGGCTACCCCGTAGGCCTCGGCCAGGTTGGCGGAAGACTGGAAGGTGAGAATCAGGAAGATCACCCCCAGCATCAATACCCAGTTCATCAGCGGGATATAGATCTGCCCCTGCTCCTGGCTGGAGGTGTGCTGGATCTGCATGCGCGGGATGTAGCCCAGCTGGATGGCCTGGCGGGTCATGGAAAAGGCCCCGGTGATCACCGCCTGGGAGGCGATGACGGTCGCCAGGGTGGCCAGGCCGATCATCGGCAGCAGCAGCCATTCCGGTGCCAGCAGATAGAAGGGATTGCGCACGGCGGCAGGGTCGGCGAGCAGCAGCGCGCCCTGGCCGAAGTAGTTGAGCACCAGGCCCGGCAGCACCAGCAGCAGCCAGGCGCGAGCAATAGGCTTGCGACCGAAGTGGCCCATGTCGGCGTAGAGCGCCTCGGCACCGGTCAGCGCCAGGACCGCCGCACCGAGCACGATGAAGCCCTTGATCGGGTTGGCCGCGAAGAACTCCACCGCCCAGTAGGGGTTGAACGCCTTGAGCACCTCGGGCTGCTGGACGATGCCGTAGACGCCCAGGGCACCGAGCGAGGTGAACCAGAGCACCATCACCGGCCCGAAGAACTTGCCGATGGTCGCGGTGCCTCGCTTCTGAATAGCGAAAAGACCGACCAGGATGACCAGCGAGATGGGCACGACCCAGGGCTCAAGGCCATCGAAGGCCAATTCCAGCCCCTCCACCGCCGAAAGCACCGAGACCGCCGGAGTGATCATGCTGTCACCGTAAAAGAGCGCCGCGCCGAACAGGCCGAGCAGTACCAGGGTGGTGGCCAGGCGCGGTGAGCCCTGGGCGGCACGGCGAGCCAGCGCGGTGAGCGCCATGATGCCACCCTCGCCTTGGTTGTCGGCGCGCATCACGAAGGTGATGTACTTGAGGGTAACGACCCAGATCAGCGACCAGAAGATCAGCGACAGGATACCCAGCACGCTGTCATGGTTCAGCGGCAAGCCGTAGTGCGGCGAGAAGACTTCCTTGAGGGTGTATAAAGGACTGGTCCCGATGTCGCCATACACCACACCGGTCGCGAGAACGATCATTCCCAGTGCCGAAGGGGCTTTACCACCGTGCTCGTGTTCCGGACGGCTCATGCAGGGCTCCTAGAGTCGAAAATCGGCGCATCCTGCGCCGAAGCGGCGCCGGGATCAAGTTGAAAAGGCCAGGGACGCAGCCAGAGCAACCGCTCAGCGCAGCGCCTCACGCTCCATAGACTCTCTGGTCGGCAAAAAGCTCTGTGCCATCGATAGAGCCCGCCTGCCCCTTCCAAGCAGCGGCAGAGATGGCTAGAATCGCGCGTTTTTTGATCAAGGCGCCTCCTGAGCGCCCGCCGAGGTTAGCCCATGTCCATCCAAACGTCCGCCCCCAAGGTCGGGTTCGTCAGCCTCGGTTGTCCCAAGGCCACCGTCGACTCCGAGCGCATCCTCACCCAGCTGCGCATGGAAGGCTACGAAATCGTACCGACCTATGAAGACGCCGACGTGGTGGTGGTCAACACCTGCGGTTTCATCGACAGCGCCAAGGCCGAGTCCCTGGACGCCATCGGCGAGGCCATCGCCGAGAATGGCAAGGTGATCGTCACCGGTTGCATGGGCGTGGACGAGGGCAACATCCGCGGCGTGCACCCCAGCGTGCTGGCGGTGACCGGTCCGCAGCAGTACGAGCAGGTGGTCAGCGCCGTCCACGAGGTGGTGCCGCCGCAGCTAGAGCACAATCCGCTGATCGACCTGGTGCCACCCCAGGGCATCAAGCTGACCCCGCGTCACTACGCCTACCTGAAGATTTCCGAAGGCTGCAACCACAGCTGCAGCTTCTGCATCATCCCCTCCATGCGCGGCAAGCTGGTCAGCCGGCCGGTGGGCGACGTGCTGTCCGAGGCCGAGCGGCTGGTCAAGGCCGGCGTCAAGGAGCTGCTGGTGATCTCGCAAGACACCAGCGCCTATGGCGTCGACCTCAAGTACAAGCTGGACTTCTGGAACGGCCAGCCGGTCAAGACGCGTATGCTGGAGCTGTGCGAGGCGCTGTCGGGCATGGGCGTCTGGGTCCGTTTGCACTACGTCTACCCCTACCCCAACGTCGACGACGTCATCCCGCTGATGGCCGCCGGCAAGCTGCTGCCCTACCTGGACATCCCCTTCCAGCACGCCAGCCCCAAGGTGCTCAAGTCCATGAAACGCCCGGCGTTCGAGGATAAGACCCTGGCGCGCATCAAGCGCTGGCGGGAAATCTGCCCGGAGCTGACCATCCGCTCCACCTTCATCGTCGGCTTCCCCGGCGAGACCGAGGAAGACTTCCAGTACCTGCTGGACTGGCTCACCGAAGCCCAGCTGGATCGCGTCGGCTGCTTCCAGTATTCGCCGGTCGAGGGCGCACCCGCCAACGAGCTGGGCCTGGACCCGGTTCCGGACGAGGTCAAGCAGGACCGCTGGGAGCGCTTCATGGCGCACCAGCAGGCCATTTCCGCGGCACGCCTGCAGCTGAAGATCGGTCGTGAGATCGAGGTGCTGATCGACGAGGTGGACGAACAGGGTGCCATCGGCCGCTCCTACGCCGATGCGCCGGAAATCGACGGCAACGTCTATGTCGACAGCGCGACGCCGCTGCAACCCGGCGACAAGGTCTGGGTGCGCGTCACCGACGCCGACGAATACGACCTCTGGGCGGAAGCTATCTAATCCTGTAGCCGGTGCGTACCGGGCACATGGGCGTGCCCGGCCGCGCTGCACTGGGCAGTGATGGGTGACGGCGCTGCCGGCTGGCTGAGCTCGCGTAGGATACCGCAACGATCACCGGCCCCCTCGCCCTGGCACTGGTGGCGCAAGGTCACCAGTTGCTCGCGCAGCTGGTTCAGCTCGCGGATGCGGACTTCCACATGATGCAGGTGGGCGCCGATCAGGGCGTCGACCTGATCGCAGCCTGGCTCGCCGCTATCGCGCAACGCCAGCAGTGCCTTGATCTCACCCAGCGTCATGTCCAACGATCGGCAGTGGCGAACGAACACCAGCCGCTCGACATGGCTCTGGTCGTAGCGGCGGTAGTTACTGCTGCTGCGCGCTGCCGGGCTCAGCAGGCCTTCCCGCTCGTAGTAGCGAATGGTTTCGACGGCGCAGTCGGTAAGACTGGCCAGCTCGCCGATTCTCATGGCCGTATATCACTCGATAGCTTCACTGGAGATAGCCTGACGGGAGCGGCGGCAGGGATCAAGACGATGGTGGCGATGGAGAGGTAGAGTCGAGGTCGACAGGAGCGGAGAGCGGATAAGGCGACGCCCCGGCGATGAGTGGATCGCAGGGGGCGTCGTAGCGGGCGCCAGTATCAGTTGGCGTTGTTCTGGTAGAGCGCGGAGGTCCGGGCCGGATGCTCGGACTGGAACTGGGCCTGAGCATTGGCGCGGATCGACTTGTTGGACACGTCACGGCTGGCGGCGGATGCCGTACCCGACAGTAAGCCCATGAAGACGATGGCAACGAGCGCCGGGATACCTAAGACTTTCATAGCGAATACCTCTTGGTTGTGCTGCTTCGATAGACACAGCGTACTACTGGTACCAATTCGCTAAAAAGTGGCCTTTTCGAGAGTGATATTTACCTGCCAGGAAATAATATCCAGGAAACTTTTAAGTCCGTCCTCAGCTTCTTCTGCTCCACCCGCCGCTCTGACGCGGGCTATTGCAAGTCGGTCAGGTGCTTTTCCAACCCCATGGGACCACCTGCGCCGACGCTGGTCATGTGGAAGAAACCATAGTCCTGCAGGTATACCCAGCGACTGCGGGGCCCGTCGCTCGCGTCCCCATGTCGACAATCGAGGCGCTTGGCGCGACCGCTCAACGACGCCAGGACCTGGCGTGCATCGCCTTCGCTCACCACTTGGCAGGACACCTTGAGTTCGCGGCGCTCGGCCTGCTTGAGGGTGCCGCTCAGCGCCTGCCGTGCCTGGTAACCGACCTGGCTGCCGACCGCGAGGGTACGCCAGTCGCCGGTGAAGCTCAGTTGCTCGATTACGGCCAGCTCTTCGACCGGCAGGCTGCCGTTGTCGACCCGGGTACGACGTACCAGATCCAGCAGACCGCGCCAGTTCAGCGCATCCACCCGCGCCCGCTTGCCCGCCGCGGTCAGCCGCAGTAGGCCGGACGTACCCGCCGCCTTGACCTGGACCTCCTCTCGATAGGGATGCGTCTGGCCGTCGTAGCGGCTTTCCCCCTCCTCCACGTAGCGCTGCACCCCGCTTCGCGCTGCGGGCAGGGTCAGGGCCTGCAGTGCCTGCATCGGCTGCGGCTGGACAGCCGGCAGCTCGGCCAGCGGCGACGCGACGACAGGCGCTGCAGCCGGCGCAGTGACAGCGCGCGACCGTGGTGCGGCCAGCAGGGCCTCCCGGCGATCGCAGGCGGTTTCGAGGAGAGTACGGCGCTCCACTGGCGCGGCGGCGAAGGCTTCCTGGGTCAGATCTGCCGACTGGCTGTCGGTGATCAACCCGCCCTCATCGAGACCGTAACGGGCGAGCAGGACGTACCGCCGCGCGGTGCAGTCCGCGGCGAGGGATTCCCGCCACAGGCGCACGGGAGCGCCATAGCGCGGTGTCTGGATCGTCGCGGCCAGTTGTTGACCACCCCAGAAGCGGCGCACACCACCGGCATCGACGAGGCTGTTGCGGTCCAGTACCAGCGCATCGCCCCCAGGTGCCGTGGCCAGAGTGCGCCAGTCGGTACTGGCCGGTTGCGCGCAGAGCGCCTGCACCTCGGGATTGGCCTTGAGTGCCGCGACCTTCGCGGCGCTCAGGGCCAGCGGTGCGGCATAGCCATTCACCCGCCCGGGATAAACGCGCTGGGCACCGTCTAGATAGAGCAGGCGCGCCTCGTCTCGGGCGCAGTCGAGGGCCACCAGGGCGCTGCCACCCTCCGGTAGGGCCAACGCCACCTGCAGACGGGAGCCGTCGCGCAGGGCGCTCCCGGCGACTACTGGCCGGGCGAAGAGGCCATCGGCGTCGGGGGCGGTTTCAGGGGGCTGCTGGGTGGTACAGCCGGCCAGCAGGGAGAGCAGACAGAGGGCGGAAAGACGGCTCGGGGTCATGGATCCTCTCGGCAGGAACCGCGATGGAGGTCGCGAACAGCAAATTGACCTGAACGAAATGCGTCTGGCGCGGATCAATAGAGGAAGCATGCCGCTTGGCATGACCTCTTCCGTTTCCACAACACGAGGTGCATTCATGAATACCGATCAAATCATAGGCAATGCCAAAGACGCCACCGGCAAGATCCAGGACAGCTTCGGCGCCGCGACCGGCAATGCCGACTGGCAAGCCGAAGGCAAGGCGCGGCAACTGGAGGGCAAACTGCAGCAGCAGTATGGTCAGGCCATCGACACCGCACGCAACGTGACCGCCGACAAGCCCTTCACCGCCCTGGCCGTCGCCGGTGGCATCGGCTTCGTACTCGGCGTACTGCTTTCGCGTTCCTGATAGCGAACGCAGGGCTGGCAACCACGCCAGCCCTCAATGCAAAAGGCCTGCTCGTGCAGGCCTTTTGCATTGAGGGCGTTCACTCGTTTGCGGTCAGCAGGTGCCGGCGCACGGTGTCGACGATTTCCCCGATGTTGAAGGGCTTCTGGAAGACGGCGTCGAACAACTCGGAACTTTCCTGGGCCAGATGCGCCTGGGCACCGCTCATAAGGATGATCGGCAGGTGCTGCAGACCTTGCCGCTCGCGCAGCGCTTCGGCCAGTTCGCGGCCGTTCATGACCGGCATCATGAAGTCGGTGATGACCAGTGACGGTAGTTCGCGATCGAATACGTCCAGCGCCCGGCGACCGTTGCTCGCCTTGACCACCATGTAGCCTTCGTCCTCGAGGGCGAAGGCCAGGATGTCCGCTATCAGAAATTCGTCGTCGACTACCAGTATCGTCGTCATGCGGAAACTCTCCCCTCCGACGCGATCATGGTTGCGCTGAGGGCATGGCTGAACCTGAAAGAACCTTCACCATGTCTTTGAACGCCTTTTTCAGTTCGATTCCTGAGTTGCCTATCACCAGTTCGCATAGTGACGGGTCGTAGAGACTGTCCCGCACCTTGAGGATGGACAGGACCCGCTTGATCTCCGCTTCGGCCTCGACGAAGCGCAGCAAAATCAGATTGTCCACCATGCTGGAAAGTTCGGGCGCCGGCGCCGAGATGTCCGCGCCAAACACGTCGCGCAGTTCCCAGGTGGCTAGAACTGTGACGCCTTGGGTACGCAGCTCGTTCAGTAGGGCGCTGAAGTATTCGATGAGCCGTCCTTGCGGGATGGCGAAGCGCGCGATGGCGCCGAGGCTGTCGATCACCAGACGCTTGATGCCATGCTGCTTGATCAGCGCCAGCAGCTGGTGGCCGACGTCGTCGATGCGCAACTCCGTGGTGGGCTGCCAGTGCACATGCACCGCTCCCTCCCCCACGCGCCCGGCCAGATCGAGTCCGAGGGAGCCGGCCTTGAGATAGAGGCGCTCCGGCGGCTCGTAGAAGCCGAACATCAGCCCAGGCGCCTCGGCAGTGGAGGCCGCGAGGAAGTTCAGACAGAGAGAGGTCTTGCCCGCGCCCGAGGGCCCTATCAGCAACGTCGTCGAACTCTCCGGCAGGCCCTGGTCGACCATGGTGTCCAGGGACGGTATGCCGCTGGTCACCCGGGCATTGCTGACCTTGTAGGTCGCACCCGCTGATGGATCGCGATAGAGGGTTTCCAGGCGCGGAAAGACGGTAATGCCGGCCTGGGAGATGATGAATTCGTGGAAACCCGGCAGGGCGCCGCTGCCGCGGGTCTTGCGCAGCGCCAAGCGGCGAATGCTGCGACTGCCGATCTCTTCCTCGTGCAGATCCAGCACCCCGTCGACCATGGTGTGTTCGGGGCTGCCATCTTCCAAGCGGGCGCTGGTGAGGAAGATCACCGTGCAGCCGGCGAAGGCCGCATGGCCCTGGAGTTCGGCGATGAATTTCTTGGTATCTATGGGCGTCTCGGCGCGCGAACGGGCATTGAGCAGACCGTCCACCACCAGCAGGCTGGCCTTCTGCCGACTGATTTCCCGGCGTAGCAGGCGGACCACCTCGTCCAGCCCCTCGCCTTCCATGGTATCGAAGGCACTGAGGTACTGGACCTGGTCGCCGATGCAGGAGCGGTCGAAGAAATCCAGCGTGGAGAAGAACTGGAACATCCGCTCGTGGGTTTCCGACAGCATGGTGGCGAAGAGCACCCGGCCGCCATTACGCACGTGGTTGAAGGCGATCTGGTTGGCCATGATCGATTTGCCGGAGCCCGGTCTGCCCTGGATGACATAGGAGGCACCTGCGACCAGGCCTCCTTTCAAGATCTCATCCAGCCCCTGGATACCGGTTACGACGCGCTCGAGTCGATTCAAGAACGATGCCTCAACAATAAAATGTGTCTGGACGCCCAGCGGACGGGCATCCGGTCCTTCGCAGGCAAGAGCCTATAAGCGTACCGCCCAAATAGCCAGCTAGACGGGTCGATCTCAACCACGCTTGCGAATCAGGCCCTCCTGGGCGACGGAGGCCACCAGGCGGCCAGCTCGATCATAGATGCTGCCGCGGCACAGGCCACGGGCACCGCCGGCCCAGGGGCTGTCGATGGCGTAAAGCAACCAGTCATCCAAGCGGAAATCGCGGTGGAACCACACCGCGTGATCGAGGCTGGCGATCTGCAGCGAACGGTCCCAGAAGCTGGTGCCATGGGGCAGCAGCGAGCTGGGCAACAGATTGAAGTCCGAGGCGTAGGCCAGCAGATAGCGGTGCAGGGCCGGCTGGTCGGGCAGGTCACCGGTAGCGCGGAACCAAACGTGGCGGACCGGTTCGCTCGGTTCGGGCTTGAAGGGATCGGTAAAGACCACCGGCCGCATCTCGATCGGCCGCGGCCCCAGCAGCTTATCCCGCAAGGGCGCAGGAATCAGCTCGGCGTACTTCTGCGCGTGGGCGATCTCCGATTGGAGGGTCTCAGGTGCCGGCACGTCCGGCATGGTCGTCTGGTGCTCGAAGCCCGGCTCTTCTATATGAAAGGAGGCGCTGCAGAAGAAGATCGGCTGCTCACCCTGGAAGGCGGTGACGCGGCGGGTGGAGAAGCTGCCGCCGTCACGGATGCGATCCACCTGGTAGGTGACCGGCTCCACCGCCGAGCCCGCGCGCAGGAAGTAGCCGTGCAGGGAATGCACTCGCCGTTCCGCCACCACGGTCTGGCTGGCCGCCGACAGCGCCTGGCCCAGGACCTGGCCACCGAAGAGCTGGGGAAAGCCGAGGTCCTGGCTGCCGCCCCGATACAGATCGGGAGCCAGGGATTCGAGGGTCAGCAGATCGACCAGGTTGTCCAGCACCTTGCTCATGGGGAGGGTTCCTTGACAGAGAGCCGTCATCATACGCAAAACCGGTCAGGCCCAGGGCGCCGGCGCTCGATCGACGCGACGTGGTCATCGTATGACGACGATTGGTGGAGCATGTCGGCGGAATAATGGTCACAATGAGGGTACCGCTGTCCCATCGCAGGCGTCCCTTCATGACCGAAACCTCCGCCACCTCGTCTTCCGCCCCATCCGCGTCCTCGCTGATCGCGGAATTGGGCAAGGGTCTCGGACACAACGACATCTTCTTCGCTGCGGTGAAGAAGACCCGGATGCCGATGATCGTGACGGACCCGCATCAGCCGGACAATCCCATCATCTTCGCCAACGAGGCCTTCCTGCGCACCACCGGCTATGCGCTGGACGAGGTGCTGGGGCGCAACTGCCGCTTCCTGCAAGGTCCCGACACCCGCCAGGATCATATCGCCGAGATTCGCCAGGCGTTGCACGAGCAGCGAGACTGTAACGTCGAGCTGCTGAACTATCGCAAGGACGGCACCACCTTCTGGAATGCGCTGTTCATTTCACCGGTGCTCGATCCCCAGGGCGAACTCATCTACTACTTCGCCTCGCAGTTGGACGTGTCCCGGCGACGCGACGCCGAGGATGCCCTGCGCCAGGCGCAGAAGATGGAAGCCCTCGGCCAGCTCACCGGCGGCATCGCCCACGACTTCAACAACCTGCTGCAGGTGATGGTCGGCTACCTGGACATTCTCCGCATCAACCTGGATCGGCCTGAGTTGGATCGTGATAAGGCCAGGCGCCACGTCGACAACACCCGGGACGCGGTGAATCGCGCCGCGACCCTGACGCAGCAATTGCTCGCCTTCGCGCGCAAGCAGCGCCTGACCGGCCGCGCCGTGGACCTGAACAAACTCATCGACGGGCGTCAGGGACGGCTGGCCCAGGCCCTGGGTGCACCCTTCCGCTTCATCTTCCGTCCTGCGCCGGCTCTGTGGAACTGCCGCCTGGACCCGATCCAGCTGGAAACGGCACTGCTCAATATCGTCGACAACGCCCGGCTGGCGATGCTGGAACGGGGCACCGGCACCCTCACGCTGGAGACCCTGAATGTGGAGGTCACCGGCCAGGACTTGGCCCACGGCGGGCTGTCGCAGGGGCACTACGTCTGCATCGCCCTGACCGATACCGGATGCGGGATGTCCACCGATATCCTCGGTCGGGCCCTGGACCCCTTCTTCACTACCCGTGAAGAAGGCCAGGGTAGCGGTCTCGGCTTGTCCATGGTCTATGGTTTCCTCAAGCAATCGGGCGGCCTAGTCCGGCTCTATTCCGAAGAAGGTGTCGGTACCTCAGTGCGCCTGTATTTCCCGGTCTCGGAAGACGAGGCCCGCGAGCATCCGGTGCCGCTGCCGACCCCGCACGAGGACAGTGGCGGCTCCGAGACCATCCTGGTGGTGGACGACCGCCCCGACGTGGCGGCCCTGGCCCAGGCCATTCTCGAAGAGGCTGGCTACCAGGTATGCGTCGCCCACAACGGCCAACAGGCGCTGGACCTGCTGGCGCGGGAGACGTCCATCGACCTGCTGTTCAGCGATCTGATCATGCCGGGTGGCATGAACGGGGTGATGCTGGCCAAGGAGGCGCAACGGCGCCAGCCGAACCTGCGCATCCTGCTCACCACTGGCTACGCCAACAATGCCCTCGAACTCGAAGAAGGCAATGGCGAACGCTTCCCCATCCTCAACAAGCCCTATGGCCGCCAGGATCTGACGCGCTCGATCCGCCGCATGCTGGATGTCCCCCGTCCATGAAGGACGAGGCCCTGGAGCGCGAGCCGGTCAGCTGTGACACCGGGCAGGACGGGCCGGTCGACCTCCAGAGCTTCCTCGCCTGCCTGGAGCGGGTGGGCAACAGCCCCGAGCAGGTGTCGGTGCATCATCTGATCGACGCCATCGGCAGTCGCTCCTTCGGCCCCATGATCCTGCTGCCCGGTGTGCTGGCCATCTCGCCACTGACCGGCATTCCGGGGATCGCCACGGCCATCGCCGTCTTCGTGATGCTGGTGAGTGGCCAGTTGCTGCTCGGGCGCGACCACTTCTGGCTGCCGCGCTGGGTGCTGGAACGCAACGTCTCGCGGCGCAAGCTGCGCAAGTCACTACGGCTGCTGCAGAAGCCCGCCCGCTGGGTCGACAAGGTGGTCAAGTCGCGCCTGCGGGTGCTGACCTCGCGCCCGGCGCACTTCGTCACCGCCCTGCTCTGCATCCTGATCGCCGCGACCATGCCGGTGCTGGACCTGGTGCCCTTCGCCAACACCACGGCGGGGTTGGCGCTGACCTCCTTCGCGCTGTCGCTCATCGCCCGTGACGGCCTGCTGTTCCTGCTGGCGCTGGGCTTCTGCACCGGTATCCTCTGGTTCATCCTGGAGCTCCTGGTGTTTTGAGCACGCGCCTGCCGCTGGTCTACCACGAGGACTACAGTCCGCCCTTCCCTGCCGGCCATCGTTTTCCGATGGAAAAATTCCGCCTGCTGCAGGAGCACCTGAGCGACAGCGGTATCCTGGGCGCGGACAATTGGCACCGCCCCGAGCTCTGCCCGGACGAGCTGCTCGCCCTGGCCCACGCCCCTGACTACATCCGCGCCTTCCAGGCCGGCGAGCTGGCACCGCCGCTGCAGCGCCAACTGGGGCTGCCCTGGAGCGAGCCACTGGTGCGCCGGACCATCCGCGCCGTGGGCGGCTCCCTGTTGACCCTGGAATTGGCCCTGCGCCATGGCCTGGCCTGTCATCTCGCCGGCGGCACCCATCACGCCCATCACGACTATTCAGCCGGCTTCTGCATCTTCAACGATCTGGCGATCCTGGCCCTGTCGCTGCTGGAAAGCGGCCGCGCTGGCCGGGTGCTGATCCTCGACTGCGACGTCCACCAGGGCGACGGCACCGCCCGCATCCTTGCCGAGGTGCCGGACGCCGTGACCGTCTCCCTGCACTGCGCCACCAATTATCCGGCACGCAAGGCCGCGAGCGACTGGGACATTCCCCTGCCCCGCGGTCTCGACGACGCCGGCTACCTAAGGGTGCTCGACGACGCCCTGAACTACCTATTGCCGCTCTACCAGCCGGACGTGGTGCTCTACGACGCTGGCGTGGACGTCCATCGCGACGATGCTCTGGGCTATCTCGATCTGACCGATACCGGCCTCGCCGCCCGCGACGGCCTGGTCTTGCGACGCTGCCTGGCGGCGGATATACCGGTGGTAGGGGTGATCGGCGGTGGCTATTCGGCCGATCGTACCGCCCTGGCCCGCCGCCACGGCATCCTCCATCACACCGCGACCCAGGTCTGGCAGGAGCTGGGGCTGAACTGAACGGGAGTTTCCATGAGCAAGACCGCCAAACCTTCCGAATCCAGCCAGGCGCGCCTGGCCGTGCTGATCGACGCCGACAATGCCCCGGCCGCCATCGTCGACGGTCTCATGGCCGAGATCGCCCGCTTCGGCGTGGCCAGCGTCAAGCGCATCTACGGCGACTGGACCCAGCCGCAACTGAACAGCTGGAAGAAGGTACTGCTCGACCATTCCATCCAGCCGGTGCAGCAATTCGGCTACACCAAGGGCAAGAATGCCACCGACAGCGCCCTGATCATCGATGCCATGGACCTGCTCTACACCCGCCGCTTCGACGGCTTCTGCCTGGTCTCCAGCGACAGCGACTTCACCCGCCTGGCGGCGCGACTGCGCGAGGAAGGGCTGACGGTCTACGGCTTCGGCGAGGAAAAGACCCCGGACCCCTTCGTCTCGGCCTGCGACAGATTCATCTATACCGAGATCCTTAGGTCGAAGCCGCGCGAGGATAATCGCGAAGCGGTACCGACCGAGAAGGCCAGCACCAGCAATCGCGGCAAACCCAAGCTGAGCGCCATCCTCAAGCTGATCGAACAGGCGGTGGAGGATGCCTCCGACGAGGGCGGCTGGGCCAACCTCGGTCTGGTCGGCACCAACCTTGGCAAGGTCCGTCCCGACTTCGACGCCCGCCTTTACGGCCATCGCAAATTCAGTGGCCTGGTGAAGGCCCACAGCGACCGTTTCGAGGTGCAGGAGCGCGATCCGGCCGATGGCAGCGCCGGCAAGGCGGTGTATATCCGCAATCGTTGACGCCGTTGCGCCTGCCAGGCTCTAGCCTGCGGAAAGGCGTCGAAAAATCGCGAAAAGCGACCATCTTGCCGATATACCACCGGTCAGACGTATAGGAACCGCACCTATCGAGGCGGCCTCCACCCTAGGTGAAAGTTACCTAACGGAGACCGCCATGCGAGCCTTGACCTACCACGGTGCCCACGATGTCCGCGTCGATACCGTACCCGATCCGACCATCCAGGACGCCGATGACATCATCCTGCGGGTGACCGCTACGGCCATCTGCGGCTCGGACCTGCACCTGTATCGCGGCAAGATTCCAACCGTGGAGCACGGCGACATCTTCGGCCACGAATTCATGGGTATCGTCGAGGAGACCGGGCCGGCGGTTACCGCCGTGCAGAAAGGCGACCGGGTAGTGATCCCCTTCGTCATCGCCTGTGGCAGCTGCTTCTTCTGCAACCAGGATCTCTACGCCGCCTGCGAGACTACCAATACGGGGCGTGGCGCCATCCTCAACAAGAAGCAGATCCCGCCGGGCGCGGCGCTGTTCGGCTTCAGCCATCTCTATGGCGGCGTACCAGGCGGCCAAGCCGAATACGTACGGGTGCCCAAGGCCAACACCGGCCCTTTCAAGGTGCCCGGCACCCTGGCCGACGAGAAGGTGCTGTTCCTCTCCGACATCCTGCCCACCGCCTGGCAGGCCGTGCTCAATGCCGGCATCGGCCAGGGATCGAGCATCGCCATCTACGGCGCCGGCCCGGTAGGCCTGCTATCGGCGGCTTGCGCCAGGATGCTCGGCGCCGAGCGCATCTTCATGGTCGATCACCACCCCTATCGCCTGGCCTATGCTCAGCAGACCTACGGCGTCATCCCGATCAACTTCGACGAGGACGACGATCCGGCCGCCACCATCATCGAGCAGACACCGGGCAAGCGTGGCGTGGACGGCGTGGTGGATGCGGTGGGCTTCGAAGCTAAGGGCAGCACCACCGAGACCATCCTCGCCAACCTGAAGCTGGAAGGCAGCAGTGGCAAAGCGCTGCGCCAGTGCATCGCGGCGGTCCGCCGTGGGGGCAGTGTCAGTGTGCCGGGGGTCTATGCCGGCTTCATCCACGGCTTCCTGTTCGGCGATGCCTTCGACAAGGGCCTGACCTTCAAGATGGGCCAGACCCACGTGCAGCGCTATCTGCCGGAACTGCTCGACCACATCGAGCGCGGCGACCTGGCGCCAGAGGCCATCATCACCCACCGGTTGTCCCTGGAGCAGGCGGTCGACGGCTACAAGATCTTCGACAAGAAGCAGGAGGACTGCCGCAAGGTGATCCTCACTCCGGGGCGGACCGAGCCTTTGATTCCAGAGAAGCTGGAAGAACCTCTGGCAGCGCCGATAGGGCAGGCCGGCGCGGTTTGACAGCGGTCTAGAAGCCACAACGCCTCGGGGGCCTTGGTCGAAAAGCCCCGAGGCGCTCACCTTCTTTTTTTGCCGACCACCAGCATCCTGGCTATCGGTACTAATCGAGGTCTTGGGAAGGCTTCCGGCACAAGATATTGCTGCCTTCGCTTCTTAGAACCGATAGGCCGCCCGCAATGAAAGCGCATCCGACCGCGACTGCTCACCAATCGCGCGTGTTCCCTGATAACCGATCCCCGTACTCAGTCCCGAAGACCACAACAGATCGACGCCGAGCGAGGTCGACAATCTGTTATCGCCGAATCCCTCCGTAGTGATCGAATAGGTCGAATCACCGACGTCGACATACCCCATCCGGGCGGTGGAGTCGGAGTTGAAGATGTGGCTGAACTCCAGGCGCGAGCGCAAGGTGAGATAGGCCCAGCTCAGGGGTACACCGTACTGCCCTCTTACACCGGCCACACCCGAGACCAGCGAGAAACGCTGCTCGGCATAGTCGAGGTTGTAGCTGTCGGCATTCGATTCCTTGTACCCACGCAACCAGGTGGTGGAGGTATCCACACGACCATAGGGCGAGACCAGCCAGTTGGGGCCTTTCACTTCGTAGCCCGAACTCAGGGAGCCGAACAGCTGGTCGCCATTGCGCCTGCCCTTGGCATACCGACCGCTATCGGTGACGAAGCGCTCACTGTCGAATTGCAGCCTGCTGTAGCCCAGCATGCCATCTAGGAACACCGCATTGGGATGATAGCTGCCATAGGCCGCCACGCTGTAGGAGGTCCCACGGCTGTTGCTACCAGACGACCCGATGTCGCTCTTGTCGTTGCCGAGGCCGATACCCACGCCAAGCGTGAATGCATTGCTCAGGCGAACGTCGATGCCACTGCTAATGCCAACGGTGGTGTTGCTGACTTTTTCACCGCTATTGCGCGTGCTGCCGAAGTCTACATAGCCCCCCGTCCACAGCGAGAGATTACCGTTGGGCAGCGGCTGGCTACCCCTTTCCGCGGAAGAGGCGTGCATTACCGGCTGCTGGTTATCCGTCAGCGCCTGGACATTGGCGAGAGGGTCGAGCGCAGTCTGGTTGTCGTCGACATACGTGGGATTCCGCAGTGTCCGCGCTTGGGCCTGAGTGGGGTTGAAGCGCAGATTGAAGGCATTGCGATGGCCATCGAGGCTATGCAGCTGCTCCAGACGGTCGGTGAAATTGCTGATTTGCGCCCGGGCGAATTGCTGCGCGCTCTGCGTCTGAGCGCTCAAGACCCCAGCGACCTCCGCATCACGACTGGGATCGGTGCGCGCATTGATCTGCAACGTCAGAGTGGCCGGTTGCGAGGTACCCCAGGCGTTCGTCAGGGTGAAACGCAGAGCCACTGTGCCACTGGCCCTGGCTGCCGCCGTGAACTCCAGCGCCGTGCCAGTCAAGCGCGCGCTGCCCAGTGCTTGTGCTGGCGTATCCAGCAGCGTCGCCGACGTGAAGGGACCGCCCGTGGCCCCCGCGCTCAGGTCCAGGCTGACACTCTGACCCGCGGCGACCGCGATGGTCGTGTCTGCCGCCTTGGGCGATACACCGCTGGTGGTGAGCGAGTAACTGGCACTTGCCCGCGTACCGCTGGCATCGGTGACGGCGATCGAGAAAGACGCGCTGCCCATGCTCGTCGGTGTACCGGACAGACTACCGGAGCTCGCGTCCAGGCTAAGCCCCGCCGGTAGCCCAGCGGCGCTGAAGCTGTAGGGGCTGACGCCGCCATTGGCACTGAAGACTTGGCGGTAGGCGCTACCAACGCTGGCAGCAGGCAAGGCGCCGGCAGCCGGCGACAACACGAGCGCGCTGGCAGTCACGGTGATCGAGACACTGGCGGCAGCCGAGGTACCACTGGCATTGCTGGCGCTGTAGGTGAAGCTGTCACTGCCCGCGTAACCCGCGTTGGGGGTGTAGCGAATGCTGGTCCCGCTGGCCACGGCCACACCATGGCTCGGAGCGGACACGACGGCGACCGACGTCGCCGCGCCGCCCGACAACGCCAGGGTCACCACATTGTTCGAGGAGTTGGCCGCAACCGTCACGGAAGTCGCCGCTGCCACAGGGGCTGCAACCCCGATGGTCAGGCTATAGCTCGCCGAGCCGGTGTTGCCGACATTGTCGGTCGCCGTGACCGACACACTGTAGGTACCCGCAGCGGTAGGTGTGCCACTGAGCTGCCCGCTCGCGGCATCGAGGTTGAGGCCAGCCGGTAAGCCGGTGGCGGCATAACGATAAGGTGCGGTACCTCCGCTGGCTTGGAGCGAGGTGCTGTAGCCGTTACCGACCTGGCCGGCTGGTAGCGCCCCCGAGGCCGGAGTAAAGGTGAGTGCGACCGCGGAGACGCTCAAGGTGACAGTAGCTGCCGCCGACGTACCCGAGGCGTTGGTTGCGGTATAGCTGAAGCTATCCGCTCCCGCGTAGCCCGAGGCAGGTGTGTAGGTGATCGAAAGCCCCGACACTGTTGCCGTGCCATGGGTCGGCAAGCTAGCCACTGCAACGCTGGTAGCGGCGCCGCCCGACAGGTTGAGCGTCACGGGATTATTACGGCTGTTGGAGGCCACACTCAGCGAGACAGGTCCCGCCACAGGGGGCTGCACCGCTATGGACAGCGTGTAGTTGGCCGAGCCGGTTGCCCCATTGGCGTCAGTGACGACGACTGAAAGCGTATAGCTACCCGACGCAGTCGGTGTGCCGCTGATCGTCCCCGCGGCGGTATTCAGCGAAAGGCCCGCAGGCAACCCCGTAGCCGAATAGGTATAGGGCGCAGAGCCGCCGGAACCGGTGATCGTCTGGCTATAGGCGGTACCGACCTGGCCACCTGGCAACGCCCCGGAAGCGGGTGTGACGGTCAATGTTGGACGAGACACGGTCAGGGTAACCGTGGCGGCCGCGGAGGTACCGGAGCCGTTGGACGCGGTGTAGGTGAAGGAGTCGCTACCCGAGTAGCCCGCCGTTGGGGTGTAGGTGATGCTGGTTCCCGACGCAGTGGCCGTGCCATGACTCGCCGCGGAGGCGACAGCGACGGACGTGGCCGTGCCGGTGATCGACAGGGTGATGGCATTGTTAGAGCTGTTGGCGGCGACCGTGGCGGAGACGTTGTTGGCCACCGGCGCGGCTTCGGCACGGGTCACGCTGATGGCATAGGACTTGATGGTCTGGCCATCGGCTGCCGTGACCACGACCGACACGCTGTTGGAGCCAACCGCCAGGTTGATCGGGGCGGAGTTGCTACCCGAAACGACTGCATTCCCGTTGACGGTAATGGTGCTGCCACTGTCGGTCGCAGTAGGCCGTACGGTAATGGAGGTCGTCGCGTTGCTAACGGACGTCGTGTAGCTGGTCGTGTTGCTGGAGAAGCCGGGAGACAGCGTGCCGGCCGAAAGTGCCAGACCCGACAGCGTGGCGTCGGTGGATACCTGAGAGACGCTGGTGCAGTTGAATACCAGGTTGCTGATTTGGCCATGCGAGGTATTGGCGCGAACGGCCAGGCCGTTCGCCTCAAGGCTACCGGTTGGAACGGTGATGCTGACTGTATGGGATGTATTACTCGTGGAGTTCGTCGCGTTGTACGTCTGACCATTTGAAAGGTCATAGCGGGCCAGGCTGACACTGTCGGTATTCATGGGAGGCATGCCAGCCCCTGCACCGCTATCGGTGAACGTCAGCGTCAGTGCATCGCCAGGTAGAAAATCCGCAGCGGGGTACCGGTTGGACTGATAGGACAGCGATGTCGAGCCCGATAGGTTGTTAACCGTGGCGCAGCCGTTCGAAAGCGCGAAAGCCGCTGGCACAGAGAAGACGGTCGAAAGAAGTGTAGCCAGGCCGAGAAAGAGCCGTTGCTGGAAGGTTGCGCGCGCCATTTATCACCCAGAGTTCGAATTTAAACCACAACCACTATCAAGTCAGAGAAATCTAATTGTTCTCAGGGTGTTTTCACTCGAAACGATGCTGGCGTGCCACGAGGGGCCAAACTGCTCAAAAGAGGAGCTCACAAGAAAATCCTTTTAAAGCCAATGATTTCTTCATGAGTCATCGGCAGCGAAACGGCAGACTTGAAGTCTATCAAGGAGAAAAAGGTAATTTACTACCACCGATAAGCCAAGGCGACAGAGGGTAATTTAGAATACCTCAATGGATAGGTGGGAGCATTGCCCTGACACCGCCAGGCAATGTAAAGCGGCACAGGCTTGTTCATTACAGCTTGCGCGCGAATGAGCGTTCTGGTACTTCGATCAGCCAGCACCAGTACATTGATCGCCTCCCGAAACCTCATTCCTCTGGTCGCCGTAACGCCCATCACAACGGTCATATTCGGAGCCGCTCTGAAATCAGTGTGCAATCAGGCGAGTATCAAAATACCCAAAATAAGCGCCGGAAAAACTTTCGAAACCTATAGTTCGGAGGCTAAAGAGCAAGAACCACCCATCTACAAGCAACACTAATGCAAAGACAACAAGCCAGCCATCAGCAATTACAAGCACCTATGAGCCAAACCTAGCTGCCTCTCCGCCGCATCAGAAAATTCTTTCAAACATAGAGGAAGCCCGAACAAAAAGCCATGACCCAAGAAAACTCGAAACCTCAGAAAAAAACTTTTGCAGATAATATCTAGCACGAGCCCAGTACGCACTCAGTAAAATCTCCCTACAGGCACGGCGTGACATCTCACCTGCAGTTGTTAAGCCATTGGAAGTTCTACTGCGCTTTTTCATCGGGGGTCGACTAGGTAGAGCAATAAGATTGAAACAAGGGAACAGCGGCTGAACAGACTCTAACTGCCTCGCGTACAATGGCGGTTTTCCGTTCTGCTGGATGCCGCCATGCCTCTCTCCTCTGCCACCGCCACCGTCGCTGTCATCGGAGGTGGCCCTGCCGGTCTGATGGCGGCCGAGACCCTGGCCGCTGCGGGCATTCCAGTAGATCTCTTCGATGCCATGCCCTCGGTGGGCCGCAAGTTCCTGCTGGCGGGTGTCGGGGGCATGAACATTACCCATGCCGAGGGCCAGACCGCTTTTCGCCAACGCTATCGCGAGCGCGAAACAGGGGTCGGCCAGTGGCTCGATAGCTTCGACAGCGACGCCCTGCGTGCCTGGATCCATGGGTTGGGCATCGACACCTTCGTTGGCACCTCTGGGCGGGTCTTCCCCACAGACATGAAAGCCGCGCCCCTGCTGCGCGCCTGGTTGCATCGCTTGCGTGACCAGGGCGTGCGCATCCATACCCGCAATCGCTGGCTGGGTTGGGATGCCGACGGCAGCCTACGCCTGGTCACTCCGGAGGGTGAACGAGCTATCCAGCCCCGAGCTTGCGTCTTGGCGTTGGGCGGTGGCAGTTGGCCGCGGCTGGGCTCGGATGGTGCCTGGCAGGCCTTGCTGGCGGAACGCGGCGTCGAACTGCGCGCCCTGGAGCCGGCCAACTGTGGCTTCGAGGTCGCCGGCTGGAGCGACTTCCTAAAAGAGCGCCATGCCGGTGCCCCCATCAAGCCCGCTTCGCTCGCCCTACCCGGACTGCCGCCGCGCCAGGGTGAGTTCGTGCTGACCGAAACGGGGATCGAAGGTAGTCTGGTCTATGCCCTGTCGGCAGAGATACGCGGAGCCATCGCCCGCGATGGCCAGGCGACCCTGACCATGGACCTCGCCCCGCAGCGAGATCTCGCCGATCTCGGTCGCGCCCTGGCCAGGCCAAGGGGCAGCCAGTCTGTCGCCAGTCATCTGCGCCGCCACGCCGGGATCGAGGGTGCCCGGGCCGCCCTGCTCCGCGAGTTGGCCCCAGCAGAGGCGTTCCAAGACATGGCCCGGCTGGCCCAGGCCTGCAAGGCCTTGCCTTTGACCGTGGTCCGGCCGCGACCGCTGGCCGAAGCCATCAGCAGCGCCGGTGGCGTGCCGTTGGAGGCTCTGGACGAAGGGCTGATGCTCAAACAACTGCCCGGCGTCTTCTGCGCCGGTGAGATGCTCGACTGGGAAGCGCCTACCGGCGGCTATCTGCTCACGGCCTGCTTCGCCAGTGGTCGTGCGGCGGGACAAGGCGTGCTGCGCTGGTTGGAGCAGCGCTAGGAACGCTCGACGAATTCGGTAGCCGGCGAGCCGTCGGCATTGTGCTGGCGGATCACCGCCGGCCGCCCTTCCCCATCCAGCAGCACCTGGCCGATGCCGGCGCCGTTCCACAGCCGTTCGCCGGCATCGCGTCGATCCGGCAGGCGTGGTTGCAGCTCCAGCTTGCGCCTCTTGGTGAAGCCGTTGAGCGGCGACCAAGGCGCATAGAGCCAGCGATTGAGCCGGTCCAGAGTCGCCAGCAGGCGTGGCGGAAATTCGTTCTTGATGCCGCTGCTGGTGATCTGCCAGAGCCGCGGCTCACCGCGCCTGTCGCGGATGCGGATGTCGTAGACGAAGGAGTAATGCACGTCGCCGGAGAGCACCACGTAGTTGCCTGGGGTGCGGCGATGGCGAAAGATGTTGAGCATGGTCTTGGCCGCGCCGGGATGGGCCATCCAGTTCTCGGCATCCACCATCAGCGGCTGGCCGAACCAGGTGAAGATTCGCTGCACCGCCTCGATGAGCTTGACGCCGAACATGGGCGCGGCCGAGACGATCACTGCCGAAGGATGATCCAGCAGATCCTGCTGCAGCTCGCAGAGGGCCTCCCAGTCCATCAGACCCGAGGGGTGCTCCAGCCGTCGCTCGCTGCGCCAGCGGCGGGTGCGGGTATCCAACACGATCAGCGGCGGCTCGGTCGGCAGGACGTAGTGCCAGCCCTGGAAGCCCAGCAGTTCGTCTATGCAGGCGTTCTGCACTGGGCAATCCAGCTTGCCATCATCCCCCGCCGTTTCCAGCAGACGAGCCGTAGCCGCCAGCGGCTCGGCCACTGATTCAGGCGCGTTGCCCCAGGCCTGGCAGAGCAGATAGGCCAGTAGCGCATTGCCGATGATGCGACGCGAGAAGGGATGGCCGTAGGCGGTCTCTTCCCAGCGGGCGGAAAGGTTCCAGTCGTCGGTGACATCGTGGTCGTCGAAGATCATCAACGTCGGCACGCTGGCCAGGGCCCGCGCCGCTTGAGGCAGGGTCGAGACGAACCCCTCGATGCAACGCGACTCCCGCGCATAACGCTCGCGGTCCTGGTCGTCGAGCGCGGGAGGCTCTGCCTCGATCAGCGTCCAGGGCGTCGGCGACCAGCAGAGCAGATAGAGCGCCAGCACCTCGCTCAGGGTCACCAGATGATTGTGGGCATTGGTCGAGGTGAAGATGGGCTTCTCCACTCCGCCGAAGAAACGCTCGCGCAGTGCCCGGTTGGACTTGAAGGCAGGCAGCAGATCCTCGCGATGATAGAGATTGGCGGCATGGGCCATCAGGGCATCACTGTCTGCCACCACCGCACCTTCGAGGAACTCGCCATACAGCCCAAGGCGGCGGATCAGCGCCTGCACGGCCAGCAGCATGGGGCCGGCCACGTCGTCGGCATAGACCTGATCGCCGGTCAGCAACAGGGCTGCCGGCCGCTCCTCGGGCGTCGTGCAGCCCTGCAGCAGGCGATCGACCGCCACCAGGCCATCGGCCGAGGCATGATGAGGCTTGCGACAGGAGCCGTGGAGCAGATGATCGTAGCGCCGCCGCAGCACGAAACTTGGCAGCGCGCCCTGCTCCGTCAGCAGGTGCGGCGCCCAGTCGCGTATTCCACCTGTGGACAATTGCAGGTCATAGTGGAGGAAGGTATCCACCGGCAATTCGGCGGCCGGCCTTACCTCGATCAGTTGCAGATAGGCCCGCTCACCCAGGCGCAGGCACTGGATCTCGCCTTGCACCTGCAGCTCGGCCTCCCCTTGCCAGAGCCGCGGGACAGGCGCCTCGGCCGCGGTGGTCACCAGCCAGAGCAGCAACCGCGAGCCTTCCGTACGCCGCAGCAGCGGGCCAGCCAGCACCGGAGGCAAGGGAGGCGTAGCGATCATGGATTCTCCTAGGGATGCAGGACAGACCACTATGCCGTGGCGGGATTCCGCGTGCAGCCGCCGCTTGGCTACAAAGTTTGAGCGCGCCTCACAGTCGGCCTAGAATTCGCTCCCTTTTCGTCGCCATCCGGGCCCGTCATGACCTTCGCCGACCTCGGCCTCATAGATCCGCTGCTGCAGGCGCTCACCGCCCTCGAGCACAGCTCTCCCACTCCCATCCAGCGCCAGGCCATCCCGGCGGTGCTGGCCGGTCGCGACCTGCTGGCCGCCGCCCAGACCGGTACCGGCAAGACCGGTGCCTTCGGGCTGCCGCTGCTGCAGCGGCTGGTACAGGAAGGCCCGGCGGTGGCGCCCAACCATATCCGTGCGCTGATCCTCACCCCCACCCGCGAGCTGGCCGAACAGGTCCATGCCAGTCTGCGCGACTATGCCCAGCACCTGCCGCTGCGCACCGCGGTGGCCTACGGTGGCGTGAGCATCAATCCGCAGATGATGAAGCTGCGCAAGGGCGTGGACGTGCTGGTGGCAACACCAGGGCGCCTGCTCGACCTGTTCAGCCAGAACGCCGTGCGCTTCGACCAGGTGCAGGTGCTGGTGTTGGACGAAGCCGATCGCATGCTCGACCTGGGCTTTTCCCGGCAACTGGGCGAGCTGTTCGTCATGCTGCCGCGCAAGCGCCAGACCCTGCTGTTCTCGGCGACCTTCTCCGACGCCGTGCGCCAGCTGGCCGCCCCGGTGCTGCGCGATCCCCAGACGATCGACGTCAGTCCGCGCAACACGGCCGCCGTCACCGTCAAGCAGTGGGTGGTACCGGTCGACAAGAAGCGCAAGACCGAGCTCTTTCTGCACCTCTATCGCAGCGGTCGCCATGGCCAGGTGCTGGTGTTCGCCAAGACCCGCAAGGGTGTGGAGCAACTGGTGGAGGCGCTGCAGGCCGAGGGCCTGGCGGCGGAATCCATCCATGGCGACAAGCCCCAGCCCGCGCGGTTGCGCGCCCTCGCCCGCTTCAAGGCTGGCGAGGCGGACATCCTGGTGGCCACCGACGTCGCCGCTCGTGGCCTGGACATCCAGGACCTGCCGCTGGTGGTCAACCTGGACCTGCCCATCGTCGCCGAGGACTACGTCCACCGCATTGGCCGGACCGGGCGCGCCGGCAACCAGGGCCAAGCGGTCTCGCTGGTTTGCGCGGATGAAGTGGAGCAACTGGCGGCCATCGAGACGCTAATCGGTCAGGTCTTGCAGCGCCGCGACGAACCGGACTTCATCCCCGATCACCGTGTCCCGGAAACCCGGCCCAATGGGCTGGTGGTGAAGAAGCCCAAGAAGCCGAAAAAGCCCAAGGTCGGGGCGCCGGTGTCGGACAAGCCGCTGGGTCGTTGGGTCGAAGACGGCAAGCCCAAGGTCAAGTCCGTGCGTAAATCGCCCGGTTTCGGCAAGGCGCGCAAGAAGCCGTAAGGCAGCGAGCCCCGTAGTCTGGAAAACCGCGGAGCGTTTTCCGGGGGCGGCCTTGCAACTTGTCGCAGGGATGGGATGAGGCTAGCGCCGTGATCACACCACGCGCTGGTCGCGGCCATGGCGGTTCGCCAATGCGGCTACGCCTAGGGGCTCTGGTGTTCTGCTAATCGCGGCCATGGGCCGCTCCTACAAGAGAATCCGTACCTGTAGGAGCGGCCGCATCGGCGGACCGACATGGCCGCGATACAACTTCGACGCGTGAAAAAGGCTGCGCCGTTATCCGCTGCTAGCGTCGCTTACTCCGCCAGGCGCCAGGTGGTGCCGCCCTTGCCGTCTTCCAGCACCACGCCCAGGGCGGTGAGCTGATCACGGATGCGGTCGGATTCCGCCCAGTTCTTTTCCGCACGAGCCGCAAGACGAGCCTGGATCAGCGCCTCGACCTCGGCCGCATCCACCCGACCCGCCGCATCGGCGCGCAGGAAGGCTTCCGGCTCCAGTTGCAGCACGCCCAGCACCTCGCCCAGCTCACGCAGACGCCCGGCCAGACCAGCCGCCGCGGCGGGATCGCTCTCCCGCAGGCGGTTGATCTCGCGCGCCAGCTCGAACAGCACGCCACAGGCACCGGCGGTGTTGAAGTCGTCGTCCATGCACTGGGCGAAACGCTCAGCGTAGTTCTCACCACCCTGGGCCGGCGCCTGGGGCAGGCCCTTGAGCGCATGGTAGAAGCGCTCCAGAGCACCCTTGGCTTCGCGCAGGTTGTCTTCCGAATAGTTGATCGGACTGCGGTAGTGGCTGGCGATCAGCAGGTAGCGCACCACCTCCGGGTGGTACTTCTCTAGCACCTCGCGCAGGGTGAAGAAGTTGCCCAGCGACTTGGACATCTTCTCGCCATTGATGGTGATCATCCCGCAGTGCAGCCAGGCGTTGGCGTAGGTCTTGCCGGTAGCCGCCTCGCTCTGGGCGATCTCGTTCTCGTGGTGCGGGAATTCCAGGTCGTTGCCACCGCCATGGATGTCGAAGGTTTCGCCCAGGCAGCAGGTGGACATCACCGAGCACTCGATGTGCCAGCCCGGCCGGCCTTCGCCCCAGGGCGACGCCCAGCTCGGCTCGCCCGGCTTGGCGCCCTTCCACAGCACGAAGTCCAGCGGGTCTTCCTTGGCCTCGCCCGGCTCGATGCGGGCACCGATGCGCAGGTCCTCGATGCGCCGCCGCGACAGCTTGCCGTAGCCGGCGAAACGATTGACCCGGTAGTAGACGTCACCATTGCCTGGGGCGTAGGCGTAACCCTTGTCGATCAGGGTCTGGATCATGGCGTGCATGCCGCCGATATGGTCGGTGGCGCGCGGCTCCTGATCGGGCTTCTTGATGTTCAGCCGTGCCTCGTCCTCGTGCATGGCCTCGATCATCCGGCCTACCAGGTCGGTGAAGGGCTCGCCGTTGGCATTGGCGCGATTGATGATCTTGTCGTCGATGTCGGTGATGTTGCGCACATAGGTGAGGTCGTAGCCGCTATGGCGCAACCAGCGGGTGATGACGTCGAAGGCCACCATGCTGCGCCCATGACCCAGGTGGCAGTAGTCATAGACGGTCATGCCGCAGACGTACATGCGCACCTGGCCCGGCACCAGCGGGGTGAAGGCTTCCTTGGTCTTGGTCAGGGTGTTGTAGAGGTGCAGCGCCATCATTGCCCCCAGGAATCGCGCAGGGTCACGGTGCGGTTGAACACCGGCTTGCCGGGCGTCGAATCCTTGAGATCGACGCAGAAGTAGCCTTCACGCTCGAACTGGAAGCGGTCTTCCGGCTCCGCCTGGGCCAGCGACGGCTCGGCGCGGCAGCCCTGGAGCACGACCAGGGACTCGGGATTGATGTTGTCGAGGAAGCTGCCGCCCTCCTCGCTCTTCTCCGGCTGGGCCGAACGGAACAGCCGATCATAGAGGCGCACCTCGCACTCCACGCTGCCCTCGGCTGGCACCCAGTGGATCACGCCCTTGACCTTGCGGCCCTCGGGGTTCTTGCCCAGGGTGTCCGGGTCGTAGCTGCAGCGCAGTTCGACGACCTTGCCGTCGGCGTCCTTGATGGCTTCATCGGCACGGATCACATAGCTGCCGCGCAACCGTACTTCACCACCCGGCTCCAGACGCTTGTAGCCCTTGGGCGGATTCTCTTCGTAGTCACCCTGGTCGATGTACAGCTCGCGGGTGAAGGGCAGCTGCCGCACGCCCAAGTCCTGCTTGGGATGGCGCGCCAGTTCCAGATTCTCCACCTGGCCCTCGGGGTAGTTGGTGATCACCACCTTGAGCGGTTTGAGCACGCACATGGCGCGGGGGGCGTTCTGGTCCAGGTCCTCGCGGATGGCGAATTCCAGCATGGCTACATCGACTACGCCGTTGGAGCGGGTCACGCCGATCATCTCGCAGAAGTTGCGGATGGACGCCGGGGTGTAGCCGCGACGGCGATAGCCCGACAGGGTCGACATGCGCGGGTCGTCCCAGCCATTCACATGGCCTTCGTCCACCAGCTGCTTGAGCTTGCGCTTGCTGGTGACGGTGTAGTTCAGGTTAAGGCGAGCAAATTCGTACTGGCGAGGCTCGGCCGGCACCGGCAGCTTGGCCAGGAACCACTCGTAGAGCGGACGATGGTCCTCGAACTCCAGGGTGCAGATGGAGTGGGTCACGCCCTCGATGGCATCGGATTGGCCATGGGTGAAATCGTAGCTCGGGTAGATGCACCAGGCATCACCGGTCTGGTGGTGATGGGCATGGCGGATGCGATAGAGGATGGGATCGCGCAGGTTCATGTTGGGCGAGGCCATGTCGATCTTGGCGCGCAGCACCTTCTCGCCATCCTTGAATTCACCGGCCTTCATGCGGGCGAACAAGTCCAGGTTCTCGGCCACCGAACGGTCGCGGAAGGGGCTGTTGCGACCCGGCTCGGTGAGGCTGCCACGGTATTCGCGGGCCTGCTCGGGGGTGAGGTCGCAGACGTAGGCCAGACCCTGCTCGATCAGGTTGACGGCCCAGGCATAGAGCTGGTCGAAATAGCTGGAGGCGTAGCGCACCTCACCGGCCCAATCGAAGCCCAGCCAGTGCACATCGCTCTTGATGGCATCGATGTATTCCTGGTCTTCCTTGGCCGGGTTGGTATCGTCGAAACGCAGATGGCAGTCGCCGCCGAATTCCTTGGCCAGGCCGAAGTTCACGCAGATCGACTTGGCATGGCCGATGTGCAGGTAGCCATTGGGCTCCGGGGGAAAACGGGTGACGATCTTGGCCTGCTTGCCGGCGTCCAGGTCGGCCTGGACGATCTGCCGCAGGAAATGCGCGGGGGCGGCTTTGGCGGCGGTGGACGAGTCGGAAGTCGGCTTGCTCATGGGATCCTTAACTGGGCAGGCGCACGGCCAGGGTAGGCCGGGCAAAGGTAAACCCGTATCATAGCCCAACCCGTCAAGTCCCGGCGAAACCCTTGAGGCCCTCGCCGGGTCTGGATGCTGTCTCCCTCAAGCTTACGGATTCGCTGCCATGATCAAGCTGCACACCAACCACGGCGTCATCACCCTGGAACTGTTCGAGGACAAGGCGCCCGAAACCGCGGCCAACTTCAAGGAATACGTCAAGAGCGGTCACTACGACGGCACCATCTTCCACCGCGTGATCGGCAACTTCATGATCCAGGGCGGTGGTTTCGAGCCGGGCATGAAGCAGAAGCCCACCCGCGCCCCGATCAAGAACGAAGCCAACAACGGCGTTTCCAACGCGGTCGGTACCGTTGCCATGGCCCGGACCATGGACCCGCACTCCGCCTCGGCGCAGTTCTTCATCAACGTGTCCGACAACACCTTCCTCAACCACACCGCGCCCACCAGCCAGGGTTGGGGCTATGCGGTGTTCGGCAAGGTGGTCGAGGGCATGGACGTGGTCAACGCTATCAAGGGCGTCGCCACCACCAGCAAGGCCGGTCACCAGGACGTGCCGAGCGAAGACGTCATCATCGAGAAGGCCGAGATCGTCGAGTGATCCTACTGGTCTCCGACCTGCATCTCGAACCGCAACGCCCGGACATCGTCCGGGCGTTTTTGCATCTTCTTGAGACGCGTGCCCGTGGCGCTGAGGCGCTCTATATTCTCGGCGACCTGTTCGAAGCCTGGATCGGCGACGATGCCATGGGGCCTTTCGAGCGAGAGATCGCCACCGCCCTGCGCCAGTTGGCCGACAGCGGTACGGCCATCTACCTGATGCATGGCAATCGTGACTTTCTCATTGGCAAGGCCTTCTGTCGCCAGGCCGGCTGCCGTTTGTTGCCGGATCGCCACATCGCCGACTTCCATGGCCGGAGCGTGCTGCTGATGCATGGCGATACCCTGTGCACCCGTGACGAGGGCTACCAGAAACTGCGCCGCATCCTGCGCAATCCCCTCACCCTCTTCGTCCTGCGCCACCTGTCGCTGGCCAGCCGCCAGAAGCTGGCGCGCAAGTTACGCAATGAAAGCCGCCAGCAGACTCGCGCCAAGGCGATGGACATCACCGATGTCACCGAAGCCGAAGTCGAACGGGAAATGCGTGCTGCCGGGGTCACTACCCTCATCCACGGACACACCCACAGACCCGCTACCCACGAGTTGCAGGTGAACGGCCAGGCCGCACAACGCCTGGTCCTGGGTGATTGGGATAGCCGCGGCTGGGTGCTGGAAGCCACTCCCGCCGGCCTGACGCAACGGAGCTTCGCCCTCGACGAACGGTAGTCAGACGTCCAGACGAGGTTCTTGCGACCTCGCTAACCCTCTGGCAGTAAAAGGTTTTTCGGATATTCGAAAACGCCGCCCCAGAGCCCCTGCGACCGATCGTCACATAGCGATTTCAGAAATCTGCAAGAGCGACCGATGATGAGGATGTAAGGAGATATATCCATTCCTCGGAGACCGTTCATGCAACTCGAAACCCTGTTTGACCAGCTGCACAATCTGCCCAACGTTCCCGAGGTGGCGCAGATCCTCATCCAGCAATTCGACGACCCCAATACCAGCATCGAAAAACTCGCCCGCACCGTGGCCCGCGACCCGGTCATCGCCGCCAAGGTGCTGCGCCTGGCCAACTCGGCGCGCTTCCGCGGCGCCCGCGAATCCACGAGCATCGAAGACGCCGCCCTGTGCCTGGGCTTCAATACCCTGCGTACCCTGGTCCTGGCCTCGGCCTTCACCGGTGGCTTCAAGGCCGCGCCCGGCTTCGACCTGCAGGCCTTCTGGTACAACAGCTTTCTGGTCGCCAGCCTGTGCAAGCCACTGGCCAAGCAGGCCGGCCTGGACCAGGAGACCGCCTTCACCTGCGGCATGCTCCATGACATCGGCGAGCTGTTGATCCAGAGCGGCGCGCCGGAACTGGCGCCAAGCCTGGCCGGACCGGGCACCGCCAGCAGCCATCGCGCCGCCGACGAGACCCTGCAACTGGGCTTCGGCTATCCGGAAGTAGGTGCTGAACTCGCGCGCCGCTGGCAGCTACCGCAGGTACTACGCGATGCAATCGCCTTCCAGGCTCGCCCGCTGCAGGCGCCCGAGGGCAACGGCTATGCCCTGATCGTGGCCCAGGCGGTCGCCGTGGCCGAGGTGCTGCACGAGAGCGCCGGTGACAGCAGGGTGCTGGACCTGAGTGGCCCGCTGTTCGCCAGTATCGATCTCGAACAACTGGTTTCGACGCTGCCCAGCGCCCGGGACACCGCGGCGACCTTCTGCCAGGCCGCCTGAGCCCGAAGAGACTAGCGAACGCCGGGCAACAAAAAACCCCTGGGGCGTAGCCCTCAGGGGTTTTCTTAATCTGGCGGTGAGGGAGGGATTCGAACCCTCGATAAGATTTCTCCTATACACACTTTCCAGGCGTGCTCCTTCAACCGCTCGGACACCTCACCAGATTTGCTCGGCATCTGCGTCTGCATCACCGAGGCGCGCAACTATAGGCAAAGGCGTTTTCGATGGCAAGCTTTTTCTTCAATCTATTCATGCATTTGCACGAGGAAGCTGGAGAGAGGTCGCCTAAGGACCGTTCACGGGATGACCGGTCGGTCGCCACCGCCCGGTGCAGTGACGAACAAGACCCCGACCAACGGTAGCGTCGCACGCGATTCTGTAATCGACTGAAATCATGGAAGAAATCAGTCGGAGCGACATTTTTGATAACCGGCCGGTCGGGAACCGCCACAAAACTGAAATTTATGTTCTATAGCTACTGGATAGTGCTCAAGCCTGCGGGTATCAGTAGCTGCATGCCGTTCTTGCGCAAGCGCTCTCCCCGGAAGACGTGAAGGCTTCAAACAGCTAACAATAAAGGCCCCCAAGTCATGTTCAAGAATCCCATTCCCAAGTGGCGCCAGGCGAGTTTCGTGCTCATTGTCACCACCGTGGTGCTGGTCATCCCCAATCTATCGCGGTTCTTCGGCTGATCCCTCAGCGCCAGTAATCGCCGGGAGGTGCTGGCAGGGCCGCGAGCAGATCGCGTAGCCCCTCACCCCAACCCCGGCGCAGCTCCAGGAAATAGTCATCCTGCTCGTCAATGCGGTGGCTGTTCACCCGCTCGAGTCGATCCCGCGGCAGAACCACCAGGTCCAGCGGCAGGCCGACGGACAGATTGCTGCGTATCGTCGCGTCGAAGGACAGCAGCGCGCAGCGCAGCGCCTCCTCGAGCGGCGTATCGAAGGTCAGGGCGCGATCCAGGATGGGTTTGCCGTATTTGCTCTCACCGATCTGGAAGAAGGGCGTGTCCTCGGTGGCGCTGATGAAGTTGCCGTGGGGATAGATGTTGAACAGCTCCGGCTCCGCCCCCTTGATCTGGCCCCCCAGCAGGAATGAGCAACTCAGGTCGAGACCGTGGCCACTGGGAGCGTCCTGGGCTTCTCGCTGCAGAACCTCTCTCAGGGTCTGCCCGAGCAGCACGGCCGCGTGGTTCAGGGTGGGTACGTCGTGCAGGTTGGCGTGCTCGCTGTCCAGCCGCTGGCGCAAGAGACTGATCACCGCCTGGGAGGTGGCCAGGTTACCCGCCGACTGGATGGCGATCAGGCGTTCACCGGGCACGTTGAACAGATGCAGTTTGCGAAAGGTGGCGATGTTGTCGACGCCGGCGTTGGTCCGGGAATCGGCGACGAACACCAGGCCGTCGTGCAGCTTCATGGCGACGCAATAGGTCATGCGAACCTCGGGCGGAAAAGACGGATTGCCGTAGCTCTGACGGCCACGAGCCGCACCGCCAGACGACGAGGCCGCACAGTGGCGGCCTCGTCTCCTCGGATAACTGTCGCAGATTATTGTTGCTGTTGCTGCACCTGCTGCAGGGGCTCGACCAGCACCTTGGCTTCCATCTGCTCCACCCCGCCGCCGCGGCGCATGCCACGCACCGGGCAGGCGTCCAGGTAATCCAGGCCGATGGCCAGCCGCAGGTGCCGTTCCGGACGAGCCAGGCGGTTGGTGACGTCGTAGCTGTACCAGGCGCCGTCGTGCCAGGCTTCGGCCCAGGCATGGCTGGACAGGTGCTCGCTGTCATCGGTGCACAGGTAGCCCGACACGTAGCGCGCCGGGATGCCCAGGCTGCGGGCGCAGGCGAGGAAGGCATGGGCGTGGTCCTGGCAGACGCCAGCACCCTTGGCGAAGGCCTGGGCGGCGTTGCCATCCACCTCGGTGGAGCCAGGCAGATAGGCCATGCGCTCGTGCAGTCGCTCCATGAGCTGGATCAAGGCTGCACGATCCCGCTTGCCGTCACAGACCTCGCGGGCGAAGTCCGCCAGGGCCTCGTCGGCCTCGGTCAGCCGGGTCTGGCGCAGGAAGGGAAAGGGCGAGGCCTGGCAAGGCTCGGACTCGAAGTCTTCATCGATCTCCACCTGGCCGCTGGCGGTGATGGTGATGGCGTCGTGCGGGGTGTCCAGGGTCAACACGTGCAGGATGTTGCCGAAGGGATCGCGCTGGGCACGGGCCGGACGCGGCAGCGACAGCTCCCAGTCCAGAATCTTCTGGTGAGCGTCACACTGGGGCGTGAGCCGCAGGTACTGGATGCTCGCCCGGACTTGGTCGGCATAGCGATACAGCGTTTCATGGTGGATCGCGAGTCTCATACGGTCTCCAGGTAAGCGGTGTTGATGGCGCTGCCAAGCTGGCGGATGTGGACGATGAAATCGCCGATCCAGGGATGCAGGCCTTCTCCCAGCACCTCGTCGATGCTGGTATAGCGCAGTCGGGCCTCGAGGCCGGCGGCCAGGCGCTTGGCCTCACGACCGTTCTCGCCCGGCAGGCTGGCCAGGACGCGGTGCAGTTCGATCACGCAGGACAGCAGCGAGCGCGGCAGGTCTTCCTTCAACAACAGCAACTCGGCACCGTTGCGCACGTTGAGGGCATCGCGATACAGCTCGGTGTAGGCCTCGAAGGCGCTCAGCGCGCGCAGCAGGGCGCTCCACTGATAGAAGCCGCGCGCCGAGGAGTCACTGATGGCTTCGGCTTCCTCTTCCCCTAGTACCTGGTAGCGCGCATCGAGCATGCGCAAGGTGTTGTCGGCGCGTTCGACGAAGGTGCCCAGGCGAATGAAGCGGTAGGCATCATTCCTCATGATGGTGCCGACGGTGGCACCACGGAACAGGTGGGAGCGCTCCTTGACCCATTCGCAGAAGCGGCTGATACCGAAGCGGATCAGGCCGGTGACGGCGATCTCGCGCATCTCCAGCCAGGTAGCGTTGACGTTCTCCCACATGTCGGCGGTGATGCGACCGCGCACGGCGTGGGCGTTGGCGCGAGCCGCCTGCAGGCAGCAATAGATGCTGCCGGGATTGCGTTCGTCGAGGGCGAAGAAGTGCAGCAATTGCTCGGGATGCAGGGCGCCGTGTTTTTCCCGGTAGTCGTCCAGGGTACCGGTGATCAGCAGGGGCATGGCCAGTTCGTCCAGCCCTCCCCCCTGCCCGCTCTGCGGCATCATCGACAGTGAATAGCTGACGTCCAGCATCCGCGCGAGATTCTCGGCGCGCTCCAGGTTGCGGGACATCCAGTACAGATCGGCAGCGGTACGACTCAACATGGTGGGGTCGCCTTTCAAAAGTCCTTGCGGGGCCGCCGTAGCGGCCACTGATTCATGGCGGTCTAGTCCTGGACCACCCAGGTGTCCTTGGTGCCGCCGCCTTGGGACGAGTTCACCACCAGGGAACCTTCGCGCAGCGCGACCCGGGTCAGGCCACCGGGCACCAGGCGCGTCTTGCGACCGGACAGTACGAAGGGCCGCAGGTCGATGTGGCGCGGGGCAATGCCGTTCTCGACGAAGGTCGGGCAGGTGGACAGCGACAGCGTCGGCTGGGCGATGTAGGCGCTGGGGTTGGCCTTGAGCCTGGCGCGGAAGAGTTCGATCTCGGCGGCGGTGGCCGCGGGACCGACCAGCATGCCGTAGCCGCCGGAGCCATGGACCTCCTTGACCACCAGCTCGGGCAGGTTGGCCAGCACGTGTGACAGCTCCTCCGGCTTGCGGCACTGCCAGGTGGGCACGTTGTAGAGGATGGGCTCTTCGCTCAGGTAAAAGCGGATCATCTCCGGTACATAGGGATAGATCGACTTGTCGTCGGCCACCCCGGTGCCGATGGCGTTGGCCAGGATGACGTTGCCCGCCCGGTAGGCGGCCAGCAGCCCGGGGACGCCGAGCATGGAGTCCGGGTTGAACGCCAACGGATCGAGGAAGGCGTCGTCCAGGCGGCGATAGATGACGTCGACCTTCTGGAAGCCCGAGGTGGTACGCATGAACACCTGCTCGTCGCGCACCAGCAGATCGGCGCCTTCGACCAGTTCCACGCCCATCTCCCGGGCCAGGAAGGCGTGTTCGAAGTAGGCGCTGTTGAAGCGTCCCGGGGTGAGCACCGCTACCGTCGGGTTGTTGACCGGGGTGGAGCTGCGCAGGGTGTCCAGCAGCAGGTTGGGATAGTGATCGATGGGGGCGATGCGCTCCAGGGTGAACAGCTCGGGGAACAACCGCATCATCATCTTGCGGTTCTCGAGCATGTAGGACACCCCGCTCGGGGTGCGCAGGTTGTCTTCGAGCACGTAGTAGGCGCCATCGCCATCGCGCACCAGGTCGACCCCGGCGATGTGGGCATAGATGCCATTGGGCAGGTCCAGCCCCTGCATCGCCAGCTGGTACTGGTCGTTGGCCAACACCTGTTCGGCCGGAATGACCCCGGCCTTGATGATGCGCTGGTCGTGATAGAGGTCGTGGAGGAACAGGTTCAGCGCCTGAACGCGCTGGATGCAGCCACGCTCGATGACCTGCCATTCGCTGGCGGGAATCGCCCGCGGCAGGGCGTCGAAGGGAATCAGGCGTTCCGTGCCCTGCTCGTCCCCGTAGAGGGTGAAGGTGATGCCGGCACGGTGGAACAGCAGGTCGGCTTCACGGCGCCGCTGGGCCAGGAGTTCAGGGGGGGTTTCACTCAGCCATTTGGCATAGCGACCATAATGCGGCCGACACTGCGCCTGGACGTCATACATCTCGTTATACAGTGGGCGGCTCATGCCGATCTCCTTATCACTCGCCTAGCGAGCGTCGCAAGCCGCGTGCCAGAGCGCAAGCCGTCAAACCCTGGACTTCGCCAGCCCGGCGGTTCGACCCTGCACCAGATTCAGGCACGCTGCATTGCCCGTGCACCGTTACGTTCCGGTGTTGTGGCTAAGACGGTGCGCGCCGCGGAAAGTGCGGTGCCAGGTGGGAGGAGGAACGGCAAAAAGCAACCGGCACTGCCTCGCGGCAGCCCGGTTGCGAGGAGAACGGATCAGGCGTGGGTACGGGTGACTTCCTGGGTGACACCCCAGCCGTCCAGCTGACCACCGAGCGGTAATACCACGGCTTCGAGATCGCTTTCGAAGTCATCGATGGTGGCATGGGTGGCGAACATCACCTTGCTGACCTGCAGATGCCAACCACCGTCCTCGTGGGGCATCACCTGGGTGTTGAGGGACTCGCCATGGAACTGGTCCGCCGCCAGGCGGGCCCTGCGTTCGTCGGCGAAGATGGCGAAGAAGTCGATCGGGTGGAAGCGGGCGAAGTCGAAACCGCCCTCCTTCATCCGCTGCAGCAGGTTCAAGCTCACATCATCGGCAAACGACAAGGACATAGGACTTCCCTCCTCTGGTTCGGATGATCTTCTCGACGGGACGTCGTACCGACGCCCGCCGAGTCGCGGCTGAGAACTCGAAGGGTGCCGCGACCGCCAGGGCTTACGCCTTGCCGATGGCCTCCAGCACGTATCGAGGTAGAGCAAAGGCAGCAGCATGCAGCTCCGGGGTGTAGTAACGGGTCTGGATGCCTATATCACTGTAGCGCTGCGCCAGGGTTTCGGCACTCTGCCGACGCAAGGTCGTGTCCTTGCTGCCCCAGGCGAGGGTCATGACGCCCCCTATGTAGGTAGGCACCGCCGACAGATAAAAGTGCCAGTCGGCGAACAGCCCGGCCATGCGACTGGCGGTGGTCTTGACCTCGTCCAGTTGCAGGAAGGGCGTGCCGTTCTGGGCGACCATCACGCCGCCGTCGTTCAGGCAGCGATGGCAGGCCTGGTAGAAGTTCTCCGAGAACAACACCTCGGCCGGGCCGATGGGATCGGTGGAGTCGGAGATGATGACGTCGTAGCGCTCGGTGGTGTTGGCGACGAAGTTCATGCCGTCGTCGATCACCAGGTTCAGCCGCGGATCGTCGAAGGCACCCGCGGAATGACCGGGGAAGTGTTCCTTGCACATCTCCACCACGGAGCCGTCGATCTCGACCATGGTGATGTGCTCGACACCGCGGTGCTTGGCCACTTCGCGCAGGATGCCGCCGTCGCCACCGCCGATGATCAGGACCCGCTTTGGTGCCGGATGGGCCAGCAGGGGTACGTGGGTGAGCATCTCGTGATAGATGAACTCGTCGGCCTCGGTGGTCTGGATGACGCCATCCAGGGCCATCACCTTGCCCAGCACGGCGTTCTGGAAGATCACCAGGTGCTGATGCTCGGTGCGCACCTCGTGGAGCAGGCGTTCGACGGTGAATCTCTGGCCGTAGCCGTCGTAAAGGGTTTCCAGATAGTCGCTCATGTCGCTCTCCGCAGGTGGCAGGCCGAAACGAACGATGCCCGGCCAAAAGCCGGGCATTGTAAGAGCTGGATGTGACAGGCTCCAGCGCTGTGCAGCCTACCCCTTGTGGGTGGGCGCGGTGGCCGAGCGATTACCGCGCGGGCCGGCAGCCGCCCAGGCGATCAGGCCGATCACCGGCAGCACGATGATGAGCACCGTCCAGCCAATCTTGGCGTTGTTGGTGCTGTCGCTGCGGATGACGTTGACGATGGCCCAGATGTCGAGCAGGAAGACGATGAAGCCCAGTACACCGCCAATGGTGGAATTGATCATGTCGCGACTCCCGTTACGAGGACACAGGTCTCGTCACTTGGGACTGGCGACGACGGCGGCTAGTTCGGCCGGCTCGCTTGGGCAGCGGCGCCGGCCAGGCGCTCAACCGAAGCGAGCCAGATCGATGTCGGCGAAGGACGCAACGCAGGGGTGGTCGCCCAGCTGGCCACCGGCGCGGACCAGGCCACAGGTCGGCAGGCCCGCCTGGCGCGCGGCGTCCAGCTCTTCCACCACGTCGGACAGGAACAGCAGCTCCGCCGGCGCGTGGGTGGTGGCCGAAGCGATGCGCGCATAGGACGCAGGCTCGCGTTTGCCGCCGGTCAGGGTATCGAAATATCCGGAAAACAACGGCGTGAGATCGCCGTGTTCGGAGCAGCCGAAGATCAGCTTCTGCGCCTGCACCGAACCGGAGGAATAGACGTACAGCGGCAGCCCGGCGGCGTGCCACTGGCGCAACGCCTGGACGGCGTCGGGGTAGACGTGGCCCTTCAGCGTCCCGGCGCGATAGCCCTCCTCCCATACCTGACCCTGCAGGGCCTTGAGCGGCGTGGCCTTGCGATCGGCGGCGAGCCATTCCAGCAGGATGGCGATCACCCGCTCCAGGTCGGCGTCCAGCTCGCCGGCTTCGGCGCGCACGGCATCGAGCTGTTCGGCCACCGCGGGCTCCCCGGCATGGGCGCGGACATAGGCCGGCAGATGTTCGCGGGCATAGGGAAAGAGCACGTCGAAGACGAAACTCACGGCACTGGTGGTGCCCTCGATATCGGTGAGGATGCCCTTGATGGTCACGCCTCGACCTCCAGACGGGGGAAGCGCCGGGCGATGTCGACGCCGGTGAAGTGGGCGACCCAGCCGTCGGGATTGTCGAACAGGCGGATGGCGACGAAGGACGGCGATTCGCTCATATCGAACCAGTGCGGCGTACCGGCCGGCACCGAGATGAGGTCGTTCTTCTCGCAGAGCACGGCGTAGACGTGATCATCGATGTGCAGGGTGAAGAGCCCCTGGCCGGCGACGAAGAAGCGCACCTCGTCTTCGTTGTGGCGGTGCTCTTCGAGGAACTTGGCACGCAAGGCATCCTTCTGCGGATGCTCGGGATGCATGCTGATGACGTCGACGGTCTGGTAACCGCGCTCTTCGATCAGGCGGTCGATCTCCGGCCGGTAGGCGGCGATCACCTCCTCCTGGCTGGCGCCGGGCGCCACCGGGGCGGAGGCCTGCCAGCGCTCGAAACGCACCCCGACCTCGGCCAGGGTGGCGGCGATGTGCTCGCCGTCGCTGATCACCTTCAGCGGCTGATTGGGTTCGGCATCGTGATAGACGGTCAGTCGGCTCATGCTCGCAGGCTCCGGGTCTTGAGTTCGCACTCGAAGAGGAATTCGAAGGCTTCCACGTGACGCAGGGCATCGGCCATGCGCGGCCCCCAAGTATAGAGGCCGTGGCCGCGGATCAGGTACCCCACGCAGTCGGGATGCACGTCGAGCCAGGTCTGTACCTGGTCGGCCAGGCGTGGGATGTCCTGGTCGTTGTCGAACACCGGCACCTCCACCCGCACCTCGTGGGTGGTGACGCCATGCAACGCCTTCTGCAACTCATAGCCTTCCAACAGCAGGCGGTCGCCTTGGAGTTCGCGGGAGAGCACCGTGGAGTTCACCGAATGGGTGTGCAGCACGGCGCCGATCTCGGGTTGCCAGCGATAGAGCTGGGTGTGCAACGCCGTCTCCGCGGAGGGCTTCTTCGCTTCCAGCGGGGTACCGTCGAGGTCGGTGGCGAGGACGTCGTCCAGCTCCAACTGGCCCTTGTGCTTGCCGGAGACGGTCAGCAGCAGACGACTGTCGGACAGCCGTACCGAGTAGTTGCTGCTGGTGGCCGGCGACCAGCCGCGACCATAGAGGAAGCGACCGGCGTCGATGATTTCCTGGGCCAGTTGCTCACGCTGCTGGATCATGGAGGGTTCTCCTAGGTTCTGTACGAAAAGTCGCCGAGCGACGGTCAGGCGAGGCGAAAAATTCTGAGGAAGCGGAGTTTACGACTGGTAAATGAGCATTCCGAAGGGTTTTTCAACGAAGCATCACCGAGCGCAGGCACTTTTCGTACTGGACCTAACGGACAAGAGGATGAGGAAGGCGCCTACCAACGCCGCCAGGCTGGCGCCAACGAAGGCCGCGAGGGCTCCGGACACCTGCCAGGCATAGCCAGCATACAGGGCGCCGAGCGCACCGCCAGCCCCGGAAAGCGCTGCATAGAGAGACTGGGCCTGGCCCTGGCGACGGCGGTCGAAATGGGATTGCACGAACTGGATGGCGGCCGCATGGAAGCAACCGAAGGTGGCCGCGTGCAGCAACTGGGCGAACAGCAGTACCGCCAGGTGATCGGCCAGGGCGCCCAGCAGTAACCAGCGCCCGGCGGCGATCAGGAAGGCGGCGACCAGCAGTCTGGTCAGGGCGATCCGGGCCAGCAACTGCGGCATGACCAGGAAGATCACCACCTCGGCGATCACGCCCAGCGACCACAGCTGGCCGATGACGCCGCGGCCATAGCCGAGTTCTTCCAGGTGCAGGGTGAAGACGGTGTAGTAAGGACCGTGGGACAGCTGCATCAGCGCGGCCGCCACGAAGAAGGCCAGCACCCGCGGCTGGCGCAGGGTGGTCAGGAAGGGCTCTGCCGGCGCCTCGGGGCGCTGACCGGGGTCCACCTTCACCCCCGGCACCGCGAGGGACGCCAGCAGGATAATCGCCATCACCAGCAGCAGGTAGGCGGGATAGAGATCCAGACTGACGAATTCGAAGGCCCAGCCGAGCCCCGCCACGGCGGCGATGAAACCGATGGAGCCCCAGAGGCGGATACGCGCGTAGCGCTGTGGCTGGTCGCGCAGGTGGGCCAGGGTGATGGCTTCGAACTGCGGCAAGACGGCGTGCCAGAAAAAGGCATGACCGGCCATGATCAGCGCCAGCCAGGCGAAGCCCTGGCCAAGGTAGATGCCGGAGAAACACAGCAGGGTGCAGGCGGCGCCGAGGCGGACGATGCTCAGGCGGCGCCAGCTGCGATCGGCCAGCCAGCCCCAAAGATTGGGTGCCAGCACCCGCATCAACATGGGGATGGCCACCAGTTGGCCGATGGCGGTGCCGGAAAAGCCCAGGTGGTGGAAGTAGAGCCCCAGGTAGGGCGCCGTGGCTCCCAGCAGCGCGAAGTAGGCGAAGTAGAAGCCCGACAGGCGCCAATAGGGCACCGCCATCGTCCGGCCGGCACTCGGTGCCTGTGCAGGATCTTGCGAGCTAGAGTCGGACAAGGCGCAGCGCCCAGCGGAAGTAACAGCCAACGGCTGGCCTGGAGGGTGAGCGCCAGCGAAGCAGAGGCCTGAGCGACGAATCGGACTCGCGCTCGAATCTACTTGGGATAGACGGGCGTTTTGCCGGCATCTTCAACGCCGTCTGGCCGACGCACAGCTGAGCATGAAGGGGGCTCAGAGCTGGGGCAGGACGGGCGTCCTGACCCGCACCTCGGCGTTCTGCGCGCGGTGGCGCAGCAGGTGATCCATCAGCACCAGAGCCATCATGGCTTCGGCGATGGGGGTGGCGCGAATGCCCACGCAGGGATCGTGACGCCCCTTGGTGATGACGTCGACGGCATTGCCGTGGACATCGATAGAGCGACCCGGGGTGGTGATGCTGGAGGTGGGCTTGAGCGCCAGGTGAGCGACGATGGGCTGGCCGGAGGAGATGCCACCCAGCACGCCGCCGGCGTTGTTGGACAGGAAGCCTTCCGGAGTCAGTTCGTCACGGTGCTCGGTGCCGCGCTGGGCGACACTGGCGAAGCCGGCACCGATCTCCACGCCCTTCACCGCATTGACGCTCATCAGCGCATAGGCCAGCTCGGCGTCGAGGCGGTCGAAGATCGGCTCGCCCAGGCCCGGCGGCACACCGTCGGCGACCACGCTGATGCGCGCGCCCACCGAATCCTGGTCGCGGCGCAGCTGGTCCATGTAGGCCTCCAGCTCCGGCACCTTGCTCGGATCGGGGCTGAAGAAGGCATTCTCCTCCACGCTATCCCAGGTCTTGAAGGGGATCTCGATGGGGCCCAGCTGGCTCATGTAGCCGCGCACCCGGATACCCTGGGTGGCCAGGTACTTCTTGGCGATGGCGCCGGCCGCCACACGCATGGCGGTTTCCCGCGCCGAGCTGCGACCGCCACCGCGGTAGTCGCGCAGGCCGTACTTGTGGTGGTAGGCGTAGTCGGCGTGCGCCGGGCGGAACAGGTCCTTGATCGCCGAGTAATCCTTGGACTTCTGGTCGGTATTGCGGATCAATAGGCCGATGGGGGTACCGGTGGTGACTCCTTCGAAGACCCCCGAGAGGATCTCCACCTCGTCCGGCTCCTGGCGCTGGGTGGTGTGGCGGCTGGTGCCGGGCTTGCGCCGGTCCAGGTCGCGCTGCAGGTCGGCGGTATCCAGCGGCAGTCCGGGGGGGCAACCATCGACAATGGCGACCAGCGCCGGACCATGGCTCTCGCCGGCGGTGGTGACGGTGAACAGCGTGCCGAAGGTATTGCCGGACATGCGAGGGCTCCGCGCTACGGGTGAAAGGTATGGATGCAACTTAATTGGGCGATTTTACACGAGTCGTTGTCTTTTAAACGGATTGTGTGCGGGATAGGCCCCACACGCCCTGTGCTTCCGGTGCTCTCGTCCTCATGCGTCTGCTGTTTTCGATCCTGCTGAGCTTCGCCCTTCCCTCCCTCGCCAAGGCGGCCGATCCCGTGCTGTACCGTCCCATTCAGCTCGATACCGGCAGCGGCGTGCTCCAGGGCAGCCTGATCCTGCCGCGTAGCGAGCGGCCGCAACCGCTGGTGCTGTTCGTCTCCGGCTCGGGGCCTACCGACCGTGACGGCAATGGGCCCGGTGCCCGCAATGCCGCCCTGCAGCGGCTGGCCGAGGCGCTGGGCAAGCGACGCATCGCCAGCGTGCGCTTCGACAAGCGGGGCGTCGCCGCCAGCCGTGGGGCCGAGCCGGACGAAAGCCATCTCAGCGTGGAACGCTACGTCGCCGACCTGGTCGCCTGGATCAGGTTGCTGAACGCCGATCCGCGCTTTTCCCGGGTGATCCTGCTCGGCCACAGCGAGGGCGCCCTGATCGCCAGTCTCGCCGCCGATCAGGTACCCGTCGCCGGGGTGGTGACCCTGGCCGGCAGCGGGCGCCCCATCGACGTGGTGCTGCGCGAACAACTGGCCGGCAAGCTGTCGCCCGCCGCCCTGGCCAGCGCCCAATGGATCATCGACCAGTTGCTGCGCGGTACCCCGGTGCCCGAGGTACCGCGTGAACTGCTGGTGCTGCTGCGTCCCAGCGTGCAGCCCTATCTGATCTCCTTGTTCCGCCAGCATCCGTCCCAAGCCTTCGCGGCCATCCGGGCGCCGGCGTTGATCGTCCAGGGCACCCATGACGTCCAGGTGGACGTCGAGGATGCCCAGGCGCTCAAGCGCGCCAAGCCGGACGCCGAACTGGCCATCATCCCCGGCATGAATCACGTCCTGCGCATCGCCCCGGCGGACTTCCGGGCGCAGTTGCCCACCTACGACGATCCCGATCGGCCGCTGGCGCGCGAACTCATCGAACGGGTAGCCAATTTCGTCGAACGCTCAGGTTCCGTAGCCAACGGCCGATAAGCCGGCAAAGGCGCCCAGAAGGCGCGCTACCTGGAGCCTGCCTGTGGAAGCCCCCGAACAAGAATCTCCGGCCGTCGAGCCCGCCCCCCAAGAGCCCCATCCCTGGGCCACCCTGCCGCCCGAGCGCTTCCAGTTGCTGCGGCTGATGCCCTTGCCGGTGGATCGGCGGGTCGGGCCCCGCCCCCTGCGCTTCGTGCAACTCGGCCAGGTGGAGCGCCATGGCGCGGACGAGAGTCTGTTGCGACTGACGGTGCAGATTCCCGGGCAACTGTTGCACCGGGAAGTGAACGTGTTGGAAGTCTGGGTCGATCACCGGCTCGGCGAGATCCGCCTAGGCCCGGAGCGCGGCCTGCAGATCGAACCCGAGGAGCGCGGGCTGGGCCGCTTCCTGCTCGCTCGCGCGGCGGCCTGGGCCAAGCCCCGCTGGGGCCACTACGGCGTGCGCGACCTGCTGCTGGCGCGCCGGGATGCCCTCGATGAGGAGAGCCGCACACGCCGCGATCACGTTCTTACCAGCCAGGGCTTCGTGGTCGAGCACTCAGCGGACGACGAGCGACAGCTGCTCTGCCGGGCCGCCCGGGTCAGCCAACTGCGTGACGACTGGAATACCGACAAGGTGCAGGCGCTGTCGGTGCTGGACGGCGCCGCCCTGCTGGAGCAGTGCGACCGGGCGATCGACGAGCGCGACGCCAGCCTGCGCCAGCTGGAGGATCGCATCGCCCTCTATCGCCGCGATGACGTCTCCCTGAGATTCGCCATCGGCTGCCTGGCGGTCTTCTGCCTGTTCCAGGCGGCCCTGCTGATCTGGATGGCGTTGCGATGACGTCAGCAGTGACCTAGGCCAAGTCTCCGAGCCTGGCACACTGGCCGGCGGCGACCCGCCAGCCCTGGGTAGTCTCGTGCCACATACGGGTGTAGGCGAAGATGCCCGATACCGGATGGCCGGCATAGGTCGCTTCGAGCCTCGCCTGGGTGGTGGCGATGACGAGGTCACCCACGGCGTGCAGCCGCGACTCGAAGAGGTCGAGTCGCGTGATTCGCAGAATTCCGTCACGGTGGGCCGCGAGATCCTGCGCCTTGGACAGTACCTCCCCGGTAGGCCCGGTGAACACCAGGTCATCATCGATCAGGTCGTCTAGCTCAGCCACAGCGCCAGCGAGCATAGCCTCGCGCAGACGCTGCTCGTAGCGCTCCAGTTCTTCCGTACGCGACATGGTATCTATCCTTGGGTAGGGATCAGGCAAAGATACGCTCATCGGGCCGGTTGTAACTACCGACCAGCGTCGGCAGACTTGCCCCCGACGTGGACCCTGCTAACGTAGCGCACCCTTGGTATCCACCCACCGGAGTGCCCGTTCTTCATGGTCTCGTCCCTTCGCCTTCGCCAGCGCGCGCCCCTGCGCCTCGCCGCCCTCGGGCTACTGGTCACCCTCGCCGGCTGCCAGTATTTCGCCGAGGAATCGCCGACCCGCGGCCAGCCGCAACTCAAGGGCAGCCTGCCGCTGCGCGGCCTGGCGCAGACCGCCTCGGTGCGGCGCAACGCCGAAGGCCAGCCGCTGATCGAGACCACCACCTTCCACGACGCTCTGTTCGCCCTGGGCTACGTCCACGCCAGCGAACGGCTGCCGCAGATGATCGAGCTGCGCTTGCTGGCCCAGGGCCGGCTGGCCGAGGCCTATGGCGACAGCCGGCTGGATACCGACCGCTTCATGCGCGCCGTGGACCTGCGCAAGGCCGCCCAGGTGGCCTTTGCCAACGCCTCGCCGCGACTGAAGACCTTCTTCGAGGTCTATGCCCGCGGCGTCAACGCCTATCTCTACCGGGCCGGCGAGCGGGTCGAACTGAACGGGCACGACTATCGCACCGAGTACTGGAAACCCGAAGACAGCGCCCTGCTCTTCGAGCTGCTCAACTTCGCCCAGGCCGTGGACCTGCGCAAGGAAACCGCGGCCCTGGCCCTGGCGGCCCAGGTCGGCCCCGAGCGCCTGGCCTGGCTGCTGCCCACCTATCCCGACGAACCCCTGCCCGACGAAGAGACAGCCAAGCTGCGTGGCCTTAATCTGCGTGGCCAGGTACCCGGTCTCGAGGCCCTGCTGGACGTCCAGCGGCAATTGGCCCAGCTCGCACCCTTCGGCGGCCCCACCGGCACCGCCTGGGCGGCGACGCCCGGCCATACCCGCAGCGGCCGCAGCCTGCTGGGCGTGGACAAGGTCAGCGCCTTCGATGGCCAGTCGCCCTTCACCCTGGTGACCCTGAGAGCGCCGCGCTTCGAGGCGGTGGGTACCACCCTGCCCGGTCTGCCGCTGCTGCTGGATGGCTACAACGGCAAGCTGGCCTGGGGCGCTGCCACCCTGATGGGCGATAGCCAGGATCTCTACCTGGAGCGCCTGCAACGCCAGGGCGGTCGCCTGCAGGTACAGAGCAACGGCCAGTGGCAGCCCGCCAGTGAGCGGGTGGAAACCTTCTTCATCCGCGGCGAGAAGCCGCGCCGGGAAACCCTCTACAGCAGTCCACGCGGCCCGCTGCTCAACCTGGCGCTGGCGCCGGACGCCAATGGCTATGGCCTGGCCCTGCGCAGCAGTCGCCTGGAAGCCGACAAGAGTCTGGATGCCCTCTTCGACCTCTCGCGCGCCAAGGACGTGGAGCGCGCCTTCGAACTGGCACGGGACCTGCGAGCCAGCGACTGGAACCTGGTGTTCGCCGACGCCGAGCACATCGGCTGGCAGGTGACCGGCCGCTACCCCAACCGGCGCAGCGGCCTTGGCCTGCTGCCCTCGCCCGGCTGGGACGAGCGCTACGCCTGGGACGGCTACGCCGATCCCATGCTGCACCCCTACGACCAGGACCCTGCCGAGGGCTGGCTCGGCACCGCCAATAACCGGGTGGTACCGCGTGGCTACGGCATGCAGCTCTCCAGTAGCTGGGCCGGCCCCGAGCGTCAGGAGCGCCTGGCGCAACTGGCCGGCCGCTCCGCACGCCTGGACTCCCGTGATGCCATGGCCCTGCAGCAGGACCAGACCACTACCCTGGCCGCCAAGCTGAAGACCCAACTCGGCGCCCCCGGCTTTGCCACCCCGCTGCGCCAGGCCATCGCCGCCCTGCCCGCCGACCAGCGCCGCGCGGCGGAAGAAGCCCTGAGCCGCCTGCTGGCCTTCGACGGTCGCCTGACAGCCAGCTCGGCCGATGCGGCGATCTACGAGACCTTCCTTCAGGTCCTGGCCGAGCAGACCTTCGCCAAGGCACTCGGGGGGACCGACAGCCCGGCCTGGCACGCCTTCACCACGCTGAGCGATACCGGCTACAACCCCGTCGTCGACCACCTGCTGGCACGGGACGACAGCCCCTACTGGGGCGACGGCCCCCAGGCGGGCAAGCCCGCCGTCTTCGCCCGCGCGCTGGCCGCCACCATCGACCGCTGCGTGGCGCAACTGGGCAGCGACCGCGCCGCCTGGCAGTGGGGTCGCCTGCATCGCCTGGCCGGTGCTGCCTCCGGCGGCGATGCGTCCACCCTGGACCTGACCGCCAGCCACTGGGGCGGTGACTCGAAGGTCTGGCTGGCGCCGGCGCTGCGCCTGGTGGTGGACTTCGGCCTGACCGAGCCGCTGCAGGCTAGCCAGGCCGGTACCCCGGGCAATGGCTGGGTCAAGGGCCAATACCAGAGTCTGCCGCTGCAACCGCAGAACCTGGAACGCGTCTATGGCCGCGACCGCCTGCTGCTGATACCGCAGAAGTGAATGCCAGGGACGAGCCCCATCGCGGGTTCGTCCCATTGCCGCAGGCCCTGGGCGAGGCAGCCGCTGCAGCCAGGTAGTCTGCCGTGCGGGATACGCGCCCCGCATGGAAGGCTTGACGCTGCCCGCGTGCCTGTCCCCACAATGGCTCACGAAAGGTCGTGTGAATGCCCAAGTCAGCCGCCGGAGACCCCATGCCCGCCTCGTCCCCCTCGTCCGCCGCGCACCTCTGGGTAGCCGGCTCGGACGCCCCGGAAAAACCCGAACTCAACCTGGGCTTCCTGCCGCTGAGCGATGCCGCTTCACTGATCGTGGCGGCGACCCAGGGCTTCGGCGAACCCCACGGCCTGACCCTGCACCTGCATCGCCAACCGTCCTGGTCGGCGCTGAGAGACAACCTGCTCGGCGGCCGCCTGGATGCCGCCCATAGCCTCTACGGCCTCGTCTACGGCATCCAGCTGGGCCTGGGCGGCGCCCCGGCGACCGACATGGCGGTACTCATGGGCCTGGCGCAGAATGGCCAGAGCATCAATCTGGCGCGCAGCCTGGCGCTGGCGGGCGTAAAGGACATTGCTTCCTTCGTGGCCCGTGTTCGCGAGCCCGGCGCCCAGCCGCTGACCCTGGCGCACACCTTCCCTACCGGCACCCACATCTTCTGGCTCTATTATTGGCTGGCCGCCCAAGGCATCCACCCCCTTCACGACGTGCGTACCGTGCTGGTACCGCCGCCGCAGATGCCCGAGCACCTGGCCGCCGGCCGAGTGGACGGCTACTGCGTGGGCGAGCCCTGGGGCGCAGCCGCGGTGGCCGGTGAGCAGGGCTTCACCCTGACCACCACCCAGGCCATCTGGCCGGACCATCCGGAAAAGGTGCTGACCTGCACCCGCGCCTTCGCCGAACGCTATCCCAACACCGCCCGCGCCTTGATCCGCACCCTGCTCGATGCCAGCCGCTTCATCGAGGAAAACGCCGAGAACCGCGCCAGCACCGCCCAGCTCATCAGTGGCGCAGCCTATGTCAACGCCGAGCCGGCGCTTGTGAGCGAGCGCTTCCTCGGTCGCTACCAGGATGGCCTGGATCACCACTGGGAGGATGCCCACCCACTGGCTTTCCATCGCCAGGGGGAAGTCAACCCACCCTATCTCTCCGACGGTCTCTGGTTTCTCACCCAATTCCGTCGCTGGGGCCTGCTGCGCGAAGACCCGGACTACCAGGGCATCGCCGCGGCGGTGCAATGCACCGAGCTGTATCGTGACGCGGCCACCAGCCTGGGGCTGGCGGTGCCGGCCACCCGGCGCCACAGCGTCCTGCTCGATGGCCGCGCCTGGGACGGCAGCGATCCGGCCGGCTACGCCCGCAGCTTCGACCTCCACGCCCTCGCCGACCACTAGGGAGCACGACCTTGCGCATCCTGCTCATCGACGACACCCCCAAGAAGGTCGGGCGGCTGAAGGCCGCACTGATCGAAGCCGGCTTCGACGTCATCGAGGAATCCGGCCTGACCATCGACCTGCCGGCGCGCATCGAGGCATTGCGGCCGGACGTCATCCTGTTCGATACCCAATCCCCCGGCCGCGACGTCATGGAGCAGGTCTGCCTGGTCACCCGCGACCAGCCCCGGCCCATCGTCATGTTCACCGACGAGCACGATCCCCAGGTGATGCGCCGGGCCATCCAGTCCGGGGTGAGCGCCTACATCGTCGAGGGCATCCAGACCAGCCGCCTGCAGGCCATCATCGATGTCGCCCGGGCGCGTTTCGAGACCGACCAGGCCCTGCGCGCCGAACTCCAGGCCCGTGAGCAGCAGTTGCTGGAGCGCAAGAAAATCGACCAGGCCAAGGGGCTGCTGATGAAGATGCGTGGCTGCAGCGAGGACGAGGCCTACACCCTGATGCGCCGCCAGGCCATGAGCAAGCAGCAGAAGCTGATCCAGGTAGCCGACCAGATCATCGCCATGAGCGAATTGCTCGGCTGAAATATCTTGTAACATTTCGGCAATCAGCGCATCCCAGACTGGGGGCCACCGTCAACCGGAGACCTCCCATGCGCGCTGTCACCGCCAGTCTTATCTGCGGATTGCTGCTCACCCCGCTGGCCCAGGCGGCCAGCACCCAACCCCAGGCCTTCCTCACCAGCCTGGAACAGGCTGGCAAGACCGGGGCCTTCGCCCAGCTGGAACAGCGCCAGCGCGAACTGCTGGTGCAGCGCCTGCGCCAGGCCGCCCAGCCACTCGACCAGAGCGGCATCGAGCACGTCCGCCAGACCGCGCCCCTGACCGATGAGGCCTGGCTGACCGCGCAAGGCTACGACTTCGCCAAGGAGCAGTTGCAACAGGCCGACATCCAGGTGCTGGAAGGCTTCCGTACCCTGCCGCAGAGCCTGCTGGCGGCCAGCACGGCCACCGTCGTGCGCATCAATCACAGCGCCTCGCCGAAGCTGCAGGACCGGGCGGTGCTCGATGCCAACGGCATCGCCTTCCTCTACTACCTCGCCGACGCCCTGGGTCCGCGCCTGGGCCAGGCCTTCCTCGACGCCTACGAGCGGGGCGACCTGGGCAAGGCCGCGGCGCTGATCAAGGCCTCGGAAGTGAGCACCGCGCCGGCCAAGAAATACTTCGATTACCCGCGTCCCTTCCTGCTGCCGGACAAACCGGTGACCCTGGTGCCGGATCGCGTGGTGGTGGGCGATGGCAAACCCTATGTCGCCTCGGCCGGCGCCTTCCCCAGCGGCCATAGCACCGTGGGCTATACCGACAGCCTGCTGCTCGCCGCCATGCTGCCCGAACGGGCCCCGGCCCTGATTGCCCGCGGTGCCGGCTACGGCTACTCGCGGCAGGTACTCGGGGTGCACTATCCGCTGGACGTCATCGGCGGACGCATGATCGCCCAGTACAACGTCGCCCACTACCTGGCCGACCCCGCCTATCGCCGCCTGTTCGACGAGGCGCGCGAGCAACTGCGTACGGCCCTGACCAAGGCCTGCGGTGTGGCCCTGGGCCAGTGCGCCGCGAGCGCAGCGGTCGGCCAAGACCCCTGGAACAGCCGCGCGGCCTTCGCCTTCAACCACTACACCCTGAGCTACGGCCCGCCCACTGCCGGTTCAGTCAAGCAGCCGATCCAGGTTCCCGCCAGCGCCCCTGGCCTGGCCCAGGCCCTGGCACCGGCGCTCGACGCCGCCGCCGCCCAGGCACGCCTCGCCAAGCCCCATGGTGTGCCCGAACTGGGCCTGGATCCCGCCCATAACCAGTGGCAGCGACTGGATCTGCTGGACGTCATCCGCACGCCCTGAGTGTCGCCGCACCGCCGAGAGTCAGCTACGACCGGCAGGGAAGCCGGCCACCTCCGTGGAAGAGTTGGCAAAATTCTGTAAAAATACCGACTTCACGGACTCGCTCAATCAAAAGGACTTATGCCCATGAGCTCGCTGCAATCCGAAATGCTGGTCGAACAAAAGGTCGCCAACGCGCGCAAATCCACCGGCGCCGCCTATGTCATCTGGTTCTTCTTCGGCATACTCGGTGGTCATCGCTTCTACCTCGGCCGCAACGGCAGTGCCTGCGTCATGCTGGTGCTCTGGCTGATCGGTTGGGTCACGTTCTTAATCCCCTGGATCGCGATCGGCATCTGGTGCCTGGTCGATGCCTTCCTCATCCCTGGCATGATCCAGGAGCACCAGGACAAGGTGCGGCAGCAGGCACGCCTGGAAGTCGCCGTGCTGCAGGGCAACCCATCGCTCTGATGAAGGTCGGGGCGCTCGGCACGAGCTGAGCGCCCGCGCGATTTTTTCCTCGACAAGCGCAGCGACCTGCGGCTAATGTCCGCTGCAGGTCACCTCCTGTGACCCACGTCGCTCGGACGGTTCCGGGCGCTTACGTACTTCGAGGAACGCATGACTGACTCCAGTCCCGTGCGCCGCTTTGCGCGCATCGATCGCCTGCCCCCCTACGTCTTCAACATCACCGCCGAACTCAAGATGGCCGCGCGCCGTCGCGGTGAGGACATCATCGACCTGTCCATGGGCAACCCGGACGGGGCCACGCCGCCGCACATCGTCGAGAAGCTCTGCCAGGTCGCCCAGCGCGAAGACACCCACGGCTATTCCAGCTCCAAGGGCATTCCCCGGTTGAGACGCGCTATCTCCCATTGGTATCGCGACCGCTACCAGGTGGAAATCGATGCCGATAGCGAAGCCATCGTCACCATTGGTTCCAAGGAAGGCCTGGCGCACCTGATGCTGGCCACCCTGGATGCCGGCGATACGGTGCTGGTGCCCAATCCGAGCTATCCGATCCATATCTACGGCGCGGTGATCGCCGGCGCCCAGGTGCGTTCGGTGCCCCTGGTACAGGGCATGGACTTCTTCGCCGAGCTGGAAAGAGCCATCCGCGAAAGCATTCCCAAGCCGAAGATGATGATCCTCGGCTTCCCCTCCAACCCCACCGCCCAATGCGTGGAGCTGGACTTCTTCGAGCGCGTGGTGGAACTGGCCAAGCGCTACAACGTGCTGGTGGTACACGACCTGGCCTACGCCGATATCGTCTTCGACGGCTGGCAGGCGCCATCCATCATGCAGGTACCCGGCGCCAAGGACATCGCCGTGGAGTTCTTCACCCTGTCCAAGAGCTACAACATGGCCGGCTGGCGGATCGGCTTCATGGTCGGCAATCCCGAGTTGGTCGCCGCCCTGGCGCGGATCAAGAGCTACCACGACTACGGCACCTTCACCCCGCTGCAGGTGGCGGCCATCGCCGCCCTGGAAGGCGACCAGCAGTGCGTGCGCGACATCGCCCTGCAGTACCAGCAGCGCCGCGACGTGCTGGTGCGCGGCCTGCACGAAGCTGGTTGGATGGTGGAGAATCCCAAGGCCTCCATGTACGTCTGGGCGAAGATTCCCGAGCCCTATGCCCACCTGGGCTCGCTGGAATTCGCCAAGAAGCTCTTGGCCGAGGCCAAGGTCTGCGTCTCGCCGGGGTTGGGCTTCGGCGACTACGGCGACGACCATGTGCGTTTCGCCCTGATCGAGAACCAGGACCGCATCCGCCAGGCGGTGCGCGGCATCAAGCAGATGTTCCGCGCCGATGGCCTGCTGCCCAAGGCTGCCACCCGTAAGTCCGGGGTCGAATCGGCCTGAGGTCACGCCGCGCCGTTGACCGGCGGCGCGGCGAATCCTTGTCAGTCCTGGCGTTCCAGGCTATAAGCGCTTAGAGCACCCTCGGGACACCACCATGCTGAAAGGCCTGTTCAACCTGCTCAAATCGCCTTCCGCGGACGAACTCAAGTTGGCCGCGAGCATCAACAACACCTACAAATCCATGCGTGTCGTCGGTCGCGGTACCGTGCGCATCGATCCGGCGGAAGTCTTCGACTCCCCCGAGTTCAAGGAAGACCTGGCCCGCGCCCGGCGCCTCATCGAACTCTGATGTTCCTGCTGCTCCTGCCGATCCTGGTCAGCGGCTTTCTCGTCTGTCACAAGCATCCCCTGTATTTCTATCGCCTGCATCGCTACGAGGGCCAGTACCTCTATCTGCAGAGCGCACGCTTCGGTCTGTTCTGCACCCTGCTCGCCGTCACTCTGCACCTGGGCATCGCCCAGCTCCTGCAGGAACGTACCTGGTCGCTGGGCGGTTGGCACTTCTCGCTCGACTACTTCGCCGGTCTGGCCGAACTCCTGCGCCGCACCGGCACCCTGGACGATTCGTTGCAAGCCGCCTGGATCCTGCTGGTAACGGTGACCGCCCTGGTGATTCCCAGCGGCTGGGCCGCATTGGCGCGTTTTACCATCAAGCGCAAGTATGGCCTGAGCGAAGACAACTACCGCACCTTCATCCTCGCCGGCATCCTCAAGGACAGCCCGCTGGACGACCTGCTGATGACTGCCTCCATCAATCGGGAGACGCTGATGCTCACCCTGGAGGAGCGCAAGGTGTACGTCGGGCGGATCACCACCCTGGGCGAACCGAGTGAAACGGAGGGTGCGGACCAGGACGTCTGCATCAAGCCGATCATGAGCGGCTACCGCGACAAGGACAAACTCTGGGTGACCTTCACCACCCACTACGCGGACAAGGGCAAGGACATCTATCTGACGCTCAAACAGAGCCAGATCGTCTCGGCAACGCGCTTCGATTTCGATGCCTATGAAGCGTTTCGCTCAAGCGTAAGCCGCGCCTGACGCGGCCTTCAGGAATTTTAAAAGGGAACGTATGACTTTTTAGGCAGGTCCCACTTGCAAGGCGGACACCCTCAGGTGGCGCCTTTCATACTGCCTAGAAATCAGGAGCACCCTCATGACGCCCATGCTGAAGAAAGCTTCCAGCCTGTCCCTTGCCATCCTGCTGGCCGCTGGTGCCGGTCTGGCCCAGGCCGCCGACAAGCTCTCCCCGGCCCAGTTCGTCGACGACGCCTCGGCCAAGGGTATCGCCGAAATCGAAGCAGGCAAGCTGGCGCTGGAGAAGAGCCAGTCCCAGGACATCAAGACCTTCGCCCAGCGCATGATCGACGACCACACCAAGGCCAACGAGCAGTTGAAGAGCCTGGCCCAGCAGAAGAAGCTGGAGGTCTCCAGCGACGCCGAGCTGATGGACAAGGCCAAAGCCATGATCCTGCAGGTGCGCGACGATTCCTTCGACCGCTCCTACGCCAACAACCAGGTGGTGGCCCATGAGCAGACCATCCAGATCTTCCGCACCGAATCCCAGACCAGCGACGATGCCGAGCTGAAGGCTTTTGCCGAGAAGACCCTGCCGACGCTGGAGCATCACCTGCAGGAAGCCAAGGCATTGCAGACCAAGTACGCGAAGTAGCTGCAAGCCTGTTATCGCGGCCGTGGCGGTCCGCCAATGCGGCCTCTTCTACAGCGGGTGATGCTCTTGTAGGAGCGGCCCGTGGCCGCGATAGCCCCCTACCTACTCCATGACGCACTAATCGCGGCGTAGCCTTTTCCCCTGAGGCTTCGTGACGAAGGGCGCCCTCACCCCAACCCTCTCCCAAGGGGAGAGGGAGCTATCCGAGCAGGCACTCAGCTCCATCAGCCCCGGCAAGTTAGCCGTAGTGTGGAAAACGGCGCAGCCTTTTCCACTGGGGCTTCGTGACGAAGGGCGCCCTCACCCCACCCCTCTCCCGAGGGGAGAGGGGGCTATCCGTATAGGCATTCAGCTCTATCAGCACCGGCAAGCTAGACGTGGAAAGCGGCGCAGCCCTTTCCACTGGGGCTTCGTGACGAAGGGCGCCCTCACCCCAACCCTCTCCCGAGGGGAGAGGGGGCTATCCGAGCAGGCGTTCAGCTTCATCAGCCCCGGCAAGCTGGTGATCGGCCATCGGCCGGCCGCCATGGCCGCGATTGAAACGGCCCCAGCTGCTCTACAAAGCGCCAATAGAGGGCAATCTCCGCCAACAGCGCCCGATCATTGTGCAGCGCTTCATGCTGTTCAGACGCTGCCAACCCCGTCAGCCTCGCTCAACCGCGGGCTTGGACAACTTGGCGTCGCTCTTGCAAAGCATCCGCTAGCGGTGGCCAACGGCGGTCACCCCAACCGACAAAGGCGTCAGTTCACCTCCCGGCAACGGGGCGGGTGACTGGCGCCTTTTTCATGCCTGCGATGTGCCCGAGGTGCCCCATGAGTCCCAGTTTCTGGAAAGCCGGCCATGCGCCGACCCTGTTCGCCGCCTTCCTCTACTTCGACCTGAGTTTCATGGTCTGGTACGTGCTCGGCCCGATGGCGGTGCAGATCGCCACCGACCTGCAGCTGACTACCCAGCAGCGCAGCATGATGGTGGCCACGCCCATCCTGGCCGGCGCGGTATTGCGGCTGATCCTCGGCTTCGTCGCCGATCGGCTGTCGCCCAAGACCGCCGGCATCATCGGCCAGGTGGTGGTGATTCTCGCCCTGCTGGTGGCCTGGCAACTCGGCGTACATAGCTACGAGCAGTCGCTGCTACTGGGCTTGTTCCTCGGTTTCGCCGGGGCGTCCTTCGCCGTGGCCTTGCCGCTGGCATCCCAGTGGTATCCGCCGCAGCACCAGGGCAAGGCTCTGGGTATCGCCGGTGCCGGCAACTCCGGCACGGTGTTCGCCGCCCTCTTCGCCCCGGCGCTGGCCAAGGCCTTCGGCTGGACCAATGTGTTCGGCTTCGCCCTGGTGCCGCTGGTATTGACCCTGGTGGTCTTCGTACTCTGCGCCCGCAATGCCCCGGAGCGGCCGGCGCCCAAGACCCTGGGCGATTACGCCCGCGCCCTGGGTGATCGCGACAGCTGGTGGTTCATGTTCTTCTACAGCGTGACCTTCGGCGGCTTCCTGGGCCTGGCCAGCACCCTGCCCGGCTACTTCCACGACCAGTACGGCCTCGATCCGGTGGTGGCCGGCTACTACACCGCGGCCTGCGTCTTCGGCGGCAGCCTGATGCGGCCCCTGGGCGGCGCCTTGGCCGACCGTATCGGCGGCATCCGCGCCCTGCTCGGCATGTATACCGTGGCGGCCATCTGCATCGCCGCGGTGGGCTTCCACCTGCCCAGCGCCATGGCGGCGCTGGCGCTGTTCGTGGTCGCCATGCTCAGCCTGGGCGCCGGCAACGGCTCGGTGTTCCAGCTGGTACCGCAGCGCTTCCGCAAGGAAATCGGCGTCATGACCGGCCTGATCGGCATGGCCGGCGGTATCGGCGGCTTCGCCCTCACCGCCGGTCTGGGCGCCGTCAAGCAGGCCACCGGTGACTACCAGCTCGGCCTCTGGCTGTTCGCCGGCCTGGGTATCCTCGCCTGGTTCGGCCTGCTCAGCGTCAAGCGCCGCTGGCGCACCACCTGGGGCTCGGCGGCGGTCACTGCGGCACGAGTCTGAGAGCGACCCGGCGGAGGTCCTCCGCCGGTTTTTCGTTCAGGGTGCGGGACGCACGTAGCTGGTCAGCACGTGATCTCGCCAGACCCCATCGATTTCCAGGTAACGGCGCGCCAGCCCCTCGCGCTCGAAGCCAAGGCTGGTCAGCAGGTGGGCACTGCGGGCGTTTTCCGGCAGGTGGTTGGCCATGATGCGATTGAGGCCAAGTTGTTCGATGACGAAGTCCCGGCCCAGCCGTACCGCGTTGCGCATCAGCCCCAGCCCCTGCCAGGTCTCGTCCAGGCCATAGCCCAGGTAGCAGGCCTGGAAGCCACCGCGCACGATCTGGCTGAAGTTCACCGTGCCTACCACCAGCGCACCGGCGCGCAGGACCAGACGCAATTCGCTGAGCCCCGGCCCGCCCGCGCGATAGGCTGCGCCCTGCCCCTGCCATTGCGCCAGGGTGTAGAAAGCCTCGGAGCGCCGAGGCATCGATTGCGCCAGGTGCAGGCGATTGCGCCGGTAGTAGTCGGCCACGGCAGCAGGGTCGGCCAGGGTCAGGTCGATCAGCTCCACCGCCGCGGTCACGGCGAAGCGCGGGGGATACTGTAGGGGCACGCTCAGGCTCATCGCGGGGTGTCCGGTGGAAGTTCGTAGACCCAAGTCGCGCAACGCCCGCCCTCGGGGCTCTCGCGATCATCTTGCACTATCCGCACCCGGCGGAAACCGACTCGCTCAGCCAGCCGTTGACTGGATGTATTGGCAGCCGAGGTAGTGAGATAGAAGCCCGCCGCTCCGCGCTGTTCGACGAAATGCCGCAGCGCCGCAGTCATGAAGCCCTGTCCGGTATGCAGGCTGTGCATCCAGTAGCCGATCTCGTAGCGCCGGCCGCCCTCCAGAGGCGTGAGGCCCAGGCAGCCGAGCAACTCCTCGCCACGCATCAGGAAGTAACGTTTTTCGCCCTGGGCCAGGGTGAAGGCACCACGGGCGGCGAGCAGGCTGTCGCGCGCCTGGGCGACGGTGGTCTGTTCGCGGGCCCAGGCGAGGAAGCGCCGGTGCTCGGCATAGCTCCAGTTCAGCGCCTCGGCGAAAGCCGCGGCCAGGCGCGGCTGGGGCCAGACCAGGTCGAAATCGGCCAGGGCGATGCGCGGCGGAAAGTTCAAGGCCTGGTCCCGACGTCGAGCCGCGGCACGGCGGCCAGCAGGCGCTGGGTCATGGCATGGTGGGGCGCACGCAGCACCTGCGCGGCGCTGCCCTGCTCGACGATGCGGCCGCCGTCCATTACCGCGATGCGATCGGCCAGGTATTCGACGACACCGAAATTGTGGGTGATGAACAAATAGGCCAAGCCCATCTCCGCCTGGAGTTCGCGCAGGAGATCGAGGATCTGCGCCTGCACTGAGACGTCCAGCGCCGAGGTGGGCTCGTCGCAGACCAGCACCTGGGGTTCGACGATCAGCGCCCGGGCGATGGCGATACGCTGACGCTGGCCGCCGGAGAACTCATGGGGAAAGCGCTGGAGGGTGTCACCCGGCAGGCCGACCCGCTCCACCAGGGCGGCGGCACGGCGCTTGCGCTCGGTAGCGTCCAGCTCCGGGCGCAGGGCCAGCAGCCCCTGCTCCAGGGTGGCGCCGATGCGCATGCGCGGATCGAGGGAGGCAAAGGGGTCCTGGAAGACGATCTGGATTTGCCGCCGCAGCCGTTGCAGGGTGCGGCGATCCGCCCTGAGCAAATCCTCGCCGCCGAGGTGAGCGCTGCCCTGGATGCGTGGACCATCCAGCAGCCGCAGCAGCGCCTTGCCGGTGGTGGTCTTGCCGCAGCCGGATTCACCCAGCAGCGCCAGGGTCTCACCGGCGTGCAGGTCGAAGGTCACGCCGTCCACTGCCTTGACCCAGTCGCGGGTCCGCCCCCAGGCGCCACGGCGGATCGGATAGTGCACCGCCAGCTCGCGCACTTCCAGCAGCCGCTCGCCCGGCTGCCTCTCGGGCAAGGCGCGTGGCGTACCGGCCAGGGTCTGGCCGCGCTTGGCGAAGGTAGGAATGGCGGCGAACAACTCGCGGGCATAGGGATGCCGGGGTGCCTGGAAGAACTCCGCCGCCGGGGCGCTCTCGACGATCTCGCCATGGCGCATCAGGGCGACGTGATGAGCGACCTGGCGCACCACCGCGAGATCGTGGGTGATCAGCAGGATGGCCATGCCCAGTTCGCGCTGGATATCGGCCAGCAACATCAGGATCTGCGCCTGGACGGTGACGTCCAGCGCCGTGGTGGGCTCGTCGGCGATCAGCAGATCCGGTTCGGCGGCCAACGCCAGGGCAATCATGACGCGCTGCTTCTGGCCGCCGGAGAACTGGAAGGGATAGTCGTCGATGCGCCGCTCCGGCTCGGGAATGCCGACCCGGCGCAGCCACTCCACCACCTTGGCCCGGGCGGCAGCACCGCGCAGCGGGGTATGGGCGCGCAGCGTCTCCTCGATCTGCTCGCCGATGCGCATGACCGGATTCAGGCTGGTGGCCGGCTCCTGGAAGATGGTGCCGATGCGCCCACCGCACAGTTCACGCAGGCGGCGTTCCGGCAGACGGTGCAGGTCGGTACCGGCCAGGAGCGCGGCACCCCGGGTGATGCCCAGCGACGGCGGCAGCAGGCGCAGCAGCGAGAGCGCCGTGACGCTCTTGCCGCTGCCGGACTCGCCCACCAGGGCGAAGGTCTCCCCTTGGGCGATGGCCAGGGCCAGCCCCTTGACCGCCTGGCGGGTGCCCTCCTCGCCGTCGACCAGGATCTCCAGGTCGCGAATCTCCAGCACCGGCTTCATGGCTGTACCTCACCCTGCCCAGGGCGGCGTCTGCGCCAGGCGGATCTCAACCGGCGACTGCGCGGATCGAAGGCGTCGCGTACCGCATCGGCGAACAGGTTGGCCGCCAGCACCAGGGCCAGCATGAAGGCGAAGGCGCTGAACAGGTTCCACCAGATCATCGGCGTGCGCGACATCTCGGTGCGGGCGTCGTTGATCATGGAGCCGAAGGAATTCATGGTCGGGTCGACGCCGATGCCCAGGTAGGACAGCACCGCTTCGTAGAGCACCAGGCTGGAGAATTCCAGGGTCAGGGTGATGAGCACCAGGTAGAAGACGTTGGGCAGCAGGTGCCGGCGCAGGATGGTGAAATGGGAGACACCGAAGGCCCGCGCCGCCTGTACGTACTCCAGCTCGCGCAACTTGAGCGCCTCGGCGCGCAGCAGGCGGCAGAGGCCGGCCCAGCCGGTCAGGCCAAGGATCAGGCAGAGCATGAACAGCCGCAGGTCGGCCCGCGCCGCGCCGGTGTCGAACAGCTCCGGGTGCCGGTCGATGAACACCTGCATCATCAGCACGCAGGCGGCCACCAGCAGTACCCCGGGGATGGAGGTCAGGGTGGTGTAGAGGTAGGTGATGATATCGTCCACCCGGCCCTTGAAATAACCGGCGGCCAGGCCGAAGCCGATGGCCGGCGGCAGCATGGCCAGGGTGGTCAGGCTGCCGATGACGAAGGCGGTGCGGATGCTCTTGAGCGACTGGTAGAGGACATCGTTGCCGGTGCTGTCGGTGCCCAGCACGTGGTAACCGCTGGCCAGGCCGATCACGCTGCCGGCCACCAGGCAGACGCCCAGCCAGGTCAGCAGGATCGCCCGCCAGGGCGTGGCGGTATGGCCACGGATGATGAGCTCGCAGCGTTTCTTGAAGCTACCGGCTTCGCGCAGCCGGACCGCCGCCAGGGCGGCGGTGGCCAGGGCCAGCGCCAGACCACCGAGCAGCCCGAGCGCCAGCCGCCTGAGGACATCGCCACGCCACTCACGGGCGGGATCGCTTAGGGTGGTGCCAGCGTGCTTGAGCCGCGGGAAGTCCCGCAACGCCTTGCCATCGGCGGTGGTGCCCAGGGTTTCCTTGGTGAACTGGTGAGTGGCGAGCGGCGCGGAATAGGTCTTCTCGCGCTGGGTGAGGCTGGTGTCGGCCAGCAAGCCATCCAGGGCCGAGAGCACCGTAGGGGAATAGATCGGCGCCGAGGCCCCGGGCGCAGCCGGCAGTTGCGGGCGATAATGCACCGAATCCAGCAGGGCGATGGTGACGAAGCTGGCCAGCACCACGGCTGCGCTCATCGCCGGCGCGTCCTCCAGCACCCGGCGCCAGCTGGCGCGCAAGGCGGGTTGGCGGCGCGCGCGCCAGGCGTAGACCAGGGTACCGGCCACCAACAGGAAGAGCGCGAGATCGGTCCAGAGCAAGACGAAGGTCGGCATGGCGGCTACTCGAAACGGACGCGCGGATCGGCGAGGGTGTAGGACAGGTCCGCCAGGATCAGCCCGACGATGTAGAGCACCGAGCCGAGGAACACCATGGTGCGCACCACGGCGAAGTCCTGGCCGTTGATGGCGTCGATGGTGTAGCTGCCCAGCCCAGGGATGCCGAAGAAGGATTCGGCGATCAGGCTGCCCATGATCAGCAGGGGAATGGCCGAGACCACCCCGGTGAGAATCGGCAGCGCCGCGTTGCGCAGCACATGGCGCAACAACACCTGGCGCTCGGCCAGGCCCTTGGCGCGGGCGGTGCGCACATAGTCCTTGCCGATCTCCTCGAGGAACAGCGCGCGATAGAAACGCGCCTGGCTGCCCAGTCCGGAAATCACCGCCACCAGCACCGGCAATGCCAGGAAACGCAGCAGGTTCCAGCCCTCTTCGTAACCCGAGTAAGGAACCAGGCGCAGGATCTTGGAGAACAGCCACTGGCCGGCGATGATGTAGAACAGCGAAGAGATCGACAGCAGCAGGACGCAGAGCACCACGCCCCAGAAGTCCAGGCGAGTGGCGCGGAAGAATACCAGCAGCAGGGCGAAGCCGACGCTGGCGAGCAAGCCGAGGACGAAGGTCGGCAGGGCCAGCGCCAGGCTCGGTCCGGCGCGCTCGGCGATCTCCCGGCCGATGTCGCGACCGCTGTCGGAGGTGCCGAAGTCGAACATCAGCAGGCTGACCGATCGTTCGAAGAAGAGCGTATCGGTGAAACGCTGCCCTCCTTCACGGGTGGTATTGATGAGCAGCGGCTTGTCATAGCCGTGCTCCGCCTTCCAGTCCTCGATGGCTTCGGCGGTGACATATTTGCCGCCGATGGCCAGGCGCGCCATGTCGTCCGGGGTGTTGACGGTGAAGAACAGCACGAAGGTCAGCAGATTCACGCCGATCAGGATGAGCACGCCATAGGCCAGGCGCCGCAGCAGGTAACCGATCATGGCCGCTCCTCCCTTGCCGCATCGCCAAAGGCGGTCTGGCGCTCCCGGCGTTTGAGGATGCGCCAGGCCGGCCACACCAGCAGCAGCGCCAGGCCCAGTAGCAACCACAGCGGCCAGAGCACCGGCTGATTCCACTCCTGGACCTCGCGCTCACGCAGGGCCGGGTCCAGGCGCAGGTAGCGCAGTTGATCGCGCACCATCTGGGTCGGTTTGGCGTTGTACACCCACTGCTGGTAGGCGCCACCGGAGAGCGGATTCCAACCGAACAGCCAGGGCGCGTCCTGCTGCACGATGGCCACCATGCGCCGGATCAAGGCGACCTTTTGCGGCCCGTCGTCGAGGCTTTTCATCTGCTCGAACAGCCGGTCGTATTCGGGATTGCGGTAGTTACTGGCATTCTCGCCGCCATGCTTGGCCTTGCCCTGGGGGCCGTAGAGCAGAAAGAGGAAGTTCTCGGCATCGGGATAGTCGGCATTCCAACCCCAGAAGAAGATCTGCGCCGCGCCCTTGCGCATCTTGTCCTGGAATCTGTTGTAGTCGGTGCCGCGCAGTTCCAGCTGGATACCCAATTTGGCGGTCTGCTGGCGCATCCAGTCGAACATGGCGCTGTCGCCACTGCTTTGGGCATCGTACTGCAGGATTAGCGGCCGCCCGCTGTTGGCGTCGCGCCCGTCGGGATAGCCCGCTTCGGCGAGCAGGCGCTTGGCGTCCTCGATGGGCCGCCGCTCGGGCTTGCCGTCGACCAGCCTATAGACCACCGGGTTGCTGCCAGCGGGCGGCGCCTCGTAGCCCAGCACCCCGGGCGGCAACGGGCCGTTGGCGATCAGACCGTTGCCATTGAGGAAGACGGTGATGTAGCTCTCCCAATCGAAGGCGATGGACAACGCCTGGCGCAGCTTGCGATTGCGTTCCTGCTGCTCGGGTGTAGCACCCTGCCCCACCACCGGGTCCAGCCAGTTGAAGCCGATGTACCAGTTGGACGCTTCCACCGCGGTGGGCAGCTTGAGGCCGCGCTCGCGATAGAGTTCGGCAGAGTCGACCGAGTCACCGGCGCGGGTACGCAGGGCCACGCCGTACTCACCGCGCTCGATCTGTGGCGCGTCGTAGTAGCCCTGGATGAACTTGCCCATCAGCGGCACGCTTTCCTTTTCCAGGCTGAACACGGCGCGGTCGATCAGCGGCATGGGCTTGCCGCAGTCGTCCAGCCGGCCCTGCTCGCGATCGCTGGGCTCCCCCTCGCAGGGGTAGGGATCGGCGTGGTAGTTGGGATTGCGCTCCAGCACGTGGCGGCGATTGGGGATGGATTCGGCCAGACGATAGGGCCCGGTGCCCACCGGCCAGCTGTTGAGGCTGAGATTGTGCTCGGCCATGCCGGGCTGGCTGTAGAAGCGCTCCGCCTCCCAGGGAATGGGCGCGGCGAAGGTCATGGCCAGCCAGTAGTTGAATTGGGGGTATTTGCCGATCACCCGCAACCTCAGGGTGTGGTCGTCCAGCACCTCTACGCCGGGCAGATCGCCCTGGCGCAGGTCCAGCCAGGGCAGCGGCGCGCCCTTGGGCAGCGTGGCACGCAGGGCCTTGTCCGCGGCGCGAAGGCTATCGCCGAAGGCCTGCATCCCCACCAGGTGCTCGGCAAAGATGGCGTAGCTGGGCGAGACCAGGCGTGGACTGGCCAGCCGGCGCAGGCCATAGGCGTAGTCGGCGGCGGTCAGGGCGCGGCTGTCGGTCTCGGGGAAATCGGGAATCTGGTACCGGTCCGCCAGATCCTCGGGCTTGATCGGGAAGTAGCGGTAGTGGCCCTGGGCATCGCGGGCGAAGGCCGGATGGGGCGCATAGCGGGCGTCGCGACGGATGGGGATGTCGTACACGCTCTGGGCGATCTGGTCCGCGGGCGCATCGTCGGGCAGCCGCTGGCCCTGGGCGTCCAGGTAATAGGGCGCGACCACCCGCTCGGCGCCGCGCGGGATCAGCTCGTAGGGTCGTTTGAAATAGTGGTAGCCGTAGAGCGGCTCATAGATGTTGTAGGTGAAGTTGGTCTCGTCGCCGGAATAGGAACTGGCCGGATCGAGGTACTTCGGCGAGCGGGTGGTGAAGGCGGTATAGAGGGTATTCTGCCCCTCGGCCCCGGCGCGGTACGGACTGTTGATCGGCGTGTCGCTTGGCGAGCAGCCAGCGAGCAGCGCCAGGGTCAGCAGCGCGAGAAGTTGTCTGAACAGTCTGGGCATCGCGTTCCTGTACCGATGGATACCTGGGGCGGCAGCATCCGCCCAAGCGGCTAAGCTTGAGCTATTTTCCCGCGAGGCGCAGCACCCCATGCAATCCCGGAAAGATTTCGACAAGATCGTCCACTGGTCCCGGCTCCAGGCGCCCGACAGCCCCGGTTACCCGGATAGCGACGAGCGCTTTTCCCTGGGCGCCGCCTTCGGCCGCCACTTTGGCTTCGCCCGCCTGGGTATCCATCACGAACTGCTGCCACCCGGCCGCCGCACCTCGCGGCCCCATGCGGAAGCTACCGAGGACGAATTCATCTATGTGATCGCCGGCCACCCCACCGCCTGGATCGACGGCCACGCCCATCGACTCGGACCGGGCGACGGGGTCGGCTTCAAGGCCGGCGATGGCGTCGCCCACACCTTCATCAACGAGACCGATGAGCCGGTGGAACTGCTGGTGGTGGGCGATACCCGTCGCGCGGACAATCGGCTGCACTATCCGCTGCATCCGAAATTCACCGCGAGCCTGGGTGACAGGCAGTGGCGGGATTGTCCGGTGAGGGAATTGGGGCCACATCCGGGGCATGCCGGCAACGAGGCCGAATAGCGGCTGGAGGCTCCATCTTGCTGGGCTTCAGCGTTGGAACCACCGCAGCCCTACCTAAGCGATGCTCCGCGTGGAAAACGCTGCGCGGTTTTCCACCCCACTCCCAGCTCGACAATGGCGCCCCCTCTCCCTCAGGGAGAGGGTCGGGGTGAGGGCCGCCCATAACGAAAAAGCCCCAGCATGGGCTGGGGCTTTTAGGCAGGCCGCCTGGACGATCAGTGGTCCAGGGCCGGGCGCTGGCCGGTGATGGCGATGCGCTTGGGCTTGGCTTCTTCCGGTACCACCCGTACCAGCTCGATGCTCAGCAAGCCATGCTTGAGATCGGCGCCCTTCACCTCGATATGGTCGGCGAGGCGGAAGGACAGCTTGAAGGCACGTTGGGCGATGCCCTGGTGCAGGAAGGTCACGCTCTCGGCGCTGTTTTCGCGCCGGCCACCCTTGACGGTCAAGACGCCACGCTCGACTTCGATTTCCAGGTCATCTTCCTGGAGACCGGCGGCGGCGATCACGATGCGATACTGGTCGTCAACGTGTTTCTCGACGTTGTAGGGCGGATAGGAGCTGCCAGCGTCGTTGCGCAGCGCGGATTCGAACAGGTCGTTGAACCGGTCGAAGCCGACGGAATGACGGAACAGCGGGGCCAGGGACAGTACGTTGCTCATGATGAATCTCCTGATAGGTTCAGCAAGTTTCGGTGTTGCTTGCGGGACCCGACTTCGGCATCCCGCACGAACCTAGATAGGAATTCCCCAAAAAATTTCAAGGGCGAATCCCGACGAACGGTAGTGCCCCTATTTCTTCTTCGGCTTGCGCTTTTTCTTCTTGGCGGCAGCCAGCGGCAAGGCCTGCTCGAAGGCCGAACGCACTTCCTGCAGGCGGCGCTCCTTGAGGTCATGGATGCGCTTGCCGCGCTCGGTGGTGAAGTCGATGAGGTTGTTGCTGTCGTCGCTCATGGGGCTATCCAACGAAAGGTGAGATTCAGCCGTACCCCGCTGGCCTTGCGGGTCTTGGCGATCTGATGCTGCCAATGATGCTGGGTCGCGCCGGCCATGACCAGCAGGCTGCCATGACCTAGCTCCAGGGAATGACCTATGCGGCTGGTGCCCTTGCGGCGGAAGTCGAAGCGGCGCGCGGCGCCCAGGTTGAGCGAGGCGATCACCGGATTGCGGCCGAGACTGGCTTCGTCGTCGCTGTGCCAACCCATGGAGTCCTGGCCGTCGCGGTAGCGATTGAGCAGCACGCCATTGAAGGCCTGGCCGCAGGCTGCCTCGACGGCTTCACGGATGAGTTGCAACAGCGGCGTCCAGGGCAAGGCGGCGTGATCCAGACCGGCGTAGCCGTAGACCACCCCAGGATCGGCATACCAGGCCACCTGTCGCGGTACCGGATGCCAGCGATTGAACACCCGCACCTGTGGCTGGCTCCAGGGCGTTTCGGCCTCCAACTGCCGCAGCCAGCTGTCGGCTCGTTCCAGCGGCAGCCATTGCGGGTAGAAGGCCAGCTCGGCGTCGGCCAGCGTCAGCTCTTCGATCATGGCTAGACGCGCAGATCCACCTGGGCGCCCACCTGCTCGGGCTCTTCCAGCACCTGGGCGCGCTCGGCGCCAAGCCCCTGGCGTAGGGCTTCGCGCTGGCGCCGCCGCCGGCGGGCTTCGCGATCCAGGGTGGCTTCGTCTTCGAGGGGGGCATGGGCCGTCTCGGCTGCCGGTTCCACGGGCGCGACCGGGGCCACGGGCGGACGTACCGGAGCCGGGTCCAACTGGTTCGGCGGGGTCACGCCGGGCGGTGGAATGATGGGGATCATGACAAGCACCTCGAATTTAGCGAACTGAGAGCCTGTTCAAAATCTGCTGCGCGTCGGCCAAACCGCGTTGAAAATGCCTTCGGAATGCTCATTTACCCCTCGTAAAGTCCGCTTCCTCAGGCCTTTTCGCCTTGTTTGGCTCTAGCTCGCGAGATTTTGAACAGGCTCCGCGGCAAAACAGCAGGTTGGGCTTATGACTCCGCTTTGGCTAAAATAGCCGGCTTTTTGATAGCAGGGGAGAGGCTTCTACATGGCGTCACATCAACCGGGACAACGCTGGATCAGTGACAGCGAGGCCGAACTGGGCCTGGGAACCATCCTGGCCCTGGACGGCCGCCTGCTCACGGTGCTCTATCCAGCCACCGGTGAGACGCGCCAGTATGCCCAGCGCAACGCCCCGCTGACCCGGGTGCGCTTCGCGCCGGGCGACGAGGTGACCCATTTCGAGGGTTGGAAGCTGACGGTGCGCGAGGTGTCCGAAGAGGACGGCCTGCTGACCTACCACGGCTTCACCGCCGAGCGCGAGGCACGCAGCGTGCCCGAGGCCCAGCTGTCGAACTTCATCCAGTTCCGCCTGGCCAGCGACCGCCTGTTCGCCGGGCAGATCGATCCCCTGCCCTGGTTCGGCCTGCGCTATCACACCCACGAGCACCGCAACCGCCTGCTGCAATCCAGCCTCTGGGGCCTGGGCGGCGCCCGCGCCCAGCCGATTCCGCATCAGCTGCACATCGCCCGCAGCGTGGCCGACCGGGTCGCGCCGCGCGTGCTGCTGGCGGACGAAGTGGGCCTGGGCAAGACCATCGAAGCCGGCCTGGTGATCCATCGCCAGTTGCTCAGCGGTCGCGCCAGTCGGGTGCTGATCCTGGTCCCGGAAAATCTCCAGCACCAGTGGCTGGTGGAGATGCGCCGCCGCTTCAACCTGGAAGTGGCGCTGTTTGACGCCGAGCGCTTCATGGCCAGCGAAGAGGGCAATCCCTTCGAGGACGCCCAGCTCGCCCTGGTCTCCCTGGACTGGCTGGTGCGCGACGAAAAGGCCCAGGATGCCGCCTTCGCTGCCGGCTGGGACCTGCTGGTGGTCGACGAAGCCCACCACCTGGTCTGGCACCCCGAAGGCGCCAGCCGCGAATACAGCCTGGTCGAGCAACTCGGCGAGGTCATCCCCGGCGTGCTGCTGCTCACCGCGACCCCCGAGCAGTTGGGCCAGGACAGCCACTTCGCTCGCCTGCGCCTGCTCGACCCCAGCCGCTTCCACGACTTCGCCGCTTTCCAGCAGGAATCCCAGCACTACCGCCCGGTGGCCGAAGCCGTGCAGGAACTGCTCGACGCCGGCGCCCTGAGCCCGGCCGCCCAGGACGCCATCGGCGGTTTCCTCGGCCAGGAAGGCGAGACCCTGCTGAACGCTGCCGCCGCCGGCGATGCCGAGGCCCGTGCGCGCCTGGTGCGTGAGCTGCTGGATCGCCATGGCACCGGCCGGGTGCTGTTCCGCAACACCCGCGCCGCGGTCAAGGGCTTCCCCGAGCGTGAGCTGCACGCCCATGCCCTGCCCTTCCCGGATGCCTACCTGGACGAGGGCGTGATGCCCGGCCAGTCGCTGCAACCGGAAACCGAATTCGCCCCGGAAGACGACAACGACCGTTGGTGGCGCCACGACGGCCGCGTCGAATGGTTGATCGACACCCTCAAGGCGCTCAAGCCGCACAAGGTGCTGGTCATCTGCGCGCGCATGGAAACCGCCCTGGACCTGGAAGACGCCCTGCGGCTGAAGTCCGGTATCCCGGCCACGGTGTTCCACGAGGGCATGAGCATCCTCGAACGCGACCGCGCCGCCGCCTACTTCGCCGACGAGGAATTCGGCGCCCAGGTGCTGATCTGCTCCGAGATCGGCAGTGAAGGCCGCAACTTCCAGTTCGCCCATCACCTGGTGCTGTTCGACCTGCCGGCCCACCCGGACCTGTTGGAACAGCGCATCGGCCGCCTGGACCGGATCGGCCAGCGCCATACCATCCAGCTGCACGTGCCCTATCTCGAAGGCAGCCGCCAAGAACGCCAGTTCCAGTGGTACCACCAGGCGCTGAACGCCTTCCTGGCCACCTCGCCCACCGGCAGCGCCCTCCAGGCGCGCTTCGCCAGCGAGCTCGACGAGCAGCTGGCCGGTGGCGACGACGCCACCTGGCAAGCCTTGCTGGAACAGGGCGCCCAGGCGCGTGCCGCCCTGGAAGCCGAGCTGCACAACGGCCGTGACCGCCTGCTGGAACTCAATTCCTCGGGCGCCGGTGCCGGCGAACAACTGGTCGAGGACATCCTCGAACAGGACGACCAATTCGCCCTGCCGATGTACATGGAAGAGCTGTTCAACGCCTTCGGTATCGACAGCGAGGATCATTCGGACAACGCCCTCATCCTCAAGCCCAGCGAGAAGATGCTCGACGCCGGCTTCCCCCTGGGCGACGACGAAGGCGTGACCATCACCTACGACCGCAATGTGGCCCTGGTCCGCGAGGACATGCAGTTCCTGACCTGGGAGCACCCCATGGCCCAGGGCGGCATGGATCTGGTGCTGTCCGGCTCCATGGGCAACACCGCCGTGGCGCTGATCAAGAACAAGGCGCTCAAGCCGGGCACCGTGTTGCTGGAGCTGATCTACATCAGCGAGGCGGTGGCGCCGCGCGCCCTACAGTTGGGTCGCTACCTGCCGCCGTTGGCGATCCGTTGCCTGCTGGATGCCAACGGCAACGACCTGGCTGCCCGGGTGGCCTTCGAGACGCTGAACGACCAGTTGGAAAGCGTGCCGCGCACCAGCGCCAACAAGTTCGTCCAGGCCCAGCGCGACTCCCTGGCCAAGCTGATCGGCGGCGGTGAAGGCAAAGCCCTGCCCCGCCACGAGGAACGCGTCGCCAAGGCCCGCCAGGCCTACCTGTCGGGCATGGACGAAGAGATCGCCCGCCTGGAGGCCCTGCGCGCGGTCAACTCCAGCGTCCGCCAGGACGAGATCGACCGCCTGCGCCAGCAGCGCGAAGAAGGCCTGACCTACCTGGACAAGGCCTCGCTGCGCCTGGAAGCGATTCGGGTGTTGGTGGCGGGTTGAGTGGAGGGCTTCGTTAGCGAAGCTCTTCAGCAATACCAATCGCGGCCATGGCGGTCCGCCGATGCGGCCGCTCCTACAGGAAACGATGCTCTTGTAGGAGCGGCCCATGGCCGCGATGCGTTTCATGACGGTACTCTGGGCTTAGCTATCGCTCAGCCCGGCATAGCCACTCTCCAGCACCCAGCGGTCAAGCCCCGGTTCACCGCCGTATCTTTGAGTCCGTAGCGTGGAAAACGGCGCAGCCTTTTCCACTGGGCTTTGCGGCGAGGGGGCGCCCTCACCCCAACCCTCTCCCGAAGGGAGAGGGGGCTATCCGAGCAAGCGTTCAGCTTCTTCTGCCCGGCAAGCTCGTGAGCGGTCGCGAGGCAAGCCGTCGGTTGGGTTGAGACAGCCCCATCGTCGAAGCCCAACAGGCGGAGTCGAACTCACCGCATTGGACTTAGCTAGCGCTCAACCCAACCGACGAAAGCCCTCACGCCGCCAAGGTCGCGCCGCCGTCCACCACGATGTCCTGCATGGTGATATGGCTGGCCAGGTCCGAGGCGAGGAACAGTACGGTGTTAGCGATCTCGTCGGGCTGGGCGATCTTGCGCAGCGGGATGCCCAGCTTGAAGTCCTCGGGCAAACCGTCCACCAGCCGCTGGTAGCCCTCCGGCGAGCCGAGCATGCCAGCCAGCATGGGCGTCGCCGTGGAACCCGGCGAGACCACGTTGCAGCGCACGCCCGACCCGGCCAGTTCCAGGGCCACGCAGTGGCTCAGGGACACCAGCGCCGCCTTGGAGGTGCAGTAGCCGGCCATCTGCAGGCGCGGCACATGGGCGGCGTTGGAGGCGATGTTGACGATGGCGCCGCGGCCCTGGGCCTTGAACAGCGGCACCAGCTGGCGGAACAGATAGAAGGGGCCGGAGACGTTGACGTCCAGCAGCGCCTGCCAGTCGTCCAGGCTCAGACTGTCGCTGGTGCCCAGGCGCAGCACGCCAGCGCCGTTGACCAGCACGTCCAGGCGGCGTTCTTCCGCTAGCAGCGCCTGGCAGACTTCCTCCACCTGGGCAGCGTCGGCGACGTCCAGCAGCTGGATGCGAAAGGGATAGTCGCTCTCGGCGAATTGCCGGTCGAGGCCGATGACCTCGGCGCCCGCTTCCTGAAAGCGCCGTGCCACCTGCAGGCCGATGCCCTGCCCCGCGCCGGTCACCCAGACGCGCTTGCCGGTGAAATCCAGTTGCGTCATCAGGAAATTCCTCAGGCGCGAGCGCGCAGCAGATCCAGCCAGCCCTGCAGGGTCGGCTGGGCGGCGAGATCGGCGAAGGTCACCGGCAGGCCGCGCTTCTGCCACTCGCCCACCAGGGTCATGACCTGCACCGAGTCCAGGCCGAAGTCGGTTAGGTTGTCGTCCAGTGCCGGCTCTTCGTCGTCGGCATCCAGCAGTGGCTGGACCTGAGCGCGCAGCCAGGCTTCGTCGAGGGTCAAGGCGCCGCCGGTGACCTGGGCAGTGCTCAGGGTGCTGCCGCAGCGGGTGGCCACGTAGCGCAGTGCCATGCGGTGCTCTTCCTCGCTGAAGTCGGCCACGGCGTCGCCGATCAGGAAGGCCTGGATGTCTCTCATGAAGGCATCGGTGCAGGTGGTTAGGCAACCGATGTGGGCGTAGACGCCGCAGACGATCAACTGATCGCGACGCCACTCGGTCATCAGGTCTTGCAGGTTGGAACGATGGAAGGCGCTGTAGCGCCACTTGGTCAGCACCACGTCGTCAGCCTTGGGCGCCAGCTCGTCCACCACCTGTTGCAGGGCGGGATCGGCCTGGGTCAGGCCTGGCCCCCACATGTCGTTGAGCAGGGCGCGATCGGCGGGCGGCTGGTCGGTGGGCTGGGCGGTGTAGACCACCGGCACGCCCTGGGCATCGGCCCAGGCGCGCAGGGCGGCGATGTTGGCTACCACCTGGTCGATCAGCGGGCTGTCGTCGCCATAGAACTCGACGAAGTAACGCTGCATGTCGTGGATCAGCAGCACGGCGCGGTCGGCCGCGGGCGTCCAGGCGACCTTGTTGGCGGGAAAGCCGTCGGGCTGGGGCAAGGGATAGGAGGCAAGACGGGGAATAGCCATGGGAAACCTTAAAGACGCTCGGTGGAAGGGGTCTGTAGCTGCTCGCGCAGGCGGCGCTTGTCGATCTTGCCGACGGCGGTGAGCGGCAGCTGGTCGAGGAACTGGAAACGGTCGGGCAGCTTGTATTCGGCTACGCCCTGCTCGCGCAGGTAGCGACGCAGGGCCACCGGCTTGAGCGCAGGATCGCTGACCACCAGGCAGGCGCAGCTCTTCTCGCCCATCAGCTCGTCGGCGATGGCCACCAGCGCCGCGTGGGTGATGCCGGGATGGCGCAGCAGCAGGCCTTCGATCTCGGCGGCGGCGATCTTCTCGCCACCGCGGTTGATCTGATCCTTCACCCGCCCGACCACCTTGAGATAGCCGGCCGCGTCGCGTTGAACCACGTCGCCGGAAAAGTAGAAGCCCTCGGCATCGAATACCTGGGCGTTGTGCTCGGGGCTGCGGTAGTAGCCGCGGAAGGTGTAGGGGCCACGGGTGGACAACAGGCCGGGCTCGCCATCGGGCACCAGGTTGCCGTCCTCGTCGGTGATGCGCACCTCGTCGTCCGGGCTCATGGGGCGCCCCTGGGTGGTGAAGATGCGCTCGAGGTCGTCGTCCAGCCGGGTGTAGTTGACCAGGCCCTCGGCCATACCGAACACCTGCTGCAACTGGCAACCCAGTTCACGGGGCACGCGACGGGCCTGGGCCTCGGCGAAGCTGGCGCCGCCCACCTGCACCATCCGCAAAGTGGCGAGCTTCGCGCGCTGCTCGGGTGCGGCCGCCGCCTGCAGCCAGAGCGCCACCGCCGGGGGTACCAGGGCCACCCAATCCACTCGATGGCGCTCGATCAGTTCGAAGCAGCGTAGCGGCTCGGGATCGCGCGCCATGACCACGCAGCCACCGGCGATGAAGACCCCCAGGGCGCCGGGTGAGCTGAGGGTGTAGTTGTGCCCTGCCGGCAAGGCGCAGAGAAAACGCGTCGCTGGGCTCAGCTGGCAGATTTCGACGCTGCGCCTGAGGCTGTAGTAGTAGTCGTTGTGGGTGCGCGGGATCAGCTTGGGGGTACCGGTACTGCCGCCGGAAAGCTGGAAGAAGGCTACTTCGCCACCGGCGGTGGGCGTCAGTTGATAGCCGTCCAGCAAGGTATCCAGGCGCTGCTGGAGGCTGCGCGAATCCTGCGCGCCGTCCAGCAGTATCTCGGTCAGGCCGGGCGCCACGTCGCGCAGCTCGTTGACGAAGGTGTCGTCGCGGAACAGGTTGTGTTCGGTGGAAGCGATCATCAGCCTGGGCTGGATCTGCTGCGCATAGGCGAGCAACTCCAGCTTCTGATGGCTGAACAGCGCATTGACCGGGGCGATGCCGGCCTTGAGCAGGGCGAAGAAGACCACATAGAACTCGGCTACGTTGGGCAGTTGCACCAGGGCCGTGTCGTGGCGACGCAGCCCGGCGGCCTGCAGATGGGCGGCCAGGCGACTGGAGCGCTCGTCCAGTTCGGCATAGCTCAATTGCCGCTCGCCGCAGAGGATCGCCGGTGCGTCCGGCAGGGCCGCGCGACTACGGGCGAGGATCTCGGTCATCGGCAGGTCAAGCCAGTAACCCAGGGCGCGATAGCGGGCCGCTAGGTCGTCCGGCCAGGGGGTGAATTCCAGACTCACGTGGGGTTCTCCTCGTCGAGCAAGCCACAGGCGGCCCGCATGGTACCCAGTTTGGCGGTGACCTCGGCCCACTCCGCCGCCGGATCGGAGGCCTCGACGATGCCGGCGCCGGCGAACAGCCGCAGCAGATCGCCCTGCACCGTGCCGCAGCGGATGGTCACCACCCACTCGCCGTTACCCTGGGCATCGCACCAGCCGACCATGCCGGTGAACAGGCCGCGGTCGAAGGGCTCGATACGCTGGATCAGCTGGCGCGCCGCCGCCGTGGGATAGCCGCAGACCGCCGGGGTAGGATGCAGGCGGCAAGCGAGTTGCAGCGCCGAAGTACGGCTGTCGGCCAATTCGCCGTCGATGGCGGTGGACAGGTGCCACATGGCATTGGTGCTGAGCAGCGAGGGGCCCTCGGGCACGTCCAGCCGACTGCATAGCGGCGCCAGTTGCTGGCGGATGTCCTCGATCACCAGACGATGCTCGTAGTGGTCCTTGCTGGAGTCCAGCAGTTCGCGGGCGACCCTTTCGTCTTCCTGGGGATCGACCCGGCGCTTGGCCGAACCGGCCAGCGGATTGGTATGGACGAGCGCGCCCTGCTTGCGTACCAGCAACTCGGGACTGACGCCGACCAACTCACCGCCCTCGGCGGTGGGGATACGGAATTGATAGCCGGTGGGATTCTGCCGCGCCAGGTTGGCTAGGATGGTCTCCACGCCAGCAGGCTCAGCCAGGCGGATCTCCTGAATGCGCGACAGCACCGCCTTGCTCAACTCGCCGCGGCGGAACGCCTCAATGGCCTCCTCCACCGCCAGGCAGAAGCCGTCCGCACTGGGCAGATTACGCACCTCGCGCACCTGCGCCGGGGCCACCGCTGCGCTGCTGACCGGCGCCGGCCGCGCCGTCCAGGCATGCTCCCAGGGCACATAAAGGCAGGAGGGCCTTGTGGTATCGAAGGGAATGGCGCCCATGATCAACGGCTCGGCGATGCCGGCCTGGCGGGCACGGGCGAAGGCGTCTTCCACGGCATGCAGGAACAGGCTATCTCTGTGGGCACCGCCACTGGCTGGCGTCTCGACCCGGGCAAAGATGCCGCGTCCCTGCAGGACACGGTCACCCGACTGAAACAGGAAGGCGCCCTGCTCCTGCTGCTCGGGGGCGATCTGTCCGACCACGTCAGCCCTGTTACTCGACATCACTACGGACCTCTACACAAATGATAATGCTTATCAATAATGGAAATTAACTTCCGTATTCTTGGAAGTCAATTCGTTAGCTGCCAAACGGTTTCCGTCTGAGCCGCGTAAGGCCTTGATCCCGCTACCGAATCACCGCTGGACCGCTCACCTATGGAGCCTACTGGACAGCTCTGGCATCAGGCTTTGATCGCCCCTTCCCCACGACCGCCACTGGCAGCCCTTGCTGTCGCAGGGTGCATCTTTGAAAATGAGAGTTATTATCTTACAACCGGAAGGCGTCCATGTTCAGCTTGTTGTCAGTGTTTCGCATTCTCACCGCTCTAACTGTCGCCATCCTGGCCGTGGGTGGCACCGCCCAGGCGGCGGATTGGCCCCGGCAGATCAGCGCCGACGGCAGCCAGGTGACCCTGCCGGCCAAGCCGCAACGCATCGTCTCCACCAGTGTCACCCTCACCGGCTCCCTGCTCGCCATCGGCGCGCCGGTAGTGGCCAGCGGCGCCACCTCACCCAACAACAGATTCGCCGATGACCAGGGGTTCCTGCGCCAGTGGGGTGAGGTCGCCAAGCAGCGCGACGTGAAGCGGCTGTACATCGGCGAGGCCAATGCCGAAGCCGTGGCCGCCGAGGCGCCGGATCTGATCCTGGTCAGCGCCGCTGGCAACGACTCGGCGCTGCGCCTGGTCGACCAGCTCAAGGCCATCGCCCCGGTGCTGGTGGTGGGCTACGACAATCGCAGCTGGCAGCAGGTGGTGGAGTTGCTCGGCCAGGCCACCGGGCGCGAGGACGCCGCCGCCAAGGTGGTAGCCGATTTCGACCAGCGGGTGGCCAGTCTCAAGGCACGCCTGCGACTGCCGCCGCAACCGGTCTCGGCCTTCGTCTACAACCCGGCGACGCGCCAGGCCAATCTTTGGACCACCGCCTCCTCCCAGGGCCAGTTGCTGGAAAGCCTTGGCCTCAAGCTGGCGGAGCTGCCGGCCGACCTGAAGACGGGTCACAGCCAGGGTCAGCGTCACGACATCCTCCAACTGGCCGGCGAGAACGTCGCCACCGGCCTCAATGGTCAGACCTTCCTGCTGTTCGCCGCGGACGCCAAGGAAGCCGAGGCGGTACGCAGCAATCCTTTGCTGGCACACCTGCCGGCGGTCAAGGACAACCGCGTGGAAGCCCTGGGCGCCGAGACCTTCCGCCTCGACCCCTACAGCGCCAACCTGCTGCTGGATCGCCTGGAACAGCTGTACGCCAAGCCCTGAGCAGGGCAGTCGTGGAAAACGCTGCGCGGTTTTCCACACTACGGCTTGGTGCCATCACGGCCATGGCGGTCCGCCGATGCGGCCGCTCCTACAGGTACCGGCTAGCCTGTAGGAGCGGCCCATGGCCGCGATCGGTCTTGTTCACCACTCATCACCATGGTCCCGTGGAAAACGCTGCGCAGGGCAAACCGGAGCGAATCAAGCGCCCAGGCTTTCCGCCCTTCGCAGCCCACTGGCCAGCGCCCAGCACAGCGCGGCCACCAGCATGGCGACCAGGCCGAAGATCAGCGCGGCCTGCGCCGGCAGCAGCAGGCTGGCCAGGCCGCCGAACAACGCCGCGCCGATGGCCTCGCCGCCGATGTTCTGCGCCGTCCACAGCGCATTGATGCGCCCGAGCAGGCGATCCGGAGTGAGCTGCTGGATCAGCGCGTACTGCACCAGGGAATTGAGCGCACCCAGGTAGCCGAACAGCACCAGGCACAACGCTGACAGCCAGAAGCCGGGCAGCAACGCGAAGACCGCCACGGCCAGGAAGGTAGCTACCGCGGTCATCAGCAGGGTCCGCCCCGGCCGGGTCGCCTGGTTCAGCCGGCCGCTGGTCAGGGCGCCGAGCGCGGCCCCCAGGGGCGCGGCGGCATAGAGCCAGCCCAGGTGTCCGGTATCCAGCCCCCAGTCCTCGCCCAGCGACGGATAGAGCACCCGCACCGCATTGGCCATGGTGACCAGGGCGCCGACCAGGGCCACGGCGCCCAGCAGGCGATTCTCGAAGAGGAAGGCGATGCCGCCGCCCAGGGCCTGCCAGGGCGTTTCGCGTGGCTGCTCCGGCGGGGGCAGCGGCGGCAGGCGCAAGAGCACTAGCAGGGTGATGAGGGCGCCAAAGGCGGTCAGGCCGTAGTTCCAGGCCACGCCGCTCTGGGCGATCAGCAGGGTGCCCAGCGGCGGCGCGACGATGGCCGCCACCCGCACGCTAAGCATGTTCAAAGCGCCGGCCTGCACCATGGATTCCCGGCCCACCAGGATGGGCGTAACCGCCAATAGCGCGGTCACGCTCAGGGCACCAAAGAAGCCGTCCCACAGGGCCAAGAGGTAGATGGCGGTCAGCGACGGCTCGGGCAGGCTGGCGTTGACCGCGAGGCCGATGAAGCCCAGCCCGCAGATGGAACGCGCGGCCAGGATCAGCCGGCGCCGTTCCAGACGGTCGGCCAGTACCCCACCGGTGAGCAGGCCGACGAACATGCCGATACCGGCCATGGTCAGCGCCAGCCCCACCTTGAGTGGCGAGTCGGTCAGCGCCTGGACCTGGATGGGGATAGCCACGGCCAGGAGGCCAAGAGACAGCACGGAGACCAGCCGGGCGATGAACAGGGTGCGAAAGGCGGCATGGGACCTGAGCAGGCCGAAGTCGAGCAGGAAGGACGTCTTGGACATGAATCACCGGAAAAACACAGGGGACGCTATCGAGCCGCCGGGGCAAGGCTGTTAGCATGTAATACAGACTAGCATGTGTTAATACGCCTTGTTCTCATCCACTCCCCTCCCCGTCGGTCGTCGCGGATGACCAGGCGCCGCCTCTTCATACTCGGCTGCGCCGCTGTCCTGCTGCTCCTGGTGATGGCTGCCAGCCTGGCGCTCGGCGCCACCGCCATCCCGCTGGCCGATGTCTGGCAGGCGCTGGGCCAGGGCTGCAGCGAGCCGGCCTGCCTGATCGTGCGCGAAGCGCGGCTGCCGCGCACCCTCGCCGGCCTGCTCGCTGGGGCGGCGCTGGGCGTGGCCGGCACCCTGATGCAGGCGCTGACGCGCAATCCCCTGGCCGACCCGGGCATCCTCGGCGTCAATGCCGGTGCCAGTTTCGCCGTGGTGCTGGGCATCGCCCTGTTCGGTGCCAGCGGCCCCGAGCAGTACCTGGGCTTCGCCTTCGGCGGCGCCCTGCTGGCCAGCCTGGTGGTGCTGCTGGCCGGCATCGCCGGTGGCGGCGGCTTCAACCCGATGCGCCTGGTGCTGGTCGGGGTGGCCCTGGGTGCCATGCTCGAAGGGGTCAGCTCGGGCATCGCCCTGCTCGATCCCCAGGTCTACGATCAGCTGAGATTCTGGCAATTCGGCTCCCTGGACGTGCGTCAGCTCGAGCTGCTGCGCAGCGCCAGCCTGCCGGTGCTGGGGGGCGTGGTCATCGCCCTGCTGCTGGCCCCAGCGCTCAATGCCCTGAGCCTGGGCAGCGATCTGGCTGTGGCTCTCGGCACCCGGGTCCGCCAGGCCCAGTTGCTCGGCCTGCTGGCCATCACCCTGCTCTGCGGGGCCGCCGCGGCCGCAGTCGGTCCCATCGCCTTCGTCGGCCTGATGGTGCCACACCTGGGTCGCTGGGCCATCGGCGAAGACCATCGCTGGCTGCTGCCTTTCGTCCTGCTGTTCACCCCCAGCTTGCTGCTGACCGCCGACATCGTCGGCCGCCTGCTGGTCACCAATGAGCTGCGCGTCTCGGTGGTGACTGCCTTCCTCGGCGCGCCCCTGCTGATCTGGCTGGCGCGCCGTCAGCGCCAGGGAGGTCGAGCATGAACCGCCCCGGTCGCCTGCGTCTGCCCGGCGTGCTGCTCGCCCTACTCGGCGGCGCCCTGCTGCTGGCCTTGTTCGCCCTGGGCAGCGGCAGCCTGGCCCTGAGTCCCGCCCAGGTGTTGGCCGCCCTGCTCGGCGAGGCACCCCGCGGCATCGAACTGGTGGTCACCCAGTGGCGACTGCCGCGGGTGGCCCTGGCACTGCTGATCGGCGCCGCCCTGGGCCTGAGCGGCGCGCTGTTCCAATCACTGCTGCGCAATCCCCTCGGCAGCCCGGACATCATGGGCTTCAACACCGGCGCCTACAGCGGTGTGCTGGTCGCCCTGGTGCTGTTCCAGGCCAGCATCCTCTGGAGCACCACCGCCGCGCTGATCGGCGGCCTGCTCAGCGCCGCCCTGGTCTATGCCCTCACCTGGCGTGGCAGCGGCGTGGATACGCTACGCCTGATCATCGTCGGCATCGGCGTGCGCGCCCTGTTGATGGCGCTCAACACCTGGCTGATCGTCCACGCCTCCCTGGAAGCCGCCTTAAGCGCCGGCCTGTGGAGTGCCGGTTCGCTCAACGGTATCACCTGGGCCAAGGCCTGGCCGGCGGTGGTCTTCATCCTGCTGGCAGGCGCGGCCAGCCTTGCGCTCAGTCGCCGGCTGTTCCTACTGGAGATGGGCGACGATACCGCCTGCGCCCTGGGCGTGCCGGTGGAGCGCACCCGGTTGTCGCTGCTGGGACTGGGCGTGGTGCTCACCGCCGCCGGCACCGCGGTGGCCGGCCCCATCTCCTTCATCGCCCTGGCCGCGCCGCAGATCGCCCGTCGCCTGACCGGCACCCAGCGCCTGGCGTTGCCGGCCGCAGCCCTTACCGGCGCGGTGCTGCTGCTGGGCGCGGATCTGGTCGCCCAGCGCCTGTTCCTGCCTTATGTCCTGCCGGTCGGCCTGGTCACGGTGAGCCTGGGTGGGCTCTACCTGATCGGCCTACTCATCTGGGAGTCCCGCCGCTCATGAACGACGCCCCCGCTTCGCGCCTGCACGCCGAGCGCCTGACCCTGGGCTACGGCCACAAGCTGATCGCCGAAGACCTCTCGCTGACCATCCCCGATGGCGAGCTGACGGTCATCATCGGCCCCAACGGCTGCGGCAAGTCGACCCTGCTGCGCACCCTGAGCCGGCTGCTGGCACCCAGCAGCGGCCAGGTCTGGCTGGACGGCCAGGCGATCCAGAGCTATCGCACCAAGGAGGTGGCCCGCCGCCTGGGCCTGCTGCCGCAGAGCTCCCAGGCCCCGGGCGACATCTCGGTGCGCGATCTGGTGGCCCGCGGGCGCTATCCGCACCAGACGCTGTTCGGCGGCGTGCGCGCCGACGACGAGCGCGCGGTGAACCACGCCATGCAAGCCACCGGTGTCTTCGAGCTGGCCGACCGGGCGGTGGACACCCTTTCCGGCGGCCAACGCCAACGCGTATGGATCGCTATGGCCCTGGCCCAGGAAACCCCGCTGCTGCTGCTCGACGAGCCCACCACCTGGCTCGACATCACCCACCAGATCGATCTGCTGGAATTGCTGCAAGACCTCAATCGCCAGCAGGGCCATACCCTGGTGATGGTGCTGCACGATCTCAACCACGCCTGTCGCTACGCCACCCACCTGGTGGCCATGCGCGACGGTAAGGTACTGGCCACCGGCCGCCCGCGCGACGTCATCACCCCGGCACTGATCAAGGCCGTCTACGACCTGGACTGCCTGATCATCGACGACCCGGTGGCTGGGACACCCATGGTGGTGCCCCTGGCGCGGCGCTAGCCTGCGGCGAGCATCCAGTCCCGGAGCAACTGCCCATAGAGCGCGGTGCCCTCCTCCAGTCGCTGCACCTCGCAGTATTCGTCCACCTTGTGCGCCATGCTCGGCTCGCCCGGCCCCAGGATCAGGGTGGGCGGATCCTTCAGCGCGGGCAGCAGCACGGCGGCATCGGTGAAGTAAGGCACCACGCTGGCGGGCAGCGCCTCGCCATGCAGGGTGGCGCAGCGCTCGAAGACCTGCCGCACCCAGGCGTCGCCGGCATCGGCGCAGACACCGGGCAGATCCACCAGGACCTCCAGCTCCAGATCGCTGCCCAGGTGCTCGGCCAGTCGTCGCTGGATGTCGGCATGGTCCAGGTTCGGTGCGGTCCGCAGATCGAGGGTGAAGGCGGCACGATCCGGCACCGAATTGATGTTCAGCCCACCGCTGACGGTTCCCACATTGAGCGTGGGTTGGCGCATGAGTGGATGCGCCGGCCCGACGGCGAAGGTACGCGCCTGGCCAATGGCCTCGGCCAGGCGGTAGATGGCGTTCTCCCCCTCCTCGGGCATGGCGCCGTGGGCAGTGCGGCCATGGGCCGTGCAGCGGAGCCAGAAGGCCCCCTTGTGCCCCAGTACCGGCCGATTGGCGGTTGGCTCGCCCACCAGCAGCGCGCCCAGTTCGCCAAGCAGGTGCGGTGCGTCCCGGCACAGCGCCCGGGCGCCGTCACAGCCGGTTTCCTCACCGCCGGTGAGCAGCAATCGGACGCCAGGCCCCTGGGCGATGACCTCGCGATTGCGCTGGCAGGCGACGATGAAGGCGGAGATGCCCGCCTTCATGTCGCTGGCGCCGCGACCATAGAGGCGCCCTTCGGCCACCTCGCCGGCGAAGGGCCCGTGGCGCCAGGTGCCATTGCCCAGGGGCACCACATCCAGGTGCCCGGTAAAGCCCAGCGGCTTGCCGGCCCCGCGCCCCGGTAGCCAGGCCACCAGGTTGCAACGTCGTTCGCCGAAATGCTGCAACTCGCAGTGGAAGCCCGCCTCGCGAAGCGTCGTGACCAGGAACCGCGCGCAGGCTTCTTCATCGCCCGGCGGATTGAGCGTGGGAAACCCCAGCAGCGCTCGGGTCAGGGCCAAAGGATCGTCGAGCATGGGGGATCTCCAGTCGGACTACGGGTGATCAGGCGCGCCTCGAGAGCCAGTCCAGGCAGTTGAGCCAGAAGCGCCGATAGGCATCGCCGGCCAGGAAGTCGTCGGGCATCCAGTGCATCGACATGTCGCTGGTCCAGACCAGGGTACGCCCCTGGCCAACTTCCCGGGTCGCCAGCAGTGGATGACCGCTGCCCGCGACGCTCGCCACGAGCTGGGCGTCCGGATGCAATTCCACCTCGTTGTAGCCCAGCAGATAGGACCAGTCCTGCGGCAGGCCACGCAGCAACTCATGCTCGCCGTGCACCTCTGGCGTGAAGCCCTCGGGCACCTCGATGCGGTCGTCATAGGGCAGGCAACGCACCGGCAGCACCTCTTCCACCGCCGTGCCGCGATAACGGGCACCCCCGTTGATGCCCTGGAAGCTGTAGTAGCCACCGACCATCATGAGCGCGCCACCCTGCAGCACGTACTCGCGCAGCGCCGTCAGGCGATTCGGCGTGCGGCGGCTGCGCAGCCAGGTATCCGGATGCAGCAACAGGCTGTTGGCACCGATATCCGACAGGATGATCACCTGGTAGTCGCGCAGGGCCTCCAGCGTCGCCGGAAACTCGGTTTGCGCCTGGTCGGCGCACATCTGGGTGACGGCATAGTCGCTGTCGGCCAGTGCGGTCAGCAGGCGCTGGGCGCCATTGTGGGCGGTGACGGAGGCGAACTGGTCGAAGCCCTTGATATGGGTCGCGGTGCTGACCCAGGATTCGCCAGCGAGCAGAACGGACTGTTTCATAGGTTCTCCGGTTGCGGGACTTTAGGCCGATCGAACGCGCTGGAAGACGCGGCGCGGGTTGTCGATCAGCAGGGTTTCCAGTTGCGCCCCCGTGACGCCGTGGCGGCGCAGACGCGGGACGAAGTGCTTGAGCAGGTAGCCATAGCCGTGGCCGCCGTAGCGGGTGAGCATGGTCTTGAGAAAGACGTCCTGGGACAGCAGCAGGCGCTCGCCGTAGCCGGCCTCCAGCAGACCGACGAGGGCGCGGGCGTTGTCTTCGTCGGACGGCGACTGGGCGGCCTCGTCGGCAAAGTAGTAGCCCATGCCGATCATGTCGTATTCGAGGAAGGCGCCCCGCTCCGCGAGTCCGTGCTGGTAGTCGAGGTCGCGATGACTGGGATTCATGTGGCAGAGCACCACGTGGTGCAGGTCGGCGCCCTCGGCGGCGGCGATGTCCAGCACCCGGTGGCCCAAACGCTCCCAGCCGGGCAGATGGACCGCCAGGGGCACCCCGGTGAGGCCGCTGGCCCGGGCGGCGGCGCGCAGGGATTTTTCCTCGCTGGCGGTAAAGGCGGCCGACACCCCGATCTCGCCGATCAGGCCGGCGATGACCTCCGGCTTTTCCGCCGCTCCGCCCACGTCGTGGACGATCTGGGCGGTGAGTTCCTCCACCGAGCGCTCCCTGACATAGGCCGGGTGCGAGGGCTCCAGGTAGAAACCGGCGCCCATGATGATGTTGAGACCCGTGAGCCGCGCGATGCGCTGCAGCGCCTGGGGATCGCGACCGATGCCGAGGTTGGTGGGATCGACCACCGTCTCCCCGCCCAGGGCGCGATATTTCAGCAGCTCGGCGCAGGCCAGCTCCACGTCGAACAGCTGGCAATTATCGCGGCTCACCAGCGGATTCATATGCAGCTCGCCGAGCAGTTCGATGCTCACCGGCTGCTCGGCCAGGTGTCGCTCGCCGCAGCAACGGGGTGGCACCCATTTGCCGGAGGCGTCGAGCAGGATGTGCTCGTGCATCAGGGTCACGCCCAACCGGTCCACCGGCAGCGGGCCAAGCACCGTCATGGCATGGCCGCTGTCGACCCCGACCGGAAGCGGCTCGGGATGGCGAAACAGACTCATCCGCCTACCCTCCCCAGCGGGCGGCCGGTCTTGAGGATGCGGGTGTTCAGCCAGATGGCCAGCAGCACGATGGCCCCCGTGGCGATCTGGGTATAGAAGGGCGACACATGGGCGAGGATCAGGCCGTTCTTGATCACCGCCATGGTCAGCACGCCCAGCAGGGTGCCAAGGATGGTACCGAAGCCGCCGAACAGGCTGGTGCTGCCCAGCACCACCGCCGCGATGACCTCCAGCTCGAAGCCCTCCCCCTGGTTGGAGGAGCCACTGCCTAGTCGTGCCGTCACGATCATCCCGGCCAGCGCCGCCGCCATGCCGCTCAGGACGTAGACGCGCAGCAGCACGCCGCGGGTATTCACCCCTGCCCGGCGGACACTTTCGGCATTGGCGCCGATCCCCGTGAGATAGCGGCCGAAGCGCATCCTGCCCAGCAGCAGCATGCCGCCTAGCACCGCGAAGAGCGCGAGCCATACCGCCAGCGGCAGTCCCAGCACCCAGCCGCGACCGAGCGCGAGAAAGGCGCCGAGTTCACGGGGAACCGGAATGGAGTAGCCCTGGGTGATGAGCAGCGCCAGGCCGCGAATGATGGTCAGGGTCGCCAGGGTCACGATGAACGCCGGGATTCCCGCGTAGGCGATGAAGTAGCCGTTCAGCGCGCCGATCAGCGCCCCCACCAGCAGGCCGCCGGCCAGCACCACCGGCCAGGGCAGCTGCCAGGTGTTGAGGCCGAGGGCGGCCAGGGCACCCACCAGGGCCAGGGTGGAACCGACCGACAGGTCGATGCCACCGGTGGTCACCACCAGGGTCATGGCCACGGCCACGATCAGCAAGGGCGCGTTCTGGCGAATGACGTTGAGCAGGTTGCCGCTGCTTAAGAAGTTGTCGGTCACCAGCGCGAACAGCAGGCAGCAGAGGGCGAAGAACAGCGCGATGCTGGCCACGCCGGGATAGTCGTGCAGCAGGCGGCGCAGCGGTGACTGCACCACCACGCGCTGTCGGGTCAGGTCGAGGGTATTCATGAGATCCTCCGATTCAGGCGCAGGCGGAACGGGCGGTGAACTTGTGGCCGACGATCAGCTCGACGATCTCGCCCAGACTGGTGTCGGCCACCCGGCGCTCGGCCAGGTTCTGGCCCTCGTACATCACCATGATGCGGTCGCAGACCAGGAAGAGATCCTGCAGCCGGTGGGTGATGAGGATGACGCTCACCCCCTGGCGGCTGATGGTGCGGATCAGCTCCAGCACGGCCTCGACCTCGGCCACCGCCAGGGCGGCGGTCGGCTCGTCCATGATCAGTACCCGGGGTTCGAAGGCCGCGGCACGGGCTATGGCCACGGCCTGGCGCTGGCCGCCGGAGAGGTGGCGCACCTGGGCGCGGGTATCGGGCAGGCTGATGCGCAGCCCCTCGAGGATGCGGCGCGCATCGGCGTGCATCTTGCGCTCGTCCAGCAGCGGCAGCCCGAGCAGCCGGCGGCGGGGCTCCCGCCCCATGAAGAGGTTGCCGGCCACGTCCACGGTGTCGCACAGGGAGAGATCCTGATAGACCATCTGGATCCGACAACGCTGGGCATCCGCCGGGCCCTGGAACACCTCTTCGCGGCCGTCGATGCGGATGCAGCCACTGGTGGGCAGCACCGCGCCGGAAAGAATCTTGGTCAGGGTCGATTTGCCGGCGCCGTTGTCGCCGACCAGCCCCAGGACCTCGCCGGGCTGCAGGGCGAGGTCGACGCCGCGCAGGGACTGGATGGAGCCATAGCTCTTGGTGATGCCGGTCATGCTGACCCGGGGAACCGTCGTCGCAGTGTCCATGCTGGGTCTCCGCTACTTGAAGTCGGCGCGATAGGCATCCAGGTTTTCCCGGGTGACCAGGGTCACCGGGATATCCTGCTGCTTGGTGACCTGCTGGCCGGCGAGCAGCGCCAGAGCCGCCTCCACTGCCGCCTTGCCCATGCCCCGGGTGTTCTGCTGCACCACCACTGCCACGGAGCCGTCATCCAGGCCCTGGACGGCCTGAGGCGACAGGTCCCAGCCAAAGATCCGGGTGCGCTCGCCGCTGCCCTGGGCGACGCTGGCCGCCACGGTGCCGATCAACGCCGGCTCGCCGGTGGCATAGACGATCTGCAGATCCGGATTGGCGGTGAGCAGATTTTCCGCGGCGCTCTGCGCGGTGTCCTGCACGTTGTTGCCATCCACGGTACCGACGATCTTCGCCTTGGGCGCACGCTGGGCCAGCCCCTCGCGGAAGCCGTCCAGGCGCAGGTTCTGCACGTAGGAACCCAGGGCTCCCACCACCCCGACCTTGGCCTCGCCACCCAGCTCTCGGGCGATGTAGTTGCCGGTGTATTCCCCCAGCTGGCGAGCCGCGGCGCGGTTGTCGACGCCGACCTGCACCTGGTTGTCGCCATTGAGCACGGCGTCGATGGCCACCACCGGGATGCCGGCCTGGACCGCCGCCGAGACCGCCGGCTTGATGCCGTTGACGTCGATGGCACAGACCAGGATGGCGTCCACCTTGTCCTGGATATAGGCCTCGATGGCGTCGTTCTGGGCGGAAGGGTTGTCGTTGGCGTTGAACACCACCAGTTCGGCGCCCGCCGCCTTGGCGGCGGCCTGGGCACCCTGGGTGATCTGGGTGAAATAGAGCGCCTGCTGATTCACCTGGACCAGTGCCAGCCGCTTGGCCGGTGCCGCCTGGGCACTACCGGCCAGGCCCAATCCGAACACCATCAGCATGGAAGCGAACGTCTTGCCGAATCGAAGCATCTCCATCCTCCTCTACCCTGCCAGCGGATGTGGCAGCGGCTAGTAAACCGGTTTACTAAACAGGCCAAAAAATAGAACCGGGAAGGTTCTGCTGGAAAGGAAACAGCACAAGGCGTGCCAGCAGCGACTGGAGGATCCTCTTCCGCTGCCAATTCAAACGGTTACTCAAACCCCCCTGCGCAGAGCCTCTGGCCGGACAGCCACCGGAGTGCTCCACGACTGGGCAGAATGGAAACGCCAGGTGCTACCTTGGGGCAGGCGCTGGGGCGACCGAGCCGCGTTCCACCAGGGCCACGGCGACCCGCTGCTCCCCCACTACCGGCTGCCCGGCGAGCACCGCCAGCAGGGCTTCGATTCCCTGGCGACCCAAGTCCCGCGCCGACTGGCGCACGGTACTGAGCGGCGGCGTGAGCAATTCCGCGTAGGGCGCGTCGTCGAAGCCGACCAGGGACAGGGCAGCGGGAACCGCCAGGCCGCGTTCGCGCAGGGTATCGAGCACCCCTACCGCGATGAAGTCGCTGGCGGCGAAGATCGCCTGAGGCGGCTCCGGCAGATCCAGCAGGGTCGCGGCCGCCTGACGCCCGAAGTCGCGGCTGTACTCCCCCAGCAGCAGATAATCGGAACGCAAGGGTATTCCGGCCGCGGCCAGGGCCCGCTCATAGCCCTCGCGCCGCTCCCTCACGCTCATCACCGCTGCCGGTCCGGAGACATGGGCGATGCGCCGATGCCCCTGGCGGATCAGATGGTCGGTGGCCAGTCGGCCGCCGGCGACATTGTCGGCGAAGACCTTGGGCATCGAGGTACCCGGGACATCCTCGTCCAGCAACACGATCTCCCGGTAGGCGCCCAGTTGCGCCGCCAGCGTCCCGTCATCCGCGCGGTTGGTGATGAACAGCAGACCATCCACGCGGCGCGATCCCTTCCAGTGGACGTACTGGATTTCCCGCGCCGGATCGTTGCGCGTCAGGCAGAGCACTAGGTTGTAGCCATGGGCGAAGGCCGTGGCCTCGGCGGCATCGGCCAGCTCGGCGAAAAAGGGGTTGGCGATGTCCGGCAGCACCAGCCCGATGGTCTCGCTGCCGCCCTTGCTCAAGCGTTGGGCCAGGCTGTTGCGCCGAAAGCCCAGGGCCTCGATGGCGCCCTCGATACGTTGCGCCGTGGCGGGCGGCAGGCTCAGGCTGTGATTCAGGTAGCGCGAAACGGCAGACTTGGACAAGCCTGCCTGCCGGGCGACATCCTGAATGGTCACGCTTTTCGCCATGGATCCACCTGCAACGAGAGAAGGAGCGGCCTGGCCGATCATCTCTCCTGCCCCGCCCAGGCTTCACACCTTGCCTGAGCGGGGAGTCGCCGTCGAGCCGAACGCGCGAGCCTTCACAGGGCCTTCAACGCCCGATTCAGCACCGGGCCGATCTGCGCCAGCTGGGCCGGGGCGATGATGTCGACGTGGGCGCAATCCACCTCGTGGGCCTGCAGGCGGGTGATCCAGGGCGCCCAGGTGGCCTTGACGTCCATTCCCGCCGGCAGGGTGCGCCGGGCGACGAACATCAGCGCCTCGCCGTCGAAGCGGGCACTGCGCGCCGTGGCCAGCAGCCGCACCGAGTCGGCGTAGTTGCCTTCGATGGTGGCGAACAGCTCCGCCCCCTCCCCCAGTGCCGGATCGGCCAGGCCCTGCTGGGCCGCCAGGAAGGCCTCGCGCTCGCGATTCACCTCGGCCAGCACCTCCGGGTCCAGCTCGCGCTGGCCCTCGCGTTCCTGCCAGTTCTGGGTTTCCGGCGGATAGGTGTCGAGCAGGCCGAGGAAGGCCACCTCTTCTCCCATCGCCTGCAACCGTGCCGCCAGGCCCTGAGCCAGGGTGCCGCCCAGGGAATAGCCGAGCAGATGATAAGGGCCGTGCGGCTGCATCTCGCGCAGGGTGCGCAGATGGTGCTGGATGACGGCTTCCAGATCGGCGCCCTGCGCCAGTGGCCCGTCCGGCCGTGGCGACTGGATGCCGAGCAGCGACCAGCGCGGATCGAGATGGCGCTGTAGCACGCTGAATTGCCAGGCGAAGCCCGAGGCCGGGTGGAAGCAGAACAGCGTCGGTCCGTCGCCTGGGCGCAGCGGCAGCAGCGTCTCGAAGCCGGCACGGGTCGCGCTGGCCGCATCCTGCTCCAACTGCTGCGCCAGGCGGGCGACGCTGGAGGCCACCATGATCTGACCGATGGACACCGGCCGCCCCAGGCGCCGGCGCAGCGTGGCCGCCAGGGACATGGCCAGCAGCGAATGGCCGCCCAGGGCGAAGAAGTCATCGTCCGCGCTGACGATGGCGCAGCCGAGCACCTCGGAGAAGGCTGCCGCCAGGTCGCTTTCCAGCCCCGGCGCCAGGGGCCGGCTGGCGGCCCTGGCCACGCCCTGGGGCGGCGGCAGCGCCTTGCGATCCAGCTTGCCGGTGGCGCCCAGGGGCAAGGCGTCCAGCTCCACCAGGGCCACCGGCACCAGGTGCGGCGGCAGGCTTTCGCCCAGGCGCGCACGCAGGCGCTCCAGGTCCAGCACGGCGCCGGACTGGGCGACGAGATAGCCCACCAACTGGCGGGCATCGCCGCCGGTGGCATTGATCGCCTCGCCGAGCACCCGGGCGTGGGTCACCGCCTGGGCGACGCCGGGCAGCGCCAACAGGGCGTGGTCGATTTCCGCCAGCTCGATGCGCTGCCCGCGCAACTTGACCTGGTCGTCGCTGCGGCCCAGGTATTCGACGACACCCTCGGGCAGCCAGCGCGCCACGTCACCGGTGCGATAGAGACGTTCGCCCTGCCCATCCGGCGCGGCGATGAAGCGCGCGGCGGTCAGCTCGGGGCGGCCCAGGTAGCCATCGGCGAGTTGCACCCCGCTCAGATAGAGTTCGCCCGCCACACCCGGCGGTACCGCCCGCAGACGCTCGTCGAGGATGTGCAGCCCGGTGTTCCACACCGGCTTGCCGATGGGCACGCTGCTGCCGCTGACGGCCGCCAGGGCGGCGCCATGGGCGGGATGATAGGAGACGTCGACCGCGGCCTCGGTGGGACCATAGAGATTGTGCAGGGGGGCGCCGACCCGGCGCTCCCAGGTACGGGCCAGCTCGGTGGGCAGGGCTTCGCCGCTGCAGAACACCTGGCGCAGGCTGGCACAGCGGGCCACCGCGGCCGGCTCGTCCAGGCTGGCGACGAAGGCCGCCAGCATCGAAGGCACGAAATGCACCGTGGTCACCCGCTCGCGGGCGAACAGTTGCTGCAGCGCCGCGGGATCGCGATGGGCTTCGGGCGGCGCCAGGTACAGCCGGGCGCCCACCAGCAGCGGCCAGAAGAATTCCCAGACCGAGACGTCGAAGCTACTCGGCGTCTTCTGCAGCACCGTATCCCCCGCGCCGATGGGATAGCTGTCCTGCATCCACAGCAGGCGGTTGACGATGGCCGCATGGCCGACCACCACGCCCTTGGGGCGGCCGGTGGAGCCGGAGGTATAGAGCACATAGGCCGGATCGCTGGAGCGCGGCCCTTCGAACACCGGCGCTTCGCCCAGCTCCTCCAGAGGCGCGTCGAGGATCACCGTCTGAGCGTCGCTGAGCCCCGGGAAACGTCCACGTTGACTGGCATCGGTCACCAGCACCCGGGGCCGGGCATCGTCGAGCATCAGTTGCAGGCGCTCGTCGGGATAGCCGCTATCCAGCGGTAGGTAGGCGGCGCCCAGTTCGAGTGTCGCCAGCAGCGCCAGGGACAGGAACACCGAACGCGGCAGGGCCACCGCGACGATGTCGCCGCGACCGACCCCGACCGCGCTCAGGCGTTGGGCCAGGGCCAGTACCTGCTGGCGGGTTTCGCGATAGGTGAAGGCTAGCTGCTCGTCGGCCAGCGCCGGAGCTTCCGGCGTGCGGGACGCTTGCTCGGCCAGTAGTCGCGCCAATGTGGTCGCGGGTAAGGCGCGTTCGGTGGCATTGATGTTCGCCAGCCAGGCACGATCCGCCGTCCCTAGCAGCTCCGCCTCGCCCAGGGTGAGCCCTGGCTGTCCGGCGAACTGCTGCGCCAGCAAACCGAAGCGCTCCACATGCCCTTGCAACAGGTCGGCGGCATAGCGCTCGGCGTTGCCCAGCAGCTTGATGTCCAGAGCGCCGCTGGCTTCCAGGTAGAGGGCGATCTCCAGGTCGCGCACCGGCCCCGAGGCCAGTTCGTGGGTGATGCCCGGCACCCCGGCGAAATCCAGCGCGAAATCGAACAGCTTGAGATTGATGACTGGTCCGGTCAGGGGTTCGGCATCGCCCGGCCGACCGAGATCGCGGGCGATCTGTTCGGCGTCGTAGCGCTGGTGGCGACGCACCTTCTTGAGTTCGGCGCCCAGCACGGCGGCGAGTTGCGGCAGCGTCTGGGCCGAGTCGGTACGCACGCCCAGGGGCAGGACGTTGAGCGTCGCGCCACCGGACTTGAGCGCCACTGACCCCATGCGCCTCATGAAGATGAAACCGGCGCTGAAGGCCGGCTGGCCGCTCAGACGGGCGAACCAGGTCGCGGCCAGGGCCACCGCCAGATCGGCCGGTGTCACGCCCTGGTCTTTACCCTGCTCGGCCAGTCTGGCGAAGACCGCGGCGGGCACCCGAGCGCGGGCTTCCACCACCCGCGGCGTGGGCACCTGACCCGCCAGGCCACCGGGTGCCAGGGAGGCCGCCGGCGGCAAGGCCGCGCCGCGCTCGCGCCAGAAGGCTTCGTCGCGCTCGCGGACGGCGGATTGCTGGTAGTCCTGGTATTCGCGCACCACCTCGGCAAAGGAAACGAAGGGCGAGGCTTCGGCCGTCTCACCGCGCACCTTGGCGCTGTAGAGCGCCGCGACGCGCTTGGCCAGGGCGGCGAAGCCATAGCCATCGATCAGCAGGTGATGATAGCGCTGGTACCAGAACAGGTGATCGTCACCCAGTTGGTAGAGGCGATTGAGCCATAGCGGACCGCCGCTGGTGGCGCGCAGGTCGCCGTCGAGGTCGGCGCGGATGGCCGCCCGCGCCGCGCCTTCCGGATCGGCCGTCCCACGCAGGTCCAGCCACTCGGGCACAGGGATCGCCGCATCGCTATCGATCCACTGCACCAGCTCCCCTTCGCGCTCGGCGAAGTTGAGTCTCAGGCTGTCCAGCTCGCCCAAGCCCTGAACGATGGCCTCCACGAGTGGCGCGGCCTGGACGGAGCCTCGCAGTTCCACCAGGTGCGCCACGGCGAAGGCGTTGGCGTGGGGCGACAGCTGATCGGCCATCCAGATGCCGGGTTGGGCGGCGACCAGAGGCAGCTCGATGATGGCAGAAGGGGCAGAGAAAGACACGATGACTCCTATAAGGAAGGGGCGGCGGAGACGACTGGGCGGATGTCGCGCCAATGGCTCGTCAGCCAGTCGTCGCAGGCTGCGCGCGGTGCCGGGCCGAACACTGGCGTCCAACCGGGCGGGCACTCCAGGAGCTGCGGCCAGAGGCTGCACTGGCCCTGGGCATTGCGCAGAATCAGCAGGATCTGCTCGGGGTCATCGAAGGGATTGAGAGCGTCCATCGGACCTCCTGGGGCAAAGGATTAGCGTTCGGGCGCGACCAGGGGTCGCCAGAGCTGGACCAGGCCGTCGAGCAGGCCGCCGCGCCACCAGAGGGCGTCGTGGCCGCCGTCGATCTCGCGATAGTCGAGTTCATGGCCCTGCTCGCGCAGGCGCGGAACCAGGGCCCGGGAGGCTTCGAGGATGGCCGGTTCGCGCAGCCCGGCCTCCATGAACAGCCGCAAGGGGTGCGTGCTCCCCTGCCCGCTCGCCAGCGCCTCGAACAGCCGTCCCGGCGCGCCCCGCTGTGGCCACCAGAAGGACCCGGACTGGCTCAGGGCGCAGCCGAAGCGCTCCGGCCAGTGCAGCGCAGCGTAGAGCGCCGCCAGCCCGCCAAAGCTCTGCCCGGCGACCACGGTAGAGGACGGCGACTGCGCATGGGGCGCCCAGTCACACACCTGCGGCAACAGCTCTTCCTGCAGCGCCAGCCAGAACGCCGGATTGCAGGGCAACTCGCTGCTGCGCAGAGCGCGGTCGCTGTTGTCGATCAGCAGGTAGACCGCCTCCGGCAGCAGGCCGGCATCGGTGAGCTGCTGCAGCGGCGCGCCCACCGGCATCGTCTGCGCCCAGAACTGGCCATCCAACAGAATGGCCAGCGGCCGTTCATCAGGGGTGGTATTACCGGTAGTGAACAGCCAGACGGGTCTACGATTGCCCAGGCGCTCGCTGTCCCACAGATGCTGTTGCAAGGCGGGCGAGACGGCTGGCGCTACGTCGACATCGAAGCCGGCCCAGGCCGACTGCGGCGGCGCCTCGGGCAGGTGCACTCCCGACACCGCCAGGCCACGACCGCCCTGCCAGGCGCGGCGCGGATTGAGGGGATCGGCCTGGGCCAGGGGAAAGACGCTACGCCACCAGAGACGGATACCCTGGAGGTCGGGCTGGGCCTCACTCTCGAACGGTGCCGGCTCGTCGGTGGGGATCAGGCAATAGCTGCCCCGCCAGCGACCGTCCAGTTCGGTCTCCCAGGCCCAGACATCGGTACCCGGCAGACGCTGCAGGCTCTGCGGCAAGCCTGGCTGGTGGTGATCGGTCACCCCGGTGATATTGAGCCAGACCCGCTGGGTGCCGGACGCTATACCTTCGAGATCTCGCCACAGAAAGGTCAGGCGATAGCGCCCGCCCTCGGTGGGTTCGATCAGCGGCGTACCCCGCTGGGCCACGGCCTGCCACCAGGGCTCGCGGCCCACATCGTCACGCTGGAAGAAGGAATCGTTCATCGCGTTACAGTACATCGTCTGGATGGATCGTCGGCGGCGACCCCAAGGTCACCGATCCTGGGAGCTCTGTCCGGGCGGCGGCCTGAAGCGCCGCCCGGACAGAAGTATCATCAGAAGTCGTAACGCGCCCCGACCATCACGCTACGCGACGGCCCCTGGAAGTTGAAGGTGGAGACCGAACCCACGCGGGACCAATAATCCTTGTCGAGCAAGTTGTTCACGTCCAGGGTCGCGGTGAGTTGCTTGGTGACCGGGTAGGCGAACTTGGCATCGACAATGGCATAGCCAGGCGCAGATACCGTCACGCCGTTGTTGGTTTGCGAGAAATCACTCATCGCCGTCACCCCAGCGCCGAGGCTGAGGCCGGTCAGGGGTCCGCCAGCCAGCGTGTATTTGGTCCAGAGCGAGGCCATGTGCTTGGGCATGGTTTCGAAGAGCGTGTTGGCCACGCCACTGAGGTTTTCGGTGCGCATGTAGGTGTAGCCCGCGAGCACTTCCCATTGGTCGGTCAGCTTGCCACTGGCCTCAACCTCGGCGCCCTTCACCCGGGTCTTGCCGGAGTTGGTGTAGGAACCAGTAGCGGTGCCATTCGCATTGATTAGCGCGGCGGCGCGATTCTCGTCGGTGAGCTGGAATAACGACAGACGGGTATTCAGGTCGCCGTGGAAGTAGCTGCCCTTGATACCGGCCTCGTATTGTTCGCCTTCACGCGGATCTATGGGGCTGCCATCCGCTTCCAAATAGGCGGTCTGCGGCTTGTAAACCCGCGAATAGCTGGCATAGAGGGAGTGGTTGTCATCAAGGTCATAAACCAAGCCGGCATACGGGGTGACATAACCGTTGTGTGTCTGATCGGCGGGCGCGTTGCGCTCGGCAGCCGTTGCCGTGGCGAAAGTCCTAGTGTTCGCCTCCCCGCGGTACCAGCCCACTCTGGCCCCACCGATCAACGCCAATCTTTCGAAGGGACGGAAAGTCAGCTTGGAATAGAGCCCGAACTCCTTCTCGTCGCTGGTGATCCGGGTCTGATAGCTCTTCGCCGGTTTGGCGAACAAGGTAGGCGTGTAGGTAGCCAGATTGACGCTGCCCAGATTGATGGTTCCGTTGAGATAGTCGGTGTCGTAATGCTTGTAGTCGGTGCCGACGACGAACTCGCTGACTTGACCCAGTGCCTCGAACGGCTGGCTGTAACTAGCATCGAGAGAGTAGGCATCCTGCTCGAAATCACGATCGCTGGCCTGAAGTCGATAGGCGTTGTTGTTCTGCGCCGTGAACGCATACAGGTAGTCGGTTTCCCGATGCGAGGCCCGCGCCGCTACCCGTCCGTAACCGCCATTGTCGAATCTGTGGGTCAGCTCGAAGATGCCATCGGTGGTCTGGCCGTCGAAGTAGTTCCAGTCGGCGCCGAAGAAGCGCGAATGGCTGAAGTCCAGCAACTGGCCCTGGGCATTGGTGGGGAAGCCATTGTTGGGGGTGATGTTCTTGACCTGATGGATCAGGCCGAAGGAGATCTGGGTGGCGTCGGACAGGTCGATGTCCAGGTCGCCGTAGTAGCTCTCGTTGGTGCTGGCGTTGTAGTCCACCTCGCCATTGGTATCGGCGCGGGAGGCGACGAAGCGACCGCGCACGTTCTTGCTCTCGGTGAGCGGACCGGCCAGGTCGATTTCCTGGTAGTTGGTATCCCAGGAGCCGTAGCGCCCGGTGATGTGCCCCTGGAAGTCCTCGGTGCCGCGCTTGCGCACCATGTTGACGATGCCACCCAGCTCGCTGGTGCTGTTGAACAGCCCCGAGGGCCCGCGCATGATCTCGACCCGGTCGAAGGGCGAGAGGATCGGCACGGTACCGAAGATGCTGGTCATGGGTGCCGGCAGGCCGTCGATGTTGTATTCGTCGTACTCGTAGCCGCGGGAATAGATGGAGGAACGGCCACTGTCGTTGGTCAGCACCCGCAGCCCGGCGGTGGACTTGGCCAGGTCGTCCAGGGTGTTGAAGTTGCGATCCTTGATGTAATCGTTGGTGTACGAGGTGATCGACTGGGGAATGTCACGCAAGGCGGCTGGTGTCTTGGTGCCCACGGTCGCCGAATCCACGGTGTAGCCGCCGCTCTGCTCCGAAGGCGCCATGTCGTAGAGACGGTTGCCCTCGATGGTCAGGGTGTCCAGTTCCGTGGCGTTCTGCTCGGCCACCGTGGCGGCCAGAGCCGTCAAGGGAAAGGGTATCAGCGCACCGACCAGCAGCAACTGACGAAGGACGCCGCACGCAGGGCGGACGGGCTGGCAGAGGGTTCCTTGGGCGTTCATGGTGATCCTTGTGACCGTGGCGCTGCAGCGACGCCGTACACGTAGGCTGCACTCCGCGAGACTCGCGAGGGCCAGCACTTTAAATGATAAAAACTCTCATTATCAAATGTTACGTGTAGTGAAGCGGCCTGACGTGGCGAACAGGCGCAAGCCATGACGTCCGTCGAGCGGAGTCAGGGTGCAGGGCAGGAAGAGCGCGACGGGCAGCAGGAACGCGCGCAGGGCGCTAGGCAGGCGGGATCAGCGAGGGTAATCCGGGACGAAACGGCAGAGCTCAGAGGCCGGAGACGGCGGGCGTCTTACCCGCTACCTGACCGAGAGTCGGGCTGGGCAGCCGACAGACGATTTCGCCGATGGCATTCATCCGCGCCAGGCCGCCGTCGCCCTTGCAGGCATGGTAGTCGGCCAGGTGTTCGGCAGGCGAATTGCGCAGGCCCTGGTCACAGGCGACCAGCAACGCGATGGCGGCCAGCACCAGCGCCACGACTTCGATGGCGGGGCGGGTACGATACCAACGGATGGATCGCGAAGGGCTCATGGCGACTCCTGGGCGTGGGCGCGGGGGCAGCTCCTCTTGAGGAGCGCCGGACGCCCTACTTTAATCACCCTGGCCCCAATGTAAACAGCCGTTGCTCGGCGGACGAACAGCTGTGCCCCTGGCGCGGAACCGCTCTGCTCCGCCGTTAGCCTCGCGGCCCGGCCTGGGGGCCTTCGCCCAGGGTCGCCCCGGCGAAGAACGCTGGCGCGCGCCAGCGAAACAGCAGCATGAGCGCCAGCCCCAGCAGGAAGATCACCAGGGCGATGACGAACACCAGGCCGATCCCACCGATATGGGAGCCGCTGCCGAAGTCGGGGGAAAGACTATCGACCGCCGTCTGCAGGAAGATGACGGCCAGCGCCAAGCCACCGAGCAGCGGGCAGAGTCCGCGCAGCAAGAAGTGGCGCAGGCTGTCCACCAGGCTGTGGCGGAAGAACCAGACGCAGGCGAAGGCCGTCAGGGCGTAGTAGAAACAGATCATCATGCCCAGCGCGGTGATGGTGTCCGCCAGGACGTTGTCACTGAGCAACCGCATGCTGACGTAGAAGACGCCAGCCGCAAGGCCCGCGCACAGGGTGGCGAAACGCGGGATCTGGGCGCTACTGACGCGGGCGAAGCGCTTGGGCAGCGCGCGATAGTGGCCCATGGCGAACAGGGTGCGCGCAGGGGTGATGAAGGTCGACTGCAACGAGGCGGCGGTACTGGCCAGCACCGCGACCGACATCAGGATCGCCAGAGGCCCCAACACCGGCCCGGCCAGGTGGGCGAAGACGTTCTCCTGGATCGCCGGATTGCCCAGTCCCAGGCCGGACTCCTCCACCCCGGCGAAGGTCAGGGTGGCGATGGCGGTCAGCAGATAGAGCAGCAGGATCAGCAGCACCGTGCAGGTAGCCGCCCGCCCCGGCACCGCATGGCTGCTGACCGCCTCCTCGGTCACCGTGAGGCACACGTCCCACCCCCAGTAGACGAAGATCGACAACGCCAGCCCCGCGGCGAAGGCGGAGAAGGATTCGATGGCCAGCGGATTGAACCAGTGCCATTCGAAGCTCGGCACCCGCGCCTCGCGCTCCAGGGTGAAGGCCGCCACGCAGAAGCCGAGCAGCACCAGTACCTGGAGGGCGACCAGCGCATATTGCACCCCTAGGGTGGTCGCCAGCCCACGGCAGCAAATCCATACCGCCAGGGCGATGAACAGGCAACAGGTCAGGACATTGAGCCACAGCACGCCGCTGAGCTCGGCCAATTCCGGCCGCCCGAGGGCCTGGGCGAGAAAGAGGTAGAAGAAATCCACCGCGACCCCGGCCAGGTTCGACAGCACGATGGTGGTCGCCGCCACCATGCCCCAGCCACCGATCCAGCCGACGGTAGGACCGAAGGCCCGTGCCGACCAGGTGAAGGAGGTACCACTGTCCGGATCGGCGGCGTTGAGTTCGCGATAGCCCAGGGCAACCAGCAGCATGGGCAGGAATCCCACCAGGAAGACCGCAGGCAGCTGGGTGCCGACCTCGCGGACCGTCGGCCCCAGGGCGCCGGTCAGGGTGTAGACCGGCGCGATGGTGGAAATCCCCAGCACCACGCAGGCTAGGAAGCCGAGACGGCCCTGGGCTAGCCCCTTGTTGCCCCTGGGTGCCGCGACCGCTGGTGCCTGTTCGGTGATCCGCTCGCTCATGGCCTGGCCTCCTGGTGTAGGGTCACGTCATCAGGCGCACGCCGGCCTGTCGGCGCTGCCCACCTTGCCCTGCCGTGACGCCAGGGCGCTCGGATCTACCTCAGGGGGTATTCTTGTCGGGCGCCTTGATGTAGCCGGGCACCGCCGAATCCGGTGGCGCCTGGCGCCCCTCGTTGGCGGCGGCAGCATTGGCCTGGGAGCGATCCTCCTGAGCCTTGGCCTGCTCCTGGGTCGCGCGCTGGACCTGGCCTTCGGCAGCGTGGCCCTGGGCGTTCTCGGTATGCGCCTGAGCATCCCGCGCGTGGTCTTCGGAGGTCTTGTCGCAGGCGGCGAGGGTCGTGGCGGCAGCCAGCAGGAACGCTGGCAGGAGAAGCTTCGACATCGGGTATTCCCTTGAAAAAATGGACACTTCACAGACCCGCGCCACCCCGGGTTGGTTTCGGCTGAGCGTCCCGTGATTTGCCACGCGAGATGTCTAAATCAAGGGTGAGGCCGGCTTCGCCGGTCGCCGCCCCCCGCCGAGGCCAGCCGCTCCGCCCGGCGCTGGTCGGCCATAACGCACCTCACGGGAGCGCGACTCCTCCAGGGCCAAGGTGACCGCCTGCCAGCGCAGCTCCGACTCTCCCCTTCTCCTGCCCGGCGCCCGTTCTGGCCGCGGGCGATCTGCGTCTATCCCGAGACTTCTCCGGCAGCCGCGCCGGGGACAACGCCGCTCATCCTCATACCAACACCGGCCATCCGCCACTTTATGTGACCCGCATCACTTTTTGCGGTTTCGGTAGTCTCTACAACCGAAGCGGTGCACTGTATTGCCCCCCGATCTCGCTCCTTTCCTACCGGATACCTCACTGATACGCGCCTAGGATCCCCGATCCGGCGTTCGAGCGGTCGTCCGGTGGAGTCGTCAAGAGCCAGGTCCACACGGCAAATGATAATGATTGCAATAACCAAACCCGGCGAATTTCGCTGCGCGCGACGCCCTCTCCTCGATGGTCTTTCTCCAGGTAGCCCCAATGTCCACGACCGGCTCGAATCTGTTCACCAACCTCAGCGTGCGCGCCAAGCTTGCGCTCGGCTTTTCACTGCTCATCGGCATGATCCTGCTGGTGGCTTATACGGGCTGGCGGGCGACCGACACGCTGCGCGACCGCAGCGAGCGGATCACCGACATCGCCAGCTTCAGTACGCTGGCCAGGAACATGCGGATCGAGCGGCTGATGTACATCATCAAGGGCGATGACGCCCAGGCCGCGAAATGGCTCGCGGCGCTGGACAAGACCGAAGCCCAGTTGCAGAGCATCACGCCCAACTTCACCTCCAAGATCAACGAGGCGCTGATGAGCGAGACGGGCGCCACCCTCAAGCGCTATCGCGACTTCTACACCGAGGTCGTGACCGCGACGCGTGAGCGTGAAGCCCTCCAGAAGCAGGCTACTGCCTCGGCCGAAACGGCCAACACTCATCTGCTGAGCCTGGCCGAGGCCGCCAACGCCGAGGGCGGCCGCTTCGAAGATCGCCAACAACTGGCGGCGCTCTTCATCGGCCTGCAGAAGATGCGCATCAGCCTGCGCAGTTATGCGGCGACACCGAGCAAGGAATCCGAAGAGGCTGCACGCAGCGCCATCGATAGCGTGCGGACCCAGGTCAAGGCGCTGGCTAGCACCGGCCTACCGAGCGATCTCCAGAAGAAACTCGAAGGTGAGATCGATGGGTACCAGCAGCGCTTGCAACAGCTGGCCGTCCAGCAGGCGAAGGTAGACGAAGGCCAGGCCGGCATCTCGGCATCCATCACCTCGATCCTCGCCAACTCGGACAAGTTGACCGCGATCCAGAAGGAATTCCAGGGCGAGGACGTCACCGGCGCCCGACAACTGCTGCTGGTATGGCTGGCCATCGCCGTCGCCCTGGGCCTGCTCGGCGCCTGGCTGATCACCCGCTCCATCGTGGGCCCGCTGAAGGACACCGTGGCGCTCGCCGAAACCGTGGCCAACGGTGACTTCACCCATCAGCAGGAGGTGACCCGCAAGGACGAGCTGGGCGCGCTCCAGGCCAGCATGCAGCGCATGACCCTCAACCTGCGGCGGCTGATCGGCGACATGAAGGATGGCGTCGTCCAGGTGGCCAGTGCGGCCGAACAGCTCTCGGCGGTGACTGAACAGACCAGCGCCGGCGTGCAGTCGCAGAAGGTCGAGACCGACCAGATCGCCACGGCCATGCAGGAAATGACCGCCACTACCCACGAGGTCTCGCGCAATGCCGGGACGGCAGCCAAGTCCGCGCTGGAGGCCAGCCAGCAAGCCCTGCAGGGCGACCAGGCCGTCACCAAGGCGGTGACCCAGATCGAACTCCTCGCCACCGAGATGGAATCGACCAAGACCGCCATGGCGACCCTGCGGAGCCACGCGGAAAGCATCGGCGGCGTCCTGGATGTGATCAAGGCCGTGTCCGAGCAGACCAATCTGCTGGCGCTGAATGCTGCCATCGAAGCCGCGCGCGCCGGCGAAGCGGGTCGCGGCTTCGCCGTGGTCGCCGATGAGGTCCGCGGACTCGCTCAGCGCACCCGTTCCTCCACCGACGAGATCGCCCAGCTCATCACCGGCCTCAACCAGAGCACCGATCGCATGGCGGCGGTACTCGACCAGAACGTACAGTTGACCGAAAGCAGCGTCGGCCTCTCGCGCGAAGCCAGCGAGATGCTCAAGCGCATCACCCGCTCGGTGAAGGACATCGAGTCCATGAACGAGCAGATCGCCTGCGCGGCCGAACAGCAGAGCGCCGCCGGGGAAGAGATCAGCCGCAGCGTGACCAACGTCCGCGACATCTCCGACCAGACCGCCGCGGCCAGCGAAGAAACGGCCTCCTCCAGCATGGAGCTGGCCCGCATCAGCGTCAGCCTCCAGGAGATGACCCGCCGCTTCAAGGTCTGAGGCAGGTCGGAATGCTCCCGCGGTGCCTGGCCTAGAACACCGCCAGGCTGTCCATCACGGCGCTGTAGATCGCGGTGCCATAGGTCAGGACGCCCAGCGGCACCCCGACCGCCGCGCCGACGATCAGGGCGCAGAGCAATATGGCCAGCACCGGAATACCGAAGGGGTGATACTCCAGCGACTGGCCGCCGCTGGCTTTGGCCTGGCCCTGGGGCGCGGCGGTGCTGGCCGCCTTGCCGCTCCTGGATTGCTCGCGCGAGGGTTGGCCGGGTGGCAGCCGCGCGGGATGGGCCTTCCCCTCCAGTTCGATCAGGTCGGCGATATCGGCCAGGGTGCCGTTGTTACGGGTGATCTGCTGGTGGGCCGCGCGGAGCGAATCGGGCTTGGCGCTGCGGCCGGCGGCGCGGGGAGGTCTACGTGAGGCGGTCATAAGGGGCAATGACTGAGGAGACGTTGAGTGGATCTTAGTCTGGCTAATGATGATGAACATTACCAATGCCAAGGCGACCTGTGTAGTGGCTTTTTGCCACCAACGAGTAAGGCATAGGTAGCGGTCAGCCCTCATGGCTGGCTCGGCAATGCAAGGTCTTCCGGGCGTCGCTGGCCGATTCCGGTTTTGGGTATAAGCTCAACACTGAGCACCCTTCATTCAGCGTGAATTATCGCCCTGAGGCCCTGGCGCTTCTCTCACGCTGGCTCCGCCTCAGCGGCTACCACCTCCGCCCAAGGTTGTTCGTCGCCGGCTCAAGACGTCGGCCCTGTCCTTGGCGCCGCGGGTTGCAGTCCACCACCGACCAGCCAGCCGGCGCTGCCACGGACCCTGAACATGACACCATCCCCCGCAACTGGCGCAGATGTCGCGCTACCTCCGCTCATCGTCATAGGCGCCTCGGCCGGCGGCGTCACCCTCCTCCAGCAATTGTTCGAAGCCCTGGGCGCCAAACTGCCCTTCGCCTTCGTGGTGCTCCAACACCTGCCGCCGGGCAACCCCAGCGGCCTCGCCGGCCTGCTGCGAAACTGGACGGCGATGCCGGTCCGCCTGGCCGCGGACGCCACCCACCCCCAGCCTGCCACGGTGCATCTGCCCTCGCCCGACGACATCCTCACCCTGGAAGACCAACGCTTCCGTACCCGCCCTGCCGAAGGTGGGCATCGGCGCCCGGGGACGGATGCCATCGACGCCTTCTTGGAAAGCCTGTCCCCCGTCGAAGGCGCCCGCACCATCGCGGTGATCCTCTCCGGCAGCGGCATGGACGGCACCGCCGGCGCCATCCACATCCGCCAATGCGGAGGCACGGTGATCGTCCAGGATCCGCTGACGGCCGCCCACGCCAGCATGCCCACCGCCATCGTCCAACGCGACCTGCATCACCTGACCCTCGCCATAGGCGACATCGCGCACTACCTCATCGACTGCGCCGCGCCGGACCACGTCTGGCCAACGCCTGCCACGCAGCAGACACCTCTGGCAGCTACCCTCGACCACATCCTCGGCCTGATCCGCAGGCAGGCGGCATTCGACTTCAGCGGCTACAAGACCTCTCCCCTGCTATGGCGGATTCAGCAACGCATGGACGTCCGCCGGGTCTGGGCCTTCACCGACTACGCCGCCCTGCTGGATGACGATCCGGCGGAACTGGTCGCCCTGGTCAAGGGCATTCCCGTCCATGTCACCGAATTCTTTCGCGACCCCGAGGCCTGGGAAGCTCTGGGCGAGGAGGTCCTGCTGCCCCTGCTGGACAGACCGGACGCCGAGCCGCTGCGTATCTGGATTCCGGCCTGCTCCAGCGGTCAGGAAGCCTATTCCATGGCCATGCTGCTGGACGAACTCCGCACGGCGCACGACTGCACCCGGGAGGCCCAGGTGTTCGCCACCGAACCGGCCCCGGAGCTACTGGCCCAGGCCAGCCGTGGCCTCTATCGCGCCAATGAGGTGGCGGCGCTTTCTCCCGCACGTCGCGCGCGTTATTTCTACCCGGTCGATGGCGCCTTCCGGGTCAGGCGCGTCCTGCGCGAGCACCTGGTGTTCGCGATTCAGGATCTGCTGCTCGATCCGCCCCTGGCCTCGATGGATCTGATCAGCTGTCGCAATCTGCTGATCTACCTCGAACCCGAGACCATCGATGTCGTCCTCCAGGTGCTGCACGGCGCCCTGCGGCCCGGTGGCTATCTGCTGCTCGGCAAGAGCGAAGCCTATCCATTGCATCGCCGCGGCTTCGAACCGGTCGCCCCGCGTTGGAACCTGCATCGCAAGGTAGGACCGCTGTCGACCCAGCCGCCCGCTCTGCCCCGTGTCAGGTCCACCAGGACGACCCGCGCCGCCGCAGCCCAGCGCCAGGCACTCGAACACTTCGAGCTACCGTCGGTGCTGATCGACGTCGAAGGGCAGGTGCTGCGGGTGTACGGCGATACCTCGGCCTTTCTCGGTCTCGCCGCTGGCGAGCCCAGCTACCGGCTGCTCGATCTGGTCCCGCGGCCCTGGGTCGCCCACCTGCGCCACCACCTCACCTCCGCCCTGCACGGTGGCCAGCCCTCCCTGGTGGCCGGATTGCCGGATCGCTTCGACGCCAGCCTGGGCGTGACGCTGCGCATCACTCCGCTGGACGGACCTGGTCAGCATGACCAGGTCCTGGTGTCCTTCATCCGCCAGGAAAGCCGAACGGCACCGCCGGCAGCGGCAGCCACCTCGGATGCCGTCATCGTGGAGGAAGCGGACTGGTGCGAAGCGGTGCGTCTCTCCCAGGAGGAGCTCGAAGCGTCCCGAGAAGAGCTGCAGGCACTCAACGAAGAACTGAAGGCTCTGAACGACGAACTCAAGGACAGTAACGACCATTTGCAACTGAGCAACGAGGACCTCAACCGAGCGAACGACTCGCTGCAGGAACACATCGAGCAGTTGCAGATGCAAAGGCGGGTGTTGTCGTCGGGCGCGGTGATGATCCTGTGCCTGGACGAGACCCTGAGAATCCGCTGGTTCACCCCGGCCATGAGCGACCTGCTGCCCTTGCGGCAGGCCGATACTGGGCGTCATGTGCAGGATCTGGTACCGAAATTCCGGGATCCAGCGCTGTTCGAGGACATCAGACAGGTACTCCAGGGGGGCGAGTCCCGTACCGCCGTGGTGCAGTCCCAGGACGCCCGCTGGTTTCTTCGGCGGGTCAGCCCTGATCCCGGCGATGCCCAGCGCGTCACCGGCGTCGTCCTCACCTTCGCCGACATCACCCTGCGCACCCAGGCGGAGCTGGCGTTGCGCGAGCGCGAGCGCCAGTTGAAACGCAACCAACAGTGGCTCTTGGCGCAAAAGGAGGCCTTCCAAGCCGCCATGAAGGGAGAGGATCTCTGCCTGTCCCTGGGCATCCTCGTCCGCGCGCTGATCGCCCAGGCCGGCGATCAGCGCCGCTGCGCCTTCTTCCTCGCCAAAAGCACCGGCTTGAGCCATGTGGTGGGGATGGCCGAAGGCTATGCCCGCGAGGTCGAAGGCCTGTTGATCGCCCCTGAGTCCCTGGCCTGTGGACTGGCCATCGCGCTGGGCGAGCCCGTCATCACCCGCGATGTGCTGGAAGAACCGCTATGGGAATCCTGGGCCTGGCTAGCGCGCCAATACGACTTCCGCGGCTGCTGGTCCTTTCCGGTGAAAACCGCGGAAGGCGAGAGCCTCGGCTCCCTGGCGATGTACTTCGAACATCCCCAACTGCCCGATGCCGTCGATCTCGAACTGGCCGCCGCCTTCACCCACACCGCTGCAATCATCATCTGGCGGCACCTGCAATCGCCACGGGAACAGCCTGCGGGGTCTCCTCCTTGATTAGCGCATGCAGGTTCAGGGCTACAGCGGCTGCTCAGGGCGGCTGCCGTGCCCCCTGCAATTTCCACCCATTCCAGGGATACCAAAAGGTAAGTCCGCTCGGTATCCATTCGATCCGCCTGGAACCGAAAGCGCTGAATCAATCCTTAGGCGAGATAACGAGATAGTTGGCTTCGCTTGATATCGGACGTCGAGTTGGCGCTGTAGCATGAACAGCCGTAACGGTAGTCATACCTGAAGCCATGCTACCTTCTCACGCACTGTCGCAGCTCAAGCAGTTGCTGCTGGATCTCGGTGGAGATCTCCGGCGTTTCGGCCGTGATCGCCGCCGGCTGATCGATGAACTGGAAACCCTGGCCTCTGTATTGTTGGCGATCCTGCTAGGCCACCTGGCCGGGGTCCAGCATGTCGGTTGGGCGGCGTTCAGCGGCTATATCGTCATGAGGTCCAATGTCCGCGATAGCTTCGCTCGTGGCTGCCTGCGGGTGCTGGGTACCTGCATCGGCGCCGGATGCGCCTTGCTCGTCCTGCACTATCTGCACCTGCAAACGCACGCACAGGCGGTACTGCTGGGCATCGTGGGGAGCCTCACCCTCTACCTGACCCTGGTGGGCCGCCACGGCTATGCCTGGCTGCTCGGAGGCCTCACCTATGCCATGGTCATCCTGGCGGGCCTCCAGACCCCCGACAAAATCGAGCTATTTGCTTGGTCACGCCTGCTGGAGGTCCTGCTCGGCACCTCGGCTTGTGTGCTGGTAAGCGCCCTATCCACCTATGCCATACGCAACCGCTGGTTGCCCAAGGCACCGGACACCCCGACATCGGAGCCGCTTGCCCTCGCCTTGTGGCAGACCTCGGCGCTGCGCCATGCCCTGCAGGGCGGGCTTGCCTTGGCATTGTTGTCATTAATGGCAGGGTGGAAGATCGGCGTGGACATCAGCCAGGCGGCCATTACCATCCTGGCCGTCATGGTCGTTCCACTCGACAGGCTGAGCGAAGCCAGCAAGGCAGTGTCCAGGCGGCTATTGCATCGGATGCTCGGCTGTCTTCTCGGCGGCGGCCTGGCCGCCCTTCTGCTATTGCTCGGTCAGGGCAGTCTCTGGCTGATACTGGCGGGTGTGGCCATAGGCGTGCTGATCGGCCGACATATCGAAAATGGGCCGCTCGGTATCGGCTATCTCGGTATGCAGTTCGCGCTGGCCTTCCTCGTGGTGATGGTGCCTGACCACTATGACCATATCGATCCCGTAGTAAGCATGGAGCGGCTGGGCGGTATCCTGCTGGGCTTTATCGTGCTGGAGCCACTGTATTTTGCCTTGACCTGGCTGATCAGCCGACCTTCCGCCGGCAGGCGCTAGCGACTACCTATACCAAGGCCAGCCATACGCCAGACCTTGATCAGGCCATTCTTTGCAGCAGCGCCCTGGCCACCACTCCGAAGTCGGAGTCCGAGAAACAATTCCAGCAGGTAAGCCGCTCTGCAAAGAGCTATTCGCTGGGCCAGAAACGCAAAAACCCTCCTTGCGGAGGGTTTCTGGTGAAAATGGTGGGTCGTGTGGGATTCGAACCTACGACCAATTGGTTAAAAGCCAATTGCTCGCCGCACCCTCCTTCTCCAGGCCCAGCGGGCCCTACAGAGCAAGCTAGCGGCCTCTAATGAATCCATTAGAGGCTGCGAAAATTGAAAACCACATCCAAGACTTCTACCAAGGGCGGCACCGGGAAAACAACCTCTGTAGCCAACCTGGGGGCATTCTGCGCAGATTCGGGGCTGCGCACCTTGATGATCGATCTGGACCCGGTCCAGCCTTCCCTCTCCTCCTACTACGATCTCGTCGAGCCTGCTCCTTGCGGCGTCTTCGAGCTGATCGCCAACAACGAAACGCGCCTTGAGCACATCGTCTCCAGGACCAGCATCAAAAACCTGTCGCTGATCTATTCCAACGATCCGCACAACCATCTCATCAACCTCCTCCTGCAAGCACCTGATGGCCGGCTTCGCCTGGCTCATCTCAAGGACATTTTTCAGGATGACTTCGACCTGGTGCTGATTGACACGCAAGGTGCCCGCACCGTGCTGCTCGAAATGGTGATGTTGGCCTCTGACCTCGCCGTCTCACCCCTCCCCCCGGAAATGCTGTCGGCACGCGAATTCAATCGTGGCACTTTGCAGATGCTGGATGGACTTCGCCCTTACGCCCGCCTTGGGCTACCGGTACCGCCGATCAAGGCCGTCGTGAACGGGCTGGATCTCACCGCTGACGCACGCCAGTTGAATTCCACGATCCGCGAGACCTTCCGCGATCATGCCGATATCCAGGTCTTAGATACCGTCATTCCTGATGCCGTCGTCTACCGCGAGTCGGCCACCCTCGGCATCCCGGCACATCGTCTGGAGTACAAGCAGCCCAGCAACCGACAGGCGCCTGCGGCCCTACAGGTCATACGCAACCTCGCCATCGAACTCTTTCCAGAGTGGGCTGACCGCTTCACGGCCATGACCGAATCGGTCGTGCATGCCCTGGTGAAAGGGGGCAAATGAGATGGCCAGTTCTCGAAAGCATGATCTGACCCAGGCTACAGGCGTCACGGCAGAAACGGTGCTGAAACAGGGAAGCCTCTACGACGCGAAGAGCCTCCAGAAGGTGCAGACCGGCCTTTCTAGCGCAGCGCGCGAGCTTCGAGCGCTGACCCAGAACTCTAACTCGATCCTAGGGCGGCTAGGCCAAGAGCTGTCTCACGAACAGCGCGAGCTGCTGAACAAAGCGGCAGCCCTACTTGACTCCGTGAAGCATAACGTCGAGCACGCTAAGGAACGGAAAGCACGCGAGGAGAAGGCAGTTGCAAAGCTCCGTGAGCAACGTGGGCAGCAAGCAACGCGACTCGTAGCGCAACATTTCCAGCTATCCACCACGACGGTCGAACAGCAGATCGAAGTGTTGAAACTGTACATCGCCATCAGACCCGTGACTGACGGCTGGCTGCTCAAGGAAGACCACTGCCTTCGAGACATGATGCTGAGCCAGGCTCAAAGCTGGACAGCAACCAGACAATGGCGTTTGGACCAGGTATCAAGCCTGATCGCCGACCTGAAGTACTCGGTCAAAGAACACCTCATTCACCCGGACCAAACTCCCGCTCAGCGACTCGAGTCCCTGCAGCAGCGTATTGATGAGGTCCGAGAAACTCAGCTTTCGAAGCCCAGCGCGCAGGAGACCATCAAGGTCTGGACCAAGGCACTCCAGGAAGTAGTCCTGGAATCAGGCCAGGCGTCCGTCAAGAGCCCCTCTCACGGGGGGACTGTCTGATGGACGCCAACAAGCAGAAGATCCTTGAGCGCGTCGCGAAATGCTTCGCTCTGGCCAGGGATGCCGGCGCCGCGCCGAACGAAGCGGAGACCGCACTGCGTCAGGCCCGCAAGCTGATGCAGCAACACCATCTCCAGGAAGCAGAGATCCACGCCGTCATGGCGTGCGAGGCGTCAGTGGCAACCGGCACCCGACGAAGTCCGGCCCACTGGCTTCATCAACTAGCCCAGGTCTGCTCGGAAGCCTTCGACTGCGACCATCTGGCCTACTTTGATCAGCGGCTGGGGTGGGCCTTCAAGTTCGTCGGCGTAGGCGTAGCAGCAGAGCTGGCCAGCTACGCCTATTCGGCCCTCCACCAGCAGCTGCTGGCTGCGCGGAAGGCCTTCGTACAGAGCCAGAGCCGCTGCAAGCTCGCGACCAAGCGGCGTCGGGGCCAGATCTTCGCCGAGGGCTGGATCGCCGCCGTGCGCGTGAAGGTCCAGGCGTTTGCGCAGGGCAAGCCCGACGAGACCCAGCAAGCCATCTCAGCGTATTTGGCCCTCACCCATCCCAACCTAAAAACCTTCGAGCTGGAGTACATCGAAGCCAAGGGTCATGACACTCGCTCACGCCTCCAGGGCTTCCAACAGGGCAAGACAGCGCAGCTCCATCGAGGGGTGAATCGCCAAGGCGGCCTGGCGCTGGGAGATCGAGTATGAACCAGCCCCTGGTCTTGCCCGACATCGAGCGGGTGGCCGGAAGTCTGGTGCCGGCTCACTCGCAAGAGGCAGAGCAAGCGGTACTGGGCGGGCTCATGCTCGACAACAGTACCTGGGACCTGATCGCCGACGTGCTCCAGGAAGAGGACTTCTTCTACCGGCCGCACCAGCTGATCTTCCGCCGCATCGCCTTGCTTGCCAGCCAGTCGTCGCCCTTCGACGTCGTCACACTCGCCGAGGTGCTGCCCGAAGTACAGGAGGTAGGCGGCATTGCCTACCTGGCCACGCTCGCCAAGGACACACCGTCGGTGGCCAATATCCTGGCCTACGCCGAGATCGTCGCCGAGCGCGCGCACCTGCGCCGGCTCACTCTCTTCGGCTTTGGCTGCAGCCGGGAGGCCAGTACCCCCGGCGCAAAGGCGGCTGAGATTCAGGATCAGGCTGAACACCAACTCTTCGCCCTGGGACAGGACCGCAAAGCCTCCCAGTTCTGCGACGTCCCGGCCACGCTTGGCAAGCTGATCGACACCATCGACTACCGCTTCAACAACCCCACGCCCGTCACCGGGGTGCCGTCGGGGCTTACCGACTTGGACACCCTCACATCGGGCTGGCAGGACACCGATCTCATCATCGTCGGCGCTCGCCCAGGCATGGGGAAAACCAGCTTCATGCTCAATTGCATCGATGCCGCCCTGCAGCACGATCTCCAGAAGACAGTGCAACTGTTCAGCCTTGAGATGCCGGCAGACCAGCTGCTGCTTCGCAATCTGGCAATCCTCGGCAAGCTGGATGCCCAGAAACTCAAGCTGGGACAGCTCGAAGATGAAGACTGGACCAAGCTGACCTATGCAGTCGATCGCCTGCACAAATATGGCGATCGCTTGGTGATCGATGACACGGCCGGACTGACCCCGACGCAGCTACGCGCCCGCTCGCGCCGTGCCGCCAAGCGCTACGGTCATCCGGCGCTGATCATGGTCGACTATCTACAGCTCATGCAGTGCGCCGGGAAGGAAAATCGGGCCAACGAGATCGGTGCAATCACCGGCTCCCTGAAAGCCCTAGCGAAAGAGATGCGCTGCCCGGTCATTGCGCTTTCGCAGCTCAACCGCGAGCTGGAGAGGCGCCCGAACAAGCGGCCTATCAATGCCGACCTGCGCGACGGCGGCTCCATTGAGCAGGACGCCGACGTCATCGTCTTCCTCTACCGCGACGAGTATTACCACCCCGAAACCGAGCATAAGGGCATTGCCGAGCTGATCGTTAGTAAGCATCGCCAAGGCCCCCAAGGCACCGTGTATGCGGCATTCATCGCCAGCCAGACTCGGTTCGAGAACCTCAGTGCTCAAGCCTGGCGGGAAGTGCAGTCATGAATCTCCTGCCCTCCCCTTTCATGCCGGACCTCCTGTGGTCTGAGTGGTCTTGGTTCGCACCTTCAACCCTACCACTGGATGCGTCCGGCACCCTTTCGCGCCGGCGGCCCCTGGCCGCCCGGCGCACTTTCATCCCTGCCCTCCCCTCCGATCTCGCCGGCGGGAGCCGGCAAGGAGTCCTCGCATGAACCCCCACACTGAGCTCTCTCGGGTAACTCACTATTGCCGCCAGTGCGGCCATCATCTCTGTCGGCCGCAGGCGATAGCCGGAGAGGTACTGGTCTGCAGCGTCTGCCACTCGCAAGACATCGAGTCCATGCAGGTGCGAGATCCGGATGCCGGTACCTATCACGACACCACCGTGGTGTTTCGGGTGAGCGGTTCGCGCGAGCAAGCCGATGGCTTCTTCAGCACCCTGGACACGCTCTTCCGGGACGACGGCCTCGCTGAGATTGTGGCCATCGAGGCGGGGAATAAGCTCCAGCTCCAGGCGGGAGGGCAATGACATGCTGCCGTTCCAGAGCTCGGAAATTGAAGCTCCCCTTGTCGATCAAACCAGCCGAGTACGCGACCGCGAGATGCTGGAGCGTGCCCTCGCCGACTTCGAAGCCAGGGGTGGCAAGGTCCAGGTCGTCGATACCACTAAGCGGTCGACCTCGGCCCCTGCCTTTGTCATTAGCGCTCGACGCGAGGAGGCCCTGCAGGCCGACCAGCAGCGGGCCAACGCAGACGCGGCAGCAACAGCCCCCCCTGCACAGCAACTTTCCGATGAGTCGCTCGTGCGCCTGCTGCGCGCCCGCGCGCTGGCCGGGGACACCTTGCGCACCGCGGCCAAGCGGCTGCAGGAGCCCCTGGAGCGCTGCCATGCCCTGGCACGCACTCACCGTCTGCCCTTCAAGGCGGGGTACGTGAAGGGAGGAAGCCGCTCATGAGCTGGATTCTCACCGCTACGGGCCGACGCCTGGATCTCACTGGTAGCACCGCAGACGATATCGACCCACTCGATCTGGCTCGGGGACTCTCCAGAGCATGCCGGTTCGCAGGGCAAACCACCGCCTTCTACTCGGTAGCTCAGCACAGTGTCTTGGCCAGCTACCACGTTCCGCCAGAGGACGCGCTGCCCGCACTCCTGCATGACGCCGCCGAAGCCTACCTCGGCGACCTCACTGGCCCGCTCAAGCGTCTCCTGGTCAGCTACCACGAGGCGCTGCTGACCAGCGCTGCCGAAGTAGCGGGGATGGAGCGCGCGCGTTTCATCGAGCTACTCAGTCTCCGGCTGCCCATGAATTGGACGGTGCCCCACACTTCGTTGTGCATGGGTGTGCATGCCGACCGGCCTTTCTATCACCAGCTCGAACAGCACCTGTTCGGCCTGATCGCGGAGCGATTTGGCATCTCGGCGACCCTGCCCGATAGCGTGAAGGTCGTCGACACACGCCTGATGTTTACAGAGCGCCTGATCCTGATGCCGGGTGACGACGATCCCTGGTATGGACAGGAGGGCATTGAGCCACTCCCCGTCCGGATCGATCCCTGGTCAGCCGAGGTAGCAGAGCAGCAGTTTCTGCAGCGACTGGCGGACCTCACCGAGCCACCTCCGGGTGCAGGATCCTTGATGAGGCAGCCGATCCAGAATGTCGGGCGCATGGTGGCTGGTCAGGAGGACTGCGCATGAGCACAAGCACACCCTCCCTGTCCCCGCGAGACATCGGCAAAAAACACCTCAGGGCCCTCGTGGCCTTCGCCCTGGGCGAAGGATGGGTGGTCACACGTACCCAGGGTGGCCACCTCAGGTTCACCAAGACTGGCTACGCGCCAATCTTCACATCCTCCACACCGAGCGATCACCGCGCGGGTCGCAACGCCCGCGCGCAGCTGCGTCGCGCCCAGTCCTCGAATGAATTGGACCAGACCCTATGAAAGCCGTCCCCAAGCGTAAGCCACGCCAGAAACGAACTGATACAGAGACCGAAAGCTTCCAGCTACGCCTGCCTATGGGAATGCGTGCCCGCATTGATGCAGCCGCGAAGGATGCTCACCGCTCAATGAACTCCGAGATCGTTGATCGTCTGGAGCGCACGTTTCAGCTCCAGACCGAACTGCAGCGGCTGTACCAGGTTATCGATCACCTGCTCGCTGCGACAGATCAACCAAGCCAGCGACCGCTGCTGCAAGCCGTAGGAGAACGCCGCGCATGAGTAAGCCGACGAACGAAGCGGTGGCGAACCGCCTGCTGGCCGGCGGCTTCGCGCCACCGAGTAACCAACTGGCTCGACTGGCCGATCCGATCAAAGAAACGCCCATGCTGCTGACCCTGGACCAGTTGTCCCCCTACGACAACAACCCGCGGAAGACGCGCAATCCCAGCTACGACGACATCAAAGCCTCAATCCTAGCCAGGGGCCTGGACCAGCCCCCGCCCGTAACTCGGCGGCCAGGCGAGGACAAGTACATCATCAGCAGCGGGGGCAACACGCGCCTGGCCATCCTCAATGAGCTGTGGCTGGAAACCCGAGAAGAACGATTCTTCCGGATCAACTGCCTGTTCCGCCCCTGGAGTGACCGCGGCGAGATCGTCGCCCTCACGGGCCATCTGGCCGAGAACGACATGCGCGGCAACCTCATGTTCATCGAGCGTGCGGTCAGTATCGATCAGGCAAGACAGCTGTATGCCGAGAAATTAGGCAAGGAGATCTCCCAGCGCGAGCTGGCGAAGCTGTTGTCGGATGATGGCTATCGAGTTTCCCAACCGCACATCAGCCGCATGCAGGAGACACTCCGGACACTGGTACCCGCGATACCCGCCCTCCTGTACTCGGGACTGGGCAAACCCCAGGTTGAAAAGCTGTTAACGCTGCGCAGCTCCGCTCTGAATGCTTGGATCAAGTTCAAGGGCACCGAAGACGACTTCGAATGGCTGTACCAGGAAGTCCTCAATGGCTTCGACGGCCCGACCGAGAATTTTGTCTATGAGAGCGTTGAGGATGCACTGATTGGCCGGATAGGGAAGGTCCTTCAGGTCGGTTACGAGCACGTCTTCAAGGCGGTGCTCGATCACCAGAAAAGCAGCCGCCGCGCACAGCTGGTAGGCATGCCTATCGAGGACGGCCGAGCGCCTGAGATTCCTCCAAGCACAGTCACACTGTCCGGCACTACCAAGCCGACGCCACCGGGCGTGGATCCGGCTCCTGCGTCCAGGCAGCGGACGTCTGGCCAACAAGAGAAACCCGCTACCGACACCCCTCCTCATCAATTGCCCCAAACACCTCAGCAGACCGGGACGGTCGCGATTGATCCGACTCAGCCCGAGAGCGGTAGTGAGCCACCTGGCCTGCTGACGCCACCCGATCCTGAGAGCCTAACCCAAGACGAGCTCGCTGCTCGGCTCGACGGCCACATCGTGACACCCGATGGCATTGGCCCCAAGGTCCGCGAGGTGCAACGCCAGATTGCGGCGGAGAGCGGAGAGATTCTGCGCGACTTCAACAGCGATGCGCTGCGCGCCATTCCTGTACAGGCCGGTGGCCTGCACCCGGTCTCCGACCTCTGGTATATCGAGCGCGTCCTCGACAATCCCGAGGATCTGCGAAGAGCACTGCAGGCGCTTGCGTTCGAAGTGGCCGAGCTATCGGACGTTCCGGGCGACCTGCTGTATCCCAGCGAACTGGCCCTGGGCTTCACTCTCAAGTCCCCCCAGGCGCCGCTGTCCGAAAGGGGCCAGTGTGCCTGGCAGCTGCTGCAGGCCCTTTACGGCATGTACGGATATGTCAAATCCCGCGATCCCAAACTCGACCTCTCCGATGCGAACGCCACCCTGGCCCTGGGCCTGGGCCGGCTGCTGATCGGGGATCCTCTTTTCGACGACCGACCGGCCAGCACTGAGGGGCGAATGACCGACGCCGCGCTGGTGAAGCTCTTTCGAATGATACGCCTCGCCCGACGGCTCATTGAACTGGAGGCCGGCCAATAGCCGGCCTCCATTTGGATCTGGACTACGCATAGGAAGTTGCTGCCATGTCCTCGAAGTACAGCCCCATGAATCAGGCGCTTCTGGATCAAATTCTTCACCAGATGCGGCATGGTCAAGTTGCACGTTGCCTGGATCTCGGCCTCGATGTCGACGTGCTGAATCAGATGAATCAGCCCCACGCCTACAGCATCTTGAAAAACGCTCCAGTGCGCTGGTGCCGCGTCGAAGTCGACGTGGAGATGATCAAGCAGTTGCTGGAGAATTGCGAACGCGACGAGCGTGAGCAGCGGCTCATACATCGAGCGCTGAAGCTCGGTGCCACGAATGGCATGATTCGTACCTTCTTTGGCTTGTCTCCCAGCGAAATCAGCCTGCTACGCCAACTCTTTGATGCCCCAGGTCGTTCCGGGCGGATGGCCGGTGTCGATGATACCGACCAGATTTGGTATCGATTCAACGACCTGATGAAGCAGCACGACGTCGAGCACACCGATGCCTTCTCGGTACTCGACATCTGCATGCTGATCACCGAAGAGCAAAACGGTCCTCAGGAGGAAGTCGACAACAAGGTGACCGTGGCCTTTATCTGGAATCTGGTCCAGACCTGGATCAACGAGGGGATCTATCCTCCGAAAGCAGCCAGGGCACCGCTCTTCCTTATTTCTGACGCCAGTCGCCAGCGACAGCGGTCCGCAAGTTCGCCCGCCCTCGCAACCTCTCTGGAGGGTCAGCAGGCCCTGGATCTGGATCATGCAGAAGGCGATCAAATGTGACCGTTGCGCCTCTGCCGCCTTTGTTGAACCAAGCCCTGGACGCTGCCGCGTCCCACCTGCACGTGCATGTCCAGGCTCAGCGACACCATAAACAGAAAACCGGCGAAGACCTGCCTGTGGATTTCGCCGGCATCATGTTCTCGGGTAATCCACACGAGACAGTGCCCCGACGGCTGCTACTCGATAACCGGTTGTCACCCCTTGAGAGAAACGCCTGGCAGGTATTTCGCCTGTTGATGAGCGGCGACGGGGTAACCGCATTCCCTACCTACGAGCAGTTGCGCCCCTACCTCGGCTCGTCCCCGGGAAAACCTGCCTCACGGGAGACCGTGGCGAAGGCGCTCACAGTGTTGCGTTTGACGCGCTGGCTGAGCCTAGGTCGACGAGTACGAGACTCCATCACCGGGCGCGTCCAAGGCAACATCTACATCCTGCATGACGAGCCGGTCGATCTTGCCGAAGCCCTGCAACTGGACAGCGACTACCTACCCCTGGTTGCTCAAGGCATCGAGCACGCGAACGCCTCTGTGAAAGAGCTGGCAGCTCAGGTTTTCGACAGTCTATCGGTCAGCGAGACACGCAAGTTGCCCACTCGCGTTGACGTCTTCCAGCACCGGTTTCGCATGCAAGGTCTGGGCGCCGAGCCGCTGGAACTGCCACGAGTACCTGAGTTCGGAATCCGAACTCAGGGCACGCGCGCCCAGGAAAACCCGAGTTCGGATTCCGAACTCAGTGAAACAACCCAAGTTTCCTGCCCTTCGGACCAGAGTTCGGAATCCGAACTCAGTAGAAATCAGGACGCACCTGCCTTAGTTCGGAATCCGAACTCATATAGTACGTATACCTATACAGATACTTCTGTATGTAAAAGCTCTGTACCGCGCGCATCAGACAGGCCACAGCTCACCTGGCCAAGCGCTGGACAGCTGCTGACTGAAGTTCAGCGGGAACATGCCCGCTCCGCCCTGGACGCGTTGTGCCCTGAGATCCGCGCCCCCCTGCTAGATCAATGGGGGGCCAGATGCAGAGGGGGTGGGGTGAAGAAGCCATTCGGCTACTTGATGAAGCTCGTTCAGCGGGCGCTCAAGGGGGAATTCAATACGGACTGGCAGCCGGGCGGGGCCTCATCCACTGAGGGAGCTATGCGTTCTGCACCCGTATCCCTCGCGCCTGAGAGACAACCGCCTATACCGTTACCGCGCTATCAGGAGGCCCCGCCTCCGAAGGCAGCAGTAGCGGATGCTCAAACTGGCCGAATGGCGCTGAACAACATCAAGTCGCTGATCGGGCGTGGGGGTACCAGGCAATGATCCAGGCATTCGCACTGGGTGATTCCCAGGGAATCATTGCCCAGCCCCCTGGCCAAGGTGATGCCACTGGCATCACCTTCCAGCATCTCGACCAGGGTGATGCCACTGGCATCATCTTCCAGCATCTCGACCAGGGTGATGCCACTGGCATCACTTTCCAGCACCCCGACCAAGGTGATGCCACTGGCATCACCTTCCAGCAACCCGACCAGGGTGATGCCACTGGCATCACCTTCCAGCACCCCGACCAGGATGATGCCACTGGCATCATCTTCCAGCATCTCGACCAGGGTGATGCCACTGGCATCACTTTCCAGCACCCCGACCAGGGTGATGCCACTGGCATCACTCCCCTGCACCCCGACCAAGGTGATTCCACTGGAATCACTATCCAGTACCTCGACCAAGGTGATTCCACTTGCATCACTCTCCAGCATCCCGACCTGAGTGATGCCACTGCCATCACTCCCCAGCATCCGGACCAGGGTGATGCCACTGGCAACACGTCCCAGCACCCGGACAACCTCACGCGAACTGCAACCTCCGCAAGCCCAAGTACGGTTTCCCAGTGGCAGCCATCGAAGTTCTCGGCACCCTGCCCAAGTGTCCCATCACAACCAAGGAAACCTTCTCATGGCTGATACCTTCCAGCTCAACCTGGGCTCGCTCAGATCAACCATCGATCTCACGCTGCACACCCACCACGCTTCCCGCCTCTGGTTCGGTCGCCAGCGGGTTGATAACAAGCCGGGCATGATCGGACTGTCGGGCTTCGCCAACATCATCAACCGCATCACCGCTAGCGCGGCCAAGGACGATCCCTACGCCGACCTCTACCTCATCATGATCGAGGAAAAGATCGAGGAATCTGAGCAGGAAATGACGGCCATCGATCAGCGATTGGACCAGATCATGGCGATGTTGCCTAAGCAGCTCGACGTCGGGACCAATCTGTCGATCCAGCCTCTTAAAGTACCGCTGTACCTAAGCTCCCCGCTCGCGTTCAGGGGCGTCTATCTGCTCACGCAGTATGACGAGCTGGTTCGCCGAATTCTTTTGGCCGCTCACATAGGTCTCATCGATACGAGATCCAAAGAGCTCTGGTTGGACGAAGGCGCCGCCGTGCTGCGTCGCCTCTACGGCGTTGGCCAGCGCTACAAGGGCTATAGCGGTGCATCGCGCGACGACATCGCTGCGAACAATGCACGGGCCATCAATGCGAAGGAAATGTACGCCGTTCTGGAGATGCCAAAAGACGTGCTTGAGGGGACCCGGCGTAGCAAATTTGCCCCAGCCATCCAGCGCCCTGGGGAAACCCCGACAACCACTCAGAGTGGCGAAGACTTCGGCGATGGCGACAGTGCTGAAGAGGATGAGCATCCAGGCGAACCGAGTAGCTTACAAAGCGCCAACGCACTGAGTGAGGTCTAACGCCATGGCACTGCAACAGTCCACTCAGGGCTCAAACGCAGCAGACCTGCAACAGACAGCCTTCCAGCCACTGCAACAAACTGTCTTCGCGAGCCTGCAACACGCGCCCTTCTACAAAGGGCTTTTAAAGCCCTTTAAGGGTAAGGGAGCGATGGACCAGTTGGCCGAGCAGTGCCGTTCCCTTGCAGCCGACCTGAACGCTCTGGCCCAGGAGCAGGTCCTGGCCCAGGCCCAGCGATACCCATTCACCTTGCTGCCGATCCGGCTCACGCATCAGGTGACTTCAGCCGGAACTATGTTCCTGCGGTGGCAGGAGGTCGGCACGCGCCGGATGGGGGTCCAGTTGTGGGAGGAGCTGTGTCAGGACACCAAGACTCCGGAGTCGATGCTCGCCGACCTCCACGCCCTGGAGCAGCAGCGCATCGCGCTGAACATGCAGATCAGCCTGGTCCATTCCATCGGCCGACAGGCCGCCGAGTGCGCCGAGAAGATGGCCCAGGCCGATGCCGTTTACACAGAACGGCTGCAACAGATCATCCAATCCCGCGGCAAAGACGCCGCACCCCAGCAGGAGGCCTGACATGGGCACAGCAGTCGTTTGGGAAGGCAACATCGGCTCCACACCGGAGTACCGCAAGATCCAGAAGGGCAACAACGAACCTCGGCACCTGCTGCGGTTGAACGTCTATTTCGACCACAGCATCCGGCTCGCCGATGGCAGCTATGAAGACCGCGGCGGCTTCTGGGCCAACGTCGAGTGGTGGCACCGGGATGCGGAGAGCTACAGCAACCTGTTCCAGAAGGGAATGCGGGTGCTGGTGGACGGCGCGGCGGTCATGGATCGCTGGGATGACGAACATGGTGACGAGCAGGCGGCGATGAAGGTTCAGGCCTCGCGCGTGGCCATCCTGCCGCACCGGCTGGTCTCGGTGGAACTGGGCCAGAGTTCGGGCAACGGCCAGGCACGGCAGAACACGGCTCCGCAGCCAGCCCCGGCCGCGCCGACATCGGACGGCTTCGACGACAACATCCCCTACTAGCCCCTTAGAAATTTGGCCGCCCCTGCGTGACGCTCCAGGAAATAGGAGGTTCCTCTATCGTGAGCCTCCCATTCCACAGGCCTGACTCGCTGGGCGAAAAAATCGCCGGATCGTGAAGCGTCCGGTGATGGCCAAGCTGACTCATCGGGAAGCTCCAGCGCGCAGTGGCAGTCTCCTGTACATGGATTTGGGCGCGCCACAACGTGAAGCTACTAGACCAGTCGACTCCCTCAGCGGGGAACTGCCATGGCGAAGAGAACTGCTGCGAAAGCGAAACCCAAGCCTCATGACCGGCGTTCCGGCGCCCTCGCCCATGCGGCCGCGGCGAAGGCCGGCGCCGAGGCCGCAATCGCCAAGACGGGTCTACACGCATGTCCCTACGATCACCCTCCGTTTCGGGCCTCGTGGCTGAAGGGCTACTACGGAGCGGCGCAGCAGAGCTTTGATTTTTAACACGCCGGATGCGCAGCTAGACCAAACATGTGAACTGCTCGACACTCTCCTCTTCTATCGCGAGCTGCCGAGGCAAACGTTCATGAGTTTTCATACTGAATTGTGGATCCTGCTGGAAGGAGGCCGAGCTGCAGACGTGGAGGGCATCCGTTCCCATCTGACAGACTACTTGGATCGGAACGGTTTGCATCATCAAGTCTACGACGATCTTTTTACTGCCTTCTCATCAGGGAACTCAATCCTCAACCTTGACGGCTGGTCCGTGCGTGCGCTGCTCGCAGAGGTATCGAAGCAACTGCCCAAACTCGAATTTGCCGCCCGAGGTGTGGGCGAGGAAATCCGGGACATTTGGGTTCGTGAGTTCGCCGGAGGTGAGCAAGGCTTTGAGGCTGGCCCCTGGAGCGAAGGGTAGGTCTCGTAGGCAACCTCGAAGCGACAGGTTAGGGTTGTAGCTTTCTATCTTCTGCAGAAACTTAGATCCTCCGCGAATTAAACGCGGAGGATTTACATGCTGAATTTGGTTGCGGCCCTTTTCGTCTGGCTCATCGGTGGCAGAGCGAACCGGCTGTTCGCGCCCGCTGAAGGATGAGCCGACCCTCGCTACGCAACGCGGCCGGTAACTCTCAGCTCTTGCAGCGGGCCGTCTTCGACGGCTACGACTTCGGCCTGAAGATGCCCTACCTCGAGGGCGCCAACCGTTTGCTGACGAGTCGCGGTGGTTTCTTCATTCGCCGCGGCGAGCACCCGCTGTCACGGTACTGGCGAGTGCCCAAGGGCCGCCTGTTGGAAGACCTGGACGTCCTCTTCCACCTGCTGGCGGAGCTGGCCGGCGGCCGCTTTGCGGATCAGTGGGCGGCCTTCAGTGACAAGATCGCCCAAGCCCAGGGCGATCCGCAGCGAGATCTCTTCGTCTGGGGCATGCGGCTACGGATTGCGCCGCTGTCGGGCGGCGGCGTGGTGATGTCCGGCGATTACCATCCCGGCTGCGTAGCGGTGGCCAAGCGCATGCAAGGGGCCTTTCTCTCGGTCAGTCGGGCCTGGCGGATACCGACCTCGGCTGAATTGCTGCGCAGCAACCTCATCCTGGAGCTGGGACTGCTCGAGGAGCAGTTCGAGATGATCGACGTGCTTCAGGAGCTGCTGTCCGACGGCTCGATCAGCGCAGCGCGGGATGTCACGGCGATTTCGATTGGGGGGCCGCAACAGGAGCGGAGCGCGCCAGTTGGCGAAGAGGACAGTGCGGCGGAGGTCTACCTGGCCGCGGTGCCGGACATCGCCAAGACCAGTTGGACGGTTGAGGCCATCGACGAGGCGCTCAGGCCCTATTCACTGATGCCCCACCAGCCGGCCGGCATCCGCCACCTACTGCAGCGGACCAGCGCGCTGCTGGCCGATGACATGGGGCTGGGCAAAAGCCGCCAGGCCGTCATCGCTGCCGGCATCCAGTCCGCAGGCGAGCGGATCCTGGTGGTGGTGCTGGCCAGCCTGGTGATCAACTGGGAGCGGGAGATCCAGGCGGTCTATCCAGACGCTCGGATCGCCCGGCAGCGCTATCAGGCGGACGCCCAGTGGGTGATCGTCAACTACGAGCGTCTGGGTGACTTCGTGGCCATCGCCGATCAATTCGCCGTGATGATCATTGACGAGGCTCACCGGCTGAAGGAACCGACCGCGGCCTGGACCCGCAATGGCTTCGACATCGCCGCCAAGGTGCCCAACCGCTATCTGTTGACCGGCACGCCGGTACTCAACCGGGAATCGGAGCTGCACACGCTGTTGCGACTGTCTGGCCATCCCATCGGCCAGCTCCCGCTCGCGGAGTTCTGCGAGCGCTTCGCCGGCAGTCCCGAGTTCCGCCAGGCGTTACGCGCCGAGATCAGTGACTGGATGCTGCGCAGGCGCAAGGACGTCCTCCCCGACCTCAAGGGCAAGCAACGGCAGACTGTGCCAGTGGTGCTGGATGAGCTGCAGCAGCGTGAGTACGACACTATCCGCAATGCAGATCGGCCCGTGTTCGCGCGGCTGGGTCAGCTTCGCCAGTTGCTGGAGCGTGTGAAGGTCCCGGTGGTGATCGAGCTGCTGGCCGATCTGGATCCGCAGGACAAGGCGATCCTGTTCTGCGAGTACAAGGAGACGGTCGCCACGTTGCAGCGGCAGTGCGAAGCCGCAGGCCTCGGTTGCGTCACCCTGATGGGTACCGACAGCGTGACCAAGCGGCAAAACGCGATCGATGGCTTCCAACAGGATGCCGACTGCCGCGTCTTCATCGGCACAACGTCGGCAGCGGGTACCGGCAACAACCTGACCGCCGCCAACTACGTGTTCTTCCTGGGCCTGCCGTGGACCCCCGGGCTGCAGGACCAAGCCGAGGACCGCGCGTACCGCAATGGCCAGCGGCGGCTGGTAGTGGTGAAGATCCCGCTGGTGGAGAACAGCATCGATCTACACCTTTGGCAGATGCTGAAGGACAAGCGGCGGATCGCCAGTGACCTGATCGAGCCAGACGCTGCCGAGAAAGCTCGGAGCGAGCTGGCCTCAGCCTTGGTGGCCTAGCCACCCTCGGATTATCGGCGCTTTTGCATCCCGCGCTTGCGCAGCCTCGTGCTCCAACCGCATGGTGTGGATATGGCACTTCGCCATGACCCCAGGAGCTTTTTATGAATAATGACAATGACGACGGCAACATCATAGATCTGAGCGGGCCCCAGGCGATAGCACGGTGGTGTAAGGAATTTAGCTGCACAGAAGATGAGCTGATAGAGGCTTACAACCTGGCCGACCCGAAATCAGTCGAGAATGTCCGCATGGTGGTCGGCGCAGTGTTGCTAAGAAAGAGGAACGACCTTCGTGGCCTCAATGTTAGAAAGCCGAAACCCCGTCGTGACCTCGATGATCCTTCGCCTTAATAGACCTAGAACTCACCTCTAGCCTGGCCGCCGCTCTGCTGAGCCTGACCTATAAGAATGGCCATCAGGTATTGGTGATTATGAAAATTCCGCTCATCAAGAAGTGGCGGATCACTCAGGACATGATCAAATAAATGCCGTGAGCGTGAGCAAAGATCACGCTCGTGCAGCGATTCATCGCTATTTCGAAAACTTTGGGTGAAAAACATAGGCCTAGCAGCGTTGATCGTCGCACTAGCCATCTACCGATTTCTTATGGTGAAGGAATTGCTCATAGCGAACCGGCATATCCCTCTACCTCAAGAGATTAGATCACTTCCAAAGCTGTACGTTAATTGACCACCCTGCTCAAACCCAGCGCCCATGCGCAATGCCCTAGCGCTATCCCTAAAATACCCCCTACCGCTGAACAGCTTATCCACAGGCCAAAACGTGTTAGACCCGACATCTGGTGTCATTGCCCTCGACCAGACACCATATGTTGAAGCGCATGGGTCTGTTCTGGGACGGCGAAACACCCCCCTGTCAAGACTGTCTCTCCCTGCGACTGGGGCTTATCCTGTCACCCATACATGGGTTATGGGACTGCATAATGACCTGGATCAAAAACCCTACTGATTGTGCTGTGGATACCCCACGGGACTGTAGGTAGCATTTGAGATGAAAGGGCCACCTCGTATGAGGAGGCTCGGCAGGGATGCCGGCAATAAGGGTGGTCTAGGCCATCCTGGAGATAGGATACGGGTGGACTGCGACTAGCTTCCGACGGCGCACCGCAGCCACCCGTGGCTCCGAAATGACACTGGTGAGCAGCACTTCGGAAGGCCGTATTTAACGCCCAGCGTGATTATCGCGTCAACGCGTTTTACTGACGGCTGAGGGACCGCTCACCCTCCAAAAACGTCTGGACCCCGAGGAATCAGACATGAGCAACATCCCACGACGTCGCCGCATTCGGCGCATTCCCCGCATTAAAACCGTCTTCGTTCACCGCTATCGGCGCTTTCGTTTTGGACGCTGGGAAGATGTCTGCCAGCACTACCGCAGCCTGCCTCAGCCGCAGCTCGTCTTTGATTTTGGGGAGGCGTGAGCATGGCCAAGCATATTCGTGGAAACGGTGACGGCAAGAACGGTGAAAACCAGTCCTACACCATTCCCGGGCGCGGCAGCGTGTCGCGGCCCCAACTGGTAAAGGAAGTCGAGGCAGGCAAGCACCCTGACTTCGGCATCGTAACCCGCAACGGGACGCCATACGTTCGAGCTCATCCCGACGGCCAAAAAGGCAATAACGTAGACCAGGACTGATCTAGCGGTAAGGCCAAGGACGGCCTGCTCCTAACCTCTTTCGCTCTAGATACGGTTATCTCCTGCTTTCAATTGGCTGCGCTGGCACCGTGATCCCCATCACGAATCGGGGCCACGCCGCACATGACCTGGAAGCTCTACACCCTCCCCCCGCTGGCACTCGCCGCCGCCTTGGCTGGCTGTGCCACGCCCGACACCGCCCCGCCCGCCGCAGGCCCTGACAGCTCGCGCAACCCTGAGCTGTTACAGCCCGATCTCTATCCGAAGGGCGCTGTGTCAGAGCCCCAGGTCCGCTACGGCCGCTACACCCTGGTCAACACCGCACCCGAGACTGAACAGCGGGATCTAATGGCTCAGATCATCGACGTGAGCATTCCGGCCAGCATGAAGCCGTCCGTGCGCGACGCCATGCAGTACGTGGTCAACCGCTCCGGCTACAGCCTATGCGGGCCCGAGCAGGGCCACGTCAACATCCTCTACACCCGGCCGCTGCCGGCCACGCAGTACAAGCTCGGCCCGATGAGCTTGCGCAACACCCTGCAGGTGCTGGCCGGCCCGGCCTGGCAGGTCAAGGTCGACGAAGTCATGAGGTCGGTGTGCTTTGTGCTACGCCCGGGCTACCAGTTGCCCGAAAGTCCACGGCTCGCCGCGCTTCCCGCACGCACGCCGGCTCCTGCGCCGACCACAACGCCCGCTGCCGAAACCGCCACGTCATCCGGGGTCGCTCCGACTCTCCCTCTACAGGTGCAAGGCGCGTCTGCGAGCGCGACAAAAGCCGCCGCCCCAGTCACTGGCTCGGGCGCTACGGCCCGGCCAACCCCCGAGCACCATCGTGCGACTCCGGCCAAGGACGGCCCTTCTACTTCGCCGACCGTGGCCCGCACTGCTACCCCAGCCGCGGCTACACGCCACCCTGCCCGGAGCGTGCATCCCGCGCCTACCCCGTCGACCGCGAAGCCCTCAGCGGTGGCGGACACTACCGCGTCCGGCACCACCACCTACGGACAGCCGTCGTTCCGCCTCTCGGAACCTGCGTCCGCCATGGGCGAATCCTGGGACGCGCCGGTCGGCAGCACGCTCCGGCAATCGGTCGAGGCCTGGGCGAAGCGTGCTGGTTGGCAGGTCATTTGGGATGCCGATGACCTCGACTACCCCATCGAGGCGGCTCTGCACTTCCGCGGCACCTTCGCCGAAGCCATCGCCCAAATATTCCCGCTCTACGACAGCGCTCGGCGCTCCTTCATCGTCGATGGCAACTCCAGTCAGCGCATCGTTCATGTCTCCGAGAGGAAGAAGTCATGACCTGTCCTCTTCGCCTGAGCGCCCTTGCGACGGCGTTACTGCTCTCCAGCTGCTCGCTACACCGGATAGATGAATCGGCCCAACGCGCCGAGAACGATGCCGCGATGGCGGGGCAATACACCGCCATGCTGCGTAACCAGCAGCAAATGCCCAAGCGGGAGACGGTCGTCTTCAGCGACAAACCTTGGGTCTCGACTCAGCCGGTGCTGGCCAAGCACGGCATGCCCTCCACCCTGGACTGCGAACTCAGCTATCGGCCGTCCGGCAGCGTCGGCATCACCGAGATCGCCCAATTCATCACCAGCCAGTGCAACGTCGCTGTGCTGGTGTCACCTGATGCGTTGAACCCGGGTCTGCTGGCCAGCAATGCAACGTCGGTCAGCAATGGGCCAGCGGCTATCGGCAATCCCGCGCCCGATAGCCTGGCCGGCCTGCTGCCGGCTGGCGTGGTCACTGACCCTGCAACCATGGGCGCTATGACCGGCTCGGCGTATCGCCCCGCCGATATGTTCAGCTATGGCGCGAACAGCCAAGTCAACGGCTTGCGATACAGCGGCAAGGCTTCAGGCTTGCTCGATGAGGCCACGGCGCGGCTAGGCCTTAGCTGGCGTTACTCACCAGTCGAGCGCGCGATCCGTATCAGCTATTTCGAAACGCGCGTCTTCGACGTCTGGTCGTTTGGCGACAAGCAGGTGATCGCCAGTACCGTGAAATCAGGCATGGCCACCGCCTCCGGCACCAGCGGGAGCACCGCCGGGGGATCGAGCACCAGTGCCGGTGTATCGGGAGACTCGGGCAGCAACCAGAGCACGACCGTGACGCTGGAATCCTCGATCCTGCAGGACATCCAGAACAACGTGAAAGCGATGCTCAGCGTCTCCCCAGCCGGGCGCATGTATCTAGCCCCCTCGACCGGGACCCTCACCGTCACGGACCGCCCAGAGGTCATTTCCCGGATCGAGGCCTACCTCAACAGCACGAACCGCAGCATCACTCAGCAGGTGCTGTTTAACGTCAAGGTATTCGAGGTCACCCTGACCGATTCCGACCAGCTCGGGCTCAACTGGGCGGCGGTCTATAAATCCCTCAACACCAAGTGGGGGCTGTCGCTCTCCAATACCGTATCCGGCATCAGTACCAGCGCGACCACCGCGTCAGTAGGTATCGTCAACACGGCTGACTCCGCCTGGGCAGGCTCCAACGCCATCGTCCAGGCGCTGGCCGAGCAGGGACGGGTTTCCAACGTTCGCTCTCCGTCTGTCACCACGCTGAATCTGCAGCCGGCGCCGCTCCAGATAGGCAACGTCCAAGGCTATCTGGCCTCAAGCCAGACGACGTCCACGGCGTCGGTAGGCTCCACTACCTCGCTAACCCCCGGCACCATCACCAGCGGTTTCAACATGACACTCCTGCCGCGGGTTCTCGACCGCGACGAGCTGCTGCTGATGGTATCGATCAACATGAGCAGCAAGCCGACCTTCCAGACCTTCACCAGCAACGGGTCGAGCGTCCAGTTGCCGGACTACGACGCCAAGTCGCTCTCGCCGAAGGTCAAGTTGCGCAGCGGACAGACGCTCATCCTGTCGGGCTTCGAAGAGCTCAATGAAGATGCGCGCAAGACGGGTGTCGGTGACCCCGGCTTTTTCGGTTTGGGCGGCAGCCGGACGCGCACCTCCGGCCACAGCATCCTGGTGGTGCTGATCACGCCCATCGTGACGAGCTGACGCCATGGCCATCGCCAGCACGTCCCCGGCGCCCACGACGAAGAACGTCCAGATCCTGACCTACCACGGCAAGAGCTTCGTATCTGGCCTGCAATGGCATCCGCTGGGGAGCCTGACCGGGTACATGAAAGAAGCCCGGGAATACGGTCGCAAGCATCAGATGGATATCGTTGCGATCCGCTACGCGCCCAATCGGCAGGATCCAAGGGTGATTCAGGCCGGCTTTGTCTCACGCAGCGCCGGCGCCATGAAGGGGATGTATTCGCTGGCTTCGGCTCTCGCCGGACAGCTGGGTCAATCCTGGCTAGCCGCTTGGCAGATCCCCGGTGACGAGCAGCGCTATGCGCTAGTCGCGGTGATCGAAGGCGCCGTCATTCCAGGCTGTGACCTGGTGGGTTCAGCAACCGAGATTCAACGCAAGGTTGCCCAGCTTGAAAGTCGCGCCCTGACCTTCGACGAGACGTATCTACCGGCTGAATTCGGCCTGGGGGGGCGGGCTCTAGATGTCGAAGCCCTGCTCCAGCCGGCCAACTTGATGCGCGACTACGCCCTCAAGCCGCTCGCCTTCGGCATGAGCAAGGGCGAGTGGATCCGCGTGGGTCTGATGGGCTTGCTGGTGATGGCCGGAATAGGCGGCTATGGCCAGTGGAAGGCCCATCGGCAGGAACAGCAGCGACTGGCCGCCCTGGCGGCCGAGGCGGCGCGGCAGGCTGAACTGCAGGCGATCAATGAGCGCTCCAAGGAGCAACAGACGATCCAGGCGCTGGAGCATCCCTGGGCAAGGCGCCCGGGCGTGCCGGACTTTCTCATCACCTGCAACGGCGCCATCGACAAGCTGCCGCTTTCCATCGCCGGCTGGCTGTTCACCTCTGCGCAGTGCGACGGCGTATTGCTGTCGACCAATTACAAGCGCGAGGGCAATAGCACGGCGACCAGCTTCATCACGGCCACGCGTGGGCACTTCGCCGATCAGCCGGCCTTCTTCGACGAAGGCAATGGCGCAGCCCTCAAGCTGACCTTCGAGCCCCCGCTGGCCGGTGACGATGAATTGCTCCCAGCCGATCTAGCCTTGGCGGCGCTCACCTCGTGGCTGCACGGCCAAGGGCTTGCGCCAACGATCAAGGAAGTGGCGGTGGTCGTTCCTGCGCCCCCAACGATGCCGGGGCAGCCGGCACCGCCTGCGCCGCCGCCACCGGACTTCAAGCACTTCGAGCTGACCTTCAACACGGCCATGCCGCCGGCCATCGTCCTCAACGGCGTACCCAGCCAGGGGCTACGGCTGCGCGAGATCAAGACCCTTCTGCAGAACGATCAGCTGGCCTGGTCGGTGATTGGTGACCTCTATGTCAAATGACCTTTCCGGCGTCGTGCTCGGCGCCCTGCTGCTGACCCTGGCCGGCCACGTCCTGGCCGCTGAAACGAAGCCATCCAATACGGATGGCATCACGGTCGGCGAGCTCTCGCGGGTACAGAGCGAGACCATTCTCTACAAGGCCGAGGGCGAGCGAGCCAAGGCGCTGCGCGAGCTCAACAATGGCGGCGCGCAAAGCGTCTCGGCTCCCCAACTCGGCTATCTACCACCGCCCATGGCGACTCAGACCGGACGGCTGAACGCAGGTGAGCCGGCTGACGCCGTCGAGCAGTTACCCGTGGTCAAGCTGATCTACGGCGCCGGCAAGGCGCTGCACGCCACCCTGCTGTATCCCGGCGGCGTCGAGGTCGATGCCTCTCCTGCGTCGACCGATCTTCCGGGCGGCTACCGCGTGGCCAGCTTGAACCTGGACAGCGTCGTGCTCAGCCGCGGCGGCAAACGCTACCCGCTGGGGTTCTCCAATCGCGCGCCGAGCTATCCGGTAGCCACGGCGGCCACCGGACGCGCCTCGGTACTGCCTATCGCCGTCACGCCGATGAATCCCCCGCCGCCGGCGCCGGTACCCGCGCCTACGCCCACTGCCCTGCCAGGCTCGACTTCCACTGGGACCCAACCCTGAGGACCTGACAATGGACACGCTCACCCGTATCGAACCGGCGCTCAAGGAATCTCTGAGTAGCAATCACCCTCTCACCGCTGCCCAGGTGCAGGGCCAACAGGTAGCGGCGGAATTGGTGGAGGAGCTGGCGGCGTTCCATAGCCAACCACGCCGTGTGCTCACCGCTGAAGGGGCTCCTTGGGGAGCGATAAAGCCTGAGCTGCGTCAGTTGCTCGCTCTGATTGAGGGCCGCCACGCTACCGATGAGGCTCGGTTGCTGGTGTCAGCCCAGCACCTGCGCGACCCATTCGTCATGGCCTTCATGGGCGAACTGGATCGGGCCGGCCTGGACTATCGCGTCATCCCCAGCACCCTGAGCGAGATACAGGTGCTGTATCAGGTCGACACCACGCGCGGCGCTACGACGGTTACCGTCGACAGCACCTCGCGTCAGCAGGAGGTCATTCGGCTGCTCGGCGAAGCCCATAAGCTCGGCGCGTCCGACGTCCACTTCATCGTCGGCGAGGAGATCACCCGTATTCGCTTCCGGATCCACGGTTTGCTGACCGAGCACGCCCAGATCCAGAGCCGCGTCGGCCGCGAACTCTGCTCGGCGCTATACAACTCCATGTGCGATGTCGCGGAGGAACACTATCAGCCGGAAATTCCACAAGACGCCCGGGTAAAAAAAGCCTTCGTCGCGCAGTTAGGGCTGTACGGTGCCCGCGTCGCCACCCGTCCGCTGGTAGACGGGCCGCTGATGGTGCTTCGCCTGCTGTCCAACGACCAAGGCAAGCAGTCTCTGGAAGAACTGGGCTTCCTTCCTGAACAGGACGCACTTTTCGCTCGGCTTCGCGCGCTGCCCTACGGTGTGAACCTGATTACCGGGCCTACCGGTTCGGGCAAATCCAAGACCCTGCAGGTAACCCTCAACCTGATCGAGGAGGAAACCGGGGGCACTCGACACATCCTCACCGTCGAGGATCCGCCCGAGTATCCCATCCGGGCGAATCAGTCGCCGCTCGGCCACAACGAAACCTGGGATCAGGCGATCAGCAATCAGCTCCGCCTAGATCCCGACATCATGATGCCGGGTGAGGTACGCGATCTCCTGTCGGCCCTGGCCGCCATGCGCGGCGGCATGACCGGCCACCAACTGTGGTCGTCGCTGCATACCAACAATGCTGTGGCCAGCCTGCAGCGCCTGATCGACATGGGTGTGGATCCGAGTCTCGTGACCGATCCCGCCCTGGTCACGGGGATCATCAACCAGTCACTGTTGCCCGTGCTCTGCCCCCATTGCTCGGTGCCGCTGACCAGCCAGCGTGGGCAGCTTAGCCACGCCCAACTTGAGCGCCTAGAACTGGTGATGGATACCGCCCAGGTGCGACTCAAGGGGGCCGGTTGCGAGCATTGCCGCGATTTGGGGGTCACCCGCCGTACAGTAGCGGCCGAAGTCCTGCTGCCCACTCATCGCTTCATGCGGATCTTCCGCGAGAAGGGGGCAGGCGAGGCGCGTAGCCATTGGGTCAACCAGATGGGCGGGATCACCAAGATCCAGCACGCCATCCGCAAGGTCGCTGCAGGCCTTATCGATCCGCGGATGGCCGAGACCATCGTCGGCCCGCTGGACTTCGATCTCTTCGTCCTGGAGCAACCCGATGCTCAGTAGACTCCTGGACGGCTGGACCACGTTCGCCGATGCCTGGTATGCCAAGCAGTTCGGCGCCAAGGAACGTATCCAGTTCTACGAAAGCCTATGCGCGCTCTTGGAGAACGGGGTCGGCATCGACGATGCCTTGCTCGAAGTCCAGGGCATTTTCAGCGACAACGGCAAGAAGCGGCGCGATCCCACTGCGCTGGCCGCGGCCGGTATCGGCCAGGCCGTGCGCAACGGCAAATCCCTGGGCGAAGCCAGTCAGCGTTGGATTCCCTATCAGGAGACCGCGCTCATCGCCGCTGGCGAACGCTCGAATGCCTTGGTGAAGGCCTTCGTGGACTGCGTGCAGATCATTGAGGCGCGGGGCCGGATCCTGTCACTGATTCTCTCAGTGACCATCTACCCGGCCATGCTCTGGGCAATGATGGCCTATCTGCTGCACGTCATCTCTTCCCGCATGGTCCCGGCCATGGCACGGGTTTCCAATCCCGAAGGCTGGACTGGCATCCCCTACCTGCTCTACCAGGTCTCCAACTATGTCAGTCACTGGGGACTACTGACGCTGATCCTCGTGGTGGGCAGCATCGTGCTGTCCTTGGTCTCGCTGCCTTTCCTGACGGGTCCGCTCCGCGTCCGGCTCGACCGCCTCCCACCTTGGTCCATCTACAAGGCGCTCCACGGCGCCACCTTTCTACTCAACGTCTCGGTGATGCTCAAGGCCAACATCAATCAGATCGAGGCCCTGCGGTCTCTGCAACAGGGCGCCAACCGCTGGCTGCGTGAGCGTCTGGTAGCCGCCATCTACGGCGTCAACCAGGGTAAGAACTTTGGCGAAGCCCTGCGTCTGGCAGGCCACGAATTCCCTGACAAGACCGCCGTCCAGTTTCTCTGCGTGCTGGCCACGCGCAAGGGCTTTTCCGAGGCCATCCACCGATTCAGCAATCGCTGGATCGACCAGACGCTCAAGCAGGTGGAGCGCTACACCTCAGCCTTCCTGACCTTTTCGACCATCGCCATGGGGCTACTGATGCTCCTGGTCGTGAGCGGCGTTTTCAGCCTGCAGAGCAACGTCGCCAGCCTTCACCACTGATCTCACTCCCAAGGAACCGTCATGAGCAAAGCCAGTAGCCTCGTCCCTCCCGCCACCGTCGACGACTTGTCGCAGAACTACAGTGATGTACCCCAGCCGTTTCGCCTGCCATCAGGGCACCGGCAGCGCGGTGTGTTCAGCTTGGAGATGATGTTCGTCCTGATCGTGATGGTCGTCGCGCTGGGCTACATCATCTACAACGGCGGCAGCCTCCTCGGCTCCCAGGACGTCACCAACGAGCAATCCAACATCGGCATCCTCATCAGCAACACTCGTAAGCTGAAAGCCAGTAGCGGCTATGGCACCTCCGGTACCAGCCTGGTCTCCGCCCTAAGGGTCAGCAAAGGGCTGCCTAACATGAGTGACGACGGCACCAGTCTGTACAACAGCTGGGGCGGAGCGGTGACCGTGGTATCGAATGGCATGACCTTCACCGTTACCGAGAACGGGCTACCCGCGGATGCCTGTGTGACGCTGGCGACCAAAATCAGCCGCGGACAGAAGGTCACTACGTCTATAAATGCCGGTACTGCCGTGACCGGAGAAGTGCTTCCGGCCAACGCCACCAGCAGTTGCAGTAAGGATGCCAACGTCGTGGCCTGGACGGTCTACTGATTGCCCATGAGCCAGATCACCCAAGCCAATTTCGTCGACTTGTTTCTCGGACCGGATTTCTCGGACGTGAAGGGGCTCGATGGCTCCGGTAGCCGGCGCGTAGCAGCGCCGGATATCTGGTGCGATGAGCTGCAGGCGCTGCGCGAGCAATGCCAGGAGAAAGCGCGCGAGCTTGGCGACCCCGAGTTCTCCGTGGTCAAGGACGGCATCGTCCTGCGGGTGACGCAGATCCAAGACGCCTTTTCCAAGGACGTCTTCATCCTGCGCAAATCCAATGCCCAGATCCGCCCTTTTCACATGCTGGGTTTCCCCGAAGCACTGGCCACCGCCATGCTAAGCGACCAGGTACGGGGGCTGGTGATCTTCTGTGGCGAAATGGGTACCGGCAAGACCAGCAGCGCGGCCTCGCTGATCGCCGCGCGACTGCAGGCCTGCGGCGGCACTGCCCTTGCCATTGAGGATCCGGCCGAGACCAACCTCCATGGCTTGCATGGTGAAGGTCGCTGCATCCAGATGCAGGTGTCCCGCCGCACGGGCGGCTACGAGGAAGCGCTGCTGCGCGCTCTGCGCACGGGCGCCGACATGATTTTGATCGGTGAAATCCGCGACACGGCCACTGCCGTTCAAGCCATTCGTGCGGCCATCAACGGCGTCTTCGTCGCCTGCACCCTCCACGCCGGCACGCCCACTCAGGCGCTGGAACGAGTAATCGCTCTGGCCAACAACAAGATCAGCAACGCCCGCGAAATCCTGGCGCAGGGCCTGGTCGCAGTCGTTGCTCAGACGCTGGAAACCAAACCTGACCGCCGCATCCTCAAGGTGCGCAGCCTATTAGTCACCGGTGAAGACAGTCCCAGCATCCGCGAGAAGATCCGCGCCGGTCAGATCGCGCAGCTGGAACAAGACATCGACAATCAACTCAAGCGGGGGCTCTGGGGATGAATACCTCAAGCAGCAAGGCATCGCAGCGGGGCTTCATGGCCTTGGATATGCTCTTCGGACTGATCGTCCTAGCAGCGGTGATGACCGGCGCCGCCGTGATGTGGGCTAATCAATTGGACGCCCAGAATTACCAGATCGCTGCCGACCAGCAGAAGCAGGTCGCCGACGCTGCGGCCAAGTACCTCAAGGACAATTTCGCCACCGTCTACGCGGCTGCGGGGACCACCACGCCGGCACAGATCACCCCGGCCATGCTGCGCAACACCCATTATCTCCCTGACGGATTCTCCGACACCAACGCCTTCGCCCAGACATTCGTGGTGCTGGCTCGGCGGGTCGCCACCAATCAGCTGGAATCCATCGTACTGACGACCGGGGGCCAGGCTCTGGATGAGATGGGTACTCGTGAAATCGCCGAGAACCTGGGCGCCCCGGGCGGCTTCGTGCCGGTGAGCAACACCGGCATCATCCAAGGGGTGCGCGGCGGCTGGTCGCTAGCCCTGAGCAACTACGGCGTCAACCCCGGCGCGGGCCACACCGCCAGCGCGCTGTTCCTGCAGGACGGCACCCTGGCCAACGACTACCTCTATCGCAACGCCATCGCCGGTAAGCCAGAGCTGAACCGGATGAACACGACGCTTAACATGGGCGGTAATGACCTTTCCAACGCGGCCAATATCACCGCCTCGGGCACCGCGAGCATTAGCGGCGACGTCAATGCCGGTGGCAACGTGAACCCAAACGGTAACGTCAATGCAGGGGGCGATTTGCATGGTGGCTCTCTGTACCTGCGAGGTAATGCCTCTGTGGACGGCAGTACCTCCGTGGGTGGCAATCTCGCCGTCAACGGCGATACCTCCACGGGCTCGATGTATGCCCGCGGCAACGTCAGCGGAGTAACGGGCAACCTGTCTGGCGATCTCTATGTGAACAACTGGGTTCGAACCCGAGGTGACACTGGCTGGTACAGCGAAAAATGGGGCGGCGGCTGGCACATGACCGACAGCGACTGGATCCGGGCCTATGCCGGTAAGAACGTCTATACACCTGGGCAGATGCGCGGCAATAGTCTGTTTTCCGAAGGGCGCACCTACGTCGGTGAGTACCTGCAGCTCATCGGTACCGCGAATGAAGGATGGGGCTGTAATCAGGATGGGCTAGTTAGTCGGAACTCCGAGGGGTTGCTACTGTGCAGAAACGGTTTTTGGCGCCACGACGGGGGCGGTGCACCGACCTGTGCGGCATACACCATCAACGGTTACGACTCCAACGACGCGACGACCTGGTCGTGTCCTGCTGGCTATGTCAAAACCGGATGGGACACGGCTGGGCAGCGGCAGCGTTGGGCCTCCACCCCAGGTCTCACGGTCGGTGAGAACGACTACGCCACCGTGTTTTGCTGCAAGTTCTAGCCCTGGCGTCCCAGGGCGCAACGTGCGCAGGAAACTACGCCTATGCCGATTCTCTGGATCATCCTGGTAATGGTGATCTCCACGATGGGTTTACTAGCTGACCAAGAGCGTACGTCGAGCAACCGAAGTGTTGCGGTCGATGTCGATGCTCTGGCCCACAACCTGTTGATCTACCGCAATGCATTGGCCGAATATGCTCACAACAACCCGGGCATAACGGGTTCGCCAGCGGATGCTGCGCTGTCCCTACCGGATTGGTGGATACATGCGCCCGGTGTCAGCGGCTATATCCAGGGCGGTTCCAGCTACACCTTCTACGCCTCTCCTCCCAACGGCCTGGTCACCACCTTGGCTGAACTGACACATTCGGTCGCCGTCGGCTATGCCTCGCGCGGCCAACTGGTCAGCCCTACCGGTGGTGCCACAGGAGTGGCTGTGCCGGCTGCAGTGCCTGCGGGCGCCGCAGTGGCCTATCGCTGAGCAACCAGGCTTCCCCTTGTCGGAAGCCTAACCGTCATGAGCGCGGATTCGGTTAGGCAGTGAACCTAGACCACCGCCCTGGCACGGTGCCCCTGCAGGCCATTCGGCCATCGACAGGGGAATCCCATGCGTGTGTTTCTGTGCGAGAAGCCCAGCCAGGGCAAGGACATTGCCCGGGTGCTCGGCACAACCGGCCGCGGTGAAGGTTGCATCCGCGGCCAGGGCGTAGCGGTAACCTGGGGTATTGGCCATTTACTTGAACAGGCGCCGCCGGAAGGCTACGACCCGCAGCTCAAGGCCTGGACGCTGGAGGCGTTGCCGATCCTGCCGGGGGCTTGGAAGGTCGAGGTGAAGCCCAAGACCGCTAGCCAGTTCAAGGTGGTCAAGGCGCTACTCAAGGAAGCGACCGAGCTGGTGATCGCCACCGATGCCGACCGCGAGGGCGAAATGATCGCCCGCGAGCTGCTGGAACACTGTGGCTATCGCGGGCCCATCCAGCGACTGTGGCTGTCGGCGCTCAATGACGCCTCAATCCGCCAGGCCCTGGCCAGCCTCAAGCCCGGCGCCGACACGTTTCCGCTTTACCACTCAGCGTTGGCACGCTCACGCGCCGACTGGCTGATCGGCATGAACTTCACGCGGCTCTTCACCTTGCTCGGCCGTCAGGCCGGCTACAGCGGGGTATTGTCGGTCGGCCGAGTGCAGACGCCGACCCTGCGGCTGGTGGTCGACCGCGACCGGGAGATCGCTCACTTCGTCCCGGTACCCTTCTGGAGCCTGGACGTGCTGCTGGCCGCCAACGGCCTGAGCTTCATCGCCCAATGGCGCCCTGCCCGTGACATCACCGACGACGAAGGGCGCTGTCTGGACCAGCGCCATGCCCAGGCCGCTCAGGCGCGCCTCACCGCTGGATCCACCGCTATTGCCGTGTCGGTCGAAACCGAGCGGGTCAGGGAGGTGGCACCCCTGCCCTTTGATCTGGGCACCCTGCAGGAGATTTGTTCGAAGAAGCTCAGCCTCGGCGCCCAGGAGACGTTGAACATCGCCCAGGCGCTGTACGAGACCCACAAGGCGACGACCTATCCACGAACCGACTGCGGCTATCTGCCCACCAGCATGCTGCCGGAGGTACCGGCCGTGCTCGAGGCAGTCCGCCGCACCGATCCGTCCATTGCCCCGGTGGTGGCCAGCGTCGACTCAACGCTGCGCTCTCGTGCCTGGAACGACGCCAAGATCACGGCGCACCACGGCATCATCCCTACCCTTGAGCCGGCCAACCTGGCCGCGATGAGCGAGAAGGAGCGCGCGGTCTACAGCCTGATCCGGGCTCACTACCTCGCGCAGTTCATGCCTCACCATGAGTTCGACCGGACCGTGGCCGATTTCGACTGCAACCAGGTTGCGCTCCGCGCCGTCGGCAAGCGCATCGTCGTGCCTGGTTGGAGGACCCTGATCCAGGCAGCCGTTGCGGAGGAGGACGAGGACAGCCAGGAGAAGGAACGCGCGCAGATTCTCCCGCCGCTGCAGAACGCCTCTCGTGCCCAGGTACAGCAGGCCCAGCTCAAGGCGCAGCACACAAAGCCGCCCAGGCCATACACCGAAGGCGATCTCATCAAGGCGATGAAGACGGTGGCGAAATTCGTTAAGGACCCGCGTCTCGCCGCCAAGCTCAAGGAAACCACCGGCATCGGCACCGAGGCCACCCGGGCCAGCATCATCCAGGGTCTTATCGATCGGCAGTTCTTGCTCAAGAAGGGCAAGGCTGTACGAGCGTCGGACGCCGGGATCTCGCTGATCGCCGCGGTGCCGCCGGCAGTGGCGGATCCGGCGACCACGGCCATCTGGGAGCAGGCCCTGGACATGATCGAGGCCGGCACCATGCAGCTCGACGACTTCATTGCCAAGCAGAGCGCCTGGATCACCAAACTGGTCGCCCAGTACCGCCAGACCATGCTGGCCATCAAAGTCCCGGAGGGCCCTTCCTGTCCTCTCTGTCAGGGCAAGATGGCCAAGCGAAAGGGCAAGAGCGGCGATTTCTGGTCGTGCCTGCGCTACCCCGACTGCAAGGGCCTGGTGAACATCGAAACGCCGAAAGGGAAAGCCAAGAGCGGCCCAGGAAAAGCCCAGCGCAGAGGCACCTCAGCTTAGGAATTCAGGTCCGCTGGAGCTTTCTTGCCTTTGTCACGGTCGAAACCTCATAATGCAAGCGTTCCACCCCGCTTGCACGCTGGCGGTCATCAGCTGCAACCCGAGGTTTCTCGACCCAGTCCTGAAACCTCACCCCCAAAGAGCACGCTAAGCAACGGGAAGGGCGTGTAGATCTTTGCGTGATGTTCTCCCTGTGTCTCCCTGACCCACCGCATGACACGCAGCCGTCTAACTCGTGAAACAGCGAGTTCATAGGCACATAGGGCTCACAGAAGGTTCGGTGCACGCTTCACTTAGGGCCGACCTGGTGTGTCGGCCCACGCTATTCCCCTTTCTAGCTGCTTTCGAAGGGTAGCCTGGTCCTCTCAGCATTATCAGCTTGGTGGACGAGGCTACCCCTCGGGTAGCCCTCCTCTTTGCCGGTGCCCGCCGGCGAAAAAATGGGATCCCTTTGTGCGCGGATGCGTGCCTTTCGATAGCTGGCCCAAGCCACGATAACGGGTCGGGTGAATGCGACGATCATCAGGTTGGTAGGTCAATGCCCAGGGACCGCCGAGACCGGTGTTCAAGCTCACAGGTGGCACCGTTTTCTTCAAGCTTCATCAGCCTCACCCTCGCCGAGGCGCTTTGCTGCTAGACCCAGCGTTGCGCCTGGCGCGCTTTTCCCGCTTAGCCCTGCCTCAGCGCCCGCTCTGCCATCCGCTCTCGCTCTGCTCTGCCCTCCTTCGGCTACTTGACAGCCCGCTTCGCTCGCTCAGATGATGACCCATGTTCTGCTGACGTCGTCAGCGACATGCCCTGGCCGTCTGGATCTCATGACGGCAGCGTGGTCAAACACGTTGATCCGCACCCATAGTTCGCCAAGCTTCCGGAGGCGCGAACAGTTAGCCGGTACCCCCGGTCGATGGAAGCACCTTGCACTACTGCTCTACCTACCCAGCGGGGACACACCCCCGCCCAGGGTCAGTGTTTCTCCGCATTACCCCTTTGCAGGAGAAACACTATGGCCACTACCTCTCTGAGCTTTCGGCTAGGTGAAGCTGCGGGTACTGTCGTGCGCGAATGCATGCAATCGATGCGCACCGCCCAGTCTCAGGCTGTCGAAGCCGCTCAATCGGCTGCACCCACTCCGGCCTGCGTGTCGTGGAGTTGCCAAAGCCAATCCTGTCGGCTGAAGAACTCGAGAGGATGGATCACTCCCCGGCGCTGGTCAGGCTGCGTGGCGTGAACCTCAACTCCTGGTTCGCAGCAAACACGCGCGAAGCCCAGGCTGAAAAGCCGAAGCGTCCGCGTAAGACACGCAAACCTAAGGCTGAAGCTCCAGCGCCTGAACCTGTCGCTCCGGCCCCTACGCGCGTGCTACGTCCGGGCCCCTCGGACCAGTTGCTTGGCCCAGTCGACCTTGAAGTCGACATGGCTGGCTGATCCCTACCCTACCTACCCCTGTCGGGAAATCTCCCGTCAGGGCGGTTTTCCCAACTCCATATCTGGAAAAGGAAAACGATGGCTTCGAAACGACTCGCTGCGATAGCAGACGACTTCCGCAAGGTTGGTACCACTGCCATGGGCGCTGCTCTGATCGGTGTGTTCCTGAGCAATCACCAGATCCTCACGGTCTATACCTTCATGTCCGGTGCTATACTCTGGCTCATTGGTATCTGCCTCACACGGGAGGACTGACATGGACCAAACTACTTTTGGCGTTCTTATGTTGAGTGGCATGCTGGTGTTCTTCAGCACTGTAGCGGTTTGGGCCGACTGGCCCAACGTTAAGCAGAAGGCTCAGAAACTTCTAGGCCATCACTGATTGATGCACCGCTCTACCAAAGCCCTCTTCGGAGGGCTTTTTCATTTCCGGGGGTATTGACAAGCGATACTGCCCTGAACATTCTGAGGGTGTGTGCCGCTGACGTTGTCAGCAACATGCCCCAGGCAGTCTGGATCTCACGACTGCAACGTGGTCACCCACGTCGATCCAACCCCAAGTTCGCTAAGCATTCGGTAGCGCGAACGTTTGACCGGTTCCCCCGGTTGATGAATGCACCTTCCACCCACCCTCGACGGGACTACCCGTCAGGGCCGGTCTCCGTCATAACCTGGAGACCTTCCATGAGAAGCGGTTTAGCGTTGTACCAGGCATTACGCTCCATCAATGTCTCGGAAGACAAAGCGACTGCTGTTGTCGACGCTCTGGAGACTGAAATGCAAACCCAGTTGGCTACCAAGGCTGATCTGGCACAACTCAAGTCCGAGCTCGAACTCAAGCTCACCATCCGCATGGGCGTCATGCTTTCTGCTGCTGTCGGCATCCTGCTGGCAGCGATGAAATTCATGCACTGACCTGGCACCACCCTTTCTGGCTACACCCACCCACGCGGGGAATACTCTTCCCTTCCCGGGCAAGGTGTTCTCCGTTTTCACCTATTGAAACTGGAGATACACCATGAGCAACCAAGCCAACGAAAGCCAATACTTCGATCTGCACACCACCGGTATCGGTTACCTCAACCGCATCCGCGAAGTGAAACCTAAAGGCAGAGGCGCCAAACCGTTTTTGGCCGTCACCGTAGCAGCCCTGTGCGGCAACAAAGAAGCGGTGGAATACCGCTACATCGACTGCAATGCCGTCGGCGCCGAAGCTGAAAAGCTGGTTCGCCGCTGCATTGATGCCGTCAACGCTGAGAAGAAGGTCCTCGTGTCCTTCCGCATCGGCGATTGCTGGGCTGATCCCTTTACCTACTCCTCCGGACCGAAACAGGGACAACACGGCGCAAGCCTGAAAGGTCGTCTCCTGTACATCGGCTGGATCAAGGTAGATGGTGAGTTCGTCTACGAAGCCAAACCGCGCGACGCAGTCCCGGCTGAGCAGCAAGGTACGGATCAAGGGAGCGAAGGCGACCAATCGGCCGCTTGAGTCACCCTGCTCGTCCAGGCGCCCACCGGGCGCCCCTGCTCTACCCAGGCTTTGCCACATTCATCTTCGCACACCCATCCGGGGGCACCATCCCCGGACCGGGGCATGGTGATCTCCATTAGCTGAATTTTGGAGCCCATCATGCAAGTCATCGCCACCCTCAAGTCCGAGCTGCCCGCCCTGCCCATCGTTGCCGAAGTCTCCTATGACGACGTCGCCGAAGAGCTGTTGAGCAGCGACCTGTTCTGCGACAACGCCTGGTTTCTGTTCGAGATGAACGCCACCAGCGCTGATCGCGTTCAAGCCTGACTGACCACACCCTATAGGCGCCCTCGGGCGCCTTTGTCTTTTGGAGGCCCCATGGCAACCAATACCGCACCTGCTCACAGCAAGTTCGATCACGACGACGCCGGCAACAACTACCCGTTGCAGGTCCTGAAGTCACACCGTGGCTACTACCTGGGCACAGTGGACGATGAGGGTCTGCCCTTCAGTCGTGAGTCGGCCGAATACTTCCGCAGCGAACAGGCTGCAGAAGGCGCACTTCACTCAGGCAAGTGGACTCGGCATTCGCTGGGCATCTGACGAGCTAAAATCTACCCTCAAGGGATTCATCATCCCTTGAGGGCATGATGAATCCCAGGACGTTGGAGGCATCATGGACTTGATTATTCAACACTTCGAAGGCCAGGCATTCGTCAGCAACCCTTACGCACCTGGTACCTCTCTTCGCCAAGACCTCTTCGAGCGGCAATTCACCATTCTCCTGCATGGGTCGATGGAGCGCCTTGAGGACTCCGGTCGCGGCACCTTCCACATCGATGGGTACGTCCAGCTCGGCCAGTGCGGCCTGCTCGATGACATCCTGCCCATCGCCCTGGATGCAGTCCGACAAGACCGCTATCCAACACCTGCAGCAGCGCTTACCTTCTGCCCGAAACGGATCTCCGTTTCTGATCGCCACGGCCACCTGGTCATGGCGGGCAAGGTGGATCTTGATAGCCGCAGCATCGACTGGATCGACCCCTGCCGCACGGTTGAGGAAGAAAGGGTGGTGCTGGCTCAGATCCAGCTGTTGCGTTCGCGCTCTGCGTTCCAGCATGGCTGGGACAATTTCAGCACCTCGCGGCTGCTGGAAACCGACGCTGACCTACTCAAGGGTCGGCTAGTCCATAAGTCCTGGCGGCCGCACGTGCTTGCGCTGCTGAACGCCTGATTGAACCTTCACCCACCCGGGGCTTGCCCCCGGTGGGGTATGGCTCCGACGCTTCTTGGTATTTGCCAGCTAGCTAACGATTGCTATGCTGCGCCTTCAACAGGATGTGAACCATGCCATATAACGTTGTGATTTCAGGATGCGTCGAATACGCGGTCGTGAGCCTTCAGGCTGCCGGGCAAGCCCTTACTTTTTATCGAGCGCTAGGCCACAAACCCCGGCTGTTCTACTCGATGTCCTTCGATCACCTCGGTGATGAGATCGATGACGATGGCAATCCTTTACGCCAGCACACCTCTATGACTGCAGCGGACTTCGCCGAATACCTGAAAGGATTCCGCCAAGTTCGATATACCCGCGATCTTGATTTCGACCCTCCCGTTTTGTTAGCGCAGCTTTTCAAGGTATTCGGGGCTTACAAAGGCCAGGAACGCTTGATAGCCGAGCTTCACTACCAAGGTGGATCTGAACAGCCCGTAGAGATTCGCGTCTGTACCCATTTGCTGCGTGTCACCCAGGGCCTCATGGCGCTGGAAGACTTGTAGCAACACTCAACACAACCCAGAGGGGTTGACCCTCTGGGCAGCTCTTCGTCCGAGGAGCTGCATATAAACAACGAATCCACTTCCGTCATTCACCCCGTCACCGAACACACCGGCCTAGTTGCCGCTCTGGCCGACTTGCAGCGTCAGGGTTGGCGCGCGACTGAACTGTGGGATGGCGAGGTCTTGATGCGACACGCAACATTGGTCCGATGATGAGATGACCGAGCGTGCGCGAAAAACCGAATTAAATACATCGCTCACCTTGTCGGCAGGCAATTGAGGCATTAATAGTCAGGCTTAGCGTCAAGTCAAGCTCAAGCCCTCTATACCCTGAAACGCGCAGATAATTTTGCTTGCTTTAATGCTAGATCGCTAAGTTGATCGCCTGCGGTTAAGACCTCTTCGACATGATTATTAACTGAATGCGCTACTTCCCCTATGTTGAGCATGTTGCGATTGATGTCCTCTACAACAGCACTCTGCTCCTCAGCTGCACTAGCAATTTGGAGATTCATGTCGCTGATATCCTTGACCTCCGCGAGGATTGTTTGCAGCGCTACACGAGCAATTTCGGTTTGCTCTACCTGTTGGATGGTCTGCTCCCGACTGCTTTGCATCACCTCTACCGCTTCGCGGGCTCCCGACTGGAGCTTTTGGATCATGTCATGGATCTCACCCGTAGCCACCTGGGTCCTCTGTGCCAGGCTCCGCACTTCGTCAGCCACCACGGCGAAACCTCGCCCCTGGTCACCAGCGCGCGCAGCCTCAATGGCGGCGTTGAGCGCCAGCAGGCTGGTCTGGGCGGCAATGCCATTGATGGTGGTGAGAATGGAGCCGATGCTAACGCTGTCGTGCGCGACCCGCTGAACTTGCTCCACGGCCAGTTCGATCTCTTGGGCCAGCCTGCTGCTCTCCTGCACGCTTTGCTGAACCACCTGCTGGCCGTCGTGGACCGCAGCAGTCGCCTTTTGGGTGGCTTTGGCCGCGTTTCCGGCATTACGGGCGACATCGTGAGCCGTAGCGGTCATCTCGTGCATGGCGGTCGCTACTTGATCGACTTCTAGCAACTGCTGATGCATGCCATCGCGTACCCGGCGTGCGATGTCGGAGGTGTGCTGGGCGCTGTCGCTCACTTCCCCAACCGACTGTACCAGCTGTTTGATGAGATGCTGCAGGGAGGCCAGGAAGGTATTGAAGCCAGTAGCGATGGCCCCCAGTTCGTCGCGACGATTGACCTGCAGTCGCTGTGTCAGATTGCCTTCGCCCTTGGCAACGGCATCCAGCATGGCGACCATCCTGCGCAAGGGGCGAGCGATATAACCACTGATGACCCAAAGCAGCAGCAAGCCGAGGGCGGCAACGATTAGACCCACCAGCATCATGCCGACAATATCGCTGTAGCGCTGCTGGGTAAGAGCCTGTAGCAGTTGCTGAAGATCGGCCAGGACTGCGCTGCGGGGAAGTTGTACCAGCAGTGTCCAGACGGTCGAGCTATTACCAAGGCGCAACGGTAAATATACCTGGTAGAGATCCTGCTTGTCGTCGAAACGTTTGGTGACGCCGTCCTCTAGCTGGCGAAGTTCTTTGGCAGCTCCGCCGAGCACTTCCTTCGCCTGCTTGCCGAGGCTCTCGGCGTTGGCGGTATTGGCGACTATCGTGCCCTGGCTAGCGATCAAGGCAATGCTGCCGGCGCCGTCGTACAGCTGTTTGTTTGCCGCTTCCAGAAGCTTTTGAATGAAGTCCAAGGATAGGTCTGCACCTATCACCCCGCGGAAGGTGCCATCGACCAGGATGGGTGCATTGAAGGAGGACATCAATATCTGCTGCCCATTGATTTCATAGGGAGCAGGGTCGATCACGCAAGCTTTCAGACTTTGTTGCGGGCAGGTGTAGAAAACATTTTCACCTACGCCCGTAGAGAGGATCGTTTTGCTATCGAGGATCTCGCCGAGCGGGACTACTTCGTAGCCGCTCTCGGGTTTGCGATACCACCACGGCATAAAACGCCCAGTCGCATCGTAACCTTGCGCCGTTAGCCCGGCATACTGGCTGTCGGCGCCATCGAAAGCATTACGCTCCCATCCTGCATAGATGTCTAGAAGATTGGGACTGTTGGCAAGGGTCTCTTTTAGTATGTGCGAAATGGCGCTTCGATCTAAATTTAGCTTTGAGTCGTCAGCTCTACCTAGCTGAGCATTCAACTGTGCAAGATTCGAGACAGTCAGCAATGGCTCTTCAAGCTTCTTACCAATATAATTCGCTGTTGCCTGAGCCTGGGCGCCGATGAGTTCTTGGGCACTTTTGTAGGCGAGTTGAGAGGCATGCTTCTCAATCAGGATTTGAGTCTGCGAACCCGAATACAGAACATAGCTTGTCAAGGCCGTTACTACTGCGAGCACGCTGCCGCTGGCATAGAGACTAATAATTGTCCTGACGGAGCGTATGGACATATTGGATTACCTGGCGCGTGTCAAATGAAATGTTAGGGGGAGCGACCCTTTAAAGGGGCCGAGTTCTAAAGAAGGGGCATTAGTGACCGCCTTCAAACAAGATTTACTTCTGCCAATATTGCGCTTTAAAGATATCTATTTTTCATATGTCCCGGCCGCGCGGCAGCTCTTGTCGATGAAGATTTTAAGAGCGCTATGCCTTTCATAAAACCCGGGTCGATATTCAGACCCTCGAGAAAATATGCGCTGGCACCTAGTATTACCAGCGCATAGCCTGGAGTATTGCGGGCCGAATGCCGATCTTGGATGTTAGCGGGCGGTTCGCTGTTTACGCTTTCATTGCTGGATACTCCAGGCGTAAGTCTGATCCAACGACTTTTCCAAGCTGGATATGATTTGAGCGAGATCAATTTGGGTGGAGATCAGGGGCGGACAAAACGCTAGAGCGTCGCCAATCGCTCTATTGATCACTCCATTTTCCTGCATACGATCAACGAGGTATTTACCCAGTAACCCGGGTGTACCGTTTAACGGGGTCTTTCGCACCTTGTGCCCTACTAACTCCATCGCAGCGATCAGGCCAACGCCACGCACCTCACCTACCAGGGGATGGCTTTCAAACGCCCGGAGTTGGCCAAGCAGGAACTCGCCCATCTCGGCGGCATGAGCTACTAGACGCTCTTCTTGGATGATCTTCACATTTTCCAGAGCTACCGTAGTCGCCACGGGGTGACCGCCGCCGGTGAAGCCATGACCGAAGGTACCCAGGACGCCGCTATGATCGGCGATGCCTTGGTACACGTCCTCGTTGAGCAGGATGGCGGCGATGGGCTGATAGGAAGACGACAGCTGCTTGGAAAGTACCAGAATGTCGGGCTTTATGTCGAAGGTTTCGCAACCGAACAGCTTGCCGGTACGCCCGAAACCAGTGATGACCTCGTCCGCCACGATGAGGATGTCATGCCTGCGGCAAACCGCCTGGATCTTTTGCCAGTAAGTACGGGGTGGGACAATGACGCCACCGGCGCCCATGAGCGGTTCGCCATAGAAGGCGGCGATCGTCTCGGCACCTTCTCGCTGGATCAGGGTTTCTAATTCATTGGCGAGACGGTCGGCGAACTGCTCTTCACTTTCCCCTGGTAGGCCATAGCGATAGTGATGTGGGCAGCCGACATGGTAAAAACCCGCGAGAGGCAAATCAAAACCGCGCTGGTTGGCAGGCAACCCGGTAAGGCTCGCGCTGATGGTGGTGATGCCGTGATAGGCGCTCTTACGGCTGATGATCTTCTTCTTGGCGAACTTGCCAAGGGCGTTATTGCGGTACCACAGCATTTTGACGACGGTATCGTTAGCTTCGGAACCTGAATTGGTGAAGAAGACCTTGCTCATGGGCACCGGCGCGATCTCGATCAGCTTCTCTGCCAATTCGATGCTGGGCGCGTGGGCCTTGTGGCTGAACAGGTGATAAAAAGGTAGCTGCTGCAACTGAGCGGTTGCCGCATCGATCAAACGTTGATTATTGAATCCCAAGGCGACCGACCATAGGCCTGACATGGCTTCGATATATTGTTTGCCCTGGGTGTCATAGACATGCACCCCTTCACCCCGCTCGATAATCATGGGCCCCGTGTCCTGGTGCAGGCGGGCATTGGTATAGGGATGCAGGTGATGCTGGATATCTGCCTGATGCAGTTTTGACGACGTGGAATTCATGAAGGAAACCTCTGGTAGGAGAGAGCTGACTGATAGGTAGGGCCACTACCAGCCGAGTTGTCGGTTGAAGCCGAGGGCATCGTAGTAGTCGTGCTGACTGACGATCTTGCCGTCCTTCAAGCGGATGAGGCTGACGCCATTGAATTTCAGCGGCTTGTTGGTCGCCGGTAGCTCCGTACTCCAGGGACCCGTATTTTTCCCATCGAATTGCCATTCGAAGGCGACGCTATCGCCTTGTACGACTGGGGTACCAACGAGTTGCCAACGCAGGTCAGGCACTGCGGTCATGAAGACCTTGATCACGTTGTCCCGAGCGGCATCCCTTCCCTTTTGCGGCGTGCCAACCGAAGAGTCGAGAAATTCACCATCCTCGGCGAAGAAGCTGGCGGCCTTTTCGGCATCGTGGTCATTCCAGGCGGCCATGTAGGCGTGGATGGTTGGAAGAGAGTCTTGCGCAGGTTTGGCAAAGCAGAGCTGCGTAGCCAGTGCAAGGATCATCCCTAGGATCAGACGCTGCATGTGATGCTTCAGCATGGCGTAACTCCGGTGGTCAGAGGTTATGGGGCCCCATCAATCAGGGGGCCGCGTAGAGTCAGTTCTTCCAGGCATCGCCGGCAGGTGCCGAACTCCGCGCATGTGGGCGGAACAGCAGCATGTAGGCCATGCCGATGGCCAGGGTGATCCCGCCCACCAGGGGTATGCCGTAGTTGACGTACCAGGCCGCTTCAGGGGTCCGCGGCCAGGACATGTTCAGGATCGCGAAGAGGCCGTAGCAAAGAGCCGCGATGTTCACCAGCCAGCCCCAACGGCCCAGAGTGAATTGTCCTTTGGGCTTCCAGCCGCGAAGCCTTGCGTACAGCGCAGCCAAGACGATCATCTGGAAGGCGAGATAGATACCCACGGCAGCGAAGCTCACTACTAGGGCGACCGCGTTCTGCAGATAGAAACCCACGCAGACGATTAGCGCGGGAAGCACACCACAGACCACCAGGGCAGCAGTGGGTACGTGGGTGGCGGGTGAGAGCTTCTTGAGCAGTCCGCTGCCCATCACCATCTCGTCGCGGGCGTAAGAGTAGAGCAGGCGGCTGGCCGAGGCCTGCAGGCTCAAAACGCAGGACACGAACGAGACGGTAATGATCGCCATTACGACACGAGCGCCGGTCGGGCCGAAGGCCGAGCTGAAGATCGTCGTCATCGGATCCTTGTCGGCGCCGGTGATGACCGCGCGAACGTCCGGTACCGCGAGAATCAGGGCTATCGCCGCGAACATGGAGGCCGCCCCGCCGATCCAGATGGTCATGCGCATGGCCTTGGGGACCTGCCGACTCGGATTGGGCGTTTCCTCGGCGACGTCACCGCAGGCCTCGAAGCCGTAGTACAGGAACATACCGGCGAGGGCGGCGGTCAGGAAGGCCGGCCAGTAGGCGCCATCTATGGAAATGTCAAAGGTATCGAAAAGCACCCAGATCGATTGGTGTCGTTCGAATATCAACAGGTAGCCGCCAATGGCGATGGCGCCTACAAGTTCGCAGATGAAGCCGAACATGGCGACCCTGGCCAGCAACTGAGTACCGCTCAGATTCAGCAGCGTGGCGATTGCGGTCAGCGTCAGGGCCACCAAGGTGTTGGTGATAGGTGTCGATTCGAAGCCCAACAGGTTGGCGATGTAAGGTCCCGCTCCCAAGGCGACGGCGGCTACCGTTACGCACAGGGAGATGGCATATATCCAACCCACCATCCAAGCCCATTTCTTGCCGACTAGCCGACGCGCCCAGGGATAAACGCCGCCCGAAATCGGATATTGCGAGACGACCTCGCAGAACACGAGGCACACCAGCATCTGTCCCATTCCGACCAGCAAATAAGACCAGAACATTGGCGGCCCCCCAGCCGCCAAACAGAGACCGAACAGCGTGTACACCCCAACCACGGGCGAAAGGTAGGTGAAGCCAAGCGCGAAGTTCTGCCAGAGACTCATGCTACGGTCGAAATTGGACGTGTAGCCTAGCGCCTTCAGTTGCTCAGCATCCGCATCCAATGCTGCAGACTTATCAAGAGAGCTGTTCATTGCGAGCCTTCAATCCTTTACTTTATTGATTGTTCAGTGCGGCAGTGCAGCGGGATCAGAGCTTGATCCAAGTCGCCTTGATTTCCGTGTATTTGTCGAAGGCATGCAGCGATTTGTCGCGACCGTTGCCGGACTGCTTGAAGCCGCCGAAGGGCGCAGTCATGTCTCCGCCGTCGTACTGATTGACCCAGACGCTACCGGCCCTCAAGGCCTTCGCGGTTTGGTGTGCCTTGCTGATATCACGCGTCCAGAGTGCGGCCGCCAGTCCGTAGGGGGTGTCGTTGGCGATTGCGATGGCCTCTGCCGGGGTGTCGAATTCAATGACCGACAGCACCGGACCGAAGATTTCTTCCTGGGCAATGCGCATGGCGTTGTTCACCCCGGCGAAGAGCGTGGGCGCAACGTAGACGCCGCCGGTTTCTTCCAGCACGCGCACGCCACCAGTGAGGACCTGGGCGCCTTCGGCCTTACCCGACTCGATGTAGCCCAGCACTTGCTCAAGATGACGGGAGTCCACCACCGCTCCGACATTGGTCCCCGGGTCGAGTGGGTTGCCTGGTTTCCAGGCTTCCAGCGCCGCTGCAACCAAGGGCAAAAATTCGCTCTTGATGCTCGTCTCCACCAACAGGCGTGATCCGGCGGTGCAGACTTCACCCTGGTTAAAGGCGATGGCACCGGCGGCCGCTTCGGCGGCAGCATGCAGATCAGGGGCATCGGCGAAAACGATGTTGGGACTCTTGCCGCCCGCTTCGAGCCAGACACGCTTCATGTTCGACCGACCCGAGCAGGTCAACAGATGCTTGGCGATCTTGGTCGAGCCGGTGAAAACCACAGTGTCCACATCCATGTGCAGAGCCAGGGCCTCGCCTACGGTATGTCCATAGCCGGGCAATACGTTTAGTACACCAGCAGGCAGACCAGCCTGGATCGCCAGGTCAGCGATTCTGATAGCGCTCAACGGCGAGCGCTCCGATGGCTTGAGGATGACCGAGTTCCCCGTCGCCAGTGCCGGCCCGAGCTTCCACGCGGCCATCATCAGTGGGAAGTTCCAGGGCACGATGGCGGCTACCACTCCGACCGGCTCGCGGGTGACGAGTCCAAGTTGGTCGGGGGCCGTGGGGGCGACTTCATCGTAGACCTTATCGATCGCTTCCGCGCTCCAGCGAATCGCATCGATCGAGCCCGGCAGATCCACCGCCAGGCTGTCACCGATGGGTTTGCCCATGTCCAGGGTATCCAGCAATGCCAGCTCTTCCTGGTGCTCCTCCAGCAGGTTGGCGAAACGCAGCAGAGTAGCCTTGCGCTCGGCCGGAGGGCACTTCGACCAGGTGCCGGCATTGAAAACGGCACGAGCATTGGCTACGGCCAGGTTGGCGTCGGCCAAGGCACAGCTGGCGACCTCGGCCAGCTGACGGCCGTCTATGGGGCTATGGCAGGGGAAGCTGCCGCCCTCTACGGCGGGCACGTATTGACCATTGATGAAGGCCCGCCCTTCGATGTTCAGGCTCTTGGCTTTTGCTTCCCAATCGGCGCGTGTCTGCAGGCTCATAACAGGTTCTCCTATGAATAACGTGGGCACTCGCTTAAACATATGGAACCATATCTTTAAGAGCCTGAGAAGCTTACTCATGGTCCTGAAAATGAAAAAACTGCCGATTTTTAGGTCGATTTTGCCTAACGGAGCCTGCGAAAATGACGTGATCAGAATATAAAATATGGTTTGGCAACCTTTTCGGTGCAGCTCACTGCCATGTCTGGAAAATCGTAAGCAGAGGGGTTCATGAGTCAGTTTTCGAGCTTGATACGCCTCAACCAAGAGGGCAAAACGGAGGCTGTCACTCGCCATTTGATCGAGATGGTGGAGGTGGGTCTTCTGGCCGAGGGCGAGCAGTTGCCAAACGAGACAACCCTGGCCGCACAACTGGGCGTCGCTCCGGTCACCTTGAGGGATGCGCTAGCCAACCTACGTTCTCAGGGCATCATCGAAACTCGCCGCGGACGCGGCGGCGGGAGTTTCGTGCGTGCGCGTCCGGCGATAGCGGACGCAGAACTCTTCGCTCGTCTGGAGCGGCTGACGGCGCTGGAGCTGCGAGATCATGCCGACGAGCACGTGGCGATATCCGGCGCGGCCGCTCAGTTGGCAGCCAAACGCGCAGGAGCCGATCAGCATCGGCGCCTAGCGCGGCTGTTGGCGGAGTTCGCCGTGGAGGTGGACGTGAAGCGGCAGCGACAACTGGATGCACGCTTTCACATCGAGATCGCGGTAGCCGCCCAATCGGTTCGGCTGACCCATAACGAGGTACGGCTACAGGCCGAGCTGGGTGAGTTGCTGTGGCTGCCCTATCGCGGCCAGCCGGATATCGCAGCGATGCGGGTTGAGCATCAGGCGATTCTCGAAGCCATAGTCAGCAACGACGCCAACCTTGCCGGAGCCCTCGCTCAGGCACATGTCAGTCGAGAACTGCGCAGGCTGACCGCTCTGAAGCTTGAGGTCATGGCCGCCGACTGATTGTTGGAGCGGAACTTGCTTCGCAGAAGCGAGATAGCCTCTATCTCACTCACTGAAGGTGAGGGGGATAACGAGTTGAGGAGTTCGATATGAAAGATTCTGCAACCCAGGCCCCGGAACTGTTGAAATTTGCTGCGCAAATCAACGTTTCGATCAGTAACGTTTTCGCCGGGTTACGTAACCTTGAAGTCGCTGTCGGCGGGCTTTGGCCTGAGCGCCCTGGCGCTGTACAGGTGCTCGATTCGAACGAGCTCGCGGTGTTGCAACAGGACGTTCTCCGCCTGCTGGCGGTCAAGGACGTCCGGCTGCATGGTGCGGGAATCGTCTTCGCACCCGGTCAGGTACGCGATCGGGAAATGCATCTGGAGTGGTGGTGTCGCGGCGCTGAAGGGGATATTCGCCCGCTCAACCTGAACTTCAATCGCCTCAGCGAGCGTTTTTACGATTACGAGTCCATGCCCTGGTATGTCCAGGCTCGGCATTCCGGCAAGCCCTGCGTAGCGGGTCCCTTCGTCGATCTTTACGGCACGGAAGAGTACATTGTCGCCTTCTCCGTACCGATCTTCGTGCGCGAAAGATTCATCGGAGTGGCGGCGGCTGACGTGTGTCTGGAATCTCTCGAGCCGTTGTTGATCAAGGGCCTAATGAAGATGAAGAACGAGGCGCTGGTCTTGAATGCCGAGGGCCGGGTTCTCGCTGCCAATACGGTGAGCTGGTCGGCCGGCGACCTGGTTGCCCTTAACGAAGAGAGTCAGGCAGCGAATTCCTGCCGACTCGGGCTGGAAGCCAATCCGTTCTGGACCGTGGTCGAGCGTGCGATACCCCGCTCTGAGAGTCTGGCTTTCTAAATCAACGATCTTTGTATCGTCCTGTGAGTTAACCGACTGAACCGCTAGGGAGCATTTCTGCCCCGTAGCGGTTCGCGGATGCACTCTTCTGATTCGATTCCGATCTAGCGATCAAGGCCCATGCAGAGATACTTGATTTCCAGATAGTCGTCGATACCGTACTTGGAGCCTTCGCGGCCGACACCGGAGGCCTTGATGCCGCCGAACGGCGCGACCTCAGTGGAGATGATCCCGGTGTTGATGCCGACGATGCCATACTCCAGCGCTTCCGCAACACGAAAGACCCGGCTCAGGTCGCGAGCGTAAAAGTAGGCGGCCAAGCCATACTCGGTATCGTTGGCTCTTTCAATCACTTCATCTTCGCTGGTGAAACGAAACACCGGCGCCAGCGGGCCAAAGGTCTCTTCGCGGGCGACCTGAGCTGTAGCGGGAACATCTGCCAGCACCGTGGGCTGGAAAAAGGTGCCCCCCAGCGCATGAGGCTTGCCACCGCTTACCAGACGAGCCCCCTTACTCAAGGCGTCGGCAATGTGCTCGCTGACCTTGGCCACAGCCCTGCTGTCGATCAGCGGGCCGGTGGTGACGCCTACCTGGGTACCATCGCCCAGCACCAGAGAGCCGACGGCCTGGGCCAGTCGAGCCACAAAGCTGTCGTAAACGCCAGCCTGTACGTACAGGCGGTTAGCGCAGACGCAGGTCTGACCGTTGTTACGAAACTTCGAGATCAATGCTCCCTCGACGGCAGCCTCCACATCGGCGTCGTCGAAAACGATGAAAGGCGCGTTGCCACCTAGCTCCAGGGATACCTTCTTGATGTCCTGCGCGCATTCAGCCATCAACTGACGGCCGATTTCAGTGGAGCCCGTGAAACTGAGTTTGCGCACCAGCGGATTACTGGTCAGTTCGCTGCCGACTTCGCCCGCAGAACCGGTCACGACGCTGAGCACTCCGGGCGGAATGCCTGCCCTTTCGGCCAGCTCTGCCAACGCCAGGGCGGAATAGGGCGTCTGACTTGCTGGTTTGAGCACCATGGTGCAGCCTGCCGCCAGGGCGGGGCCAGCCTTGCGGGTGATCATGGCCGAAGGGAAGTTCCAGGGCGTGATGGCTGCGGTGACGCCGATAGGCTGCTTGATGACCAGCAGACGCTTGTCGGGTTGGTGGCCCGGAATCACATCGCCATAGACACGTTTGGCTTCTTCGGCGAACCATTCCAGGAAGGACGCCGCATAGGCGATCTCTCCGCGTGACTCACTCAGTGGCTTGCCCTGCTCCCAAGTCATCAGGAGCGCGAGGTCGTCCTGGTTCTCCAGCATCAGCTCGAACCAGCGACGCAGGCGCTGGGCTCGCTCCTTCGCGGTGAGGGCGCGCCAGCCGGGAAGGGCTCGTTCGGCGGCCTGGATGGCACGGCGGGTTTCTACCGCTCCCAGTTTCGGTACGCTACCGATGATTTCACCGCTTGCCGGGTTGGTCACAGTGAGGGTCTGGCCGCTGTCGGCCGCGACCCAGTTGCCATCGAGGTAGGCCTGCTGACGAAGCAGGCGGGGATCTTTTAGTTGCACGCTATTCATCCTTGCACTTGTCCGGGGCGGCTCAGCCGTGTACCCGTTGATTCACTGGGCTCTTGCTGCGGCCACTGTCGGCGTCCCGGTCGCCGAGCAGCGTCCGGACCTGGTCGACGATATGGCCGCCAATGGGAATGGCTGACGTGGCTGCGGGCGAAGGGGCATTGCACACGTTGATGCTGCGGGGCGTTTTGACGAACAGAAAGTCGTCGATGAGCTTGCCTTGACGAGAGACGGCTTGAGCTCTCACCCCGGCTGGATAAGGTTTGAGGTCCTGTGTGGTCAGGCTTGGGCAATATTTCTGCACCTGCTTGAGATAGCCGCCCTTGAACAGCGAATTCTTCATCTCGATCAGGCCAGGGCGCAGATTTTTCGCCAAGACCTTGAGCACACCTGGGCAGGTCAGCGTTTCCCAGAGGTCGCGCCCTGACACATCTCGCTTGCGATAGCCTTCCCGCTTGAGTGCCAGTACGGCATTGGGACCTACCGTCACGCTACCATCGATCATCCGGGTCAAATGAACCCCAAGGAAAGGCATAGCCGGATCCGGAATGGGATAGATCAAGTGATTGACGATCTGGTTATGCTGCTGGGGCAGCAAATAGTATTCGCCGCGGAAGGGGCAGATCACGAAGTCAGGCGTGAGTCCCAGCATCCGCACCACGCGATCCGCCATCAACCCAGAGCAGGTGATCAGGTAGCGACTTTGGATTTCAGCCTGACGTGTCCGGATCACGACCTCGCTTGCACGTTCTTCAAGGCCCACTACCTCCGAGTTGAAGCGAATTTCGCCACCGGCTGCGATGAAGGCGCGGCCCATGGCGGCGGTCACTTCGGCGTAGTTCACGATAGCACTGGAGGGGACGAAGATCCCCCCCTCCCCCACGATATTGGGTTCCCGCTCGCGCAATTCGGCCGCCGAAACCCAGTGACGCTCCAGGCCATTGGCCGCGGTACGCTCCCATAGCGCCTTCATGCGCGCCATTTCCAGGTCGTTGGTAGCGACCAGGAGCTTGCCGCATTCATCGAAACGAATGCCCTGTTTCAGGCAAAACGCCTTTGTGGCCCGGTTGCCCTCCAAGCAGAAGCGCGCCTTGAGGCTGCCGGGGGTGTAGTACACCCCCGCATGGATGACTCCGCTGTTATGACCGGTTTGATGCTGAGCCGGACCGGACTCCTTTTCCAGCAGCAGTATGCGAGCGTCCGGGTATACCTGGATCAGCTGCATGGCCGTGGACATCCCCACGATGCCACCGCCGATGATTACGAAATCGTGCACAGGGTCACCTCGCGCACCTGATTGCCTTGAATTGAGTACCGCGGGAAACGGCTGCTTCCCGCAGCGTCCCTTACTGACCGCGCTGATAGGCGACTTTCGGATAGGAGACATAGCCGCGCTGACGCATCAGCTCACGGCGGAGGCCCTCGTGCGGGGTAAAGCGATCCCGACCGTGCAGCCAGAAGAGATTGTTGATCAGCAGCAGGCTGCCGACCGGTACCGGTATGGACAGCTTGCGCTCGCTACCTTCTAGAGATTCCGACAGCGCATTCAGCCAGATGCCTTCCTCGAAATTGGCCGGTTGGACGAACTGATCGATGTAGCGCAGGGTAGGCCGACCTTCTGCATCGGTGTCGAAAACCGAGTGAAAGACGTCTTCGGTCACCTTCTTGCTCGGCGGGGCGGTCCAGCGCATGACGCGACGCGCCATGGGATGCTGGAAGAATTCCTCGCACTGCTCCCAATCATCGAGGTGTAGCAGCAGCGAGTTGCCACCCTCCATGTTGCGCTCATCGATTTTCATCATCAGCACATAGTCGGTGATCTGATCGACGAAGGTGCCGTCGTTGTGCAGCTCCATCACCCGGTGCGGTTGCCGCAGGTAGCTGTCGGAATTGTCCGTGTTTACCACGGCGAAGCGGGCATAGAACTGGCCGCTCATGGCGTCGTAGTTGGAGCGGCCTACCAGATGAGCGCAGGCGGTCGCGAACTTGACCATGTCATCTGCTTGGGCGACGTCATCCAGGCCCAGTGGCTTGATCAACATGCCGCCGCTGTACCGACTGAGCAGCGTATTAAGTAGCACTGGACGCAGGGTGCTGGCGCAGAGGTCATCCAGGATCTCGCCTACGCGGAAGCGTAGTAAGGACTTGTATTCCAGCGCCTGTACCGGCCACTGCGCGACAGCCTCTACGAAGGCAGTCACGGTTTCCTTAGCGAAGGTCAACTCCAGCAGCCGGGGCGACTGTGCCGAGGCGGCGAGGGTGTAGCCGCGGGTTTCCAGTGGCATCGGCATCACAAGGTCTTCGATCGGAGTGAAGGCGTTCATGGTCTTGTCCTTATGCAAAGAGAAGGGGGATGCCGTTGGGTTAGGGACCATTTCCCATCAGCAGGATCAAGATTATCGCCAAAATGAAAAAATGTCTACATTTTTTATTTTTGTATAAATTGTATCTCCGCCGAGCATTAAGGGTTGCGTGAGGCTTTGCTATCATCCGTCGATAGATCCTCAGGAGCAGACATTTGGAAGCGCTCAACCCTCGACAGAACTCTTCCCTCAATGGCTACGCTTGGCTGAAGCAAGACATCATTCGAGGCCTCTTCAAGCCGGGTGAAAAGCTGCTGATGAGTACGCTCAAGGAGCGCTACGAGCTCGGCGTCGGACCGTTACGGGAAGCCTTGTCACAGCTGGTTGCCGAGCGCCTGGTGGTGGCAATTAGCCAGAAGGGCTATCGCGTCGCCTCCATGTCGGTAGCTGAGCTGAACGACATCTACGACGCCCGAGCTCACCTGGAGGCGATGATCGTTACCCTGGCTATCGCCCGTGGTGACGACGCCTGGGAAGCGGCCGTGCTGTCCAGTGCCCATACACTTGCCAAAGTGGTCGATGTGAAAACGCCCGAGCAGCGACTCAACCTGTGGGACGAGCGGCACAAGGCTTTCCATACGGCGATTGCCACAGGCTGCGGGTCCAAACAGTTGCTACAAGCACGTAGCTATCTGTTCGACCAAGCCGAGCGTTATCGCCATCTCTGGCTGACGCAGACGGTTTTTTCTGATGAGGCATTGGCTTTGAAGCGCCAGGAACACAGCGCGCTGGTCGAGGTTATCCTCGCCCGCGACGCCATACGGGCGAGCGAGATGATGCGCCAGCACCTCATGACTCCGGTACCCATAATTGGTGAGCTATTAAAGGCACAAGGTTCAAGTATGCTTTAGGGCCCGAAGGACAGGTGGCCGCTAGTCTTTGTGCTGATCCTAAAAGCTCTACAGTACCAACTGCCCGTCAAACGTTTTCGGGGTGCCTTTCTTTACCCCAGGACATTGACGAAGCCGGGCGTCGCTTTCAGAATCATCTAAAGGTGCGCTGACTTTGTTAGCCATGCCCAGGTGGTCAGGATCTCAAGACCACGGCGCCCTGCGCTGATCCAACCCCAAGCTTGCCGAGCATCCGGTAGCGCAAGCGGTCGGCTCAGCCGATGGATGCACCTCTCACCGTTTTCTCCCACAGGGTACCCATCCCCTGCTGGGCATGGCGTGCCCCCTATTCACGAGGACCGCCATGATCAAGATCCCCGGCCATCTGGCCATCCGCACCATCCAGGGACGCAACGGCGCCTTCAACGTCGGCCGCCTCTCTACCTCTATTGGCGAATTCGTCATCAAGGACGCTGTGCTCGAGCAACACGTCGAGGGCAAGTACCGCGGCGAGTTCGTCATCACCGAGATCCGTGCCTCGTCCTACAGCACCGGCGGCCGCCTGGTCATCGAGATTCGCGCGCGCCTGGACAGCATGGTGCTCGAGGACCTCGACACCCTGACGGCCTACGACAACGCGCAGATCGATGCGCAGTCACCAGATCCACTCGATGAAGAGCAACCTGTTGCGGCGCCCCCGCCAAAGGCTCGACCACAACCCTCTCGTCCAGCCAGGCCTGCCAGCGCTCCGGTCGCACCTGCAGACGACAACGCACCCTTCGGGATGCCGGCATCACCAGCCTCTACTCAGCTGACACCTGAGCCGGATGTCGATGAAGCTGACCAGGAGCTCTTCGGCACCGTCTGGCCCTTGGGCGAGACCGTGCGGCTGGACTCCACGGTCGACCGGCAACGCCTGCGTCAGCAATGCCACCGGCTGGGCGAGCTGGGCTACAACATGGACTTCAAGTCGCAGGCCTGGAATCGAGCGGCCTGACCTCACCCTTCACAACCACACCCGGCTGGGACCTCTCCCAGCGGGAAGGCCTGGCCATCACCACAAGGACCTTCCCTATGGGTTGGCTGTTTTCTCACCCCACGCGCGATGCGCTGATCGCCGAACTCACCGCCGACGGCGAAACCGACAACTGCACCCGCACGGTCATCGATCATCACCTGGTCGACAACGTGCTGTGGCAGGTCGTGAAGCTGGTCTCCAAGCGCGATGGCGTCTTTCCCGGCGTCGCCGCCGGTGAGGCTTGCGTCTTGATTGGTTGCAACCTACTGGACGTTCACGGTGGTCAATGGGGCCATAAGTCCCTGGACGAAAGTTCGGGCCCCTTCTACTGGAGTTGCCCGCTGCACTTTCTGCCCAAGGCTACCCACGGCATCAATCCCGAATGGCGCGAAGGCGTCCGGCGATACCACGCGGCGCTCTAAGCGCTTTCCCTCACCCACCTCGGGGCAACCGCCCCTGGGCGCGTTGCCTCCCTCAGGAGCTGACGATGCCCCTCTACCCTATCGATGAGTGCCCCGATCTGCTGGTGGACGCCTGCGTCTGCGATGAAGAACGGCGGCTGATCTTTCTCTCGGCCTGGGGCCGTGACACCGCCGTCCAGGAATTCCTGGCCAGGCTCACCCTGGGACGCAGCGAAGGCGGCCTCGAGCAATTCCACCTGGTCCAGAGCGGCCATAGCGTGCCGGTCTTTCCGGACGCCGAGCGACTGGAGAAACGCACGACCCGCCAGCTACACGGCACCCTGTTTGGCAGCCTGCTTCACGTCTGGCTGTTCGACGAGCGCTGCGCGGTACCGGACCGCGCCAATCACCTGGCCTACGCCCTGGTGCGCGAAAACATGGACCCCCTGACCAGCCTCTGGCCGCTGGTGGTCGACACCTGCCCACTCCCTCTCCTGCCGCACTGGCAGGAGCCGGTCATGGAGCTGCTCCTGCAGGAGCAGATGCTCGAGCGCCTGCCCGGCGCCCTGGGCGAACTGGCCGGCTGGCGACTTCGACTCAAGCTCGACGAGCTGCAGTACCACCTTGGCCAGCGCATCCGCGTGGGCCAGCTCACCACCTCCTGATCCGGCCGTTCGCGGCCCCTCCCCCCTCACTTTCCCAACACTGGAGCTCCGACCATGGCCCTGATGTTTCCGCGCCTGGCGCGCAACTTCGCCAAGAACGGCTATTACCCCACCGATGAGGTCACCCTCGAACGTACCCTGCAGGCCCTGGGCCCTGCCGCCAATGGCACCATGCGGATCCTCGATCCGTGCGCCGGCGAAGGGGTGGCCCTGGCGGAAGCCGCTCATACCCTCGGGCGTGAGCGCGTTCAGGCCTGCGCGGTGGAGTACGATCGAGAGCGCGCCGAGCACGCTCGCGGCCTGCTTGATCGCGTCCTGCAGGGCGACCTCATGGATACCATCGTCACGCGGCAGGCCTTTGGGCTGCTCTGGCTCAACCCACCCTATGGCGACCTGGTCGCCGACCACAGCGGTGCCGCCCAGTATCAGGGCAGCGGCCGCCGGCGCCTGGAGAAGCTGTTCTATCAGCGCTCGCTACCACTGCTGCAGTACGGGGGCACCCTGGTGCTGATCGTGCCGCACTACGTTCTGGACGATGAGCTGTGTGGCTGGCTCTGCAACCACTTCACCAGCCTGCAGATCCATGCGGCCGCGGATCCAACCTTCAAGCAGGTAGTGATCTTCGGTATCCGGATCCGCCGGCAGGACCTGGCGAGACCCGCTGACGTCAAGGCAACCCGAGAGCACTTCCGCGCGATCGGCAGCGGCGAGGCCTCGGCTGAACCGCTACCGGATATATGGCTCGGGGAACCCTATGGTGTGCCGGCTGCCGTCACGGAGCTTGAGCACTTCTACCGCGTCACCCTGGAGCCCGAGCAGCTCGCCCTGGAGACAGGTCGACTGGGCGGACTCTGGAGCGACTTCACTCTGCACTTTGGCCAGGCTGGCCAAGTACCACGACCACCGGTCAAGGCTCTGTCGCAATGGCACCTGGCCCTGGCTCTCGCGGCCGGAGCGATCTCGGGCGTGGTGACCTCTCCCAATGGGCGCGTCCTGGTTCTCAAGGGCGACACCTACAAGGAAAAGGTCAGCCGCACCGAGTTCACCGAGGATGAGGACGGCAACGTCCTGGAATCGCGGATCCTGACCGACCGTTTCGTGCCCGTGATCCGGGCCTGGGACATGACACCAGGATCTCAGACGCTGGGACAGGTCCTGACCATTACCTCGGCGCCGGCAGCGGCCGAGCCACCACCACTTGCAGCACCTGAACCGCTTCGGCTACCGGCTGGACGCTTCGACCCTGGTCGGATCGTCATGACGGCAGCGGTGAGCGAGCTGGTGGAGCGCGGCGAGCTCAACCCCGTGACCTACCTGCGGCGTCACCTGCAGGCGGACTGGGGCGAGCTTGACCACGAGGACAAGCACAGCAATGACCAAGCCCTGCGCCTGGGCAATCGCCTGTTTTCTAACTACGAGACCCCGATGTCCGATGAGCCCCGGCTCTGGATCATCACCGAAGCTGACCGCAGCGTGACCACGCTGCTGTTGCCCTCCGACTACTAAACAACACCGCCCGCTGGCGGAACCGTTCTATCACCTCAACCCCTTGGGTACGCCGATACCCGTCCGGGGTCGGCCGTGCCCGTTTCTCATCCCAGGAGATCCACATGACCGACCTCAACGCTAGCCAACCGGCCCTGCTCACCACCGTCAGCCTGACCGACTTCATCGCCGAATTCGGCGAAGGTCTGCTCGACTCCCTCAACCGCTCGAATCCGCCCGTCTATGCCGGCGCCGCTCACCCCAGGCGCCAGGCCGCGATGGCAAGCCTCAAACGCAAGCCCTTCCCGGCGCAAGCCGATGTAGTCCAGGCGATCGCCGCCCTGCTGCTCGACCGCGGCGAACAGGCCGGCATCATCAACGCCGAGATGGGGACTGGAAAGACCATGATGGCCATCGCCGTGGCAGCTGTACTTCACGCCGAGGGCTATCGCCGCACCCTGGTCGTCTCGCCGCCCCACCTGGTCTACAAGTGGCGGCGCGAGATCCTCGAAACCGTTCCGGGCGCGCGCGTCTGGGTACTCAACGGGCCGGACACCCTGGTGAAGCTGCTCAAGCTCCGCCAGGCCCTGGGCGAGCCGTACGATGGCCGTCAGGAGTTCTTCATCCTGGGCCGCGTACGGATGCGGATGGGCTTCCACTGGCGGCTGGCGTGCGGTACGCGCCGCGCCGCCGGCGGAAGACGATTGGCCTGCTGTACAGACTGTGGTCGCGTGCTCGAGGACGAGGAAGGCAACTACCTCACCCTGGAGGACTTCCAGCGCGAGGAGCGACGCCGGCAGTGCCCGAAGTGCAAGGCGCCCCTCTGGACGCTGATGCGCCCGGGCAAGGCCGCCGGCGGTGACAGGCGCAGCGTGATCCTCAAGTCGATGTGTCGCATACCGACCATTGGCCCCATCCGGGCCGAGAAGTTGGTGACGGACTTCGGCGAAGAGTTTCTCGCCACGATGCTGGCTGACAACGTCCACGAGTTCATCAATTTGATGGACGCGCGGGGAAACTTCGTCTTCAGTGACCGCCAGGCAATGCGCATGGAGCGGGCGATGGCCAACCTGGAGTTCGGCTTCGGCGAGGGCGGCTACCAGCCAACCGAGTTCATCAAGCGCTACCTCCCGGATGGCTACTTCGACGTCCTGGTGGTGGACGAAGGACACGAGTACAAGAACAGCGGATCAGCCCAGGGCCAGGCCATGGGGGTGCTGGCTGCAAAAGCGCGCAAGACGCTGCTGCTGACGGGCACGCTCATGGGCGGCTACGCCGACGACCTGTTCTACCTCCTGTTCCGGATCCTCTCCCGGCGCATGATCGAGGACGGCTACCGACCGAACGCGCACGGCAGCATGGCCCCTGCGGCCATGTCGTTCATGCGCGACCACGGCGTGCTCAAGGACATCTACACCGAGCGCGACAGCCAATCGCACAAGACGGCCCGGGGCAAGAAGCTCTCGGTACGGACGGTGAAGGCCCCAGGCTTCGGCCCCAAAGGCATCCACCGCTTCGTGCTGCCCTTTACAGTGTTTCTCAAGCTCAAGGACATCGGCGGCAATGTGCTGCCGGCGTACCAAGAGGAGTTCGTCGACATCCCGATGGAGGCGCACCAGGACGCGGCCTATCGGCAGCTGGCCAGCAAACTGACCGCGGAGCTTCGCCAGGCCCTGGCACGGCGAGATACCACCCTACTCGGGGTGGTGCTCAACGTGCTGTTGGCCTGGCCGGACTGCTGTTTCCGGCCGGAGGTGGTGAAGCACCCTAGAACCCGGGACACGCTGGCCAGGGTCGACGCGATTTTCGACGAAGACCAGGCGAGCCCCAAGGAAGAGGCGCTGATCGAGCTGTGCCGTCAGGAGAAGGCGTTGGGCCGCAAGGTGCTGGCCTATACCGTCTACAGCGGCACTCGGGACACGACCAGTAGGCTGAAGCGCTTGCTTGAGCAGGCCGGTCTGAAGGTGGCGGTACTGCGTGCCTCGGTGGACACGGCCCGGCGCGAGGATTGGATCCTCGACCAGGTCGACCGCGGCGTCGACGTGCTGATCACCAACCCGGAGCTGGTGAAGACCGGGCTGGATCTGCTGGACTTCCCGACCATCGTCTTCCTGCAGACGGGCTACAACGTCTACACCCTGCAGCAGGCAGCGCGACGGTCGTGGCGGATCGGTCAGAAGCAGGCGGTACGGGTGCTGTTCTTCGGCTATGCCGGCAGCTCGCAGATCACCTGCCTGCAGTTGATGGCCAAGAAGATCGCGGTGGCTCAAAGCACGTCGGGAGACGTTCCAGAGTCAGGGCTCGATGCGCTGAACCAGGATGGTGATTCGGTCGAGATGGCGTTGGCAAGGCAACTTGTTGGCGGCTGACAATAGCCCCTCTTCGGAGGGGCTTTTTATTGCCCGCGCCTTGTCGATTGCTGAGACTGCAACCACCATCAGATATATTGGACAGCGGTAGATAACATGAGCGACGACTCCGTGACCATCAGCGCCGCCGAGCTGGCCGACCTGCGTCTAGCCGCCGACCGGTACCGGTGGATTCGGCAGAGGGCTGTCCGCCTGCAGGGCAATTCCACGTCCTATAGCGGCCACGACTGCGACGCGAGTAACGGAACCCTCCCCACCACCCACCCCGGCGAAGCCGGACAGGAGTATTACGATGGACAAGCAAGGCGCGATTGATTTGCTGATTACCACCCTAAACGACCGCACTATGGCCGCGGAAGTACGGGTGGGGGCAGCTGCAGGCCTTGGGCATATCGCCGCTTACGACGTGCGTGCAGCCTTGGCCAAGGTAGTTCAGGACAGAACTGGCGCGCAGGAAGTTCGTGCCGCAGCAGCCAAAGCTTTGGGGCAGGCTGCAGGATAGCCCGCGCGTGTCAAGGCTAAGTACAGATGTCGCTCTGGCGGCCAAGTAGAAGTGTCAAAACAAGAGGTCAGTCGAACGGACCTTGATTCAGGATCTACCATAGCGCTGGGCTAGCTTGGTTAGCGCCCAGCGCTGGCTCCATCCGCTCAAATGCTAGATAGAGCGCTGATTGACTCTGGCCGATAAAGCGTCCGCGCTTTCTTTTCGCTCCGAGTAGCGATCAACGAGGTAATCCTCACGGCCACGAACCAGTAGGGTGAATTTCACCAATTCCTCCATCACATCGACTACACGGTCGTAATACGCGGAAGGCTTCATCCGGTCGGCGTCGTCGAACTCAAGATACGCCTTCGGCACGGATGACTGATTGGGGATGGTCAGCATCCGCATCCACCGCCCAAGAATTCTCATCTGGTTCACGGTGTTGAACGATTGAGAGCCGCCTGACACTTGCATGACGGCGAGTGTCTTGCCCTGCGTAGGCCGTACGGCACCCAGGGTCAGGGGAATCCAGTCGATTTGCGCCTTGAGCACCGCAGACATGGCGCCGTGACGTTCTGGTGAACACCACACCTGCCCCTCTGACCAGAGCACCAGGTCGCGCAGCTCTTGCACCTTGGGGTGGTCGGCCGGTGCGTCATCCGGTAAGGGGAGTCCGGAGGGATCGAAGATCACGGTCTCGGCGCCCATGCGCTGCAGCAGACGTGCGGCTTCTTGCGTCAGCAGGCGGCTGAATGAACGCTCCCTGTTCGACCCATAGAGCAGAAGGATTCGTGGCTTGGTATCAGAGGTGTCTGAAAGACCCAACCTGTTTGTGCTGGGCAGATCTAGCAGCGACAGATCGAGGGCCGGGAAGATCTCGGCAGATGCCATCTCTAAATCGCTCATCACAGTGCCCCGATCCGATCCAGTGCCTGCTTCAGCTCCGCGCCTTGAAGCGCTGCAAGATCCAGCGTGAAGAATGCCGCGAATCGCCTTTTGATGTGCTCAACAGTTGCGTCGAAAGCGGCTTGGATAGCCTCATCGCTGCCTTCTACATCGGAGGGGTCAGACAGTCCCCAGTGGCTCTTGATGGCTGGCCCAAAATACACCGGGCAAGGTTCACCGCCAGCCTTGTCACATACGGTGATGACGATATCGGGGGGCGTGTCGGCGAACACTTCAGATCCCTTGCTGTACAGGCTCGACGTGTCGATGCCCAAGCCTTGCAAAGTGCTTACCGCTCGTGGATTGAGTTTGCCACTCGGGAAGCTTCCCGAACTGATGGCGGTAAAGCCGGCCGGCGCCATCTGGTTGAACAACCCTTCGGATAAAACGCTGCGGCAGCTATTGGCCGTACACATGAACAGGATCTTCATAAGGTCACTCCTAAGCGGTGATGCTCAAGCGCACGGCAAGGGCTGCCAGCGTCGTGAGCAGAATGGGAAAGGTGAGTACACAGCCGACCTTGAAGTAGTAACCCCAGGTGATGCGGATGTTTTTCTGAGCCAAGACATGCAACCACAGCAGCGTCGCCAGACTGCCAATAGGCGTGATCTTCGGGCCCAGGTCGCAGCCAATGACGTTGGCGTACACCATGGCTTCATGTACAAGTCCCGTCACGCCACTGCCCTGGATCGACAAAGCACCGATCAGCACGCTGGGCATGTTGTTCATGACAGAGGACAGCAGCGCCGCGGTGAAACCGGTGCCCAATGTGGCAGCCCACAGGCCATGATCGGAAAAGGTGCTAAGCAAAGAACTGAGCCCCTCCGTCAGCCCGGCATTTTTCAGCCCGTAGATCACCAGGTACATGCCGAGTGAAAACAGCACGACCTGCCAGGGCGCGTTGATCAACACCTTGCGGGTCGAGATCACATGACCCTTCGTTGCAATGATCAGCAGCACCAGCGCACAGGCGGCGGCCACCGCGCTGATAGGAATGCCAAGCGGCTCAAGAGCGAACAAGCCGACCAGCAGGAGCACCAGCACCCACCAGCCAGCAATAAACGTAGGGCGATCCTTGATCGCCTCTTCTGGTCGGCGTAGCTCCTCGGGCGAATACGAAAGCGGCACCTCTTTTCGATAGAACCACCAGAGCATGCCCAAGGTTGCCACGACGCTTACCAGATTCACCGGCCACATGATCGAGGCGTACCGAGCGAACCCTATGTTGAAGAAATCCGCGGAGACGATGTTCACCAGGTTTGAGACAACCAGGGGAAGGCTGGCCGTGTCGGCAATGAACCCGGCTGCCATAACGAAAGCCAGGGTCGCCGCCGGGCTGAAGCGCAGCGCAGTCAGCATGGCGATGACGATGGGAGTCAAAATCAAAGCTGCGCCATCGTTGGCAAATAGCGCTGAGACAGCTGCCCCGAGGAGCACCATGAGCGCAAATAGGCGCGCACCACTGCCCCGGCCCCAGCGAGCCACGTGAAGCGCAGCCCACTCGAAAAAGCCCGCCTCATCCAGCAGGAGGCTGATGATGATGACCGCGATGAACGTTGCCGTGGCGTTCCACACGATGTGCCAGACCACCGGAATGTCACTGAGCGTGACAACACCCGTCACCAAGGCGAGTATCGCTCCGCCCGACGCGCTCCAGCCCACGCCAAGCCCGCGAGGTTGCCAGATCACCAACACCAGCGTGATGAGAAAAATTGCAATTGCCAACAGCATGTCAAGTCTCCGAAATCACTTAGCAACAGGAGGCCTGGCGTACCGGGCGACCTTCCATCGAAGCAAGGCGGCCCTGGTCTTCGCCAAGCCAAGAGCGATTCGCCTCGAGCGTTGCCTGGAGCACATCCATTGCCCATTGAGGCAGCTTCGGATGAAGGCGGTAGTAGATCCACTGACCTTGCCGGCGATCCTCCAGCAAACCGCAGACGCGGAGTTGAGCCAGGTGGCGAGAGACCTTCGGCTGACTATCGTCGAGCGCCCAAATCAATTCGCAAACGCATAGCTCGCCCTCAGCGGCGAGCATGAGCATGATCCGGACTCGTGTCTCGTCGGCGAGGCACTTGAAAAACGTATGCGGCTGGAGGTCCATGTGAGGCCTAGTCATTCGAATATTCGTATATTTGAATATACGAATATATTTTTGTGTTGTGAAGATCTCCTGCAGGTCATAGCCGACTAGAGGTGAAGATCGTGCGGACTACCCCGTGGTCGACTAACTGACCAGGTAAGTACGTTGGGCGGCTATGAGCCTGCTACGGGGCGATTGTCCTACTTATCGGCGCAGTAGCCTCAAGCCGTTGCCGACCACCAGCAGGCTGGCTCCCATATCGGCGAATACGGCCATCCACATGGTTGCTTGCCCCGTGAAGGTGAGCACCAGGAATGCAGCCTTCAGGCCAAGCGCGAGCACGATATTTTGCAAGAGCACGTGAGCGGTGGCGTGAGACAGCCTGACGAAGGTCGGGATCTTGCGCAGGTCATCGTCCATGAGTGCTATGTCTGCTGTCTCGATGGCCGTGTCGGTGCCCGCAGCCCCCATTGCAAAGCCAATATTGGCGCGTGCCAATGCCGGGGCATCGTTGATACCGTCTCCTACCATGCCGACCTTACTGGACTGGGCAAGCTGTTCGACTTCGCGCACCTTGTCGGCCGGTAGCAGGTTACCTTGGGCGCGATCTATGCCGGCCTGAACAGCAATTGCTTGGGCGGTATGTGGATTATCGCCCGTCAGGATCACGGTCTGGATACCCAGCGCATGCAGCTCGGCTATCGCACTGCGACTGCTGTCCTTGATGGTGTCGGCGACAGCAAAGATCGCCAGTATATCGTCAGCCCCTACCAGCATCACTACGGTCTTGCCCTCGCGTTCGAGCGCGGTGATACGTTGTTTCAGGTCCGCGGAGCCTCCCCCCAATCCGTCGACCATTCGATGGTTGCCAAGATGATAGATCTCTCCATTGATCACACCGCGTACGCCCTGGCCAGGCAGCGCGGCAAATTCCCCGACCTCTCGCAGCACCACACCGTCGCCGATGGCGGCTTTCGCGATGGCTTTGGATACCGGATGATCAGAGCGGCTGGCGAGACTCGCTGCAATGCTGCGACTGCTGTCGGTCAAGGCGCTGTTCAGGGAGATGGCATCGGTCTGCTCGGGTTTGCCGTGGGTGAGCGTGCCGGTCTTGTCCAAGGCTAGCCATCGCAGCTTGCGACCATCCTCCAAGTACACCCCACCCTTGATGAGGATGCCTTGACGTGCTGCGGCAGCCAGCCCGCTGACAATGGTGACCGGGGTGGAAATGACCAAGGCGCAGGGGCAGGCCACCACCAGCAGAATCAGGGCCCGATAGATCCACTCCATCCAAGCTGCGCCCAGAAGCAGGGGCGGCAGTACCGCCACGGCAATGGCCAGCACGAAAACGGCAGGCGTGTACCAGCGGGCGAATTGATCGACGAAGCGCTGGGTTGGAGCGCGGCTCCCTTGCGCTTCTTCCACCATTTGGATGATGCGTGCCAAGGTGGAGTTACCGGCCACCGCCGTGACGTGGTATTCGAAGGACCCCGATTCGTTGATGGTGCCGGCATAGACCGGGTCGCCAGGGACCTTTTCAACGGGAAGGCTTTCCCCGGTGATCGGCGCTTGGCTCACAGTGGACCCGCCCTCTAGCAGCACGCCATCGAGGGCGATGCGCTCGCCCGGCCGCACTCGCACCCGGCTACCGATTGCGACCTGCTTGGCCTCCACAGCGAGCCAACTACCGTCAGGCTGCTGCACCGTGGCTTGCTCAGGGGCTAGGTCGAGTAGATCCCGGATGGCATTGCGGGCACGATCCAGCGACTTAGCCTCAATGACCTCGGCGAGGGCGAACAACACCATCACCATCGCCGCCTCCGGCCAATGGCCGATCAACATGGCCCCGGTGACGGCAATCGACATCAGGGCGTTCATGTTGAGGTTGCGGTTTTTAAGCGCTATCCAGCCCTTCTTGTAGGTGGACAAGCCGCCCATGGAGATGGCAATCAACGCCAACACCAGGACCGACCAGTGATTGCCACCTAGATACCAGTACACGCCCTCTGCGGCTATTGCAGCAGCAAGAGAGAAGCCGAGCTGCAGCCACGGCGTCGAGTCGCTATAGGCCCTGGATGGTGGAGTGCGATAATCCTGGGTATCCAGCTCTAGGGCCTCGAAGCCTAACGACTGGATCGCATCGAGTATCTTGACTCGTGCGCTGGCGGTATGACGCACAGTCAATGTGCGCTGTATTAGATTGAAGTCCAGATCGACTACACCAGGCAGAAGGGCGAGCTTGTTTCGAATCAGGGTCTCTTCGGTAGGGCAATCCATCTGGGCGATGCCAAGACGGGTAATCTGCGTGCTTGGTTCGTCTCCCTGAAGCACCGCCCGCATACCGACCGCCGACAGGGCTTCTTCTATCGGGGACAACGACGGCAGGTTGTGCCGCACGATCAGCGTGCGCTGCATCAGGTTGAATTCTAAGCCGACCACGTCAGACATGCCGCCCAGCCTGCGCCGAATGAGCGCTTCCTCTGTGGGGCAGTCCATGTTCTGGATGAGGTAGTGAGCTTCCTTAGCCTCGGCCAAGGCGCTGGCCGTCGATTCGGGCGTAAGGAGAGGGCCTGATGCGGCCGAGCTGCAACCGCATCCCTTTGATCCGCAATCGCTCATGTCCAGACCCCACTTTCATCGTTGAAGGGGGAGCATTACAATCCCTATAGCTACTATAGAGTCAAGCGCTCAAGGCGGTCGAAGTGGAAATGAGAATTGGGGAGCTAGCCCGGCTCACAGGATGCGAAGTCGTGACCATCCGCTACTTTGAGAAGGAAGGGCTGCTGTCGGCACCAGCACGTAGCGGCGGGAATTACCGGTTGTACAGCAAGGCCCACCTTGAGCAATTGCAGTTCGTTCTGCACTGCCGCACGCTGGACATGACGCATGCCGAGATACGCGCTCTGCAGGGGCTGCGGGATAACCCCACCCAAGACTGTAGCGAGGTCAACGCACTGCTGGACTCACATCTTCAGCAGGTGGAAGAGCGAATCGCGGCATTGCTGCAGCTAAAGCAGCACATGGCTGCTTTACGTAAAAGGTGCGGTGGAGCCCGCCCCATTGAGTCCTGCGGCATTCTGCAAGGGCTAGCAGATTGTTCCAGCCATACTAAGGTCGCCGGTGGGGTTACTGGTTTCTGAGTTTGGCGTTCGACAAGCGCCGAACACCGCCGGCTTGCCTTCAACCGCAGTCCGTATCTTTCAGGTCTCCACCCGGAAAGCGTGTATTCCAACGCTCTGCGCATACCTATTGAGCGTGTCCAGCGAGCGAAATACCCTGACCAACTCCCGTCGCGAGCGGAGAGGGAAGTGCCGGCTTTCTTTGCTGTAGCGTACCTGCAGTTGCCATCCATGTCCGTCGGGGCCTGGAACAGCTCGTACATCCCATGCGGCCCCGGCAGCCACCAAAGCACTGAGTCCTTCAGCGCTGATCGATTGACGCATGGCGGCTCCGCTTCGGCAGTGAGCCTTGCTGCAGAGCAGCTAGGATGTCCTCTGGCATGAACTCTTTGGCCTTCTTCTTCGGCGGCTCCTGGCGTTGCGCTTTGGTTGGCTTCGGATTGCCCGGTACCGCTTGGGAACGACGGCTATCGCGCTGCTCTTGCATCCGCTGCGCGACCTGCAGAACGTGCCCCAGCCGCTTATTATCGACGATAGCGCCCTGGTTGACCTCGGGCAGCTGATCGAGGATGCCATAGGGCAACGCAGCGCCTTCCGATCGCACCTCGATTTGGCCGTCCGGGTAGTGATAGATCTCGGCGTAACGGCCGGCCAATGCACGCGTCTGCGGCGTATCGTGCAGGACAAAGAGGCGCTTGTCGTATTGCAGCGTGAGGCTCTTCGACACTCTCCGCGGCTCGCGCCACGTGAAGATAAGGGTCAGGTCCTCGTCGCCGCGGATTGGGCGGTGGGAATCAAAATCAGAGCGGGGCGGTTTGGCGAATCGCCGGTTGTAATCAACCATGAACAGCGGGAGATAGGCGTTCGCGGCCTCGACAGTGCTGATATGTCGCAGTCGCAGCTCCTTGACCAGACGATCCTGCAAGGTGAGATGAGCACGTTCGACACGCCCCTTGGCCTGGCTGGAGTTAGCGCAAAAGGTATCGATATTCAGCTCGAACATGGCCCGAGCGAAGTGCGTGTGGCCAGCGCCGCCCTGGGCGTCCTTGTTGTTGACTCGGAACACACTAGCCTTGTCGCTGTAGAGCGCCAAGGGCTTCCCGTGGTGCTCCAAATAGGCCCGGGTAGCCTGAAAGTAGCTGAAGGTCGATTCGCTGCGGGTGAAGGCTAGGTGCATCAGGCGACTGGTGGCGTCGTCGATGTAGACCAGAAGGGTGCATGCCGGTGCTCGGTCCTCGAACCATCGATGATCGCTGCCATCGATCTGGATCAGCTCGCCCAGGCAGGCCCGGCGATTGCGTGGCTGGTACACCTTGGGCGGTCGCTGCCGACGCGGCGTCCATAACCCGGCATCCATCATGATGCGCCGGACGGTTTCCTTGGCCAGGCGTAAGCCGTGACATTCAACGAGCTTTTCGGCCGCAAGCGTGGGACCGAAATCCTGGTAGTGCTGCCGGATTAGAGCGGCGGCACGCTGCTCAAGGCCAGGCCGCAGCTGATGATTGCTGGGCTGGCCGCGCTTACGTGAGGTCAGGCCCGAAACGCCGGCGTCCCGGTAACGCTGCACCAGGCGGTGAACCTGCCGGGTACTCAGCTGCAGGCGCTGGGCGGCGCGTGTGGGCGTAAGGAAACCCTCGGTCACCGCCTGGATGACCTTGAGGCGATCGACTTCGCGTAGGCTCATCGTGATCCGCTCGTAGGCTGACATCCTGATCGCTCCGCATCGGCTGCAAAGCCGCTAGGCTAGCTGCCATACGTGATCGGGACATTTCTATCTGGCTGGATCGCGACATTACTATTTGGCCGTAACACGCGCGACTGCGCATAAGTAGAGATTATGGTCAATTTGGGCTGTACGTAAGGTCATCAAAATGGACGAATTACTAGAGAAATTGCGGGGACTGGAGGTCTCACTGCATGCTGGTCAGCGCCACTGCCGGGACTGGCTTGAGCAGGTACTGCATCCTGAATTCAGCGAAATCACAAGATCCGGCGCGATGGTCAGTCGAGAGCAAACAATTGACGCCTTGGTTAGGGAGTCGTCCGAATCGAGGTTCGTAGCGACCGATTTCCAGCTTACTTTCGCCGATAGGGATAGTGCTCTTCTGCGATACCGCACCAGCCATTCCGATGGTGGGATAGCTCAACGCTCGTCTTATTGGGTGCGCTTGGATGTCGAACGTTGGACCCTGATTTTCCATCAGGGTACGACAGCAATGGCAGGCAAATAGCTACAGCGCCGTTACCTGTGTCGCCCTGCACCGGTTGACGGTGCTGGTCGAGCACTCCAATAGCCTAGCCGTCCCCCGCACCGACATCCCCCTTGCCAGGCATTCGCGGATCCGCGAATGCAGCTGCTCATCCCTCGGTCGCCCTTTATAGACTCCCGCCGCCTTCGCCTTGGCGATGCCCTGGGCTGCCCGGGCGCGGCGCGTTTCGTAGTCCTTCCTAGCAAACGCCGCCATGAACTCCAAGAACATTTGGGATAGAGCCCGCGTCATCCACTCTTGCAGGCCATCGCCACCGGCCGCCGCCGGCCGGATCAGTGCATGGGTCAGTGGTAGATCGAGGGAGACCACCTGCAGGCCCGCCCTCGCGATCCGATCGCGCAGCTGGTCCCAGGTCGCACGGTCAAGCCGGGACAGTCTGTCAACTGCTTCCACCAGCAGTACATCCCCGGGCTCCGCGTCGGCCAGCAGGCGCAGCAGTTCGCGACGATCCAGCAGCGTGCCAGAGGCGTTCTCGACATAGGTCGCCGCAATCCGGGCGCCATGCTCGGTGGCGAAGGTGCGTAGCGTCTCCCTCGCGCGGGTGGCGTCCTGATCGTCTGTCGAGGCTCGAAGGTAGGCGCGAACGAACATGGCGGCTCCGGTGTAGTCGTTTGGCGTCTCGAAATATACATGTAGTCGTTTGGGTCTGTCTGACCACTTTTCGCCACGCCTGGAGCGATACTGAAAGGTGTAGCGCGTGAGGTACACCCTATTAGAAGCGTCATCGATCATCAGTCCGACGCTGGCCCAGTTAGTCGGAACTGAGCTTCCACATACTGACCACTCCGGTTGTTCCTACCTAACAAACCGAGTCAGATGGTTCTCCTTTGTCCACATCTTCTTTCCAATGTTGCAGCTGTGGTTCACGCTCGCTAAACCAAATGACTCCTTCAGATCGACGCCAAGAGACATGGCTATTTCCACCACCCGGCCAAGCGCCCCGCTCTGTAACAAAAACCCATACACAGACCAGATCGTCCTCCTGTAGAAAAGAGTCGAACAGACCTCGATCTATAAAAGCATGAGAGCCGCCGCCAGGACTTTTACCACTGACGAAAAGCACCTTACCTGAGCTATCAGCGTATATATTTGACTTTGAGTGATGCGGCGTCAGCCCCAACCGTTTTGCAAGCCATGGCGCAGGTATTAGAGCGTGAGCGCCGTCGCTCAATGACGCATCTAGATGAGACTCCCACTGGTAACGGAAACACGGGTAGGCAATTTCAACCTCCCCAATATTACGAAAGTCCATGGTTGACCACTGCTCTTGATCCCAGGTCGAACGCCAAGGGGCTTCGAGAAGATAGCCATCGTCCGTTGCGTCTCGGGTTGACCAGTTATCAACCCGAACTTCTTTTTCCATAGAGATGTATTTTATAAGTCTCCGCTCATCCTCACGCTTAACGATTATTGGCAATAAAAAGCGCCACTCTTGCTTTCTTAGGCCATGCTCGCGACTAGACTTATCTTTGTAACGCTCCGATTTTGACTGGTGCTCATGTAGGACTATCCAGGCCCTACCCTTCGCATCCGTCCTGCTGACAAAGTGCGCCATACCCAAGGCCGGATCCTCTTCGAAAGGCCACTTACCTAGCTCTTGTTCTTCCGTCTTTCGCATAATGATTTCGAATCTTGGAATTGAATCCTCTAGGCTCAGCGCCTCGTCGGACGTCATAAGGATTGTTGGATCTATGTCTCGATGAAAACCCACATCTAGAGGACCACGATACTGACGCGATCCGTGGAGGGCACGCTCGGACATCCACTTGTTATCAGCAAGGCTGCACAGAAGCTCATCCAAAGCTAGCCATTGGTATTTCTTACCAATACGCTCAACCAGCGGTCTGTCCCGACTGTAATCATGACGCCTACTCCAATCATCGGGGAACAAATCCTTAGTCCAGCCCAGGCTATAGGCACGCTTAGCGACCCAGCGCTGGGCTGCTGCCACATCGATATGCGATAGCTGGTCGGGCTGCTCCTCGGGGGAGCTGAATCGCGGCCTATATTCCTTTCGATACCTAGCCCTTTCACCAGTGCTCAGCATTCCTAGAAGAAGCGTCTCGCATGTTTTAAAGCTTTGGGAGTGATCAGATGGGGCCGTATCCCGCCGGGCCTGAAGAATGTCTCGGAAGCGATTGGGCGTAAAGGCATGCATCATCTCAAGGAGCTCGACGCGCTCAGGGCAATGGTCGATGACTTCTTGCTCAAAAATTTCATATCTTTCGGAAGGGCTCAGGGGTTCCGGCGTGCTCAGCGATATATTCAAGAACGAAGTCACACGAGGCCGTATTTCATAGCTGCCAAAATCGCCACCCCATTGAGCGCACGAGTTCAGTATCTGAGAGTCGCCGGCACGCTTGGCAGCCTTCTCGACCGCCTCTTCTGTGACGAAAAGTCGAATGACCTTCGAGTCATAGGGCGGCCGGGCCTTCTGAATGTCCACGCTTTCTAGCAAGCAATTTTTGCAAGCGGCGAGTTCGATAATGCCAAGGGCGGCGTCTCGGAGCAGGATGGATGCAGGGACGTCCACCCGGTCGAATACAGCCTTGTAGGCCACCTCAGAAAAGGGACGTAGAAGCCGTTCACAATTGCTGACACAGCACGCGCCGAAGGCTGCCATGTGCAGGCGCTCTAAGATATACAAATCGTCTACTTCGGCAAAATCGCCGCAAAGCTTCGCGTACAGAGAGGGGTTACGGATCATCAGCGAGGTGAGCGCTTTGGTAGCCTTATCCCGTAACTCTCGGTTAGAACTAGCAAGGAACCATGTAAGAGTTATCGCGCAAAGGTACTGTACCTCAGGATCTGTCTGCTCGCTCTGTTCAAGAGCGCTCCATTCTATGAGCCGTCTGGCGGTAGCACCCTCGTCTAACGGGAGAATGTTCGCGTGCACAGTCCAATATGCATCCCGCTTCGGCATATCAAGAGCAATTAGCCGCTTATGCAGCGCCTCTGCATTCCAGGGGTGCCCAGCACTCGCACCGACCTGGATGATAATATCGAAATATCCGTCTTCAACTTTCAGGAATGCGTTGAATATCTGAAGTGTCCGATCGGTAAACGACTCATTATCGCGCCACCTAAGGCTATCTATGAAGCCATCGCTGACTGCTGGATCATTCACCCATGTATTGATATTGCCGGGTAGCAGATCGAGCAGCTCTTGATTGAAACGCTCAGGCAGTTGCACCGACAGAGCGTCGACCAATCCTACCCAGTCCCCATGAATGCTATCATCATCATGGATAAATTTTAGGGTGCCAGATTTCAGTGCATCAGAAGGATTGGTTACTGTCTCCAGTATCACTGAGGCCATCAAGTGGTCTTGAAGCCTCTGAAAGCTGAAGCGAGCTATTTCTTCAGGAGCGGAAAAAGGATCGGCTCCCCTTTTCCTAGGATCTGGGTCAAGCCGGAATAGGCCGTTTTTCTGAAGAATTTCAAACCACGTTTTCCCTTGGGGGGCTGGGTATGCGTGGAAACTCCTGTCAACTATGCGTATAGCGTCGCTATGCGGCACATAGTCACGTCTATTTGCTGCCATGTCCGAAGCAATCGCAGCAAGTGCTTGGTTCGTTGGCGTTACCAAATCATCGCTACCATCCCTACCAGCGCCTAGGTTGCGAGCGATACTCCTGGTATAGAACGAGAAAACCCGCTTCGTGCCTATCAAACCCTTGGGAAACCACTTTTGATTTTCTCTTTCAAGAGCAACGCAAGCACTACGCAAAAAAAGTGGATTTACAAACTCGGCGGCCAACCACGGGGTGTTCGGTTGAGATATACCGCGCTTTCCCAAATAAATGCGAGCCGCTCTCGACTGCTCTTCCTGCGTTTCAAATCCGCGAACTCGGAATTCCGAAACTTTCTCACTTACCGAAAAGGGGATAATGTAAGGAATATATTCAGCCCTACAACTGAAGGCCAGAATTAGATTCGGGTGGCGTTCGACTCTTGCGACGAATTCTGCCAGCTCATTACGCCAGAGGGCTAATCCGGCCCCTTCATTTACCGCATCCACTAGGATCAACCCGCGCTTGCCGGTAACGTCAGCGGCGGCACTCAGTGCTTGAAGTAATACGTCAGGATTAACTTCTCCGATGCCTAGGCGCTTGGAGATCTGAGCCCAGACACTGTCGCCATTTAGCTGTTGGCCGAGGATTAGGACGACGACTCTACGCTCTGATATGGCGCTCTGCGCTACGCTACCTAGTAGATGCGATTTTCCCGCTCCCGCTTTCCCAGATATAAAAACACTGCGGCCTGACTCCGCAGAAAAGTATCGTCCCTTAAGCAGCGACTTGAATACGTACGATGCATCACTTAGTTCGCGTAAACGACGCTCTACGTCGTCCAATGAGGAGTTGCCCGATTTCGATTGCTTTGCTTTTTCCTGTTTAGCTTGCCAAAGAACCCTTTCGATATCATGAACGCAGGTTGAAATTGACTCAGTCACCTCCAGGACTGCGGCTATAGGCCAAGTTCTCCATGCGTCTGAAGTGAAGTCCAAGCTAAGTTTATCCAAGACTGCTGAATGGGTTTGGATAGCTTCAATAAGCGCTAAGCAGCCCTCCAACGACTGTTCAATGCCGGCGAGTTGCACAGCGTTCTGAATCTTTGAAAAGTGGCTCTGAATCTCACCAATGATACTTTCGTCGCGCAGTAATACTTTAAATACTCGCTCAATGCTAACTTCGACATGGTCTTCGGGATGGTATCTTTCGTCTAACGATTTGACTGCGAGTTCTATGTGATCAGAAAACCATTTCGGTGAGAACTCAACGTCGCCGAACCAATATCGACGTAGGCCTTCAGCATTCGGATGAGCAAGTCGATCTGTGATCTCTGAAGCCGTCCATGCAATAAAATCTACATTTTTATGCGGTGCAACAAGCGAAGCCCATTTTTTCTTTCGAGCCTGCCAATTCTCCCAACCCGTATTTCCGCCATTTTGCTTGCCAGTTTTATCAGTCAGATCACAAGGGAGAGCGACAATATACTTGGACAGTCCTGGATGCGTTTCCAAAGCCCGCCGCACGGAATCGTCAATATTAGACCAATTTATATCAGCTGATTTTGTATAGTATTTAGCTTGATAACCAATCTCACCACCATCGCTGAGCAGCCAGTACGCCTCAATTCCACCATCGCCCCCAGCTCCTTCTATTCTTCTAAATTCTGCGTCGACGGACGGCTGTTCTCGCCTTGCTAGCTGACAGATGAGTTCTTCAAATGCGAGGCGTTGTCCTAAGCCCGTACTTCTAATGCGTTTGTAGTCCATATTTTCACCATAGATGGGCGTGCTAGCAGAATGCCTAGACCACATTAACTTCCGAGCATATGGACATGATGATCACGCTAGTGCGGAACAATTCCAAACTGGAGCTATTGACCGATTCTTCTGCAAGCCCTACACCGATTGCTGCTTACGAAAGTGCGTGAATGAAGTTGAAGCTTGGTTCACTCAGAAGGCGGAGCTAATCAGCTGCGGCACAGCTGGCACAATTATCTCACACATGAATTCATGCTCCTGTAATTACCACTGTCGGTCGTCAAGAGTCCCAGGAGGTGCAAAGCTTCTTCGGCAAGCCCTCACTTTGCCCATGCATAGCCACCACTTTCTATACTTGACCCACTAACCGGAAGTACCTTTGTCACTCCCTTGCTATACATTGCAACCCATTCTTTAGAAGACGCAATCAAAAACCCTTCGGCAATCGTCGAGCCATCCCTTATCAATCTTGAACATTGCCATTTCCTTGCATTAGCAATCAAACAGCCATTCGCATATATTAGTCTATCTTCTTCCACTGAAATCACTGCTGCTTGAGCCCCCAAAAATCCTGGGACCACTAGAATGGTAAAAACGAAAGCAGGTGCAAGAGAGATAAAGACCGTCAATCCTGCAGACATCAACAAAACAGCAAGAGGCACGCTAAATACTCTTTTCGCCTCTACCTTTCTTACAAATTCAAACTTTACGTTCGACTTAGAAAGCCACACCAAAAAAATAATATAAACAACAAAAACGCATGAAAAAGCAGCAATATAAGCCGTTCTACGGAAGTCACCAAGAAAAAATTCACTAAGATTGGTAATAACTGTAAGCATTGCATAATAGCTGTATGCAAAATAATCCTCGGCTGTATTTTCAAACAATCCAGATGGAATATTTAGCATCGAATTTCTTCGCGCAAAATACGACTTACCCACTATATACGGCACCCAATAACAAACAGCGCCAGTTACTGCTGCTGATATGCCACCCAAAACGATTCTTGAAAAAGAATCCCCAAACCATAAATCACCCTTTCCTTCCTTAACTCCGCCTTCCATCTACCCACCTCAGTCAAAGCAGTTTTGAAAAACCAGGTCCTGGCGAGCTCAGTATCACTCTAACTTCACAGCAAGGCTGAAGCCAAATGAAGTTCGACCCTTAAGGCATATTAGGCTGACCAAACCTGATCTATGCGATTCATGATGCCCTGGCTTAGGGGCTCACGTCTCATGTTCCACCCGGGCGCTTCCTGGATCCGCGTCGTGCGGAAAATGCCACGGCCGTACTTGCGGCCCGTTGCATCGAGGGCTATAGAGCTGTGGGCTTACACGATAAGTACGTGCTCAGACGGATAGCGAAGCCCATCCTGCCCGCTTCAATTCTACCGTTCGTCGTTGTCAATCTTGCTGGGAACCCTTTCGCTCACTACTGTCTATTCATACAGTAAAACGAAAGGAGGTTCCTCATGCCTGCCCCTACCAGCATTCCCCGTCCCCGCCATACTGCTCCTGGCCTCATGTCCACCCGACAGAACGCTTTCAACCTGGGTTATGTGCAGGTAGGCCGCAATGGGCGTTTTCTCTGACGATCACGACACCTTCGAACAGCAGCAGGAGCTGTTCCAGCCGTCGCAGCTGAGCTACTGCCGCAACCTGGTCGACCTGCTCACCGAAGAGCTCGATGACACCCGCCGCATTCTCGGACGCGCCCAGCGGGCCAACCAAGTGTTGGTGTCCGAGCGCGACGTGCTCGTCGCCGAGATCCAGCGGCATCGCCTGCGCTACGTCCAGACCGTCCAGGAGCAGAACCGCCGCCATATCCCCCATGGGGAGCACGGCGTACCTGACGACGCGGACGATCCGCTCGCCCGCGCTCAGCGTCACATCTTGCGCCTGGAGGCGATGAACTCCGTGTTGCATGCCGATCTTGCGGCTCTGCGGGGTCGCCTGCAGATCCTCTGCAGCGAACATCGACAGCTGGCCGGAGATCAGCAGCATGGATAGCACCGCCAGCAATCTCGTCGTCCTGGACAACCTGCTCGACGGCCGGCGTCTATGGCGTGGCCAGAGCCACCGCCAGGATGACACCAGTCAGCATCCCACCGGCCATGCCGAACTCGACGCCCACCTGCCCCTGGGCGGATGGCCCGACGCGGCCCTCACCGAGATTCTCTCGGCGCATCCCGGGCTGGGAGAGCTGCAGCTGGTGTGGCCCACATTGGCTAGGCTCGCGGCCGCGGGCGAACGCCTCGTGCTGATTGCCCCACCCCACCTGCCCTACCCCCACGCCTGGCTACGGGCCGGCGTGGATCTCGCCCGCCTGAGCATCATCCAGGTCCGGGGAGCCGACGCGCTCTGGGCCGCCGAGCAATGCTTGCGCTCGGGTAGCTGCGGCGCGGTCCTGTGCTGGCCAGGACGCGCCGATGATCGGGCGCTGCGGCGCCTGCAGGTGGCGGCGGAGACGGGCCAGGCCCTCGCGTTTGTGTTCCGTGGGCTGCGAGAAGCCTTGAACTCGTCGCCCGCGGCGCTGCGCCTGGTGATCGAGGGCTCGCCGCCCCAGCTCCGCATTCTCAAATGTCGCGGAGGCCATGCGCCGACAGCGGCACTGCGCCTCGGCACCTTGCATTGACGGAGTTCTGGTATGCGGTGGGCCTGCATCCTCTTTCCCCAGTTCGCGCTTGATGGCGTGCTGCGCAACCGGCCAGATCCGGACGAACCCCTGGCGCTGCTGTCCGGACCGATCCAGCGGCGCATCCTGCGCGCCGTGAACCCTGCGGCCGCTGCCTTGGGGCTGCGGCCGGAGATGACGTTTACTGCTGCCCAAGCCATCTGCCCGCGCTTTGCGACCGCGGAGTACGACGAGACGGAGATCACGCGCCAGCACCAACTGGCCGCGACCTGGGCCTATAGCTTCAGCTCCCAGGTCAGCCTGCACTATCCATCCGCCTTGCTGCTGGAGGTGCAATCGAGTCTGCCCTTGTTCGGCCCCTGGCCACGCTTCGAAGCGCGACTGCGTCAGGAGCTGACCAGCCTCGGCTTTGTCCATCGCCTGGCCCTGGCCCCGAATCCGGTCGCGGCACGAGTGCTGGCCAACGCCGGCGATGGGCTAGTGGTACCGAATATGACAGGACTGCCGGAGGCGCTGCGCGACCTTCCGCTGCACCACCTCGGACTCACGCCGGAGCTGGTGCAGGCGCTCAATCGCATGGGATTACGCCAGCTGAGCCAGGTCCTGGCCTTGCCGCGCGCGCAGCTGGCGCGGCGCTTTCCAAAGGCCTTGCTGGAGCACTTGGATCAGTTGCTTGGCAGCAAGACGCTGCCCTTGAATTTCTTCCAACCGCCGACGACGTTTAGCCTCAGGATCGAGCTGAATTTCGAAGTGGAATCGACCCAGCCGCTGCTCTTTCCGCTGCGCCGCCTCACGGCGGATCTGGCGACATATCTAGCCGGTCGCGACATGGGCGTGCAGCGCTTCACTCTGCTGCTCGAGCATCGCCACGCGCCCACCACTCAGGTGGTGATCGGCCTGCTGGCCGCCGAGCGTGATCCGGCCCTGCTGTTCGAATTCGCCCGTGGCCGGCTGGAGCCCACCGTGGTCATTGAGCCGGTGCTGGCCATTGGCCTCGTTGCCGATGAATTGCCCAGCTACGTGCCACAACACACCAGCTTGTTCGACGAACGCCCTCAGCAGACTCTGAGCTGGGAACAGCTCCGCGAGCGTCTGCGCGCTCGGCTGGGCGATGACGCCGTGTACTCGATAGGCGCCCAGGGCGACCACCGTCCGGAGCAGGCTTGGCGCCGAGATGCGCCCTCGCTTGCCCTCGGCGCCCTGGGGCCGAATCCGCGCCCGGGCTGGCTGCTACCTGAGCCGATACCGCTGGAGGCGGATCCGCTGCGCATCGTGCGCGGCCCAGAGCGGCTCGAAAGCGGCTGGTGGGACGGCGGCGACTGCCGGCGCGACTACTTCGAGGTCGAGCTGCTGGATGGTCGCCGCGCCTGGGCGTTCCAGTCCGTGACCGAGGGCCCGGGCTGGTGGGTCCATGGATGGTTCGGATGAGCCCGGCCTATGCCGAGTTGCACTGCCTGTCTACTTTCAGCTTCCAACGCGGTGCATCCAGTGTCGATCAACTCGCCGAGCGCGCCCGGCAGCTGGGCTATGAGGCGCTGGCCATCACCGACGAATGCAGCTTAGCCGGCATCGTCCGAGCCTGGCAGGCGTCCCAACGGCACCAGGTGCGGCTGATCGTCGGCGCCGAGTTCCAGATTGTGCAGGGGCCGAAGGTAGTCCTGCTGGTCGAGGACCTGGTCGGCTACCAGCACCTGTGCCGGTTGATCACCCGAGCGCGCCGGCGGGCCGAGAAAGGTCGCTACCGGTTGCTGCGGGACGACCTGGACGAGGTCGAAGGCCTGCTGGCCCTGTGGCTGCCTGAGCGCGAGGTCCAGGCCGAACCCGGGCAGTGGCTGGCCGGACGCCTTCCCGGTCGTACCTGGATCGCTGCCGAACTGCACCTGGACGGCGATGACGCGGCGCGTCTGCGGCAATTACAGCAGTTGGGCGAGCAGCTGCAGTTGCCGCTGGTGGCCGCAGGCGATGTGCATATGCACTGTCGCGGCCGGCGTGCCCTGCAGGACACCTTAACGGCCATACGCCATCGCGTCCCCGTGGCCGAGGCGGGCCAGCTGCTGTTCCCCAATGGCGAACGCCACCTGCGTTCGCGGGAGGTCCTGGCGTCTTGCTATCCCTCCGCGCTGCTGGAGGAGACGATTCGTATCGCCCAGCGCTGCCGGTTCGAGCTGACGGAGCTGCGCTACCAGTATCCCAGCGAGGTGGTGCCGGCAGCCCATACCGCCACGTCCTGGCTCAGGCATCTCACGGAGCAAGGCTGCGCCTGGCGCTGGCCAAAGGGACTCTCGGATAAGCTGCGTGCCCAGATCGAGAAGGAATTGCGGCTGATCGCCGACAAGGGCTACGAGAGCTATTTTCTCACCGTCCACGACATCGTGAGATTCGCCCGCGAGCAAGGGATTCTCTGCCAAGGCCGGGGGTCGGCGGCCAACTCGGCGGTCTGCTTTGCATTGGGCATCACTGAGCTGGACCCGACTCGCATCAATCTGCTGTTCGAAAGGTTCATCAGTCACGAACGAGACGAGCCGCCAGACATCGATGTCGACTTCGAACACGAGCGGCGCGAGGAGGTGATCCAGTACGTGTTTCGACGCTACGGCCGCGAGCGTGCCGCCCTCACCGCCGTGGTCTCGACGTACCACGCGGCCGGGGCCATCCGCGACGTGGCCAAGGCGCTGGGCCTGCCGGCGGATCAGATCGGCGCCCTCGCCGATTGCTGTGGCCGCTGGACCGATACCTTGCCGCCCCCGGCTCGACTACGCGAAGCGGGCTTCGATCCGGATAGTCCCCTGCTCCATCGCGTGCTGGTGCTCACCGGCGAGCTGATTGGATTTCCAAGACACCTCTCCCAGCACCCGGGCGGCTTCGTCATTGCCGACCAGGCCCTGGATACCCTGGTACCGGTCGAGAATGCCGCGATGGCGGAGCGAACAGTGATCCAGTGGGATAAGGACGACCTGGATGCCATGGGCCTGCTCAAGGTCGACATCCTGGCCCTGGGCATGCTCAGCGCGCTACGTCGCTGCTTCGACCTGGTGAAGGGCTACCGCGGTCGCGAGTGGACGCTGGCCACCCTGCCCCAGGAGGACAAGCCCACCTATGACATGATCAGTCGCGCCGACACCCTGGGTGTATTCCAGATCGAAAGCCGCGCGCAGATGGCAATGCTGCCGCGTCTGCAGCCACAGACGTTCTACGATCTGGTGATCGAGGTGGCGATCGTTCGGCCGGGGCCGATCCAGGGCGACATGGTCCATCCCTACCTACGCCGCCGTAACGGCCAGGAAGAGGTCAGCTATCCGCCGAGGTTGGAACGGGTCTTCGGCCGCACCCTCGGCGTGCCGCTGTTCCAGGAACAGGTGATGGAGCTGGCCATCGAGGCGGCGGACTACTCACCCGGCGAAGCCGATCAGTTGCGCCGCTCGATGGCCGCCTGGAAGCGCCATGGTGGCCTGGAGCCCCACCGTGAGCGACTGACGACCCGGATGCTCGCCAACGGCTACTCCGCTGAGTTCGCCACGCGGATCTTCACCCAGATCGAGGGCTTCGGTAGCTATGGCTTTCCTGAGTCTCATGCCGCCAGCTTCGCCTTGCTGACGTACGCCAGTTGCTGGCTGAAATGTCACGAGCAGGCCGCCTTCGCCGCCGCCCTGATCAACTCGCACCCGATGGGTTTCTACAGCCCGGACCAGGTGCTGCAGGACGCTCGGCGTCACCGTATCGAAATCCGACCCGTCGATGCGAGCTGCAGCGACTGGGATTGCACGCTGGAGGCGGCGAGCCAGGGGATGCAGCCGGCGATCCGGCTTGGGCTACGGATGGTTCGCGGCCTTTCGGAGAAAGCGGGCCGAGCCGTGGAAGAGGCACGTCGGCGGCACCCCTTCCGCGACGTCGCGGACTTGTGCCTACGTGCTGACCTGGACAGTCGTGCTCGCGACTGCCTGGCCGATGCCGGCGCCCTGCAGGGGCTGGCTGGCCATCGCTTCCAAGCGCGCTGGAGCATGGCGGCGGTCGAACCGCAGTTACCGCTGTTCGCGGATGGCGTGGTCGTAGAGGAAGAGGTGTTGGAACTGGAGGCGCCCTCAGTCGGTGAGAACCTCTACGCCGACTACGCGGCCCTGGGTACCACGCTCGGTCCCCACCCACTGACGCTGCTGCGCCCCGAGCTCATGGCGAGGCGCCTGATGAGTTCCCGCGACCTAGCCGAGCGGCGCCATGGCCAACCCGCCCGAGTCGCCGGCCTGGTGGTCGGCCGCCAGCGGCCCGGGACGGCCAGTGGCATCACCTTCGTGACGCTGGAAGATGAGTTCGGCATGGTCAACGTGGTGGTGCGCAAGGACCTGGCCGAACGGCAGCGCCGAGACCTGGTTGCCTCTCAGCTACTGCGGGTCGACGGCACACTGGAGAATCGGGAAGGCGTCATGCACGTGGTCGCCGGACGGCTGCTGGACATTAGCGAGCTGCTGCAGGGCCTAGATGTGAGGAGCCGCGACTTTCGGTAGGTGATTCGTCGCCAAAAGCTCAGCACCGATCAATAGCCACCACAGGCATTGCTAAAGATTGATTGCCAATGGAGGATCGGTCGAATCACTATCTGATAATCAATAGTGGCACTATCGGGAATTTATCAAGCCACTTATCGAAGACGTCATATGCAGCATTGAGGATTGCGACCAAACCATAGAGGACGACCAAACACTTTTAACGGGCTACCAGTTAAACGAAGTAATATGCCAACGTTGCCGATATCAAATGGATCTAGTGGAGCCTGATGATTAGGCTCTTAAAGCCTTATGCAAATGACGCACTCACCTGCGTGCGCCCACCTAGTGAATTAGCGAGTTATCTAAAAGATGGCCTGCATCCCTGATAGGGATAGACTTCTCAATCGCCACGCGACCGAAAAATTTTAGTATCTGAAGCACAGTTTCGTACGATCCGGCAACGTCCAGTTGCTCATCGGGCAGCAATTCTGCCTCATGAGCGATGATATTTCTCGATTCCACAAGCTGCTCGAAAGATTTGAGCAGATCGTCCGGAAACCCTTGACCTAGCAGCTTTTTAAGCCTTTTTTGAATATCCTTAGGTGAACCGGCGGCCGCATTGGTAGCGGCTCGCGCCGCAAGACGACCTAACAGTTCATCTAAAGACTCGCTACCCAGAACTTCATCTAGCCGGATATAGCCTTTTTCTTCGTCACGACCAATAAAGCTATGCATAGCTTTATTATTGTGCAGAAAAAAAACATGGAAAAAATCGTACACTATAGACTCAAGATACGCCGCAGCCGTTACGAGCATCAAATTGGCATAGTGCTTTCGACTGGACTCGAATTTCCTCCAATAATGCTCAAGAATAGACTGATCTTTTGAGGTTACTTCTATGAGATTTCCCTCATCATCACAAGTATGATGCCGCAATCTTGATCTGAGGTATACGTAGATATGCTCCTTATCCCTCAGGAACTTATCAAATTCTTGATGCTGGCCTGGATCGATTATCAAAACCCCATGCCACTTACTCAGATCAAAGAACGGTTGCGAGCTCACGCTAATCAATTCCTCTCAATCAGAATCCGAAACAACAGCTCCGGCTTGAAACGGCTTCCACGTCTCTTCCGATGTGCCAGGCAAGCATCTTGCCAAGATCACCTGTTGTCCTACGCGTGGCTCCGCCGGCTTCATGGCCACATGACGGTAGGGCGTATGGTCGGGGATCCACATCGTCGAACTCTGGCTCCGATGGTATTCCCAGATGCCATACCCGTTCGACGTAGTCACCTGGCGCTCCAGGTTGATCACTCTCCCCGTTTCCAATCGAATCACCAGCATCTTGATAGCCCCTCCGCGAAGGCCAGCATCATAACCTGCCCGCTCTGATCATCAGACCGGAGGGCGACCTATGGCCAGATCAAGCCCGAAACCTAACCTCCTGAGACCTGAATAAGGTTTCCCGCTGACCCAACGCTTGCAATTTGCGACCTTGCCTGTCATCCCGTGCGAGGTCTCTCATGAAGCGCCCTTCCCTCTCCCAATCGCTCAGCATCGCAGCCTTCCTGGCCTTGTCCGGTGTGTGCCTCTACCTGTTACTGCAGCTCAAGCACGTCAATCGCGACCTCGACGCGGCGGCTGGCCAGGACATGGTTCAGGCCATCACCAAACGTCTGGACGGCGTGGAGGATCGCCTTGATCACTTCACCGGCAGCAAGCCCGTCCAGGACGCTGATTTCCGGGCGAGTCAGCAAGCCCTGTCCCAGCGGATCGATACGGCCCAGGCCCTGATGGTGGAGATCCAGCGCGCCAACCAATCGGCGCTCCAAGGCGTTGCCCAGGCCGCTGACCTGGTCGTGCTCGAGGCCAAGATCGAAGGCTTGCAGAACGACCTCGGGGAGCTGCGCAAGAAAACAGTGGAGCCTGCCAAGGCGCCACCGCCACTGATCGTTCCAAAACAGCGGCTCACACCGGTGGCGACGCGTAAGCATGAGTCGCCCAAGCCCATCGAGACGCCGCCCCCCTTCACCGTCGTCGGCATCGAGTACCGCGGCGGCGAGCGCTTTCTTTCCGTGGCCCCGCCCGGCAGCACCCAACTCAGCGAACTCTACCTGGTGCGTCCTGGCGACAACGTCGGCGGTACCCGCTGGCGACTGGTCCGTCTCGACGACCGCCAGGCGCAGTTCAGCGTCGATGGCACCACCCGCATCCTTTCCTTGAAGTAGAGGCAACCATGCGCCCCTCGTATTCCTTAATTCCGGCGAGCCTTGCGGTCGCCCTCTCCACGCTCTCCCCAATGACCATGGCTGCCTCGCAGGCGAACTCTGCCGAAAAGGAAAGCGACCAGCGCAGTAGCCTGGTCCAGCAGAACGACAGTGCCCTTGCCCAGGAATGGGGCCTGAGCAGCCAGGAATACCAGCGCTACCGCACCCTGATGCAGGGCAGCCGTGGTGTCTATTCCCCCGGCCTGGATCCGCTCACCGCCCTGGGAATCGAAGCCCAGTCCGACGCCGAGCGGCGGCGCTACGCAGAATTGCAGGTGCGCGCCGAGGCGCAGCGTGTGCAGAAGGAACTGGCCTATGAGCAGGCCTACCAAGAGGCCTGGAAGCGCCTCTATCCCAATCTGCAACCCATCCAGGTTGGTGGCGGTAATGCCCCCCTGGCCAGCCCTACTGTCCGAGGTAGCGGGCGCCTCGCCGTCTTCGTGACCGACAGCTGCGCGGCCTGTACCGAACGGGTCCAGGCCCTGCAGAACGCTGGCCAGCCCTTCGATCTCTATCTGATCGGCAGCCAAGGCGACGATGCCCAGATCCGCCACTGGGCCTTACTCGCCGGAATCGACCCGGCCAAGGTCCGCGCCCGGCAGATCACCCTCAACCACGACGGCGGCCGCTGGGTGCAGCTCGGCCTCGGTGGCGAGCTGCCCGCCGTTGTCCGCGAGGTGAATGGGCAATGGCTCCGGCAATGATCAAGGCGATTGGTGTCGGCCTGTTCCTGCAGGTGATGGCTCTGGGCGCGCTGGCGGCAGAGACTCCGCCGCCGGCCTATCAGTTGGCCGCGTACCAGGCGGGCATCCCTTCCGAGGTCCTGTACTCCGTCGCCCTGCAGGAGAGCGGTACTCGCCTGCGCCGCCATGGCCAGCAACTGGTGCCCTGGCCCTGGACCCTCAACGTCGCCGGAGCCGGCTACCGATTTGCCACCCGGGCAGATGCCTGCACGGCACTCCTGGTCGCGCTGCGGACAGTCGATGCCAAGCGCGTCGACGTGGGCATCGCTCAGATCAACATGGGCTGGAACGCAAGCCGCTTCGGTCGTGGCGTCTACCCCTGTGAAGCACTCAATCCCTACAAGAATCTCGAGGTCGCCGCGCGAATGCTGGCTGAACTGCGCGCCGAGGGCGGCAGCTGGATCAGCGTCGCCGGCCGCTATCACCGTCCCGCCGGCGGCGCCCCTGCCGCCCGGTACCGCGAAAAATTCGCCAAACACCTGAGCCGGATCACCGGCCTGACCTTGCTGGCCACCAATCCATGAAGCAGCTCCCTGTCGTGCTCGCCTTGCTCCTGCCGCTGGCCACCCAGGCCGCCACGCTGATCGTCGTCGAAGACCGCGGCGGTGCCTCCGCCCTGCCCTATTACAACCGCCTCAACCCCGAACCCGAGCCAAACCAGGCGCAGGGCCAACTGCCCTTGCCGTCCCCCAGCGCCGCCCTGGGCTTCCCAGTACGCTCGCCGCGGCTGAGCCCCGGTCCGGTCGAGGGCCGGGTGATCAACGCGCCCGGGCTGCAGCCCTTCTTCCTGGTCGGTGACGATGAGTTGTCACGGCGCTGGCTGGCCAGCCGCGGCGAAACCTTGCGGCGGCTCGGCGCTGCCGGCCTGGCCGTGAACGTGCCCAACGCCGAGCGATTGGCCGCTATTCGCAGCTGGGCCCAGGGCCTGGCCATCAGCCCTGTGTCCGGAGACGACCTGGCCAGCCGCCTCGGTCTCAGCCATTACCCCGTTCTCATCACCCCCACCGCCCTCGAGCAATAGCCGGAGATGCCCATGCCCAGCCCCCTCTCCCCTTTCTATACCCTGGTGATACGCATGCCCGAGAGCCAGGAAGCCCGCGCTGCGCTCACCGGGGACGTAAAGGTACTGATCAAGATGCACGGCGGGGAGGTCACTGGCCGCGCCCAGGGCGATGAGATGACCCTCTGCGAGCGGTTCGAAGCAGCGCTGCCCGACTGGCAAGCCGAGGAAATCCGCCAGGAGGTGGAAGCGCTAGCCCTGCAGCCGCAGCCGGCTGAGCGCGAGGCCCGCTAGCCATGGCGAGCAACCACGCCCTGGACACCCTGCTGCGTCCGGCAGTGGAGCTGTACACGGTCTTCGTGTGCCTGGCCATGGCCTTCCTGTGCGTCTTCGCGCCCTGGACAGTCGCCCTGACGCCGCTGTTTGGCCTGGTCACTGCCGTGGCCTTCCTGGTATTTGGCGCCTACCGCTTTCGCCAGGCGCTGCGCGTGCTGCGCTATCGGCGCAACATCCGGCGGCTGTCCTTCTACAGCATGACCAGCAAGGAGATCCCGGTCAGCAACGAGCGGCTGTTCATTGGCAAGGGGTTTCGCTGGGAGCAGAAGCACACCCAGCGCCTGCTCGACACCTACCTGCCGCAATACGCCCCTTACGTCGAGCCGTCGGAATGGACCAACATGGCCCGGCGCCTCGAGGCGCGCCTGGAATTCGCGCCCTTCCCGCTCACCCTGCTGGCCAAGGCCACGGCCTGGGACAACCCCTGCAATCCCTTCCGGCCGCTGCCACCCGTGGGCGGCCTACCGCGGCTGCACGGCATCGAACCCAACGAGCACAACGTCAGCCTGCCGCTGGGCGAGCGCAACGGGCACACCTTGGTAATGGGTACCACTCGGGTGGGCAAAACACGAGCGGCTCAACTCTTCATCAGCCAGGACATCCGTCGCAAGCGCCGTCGGCGCCGGGCGCCGGTGCAGATGGGACGGCGTACCCAACGGCCACATCGCTGGTCTCGCCGCCGTTCGGCTGACATGCCGGATGCGGCCAATGACAGCGAGTACGAACACGAGGTCGTCATCGTCATCGACCCCAAGGGGGACGCTGACCTACTCAAGAGCATGTGGCTCGACTGCAAGCAAGCCGGCCGCTTGAACGAGTTCTACATCTTTCACCTGGGCTGGCCCGACCAGTCCGCACGCTACAACGCCGTGGGCCGCTTCGGCCGGATCTCGGAGGTCGCCACCCGCATCGCCGGCCAGCTCTCCAGCGAGGGCAACTCGGCGGCGTTCAAGGAATTCGCCTGGCGGTTCGTGAACATCATCGCCCGGGCCCTGGTCGCCCTCGGCCGGCGCCCGGACTACCTGCAGATCCAGCAGCACGTGATCAACATCGAGGGGCTGTTCCTGGAGTATGCCCAGAAATACTTCGACGAGCATGATCCCAGGGCCTGGGAAAAGATCATTGCCATCGAGAGCAAGCTCAACGACAAGAACGTGCCCTTCAACATGAAGGGGCGGCCGTTGCGCGTTATCGCCATCGATCAGTACCTGAACCAGACTCGGGTGCTGGATCCAGTCATGGATGGTCTGAGATCGGCTGTCCGCTACGACAAGACCTACTTCGACAAGATCGTCGCCTCGCTCCTGCCGCTGCTGGAGAAGCTCACCACCGGCCGCATGGCCGAGCTGATCGCGCCGGACTACCAGGATGTCAACGATCCGCGGCCGATCTTCGATTGGATGCAGGTGGTGCGTAAACGCGCCGTCGTCTACATCGGCCTGGACGCCCTGTCCGACACCGAGGTCGCTGCGGCGGTGGGCAACTCGATGTTCTCCGACCTGGTCTCGGTAGCGGGCCACATCTACAAGTACGGCATCGATGATGGCCTGCCCGGGGGCGGGAGCGGCAAGGTCACCATCAACTTGCACTGCGACGAATTCAACGAACTCATCGGTGACGAGTTCATCCCGATGATCAACAAGGGCGGCGGCGCCGGCATGCAGGTGACCGCCTACACCCAGACCCTGTCCGACATCGAGGCCAGGATCGGCAACCGTGCCAAGGCCGGGCAGGTGATCGGTAACTTCAACAACCTGCTCATGCTGCGGGTTCGCGAGACGGCAACGGCAGAGCTGCTCACCAATCAGCTACCCAAGGTGCAAGTCTTCACGGCGACGCCGGCCAGCAGCGCGAGTGATGCCGTCAACGGCAAGACGGCCTTCACCTCCAATACCCACGACCAGGTCAGCGCTACCAGCGTGCCCATGCTGGAGCCCGCACACATCATCGGCCTACCGAAAGGGCAATGCTTCGCCCTGATGGAGGGCGGCAACCTCTGGAAAATTCGTCTACCGCTGCCGGCGAACGACCCCGATGAGGTGATGCCCGCCAGTCTGCAAGAGCTGGCGGCCAAGATGCGCAAGTCCTACGAGGTCGGCCAGGCCAACGGCAGTGAATGGTGGGAGGCACCCGGGCAGCGTCATGTCGCGGACGATCTGCCGCTGGATCTGCAGGACGATTTCAAGAGGATGACCCAGGGGGCGGAGGATGCGGCATGACCACCGGCCTTGAACATGCCCGCCTCGTCGCCCTGGGCGCCGCCTGGCTGCGCCGGCAGGGCTTTCCTATCGTCGCCACCGAGCTGCGTTGCTTCGGCTCGCGCGAGCAACCGGATGTGCTGGGCTTTCGCAGCCACTGCTCGACGCTGATCGAAGTGAAGACCAGTCGCGGGGACTTCCTGGCTGATCGCAAAAAGCCCGAGCGCGCCGCCGGCGGCCTGGGCCTGTATCGCTTCTATCTCTGTCCCGAAGGGCTGCTGCAGGTGGCTGATCTGCCACCCGGCTGGGGCCTGCTGGTGGCCATCGGTAGCCGGGTGACCGAGATCGTGCGACCGCGCGGCAACCTCTGGCCACCAGCCGGACAGGCGGCCGGCACCGAGTGGGAGGCCTTCCAGCACCAACCGGACATGGCAGCCGAGCGACAAGCGCTCTTCTCCATCGCCCGGCGCGCCAGCGCTACTCCGCGAGGATGCCGATAATGGCCGACGTCGCCCAACGGGCCCAGCAGCAGCAGGTCAAGGAGCAGACCTTCATCGGGTCGCTGATGGCCTTTCCCTTCCATTTCCTCGGCGTCATGTTCGCCTCGCTGTTCGGCGCCATCCTGATCGACTGGCTGTGCCTGTATTTCCTCTGGCCCGAAGCCGGCTGGCACCACGCCAAGGCGATGCTCGACCATGAGCTGGCCTGGCTGTCCCAGGGCTTCTTGACCAGCGTGGTGGTCCAGGAACCCGGACGCACCGCGGCCTGGCTGGTGCAGCTGCTCTATGACTGGCTGTTCGTAAAGACCGGCGTGATCCAGTGGCTGACCGGCATGCAGCAGCTCGCCGCGGCCGGCCCGCGCGGTGGGCTGGATCTGCGCTACCTGGCCGCGCAGAGCGTCACCACGGTGCAGACCTATGGCCTATCGGCCCTCTTCACCATCCTGGTGTTCTGCGTGCGGCTGGTGATCCTCACCCTAGCCGTGCCGCTGTTTGCGATGGCGGCCCTAGTCGGCTTCATCGACGGCCTGGTGCGGCGGGACATCCGCAAGTTCGGCGCCGGTCGCGAGTCGAGCTACTTCTACCACAAGGTCCGCAGCACCATGCTGCCGCTCGCCTTGCTGCCGTGGTCGCTCTACCTCGCCCTGCCCATCAGTGTGAGCCCGCTCCTGGTACTTCTACCGTGCGCGGCGCTGCTGGCCCTGTCGGTGAACCTCACCACCAGCAGCTTCAAGAAATACCTCTGACCCGGAGACCTACGATGATGCGTCTGACCTCCCTGCTGCTCAGCTCTATCCTGCTCACCACCACCCTGCCGGCCCTGGCCGCCAGCGATCTGCAGGTCGGCTTCTCCCCCGCCGTCGGCGGCCCCTCGGCGCTCGACGTGGTAACCCAAGGCATCGACTCTGCCCACCGCCAGATCCTGGTGGCGGCCTACAGCTTCACCAGCAAGCCCATCGCCACTGCCCAGGTGGCCGCGAAGAAGCGCGGTGTCGACGTCGAGGTGGTAGCCGACGAGAAGGCCAACGGTGGCAAATATTCCGCCGTGACCTTCCTGGCCAACCAGGGCGTGCCGGTACGGCTCAACGGCCACTACGCGATCATGCACAACAAGTTCATGGTCATCGATGGCCAGGCGGTGGAGACGGGCTCATTCAACTACACCCAGGCCGCCGCCGAGCCCAACGCCGAGAACGCGCTACTGCTGCGCAACGTGCCGGACCTGGCGCGGGCCTATACCCAGGACTTCCAGAAGCTTTGGAACGAAGGCCAGCCGCTCAGCCCACGCTATTGAGCCACCGTACTTCGCCGTAGGCGATTTCCATAGACTTGATGCAGGGGTGGTATTGAAACCCCGGGAGCCGACTATGCAATGGACCGACGAGCAGGCGCCCGTCATCGCCTCGAATGCCCGCAAATTGCTCATCCAAGCGTTCGCCGGCACCGGCAAGACCACCACCCTGGAGGGCTACGCCAGTGCCCATTCCGACGTGAAGATGCTCTACCTCTGCTACAACAAGTCAGTGGAGATGAAGGCCAAGAACCGCTTCCCGCGCAACGTCACCTGCAAGACCGCCCACGGCCTGGCCTATGCGGTCTACGGCACCCAGTACCAGCACAAGCAGGCCGGCAACCTGCGCATCACCGAGGTCGCTCGGGTGCTGGACACCCAGGACTGGGAGCTGGCCCGGGATGTCGTCAACACCCTGAATACGTTCATGGCCAGCGCCGACATGGCCTTGGACGGCCGCCACTTCACCCGCTTCGAGGGTCGAGGCCTGACGCCGCTGCAGGAGCGGCGCGTCACCCCAGGTGGTGGGCCTGGCCATCAGCGTCTGGAAACGCATGATCGACCTGCAGGACAAGAGCGTGCAGATCACCCACGACGGCTACCTCAAGCTGTACCAGATGAGCCGGCCGGACCTCTCCAACCGCTTCGGCGCCATCCTGCTCGACGAGGGCCAGGACGTGAACCCGGTGATCGCCGACCTGGTGCAGCGGCAACGTACCACCCAGGTGATGGTGGGCGACCGTCACCAGCAACTCTATCGCTTCCGCGGCGCCGAGGACGCCCTGAGTGCGCCCTGGATGGCCGATGCCGAGAAGCACTACCTGACCCAGTCGTTCCGCTTCGGCCCCGCGGTGGCTCACGTGGCCAACGTCATCCTATCGTTCAAGGGCGAGGCGGTGAAGCTACAGAGCCTTGGCCAACGCACCCTGGTGAAGCGATCGCTGCCGGAGGATCTTCCTCACCGCACCTGGTTACACCGCACGGTGAGTGGGGTGATCGAGAACGCCTTGCGCCTGGAGAAACAAGGTGACCAGCGGATGTTCTGGATCGGCGGGATCGACAGCTACTCGCTGCGCGAGCTCGAGGATCTGTTCCAGTTCAGCCGGGGACGCAATGACTTGGTGCAGCAAAAGAAGCTCCTGAAGGACTACCGCGACTACGAGCAGTACCAGGAAATCGCCCAGGCGACCCAGGATCCAGAGATGCAACGCTCGGTGCGGATCATCGAGGCCTATTTCGATCTGCCCAAGCGCATCGAGCAGCTCCGCCGCTGCGCGGTGGCGAGCGAGCTGGACGCCACCGTGACCCTGACCACGGCACACAAGGCCAAGGGCCTGGAGTGGGATTATGTTGGGCTCTACGACGACTTCAGCGCGGACCCACTCGCCCCCGAGATCGACCGGGCCAAGCGCGACGATGAGTTGAATCTGCTCTACGTCTCGGTGACCCGGGCCATGCAGATCCTGGCGTTGAACTCGCTGGTGATCGACATCATGCAGCGGTACAAGGAGCTGCATGGAAGCCTGGTTCAGTAGCCGTACCTATCCTCTATTTATTTGCGGCGAGTTTTCCAGAGGCCAAACCCGCCGCCCAAGAGGAAAGCAATACCGAACACCAAGTAAGCGCTTCTCAACTCCTCGAGTTCGCCGTTGATATCCTGTCTGTTCAAGCCTGGCAGGCTAGTTTCCATGGTGAAGCCCCAGTAAAGAAACGCAATTCCGCAGAACACAGAAAACCAACTCAAAAATTTCCACATAGCTAATGATTGCCTCGCTTTAATCAGATTTCTGCGCAGTAGCTGATAAATCACACGAAAAGTCCAGTGATAGTACGTTAATGCTCTGCACAGTTACCGGGTGGCCGTTGCGTATGCTTTCGGACATGGCGAGGCTGTCGACAGGGCAGGAACTCATGGCGGTAACAGAGGAGTCGACGGCAAACCTCATCTCCACCGCATGAGGTTGCGGTGTATCAGTGGACGCCTTCGGACCTACGCTGGCTCTGCCGAATACGGTCGCCCACCGCCCCTGCGATACGCCGACGCGGCTTCTGCTTGTGGCGGAGATAGTCGGATCGGCACTGATCGAACAGCTCGGCCGCGGCCGTCAGCAGTTGCTTGCCCTGCGGAGCAGTGATCCGGTCGAGATCGAGCAAAGCCAGAATGTAGCCTTCGAGCTGACCGTACAGCCTAGCCAGGTGGCCTAGCCCCATGATGGCCATTGCCTGAGTCAGCTCCCGCCATCGTTGTTTGGCTTCTTCGGGGAGAAACGCAATCTCGGTCATACGACCTCCCGTGATTTCCCAGATGACCATGGGAACAGGCGTTTCGTTCGCGCCTGGTTCCTAACCTCCTAGCCTCCAAATGCGGTTAAGCCTGGCAAGGGCAAAGACGCAGATCCGACGATGGCCACCCCATCGAACTGGAGGCTGCTCATGTCCCCTGTCCGCTTCGAGTACCACACCGAGTTCGCTCCGCTGACCTACCGCGTCCAGGAACGTGGCTGGCTGCTGTTCAAGCAGGAGATCCAGAGTGGCACCCCAGACATCGCAGCTTTCCTGGCGTCGACCGAGCGCCGTGCTCGGCTGGATGAACTCGGCGCCCAGGGCTGGGAGCTGGTCAGTGTCCAGCCCGTGCTGGAGGGCCGCGCCCAGGTCGGGGCGCAGACCGCTCAGGGCAACCAGGGCTGGGGCGTTGGCTACGCCGTGCCCATCGGCTTTCTGCTGTTCTTCAAGCGCTCGATCGTTCAATCAGAAAGTCAATAACCATGCGGGTTTGCAACCTCTCAGGGTGGAGATATGGTTTCCCGCTGACCTCGCTTTTCGCCCTCAGCATGCACCCGCTAGCCCAGGGCCCAGCTGTGAAACTGTCCTCCTACCCTCGTAAGCCATTCGGTCATTTCGGTCTTGCCGTCGTGCTTGCTCCCGGCGAGCCTGGTCCAGCGCTACCGATTTCAACGTCTTGATCAGCCAACTGAGTGCCGTCGAGGCGGACTCCCAGCGCCACGTCAAAACAGGGCTCCTATGGCTCGTTTTTTACGATTATTTCAGGAAAATGTGCGACTGGAAAATTAACAGAGCGTGCAATAAAACACTTTTTAGAAGCGACCCCATGCAAATCTCTGGCTCTTTCGACGTCAGCCCCGTACGCCAACACCACTGTTGGCCTCAAAATAGCGCTTGTGAACTGGCCTCCTCCTCCAGAGACCTCAGTCATAGTTCCTTCCGCGTTGTCCACATAGGAAACTACAACTAAACCGGCTTTGGCACAAAGATTGAGGTACCAAAGTTTATGGCATGCCGCTAAAGATGCCAAAAGCAATTCCTCTGGGTTCCAGCATGCCGGGTCACCTCGAAAGCTGGGGTCGGAAGATCCTTCTATCCGCTGTTTACCCTCAGCCTGAATCACATGTGAACGGCTGTAGCTTTCGTAAGAGGAAGTACCTGCTCCGTTATTACCAGTCCAAGTCACCTTGACAGAATACTTGTGAATTTTATCGGTCACTTCCGCCTCCCAATCGTAACAATTCAGAAAAAACCTGCTCAAGCCGATGATAGCAGGGATATTGCAAATTTCATCGGAGCGCCTCGAACCGATTACGATCGAAGCCATTATTCAAGCGCCTAAAGCGCTTCAGGCTAAGTAAATGCCTCGACTGTGAACGCTTTGGTAGGCCGGACAGCTATCTAGGTAAGGCCGATAGGCATCTAGCCAACCTCTCCTTTGTTTACCCACAGGAGAAGGCTAGAGCAGCCACATCGACAATGAATTCCTAGAGCGTCCGACGCCTTGCTGAACACCGCCCCTACAGCTGCATTAGCTAACGAAAGGGTTCGCTTAAGCCCATGACAAAAGGCATCGACTACTAACCGAAACTAGACGACTGCCCAAGGACAGCCAGCTATGGCTATTAGGCGCGCCTTGCCGTGATCGGCTTCTGTGCGCCACGAACATCCATCGTCGGTGCCTGCGCGAGCTGGGTCTGATTCTGATTGCTGTTCTGTAGCGGTCTTGTCACCCCTTAATAAGACCCCCACTAATTATTATCACGCTAAAGACAAGACCGTTCGTCCGAACCAATAACTTTGGTCCAACAGAAGCCAAAGTGACTTTCGACAGCTAGGCAGCCCTAGGGGCTTGATGAGTCAAAGGCATTAAGTAAAAGGAATGAGTTGTTCGTAGCCCCCCCTTGGAAGCCTTGCCAAATCAGGGGTGAGTCTTACGCCTGCCGCCTCAACGAACAGGAAGTTCAACCCCGCAGCGAAAAGCATTTTTGCACCGCACGCACAGTTAAAAACATTACATTGATATCATTAGCCATTAATTAATGAGATCACTTTGATCTCATTAGCAAAGAACCAGCTGAATATCACGCTCAAGCTAGCCGCCCCCCTGTTGACGCATTTGCTTACATTAGTTACCAATATAAACGGCTTACCAAATAAGTTTGGAGCGACGGAAGTAACGAATACAAAGCCATCAATGCATCCACACGGAGAAACAAAATGACGGACTGGCTAAAATTATTATTTGACACGCTTTTGGTAACGGGATTTGGCATGCAGCATTCTGTTTTGGCCACTCTCAAGGTCAAAGCAATTGCAAACAAATTGGTCAAAATAGACTCGCTTGCCTGGCGCTCGATTGAAAGCCTCACAAACATATCCTACATCTTTATAGCCGCTTGGCTTTGGCAGCCGGTGGACCAAATTATTTGGTCACTGGAAGGAGTTAGCTACTACGTAGCAGCCGCCTTGGTAGCAGCCTCGTGGGTCTGGTATTGGCAGCTCCACTTGTTCGAGTACGACTGTGGATTGGCCTTCGGCTCTACAAGCTTCGTCTCCGCCATGGCCGGAAAAAGCAGTCTAAAGAACCCGCTCTGGAAAATCGGCTCTAGACGCTGGATAAGGTTCCCTGTTCATACCGCATTTTTTCCAATGTTTTTTCTTATACCAACGATGACCGCGGATCTATTGACCCTTGCGATCGTGCTGAATATCTACAATGTCATTGGGACCATTCTATATGACAAAAGACTGGAAAAGCTGGCAGGAGTTCAGTATTCAAACTATCAAAAAGTTACAGGAAACATCCTCCCCAACTTTAAAAGACTAGAAGGCGCAAAAGACATTGAGACCGCCGCCCCTCAACATTGGAAGACACCTCATATCCATGTAAGAGGGGTTGTAGGCGGTATCATTCTGGGCGTTTTTTACTGGGTCATAATAGGCGTACCAAATTCCAGTGGAGGATCTCTAGCGACCGCCGCCGCCGCGGGATTAGTAGGATCCATGTTGGTGGGCTTCATAATTGGGGCAGGCCCTCTTCCGGGCGGCCTGAAACCCTGGCAGCAGATGCAGACGAACCTATCAACAACCGTTGCGTTGGCCTCCGCTCTTGGAATTATCGTCTGGGCGGCATTGGTTATCTTCAAGACCCATGATCTGCCTTATGCTGCGGCCTTCTTACCTATGTGGTTCACCGTCCAATATATGGGGCATGTAATTGCATACCTCGTAGGTAACAAGCGGTGGTTCAAACACCACGCCCAAGACGAATTGGAAGGTACCCCTCCGACCATGCCACAGTCTAACTAGCCGCCCAGAAAAAACGGAAGAAGATCATGTTAAAATTTGGAAAATGGGAAAACGGCGGCGCGTACGAAGCGCTTACCTCTTTGGAATCTGCCAACCTGCTTCGAGAAACGGGCTACTTAAAAATAAAAGAATATCTTTCAGAAGACGAGCATGAAGCAATTCTAAATGAAATCATGCAGCTTCAGAAAATTCACTTAAGGCGCGATTTCATCATGCCAGGTTACGAGACCCCTCGTAACCTAAGCGTGGCAGGCGGCCGTCTGATTCGAAGAACTTGTCCAAAGATCCAGGCAATGTACGAAGATCAAACTATTGCCAATCTTATAGAGCGACAAGCAGGCCGCCCAATTTATCAGATTGACCATCCCGAAGAGTGTATTGTCGTGAATACACTATCGGCCCAAGGCGACACTCACGGATGGCATCTAGATGACCCTAGATACGCCTTTGTAATTGCAATAAGGGCCCCACGTTCAGGAGGCATGATAGAGCTTATTCCGAATTGGAATGCCTTCCAGAAAGCCTTCGCCGTCGAATCGCTGCCTTTGAATGAGCAGGTCAAGCTTGCTGACCAAGAAAACTTAATCATCAGAGATTTCTTAGACGCAAGAGATGCATACATATTGGAGGCAGGCAGTACATTGCATCGAGTCACACCACTGCAGAAAGGCGTAAGAACAGTAATAAATTTCGCCTTCCACGACAAACCAGAAGTTGTATACGGCGACACTGCGACGCTGCTATACCAGGCAAATAAGGAAAAGCAATGAAGGTTTTTGATGGAAAAGTGGTTGTCGTAACAGGGGGAGGTAGTGGAATTGGCCAAGCCTGTGCTCAAGCGTTTTCAGATCTAGGCGCCACGGTAGTAGCTCTAGATTTAAAATTCGGGGGCAAACAAGAACTCTCGGTTGAGCATCGGCTTACACTGGATCTAACAGATGAGAGCCGTGTAAATGCAGCTTTCGAGGCTATCCTCAGTGAGTACAAGAAGATAGACGTTCTTGTTAACAGCTGCGGCATCATCCATCGCGCGACCGTTATCGACACCTCTCTCAGTGATTGGAACAAAGTGATTGCAGCCAACTTAACATCCTGCTTTCTAACAAGTAGAGCAGCACTTCCGTCGATGGTTGAAAATGGAGCTGGCGCGATCATTAACATTTCATCTGGGTGGGGCATCGCCGGCGGGGACCGGGCCAGCGCCTATTGCGCCTCGAAAGGAGGAGTTGTTTTGCTTACAAAGGCCATGGCAGTTGACTACGGGAAAGCGAATATTCGTATCAATTGCGTATGCCCAGGAGATACCGACACTCCCTTGCTAGCGCAAGAGGCGTCATTGGTTGGGTCGTCCATAGATCGGTTTCGCGCAGCAGGGGCATCTAGGCCACTAGGCAGGATCGGGAAACCCGATGAAGTGGCTCAGGTAGTCGTCTTTCTGGCCTCGGAATCTTCGTCTTTTATCACAGGAGCAGTAATGCCTGTCGACGGAGGGGCGTCGGCCGGAACCGGCTAATAGCGCAGCCATTAAACATACAGCCCACAACACTAATTTTGGGTGCCCAATATGAAAGAAAAGCGCCAAATATCTTTAGCATCCGGAGTCGCAATAGCCATTTCTATGGTTATTGGATCCGGGCTATTCGGACTACCCGGCCTTGCCATACAGGCTGCGGGCCCGCTTAACTCCCTAATAGGCTGGGCAGTGGTGGTTGCAATAATGCCCGCCATGATACATATATTTTCCTATTTAGGCCGAAAGTACCCAGAGTCAGAAGGCGTTGCACTGTACGCCAGCATGGGCTTTGGAACTTGGTCAAAAAATGGAATCTTGATGCTCACCGCGGGCACGCTTCTAATAGGCATGCCAGCATTTTTTCTAGTCGGAGGAAGCTATGCCGCTTCGTTGCTAGGGCTAGATACATCTACTTGGTCGATTCCCTTAGCGATCGCAATAGCCATTTTGACGACTCTTGCGAACATATTTGGGCTCAAGCAACTAGGCTGGTTTAATACCGTCGCCATATTGTTAATCGTATCAGTGATTCTATTTGTTTGCGCTCGGTCCCTGCCTTACATCCCACAGCTTCTGGAAGTGGAAAGATGGAGGCAACCTGAAGTCGGTAATATCTCGAGCATCTGGTTAGCTGCCGGGATAGTTTTCTGGGCTTTTCAAGGCTGGGAAAATTTGACTTTCGGTTTCGGCGAGATCAAAGACCCTGACAAGAACATACCAAAAATATTCTGGATTAGTTTCTTGGTGGTTTCAGTCTGCTATCTAGGATTCGCAGCCGCTATAGCAGCATCGGCTATGGAAGGCTACTCAGTAGAAGGATTGAATGGTTTGGCCTCGATTGTACCAAACGGTGTTGTCGGCAAAATAATGCTAGGGCTTATGGTAATTATTTTGCTGGCCAACGCCAATTCTTGGGTATTTGGCTCTTCCCGGGCGTTTTATTCAGCGGCCAAAGCAGGCACCTTACCGTCCTTTTTATCGACCACTTCAAAAGATGGTACGCCCACCGCGTGCTTGGTAACTGCGCTGTTAGCCTACAGCCTCATTATATGGGCCATAGGTCACTTCGCGTTAAGCCCAGAAATCGCCTTTTTGGCAACTACTCAGGGGTTCATCATTCTTTATGGTGGCGCGATTTTAGCCTACACCAGAAAAACAACAGGGCTCGCAAATCGACTAATTTCCATAATCGCCGCTCTGGGATGGATTTTTCTAGCGCAAGGGTTCGGAAGCCTGATGCTCTACTCGATTTTCTGGTTCTTGGCCGGCGTTGGTCTTTCGCTTAAAAAAAAGGAAAAACCGGCCTTCGAAGCATCACATTGAAGTAACTCTTTCTAACCAAATTATCCCTATCGGGGCTTTAGCGAGGCATCAAAATGAGCGCAATTCTTCAGAAGCTGGAAGATACGAACTACAACGAACCATCAATCTGGGCCGACTGGCTGGATGCAAGCAACATCAAAATGCTCAATGAGCATCCTTTGATGGTGGCACTTGAAAAAGGGGAGGCCTCGCCGTCTCTGGTCAAGTCTTTGCTCGCGCAACATAGCCATTATTCTAAACATTTCACCCGCTACCTATGCGCCCTAATAAGCCAGATAAAAGACCCGCTCGACGTCGTGGCGCTAATAGACAACATGGTTGAAGAGATGGGCGTTGATGGAGAAGACCGTGTCACCCACGCTGAGCTATTTCAGCGCTCTTTACGCTGTGTAGGTGTATCGCCAGGTGATACACCTCCCCTTCAAGCAACGCTTGACATGGTTAATACGATGCTAAAGAGGTGCCAGGATCCTGATCCAATTGTGGGGCTTTCCGCCCTTTGCCTCGGTGCAGAAGCAATTGTGCCAACGATATATAAGCCAATTTTGTCGGCATTGGAGCATCTTAACTACGGACCCGATGCAACAGAGTTCTTCCGATTGCATATTGAAGATGATGAAGACCATGCCCTAGTGATGCTTGGCATCATGAATCGTCTTGTAGACGATTCTCCATTCAAAGTTGAGAAAGCCAAACAAGTTGGACTTGAGCTAATCCAGAAAAGGCTTGCTATTTTTGATGCAGTCTGGCGAAACCATCTGCACGAAGGAGCCGAATCACTCGCACCTCAGCAGAGCTATTCATCTAATGACTTCTGGCAGGTGCCTGGGCAGCTAACTGCGCGCATCCCTGAAAAGCTGACGCACAAGCAAGTCATTAACTCGTCGTCTACAAACGATGCAATTTTTTCAAACAAAAGAAACCATCCAGTACATACGGTGAATCTCCCGAGCAAAACGATTAGCATGACTATCGGGCGTCTTGTTCCTGGTGGCTCCACTCGTCTACACCGGCACAACTACGAGACCATCATCTATGTGATGTCGGGTAGCGGGCACTCGAAAATAGGCAGCGAAATTGTGCCCTGGGAAGCTGGCGATGCCTTCTACGTGCCCGTCTGGGCAGAGCACCAACACATAAACTCTGCCTCCGAAGAGTGTGTGTACATAGCATGCGAAAACGCGCCGCTACTCCAGAACCTCGGCGGTATTGCTTTAAGGGAAGAGTTGTAGCTCTCTAGCTACTGGACACCCCATAAGCACCGGCGCGTTTCAGGTGAAACCCAGGCTTGATGCGGGTTTGCTAACCTCATCGGGCGAGATAACGGTTTCCTGCTGACGTAACCCTATGCGCTTGGCAGCCTGTGAGCTACCCCCACAGGCGGCCAAGGCGTAGCTGTGAAAACAACTGTCCTTCTTATCTATCCTGTCTCATGGCGCCGAGTCGCTAGCGCTGTCCTATTTCTGCTGCTGAACCTACCCGTTGGTGATCAAGCCTTGGCCGCCGGCACTGCCTCGGAGCAGGCCAACGTCGACGCCATGATCCGCCAGCTCAACGCCGTCGAGGCGGTCGCCCGGCGCAGCGCCGAGCTACCCAGCGATGGCAGCGCCCGCTACCGGCTGGACTACAGCCGCCTCGCCGCTGACATCGCCCGGATCCGCCAGGGCCTGCAGGACTACCTGGCGCCCAGCCGGGCCCAACCGCGCGACGTGACCGAGCTTTCTGGCCAGTACCAGCGTGAAAGGGCCCAGCCATGAGCATGAGCGCGGCGCAAAACGCCGCCTTCCAGGCAGCAAGCGGTGTTTCCCCATCGGTCAGCAACACGCTCTGGCTCTCAGCAACCATGGCGCTCATCACGCTCTGGCTCGCCTGGCTATTGCTCAGCCTCTACAAGGGCTGGGCCAGCGGCAACCTCAAGCCAGACGCCGCAGGCGGCTCGGCTTTGCGGGGGCTGCTCCTATACGCCGTCATGACCTGGCTCATCTTGCACTAACCCCTCCCGAGGAGATTCCCATGCTGTCCCTCAACACGCTCGTCCGCCTAGGCGCCCGTACCCAACTCTATGCCATGACTGCCGCCCTGGCCCTACTCCCCGGCGTCAGTCGGGCAGGTCTTCCCGCCGTTCAGGACCCAAGTCGAGGCCAGGGCTCCACGTGGCTGGATATGTTCAAGAACTACTTTTATGACTTCGTCATGCTGGCCGGCATGGGGCTATGCGCCCTTGGCCTGCTCTTGGTCGCCCGTCACGGCATGACGGTTTATCACGAAATCCACATCGGTAAGAAAACCTGGCCGGATCTGTTCGCCACGGGGGCGGTAGGGGTCGTGCTGGTCTGCCTGACGATCTTCTTGGTCACCAAAGCCACCGGCATTATGTAAGCGGGGCGGGTACGCAGATGGACATCAACCATGACCTGCTCGAGGACGGCACGCTGCGCTTCCTGCCGAATCACCTCAACAACCAGCCCGTGGTGATCGGCGGCCTGACGACCTTCGAGATGTTCGCAACGATGGGCGTCTGTGGTGCCTTCGGCTTTATCGTCGGGATTCCCCTCGCCTTCTTCATCAACCCGGCCATGCCCATCCTGTGCATGCTCGGGTGTGCATGCCTTGGCCTGAGCGTGGCCAACCGCTTGCTGCGCCGCTGGAAGCGGGGCCGTCCGGAAACCTGGCTCTGGCGCCAGGCCGAATGGAAGCTCGCCCACTGGGGATTGGGCGGTCGCCGCCTGGTGATCCGCAGTGGCGCCTGGACCGTGAAGCGGATGGAGGGGCTATGAGCCGCGCCTGGAAGCTGTCCGAGTCGCAGCGCGCCCATATCAACACCTTGCGCATCGCCCTGGGGCTGATGACGGCCGTTGCCATTGGCGCCGGCGTCGGCTGGTACACCGCCCCCAAGGACCTGACCATCCATGTGCCGCCAGACCTGCGCTCCGGCAGCACCCGCAAGTGGTGGGACATCCCGCCTGAGTCGGTCTACACCTTCGGCCTGTATCTGTTCCAGCAACTGAACCGTTGGCCCACCGATGGCGAGAAGGACTACGCGAGCAACATCGAGCGGCTGAGCAACTACCTCACCCCCTCCTGCAAGACCTACCTGGAGGGTGACGAGGCGCTCAAGCGCAACGCCGGTGAGCTGCGCAAGCGGGTCCGCGGCGTCTACGAGATCCCCGGTGCCGGCTACGGCGACGATCCAACCCACCGTGTCCAGCAACTCTCCAACAACGACTGGACCGTGATGCTGGACATCTCCGCCGACGAATACCTGGCAGGCCAATTGGTCAAACGCGCCCTCGCCCGCTACCCGCTGCACATCGTCCGGGCCGACGTCGATCCCGAGAAGAATCCCTTCGGCCTGATGTGGGACTGCTACAGCGGCCAGCCGCAACGGATCGAGACAGCGGCTGAGGCAAAGGCCGGAGGTGCTCCATGAAGACTCGCCTTGCCCCTCTTCGTCTGCTGCTGGTACTGCTGGGCCTGCTCTTGGTCAGCGGCCTCGCCCAGGCTATCGAGATCCGCAAATGGGAGCGTATCCCGCTCGCCATCCCGCTGCTGGTGAATCAGGAACGGATTGTGTTCGTCGATGCCAACGTCCGCGTGGGCATGGATCCGGCCATCGCTGGCAAGCTGCGGGTGCAAAGCGCAGGCGGCGCGATCTACCTGCTGGCCAAGGAGCCCATCGCGCCTACCCGCCTCAAAGTCCAGAACGTCGCCACCGGCGAGATGCTGCTGCTCGACATCGCCGCCACGCCGGCGAAACCGGGCGAGGCGCCGCTGGAACCGATCCGCATCGTGCCGGGCGACAACCCGCCGACCCGCTACGGCCAGCTCGACGGCGCTACCGCCAAGCCTGCCGCCAAGCCCCGCGACCAGGCGGCAACTGACTCCGACGCGGACGACGAGCCCGCCCCGCCAAGGCGCGAGACGCCGATCCCCGTGGTGCTGACGCGCTACGCCGCGCAGATGCTCTACGCACCGCTGCGTACGGTCGAACCGGTGCCGGACATCGCCCAGGTCAGGGTCGATCCGCACCTGGACCTCTCGACGGTGCTGCCCACCCTGCCGGTGGACAGCCGCCCGCTGGGCGCCTGGCGCCTGGACGACTACTGGGTGACGGCGGTGAAGCTGCGCAACCAGACCAGCCAGCGCCTGACGCTGGATCCGCGCGAGCTGATGGGCGACTTCGCCACCGCTACCTTCCAGCACCCCTTCCTCGGCAGCCGCGGCGAGGCTAGCGACACCACGGTGCTCTACCTGGTGACGCGTAACCATGGCCTGGCGCAGTCGCTGATCCCGAGCCTGAACACGGCGGATCCCCGTCAGCACAAGGAGGCCCGCCATGCAGCTCAGGAGTAACCCGCTGCTCAAGTTCGGCCTGCTCGGCGTGCTCGCTCTGGTGGTGTTCGTCGGCGTCGGCCTACTGAAGGGCGGCAAGCCCAAGGCGCCCGAGCAACCTCAGGGCGTGCAACTCACGCCAGAACAAGCCCGGGCCCTGGGCGTGGAAGGCGACACCCCGAGCGACACTCTGCGCACCATCGTCGCCGAGAGCCGGCAGCTCAAGGATCAACTGAGCAAGCTCACCAGCGACAACAACAAGATCAAGGAAGATAACCAGCAGCTGACGGCGCAGCTCAGCAACATCAACAGCACGGTCGACAACCGCGTCCAGGCCGGCGTCACCCAGGCCCTAGAGAATCAGCAGAAGCAGAACCAGAGCCTGCTGGAGGGCCTGCAGAAGCAACTCAACCACCTCTCCCAGATGGGCAGCGGTACCGGGTCTGGCGGCGACATGCCCATCGGGCTGGGGATCAATCCCGGCGAAGGCAGCCAATTCAAGCAAGGGACCGGTAGCGATCTACTCTGGATCGAGCCGCAGGATGCGACGGCCGTCGATGCCAGCGGCAAGCCGGTCACCCCCGGTAGCGGCCAGGCCGCCAGTGGCTTCGCCTTCCCGACGTCCTTTGGAGCTGCTGGCCAGAAGACGCTGGACGTCACTGGCAGCGGCGCGCAGCGCCTCGCGGAGGGCCTGGAGGGCCCCGAACAGGCACGTAAGCAGGTGCGCAAGGTGTTCACGTTGCCGCAGAACTCGACGCTGATGGGCTCGGTGTCCATGACCGCCCTGGTCGGCCGGGTACCGGTGGACGGGACGGTCAACGACCCCTACCCCTTCAAGGTGCTGATCGGCCCGGACAACCTGGCCGCCAATGGCATCGACCTGCCCGACGTCGCCGGCGCCGTCGCCAGCGGGACCGCCTCGGGCGACTGGACGCTGTCCTGCGTGCGGGGCCAGATCCGTAGCCTCACCTTCGTCTTCAACGACGGCCGTGTCCGCACCCTACCGGCGCCGCAGCAGGCCAACGGCAACGCACAGAACGGCCAGAACAACCAGAACGCCTCCAGCAACGGTCAACCCGCCCCCATCCAAGGCGGCCTGGGCTGGATCAGCGATCCCTACGGTATCCCCTGCGTCGCCGGTGAGCGCCGCAGCAACGCTGCCCAATACATCGGCTCGCAGGCGCTGATCACCGCGGCCGGTGCCGGCGCGGCTACGCTGATGCCGAACAGCGGCACCAGCACGAGCTATGTCCAGACCCCGAACGGCACCATCGGTACCAGCGGCATGTCCGGCAACCAGGCTATGGGGCAGATCCTCAACCAGGGCGTCAGCGACATCTCCAGCTGGGTGAACAAGCTCTATGGCCAGGCCTTCGCCGCCGTCTACGTGCAGCCCGGGGCCAAGGTGGCCATCCACCTCGACCAGGAACTGGACATCGACTACGAACTCAAGGGCCGCAAGGTCGACTATCGCTCAGGAGCCCGCCATGCCTCGGCAGACCTCGACTGATCGGGCGCCGCTACGCCGCGCCGCCCTCCTCGCCCTGGTGTTGTTGGCCAGCGGCTGTTCCACCAACAAGGACAAGCTACTGCCCCACGGCGACCAGACCATGCTCGACGTCTGGAACGCCGGTACCACCGGCGGCGGCGACAGTGCCCGCGGCCGCCAGTTGCTCGATGCCCGCGCCACGCTACGCCGCCCGCTGGATCCGGCCCAGGCCCAGCCGCTGGCCGAGAACGCCGGCTACTCCCGTACCGCGCAGAATGAGATCTACAGCCAATTCCCGCGCCTGCCCAATCCGGATCTGGTCATGTACGTCTTCCCGCACCTGGCGGGCTCTGACCCAGCCCCCATTCCCGGCTACACCACCGTGTTCCCGTTCTATCAGCGTGTGCAATACGCCATGCCGGGTGAGCGGGTGGAGAACTACTGATGGGCCTATTCGAACGCCTACGCGGCCGCAAGGCCGTTGCTGCAGACACCCCGGTCGCGGTCGAGGCGCAAGGCCAGTCCCTAGCCGCGGTACCGGACCCTACTGAGCCCGTTCCGGAGGCAGGACTTTCCGCTGCGGGGGATTCGCCAGCTACGGCGCCGCACCCCGAGTCCATCCGGGCGACCCGGGCCCAGGAGGTCGACGAGGAAGCGGCCTATCAGCGCTACCTGGATCGGCTCAGGGCTCACGGCATCCCGGAGCCGGGATCCTGGATGACCGGCAAGGAGAAGCCGGCCACCGTGGCCGACGTGGCCAGGCTCTACGACGTCAATCCCAGCTTCACCAACCTGCTGCCCTGGGTGGAATACCTGGCCGAGCACCAGGCAATGCTGCTCGAGGACGGCAAGTCGCTGGCCGCCTTTTTCGACCTGGTACCGATCGGCACCGAGGGGCGCGACCCCGACTGGCTCCGCCAGGCCCGCGACGCCCTGGAGAACGCCCTGCAGGACAGCTTCGACGAACTGGAGGTCAGCCCCTGGGTCGTGCAGTTCTATGCCTACGACGAGATCCAGTTCGATACCTACCTGGACCAGTTGCGCCGCTATGTCCATCCCCGCGCGCAAGGCACGGCGTTCACCGAGCTGTACCTGAGCCTGATGAAGCACCATCTCTCCGCCATCTCCAAGCCTGGCGGGCTGTTCGAGGACAAGGTGGTCTCCAAGCTACCCTGGCGCGGCCAGCAGCGCCGTGTGCGGATGGTTGTGTCACGGCGCAGCGTTGAAGACGGCATGGTGCGCGGCCAGGATCCCGCACTCTATCTGAGCAATACCTGCGAGCGCCTGGTGGGCGCCCTGGCCAACGCCGGTGTCCGGGCTACCCGCATGGAGGAGCGGGTCATCCGGCACTGGCTCCTGCAATGGTTCAATCCCTGCCCCGATCACCTGGGGACGACCCGCCAGGACCATGATCGCTTCTTCGAACTGGTGAATACCCCGGTCGAAGCCGAGGAAGGCACCCTACCGGTGCTGGCCAGCGGCACGGATTTCTCGCAGTGCCTGTTCTACCGCGAGCCACGCTCGGACGCCGGCAAGGGCCTCTGGTTTTTCGACGGCCAACCCACCCGCGTGATCATGCTGGATCGACTACGCGAAGCGCCGAAAACTGGTCACCTGACCGGGGAAACCCGCAAGGGCGGCGATGCGCTGAACGCCCTGATGGACAAGCTGCCCGAGGACACGGTGCTGGCCATCACCCTGGTCATCACCCCCCAGGACACCCTGGAGGCTCATCTCAACCAGCTGCACAAGAAGTCCGTAGGCGACAACCAGGCCTCGGCGCTGACCCGCGAAGCCATCCAGGATGCGCGTTACCTCATTGGCCGCAAGCACAAGCTGTACAAGGGCAGCGTCGCCTTCTACGTGCGCGGCAAGGACGAGGCGCAGTTGACCCAGCGCTGCATGAACCTGACCAACACCCTGATGGGCGCCGGCATGGAACCGGTGCAACCTGACGATGAGGTCGCCGGCCTGTCCAGCTATCTGCGCTGGCTGCCGGCCAACTTCGACCCGAATCAGCCCAGGGCACTGGAGTGGTACGCCCAGATGCTGCTGGTACAGCACGTGGCCAACCTGGCACCGGTCTGGGGGCGGCATACCGGTACCGGGCATCCAGGGACCACCCTCTTCAATCGCGGCGGCGCGCCGCTGACGTTCGATCCTTTCAACAAGCTCGACCGACAGATGAATGCCCATGGCTTCATCTTCGGCCCAACCGGTTCCGGGAAGTCAGCGACGCTGAACAACCTGCTCTGCCAGTGGATCGCCTTGTATCGCCCGCGGGTCATCCTGGCCGAAGCCGGCAATTCGTTCGGCCTGCTTGCTGAGTTCGCCAAAAAGCTCGGCCTGACAGTCAACAAGGTACGCCTTGCACCGGGCTCGGGGATCAGCCTGGCCCCCTTCGCCGATGCTATCCGGCTTTACCAGGAGCCGAACCTGGTCAAGGTGCGCAACGCCGAAGATCTGGAGGCCTCCGACGACTACGCCAGTACCCTTGAGGACGAACAACGCGACATCCTCGGCGAGATGGAGATTATCGCTCGGCTGATGATCACCGGAGGCGAAGCCAAGGAGAATGCACGGATGTTGCGCCCGGACCGGGCCGCTATCCGCCATGCCATCCTGGCGGCGGCCGAGACCTGTGCCAAGGCGGGTCGCACCGTGCTGACGCAGGACATCCGCGACGCGCTGCGCGAGGCAGCTCGCGACGAGGGCCTGCCCCTGCCACGCCGCGAGCGTCTGCAGGAGATGGCCGAGTCCATGGACATGTTCTGCATGGGCGTAGACGGCGAGATGTTCAACCGCCCAGGCACGCCCTGGCCGGAAGCGGACATCACCATCGTCGACTTCGCCACCTTCGCCCGTGAGGGCTACTCGGCCCAGCTCGGCATCGCCTACATCTCGTTGCTCAACGCGGTGAACAACATCGCCGAGCGCGATCAGTTCTCCGGCCGACCGATCATCATGCCCAACGACGAAGGCCACATGTTCACCAAGGACGAGCTGCTGCTGCCCTACGTGGTGAAGATCACCAAGATGTGGCGAAAGCTCGGCGCCTGGTACTGGCTGGCCACTCAGAACATCGACGACATCCCACCCTCCGGCAAGCCGATGCTCAACATGATGGAGTGGTGGATCTGCCTCAACATGCCGCCGGATGAGGTGGAAAAGATCAGCCAATTCCGTTCGCTCACCCCGGCACAGAAGACGCTGATGCTGTCTGCACGCAAGGAGAGCGGCAAGTTCACCGAGGGGGTGGTGCTCTCCAAGTCGATGGAGGTGCTGTTCCGCGCGGTACCGCCGAGCCTGGCCCTGGCCCTGGCAATGACCGAGTCGGAAGAAAAAGCCCAGCGCGGGCAACTGATGCGCGAACACGGCGTCGATGAGCTGGGCGCCGCCCTGATGATCGCCGAGGACCTGGACCGTAAACGCGGCATCGAGCCTTTCCGGTTCGACCTGGAGCAGTTCCGCACGGAGTACCGGGAATGAGAGCGATGGACCAGCTTACCCAGAACCTCATCGACAGCCTGACCGAGCTGCTCAGCCAGCCCGGGCAGGACACCCTGACGGCGCTGCAGATCTGCGGGCCAGTACTGATCACCAACCTGCAGGCAGTGAAGACACGCGCCGTGGACCGTCGGGAGATCGAGGACCAGCTCACCCGAGCCGTCAAAGACTGGCTGGCCAAACACCCGCAGCCGGACGAGGCGCAGCAGGCGCTGCTCGAGGTGCTTCACCGCGATGTCCTGGGCAGACAGCACGACGAGGCCTCGGCATGAACTTCAACGGCCTCACCCGCAGGCAGGCTTTGGGGTTGTGGGTAGCCATCCCCTGCATGCTGTATGTCTTCTGGCACGGCTTGGAATTGCTTGCTGCAATGCAGCCAGCCGCGGAGCCAGCGACACCGACGTTCATCTACGGCAATCCCGAGGCGCGCTTCACGCTAGTCGAGTATGCCGATCTTGAATGCCCCTACTGCAAGGATGCCTATCCGAAGGTAAAGCAGCTCGTTGATCGGCATGACCAGTTGAACTGGCAGTGGCAGCACCTGCCGCTACCCATGCACGGTGAGGCGGCCCAGTACGAGGCCCGCCTGGTGACCTGTGCGGGTTGGCTGGGCGGCAATGCGATGTTCTGGCAGGCTTTGGAGGCGGTCTATCGGCACAGCCGCGGGAACGGTGCGGGTCTGGCGGTACCGCTCGATCAGTTGGGCTTACCCCCGCGTATGTCACTGGAGCATCTGCAGGAGTGCGCCCACCGAAACGAGAAGGTACGCCAGGTGGTCGCCGATCAGGCCGCAGCTGCGGCCCGCAAGCAGATCGATGCCACCCCGACCTACGAGCTGAGGGACAACCGTTCAGGGCGGAGCATAGGGCTTGCGGCCCTGCTGGACGAAGCTGGCATGCTCTCCGCTATGGACTGGCTTGCGGCTCAAGGACGAGTGGATGCGCAATCCGGCCGATGACATTCCAGCTTGGCTGGCCGGTCTTTCTGATCGAGCGTTAAGGCGGCTCTATAGCCGCCTCACATACCTGCTGCGGTTGATAGATGTTGAGATGCTACGGCGCGACCTTCAGCGCCGACGTAACGTATCAGCAAACATTCCTGAGAAACGATCCTGACAAAGTACCTATCTTGGGATAGATGCAATACCAGTGACATTGTAACAATCGCTCTTTCTATCACTGCATGTAATGATACTTGTCAACGAACAATAAGTCGTTTGTATCCCGACATCAATCACCCCATTAACCAAATCTGCATCTAAATATTGACAGGAGCTCTCGAGGGGGAATGAGTTTGAGTTGGACTGATCCAGTCCCTAACCTGCTCAAGGTATTCCAACACACAATACTGAAGACTTGACAAATAAACCCTAAGATCCGATTCATAGCACAAAAAATCAACTGCATTCTCATCTATTTCGGAACGACCGCTACCGTAGACATGCTGGGGTCCGTAATCGTCACTTTCAGGGTCTTCCTCATAGTTTTCCACAAGCAGCCTTACTTTGTCAGTAATAACCAACCATTGCATCGCCCGTTTAGATCCGAGCGAAGAAGCGATATTAAGAGTTGCAGAAAAATCAGAATATCTGGAATGAGCTGTAAATAGAGCACATTTGAGCTTCACAAAGTTAGGCTCTTTTTTTACCTCGGTTATTAAGCCGTCTATGCGATCTATAGAAAGCAGATTGAGATCCACCTCTGTGATGGCCATGGTATGGCCAAAAAAATGGGATTTCGAATAAGAGTCCACAATAGAGCCGACTAAACGATTAAGAACCTCAACGTTCTGCTGCTCTCTTTTCATTCGAGGAAAAACCTCAATCACTATATAGAAAAAATAGGCAGCTATTAAGCTAGTAAGCAGATCACCGACGACATCCTCGAACGCCTGAGATTGAAAAAAGATGACCACACCAGGCCACGCTTCCTGCATGAAGCCAGAAGGGCGGAATTTAATTTTCACGGCGCACAGGCAGACGAAAGCGACTGCCGACCAGAAAAATAATTTACGCTCAAATTTATCTTTTAAAAATTCAAGAATTAGCTTCGACATTAGCATAGCCTTCCAATTGATTTAGTGCTTAGCAAAGGTGAGACCACGGTTTCGCTAAATAGCTAAAACACACAGCCCGGCTACCCGCCACGCGCGAATTTTATGACACTACTCAACCCGTAGGCGAGATACCTCTACGCTCATCGGATTTTTCTTCCTCCTGACACCTCAGTCGATTACATTGTATTTTTTTGATGGAGGTACGGACATGAAAGGTGTTGTTTACGATCCGCCGGGTGCAGGCCTTCCTTATCTCGCCGTCGTCCTGCATAACAACGAAGTGGTAGTAGCTAGAGCTGTATCCTCCGTAGCGGCCGGAGAGGCGTTGATTGCTAAAGTTTTTGAAGACTTTGCCGCAGCTAAAGCTCGTGGTGAATTCTAAAAGTCTAGAGGCCCAGCCTAGTTATCGGACACCCTTTCACAATCGACGCTAAGCACTGATGATCTTGACCAGTCGATCCTACTGGTCATCCTCTGCTCCCGCACAGGGAGCAGCTACCGTAACTGATACCAGTCAAACGCTAACCTCCCAGGACCAGAATATGGTTTCCCGCTGACCCAACCCGCCTGATCGCGTTTCCTGTACCAGCCCATCTCCGCCTGGTACTGGATCATGCCCGCTACGCCCTTTCCCTCGCCCACCAATCGACCCATCCACAGGGTCTGCCTGCTGTTGGCCGTTATCGTCGGCTACCTGCCGCTGGCTCATGCCGATGTCGTCGCCATCTCCGACCACGCTCACCCGCTGAACAACCTGGCCGGTGCCCGTGTCGTGCTGCTGGATGCCCCGGAGCGAATCGAGCAGGACCTATCTGCAGGCCTGCCGGTGGATCCTCATCAGGCCGCCGCCCTGATGCAACAACGCCTACGTTCAGCCTCGGCGCAGCAGCTGGGCCGGGATCTGGTCAAGGCGCACCAGGACGTCGCCGACGCCTGGAGCCTGGGCGTCACCAAGGTACCAGCCGTGGTGGTAGACCGCCGTTATGTGGTCTACGGGCAACCTGATGTGGCGGCGGCGGTGGCCAGCATCGCGCGCTACCGGAGCAGCGGACGATGAAGCGCCTTCGCTCGCTCCGCCGCCTGGCCATGGCCGTCCCATTCGCCACCAGCCTGCAGGCCACGGCCGCGGTTACCACCGCAGCCATCGTGTCGTCCTCCCTCTCGCCAGACTGCCTGGAGTACAAGGTGGTCGGCATCTGCTACTGGCTGTTCTGTACGCCATACGGCTGCAAGGTGAAGACCTCAGTCAAGGTCCGGCACTACGTGCCCGACGCGGTAGTGTCGAGCTACGCCAACACGGGGGAGAACCCCTGGACGGAGATGGCCTCCTTCAGCCCTGTCAGCAGTGTTGCCGCCGGCGGCAACGACCCGGGCGACAGTCCCATCCAGGCCAACACCACGATCAGCGCTCGCTTCAAAAACGTCGATGTCATCGGCCACCCGGGCGGCTACGTCTTCAGTCAGTTCGCCAGCGGCTCCGGCTACACCTGCAAGGGCGCCGGCACGGCCTATATGCCCTATCTGCTAAGCAACTACGACTACTTGGCCTGGCGCTACGGCATTCCCGAGACGGTCTATCCCGAGGCCCTGATCCCGGGGCGTCGCGAGGTCGGCGGCACCCTGTCCGGTGACCTCTGGGGCAACGTCTATCCGCGCAGCGGCTTCCTGCATCAGCCCGATGACTACAAGGCCGCCGCGGTGATGGCCCAGCGCGCTGGCGACGTGGTCACCCGCTCTGGCCAGATCCACGTCTACCAGTCGCTGCTCGCCAAGGCCGAGGACGGCTACTGGCCCGCCGGCGAGTTGCTCGAGGGAGACGCCAGTACCGGTAAGTGGCAAGAGCTCACTCCCACGCTGAGCCAGAGCTGCGCCGTCTTCCCCAATGCCGGTCCGCACGTCCAGGACATCCAGGGCGCCTACGCTTGGGCGCTCTGGCGCCCCTATAGCTGCTGCAAACGAGAAGGCCAGGTCTTTCTCGGCAGCACCGACTTTCAATGATCAGGGAGCTGTCGATCATGCACCACAAGCGCCTCACCCCCCTCCCCCTGCTGGCCAGCACCTGCCTGGCCTGGGCGATCAGCAACGCCCAAGCGGCAGATACGCCTTACCGGATCCAGTCCCAGGGCAGCGTCATCGGCGACGACGTGCTCTACAGCATCGGCGGCGGCAGCGCGGTGTCGATGGGCAGCGTCGGCAACATGGACAGCATCCAAATCGGTGGGGGCTGGAACGCCAACCTCATCTGCGGAAACCTGAGCCTGACAAACACCCTGCAGAACCAGCTCAACGGCGCCACCCAGGGCTTCCAGACCATCATGAGTTCGGTGCTGCAGAACGCCACCGCCGCCGTAGGCTCCCTACCCGGTCTGATCCTACAGCGGGCCAACCCGGGCCTGTACAACCTGATCACCAACGGCATCGGCCAGGCGCGCCTGGACTTCGACCGGTCGAAGGGCACCTGCCGTGCGATCGCCGACAAGATGCTCGATGTGGCCGGTGGCCAAGTCGGCTGGAACAAACTGGCCGAAGGCGAAGCCATGAAGTCCGCTGCTACCAGCACCACCGATGCGGTCGCCGCCATCCACCAGGTCGAGCAGAAGGGTGGCAACGACGGCGTGACCTGGGTGGGCGGGACCAAGGCCGGTGGCAGCGGGCAGCAACCGATCAAGGTGGTCAGCGACGTCACCAAGGCTGGCTACAACCTGCTCAGCGGCAGGGCGCCGACCAGTACTGGCTCCATCCCAGCTAGTAGCTGCAACGGCGGGCTCGTCTGCAGCACTTGGTCTTCACCCCAGGAAGCGGCGACCTTCGCCACCCGGGTCCTGGGCGAGCAACAGCAGCAGACCTGTGACAACTGCCAGACAACCGTGACCCAGGCCGGCGCCGGCCTGACCCCACTGATCCAGGAAACCTACGACACGAAGCTGAAGCTGATCAACGACCTGCTCGCCCAGCGCAAGCCGCTGACCGACGAGAACCTGGCCGCCGCCGGCAGCAACGCCATCCCGGTCACCCGCGGCCTGGTGGAAGCGCTGCGCAACGACCAGGACCAGGACGTCCTGGCCAAGCGCCTGGCTTCTGAAGTCTCTCTCGCCGAGATCATCGAGAAGGCGCTTGCTCTGCTGCGCGTGATCTTCGCCGGGAGCCAGGAACCCAACGTTGCAGCCAACGAGGTGGCGCAGAAGCAAGTCGGCCAGGACACCGCCCAGTTGCAGACCGAGATCCAGAACCTCAAGACCGAGCTGGACCTGCGCCGCGAGATGGCGGGTAACGCCCCGACCACCATCTTGCAGCGCGCCGCGATCCGGAAAGACGCCTCCAAGGGCATCTTCCAGGGCGATCCCCTGCCGAACCGGCTGGATCGGGTCGAAAACCCGAGCAAGGGGCAATGACCATGACGACGTCTCTCTGGAGGAATCGGCTGCGCGCACTAGCCGGCTTCGGCCGTTGCGGGCTGCACCGCACCTGGTCGCTGCTGTGGCCCTTCCTGCTAGCCATCGGCCTGGCCCTGGGTTTCGTATTGGTCACCGCCTGGGGATTCGGGGACCTGCAGAACTACCGGCAATGGGTTGGGGCGCATCAGGCAGGCTTCCTGGTGTGGCGCCTCTGCCTCTACACCGGCCTGGTCGCGCTCTGGCGTAAGCCCCGCCGGCGGCTGCTCAAGGCTGCCGATGACCGAGGGCGTATTTACCGCTGCGAGCTGCTCGCCGTACTGGTGATTGTCCTGTTCGAACTGCGCAACGCTGGCCTACTGTAGGAGATCGCCATGGAGCTCTACACCAACGACTACTTGGAGTACTACCTAACCCTAGTCGGCTGGATCATCAACAACGGCATCTGGGAGATGATCGGCGGGACCGGCGTGTTCGCCGCTCCCTTCGCCGCTATCGTCATCCAAGAATGGCTCCGTGCCCGCGGCGAGGGTCAGGACGAGGGCAACAAGGGCGTCCTCAGCCTAGCCCGCATCGAAAACCGGTTCTTCGTGGCCATCTTAGTCATCATGCTCGGATTGATGCCGGTACCGGCTTCCAGCGTAAGCTTTTCGACCCTCCAGTACGACCGGACCCGCTCCGAACAATGCCAGGTCAGCGTGCCCAAGCCCGAAGCGACCGGGTGGGGAACATCTTTCAGCACCCTGAACGGCAAGAGTGCCCAGATTCCGATCTGGTGGGCGGTAGTCCACGCGCTGTCCAAGGGTGCCACCGCGTCGGCAGTGGCCAGTATCCCGTGCGGCCAGGACTTGCAGCAGTTGCGCATGGAGGTGAACGCCGAGCGAATTGACAACCCGCTGCTCGCCCAGGAGGTTGCCGACTTCACCAACGACTGCTACGGCCGCGCTCGGGCCAAGCTATTCATGACCCAGCCCACACTGACGGACAAGCAGTACCAGGACATCAGTTGGATCGGCTCGAAGTATTTCCTAAACACCGCCGGCTACTACAGCGACGGCTTCTCGGGCTTTCGCTCCCATACCCCGCGTAAGGCCTGGCCCTATGACAGCACCCGCGATGCGGGCCTGGCACAGACCACGGGTGGTGGAGGCTACCCGACCTGCTCCCAGTGGTGGTCGGATGGCACCATAGGACTACGTGCACGTCTGCTGGCACAGGTTCAACCAGACACCCTGACCAAGCTGGCACAGTGGGCAAGCTTCATGTCGCAGGACGAGGTGGATGACTCAGTGATCCGGGATCTCGTCTCGCCAAAGAAGCATGTCCTGACCCAGGGCCAGGTCTACGGGGACTATGGCGGTCAGGTAGGCAGCTCGCTGTATAACGACGCAGCCCGTCTCACGGCAGGCCTTGGGCAGGCCGTAGGCTCACTGGCCTACTTCCCTGCGATGGACAGTGTGCGACAGGCGGCGCCCATGGTGATGGCCTTTATCAAGATGGCCCTCATCATTTGTATCCCTTTCGTGCTGGTGCTGGGCACCTACGATCTCAAGGTGGCGATGACACTCACCTTCGCCCAGTTCGCGCTGATATTCGTGGACTTCTGGTTGCAACTGGCGAGGTGGGTGGATAGCACCATCATGGATGCGCTGTATGGCACCGGGATCTACAAAGTGAACAACACCGCACCACACGCGAACTTCGATCCCATCATCGGGTTGAGCAACATGCAAGGTGACATGCTACTGAACTACGTCATGGGAGCTATGTTCTTGATCCTGCCGGCGTTTTGGTTGACCGCCATGACTTGGGCTGGCTTTCAAGCAGGAAGCTTGGCAAGCGCTCTCGCAACTGGAGCACAGGCTGCCAAGGGGGAAAGTGGACACATTGGCCGGCAAGCTGGAGGGGCAGTAACAGCTGCTGCAACGAAGGGTATTGCCAGGTCATCAAGTCAAGATTAGAGGTAACTGGTGGGGCCAATTTAGGCCCTACCATCTATTCCCGTCTTTATCGTAATGACCGTGCCCAAATAGGCCGTCTCTCACACCCTCTTCTTCGAAAAACCGATGCTCATTCTCCGAGGATAGTGGCTGAGAGCTAGATCCTCGAAAGCTCCCCATCACAAACATTGCAGCGATGGCTACAAGAGCTCCCAGAAACAGCGGTAGTAAGTAGTAAGCACAGAGGACGATAGCTACGGCACGCATCGACCACTTGATGACTTGGACCAACGAGCTAGACCTTGAGTCACGCTCAAACCTGCGCCAAAAGAGGGCTTCAACTCGAAAAGGGGAAGCCATGCAGCGGCCTACTTTCAAAGCAGTGCGTTCGCGCTTATGCATGATGGCGAGCCCCAAAGTAATGTAAAGGGATTGCGTAATGCCATCACTTATACGCCCCAACCGGTGACGCCGCAAGTGCCATGGCATAAACTGCCATGCATCCCGTTCATCCTTCCTGGAGCAGCCATGCCCACCCGCAACATCCTCATCCCCGACCCGCTTTCCAACGAGATCGATCGCCTGGTGGAGAGCGGTCGCTACCAGAATGCCAGCGAGGTGATACGCAATGGGGTCCGCCTGCTGATCCAGCAAGAGGCCATGGTCTCCGCCAAGATCGAGGCACTGCGCAACGCTACGGGCTCAGCCATCCAGCAGCTGGAGCAGGGAACGTTCGACGAGGTGCCCGCCGACGACCTGGAGCAGTACCTGGAAGGCCTAGGACTTGAAGACAGCCGGATAGGCCACTGAGCCCATGAAGTACCGCATCTCCGCCGAGGCTCGCCGAGATCTTGCAGACATCGTGGTGTACTCCGCTCAGCAGTTCGGCCCAGCAGCCCGCAAGCGCTACCAGAGCCTGCTGGTCAGCAGCTTCAGTCTGATCGCAGCCGAGCCCTACGCGCCGGTCACTCGTGCCCGTGATGAGCTGCACGAGGGCCTACGCAGTCTCCACCTGGCTAACACCCAAAGGGGCATTCCGGCAGACCAGCGCGTCGGCCAGCCTCGCCATGTAGTGTTTTACCGGATCGCGGCCGAAGACGTCATCGAGATCGTCCGGCTGCTGCACGAGGTGATGGAGCCCAAGGAACATCTGGCCAGTCCGGAATAACCAGACGCGCCGGAAGGGCCAAAATGGGCTGAAGCAAAGGAGGGAATGGAAGGGGGCTTTAAGGGTAAGAGCCCTACCCGAAAGGGCCTCCGCGTTCGTGAAATGACCCCCAAATGTTGGACAGGGTTGGTTTCAAGCAACGAGCACTGGTCTGAACGGGAACTAGAGAGGTGGCCTCTGCGAGATCGCCTCACGCAAGGTATCAAACGATGCTTCGCTAGGAC
>NZ_CAJYDW010000004.1 GCF_913774235.1 uncultured Pseudomonas sp. | reverse complement strand
GCCATCTTCAACTCGGCGCAATACTTCGCCACCGTGCTGTTCGCGCCGCTGATGGGCTGGATCGTCTACCACTTCGGCTGGCAGCACGTCTTCGTGGTGATGGGCGCCCTGGGCATCGCCTTCTCGGTAGTCTGGATGGCAGTGATCTACGGTCCCCGCGAACATCCCCGCGCCAACGCCGCCGAGATCGACTACATCGCCAGCAACGGCGGCCTGGTCGACCTGGACACCCCCGGCAAGAAGAGCGAAGGCCCCAAGTGGAGCTACATCGGCCAGTTGCTGACCAATCGCATGATGGCCGGCATCTACCTGGGCCAGTTCTGCATCAACGCCCTCACCTACTTCTTCCTCACCTGGTTCCCCGTCTACCTGGTGCAGGAGCGCGGCATGACCATCCTCAAGGCCGGCATCATCGCCTCGCTGCCGGCCATCTGCGGCTTCATCGGCGGCGTACTGGGCGGGGTGATTTCCGACTGGCTGCTGCGCCGCGGCAACAGCCTGAGCGTGGCGCGCAAGACGCCCATCGTCGCCGGCATGCTGCTGTCGATGAGCATGATCCTCTGCAACTACGTCGACGCCGACTGGATGGTGGTGGGCTTCATGGCCATGGCCTTCTTCGGCAAGGGCATCGGCGCCCTCGGCTGGGCGGTGGTCTCCGACACCTCGCCCAAGCAGATCGCCGGCCTCTCCGGTGGCCTGTTCAACACCATCGGCAACCTGTCCTCCATCACCACCCCCATCATCATCGGCTACATCATCGCCGCCACCGGCTCCTTCAAGATGGCCCTGGTATTCGTCGGCGCCAACGCCCTGGTGGCGGCCATCAGTTACCTGTTCATCGTCGGCGAGATCAAGCGGGTCGAGTTGCGCGGCGTCGCCACGCCGCCCGCCGAAGCGCCCCTCGCCGTTGAAACCTCTCGCTGATCGACAAGGACCCGACCATGAATCAATTCAATACCGCACCCGCCCTGCACAGCAGCACCCCGGTGGTCACCTCCCTGGAAGTCGTGCCCGTCGCCGGTCAGGACAGCATGTTGCTCAACCTGAGCGGCGCCCACGGCCCCTACTTCACCCGCAACGTACTGATTCTGAAGGACAACGCCGGCCGTACCGGGGTGGGCGAAGTACCCGGCGGCGAGAGCATCCGCCAGACGCTGGAAGACGCCCGCCAATTCCTCATCGGCCAGCCGCTGGGGCAGTACCAGCGCATCCTCGGCCAGGTCCGCCAGGCCTTCGCCGGGCGCGATGCCGGCGGCCGTGGCCTGCAGACCTTCGACCTGCGCATCACCATCCATGCCGTCACCGCCCTGGAAGCCGCCCTGCTCGACCTGCTCGGCCAGCACCTGGAGGTGCCGGTGGCGGCCCTGCTCGGCGAAGGCCAGCAGCGCGACGCCGTGGAGATGCTCGGCTATCTGTTCTATGTCGGCGACCGCCGCAAGACCACCCTGGACTATCGCAGCGAAGCCGAGGCCGACGACGCCTGGTTCCGCGTGCGCAACGAGGAAGCCCTGACCCCCGAAACCGTGGTGCGCCTGGCCGAGGCGGCCTACGACCGCTACGGCTTCAAGGACTTCAAGCTCAAGGGCGGCGTGCTCAGCGGCGATGCCGAGATCGAGGCGGTCACCGCCCTGGCCGAGCGCTTCCCCGAGGCGCGCGTGACCCTCGACCCCAATGGCGCCTGGTCGCTCAAGGAAGCCATCCGCCTGTGCCGCGACCAGCACCAGGTGCTGGCCTATGCCGAAGACCCCTGTGGCGCCGAGAACGGCTATTCCGGTCGCGAGGTGATGGCCGAGTTCCGCCGCGCCACCGGCCTGCCCACCGCCACCAACATGATCGCCACCGACTGGCGCCAGATGGGTCACGCCATCCAGCTGCAATCGGTGGACATCCCCCTGGCCGATCCGCACTTCTGGACCATGCAGGGCTCGGTGCGCGTCGCCCAGATGTGCAACGACTGGGGCCTGACCTGGGGTTCGCACTCCAACAACCACTTCGACATCTCCCTGGCCATGTTCACCCACGTCGCCGCCGCGGCGCCGGGCAAGATCACCGCCATCGACACCCACTGGATCTGGCAGGACGGCCAGCGCCTGACCAAGCAGCCGCTGGAGATCAAGGGCGGCCTGGTGGCGGTGCCGCAGCAAGGCGGCCTGGGCGTGGAACTGGACCTGGACGCCCTCGCCCGGGCCCACGAGCTGTACAAGACCAAGGGCCTCGGCGCGCGAGACGACGCCATGGCCATGCAATTCCTCTCGCCCAACTGGACCTTCGATAACAAGAAGCCCTGCCTGGTGCGCTGAGTCGAATCCGCCCCGTGGCCGGCGATCGCTTCGCCAGACACGGGGCGGTCGCCCCGAGCGCTTCTTCCTGCCGTACCTGTTACATATTCGGTTACATTTACCGATAGCTAGCTAAGCGTTCGTTAAGCTCACCGGATCGACACTGACCTCACGGTATCTCGCAGCCTTGCCCGATACCCCTGCGGTTCCAGTTACTTTCGCATTCGGGAGAAGCACATGAACCTCAATCGTCGTATCGCCAAAAGCATCCTGGTCGTGGCCATCGCCTCGGTCTTTTCCACCGCCGCCCTGGCCGACACCCGGCCCGATGTCGCCAGCCAGCAGGTCGCCACCCTGCCGGCGATCTCCCAGCAGGGCCAGCAGGCCTTCAGGGACGTGCTCGCCGCCCGCCAGGACCTGTTCGAAGGCCACGTCGATCAGGCCAAGCAGCAACTGGGCGCCGCTGAAAGCGCCCTGCAGACGGCCCAGACCGACAAGACCGCCTACCTCAAGTCGGCCAAGGACCTGCGTGGTCAGGACGGCAAGCTCATGCAGGTATCCGCGCAGGACGCCCAGGCCAAGTCCTGGCTGCCGATCTGGAGCGGCATGGCGCTGCGTGACGACTATGTTGCCACCCCGGCCAAGAACCAGGCCGTGGCCCAGGCCAGCGAGAAGATCCAGCAGGGCGACACCAAGGGCGCCGGCGAGATCCTCAAGGTGGCCGGCGTCGACGTCGACTACTCCACCGCCGTGCTGCCGGCCCAGGAAACCCTGGACCTGGTGCACAGAGCCAACCAGGAACTGGGCCACGAGCAATACTGGCAGGCCAACCTGACGCTCAAGCAGGTGCAGGACAGCCTGAGATTCGACAACGCCAACGTCGACGTGACACCCACCGGCTGGTTCTCCAAGACCACCACGGTGTTCACTCCGGTCGACAAGACCTGAGCCGGTCTCGGCGGCCTGATGCAGGCGGGATCGTTAACTTCAGCGTAACGATTCCGCCTTCAGGTTGATTGAACGCCAGGGAGGCGAGGTCTAGGGTGACTCCACGACAGGTGATTCGTGGAGACTCCAATGACAACGACATCCCACCCACCGGCTCGGATCGCCAGGCGCCGCGGTGACAAGCAGCAGCGCCTGGACCGGGTGGCCGCGCTGGCAGATGGCAAGGTGCTGCCCACCGCGTCCATCGTCGCGGCCCTGGAACAGCTGCTCGCCCCCGGCGACCGGGTGGTGCTGGAAGGCAACAACCAGAAGCAGGCCGACTTCCTCTCCCGCAGTCTCGCCCAGGTCGATCCGGCCCGGCTGCATGACCTGCACATGATCATGCCCAGCGTCGGTCGCGCCGAGCACCTGGATCTGTTCGAACGCGGCATCGCCCGCAAGCTGGACTTCTCCTTTGCCGGTACCCAGAGCCTGAGGATCAGCCAGCTGCTGGAAGACGGGCTGCTCGAAGTCGGCGCCATCCACACCTACATCGAACTCTATGCCCGGCTGCTGGTGGACCTGATCCCCAAGGTGGTGCTCAGTGCCGGCTTCATGGCCGATCGCGCCGGCAACATCTATACCGGCCCCAGCACCGAAGACAGCCCGGCGCTGATCGAGCCGGCGGCCTTCAGCGATGGCATCGTCATCGTCCAGGTCAACCAGCTGGTGGACGACGTGTCCGAGTTGCCACGGGTCGACATCCCGGCGGACTGGGTGGATTTCGTGGTGGTGGCCGACCGGCCCTTCTACATAGAACCCCTGTTCACCCGCGATCCGCGCCATATCAAACCGGTGCACGTGCTGATGGCGATGATGGCCATCCGCGGCATCTACGAACGCCACCAGGTGCAGTCGCTCAACCATGGCATCGGCTTCAACACCGCGGCCATCGAACTGATCCTGCCCACCTATGGCGAGCGCCTGGGACTCAAGGGCAAGATCTGCCGGCACTGGACGCTCAATCCCCACCCCACCCTGATCCCGGCCATCGAGAGCGGCTGGGTGGAGAGCGTGCACTGCTTCGGCACCGAACTGGGTATGGAGGGCTACATCGCCCAGCGCCCGGACGTCTTCTTCACTGGTCGCGACGGTTCGCTCCGTTCCAACCGCCTGCTCTGCCAACTGGCCGGCCAGTACGCCGTCGACCTCTTCATCGGTGCCACCCTGCAGGTGGATGGCGACGGCCATTCCTCCACCGTCACCCGCGGGCGCCTGGCCGGCTTCGGCGGGGCGCCCAACATGGGTCATGACCCGCGCGGCCGCCGCCATCCCACCCCGGCCTGGCTGGACATGCGCCAGCAGACGGGCGACAGCGCCCCGGCGCTGCTGGAGCGCGGCAAGAAGCTGGTGGTGCAGATGGTCGAGACCTTCCAGGAAGGCGGCAAGCCCACCTTCGTCGACACCCTGGATGCCGTGGAGGTGGCGCGCAAGAGCGGCATGCCGCTGGCGCCCATCATGGTCTATGGCGATGACGTCACCCATCTGCTCACCGAGGAAGGCATCGCCTATCTCTACCGGGCCCGCTCCCTGGAAGAGCGCCGGGCGATGATCGCCGCGGTGGCCGGAGTCACCGCCATCGGCCTGCGCAGCGATCCGGCCGAAGCCCGGCGGCTGCGCCAGGAAGGCCTGGTGGCCCTGCCCGAGGATCTCGGCATCCGCCGCACCGATGCCAGTCGCGAATTGCTCGCCGCCAAGAGCATCGGGGAGCTAGTGGAGTGGTCCGGCGGCCTCTATCAACCCCCGGCCAAGTTCAGGAGCTGGTGATGCGCGCGCTCGCTCGCCTTACCTCATCCCCCGCCGAGCGCCTGGCCGAGCTGGCCGTGGCCGCCCTGGTGGACGAAGCCGAACTCTCGCCCAAGCCGGCCCTGGTGGATCGTCGCGGCCAGGGTGCCCATCGCGATCTCAGCCTGGGGCTGATGCTGGCCTCGGCCCAGGCGCTGCGGCCCTGCTTCCAGGCCATGGCCGAAGCGGCGGAGCTGGGACTGCCCGCCGCCGACTTGCGCCGCCTGATCGGTCGCCTGGGGCGGGACGGCGAAGCCGAGATGCTGAGAATCACCGGTGGCGTCAACACTCATCGCGGCGCCATCTGGGCCCTGGGCCTGCTGGTAACGGCGGCCGTGCATGGGCAGCCGACCTCGGCTGAGGCGCTCTGCCTGGCGGCCGGCCACCTGGCCAGCCTGCCCGATCCCGCTGCACCCAAGACCGCGCCCAGCCATGGTCAGCGCGTCGCCCAGTGCTATGGCGTCAGCGGTGCCCGGGGCGAGGCCGCCGCGGGTTTTCCTGCCATCCACCAGCGCGGCCTGCCGCAACTGCGCGCCAGCCGCCAGGCCGGTGCCGGCGAGCAGAACGCCCGCCTGGATGCCCTGCTGGCGATCATGACCCGGCTGGACGATACCTGTGTGCTGCACCGTGGCGGCCCCGTAGCCCTGGCGACCATGCAACAGGGCGCCCAGGCGGTGCTGGACGCCGGTGGCAGCGCCAGTCTCGCCGGCCGGCGCCAGCTGTTGTTGCTGGATCGCCAGTTGCTGGCCGCCAACGCCTCGCCCGGGGGCGCCGCCGACCTGCTGGCCGCCACCCTTCTCGTCGATCGCCTGGAGCCACGGCTCCCTGGAGACCTCTGATGGAACATTTCACCTGCCGCTATCCGGCCAGCGAGCGCCGCCAGGGCCGTGCCCTGGTGGGCTGCGTCGGCTCGGGGGACCTGGAGGTCCTGCTCGAACCCGCCAACGCCGACTTCACCCTCAGGGTGAACACCTCGGTCAACGGCAGCGAACCGCGCTGGCGCGCCCTCTTCGACCGGCTGTTCGCCGCGCGCGAAGACCTGCCGGCCCTGACCCTGGACATCCATGACTTCGGCGCCACCCCGGGCGTGGTGCGCCTGCGCCTGGAGCAGGGTCTGGAAACCCTCGACCTTGAGGACAGCACCCATGCATGAAGCCCCCCTTCCCGATGTCCAGGAATTGCTGCACAGCCGCAGCTTCGTCGAACTCGGTGCCCGTGAACGGGCGCGCACGGTGCTGGATGCCGGCAGCTTTCGCGAGCTGGTCGGTCCCTTCGAGCGGCTGATGTCGCCCTGGCTGCCCAGGCAGGGCATAGTCTGCCAGGCCGATGACGGCGTGGTAGTGGCCAAGGGGCTGATCGACGGCCAGCCGGCGGTGGTCTGCGCCATCGAAGGCGCCTTCCAGGGCGGCAGCCTGGGCGAAGTGGGCGGCGCCAAGATCGCCGGAGCGCTGGAGCTGGCCCTGGAAGACAACCTCGCCGGCACCCCCACACGCGCCGTGCTGCTGCTGGAAACCGGCGGCGTGCGCCTGCAGGAAGCCAACCTGGGCCTGGCCGCCATCGCCGAGATCCAGGCGGCCATCGTCGCACTGCGCTCACACCAGCCGGTGATCGGCGTCATCGCCGGCAGCGTCGGCTGCTTTGGCGGCATGTCCATCGCCGCCGGGCTGTGCAGCCAGTTGATCGTCACCCGCGAGGCCCGCCTGGGCCTCAACGGCCCCCAGGTGATCGAGCAGGAAGCCGGCATCGAGGAATACGACTCCCGCGACCGCCCCTTCATCTGGAGCCTGACCGGCGGTGAGCAGCGGGTTGCCACCGGGCTCGCCGATGTATTCGTTGCCGATGACAGCGCCGCCGTTATCACTGCCATCCGTCAGGGCTGTAGCCAGGATGTTGCCGGCGCCTTGCGCAGCCAGCAGGCCGAACACTACCTGACGCGCCTCGCCGATCTCGACACCCGCCCCCAGGCGGACGCCGCCGCGGTCCGCCACCTCTATGCCGGAGACCAGCCATGAGCACCCAGCCTTCGCAACGCGGCCTGACTTGGTTCCAGGCCCTGGCCGGCCAGGGCGAGGCCGTCAGCGGCCTGCCCGCCTCACTGCGCGTCGCCGACCTCGAACTGGCCGGACGCCCCGCGCGCTGGCTGGCGGTGGTGCCGGACGCCGGCAATCCCTTTCCCCGCGCTCGCCAGGGCGAGGTGGGTCTACTGGAAGGCTGGGGCCTGGCCCGGGCCATCCAGACGGCCATCGCCGAAGATCGTGACGCGGCGGTCAAACGCACCCTGATTGCCCTGGTGGATGTCCCCAGCCAGGCCTATGGGCGCCGCGAGGAAGCCTATGGCATCCATCAGGCCCTGGCCGGGGCCGCCGGGGCCTACGCCGAGGCGCGCCTGGCCGGGCATCCGGTGCTGGGGCTGCTGGTGGGCAAGGCCATGTCCGGCGGCTTTCTCGCCCACGGCTACCAGGCCAATCGCCTGCTGGCCCTGCGTGATCCCCAGGTGCAGGTGCATGCCATGGGCAAGGCCTCGGCCGCCCGCGTCACCCTGCGCAGCGTCGAGGACTTGGAACGCCTGGCGGCCGATATTCCGCCCATGGCCTACGACCTGGACAGCTATGCCTCCCTGGGCCTGCTCTGGCGCCAGCTGGAGGTGGCCCAGCCCGACCAGCCCTCGGTCGAAGATCTGCAGCAGGTACGCCAGGCCCTGGCCGAGGCCCAGGCGGATGTGCTGGCCAGCGGTACCACCGATCTCAGGCTGCGGCTGGACGGCGCCAATCGTGCCGCCTCTCGGGAAGTACGCGAACGCCTGCGGGCGGGATGGAAGGCGTGATGAGCGGGCGGATGGACCCGTTGGGCTGCGCTGGTGCTCAAACCCGCCCCCACGACCTCGTCTGGGGCCTGACCCCGGACGCCCTGCCCGCGCAAGCCCCCACCTGGGCCAATAGGGTCGCCCGGGCCGGCCTGCCCGTAGTGGTCCGCCGTGCGGCACCCGAGGCTGGCCGCATTCCGGTCGGCCTGCGCGGTGGCACCCGCGCCGAGCGGTTGGCGGCCTGGCTGGAGCCTGCTGCCGTACTGCAGCGGCGCTCTCCCGAGGATCTGCGGATCACGGACGGTTGTCGAGATTTACCCGCCCTCGACACCCTAGCCCGCCTGCAAACCCGACTGGATGATCTGGGCCTGCCCTGGGGGCCTACCGGCGCCGCGGGTTACGAACTGGCCTCCGGTTGGCCGGCGCTGCACGCCGGGAGCGATCTGGATCTGCTGATCCGCTGCGCAACCCCGCTGCCGCGCGACCAGGCCCGGGCCTTGCTGACGTCCCTGCAGGGGCAAGCGCTTTGTCGTCTGGACATCCTGCTGGAAACTCCGCTCGGCGGCGTTGCCCTGGCCGATTGGGCCGGAGACGCCCCACGCGTGCTGCTCAAGACCGCTGCCGGTCCCTGTCTGGTAGCCGATCCCTGGCGGCGGGAGCAGGCCGCATGAGTACCCTCTTCCAGTTCCCCGGCCAGGGCGCCCAGCGTCCAGGGATGCTGCACGACCTGCCCGACGACGCCGAGGTCCGGCGGACGCTGGAAGAAGCGGCCGAGGTGCTGGAAAGCGATCCCCTGGGCCTGGATACCGCCAAGGCACTGGAACACACCCGCGCCGTGCAGCTCTGCCTGCTGATCGCCGGCGTCGCCACCGCGCGGCCGTTGTTGAGTCGTGGCCCGGCGCCACAGCTGGTGGCCGGGCTATCCATCGGGGCCTATGCCGCGGCGGTCGTGGCCGAGGCCCTGGACTTCGCCGACGCCCTGCGCCTGGTGGCGCGGCGTGGCGAGCTGATGCAGGCGGCCTACCCCCGCGGCTACGGCATGCTGGCGGTGCTCGGTCTGGGGCGCGGCGCGGTGGAACGGCTGGTCGCCGATCACCACCGACCTGCAGCGCCGCTGTATCTGGCCAACGCCAATGCCGAACAGCAATACGTGGTGGCGGGCAGCGATGCCGGCCTGGCCGTACTGGCCGATGCCGCCAAGGCCGCAGGCGCCGCGGCGGCCAAACGGCTGGCCATGAGCGTGCCCTCCCACTGCCCGCTCCTGGCGGAGGCCGCCCAGGAGTTGAATCAGGCGTTCGCCGGCGTCGAAATGCGCGCGCCGCGACTGGCTTATCTGAGTGGTACTTCAGCGCGGCGGCTGGTGCACGCCGAGCGACTGCGTGATGACCTGGCCTTCAACATGGCGCGGCCCATCGAATGGCACGCCACCCTGGAAGCCGCCCGCGAGCGCGGCGTGCGCCTGGCCATCGAGCTGGCCCCGGGCAGCGTGCTCACCCAATTGGCCAGGCGCGTGTTGCCCGCCAGCGGCGTCCTGGCCTGGCAGGATACCCACCCCGACACCCTGGACGCGCTACGGCGCGAGGAGGCGGCGCGACTGGACTGAGCTTTTCCCTTTAGGCGGTCCCCTCACCCCAACCCTCTCCCTGAGGGAGAGGGGGTAATAGCGGAACGCGGTGCTTTTGTTTTATTCCGCCCCAAGAACAACAGAGGACAGACGGAGATTTCGAACAGCGCGCCCTCACCCCAGCCCTCTCCCCAAGGGAGAGGGGGCAAGAGCGGGAGCGTTGCCCCAGGCTTTACCCCACCCAAGCACAACCGAGGACAATAACAATGATCATCTACGGTGTAGCGCTCCTGGCCGTCTGCATGCTCGCAGGCGTCATCATCGGCGACTTCCTGGGCGTTCTGCTCGGGGTCAAATCCAATGTCGGCGGGGTGGGCATCGCCATGCTCCTGCTGATCTGCGCCCGGCTCTACATGGAGCGCCATGGCGGCATGAGCAAGGAATGCGAATTCGGCGTCGGCTTCTGGGGCGCGCTGTACATCCCGGTGGTGGTGGCCATGGCCGCCCAGCAGAACGTGGTCACCGCCCTGCATGGCGGACCTGTGGCAGTGTTGGCGGCGGTGGGCGCCGTGGGGATCTGCGGGGTGACCATCGCCCTGATCAGCCGCAGCCATCGCGGCGAACCGCTACCGCCCTTGCCGGATGCCGCCGTGGCACCCGCGCCAGCGGTCGCCCAAACCGCACCGGCCGGAGGTCGCTAGGATGAACGACATCGTCTCCAAAGCCCTGCAACACAACGGCCTGGTCGCCGCCTTCGCGCTGATCGGCCTGATCATGTGGATCTCGGTGATCCTTTCGCGCCGACTGACCTTTGGCCGGGTGCACGGCTCGGCCATCGCCATCGTCATCGGCCTGGTACTGGCCTGGGTCGGCGGGACCGTCACCGGCGGCCAGAAAGGCCTGGCCGACCTCGCGCTGTTCTCCGGTATCGGCCTGATGGGCGGCGCCATGCTGCGCGACTTCGCCATCGTCGCCACCGCCTTCGAGGTCCAGGCCACCGAGGCGCGCAAGGCCGGGTTGATCGGCGCGGTCTCCCTGCTGCTGGGCACCGTGCTGCCCTTCATCGTCGGTGCCGCCGTGGCCTGGGCCTTCGGCTATCGCGACGCGGTGAGCATGACCACCATAGGCGCGGGCGCGGTGACCTACATCGTCGGCCCGGTGACCGGCGCCGCTCTGGGCGCCAGTTCCGACGTCATGGCGCTGTCCATCGCCACCGGCCTGATCAAGGCCATCATCGTCATGGTGGCGACGCCCGCGTCGGCGCGACTGCTGGCGCTGGACAACCCGCGCTCGGCGATGGTCTTCGGCGGCCTGGCCGGCACCGTCAGCGGCGTCACCGCGGGGCTCGCCGCCACCGACCGCCGACTGGTGCCCTATGGCGCCCTCACCGCCACTTTTCACACCGGCCTGGGCTGCCTGCTGGGGCCGTCGTTGTTGTACTTCTGCGTGCGAGCGCTAATGGGTTAGTTTCGCGCGTACATCCGGCACTCGGCGACGAAGGCCAGCAGATTGGGATCGCGCTCGCGGCTGCGCAGGAACACTGCACCGATCCGCTGCTGCAGCCGGTAGCGTGGGGCCAGGGGCAGCAGCTTGAGGCGGTTCTGGTAGACCGCCTCGACCCGCCCGGGCAGCAGCGCATAGCCCACCCCGGAGCTGACCATGCTCATCAGCGAGAAGATGTCGTTGACCTGCATGATCACCTCCGGCTCGAAGCCGGCCTGGGCGAACACCTGGCGGCCGTCGCGAAAGGTGGCGAAGCCCTGGGTGAGCGTCACGAAGGGCACCCCGGCCAGGTCGCGCAGATCCACCTCGGCCTGGTCGGCGAAGGGCGAATCACTGGGCGCGGCAAGAAAGATGTCGTCACTGAACAGCTCGACGCTTTCGCAATCGGCATCCACCACGGCGTCGTCCAGGGCCACCAGCATGGCGTCCAGCTTGAAGTCGTGCAGTTGCTCGGCGAGGTCGGCGTTGGAGCCGAGCACCAGGTCGATGTTGAGTTCGCTGCGCCTGAGCTTGAGACCCATGATCAACTGGGGCACGGTCTTGACCGTCAGCGAATAGAGCGCCCCCAGGCGAAAGCGATCGGCCGAGAAACCCGCCGCCTGGCGGGTGAGCCGCACCGTCTCCGCCAGGTCCTGCATAAGTCGCTCGGCGCGCGCCTCCAGCACGAAGGCGCCGTCCAGCGGCGTGAGGGTGCGGCCCTCGTGCTTGAACAGCGGACAGCGCAGGGCGTTCTCCAGCGAATGGATGGCGCGGTGCACGCTGACATGGCTGGTGCCCAGCTCGGCGGCGGCCCGCGCCAGATTGCGGCTGCGCATGAAGGCCAGGAAGATCTCCAGCTTGCGCAGGGTGAGTTCATCGGTATCGGACATGGCGGCCAGCGGGCGGTGAGAGACAGCTGCCCACCTTGCCCGGATGGGCGGGCGGCGTCGAGTCCTCGAATCGCCCTGGCGGCGCCTGGCCCCGTCGGTGCGATCCCGAGGGTATCCAGGCGCCCTCTCCCGGCCCTACAACCAGCCCTTGATCTGCTGGCAGACCGCGCTGGTGGAGATGCCGTAGCGGTCGTGCAGGGTCGGCAGCGCCCCGGCGTCGAGGAAGGCGTCGGGCAGCGCGATCTGGCGGAAGGTGGGCGTCACGCCGTTGCGCAGCAGGGTGGTCGCGACGGCCTCCCCCAGGCCACCGATCAGCGAATGATTCTCCGCCGCCACCACCAGGCGACCCGGCTTGCGGGCTTCTGCCAGGAGGGTCGCTTCGTCCAGCGGCTTGATGGTCGGCACGTGCAGCACCGAGACGTCCACGCCATCCGCGGCCAAGGCCTCGGCGGCCTCCAGGGCGCGCATGGTCATCAGCCCGGTGGACACCACCAGCACGTCGCGCCCGGGGCGCACCACCTGGGCCTTGCCGAGCTGGAACCGGTAGTCGTAGCGATCCAGTACCAGGGGCACGTTGCCGCGCAGCAGGCGCATGTAGACCGGACCCTGGTGAGCGGCGATGGCCGGCACCGCCTGCTCGATCTCCAGGGCATCGCAGGGGTCGATCACCATGAGGTTGGGCATGGCGCGAAAGATCGCCAGGTCGTCGGTGGCCTGGTGGCTGGGGCCGTAGCCGGTGGTCAACCCGGGCAGGCCGCAGACGATCTTGACGTTGAGATTCTCCTCGGCGATGGCCATGCAGATGAAGTCGTAGGCGCGGCGCGAGGCGAATACCGCATAGGTGGTGGCGAAGGGCACGCAGCCTTCGCGGGCCATACCGGCGGCGGCGCTCATCAGCAGTTGCTCGGCCATGCCCATCTGGTAGAAGCGCTCGGGATAGGCCTTGGCGAAGATGTGCAGGTCGGTGTACTTGGCGAGGTCCGCGGTGAGGCCGACGATGTCCTGGCGCTGTTCGGCCAGGGCCGCCAGGGCGTGACCGAAGGGAGCCGCTCGCGTCGGCTGGCCTTCGGCGGCGATGCTGGCGATCATCGCCGAGGTGGTCAGGCGTGGCTTGGTGGCGGTGGTAGTCATCAGAAGTCCCTCCCGGCATCCAGGGCATCGAGGGCCAGGGCCCATTCGTGCGCCTCGACGCGGATGAAGTGAGTCTTGTCGCGAGTTTCCAGGAAGGGCACGCCCTTGCCCATGCGGGTATCGCAGAGAATGATCCGGGGCTGCTGGCCGGGGTGCTGGCGAGCCCGGTCGAAGGCGGCGACCAGCGCCGCGCGGTCGTTGCCATCGACGCGTTGGACGAACCAGCCGAAGGCCTGCCAGCGCTCGGCCAGGGGCTCGAACGCCAGGATCTCGCGGCAATGGCCGTCGGCCTGCTGGTTGTTCACGTCCACCAGGGCGATGAGGTTGTCCAGCTGCCAGTGGGAGGCCGACATGGCCGCCTCCCAGGTTGAACCCTCGTTGAGTTCGCCATCGGACAGCAGGTTGTAGACGAAGGATTTCGATTGCTTGCGCTTGAGCCCGAGGCAGGCGCCCACGGCGATGCCCAGGCCTTGGCCGAGGGAGCCGCCGGTGATCTCCATGCCGGGGGTGTAGGCGGCCATGCCCGACATGGGCAGGCGGCTGTCGTCGCAGCCATAGGTCTCCAGCTCTTCCTGCGGCACGATCCTGGCCTCGATCAGCGCGGCATAGAGGGCGATGGCGTAGTGACCGATGGACAGGTAGAAACGGTCGCGCCCTTCCCATTCGGGCTCCTGCGGCTGATAGCTCAGGGCATGGAAGTAGGCGACAGCCAGGACGTCGGCGACGCCCAGGGCCTGGCCGACATAACCTTGACCCTGGATCTGGCCCATGCGCAGGGCATGGCGGCGGATGTTGTGGGCGCGCTCGGCCAGCGAGAGAGTGGCGAGCTGTGGCGAAGAAGCGGTCATGATCTGTACCTCGATTAGCGATTGACCAGGGCGGCGGGAATGCGCAGGACCAGCGTGGCGCCGATCACCAGCACCCCGGTGATGAGAAACATGCCGATGGCGCTGGAGCCGGTGCTGGTGGTGATCCAGCCGATCAGGTAGGGCGAGCAGAAGCCGGCCAGGTTGGCGAAGCTGTTCACCGCGGCGATGCCGGCAGCGGCGGTGACCCCGCCCAGCAGCGTGGTGGGCAGCATCCAGAACAGCGAGGACGCCGACAGGATGCCGGCCGCGGCCAAGCACAGGCTGAGGATCGACAGGGTGACGTTGTGGCCGAAGACCGCCGCGAGGCTGAGGCCACAAGCACCCAGCAGCATGGGAATCACCAGGTGCCAGCGGCGCTCGCGGTGCCGGTCGCCGCTGCGCCCGGCCAGCAGCATGGCGACGATGGCACACATATAGGGCAGGCTGGTGAGCAGGCCGATGTGTAGTGGATCGGCCACCCCCGAATTGCGCACCAGGGTCGGCAGCCAGAAGGTGATGGCGTACTGGCCCATGACCACGCAGAAGTAGATGGCGGCCAGCAGCCACAGCCGGCGATCACGGATGAAGTCACGCACGCTGGCGTGCTCGGTCTTGTGCTGGTTGTCCTCGGCCAGTTCCTTCTGGATCAGCGCCTTTTCCTCGTCGTCCAGCCAGGTTGCCTGGTGCACGCCGTCCTTGAGATAGCCGAGCACCATCAGCCCCACCACTACCGTGGGGATGGCTTCGATGACGAACATCCACTGCCAGCCGGCCCAGCCGTGGACGCCGGCGAACTGATTCATGATCCAGCCCGACAGTGGCCCGCCGATCATCCCCGACAGCGGAATGGCGACGAACCAGAGCACCGTCATGCGGGCGCGGCGGTAGGAAGGAAACCAATAGGTGAGATAGAGCAGCAGGCCCGGCGCCAGGCCGGCCTCGGCCACGCCGAGCAGGAAGCGCAGCAGGTAGAACTGCCAGGCCGTCTCGACGAAGGCGAACATCCCGGAAAGGATGCCCCAGGTGATCATGATGCGGGCGATCCAGCGGCGGGCGCCGACCTTGTGCAGGATGATGTTGCTGGGTACCTCGCAAAGGAAATAGCCGATGAAGAACATGCCGGCGCCGAGGCCATAAACGGCTTCGCTCAGGGCCAGGTCGTTCATCATCTGCAGCTTGGCGAAGCCGACGTTGACCCGGTCCAGATAGGCGCAGAAGTAGCACAGCATCAGGAAGGGCATCAGCCGCCAGGCGGTCTTGCGATAGGCGTTGGCGCGCGCCGAGGTGGCCGCTGCCAGGGTGAGCGTAGTCATGGTCTGATCTCTTGTTGTTATGGGCGCCGCAGCCGCGGGCGCCCTTGTCGATGCAGAGCGTTGAGAACGAGGGACGATCAGTGGATCAGCATGCCGCCGTTGACGTCCAGGGTGACGCCGGTCAGGTAGCTGGAGAGATCGCTGGCCAGGAACAGCGCGGCATTGGCCACGTCCCTGGGCTCGCCGAGACGACCCAGCGGGATGCCGTCGATGATCGACTGGCGGCGCTCATCGTGCATCAGCCCGCCGGTGATATCGGTCTGGATCAGACCGGGGGTCAGGGCATTCACGCGGATGCCGTCCGGCCCGAATTCCCGCGCCATGGCCTTGGTCAGGCCCAACACCCCGGCCTTGGCGGCACTGTAGTGCGGACCGCCAAAGATGCCGCCGCCGCGCTGGGCGGACACCGAGGACAGGCAGACGATGCTGCCACCGCCCTGCTCGCGCATGGCCGGGATCACCGCCTGGGACATCAGCAGGGTGCCGCGCAGGTTGACGTCGAGGATGCGGTCGTAGTCGGCGCGGCCGATTTCCAGGGTCTTTACCGGCTGGGTGATGCCGGCATTGTTGACCAGCACATCGAGGCGACCGTAGTGGGCGAGCGCCTGGTCGACCGCGGCCCTGACCTGGGCTTCGTCGGCCACGTTGGCCGCCAGGCCCAGGTGACCTTCGCCGAGGCTGGCAGCGGCATCCCGCGCCGCGCTGGCATCGAGGTCGAGGATGATGACCCGCGCGCCCTGGGCGGCGAAGGCCTGGGCCGTGGCCCGACCGATGCCGCGCGCGGAGGCGGCGCCGGTGACGAGGGCGATCTTGTCTTGCAGCAGCAGGGAATTAAGGGGCATGACGCTATCCTTCTTGTTGTTGTGGAGGGCTGTCGCTGAGGACCAGAGTGCCCCTGCCCCAGGCCCCCAGCAACGCAGCCTGCGTCAGACCGTGCTGAATTAAATTCATGCCTGCGGCTTGGCAGCCGGGCCAGGTCTCTCGACAATCAGACTCGAACTGGCCACAGGAGCTGCGCCCCATGGATTCCGGCAAGACGCTTTCCCTGCCACCCCTGAAGGCCCTTCAAGCCTTCGAGCAGACCGCCCGCTTCGCCAACGTCGCCCGGGCCGCCGAGCAACTGGCGCTGACGCCATCGGCGGTCAGCCATCAGTTGGCCAAGCTGGAAGCCCTGGTGGGGCGTGCCCTCTTCGTCCGCGGTGCCCGCGGCATGACCCTGACCCCTGCCGGGGAGCAATACCTGGAAGAGGTCAGCGAGGTGCTGCATCGGCTGGCCATGGCCACGGATCGCGCGGCCAGCGATGCCGGCCTGGAATGCCTGCGCCTGCACTCAGCGCCGAGCTTCGGCCTGCTCTGGCTGATGCCACGGCTGGAACAGTTCCGCCAGAGTCATCCCGACCTGCAGATCAATCTTTCCTGTTCCTACGAATCCCTGCATTTCAGCCGCGACAAGGTCGACATAGACATCCGCCACGGCCTGCCCAACTGGCCGAACCTGGAGATCCGCACCCTGCAGCGCGAACGCCTGGCGGTCCTGGCCGCGCCGCAGTTGCTGGAAAAACGTCCGGTCCAATCGCCGGCGGATCTGCTGCACAGCGAGCTGATCCTATCCGAGGCCACCCTGATGAAGTGGCCCAACTGGTTCGCCCAGCAGGGCCTGGCGCTGCCGGAGCGACCCTACACCCTGAGTTTCGATCGCTCCTACATGACCCTGGAAGCCGCTCGCCATGGCCTGGGCTTCGCCCTGGAGAGCACGGTACTGGCGGCGGACTATCTGGTCCGGGGCGATCTGGTACGGGTACTGCCCCAGGATGACGACCTGCCGGTGGCCGCTCACCACCTGGTGTTTCCCCGGGCGCACTCGCGCTACGCCCGGGTACGCCGCTTTCTCGACTGGCTGCAACAGGAGCTGGGCCAGCCCTTCGAGTACTAGCCTGCCTGCAGCCGCTCCCGAAGCAAGGCGACGAATGCCTGGGCCGCCGGGGTCAGGCTGCGGCCGGTGGGCGTCAGGATGCCCACCGGCCGGGCCAGGCTCTCGCCGCGGACCGGCAGGGCCACCACCGGGGCCTCGCCACCGGCCGATTCCGGCAGCAGGGCCAGGCCCTGACCGGCTGCCACCAAGGCCAGCAGGGTGCTCATGTAGTTGGCCTCCAGGGCCGCCACCAGGCGCAGACCAGCCGCGGCGAAGGCGAAGTCCAGGCACTCGCGCACGCTGCTGTCACGCCCGGTGAGCAGCAGGGGCACGGCGTCGAGTTCGCCCAGGGTGATCTGGGTGCGGGCCGCCCAGGGATGGTCGCGGGGGACGAACAGCTGCAGGTGATCGACATACAGCGGCTGGAAGTCTAGACCCACGGCCCGCGGGCGGACGCCGATGCCCAGGTCCACCTGCCCTTCCCTGACCAGCGCCTCGACCCGGCCGGCCACCACGTCCTGCAGGAGCACCTCGATGGCCGGATGACGGGCCTGGAAGGTCTTCAGCAATTCGGGAAAGGGCCCCATGAAAAACGACGGCAGGGCCGCCAGGGTGATCCGCCCGCGGCGCAGGCCGGCCAGGTCCCGGGCGTGGGTCTGGACATCGCCCAGGTCCACCAGGATGCGCTCCAGGGGGCCGCGCAGTTCTTCCCCGGCAGTGGTCAGCTGGACCCGCCGCGGGGTGCGCTCCAGCAGCTGCACCTCCAGCCAGGCTTCGAGTTGCTGGATCTGCACGGTGAGCGCCGGGGGTGACAGGTGCAATTCCTCCGCCGCCCGGGCGAAGGAGCCCTGGCGGGCCACGGCGAGAAAGGCCTGCACATGCTGGAGCAGATTCTTCATTTTGTTTTTCTGAACGCTGCTTCGGAAGATTCCAATTTACAGGACCTCGGACGTCTTCGAATACTGGACCCACAACAACAAAACCTCCCGTGCGCCCGCCTGCCGCGCCACGGTCCAAGGAGTCCGCCATGCTCGCCCTGCTCGGTGTCGTCACCATTCTCGCGTTGCTCGTCGCGGTCATGAGCAAACGCGTCTCGCCCCTGGTCGCCCTGATCGTCATCCCCATCGCCGCGGCGCTGATCGGTGGCTTCGGCCTGGGCACCAGCGCCTTCATCATCGCCGGCATCAAGGGCGTCGCCCCGGTGATCGGCATGTTCGTCTTCGCCATCCTGTTCTTCGGCATCATGACCGACGCCGGGATGCTCGATCCCATCATCGACCGTATCCTGCGCACCGTCGGCACCCGGCCGACGCGCATCGTCTGCGGCAGCGCCCTGCTCGCCCTGCTGGTGCACCTGGACGGCTCCGGCGCGGTGACCTTCCTGGTGACCATCCCGGCCATGCTGCCGCTCTACACCCGCCTGGGCCTGGACCGGCGCATCCTCGCCTGCGTGGCCGCCATGGCCGCCGGGGTCAACTTCCTGCCCTGGACCGGGCCGGTGCTGCGCTCGTCCGCCGCGCTGCACGTACCGGTGGCCGACCTCTTCCAGCCGCTGATCCCGGTGCAACTGGTGGGCCTGGCCTTCGTCTTCGCCAGTGCCTGGTGGCTCGGTCGTCGTGAAGAAAAGCGCCTGACCCTGGCCGGCCAGGCGCCCTGGCTGGCGGACGGTGGTGCCGGCGCCGCGCCGGAGCGGGTGCTCAGCGAGGCCGAGCGCGCCCTGCGTCGTCCGCAGCGCTTCTGGATCAACCTGCTGCTGACCCTGGTGGTGATGGGCGTGATGATCGCCGGCTGGGTCGATCCGGTGGTGATGTTCATGCTCGGCACCGTGGCCGCGCTCTGCCTGAACTACCCCTCGGTGGACGCCCAGAAGGCGCGCATCGACGCCCACGCCAAGACCGCCCTGACCATGGCCAGCATCCTGTTCGCCGCTGGCGTCTTCACCGGCATCATGCAGGGCAGCGGCATGCTCAAGGCCATGGCCCAGGTGGCGGTGGCCGGCATCCCGGCCGGACATGGCCAGCTGATCCCGGCGGTGGTGGGCTTCCTGTCCATGCCGCTGAGCCTGCTGTTCGATCCGGATTCCTTCTACTTCGGCGTCATGCCGGTGATCGCCGAGGTCGGCCGCAACCTCGGCGTCGATCCGGTGCAGGTGGCTCAGGCCTCGCTGCTCGGGGTGCACACCACCGGTTTCCCGGTCAGCCCCCTGACCCCGGCGACCTTCCTGCTGGTAGGCCTGTGCAAGCTGGACCTGGCCGATCACCAACGCTTCACAATCCCCTTCCTGTTCGCGGCCTCGGTGCTGATGACCCTGACCGCCCTGCTCCTGGGAGTCTTCTAGATGAGCCGTCTTCTTCGCATCGGCTGCGGCGCCGGCTATTCCGGCGATCGCATCGAACCCGCCGTGGAGCTGGCCGAGCACGGCCGGCTCGACTACCTGGTCTTCGAATGCCTGGCCGAACGTACCATCGCCCTGGCGCAACAGGCGCGGCTGGCCGATCCCGAGGCCGGTTTCGATCCGCTGCTGGAAGCCAGGATGCGCCGCATCCTGCCGCTGCTGCGCCAGGCCGGCCGACCGCGCCTGCGGGTGATCACCAACATGGGCGCCGCCCATCCCTCCGCCGCGGCGCGCAAGGTCGCGGCCCTGGCGCGGGAGCTAGGCGTAGCCGGGCTGAAGATCGCTGCCGTGGCTGGCGACGACGTGCTGGCGCAGTTGCCCGCCGACGCCCGGCTGGACAACGGCCAGACCCTGGCCGAGCTGGGCGATCGGGTGATCTCGGCCAATGCCTACCTGGGGGTGGAAGGCATCGTCCAGGCACTGGCAGCGGACGCCGATGTCATCGTCACCGGGCGGGTGGCCGATCCCTCGCTGTTCCTGGCGCCCCTGGTACATGAATTCGGCTGGGCGGCGGATGACTGGGAGCGGCGTGGACGCGGCACCCTGGTCGGCCACCTGCTGGAATGCGCTGGCCAGGTCACCGGCGGCTACTTCGCCGATCCCGGCTACAAGGACGTGCCTGACCTTGCGCGCCTGGGCTTTCCCCTGGCCGAGGTCGACGCCGATGGCCATGCCACGATCACCAAGGTGGCCGGCTCCGGCGGTTGCGTGACCCCGGCGACCTGCACCGAACAGCTGCTCTATGAGGTCCACGATCCGGCGGCCTATCTGACGCCGGACGTCACCGCCGACTTTTCCGGTGTCGCCCTGCAGCAGTCCGCGCCCGACCGGGTCGCGGTCAGCGGTGCCCGGGGCGGGGCGCGCCCCGAGCAGCTCAAGGTCTCGGTGGGTTATCGCGACGGCTGGCACGGCGAAGGCCAGATCTCCTATGCCGGCCCTGGCGCCGTGGGCCGGGCCCGGCTGGCGGCTGACGTGGTGCGCGAACGCCTGCAACTCTGCGGCGTACCGGTGGAAGAACTGCGCTGCGAACTGATCGGCTGCGACGCCCTGCACGGCGCGACCCTGGCCGCGCGCGCCAGCGGCGAACCCTGGGAGGTGCGGCTGCGCGTCGTCGGTCGCTGCGCCAGCCGGGCGGCGGCGGTGCAGATCGGCAACGAGGTGGAAACCCTCTACACCAATGGCCCAGCCGGCGGTGGCGGCGCCACCAAGGCGGTCCGCGAGGTCATCGCCGTGGCTTCGCTGCTGTGGCCGCGTGCGGCCGTCACCCCTACCCTGGAGTTGGAGACGCTGCCATGAAACTGCGCGAGATCGCCCACGTCCGTACCGGCGACAAGGGGGACATTTCGAACATGGCGGTGATCGCCTATCGCCGCGAAGACTTCGAGCGCCTGCGCCAGGCGCTCACCGCGGAACGGGTCGCCGCCTGGTTCGCCGACAGCCGCCCCACCGACGCCGCGCCCGTGCGCCGCTACGAATTGCCCGCCCTGGGCGCGCTGAACTTCGTGCTGCCGGGCGCCCTGCGCGGCGGCGTCACCCGCTCGCTGGCGCTGGACGCCCACGGCAAGGGCCTGGGCGCGGCGCTGCTGGATCTGGAGCTGGAGGACTGAGCCTGGCGCTCAGCTGGCCGAGAGAACGTCATCGCGCGGCAGGCGCGTCACCAGCACGGTGTCCTTGTCGAGGGGCACCTGGGCGCCCTTGCGGCGCAATTCGTTGATGGCGTGCAGCAGGATCAGATTGATCCGCTCGACCTCGTGCAGGTCATCGGCCCTGATCAGCCGCGACACCCGGGCGTTGTGATCCGGCTCGATGAGGGTAACCAGGAGGCCGTCGCTGCAGCGATCCAACTGGTGGCGGACGGGCGGATCGAGTTTGGCCAAACGTTCGTGCAATCTGTCCATGCGCAGGCTCCCGACGAAGGAACGTCACCTTTTCAGGCTAGCCGTCGCGCTGGGGAACGCAAGCCTCTGTATGGGGCCTTTCACCTGCCGAGGGATGTCCGGGAGCGCCGGCTGGTAGCTGTCGCTAGACGGTGTCACGAAGCTGCCATCGACCGCTGGCACGCTGGACCTCTTGACCGCCCAACGCCGCGGCAGAGGCCACTCGATGGATACCCGCCCCGCCGTCCACCTGTTCAGCGCCCTACCCGCCCCCTTGCGACACCTGAGCCCCAGCGCCGAAGCCGTCCGCTGCCTGGCGGCCCGGGGCCGCGGCCAGCGCATAGCGCGGGCCACCCGCCACCTGCTCACGCTCGGTCATCGCCGCATCCTGCTGGTGTCGGGGCCGGAGCAGGACGCCAGGCTCACCAATGCCGACATGTACGGCCATGCCCAGGTCATGCTGGCAGAGGGACTGCCGCTGCTGCCCAGACTGGAACTTGGTTCGGCGGTCTGGCCTGAGCTGGCGGCCTTGCTGGAGGAAATGGCCCCGACGGTGCTGCTGTGCACCGGAAAAACGCTCGCCCTGGGCCTTGCAGCCACCCTGCGCGGCCATGGCGATCTTGCCTCCCTGCTCATCGTGAGCCCCGAGTTCGGCAGCCTGGACAGGGCTAGGCCCCGTCATTGAGCCTTTGGCTGGTTCTGCCGTACCGCAGAAGTTCGCCCCGCTCGGCCTGATCGGGCCCTGCAGATTGCCCGAAGCAGCCGCCTTGGGCGGATGCCGGTCGATCTCCATCCGCCGTAGAGCTGCCGTCGTGAAGCGCTCGATGCACCCTACTGCGGCAGACCTCAGGCCTCGGGCTGCCGATGCGGCATGGCGATGCCGTGCAGCTTGAGCCGCCGATAGAGCGTCGCCCGGGAGATACCCAGCGCTCGCGCGGCAGGGATGGCCTTCCAGCGATGGCGGACCAGGGCCGCGAGGATGGCCCGGCGCTCGGGACTGTCGACCGATGGGCTGGGCTCCAGGGTCTGCGGCGAACCCCTCTGCACGCTGGCCGGCAGGTGGTCGAGGGTAATGAGACCGCCGTCGCAGAGGGCACAGGCATAACGTAGCGCATTGCGCAGCTCCCGCACGTTGCCTGGCCAGTCATAGGCGAGGATGGCCTCCTGCACCTGGGGCGCCAGTTCCGGCGCAGGGCGGTCGCCGCTTTCCTCCGCCAGCAGCCGCTGCGCCAAGGCCAGGCGGTCGGCCCGCTCGCGTAGCGGCGGCAAGCCGAAGACGGCGCCATTGAGCCGATAGAGCAGGTCTTCGCGAAACAGTCCAGCCGCGACCCTGGCGTCGAGATCCCGGTGGGTGGCGCAGACCAGCCGCACGTCCACCCGCCGCGGCTGGGCGCTGCCCACCGGCAATACTTCGCCTTCGGCCAGCACCCGCAACAGACGGGTCTGCAGGAGCAGGGGCATGTCGCCGATCTCGTCGAGGAACAGGGTGCCACCATCGGCCGCCACGATCAGGCCATCGCGTCCCTGGCGCTGGGCGCCGGTGAAGGCACCGGGGGCATGGCCGAAGAGTTCGCTCTCGATCAGGCTCTCCGGCAGGGCTGCACAGTTGAGAGCGACGAAGGGCCTGGCCGCGCGATCGCCGCCCTGGTGCAGGGTGCGGGCGAACACCTCCTTGCCGGTGCCGGTTTCGCCGGTGACCAGGATCGGCAGGCCATGGCGATACAGACGCTGGGCGGTTTCCAGGGCGCGGGTGACGCGCGGCTCCTGCTCGGGCTCGGTAGCCGTCCGTACCAGGGGGATGATCGTCGTCGGGCACTGGCGCGGCGCCCGTACCCGGGCATGGAAGCTCGTCTCGCCCAGGCGCAGGGGTTCGCCGTCATCCTCGCCGAGCCGCGCGGCGGCAGCGCGGCCGAACAGCTCGTCGAGCCGCTGTGGAAGATAGCCGAGCTGGCTCAGGCAGAGTTGCCGGGCCGGGCGATTCAAGCCGGTCAGGCGGCCGCTCTGATCCCAGGCCAGCAGGAACTCCGGCTGGGTATCCAGGTAGCTGGCCTGAGCGTGGCCGCAGAGTACCCAGTCGCCGCGGGCGCTGTGCATGAAATAGGCGTTCTCGATGCGCTGGGCGCTGTCGCGGGTGAATTGCTGGATCAGCAGCTGGCTGCGGCGGTCGTCCGGCGAGCGCGGCGCCGAGACATCCAGTACCCCGAGCAACTCGCCATTCGGGGCGAACACCGGGGCGGCGGTGCAGGTGAGGTGGGCGAAGGCCGCGCGGAAGTGATCGGCCTTGTGCACCGTGACCGGCGCCTGGTCGGTGAGCACCGCGGCCACGCCACAGGTGCCCTCCTCCTGCTCGGACCAGCAGGTGCCCAGGTAGAGGCCCGCGCGGCGGCAGTCGTCGCCGAGACGCTCGCTTACCCGATAGTCGAGGGTCTGGCCCTGGGCGTCGGCCAGCAGCACGCAGTAGTCGGCCGCCTCGACCCGCGCATGCAGGGCACCCAGTTCGCCATCGGCCACGCGCAGGAAGTCCTCGGCGGCCTGCTGGTGCTGGCGCAGTTCATAGCGCGAGAGGATGCGTGGGCCTTGCAGGCAGCCCGGATCGAGATGGTGCTGCTCGAAGGAACGCCGCCAGGACGCGAGGATGCGCCCAGGCGGGCTGGCGCTGCGCAAAGGTGCACGCAGCGCCTGGTCGACGGCGCGAGCGTGGTATCTGGCCTGGGTAGACAACATGGGGCGTCTCTCCCTGAGGTCCGGTCATGGCATGGAAGGCCGGTCATTGTTCTGCCCTCCATTTAGCGCCCCACCGGCCCTGGCTTCAAGTCCGTCGCCGGTTGAGACGAATCGTCTCACGGTCTCGCCGGCCGGCCGCCGTCCTGAGACGTCGTGACTCCCGCGAAGGCGCCGAGGAAGACCTCAGCCACCCCCCGAAACCCACGCTGGGCCTGGCCTGCAGGCATTTCAGGCCGAGCTGGCACCGGCCTTGCTCAGGGCTCTGCGACGCTCCCACGACAACGACAAGAGGGCCAGACCCATGAGCGCACCCCTGCTTGGCAAGACCGCCCTGGTGACGGGCGGCGGACGTGGCATCGGCCTCGGCATCGTCACTGCCCTGGCCGAGGCCGGCGCCGATGTCGCCGTGGCCGACCTGACCCTGGAACTGGCGCAAGGGGGCGCCGCCGCCGTGGCGGCCATCGGGCGACGCGCCCTGGCCATTGCCGTGGACGTGCGCGATGCCGCCAGCGTCCAGGCCATGGTGCAGCGCTGCCAGAGCGACTGGGGTCGCCTGGACATCGCGGTGAACAACGCTGGCGTCATCAGCATCGCCTCGGTGCGCGAACTGGACGAGGCGACCTGGGACCAGGTCCTGGACATCAACGCCAAGGGCGTCTTTCTCTGCTGCAAGGCCGAACTGGAGGTCATGCGCCCCCAAGGCTTCGGCCGTATCGTCAACACCGCCTCCATCGCCGGCAAGGTCGGCTTTCCCGATCTCGCCCACTACAGCGCCTCCAAGTTCGCCGTGATCGGCTTCAGCAATGCCCTGGCCAAGGAGGTCGCGCGCGAGGGCATCACCGTCAACGCCCTCTGCCCCGGCATCGTCGGTACCGGCATGTGGCGCGGCGAAGACGGCCTGTCCGGGCGCTGGCGCCAGCCGGGGGAAAGCGAGGAACAGTCCTGGGCCCGCCACCAGGCCACCCTGCTGCCCCAGGGCGAGGCCCAGACCGAAGCCGACATGGGCCAGTTGGTGGTCTACCTGGCCCAGGCGCCCCACGTCACCGGCCAGGCCATCGCCGTGGACGGCGGCTTTTCGCTCTAGGAGAGTCGCCATGCCCGTGACCGTCGGCATCCTGCCCAATCCCGCCTCGGGGCGCGACCTGCGCCGCCTGACCGGTAACGCCGCCCTCACTTCCAGCACCGACAAGGCCGGGGTGGTGATGCGCCTCTTGGCCGCCTTTGGTGCCACCGGGGTGGAACGGGTATTGCTGCCACCGGACATGACCGGCATCGCCGCTGCCGTGCTCAAGGCCAGTGGCAGTCGCCAGGCCCGCGAGCAGCGCTGGCCGGAGCTGGTCTTTCTCGACCTGCCGCTGACCCAGACCGTCGACGATACCCGCCGCGCTGCACGCGCCCTGCTCGGCCAAGGGGCGGCGGTGATCGCCGTGCTCGGCGGCGACGGCACCCACAAGGCGGTGGCCGCCGAGGTGGGCGATCTGCCGCTGCTGACCCTGTCCACCGGCACCAATAACGCCTTTCCCGAATTGCGCGAGGCCACCAGCGCGGGCCTGGCCGGCGGCCTGGTGGCCAGCGGCCGGGTCGATCCGGCCCTGGCGCTACGGCGCAACAAGCGGCTGCGCGTCGAGGTGCCTGAGCGCGGCCTGCGCGACTGGGCGCTGGTGGACGTGGCGGTCTGTCGCCAGGCCTATCTCGGCGCCCGGGCAGTGACCCAGGTGGAGGACCTGGCCGAGGTCTTCACTACCTTCGCCGAGCCCTGGGCCATCGGCCTCTCGGCGCTCTGCGGTCTCTGGCACCCCGTCGCGCGCAGTGCCCCCCATGGCGGCTGGGTTCGGCTGGAGCCGGAGGCCCCGGCGCAACTCACAGTGCCCCTCGCCCCCGGCGTGCTGGCCCAGGCCGGTATCGCCGCCAGCGGCATGCTGCTGCCGGGCGAGCCGCGCACCCTGGCGCTGGCGGCCGGCACCCTGGCGCTGGATGGCGAGCGGGAAATCGAATTCGGGCCCGAGGCGCGTCCCCAGGTGACGCTCGACCTCGACGGCCCCCTGAGCATCGACGTGGAGCGGGTGCTGGAGCTGGCGGCGCGGCAGCGCCTGCTGGTCCACCGCCGGCCCGCGTCGCCCCTCGGCAATCCTGGAGAACAATAAGATGAGCGAGACCCCAAGCGTCGACCAATTGAGCCATGCCTACCGGGTGATGCGCACCATCCGCGCCTTCGAGGAGCGGCTGCACGTGGAATTCGCCACCGGCGAGATCCCCGGCTTCGTCCACCTCTATGCCGGCGAAGAGGCCTCGGCCGCCGGCGTCATGGCCCACCTGGGCCACGAGGACAGCATCGCCTCCACCCACCGCGGCCACGGCCACTGCATCGCCAAGGGCGTGGACGTCTACGGCATGATGGCCGAGATCTACGGCAAGAAGACCGGGGTCTGCCAGGGCAAGGGCGGCTCCATGCACATCGCCGACCTGGAAAAGGGCATGCTCGGCGCCAACGGCATCGTCGGGGCTGGCGCGCCCCTGGCCGCCGGTGCCGCCCTGGCGGCCAAGCTCAAGGGCAGCGACGCCGTGGCCGTGGCCTTCTTCGGCGATGGCGGCTCCAACGAGGGCGCGGTGTTCGAGGCCATGAACCTGGCGTCGGTGTGGAATCTCCCCTGCATCTTCGTCGCCGAGAACAACGGCTATGCCGAGGCCACCGCCTCCAACTGGTCGGTGGCCTGCGATCACATCGCCGACCGCGCCGCCGGCTTCGGCATGCCCGGGGTGACGGTGGACGGCTTCGACTTCTTCGCCGTCCATGAAGCCGCTGCGGCCGCCGTGGCCCGCGCCCGAGCCGGCGAAGGCCCCTCGCTGATCGAAGTGAAGTTCACCCGCTACTTCGGCCACTTCGAGGGCGACGCCCAGACCTATCGCGATCCCAACGAGGTCAAGCAGGCCCGCGAGCAGCGTGACTGCCTCATGCAATTCCGCGAGCGGGTGACGCGCTCCGGCCAGCTGCAACCCGCCCTGCTCGACAGCATCGACCAGGAAGTGGAACAGCTCATCGAGGACGCCGTGCGCAAGGCCAAGGCCGATCCCAAGCCCGGCCCGGAAGACCTGCTCACCGACGTCTACGTCACCTACGCCTGATCGGAAAACAACAAGGAGCGCCACCATGGCCAGAAAGATCAGCTACCAGCAAGCCATCAACGAAGCCCTGGAACAGGAGATGCGCCGCGATCCCACCGTCTTCCTCATGGGCGAGGACAACGCCGGAGGCGCCGGCGCGCCCGGCGAACAGGACGCCTGGGGCGGCGTGCTCGGGGTCACCAAGGGTCTCTACCACAAGTTCCCCGGGCGGGTGCTGGACACCCCGCTGTCGGAGATCGGCTATGTCGGCGCGGCGGTGGGTGCCGCCGCCCGTGGCACCCGGCCGGTGTGCGAATTGATGTTCGTCGACTTCGCCGGCTGCTGCCTGGACCAGATACTCAACCAGGCAGCCAAATTCCGCTACATGTTCGGCGGCAAGGCGGTCACTCCCCTGGTCTTGCGCACCATGGTCGGCGCCGGCCTCCGGGCCGCCGCCCAGCATTCTCAGATGCTGACGGCCTGGTGGACCCATATCCCCGGGCTCAAGGTGGTCTGCCCGGCCACCCCCTATGACGCCAAGGGGCTGCTGATCCAGGCCATCCGCGACAACGACCCGGTGATCTTCTGCGAGCACAAGCTGCTCTACGGCATGCAGGGCGAGGTGCCGGAGGAGTCCTACGCCATCCCCTTCGGCGAAGCCAGCTTCCTGCGCGAAGGCGACGACGTCAGCCTCATCACCTATGGCCGCATGGTGCACCTGGCCATGGACGCCGCCGCCAACCTGGCGCGCCAGGGCATCTCCTGCGAGGTGCTCGACCTGCGCACCACCAGCCCGCTGGATAGCGACAGCATCCTGGAAAGCGTGGAGAAGACTGGCCGCGCGGTGGTCATCGACGAGGCCAATCCGCGCTGCTCGGTAGCCACCGACATCGCCGCCCTGCTCGCCGAACAGGCCTTCGACGACCTGCGCGCCCCGGTGCAGCTGGTGACCGCGCCGCACACTCCGGTGCCCTTTTCCGATGCCCTGGAAGACCTCTATATCCCCGACGCGGCCAAGATCGAGCGCGCCGTGGTCAAGATCACCCAAGGGAGACAGGCCGCATGAGCCAGATCCATACCCTGACCATGCCCAAGTGGGGCCTGTCCATGAGCGAGGGTCGGGTCAACGCCTGGCTCAAGGCCGAGGGCGACCCCATCGCCAAGGGCGATGAGGTGCTCGACGTCGAGACCGACAAGATCAGCAGCAGCGTCGAGGCGCCCTTCTCCGGCGTCCTGCGCCGCTGCCTGGCACAAGAGGACGAGACCCTGGCAGTGGGCGCCCTGCTGGCCATCGTGGTGGAAGGCGACGCCAGCGAGGCCGAGATCGACGCCGTGATCGCCCGCTTCCAGGAAGCCTTCGTACCCGGTGGCGAAGACGCCGCCGAGGCCGGTCCCCAGGCCCAGCGCATCGAACTCGATGGCCGGCCGCTGCGCTATCTGGAACGCGGTGAAGGCGGCCTGCCGCTGGTGCTGATCCATGGTTTCTCCGGCGATCTGGACAACTGGCTGTTCAACCACGAGGCCCTGGCCGCCGAGCGCCGGGTGATCGCCCTGGACCTGCCCGGCCATGGGCAGTCCGGCAAGACCCTGGCCACGGGCGACCTTGCCGAGCTGGGCGCCGCGGTGCTCGGCCTGCTGGATCATCTGGACATCCCCCGCGCCGTGCTGGTCGGCCATTCCATGGGCGGCGCCGTGGCCTTGCATCTGGCGCAGGTGGCGCCGCAGCGGGTCGCCGGCCTGGTGCTGATCGGCAGCGCCGGCCTGGGTGCGGAGATCAACGGCGACTATCTGCAAGGCTTCGTCGCCGCAACCAGCCGCAACCAGCTCAAGGGGCCGGTCAGTCTGCTGTTCAGCGATCCCGGCCTGGTCACCCGGCCACTGCTGGAGGACCTGCTCAAGTACAAGCGCCTGGAAGGCGTGGATCAGGCGCTGCACCAGCTGGCAGGCAACCTCTTCCCCAACGGCCAGCAGGCCCAGGTGCTGCGCCAGGTACTGGGCGGCGAGATGCCAGCGCTGCTGATCTGGGGCAAGGCCGACGCCATCATTCCGGTCCAGCATGCCGATGGCCTGCCCGCGGCCGTCCAGGTCGAGATCCTGGAGGGCCAGGGCCATATGGTGCAGATGGAAGCCGCCGACCGGGTCAATGCCCTGATCCAGGCCTTTCTGCCCCGCTGCCAACGCTAGAGGAGTCTCATCATGAAAGCTGCTCGTTTCCATGCCGCCCGCGATATCCGGGTGGAAGACATTCCGCCGCCCGGCGCGCCGGGCCCTACCCAGGTGCTGGTGAAAAACCAGTTCTGCGGCATCTGCGGCACCGACCTGCACGAATACCTAGGCGGGCCGATCTTCATTCCCACCGCGCCGCACAGCTACACCGGCGGCCAGGTGCCCCAGATCCTCGGCCACGAGTATTCGGGCGTGGTGGAAGCCGTGGGCAGCCAGGTGACCGCGGTGAAACCCGGTGACCGGGTGTCCATCCAGCCCATGGTCTCGCCGCGGGACGACTATTACGGCCGCCGCGGCCAGTACCAGCTCAGCGAGCAGCTGGCGATCATCGGCCTGTCGCATCCTTGGGGCGGCATGGCCGAATACTCCCTGGTGGAGGACTACAACGCCATCCCCATGCCGGACCACCTCAGCACCGAACACGCGGCGCTGATCGAGCCCACGGCGGTCACCGTCTACGCCACCCACAGGGGCGGAGTGAAACCCGGCGACAGCGTGCTGGTGGCCGGTGCCGGACCCATCGGCCAGTTGCAGGTGCTGGCCGCCCGCGCCGCCGGGGCGACCCGCATCTTCCTGGTGGATCTCAACGACAACCGCCTGGAAATGGCCCATCGCCTGGTGGACGGCCTTATCACCCTCAATCCCGGCAGCACCGATGTGCTACGCGAGGTGCGCGCCCACACCGCCGGTGGCGTCGGCGTGGACGTGGCCTTCGAATGCGTCGGCGCCGAGGCCCCGCTGGGGCTGTGCCTGGAAGCGGTGCGCCGCCAGGGCGTGGTGGTGCAGGTGGGGATGCAGGGCAAGCCGCCGGCGCTGGACGGCTTCACCCTGACCTACAAGGACGTCGACCTGCGCGGCTCCTGGTGCTATTCGACGCTGATGTGGCCCCAGGTAGCCGCGCTCATCGCCAGCGGGCAGCTACCGGCGGAGAAGGTCGTCACCCGCCATATCGCCCTGGACGAGGTGGTGGAACAGGGCTTCGAGGCGCTGCTCGACAAGGGCGGGACCCAACTGAAGATCCTGATCGAGCTGTAGGGCTTTCCCACGCGGCCCGCCGCGTGGGTTTTCCGTCTTACTGGAAGGTCGTCGCGCTAAAGCTGGGACGCGCCACGAGGCGCCGGTGGAAGGCCACCAGTCGCACACGAGCGGACCAGTCGATCTCCGGCAGGCGGAAGCTCAGATAGTCCAGGCCGACGGCCGCCAGGTAATGGCCGAAGTCGAGGTCTTCGGCGTCCAGCGCGGCGGTTTCTTCTAGGCGCGTCAGCAATCGCTCGATGGCTGCCAGGCGCCGTGCGCCGAGCACGCTTTCATCCTGGGCGACGCCGCCATATTTGCGCCCGATCACGGTAGCGAAGGTGGCGTCGATCAGGCCCTGACCGAGGCCGGCCAGTTGCAACTGCGCGGGTGTCAGCGCGCCGCCACCCGCCAACTGGTGCAAATGGAGGCAAATCAGCAGGGTTTCGCTGAGGGCGATGCCCTCGTCGGTGATCAACACGGGCACCTTGTTCGCCGGGTTGGCCGCCAGCAGTCGCGCGTCCTCGTTCCAGGGGTCGCTCCATACCAGCTCCAGGCGTTCGCCGAAACCGGCTTCCAGGGCGGTGACGCGCACGGCGCGGGCATAGGGCGAGGTCTGGTTCAGCAGCAATTGCATGGCGGACTCCTGGGCACGAACGGGGCGGAAGCATTCCGCCCGCCAGTTTAGCCTGCGGTCAGGCCGGCCGTGTCACCGTCAGCATGACCGCCGCGATCCGGTCGGTATGGGCGTAGACGCCCGCCTCCAGCTCTTCGCCAAAGACGTCCGGGTCCAGCTCACGATAGCGCCAGGCGAAGGTGCTATCGGCCAGGCGCGTCTGGACCTCCGCCAGAAAGGGATCGCGCCCCTCGACCATGGCCACCCCGGTGTAAAGCAACAGGGTGCCGCCCGGTGCCAGGCGCTCCAGCGCGGTATCGAGGATGGCCAGCGACAGCCCGGCGCCCAGGGGACCGCCGCCATGGCGATAGGCGCGCTCGCCCGGGTCGACCAGATAAGGCGGGTTGGAGAGGATGAAATCGAAGTCGCCGTCCACGTCGTGCAGCAGATTGCTATAGCGCGCCTTGACGTTGCTGGCCCCGGCCAGCTCGGCGTTGATCCGGGTCAGGGCCAGGGCGCGCTCGTTGATGTCCACCGCCAGCACCTCGGCGTCGGGCCGCGCCAGGGCGACCAGGATGGCGCCGGGGCCGGCGCCGCTGCCGATGTCCACCGCCCGGCGGATGGCGCCGGTGTCATGGCGCAGCTGGGCTTCCAGGGCGTTGGCATAGCGGTAGGTGTCGGGGCCGAAGAACACCGCATCGGCCTCGTCGGTAGGATAGGCGGAATGCACGAACAGCTGGTCAGCCAGACTGGATACCCGCACCCGGCTGCGCCAGCCGCCGGGCACAGGGGTCAGCAGCTCGGCCGCCGCCAGGGCCTCGATGAGGGCTTCCGGCAGCAGCTCGCCAGAGAACGGCCGACTCCAGCCGAAGATCCCTTGCAGGTCCCGCGCCCAGGCATTGCCGGGACGGGCGTTGACCCGCGCATGAGACGCGGGGGTCGGGGTGATGAACTGATAGTCCGCTGCACGCAGCGTTTCGATCAGCAGTTTCAGCGCCGCGGCGGGATCGGGGGTGGCAGCGGTACGTTCGGGATGTTCCATGGCCGTCACGGGCAGATCCTTGAATGGCAATCGAAATGAAAAAGGACCCTCACGGGTCCTGTATTGGGTCTTAGCCGAGCAGGTCCACGAACAGCCGCGTCGCCAGCAGGCCGGCGCGGCTGTGGTGACGGGCTGGCGACAGCTGCTCGACCAGCAGGGCCATGGCCGCAGCGCGACTGGGCTGGCTGGCCAGGCGTTGCTCCAGGGCCGCCTCGTCCCTATCGCAGTCACTCGCCTGGGCGCTCGCGGCGTTGGCCGCCATGCCCTGCTCCGTCGCCAGCGCCGGACACAGCCGTTCCTGCTGCCGCTGGCGGGCACGAAAGCTGATCTCGCGGCGCGGCACTACCGCGACGCGCTCGGCAGCGGCGCGCTGCTTGGCGCCGCTATGGATGAAGTCACCGGCGATCCAGTCATGGATCAGCTGCTGCTCATAGGCGGTGAAAACGCCGAACATCTCCGCGCGCTCGCCCTGTATCAGGCGCCAGAAGCGGCTGTTGGTGGGGTCTTGGTGACGCTTGATCCAGCCCTGCTCCTGCATCACTTGGAGGAAGTCGGGGATCTGCGCCGGATCGCCTAGCCAGTCGCTGACGCTGCGCCCGCCAATCCGGCAGTAATCGGAGTGCACGTAGCGGCCGACGCTGCTCTTTTCCGCCAGCACCTCGATCACCGCCTGCTCCAGATCGAAGCTTTCGATCACCGATGTAGTGCTGGCACCGAGTTCGTTGAGCAAGTAACCCTGCACCACTCGCCGATAGAAGGCTGCGCGGCCGTCGGCCGGCATGGCGTCGTGTACCGCCTGCAGCGCCTTGCGCGCATGGCCGGTGCCGGCGTTATCCACCGTTACGTGCAGGGTGAAGTAGTAGGGGTCGATGCCCAGCTCGTTGAGTTCGTAGGCCGTGATCAACAGGTGCAGCGGCAGTTGCTCGTAACCCAGATTGAAGCCGAGCACCTCGGGCAGGTAGCGATCAGCGTGGTGGGCCAGCGCCAGCTGGATGGCACCCTGCACATAGTGATCGTCGCTCAGTGGCGACAAGTCCTCGCAGCCGTGGTTAGCCAGCAGCTTGCGATAGAGCACCACGTGGTTCTTGTCCGGCTGGCCATCGCCCAGCTCTTCCAGGTAGATCTGGATGGCCGCGCGATAGCGCAGGTCGTCCCAGTGGGCGAGCGTGCCATAGAGCCAGGCACCATCCACCAGCTTGGTGGGTGCGACGCCCCGCAGAAAATACAGCGCCTGGGCCTTGCTGCCGAAGTAACGCCGCGGGGCACCGGCCTTGCGCGCGGCCAGGTAGTCGCGGTACTGGGCGCCGACCCGGGCGGTGTTCTCCAGCATCCAGGCTTCCAGGCTCTCGGGGTCTTCCGGCAGATCGGCCGCGAGAGGACTCACGAGCTGCAACTGATCGGCGAGGTAGTGGCCTGCCCGCTCCCGTGCGGCGGCGCTGGGCTGAGGTACCAGCAACTCGGCGTAGAGCGACTTGGCAGGCTCGAAGGTGACGGGCGTGGGCGCCTGGTACTGGCCGGTAACGGCTCTTGTAGTGGTCTGCATAAGGGGCACATCTGGCAGCTGATGATCACAGCGTTCGGCCCAGCGGACCGGGCTTGGTTCCACCCTGGCGCCCGCGCCCACCGGGACCGTCCCGCTTGCGGACGTCAACGCCGAGGGACTCCCGGAGGTACCACTCGTCGGCGGCCGAAACCGGGAACTGCCGCCAGGCGCGACACCTCGTGGGCCGCCGCGGTGCTCTGATGGGCACCGGCGGAGATCTGGATCGATAGGTCGCGAAGGCTCACCAGGTTGAGATCCATCGAACGGGCGACCTGCCCCTGTTCCTCCGCAGCGATGTCGATGAGGAAGTTGATCTCGGTGATCGAGCGATCCCCGCCAGCACCGTCCCGGGGTCGCGGGTGATCTTCAGGGTGGCGTTCGCGTCGTCGCGACTGCGCTGCCTGGCCTGCATGGCGCCTTCCAAAGTGGCGTTGAACCGCCCATTCATCGCCGATGAACGGGCGCTTCGTTTACAGTCGCAACCTAGAGCGGGCGCGGGCTCCAGGGGTATTTACCGCTCTCGCGAAGGCTACGTTTTTCGACGAACTACCCTTCGGTCTCAGGCTAGAATCCCACCTTTCCGCCATTGAAGCCGACATGTCGCCGTCGACCGCTACCCCCGCGCGCCTGATCCCTCTGCGCAACCGCCTGCTGGCGATCGCCTTCGCCGGGATCGTTCCCCTGGCCCTGGTCGCCGGGCTGGGCCTTTGGCTGCTGGTGCATCATCAGCAACACGAAGCCGAACAACGAGCGCTGGAGTCCAGCCGCCAGGCGGCCACCACCATCGAAAGCGAATTGCGCCGCGCCGTGACCATCCTGCAGGCGCTCGCCCAGTCGCCCTTGCTGCTGGCCGGGAACCTGGACGATTTCGCCACCCTGGTCGGGCGGGTCCTACCGCTGGTACCGGGTTGGCGGACGATCTTGCTCGCCACGCCCGATGGGCAGATCGTGCGACGGATGTCCACCCAGGGGCAGGCGCCGGGCGGTCCCCTGGCCGAACCGGCGAGTTTCGCCGAGGTGATCGCCCAGCGCCGGCCAGTGGTCGGGCAGCTGGCCCAGGGACCTACCGGCCTGCTGGCCTTTCCGGTACGGGTACCGGTACTGCGCAACGGCCAGGTGGGCTTCGTGCTCACCGCCGTGATGACCCCGGACAGTATCCGTGCGGCGCGCCTGACCCGCGCCCTGCCTGAGCACTGGGTCGGCTCCGTGTTCGACCGCCACGGCCTGCGGATCGCCCGCACCGCGCTGCACGCGGAAACCCTGGGCCAAGCGGCCCTGCCGGGTTTGGCGAAGATCCTCGCGCAACCCGGCGACGAAGGTATCGGCGTAGCCCGGACTCTCGAAGGCCGGGACGTCTACACGGCCTTCGTGCGCCTGCCCGACTCCGGCTGGACGGTCACCACGGGCATTCCCACCACCGAGGTCTCGGCGGCGGCCACCCGTTCCTTCGCGCTCTATGGCGGCGGCCTGATCCTCTCGGTGGTCTTCGCCTGGACGGTCGCCCTGCTGCTGTCGCGGCGCATCAGCCGTCCGGTCCAGGCACTGCAAGAGGCGGCGCTGGCGCTCGGCCAGCGACGGACACCGGTCCTGCCGGACAGTGATGTCCTGGAAATCCAGCAGGTGGGCCAGGCGCTACTGGCCGCCGCCGATGCCCGCCGCCTGACCGAAGAGCAGCGCGACGACTACCTGCGGGAACTGCAGCAGAGCCAGGAGGCGCTCGAACTGCAGGTAGCCGACCTGGAAATCCTGCAACAGCTCAACCATCGCCTGCTGCAGCTACCCTCCTTGCCGCAACAGCTGGAGACGATCCTCGAGGTGCTCTGCCGCTTCCACCAGACCCCCTTCGGCTGCGTGTCGCTGCTGGCCGACGAGCAACGGCCGCAGCTGTATTTCGCCGCAGGCCTTTCTGCCCGGACCAGGGCGCGACTGGCCGCCCTGACCCCTGCGGAAAGCGCCTGCGACATCGCTATCCGCACCCAGCGCCGGGTCGTGATTCGTGACCTTGAAACCACGCCGGCTTTCGCCGCGCTGGCCGCCATCGGTCGCGGCGAAGGCTTCGCCGCCCTGCATGCCGTGCCCCTGCATAGCGCCCTGCACGGCACTCTCGGCGCCTTGACGATTCAGTTGCCGGAACCGCGCGAGCCCACGGCGCGAGAGCAGCGCCTAGCCGATCTCTGCGCTTCGAAGGCCGTGCTGGTGATCGACCGTGCCCGCATCCAGGAAGCGGCCCTGCGCTCGCAGCGGCGCCTGCGCGTGGCCCTGGAAAGTTCGCTGGTGTGCTTTGGCATCGCCGTGCCCGAGGCCGAAGGCACCTTCGTCTGGGACTATCTCAACCCCATCGGCACCCTCACGCTGGGCCTGGCGGTCGACCTTGCGCCCGAGGCGACGGTGAGGCTGGATTGGGCCGGCCCTCGTCTGCTCCAGCTCTGCCAGGAGCACAGCGGCAGCGAAGCCGCCTGGTCGGCGGAGTTACAGGGCCCGGATGCCGAAGGAACCCGTCGCTGGCTACAGATCAACGCGACGCCCTTCGATGGCAACCTGGCCGTCTGGTTCCTCGACATCAGCGAGCGCAAGTGCCAGGAAGAGGTGTTGCGCGACACCGATCGGCAAAAGGACGAGTTCCTCGCCGTCCTGGCCCACGAACTGCGCAATCCCCTGGCTCCCATTCGCCATGCGGCGGCGCTGATCGCCGCGCCGACCGTCTCGCCCGAGCAGCAGCAACGCAGTTGCCAGACCATCGAGCGGCAAGTCGAACGCATGGGCGCGCTGCTCAACGACCTGCTGGATATCTCGCGCATCACCTTTGGCCGGATCATCCTGCACCACGCCTTCGTCACCCTGCAGTCCGTGCTCGACGCGGCCGCCGATGCGGTGCAGGTACTGATGCAGGAGAAGCAGCAGACGTTCGACCTGCGCCTGCCCGCCACGCCGGTCTGGCTGTATGCCGACCCGCTCCGCCTGGAGCAGATCTTCCTCAATTTGCTGAGCAACGCCTCCCGCTATACGCCGGTGGGTGGCCGGATCAGCCTGGGCGTGCGGCAGGCGGACGACGAGGTGCAGGTGGACATCGCCGACAACGGCAGCGGCATCGCTCCGGACCGCCTGGATGCGCTGTTCCAGATGTTCGGTCAGCTTGATCCGCGCCAGGCGGAACGCTCGGCGGGACTGGGCATCGGCCTGGCGCTCTCCCGTGAACTGGCGCGACTGCAAGGCGGCGACATCCGCGCGGAAAGCGCCGGACTGGGTCTGGGGAGCCGTTTCACCGTGATTCTGCCGATCACCGTCGCGCCGCCAGCGACCGAGCCAGGGGTGCCCGCGGCGGCTGCCCCCCTGGCCGCCAAGCGACGCATCCTGGTCGCCGACGATAACCCGGATATCGCCGATACCATCGCCGAACTACTGGAGCTGGACGGCCATCAGGTCCGGGTCGCCTATGACGGCCAACAGGCCCTGGACGCCTTCCAGGGCTATGGCGCCGACATCGTCATCTCCGACATCGGCATGCCGGGCCTGACCGGCTATCAACTGGCCCGGGCGATTCGCGCGACCGTGCCGGGCCAGACGGTGAAGCTGATCGCCATGACCGGCTGGGGCCAGGCCAAGGACCAGGCCGAGGCCCTGGCGGCCGGCTTCGATCATCATCTGACCAAGCCCGCCGACATGCAGACTCTGTATGCCCTGGTCGGCTCCTGAGTCCGTCAGGAGCCCACGGTACGGGCACCGACCAGCCGGGTCAGGCCATAGAGTACGCCGCCCACCAGTAGCATCAGGCCCGCGCGCAGCCAGGTCGCCGCGCCCTGCTGGGCGATCAGCAGCGCACAGGAGCCCAGGGCCAGCACCGGGAAGATCCAGGGTACCCGGAAGTGCGGGTGTTCCACCCGGTCGCGCTTGAGGGCCAGCACCGCCAGGTTGGTGCTGATGAAGACCACCAGGAGCAGCAGCACCACGGTCTCGGCCAGCACGTCCAGGGTACTGGTGAAGGTCAGGGCGATGGCCACGGCGGTGGTGGCGAGGATGGCCACGCCAGGCGTCCGCCGCCGCGGCAGCACCCGGCCGAGCACGGCCGGCAGCAGGCCCTCGCGGGCCATGCCGAAGGCCAGGCGGCTGGCCATGATCAGGGTCAGCAAGGTGCCATTGGCCACGGCGATGAGCGCGATGACGGCAAACAGCCGGGTCGGTACCCCCAGGCCCGAAGCCGCCAGCACGTCCATCAGCGGCGCGCCGGACTGCTTGAGCCGCTCGACCGGCAGCACCAGCGCCGCCCCGGCGCCGACCAGCAGGTAGACGATGCCGGCGATGATCAGGGCGCCGAACAGTGCCCGCGGATAGACACGGCTGACGTCCTGCACCTCTTCGGCCAGGTTGGCCGAGGTCTCGAAACCGACGAAGGAGTAGAAGGCCAGCAGCGATGCCCCGAGGATGGCCGCGGGGGCCGCGGCGGCATCCACCTCCAGCAGCCGCGCCGGCTCGCCCTGGCCCTGCACTACGAACCAGCCAGCCGCGACGATGACGATCGCCAGGCCGGACAGCTCCACCAGGGTCATCAGCAGATTGACCGACAGCGATTCCTTGATGCCGCGGGCATTGAGCAACCCCACCAGCAGCAGGAAGCCCAGGCAGACCCAGGCGCTCGGCCAGGCCACCAGCGCCTGCAGATAACCGCCGGCAAAGGCCACCGCCAGCCCCGCGGCGCTGGTGACCCCCGCGGCCAGCATCGAGAACCCCACCAGGAAGGACAACCACGGCCGGCCGAAGGCGCGCTCGGCGAACACCGCCGCGCCGCCCGCCTTGGGATACTTGGTGACCAGCTCGGCATAGGAGGCAGCGGTCAGCAGCGCGAAGAACAAGGCGATCAGCAGTGGCGCCCAGATGGCCCCGCCGACCCGCCCGGCGATGGTGCCTGCCAGCGCATAGACGCCAGCGCCGAGCACGTCGCCGAGAATGAAGAACACCAGCATCGGCAGGGTGATGGCACGTTTGAGTGGACCCGCTGCGGGTGCGTCGGCGGCGGCCGCTGAAGGGAGGGGTTCCGAGGCCATGCGCGCGAGGCTCCTGAATTGAAGGCGACGAGGAAAGGACGGCTGTGACGCGCGTCGCGTGCTAGCGTAGAGGCCACCCACCCCACCGGGTTCCAGGGCCCGACCGTTCGTCAGCCGAGCTCCGTCAGTCGTTACCCCGCGCCGCGCTGCCCACCACGCGAGCCGCGTTACCGAGCCCGCTTCGCTTGCCCCGCTCTACCCCGCCAACCCGTGACAGGCCGTCGTTTCGCTGAAGGTCACGGCGTGTGGCGGCTAGACTCCCTGCAGGTTGCTCGCCGCTTGCCGATGAACGGCAAAGCGCCTTGCGCGGCCGCCAGCGCAGCCACACTCCGGCATTTTCGCGGTCGAACGAGATCACCCACGCCCCCGAGGAAATCCTGCGAGATGAGTGAGGTACCCCTGGCCGCGCTGACCCGCGAGGCCCTCGAGGAGGAAGTCCTGCGCCTGCGCGCCGCCGTGCAGGAGCTGACGCTCCGCGCAACCTCCGCCGACGCCTCGCCTGGCAGCCGGGCCAAGGCGCGCAGCCGCGCGGTGCTGGAGAGCACCACCCAGTTCGCCATCGTGGTCAGCGACCGCCAGGGCCGTATCACCGACTGGAATCCGGGTGCTGAACAGGTCACCGGCTGGAGCGCCGAGGAAATGATCGGCCAGGACTCCTCGCGCCTGTTCACGCCCGAAGACAGCGCCAACCGTCACGGCGAATACGAGATGGCCAAGGCGCTGCGCGACGGCAGCGCCCTGGACGAACGCTGGCATCTGCGCGAGGACGGCCAGCGCTTCTGGGCCTCGGGCGAGATGATGTCGCTCACCGATGACAATGGCGACCCCCTGGGCTTCGTCAAGATCCTCCGCGACCGCACCGTCGAGCACCTGGCGGGCCTGGCCTTGAAGGAAAGCCAGGAGCGCTACCGCGTGGTCGCCGAGGCCACCAAGGACGCCATCTGGGACTGGGATTGCCGCAGCGGCCTGGTGCTCTGGAACGACGCCCTGGGCACCGCCTATGGCTACCGGCCGGATGCCGTCGAACCTACCGTCGCCTGGTGGCTGGCGCAGATCCATCCGGACGACCGGCCGCGCATCGAGGCCTCCGCGGCAGCGGTGATCGAGGGCGACGGCCTGGTCTGGACCGACGAATATCGTTTTCGGCGGGCGGATGGCTCCTATGCCCTGGTCTACGACCGCGGCCGGGTAATCCGTGACCAGGACGGCCGACCCACGCGGATGATCGGCGCCATGCTCGACATGAGCCCGCTGCAAAGCGCCCAGGCCGCGCTGCGCAAGAGCGAAGAACGCTTTCGCGCCATCATCGAGACCATCGGCTCGGCCTTCGCCATCGTCCAGGTCAAGTTCGATGCCGACGACAAGCCCATCGACTATCGCTTCCTCGAAGCCAATCCGGCCTTCGAGCGCCAGGCCGGGGTCAATCTGCGCGGCAAGTGGGTGACCGAATTCGCCCCCAACCTGGAACAGTTCTGGTTCGACACCTATGGCCACGTGGCCAAGACCGGCGAACCCGCCACCTTCGAGAACTACGCCAACACCTTCGAGCGCTGGTTCGACGTGCGCGCCGTACGGGTCGGCGATCCTGAGGAACGTCAGATCGCCATCTTCTTCAGCGACGTGACCGAGCGGCGCAATGCCGAAGAGCGCCTGCGCATCAGCGAAGCCCTGGCCCGGGAGAACATCGAACGTGTCCAGCTGGCGCTGTCGGCCGGCGCCATCATCGGCACCTGGCATTGGGACCTGCCCACCGACAGATTCACCGTGGACGAGGCCTTCGCCCGCTCCTTCGGGCTCGATCCGGCCCTGGGTCGCGAAGGCCTGAGTCTGGCCCAGGTGATGGCGACGGTACATCCGGACGACCAACCCGGCCTCGCCGCGGCCATCGAGACGGTAGTCGCGCAGGGGGGGCCCTACGCCCAACAGTACCGCGTACGTCGAGCCGACGGTCTTTACTACTGGGTGGAGGCCAACGGCCGGGTCGAGCACGCTGCCAACGGTAACCCGCTGCGCTGTCCCGGCGTGCTCATCGACGTCGAGGAACGCCGCGCGGTGGAAGCCGAACGCGACAAGGCCCTGGCCGCCCTGCGCGCCCTCAACGACACCCTGGAAACCCGCGTCGCCGAACGCTCCGCGGAGTTGATGCAGGCCGAGGAAAAGTTGCGGCAATCGCAGAAGATGGAGGCTGTCGGCCAGTTGACCGGCGGCCTCGCCCATGACTTCAACAACCTGCTGGCCGGCATCTCCGGGGCGCTGGAGCTGATGGAGACGCGCATCGCCCAGGGCCGGCTGCGCGAACTCGACCGCTACCTGGCCGCTGCCCAGGGCGCAGCCAAGCGCGCCGCCGCCCTCACCCATCGCCTGCTGGCCTTTTCCCGGCGCCAGACCCTGGCGCCGCGGCCGGTGGACGTCAACCAGCTGATCGACGGCCTCACCGAACTGATCCAGCGCACCGTGGGGCCGGGTATCCAGGTCGAGACCGTCGGCGCCACGGGGCTCTGGCCCGCGCTGGTGGACCCCAGCCAACTGGAGAATTCACTGCTCAATCTCTGCATCAATGCCCGTGACGCCATGCCCGAAGGGGGGCGCATCACCATCGAGACCGCCAATCGCTGGATGGACCGCGAGAGCGCCCGCGCCCTGGAGTTGCCGGAGGGCCAGTACCTGTCCCTGTGCGTGACGGACACCGGCGTAGGCATCCCACCCGAGGTCGCGGCGCGGGTATTCGAACCCTTCTTCACCACCAAGCCCATCGGCCAGGGGACCGGCCTGGGGCTGTCGATGATCTACGGCTTCGCGCTGCAGTCCGGCGGTCAGGTGCGGCTCTATTCAGAGGTGGGTCAGGGCACCACCCTGTGCATCTATCTGCCGCGCTATCTCGGCGAGACAGTGGCCCCGGAAGACCTGGCCACCCGCCTGGACCTGGCCGCCACCGCCCAGGGCGAGACGGTGCTGGTGGTCGACGACGAGCCGACGGTACGGATGCTGGTGGTGGATATCCTCGAAGACCTCGGCTACGCGGTGATCGAAGCGGCCGACAGCCTCACCGGCCTGAAGATCCTGCAGTCCGACGTGCACCTCGATCTGCTGATCAGCGACGTCGGCCTGCCCGGCGGCATGAACGGCCGGCAGCTGGCCGAGGCGGGGCGCCAGTCGCGCCCGGGGCTCAAGACCCTGTTCATCACCGGCTACGCGGAGAACGCCGCCATCGGCAACGGCCATCTCGATCCCGGCATGGAGATCCTCACCAAGCCCTTCGCCGTCGACAGCCTCACCCGCCGCGTACGGGATCTGATGGGTAACTGACGTCCCGGCTAGAAACTCACCCCGAGCTTGAGGGCCACGGTATAGCCCTCCGCCCGGTTGCGCGCGTCGAACTCCTTGTAGGCGTGCAGCCAGATCGCCGGCAGTCCGGAGGTGGGCTGGAAGAAGCTCACCGCCGGGCCCAGGGCTACCACCCGCGCCCGATTGCCACGGCTGAGGCCGGGGGCGTCGTCGTCGCTGAGCTGGCGGTAGTAGTAGCCGCCCAGGCCCAGGGTCCAGTCGCCGACATGCTGGCCGACGGCGAATTCGTGGCGATACTCCACCCCGCTGCGGTAGTCCGTCGCCGGGTTGCGCGCGTTGATGTCGACCTGGAAGCTGGACGACAGCTCCAGTCCGCTCGGGCTGATATAGCTGGCGTTGAGAATGGGCGAGACGGTCCAGTGGTTGGTGCCGGGGCTGACCAGGCGACTCTTGTCGTAGGCGCCGGTGGGCGCCTGGATCGATAGCTGGGTATTGATGCCCACCCCGGGCGCCGGGGTCCAGGCGAGGATCAGCGGGATCAGCTGGATGTCCGCCGGGCGGAACAGCTCGGCGCTGTCGCTGAATACCCGCTGGCCACCGGCATTGATGCCCAGGCTGGCATCCATGCGGAAGAACACCGAGACGGCGCCGAAGCCGTAGCGCGCACCCAGTACCTGCTGGTCGGTCATGCGCAGGTAGGCCAGGCCGATGGCCAGGACGTTGATGTCGAAGTCGTTGCCGTCATCGCGACCGTGGCTGTCCTTGAGCACCCGCGCCTGGTAGTCGCTGATGCGCAGGCCCAGGGTGCCGAAGGGCGTGGAGGGCGGCATGAAACCGGCGCCGAAGTCCTGCACCCCGGCCGCCGTGGTCGGCATGCCATTTTCGGTGGCCTGGGCCGCACTGCCGGCGAGCAGCGCCAGCAAGACGGCCCCGGCCGCGGGTAGAACGCCTGACAGACGCGACATGGTGAGACTCCTGCGAACTTTCGTGGGGACGAGCGATGCCTCACCGGGCGCGCTGGGCGCTCGGTCCGGGTGAGGCGTTCAGGGAAGGGTCGAACTCAGTCGGGGGCGGTCCCGACCTGCTGGGCGATCTGCGCCTTGCGATTGACGCCGAGTTTTTCGTAGATGCGCCTCAGGTGGTGGCGCACCGTGGCCGGTGCCATGCCCAGGGTGCGGGCCACTTCCTTGTAGGTCTGGCCGAGGGCGAAGCACTGGGCGACTTCCAGCTCGCGGGCACTGAGGCGCTCCGCCGGGCTGCGCCGACGCGCCTTGAGCAGCAGCAGGTCGCCCAGCGGCTGGGCCTCGAGCTGCAGGGTACGGCCCTGGTAGGGCTCTTGCGGAACGCAGGGCATTGGCAACTGATTGCCCTGCCAGCCCTCCCACTCCGTCGCCAGCAAGGCGGCGAATCCGGGCTCCAGGGACAACAGCACGCCATGGCGATCGCTCACCGCCAGCGCCAGCTCGTCGAAACGGCCCTGGCTGTCCCTCAGGGTCGCCAGGGTGCGCAGGCAACTCTCGCGCTCGGCATGCAGCAGGTGCGGCATCAGCCATTCCACCAGTTGGCATTCCAGGGCGGTGAAGGGGGTGGCGGGGTCCTCACGGAACACCGTGAGGTGGACGCCCAGGCGGGTCTGGTCGTCGGTGAGCACGATGCGCAGGCCATGGGCCAAGCCATGACGCTGACCGAGGGCGGCCAGGCTCGGCGAGGCCGTCATGTCCCGGCAGTCGAATACCTGGCAGCGCCCCTGTATGAGATGCAAGTCGCCGAGGCGGCGGTCATCGGCCTTGAGGGCATCCCATTCCCGGGTATAGCTGCCGGGCAGCCCCAGCAGGAAGGTGCTGTGCGCCACGGGAACCCCGTCGCGCCACGCGGAGTTGCCCCACCAGGCCTTGTCGAAGGCGACCAGGCGCTGCAGCTGCGCCAGGGCCTGGGCATGGAATTCGGTGATGGCACCACCACGTAGACGGGCTTGCAGCGCCAGGACGACCTGGCTGAAGCGAGCGACCACCTCGCTGGGTACACTGCAGGAAACGACGGCTGACTGATCCATGCTACCCCCATTGTTCTGATTGTCTGGGTAGGGCGCCGGCCCTTCGTGGGGCCTGGCAATGGGTCCGAGTCTACCGTACCGCAGCGGCGCGCCTATCGTTCAGATGCAGGATAGGTGCAAGCCAACCCACCGGCTCAAGCACCGGCCTGTCAGCGCCAGGGACACCCAGGGCCGCGGCGTGGTCCATCGTTCATCTGATCGATTGCCGATCCCACCGCCACCGCCGAGGCTGCTGGCCATCCGGCGTCAGTCCCGGCGTTCCGGCCCATCAGGAGAATCCCCATGCACGACGTCTTCGCGCGCCTCACTCCCGAGGTTGCCGGCCTGCTGGCGCAAATGGCCGCCCATCCGCAGCCACCGATGGACAGCCTCACCCCGGAGCAGGCGCGCGCCGCCTATGTGCAGCTGAATCGCACTCTCGGGCTGCCGCCTGCGCCCCTGGCCCGCATCCAGGAGCTGGCCGCCCCCGGGCCCCTGGGGCCGATTCCCCTGCGCCTGTATCGCCCCCGCGAAGAAGGGTCCCGCCCGCAGCCGCTGGTGGTCTATCTGCACGGCGGCGGCTGGGTGATCGGCGATCTGGACAGCCACGACTCGCTGTGTCGCCAGATCGCCCTGGGCACCGGCTGCGCGGTGCTCGCCGTGCACTATGCGCTGGCCCCGGAGCATCCGGCGCCCGCTGGTCCCGACGATGTGCTGGCCGCCCTGCGCTGGCTGGCCGAAGCCGGCGGCGCCTTCAACCTCGATCTCGACCGGGTGGCCGTGGCCGGTGACAGCGCCGGCGGCGGCCTGGCCGCCATGGCCGCGCTGCACCTGCGCGAGGGTCCTCTCACGCTCAGGGCCCAGGTGCTGATCTATCCCGGCGTCGACAACACCCCCACGGCCTGGGATCACCCCTCGCGCCGCGAGAACGCCCAGGTACCGCCGCTGACGCGACCGATGATGGATTACTTCTCCGGGATGTATCTGCAGGACGTGGACACCCGCGATCCGCGGGTCTCGCCGCTCTTCGCGCCGTCCCACGCCAAGCTGCCGCCGGCGCTGATCTTCGGCGCCGAGTGCGACGCCCTGCGCGACGACGCCCGCCTCTATGCCCAGGCGCTGATCGGCGCCGGCAACGCCGTGGAATTCCACGAGCTGCCGGGCATGATCCACGGCTTCATCGAGATGCTCGGGGTACTGCCGAGCGTGCGCTGGACCCTGGAACGGATGAACGCCTTCCTGCGCGAGCAGCTGGACGTCGAGGCCTGAGCCCTGGAGCCAGGCTACAGCCGCCCCAACCAGTGCAGCACCAGCCGATAGAGGTGCTGCGGCCAGCGCGACCACCAGCCGCCCTGCTCCACCGCCATCAGCGCCACCAGCGGGCGGGTCTGCAGGATACGCTCGCCATCCACCAGCTCCAGGCGCCCGACCACGTCGCCCTGGGCGATGGGTGCCACCAGGGGTTCGTCCAGCACCAGGCGCTGCTGCGGTTCGTGCTGGCCCTTGGGGCGGGTCAGCACCACGTCCTGGCTCACCCCCACCGGTAGGGTCGAGCGCTCGCCCTCCCACACCGCCGGCGTACCCAGGGCGACGTTGGCCTTGTCGAAGGTCTGGTTCTCGAAGAAGCGGAAGCCATAGGTGAGCAACTTTTGCGTATCGGTGGCCCTGTTGTTCAGTGAGGTGGAACCGAACACCGCGGTGATCAGCCGGCGCCCGTCGCGCTGCGCCGAGGTCACCATGCAATAGCCCGCGGCCTCGGTGTGGCCGGTCTTGAGGCCATCCACGGTGTGGTCGCGCCAGAGCAGCAGATTGCGATTCGGCTGACGGATGCCGTTCCAGGTGAAGTACTTCTTGGCGTAGAGCTCGTAGTAGGCCGACTCGTCCAGGATGATGGCGCGGGCCAGCAGCGCCATGTCGTAGGGCGAGGAAAAGTGCTCGGGATCGGGCAACCCGGTGGGATTCATGAAATGGCTGTCGTGCAGGCCGAGGCGCTGGGCGGTGGCGTTCATCAGGCTGGCGAAGCTCTCCTCGCTGCCAGCGATGTGTTCGGCCAGGGCCACGCTGGCATCGTTGCCCGAATCGATGACGATGCCCTGCAAGAGGTCGTGGATCGAGACCTGGCTGCGCGGATCGAGGAACATCCGTGAACCTTCGGTGCGCCAGGCGTGCTCGCTGACGGTGACCTTGTCGTCCACCTTGAGCCGCCCGGCCTGGATGTCGCGAGTCGCCACATAGACGGTCATCAACTTGGTCAGGCTGGCCGGCGGCAGGTGCTGGTGGGAATCCTCCTCGGCGATCACCTGGCCGGTGGTGGCATCCAGCAATACCCAGGCCTTGGCCGAGAGCTGGGGTGGCGAGGGAATCAGGGCATCGGCGGTGGGAGCGGCGTCCGCCTGACCGAGCCAGGCGAGGCAGAGGGCGGCAAGACCCAGGCGGAGGAAGGGGTGTTTCACGAGCGGCGCATCCGGTTCAACGGGAAGGGCCGCCACCCTAGGCAAGCCCTGCCGGTGGCTCAAATGAAGGAAAGTGAAGAAAAATTTAGGAAGCCGGTGCCTCAGGTAGCGCTGGCGATGACCACCCGTGCGCCGGTCGGTTCGGCTGCTGCGATGCTCAGGCTGAAGCCATGCAAGCGCACGATGGCGGCGACCAGCGACAGCCCCAGGCCATAGCCCGGCTGCTGGCGACTGGCATCGCCGCGATAGAGCCGGCGCAGCACGCTCTCCCGCTCGGCCTCGGGGATGCCGGGGCCGTCGTCGATGACCTCGATGCGCAGCCCAGCCCCGGCGGCGTAGGCGACCAGGCGCACCCGGCCGCCCACCGGGGCGAACTTGACGGCATTGTCCAGCAGGTTGACCAGCGCCTCGAACAGCAACTCCGCGTCGCCCTGCACCGCCGGCAGGTCAGCGGCCAGTTCCAGGGTCAGGGTCTGGGCCTTTTCCTGGGCCATGGGCTCGTAGAACTCATGGGCCTGGCGCAACAGCGCGGCCAGGTCCAGCGGGGCGAAGGCCATGCGCCGCCGGGTATCCTCCAGCTCGGAGATGCGTAGCAAGCCCTGGAAGCGCGACATGATGGCCTCGGTCTCGGCCAGCGCCTCCCCCAGACGCTCGGCCTGGGGCTCGGCCAAGGGCAACTGCTGGAGCTGATGCAACCGCGCGCGCAAACGCGTCAGCGGAGTGCGCAGGTCATGGGCGATGCCATCGCATACCCCCTTCACCTCGTGCATCGAGCGCTCCAGCTGGGCCAGGGTGGTATTGACCGCATCGGCCAGCATGTCCAGTTCGTCGTGGCGCGGCGACAGCGGCAGGCGTTCTTCGAGGTGACCGGCGACGATGAGTTCCAGACTGCGTTGCAGTCGTTCGACGCGCCGCAGCGGTCGGCGCCGCAGCAGGTGCCAGCCGACCAGTCCAGGGATCAGGGTCAGCGACAGGCCCCAGAACAGCGCCTGGCCGATGATGCCGCCCACCGCCGAGATGGAGCCGCCATCGCGGGCCAGTACCAGGATGCGGCCGTCCGCGCGGCGCTGCAGAAAGGCATGGCTGCTGCGCGTCTCGTCCAGGGCGTCGGTGGTCCTGAGGCCGCGCTGCAGGTAGTGCACCTGGCCGTCATCCGGCAGGTTGCGCAGTAGCTTGACCAGATTGCCGGCCACATAGCGACCATCGGCCTCGAACAGGCCGTAGGCGTCGATGCCGGGCATGGAATAGACCTCGCTGGCCTGCAGCTCGCCCAGCAGGTCGGCGTCCGCGACCTTGCCGTAGTAGTGCGCCCGTTGCAGCAGGGTGCGCTCCGCCACCGCACCCAGGTAGCCGGAGATCTGCCAATAGAGCACCCCGGTGAAGACCGCGCCCCAGGCCACGAAGAGCAGCGCATAGAGCGCCAGCAGGCGACTGCTGCCCGAGCGCCAGCGCCTAGTCCGGGACGACGAGGACATAGCCGGCTCCTCTTACCGTATGCACCAGCGGCCGCCCTGCCCGCTCGATCTTGCGTCTCAGGCGGCCCATGTGGACATCGATGATGTTGGTGCCCGGATCGAAGTGATAGCCCCAGACCTGCTCGAAGAGCATGGTGCGGGTCACCAGTTGCCCGGCGTTGCGCATCAGGTAGGTGAGGATCTTGAATTCGGTCGGCAGCAGAGCGATGGCTTCGCCGGCGCGGGTCAGGGTGTTGTCGATCAGGTCCAGGGTCAGCTCGCCCACCCGCAACTGATGACTGGCGGACTGGGCAACCGGGCGTCGCAGCAGGGCCTCCAGGCGCGCCACCATCTCCACCAGGGAAAACGGCTTGGTCAGGTAGTCGTCGCCGCCGCACCTCAGGCCGCGCACCCGCTCGTCGACATCGGACAGGGCGCTCAGCATCAGCACCGGGGTGGCGATGCCGAGGCCGCGCAGGGTGCTGACGATGGTCAGGCCGTCGAAGTCCGGCAGCATGCGGTCGAGGGTGATGATGTCGTGGCCGCCGGCGATGGCGGCGGCCAGGCCGTCGCGTCCGGTGCTTTCCCAGCGCACCTGGTAGTCCTGCGCGCGCAAGGCGCTGGCGATGGACTGGGCGGTCACCTCGTCGTCCTCGATGACCAAAGCCTGGGTCATGGTTGCCTCTCGATCTCGTCCCCGGTTCAGCGGACCGCACACCCTAGGCAAAACCCCTGGGTCGGTAAACTAAATTTTTTTTCATCCTGACTCATGCGCCAAGCCCGGGCGCGCGGTCTATCGTCGGTCTTTTCCAACGAGAGTCTCTGCCATGTTCCGACGTCTACCCTCCCTCGCCCTGGGCGCCCTGCTGCTGGCCTCCACCACTCCCCTGCTCGCCGCGCAGCCCACCACCCTCACCATCCTGAGCTCGGGCGGCATCATGGGCGCCATCCGCGAAGTGGCGCCGGCCTACGAGAAGGCCACCGGGGTGAAACTGGAGATCGCCGCCGCGCCATCCATGGGCGACACGCCCCAGGCCATCCCCAATCGCCTGGCACGTAAGGAGCCGGCAGACGTGGTGCTGATGGTGGGTTCGGCGCTGGACAAGCTGATCGCCGACGGCCAGGCGGTGAAGGACAGTCGCGTCGACCTGGGCCAGTCGTTCATCGCCCTGGCGGTGCGCAAGGGTGCGCCCAAGCCGGATATCTCGACCATGGACGCCTTCAAGCAGACCCTGGAAAGCGCCCAGTCGGTGGCCTATTCCGACAGCGCCAGCGGCGTCTACCTGTCCCGCGTGCTCTTTCCGCGCCTGCAGCTGGGTGAGGCCTTCAACGCCAAGGCGCGCATGATCCCCGCCACTCCCGTGGGCGAGGTGGTGGCCCGCGGCGAGGCCCAGCTGGGCTTCCAGCAACTGAGCGAACTCAAGCCCGTGCAGGGCATCGACATCGTCGGCCTGATCCCCGACCAGGCGCAGAAGATGACCCTCTATTCCGGCGCCGTGGTCAGCCACAGCCAGCATCCGGACGCCGCTCGCGCCATGCTCAAGTACCTGGCCTCCAAGGACGCCGCCAAGGCCATCGAGGACAGCGGCCTCAAGCCCATCCCCGCCCAGTGAGCCTCCGGGAGTCGCCCCGGCGGCGACTCCCCTCCCCGGCTACCAGAGCGCCAGATCGTAGGTCAGGTACAGGCGGTTGCTGTCCCGGCCACGGGCGAAGTCGGCGCGATAGACATAGTTGCGCACCTTGGCGCCGAAGCCCTTGAGCGGTCCCTTGGGTACCACGTAGGCCAGCTCCACGTCGCGCTCCCACTCGTGCAGCCCTTCGCTGCCGGAACGCCCGTTATCGCCGCTGATGTAGCGCGTCATGAAGGTCAGCCCGGGCAAGCCCACGGACTTGAAGTCGTAGGCATAGCTGAGCAGCCAGCTCTGCTCGTCTTCCTCGATGAATTTGCCGATGCCGACGTTGCTGAAGGAATAGACGGTGGCACCGCTGATGTAGGGCAGGCCGGCGTCGCCATTGAGTTTCTGCAGTCCCGCGCCGACCGTGTGACCGCTGTGGGCGTAGGTCAGTTGGCCGCTGAGCATGGCGTTGTCGATCTTTCCCGCGTAGGCCGCGCCAGTGTCGCGACTCTTGAAATAGCGCAGGTCGCTGGTCAGCACACCCCCCGCCAGCGGCAGGTCGTGCTGGAAGCCGGCGAAGTCCTGGCGGTAGAAGTCGTTCAACTGGCCATGGAAGTAACTGACCTTCAGGGCCTTGCTCACCTGGTAGTCCGCCCCGGCGTAGCTGAAATCGCCTGACTGGCCACCACTGTAGCCATCGGCGAAGAGACCCTTGCTGTCGGTGGAATCGCGCAGCTTGAACCTGTCCAGGCGCGCCAGGGTGAGGGTCAGGCCGGCGATGTCGTCGCTGACCAGCTGGGTGCCCTGATAGGTCTGGGGCAGCAGCCGGGCGTCGTTGTAGACCAGCACCGGCGTCTTGGGCAGCAGGGTGCCGTGCTTGACCACCGTCTTGCCCAGCCGGGCCTTGGCGGTAGCGCCGAAGGAACTGGCCTCCGCCGCCGCCCGCCCATCGCTGTGCACCGGCAGTAACCCGGTACCGCTGCGGCCGCGTCCGGAGTCCAGACGCAGTCCGAGCAGGCCGATGGCGTCCAGGCCGAAACCGACGGTGCCCGGGGTGAAGCCCGAGCGGTAATCCAGCAGGAACCCCTGGGCCCATTCGGTGCGTTCGCTCTTCGCCGTGGCGGCGGCGCGGGCGCTCAAGCCCTGTTCGTCGCGGAAATTCTCGTTGAAGTAGACGTTGCGCAGTTGCAGCTTGAGCTTGCTGTCGTCGAGGAAGCCGGCGGCATCGGCGAAGGGCACGCAGGCGCACAGGGCGGCGCAACCCGCGCCGCTCTTGAGAAGTAGGGACATTGGCGTTCTCTTGTTGTTGTCGAAGCGAGGGCGCTGGCGAACCGGCACGCAGGCGCGTACCGGCTCCCCAGGTGGTCAGACGAAGAAGGAGATGGCGCCGGTGAGCAGCGCCAGGGCGGTGATGACCAGGGACGTCAGCACCGCCCATTTGACGGTGGCCTTCTGGAAGTCACCGATGTCGCGGTCGACCATGCCCACCAGCAGCAGGGTGGAGGCCACCAGCGGACTCATCAGGTGCACCGGCTGGCCCAGTACCGAGGCGCGGGCGATCTCCACCGGATCGATGCCGTAGGCCGCGGCGGCGTTGGCCAGGATGGGCACCACGCCGAAGTAGTAGGCATCGTTGGACAGCACGAAGGTCAGCGGCATGCTGGTGATGGCCACCACCAGCGGGAACCAGTGGCCCCAGGCCGGCGGAATCCAGTTGACCAGGGTCTGGGCCAGGGCATCGACCATCTTGGTCCCGGAGAAGATGCCGGCGAAGATGCCCGCGGCGAACACCAGCAGCACCACCGTCATGGCGTTGCCGGAGTGCGCCAGGATGCGCTCCTTCTGCAGCTCCAGCTGCGGATAGTTGATCATCAGCGCCAGCACGAAGCCGATCATGAACAGGATGGCGGCGTGCATCACACCCATGACCAGGGCGGTCATCACCGCGATCACCAGTACCAGGTTGACGTAGGCCAGACGCGGCCGCTTGGTCGGCGAATCGCCGAGGATCTCCTCGATGTAGCACTTGCCGCCGGCCGTGCCACCGCTCTCCAGGGCGACGTTGCCGATGCGCCCGCGTTCGCGGCGGCCGAGCAGGAAAGCGGTGAACACCACCCAGGCCGCCCCACCGATCACCGTGGGCAACATGGGAATGAAGTAGGCGGTGGCGTCCAGCCCCAGCGCGGCGATGGCGCGGGTGGCCGGGCCGCCCCAGGGACTCATGCCGCTCATGATGCTCAGCGAGAGCATGGAGATGGTCGCCAGCACCATGGGGTTCATGCCGATGCGCTTGTACAGCGGCAGCATGGCGGCGCAGGTGATCATGTAGGTGGTGGTGCCGTCGCCATCCAGGGCGACCAGCAGCGAGAGCAATGCGGTGCCGATGGCGATCTTCACCGGATCGCCGTTGACGCGCTTGAGGATCTTGCGGATCAGCGGATCGAACAGCCCGGCGTCGATCATCAGGCCGAAGAAGAGGATGGCGAACAGCAGCAGGGCCGCCGAGGGTGCCACCATCTTCAGGCCGTCGAGCATCATCTTGCCCGTGGTCGGGGCGAAGCCACCGATGATGGCGAAGACGATCGGCACCACGGTGAGGGCCACGATGGGCGATAGACGTTTACTCATGATCAGGTAGGTGAAGGTCACCACCATGATCAAACCGAGGAGTGCGAGCATGAGCGTATCCCTTAGTTCTTGTTGTGTTCTTAGCGTAAGAGCGGCTGCGCGCGGCGCAGCCGACCCCGCCCCCCGGCCAGCTGACGGCGCGGGGGTGGGGCTACAGCGGTGACAGGCTTAGCGGGTGGCGATCAGGCGTGGGGACGGACGTCCGGCGCGGTCCACTCGGGCGCGTCGGTCACGGCCAGGGGTTCGGCCTTGCCGGTTTCCAGGGCGCGCATCAGCTTCTCGCGGTCGCAGGCGCCTTCGGCCAGGGAGATCACCACGGTGGCCACGGCGTTGCTGGCCAGGCTGGTGAGGGCGCGGGCTTCGGACATGAAGCGGTCGATGCCGATGAGCAGCGCCAGGCCAGCCAGGGGGATGTCGTGGATCACGGTGAGGGTCGAGGCCAGGGCGACGAAGCCGCTGCCGGTCACCCCTGCCGCGCCCTTGGAGGACAGCAGCATGATCGCCAGCATGGTCAGGGTCTGGCCGACGCTGAGCTCGATGTTGCAGGCCTGGGCGATGAACACGGCGGCCAGCGACAGATAGATGGCGGTACCGTCCAGGTTGAAGGAGTAGCCGGTGGGCAGCACCAGGCCGACCACGCCCTTCTTGCAACCCAGGCCTTCCAGCTTCTGCAGCATGCGCGGCAGCACCGGCTCGGTGGACGAGGTACCGAGCACCACCAGGAATTCCTCGCGGAAGTAGCGCAGCAGCTTCCACAGGCTGAAGCCGCGCGAGCGGCACAGCGCGCCCAGCACCACGAAGACGAAGAAGGCGCAGGCGATGTAGAGGGTGGCGATCAGCTTGGCCAGGGAACCCAGCGAGGTGATGCCGTACTGGCCCACGGTGAAGGCCAGGGCACCGAAGGCACCCACCGGGGCGAAGCGCATCAGGTAGCCGAAGATGCGGAAGACCATCTGCGAGGCCGACTCCAGCACCTCCAGCACCGGCCGGCCGCGCTCGCCCATGGCGGACAGCGCGAAGCCGCAGAGCACGGCGATGAACAGCACCGGCAGCACCTCACCCTTGTTGAACGCCCCCATGAAGGTGTCCGGGATGATGTGCATGAAGAAGTCGACCACGCTGAGCTTGGCCGCCGACGCCGTGTACTGGGCGATGCTGGCGGTGCTCAGGGTCGCCGGGTCGATGTTCATGCCCACGCCAGGCTGGAACAGATAGACCGCGCCGAGGCCGATGAACAGGCTGATCACGGTGAGCACCAGGAACAGCAGCAGGGTCTTGCCCATCAGGCGACCCAGGGTGCTCTTGTCGGTCATGCCGGCGATGCCGGTGACGATGGTGCAGAACACCACCGGGGCGATCATCATCTTGATCAGCTTGATGAAGGCGTCACCCAGGGGCTTGAGCGCGACGGCCTGTTGCGCCCAGAAGTGACCGACCAGCACCCCGAGGACCACGGCGCAGAGGATCTGGAAGTACAGCGATTTGGCGAGTTTCATGAGGCATCACCCTTTATTGAAGTTGTGTGGATGCGCTGGTGGGTGGGGGGTGGGGTCTGCTAGCCGGCGAGCCTCCGCGCGGTGGGCGCGTACACGTGGCCGGCGAACAGTCGGCGCGCGGTCCGGACGACCGAGGCCTGGATGGTAGTGCCGTCCGCGCCGCCGCGCGACAGCACCACGTCGATACCGCCGCTCGGATGCTCCAGGCGGACATGGGTCAGGTCCCGCGCCGACTCACCGAGCAGCGCCGTAACCACCGTTTCCGGGGTGACGCAGGCGGTGGCCAGGCCGATGGAGCCGGTGATGGCCAGCGCCCGATGGCAGCTGTGCGGCATGAAGTAGCGCACCTGCAGGGTACCGCCCTGCTGCGCCTGGGAGATCAGTACCGGCTTGGGAATCACCTTGCCGCTGACATCGCCCAGGCCCATGGCCCGGCCGGCCTGCAGGCGCAAGGCTTCCAGCCGCGCCAGCAAGGCCGCGTTGGCATCCAGCTCGGCCGGCCGTTCGCTGCCGGTCACGCCCAGGTGGCGGGCCTCGACGATCATCATCGGCATGGCCATGTCGATGCAGGTCACCGGCACGCCGTCGAAGACGTCGGTGGCCTGGCCGGTGGGGAAGAGCTTGCCGGTCTTGCTGCCCACGGCATCGAGGAAGGTCAGCTGGACCGGGGCGGCGGTACCGGGTACGCCGTCGATGGCGGTGTCGCCTTCATAGCGCACCACGCCGCCGGGCGTATGTACCAGGGAGTCGACGAAGCTGTTGGTGTTGAGATTGCGGATGCGCACCAGGGTCTTGCCGTCCTCGGCAGCGACCATCCCCTGCTCCACGGCAAAGGGACCTACGGCGCAGAGCATGTTGCCGCAATTGGGCGCGGTGTCGACGCGCCGCTCGGCGACCATCACCTGGACGAAGAGATAGTCCACATCGGCAGCGGGATGGCTGGACGGACTGATGATGGCAACCTTGCTGGTCTGGGGGCTGCCGCCGCCGATACCATCGATTTCCAGTTCATGACCGGCACCCATCAGGTCGATCAGCATCTCGTCGCGCAGGGCGGGGTCGCTGGGCAGGTCGCTGGCAAGGAAGAAGGGGCCTTTGGAGGTACCGCCCCGCATGAGAACGCACGGAATACGTTGCATGACTGCTGACTCTTATTGATCAATAGCGGTTATTGATGTTCTGGAAACAAGATTGGCAGCCCCGAATAAATCTATCCAATGCAAAAATCGTCACTATTATTCCATCTAAGTGATCAATAACCGAATGACCCGGGCGGGAGCCTGTCATGGATTATGAGCTGCAAGATATCCGATCTTTCGTGAAAATCGCCGAACTTGGCAGCTTCCACGAGGCCGCAGATGCCCTGCACCTTTCTCAGCCGGCCCTGAGTCGGCGCATCAAGAAGCTGGAGGACGGCCTCGGCACGCCGCTGCTCGAACGCACCACTCGTCGGGTCGGCCTCACCAGCGTGGGTCGGGATTTCCTGCCCAAGGCACGCCGCCTACTGGACGATTTCGAGGACTCCATCCTCAGCATCCGCGAACTGGCCGAACGCCAGACCGGTCAGGTCACCCTGGCCTGCATCCCCACCGCGGCCTTCTACTTCCTGCCGTCGGTGATCCGCCAGTACAACGAGCAATATCCCAAGATCCGCATCCGCCTGCTCGATCTCAGCGCCAATGACGGCCTGGAAGCCGTGCTGCGCGGCGAGGCCGACTTCGGCATCAACATGCTCAGCGGCCAGCACCCGGATATCGAATTCGTGCCCCTGGTGCAGGAGCAATTCGTGCTCGCCTGCCGGCGCGACCACGATTTGGCCGCGCGCAGTTCGGTCAGCTGGGCCGAGCTGGTCGAGCATCGACTGATCGGCGTGGGGCGCCTGAGTGGCAACCGGGTGCTGCTCGACCATGCTCTCTCCGCCCGCGGCATCCGCCCCAAGTGGTTCTATGAGGTGCAGCACCTGTCGACCTCCCTGGGCATGGTGGAAGCCGGCCTTGGCGTCTCGGCCATGCCCAGCCTGGCCATGCCGGACGCCGATCACCCGACCCTGGTCAGCGTGCCGCTCAGCGACCCGGAGGTGACCCGGACGCTGGGCCTGGTCTCGCGCCGCGGCGCCTCGCTGTCGCCCGCCGCGGAAAAATTCGTCGCCATCCTGCTCGGTCAGTGGCAGACCGAACGCAGCTGAAATCCTTCTCGATGCTGGCGCTAGAGCGCCGGACCGGCGGCAGGGCGGATCGCCACGCTAGCCAAAGGCCAGCCAGCCGTGAACGTCCGCCGCCTTCGTGGGGTCTGTTGGCTGCAACAACTGGTTACGGTCCGAGCCCCCATGCCCCTTGCGAGCCCATCGCCATCCATCGGTATCCGCCGCTCGCCACGCTGCGGCTACCTGTTGCCGCTGCTCCTGCTGGGTGGCTGCTCCCCCCTGCAGCACGGCTTCCTCGCTCCGGCCGGTCTCGCCGCCGCTGGCGAACGCGACCTGCTGCTCTGGATCGTCGGCCTGACGCTGGTGGTGGTCCTGCCAGTGATCCTGCTCACGCCGCTGATCGTCTGGCGCTATCGCCACGGTAACGACCGCGCCGCCTACCGGCCGCGCTGGGAATTCTCCTGGCTGCTGGATCTCTTCGCCTGGGGCGTGCCGGCGCTGGTGGTGGCGGTCCTCGCGGTGCTGGTGTGGACCCGCACCCACAGCCTCGACCCCTATCGCTCGCCTACGCCAGATGAGCAGCCCCTGGAAGTCCAGGTGATCGGCCTGGACTGGAAGTGGCTGTTCCTCTACCCCGAACAGGGCATCGCCACGGTCAACGAGCTGGTCTTGCCGGCCGGGCGCCCGGTGCAGCTCAAGCTCACCAGCGATACGGTGATGCAGTCCCTGCTGCTGCCGCGCCTGGGCGGCCAGGTCTACGCCATGGCCGGCATGCAGACCCAGCGCTTCCTGCAGATTCCGGCACCCGGCCAATTCGAGGGCCGCAATGCCCAGTACAGCGGCGAGGGCTTCCAAAACCAGCATTTTCCGATTCGGGTGCTGGACGCGCAGGACTTCCAGGCCTGGAGCCAAGGCGTCGCCCAGGCCCGCGCAGCGCTGGACTGCGCCCACTACCAGGTACTCGCACGCCCCGGCACCCTGGAGCAGGCCGCCGAGCTGCGCCTGACCCAACCTGCCCTCTTCGCCTGGGTGCTGGCGCGTTATCGCCAGGACCCGGTGCCCGTCTGCGCCACCTTCCAGGGAGCCACCCATGACTGATTCCTCGGCCCTCTGGCACCTGCTGTTCGGTCGCCTGGGCTATGACGCCCTGCCCTTCTACAGTCTGATCGCCACCTGCGGCGCCAGCGTGGTCATCCTCGGCGCCCTGGCTACCGCCGGGGTGATCACCTGGCTCGGCAAATGGCGCTATCTCTGGCAGGAGTGGTTCACCAGCCTGGACCACAAGCGCATCGGCATCATGTATGTGGTGCTGGCCCTGGTGATGTTCAGTCGTGGCGTGGTGGAGGGGGTGATGATGCGCACTCAGCAGGCCCTGGCCATCGATGCACCGGGCTACCTGCCTCCGGAGCACTTCGGCCAGCTATTCAGCACCCACGGCACCATCATGGTGTTCTTCGTCGCCATGCCCTTCCTCACCGGGCTGATCAATTTCGCCATGCCGCTGCAGATCGGCGCCCGCGACGTGCGCTTTCCGCTGCTCAATGCCATCAGCCTCTGGCTGACGGTGGCCGGCGCGGCGCTGGTGATGGTCTCGCTGGTGCTGGGGCGCTTCTCCACCGGGGGCTGGAGCGGCTATCCGCCCTATACCGGCGCCGAATACCAGCCCGGCGTCGGCCCCGACTACTGGATCTGGGCGCTGACCCTGAGCTCCCTGGGCAGCACCCTCACCGGTCTCAACTTCGCCGTCACCCTCTACAAGGAAAGGGCGCCGGGCATGCGCCTGTTCCAGATGTCGCTGTTCAGCTGGACGGCGCTGTGCACCAGCATCCTGATGATCTTCGCCATGCCGCCGCTGACCGTGGCCACCCTGCTCCTGGCCCTGGACCGCTACCTGGATTTCCACTTCTTCACCAACACCCAGGGCGGCAACCTGATGAACTACATCAACCTGTTCTGGCTGTTCGGCCACCCGGAGGTGTACATCCTCATCCTGCCGGCCTTCGGCGTCTTCTCCGAGGTGTTCTCGACCTTTTCCACCAAGCGACTCTACGGCTACCACTCGCTGGTCTGGGCCACCCTGGTGATCGCCGTACTGTCCTTCACCGTCTGGCTGCACCACTTCTTCACCATGGGCCAGTCACCGAAGATCAACGCCGTGTTCGGCATCGCCACCATGCTCATCGGTATCCCCACCGGAGTGAAGATCTACGACTGGATGGCGACCATGTTCCGTGGCCGCGTCCGCCTGACCACGCCGCTGATCTATGCGGTGATGTTCATCATGCTGTTCGTCATCGGCGGCCTCACCGGCATCACCCTGGCCACGCCACCGGTGGACTACCAGGTACACAACACCGTCTACCTGGTCGCCCACTTCCACAACATGCTGATCCCGGGAATGCTGTTCGGCATGCTGGCCGGCTACCACTTCTGGTTTCCCAAGGCCTTCGGCTTCCGCCTCGACGAGCGTTGGGGCCGCATCGCCGCCCTGAACTTCGGCCTGGGCTTCATCCTCGCCTTCATGCCGCTGTACGTGCTGGGCGCCTCGGGGCTGCCGCGGCGCAGCCAGGCCATCCACAACCCCGACTTCGCCCCGCTGCTGTGGGTCGCCGAAGTGGGCGCGGTCCTGCTGCTCGCCGCCCTGGCGAGCCTGGTGATCCAGCTGGTGGTGAGCATCCGCCGCCGCGACCAGGCACGGGTGCCGGTGGGCGATCCCTGGAACGGCCGCACCCTGGAATGGGCCGTGGCCGCGCCGCCGCCGGAATACAACTTCGCCGTGCCGCTGCCGATCAACGACCGCGATCCCTTCACCTGGCTCAAGGAGCAACGCCTGGCCTATGACCGGCCGCGTACCTATGCCGACATCCAGTTGCCAAAGAACAGCGCCGTACCAGCCATCGTCGGGGCGGCGGGCTTCGCCTGCGCCTTCGGCCTGGTCTGGCACATCGGCTGGCTGGCCGTGCTCGGCCTGGTAGTAGCCTGGGGCGCGGTGATCGCCCGTAGCTTCCAGCGCGATACCGAGCGGCTGATCTCGGCGGCCGAGATCCGGCGTGAACACGAGGCCTGGCTGGATAGGGTCGCCGCGACGCGGGCGATCAATCGCGACGAGGAAACCGGGCCGGGCAACCGTGGCCTGGCGGAGATGGGTCCATGAGTCCGCGCGACATGAATCACGCCGGGCTCAACGTCGGCGCCACCGATCACGCCACCCACGCCGAGGCCGAGTATTCGTTGTTCGGCTTCTGGATCTTCCTGATGAGCGACGCCCTGCTGTTCGCGTTGCTGTTCGCCCTCTACGCGACGCTGCAGCACGCCAACGCCGGCGGTCCGCGCCCCGGGGACGTCTTCGAGATCGGTAGCGTGACCCTGCAGACCCTGGTGCTGCTGGCCAGCAGCTTCACCTACGGCCTGGCCTCGCTGGCGATGAAGTACCACGAGGGTCGCCTAACGCCCCTGGTGACCTGGCTGCTGGTGACCCTGGTCCTGGGCCTGGTCTTCCTCGGCCTGGAGCTGCACGACTTCATCGGCATGGCGGACCAGGGCGCCCTGCCCCAGCGCAGCGCCTTTCTTTCGGCCTTCTTCGCCCTGGTGGGCATGCACGGCGTCCACGTCGCCAGCGGTTGCCTCTGGCTGGTGGTAATGCTGGTGCAACTCCGGGTATTCGGCCTGGATACCCCAGTGAAGACCCGGCTGATGCGCCTGGGCCTGTTCTGGCATTTTCTCGATATCGTCTGGGTGGCCATCCTTTCGGTGGTCTACCTGCAAGGACTCCTGCCATGAAGCGTGACGACTACCGCCGCGAACTGGCGAGCTATGTGATCGGCCTGGCGCTGGCGGTGACGCTGAGCCTGATCCCCATCAGCCTGGTGCTCTTCCCGACCTGGCCGCGCGGGACCACCCTGGCCCTCGTCTTCGGCCTGGGCCTGCTGCAGATCCTGGTGCACCTGCGCTGCTTCCTGCATGTCAGCCTGGGCCGCTCGCACCGCCACGACCTCTATCTGCTGCTGTTCACCAGCCTGATCCTGGTGCTGATGGTGGTGGGCAGCCTGGTGGTGCTGGGTGATCTGCAGCACCGGATGCATTGATCGGCTCGCCGCCCCACTGCGCGGCAAGCCGATCTTTCTCGCACCTTATTGAGTGCGCGTCACCCGCCAGACGGTATTGGCCAGGTCGTCGGCGATGATGACACCACCGCGCTGATCCACCGCCACGCCTACCGGTCGGCCACGGGTCTTGCCGTCGTCGCCGTAAAAACCGGTGGCGAAGTCGATGGGTTCACCGACGGGCCGCCCCTGCTGGAAAGGCACGAAGACCACGCGATAGCCCACCGGCTTGTCGCGGTTCCAGCTGCCGTGTTCGCCGACGAAGACCCCATCGGTGAACTGCCCGCCCACCGCCGTGGTAGAAAAGGCCACGCCCAGGGCGGCGACATGGGAGCCCAGGCTGTAGTCGGGCTTGATGGCCGCAGCCACCTTGGCCGGGTCCTGCGGCTGGGCGCGGGTATCGACGTTCTGCCCCCAGTAGCTGTAGGGCCAGCCGTAGAAGCCGCCTTCGCGGATGGAGGTCAGGTAATCCGGTACCAGATCGGGGCCGATTTCGTCGCGCTCGTTGGCCACGGCCCAGAGCTGACCGCTGCCGGGCTGGATGGCCAGGGCCGTGGGGTTGCGCACCCCCGTGGCGTAGGTCTTGTGGGCGCCGCTTTGGGCATCGATCTGCCAGATCACCGCGCGATCCACCTCGACGTCCATACCCCGCTCGCCGACGTTACTGTTGGAGCCGATGCCCACGTACAGATAGCGACCATCGGGGCTGACGGTAAGCGCCTTGGTCCAGTGGTGGTTGATCGCCGCGGGCAGATCGACCAGCTTGTCCGGCGCGCCGCTGGCCTGGGTCTGGCCGTCCTGGTAGGGGAAACTCACCAGGGCGTCCTGATTGGCCACATAGATGCGGCCGTTGGCGAAGGCCAGGCCGTAGGGCGCGTTGAGATTCTCGGCGAACACCGTCTTGAGTTCGTATTTGCCGTCGCCATCGGCGTCGCGTAGCAGGGTCAGGCGATTACCGCCCTTCACCTGGGTGTTGCCCTGGGCCTTGATATAGCCGGCGATAACGTCCTTGGGCTTGAGCTTGGGCGCATTGCCGCCGCGGCCCTCGGCCACCAGGATGTCGCCATTGGGCAGCACCAGCATCTGCCGCGGAATGCGCAGATCGGTGGCGATGGCGGTGATGGTGTAGCCCTGGGGCACCGTGGGCACGCGATCGCCCCAGGGCGCCGGCTGGGCGATCTTCATGCTCGGCAGGAGGCCACGCTGGGGTTCGGGCAGCTTGGGATCGGGGCCGCGGGCCTGGACGTCGGCGCCGCCTTCGTTACCGCAGGCGCTCAGCAGCGCGGCCAGACCGAGGACGCTCAAGGCTTTTGCAGTGCTCATCGGACCACCTCCGAACGCAGGTTGGAGAGCGCGGTCCAGGCGGCCACCAGGCTCAGCACCGAGACCACCACCGAGAGGATCAGTCCGACGGGCATCACCGCCCAGGCGTCCTTGGCATGCTCGAAGGCATTGACCAGCCCCAGCACCCAGGCCAGCAGCAGCAGGAGGAAATAGGCCGCCGGCCGACGACCGCGGAAGCGCGCGCCGAACAGATTGCCCAGGGCGAACAGCAGGGCCAGGCCAGACAGCAACAGCGCCCCGGCGATCAGCCAGGCGGCGAAGTTGGCCCACTGGATCTGCATCGTCTGGTAGTAGGCGATATCGCTGAGCAGGCCGCCGATGAACAGCGGGACGGAGCCGGCCAGCAGCAGCGCGTGCAGCGGGCCGGGCCGGACAGGGTGGTAATGATGGGCAGCTACGGTCACTGACGACTCCTTTTCATGACGGGCGCCGCAGGCCACTTGGCCAACACGGCGAGAAGGACGCACTGAAAAGGATTGCCCGTACACCGGGTTAGTTCAGCCGTTTCGCCTGGTGGACACCTCTTGCAAAAGACTGGCTGCCGGTCGAGCCATTCGTGATAAAAAGTCAGTTTTATTACAAGACAGCCTGCCCATGGTCAGCATCCATCCCGTCGACCGCGACTCCCGGCGGGCGGCGATCGTTCTCGCGCTGTGCTTGCCCAGCGACGTCCTGCTCTATCTCATCCTGCCGATGAATGCCGAGGCCTTCGGTATCGGCCTGACCGAAGCCGGCGTACTGCTCGCCGCCAATCGCCTGGTGCGCATCTTCGGCTACCGCTACGTCGTCCACGGCTATGCCCGCTTCGGCGACCGTCACAGCCTCATGCTCGCGGCCGGGGTAGCAGCGCTGTGCGCCCTGGGCAACGCGACGCTCTCGGGCTTCTGGTGGCTGATCCTGCTGCGGCTGGCCTGGGGCCTGTGTTTCGCGGTCTTCAATCTCTCCACCCAGGTACTGGCCACCGCCGAGCCAGGCGGCGCCGCACGCCGCTCGGGTACCTCCCGCGCCCTGATCGCCATCGGCCCCATGCTGGCGCTGCCCCTCGGCGCCTGGATCACGCTGCACTTCGGTCCGCGGTTGATCTTCCTCCTGCTCGCCGGCTGCTGCCTGGTGGGCCTGCTGGTGGCCAGCCGCCTGCCGACGCAACCTCACCGACTCGCCAGCTCAGGGCGGCGTTTCCAGTGGCCCGACCGCATCGCCATCTGGTCCTTCATCGAGGGCGTTGCCCTGGATGGCCTGTTCATCTTCGGCCTCTCGGTCTTCGCCCAGGCCGCCCTCGGTGGCAACGCGGTGCTGATCGCCGGGCTGCTGATGGCCCTGCGCTACGCCTCGGAGATGAGCCTGAGTCCCCTGGGTGGCTGGGCCGCCGAGCGCTACGGTGCGGCGACCATGCTGGTGACCTTTTCCGCCCTCACGGCCCTCGCGCTGAGCGCCTTCGGCTGGCACTGGCTGGTGCTGGGCGCCGGCGGCGTGCTGATCCTGCGGGCGCTGCAGCTGCCCCTGGTGGTGACCCTGGTGGCCGCGCGTCATCCTGGCCAGGCACGGGTGCAGGCGCTGGCCGCCAACGCCGTCTGGCGCGACGTGGGCGCCGGCCTGGGTCCTCTGTTGGCCGGCGTCCTGTTGCCGCTGCTGTCACCGGCCTGGGTCTATCCGCTCGCCGGTCTCGCCATCCTGGCGAGTGCCCTGGCCTGTTGGCAGACCGTGCGGGCGCCGGCTTAGCGACCGACGCCCGCGTGTTCCGGGCTAGCGCTTGACCGGCAGCACCGGCTCGCTGACGCCATTGACGCCGACCAGGGTCAGGCTGGTCAGCAGCACGTTCTGCGGCCCCTGGTAGGCATCCACCGGCTTGTACCACTCCGCCAGCGAATGGGCACTACCACCCTCCCCGCCACCGCTGATGGTCATGGCCGGAATGCCCAGGGCCATGGCGGTGTTGGAATCGGTACTGCCGCCACTGAGGGCTGCCTTGGCACCACCGGTGACCGCCGCGATGGAGCGCTGGGCCGTTTGCACCATGGGCGAGTCCTCGGGCGTGCCCCCGGCCGGACGGTCGCCGATCAGCTTGATGTCGACCGAGATCTGATCGGTCTCCCAGCGCTGGTTCTCTTCCTTCACCGCATCCTGCACCAGGGCCAGGATCTCCTTCTCTTCGGCGAGCAGCGCGGCCTCTTCGTTGGATCTCATATCCAGGGTCAGCCGCGCCTCGGCGGCGATGGCGTTGACCGAGGTACCACCCTGTACCGTGCCTACGGTGAAGGTGGTCTTGGGCTCCTTGGGCGGCCGTACCTCGGCGATCTTGGCGATGGCGCGACCAAGGGCATGGATGGCGCTGGGTCGCCCGAATTCCCCGAAGCTGTGGCCACCCGGCCCCTTGAAGGTGATCTCATAGCGATGGCTGCCAGTACCGCGATTGACGATGCGCCGCACGTCGATGCCATCCACCGAGATGAAGCCGTCGATGCCCTGGCGATCCTTGAACAGCGCCTTCACCCCGCGCAGGTTGCCCAGCTCTTCCTCGCCCACGGTGCCGACGAACACCAGATCCCCCACCGTTTCGATCCCGCTCTTGTTCAGGGCGTCGATCACCGACAGCAGCGCCGCCAGGCCGCGGGCGTCATCACCGATGCCGGGGCCGAAGGTCTTGCCGTCCTTTTCCTTGAGGGTCAGGTCGGTGCCCTCGGGAAACACCGTATCCAGGTGTGCCGACACCACCAGCTGCGGCCCCTGGCCACTGCCCTTGCGGGTAGCGATCACATAGCCTTCCGGGGCGATGCTGGCGTCCTTCAGACCCAGCTCCTGGAAGCGCTTGAGGTAGTACTCGGCGCGCACCTTTTCCTTAAACGGCGGCGCGGGAATCTGGGCAATATGCTGCTGTTCCGTGAAGGTCCGACTATCGTCGGCGCGCAGCGCCTCAAGGGCCTTGGTCACCCGGGCATCCCCCTGTACGGCGGACAACGATGCCTCGACACCCGGCGCGGCGGCCAGGGGCAACGCCAGGGTGGCGGTCGCGGCGGCGAGAAGAACAGCGGACAAGCGGTTGGCCAAGGCCGAACGAGCAAAAGACATCTGACACTCCCATTGCCTAGGTTGGTATTCCGATGGCGCGCAATCGTCAGACGAATGCGCAACCTCTTGACGCTAGGTGGGGGTGAATCAATCGTCAAAAAGCGGGACGTAACCGGATGCTACATCCAGGCAGCGCCGGTCTGTGCCAAGTACGCCGGAGTCGCACTGCCGAGCCATCCCTGTCGCGACACGCCCTGCCAATCGAGCGGATTCATCTCGACAGGTACTGCTTTATGAACTCGAGGTCCTTCGCGAGCTGTATCCGCATGACCTTGAGCAGTTTTCGCGCCGTATCCGAGAGCGGCTTTCCAGGACGGAACACCAGCAGGCTTCGTGTCCGCACATCCAGGTCGAAAGGCCTGATCACCAAGCCCCGGTCGACGAAATCGAGCGCCGCCAGGGGATTGATGAAGGCCACTCCGGTGCCTCTCAACACCAGATTGCAGATCGTATGCAGGTAAGCCGTTTCCACCCTTACGTTCAAGGCCACGCCTGCCGAATCGAGGGCGACCTCCAGGCGGCGGCGACTGCTGTCTTCCGGATTGAGGGCGATGAACTCGCAACCCGCCAGATCCCTGGCCGCAATGGACGATTTCCGGGTCAGCGGATGCCCCTGAGGCAAGGCGATCACCCCCGGCTCGTTCATGAACTCGGAATGTTCGAGTCCGGCGGCCGGCATTTCGTCGGCCATGACGCCAAAATCGCAGAGTCCGGCAGATACCTCCTGATGCACCTCCCGCGAACTCTGCACACGCAGGGAAACCCGGATGTCCCTTTGCTCGAGATCGAACTCAGCCAGGGCACGCGGCATGAACGCATTGCCCATCAAGGGATGTACCGCGATGGCCAGTCGGCCGGTGCCGAACTGCTTCAGACTCTTGATGCGATGCTCGATGGCATCCATACCGATGAACAGCTTGTCGACATCGATCAGCAGCGCCCGAGCTTCCTCGGTCGGAATCAGACGACCATGGGCACGGTGAAACAGCTGCAGCCCTGCGCTGCTTTCCAGCTTGCGAATCGACTGGCTGACGGCCGGCTGGCTGACACCCAGCACCTGGGCTGCCTTGCTGGTACTTCCTGCGCTCATCACTACGCGGAACACCTCGATATCTCGCACACCCATGCAGAAGACCTATAAGCCTGGCTTATCGTCTTGATAATCCTAGAGCTAGCCGCTGGCTCCGGTCCAGCCAACAATGGGCCGGACACGGACTCGCTGACAGGCCCCCTCCATGAAAACCATCGACTTCGCAGGAAATCCCTACGCCAGCCTTTCGCCCCCGGTGTGGCGCGGTTCAACGGTGGTCTTCGATAGCTTCGAAGACTTCGTGGACCGCAAGCGCCGGCAGCCCGACGGGTACAGCTACGGCACCACGGGTACCCCGACCGCACGCCAGTTGGAGAGCAAGATCGCCCAGCTCGAAGGTGCCCAGCATTGCCTGTTGATGCCTTCCGGTGCCGCGGCCCTGATCACCACCGTGCTCTCCTTCGTCCGCGGGGGCGATCATCTGCTCATCGCCGACTCCTGCTATGGCTCCTTGAAGGCCTTCGCCGAGCTGTGGTTGCAGCGGATGGGCGTGGATGTCGAGTTCTACCCGCCGACCCTGGATGACGGTATCGAGTCGCTGATCCGTTCGAATACCCGAATGATCTGCCTGGAAGCCCCTGGCACGGTCACCATGGAAATGCAGGACATAGATGCCATCACCCGTATCGCCCGGCGCCATGGCGTTCTGACGATGATGGACAATACCTGGGCCAGTCCGCTGTTCTGCAAAGCCCTCGACCACGGTGTCGATTTCGTCATCCAGGCCGTCACCAAATACCTGGGCGGTCACTCCGACCTGTTGATGGGCAGTATCAGCCTCAACGACCGGGAGCATTACGCTACCTTGCGGGAAACCCAAAGCGTCTTCGGCCAGGCGACCAGTCCGGAAGACTGCTTCCTGGTAGAGCGAGGCCTGCAGACCTACCCACTGCGGCTCCGCGAACAGAGCCGCAAGGCGCTGAGCGTGGCGCGTTGGCTGGAGACCCAGCCCATGGTCGAACAGGTGCTGTTTCCCGCGCTGGAAAGCGACCCGGGCCATCGAATCTGGCGAGAACAGTTTCAAGGCTGCGGGTGCCTGCTGTCGCTCATCCTGACGCCCACGGAGCAGGAGTCCGCCTTCGCGGCCTTTTTCAACACCCTGCAACTCTTCCCGATTGGCGCCAGCTGGGGCGGAACCCGCAGCCTGATCGCCTACTACCCGGCCGAACTCCAACGCGCTCGCCGCTACTCACCCACCGATCAGCCCGTAGTACGGATTTCCGTCGGACTTGAGGACGAAGCCCTGCTGATCCAGGACCTGGAACAGGCCTTGAAGGCCTACGCAGCCGCGCGGTAACCAGCGACACGGTCATTCGCGCTGCATAGCGGAGGCTTAGGGTGAGCGGGTGAAGCCAATTGCCAGGCCGTCGCTGGGCGCGAGGCTGGTCGAGCGGGATTAGGCCTCGCTGGTCATGGCTGCCTACTGAACGGCCTTTAGCGAGACTATTTGTCACTCAATGTTTCACCACAGCGACACTTTCCAAGTTTCAACGGGCAGTCGCTCCCTTACCTGGCCGTTGCAAAAGCCGCGAGCCAGATAGACTGGATTCGTCGCGCGAATAGAGTCGCCCAGTGACCTGAGGCTACCGGACAGACCAAATCCGCTCGGTCGGTACATGGCCAACCGAGCGCGCGCCGCAATAATGCATCTATCTTGATCTAGGGTTCGAGAACAAGTGGCGACGAATACCAGCCAGCCTTAAAGACTGACTAATCCCATGTCAAATCCCGCTCTCCTTCCGCCTTAGTTAAGAGACCGAGTATTGAAAGAAGAAAGCCCAGTGCAAGCAAACGACAACAAGGACTGCCTGCTGATCAATATAAGGGAGCCCTCCGAACTGCACTTCTGGTCGAAGCGGTTGGGCATTTCCAGAACGGCGCTGGAAACCCTGGTTCGAAGTACCGGTACCCGGGTGGATGATATTAAGAAGGCCTTGACCCAGCAGACACCGCTCCAGGGAGACACCCAAGGAGATCGCCGGACCGGCAACGGACGCAAAAAACGGCAGGGTTAGCTTTTTTTCATGAAGGCATGACCATTTTTTGACAATTCAGGCGCGATGATGCGCGCCTCGCCGGCCACTTCGTCCGGCTCCCTCTTTCTGGCATGCCTTCCCATGAACAAGCTTCCCCACATCACCCTGGCTTTCTGGGTCATGAAGATCTGTGCAACCACCCTGGGCGAGACGGCCGGGGATCTGGTGTCCATGACCTTGGGGGTCGGCTACGCCCTGAGCTCGCTGATCCTCATCGGTTTCTTCGTGGCGACCCTGCTCGGGCAACTCTCGGTGCGTCGCTACCATCCAGCGCTGTACTGGACGGTCATCCTCTCGACCAGCATCGCCGGCACCACCCTGTCCGACTTCATGGATCGCACGCTGGGCCTGGGTTACGCCACCGGCTCGGTCATCCTCATCGCCATCCTGACCAGTATTTTCTGCCTCTGGTACCTGAGCGAAAGAAGTCTTTCGGTGAGCCACATCGCCAGTCGCCGGGCGGAGTTGTTCTATTGGTTCGCGATCCTCTTTTCCAACACCCTGGGTACGGCGCTGGGTGACTACCTGGCCGACGACTCCGGCCTGGGCTTCGCCGGCGGCGCCCTGCTGATTGGCAGCCTGATCGCCCTGATGGCCATACTGCACTATGCAACCCGGCTCTCTTCGGTATTGATCTTCTGGGTCGCCTTCGTGCTGACTCGGCCGTTTGGTGCCACCTTGGGCGATGTGCTTACCAAGCCTCGAGATCATGGCGGCCTGGACTTCGGCACCCTGGGTTCTTCCCTGGTACTCCTTTCCATCCTGCTCGCCCTGGTCATCTATGCCTCGATCATGAATCGACGCCCTGACATAGGCATTGCCAAACCGTGAAGCCATCACCTAGAACAATCAATAAACCAGGCAAATGCAACCTGGAAGTTCAGCTCAAAAGTTCGAGCCCTAGATTCTCGCCTGCCATCTAGTGCTCCTTCTCATGGCGATCTGCCGTCAATTGATCGGCCCGGAAGAATCAGCGAAAGTGCCCGGCGATTACTCGTCGGGCGTTTCGCTGAAGGCGTACTAAGCTGACTTGAATGAACTTCGCCAACGGACAAGGTGTTATGACAAATTCGCTTCAAGGCTCTGCAACGCTCGACGCCGATCTACCCTTTCTGCCCTTCTCCCGCCCCAGTATCGGGAGCGAAGAAGTAGCGGCCGTGAGTGAAGCCCTCACCTCCGGTTGGATCACCACCGGGCCCAAGGCGAATGCCCTGGAAGAGCGCTTCGCCGCCTCGGTGGGCGCCGCCCACGCCGTGGCTCTGTGCTCGGCCACCGCGGCCATGCACGTGACCCTGCTGGCGCTGGACATCGGCCCCGGCGACGAGGTGATCACCCCCTCGCTGACCTGGGTCTCCACCGCCAACATGATCA
>NZ_CAJYDW010000003.1 GCF_913774235.1 uncultured Pseudomonas sp. | reverse complement strand
CCTAGCGAGGTGGCCGTAGCTGCAATCGCCCTTTTGGTACTGAGCGACGATCTTCAATTTGAACGCTAGAGAGTACTTGGGCATGGTACGCCTTCAAGGCAGCGTCCAACTTTCGGGGGTCATTTCATCGCTTCGGGATGACACGCCACGAAAGGGAGGCACGCGAAGGTAGCCCATCACAGTGCTACCTCTTGGAGCGCTCCTCCGCGGCTCTTTTGTTCACCAAATCGTCGGTGAGGCGAAGCACCGCATCTTGTAGGTAATCGGGCAATTGCCGGAAGCCCTCCAGGATCCCGTTCTCCAGCTCGATATCAGCGGGATCAACGGGGCGAGGAAGATCAAGGTAGACAACCTTCGAGTTAGACATGCCGCTTTTCCTTGTGTTGATCAGTTGGGACTTTCTGACAGGAGATTCTCACCTACTTGGCTGGTGCCCAATGCGAAACCACATTTGCACCACAAACGGTTAGATAAGCCATGATGAGGTAGGTTAGTAGTAGCCAACCGCCACCCTAACCTCCAGCCGCGAGAGTGCGGTTTCGCATTGTTCGCAGCCCCTGACTGACCGAAAAGGCAGGCCCAACCATTCATCAAGGGCCCGCCATGCTGCGCAAACTGTTCCGCTCGAAAACCTCCACCCCCACATTAGGGCCTCCCGCCCGCCAGGGCTTCACCCACCCCTCCCCTGGCACAGCCCTCCTGGCCACCCCCCGACGACAAAAGCTGCTAGAGAACATCTGGCAGCGCACCTCGCTATCCCGCGAGCAATTCGCCTCGCTCTACCGGGATCCCCTCACCCACTACGCCACGCTGGTGCAGTTGCTCCCCGCGTCGGAGAACCACCACCACGCCTATCCTGGTGGCCTGCTGGACCATGGCTTGGAGATCGTCGCCTATGCGCTCAAGATCCGGCAGAACTACCTCCTGCCTATCGGCGCCCCTCCCGAGTCCCAGGCCGCCCAGGCCGAGCCCTGGTCAGCGGCTGTGGCCTACGGCGCTCTGCTACACGACCTGGGCAAGATCGCGGTGGACATTGAGGTCGTGCGCGAGGACGGCACGGCCTGGCATCCCTGGCATGGGCCACTGGACCAGCCCTACCGTTTCCGCTACGTCAAAGGCCGCGACTACAAGCTGCATGGCGCCGCCTCAGCCCTGGTGTACACCCAGGTACTGCCTCCCCAGGTACTGGACTGGCTCAGCGCTTTCAATGAGCTATGGGCTTCCCTGATCTACGTCCTGGCCGGTCAGTACGAGCATGCCGGAGTGCTCGGCGAGATCATCGTCCAGGCGGACCAGGCCAGCGTCGCCCAGGAGCTGGGCGCTAATCCCCAGCGGGCCATGGAAGCGCCGCGCAATACCATCCAGCGACAGTTGGCGGACGGCCTACGCCTGCTGGTCACCGAACGTTGCAAGCTGAACCAGCCCGACGGCCCCTCGGATGGCTGGCTGACCCAGGATGCCTTGTGGTTGGTAAGCAAGCCGGCATCCGATGCCTGGCGGGCCTTGATGCTCACCCAGGGCACCGAAGGCGTTCCGACCTCCAACGCGCCGTTCTTCAACCTGATCCAGGACCAGGCGCTGATCCAGGTGAATGCCCAGGGAAAGGCCATCTGGAAAGCGACCGTCGACAACGGTAAGGGCTGGAGTCAGGCCTTCACCTTGCTGAAGATTGCTCCAAGCCTGATTTGGCCAGACCCTGGTGACCGTCCGCCTCCCTTTCTCGGCACCGTGACCGTTGAGCCCTCCGACGAACGGGAAGATCCCAGTACGAGCACCAGCTCAACGCCGGTACTTGATGCCAAAATGATGGCGCCAATATCACAAAACGAGACACACGTCACATCTTCACAACAGACGATAAATCTAGAAAAACTATCGCAACCTGCATTACAGAGCGGTTTCGATGCCATGGATGACTCTCTAGCTCTTGCCGAGGATCTATTCGGCAGCCTTTCCAAAATGGACTCCCCACCTATTCCTCCATTAGTGACCTCTGGTCCAGACGAGCCTCAGTCACAGCATTTGGACTCGCTGCCGCAACCCACCGAACTACCAGCCGCTGCACTCGCGGAGGCCGCATCAGCGGCCAACGGCGAACTGGGCCTGTCCTTCATGAACTGGGTGCGCCATGGAGTTCTGAGCCATAAGCTGGTGATCAACGACGCCAAGGCTCTGATCCATACCGTCGACGGCACCGCTTTCGTAGTCAGCCCAGGACTGTTCAAGCGCTATGCCCAAGAGCATCCCCACCTGCAGGCTGAAGCCAAGGCACGGAAACCGGAGCCCTGGCAGCTGGTGCAGCGCGCCTTCGAGAAACTCAAGCAACACCGCAAGACCACGGACAGCCTCAACATCTGGACCTGCGAGGTAGTGGGCCCACGCAAGACGAAGAATCTGAAAGGCTATCTGCTCCAGGACCCAATGTCGGTCTTCAACCAAGTGCCATTTGATAACGCCAGCCTTAAACTACTTGCAGAGAAGTTGCAGTAATGACTTCCGTCATAGATATCGCCAGCGACTACATTCTTACACACGATTTACGCCCTGCCACACAGACAACTTATTACTCAGCAGCCAGGGCATTCCAGCGTCAATACGGCAACGACTATCCATTGGATCGTCTTCACAACCGAGACGTACTGATTTGGCGTACAGAATTCCTAGCTTCAGGTCGTCAAAAGCGTTCTTGGAACACCTATGCCAGTCATCTGAGAACCCTATTTCAGCACGCAATCAAGACTGAACTGATTAGCACAAGACAAAATCCCTTTACCAAGACATCAGTCGTCCCCCCAAAGAAGCGGAAGAAGACCGTACCACACGAAGCCATAGCCCAAGGGCGCCACAAGCTGCTCGAGCTTGTAGAAGTGGAGCGGGTTACAGGCAAGAGAGCCGCGATCACGCCTGCATGGTTCTGGCTTGCGGTTTACGAAACCTTTCATCATACCGGAGTCAGATTAAATTCTCTGTTGAGAATAAAACTGAACGACATCGACTTAAAAAATCAAGCCATCAGAGTTCCAAGCGAAAGTGACAAGACACACAGGGAATTCGTAATTCCAATACCTGGCCCTTTAGTTGACCACATCAGAAGAATCACGTTATGGGCACAATCTTTAAGCTTTAAAGGTGACGATCAGCTCTTTAATGTCAACCGGTTCTCTGAATATTATCGACGAGAAACAATGGACATCAACCAAATCGAGAGCATGTATAAAAAGCTAACTCGCCTCGTGGGCACCCGAATGACACCCCACCGATTTCGTCATACCCTCGCAACTGATCTAATGCGCGAGTCGGACCGCAATATCCATATTACGAAAGCACTACTCAATCACTCGAACATTGCAACTACAATGGAGTACATAGAGCCAGACCCGCTGCTAATTCGCCAGGTGATGGAGGATCGGGTCGGTACCTATCGAAAGGGGCCGATAGGTCGGATAGACCCAACGCCCAGCCACTCCGCGCACTCATGCGCAAGCCGAAAATCTCTGGCTTCACCGACCGGGATAAAGGACGAGCAGCGCCTGTCAGTCCTAAATCCGCCGTGCACATTCGAGCAGCTTGCCGCTTGGATAGGCAAACGCGAGCACGCTTGAATCGGCGAGCTCCCCTGCAGGTTGGCCACGACCCAAGATTGCTCAAACAGATGCAGTTTGACATCAGCCAGCCGCAGGGCTATTTTTCGCGACAGACGGCTGCTAGCCTGAGCTGCAGGTAACGCAAAAACCCTCCTTGCGGAGGGTTTCTGGTGAAGATGGTGGGTCGTGTGGGATTCGAACCTACGACCAATTGGTTAAAAGCCAACTGCTCTACCGACTGAGCTAACGACCCGTTAGTGGGCGCCATTCTAGCGATTTTCTCAGGAGAATCAACACCCTAGATTAACTTTTTTACTGATAGCGCGTCGGGTCGGCGATTCCGGCGGTCTTGAAGCCGTCGGCGCGCAGGCGGCAGCTGTCACAACGGCCGCAGGCCTGGCCTTCGTCGTCGGCCTGATAGCAGGACACCGTCAGGCCATAGTCGACGCCCAGTTGCGTACCGGTCTCGACGATCTGGGCCTTGGACAGGAACTGCAGGGGCGCCTCGATCTTGAAGCTATCCCCTTCCACTCCAGCCTTGGTGGCGAGATTGGCCAGCCGCTCGAAGGCTTCGACGAACTCCGGCCGACAATCCGGATAGCCGGAGTAGTCCACCGCATTCACGCCGATGAACAGATGCCTTGCGCCGAGCACCTCGGCCCAACCCAGGGCGAGGGAGAGGAACACCGTATTGCGCGCGGGCACATAGGTGACCGGGATGCCCTCCCCCGGCGTTTCCGGCACGGCGATGTTTGGATCGGTGAGCGCCGAGCCCCCGATGCCGTCGAGATTCAGGCCGATCACCTTGTGCTCGACGACGCCCAACTGGCGCGCTACCCGTTCGGCAGCGTGCAATTCAGCCCTATGGCGTTGGCCGTAGTCGAAACTCATGGTGTAGCAGGCGAAGCCCTGGGCCTTGGCCATGGCGACCACTGTGGCGGAATCGAGCCCGCCGGAAAGAAGGATGACGGCTTTTGGCTGGTTCATGCTCAGTGTCCCGGTTCGTCGTTCCAGAGAAGCTTGTGCAACTGCAGCTGGAAGCGCACCGGCAGGTTGTCGGCTACTATCCACTCCGCCAGCTCCCGCGGTACGACCTGGCCATGGCTGGGCGAGAACAGCACCTCACCCGCCCGCTGCTCCAGGCGATACTCGATCAGCTTGGAAACCGCCCAGTCGTAGTCCTCACGGGAGCAGATGACGAATTTCACCTGATCGTTCGGCGTGAGATGGGCGATGTTGCCGTAGAGGTTGCGCCCCATTTCGCCCGATCCCGGCGTCTTGAGATCGACGACCTTGCTGACGCGTACATCGACGCCGCTGACGTCCAGCGCGCCGCTGGTTTCCAGGGACACCTGGTAACCGGCGTCGCACAGCCGCGCGAGCAGCGCGAGGCAGTTGGGTTGTGCCAGGGGTTCGCCGCCCGTCACGCAGACGTGCCGCGGACGATAACTCGCGACCTGCTCCAGGATGGCGTCAAGGTGATGGATCTCGCCGCCGGTGAAGGCATAGGCCGTGTCGCAGTACTGGCAGCGCAGCGGGCAACCGGTGAGACGAATGAAGACGGTAGCCAGGCCGGCGGTGCGTGCCTCGCCCTGCAGCGAATAGAAGATTTCGGTAAGACGTAGGGTATCTTTTTGCATGGAAGCCACGGGCGTGACGGCTAAACAGGCCATCCGCCTCCGTTGCGGTAGATGAAAGAAAAAAGCCTGCGCTAGGGCAGGCTTTTCAGATCCCGCTGCGCCAGCTGCGCAGCGGATGTTCCGGGATACTGGCTGATGACCTGCTGGTACATGCCCTTGGCCCGATCGGTACGGCCGAGCTTTTGCTCGACTCCACCTAATTTGTACAGCGAATCCGGCACCTTGTTGCTGGTGGGATAGGCCTGACTGACCCTGGCGAACGCCTGGCCCGCGGCCTGCAGATCACCCTTGGCCAGGTTCACCTCGCCCAGCCAGTACTGGGCATTGCCGGCGTACTGACTGTTCGGATACTTGCGCAGAAAAGCATTGAAGGCCTGACTGGCCTTATCGAAATCCTTGGCCTTGATCAGGTCGAAGGCAGCGTCGTAATACAGCTTTTCCTTCGCCGGATCGCCCGGCTCGCTGCTGGCAGCCGGAGCACCAGCCGAAGCCGGCGGCGTTGGCGTGGTATTGGCAGCGATGGCGCCATTCTGCGTAGCCCCCGCAGCGGCCCCTGCCCCTGCGCCTGCAGCAGGCGCGGAAGAAAGCTGGGAAATGCGGCCATCCAGATCCTGGTAACGATCCAATCCTTCCTGCTTGAGCTGGCGGATTTCGTTTTCCTGGACCTCGACCTGGCCACGCAGGCGCGCGATGTCGTCCTGCATCTGTTGCAACTGGGTGAACAGTTGACCCATGCCGGAAACGGGAGCCCCGTTCCCGGCACTGGCCGCGCCTGCGTTGCCATACCCCTGCCCAGCGGACTGGGCGGGGGCATAGCTACCATCCTGTACGGGAACCTGAGCCCCGGCGACAACCGGTACACCGAGGGTCAGGGCGATCAAGAACTGCAGGCGCTTGGACATCGTTTATTACTTCTTCAGCTCGACGCGACGGTTCTGAGCCCAGCAGGATTCGTCATGGCCCATGCAGACCGGGTTGGTCTTGCCATAGGAAACGACTTCCAGTTGAGCCGGGGACACGCCCTGCAGAACCAGGTAACGCTGAACGGCCTGAGCACGACGCTCACCCAGCGCCATGTTGTATTCGGCAGTACCACGCTCGTCGGTGTAACCGTTCAGGACGACACGCTGGCCGCTGGCCTTCAGGTCCTTGGCATGAACGTCCAGAGCGCGCATGGCCTCGGGCTTCAGGTCGGAGCTGTCGTAGTTGAAGTAGAAGGTGGTGATGGCGCGCAGAGCGGCTTCGTCACCCATGCTACCGTCAACGGCACCGGCGTTGGCGCCGTAGCCAGCGTTCGGGTCAACCGCACCAGCGCCAGCGCCAGCACCTTCGCCAGAGGCGTCGCCGCCCTTGGAGGAACAACCTACGGCCACGGCCATGGCCAGAGCCAGCGCAGCGAACTTGCCGAATTTCAGCATTTCCATCATGTAACTCCTAAAAGAACCGCAATATGGTGTTTCTGAGGACTTTTCTAATTAGCCGTCAGTTCAGGTAAGGAGACCAAGAAGGCTCGCTTACATCACCTTTGGCGGTGGGGATGGTGATCCGAACGCGACCATTGATGGAGACAAGCATCAGTACGCCTTGGTCCTGCTGGCGGGTGGCGTAGATTAGCATGGTGCCATTGGGCGCAACAGTGGGCGAATCGTTGAGACTGCCATTGGAAAGCACCCGCACGGAGCCGCGCTGTAGGTCCTGAGCACCGATCTGGAAGTTGGTGAAACCTTCCTGGCGATGGACCATGACCAGGGTCTTTTCGTCAGCCGACAACTTCGGGTTGGCATTGTAGTTGCCGACGAAGGTCACGCGCTCGGCCCCCCCACCGTTGATGTTCATCTTGTAGATCTGCGGTTTGCCAGAGCGATCGGACGTGAAATAGATGGTCTGGCCATCCTTGCCCCAGAACGGCTCGGTGTCGATGGCGGAATCGTTGGTGACTCGACGCAAGGCCCGGCTGTTCAGGTCCATGACGTAGATTTCCGGGTTTCCATCCTTGGACAGCACCAGGGCAAGACGATTGCCGTCCGGCGAGAAAGCCGGCGCGCCATTGAGACCTTCGAAGTTGGTCAACTGCTCGCGACGACCGGTGTCGATGTACTGCAGGAAGATTCGCGGGCGCTTCTGCTCGAAAGATACGTAGGCAATGCGCTTGCCGTCCGGGGCGAAGCGCGGCGACAGAATCGGCTCACGGGACTGGAGCAGGGTCACGGCACGGGCACCGTCGTAGTCAGCACGCTGCAGGGTGTAACGGGTATTGTTAGGACCGAAGCGCTCGGCGGTCACGTAGAGGATGCGGGTAGAAAAGGCCCCCTTGACACCCGTCAGCTTCTCGTAGGCCTGATCGGAAATGAAGTGGGCCATGTCGCGCAGTTGATCGCTGCTACCGCCAACATTGCCCGTCATGACCTGTTGCTCGGTGGCCACGTTGAACACGGCGTACTGGATCTGCAACTTGCCGCCGTTGGGGACGATGTTACCGACCAGCACATAGCTCGCCCCCAGGGCCTTCCAGTCACGGAAGATCACTTCGCTGGCCTGGGTCGGCTGGCTGAGCATGTTCTGCCGCGGAATCGGCGAGAACACCCCGGAGTTGCGCATGTCGTCGCTGACGATGCTGGCGATGTCCTCCGGCAGCGGCTGACCACCCTGCCAACCGAAGGGCACGACGGCGATCGGGATGGCGCGATCACTACCGCTGGAGATCACCAGCGGATCGGCCGCCTGGGCGGAGCCCACCACCAGGACCAGGCCCAGCAGGATGTAACGGATCAGGGTGTTCACAGACTCAGGTCCTCCGGTTTGAAGATCATGCGGCGCTGACGGTACAGCTGATCGAAGGTCTTGCGATCCAGCTGCTGCAGCTCACGGATACGACCGACGTTACGCACGGCCGATACCGCTGAATTATCGAATTCCTTGTTGCCACTGGAGCGTGTCACCGTAGCGCTGGTGATGGTGCCGTCCGGCAGCATGTTGATCTGCACCTCGACGCTCATACCGTTGCGCGCCGATTGCGGACGGGTCCACTGCTCGCTGACCAGACGCACGATCAGGTCATCGAAGCTGGATGCCACTTCATCGCCCTGCTCGTCGGCCAGTGCCTGCTGCCGCTGGGTGTCTTCCGACAACAGCTCGGCCAGGGCCTGGGCCTTCTTGTCTTCCGCCGCCTTGCGCGCAGCCGCCTGAGCGGCCTTCTTCTTGGCGTCGTCAGCCGCTTTCTTCTTCGCCGCTTCCGCAGCGGCTTCCTTCTTGGCCGCCTCGGCAGCCGCTTTCTGCTTGGCTTCTTCCGCAGCCTTCTGCTTGGCCGCTTCGGCAGCCTTCGCCTTGGCCGCTTCGTCGGCGGCCTTTTGCTTGGCGGCCTCGTCGGCTTTCTTCTTGGCGATGTCCGCCTGCTTCTTCTGCTCGGCGGCCTGTTTGGCTTCCGCGGCCGCCTTGGCGGCATCCGCCTGTTTCTCGGCCTCAGCCTTGGCTTCGGCGGCCTTGGCCGCCGCTTCCGCTTGCTGCGCCTTTCGAGCGTCGTCGGCTTTCTTTTGTTCCGCGGCCTGCTGCTGGGCTTCCTTCTGCTCGGCCGCCTTGGCGGCCGCTGCTTCACGCTGGGCTTCCTGTTGCTGGCGACGCTGCTCCAGCTGCTCCTGCTCGTACTGCTTGGCGGCGGTCTTCTTCGCCTCGCCCGCCAGTTTCTGCTCCGTCTGGACCTGGGCCGAGCTCTTGGATTTGAGCTGGACCAAGGTCGCCTGGACGACCGGGCGTGACTGGGGCAATTCAGGCGTGAAGGCGAAGCTGACAAACAGCAGGCCGAAGATCAGCACATGCAGGGCGACTGCCCAGATGACCGGCCAGAAATAACTTTCGGACGACGAAGGCTCGCGGTGTCGCATCAAGGCGCCTCGGTAATCAACCCGACGTTGGGTACGCCGGCCTGTTGCAAGGCCCCCATGGCGCCGGCGACGACTCCATAGTTGGCGGCCTTGTCACCGCGGATGAACACCTGGGTGTCCGCACGTTGACGCATGATGGCACCGACCTGCTGACTCAGTTGTGACAGGGAAACCGCAGTCTCGGACTTGGCTTTCTGATCGGTATCCACCTCGGAACCGACGTTCCAGTAGTAGGTGCCGTCGGCCTTCACCGACACGGTGAGGATCTGCTTGTCGTTGTCCTGCGGCAGGGCTTGGCTGTCGACCTTGGGCAGGTCGACCTTCACGCCCTGGTTGAGCATGGGCGCCGTTACCATGAAGATGACCAGCAGTACCAACATCACATCGATGTAGGGCACCACGTTCATCTCGGCGACGGGCTTGCGTTTCTGGCGGCGACGGACCATGGGATACCTCTTTATTCGTCGCTGGCGTGGACTTTGCGGTGCAGGATGGCCTGGAATTCGTCCGCAAAGGTGTAGTAGCGGTTGATCAGCATTTCCGAGCGGGCGGCGAAGCGGTTGTAGGCCACGACGGCGGGAATGGCAGCGAACAGACCGATGGCGGTGGCGATCAGGGCCTCGGCGATACCGGGGGCCACGGTGGCCAGGGTCGCCTGCTGGGCGGTGGACAGGCCACGGAAGGAGTTCATGATGCCCCAGACGGTACCGAACAGACCCACGTAGGGGCTGGTGGAACCGACGGTGGCCAGGAACGGCAGGGCCTGCTCGAGCTTTTCTTCCTCACGGGAGATGGCGACGCGCATGGCCCGGGCGACACCTTCCATCACGGCATCGGGATCGACGCCGGGCTGCTGGCGCAGGCGGGAGAATTCCTTGAAGCCGGCCCGGAAGATCTGCTCGACGCCGGAATCCGGATCGGGGTTGCTGCCGGCCTGGCGATAGAGCTTGGACAGGTCGATGCCCGACCAGAACTTCTCTTCGAAGGCGTCCAGCGAACGCTTGGCGGCGCGCATGGCGTTGCCGCGCTGGATGATCATGATCCAGGACGTGACGGAGGCTGCGACCAAGATGAGCATCACCAGCTGTACCACCAGACTGGCGTTGGCGATGAGGCTCCACATGGACGTATGGTCGACGTTGGGTTGCACGCTTAATCTCCTGATTGAATTGACGCCGGACTTCCGGCAAGAACCGTTCGCATGGCTTCGGGCATGGCCCTGGGCCTGAAGCTGTCGGCACGCACGCAGGCGACCGTCACCCACCCTTCGCAGAGCAGGACATCATCCTTCGCACGCCTAACCTCCTGGTGAAACCTGAGGCTGGCACGCTTCGCTTCGACCACCTCGGCGCCGATCAGCAGTTCGTCATCCAGGCGCGCGGGCGCATGGTAGCGCGCTTCGCTGCTGTGGACGACGAAGAGCAGACCGTCCCGGGCGAGTTCGGACTGGGCATAGCCCAGCGCGCGCAGTCGCTCGGTGCGGGCGCGTTCCATGAATTTGAGGTAGTTGACGTAGTAGACGATGCCGCCGGCATCGGTATCTTCGTAATAGACACGACACCTGAGGACGGGCGACGACGGGCTCCGCGGTTGCGCGTGCATACTCTAGAACCTAGCCTCGCCGTTGCCAATCAGAAATGTTCGCAACTGCATTTAGTTACCATTGACCTCAAACAGATCGGGCGTACCGCCCTGGGCCAGGCGCGATGGCAGGTTGAGCCCGAAATGCAGATAGGCATGCCGGGTCACCACCCGCCCGCGCGGCGTGCGCATGATATAGCCTTGCTGGATCAAATAGGGTTCCAGCACGTCTTCGATGGTGTGACGCTCTTCGCTGATGGCCGCAGCGAGACTGTCCACCCCAACCGGTCCGCCGTCGAACTTGTCGATCATGGTCAGTAGCAGGCGACGATCCTGGTGATCGAAACCCTGGGCGTCGACGTCCAGCAGGTCCAGGGCACGACCGGCGATGTCGTGGCTGATATGTCCCTGCCCGCGCACCTCGGCGAAATCCCGCACCCGGCGCAGCAGCCGGTTGGCGATCCGCGGCGTACCGCGCGCGCGACGGGCGATTTCCAGGGCGCCTTCGGCTTCGATGGCCAGGCCCAGGATCCCGGCGGAGCGGGTGACGATGGTAGCCAGGTCCGCGGTGCCATAGAACTCCAGGCGCTGGACGATCCCGAAGCGGTCACGCAGCGGATTGGTCAGCATGCCGGCCCGGGTGGTGGCGCCCACCAGGGTGAAGGGCGGCAGGTCCAGCTTGATGGAGCGGGCCGCCGGGCCTTCGCCGATCATGATGTCGAGCTGGTAGTCCTCCATCGCCGGATAGAGCACCTCCTCGACGATGGGCGAGAGTCGATGGATCTCGTCGATGAAGAGCACATCGCCCGCTTCCAGGTTGGTCAGCAGCGCGGCAAGGTCACCCGGACGCTCCAGTACCGGACCGGAGGTGCTCTTCAGGGAAACCTGCATTTCCTGGGCGATGATGTTGGCCAGGGTGGTCTTGCCCAGTCCTGGGGGACCGAAGATCAGGGTATGGTCGAGCGCCTCGCCCCTACCCTTCGCCGCCTGGATGAACAGCCCCATCTGGTCGCGTACCACCGGCTGGCCGATGTAGTCCGCCAAGCGCACCGGACGGATGGCGCGATCCTGGAAATCTTCCCGGTCGCGGCCACTGCCCGAAATGAGACGATCGGTTTCTATCATGGGATCAGACCATGCCCTTCAGGGCGCGACGGATGAGTTCCTCGCTGGAAAGGTCTTCCCCTTCCACTGCAGCCACGGCGCGACTGGCCTCCTGGGGCTTGAAGCCCAGGGCGACCAGGGCGCTGACCGCATCGGCCTCGGCACTGGCGACCACCGGCGCCTGGTTCGGCAGGACCAGGGGCGCGATGGTGGGCAGGTTTTCCCAGGCCTTGAATCTGTCCTTCAGTTCGACCAGCAGGCGCTCGGCGGTCTTCTTGCCCACCCCTGGCACCTTGACCAGAACAGAGGTGTCCTGGGCCTGAACACAGCGAACCAATTCATCCACCTCGAGACTGGACATCAACGCCAGGGCCAGCTTGGGGCCGACACCATTGAGTCGGATCAGCTCGCGAAACAGCTCACGCTCGCGTTTTTCCCCGAACCCGTACAACAGGTGCGCATCTTCCCGTACCACGAGGTGGGTATGCAATGTGACGACTTCACCCTGGGCGGGCAGCCGATAAAGGGTCGTCATGGGCACCTCGACCTCATAGCCGACTCCGCCCACGTCGAGCAGGAGATGGGGCGGCTGCTTGTCCGCCAGGGTGCCTCGTAGACGACCGATCACAGGGATACCTTCCTACCGTTGGAGCGAAATGTTTGGCGGATGAAACTAGAGACGCAGGCGACCGCCGCGGCGACGGGTCGCGAGCAGGCCATGGGGCACCAGGCTCTGTCGGGTATGGGCATGGCAGAGGGCGATGGCCAGGGCGTCGGAGGCGTCGATCTGGGGTTTTTCGGTCAGGCGCAGCAGATGCATGACCATCAGCATCACCTGCTGCTTGTCCGCCCCGCCGTTGCCAACCACTGCCTGCTTGACCTGGCTCGCGGTGTACTCGGAGATCTCCAGACCACCCTCGGCGCCGGCGACGATGGCCGCACCTCGGGCCTGACCCAGCTTGAGCGCCGAATCGGCATTGCGCGCCATGAACACCTGCTCGATGCCCATGGTCACCGGCCCGTACTGGGCGATGACGTCGCGCACGCCGCGATAGACGATCTGCAGCCGCTCCGGCAACGGACCGTTGCCGGTGCGGATGCAGCCCGAGGCGACGTATTCGCAGCCGCGCCCGGTGTCGCGCACCACGCCGAAGCCGGTCAGCCGGGAGCCGGGGTCGATACCCAGCACCAGGGTTCCGGCATCAGGCGTGAAGGGCGCGCGCTCGTAGAGGGACATCAGCCGAGCTGCGCCATGACGTCGTCGGGGATATCGGCGTTGGAGTAGACGTTCTGTACGTCGTCCAGGTCCTCGAGCATGTCGATCAGCTTGAGCACCTTCTGCGCGGTTTCCAGGTCCAGGGTCGCGGAGGTCGAGGGGATCATGGTCACCTCGGCTTCGTCGGCCTTGTAGCCAGCGGCGGTCAGGGCCTCGTTGACGGCGATGAAGTCGGCGAAGCTGGTGAAGACGTCGATGGAGCCATCATCGTTGGCGACCACGTCGTCGGCCCCCGCTTCCAGGGCGGCTTCCATCAGGGCGTCTTCATCTATACCGGGGGCATAGCTGATCTGGCCCTTGCGCTCGAACAAGTAGGCGACCGAACCGTCGGTACCCAGGTTGCCACCGCACTTGTTGAAGGCATGGCGAACCTCGGCCGCGGTGCGGTTGCGGTTGTCGGTCATGGCCTCGACGATGAGGGCGACGCCGCTGGGGGCGTAACCTTCATAGGTCAGTTCCTCGACGTTCTCGCCTTCACCGGCGCCCACGCCACGGGCGATGGCCCGGTCGATGGTGTCACGGGTCATGTTGGCGGTGAGCGCCTTGTCCACCGCCAGACGCAGGCGAGGGTTGTCGGCCGGGACGCCGCCGCCCTGGCGGGCGGCCACGGTCAGTTCACGGATGATCTTGGTGAAGATCTTGCCCTTCTTGGCATCCTGGCGTTCTTTGCGGTGCTTGATGTTGGCCCATTTGGAATGACCGGCCATGAGCTACTCCACTGTCTTGACGATGACTGCACCGACGGCGAGGGCCGCGGCGCAGCGAAAACTAAGATACGGAGGGCGTCCGCTGCGGCCGCCCTCCTCCGATGGGTGTTATTCCGCCTTGGGCTGCTCGCGCAGGCGGATGTGCAGTTCGCGCAGGGCCTTGGCGTCGACGGCGCCGGGCGCCTGGGTCATGACATCGGCCGCGCTCTGGGTCTTCGGGAAGGCGATGACTTCACGAATGGACGAGGCGCCGGTCATCAGCATCACCAGGCGATCCAGGCCGAAGGCCAGGCCACCGTGGGGCGGCGCGCCGAACTTCAGGGCGTCCAGCAGGAAGCCGAACTTCTCTTCCTGCTCTTCTGCGCTGATCCCCAGCACTTCGAAGACGGCTTGCTGCATCTTCTTGTCGTGGATACGGATGGAACCGCCGCCCAGTTCGGTGCCGTTGAGCACCATGTCGTAGGCGCGCGACAGCGCCGCACCCGGGTTGGCCTTGAGCTCTTGCGGGCTGCACTTGGGCGAGGTGAAGGGGTGGTGCATGGCGGTCAGGCTGCCGTCATCGTTCTCTTCGAACATGGGGAAGTCGACTACCCACAGCGGCGCCCACTGGCAGGTCAGCAGGCTCAGGTCGTGACCGAGCTTGATGCGCAGGGCGCCCAGGGCCTCGGAGACGATCTTGGTCTTGTCCGCGCCAAAGAAGACGATATCGCCGTCGACCGCACCGACGCGATCGAGGATCACGTTAATGTTATCGAGCGGAATGTTCTTGACGATGGGCGACTGCAGGCCTTCGACGCCCGCAGCGCGCTCGTTGACCTTGATGTAGGCCAGGCCCTTGGCGCCGTAGATGCCGACGAACTTGGTGTAGTCGTCGATCTGCTTGCGCGGCATGCTCGCCCCGCCCGGTACGCGCAGGGCGGCGACGCGGCACTTGGGATCGTTGGCCGGACCGGCGAAGACCTTGAAGTCGACGTCCTTGAGCTGGTCTTCCACGTCCACCAGTTCCAGCGGGATACGCAGGTCCGGCTTGTCGGAGCCGAAGCGACGCATGGCCTCGGCCAGGGTCATGTGCGGCAGCTCGCCGAATTCGACGTCCAGGACTTCCTTGAACAGGTTGCGCACCATGGTCTCGGTGATGCCCATGATGTCTTGTTCATCGAGGAAGCTGGTCTCGATGTCGATCTGGGTGAATTCCGGCTGGCGGTCGGCGCGCAGGTCTTCGTCGCGGAAGCACTTGGCGATTTGGTAGTAGCGGTCGAAGCCGGCGACCATCAGCAGTTGCTTGAACAGCTGGGGCGACTGCGGCAGGGCGAAGAAGCTGCCGGGATGGGTGCGGCTGGGCACCAGGTAGTCGCGAGCACCCTCGGGGGTGGCACGGGTCAGTATCGGGGTTTCCACGTCGAGGAAACCATTTTCGTCCAGGTAGCGACGGATGCTGGAGGTGATGCGCGAACGTAGCTTCAGCTTCTCGGCCATCTCCGGGCGGCGCAGGTCGATGAACCGGTAGCGCAGGCGGGTCTCTTCACCGACGTCGGTGTATTCGTTGAGCGGGAACGGCGGGGTCTCGGCTTCGTTGAGCACCTCCAGCTCGTAACCCAGTACCTCGATGGCGCCGGAGGCCATGTTGGCGTTGCGCGCGCCTTCGGGACGCAGGCGTACCTTGCCGGTGAGCTTGACCACGTATTCGCTGCGCACGCGGTCGGCCTTGGCGAAGGTCTCGGCGCGATCCGGATCGAACACCACCTGGGCCAGGCCTTCGCGATCGCGGATGTCGAGGAAGATGACCCCGCCGTGGTCACGGCGGCGGTGGACCCAACCGCAAAGGGTGATTTCCTGGCCGTCCAGGCTCTCGTTCAACTGGCCGCAATAGTGGCTGCGCATCATGGTCGTGTTTTCGCTTCTCTAGAACAGGCTGAATGCGTGGAGGCGCCAGGCCGGCAAGGCAGGGCGCTCGACTAAACGGGAGATTCTATATCATCCGGCACGATTTTACCGTAGCAGGCCACGCAGCTCGACACGTGAACACTGGCTAAACGGCCAGCGGTTCTGTGGTAGCCTCGGGATCTTTCGCAACCGACCGCAAAGGAGCTGTCAGCATGGAAATCAACATCGGAATCGCCGAACAGGATCGTGCCCAGATCGCCGAGGGCCTGTCGCGCCTGCTGGCCGACACCTACACCCTGTATCTGAAGACCCACAACTTCCACTGGAACGTGACCGGGCCGATGTTCAACACCCTGCACCTGATGTTCGAGACCCAGTACACCGAGCTGGCCGTGGCCGTGGATGACATCGCCGAGCGTATCCGCGCGCTGGGTTTCCCGGCGCCGGGCACCTATGCCGCCTATGCCCGCCTGTCGAGCATCAAGGAAGAGGAAGGCATTCCGGACGCCCAGGAGATGATCCGCCTGCTGGTGCAGGGCCAGGAAGCCGTGGTGCGTACCGCCCGGGGCATCTTCCCGCTGCTGGACAAGGTCAGCGACGAGCCCACCGCCGACCTGCTGACCCAGCGCATGCAGGTCCATGAGAAGACCGCTTGGATGCTGCGCAGCCTGCTGGCCGCCTGAAGCGACACTCCGCCGCGGGCGCGCGTCCGCGGCGGTGCCACGATTGAGCGACCTTCACCTTTTGGGTTTAATAAGGACGCGCGTTCCGCGCCGGGTCACGCCGCTGCCGTGCATCGCCATGGCAGTTTCGGCAGATCCGAGTTCTTGACCCCAAGGTGATTTCACATTGAACACGTTATCTACTGTCCATGTCGTGGTGGGCGCTGCTGCGCTCCTGTTATCGGCCATTCCCGGACTGCAGTCCGATACCTCTTCCTTCGATCAACCCGAGTCCATCCATCTGGCCCTGCTGGGTCTTGCCACCCTCCTCTTCACGCCCTTCTCCCGCAGCCGCAGCAGCGGCGCCCAGAAACTCGCCAGCGCCCTGCTGGTGATCGCCGTCGTGGTGCAGACCTTCATCCTGCTCGCACCGCTCTCCCACATCGGTGGCCTCCCCGCCGAACTGCTGCCCCTGGGGCTGACCCTGGTCGCAGCCCTGGCCAGCCTGCCGGAGAAGTTTCGCGCGCCGGCTGGCAACGCCGTCGCGACGGAAACGGAAAACCGTCCGCGCCCGGTCGCCCGAGCTGCAGCCGCCGCGCCGGCACGCCCGCTGGCCGACGACCGCGAGCGGGGCACGGTGAAGTGGTTCAACACCTCCAAGGGCTTCGGCTTCATCTCCCGCGATACCGGTGACGACATCTTCGTGCACTTCCGCGCGATCCGTGGCGAAGGTCATCGGGTCCTGATGGAAGGCCAGCGGGTGGAGTTTTCGGTGATCCAGCGTGACAAGGGCCTGCAGGCCGAAGACGTGGTCATCGCCGCCTGATCGCTGCCGGTAAAAAGAAAGGCCGCCCTCGGGCGGCCTTTTTCATGGGCGACGAGACTACTGCCGCTGAGCGGCCGCCGCCTTGCTGTCGGTCATGCCGGTGGTGTTGCCCAGCAGACTGCCGGTGGCGGTCTGGATGAAGGCCTCCAGGCGCTTCTGCAGCTCGGGTGCGCTGGGATCGCCCTTGACCACCTCGCCACCGGCCTCGGTGCCCAGGTGGTAGCGGTAGAGCACGGCATCGCGGTCGCGCGGCTTGACCAGGATGCGGTCACCGGTGACCAGCGCCACGGTCTGGTCGCTGCCGGACGGCTTGATCACCGCCACGCCCGGATCGCCCTGGGGCAGACCGAGCAGGTCACGACCCCAGCACTGGTGCTGGGTCGGCTGGCCGAAGCGGGCCAGGACGGTGGGTACCACGTCGATCTGGCTGCCGACGGTGTCGCGGCGGGCGCCGAAGGTTTCCTGCACGCCCGGGCCGATCAGCAGCAGCGGCACGTTGAAGCGCGACAGGTCCATCTCGGTGATCTGCTCGTTGTTGCCGAAGCCGTGGTCGCCGACGATGACGAACAGGGTGTCCTGGTACCAGGGCTCGTTCTTCACCTTGGCGAAGAACTGACCGAGGGACCAGTCGGCATAACGCATGGCAGTGAGATGCTCGTCGAGCGAGCCATGCCCGGTGACCGGGGTAACCGGCAGGTCCTTGGGCAGCGCATAGGGCGTGTGGTTGGACAGCGTCTGCAGCAGCGCATAGAAGGGCTTGCCATCTGGAGCCTTGGCCAGCTTGTCCAGTTCCTGCACCGAGCGATCAAACATGTCCTGGTCGGAGACGCCCCAGGTCGGGTCCATGAACACCGGGTTCACGAAGTCCTCACGACCGACGAAGGTCGTCATGCCCTGGTTGCTGAAGAACCCGGACTGGTTGTCCCACTGGAAGTTGCCGTTGTAGACGTAGACGTCGTCGAAGCCACGGGTACTGAGCAGTTGCGGCAGACCGGAGAACTGGTGAGCGCCCTCGGGCATGCGCATCAGGTATTCGAAGGCCGGCAGGTTGGGGAAGCAGGCCATGGTGGCGAACATGCCCTGGTGGGTGTGGGTGCCATTGGAGAAGAAGCGGGTGAACAGGGTGCCCTGCTTGGCCAGGGCGTCGAAGTTGGGGGTGATGCCGTCTTGGTTACCCAGGGCGCCGATGTAGCGACCGGCCATGCTCTCCATGAGGATGACCACTACGTTGCGCACCTGGGGCAGTTGACCCTCGGCTGGCGGAGTGTAGATCCGGCGGACGGCGGCCTTGTCGGCATCGATCAACTCATCGCGCGGGGTTAGCAGCAGCTGCCGGGTCACGGCCAGGGCGTCGGCGGCCGGCATGGTCGCCTTCCAGCTGTTGTCGCGATGGTCGGAGAAGCTGTTCTCGGCGGCATTGATCAGGGTCAGGGTGCCGTTCAGGCCAAGATGATTGGCGAACATCGAGTCGGTGGTGTAGGCGTCGCCCCAGCGCAGCGGCGGACCGGATCTCAGGGTACCGCGGGCGGCGATGACGGCTACCACCAGGCAGAGCATGAACACCGCGCCCCGGCGATACCAGGCGGCCGGTCGCGCGGCGACGTACCGGCGGGTGGCCCGCTCGATGCCGAAGAACACCAGGCCCAGCAGCAGGGTCGCCACGGCCCAGGCCAAGAGCAGCCGCACCACCGGGAAGCCGTTCCAGATCATGCTGGTCACGGTGTGCAGGTCTTCCTGCAGGTACTGGAATACCAGGCTGTTCAGGCGCTGGTGAAATTCGCGGTAGAAGTTCAGCTCGCCGACGCCCAGCAGCAGGCAGAGGCTGGCGGCGAGGGTGAACCAGCCGGCCTGCAGCCGGCGGGCGGCCATGGCTCTGGCGCTCAACAGGCAGAGCAGCGAGGGTACGCAGATATAGACCACCAGGCGCAGGTCGAAGCGGGCACCGTTGAAGAAGGCTTCGGCGAAGGTGGCGAAGGGCGAATTGCCGATCAGGTCGGTGTTGTAGCCCAGCAGCGCCAGGCGCAACAGGGTGAACATGACCATCAGGGCCAGGGCGCAGCCGAGTACGAAGCTCAGGTGGCTACCCAGCGTCGGAAGCGGTCGCCGGCCGGCGTGGCGTGGGGATTGCGGGACATCCATTTGCGACATGTAAACACCTTGTCAGAGGAAGCGAGGATTCGCGGCGCGTGGCCGGCGACTCGGGACCGCCCACGCAGAGGCCTGGGGCGCGGTCGGCAGGCCGAGGAGTTTAGTCATCCGCTGTCGCAGCGTCAGCACCGAGCAGTGCCCGGCGGGCAAAGTGCGACGACGGTCGCGCCGGCAAACGCCCAGCCTGACGCAGGCGTCGTCAAATTTTCGTCAAGCCGTTGTCTGCCAACGACCTCCGCGCAGGCATGGGCGTCAGCCGCCGCTTGCAGTAAAATTGCGCACCTTTCACCGCTCCCACGCCGTATTCAGGATGCCCCATGGCTCACCGTGACGCTCTGCAGGTGCTTCGCACCTATCTGACCAGCCAGATCCTCGGCCAGGAATCCCTGGTGGAGCGGCTGCTCATCGCAGTGCTGGCGGATGGGCATCTGCTGGTGGAGGGCGCCCCGGGGCTGGCCAAGACCAAGGCCATCAAGGACCTGGCGGAAGGCCTGGAGGCGGACTTCCACCGCATCCAGTTCACCCCCGACCTGCTGCCCGCCGACATCACCGGCACCGAGATCTATCGGCCCGACACCGCCAGCTTCTCCTTCCAGCAGGGACCGATCTTCCACAACCTGGTGCTGGCGGACGAGATCAACCGCGCCCCAGCCAAGGTGCAGTCGGCGCTGCTGGAAGCCATGGCCGAGCGCCAGGTAAGCATCGGCCGCACCTCCTATGCCCTGCCCGAGCTATTCCTGGTGATGGCCACCCAGAACCCCATCGAGCAGGAGGGCACCTATCCCCTGCCCGAGGCCCAGCTCGACCGTTTCCTGATGCACGTCAAGATCGGCTACCCGGACGCCTCGGTGGAACGCCGCATCCTGGCCCAGGCCCGCGGCGAGGCCCTGGACGGCGAGACCCTGCCCACCGAGAGAGTCAGCCAGGCGGCCATCGCCGCGGCGCGCCGCGAGGTGCTCGGGCTGTACATGGCCGACGCCGTGGAGGAATACCTGGTGCAACTGATCATGGCGACCCGTACGCCGGGCCGCTTCGACCAGGACCTGGCGCACTGGATCACCTATGGCGCCAGTCCGCGCGGCTCCATCGCCCTGGATCGCTGCGCCCGCGCCCATGCCTGGCTGGCCGGCCGGGATTTCGTCAGCCCGGAAGACATCCAGGCGGTGGTCTTCGACGTGCTGCGGCACCGGATCATCCTCTCCTTCGAGGCGGAGGCCGCCGGCATCGACCACGACCGGGTGGTGCAGCGCATCCTCGATCTGGTGGCCGTGGCCTGAGATGCCCGAGCGCAGCGGCGTGACCCTGGGCCTGGCCGAGCTCATCGAGATGCGCCACCGGGTGGTCGAGGTGCAGCTGTTTTCCGCCGCCGGACGCCGCAGCCCGCTGATCGGCCTGCACCACTCGCGTCTGCGCGGTCGCGGCGTGGACTTCGACCAGGTGCGGGCCTACCAGCCCGGCGACGACGTGCGCGCCATCGACTGGCGCGTCACCGCCCGTACCCGCGAGCCCCACACCAAGCTGTTCCACGAAGAGCGCGAGCGGCCGGTCTATCTGCTGCTGGAGCAGAGTCCGCGCACCTTCTTCGGCACCCGGGAGCAATTCAAGTCGGTGCTGGGCGGGCGCCTGGCCGCCCTGATCGGCTGGGCGGTGCTGGAGCACAACGACCGCATCGGCGGCATGATCTTCGGTGGCGAGCGCTTGCATGAGGTACGCCCCCGGCGCAGCAAGCAGAACCTGCTGCGCTTCTTCGATCACCTGATCAACGCCAATCGAGCCCTGCAGGACCCGGCGCTGGCCCAGGTGCCGCGCATCACCTTCAACCAGGTGCTGCGGCGGGCCCGCGAGGTGCTGCGTCCCGGCAGTCTGGCGCTGGTGATCTGCGACGAGCGCAGCCTCGACGTGGCGACCGAGCAGCATCTCACCCTGCTGTCCCGGCACAGCGACCTGGTGCTGCTGCCGCTCTCCGATCCCCTCGACCACGAACTGCCCCAGGCCGGCCTGCTGCGCTTCACCAGCGGCGGCGCCGAGGTCGAACTGGATACCGATCGCGCGGACGTGCGCCAGGGCTACGCCGACCAGTCGGCGCAACGCCGCGAGCGCTGGACCGAACTCAGCCTGCGCCTGGGCATTCCGCTGCTACCTATGTCCACCGCCGACGACCTGGTGGAGCAACTGCGCCACCAGCTGCGCCAGCATCGCCCGGGGTATGCCTCGTGAATCCCGGCGTCGCCAATCTGGAGCCGCTGCGACTGCCGCCGGAGCCGGCTCTCTGGCCACCCGCACCGGGCTGGTGGCTACTGCTGCTGGTCGTGCTGGCCCTGGGCTTCTTCCTGCGCCATCGCCATGGCCGGCGCCCGCTGGTCTCGGCACCGGTCGCCGAGGCGACCACCGAAGCGGATCTGCGCACCACCGCGCTGGCCGAGCTGGCCCGTCTGCCTCGCCCCTACGGCGCCCCGGCCGGGCCCTGGCTGCAGGCACTCAACGCCCTGCTCAAGCGCCTGTGCCGCGCCAGCTATCCGGACCAGATCAGCCAGACCCTGAGCGGGCGCGATTGGCTGGCCTTTCTCGACTCCCGCTGCCCGGCGGCGGGGCTGACGCGTTATATGATCCTGGTGGATGGCGGCTATCGCCCCGACTGCCGACTGGAAGACCGTACCATCGACGGGCTGCAGGACGCCGTCGCCACCTGGATCCGCAAGCATGTTTGAGTTCGCCTGGCCCTGGCTCTGGCTGCTGGCGCCCCTGCCCTGGCTGCTGCACCGCCTGCTGCCCGCCGCGGACAGCGGCCAGGCGGCGCTGCGCGTGGACTTCCTCGGCGAACTCCAGCACCTCGGCGGCCGCTCCACCCGCCCCGGCAGCCTGACGGGCGTAAGGCGCCTGTTGCCCTTCCTGCTGGGCTGGTTGCTGATCCTGGCGGCGGCGGCCCGCCCGCAATGGGTCGGACCGCCCCAGCCGCTGGACGTGAGCGGCCGCGACCTGCTGCTGGCAGTGGACGTTTCCGGCTCCATGGATACCCCCGACATGCAGCTGGGCGACGAGAACGTCAGCCGCCTGACGCTGGTCAAGCAACTGCTCGGTCGCTTCATCGACAGTCGCCAGGGTGATCGCGTCGGTCTCATCCTGTTCGGCTCCCAGGCCTATCTGCAGGCACCGTTGACCGCCGACCGCCGTACCGTCCATGCCCTGCTGGAAGAAGCCCAGATCGGCCTGGCCGGGCGCAACACCGCGGTAGGTGACGCCGTGGGGCTGGCGGTCAAGCACCTGCGCAAGCGCCCGGACAACAGCCGTACCCTGATCCTGGTCACCGATGGCGCCAGCAACGGTGGGGTCGTGACACCAGAGGTGGCCGCCACCCTGGCAGCGAGCGAGCGAGTGCGGGTCTACACCCTGGGCATCGGTGCCGAACCCGACCCCCTCGCCGGCGGCCCGAGTTCCAGCGATCTCGACGAGCCCATGCTGCGGCACCTCGCCGAACTCACCAACGGCGCCTACTTCCGGGTGCGCTCCAGTGCCGAGCTCGCCGCGGTGTCGCGCCAGCTGGATCGGCTCGAGCCGATCCGCCAGCAGCCTGACCACGCGCGTCCCACCAGGGAGCTCTACCCCTGGCCGCTGGCTCTGGCACTGCTGCTCGGCCTGGCCCTGACCCTCGCCCGCCTGCCCCTGCCCGACCACTGGCGCCGCCTGGGACGCCGGCCATGAGCGACTGGCTGCCGCTGTTCCTTCGCCCGGCCTGGCTGCTGGCACTGCTGCCGGTCGCCCTGGCGCTCTGGGCGCTGCGCCGTCGCCGCCATAGACACGGCAACTGGCAGGCCCTGCTGCCCCCGGCCCTGCAACCCTGGCTGCTCAGCGATAGCAACCGGCAACGTTCGCCACTCGGCCTCGGCCTGCTCGGCGCGGCGGGCGTCCTGGCCTGCCTCGCCCTGGCCGGGCCCAGTTGGCAGGAAGGCGAACAGCAGAACTTTCGCCGCGATGACGCCCTGGTGGTGGTGCTGGCGCTGACCCCGGACCTGCTCGCCACGGACGTACCGCCCACCCGCCTGCTGGCCGTGCAGCGCAAGCTGCAGGATCTGCTGCAGGCCCGCCAGGATGGCGAGACCGCCGTCGTCGTCTACGCCGGCAGCGCCCACACCCTGGTCCCCCTGACCGACGACCTGCCGACCATCGACAACCTGCTGACAGCCCTGCGGCCCTCGATCATGCCGGTACCTGGTCAGCGCGCCGACCTGGGCATCGCCCAGGCCCTGGAATTGCTTGGCCCGGCGCCGAACGCCAGTGCCCGGCTGCTGCTCATTGCCAGCGAACTGGACAGCCGCGAACGCCAGGGTATCGAACGGCTGTTGCAGGGTCGGCTGCGCCAGCTGGCGATCCTTGGCCCCGGGACTCCCCAGGGCGCCCCGGTAGCCGCCGAGACCGGCAATTACCTGAGCGATGCCGCCGGCGGCATCCGCATCGCCCGCCTGGACGAGGGGCAGTTGCAGGGTTTCGCCCGCGAACTGGGTGGGCGCTATCAGCGCCTGCAACGCGACGACCAGGACCTGCGCCGGCTGGGCCTGCTGGATCGCCCCGACGAGGTCCGCCTCAGCGCCGACCAGGGCCCCAGCGGCTGGCGCGACCAGGGCTACCTGCTGCTCCTGCCGCTACTGGTGCTGGTCGCCTGCGGCGCGCGGCGGGGTTGGCTGCTTTGCCTGCCCTTCTGCCTGCTGCTGACGCCACCCCCGGCCCAGGCCGGCGGCTGGGACGATCTCTGGCAGCGACGCGACCAGCAGGCCATGCAGTTGCTCGGCGACGACCAGGCCGCCGCGGCCGCCGAACGCTTCACCGATGACCGCTGGCGCGGCGTGGCGCTCTATCGCAGCGGCGACTATGCCGGCGCCGCCGCGGCTTTCGCCCGCGATCCGTCGGCCGACGGCCACTACAATCGCGGCAACGCCCTGGCCATGGCCGGTCGCTACGACGACGCCCTGAAGGCCTATGCCGCCGCCCTGGTGCTGCGCCCGGACCTGACGGCGGCCCTGCGTAATCGTAATCGCCTGGAGCGCCTGCTCGCCCAACGCGCCGCCGCCCAGGCCGAAGCGGCAGCGCGGCGCCAGAGAGCCCAGGCCGCCGCGGCTACCAACGCCACCGCCGACGAGCCGAGCAACGCCAGCAGCAGCTCAGCCGATACCTCAGCCGCCGCCAGCCCCCAATTCCAGGCCCAGGCCGGCGCGGACTGGCTGGTCAGTCCCAGCGCGATCGACGATCCCCAGCAGGAAGAACAGCGCCAGGCCGCCGAACAATGGTTGCGGGAGATCCCCGACAACCCTGCCGACCTGCTCCGCCGCAAATTCTGGTACCAGCAGCAACAACGCGAGGAGACCGCGCTGCAATGAAGCCCTATCCGTTGCTCGTGGCCCTCGCCCTCGCGGCGCCGCTCACCCAGGCTGCCGATCTCAGCGCCCGCCTGGAACGCAGCCAGCTCAGCGAAAACGAGACCCTTGAACTCATCCTGGAAACCACCGACCCCGCCCAGTTCGGCAAGCCCGACCTCGCCCCGCTGGACCAGGACTTCAAGGTGCTGGGCGTCCGCCAGAACAGCCTGCCGCCGGGCGAACGGGTGACCACCCGCTGGAACGTGACCCTGCAACCCAAGACCAGCGGCGCCCTGACCATTCCCGCCCTGACTCTCGACGGTGCGCGCAGCCAACCGCTGAGCGTCACCGTCGAAGCGCCTGCCGCCAAGCGCCACAGCCGTGAGCCCGTCTACCTCGAAGCGGCGGTGGATAGACCGCGGCTGTACGTCCAAGCGGAAACCATCCTCACCGTTCGCCTTTACCATGCGGTGGCGCTCTACGACGACCACGTGCTCACGCCACCCAATCCCAGCGACGCCCGCGTCGATCTGCTGGGAACGCCCCAGGTCTACGAACGCGACGTCGACGGGGTACGGCACGGGGTTATCGAATGGCGCTACGCCATCCATCCACTGCAGAGTGGCGCCGTGGTGCTGCCACCCCAGACCTTCAGTGCGACCCTCGCCGGCGGCATCGACGACAGCTCGCGGGCCGGCCAGCCGATCCAGCTGCGCACCCCACCGCTGACCCTGGACGTCCAGCCACAACCCGCCAGCTATCCACCGCAGACGCCCTGGATCCCGGCGCGCAGCCTCAGTCTCACCCAGCAGTGGAATCCCGCGCCCGACAGCGCCCGCGAAGGCAGCGCCCTGACCCGGACGCTGCAGATCCGCGCCGAAGGCCTGGCGCCGAGTCAGCTGCCGCCCCTGGTGCTGCCCGAGGTGGCAGGCATCAAGCGCTATGCCGAGCAACCCCGCCTCACGACGCAAGCCCAGGCCCGAGGCCTGGTCGGCCTGCGCGAGGAACGCATCGCCCTGATCCCCACTACCCCGGGCGACAAGTCACTGCCGCCGGTGGAAGTCGTCTGGTGGAACACCGAGACCGACACCCTGGAGCGGGCGACCCTGCCCGCGCAGACCCTGGCGGTGGCGGAAGACCCCGCCCTGCAGACCGCCAAGGTGGCGCCCCCGGGCAAGGCCAGTCCCGTCGAGTCCCGCCTGTGGCGCTGGCAACTGGCGACAGCCTTCTTCGCCTTGACCACCCTGCTCGGCTTCGGCCTCTGGTGGCGCGCACGGCGTCAACCGGCGGTATTGCCGACGGTGCCGGACGTGGACAGCCGCCTGCAGCGCGAAGAATTGCGCCGCGCCTGCCAGAGCAACGATCCCCATGCCACCCGCCATGCGTTGGACGCCTGGGCCCGCCAGCAGCCGGAAACCCTGGCGGCCATGGGCGCCCGCTTCGAACCCCTGGCCGCGGCGCTCGACGACCTCAACGGCGCGCTCTACAGCGAAGCCGGCCAGCGCTGGCAGGGCGAAACGCTCTGGCAGGCGATCAACGCCCTGCCGCCACTAACGCCAGAAGCCATCCACGACAAGCTACCGCCGCTCTATCCGCGCTGAGCGCCCTCTTCCTCCAGTCGCGCCAGGCGCTCTTCGAGGGTCGCGATGCGGGCTTCCAGTGCTTCCAGTCGTCCTTCGCGACCGCCCGCGGACGCCCCGCCCTCACTGGCGCTGCCCAGCTGGGCGACCTGGGCATCGCGTTCCGCCAGCGTGCCGAACAGATGCAGGTAGCGTTCTTCACGCTGCCCGGGTTGGCGCCCGAGGCCGGTGGCCAGCCCCCGGGCGATCAGGCGCTCCAGGTGATGACGCACCTGCTCGGTGTCGTCGAAGGCGTGCAGGCGGTTGCTGCGGGCGAGCAACTCACCCAGGGTCTGGGGACCCCGCAGGAACAGCAGCGCGCAGAGCACCCACTGGGGCGGTGGCAGTTCCAGGGCCTTGTCCAGCCGCTGCTCCCAGCGATCAGCACGACTGCCCATGACCAGGCGCGCCAGGCCCCGCTCCTCCAGGCGCCGCAGAGCCTGGCCCACCTCACCCGGAGTGAGGTTCAGCACGGGTTCGCGACTGGTCTTCTGGTTGCAGGCCAGCACCAGCGCATTGAGCGTCAGGGGATAGGTTTCCGGCGTGGTCAGCTGCTTTTCGATCAGGCTGCCGAGCACGCGGATTTCGGCGACCTCGAGCGGTTCTTCGGCGAAGGCTGGGGTGACGTCTTGGCTCATGGCGAACTCCGCAAGGATGACGCGCCAGCCTAGCCTGCTCTCAGCGGCGTCGCCACTGCGGCAGCCCGATCAGCACCACGGCACCGACGATGACCAGCATCGCCAGTAGCTCGGCCAAGCCGATCCGCTCACCGGCGAACAGCGTCCCCAGCAGCACCGCCACCACCGGATTGACGTAGGCGTAACTGGTGGCCGCCGCCGGCCGCACCCGGTCCAGCAGATAGAGATAGGCACTGAAGGCGATCAGCGAGCCGAACACCACCAGGTAGCCCAGCGCCAGCCACCCCCCGAGCGCCGGCCAGTGCTGCAGGCGCTCGCCACTGAGCCAACTGACCAGCAGCAGTCCGGCGCCCGCCACCAGCATCTCCACGGCACTGGCCATGGCGCCCTTGGGCAACGGCAGGTAGCGGCTCCAGATCGAACCGAAGGCCCAGGCCGCTGCCGCGAGCAGGATCACCGCCGCGCCCAGGGGCGTCGCGCTCATGGTCTCGCCCAGATTGAGCAAGGCGATACCGAGCAGGCCGAGGGCGATGCCGGCCCATTCCAGCCCGGTGTTGCGCTGGCCCCAGCACAGGCCGAACAACAGGGTGAACAGGGGCACCGTAGCGATGGACAGGGCCGCGACTCCCGAGGTTACGCCCCAATGCTCGGCCAGGGTCACGCCGCCGTTGCCGAATCCCAGCAGGAGGATGCCGATCACCCCGGCGGCGACGGTCTCTCGCAACGTCGGCCAGGACACGCCGCGCCAGCGGAGCCAGCCCAGCATGAGCAGGCCGGCCACCATGAATCTAATACCCGCCATCAGCAAAGGTGGCCAGTGCGCCACCCCGAGGCGGATCACCAGGTAGGTGGAACCCCAGATCACATAGAGGGCGAAGAAGGCGGCGAGCAAGAGCAGCCAGGTGGGCAGGCGGGGCGAAGCGGTCGAGGGTAAGGCGGGGGTGTCCATGCGCGAGCAAGTTCCAGGGTGTCAGGCTGACATTGTAGGAGCGCGCGCCAAGACGACTAAGATAGAGTCAATGGAGAAACGACCCAGATGGGCTTGGGTTCTGCGGAATTTTAGGGAAACGCCCTTCGATTCGAAGGCCGAGGAGCAGAGAGTGGACCACATCGATCGACGCCTCATCGACCTGCTGCTGGTCGATGGCCGCGCCAGCTACGCCGAACTGGGCCGGCGCCTGGGGCTCTCCGCCCCGGCCATCGCCGAGCGGATCGCCAAGCTGGAAGACGCCGGCATCATCACCGGCTATGGCGCGCGCATCGACCGCCGCGCCCTGGGCTACGGTACCGAGTGCCTGATCTCACTGAAGCTGCACAGCACCAGTCACGGCCAGGTGTTCAAGAAGCTGGAGGCCATTCCGCAACTGATCGCCTGCCATCGGGTCACTGGGGAAGACTGCGCCATGCTGCGTGCGGCGGTACGCGACATGGTCGAGCTGGAGGCGCTGCTCGACCAGTTGATGAGCTTCGGCATGAGTCACACCGTGGTGGTGCTGTCGACACCCTTCGAGCGCCCGCTGCCACCCGCCACCAGCTGACAGCACCTAGGAAAAAGCCCTGGACCTCGCGGTGCCAGGGCTGTTCGGAGACGACGCCTCAGATGAAGGAGTCGTCGTCGCCACTGTCGTCGAAGAAGCCACCGCCACCGCTGTCACCATAGTCGGCGGTATCCTGGAAGCCACCGTTGTCCTGGAAGTTACCGGCGTCCTGGAAGCCACCCCCATTGTCATAGCTGGCGTTGTCGGCCCAGGCATCCTGGGAACCGCCGCCGGCGAAACCAGGATCGGTAGCTGGCGTCTCGTTGATCACGTTGACGATTTCCTCGGGCTGGGAATGATGGAACAGCCCCGAGATGGCCTGGGCGGCCAGTACGCCGCCCGCTACGCCAGCGGCGGTCTGCAGCGCTCCGCCCATGAACCCACCCATGCGTGATGGCGCGGCCTGGGGTGCGGCATAACCCGGTGCCGGCTGGCCATAGCCGGGTGCCGGCTGGGCATACCCAGGGTTGGGCTGGCCGTAGCCGGGACGAGGCGCTGCCGGACCAGGGTCGTTCCAGCCACGCGACGGCGCGGCGTTATTCGCTGGCGCCTGGGCGCTGGACGACTGGCCACCGCCGAACAGGCTGGAAAGAAAGCCACCGCTGCTGGGTCGGTTCTGCTGGACCTGGGCCATCTGGCTCTCCAGCTCCTTGACGCGCTGGTCCAGCCGCTTGATGGCGGCCTCCTGGATCAGCATCGCCTGGGCCATATAATAGGGTGCGGCCGGCTGCTCGCGCAGGCGCTGCTGGATCAGTGCCTCGGCTTCCCGGTCACGGGGTGCGGTCTGCGCTTCCGTGGTCTTGAGACGGTCGAACAGACCCTCGATCAGCTGGCTTTCTTCGCGTTGCATGATGACCCTCCCGCAGACGGTCTACTGGACGGCGTTCCTCTCGCGGAACGGCCTGGATGTCGAAAGGCGCAAACACCGGCGCCACTGTTCCAGATAATGGCGGACCAGAGCCTTTTCAAGACCGACCGCCGCTGCGTTCAGCGCGGATTCAGCCTGGCCCGGGCCGGCGATCACCTTCCATCTGAAATGAGCCCGCTCCCGGGAGTTCCTGAGCACCGCCGCGGCTGGACAATCGGCCGGCACTGAGGGACGCTGGCGGCTTTGTGCGAGGCCTGACCATGCTCCCACTGCTCCCCCTGATCGACCAGCAGCAGGGCATCCGCTCGCCGCACCTGGGACCACGCAACCACCCCGACGCCGAAACACGCATGGCCGAGCTGTTGGCGGCCTGGCGCCTGGCGCGCGCGCCGCTGATTCACGTCCGCCACCTGTCGCGCAGTCCGACCTCGGTGTTCTGGCCCGGTCAGCCGGGCGTCGAATTCCAGCCGGAATTGGCGCCCCTGCCCGGAGAGACCGTGTTCGACAAGCAGGTGCCCGATGCCTTCACCCACAGCGGTCTGGAGCGCTGGCTGCTGCAACGCGGCATCGAGGAACTGGTCATCTGCGGCGTGGCCAGCGAGAACTCGGTGGAGGCCACGGCGCGCAGCGCCGGCAACCTGGGCTTTCGCACCTGGGTGGCGGAAGACGCCTGCTACACCTTCGCCAAGGCCGACTTCACCGGACGCGCCCGCAGCGCCGAGGAGGTCCACGCGATGGCCATGGCCAACCTGCACGGCGAATACGCCACCGTCACCACCGCCACCGCGCTGCTCGAACGCCTGCGGGCAGGTGGGTCGGCCTGCTAGACTGCCGCCCTGCCCGTTTGGAATAGCTGCATGAACCCCGTCGATATCCTGCGCGACTCGCTGGTCTTCTTCGCTCGCAACCTGCGTCCCCTGGCTGTCCTCACCCTACCCTGGCTGTTGCTCGAATCCCTGCTGCGCTACCAGGTGCTGGAGCGCTTCGGCGTGAGCAACGGCCTCTGGGACATGCTGGTCAGCCTGCTGTGCTATCCCCTGTACGCCGCCTCGCTGCTGATCTTTCTGGAGGCGCGTACCCAGGGCAACACACCGCGCCTGAGCGGCGTTTGGGGCGCGGCTCTGCTGCTCTGGCCACGCTTCGCCATCCTCGCCGCCCTGACCTCGGGGCTGGTGATGCTGGGCTTTTCGCTGCTGATCGTCCCCGGCTTCCTGATCATGACCGTGCTGGCCTTCGCCGAGAACCTGCTGGTGCTGGAAGGGCGCGCGCCGCTGGACGCCTTGCGCGGCAGCCTGCGCCTGACCCGCGGTCATTTCTTCACGCTGCTGGCCTGCATCCTGGTCACGGTATTGCCGGCCTGGCTGATCGACGCCTGGATCGCCGAGCACTTCGCCAAGGCAGCCATCCCGGAGATCGCCCTGCAGACCCTCTCGGGCCTGCTGCAGCTGATCCCCAGTATCGCCGTCTATCGGGTGTATATGCTGGTCAGGCCCAAGGCCTGAGAGCCTGTTCAAAGTCTGCTGCGCGTCGCCCAAACTGCGTTGAAAAGACCTTCGGAATGCTCATTTACCACTCGTAAACTCCGCTTCCTCAGGTCTTTTCGCCTTGTTTGGCTCTAGCTCGCGAGCCTTTGAACAGGCTCTGAATCTCGTCACCACATCAGGTCGTCAGGGACCTGGTAGGCGGCGTAGGGATCGTCCGGGTCCGGCTCGCCGCTCTGCACGTTGAGCAGCACCACCCGCTTGGGATCACGCTCCTGGATGCGCTCGGCGGTGGCGCGCGGCACCACCTCGTAACGCCCTTCGTAGCGCACGATGGCCAGGCTGCCCTTGCTGAGCTTGTCCCTCATCATGACGTTGACCGACAGGCGCTTGACCTTCTTGTCGTCGACGAAGTTGTAGTAGTCCTCGGTGGTGAGCTTGGGCAAGCGGCTCGTCTCGATCAACTGCTTGATCTGCGCCTGCTCGGCCTTGCGCTTCTTCTTCTCTTCCTGGGCGCGATTGAGCTCCTGGTCCTTGGCCAGTTTTTCCGCCTGGGCCTGCTGGACGGCCAACTCCTGAGAGCGATCCTTTTCCGCCTGCCCGCGGTGCTCCATGCGGTTCTGCTTCTGCTTCTGCTTGACGGCCTGCTTGGCCTGCTTTTCATTGACCAACCCGGCTTTCAGCAGCTGGTCGCGTAGGGACATGCTCATCGATACGACTCGTCTAGATCATCCAAGGGGGCACGGCCGTGAAGCGGCCGCGCGCCAGGGTGTCCATCCTGCGCAGCCGACGAACCGAGTGCAAGCCTTTCGCGGGGGTGAAATAATGTTCCTATTACCTATCCGCCCCTGGTTCGGGCGCTGCCGATCAGAATTCTCCTCATGATTACTCTCGCGATCGTCCTGCTCTTCGTCGCCAGCGTGCTCTTCGTCCACCTTCGTGGACGCGCACGACTGCCGTTCCTGCGCCAGTTGGTCAATCACTCGGCGGTCTTCGCCCCCTACAACGCGCTGATGTACCTGTTCTCCGGCGTGCCCTCCAAGCCCTACCTGGATCGCAGCCGCTTCCCTGAGCTGGACGTGCTCAAGGACAACTGGCAGGAAATCCGCGTCGAGGCGCTGCGGCTGTTCGACGAGGGCTACATCCGCGCCGCGGAGAAGGACAACGACGCCGGCTTCGGCTCCTTCTTCAAGAAGGGCTGGAAGCGCTTCTACCTGACCTGGTACGGCGAGCCCCTGCCCTCCGCCCAAACCCTCTGCCCCCGTACCGTGGAACTGGTGCGCCAGATCCCCAACGTCAAGGGCGCCATGTTCGCCCTGCTGCCGGGTGGCAGCCACCTGAATCCGCACCGCGATCCCTTCGGCGGTTCGCTGCGCTACCACCTGGGCCTGGCCACGCCGAACTCGGACGCCTGCCGCATCTATGTCGACGGCCAGCCCTACGCCTGGCGCGATGGCGAAGACGTGATGTTCGACGAGACCTATGTGCACTGGGTGAAGAACGAGACCGACCAGACCCGCGTTATCCTCTTCTGCGACGTCGAGCGGCCCTTGCGCAACCGATTCCTGACCCGCATCAACCAGGCGGTCAGCCGCTTTCTCGGCAGCGCTACGGCGCCGCAGAACGTCGAGGGCGAGCGCGTCGGCGGCATCAACCAGGCCTATGCCTTCAGCAAGAGATTCGGTGATCGCATCGGCGGTGGTGTGAAGAAATTCAAGCGGCGCCATCCCAAGGCCTACCGCATCGCCAAGCCGGTGCTGGCGGTGCTGGTGGTGATCGCGCTGTATCACTGGATCGTCAGCTGAGGCTGACAGTCCTGCGCCAGAAAGGTCGAGAGGTAGACGAAGCTTAGCGAGGGGTTGCACGGCGGGTACGCAGGGCGCGTCGGCAACTTACCGGGCTCACCGCTGACTGAATTGGCGTCCGCGCATGGCAGGGGCGCCAAGCCGGCGCAGGCTTTGGTAGGACTGCCAACCGCTTTCAGCCGGAACGCTGTTGCCGCTGCTTGTGCAGGCGCGTCACCAGCTCGGCCTCGGCCTGAGACAGTCCGCAGGCCTGAGTGAGATCGTCGGCACTGGCGCCGAGCCCCACCAGCCGGGCGGCCTGGGAGAACGACAGGCTGGTGGGATCGCTTTGCTCGATCTGGGTCAGGCGATCGGGCAAAGGCGCCACCATCTGCGCCAGGCCCTGGACCTGTTCCCCCATGCGTACCTGCCCCGCCTGGTAGGTTTCCAGGCGCTTGAGCAGGATCTGCATGCGCTTGTCGATGAGGGCATCCCGTTCAGCCTGTTTCGCCAGTTGCTGGCGCTGGCGTTGCCAGAGCAGCCAGCAACAGCCGCCGAGACCGGCACAGGCCAGTCCCAGCGCGACGCTGAGCAGGATGAGCCCGACGAGCATCAGATGCTTTCCAGCTCCGACCACTCTTCTTCGGTCATCAGCTTGTCCAGCTCAACCAGGATGAGCAGTTCGCCGTTCTTGTTGCACACGCCCTGGATGAACTTGGCAGACTCGTCGTTACCCACGCTCGGCGCGGTCTCGATCTCGGATTGCCGCAGATAGACCACCTCGGCCACGCTGTCCACCAGGATGCCGACGACCTGTTTGTCGGCTTCGATGATGACGATGCGGGTGTTGTCGGTGACCTCGGTGGGCAGCAGGCCGAAGCGCTGGCGGGTGTCGATCACCGTCACCACGTTGCCGCGCAGGTTGATGATGCCCAGCACGTAGCTAGGAGCACCCGGGACCGGGGCGATCTCGGTGTAGCGCAGGACTTCCTGGACCTGCATCACGTTGATGCCGTAGGTCTCGTTGTCCAGGCGGAAGGTGACCCATTGCAGGACCGGATCTTCGGAACCCTGTGCGGACGTTTTTTTCATGTTCCCTAGCCTCGTCAATTACCGCACGTGCGGCGAAGCGGGCGAACCCGCTGGTTAGTTGCGGCTGGCAGGCACCTTAGCGACGGCTGCCAACCACCTGTTCCGCGAGCGCCGCGACATCGAGCAGCGCGCACATCTGATCGATCACCGTACCGGCCAGCCAGGGGCGATTGGCCCGCTGGTTGCGCCATTTGACCTCGGCGGGGTCCAGGCGTACCGAATGACTGACGCCATGCACCGCCAGCCCCCAATCCAGGCCTTGCAGCGATATCACGAATTTCAAGCCTTCGCGATAGTCGTCGCGATAGCGCTCGGGCATCACCCAGCGCGCCGTATCGAGCACGCGCAGGTTACCGGCCTGGCAGGGCAGCAGCCCCAGGAACCAGTCTGGCTGACCGAACAGCGGCGTCAACTCTGCGTCGGTCAGCGGATAGATGGAACCCAGGCAGACCAGGGGCGCCGCCAGCGTCAAGCCGGCTACGTCGAACAGCAAGCACTCGAAGGGCTCCTCGCCCCACTCGGGACGCTCGTCCAGGCGCACCCCACTGGGTGGCAGGCCCTCCGCCAGGGCAGACTGAACCGGCACGTCGACACCGAGGGCGATACCTTCCACCACCGGACGGGCCGGTTCGGCCGCCGGCGCCAGCTCGGGCACCCGCCAGTCCAGCTCGATGTCGCTCTCCGGTACCGCGGTGGGCAGGACCGGCGGCAGCACCACGTCCGGCAGAGTCCGCTCGGCCAGGGCGACGGCAGGACGACGGGGAGCCAGGGGTACGACACGGGGCTGCCGCGCGGCATCGCGCTCGAGTTCCTCGCGCACCGCGGCGGCGAATTCGTCTTCGCTGACGCTGGCGATCGGCTCGGCGGGCGCTACCACGGGCGCCGCGACCGGCACGCTCTCGGCGGTCGGCAGCTCCAGGAACGCGTCCAGCAGCAGGGCATCAAGGTAGCCCTGGAGGACACGCTGAGGACGGTTGTCGAGGGACGTCGGTTGGCTCATGGCGATCTACGTGGGTTGATTGTCCAGCCTATCGGCCGGCACGAGGGAAAACTTGAATCAGGCGACCTGGGTACTGGGCGCCCCATCGAGCAGATGCCGCAGCAAAGCTCGATAGGCGATCACGCCTCGGCTATTGGCCTCGTGACGCGACGGCACCTGTCCGGAACGACTGGCATCGCGCAGGCGGGTATCGATGGGAATGAAGGCCTGCCACAGCTGCTGCGGATAGGTATTGCGCAGCACCTTGAGGGTCCCGATGGACGCCTGGGTGCGGCGGTCGAACAGGGTCGGCACTATGGTGTACGGCAGTGCCTGCTTGCGCGAACGGTTGATCATGGTCAGGGTATTGACCATGCGCTCCAGGCCCTTGAGCGCAAGGAACTCGGTCTGGGTCGGGATCACCAGGTGCTGGCTGGCCGCCAGGGCATTGACCATCAGCACGCCGAGCAGCGGCGGGCTGTCGATCAGCACGTGATCGAAGTCGTTCCACAGCTGCGCCAGGCTCTTGGAAATGACCAGGCCCAGGCCGCTCTGGCCGGGCGATTGACGCTCCAGGGTCGCCAGCGCGGTGCTGGACGGCAGCATCGACAGCTGCGGATGACTGGTGGGCAGCAGCAGCCGCTTCGGCAGCCCCTCGGGCACCTGACCGCCGTGCTGGAACAGATCGAAGACACTGTGCTCGAGGCTATCCGGATCCTGGCCGAAATAGCTGGTCAGCGAGCCATGGGGATCGAGATCCACCAGCAGAACGCGCTTGCCCTCATCGCCGAGCAACCCGGCGAGGGCGACGGTGGTGGTGGTCTTGCCTACCCCACCCTTCTGATTGGCGACAGCCCAGACTCTCATGTGCAGACTTCCTCCCGACGACACGACCAGCCGGGTCAAGGTACCGGCGTAGCGGCCGGCGACGAAGATTTGACGGGCGCCGCCACGGGCGCCGATTCTCCAGGGGATGCTGCAGATTGTGTGCCAGTCGACGAATTTTGCAAGGTGCTCTGCGGGCGGAACAGGTTGAGATTACGCGAGATCAGCAGGACCACCCGCCGGTTGCGCGCCCGACCGGCCTCGCTGTTGTTGTCCACCACCGGCTGGTAGGCGCCGTAGCCCACCACGGCCAGCCGCTGCGGGGCGATGCCGTTACCGATTAGCAGCCGCACGATGCTGGCCGCCCGGGCCGCGGAAAGCTCCCAGTTGGTGGGATAGAGCGCCGTGCTGATGGGCCGGTCGTCGGTGTAGCCCTGCACCTGGATCGGATTGTTGAAGGGCGCCAGGATCTTGGCCACCTTCTCCAGCAGGCCGAAGGCCGGATTGCTCGGCAGGGCATCGCCGCTGGCGAAGAGCAGGTTGGAGCTCAGCTCGATCTCCAGCCACATCTCGCTGGCCTTGATGTTCAGTTGGTCACCGGCGATGAGGTCGCCGAAGGTCGCCCGCATGCTTTCGGCGATCTGCTGCAGGGGATCGCCCGCCGATTTGCTGGCGCTATGCTCGGCGTTGGTCTCCACCGCCGTGGGGCTCGCCCCGGTCGGGCGCTGATCACCGATGGGAATGGGTTTGATCGAACGCTCCGGCTGGCTGAAGATGCCCGAGAGGCTGTCCGAGAGCACCTTGTACTTGCTCTCGTTCAACGAGGAGATGGAATACATCACCACGAAGAAGGCGAACAGCAGGGTGATGAAGTCCGCATAGGAAACCAGCCAGCGCTCGTGGTTCTCGTGCTCTTCGTGACGGCGGCGGCGAGGCATGCGACGTCCTCTACTCCAGGAAACCTTGCAGCTTCATTTCGATGGAACGGGGATTTTCGCCTTCGCCGATGGACATCAGTCCCTCCAGCAACATTTCCCGATAGCGCGACTGCTGCAGGGTTAGCGCCTTGAGCTTGTTGCCGATGGGGAGCAGCAACAGGTTGGCGAAGCCGACGCCGTAGATGGTGGCGACGAAGGCCACGGCGATGCCGCTGCCCAGCTGCGAGGGGTCGGCCAGATTCTGCATGACGTGGATCAAGCCCATGACCGCGCCGATGATGCCGATGGTGGGCGAGTAGCCGCCCATGGCTTCGAAGACCTTGGCGGCCGCGAGGTCGCGATCCTCCTGGCCGTAGAGATCCACCTCCAGGGTGCTGCGCAGGGCTTCCGGCTCGGTGCCGTCCACCAGCAATTGCAGGCCCTTGGCGGCATAGGGGTCGACTTCCCGAGCCACCAGCGGCTCCAGCCCCAACAGGCCTTCTTTACGCGCCACGGTACTCCAGTTGACCACCTTGCGGATGCCACCGGTCATGTCCAGTGGTGGGGGCGTGAAGACCCATACCAGCATGCTCAGAGCGCGGCGCAGTACCGGCAGACGGGTCTGCAACAGGACCGCCCCCAGGGTGCCACCCACCACGATCAGCGCCGCCGGGCCATTGGCCAGGGCGCCGAAGGACCCGCCCTCGAGCAGATTGCCACCCATGATGGCGGTGAACGCCAGCAGGATGCCGATGAGACTCAGCACATCCACGCTCAAGCGCCTTCTCGCGAGCTCAGGCCTGCCGTCACGAACAGGCCTCGCTCAGATGCCTACCGATGTCGTCCAGGCCATAGATGGCATCGGCCAGGTTGGCCTTGGCGATGGCCATGGGCATGCCGTAGATGACGCAGCTGGCTTCGTCCTGGGCCCAGACCTGGCTGCCGGCCTGCTTGAGCATTCGCGCGCCTTCGCGGCCATCGGCGCCCATGCCGGTCAGCACCACGGCCAGTACCTTGTCGGCGTAGGCCTTGGCCGCGGAACCGAAGGTCACGTCGACGCAGGGTTTGTAGTTCAGGCGTTCGTCGCCGGGCAGGATCTTCACCATGCCACGACCGTCCACCATCATCTGCTTGCCACCGGGTGCCAGGAGCGCCAGGCCCGGCCGCAGCTGGTCGCCGTCCTCGGCTTCCTTGACGCTGATGCGACAGAGCTTGTCCAGGCGTTCGGCGAAGGCCTTGGTGAAGGCCGCCGGCATGTGCTGGATGAGCACCAGGGGCGCCGGGAAATTGGCTGGCAGTTGGGTGAGCACCCGTTGCAGCGCCACCGGACCACCGGTGGAGGTGCCGATGGCCACCAGTCGATAGTGCTTGCGCTTGGGCGGGGGCGACGCGGGACTGGCCGGCGCCTGGGCGGCACCCGCGGGAGCCGGTGCCGGACGCGCCGCCGAACGCGCACTGGCCGGCGCGTTCGCCGCCGGAGCCGGCGTGGCGGGCGCGACACTGGGCGCCACGGCGAAGCGCCGATTGGAGCGAGCGATGTGGTGGATCTTCTCGCACAGCAGCTTCTGCACGCTGGCCGGATTGCGCGAGATGTCCTCGAAGTTCTTCGGCAGGTAGTCCACCGCGCCGGCATCCAGGGCATCCAGGGTGACCCGGGCGCCTTCATGAGTGAGCGAGGAGAACATCAGTACCGGCGTCGGACACTTCTGCATGATGTGACGGACGGCGGTGATGCCATCCATCATCGGCATCTCGTAGTCCATGGTGATGACATCGGGGCGTAGCGCCAGGGCCTGATCGACCCCTTCACGTCCGTTGCTGGCCGTGCCCACCACCGAGATGTTGGGGTCGGCCGCTAGGATTTCCTTGAGCCGACGCCGGAAGAAGCCGGAATCGTCCACCACCAGTACTTTTACCGGCATACGTTGAAACTCCTAACCTGGGGCGGCGCAGGCCACCCGAAGGCACCGGCCCTCAGGGACCGGTGCCGCTCGTGCCGTGTCGGCTCAAAGCCCGCGACGGGCGTAACGCTTGAGCATGCTGGGCACATCAAGGATGAGCGCGATGCGGCCATCGCCGGTGATGGTGGCGCCGGACATGCCGGGCGTGCCTTGCAGCATCTTGCCCAGCGGCTTGATGACGACCTCTTCCTGGCCTACCAGTTGATCGACCACGAAGCCAATCCGCTGGGTGCCGACCGAGAGGATCACCACGTGCCCTTCCCCCTGCTCGACATGGGCCGCATCGGGCACCAGCCAGCGCTTGAGGTAGAACAGCGGCAGCGCCTTGTCGCGCACTACCACCACTTCCTGGCCGTCCACCACGTTGGTGCGAGACAGGTCGAGGTGGAAGATCTCGTTGACGTTGACCAGCGGGAAGGCGAAGGCCTGGTTGCCCAGCATCACCATCAGCGTCGGCATGATCGCCAGGGTCAGGGGCACCTTGATGACGATCTTGGAGCCCTGGCCCTTGGTGGAGTAGACGTTGAGGGTGCCATTGAGCTGGCTGATCTTGGTCTTGACCACGTCCATGCCCACGCCGCGCCCGGAGATGTCGGAAATCTCGGACTTGGTGGAGAAGCCCGGGGCGAAGATCAGGTTGAAGCACTCAGTCTCGGTCAGGCGATCGGCCGCATCGCGGTCGAGCAGGCCCTTCTCCACCGCCTTGTTGCGCAGCAGGTCCGCGTCCATGCCCTTGCCGTCATCGGAGATCGACAGGAGGATGTGATCGCCTTCCTGCTCGGCGGAGAGCACCACGCGCCCGGCGCGGGACTTGCCGTTCTCTTCACGCTCGGCGGGACCTTCGATGCCATGGTCGACCGCGTTGCGCACCAGGTGCACCAGCGGATCAGCCAGAGCCTCGACCAGGTTCTTGTCCAGGTCGGTCTCTTCCCCAACCAACTCCAGGTTGATCTCTTTCTTCAGGCTGCGCGCCAGGTCGCGGACCAGACGCGGGAAGCGACCGAAGACCTTCTTGATCGGCTGCATCCGGGTCTTCATGACCGAGGTCTGCAGATCGGCGGTAACCACGTCGAGGTTGGACACGGCCTTGGCCATGGCCTCGTCGCCGCTGTTCAGGCCGAGGCGTACCAGGCGGTTACGCACCAGCACCAGTTCGCCGACCATGTTCATGATCTCGTCCAGCCGTGCAGTATCGACCCGGACGGTGGTTTCCGCCTCGCTGGTAGGACGCTCCCCGGCCGCCGCGGCAGGCGCCGGTGCAGCAGGCTTGGGCGGCTCGGCCGCAACCGGCGCCGGTTTCGCCACGGGCGCAGGAGTCGGCGTGGGCGCGACAGCTGCAGGCGCAGCGGCCACGGGTGAGGCTACCGGCTCGGCGGCCACGGCGGGGCCATTGAACTTGCCTTTGCCGTGCAACTCGTCGAGCAGCGATTCGAATTCGTCATCGGTGATCTCGTCACCGGCAGCCACAGCTGGCGTGGCTGCCGCCGCCACGGGCGCAGGCGCCTCGGCGGTGGCGAACTTGCCCTTGCCGTGCAACTCGTCGAGCAGGGCTTCGAATTCGTCGTCGGAAATGTCGTCGCCAGCGGCAGCAGCCGGTGCCGGCGCGGCAACGGTCGCAGCAGGCGCCGGCGCTTCGCTGAATTTGCCCTTGCCGTGCAGTTGATCGAGCAGGGCTTCGAATTCGTCGTCGGTGATGTCTTCGCCGCCGGCGGCGCTGGGCGCTGCCACGTCGGGCGCACGCTCGGCACTCGGCTCACCGCCCAGGGCGTCGAGCAGATTCTGGAAGTCGGCATCGCTCAGCTCCGGCTCGGCAGCCTCGGCAGCCGCAGGCGGCGGTGCCGGCGCTGCGACCGGAGCGGCGACCACCGGCTCAGGCACGGGAGCGGCAGCGGGCGCACTGCCCGCCGGCTCGGCCAGACGGGCCAGGGCAGCGAGCAGCTCGGGCGAAGCCGGTTGGGGCTCCTCCCGCTCACGCACCCGACCGAACATTTCGTTGACGGAATCCAGGGCTTGCAGCACCACGTCCATCAGTTCGGCATCCACGCGGCGTTCGCCCTTGCGCAGGATGTCGAAAACGTTTTCCGCGATATGGCAGCACTCGACCAGCGTATGGAGCTGCAGGAAACCGGCACCGCCCTTTACGGTATGGAAGCCACGGAAAATGGCGTTCAGCAAATCCATGTCGTCCGGACGGCTTTCCAGCTCGACCAATTGTTCAGACAACTGTTCGAGAATCTCGCCGGCCTCAACCAGGAAATCCTGGAGGATTTCTTCATCGGCGTCGAAGCTCATTCCTGCACTCCCCAAGAGGGTCTGGGTCAGAAGCCCAGACTGGATAGAAGATCGTCGACGTCGACCTGATCGGCCACGACGTCTTCACGCTTATCGGCATGAATCTGTGGACCTTCACCCTTCATCGTCTTTTCTTTTCGGTTTTGTTCGATCAATGCGCTGTGATCGTGGCTGAAGCCGGTGTAGCGGTCGACCTGGCTGGCCATCATCACCAGCTTGACGAGGTCTTTCTCGATCTGCCCGACGAGATTGACCACCCGCTTGATCACCTGCCCAGTGAGATCCTGGTAATCCTGCGCGAGGAGGATGTCGTTGAGCTTGGCCGACAGTTGTCCGGCACTGCTCTCGCTGTGGCTGAGAAAGGCGTCCACGCGCTTAGCGAGCTCGCGGAATTCGTCCGGGCCCATCTCACGGCGCATGAATTTCTTCCAGTCGGCGTGTACCGCCCGGGCTTCGTCGCCGAAGTTACCCACCAGCGGCGCGCTTTCCTCCACCAGATCCATGGTCCGGTTGGCGGCGTTCTCGGTCATCTTCACCACGTAGGAGAGACGATCGGTGGCATCGCTGATCTGGGAGACTTCCTCGCCGGCCATGCCGCGCGGATCGATCTCGAAGTTGACGATGGCATTGTGCAGTTCGCGGGTCAGCTTGCCGACTTCCTGGTAGAGACCCCGATCGCGAATCTGGTTGAGCTCGTTGATGACTTGCACGGCCTGGGCGAAGTCGCCGCCTTCCAGGCATTTCACCAGCTCTTGGGCATGCTGTTTTAGAACCGACTCGAAGTCGCTGAAGCCTTTGTTGCCAAGCTGATCCATAACGTCCCCGCGGCTTTCTTCAGCCGTTCACCCGCTCGAAGATCTTGTCGATCTTTTCTTTCAGCACCTGGGCGGTGAAAGGCTTGACCACATAGCCGTTCACGCCGGCCTGAGCGGCCTCGATGATCTGCTCGCGCTTGGCTTCGGCGGTAACCATCAGCACCGGCAGGGTCTTCAGACGCGCATCGGCGCGAACCTGACGCAGCAGATCGATCCCGGTCATGCCGGGCATGTTCCAGTCGGTAACGAGAAAATCGAAGTTGCCGCTCTGCAGCATCGGCAGTGCGGTGTTGCCGTCGTCCGCTTCGGCAGTGTTGGTGAATCCCAGATCACGCAGCAAATTCTTGATGATCCGTCTCATCGTGGAAAAATCGTCCACGATGAGGATTTTCATGTTCTTGTCCAAGTCGACCTCCGTCCTAATCCGCACACACGCCGTGAAGCGCGCCTAAGCAATCGTAGTAGCCTGAGTACCAGCCCGTTAACGCGAACGCCAATCCGCCAGCCGAGCCCGCAGGCGCGCCGCGCATTGACTGTGGAGCTGACAGACCCGGGATTCGCTCACTCCCAGTACCTCGCCGATTTCCTTGAGGTTGAGTTCCTCGTCGTAATACAGCGAGAGCACCAGGCGTTCACGCTCCGGAAGATTGGCGATGGCGTCGGCCAGGGCCTTGCGGAAGCGCTCGTCCTCCAGACCGCGACCGGGTTCGAGTTCATGCGAACCGCTCTCCTCGAGCCCATGCTCACCACCCTCCATGAGGTCGTCGAAGCTGAACAGGCGACTCCCCATGGTGTCGCCAAGGATGCCGTAGTACTCATCCAGACTCAATTTAAGTTCGGCCGCGACTTCGGAATCTTTAGCGTCGCGACCGGTGCGCGCTTCTACCGCCCGAATGGCATCGGTGACCATGCGCGTGTTGCGATGGACCGAACGCGGTGCCCAGTCGCCCTTGCGCACCTCGTCGAGCATGGCGCCGCGGATACGGATGCCGGCGTAGGTCTCGAAGCTCGCCCCTTTGCCGGAATCGTATTTGCGTGAGGCCTCCAGCAGGCCGATCATGCCGGCCTGCATCAGGTCTTCGACCTGCACGCTGGCGGGCAACCGCGCCAGGAGGTGGTAGGCGATGCGTTTCACCAACGGCGCGTAGCGGTTGATGAGCTGCTCCTGCTCGGTCCGTTCGGAAGTTTTGCTGTACATGCGAAGCCCGCTGGATGCTGTCATGCGTGGGTACCGGTGGCTGGTTGCACGAGTCGCTCGACGAAAAACTCGAGGTGTCCGCGCGGGTTGGCCGGCAGCGGCCAGCCATCGACTTTCTGTGCGACCGCGCGGAAGGCCAGCGAGGCCTTGGCGCGGGGGAACGCTTCGAACACGGGGCGCTGTTTCTGTACGGCCTTGCGCACCGCTTCGTCGAACGGAATGGCGCCCACGTATTGCAGGGCGACATCCAGGAACCTGTCGGTCACCTTGGTCAGCTTAGCAAAGAGATTGCGACCTTCCTGGGGCGTCAGCGCCATGTTCGCCAGCACCCGGAAACGGGTGACGCCATGGTCGCGATTGAGCAGCTTGATCAGGGCGTAGGCATCGGTGATGGAGGTAGGTTCGTCGCACACCACCACCAGGACTTCCTGGGCGGCGCGAACGAAGCTGACCACCTGGTCGCCGATGCCGGCAGCGGTATCGACGATGAGCACATCGAGGTTTTCGCTGATGTCGCTGAAGGCCTGAATCAGGCCGGCGTGCTGGGCCGGCGTGAGGTTGACCATCGCCTGGGTGCCGGAGGCCGCCGGGACTATACGAATGCCACCGGGACCTTGCAGCAGCACGTCGCGCAGGTCGCATTCACCAGAGATGACATCGGCCAGGGTGCGCTTGGGCGACAGGCCCAGGAGAACGTCGATGTTGGCAAGGCCCAGGTCGGCGTCGAGCAGCATGACGCGCCGCCCGATATCGGCCAGGGCCAAGGCCAGGTTGACCGACACATTGGTCTTGCCGACACCGCCTTTACCGCCCGTGACCGCTATGACTTGGACGGGATGCATGCTACCCATTGCCTGATACCTTTGATTGAAATCCGTCACACTTTAGACCAAGTGCATTTGGCGTGCCCAGGCATGCGATGCACGTATACCGTTCGTCTGCGCTAGCCGGCTCGGCGGGCGGCGTTTTGATACAGGCCGGCGAACATGCCCGCCATGGTTTCTTCGCTCGGCTCCTCGGGCGCCTGCAGGCTCACCGCGCGGCTCACCAGTTGGTGGCTGCGCGCCGGGTGCAGGTCGTCCGGTATGCGCGGACCGTCGGCGATGTAGGCCACCGGCAGGCGCTGGCTGATGGCCAGGCCCAGGGCTTCGCCAAGACTGGCGGCTTCGTCCAGCTTGGTCAGCACGCAGCCGCTGAGGCCGCACCGGCGGTAGCTGTGGTAGGCCGCCTTGAGCACCTGGCTCTGGCTGGTGACGCCGAGCACCAGGTAGTTGCGAATCTTCAACTGACGGTTTGCCAGCGCTTCGAGCTGCACCTTGAGCGCCGGATCATTGGCGGGCATGCCCGCGGTATCGATCAGCACCAGGCGCTTGCGCGCCAGGGGGGCCAGGGCCTGCGCCAGGGACTGGCCCGGGTCGACCAGGGTCACCGGCACGTCGAGGATACGACCCAGGGTCTTGATCTGCTCCTGGGCGCCGATGCGGAAGCTATCCATGCTGACCAGCGCCAGGCTTTGCGGACCGTACTTGAGCACGTAGGCAGCGGCGAGCTTGGCCAGGGAAGTGGTCTTGCCCATGCCGGCCGGACCGACGAAGGCGACGATGCCGCCCTCCTCCAGGATCTTTGCATCGGTGGTCTTGGCCAGTTGGGCGAAGTTGGCCAGCAGCATGCGCCAGGCATGGCGCGGGTCCTGGATCTTGGCCACGCTGTCGAGCAGGTGACGGGCCAGTTCGGCCGGCAGGCCCATGCGCTGCAGACGGCGCCAGAGGCCGGCCTGCTGCGGACGGGTCGACTGTACCTGGGTCCAGGCCATGGAACCGAGCTGGACTTCCAGCAGTTCACGCAGGCCACTCAGCTCGCTGCGCATGGCGTCCAGGGCGCGACGATCGTCCGGCGCGGCGCTGGCGGCCGGAGCGGCAGCAGGCTGGGGCGCGCGCGGCGGCGCGATCACCGGCTCGCGACGGCTGTCGGCGGCGCTGATGGCACCGAGCAGTTGCTTGTCCTTGGGCGCGGCGGTGGGTACCCCCGGCGCACGGATGCTGAGGTCGGCATGGGCCTGGGCGATCTTCGCGTGGGTCTTGCGCAGCTCCGCCTGCAACTCGGCGTTGGGCGCAGCCGGTGCCGGTGCCTGGTAGTCCAGCGCGGCGGTCAGCTCGACCCCGCCAGCGACCCGACGGTTGCTGAGGATGGCAGCGTCCGGGCCCAGTTCGTCGCGTACCAGCTTCATGGCTTGACGCATATCGGCGGCGAAGAAACGTTTGACTTGCATGATCTAGACCTCAGCCATTCTGGCCAACGGTAGCGACGATGGTGACCTGCTTGTTGTCCGGAATTTCCTGGTAGGCCAGCACACTCATGTTCGGAGCTGCCATCCGGGCGAAGCGGGACATCATCCCGCGGATCGCACCGGCCACCAGCAGCACCACTGGCTTACCCATCATTTCCTGACGCTGCGCCGCCTCGATGAGGGAACGCTGCAGTTTTTCCGCCATGCCAGGCTCGAGGAACATGCCGTCCTCGGCGCCTTGACCGGCCTTCTGCATACTGTTTAGCAACATCTGTTCCAACCTTGGCTCAAGGGTGATAACAGGCAGCTCAGGCTCCATTCCTACGATGTTCTGGACGATTGCACGGGACAGGGCGACCCGCACGGCGCCGGCGATGGCGGCGGGATCTTGACTCCGCGGACCGACGTTGGCGATGGCTTCGGCGATGGTGCGGATGTCGCGGACCGGCACCTGCTCCTGCAGCAGCTGCTGGAGGATCTTGAGCAGGGTCGACAGGGACACGATGCCGGGCACCAGCTCCTCGGCCAGCTTGGGCGAACTCTTGGCCAGCACCTGCAGCAATTGCTGGACTTCCTCGTGGCCGATCAGCTCATGGGCGTGCTTGAAGAGGATCTGGTTGAGGTGGGTGGCGACCACCGTGCTGGCGTCGACCACGGTGTAGCCGAGGGACTGGGCCTGGTCACGCTGGGTGACGTCGATCCAGACGGCCTCCAGACCGAATGCCGGATCCTTGGCGGCCACGCCGTTGAGGGTGCCATAGACCTGACCGGGGTTGATGGCCAGCTCACGGTCGGGATAGATCTCGGCCTCGGCCACGCTCACGCCCATAAGAGTCAGACGATAGGCATTGGGCAGCAGGTCTAGGTTGTCGCGGATATGGACCGAGGGCATGAGGAAGCCGAGGTCCTGGGAGAGCTTCTTGCGCACGCCCTTGATCCGCGCCAGCAGTTGGCCACCCTGGTTGCGATCGACCATGGGGATCAGGCGATAGCCGACTTCCAGGCCGACCATGTCCACCGGGGTCACGTCGTCCCAGCCCAGTTCCTTGGCTTCGGCGGGGCGCTGCACGGGGGCCAGGTCCTGCTGCTTCTTGGCTTCGACCTCGGCGGTCTGCTTGGCCTGACGCTGACGCTTGTAGATCAGCCAGGCGCCGGCGGCGGCAGCGCCACCCAGGCCGAGGAACGGCAGGTGCGGCATGCCCGGCACCAGGCCCATGGCGATGATGATGAAGGCCGAGACTGCCAGCGCCTTGGGCGAGGCGAACATCTGACGATTGACCTGCTGACCCATGTCCTCAGCGGAGGACACACGAGTCACCATGATGGCCGCGGCGACCGACAGCAGCAGCGAGGGGACCTGGGCAACCAGGCCGTCACCGATGGTCAGCAGGGCGTAGATGCGCGCCGCTTCGCCGAACGGCAGGCCGTGCTGGGCCATGCCGATGGCCATGCCGCCGATGAGGTTGATGAAGAGGATCAGCAGGCCGGCGATGGCGTCACCGCGGACGAACTTGCTGGCACCGTCCATGGAGCCGTAGAAGTCGGCTTCCTGGCCCACTTCGGTCCGACGCTTCTTGGCTTCGGCCTGATCGATGATGCCGGCGTTGAGGTCGGCGTCGATGGCCATCTGCTTGCCGGGCATGGCGTCCAGGGTGAAACGGGCCGACACCTCGGAGATACGGCCGGCACCCTTGGTCACCACCACGAAGTTGATGATCATGAGGATGGCGAAGACCACCGCACCGACCACGTAGTTGCCGCCGACTACCACCTCGCCGAAGGCCTGGATGACCTTGCCCGCGGCGTCGTGGCCGTCCTGGCCGTGCAGCAGCACCACGCGGCTGGAGGCCACGTTCAGCGCCAGGCGCAGCAGGGTCGAGACCAGCAGGATGGTCGGGAAGACCGCGAAATCCAGCGGCCGCAAGGCGTAGACGCTGACCAGCAGGACCACGATCGACAGGGCGATGTTGAAGGTGAACAGCACGTCCAGCAGGAACGGCGGCATCGGCAGGGTCATCATGGCGAGCATCGCCAGGACGGCCAGCGGCACACCCAGGTTGCCACGAGCCAGACCGCGCATGTTGCCCATCATCAGGGATTTGTCGACTTTCACGCCCATTCCTCGCTTGCCGGCGCCGTCGTCACGGAAAGTTGACGCAGCGCACTGTTCGCAGGGGCTTGAGCAAGCTCCGGGCCAACTGCTCAACGTCTTGAAAAAGCGAGGTTTTCGGCAAGGGCCGACAGGCCCGGTAACGGATCGCCGAGAGGCTGCGGTGAACCGCACGAGAAAGGCACGGGTCTGTCTAGGGACCGCGCTAGCGCGCCTATCCGAGGAACAAGACCATGAAAACCATCTGGACCGCGACGCTGTTGACGGCCTGCCTGGCAGGCACTGCCCAGGCCGCCGAATCCCTCACCATTCCGCTGAACAAGGTCACCACCGAGGGCGTGGGTGAAAGCGTCGGCAGCGTGCAGGTGACCCGCTCCAAGTACGGCCTGGTCTTCACCCCCGACCTCAAGGGCCTGGAGCCCGGCATCCATGGCTTCCACGTGCATACCAAGCCCAACTGCGGCCCGGCGGAGGTGAATGGCACCCTGACCGCAGGAGGTGCCGCGGGGGCCACCTCGATCCGCGCAACACCGGCAAGCACAGCGCGCCCTGGTCGGACGACGGCCACCTGGGTGAGCTGCCGGCGCTCTACGTGACCGCCGACGGCCAGGCCACCCAACCGGTGCTGGCACCGCGGCTGAAGCGTCTGGAGGAGCTCAAGGGCCATGCCCTGATGGTGCATGCCGGTGGCGACAACTACTCCGACCAGCCCAAGCCCCTGGGCGGTGGCGGCGCGCGCGTCGCCTGCGGTGTGATCAAGTAGCCGGCTTGCCCTGCTCGTCCCGCCGCAGGTCCGACGGGATGGGCAGATCGGCCAGCTTGGGCTTGCGCCCGCGCCCGGCGCGGAATTGCCTGAGCTGGTAGACGTAGGCCAGTACCTGGGCCACGGCCACGTAGAGACCGGCCGGGATCTCCTGGTCTACCTCGGTGGAGAAATATACCGCCCGCGCGAGGCCAGGCGACTCCAGCAAGGACACCTTGTGCTCCTGGGCGATCTCGCGAATCTTCAGGGCAGTGAAATCGCTGCCCTTGGCCACCAGGATCGGCGCCCCGCCCTTGGCCGCGTCGTACTTCAGCGCCACGGCGAAATGGGTCGGGTTGGTGATGACCACATCGGCGTTGGGCACCTCCGCCATCATCCGCCGCTGTGCCATCTGCCGCTGCATCTGGCGGATCTTGCCCTTGACCTCGGGCTTGCCCTCACTGTCCTTGTACTCGTCCTTGATCTCCTGCTTGGTCATCATCAGCTTCTTGCGGTTGCTGAAGATCTGGAAAGGCACGTCCACGGCGGCGATGATTAGCAGCCCCAGGGCCAGCAGCAGGGTGGCGTGCCCGACCACCTGCATGCTGTGCAGCAGCGCCTGCTCCAGCGGCAGCTTGGCGATCTGCAGCAGGGCCGTCCGCTCGCTCATCAGCACCAGCACCGACACCCCGAGGATGATGCAGAACTTGCCCAAGGCCTTGAGCAATTCCACCAGGGAGTTCTTGGAAAACATCCGGGCGATGCCGGACAGCGGGTTCATCCGGCTCGCCTTGGGCGCCAGTACCTTGCCGGAGAACAGGAAGCCGCCCAGGGCGATGTGGCCAACGATGGCGGCGATCACCACCAGCACGATCATCGGCATCATGCCCACCATGGCCGCCTTGCCCGAGGCCAGCAGAAAGGTGCCCATGAAGCGCTCGTCCATCACCTCCTCGCGGCGCAGGGAGAAATTGGCGCGCATCACCTCCAGCAGCTTGCCGCCGAGGAAGGCGCCGTACATGAGCAGGCCGCCCACGCCGGAGAGCATGACCGCCACGGTGCCGAGTTCGCGTGAGCGCGGGAGCTGACCCTCCTCCCGAGACTCACGCTTGCGTTTGTCTGTGGGGTCTTCTGTACGGTCTTCGCCATCGGATTCAGCCATGCGGCATACCTCCTAGCGGGCTCGGGCGAGTTCGCGCAGCCATTGCAGCGCCTCGCTGGCGAGACTTTCGTAGTGGGAAAGGATGTCGGCGGTGCCGAGCCAGACGATGACCATGCCCAGCACCACGATCAGCGGCATGCCGACGGAGAAGATGTTCAGTTGGGGCGCGGCGCGGGTCATGATGCCGAAGGCGATGTTGACCACCAGCAGCGCGGTGATCGCCGGCAATACCAGCAGGATGCCCGCACCCAGTACCCAGCCCAGGCGCCCAGCCACCTGCTGGAAATGCTCGACACTCAGGGTGTCGCCCACCGGCAGGGTGATGAAGCTTTCCGCGAGGATCTCGAAGACGACCAGGTGGCCGTTCATGGCGAGGAACAGCAGGGTCACCAGCATGGTGAAGAATTGTCCCATCACCGGCGCCGAGGCACCGTTGACCGGATCGATCATGGACGCGAAGCTCAGGCCCGCCTGGGTCGAGATGATCTGCCCCGCCACCACGAAGACATGGAAGAACAGTTGCAGGCTGAAGCCCATCACCGCGCCGATGAGGATCTGCTCGACGATCAGCGGCAAGGCCTGGACGCTGATGGCGTCTACCTGGGGCATGGGTGGCAGCGTGGGGACCAGCACCAGGCTCAACGCCAGTGCCAGGTACATCCGCACCCGCACCGGGACCAGGGTGGTGCCGATGATCGGCATGGTCATCAACAGCGCCGCGATGCGGAACAACGGAAAGAGGAAGCTGCCGACCCAGCCGCCGATCTGGGCGTTGCTGAGCTCGAGCATCGCTTAGCCGATCAGCCGCGGGATGTTGGTCACCGAAACCTGGATGAACTCCATCAGTTGCCGCACCATCCAGGGCCCGAGCACGATCAGCGTCAACAGGGTGACGATCAGGCGCGGCAGGAAGCTCAGGGTCTGTTCGTTGATCTGGGTGGCAGCCTGGAAGATGGAGACGATCAGGCCGACGATCAGACTGGGTACCACCAACACGGTCACCAGCAGTGCAGTGAGCCAGAGGCCCTGGCGAAACAGATCAACGGCGACTTCAGGGGTCATTTCGCTTCTCCACGCGAGGGCGCACCGCTAGACGGTGCCGAAACTGCTGGCCAGGGTACCCATGATCAGCGCCCAGCCATCCACCAGCACGAACAGCATCAGCTTGAACGGCAGGGAGATGATCATCGGCGAAAGCATCATCATACCCATGGCCATCAGCACGCTGGCGATCACCAGGTCGATGACCAGGAAAGGTATGAAGATCATGAAGCCGATCTGGAAGGCGGTCTTGAGTTCGGAGGTGACGAAGGCCGGCACCAGGATCGACAGCGGCGCCTGGTCGGCACTGGGGATGTCGGTACGCTTGGACAGCCGCATGAACAGCTCCAGGTCCGACTGCCGGGTCTGCGCCAGCATGAAGTCCTTCATCGGCACCTGTGCCCGGCCGATGGCGTCCTGGGCGCTGAGTTGTTCGTTGAGATAGGGCTGCACGGCGGTGGTGTTGATGCGGTCGAACACCGGCGCCATGATGAACAGCGTCAGGAACAGCGCCATGCCCACCAGCACCTGGTTGGATGGCGTGGTCTGCAGTCCGAGCGCCTGGCGCAGGATGGCGAAGACGATGACGATGCGGGTGAAGCTGGTCATCAGCATGACGAACGCCGGAATGAAGCTCAGCGCCGTCATGATCAGCAGGATCTGCAGACTGACCGAATATTCCTGCTGGCCCTGGGCATTGGTGCTCAGGGTGATGGCGGGAACGGACAGTGGATTGCCCTGCCCCGCCTGCTGCGCCAGCGCCAGGGGCGCGAACAGCAGCACGGCGAAGCCCAGCAGCCAGCCCAGGGTGCGCCCGAGACCGGCCGGTAGTTGCAGCCTGGTCATGGTTTCGCCTTGGGATCGCGGCTGATGAGTTCCAGCAGACGCTGGGCGAATTCCGGCGCCGCCGGGTCGGCCTCGCCCAGGCGTACCGGTTCGCGCAGGGTATGCAGTGGCGTGATGCGTCCACCTGCGACCCCGATCAGGATCTGTTCCTGGCCAACCTGCACCAGCACCAGCCGCTCGCGTGGCCCCAGGTGCTGGGTCGAGACCACCTTGATCGCCTGCTGGCCACGCGGCCCCTGCAGCTGTACCCGGCGCACCAGCCAGGCCAGACCGAGGATCACACCTATCACCAGCAGCAGGCCGAGCAACAGCTGCCCGAGCTGGGCACCCACGTCCAGCCCCGGATGAGTGGCTTCGGCAGCGCTCGCGGTCAGGGGCAGGAGACCCAGCGGCAATAGCAGACTCTTCATGGATCACCGCAGCTTCTTGATGCGTTCCGTGGGGCTGATGACGTCGGTCAGGCGGATCCCGAACTTCTCGTTCACCACCACCACTTCACCGTGGGCGATCAGGGTACCATTCACCAGCACGTCCAGCGGCTCGCCAGCCAGGCGGTCGAGTTCGATGACCGAACCCTGGTTGAGCTGCAGCAGATTGCGAATGGAGATGTCGGTGTGCCCGACTTCCATGGAGATGGTCACCGGGATGTCGAGGATCACATCCAGATTCGGTCCTTCCATGCCGCTCACCGTCAAACCGCCGCTGCTCTGGCCGAATTCCTCGACCGGCGCCTTGGGTGGCTTGGGCGCCTCGGGCGCGGCCGGTGAGGTGCCCTGGGCCATCAGGGCATCGATATCGTCCTGGCTCGCATCGCCGGCTTCGGCCAGCGCCGCGGCCCACTCGTCCGCCAGGGCTTGTTCTTCGGGGTTGTCTGCCATCGTTCGTGTCTCGTGCAACGCCGGGCCGCGGCCCGGACGGGAAAAACGGGTATCGCTCAGCGGCTACGGCTGACCGGTTCGAGAATCTGCAGGGCCAGGTTGCCCTTGCGCGCGCCCATCTTGACCTTGAAGGTGGGCATGCCGTTGGCTCTCATGAGCATCTCTTCGGGCATCTCCACCGGGATCACGTCGCCGGGCTGCATATTGAGAATATCGCGGAGTTTGAGTTGGCGCCGGACAACCGTCGCCTCCAGCGGCACGCGCACGTCCAGCAGGTCCTCGCGTAGCGCCTTGACCCAGCGCTCGTCCTGGTCGTCCACGTCGGACTGGAAACCAGCGTCGAGCATCTCGCGGATCGGCTCGATCATCGAATAGGGCATGGTCACGTGCAACTCGCCGCCGCCGCCATCCAGCTCGATGTTGAAGGTGCTCACCACCACCACTTCGCTGGGGCTGACGATGTTGGCCAGCGCCGGGTTGACCTCCGAGTTCATGTACTCGAACTGGCAGTCGAGCATGGCACCCCAGGCTTCCTTGAGATCGACGAAGCACTGGTCCAGTACCATGCGCACCACCCGCAGCTCGGTGGGGGTGAATTCGCGGCCTTCGATCTTGGCATGGCGGCCGTCGCCACCAAAGAAGTTGTCCACCAGCTTGAACACCAGCCGGGCGTCGAGGATGAACAGCGCGGTACCACGCAGCGGCTTCATCTTGACCATGTTCAGGCTGGTCGGCACGTACAGCGAATGGATGTACTCGCCGAACTTGGTGACCTGCACGCCGCCCACGGAGACGTCCGCGGAGCGGCGCAGCAGGTTGAACATGCTGACCCGGGTATAACGGGCGAAGCGCTCGTTGATCATCTCCAGGGTCGGCATGCGACCACGGACGATGCGATCCTGGCTGGTGAGGTCGTACCCCTTGATCGCCCCCGGCTCGACGTCGGTCTCGGTCTCGACGATGCCATCGTCGACCCCGTGCAGCAGGGCATCGATTTCATCCTGGGAGAGCAGATCTTGCACGGCCATGGCGTTACCTATTGCAGGACGAGATTGGTGAACAGTACCTGTTCGATAACGGTCTGGCCGGTCAGTTTCTTCGCCAGCTCCTGAACCTTGCTGGTCGCCTGCTGGCGCAACATCTCCTTGCCCACCGGCGTGACCAGACTAGCGAAGTCCTGGCCGGAAAACAGCATGACCAGTTGGTTGCGCACCTGCGGCAGTTGCGCCTTGAGCGCATCCATCTGCGCCTGGTCGCGTCCCATCAGGGTCACCGTCACCTGCATGTAGCGCTGTCGCCCCTCGGCGTTGTAGTTGACCACGAAGGCCGGCAGCAACGGCTGGTAGATCGCCGTCAGGTGCACTGGCGCCGCCGGTGCGGCCGCCGCGGCGTGCTCGGGTTCGGCGCTCTTCTTGCCGAGCAGGAACCAGGTCGCCCCCACCGAGGCGCCGATCACCAGCAGCAGGGCCACGACGATGATGATGATGAGTTTGAGTTTGCCCTTGCCCTTACCTTCCGCGGCTGCACCCTCTGCCGCAGGCGCCTGCTTCTTCGCCATATACGCTCGACCGACCCTTGTCTGGAGCACCACCCTTGTCGGGCAGCGCGGCTAACTTATTGATGCGAAGGGGATATAGCAGGTGCAGCCGAGACTGTCACCTGCCGGCCGGTGGCCGCCATCACGCGTAGTAATCGACCAGACTGCGCGCAGCCAGGGTCGCGGAGCCACGGGTTTCGCCGACGCTCGCCAGCGGCTCCTCCTCGCTACCGCTCGCAGCGCCGCCGCGGCCACGGCGGGAACCATCGCTCTGGCCACCCTGTTGCGACTGCTGCCAGGCCTGCCCGGAGGATTGGTCGGAGACGTTCACGTTTGCCAGGTTCATGCCCTGCTGGGCGAAGAGTTCGCGCAGCCGCTGGCTGCCGTTGTCCAGGGCTTCGCGCACGTCCGCATGGGGACTGGCGAAGGTCACCTGGGTCTGGTCCTGGGTCATGTCGATGCGCACCTCCAGCTTACCCAATTGCGCCGGCTCCATCTGGATGTCGGCGGTCTTGAGATTCTGGCTGGACATCCACATGACCTTGTCGACCACGGCCTCGCTGAAATTGCCGGCCTGGGGATTGAGCGCCTGGCCGGGAACGGTGGCGCTGACGGGACGAGCGGTCTGCGCCGGCGTGCTCAGCGATTGCGACAGCGCGGTGAGCTTGTCGGCAAAGGCATCGGCCTTGGTCGGGACCGACGCATCCTTGGCATCCCCCTGTTCCAGCGTCGCGGCCAGGGCCGCCGTGGCTGCCTGGTCCGCACCCGGGAGCGGAGCGGACGGGTCCGGTACCAGGGTGTTGAGTTGCGCCGCCAGGTTGTTGGCGGTGGTTGCCGCCTTGTTGGCGTCCCCCTGCCCCTGCTGCGGAACCTGGCCAAGCAGCTGCGCCAGGCCGTCGTCCTGGGACGCGGTGTCGCCGGGCTTGGCGGCGCCAGGCAGCGTCGCGTTCGCCAGGCCCGCGGTAGGTGTCTGGGCTCCCTGGGCCGTCGCCGCGCCGAGAATGGCCGCCGGATCGAGCCCTTGGGCCGAGGGCGTCGTGGTCGGCGCAGTTGCCGTCGGGGTCGACGTTGCCACCGGAGTCGTCGGGACAGGGGGCGCAACCGGAGTCGGGAATTGACCGGTCATGCCGAGCAGGAACAGCGGGTCCAACTGCGTGGTGCCTGGCTCCTGGCTGTCCTGCTCCTGGGCGACCGGCAAGGTCTTGCCGTCGCCGTCGGCAGCGGTTGCCGGCTGGTCGTCGGTCTTTGCCGCCGGGTCCGTCGGCTTGGCATCGGCGGCGCGGTCATCGTCGGCAGAGCGCTTCGCCCGGTCATCCCCGTCGCGTGCGCGCGCCGGCTCGTTCTTGCGCGTCTGGCTGGTGGACTTGGTGTCGCCGGTATCGCGCGGTTTCTCGCTGCGAGCCGCTTCGCGCGGCTGTTCCTGGGCAAAGACGTCGGCGAAGCGCTCTGGCGCTACGGAGCGATCCTGGACGGTGGGAGTCTTGACCGCGGGCCTGCCAGGGGTGGCGGAGGAAGTCGCGGTATTCAGTAGGAAATCGGGCACGACGGCCATGGAATGCTCCGAATGACGGGTTTTCCGATACGTAGCAAGTTACGCGCCAGCTGGAAACGCCAGCGCTTTGACGAGGCTCAGATCGCGTAGCGCTGACGTTCGACCTTGAAGAGGATGCGGACAATGGCGAACTCGCGCTCGATCGCCGCCAATCCCATGGCCAGCTCGGCGGTCGAGGCACGGCGGCGCGCGCCCTCCTCCACGTCCTTGCAGAGTTGCGCCAGAGGCCCTGCACCCATGTTGCCAGAGCTGCCCTTGAAGCTGTGGGCCAGTTGGCGGACCTGCTCGGCGTCGCCACCGATCACGCTGCGCTTGAGCGCCGCGATACGCTCGTCGCAGTCGACGAGGAAGGTGTCGATGAGTCCGACGTACTCCTCCTCCATGCAGTCGCGCAGGGTGGCGAGCGTGTCCGGATCAAGATGAGTGGAAAGCATCAGGGTCTCACTGAGCGGAGGGCGAGGAGCGCGGGCGGCCCCTGCTATAGATAGGCCGAGCGCGCGCGTTGAGCGTACTCGTCCATCTGTTTCTGTTCGCGCTTGTCTTCCACCAGCCGCTGTTCCTGCCGATAGCGCTCGACCAGCTTGCGCAGGCCCTCCAGACGCGCATAGCGCTCTTGCCACTGGGTGCGGGCCTTGGCCACCACGTCGCGATGCCACTGGGCATTGCGCTCCTGCTGGCCGATGGCTTCTTCCAGCTGGCTGAGAAAGCGTTGATAGCCGATCAGCCACTGACCGGTGACGCCGCGGCTGCCGTTGACCACCAGGCGCTGCTGGTAGTCCTCGCGGTAACGCTGCAACTCACCCAGCTTGAATTCGGCCTGGGCCAGCTGCTGCTGGCACTGCCCCAGGCGCTGGGCCGCGTCGCGCTCCTCACGCTCGCTCATGTCCACCACGGGTGCCAGGCGTTCGGCTCTGCCTTTCATGATCTATCAGCCTCCCAACACAACTTGAAGATTGGCGGCGCTCTGTTCCAGCGATTCGCTTTCGCGCAACCCCTGGCGCAGGAACTGCTGCATGGGGGCGTAGCGCGCGATCGCCAGGTCGGTTTCGGCATTACCTCCGGGCACGTAGGCACCGACGCTGAGCAGGTCCTTGGTCTGCTGGTAGAGCGACCAGAGCTGCTTGACGCGCTGGGCGTTGCGCAGATGCTCGGGACTGACCACCTGGGGCATTACCCGACTGATGGACGCCTCGATGTCGATGGCCGGATAGTGGCCCTCTTCGGCCAGCCGCCGCGACAGCACGAAGTGACCATCCAACACGCCCCGCGCCGAGTCGGCGATGGGGTCCTGCTGGTCGTCGCCTTCCGACAATACAGTATAGAACGCCGTGATCGAACCCCCACCCTTTTCGGCGTTGCCGGCCCGCTCCACCAATCGCGGCAGCTTGGCGAACACCGACGGCGGATAACCCTTGGTGGCCGGCGGCTCGCCGATGGCCAGGGCGATCTCCCGCTGGGCCTGGGCATAGCGGGTCAGGGAATCCATCAGCAGCAGGACGTTCTTGCCCTTGTCGCGAAAGTATTCGGCGATCCGGGTGCAGTACATGGCCGCCCGCAGACGCAGCAGGGGCGCATCGTCCGCCGGCGAGGCCACGACCACCGCGCGCTTGATGCCCTCCTCACCGAGGATGTGCTCGATGAATTCCTTCACCTCGCGGCCCCGTTCGCCGATCAGCCCGACCACGATGATCTCGGCCTTGGTCAGGCGGGTCATCATGCCGAGCAACACGCTCTTGCCGACGCCGGTACCGGCGAACAGACCGAGGCGCTGGCCGCGACCCACCGTCAACAAACCGTTGATGCTGCGAATGCCCACATCGAGGGGCTCGCTGATAGGTTCGCGCTTGAGCGGGTTGATGGTGGGCCCATCCATCGGCACCCAATCCTCGGCGCGCATGCGCCCCTTGCCGTCCAGCGCATTGCCCAGGCCATCCAGCACCCGGCCGAGCATGGACATGCCCATCGGCAGGCGCCCGGTGTCCGGCACGGGTACCACCCGGGCGCCCGGGGCGATGCCCGCCAGGCTGCCCACCGGCATGAGAAAGGTCTTGTCGCCATTGAAGCCCATCACCTCGGCCTCGACCTCCACCGGCTGGTAGCCGCCGCCATTGATCAGGCGGCAGCGACTGCCGACGGCGGCGCGCAAGCCTTCGGCCTCCAGGGTCAGGCCAACCATGCGCAACAGACGGCCTTCGATCACCGGCTGCGGCTCGACCCGGATGGCTTCTTCGTAGCCTCCCAGGCGCCGTTCGAAACTCAAGCGATCAAGACGCATGGGGCGGCTCCTGGATATCTATATGCAGGTCAGGGTCCTGGGGCTGGGTGGCCTGCTGGCGCTGCTGTTCGGCCAGTTGCGTCAGTGCCTGGGTCAGGCGCGTCTCGATACTGGCATCGATGACACTGCTCTCGGTCTCGATCCGGCAGCCACCGGGCATGAGTGCCTCGTCTTCAAGGATGCGCCATTTTTCCTCGTGCCGATCCCGCAGCGCCTTCATCAGGTCGAAATCCTGGGGGCTGACGTGGATGCGGATGTTCTCGGCGCCCATCGGCAGGAGTTTGAGCGAGGTCCGCACCACCTGCGCGAGCTGGCTGGAATCGAGCTTGAGTTCCCGCTGGACGACTTCGCGGACGATGTGACGCACCAGCTGGACCATCCCCGCTTCCAGGGCCTGATCCTGCTCGCCGATGGGATCGAGCAGGTGCGTCATCAGGGTCTCCAGACTGGCCAGCCGGGTCCCCAGGGCGGCCTCGGCTTCCTGACGGGCCTTGAGCTGACCGGCGTGATAGCCATCGCGCTCGCCGGTCACGAAGCCCTCGTTGTAGGCCTCCTGACGGATCGCCTCCAGTTCTTCGAGGGTGATCGGCTGGACCTCCTCGACCGGCACCTCTTCGATCAGGGCCTCCGGTTGCGGTTCGGGCTCAGGTGCGGGAGCAGGCGCCTGCGCAGGCTCGTCGAAGCTATCGAAAGCCGGCAGTCGCCAGACATCGAAGGCTTCCAGGTCCCGCGCCCTGATCAGTTCGCTCGCCGATTCTTTGCTCATCACCTATCCGTCAGAAAACCGCTACTGACAGGGCATTAGCAAAGCACAGGCCAACCCTCGCGAAGGGTCAGACCATTTCCTCGCCACCCTTGCCACCCAGCACGATCTCGCCAGCATCGGCCATGCGCCGGGCGACCGCCAGGACTTCTTTCTGCGCCCCTTCCACCTCGGACAGCCGGACCGGACCCTTGGCTTCCAGATCGTCGCGCAGCAACTCGGCGGCGCGCTTGGACATATTGCGGAAGAACTTTTCCTTGATGCCCTCGTCGGCGCCCTTCAACGCCAGCACCAGCACATCGGAGGACACCTCGCGCAACAAGGCCTGGATACCGCGGTCGTCCACGTCCGAGAGGTTGTCGAAGACGAACATCAGGTCCTCGATCTGCCCCGACAGGTCCTGGTCCGCATCGCGGATAGCATCCATGAGCGGCCCTTCGACCGAGCTATCCAGGTAGTTCATGATGTCAGCCGCGCGCTTGACGCCGCCGAGGGCCGTACGGGTGGTACTGGCGCTGCCGGAGAACTGCTTCTCCAGGATCAGGTTCAGCTCCTTCAGAGCTGCCGGCTGTACGGTGTTCAGCGACGAGACGCGCAGCACGATGTCGAGACGCACCTTGTGGTCGAAGTGGCTGAGCACCTCGGCCGCCTGGTCGGGATCGAGGTAGGCCACCACGATGGCCTGGATCTGCGGGTGCTCGTAGCGGATCACGTCCGCCACCGCCCGCGGCTCCATCCACTTCAGGCTGTCCAGACCGCTGGTATTGCCGCCCAGCAGGATACGGTCGATCAGGCCACTGGCCTTGTCCTCGCCCAGGGCCTGGGTGAGCATCTTGCGGATGTAGCCATCGGCGCCGACGCCCAGGCTGGTCTGGTCGCCAACCACCTCGATGAAGTCGCCCAGCACCCGCTCGACCTGCTCACGGTTAACGTTGCGCATCTGCGCCATCGCCGTGCCGACCTTCTGCACCTCCTTGGGCCCCATGTGCCGGAGGATTTGCGCGGCATCGGCTTCACCCAGCGACAGGAGGAAGATGGCGGCCTTCTCGACCTTGGAAAGTTGCGCGTCATTCGTCGCCATTGATCCAATCCTTCACTACCTGGGCTACACGGCCCGGATCATCGTTGACCAGTTGCTTGATGGCCGTCAGCTGGGCGTCGTAACCCTCGCTCGGGCTCGGCAGCAGCAGCGGAGCCGGGCCACCCAGGCTCACCTTGTCGTCAGCCAAGTCGTCTCCCAGGCCGTCCAGACCACCGGCACCCAGGGCGCCGGCACCACCGGCAGCAGCCAGGGCAGCATCCTTGGCATTGCCACCAGACAGGTTCTTCAGCACCGGCCGCAGTACCCCAAAGACTAGCACCAGGATGAACAGCACACCCAGCGCCTGCTTCACCACACCCCAGAACCAGGGCTGCTGGTAGAAGGGAATGCTCTCAATCTCTTCCGGCTGCACCGGCGCGAAGGGCGCGTTGATCACGCTCACGCTGTCACCGCGGCTGGCGTCGAAGCCTACGGCGTCCTGCACCAGGCGGGTGAAGCGGGCCAGATCCTCGGTGGACCAGGGCGTATGGGTCAGCTTGCCGGCCGCATCGACCTTGACCTGGTCATCCAGCACCACCGCGACGGAAAGCCGACGCAGGCGGCCCTGCTGCTGACGGGTGTAGCTGATGCTGCGGTCCAGCTCGTAGTTGCGGGTGTTCTGCTCGCGCTTGTCGGTCGGGTACGGCAGGGTGGCCGGCAGATTGGTCTTGCTATCGTAGATGTACTGGTCGTTGGCATCCCGCAACGGCTGGCCGGGCGCTATGTAGTTGGCACCGCCTGCACCCTGGGCACTGGCTTTCTCCGGGGTGGAGGACGGTCCGGGCGGCTGGTTCGACAGGGCACCGGGGACCCCCTGGGCGCCGCCGCCGGACGTCTGGCGTTGCTCGCTGTTCTGCTGCTCGCTACGCAGCGCCGGCTGGTCAGGGTTGAACTGCTCGGAGGTCGACTCGACCGCGTTGAAGTCGACGTCGGCCGCCACTTCCGCCTTGAAGCGACCGCTGCCTACCACCGGCTGCATGATGTTCTGCACGCGCTGGGTCAGGGAGCCTTCCATCTTACGGGTGTAGTCCAGCTGCTTGCCGGCGATGGACAGCTCGGACATGTTCTGCTGGTCGGACAGCAACTGGCCTTTCTGGTCGACGATGGTGACCTGAGATTTATCCAGTTCCGGTACGCTGGTGGCGACCAGATTGATGATGGCCATGACCTGGCCGGCGTCCAGGGTACGGCCGGGGTACATTTCCACCAGCACGGACGCGCTCGGCTTGCGCTCGTCGCGGACGAATACCGAACTCTTCGGAATCGCCAGGTGTACCCGGGCAGCCTTGATGCCGTTGAGGCTGGAAATGGTACGAGCCAGTTCGCCTTCGAGGCTGCGCCGATAGTTCGCCGCTTCCATGAACTGGCTGGTGCCCAGCGGCTGTTCCTTGTCCAGCAACTCGAAGCCCACGTTGCCGTCCGAGGGGGTGATACCGGCGGCAGCCATCTTCATGCGGGCACGACCGAGGTCGTCAGCCTTGACCAACAAGGCGCCGGAATTCGGATCGACCTTGTAGCCGATGTCGGCAGCGCCCAGGGCCTGCAGCACCTGGTTGGCGTCCAGACCGGCCATGCTGGTGTACAGCGGCCGATAGTCCGGTTGCTGGGTCCAGAGCACCACGGCGAAACCCAGGGCGACACTGGCGGCCAAGCCGATGAGCAGACCCAGCTGGCGCAGCAGCGGCATCTCGGACAGGTTGTCGAGGAAGCTCAGACCCAGCAGAGGCTTCTTGGGTTTGTCCTCGGCCTCGGGTTTGGCGGTGGGGACGGGGGCGTTGGTAAGAGCGTCAGCCATGGTCTAGACCGTCCTCAAATCGACATTTGCATGATGTCTTGGTACGCCTGCACGAACTTGTTGCGTACCTGGGTCAAGGCCTGCACGGAAACGCTGGCCTTCTGCGAAGCGATCATGACTTGAGTGAGGTCGACCCCGCCCTGCCCCAGTTCGAAGGCCTTGGCCATCTCGCTGGCGGTTTGCTGGGTCTCGGCGACGGAGCCCACGGCCTTGCTGAGCATGTCGGCGAAGCTCGGGCCCTGGACCTGTTCGGTGCTGGTGGGCGCGGCCACGGCTTTCGACCGGGCCATGGCCTCGGTCTGCATGGAACGCATTTCCAGCATCAACCGATTGAACTCGACACCTTGAACCATTGCTCTGCTCCTCCGGTACGGGAAATTGACGCCGTACCCACTCGTGCCAGAGATAGAGCAATGCCTGTGCCAGAACTTAAAATTCCAGCCAAAACAAGGAGTTGAATATTTTCCGAGTAACGTCGATTAAAGTTCGACAGGAATCAGTCGACGGTCAGCAATGCACGATTGCGCTGCAGGAGGCCCTTGCCGATCCCCTTCACCTCGAGCAGCTCGTCCACCGACGCGAAAGCACCGTGGGCCTGACGATAATCGACAATGGCCCGAGCCTTGACCGCCCCGATGCCACTCAAGCGCTGCAGCTCGCCGACATCGGCGACATTGATGTTCAGGGGTGCCGGAAAGGCACTGATGGACGACTTGGCCTGGGTGCCCACAGCAGGCTCGCAGGCATAGACCCAGGACTGCAGTGCGATGAGAAAGACGAAGATCCAGACGCATCTCATAGGGGAACCTCCTTGTTCCACCGTGAAATGCGCAAAGCTTATCGCGCGCCGTCAGGCTGTCAACTGACCAGCGATCCAGCGCGCTCGCGCTCGGTCTTGAGCGCGGCCAGGGTCTGCCGCACGCCCTGACGCCAGTCGCTGGGCGCGACGCCGAACGCGCTCTGCAGCGCGCTCGAATCCAGCATCGAATAGGCGGGCCGCTTGGCCAGGGTGGGAAACTCGGAAGTGGCGATCCCGGTGATGAGGGGCGCACGCTGCAGCATGCCGAGTTCCTGACCGGCATCGATGATGTACCGCGCGAAGTCGCACCAGCTCAGGCCGCTGTCGCCGGCGTAGTGGTAGAGCCCGTAAGCCGCCTGTGTGGGAACGGCCTGGACCTGGCCAGCGATCTCCAGCAGCGCATCGGCGATGTGGCCGGCATAGGTCGGGCAGCCGACTTGGTCGCTCACCACGCGCAGTTCGTCGCGGTCGGCAGCCAGCCGCAGCATGGTCTTGAGGAAATTATTGCAGTGCTCGCTGAAGACCCAGGCCGTGCGCAGGATCACGGCCCGAGGGCAGGCCGAGAGGATGCGATTCTCGCCCTCCAGCTTGGTCATCCCATAGACCCCGGCGGGACTGACCGGGTCGCTCACCTGGTACGGCTGGGTGGCCGTCCCGTCGAACACGTAGTCGGTGGACAGGTGCAGCAGGGCGATACCGGCCGCACCACAGGCCTGTGCCAGGACCGCAGGACCTTCGATGTTGCCGCGCGCGGCGATCTCCGGCTCCTGCTCGGCCTTGTCCACCGCCGTATAGGCCGCCGCATTGATCACGACGTCCGGGTTGAACCGCTCAAGATGGCTGGTCACCGAGCCTTCGTCAGCGATATCCAGAGTGGCACGTCCATGGGCCTCCCATGCCAGTTCTGAACGCTGAAGGCGGTCGGTCAGACAACGTCCGACCTGCCCGTTCGCTCCGGTAACCAGTATCTTCATCTATACAGCTCCGCCAATCGAAGTCCTTGTGCATCTTTGGCGGACAGGATGGGATCCGAGACCCGCCAGTCGATATTTAGATCCGGATCATTCCAGATCAAAGACCCTTCATCAGAGGGATCGTAATAATCTGTGCACTTGTATTCAAAATCGGCGGTTTCAGACAGCACCACGAAGCCGTGGGCGAGACCCGGCGGTATCCAGAGCTGGCGCTTGTTCTCCTCCGAAAGGATCTCGCTCACCACGTTGCCGAAGGTGGGCGAGCCCCGACGGATGTCGACGGCCACGTCCAGTACCTCGCCGCGCACGACACGCACCAGCTTGCCTTGCGGCTTGCTGCGCTGGAAATGCAGGCCACGCAGCACGTTACGCGCCGAACGCGAGTGGTTGTCCTGAACGAACGCCAGCGTGATTCCCGCCTGCTGGGCATAACGCTCGGCCTGGAAGGATTCCAGGAAGAAGCCGCGGTCGTCACCGAAGACCTTGGGCTCGATCAGCTTGACGTCCGGGATCGCGGTGTCGAAGACCTGCATCAGTCCTGCTCCTTGCACAGACGCGCCAGGTACTGGCCATAGCCAGTCTTGCTCAGGGCTTCGGCCTGCAATGCCATCTGCTCGCAGGTGATCCAGCCTTTCTGGAAGGCGATCTCTTCGAGGCAGGCGACCTTCAGACCCTGACGCTTCTCGATGGTCTGGACGAAGTGGCCGGCTTCCAGCAGGGCATCGTGGGTACCGGTATCCAGCCAGGCGAAACCACGACCCAGCAGGGACACGTTCAGCGAGCCGCGGCGCAGGTACTCGTTGTTGACGTCGGTGATTTCCAGTTCGCCACGGGGCGATGGCTTGATGTTGGCGGCGATGTCCAGCACGTCGTTGTCGTAGAAATACAGACCGGTGACGGCATAGTTGGATTTCGGCTTCTTGGGCTTCTCTTCGATGCTCAGGGCCTTGCCCTGGTCATCGAACTCGACCACACCGAAACGCTCGGGATCGGCGACGTAGTAGCCGAAGACGGTGGCGCCCTTCTCCACGCTCGCGGCCTTCAACAGCGTCTCGCTGAAGCGCTGGCCATAGAAGATGTTGTCGCCGAGGACCAGGCAGACGTTGTCATTGCCGACGAATTCACGGCCGATGATGAAGGCCTGGGCCAGACCATCGGGGCTCGGCTGCTCGGCATAGCTCAGTTGCATGCCGAAGTGGCTGCCGTCGCCCAGCATGCGCTGGAAACCGGGCAGGTCGGCTGGCGTCGAGATGATCAGCACTTCCTGAATACCGGCCAGCATCAGCACGGACAGCGGATAGTAGATCATGGGTTTGTCGTAGATCGGCAGCGACTGCTTGGACACGCCCAGGGTAATGGGGTGCAAACGGGTACCGGAGCCACCGGCCAGCAGAATTCCCTTGTATTTGCTCATGGCAATCGTCCTCTGAAAATTGACTGTTGCTGTCGGTCGGACACGCCATGGTGCGTGTCCGAGAACGGATCGTTAAACGGCTTCGCCAAGACGCTCGAGGCGATAGGCACCGGACAGTACCCGCTGCCACCACTCACGATTGTTCAGGTACCAGGTGACGGTCTTGCGCATGCCGGTCTCGAAGGTCTCTTCCGGCGTCCAGCCCAGCTCGCGGCCGATCTTGCTGGCATCGATGGCGTATCTCATGTCGTGACCGGGACGGTCCTTGACGAAGGTGATGAGGTCGCGATAACGCTCCACCCCCGCCGGCTTCTCGGGTGCCAGCTCTTCGAGCAGGTCGCAGATGGTCTCGACGACCTGCAGATTGCGCTTCTCGTTGTGGCCACCGATGTTGTACGTCTCGCCGACCTCACCCTGGGTCACCACGGTATAGAGGGCGCGCGCATGGTCTTCGACGAACAGCCAGTCACGCACCTGGGAACCGTCACCATAGACCGGCAGCGGTTTGCCGTGGATGGCATTGAGGATGACGTGGGGGATCAGCTTCTCGGGGAAGTGATAGGGACCGTAGTTGTTCGAACAGTTGGTCACCAGCACCGGCAGGCCATAGGTCCGGCCCCAGGCGCGCACCAGGTGGTCGCTGCCGGCCTTGCTGGCGGAATAGGGCGAGCTCGGCGCATAGGGCGTGGTCTCGGTAAAGAGGTCGTCCGTGCCGTGCAGATCGCCGTAGACTTCATCGGTGGAGATGTGGTGGAAACGGAAGGCCGCCTTGGCCTCGGGTTCCAGGCCGTTCCAGTAGGCCCGCGTGACTTCCAGCATCACGCCGGTACCGACGACGTTGGTCTGGATGAAGTCGGCAGGCCCCTCGATGGAGCGATCCACATGCGATTCGGCAGCCAGGTGCATCACCACATCGGGCTGGAAGGCGGCGAACACCTTCTGCAGGGCGCCGAAGTCGCAGATATCCACCTGGTGAAACTCATAGCGGTCGGACGCGGAGACCTCTGCTAGCGAATCCACGTTACCGGCGTAGGTCAGCTTGTCGACGTTGGCGACCTTGCACGGGGTTTCGTTGATAAGAAAACGTACTACGGCGGAACCAATGAAACCCGCGCCACCCGTTACCAGTACCTTCATCCTGAATCCTGCCTATATCGATTTGCACATCATCCTGCCCGAACCGGCGCGCAGGACATCGGAGGACGGCGCAGCCATCCCTGGCTCGGGCCGCGACCAACGCCGCACGCCCAAAGACCTGAGTTAAACAGTGGCAGAAAAGGAAAGTTCAGCTCGGCGACGAGAGGGTGCCGCTTCTGTGCTCGGCTTCAAATACGGGATTTGAGACAGCGCCCAGGTCAATCGATGGACCAGTTGGTATGCAACCAGTCGACGATATCGCCTTCCGGTGTGTAACCGGCAACGGTATCGCGCAGCAGTTGGCGCACCCGGACGTAATCGCCGGCGTCGACCGAGCGACTCAACTCGACGAGGGCAGCCCTAAAGGCGTCCCAAGCAAGGAAGTCTTCGCTGGCCCGCATGATCTTGGGATGCGAAGTGGGACTGACGTCGTCGCCGATGAGCAATTCTTCGTAGAGTTTCTCGCCAGGCCGCAGGCCGGTGAATTCGATGGCCACGTCGCCATGGGGATTGGCAGGAGAACGCACGCTGAGGCCCGAGAGCTTGATCATCTGCTCGGCCAGCTCGACGATGCGCACCGGCTCGCCCATGTCCAGAACGAAGACATCGCCCCCCTCGCCCATGGCCCCGGCCTGGATCACCAGTTGCGCCGCTTCGGTGATGGTCATGAAGAAGCGGGTGATCTTGGGGTGGGTCACGGTGACCGGCCCACCCTTGCGGATTTGCGTACGGAACAGCGGAATGACCGAGCCGGACGAGCCCAGGACGTTGCCGAACCTGACCATGGTGAAGCGGGTGCGATTGACCTGGTGAATGCCGTCGGCCTGGCCATGGAGTATGGGCGCCGCTTCACGGCTGAGCGCCTGCAGGACCATCTCGGCCAGGCGCTTGGTACTGCCCATGATGTTGGTCGGCCGCACCGCCTTGTCGGTGGAGATCAGCACGAAGCTGGTCACCCCTGCCTGGATCGCCGCCTGGGCAGCGTTCAGCGTACCCAGCACATTGTTGCCGAATCCCTCGGCAATGTTGTGCTCGACCATGGGCACGTGCTTGTAGGCTGCCGCATGGTACAGGGTCGCCACCTTCCAGTGGCGCATCACCTGCAGCAACAGCGCAGCGTTACGGATGGACCCCAGGACGGGCACCAGGGTGATCGGCAGAGCTTCACGCTGGATATGGGCGTCCAGCTCCCGATGGATGCTGTAAAGATTGAATTCGGCATGATCGAGCAGGATCAGCACCCGCGGCCGCTGCCCGATGATCTGCCGGCACAGCTCGGAACCGATGGAGCCACCCGCCCCCGTCACCATCACCACCTGCTGGCTGATGCAGCGACTGAACAGTTCAGGCCGCGGCGCTACCGGATCACGCCCCAGGAGGTCAGCGATATCCACTTCCTGCAGATCGTCCACCTGCACCTTGCCACAGGCGAGATCGCTGATCCGCGGGACGGTACGGACATGCAAGGGATAGGGCTCGAGCAGACTAAGGACCTCCCGGCGCCGGGCACGGGTGGCGGACGGGATGGCCAGGAGGATTTCCTCGGCACCGGTCTCTTCGATCATCTGCTGGATGTGCTTGGGGGTGTAGACCTTGAGGCCGGCGATGATGCGATTGGCGATGCTCTTGTCATCGTCGATGAAGGCCACCGGCCGCATCGCCCGCCCCATGCGCAGCGCTGCGATCAGCTGATTGCCCGCCGACCCGGCGCCATAGATGGCGACACGGGGCAATTCGTCCGGCTGCTTGATGAAGGGTACGGTGATGGCGCGATACCAGTCACCCAGGAAGTACTGGCGCAGCGCCAGACGCAGACCGCCGATGAGGATCAGGCTGACGATCCAATAGTTGAAGATCATCGAACGCGGCACGATCTCCGGTAGATCGCGATACCAGTAGATGACCACGGACAGCAGCAAGGTCGAAAGCGTCACGGCCTTGGCGATGGCGATCAGCGCATCGTTGCCCAGATAACGCATCACCGCCCGGTACATGCCGATGCGGATGAACAGGGGAATGGCGATGGCAGGCGCGGTGAGAAACAACCAGGCGTGGCCACTGAAGGGCTCGATCATCTGCGCGGAGCCCAGCCGCAGATAGAAGGCGAGCCACAGTGAGATCCAGATCAATAGCAGATCGACCGCGACCTGGATGACTCTCTTGGTACGCCGGTTCAGCTTGACCAGACGGTCACGCAACATAGCAGTGTTCCTACTCCCTGAACCCGGTGGACGGCACAGCCGAAGCTGTCTCATCGGTCCCAGCATTGTATCCAAGGGCCAGACCCAACAGAGGTCCATAGGCAAGCAACAGCCCCAGTATGGCACCTAAATGCCCAGTGCCCACCAGCAAAGCGATGGGCAGCAGCCAGAACAGGTTGATGCCGAGCACCGCCAGGGTCACCGCCCTGTGGCTGCGATGGCGCCGCGAAGCCCATTGGTAGGCGTGGGTGCGGTGGGCCTCGTAGGGTTTCTTGCCACGTATCATACGGCGCAGCAAGGTCCAGGTGGCGTCGACGATGAAGACGCCCAGCAGGATCACCCAAGCCCAAAACAGTGAAAGCTCGACCAGGGCCGCCTGCAGCGACAGCATGCCCAGGACGAGACCGAGAAAGCCGCTGCCAACGTCGCCCATGAAGATCCTCGCGGGCGGGAAATTCCACAACAGGAACCCCGTGACCGCTGCCGCCAGCAGCAAGGGGGCTCCCAGCAACTGCGAATATCCCGCGAGACCATAGAGCAGCGCCATGCCCAGACAGGCGCTCAAGGCCTCCACCGCGGCGATACCGTCGATGCCGTCCATGAAATTATAGAGATTCAATAGCCAGACCAGATAGAAGGCGCCAAGGGCCAGGATCACTGCAATCGGCAAATCCAGGGCCTGCGCCAGGCTTCCGGGCAGTACCCCATACCCACCGAGCCACAGCAAGGCCAGGAAGGCCGCGAGGAAATGCCCGAGTAACCGCCAACCGGCGCCGACATGTCGATGATCATCGACGAACCCCAGTACCGCCACCAGCAGCCCCGCTCCGACCAGAACGCTGCCGGTTGCCGTATCGAGCCATCCCAGCACCCGCAAGGCGAAGCAACCGATCACGAACACCGCCACGAAGGCCAACCCACCGCCCCGGGGTGTCGCCACCTGATGCGAGCTACGCGCATTGGGTTCGTCGAGCAGACCACCGGACAGGGCATAGCGGCGCAACGCTGCCGTCCCCAGCCAACTGCCACCCAGAGCTGCGATCAGCAGCAGAATCAGCATACTGCCCGCTCCGCGCGTTGCGCACCCAACGCCCGCAGGGCGCTGCGGGCCGAGTGGGGTGGCTGCCAAGCCAACAGCGTCTTGGTGGGCTGGATGTCAACCTGAAGCGAACCACAGAGTCGTTGTGCCAGTTCGCCACGCCCCAGCAGCCGGGCGACTATTTCGAGCCAGGCGCTGGGAATGGGGATCAATCTGGCCTTCCTGCCCAAGCCCTCGCTCAGCACCTCGAGCAAGTCGACGGTAGATAGATCCTCATCGTCGCTGACCAGCAAGGTGGCTCCTACTGCCCGGGGCGCCGAGATGCATAGCGTCAGCAGGTCGACCAGATTTTCCACGGCGACCAGACTGCGCCGGTTGTGCCTTACCCCGCCCAGGGGCAGCGGCACGCCGCGAGCCAGCACATCCAGCAAACGGGCGACATTGGCTTTCACGCCAGGGCCATAAACCAGCGGTGGACGGATAATGACCACCTCCAGACCGGTCTCCGCCATGAGCGCTAGTAGCTGCTGCTCGGCGGCAGCCTTGGAGCGGGCGTAGGCATCGGTGGGGCCGGGCGGATCATCGGCACGGAAGGGGCGTCCCGGCAATGTCCAGTCGCCATTGACCTTGATGCTGCTGACGAAGATGAAGCGACGGACACCGGCAAGGACGGCGTCCCGCGCCAGCTTCAAGGTAGCGGCCCGATTCACCTGGTCATATTGCCCATCACTGAGCGCACCGGGTTGCTCACCCAACTGATGGACGCGTGCGGCAAGATGGATGATGGTATCGACCCCCGCCAGCGCTGCCGACCAGTCGGTATCGGCGGTGAGTTCACGACTCACGAAGGCAAGGCCAGGTAGCGGGGTGGAAGTTGGCGCCTGACGTAGCGCAGCGACTACGGGATAACCCTCGTCAAGCAGATGCCGGACCAGGGAAGTACCCACGAATCCTCCCGCTCCCGTCACCAGAATACTGCGTTCCATCGATGCCAAGCGCCCTTCCAGCAGCCAAATCGGCGCCCATGGTAAGACATTGCTCGACGAGCACCTAGCGCTGCAAAAACACCGGCCATAAAAAAGCCCACCAGGCCAGGCCTGGTGGGCCATGAAAACGAATTGGCTTTAGAGCGTCTTGGCCGCGACGGCTACGTCGACAGCTTGCATGCGCACGGCCGGCTGGGCGACGTAATGACGCGAGAAGGTCTCGACACGCTGAGCAGGCTGCAGGAGAAGAGCAACCAACCAGCTACCAGCCAGGGCGGCTACGGCCAGGAAGGGATGTCCGAGTTGCATGCTGGTGAAGCAGGCGGCGATACCGATCCAGATGAAAAGATAGTGGCGCATGACAACTTCCTCACTCGGAGTGGACTACGAGGTCAACCAGGACCTTATGTGAGCGAAGTCTCATACAAAAAACGGAACCCGTCTACAAAAATATCAAAAAGACTTGACTTTTTTTGTAAACGTCAAAATACCGATATCAATTACAACAACAACGCTTTTTTGACGAGCCAGCCGTGCGAAAAAAACGCTATTCAATCAACAGGTTGCAAGGCATCAAAGGGAGGGGCTGAGTTGAGCGCCGACTTTATGGCTCCAGCTCATTCACCCGATCTCGTAGTTCCTTGCCTGGCTTGAAGTGCGGCACGAACTTGCCATCCAGCAGGACCGATTCCCCGGTCTTGGGATTGCGTCCGGTACGAGGCGCCCGATAATGCAAGGAGAAGCTGCCGAATCCCCGGATCTCGATACGATCACCGGTGGAAAGGGCCTGGGCCATCTGTTCCAGCATGGTCTTGATCGCCAGCTCGACGTCCTTGGACGACAGCTGCCCCTGGTAGGCAACGATACGCTCGATCAACTCCGACTTGGTCATGGATTTTTCCTTCGTTATCAAGCGGCTAGATCACCTCCGAGCACTTTTAGCACGCTGGCCGATTTTTGCAAAGTCAAGCGACCGGCTTTGCCGCTCTCACCTTTTTGCTTGCCGTTACCGCCCTCCTCTTTTTCGCCAGGCAAGAAAAAGGCGACCCGGAGGTCGCCTTTTCACTCAAGCGAGAACTTAGTTCTGGCTTTCCATCTGGGCCTTGATCAGGTCACCGATGGTGGTGGGGCCGGCAGCAGGCTCTTGCTTGCTACGCAGGGAGCTCATGGCTTCCTTCTCGTCGTCGACGTCCTTGGACTTGACGGAGAGGCTGATCACGCGGCTCTTGCGATCGATGCTGATGATCTTGGCTTCGACTTCGTCGCCTTCCTTCAGCACGTTGCGAGCGTCTTCGACGCGATCACGGCTGATTTCGGACGCCTTCAGAACGCCTTCGATCTCGTTGGCCAGGGTGATGACAGCGCCCTTGGCATCGACTTCCTTGACGGTACCGCGCACGATGGTGCCTTTCTCGTTCAGGGAGGCGTAGTTGGAGAACGGATCGTCTTCCAGCTGCTTGATACCCAGGGAGATGCGCTCGCGCTCGGGATCAACGGACAGGATCACGGTGTCCAGCTCGTCACCCTTCTTGAAGCGACGCACGGCTTCTTCGCCGGTTTCGTTCCAGGAGATGTCGGACAGGTGTACCAGGCCGTCGATGCCGCCTTCCAGACCAATGAAGATACCGAAATCGGTGATCGACTTGATGGTGCCGGAGATGCGGTCGCCCTTGTTGAACTGACCCGAGAACTCTTCCCACGGGTTGGCACGGCACTGCTTGATGCCCAGGGAGATACGACGACGCTCTTCGTCGATATCCAGGACCATGACTTCCACTTCGTCGCCGACCTGAACGACCTTGGACGGGTGGATGTTCTTGTTGGTCCAATCCATTTCGGACACGTGCACCAGGCCTTCCACGCCCTCTTCCAGCTCGGCGAAGCAGCCGTAGTCAGTGAGGTTGGTGACGCGCGCCTGAACGCGGGTGCCTTCCGGGTAACGGGCCTTGATGGCGACCCACGGATCTTCGCCCAGCTGCTTCAGACCCAGGGAGACGCGGTTGCGCTCGCGGTCGAACTTCAGCACCTTGACGTCGATCTCGTCGCCGACGTTGACGATTTCCGACGGATGCTTGATGCGCTTCCAGGCCATGTCGGTGATGTGCAGCAGGCCATCGACGCCGCCCAGGTCGACGAACGCACCGTAGTCGGTGAGGTTCTTGACGATACCCTTGACTTGCTGGCCTTCCTGCAGGGATTCCAGCAGGGCTTCGCGCTCGGCGCTGTTCTCGGCTTCCAGGACGCTACGACGGGAAACGACAACGTTGTTGCGCTTCTGGTCCAGCTTGATGACCTTGAACTCGAGTTCCTTGCCTTCCAGGTGGGTGGTGTCACGCACCGGACGGACATCGACCAGGGAGCCCGGCAGGAACGCGCGGATGCCGCTGACGTCGACGGTGAAGCCGCCCTTGACCTTGCCGTTGATGACACCCTTGACCACTTCGTCGGCGCTGAACGCGGCTTCCAGGACCAGCCAGGACTCGGCGCGCTTGGCCTTTTCGCGAGACACTTTGGTTTCGCCGAAACCGTCTTCGACGGCATCCAGGGCTACGTGGACTTCGTCACCCACGTTGATGGTCAGCTCGCCTTGTTCGTTGTAGAACTGCTCGAGCGGAACCAGGCCTTCGGATTTCAGGCCGGTATCGACCACAACCCAGTCGCCATCGATCGACACCACGGTACCGGTGATGATGGCACCCGGCTGCATGTCGAGGGATTTCAGACTTTCTTCAAAGAGTTCTGCGAAGCTTTCGCTCATGTTCATACCTGTTGTATGGATACCCGATGTATCCGGCTACCGCATGACCAGCCCATGCGGGGTGAGTGGTTACCATCCGGCTGCCGGGATGCGACTGGTTCCCGGCAGCTTTCACCGACGACTCGGATGAGTCTCGGCCTTCATCCCGCCAGGTCGCGCTCGGCGGCCAGGGTCAGGATGCGTTCCAATACCTGTTGTATGGAGAGATGCGTGGAGTCCAGCTCGACGGCATCGTCGGCGGGCTTGAGCGGAGCAACGCTACGCTGACTGTCGCGGGCGTCCCGCTCACGGATCTCTTCCAGGAGGGCAGGCAAGCTAACATTTTCGCCCTTCTGCTTCAACTGAAGATAACGCCTCTGTGCCCTTTCCTCGGCACCGGCGGTCAGAAAGATCTTCAGTTCGGCGTCCGGAAAGACCACGGTGCCCATGTCGCGACCATCGGCGACCAGACCAGGGGCCTCACGGAAGGCCTGCTGGCGCTGCAGCAGCGCATCGCGCACGGCTGGCAGGGTGGCGACCTGGGAGGCGCCGGCACCGACTTCCTCGGTGCGGATGACGTCGGTGACATCCTCGCCTTCGAGGATGATGCGCTGACCGTGCTCATGGCCGGCCAGGAACTGCACGTCCAGGTGGGCCGCCAGCAGCTTGAGCGATTCCTCGTTGGTGTAGTCGACGCCGTGGTTGCGAGCGGCGAAGGCCAGCAGGCGATAGAGCGCACCGGAGTCCAGCAGATTCCAGCCGAGCTGACGGGCGACCAGCGCCGCGATGGTGCCCTTCCCCGAACCGCCGGGGCCGTCGAGGGTGATGACGGGTGCGGTACTGCTCATGAGTGCCCCTCCGTGATGGGATGATTGGCGACGACCTGGGCGCCGGCCTGGGTACGGCTGGCAAGGATGCGACCGAAATGCTCGCGCGCGCCGCGCGCATGGGTCAGCACCTCCATGAGGAACTGACCATCGCCGGCCTGGATGGCGCCACGCAGCTCGTCGAGATCGGCGCGGTAGGTGTCCAGCGCCTGCAGCACGGCTTCGCGATTGGCGATGAAGATGTCATGCCACATGGTCGGGTCGCTGCCGGCGATGCGGGTGAAGTCGCGGAAGCCACCCGCGGCGTAATGGAAGATCTCGCGGTTCTCGCTGCGCTTGGCCAGGGAGTCCACCAGGTTGAAGGCCAGCAGGTGCGGCAGATGGCTGGTGGCAGCCAGGACCTGGTCGTGATGCTCGACGGTCATGTGCTCGACATCGGCACCGATGGCGCGCCAGAGGCGGTCGACCTTGTCCAGGTCTGCCGGCAAGGTCTCTTCCAGCGGCGTGAGGATGACCTTGTGCCGATTGAACAAGGCCGCGTTGGCCGCCGTGACGCCGCTGCGCTCGGAACCGGCGATGGGATGACCCGGCACGAAACGCAGCGACTGGCCGGCGAAGGCCTGGCGCGCGGCACGCACCACGTTGCCCTTGGCGCTGCCGACATCGGTGAGGATGGCCGTGCCGAGGGGCAGCACCGCCAACTCGGCGAGCACTCGCTCCATGGCCAGGATGGGCACGGCCAACTGGATGACGTCGGCGCCCGGACAGGCGTCGGCCAGTTCGGCAACGCAGCGGTCAACCACGCCCAGCTCGACCGCCAGGCGGCGGGTCTCGGGGTCGCGATCGACCCCCACCACTTCACGACAGAGGCCGCTGGCGCGGGCACCCTTGGCGAAGGAGCCGCCGATCAGCCCCAGGCCGACGACGACGAGACGCTCGATCAGCGGGGCGGCCACCTCAGCCACGACCCAGGACCTTGGTCAGGGCCGCCAGGAAGCGGGCGTTCTCCGCCTCGGTGCCGATGGAGACGCGCAGGAAGGTCGGCATGCCATAGCCGGCGACGGGACGCACGATGACGCCCTCTTGCAGCAGACCCAGGTTGATCGGCGCGGCATCGCGGCCCAGATCGACGGCGATGAAGTTACCGCGCGAGGGAATCCACTGCAGGTCCAGTTTGCGGAAACCGGCTTCCAGTTGGGCCATGCCAGCGTCGTTCAAGGCGCGGCTGCGGGCCAGGTAGTCGCTGTCGGCCAGCGCGGCGCAGGCAGCGGCCTGGGCCAGGCTGTTGACGTTGAACGGCTGGCGCACCCGGTTGAGCACATCGGCCACGGTCGGCGAGGAGAAGGCGTAGCCCACCCGCAGGGCGGCCAGGCCGTAGGCCTTGGAGAAGGTCCGCGAGACGATCAGGTTCGGGTACTGCGCGAGGAAGGCCAGGCCGTCCGGCAGTTCATCGCCCTCGGCGTATTCGATGTAGGCCTCGTCCAGCACCACCAGGACGTGTTCAGGGACGCGGGCAAGGAAGCGCGCCAGGGCGTCGCTGTCGAACCAGGTGCCGGTAGGGTTGTTGGGGTTGGCGACGAAGACCACCCGAGTATTGGCATCGATGGCGGCGAGCATGGCGTCGAGGTCATGGCCATAGGCCTTGGCCGGGACGCTACGGCCCTCGGCCCCGATGGCCAGGGTCACCAGCGGGTAGACGGCGAAGGCATGCTCGCTGAACACGGCATTGTAGCCCGGCGCCAGGTAGGCACGGGCGACCAGTTCGAGGATGTCGTTGGAGCCGTTGCCCAGGGTGATGCCGCTGGGCGCCACGCCGAATCTCTGGCTCAGGGCCTGCTTGAGATCGAAGGCGTTGCCATCGGGATAGCGGGTCAGTTCGGCCAGCTCGGCGCGGATGGCCTCGAGCGCCTTGGCGCTCGGGCCGAGGGGGTTCTCGTTGCTGGCGAGCTTGACGATGCTCGCCGGTGCGATACCCAGTTCGCGGGCCAGTTCATCGACGGGCTTGCCGGGCACGTAGGGCGAGAGTTTCTGTACGCCGGGAAGGGCTTGTGCCAGGAAATCGCAGCTCATGGAAACCTCTTCAACTTGCGATGACGACAGCCGTGGCCGTCGAAAATGGGCGCCATCTTAAAGCCAAGGCGGGTCGCGGACCAATCGAAGTTGCGCTGGCGCGACGGAAAGCCCCTAGCTGATAGCGCTGTAGCGACCGGGGCGATGGTTGATCGCCAGGGTCAGATTGAGGATGACGGCACCGAGGATGGAGGTGAGGATGGCGCCCGGCGCGACGACGAACAGCGCCAGCAGGACGATCAGGCAATCGATGCCCATCTGCACCTTGCCCGCGCGCCAGCCATAGCGATGCTGCAGATAGAGCACGGCGATGTTGATACCGCCGAGACTGGCCTTATGCCGGAACAGGATCAACAGCCCTACCCCCATGAGCACACCGCCGAGGATTGCCGCATAGAGTGGCTGCAGGATCGTGAAGCCGATGAAGCGCGGCGTCAGCTCGGTAAGCACCGATACCAGACTCACCGCCGCCAGGGTGCGTAGGGTGAAGGCCCAGCCCATCCGCCGCACGGCCAGCCAGTAGAACGGCAGGTTGATGAGGAAGAACGCCTGGCCGAAGGACAGCCGCGTGCCGTATTGGGCGAGAAAGGCCAGCCCGGCGGTACCGCCGGTGAGCAGCCCGGCATGCCGATAGAGATTGACCGCCAGGGCGATCATCAGGGTCGCACTGAGCAAGGCCAGCACGTCTTCGAGCAGATTGTGCCGCTGGAGAGTCACGGAGGTCATGGGGCCATCCTGGCGTGAGAGAGAAGCCGACCCCGACGTCGGGGTCGGCCGAGAGGCGATCAGCCGAGTTCGGCCAACAGCTTCTCCCACTCCTTGGTTTCCTTCTTGGAAGGCGCGCCCAGCAGTTCGACCGCCTGACGCAGACGGAAGCGGGTGAGATCCGGACCGAGGATCTCCATGGCGTCCAGCACCGAGACCGAGCTGGCCTGGCCGGTGATGGCGGCGAACAGCAGCGGCATGACATCACGCAGCTTGAGTTGCTGATGCTCGGCAACGGTCTGGATCACCGCGGTGATGCGTTCCTTGTCCCACGTCCGCAGGGCTTCTAGCTTCCACAGCAGCAATTGCATGACCAGCCGCACCTGGTCGGCGGACAGCTTCTTGTGCTGGAACAGGGCCGGGTCCAGATTCAGGGCGCCGCTGAAGAAGAAACCGGCCAGCGGGGCGATCTGGCTGAAGGTCTCGACCCGCTGCTGCACCAGCGGGGCGATCTTGAGCAGGTACTCGGGATTGAGCGCCCACTGCTGCACCTCGGCGGCGAAGCGCTCGGGGCTCAGCTCGCGCAGCCACTGGCCGTTGAGCCAGGACAGTTTCTCGACGTCGAATATAGGGCCGCCCAGGGACACGCGCTGCAGGTCGAAATGCTCGACCATCTCGTCCAAGGTGAATTTCTCGCGCTCGTCGGGCATGGACCAGCCCATGCGGCCGAGGTAGTTGAGCATGGCCTCGGGCAGGTAGCCCATGCGCTGATAGAAGGTCACCGAGGTGGGATTCTTGCGCTTGGAGAGCTTGCTCTTGTCCGGGTTGCGCAGCAGCGGCATGTAGCAGAGCTGCGGCTGCTCCCAGCCGAAGTATTCGTAAAGCTTGATCAGCTTGGGCGCCGAGGGCAGCCACTCTTCGCCACGCAGGACATGGGTGATGCCCATCAGGTGGTCGTCGACCACGTTGGCGAGGAAGTAGGTGGGCAGGCCGTCAGCCTTCATCAGCACCTGCATGTCCATGCGATCCCAGGGGATCTCGACATCGCCGCGCAGCAGGTCGGGGACAACGCAGACGCCCTCCTCCGGCACCTTCATGCGGATGACATAGGGCTGGCCGGCGTCCAGGCGCTGCTGCACCTCTTCCTTCGACAGGCGCAGGCCACGACCGTCGTAGCGCGGGGTCTCGCCGCGCGCCTGCTGTTCGGCACGCATCTGGTCGAGCTCTTCCGGGGTGGCGAAGCAGTAGAAGGCATGGCCCTTCTCCACCAGCTCGCGGGCGTACTTCCAATAGATCTCGCCGCGTTCGCTCTGCCGATAGGGACCATGGGGGCCACCGACGTCTGGACCCTCGTCCCATTCGATGCCCAGCCAACGCAGGGCGTCATAGATCTGCTGTTCGGATTCGCGAGTCGAGCGGACCTGGTCGGTATCCTCGATGCGCAGGATGAACTGACCGCCGTGCTGGCGGGCGAAGCAGAGATTGAACAGGGCGATATAGGCGGTACCGACATGCGGGTCGCCGGTGGGCGACGGCGCGATGCGCGTGCGAACGGTGGTCATCGGCTTTCTCGAAAAACGCGAAGGGACAAAGGCGGAATGGTAGCAGCGCCAGCCCTGGCGCTGCCAGTTGGAGCGGATTTAGACCTGAACCAGACGCTCGCGCAAGGCCTGGATCTCGTCACGCAGCTGGGCGGCGGACTCGAACTGCAGGTCGCGCGCCAGTTGCAGCATCTTCTCCTCGAGCTGACGGATACGCTTGCCGATTTCGCTGGGCGAGCGCAGCTCGGCGGCATATTCGCCCTGGTCCTCGGCGACCTTGGCCACTCGGCGCTTGCCCTTGGCACCCGGTGCCGCGGCGCCTTCCATGATGTCGCGGATGTCCTTCTTGATGCCCTGGGGCACGATGCCGTGCTCTGCGTTAAAGGCCAGCTGCTTGTTGCGCCGGCGCTCGGTCTCGTCGATGGCGCGCTGCATGGAGCCGGTGATGCTGTCGGCGTAGAGGATGGCCTTGCCGTTGAGGTTACGCGCCGCCCGGCCGATGGTCTGGATCAGCGAGCGTTCGGAGCGCAGGAAGCCTTCCTTGTCGGCGTCGAGCACCGCCACCAGGGACACCTCGGGCATGTCCAGGCCCTCACGCAAGAGGTTGATGCCCACCAGGACGTCGAAGGTGCCCAGGCGCAGGTCGCGGATGATCTCCACCCGCTCCACGGTATCGATGTCCGAGTGCAAATAGCGCACCCGCACGTCGTGGTCGGCCAGGTAGTCGGTGAGGTCCTCGGCCATGCGCTTGGTCAGGGTGGTGCAGAGTACCCGCTCCTCCTGGGCCACGCGCAGGCGGATTTCGGAAAGCAGGTCGTCCACCTGGGTGGTGGCCGGACGGATCTCGATGATCGGGTCGACCAGGCCGGTGGGACGCACCACCTGTTCGATGACGCGCCCGGCGTGTTCTTCCTCGTAGGGTCCCGGAGTGGCCGAGACGAAGATGGTCTGGGGCGCCCCGGCTTCCCACTCCTCGAACTTCAGCGGCCGGTTGTCCAACGCCGAGGGCAGGCGGAAGCCGTACTCCACCAAGGTTTCCTTGCGCGAACGGTCGCCCTTGAACATAGCGCCAATCTGCGGAACGGTGACGTGGGATTCGTCGATCACCAACAGGGCGTTGCTCGGCAGGTAGTCGTAGAGGGTCGGCGGCGGCTCGCCCGGACCACGCCCGGACAGGTAGCGGCTGTAGTTCTCGATGCCGTTGCAGTAGCCCAGTTCGAGGATCATCTCCAGGTCGAAGCGGGTGCGCTGCTCCAGGCGCTGGGCTTCCAGCAGACGATTCTGGCTGCGCAACCATTCAAGGCGATCGGCCAGCTCCAGCTTGATGTTCTCGATGGCGCCCAGCAGGGTCTCGCGCGGCGTGGCGTAGTGGGTCTTGGGATAGAAGGTGAAGCGCGGCAGCTTGCGGATCACCTCACCGGTGAGGGGATCGAAGGCCGACAGGCTTTCCACCTCATCGTCGAACAATTCGACGCGCACGGCTTCCAGATCCGATTCCGCCGGGAAGATGTCGATGACGTCGCCGCGTACCCGGAAGGTAGCGCGGGCGAATTCCATGTCGTTGCGGCTGTATTGCAGCTCGGCCAGCCGGCGCAGGATGGTGCGCTGGTCGATGCGATCACCGCGATCCAGGTGCAGCACCATCTTCAGGTAGGCCTCGGGACTGCCCAGGCCATAGATGGAGGACACCGAGGCGACGATGATGGCGTCCTTGCGCTCCAGCAGCGCCTTGGTGGCGGACAGGCGCATCTGCTCGATGTGGTCGTTGATGGACGAATCCTTCTCGATGAAGGTGTCCGACGAGGGCACATAGGCTTCCGGCTGGTAGTAGTCGTAGTAGGAAACGAAGTACTCCACCGAGTTGTTCGGGAAGAAGGCCTTGAATTCGCCGTAGAGTTGGGCGGCCAGGGTCTTGTTCGGCGCCAGCACCATGGTCGGGCGCTGCACCTTGGCGATGACGTTGGCGATGCTGAAGGTCTTGCCCGAGCCGGTCACGCCGAGCAGGGTCTGGTGCGACAGGCCCGCCTCCAGGCCTTCCACCATCTGGCGAATGGCTTCGGGCTGGTCGCCGGCCGGGGTATAGCGGGTGGAGAGCTGGAATGCGGACATGGCTGCCTCAGTAGCACAGGAATGCAGGAACGTCATCGCCGCGACGGGGGCGTCGAGGCAAAGCGAGCGAGGGAAATGCTGGAACGCCCTAGATGAGGCCGCAAGCCTCTCTTTGCAATCTTCCGCTACCGCCACACGTCAGGAAATCCTCGACTGAGGTTGGGTCGCGATGGCGGTTGCAGGGGGCTATACTGCTGGCTCCAGGCGTTCCGCCCTTCCCTTCACCCCTCATTCGAGCCCCTGCCCCATGAGTTTGTTCTCCGCCGTCGAAATGGCACCCCGCGACCCCATCCTTGGCCTGAACGAGGCCTACAACGCCGATGCCCGTCCGCACAAGGTCAATCTGGGCGTGGGGGTCTACTACGACGAGCAGGGCCGCATCCCGCTGTTGCGCGCCGTGGCCGAGGCCGAGAAGCAGCGCGTGGCCGCCCAGGCGCCGCGTGGCTACCTGCCCATCGAGGGTATCGCTGCCTATGACCAGGCCGTGCAGCACCTGCTGTTCGGTGCCGAATCGAGTCTGGTCCGCGACGGTCGCGCTATTACCGTCCAGGCCGTCGGTGGCACCGGTGCCCTGAAGATCGGTGCCGACTTCCTCAAGCGCCTGCTGCCCGATGCCGTGGTCGCCATCAGCGATCCGAGCTGGGAAAACCACCGCGCCCTGTTCGAAGGCGCCGGCTTCCCGGTACAGACCTACCGCTACTACGACGCCGCCAGCAACGGCCTGAATCGCGAAGGCTTCCTGGCCGACCTCAAGGCGCTGCCGGAGCGTTCGGTGGTGGTACTGCATGCCTGCTGCCACAACCCCACCGGGGTGGACCTGCAGCCAACCGATTGGCAGGCGGTGCTGGAGGTGGTCAAGGCGCGTAACCTGGTGCCTTTCCTCGACATCGCCTACCAGGGCTTCGGCGACGGCATAGAGGAAGACGCCCAGGCCGTGCGCCTGTTCGCCGATTCCGGCCTGACCTTCCTGGTCTCCAGCTCCTTCTCCAAATCCTTCTCGCTGTATGGCGAGCGGGTCGGTGCCCTGACCCTGGTCAGCGAGAGCCGCGAGGAAAGTGCGCGGGTGCTGTCGCAGGTGAAGCGGGTGATCCGCACCAACTATTCCAACCCGCCGACCCATGGCGCCACCATCGTCGCCACCGTGCTGAGCAACCCCGAGCTGCGCGCCCTCTGGGAAGCCGAACTGGGCGAGATGCGCCAGCGCATCCGCACCATGCGCAACGCCCTGGTGGAAGGCCTGGCCGCTGCTGGCGCCACCCGCGACTTCGCCTTCGTCAACGCCCAGCGTGGCATGTTCTCCTACTCCGGCCTCACCGCCGAGCAGGTGGAGCGGCTGAAGACCGATTTCGGCATCTACGCCGTGAGTACCGGCCGTATCTGCGTGGCGGCCCTGAACGGCCACAATCTGCAGCCGACCATTCAGGCCATCGCTGCGGTCCTCAAGGGCTGATGGCGCCCTCCTCGGCGGTGCCTTTTTCCGGTGCCGTCGAGGCTTGACTTCCTGTTAGTTATCAGTAAGATGCGCTCCGTTGTTCCGCGATAGCTCAGTCGGTAGAGCAAATGACTGTTAATCATTGGGTCCCTGGTTCGAGTCCAGGTCGCGGAGCCAAAATCTGAAAAAGCCCGTAGCGGGTTACCCGCTACGGGCTTTTTGCTTTGGGTCGCCGAAGGTTTCCTTGTCCGCAGTGTGGCCCGCACTCAGGCGTAGCGTCGCTGTCCGACCGGCACAGGACAACGCTCTAGCAGCGTCTGCAGATCCCAAGGTTTGGGCAGGAACACGGCCTGAACGGCGCAGGCTGGTTGCTCGTCGTAATAGCCAGAGGTGATGACAATGGGCAGGTCCGCCTGCCAACGGCGCGCCTGCAGTGCCAAGTCGATGCCACTGAGCACGCCGGGCATCCTGACGTCGGTGAAGAGCAGGTCCAGTTGCGGGCGGGCGTCGCGCATGAAGCTGCAGGCTGCATCGGCGCTTTGGAAGGCGTACACCTCGCAGCCCCAATCCTCGAACAACTCCTGCAGCAGCCCCAGCAGAACAGGCTCGTCTTCGGCGACCAGCACACGCGGGCGATTCATGGGGCAGGTCCTGTCTCGGTGAAGGCAAGAGGTTCGACCGTACCGCCGCCGCGCCCTCCCACCCTGTACGACGAAGCGTACCCTTTGTACAAGAAATGCCCGAATCAGAGCGGTCGTTGGTGGCGCTCAGCCAATTGAGTCCAATAGTTGTACAGTTCGTCGCCGTCGGCTCCGATAAAGATGCCATTGGCTCTCCGACCAGCGCCAGCGGAACGGCTTTGCGTTAGACTCCGGCGGCCTTCCATCTTGCAGGTTAGAGCCTTGAAGCCGTCGCCTAGCCGTGCCTGGATCAGCGATTTGAGCAGTGCGATCAGAGCCCGGCAGAAGCTCGCCTACGGACTGGCCATCCTGGCGTTCGCGCTGGCACTGGCGGCGCGGTTCGCCCTGGTGGATATCCTGGCGCAAGGCTTTCCCTATCTGACCTTCTTTCCCGCCGTCATTCTCACCGCCTTCTTCTGCGGTACCGGCCCCGGCATTCTTTGCGCCCTGCTGTCCGGGCTGGCCGCCTGGTACTTCTTCATCCCGCTCCAATGGTCCTTCACGATCAATGGTCAGGGGGCGCTGGCGCTGGCCTTCTACGTGGTCATCGTCAGCGTGGACATCGCCCTGATCCACTACATGCACACGGCGAGCGCCCGGCTGCGTGCCGAACAGCAGGTGATCCACGGTCTCTACAGCCAGCAGAACACCATGTTCCAGGAGCTGCAGCACCGGGTCGCCAACAACATCCAGTTCATCGCATCGCTATTGATGCTGCAGCAACTCAAGCTGCCCGATGACAGCGAGGCCTCCCGAGCGCTGGAAGAGGCCCGCTCTCGGCTGGAAAGCATCTCGCGCATCCATCGGCGCCTGCACGATCCAGCCGACGCCGACCAGCCGGTGGCCCATCACCTGCATCTGCTGACCAGCGACCTGCTGGAGGCCACGGGGCTCAGCCAGGTGTCCTGCACCATCAGCGCCGAACCGCTGAACTTCGATCTGTCGCGCCTGACGACCCTGTCGATGCTGGTCGCCGAGGTGGTGACCAATTCGCTCAAGCACGCCTTCGAGGGCGAGCAGCGCGGCTTGATCAGCATCAGCCTGCAGCGTCTCGACGCCCAGCGGCTGTTGCTGCGCATCGCCGACAACGGCAAGGGCATGCCGCGGCATTTCAATCCGCGAACCAGTCAGCGCCTGGGGTTCAGGATCATCAATGGCCTGGCCGAGCAGCTCGGCGGCGAGGCGCTCTACAGCAACGACAATGGCACGGTGATCGAGGTGGAATTCGCCGCCTAGGGCAGTGCTGGCAAGGCTCACCCGAACGAGCTAAAACCCTATACAATGCGCGGCTTTTCCACCCAGGTGCCTCGCCATGACCGCTCTTCCCCCCTGCCCCCAATGCGCTTCCGAATACACCTATGCGGACGGCAGCCAGCTGATCTGTCCGGAATGCGCCCATGAATGGACGCCGGGTGAAGCGAGCGCCGCCGACGAGGCGAAGGTGATCCGCGATGCCGTCGGCAACACCCTGCAGGATGGCGACACGGTCAGCGTGATCAAGGACCTCAAGGTCAAGGGCTCGTCCCTGGTGGTCAAGGTAGGTACCAAGGTGAAGAACATCCGCCTGGTCGACGGCGACCACGACATCGATTGCAAGATCGATGGCATAGGTGCGATGAAGCTCAAATCCGAGTTCGTCAAGAAGGTCTGATCGTCGTGGCGGGGTGTTCCCTCGCGGAGCGATGGCCTACCCTTGGCGTCTTTCCCTCCTGCCAAGGACTTTCCATGTCTCATCGGTTCCTCCGCCCGGCCCTGTTCCTCGCGCCCCTGCTGCTCGCCGGCCAGGCCTTCGCCCAGTCGGCGCCGCCCGCGCAGCAGGAGCCGCAGCCCTCGGTCACGGAAAAGTACGGCGACTGGCAGGTGATCTGCCGCATCGCCCGTAACGGAGAGCGCTCGGCGCAGCTGTGCTCCATCACCCAGCAGAAGGACAGCGCCAAGGGCCAGCGGATGCTGGTCACCGAGCTGCGGCCCAATCGCGAAGGCGTGGACGGTATCCTGGTGCTGCCCTTCGGCGTGGCGGTGACCAAGCCGATCTCGCTGCAAGTCGACAAGCGCAGCCTGGAGAGTCGTCCTTTCCACACCTGCATTCCTCAAGGCTGCGTGGTGCCGGTGGAGTTCGTCGGTGACGCCTTCAAGCAGATGCAGCGCGGCAGCCGCCTGACCGTGACCACTCCGGTGGCCAACGGCGAGACCGCCAGCGAGAGCCTGTCGCTCAAGGGTTTTTCCAAGGCCTACGACAGAGCCAAGGAACTGACCAAGCCGCTGTAGGGGCCGCTAGCCGGGCAAGTGGGCTTCCGGCCGCTGCGCCGTGCCGCTTTCCGCGGCACGCTCGACGGCGGCGACCAGCGCCAGGGTACGGGCCGCATCCTCGGCACTGACCAAGGGGCCCTGCTCTCCCCGTGCGACGCATACGAAATGCTCCAGTTGCAGCCGCAGGGCCTCGTCCCTGGCCGGCGCCTGGACCTGGGCGTCGAGGGGCTGATGCCAGCCAGCGCCGCGTTTGGCATAGCGCCAGAGGCGGAGCTGCGGCACGCTCAGGGCACCCTCGGTACCGGCGAACAGGTAGCACGGCTGGTCGGGCTGGTGCGGATAGACCGGATTCTCGCCGCTGGTGAGCTCCCAGCTCCAGGGCGCCGCCACGCCGTCGCTGGCGGTCAGGCTGCCCAGGGCGCCACTCTCGAATTGCAGATTGATCGCCGCGCTGTCGGCATTAGCGTAGCCACGCAGGGTATTGTCGGTGAAGGCCTGGACCTTTCGCACCTCGCCGCAGAGATGGCGGAGCAGGTCGAGGTCATGGATCAGGTTGGTGAGCAGCATCCCCGCCCCGGCTTCCCGGCGCCAGGCACTCTCGAAGTAGCTCTCCGGCTTCTGCAGTTGCCACAGCGCGGTGACGGTGACCAGGCGGCCGATGGCGCCCTGGCGCAGCAGCTCGCGGACCCGCGCGATCAGCGGATTGTGGCGACGATGGTGACCTACCAGCAAGGGTACCTGCAGGTTACGCTGGGCTTGCAGCAGCTGAGCCACCTCTGCCGGCGTGGTCCCCATGGGCTTTTCCAGCAGCACCGGGATGCCGAGGGCCAGGCAATCGAGCGCGGTCGCGACGTGCAGGGCATTGGGATTGGCGACGATCACCGCGTCGGGGCGCACGCTTTGGAGCAGTTGGCGATGATCGCTGAAATGCGGCACAGCCCATTGCGCGGCCAATTCGGCCGTTGACGGATCGGGATCGGCCAGGGCGCACAGCTGGGCGCTGGAAAGGTGCTGCAGATGGTGCAGGTGCTGGCGCCCCATGTTGCCGGCACCGATGAGGGCGATGCGCAAGGCAGCGACCATGGAAGAACCCCTTGTTGTGGTTATCGAGGTTCCTCGACTCTAAGGCGCCTCCCGCGAAGGCGCTACTGCACCGGCAGGAAATTGATGAACAGCAGGCTCTGGGCGTAGTTGACGCCGATGCGCCGGTAGCGCTCGTCCAGCAATTGGGCAAGCAGGTCCAGGCGGGCGACGATCTTGCCGAATTCGGTGGCGAAGCTGAGGTTGCTGCCCTCCTCCGAGATCTCGTTGGCGAACAGCAGCGGCTCGCCGGCGGCGTTCTTGCGCTGGTTGAGCAGCCAGGTGGCCTTTTCGATGTTGCGCGCCGCATTGTTGACGAAACGCGCATCGACTACGTCGGTGATGTAGAACTCGGTGCGATTGCCGTGGGCGGCGATGATCATGCTGCCGATGGCGTAGATGAAGGCGCCGACCCGATCACCGTGATAGTCGTCGCCGAGCACGAAGCTCAGGGCCGCCACGTCCTTGCGGCCGCCCAGGGCCGGTAGGCTGCGGCGCTGTTGGATGGCCGTGCGGATTTCACGTTCGGCACTGGCGGCATCCGACAGGCCGGTCTTCTTCCACTCGGCCGGATTGCGCAGGTAGAGTTTGTTCATCAGCAGATAGAGGCTCTGCAAATTGGCCTGCATGGCGAGGGTGGCCAGGCGGTCGGAGCTGGTCTGCAGGAATTCGCTGGGCTTGGTCTTGCCGAATTGCTGGGCGATGTCCTGGGCAGTCTGGCTGGAGCAACCAGTCAGGCTCGCGAGGAGGCCAATCACACACCCAATACGGGCGACGGCTGTGAAGGTAGAGGCAGGCATGAGGGCTTCGGCAACTGAGGGCAGCCGAAGCGTAAGGCCTTCCTTGGCCGGCCTGCTGTGCGGCAGGCCAAGGAATGGGCTTTTCGACGATCAGCCGTTGCTGGGGAAGGCAAACTGCGAGGCTTCTTGAGCTTCGCGCTGCGGCCAGCGCTGGGTGATGGTCTTGCGGCGGGTGTAGAAGCGCACGCCGTCCGGGCCGTAGGCGTGGAGGTCGCCGAACAGCGAGCGTTTCCAGCCGCCGAAGCTGTGGTAGGCCACCGGTACTGGCAGGGGTACGTTGATGCCGACCATGCCCACTTCGATCTGGTCGGCGAACAGCCGTGCCGCTTCGCCGTCGCGGGTGAAGATGCAGGTGCCGTTGCCGTATTCGTGAGCGTTGATCAGCGCGATGCCCTCCTCCAGAATCTTGACCCGCACCACGCAGAGCACCGGGCCGAAGATCTCTTCCTTATAGATGCGCATATCCGGGGTGACCTGGTCGAACAGGCAGCCACCGAGGAAGAAGCCTTCTGCGTGATCGGCCACCTTGAGGTTGCGACCGTCCACCACCAGTTTGGCACCGGCAGCGACGCCATCGGCGACGTAACCGGTGACCTTGTCCAGGTGTGCGCCGGTGACCAGCGGGCCCATGTCCAGGCCGCACTGGGTGCCAGGACCAACTTTCAGTTTTTCGATCTCCGGCACCAGTCGGGCGATCAGGGCATCGGCGACCTGATCACCGACGCAGACCGCCACCGAGATGGCCATGCAGCGCTCGCCGCAGGAACCGTAGGCGGCGCCCATCAGCGCGTTGACGGTGTTGCCGAGGTCGGCATCCGGCATGACCACCGCATGGTTCTTGGCGCCGCCCAGGGCCTGGACGCGCTTGCCCTTGGCGGTGCCGCGGGCATAGATGTATTCGGCGATGGGGGTGGAGCCGACGAAGCTCAGCGCCTTGACCTCGGGGGCGTCGAGCAGGCCGTCCACGGCTTCCTTGTCGCCATGCACCACGTTGAGCACGCCCTTGGGCAAGCCGGCTTCCTCGAACAGCTGGGCGATGGCCAGGGTGGAGCTGGGATCGCGCTCGCTGGGCTTCAAGATGAAGGTATTGCCGCAGGCGATGGCCAGCGGGTACATCCACAGCGGCACCATGGCCGGGAAGTTGAAGGGAGTGATGCCGGCGACCACGCCCAGGGGCTGGAAGTCGGACCAGGTGTCGATGCTCGGGCCGGCATTGCGGTTGTATTCGCCCTTGAGCAGCTCGGGCGCGGCGGTGGCGTATTCGACGTTTTCGATGCCACGGCGCAGTTCGCCGGCGGCGTCTTCCAGGGTCTTGCCGTGCTCTTCGCTGATCAGTTGCACCAGGCGCTCTTCATTGCTTTCCAGCAGTTGCTTGAAGCGGAACAGCACCTGGGCGCGCTTGGCCGGTGGGGTGTTGCGCCAGGCCGGAAAGGCGGCCTGGGCGGCGTCGAGGGCCTGCTGCAGGGTGGCGGCATCGGCCAGGGGCACTTCGCGGATCACCGCGCCGGTGGAGGGGTTGTAGACCGGCGCGCGGCGGCTGCCACCGTCGACCAGTTGGCCGCCGATGAGATGCTTGAGGCTCATGAAGGGACTCCTTGTACGAGAGACGGGCGCTCCGCCAGGAAGCGCCGAAAGGGGATCAGTCGAGGCGATTGAGGACGTCGCCGACGGCAGCGAAGACGCGGTCCAGATCCTCGATCTTGGCGTTGAAGGTGGGCCCGAATTGCAGGGTGTCGCCGCCGAAGCGGACATAGAAACCGGCCTTCCACAGGGCGATGCCGGCCTCGAAGGGACGGATCACCGCATCGCCGTCGCGCGGGGCGAGCTGTATAGCGCCGGCCAGGCCGCAGTTGCGGATGTCCACCACGTGCTTGGCGCCCTTGAGGCCATGCAGCGAGGCTTCGAACTTCGGCGCCAACTCGGCCGCCTGTTGCACCAGGTTTTCCCGCTCCAGCAGTTCCAGCGCCGCCAGGCCCGCGGCGCAGGCGACCGGGTGGGCCGAGTAGGTGTAGCCGTGGGGGAACTCCACCATATGCTCGGGCGTGGCCTGGTTCATGAAGGTGTCGTAGATGGCGCTGCTGGCGATCACCGCGCCGAGGGGCACGGCGCCGTTGGTGACCTGCTTGGCCACGTTCATGATGTCCGGCGTCACGCCGAAGAATTCGGCGCCGGTGTGGCGGCCCATGCGACCGAAGGCGGTTATGACCTCGTCGAAGATCAGCAGGATGTCGTGCTGGGTGCAGATCTCGCGCAGGCGCTGCAGATAGCCCACCGGCGGCACTATCACCCCGGCCGAACCGGACATGGGCTCGACGATGACCGCGGCGATGTTGGAGGCATCGTGCAGCTCGATCAGCTTGAGCAGCTCGTTGGCGAGCTCGACGCCACCGGTCTCGGCCATGCCCTTGGTGAAGGCCAGGCCGGGCTGCAGGGTGTGCGGCAGGTGGTCGACGTCCATGAAGGAGCCGTACAGCTTCCGGTTGCCGCCGATGCCGCCCAGGCTGGTGCCGGCGATGTTGACGCCGTGGTAACCGCGGGCCCGGCCGATCAGCTTGGTCTTGGCCGGCTGGCCCTTGATGCGCCAGTAGGCGCGGGCCAGCTTGACCGAGGTATCAGCGCTCTCGGAACCCGAACCGGTGAAGAACACATGGTCGAGACCAGCCGGGGTCAGCTCGGCCATCTTCTCGGCCAGTTGGAAGGACAGCGGATGGCCGTACTGGAAGCCCGGCGAATAGTCGAGGGTGCCCAACTGGCGCGCCACCGCCTCCTGGATCTCCTTGCGCGAATGGCCGGCACCGCAGGTCCAGAGCCCGGAGAGGCTGTCATAGATGCGCCGACCCTGATCGTCCGTCAGCCAGCTGCCCTCGGCGGCCACCACGATGCGCGGGTCCTTCTGGAAGGCGCGATTGGCGGTGAAGGGCATCCAGTGAGCGCGCAGATTGAGCTGCTGCGCGGTGGGCGGGAATACGGTCAAAGGCTGGTTCATGGCGGTCCATCCGAGGAGTCGACGAGACTCGCAGGATGCGACCGGACTCGGATGAGTTAAAGTACGATCTTCTTGCGCTCAGGTATGGAAAGACTCACGCAATGGCTCGTCACCCTGCCCTCGCCCAGGTCGGCGATTTCGAGATCCGCCTGCTGCGGCTATTCAAGACCGTGGTGGAGTGCGGCAGCTTCAGCGCCGCCGAGGGTCGGCTGGGTATCACCCGCTCGGCCATCAGCCTGCACATGAACGATTTGGAAAAGCGCCTGGGCATGCGCCTCTGCCAGCGTGGCCGCGCCGGCTTTTCCCTGACCGACGAAGGTCGTGAGGTGCTCAAGGCCAGTCAGTCGCTATTCGCCGCCCTAGAAGGCTTTCGCAGCGAGGTCAACCAGCTGCACCAGCACCTGCGCGGCGAGCTGAACCTGGGCATCATCAACAACCTGGTGACCCAGCCGCGCATGCGCATCACCCATGCCCTGGCCGCGCTCAAGCGCGCCGCGCCCGGGGTGGTGGTGAACATCGGCATGACCCTGCCCGGCGAGATCGAGACCGGCGTGCTGGACGGCCATCTGCACCTGGGCGTGCTGCCGCTGATCAACGCCCTGGCCGGCCTCGAGTACCTGCCGCTCTACGAAGAGCGCGCCCTGCTCTATTGCAGCCGCACCCATCCGCTGTTCGAGAGGGCCGATGCCGAGCTGGACGAAAGCCTCCTGGCCGCTCAGGACGCCGTCGGCCCCAACCATCTGCTCAACCAGGATGGCCATGAGCGCCATGCCGCGCTGAACTGCACGGCGCGGGCGTCGGATCGCGAGGGTGTGGCCTTTCTCATCCTCACCGGCTGCTATATCGGCTATCTGCCCGACCACGTCGCCCAACCCTGGGTGGTGCAGGGCCAGTTGCGCGCCCTGAATCCCGAACGCTTCCATTTCGACACCACGCTGGCCGCCGTCACCCGCAAGGGCCGGCGACCGAACCTGGTGCTGGAACGCTTTCTCGAAGCCCTGGCCGAAACCGTCTAGTTGGCGCTGCGGGTCGGGCGGATGACGATCTCGTTGACGTCCACGTCGTCCGGCTGCTCGATGGCATAGCGCACCGCCCGGGCGATGGCGTCGGGCTGCAGGGCGATGGCGCGGTAGCTGTCCATCATCGCCCGCGCCGCGGGATCGGTGATGGTACCGGCCAATTCGCTTTCCACCACGCCCGGATGGATACAGGTGACCCTTAGGTCGTTCCGCTCCTGGCGCAGCCCTTCCGAGATCGCCCGCACCGCATGCTTGGTAGCGCAATAGACCGCCGCCGTGGGCACCACCGACAGGGCGCCAATGGAGCCCAGGTTGATGACGTGGCCGGCGCCGCGCGCGGTGAATTCCGGCAGCACCGCGGCGATACCGTTGAGCACGCCCTTGATGTTGACGTCGACCATCTGCATCCACTCCTCGGTCTTGAGCGAGGCCAGGGGCGACAGCGGCATGATGCCGGCATTGTTGACGATGACGTCCACCCGCCCCCAGCGTTCGCGCGCCGCTGCGGCGAAGGCGGCTACGTCGGCGGTGTCGGTGACGTCCAGCCGGCGGCAGGCGGCCTCGCCACCCGCGGCGTTGATCTCGGCCGCCAGGGCCTCTAGTCGTTCGCGGCGGCGCGCGCCAAGCAGCAGCTTGCAACCGGCCGCGCCCAGTTCGCGGGCGATACCCGCGCCTATACCGCTGGAGGCGCCGGTGATGAGTACGACTTTGTCGATAGCCATGGAGTGTTCCTCTCGAAATGGGGTGGATTGCCTGGACCGTCTGCTGGTCGGCTGCGTGCCCTTCCAGGCTTGCCACCACCTTAGCGAGCGCTCATTGTCGTGATAACTCCCCTATTACTGACCAACGTGGTTAGCCGGACTTATCAATGGCGACGGATCTGAATCTGCTCAAGGTCTTCGTGGTGGTCGCCACGGCGGCAAACTTTCGCGTGGCGGCCGATCGCCTGGGCGTCAGCCGCTCCGCGGTGAGCCAGGCCATGCGCCGCCTGGAAGACGAGCTGGGCACTTCGCTGGTCCAACGCACCACGCGCAGTGTGCGCCTTACCGAGGCCGGCGAGCGCCTGCACCGCCAGGTCGCCGGGCCCCTGGGCGGTCTGCTCGGGGCGCTGGAAGACGCCAGTTCCGCCGGACCGCCCCGAGGTCTCTTGCGGGTCGCGGTCACCTCCATCGCCGAACGCTTTCTCGATGGCCCGCTGCTGGCGCGCTTCGTCGAGGCCTATCCCGAGGTGACCCTGGACATCACCGTCACCGACGAGGAATTCGATATCGTCGAGCGCGGCTTCGATGCCGGGGTACGGCTCGGCGAGGTGATCGAGCAGGACATGGTGGCCATCCCGGTGACCGGTCCGCAGCGCGAGGTGGCGGTGGCGACCCCGGCCTATTTCACCCGTCATGGCCGCCCGACCCACCCGCGCGAGCTGGCCGAGCACCGCTGCATCGGTTGGCGCCCGGCACCGGAGGTAGCACCCTGGCGCTGGGAATTCAGCGAGGCAGGCCGGGCCTTCGACGTGGCGGTATCACCGCGGATCACCACCAACGACATGTTGCTGATGATCCGCACGGCCCTGGCTGGCGGCGGCATCACCTTCGGCATGGAGGACACCTTCCGGCCCTACCTGGAACGCGGTGAGCTGGAGCAGGTGCTGGAGGACTATCTACCGCCCTTCCCGGGGTTCTATCTCTATTATCCGAGCCGGCACAACCTGGCGCCCAAGCTGCGGGCGTTGGTGGAGCTGGTACGGGGGTATCGGGAGGAGATCGAGGGGTAGATACGAGGTTGGGTTGCCCTCACCCCGGCCCTCTCCCGGAGGGAGAGGGGGCGTACGGTCGAGCTTCGGAGATGGAGCTGCTTCAACCCGACCTACCGAATCGCGTAGGTTAGGTTGAGCGCAGCGAAGCCCGGAAGGCGGGCACCTCAGCTCCCCAGAATCCACCTATCGATGGCCACGGCCACGCCGTCCTCCTGGTTGCTGGCAGTCACCCGGTCGGCCGCCTCCCGCACCGCTGCCCCAGCCTGGCCCATAGCGATGGCCAGGCCGGCCTGGCGGAACATGGGGACGTCGTTGCTGCCGTCACCGATGGCCGCCGTGCGCGCCACAGGGACGCCCGCGGCCTGGGCCAGTTCGATCAGGGCGTCACCCTTGTTGGCCTTGGGGTGGGTGATGTCGAGGTAGTAGAGCTGGGAGCGCAACACCGTGGCGCCCTCCCCCAGTCGCTCGGCCAGCTCGCCTTCCAGGGCTTCGAGGCCGGCGTGATCGCTGCCGGCCGCGACGATCTTGTCGACCCGGTCCAGATAGGGCTCGAAGGAGTCGACCACCGTCGGCCCATAGCCCAGGGCGCGGGTTTCCCGAGGCACATAGGGACCCTCGGGATCGCGCGTCAGCCAGAGGTCGTCGGCGAACACCCAGACCTCGAAGGCCTCCTGTTCCAAGCGCTCCAGTACCTGGCGCGTCACCTGCTCGGCCAGGCGATGGGCGCGGATCAGCTTCCCATCCGCCTCCACCAGGTTGCCACCGTTGAAGCCGGCGACCGGCTGGCGGATGCCGAGTCGCTGCACCAACGGCAGCAGTGCCCGCGGCGGACGACTGCTTACCAGGGTGATGGCTTTGCCGGCGGTCTGTAGCCGCTGGACGGCCGCGATCACCGCCTCGCTCAGGCTCTTGTCGTCACGCACCAGGGTGCCGTCGATATCCGACACCAGCAGGTCGATGGGGATCAGGTCAGCGGATGCCATGAGCGGCCGTCCTTCTTCAACAGTTCATCGGCACCGGTGGGACCGGCACTGCCCGCAGCATAGTTTTCCACCTCGCCACCCTGTTTCCAGGCGTCGAGGAAGGGTTGCACGGCGCGCCAGCCGTTCTCGATGTTGTCGGCGCGCTGGAACAGGGTCTGGTCACCGATCAGGGAGTCGTAGATCAGCGTTTCGTAGCCGGTGGAGGGCTGCATCTCGAAGAAGTCGCTATAGGCGAAGCCCATGCGGATGTTCTCCAGTTCGACCAAAGGCCCCGGACGCTTGGCGTGGAAATCGAACCACATGCCTTCGTCGGGCTGGATCTGGATGATCAGATAGTTGGGTCGCATCCGGTCGATCTTGGTATCGCGGAACTGGGCATAGGGCGCGTGCTTGAAGCAGATGGCGATCTCGGTGTCCCGAGCGGTCAGGCGCTTGCCGGTGCGCAGGTAGAAGGGCACGCCGGCCCAGCGCCAGTTGTCGACGAACAGCTTGAGCGCCACATAGGTCTCGGTCTGGCTCTCGGGATCGACCCGTTCTTCCTCGCGATAGCCTTTGACGGGCTTGTCGTTCATCGTCCCGGCGGCATATTGGCCGCGTACCGAGTTGGCCAGGGCTTCTTCGGTGGTCTGGGGGCGGATGGCACCGACCACCTTGGCCTTTTCGTCGCGCACCGAGGTGGCATTGAAGGAGGCCGGTGGCTCCATGGCGACCATGGCTAGCAGCTGAAACAGGTGGTTGGGCACCATGTCCCTCAGGGTGCCGGTCTTCTCGTAGAAATCGCCGCGCGACTCCACGCCCACGGTTTCGGCCGCGGTGATCTGTACGTGGTCGATGTAGTGGTTGTTCCAGAACGACTCGAACAGGGCGTTGGAGAACCGGCTGACCAGGATGTTCTGTACCGTCTCCTTGCCCAGGTAGTGGTCGATCCGATAGATCTGCTTCTCCTCCATATTGGCCAGCAGGCGCTGGTTGAGTGCCTGGGCGCTGGCCAGGTCGGCGCCGAAGGGCTTTTCCACCACCAGCCGGCGGTAGGCGTCTTCACGCTCTTCCAGCAGCCCGGCCTTGCCCAGGTGCTCGGCGACGTCGCCAAAGAAGCGCGCGGCGGTGGCCAGGTAGAAGACGGCGTTGTCGGTCTCGGCCTGGGCGATGCGCTCGCCCACCGCCTGGTAGGTGGCGTCTTCGAGGAAGTCGCCCTGCAGATAGCGGATGCGCCCGCGCAGCTGGCCCCAGAGATCGGCATCCAGGGCCTCGTCGCGGGACTTGCCCTTGGCTTCGGCCTGGTCGCGGATGAAGGCCTCCAGCCGATCGGCGAAGCCTTCGTCGGTGTTGGGGTTGTGATCGACGCCGATGATCTGGGTGCGGTCGTCGAGCAGACCGTCACGCAGGAGGTTGTACAGCGAGGGGATCAGCAGCCGCTTCACCAGATCGCCATTGGCCCCGAACAGGAAGAGCGTGGCCGGCGGTGCGGTGGGGGCTTTGGTGCAGGAACGTCGCTCTTGGGGAGCGGTACTGGGGGTGACGGCAGGAGACTCGGTCATGACAGGGCCTTAGCCACGAGGGCGGCTGGTGCCGTCCCCCGCGACGCGGCCCGTGGCCGCTCCACAGGGGAACGGCCAGGGGTTTATTGCGGGATTTCGACGTGACCGCCGAAGCCGAATCTCATGGCCGACAGCAGTTTGTCGGCATAGGTGGCTTGCTGGCGGGAACGGAAGCGCGCATAGAGGGCGGCGGACAGGACATTGACCGGCACCGCTTCCTCGATGGCCGCTTCGATGGTCCAGCGACCTTCGCCGCTGTCGGCGACGGAGCCGGAGAATTTCTCCAGGGCGACGTCACCGGCCAGCGCCTGGGCGGTCAGGTCCAGCAGCCAGGACGACACTACGCTGCCACGGCGCCAGACTTCGGCGATGTCGGCCAGGTCCAGGTCGAAGCGCTCGTCTTCCGGCAGCTTGTCGCTGTTCTTCATCTTGAGGATGTCGAAGCCTTCGGCGTAGGCCTGCATCAGGCCGTATTCGATGCCGTTGTGCACCATCTTGACGAAGTGGCCGGAGCCGGCCGGACCGGTGAAGATGTAGCCACGCTCGGCACGCTCGTCAGGGGCGTTGCGACCCTTGGTACGCTCGATGCTGCCATAGCCGGGGGCCAGGGCTTCGAAGATGGGTTCCAGGCGCTCGACGGCTTCCGACTTGCCGCCGATCATCATGCAGTAGCCGCGTTCCAGACCCCAGACGCCACCGGAGGTGCCGACGTCGACATAGTCGATGCCCTTCTCAGCCAGGGTCTTGGCGCGCCGGATATCGTCCTTGTAGTAGGTGTTACCGCCATCGATGATGACGTCGCCCGGAGCCAGGCGGTCGGCCAGCTCGGCGATGGTCTGCTCGGTCGGCTCGCCAGCGGGCAGCATGACCCAAATGGCACGGGGCTGCGCCAGGGCGGCGATGACGCCATCCAGGCCGTCGGCGGTGATGGCGCCTTCCTTGCCGAGGCCGGCCACGGTTTCGGCACTGCGGTCGTAGACCGCGACTTCATGCCCATGCTTCATCAAACGCCGTGCGATGTTGCCGCCCATGCGGCCCAGTCCGATGATTCCCAATTGCATGCTGATGACTCCTTGAGGTCAGGCGACCGCCGCCTCGACCAGTTCGACGATTTGTTGCAGGCCGGCGTCGATGTCGCCGCCCTTGATATGCACGCGCAGGTAGCGCCGTCCCCGTTCGGCCAGCACCTCGAGGTCGCCTTTGGCCTGGGCGGCCTCGACGACACCAAAGCTCAGGCTCCGCCCTGGAATCTCCAGGTCGTTCTGGGCATCGGCGGTAATCTGGATGAACACCCCCGAGTTGGGGCCGCCCTTGTAGGCCTGCCCGGTGGAGTGCAGAAAGCGGGGGCCGAAGCCGCCGACGGTCGCTACGCGCTTGCTGTCGCGAATGCTATCACGCATGGCGCCCAAGGCCTCCTCGTGCGCGGCATTGCGCTCGAGATAGGCCAGCACCGCCAGGTAGTCGCCAGGCTGTAGGCGCGCCAGGTGCGCCTTGATCGCCGCGCGGGCGGTGTCCTGCCCCTGCAGGTCGGCATCGCCGAACAGCGCCAAGTCGCCCTCCTCCAGCAAGGGCTCATCCCCGGCCAGCCGGCCTTCGCGTTCGTAGCCATCGGTAAGGGCGCGGGTCTTGACCTTGCTGGCCTCCACGTCGGGTTGGTCGAAGGGATTGATGCCGATGACGGCACCGGCTACTTCGGTCGCCACCTCCCAGCGGAAGAACTCCTGGCCGATCAGTTCGGCGCGTGCCAGACGGATGTCCACCACCGGATGCCCAGCCGCAGCCAGGGCCTGCAGGCGACTGTCGCGTTCGGCGTCGTCTTCACTCGCCAGCGCCAAGCTGACGAATACTCGATCGGTGCCATAGACAGTGGGCTCGCCAAGCGGCTCCAGGTCTACCGGAATGATGCCCTTACCCTGCTTGCCGGTGCTTTCGGCGAGCAGCTGCTCCAGCCAGGCCCCTAGGCTGGCGACCCCGGGCGAGGCGATCAGGGTCACCTTGTCGCGTCCGGCGCGAACGGCCTCGCCCAGCACCACGCCGAGGCGGATACCGGGGTTGATGGCCGGGGGCGCACTCGGGCTGCAGGCCAGCACCATGGGCTGGGTCAGCCGGAAGAAATCGGCTACCGAATGACCGAGCAGGGCCAGGGGCACCACGCCGAACACCGACAGTACCGAGTAACGGCCGCCGATATGGGGATCGCCCTGGAAGATGGCGCGGTAGCCCTCGGCCGTGGCACTGGCTTCCAGCTTGGAGCCGGGATCCGTGATGGCGACGAAGCGCCGCTGCACCTCGTCCGCGCCCAATGCCCGCTCGACGGCCTGGTGGAAATAGGCACGCAGAATTTCCGGCTCCAGGGTGGAGCCGGATTTGCTGGAGACCAGGAACAGCGTCTTGGCGAGATCCAGCTGCTCTTCGAGGGCAGCGATTTGCGCCGGATCGGTGGAGTCGAGCACCTTGAGGCTAAGCCCGCCTACGGCGGTCCCCAGGGTCTTGGCCAGTACTTCCGGCCCCAGGCTCGAACCGCCCATGCCCAGCAGTACCACGGTGTCCAGGCCTTCCTGGCGAACGGCTTCGGCCAGGGCATTGAGCGCGGCGGGATCGGCCTGTCGACCCTGGGCCGCGGCCAGCCAGCCGACCCACTGGTCCTCGTCGCGACCGGTCCACAGCGAAGCATCGCCCTGCCAAAGGCGACGCGACCAGCCTTCACGACGGGCTTCATCGAGACGTTTCTCTACCGCCTCGTTCAATGCCGCGGGCAAGCGATAGTCTGCACTATTCAGGCGCTCACCCAGGAAGTCGAGACGCTTCTGGCCGACAGCGCCGAGCAGGGCATCGGCGGCGTCCTCGAACTGGCGGGCACCGTCCTTGACCAACCGCTTGGCCACGCCATCCAGGTCCAGCCCGAGGCGTGCCGCGGTACCGATGACGCGCTGCGCGGCTTCGAGGTCGGTACTGAGCATGGGGGCTGCCGTGCCGTGGTCGCGGAAAGCATCCAGGGTCTTGGGCGGCATGGTGTTGACGGTATCCGGCCCGATTAGCTGATCGACATAGAGGGTATCGGGATAGGCCGGATCCTTGGAGCCGGTGGAGGCCCACAGCAGTCGCTGCGGCCGTGCGCCCTTGGCTTCCAACACCTTCCAGCGCGGCGACTGGATCAGCCGCTGGTAGTCCTGATAGGCCAGCTTGGCATTGGCGATGGCGATCTTGCCGCGTAGCTCGCCCAGTTCAGCCTCGCTGCCTTTGCGCTCGTCGATGAGCTTGTCCAGCACGCCATCGACCCGGCTGATGAAAAAGCTGGCCACGCTGGCGAGACGGGAGATGTCTTCACCGCGATGCAACCGGGCTTCCAGACCTGCTATATAGGCTTCCGCCACGGCCATGTAGGCATTGCGATCGAACAGTAGGGTCACGTTGACGTTGATCCCTTCTTCGATCAGCTTGCGGATCGCCACCGCCCCTTCCGGGGTGCCCGGCACCTTGACCATCAGGTTGGGCCGATCCACCGCCTGCCAGAGGCGCCGCGCCTCTTCCAGGGTGGCGCGGGTATCCAGGGCCAGGTAGGGCGAGACCTCCAGGCTCACGTAGCCGTCGCGACCCTTGAGGCGGTCATGGACCGGGCGCAGGATGTCGGCGGCCTGCTGGATGTCTTCGATGGCCAGGTGTTCGTAGACGTCCACCGGCTCCGCATCGGCCTTTTCCAGGAAGGCCTGGAGGCTGGCATCGTAGTCGCTGCCGTGGCCCATGGCCTTCTCGAAGATCGAGGGATTGGAGGTGACGCCGGTCAGACCGTCCCGCTCGATCAGCGTCTGTAATTCGCCCTTGGCGAGGAATTCACGGCTGACGAAGTCGAGCCAGACCGCCTGGCCCTGTTCCGTCAGCTGTTTGAGTGGATTGCTCATGCGGCGCTCCCGGAGCGTTGCGCCTGTTCCTTGGCCAGTTTGACCACGTTTTCCACGGTGTAGCCGTATTTGGCCTGCAGCTTGCCGATGGGCGCCGAGGCCCCGAAGGTGCTCATGGTCACCGAGGCGCCCTTACGCCCGATGTAGCGTTCCCAACCCAGCGGGCCGGCCTGCTCGATGGCAACGCGGCCCAGCACCTCGTCGGGCAACACGGACTGCTTGTAGGCCTCGTCCTGCTCCTCGAACAACTCCCAGCAGGGCATGGAGACGACCCGCGCCTTCACCCCTTCGCCCTTGAGCTGCTCGTAAGCCTGCATCGCCAGGCCCAGCTCGCTGCCGGTAGCCATGAGGATCACCTGGGGCTTGCCGCCCTCGGCATCGGCCACCACATAAGCTCCTTTGGCGACCCCTTCGGCACTGGCGTACTTCTCGCGATCCAGGGTCGGCAACGGCTGCCGCGACAGCACCATGCAGGAGGGTCTATTGGTCTGCTGCAAGGCGATCTTCCAGGCCTGCACCGCTTCGTTGGCATCGCCTGGCCGTAGGGTGAGCAGACCCGGCGTGGCGCGCAGTTGCGCCAGGTGCTCAATGGGCTGGTGAGTCGGGCCGTCTTCGCCGACGCCAATGGAGTCGTGGGTGAAGACGAAGACCACCGGCAACTCCATGATCGACGCCAGGCGAATCGGCGGCTTCATGTAGTCGCTGAACACCAGGAAGGTGGCGGTGAAGCTGCGCAGGTAACAGAGCGCCATGCCGTTGGCGATGGAACCCATGGCGTGCTCGCGGATGCCGAAGTGCAGGTTGCGACCGGCCGGCTCACGCGCGGAGAAACTGCCGGCGCCGTCGAACTTGAGGTTGGTCTTGGTGGACGGCGCCAGGTCAGCCGCGCCACCGACCAACCAGGGAATCTGCTCGGCGAAGGCATTGAGCGCCTTGCCGCCGGATTCGCGGGAGGCCACGCCCTTGGCATCGGGCTCGAAGCTGGGCAGCTTAGCGTCCCAACCGTCGGGCATCTCGCCGGCACGCATGCGCTGGAGTTCGTCGGCGCGGGTCGGATCATCCTTGCGCAGGCGCTCGAAGGCGCGGTTCCAGTCGTCGTAAAGGGCGCTGGCGCGCTCCAGCAGGGCATGGCGCAGGTGGTGACGGGCTGCGTCCGGTACCAGGAAGTCGGCATCCTCGGGCCAGCCATAGGCTTTCTTCGCCAGCTTGATCTCGTCCGCGCCCAGCGGCTCGCCATGGGCGGCGGCGGTGTTCTGCTTGTTGGGCGCGCCGTAGCCGATGAGGCTGTCGACCACGATCAGGGTCGGTTTGCCGGTATTACCCTTGAAGCGATGCAGGGCCGCGGCCAGGGCCTCGGCATCGTTGGCATCCTTGACGTGCAGGGTGTGCCAGCCGTAGCCGCGAAAGCGCTCGGCCACGTCTTCGCTGAAAGCCAGGTCGGTGTGGCCTTCGATGCTGATGGTGTTGTTGTCGTAGATCCAGCAGAGGTTGTCCAGGCCCAGGTGACCGGCCACGGACGCCGCCTCGCCGGACACGCCTTCCATCATGTCGCCGTCGCCGCAGAGCACATAGACGTCATAGTCGAACAGGGTCGCGTCGGGCCGATTGAAGCGCGCCGCCAACCACTTCTGTGCCAGCGCCATGCCCACGCTGTTGGCGCAGCCCTGCCCCAGGGGGCCGGTGGTGGTCTCGACACCGGTGGTCATGCGGTACTCGGGGTGACCGGGAGTCTTGGAATCCAGCTGGCGGAATTGCTTGATGTCGTCGAGGCTGACCGCCTCCTTGCCGGTGGCGTTGCCGTGCTCGTCGATTTCCTTCACGCCGGCCAGGTGCAGCAACGAATAGAGCAGCATGGAGGCATGACCGACCGAGAGCACGAAGCGGTCGCGGTTGGGCCAGTCCGGGTGCTCAGGGTGATAGCGCAGGAATCGGCTCCACAGCGTATGGCCGACCGGAGCCAGGGCCATCGGGGTGCCGGGGTGGCCCGAATTGGCCTTCTGCACCGCGTCCATGGACAGGGTACGGATGGTATCTATGGTCAGTTGATCGGCATTGGAGCTGGAAGGTGCGGTGGAACCCATGGCAAGCATCCTCGTGCTGGCAGGAGCGCCACCCGCGACGAAAACGGAATGCACCGTCCATGAAACCGTTTTCAGCTGAGGCAACGCCCAAGAGAAGAAGGCAAAGCGGCCGGACCAGGTCCGGGGCGGCGGGGGCGAGCGTCCTCTGCGACCCCACGCCGCAGTCGCGATCCTTTCTCTAGAACAGCGCCTTAGACGGTTGGTTCCCTCTGGGTAGATAGCCGGCTATCGACTTGCGCGCTCATCAACCGGCGAGCAATTCCTGCTCTACGTCCAGCCCGGCATCACGCATCTGCGCCAGCTTGTATCTCAGGGTACGGGCGCTGATGCCCAGGCGCTCGGCGGTCTCCTTGCGGCGACCGCGCTCGGCCCTCAGGGTATCGAGGATCACCTGGAACTCCCGGTCACGCAGGTCGGCGTCCAGGGGGCGCGACGCTTCGAGGTTCGCCGGCTGTGCCAGAGGCATTGTCGTAGCAGGTACAGCAGGTGCAAGACCCGTTGCCAGCCATTGCAGGCCGAAATCCTCGGGCTGGACCTCAGACCCCGCCTGCAGGATCAGCGCCCGCTGCACGGCGTTGTCCAACTCCCGTACGTTGCCCGGCCAGGGGTGCTCGGCCAGGGCCTGGCGCGCGGCGATGCTCAGGGTCGGCACGGGTCGATTCATCCGCGCGGCCTGAACCGCCAGCAGGCGCTCGGCGAGGGGCGCGATATCAGCCGGCCGCTCACGCAGCGGGAGCCAGGCCAGGGGAAACACCGACAGCCGATAGAAGAGATCTTCGCGGAAACGCCCGGCAGCCACCTCCTCCGCCAGCTTACGGTTGCTGGTGGCCACCACGCGGATATCCAAGGCCAGCGGCTTGCGCGCGCCGACCCGCTCCACCTCGCGCTCCTGCAATACCCGCAGCAGCTTGGCCTGCAGGCCCAGCGGCATCTCGGAGATCTCGTCCAGCAACAGGGTGCCGCCCTGGGCCAGCTCGAACTTGCCGGGCTGGGCGGCGATGGCGCCAGTGAAGGCGCCCTTCTCGTGACCGAAGAGGATGGCTTCGAGCAGATGGTCGGGAATGGCCGCGCAATTGACCGCCACGAAGGGGCCGTCCGCTCGCGCCGATTCGTCGTGGATGAAGCGCGCCAGTACCTCCTTGCCGGTACCGGACTCGCCGGTGATCAGCACCGTGGCCTCGCTCTGGGCTACGCGGCGAGCCAGCTCCAGCAGCTGGCGGCTCTGGGGATCGACGGCGACCGGCTGGCGGGCATCCGTCTGCCGCCGGCCCTGGGGGGCGAAGCGCGCCAGGGCCTCCAGCAACAGCCGCGGCTCGAAGGGCTTGACCAGGTAGTCCGCCGCGCCGCCCCGCATGGCCGCTACGGCGCGCTCGATGCTGCCAAAGGCGGTCATCAACAATACCGGCAAGCTCGGATCGCGCAGGCGAATGCTGGCCAGCAGTTGATGGCCGTCGATACCCGGCATGTTGACGTCGCTGACCACCAGGGCGAAGGGCTGCTCCGCCAGGGCCAGCAGGGCGGCTTCGCCACTGTCCACGGCGCGATAGGCATAGCCACCGATCTCGAGGGTATCGGCCAGGGCCTCGCGCAGGGCGCGATCGTCTTCCACCAGGAGGATGGGCAGGGTCATACCGGGGTCTCCAGGGACGATAGCAACGGCAGGCTGAAGGTCACCAGCGTGCCGCGCCCCAGCCGGGAGCGCACCGCCAGTCGACCACCATGGGCCTTGGCCATCGCCAGGGCCACGGGCAGCCCGAGGCCGGTACCGGTGGTCTTGGTACTGAGGAAGGGTTCGCCCAGGCGCTGCAGCACGGCCGGGGGGATGCCGGGGCCAGCATCGCTGATGCTCAGGTGCAACTCGGCGCCGCGGCGATAGAGATGCACCTTGAGCCGGCCCGGACGACCACTGCCGGCCAGCGCCTGCAGGGCGTTGTGAATCAGGTTGAGCGCCGCGCCCACCAGCATGTCGCGATTGCAGACGAGCAGACCGGTAGCGGCATCGTCCTGCCAGCGTACCGGGCAACTGCCCAGATGGGGCGTCGCCGCCTCGCGCAAGGCCACGAACAGGGCCGCCGGGGTCAGGCGGTCCTGCAGCGGCAGCTCGCCACGGGCGAACACCAGCATGTCGCGGACCTGGTTCTCCAGCTCGTGCAGCCGCTCCTTCAGCCGACCGGCGAAGCGCTGCTGCTGCTCCGCCGCCAGACCGCCCTCCTCCAGATGACTGGCATAGAGCAAGGCAGCGGTCAGCGGCGTGCGGATCTGATGGGCCAGAGACGCCATGGTGCGCCCCAGCGCCGAGAGCCGCTCGTGGCGTGCCAGCTGGCCTTGCAGCTGGCGCGTCTCAGTCAGGTCGTTGAGCAGTACCAGTTGGCCTGGCTCGCCATCCAGCGAGCGGATGGCGATGGACAGCCGTCGACCATCGCGCAGCGACACCTCGTGGCCGTCGTCATGGCGTGGGGCGAAGGCCCGGGCGATCACCTCGCGCCACAGCTCTCCCACCAGCGGCTCGCCCAGCAGGGCACTGGCCACTGGATTGACATCCCGCACCCGGCCGCCGCCATCCACCACCACGATGCCGGCCGGCATCACATCGAGTAGATTCTGCAGCCGACTGGCCAGGCGTTCCTTTTCCGCCAGCTCCTGCAGCCGCTGGGCGGACACCCACTCCAGCTCGCCCTGCAGCGAATTCATCCGCGCTTCCAGCAACTGGAAGGATTCGCTCAGTTGGCGCGACATCTGCCCCAGGGCCTCGCGGGCCTGCGCCGAGGCGGAGGCGTCCACGGGCGCCTCGGCGGCAACGGAGGGGGCTAGTGCTTGAGCAGGCATAGGCTACGGCTCGCGACGGACAATTGACATTATCCCGGGTGGAGCAAGACCCATGCCGGCCTGGCGCAACAAGGCTGTAGCGGGGAAAACGGCGCGGCCCTTTCCACTTGGCAGCCCCCAAAAAGCAAAGGTGGATGAGGCCATGCCGTCATCCACCCTAGATCGATCCGTTCGACGCTGCAGGCGCCTCAGATCTCTTCGTCGAACTCGTCGTCACGGCGACCCATGCCGTACTTACGCATCTTCTCCACCAGGGTGGTCCGACGAATACGCAGACGCTCCGCAGCCCGCGCGACCACGCCTCCGGCATCGTCCAGCGCCTGCTGGATGAAGCTCTTTTCCAGGTTGGCCAGGTAGTCCTTGAGATCCAGGCCCTCGCTGGGCAGCAGCGCCGAGGACGACACCTCGAGCGTACCTATCCCGGCCATGGCCTCGCGCTCCTGGAGCTCCTCGCGCAGCGACTCGACCATGGGATCGGCCTCGTCCTCCACGTAGCGGAACTTGAGCGGCAACTCGGCCACGCCGATCACGCCATAGGGATGCATGATCGCCATGCGCTCCACCAGGTTGGCCAGTTCGCGGACGTTGCCCGGCCATTCGTGGCGACAGAGCGACATGATGGCCGCCGAGTTGAACCGGATGGAGCCGCGCTTCTCGTGCTCCATCCGCGCGATCAGCTCGTTGATCAGCAGCGGGATGTCCTCGGCACGCTCGCGCAGCGGCGCCATGTCGATGGGGAAGACGTTGAGGCGGTAGTAGAGGTCTTCGCGGAAGGTGCCCGCGGCGATCATCTGCTCCAAATTCTTGTGGGTCGCGGCGATGATGCGCACATCCACCGTCTGAGTCTTGTTGCTGCCCACCCGCTCATAGGTACGCTCCTGCAGCACCCGTAGCAGCTTGACCTGCATGGGCAACGGCATGTCGCCGATCTCGTCGAGGAACAGCGTGCCGGTGTTGGCCAGCTCGAAGCGTCCGGCGCGACTGGTGATGGCGCCGGTGAAGGCGCCCTTCTCATGGCCGAACAGCTCGCTTTCCAGCAGCTCCGCCGGAATGGCGCCGCAGTTGACCGGTACGAAGGGCGCCTCGCGCCGCTTGGAATGGAAGTGCAGGTTGCGCGCTACCACCTCCTTGCCGGTACCGGATTCGCCGAGGATGAGCACCGTGGCTTCGGTATCGGCCACCTGCTGCATCATCTTGCGCACCCCCTGGATGGCCCGACTGGTGCCGACCAGGCTGCGGAACAGCTCCGGCTCGCGCTGGCGGCCGCGGTCGCGGGCCTGGTCGTACATCTCGCGATAGACCTGGGCCCGGTGCAGGGAATCGAGCAGCTTGTTGTAGGCCAGCGGGTATTCGAGGGAGACCAACACACGGCGGCGGACGTCGTCCGGCCAATCCGGCTGGGTCGCCTCGCCCAGCAGCAGCAGGGGCACCATCTCGTCCCAGGCGACTACCTGCTTGAGCAACTCCACGCTGTTGCCACGACTGTCGACGCGGCCGACCAATACGCAAGCGATCTGGCGGCTGGTGTCGAGGACTTCGAGGGAGGACTGCCAATCGGCACTGGCGCAGGCGATATGAGCTTCGCCGAGAAAGTCGAGGATGATGGATACGGCCTGTCGCCGCTCGGCCTCATCGTCGATCAGAAGGATCTTGGTTTCACGCCACATGTCCCTGCCTCATCCGGCTTGTCGTCTCGCTACGCGCAGGTTTTGACCTGCTCCAAGTGCCAACTGGTCGGCATCTTGCGCAAGTTAAGACAATTAGTGAGGCGGGGTCAATTTTATGACGTTGGATTGTCGAAATTTTGCAGGAATGCCAGTGAAACGTTGATCAACTGAACAGTTGGTACACCTTGGCGGCCTGGCTCGACTTGTTGACCTTGCCCAACTCATCACCCACGGCATCGCGCTCGGCCTTGCAGGTTTGCAGCATGGACGCATAGAGCGCCAGCAGTCGTTCCAGGCTGGCGCGCAAGGCCAGGGCTTCGTCACCGGTGGCGTACAGGGCTTCGTCGACGAACAGCCGGCAGTCCAGATCCAATTCAGCGATCCGCGTCCAGTCTCGGGCATGGAGCGCAGCCGCCATCTGCTCATAGACGAGCTCGACGCGCTCCACCGGGGTCTTTTGCATGGCGACGTTCATCGGTCGACTCCAGATCAGGGGGCGATGGCATCCCAGCCGGATTTGATCTCGCGGATCAGGCCGGATACTTCTTCGAGGATAGCAGGATCGTTCTCGCGATTGGCTTCGCTGAGGCGACGGATCATGTAGTCGTACAGTCTATCGAGGTTGACGGCGATGTCGCCGCCCTGCTCGAAATCCAGGACGTCCTTCAGACCCGCGATGATGGACACCGCCTTGCCGATCAGCTCGCCCTTCTCGGACAGCCAACCGCGCTCCAGAGCGCCCTGGGCCTTGGCCAGACGATCCAACGCGCCCTGCATGAGCATCTGGATCAGCTGATGCGGGCTGGCTTCGAATACCTGCGCCTGCAGGCCGACCTGCTGGTATTGGCGCATGGCTGTCATTGCGTTCATGTCACGACCTCTGTGCGTTTCCGATACCTTCTTTATCGGTCGGAGCGCAGAGAACTTGACACCTTTCTCGAGCTAATTAGCCCAAGCCCTACCCTCAGCTCTTGTTGGCGAACGGCATGGCCGCCAGCTGTTCGGAGAGCGAGGACGCGGTGCTCGACAAGGACGAGTACAGCTGGTCCATGGCGTTGTACTGCTTGTAGAGTCGATCCGACAGCGCCGTCATGCGGGTATTGAGCGTGGCGGTCTGGGCGTCCACGCTCTTCAGGGTGTTGCTCAGGGAGGTGGAACGCTGCTCGAGGATGCCATTGGCCATGGTGTAGGGGTCGAGCTTGCCCTTGAGGCGCGCCGCTATCCCCTGGTCACCGGTGAAGAAGCCGGCCAGGTCGCTGAAGTTGGAACTCACCATATTGCCCAGCTTGGTATCGTCGATGGCCAGGGTGCCATCCTTCTGGGTGGTGATGCCCAGGTCGGCCAGGGCCCTGACCGAACCGGTGCCCTGCAGCGTACTCAATTCGTTGCGAATGGTGGAGGTCAGACCCCGCGCCGTGGCATCGCCGACCAGGGCGGCGGCGATGGGTGCGCTATTGTCACCCACCTTCGTCACCGAGGTTTGGGTCGTGATCACGCCCATGAGCTTGTTATAGGCATCGACGAAGCTCTTGATGTTGCTCTTGACGCCAGCTTCGTCCTGGCTGACCCCGACGGTCATGGGGCTGCCTGCCGTGGTGGTGGCCTTCAAGGTGAAGCTCAAGCCCCCCACCGCGTTGCTCACGGTATTCGAATCGCTGGTGACCTTCAGGCCGTCGATGGTCATGGCGGCGCTCTTGGCGCGCGTCAGCATGCGGGCAGCGGCAGGATCGCTGGGAACCGGCGGATCGACCACGCTCGAATCGGTCGGCGCTGCCGACGGGCTGAACGCCAGCTTGGTCAGGCTCAGGCTACCCGAGCCATCGTCGCCACTCACGCCCACGGAGATGTCGTTGCCAGCGCCGGTCTTGGTACTGCTGAGCACCAGGCGTGCGCCGGAGTTGTCGTTGACGATGTTGGCGCTGAGCCCCTGGCTCTGGCCGGCCTTGTTGATGGCGTCGCGGATGCCACTCAGGGTGTTGTTGGTGGCATCGACCTGGATATCCGACAGCTTGGTGTCGCCGATCTTGATGCTCAGCGTGCCCTTGCCGAAGGTGGAGGGAGAGGTGGTGCCGGAGCTGGAGGTAGTGGTAGCTGGCAAGGCCGCCAGGGCCACCTTGCTGCTGCTGGCCAGCTGCGTGACCTCGACTTGGTAGCTACCGATGCTGGCACTGGGGCTGGCAGTAGCCGTGAGATAGTCACTTTTCGACAGCGTGACAGCGCGCGCCTGGAAGCTGGTAGGACTGTTGAGCGTGGTCAGCGCAGTCTGGAAATCGCTGATGGCGCTCTTCAACGAACCCACAGCGGTGAGCTGCGCGGTCGCCTTGCTTTGCGTCGCGGTCAACTGATCCTGCTTGGGCGCCTTCTCCGCCGCCACCATCTTGCTGACGATGGAGTCGATGTCCAGCCCCGAGCCGCCAATCCCACTGATACCTGCCATTTCAGATCTCCTGCGCCAACGTTACGTCGCCGTCCCTACTCCCATTGATCCAATACAAGTTCCGCGCCAACTAGGCTTCGGCCTTGAACATCAAACTGCGCATATCATCCAGCTGCTTGGCCAGCTTGAGCACCTCCTCACTGGGCATCTGCCGGATGAGCTTGCCGGACTCACTGTCCACAACCTTGACCACCACCTCGCCGGTGGAGTCATCGATACTGAAATCCAGGTTGCGGTGATCTTCCTGGAATTTGGTCTTGAGTTTGGAAAGCGCATCGTCAACGTTGCCGTCATCCGCCTTGTCGGTCTTCTCCTGCCCCGCCTCCTGGGCCTTGGGTTTTTCTGGAGAAGCCGAGTCGCGGACGGACGTCGGAGCCGGCGCGCCGGATTGAGCGCCATAGGGGGTTGCAGCTGCGAAACCCGTGATCTTGACGATATCCATGATTATGTCCTCACAACGCGTGAAAGGGAGAAGGGGCGTCCCCCTTCTCCCTGCCTAGACCGACGCCCTGCCTTACTGCAGCAGACTGAGCACCGATTGCGGCAATTGTTTGGCCTGGGCCAGGATCGCGGTACCGGCCTGCTGCAGCACCTGGTTCTTCGACAGGTTCGCGGTTTCCGCGGCGTAGTCGGTGTCCTTGATGCGGCTACGGGCGGAGGTGGCGTTCTCCGAGATGTTGGTCAGGTTGCTGATGGTGTTGTCGAAGCGGTTCTGCACCGCACCGAGGTCGGCACGCTGGCTGTCGATGTTGGCCAGGGCCTGGTCGATCACCGACAGGGCCTTCTGGGCGCCGTCCGCGGTGG
>NZ_CAJYDW010000002.1 GCF_913774235.1 uncultured Pseudomonas sp. | reverse complement strand
TGTGTTGCTGATAATCTTGCGACATCAGACTTATCTCACAAGCACCCACACGAATTGCTTGATTCAACTTGTTAAAGAGCAGTTGGTTGCGACCGTAGCCGCTAACCGAGGCGCGCATTCTACGCTAACCTCACATCCTGTCAAGCGTTGATTTGAACTTTTTCGTTTCAACTCAACCACTTGCACTACCCCGACCAGATCAACCGATCGCGGCAGCGGGGGGCTAATCCTACAGCATCCTAAGACGCTGTCAACCCCTCCCACTTCATTTCGTTGCCACCCGTAGGTGAAGACCAAACGGCGAAGAATCCCTGGACCCCTCGCCCGACTCAGACCTAAGTGCTTGATTTTCAAGCCGCTTCAGCGTCTGCGCCGGAAGCGGGGCGCATTATAGGGGAGTTTCAGGACAGGTCAACAGGTTATTTTGAGAAACTTTGGATATCGACCAAAAAGGCCAGCGGAGGCCGGGCTGTCACCTGTGCGAGGTAAGATGCCGGCAGACGATGTTTCGAGGACTGCATGACTTCAATACTGGCCCGCTATCGCCAACGGCTTACCAAGACGCTTACCGACTGGTTTCCACGGACCTCGCTCTATTTGCGGGGGCCGGAGACAGCGCCTGCCGGGCAGCAGTCGAAAAAACCACGCCAACGACGCAAGGCTCCGGCTCCCGCTGCGGCAGAGCACCCAGCCGAGCGCCAGCCGGACGTCCAGACGCAAACCACCCCCTCCCCTGCCGCTATCTATAGTAGTGGCTTCACGCCTAAACGCGCCCAAGAGCAACGGATAAGGGCACGGGTCGAGCAAGCGGTGGCAGCAGGTGTGGTACAGGCGCCCTCGCCGGAGCAATGGAAGATGATCCTCGCCAAGGCGCCGGCGACCAGGATTTTCGCCGGTGCCGGATCGGGCAAGACGACGACCTTGGTACTGCGCGTGGTCTTTCTGCTTTATTACCTGGAGATCCCCCAGGAGCGCTTGACGGTCATTTCCTTTACCAAGGCCTCCTGCGAAGAGCTTCGTCGTCAGCTGCAAAGGGTACTGGCGTTCTGGGAACGGCCGCTGACGGACGAGGCAGCACGGGAACTGGTACGGACCTTCCACTCGGCCCTGGCTCAGCTCGCCCGCAAGGAGCTGGGCGTGACGCAGTGGTTCGAGCAGCTTTCTGGCCAGCAGGCGCAGGGGGATGAGCCGGAAAACGGCCTCCTGGCCGGAGCCACCTTGAACGATGAGCAGCGCGGACTGCTGCTGGAAGCCTATGCCGACTGCTATCGCCAGGAGCCAGGGTTTCGTCGACGCGTGCATCTATTGCTCGGCCTGGAGCCGCCCACCGAAGAGATCGAACCCTCGCCAGCCTTGTTTCAGCCTTTCGTACTCACCGGGGAGCGTCAGCCTACTCCCTTGCCGGAGCTGTTCTATGGCCAGGCCTGCTTCGCCGAAGCCCTGGGCATCAGGGTCGGTTCGCTGAAGAGTGCCCAGCTGGAATGTTCGACCCGGGATCGTATCTTCCTGGAGGCCATGCAGCAGTTCTGGCGGCAGTTCGGTAAGTTGCTGAAGCAGCGGCGCCTGTTCACCTTCAATAGTGCCTTCGCCATTCTGACGGATCGCCTGCAGAAGAAGCCCAGCCGCGCACTGATCGGTCGCCTGGAGCCTTTCACCCATCTGCTGATCGATGAGTTCCAGGACATCTCGCCCCAGATCGCGCTGTGGCTGCAGCAGGTACAACGACGGCTTGCGGAAGAAAAAGCCGGGCCTTCGCTGATGGCGATCGGTGACGACTGGCAATCCATCTACGGGTGGCGCGGTAGCTCGCCCGAGCTGTTCATTCATTTCGATCGCTGGTTTCCCGGCAGCACGCCCAGCCAGGTGCTGATGCTGGGTACCAACTATCGCTCGTCTCCACCTATCGTGGCCGATGGCGAACGGCTGCTGGCCAAGGTTAGGCAGAAACAGGACAAGCGCACCCAGGCGGCTCGGGAAGCGACGCCGGAAGGTCATGGCGTGCGAGTGACGACGAGGTTCGATCTAAACCGGCAACTGCCGCTGCTGCTGGCGGAAATAGAGGCTCAACGGCGTTATGCGAGCGAACGGGAGAAGCCGGAGCGCTGTGCCGTGATGATCATGAGTCGCGGCAATGCCGCGCTGAAAACGTTGAACAGCCAGCTCGAGCGCCAGCCAGGCATACGAACCTGCACCATCCATAGGGCCAAGGGTCTGCAGGCGGAAGTGGCCATCGTGCTGGACGATGGCCAACCACTCCAGCCTCATCCGCTGCGCAATGCGCTCTATGCGGTGAGTGGTCATTTTCAGCAGAGCTATGACGAGGCCTGTGCGGACGAAGCGTTGCGCCTGAGCTATGTAGCGGTGACCCGTGGGGTGAGCCGAGTATTGTGGTTCACCCGTCAGGCACAGGTGGCCGGCCTGTAGCGAGCCAGTGAGCCGGCCCTCCGCCTGAGCGAGGAGCCGACCCTTGGCATCACTCGATGATGTCGAAGTCGCGCAGATGTTCTTCGGACAGCTCCAGGCCCAGGCCGGGTTTGTCGTCGTCCAGTTGCAGGTAGCCGCCGACCGGCTGGGGTTCGCCCTTGAAGACGTAGTAGAAGAGTTCGTTGCCCACCTCCACGTCGAATACCGGGAAGAACTCGGCCATGGGCGAGGCAGTGCTGGCCATGGTCAGGTGGTAGTTGTGCATCTGACCGGCGTGGGGGATTACCGGCACCGACCAGGCTTCGGCCAGGGCGTTGATCTTGCGCGCGGCGGTGATGCCGCCGACGCGGTTGGTGTCGTATTGGATGACGTCCACCGCGCGGCGCTCGAGCAGGTCCTTAAAGCCGTAGGAGGTGAATTCGTGCTCGCCGCCGGAGATGGGCATGATGCCCATCTTCTTGAGTTCGACGTAGCCTTCGATGTCGTCGGCGATGACCGGCTCCTCCAGCCAGCGCGGTTCGAACTCGGCCAGCTTGGGCAGCATGCGGCGGGCGTACTCCAGGGTCCAGCCCATGTAGCACTCCAGCATGATGTCGACGTCCGGCCCGGTCAGCTCGCGCAGGGCGCGGACCTGTTCGATATTACGACGCATGCCGGCGGGGCCATCCTTGGGGCCATAGCCGAATCTCATCTTGACGGCATCGAAGCCCTGGTTGAGATAGCCCTGGGCTTCTTCCAGGAACAGGTCCAGGTTGTCGTTGGCATAGAGCTTGGAGGCGTAGCAGGGGATCTTTTCCTTGGTGCGACCGCCGAGGAGCTTGAACACAGGCTTGTTCACGGCCTTGCCCATCAGGTCCCAGAGCGCCAGGTCGACCGCGGAGATGGCAGCCATGCCGATGCCCTTGCGACCCCAGGCGTGGGTGCGGCGGTACATCTTCTGCCAGAGGTATTCGTTGTCGAAGGGATCCTGGCCCAGGATGATGGGTGTCAGGTAGAGGTCGATGATCTCCTTGGCCACCCGTGGTGCCAGGGCACAGTTGCCGAGACCGACAAGGCCGCTGTCGGTCTCGATCTCCACCACGAGCCAGCCATGGAAGCGGAAGGAACCCATGGCGTCGCCGCGCTCATAGAGGATGTCGGTGGCATTGGTGCAGAAGTGTGCCTGGGGCGGGACGACCTTGCCTTTCCATTCGAAGACGCGAGTACGGACGCTGGTGATTTTCATGAGGGATTTCCTTTTTTCGGGTATGAGCCGGGCCTGCCAGCCCCCTGGGCTGGTTCGGCGGATTCGGGAAGCGCCTGGGGCGCCTCGGTCGCTATCAGTGGCGGGACGTGCCCAGGCGGCAGGCGATTTCGAAGGCCTGGCGGGTGGCGCCGACGTTGGCGCGGCCCTGGCCGGCGATGTCGAAGGCGGTGCCGTGGGCGGGTGTGGCGATGGGAATGGGGAGGCCGCCCTGCACCGTCACGCCGCGGGAGAAGCCCATCAGCTTGATCGCGATCTGGCCCTGGTCGTGGTACATGGTCACCACGGCGTCGAAGGCGCGGGTGTCGCCCTGGACCTTGAGGAAGATGGTGTCGGCCGGATAGGGGCCGTCGGCGGAGATGCCCAGGGCCTTGGCGCGCTCCACCGCGGGGCCGATCAGATCCAGTTCTTCGCGCCCGAAGCTGCCGTTGTCGCCATTGTGCGGATTGAGGCCGCAGACGCCGATGCGCGGCCGCGCCAGACCACTACGCTTGAGTTCGTTGTCGATCAGCTGGATGGCCTCGATCACCCGCTCCTGGCTGAGCAGACCGGGAACGTCCTTGAGCGCGACATGGGAAGTAACCCGTGAGGTCCAGAGGTCATCAAGCACGTTGAATTCGCAAAATGGCCCTTTGTAGCCGAGGTGTTCGGCGAACCAGTGCAGCTCGTCATTGTGGCCCATGCCCGCCAGGTGCAGGGAGGTCTTGTTCAGCGGGCCGAAGAGGATGGCGTCGGTGTGGCCCGCCTGAGTCAGGTCGAGAGCGACAGCCAGGGTGTCCAGGCTGTAGCGGCCGCCGACGACACTGGCTTCGCTGCGGGGAAAGGCACCTTCGGCAGTACCTCGATAGGGATACAGCAGGGGGACATCATCCTGGAAATCGAGCGCGTCCAGGCTGTCGATGCAGGTGTAGGGATACTCACAGCCAGCAATGCGCATGCCGGTGCGGGCTTCGTCTTCGTCGGCGATCAGCACCACGCGGGCGCGGCTGCGCACCTCGGGATCGGCCAGCAGGCGGGCGACGAGTTCGGGGCCGATGCCGGCGGGGTCACCCAGCACGAGGGCTAGGCGGGGAAGCGTGGAATTGCTCATGCGGAAGTCCTCAGGTGAGTGTCCAGGCGGATGACGCTGGCGACTGGGCGGTACAGACGCTGGGCGGTATCGTGGAAGAGCTGGCGCTGGGCCGAGATGGGCAGGTCGGCCACCAGGCGCTTGAAGCCGCCGATGATGGTGTCGTAGCTGCCGCACAGGCGGTCGACGGGAAAGTTGCTGGCGAACATGGCACGTTCCGGGCCGAAGACGGCGATGGCCTCGCGGACGATCCAGGCGTTGTCTTCGGCGCACCAGGGCTGGCCAGCGAGCCCCAGACCGGAGATCTTCAGCGCTACGTTGGGCCACTCGGCCAGCCGAGCCAGGGCGGCGCGCCAGGCAGCCAGACCCGCGGCGCTGCGATCGGAAGGTAGTCCCGTGTGGTTGAGGATGAGTTGTATGGCCGGGAAGTCCCGGGCCAGGCGGCAGGCCTCGTCGAGATTCCACCAGGGCGTCTGCAGATCGAAGTGCAAGCCGTGCCGCTGCAACTCGGCATAGCCACGCTGCCAACGCTCGTCGCTCATCAGGGTGCGCTGGCGACCCACCGCCTCCGGACAGCTAGGGCCACCGGGCTTGTGTCTGACGCTGCGCACCCGTTCGAAGGCGGCTTGGGCGGCGAGCAGCTCGGCAGCATCGCCGGCATCCAACCAGGCCTGGGCGACCATGGCGTTGGGTACCCCGTAACGACGCGCCAGATCATGGACGTAGCGGGTCTCGCCTAGGGCATCGCGCGGATCCCACTCGGTCTCGACATAGACGGTCTGGACCACATCATGGCCGGCCGCGTCGGCAAAGTAGTGCTCGGGCAGGTAGTCTCCCTTGATGGCGCTGTAGTCGCCATAACGGAAGGGGATGGTTTCCGCGCCGGACAGCCAGGGGTGGAAGTTGCGCCGGGGCTCCCAGAAGTGGTGGTGGGCGTCGACGATGGGGCCGTCATAGAGCTCAGTCATGCTGCACCTCCCGTTCGTCCAGAGCGATCAACAGGGTGCCGAGGATGAACAGGCCGGAGCAGAGAGCGAAGAAACCCAGGACCGCCGGATAGCCACCCAGGTGCTGCAGTAGCAGGCCGACCAGGATGGGTACGGCGATGCCGCCGAGGCTGCCGGCCAGGTTCATCACCCCGCCGATCAGCCCGACCCGTGCCGGCACCGCCAGCAGGGCCGGGAAGCTCCAGTAGAGGCTGCCCCACATGAGGAAGAAGGCGGTTAGCGACAGCAGCGCCACGGCAGCATAGGGATCGGTGAGCCTCGGCAGCAGCAGGAAGGCTGCCAGCGCCACCAGGCCGGAGCAGGACAGCAGTCCCTTGGCGGCGAGACCACGGCGTACGCCCTGGCGTACCAACAGGTCGCAGAGGAAGCCACCGACCAGGGAGCCGGCGGCACCGCAGAGGAAGATGACGAAGGTCGCGGCGCCGATGCCCTTGATATCAAAGCCGCGGGCCTGGGCCAGGTAGCTGGGTCCCCAGGTCAGCAGGCCGAAGAAGACCATGGCCCAACTGGCGCGACCGATGAGGATGCCGGCCAGGGAGCGGCGGGCGATACCCAGGCCCCGGACTCCTGCCTTGGCCGCGTGGGCCACCGAAGTGGTACGACCTTCGTTGATACGCGCCAGCTCGGCGGCATTGACCCCGGGGTGGGCGGCCGGGTCGTCCCTCAGGTAGCGCCAGGCCAGCCAAGCCATGGCCAGGGTAGCGATGCCGGCGACGAAGAAGGCGGTGCGCCAAGAGCCGAAGACGGCGATCAGGTAGGCGATGAGCAGGCCGCCCAGGGCCACGCCCAACGGTCCGCCACAATCCATCAGCACCGCTCCCCGCCCGCGCTCGCTGGAGGCCAGCCAGAGGGAATTGAGCTTGCCGCCGGCCGGGAACAGCGGTGCCTCGGCGGCGCCCAGGGCGACCCGGGCGAAGATCAGCGACAGCCCGCTGGTGGCGAAGGCGGCAAGGGTCTGGAAGACGCCCCAGAGGCCGGTGGACCAGCCGATGACCCGCCGGGGGCCGTAGCGGTCGATCAACCAGCCGCCAGGAATCTGCAGGAGCGCATAGGCCCAGAAGAAGCTGCTGAGAATCAGCCCCTGGGTGGCCGGCGTCAGCTGGAATTCGCGGGCGATGGTGGGCATGGCGATGGATAGGGACACGCGGTCCACCAGGTTAATGACGGTGAGGCCGAAGATGATGGCGAAGATGCGCCAGCGGACACGGGAGGCCTGCAGCACCGTGGGCACGGCGGTATCGGCAAGGCGTGAGGAACGGGACGTCGAGAGCATGGCGTGGACCCCTGGGATTATTGTTATGGGTGTTCAGCTGCCGGCTGGCGAGGTCGACTATCGGTCGCAGGTTGATAACCGTCTAATCAAATCTGCGCATAGGCGTATAGCCTGAGGATATAGGTCCCTTTGGGAGTATCGCGGCAAGGCCTCTGGCGCCGGCTCTCCCGCGAATCGATCCGCTACGACATAACCTCAGGCTATTGGTGCATGCCTTATTTTGAGTGGTCAGGCTCGCCCTGGGCTGCGCACACTCGGCCCACCCAAAACAACGACAAGAAAGAGGTAGTCCCATGCGCAGCCTTTCCCTGCTCGCCACCCTCCCCCTATGCCTGGCAGCTGTGGTGACTCCCGTCGCCCAGGCTGCCTGGCAGCCCGAAGGCAAGGTGGAGATCGTGGTCGCCGGTGGTCCCGGTGGCGGCACCGACCAGCTCGGTCGACTGATCCAGTCGATCATCACCCAGCACCAGTTGCTCGACGCCAGCACCGTGGTGATGAACAAGGGTGGCGGCAATGGCGCCGAGGCCTTCCTGGAGATGAAGATGGCCAAGGGCGAGGCGGACAAGCTGGTCATCGCCACCAACAACGTCTACCTGCTGCCGCTGACCGCCAAGCTCGGCTACCAGCTCGCCGACCTCACCCCGGTGGCGGCCATCGCCGAGGATGACTTCATCCTCTGGAGCTACGCCGACGCGCCCTGGAAGGACGCCCGTGGCTACCTCGACGCCATCAAACAGGATCCGGCCGGCAAGCGCATGGGGGGCAGCCAGTCCAAGGACGTCGATCAGACCTTGACCCTGCTGATCAATCGCACTGAGGGCACCAAGCTTACCTACATCCCCTTCAAGAGTGGCAGCGAGGCCGCCACCCAGCTCGCCGGCAAGCACATCACCTCCAACGTCAACAATCCCAGCGAGAGCCTGAGCCAGTGGCGCGGTGGCCAGGTGGTACCGCTGTGCGTGTTCAGCCAGGCGCGCATGGCCTATACCGCCAAGGTCACCGAGACCCGCGCCTGGTCGGACGTACCCACCTGCAAGGAACAGGGGCTGGGTATCGACCAATATCGCTTCCCGCGTACCGTGCTCTTGCCGGGCGGGGTCAGCGAGGAGCAGCGCGCCTTTTACGTGGAACTCCTGCGTAAAGTCAGCCAGACGCCGGAGTTCAAGGCCTACATCGAGCGCAACGCTCTGGTGCCGACCTTCCTCGAAGGCCAGGCATTGCAGGACTACATCGCCCAGGACACCGCCCGGGTCACCCCGGTGTTCGAGGAAGCGGGCTGGCTCAAGCGCTGATTGGCGCACCGACACAGGAGAGACGGCCATGGCCGGAGATTCCCTGATCGCCACCCGTTGGGTGGAACTTGGCCTGGCGGCCTTTACCGCCGGGCTCGGCGGCATCGTGATGGTCGGCAGCCTGGAGCAGGGCATCGGCTGGGGCGATGCCGGTCCGGAACCGGGCTACTTCCCCTTCTATATCGGCCTGCTGCTGGCCCTGGCCAGCCTGGCCACGGCGCTGCAGACCCTGTGGCGCTGGCAGGCGCTGCGCACGGCCTTCGTCGAGCGCGCCGCCTTTGGCCAGGTACTGCGGGTGTTCCTGCCGATGCTGGCCTTCGTCGTCGCCCTGCCCCTGCTCGGCCTCTATCTCACAGCCTTCCTGTTCATCGCCTGGTTCATGGCGCGCGATCGCCAGCGGCAGCGTCGCTATGGGGTGCTGCAGATCCTGGCCACCGCCGGTGGGGTGAGCCTGGCCAGCTACCTGATCTTCGCCCTCTGGTTCAAGGTGCCGCTGGACGCCGGCCCGCTCGCCGACTTGGCCGTCCTGCTGAGGAAATCCCCATGAGCGAATTCGACTCCCTGATGCACGGCATGGGCATGATCCTGTCCTTCCACCACATCGCCCTGATGGTGATCGGCGTGCTGCTCGGCATCCTGGTCGGGGTGCTGCCCGGCCTGGGCGCGCCCAATGGCGTCGCCCTGCTGTTGCCGCTGACCTTCACCATGAGCCCCACCTCGGCCATCATCCTGCTCTCCTGTATGTACTGGGGCGCGCTGTTCGGCGGTTCCATCACCTCCATCCTGTTCAACATCCCGGGCGAGCCCTCTTCGGTGGCCACCACCTTCGATGGCTATCCGCTGGCGCGCCAGGGGCGTGCCGGCGAAGCTCTGACGGCCGCCTTCACCTCGGCGCTGCTGGGGGCCCTGGTAGGGGTGCTGTTGCTGACCTTCCTCTCCAGCCGCATCGCCGCCTTCGCCATGGAATTCAGCTCGCCGGAATTCTTCGCCGTCTACCTGCTGGCCTTCTGCACCTTCATCGGCATGAGCAAGAATCCACCGCTGAAGACGGTGGCAGCCATGACGATCGGCTTCGCCATGGCGGCGGTGGGCATGGATACCGTCTCTGGCAATCTGCGCCTCACCTTCGACCAGCCGGCGCTGCTCTCGGGCATCAGCTTCGAGGTGGCGGTGATCGGCCTGTTCGGCATTGGCGAAATCCTCTGCACCGTGGAGGAAGGCCTGGTCTTTCGTGGCGAGCAGGCGCGCATCACCCTGAGGACAGTACTCGGCACCTGGAAGCAGTTGCCGCGCTACTGGCTGACCTGGCTGCGCAGTGCCCTGGTGGGCTGCTGGATGGGCGTAACCCCGGGCGGCCCCACCGCCGCTTCCTTCATGAGCTACAGCCTGGCCCGGCGCTTTTCGAAGAACCGCGAAGGCTTCGGCAAGGGCGAACTGGAGGGCGTGATCGCCCCGGAAACCGCCGACCACAGCGCCGGCACCAGCGCCCTGCTGCCCATGCTAACCTTGGGCATCCCCGGTTCGGCCACCGCCGCGGTGATGCTGGGTGGCCTGATGATCTGGGGCCTGCACCCCGGCCCGACCCTGTTCGCCGAACAGCACGACTTCGTCTGGAGCCTGATCGCCAGCATGTACCTGGGCAACGTGGTCAGCCTGATCGTGGTGCTGGCGACGGTGCCGCTGTTCGCTGCCATCCTGCGCATCCCCTTCTGCATCATCGCGCCCATCATCTTCACCGTCTGCGTGATTGGCGCCTACTCGGTGCACAACAGCCTGTTCGACGTCTGGCTAATGCTCGGCTTCGGCATCCTCGGCTATGCCTTCAAGAAGCTCGGCTACCCCATCGCCCCCTTGGTGCTGGCAGCGGTGCTGGGCGACAAGGCCGAAGACGCCTTCCGCCAGTCGATGCTGTTCTCCGATGGCCAGTTGGGCATCTTCTGGTCCAACCCGCTGGTGGGCAGCCTGACCACCGCCGCGCTGCTGATGCTCTGCTGGCCGTTGCTGGCGCGGGGGCTTCAGGTGCTGCGCCGAGGCCAACCACAAGCCAAGGTAAGACCCTCGTGAAAGCACCGGCCTGGCAGCGGCGAAGCCCGCCTGCGCCAGGTCCAGGCTTCTGCGCTACCCTAGCCGGCCCCCTGCCCCAAGGTCCGCCAGCATGACGCGCATTCCCGATGCCCACACCATCCACAGCCGTCTGCGCCTGCGCCAGTTGCGGCTGGTGCTGGCACTGGCGGAATTCGGCTCCCTACGCCGCGCCGCCGACGACATAGGGATGACCCAGCCGGCGGCCACCAAGATGCTCCATGAGATCGAAAGCCTGTTGGGCGTCGAGCTATTCGAGCGCCTGCCGCGGGGCATGCGCGCCACGGCCTTTGGCGAGACGATGATCTACTACGCGCGGATGGTGTTCGCCGAACTCTCAGGCATGCGCGAGGAGTTGGTCGCGCTGGAATCGGGCAATCTCGGCCGGGTGGCGATCGGCGCTATCCCGGCGCTGGCCTCGGGACTGCTGACCCGCACCATCGCCACGCTCAAGCAGAGCCATCCGCGGCTATCCATGTCGATCCAGGTGGATACCAGCGACGTGCTGGTCCAGGCGCTGTTGCAGGACCAACTGGACGTGGTGCTGGGCCGCATCCCCACCGGCGCCCGCGCTGAAGAGTTGCTGTTCGACAGCCTCGGCGAAGAGGTGCTCTGCGTGATCGCCGGCGCCCAGAATCCCCTGGCCCAGGCCACTCACCTCACCTGGGGCGAATTGCAGGAGCACACCTGGGTGCTGCAGCAGCATCCCAGTCCGATGCGCGCCATCATCAACCAGGCCTTCCACGATGCCCGGGTCGACATCCCAGGCAGCATCGTCGAGACCACCTCCATCATGACCTTGCTGGCACTGGTCCAGCAGACCGACATGCTCGGGGTCACGCCGCTGTCAGTGGTCAACGACTATCCCGGCCGCCACCTGCTGGCGGTATTGCCCATCGCCTTCGAGCCGCGACTGCCGCCCTATGGGTTGATCCGCCGGCGCCATCGGGTGCAGTCCTCGGCCATGCAGACCTTCATGGTGGCGGTGCGCAGCGAGCATGGGCGGCTGCGCCACGACGACGTCTGAGTGAAGCGCGACTACCTCGGTCGCTGATCGCCCCAAACCCTCTGCCAGACGCCTCGCTTGGCCCGCCCCTTGCAAAATCCCTCCCAAGGCCGACTGCGATTGGCCAAGAACGAGTCTCGCTGCCCACTGATTATCCGCTGACTGCAGCCGCTATCCACTGGCTGCATTCTGGAGGAAACAAAAGGGTGCGTGGGGCCACGCCTGTGTGCAAGGAGGTAACAATGACCCAAGACGTCACGCCCTCCGAGAGCGGAGAACGCTTTCGCCAGACCAGCCTGTTCTGCTCGAACAGCCTGCAATTCCTGGTCGCCGACCGGGATGCGGCCTGTCAGGGCGTCAGCAAGGTCTTCAAGCCCCATGAGCTGAAACCGGTCCAGCGCGGTGAGGCGGTCAGCGCCAGCCTGCACCATGTCAGTCGCGGGCGGCTGTCGCTCAACCGCCTGGAATACGGCACCGATGTCGACATCGACCCCCAGTGTCTACAGGACTTCTACCTGATCCAGATCCCACTGACAGGGGGCGCCGACATCCACTGTGGATCGCTGGATTTCCAGTCTTCGCCGCAGGTAGCCGCACTATTGTCGCCGGAGTTGCCGGTGCGCATGAGATGGTATGGCGGCGCCGCCCAGCTGGTGCTGCGCCTGGAGCGTGCCGATATCGAGCATCACTGCGCCCAGCATCTGCCGCAGGAGGGTCGCCTGCCGCAATTCGATCCACGCCTGGATCTTCGCCAGGCCGGCGGCGCCTACTTCCTGCAACTGCTCGGCCTGCTGATGGATGGCCTGGCCGATCCGGCGCACCCAATCCACCAGCCGCTGGTGCTCAAGCAATTCGAATCCTCGTTGCTCAATGCCCTGCTCTATGGCCAGCCGCACTCGCTGCACGGCCAGCTGGAGGGCACCCGCGAGCGCAACGTCTCGCCCTACTTCATCAAGCGCATCGAAGCCTACATCGCCGAGCACCTGCACGAGCCGCTCAGCGTGGAGACCCTGGCCGAGCATGGCGGCGTCAGCGTGCGTACCCTGTTCGCCGGCTTCCGCACCTACCGAGGCACCACGCCGATGCACTATCTGCGCGACCTGCGCCTGGAGCGGGTCAACGAAGAACTGCGCAGCGGGCGGGTGGAATCGGTGACGGACACCGCCTACAAGTGGGGCTTTGCCCACCTCGGTCGCTTCGCCCAGGAATACAAGCGTCGCTATGGCGAGTCTCCTTCGGAAACCCGCCGCTTTCGCGGAGCGCTCTCCGGCTAGTTGAGACGCCGTCCCGCCAGGGTCTGCGACGGCGTCTCGCCGAACGCCTGGCGGTAGTCACTAGCGAAGCGCCCCAGGTGTTCGAAGCCCCAATCCAGGGCGATGCGCGAGACGCTGGCGCCCTCACGACGCGCCAGCAGCAGACGCCGTACCTCTTCCAGTCGCAGCCGCTTGAGATAGGCCATGGGCGGCTGGCCGTGATAGCGGCGGAAGCTGGCGTAGAGCTTGGCCCGGGACACCCCGGCCACGCGCTCCAGGCTCTCCAGCGAGGGATTCTCCCGCGCCTGGGCTTCGAGATAACGCCGCGCCCGCAGGAGAAATTCGGGATAGCCGGTCCCCACGCCTTCTTCCAGAGCCGCGGAATAATTGTGTGGCTGCGCCAACAGCAGGCCCTTGAGCAGCATCACCTCCAGATCATTGGCCAGCGCCGGCTGGCCGTAGAGCGCCTGGACAGCGCTCCAGCCGTCCAGCAATTGGCGCACGCCCTGCCACCAGGCCGCGACCGCCGGGCGCGCCAGTTCCATCTCGCCGGCAAAGCTCAGGGGCGCCGCCAGTGGCCGGCCTAGCAGGCCCTCCGCCACCTCCTGCAGGGCTTCGCGGCGGATCACCACCTGCAACTTGAGGCAGTCGGCGGCCATGTCCAGCCGCTGCCATTCGTGGGGCGCGACGACCATTCCGCACTGGCTGTCGGAACGCACGCGCGCGCCGCGGCTGGCCAGCGACTGGCGCCCCTGCAGCGGCAGGCTGAGGCTGTAGGCATCCAGGGCGTCGATGCCGATCTGCACCGCGGCGCCATAGCCGATCCGCCCCAGTACCGTGGCCCGGCCCGGCAGTCGCAGTCCTTGGTGATGGAAACTCAACTCGGCGCCGCTGCGGGTTTCCAGGCGATGCGGACCGGCCATTGCGCTCATCCAGCGACAGGCCTCGGCGACCTGGCCACTGTGCGTCTGCACCTCGAAATTCGTCTGCTGCATGCTGAGCTCCTCCGCTGGCTGGTTCCATGCTGCACGCCGCGTGCCGCCGCCACTATCCGCAGAGTGCAGGCCAGTCCGGCGAGCGAAAAAATCCGGCTAGCGATCAGCGAAAAAGCGGATAGAGGGGTTGGGGTGGCGGGGCTTCAATCGAGGCGAGTCTCACCCTAGAGGACACCCCTGATGAGCATCCGCAGCATTGCCCAATGGCAGGACTACATCCAAGGTTGCCTGGACTTCCGTCCGGCCGACGGCGTCTACCGAATCGCCCGCGATCTCTTCACCGAACCCGAGCTGTTCGAGCTGGAAATGGAGCTGATCTTCGAGAAGGTCTGGATCTATGCCTGCCACGAAAGCGAGATCGCCAAGCCCCACGACTTCGTCACGATGCGCGCCGGTCGCCAACCGCTGATCATCACCCGCGATGGCAACGGCGAGCTGCATGCGCTGATCAACGCCTGCCAGCACCGCGGTGCCACCCTCACCCGCGTGGCGCGCGGCAACCAGTCCACCTTCACCTGTCCCTTCCACGCCTGGTGCTACAAGAGCGACGGCCGCCTGGCGAAGGTCAAGGCACCGGGCGAATACCCCGATGGCTTCGACAAGGCCACCCGCGGGCTGAAAAAGGCGCGCATCCAGAGCTACAAGGGCTTCGTCTTCGTCAGCCTCGACACCCAGGGCAGCGACTCCCTGGAAGACTACCTGGGCGATGCCAAGGTGTTCTTCGACATGATGGTGGCCCAGTCGCCCACCGGCGAGCTGGAGATCCTGCCGGGCAAGTCCACCTACACCTACGACGGCAACTGGAAGCTGCAGAACGAGAACGGTCTCGACGGTTATCACGTCAGCACCGTGCACTACAACTACGTCTCCACCGTGCAGCACCGCCAGCAGGTCAATGCCGAGAAAGGCAGCGCCAGCAGCACCCTGGACTACAGCAAGCTCGGCGCCGGCGATGCCGAGACCGACGATGGCTGGTTCTCCTTCAAGAACGGCCACAGCCTGCTGTTCAGCGACATGCCCAACCCCACCGTGCGCCCCGGCTACGCCAGCGTCATGCCGCGCCTGGTGGAGGAATACGGCCAGGCCCGCGCCGAATGGATGATGCATCGCCTGCGCAACCTCAACATCTACCCCAGCCTGTTCTTCATGGACCAGATCAGCTCCCAGCTGCGCATCGTGCGGCCGCTGGCCTGGAACAAGACCGAGATCATCAGCCAGTGCATTGGCGTCAAGGGCGAGGCCCCGGCCGACCGCACCAATCGCATCCGCCAGTTCGAGGACTTCTTCAACGTCTCGGGCATGGGCACGCCCGACGACCTGGTGGAATTCCGCGAGGCCCAGCGTGGCTTCCAGGCCCGCCTGGAGCGCTGGAACGACATCTCCCGCGGCCATCACCGCTGGACCGCCGGCCCCACCGTGAACAGCGAGGCCCTGGGCATCCAGCCGGTGCTCACCGGTACCGAATTCACCCATGAAGGCCTCTATGTGAACCAGCACGGCGCCTGGCAGCGCTTCCTGCTCGATGGTCTGGCGCTCAAGGCCCTGCAACCGACGGAGGTGTCGGCATGAACCCGACTCTGCAATACGCCGTGGAACAGTTCCTCTATCGCAAGGCCGCGCTCTGCGATGCCCAGGACTGGGACGCCTATCTGGAGTTGTTCGACACCGGCAGCGTCTTCCACCTGCCGCAGTGGGTCAGCGAGCACGAATACGTGCAGGACCCCACCCAGGGACTCTCCTATATCTACTACGCCGATCGCTCCGGCCTGGAGGACCGGGTGTTCCGCCTGCGCACCGGCAAGTCGGCAGCCTCCACGCCGCTGCCGCGCACCCTGCACCAGATCAGCAACGTGCGCGTCGCCACCCGTGACGACGGCCAACTGGAAGTCCGCGCCGGCTGGCAGACGCTCTATACCCGGCATGGCGTCTCCGAGCAGTTCTACGGCCAGGTGACCTATCACCTGCGCGAGGTGGCGGGCGACTTCCGCATCACCCGCAAGCACGTGCTGCTGCTCAACGACACCATCAACTCCGTGCTCGACTTCTATCACCTCTGAGGCCACCGCCATGAGCCACAACGTCGCTCTGAGCTTCGCCGACGGCAAGACGCTGTTCATCGCGGTGAAGCCCAACGAATTGCTGCTGGACGCCGCCCTGCGCCAGGGCATCAGCCTGCCGCTGGACTGCCGCGAAGGCGTCTGCGGCACCTGCCAGGGGCGCTGCGAAGCCGGCGCCTACAGCCAGGACTACGTCGACGAGGAAGCCCTCTCCGAGCGGGACCTGGCGCAACGCAAGGTACTCGCCTGCCAGACCCGGGTGACCTCCGACGCCGCCTTCTACTTCGACCACGACTCCAGCCTCTGCCACGCCGACGAGCCGGAGCGCATCAGCGCCCAGGTGACCTCGGTGGAGCTGGTCTCGGCCACCACCGCCATCCTCCACCTGGACGCCAGCGCCGCGCCCCGGCAGTTGCACTTCCTGCCCGGCCAGTACGCGCGGTTGCGTATCCCCGGCACCGATGACTGGCGCGCCTACTCCTTCGCCAATCGGCCCAATGCGCAGAACCAGCTGCAATTCCTCATCCGTCTGCTTCCGGACGGGGTGATGAGCAACTTCCTGCGCGAGCGCTGCCAGCCAGGGCTGACCCTGGAGCTGGAGGCGCCCCTGGGCAGCTTCTACCTGCGCCAGGTGGAACGGCCGCTGGTGCTGGTGGCCGGCGGCACCGGCCTCTCGGCCTTCCTCGGCATGCTCGACGAGATGGCCGAAAAAGGCGGCTGCGGCCAGCCGGTGCGACTGTTCTATGGCGTCACCCAGGAGCAGGATCTCTGCGAAGGCGCCCGCCTGGAGGCCTACCGCGAGCGCATCGCCGATTTCGACTACCAACCGGTGGTCAGCCAGCCGAGTCCGGCCTGGCAGGGCCTGAGCGGCTACATTCCCGAGCACTTCGACCGCCGCTTCCTCACCGACCAGGCCTGCGACCTCTACCTCTGCGGCCCGCCGCCCATGGTCGAAGCGGTCAAGACCTGGCTCGACCAGCAGGGGTTGGGCGAGGAGACGCGGCTGTATAGCGAGAAGTTTTTGCAGAGTGCGTCGACGCGTTAACGCTGCGCAGACTCATCCAAGAAGCCCGACAGCTCGCCTGTCGGGCTTCGCTTTTGTAGGTAAGGCTGAAACAGCTTTACCGTCGAAGCCCGACAACCCTCTCGTCCAGCGGCAGCAATAGGTGTCTACTACCTTGGCCTGGATCGCTTGGCGAGACGTCTCTGTCGGGCTTTGCTGCGCTCAGCCGAACCTACCGCGGCCCATGGCAGCCAACGCTCCATCGCGGCCATGGTAGTCCCAAGACAGTCGTTACCAAAGCGAGGACCAGGATCTTACCGGGGCTGAGGAAGCCGAATGCCGGCTCGGCCAGCCCCCTCTCCCTTCGGGAGAGGGTTGGGGTGAGGGCACACCTCGCAGCGGATTCCCAGTGGAAAAGGCTGCGCCGTTTTCCACGCTACGGTTATCCCGACGTCTACAGAAGCAGGTGATGCTGTAGGAGCGGTCGCAACGCCGGGCCGCCAGGGCCTCGATGGACCGGAGGTTGGAATGAGACGGCGCCACCGTCCAAAACCAACAGGACCAACACCTCCGGCGCCACCCCGTATCGTCTGCCGCTGTATCTGGACCGCCTGGACATGCCCTTGGTTGGGCTTCCCGCCCAAACGCCAAGCAAAAAAAAGCCTGCCATCCCCGGCAGGCTTGAAAGTGGACGAAGGGAGCTGAACTCCGTCCGGTCAGAAGTGATGGATGTAGCGCACCTGCACCCGACTGCCCTCCGGACGGTTCTCCGCGTCCTGCTCGAAATAGGCGTTGGCCACCAGGTGGTCGTTCTTGGAGAAGCTGTACAGGGCGCCGGGGCCGATGGCCCAGACCTTCTCGCGGCGTCCGGAGACGTCGTGGCCGTCGACCTGGGTATCGCTGATCTGCTTGAGCCAATAGCCGTTGATGCCCAGGCGTAGTTGCGGGGTGACGGCGTATTCGGTAGCGAAGTTGGCGTGCAGCGCCTGGCCGGCCTGGATGTCGGAGGCATCGCCGAAGGCGTAGTTCGGCTTGTCGTTCTTGAAGTTGTAGAGGTAGTGGGCGCGCACCGAGAAGGTCCAATTCGGGGTGAACCAGTAGGTGGCGGCCCAGTAGGGGTCCAGCGACCAGGCATGGTTGCCGGGGTTGATGTCCTTGTCGCGGTCGTACTCGCCGGTGGGCACGTTGATCTGGAACTCGACCCGCTGGACGAACCGCGGGCCATTGGCACCCATCACCGGATCGAACTGGATGAAGGGCCCTATCAGCAGATCGCCAACGCCACCCTGGTCCTTGAGCGCCGCGTTGTTCAGGCCGTCGTCGACCTTCATTCGCGTCACCACCGGCAGCAGCATGTTCAGACCCAGGTTGCCGTTGCCCAGGCGCAGGTCCGATACGTAGCTGAGCTGGGTCACCGATACCTGGTAGTCCAGCTGGGTCTTCGGCAGCCCGAGCTTGTCGCCGTGCTGGTCCGTCAGCCGATGGCTGCTGTAGTTCTGGAAATACTGCTGCAGGTACCAGCCGTTGCCCGCGGGCAGGCCGCCGTCGAGAAAGCTGGTGAGGCCAAGATTGACCACCGGTAGGTCATAGGCCTGGGCGGCGCCGGCCACCAGGGCACCGGCGAGGGAAAGATAGCGAATCCGGGTCATGCAAGGCTCCTTGAATACGGCTGTTCGTGCTCGCGAAAGGCAGATTCGAAAGGGCAGCGCCCGCCGATCGAGTGGTCTCGAGGGGCGCTGCTGAGGCTCAGGCGCTCAGCGCCGGATGCGCGCTGGCGACCCGGTACTGGCCGGCGTGGAAGACCAGCGGTTCTCCGCCGCTGTGTCGGTAGTGCTCGATCTCGCCGAGGAAGATCAGATGGTCGCCGCCCTCGTACTGGACGTGGTTGCGGCAGATCAGGGTGGCCACGGCCTCCTCCAGCAGGGGTACCCCGGCGATGCCCTCGACGTGGGCGATGCCGGCGAACTTGTCCTCCGCCGGCCGGGCGAAGTGGCCGGAGAGCTGGTGCTGATCGCTGCCCAGTACGTGGATGGCGAAGTGGCTGGCGGCCAGGAAGTCCGGCAGGCTCGGCGCCTGGCGCGCCAGGCTCCAGAGCACCAACGGCGGCTCCAGGGACACCGAGGAGAAGGAATTGGCGGTCATGCCCACCTTGCGGCCATCGCGACCGCGGGTGGTGATCACGGTGACGCCGGTGGCGAACTGCCCCAGCAGGTTGCGCAAGGCGCGCGGATTGGTGGGGTCGGCGGCGATGAGTTCGAGTGTGTCTAGGGTCATGGCGAGTTCCTCAGGCGGCCTGGCTCAGATGTTCACGGATGAAGCTCTGGCAGGCATCCGCCTCGAACCACCAGGGCGCGAAACGCCGGGGATCGTCGAAGGCGTTGACGATGTTCGCGGCGATGGCCTGGGACTGGCTGGCGGCGCCGAGCAGGTCGAGGATGTGCGGTGGCGGCGGGGTCAGCAGGCTGTTAGTCCACTTCACCACCTGGCCGGCATAGTCCCAGTAGCGTTCGAAGGTCTGGTGCATCCATTCGGGCGTGAAGGCCGCATCGCCCTGGGCGAGGATGGCCTCCAGGTAGACCTTGCTGCACTTGGCGGCATTGTTGGAACCCTGGCCGGTGATGGGATCGTTGACCACCAGGGCGTCGGCCATGCCGAATACCGGCCGGCCGGAGGGCAGGCGCAGCACCGGCTTGCGCACCATAGGCGTGAAGCGCCCGGCCAGCACGCCGCCGGCATCGGTCAGCTCCAGGTTCCGGCAGCGCTCGGCCTCCCAGGGTGCGAAGCGACGGACGATCTCCAGGCTGCGCTCCAGGTGCTGCTCCGGCGAGGTGACGTCCTGCCAGCAGTCCATGGGGCCGCCGGGGATGCCTTCGAAGACCATGATCTCGCAGGGTCCGCTCAGGGTCAGGGCCGGGAAGACGAAGTACTCGCCCACGCCGGGGACGAGGTTGAAGGCCACCCGCGAATAGGGCGACATGGGCGTCATGCCCTTCACGTAGGTCAGCGCCAGGGCGCGTTGCGGCTGCTGGAAGACGGTGCGCTCGGTATCCCGGGCGAACAGGTTGACCACCTCGCCCTTGCCGGCGGCCAGCAGGGTCAGGTCGTGGCTGGCACTCAGGGTTTCCAGCTCGGCCAGGCCGACGTCCTGGATGATCAACTCGCCACCGCGGCGCTCGAACTCGTCCATCCAGGCCGGCATCTTCAGGCGCTGGTCCACCGCCTGGGCATAGCGCTCCAGGCGGGCGCTCCACTGGAAGGCCGGGCGGTCAGGGTGCACGGGATCGGGAACGGCCAGGCCGATGCCTTCCACCGCGGGGCACTGGTCTTCCCAGAAGTTCAGCCCCAGGTCGCGCTCGGTCTGCAGCGAGGTGTTGAACATGCACTGGCTGGACATGACCTTGCCGGCGCGCACCTGCTCGCCGGTGCGGTTGGTGGTGAGGGTGACATGGTAGCCCTGGGCGAGCAGACCCAGGCCCAATTGCAGGCCGGCCTGGCCGGCCCCGACGATGGCGATACGACGCATGGAGGTTCTCCGGGGAGTCGAGTTGCGGGTGGGGGTGAAGCCGTTGAACAGGCGCCAGAAGGGGTTCTGCATGGCATCACTCCCGTTCGGCGAGGCGTGGAATGGCCGGCCGGTTGCGCTCCGGTCCCATGACCGAATAACCGCCGTCCACGGCATAGTCGGCGCCGGTGACGAAACTCGCCGCCGGCGACAAGAGGAAGGCGACCACCTGGGCCACCTCCGCCGGCTCGCCGAGGCGGCCGAGCAGGTGGAAGTCGGCGGCGACGCGGTCGGCGTGGGCGCGATCCCCGCCGCTGACCTCGGCGATCACCCGCGACCAGGTCCAGCCCGGCGAGACGGAGTTGACGCGGATGCCGTCCGGCGCCAGGTCCAGCGCCATGCTGCGGGTGAGTTGCTTGAGCGCCGCCTTGGACACCGGGTAGAGCCAGCGCCCGGTCTGGGCACAGTCGGCGGAAATGGAGGTGAAATTGACCACAGACCCGCGCCGCGCCTTGAGGTCGGGGTGCAGGGCTTTGGCCAGCATCACCGCCGATACCAGATTCACGTCCAGCGCCTTGAGCCAGTCAGCGCGCGGCGACCCCAGGCCATCGTCGAGATAGGTGCAGGCCAGGTTGACCAGACCGGCCACCGCGCCGAAGCGTTCGCGGATGGCGGCTACCGCGAGCGCCAAGGCCGCGTCATCGGTCAGGTCCACGGTCTGGAAGAAGGCCGCTTCGCCGAGCACCTCGGCACCGGCCGCGCCATTCGGGTCTATGTCCAGCAGAGCCACCCGGGCGCCCGCCGCGGCCAGTGTCTCGGCCACCGCTTGGCCGATCAGGGTGGCGCTGCCGCTGATGACCACCGTCTTGCCGTCGAGGGAATGCAGACTCATGGCCTCACTCCTCGATGGACTTGCCGGCGCTGGAAGCCCAGCTCGGCATCAGGGTGTTGGACGGCAGGGTCTCGTCGAGCAGCTTGTGCGCCGTCTCGACGCCCGCCACCGGCAGGCCCTCGGGGTCGAGCAGGCCGATCTGCACCAGCACGCTGGCCTGATCCCAATAGATGTGCTCGTGGTAGAGCTTGGGCCCGCGGAACTTCACCACCCCCAGCATGGGGATCTCGACGTAGCGACCGGTGGGGGACACGCCCGGCAGCATCCAGTCGATGGCTTCGTCGTGGGTGAAGCTCATGACGAATTCGTCGACGATCTGCGAGGCACCCACGGTGCGCGAGATCGGCGTGAGCTTCATGTCCTTGGGATTGCCATGCACGAAGTGGTAGCGATAGAAGCGCGCCAGCTCGCGGTAGCCGACCCCGCCGGTCATGGTCGGGATATGGTTGACGTAGGGCTCGGGCACCATGGTGGCCATGGTCGCCGGTACGTCGCGGGTCGCGAATTCGTGGCGGATGTGCTCTTCCCACAGCGCCGAGAGGTTGTAGTCGGGGCCGATGGTGCGGCGCAGCGCGGCGATGGTGCGCTCATGGGCCAGCAGCGCGGCGGGCTTGTCGTAGTGATGGCCGGCGGGCCGGGCGAAGGCATGGTCGACGCCGGGGTAGACGTAACCCTCGGTACCTGGCCGCTCGGCCAGGGCCGCCAGGATGGCTTCCCGCGCCGGTGCCGGACAGAACTGATCGGCTTCGGCGAAGTGCAGCACCAGACGCCCGCGCAGACCCTCCAGTTCTTCCAACGCCTTTTCGATGCCGACCCCGTAGTAGCCGACGGCGCAGGCCACCTCGGGCAGCCGGCAGGCTGCCAGGTAGGCCAGCTTGCCACCCAGGCAGTAGCCCACCACGCCGAGGCCGGCGTCGCTCACCTCGGGCAGGGTGCGCAGGTGCGTCAGGGCGGCGCCGATATCGACCACACCCAGGCCCTCGTCGAAGGCCTGGTAATGGCCGAACGCCTTGTCGAAATCCTCAGGGGTGTAGCCCAGTTCGATGCGCGGCGCCTGGCGCCAGTAGAGGTCGGGCACCAGCACGCTGTAGCCCTCTTCAGCCAACTGATCGGCCACGACACGCATGGCGGCATTGACGCCGAAAATCTCCTGGCACAGGACGATACCCGGGCCGCGACCGTCGATGGAGGGTACGAAGTAGGCATCGAAGGTGCCGGCAGGGGTCGGCACTTGAATGAAGGATCCGGTCATCGCGAGAGACTCCAGGTTGCTCAGGTCTGGAGCCATCTTCGGCGCGAGGGGCCGGTCGAGCTGTCCGCAGACTGCCGCGACCATCCCCTCGGCGCAGCTAATTACGCGGCGCCATCCCCCTACCCGTAAGCGCGCGTCTGGCTGGATCAACTCCCGCAGCGGAGCACGGACTACCGAACAGCGATCTCCGCCACCAGCGACCAGCGATCACTGGCGTCCTTCCAGCGGCTCCATAGCGCGATGCCCGCACTACAGCTGACCGGTATCGATCTGCAGCCGTTTGAGTCGAGAGGCCAGGGTCGTGGGTTTCATCCCGAGCAGTTGCGCGGCACCTTCCTTGCCGAAGAGCTTGCCCTGGCAGGCCCGCAACGCCGCCAGGGTGTTCTCGCGCTCCAGTTCGCGCAGTTGCGTCTCGGTCAGAATCGCCGCATTCGATTCGACGACGACACGCCGTGGCGCCATTCCGCCGCCCTCCTCCGGTAGATCGATACTGAGCTGGTGATCCTGCGCGGTGATCAAGGCCCGCTCGATGACGTTCTGCAATTCGCGGATGTTGCCCGGCCAGGGATAGCGTTGCAGCCGCGCCAGATCCACCGCTCGCAGGCGTCGACCGGGGCGATTCAGGCGTTTGCCGATCTCGCTGATGAAGTGTAGCGCCAGGGGCGCTATGTCCACCGGCCGTTCCCGCAATGCGGGTGAATGGATAGGGAAGACATTCAGGCGGAAATACAGGTCTTCGCGAAAACGTTTGGCCTGGACCTCCTCGCGCAGGTTGCGATTGGTCGCCGCCACGATACGGACATCCACCTTGCGCGTCCGCTCTTCGCCGACGCGCTCGAATTGACCTTCCTGCAGAACGCGCAGCAACTTGCTCTGCAGGTCGAGGGGGATCTCGCCGATCTCGTCGAGGAACAGGGTTCCGCCGTCCGCCAATTCGAAGCGCCCGACCCGGTCACGCACCGCCCCGGTGAACGCCCCGCGGATATGGCCGAAGAATTCGCTCTCGAACAGTTCGGCCGGGATCGCCGCGCAATTGACCCGGATCAGCGGCTGGGCACTGCGCCGACTGGCCTGGTGGATGGCCCGGGCGATCAGTTCCTTGCCGGTGCCCGATTCACCATGGATCAGGACGCTGGCATCGGTAGGCGCAACCACATCGATCTGCTTGATGATCTTCAGGATCGGCTCGCTTTGCCCGACGAGCTCACGGTAGTTGTGCTCGATATGGATTTCTTCCTGGAGATAGGCGTTCTGCTCTTCGAGGCGTTGCTTGAGTTGCTGCAACTCCTCCAAGGCATGCGTCAGCTGCCGTTCCATGTTGCGGCGCTCGGTGATGTCGCGGAACACCACCACCGCCCCGACCAGCTTGCTCTCGGAGATCACCGGGGTACTGGTGAATTCCACCGGAAAACAACTGCCGTCCCGCCGCCAGAAGACTTCCTGGCGGCCTTCGTGGACCACGCCATCGTGTACGGCGCGATAGATCGGGCATTCCTCGACCGGATAGTGCGAGCCATCGGCATGGCTGTGGTGATGGATCAGATGGATGTTCTTGCCGATCATGTCTTCCGGCTCCCAGCCGAGCATGCGCGCGCCCGCCGGATTGACGAAGGTGGCCAGCCCCTCGCAATTGATGCTGTAGATGCCGTCACCGACGGCGCTGAGCAACAGCTGGTTGTCGCGCTCGGTCTCCTTGAACAGGTTGAGAATGTTGCGCCATTCGATCAACCCACCGCGCATGGTGCGCTCGGTCTCCGCTTGATCCAGATGGAAACGCTGGCGCCGTTGCTCGCGCAGCACCAGGATGAGTTGCTGCCGCCCCTTGAGGTGCAGGCTGGTCGCGGTGATCTCCAGCTGCAGGCGCTCGCCATTCTTGCCGGTGCAGCTCAGGTTGTCGGTCCAGCCGCGGCCCTTTTCGATCACGGCCTGGCTGAACACGATGAGATCGGCCAACTGATGACCGAACAGCTTGCTCACCGGCAGGGTCAGCAGGTTCTGCCGCGGATAGCCTAGCAACTGGCACGCCGCGACGTTCAGGTCACCGAAACGATCCGCATAGGGATCGAGCAGCACGATGGCATCCGCACAATGCTCGAACACCATATGGCGAGAGGAATACGCCAGATCAGCCCAGTCGGTGAGGCAATCGGTCTCGATCATCTACGGAATCTCGCAGCGGTCAGTACGAAAAGTCGTAGTTCTACGCCTTTGCGTAGCCACCGAACAGAGGCAGAAAGACCCAGAAAAAACCGTATCAGACCGGCAACTCCAACCTAATCAAAGACCTAGCGTTCTTCAGAGAATATCTATCCAGGCTGGCACGTCCTTCGCTCTTACCTAGGCAGACCGAATCGCCACTTCCGGCGATCGCCCTCGTGACCCTAGCGGAGATAACACCCATGCCCACCGTGGACATTGCCCAGTACCAAGATGGTGACTTCCTGGTCAACTACGAAGAGAAGGTCTTCGAAGACGTCAAGGCCGAGCCGGGCGAAAAGGCCTTGCTGACCTTCCACACCATCGCCTTCGAAGGCTCCATCGGCCTGGTCAATCTGTTGCAGGCCAAGCGCCTGCTGCGCAAGGGCTTCGAAACCAAGATCCTGCTCTACGGACCGGGCGTCCAGCTCGGCGTCCAACGCGGCTTCCCGACCCTGGGCGCCGAAGCCTTCCCCGGCCACCTGGCCGTCAACAACCAGATCAAGGCCTTCATCGGCGAAGGTGGCGAGGTCTATGCCTGCCGTTTCGCCCTGCAAGCCCTGTACGGCCAGACGGAAAAGGCCCTGATCGAAGGCATTCGTCCGATCAACCCCCTGGACGTGATGGACCTGCGCCTGCTGATGCGTCGTGAAGGCGCGCTGATCATCGACACCTGGACCGCCTGAGGCGTATGCGGACTCCCCGTGGCGGCCAAAGGCGTCGGCACGGGGGCCTTCTCCTCGCTCATCGGAACCTCAGCATGACCGTCATTCGCGCCGCCGCCGTGCAGTTCAGCCCTCAGCTCTACTCGCGCCAGGGCACCGTCGACAAGCTCTGTCAGCAACTCCTCGAACTCGGTCGCGACGGGGTGCAATTCGCGGTTTTTCCGGAAACCGTGGTGCCCTATTACCCCTATTTCTCCTTCGTGCAGCCGCCTTTCACCATGGGCAAGCAGCATCTGCAACTGCTGCAGGAATCGGTGACGATTCCCAGCGACGTGACCCAGCAATTGGCCGAGGCCTGCCGCGAGGCGCAGATCGTTGCCTGCATCGGCGTCAACGAACGCGACGGCGGCACTATTTACAACGCCCAGCTTCTGTTCGATGCCGACGGCAGTCTGATCCAGCACCGGCGCAAGATCACGCCCACCTATCACGAGCGCATGGTCTGGGGGCAGGGAGACGGCTCCGGGCTACGCGCCGTCGACAGCGCCGTGGGCCGCATCGGGGCGCTTGCCTGCTGGGAGCACTACAACCCCTTGGCACGCTATGCGCTGATGGCCGATGGCGAGCAGATCCACGCCGCCATGTTCCCCGGCTCCCTGGTCGGTCCGATCTTCGCCGAACAGATGGAGGCCACTCTCCGCCACCATGCCTTGGAAAGCGGCTGCTTCGTCGTCAATGCCACCGCCTGGCTGGACGCCGAGCAACAGGCGCGAATCATGGCCGACACCGGCTGCCCGCTCGAACCGATTTCCGGCGGCTGCTTCAGCGCCATCGTCAGCCCCGAAGGCAAGGTGCTGGCGCAGAAGACCGAGGGTGAGGGCGCGATCATCGCCGACCTCGACTTCGCCTTGATCGACAAGCGCAAACGCATGATGGATTCGGTCGGTCACTACAGCCGGCCCGAACTGCTGAGCCTGTTGATCGACCGGCGTCCCGCCCCCCATGTCCAGGAGCGCAGCGGGGTGACCAGCCATGAATAGCCAAGTGATCGCCAGCGACCTGCTCGCCGAGCTGCAATGCCACGGTGTGCGTTGGCAAGGCGCCGATGGTCTGGCCCGTAAGGGCGGCGCCGGCCCTTCCGACCACAAGGCACTCAGCCTGGGTGAGCACACGGCCATGGTACCGATGCTCAATACCGCCTCGCTGGACTCCCCCTACAGTGCCGTACCGGACGCCAGTGGCGCCCAAGCGCTGATTTTCCGCGAAGGCCACGAGATCGGCCGGGTCGAATTGCCACGCGTGCCGCGGTTCTACGGCTTGAGTACCGACGACGGCATTCCCTATTGGAAAATCGCCACCCTGCACAGCAGGGACGTGCTGGCCACCACCCTGCTGCAACACTGCATCCGCAAGAACGATACCGCCAGCGCCTGCCAGTTCTGCGCTATCGATCAGTCGCTCGCCGCCGGCAAGACCATCGCCCGCAAGCGTCCCGCGCAACTGGCCGCGGTGGCCAAGGCCGCGGTGGCGCTGGACGGCGTCAAGCACCTGGTGATGACCACCGGCACGCCCCAGACCCCGGATCGCGGCGCGGCGATCCTTTGCGAATCCGCCGCGGCCGTGAGCGCGGCGGTCGAGCTACCGATCCAGGCGCAATGCGAGCCTCCTGACGACGACCGCTGGTTCACCCGCCTCAAGGACAGCGGCGTGGACTCCCTGGGCATGCACCTGGAAGCCGTCACCGACAGCGTCCGGCAGCGCATCATGCCCGGTAAGGCCGAGGTACCCCTGACGCGTTATTTCAGCGCCTTCGAGGCCGCGGTCAAGGTGTTCGGCCACGGTCAGGTCAGCACCTACATCCTGGCGGGTCTGGGCGACAGCGAGGATGCCATCGCCGCCATGAGCGAGCGGCTGGCCGCCCTGGGCGTCTACCCCTTCGTGGTGCCCTTCGTGCCCATCGACGGCACGCCGCTGGCCGGGCACCCCAAGCCGGACAGCGCCTTCATGCAACGCCTGTATCCACGGGTGGGTGCCAGCCTGCGCCGCCATGGCCTGCACTCCGAGCAGATCAAGGCCGGCTGCGCCAAGTGTGGCGCCTGTTCGGCACTCAAGCGCCACGAGTAAGAGGAAACGTCCATGGCCGAACATGCCTTTGCCTTGACCAACGATACCTTCAGCGACTTCCTTGCCGGCGACCTGCTGGTCAAGCCGGCGACCGAGGTCTGGGAGCGCGCCGGCTACTATGCCCTGCGCCGTGCGGTCTTCTCGGACGAGCAGCGTTTACTGGAACAGGATCGCGACGCTAGAGACTTCGGCGCCCTTCCTATCGTGGCCGTCACCCATCACTACGGGATGCCCGAGCAGATCGTTGGCGCCGTGCGCATTTACCAGGAGTCGCCAGGCGTCTGGTATGGCGGTCGCCTGTGCGTGGAACGGGCCTACCGCCGCCACAGCATGATCGGCAAGGCACTGGTCAACGAGGCGGTATCACGCGCCCTCGACCTGGGTTGCCAGACCTTCCTGGCCACGGTCCAACAGGCCAATGAAAGCTACTTCCACAAGCTGCACTGGGACACCCGCGCCACCTTGGAGCTCCTGGGGCATCCCCACGTACTGATGCAGGCGCGCCTGGGCTGCTATCCCATCCTGCCCCGCCAGGTGGCGCTGGTCCCATCGCGGAGTCGACGTCATGACGCTTGACCTGGCCGTGCTGCTCGACTCGCTGAAGGATAGCGATGCCATGCTCTCCAAGCAGGCGATCCAGCGTCCCGCCCTGGCATTTGCTGCAACGGGGGGCGAAGACGAGGCGCGCTACGCCTTGCCCGGTGACGACACCGCGGCCCTGCGCTGCGGTGATCAGTATCTGTTGCTGGCCATCGAAGGCATGCTGCCGCACTTCGTCGCCCAGGCACCCTGGTTCGCCGGTTGGTCGGCGGTGATGGCCAATGTCAGCGACATCACCGCCATGGGCGGGCGCGCCACCGCCGTGGTCAACGCCTACTGGCATCACGACCCGGCCGCGGCGGACCAGCTGCTCGCCGGCATTCGCGCGGCCTGCCAGGCCTATGGCGTGCACCTGGCCGGCGGCCATACCAGCCGGGGCCCCGAGCATCCGACCGCCCTGGCGGTGGCCATCACCGGCTGGGCCCGTCGCCTGTTGTCGACCCTGCATGTACGCCCCGGCCAGTGCCTGGCCATGGTGGCCGATCTCGACGGCCGCTGGCACGGCGACGCCCCCTACTGGAAGGCCTTCGAAGAGGTCGCGCCGGCCCGCCTGCGCGCCAAGCTCGAGGTCATTCCGCAGTTGGCCGAGGCCGGTCTGCTGCAAGCGGCCAAGGACATCAGCAATGCCGGATTGCTGGGCACGCTGCTGATGCTGCTCGAGCCCACCGGTTGTGGCGCCCAGATCGACCTTGCCAAGGTTCCACGCCCCGCCAACGCTCCCTTGGAACGCTGGCTGCGCGCCTTCCCGAGCTACGGCTTCCTGCTGACCCTCGCCGACCAGGATCTGGCGTCCGTCAGCTCGGCCTTCGCCCGGGAAGGCCTGCACTGTGCGGCCATCGGCCGGATCGACGCCAGCGCCCGGCTAACCGTTCAACTGGACCAGCAATGCGCCGAATTCTGGAATCTGCACGACTTTTCTTTCACCGGCTTCAGCCAGGCCGAGGAGCTCTGATATGCCCGCCGTCATCATTCGCCTGCGCTGGCCCGACGGCCAGGAAAGCACCGCTTATTCCCCGTCGACCAGCATTGGCCGGCACCTGGAAAGCGGTCGGCGCTACCCCCTGAGCGAATTCTTGCAGCGCGCCGAAAGTGGTCTGCACGCCGCCTCCGAGCGGGTCAAGGAGGTCAAGGGCTTCTACTGCAGCTCCGCCATGGACAGCCTGAGCGAGTTGCGCCGGCAGGCACGCGCCTATGCCGATGGCGATGACCTGCAGGTCGAGGTGCTCGAACTCCAGCAGCAGGGCCGGACAACCGGCAACCCGGCTGCCTGCGGCGATATCTGAACGAGGAATTGCGCATGACCCATTACAGCGCCATTGTCGTCGGCGGTGGCCAGGCCGGGCTGTCCGCCAGCTACTACCTGCAGCAACAGGATATCGATCATCTGGTGCTGGAAAAGCACTCCCTGACCCATACCTGGCGCAATCAGCGCTGGGACAATTTCTGCCTGGTGACGCCCAACTGGCAGTGCGCCTTGCCAGGCCATCCCTACGACGGCCCCGATCCCCACGGCTTCATGAGGAAAGCCGACATCATCGCCTACCTGGATGCTTTCATCGCCAAGGTCCAGGCGCCGGTGCGGGAGGGGGTCACGGTCCAGCGCCTGGTGACGCGCCCAGAGGGTGGGTATCGACTCGACACCAGCGCTGGGGAATTCAGCGCCGATCAGGTGATCGTGGCCAGCGGTGGCTATCACACCCCGATCATCCCCCGGCTGGCCGAACGCCTGCCGGCGTCTATCGTCCAGCTCCATTCCGAGCAATACCGCAACGCCGAGACCTTGCCGCCCGGTGCGGTGCTGGTGGTGGGCTCTGGTCAATCGGGCGCCCAGATTGCCGAGGACCTGCACCTTGCCGGCCGCCAGGTGTATCTCGCCGTCGGCGATGCGCCGCGCTGTGCCCGTCACTATCGCGGCAAGGATGTCGTCGACTGGCTGGCCGAGATGGGCTACTACGAAATCGGCGTCGACACCCACCCGCTGCGCGAAGGCGTGCGCGACAACACCAACCATTACGTCACCGGGCGCGACGGTGGCCGCGACATCGATCTGCGCCGCTTCGCCCTGGAAGGCATGCAGCTCTTCGGGCGGCTGAACGGCCTGGAAGGCGAGGTGCTGACGTTCTCCGCGGATCTGGCGGCCAAGCTGGATGCGGCGGATGCCGTCTACAACCGCATCAATGCCAGCATCGACCAGTACATCGCCCAGAACAGTATCGACGCTCCGCCAGGCGCTCCCTACGAGCCCCTGTGGCGTCCCGAAGGTTTGCCCACCACCCTGGACCTGGGTAGTGCCGGCATCACCAGCGTCATCTGGTGCATCGGCTTCCAGCCCGATTTCAGTTGGGTGGATGTACCGGTCTTCAATGGACGCAGCTATCCGGGCCACACCCGCGGTGTTACCGCGCAACCGGGCCTGTACTTCCTCGGACTGCCCTGGCTGCACACCTGGGGCTCCGGACGCTTCAGCGGCGTGGCGCGCGATGCGGAGTACCTGGTGGCGCAGTTGAGCCGATTAGCCGTCCTTAAGCAGGGCTCTCGGCAGCTCTGATAGCGCCAGGACGTAGGCGGTCTGTAGCCAAGACCGCCGCCCACCGATTTGCAGGCACCCGCCGCGGAAGATACCCAAGACCTCGCCGTCCGCCAGCGGTGAGGTCTTGCCACCTGCGATTGCCGCCTAGGCTCTGCGTCGGCATAGTGAACCGGCTTGTCAGTGGTCGGAGCCATTATGCTGCCCGACCTTGGCCTCTGTGCTGCAATCCGGAGCTCCACATGACGCAACGCACCATGCTGCTCACCGGCGCCAGCCGCGGTATCGGCCACGCCACGGTCAAGCTGTTCCGCAACCTGGGTTGGCGATTGCTCACCGTCTCCCGGCAGCCCTTCTCTGAAGAGTGCGCCTGGCCGGAAGCCCGCGACGCCCACATCCAGGCCGATCTTGCCGACCTCGCGCAGATCGATCGCCTGGTCGCCACCGTTCGCGAGCGCCTGCCCAGCGGCAAGCTGCACGCCCTGGTCAACAACGCCGGCATCTCACCCAAGGGCGCCGATGGTAGCCGTCTCGGCGTACTCGCGTCCGATGCCGAGACCTGGACCCACGTGCTCAACGTCAACCTGGTCTCCACCGCCCTGCTCGCCCGCGCGCTGCTGCCGGAACTGGAAGCGGCCCAGGGCAGCATCGTCAACGTCACCTCCATCGCCGGCTCGCGGGTCCATCCCTTCGCCGGGGTGGCCTACGCCGCCTCCAAGGCCGGCCTCGCCGCCCTCACCCGCGAACTGGCCCACGAGTTCGGCCCGCGCGGCGTGCGCGCCAACGCCATCGCCCCGGGCGAGATCGCCACCTCCATCCTCTCACCCGGCACCGACGGCCTGGTGGAAGCCGAAGTGCCACTCAAGCGTCTGGGCACTCCCGATGAAGTGGCCGAGACCATCTATTTCCTCTGCAGCGAGCGTTCCTGCTATATCAACGGCGCCGAGATTCATATCAATGGTGGCCAGCACGTCTGAGCCATCGTCGCGCCTTGCCGAGAAGGCGCTCGACGAACCGAGTCGCCGCAAGGAAAAGAGTGGCACACCAGTAGCCCTACCGTTGCCATGGGCTATCTCCGCGACGGCGTACTTACACCTCGAAAATGTTATGTTATAACGTGTTTTAAATTTCCCTTATTCCTACTAAGGGAATGCGCCCCTCCATCGATTCTCAATCGTGAAAACCATGACCGCCCAAGCCGCCCTCCCCAGCAAGAAACTCCCCGTCACCGTGCTCTCCGGCTTTCTCGGCGCCGGCAAGACCACCCTGCTCAATCACATCCTCAACAACCGCGAAGGTCGCCGAGTGGCGGTCATCGTCAACGACATGTCCGAGGTCAACATCGACGCCGCCCTGGTCCGCGACGGTGGCGCCGAGCTTTCGCGCACCGAGGAAAAGCTGGTGGAGATGAGCAATGGCTGCATCTGCTGCACCCTGCGTGAAGACCTGCTGCTGGAAGTGGAACGCCTCGCCCGGGATGGTCGCTTCGATCAACTGGTCATCGAATCCACCGGCATCTCCGAGCCGCTGCCGGTGGCCGAAACCTTCACCTTCGCCGGCGAAGACGGCCGCTGCCTCGGCGACGTCGCCCAGCTCGATACCCTGGTCACCGTGGTCGATGCCTTCAACTTCCTGCGTGACTACGCCTCCAGCGACTCCCTGCAGTCACGCGGCGAATCCCTCGGCGAGGAAGACGAACGCACCGTGGTCGACCTGCTGATCGAGCAGATCGAATTCTGCGATGTCATCGTGGTGAACAAGCTGGATCTGATCGGCTCCGAAGACCGTGATCGCCTGCTGGCCATCCTGCACAGCCTCAATCCCCGTGCCCGGCTGGAACTGGCGAGCTTTGGCGCCGTCCCCCTGGAGCGGGTGCTGCAGACCGGCCTGTTCGATTTCGACGAAGCCGCCAAGGCCCCCGGCTGGTTGCAGGAGCTACGCGGTGAGCACACCCCGGAAACCGAGGAATACGGCATCACCAGCTTCGTCTACCAGGCACGCCGCCCCTTCCATCCCGAGCGCTTCTTCGCTCTGGTCGCGGAGGAGTGGCCTGGCGTGGTCCGTTCCAAGGGTTATTTCTGGCTGGCCAGCCATCCGGCCCATGCCGGCACCTGGTCCCAGGCCGGCGCCGTCGCCCGTCACGGCGTGGCCGGTCGCTGGTGGGCCGCGGTACCGCCCGAACAATGGCCAGAGGATGAAGAGACCGTCGCCATCATCAAGGAGAAATGGCACGAAGGCGTCGGCGACGCCCGTCAGGAACTGGTGCTCATCGGCATGGACATGAACGAAGGCGCCCTGCGCGCGCGCCTGGACGCCTGCCTGCTCACCGACCGCGAACTCGCCGCCGGCCCCGAGGCCTGGGTGAAGCTGCACAATCCCTTCAGCGACTGGCCCCAGGCCTCCGCCCCCCACTGAGCCGAACCCTGCCAATGAAGGCCATACTGCCCGACGTCTCCCTCAGCGAGACAACCACCCTACCCGCCGCCCTCGACTGGGTCGGCATGCAGGGCATCGACCTGCCCATCCGCCTCGCCGACCGCGAGGCCAACGGCCTCTGGCCGGCCAGCGCCGACATCCAGGTCGATCTGCCTTCGCCCACGACCAAGGGCATCCACATGTCCCGGCTTTACCAGTTGCTGGATCGCCTGGTTGAACCGCTCACGCCCGAGCGCCTGCGCGCTCTACTGGCCGACATGATCACCAGCCACCGTAGCTGCGACTCCCGCGCGGCGCGCCTACGCCTGGACTTCGCTCTGCTGGTCCGCCGCCCGGCCCTGGTGACGCCCGGACTCAGCGGCTGGAAACGCTATCCCGTGCGCCTAGACGCCAGCCTGATCGCCGGCGTCTTCCAGCTCCGCGCCCGCGTCGAAATCGCCTATTCGTCCACCTGCCCTTGCTCCGCGTCGCTGTCTCGCCAACTGATCGAACGGGCCTTCCTGGACGACCATGGCGCTGAAGAGGCATTGAGCCCCATGACCGTCGCCAGTTGGCTGCGCCGGAACGCCTCGCTGGCCACTCCCCACAGCCAGCGTAGCCTGGCGCGGGTCAGCATCGACCTCCCATCGACCGCGCCCACCCTCGACCTGCTGCCCCTGATCGACCACTGCGAAATCGCCTTGGGCACTCCGGTCCAAACCGCCGTCAAACGCGCCGATGAACAGGCGTTCGCCGCCCTCAACGGCAGCAACCTGATGTTCGTCGAAGACGCCGCCCGCCGCCTGCTGCTGGCCCTGCGCGATAGCTACCGCAACCTGAACATCCACGTCCGCCATCTGGAGAGCCTGCATCCCCACGACGCATCCGCCTGGGCCGGCACGAAGATGGGTTGATCCGCTACGGCAGCTCGACGCTGCCGCCTCACCGATGGCGAAGCGGCATTCGCTCCAGGAAGACCAGGACGCGCGCAAAGACCTCCAGCGAAGGATTCAGGCGCACCTCAAGCCTGGTAAAACCCAGCCGATAGCCAGGCATAGCGCCATTACGCCTCTCCGCCAGCAGCGGCACAGGCGACAACGGCAGCCCTTCCTCACGACCAGGCCCCAGGCGGATTGCCCGTGTTCACCTTCGCTAAATGGATGTTTTCCCGTCGAACCCCCTGGCTGGGGTTGCTCGGACTGCTGCTCGTCCTGGACTCGGTCCGTGCCGCGGAGCCGGTCGCCACCCCGCCGCTGCGAGTCGGCGTCTATGTCACCGCGCCCTTCGTCATGACCGGCCCCTACGGCTACAACGGCCTGGCGGTGGACCTGTGGAACGCGGTCGGGGCCAAGCTCGGGCGCAAGACCGAATTCGTCCGCGCCGGCTCCCTTCCCGAACTGCTGGGCGCCGCCCGTGGCGGGCGCATCGACATCGCCGTTGCCAACGTCTTCGTCACCGCGGAACGCGCCGAGCAACTGAGCTTCACCCAACCCTGGTTCAATGGCGGCCTGCGCATCCTGGTCAACGAGGAGCGCCAGATCGGTCCGCTGAGTCTGCTGCACGACCTGCACAAACTCGGCTATCTCACGAGCTACGCCTGGCTCGGCGCCGGACTACTGCTCATCACCCTGTTGCTCACCCTGGTGGAGCGCCGGCTCGACAAGGAATTTCCACCCCAGTGGTGGCCAGGCCTGGCGATCAGCTTCTACCACGTCATGGCAGTGACCACGACCGGCAAGACCTCGCACAAGAATCTCTTCGGCAGCCTGGGCACCGTGCTCGCCGCCCTCTGGATGGCCTGCAGCGTGGCCGTGATGGCCTACGTGACCTCGACCGTCACCAGCGTCATGACCGTCAACAGCATCACCAGCCGCATCACCGGCCTGGGCGACCTGCCCGGCAAGCGCATCGGTGTCGAGGCCGGCAGCCTCTCCGAGGACCACATCGCCCGCCTCGGCCTCGACTATCGCGCCTTCCCCGACCTGGACCAGGCAGTGGCGGCCTTGACCACCCAGGAGATCGACGCCGTGGTCGACGACGCCGCCACGCTGGAGTACTTCGACCAGCAGCACCCGACCCTGCCCATCCAGGTGGTCGGCAAGATCTTCGAGCCGCGCAAGTACGCCTTCGCCCTGCCGCTGAACAGCCCCCTCACCCACGACGTGACCGTGGCCCTGCTGTCCCTGGAAGAAGACCAGACCGCGGGCAAGCTGCGTACCCAGTACTTCGGTGCCGACAAGTGAGGCTCCGCTGACCGCCTGTTGGCGACGGCTTCGTCCAAGCACGTCCCAGGCTTTACCGATAGGCAGTAACCACCTTAAAACCCGTTCTAAAGCAGACCTTTCAGGAGATACGCCCGATGAAGTCACCTTTCACTGCTGCAGTCATCACGGTCCTGCTGAGCGCTCTGGCCGCCGGCCATGCGTTGGCGGAGAGCCCAGCCGAAAAGAGCCTGCGCCAGGACGGCCGCGATGTCCGCAAGGACCTCAAGCACGACGCCAAGGAAGTCGACAAAGGCGCGTCCCACGCCGCGAAGGAAGCCGACCGTACCGATAACCACCTCGACAAGGAAAGACATCGCGAGGACAAGAAGCTGGATAAGGAATACAAGAAGACGCTGTAGTCCTCCTGGCCAGGACGGGTCTCAGAACGCCTCAGAGCGCAAGGCTTATCTCTAGCGACGCGCTAGCCCTTGGCGGCCCTGGATTGATTCGCCCTTCGCCAGCCTGGCGAAGGGCCCGGATGTAGGTCACTGACGCTCGCCGCGAGAACCCTTCATGCACCGGTGATGATATGCGCTCCATCACTGCTTCGAAGCGCTATCCCGGTCACTGCCTGGATCAATGCTGCTGCGCGGTAAAAACATCGCCGGCAAGGACATAACGATTCTTGCCCAGCCTCTTCGCCTGGTACATGGCCGCATCTGCCTGCCGTAAAATCGCCTCGCTATCACCGGCCTTGGTGGGATCCCAGATCACGACGCCAATACTGGCGTAGACCTGGCCAATACCGCCTTCCAGTTGTAGAGGTTCGCGCACCACCTGCAGAAGTCGCTCAAGAACCTGCCTACCTTCCTCGTGCCCTGCCAGATTCTCCATGATCAGCACGAACTCGTCGCCGCCCAGGCGAGCCAGGGTATCCGAGCTGCGAAGCTGGCCGAGCAGGCGCTCAGCCGTCACGATCAGAACCCTATCGCCCTGGGCATGGCCAAAGTTGTCGTTGACGCCTTTGAAGCCATCCAGATCCAGTAACGCCACGGCTAATCTCTTGCCATCGCGCCTGGTTCGTTCCTGGGCCTGGGCCAGCCGATCCATCAACAGGCGGCGATTGGCCAGCCCGGTCAAGGGATCGAGCAAGGCCTGGCGCAACAATTCGGCACGTCGCTCGCGTCGCCCCATCAGTCCGTACACCAGCCAGGCGAGGGACGCGCCGCCCACCAGCACGAGACCGAATTCGAAATAGTGCCGGGCTTGGCTCTGCCAGGACGCTTGCGGCGAGACGCATAGCGTCCAGGTCATGGCTTCGATTTTGACCTCGCGACAGGTGCCGTCGACCACGGCCGGGCCAGAGCGCAGCAATATCCGTCGCTCGTTGGTCTCGGGATCGATACCTACCAATTGATAGGCATACCCCTGGGCGGCCATAGCCGATAGGTTGGCATCCTCCAGGGCCTCAGGAAGCACCAAGGTCACCACGGTATAACCCCAGAAACGCGGCTTACCCTGGGGGCCGGGCAGGAACACCGGCAGCATGCCGATGGCACCGATGGGCCCCTGGATCAATTTGAACGGCCCCATGAACTGGATGCGCGTATCGTTGGCCTTGTAGGCCCGCAGCACCTCGTCACGATTCTGGAACTCCAGCAGATCGTGGTCACGCACTAGCAGATTGCGATCCAGTGGCTCGATCTGGCGAATGAAGCCGTTCGGTGCCAACGACAAGGCGTAGACGCCCTTGTACAACGGCAGCACGAACCGGGCGAGTGCAGGGAAGTCAGGGACCTCGCCATGCCCCTGATAGACCATGACGGCCAGGGTCCGAGTGGCCGTCAGGGCACGCTCCACTACCTTTTCCACAGAGACGGCGAACGTCGTCGCCACCTCCCGGGTCCGGACCTGTTCGCCGCGCCGAGCATCGTCTTCGAATCGTTGCAGTAGCATCCAGCCGAGGAAGACGGAACCCGCGAAAGACAGCAGCGTTAGCCAACTGCGTAGCCACTTGCCCGTTCGCAGGAAGCCCCCCAGCGCTTGTTGCTTTTCCTTCCGCATTTCGACCATCCAGGCCACACTCCTAAATGCGTGATATCAATCACGCTTTAGGCGGATTATAGCGACCTCCTGATCCGCAACGCGATGCCCTGGGACGGGCGAGGGGAAAGGAAAAGCCGTCTATTGGGCGATTGTCGCCAACCCCGATTTAGCCGAGATGAACAGTGTCCACTAGAGCGCGTTTCACTCATCGGTAGGTTTCGAGTAATTTGTGGTTAGGCAGACAAATCGCTAGCGACACAGGCTAAGGTGCCCGCACCAACCGAAAGAGGCATTTCGCGAAACTCGAAGAAGTAGAGCGCTGTGGAACTGTTCCAAAATGGATTCGGAACTGCAGCTTTTTGCGAGGAAGGAAGCCTTGAAAAACCATCATTCAGACAGCAAAAAGCCCCGTACCAACGGGGCTTCGAAGGTGGCGGAAGCGCAGAGATTCGAACTCTGGGACCCTTGCGAGTCGGCGGTTTTCAAGACCGCTACATAAAGTCAGTCTTGGCGCCGCCGACACCCCGATTCGAGTTCCGATACTTTTTCGAAACTACACAGCCACAACCCGCATGGCTACTGGATAGCGGCTTCGAGTTTCGGAACGGAAATCTACGCTGCTCAGTCGTGCTTAGGTCCTATGGTTGAGGCTCTGGATCCTGCGACCAATCCGCCCTCCTCCAGACCAAACTGGTCGGCGCTTGCTACTGATAAAACCTTACCTGCGACCGTCTTTCATCAGGGGCCTTGTCACGAAGTGAGATCTACGTCTAGTATCAGATCAGCCATAACAAGGCAGTCGTAACTAGTGAAGGACCACATCAAATGCCGAAGCTTCATGTTTTTATTGACACCAATATATTCCTAAACTTCTACTCTTTCTCCGACGACAAGCCAGAAGTAATTGACGAACTGAGTGACATAGTCGCATCTGGCGGAATAGTCTTACATCTACCAAAACAAGTAGAAAACGAGTTCAAAAGAAATAGAGAATCAAAAATCCAAAAGGCAATGGATGAGTTCAAGAATGCAAACTTACCCACTAATATACCGCAACACATGCGGGGAACTGACGTAGCGAACAAATATATAGAAGCGCTAAATATCGTCAAGACCAGTAGAAAACTTCTCATTGGCACTGCGACATCACTGGCGCTAACCAACGAACTTGACATTGATATAAAGATAAATCGACTTTTTGGTACAGCCACAAATCACCCGGATGATAACGAAATATATGCCAAATCTCTCATGAGAACATATAAAGGCGATCCGCCCGGGAAACCAGACGGTCTAGGCGATAGGTACATCTGGGAAACCTTACTATCAGCAGTGCCGAACGTAGATCTATTTATAGTCTCCAAAGATGGAGACTATACATCCAAGCTGTCCGCCGACCAAACCCCCCGACCGCTCCCCTTCTTAACGGATGAGTGGAGTGAAAAGAAAGGACAAAAGCAATTATCTGTATTTAGCAAAATAAAAGACGTCATCAGCTATTACAACAACCTTTTACTGCAACCTGCCGATCCCGTTGATACCCCGGAAGTTCCAGCCCCTCCAGCTCCTGCAGCTCCTGCAGCTCCTGCAGTTCCTCCAGCTCCTCCAGCTCCTGCGTTGCCACCGGTTCTTACTGTGGGTCGTGCAGATATCGATGCTGCTGTCACGCAGTTAGCTGAGAGCCCGGCATTTTCGTATACACATGCCGCGGTGGCAAAGCTTAAGAATCTCCTACCACAACTTACGATTGAAGATGCCAGTCGGCTTTGCCAAGCTGCGCTGAACAACAATCAGATCGGGTGGATAATAACAGATGACGATGTCTATGACTTTTATCTAAAGCTGATCAACAACTGGGCGCCGGCTATGGATGCAGATCTAGCAGAAAGCGTCTTTGAATTACTCGGCTTAACCGAGCAAACTTGATCGACTTTGGAGGAATTCGGCATACCCCGGTGATGCAGCAGTAGTTGTGTCTGGGCGCTGGATGCCGCTCTGATGCTGGCTTTGATACGAAAGCTGTCTAATCTGGTTTCGCCGATTTGGCCGAATTTGACCCAGTATTAGCGCGGTTTACCGCGTTTCAATTAGACAGCTTTTCTCTCTCCTCCGGCGTTCTGCCGAAACTCAATCCTCTACCGCTTTCCCTGCAGCCAACTGACCTGGCTGCGCAGCCGTTCGGCATCCATCTTCTCGTCGACGGCCATCGCCCTGGCCGTGGCCAACTCCTGGCGAAGGTGCTCGCTCTCCTTCTGGCAGATGTCCACCGCCAGCAGCAGCTCGTGATACTTCACGTCGATCTCTTCCAGCGCCGGCGCGGGGGCCCCATCACCTCCACCGGCCATCCACTTCTGCACGCTCAGCTGCTTGAACCCCCGGATGATCCGGACCTCGGTCCATAGCTGGTCGCGCTCGGCCAGGATGGTCAGCAGGTTCTGGCGAAGGCGCCCCATCACTCCGCGCATGATCTCGATCTCCTCGATGTAGAGATCACGCTCGTTCCTGATCATCTCCAGGCTGTCCGGGTCGAAATTGTCATTCCCGAAGCTGCCGAACTCGTCGACTTGTTCCATGGCGAAACCTGATACCTGTTTTTTTATACAGTATTCAGGTTGAGTTGGGCCCACAAGCCTGACAGCGACGAACGGTGTTCACTGGCAACTGGCCACTGCTGCCACCAGCTCCCGCTCGTAGCCGATCCGCTGCCGGCGCTCAGCCAGCAGCGCGCGGACCTTCACCTCCAGGCTGTCTTCCTTGCGCAGTCCCTTAGCCTGAGCGCGTATGAAGCCAAGCGGTGGCACTCGCTTGATCACGCCGGGTCTACCAAGCCCCACGCTGGCTCTTCTAGCCATCGTCTCAGAGGAGGCTATGGCCATTAACGAAGGCAACTACCACACTCGCATCTTGCTCCTACAATACCTGAACATCAGCATGGTGATGGACCAGGCCCGCGCTAATCCGGCACTGCTGGCCAAGCTTATTGCACAGCTGGAGTCGCGTGGTGAAGACAACCTAACTCCCCAGGAGAAGGACCTACTCCACTGGGGACGATCAACCGAACACATACAAGGCAAGGAATGACTGACAGAGAGCTCACGCTTGCGATGGTGATTCTGCTGGTCGCAGCTGGGATGGTAGGAAGCCTCCTATGCTCCGTACTGCAGGGCCATTGGTAAGCTTCCAACCGAAACGTGCTGACCTTCCTATCCAAGTGGGTTGCGATGCCGCTCTGGCTAGTCCTGATGGTCCTTTGTCGTACAGGTGATGTCTGGAGTTGCTTTTTTCGCACCCGAGGCACATCCTCATTCAAGCGCACGTACCTGGCTCAACTCTCCTGAAATTGATCCGATCCGCTTCGTGTGCCGTAACCTCCAAGACAGCCGACCTGAAGCAGTCTCTCGGCTGAGCCTGTCTGCCTGCGCTTGAGGGGAGCTGCTCGCGGCTTCCCTCTCGACATTGCAAGGCGGTTACCATGGCCAACGGGTTCGAACTCCAGTTGCAGTTGATAATGAACAGGTCGATGGTTCTGGACATGGCCGTAGCTAACGCACGGAGAGATCCTGAGCTACTACGACGAATGATCACAAACTTGAAATGCAGGATGGCGGTAAAGCCTACAGATGACGACGTGGCTCTGCTTCGATGGGCGCAGGCAATGCTCGCGATACATCACCTGAGAGACTGTGAAGATAGGGTTACTGGCAGCTCGTAATTGCCGCCTGTAGCTCTGTAATGTAGCCCTTCGCCTGCCGGCGCTCTGCCAGAAGCGCCCTCACCTTCGCCTCCAGGCTGTACTGCTTCCGTAGCCCTTCCGCCGCCCAGGCCGGCACCGCCGGTGCCTTCACCCGGCACGGCACCGGGACCGGAACCTCTACGCGCACCACGCGCGGCTCAGGCTCGGCAACAGGCTGGCCAGCGCACCCCGCCAGCGCGACCACCATTCCCACGATGATCCACCTCATAGGCCCAACTCCTTGTCGATGATCGCAGCGGCCGCCGCCGCCGGGTCGCCCCCAGTCCGTTCCTGCTGCAGGCGGTTGGCTGCCTGGTAGTCCTCGCCGGCGGCCTTGGCGGCCTGCAGCAGGAACGGCTCGGCCTCCTTGGCGCGCTTCTCAGCGGCCAGGCGGAGATCGGCCAGCGCCTGGTTCTGCTGGCCCACCTGCCCTTCCAGCGTGCTGCCGGTGGTCCGGCAGGAAGCCAGTGTGCTGGCCGAGGACTCAACCTTGTCCTGCAGGTCCGCGACGATGGGCCGGTAGTGGCCAGCGGTGAGCCGGTACGCGACGCCGGCACCAGCCATCGCGCCCAGGACGAGCAACACGACTGCGGCGACCGCGAGCACGGCCGCCCTGTACTGCTCGAGCAGCGCGTTCACGCCAGAACCTCAATGCCACGGGCGGTCAGCGCCAAGCGCTCGTCCAGGCCCTTGGTGCCGCCATTGATGCGCTTGGTGATCGCCGTGGTGTTGCCGGCGTCGGCCAGATCGTTCAAGCCGTTCTTCGACCAGAAATGCGCCGCGGACATGCAGGCGTTCCAGGGCAGCTCGAGCAGCTCGGGATGCTGGGCCAGGCCAAGGGCCAGGGCAGCGCCGGCAGCGACGTAATTGGCACGGCCGGTTACCTGTAGCAGGCCGCGCCCCCGGTACTTCCAGCCATCGCCGGACGACTCCGGGCCGTTGCCGTTGCGGTTGGCGTATGCGTTGTTCGCTATAGCCTCTGGGCGCCGGGCAAGCTTGGTGGCGAGCTCGTTCGGCGTGCGGGGACTGGCTGCTGGCGCCACGGCGTAGCGGCTCGGCCAGGTATTGGCCAGGGCCTGGGCGCTGTAGTTCAGGTTCTCCACCAGCACGGTGAGCTGAGCGGATTCGTGGCCGCACTGGGCGATGAAGGCGGCTATGCGCTTCGGGTTCTGGTCAATGGCATAGCGCTGCATGGCGGCGTTCAACGGACCGACGAATGCCGCGGCCACCGACCGGCTGCGCGGCAGAATGGCGACGAGCTGCTGCTCGGTGATGGGCATGGTTTTCTCCAGGCGAAAAAAAGCCCGCGCTCGGCGGGCTAGTGAGATGGATGGAAGTCAGGCGACAGGTCGTACGTAGACGAACAGCTTCACGCCGGCGACGGCGGTATAGCTAGGCAACACGCCAGTATTCAGCGCCGAGGCGATTCGCCGACAGCGCACCGTGCAGGAGGTGGTTGTAGGCTCGCCGACCAGCTCGAACATCACCGGCAGGTCGCCGTCGGCCAGGCGCGGCAGGCAGGTAATGCGCGGCGCCTTGGCCAGCTTGAGCGCGGTGTAGTCGACCTTGGCCTTGCCTTGAGAATCGGTGGTCACGTCGTAGCTGATCGCCACGCTGGAGGCCACGCCCTCGGCAAGTTTCACGGCATCCTGCGCTGTGCTTTTGGCTGCGCTCACTCCTTGCGCCAGGGTCAGCGCATTGGCGAAGAACGGCGTGTTGAACATGAATCACCCCCAGAGCTTGTCGTCGGTCACGTCCGTTGGCTGAGGCACGATGTCCTTGATCTCGCGCGCTTTGAAGATGAGCCTGGCCTTCTGGGCGGCCGAGGCCTTGGCGAAGGCCAGCATGGTCGGTGCGTCCATCGGCACTAGGGTGTTATCGGCGGCTATCCAGGCGAAATCGGAGTTCGCGTCGGCCCAGCGTAGGTTGCCAGCCTCGGCGCCGCCGGCCACAGCCATGAACGCGAGCTGAGCATTGCCCATGATGTTCTCGCGATCAGTCTGGCGGGACTGGAAAATCTTACCATCGAACGTGAAGCCGGCGGCAATCCGGCGGTCCCGCTCGCGGGTCACGTCATCGTCGAAGGCGGCTTTGGCGGCCGCCTGCTGCTGCGCCGCAGTGATCAGCTTGCTGGTGTCGATGTTAGGCATTGACGGCCTCCGTGGCGGCCAGGGCCGCCTGCTCCGTCGCGGGAATGTGGACGTCGATCACCTTCCCGTATTTCTTCCCTTCCAGCAGCGGGAGGTCCGCCGTGACGCCCGGGCCAACCGGCACCAGCAGCGCGACATTTATCACCCCAGCAGAGTCGCAGGTGACATAGCCCGGAGCGAAGTGATCGGACTGGATGGCGTCATGCGGCAGACTCGACCCCTTCTCCATGAAGCTGAAGTCGAACGGCTCGTCATTGATGGTGATAACCGATCCCTGGACGAAGACGACCATGTCCACGGCAGCGGTTCCCGCCGGGCGGCTGGGAGATTGTGTGATGTTGAACATCAGAAGTCTCCGAAAGATAGAAATACGAGTTCAGCGCTGACGTTCTGGACGAAGCTGAATAGACGAGCACTACAGCTTGTTGCATTTGGAACCGTATCTCCCCACGGCGAAGATATACCGCTAACGTGATTGATAGTCCAAGGCAGGGATATTGGTGGAGAAGAAAATGCCGCTGGGAATACCGAGTAGACCGAGGATGACATATAACCAGATCCGTATGCGCTACTTGCAGTAGCGCGCGGACTCTTACTGCTACATATTTGCTTTCCCCCTGCGAACCGGATGTAGCTTCCATTGCTGTTTGCGCCGACCTCAATGATTGACCCGTTTGCAATGGTCCCCAGCACCGCGGCAACAGCGCCGGAATTCAGTCCAAGCACGCTGCGCACGCTGGCCGCGTCAGCCCCGCCCAATATAGAACGGGCATAGTTCGTTATATCGGTGAAAGAAGGCTTTCCGTTCCCATCGAAATAACCGAGCTTGTTTGCTGCGGTTTGGAAGAGTTGGTACAGCTCTGCGAAGTTAGCCTTGGTCTTTTCGAAAGCAGTCTTGCCCGGATCACCCTTGTAAGTCCCGTGATCCGTGGTCGTGTCGATTATTTGCTGAACCATGCCGGCACCTTGGAGAAGTAGTTGAAGCTATGCCCCATAGATGAGGGGAAATTGCAGGGAGTTGGGTTGCGTCTGGGAAATAGTTTCCAGCGATGCAAAGACCTGTGACTTATCAGCCGAGCGATGCCCGATTGAAAGCAAACAGCTGTTATAAGCTGTCACCCCATTGACCACCGTCCGATATATTCCCCGCATAAAGTGGCTGGCCAGGAAATAGAAACCTGTGGAAGGCCAATTTGCGTTGAAGTGGTAGTAGTAGTTCTGGCCTACACGCCCGCTCCCCACATAGCTCCAGGCCTGCGTGCCACCGTAGAAGCGGAAGAACTTGTAGCCGGTATCGGCCAGCACACGGCTGCTGGCATCCAGCACCCGCAGGCCCCAGCCAGGCCTTGCTGGTGGGAACGTTCCAGTAGCGATGTAGCGGCCAGAGCGCGAGATCGAGGTCAGATCGTAGGTGTTCCACTGGAAGGAGAAGCCGGTCCAGTTCCCCGCCGAGCCGGTGTGCTGGAAGTACGTCAGGTAGCCAGCACCGTCTAGGTTGACCCACACCAGAGGTGGCTGGCTGGTGGCGATTGGCGTTGGGTAGGTGACCGAGCCGGAGGAGTCTATGATTCCTGAAGCCATGACATGGCAAAGGCTGTTGGTGTCATCGATGATCGTCTGACCTTGATCGCCGGTGAACAGCGCGCCGAAGCTCATCTGAACCTCACTCGCTGAACGATCAGCACCGAGCCCGCGCTACCCGCATCGAAGACCAGGCTGGTACCGCTGAAGGAGTAGAACGGAACCCCATTGTTCGAGGGGGTTTTCTCGTAGACGAACACTATTTCCTTAGATGAATCAAAGCCAGCGCCCAGGTCGTAGGTCGCTCCGGGGCCCGACACGGTAATTTCTGCGTAGCTCATGGTCCGCAGAGAATTGGCGCCGCTATCGAAATAGACGGCACCGCCAGAGTCACGAAGCTGAAGTCCGAAACTCATGCGCTCAGATTCCCTAGCTGGACCCGGAGCACGCCGCTGGCGTCCCAGATCTTGATGGCCTCGGCCGTCTGCTGCATCCGGCCGCTACCGCCCGCGCTGTTCATCGAGAACCCACTGGTCTTGCTCAGCGACCAGAGGGGCGCGCCATTCGTCCCCACAGCGGTGGATTGGATGGTGTCCCCGATCTTGGCGTTGGTGATGGTTCCGTCGCCGATGATCGCCACGTTGATGATGGTCTGGCCGTTCTGGATCAGGAACGGCGAGGTGACCGTGCTGCCGTCGGTGTTGAGCACCGCGAAGCGCGAGGCCATCACCAGGAACTGGCTGGTGACATCGCCGCCCGAGTAGTCCACGCCTAGGGCGATGCCGGCGGCGTAGCGGGTGCCGTTGGCAGTGATCTCGGTCTTGATCGAGTAAGACGAGGAGATCTTCGTGGCCAGGCCGTTCAGCGAGTTGCCTTGCTGCACGATTGCCTGCTGCGCCACCTGCACCTGGGCAGTGTTCTCGCCGACCACCGCGGTGAGGGTATCGGTCCGCTTGGCCTGGGCCAGATTGTCGTCAGCTGCCACCGACTGAACGGTGATCGTGCCGGCGTAGACGTTGGTGTCGCCAGCACCCCAAGTGGTATCGCCCGCGCCCTGCGGCGTGATGCTGGCCACCAGGCCGGTGACGCTATCGGCCTGCGCCTTCACCCTGCCGTCGAGGTCGGTGATGCTCTGGGTGTTCTTGTTGACCTGGGCCGCAACGGCGCCGGCCTGGGCGATGCCCGCCCCAGCATCCAGCCAGTTCGTCCCGGGCGGCGTCTCGTTGCCATCGGTGTCGCTGTTCCAGGCATAGAGGCGGCCGTCGGTGTAGACGACCGCCTGGCCCTTCTTGTAGGTGGCGTCGGCCTTCCACACCAGCGGCACCAGGGTTTCCGCGGCGCCGATCGGCGCGAGCAGGTCCTGGCCCAGCTGGGTCTTGGTGATCTTGCCCAGCAGGTAGGCCAACATGACGTCGGCATCCGTAGAGGAAACACCTCGAACCCAGGATGACCAATCGCCAACGTTCCCGATGCGGTCGATCAGGCGCCCACGAAAGAAGAAGGCGGCGCCGGGGCCAAGCCCCATCAGGGTGTAGGTGTTGGTGGGGTAGCCGAACAGCCCCATGCTCTGGGCATTTTCGCCCTGGGCATTGGTGGCCTGCTGGATCTCGGTGTAGGCGGTATCGCCAGCGCCCTCAGCCGGGAAAGCCCAGTCCAGGCGAATGGTGAACGGGCCGGGTGTGGTTTTGAGCAAAGCCAGCACCGGCGGCTTGCCCTCCTTCCCGGTGAGCTGGGTCAGGTTGGAGCTCTTCCACACCGAGGCGATGTCCACGGCATTCACCGCCCGGACACGAGCCAGGTAGGCCCCGGCGTATATCCCCGGCACATCGACGGCTAGGCTGCCAGTGCGCTGGATGCGAACCCAGTTGCCACTTTCCTTCTTCCACTCGACGTCGTAGGCAACCGCCCCAGCCACTGCCGGCCAGGCGATGGTCATGGTGGTGATGCTGATCCCCTGGTTCACCGCGTGGTAGGCCGATACCGACACGCTGGCCGGCGCCTCGACGGTGCCGGTGGGCAGGATGCTGATCGGCCGGCTTTCCAGCTTGGCGCCGGTATCGATGGCTGCGAACTTCGACGGCTCGAACTGCAGCGCCGAGATTTCGAAGACACCCTCCTCCGGTCGCCGCACCTTCATCACGCGGTATAGCGGCACGGCCAGGTCGTCGGCGTCGAGCGTCCAGACCAGCTGAGCCTGAGGCGCTTCGCTGTAGGCAGTGGTCACCACGATCTGGCGGCCGACAACCTGGCGAATAGTCCGACCCTCACAGGCCCCGCTGGGCAGGTTGAGGATGAGCCGGTCCCCGGCCTTCGCACGGGTGTCGCGGTCCAGCGTGATGACGGTGCCGGAGGCAGCGCTGATGCGGCCACCGATCTCGGCGCCGGAGATGAGCTTGTCCGCCACCGGGATGACGTGGCCAGGCAACGGAATACGGCCGTCCATGCCTACCTGGAAGGTCACAGTGCGGTCCTGGCTGTTGGTCAGCAGGATCCACTTTCCGCGGCGCTGCCCTTCGGACTCGCGTGTGCAGCCGATGGCGCTGGTCTCGACTGGGTTGTCGCCGTAGCGGCGCTGGAGCTTGGTGTCCGAGACAGCGGCTACGTCGGTGTCGTAGTTGTTGGCCGGGTTGTCGTAGCTCACCAACGCCCGGGTGTAGCGAGTCCGCTCGCTGGCCGAGCCATAGGTGAATTTGCCGTCGATGACGTTCGCCCGGGTGAAGGCGAAATCGAAGTCGGCCGAGCGCGGGATGTCCGCCTGCACGTTGAGCTGGCCCTGGGCCCAGTAGGTCATGCCGCGGTAGATCGCCGAGATGTCGCGCAGCAGTTCCCAGGCGCCGGCACGGGCCTGCAGATTGAGGTCGCACAGGTAACGGGGCTCCAGCCCGCCCTTGCCGTCCGGCACCAGTTGGTCGCAGTACTGCGCGATGCGATAGAGCTCGTACCGGTCGACCATCCAAGGCTTGATGCGCTTGCCCAGGCCGAAGCGATCGTTCGTCGCGATGTCGAAGGTGATCCAGGCCGGGTTGTTGGTCCAGGCCGACTTGAAGCTGCCATCCCACACGCCCGAGTAGGTGCGGTTCACCGGGTCGTAGTTGGTCGGCACCTGGATCTTGCGTGCATTGCACTCCAGGGTCACCGAGGGGATGTTGCTGAACTGCTCGGCGCTGAACTCGATGTAGAGCAGTGCGGTATTCGGATAGCGCAGCTTGGCGTCGATCACCTCGGCCAGGCCGGCGATGAACATCGTGTCCGCGATGCGGTTGTTGTTCTGGTTGGCGGTGATCCGCCGGACGCGGAGCTGCCAGCCGCTGGACGCCTTGGGCAGATCAATGCGGCGGGAGCGCTCGTAGCGGGTGGTGGTCTTGCCGTCCACGGCCTCGAGCAGCACCTGCTGGTAGGCGCCGCCATCGGTGGCCAGGTCAACGGCGTACTCAATCCGGTACCCGTTGATATTGCCCTCGCTGTCCTGCTGCTGCAGGGACGGCCAGGCGAAGCGCAGGCGCACGGCGGACAGCTGGGTGTTGCTGATGGAGCGAACCCAGGCGGCGGTGCTGCGCAGCTCGACGTTCACCGTCGTCTCGTTCTCGACCGAAGGCAGGCCAGGGATATACGGCTGCTCGACGGTGCCCGGGCGCCACGCCCAGGTGACGCCGGTGAAGTTGCTGTTTCCCTGAGCGTCGAGCAGCGGGGTGTTGTCGAGGTAGATGTCTTGCCCTGAAGGCGTGCCGTCGAACTCTCCTTCGCCCGCAGCGATGAGAATCTTCGTCTTGGCGATACTGCGCAGGCTGTCGGCGGCCTCTGAAGGCTGCTTCGGGTTGCTGCTACCGCCCTTGCGGCCGGTGATTTCGGATGGCAATGCGGCGGTCATGGGTTTCTCCGAGGCATAAAAAAACCGCCCGAAGGCGGCATTTTTTTAATTTGATTATCTAGTTAGTTACTGAAATTTTTACATTGCTAGAACTAACTCCAAATTTAGCAGCCACTGCTTTCGCCGCCTCATTAAGGCTGAGCTTTAATTGGCCCGCGCCACTATTCGTAAAATCATCATCTACAAACGCATCTTCAAACTCAGCCCTACTCAGACCAACAAAATAGTGCCTACCGCTAAGCCTATCCTTAATCTTACCCAAAACATCTCCAGAAATATGCCATGCGAATTGAAACTCCCACTTATCGCTTCCCACCCTATGTCGCCAAAAGTCTACCTGAACGATCATGGCGATATCGCCAGCAACTAAAAATGCTACGTAGGGAAGCTCAAAAACATCTTTCGGAGTATAGTTATGGACACGAAGATGATCTTGTTGCACCTCCATATTGATATTAGTTTCGAAACAGCATTTTTCGCGAATTTCTTCAAGCGCACCGCTAGTAACTTGAATAATAGGAATAAATATACAATCAAGCATAAATCTTGCTCCACCTTATGAATTATCATCCGGATAAATTCCGGTGACCTTGAAGGGTTCGCCCCCTGCGAACGTAGCAGAGCTTTACGGCGGCCTAGCAGTCAGTGGAGCACGATTCCCAATTCCTTGGAACGGATGACTTATGAGTGGCTTCACGTTGCAGGAATGATCGTCTTGGTGAAGCTCACGGCGCCGCTGCCGGATACCAGCCTCGCGCGCAGGTCAGGCTTTCCCCTATACGTCTCGCGGTAGCTGCCGGTGGCAACCTTTCCACGGCGCTGAAGGCGGTCGATCTCTGCCTCACCGTCAAAAATGGCAATCTCTAGCCCGCTGCCGCAGATGGCGGCGCCCACAAGCTCGAAAACGTCAGACAGGGCCAGGGTGTAGCTCACTTCGCTTTCCATAGGGCCTCCTAGGTCGCGTCTTCCGCGTAGATCCCGGCGCTGATGATGACGCCGCCCCACCGCCGGCGGCCGTAGCAGATCGGGATGGGGCTGCCGCTCGCCGTGGTGTTTCGAGCGCTGCCGAAGGCGTAGCTCGGCTGGTTCTCCGGGGCGGCGCTGGTTTTCAGGCCTTTGGCCTGGGGGCTGAGCATCTGGACTACGCCGCCGGCAACCAAGCCGATGCCGGCCGTGACGAGAGTGTTCCCGATGGGGGCGGCCCAACCACCAGAGAGTCCTGATACGAAGAGCCCGGCGACTATCAGTACCGCGCCAACGACCGTCTGCAGTACGCCGGCACGCTTGCTGCCGCGCATCACCGGAACGATCCGAATCTCTCGGGTACCCCCAAGTTCGAAGCGATCAGGCCCGACGTTCTCGCGATTGCGGAAGACGGCGTAGACCAGGCCGCGGCGCTCCAAGGCGGCGATGGCTTCGCGGAAGCCGTCCAGGGTATTGCGCAAGGCGCTGAAAGCCTCCTCGGCGGTGCCCCGGTCCAGGAAGTAGCGATGCGTGCGACCGAACAGCCGGGCGAGCGGACCCGAAAGCTTGATGATGGTGGCGGGGGTATAGTGGGCTGCTGATGTCATATTTTCTCCAGGTATGAAAAAGCCGCCCGGAGGCGGCTGTTTACAAGCAGTTTTTCGCAGCTGTTATCCAGCCACCCGTGCCAGGTATCCAGCCGGCCGGCAATCGAACGGCCACCTGAGTTCCCGCTGGCGTCTGGTCAGCAGTTGCCATGGCAACCACCCCGTTGTAGGTAGCGGATGCGACGATCCGGACGCCAGTTTCTGTCTCCACAGACGTGGTGGTCGGATTGAAGTCCTGCCATTTGGGCGCCAGGCACCGCGAATACTGGACCGGCGATTTCTTGCTGACCCCGACAAATGCAGGCTCCCTTTCTGAAAGCCCTGAAGTCGTGCAACCCGCCAGCACCAACATCCCCAGTCCCACTGCAATCCACCGCATAGCGCATTCCTCGCCTAGTTTTCGTCGAGTCTAGCGCAGCGTGGTAGCAGCACAGAAACCCAGCACTGGGCTGGGTTCTGATAGAGGGTCAGATCAATGGGGCTTGTGGTCGCCCTGCTCGCCCGATCTGCTGGTGAGTCTTCCGCCTGGCCGATTGAACACGTCCACCACTCGGACAGAGTGCCCCTCAATCTCCAGCTTGAAGTGAGTGAACTCCCCATCCCACGACTGCTTCATCGGTAACCGGCCGGCCAAGTACAGCTTGTGCAGCCGCTTCGTGCCATCCAAGAGCATGACAGGGGTGTACCTGACGAAGGGCTCTCCACCCTCTCGCGTGCCACGGAACGGCCGCTCGGTCAGATACTTGTCCCTGGCCATGCTTGCCACTCGCCACATCGGTGGTTTTTCTGGGTCCCGCTGCTCGTTGAAAAGCCAACCCAGCTTGAGCAGTTCGCTATTGATGCGATCACAGCGAACGCCGTTCAAGCGCCTGGCAAATCCTACCGTGGTCTCGCCGACCATGAATAAGCTCTCCATGCTCTCTATCTGCTCCGCCTGCTGCTGGTTCTCTACTTGCAGCTGCTTATTTTCGGCAAGGATCGCCAGCTGCTGCTCGGTCAGCTCCTTGATCATCAGCAGCTTGCCGATATCTGTGGTCATGTCTGGCGTCCCAAGCGTCGCTGCCCGGAAGTAGCTGTTTACCAACTGCCGCTGGACGTCCCATGCTAGGTCATCGGTCAGCGACTTCACCAACATCAGGTAACCCCCCTCCGTCAGCAGGATGCCTTTCGCCGTCCTGGGCGGAAAAACGTGACTTAACGACTGCCGACGAATTTCGTCGGCAGTCAGTTCGAAGTACTCGCTCCCCTTGACCAGCCGCTCACGATGCTCCCGGTAATTACGGCCAGCAGTACCTTCGGCACGCTCATGAACTTCATCGATCATTGCCAGGGTAACGACGCGCTGGCCTTGGTACTCGACGATGGGGAGCTTGGTGTTGTGGATCGTCACAGTATTCATGCTGCAGCCCTCCGCGCCGGGGACATCCGCTGCTCATGCAGCTTGGCGAGTTCGCCGGCCTTCTGTCTATCCAGCATGCCCAGGAACGCTCGGATCTCCCAAAGATGGCTGGCCACGCTGATCAGTAGATCGGACCGGAGCGCTCCGCCAGCGCGGTAGATCTCATCAACCATTTTGACGAGCTGCTTCGAGTGGCAGATCAACAGGTGCACGGCCTGTGCCTCATAGTCGCTTAGGCCGATCACGGAGACTGGCTTCTTGGCTTCGATCCACTCTCCCTCCAGCGCATAGGCGGCGATGAAGTTGCACGCGGCCTCAAACTGATCTGCCGGGATCATCTCCAGACGCGGCACGTTGAAGCGGGTGTGAAGGCGACTACACATGGCGGCATGAAAGCTGCGGCGCTTTGCAGCGGCCACGTCCTTGGCCTTGTCGCGGATCGTGCCCTTGATGACGTTTAGCTCGCTCATGCCGATCAGCTCATTGACCAGAGTCGGCATCTTGCGTTTCTCGTCCTCGTACCGCCCGTGCTTGCGGATTGCCGGCAGCACCTCCGCGGTCACCCACTTCCTGAAGCGCTTTGCCTCAACCTTCCGGCTTTTGAATATGAGGGAGTAAAGGCCGGACTCATTGACGACCAGCATTTCTTGATCGCCAGAGGGGGTGTTGACAGTGGCAATACCCCTCTCGTCCGCGTCCAGCCCGTCGCCTTCCCTATCCGCACGACCGTTAACAGCCAGCGACACGTTTGCAATGCCAATTGATCCACACGCGTCGGCAGCCACAAACCAGGGCTCGCCATCGATCAGCAGGGTACGCACCTCGCGCTGATCGAACTTGAAAGGGATAACGTTCGTGCTATGATTTTCCACGTGAATGGCCTCGAAATTGTTCACACTTGAAGCCCTGGCGTCTCGTACACGCTGGGGTTTCGTCTTTTCAGCGCACCTGTTTTTCATCTCTCTTCTTCGCCTCCGCCACCATTCCAAGAATCTCGGCTTGCATGCTGTGGAAGTTGACGCGTGCGCGCTCTTCGAGCCAGGCCTTCAGCTCCGCCGGCAGCCTCAGCTTGAATTGTGCATCGTTACGGGACATGGCTGATCTCCTATAGCCGCCAGAGGGACCCACTGGGTCCGCAAATAAAATGTACCCAGTGGGTCCGTTGTCGTCAATACCCATTTGGTCCATCATCGGCTAATGCATAGAACAGACCCCCAATTCAAGCTTCGCCTGCCTCAGGAGCTGAAAGATCGGCTCGATGAGATAGCTACTCAAAATCGACGATCTACCACCGCCGAGATCGTTGCGCGCCTTGAGGAAAGCCTCGCGCGCGAGGCCGAACCAGTACACCACACGCTCACCTACACGATATCTAAGGAGAAGCTTGCGCAGCCTTCTGCTCAGCCGGAGCTGCAAGACCCGGAGACCGATGTAGCACTCCAGGCACTGGAAAGGGCACGCCAGACGGTGCTGGCAGCGCGCGCCAGGCAGCTGACTGCAACCATCATCGCGGATGTGCTTGCTGGTGCGGTTCTCTCGGAGAGAGGCTTCAGCGTGGACATTACGGAGTCCATGAAAGTGAACCTTGAAGCGCTCGCCTATACGAAGGGCAGCGATGCTGGATCGGAATACGCTCAGATCATGGAGCAGGTAGCCAAGATCATTGAAGAGCGCCAGGCGCTCGCCGGAGACCACACGGAAACCACCAGCCGAGCGGAAGACTGAGCTAGCTCCTACCCAGCACTCCATAGCCCAAGGACGACCTATGAGCACCATCGCAACCGCCGCAAGCGCCTTGAAAGATCTGATCAACGCCATACCCGAGGCCGAATCCATCTTCGAGCGAGCAGCTCTCTACGGCGCCATCAAGGCGATCACGAACGGGCTGTTGGCCCAGGATCTCGAGATAGTCAACGGCTATGCGAAGGAGAAGGCGCGCAAGGTGTGTTGGCACGCCGGTGCAGCACTAGGCTTCGACGAGACCAACGGGCACTCAGTAGAACAGCACTGCAGCTGGGCAGTTGGAGAACTATGGTCACTGCGAGACAGCGACCCGCGCCGAGGCGACTAGGCTTCCTCGCTCAGGTACAGCAGGAACGAAAAAGGCGCCCGAAGGCGCCTTGTTGTAAATCTGGAGCGGGATCAGCCCACTTCTTCCATCCGCTCAAGCATGTCGCCGTGACGCTCCACCAGCTTGAGCAGCATGGCAGCCTGAGGGTTTGGCTTGGCCTTACCCTGCTCCCAATTCCTAAGCGTAGCCGGCTTGGTACGGATGACGCGAGCGAAGACTTCCTGCGACATCTTGTGCCGCATACGAATCGCCACGATCTGCTTAGCGGAGACCTTTGGCTGTGCCTTGGCTTCAACCTTGTGCTGGCGCAGCGTGATCTTGCCCTCGCGCTCAGCTGCCATCTCGCCGATGCCGGTCATGATTTCAGCAAAAATATCGCGTTTGCTCACTTCTTCACCTCGCCTTTAGCCTTGGTTTCTTTGCGGGCCGCAATCTCGGCGGCAATGGCTGCTTTCAGTGCCTTTTCCTGGTCGGGCGTCAGGTTCTCAAGCTCATCCTTGTCGTAGATCGCAAACAGCCAAATCTGGCCCTCATCCGACAACCAGTAGTAGATGACTCGAAGCCCGCCTCGCTTACCTTTCCCGCGGCGCGCATCACCCCAGCGCAGCTTTCGGAACCCGCCGGTACGCTGCATCACATCCCCGCACTTGGGGTTCTTCAGCATCTCTGCCTGTAGCGCGCGGTACTCGTCATCCTTCAGGTAGTCGCCTACCGTGGCGGAGAAGGATGAGGTCTCGAAAAAGGTCGCTTCCATGGGTAGAAGTATAAGCAACTTGCTCATATTTGAGCAACGGGAAAGTGCTCATCAGCACCCTGCTTTCTAGGCATGGCATCACGAAGCAGGCGCCTGCCACCTGGCATCTTCCGCGCACCGCCAGCAGTGAAGACGGCGACGACGCCTCAGCACCCACGGCCCATTGCGGGGATAAGGCTAACCTTTCCATGCAACGATGATCTCCGCGATCCCCGAAAGGAATGCCGCAAGAAACGCCGCGGCGGCCAAGTACAGCCCGGCACGATCTGCTCCCTGCGGAGTCATCTGTCCAACTACCTTTACCCGGTTATTGCGCTTATCTTTAAACACTGCATCGCTCCTATGTCGAAGATAGGGCGGCGAACAGTAGCCCCGGTACGCGTCGGCACCCGGGGGCTTTGCTTGTTCGGGCCACTAGGGCCAATAAATCAGAACCTCCTGATCAGTTCAGCTCAACTCGATGCAGTTACTCCACCTCTACCTATAGCGCCCTCTGGTGTCGCAGAATCAGCCGCGCTCTCTCATGCCAGTTTCCGCCGTAAACGATGACCTCCGAGGGGCGCCCGTGCAGGTGATGCAGTAGGAACGGGCCCGGGCCGAAAACTTGGGCCTGCTCCCCGGGCAGCGCCGGGTCGGTTCCCAGGTAGATGCCCGCATGGTTCGGGTGGGCGGTGCGCCCGACCTGCATGACGATCATGTCGCCGCGCTGCGGCCGATCCACCAGGCGGAACCCGGCGGCCTCGTAGTGCTGCTCGTAGAGGCTGGGGTTGTCGGCCAGCTCCCACCAGCCATCGGTGCGGCTGTAGGCCGGGAATTCCAGCCCCCACTCCCGGTGATACCAGTCGGCGCAGATCGCCCAGCAGTCCTGGACGCCGTGGACGAAGGGCCGGCCCAGCAGCGGCACGTCTGCCTCCGGCAGCAGGGTTCGTAGGTCACCCTCCGGCCAGCTCAAGATGTACCAGGTCAGGCCCGAGGCGTTGCACATGGCGACGTCGGCCGGCGACGGCCTGCTGGTGGCGTCGGGGTGGCTGTGCACCACGGCCAGGATCTCGCCCTGGTCCTCGGCAGCGGCATACGCCTCCGGCGCGATGCGGAACTCCTCGCCAGGGTCGGCGGCGGTGTTCTCGCACGGCACGTATCGCTGGCGCCGGCCATCCTTGATGACCAGGCCGCAGCACTCGCGGGGGTAGACCTCGGCCGCGTGCGCCTGCACCGCCGCCAGTATGTGTTTCAGCATGGTCAGCTCCTGGCGATCAGGGAGACGGCCGGGAAGCCGCCGTGGGGTAGCTCGTTGCCCTCGCCAAAGCGCGGCACGCAGCCGGTGCCCAGGGTGGCATCGCAGATATCGCGGGCCGGGTCATCGGTCAGTTCGCCGTTCTCGTCTCGGTAGGGGCCGGTATAGCCACAGTTCGGGCCGCGGTAGCCGCCGGTCATGGCCCAATGGCACAGCGTCGTGCATTGTCGCCCCACCGCTTCGCCGGCGAGGTCGCCCGGTGACGCTAGCTCCCAAGAAACCACCTCGCCGTCCTCGCGAGTCTTCTGGTCCAGATACCAGACCTCGATTACCTCCTGGGTGGAATCGGCAGTCGGGTTTCCCGCTGGGAAATTGCGTGCGTCCAGGTACTCAGCCAGGGTCTCGCGCATTACCAGGCGGAACTGAAGGAGGTCCTCGAACGCCAGGCAGAGAGCCGTGATGCGGCCCGAAACGTTGCCAGCGGAAAATGTCGGCCGGGCTGATGTGCCGTCGCTGCTGGCTTCGATGCCCTCCAGCTGCACGGGCCAAGCCGCATACTCGATGCCCTTCCACCAGATCGATTTGGCCGGTAGCTGATCAGCGTTGGCTCCAGCCGCGGTGATCTCCTCGGGCGTGTGTGGAATGGCGTGGCCGTGGAAATAAAGCACGTCGGCGCCGAAATCACTGCCGTCGATCTCGAACAGGGTGATCTCGGCGCCGGGCTCCAGCTGCTGATACCGCGTCTGCAAACTCATGGGTGGAACCACTGCTCGAAGGTGACGGTGAGGGTGTAAATGTCGGCCCCATGGGCCGCCAGGCGATGCTCTCCGGCGATGTAGAAGCCCACCGCTCCGAGAGGCGGCGTCCAGAGGAACGATCGGTACCCAGCGTGGCGATCCAGGAAGTCCCGAATCGCAACGATGGTCGCCTCGCCCCCCTTGAACGTCAGCGGCCAGCTCTGCGACTTGTTGTTGAGGCCATCACCGACAACCTGGGCGTATCCGTCACCGAGCGGGGTCTTGCGGGTCCGGTAGGTCGCGGTGCCCTCGGCATCCGGCCTAGGGTCCCAAGTGAACGTTTCAACGGCCATTGACGAGCCTCCAGATTGATCCGCCGGTGGCAAGCTGCTGCTGAACGACGCGCAGGGCGCCGTCGCTGATCATCTTGCCCAACTGCTGTCCAGCGGCGCCGGCCTGCGACGCATCCGTTGACGCCGTGGCATTGCCGCCTGCATCCACATGCACCTCGGTGTGGATTTGGATCGGCGCCGCCGCCGGCAGGTTGTTCTGACCCTGGAGCGCCCTCACGCCCAGCGAGCCGTCCGCGGCCCGGGTCAGGGGCATTACAGCTTCCGGGCCGGCCTCGGCGAAGATCCCAGCGCCCTTCGCGAAGGCGAACAGCTTCGGGGTGTCGTGCACCTGGTTGCTGAAGGCGGAAAGGCTCGGGCTGTCGTAGACGCCACCCTTGGCGTTGTAGGTAAGGCCGGCGGTGTTCAGCTGCGGATTGAAGGTAGTCGTGGAGCCACCCACCGTCGCCGAGGTGCTCGCCGGCGCCGTTCCGCCGGCACCGAAGTAACTGGCAGCGACAGACCCAGCGATGCTCAGTAGCCCGCTCAGCGCCTGGCTGCTGGCCGAGCGCACGGCGATCTTGGCCATGTCCGCCAGCACCGACTTGGCGAAGTCGCTGAAGGACAGCTTTCCGGTCAGGGCGAAGCTGACGATCGCATCTTCCATGCTGCTGAAAGCGTTGGTGAACAGGCTTTTGGTCTGCCCGGCGACATCCCGCGCGCTGGCCAGGTAGTTCTGGTAGGCATCCTGGGCGCCCAGGGTCCAGTCGCTGTTCTGGCGGTCCAGCTCGGCGTAGTAGTCCGCCGACTGCTTGAGCGCCTTTTCCTGCCCGGCCCGGATCTTCTCGGTGGCCTCGTTGTACTGGTCCGACCCCAGCAGATCCTTGGGCGTGGCCTTGTCCAGCTGCTCTTGGTACCGCTGGAACTCGCGATAGATCGACTTCTGCTGGTTCAGCCGGTCCCGGTACTGGTCGCCCATGCCGGCGCCGTCCAGCTGCCGGCCATACTGCTCGGCCTGGGAGGCCAAGGTGCTGGCGATGGAGGCGTCCAGCTGGGCGGCGCGCTCGGTGAGCTTCTGCAGCTCCTGCTTGTGGACGATCTCCTGCTCGATCGCGGCGTTCTTCTGCAGCTGCGCCTTGATCTGGCTCTGGTTGGCCAGCAGGCTCTGCTGGTCGGCCGTCAGCGTCTGCTTGGTCTTCAGGTCGGCAATCTGCTGCTCGAACTGCGCCAGCTTCTGCTGGGAGGCCGTCAGCTTCTCACTGCTGGCCAGCTGCTCTTCCAGGCTGCTCTGCTGCTGCCGGAGTGCCAGGAGGGTTCGCGTGGCCTCGTCGTCGCTATAGGCCTTGGTGCGGGTGGTCGATTTGTCCTTGAACTTGTCCTCGATACCGGCCAGTGCCACAGCGTATTCGCGCTGGATGGCGGCCGCATCGGCGCCGGCCACGCGGAGGCGCGCGGCGCGCTCCCGATCCAGCTCGGCGATGGCGTTCTTCTTCTGAGCCTCCTTGTCCAAGCCGGCCAGGTACTTCTGGTGCATCGAAGTGCTGGCAGCGATGGCCGCGCGCTCATCGTCGGCGGCCAGCCCCTGCGCCCGGGCGATCGAGTCCTGGGTGGCCTTCTGCTGCTTGAGGAAATCGAGCTGGCCCTGGAGGGCGGCGCGCTGGGCATCCTGGGCGGCCTGGTCGCGGCTGGCTTGGCGCCCGGTGACCGAGCTGCGCGCCGGCAGCTCGTCCAACTGCTTCTGTACCTTCTCGATCTGCTGCGCCAGGGTGTCCTCGCGCCCGATGTTGAGCATGGCGTCCCAGGCCTTTTTCGCGCCACTGGTGAGGCTGTTCCAGGCCGACTCCAGGGCGCCGAGGTTCTCCTTGATGTTCTTGGCGCGCTCCTGAAGGGCGCCGGCATAGGTCGCTTCGGCCAGGTTGGCGGCGGCGGTCTTGTTGCCCTGCTCCTCCAGCGCCCGGATCTGGTCGTAGACCGCGGCGGTGAGGTAGTTGTACTGCTCGTTCAGCGCGGCCGAGGCCTTGGTCGGCTCGTCGGCCAGGCGCTTGAACTCGGCGACCGTGTCGGAAACAGCCTTGCCGGTGGCGGACTCCCAGGCCACGGCGGCGACGGCCATGTCCTTGAATTGGTCGCTGGTGAGCGAGCCGGTAGCCACCAGCTGCGCCAGGGCTTCAGCGGCGGCGCCGGTGGTCCCAGTGACGCCGCTGACTTCCTTTGCCAGGTCGGCCATCTGGCCAGTGTTCTTGCCCGCCAAGTTGCCCGTGGTAACCAGGGAAACCCGGAAAGCGTCCTGCTCCTTGGAGCCCTGGTAGTAGGCCAAGGCAAGCGCCGCGGCGGCGGCAGCGGCCAGGGTGAAGGGATTGATGAGGCCGAGGACGTAGCCGCCCAAGGCTCGGGCGGCCGGCGCGGCGCCACCGAACATGTCCTTCAACTGACCACCCTGCTGCAGGAAGACGGTCAGCGGCTGCTGGCCACCCTGCAAGCTGGTGACGATGTCGGTGAACTGCGCCGGCACACCGCGCAGGGCCGCGGCCTGAGCCTTGGCGCTCATGGTGTATTTGTCATTCGCCGAGGTCGCCTTGGTCAGCCCGTCGCGCATGGCGTTGAGCTTGCCCAGGTATTCGGCATAGTCGTCAGCCGGCAGGCGGTTGGCCTTGCGGTGGGCCGCCAGCTGCTGCTCCATCTTGTCCAGCTCGCCCAGGCGTCCTACCACCGGGTCGATCTTGCCCAGCAGCTTTTCCAAGTCGTTCTGCTGCTTGCTGGTCTCGGCCTTGAACCGCTGCATGGAGCGCGCGGCACGGTCCATGCCCTGCTCGAAGCCGCCGGTCTTGGCGACCAGGTCGAGCGTCAAACTGCCGAGGGAGCGGGTTGCCATGTGTCAGTTCCAGGTGGTGGCCCGCCGGAGCGGGCGATCAGTGCCAGGTGGCCATGGCCTGGTCGAGCGAGATGCCCTCGGCCTCCTCCTTGGCCTGGGCCAGGGCGGATTCGTAGGGCATGAAGGCCTCCATCTCCACCTCACCGCCGTGGATGCGGCTCAGCACCGTGGCCAGCATGGCGAAGCCATGCTCCAGGCGATTGCCCAGGTTCAGGCTGCCGCGCCGGCGCAGGTAGGCATACCAGTCCATGGCCTCAACGTAGGTCAGGCGATTCTTGGCTTCGAGGATGGTGCGGCCGCCGATGCCATGCAGCACGAGCTCGTGCCACATCTCATCGACGGCGGTCAGTTTTTTGCCGCGGTCTTCCCGAGGCCGTTGACCTCATGCACAGCGTTGAGCAGGGCGAAGGCCAGGTTCGGCTCCAGGTTGCGCGCGTCCTCGTAGGGGATCTGCTCTTCCCCCTTCTCGCCCAGCAGCACGCACTCACTGATCAGCTTGGCGTTGCGGCTGCGCTTGGCCACGTCGGCTTCGCCCTCGCCCGCGTCCGGGGAATACAAGTTCTCGATCACGGCGAAGGACTGGCGCTTCACCAGGACGGTGAACTCGTCGGTGACGGGATCGCCGTTCTCGTCCAAGTGAGGCCACTTGATGGGCTTCTTCACGGGCGCCGCTTCGACAAAGGCGCCGGCGGCTTTCAGTTCTTTCAGTTTCATGCTCGGTCCTTATGCGCTCTTGCGCTTCCACTTGCTGCCGCCGGAGCGCTGGATGGTGGCGGCCGTGGTCACGACCGTGTTGCCGGCGAAGTCGAACGGGAAGTCGGAGACGTAGCCCTTGAACTCGAACCAGGTTCGGTCGTCCGGAAGCACGAAATTCCAGTCGGTGGTCAGGCTGGCCGTGGCCGTTGCACCCGATCCGGCGCCGCCGCTGAACGCCACCGTGGGCGCGCTGGTGTAGCCGGTGCCGGGGTTGGTGATGGTAAGGCCGGTCACCTTGCCGTCGGCGACTACCGCAGTCGCCGCGGCGCCCGAGCCGCCACCGCCGGTGAGGGCTACGGTCGGCGCCGAGGTGTAGCCGGAACCGCCGTTGCCGATCGCCAGGCTGGTGACGGTGCCGGTCTGCGCGGCGGTCGGCAGAGACGTCGGCTCGTTGTTCTCGTCCACTGGACCGTCGGACCAGCCCACTACCCACTTGATGGTGGTGTCGCCGGTCGCTTCGGACAGCTGGTGTAGCCGGATGTGGCTGTCCTCTTTCGGATCGGCCTGGACGGTCATCGAGGCCGCGCCGGGGGTGCGCAAACCCTTCATGTACTCGCGCTCGAGCGCCGACAGCGGGGTGGTGTCGATCTGATCGGCCGGGGAACCGCCGGGGTTGAACGCGGTAGCGCGCTTGATCTCCATCACGGTGTAGGCGCCGGTGCCGCTGGAGGGCGGGACCAGGGCGAAGATCTGGGTTCCTTGGGTGAGAATTGCCATGTGGAGCGTCTCCTGCGGGCATGAAAAAACCCGCCGGAGCGGGTCGATGGGAAGTCAGTGATGGATCAGCGGAGCACAGTCCACTCAAGGTCGAAGCTGACCCGGTAATTCTTGGTGTCTCGGTCGCGGCTCTCGCCGTTGTAGGCCACCAGGTAGGCCACGCCTTCGAGGGCGTCGCGGAGCGCCATGGCGGCAGCACGCGCGCTGGCAGGGGTGCTGCCGTAGACATCGACCTGGGTGCGGAACCCGTCAACCCCCGGGCGGCCAGTGAGGTAGTTGTCCGGGCTGCCGCTGATGATCTGCCAGGCAGCATAGGGCAGCGCGGTGCCCTCCTCAGCCTCGCCGAAGGGATAGACCCGCACCGGGTCGGCGCCGAACAGCGCCTTGACGGCGGCGGAGGCCGCGACGACCTTGAACAGAGGGGGAAACATCAGACCAGCTCCTTGTTCAGCTCGTCGTTGAGCACGTCGACGAAGGTCTGGATTACGTCCGGCACGTTGTTGTCCAGCGCCGGACGCATGAAGGGCCTGGCGCGGGAGCGCTCGGTGCCCAGTTCGACGAAGCGCCAGTAGGTCGGGTTCGGCGAGTTCTTGTCGTAGCGGGCGCCGCCCATGACGCCTACCCGCATGACGATCCCGCCCTCGCGCCGCCCCTTGATCGTGCCCTCGCGGATCACGATGAAGTCGGCGATGTTCATGGGCGTTTCCGGGTCGTCCTGCTGGTTGGCCCGGTCGACAGCTTCGTCACGGACGATCTTCATCGCCGCCCGGGCGGCCCGGCGCACGGAGCGCTTCTGGACCTTCTCCGGCAGCTGGGTCAGCCGCTCAATTGCATCGTCCACGCCCTTGAGGGTGAAGGTGATCATGATCAGCCCTCGGCGAGTCCGCCGGAAACCATCAGGGTGAGGTACTCCCGCCCGGAGTTCTTGTCCGGCAGGACGGCCTCGATGTTGTAGATCACGTCGCGATGCACGGCGCGCATGCCCGAAGTCACCCCAGCGCGGTACCGGATGACGATCCGGGCCGTGACCTCGTTCTGGGTGGCCTGGCCGGCGATGAACTCGCGGCCGCTCACCGGCTCGACGGAGCACGGGATGGCCTTGCTGGTCAGGTTCGACCAGCCGCTGATCATCTCGCCGGTGTCCGGGTCTTGGTGACGCCCATCGCGCTGCAGCATCACGCGCTGCCGTAGCTGGCCGGCACGCATCACACGCCCATCCCAGTACGGTACGGTGCCAGCAGGTGCCGGGAGCCCATGGGTAACTCGGCGACGGTCACGCCGGTGGCCACGTCCTCGCGGTTGGCGAAAAGATGGCCAAGGATCAGCAGGCATGCAACCTGAATTGCCTTGTTGATGACAAGGCCTCGGGCCTTCATCTCGACTTCGGCCCGGGCATCGGCGAACGTCTTGGCGGCACGATCAAGCGCACCCTGGCGATCATTGAAGTCCACCACCACGTCAGCGGCAGCCACGGCCTGTTCGTAGCGGATGCGGGTGGAGCTGATCGCCGCCGGCACTTCGGCCAGGGCGGCGTCCAGCGAAGCCTGATCGGCATAGAACCGCCGCTGCAGGTACTGGCTGGCCGATTCCTCGGCGCCATCCAGCATGGCCTGGACCAGGACCTGATCCTCTTCCTCGGCCAGCAGGTGCTGCATGGCCAGCTCTATGCTGATCACGGACATCGCTTACTCCTGGGGCGGATTGTCGTTCGGTTGGCCAGCGGGAGGCTGGTCGGCAGGCGGTTGGTCAGCCGGAGGCTGGTCGCCGGCAGCCGGCGGGGGCGTGTCGGCCGGCGGGATGTCAGCAGCAGCAGACGAAAGCGCGGCCAGCTGCTTGGCCAGCTCGGCTTCAGCCTCCTCCCGCTTGCCGATGAAGTCACCGACTCGCGCGCCCTGGGCGTCGACGATGATCCACCGCTGACCCTTCTTCTCCAGCCGCAGAGGAGCTAAGCCCACAGAGTCGGGCGGAACGTCCGGCGCAGTGGTGGGGCCTGGAGCTTTCTTCTGGCCACCCACCTCGCCTACGATCTCGCACAGTTTCAGCTGCTCGAGCTCCTTGGCCAGCCAGACCGGCGCCGCATAGGGCTCATGGTCGACGTCACGGATGGTGCCGCGGTCTTCATAGGCTCGCAGTGGCTTAATCAGTAGATCGGACATTTCTCACCTCGAAGGGCCGGCAACCCCGGCCCGTGCAGGGGTTAGGACGCGGCGGCAGCGAGCTTGCCGGTGACGAAGGCTTCGGTACGGTAGATGGCGAACGCCAGGCGCTCTTCAGCGCGCAGGGTGGCCATGTTGTTTTCGAAGTCCTTGTCGTTCTCGGTGGAAATCAGCACCTCGACGTCCATGCGGTCGAAAATCTGAGCGCCCAGCTTGAACGCGCCGGTGAGGAAGTCGTTCTGCTTCATCGCCTGGGTAGCCACCACCGGGCGGTTCCACAGGCGGGCAGCGGTGCCTTCCTGCGGTTGGCCGATGATGTAGCGGCCGACGTCGTCCTTGATCAACTCGATCAGAGCCCAGTCGATGGGATTCAGCACGATGCCGTCCGAGGGGAATTCGGCCAGCTCGGCCTGCAGGAGCGCCAGGCGCAAGCGGTCGATGCGCTGCTCACCGGTCACGGTCACACCACCAGGAGCGGCGTACTGCGCGGCAACGGTCACCAGGCCCTGCAGGTTGGCACCGGCGCCACTGCCGTAAAGCAGCTGGGACTCTTCGGCCAGTAGCAGGCCATAGCGAGCGCGGGCGTCGATATAGCTCTGCAGCGCCTTGGCATCGTCCAGGATCTGCCGCGAAGCCTTGAACAGGTGCGCGATGGTGCGGACGTTCGCGGTCACCAGGGTGGTGGTGATGTCGGAGTACGGCTTGGCGCCGCCTTCGGCAACAGTTGCTGCGTTGTTGGTGAAGCCGGTCTCGCGAACGTACTCGATGGAGCCGGACTCGGTCTCACCTGGTGCTACCAGGTCCCGAATGGTGGCGCGGCGCAGGCCCGGTAGCGCGACGGTGTCCAGGCGTTCGGCCGGTGCCAGCCCACCCGCGGTGGTGGTGGTGATGGCGGCGCGCGGCACGGACACACGGCGGGAGCCGCGGAACGAGGAGTTGACCCCTTCCATCTGTTCGCTGGCCACGAACAACTCGCCGGCGGACTTGGGGGCCTCGGGCCGCTGGGTAGCGCTGTTGGCCGCGACCAGCTTCTGCTCAGCTTCGAGCACCCGGGCCTGCAGTTCGCCCTGCTTCATCAGCAGTTCGTCGACCTTGGCACGGGTCTCGGTGTTCATCTCGCCGTAGCGGGCGATTTCCTTGTTGCTGGTTTCCGCCTGGGATTTGATCTGATCGCCGATGCTCTTCAGGCTGGCGTTCAGCTCGTTGTACTGCTTATCGAAGTCGCTCATTGCGATACTCCTTGGAGAGATTTGAGGATGTCGGATGCCGCGCTCAGAGAGGCGGTGAGGTCTGGCGCGACAGCGCTGGGCTTGTCGGTCGGGGCAGCCTCACGCGTGCCCCCGCCAGCAGCGCGCGGCGTGCTGGACTTGAAACTGGCGAAGAGCTCGCGCCGTTCGCTGCGGGTCATACCCGCCTTGGCCAGGGCAACATCCATGGCCTTGAGCGCGTTGCTTTGCTGGGACTGCTCGTCCTGGCGCTCGGTGATTTCGTCCGAGGACAGCAGGCCGGTGGCGAAACCCAGCTCCAGGGCGCGCTTGCCGCGGATGAAGGTCTCGTCATCCATCATCTCGGCGATGTCGGTAACCGGCTGGCCGCTGCCCTCGGCGTAGAGGTCGGCCATCGCGGCGTCGAACTCTTCCATGGTCCCGGCGATGTCGCGCAGGCCGTGGCGATTGCCCACCGCCAAGGTCCAGCAGTTGTGGATCATCAGGAACGCGCTCGTCGCGACTTCGCGCTTGGCGCCGGCCATGTAGATGACCGAGGCCGCCGAGGCGGCCAGGCCAAGCACCTTGGTGGTGACTTCCTGGCTGTGCTCGCGCAGGCGGTTGTAGATGGCCAGGCCTTCGAACATGTCGCCGCCGGGCGAGTTGATGTAGACGGTCACCGCCTTGTCGCCGATGGAGCGCAGCGCGGCGTCGATGCGGGAGACGGTCACGCCGTCGCCGTACCAGTCCTCGCCGATCATTCCGTAGATGGTGATGGTGTCGCTGGTGGACTCCACGGCCGCCTTGATGGCCGGGTTCCATTTGTCGAGCGCGCGCGGGCTCAGCTCGCAGCGGAAGCTGCCAGCCTTGGATTTGAATTGCATGAGTTACCCCTTGGAGTTTGCCGGCTGGTCCAGCCAGTTCTGCAGAGCAGCTTTTGCGGCTTGCCCATCGTCGCCCTGACCGAGCTTGTCGATCGGTGACAGGTTGGTTTGCACGGTAAGCACACCAGCGTTGCCGCCCATCCTGGGCAGGTTCTCCTTCACGCGGCATTCGTCGCGGGTGTAGATGCCGTTCTGCACCATCTGCGAATACAGGGTCGCGCGGCCGGCGCTGTCAGCCCGCAGCAGGCCCTCGATGGAGAACTCGGCGTAGACCTGGCGGCGCTGGGCCGAGGTGAGCAGGTTGCGGTTGATGCCCTCCTCGATGCGCCGCATGTAGCTACGTAGGGTGAAGGTCAGGAAGCGCAGCAGCTTCTGCTCCAGGCCCGTGCCCCAGTTCGACGCCTTGTCGCTGTAGCCCACCAGGGTCGGGTCCACCATATAAAAGCGGCAGATTTCCTCGGCGCTGTACTCCCGCGACTCCAACAGCTGGGCGTCGACCGGGTTGATACCGATGACCTTGGCGCTAACGCCCTCCTCCAGCACCGGCGACTTGCCGGCGTTCATGGCGCCACTGATGCGCTGGACGTAATCCCGGAAATCATCGCGCTGTTTCGGCGTGAGGGTCTTGTTCACCTCGAAGGCGACCGTCTGGTGCATCCCGTTCTTGAAAGTGGAGCCGGCCACGTCCTCCGCCGACATCGCCGCGCCGAAGACATCGGCGCCGTAGGCGATGGGCGACAGGCCGATCTGGCCGTCCAGCGAGAACGCCGGGATGTGCATCATGTCGCTGCCCGCGATGTCGCGCAGCTGGCCGTTCTTCTCCCGATACCGGTAGAGGATTTCGCCGTTGTCGGCGACGTCCAGGTCCATGCGGTTGGGCAGCAGAAACTCCAGCGCCACAATCCGGCCGCCGATTCGGATGATCTCGACGAAGGCATTGCCGCGCAGCAGCATCGAGGCGACCACCGCCTCCCAGAACTGCACCGCGGTCATGCGGCTGTTGGGGTTGGTGTTGATGATCCAGTGCAGGTCGTTGTCGCTGGCCACCTTGCGGCCGCCGTCGGCCTGGCGCATGTACAGGCCCAGCGGTAGCGTCGCGATCGTCTCGGAGATCAGCCGGACGCAGGACCAGCAGGCCGCCAGGCGCATAGCCTTGTTGACGGTGATGGTCTTGCCGGTAGCGGACGTGCTGCCGACCGTTTGCGCCCAGATCCCGCCGGCGCCACCGGATAGCGACCGGCCCAGCCAGTCGACGACCGACGTCTGAGGCGCGGACACCGCGCTGCTGAGTACGGACAGGAGGGACTTAGCCACTGGTCAGCCCTCTTCGGATGAATGCCGCCGCGGCGAAGCACGAGGCAGCACCCGCGAGCAGCGCCCAGCCCAGGCCGAGCAGGATGAAAACGCCGGCCACGGCCAGGCCGAAGCCCAGCACTGCGATCAGCAGGTAGAGGATCGATGCCGTGCTCATTCGAATATGGGGTCCCGGATTGAATCCATGAATCGGTCCATGCCGCCGTCGCCAAGCGTGACCTTCGCCATCGCCCGCCCCACCGCCATGATCAGCGCCACAGCGCCGTCGATCTTGTTGTCGTCGCCCTGCTTGATCGGCCGCACGATGTCGTCGTTGCCGGGCAGGCTCTTGCCCACCACGTTGCCGATACACCAGGTCATGATCGGGTTGCCGTCGTGGTGAAAGCGGCCCGACTCGATGGCGGCTTCGAGCTCCTTCATCGGGTCGGACATGTTGGTGTAGTTCTGCACGATGGTGACGGGCGTCAGGCCCTCGTCATCGAGCTGATGGCTCAGGTTCGTAGCACCGTGCGGGTCGATCGGGCTTTCCAGTACCGGGGCGGCCTGGTTGGCCTCTTTGGCTTCCTCGAGGATCTCGCGGTAGTCGATCTCGGCGCCGGCAGTGACCTGCAGGTCGCCGGTGTTGATCCACTTCTGGAAGCGCTCAGCCATCCGCCGGTTGTCGGTGTCGTAGGCCGTGTCTTCTGGCACCCAGAAGCCCGGCGCCACGCTGTAGTAGTGGATCTTCCCGTCGATGAGGCGCCAGAACAGCCGAGCCATGGAGTTCATGTCCAGCTTGCGCGCGAGGTCGAAGCCCAGGATGCACTCCTGCCCCTCGAACTGCTCCAGGGTTAGGTTCTTGTCCTCGCAGGCCTTCCAGTTCTCGACATTGAAGAAGCCGGCCTTGGCGCTCACCCAGAGATTCAGGTGCTTCGTCTTGAAGGTGTTGGTGAAGCGCGCCGAGCGGATCGCCCGTGCCAGCTGACTTTCCAGGTACTCCTGGTAGACCGACACCCCCATGCAGGGGTTGGCCTTGGCCAGGTTCTTCGGATCGGTCCAGTCGTCGCCCTCGTCCAGCGTCCAGATCCACGCGAACAGCTCCGGATCGGGCACCGAGCCTTCCAGCATCTCGATGGACTGGCGGCGCTTGTCGTAGCACGGGCCCTCGATATTCGCGCCGGCCGTGGTGATGATGAACATCAGCGGCTGCCGGCGGGCGCCCATGCCGGTCAGCATGGTGTCGTACTGGGCCGAGCTGTCGTGCTCGTGAAATTCGTCGATGATCGCGCAGCTGGGCGACGCACCGTCGCCGGGGTTGCCAATCAGGGGTTCGAAGCGCGAGCCCTGGGCTGGCACGTTCATGTTCGAGGCGTTCACCTCAATCCCGGCCGCCTCAATCAGCATCGGCGAGCGCTTCACCATCAGCCTGGCCGGGCGGAAGACCTCCCACGCCTGCTTCTCGGTGGTGGCCCCGCTGTACACCTCGGCGCCGAACTCGTTGTCGGCGACGAACATGCTGATGCCGACGCCGGCGGCGATGACGCTCTTGCCGTTCTTGCGCGGCACCTCCCAGTAGCTCTCGCGGAAGCGCCGGTAGCCGTCTTTCTTCCTGAGCCAGCCGAAGGTGCAGGCCATGCCGAACAGCTGCCAGGGCTCCAGGGTGATGAGCTGGCGCTTGAACGCCCACTCGCCCTTGGTGTGCGGCATCAGCTGCACCAGGCGCAGCTTCTTCTCCGCCTGGGCCGCGTCGAACTTGTAGGGGAAGCCCTTGCCGCGGCTCTCGGCCACGTCGTCGAAGTGCCGCTGGATCGCCAGGTGAATGAACCGGCACGCCGGCACCCTGCCCTTCAGGACGGACCGCGCCCACGCCATCGCCTTGTCGACGTTGGGTGTGGGGGTCTTGGCCATCAGGAACTCAGGAGGGAGGCGAACTCGTTGGTGGGTTTCTGCTTGTTGCCGCCGATCAGGCGCGTCCGGCTGGCCGGGTCGAGCCCGAGCAGTGAGCCGAAGGTCACCATCTGGCGCATCGTTTCGTTGGCGGCGGTCAGGGCCGGGTTCTTCATCGGGCCGCCTTGGGCGCCCTCCACCACGATGCCGTGGGTGTTGATCGATTCCTGCGCCAGACGCCAGTTGCCATAGGCCGTGCAGAAGGCCTCGACGTTGTGCAGGTCGGTGAGCGCCAGCACGTTCTCGCGCAGCAGCTCGGGAATGATCATCTTCCACATATCAGCCGCTCGGTCGTTCAACCACTCGGGCGGATCGACGTTGGTGACCGTGGAAAACTGGGGTTCGGCCTTGTTCAAGGCCCGCTTTCCGGGGTTCCCGGCGAGCTGTTTCTTGGCCGTGGGCTTGGGCTTGCGACCTCGGCCAGCGACCGCCGCTGTGCCGCCCATGGCGCTACTCCTGAATTTTTAATTTCGCGGGCGTGAAAAATTGACGGGGCGGGCGGTCAGGAAGGCCATCGGACCAGGGTTTTTACCCTCCCCCTGGCCCGCAGCAGGACCTGCTCTAGGATGCCAATCCGCGGCTGTCTGCTGCCGTCTTGCGCTTATGGCACTCGTGGTTGATCGCACGCAGGTTGCTGAGCGCATCGGTGCCGCCTGCCGCCTTCGGCACCTTGTGGTCTACCTCGTGTGCAGTGCGAACCCTGCCCAGCGACTGGCACTCTTCGCACTGGCAAAGGTACCCATCACGACGCAGCACCTTCTCCCTGAGCTTTTGCCAGCTGTAGCCGTAGCCTCTGGATGTGGTACTACCTGCCGCGTCCTGCCGCCGTGCCCAGCCGCTGCTCTGGCTGGCGTGCTCATCGCAGTAACCACCAGGGTTGCGGGTCAGCGCGTTGCAGCACCGGGCGCGGCATGGCTTGTTGGTTCGCAGCACCATCAGAGAGGCTTTCCTGCCAGGTCAAAGCGAGGAGTGCCGAGGTCGCCGCCCTCATCCTGCTGGTCGGCCAGGTAGTCCACCATCTCGCGGTTGCTCTCGGCCAACAGCCTGTTGCTCTCGGCCAACTCCAGCATCGCCTGTGTCTGGCGTGCCAAGGCAGCCATCAGCTCTTGGTGCTCAGTCATGGGTAACCCTCCAGCGGCGCCTTGCGGCCGCCCCATTGCTCGGGTAGCGCGCAGGCTGTCACCTCAAATTCGTAGAGCTTCTCGCCTACCGGATCACCTGGCGCCGCCGCGTGGATGGTGCGCATGTCGGTCCGGCAGTCGGCTATGCGCCCGACGACGCCGAGGCCACAGCCGAGCAGGAACACGATGGCGCAGGCGATCAGGTAGCAAGCGGTCTGCTTGATCCGCTTCACGGCCTGGCCTGCTGCCGGCGCTCGGACACCCGGCGGTCACGCCCCACGATCAGCGAGCCCACCCGGTGGAAGATGTAGCCGGCGATGAAGACCGAATGCCCCACCACCAGGGCGCTGGCATCGCTGTTGTTGATCACCTTCCAAGGCTCGGCGTACCAGAGCTGCAGGTGGCCCAGCATCAGGAGGACGGTCGAGACCATCAGGAAGGCGATCTCGGCGTGGTCGTCCTGGCGGAACCGGCCACCCAGGGTCAGGAAGACGGCGCAGCGGCCGATCACCAGCGCGTAGGCGATCAGGGCGATTATCGAAACGATGAACATCAGGGGCCTCCGGGGCTGAAACGCTCAACCATGGACTTGACCTTGACCTCCAGCACCCCAAGCACCGGGTATGCGAAGAAGCCCAGCAACATGATGATGCCGGCCCGGTACTGGTTGGAGACGTCGATGAACTCACCGGCCACCTTGCCCACGAAGAACGCCACCACCAGCTTGCCGACGAAGGTTCGCCAGTCGAAGCGCATGGATGTGGCGCCGGGGTAGAACAGGCTGGCGAGTCCACCCAGCATCCCGAGGAAGCCGACCAGCGCCCAGTCCAGAAGCTTCTCCACTGGCTTGGTCCTCTCGGAAATGAAAAGGCCCGCCAGCGGCGAGCCTTGAGAATTGACGCCCGTTGCCAGGCGGACCCGAAGGTCATGTGCCCCTGAGGGGCTGCCTACTGTCGTCACGACGTTGGCGTTTGGATCAGGGGGCTGGACCCGCTCCCAGCTCTGGGCCTCTGGCATCAGCCTGAGCATTCCCCTGAACGCAAAAAGCCCCGGCACATGGCCAGGGCTTCGGAGTCGTCTGCATCTTCATCACGCGCAGAATCGACAAGATAGTGAAATAGTCGCTCAGTCGCTCATCGCCGTCAAGCAGCAATGTGAACCAGTAGCCCTTCCTCTTCGATGATGGCTTCCGCCCGGCGCAGTGCCTGGGTGACCAGCTCCTCGCAGCGCTTGCCAATGCCGCCGCGCCACCGGCGCCGGGTCTGCTCGGGGCGGGCATCCGGGTCCCAGGCGTTCATGCAGTAGAAGGCCTTGGGCAGCACGATCATGTCGGTGGAGCGGCGACCGTCTACCCCACGCAGCTCGGGGATCGCCCAGGCGGTCACGGCCTTGGAAACGAACAGGCGCGGCGCCGGCGACTCGACACGAGGAATCAGGAAGCCGATGGCTTCGATCTTGCGAGCCCTGTGGGTGCTGTACTTGGCCACCAGCACGGCCCAGTCCAGCGGGGAAAGCTGGCGATGCAGCCGGGCGTGCAGTAGGCAGTCCATGTCGCGCTGTTCCTGGGGGCTCAGGCCGCTACCGCCGCGGTTCTCCGGATAGCCGGCGTCATAGAGCTTCTGCCAGGCCTGCTTGCTGGTGTTGTCGATGGTCTCGGCGGACAGGCAGCGGACGACTGCGCTCAGCGTGTCACGGTAGTAGCTCATGGTCAGTCTCCGGTGCGATGCGAGCCGTGCGGGCCGCGGCGGTTGCTCGATTCGTAGGGCTGCATCCGCTGCAGGGTGGCCAGCTGCTGTTCCAGGTGCAGAAGGCGGTGACTCAGGGTGAAAACCAGGTCCTCGGCGGGCATGGCCTGGCCGGTGGAGTAGTCGACCCAGCCGGTACCGGCGCAGGTGTCGCACTCCATCTCGTAGAAGACGCCCTTGGTGACGCCGCGCCCGTGACATGTCACGCAACGCGAAATCGGCTTCACCTTCCGGTTGAGGTCAGGCCCGTGCTGCTTGCGCATTGGCCCTCCGGTCGATCTCCTTCTGGATCTCCTCACGCTCGCCCAGAGCGCGTGACATGTCACGTTGGGCTTTCTCCTGACCGGCGCGGTTGACGCTGGCGCGGTCCTTCCAGATGCGGTCACCCAGGCGAGAGCCGGGGCGACGGGCCGACTGGTAGCCGCGGCAGGCCTGGGCAGTGCTGGCGGCGTTCGTGTACAGCTCCTGCAGCACCATCCGGCGCCGGCGCAGGTCCTCATCGCTGGCACCGGCCAGGCGCTGGGCGGCTAGCGCTTCCATTTCGGCGATCACCGTGTCGGCGTCATCGGCCACGGCCAGGCGGGCTTCGTCGTGGTGGTTGAAGAAGACGACCAGCGAGTGGCCGAGGATCTGCCGGGCCAGGCCGGCCAAGTCTTTTGCTGGGTGGTTCATGGGCGGGCCTCGGTAGCAGGCAGGCGAAGATAGGCGGTCAGGTGCTCCCGGGCGTCGTGCACGCCGCGGCAGACGATGGCCAGATAGCCCTGGTCGGTCAGGCGCTGGAGAGCGGCCAGCTGGCTCGGCGATACCGCGGCGTCGTGCGGCGGGGTGGCCTTGAACTCGATGCGCATGCCGAAGTAGCCGCCCCGGGCGATGTCGACGTTGATGTCCGGCATCCCGGCGCGCACGCCCTGCCCTTTCAGCTTGCCGGCCGTGGCCTTGTGGCGGTGGCCACCGTTGGGGACGTGGTAGATGGACTTCGCCTCCTTGGGGAAGGCCAGATCCAGCCAGGTGAACAGCTGGGCCTGCTCGATGCCTTCCCAGTCGGTGGGTTTCTTGCGGGTGCGGGTCTCGCGCGGGGCGGCCCAGGACTTGAGGGCGGCGGTCATTGGTATGCGCTCCCAGGCTGTCCAGGCTCATTGCTACCCGTGCACGCCAGGTCATGGTCGGCGGCGTGCGGGCAGCGCTTGTTCCCGCATATCGGACACAGGATCATCCTCGTCATGGACAGCGGCAGAAACCCGAAACCAGCGATATCGCGACCCAGGCGTTTTTCCTCAATGCAGCGATGGCATTCGCACTGGCTCATGCGGCCCCCTTGATCGTCATCAGGCCCTGGCTGATCCAGATGGCCTGCGTCTCGCCCAGGGCCCGGATGACATCGCGCTGATCCAGCTCGCCCCGGCGGCGGCCATCCAGCAGGTCGTGGCAGCAGCTGCAGGCAAACACAGCCATGTTGTCCGGGCTCTTCAGGCCCATGCCCTTCTGGCCGCAGGCGATGTGCGCCAGCACCGTCGTCTCTGGGTTGCCGTTGCAAATGCCTGGGATGCGAAGGGTGCAGTCCTGGCCGCGCGCACTGTCGCGGAGCTTCTTGGATTGGACGCGGCTCACTGCTCGTCCCTCCGCCCCTGGATGTCGCCCAGCATGTCGCCGAACGGGCGGCGCGGTGCCGGCGCCTTGAGCTCGCGTTTCACCGGCTGGGCCAGCTCCTGCTCGCGGAAGTGGATGTACGCCTCGGTGTGCTGGACCTTCGCGTCCATGCCGGTGCCGCGGCGGTAGCCCTGGTCATAGGCCAGGCGGCGGGCGTCGTCGTATTCCTTCTGGGTGAACATCATGCCGGCACCTCCTGGGACTTCTGGCGCTCAGGGGCGAAGTCGCCAAGCAGCGGCATCAGTTTGGACTCAGGAGCCATAGCGCCCTCACCCTGAGGAATGTCTTGGTGGTCCAGCCTCCACATGGCGCGCTTGAGAACCGTCTCGCCCTTGCTTACGTTGCTGACCAGTGCTTCGAAGCGGTAGCCAGCAGGTACCAAGCGAACCAGAGCAACTACCGCTCCAGACACCAACGGGCCAACATCTGTCAGGAGGATTGCCAGATCACCGGGCTTGAAGTTGTGATTCATGCTACGTCGGCCTCCGGCCAGATAATGCGAGCGCAGGCCAGGGCCTCGTCGCGGTTGATTTGGGCGCCGACCATTGCGAAGGGCGGGCGATTGGGGAGCAGGACCATCCAGCAGGCCTTCACGAGCGGCGGCCCAGCGCGGCGCGCATCTTGGCCAGCTCGGCGGTGACGGTTTCGGGCTTGGCCGGGGTGGAGACCTCGGCGGGCAGCGCCTTGGGGATCTCACGCAGCGGCTGGCCGGCGGCGACCATGCGGCAGGCGATCACGTAGTTGCGCTCGAACAGCTTCCGGCCCGCATCCTCGTTGAGGCGGAACAGGTTGCTGAGGCCAGACTCCACGGCGGCGTGGTGCACGGCCGGATGGCTCCAGCGGGCGCCCTGCCCTACGGCCGGATGCGAGTTGCGTGCAGCCTCCTGGAAGGCTTTCTCGGCCGGCGGCAGGCCCAGCTGCTCGGCCGTGGGCTGGCACCACTCGACGAACCGGCCCACGCTGGGCGCGAAGTCCTGGCCGCTGGCCCGGCAGGTCATCAGGCCGAAGCGGATCTGCTCCAGCGAGTGGATGCCGGCGGCCATCAGGCCCTTGATCCAGGAGCGCTTGGCGCGCTTCAGGGCTTCGTCGTCCGGCCAGGCCTGGCGCCAGGCGGGGAAGATGGACTTCAGCTCGACGAACAGCGCGTTCACGACCTGGGCGGTACCCTCGTCGATGCTGGCCGGCGTCTGCTGGACTGCCGGGCGAGCCTGGCTGAAGTTCACGTGCTTGACGATGTCGGTAGCGTTTCGCATCACAGTCCACCCTCGTTGAGGTCATTGGCCCAGCTGGTGTCGTCGTCGTTCGGGCCGGCGCCTGGACCCTGTTGACGCTTCAGGCGGTTCACCAGCCAATCGGATTTCAGGCCACGCCATCCGGCGGCCATGGCTTCGGCCAGCGCCTGATCGGCGGTGATGCCGTGCGGCGCCAGCTTGGCCAGCTCGACCAGGGTGGTTTTCCAGATCGTGGCGTTCAGCGGGGCCTTGATCGCCTTCCGGTGGGCCAGGTAGTCCTGGGCGACGTCGGCGGCGATGGAGATTCCAGCGGTGTCGGTCAGGGCCTGCATGTCGGCCAGGCTGAAACCCTTGGCGCGGCTCCGGGGTTGATCAGGTGCGGTCTCGGGATCGTTCGAAACAGCCTCACCGGATGCGCTCGCCGCGCCCTCGCGGCCTTGCTCTTGGTTCTGTTCTTGGTTCCCTGACGTATTGGGTGCAGCCGCTGCACCCCGTTCTGTCGTGGTTTGCACCCCGTGCTGTTGTGAACTGCACCCCGTAGCGTCACCGGGTGCAGCGGCTGCACCCCGTTTCAGCTGCAGGTCATACACGTTGGTGATGCGGTCTTTCCGGCCGATGTAGGCGGCGGCGATCGCCTGGTTGCCGCGGGCGATCAGACCCATTTCTTCCAGCAGGTCCAGCTTGTACCGAACGGTCCGCTCGGACAGGCCGGTGTCTTCAGCCAGCTGCTCGGCAGAGGGGAAAGCACCACGACCGTCCTGGCCGGCGTAGTTGGCCAGGCACAGCAGCACGTGGCGGGCGGAGGCATCGCCCAGGGTGGACTTGGGCATCTGCATGGCCCAGGACATGGCTTGAACGCTCACAGCGACTCTCCGGACAGGCGCTCGGCCAGATAGGCCAGGCCCTTGGGGGTGACCAGCGGCTGAAAGGCAGCGCGCTCGGCGCCGGTCTCTTGGTCAGGCTTCAGCGCAGTGACCTTGTGCACCAGCAGGCCGGCGTTAAGGCGGGGCTGCATGGCGATCCAGCGAGTGGAGCCGTTACGGCGGTAGATCCAGCGGTTCTGGTCCATCCAGGCGAACAGCTTCGAGGGCTCGATCTGCAGCTGCTTGGCGGCGTCGGTGATGCAGATGGCGCCCTGGGCCTTGGCCAGACGGTCTATGGCAGCCACCTTCGGCGCCTGACGATCCACCACCAGGCGGAGCTGGGCGTTCTCGTCGAGGGTGTCGGCGGCCAGGCGAAGGGCTTCGGCCATGGTCTGCGGAATTTGCTTTTCGTGACATGTCACGCTGGCGTCGTATGCGCGGATGACCTGCAGGTGGAAGCGCGGGCTGATCCACATGGCGTAGGCATAGACCAGCTCCTTCGCGACGTAGGTGCCGCCGAATCGGCCTTCCAGGGTTACTACCGGGATTCCGGTAGTTGCCAGCTCGGCGATCAGCTCCTTGGTCTGGGCGTTCGCCAGCCAGTAGCTGGGGCCCTGGCGCTTGATGCCGCCAGCAGCGCGGTGCAGATCGTTCAAGCTGTAACGGCCGGCAGCGTCCTGGCGAATCGCCTGGCCTGCCAGTTCCAGCGGTTGATCGACGGTCTTCATTTGGTTCATACTGAGCCTCGTTGACGACGTATCCCTGGCCTCACCAGGGGGATAAAGGAGCCCGGTTGCCGCCGGGCTTTTTTGTGCCTGCTATCCGCGTACTGGACGGAATAACAGCTATCGCGCATGACTGCTGGCGCAAGGCCACGACGCGGATAATGGGTTCCATGGTCAGGCGGCCCGGCCCGGAGAGGTCTCAGCCAACAGGACGTTGGCGGCCACCCGACCTTCCGATGCACCAGCCAGTACCGACGCATAGCGGGTCTCGCCCGTGTAATCAGTGCGGGGCAGGCTTCCGGCCTTCAGCCACTTGTAAACAGCCCGAGGACTGACGCCGCAAAGCGCGGCCGCTTTCTCGACACCACCTGCGGCATCAACCGCCTCTCTGAGCAAGCTCATGGCTTCTCCTGCGACTTAAATTTGTACCCGGAGTACATATTAAGATGGAACTGAAAGTACAGGCAAGCCGTGAGATTATTGAACTCATGGTTCATTCATCGGATTTACGATCAGGCTTCGCTCAACGCCTGAAGAAGGCGATCTCGGCTGCTGGCTGGCAGGACTGGGGCGCAGGCGCTCGCCTGGCGAAAGCCACCGGCGTCACAGCGAAGGCGGCCAGCAAATGGCTCAACGGCGAAGCGGTACCTGGCTCGGAGAAGCTGCTGAAGCTCGCCGACGAGCTGGGCGTGCGCCGCGAGTGGTTGGAGTATGGTGAGGGCCTGCAGCGCCACAGCATTGCCGCGGCAGACTCACGCGAAGCGCCGAACACCGAGGCGGCGCCGGCCAACCGCGGCAACATCCCGCTGATCAGTTGGGTGCAAGCCGGATCGTTCCATGAGGCAGTAGAGGCCTACGCACCTGGCATGGCCGAGAAATACCTACCCTGCCCCGTTCCCCACAGCGACTGGACGTTCGCCCTGCGCGTGCGCGGGGACTCGATGTTCAACCCCCACGGCGGCAAGTCATTCAGCGAAGGCGACATCATCTACTGCGACCCCGAGGTCGAGGCGATCAATCGCAGCTTCGTGGTGGTGAAGATGGTCGACGAGCAGGAGGCGACCTTCAAGCAGCTGGTGGTCGAGGGCTCCTTCCGATACCTGAAGGCGCTGAACCCCTCATGGCCGGAGCCCTTCGTCCGGATCGACAGTGAGGCTGTGATCCTGGGCGTGGTGATAGCAAAACTAGAGCAATTTTGAATACTGCTTAGGGGTAGCATAGCTCTACGAACTAGAGTCCTGAAAGTCAGCAGATATCTTTAAATGAAACCTATTTATCAGGCGAATGGTAATGACTGATGAAACTCAAGCGCTAGATGGCCTTGATGATGAAATTCGCAAGCTCACCTACGATGATTTTGTTGAATTTCTGAACACTGCGGGTGCTACTGCATGCGAAGCATGTGGTGCGGACGAGTGGGGAATAAGCATGGAGGAAGGCAGCGACTCTCTCCTATCAATAGGCCAAATTGTCTCAGTGCGTAAACCCTCAAGCTCTGTCTGGCTGCTGCATACAACGTGCCAGAGATGCGGCAACATGAGAATTTTCAACGCAAATCGCATTACCAAGTGGGTGCTCAATGGAAAGCCCGAGATTCAGCAGGACGCGCAATAGCTCATCAACTGGCGCAAGAAGCAGGCAACAGGCATACTATCCGGAGCATTCGCCGCACTCTTCAAGCTTTGAATCCCTCAGCAGCGTAGATCACTCCAATATGAGCGAAAACACCAGTGTATGGCATCGCTTCGCGAATAGTCCGTTCGCAACAGCTGCAACTGCTGCTGTGATCGTTCTGGGTGGTGCTTGGGTAATGTATAGCGATGTGAATAGCTCTATCGAGAAAGTCAGGCTGGAGATAAAGCAGGACCTGAAAAGTCAGCGCGACGACTCCGCACGATATGCCGAAAGATCGGAGGACAAAGCTGAAGGACGCCTTATCAGGGTGGAGAAGGACTTCGACAAACTTGAAACTCGATTTAATAACCTCGATGCGAAACTCGACCGAATCTTTGAAGCAGTCAAGTCGAAGTAGCCTTGTTTAGCTCCATCGACACCGGGTGCTTGTATATTAGATATCACTCGCGCAGCTGGCCGCGCTGCAGGCGGTTCATCTCCGCCTTCACCATGTTGCCGTACTGCGCGGGCTCCATGCCGGCAAGCTCCAGGTCGGCCCAGGCGCGCCAGCCCTTCCCCTTATCACCGAGCTACAAGAATGAACCATGAACTTTGGCAGGAACCTGAAGGTTGCCAGACCTTCTGTCTCGCAGGAGCTCATGGGGATGGTGCGCGTGCGCTCCTGCATCCGGACGCAAAGCTTGTGTGGGAGGTTGAAGCTGAGTGTTATTTCGAGGCGATGACCAAATACTACGAGTACATGCAGTGGGGTGAATACGTCACTGACTTTCCTGAACAGGACATGATCCCCTACAGGCATCTTGGCTGGGAATAATCAGCCACAGCGAGCCTGAAAGTCGTCTCCTGATCTGATGCGGGCGTCATGATACGCCCGTGGTCTCCTGGCGGCCTGTGCGCCCGACGCGCTGTAGCAAATACGAAATATCGCCTTGCGGCTCCCGCCTCGCTACACTACTGTATATTTGAACAGTATCACAGCAAGGAGCCATCCCGATGCCGCGCACCGTTTCCACCGCCGAACAGCCCCTCCCGCCAGTGGACGCCTACACGCTGCTATCCCAGCGTGTCATGCGAGCCATCAACGCCCCGGCCGCGCAGAAAGACAAGGCCGCGCTGCTGGAGCGCTACCCAGGCGATGATCCTAAAGCCTGGGACCGGGTACTGGACGAGATCGGCGAGAACGACAATGTGACGATCGCGCATCGCGATGATGGCCATGTCCAGGTGTTCTGGACGGTACCGAAAGAAGAATGACCTGCTGTCAAAAGAAGCCCGCCGCCGAGCGGGCTTTTTCATGCCCTGAGAAAAATCTGTACTTTTGGTACTTGACCGATATTGAACCTATGGTACATATTTACTCCATCGCAGGTCACAACCTGCCGGCAGCGAAAGCCGCCCTGCTCTTTCAACAATTCGGGATCCCCGCGAGCCGATCCGCCACCAGGCGTACAGCGCGGGCTACAAGTTTCGGCTCCCATGCCAGCTCTGGTACTGGCCTCGGCAATACACCCTGCCGAGCGAAGCCACGCAAGCCAGCCGCACACCACCCAGAGAGTGGAGACCGGCCAGAGGGAAGACCCCGGCGATACGCGTGGTGGAGAGCAAGACGCGCCCAGCCCACCGTGGCCTAAAACGGAGGACAGCAACACCGATTCGAATTAGCGCGCCTAGCCTCGGCGAAGGGCGCGCCGGACCTCTCGTCGTGTGCCTACACCACATCGGGCACCGGGGCTGTACGCGGCGAGTTGTATGGCCCGATGACCATGGCGAAACGAACACGATGCCCACGGCGCCATGACCAGGGAAGCCCCACGCCAACCTACAGAAGGCTTTAGCTGCAGGCATCGGCAGCGAGCCATATCGAACTGATGAGTATGCGGTCGCGCAAGAGCCCAGCAGGTGCGCGCGACAAACACAACGCATCACTGGCTGGCCTTCCCACGAGGGCCAGACGGGATGCCACCCGAACAGGAGGCCGCCATGGCCGACGAGCTGACGCCGCGACAGCGGCAGGTGCTGGAGGCGGTGCAGTCCTTCATCCAGCAGCACGAGATGCCGCCCACCCGCGCCGAGCTGGCCCAGGCCATGGGCATGTCATCGCACAACGGCGCCCAGGAGCACCTGGCGGCGCTGGAAAAGAAAGGATTTCTGAAGCTGCTGCCGGGTATCTCCCGCGGCATTCGCCTGGTGAGGACACCGCCATGAGCCTGACCTATGCAGCCTGGCTTCGCAGCGAGATTGAAGCCTGCTCTGACCCATACGTTCTCCACACCGTAATGCTGCCGCATGCCGAGGTCATGGCCGCCCTGTACCGGCGCGAGATGCAGCACGCAGACAGCCCCGGCCTTCGCCTCTACTTCCAGCGCACCCTGGCAGGCTTCGAAGAGCTCATCCAGCAGTACCAGCAGCACGCCACCGCGGCGTAGGGACAACCACCATGATCGTAGTTGGGCAATGGCAAGGACGCCTGGGCATGGGCCTGGCTCCCCGAGAACTGGAATGCGTGATGGGCCTGGCCAGCGGCCTGACCCACAAGCAAATCGCGCGCGACATGGCCATCGCGCCGATGACCGTCACCAAACGCGTGTCGAGCGCGATGTTCAAGCTCGGCGTGGCCAGGGCGCCGCAGCTGGTCGCCGAAGCGATGCGCCGCCAGATCATCAGCCCGCTCTGCATGATGCTGGCCGCCCTGGTGGTTGCCCATGCCTTCCTCGACGAAGACCCAATGCGCCGCGACCGCCGAGCCCCTGAGCGACGCACCGCCCAGGTACGGATGATGCGCCGCGCTGAATCCCCGGAGATCTACGCATGACCAAATAGGATTGCCGATGTGGTGTGTCGACCTTGAGTCCGGTGGCTCTGCCTCGCACTCCATGCTGCGGTCCTCAGGCGGATATCTGCGAGGATTACAAAATCGCGCTGATAGCATGCGAGCCCCACTACAGAGGAATGCCCAGTGGACTACCTGAATGCACGACTGATAAGCGGAAAAACTGTGCTGCAGGCAATACAAGAGCAGAACGAGAAAAGCGGCGAAGGCTGGAAGCTCGTAGCAGAAACAGATGATGCAGATGCCATGGTATCGCTACCGGCTGCAGAGTTTTACGAAAAGATGGAGTTGCGACGCAAGGGCTTCGCAATGATCGAGGAGCAGCGAGTCGCCTTCCTAGAAATGATCGAAGAGCTACATGGCTTTCCCGCCCAGTGACTTTGCTGCCCCGCCCAGTCGGGCAAGCATTTCAATCTAGCAGCTGAATCTAACCCCGACCTGGCGGGCCGACCCGGCGGATACCCAGGAGCGCCAGCCGGCGGAGCGCACATCACCGGCAGCCTGGCATCGGTTCACCAGCATCTGCCTCCGCCGAGGGCCAGGCCGTATTCCCCACGTCACGGGGACTTCATCGGAGAGGGGTTGGGGCGCGCCCGAGTGGGCTGCAGCGCTTGGAAGAGCAAAGACCACCAATCACCTGGGCCGTCCTGTACGGCCAATACCAGAATCGAGCGGGTGGACGTAAGTAGGGGTAACGCCCTGATGTCCCGACCCCTCTCCGATGCAGAAGACCGGACGTCGCGCCAGCTGGCAAGCGCCAACAGGAGCTGGCACTGCATCACCGCCGGCCACGGTTCAACCCTGAAGCCGGCCCCTTTTCGCCAGGTCGCACTCGGTCGCTCCCCCCCAGCGGCGCAGCCTGGCCCTTTTCTTCCCCTTCCCCATCGAGGCCTTCGCCATGAGCGCACAGGTTCTGCTTCACCCTGCAGTTGTGGATCGCGGTGTCGTTTCCATCATCCAGCTGGAGCTGGGTCGTCGAGTGGTGGAAGTTGGCCGCCACCGGCTCCTGGTCCCCTGCCGTAGCCTGGCCAAGCATGGCGATGCCTTGGCGAAGTGGCAGGCGGCTCGCGGCCTGGTCGACAACCTGCTGCGCACTGAAGGGGAGCTCACCGCATGATCCCCGACTTCCAGCACGACATCCGGGCGCGAGAGCCGCAGCGCGCCAGTCTGGGCCAGGCCGTTGAGCAGTACCTGGCCGCCGGCGGCAGCATCGCCACCCTTCCCTACCTGGCTCCGGCCGAGCTGACCCGCCCCGCCGAGTTCAACAGCAGCGCGCCCCGGGTGCGGGGTATTGCTGCTGAGTCCCGATCCAAGAAGCGCGCAGCCGATCAGCACGCTGCCACCTTCGCCGACCTGCTGCAGACGCTGGAGGCTCCCGATGGGCAAGCGCAAGCCGAACAACACCCGCGCTCGGCATGAGCGCGCCAGCCGCGCCCTGCTGCGCACCAACCACGTCGGGGTGATCAACATCGACCCGCACGGTGGCAAGGGCCTGATCCACATGCAGCGCGCGAAGAAGATCGTCTGCGGCAGCGCCCTGGTGACGGCGATCAACGATATCCCTCACCCGTGGACGATCTACCTCAGCGCCTTCTGCATCGATCAACGGGGCAAGCGGTACATCAAGTCAGTTGAAATCGCGACGCCGGGCATCCACATGGCCGGGCAGCTGACCGACGTCATAGCGCACCACTACCGCGGCCTGATGGACACCTGCAACAAGCGCCACATCGTCGGCAGCGCCTGGATAGCCAACCCCTGCGGCGTCTCCCTCAGCGATGAGCAGGCGGCGCATATCTACGACGTCACCGGAGCCTGGGCTCACGTTGAGGAGCCACAATACAGCTTAATAGATAAGTTCATGGATAATTCTCCACCCGTAGAGGTGGAAGCTCATAGTCTGAAATCTTTATAACCAGAAACAGCAACGAACTTAGACCATGCATGCTTAATTATTAAAGCTTGCTGTTCCATATGCGCATATACAGCAACAGGCTCCGAAGACGGCTCCCGCATATAACCTCCTACAACTCTATTTATAGTTTCCATACCTCCAACAATAGTGACGAACTGAGTTACCAGTAAAGGACTGCCAAGCTCATGAGCAGGTACTTTTGTAATACTTTGCAGCGACGCTGAGAAAGACGGGCCCATATGGAGATTCCAGCTTATTTGGAAAGCCCAGTCTTCCGGTGTCTTGGATACAAAAGAGCCTGCACTAGACGCCCACTCTGCTGCGTTATGTATCACCGCATACATTGCCTGCTGTCTTTCTACTTTATCTTTCTCGCTCTGCGATTGACTCTTCTGCATCTGCCAGTTTGCTACAGCTCCCGCGCCAATTATCGCACCGATGGATCCTACCGCCTGGACCCATGATGCCGCTTCAGCTCCAGAAACCCATCCAAGGGAGTTAGTCCTAATAACTATCCAGGACAAGGGTCCTAGTATTAGCGCCACCCACAACAAGCGCAGTGCGAAAGGAACACTCTTGGCCAACTCTTCCCTGATCTTCACGAATAGCTCCCCACACCATACTCAGCTCGATGATGGCTGTGTTTTCGCCCGAGCTTACTCAAAAAACTAGCAATTGAGAAATAAACATGTCCATCTTCCAGAGGCGGCCTTCGCTCGACTTCAAAACGCAGTACGGACTGGGATTCAGCAGCCAGGACGACGAGATCATCGTAGACTTCTTCTGCGGTGGCGGCGGCGCCGGTACCGGCCTGGAGATGGGCCTGGGGCGCCCGGTGGCCACGGCCAAGAACCACAGCGCCGCGGCGATCAGCATGCACACCGCCAACCACCCCACCGCACGGCACTTCACCACCGACGTTTTTGAGGGCGACCCCGATGCGGAGTGCGCGGGCCGCCCGGTCGGCTGGTTCCACATGAGCCCCGACTGCACCCACCACAGCCAGGCCGCCGGCGGCCAGCCGCGGAAGCGCGAGAATGGCAAGTCGGCCGGGCCTGCGACTACGGCGCGCCCACGAGCCGGGAGCGCCTATTCATGATCGCCCGCTGCGATGGCCAGCCCATCGTCTGGCCGGCGCCGACGCACGCCAAGACCCCGGCCAAGGGCCAGAAGAAGTGGCGGAGCGCGGCCGAGTGCATCGACTGGTCGATCCCCTGCCCCTCGATCTTCGAGCGTAAGAAGCCGCTGGCCGCTGCCACGCTGCGCCGGGTGGCCAAGGGCATGCGGAAATTCGTGCTCGACGCTGCTGACCCGTTCATCGTGCCGATCGCCAACTGGTCGCGGGAGGCGGCGCTTTCGGCGGCCGACCCGCTGCACACCGTCACCGCCTGGCCGCGGGGTGGTTCGTTCGCGGTAGCCAGTCCTACGCTGGTCGGCCTTGGCGGCCCAGCCTATGCCGGAAAGCCTGCCGATGCCGGCGCGCCACTGGGCAGCATCCTGACCGAGAACCACCGGGCCATCGTGGCTCCGACCCTGGTGTCGGTCGGCTACGGCGAGCGGGACGGCCAGGAGCCTCGGGTGCCCGGCCTGGACAAGCCGCTGGGCACGGTCATGGCGGGCGGTATCAAGCACGCGGTGGCGGCCGCCCACCTGGTGAAATTCCGCTTCGACTCAGCCGGCGCTGCAGCCGACGAGCCGATGCCGACCATCACCAGCGGCGGCAACTGCCAACGCCCGGCCGGCGCGGCCCATGCTATGGGCGTCTGCACTGCCTTCCTGGAACAGGCAAATGGCGGCTTCAATACCACGCCAGCGCACAGCGTAGAGCGGCCGATGACCACCGTGACCAACTCGGGCAGCCAGCAGCGCCTGGCGGTGGCCACCCTCGCCCACCTCCGCGGCAACTGCGATGCCCGGGCACCGCAGGATCCCCTGCACACCATCAGCGCGGCGGGCCAGCACCATGGCGCGGTCACCGCCTTCCTGTCCCGCCAGTTCGGCGCCTCCATCGGCCAGGGCCTGGACGAGCCCGCGCCCACCGTCACCGCGGGCGGCGGTGGCAAGACCTCGGTGGTCGAGCTGCAGCTGGCGCCCGAGGTCGAAGCCGGCGCCCTGCGCGTGGCGGCCTTCCTAATGAGCTATTACGGCACCGACAACACCAGCCGGCCGGACGAGCCATCCCCCACGGTAACCACCAAGGACCGCCTCGCGCTGGTCACCGTAACCATCCAGGGAACACCCTACGTGGTGGTGGACATCGGCCTGCGCATGCTGCAGCCGCGCGAGCTGTACCGCGCCCAGGGCTTCCCGGACGACTACCAGATCGACCGCGGCGCCGACGGCAAGGCCTTCACCAAGAGCCAGCAGGTGCACATGTGCGGGAACAGCGTCAGCCCTCCTCACATGGCAGCGATTGCCCGGGCCAATGATCCATGGCGCGCCGCGGCGATGGCGCCAAGCAAGACGGTAGCTGCGTGACACCGATGCTTGCCAGCGCCAGATCAACGGATCATCTCCGCCGGGGGGATAAATGGGTCAGTGCTTACGACTTTTGCCCAGACCGAAGGCACCACCGCCTATGGTGAAAACACTTCGACCCTTCTTTTTCTTCTTAGGCCCTTCAAAAAGGAGTTTCAGACGTCGGGCACGGGCTGCCCCTTTGAGATCGCATACGCGCTTGCCGGCCGGACCCAAGCATTTAGGAGCGTGCTTCCTTAGCGCTTTCTCGGTGAAGAGCTCGCCGCAATAGCGGCACTTTTGATCCTTCGGCAATCCCTGTCCATCGCTGTGCAATGTCATCGCGCTTTCCTTTTCCGCCGTCTAGCTAACCGATCGATAGGCACTTTAAACACGCCGCGGTCGGTGGCGCAAAACCATTCCTATCATCCCGAACAGCTGGCCGCCGGCCGGCGCGAAGAGGTATTGCCCATGGAAAGCGAAATCCTTTCCGATGAAGAGCTGGCCGAGATTACCGGCTACAAGGCCAGAGGTTGGCAACGCCGCTGGCTCGATGATCACCGCTGGCACTACGTCGAGAGCCGCGGCAAGCGTCCCCTGGTGGGGCGCCTCTATGCCCGGCAGAAGCTCGGCATCCTGGCGGAGCCCGGAGCCTTACAACCCCCTCCACTACCGGCCCAGGCCTGGACCCCGGACCTCTCCCGAGTGAAATAAGATGCGCCCTAGAAGTAAGGAGAATCGCGACCTGCCGCCGGGCGTCTACCGGCGCAAGCGGGCCAGGAAGAACGGAAAGGTCTGGGTGGCCTACTACTATCGCGATGCTGCCGGAAAGGAGATACCGCTGGGAGGCGACTTGGACGTCGCCAGGATGCGGTGGGCGGAGCTGGAAGCGAAGGAGAAGCCGCAGGACCTACGGGTGATGCGCTCCATCTTCGATCGGTACGTCCGTGACGTGATCCCCAAGAAGGCGCCCCGCACCCAGCGGGACAACCTCGCCGAGCTGCGGCAGCTGCGGCCTGTCTTCGACGAAGCACCTATCGACTCCATCACCCCGGCAACCATCGCACAGTACCGAGATGCCCGGACGGCGAAGGTGCGAGCCAACCGCGAGATTGCCACGCTATCCCACGTCTTCAACATGGCGCGGGAATGGGGGCTGACGGTCCGGGAGAACCCATGCCAGGGCGTCAGGAAGAACCGGGAGGCACCCAGGGACTACTATGCTAATGACGCGGTGTGGGCTGCTGTCTATCAGAAGGCCACGCCGGAACTGAAGGACGCCATGGACCTCGCCTACCTCACCGGCCAGCGCCCGGCCGACGTGCTGTCCATGCGCTGGGACGACGTCGAGGGTGAGTTCCTGACCGTGCAACAGGGCAAGACCAGCAAGCGCTTGCGCATCCTGCTGCAGGCCAATGGAGCGGACAACAGCCTGGGCGCGCTGCTGCGAATGTTCGAAGCCCGCTACCCTGTCCGGGTCAGCCCGTTCCTGATCGTTACCGGCCGTGGGCGCCGCCTCACGACATCCATGCTGCGGATCCGCTGGGATGCGGCCAGGGAGCTGGCGAAGATCGCCGCGATAGAAGCGGGCGATGCGCAGCTGGCGCTCCGGATCGGCCAGTTCCAGTTCCGCGACATCCGCCCAAAAGCGGCGTCCGAGATCCTCGATCCCAAGGAGGCGAGCAAGCTGCTCGGCCACACTGAGGAGGACATTACCGAGCGCGTTTATCGACGCCTGGGCGCCATTGCGAGCCCAACCAAATAGGCGGAGTTTCGGAACTGTTCCGAAATAGTTTCGGAACTCCACCTATTTTACCTGCCGGACGGCCCTTGAAATTCGACCCTGCAGACAGCAAAAAGCCCCGTAAAGACGGGGCCTCGAAGGTGGCGGAAGCGCAGAGATTCGAACTCTGGGACCCTTGCGAGTCGGCGGTTTTCAAGACCGCTGCCTTAAACCACTCGGCCACACTTCCGTAAGAGGGGCGCATAGTACCTGATGGCAACACACTGTCAAACAGTCGCAAGCGATCCTTAAGCAACATTTGCTATCTTCGGGGTCGTACGGTACATCACACCGTTAACTGAGCTTTGGAGTACACCATGAACGAGCGTCAATACGCCTACAACCCTGCCATCGCGCAACCGCGGGACGTCAGCCGTGTATTGCGCAACACCTACGCCCTGCTGGCCATGACCCTGGCGTTCAGCGGCCTGGTCGCCTTCGTCTCGCAGCAGATGCGGCTACCCTACCCCAACATCTTCGTGGTCCTGATCGGCTTCTATGGCCTGTTCTTCCTGACCGTGAAGACGCGGGACAGCGGCTGGGGTCTGGTCAGCACCTTCGCCCTCACCGGCTTCATGGGCTACACCCTGGGTCCGATCCTGAACATGTATCTGGGCTTGCCTAACGGTGGCAGCGTGATCGCTTCCGCCGCAGGCATGACCGCCCTGGCCTTCTTCGGTCTGTCGGCCTACGCCCTGATCAGCCGCAAGGACATGAGCTTCCTCAGCGGCTTCCTGATGGCGGGCTTCTGGATCCTGCTGGGTGCCGTGGTGCTGTCGTTCTTCGTCCAGATCAGCGGTCTGCAACTGGCCATCAGCGCGGGCTTCGTGCTGTTCGCCGCCGCGGCGATCCTGTTCCAGACCAGCGCCATCGTGCACGGTGGTGAAGACAACTACATCATGGCTACCATCACCCTGTACGTCTCGATCTACAATATGTTCATCAGCTTGCTGCAGATCTTCGGATTCGCCAGCAACAACGATTGATCATCAGCGGTAGCCCGAGAGGCCCGCTTCGGCGGGCCTTTTTATATCCATGAAATTTGCCATCGTTGTCCTTTCCCCACCCCAGTCGCCCTCGGCGCGGCGGGCCCTGCGCTTTTGCGAGGCCCTGCTGGCCGGGGGGCATGAAGTCTCGCGCCTCTTCCTCTATCGCGACGGCGTCCATAACGCCTCCCACGCGCTCGTCAGTGGCCAGGACGAGTTGGACCTGCCCGCGCGCTGGCGTGAGTTGATCGAGCGCCACCGGATCGATGCCGTGGTCTGTATCGCCGCCGCCCTCAAGCGCGGGCTGCTGGACGAAAACGAAGCCCGCCGCTACGAGCGTGACGGCGCGATCAGTGTGCGCGCGCCCTGGCAGCTATCGGGCCTCGGCCAGTTGCATGAAGCCATTCAGGATGCGGACCGCCTGCTCTGCTTCGGAGGCGATTGAGATGGCCAAGAGTACCCTCGTCATCACCCGGCAGCCGGCGCTTGGCGGCTCGGGCCCGCGCGAAGCCCTGGACATCGTCCTTGCCGGTGGCGCCTTCGAATTGCCCCTGGCCTTGCTGTTCACCGGTCCGGGCGTGACCCAGCTGCTGGCCGTCGACAGCACCGCCCTTGAACAAAAGGACCTGAGCGCCAATTTATCCGCCCTGCCATTGTTCGGCGTCGAAGCCATCTATGCGGAGGCCGCGGCCCTGCAGCGCCTGGGTATCACGCCCGAGCAACTGCCTGCCTGGGTGACGCCGCTGGCACCCGATGCCCTGGCGGCGTTGATCCATGACCATGATCAGGTGATTTCCATTTGACCACTCTGCACCTGTTTTCCCGCTCGCCTTTGACGGACCCCGCTGCCCTGGAAGGTCTCGCGGTGGTGCGTGGCGAGGACGTCGTCCTGCTCACCGGTGGCGCCGTCGAGGCACTGCGGCCAGGCAGCTTCGCCGCCGAACACCTGGCCCAGTTGCCCGCCAGCGTCGCCCTCTATGCCCTAACGGAAGACGTCCAGGCGCGGCGGCTGCAGCCGGAACGTGACGTGATCCTGATCGACTATCCCTCGTTCGTCGACCTGAGCGTGACCTGCGCCAAGGTCATCAGTTGGACCTGAGCATGCCCTCTCTCGACCTCGACCCCGAAGGCTATCTGCGCGATCTTTCCCAATGGAGCCCGGAGGTCGCCCAGCAACTGGCGCTCAAGGAAGGCATCGAACTGACCGAGCGCCATTGGCAGGTACTGCAGGCGCTGCGAGATTTCTATGCCCAATTCCAGCTGTCGCCGGCCAACCGGCCGCTGATCAAGTACATTGCCCAGACGTTGGGCCCGGAACTGGGCACCAGCCTGCAACTCAATCTGCTGTTCAAGGGGGCGCCGGCCAAGCTCGGCGCCAAACTTGCCGGCCTGCCGAAACCGGACAATTGCCTATGACCCTCACCACGCCCGAAGAACATCCCTTCGCCGTCTATGTCCGGGCCCTGGGCAAGGGCAAGCGCGGCGCCCGCAGTCTGACCGAAGTCGAGGCCGAAGCCGCCATGGGCCTGATCCTCGATGGCCAGGTCGAAGACGTTCAGCTCGGCGCCTTCCTCATGTTGCTCCGGCACAAGGAAGAGAGCGCCGAAGAGCTGGCCGGCTTCACCCGCGCCGTGCGGGCGCGGCTCGAGCGCCCGAATTTCGCCGTCGATCTCGACTGGCCTTCCTACGCCGGCAAGAAGCGCCACCTGCCCTGGTACCTGCTGGCCGTGAAGTGCCTGGCGGGTAGTGGCGTACGCGTCGTCATGCACGGCGGCGGTACTCATACGGCGGGGCGGCTTTACACCGAGCAATGCCTGACAGACCTCGGCCTACAGACGGCCCAGGACTGGCAAAGCGTCGGCGCCCTGCTCGACCAAGGCCAGCCGGCCTTCCTGCCGCTGGCGGCCTGGATGCCGCAACTACAGCGGATGATCGACCTCAAGGCCCAGCTCGGCCTGCGCTCGCCGATCCATTCGCTGGTCAGGCTGCTCAATCCCAGCGGCGCCCGCTGCATCCTGCAGAGCATCTTCCACCCGGGCTACCAGGAGGTACATCGCGAGGCCAGCCGCCTGCTGGGCGACGACAGCATCGTGATCAAGGGTGAAGGCGGCGAGGTTGAGCGGAATCCCGACGTCATCGCCCATCTCTATGGCACCCGCGGCGGTGAAGCCTGGGACGAGAGCTGGCCGGCGCTGACCGAGCGTCGCCAGGTCAAGCCCGAGCAGCTCGACCCTGCCCTGCTGGCCGCCACCTGGTGTGGCGAGGCAGAGGATGCCTATGGACGCCTGGCAGTGATTGCCACCCTGGTCGTAGCCTTGCGCGCCCTCGGACAGGACCAAGCAAGCGCCCAAAGCGCCGCCGAACGCCTCTGGGAAGCCCGTGAGCGCACGCTCTGACCGAGCGACAGGAACCCCGGCCCTGGCCAGGGTTCCTAAACCCATCGCAACGAGGATGACGACATGGGTTTATTGGTCGATGGGCAGTGGCAGGACCGTTGGTACGACAATGGCGAGGACGGCCATTTCAAGCGTGAAGAGGCCCAGCGCCGCGACTGGATCGCGCGCTCGGGGCAGTCCGTCCCGGAAGGTGCCAAGCGCTACCCGCCAGAAGCCGGCCGTTACCACCTCTACGTCTCTCTCGCCTGCCCCTGGGCCCACCGCACCCTGATCTATCGCAAGCTCAAGGGCCTGGAGAACCTGATCGGCGTCTCGGTGGTGAGCTGGCTGATGCGGGAACAGGGCTGGACCTTCGATCCGGCTCACGGCTCCACGGGCGACGATCTCTATCACCTTGAGCGCCTCTACCAGCTCTATCAGCGCGACCAGGTCGACTACACCGGCCGAGTGACGGTGCCGGTGCTTTGGGATCGCCAGGAGGAGCGCATCGTCAGCAACGAATCCGCCGAGATCATCCGCATGTTCAATGGCGCCTTCGATGAGCTCACCGGCAACCGCCTGGATCTCTACCCGGAGGCCCTGCGCGATCGCATCGACGCCCTCAACGACCGTATCTATCCGACGGTCAACAACGGCGTCTACCGGGCCGGCTTCGCCACCACCCAGGAGGCCTACGAAGAGGCGTTCGCCGAGGTCTTCGCCACCCTCGACGACCTGGAAAAATTGCTGCAGACCCACCGCTATCTCACCGGCGAATGGCTGACCGAAGCCGACTGGCGCCTGTTCACCACCCTGATTCGCTTCGACGCCGTCTACCATGGCCACTTCAAGTGCAACCTGCGGCGCATTCGCGACTATCCAGCGCTACAGGGCTGGTTGCGCGAACTCTACCAGTGGCCAGGTATCGCCGAGACCGTGGACTTCCAGCACATCAAGCACCACTACTACGGCAGCCATGCCCAGATCAATCCGACCGGCATCGTGCCCAAGGGGCCAGCCTTGGAGCTGGATCTGCCCCACAGCCGAGACGCCCTGCAGGGCGTCGGCATCCAGGGATCGGCCTGAACGATCAGGCCGTCGTCTGAGCGCCTTCGAACCAGGCCAGCTTTTCTCGTAGCGCGACCACTTCGCCGACGATCACCAACGTCGGTGCATGAACCTCATGCTGGGCGACCAACTGCGGCAGATCCTGCAGGGTTCCGGTGAATACCCGCTGATTGCTGGTGGTGCCCTGCTGCACCAGGGCAGCCGGCGTTGCCGGATTCTTGCCATGGGCGACGAGCTGCTCGCAAATGGTCGGCAGCCCCACCAGGCCCATGTAGAACACCAGGGTCTGTCCCGGAGCCACCAGATCGGTCCAGGGCAAATCGGCCGAACCGTCCTTGAGATGGCCGGTGACGAAACGTACCGACTGGGCATGGTCACGGTGGGTCAAGGGAATGCCGGCATAGGCCGCGCAACCGCTAGCCGCGGTGATGCCCGGCACCACCTGGAAGGGGATGCCTTCGGCCGCCAGCTCCTCGATCTCTTCGCCACCCCGACCGAAGATGAAGGGATCGCCGCCCTTGAGTCGCAGGACGCGCTTGCCCTCCCGGGCCAGCTTGACCAGCAGGCGATTGAGATCTTCCTGGGGCACAGCATGCTCAGCGCGGCGCTTGCCGACATAGATGCGATCGGCATCGCGCCGGCACATGTCGAGGATGGTTGGGGCCACCAAGCGATCGTAGAGCACCACGTCGGCCTGCTGCATCAGGCGCAGGGCGCGAAAGGTCAGCAGGTCCGGATCACCGGGGCCGGCACCAACCAGATAGACCTCACCGCGAAAGGTTTCCCCTTCGCTGGTCAACTTGGCTTCCAGCAGCTTTTCAGCCGCCTGAGGCTGGCCAGAGAACACCTTCTCGGCAACCTCGCCCTGGAACACCTCTTCCCAGAAGATACGCCGCGCCTGGATGTCGGCGAAGCGCGCCTTGACCCGAGCACGGAAGCGCTGGGCCAGCTGTGCCAACTGCCCATAGGTCGCCGGAATCCAGCTTTCCAGCTTGGCCCGCACCAGCCGCGCCAGCACCGGGGCGTCGCCACCGCTGGAAATGGCGATCACCAGCGGCGAACGATCGACGATGGCGGGGAAGATCACGGTGCACAGCTTGGGCGCATCCACCGCGTTGACCGGCAGCCCCAGCGCCTGGGCGTCGTGGGATACCGTTTCGTTGACCTCGTCATCGTCGGTAGCGGCGATCACCAGGCAATGCCCGGCGAGCAGATCCGCTGCGTAGCGTTGGACCCGGCAACTGCCACCCTTCGCCTCGACGAAGGCGCGCACCTCCGGCTCGATCTCCGGCGCCACCAGGGTGATGCGGGCGCCAGCCTCGGCCAGCAGCACGCTCTTGCGCAGGGCGATGTCGCCGCCGCCGATCACCAGCACAGGGCGGCCGTCGAGCTTGTGGAAGAGCGGCAGGTAATCCATCAGCCGATGACCTCGATCCCACCCATGTAGGGCTTGAGCACTTCGGGTACGCGGATGCTGCCATCGGCCTGCTGGTAGTTCTCCAGCACGGCGACCAGGGTACGACCCACGGCCAGACCGGAACCGTTGAGGGTGTGCACCAGCTCGGGCTTGCCCTCGGCGTTGCGATAGCGCGCCTGCATGCGGCGCGCCTGGAAGTCACCGCAGTTGGAGCAGGACGAGATCTCACGGTACTTGCCCTGGCTCGGCACCCAGACCTCCAGGTCGTAGGTCTTGGTAGCGCCGAAGCCCATGTCGCCGGTGCACAGCGACAGCACCCGATAGGGCAGTTCCAGACGCTGCAGGACGGTCTCGGCGTGGCCGGTCAGTTCTTCCAGCGCCTGGAAGGAGGTGCTCGGCTCGACGATATGGACCATCTCCACCTTGTCGAACTGATGCTGGCGGATCATGCCGCGGGTGTCGCGACCCGAGGCACCGGCTTCGCTGCGGAAGCAAGGCGTGTGGGCGGTGAATTTCAACGGCAGGCGCTTGGCGTCGAGTATCTGACCAGCCACCAGGTTGGTCAGGGTGACCTCGGCGGTAGGGATCAGGTAGAGATCGCTCTCCCCTTCGCGACCGATCTTGAACAGGTCTTCCTCGAACTTGGGCAGCTGGCCAGTACCCTGGAGGGTTTCGGCCTGCACCAGGTAGGGGGTGTAGGCCTCTTCGTAGCCGTGCTCACCGGTGTGCAGGTTGAGCATGAACTGCGCCAGGGCACGATGCAGGCGCGCGATGGGCCCACGCATCACGGCGAAGCGGGCGCCGGAGAAACGCGCGGCGGTTTCGAAGTCCAGCCAGCCATGGGTCTCGCCCAGGGCGACGTGGTCCTTGATCTCGAAGTCGAACTCGCGCGGGGTACCCCAGCGGCGCACCTCGACGTTGTCGTCTTCGTCCTTGCCGACCGGCACCGAGGCATCGGGCAGGTTGGGCAGGCCCAGCAACAGGGCGTCCAGTTCGCCCTGGACACTGTCCAGCTCGCGCTTGGCTTCTTCCAGCTCGCTGCCCATCCGATCGACCTCGGCCAGCAGCGGCGCGATGTCCTCACCGCGCGCCTTGGCCTGGCCGATCCCCTTGGAGCGGGCGTTACGCTCGGCCTGCAGGGTCTCGGTGCGGGTCTGCACCTCCTTGCGACGAGCTTCCAGCGACTCCACCAGGCTGACGTCGAGGACGTAGCCGCGGGTCGCCAGACGTGCGGCCACCTCCTGGGTTTGGGTGCGAACCAGTTTCGAATCAAGCATGTCCGTGTCTCTTGCTTAGGAATGGGGGCAGCAGCGCGGGCGAAGGGTCAGGAGCGCCGCCGGCGCTGGCGCGGGCTGGATCGGTCGAGATCCGCCAGGTGCTGCAGTTTATCGCGGATCTTCAGCTCCAGCCCACGGGGAACCGGCTCATAGTAGCGGCGCGGCTCGAGATCATCCGGAAAGTAGTCCTCGCCCGCGGCATAGGCTTCCGGCTCGTCGTGGGCGTAGCGGTACTCGTCGCCGTAGCCAAGGTTCTTCATCAGCTTGGTCGGCGCATTGCGCAGGTGCAGCGGCACCTCGCGCGAGCCATTCTGGCGCACATCGGCCAGGGCGGCCTTGTAGCCCATATAGACGGCATTGCTCTTGGGCGCGCAGGCCAGATAGACCAGCGCCTGGGCGATGGCCAACTCGCCTTCGGGGCTGCCCAGGCGCTCCTGGACATCCCAGGCATCCAGGCACAGGCTCAGGGCGCGGGGATCAGCATTGCCGATGTCCTCACTGGCCATGCGCACCACACGCCGCGCGATGTACAGCGGATCGCAGCCGCCGTCGATCATCCGCGCGAACCAGTAGAGCGCGCCATCGGGACTCGAACCCCGCACCGACTTGTGCAGGGCGGATATCTGGTCATAGAAGGCCTCGCCGCCCTTGTCGAAGCGGCGACGCTGATCGCCCAGCAGACTCTGGAACAGCTCGGCGTCCAGGGCGCCGCCGTCCTCGGCTAGGTCCGCAGCGTTCTCCAGCAGGTTGAGCAGGCGCCGGCCATCGCCGTCGGCGGCGGCCAGCAGCAGCGTCAGGGCGTCGTCGGGCAGGCTGAGGTGACGCTCGCCCAAGCCCTTGGCGCTGGTCAGGGCACGGCGCGCCAAGCCGCCGAGGGCCTCGTCGTCCAGGCTCTTGAGTACATAGACCCGCGCCCGCGACAGCAGCGCATTGTTCAATTCGAAGGAAGGATTCTCGGTAGTCGCCCCGATGAAGATCAGGGTGCCGTCCTCGACATAGGGCAGGAAGGCATCCTGCTGCGACTTGTTGAAGCGATGCACCTCGTCGACGAAGAGAATGGTGCGGCGGCGATACTGGGCGGCCTGTTGCTTGGCCACCTCCACCGCATGGCGGATCTCCTTGACCCCGGAGAGCACCGCCGAGAGGGTTTCGAAGTGGGCATCGGAGACCTGGGCCAGCAACCGTGCCAGGGTGGTCTTGCCCACGCCCGGCGGTCCCCAGAAGATCATCGAGTGCAGCGCGCCCTGCTCCAGGGCCTCGCGCAGGGGCTTGCCGCGGGCCAGCAGGTGCTGCTGGCCCGCGTACTCATCGAGGGTCTCGGGACGCATGCGGGCAGCCAAGGGCTGCCCGACGGGTGCGGCGCTGAAGAGATCCATGGGGTGCTGTCACTCCTGGATGACGTCGGCTCCCTTGGGCACCTGGAAGGTGAACTGGGACGCGGCCACCGGCTCGTTGAGCTTGACGTTGAAGAAGAGGATGTTGGTGCGCTGCCCGGCGCCATCGATCAATTGCATGTCGTTGATCACGCCGTTGCGGAAGGACAACCGCAGGCTGTCGAACAGACTGTCCTTGGTCTTGGGCTTGAGCACGAAGTCGACGACGTTGCCGGCGTCCTTGCTGGTGACGTCGAAGCTGCTCTCGATCTTGGAGATATCACCCGACAGCAGCAGCGCCGGCGTCTGGGTCAGGCGCAGGTCCAGCTTGCGGATGGTGACCTGTTCCAGGTCCGGGTCGTACAGCCAGACCTGCTTGCCGTCCGACACCAGCAGTTGCTCCTGGGGCGCGTCGGAGTGCCAGCGGAACAAGCCAGGGCGCTTCAGGCTCATGTTGCCCGCGGTTTCCTGCAGGCGGGTGCCTGAGCCATCCAGGGTCAGCTGCGAGAAACGAGCGGTCAGGGTCTGGGCCTTGTCCAGCAGTTCAGACAGTCGACTCACCGAGGCCTGGTCGGCATGGGCGGAAAGGCTCACGGCCGCCAGGGCAGCCAGGGCGAAACAACGCAGCTTGTGCATCGAGGTCCTCATGGAATGTCAGTCTCTCACCGGCGCAGGCGCTATGACCTCGCGCGAGCCGTTGGTGTTCATGGGCGATACGACACCGGCCATTTCCATGGTTTCGATCATGCGTGCCGCCCGGTTGTAACCGATCTTGAGCTTGCGCTGGACCGCGGAGATGGAGGCCCGGCGACTCTCGGTGACGAAGCGTACCGCTTCGTCATAGAGCGGATCATCCTCGTCGCTCTCCCCGCCTTCGCCACCGCCGCCTTCGAAGCCTGCACCGCCGCCCTCGTCCGGACCACTGAGGATGTCTTCGATGTAGTCGGGTGCGCCACGCTCCTTCCAGGCCTCGACGACCCGATGGACCTCGTCGTCGGAAACGAAGGCGCCATGGACACGAATCGGCAGGCCGGTTCCCGGCGGCAGATAGAGCATGTCACCGTGACCGAGCAGCTGTTCGGCACCGCCCTGGTCGAGAATGGTCCGGGAGTCGATCTTGCTGGACACCTGGAAGGCCATGCGGGTGGGAATGTTGGCCTTGATCAGGCCGGTGATGACGTCCACCGAGGGCCGCTGGGTCGCCAGGATCAGGTGAATACCCGCCGCCCGCGCCTTCTGCGCGATCCGTGCGATCAGCTCTTCCACCTTCTTGCCGACGATCATCATCATGTCGGCGAATTCGTCCACCACCACCACGATGGTCGGCAGCGTCTTCAGCAAGGGTGCCTCGTCGTCCATGCTCTCGCGACGATAGAGCGGATCGGTCAGCGGGGCACCGGCTTCCTCGGCGTCCTTCACCTTGCGATTGAAGCCGGCGAGGTTCCGTACACCCATCGCAGCCATCAGTTTGTAGCGCCGTTCCATCTCCGCCACGCTCCAGCGCAGGGCGTTGGCGGCTTCCTTCATGTCGGTGACCACCGGACAGAGCAGGTGCGGAATACCCTCGTAGATCGAGAGCTCCAGCATCTTGGGATCGATCATGATCAGTCGCGCGTCTTCCGGGCTCGACTTGAACAGGATCGACAGCAGCATGGCGTTCACGCCCACCGACTTACCGGAGCCCGTGGTGCCGGCCACCAGGAGGTGCGGCATCTTGGCCAGGTCGGTGATGACCGGTTTGCCGCCGATGTCGTGACCCAGCGCCAGGGTGACCGGCGACTTGGCCGCCGCGTACTCCACGGATTCGAGCACCTCGGAGAAGCGCACGATCTGGCGGTCCTCGTTGGGAATCTCGATACCGACGGTGGTCTTGCCCGGAATGACTTCCACCACCCGCACGCTGAACACCGCGAGCGAACGCGCCAGGTCCTTGGCCAGGTTGGAGATACGGCTGACCTTGACGCCCGCCGCCGGCTGGATCTCGAAGCGGGTGATGACCGGACCGGGATGGACGCTTTCCACGGTCACCTCGACGCCGAACTCCTTGAGCTTGACCTCCAGCAGCCGCGACATGTTCTCGAGGAATTCCGGCGAGTAGCTCTGCTGTTTCTTCTCGGCGCGATCCAGGATCGACAGTGGCGGTATGGTTCCTTCCAGATCGGCGTCCACCCGTACCACCGCCGCGGGTGCCGCAGCAGGCAGGGGTGCGCTCTTGCGTGGCGGGGGTGCGGGCATGGCCACGCTGGCCGCAGCGACGGGAGCAGCGGCCACCGGCGCGGGTGTGGCTGTCTCGGCGACAACACGGCTGGGTGCCGGCATCTCGATGCGCGGCGCGGCGCGTTCCACTCGCGGCGGCGGAGCGATGTCGAGCAGATCGTCCAGATCCTCATCGGCGACGGGCACTGGGGTCTCACGGGTCCTCGGCTTGCGCGCGAGCGGCGGTGCGACCGCCTCCGGCTCATCGAAGGCGTCCAGCGCTGGCGCCGCGCGGCGGCCCCCGGCCAGACGACTGAAGCCACCCTGCACCAGGTCCAACAGGTCCAGCACGACCTTGCCGGTGAAATCCATCACCTTGAACCACGACAGGTCGGTGAACACCGTCAGGCCCAGCAGGAACAGCGCCAGGAACAGCAGCGTGCTGCCCTGGACGTTGAGCGCCGTGACCGACAGCTGACCGAGACTTTCGCCGAGGGCACCGCCAGCGGACGCCGGCAGGCCGGCAGCCGCATGGAAATGGATGTAGGCCAGTACCGAACCGGAGATCACCAGCAATACCAGGCCAGTGAGCCGCCAGGAGAACAGCCAGCCGCTCCACTCCCAGTGCAGATGCCGCTTACGGAAGATCTGCCAGGTCTTGACCGCCAGCAACACCGGGAAAACGAAAGCGAAATAGCCCAGCGCCATGAACAGCACGTCGGCCAGCCAGGCGCCGGCGCGGCCTGCGGTGTTGTGAACCTGATCGATGCGGCTGGTGTGGGTCCAACCCGGATCGGAGGGGTCGTAGCTCAGCAGAGCCATGAGCAGATAGAGACACAAGGCGGCCAGCGCGATGAGCACCACCTCCTTGAGACGATAATGCAGGTGCTCACGCCAATGATTGACGTGGCTGGCAGAACTGGATTGCTTCAAGCGCGCTTTTCCCGCACACGGAACGTGTGACCGTGAATCAAAAACAGTGCGCCATTCTAGATCGCCCGGGCCCGGGTTCTACAGTCCCGAGACGAAACATGGCACGATAGCGGACGGCAGTACCGGAACCGCCTTCAGGCACAACATTGGAGCATTCTTTCGTTGTCCTGACAAAGAGTTATGACGATTTCTTGAGCCTGATACGCACTCGTCCCGTCCCTTTCGCCCCACGCATCAGAAGGCGCCCTCCCCTACCATGGTGAAATGGCTGACCCGTGAAAGCCCCGACTTCCCACCGCTGGAGGTGGCCCTGCGCGAACCCAACGGGCTGCTGGCCATCGGCGGCGACCTGAGCGCGGCGCGCCTGGTCAAGGCCTATCGACACGGCTGCTTTCCCTGGTATCAGGCCGGCCAACCCATCCTCTGGTGGTCTCCCGATCCGCGCACGGTGCTTTTCCCACCCGACCTGCACGTCTCCCGCAGCCTGGCGAAGACCCTGCGCAAGACCGAGCTGCGCGTGACCTACGACCAGGCCTTCGACCAGGTCATCGAGGCCTGCGCCGGTCCTCGGCGCGATGCGGACGGCACCTGGATCACCGCACCGATGCGTCTGGCCTATCGTGAGCTGCACGCCCAGGGCTGGGCGCACTCCGTGGAAGTCTGGGACGGCGAACGCCTGGTCGGCGGCCTCTATGGCATCGCCATGGGCAAGCTGTTCTTCGGCGAATCCATGTTCAGTCAGGTGGACAACGCCTCCAAGATAGGTTTCGTCACCCTGGTGAAGGATCTCGCCGCCTGGGGCTTCGTGCTGGTCGACTGCCAGATGCCGACCGCACATCTGGCCAGCCTGGGTGCCAGCAGTCTGTCCCGGGAACGCTTTGCCGATTACCTGGCCAAATACGTCGACGAGGCCAGCACGGCCGCCTGGCCTACCTTTCCCGGGTGACTTACACTCAAGCCAGGCTTATGTAGAGGTTCGACATGACCGAGCTGGCGAGACTCAAGTTTTACGCAACCCAGCCTCACGCTTGCAGTTACCTGCCCAATGAGCAGGCGACTACGCTGTTCCTCGACCCCTCGCAGCCCATGAACGGCCAGATCTACGCCGAGCTTTCCGAGCTGGGCTTCCGACGCAGTGGCGATCACCTGTATCGCCCGCACTGCCAACTCTGCAAGGCCTGCGTCCCGGCGCGCATCCCCGTCGCGCGCTTCCGCCCCAGTCGCAAGCAGAATCGCGTCCTCAAGCGTAACCTCGATATCAAGGTCACTCGCTGTGACCCTGGCTTCACCGAGGAACGCTACCAGCTCTATGCCCGCTACATCAGCGAGCGGCACGCCGACGGCGACATGTTTCCGCCGAGTCGCGGCCAGTTCTCCACGTTCCTAGTCAGCAACCTGCCCTACGCCTTCTTCTACGAGATGCGCGCGGAGGATCGTCTGATCGGTATCGCCGTCACCGACGTGCTGCCCAACGGCATGTCGGCGGTCTATACCTTCTACGATCCCAGCGAAGAGAAGCGCAGCCTCGGTGTCTTCGGCATCCTCTGGCAGATCGCCGAAACCCGCCGCCTGGGATTGGATGCCGTGTATCTCGGTTATTGGATCAAAGGGTGTCGCAAGATGTCCTACAAAACCGAGTATCGCCCCATCGAGCTGTTCGTCAATCAGCGCTGGGTCGCCCTGGCCTGACGAAATAGCGCTTTTTCTGAATTTCTGTCAGAATATGGGCCTTTTTCGCCCGGACTGCTCTGGGCCAATCTTTGTCACCGAGGGCTTTTCTACATATGTCGAAAGAAGACAGCTTCGAAATGGAAGGTACTGTCGTCGACACCCTGCCCAACACCATGTTTCGCGTGGAGTTGGAAAATGGGCACGTCGTCACCGCGCACATCTCCGGAAAAATGCGTAAGAACTACATCCGCATCCTGACCGGCGACAAGGTTCGCGTGGAGCTGACGCCTTACGATCTCAGCAAAGGCCGGATCACCTACCGCGCCCGCTAAGCGAATCCTTTCATGAAAAAGCCCGGCAACGCCGGGCTTTTTCATGTCCAGGTGTGAAACCTGCCCTTAGGCAGGTTCCGCCGTGGTCTCGAACTCGAACTCCAGCTCGCCATCCACTGCATCGATGTGCACGATGCCACCGTGGTCGGCCAGCTCCCCGAACAGGATCTGCTCGGCCAGGGGCCGCTTGATCTTGTCCTGGATGAGTCGCGCCATGGGCCGAGCACCCATCTGCACGTCATAGCCACGCTCCGCCAGCCAGCCGCGGGCCGCATCGCTGACCTCGAGCTGCACACGCTTGTCCTCGAGTTGCGCCTGGAGTTCGGTGAGGAACTTGTCGACGATGCTCTTGATGACTTCGGTGCTCAGGCGGCCGAACTGGATGATGGTGTCCAGACGGTTGCGGAACTCCGGCGTGAAGCTCTTCTTGATGACTTCCATGGCATCGGTGGTGTGGTCCTGCAGCGTGAAGCCGATGGAGGCACGGGATGCGGTTTCGGCACCGGCGTTGGTGGTCAGGATCAGGATGACGTTGCGGAAATCGGCCTTGCGACCGTTGTTGTCCGTCAGGGTGCCGTGGTCCATGACCTGCAACAGCAGGTTGAACACCTCGGGGTGGGCCTTCTCGATCTCGTCGAGCAGCAGCACGCAGTGCGGCGTCTTGGTGATGGCCTCGGTCAACAGACCACCCTGGTCGAAGCCGACATAGCCGGGAGGAGCACCGATCAACCGGGATACGGTGTGGCGCTCCATGTACTCGGACATGTCGAAGCGCACCAGCTCCACACCCATGGCCTTGGCCAGTTGCCGAGCCACCTCGGTCTTGCCCACGCCGGTGGGACCGGCGAAGAGGAAGGAACCGACCGGCTTGTCCGGCGATTTCAAACCGGCACGGGAAAGCTTGATGGCGGTGGACAGTGATTCGATGGCCAGATCCTGACCGAAGACCGTCAGCTTGAGATCGCGCTCCAAATTACGCAGCAGTTCCTTGTCGGAGCTGTTAACGGTTTTCGGGGGAATCCGCGCGATTTTGGCGACGATGTCTTCAACCTGCTGGACGTCGATACGCTCGGCACGACGATCCTCGGGCTGCAGGCGCTGGTAGGCGCCGGCCTCGTCAATGACGTCGATAGCCTTGTCGGGCATGTGCCGGTCGTTGATGTAGCGGGCTGCCAGCTCGGCAGCGGCGCGCAACGCCTCGTCGGTGTACTCGATATGGTGGTGCTGCTCGAAGCGCCCCTTGAGGCCCCGTAGTATGCCGTAGGTGTCATCCACCGACGGTTCGACCACGTCGACCTTCTGGAAGCGCCGCGCCAGGGCCCTGTCCTTCTCGAAGATGCCGCGGAATTCCTGGAAGGTGGTGGAGCCGATGCAACGGATCTCGCCGGACGACAGCAAGGGCTTGAGCAGGTTGGAGGCGTCCATGACGCCACCCGAAGCCGCACCAGCCCCGATGATGGTGTGGATCTCGTCGATGAAGAGCACCGCATGGGGCCTCTTCTTCAACTCGGCGAGCAGAGCCTTGAATCTCTTTTCGAAGTCACCGCGGTACTTGGTACCAGCCAGCAAGGCGCCGAGATCCAAGGAGTAGACAACGCTGTCAGCCAGCAGGTCGGGCACCTGGCCATCGACGATGCGCTTGGCCAGGCCTTCGGCGATGGCGGTCTTGCCCACGCCGGCTTCGCCCACCAACAGCGGGTTGTTCTTGCGGCGACGCGCCAGAATCTGGGCGACGCGCTCGACTTCGTTTTCCCGACCGACCAGCGGATCGATACGGCCCTGGCGAGCCTGCTCGTTCAGGTTGCTGGCGTAGGCTTCGAGCGGATTGTTGGAGGAGCTGGGCTCGGCGCCCTCTTCCTCGGCGGCATCCTGGTCCTGCTCGGCTTCGGGCGCTGCACCGGGGACCTTGGAAATGCCATGGGCGATGAAGTTGACGACGTCGATCCGCGCCACGCTCTGCTGCTTGAGCAGGAACACCGCCTGGCTTTCCTGCTCGCTGAAGATGGCAACCAGCACGTTGGCACCGGTGACTTCGCGCTTGCCGGAGCTCTGCACGTGGAAGACGGCGCGCTGTAGCACGCGCTGGAAGCCGAGAGTCGGCTGGGTCTCGCGCTCGTCATCCTGCTGTGGGATGAGTGGGGTGGTGGAATCTATGAATTCCAACAGATCGCGGCGCAGGCGATCGATGTTGGCGCCGCAAGCTCTCAAGACGGTGGCGGCGGCTTCATTGTCCAGCAGCGCCAGCAGGAGGTGCTCAACGGTCATGAATTCATGACGCTTCGTCCTCGCCTCCTTGAAGGCGAGATTCAGGGTGACTTCGAGCTCACGATTCAACATAGCTTCACCTCATAGCCCAAGCAGCACAGTAGCCCAAGCAGCACAGATCAACTTTCGATTTCGATTTCGCACAGCAGCGGGTGGTTGCACTCCCTCGCATATTGATTGACTTGCATGGCCTTGGTTTCAGCTACGTCACGAGTAAATGTTCCGCAGACCGCCTTTCCCTGAGTATGCACGGTAAGCATCACCTGGGTAGCCGCTTCGCGGTTCATGCTGAAGTAGCGTTCCAACACCTCGACGACGAATTCCATGGGGGTGTAGTCATCGTTATACATCAGAACGCGATATCTGGCTGGCCGTTTTAATGCAGGTTTTGCCTCCTGCACCGCCAGGCCACCTTGGTCGCTGTCCTGTTGATCGTTGTCGTCCGCCGCCAGTCGGATGGGGTCGATTGCACGCATTCTGATCGATTCCGAATTACGGGATGAATAGCAGGAAAAAAAGAGCTTGATCCACGTCTCAGCCACCCGTTGCCTTACCTTGACTAAGACTGAAAGGGTGTTACAAACATCCTGTACCCGACGGGGTACCAAGGGTTCCGTCGTAGTGGCGCCTGTGTGGATTCACTGGAACTGTAGTCGAATGATACTCCAGGCTTGGAGTCCTTTGCAGAGGGAGCCGGTATGCTCAGTGGCAAGGTCAAATGGTTCAACAACGCCAAAGGATATGGCTTCATCGTTGCAGAAAACAGTGATGAAGACCTATTCGCTCATTACTCGGCCATTCAAATGGACGGTTACCGCACACTGAAGGCGGGCCAGGCGGTCAACTTCAACATCGTCCAGGGGCCCAAGGGCTTGCATGCCGTCGAGATACGTCCGGCAGAGGTGAGCGTGGCCGCCCCCACACCTACCACCGGCACCGTCGACGTGCGCGACACGATCAGTACGGAAGCCTGATCTCACGCCCCTCCGGGGGCGCCATCCCCTCCCTGCTCTTCCCGCCTTCCTTCGCCGTGCCCCAGATCGCGCTCCGGGAACAGCCGGTCCCGGACCAGGTTCTTCAACGTGCGGGCGTCCGGAAAGCCGCCATCCCTCTTGCGCTCCCAGAGCAGCTCATCGCCGCAGGCGATCTCGAACACGCCTCCGCTACCCGGCAGCAGGGTGACGCCACCCAAGTCGGTACCGAAGGTGCTCAGCAGTTCCTGAGCCAGCCAACCGGAACGGAGCAGCCACTGGCACTGGGTGCAGTACTGGATGGTGATGATGGGTTTGACGTCGATCACGGTGCACCCCTGAAACCTTGGCTCCCTATAATACGCAGCCCTCGATCCCGTCCGCCATGTGGTCCGACCTATGCGACTGTTGCTGCTGGTAGCCTGTTTTCTCCTGCCCGCCCTGTGTTGGAGTGCCGAGCCGCCCAAGGTGGGCCTGGTGCTGTCCGGCGGCGCGGCGCGGGGTCTGGCGCACATCGGCGTGCTCAAGGCCCTGGAAGAACAAGGCATCCAGGTCGACGCCATCGCGGGTACCAGCATGGGCGCGGTGATTGGCGGCCTCTATGCCGCCGGCTACAGCGCCGAGGAGCTGGAGCGCATCGCCCTGGAGATGGACTGGGCGCAGGTCCTGTCGGACCAGCCGCCGCGCAAGGACGTGCCGTTCCGGCGCAAGCAGGATGACCGCGACTTCCTGGTGAAGCAGAAGCTCAGCTTCCGCGACGACGGCACCCTGGGCCTGCCCATCGGGGTACTCCAGGGCCAGAACCTCGGAATGATGCTGGAAAAGTTGTTCGTCCATACCAGCGATACCCGGGATTTCAACCAGTTGGCCATCCCCTTCCGCGCCGTGGCGACCGATATCACCACCGGTGAGAAGGTGGTCTTCGACCATGGCCATCTGCCGCGCGCCATTCGCGCCAGCATGTCGATCCCGGCGGTATTCGCTCCGGTGGAGATCGACGGGCGCCTGCTGGTGGATGGCGGCATGGTCGATAACATTCCCATCGATGTGGCACGCGCCATGGGCGCGCAACGGGTCGTGGTGGTGGACATCGGTACCCCCCTGCTCAAGCGCAAGGACCTGACCACGGTACTGGACGTGCTCAACCAATCCACCACCCTGATGACCCGCAACAATTCCGAGGCCCAGCTGGCCACCCTGGGCAAGGGCGATCTGCTCATCCAGCCACCACTGGCGAGCTATACCAGCGCCGACTTCTCGGAGGTGCGGGCGCTGATCGATGCGGGCTATCGCGCCACCATGGCCATGGCCGGCGAACTGGCCACCCTGCGCCGGGAACCGCGGGACGGGCGCGCCTCGGCGGTAGCAGCGTCCCGCCTGCCCGACAGTCGCACGCCAGTCATCGACGCCATTCGCATCGAGAACGACTCCAAGGTGGAGGACGAGGTGATCCGCCAGTACATCCGGCAGCGCCTGGGCGAACCCCTGAACGTCGACCGCCTGCAGGACGACATGAGCACCCTCTACGGCCTGGACTACTTCGACCAGGTGGAATACCGGGTGCGCCGCGACGGTCCGGGTGACAACGTGCTGGTGATCTCCGCCCGGGGCAAACGCAGCGGCACGGACTTCCTGCGACTTGGCCTCAACCTATCCGACGACCTGCGCGGCGACAGTACCTTCAACTTCGGCGCCAGCTACCGCATCAACGGTCTGAACCGCCTGGGCGGCGAATGGCTGACGCGGATGCAGATCGGCGATCACCAGGAACTCTACAGCGAGTTCTATCAGCCCCTCGACGTGGGCTCACGCTATTTCATCGCCCCCTACATCGGCGGCGAGGCACGCAACATCGAGCAACTGGAGGGCAATAGCCCTATCGCCGAGTACCGCCGCGAACGTTATGGCTTCGGCTTGAACCTGGGCCGTCAGATCGGCAACAAGGCCGAGGTGCGCTTCGGCATCGGCCACGACTGGGGCAGCACCAAGGTCCATGTCGGACCGCGGGAAACGCCGGAGGAAACCTTCACCGAGGGCTTCTACGAGCTGCGTTATTCCTTCGACGACCTGGACGACCTGAACTTCCCTCGCGAAGGCCTGGAGCTGGCACTGACGCTCAAGCAGTTCGACCCCACCCTGGGCTCGGACTCCCGCTACCGTCAGCTGGACCTGCATCTGAACAAGGCCTTCAGTTATGGCTACGATACCTTCGTCCTCGGCGGCGGCCTGGGTCGCACCCTTTCGACCGACAGCGATACCAACGTGGTGACCAGCAGCTTCCTGCTGGGTGGCGCCTGGCAGCTTTCCGGCTACCGGCAGGACGCGCTCTCGGGGCAGAACTACGGCCTCGCCCGTCTCGTCTACTATCACCAGCTCACCCAGCGCTCGCTGTTTCCGCTGGACACTCCGGTCTACCTGGGTGGCAGCCTGGAGCAGGGACGGATCTGGAACAGAGACGACGACTACGACAGCGGCAACATCAGCGCCGCCAGCCTGTTCCTCGGTCTGGACACGCCGCTGGGACCGCTCAAGTTCACCTATGGCCTGAGCGATCAAGGCGAGCACGCCTTCTATATCAACCTGGGCAACAGCTTCTGAGCCGGACCTACCGATCCGCACACGCAAGCGACCGCTTGGCGCGCGCGTATTTCACGCCAAGCGGTCGAGGGACGTTCGGATACCCCTGCGGGGCTAGCGAGCCTCTCAGGCGAGGCGCGACAAGAGGATCTCGGCGCGCTCGCGCTGGCTGTCGGTGCCCTCGCTGACGATTTCCTGCAACAGCGAGGCCGCCTGGTGGACGTTGCCCTGATCGAGGCAAGCTTCCGCTTCGGCGAAGCGACGGGCGATGTCGTCGGCCATGAAGTGCTCGTCGAGACTCAGGTCCAGCTCGAAGACCGCCGGCAATTCGCCCAGGCCTTCGGGAAAATCGTCCTGCACCACCACGTCGGTGGCGCCGACCGGCTTCCAGCCGGAATCGGCATCCAGCTCCTCGGTGAGGGCGATGGCCTCGTCCAGGCTCAGATCGGCCAGATCCAGATCGTAGTGTTCCTCGCTCACCGGTGCCGGTTGCGCCGGCTCCTGGAACTGCAATTCGGCGGACCATTCGTTAGCCGGGGCATCGAAGTCGGGTAGTTCCAGGTCGTCGTCCTCGAGTTCCTCCACTGGCGAGGCGGACATTCCGGGAAACTGAGCATGGAGGACGGCGAGACTGGCCGCTGCCCCGCCGAGGGCGAGGAAGCGCTGTTCGTGCTGGTTGAACGCCTGGGCCTCGCCCAGGGTGGCGAGCACGCGTAGCAGCAGCAGGCGCAGATCCTGGCGGCGCTCGTCTTCGGCGAGACCGCTTTCCAGCACCTCCCGTGCCTGACCGTAGCGGCCGTAGGCGATATAGATCTCCGCGCGCCCGGCGTGGTCGTCGACCGGTGCCGGCGGCGTGGCGGCGGCGACCTTGGGTCGCAGGGAGTCGGCCTGGGTCGCCACCAGTACCGGCGCAGGAAGCGGCTCGGCAGGTTGGGCGTCCTCCTCCTCGGCGACTACCACGACTTCTTCGGTGCGTCGACGGCGCCACCAGAGCACGCCCGCTAACGCCAGAACGGCCGCGGAACCCCCCAGCACCAGGGAGCGCAGGGAAAACAGCCCCTCGTCTTCGGCAGTACCCACCACCGCAGGCGCAGTGGCGGTCGCCTGGGCCGGCGGCGCCGCGGACGAGACGGGCGCGGCGGCTGGGACCGCCGGCACCAGGGCGACCGAACGCGCCTGCTTGAGCTGCTGTTGCAGGCCATCGCGCTCCTGCTGCAGCTGGGCGATGAGCGCTTCCTTCTGCTCCAGCAGGGTGTCGTAGCGCGACTGCAGCTGGTTGAGCTGGCCTTCCAGATCCCCTACCTGACGGCCCAGGTCCTGGGTGACGAGTAGCGGCTTGGCATCTTCGCCGGTTCCGGCAGGCGGGGGCGCAGCTGCGGCAGCGCTGGGCTCGCTGGTGGCCGGTGCGGGTGCCGCGGGCGGAGCTGAGGCAGGCTGAGGCACGCTGGCGACCGGCGCGGCCGCCAGTGGCGGCGTTGCCACCGGGGCAGGAGCGGGTCTGGGTGCGGCCTTGGCCGCAACGGGTTGCTCGGCTGCGGGCTCGCTGACGCCAGCCGGCAGGCGCAGGGTCTGGCCGGCCTTGAGCCGCCGCGGATCGTTGTTGGAAAAGGATGCGGGGTTGAGGGCGAACAGATCGGCCATCAATTGCTCGGCCGAACGATTGGCCATGGGTCCCAGCCGCTTGGCGATGCTCCAGAGGGTGTCCCTGGGACGGGTCTGATAGATCCCGGCACCAGCGGTGAGGCCAGGCGTAGGCGCGAGCCCGGATGGCTGGGGCGCGGCCGGGGTCTTCGGCGGCGTCGGCTTGGTAGACTGCGCCGGATTGCGGGTCGGCGCAGCGGCGCGGGCCGGTGCGGTGCTGGCCACGCTGGTGGGCGCACCGCCACTGCGCGGCGGATCGACCAGCAGGGTGAATTCGCGCAACTGCTTGCCGCCGGGTTGCTCCAGCTGAACGATGAAGCCCAGATAGGGTTCGATCAACGAGCGCCGCGAGGTGACCTCGATATAGCTACCGGCCGCGGTACGCAGGTGGGGGGTGAAGACCAGATCGTCCATGAACTGGGTACGATCGACACCGGCGCGAGCGAAGGCATCGTTGGGCGCCAGATGGATATGGAAGTCTCCGGGCTCGGCATCGCCGATGTTGACCAGCTCGATCCGTGCGCGCAGGGGTTCGTTGAGCGAAGACTGCAGGGTGATACCACCGAGACCGAGCGCCAGAGCCGCTTGAGGAGTAGTGGTCAGCATCGCGGCCGACAGGGTGAACAAGGCAAGGGGACGGCGTTTCGCGACCATGGATACCGCTGCGTCAGGTATTCGAGGAAACCGGTGTTTTAGCGCGGTGGCTCACAAAAATCGCCCCCGCTACGCTGGAACGTAGCATCGATACCGACAGACGGCAAACCACCGGTCGTGAACGAAAAATGACGTCCTGCCCGGGGTAGCGCGTCAGACCCGGTGCCAGACGCCCTGTCCCGCACCGGCGGATGGGATAAGCGGTTGCGCGGAGGCTTGGCGTGCCGCCGAGCGGCGGTCAGCCGCGCTCCAGGTTGGCGAGCACGCGCTGGTGTACCTGCTGGCAAATGGCGATCTCTTCGTCGTCCAGGCCACTGAGCAATTCCTTGCGCAGGGCTTCGGCGATGGTCTCGATCTTCTCGATCAGCGGACCGGCCTCCTGGGTCAACATGATGCGCTTGGCACGGCGGTCTTCAGTGACCGCCAGCCGCTTTACCAGGCCTTGTTTCTCCAGACCGTCGAGCAGACGCGCCAGGGTCGGCCCCTCGATGCTGATGCTCTGGGCCAGCTCTCGTTGGGTCGGCTGGACGCCTTTCATCCGCGCCAGGTTCAGCAACACCTGCCAGCGCGCCTGGGACAGCCCCAGGTGACTCAGACGACGGTCGAGCTCTGCCCGCCAAGCACGGGAGACATGGAAGATCTGGCGGCCGAACAGGTGTGGATCGGTAGTCATTCAGGCTAAACCTTGTACTTGGATTTTCTCATTATTCTGGTTGAAGGCACGCCGGGGCAACCGGCGCGCCTCGCTAGTCGGCCAATTCCGCCTGCAGCGCGGCCCGCACACAGTAGAGCGCGCCGACCGCTACCCGTCCCTGGAAGCGGGTGGCGACCTGGGCTACGAGCGGCAATTCGCCCTCGTCTTCAAGGAAGGCATCCTGGATTTCCGCGAGCAAGTCTTCAGGCAGGTCCAAGGCTTGTTCCAGAGCGATCTGCTGCTGGGCGATGGCTTCGGCCAATAGTGCATAGACATTCTTTTCCGAGCAATTGAGTTGACGCGCGGCCTGCTCGGGCGTCATGCCGGCGCGCACCAGGGTCAGGACCTCGTGACGGACGTCGACCACTGGCGCCGGCGCGGCAGTGCCGCCCGTCAGGGCATCGAGGAAGGCCTGACCGTAGCGTTCGAGCTTGCGCGCACCGACACCGCTCACCCGGCTCATCTCGTCGAGGGAGCGCGGCTGGCTCCGCAGCATCTCCAGCAGGGTGGCGTCGGGGAAGATGACGTAGGGCGGGACCGAATGCTCTTCGGCCAGCTTGCGCCGGAGCGTCCGCAATGCCTCCCATAGCTCGCGCTCGTCGGCGCGTACCAGTTGGCTGGCGGCGCTGGCGGAAGAGCCGCTGCTGCTACCCCGGCCGCGCTGGGGCTTGGGATCACGGCGCAATTGGATGCTGACCTCGCCACGCAGCAGCGGGCGGCAGCTCTCGGTCAGGCGCAGGCCGCCGAAGCCGTCGACATCCACCTCGGCCAGGCCACGGGCGACCAATTGGCGGAACAGGGTGCGCCATTCGTCTTCGCCACGCGCCTTGCCCAGGCCGAACACGGCCAGGCGCTGATGGCCAAGGCTGGTGATTTTCTCGGTCTCGCGACCGAGCAGGATGTCGACCAGGTGCCCTACCCCATAGCGCTGACCGCTGCGGTAGATGGCCGACAACGCCTGGCGCGCGGGTTCGGTGGCGTCCCAGGTCTCGACGGTATCGATGCAGTTGTCGCAATGGCCGCAAGGCTGGGGCAGATGTTCGTCGAAATAGGCCAGCAGTACCTGGCGGCGGCAGCGGGTTTCCTCGCAGAGCGCCAGCATGGCTTCGAGCTTGTGGCGCTCGATGCGCTTGTGTCGCTCGTCGCCCTCGGAACTCTGCATCATCTGCCGCAACAGCAGCACGTCCTGCAGACCGTAGGCCATCCAGGCATCGGCCGGCAGGCCGTCACGACCGGCGCGACCGGTTTCCTGGTAGTAGGCCTCCAGGCTCTTGGGCAGGTCGAGGTGGGCGACGAAGCGGACGTTCGGCTTGTCGATGCCCATGCCGAAGGCGATGGTGGCGACCATGATCAGCCCTTCCTCGTTAAGGAAGCGCTTCTGGTTGGCGGCGCGCACCTCGTTGGGCAGACCGGCGTGATAGGGCAAGGCCGGGAAGCCCTGGGCGCTGAGTTGCTCGGCGACCTCCTCCACCTTCTTGCGCGACATGCAGTAGACGATGCCGGCATCGCCGCGCCGTTCGGCGAGAAAGGCCAGCAGCTGCTTGCGCGGCGCCTCCTTGGGCACGATGCGGTAGAAGATGTTGGGACGATCGAAGCTGGAGAGAAAGCGCTCGGCCTGCTCCAGGTGCAGCCGGGTGGCCATTTCCTCGCGGGTACGGGAATCGGCGGTGGCGGTGAGCGCCAGGCGCGGCACCCCGGGGAAGTGTTCGGCCAGTTGCCCGAGCTGCATGTATTCCGGGCGGAAGTCATGGCCCCACTGGGAGACGCAGTGGGCCTCGTCGATGGCGAACAGGGCGATCGGCAGGCGCTTGAGGAAGTCCAGCATGCGCGGCTGGACCAGGCGTTCCGGCGCGAGATAGAGCAGCTTGATTTCGCCCCTCTCCAGCTGCGCGGCGACGGATCTCTGCTGTTCGCCGGTCATGGTGGAGTTGAGTGCGGTCGCTGACACCCCGAGTTCCAGGAGGGTAGCGACCTGGTCGTCCATCAGGGCGATCAGCGGCGAGACCACCACGGCCACACCGGGTCGCAGCAAGGCTGGCACCTGGTAGCAGAGGGACTTGCCACCGCCGGTGGGCATCAGCACCAGCGCATCGCCACCGTTCGCCACGCGCTCGATGATCCGGGCCTGGTTGCCCCGGAAGGCATCGTAGCCGAAGACGTCTTTTAGGATGCGCAGCGCGGGTTCTGACATGAAACCTCCTCGAATGGAACGGGCATTATACGGATGCCGGGCTCGCTGCGGCTGGCCTTTTCCGTCGGCCGACCAGGTGCCGACGCGTTCGACGTCACCCTGGCGCTCGTCTACAATTCCCGCCGTTCCGCCCTTTCGAATCCTTTCCGAGGTAAGTAGCCGATGTCCTTCGCCGAACAATTGACCCGTCTGCGCGATTTTCTCGATGCAGACGATCTGCACGAAGAAGCGCTCGACTACGTAGCCGCCCATGGCTACCTGACCGCCCTGTCCATCTGCCCGGAAGAGGTACCCGAGCAGGAGTGGATCGACGCCCTCTTCGCCGAGCCGCCGCAGTATCGCGATGCCGCCCAACAGGAGGACATCGAGCAGGCCCTGGTGCAGCTCAAGGCGCATATCCTGCGTATCCTCGGCAGCGATGAGGAACTCGATCTGCCCTGCGAGCTGGACCTCGGCCCCGAGCCGGACGACTCCGAGCTGCGCGGCTGGTGCATCGGCTTCATGGAAGGGGTGTTCCTCCGCGAGGCCGTGTGGTTCGAAGACGCGGAAGACGAAGTCAGCGAGTTGCTGCTGCCGATCATGGTCGGTTCGGGTCTGTTCGACGAACAACCCGAATTCGCCGAGATCGCCCAGGACCGCCGCCTGGTCGCCGACATGATGGTGCAGATCCCGGAACTGCTGACCCAGCTGTTCCTGCTCTGCCATTCCCCGGAAGAAAAGCCGGCGCTGCTCAAGCCGCGTCACTGAGCGATGGAAGAGGCTACGTCCAGGCCCCGCCAGAAGAAGGGCTGGGTTCGCTACTTGCTGCTGGGCGCCGGCTGGCTGAGCGTCGCCCTGGGCATCATCGGCGCCTTCTTGCCGTTGCTGCCCACCACGCCCTTCCTGTTGCTGGCCGCGGCCTGTTTCATGCGCAGCTCAGAGCGTTTCTATCTGTGGTTGATCAACCACAAATGGCTCGGCCCCTGGGTGAAACCCTATCTCGAAGGCGAAGGCATCCCGCTCAAGGGCAAGGTCTACGCCATCGTCGCCATGTGGATCAGCGTGGGCTTTTCCTGCTGGCTGGTGCCGTACGTCTGGGCGCGGGTGGCTGCCTTCACCAGTTGCGCCGCCGTCACCGTCTATCTGCTGAGGCAGAAGACGCGGCGCTGATGATCGATCAGATAAAAAAGAAGGGGCGATCAGCGCTGATCGCCCCTTCTCTTTGCCGGCCAGGAAACCGCTAGGCGGCGTCCGCCATGGGGGTGGGCGGCGGTTGGTCGGGAATGGTGGGTTCGCCCGGCTCGCCGGGCTGGATGGGGGCTGGATCGGGCTGGTCCGGTTCTCCGCCGGCACGGGGCATGGCGAAGATCGAAAGGGGTGCGAATTCGAGGTCCTGGCGGACGGGGACGCGGGGCATGGCGAGACTCCTCTGCGGGCTACTCTAGGTAGAGTGGCGGGACCGCCGCCGAATTCCCTAGGTGTCCTGCTCTGGCGCGCCGTGATTGCGTGCAAAGGTTTCCGCGCCCATGGCCGCGATCTGGCCGTCGATGAGGGCCTCGAAGGGAGTCAGTAACGCCTCGAAGCGTGCCGGGGCGTCCAGGATGTTCAACGCCGCCACCACCGCCTCGATCGTCGAGACGGCATCAGCCGCAGGTGCCTTGCGGACGCGATAGCGGGACGGTGGGCCAGGCGGCAGTGTCACCCTCGGCAACGCCGCCAGGGCCGGATTGACGTGCAGCAGCAGGCGCGCCTTGCGCCAGGTGCCGTCGGGGACCACCAGCAGGCGCGGCGAGCACGTCTCGGTGGACGGAGGCAATAGATCTAGGCGGATCGCCTCCGGCCCCGGGAACAACAGGCGAGCCTCCTTCCCTTCCAGCCAGAGCGGCAGCTCCGGAAATTCCTCGCCGATCTCCAGTCGGGCGTTGACCAGCCCTAGCGCGGCCAGCCGCGCGGTATTGAGCGGATGGCGCCGCTCGCTGGGGTGCTGCAGCAATAGCACCCGGGTGCGGCTTGGCAAGCGGGGGATCAGCGCGCAGAGGCACAGCGGCATGGGGCGCTGGCAGCGGGCGCAGGCGGGACGGGACATCGGGGTTTCCGGGGCGAGAGACGGCGACGATCATACCGGATCGCCACCGTCTAACCGCCGAATCAGCGATTGAAGCGCGCGGTGAGGTCGTGCAGGTAGTCGGCCATGCCCTCGAGTTCGCGGCTGAGCTCCGACCCGCGCAAGGCCTGGGTCGAGCTGTGGTCGGACAATTCCGCGATGCGGCTGATCTGGCGATTGATGTCTTCCGAGACGTGGCTCTGTTCTTCCACGGCGGTCGCCATCTGCTGGCTCATGGCGGTGATGCGGCTAACCGATTCGCTGATGCCTTCCAGGGACTCGCGCACGGCGGCGGAGTGGCGCTCGCTCTGGCGCGAGGTCTCTTCGCCGCGGCTGGCGGTGGCGACGGCGCGGTCAGCGTTGGCCTGCAGATTGGCGATGATCTGGTGGATCTGCTCGGTGGATTCCCGGGTGCGGGACGCCAGGGAGCGGACCTCGTCGGCCACCACGGCGAACCCGCGCCCGGCCTCACCTGCCCGTGCGGCCTCGATGGCCGCGTTCAGCGCCAGCAGGTTGGTCTGCTCGGCGATGGCGGTGATGACGTCGGCGACGCTGCCGATGCTCTGGGTCGAGTTGGCCAGTTCGCCTACGGCCTGGCCGATGTCGCTGACGGCGGTGCCCAATTCACGCATGGAATTGAGGCTTTCCTCGGCCTTGTCCCGGCCGGAGAGCACCAGGCTCTCGGCATTGGAGGCCGCCTGGGCGGTTTCCTGGACGTTCTGCGAAACCTCGTGGATGGTGGAGGTCATCTGGGTGATGGCGGCGGCGGACTGGTCGGTCTCGTGGCGCTGCTGCTCCAGCAACTGGGCTTCGGACTGCGCCAGCTGCGAGGATTCTCGGGCCTTCAGGCGCACGCTGTCGCCGACGTCGGCCAGCCGGGTCAAGGCGGTTTGCAATCGAGCGGCTTCGCTGTGCAGGGCCAGGTCGAGTCGGGCCGGGGCGCCGACCTGGTCGCTGTAGGTCGGGGCGACGACGTCGCTGGAGAACATCTTGGGATGATCGGCGAGGATGCGCTCGATGCTGGCCCGCTGGCGATACAGCTGGTGGGCGCTGATGCCCAGCAGGGCGGCGACGATGAGCACCGCCTGGGTAGTGTCGTCGAGCAGGAAGTGTCCGCCCAGGATGACGCCGGTCGCAGCTATGGTCGACCAGCAGGCCGCGACTGCGCTACCCAGACGTCGGGCCAAGGGTACGGGCGCCTTGCCCGCGTTGATCCGTGCATAGAGCTCACCGGCGCGACGTACCTCGTCGGCGCTGGGCAGCGAGCGGACGGATTCGTAGCCGATCACCCGGCCATGCTCGAGAATCGGCGTCACGTAGGCGCTAACCCAGTAGAAGTCGCCGTTCTTGCAGCGATTCTTGACAATCCCCATCCACGGCTTGCCTTCCTTGAGGGTGGCCCACATGTGGCCGAACACCGGCGGCGGCATGTCGGGGTGGCGTACCAGGTTGTGCGGACTGCCGATCAACTCCTCACGCGTATAGCCACTGATGGCGATGAACGCCTCGTTGCAGTAGGTGATGTTGCCTTGCAAGTCGGTGGTGGAGATGAGTCGCTCTTCTTCCTTGAAGGTTCGGCCTTGCTGGGTGACCGGCAAATTCGTGCGCATCGCGGGGTGCCTTATTTGTCTGATGATCTACTCCGTGCGGAATCGGCCGTTTCAATAGCGGCGGATTACCTGCACGAGTGATGACGATCACCGCTTGGCTATCGTCAGACTAACTATCGGCGTTCTGCATCTGGGCTTTAAGAATTCGCTGAAAACTCTGGATGAGCGGCTCCTTTCCCCTACCCCGGCGGGTGATCAGCGAGAACGGCGCCTGGTAGCCGAAGGTGGCGGGCTGCAGTGCCTTGAGGCGGCCCTGGTCGACCCAGGCGTGGACATAGTGCTCCGGCAGGTAACCGATGTAGGCGCCGGAGAGGATGAGGATCAGTTGGGCCTCCATGCTTTCCACGGTGGCGGCGCTTTCCTTGAAGCCATGGCGGGCGAGTTCGGCCTGGCTCCAGTAGCCGCGGCGCACCATGCGCTGGCGGGTGATGATCTCGGCGGGCACACGCCGTTCCTGGAACAGCGGATGGCGATCGCTGCAGTAGAGCCAGTGCTGCTCGCGATAGAGCGGCTGGTAAACCACGCCATTCATGCGCGCGGAGAAGGCGCCCACGGCCAGGTCCAGGCGTCCCTCCAGCACGCCCAGCTGCAGTTCGTAGGGACTGGTCACCGCCAGGTGCAGATGCACGCCGGGATAGTCGTGGGTATAGCTGCCGATGACGTCGGCCAAGGGCAACGCCGGCTCGCTGGACAGGGAATCGAGCACCCCCAGGTTGAGGGTTCCGCTGAGCTCGCCCTTCAGGGTGGTGGCGTAGCGCTCGAAGCCTTCGATCTCGCCGAGGATGCGCAGGGTTTCCTGGTGGAACAGCTCGCCCTTGCTGGTGAGGGCGAAGCCGCCCCGGCCGCGATGGCAGAGGGTGACGCCGAGTTGCCCTTCCAGTTGGCTCATGTAGGTGCTGATGGCCGAGGTGGAGAGATTCAGTTCCTGCTGGGCCGCAGCGAAACCCTGGTGGCGCACCACGCAGGCGAACAGCTTCAGCAGGCGGATATCGTGGAGGGCGTTGGCCATGGCGGACTCCGGGCAGGTACGGCCCGGCAGTCTAGCCATTGGTTCAGAAATTTCTGAAGTGATTTTTTGCCCCTGGCGATTCTTCGCCTGCCAGGGGCTTTGCACAATCGGGGCATCAGAACCAAGAGGATGTCCCGTGGAAAAGACCCTGCACCAGCCGCTGGGCGGCAACGAGATGCCCCGCTTCGGGGGCATCGCCAGCATGCTGCGGCTGCCCCACCTGGCCTCGCCTGCCGGCCTGGACGCCGCCTTCATCGGCATTCCCTTGGACATCGGCACCTCGCTGCGCTCGGGCACCCGTTTCGGTCCGCGGCAGATCCGCAGCGAGTCGGTGATGATCCGCCCGTACAACATGGCCACGGGCGCCGCGCCCTTCGATTCCCTGAGCGTCGCCGACCTGGGTGACGTGGCCATCAACACCTTCAACCTGCTGGATACGGTGCGCCTGATCGAGGAGCACTACGACCGGGTGCTCGAGCACGACGTCATCCCCCTTACCCTGGGCGGCGACCATACCCTGACGCTGCCCATCCTGCGGGCCCTGAAGAAGAAGTACGGCAAGGTCGGGCTGGTGCACGTGGATGCCCACGCCGACGTCAATGAGCACATGTTCGGCGAGAAGATCGCCCATGGCACCACCTTCCGCCGCGCCGTGGAGGAGGATCTGCTGGACTGCGACCGGGTGGTGCAGATCGGCCTGCGGGCCCAGGGCTACGCCGCCGACGACTTCGACTGGTGCCGCCAGCAGGGCTTCCGCGTGGTGCAGGCGGAAGAGTGCTGGCATAAATCGCTGGCGCCGCTGATGGCCGAGGTTCGCGAACGGGTCGGGGGCGGGCCGGTGTATCTGTCCTACGACATCGACAGCATAGATCCCGCCTGGGCGCCCGGCACCGGCACCCCGGAGATCGGCGGCCTGACCACCATCCAGGCGCTGGAGATCATCCGCGGCTGCCGCGGCCTCGATCTGGTGGGCTGCGATCTGGTAGAAGTCTCGCCGCCCTACGACACCACCGGCAACACCGCCCTGCTCGGTGCCAACCTGCTCTACGAGATGCTCTGCGTGCTGCCGGGGGTGGCCTACCGCTGAGTCCGGAAAGCCTGCGCGACGTCTCGCGAGCGGACGTCGCGCAGGCACCCAGGTGAGGCGACCCGCCATGACGGTCGCCCACCCGCTGTCCTTTCACTGCCGAACACCCCGATGGACCGCCCGGTCCGTCGACAACAAGAGCGCGGCCCTGGCCTGCGTATAACCGTGTCGAGGCGTCATCCATGGACCATCATGACGGCATCACCCGTGTCGAAACCTTCGGGGTCGAGCAGATTCCGGACCACGAACGTAGCGCCACTCCCTTCGACCTGTTCCGCCTGATCTTCGGCGGCGCCAATACCTTCGCCACAGCGGTACTGGGGAGCTTTCCGATCCTGTTCGGGCTGTCGTTCCAGGCCGGGGTGCTGGCCATCGTCGCCGGGGTCGCCTGCGGTGCGCTGATCCTGGCCCCCATGGGCTTGTTCGGCGCCCTCAACGGCACCAACAACGCGGTCTCGTCCGGCGCCCATTTCGGCGTGCACGGCCGTATCGTCGGCTCCTTCCTGTCGCTGCTCACCGCCATCGCCTTCTTCTCGCTGTCGGTGTGGAGTTCCGGTGATGCTCTGGTCGGTGGTGCCCAGCGTCTGGTCGGACTGCCGGAGAACGCCCTGAGCCTGGGCCTGGCCTACGGCCTGTTCGCCGTGCTGGTGCTGACGGTCTGCCTCTATGGCTTCCGCTTCATGCTGTGGGTCAATAAGATCGCGGTGGTCAGCGCCAGCCTGCTGTTCCTGCTGGGCATTCCGGCCTTCGCCGGGGGCTTCGACGCCGCCTATGCCGGCAGCCTGCAACTGGGCCAGCCGGGTTTCTGGGCAGCCTTCGTCGGCGCCGCCCTGGTGGCCATGAGCAACCCGGTGTCCTTTGGTGCCTTCCTGGGTGACTGGTCGCGCTATATCCCGCGGCAGACGCCGCGTGGACGCATCCTGCTGGCGGTGATCGCCGCCCAGGCGGCCACCCTGATCCCCTTCCTGTTCGGCCTGGCCACCGCCTCCCTGGTGGCGGTGCGCGCCCCCGACTACATCGCCCAGAACAACTACGTCGGTGGCCTGCTGGCCATAGCACCGACCTGGTACTTCCTGCCGGTGTGCCTGCTGGCGGTGATTGGCGGCCTCTCCACCGGGACCACGGCGCTCTACGGCACCGGCCTGGATCTCTCCAGCGTGCTGCCGCGACTGCTGACCCGGGTGCGGGCGACCCTGCTGATCGGCCTGGCGGCCATCGCCTTCATCTTCATCGGGCGCTTCGCTTTCAACCTGGTGCAGAGCGTATCGACCTTCGCCGTGCTGATCGTGACCTGCACCACGCCCTGGATGGTGATCATGATTCTTGGCCTGCTGGTGCGCCGCGGCTTCTACTGCCCGGACGACCTCCAGGTGTTCACCCGCGGCGAGCGCGGCGGGCGCTACTGGTTCCACCACGGCTGGAATTGGCGCGGTATGGGCGCCTGGATTCCCAGCGCCCTGCTCGGCCTGGCCTTCGTCAACCTGCCCGGCCAGTTCGTCGGGCCGTTGGGAGAGCTGGCCGGCGGCATCGACCTGAGCCTGCCCCTGAGCCTGGGCAGCGCCGCCCTGCTCTACCTGGCACTGCTGCTCGCCTTCCCCGAGCCCGCCAGCGTCTACGGCCCCGCCGGAGCGCGGCGGCCACGGCGGGTCGCCGATCATCCGCTGGAGCGCGCCGGCATCGCCTGAGCACGCCCAGCCCAATCGGGGCCGGCCGAGCCGGCTCCTCACACCTACAAGAGATCCCTTCGATGATCCTGGATATTTCCGTCGTCCTGGCCTATGCCCTGGCCATGCTCCTGCTCGGCTGGTACGGCATGCGTCGCGCCCGCAACCAGGAAGAGTTCCTCGTCGCCGGCCGCAATCTCGGTCCGGCCTGCTATCTGGGTACCATGGCGGCCACGGTGCTGGGCGGTGCGGCCACCGTGGGCACCGTACGCCTGGGCTATGTCCACGGCCTGTCGGGCTTCTGGCTGTGCGCCATGCTCGGCGGCGGCATCCTGGTGCTCAACCTGTTCCTCGCCAAGCCGCTGCTCAAGCTGCGCATCTTCACCGTGACCCAGGTGCTGGAACGGCGCTACACGCCGCTGGCGCGCCAGGCCAGCGCCGCCATCATGTTCGTCTACGCGTTGATGATCAGCGTGGTCTCGACCCTGGCCATCGGCACCGTGATCCAGGTGCTGTTCGAATTGCCCTTCTGGAGCGCCATCCTGCTTGGCGGTGGCGTGGTGGTGGTCTATTCCAGCATCGGCGGCATGTGGTCGCTGACGCTGACCGACATCGTCCAATTCGTCATCAAGACGGTAGGCCTGATGTTCGTCCTGCTGCCGCTCTGTCTGACCCGGGTCGGCGGCTGGGACGCCCTGGTGGCCAAGCTGCCGGCCAGCGCCTTCGCCCTGACCACCATCGGCTACGACACCATCCTCACCTACTTCCTGATCTACTTCTTCGGCATCCTCATCGGCCAGGACATCTGGCAGCGCGTCTTCACCGCGCGTAGCGAGCGGGTGGCGCGAGTGGCCGGTAGCCTCGCCGGCATCTACTGCGTGCTCTATGGCCTGGTCGGCGCTCTGATCGGCATGTGTGCACGCATCCTGCTGCCCGATCTCGCCGACGCCAACAACGCCTTCGCCGCCATCGTCCGCGCCGCCTTGCCGGACGGTATCCGCGGCCTGGTGATCGCCGCCGCCCTGGCTGCCATGATGTCCACCGCCAGCGCCGGTCTGTTGGCCGCCTCGACCACCCTGACCGAAGACCTGTTGCCCCGGCTACGGGGCGGCAAGGCCTCGAGCCTGGGCATGGCCCGGCTGTTCACCGGACTCACCGGCCTCGCCGTACTGGCCATCGCGCTGTTGGTGAACGACGTGATCGGTGCCCTCACCCTGGCCTACAACCTGCTGGTCGGTGGCATCCTGGTACCGCTGCTGGGCGCCATCCTCTGGCGCCGGGCCACCACCGCCGGCGCCCTGGCGAGCATGCTGTTGGGATCCGTTGCGGCCATCGTCTTCATGCTCAAGGATGGCCTGGAAGCCAATACCCCCATCTATTTCAGCCTGGGGCTGAGCCTGGCCAGCTTCGTCCTGGTGAGCCTGCTCACCCCCAGAGCCTGCGCGGCCGCCCGGCCCGCCTGATCGACGTCGAAGGAGACCGAACCCATGACCACCTGTGGCGAATACCTGGTCCGCCAACTGGCCGCCTGGGGCGTAGATACCGTGTTCGGCATTCCCGGGGTGCACACCGTGGAGCTCTACCGCGGCCTGCCCGGCAGCGGCATCCGTCACATCACCCCACGCCACGAACAGGGCGCCGGCTTCATGGCCGACGGGTACGCCCGTGCTAGCGGTCGCCCAGGGGTATGCTTCGTCATCAGCGGACCGGGGCTGACCAATAGCCTCACCGCCATGGCCCAGGCCTACGCCGATTCGGTGCCCATGCTGGTGATCTCCAGCGTCAACGAACGTGCCCGCCTCGGCCATGGCGCCGGCTATCTCCATGAATTGCCCAACCAGCGCAGCCTGACCGCCGGGGTGACCGCCTTCAGTCACACCCTGCTGGACGTGGACAGCCTGCCTGGGGTGCTGGCCCGAGCCTTCGCGGTGTTCGAAGGCGAGCGGCCGCGGCCGGTCCATCTGGAATTGCCGCTGGACATCATCACTGCACCGGCGCAGCACCTGCGGCTGCTGCCCAAGCCCACGCTGGCGCGAGCGGAACCGGCCGCCACCCTGCTCGACCGCGCCGCCGAACGCCTGCGCAGCGCCGAGCGCCCGCTGTTGCTGATCGGGGGCGGCTGCCAGGATGCAGCCGCCGAGGTACGCGACCTGGCCGCGGCCCTGGACGCCCCTACCGCCACCACCATCAATGCCAAGGGCCTGCTGCCACCCCACCATCCCCTGGCGCTGGGCAGCAACCAGGCGCTGCCACCGGTACGCGCGCTGGCGCGCGAGGCGGATGTCATCCTGGCGGTGGGTACCGAACTAGGCGAGACCGACTACGACGTGGTCTTCGACGGCGGCTTCCGCCTGACCGGCGATCTGATCCGCATCGACCTGGACCCGCGGATGCTGGTGACCAACCACCAGCCCTGGCTGGGCCTGGTGGGCGATGCCCGGGCCGCGCTGCGCGGCCTGCTCGCGCGCCTGCCGGCCCGTACGCTCGACCCGCTAAGTCCCGGTGCCCAACGCACCGCCCAGGCCCAGGCGGCCCTGGCGGCCGAACTGGCCGGCTGGACGCACTTCCGCGCGTTGTTCGACCGCGTGCGAACCGCCCTGCCCGACGCCCGCTACGTGGGCGACTCGACCCAGACCGTCTATGCCGGCAACCACCTGGTGGAGCTGGACGGGCCACGGCGCTGGTTCAATGCCTCCACCGGCTACGGCACCCTGGGCTATGGCCTGCCGGCCGCCCTGGGTGCCCGCCTGGCCGAGCCGACGCGCCCGGTGGTGTGCCTGGTGGGCGACGGCGGCCTGCTGTTCACCCTGAGCGAGCTGGCGAGCGCCGTAGAGGCGCGCCTGGGCATCGTCATACTGCTGTGGAACAACCACGGCTATGGCGAAATCCGCCGCTACATGGAGCGCCGGGACATCACCCCGCTGGGCGTCGATCTGGTCACCCCGGATTTCCTCGCTCTGGCGCAGGCCTTCGGCTGCATCGCCGAGCGCGCCCGCGACCTGGATCACCTGCAGGCGCTGCTTACCGAGGCGCCGGACGACCGGCCGCTGCTGATCGAGATCCGCGAGGAACCGCCCTTCGCCCCGGCCTGACGGACTCGGCCTAGCTGACCGGACTGCGAGTCCGCTGTACCTGCTGGACCTGGCTCAGGATCAGGCCACTGGCGGGGCGCATGGGCATCCGTGCCAGGTCGATGCGCAGGTCCTGAGTCGGCACCTGGTAGGTCATGTCCTGGAGCAGCAGGCGCAGGGCGGAGCTCATGAGCTCCAGGGCGATGCCTTCACCGGGACAGCGATGCCCCAGCACGACGTCGCCGCCGCCCTGAGGTACGAAGGCGGCCTCCGGTTCCTGTTCCGCGAGAAAGCGCATGGGATCGAACACCTCGGGACGCTCCCAGCTGCGCGGATCGCGGTTGGTGCCATAGAGATCCAGCAAGACCCGCGTACCGCGGGGAAAGGTGACGCCCTGCCATTCGAAGGTCTCCCGCACCCGGGCCGCGGTGAAGGGAAAGAAGGCATAGAAGCGTCGTACCTCCTGGGCGAAGGGCACCCGGGCGGCGGGATCGGCTCTCAGCCGTTCACGCCAGGCCGGTTGTTTGTACAGCGCCAGGGCGGCAAAGGTGGAAAAGCGCGCCACGGCCACCGTCGGCCGCAACACATTGAGCAGCTCCACCGCGGCCACCCGGGGCGAAAGCAGGACACCGTCGCCGTCCCGGTGCGCGGCGACCAGCTCCAGGGCGCTGCCGGCCGGGGGCGGTTGCTCGCGCGCCTGCTCGATCTGCCCGCCCAGCCAGAACTCCAGCCGGCGCCGTGCCCGGCGGGCGGCAAGATGAGCCAGACCGACGCTGCCCGCCCCCTCGATCAGCGCGACCAGCTCGGCACAACGCCGCCCTTCCTCGTCCTCGGCGAGACGAACGCCGGCCCAGTCGCACACGGCACGCGCATAGAGCCGATGCAGCTCGTCCAGCAGGATGATCTGGTCACGCGCCTGCCAGAGCCGCAGGCGGCTACGCCACTCCTGCTCCACCCGGGCGATCAGCGCCTCGACGCGTGCCGGGCGAGTGATCTCGATGAACAGCGTCTTGCGCTGGCGATGGGCAGCGCCATCCAGCCCCTGGACGCCGCCGTCACCGAACAGGGTCTTGCGTAGCTGCCAGGGCGCAGCGTCCACCCGGCTGAAACGCTCTTCGCGATAGAACAGCTCCACAGCCGCCGCGCCGCGCAGGCAGAGCGTGGGCTGCAGGAGCAGCCGGGTAGCGAAGACATCGCGCCCCAGGCGCTCGCAACGGTTGCTGATGAAGGCATAGCCCTCGGAGAGCAGCGCCAGGCTCGAATCGAAGGCCGGCATCCGCGGCAGGATGGACATCGGCGGTCTCCAGAAAGGATGGGAGTCCTGCCGGTGGACTGCCTGCAAGCGGCGCCGGTGCCACCGCTGCGCTGGCTTTTTCCTGGGGCCACGCCGCACCCGCTGCGCTCGAACGCGGCTGGCTGACGTGGCCGGTCCATCCGGGCTCGCTCACCACGGCGGCCAGCTACTTTTCACCGGTATGGTCCCTGCCTTTGAGCGTCCTCCGCTGAGCGCGCAGCACCTTTCGTATAGAACCTAGGCGGCGATCACCGGCTCCAGCGCCTCCAGCCAGCACACCACGGCCACCGCACCGCCGTCGGGAATGCCCAGCGCTCGGTTGCCCAGGTAGCTGGCACGCCCCTGGGCCGGGGCCATATCGGCGGTAGCCTCGGCGCCCTTCCGGGCAGCAGCGAGCGCCGCGGCGAAGGCCTGTGCGGGTGGCGAACCAGCGTGCGCGGCCGCGTGCAAGGCATCCGCGGCGGGTCTCAGTGCATCGAGCATGGTGCGCTGTCCCGGCTGGGCACCGCCCAGTTCGGCCAGGGCCTGGACACCCTGCTCGAAGGCCTCGGCCCACTGGGCCAGGGTGGGCCGTTCCACTCCTTCCAGCACCTGAGCAGCGCGGACCAGGGCGCAGGCATAGAAGGGCCCGGAACTGCCGCCGATGGCCCGCCGCAGCGCCTGGCCCATGGCCGCCAGGGCCGTCGCCGGGGTGTACCAGGCCGAGGCCGGTAATGCCTTGATGGCCTCGGCGCCGCGGGCCAGGCTGGTGCCCAGGTCGCCATCGCCCGCGCGGCTATCCAGTTCGGTCAGGCGCGCTTCATTGGCCAGCAGACTGGCGATCACCGCCGTCGCCGCCCTGTGCAAGGACTCCGCCAGGGGCCCCGGTGCCCCGGTCGCCGCCTCGCTCGGCGCCTGAGGCGCGGGCAACCGGCCGGGCGTGGCCGGCAGTCGACCGTCGCCGGGCCAGGCCCGCGCCCGGGTCGGAGCATCCAGCCAGGCCAAGCGGTCCTCGTCCACCGGCAGCAACGACAGCGAGCAGCCGGGCATGTCCAGGGCGCTGAGGAAGGTGCCGGTCCAGGCCCGCTCCACCACCAGCCCACGTCGTCGCAGCTCGATCAACGCCGCCCGCGCCACCAGGGCGAGCTCCAGTGGTGGCGTGGCACCCAGGCCATTGACCAACAGCGCCAGGCGGGTGCCCGCGGGATAGCCGCCGTCTTCGATCAGGGTATCCAGCAGCCGCGCCACGGTGGCATCGGCGCCCAGCCAGGGACCGCGTTCGACGCCCTGCTCGCCATGGATACCCAGGCCCCATTCCACCTCGTCGTCCGCCAGCGCGAAGCCCGGATGTCCTACCGCCGGCACGGTGCAGGCGCCAAGCGCCACACCCATGCTGCGCAGTTCGGCACTTGCCGCCCGGGCCAGACCGGCCACCTCGGCCAGCGGCAGGCCCGCAGCCGCCGCAGCGCCTGCGAGCTTGTGGATCAGCACGGTGCCCGCGATGCCCCGCCGCTTCTCAGGGGCCACGGTATGGCGCAGGGCGGCGTCATCGGCCACCAGCACCGTCTCCACGGGAATGCCTTCGCTGCGGGCCAGTTCGGCGGCGAGGCCGAAGTTGAGGCGGTCGCCGGTATAGTTCTTCACCACCAGCAATGCCCCGGCGGGACCAGCGGCCGCACGGATGGCCGCCAGGACCGCGTCCACGCTGGGCGAGGTGAAGACGTCACCGGCCACCGCGGCGGTCAGCATCCCCTCGCCCACGTAGCCGGCATGGGCCGGTTCGTGACCGCTGCCCCCACCGGAGATCACCGCCACCGGGCGATCGCCCGCTGCGGCCAGCGGCTGCCGCAGGATCACCTGTTCGTCGGCTAGCAAGGCCAAGCCGGGATCGAGGCTAACCAGACCTTCGAGCAATTCACGCACCACCGCGGTGGGGCTGTTGATCAGCTTCTTCATCGGGCACTCCTGAGGGCGAGGGTTCTGCAGTATGGCACGGGGTCCCTGACCTGCCCGGCGAACGCCAGGGCGGCACTCGTCAAAGCGCGACGGCCTTTCGCCGGACCGACGCGGCAGGCTATCGTCAGCGCGTGGAAGCTTTTCGTGACCGGGATGTCTCACGCTGATCGTTCACCGCGCCGCGGTGCGCGCTGCCCCTGTCGAGGTTCACATGCCGATCAAGATCGTTCCGCGCTCCGCCTGTCGTGCGTCGGAGATCACGCCCGAAGCCGTTTATCTTTCTCGTCGCCAGTTGCTCGGTGCCAGCGGCGCCCTGCTGGCCGGCGCCGCCCTGCCCGGCTGGGCACTGGCGGCCGCGTCCACCTACCGCGACGTCGAGGCCGCCAAGGGCCCGGACTGGTTCGAGCGCAAGCTGCCGGACACCCGCTGGCAGGCGGCCACGGTCAAGGGCGAGGACATCACCCCGTTCAAGGACGCCACCCACTACAACAACTTCTACGAATTCGGCCCGGACAAGAGCGATCCCGCCGCCCATGCCGCCCAGTTGCCCACCCAGCCCTGGAGCGTGGTGGTGGACGGCGAGGTCGGCAAGCCCGGTACCTATGGCCTGGAGGACCTGTTCGGCCCCGACACCCTGGAAGAGCGCATCTACCGCATGAGGTGCGTCGAGGCCTGGTCGATGGTCATCCCCTGGCTCGGCTTTCCGCTGGCCAGCCTGCTCAAGCGCGTCGAACCGAACGGCAAGGCGCGCTACGTGAGGTTCGAGACACTCAAGGACCCGAAGCACATGCCCGGCATGAACTCCAGCTTTGCCTTGCTGGACTGGCCCTATGTGGAAGGCCTGCGCCTGGACGAAGCCATGCATCCGCTGACGCTGATGACGGTGGGCATGTACGGGCGGGTGCTGCCCAACCAGAATGGCGCGCCGCTGCGCCTGATCGTGCCCTGGAAGTACGGCTTCAAGGGCATCAAGTCCATCGTCCGCATCAGCCTGGTAGAAGAGCAGCCGCGCACCACCTGGCAGGGCATGGCGCCCAATGAGTACGGCTTCTATGCCAACGTCAATCCGGAAGTCGATCACCCGCGCTGGAGCCAGGCCCGGGAGCGGCGCCTGCCGAGCGGCCTGTTCAGCCCCAACGTACGGCCGACGCTGATGTTCAATGGCTATGGCGAGGAAGTGGCCTCGCTCTACGCTGGCATGGATCTGCGGAGAAATTACTGATGGGCTTGTTGCTCTGGCGCGGCGCGGTATTCGTCGCTGCGCTCTGCCCGCCGCTGTGGTGGCTGTACCAAGCGTGGATCTTCGCCCTCGGCCCGGACCCGGGCAAGGCGCTGGTGGACAACCTCGGTACCGGCGCCCTGGTGCTGCTGTTGCTGACGCTGAGCCTTACGCCGCTGTCGCGCCTCACCCGCTGGAAACTCTGGCCAGTGATCCGTCGCCAGCTCGGGCTCTGGACCTTCACCTACGCCCTGCTGCATTTCCTCGGCTACCTGGCCTTCGTGCTGGGCTTCGACCTGTCGCAGCTGGGGGTGGAATTGCAGCGCCGCCCCTACATCATCGTCGGCGCCGCAGCGCTGCTGATCCTGCTGGCGCTGGCCGTCACCTCCAATAGACCGGCCATGCGGCGGCTGGGCAAGCGCTGGAAGGAGCTGCATCGACTGGCCTACCTGGTGCTCGGCCTGGGCCTGCTGCACTACCTCTGGATCGTGCGCTCGGATCTGGAAGAATGGGCGATCTATGCCGCCATAGGCGCTGCGCTGCTGGCCTTCCGGGTGGTGGACGGCTGGCGCCGGCGGCAGCGTAGTCATAGGGCGACTACCCCGGCGCCTTGATCGACCGGCCGCTAGGTAGGGAGTGACAACCTACCACCCGCAATCACAGGGGTGGTATTACCGGAACGGAGGCCAAGCCACCATGAGCGGAACGCCGGCCCCTACCGGGGTGGTATTAGCGCGGGCCGAACGCCACTGAGCCCGGCCCGCGCCGTCCTAGGACTGGCTTAGCGCTGCGCGGCCTGGCGTAGGCCTTTCAGGGTATTGAGCGGCGCATCCACCACGAAGCTGTTGGCCAGCCAGGACGGCACGCTGCCGCCCGGTTCGCTCTGGGCCTCGTAGGTCACTTCCGAGCCACCGTTCTTCGGCACCACGCGCCACTGGCCCTGGAAGCTCGCCACCCGCACATAGCCGTCGGCGGCGGGGCGGTAGTCGGGCTGGCCTTCGAGAATACGGGTGAAGCCGCCATCAGGAGTCTTCTGCTCGGTCACATGCAGCACCACGTCGCGGGCGGTCACCGGCCAGGGCATGTCGATGCGCATGTAGGTCCAGGCCTGGTTGTCCTGGCGCTTGAGCACCTGCAGCGACTGGCAGCGGAAGATCCATTTGCACGAGCCCACCGGGTCGTCCTGCAACTTGGCGATGGTGGCCGGATCGGCCTTGATCTGGACCACGCCGCGATAGGCCTTGTACTTTGAGCCGGGCACGGCGCGGGTGTAGACCTGGATACCGTCTTCCTGCTTGGCGAGCTGCCAGTCCTCGGCCTGGGCCAGGCCGGTGGCTGCGAGCAGGGTCAGGGCGAGGATGGAGCGAAGCGACTGGTGCATGGGACGTCCCTTGTTGTTGTGGTTGTCGGAGAGCGTGAGGGGCAATCGGAATCAGGCGGCGGTTTCACCCTCGAGGCGCAGGAGGATGGCCATGGCCTCGGCACTGCTGTTCCCGCAGAAGGCCAGCTCGGCCTGGAAGCCGCCGCACACGGCGGGGCGTAGCGGCGAGCCGAAGAGATCGCAACGGTTGGTGGCGTCCAGATGGGCACAGCGCACACCGGAGGGCTTGCCCTGGGGCATGCGTGGCAGCGGTGAGGAGATCGATGGCGCGATGCAACAGGCGCCACAACCCGGACGGCACTCCATGGGCGGAACTCGCAGGAAAGAGGCCTCAAGCTTAAGAGCAAGGCGGGGGTCTCACAAGCGAATCGTGACCAGATGTCACTATCGAGTCATGAATGTAACATCCACTCGCAGGCTGCTACGCAACCCCAGGAGATTTCCACCGTCATATCTGCGATGAACGCAGCGGCCGGCCGAGGGCGTGACGATGAAGCATTGGTTGGTACTGGACCTGGAAGCGACCACCGACGAAGGCGGCTGGCCAATAGAGTTGATGGAAATCATCGAGATCGGTGCGGTGATGGTGGACGCCGAGGGCCAGGAGCTGGATCGCTACCAGAGCTTCGTCCAGCCGCGCCGCCTGCCGCTGCTCACGCCCTTCTGCCGTGATCTTACCCACATCAGCCAGGCGGACGTCGATGCCGCCGAGTTGCTGGAAGACGCCTGGATTTCCTTCGAAACCTGGCTGAGCGCCTACGAAACCACCCTGGCCGGCTGGTGCAGCTGGGGCGACTTCGACCGCCGCCTGCTGGAACGGGTCTGGCGCGAGCACGACCTGCACACCCATCTGGCACGCGTTCCCCACCGCAACCTCAGACAGGCCTTCGCCAAGGCACGGGGCCTGGCCAGGCCGCTGGGGCTCACCGCCGCGCTGGAGTCGGCCGGCCTCACCTTCACCGGGGTGCTGCACCGCGCCGAGACCGATGCCCGCAACACCGCCAAGCTGCTGCCGGCGAGCCTGGCGGCCTTCGCGCGCCAGGCGTGACTAACCGGTGACAGCGGGGGACGGCCTTGGGCATACTCGCGGACGGTTCTAACCGCTCTCGCACAAGGAAATCCGATGTTCAAGGTCAACGAATACTTCGACGGCACCGTCAAATCCATCGCCTTCAGCCTCAAGTCCAAGCCCGCTACCCTGGGCGTGATGGCACCCGGTGAATACGAGTTCGGTACCAGCCAGCTGGAAGTCATGCACGTGGTAGCCGGCGCCCTGACCGTCAAACTGCCGGGCAGCGAGAGCTGGGAAACCTTCGCCGCGGGCAGCCAATTCACCGTGCCGGCCAACGCCAAGTTCCAGCTCAAGGTCGCGGAAGATACCGCCTACCTCTGCGAGTACCACTGAGTCTGGGTCGCCCGTCATTCGGCCACCCGGGCCGATTGGCGGGGCATCTTTACCCGTTTGAACGCTTCCGCTTCGCCTCGGTCCTAAGCGACGCCACCGCTGTCGGAGCCGTCGCTATGTCGCCAGTCGCACCCCAGGGCACTCGCCAGCCGAGCCATGCCCGTCCCTTCGAGCACCAGCCCCGGAATCTCCCGACGCATGGGATAGCCCTTGCGCAGGGCGTCGAACGCCTGGGCGCGCGCCAGGGCCGGCAGGCCGAGGGTCGCGCGTAGCGCCGCATCGTCGTCGCGCGGATCGTAGACCGCCCGGCAGATGCGCTTGAAGGCAGTGGCCTCCGCTACCTCCTTGCCGAAAACCAGGCGCTCCAGCTGTTGTGGCGGCAGCAAATCAGCCAGGGTCAGCCGCGGCGTCACGCCAGCCCAGGCACAGAACGCCTGATAGATCTGCGCCGTCCCCCGCCACTTGCCTTCCAGACTGTGCCCGGCGATATGGGGTGTCGCGATCCGGCACAGCCTGGCCAGCTCGGGGTCGATGCCCGGCTCGCCCTCCCAGACATCCAGCGCCACCGCCAGCTCGGCGCCGCCCGCCAGGTGGGCGCACAGGGCGGCGTTGTCGACCACCTCACCGCGGCAGGCGTTGAGCAGCCAGGTACCCGGACGCAGGCGGGCCAGGCGCGCAGCATCGAACAGGTGCAGGGTGCGGTGGTCGCCGTCCCGGATCAGGGGGGTGTGCAGGCAGAGGACGTCGCAGCGCTCGATCAGCTCATCCAGGGGGTGGAAGTCACCGCCCTCCGCAGCCTGGCGGGGCGGATCGCAGACCAGCACCGTCCAGCCCAGGCCGCGCAGCAGCTCGGCCAGGCGCCCGCCGACCTGGCCGGCACCGACGATGCCATAGCTGCGGCTGGACAGCTCGGTCCCCGCACCGTCTGCCAGTGCCAGCAAGGCGCCGAGCACCCAGTCCACCACGCCCCGGGCATTGCAGCCGGGGGCGTTGCTCCAGCGGATACCCGCCTGGTCCATATAGGCGAGGTCCAGATGATCGGTGCCTATGGTACAGGTGCCGACGAAACCGACCTTGGAGTCGGCCAGCAGGGCCGCGTCGACGCGGGTGATGGAGCGCACCAGCAAGGCATCGGCACGGCGCACGGCTTCACGATCGAAGGCGCGGCCGGGACGGCGTTCGAGGGTCGCGTGAGGACCGAAGAAGGCGTCCAGCAGCGGAATGTTTTCGTCGGCGAGGATGTGCATGCCTGGGCACTCGGGATCGGGGACCGGCACTTTAGCAGGCCAATCGCGGGAGGCAACGATGGCCGCGAGGGTTGCCAGCCGGCCCATGAAGACTAGACTATCGGCCCCGAACCTGACCGAACGATCAAGTGACCTCCTCCCTGCCCCGCATCAGACGTGAATTCGGCGCCCTGCTCTCCCTGGCGGCGCCCATCGTCATCGCCCAGCTCTCCCATTCGGCCATGGGCTTCGTCGACGCCGTCATGGCCGGTCGCGTCGGACCGCTGGACCTCGCCGCCGTCGCCCTGGGCAACTCGGTGTGGATTCCGGTGTTCCTCTTGATGACCGGTATCCTGCTGGCCACCACGCCCAAGGTGGCCGAACGCCACGGCGGCGGCCGCACCGGCGAGATCGGCCCGCTGGTCCGCCAGGCGTTGTGGCTGGCCCTGGGCTGCGGCCTCGTCGCCAGCCTGCTGTTGCTCAATGCCCGCCCCCTGCTGGTGGCCATGCACGTCGATCCCCAGTTGATCGGCCCCACCCTGCTCTATCTCAAGGGCATCGCCATGGGCCTGCCCGCGACGGCCTTCTACTATGTGCTGCGCTGCTTCAGCGATGGCCTGGGACGCACCCGCCCGGCGATGCTGGTGGGCCTCGCCGGCCTGGCGCTCAACGTACCGCTGAACTGGATCTTCATCCATGGCCATCTGGGCATGCCCGCCCTGGGCGGCGCCGGTTGTGGCTTCGCCTCCGGCACGGTGATGTGGGCGATGCTGCTGGCCATGCTGGCGATCGTACGCACCGAGCGTTATCGCCCCTGCGCGATCTTCGCCCGCTTCGAGCGCCCCCACGGACCGACGCTGCGCGCCCTGCTCACCATCGGCGTGCCCATCGGCATCGCGGTGTTCGCCGAATCCAGCATCTTTTCCGTGGTCGCCCTGCTGATCGGCGAACTGGGCCCGACCGTGGTCGCCGGACACCAGGTGGCGCTGAATTTTTCCGGACTGGTGTTCATGGTGCCCCTGGCGCTGGGCATGGCGGTCACGGTCCGCGTCGGTCAGGCGCTGGGCCGCGGCGAACCGCGGGAGGCGCGCTTCGCCGCCGGGGTCGGCATGGCCGCCGGGCTGCTCTGCGCCTGCGTCTCCTGCACCCTCATGTTCACCGCGCGCACCTTCATCGCCGGCCTCTATTCCCAGGACCTGGCGGTGATCCAGCTGGCAGCCTCGCTGCTGGTGTTCGCCGGCATCTTCCAGTTCTCCGACGCCATCCAGGTCACCGCCGCCGGCGCCCTGCGCGGCTATCAGGACACCCGCGCGACCATGGTCATCACCCTGTTGGCCTACTGGGGCGTGGGGCTGCCGGTAGGCTGGGCGCTGGGTTTGAGCGACTGGTTCGGTGCACCGCGCGGCCCGGCCGGCCTCTGGCAGGGACTGGTGCTGGGCCTGACCTGCGCCGCCATCCTGCTCGCGGTGCGCCTGGCGCGCAGTGCCCGGCGACGCATCCACAGCGCCTAGCACGCGGCCTTGTTACACTGCCCGCCTCGTCGGACGGCCCCGCGTCGTCCGCGGCGAGCGTCTCCTCTATTCGCGAGAGTGCGGCTTCGATGATCTTTCGCCTGCTACAACTGCTCTGCCTCTGCCTGCTGTTCATCGGCCCGGCCCAGGCCGCCCTGCCCGGCCTGCCGACTACCCAGAAGGACCAGGTCGACCCTCAGTTCGGCCAGTCCCTGGACCAGGTCATCAAGACCCTGGAAAGCGACCAGCAGCGCAATCGCCTGCTGGCGGATCTGAAGAAGCTGCAGGCCGCCCAGGCCCAGGCCGAGCCAAGCGCCTCCCAGGGCGTGATCGGCCTGATCACCGACACCCTGACGGTGGTCGAGCAGCAATTGCAACGCGACAACCTGCGCGAGCGCTGGCAGTTCCAGCTGGACCAGGCCGGTGCCGAGCTGGCGGCGCTGGTGCCGGCGCCCGAGCAACGGCTGAATCTGCTGTCGGGATTCGTCGTCACCCTGGCCTTCTGGGCCGGCTGCGCCCTGGGCCTGAAGAGTCTCAGTCATCGGCTGCGGGTGAGATTCGGACTGTCCGAGGAGTTACCCCTGCGGCCGCGCACCCTGGATCTGGTGCGCTTCGCCCTGCGCAAGCTGGCGCCCTGGCTGCTGGCTTTCATCATCACCCTGGTGGTATCGCTGTGGCTGCCGGATTCCCTCGGCAAGACCTTCGCCGTCACCCTGGCCTACGCCGCGGTGACCGGTCCGCTGTTCGCCGCGACCGTGGTGGTGATCTGCTCGTTGCCCAGCGGCGCCCACCGCAGCCGGGCCCTGCTGATCCTGCGGCGCCGCGCCTTCCGCCCGCTGTGGATCATCGGCAGCCTGGCCGCCCTGGGCGGCGCCACCAGCGACCCGCACCTGGCCGAGAAACTGGGTCCGCACCTGGCGTCCATCATCGCCATCGCGGCCAATATCTGCGCCGCGCTGCTCACCGGCCAATTCGTGCTGAGATTCCGCCGTCCCGTCGCCCACCTGATCCGCAACCAGCCGCTGGCCAAGCGCCAGGCGCTACGCGGTCTGCAGGGCGTACGCCAGTTGGTTGCCCGACTCTGGCACCTACCGGTGTTGATCCTGGTAGCAGTCTCCCTGGTGGCGACCTTCGTGTCCGCCGGCGATACCAGCGATGCCCTGCGCCGGGCCCTGCTGTGCGCCGTGCTGATGGGCGCGGCCCTGGGCCTCAATGCCCTGGTGCGCGCCCGGCTGCTGCGCCCGCGGCATCACAGCCGCCTGCAGGAAGCCTATGCCGAACGCCTGCGCGCCTTCTTCGCGGTCGTCCTGGGGATCGTCATCTGGTTGGTCGCCGTCGAGTTGTCCTTGCGCGCCTGGGACGTATCGCTGCTGAGATTCAGTCAGGGCGACGGCCATGAGATCGCGGGCAAGTTCTTCGGGCTGGGCGGCACCCTGCTACTGGCCTGGCTGGTGTGGATCCTGGCCGACACCGCGGTGCACCGCGGCCTCAATCTGCACCGGGTCAGCCCCAACAACGCCCGCGCCCAGACCATGTTGCCGCTGATCCGCAACGTGCTGTTCCTCACCATCTTCGTCATCGCCCTGATCGTCGCCCTGGCCAACATGGGCGTGAACGTCACGCCGCTGCTGGCCGGTGCCGGCGTCATCGGCCTGGCCGTGGGCTTCGGTGCCCAGAGCCTGGTGGCCGACCTCATCACCGGGCTGTTCATCATCATCGAAGATTCCCTGGCGATCGGCGACTACGTCGACGTGGGCAATCACCTGGGCACGGTCGAAGGCCTGACCATCCGCACCGTGCGCCTGCGCGACATCGACGGCATCGTCCACACCATCCCCTTCAGCGAAATCAAGAGCATCCAGAACTATTCACGGCAGTTCGGCTACGCCATCTTCCGCCTGCCCATTCCCCAGGCGCTCTCGGTGGACCAGGCCATCGAGATGGTCCAGGAGGTCGGCCGTTCGCTGCGCCAGGATCCTTTCATTGGCCGGGACATCTGGTCGCCGCTGGAATTGCAGGGCGTCGAAAGCTTCGAGTCGGGCATGGCCATTCTGCGTTTCCGCTTCAAGACCGCGCCGATCAAGCAGTGGGAAGTCTCGCGGGCCTTCAACCTCAGGCTCAAGCGCCATCTGGACGACGCCGGCATCGAGCTGGCCTCGCCACGCATGAACGTGCGCTACGAGACGGGCGGCCCGCCGCTGGACCCGGCGACGCGGAGCGACGAAGCACCGAGCGGGGGCTGAGTCGGCTTCGCTGGTACGATCAGCGGCCCTCGCGCGACGACTTGAAGCTGTCCCACCCAGCCGAGGGCTGAATCTTTGTGCAGGAGCGGCCCATGGCCGCGATTAGAGGTCGAGCCGTGGCTGGAAGTAAAGAGAAGAGCCCGCGTTATCGCGGCCATGAGCCGCTCCTACAGAGGTGCGTTATACCTGTAGGAACGGCCGCATCGGCGGATCGCCATGGCCGCGATGAAGATCGAGTCTCGGCTTGGTCACGCCCTCAGCGATCCAATCCATAACGCTGACGAAGCGCACGGTACTGGTCACTGTAGTCCTGATAATTAAGGTTTCTCGCTTGAAGGGCTGACAGCTCTTCTTCAAACGTCGAGGCAGCAGGAGCTGAGATTGTCGAGGCAGGGACAGTCGTCTTGGCTACGGGCGCCGGACGCATCTGACCCAAGAGTTCGTCTATGACAGGATCCAGCTTTGCTGCAGTTCCCTGCCACTTCATCAGCGAAAGGCCACCCTTGCCACGCAAATGATAGTTGGCTTGACCGACCATTCGGCCATTGGCGTCACGTAGCGTCAGTTCGGCAACGGAAAGGTAAGGCGTGAAATCCCAGGTCTGCCGCGCAGTGTACTCGAGCACATAGGGGCACTGGCGCGGTACCTGAGCATAGCTCTCAGTAGCGATGCCATGCCGAGCGAAACCAGCGCGAACTACGGGAAGAAAATCCTTGATCCAGACGGCGGGATTTTCCTGGATACATACCAGATCGGGACGCACGGCGACGGGCTCAACCTGTACCGACGTGCAGCCCGTGAGAATCATGGAAACGACCAACAGCGTCCTGGCTTTCATCAAAGGCATCCTTGCTTGCTAGATCGGCAATTGTGAGCCAATTCGCAATGGCAAGCGAGCCTTGGCGGTGACCGTCACTCCACCTTCTTGCGAATCCAATACAGATAACGCCCTTCCCCCTCGCTCTTCTCCACCAGCTCATGGCCGAGGAAGACGCAGAACTTGGGGATGTCGCGCTGGGTGGAGGGGTCGGTGGCAATGACCTTGAGCAAGGCGCCGGGGGCGATGTCGCGCACCTTGTTGTGCAGCATCATCACCGGCTCCGGGCAGTTCAGCCCGCTGGCGTCGAGGGTGGCATCGGCTTCAAGGGTCATGGGGTCTCCAAGAGGTAAACGGTTGCGGCGATCTGCATTCAGAGCGCGGCAGCGACCTAGGGTTTCCGGTCAAGCCGCCGCAGATGACAGGTCACTTCTTCACGGTCGTGGTAGAGCTGCTTGCAGCCGATGGTGACGCGCTGGCCGCGGCCTTCGAAGTGGTCGTGCAGGCGTTCGAGGATACCGGCCACTTCGCGATAGCGCTGTTTCATCGGCAGCTTGAGGTTGACCACCGCCTCACGGCAATGGCCCTCGCCGATCCAGCGCTCGATCAGCGCCGCAGTACGGGCGGGCTTTTCGACGATGTCGCAGACCATCCAATCCACCGGGCGCTTGGGGACGAAGGCGTAGCCATCGACCTGCAGGTGTTCCACCAGGCCCGTGTCCATCAGCGCCTCGTTCATCGGGCCGTTGTCCACCGCCGTCACCAGCATCTCGCGGGCCACCAGTTGCCAGGTCCAGCCACCGGGGGCGGCGCCCAGGTCGACGGCTCTCATCTCGGACGACAGCCGGCTTTCCCACTCGGCGCGGGGGATGAAGTGGTGCCAGGCCTCTTCCAGCTTGAGCGTGGAGCGACTGGGCGCCTCGCGCGGGAATCTCAGCCGCGGGATGCCCATGGGCCACAGCGCGGCGTTGTCAGGCTCCACCACACCGACGAAGACCTGGCGGCCGCTGAGAAAGGTCAGTTGCAGCCGTGGCGCCCGGGCATCGTCCACCAGGCGACCGGCCTTGCGCAGAGCCAGAGTCAGGGGGCGCTCGAACTTCTTGCAGAAGGTGGAAAGCGCCTTGCCGTCGTTGGTGTCGGGCATCTCCAGGGCCAGGCTGCCGCAGATGGGATAGTCGGCCAGGCACTCCAGCAACGGACCGATACGATCCTGCTCGGGCAGGTCGAGAAAGGCGCCGCGGGACCACTGGCGGGGGAAGATCAGCTCGGCGAAGCTCAGACTCTGCATGATCTTCGCCGCGCCCGCCGCATCGCCGCAGACGAATTCGGCATAGGCCGCGCCCGGCTTGCCCTTGGCGTAGCCGGCCACGCCAAGCAGCGCCGCCCGTTCGCCGAGCTCGGCGCAGACCTCGCCTTCGAATCCGGTACGGCACAGCAACAACAGGGTATTCACGACGGGGCTTCCTCAAGGGGTCACGCAGGGCGCGCACTATACCCCAGCGCGCCAGACAGGGAACGTAGACGGCGCCTATCGGTCCAGTACTACACCTAGAAAAATCAGTCCGCCCAGCGCTGCTACGGGTCTCCTTCACCTTTCGAGGCTCGAACGGCCAGCGGGCAACCGTCGAAGCGTCGATAAGGAGACCCCTGATGCCAGCCCTGGATAGCCTCAACAGCCTCAAGACCCTGCAGGTCGGCGAGCGCACCTATCACTACTACAGTCTGCCCGACGCGGCCAAGACTCTGGGCAACCTGGACAAGCTGCCCAAGTCGCTTAAGGTGCTGCTGGAGAACCTGCTGCGCTGGGAAGACAACCAGACCGTCACCGGCGAAGACCTCCAGGCCCTGGCCGACTGGACCAAGACCCGCTCCGCCGACCGCGAGATCCAGTACCGCCCGGCGCGGGTGCTAATGCAAGACTTCACCGGCGTACCGGCGGTGGTCGACCTGGCCGCCATGCGCGAAGCCGTCGCCAAGGCCGGCGGCGATCCGCAGCGGATCAATCCGCTCTCCCCCGTCGACCTGGTGATCGACCACTCGGTAATGGTGGACCGTTACGCCAGCGAGAACGCCTACCATGAGAACGTCGAGATCGAGATGGAGCGCAACGGCGAGCGCTATGCCTTCCTGCGCTGGGGCCAGAACGCCTTCGACAACTTCCGCGTGGTCCCGCCGGGTACCGGCATCTGCCATCAGGTCAACCTGGAATACCTGGGCCGCAGCGTCTGGACCAAGGACGAGGACGGCAAGACCTATGCCTTCCCCGACACCCTGGTCGGCACCGATTCCCACACCACCATGATCAACGGCCTCGGCGTACTGGGCTGGGGCGTGGGTGGCATCGAGGCCGAGGCGGCCATGCTCGGCCAGCCGGTTTCCATGCTGATTCCCGAGGTGGTGGGCTTCAAGCTCACCGGTAAGCTGCGCGAGGGCATCACCGCCACCGACTTGGTGCTGACCGTCACCCAGATGCTGCGCAAGAAAGGTGTGGTGGGCAAGTTCGTCGAGTTCTTCGGCGACGGCTTGGCCGCCCTGCCCCTGGCCGACCGCGCCACCATCGGCAACATGGCCCCGGAATACGGTGCCACCTGCGGCTTCTTCCCGGTGGACCAGATCACCCTGGATTACCTGCGCCTCTCCGGTCGCCCCGAGGAGACCGTGCAGTTGGTCGAGGCCTACACCCAGGCCCAGGGCCTGTGGCGCAATCCCGGTGACGAACCGGTCTTCACCGACGTGCTGGAACTGGACATGGGCGAAGTCCAGTCCAGCCTGGCCGGTCCCAAGCGGCCCCAGGATCGCGTGCTGCTCGGCGACGTGGCCAAGGCCTTCGGTGACTTCACTGCCCTGGCGCCGAAAAAGGCCGAAGCGCCCAAGGCCGGCAGCAGCGTGAAGGTGCAACTGAACGGCGAAACCTTCCAGCTGGAAGACGGCGCTGTGGTCATCGCCGCCATCACCTCCTGCACCAACACCTCCAACCCCAGCGTCATGATGGCGGCCGGCCTCCTGGCCAAGAAAGCCGCCGAGAAAGGCCTGATGCGCAAGCCCTGGGTCAAGTCGTCCCTCGCCCCCGGCTCCAAGGTGGTAACCGACTACTACAACGCCGCGGGCCTCACCCCCTATCTCAACGACCTCGGCTTCGACCTGGTGGGCTACGGCTGCACCACCTGCATCGGCAACTCCGGCCCGCTGCTCGATCCCATCGAGAAAGCCATCCAGGACGCCGATCTCACCGTGGCCTCGGTGCTCTCCGGCAACCGTAACTTCGAAGGCCGGGTGCACCCGCTGGTCAGGACCAACTGGCTGGCGTCGCCGCCGCTGGTGGTGGCCTACGCCCTGGCCGGTAGTGTCAAGGTCGACCTGACCAAGGAGCCGCTGGGCACCGGTAACGACGGCCAGCCGGTCTATCTGAAGGACGTCTGGCCGAGCCAGCAGGAAGTGGCCGACGCCGTGCAGAAGCTCGATACCGCCATGTTCCACAAGCAATACGGCGCCGTGTTCGATGGCGACGAGAAGTGGCAGGCCATCCAGGTGCCGGACGCCGAGACCTATGTCTGGGACGCCGACTCCACCTACATCCAGAATCCGCCGTTCTTCGAGAGCATCGCCGGCGATCCGCCGCGCATCGCCGACATCCACGACGCGCGCATCCTGGCGCTGCTGGGCGATTCGGTGACCACCGACCACATCTCTCCCGCCGGCAACATCAAGAAGGACAGCCCCGCCGGCCGCTACCTGGCCGAGCATGGCGTGGCCTATGCCGACTTCAACTCCTATGGCTCGCGTCGCGGCAATCACGAAGTCATGATGAGAGGCACCTTCGCCAACATCCGCATCAAGAACGAGATGCTCGGCGGCGAAGAAGGTGGCAATACGATCCATGTCCCCAGCGGCGAGAAGCTGTCGATCTATGACGCGGCCATGAAGTACGAGCTGGAGAACACTCCGCTGGTGATCATCGCCGGCAAGGAATACGGCACCGGCTCCTCCCGCGACTGGGCGGCCAAGGGTACCAACCTGCTGGGCGTCAAGGCTGTGGTGGCTGAAAGCTTCGAGCGTATCCACAGGTCCAACCTGGTGGGAATGGGCGTGCTGCCGCTGCAGTTCAAGGACGGCGTGGACCGCAAGTCCCTGGGGCTGACCGGCAAGGAGAAGATCGCCGTGCTGGGCATCGATGGCGTCGAGTTGCGTCCGCGCATGCCGCTGACCCTGGAGATCACCCGCGAGGACGGCAGCCTGGAAAGCGTCGAGGTGCTCTGCCGCATTGATACGGTCAACGAAGTGAGCTACTTCAAGGCCGGCGGCATCCTGCACTACGTCTTGCGGGAGTTCCTGGCCAAGCCGGCGGTCTGAGCCGGCTCGACGAACGCCCGGTAGCCTGGCTGCCGGGCGTTTTGCTGTCAGCCAGTTGCCAACAGACGGCTGGCATCCCGCCCGAACCCCTCCACCACCTCCTGCAACGGCCCGAGAAAGCGCGGGTGGATCAGCCACAGCTGGATTTCCGGCTTGAAGTCCTTCAGCGGGATGGCCGCCAGACGTTCGCGGTGAGCGCTGCGCGCCAGCAGCGGTGCCGGGACCAGGCCGAGGCCCTGGCCGTCGGCGACCAGACCGAGTTGGAGTTCGGTACCGTAGGTCTCCAGGTTGATGCGTAGCGCCTGGCCCTGCTCGGCCAGGGTGCGTTGCAGACTGGCGCGAAAGCCGCAGCCGTCGGGATTGAGCACCCAGCCCTGTCCCTGGATATCGGCCAGGCGCTGGGCCTTGGCCGGCGCCTGGTCGCGCGCGCAGACCACCTGCAAGGGCATGGCGCCCAAGGCCTGGGCCTCGACGCCGTGAGGAAACACCTTGTTGGCCGGGAACAGCACCAGGGCGCCGTCCAGCTCGCCGTGCTCGATACGGCTGACCAGCACACCGCCCCACCCCGTCGCCACCTGGGTGCGTAGCTCCGGGTAGCGGGTGCGGATGTCTTTCACGGCTTCCAGTAATAGGGCATCGCCCAGGGTCTGGGGCACGCCCAGACGCAACAGCCCGGAGGGGGGCGCGTCGCCGGCCACCCGCTCGCGCAGGGCATCCATCTCGCGCAGGATGGCGCGGCAATGCCCATAGACCTCCTGGCCCAGACGCGTCGGCTTGAGCGGCTTGGTATGGCGGTCGAGCAACTCGACGCCCAGGTCCTGCTCCAGGCTCTGCAGGCGCCGGGTAATGGCCGGCTGGGTCAGCCCCAGAGACTGGGCGGCGGCATTGAGTGAACCGCTGCGGATCACCGCGACAAAGGCTTCGATATCGTCGGTCTTCATGAGGAGGCGTCTGAGTTCCGGCTGCTGGACATGCGCTCCAAGCATAACGCAACGCCTCTTCATCGGTATCGGGCTCAGCGCTGCGCCGTCTGCGTTGGCGGCGCCAGACTGGTGTCGAAACCGTCGTAGAACAGGCGGTTGGCGTCGTAGCCCTTGACCAGACCTTCAGCGGCGAAGAAGTCGACGGTACGCTGGGCCTGGGCGATGGACTCCGGGGTGACCGGTCCGATAGCGGTGCGCGCCCGAGCGAACCAGGCCTGGGCGATGGCAGCGTCGGCGCGGGTGTGCTCGGCCCAGGCGCTGGCGTAGCGCGCCGTGTGCTCGGGATCGGCATTGGCCCAGGTGCGCGCCTGCTGCAGTCGCTGGAGGAAGTCGGCAATGGCCTGGTGCTTGGCAGCATCGTCCAGCGCCCCTTGACTGGCGACCACGAAGCTCTGCGCCGGGATCAGCCCTTCGGCGGTGGTGAGCACCCGAGCGCCCTGGCGCTGGGCCTGGGTGACATAGGGCTCCCAGGTGGCGATGGCGTCCACCGAGCCGCCTTCCAGGGCGTGGGAGGCATCCAGAGCGTTGAGATAGCGAAAGCTCACCTTATCGCGCGGCACACCCGCGCGGTCCAGCGCGGACAGTGCCAGTTGCTGGCTCCAGGAGCCCTTCCAGATGGCCACCGTCTTGCCCGGCAAATCCGCCAGGCTGTGGATGCTGGAATCGCCGCGCACCAGCACCGCCACGCCGTCCAGACTCTGGCGGCTGATGCCGACCACCCTGATCGGTGCGCCCAGGGCACCCAGGAATAGCGGCGGCGCATCGCCCAGAAGGCCCAGGTCGAGGCTGCCGACGTTGAGGGCCTCGGCCACCGGCGAGCCAGCGGTGAATTGCTTCCATTCCAGTTGGTACGGCAGGTCGTGCAGTACCCCGGCCGCTTCCATCACGGTGCGGGTGTTGTAGCTCTGGTCGCCCACCACCAGGCTGGTGGCCAGTGCCTGGGTGGTGGCCAGCAGGCCAAGAGTGAGACTCGCGAGGGTCTTGCGCAGCATGGGAGGTTCTCGTCAGGTATAGGCGCGGATGTCGGGGTACTGGCGATTGACCGCATAGCGGCCAACCTCCAGCACCTTGTAGGCCAGCGGATCGTGCAGGCTATGGGTGCGCACGTCGCGCCAGAAGCGATCCAGACCGAGGCGGTTGTGGGTGGCGCGGGCGCCCAGGGCATCGAATACCCGGGTGGTCACGTCCAGGGCGGTACGGGCCGCCAGCACCTTGGCGCTGGCCACGGCAATGGCCGTTTCGCCCCGCAGCTCGGCGGTGAAGGCGTCATCGGCCGCGAGCAAGGCATCCACCCGCTGCGCTGCCACGTCGGCCAGGGCCACGGCACCTTGTAGGGCGATCCAGAGTTCGCCCACCTGGCTCAGCACCAGTTGGTCCTCGCTGGCGCTGGCGGCCAGCGAATGCACCCAGGGCCGCGCCTCTTCATGCAGATAGCGCCGTGCCTCGCGCAGGGCACCCTGGGCCGCGCCCAGGTAGTACTGGGTGAAGGCGGACTGGTTGACCGGGGTACGGATCACCGCCGCGAAGTCACCCGCGTCTTCCAGGTCGCAGACCTGGGCTTCCTCGGCGCTGACCCAAACCTCGGTAAGGGTGAAACTGCCGCTGTCGCTGCGGGCCACCCCGAAGTGATCCCAGTCGTCGGCATAGGCCAGCCCTGGCCGATCCGCTGGCAGGGTGATCATCAGCCGCGCGCCACTTTCCCGATCCCGGGCACTGATGGTGAGCCGATCGGCGAAGGCCGCGCCGCTGCAGAAACCCTTGCGTCCGGTCAGGCGATAGCCACCGCCAGCGAGCGGCGTGGCGAGGATGTCGTCATCACGGGGATTGACCACCCCGGCCAGCCATAGCCGGCCTTCGGCGATCTCCGCGAGCAAAAGGTCACGCCGGGGCTGGGGTTCGCGGCGCAGGTTGACGGTGTTGAGCAGGTGATAACCAAACAGCAGGCCCACCGAGCCATCGCCGGCAGCTATCTCGCGCAGCACCCGCGTGGCCAGTGACCAAGGCTGGCCGGCACCGCCGAGGCGTGTCGGGATCAGCAGGTTGGTCAGGCCACTGTCCTTCAGTCTTTGCAACTGGGCGTCGGGGCGGACCCGGTCGCGCTCGTCGGCCACTACCTGGGCGGCGAACTCCGCGGCTATTTCACCGGCCAGGCCCAACCAGCCGTCGGCATCCTTGATCGTACTCATCTAGTCCTCCAGCGGGCCGAGGCCCAGGTGATCTCTCAGGGTCTCGCCCTGGTACTGGCGTCGGAACAGGCCGCGGCGCTGCAGGTGCGGCACCACGCTCTCGCTGAACTCGACGAAGGAGCCCGGCAGGTAGCCGGGGGAAATCACGAAGCCATCGCAGCCACCGGCCTCGAACAGCTCGGCCAACTGTTCGGCGATCTGCGCGCCGGTACCCACCAGCTGCGGTACGCGGACGCTGGCGGCATAGCTGCGGCCGAGTTCGGCCAGCGTCGTTCGTGGGCCGAACGCCGAGAGCTTCTCAGCGGCGGCCAATGGCAGTTTGCCGACCTCGACCACCTCACCCAAGGAGGTATCCAGGGTGAAGCGCGACAGGTCGATATTGAGCTGGGAGCAGAGGGTGATCAGCCCCACCTCGGGTTGCGCCAGGGCGTTGTGTCGCTCCTGCTTGGCCCGAGCCTCGGCTTCGCTGCCACCGATGAAGGGCATCACCGAGGTGAGGATCTTGCAGCCGTCGGGAGAGCGCCCCTGCTCCAGCACCTGGCGGCGGACATCGTCGCGAAAGGCGCGCATGGCGGCCAGATTCGGCTGGATAGTGAAGATGGCCTCGGCCCAACGCGCGCCGAAGCGACGGCCGCGACCGCTGGAGCCGGCCTGGATCAACACCGGCCGCCCCTGGGGGCTGCGCGGGATATTGAGTGGACCTTCCACGCGGAACCAATCGCCACGGTGATTCAGAGAGCGCACCTGCGCCGGATCGGCCAGCACCCCGGCTTCCCGATCCAGGTGCAGGGCCTGCGGCCCCCAGCTGCGCCAGAGCTCGACCGCCACCTCGACGAATTCGTCGGCGCGGTCGTAGCGCAGGTCGTGTTCCAGGTGGCGCTCCTTGCCGAACAGCCGGCCTTCGCTGTCGTTCATCGAGGTGACGATATTCCAGGCCGCCCGCCCGCGGGACAGGTGATCGAGGGTGGCGAAGGCCCGCGCCACATGGGCCGGTTCGTAGTAGGTGGTGGAACGGGTGCAGCCCAGGCCGAGGCGGCGGGTATGGGCTACCAGATAGGACAGTAGTGGCAGCGGATCGAGTCGGGTGGCGTCCTGGGCGCCCAGGCGCAGGGCGGTCTCCCGCGAGCCGCCGAGCTGGTCGCCCACGGCCAGGCGGTCGGCGAAGAACAGGAAGTCGAACAGCCCCTCCTCCAGCGCCTTGGCCGCGCGCGCATAGTAGTCCGGGTCGAGGAAGTCGCCCTGGGTCTCGGGGTGGCGCCAGACGGCGTGGCTATGAACGACGGGACCGGCCAGCAGAAAGCCGGCAAGGTGCAGTTGACGACTCATCGGCTGGCCTCCCGGGGCGTCTGCAGATAACGGTTGAAACTCTGGTCATAGAGCGTCTTGACGTCATAGGGCTGCTGCAGCACCCCGGCCTTGACCAGGAAATCGGCGGTCTTCTGACCGTCGCTGAGGGTCTGGGCGCTGATCGGTTCGACCCAGGTCGCATCCCGGCGGAACCAGCGTTCGGCGATGGCCGGATCGGAGTTGTTGCGCTTGGCCCAGGCCTGGGAATAGACGTCGACGTGGTCGCGCGCCCAGCTGCGGGCGCGTTGCAGGCGGGCGACAAAATCGCCGATGGCGGCGCGGTTCTCGTCCAGGTGGTTGGTGTTGGCCACCACATAGACCGGCGCCGGCATCAGGTCCTTGGCGGTGACCAGTACCCGACCACCCTGGCGCTCCACCATGCTGACGTAGGGTTCCCAGGTCGCGGTGGCGTCGAGCGTGCCCTGACTCAGGGCGGCGACCGCCTCGGTAGGCATCAGGTAGCTATAGCGCGGGGCGTCGCTGGGCAGCCCGGCCTGTTCCAGCGCCGAGTAGACCAGTTGCTGGCTCCAGGAGCCCTTCCAGATGGCCACGCGCTTGCCGGCGAGATCGGCCACGGTCTTGATCGGCGAGTCCTTGCCGACCACGATGGCGGTGCCGTCCGGGCGATTGCGGGTTACCGCCACCACCTTGACCGGGCCACCGCGGGCCGCCAGGGCGATCACCGGGGTATCGCCGACGATGCCCAGGTCGATGGAGCCGACATTGAGCGCCTCCACCACCGGGCCACCGGCGTTGAATCTCTTCCATTCGATTTGGTACGGCAGGTCCTTCAGTTCGCCCGCCTGCTCCAGCAGGGTGCTGCTGTAGTAGAACTGGTCACCGATGGTGAGGGTGACCGCCTGGGCCAGGCTGGTAATGGTGCCAGCCAACAGGCCGGCGGCGAATAGCAATCCCTTGTTCACGAAGGCGTCTCCTCGAGGGTATCGGGAGCGCTCCGTGGGTACGGTCGCGCGGTGGGTGGGTCTGCAAGCGTCAGCCGGTGCGCCGGGCACCGGCCAGGCGCGCGGCGACCTTCTGACGGGTCAGGGGAATCAGTTCGCGGCCATATTCGACGGCATCGTTGAGCGGATCGAAGCCGCGGATCAGGAAGCTGTCGACACCCAGATCGTAGTAATCCAGCAGGGCATCGGCGACCTGTTCGGCGGTGCCGACCAACGCAGTGGAGTTGTGCCCACCGCCCACCAGGGCGGCGATGCCAGTCCAAAGCCGGCGGTCTACCCGGTCGCCCAGCGCCACGGTGTCGCGCAGGCGCTGCGCGCCGACCGCCTCCGGCTTGGCCGGATGCACGGCGCCGTCTGCCGCCAGGCGTGCCTTGGCCTGTTGCCGGATGGCTTCGGCCTTGTCCCAGGCCTCGCTCTCGGTATCGCCGAGGATCAGCCGAAAGGAGACGTTGAACTTGGGCGTGCGGCCGTGGCGCGCCGCCTCGGCCCGCACTGCGGCGATGGTCTCGCGAGTCTGGGCCAGGGATTCGCCCCACAGCGCAAAGACGTCGGCGTGCTTGCCGGCCACCCGCAGAGCGGCAGGCGAGGAGCCGCCGAAGTAGACCGGCAGACTCGGCTGCTGCAGCGGCTTGATGGCGGAGAAGCCATTCGCCACACGGTAGTGCTCGCCCTCGTGATCGAAGGGCTGGGTAGCGGTCCACTCCTGGCGCACCACATCGAGGAATTCCTCGGTGCGGGCATAGCGCTGGTCGTGGTCGAGCCAGTCGCCGTCCTTGCGCTGCTCCCCGTCGCTGCCACCACTGATGATGTGCACCGCCAGGCGGCCGTCGAGCAGATGATCGAGGGTCGCGAGCTTGCGCGCCGCCAGGGTCGGGGCAACGAAACCGGGACGGTGGGCTAGCAGGAACTTGAGCGTCTGCGTGGCCTGCCCCGCCAGGGCGGTGACCAGGAACCCATCGGGCTGATCGGACCAATAACCGACCAGGATGCGATCGAAGCCGGCCTGCTCATGGGCCTGGGCGAAGCGGGTGACATAGCCCTTGTCGAAGATGGGGCCGGAGGGGGCGATGATCTCCGAGGTCAGGCGATGGCCGATCATGCCGAGGAATTGAACGCTCATGGTGGTGAATCCCGTGCCTAGGTAAGGGAACGCCTTTTGGGAAGACGTTGGCTGGGGTCCACCTTAGGCAGACGGGGCATAAGAAGGAAATTCTTTATGCGCATATCCTAATTCACGATTTATCTACTATGCGCATTTAATAGTTTGGCATCGGAGTCGGTATCGCGGCCATGGGCCGCTCCTTCGGGCTCGATTTTCCTGTAGGAGCGGCCCATTGCCGCGATCGGGCAGTGCACCCTACAGCGCTCAGAGCCAGATTGTCGCAGCCAGTCCCAAGGCACCTAGGATGAAACCGACCAAGGCGCCACGACCGGGCAGCTCGTGGAACAGCAGCCAGATGAGTACCGGCTCGCAGATCAACAGGGCCAGAACGGAGACCACCGCGACCAGCCAGATATTACCGGTAGCCCGGTATCCCAAGGCATAGGCCAGCAGCAGGCAGAGCCCTGAAAAGCAGGCGAAGAGCACCAGCAGCAAAACATCGCGCCAATCGAAGGTCGCGCTGGACGCCAGGCGCGCCGCGGCCAATTCACCATAGATGATGCAGGCTTCGCCAAGGATCATCAGCGCCATGGCGGAAATTCCCAGGAGCTCTTTGGACATGGACAACCTTCCTATCGGACCGAGCAGGCCGCCGCTGTGCCCGAGTACGCACAGCGCCCAGAGTGGAGGCTGAGGGCATGGCGATCAGCGGGGTCAAAGGCTCGGAGCAGAAGGCGTACATGAAGGGAACCTCTCCAGGGGAAGATGCCTTATCGATGCTAGGACAAGGCGCCACTAGAGAACAGCGGTTTGAGCTCTGGCTACCAGGGACATTGGGTTTCGATGCCATCATCTCCTCGCTTATACAGCGAAATCGATGTCTCCCCGTCTTACCTTGGTCAGACGATCCGTTGGGATGGATATCTCCGTAGGAGCGGCCCATGGCCGCGATCGCCCAAACGATCCCATAGCACCGTAGCGTAGAAAACGGCGTTAGCCTTTTCCACTGGAGGATCGGGTATGAGGTGCGCCCTCACCCCAGCCCTCTCCCAGAGGGAGAGGGGTAGTCCGCGCGAGGATCGAGAGCCGTTGCTCCCAGGACAGATCCGGTGGCCTATTGGGCTTCGACGATAAAGCTGTAGGTTGAGTTGAGCGCAGCGAAGCCCAACGAAAGGCGCCAGGCGCTATCGCTGCATCCCCCACTTCTTCACCGTCAGCCGCTCCAGGGTGGCGAACACCAAGCCTTCCACCAGCAGGCCGATGATGATCACCGCAGCAAGGCCGGCGAAGACGCGGTCGGTGTAGAGCTCGTTGCGATTCTGGAAGATGTACCAGCCCAGGCCGCCCTTGCCACTGGAGGCACCGAACACCAGCTCGGCGGCGATCAGGGTGCGCCAGGCGAAGGCCCAGCCGATCTTCAGGCCCGAGACGATGGCCGGCAGCGCCGCCGGGATGAGGATCAGGCCCACATACCTCAGGCCCTTGAGGCCGTAGTTACGCCCGGCCATGCGCAGGGTGTCGGAGACGCCGAGAAAGCCCGAGTAGGTGTTCAGCGCCATGGGCCAGAGCACCGAGTGCACCAGCACGAAGACCAGGCTGTTCTCGCCCAGGCCGAACCAGAGCAGCGCCAGGGGCAGCAAGGCGATGGCCGGCAGCGGGTTGAACATCGAGGTCAGGGTGCCGAGCAGATCGCGACCGAACTGGGTGGAGACGGCCAGGGCACTCAGCGCCAGGGCCAGCACCACGCCCAGCAGGTAGCCCTTGAGCAGGGTACCGAGGGAGATGGCCACCTTGGCCGGCAACTCGCCGGTGACCAGGCCATCCCAGAAAGCGGCGGCGGTCTGCAGGAAGCTGGGCAGCAGCAGGTCGTTGCCTTGCCAGCGCGCGGCCGCTTCCCAGGCCAGCATCAGGATCGCCAGGATCACCAGCTTGCGCAGCCAGGCCTGGCTCCACAGGCGAGTCACCAGGGGCAGTTCGACCGCCAGCGGCAAGTCGTCGAGGGGCGCGAGGTCCCGTTGGTATTCGGCCCGCACCGGGGGCTGTCGAGTCATGAATCTACCTCGAAATTAGTAGGAAATGCGGCCCTGGACGATGGCCTGCTGCAGGCGCAGGCGTTCGTCGGCCACCTCCGGCGGCAGCGTCTGGACATCGTCGGGGAACAGCAGGTTGTGGATGCGCAGCGCGGTGCTCTGGAATTCGGCGCCGCCGAAGTCTTCGAGGCCGAACTGATGGCAGTTGAGCTCGGCTCGTACCCGTCCCGGATGGGGCGACAGGAGCAGGATGCGATTGCCCACCACCAGCGCCTCTTCGATGGAGTGGGTGACGAACAGCAGGGTAAAGCGCACCTCGTCCCAGAGCGCCAGCAGTTCTTCCTGCATCTTGCGCCGGGTCAGGGCGTCCAGGGCGGCGAAGGGTTCGTCCATCAGCAGGATCTTGGGCTGCATGGCCAGGGCGCGAGCGATGGCCACCCGCTGCTTCATACCGCCGGAAAGATGATGCGGATAAGCATCGACGAAACGCGCCAGGCCGACCTTGTCCAGGTAGTGCAGCGCCCGCTCGCGGGCCTCGCCACGACTGGCCTGGCGACTGGCGAGCAGTGGGAACATGGTGTTCTCCAGCACCGTCTTCCACGGCGGCAGCTGATCGAACTCCTGGAACACCACGATGCGATCCGGTCCCGGCCCTTTGATCGGCTGGCCTTCCAGACGGATCTCGCCGTGCAGCGGCGGCAGAAAGCCCGCCACCGACTTGAGCAGACTGGACTTGCCGCAGCCGGACGGGCCGAGCAGGACGAAGCGATCGGCGCCGTGCACCTCGAAGGACACCTGGTGGGTAGCCCGCACCCGGCGTTCACGGGTGCGGTATTCGAGGTCGAGATCCTGCACCTGCAGCAGCGGCTGGGTCTGTGCCAGGGTCAGGTGCGGACGGGAAGCGAGAGGAGCGTTCATGGTCGTCTACTCCCTTAAAAAGGCGCATCGCCCTGGATGGTGGTGCGATACAGCTTGCGCCTCATATAGTTGGGGCAGCCGGCCGCCAGGTGCAGCAGCGAGCGATTGTCCCAGAACACCAGGTCGTGGGGCTTCCACTGGTGGCGATAGAGGTGCTCGGGCTTGACGCTGTGGGCATACAGCTGGTCGAGCAGGTCGCGACTCTCGTCTTCCGGCAGGCCGACGATATGGGTGGTGAAGCCTTCGCTGACGAACAGCGCCTTGCGGCCGTTCTCCGGATGGGTGCGCACCACCGGATGGACCACCGCCTTGACCTCGGCCAGTTGCGCGGCAGTCAGGGTCGGCCGCCAATTGCCCTCGAACTTGGGCTTGGCGTAAGTAGCGGTATAGGAATGCTCCGCCTGGAGGCCTTCGATCTGGCGCTTGAGCGCCTCCGGCAGGGTGTCGTAGGCCAGGTGCATGTTGGCGAAGATCGTATCGCCACCCTCCTCCGGCAACTCCTGCGCATGCAGCATCGAGCCCAGGCTCGGCAGCTCCTTGTAGGAGAGATCCGAATGCCAGAACTTGCCGGCATCGCCCAGGCCGATAGGCTGGCCGTCTTCGATGATGTTGGAGACGATGAGGATCTCCGGGTGGCCGGCCAGGTGGAATTGCTTGAGCACATGGATCTGCAACTCGCCAAAGCGACGGCTGAAAGCGATCTGCTGCTCGGGGGTGATGCGCTGGTCGCGGAACACCACCACGTGGTGGTCCAGGTGGGCGCGGTGGACGCGGGCGAAGTCTTCGGCATTGAGTGGCTGGGCCAGATCGATACCGAGGATCTCGGCCCCCAGGTTGCCGAAGGGACGGATCTCGAAGGCTTGGCCAGCAGCCGGTGCGTGGGCGGCGAGGGTCATGGAGTTTTCTCCTTGGTGGTCCGGCTCAGCTGCCGGGACGCTCGTGGGCTTCAGGGAAGAAATAGTCCTGCCAGGAGGCAGCCTGGTGTTTCAGCACACCCAGCTCGTGCAGCTTCTGGGCGTAGACGAAGGTGCGCTGCGGCTCGACGGTAAAATCGATCTCCGGGTCCTCGACGATGCGCTGCACCAGGGCCAGCGGCAGCTTGGAGTTCTCCACCCGGATGTACACCTCGGCCGCAGCGGCCTTGTTAGCGCGGATGAAGGCGGCGGCTTCCACCAGGGCATCGTAGAAGGCGCGGTAGGTCTTGGGATTCTCGTCGTGGAATTTCTCGGTGGTGTAGAGCACGTTGAAGGTGCCCGGCCCGCCGAGCACGTCGTAGCTGCTGAGGATGCGGTGGACCTTGGGATTCTCCAGCGCCTGGTACTGGAACGGCGGGCTGGAGAAATGGGTAGTGATCTCCGACCCGCCGGCCATCAGGGCGGCACTGGCATCGGGATGCGGCAGGCTCACGCTGATGGCATCGAATTTCTTGTATTGGGCATCGCCGAAGACCTTGGCGGTCTCGATCTGCAGGGTGCGCGACTGGAAGCCCACGCCCGCCGCCGGTACGGCGATGCGATCCTGATCGGTCAGGTCCTTGATCGACTTGACCTCGGCACGATTGCTCAGCAGGTAGTTGGGCATGGCGCCCAGGGCGGCGATGGCCTTGACGTTCTGCCGTCCGCGGGTGCGATCCCAGACGGTCAGCATCGGCGGCACTCCGGCGGAGACCACGTCCAGCGCGCCGGCCAGCAGCGCTTCGTTCATGGCGGTGGCGCCGGAGATACTGTTCCAGTCCACCTTGATGTCAAGGCCGGCGGCCTTGCCATGCTTCTCGATCAACTGCTGATCGCGCACCACGTCGAGGATCAGGTAGCCGATACCGAATTGCTGGGCAATGCTGATCTTGCCCTCGGCTGCGGCGCTACCGGCGAACCCGAGGACGCCGGCCACGGCGGCGACAACCGCCAATCCCTTCCCTACCCTGCTCATCATCCCGCTCCGTGCCGACTGGCTACCCGAAAGCGTTATAGGCTAATGAGCTGTTATAACTTTTGGTAAAGACGGATTTTATCTAACGATATGCAGTGACGGCGTATGCCAGAGGCAGACCGCCCTGCAAGTCTGCCGCGATATGAAGCTGAAGCGATCCGCGAGCCTCAGGCCGTGACCGCGCGCCGCGCCAGCAACTGACCCATGACGAGCACGAAGGCTACACCGATCGCCCCAGCCACATAGGGTGCCCAGTGCCAGTCGCCGGTGCCGAGCAAGCCCTGCAGCCATTCGTCGCTGGCGATCAGCTTACCGGCGATCCAGCCCAGCAGGGCTGCGCCGGCCATCACCAGCCAGCGAAACTTTTCCATGAGCTTCAGGATGAGCTGGCTGCCGAAGATGATGATAGGAATGCTGATGAGCACCCCGGTGATGGCCAGGCCCAGGTGCCCCTGGGCCGCACCAGCCACGGCGATGACGTTGTCCAGGCTCATCACCACGTCGGCCACCATGATGATCCAGATGGCCTGCCCCAGGGTGGTACCAGCCTTGACGTTGGCCTCGTCCTCGTCAGGCAGCAGCAGCTTGATGCCGATCCACAGCAGCAGCACGCCACCGACCACCTTGAGCAGCGGCCAGCCCAGTACATAACTGGCGACGAACAGCAGCAGGATGCGCAGGAGCACGGCGCCGGCGACGCCGCCGAGGATGGCCTTGCGGCGCTGGGCCTCGGGCAACCGCCGACAGGCCAGGGCGATCACCACGGCGTTATCGCCACCGAGCAGGATATCGATGATGACGATCTGCAGCAGACCGGTGAGAAAGGCGGGATCGGACAGGGTGGCGAGCAAGGGAAACCTCGGAGCGAAGCGTTGAGCACGCCTATTTGGCAGCAGGATGCGGTAATGATTTCATCCCACCGCCCAAAGGGGCACCGAATCCACACCCGCTCCCCGCTCCGCCTGGGAGGCGCCGATCAATTGCTCGCGGGCGTACCGAGACGGACATCACCCTGCCCGGTGGCAGCCAGCTCCCGGGCAACGAAACCATTGCGCAGCTGTTCGTCGAGAAACGCCTGTACATAGGCCGCTGCCGCCTCGTGTCCCTTGGGCACCGCCATGGCCTGGCGAATCTCGGTGAAGCTGTCGGCCATCACTCGATAGCCCGGGTGGGCGGCGGCGTAGGCTTCGAGGGGTTGCCTCACCCCGGCCGCCGCGTCCAGCCGCTGGGCGACGAAGTCCTCGATGGCGAGCGCCGAGGTGGACGACCGCACCAGCTCCGCCTGGGTCAGGGTCCGGCTCAGGTAGAGATCGTAGGCAGCGCCCTGGCCGACGGCGATGCGCCGTCCGGCACTGTCCAGCTCGGCGACTCGCTGCGCCGGATCATCCGCGCGCAACAGATAGGTGCCCTCGATGATGACGTAGGGCTCGCTGAAGGCGATCTGGGCGGCGCGCACCGGTTCGATGGCGAGGAAGGCCAGATCCCAGGCCTGCTGTTCCAGGGCGGCGAAGACCTTGCCGGCGGCATCGTAGGTGATGAACTCCACCGGTACGCCCAGGCGCTCGGCCAAGGCCTTGGCCAGGGCCACCGAAACGCCGACCGGCTGACCATCGGCGCCGCGCTGAGCCAGGACGGTATTGCCGTAGTTGATCGCTGCACGGAGAACGCCGCGGGGGGCCAGTTCGGCCATTGTCTCTGCAGAGGGGGTCATAGAGGCTCCTGGAAAGCATCGAGTTGAGGTAGACGGCATCAGGGCACCGCCGGCCCTCGATACTGCCCGCTCCCGCCGGATTGCGCACGCCTCAAGGTGGCGCTTTCGGCGGTAGTGCGATCAGGCGCGCAGTCGCTGTAATGCCTCGTAGGCCTCGGCCGCCTGGGCCAGCAAGGCAGGCGCCCGTCGTTCGCGAGGGTGAGGGGCGGCGACGGCGAAGCGGCGTTGCACGCGGGAGGGCGCGCCACCCAGGACCAGGACGCGGTCGCCCAGGTAGAAAGCCTCGTCCAGATCGTGGGTCACCAACAGCACGCCGATGTGGTACCGGGCCACCAGGCGCAGCACCAGGTCCTGCAGTTGCCAGCGGGTGAAGGCATCCACCGCGCTGAAGGGCTCGTCGAGCAACAGCAGCCGCGGGCGGCCATAGAGCCCGCGGGCGATGGCGACACGCTGGGCCATGCCGCCGGATAGCTGTTTGGGCAACAGCGCGCCCTGCCCCTCCAGCCCGACATCGCGCAGCAGTTGTTCGATCCAGGCACGATCGGCCCGCGCGCCGTCGGCGAAGCCGACGTTGGCGGTGACGTCCAGCCAGGGCATCAGCCGCGGTTCCTGGAACACCACGCCGACGCCATGACTGGCCGCCGCCAGGGTCATGCGGCCACTGAAATCGTCGTCCAGCCCGGCGGCGATGCGCAGCAGGGTGCTCTTGCCGCAGCCACTGGCACCCAGCAGGCTGACCACCTCGCCGGCAGCCAGGGCCACGTCGACACCTTCCAGCACCCGGCGCCCGGCGAAGGCCTTGCCGATGCGCTCGAGGGACAGCAGGGGTTCGCTCATCACTGGCCTCCCTGGTAGGTGTCGCGCCAGGCCAGCGCCCGGCGTTCCAGACGCACCAAGAGTTCGTCGCTGAGCTTGCCGAGTACCGCCAGCACCAGGATGGCGGCGATGACCACGTCCGGCCGCGAGGTCTCCCGGCCGTCACTGAGCAGATAGCCGAGACCGGCGGTGGCAGCGATCAGCTCGGCCGCCACCAGGAACATCCAGCTCATGCTCAGGGCCCCACGCAGGCCGGTGAACAGACTCGGCAAGGCGGCCGGCAGCAGGATGCGGCGGATCAGCGCCGGGCGCGACAGGCGATAGAGTCGGCCTACCTCTACCAGACGGCGATCCACGTCGCGGATGCCGCTGACCAGGGCGAGGTACAGCGGAAAGAAGGCGCCCAGGGCGATCAACACGATCTTGGGCGTTTCATCGATACCCAGCCAGAGCAACAACAGGGGCACCCAGGCCAGGCTGGGAATGGCGCGTAGCGCCTGGAACAGCGGATCGAGATAGGCCTCGGCGCGGCGCGACAGCCCTACCCAGGCGCCGATCAGCAGCGCCAGGCCCGCGCCCAGGGCGAAGCCACTGGCGACTCGCGCCAGACTGGCCGCCAGATGCCGCCACAACTCCCCTTCCCCCAGCACCCAGAGCGTGCGCAGCACCTCACTGGGCGGCGGCATCTGGTAGGCCGGCAGCCAGCCGAGGCGGACCACCGCCTCCAACACGACGACCAGCCCCAGGGGCAGCACGGCGCCACGCCAACGGCCATTGCCAGCCCGTACGACGCTGGGACCTTGGCCGAGTGGAGCGGCCTGGGTCAGTTCATCGCTCACGGTGCAGCCACCTGGGCCACCGGCTGCTTGTTCTCGATCACCGCCTGGGCCAACGCGGGCTGGACCAGGGCATCGACTGCCGCCACGGCGTCCACGCCGGGTCGCACCAGGCCCTCTTCACCCAATAGCGGCGCGGCGCCCTTGAGCGCGGCGACGAACTGCGGCCCCGGCAGTGGCTGGCTGAAATCGGTACGCGCGAGCTGGCGCTGGGCGACCTCCAGCGGCAGGCCGGACGCCTTGGCCAGCAACTCGGCGGTCTCCTGGGGATGCGCCAGGGTCCAGTGGCGGGCATCTTCGTAGGCGCCCAGCACCGCCTTGACCAGCTCCGGCTGGGCCTTGGCGAAGGCCTCGGTGGTGCTCAGCACGCCATAGCTGTTGAAGTCGAGATTGCGATAGAGCAGCCGCGAACCGGCTTGCAACTCGCTGGCGGCCATGTGCGGATCGAGACCGGCCCAGGCATCCACCTGGCCACGCTCCAGAGCGGCGCGACCGTCCGGGTGCTGCAGGTGGACGATTTCCACGTCGCCCTTCTTCAGGCCCGCTTCGCGCAGGCTGCGCAGCAGGAACAGATAGGGATCGGTCCCCTTGGTCGCGGCGATCTTCTTGCCCTTGAGATCGGCCAGGGACTTGAGCGGCGAATCCTTGGGCACCACCAGGGCCGTCCACTCCGGACGACTGGCGAGATACAGGGTTTCGATCGGGGCGCCATTGGCGCGGCTGAGCAGTGCGGCAAGTCCTGCGGTGGAGGCGAAATCGGTACTGCCGCTGTTGAGGTATTCCAGTGAGCGGTTGCTGCCCTGACTGAACACCCAGCGCACGGCGATGCCCTGGTTGGCGAGGCGCTTCTCCAGCAGCCCCTGCTCCTTGAGCACCAGGCTGGTAGGGGCGTAGTAGGCGTAGTCCAGGCGGACCTCCTGGGGCGCAGCGGCCTGCGCCAGCAGCGCGCTGCCGAACAGGGCCAGGCCGGCGGCCCAGCGTAGCGTGGTCTTGTGCATTTCGAGTTCCTTTTCGGCTAGCGGGAGGTCAGGGGGGCACTGGGGGTCCAGAGGTCCACGGCGCTGGCGTCCACCGCGGTGGGCAGCAGCTTGGCGGCGTGGAAGGCATCGGCGATGCGCTGCTGCTCGCCGAGGGCGGCGCGGCTGACCGGCTGGACATCGTAGGTGCGGCGGCCGTTGGCCAGCTCCACGGTGGCCTCGTCCAGGCGACCCCACTGCGGACCGAGAATGCGTGCCGCCTCGGCGGGGTGTTGCTTCACCCACTGCCCCGTGCGCTGCAGCTCGGCGAACACCAGGCTCAGCACCTCGGGATGGGCCTGGGCATAGGGGGTGGCCGCCAGGTAGTAGCGCTGGTAGCTGGCCAGGCCCTCGCCGGAGGCGAGGATGCGGACGTGCTGCTGGCGCTGGGCGCTGGCGACGAAGGGCTCCCAGGTCACCCAGGCGTCCACCTTGCCGTTCTCCAGGGCAGCACGACCGTCCGCCGGGGTGAGATAGGCCGGCTGGATGTCGGCGAAGGTCAGACCGGCTTTCTGCAAGGCGGCGATCAGCAGGTAGTGGCTACCGGCAGCCTTGGTGACGGCGATGCGCTTGCCCTTGAGGTCGGCAAGGGTCTTCAGCGACGAGCCCTCCGGGACCAGGATGGCCTGGGCCTGGGGCGACGGCGTTTCCCGGGCGAAATAGGTGAGCTTGGCGCCCGCCGCCAGGGCGAACACCGGCACGGTGTCGGCGACGTCGGCGGAGAGATCCACGTTGCCGACGTTGAGGGACTCCAGCAGCGGCAGGCCGCTGGAGAACTCATGCCAGCTGACGGTGATGCCCTTGGCTGCCAGATCCCGTTCCAGGGTGCCCTGCTCCTTGAGCAGCACCAACAGGGTGGAAGATTTCTGATAGCCGATGCGCAGGGCGGTATCGGCCTGGACGGCGCAGGCGAGGCCCAGCAAGCCTAGGGCGAGCAGCCCCTGGCGCAGGCGTGAGCCTGGTGAAAAACGGACGGCGGCCATGGATTCCTCGGCGAGCGGCGAATGGATGCCGGCCAAGATAAGGAATAAGCAAACGTCAGCTTAATACCGATTTGGAATTTATTTAGAGGGCCGCACGGCACTGCCAGCAGCCTAACGTTATTCCGAAAGGCTATTTAAAACTGTCTGGATCTTGAGGCTACCGTATAACCACCGGACCACCGGAATCTCTCTTCTTGCCTTGACTCCGAGGATCCCATGGCCGTGCTCCGGACCTTCAACCCTGCGCAGGCGCCCGCGCCATGAGCGCTCCCGCCAAGCAGGTGCTGCTCAACGCCTTCAACATGAATACCGTGGGTCACATCAACCACGGTCTCTGGACCCACCCGCGCGATACCTCCAGCCACTATCACAGCCTCGGTTACTGGACCGAGCTGGCCCAGCTGCTGGAGCGCGGCCTGTTCGATGGCCTGTTCATCGCCGACATTCTCGGTGTCTACGACGTCTATGGCGGCAACGTCGATCTGACCCTGCGCGAATCCATCCAGCTGCCGGTCAACGATCCCTTTCTGCTGGTCTCGGCTATGGCTGCCAGCACCCGGCACCTGGGTTTCGGCCTCACCGCCAACCTCACCTACGAGCCGCCCTATCCCTTCGCTCGCCGCCTTTCCACCCTGGATCACCTGAGCGAAGGCCGCGTCGGCTGGAACATCGTCACCGGCTATCTGGACAGCGCCGCCCGCGCCATGGGCCTGGACCGCCAGATCGCCCATGACCGCCGCTACGATCAGGCCGACGAATACCTGGAAGTCCTCTACAAGCTGCTCGAAGGCAGTTGGGCCGACGATGCCGTGGTCCGGGATCGCGTCCAGCGGATCTATGCCCGTCCCGAGCGGGTGCGCAAGGTCGAGCACCACGGCGAATTCTTCGACGTCGAGGGCTATCACCTCTGCGAGCCCTCGCGGCAACGCACCCCGGTGCTATTCCAGGCGGGTTCCTCGGATCGCGGCTTGGCCTTCGCCGGGCGCCATGCCGAATGCGTGTTCATCTCCGGACAGGATCAGGCCGCCACCCGCGCCCAGGTCGAACGAGTCCGAGGCGCGGCGGTGGCAGCCGGCCGGCGCGCGGATGACGTGAAGCTGTTCATGGGCCTGACGGTGATCGTCGCGCCCACCGCTGCCGAGGCCCGCGACAAGCATGCTGAATACCTGAGCTACGCCAGCCCCGAGGCCGGGGTCGCCCACCATTCGGCCTCGGTCGGCATAGATCTCGCCGCCTACGACCTCGACGAACCCATCCGCCCGCAAAAGACCGAGGCCATCGAATCGGCGCTCAAGCGCCTGGTCGCCAAGGACGCCGGCTGGACCCGCCGCAAGCTGCTAGAGCAGCACGCCCTGGGCGGGCGCTACACCGCCCTGGTCGGCGATCCTCAGCAGGTGGCCGATGCCCTGCTCGGCTGGATCGACGAGACCGGGCTGGACGGCTTCAACCTGGCCCGCACCGTCACCCCCGAGTGCTATAGCGACTTCATCGACCTGGTGATCCCGGAGCTACAGAGCCGGGGTCGCTACAAGACCGCCTACGCCGAGGGCAGCTTCAGACACAAGCTGTTCGGCCGCGGCGACCACCTCGACGCCCGCCATTTCGGCAGCCGTTTCCGCCAGGACTGAACCCTCAAGGACGCCTCATGACCCGCCTCAAACCCCTGCTCTTCGCCCTCGGTCTCCTCAGCACCGTAGCCCTGGCCGATCCGCTCAAGATCGGCACCACCGCCGCCTTCGCGCCACCGCTTGAAGTGGCGGTGCAGGAGGCCAAGGCCGCCGGGGTGGACGTGGAAATCGTCGAATTCAGCGACTGGATCGCGCCCAACACCAGCCTCGCCAACCGCGACATCGACGCCAACTACTACCAGCACATCCCCTTCCTGGAGAACGCCAAGCGCACCGCCGGCTACGACCTGGTGGCGGTGGCACCAGGGATCATCAACAACGTCGGACTCTATTCGAAGAAGTACAAGACCCTGGCCGAGGTACCCAAGGGCGCGCGAGTGGCCATCGCCAACGACGCCATCAACGGCGGTCGCGGTTTGTTGCTGCTGGAGAAGGCCGGCTTCATCACCCTCAAACCCGGCGTCGGCTACCACGCCACCCTGGCCGACATCACCAGCAATCCGCGCGACATTCAGATCGTCGAGCTGGAGGCCGTGCAGTTGGCCCGCTCCCTGGATGACGTCGACGTGGCCCAGGGCTATCCGCACTACCTGCGCCTGGCCAAGACCATCGACCCCAACCAGGCGCTGCTCTTCGACGGTCTCGACCATCCCGAGTACGTCATTCAGTTCGTCGCCCGCCCGGACAACAAGGACGATCCGCGGCTGGCCAAGCTGATCGATATCTACCAGCACTCACCCAAGGTCCGTGCCGCCCTGGACCAGGCCCACGGCACGCTCTACCAACCGGGGTGGAAAGAGTAGCGTGCCCGCTGATCAGAGCTTCTCGACGACGAAGGCGCAGCGCCCCTTGTTGCGCTCGCCGTCGGGCAGGTCCAGGAATTCCTCGACGAGGATACGCGTGCCCTGCGTCAGCAAGAGCTCACGCAGCACCTCGGGAGGATGGGAGTCGTAGAAGAACGGCTGATCGAACATGTGGTCGACGAAGGCCTCGCTCGCCGAACCGCCCGAGGTCAGCATCAGCCGCCCGCCCCGCGGCAGTCCGGCGATCACCCGGCCGAGGACGACGGCATGCCACTGGCGCTCCAGATGGAACAGTGAATCCCAGAGCAGCGCGCCCTGGTAGGGTTCGGCGCAGGCATAGCTTTCCAGACGCGCCTCGATCCAGCGCTGCTTGGGGAATTCCCGGCGGGCATGGGCCAGCATGGCGGCCGCCTGATCTACGCCAAGGACGCGATGCCCCCGGGCGATGATGGCCGCCGCGACCGGCGTTCCTGTACCGCAGCCCAAATCGAGCAGCGTCGAGCCGGGCGGTAGGTGTTCCAGCAGCACGTCCAGATAACGGCCTTCGTCGGCGCTGAGGTTTATCCTGGCCTGGCGGAAGGTATCGGCGACGGCGTTGTAGGAGGTCTTGTTCACGGCGAAATCCCGTTGCTGCCCTGGAAGATCAGCCCAGGGTAGCAACGGGAGCGGGAGCCTGGAGCAGGCTTAACCGGACTTCGGTCACGCCTCAGAACTGAAAGCGATGCAGCATTCGCTGCAACTCACCCGAGGTCCCGTTCAATTCGTCGATGGCTTTGCCCACCTGGGACGAGGCGTCCGAGTTGCGCACCGAGAGATCGCGGATGTTCACCAGGTTGCGGTCGATTTCCCGGGCGACCTGGGCCTGCTCCTCGGCGGCGCTGGCGATCACCAGGTTGCGCTCATGGATGGCGACGATCGCCTGGTTGATCTCCTCCAAGGCCTGGCCACTGGCCTCGGCGCTGACCAGGCTCTCGCTCACCTGGCGCGTGCCGCTTTGCATGGCATCCACCGCCTGCCGAGTGCCGTTCTGTATCCGCGAGACCATCTGCTCGATCTCGGCGGTTGAGCTCTGGGTACGTCCGGCCAAGGCGCGAACCTCGTCGGCGACTACGGCGAAACCACGGCCGGCATCGCCAGCCCGCGCGGCTTCGATGGCCGCGTTGAGCGCCAGCAGGTTGGTCTGCTCGGCGATGGCGCGGATCACGTCCAGCACCGTCCCGATCTTCTGCGACTCTTCGGCCAATTGCTCGATGTCAGTCGACGCCTCGTCCATCCCCTGCCCCAGGGTACGAATGGTGGAGAGGGTGTGCTGTACCTGCTGGCTACCCCGCTGGGCGATCCGTTGGGAGTCGTCGGACGCCTGGGAAGTGGACACGGCATTGCCAGCCACCTCTTCCACGGCAGCGGTCATTTCGTTGACCGCCGTGGCGGCCTGCTGGATTTCGTCGTGCTGCTGCGCTACTTCGCCCAGGTTGCGCTGGGTGATGCGACTGACTTCCCCGCAGGCACTGCCCAGCTGGTCCGAGGTAGCGTTGATCAGCCCCAGCGCCTGGCGCAGGCTCGCCTGCATGCCGGCGAGGGCCTCGAGCAGTTGCGAGGGTTCGTCACGGCCCTGCACCTGCAGGGTCTGGCGCAGATCGCCGTCGGCCATGGAGCGCGCCGCCGAGATGGCCGCGCGCAGCGGCTTGACGATGCTGCGGGTCAGGCCCCAGGCCAGCGCGATGGTCAGCAGCAGGGCCACGCCCAGCACCGTCAGCGAACCGAACCAGATGGCCTGGTAGCGTTGGGTGGCCTCTGCGGTGTAGGCGTTGCTTTCCTCGACGTTGGTCTTGAGCAGGGCGTTGAACAGATCGCCGGTCTTGTTCGAGGCGTCCTGGATGCCGCCATTGAGCAGCGCGCGCATACCGTCCAGATCACCCTGGTCTGACAGGGTACGATACTGGCCAAGCAGGGTTCGGTAGTTGCCGATGGTGGCGTCAAGTTGTTCGAAGCTGGGGCGACCCTGGTCGGTCACCACCTTGCGGTAGTCCTGCATGGCCTTGTCCAACAGGCCGAGCAATACCTGGAGCCGGTCCACGGTGGGCTGGAGCACGGCAGGCTCGCGATTGAGCATCATGCGCAGTGTGATGACCCGGATACCCAACTGGTTGTCGCGGATCTGTGCCAGCGAGCGACTACCCGCCAGGGAGACGTCTTCGGTATGGATCAGCGCGCTGCGCAGCGAGTGAGCATTGTAGAGACCGAACAGACCGAGCAGGAGCACCAGCGCGGCGATGACCGCAAAGCTCAGTCCTGCCCGAGTGCCTATGCTGTAGTTATTGGAATTCATAGAGGCTTCCCAGGAAAGCTAATTGGTTGACCTCTCAGCTATCGACCCCAATGGCGCCGACTTGAACGTCCGGATGCCGCTGATTTGCGGGTTCCGGGCGATTATCGTCCAGTCGCTTTCTGTCGCGCGCACACTGGGAGAAGACTTCGTGCCACCAGACGCGCGTTGGCTCAACCCACCCCGAGATAGGCCGCCTGCACCGCCTCCCGCGTCAGGCTCTCGCCGGGAACCCCCGCCTGCACCACTCGGCCGCTTTCCAGCACGAAGGCCTGGTGGGCATAGTCCAGAGCGATGGCGCTGTTCTGCTCGGCCATCAGCACGCTCAACCCATCCTCCCGGTTTAGCCGGGCGACGCTGGCGAAGATCTCTTCCACCACCAGGGGCGCCAGGCCCATGGAGGGTTCGTCAAGCAGCAGCAGGCGGGGCCGCGCCATGAGCGCGCGGCCCAGAGCGATCATCTGCTGCTCGCCGCCCGAGGTCAGACCCGCCAGTTGCTTGCGCTTGGCAGCCAGGCGCGGAAACCAGGCATAGATCCGCTCCAGCTCGGTGCGCTGGACGCCCCGGCCCAGGCGGCGGACGAAGCCGCCGCTGAGCAGATTCTCTTCCACGCTCAATCGCCCGAAACAGTGGCGACCCTCCAGCACCTGGACCAGCCCGGCACGCACCCGGGTATCCGGTGCCTGGCCGGCCAGATCCTGGCCCTGGTAGCGGATGGTGCCGCTCACGAGCTGGCCGCGCTGGGCGCCGAGCAGCCCGGAGATGGCCTTGAGCGTGGTGCTCTTGCCTGCGCCATTGGCGCCCAGCAAGGCCACCACCTGCCCCGGCTGGACTTCCAGGCTGACCCCGCTGACGGCGAGGATCGCCTGGTCGTAGCGGACTTCGATGGCGTCAACCGCCAGCAAGGGGGTGGTGGTCATGAATCAGCTCTCCTTGCTGCAATCACGCGGGGTGATGCCCTTTTCCTTGGCGTATTGCTGCGCCGAGGCCTCGATGATCGGCCGCAGGAAGGCGCGGTCGGCCTGTACCCAGTCGCTCACCAGTTTCCACTTCTCGCCATCCCACTGCTGGATACGGATGGCGCCACCGCCTTCGTGGTCGGCGCAGGAGAGCTTGAGCGGCTGCACCAGACCCTTGGCGCCCAGGGCCTGCAGGCGGGCATCGTCCAGGTTCAAATGTTCGAAGCCCCAGCGCACCTGCTCGCCGCTGAGGGGCTTGTCGCCATACTTGGCCTGGGCCAGGCGCAGCGCCTCGACGTTGAGGATGCCGTTGACCACCCCGAGGTTGTAGTAGACGGTACCGAAGCGCTTGGGATCGGCCAGGTCGCTCTGCCCCTTGGCCACCACGTCGCGTTCGATGCCCTGCAACACCGGGAAGTCGGTACCCGAGGGGTGGGTGGTGATGGCCAAGAAGCCCTTGGCCGCCGCCCCGGCCGGGCGGACGTCTTCCTCGGAGTTGCTCCAGATGTTGCCGATGATGTGGTCGACCGGGAACCCCACCTTCTGCGCGGTCTTGATCGCCACCGGATTCATCACGCCCCAGCCGCGTAGGATCACCCAGTCGGGCTTGATGCGGCGGATGTTGAGCCACTGGGACTGCTGCTCGTTACCCGGATGGGGCACCTCCAGCAGGGTCAACTCGAAGCCGTAGCGATCCGCCAGCTTCTGCAGCACCTCGTTGGTCTCCTTGCCGTAGGGCGAACCGTGGTAGAGGGTGACGATCTTCTTGCCCTTGAGGCTGTCGACTCCACCACCCTGCTGGGCGATCCAGTTGAGGATGGCCGAGACCTCCGAATAGGGATTGAGCTGCAGCGGGAAGACATAGGGGAAGACGCTGCCGTCGGTGGAATCGGTACGACCGTGGTTGATGGTGATCAGCGGCAGGTGGTCGGCGGTGGACCTCTCCAGGGTGGCGTAGGCGATGCCCACCGACAGCGGATTGGTGGCCGCGGCGGGCGCGCCGTCATGGCCGTTCTTCAAGCGCTCGTAGCACTCCACGCCCTTCTCGACGATGTACTCGGTCTCGCACTCGCTCCACACCAGCTTGACGCCATTCACGCCACCGTTGGCGTTGACGTACTTCATGTAGTCGATGAAACCGCCGAAGAAGCCGGTGCCGCCGGCGGCATAGGGGCCGACGCGATAGCTCTGCAGCGGGAAATATTGCTCGCCGGCGGCCTGGACCGGGCCGAGGGTGGTGAGGCCCAGGGCCAGGACGAGGCTGCCGAGCAGATGACGTTTGAACATGGAGACTTTCCTTGTTGGGGGTGTTGGGCCGGCGAGCCTTCCCGCCGGCGAAAGGGGTCAGGCGCGACGCAGGCGTTGCCAGGCGCGGGTGGCGAGGCGGGCCAGGCCCTCGGGTTCCTTGATCAGCACCAGGATGATCAGGGCGCCGAAGACCATCTTCTGCAGGTTCTCCAGCTGACCCGCGGCGATGAGATCGCCCGGCAACCAGCCGGCCAGGTTGGAGAGCAACAGCGGGAACAAGACGATGAAGGCCGCGCCATAGAGGCTGCCGGCGAGGCTGCCCAGGCCGCCGAGGATGACGATGAAGAGAATCTGGAAGGAGCGACTCAGGTCGAAGCCGTTGGGCTCCACGGTACCCAGGTAGGTGAAGGCCCAGAGTGCTCCGGCGATGCCCAGGTAGAAGCCGCTGAAGGCGAAGGCCAGCAGCTTGGCCCGCACCACCGACAGCCCCATCACCGCGGCGGCCGTCTCGCGATCGCGTACCGCCATCCAGGTGCGGCCCAGTTCGCCGTGCACCAGGCGCGCGGCCAGGGCGAAGAGCACGAGTGTCACCACCAGGGTGGCCAGATAGCGGCCCAGTGGCCCCGCGAAGTCATAGCCCAGCAGCACCAGGGGTGGCGCGCTGATGACGCCCGAGGCGTTGCCATGGGAGAACCAGTCGAAGCGGGTCAGCGCCCAGAGGATGAAGAATTGTGCGGCCAGGCTGGAGACGATCAGGTAGAAGCCGCGAATCCTCAGACTGGGCAGGCCGAACAGCAGGGAGACCAGGGCCGCCAGCAGGCCACCGGCGAACAGGCACAGCGGCAGCGGCCAGCCGAGGCGTACCTGCAGGTTGTAGGTGGTGAAGGCGCCCACCGCCATGAAGGCGGCCGAACCCAGCGACAGCTGCCCGGCGTAGCCGGTGAGCAGATTCAGTCCCAACCCGGCCAGGGCCAGCACCAGGAAGGGAATCAGCAGGGCATTGAACAGATAGTCATTGCCCACCCAGGGCAGCACGCCAAAGGCCAAGGCCAGAATGGCAGCCAATACCAGGCGCGCCGGCCGAATCGCGGGCGCACGGGGAGACAGCGGACGCGCGGCCAGCGCGTCGACGGAGGTGGTCATGAGTGAATCCTCTAGACGCGCTCGACCGTGGGTTCGCCGAACAGGCCGACCGGTCGAATCAGCAGGAATACCAGGGCGAAGGCATAGGGAAACCAGTTCTCGATGCCGCTACCGATGAAGGGGCCAAGATAGACCTCGGCGAGCTTTTCACTGGCGCCGATCAGCAGGCCGCCGACGATGGCCCCGGTGACCGAGGAGAAGCCGCCGATGATCAACACCGGCAGGGCCTTGAGCACGATCAGCGACAGCGAGAACTGCACGCCCAGCCGCGCGCCCCAGAGCAGCCCGGCCACCAGGCCGACGCAGCCCGCCACCGCCCACACCAGCGCCCAGATCCGCGGCAGGCGGATGCCCACGGCCTGGGCCGCCAGGGGATCGTCGGCCACGGCGCGCAGCGAGATGCCCAGCCGCGTCCGGTCGAACAGCAGCGACAGCCCGACCACCAGCACTGCCGCCACCATCGCCGCGAACAGGTCGAAGGTCGACAGCAGCAGACCGCCTACTTCCAACGGACTGTCCTCGATGCCGAGGTCCAGGCCGTGGACCTGGGCCCCCCACAGCGCCTGGGCCGCGCCCTCGATGAAATAGGCCAGCCCCAGGGTGGCCATGAACAGCACCAGCGGCGAGCGATTCACCAGCGGCCGCAGCACCGTGCGCTCCACCGCCACCGCCAGCAGGATCATGACGCCCACCGTGACCAGCAGTGCCAGCCAACCGGGCAGGCCGCGCTCGACCAGGCTGACGTAGGTCAGGGCGGCGAACAGCAGCATGGCGCCCTGGGCGAAGTTGAATACGCCGGAAGCCCGGTAGATGAGCACGAAGCCCAGCGCCACCAGGGCGTACATCACCCCGGCGAGCAGGCCGCCAAGCAAGACTTCCAAGAAGAACGCCATGGTTTTCTCCCTTAGGCGCAGGTATTCCCTAGTGTCGGGTACCGAGGTAGGCGGCGATCACCGCCGGGTCGTTACGCACCGCGGCGGGCGGGCCATCGGCGATGAGGCGACCGTAGTCCAGTACCACCACGTGGTCCGCCAGCTGCATCACCACCTGGATGTCGTGCTCGATCAGCACCACGGTCACTCCGCGCTCACGATTGATCGCCCTGATGTAGCCGCTCAACTCCTGCTTCTCGCCGGCATTCATCCCGGCCATGGGCTCGTCCAGCAGCAGCAGCCGTGGCTCGGCGGCCAGTGCCCGGGCCAGCTCCACGCGCTTCTGCAGGCCATAGGGCAAGGTGCCCACCAGGGCGTCACGCCAGGGCCGCAGGTGCAGGAAGTCCAGCGCCCACTCGGCGATCTCTCGCTGCGCCCGCTCCTCCGCCGGCGCCCGGCCGAGGGCGAATACCTGCTCCGGCCAGGAGGCGCGGCGATGACGTCCGCGTCCGGTGAGCACGTTGTCCAGCACGCTCATGCCCTTGAACAGCGCCAGGTTCTGGAAGGTACGGGCGACGCCCGCGTGAGCCGCGGCCTGGGGCCGACGCAGGGCGCGGCTCGATCCGCCCAGGCGCACCGCTCCCCGCTGTGGCCGATAGAGGCCGTTGATCACGTTGAGCAGCGAACTCTTGCCGGCACCATTCGGGCCGATGAGGGCGCAGATCTCGCCCTCGCGCACCTGGAAGCCCACCTCGGCGAAGGCCGTGACCCCGCCGAAGGCCAGTGCCAGGTCACTCACCTCCAGCAGCACCGGACGCCTGACCAGGCTCACGCCCATGGCCTAGGCCGCTGCCTGGGCCGCGGCCCGGGCTTCCAGCTCGCGCACCAGCAGCAGCACCCGCTTGCCGAAGTACTCCACCTCCTCCTGGAAGTGCAGGAAGCCGGCCAGCACCAGGTCCACGCCCTCGGCCTTGAGCGCCACGATGCGCTCGGCGACCTGCTCGGGGGTACCGATCAGGTTGGGCTTGAAGCCGTCGTTGTATTGCACCAGGTCCTCGAAGCTAGAGTTCGCCCAGTTGCCCTTGCCTTCCGGGCTGGCGGCACCGGCCTGGCGCGCCGCCTCGCCGAAGGCCTTGACCGCCTCGGGATTGGCCTGGGCGACGATATCCTGCAGCACCTCGCGCGCCTCGGCCTCGGTGTCGCGGGCGATGATGAAGGCGTTGACGCCGATCTTGACCTCGCGCCCCTCCGCCGCGGCCTTGGTGCGCAGGTCCTGCACCTGGGCGCGGATCTCCTCGCGGGTACCGCCGTTGGTGAAGTACCAGTCGGATACCCGCGCTGCCATGTCCCGTGCCGCCCGCGAACTGCCGCCCTGGAAGATCTCCGGGTGCGGCTGCTGCAGCGGCTTGGGCTTCAGGGTGTAGTCGCGGAAGCGATAGAAGTCGCCGGCGAAGGTGAAGTTGTCCTGGGTCCAGATGCCCTTGAGGGCGCGGATGAATTCCTCTGAACGGCGATAGCGCTCGTCGTGTTCCAACCAGGGCTCACCGATGCCATGGAATTCGCCCTTGAACCAGCCGGACACCAGGTTGATGGCAATGCGGCCGTTGGTGAGCTGGTCGATGGTCGCCAGCTGCTTGGCCGCCAGCGCCGGATTCCAGGGCCCGGGCAGGATGGCGGCGATCACCTTGAGTCGCTCGGTGGCCGCCAGCAGTGCGTGGCTGAAGGCCACCGACTCGTGCTGGTACTCGGCGCCGTAGCCGGCGGTGAAACGGATCTGCGTCAGGGCGTAGTCGAAGCCGGCCTGCTCGGCGAGCTGGGCCAGTTTGCGGTTGTAGTCGATGCCCCAGTGGGTGCGCTGCTCGATGTTGCTGACGACCAGGCCGCCGCTGACGTTGGGGACCCAATAGGCGAATTTGACGGGGTTCTGCGACATGCAAAGGCTCTCCGGGTTGGGCTCGCCGCGGGGACGAGCGAAACAGTGACCCTGAGCCTCTAATCAAGAACCGAACCAAGTCTAAAAATTATTAAAAATCATATACTTAATAAGAATAGCAAGACGCCTTCCGCTGTCGCCCCAAGGGCAGCTGTCCAGTAGCTGTTGCCTGGGCAACAGTACAGGAAGGCGTCTGGCACGCCCTTCTCGCCTGGAAAGGATCATCTCAAGCCGCCGTGGTGCGCAGGAATTCGCTCCAGCGCCGCACCAGGTAGTTGTGTTCGTCCATCACCGAATTCCACACGCCGATATGGCTCATGCGCTCGGCGTAGGAACCCCCTTCGCGCCGCTGGCCCACCTCGATCAGCGGCAAGCCGTCGCTGCCGGCGAGCTCTTCCCGGGCCGGCAAGCCGCCGTACCAGAAGTCCCATTCCGCGGCGCTGAGGTGATCCCGCGCCCGCACCGGATTGGCGATATAGAACCCCTGGCGCGCCATCACCGCGCCGGGCCAGCCGGCCAGCCACCAGTTGAGATAGGCATAGGCGGCGTCGCGCACCCGGCCCTCCGCGCAGCGCGACAGCGACAGGCCGCCGAACCAGGCGCGATAGCCTTCGCGCGGGACCGCCACCCGGTAATCCACCCCCGCCCGGTGCAGGGCCATGAGCATGGGCGACCAGAGACTCTGGATGTCCACCCCGGCGGCCAGGGTCAGCTCGCCGGCGCTGCGGTCGTCGGACCAGAACGCCGCGAAGTGGCGATGACGCTGGCGCTCCACCAGTAACTCGGCCAGGCGATCGATCTCCTCCAGGCGCAGATTACCGATGTCGTCGAAACGGGCGAGGCCGGCCGCCTGGATCGCCAGGGCGGCGTCCAGGGCACCGATGGCGGCATCGCTCTGCAGGGCGCTGTGGCCGCACCAGCCTTCGTCGATCAGCCAGGCCCAGCTTTCCTGCTGCCCCACCAGCGCCGCAGGCAGGCTTTCCGGACGATAGGCGAAGCTGTCGGCGTTGTGGGTCAGCGGCAGCATGCTGATGCGCTCGCTGGGCTGGCCGCCGAGGCTGCCGTCGTGCTGCACATAGAGGCGGTCGCACGGCCGGCAGCCGGGCGCCAGGCGATCCGTGGCATGTAGCCGGCCGCGCTTGGGTAGGTCGTTGATCTCCTCCCAGAGCGCGATGCGGCGGATGTCGATGGGCTGGATCGCTCGCGCCGGCCAGACGAAGTCGACATTGTGGAACCACTGGTCGTAGAGGTCGTAGCTGCCCGGCTCCAGCACGGCGATGCGCTGGGCGGTCTGGACGTCGTGGATCTGGTAGACCAGGCGGATGCCCAGTTCCGCCTCCGCCCGCTGGCGGATGGGTTCGAGCAGGGTCACCGAGGTGCCCAGCACCCGCAAGGTCAGCGGCGTGCTCATGCGGCCCGTCCCAGGCCGCCCATGAAGGCGGCGAAGGAACGCCTGAGCAGCGCGGTGTCCAGGTCGCGGACGATGAACACCAGGCGCGAGCGGCGTTCGCCCGCCGGCCAGGCCGGCAGGTGCACCGGCGGATGCAGGCTGTGCTGCACGCCGTGGATGACGATGGGTTGGCTGGCGTCGATCACGTCGAGGAGGCCCTTGACTCGCAGGATGCGTTGCCCGTGGCATCTTAGCAGCATCGACAGCCACACCCCGAAGGCCATCCAGTCCAGGGGGCGGTCGAACTCCAGGCAGCAGACCTCGGCGCTGCCGTGGCGACCTTCGGCAACGGCGGCGAACAGGCGCCAGCGACCGACCTCGGCCGTCGGATCGGCAGCGCGCAGGCCCTCGCCCAGCAGCAGGTCATCGCCGCTGGCCACCGTCGCCGCCAGGGCCCGGGTGGCGGTGGGATTGAGCTGGGCCAGATGCCGGTCCAGCCGCTCCAGCACGGCAGGCGCGACCCGGTCGGCCTTGCTCAGCAACAGCCGGTCGGCCGCGGTGACCTGGTTGAGCCACTCCGGATGCAGGCCTTCCTGCAAGGCGGCGTGCTCGGCGTCCACCACGGTCACCAGCAAGCCCAGGTGGAAGCGTCCGCGCAACTGGGGATCGAGAGTGAGGGTGGCCAGGATCGGCCCGGGATCGGCCAGGCCGGTGGTCTCCAGCAATACCCGGCGAAAGGCCGGGATCTCGCCGCGACTACGCCGCCCGTGCAGGGTCAGCAGCGCCGCCTTGAGATCGCCGCGCACCGAGCAGCAGACGCAGCCGCTGGGCAGCAGCACGGTGTCCGGGGCCACCTCTTCCACTAGCAGGTGATCGATGCCGACCTCGCCGAATTCGTTGATCAGCAGCGCCGTCTCGCCCAGGGCCTCCTGGGCCAGCAGCCGGCGCAGCAGGGTGGTCTTGCCGCTGCCGAGAAAGCCGGTGATGACATTGACGGCAAGGCTCAAGACACTCCCTCCAGCGGTACCAGCACGCGCGGGTCCAGGGGATCGAGCGGCCGTCCCAGCACCGCCTCGGCCTGGCGCCAGAGCTCGTCCAGCCCTTCGGCCAGGGCCTGGCGCCCAGTCGGTCCCTGGACCAGGTAGGAAGCGCCCTGGACGTCGCTCACCGTCAGCCGGAACGGTGCCACCACCCGGTTGATGGCGGCGACCCGGCGCAGGCGCTCGCGCCGCCGCGGCAGGTCGTCGCCCAGCGGATCGCTCCAGTGGAGATCCAACCCGAGCAGGCCGCACAGTCCACACATGGTTACCTCCTAGGGCATGACATCGCCGGAATTGGGGCCCAGGGTCTGGCCGACGAAGAGGTTGCCACCCGGATCGCTGGCCAGCAGCAGCGCCACCGGCGCCACCTCCTCCGCCCGGCCGAAGCGACCCAACGGCAATTCACGGGCCTTGGCGGCCTTCCAGTCGGCGCTGATGCCATCCACCAGCGGGGTTTCTATGGGTCCGGGGGCGATGGCGTTGACCAGCACGTTGTCGCGGCCCACCTCCAGCGCCAGCGACTTGGTGAAGCCGATCACCCCGGCCTTGGCCGCGGCATAGTGGCAGAGTTCGGCGCCGCCCTTGATGCCGAGCTGGGAGGCGACATTGATGATGCGGCCCCAGCGCTGCGCCTGCATGAACGGCAGGGCGCGCTGGCTGGCGAGAAAGACGCTGGTGAGGTCGACGCGCAGCATGTCGTTCCACTGCGCCAGGGTCAGGTCGACGCAGGGTGCCTGGGTCAGCATCCCGGCGTTGTTGACCAGGATGTCGATGCCGCCATGGGCCGCCACGCAGGCATCCACCCCGGCCCAGGCGCCCTCCGGCTGGCCAACGTCGGCGACGGTCTCGATCACCACGGCCCCCAGGGCGCGGCATTCCGCGGCCACCCGCGCCAGTCGCTCGGCATCGCGGTCAGCCAGCACCAGGCGCGTACCCGCGCCGGCATAGCTGCGGGCGATGGCGGCGCCGATGCCGCTGGCCGCGCCGGTCACCAGGGCGCGGCGGTCTGTCAGCTCGAACATGCTCTTCTCCTCAATCGGGCCAGCGGACAGTGAGACCACCATCGACGATCAGACTCTGGCCAGTGATGTAACTGGCCTCGGGGCTGGTCAGGAAACGCACCAGCGCCGCCACCTCCTCGGGCTTGCCGACCCGTCCCAGGGGAATGCTGCGGGCGGCCTTGGCCAGGCCCTCCGGCCCCAGGGAGTTGTTGGCGTCCAGCGACTGGGGCGTCTCGATCAAACCGGGGATCACCGCGTTGCAGCGGATGCCACGCGGCGCCAGTTCGACGGCCAGCGAGCGGCACAGGCCCGGCACCCCGGCCTTGGCCGCGGCGTAGTGGGCATGGTCCTGCCAACCGTAGACGCCGCCAGCGATGGAGGAGATGGCGACCAGGGCCCCACCCTCCTCCAGGTGTCGCGCGGCGGCGCGAAAGGTACGCATCACCCCGGTGAGGTCGACGTCGAGCATCTCCTGCCAGCGCGCATCGCTCATTTCCAGCAACGGCGCGGCACGCAGGAGACCGGCGTTGGCCACGGCATAGTCGAGGCGGCCGAAATGCGCCAGAGCGGCAGCGGCCAGGGCGTCCACCGAGGCGCTGTCGCGGACGTCCAGGGGTTCGAGCAGGCAGTCGCCCCCCGCTGCAATCACCTTCTGGCGAGTCTCTTCTGGGTCATGGGGATCACCGGGGTAGTAGCCGCCGACCACCCGCACGCCCTGCTGGGCATAGGCGACGGCCAGGGCCTGGCCGATGCCGCTGGCGGCACCGGTGATCAGGGCGACGGGAGAGGTATGAGCTGTCATGGGGGCTCCTGTCATTTGAGACTGGTGGGTTCGACATGGCGGGCGGCCCACATCACCAGGCCGGAGAGAAAGCACGGCAGCGCCCCGAACCAGAGGGCGGCGCTGTGCCACTGGCCACCGCTGCCGAGCACGCTGGTGATGCCCAGGCCGGCGAGGATGGCGCCGATGGGCCCCATGGCATGGACGATGGCACCGCCGGTGGCGCGGATGCTGGTGGGGAAGCTTTCGCCCATGAAGAACAACATGGCCGAATAGGGTCCGGTGAGAAAGAACAGCCCCAGGCTGTAGAGCGCCACCACCGGCACCAGTTGGCTGGGCGCTTGTAGCATGGCGAAGAAGGCCAGGCCGCCACACATCCAGCCGAGGGCCACGGTGTTGCGCCGACCGATGCGATCGCCCAGCCAGCCATGGAACAGGTAGCCGATGAAACCGACGGCGTTGGACAGCACCAGGATCCACAGCGAATTCTCGAAGCTGAGCTTGTGCACGCTGACGATCACCGAGGTCCCCAGCACGCTGAACACCTGGATCGCCGACCAGTTGAGCAGGATGGCCAGGCTCAGCACCAGGGTCGGGCGCAACGCCTGGCCCTTGAAGGCCATGGCCACGCCGGCCTTGGCATGCTCTTCGTAGTCCACGCCGTATTCCCGGGCCAGGCTGCGGGCGTCCTGCTCCTGACCTTCGCGGCGCAGGCGCTGGATGCGGGCATGCACCTGGAATTGCGGGCTTTCCTTGAGCTTGCGCGCCAGCACGGCGATGACGAAGGCCGGCACGGCGGCGAACACGAAGCAGCCCTGCCAGCCGATGTGCGGCAGCAGCAGGGCGGTGAGGCCGGCGGCGATCAGCGCGCCGATCGGCCAGCCACTTTGCACCAGGCTGTAGATGAAGCCCCGGCGGCGGATCAGTCGCGGATCGTCGGAGGCGGCGTAGACCTCGGTCAGGTAGGTGGCGTTGACCCCCTCCTCCGCATAGCCCAGGCCGGCCACGGAGCGCACCAGCACCAGCGGCACCTTGCCCATGCCGGCGCACAGCGCTGTCAGCGCCGAACACAGGGCGGTGCCGCCGATGGTGACGATGATGCCGCCGCGGCGACCGATGCGGTCCACCAGCGGGCCGATGGCGAAGGCGATGATGGCCCCGCCCAGGGCGACCCAGGTGGCGAGTTCGGCCTGCTCGGCCTCGCTCCAGTTGAAGTGCCCACCCATCACCGGCAGCAGGGTGCCGAAGAGGATGAAGTCGTAGACGGCGAACACCCAGGCGAAGAAGGCGATCCAGGTGGCGTAGCGGACATCACCGGAAGACAGCGGCTGCGGTTTCCAGGCAGCCGTGGGGGTTTCCGGGTGGAGCGAGCTGGCGGCAGGGAGGGTCATGGTCCTGTACCTGTGGGCTGGGCGCTTAGCGCTGGCGCGGCTGGCGCCGCAGGAAGTCGTCGGCGATCTCGTCCATGGTGGCGAAGCGCACCCCGGCGTGACCCTGGATATGCTCGATCAGGCGTTCGAGCATCAGCAGCACCTGCGGCCGCCCCGATACATCGGGGTGGATGGTGATGGGGAAGACGGCGTAGTCCAGTTCGCGATAGACCCAGTCGAACTGGTCGCGCCACATCTCTTCCAGATGGCGCGGATTGACGAAGCCATGGCTGTTGGGCGCCTTCTTGATGAACATCATCGGCGGCAGGTCGTCGAGGTACCAGTTGGCCGGGATCTCCACCAGATCGGTTTCCTGGCCGCGCACCAGCGGCTTCATCCAGCTCTCGGGCTGCTGGCTGTAGTCGATCTTGGTCCAGCTGTCGCCGACCCTTACATAGTAGGGGCTGAAGTCGTTGTGCATCAGGCTGTGGTCGTACTTGATGCCCTTCTTCAGCAGCAGCTCGTTGGTCACCCGGCTGAATTCCCACCAGGGCGCGACGTAGCCGGTGGGCCGCTTGCCGGCCAGGGCGGTGATCAGCTCGATGGACCGATCCAGCACCTCCTCCTCCTGCTCGGGGGTCATGGCGATGGGATTCTCGTGGCTGTAGCCATGGATGCCGATCTCGTGACCGGCCGCGGCCACCGCCTGCATCTGCTCGGGAAAGGTCTCCACCGAATGCCCGGGAATGAACCAGGTGGTCTTGAGGCCGTAGCGCTCGAACAGCTTGAGCAGCCGTGGCGCCCCCACCTCGCCGGCGAACAGGCCGCGGGAGATGTCGTCGGGCGAATCCTCGCCGCCGTAGGAACCGAGCCACCCCGCCACCGCGTCGACGTCGACGCCGATGGAAACGAAGATTTCTTTGGCCATCGTTGCACTCTCCAGTACCCGGAAGAGACACAGGTCGATGGCGGAGCCGGGCCCCCGCCACCGCCGCTTGAATTCAGGCGCTGACCAGGGCTTCCACGGCCGAGGCGGCATCGAGCAGGCGTTCGTCCGCCGCTGCAGGGGCCACCAGCAACAGCCCGGTGGGCAGGCCCTGGGCGTCGCGACCGCTGGGTAGCGACACCCCCGGCGCGCCGAGCAGGCTGCCGGCCATGGTCAGGCGTAGCAGCTCCAGATTGGTGGCGGCGAACAGCTCCGCATCCGCTTCCAGGGGGGCCAGCAGCGGTGCCACCTGACTCACCGTCGGCACCAGCAGCAGCGCCTCGGCGAATTCGGCGGCGAAGCGCGCCCGCAACCGATCACGACGCTCATGCAGGACCGCCAGGTGGCCATCAGGCAACGCCCTTGCCCGCTCCAGGCGCTGACGCACCCGCGGATCCAGGCGCTCGGCCGCGGGGGCGTCGAGCACCTCGCGGTGCAGGGCGAAGGCTTCCAGGGCCCCTGGCCACCCTTCCGCGGCGAGAAAGTCCAGGGCCTCGGCAAAGACCGTACGGGCACGGCGCTCCACCCTCACGCCAGCGCTGGCCAGCCGCTCGGCGGCGGCCAGTAGATTGGCCCGCACCGCTGGCGACACCCGGGCGTCGTCCAGCACGCTCAGGTCCAGCACCACACGCAGCTCCGTCGGCGCCGGCAGCGGTCGGGCAGCCGCGCCCATCAGCAGGCGATCCAGGCACTGCAAATCGCGCAGGCTGCGCGCCAGCGGACCCGGTACGTCATAGGACGCGGCCAGCGGAAAGATGCCGGTCGCCGGATAGCGCCCCAGGCTGGGGCGATAGCCGACCAGTCCATTGAGGGCTGCCGGCAGGCGCACCGAACCAGCGGTGTCGGTACCGAACGCCAGGGGCACGATGCCGGCGGCGACGGCCACTGCCGAACCCGAGGAAGAGCCGCCGGGTATACGTATCTCGCCCTGCGCGCACGGATTGGCAGGTGTCCCGAAATGGGGATTCAGCCCCACGCCGGAATAGGCGAATTCACTAAGATTGACCTTGCCCAGGCTGACCAGCCCAGCGTGGCTCAGACGCTGGACCAGCGCGGCATCGGCCGTGGCCGGCGGCGCCAGGCGGCGCAGCTCGGCACCGCAGGTAGTGACCTCGCCCTGCAGATCGAACAGATCCTTCCAGGCCAGCGGCACCCCATCCAGCGGCGAACGCGGCTGCCCGGCCTCCCAGCGCTCGCGCGCGGCCAGGGCCTCGGCGCGCCCGCGCTCGGCGGTCAAGGTGATGAATACGGCCGAGGATGCCTGAGCGCGCGCCAGCGCGGCCTCGAAGACCGCGACCGGATCGAGGGTCCCGGCGGCATAGGCCTCGCCGAGACCGACTGCATCCAGTACCAAGGCTTGGGCGGGTTCCATGGTCGCTCCTTAAACGTACATTTTATAATTTGGTACGTTTACCAGAGCAGGCTTTATGCCAGCTTTAGCCAGGCCAGGTGAAAATCGCTACGGCTCAGCCGGGCAAGGCCTCTGAGCAGCCAACTTCGCACGGCACTAAAAATGTACTTAAATTAAATAGATCCATTTTTGTGCAGAACCGTAACGTCTGCCCCGTTACCGTGCGTGCGCCAGCCTCGGCCGGTAACGCGCGAAAGGCCGCTGGCCTGTGCCACAATTCTCATCTCGTTTCTGGAAGGCCCCCGATGTCGGCAGCAGTCCCCGCCCCCCTCGATGACAGTCGTACCGCCGCACGCTACGCGATGATCCGCAGCGCGCTGCGCGAAGCCATCCTGGCCGGCCGTGCCGCACCGGGGCTGGTGCTGGTCGAGGCGCCGCTGGCGCAACTGTTCGGCACCAGTCGGGTGCCGGTGCGCCAGGCGCTGACGCTGCTGCAGGAGGAAGGCCTGATCCGCCGCTTTGAGGGGCGTGGCTATCTGATCGATCCGGCCGGCACCGCGGGCGAGCCGCAGCGCCAGCCGCTGACCCGACAGTTGCTGGGGCTGGACGATGGCGAAGAGTTGATCGACACGCGCTCCCTGGGCGAGCGGGTCGGCGACGAGATCGCCGCCTGCGTCAGCCACGCCCTGCTGTTCGGCCATTTCCGCCTGGACGAGCAGCGGGCGGCCGACCACCTGGGCGTCAGTCGCGCCGTGGTGCGCGAAGCCCTGATGCGCCTGCGCGACCGCGGCCTGGTGGAGAAGGAACCCTATGGCCAGTGGCTGGCCGGCCCCCTCACCGCCCAGGCCATCCGCGACGACTATGAGATCCGCGCCCTGCTGGAACCCGAGGCGCTGCTGCAGACAGCGCCGGGCCTGGCGCGCAGCGAGTTGCTGGCGATGCTCGAACGGCTGGAGCAATTGGCCGCCCACCCCGCTCCCACCTCCTGGGCGGCGGTGGAACGCATCGAGGCGGATCTGCATGGGCGCTGCCTGGCCGGCCTGCGCAATCGCAAGTTCGCGCAGCTGATCGCCCACAGCCAGAGTCCGCTGAACGTCTCGCGCATCTTCCACCAGTCGCTCGGCACCCCGCTGGACGAGGCGGTGCTGGTGGAGCATCGCCTGGTGCTGGAATCCCTGCTGGTGGGCAGCCTTGATTCGGCGGCCAGCCAGTTGCGCAATCACCTCCTACGTGGCCGCGACCGCACCCTGCAGCGACTCAAGGTGCTCTCGGTGCTGCCCGACCCGGAATTGCCGGCCTATCTGGAGCGCCTCAGCTAGCGCGCTCGCAGGTGCCGCACGTAGCGGTCACCGATGAACTGGATGCCGCACACCAGCACCACCAGGATGGCGATCACCACGGCCATCACCTGGGTGTCGTAGCGCTGGTAACCGTAGCGGATCGCCAGGTCGCCGAGACCGCCCGCGCCTATGGCGCCGGCCATGGCCGAGGCGCCGATCATGGCCACCAGGGTCACGGTGAAGCCGCCGATGATGCCGGGCAGGGCCTCGGGCAACAGCACGTTGAAGACGATGTGGCGCCGTTCGCAGCCCAGCGCCTGGGCCGCTTCTATCACCCCACCGCCCACCTCGCGCAGGCTGACCTCGGCGATGCGGGCGAAGAACGGCGTAGCGCTGAGGGTAATGGGCACCACCGCGGCCCAGACGCCGATGGTGGTCCCGGTGATCAGCCGCGTCAGCGGGATCAGGGCTACCAGCAGGATGATGAAGGGCGTGGCACGAAAGGCGTTGATCACAGTGCCCAGCACCCGGTTGAGGGTGGGCGCGGCGAAGATGGCGCCGCGTCCGGTGGTGACCAGCACCACCGCCAGGGCGATGCCGACGAACCAGACGATGAGCGCGGAGACGCTGACCATGGTCAGGGTATCGAGAAAGGCCTTCCACAGCGCCTTGAGCATGAAGTCAGACATAGCCCAGCACCTCCGCCCTAGCGAACAACCCGGCCTGGGTCAGGAAACTGGCCAGCCGCCGCTCCGGCGCCGTGGTGGCCACCAGCAGGCGCCCCAGGGCGCGCCCCTGGATACGGTCGATACCGCCGTGCAGCAATTCCACCGGTGCACCGAGGGCCTGGCCCAGGGCCTGGAAGTCGGGCTCAACGCCCTGACCGTCGTAGCTTAGTTCCAGCACCGCTCGGGCGCCCGGTTGGCGGGTGGCACTCAGACGGCTGGCGAGATCCGCCGGCAACTGTGCCGCCAGGGGTGCCAACAGCGCCCGGGTGGCCTCGGCCTGGGGCGCGCCGAAGATCTGCCACACCGGCCCCTGCTCGACGATGCGGCCATGCTCCAGCACCACCACCCGGTCGCAGATCTGGCGGATCACCGCCATCTCGTGGGTGATGAGCACGATAGTCAGGCCCAGGCGGCGATTGATGTCCTGCAATAGCGCCAGGATCGACTGGGTGGTCTCCGGGTCCAGCGCCGAGGTGGCTTCGTCGCAGAGCAGCAGTTCGGGTTTGAGCATCAGCGCCCGGGCAATGCCGACCCGTTGCTTCTGGCCGCCCGAAAGGCGCGACGGATAGACCCGCTCCTTGCCCTGCAACCCCACTAGTTCCAGCAGCTCGCGGGCGCGGGCCTCGATCTCGTCGCGGCGAAAGCCGGCGGCCTTGAGCGGCAAGGCCAGATTCTCCAGCACCGTCTGCGACGCCAGCAGGTTGAAGTGCTGGAAGATCATGCCGATGCGCCGGCGCAAAGCGACCAACTGGCTGCCGCGCAGGGTGCCGATGTCGACGCCATCGACCAGTACCTGGCCGGCACTGACGTCTTCCAGGCGATTGAGGGTGCGGATCAGGCTGGACTTGCCGGCGCCGCTGCGGCCGATGATGCCGAAGATCTCGCCGCGGGCGATGGACAGGTCGATGTCCGCCAGGGCAGTTACCGGCACCGCGCCACCGGTATAGACCTTCTGCACCCCGCTCAGGCGCAGATGCTCCCGTGCGGGTACCGCCTCAGGCTCGGCTGGCACCTGCTGTTCCTGGGTTTTACGAAGCGCAGTGCTCATCGCGAAGCCTCCTGCCGGTTCAACCAGGCCAGGCTGTAGAGCTGCGGATTGCCATAGGCCTTGGCGATGGCTTCGCGCACCCGCGGATCGTTCTGGAACACCTGGATGAAGGTGCGGATCGCCGGGTCAGCGGCCTTGTCCGGCTTGGTGACGAATCTCAGGGCATAGAGGTGGCCGTTGGCCTCGTCGTCGCTGAACAGCAGAGCGCTATTCGGATCGGTGGTCCCAGCCGCGAGGATGTGCGAGGGATAGCTCTGCGCCAGGGTTACGTCGTCCAGCACCCGCGCCAGTTGCGGACCCGGCAGTTCGATGAATTTCAGGTGGTGAGGATTGGCGACGATGTCCTGCAGGCTGGCCTTGGGCCCGGCGTCCGCCTTGAGCTGGATCAGGCCGGCGCGGGCATAGAGCTGCAGCCCGCGGCCCTGATTGACCGGATCGTCGGCCACCGCCACGGTGGCGCCGTCCGGCACCTCGGCGAAACTCTTCACCCGCTTGGAATAGAGACCGACCTTGTTTTCCACGCCATAGGCGATGGGTACCAGGCCATAGCCATTCTGGGCGTTGGCGTTGTCCAGGAAGGGTTGGTGCTGGAAGTAGTTGACGTCGATGTCGCCGTGGGCGAGCGCCAGGTTCGGCGTATTCCAGTCGCTGAAGGCGACGATTTCCACCTCCACGCCCTTCTCTTTGGCCAGTTCGGCGGCAAGCTCCAGAGCAGCGTTTTGCGGACTGTCGTTGATGCCGAGACGAATCTTCTGCAGCTCGGCAGCCTGGACGGACAGCGCCAGGGCGCTGCCCGCCAGAAGCAGCCCGAGCCGCCGGGCAAACGAAGTAATAGTCATGGGGAGACCTCGAGATGTCGAGGGCTCGTCCGGTGGTCCGGTGGAACCCTTGGGAAAAGGATCAGCTGCCCTTCTGGTCGGGCGCGTCGACGAAGAAGTAGTCCTGCCAGGACGTGGGCTGGTTGCGGATCGCCCCGATGCGGTACATGAACTCCGCGAGCTTCAGAGTGTTCTGCGGCGCCGTGTCGAAGTTGACCTCGGGACTTTCGATGATCTGCTGGACCAGCGCCGGGTCGAGCTTGGAATTCTCCACCTTGATGTAGGTACGGGCGGCGGCTGCCTTGTCCTTCTCGATGATCTGGCCAGCTTCGACCAGGGCCTCACGGAAGGCCTTGTAGGTCTTGGGATTGTCCCGGCGGAATTTCTCGGTGACGAACACCAGATTGGGCGAAACGGTACCGCCCAGGACATCGTAGGAGCTGAGCACCTTGTGCGCCTTGCCGCTGGCCAATTCCTGCTCCTGGAACGGCGGATTGGCGAAGTGGCTGTTGATCTCGGTACCGCCGGAGATCACCGCCGCGGTGGCATCCGGATGCGGCACCGCCACGGTCAGGGGATCCAGGCGATTCCAGTTCTTCTCACCGAAGGCCTGGGCGGCGGCGTACTGCAGGAAGCGCGACTGCACCGAGACGTTGACTGCCGGCACGGCGATGCGGTCCTTGGCGGTGAAGTCGGCCAGGGTCTTCACCTGCGGGTTGTTGGTGACCAGGTAGTTGGGAAAGGCCCCCAGGCTGGCCACGGCCTTGACGTTCTGCCGACCATGGGTGCGATCCCACAGGGTGAACAGCGGCCCGAGACCGGCGGAGCCGACGTCCACCGCCCCCGACAGCACCGCCTCGTTGACGGCCGCGCCACCGGACAGCTTTATCCAGTCGACCTTGATGTCGACGCCCTCTTGCTTGCCATGCTTCTCGATCAGTTGCTGATCGCGGACCACATGCAGGATCACGTAGGACACGCCGAATTGTTCGGAGATGCGCAGGGTGCCCTCGGCCTGGGCAGCTTGGGGTGCGGCCACCAGCCCGGTGAGCACGCTGGCGGCGAGCCCCAGGGCCAGGGGACGAAGGGTGAAAGGGAGACGTGAAGGCATTATGACGGGCTCATCCATGGAAATGGCTTATAGCCTAATAAAGATGTTCGGCATTTTTGAAATAAGGATGGGTTATATGGATAGGTCGAGTGTCGGGGTGGCTTTTCCCTCACCCCAACCCTCTCCCGAAGGGAGAGGAGGTGCCCAGCGTGTGTACGTTGGCCCTGAGCAACGCGGAGTCCAATTCCGCCCGGAGACGCCTACCACCCTACTCCCGCGCCGCCTGCCGCGATGCGTCCGGCTTGGTTACCCGGAATCCCTCGGCGAAGGTCGCCTTGGCCTCCAGCCGCTGCGGGATCAGGCCGCTGCGGTGGTAGAAGTCCGCCGCCGCCTGCTGGTCGGCCACCACCTGGGCATCGATGGGCTCCCAGTGCAGCTGGCGCCGCTCGAATTGCAACCGTGCCACCGCTTCGGGAAAGCCGATGATCTGCGCCAGGGTCTTGGCATAGCTGTCCAGATGCGTATAGCCCCAGCGCTGCGCAGCGGCGAGGCGGTCGAGGTAGTCCTGCAGCGCCGCGCGCCTGGCGGGATCGGCCAGGGCCGTGTCGGTGGCGGCCAGGAAGCTGTTGCCCGCCCAGAGCCCGCGACCGTTGACCAGCACCCGGGCGCCGTCGACCTGCTCGGCCTGGGCGGTATAGGGCTCCCAGGTCGCCCAGGCGTCCACCGAGCCATTGGCCAGGGCCATCTTGGCATCCACCGGACCGAGGAAGCGAAAGCTCACGTCCTGGGCGGTCAGGCCCACCGAATCCAGCGCCTTGAGGGCGATGTAATGGCCGATGGAGCCGCGTCCGGTAGCGATGCGCTTACCTTTGAGGTCGGCCGCGCTATGCAGGGGCGAGCCGCGCGGCACGATCACGGCCGTACCGTAGGGATCGGACTTGTCCACGGCGATGGCCTTGACCGGCGCGCCAGCGGCCAGGGCGAACAGCAAGGGACCGTCACCGATGATGCCGGCGTCCACCGCGCCGGCGTTGAGCGCTTCGGCCAGGGGCGCAGCGGCGGGAAATTCCGCCCACTGGATGCGATAGCCCGGCAGGTCGCGCAGGCCGTCGGCGGCTTCTAGTTGCGCGCGCATGTTGCCCTTCTGGTCGGCGATGCGCAGGGTGAGGGGCTCGGCGGCCAGGGCCGCGCTGGCGGCGAGCAGCACCGGCAGCGCCAGCAGGATGCGGCGGAGGGAAGTCATGGCGTGGGTTCCTGGGTGAATACGGAGGGATCGGCCAAGGCGGCTACATCGACCGGCTTGGGCAGTACTCGGAGTTCGCTGAAGAGATCGGCCACCTTCTGCACCGCCGCGACGTCCGTTGGCTGCACCGGGCGCAGGCCACGGGAGGTGCGGGTGGAGATGGCCGCTGCGGCGCCTTCCGGCAGGCGAGTCAGTTCGGCATAGACCCGGGCATAGTCCTGCGGATGGGCCAGGCGCCCGGCGAAATCGGCGATGGCGGCGCGCTTGGCCGGGTCCTCCAGCGATGCCGGCGTGGCGGTGAGAAAGCCCAGGGCGGTGGTCAGCCCCTGGCCGTCGCGCAACAGGCGCGCACCGTGCTGCTCGGCGATGCCCAGATAGGGATCGAAGGTGGCCCAGGCGTCGATCTGTCCGGCATTGAACGCGGCGCTGGCATCGGTGGGCAGCACGAACTTGACCGTTACGTCGTCGCGCTTGAGCCCCGCCTCTTCCAAGGCGGCATAGAGCAGGTGCTGGGAAATGCTGCCCTTGGCCGACGACACCACCACGGTGCGCCCCTTGAGATCTTTAATCGAATGGATCGGTGAATCGGCCTGCACCAACAGACCATTGGCCTGGGGGTAGCCGACATTGGTGGCGATCAGCTTGAGCGGTACGCCGCCGGACGCGGCCATCAGCACCGGCAGGTCACCGGCATAGGAGGTATCCACCGCGCCGACGCGCTGGGCCTCGAACAGCGGTGCGGCGCCCTGGAAGTTGGCCCAGCGATACTGGTAAGGCGCCCCTTCGAGGCTACCGGCGGCTTCCATCATGGCGCGCAGACCGCGGGCCTGGTCACCCAGCACCAGGGTCACCCCGGAGAGATCCGGCGCCGCCTGGGCCTGCCCCAGCAGCAGCGCCAGGCCCAGCGTGGCGAGCAGTCGCATCATTGCGCGTACTCCCGGCCCTCGTGGCGCTCCAGTTGGCGCACCGCCGCTTCCCAGTGACGGACATGGGCGCCACGCGCCAGGTTGCCGGGGATGAGGTCGCTGACCTTCCGCGCGACGGCGTCCGGGGCGATCACCAGCTCGGCGCCGCCACTCTGGGCCGCCAACTGCGCAGCGCAAGAGCGCTCCAGGTAGTAGAGGTGCCAGAAGGCTTCCTCCAGGCTCTGACCGGTGGTGAGCAGGCCGTGATTGCACAGGATCATGGCCTGGTGCGGCCCGAGATCGGCCACCAGCCGGCTCTGCTCGTCCAGGTCCAGGGCCACGCCCTCGTAGCCGTGGTAGGCCAGGCGCTGGAAGAACCTCATGGCGTGCTGGGAGATCATCAGCAGGCCCCCGCGCTGGGCCGAGACGCCGATACCCGCCGCGGTATGGGTGTGCAACACCGCGTGGGTCTCGGGTTGAGCGCGATGGATGGCGCTATGGATCACATAGCCGGCGGGATTGATGCCGAAGCCCGTGGGATCGAGGACGATCTCCCCGTCGATGTCCACCTTCACCAGCGAGGAAGCGGTGATCTCATCGAAGGTCTGGCCGAAGGGATTGATCAGGAAGTGCTCATCCGGCCCCGGCACCCGTAGCGAAAAATGGGTGTAGATGTGATCGGTCCAGCGTTCGCGCGCCGCCAGCCGATAGGCCGCCGCGAGCTTGACCCGCGCCTCCCATTCGGCGGCGGACACCTGGGCACGGACGCTGGCGAGCGAGGGGACGAAGGCGGTCATGCAAAAAAGCTCCGGGGGCTGAAGAAGTGCCAGGGCGACGGGCGTTGCCCTGGTCTGCTTAGAACCTAACCCTAGTCGCCAACCCAGCATAAATACCGATTCCGCATAACCTAATATGCTCATTTCGGATAATAGAAATTGAGCAACATGCGTTTATAGGTTTTCAGCACAGAACCAATCGATCTAAGGTCGAGGATCTCACCCCTGCTTTAATGGCCCCACTGCCCACCCGCCCTCTTCGTGGAGCCCCTCATGCCCCCTAGGCTCGACCGCCTGCGCCTGTTCCTGCACGACCTCGCTGCCCTGGTGGACGAACAGCCCGCCGAACCCGAGCTACTGGCCCGCGGCGCGACCCTCCTCGGCGACCTGGTGCGCCATGACGACTGGCTGCCCGAGGACTGCGCCCTGCCCCGGCCCGAGCGCTACAGTCAGTACCTGCTGCATGCCGATGCCCGCCAGCGCTTTTCGGTGGTGAGCTTCGTCTGGGGCCCGGACCAGGCCACGCCGGTGCACGACCATCGCACCTGGGGTCTGATCGGCATGCTGCGCGGCGCCGAGAACGCCCAGGGCTTCGCCCGGTCCCCGGATGGCCGCCTGCTGCCGGAGGGCGCTGCCGTGCGCCTGGAGCCGGGCCAGGTGGAAGCGGTGTCGCCGCGGGTGGGTGACATCCACCAGGTCAGCAACGCCTATGCCGACCGCACCTCTATCAGCATCCATGTCTATGGCGGCAACATCGGCGCCGTACGCCGCGCCGTCTATGACCTCGACGGCCAGGAAAAGCCCTTCATCTCCGGCTACACCAACGACTACCTGCCCAACCTGTGGGACCTGTCCCAGGAGACCGCCACGCCATGACCGCCCTCCGTACCCCCGCCGAGATCCGCCAGGCGCTGCTTGCCGGCGTGGAAGTCGCCCTGCTCGACGTCCGCGAGGAAGCCCCCTTCGCCGAGGGTCATCCCCTCTGGGCGGCCAACCTGCCGCTGTCGCGCCTGGAACTGGACGCCTGGTCGCGCCTACCCCGCCGTGATGTGGCCATCACTCTCTACGACGCCGGCGAAGGCCTGGCCGAACGCGCCGCCGAGCGCCTGCAGGCCCTGGGCTATAGCGATGTCGCCCTGCTCGAAGGCGGCCTGGCCGGCTGGAGTGCCAGCGGCGGCGAGTTGTTCATCGACGTCAATGTGCCGAGCAAGGCCTTTGGCGAGCTGGTGGAAAGCCGACGCCACACTCCCTCGCTGCCGGCCGAAGAGGTCAAGGCGCTGCTCGATCAGGACGCCGATGTGGTGATCCTCGATGCCCGCCGTTTCGAGGAATACCAGACCATGAGCATTCCCGGCGGCGTCAGCGTACCGGGCGCCGAACTGGTGCTGCGCGTCGCCGAGCTGGCGCCCGATCCGCGCACGCGGGTCATCGTCAACTGCGCCGGCCGTACCCGCAGCCTGATTGGTGCCCAGTCGCTGATCAACGCCGGCATCCCCAACCCGGTGGCCGCCCTGCGCAACGGTACCATCGGCTGGACCCTCGCGGGTCAGCAACTGGAACACGGTCAGGCACGCCGCTTCGGCGAGGTGAGCCCGGCGACCCAGGCCGTCGCCGCCGCTCGCGCCCGCCAGGTGGCCGACCGCGCCGGTGTCGCCCGCCTCCCCTTCAGCGAACTGGAGGCCTGGCGCAGCAACCCCCAGCGGACGAACTACCTGATCGATGTCCGTACCCCCGAGGAATTCGCCGCCGGCCACTTGCCCGGCGCCCGCTCCACCCCGGGCGGTCAGCTGGTACAGGAGACCGACCACAGCGCCCCGGTGCGCGGCGCGCGCCTGGCCCTGGTGGACGACGACGGCGTGCGCGCCAACATGAGCGCCTCCTGGCTGGCGCAGATGGGCTGGGAGGTAGCGGTGGTGGATGACATTCCGGCAAGCGCCCTGAGCGCCACCGGCCCCTGGCAGGCACCCGCTCCCACACCGGGGCCGGTCGAGCGCATCTCCGTGGTCCGCCTACAGGAATTGCTGGCCGAGCCGGGTACCCTGGTGCTGGACGTCACCACTAGCGCCAGCTACGTCCAACGCCATATCCCCGGCGCCGCCTGGGTGCTGCGCGCCGATCTGCCTGCCGCGCTGCCACCGGCCGAGCGCTATGTCTTCACCTGTGGCAGCGGCCAACTGGCCGCCTTCGCCGCCGTCGACAGCCAGGCCTTCACCGACCGGCCGGTCCTGCTGCTGGAGGGCGGCACCACCGCCTGGCTGGCCGCCGGGCTGCCGGTGGAAAGCGGGGAGACGCAACTGCTGTCGACCCGCCGCGACCGCTATCGCCGTCCCTACGAGGGCACCGACGCCCCGCGCGAGGCCATGCAGGCCTACCTGGATTGGGAATTCGGCCTGGTCGAGCAGTTGCGGCGCGATGGAACCAGCGGCTTCCGGGTGATCTAGCCGGTGCGTACGAAGGCGGCGATCCGCGCCGCCGTGTCCGCCAGTACTTGGGCCTGACTCAAGCCGCTGCTCTTGAGCGGCTTGAGATCATGATCCGCGGTGGCAATCCACTGCACCTCGATGGCCGGCGCCAGGCTATAACCGGCCACCTCCTCCCGGCTGCCCAGGGCGTCTCGCTCGCCTTGGACGATCAACGTCGGCGTGGCCAGAGTCGCCAGGTGCTCGGTGCGCAACCGCTCCGGCTTGCCGGCCGGGTGGAAGGGATAGCCCAGGCAGATCAGTCCCGCCGCGCCTAGCTCGTCGGCCAAGAGACTGGCCATCCGTCCGCCCATGGACTTGCCCGCCAGCCACAGTGGCCCGCTTTCCGCTGCACGCCAGCGCGCCACCATCTCCCGCCAGTGCTCCAGCAGCACCGGCGCCGGATTCGGCGGGCGCCGCTTGCCCTCGGCGCGGGCCCGGGCCATGTAGGGAAAGTCGAATCTCAGGGTACGGATCTCGCGCCGCGCCAACTCTTCGGCCAGTAGTTGCATGAAGGGGCTGTCCATCCCCGCACCAGCGCCGTGGGCCAGCAACAGGGTCGCCAGGGGCGTCCCCATCGGCCTGACCTCGCGGAAGCTGTCGAGGTACAACTCGTCTGCCATGGGCTACTCCTCGTCCAAACCGCAAAGCTTAACCGGCTATCCATTGATCTGGATCAACAAAGCTCAGCCCACGCCCCTCACACTGGTCACCTCGAAACCTTTGGAGCCCGGCATGACAGCCGCTCTCGTCTGGGACGCCGACCTCATCGCCCGCTACGATCGCGCCGGCCCCCGCTACACCTCCTACCCCACCGCCGTGCAATTCCACGACGGCATCGGTGCCTTCGACCTGCTCGGTGCCCTGCGCCTGAGCCGGCAGGCCGGCCGCCCGCTGTCGCTCTACGTCCACGTGCCCTTCTGCGCCAACATCTGCTACTACTGCGCCTGCAACAAGGTCATCACCAAGGACCGCAGCCGCAGCGTTGCCTACCTCGCAGCCCTGCGCCAGGAAATGGCCCTCACCAGCCGCCACCTGGACGGCGCGCAGCGGGTGGAGCAACTGCACCTCGGCGGCGGCACCCCGACCTTTCTCAATCCCGTGCAGTTGCGCGAGCTGATGGCCGATCTGCGCCGCCACTTCAGCCTGGCCGACGATGACCATGGCGACTACTCCATCGAGATCGATCCGCGCGAGGCCGACTGGAGCACCATGGGCCTGTTGCGCGAGCTGGGCTTCAACCGCGTCAGCTTCGGCGTCCAGGACCTCGACCTGCAGGTGCAACTGGCGATCAATCGCCTGCAACCCTTCGACGACACCCGCACCCTGGTGGAAGCCGCCCGCGCCCTCGGGTATCGCTCCATCAACCTCGATCTCATCTACGGCCTGCCGCGGCAGACCCCGGCCAGCTTCGCCCACACCGTGGCGCGGGTGCTGGAGTTGCAACCCCATCGGCTGTCGGTGTTCAACTACGCCCATCTGCCGCACCGCTTCCCACCGCAGCGGCGTATCGAGGCCAGCGAACTGCCGGACCCCGCGGCCAAACTGGAGATGCTCCAGCGCACCGTGGAACAGCTGCTGGCCGCCGGCTATCGCTACATCGGCATGGACCACTTCGCCCTACCCGACGACGATCTGGCCATCGCCCAGGAAGACGGCACCCTGCAGCGCAACTTCCAGGGCTACACCACCCATGGTCACTGCGACCTGCTCGGCCTGGGCGTCTCCGCCATCAGCCAGGTCGGCGACGTCCTCTGCCAGAACAGCCCCGACCTCGCCGGCTATCAGGCGCGCCTGACCCACGGCGAACTGGCGGTGGCCCGCGGTCTACGCCGCTCGCGAGACGACCGTATCCGCGGCGCGGTGATCGCCCAGCTGATCTGCCACTTCCAGCTGGATTTCGCCGCCATCGAGCGCAGTTGCGAACTGGATTTCCGCCAGTATTTCGCCGAGGCTTGGCCCCAGCTCGCAGCCATGGCCGCCGACGGCCTGATCCGTCTCGACGCCCGCGGCCTCCAGGTGCTGCCGCCGGGACGACTGCTGATCCGCGCCCTGTGCATGCTGTTCGACCACTACCTGCCGGACGGTGACCCCCAGCGCTTTTCCCGGGTGATATGAACCATGGCTGCCATGACTGCTAAAGTTAGACTTTTGGAACAAGACGAGAAGCGACCCGCCCCCATGACCGAGCCCCTCAAGCTGCGCACCGCCCAGGCCCATTGCAAGGATTGCAGCCTCGCCTCGCTATGCCTGCCGCTATCGCTCGATCTGAAGGACCTGGACGCCCTCGACCAGATCGTCAAGCGCGGCCGGCCGCTGGCCAAGGGTGATTACCTGTTCCGCCAGGGCGACGCCTTCGGCTCGGTCTACGCGGTGCGTTCCGGCGCCCTGCGCACCAGCAGCCTGAGCGATGCTGGCGAGGAGCAGATCACCGGCTTCCACCTGCCCAGCGAACTGGTCGGCCTGTCGGGCATGGACAGCGAGCGCTATCCAGTCTCGGCGCGGGCGCTGGAGACCACCACCGTCTGCGAGATTCCCTTCGAGCGCCTCGACGAACTCTCCGAGCAACTGCCGCAACTGCGCCGGCAACTGCTACGCGTGATGAGCCGGGAGATCCGCGACGACCAGCAGATGATGGTGCTGCTGTCGAAGAAGAGCGCCGACGAGCGCATCGCCACCTTCCTGGTCAATCTCTCGGCGCGCTTTCATGCCCGCGGCTTCTCCGCCCAGCAATTCCGCCTGAGCATGTCGCGCAACGAGATCGGCAACTTCCTCGGCCTGGCCGTGGAAACAGTGTCGCGCGTCTTCACCCGCTTCCAGCAGAGCGGTGTGCTGGCAGCGGAAGGCAAGGAGGTGCGCATCCTCGATTCCGCCCGCCTCTGCGCCCTGGCCGGCGGGCAGCTGGAAGGTTGAGGCCAGGGGTCCTGCCTGAATGACAGGACCCCGAACGTCTAGAAGCTGTAGCTGACCGTCGCGGTCACGTTGCGCTCCTCCCCGAAGTAGCAGAAGTCCAGGCTGTAGCAGGACGCCACGTAATCCTTGCCCATGAGGTTGTTGGCATTGAGCCGTGCGGTGAGCCCCGGTAGGCCCAGTCGGCTGAAGTCGTAGGCGAGCATGGCGTCCACCAGAGTATAGGCCGGCACCTTGAGTGTGTTGGCCTTGTCCGCCCAACTGGTGCCCACGTAACGCGCGCCGGCACCGACGCTGAAGCCCGCCAGCGGCCCCGCCAACTCGTACTGCCCCCACAGCGACGCCTGGTGCCGTGGCGCCTGGTTCGGCGTGTTGCCCTGGGTGCCGTCCAGCGCCTGGGTGTATTCGATGGCGGTTAAGGTGTAGCTACCCAGAAGCTTCAGGCGCTCGGCCAGTTGCAGGTGCCCCTCCAGCTCCAGCCCGCGCGAGCGGATTTCGCCCACCGAGGTGTAGAAGTTGTCCTGGGGCAACTTGGTCGCCACGTTTTCCTGGGTGATGTGGAACAGCGAGGCGGTGTAGAAGCTGGCGCTACCTGGCGGCTGGTACTTCAGGCCCAGCTCCCACTGCTTGCCCTCGGTGGGCTCCAGCGGATTGCCCGCGGCGTCGTTGTAGGCGTTGGGATTGAAGGACGTGGAATAGCTCAGGTAGGGCGCCAAGCCGTTGTCGAACAGATAGAGCACCCCGGCACGCCCGCTGGCCTGACCACGGCGCTCGCTGCTGCGTGAGCCGTTGCTGCGGTCTTCGATGCCGATCTCTACCCAGTCCTGGCGCAAGCCCAGGGAGAAGCGCCAACGATCCAATTCGATCAGATCCTGCAGGTAGACACCGGTCTGCTGCAGCTCACGGCGGTACTCGCTGCCGGGGTAGATGGTCACCTGGCCGCCATAGCTCGGCTCGAAGGCATCCAGCGGGTCGGCGGTACCGCTGGGCCAGTCGACGTGGGTCCAGCGGCGCTGGTAATCCAGGCCGGCCAGCAGGGTATGGCGGCTGCCAGCCCAGTCGAAGTCCGCCTGCACCAGGTTGTCCAGGGTATAGGCGTGCAGATTCTCGCGGCCGCCGGAGTAGTAGCGATTGAGCAGGTCGCTGTCGCCGATATAGCCGTAGCCATAGACCTGCTCCAACTCGACTCGCGACTTGGCATAGCGGAAATTCTGCCGCGCGCTCCAGACGTCGTTGAACCTGTGCTCGAACTGATAGCCGACCATCTGCTGGGTCCGCTCGAATTTGTCGTGGTCCGGCTCGCCGTCGAAGAAGTGGTTGCTGATATAGCGGCCATTGCGGCGATAGAGGCTGCCCTCGGCCGGCACCCCGCTGTGATAGCCGCCGTCCGGATCCTTCTGCAGATAGGCCTGCAGGGTCAGGGTGGTGGCGTCGCTCAGGTCGATGGCCAGGCTCGGCGCCAGGGCATAGCGCTCCTCCTCCACATGATCGAACTGGGTGTCGCTGTGCTGCGCCAGACCCACCAGGCGATAGGCAATATGTCCCTCCTCGTCCAGCAGTCCGCCAAAATCGAAGCCGGCGCCGCGCTGGCCGAGATTGCCCAGGGTGGCCTGGATCTGGTGATAGGGCTGGTACAGCGGCTTCTTGCTGGTCAGGGCCACCAGACCGCCCGGCAGGCTACGGCCATAGAGCACCGACGCCGGTCCCTTCACCACATCGATGCGCTCGAGGAAATAGGGATCGACCTGCAGCGAGCTGAAGGTGCCGCTGTCGCCCATGGTCTTGAGCCCGTCGAGAAAGACGTTGTCGACGCTGTTGTCGGCGAAACCGCGCATCACCACGTAGTCGTAGCGATTGGACGCCCCGACTTGCCCGGTGAAGATCCCCGGGGTGTACCTCATGGCCTGCTGCACGGTCTTGGCACCCTGGTCGTCGATCTGCTCGCGGGTCACCACCGAGACCGACTGGGAGGTTTCCAGCAGCGACTTGCTGGTCTTGGTGGCTACGTCGCTATGGGTCGCCAGGTAGCCATCGGTCTCGCCCAGGGCATTGCCCAGGGCGAAGCCGGTCACTGTGGTGTCGCTCAGGGAAGTCACCCCGCTCGCGGGTATGGCTTCCAGGCGATAGCTGTCATCGGCCTGGCGCACCGCCCGCAAACCACTGCCTTGGAGAATCTGCTGGAAGCCCTCGGCCGGCGTGTAGCGGCCCTGCAAGCCAGGACTGCGGCGGTCCTCCAGCCCCTGGGCCGATGCGGATAACAGCACGCCGCTCTGGGCCGCGAAGGTGCTCAGCACCCTGGCCAGACTGCCCGCCTCGATGCGGTATTCCTGGACACTGGGCGCGGCCTGCACCAGCGGCGCAACCACGCCGGCGATGCCCAGCGGCACCGCCAGGGCGAAGGCACGCGCCGCACGGCGCAGGGGATGAAGAGCGAAACGAGAATGGCGCTGCATGGAAGCCTCGAATGATGGATCGTTTCCCCCAAGGCCCCGCGAGAGCGCCAAAGGGGAACCGCCCGCGCCATTTTTTTCAGGCAGGCACGATCTGCACCCACCAGGGCAGGCGTCGTTCCACCCGCACCGGGAGGCTGTCGGCCAGGGCTGCCAGGGCCCGGTCGGTGTCGTCAAGTGGATAGCTGCCCACCACCCGCAGCTGGGCCACCATGGCGGTGCAGGTCAGCAATCCCGGGCGATAGCGCGCGAGTTCAGCCACCAAGGCACCCAACGACCAGTCATCCACCACCAGCCGTCCCTGGCGCCACAGTTGGCGACCGGGATCGACCCGGCCCAAGGGACGCACCGCGGTCGCCGTCATCAAGGCCCGCTGCCCCTGGGCCAGGGTCCGGGAGCGCGTCTGCTGGGGAAAGAGTTCGACCGACCCGGTGTAGGAGGCGATCTCCACCCCCTCATCACGCCTGCGCACCTCGCAGCAGCCCAGACCCAGCCGCAATTGGCCGACTCCCGTCTCCAGTTGCAAGATCGCCGCGCCGTGGTTCTCGAAGGCAGCCCCGCCACGCAGCAGACGCCACTGCGCGGACGACCCCATCCGTGCCAATTGACTATCGGTATCGAGCCAGACGCTCAGGCCCTCTGCCAGCTCGAAGGCGCGAATTTCCCCGACCGCGGTACTCAGCTCGGCGCCTTGCCCCAGCCGCCAGTCATCCGCGCGATTCCAGCCCAGTGCCAGTCCACCCAGCGCCAGACTGAGCACCTTGAGTGCCCGGCGCCGTCCCAAGGCGTCACGCCGCGCCAGCACGGCGCGTCCGGACGCCGGCAGCGCACTGAAGCGCGCGCTGATCTCCTCGACCCGCGCCCAGGCCACGGCGTGCCGGGTATCGGCCTGCAACCAACGCTGCCAGGCCCGCTCGGTGGCCGGGTCCACCTCGTCGGCGGCCAGCTCGGCGAACCACTGGGCAGCCTCCTCCAAGGGATTGCTCCGGTCACGACTCAGGACGCTCAAGACACCAGTTCCAGGCAATGTAGCATGGCCTGGGCCATGTACTTCTTCACCATCCGCTCCGACACACCCAGCCGCTGGGCGATGACGGCGTAGGTAAGGCCTTCGAGTTGCGCCAGCAGAAAGGCCTGGCGTACCCGCGCGGGTAGCCGGTCGAGCAGCGCATCGAGTTCGGTGAGGGTTTCCAGGATAAGCGCCTGGTCTTCCGGTGAGGGCTGGACCTCTTCCGGGCGGGCGGCCAGGGCCTCCAGATAGGCACGCTCCAGTGCCTGGCGCCGCCAGTGATTGGCCAGCAGGCCCTGGGCGACGGTAGCCAGGAAGGCGCGAGGTTCACGCAGTCGCTCCAGCTCCCCTTCCCGGGCCAGCAACCGGACGAAGGTGTCCTGGGCCAGGTCGGCCGCCTGCCCCAGGCACCCTAGCCGGCGCTGCAAGCGCTCGCGCAGCCAGCCGTGGTGGTCCAGGTAAAGGGTCCGAATATGTCCGTATCGGTCGGACTCGAGCGTCTGCATCACCATCCCCGGAAGCTACTGATTCTCGGAAATGATAATGCTTCTCGATCACAAGATACAGCCCAGGCTGCCCCCCCTGAGAAGGTAGCTTGCTGTCCCCTCTCCCCGTGACCTGCCGGCGCGTGAGCACAGCGAAGCGTCCGGATGCCTGTTCAAACCAGAGGTACGTAGATATCCGTCTGCCAGCGCTCCTGGGGTGTTTCCGGATAGACGCTCAGGTAATGGAAGAACAGTGGTGCGTCGCGTAACTCCTCACCACTGCCCGGCAGCCAGTCGCGATAGAGCGGGTAGATGCTCTCGTCGATACGATCGGTCGAACCTTGGTGGCGGACCACGGCATAGCGGCCGCCGGCGATGAGCAGTTCCCGTACCCCCTGGGGATTGGGCCGGACGTCTTCGCTGATCTCGCCGCCGATGGCGAAGCGAAAGTCTTCGGCGGGCGTCGTATCGGGATTGCCGAAGGGAATCCCGAAGGAACGGCTGGTCGCCACCGGCGACTGGCCACTGCGCTTGCGCCAGTCGATGAAGATGCGCACGCTCTCCTCGACGTTCTGACGCGGTCCGCGATGTTCGAAGGCAGCGATCCTGACGGCAGTGAATTCCACTAGACGTATGTGCATGACGAGGCTCCTGGATAGTCGGGGGATGTCGAACACCCGATGCCAGGGCCGCCAATCGGGCGCCTGGCGGAAGCGTCGCGGCGCCTGACCGAAAAGCCGGCGGAACGCCCGGGTGAAGGCTTCAGGGCTTTCGAAGCCGGCCTCCAGCGCCACCTCCAGCACGGGGCGGCGCTTGGCCGCAAGCAGGCTCAACCCGGCACGCCGCAGGCGCAGCAGTTGCACGTAGCGGGCAACCGGCATCCCCAGGTAGGCGGTGAACTGCCGATGGAAGTGAAAGGCGGAGAAAGCGGCCACCTCACTCAGGGCCGTTACCGACAGGTCACCCTCCAGATTCGCCTCGATGTAGGCCAGAACCCGGTCGAAACGCTGGGGATAGGTGGAGGTGCGCGAAGACGTGACGGGCAGATCCATGGGGGGTTGGCCTGGTGTGGTTCGACCACGTCAGGATCACCCGTTCCGGGTGACGATACCTGGCCGTCCTTGCGCAATGGCCAACCGCTGGCGCGTCCAGGGCCCAGTGGCCTAGAGACTGATCGGCTTGCGTCCGGCGAAGGCGTGGGTCAGGGTGCCGCCATCGACCAGATCCAACTCGCCACCCAGCGGCACACCATGGGCGATACGGGAGATGGTCAGGCCCCTGGGCGCCAGCAACTGGGCGATGTAATAGGCGGTCGCCTCGCCCTCCACCGTGGGATTGGTGGCGATGATCATCTCCTGGAAGTTGCCCTCGCTGACCCGCCGCTCGAGTTCCGGCACGCCGATGGCGTCCGGACCCAGGCCGTCGATGGGCGACAGATGCCCCTTGAGCACGAAGTAGCGTCCGCGATAGCCGGTCTGCTCCACGGCAAAGACGTCCATGGGGCCTTCCACCACGCAGAGAATGCTGTCGTCACGGCGGCTATCGGCGCAGAAGCCGCAGATCTCGTCTTCGCTCAGGGTGCGGCACTGGCGGCAGTAACCCACCCCTTCCATGGCAGCACTCAGGGCACTGGCCAGGCGCAGGCCACTCTGGCGTTCGCGTTCCAGCAGTTGCAGGGCCATACGCTGAGCGGACTTCTGGCCGACACCGGGCAGGACCCGGAGCGCATCGATCAATTGGCGAATCAGGGGACTGAAGCTCATGGACTACCGTACTGGAAGGCGGGAGAAACGGGTGCCCGCTGGACACCCGTAGCTGAAGCAGCTTAGAAGGGCATCTTGAAGCCGGGCGGCAGCTGCATCCCGGCGGTCATGCCGGACATCTTGTCCTGGCTGTTCTGCTCGATCTTGCGTACGGCGTCGTTCACCGCGGCGGCGATCAGGTCCTCGAGGATTTCCTTGTCTTCCTGCATCAGGCTGTCGTCCAGGCTGACGCGCTTGACGTCGTGTCGGCCGGTCATGACGACGCTGACCAGGCCGGCGCCGGATTGACCGGTCACCTCGGCGTTCGCCAGCTCTTCCTGCATCTTCTGCATCTTTTCCTGCATCTGCTGGGCCTGCTTCATCAGGCCGGCCATGCCACCTTTCATCATGTCTGCTACCTCGAACTATGAATGGAAAACCGGTCAGGCTTGGGTGTCGACCGGCTCGATGGTACCCGCGCGCACCGTGGCGGCGAACTGTTGCATCATCTGGCGGATGAGCGGGTCGTCCTGAATGGACTGCTCCGCCTGCCGCTGACGCTCCGCCCGGCGCCGAGCGGCGGCCTGGGCGGGTGTTTCCTGCTCCGGCGTCTGGATGGTCACCTGGAGCGTGATGGTCCGGCCCTGCTGCTGGTTCAGGGCGTCGTTGAGGCGGCGCTGCTGGTTGGCGTTGAACAGGGCACTCTGCGCCGGGTCCAGGTGCAGGTGCCAGTGATCGCCGTCCAGCGCCACCAGGGTGCAGTTGGCGGCGATGCTGGCCGTCAGGCCGCCCAGCTTCAATTCCGGGAACAACGCCAGCCAATCGGCCGCGAGGCCGGTGGCCGGCTGCACGGCAGGCGCCGGGGCCGCCGCGATCTCCTCGGCGGCCGGTTCACCGAGGCTATCGAGATAGTCGTCCAGCCCCACCTCGTAGTAATCCTCGGCCGGCGGCGGCTCTTCGTCGCCGTCCAGGTCGTCACCGGAGGTGTCCGCCGGCAACTCGGCGATCACCGTGGCTTCAGGCGTCGCCTCGACCTGGGGGGTCGGCAGCGCCTGGGATGCTACCGGCGCAGCAACCGCCTCGACCGGAGCCGGAGCCGGAGCCGGAGCCGGAGCCGCCTTGACCGCCACGGACGCAGGTTCCTCCCAGGGGAGATCCACCGGCTCTTCTACAGGGGTGGTATTACTCGACGCTGGCGCTGCTGGCACCGGCGCAGGTGCCGCCTCTGGAGCAGGTGCCGCCGCTGGCGCAGGAAGGGGCGCAGGCGCCGCCGGCCGGGGAACCGCCGCGGCCACCGGACGCTGGTCGGAGTCAGCCGTGGCCGGGCTGGCTCCCGTCATCTTTAAGGCCGGTCGCTCGGGAATCGCCGCACCCGCCGGCCGGAAGGCCAACATCCGCAGCAAGACCATCTCGAAGCCGTGCCGCGGGTCCGGGGCCAGCGGCAAATCACGCCGGCCGACCAGACCCAGCTGGTAGTAGTACTGAACGTCCTCGGCCGGCAGCGACTGCGCCAGGGTCAGGACGCGTTCGCGATCGCCCTGGCCATTGTCCACTGCATCGGGCAGCACCTGGGCGATGGCCACCCGGTGCAGCACGTTGAGCAATTCGGCCAATACGCCGCTCCAGTCGGGCCCCTGCTCCGCCAGATGACGCACCGCATCCAGCACGGCGCGGCCATCGCCTTCCAGCAGGGCCTGGAGGACGTCATAGACCTGGCCATGGTCGAGGGTACCGAGCATGGCGCGCACGTCGGCGGCCAGCACCTTGCCCTCGCCGAAGGCGATCGCCTGGTCGGTCAGGCTCATGGCATCGCGCATGGAACCATCGGCGGCGCGACCCAGCAGCCAGAGAGCGTCGTCTTCGAAGGGAATGCTTTCCGCGGCGAGCACCTGCTGCAGGTGCGCGACCACCCGCTCCGGCGGCATGTTCTTCAGGGCGAACTGCAGGCAACGCGAGAGGATGGTGACCGGTAGCTTCTGCGGATCGGTGGTAGCGAGCAGGAACTTGACGTGGGGCGGCGGCTCTTCCAGCGTCTTCAGCAGGGCGTTGAAGCTGTGGGTGGAGAGCATGTGCACCTCGTCGATGAGGTACACCTTGTAGCGACCGCGGGACGGCGCGTACTGCACGTTCTCCAGCAGCTCACGGGTGTCTTCCACCTTGGTACGGCTGGCGGCGTCCACCTCGATGAGGTCGACGAAGCGCCCCTCGTCAATCTCGCGGCACACCGAGCAGGTGCCACAGGGAGTGGAGCTGATACCGGTCTCGCAGTTCAGGCACTTGGCCAGGATCCGCGCGATGGTGGTCTTGCCCACTCCGCGGGTGCCGGTGAAAAGATAGGCGTGGTGCAGCCGCTCGTTGTCCAGCGCATTGATCAGCGCCTTGAGCACATGGGTCTGGCCGACCATTTCGCGGAACGACCGCGGGCGCCATTTGCGCGCAAGAACCTGGTAACTCATCGAGACCTGATCGGGAGAAGACGGGAAGGGAGCACATGCTAACGAAGAGGTGCGTTTAATGCACCCCGCATGCTCAACCGCCAGGCCGTATGACGGGCCGGCATTACCTCCCTAAGTGGAGGCGGCGATCAGACCTTTCAAGCGATCGGCGCCGGAAACCACGGCCGTCGGAGCACGCTCAGGCGCGCAGGCAGCGGTCTTCGCCATCGGCCAGCACCACGCTGGCGACATAGGCCGCCAAAGCGTCCAGTTGGACCCGCAGGCTCGCCACGGTGGCGTTCATCTTGAAGGGATTGCAGGCATCGTCGTTGCTCAGGTCGAGCTTGAGCAGCAACAGGGGCTCGGTGGGATGATAGATCTGGGCGACCAGCATGGCGTCGGGCGCGTGCCGGCAGGTGATGCGATAGGGATGCAAACCGAGGCTGAGTGCGCGTCCCGCGCTTTCGAGTCCGTTCTTCACGATGAGTCCTTGGACATCAGTCCATAAGTGAGAATGCGACTCGAATGATGGCATGAAGCCACGAAGCAAACAGTGCACCGCATCACGATTAACTCGTGAGGGGGTTAACGGAAGAACAGCACTGGAGGGAAAGAAAAACGCGGAAAAAAAGCGGAGGGTAGAAATGGAGGTGGCCCCGCCAGCCACACCCCGGCACACGACATCACCGCTGCGGCTGCTCCCTTCCGGGCCTGACCGGGGTCGCATGCAAGCATGCTGCTGGGCTGGGACACCAGCAATGACGGGGCTTTGCGCTTTTTGGGGCTCTCTTCCTTTATAAGCTGCTCGATGACCATTCTGTAGGTGATGGCCTTGTCACACATCGGTGTCACACAGGCTTGTCACACATGTTCGTTATTCGCAGAGGGTCAACCTACTACCTGAACGTTCGTCTAGGGAGTCAACACCTTCGATTGAGCTTAGGGATACAAGAACGAAGGGCCGCGATCTTCAAGGCCACAGCGATAGTTCAGAGGATCGATGAGCATCGGACTGCTCACCCCGAAGCCACCTACAGTGAGCTACACGGATTGTGTCGATGTTTGGTGCGGACGGAGAGACTCGAATTCCCACCCTCCTCCCCTTCTCTGCCTTCAGACAGCTTCCTGCTCCCGGCTAAAGCAAAGGGGCCTCTGCTGAGTAGGCTAGCCAAGCAATACGTTGATGAAGGGAAACAGGGGGCTTGGAGGCAGGGGCAGATTGCTGATGTCGAACGCACCATCCACGATTTCTTTGCCCTGATGGGGGATATGCCTATAGAAGCATTTGACCAGCAACAGGCACGGACGCTGAAGCAAAGGCTATGTCGGTGCCCTAGCTACTATGGCCTCAGACCTGAATTCAAAGGCAAAACGCTGCTGGAGATTGTCGAGTCAGGGGGCCAGTACGAGGCCATCACCCCAGTGACGATCAATAACCGGCTACGAAAGCTCACCTCTTGGATGAATTGGTGCGTTTCGAACGGATACCTTCAGGCAAACCCTCTTAGCGGAATGAAGGTGATGGAAGCGTCAGCCAAGGATGCTCGCCTACCCTTCGATCAACGCGACATCGCTGCCCTCCTCAACCAAGCCTCTTTGATAAAGGAAGCTAGGAAGAACCCTTGGAGGTATTGGCTGCCTCTCTTGGCACGAGCCACAGGGGCACGCCTGGAGGAGCTAGCTCAGCTCTATCTAGATGACGTTGTAGAAGAGCAAGGCATCTTGTGTATCAAGATCGATGACACTCGCCCAGACCAAAAGCTCAAAAATCCTTCAAGCAGGCGAATTATTCCAATTCACAAAGAACTTATAGAACTAGGATTAATTGAGTACATAAACAATTTAAAAGAAAAAGGAGAACAAAGGTTATGGCCGGAACTTAAACAAATTAGAGATAGATATGGTTATGCGGCATCCAAATGGTTTGGAACTTATAGACATAAACGAAATATATCTGATTCTAGAAAAACATTTCATAGTTTCAGACATTCATTTATAGATGACCTAAGAAACCATGGAATTGAGGATAGCCTGCTAAAAGACCTAGTTGGTCATGGAGACCATGGCGTCACGTTCGCCGTGTACGGCAAGCGTAGATTCATTGAGCGCATGCAAGAAGCCGTGAACACCCTAAAACTGGGTTAGCCTCTAAAATCGCGTACAAGGCCCGCTGAGGGCCACCCGCTACCATGCCCCTACTTTCTGGAGAACGCATTGTATAAAAGGTTTTAGGCGCTTTATACAACGCATCTAAAGCCAGTCCTGGGAGAGAATAAGATAAATTGACGAGGGCTTAAGTTAAAACAAGCTGCTTCAGACAATCGGTATCAGAATAGCTTGACAGACTTTAGAACACTCGTTATTTTTATTCTTCTAATTAATATAATAATTAAAGAGATAATACTAATAATAAAAGAATATACCAATATCTAAGTAATATTCTTATTAATATCTTTATTAAATTCCATATATCTACTAATTAATCTACTAAATAAATACATTACTTAATATCTAAGCGATGTGTATTTCTACGTCTAAAATAAATATAAGGATACACTATGAATCAATCGACTCCTGATATCGTTACCAAGTCAGACCAATGGATAGAAGTTTATGAGGCTACCTCCATTCCTCAGGGCGCTGCTCTCACCCTCTACAACAAATCGTGTGCTGAGATTCTATTCTGGGTCGACGCAACTCCGCCAACGAGTGACAGCAACAATGGTTTCCCGTTGCCCAAGGGTCAGCCCTTCGAAATTACCGCTAGCTCAGGCCCTCTCAAGCTCTACTTGAAAGGTGGTGGCCCTGTCGCTGTACTGCGAAAGTAAAATATTTTAACTATTTTAGGTCAACCCTCTTGACATATACAGATTGTGTGATAGAGTGGTAGCTATCAGATTTTTCTGATTTCTCTCGGCCACTCGATTATCTCCGATTAGCCCACGGCACTCTCTCTGAGAGTTTTCGTCGTGGGCATTTTTCAGTCCAGATAATTTTACTGTGTCACTTAAATTTAAATTTCACCTAACCGAAGGAGGCCTAACTGTGGCTGTAGTAATTCGTCAGTGCATCATCTGTGGTGCAGACATTGAAACTAAAAGATTCACCCGTAAGACCTGTTCCGACCGTTGCCGCACAAAGCTACGTCGATCTAGAAACACAACATATGAGTTGATTAAGTGATAGTCCATGCACATTCCTTGTGCACGTACCATGCACACATACTATGCACGTAGAGCCTTCTCCATGCACATTCCTTGTGCACGTACCATGCACAATCCTTGTGCAGTAGTAATACTGATTACTAACACTGATAAAGAAATAATACTAAATACTAATACTGATAAGAGAAAAAGGTAAAGAAGCCGTGTAGAAATTTATAGAGTTTCAAGGAGATCTATCTGGACACTCCTAAATCTGTGTTGGCACATTATCTGTATCAACTAATCTGGGAGGATTAACTATGATTTTATCTGGAGTACATTATGACAAACGAAGACAAACAAAAGAATGTAGAGCAATTCCTTCAAGTACCTAAGAATATTCTTAAGGCCAAATATTATCTCAGCCTGTCAACTGGAAAAGCTGTAGATATAGACCTCACTTCCAAATCCGTCTATTCATGGATGAAAGATAGATTTACCTTCTTCACCAAGGACAATGGGCAGTATTATGACAGTCAGTCTGACGTTGCTGATGCTTTAGGGCTCCATCGAAACACTGTTGGCAAGATCATTGCCAAGTTTCTAGAGCATGGAATTTTTGTAGTGGAAAAGAGAAAGAACGGGAGGTTTGAGAACAACGTCTACGTACAGATTCATTCCCTGACATTAGTTGATGCTCCTAAAGCCTCTCAGAAGGCGCCTAAGAGCGTCTCTCCTATTACCCTACACCCATGCCAGGGGTTAGAGGAGATCGTTGAATCTAAGGCCCCTCTGGAGCTTTATAGCGAGTCTGTAGCAGTGATTGAGGAAAATGATTGGGAAGGAGAATCTGAAGTTGTGTTTATAGAGCATGCTCCAGTACCTATCCCGGCTCCTGCTTCTGTCAGAGACCCATCGAAGGTTTATGCTGGCGATTACTTCTCAGACTATCCAGCGAAGTTTTATAAGATAACTGGCCAGCACTCCGACGAGTTTTTAGCTTGGCTGGATGGGAAAGGTGGAGTGATCGTTGATAACTTCCACTTCACTCTAGGCGGTATCGAATACTTCATTCCGTATGATCCAGCCTGGAAACTACAGGACGCCATATAAAGCGCTTTAAGGGCCTTCAAAGCCTACCCCAGTACCATCGCATTACCTTACCCCTAAAAACCTCACAGAGAGGCTTGTAGAGCGTTTTTAACGTATCTCTAGCGTTATTCTGTGCCTTGATAAATAAACAAGAGGAAATTAACTATGAAAATCATTTTCGAAAGGTATCACTGGCTCCTTGATAGAGCCAGGGCAAACGACACTAGCGCCCAAGCTTTGTGCAATAGGCTCATCAGCTTGGTCGCCATGCACTATGACGGATTGCTTGATGATGACGAGTTCATCGAGTGCCTAACAGACGTACTAGAAGATAAATAAAGAATCTGAGATTTGAGCGCCTGTATCTCCATATCTTTGGAATACAGGGCCTTCCTCAAACTATCAATCTCCCGCTTCGCATCCGCCATGCTCCCAACGATTGCCTCAAAATTTCTTTGAGCTTGGTGCTCTGGAAGCACTGGCAGGAAGCGATTGGCTAGCGCTGTGCCTGACGTATGGCAGGTGATCTTGTACTGAGTCCAAGCCATCAGCTCGCCTCTGAGGCGCTTCACCTCTGCCCTCATCTCGTCATGCTGGGCCAGGAGCTTGAGGCCATCCCTTTGATACCGAGCGATCAACTCATGAGCAAAGGAAAGCTCGTCGTTGAGCAGGTCGATGGCGTTCTTTGCATACCGCAACTGACAGGGCTGGAAAAGCTCCTGCTGGTGCTCGAAGGTGTCCAGGTCTTCAGAGTGGTCAGAGAAGCGGTGCATGGCTGAAGCGTCCTACAGATACTGTCTATGCGTACAGTAGTGGCAGAATGCTCAGCCAGCAAGCTCAGGGGCGACGGACGGCGCATCCGATTAGCGCTCTACTCAAACACATGTTTCAACCAAGGCCCCGTAGCGGACTGGAAGAATTCCTTAGCGGTAATTTGCTCGGCAAGGCTAAGGATTACGAGAAGAAACATAAGCGCACCATAGTTGAATATGAATCTCAAATACCATGGCTTACCTGACGCAATTACAATTGATGCTATGAAGCCAGTTAATCCCCAATAGAATTGCAGGGAAAAGGCGTAAAATCGAAAATCAGGAGATTTGAGCGATAGGACCATCATCACTGTGGAAAGAGATGACGCCATTAGAATGCTCACTCTAACTGAAAGTTGACCCCCACTTAAAAGCGCACACATCCAGATATGCGTTAAAAACAAAACCACACTCAACCCACTTATGGAAATACAGAACAGTATTAGCTTACTGAGGTCGTAATTTTGGACGATATCGGGCCTGTAAGTAAACAAAACAAGGAAGCCTGGGCAAACGCACGAAAATCCAAGCAGCAAATAAAATCCTACATCCGCCCCTTTCGACTCTTCTAATAACTGCCCTATCTTATCTACATCCATTTCGACCTATCCTTACGTTTACGCAATAAAATCAAGCCACCTTATGGGGTAGTATAGCTCACACCTTTATCGTTTAACACAGAGGCTCTTAGAGCGTTTTAAATACATCTATGGCGTGGTCTCTCGCCCACCCTCAACTAAATATGGAGAACCACCAATGACACACAGAGAATGGATAGCAGCAATTGCTAAAAAACTGAATTTAAGCACAATTGAAGTTGAAGATAGATTGTTGAAAGCCTATCACACAATGCCAGAGGACCAGTTGTCCCTGTATGTACGAATGTTGGAAAGCGGAATACCCGATGAGAGTGCATGGACAAGAGACGACCACAACCTAGTGGCCTCGCAATTTGGAGGGTGGAGAAAACCTGTGATATGTGCTATCTATCAGAATTTTGGGAATAAGAGTTTGTAAAGCATGCCTGGAGCAGATTGGGTAAGTGCAATTGCAACTGTGGTGGCTGCCGTCGCTGCTGTGGTAGCGCTAGGAGTATCACTGTTTGCTCTAGCATGGGCGAAGGCTTCTGCTGAAGCTGCGCAGAGAGCCAATAACATTCAACTACACACATACCGCAGAGAATTATTTATTGCCTTTCAGCAGCTCTTCATAAATTTTCAAATGAGTAACCATTTAATAACCAAGGATCAAGTCATAGGATTTCATGAGCACTCACGCACACTTTATCTATATGTGAATGACTCATTGGCTAAGGACATAGAGGAGTTTTATAAAAAATGCTTAGAAATCTCCAATATAAACTTTAGCCTAACCTTTATATCTTCTGAAATGCAAAAACTTAGAGCGCAAGGATATATAGATGAAGAATATAAGTCGCTACATGAAGATCTCAAAGAATATAAAAGCAAGCAATACTCGCTAGCATCTAAAGCAACAATGCTAGGCAACCCTACTTATCAAGCGCTCAAAGAAGAAATTAGATTAGACAAAATACCACAGACCCCCTGGCAGCGTTTTAAAGATCTCTATAACAAACGCTTTGACTGGGGCGATGAAGAGGAACAAGAATGAGTATTTTCATTACTGAAAGGGATGATGAGAGGGTTAAGCTAATTCCTCAAATTACACATTGTTCACTGTTTTCTAAGAATTAAATTAAATAAACTCAGTATTGACACAGGCTAGAGGGATTTAGCATGCTTCAAATAACAATAAATTATCAATTATTATTGCGATTGCTAATGTGTCCAAACACTCCCTACATGCTGTTGGTTATTTCAGAAGGTATTTCGAAAGTCGAAACTAAGGCGCAACTTTTACTTGACAAATTTGCACTTCGGGTGTATCATTTATAGAGTGGTACAAAGAAGTTTTATTTCTAGCCGCACCCCTCCCAAGATTTCTAAAAGACCAACTAGCTCCTCTCCAGTTAGTTGGTCTTTTGTTCGTATAGCCATTAGTTAGCTCATCTAGCGATCTCCGTCTATACACCCCTACAGTCAGCTTCCTTCCTCTACCTGTCATATAGGGACGGCTTGACTGTGGGTCTTTTATTCTTCCAACCAAACACAAACAGAGGTATTTAAAATGAGTACAACATTAAGCGTTCACCCATTCGTTACACACCGTGTCGAACCGAAACCTGAAACGGAACCTGCCAAAATCACCAAAGACCAACTAACTGCAAAAAAGCTAGCCTGTGAGTTTTCTCAAGAGACACTTGATGCATGGGTGCAGTCTGCTAAGAATAGTTTTTCGTCTGTACACCGGTGCTACGGAGAGAATCCATATACTTTCTTGCGAAACTTGCAAACCCTTATTCTCGATGGATACCGGCTGCACCCTGATATGTTTCCGATCATCACTCACTACGGGCACACAGAAATCGCAATTTCTAAACCTGAGGCACAGCAAGCTGCTGAGCTGGAGCAAGTCATAGTAGAGACCACCGCCTCATACTACGAATCACTGCGCAAAGAGCGTGAGGAGTATGCAGAGATGTGTGGTGAGTTTGCTGTACAGGAATCCCGCATTGAAGCAGAAGAGAAGCAAGCAGCAAAAGAAGCCAAGCTCCGTGAGCAAGCCATCAAGCTAGCTCTTGAGATGAAATCACTATAAAAATCAATAGGATAAACAAAATGAAGACCAGTATTACCTACGTCGATAACGACACAGTGAGCGTATCCCTTACGCTCTCTCTAGGAGTGTTGCTCAAGACCATAGAGCAGCTTGAGAAAGCTCAGAAACCCCACTACAGACCGTGCAAGCTCTCTATGGCCCAGCAACTGGACGTACAACGTCTCTACGCTCAGGGCATGAGTCAGAAAGAGCTAAGCGTGAGGTTTGGAGTTAGTAGACCAACAATCTCCCGTATCACAAGAAAGAAAATCAATTCAACCATCCACTAAGGAGAATAATGATGGCAATTCTAAACAGACTAACTGGAAGGGGCTTCAAAGCCCTAGAGGTAGGCGAAGTGGCAGAGGTGGTGGCTAGTGTCACCAGTGATAGCGATAGAGGCCTAGACAAAGCCTTGGTGCTGATTCGCCAGCAGAAGGAATTGATTGTGAAGCAGCAGGCTCAGCTCCAGCAGCAGAAGGGAACGATAGCCTCCCTGATGAGTACTATCGATATCCTTAAAAAGAAGAAAGCCAGCCCAGCAGAAGCTAAGCCAGCTCAGAAGGAAGAGAGCAGCACCCTTAGCGTGCTTAAGAAGCGATTCGGCCTCTGACCCTTTGAACTGTGGCAGTGGAGCAGCCCAGCAGTGACGCCACGTTGCGAATGGATTTCCCTTCTCCAAGTAGGATCATGATTTTCTTGTGTAGTACGTCATCCACTGGACGTCCCTTATAGACACCAGCGGCCTTTGCCTTCTCTACACCCTCGGCCTGACGCCTACGGCGATCCTCGTAGTCCTTACGGGCGATTGCAGCCAGCATATCCAGCATCATGCCATTGATAGCGGAGAGCATCCGGCCATCGAAGTTATCTAGGTCCCCACTTTTTAGGAAGCGATGGGACGTTGGTAAATCCAGTGCGACAACCAACACCCCTTTGACCCTGAGCCGGTCCTTGAGTGTGTCCCAATCCTTTTGGTTGAGGCGAGCGAGTCGGTCAACCTGCTCCAATAGCAGCACGTCCCCACTCTCACTGTCATCGATGAGACGGAACAGCTCTGGGCGCTCCAGCTTGGCCCCTGATTCGTTCTCAGTGTAGTAGCCAGCAATTCTATGGCCTTCCTCACTGGCGAAGGTCTTGAGAGCTTCCCTGGCACGGTTGGCATCTTGGTCGCCGGTGGATGCCCTGAGGTACGCACGAATCATCATGGCTACGTTCCTGTAGTCGTTTGGATGTATCAATAATGGATGTAGTCGTTTGGATAGTCAAACGGTATTTATTGATACGTTACTAGATGTCCTTTTGTAGTAGTCGCTCAGGTATACCCATCTAACCACACATTAGATGAGAACAGCTCTCGTCTAGAGGGTGAGGGATATTTCAAAATCTCAAGTGAGAGTCATTTGCATCGAGAGGCGATGCTCAACACCCATTGTTCCATTTAAACAAAACAACAAAACACCCCTTGGATATATTTTCTGGCAAAGGAGAACGGAAAATGTAAAGAGGTAAATTTATTTTCGGAGAAAAGAAAATGTCAAATAACAAACTAGCAGAGTACTTTGCTCAATTAGAAGTTAGGATCAGGGGATTACGTCAACTAGAGAAGGTGCAATCCTCACTGGATGCTATTGCTTCTAAATCGGGAGCAGTTCAAGCCAGCCTTGATAAAGCATCGAAATCTATTGTATCTAGCCAGAGCAAGATAGATCAGGCGGGTAAGAAGTCAGTAGCTACAGCAAAATCCAATTCTAAGGGCTATGCGGATGCCCTTAAGCAACAGGCCAAAGCCGCTGAAGAAGCTGCAAGACGGATTCAGGCCATCCAATCACGCCATATCAACTCCAATAGAGTTCAACGTGTCCGCTCACAGCTTGTATCAGCAGCTAACACAATCAAACCAAGATTGCGTGTTAACGCTGATGGCGTGGTGACTAGTCCCCCTAGTAAATTTGAAGAAAAGAAGCAGGAGCTAATTGGGCGAATCCGTAGACAGTCTAACAGTCAGTTCTCAGTGTTTGCTAACAGAGAGAATGCTCTAGCAGGGATTCGAGACAAGCTTAAGGCAGAAGAACAGAAGATTGCAGCCTCTGCCATAGCCCAGACCAAAGCAACTGAAAAAGCCCGTCAAGAGTACTATGCAAAGGCCCAAGCTCAGTACATCCGCGACATGGATAGATTTACTCATCAGGACGAACTCAACAAAGCGAAAGCTCAACGGCAAGCAGAGGGTGAGGCTCGGCGTCAGCAGCAGGCGCAACGCATTGCCCTACAGATTGAACGGGAGAAGAACAAGCTTGCCCTACAGAGTGCAGCCATAGCTTCAGCAGAGGCTAGGCAACGCCTTCAGGGCATCAGGGAGAACGCTGCTCGTCTAAGCGCGGCTAGGCAATTATCCAAGGGACGTGCCAAGGCTCAGCAGGAGACACTACGCCAGAGCATCCTGGCTAGCAGACTCCAAGCCACACAGGCCAGAACCCAAGCAACGCTCACCCGAATCCAAGAATCCGCTGCTATTCGGCAGGCAAGGCAAGCTTCATCCAGTCTCCAAGAGTCTGGGAATAGCTTCTTTGGCCCGATTTCGGGACCAGTGGCTGGAGTGGCTGCTGCTGGCTACATCGCTCAACAGGTGGTAAGTGCACTGCAAGAACGAGTGCAGAAACGACAGGAAGGGGCAGACGTTTCCGAACAGACTTCTAACGTATTCGCTGCCGCTGCTTCCAAAGACCCTGGCAAAGAATCATTTATAAAAGATGTCTTCTATCGGATGTCAAACAAGTTCGGTATTTCCAATGATATTGATAGCGCCAAGGATTACCGTAATTTCATCCTTGCTCAGCGTGGCCGTGGAGAGAATCTAGATAATGCCTTGAATACCTATATCCGTCAGAACATGGCATTCCGTGGGGCCGGCATGACACAAGAAGAAATGAAGCGAGCAAACCTCCAGCTTGGTCAAATACGTTCAAAGGGTTATGGAGACCGTGAAGATTTAAACACCTTTACGGAAGCAGCTCCGATTCTGAGAACTTACGTCGAACAAGCATGGGCACAGCGTAATAAGTTCAAAGGCAACGATCAGCAAAGAGCGGCGGCCGTGACGAACTCAACGGGCAAGCATAACCTTCTTGCAGTGGACTTTAACGAAGCCTTGAAGCTGTACGTTGCTCAGAACAAAGAAGTCATTGCTCGTCAATCTTCGAGTATCCAAGCAAATCAACAGAGAACCGAAAACGCTCAACGTGAACAAGCCATAGCGATTAATAGTGACCCGGAACTGGTCAAAGCGGTAAATGAGAACATCATTGCCCACCAGCGACTCACAGAGGCCATGCTTCCTGTTAATCAGGCACTAGAAAAGTTCGATACTGTACTAACTAACATCAGTGCCACTCTACTAGGCAGCCTTACAGGAAAACTTAAGGAAACCCCTACAGGAAACCTATCCTTTGGTGCTGATGCAGGAGTAGCCATCGATCCTCAGGCCCTGATGGGCCGTACACCGACATCCGATGACATGATGCCTAGAGATACGATGTGGGATTGGTTGCTAGGCCATAAGGAAACAGGTGCATTTAATCCTCAGGCTCAGGACATGATGAGGCAGCTTTCAAGCCCCTCTTACAAGCTTGAGATGAGCGAAAAAATGCTGGACAGGATGGGAGCCCCTGCTACCACCACTACGAACAATGACAACCGCCAAATTCAAGTGGGAAATATCGTAATCTCATCCAGTGACCCCCAGGCCACGGCCCAGGAGGTGAAGACACAGCTCAACGGCCTCTGGAACCTCACCATCAGTAATTTCGCCGAGGTGGTTCCTTGATTGCAGAGCTTTGGTGGTGTCTCGGGGGCTTAGCGTTCGCCGTCTTGGTGGCGTGGCTGTGCTCAGGAAAGGATAGCTAGGTTGTATGACGTAGCGGCTGGGGATAGCATCGCAGTCATGCACGCGATCTTGTCACACAAGAAGGTGCTAGGCGGCTGTCACACAGAAGGGTTTTGAGCAGAAAATGTGTAAGTAAAACAATTACTTAGCAGAAATGGAGGTGGCCCCGCCAGCCACACCCCGGCACACGACATCACCGCTGCGGCTGCTCCCTTCCGGGCCTGACCGGGTTCACGGCTGATCGTTGCGGGGGGACCGACGGAGCCACCATAACGCCTCACCCTGAGGTGAGGTGCGCCATTCTACGCGGTTGGGATGAAGTTGCAAGCCATACAAGGACTTAGCTACTGCAGAAGACTCGCGAACTCAAGCCTCGATGCCTCCATCCCCCTTGCCGAGGTCAATGCCCCTGAGCCTCCAGGATCTGCAGGAAGGCAGCCTCATCCAGCACCTTCACGCCAAGCTCCGTCGCCTTGGCGAGCTTGGAACCCGCTCCTGGCCCAGCCACCACTACGGCGGTCTTGGCCGACACCGACCCCGACACCTTGGCGCCCAGCGCTTCCAGGCGCTCCTTGGCCTCGTCACGACTCATGGCCTCCAGGGTACCGGTGAGTACCCAGGTCTGGCCGGCGAAGGGCAAACCCTGCACGCTTTGCCGGGTACTTTCCCAATGCATGCCGAAGGCCTTGAGCTGGGCCTCGATGGCGAGCGCCTTGGCCACCTTGTCCGCCTCGGCGAAGTATTCGCGCAGGCCCTGCTTGGCTCTCTCGTTGAGGCCGGATAGGGTCTTGAAGGTCAGCCAGTCCTGGGAGCCTTCGATCAGGGCGGCCAAACTCGGGAAAGCCTTGGCCAGGGTCTTGGCGCCGGTCTTGCCCAGGTAGGGGATGTGCAACTGATCGAGGAAGTCGGCGAAGCTGGCATAGCCGGAGAATTCGGCGTGCACCTCGCCTTCGTCGGCCAGCTCGATGCCGTTGGCCAGCAACGCTTCCAGCACATCGCGGTTATGCGCGGACTGGAAGAAGTTATGGATTTCGAAGGCTACCTCCGGCCCGATATCCGGCAGATAGACCAGCACCTCGGGCAGCGCCTCGCGGATGCGCTGCAGACTGCCCAGGGCGCGTGCCAGACGCTTGGCGGTCTCCTCCCCCACCTCGGGAATGCCCAGGGCGAAGATGAAACGCGCCAGCGCCGGCCTATGGCTGGCCTCGATGGCGGCGAGCAGATTGCGGCTCGACACTTCGGCGAAGCCTTCGAGCTCGAAGACCTGCTCGTAGGTCAGGGTGTAGAGATCGGCCGGCGACTTGACCAGCCCGCGATCCACCAGTTGCTCGACGATGCGATCGCCCAGGCCGTCGATGTCCATGGCCCGCCGCGAAGCGAAGTGGATGATCGCCTGCTTGAGCTGGGCCTGGCAGGCCAGACGACCGACGCAACGATAGACCGCGCCTTCGCTGACCGACTCCTTGCCCTTGGCGCGCTTGACCAACTGGGTGCGTTCCACCGCCGAACCGCAGACCGGGCACTCCGTAGGCACTTCGACCGGGCGGGCATCCGCCGGACGTCGCTCCGGCACCACCTGCATGATCTGCGGGATGACGTCCCCGGCGCGGCGGACGATCACGCTGTCGCCGATCATCACCCCCAGCCGGGCGATCTCATCCATGTTGTGCAGGGTGGCATTGGTCACGGTGACACCCGCCACCTGCACCGGCTTGAGCCGGGCCACCGGGGTGATGGCGCCAGTACGACCGACCTGAAAATCCACATCGAGCAATTCGGTCAGCTCTTCACGGGCGGGAAACTTGTGGGCCAGGGCCCAGCGCGGCTCGCGCGCACGGAAACCCAGCTCGCCCTGCCAGTCCAGGCGATTGACCTTGTAGACCACCCCATCGATCTCATAGGCCAGGGCGTCGCGCCGCTGGCCGATGTCCTGGTAGTAGGCGCGGCAACCTTCGGCCCCCCGTACCTTGCGCAGCTCGCGGCTGATGGGGATGCCCCACGTCTTGAGCTGCTGCAGGATGGCGTACTGGGTATCCGCCAGGCTGCCGCCCTCGACGCGGCCGAAGCCGTAGGCGCAGAACTCCAGCGGCCGCTGGGCGGTGATGCGCGAATCCAGCTGGCGCAGGCTGCCCGCTGCGGCGTTGCGCGGATTGGCGAACGTCTTGCCACCGCTCTCCATGGCCCGAGCATTCAGCGCCTCGAAACCGGCCCGGGACATGAACACCTCGCCGCGTACCTCCAGTACCGCCGGCCAGCCTTCGCCCTGCAGGCGCAGCGGGACGTTGCGGATGGTCCGAACATTGGCGGTGATGTCCTCGCCGGTGGTGCCGTCGCCCCGCGTAGCGCCGCGGGTCAGCACCCCATCCTCGTACAGCAGGCTGACCGCCAGGCCATCGAGCTTGGGTTCGCAGGTGTATTCCACCCCCGAATCCGGCCCGGCGAAGTCGGTCTCGCCGAATTCCTCGCGCAGGCGCTTGCCGACGCTGCGGTCGAAGTCCTGCAGATTTTCGTCGGCGAAGGCGTTGCCCAGGCTGAGCATGGGCACCTCGTGGCGGATGGTGCCGAAGGCCGCCAGGGCCGAACCGCTGACCCTCTGGGTGGGCGAATCGGGCGTCACCAGTTCGGGATGCTCGGCTTCCAGCGTCTTGAGCTCACCGAACAGCCGGTCGTACTCGGCATCCGGCACGCTGGGTTCGTCGAGCACGTAGTAGCGATAATTGTGGGCATCGATTTCGCTGCGCAGGGCGGCGATCCGGGTGACGGCATCTTGGGCGTCGGTCATGGCGGTCTCTCACTGTCGCCACCCCTGGGGTGGCTCTGGCGCCCGCGGGCGCCACTGCAAAGATTACAAACAAAAAGAGCAGCCGAGGCTGCTCTTGGTTCGCTCTGGCGCGATCAACGCTTGAGCATCAAGCTCTTGCGTTCGAAATCGACGATACGCTGGCGATAGTGCTCGATGGTCTGGGCGGTCATGACACTGCGCTGCTCGTCCTTCAACTCGCCATTGAGTTCGGAGGACAACTTGCGCGCCGCGGCAACCATCAGGTCGAAGGCCTGCTTGGGATGCCGCGGACCGGGCAGACCCAGGAAGAAGCTCACCGCCGGGGTATGGAAGTCGTCGATGGCATCCAGGTCGAAGGTGCCCGGGCGCACAGCATTGGCCATGGAGAACAGCACCTCGCCGTTGCCGGACATGCTCTCGTGGCGATGGAAGATATCCATGTCACCGAATCTCAGGCCGCTCTCGAGGATGTTCTGCAGCAGCGCCGGACCGGCGAAGCCCTTTTCGTCCCGGGAAATGACGTTGATCACCAGCACCTCGTCCACCGGTGCCAGGGTGCCGCCACTGCTGCCACCGCTGGCAGGTTCGGCGGCCGGCTCGCGTTCGGCGGCCTTGGCACTCAGCGGCTTTTCCTTGCGCGGCTTCTCACGGCCGCGCGTGGCTACGTCGTCGGAATCGGCGGCCAATCCGTCCGTACCCTCGTCACCCGCGAACAGATCGAAGTTATCGGCCTTGGGTTCTTCGCGACGCTTGCGCTGGGTGGCACGGGGTGGCGTCGGCTCGCCGGGGTCATCCAGCGAAGGCTCCTTCTGCTCCACGACGCGCGTCGGGCCGACGATTTCCGGCTCCTCGTCCTCATGTTCCGGATGATTGCTCAGGGACTGGTCAAGCTTGAACTTGAGCTTGCCCTTGCCACTCATGCGACGCCAACCATCGAACAGAATACCGGCGATGACGATGACGCCGATGATGATCAGCCACTCGCGCAGACCCATATCCATGAAAAAGACATACCCCTGTGAAAATAATGGACCGACAGCCGTCGGGAAACTTTGGAAAGTCGTCGCCTGCGAGGTCTTTCCAAAACGTCCGAAACCTACGCCAAGTCAGTGTTCTTCTTAGCTTTTTCTACCTACCACGGAAGCGGCCATAAGCTAGCACGACTGCCGCCAACTTTACACCGCCACGCCACCAGCCTGTGGGGCACTACGCGTCCACCATGGCCACCGCCTCCTCCACGTCCACGGCCACCAGCCGCGAACAGCCCGGCTCGTGCATCGTCACGCCCAGCAGTTGATCGGCCATTTCCATGGCGATCTTGTTGTGCGTGATGTAAATGAACTGCACCTTCTCCGACATGCTCTTGACCAGCCGGGCATAGCGACCGACGTTGGCGTCGTCCAGCGGTGCGTCCACTTCGTCGAGCATGCAGAACGGCGCCGGATTCAATTGGAAGATGGCGAACACCAGGGCCAGAGCCGTCAGGGCCTTTTCCCCACCCGAGAGCAAATGGATGGTGCTGTTTTTCTTACCCGGCGGACGCGCCATGATCGCAACCCCGGTATCGAGTAGATCTTCCCCGGTAAGTTCCAGGTAGGCACTGCCGCCACCGAAAACTTTCGGGAACAACGCCTGCAGGCCGTGGTTGATCTGGTCGAAGGTATCCTTGAATCTGTTGCGCGTTTCCCGGTCGATCTTGCGGATGACGCTTTCCAAGGTCTCCAGCGCCTCCACCAGGTCGGCGTTCTGGGCGTCCAGGTAATTCTTGCGCTCGGCCTGCTGCTGGTACTCGTCGATGGCCGCCAGGTTGATCGGCCCGAGGCGGGCGATGCGAGTGGCCACGGCTTCCAGCTGCTCTTCCCAGACCGCCTCGCTGGCTTCGGCGGGCAAGGTAGCGATCACCGTCGGCAGGTCGTAACCGTCGGCCGCCAGCTGCTCGGCGAAACCGCTGCGCCGGGTGGCCAGGCCCTGCCACTCCAGCCGGTGCTGTTCCAGTTGGCCGCGCAGCAGAGTGGCCTGTTGCTCCGCCTGCAGGCGACGGCGTTCGAAATCGCGCAGCTCCCGATCGGCGTCCTCCAGGGCCAGGCGCGCCGTGCGCATCTCCTCGTCCACCTGCAGGCGCCGCTCCAGCAGTTCTTCCAGGCGCAGACGCAACTCGTCGAGGGGCTCCCCGCCCTCCTCCAGATTGAGGTTGAGCTGTTCGCAGCGCTCACCGAGCCGCGCGGTCTGCAATTCCAGCCGCTCCAACGCCTGGAGCGTCGACTGGCGCTGCGCTCTCAGGGTCGTCAGCCGCACCGTCAACTGGTGAAGCTGATCCTGCGCCTGGCGTTGTCGTTGCCGCGCCGCCTCCACCGCCTGCCGATGGCGCTCGCGCTGCTCCTGCAACTGGGTACGCCGCTCGGTATCCACCGCCATGGCGTCCAGGGCGTCCTGCAGGCGCAACCGGCACTCGCCCAGCTCTTCCTGCTCCCGCGCCAGCTGCTGGTCGAGATCGCCGAGATCGGCCTCCAGCTGCCGACGACGGATGCTCAGCTGCTCGGCCCGCGCCTGCTGGGCAGACAGCTGGGCGCGGCGCTCCGCCAGGCGCTGTTGCTCCTGCTGCTGGCGTCGACGTCCCTCCTCTCGCTCGCCCTCTAGGCGCTGCTGGGCGGCACGACTGTCCTCCAGACGCTCCTCCTGCCGCGCCAGCGCGTCACTCAGCTCCTCGCGCCGCGCCTGCAGCTCGTCCAGCTCCCGTCCGCGGGCGAGCACGCTGCCCTCCGCGGCCTGGGCACGCCGCACGCGCAGGAAATGCCGGGAAATCCAGTAACCTTCCGGCGTGATCAGACTTTGTCCGGCCGCGAGCGCGGGGCGCCGCGCCAGGGCCTCTTCATAATTGGCCGCCACCAGCACCTGGCCCAGCCAGGGAGACAGATCGCGCGGCGCCTGCACCTTTTCCAGCAAGCTGCCCGCGGCGACTGGTGCCGCGCCCGGGACCACGACGTTCAACTCACCGCTGACGAAGCCCTCGAGTCGCAGCGGCGCCAGGTCGTCCAGGCAGACTGCCTGCAGATCCGTGCCGAGCACCGTCTCCACCGCCTGCTCCCAACCGGGCGCGACCTGCAACTCGTCCGCCAGCTGGGCGGCCTGGGCCAGCCCCGCGGACTCGAGCCAGGCCGCGGCGCCGGTGTCGGGCGCCAGCGCCGCCTGCTGCAGTGCCTCCAGTGAAGCGATACGTCCTTCGAGGCGCTGCAGCTCGCCCTGTCGCTGACTCTGCTCGCCGGCCAGCGCCAACAATTCCTCACGCAGGCGCTGCAGGCTATCGGCCACCTGCAACTCCTGCTCGGCCAATCCCTCCAGCAGCAACTCGTCTTCGGCGATCTGCTCTTCCAGCGCCACCAGGCTGTCTGATGGCCCATCCTCACCCAGCAGGGTGCGCTCGTCCCGCAAGCGGCGCTGGCGCTCGACTCCGCGCTCCAGACTCTGCTCCAGAGACCGGATGCGCGCCTGTTGCACGTCTGCCTCCCGTTGCGGCTCGACGCTCGCCGCGCTGAGCTGCTCCCAGCGCTGCTGCCAGTCCGCCAGGGCGAGCTCCGCCTCTTCCAGGGCCGCGGCGCCCTCTTCACCCTGAACCCGCGCCGCTTCTTCCTCAGGTTCGAGCATCGCCAGCTCCTCCTCGAAGGTGGCGAGCAGCACCCGATCGTGCTCCAGGTGGGATTCAGCCTCGCTGCGCGCCTGCTCGGCTTCGCGCAGATCATCCTGCAACTGCCGCTGGCGCTGCTGGCCATGCTGGATGGTCTGCTCCAGCCGGGCGATGTCGCCACCGAGGGAGTAGAAGCGTCCCTGGACCTGATTGAAGGCCTCGCTCAGCTCATGATGACCGTCGCGCAGCCGCTCGATACCGGCATCGGCGTGGCGCTGCTCGGCGATCAAGGCTTCGAGGGCGGTCTCCTGGTCGCGGATCACCGTCTCGCGCTGCTCGACGCGGCCATCCAGCTCCCGCCAGCGCACGGCCTGCAACTGCGCCCTGAGCTGCCGTTCCTCCTGCTTGAAGGCCTGGAAGCGCTCGGCCGACTGCGCCTGGCGATGCAGACGTTCGAGCTGGCGCTCCAGTTCTTCGCGCAAGTCGGTCAGGCGGGCGAGATTCTCCTGGGTGCGACGGATGCGATTCTCGGTCTCGCGCCGCCGTTCCTTGTACTTGGAGATGCCGGCGGCTTCCTCGATGTAGTGCCGCAGGTCCTCGGGACGCGCCTCGATCAGCTTGGAGATCATCCCCTGTTCGATGATCGAATAGCTGCGCGGCCCCAGGCCGGTACCGAGGAAGATGTCGGTGATGTCGCGGCGACGGCACTTGGTGCCATTGAGGAAATAGGTGTTCTGGCCTTCGCGGGTGACACGGCGGCGGATGGAGATCTCCGCGTAACTGGCGTACTCGCCCACCAGGGTGTGGTCGGAGTTGTCGAAGATGAGTTCGATGGAGGCCTGGGACACCGGCTTGCGGCTGTTGGAGCCGTTGAAGATGACGTCCGTCATCGACTCGCCGCGCAGATTCTTGGCCGAGCTTTCGCCCATCACCCAGCGCACCGCGTCGATGATGTTCGACTTGCCGCAACCGTTGGGGCCGACCACCGCTGCCATGTTGCTCGGGAAATTCACCGTCGTCGGATCGACGAAGGATTTGAATCCCGCCAGCTTGATCGACCTCAACCGCATATCAGGTGCCCTTGTCCGCCGCGCCGTGCCCAACTGCACGCGAAAGGGCGGCAGTCTACCATCCGCGGACCACCCTGCCCTCGCCGTGCATTACCTTATTTCCAGCGGTTATGCACGCAGACCGGGGTGACAGGCTATAGTCCTGCACCCTCATCCGCAGGACGCCCCCATGAAGAGACTTCGCCTCACCCTGCTAGCGGCTGCCCTGACCGCCAGCGTCCAGGCCCTGGCCGCCCAGCCGCCGCTGCTCAACGTCTCCTACGACGTGATGCGCGACTTCTACAAGGATTACAACCCCGCCTTCCAGGCCCACTGGAAGGCCGAGCACGGGGAAACCCCGGTCATCCAGATGTCCCACGGCGGCTCCAGCAAGCAGGCCCGTGCGGTCATCGACGGCCTGCAGGCCGACGTCATCACCATGAACCAGGCCACCGACATCCAGGCCTTGGCCGATCGCGGCCTGGTGCCCAAGGACTGGGAAAGCCGCCTGCCCGACCGCAGCGCGCCCTTCACTTCGGCCACGGTGCTGATCGTGCGCCAGGGCAATCCAAAGGGCATCCACGACTGGTCCGACCTGCTCAAGGACGGCGTCCAGGTGATCGTGCCCAACCCGAAAACCTCCGGGAACGGCCGCTACACCTATCTCTCCGCCTGGACCTATGCGCTGCGCCAACCGGGCGGGGACGAGCAGAAGGCCCGCAGCTTCGTCGCCGACCTGTTCAAGCATGTGCCCATCCTCGACACCGGCGGTCGCGCCGCGACCACCACCTTCATGAAGAACCAGCAGGGCGACGTCCTGGTGACCTTCGAGAACGAAGCGGAGATGATCGCACGGGAATTCGGCCGTGGCGGCTTCGAGGTGGTCTATCCCAGCATCTCGGTACAGGCCGAGCCGCCGGTGAGCGTGGTGGACAGCGTCGTTGACAAGAAAGGCACGCGCGCCGAGGCCGAGGAATATCTGAAGTATCTCTGGTCCGACGAAGGCCAGAAGATCGCCGCGGATAACTTCCTGCGCCCGCGCAATGCGAAAGTCCTCGCGCAATACGCCGATCGCTTCCCCAAGCTCGAACTCATCGATGCCCAGAAGCAATTCGGCCCCTGGAGCGGTATCCAGAAGACCCACTTCGCCGATGGCGGCGTCTTCGACCAGATCTATACGCCAGCCCAGTGACAGACCCGCCCGGCCTCGCGCCGGGCAGCCACTCGCGGGCAAAAAAACCGCACAAACGAAAACACCGCCCGAAGGCGGTGTTTCGATATTTGGAGCGGGAAACGAGACTCGAACTCGCGACCCCGACCTTGGCAAGGTCGTGCTCTACCAACTGAGCTATTCCCGCAATATGGCGTCCCCTAGGGGACTCGAACCCCTGTTACCGCCGTGAAAGG
>NZ_CAJYDW010000001.1 GCF_913774235.1 uncultured Pseudomonas sp. | reverse complement strand
AGGCCGTCGAAGAAGACGTTTGACGAGCCCTGGACCAGGGCCGAGGTACCGCACTTGGGGCAGGTGACGGCGTCACCCAGGCGCGCCGCGGGTTTTCCAGACATGACCGATCTCCCTATCGGTAACTACAGGCGCTGGAAAATGCCGCATGAACTGCTCTAGGACAAGGCTTTCAAGCCAAAGCCGCGGAAGCCGTCACACCCCTAGCCATGGGGATCCTCCGGGTAGGTGAAGGTCGGCATCTGCCAGTTGAATCTCAGCGCCAGCAGGCGCAACAGCAGGCCGGCGCTGAGGGTAATCAGCAGCGCCTGCTCCTCGCTCAGCCACTGGCGGCAGAGCAGGTAACAGCCGGCGGATAGCACCGCCACGCTGGCGTAGAGTTCGCGCCTGAGGATCAGCGGCACGTCGTTGCAGAGGATGTCGCGCAGGATGCCGCCGCAGGTGCCCGTGAGGGTGCCGCTGACAATGACGATCACCGGACTCAGGCCCATCTCCAGGGCCACCTGGCAGCCGATCACGGTGAAGGCCACCAGACCCAGGGCGTCGAGCAGCAGGAACAGCCGGCGCAGGTAGCGCATGACCCGGGCGATGGCCACGGTGGCCAGGCCCGCGCCGACGGTCAGCGCCAGGTATTCCGGGTGCTTAACCCAGCCGAGCGGATAGTGGCCCAGCAGCACATCACGCACCGAGCCACCGCCCAGGGCGGTGACGCTGGCGATCAGCGCCACGCCGAACAGGTCCATGCCGCGCCGCCCAGCGGACAGAGCGCCGGTCATGGCCTCGGCGGTGATGGCCACCAGGTAGAGGACGGACAGCAGCACGGGCGCGGCCGTCAGACCTTGATGAAGTGCTCGCGGTAGTGGCGCAGTTCGGCGATGGAGTCGCGGATGTCGTCCAGCGCCAGGTGGCTGCCGCTCTTCTTCACGCCATCGCGGACGTGGGGGGCCCAGCGCGCGGCCAGTTCCTTGAGGGTGGAGACGTCCAGATTGCGGTAGTGGAAGTAGGCTTCCAGCTCCGGCATGCGGCGATAGAGAAAGCGCCGATCCTGGCAGATGCTGTTGCCACAGATCGGCGACTTGCCCTTGGGCACCCATTGACGCAGGAACTCCAGGGTCAGGGCCTCGGCCTGGGCGGTGTCGACGGTGCTCTCGCGGACCCGCTGGGTCAGCCCCGAGCCACCATGCTGGCGGGTATTCCACTCGTCCATGCCGGCCAGGATCTCGTCCGTCTGGTGGATGGCCAGCACCGGGCCTTCGGCCAGCACGTTGAGATCGCTGTCGGTGACGATGGTGGCCATCTCGATGATCACGTCCCGATCCGGGTCCAGGCCGGTCATTTCCAGGTCGATCCAGATCAGGTGCTGCGGATTGGGGGCGGTCATGGTGAACTCCTTGATGAGGGCGCCAGTGTAGCAGCGCGCCTGTCGCCTACCTACCGGCGCCACAGCAGCAGGCGGCTGCCGCGCAGGTCACCCACTTCAAGGATGGCATCGGCCGGCTGGTCGGGGATCTCGAAGGTGTTGCTGACCAGCCAGCTGCCGGGGCGCAGCTCCTGGCGGGCCTTTTCGCCCAGGCGGGGCATGGGTGCCGGCGAGAGGAAGCAATAGACGACCTCGAATTCGCCCAGCTCCACCCGCCAGAGATCGCGATAGCGCACCTGGCAGTTGCGCCGTGGCAGGCAGCGCAGCCAGGCCAGGGCGAAGCTCAGCGGCGCCGTCTCCACGCCGACGAAGGTGGCGGCCGGAAAGCGCCGGGACAGGTCGACCAGGGTATCGCCCAGGCCGCAGCCGAGATCGACGAAGCGAAAGGTGGGCTCCCGCTCGGCGAGCAGTTCGGCCAGCCGCTCACGGGTCTGGCGGCCGGTGAGGTAGAGCGGCACCCGCTCGCGCAGGCTGTTCCAGTTCAGCAGCAGGAGCAGCAGGAAGCCCAGCGCGGCGATGCCTGCCGAGAGTCCGCGACCGCTGACCAGGTAGAGCGCCGGAGCGAACAGCAGGTTGATGAACACCCACCAGCGCGCCAGCCCGAGCAGTTCCCCCAGCAGGGCCGCCAGCACAGCTTGCAGGCAGACCAGCGCCAGCAACGAAGGTCGCTGGCCGGCGAAGCTGGCCCAGAGTCTCAGGCCGACGATGGCGACCACCAGAGCGGCCAGTTGCACCAGCACGGCCAGCAACAGGGGATAGCGCGAGGCGAGATGGGCCAGCATGGGCGCTCCAGGACGACGAGGTGCGCCAAGTTTAGGTAATCCGTGGGGAGCGGCCAATGCTAGACTCCTCGCCCCTGCAACCCGCGGACTTCCCATGGCCAAACGCCACCTGACCCGTCGCCAGAGCTGGCGGATCGAGAAAATCCAGACCGAACGCGCCGCCCGTGCGGAAAAGCGCGAATCCAAGCTGATCGACGAACTCGAAGGCGGTGACCTGGGCCCGGAACAACAGGGTCAGGTAATCGCCCACTTCGGCGTTCAGGTGGAAGTCGAAGATGGCGAAGGCCGGCTGCAGCGCTGCCATCTGCGCGCCAACCTGCCGACCCTGGTCACCGGCGACCAGGTGGTGTTCCGCGCCGGCATCCAGGGCAATGGCGTCATCGTCGCCCAATTACCGCGCCGCTCGGAGATCTGCCGGCCGGACATGCGCGGCCAGCTTAAGCCGGTGGCGGCCAACGTCGACCGCCTGGTGATTGTCTTCGCCCCGCTGCCCACGCCCCACGCCAATCTCATCGACCGCTACCTGGTGGCGGCCGAGCACGCCGGCATCCAGCCGCTGCTACTGCTGAACAAGGCCGACCTGATCGACGAGCACAATGGCCCGGCGCTGGATGAGTTGCTGGGGATCTACCGCGAGCTGGACTATCCGCTGCTGGAGGTCTCGGCCCACAACGGCCTGAGCATGGATCAGCTCAAGAGCGCGCTGGACGAGCATGTCAGCGTCTTCGTCGGTCAATCCGGCGTGGGCAAGTCGTCGCTGGTGAATGCCCTGCTGCCCGGCGTCGATACCCGGGTCGGTCCGCTGTCGGAGCTGACCAACAAGGGCACCCACACCACCACCACCGCCCGGCTCTTCCACTTTCCCGATGGCGGCGATTTGATCGACTCGCCCGGCATCCGTGAATTCGGCCTGAGCCATGTCAGCCGTGACGACGTGGAAGCCGGCTTCAAGGAATTCGGCGACTTCATTGGCCGCTGTCGCTTCCGCGATTGCAAGCACGAACGCGAGCCGGGTTGCGCCCTGCTCGCCGCCCTGGAGCGAGGCGACATCCATCCGCAGCGGATGGCCAGCTACCGGCATATCCTGGCTAGCCTGGAAGGCGAGTCGCGCTACTAACCAAGAGCCTGTTACAAGCGCTAAAGAAAACGCCGGGCTAGCCCGGCGTTTTTTATCAGCCAAAGACGCGGAAGCGCTCCGCGTCATCCATGAAGGTCTTCTCGGGGAAGTCGCCTTCGTTGGAGCCGAAGGGCATCTGCGCGCGCAGGTGCCAGGTCTCCGGCAATTTCCACTCGGCGGCAGCCAGGGCATCGGGCAGCGGATTGTAGTGCTGCAGGCTGGCGCCGATGCCGGCATTGGCCAGCGCCGTCCATACCGAGAACTGGGCGATACCGCTGGCCTGTTCCGACCAGATGGGGAAGTTGTCGGCGTAGCTGGGGAATTTATCCTGCAGTGCCGAGATGACCTGGCGATCCTCATAGAACAGCACGGTACCGGCACCGGCGGCGAAGCTGTTGATCTTGCCCTCGGTGGGCGCAAAGGACTCGGCCGGCACGATCTGCCGCAGAGCCTGCATGACGAAGCCCCAGAACTTCTCGCTCTCGGCGCCGAACAGGATCACCGCGCGCGAGCTCTGGGAGTTGAAGGAGGACGGCGACAGCTTGACCGCCTCCTGGATCAGGGCGGTGACCTGGTCCTGCGCCAGCGGCAGGTTCTTGCCCAGCGCGTACTGGCTGCGGCGGCGCTTGATCGTGTCGATAAAGGCGTTGCTCATCGGGAGGCTCCTGCTAAGGGTCGGAGATCGAGAGACCTCGCGCCAGGGCGCAAGGTGCCCGATCCATCATGAAACCTCTGCAGCATAGCGAGCCAGCCGCGCGCCAACGGACGAAAAAACCGAACGCTGGCAGCGAATTTTCCTATCGATCAGCGCGACCGCTCAGGGCTTGCTCTGGATGACACCCGCATCGAAGGCGTTGATCTGCTGCTTGAACGCGGCGTTGTTGATGGGTTGCGCCAGATTGCCGGTGGCGGATACGCCCCCGCTGGAGACCCCGCCGCGATTTGCCCCGGGTGCACCCTGGGCCGGCGTCGCGGAGGAACCCTTGTTACCGTTGCGCCCCTCGATGGCCTGCTGAGCCTTCTTGGTCAGCACGATGATGTCGATGCGGCGGTTGACCGGGTTGAGCGGGTGCTCACGATCGAAAGGCGCCGAAGCCGCATAACCGACGATCCGCGCCACCTGCTCGTCCGGATAACCACCGGCCTCCAGGGCACGCCGCGCCGAATTGGCCCGGCCGGCGGACAACTCCCAGTTGCTGAAATCGCCCTTGCCGACGTAGCGCGCCGCATCGGTATGGCCACTGATGCTGATCTTGTTCGGCACCTGGCGAATGGTGTCGGCCATGGCCAGCAGGATGTCCTCAAAATAGGGCTTCAGCCGCGGGCTGCCCGAATCGAACATCGACCGATTGTCGGCATCGACAATCTGGATGCGCAGGCCGTCCTGGGTGATCTCCATCAGGATCTGGTCCTTGAACTTCTGCAGTTCCGGATTCTCGTTGATCTTGTTCTGCAACTCCTGCAGCAGCAGCTCCAGGCGCTGCTTCTCGACCTGCTCGGCGATCTTCTCCGCCTGGCTGGCATCCATCTTCTGGGCCTGCTGGCTCTGCTCCTTGTTCTGATCCTTCTGCGCCGCCGCATTCGGCTGGCGATCCGGCGAAGTGTCCGGGGACTGGGTCGGATCGGGCTGCACCCGGTTGGATTCGTTGGGGTCGGCGCGCTCTTCCATGTCCGGATTGACCTTGTTCTGGGTCGAATCCGGCTGGGCCTGGATCTCGGGGTTCAGGGTCCGGTCAGGTGCGGGCGTCGGAGTACCGCCCAGGTCGATGACGTAGGGGCTGGCGCTCTCGGTGAAGCCGATCGGGTCCTGGAAGTAGCCGGCGATGGCCTTCTTCTGCTCCGGGGTGGCCGAGGACATCAGCCAGAGCACCAGGAAGAACGCCATCATGGCAGTGGCGAAGTCGGCAAAGGCGATCTTCCAGGCGCCACCGTGGTGACCGGCGGCGCTTTTCTTAACACGCTTGACGATGATCGGCTGGTTGTTGTCCATCAGCTGCCCCGCATCGCCTGCTCGAGCTCACTGAAGGACGGCCGGTGCGCGGGGAACAGCACCTTGCGGCCGAACTCCACGGCGACGGTGGGCGGCATGCCGCTGGCGGCGGCCACCAGGCAGGCCTTGATGGCTTCCAGGACGTTGAGTTCTTCCTTGGCGTCGTGCTCCAGGCAGGTCGCCAGCGGGCCGAAGAAGCCGTAGGCGGCGAGAATGCCGAGGAAGGTGCCGACCAGGGCCGCGCCGACGTGACCGCCGATGGCCGCCTGGTCGCCCTCGCCGAGCATGCCCATGGTGATCACGATCCCCAGTACCGCGGCGACGATGCCGAAGCCCGGCAGACCGTCGGCGACCCGCGATACCGCATGGGACGGGTGCTCCAGCTCTTCCTTGATGCCGGCCAGCTCCATGTCGAACAGGCCTTCCAGTTCGTGGGGCGCCATGTTGCCGGAGGACATCAGCCGCAGGTAGTCGGCGATGTAGGCGGTCATCCGCTCATCCTTGAGGATATTCGGGTACTTGCTGAAGATCGGACTGGCCTTGGGGTCCTCGACGTCGGCCTCGATGGACATCATGCCCTCGCGCCGGCTCTTGTTGAGGATCTCGTAGAGCAGCTTCAACACGTCCAGGTAGAAGGCGTGGGTGAAGCGGTTGCCGAACATCTTCAGCGACTTCTTGAACACCTGCATGAAGGTGCTGCCCGGGTTGGCCTGCAGGAAGGCCCCCAGGGCGGCACCGCCGATGATCAGCACCTCGAGCGGCTGGATGATCGCGGCGATCTTGCCATGCGCGAGGATGTAGCCGCCGAGGACAGCCGCGAATATCACGATGATGCCGATGATTTTTGCCATGGTTGGGAATACTGTGTGCTAAGGAAAGTTGAGCCGGGGAATAACCCTCACGCCCCCTTTATCGGACCCGGCGCCCCGGACTGAAGGCCTTTCATCAAATTTCAAGGCGACCGTCGTATGTCCAGCCGCCCGAACACCGTCGAAGACTGGGTCAAACATCTGGAAGGCGTGCGCCTGCCAGTGGCCACCGCTACCGCAGAGCGTCTACGCCGCAGCCTGGCCGATGGCCGGCTGGCGCTGCATGAGATAGCCGAACGGCTCTGCGAGTCACCTCCCCTGGCGCTGGCCCTGCTGCGCGAGGCCAATCGTGGTCATGCCAGCCTGGGCGATCCCGCGGCCAGCCTCGAAGCCGTGCTCGGCCGCGTCGGCCTCGGCCCGGCGGAGTATCTGGTGGCCCGCCAGCCCAGCCTGGCCGAGGAACGCCTGCCGCAGCCGCTGCGGCAGCTGTGCCTGGTCAGCCAGCACGCCATGACCCTGGGTCTCGGCCTGTTCGGCGTGCCCCTGGCGCGACTGTGGCCGGACATCCGCCTGGCCGCCCTGCTGTTCCTGGCCCCACTCTGGCCGCTGGTCACCCGACATCCGGAACTGTTCGAAGAATGGGAAAGGCGAGTGCTGGGCGAAGGCGAGCCGGCGCTCAAGGTCGAACTCGACCTGCTGGGCGTTCCCGCCGTACGCCTGTGCCAGGCACTGGCCCGCCACTGGCAACTGCCGGACTGGATCGTCGAGGGCTATCGCCTGCTCGACCAGGATCGCCGCCAACTGGTCAAGGCCCTGCACATCGCCCATGCCGAGGACCCGCTCGAACAGCAGCACCGACTCGACGAGGACCCCGAGCTGCGGCGCTGGCTGACCCACCCGGGCAACACCATCCTGCTGGCCAACGGCCTGGCCCTGGCCAGCCACCATGCCTGGGACGGCCCCCACACCCTGCGCTGGCAACGCTTCAGCGCGCTCTACCTACAGCTGCCGCTGGCACGGGTGCAGAGCCGCAGTCACGAACTCGCGGTCCAGGATGCCCAGCGTCACGCCCGCCCCGGCCTCTGGCATCCCGCCGAAGGCCTGCTCTGGCCGCCCGGCGAGCGGCGCCTCAAGCCGATACCCAAGGTGCAGGTCGCCGGCGAAAGCCAGGCGCAACGCTGGCGCGGCCTGTGCGAGCAGCTGCTGCACACGCCCAGCGCCTTCGCCACCCTGCCCCAACTGTTCGACTGCGCGCGTCAGGCCCTGGTGGCTTGCGGCCTGCCGCGCCTGCTACTGCTCACCCCCGATCGCACCGGCACCAAGGCCAACGCCCAATTGCATCATGGCCTCGACGACGCCGTCGGCCTGCAACTGGAGATTGCCGGCCAGCCCTTGCTGGCCAAGCTGTTCGGCAGCTCGGGACAGTTGCGTATCGACACGGCCAACCGGACGCGCTTCGCCCCCCATTTGCCCGCCGATCTGCGCCGGCTGTTCACCAGCGAACGCCTCTGGCTGCGCAGTCTGGGCTTCGGCGAGCGGGTGGTACTGCTGGCGGTGCTGGATACCGACCTGGAGCCGGCAGACCCTCGCCGAACGGCGGCCCTGGACAAGACCTTCACGTGCATCGAGCGCGCCATCGCCACCTTCGCCAATCGCGCCAAGGCGCGACCAACCTGACGCTGGGCGGCCAACCTCGGTACACTTGACCCTCTTCGGACTGACGGGAAATCCGCGATGCCCTTTTCCGCCCTGCCCCTGGTGATCGAACCGGCCGATCTCGCGGCGCGCCTGGATGCGCCCGAACTCATCCTGGTCGACCTCTGCAGCGCCGCCCACTACGCCGAGGGGCATCTGCCCGGTGCGCGCCACGTCGCGCCCGCCCGCACCCAGCTGGGAACCAAGCCGGCACCCGGCCTCCTGCCCGCGCAGGCCGACCTGGAGCAACTGTTCGGCGAGCTGGGGCAGCGCGACGAGGCCGTCTACGTGGTCTATGACGACGAGGGCGGCGGCTGGGCCGGACGCTTCATCTGGCTGCTGGACGTCATCGGCCATGGGAACTACCACTACCTCAACGGCGGCCGCCAGGGCTGGATCGCTGCCGGGCTGCCGCTGGAGACCGCCGTTCCCGCCCCCGCCGGCGGACCGGTGTCCCTGACCCTGCACGAGGAGCCCACCGCTACCCGCGCCTACCTGCAGAGCCGGCTGGGCGCCGAGGACCTGGCCATCTGGGACGCTCGCGGCGCCGACGAATACCGCGGCGAGAAGGTGCTGACCGCCCGCGGCGGCCATATCCCCGGGGCGATCAACTTCGAGTGGACCGCCGGCATGGACCGCGAACGCCAGTTGCGCATCCGCGCGGACCTGGCCGCCGAACTCGAGCGCCTGGGCATCACCCGTGACAAGGAAATCGTCACCCACTGCCAGACCCACCACCGATCCGGCTTCACCTACCTGGCGGCCAAGGCCCTGGGCTACCCGCGCGTGAAGGCCTATGCCGGCTCCTGGGGCGAATGGGGCAACCACCCCGATACGCCCATCGAATGATCGCCAAGGACACCCTATGAAACTGCAAGACCGTCTGTTCATCCTGGCCCAGCACCTGCTGCCCCACCACCTGCTGTCGCGGGTGATCGGCGGCTTCGCCGATTGCCGCGCGCCCTGGTTCAAGAACCGCCTGATCCGCTGGTTCGTGCGTCACTACGACGTGGACATGCGCCAGGCCCTGGTGGAAGAACCTACGGCCTACGAGAACTTTAACGCCTTCTTCACCCGCGCCCTGAAGGCCGATGCCCGGCCGCTGCCGGCCGCACCGGAAGTGGTGGTCAGCCCCAGCGACGGCGCCATCAGCCAGCTCGGCCGCATCGAGCATGGCCGCATCTTCCAGGCCAAGGGCCACAGCTACAGCCTGCTGGAACTGCTCGGCGGCGACGGTCTACGCGCCGCGCCCTTCATGGGCGGCAGCTTCGCCACCATCTACCTGTCGCCCAAGGACTACCACCGGGTGCACATGCCGCTGACCGGCACCCTCCGGGAAATGATCTACGTCCCCGGGCGCATCTTCTCGGTCAACCAGCTCACCGCCGAGAACGTGCCCGAGCTGTTCGCCCGCAACGAGCGGGTGGTCTGCATCTTCGACACCGCGGTGGGGCCCATGGCGGTCATCCTGGTCGGCGCCATGATCGTCGCCAGCATCGAGACGGTGTGGGCCGGCCTGGTCACGCCGCCCAAGCGCGAACTCAAGCGTTTCGCCTACGACGAGGCGGCGCGGGCACCCATCACCCTGCGCATCGGCGACGAGCTGGGCCGCTTCAAGCTGGGCTCCACCGCCATCGTCCTGTTCGGACCCGAGGCGGTGAACTGGTCCGCTGAACTCGGCGCGCTGTCCACCGTCAACATGGGGCAACTGCTCGGCGTTCCCGCCGCGCCCACCCCATCGACCACCCTTTCCGAGCCTGGGCCTCTCGTCTAGATGCGCGGTTCATTGCCCATCGAAAGAGGAGTACGAGCGGCGAATGGATAGCAAAAGGCCTCAGCTCATGTTGCGGGTACCGACGCCCGACCAGCGCAGCCTGACGTTCTGTGACGCTACGCCGGCCGGCCTTAAGCGCTGGCTGGACCAGTTGCCCCGGGCCAAGCTCGGCGAATTCGCACGGCTGCTCTATCAGGGCCTGCTCGAGATCAACCGCCTGATGCTCACGGCGGAGGCGCGGCTGCGCCTGCTGGAGGCCTTGCGCCCGGACGTGCAACGGGTTTGCCAGTTGCTCGAACGCCATGTGCTCAACCAGGCCATCGTGCTCGACGAACGCTCGCGCAAGGTCGCCAACCTCTGCCAGGCGCTGCAGAACCTGCTGGCCGCCGGCTACAAGCTGATCGTGGTCGAGGAAAGCGAGCGTGGCGAACGCGGCACCCTGCTGGCCACCGCCATCCAGCGCGCCCTGCGCGCCCTGCTCGGCCCGCTGATCCGCGCCGCGCAGCTCTATACGCCGGTCCACGATAACCTCTGGCTGGAGCTGCACCAGCTCTACCGCCTGGCGGTGACCACCGGCGTGCACAACCAGAAGGTCCGCGACGAGCTGCTGCCAGGCGATGGCAGCCAGACCATCACCCAGGCCTATTGCGCCGCCCTGCTGTTCGGCGCCGCGCGCTGCAACCAGCTGCGCCAGAGCCACATCGCCCAGCTCACCCTGCACCTGGACGACTGGGCCAACCTGGTCCGCCTGCAGGGCCCCGAGCAGAACGGCACCCTGATGGTGGTGGCGCCGCAGATCGACGCCCCGCCGCGCTATCGCTCGCTGCTGCGCGAAACCAACCTCAGCGGCCTGCTGGGCCTCGCCCCGCAGCAACTGGTCCAGGCCATCGAGGACTATCTCGCCCTGGCCCCCGAACAGCGCCCCCGCGCCCGCCTGCCGGTGCATGGCGACCTGTCCCTCGACCTGCTGCAGCATCTGGTCGGGGCCTGGGGCCAGGAAGCCGATCGGGCCTTCCAGCGCATGCCCGGACAGGGCCAGGTGCTGGTCTGCATCGGCATGAGCGCCCTGCACTACCAGCTCTCCGGCGGTCAGACCTTCAACGACACCCTGCGCCAAGCCGCGCCGCGGGCACCCGAGGCCTTCGCTCCGAAACCCAAGGAAGACGTCTGGTCGCTCGCCTTCGACGCCGATACCGCTACCGCCGACGCCCTCGACTGGAACGCCGGGGCCATGGAAGAAATCCATTACGACGTCCTGCCCGGCGACAGCGAGGCGGCCAGTCCCGCCTTTCCGATCCATTCCGTGCAAGTGGTCAATCACAGCCCGGGCGGCTACTGCCTGAGCTGGGGTGGCGAGGTGCCCGAGCAACTGCAGGCCGGCGAATTGCTCGGCGTGAAACTGCCCGAGGATCACAAATGGGGCCCGGGCGTGGTGCGCTGGGTACGCCAGGTCCCGGGCAGCGGCACCCAGATGGGCGTCGAACTGCTGGCCCCTACCGCCCGTCCCTGCGGCCTGCAACTGCTGCGCAAGGCCGAGCAGAACAGCCAGTACCTGCGCGCCCTGCTGTTGCCCGAGATCAAGGCCATCGATCAGGCACCGACCCTGATCGCGCCGCGCCTACCCTTCCAGGAGGGCAGCAAGGTGCAGATCAACCAGCAGGGCGACGAACAACGCGGCATGCTCGACCGGCGGCGCAGCATGACCGTCAGCTTCAGCGTCTTCGAATATCACCTGCTGGAACAGAGCGTGACACCGCCCTCGGGAGCACCGTCTGGCGCACCTGGGGTCCGTCAGGAAGAAGACTTTGACTCCCTGTGGAAGTCTCTGTAGCTTCAGAAAATTATCGTTATCGCCAAGGTGCGAGTAGACCATGGCTTCCGAATACAGTGCGATCCGCCTGTTGCTGCTCGAAGCATCGCAGAACGAGGCGGAACGCCTGGTAAGCCTGTTTCGTAACGCCGGCCGCGCCACCCGCGCCCACCGCCTCGCCGACCCGGCCGGACTCGAGGAACTCCTGACCCAGTCCTGGGACCTCGCCATCCTCGCGGCCCCCTCCGAAGAGCTCGATCCCACCGCAGCGCTCGCCTTGCTGCGCAAGCGTGCGCCGCGACTCGCCGTCATCCAGCGCATCCACCCGGACGATCCCGATGCTCTGATCAGCGCCCTGCGTCAGGGTGCCCGCGATGCCATCGCCACCGATAACGACGAACACCTGCTGCTGGCCAGCCTGCGCGAACTGGGCAACCTGGCCGAGCGCCAGGAGCGCAGCCGCCTGGAACAGGCCCTGGCCGAAGCCGAACAGCGCTGCCAGTTGCTGCTGGCCAATGCCGTGGACGCGGTCGCCTACGTCCACGATGGCCTGCACATCCACGTCAACTCGGCCTATGTGGAACTGCTCGGCTATCCGGGCGCGGACGACCTGGAAATCACCCCGCTGATGGACCTCATCGCGCCGGCCGATCAGCCGGCGTTGCGCGAGGCCTTTCGCCAGCTACGCGACGACCCCAGCGCCCGCGAACTGGATTGCCAGTGCGTCCGCCACGATGGCAGCCTGATCGATGTCCATCTGCGACTGGCACCGGCGATCTATCTCGACGAACCCTGCGTGCAACTGCACCTGCGCGAAGCACGCGCGGTGCCCGAATCCATCGAGGAGCAGCTGCGTGAGGTCCGTTCCCAGGACGTCCTGACCGGCCTGATCAATCGCGGTCGCATGCTCGACCTGCTGGAAGACGCCCTGGAACGCGCTCGGCTCGGCGCTGCGGCCAGCTTCGCCTACCTCACCATCGACCGCTATCCGGCACTGCTGGCGGAGCTGGGCATCGGCGCCATGGACGAACTGCTGGTGGCGCTGGCCGATCGCCTGCGCGAGCACTTCGGCACCCTGGCCACCCTGGCCCGGTTCGCCGACGATGCCTTCACCGCCCTGCTGCCCCAGGCGGCCGACGCCAGCCTGGATACCGCCTTCGAGCGCCTGCTCGGCCGCCAGGAACGCCAGCCGCTGACCATCGCCGGCCGGGCCCTGGCCATCAGCTACTCCATCGGCGTGGTCGGCCTGGATACCCACGTCAAGAGTGCCGGCGATCTGGTCGACCGGGCGCATCGTTCCGCGCGCCAGATCGCCCAGCGCGGCGGCAACGCCTGCAAACGCTACGACCCGGCGGAAGAGCTGGCGGCAGCCGCCAATCGCGGCAACCTGGTGGCCATGGTCAAGCAGGCACTGCAACAGAACAGCTTCCGCCTGTTGTTCCAACCGGTGATCGGCCTGCGCGGCGGCAGCCACGAGTACTACGAAGCCCTGCTGCGGCTGATCAATCCGCAGGGCGAGGAGGTCTCGCCCACCGAATTCGCCCGTACCGCGCGGGACAGCGGCCTGAGCGGGCAGATAGACCGCTGGGTGATCCACCAGGCGGTCCGCCAGCTGGGCGAGCATCGGGCCCGCGGGCACGGCACACGGATCTTCGTGCATCTCTCGGGCGCGACCCTGGACGACCTGGAATTGCTGCCCTGGCTGGCCAAGACCCTGCAGAGCCAGAACCTGGCGGCCGAGGCGGTGATCTTCCAGTTGACCGAAGACGACCTGCTGGCCAATCCGACCCAGGGGCTGGCCATGGTCCAGCGCCTGCGCCGTCAGGGTCACCAGGTCGCCATCAGCGGCTTCGCCGGCAGCAGCCAGCCGCTGGCCGCGCTACGCCTGCTGGTGCCGGACTACGCCAAGCTTTCCAGCACACTGATCCGCGACCTGAGCCAGCCGGAACACCAGGAGCGCCTCAAGGCCATGGTCGCCGAACTCAGTGCGCAGAACGTTCTGACCATCGCCCCCTTCGTCGAGAGCGCCAGCGTGCTGGCACAGCTCTGGCAAGTCGGGGTGCACTTCATCCAGGGCTACTACCTGCAGGAGCCCAGTCAGGCGATGGACTACGAGTTCCAGGCCGAGTAGTCACGGACACGACGATCCCGCCTGATGGCCAGCACAACTGCCGGATCGCGACCGGGCTGGAACTCATGGAGATTGGCGCCTGCCCGGCTAGCCCCCTCTCCCCTCGGGAGAGGGTTGGGGTGAAGGGCACCTCACCACGCCGTACATCGCGGAAAAGGCTGCGCCGTTTTCCACGCTACGGCTCAGATCTAGCCATGGCGGTCCGCCGATGCGGCCGCTCCTACAGAGTCCTACCTATCCTGTAGGAGCGGCCCATGGCCGCGATAAGACAGTTGCTCCTACGGATATTGGATAGGAGCGGCCGCATTGGCGGACCAACCCTGGCCGCGATGGCCGTCTCAGCCCAGGGTATGACGATCTTCCACACCTAGCAGATAGAGCACCCCATCCAGCCCCAGCACGCTGACCGACTGGCGAGCGGACTGGCGCACCAGCGGCTTGGCCCGGAACGCCACGCCCAGGCCGGCCAGGGCCAGCATCGGCAGGTCGTTGGCGCCATCGCCCACGGCGATGGTCTGGGCCAGGTCCAGGCCTTCGCGGCCGGCCAGCTCACGCAGCAGATCGGCCTTGCGCTGGGCGTCGACGATGGGTTCCACCGCTCGCCCGGTCACCTTGCCGTCGATGATCTCCAACTCGTTGGCGTAGACGTAGTCGATGCCCAGCCGAGCCTGTACCTGCCGGGCGAAATAGGTGAAGCCGCCGGAAAGGATCGCGGTCTTGTAGCCCAGGCGCTTCAACTCGGCGAACAGCCGCTCGGCGCCTTCGGTGAGGCGCAGTTGCGCGCCGATGTCCGCCAGGACGTCCTCGGACAGCCCCTGCAGCAAGGCCATGCGCTCGGTGAAGCTGGCGCGGAAATCGATCTCGCCGCGCATGGCGCGCTCGGTGATGGCGGCGACGCGTTCGCCGATGCCGGCGGCCTTGGCCAGTTCGTCGATGACCTCGGCCTGGATCAGGGTGCTGTCCATGTCGAACACCGCCAGGCGGCGATGCTGGCGCTGCAGCTCATCCAGCTGCCAGCCGATGTCGGCCTGGCCTTCCTGCGCCAGTGCCAGCAGCGCGGCGCGCCAGGCCTGGGCGTCGTGCGGCTCGCCGGTGACACTCAGTTCCAGCGCGGCGCGCTCGGTCGAACCCGGCTCGCTCAGGGCACGAATGGCCTGGATACCCAGACCCTGCTCGCGACAGAGCGCGCTCAGGCGGGTCAGCGGCAGATCGGCGAGGGTACGCCCCATCAAGGTCAGCACGTGCGACGCCGCCGCGGGCGGTGCGGGTTGCGCCAGGGGCGCCACCTGCAAACCCAGCGCTTGCAGGGCCTGGACCAGCGCGGTGCCCGCGGTGACCGGGCTGACCAGCAGGGTCACGGCAGCGCCCTGGCCCAGGCCCTGTTGCTGCAACGACTCCAGCCGGGCCCCGGCCGCGGCCAGGGCGCCGGTGAGGGCAGCCAGCCAGTCAGCGGGCAGCGTGCCCACGGCCTGAAGTCCGATAACGTCTTGCATGGCGATCCCCTCGACGAAAAGCGCGCAGTCTACCCTTTCGCCCGGGCGGTGCCGAGCCGGGCACGCCGGCCGGCGGAGAGAGCCCACCGCCGGCCTTATTTGCGGGCGAGGACCCGCATTCGCCGTTTTCGCCCCCCGACCCGCTGGTTATACTTGCCGCACACTTTTTGTCCAAAGAAACGATTTCTGTGACCCGCCCCGCGACCGTCAAGCCCGATAATTTCTTCCTGCTGATCTACCGAGCCCTGCGCCAGCGTCGTGTGCCGGTGGCCCTACGCATCGTTTCCCACAGCCTGCTGCTGGTGGCTGCCGCCCTGGTGATCTATGCCGGCATCATGAGCATGCAGTTCCGCCATGCCATGCAGCAGCAGGCCGACGCCCTCGGCCAGAGCCTGGTGACCCAGACCGCCAATTCCGCCGCCGAGCTGCTGGTGGCCAACGACAACCTCAGCCTCAACGTGCTGCTGGGCAACCTGGCGCGCAATCCGCTGGTGGCCCATGCCGCGGTCTACAGCCCCGACAACCGGGTGCTGGCCGAATCCGGCACCCGGCCGAGCCAGGGCCTGCTGACCGCCACCGATGGCATCTACAGCACGCCGATCCGCTTCCAGGACGTCACTGCCGGCCAGGTCCGCCTGGCGCTGGACATGAACCAGTTCCAGCAGCCAATGATGATCAGCCTGCAGAACATGGGGCTGCTCGGCCTGATCCTGCTGGCCCTGACGCTGATCCTCAGCCTGCGCCTGGGGCGCCAGCTCTCGATTCCGCTGCTGGAGCTGCGCGTCTGGCTGCGCGACCCCGATGACCCGGCGCCGGGCGCCGGGCGTCTCGACGAGCTGGGCGACCTGGCCCGCCAGCTGCAGAGCCGGCTGGTACCGCCCAAGCCGCCCAAGGCGGAAGCGGCCGCGGATGACGATCCCTTCGCCGATGAACAGGGCGGCCTGAGCGTGAAGCCGCCCCCGGCGCGCAAGGCCCCAGCCGCCAAGCCTGCCGCCCGCAAGCCGGCAGCGCCAGCGCAGCCGGAGAGCGACGAACTGGACGCCGACGCCTTCGCCGACCTGGTACCCGACTCCTTCACCGAGCCGCCGGCCACCCCGGCACCGGCGCTGCCCACCGAACCCGACATCGTCACCTCGGCGGTGCTGGCCATCCAGCTGGGTGCCCAAGACCAGCTCAGCCGGTTGCCCCGGAGCCGGCTGGAAGAGCTGCTCGGTCGCTACCGCGATTGCCTGCAGCAGGCCACCGAGCTCTACGACGGTGAACTGCATACCCTCAAGGACGGCGGCAGCCTGATCCTCTTCCACGAACGCAGCGACGACGATGACTACCTCACCCGCGCCCTCTGCTGCGGCGAGATCATGCGTGCCCTGGGTCACGCCCTGCAGGTGGAAGTGATAGGGAGCGGTGCAACCCTGCAGCTGCAACTCGGTCTGACCCAGGGTGAACGTCTCGCCGGCCTGGAACTCGCCCAATTGCTGGACAACACCACCGTACGCAACGCCCAGACCCTGAGCCGCCACAGTCGCAACCTGTTGCTGGTCGAACAGAGCATCGCCGAGGACGAACTGCTGCGAAAACGCGCCCGCATCCGCACCATCGCGAGTCCCGCGGGTGCCAGTTGCGTGGAACGCCTCCTGGAACCCTACTCCGCGACGCTGGAGCGTCATCTGGTCCGGCTCGAGGCGCGTTAAGGCGCCCACCGACCCCACCTATGAGCGCCCTATCGCCCCGTCTCGCCTTCGCCGCGCTGTTGCTGGTGGCTTGCGTCGCCCAGGCGGCGCCCAACGCGAGCAGCGTGAGACTGCCCGATGGCGGGGTCTACACCGGCGAAATCGTCAGCGGCCTGCTCAACGGCAGCGGCCGCATCGAATGGCCCAACGGCAACTGGCTCAAGGGCCGCTTCAAGGATGGTCTGGCCGAAGGCCCCGGCGAGCAGCAATTCGCCGACGGCACCTACTACCAGGGTACCTTCCGCCGTGGCCTCTACCACGGCCAGGGCAACCTCATCAGCAGCAGCGGCTGGGAATACCACGGCAGCTTCGTCAACGGCCGCATGCAGGGCCAGGGCTCCAAGCTCGACAGCGACGGCACCCAGACCATCGGCACCTTCAACGACGGCCACCTCAATGGCGTCGGCCAGTGGCAGGAGCCGGGCGGCGACCGCTACGACGGTGAATTCGTCGATGACCAGTTCGAGGGTGCCGGGGTCTACCGCAGCGCTAGCGGCGATCTCTGGCGCGGCCGTTTCAGCGCTGGCGAACTGACCGGTAACGGCGAGTTCGTCGGCAGTGATGGCAGCCAGTACCGCGGCGCCTTCCGCAACTGGAAGTTCGACGGCCAAGGGGTGCTCACCAACAGCGACGGCAGTATTTATCGGGGCAGCTTCGCCGATGGCGTCTATGCCGGCGCGGGCGTCCTCACCCGGGCCGACGGCCAGCTCGAACGCGGTCTCTGGGAAGGCGGCAAGCGCATCCGCGACGACCAGGGTCAGTACATCGCCGATCCCCTGGAGCGCGCCCTGCTCGATCAGGGCAAGGTGCTCGACCAGGAACTGCAGCAGATCCCCGCCTCCACCCCCGCCACCGAACTCTATGGCCTGGTGCTGGCCGGCGACGGCAACCAGGGCGTATTCCAGCGCGAAGCCAACTACGTGGCCAACTTCATGACCACCACCTGGGGGGCCCGCGGCGTCATCCACCTGATCAACGCCAAGGACATCCGCAGCGATCACCCACTGGCCACCCGCGAGAATCTCTACCAAAGCATCCAGACCCTGGCCCAGCGCACCGGACCGGAAGACCTCATCGTCATCTACCTGACCAGCCACGGCTCGGCCGACCACCAACTGGTCCTCGACCAACCCGGGCTGGATCTCTCCAGCCTGCCGGCGGCGGAACTCGGGCGCCTGCTCGCGCCCCTGCGTGGCCGGGACAAGGTGGTCATCGTCTCCAGTTGCTACAGTGGCGGCTTCATTCCCCAACTGCAGGACGACCACACCCTGGTGATGACCGCCTCCAAGGCCGATCGCACCTCCTTCGGCTGCACCGACGAAGCCGACTTCACCTATTTCGGCCGTGCCCTCTTCGCCGAGGCCTTCCAGCATACCGACGATCCCGAGCAGGCCTTCCAGCGCGCCCGCGACACGGTCTCGGTGCGCGAGAAGACCGAAGGCTTCGACCCGTCCGAGCCCCAGCTGTGGGCCCCGCCTGCCGTGCTGCAGAAGTGGCGTGCCTGGCGCGCGAGTCGCTGAGTGCACGTCTTGCCGGCGGCCTTGATGAACAACCGGAACGTCCGCGGTCCAATTCGGCAGAAGTGGCCGCCGCTACCAAGGAGAGCCCCGTGTACCTGACGCCCCAGCATGCCCTCATCGCCGGCGCCACTGGCCTGACCGGCGAACACCTGCTCGACCGGCTGCTCAACGAGCCGACGGTACCCCGCGTGCTGGCGCCGACGCGGCGACCGCTGGCAGAACATGCACGCCTGGATAACCCGGTCGGTGATCTCAACAGTCTGTTGCCGACCCTGGAAGGCCCCCTCGACGTGGCCTTCTGCTGCCTTGGTACCACCATGAAACAGGCCGGCTCCGAAGCTGCCTTTCGCGCGGTGGACTATGGCCTGCCGCTGGCGGTCGGCCAGCGCGCCCTGGAGCTGGGTGCGCGCCACTACATCGTGGTCAGCGCCATCGGCGCCGATCCGCAATCATCGATCTTCTACAACAAGGTCAAGGGCGAGCTGGAAGAAGCCCTACGCGGTCAAGGCTGGCCCCAACTGACCTTGGCCCGCCCCTCGCTGCTGATCGGCCAACGCCAGGAAGAACGCCTGGGCGAGCGCCTGGCAGCGCCTCTGTCGCAATGGCTGCCAGGTAAATGGCATGGCATCGAAGCCGCCGTCCTGGCCCGCGCCCTCTGGCGCCTGGCCCTCGAAGAAGGCAAGGGCGTGCGAGTGGTGGAATCGGACGAGTTGCGCAAGCTGGGGCGGTGAAGGCGCAGCTCGGACTGCCTCCCATCGCGGTCATGGCGGTCCGCCGATGCGGCCGCTCCTACAGGTAAGCCCCGCAACGGTCCATCAGGCTTTCCGAAAACCTATCAAAGCCACTACCGCCCGCTCGGACAGCCCCCTCTCCCTGCGGGAGAGGGCTGGGGTGAGGGCACGCCTAATAGCGAACTCACCGCAGAAAAGGCTGCGCCGTTTTCCACACTACGCAGCTCCTCAGGCCGGCTGCGCCAGCACCATCTGGTCGGCCTCCAGCACCAGCCAATCGTGCAGGGCGCGTAGCCGCGGATCGGCCAGGGCGCCCTGGGCATAGAGCAGCATGTACCTCTTGTGCGCCGGTACCGAACGCCCGAAGGGCGGCACCACCAGCGCGCCGCGAGCCAGTTCGTCGGTGATCAGGGCACGGCGGGCGATGGCCACGCCCATGCCGGCGATGGCCGCCTCGATGGTCAGGTGGTTGCGGTTGAAGGTGTGGCCTCGCCGCACATCCAGCGCCGGGGCGCCGATGCTGGCGAGATAGAACTCCCATTCGGCGTATTCGTAACTGCCGCGCCAGGCGGTGATGTCGTGCAGCAGGGGATAGAACTCTAGGTCCTCCGGCCGCTCCAGCGGCGGTCGCCCCGCCAGCAGGCTGGGCGCGCAGACCGGGAAGATTTCCTCTTCCATCAGCGGCGTCGAGGCCAGACCCGGATAGCTGCCGTCGTTGAGGTCGATGGCCAGGTCGAACTCGCCCTCGCGCAGCGACCAACTGCTGTCCTCGGCTACCAGCCGCAACTGCAGATCGGGAAAGCGCTCCTGCAGCCGCGGCAGGCGCGGCGTCAGCCACTTGCCGAGGAAGGAGGGAATCGACCGCAGCCGTACCACCCCGCCGAACTGGCCGGCATTGAGGCGGCGTAGCTCGGCGTCGATCAGGCCATAGGCCTGGTTCAGGGTGGTCGCCAGGCGCTGGCCTTCGGCGGTCAGTTCCAGGCCCCGCGCCACGCGGTGAAACAGCTTGAAGCCCAGGCGCTCCTCCAGCTGGCGCATCTGCTGGCTGATGGCGCCGGGGGTCACGTGCAGCTCTTCGGCGCAGCGCGTGAAGGAGAGGTGCCGGGCGGCGCAGGCGAAGACCTGCAGCCAAGCCTGGGTTTGGGCGTTGAGGATCCGGCTCATCGATGAGTTCCGCTAAAGGATCGCTTAGAAGCTTTCGTTTGTGCGACTGGGAGGCTTATCACCACTATGGGCTATCCGCCAACATCCTGTCTGGCGCCCATTCAAGCTCACTCTGGGATTATCGTCATGGCCATCAGCGTCTTCGACCTGTTCAAAATCGGCGTGGGTCCGTCCAGCTCCCATACCGTGGGACCGATGCGGGCCGGTGCCCTCTTCGCCCAGCGCCTGGTCGACGAAGGATTGCTGGAGCAGGTCAAGCGGGTCGAGGTGCGTCTCTACGGTTCGCTGTCGGCCACCGGGGTCGGCCATGGCACCGACCGAGCCACCCTGATCGGCCTGATGGGCGAATGGCCGGATCGCGTCGATCCCGCTGCCGTGGAGCCACGCATCGAGGTGCTGCGCAGCGAGCGCAAGCTGCTGCTCGCCGGCACCCACCCGATCAACTTCGACTGGCAGGAAGACCTGCTGCTGCTGGACGAAAGCCTGCCCTACCATCCCAATGCCATGACCCTGACCGCCTTCGGCGCCACCGGCGAGGTGGCCGAAGCCACCTACTATTCCGTGGGCGGTGGCTTCGTGGTGGACGCCGAGCAGGCCGCTAGCGGCCTGCTGGACAACGACACCACCGCATTGCCCTATGACTTCTCCAGCGGCGCCGAGCTGCTGCACCTGTGCCGTACCCACGGCCTGGGCGTGGCCGAACTGATGCTGGCGAACGAGAAGAGCTGGCGCTCCGAAGACGAGATTCGCAGCGGCCTACTGCGCATCTGGGGCGTGATGAAGGAATGCGTCCAGAACGGGCTCGCCAACGAAGGCATCCTGCCGGGCGGCCTCAAGGTGCGTCGCCGCGCTGCCCGCCTGCATCAGAGTCTGCAGGCCATCGGCAAGCCCAATGTCATCGGCTCCACCCTCTCCGCCATGGAATGGGTCAATCTCTTTGCTCTGGCGGTGAACGAGGAGAACGCCGCCGGTGGCCGCATGGTCACCGCACCCACCAACGGTGCAGCCGGCATCATCCCCGCCGTGCTGATGTACTACATGAAATTCAACCCCGACGCCTGCGACGACGACGTGGTGCGCTTCATGCTGGCCGCCGCCGCCGTCGGCATCCTGTGCAAGAAGAACGCCTCCATCTCCGGCGCCGAGGTGGGCTGCCAGGGTGAGGTGGGCTCGGCCTGCGCCATGGCCGCCGCGGGTCTGGCCGAGGTGCTGGGCGCCAGTCCGGCGCAGCTGGAAAACGCCGCCGAGATCGGCCTGGAGCACAACCTGGGCCTGACCTGCGATCCGGTCGGCGGGCTGGTGCAGGTGCCCTGCATCGAGCGCAATGCCATCGCCGCGGTCAAGGCGATCAATGCCGCCCAGATGGCCCTGCGCGGCGACGGCGAGCACTTCATCTCCCTCGACCAGGTGATCCGCACCATGAAGGAAACCGGCGCGGACATGCACGACAAGTACAAGGAAACCTCACGCGGCGGCCTGGCCGTCACCTTCGTGGAGTGCTGAGAGTCGCTTGATCAGATGGGGCAGCGTATATACGATGATGTATATACGTCATTGGGAGCCGATGATGGCCGAAGCCCGTGTGTTCAAGTCCGGTAATAGCCAGGCCTTGCGCCTGCCCAAGGAATTTCGTTTCGAGTCGGATCGGGTGGAGATTTTCCGCCGCGGAGACGAAATCGTTCTACGTGAGCTGCGCCCCAGTGCCGCCGACATCTTCGACACCCTGGCTGCCCTGTCGCTGGCGACGCTGGAGCGGGAAGACAGTCCACCTCAGGTACGGGAAGAGTTCTAGTGCCTGCTCGCTATCTACTCGACACTAATATCTGCATCTACATCGCCAAGCACAATCCGCCGCAAGTCCGCGAACGTTTCGCTCAGCACGGGCGCGATGAACTGGCGATGTCCGCGATCACCTGGGGCGAACTCTGCCATGGCGCGGCCAAGAGTCAGCAGCCCGAGCGCACGCGAGCGATTTTGGAGCAACTGCGGCAGCAGATCGCCGTGCTGGAGTTGGATGCGGAATGCGCCGAACACTACGGCGCCATTCGCGCCGAGCTGGAGCGCCAGGGCAAGGTCATCGGCAACAACGACCTGTGGATCGCCGCCCATGCCCGCGCTAGGGCGCTGATCCTGGTCAGCAACAATCTGCGGGAATTCAGCCGGGTCACCGATTTGACGTGCGAGAACTGGACAGCGGCCGATTGAATCGGCACGGTCGACTCTTCGGTAAATGCCAGGAATGTCCATGAGCCTCGACTCCGTCCGCCAGCACCTCGCCCGTATCGCCCCCGATCTCGAGATTCTCGAGGCCACCACCAGCACCGCGACCGTCACCCTGGCCGCGGCTGCCCACGGCGTGGAGCCGGGGCGGATCGCCAAGACCCTGGGACTGAAAGTCGGGGAGCAGCAGTTGCTGCTGGTGGCGCGCGGCGATGCGCGACTGGATAACCGCAAGCTCAAGGCCGCCTTCGGTGGCAAGGCGAAGCTGCTCGATGCCGCCATCGTGGAAGGCCTCACCGGTCATCCGGTGGGCGGCGTCTGCCCGTTTGGGCTGGCCACACCGCTGCCGGTCTATTGCGACGAATCGCTGAAAGCCTTCGACGAGGTGCTACCGGCTGCGGGTGCCATCCACAGCTGCGTGCGCCTCACTCCGGAGCGGCTGGCCGCCCTCAGCGAGGCGCGCTGGGTGGATGTCTGCGAGGTAGGCGATCAGCGCAGCTGATCGTTCTTTTCCACGTCGCGACGATCCTTGTTCAGCATGACGCAGGCGTAGTAGCCGCTGCCGAGCAGGATGAGTGCGAGCACGCTGAAAAGAATCATGAAGATACCATCGTCCATGGCTGCCTCCGCGGGATGCCAAAAAGGGATAGGTACAGCCTAGTCCCCGGCGCCTGAGCTTCACAGCAGCAGGTAGGCACCGGAAAAACCGGATCAGATGGAATCAGCCTCGCTATATTGATGGTCTCCCCTGTCCTGGCCCCGCATGAAGCGCTACGAAAGATTCGCCGACCAGCTCGCCACCCTGATGACCACCGGCGTCCTCGCCCCCGGCGAGCGCTTGCCTTCGGTGCGCAGCGCCAGCCAGACCCATGGCATCAGCCCCTCCACGGTGTTCCAGGCCTATTACCTGCTGGAGAGCCGCGGCCTGATCGAGGCGCGCGAGCGGTCCGGCTATTTCGTCCGCGAACCGGCGCGGGCGCGAGACACGGCGCCGCTGCTGGCCCCCCTGGAAGGCACCGAGGTAGCGGTGAGCGACCTGGTCTATTCGGTGCTGCAATCGCTGCAGGACCCAGGCATCGTGCCCTTCGGCTCGGCCTTTCCCAGTCCCGATCTCTTTCCCCTGGCGCGACTGGCGCGCAGCATGGCCCACGGCCTGCGCGACCTGCCCGCCCAGGACCTCACCGCCTACGTCACCCCTGGTCATCCCGAATTGCGCCGGCAGATCACCCGGCGCTACGGCCTGGCCGGCATGCCCGACGTCGGCGAAGAACTGGTGATCACCCACGGCGCCTTGGAGGCGCTGAACCTGGGCCTGCAGAGCCTGACCCGCCCCGGCGATCTGGTCGCAGTGGAAAGCCCGGCTTTCTATGCCAGCCTGCAGGTGCTGGAGCGGTTGCAGCTCAAGGCGGTGGAGATCCCCGTCGATGCCGAGCGGGGCCTCAATCTGGATGCCCTGGAAGAAGCCCTGAGTCGCCTGCCGATCAAGGCCTGCTGGTTCATGAGCGGCTTGCAGAATCCCACCGGGGTCAGTCTCGACGACCGCGCCCAGCAGCGCCTCTATGGCCTGCTGCAACGCCACCAGGTGCCGCTGCTGGAAGACGACGTCTATGCCGAGCTTTACAGCGGCAGTGAACCGCACCGCCCGGTCAAGCGCTTCGACACCGATGGCCTGGTGCTGCACTGCGGGTCCTTCTCCAAGTGCCTAGCGCCGGGCTACCGCATCGGCTGGATCGCCGCCGGACGCCAGGCCGGCGCCGTCGCCCGGTTGCGGCTGATGACCACCATCACCCCCTCGATGCCGGCTCAGGCCGCCCTGGCCGACTATCTGCAGCACGGCGGCTACGATCGCCATCTGCGCCGCCTGCGGCTGAGCCTCGACCGTCAGCGCCAGGCGATGCTGGCCGCGGCGCGGCGCTACTTTCCCGCCGACACCCAGGTCAGCCGGCCCCAGGGCGGTTACTTTCTCTGGTTCGAACTACCTGAGCGCGTCGATAGCCTGGCGCTCTATCGCCAGGCCCTGGCCGAGGGCATCAGCCTGGCACCGGGACCGATCTTTTCCGCGCAGCAGGGCTTTCGCCACTGCATCAGACTCAATTGCGGCCATCCCTGGGACGAGCGCAGCGAGGCGGCCATGGCCAGGCTCGGGGCGTTGCTGGCAGGGCTCTGAATGGCGATAGATCAGGAGAGGTAGACGAGTTAATTTACCAAAGGTAACTTACTGTTGGTAAATTAACTTCTGAGGCTATCTCTGATGCATGCCCTCATCGTCGTCGCCCATCCCTTGCAAGATTCCTTGACCAACGCCATCGCCGCTGAGCTTGCCAAGGGTATTGCCGCGGCCAATTCTGCGGACTCGTGGGAAATCGCCGATCTCATCGGCGCAGGCTTTGATCCACGCTTCAATCGGGAAGACTTGGCGCTCTTCCATGGAAATATCGCCCCAGCAGCCGATATCGCCGCCGAACATGCCCGGTTGGAACGGGCAGATGCGCTGGTGCTGGTCTATCCCTTGTATTGGTGGTCCTTCCCGGCGGTGCTCAAAGGCTGGATCGACCGTGTCTTCAGCTACGGGTGGGCCTACGAAGACAAGGACGGCACCCTGGTGAGGAAGCTGGGCTGGCTACCCGTTCATCTCGTCGCCTTGGGTGGCGCCGATCGCGGCACCCTCGAGCGGCACGGTTACGAGGGAGCCATGAAAACTCAAATCGATCACGGCATCTTCGGCTACTGCGGCGCTCCGGTGAAGACATCGACACTGCTACTGGCTTCCGACGTGGGCTATCCCGAAGCCCATCTCCAGCGGGCCCTCTCGTTGGGGCAGAGCCTATTCGCTGAGCACCGTACCCAGCAGGAGCGGCCTAGATGACGTCTACCCCTGGCGCCTCCTCGCGGCGACGCCTATCCCGTGAAGCCCGTACGCGCCAGTTGCTGGACGCGGCCTGGCAACTGATCGCTGACGAGGGTACCGACGCGCTCACCCTCATCCACCTCAGTGAAGTAGCAGGGGTCACCAAGCCATTGGTTTACGATCACTTCGGTAGTCGCAACGGCCTGCTGGCAGCCCTGTATGAGGATTACGATGTGCGCCAGACGGCACTGTTCGACGCGGCCGTCGCCGCCGCCGAGCCGACCCGGGAGGCCAAGGCGCGGGCCATCGCCATCAGCTACGTCAATTGCGTCCTGACCCAGGGGCGGGACATCGCCGAGGTGCTGGCGGCCTTGAGCGGCTCGCCGGAACTATCCGCCGTCAAGTACCGCTATCAACAGCTGTTCATCGACAAGTGCGCCGCGCTTCTGGCGCCCTTCGTCGGCCCTAGCGGCCTGACCAAGGCGGGACTTTGGGGGCTGCTGGGCGCAGCTGACGCCCTAGCGAATGCGGCAGTGACCGGAGACATCGGTGCCGCCGAGGCTGCCGGGGAGCTGCAGTCGGCCCTGTTGGACCTGCTCAACCGCAGCGATCGGAGCGCCCCCGGCTAGAGACCGCCCCGCACGCTGCCCCGCCCACCGATGGCAGCAGGTAGCGATAGCGGCAGCAACAGGGTATCGAGCAGGGCACTGCCGGGCAGGTCCAGCACCGGCCAAGCCGGCGCCTCGGCGCCGAAACGCTCCTGGGCGCAGCAACCGCCCTGCAGGGCATAGAGATCCAGCCGGGTGCCGGCATAGACCACCGGCGCGCCGGGCTTGGCGGCATCCAGGGTGCGCGCCGTGGCGCAGCCACCGAGGGCCAGGATGGCCGTCAGCAGCAGGCCGAGGCGCATGGCCCTAGTCATCGCTGCTGGCCAGGTGATGCTCGCCCCAGCGCGGCAGCATGTCCTGGGGGATGCCCAGGGTGTTGAGGATGCGCGCCACCACGAAGTCGATGAGGTCGTCGAGGGTCTGCGGCTGGTGGTAGAAGCCCGGCGAGGCCGGCAGGATGGTCACGCCCAGGTTGGACAGCTTGAGCATGTTTTCCAGGTGGATGCTGGAGAACGGCGACTCGCGCGGCACCAGGATCAGCTGCCGCCGCTCCTTGAGGGCCACGTCGGCGGCGCGCTCGATGAGGTTGTTACTGGCCCCGGTGGCGATGGCCGAGAGGGTGCCAGTGGAACAGGGGCAGACCACCATGGCCGCCGGAGCGCTGGAGCCGGACGCCGGCGGTGCCATCCAGTCGCTCTGGCCGAACACCCGCACCTGGCCCGGCGCCGCACCGGTGTATTCGGTGAGGAAGGCCTGCATGGCCTGGGGTTTGGGTGGCAGCACCACATCGGTCTCGGTGGCCATCACCAGTTGCGCAGCCTTGGAGATGAGGAAGTGCACCTCGCGCTCCTCCTGCACCAGGCAGTCCAGCAGACGCAGGCCGTACTGGGAGCCGGAGGCGCCGGTCAGCGCCAGGGTGATGCGTTCCGGGCCGGCCATCATGCCTGCTCCAGGGCCGCGGCCAGCTTGCCGTGCAGGCCGCCGAAACCGCCATTGCTCATGATCACCACGTGGGAGGGTCCGCCCAACTCGGCCTGGACGCGTTCGATGATGGCCTCCAGGGAATCGCAGACCACCGCGGGCACCTGGCAGGCGGCAGCAGTCCCGGCCAGGTCCCAGCCCAGGTTCGGCGGGGCGTACCAGACCACGCTATCGGCCTCGGAGACGCTGGCCGGCAAGCCGTCGCGGTGGGCGCCCAGCTTCATGGAATTCGAGCGCGGCTCGATGACGGCGATGATGCGCTCGCCGCCGACGCGGGCGCGCAGGCCCTGCAGGGTGGTGGCGATGGCGGTCGGGTGGTGGGCGAAGTCGTCGTAGACGGTCACGCCCCGCACCTCGGCGACTTTCTCCATGCGCCGCTTCACACTGCGGAATTCGCTCAGGGCGGCGACGCCCAGAGCGGGCACCACACCGACATGACGAGCCGCCGCCAGGGTGGCCAGGGCATTGGCCACATTGTGCTGGCCGGTCAGCTCCCAAGCGACGGTGCCCTGGACTTCACCGGCGAATAGCACCTCGAAGCGCGAGCCGTCCTCCGCCAGCAGGCGGGCCTGCCACTGACCACCTTCGCCGGTGGTCTGCACCGGCGTCCAGCAGCCCATCTCCAGCACCCGCACCAGGGCCGTCTCGGCGGTGGGATGGATGATCAGGCCGGTGCTGGGGATGGTCCGCACCAGGTGATGGAACTGTCGCTCGATGGCCGCCAGATCCGGGAAGATGTCCGCGTGATCGTATTCCAGGTTGTTGAGAATGGTGGTCCGCGGCCGGTAGTGGACGAACTTGGATCTCTTGTCGAAGAAGGCGCTGTCGTATTCGTCGGCTTCCACCACGAAGAAGGGCGTGCCGCCCAGCCGCGCGGAGATGCCGAAGTTCTGCGGCACCCCGCCGATGAGAAAGCCCGGACTCATGCCGGCGTGCTCCAGCACCCAGGCCAGCATGCTGGTGGTGGTGGTCTTGCCATGGGTGCCGGCGACCGCCAGCACCCAGCGGCCCTGCAGCACGTGCTCGGCCAACCACTGGGGACCGGAGACATAGGGCAGCCCCTTATCCAGCACGTATTCCACCGCCGGATTGCCGCGCGACAGGGCGTTGCCGATCACCACCAGGTCCGGTGCCGGATCGAGTTGGGCCGGATCGTAGCCCTGGGTCAGCTCGATGCCCTGGGCTTCGAGTTGGGTGCTCATGGGCGGATAGACGTTGGCATCGGAGCCGGTCACGCGATGGCCGGCTTCCTTGGCCAGCACCGCCAGCGACCCCATGAAGGTGCCGCAGATACCGAGGATGTGGATGTGCATGAACGACAGGCTCCGCTACGGGTTTGAACGGCGGCAAGGTTAGCACGGGGGGCCGTGGCGTCGGAGCGATGGGCATCGCGGATACCGGGTGCTGCGCCTGTCCGGGCCGGCAGAATTTCGACTAGAGTGCGAAAGGCATCCCTGGCTCTCCGGATGCCTGCATAGCCGTAGGTCCGTTCGCCCTGATAACAAGCACAAGAGGTCGACCATGTTGAAACGCCTGCTGATCACCGCTGCCACCCTTTCCTTCGCCAGCCTGGCCCTCGCCGCCGCGCCGGCCAAGGTCGCCGACACCGCCCTGGGCAAGGTGCTCGTCGACGGTAAGGGCATGACGCTCTATACCTTCGACAAGGACAGCGCGGGCAAATCCGCCTGCAATGGCCCCTGCGCCCAGAACTGGCCGCCCCTGAAGGCCGAAGCCGGTGCCAAGGCGGCCGATGGCTACAGTCTGGTGACCCGTGACGACGGCACCCAGCAGTGGGCCTACCAGGGCAAGCCACTCTATACCTGGGTCAAGGACAGCAAGCCGGGCGACACCACCGGCGACGGCGTCAATCAGGTGTGGCACGTAGCCAAGCCCTGACGCGGGGCGCTGTCGGCCAAGCCCGCGACAGCGCCTTATCCATGATGCGGATTAATATTTCAAAATCATTCGTTTTTAATGATAAGAAGGCTCACCTAGGCTAGCGGTATTCCTGTTCGGGAGCCCTGCCATGCGACTTGCCGTTGCTCTACCCCAAGGCTGCAAACCCTTTAGCCAACTCGACCACCCGCTGGAGGTCATTCGCCAGTTCACGCCCAACTGGTTCGCCGTGACCATGGGTACCGGCGTACTGGCCCTCTCTCTGGCCGCCCTGCCGTTGCCGATACCCGGGCTGCATCAGGTAGCCGAAGGCCTCTGGCTGCTCGACGTGCTGCTGTTCAGCCTGTTCGCCATCCTCTATGCCGCTCGCTGGCTGCTGTTTTTCGACGAGGCCCGCGAGATCTTCGCCCACGGCACCGTCTCGATGTTCCTCGGCACCCTACCCATGGGTCTGGCGACCCTGATCAACGGGCTGCTGCTGTTTGGCCTGCCGCGCTGGGGCGAGGCGGTGCTGCCCCTGGCCTTCGGCCTCTGGTGGCTGGATGCGGCCATGGCGCTGGCCTGCGGGGTGCTGATCCCCTATCTGATGTTCACGCGCCAGGAGCACCGCATCGACCAGATGACCGCAGTCTGGCTGTTGCCGGTGGTGGCCGCGGAGGTGGCCGCCGCCAGTGGCGGTCTGCTGGTGCCGCACCTGGCCGCGGGCGAGCAATTCACCGTGCTCGTCGCCAGCTATGTGCTCTGGGCCTATTCGGTGCCGGTCGCCCTGAGCCTGCTGGTGATCCTGCTGTTGCGCCTGGCGCTGCACAAGCTGCCGCCCGCCAGCATGGCGGCGTCGAGCTGGCTGGCGCTGGGGCCCATCGCCACCGGTGCCCTCGGGCTGCTGGTGCTAGGCAAGGCTGCGCCAGAGGTATTCACTGCCGTCGGTCTCGCGGTGCTGGGCGAGGTCGCCCAGGGTCTGGGACTCCTGGGTGCAGTGTTGCTCTGGGGCTTGGGGCTGTGGTGGCTGGCACTGGCCGTGCTGGTCACCCATCGCCACGCCCGTGAGGGCATGCCCTTCAATCTGGGCTGGTGGGGCTTCACCTTTCCCCTGGGCGTCTATGCGCTAACCACCCTGCGCCTGGGCGAGACCCTGGCCGCGCCCTTCTTCAGCGGCCTGGGTTCGGTGCTGGTGGTGGCGCTGGTCCTGCTGTGGACCCTGGTCGCCAGCCGCACCCTGGCGGGCGCCTACCGGGGCAACCTGTTCGTCTCGCCCTGCATCGCTCACCTGTGCAAGAAGGTACGCTAATCCTGGGGGCGCTGCAGGCCATGCTGATGCAGCCAGCGATAGAGGGTGTTGCGACTCACCCCCAGGCGCTTGGCGGCGCGGGTCATCTGCCAGTGGCAGTCGTCCAGCACCGCGCGCAGCTCTTCACGGGCGTTGTCGACCGGCGTTGCGCTAGGCGGCACGGAGAGTCTGGCGCCACGGCAGTCGGCCGGTAGCTCGTCCAAGCCGATATGGCCGTCCTCGCTCAGGGCCACCAGGGTGCGCAGCACGGTGCGCAACTGGCGGACATTGCCGGGCCAGGGCTGGGCGAGCAGGCAGGCGCGCGCCGTCGGATCGAGACGGATCGACTCACCACGGGCCTCCTCGGCCAGCAGTTGATCGAGCAGTTCGCCGCGGTCACTGCGCTCACGCAGCGCCGGCAGGGTCACCACCAGGCCGCGCAGGCGATAGTAGAGGTCTTCGCGGAAGCTGCCGGCGGTCACCAGGGCCTCCAGATCGCGGTGACTGGCGCTGATCAGGCGTAGGTCCAGGGCGCGCGGCGCGCCGCCGCCGAGGGGGACCACCTGGCGCTCCTCCAGCACCCGCAACAGGCGCGTCTGCAGCGCCAGCGGCATGTCGCCGATCTCGTCGAGGAAGAGGATGCCGCCATCGGCCTGCTGCAACTTGCCAGCCATGCCTTCCTTGCGCGCGCCGGTGAAGCTGCCGCCGCGATAGCCGAACAGCTCGCTCTCGATCAGCGTCTCCGGGATGGCCGCGCAGTTGAGGGCGACGAAGGCCTGGCCGGCGCGACTGCTGGCGCGGTGCAAGGCGCTGGCGAAGGCCTCCTTGCCGGTGCCGGTCTCGCCGTGCAGCAGCACCGGCACGTCGCGCTCCAGCACCTTGAGCGCCCGGGTGAAATCCCGCGCCAGGGCCGGATCGGCCAGGCAGATGCCGCTGGGCAGGGACGCCTTGGGCACCGTCACTGGGGTGACCGGCCGTACCTGAGGACCACGCACCAGGCCGTGGAAGCCTTGCCCCTGGCGGCTACGCAGCGTCCAGCAAGCGCTGGGTTGCGGCCGGGCGCGCTCCAGCAGATCGTCCTGCCGCAGCTCGAACAGGGTTTCCATACGCTGCCCCAGCACCGCGCTACGCGCCAGGCCGAGCAGCATCAGGGCGGTCTCGTTGGCGGCGTTGATCCGCCCCTCGCCATCGAAGGCCAGCAGCCCCTCACTGAGCAGGCCGACATAGGCCGCCTGGGCATGGAAGCGCAGCAGATAGCCGTCGGCGTAGTGGTCGAGGAAATAACAGCTCTCGATCAGCTTGGCCGAGAGATTGACCAGCGCCATGGTGTGGAACTGGCCTTGGCGCGAGGCTTCCTGGCGGGCGGTAGAGACGTCCAGCACCGCCAGCAGCTCGCCGGCCGGATCGAAGACCGGACTGGCCGAGCAGGTCAGCTGGGTGTGGCGACTGCGGAAGTGTTCGTCGCGATGGATAGTCAGCGCCTGGCGCTCCACCACGCAGGTGCCGATGCCGTTGGTGCCCTCGCAGGCCTCGCTCCAATCGGCGCCCAACCACAGCCCGGCCCGCTGGAAGATCTCGCGCTCGGCCTCGGCGGTGACGCAATCGAGGATCAACCCACGGGCATCGGTGAGCAGCACGGCATGGCCAGCGCCGCCGAGCTGCTGGTGCAGGGCATTCATCTGACCACGGGCGATCTGCAGCACCCGCTGCTGCCGCTGGCGGTGCTCGTCGAAGCGGGCGCGCTCCAGCACCCAGGGCGCTACCTGAGCGGCCGGGTCCAGCTGGTGTTCGTCGAGACAGCGCCGCCAGGAGCGGGCGATGGCCGGATCGCTGGCCGGGCCGTCGAGGACGGCGCCGCGGGCGAGTTCGAGCACCTGGCTGGCATGACGATCGGACGGGGTGGCGGCCATTGTTGTTGTCCTCCGCGGGGCGTCTGCGCGGCTTCCAGCATAGGCCAAATCGGGCCGACTGGGCACTTTGTCACCCCGAGGTGACAGGCTGTCACGCCAAGGGGTGACACCTCTGTCACAGTGACAGGCAGCGGCTTTCTCTGGAACAGGCCGCAAGGCCGCAGTCATGCGGGTCTGCCGGAATTGGCCCGCGCCTTGCTCAGGATGGGAGCGCCGCTTCATACAAGAACAAACAGGAGACCCACCATGCGCTACGCAGCTCCCGGCACCCAAGACGCCCTCGTGACCCTGCAAGCCCGCTACGGCAACTACATCGGCGGCGAATTCGTCGCTCCGGTGAAGGGCCAATACTTCACCAACACCTCGCCAGTGAACGGTTCGGTGATCGGTGAATTTCCCCGCTCTGACGCCGCCGACATCGAGCGCGCCCTGGACGCCGCCCATGCCGCCGCCGATGCCTGGGGCCGCACCTCGGTGCAGGACCGCTCGCTGATCCTGCTCAAGATCGCCGACCGCATCGAACAGAATCTGGAAAAACTGGCCGTCGCCGAGACCTGGGACAACGGCAAGGCGGTGCGCGAGACGCTCAACGCCGACGTGCCCCTGGCCGCCGACCACTTCCGCTACTTCGCCGGCTGCATCCGCGCCCAGGAAGGCACTGCCGCCGAGATCAACGACAACACCGCCAGCTACCATTTCCACGAGCCGCTGGGCGTGGTCGGCCAGATCATCCCCTGGAACTTCCCGCTGCTGATGGCCGCCTGGAAACTGGCCCCGGCGCTGGCCGCCGGTAATTGCGTGGTGCTCAAGCCCGCCGAGCAGACCCCGCTGTCGATCACCCTGTTCGTCGAGATCGTCGGCGATCTGCTGCCCCCCGGCGTGCTCAACGTGGTGCAGGGCTATGGCAAGGAAGCCGGCGAGGCCCTGGCCACCAGCACCCGCATCGCCAAGATCGCCTTCACCGGCTCCACCCCGGTGGGTTCGCATATCCTTTCCTGCGCCGCCAAGAACATCATCCCCAGCACCGTGGAGCTGGGCGGCAAGTCGCCCAACATCTACTTCGAAGACATCATGCAAGCCGAGCCGAGCTTCATCGAAAAGGCCGCCGAGGGGCTGGTGCTGGGCTTCTTTAACCAGGGCGAGGTCTGCACCTGCCCGTCCCGCGCCCTGGTCCAGGAATCCATCTACGCCCCCTTCATGGAGGCGGTGATGAAGAAGATCGCCCAGATCAAGCGCGGCGATCCGCTGGACACCGACACCATGGTCGGCGCCCAGGCTTCCCAGCAGCAATTCGAGAAGATCGTCTCCTACCTGGAGATCGCCCGTCAGGAAGGCGCCGAATTCCTCACCGGCGGCAACGTCGAGAAGCTGCAGGGTGACCTGGCCAGCGGCTATTACATCCAGCCGACCCTGCTCAAGGGTCACAACAAGATGCGCGTCTTCCAGGAAGAGATCTTCGGCCCGGTGATCGGCGTCACCACCTTCAAGGACGAAGCCGAGGCCCTGGCCATCGCCAACGACACCGAGTTCGGCCTCGGCGCCGGGGTCTGGACCCGCGACATCAACCGCGCCTACCGCATGGGCCGCGGTATCAAGGCTGGTCGCGTCTGGACCAACTGCTACCACCTCTATCCCGCTCACGCCGCCTTCGGTGGCTACAAGAAATCCGGCGTCGGCCGGGAAACCCACAAGATGATGCTCGACCACTACCAGCAGACCAAGAATCTGCTGGTCAGCTACGACATCAATCCGCTGGGCTTCTTCTAGGAGTGATCGGCAGGACGACGGGCGCAGCCAACCGCTAGCTGCACCCGCCATCCAACGCCGCTCCAAGAAAACGACGCCTGGATCGCGCGCCTCAGCAGGACGTCGGGGCGCGCTTCCCGCCTGACCTGGATCAACACTCTCTCCCCGTGGGTGGCCGACGCTAGACGCAGCGGCCGCCCGTGGTGGACAGGTGCATCCCGGCGCAGGCCCCGTCTGGCTTCATCCACGCATCATGTATCCATGAGGGACTCGTCATGCCCAAAACAATGAAAGCCGCTGTCGTCACCGCCTTTGGCCAACCCCTGGAATTCCGCGAAGTCGAGGTGCCCACCCCAGGCCCCGGCCAGGTGCTGGTCAAGATCGCCGCCAGCGGCGTCTGCCATACCGATCTGCATGCCGCCCAAGGCGATTGGCCGGTCAAGCCCAATCCGCCCTTCATTCCCGGCCACGAAGGCGTCGGCCATGTGGTGGCAGTGGGCGCCGGGGTCACCCACGTCAAGGAAGGCGACCGCGTCGGAGTGCCCTGGCTGTATTCCGCTTGCGGTCATTGCGAGCACTGCCTGGGCGGTTGGGAAACCCTTTGCGAATCCCAGCAGAACACCGGCTATTCGGTGAACGGCGGCTTCGCCGAATACACCCTGGCCGATGCCGGCTACGTCGGCCGTCTGCCGGACAACGTCGGCTTCGTCGAGATCGCGCCCATCCTCTGCGCCGGGGTCACCGTCTACAAAGGCCTGAAGATGACCGACACCAAGCCCGGCAACTGGGTGGTGATCTCCGGCATCGGCGGCCTCGGTCACATGGCCGTGCAGTACGCCCGCGCCATGGGGTTGAACGTGGCGGCGGTGGACGTCGATGACAAGAAGCTCGATCTCGCCCGCCGCCTGGGCGCCGAGGTCACGGTCAACGCCCGCCAGCAGGACCCCGCGGCCTACCTGAAGAAGGAGATCGGCGGTGCCCATGGCGCCCTGGTCACGGCGGTCTCGCCCAAGGCCTTCGAGCAGGCCATCGGCATGACCCGCCGCGGCGGCACCATCGCCCTCAACGGCCTGCCGCCGGGCGACTTCCCGCTGTCGATCTTCGACATGGTGCTCAACGGCACCACGGTGCGCGGCTCCATCGTCGGCACCCGCCTGGACTTGCAGGAGGCGCTGGACTTCGCCGGTGAGGGCAAGGTCAAGGCCACGGTGAGCGCCGAGCCCCTGGAGAACATCAACGACATCTTCGCCCGCATGCACCAGGGCGCTATCGAAGGGCGGGTGGTGATCGACATGGCGCTGAGCTGAGAACCGGCTCGCCACTCCCGCGCCGGGCAAGGCGCGGGAGTGAACCTTTGCCCTACCCCGACCTCTGAGCGGCTGGCGATTTTTCCCGGCGCCGATCACGACCAGGCCACAAAACCCGGTCCCGGCTGCCCTTATAATCGCCGCTGGACCCTCGCACACTCGGTAGGCACGCCCCATGGAATTCAATCCGATCGACCTGATCCTGCACCTCGACGTCTACCTCAGCGGGTTGGTAGCCCAATACGGCACCTGGATCTACGCCATTCTCTTCGCGGTGATCTTCTGCGAGACGGGTCTGGTGGTGACGCCCTTCCTCCCCGGCGACTCCCTGCTCTTCATCGCCGGCGCCCTGTCCGCCCTCGGTGACATGGACCCCTATCTGCTGGCCGGCCTGCTGATGTTCGCCGCCGTCGCCGGCGACAGCACCAACTACCTGATCGGCCGCTTCGCCGGGGACAAGCTGTTCAGCAATCCCCATTCCAAGGTCTTCCGTCGCGACTATCTGTTGCGCACCCAGGCCTTCTACGAGCACCACGGTGGCAAGACCATCACCCTGGCGCGCTTCCTGCCCATCATCCGTACCTTCGCCCCCTTCGTCGCCGGCGTGGGGCGCATGCACTACCCCTATTTCCTCGGCTACAGCGTGCTTGGTTCGCTGCTGTGGGTCGGCGGCCTGGTGAGCCTGGGCTACTTCTTCGGCAACGTACCCTTCATCAAGCAGAACCTCACCCTGATGGTGCTGGCCATCATCGGCATCTCCCTGCTGCCGATGATCCTCGGCCTGATCAAGAGCCGCCGCGCCTCGGTCCAGAGCGGGGCCTGAGGCCTTGGGCTTCTGGCGCGCCTGGCGCGAGCGGCGCCTGCTGGAGCGAGTGGCCATCGCCGACGAGCTCTGGGCGCGCCTGCGCCAACGCCTGCCGATCCTCGACGGCCTGACCACCGAGGAAGATGCCTGGTTGCGCGAACACTGCGTGCTGTTTCTCGCCGACAAGCGCCTGACCCTGCTCGAAGGCCTGGAGCTGGACGACGGTGACCGGCTGCTGCTGGCCGCCCAGGCACTCTTGCCCCTGCTGCATCTGCCGGAAGCGGCGCTCTATCCCAACGTGCGCGAGATCGTCGTCTACCCGGATGCCTTCGTCAGTCCCCAACGCCATCGCGACGAGGGCGGCCTGGAACACGAATGGGACGAGGAACGCGACGGCGAAGCCTGGGATCGCGGCCAGGTGGTGCTGGCCTGGCCCGGTATCCAGGCCAGTGGCGGCTGGGAGGCCTATAACCTGGTCATCCACGAATTCGCCCACCTCCTCGACCTGCTCGCCGGTGGCCTATGCAATGGCCAGCCGCCGCTGCACGTGGGCATGCCCCAGGCGGCCTGGACCAGCGCCCTGCAAGGCGCCTACGACGACCTCAATCGCCAGCTCGACGCCGACCCGGATGCCGAGACCCCGCTCGATCCCTATGCGGCGGAAAGCCCCGAGGAATTCTTCGCCGTCGCCTGCGAGTACTTCTTCAGCGCCCCCGATGTCCTCGACGAACACTATCCCGCGGTCTACGCCCAGCTGCAGCAGCTGTTTCGCCAGGACCCGCGCCAGCGTCTCGCCGTAAGTCTGGCGAGCGTGCAACAGCCGGCAACCCCGGGGTCCGAGGCTCGAACCCCGATCTGAAAGCGCCTATACTCCCGGCCACTTTTCCCAACCGACCAGAGGGACCCGTTCATGAGCTACAGCAAGATTCCCGCCGGCAAAGACCTGCCGAACGACATCTACGTCGCCATCGAGATTCCGGCCAACCACGCGCCGATCAAGTACGAGATCGACAAGGACAGCGACGCCCTCTTCGTCGACCGCTTCATGGCCACCCCCATGTTCTACCCGGCCAACTACGGCTACATCCCCAACACCCTGGCCGACGATGGCGATCCCCTGGACGTGCTGGTGGTGACCCCCTACCCGGTCGCGCCTGGCGCCGTGATCCGCGCCCGTCCGGTCGGCGTGCTGCACATGACCGACGAAGCCGGTGGTGACGCCAAGCTGATCGCCGTCCCCCACGACAAGCTGACCGTCCTCTACAAGGACGTGCAGGAATACACCGACCTGCCGGCCCTGCTGCTGGAGCAGATCAAGCACTTCTTCGAGAACTACAAGGATCTGGAGAAGGGCAAGTGGGTCAAGGTCGAAGGCTGGGGCAACGCCGACGCCGCCCGCGCCGAAATCACCAAGGCCGTGGCCGCCTACAAGGGCTGATCCACGTCGCCTGCGAAGAGCCCGGTTCGCCGGGCTTTTCTGTGTCTGGGCGTCACGCCGGCCATTCCGGGCTTCCTATCCGGCGGCAAAGCGACTACCCTGCACCCCTCGTCGCCATCCGCGACCCCGCGCCGATCCGCCATCTGCCGATCGCCGCCGGAGGCCCCAGGCCTCTTTCTCATCTGCCCGGCAAGGGCAACCCGGGCGGGCCGGGCTCACCAAAAATCAGCTCAACCCGCCCTCGAAAGCCGGCCACAAGCCGGCTTTTTTGTGTCTTTCATTCAGGCCCGCCGACCGTGGATTCCGTGCCTCCCGCGTCCGTCGACCAGTTGGAAAGCCGGCAGTCATGCTGCACTCGCAGCGATTCCAGCCGCGCGGCAGACGCCTTCTTCATGCGATACATGGCACTATCGGCGTGCCTGAGCAGCGCCTCGGCGTCCGCGCCGTCCAGGGGATAGCAGGCGACGCCGAAACTGCAGGACGGCATGCCGAAGCCGCCCTCCTCATCTGCCAGCGGTACCTCCATCAGCGCCTGCAATTGGGCGACCTTGGCGGCCACATCCGCCTGCGCCGCGACATCGGCCAGCAGGATGACGAACTCATCGCCGCCCAGGCGCGCCACGGTGTCCACCTCGCGCACGCCGCGCTGCAGTCGCTGTGCCACCTCGCATAACACCCGGTCACCCGCCGCATGCCCGTACCGGTCGTTGATGCCCTTGAAATCGTTCAGATCGATGAACAGCAGGCTGAAGGTGCTCTGGTGACGGCGGCCATGACGCAAGGCCGACTCCAGACGGTCGTTGAATAGCGAGCGATTGGTCAGATGGGTCAAGGGATCGCGGTGAGCGAGAAAGCGCAGTTGCTCTTCGGCCTTGGCCAGCGCCGTGACGTCTCGCGCTACGCCAATCCGCGCACCCACCTCCACCGACCAGAAGGCTGCCCACATGATATGGACGACACCACCATCCTTGCGCACGTAGCGGTTACGGAAGTCGAGATGCGGCTGCCCACTCATGACCCTCTCGATGGAGGCACGAGTGGCCTCCAGATCTTCAGGATGCATGTAGTTGGTGATCGGCGTGCCGATCAGTTCATCGGCACGGTAGCCGAGCAGGCTCTCGCAGGCATCGCTCACGAAGACGATGAAATCATGCTGATCGACCACGAAAACCGTATCCAGCATGAGATGGATAAGCCGGGGATAAAGCGACTGCAGATCGATGGCCATGGAGCAATGATGTCATTGTGGACGTTCTCCATAGCGCTACCAGAAGCGAAGCGGCGCGTAAAGAAGCGGCATTCGAAACAGAACCTCACAGCCGCTTCCAGGGTCGAGACAGGACATGCTTAATCCGGGGCCCAACTAATGCCGCCGCGACTGCGCCTTCCCTGCTACTGCCTCCTCGGCCTGATCGTCCTGCTGCTGTGCCTGCACCTGGCCGCGCCTCTGGTGATTCGTCACTACCTTAACGAGCAGTTGGCGGACATGGGTGACTATCGTGGCCAGATCACCGACGTGGACCTGGCCTGGTGGCGCGGTGCCTATCGCATCGAGGGCCTGGAAATCGTCAAGGTCAACGGCAAGGTGCCGGTGCCCTTCCTCAAGGCGCCCAGCATCGACATCGCGGTGAGCTGGCGCTCGCTGTGGCGGGACCACGCCATCGTCGGACGCATCCTCTTCGAACGCCCCGAACTCAACTTCGTCGACGGCGGGGCGCGCAAGGAACAGTCGCAGACCGGTGAAGGCACCGACTGGCAGGACCAGGTCGACAAGCTGATCTCCATCACCCTCGACGAGGTGCGGGTAGTCGATGGACGGGTGACCTTTCGCAACTTCAACTCCAAGCCCCAGGTGAATCTGGCGGCCACCGACGTCAACGCCAGCCTCTACAACCTGACCAACGCCGCCGACGCCCAGGGCGAACGCATCGCCCACTTCGAAGGCAAGGCCGCCGTGCTCGGCAGCGCGCCGCTGGAAGCCAGCGCCCGCTTCGACCCCTTCAAGGACTTCACCGACTTCGACTTCCGCCTGCGAGTCACCGACATCGACTTGCCTAAGCTCAACGACTTCGCCCGCGCTTATGGCAAATTCGATTTCCGCGCCGGCACCGGCGATGTGGTAGTGGAAGCCAAGGCAGTGGACGGCCAGCTCAGCGGCTACGTCAAACCCCTGATGAGGAACGTCGACATCTTCGACTGGCAGCAGGACGTGGAGAATCGCCACAAGAACGCCCTGGAAAGCGCCTGGGAAGCCGTGGTGGGCACGGCCCAGACCCTGCTCAAGAACCAGCGCCGCGACCAATTCGCCACCCGGGTGGATCTTTCGGGGAGCGTGAAGAACCAGAACATCAGCCCGCTGCAGGCCTTCTTCAATATCCTGCGCAACGCCTTCGTACAGGCCTTCAGTGCCCGCTATGACGCGGATTGACGCCACTCTCTTAGATGGGCGCTGAGCGTAGCGAAGCCCAACAGGCTCGACTGCTGGTACGCGGCTCCCCTCACCCCAGCCCTCTCCCACAGGGAGAGGGGGCGATTGGACTCCGCAGTTCGTAGCGTGGAAAACCGCGCAGCGTTTTCCACTGATAGGCCCCAGGGCCCGTTACAGGCAATCGCGGCCACGGGCCGCTCCTACCGGCATGAATGCACCCTGTAGGAGCGGCCCATGGCCGCGATCAATGCAGAGCAGCCACGTTAGCGGGCAGCCATGGCCGCGATTCTGAAACCCAATCAGCCAATGAACAACCGATATGCCGGATTCTCCGTCTCGTCCCAGTAGCGATAACCGATGGCATCCAAGGTCGTCAGCAGTTCCGCCCTTTCCGCCTGGCTCGCTTCAAGCGCCGCGAACACCCGACCATCCGCCGCCCCGTGGTTGCGGTAGTGGAACATACTGATGTTCCAGCGCCCGCCCAGGCGTTCGAGGAAGTCGAACAGCGCACCCGGGCGCTCGGGGAATTCGAAGCGGAACACCTGCTCCTGATCCACCCGCGCGGCATGGCCACCCACGGTATGGCGGATATGCAGCTTGGCCAGTTCGTTGTCGGTCAGGTCCAGCACCGGGAACCCCTGGTCGCGCAGGCCCTGGAGCAGGGCCTCGCGCGGATCGCGCTGGGGATGGGTCTGGACGCCAACGAAGATGTGCGCCTCTTCGCCGGTATGGTAGCGGTAGTTGAATTCGGTGATCTGCCGCCGGCCCAGGGCTTCGCAGAAGGCGCGGAAGCTGCCCGGACGCTCGGGGATAGTCACGGCGATGATGGCTTCGCGCTGCTCGCCCAGTTCGGCCCGCTCGGCCACGTGTCTCAGCCGGTCGAAGTTGATGTTGGCACCGGAATCGATGGCCACCAACACCTGACCGCCGCAGCCTTCTCGCTCGGCGTACTTCTTGATCCCTGCAACACCCAGGGCGCCGGCCGGTTCGGTGATGGAGCGGGTGTCGTCGTAGATGTCCTTGATCGCTGCGCAAATCTCGTCGGAGCTGACGGTGATGACTTCATCCACATAACGCCGGCAGACCTCGAAGGTGTGATGGCCGATCTGGGCCACGGCCACGCCGTCGGCGAACAGCCCTACCCTTGGCAAGACCACCCGCTCGCCCGCCACCATGGCCTGTTGCAGGCAGTTGGAGTCGTCGGGCTCCACGCCAATCACCTTGATCTCGGGGCGCAGGTATTTCACGTAGGCGGCGATACCGGCGATCAGACCACCGCCACCCACGGGGACGAAGATAGCGTCCAACCGCCCCGGATGCTGACGCAGGATCTCCATGGCTACGGTGCCCTGGCCGGCGATGACGTCAGGGTCGTCATAGGGCGGGACGAAGGTGTAGCCCTGCTCCTCGACCAGCCGTAGCGCCTCGGCCAGGGCCTCGGGGAAGGCATCGCCGTGCAGCACCACCTCGCCACCGCGGGACTGCACGCCGATGACCTTGAGTTCGGGCGTGGTGCGCGGCATGACGATGATCGCCCGCACCCCCAGCTCGCGAGCGGCCAGGGCCAGTCCCTGGGCGTGGTTGCCGGCGCTGGCGGCGATCACCCCGCGGGCCTTTTCCTCGGTCGAGAGACTGGCCAGCTTGGTGTAGGCACCGCGGATCTTGAAGGAGAACACCGGCTGCAGGTCTTCGCGCTTGAGCAGCACCTGGCAACCCAGTCGCTCGGACAGCGCCCGCGCCGGTTGCAGAGGCGTTTCGATCGCCACGTCGTAGACGGGGGCTTCGAGGATCTTGCGGGCATAACGCTGCAAGAGGTCGGTGGCGGGTTCCTGGGCGGTCATGGCGGGCTCCTGGGGTGTTTCGTCGGGGCCCAGGAGTCAGAAAGTACAAACCCGCCTCTTGGGCGGGTTTGGTTGCGCAGCTAACGCTGTCCCGCCATCAGGTAATGGCGGTAATAATGCTGGGGCGTTGGGGGCTGCGCGTTTTCATGACCGCTACCCTAGGGCCTGGCCGGGCACGGCGTCAAGCAGCGCCGATGGCTGTGGCACAATGGCTGACCTGTAGCCCACTTCCCGCGACCCGATCGCCTCTGCCGAGAATCCCGATGGCCCGCAAGAAAGCTCCCGACTTCGAACAATCCCTGGCCGAACTGCAGACCCTGGTGGAACGCTTGGAAAGCGGCGAGCTATCCCTGGAGGACTCCCTAGGTGCCTTCGAACAGGGCATCCGTCTGACCCGCGAATGCCAGGGCGCCCTGGCCCAGGCCGAGCAGAAGGTGCAGATCCTGCTGGAAAAGGACGGCGAACTCAGTGCTGCCCCCTTCGCCCCCGTCGGGGACGACGCATGATCGAGGCCTACCAGCAACGCTGCCAGACTCGCGTCGACAGTGCCCTCGCCCCCCTCTTTGAAGCGCCGCGCCCGGAACTCGGCCGTCTCTACCACGCCATGGCCTACAGCGTCATGGGTGGCGGCAAGCGGGTGCGGCCGCTGCTGGTCTATGCCGCCTGCGAAGCCCTGGGCGGCGACCCGGCGCGCGCCGACCAGGCCGCCTGCGCGGTGGAGCTGATCCACGCCTACTCCCTGGTCCACGACGACCTGCCGGCCATGGACGACGACGACCTGCGCCGTGGCCGGCCCACCACCCACAAGGCCTATGACGAAGCCTGCGCCATCCTCGCCGGCGACGGCCTGCAGACCCTGGCCTTCGAGACCCTGCTGGCGGCGCCCCAGGATGCCGCGGTGCGCCTGGAGATGGTCGCCACCCTGGCCCGCGCCAGCGGCCCGGCCGGCATGGTCGGCGGCCAGGCCATCGACCTGGAGTCAGTAGGGCGGCGCATCGACCAGCCGGCGCTGGAGACCATGCACCTGCACAAGACCGGCGCCCTGATCGCCGCCAGCGTGCAACTCGGGGCCCTCGCCAGTGGCACCGCCACCGCAGCCGACCGAGAGGCCCTGGCCCGCTACGCCCAGGCCATCGGCCTGGCCTTCCAGGTGTGGGACGACGTGCTCGACATCGAGAGCGATACGCAGACCCTGGGCAAACGCCAGGGCGCTGATCTCGCCCGCGACAAACCGACCTACCCGGCACTGCTCGGGCTGGAGGCGGCCAAGGCCTATGCCCTGGAGCTGTGCGACACGGCCCTGGCCGCCATCGCACCCCTGGGCGAACGCGCCGAACCCCTACGCGCCCTGGCCCGCTACATCGTCGGACGGCGCAGCTAAGTCTCCGCTCGCGGAAAAACTCGTGACCCGGGCCGCATTTGCCCCCGGGTCCGTTGTCACAGGGGCATAACAAGACGCCCTGCCCGCTGTTGGGATGCCACGCGGGCATCGGGTAAACTGCCGAATTCTCTGCGCAAAGTGATCAGCCAGATGCCCAAGACGTTTCACGAGATTCCCCGCCAGCGTCCCGCGACGCCCCTGCTCGACCGCATCGACTCGCCGGTCCAGCTGCGCCAGCTCGGTGACGCCGAGCTGGAAGCCGTCGCCGACGAACTGCGCGCCTTTCTCCTGTGGACCGTGGGCCAGACCGGCGGTCACTTCGGCGCCGGCCTGGGCGTCATCGAACTGACCGTGGCCCTGCACTACGTCTTCAATACCCCGGAAGACCGGCTGGTGTGGGACGTCGGCCACCAGGCCTATCCGCACAAGATCCTCACCGGTCGCCGCGAAGGCATGGCCAGCCTGCGCCAAAAGGACGGCCTGGCCGCCTTCCCGCGCCGTAGCGAAAGCGAGTACGACACCTTTGGCGTCGGCCACTCCAGCACCTCCATCGGCGCCGCCCTGGGCATGGCCATCGCCGCCCAGCTGCAAGGCATCGAGCGCAAGTCGGTGGCGGTGATCGGCGACGGCGCCCTGACCGCCGGCATGGCCTTCGAGGCGCTCAACCACGCCTCGGACACCGGCGCCAACATGCTGGTGGTGCTCAACGACAACGACATGTCCATCTCGCGCAATGTCGGTGGTCTGTCCAACTACCTGGCGCGCCTGCTCTCCAGCCGCACCTACCAGCACCTGCGCGAAAATGGCAAGAAGGCCCTGTCCAAGCTGCCCGGCGCCTGGGAAATCGCCCGCCGCACCGAAGAGGCCGCCAAGGGCATGCTGGTCCCCGGCACCCTCTTCGAGGAGCTGGGCTGGAACTACATAGGCCCCATCGACGGCCACGACCTGCCGACCCTGGTCACCACCCTGAGCAACCTGCGCGACGCCAAGGGGCCGCAATTCCTCCATGTGATCACCCGCAAGGGCAAGGGCCTGTCCATCGCCGAGGCCGATCCCATCGGCTACCACGCCATCACCAAGCTGGAGCCGCTGGACGCCAAGCCCAAGCGTCCGGGCGCGCCCAAGTACTCCAACATCTTCGGCGACTGGCTGTGCGATATGGCCGCCGCCGATCCCAAGCTGGTGGGCATCACCCCGGCGATGAAGGAAGGCTCCGACCTGATCCGCTTCGCCGAACGCTTCCCCGAGCGCTATTTCGACGTGGCCATCGCCGAGCAGCATGCGGTGACCCTGGCCGCCGGCCTGGCCTGCGACGGCATGAAGCCGGTGGTGGCCATCTATTCGACCTTCCTGCAACGCGCCTACGATCAACTGATCCACGACGTCGCGGTGCAGAACCTGGACGTGCTCTTCGCCATCGACCGCGCCGGTCTGGTCGGCGAAGACGGCCCTACCCACGCCGGCAGCTTCGACCTGGCCTATCTGCGCTGCATCCCCGGCATGGTGATCATGGCGCCCAGCGACGAGAACGAGCTGCGCCGCCTGCTCACCACCGGCTATCGCCACCAGGGCCCAGCCGCGGTGCGCTACCCGCGTGGTAGCGGCCCCAACGCCGCGCTGGATCCGGGCCTGGAACCCCTGCCTATCGGTAAAGGCGTGGTGCGTCGCCAGAGCAGCCTGAAGAACGGCACCAAGGTCGGCTTCCTGGTCTTTGGCGTGCAACTGGCCGAAACCCTGCAGGTCGCTGAGGGCCTGGACGCCAGCGTGGCCGACATGAGATTCGTCAAGCCGCTGGACGAGGCGCTGATCCGTCAGTTCGCCGCCGACCACGACCTGCTGGTCACCGTCGAGGAGAACAGCGTCATGGGTGGCGCCGGTAGTGCGGTCAACGAATTCCTGCAGGCCAATGCCCTGGTCCAACCGGTGCTCAACCTGGGCCTGCCGGACAGCTACATCGAGCACGCCAAGCCGGCCGAGATGCTCGCCGAGTGCGGACTGGACGCGGCCGGCATCGAGCACGCGGTGCGCGCGCGCCTGGCGCTGCTGGACGCCACCGCAACCAGCGAGGCACCCCGCCTGGCCCGCGGCGCCTCGGCCTGAGCAGAGCCGCCGTGCCGCTGATCCGGCCAGCTGGCCGCCTCGTCCAAACCCCTCTAGCTCGGGGTTAAAGCCTCGCTCATGCTAGCCGATAAGGTATTATCCCTATCGGCTGCAAGGACTTAGCTTCATGAGCGACATGGAATTGAGCGGCCAAGAGCGCCGCTGGCTGCCCTGGCTGGGCCGCAATGGCAAGTTCGCCCGCGGCTGGGCCTGTCTGCGTAACGGGGGTCGCCAGGCACGTTTGGGAAAGACCTTCACCGGCCTGGCCAATACCCGGCGGGACCTGTTGCTGTCCTGGACCCAGCGGCACTGGCAGCAGTTGCAACGCATCGCCGCTGTGCTCGAAACCGATTGGCCGAACATCGATCCGCGTAGTCTGGACGAATCCCTGGCGCATCTTTCCAGCGCCTCGGAACTCTTCGTGGTGGACGCCCAGGGGCTGATCCTCGCCTCCACCGCGCGCCAGCGTCAGGGCAGCCGCCACGACGGCCAAGCCCTCGCCCGTGGTCTGCAGGGGCCCTTCCTGCAGGGCCCCTATCGCGATCCGGTCACCCTCGCTCTGGGGCCGACCACCTCGGCCTTCCACGACGCCGTCACCCTGATGTTCCACCAGCCGCTGCGCCAGGCCGGCAAACCGCTGGGCTGTCTCTGCCTGCGGCTGCCCAACGACGTGCTCAGCGATCTCATCCAGCGTGAGGCGGGCCACGTTTTCCCGGACTCCGGCGACAACTACCTGTTCATGATCAAGGCCGTCGCCGACCCCGGCATCGCAGCGGGAACCGCGCTGTCACGGTCGCGCTTCGAAGATGCCACCTTCACCGCCGGGGACAATCTCAAGCAGGGCGTGGCGACCCCCTTCGGCACGGTGCGGGTGCGCGAACACACCGAGTTCGAACTGAAATTCACCGCGCCGGCGACCAAGGAGTTGCATCCCGGGGTACGCGAGACCATCCGCAAGGGCCGTAACCTCTTCGTCGCTTATCCCGGCTACTCCGACTATCGCCACGTTCCGGTGATAGGCGCCGGCCTCACTCTGCAATTGCCGGGTTCACCGGACACCTGGGGCCTGCTGTGCGAGGCTGATCTGGAGGAGGCCTATCGCGGCGGCAGCCTGACCCAGCACCTGCTGCTCGGCGCCCTGCTGCTGGCGGGCGGTGCCTGGGGCCTGCAGGCCGCCCTGAGCCTCTGGCAACCGGCCTGGCAGGGCGTCTTCGCCCTGGGTAGCGCGGGCCTCGCCGCCCTGCTCTACGGCACCCTGGTGGTGGCGCCCTGCACCCGCCGCCTGCGCAGTCTCTGCGACTTCTTCCTGGACATCGCCGAGTGCGGCGGCAGTCTCGAACAACGCCTGGATCGCCAAGGCTTTCGCGTCGACGAGACCGGCGAACTGGCAACCTGGATCAACAGCTTCGTCGACCGGCTGGATACCTCGCTACAGACCGTCAAGCAGGTTACCCAGACGCTAGGCCAGGACGCCGAAGGTCTCCAACGCGGCGCCCAGCACGCCAGCCAGGAGGCCGCGCAGCAGCGCCAGGCGGCGGAGGCCAACGCCCAGGCCATGCAGCTCATGCTGCAGGGCAGCCAGGAGATGGCCGCCCATGTCCGCGACAGCAGCGGCTTGTCGACCCGCGCCCGCAGTGGCAGTGACAACGGTAACCTGCTGGTGGGCCAGGTGGCCCGTGACCTGGAGACTCTCGATGGCACCATCGGCGTCTCCGCCAGCACCATCGGCGCGCTGAACGAGCAGACCCACGCGGTGCGCCACGTCACCGATACCATTCGTGGCATCGCCGAGCAGACCAACCTGCTGGCGCTCAACGCCGCCATCGAGGCGGCCCGCGCCGGCGACCAGGGCCGTGGCTTCGCCGTGGTCGCCGACGAGGTGCGCCGCCTGGCCAACCACTCGGCGGACTCGACCCGCGAGATCGCCAGCATTCTCGACCAGATCCGCGTCCTGTCGGAACAGGCGGTGGCCGCCATGCAGCGCTGCAAGGAAGACGCCCAGACCTCCCGTACCCGCTCGGACCAGGCCCAGGAAGCGCTCGGTGCCATCGACCGCGATGTCGGCCTGCTGCAGGAGCATCTGACCCAGATCAGCCATACCCTGGAGACCCTGGACACCAGCGCCAATCAGTTGCAGGTACGTACCGAGGCCAGTCTGGATCAGGCCCGGCGCAGTGCCGACCTGGCCCAGGCTACCCTGGGTGCCAGCCGCAACGTGGATCAGCAGGTGCTGGAATTGCAGGAAGCCGCACAGCGCCTGGAGCCGGCGCGCACGGCCGGTTGATCAGGACTCGGCGATCTCTTCGTTCTGATGCAGATTGCCGAGCATATGGCCGAGCTTGCCGGCCTTGGTCAGCAGGTAGCGCCGGTTGTGCGGGTTGAGCCCTTCCTGCAGGGGAACGCGCTCGGCGACCGGAATGCCCAGGGCCTCGAGCGCCTTGACCTTGCGCGGGTTGTTGGTCATCAGCCGCAGCGAGTTGACGCCGAGGTGCTCGAGCATCGGCTTGCACAGGGCGTAGGTGCGCTGGTCGGCGCCGAAGCCCAGGCGTTCATTGGCCTCCACCGTATCGGCACCGGCGTCCTGCAACTCGTAGGCGCGGATCTTGTTGAGCAGGCCGATGCCCCGCCCTTCCTGGCGCAGGTAGAGCAGCACCCCACGTCCGGCTTCGGCGATGGCGCGCAGCGCCGCTTCCAGCTGGAAGCCGCAATCGCATCTCAGGCTGAACAGGGCGTCACCGGTCAGGCATTCGGAATGCAGGCGGCCCAGCACTGGCTCGCCATCGGCCACGTCACCGAAGGTCAGAGCGACATGCTCCTTGCCATCGGCCTCGTCGAGGAAACCGTGCATGGTGAACAGGCCGAAGGGGGTGGGCAGTTGGGAGGCGGCGACAAAGACGACGGACACCTGCGGGCTCCTGGCGGGGAAAGACGTACATTGTAACCTTTTCCCCGGGTCGGGCGTCATCGCCAGGGGTTATGACGACGACACGTCGCGATCTATTAGAGCCTGTTTAAAATCTCGCGCGCTAGAGCCAAACAAGGCCTAGGCGGCCCCGCGAAAACGGCTGAGGAAGCGGATCGGACCCGCGCTCGGGTTTACGAGTGGTAAATGAGCATTGCGACGGGGCCGCCCAGGCGGGGCTGGCCTTCCAGGCCATTTTCAACGCCGTTTGGCCGACGCGCAGCAGATTTTGAACAGGCTCTCAGCGCGCCTGGACGTAAAGGACACCCTGGGCTTCGCGCCAGCCGACCCGATTGAGGAAGCTCATGCCCAGCAGCCCCTGGCTCGGATAATTGCCTTCCAGCACCATGGCCTCCACCCCCAGCACCTCGATATCGCCCAGGCGGACCTGGTTGAGGGTGGTGCGCCAGGCACGGGCATGGCCGCTGGCGGTCTCCACCCAGCCCGGGGTACCGTCGCGGTACTTGATGCCCAACTGGTCGGCCTGGGCACCGCTCAGGGCGATGCTGGTGGCGCCGGTATCCACCAGCAGCGCGACCGGTCGGCCATTGATCGAGGCGGTGACCTGGTAATGGCCGTTGTTGCTGCGGGGGATGCTGAATTCCCGGCGCTGCGGCGCGCTGTAGCCGTCGCTGTATTCACGGTCGAGGGTAAAGGTCTGGGTGCGACCGTCGATGCGCAGCACCGCTTGCTGGGCATCCGCGCTGACTACCTCGACGTCGTCCAGGCGCTGCCCGACCTTGAGCAGCTTGCGCTGCCCGTTGACGTTGACCACAGCAGCGCCATTGAACAACCCCACGACCCTGACCTGGGGTTGCGCCCAGGCGAGCGAACCGACGGCCAACAAGAGGCCGTACGCGCCCAGTCTTTTCACTGCCCTGCTCCTTGGGCCTGTGTCCCGTCAGCCGACGAGATGACCCCAACCGAGATGTAGCCCCTGAACGACCAGCCAGGCGAGGACGCCGGCCAGCACATCGTCGACCATGATGCCGACACCGCCGCGGACATTGACATCCAGCCAGCGGATTGGCCAGGGCTTGCAGATGTCTAGCACGCGGAAGGCGACGAAACCCACCAGTAGCCAGATCAACCCCGGTGGTGCCAGCCAGAAGGTGATCCAGATGCCGACCATCTCGTCCCAGACGATGCCCTCGTGGTCATGGACGCCCAGCTCCCGGGCGACCTTGCCGCACAGCCAGCAGCCGAACAGCGTCAGGATCACCAACAGCAGCGGATAGCTCCAGCCAGTGAGCAGGTGCCACAGGGGCACGAAGGGCAAGGCGATCAGCGAGCCCCAGGTACCGGGCGCCTTGGGCAGGGTACCGGAGCCGAGACCGAAGGCCAGGAAGTGCCAGGGATCGCGCCAGACCGACAGGGGGACCGGCTGGGCGGGGGCTTGGTGTTCGCTCAAGGAAAGGACTCCGCGCCAGGGCGCTAGAAATGTTGGAAACCGGTTTGTGTCAGGGCCATGGGCTGGTCGTCTGCCGCAAGGACAGTGACGCCGCTGCCCGCCTCGACCCGCCCGATCACCTGCGCCTGGGGCCAAGCCGCGGCCAGGGCCGGGGCCTGGTCCGGCGGCAGGGTGAAGACCAGCAGATAGTCGTCGCCCGCGCCCAGGGCCAGGCGCAGCCCCTCGTCGGCCGGGAATAGCTCGGCCAGCGCCGGACTCACCGGCAGCCGCGCCGTCTCCACCACCAGGCGCACCCCGGAGGCCGCGGCTATGTGGCCGCAATCGGCCACCAGGCCGTCGGAGACGTCCTGGGCCGCCGTCGCCCGCCCGCGCAGCCAGAGGCCGAGGGCGAATTGCGGTTGCGGCGCCCAGTAGCGCGCCAGCAGGTGCCGACTCGCGTCGCCCTCCGCTGCACGCTGACCGAGGACGAAGGGCAAGGCCCCACCCGCCTCACCGGGCGCGCCGCCCAGGCACAGCAGATCACCCGGCCGGGCACCACTGCGCAGCAGCGCCTGTCCGGCTGGAACTCGCCCGAAGACCGTGACGGTAAGGGACAGAGGACCGCGGGTGGTGTCGCCACCGACCAGACGCAACTCGCACTGCTCGGCCATCTGCGCAAGTCCTGCCGCCAGGCCCTCCAGCCAGGCGGGCTCGACGCTCGGCAGGGTCAGCGCCAGGGTGAAGCCCAGGGGCGCGGCGCCCATGGCGGCCAGATCGCTGGCGCTCACCGCCAGGGCGCGTTGGCCGAGGCCGAAAGCATCCGGGCAGGGATCGGGAAAGTGCACCCCGGCGGTCAGGGTATCGGTGGAGACCGCCAGTTGCTCGCCGGACGCGAGCGCCAGCAGGGCGCAGTCGTCACCGATGCCCAGGGCCACGCCAGGTCCGCCACGGGCACAGGGCGCCGCGGCGAAATAGCGGCGGATGAGTTCGAATTCACCCATGCCAGCGCGGACGAATCAGCGCTTGCCGCGCAACTCGGCGCTGCGCAGCTTGGGCGCCAGCTTGTCCAGCACGCCGTTGACGAACTTGTGGCCGTCGGTGGCGCCGAAGATCTTGGCCAGCTCGATGCCCTCGTTGATCACCACGCGATAGGGCACGTCGATGCGCTTGAGCAACTCGTAGCAGGACAGCCGCAGCACGGCCAGCTCGACCGGGTCGACCTCGTCCATGGCACGGTCCAGGCAGGGCAGGATCAGGCCGTCGATCTCGCCCTTGTTGGCCGGGACGCCGTGGAGGATTTCATGAAAGTAGGCGCCGTCGACCTTGGCGAAATCGTTGTCGACGCGAAACTGCGCCTCGATTTCGTTGATCGCCTGGCCCGCCATGTGCCACTGGTACAGCGCCTGGACCGACAGGCTGCGCGCTTCGCGGCGGGCAGCCAGTTTGCCGGTGGGGGCTTTCTTGCCTGCGGGCTTGCCGGCCGCGGGCGGAGTCAAATCGCCGCTCACTTGGCCTCCAACTGCGCCAGCAGGCTGACCATTTCCAGGGCGGACAGCGCGGCTTCGGCGCCCTTGTTACCGGCCTTGGTGCCGGAACGCTCGATGGCCTGCTCGATGGAGTCGACGGTCAGGACACCGAAGGACACCGGTACGCCGAATTCCATGGAAACCTGGGCCAGGCCCTTGGTGCACTCGCCGGCCACGTATTCGAAGTGGGGGGTGCCGCCGCGGATCACCGCGCCGAGGGCGATGATGGCGTCGAATTCGTCGCGCTGGGCGATCTTCTGCACGGCCAGCGGGATCTCGAAGGCGCCGGGGACGCGGATGATGGTCAGGTCGTCCGGCTTGATGCCGTGACGCACCAGGGCGTCGATGGCGCCCTGCAGCAGGCTCTCGACGACGAAGCTGTTGAAGCGGCCGACCACCAGCGCGAAGCGGCCCTGGGGAGCGATGAAGGTGCCTTCAAAGGTCTTGATGTTCATGTGCGGGTCCAGTTGTCAAAGAGCCGGACGGCCGGCAATGCCGGGCCGTCCGTGGAAATCCAGGTGAAGCGCGCCACACCACCCGGGCAAGGCGCGCCAGGCGGAAGGGTCATTCTTCAGGAGGCAGATATTCTACTACTTCCAGGTCGAAGCCGGATATGGCGTTGAACTTCATCGGCGAACTGAGCAGGCGCATCTGACGAATGCCCAGGTCGCGCAGGATCTGCGAACCGGCACCGACGGTGCTGTAGGTGGACAGCGCCTTGGGCACCGGCAGCGGCTCGCGCAGATGTGCCAGCAGGTCATCGCCTTCCAGGGAGTGGCCGAGCAAGAGCACCACGCCGGCGCCTTCGCGAGCCACCCGCTCCATGGCGCTGCGCAGGCTCCAGCGGCCCGGCTGATGGACCTGCAGCAGGTCGCGCAGCGGGTCCATGTTGTGCACCCGCACCAGTGGCAACTCCTGGCTGGCCAGGTCGCCACGGATCAGCGCCAGGTGGACGTCGCCCTCCACCTCGTCGCGATAGGTCACCAGCTTGAAGGAGCCGAGTTCGGTCTCCAATTGCTGCTCGTCGATGCGCTTGACGGTGTGCTCGTGCAGCAGGCGGTAGTGGATGAGGTCGGCGATGGTGCCGACCTTGAGGCCGTGCTGTTCGGCGAAGGCTTCGAGCTCGTCGCGACGGGCCATGGTGCCGTCGTCGTTCATCACCTCGCAGATCACCCCGCTCTCGGCGAAGCCAGCCATGCGTGCCAGGTCGCAGGCGGCTTCGGTATGGCCGGCGCGGGCCAGCACGCCACCGGGCTGGGACATCAGCGGGAACATGTGGCCGGGGCTGACCACGTCGCCGGGCTTGGCGTCCTTGGCGATGGCGGCCTGCACGGTGCGCGCGCGGTCGGCGGCGGAGATGCCGGTGCTGATGCCTTCGGCGGCCTCGATGGACACGGTGAACTTGGTGCCGAAGCCGGAGGCGTTGCGGCTGGCCATCATCGGCAGGTTGAGGCGCTCGCAGAGGGCCTTGCTCATGGGCATGCAGATCAGGCCGCGGGCGTGGCGCGCCATGAAGTTGATGTGTTCGGCGGTAACGCATTCGGAGGCGATGATGATGTCGCCTTCGTTCTCGCGGTCCTCGTCGTCCATGAGGATGACCATCTTGCCCGCGCGGATGTCCTGGATGATGTCTTCGATGCTGGAAAGTGCCACGGTGTCGTCCTTAGCGCTGCAGATAGCCGTGTTCGGCGAGAAAGTGTTCGGTGACGCCGCCCTTGCTGGATTCGGCGGCCTTGTCACCCATGAGCAGGCGCTCCAGGTAGCGGGCCAGCAGGTCCACCTCCAGGTTCACCCGGCGTCCGGGGCGGTAGTCGGCCATGATCGTCTCGCCGAGGGTGTGGGGGACGATGGTCAGCTCGAATTCGGCGCCGTCCACCGCGTTCACCGTGAGGCTGACGCCGTCCACGGTGATGGAGCCCTTGAGCGCGATGTAGCGGGCCAGCTCGGCCGGGGCGCGCAGGCGGAATTGCACGGCACGGGCGTTATCGGCACGGGAGACCACTTCGCCCAAACCGTCCACGTGGCCGCTGACCAGGTGGCCACCGAGCCGGCTGGTGGGCATCAGCGCCTTTTCCAGGTTGACCTTGCTGCCGGGCTTGAGGCCGCCCAGGCTGGTGAGGCTCAGGGTCTCGCGACTGACGTCGGCCCAGAAGCCGTCGCCGGGCAATTCCACGGCGGTGAGGCAGACCCCGTTGACGGCAATGCTGTCGCCGAGCTTGACGTCGGCAAGGTCGAGTTTGCCGGTGGCGACGTAGAGGCGCACGTCTCCGCCCTTGGGCGTGAGGGCGCGGATCTCGCCGAGGGCTTCGATGATTCCGGTGAACATCAGCTCAGGCCTCCGAGAGGTAGAGCCGAACAGGCGGTGCAGCTAGACATCGACGAACTCCTGTTTCGGTGAAAAAACAGGGCGCACGGACAGAAGGGAAATCAGACGGACGAGGGGCTCGCACCCCTGCCAGGCGAGGCTATCCCGTTCTCTCTCATCCGGACTATGACCGTCGGCCCCGGGATCCAACCGGGTCTGCTGACCTCCCCTGCCACGGAGGACCGGGGAGCGCTCGCGGGCTCGTCCCGACTGATCGGGCATTACCGCCGGTGGGGAATTGCACCCCGCCCTGAGAACTTGCCACTCCAAGGTGGCGCAGGTTTTGTAACACAGTTCGCCGTCGGGGGGCCAGGGGCGTCAGGTGTCGCGCAGGGGCCGGGCGATCAGGTGCAGGTCCGCGCCCACCGGCGTCGCGCTGACGATTTCCAGCTGCGGCGCCTGGGCCAGGTGCTCCAGCGGCCAGTCCAGCAATGGCCGGGCACTGGAGCCGAGGAATTTGGGCGCCAGGAACAGGTGGTATTCATCGACCAAGCCGGCCCGGGCGAAGGCACCGGCGAGACGTGGGCCGGCCTCCACCAGGACATCGTTGACCTGCTCGCTGCCCAGTCGGGTCAGCAGGGCCGCCAGATCGACCTGGCCGTTGATACCCGGCAGAGACAGGTAGTCATGACCGGCCGCCGCATAGGTGGGCGCCTCGGCAGCCATACCGGCGACCCGCGCAGTGCCGGCCTGGAAGAAGGGCGCATCCAGCGGCACCCGGCCGCGGCCATCGATCAGCAACCGCTGCGGCGTACGCAGGGTGGCCAGCTCCAGCTCCTCGCCGGTCAGGCCCAACTCATTCGAACGAACCGTGAGGCGTGCACCGTCCGCCAGCACGGTATCGGCGCCGGTGATCACCACGCCGGCTTCGGCGCGCAGCCGCTGGACGCTCTGGCGCGCCGCCGGTCCGGTGATCCACTGGCTCTCGCCATTGGCCATGGCGGTGCGACCATCCAGACTCAGCGCCAGCTTGACTCGCACGAAGGGCCGCCCGGTGAGCATGCGCTGGATGAAGCCGGCATTGAGTGCCCGGGCCTCGGCCTCCAGCACCCCGGCGCGGGTGGCGATGCCGGCAGCGGTGAGGCGCGCCAGGCCACGGCCGGCCACCAGCGGATTGGGATCGGTCATGGCGGCCACCACCTCGGCCACGCCAGCGGCCACCAGGGCATCGGCGCAGGGCGGGGTGCGGCCATGGTGGCTGCAGGGTTCCAGGGTCACATAGGCGGTGGCGCCACGCGCGGCCTCCCCCGCCTGACGCAGGGCATGCACCTCGGCATGGGGACCGCCGGCCTGGCGATGCCAGCCCTCGCCCACCACCTGACCGTCGCGGACGATGACGCAGCCCACTCGTGGATTGGGCGCCGTGCTGTAGCGGCCAAGCGCCGCCAGCGCCAGGGCGCGCGCCATCCAGAATTCGTCGTTCACCTCGTTGGCGTTGTTCATACCGGTTGCTTGCCCGGGTCCTGGGCCAGGCGCTCGATCTCGTCGCGGAATTCGGCCAGGTCCTGGAATTGCCGATAGACCGAGGCGAAGCGGATGTAGGCCACCTGGTCGAGCTTGCGCAGCTCGTCCATCACCAGCTCGCCCACCACCCGGGAACGGATCTCCCGCTCGCCGGTGGCGCGCAGCCGATGCTTGATCAGGGCGATGGCCTCTTCCAGGCGCTCGACGCTCACCGGGCGCTTCTCCAGGGCGCGCTGCATGCCGGCGCGCAGCTTGTCCTCATCGAAGGGCTGGCGGGTGCCGTCCTGCTTGATCAGTCGCGGCAGCACCAGTTCGGCGGTCTCGAAGGTGGTGAAGCGTTCCTGGCAGGCCAGACATTCGCGCCGCCTACGCACCTGCTCGCCGGCCGCAACCAGCCGGGAATCCGTGACCTTGGTGTCGTGGGCGCCGCAGAAGGGACAATGCATGGGAGAGTCGACCGCCGGAAGGGAAAGCCTTCATGGTACCCGATCACCCCCTGCCGGGAACCTCCGGGTGCCGGACGAATCGACAGCCAGGGGCCGCTGGGCTATAAGAGCGCGCTATGTCTGCTGGCCTCCTGTCCGGACCACCCAGCCTCCCGTGCAGCCTGTTCCGGCTGCGACCTACGGAATCCGTCATGACCTCACGCCGCCTCCTGCCTCTGCTGTTCACCGGCCTGCTCGCCGCCTGTTCCAGTCCGCCCGAAGCCACCCCGCCGCAGCCCACCACTCCGGCCGACGAGCCGGTACCGGTCGCCGGCGCGCCGACCCCGGCCAATCTGCGCGAGATCTCCGGCGTGCTGCGCAATGCCCAGGGGCTGGTCCCGGCTGGCGCCCAGGTGGAGATCGCCCTGCTGGCAGTCAACGCCAAGGGGCTGCCCCAGCGCCTGCTGGCCAGCGAGACGGTGACCGGCAAGGGCGCGCCCCTGGCGTTCCGCCTGCCCTTCAATCCCGAGATCTTTCCCACCCGCCCGGATCTCAAGGTGGAATTTCACGCCCGCCTGATCCAGGCCGGTCAGCTGGCCAGCTATCTGCCGCCGGTGAGCGTGGGGGGACCGACCACCCAGAACCTCGGCGAACTGGTGCTGAACCAGACCCCGTGACGCCGCCCGTCGATCTCGCCGCCGCCCTGGCGACACTGCTCGGCGACGCCCAGCTCAGGCTGCAGGCCCTGCCCGACAGCGACCTGTCGCTGTGGCTGATCGATCCGGCCAACATGGCGCGGGCCTTTTCCCCTGCGGAAACCCAGCGCCTGCTGGAGGCACCGCCCTACTGGTGCTTCTGCTGGGCCAGCGGCCTCGCCCTGGCGCGCTGGATCGCTGCCAACCCCAACTCGGTCGCTGGGCGCCAAGTATTGGATTTCGGCAGCGGCTCGTGTGTCGCTGGACTCGTCGCGGCCCGGGCCGGGGCCGCGCGGGTGGTCTGCTGCGACCTTGATCCCCTGGCACTCGCCGCCTGTCGTGCCAATGCCCGGGCCAACGCTGTGCAAATCGAGACGCTGGACGATCTGCACGCCAGTACCGAGCGCTTCGATCTCATCCTGGCGGCCGATGTCCTCTACGACCGGGCCAACCTACCCCTGCTGGACCTGCTGCAAGGGCGCGCTGAAAGAGTGCTCTTGGCTGATTCGCGGGTCCGCGACCTGGTCCACCCCGGTTTCACCCGGATCGCCATGCTCCAGGCCTGCACCCTGCCGGATCTGGCCGAGCCGGACGAATTCCGCCGCGTGGCGCTCTATCAGGGCTGAGCCGGGCCACCTTGTTTCCAAGCCCGGCGCCCCCACCTATAGTGCATCTTTCGATTACCGAGTCCGCCATGAGCCAGGTCCCCTACATTTTCGACGCCACCCTCGATACCTTCCAGCAACAGGTCATCGATGCCTCCTTCACGACCCCGGTGCTGGTGGACTTCTGGGCCGAATGGTGCGCCCCCTGCAAGGTGCTGATGCCGCTACTGGCCAAGATCACCGAGTCCTACGGCGGCGCCCTGCACCTGGCCAAGGTCAACTGCGACATCGAGCAGGAACTGGTGATGAGATTCGGCATCCGCAGCCTGCCCACCGTGGTGCTGTTCAAGGATGGCCAGCCGGTGGACGGCTTCGCCGGCGCCCAGCCCGAATCGGCCATCCGCGCCCTGCTCGAGCCCCATGTCCAGGCCCTGCCGCCGGCCGAGGAAGATCCGCTGGAGGCGGCCCAGGCACTGTTCGCCGAGGGTCGTTTCGCCGAAGCCGAAGCGCTGCTCAAGGCCCTGCTGGAAGAAGACAACAGTGACGCCCTGGCACTGATCCTCTATGCCCGTTGCCTGGCCGAGCGCGGCGAGCTGGACGATGCCCAGGCCGTGCTGGACGCGGTCAAGGGCGACGAACACAAGCAGGCCCTGGCGGGGGCCCGCGCCCAGCTGACCTTCCTGCGCCAGGCCACCAGCCTGCCCGACGTCGCCGACCTCAAGAGCCGCCTGGCCCGCGATGCCGGCGACGACGAAGCCGCCTACCAATTGGCCGTGCAGGAACTCGCCCGCCAGCAATACGAGCCGGCACTGGATGGTCTCCTGGAACTGTTCCGCCGCAATCGCGGCTACGGCGACGACCTGCCGCGCAAGACCCTGGTGCAGGTCTTCGATCTGCTGGGCAATGACCACCCGTTGGTCGCCACCTACCGCCGCCGGCTGTATCAGGCACTGTACTAACAGCCCTCGACAAAGGCTGCGTCACTGCGGACGCAGCCTTATCCACATCCGGAGCAATCGCGGCCCTGTGGACGATCTACCTTAGCGTGGAAAACCGCGCAGCGTTTTCCACTATCTCGCTCCAGCCTCACCCCTGCCAGATATAGAACTGTGCCTCCCCCACCCGCTCCATGCGCACCTGCGGGCTGTGCCTCAGTCGTACCAGCAACTGCTTGGCCACCCCTAGATTGCCGGTCAACTTCTCCAGCGCCACGAGGATGTCCGGTCCACTCAGCCGACCGGCTGAGCTGAGCAACTTCACCACCTGATCCCACAGCAGGTCACCACCCGACTTGGGGCCGCTGGGCGCGGCAGCGGCGACGGCAGCTACGGGCGCCTCCGCCGGGCGCAAGGCGGTGGCCAGGCGCTGCCAGTCGGCGTCATCCAGCTCCACCGTGAGATCCACGGGCTGGCTGCCGATGGTTCCGCGAATGCGTACCATGGTGTTCTCCTCGTCTTACCAAGGCCCATGCTCCCACAGCCACTGGCCGACGCCAAACCGAGGTTGCGGCGCGCAAAAGCAACAACATAACATAGCGCCTTCCCGTCCATTGGAAGCCCACCATGCGCCTGTACTTGCTGACCCTCTGCCTTGCTGCCGCGCTCGCGCAACCCGTCTTCGCCCATGGCACCCAGGACGACCACGACGAGCATGAGCACGGCTCGCTGGGCGCCCACGTGCATGGCGAATCCCACCTCGACCTGGCCCAGACCGACACCGGCCTGGAGTTGCAGTGGCGCAGCCCGGCAGCCGACCTGGTTGGTTTCGAGCACGCTCCGCGCAGCCAGGCGGAAAAGGACGCCGTCGCCGCCCTCCGGCAAAGCCTGGAAAATCCCCAGGCGCTGGTGAAGCTGCCCGCGGCAGCCGATTGCCGCCTGACCGAAGCTAGCGCCATCAGCCCCCTATTCGCCGCGGACGCCAAGGCCAGCGGCCATCTGGACGTGGAAGCCAGCATGAGCTTCAGCTGCAGCAAGCCGACCGCCCTCGATAGCCTGGATCTCTCCGGCTGGTTCGCTCGCTTCCCCAACAGCCACAGCGTCGAGGTCCAGGCCATCGTCGCCAGCGGCCAGCAAGGCGCCGAACTGACCGCCAGGCAACCGCAGCTGAAGTGGTAAGACGCTCGTGACCACCACGCCCCTGGTCGAGCTCCAAGACCTCGGCTTCGCCTGGCCCGGCCAGGCGGAGTGCCTGGACATCCGGCACTTCTCGCTGGCACGGGGCGAGGCGCTGTTTCTCGAAGGCCCCTCCGGTAGCGGCAAGACCACCCTGCTCGGCCTGCTCGGCGGCGTGCAGCGTCCCAGCCGTGGCCAGGTACGGCTGCTCGGCCAGGATCTCGGACAGCTTGCCACTGCCCGGCGCGATCGCTTTCGTGTCGATCACACCGGCTTTCTCTTCCAGCAATTCAACCTGCTGCCCTTTCTTTCGGTGCTGGACAACGTACTGCTGCCCTGCCAGTTCTCCGCCCTGCGCCGCGAACGCGCCAGCGCGCGCCACGGCGCTCCGCAGCACGCCGCGCTCACCTTGCTGAACGCCCTGGGGTTGAGCGATCCCAGTCTGCCCAAGCGCCCGGCCCGAGAACTCTCCATCGGCCAGCAACAGCGGGTCGCCGCCGCCCGCGCCCTGATCGGCCAGCCGGAACTGGTGATCGCCGACGAGCCCACCTCGGCCCTCGATACCGATCACCGCGACGCTTTCCTGCACCTGCTGTTCGCCGAGTGCGCCGCCGCCGGTGCCGGCCTGTTGTTCGTCAGCCACGACCGCAGCCTGGCCGGTCGCTTCGACCGCCACCTGACCCTGGCCCAACTCAACGCCGCCCGGCCGGAGACCTAGGATGCCCCTCCTGCAACTGGCCTGGGCCAGCCTGCGCAATCGCCGCGCCACCGCCCTGCTCACCGTCTTCACCATCGCCGTCTCGGTGGCCCTGCTGCTGGGCGTCGAGCGGTTACGGACCGAGGCCAAGGCCAGTTTCGCCAGCACCATCGCCGGCACCGACCTGGTGGTAGGCGCCCGCTCCGGCGCGGTCAATCTGCTGCTCTACTCGGTATTCCGCATCGGCAACGCCACCAACAACATCCGCTGGGAGAGCTACGAGAAGCTCGCCGCCGATCCCCGCGTCGCCTGGACCATTCCGCTGTCCCTCGGCGACTCCCACCGCGGCTACCGGGTGCTGGGTACCGACGGCAACTACTTCGCCCACTATCACTACGGGCGCAACCAACCGCTGCGGCTGGCCCAGGGCCGACCTTTCAACGACGTCTTCGAGGTGGTGCTGGGCGCCGAAGTGGCCAAGGCGCTGCACTATCGGTTGGGTGACAAGCTCGTGCTGGCCCATGGCGTCGCCACTATCAGCCTCACCGAGCACAGCGACCACCCCTTCACCGTGGTCGGCATCCTCGCCCCCACCGGCACCCCGGTCGACCGTACCCTGCACATCCCGCTGACCGGCATGACCGCCCTGCACCTGGACTGGCGCGGCGGCATGCCCGGCCCATCCCTCAGCGACGCCGAGGTGCGCCAGCGCGATCTCACGCCCAAGGACCTCACCGCCGCCCTGGTCGGTCTCAAGAGCCGGATCGCCACCTTCGCCGTGCAGCGCGCGGTCAATGACTACACCGGCGAACCCTTGCTGGCCATCCTGCCCGGCGTGGCCCTACAGGAACTCTGGGGCCTGCTCGGCACCGCGGAACAGGCACTGCTGGTGATGTCGATGTGCGTGGTGCTCACCGGCCTGGTCGGCATGCTCACCGCCCTGCTCGCCAGCCTCAACGAGCGACGGCGGGAGATGGCCATCCTGCGCTCGGTGGGCGCCCAGCCGCGCCACCTGTTCGGCCTGCTGCTGGCCGAATCCTTGGTTCTCACCCTGGCCGGCTGCCTGGGCGGCCTGGCGTTGCTCTACGGCGCCATCGCCCTGGGCCGGCCCTGGCTGCTGGCCGAATACGGCCTAGCCTTGCCGCTGGACTGGCCCTCGCTCTACGATGGGCAACTGCTCGGCGGCATCCTGCTCGCCGCCCTGGTGCTCGGCTGCATCCCGGCGTGGCGCGGTTGTCGCCAGGCCCTCACGGATGGCCTGTCCGTGCGATTGTAGACGAGGCTTCCCCATGCGCCTGGCGCTCCTGCTGTTGCTCTGCTGGCTGCCCTGGGTGCAGGCCGATCCCCGCCAGCTCGCTTGGCGCGAACTGGTCCCCGCCGATGCGCCGCGCTTCAATCCCGGCAGCGTCGACCACGGCCTCGGCGAAGACGGCCCCGCCGCCAGCCAACCCTGGCCGGATGCCCCTACGGTGGCCGCGCTGGACGGCCAGGAAGTACGCCTCCCCGGTTACGTGGTGCCCCTGATGGTCACCGAGGAGGGCGAGGTCACCGAATTCCTGCTGGTGCCCTACTACGGCGCCTGCATCCATGTACCACCGCCGCCGGGTAACCAGATCGTCTACGTCAAGGGTAGCCACGACCTCTGGCTGTCCAAGCTGCACCTGCCCTATTGGGTGGAAGGCCGTCTCGGCGTGGGCACCCAGCGCAGCGAGGTGGCCGTCGCCGGCTACTGGCTGCAGGCCCAGCGTATCCAGCCCTATATCCTCAAGGGCGACGGCTCCTGAGCGGATCTGCCCCACGCTTGAGCGAGATCAAGAGTCTGACGTTTCAGCTTCGCTAGGCTGCTCCCAGCCCTTTTTCAATGCCTTCGGAGCCCTAGCCATGCGTCCCCTCTTCCGTCTCAGCCTGCTCGCCCTCGCCCTGGCCGCCCCCCTCGCCCAGGCGCACCAGGCCGGCGATTTCATCCTGCGCGCCGGCGCCATCACCGTGGATCCCCACGAGCACAGCTCCGACGTCAAGATCGACCGGGGCGCCCTGAGCGGCGCCAACCTCGGCGGCAAGGCGACCATGGACAGCGACACCCAGTTGGGCCTCAACTTCGCCTACATGCTCACCGACCACCTCGGCATCGAATTGCTGGCCGCCACGCCCTTCGAGCACCAGGTCAACATCAAGGGCACCGGTCTGGACGCCGCCAACGGCAAGCTGGGCAGCCTCAAGCACCTGCCACCGACCCTGAGCCTGGTCTACTACCCGCTGGACGCCAAGGCGACGTTCCAGCCCTATGTCGGCGCCGGCCTCAACTACACCTGGATCTATGACGAGCACGTTGGCAGCGGCGCCAGCGCGGCCGGCTTCGACAACTTCCGCGCCGATAACTCCTGGGGCTGGGCCGCCCAGGTCGGCGCCGATGTCATGCTCACCGAGCGGGTGATGCTCAACGCCCAGATCCGCTACCTCGACATCTCCACCACCGCCCACGTCGACAACACTGCCCTGGGCGCCCGCGCCAAGGTCGATCTGGACGTGGATCCCTGGGTCTACATGGTCGGCCTGGGCTATCGCTTCTGAGACGAGCCCAAACTAAAACCGGCGCCTCTCGGCGCCGGTTTCGTTCAGTCTCCCAGCAGGGCCGCCAGGCCCGCCCCCATGCTCGTGGGGCGACTGAAATCGAAGCGCTCGCGCAACCGACTGTTATCCGCCTTCGAATGGCGGATATCCCCTGAGCGCGCCGCACCATGGGTCACCTGCGGCAAACCGCCCAGCACCTGGCCGATCTCCGCCAGCAGACCGTTCAGGCTGATGGTCTCGCCACGACCCACATTCACCGCCCCGGCCGCCACCTCGGGCGCCTCCAGCGCCTGTACCAGGATGTCCACCAGATCGGCCACGTAGACGAAATCGCGGGTCTGCTCACCATCGCCGAACACCGTGATCGGCGTCTGGCGCCGGGCGCGCTCGGTGAAGATGCTGATCACCCCCGAATAGGGCGACGAGGGATCCTGGCGCGGGCCGTATATGTTGAAGAAACGAAAGATCGCCGGCTCCAGGCCGTGCTGGCGGCGATAGAAATCGAAGTAATACTCGCCGGCCAGCTTGTCCGCCGCATAGGGCGTCAGCGGCGCCTTGGGCAACTCCTCGTCGATGGCCTGGCCCTGGCCATTGGCGCCATAGACCGCTGCGCTGGAGGCGTAGACCACCCGCTTGATCCCAGCCTTGCGCATGGCCTCGCACAGATTTAGGGTGCCGATGAAGTTGGCCCTGTGGGTCCCGACCGGGTCCTCCACCGAGGCCTGCACCGAGGCCACCGCGGCCAGATGCACCACCGCCGCGCAGCCTGCCACCGCCGCCTCCAGGGTAGCGGCATCGGCCACGTCGCCCACCCGCAGTTCGATACGCTCGTCGTCCAGCGGCAGATTCTCGCGCTTGCCGGTACTCAGATCGTCCAACACCCGCACCCGCCTGCCCTGCGCCAGCAGCGCGTCGGCCAGATGGGAGCCGATGAAACCGGCACCGCCAGTGATCAGAATGGGCGCATCACTCATGGAAACCTACCTCGTCCTGCCGAAAGCCCTGCAACAGCGCCGGCAGCTCCTGCTGCCAGCGCCGCGCCTTGATTCCAAAGGTGTTGAGCAGCTTGCGACTGATCAACACCCCCTGTTGTGGCTCTTCCGCGGCATCGGCGCGCTCGAGGTGCGTCACCTCCTGCCATTCGCAACGTACCGGCCGGTCGAACTCCTGCCAGAGCATGGCGACCGTCTCAGCCAACCCCAGCTCCGACACCGCTTCCTGGGCGCCATAGTGGTAGGTCCCCCACAGCGGCGCTCCGCAGTCGAGCTGCTTGACGATGGCCAGCAGCACCCGGGCGGCGTCGTCCACGGTGGTCGGGTTGCCCCGCCGGTCGCTGGCCAGAGGCACGACCTGCTCGGTCGTCAACTGCCCCAGCAGGCGGCCCAGACGCCCGTCGCGCGAATCGTCCAGCACCCAGCCCAGGCGCAGCAGGATGTGCATCGGGCACAACGCCCGTACCAGCTGCTCGACCCGCCAGAGCGCCTCGCCGCGCGCCCCAGGAGGTCGCGGAAGATCCTTTTCACTATAGCCGGCCACGCGCGAGCCATCGAAAAGCCGATAGCTGGACGGTTGGATCAGGGGAATCTGGTAATGCTGGCAGAGCCCGGCCAGTCGCTGCACGGCGAGCGCCTGGCGCTGCATCAGCGCCGGCACGAAGCTCTCCGCCTGCAGCCAGTGGTGATAATAGGCGAGATTGATCACCGCTCCCGGCCGCACCTGGTCCAGGACCTCGGTCAGCTCGGCGGCGTACCAGCCCTCGGCCGGTGCCGCGGGCGCGATGAAATCGATGCCGGCTTCGGCACCGGCGGTCAGCAGCGCCTTGCCCAGGGCGCTTTCCCCGCCCACTACTAGAAGACGCATACGCATGAGTTGGAACAGCCTTCAGACCAGCAGAAACAGACGTCGAGAAATTCGACGCACATCGATCAACATAGCGCGTCGCGCCAGCCTTGCTCAAGCATCGGCGGTCCCCGCCGCCGGCTCTTCGCGGGTTTGTTCGCGCAACGTATGGTTGGCGGCGCTCTTGAGATTGGGCAGCAGACGGCAAATCAGCGCCAGCTGGGTACAGACCAGCCGGTAGCCATCGTCATTCCCATCCGCCGCGGCTTCCAGCTCGTCGGCCAGCAGGTTCTCCTCCTCGGCCGTCGGCGCCAGGCTGCGCCGCTCCGCCACTGCCGCGGCGATGGCCTCCATGCCCTCGGCGATCCGGGTGACGGCACGCTCTACCAGGGCGTCGTGCTCGGCCGCCTCCAGTTGGCGTCGATGCGCACCCAGGGCCGACAGATAGCCCAGCAGCGTATTGGACAGTGCCAGGTAGCGGAAACCCGCCTCCAGGTTGCGGCGGAAGTGCCCGGGATCGCGCAGCATGTTGGCCAGGGCGGCGGACAGGGTGGCATCGGCATTGTGCGCATTGCGGCGTGCCACCCGATAGTCGAGGTCGTCCCGCTTGCCAGTGCGGTACTGCTCGTGCAGCCGTCGCAGATAGAGCGCATTGGTGCGCAGGGTATTGGCCATCACCACATGCAGACGACGTCCTTGCCAGTCCGGCAGGATGAAGAACACCGCCAGCACCGCGATCAGGCAGCCGAGCAGCGTATCGATCAATCGCGGCCAGATCAGCATGAAGCCATTGCCCACCTGGTTGAAGCAGAACAGCACCATCAGGGTGATGGCCGCGGTGGCGATGGTGTAGCGATCGGTCCGGGTGATGAAGAACACCAGACCGGCGACCAGGGCCAGCAGCAGCTGGATCTCCGGCTGGGTAAACAGCTCCAGCAAGGCGCTGCCCAGCAGCAGCCCGATCACCGTGCCGACGATCCGCTGTACCAGCCGCACCCGTGTGGCGCCGTACTGCGGTCGACAGACGAACACCGTGGTCAGCAGGATCCAGTAACCGTTCACCGGATGGATCAGATGCAGCACGCCGTAGCCGGCCATCAGAGCCAGCGCCATGCGCAATCCGTGGCGAAACAGCAGCGAGGTGGGCGTGAGCTGCAGACGGATGCGCTGAAACACTTCGCGCAGGGAGCGCGCCGCAGGATCGAGCAGGCTGGTATCGAGATCCGCCGCACCGGAATCGCTGGTGCCAGCCTCGGAGAACTGTCGCTCCAGGGTCGATAGGTTGTGGCCGAGCAGATCCAGGGAGCGCAACAGGCCCCGCCAACGCGGATTCTGCTGCTGTTTGAGATACTCCAGCGACGCCTGCAAGTCGGTCAGGCCCTGCTGGCTCTGCTGACCGTACTCGAAGGGCTGGCCGAGCCTGATCGCCTCGCCCAGATTGAAACAGGCAGCGGCCTGTAACTTGAGCAGGCGCTGGCAGCGAAACAGGATGTCGCTATGAAAGAAAGCCTCGGTGAGCGCGCTGTAGGGATAGTGCGACGAGCTGGCGCGCTCATGGATGTCCTGCGCCATGAAATACAGCCGGAAGTAGCGCCCCGACCGCGCCCCAGGTCGTCCCGAGCGGCCGAAACGGCTGAGGATGGTCGCCTTAGCCTGGTTCAGCGCCTGCACCACCTTGCCATTCTGCTGCGCCAGCACCACACGCCGCTGATGCAGGTCGACGCCGCGCACCGGCTCGAGCATCTCGGCCTTCAGCTTAAGGAAGATGCCCAGCTCGCCATAGAGGGCGTACAGACTCTGGCGCACGGGCTGGTGAGCGAACAGGGTGCACCAGAGCACCGACAGCACGCCGTACCACAGGGCTCCAGCCAGCAGATGCACGGGTTCGTACCAGAGCGGCATCTGGGTACCGAGGCGCTGATCCACGCCGATCATGGCGTAGACCGACAGGATGACCGTGGCCTGAGCGATAGACGCATAGCGCTCGCCAATAGCCCCCAGCATGGTCAGGCTGAAGGTGGCCAGGCCCAGGCCCAGCGCGAAGATCCAGGGATAGGGAAACAGCAGCTCCACGGAAAAGGCGGCTACCGCGAAACACAGCAAGGTCACCACCAGTGACTTGATCCGGCCCGCCCAGTTGTCGTCGGTCTCCGCCAGGGCACTGGCGATGATGCCGAGAAACACCGGCGACAGCGCCCGCAGATCGCCCAGCGACCAGCAGACAGCCATGGCGCCACTCAAGGCGATGAAGACCCGCACACCGTAGCTGGCCTTCTCATGCGCCCACAGCTGGCGCAAAGACATTCCAAACAGAGTCATGACGGAAGAGGTAGCCTCGTGTTTTCGCGCTTGTTGCGAACCTTAGCACTGCGACGTCGCAAGCGGCGTCCGAGACAGCCTTTCCGCCACTTTTTTAACCGACGAAAAAAAGCCCGGCATCAGCCGGGCCTTTTTCGGATGTCGCTTAGGCGACTTCGCTGGGCTCTATCCCCAGCCCCTTCGCGACCCCCATACCGTAGGCGGGATCAGCCTTGAGGAAATGGCCGATCTGCCGCAGCTGCGCGTCACGCGTCACCGAACCCAGGGCGCCGACGATGTTGCCGATCAGCAGCGCCTGCTGGTCGGCATTCATCAACCGGAACAGCGCGCCAGCCTGGCTGTAGTAGTCCTCGTCCACCCGATGATCGTAGCGATCGGCCGGGCCGGCGAAGTTCAGCGCCGGCTCGCGGTACTGCGGCGCCTGCTTGGCCGTGTGGCCATAGCTGTTCGGCTCATAGTTCGGCTGCGAGCCGCCATTGCCGTCGAATCTCATGGCGCCATCGCGCTGGTTGTTGGCATAGGGGCAGCGCGGCGCGTTGACCGGCAACTGCTGGTAGTTGGTGCCCACCCGATAGCGCTGGGCGTCGGCATAGGCGAACACCCGGCCCTGCAGCATCCGGTCGGGCGACAGCCCCACGCCCGGCACCACGTTGCTCGGGGCGAAGGAGGCCTGTTCCACCTCGGCGAAGTAGTTCTGCGGATTGCGGTTGAGCTCCAGCACCCCGACTTCCTGCAGCGGATACTGCTGTTGCGACCAGACCTTGGTCACGTCGAAGGGGTTTTCCGCACGATTGGCCGCTTCCTGCTCGCTCATCACCTGGATGCACAGCGTCCAGCGCGGGAACTCACCCCGCTCGATGGCCTGGAACAGGTCGCGCTGGCTGTAGTCCGGATCGGTACCGGCCAGCCGCGCCGCCTCGGCGGGCGCCAGGTTCTTGATCCCCTGCTGGCTCTTGAAGTGAAACTTCACGAAGTGCCGCTCGCCCTGGGCATTGACCAGACTGAAGGTATGGCTGCCGAAGCCATGCATGAAGCGATAGCCATCGGGGATGCCGCGATCAGAGAACAGGATGGTGACCTGATGCAGCGACTCCGGCGACAGCGACCAGAAATCCCACATCATCTGCGGGCTCTTCAGGTTGCTCCAGGGATCGCGCTTCTGGGTATGGATGAAATCCGGAAACTTCAGCGGATCGCGGATGAAGAACACCGGGGTGTTGTTGCCAACGATGTCCCAGTTGCCTTCTTCGGTATAGAACTTCACCGCGAAACCGCGAGGATCACGCTCGGTATCCGCCGAGCCACGCTCACCACCCACGGTAGAAAAGCGCAAAAGGGTCTCGGTCTGCTTGCCCACGCTGGCGAACAGCTTGGCAGTGGAGAGATGGGTGATGTCCTGGGTGACGGTAAAGGTGCCATAGGCCGCGGAGCCTTTGGCGTGAACCCGCCGCTCGGGAATGACTTCGCGGTTGAAGTGCGCCAGCTTCTCGATCAGATGAAAGTCGTCAAGCATCAGCGGACCGCGCGGGCCGGCGGTGCGGGAATTCTGGTTGTCGGCCACCGGAATGCCACTGGCGGTGGTGAGGATCTTGGTATCGGTCACAGGCTGTCTCCCTTTGAATAACGCTTGCTGATCGCGTGGGAGAAGTATCGCCAAGGCAATACTTTAGGACTAATTTATTGATCCTAGCATCGTGATAGAAAATACAATCCGACGGATCCTGTCGCAGCTCTAGTCAAATGCCAGACATGAAAAAGCCGGGCAAGAGCCCGGCTTTTTCCAGAACAGCGCTACTTATTCAGCAGCTTGTTCCACGGTGCCGCCGACCGGACGGTCGATCAGCTCGACGTACGCCATGGGCGCATTGTCGCCAGCGCGGAAACCGCACTTCAGGATACGCAGGTAGCCACCCGGACGGTTGGCATAGCGCTTACCCAGGTCGTTGAACAGCTTGCCTACGGCAGCTTTCGAACGAGTACGGTCGAAAGCCAGGCGACGGTTGGCGACGCTGTCTTCCTTGGCCAGGGTGATCAGCGGCTCGGCAACGCGGCGCAGTTCCTTGGCTTTCGGCAGGGTAGTTTTGATCAGCTCGTGCTCGAACAGCGACACAGCCATGTTCTGGAACATGGCCTTGCGGTGTGCGCTCGTGCGGCTCAGATGACGACCACTTTTACGATGACGCATGATTGAAATTCCTTCCCAAACTAACGTTCGGTGAACAATGACGATCAGGCAGTAGCCTTGTCGTCCTTCTTAAGGCTTGCAGGGGGCCAGTTGTCCAGGCGCATACCGAGCGACAGACCACGGGAGGCCAGAACGTCCTTGATTTCGGTCAGGGACTTCTTACCCAGGTTCGGGGTCTTGAGCAGCTCCACTTCGGTACGCTGAATCAGGTCACCGATGTAGTAGATGTTCTCCGCCTTGAGGCAGTTAGCCGAACGAACGGTCAGTTCCAGATCGTCTACCGGACGCAGCAGGATCGGATCGATCTCGTCTTCCTGCTCGACCACGACCGGCTCGCTGTCGCCCTTGAGGTCGACGAACGCTGCCAGCTGCTGCTGCAGGATGGTGGCGGCACGACGGATGGCTTCTTCCGGGTCCAGAGTACCGTTGGTTTCCAGGTCAAGCACGAGCTTGTCCAGGTTGGTACGCTGCTCGACCCGAGCGTTTTCCACCACGTACGCCACGCGACGAACCGGACTGAACGAAGCGTCGAGCTGCAGACGGCCGATAGCACGGGTCTCGTCTTCTTCGCTCTGGCGCGCATCGGCGGGCTCATAGCCACGACCGCGGGCGATTTTCAGCTTCATGTTCAGCGAACCGTTGTCCGCCAGGTGGGCAATGACGTGCTCACCGTTGACGATCTCGACATCGTGATCGACCTGAATGTCGGAGGCCAGAACTGGCCCCTGACCTTTCTTGCTCAGACTCAGGGTGACTTCGTCACGGCCGTGCAACTTGATGGCCAGACCCTTGAGGTTGAGCAGGATCTCGATCACGTCTTCCTGCACGCCTTCGATGGCGCTGTACTCGTGCAGGACTCCGTCGATCTCTGCTTCGACTACCGCGCAGCCAGGCATGGAGGACAACAGAATACGCCGCAGCGCGTTGCCCAAGGTATGGCCGAAACCACGCTCGAGAGGCTCGAGGGTGATCTTGGCACGGGTCTGACTAACCGCCTGCACATCGATATGGCGGGGGGTCAGGAACTCATTTACCGAACTCTGCATGGATGCACCTACTTTCTAGCCCTTACTTGGAGTAGAGCTCGACAATCAGGTTTTCGTTGATGTCGGCGGAGAGATCACCACGGGCCGGCACGCTCTTGAAGGTGCCTTCCTTTTTCTCGGTGCTCACTTCGACCCACTCAACCCGGCCACGCTGGCCGCACAGCTCGAGAGCTTGAGCGATACGCAGCTGGTTCTTGGCCTTTTCACGGACCGCGACGACGTCGCCGACCTTGACCTGATAGGAGGGAATGTTGACGGTCTGACCGTTGACGGTGATCGACTTGTGGGAGACCAGCTGGCGCGATTCCGCGCGAGTGGCACCGAAGCCCATGCGATACACCACGTTGTCCAGACGGCATTCGAGCAGTTGCAGCAGGTTCTCACCGGTTGCGCCCTTGCGACGGGCAGCTTCCTGGTAGTAACCGGCGAACTGACGCTCGAGCACGCCATAGATACGGCGGACTTTCTGCTTTTCACGCAGCTGCAGACCGTAGTCGGACAGACGACCGCGACGCTGACCATGCTGGCCAGGAACGGTTTCCAGCTTGCACTTCGAGTCGAGGGCACGGGAGCCGCTCTTCAGGAAGAGGTCAGTGCCTTCGCGGCGGGACAGTTTGCACTTGGGACCAATGTAACGAGCCATTTCTCACTGTCTCCTATTACACGCGACGCTTCTTCGGCGGACGGCACCCGTTATGCGGGATGGGCGTCACGTCGGTGATGCTGGCGATCTTGTAACCACAGGCATTCAGGGCGCGAACAGCGGACTCACGGCCGGGGCCGGGACCTTTGACGTTCACGTCCAGATTCTTCAGACCATATTCCAGAGCGGCTTGGCCGGCACGTTCGGCTGCAATCTGGGCAGCGAACGGAGTGCTCTTACGGGAGCCACGGAAGCCGGAGCCACCGGAGGTCGCCCAGGACAGAGCATTGCCCTGACGATCGGTGATGGTCACGATGGTGTTGTTGAAAGACGCGTGGATATGGGCGATGCCATCAACCACTGTCTTTTTGACTTTCTTACGAGGACGAGCAGCAGGTTTTGCCATGACTAGATTCCTGTCGATTCGCGGATGCGATTACTTGCGGATCGGCTTGCGCGGGCCCTTACGGGTACGGGCATTGGTCTTGGTGCGCTGACCATGGACCGGCAGACCACGGCGGTGACGCAGACCGCGGTAGCAACCCAGATCCATGAGGCGCTTGATGTTCATGTTGATTTCGCGGCGCAGGTCACCCTCGGTGAGGATTTTGGCGACCTCGTTACGCAGCTGATCGACCTGCTCGTCGCTCAGTTCTTTGATCTTGGCGGTCGGCTCGATGCCGGTGGCCGCGCAGATCTTCTGAGAGGTGGTGCGACCGACACCATAGATGTAGGTCAGCGAGATAACAGTATGCTTGTTATCTGGAATGTTGACGCCTGCAATACGGGCCATTCAGAAAAACTCCAATTGACAGCTACCGACGCCCCGGAAGCCAAGAAAAGGGCGCGCGATATTAACGCTGTAGGAACAAATGATCAACCCGGCAGCACACTAGCTGCCGGGTTAGACGCGTGAATCACACTCAGCCTTGGCGCTGCTTGTGACGCGGTTCAGCGCTGCAGATCACGCGCACGACGCCTTCGCGCCGAATGATCTTGCAGTTACGGCACAGCTTCTTGACCGATGCACGAACTTTCATGACAACTCCTCTAACCTTACGGGTAACGGCTCAGCGCATCATGCCGCCGCCGTAGCCCTTCAGGTTGGCTTTCTTCATCAGGGACTCGTATTGATGAGATACGAGATGGGACTGGACCTGGGACATGAAGTCCATGACCACAACCACCACGATCAGCAACGAGGTCCCGCCGAGATAGAACGGCACGTTCGCCGCGACCACCAGGAACTGGGGCAACAAGCACACCGCCGTCATGTACAGGGCACCGAACATGGTCAGCCGGGTCAGCACACCATCGATGTAGCGCGCAGACTGCTCACCTGGACGAATACCCGGAATGAACGCTCCGGATTTCTTCAGGTTTTCCGCCACGTCCTTGGGGTTGAACATCAGCGCCGTATAGAAGAAGCAGAAGAAAATGATCCCTGCACTAAACAGCAAGATGTTCAGCGGCTGACCGGGGGCGATGGCCTGAGCCACGTCCTGCAACCAACCGAGCCGTTCGGACTGACCGAACCACGAACCGAGCGATGCCGGGAACAGCAGAATGCTGCTGGCGAAAATAGCCGGGATAACCCCAGCCATGTTCACCTTGAGCGGCAGATGGCTGTTCTGCGCAGCGAAGACCTTGCGGCCCTGCTGACGCTTGGCGTAGTGCACCGCGATGCGACGCTGACCACGCTCGATGAACACCACGAAGGCGATGATGGCCACGGCCACCACACCCACCATGATCAGCGCGAAGATGTTGATATCGCCCTGCCGTGCCGACTCGAAGGACTGACCGATGGCGCGAGGCAAGCCCGCGACGATGCCGGCGAAAATCAGCATCGAGATGCCGTTGCCGATACCGCGCTCGGTGATCTGCTCACCAAGCCACATCATGAACAGCGCACCGGCGACGAACGTGGTGACAGCGACGAAATAGAAGCTGAAGCCCACGCTGAACGCGACACCCTGACTGGCGAGCCCTACCGACATCCCGGTGGCCTGAACGAGCGCCAGAACCAGCGTGCCGTAACGGGTGTACTGGCTGATCTTGCGACGACCAGACTCACCCTCTTTCTTCAATTGCTCCAGCTGCGGGCTGATCGCGGTAAGCAGCTGCATGATGATCGATGCCGAGATGTACGGCATGATCCCCAGGGCAAAGATGCTCATCCGCTCCAGCGCACCGCCGGAGAACATGTTGAAGAGGCTAAGAATGGTCCCCTCGTTCTGCCTGAACAGTGCGGCCAGCTGATCGGGATTGATACCCGGAACAGGGATGTGCGCACCGATCCTGTAGACGATGATCGCCAGAAACAGGAATCGGAGGCGGGTCCACAGCTCGGACATACCACCGCTCTTGCTGAGCGCAGAGAGAGCACCTTGCTTAGCCATTTATTCCTCGATCTTGCCGCCAGCTGCTTCGATGGCTGCACGTGCACCCTTGGTGGCACCAATGCCCTTCAGGGTGACGGCACGAGTAACGTCGCCGGACAGCACAACCTTGACACGCTTGATGTCGCGGCTGATCACGTTGGCGTCTTTCAGCGCCTGCAGATCGACGACGTCGACATCAACCTTGGCCAGCTCGGAGGTACGAACCTCAGCGCGATCCAGGGCCTTCAGCGAAACGAAGCCGAACTTCGGCAGACGACGGTGCAGCGGCTGCTGGCCGCCCTCGAAGCCCGGGGCAACCTTGCCGCCGGAGCGGGAGGTCAGACCCTTGTGGCCGCGGCCACCGGTCTTGCCCAGGCCGCTACCGATACCACGACCGGGACGCAGCTTCTCGCGGCGAGCGCCGGGAGCGGAACGCAGATCATTCAATTTCATGACTTAACCCTCCACACGCAGAAGGTAGTAGGCCTTGTTGATCATGCCGCGATTCTCAGGGGTATCCTGAACTTCGACGGTATGACCGATGCGACGCAGGCCGAGACCCTTGACGCAAGCCTTGTGATTGGCCAGACGGCCATGGACGCTCTTGATCAGCGTGACCTTGACGGTTGCGTTAGCCATGATCAGAGAATCTCCTCGACGCTCTTGCCACGCTTGGCAGCAACAGCTTCCGGCGCCTGCATGTGCTTGAGACCTTCGAAGGTCGCGTACACCACGTTTACCGGGTTGGTGGAGCCGTAGCACTTGGCCAGGACGTTCTGCACACCAGCGACTTCCAGGACGGCACGCATGGCGCCACCAGCGATGATGCCGGTACCTTCGGAAGCGGGCTGCATGTACACCTTGGAGGCGCCGTGGGCGGCCTTGACCGGGTACTGCAGGGTGGTGCCGTTCAGATCCACCTGGATCATGTTGCGGCGAGCAGCTTCCATCGCCTTCTGGATGGCAGCAGGCACTTCACGCGCCTTGCCACGGCCGAAGCCAACGCGGCCCTTGCCATCGCCAACCACGGTCAGAGCGGTGAAGGCGAAGATACGGCCGCCTTTCACGGTTTTGGCTACGCGGTTAACTTGAACCAGCTTCTCGATGTAGCCTTCGTCGCGCTTTTGATCGTTATTTGCCATGACTTAGAACTCCAGCCCGCCTTCACGAGCAGCGTCGGCCAGCGCCTTGACGCGACCATGGTACTTGAAGCCAGAACGATCAAAGGCCACCTGGGTAACGCCAGCGGCCTTGGCACGCTCGGCGACCAGCAGACCAACTTTCTTGGCCGCCTCGACGTTGCTGGTAGCGCTCTCGCGCAGTTCTTTGTCCAACGTAGAAGCGCTGGCCAGGACCTTGCTGCCGTCGGCCGCGATGACCTGAGCATAGATGTGCTGGGAAGAGCGGTACACGCACAGACGGACCACTTCCAGTTCGCGCATCTTCAGGCGAGCCTTGCGAGCGCGACGCAGTCGGGTTTCTTTCTTGACGGTCATTTGCTATGCCCTACTTTTTCTTGGCTTCTTTACGGTGGACGACTTCGTCGGCGTACCGTACACCTTTGCCCTTGTAAGGCTCCGGCGGACGGAAACCACGAATCTCAGCCGCGACCTGGCCGACCAGCTGCTTGTCGATACCCTTGATCAGGATGTCGGTCTGGTTGGGGGTTTCTGCGGTGATGCCTTGCGGCAGTTCGTAGTCCACGGGGTGAGAGAAGCCCAGAGCGAGGTTCAGCACCTGACCTTTGGCCTGGGCCTTGTAGCCCACACCGACCAGTTGCAGCTTGCGCTCGAAGCCCTGGCTGACGCCGATCACCATGTTATTGACCAGGGCACGGGTAGTGCCGGCCATCGCACGGGTCTGCTGGTCGCCATTGCGAGCGGCGAAACGCAGCTCACCGGACTCTTGGATGACTTCGACCGAGGGATGCACCTTCAGCTCCAGAGCGCCCTTGGCACCCTTGACCGAAAGAGCCTGACCGGCCAGATTCACTTCGACGCCCGCAGGCAGTCTTACGGGGTTTTTAGCAACGCGAGACATGCTGATTCCCCTTAGAAGACTGTGCAGAGCACTTCGCCGCCAACACCAGCAGCACGGGCTGCGCGATCAGTCATCACACCTTTGTTGGTGGAAACGATCGACACGCCCAGACCACCGCGCACTTTCGGCAGCTGGTCAACGGCTTTGTACTGGCGCAGACCGGGACGGCTGCTACGCTTGAGTTCTTCGATGACAGGCTTGCCTTCGAAGTACTTCAGCTCGATGGACAGCAACGGCTTGGATTCCGCGCTGACCTGAAAATCCGCGATGTAGCCTTCGTCCTTGAGGACTTTGGCAACGGCTGCCTTCAGTTTGGAAGAAGGCATGCTTACGACGGTCTTTTCAGCCATCTGGGCATTACGGATACGAGTTAGCATGTCTGCTAACGGGTCCTGCATACTCATGGGCTATTAGCTCCTAATACAGAAACGAGCCTTCCGGCTCTCAAAATCACCCCTCGGCAATAGGCCGATTCGGGCGAGCCGAGCATTCTAGTGATCGGCCTGAAACGAATCAAGCCCCAAAAGGGGCTTGATTCAATTACCGCGATGAAAGGCGCTCGCTGTTACCAGCTGGCCTTCACCAGGCCGGGCACGTCACCGCGCATGGCTGCTTCACGCAGCTTGATGCGGGACAGACCGAACTTGCGGTATACGCCATGCGGACGACCGGTCAGGCGGCAGCGGTTACGCAGGCGGCTGGCGCTGGCGTCACGGGGCTGCTTCTGCAGGGCGACCTGGGCGTTCCAACGGTCCTCGGGGGAGGCGTTGACGTTACCGATGGTCGCCTTCAGCTCGGCGCGCTTCTTGGCGTACTTGGCAACCGTTTGCTGACGCTTCAGCTCACGGTTAATCATGCTTTGCTTAGCCATCTGAAGACCTCAATCAGTTACGGAACGGGAAGTTGAACGCGCGCAGCAGCGCACGGCCTTCCTCGTCGGTACGAGCGGTGGTGGTCAGGGTGATGTCCATACCACGCAGCGCATCGATCTTGTCGTAATCGATTTCCGGGAAGATGATCTGCTCTTTCACGCCCATGCTGTAGTTGCCACGACCATCGAAGGACTTGGCATTCAGGCCGCGGAAGTCACGCACGCGCGGCAGGGAGATGGACAGCAGACGATCCAGGAATTCGTACATGCGATCGCTACGCAGGGTCACCTTGACGCCAATCGGCCAGCCTTCGCGGATCTTAAAGCCAGCAATGGAATTGCGGGCATAAGTCACGACCGGCTTTTGACCAGCGATCTTTTCCAGGTCGGCTACAGCGTTGTCGATGATCTTCTTGTCACCGACTGCCTCGCCCAGACCCATGTTCAGGGTGATCTTGGTGATGCGCGGAACTTCCATCACGTTACCCAGCTGAAGCTGCTCTTTCAGCTTGGGCGCGATTTCCTTCCGATAAATCTCTTTCAATCGTGCCATGGTGATCTACCTAGCAGCTTCAGGCCTGGACCGCTTTTTGGGTCGACTTGAAGATACGAATCTTCTTGCCGTCTTCGACTTTGAAACCAACGCGGTCAGCCTTGTTGGTCTCGGAGTTGAAAATGGCAACGTTGGAGACATGCAGAGGGGCTTCTTTCTCTACGATGCCACCCTGAACGCCCAGCATGGGGTTAGGCTTGGTGTGGCGCTTGATCAGGTTGACGCCACCCACGACCAGACGGTCGTCGGCGAGCACCTTCAGCACCTTGCCACGTTTGCCCTTGTCCTTGCCGGCAATGACGATTACCTCGTCGTCACGACGAATCTTTTGCATGTCGGCTACTCCTTACAGCACTTCGGGGGCAAGGGAGACGATCTTCATGAACTTCTCAGAGCGAAGTTCACGGGTCACCGGCCCAAAGATACGGGTGCCAATCGGCTCTTGCTTGTTGTTCAGCAGAACCGCGGCGTTGCCGTCGAAGCGGATGATGGAACCGTCGGTGCGGCGGACGCCGTGCTTGGTACGCACGACGACAGCGGTCATCACCTGACCTTTCTTCACCTTGCCGCGCGGAATTGCTTCCTTGACGGTGACTTTGATGATGTCGCCGATGCCGGCGTAACGGCGGTGGGAACCGCCGAGCACCTTGATGCACATCACGCGACGAGCGCCGCTGTTGTCGGCGACGTCAAGCATGGATTGAGTCTGGATCATGGCTCTCTACCCTTATACCTGAACGGCGCGCTCGACGACGTCAACCAGGGTCCACGCCTTGGTCTTGGCCAGGGGGCGGGTTTCGCGGATGGTGACCAGGTCACCAATGCGGCACTGATTGGTTTCGTCGTGGGCGTGCAGTTTGGTGGAACGCTTCACGTATTTACCGTAGATCGGGTGCTTGACGCGACGCTCGATCAGTACGGTGACGGTTTTGTCCATCTTGTCGCTGACCACTCGGCCGGTCAGCGTACGGACAGTTTTTTCAGCTTCAGCCATGATCACTTACCTGCTTGCTGGTTCAGCACAGTCTTGACGCGAGCGATGTCGCGCTTCACTTGCGAGAGCATGTGAGACTGACCCAACTGGCCAGTTGCCTTCTGCATACGCAGATTGAACTGGTCACGCAGCAGGTTGAGAAGCTGCTCGTTCAGCTCCTCTACGGATTTCTCACGCAATTCTTTCGCTTTCATCACATCACCGTCCGCTTAACAAAGGAGGTTTCGAGCGGAAGCTTGGCAGCGGCCAGGGCGAATGCCTGACGAGCCAGATCCTCGGAAACACCCTCGATCTCGTACAGGACCTTGCCCGGCTGGATCTGGGCTACCCAGTACTCGACACTACCCTTACCTTTACCCATCCGCACTTCGAGAGGCTTCTTGGTGACAGGCTTGTCAGGGAAGACGCGGATCCAGATCTTGCCGCCACGCTTCACGTGACGGGTCAGCGCACGACGTGCGGATTCGATCTGGCGAGCGGTCAGACGGCCACGGCCGACAGCCTTCAGCGCGTACTCGCCGAAGCTGACCTTGCTACCACGATGAGCCAGACCACGGTTGTGGCCGGTCATCTGCTTGCGGAATTTTGTACGCTTGGGTTGCAGCATGTTGCGTACTCCTTACTTAGCAGCAGCTTTTTTGCGCGGAGCCGGGGCGACGGGCTTCAGTTCTTCCTGGCGGCCACCAATGACCTCACCTTTGAAGATCCAAACCTTCACACCGATCACACCGTAGGTGGTGTGGGCTTCCGCAGTGGCGTAGTCGATGTCGGCACGCAGGGTGTGCAGGGGCACACGACCTTCGCGATACCACTCGGTACGGGCGATTTCCGCGCCGCCCAGACGACCGCTCACCTGAATCTTGATGCCCTTGGCACCAATGCGGATCGCGTTCTGTACGGCGCGCTTCATGGCGCGACGGAACATCACACGACGCTCAAGCTGCTGCGCAACGCTCTGCGCAACCAGGGCACCGTCGAGCTCCGGCTTGCGGATCTCTTCGATGTTGATGTGCACGGGCACACCCATTCTTGCGGTCAGGTCCTGACGCAGCTTCTCGACATCCTCACCCTTCTTGCCGATCACGATACCGGGACGGGCGGTGTGGATGGTGATGCGTGCGGTTTGAGCCGGACGATGAATATCGATACGGCTTACGGACGCGCTTTTTAGTTTGTCCTGGAGGTACTCACGAACCTTCAGGTCGGCCAGCAGATAGTCCGCATAAGTGCGCTTATCCGCGTACCAGACCGAGGTGTGCTCCTTGACGATGCCCAGGCGAATGCCATTGGGATGTACTTTCTGACCCATCTGATCGACTCCGTTACTTGTCCGCAACCTTGACCGTGATATGGCAAGACCGCTTCACGATGCGATCAGCACGACCTTTGGCACGCGGCATGATGCGCTTGAGCGAACGACCTTCGTTTACGAAGACGGTGGAAACCTTGAGGTCGTCCACGTCGGCGCCTTCATTGTGCTCGGCGTTGGCCACGGCCGACTCGAGCACCTTCTTCATGATTTCAGCGGCTTTCTTGCTGCTGAAAGTCAACAGGTTGAGCGCTTCGCCCACCTTCTTCCCGCGAATCTGGTCGGCGACCAAGCGGGCTTTCTGGGCGGAGATACGAGCGCCCGACAGCTTAGCGGCTACTTCCATCTTCCTTACCCCTTAACGCTTGGCTTTCTTGTCAGCCGCATGACCGCGATAGGTGCGGGTAGCAGCGAACTCGCCGAGTTTGTGGCCGACCATGTCTTCGTTCACCAGAACGGGGACATGTTGACGACCGTTGTGCACAGCGATGGTCAGGCCGACCATTTGCGGCAGGATCATCGAACGACGCGACCAGGTCTTGATCGGTTTGCGTTCGTTCTTTTCCACCGCGACTTCGATCTTCTTCAACAGGTGAAGATCGATAAAAGGACCTTTCTTCAGAGAACGGGGCACAGTCGAATCCTCTACTGATTACTTGCCGCGACGGACAATCATCTTGTCGGTACGCTTGTTGGAGCGCGTCTTGAGACCCTTGGTCTTGACGCCCCATGGCGAAACCGGATGACGGCCACCGGAAGTACGACCCTCACCACCACCATGCGGGTGATCAACCGGGTTCATGGCGACACCACGAACGGTCGGACGCACACCACGCCAGCGAGTGGCACCGGCCTTACCCAGCGAACGCAGGCTGTGCTCGCCGTTGGACACTTCGCCCAGGGTAGCGCGGCACTCGGACAGCACCTTGCGCATTTCACCGCTACGCAGACGCACGGTGACGTAGGCGCCTTCACGGGCGACCAGCTGAGCGGAGGTACCGGCGGAACGAGCGATCTGAGCGCCTTTGCCCGGCTTCAGTTCGATGCCGTGGATGGTGCTACCGACCGGTACGTTACGCAGCGGGAGGTTGTTGCCGGCCTTGATGGGAGCGCCAGCGCCGGACATGAGCTGATCACCAGCAGCAACGCCCTTGGGGGCGATGATGTAGCGACGCTCGCCGTCGGCGTACTTCAGCAGAGCGATGTGCGCGGTACGGTTCGGATCGTATTCGATACGCTCAACGACGGCAGGGATGCCATCCTTGTTGCGACGAAAATCGACCAGACGATAGTGCTGCTTGTGACCACCGCCGATGTGGCGAGTGGTGATACGACCGTTGTTGTTACGGCCGCCGGACTTGCTCTTCTTCTCCAGCAAAGGAGCGTAAGGAGCGCCCTTGTGCAGATCAGCGTTGACCACCTTGACCACAAAGCGGCGGCCAGCGGAGGTCGGCTTGCATTTTACGATTGCCATGATGCCCCCTGATTACTCGGCGCTGCTGGAAAAGTCGAGATCCTGGCCCGGCTGGAGAGCGATGTACGCTTTTTTCCAGTCGTTACGCTTGCCCAGACCACGAGCGGTGCGCTTGGTCTTGCCCTGGACGTTCAGGGTGCTGACGCTGCGAACCTTGACCTCGAACAGCTGCTCGACGGCCTTCTTGATTTCCAGCTTGGTTGCATCGGTGGCAACCTTGAATACGAACTGCTTCTGGCTGTCCGCCAGCATGGTGGCCTTCTCGGAGATGTGCGGGCCAAGCAGCACTTTGAATACGCGTTCCTGGTTCATGCCAGCAGCTCCTCGAATTTCTTCACGGCGGACACAGTGACCAGCACCTTGTCGTAGGCGATCAGGCTGACCGGGTCAGAACCCTGGACATCACGCACATCGACGAAAGGCAGGTTGCGGGCGGCCAGATACAGGTTCTGGTCGACAGCGTCGGTCACGATCAGCACGTCGCTCAGGCCCAGACCGTCCAGCTTGCTGACCAGGGTCTTGGTCTTGGGCGCGTCGACGGCGAAGTCGTCAACCACGACCAGACGGTCCAGACGGACCAGCTCGGCGAGGATGGAGCGCAGGGCAGCGCGGTACATCTTCTTGTTCAGCTTCTGGCTGTGATCCTGGGGCTTGGCTGCGAAAGCCACGCCACCGGAACGCCAGATGGGGCTGCGGATGGTACCGGCACGGGCACGACCGCTGCCCTTCTGACGCCAGGGCTTCTTGCCGCCACCACGAACTTCGGAACGGGTCTTCTGGGCACGGGTGCCCTGACGACCGCCAGCCATGTAGGCCACGACTGCCTGGTGAACCAGGGTCTCGTTGAATTCACCGCCGAAGGTGTGCTCGGAGACTTCGATAGCTTGAGAGCCATTCACATTGAGTTGCATGTTCTCTCTCCTCTCAACCACGGGCCTTGACAGCGGGACGCACGATCACGTCACCACCCGGCGCGCCGGGGACGGCACCCTTGACCAGCAGCAGGTTGCGCTCGGCGTCTACACGCACGACTTCCAGCGACTGAACGGTTACACGCTCCGCACCCAGGTGACCGGACATTTTCTTGCCCTTGAACACACGACCAGGAGTCTGGCACTGGCCGATGGAACCAGGTGCACGGTGGGAAACGGAGTTACCGTGGGTGTTGTCCTGACCACGGAAGTTCCAGCGCTTGATGGTACCGGCGTAGCCCTTACCTTTGGACTGACCAGTGACATCAACCATCTGACCGGCTTCGAACAGGGCGACAGTGACTTCGTCACCTGCCTTGTACTCACCGTCTTCCAGGCGGAATTCGAGGACGCTACGACCAGCAGCAACGCTGGCCTTGGCGAAGTGACCGGCTTGCGCCTTGGTCACGCGGGAAGCACGACGCTCGCCCACGGTCACCTGAATGGCGCGGTAGCCATCGGTTTCTTCGCTTTTGAATTGGGTTACACGATTCGGCTCGATCTCAATGACCGTAACCGGAACGGAAACGCCTTCTTCGGTGAAAACGCGGGTCATGCCGCATTTACGACCGACTAAACCAATCGTCATGTTGAGAACCTCTTGAGTGTACGGGGCTTTCACCCGCTATGGCCGCCCATTTCAGAGCGTTACACGACTGAAACCTTGACGGTCTCAGCCGAGGCTGATTTGCACTTCAACGCCAGCGGCGAGATCGAGCTTCATCAGCGCATCGACGGTCTTGTCGGTGGGCTGAACGATGTCGAGCACGCGCTTGTGGGTACGAATTTCGTACTGGTCACGAGCATCCTTGTTGACGTGCGGAGAAATCAGCACTGTGTAACGTTCCTTGCGGGTAGGCAGAGGAATCGGACCACGCACCTGAGCACCAGTACGTTTCGCGGTTTCCACGATTTCCTGGGTGGATTGATCGATCAGGCGATGATCAAAAGCCTTCAACCGAATACGGATTTGTTGATTTTGCATTTGACCTCAGACTCCAAGCTTTCCCCTCGGGCAAAAAGGTGCCCGATTAAAGGAGGCGCAATTCTAAGGATGTCGCTCACGCCTGTCAAGAACGCCTCTTTTGCCATCTGTCAATTTCGCAAGGCAAGAAAAAAGGCCCCGAAGGGCCTTTTTTCCGTTTCAGATCAACCGATTACTCGATGATCTTGGCAACCACGCCGGCGCCGACGGTACGACCGCCTTCACGGATGGCGAAACGCAGACCGTCTTCCATGGCGATCGGAGCGATCAGGGTGACAACCATTTTGATGTTGTCGCCCGGCATCACCATCTCGACGCCTTCCGGCAGTTCGCAGTTACCGGTCACGTCAG